>JAWMQN010000001.1:0-2045940 GCA_033283265.1 Halieaceae bacterium GM1-29
CACGATCATTCACTTGTTTTCTACGGTGCAACGCTGCTTTTTTGGAGCGCCCTTATTCTTAGTTATTGGCGTTTCGTATCGAGGTTGCGCACTAACAAGTCAAGTAAGTGGGACGCCGTAAACGGCGCCCCTTCTTGAAGCGTTAGGTGTCCTTGATGCAGCCCTCAACCTACGACCAAGTACTCGAGATTTCCTTATCCCTGACCAACGCCTCTGCGTCTGGCGATACTGCATCAACTTGGTCTTGGTATAACGACCTGAAGAAGCTCTGTGAAGTGCACGAAAACACTGATGATGATCATCCCCTGCAGTGGGAAGCGCTGGGTGACTTCACAAGTGACAGCAACGCGTCTTTGCCCATCTATGAAAAGGCCCTGGAACTTGCTGGCAAGCTTGGGTTACCTGAATATGAGGCTTCAGCCTGCTTTGCCATCGCAGAACGGAATGCTGAGTTGGGTAAATGTGAAACTGCATGGATGTTCGCAACAAGAGCTAACGAGTTGGCGAAAGCAACAGAGCAGCTAGACTTGAGGAGAGAAATAAGTGCTTTCTTATTGTCCCAGCGAACGGACACCTAACAAGCGACTGTGATCCCGAATCAACCCTCTAGCCAATAATTTTTACCCCACCTGCCATGCCCTCTGGTCACGCACCATGGCATTCAAAATCACCATCATCTTGCGCATGCAGGCCGTGATTGCCACCTTCTTGTGCTTGCCCTGGGCGACCAGCCGCTGATAGAACTCCCGCATGACCGGGTTGTGTTGAATACAGCTCAGCATTGCCATGTACAACACCGTGCGAACGGGCGCACGACCACCCTTGATTCGTCGCTTGCCCTTCATCGTTCCGCTGTCGCGGTTGAAAGGCGCCAGGCCGGAAAGCGCGGCCACCTGCCGCTGTGACAGTTCACCCAGTTCAGGCAACTCGCCCAGGAGTATATAGGCGACACCTTTACCTACCCCCGGCACTGACAGCAGGATCTCCAGCGTTTGTTGCCACTGCTGGATTTCCGCGACGACCTTGTCGAGCTGGTTGTCGATCCAGGCGATCTCTTTTTCCAGTGCCTTGAGCATCCGGCGATGCGATGCCGCGAGGCTGGCCAGCCCCCGGTGCTGGCGGTTCAGTTCCTGTGTCCGGCTCTCCATCACCTGGCGCCGACGGGCCAGCAGGTCTTTGACCAGCATGACTTTTTCGGAGGGCAACTGGCGGATATCGGGTTGCATCACCAGGCCGAACTCGGCGATGGTGCGGGCATCGAGTTTGTCGGTCTTGGCGAGGATTCCCCGGGTTCGCGCGTAGGACTTAATCCTGTGGGCCTGGGCGACCACCAGGGGCAAGCCCTTGTCGCGACAGGCTTCGACCAGAGGCCGCTCGTAGCCGCCGGAGGCTTCAACGACGATCCGGTCCAGATTGAATCGTCGCAGCCGGGAAAGCAGGGCGCGAATACCGGCTGGGGTATTGTCGGACTGCCAGTGTTGATCGGTTTGATAAACAAAGACATCAAGCGTGTTCTTGCTGATGTCGATGCCGATATTTTTCGAGATATTTCCGCTGCTTGCAGTGGTCGTTGTCTTCATAACTCACCCTTGCTACATTCGGGCTCGAGGCCCTTTCGACTGTTCGAGTTAAACCTAGAGACCGGTTGAGCGCCCCTGCTTGTTAGCGGACTCGAGTGATCGGTGCCTGTCAGGCATCGGGCTACACAACCGGGAACCTGCGGCTACAGGTTCGGGCCTCACCTTACTCCCCGAAGGAGCGTCGCTGGAAATGGAATTTCGATCATACAAGTGCGGGCAGTACGCCCCTGCGGGGCCGGACGCCAAAACCGCTACGCGGTTTCGGCGCCGCTGCCACAGGCGTTAGGAAGCACGGTATCGCGCGAATGGATGGTTTTGAAATCTACATATTTGTTGCTGTGGCGGCATTTATCGCTTTAGTTGTTTTCGGCGGAGGAAAACGACCGCCTACTGAAAATTTCAAGTGCGCCCGTTGCAAGAAAGAAGAAAAGTACTCAACACGGACACTTGAGGCGTGGCGAAAGGGATTCAATCAGATCTATTGCCAGCAATGCCACCAACTTTGGTTAAGGAACAACCCGGAAAAAATTAGGCACAGCCGCGCTGCTGGCGGCAGGGCTGGAGGTTGCCTTGGTGTACTGGTGTTGCTGCTCGCACTGCCACCAGCAATTCTAGGTCTGTTGCTATATGTTGCCTAACAAGGCCCGACAGCGGGACGCGTATACTGCGCGTGATCTTGTAGCACATTGGTGGACAGCATTATTTTGTACTTCGAGCAGCTTTGCAGATCACTCGCTACTCCCAATAGAGGGGCACCTGATATTGCCGCGCAACATCTAGTCATCCTCGTATTGTTTCCGGAAAGGGTCGGTTTTAGCTATGAATAGTGTAAGTGGTAGCTGCCTGTGTGGAACGGTAGCCTTTGAATGCAAGAATACCTTTCGCGAGTTCCACTTGTGTCATTGCCAGCAGTGTCAAAAGATATCGGGCTCGGCACATGTGGCAAATCTGTTTACAGATGCGGAAAACATCGTCTGGCTCTCAGGTGCTGCGCAGATAAAACGATATGATGTACCTGGCCGTACGATATCGAGTGCATTTTGTGCTGCTTGCGGGTCTCCCGTGCCATATATCTCCGGATCAGGGACGTCGCTGATTGTCCCCGCGGGGAGCCTGGATGGTGAACCGAATATTCGTCCCGACGACCATATATTCTGGTCAGAGCGCGCCTGCTGGTACGAAGAGGGTATCAATTCGCGGAAATTCCCGGGTTTCCCGCAATAATCGCCCAGAGGGTGCAAGGGGCAATGTCGATGGAATTCAGAACGAGTGTGGAGATATTCTGGTCGGAGAGCTCCATCTATATCCTCTTGTATGCGGCCTTTGCCGTGCTCGTGTGCGGCATCCTCAGTGCCCTGGAATATCACGCCCAGACCACAGCCGTGGCTTCGTCGCGCGTGGTGGCAAAGGCAGTGGTATTGGTGTCGGCCGCTGTAGTGTGTTTCACGCTATCACTGTATATCGCAGGCTGGCACGCAAATGCCCTTGGCGGCGAATTGCTCGCCTTGATCGTGCTCTCAGTCGCCTGGGTGCTGTTAATGTATTTCCTCAATCGATATGCCATCGATGCTGTTGGCCTTGCCTTCGACAAAGTGAAGCGCTACACGCTATTGCCAGCTTTGATGCTGGTAGCGCCGTTTCCGCTATTTGGTCTTTTCATCTACCTGCTTGGCAGTGCCTGGAAGAATTAGCCGGGCAGCTTCGAGAGGGATCGCCCGTGTACTTTGCAGGGACTGAAACCTAAACCCGATGCAGGATATCTTCGTCTACGGCACTTTACTGAATGATGAAATACTCGGGCTTCTGTTCGGGAGCGCGTTGAGCAAGACCAGTGCCGAATTGCCCGGTTACAAGCGGGTGAAGGTTTTGGGCCAGGTTTTTCCGGCGATTCGTCCGGACAGCCAGAGCAGCGTGGCCGGAGCCGTGATAGCTGGGTTGAATGCTGGCGATTTGGCGCGACTGGACGATTACGAAGGCCGTTACTACACACGGGTAGGCGTGCTCGTGTACCTGGAAGGCCAGGTTCCCCGCCATTGCCAGACCTATGTCTTCAAGCGCAGGTACTACAGTTTCCTCTCGGGCGAGGACTGGTGTAACGACCGCTTTCGCGAGCGCGACCTGCATCAGTACCTGGCCGGGCTGCTCGACGACTGAAGCCCGGGGCAAGCGCCTGTCCGGGGGCTTGCGTCACTCCTTCCCGGCTTCTTCTCGACTACACTCAAAAGACTGCCATCCCCCGGCGCTGGAGAGGCAAATTGCATGACAAGCAACAGCCATCGAGCCACTGCGATACTGCTCGCCGCCTCCCTGCTGCTTCCGTCGTGCGCGGTCAAACAGCCCAGCGAACCCCAACTGCCTTACCTGACTTTTTCCTCGGTCTCATTGATCAGTGAGACCGACCTCATGCAGATCGTCACCCCGGATACGGAGATCGACAGGGCCAGGGAAGGCTTCCAAAGCGGTGTGGCGGCGGGCGGCCTTGGCGGGATGGCGGCGGGCGCGGTTTGTGGGCCCTACTGGGGCCTGTGTGCCGGCGGGTTCGGTCTCATCGGTATGCTCGCGGGCGGTGTGGCCGGCCTGATGTACGGCTTTACCGGTATTGCGGAAGACGATGCCCAGGCACTATCGCGCAAACTGGAAGTTCTCGAGAGCGAGTGGAGCATTCAGTCAGACCTCGTCGGCCGGGTCAAACACGCACTGCCTGAGGCCATGTTCTCCGCGCCGGAGACTGCGCAGGTACATGCCATCCTGGTACTCGAGGGAATGGAGTTCGTCGACAGCAGGCAGGACCTGGTACTGAAACTGCACGCCCGGCTAACCTTCAGCCCGAACAGCGCGGACAGCGAGCCGCTGATAGGCTCCAAAATCTTCACCGCACGCTCCCACGCTGCCGACCTCGACGAGTGGCTGTCCTTCGACAGCGATGACCTGAAACGGGAAATTGGCGAAACGCTCGACCTGATTGCGCAGGACGTGTCGGAGGTGCTGAGCGAACGCTGGAAGCCCTGACCAAGCGTTTTGCCGTATACCGCCAGCGATGTCGGGGCTGGTGTTTTGAGCGATTCGCCCCGCATCGCGAGCGGATCGAGCACGGGCAAGGTCTCACCAGCCCGCGCAGGATTTGCTGCAACCTTGCCTCCAGCGCACCCCGTCCCGCTATTCGTAGCCGTGGCAGATCAGGGAAATTCCCTTGCCCGGAGCGTACACGATCTTCCAGTCGTAACTCACGACACTGTTCATCAGGCACGCCAGGGGCAGAACGTCCTGGTCTATGATGAGGACAGACTCTTCACCTTGTCCGCGGCATGTATTCGGAAAGCCAAGCGCGACCAGGGAGGCGCAACTCTCCGGTCCTGTGGCCACGAATCCATCGGCAAAAGCACCGCTTATGAAGTCGATGCCCTGTACATAATCACCGGCGGTGAGTTGAGCATGACAGGCCAGGTGGACGTTACCCTGGGCCGAGTTCGACTCAATCACCTGAGCCTCTGCTGCCTGGACGAACAGTACTCCCAGGCCACCTTGCAGGAACGGCGTAAAGTTGCCAGGGCCGGCGACAAAGGCCCGTACGACGCACGGTATACTCGACAGGTCAGCCGAGCCCACCCCGGTGGGAGCGTCGGCAAGTGTGGCGAGGGAGGCGCCAAAGAGCGCGGCAGTTGCAGTGATAACAGCGATTTTCATGTTGTTTACTCCTTTGTGAATGGACTCGAGCCCGGGGCGCGGTTCCCTTGACGAAGTTGCCTCGGGGCAACCCGATCGCAGCTGTTAAGGCCCATGCCGGGTCGGGTGCCACAGCCCGGTGCGCTTGCAAGAGCAGCTATAGCCCGGCCACCGCAACGTGGGTATAGGGACGCACTCAGGAAAACGTCAGGAATTTATTGCTGTGCGGAATCAATGCCTTGGGAAGCGGGTTTTGCGGGGAGGGTTCAGCGCAGGAGCCCGCCTCGCGTCCGAGGCAGGCGTGGAGTGGAATGGTCGGGATGGGTATCGGGTTGGACTGGCGGCCCCGTTCAGCCGAAGCGGAAGGCCGAAAGCCGGGTGCGCAGGACTTCCTCCGAATACACCTTTTGCCCCCGGTCGGGGCCGGCTGCCCCCGCGATTACCAGCAGCGGCAGCAGGTGCTCCTCGGCGCCGCGGGGGTGGCAGGTGTAGGCATCCGGGGCCTCGCTCCAGTGGCTCAGTGCCGCTTCGCGCTGTGCCGGCGGCGCGCCGATGGCGTCGGTCAGCCAGGCGTCAAAGCGTTCGGACGGGGCGCTGAAGCGCGGGTCGCCGTAGCCGCGCATATTGTGAAAACTCATGCCGCTGCCGACGATGAGCACATTGTCGTCGCGCAGGGGCGCCAGCGCGGCGCCGAGGGCGAGGTGTGCCTGCGGGTCGAGGTCCGCGCGCAGTGACAACTGCACGACCGGGATATCCGCCCGGGGAAACATCAGCTTCAGCGGGATGAACATGCCGTGGTCGAAGCCGCGCTGCGAGTCCAGTGCGCTGCGCAGGCCGGCTTCCGCGAGCAGGTCGTGAACCGTCTCGGCCAGGGCGGGCTCGCCCGCTGCGGGGTATTGCAGCTGGTAGGTGTGCCCGGGAAAGCCGTAGTAGTCGTAGAGCAGATCCGGCTGCACGCCGGCAGTGATGCTGAAATCCTCGCCCAGCCAGTGGGCCGATACCAGCAGGATCGCCCGCGGCTGCCGCGGCAGTGTCGCCGCCACACCCGAGAGAAACCCGGCCATGCCGTCCCAGGTATCCGCCGGGCTCCAGTCCATGAAAAAGCAGGGGCCGGCGCCGTGGGGGATGAAAAGTGCCGGTTGGCGGGTGGCGCTGGTCCGGCGTTCAGGTTGCGTGCTCACGCTCACTTCCTCGAGTCGAATGTTTGCGGGAAGGCGTCCCGCCGGGCGGTGACACCCGGCGGGCCGCTGCAGTCTCAGCCCCTGCTGCGGCCGAGGCTGCGGTCCAGCGATACCCGGCCGGCGCCGCTGAAGGCCAGGGATACCGAGATCGCCAGCAGGGCCAGGCCGAACTCGTAGCCGTTGTTGGCCATGAACAGGCCGTTGCCGATGTGTACCGAGAAGATCGCCACCAGCATGGTGAAGGCCAGGACCACCGCGGCGGGCCGGGTCAGCAGGCCCAGGATCAGCGCGATGCCGCCAAAGAACTCGGCGCTGCCGGCCAGCAGGGCCATCAGGTAACCCGGTTCGATACCGATGGAGGCCATCCACTGGCCGGTGCCCTCGAGGCCGTAGCCGCCGAACCAGCCAAACAGTTTCTGCGCGCCGTGGGCGGCGAAGGTGATGCCGGCGGGGATCCTGAGTGCCAGCGTACTGAAGCCGGCGTCGGTGGCGATGATTTTGCGGACCAGGGACTGCGTCCCGGCCGCTGCCTGTGAACCTGCGACGCTGTAAGTGCTGCTCTGGGTGATCGTGTTCATGGTGTTCTCCTCGTTTGAATGCGCTTGTCTGTGCCAGTCATCTGGCTTGGGATCTACTTTATAAACACGCATTAACGGAATAAACTCGCGTTTACGAGATTAACTGTTTCGTAAAGGTAAACAATGGACAGGTTCCTGGAAATGCAGACCTTCACCCGGGTGGTCGATGCGGGCAGCTTTGTCGGCGCCGCGGAGAGTCTCGGCCTGTCGAAGGCGGCGATCTCCCGCCACGTCAACGAACTGGAGTCGCGGCTGGGCGTGCGCCTGCTGCACCGGACGACGCGGCGCCTGTCGCTGACTTCCGAGGGCGAGGTCTTCCTCGCCCGCTGCCGGGAACTGCTGGCCGGGCTGGAGGAGGCGGAAGCCGAGGTGACCTCCAGCCGCGATACCGCCCGCGGCCTGCTGCGGGTTAACGCGCCCGTCACCTACGGCGTGCGCCACCTGGCGCCGCTGTGGGGCGGTTTTCGCGAGCGCCATCCCCTCGTGGGGCTGGATATCACTCTCTCCGACCGGGTGGTGGACCTGCTCGAGGAAGGTTTCGACCTGGCCATACGCATTGGCCGGCTCAGCAGTTCCAGCCTGGTGGCGCGCCAGCTCTCGCAGACGCGCCTGCGCCTGTGTGCCGCGCCGCAGTACCTCGCCGACCACGGCGTGCCGGATCACCCGCAGGACCTAGCGGAGCATGCGGTCATAGCCTACAGCTACTGGTCGGGCGGCGACGAGTGGATATTCGAGGGGCCGGAGGGGGAGGTGGGGGTGCGGGTGGCGCCCTGGCTGCACAGCAACAATGGCGACACCTGCCGTGAGGCGGCCCTGGCCGGACAGGGCATCATCGTGCAGCCGGACTTCCTCGTGGGCGAGGATATCGCCAGTGGTGCGCTGGTCGAGCTCATGCCCGGGTATCGCGCGGCGGAACTCGGCATCTACGCGGTCTATCCCACCCGCCGCCACGTGGCGTCCAAGGTACAGGTATTGATCCAGTACCTGCGCGAACAACTGGCGGGTGCGGCGCCCTGAGCGGCGTCGGGGTGCTGGCGAAGGTATTCCGCCAGCGCCCGTGCCGAGGCGCCTTTGCGGTTGGTAGTGCGGTCTCGCATGACGCTACAATAGCCGTCGCTGTGCACAATCCCCCAATGGCGGATACCGCCATCGCAGTGGCGCCGCGCGCATCGCTGGATGAGCGCCTCGCCCGTTGGCGTTGTGTGCTTGTGCGGCCACAACAATAATCTTTCCGGGACAGGCAATGACCGAGACTACCAGCGCAGGTAAGGACCTGCTCCACCCGACCCGTATCTACCCGATGCAGTGGCTGATACTGTTCCTGTGCATGCTCGCGAGCATGATCGAAGGCTTCGACATCGTCATCATCGCCTACACCGCGCCGGCGATCAGCGAGGACCTCGCGGTGTCCTCCGGCGAGCTTGGCGTGGTGTTCAGCGCGGGCGTGTTCGGCATGGCCTTTGGCGCCATGCTGCTGGGGAGCCTGTCGGACAAGTTCGGGCGCAAGGTCGTGGTCAGCGCGGCCCTGCTGGTGGCGGGGCTGGGCACGCTGGCCGTCGCCTTCAGCGGCTCGGTGATGGAACTGGTGATCTGGCGGGTCGTCGCGGGGCTGGCCCTCGGCGCGCTGGTGGCGACGCTGCCCGCGCTGGTAGGCGAGTTCAGCCCGCTGAAATACCGCACCTTCGTCATCGCGGTGCTGCTGGCCGCGGCCAACTTCGGCGGCTTTGCCGGCGGCTTGATCGTCGCCGACAGCATCGCCGAGGCGGGTTGGCGCGCGATATTTCTCTATACCGGGGGGCTGACGGTGCTTACCGCGGTGCTGGTCCAGCTGCTGGTGCCGGAGTCCATCGCCTTCATGCTGCAGCGCGGCAGGGAAGGGGTACTGGAGAAGGTCAACCGGACCCTGGCCTATGTGGGGCAAAGCGCGCTGGTGCAACTGCCGGCGGTGGCCGAGGCGCAGAAGCAGGAGTCCGCCACGGTGAAGTCCCTGCTTACCCACGGCCGTGCCAGGACCACGCTGCTGCTGTGGAGCGCGTTCTTTCTCTCCTTCCTCACGGTCTACTTCATCAGCAGCTGGATGCCCAAGGTACTCACCGGGGCGGGCCTGTCCCAGGAGGCCGCGATACAGGGGACGACAGCGCTGCCCGCCGGCGCCATCTTCGGCAACCTGCTGATCGGCTGGCTGGCGACCTGGTTCCCGCTAAAACGCATTCTTATCGGCGGCTTTATCGTCGGCGGCACATGCATGGCGGTGCTCAGCGGCATGCACGAGGCGCTGGCCAGCATGCCGTTTTACCTGATCTGGCTGATGTTGCTGGTCACCGGCAGCGCCATGTTCGGGGCCTTTGGCAACCTCTACAACGTGGCGATGACCGTCTACCCGGTGCAGGTGCGCGGCACCGGCCTCGGCTGGGCGGCGGGGCTGGGCCGGGCGGGGGCGGTGATGAGCCCCTCCCTGGCGGGGCTGATGATGGCGGCGGGCTTCTCGATGCCTTCGCTGTTCTTCTACTTCGCCCTGCCTGCGTTCGCCGCGGCCGTGTGCGTGGCACTGATCAGGATGCGCCAACTGGACTGAGGGCCGGTCTGCCGCCTGCTCCGGGGCAGGCCGCTCAGTGGTCGAGTTGTTCGATCGAGGGCTCGCGACGGCGGCGGGTGCGCGCGGGAACCATCTCGCGCATTGATTCCAGCTTGCCGAAGCACAGCAGCTTGTCGCCGGACTCCAGCACCCGGTCGCGGCGCGGGTTGGGGATGACCTTGCTGCCCCGGTAGAGGGTGAGGACGTTGATATCCTTCTCCAGCAGGCCGGTTTCGAGGATTTTCTGGCCAATGTACTTCGAGCCCTCCGGCACGTAGATCTCGCTCACGCCGTAGCCCTTGCTCACTGTCAGGCGCTGGCGCACGTCGATCTCGGGGAAGTCCACCTGGGCGGCGATGTAGTCGATCACCGCGCCGGCGACATCGAGGCCGGTGGCAGTCTCGATGCCCTCGAGGCCCGGCGAGGAGTTCACCTCCATCACCTGTGGGCCGCTGCTGCTCTCGAGCATGTCCACGCCGGCCACCCGCAGGCCCATGATCTGGGTGCAGCGCACGGCGGTCTCCTCGTAGGCGGGGTCGAGGTCCACCGGCTCGGCGATACCGCCGCGGTGCACGTTGCTGCGGAACTCCTGGCCCTGGGCGACCCGGCGCATGGCGGCGACGACCCGGTCGCCGACGACGAAGGCGCGGATGTCCTTGCCCTTGCTCTCGGCGACAAACTTCTGGATCAGCACGTTCTGCTTCTGGCTTTGCAGCAATTCGATAATCGACTCGGCGGCTTTCACGGACTCGGCCAGCAGCACGCCGATACCCTGGGTGCCCTCGATCAGCTTGATGATCACCGGCGCGCCGCCAACCCGCTCGATGGCCGGCAGGACGTCTTTCTTGTCGCGCACGAAGGTGGTCCGCGGTATGCCGACGCCGTGGCGGCTGAGGATCTGCAGGCTGCGCAGCTTGTCCCGGGAGTTGTTGATGCCGTGGGCGGTATTGGCGCAGAAGACGTCCATCTCCTGGAACTGCCGCACCACCGCCGTGCCGTAATAGGTGATCGACGCGCCGATACGCGGCAACACCGCGTCGTAGTGGCTGAGGTGTTTTTGCCGGTAGTAGAGATCGGGCGCACCGCGCTCGAGGTCGATGGCGAATTTCAGGGTGTTGAGCACCCTGATCTCGTGCTCGCGCTGTTCGGCAGCCTCTTTCAGGCGTCGGGTGCTGTAGGCTTGCGGGCTGCAGGAGAGTATCGCGAGTTTCATCAAGGCTCCTCGTCTTCAGGGGGCGGTCAGGCTTTACTGCATAGACTGTAGTAAATAATAGCCTTGCACGCTGCCCGCTACCGACGCAAGCGAGGGTGCTCGGCGGGGAAGTTGCCGAGGGTGCCATTCTGGCATGCCGGGCAGGTGCGTAGCGGGGGGCTCGGGGGAATGAGACCCGGCTCACGAAAAGTACAGATAGTGCTGGCAACCTCGGCCCCGTGAACTACCTTAAGGGTTCAAATAAGCAATACATGTGGACATAAAGGCTCACGGTAGCCGTCCACAGGGAGTGTGTATGGCTTTCAAGCTAAGTCATTTCCTGACCGCAGCAGGCCTCAGCGCTGCGTTCCTGACAGCCCCGGCGTTTGCCGCACCGAACTGCAAGGGGCCCAGCAAGAACGATCCGGGTTGTGTCGAAGAGCCACCGCCTGAAGAGCCCCCACTGGCGGCAGTTTCGACGGTGGTCGACAGCGTGACTGTCGACTGGCCCAACCAGAAACTCATCGTCCGCGGTGTCGACCTCGACACCGTGGCTGCCTTCACCCTGGGCGGCAGCGGCGCACTGACCACCGGGACCGTAGCGGCCGGGGAAGTGGAACTGCTGTTTGACGCGGCCATGGCCACCGAGGTGAGTAGCGGCGGCAGCTACGCCTTGCAGTTCGACGGGGTCGATGCCATCTCCATCTATTTTGTCGCGGCGGTCGTCGATCCGGCGGCCACGGGTTGCCCCTGCGATGTCGACTGGGCAGCGGCCCTCGGCGGGCGCTGGGGTGCGGACGACACCGCCTGCTATTCACTGAGCAGCGGTAGCGACGCGGATATCGCCGGCACGGTGCTCTCGGATCCGCTCGATCCCGCGGCCTATCCGCAGTATCCGATTGGTGCGGCGTACTATGCCGACAACCCGGCTGGCTCGGTCTGCCGCCTGGTCGAGGTCACCGATGTCGATCCGTTCGAGCAGGACCTGGTGAACGAGCGAATCAACGCCAGCCAGCAGGCGGACTGCGCCGCGCTCCTGCAGACCAATGTGTGCGCTACCACGGAAGCATTCCCTGCACCCTGAGGGGAGGTCATCAGATATGGAATCACGATGCCGGACCCACACACCCCTGGCGGGGCGTGACACCAGGCTTATCATCCCGCGCTGTCTTGCGGGGGCCTGCCTGCTGCTGGGCTCGTCCCTCGCGCTCGGGCAGGACATCTACAGCATTCATGTGCAGCGCGACCAGGCGGCCATCGTCGTCAAGGGCGTCGATCTCGATCTCGCCACGACAGTGACACTGGGCGGCGTAACAGTCTTTCCCACAGCGCCGGTAGCGTCGGGCGAGATGCTGATTCCCTTCGCCACCGAGGTCTACGCCGCGGTGCAGTGGCAGGGCAGCTATAACCTCGTGCTGGATGGCAGCGAGCGGCTCTCCGTCTACATCGACGCGCCGATCGAGGCACCGCCCGGCCCGCCGCCACCCCCGGTGGGCGGACTGGACTGCGCCTGCATTCCCGGCTGGCAGTCCTACGCTTCGCTGATTGCCGACAACTGGGCCTTCTGCCAGCCCTTCCAGGATGGCAACCAGCAGGGCTACGTGGCCAGCAGCCAGACTGCTTTGCTCCCGGGGCCAACGCCCTGGCTGATCGCCACCGCGTTCGACTACGACAACCCGCTGGACTTCGACCCCTCTGATCCGGGCAGCGCCCGCTCTTTCTGCGCCCTGGATCTCAACATGGATGGTAGCTACGAGGTGGCGGAGCCGGTGAACAATATCGACCAGCACGACGACTGCGTGAACTGGTTGTTCCAGGAGCTCGTCTGCATGTGAGCGCTCGCCGTTGGCCGGCGCGCCGCTCGCGCTGACTTCAGGCCGGGCGCGTCGCCAGCGTCCTCACGGCGTCGGGACATCCCGCCCGGCGTCCCGCCTCTTCCCCCAGTTGTCGCATCAGCGCCTGCAGGCGCTGCTTCCAGTTGCCGTACCCCGGTTTGCGTACCGGCATGGGCAGGCGCTGGGCATCCAGACTGTCGGTGTCCTCGAGGTACAGCCGCTTGTTGATCTCGAGCATGATCGCCGGCACCCGCGTATCACCGGCGTAGCGCTCCGGCACCAGGCAGCCGGCAAAGGGGTAGTTCAGGGCCACGCTGTAGCCCAGGCTCTCGATGAACCGCACACAGTGTTCCACCAGCCACTGCGGCGTGTTGGCGCAGGTGCCAAGACAGAAGTCGGGGCGCTCGCGGCCTTCGTCCTGCTCGAAGCCGAAGGGCCGGTCGGGGAAGCTGTGGCAGTCCAGTAACAGGCTGTAGCCCCACTGGGCGATCTGTTGTTCCAGCTGCGTCTCGAGGTGCAGGTGCCAGGGGCGGTAATAATTCTCGATCAGCAAGGTGCGCTCGACCTTTGACAGCGCGCGGCGCAGGGGAATGCCATCGGTGCTGTGGGTATAGATAAGACCCTGCCCAACCGCGGCTTGCTGTTCCAGGGCATCGTCCTCAAAACGTTCCACATCCAGCACCACCCGGCTGATGGGTGTCTGTGCCATGGCAATGCCGGGCAGGGCGAAGAGGTCGTCGATGTACCAGTCCGTCACGGTCAGTATCTGTTGCCACAGCTCGGCCTCGGAGCAGGTGAACTGGTCCTGGGCCGCGACCGGCACGATGGTGCCCGCGTGCGGGATATGCGCGGTGATGGGTGAAGTCGGTTTCGGGTACATGGCTCTCTCCCGGCGGGTCTGCCTGTGTTCGTTGGCATCGAGAGAGTGGACGGGGGAACCTGATTGGTTGCCTTGCGGCCACATCACTCCGTGGAGTCGACCACCTTGCCCAGGTTGGCAGGTTGGCGGGGCCTTTGCCCTCTCTTGATGCTGGCGGCGATTATAACGCTGCCGGCGCGCGGGTCAATCCCGGGCCCGGGAAGAATTCCCCGGCCGGAAACGCTGCCACAGCTCGGCCAGCCAGTCGGCGCTGAGCGAGGAAAGCTCACCCGCGTCGAGATAGCTGCCCTGGCAGCTCACACAGGACTCGTACCAGACCTCCTTGTAGTCGGCATTGAGCATGCGCGTCATCTCGCCGCCGCAGCGCGGGCAGGCGTACTGGTGAATTTCATCGTGCCGGTTGCCTGCGCGGCGGGCGCCGGTATCAAGCTCTGCAGCCGCCTCGAGATTGCTCAGTTTCTCCAGCTCACCCGGATCGAACCACAGCCCCTCGCAGGCGCGGCAGCGGTCGATCTCGACGCCGTCGAAGGACACCGTCTCCATGTCCGCGCGGCATTTCGGGCAGCGCATGGCACCGGACCAGAACATGCCCGCCTCGCTGGTGCCCATGCCCGTGGTGTAGCCGGGGGCAGGGCGGCCCTGGCGCTGTGTGCGCGCGGGCGGTGACTGCTGCCGGTAGATCGCCAGCACCGCCAGCAGGAGCAGCACCAGGCAACCCATGATCAGGTAGGACTCGGTGTAGCTGACGCCATCCGATACCAGCCCGTAGGCCTTCGCGCCGGCCGAACTGCCGAGATTGGCGACGGACATGTAGACGGCGAAGCGGGTAGCGGAACCGCTGCCGGCGCACAGGGCCATCGCCAGCGCAATCATGCAGACCATGGTCATCGGGCCCAGCATGATCCAGGCCGAGAGCATGACGCGCACATACAGGGTGTCCTGCCAGAGGTGCTGTGTCGCCGCCAGCAGGAAGGCGTGCAGGCCCACCAGCGCGCTGGTGAACAGCAGCACGGCGCGGGCGCCGAAGCGGTCGATCGCCGGCCCGAGGGCCAGCGCAGCCCCGGCGCCTATGAGCCCCATAATCGCGACCAGCTGCGACCACTGCGGCGTACTGAAGCCGAACAACTTGACCGCCGCGATGGGCATCAGCGCGTGACCGTAGCCGGAGACCAGCCCGTCGCAGACCATGATCAACATCAGCACCAGGCTGGCGCGCCCCCAGAGCACGCCGTTGAGTTCGCGCAGTTGCGTACCCATGGGCGGGGTGGAGCGGGCCTCGCTGAAGGCCCGCCCCACGCTCCAGGGCAGCAGGCGCTCGCCCTCGCGTTCGCGGACCAGGACGAAAGTGGCGAATATGCAGCCCGAGACGACCGCCGCGACCAGGGCAGTGACGGCAAAGCCCACAGTCACCAGGAGTACGCCGCAGACGGCGGATGAGGAGCCCCAGCCGACGGCCTTGCCGAAGGCCATGAAAGCATTCAGGCGGCCCTGTTCCTGGACCGGTGTCAGGTCGATGGCCATGCCGTCCACCGCGACGTCCTGGCTGGCCGCGAACACGTTCACCAGCGCCCCCAGCAGCATCAACAGGCCCATGGATTCAAGCGGGTCGGGAATCAGGGCCAGGGCCAGTAAGGCCAGGCTCAGGCCCAGTTGCGCCCCCAGCACCCAGGGCCGGCGGCGGCCCATGGCGAGAAAGTGGAACCGGTCCATCAGCGGGCCGGCGAGCAATTTGAAGGCCCAGGGCAGGGTAACCACTGCGAGGTAGGAGGCGATCTCGCCGGGGCTGACGCCGCGACTGGCGAGCCAGGCGGGCAGTGCGATGTGCAGGAGCCCGGCCGGGACGCCCTGGGCGAAATACATCATGGCACCGGTCGCGTAGCGCGTGCCGGAACTGGTGGCTAGCTCGAGTCTGATTGCCATACGCCCCCCCATCTCTATGGATCGAGATTAGCGGCAAAGCCCGGGTTGATCCAGCGGGGTGTGGGCTGGCCGTCGGGGCCGGGTTTTGTACGCGGGGTGTTACTCGTGTCATATTGTCCGGCGTATTGTCGTGCTGAACACAGGAATTCCCGATGCCCCAGACACTTTTCATCACCGGCGCCACCTCCGGCTTCGGCCTTGCCTGCGCCCGCCGCTTCGGTGGCGAGGGCTGGAATCTCGTCATCACCGGGCGGCGCGAGGAGCGCCTGAGGGCACTGGCGGATGAGCTGTCCGGCCAGTGCCAGGTGCTGCCGCTGGTGCTGGATGTCACCGACACCGACGCCGTCAAGGCCGCTGTCGCGGCACTGCAGCCGCCCTTCAGCGAGGTGCATACCCTGATCAACAATGCCGGGCTCGCCCTCGGCACCGAGCCGGCGCAGGATTGCGATCTCGACAACTGGCACCGGATGATCGACACCAACATCAAGGGCCTCACCACCGTGACCCATTCGTTGCTGCCGAATATCATTGCCTCCGGCAGGGGTGCGACGATCATCAACATCGGCTCGGTGGCGGGGCACTGGCCCTACCCGGGCGGCAATACCTACTGCGGTACCAAGGCTTTCGTCGAGCAGTTTTCCTACGCCCTGCGCTGCGATCTCGAGGGGACCGGCGTGCGGGTCTCCAACCTGGCCCCGGGCCTGTCCGAGAGCGAGTTCACCCTGGTGCGTACCGGGGGCAACCAGGATGCCTACAACGCCACCTATGCGGGCGCAGAACCGATCCAGCCGGAAGACATCGCCAATACCTGCTGGTGGCTGGCGACCCTGCCGCCGCACATTAACGTGAACGCGCTGGAGGTGATGGCGACCCGCCAGACCTGGGGCCGCCTCAGCATTTACCGCGAATAGGCGGGTTGGCGGCCGGCTGGCCTCAGAGTGACTGCTCGATAGAGCGGCGCAGTTTCCCCACCAGTTCATCCACCTGCTCGCGGCTGATGACCAGCGGCGGGCAGACGGCCAGTGCGTTGCCCGCGACGTTGCGCACGATCAGGCCATTTTCCTGGCAGGCGAGGGTGGCCTTTTTCGCCAGCTCCGCCGCGGGCGCCCGGCTTTCCCGGTCCTCCACCAGTTCCACCGCGCCGAGCAAGCCGCGACCGCGGATCTCGCCCACCACTTCCATGTCGGCAAACTCCGCCAGCCGCTGCTGCAGGTAGTCGCCCATCGCGGCGGCGTGCTGGTAGAGGCCGTCGCGCTCGTAGATCTCCAGTGTTTTCAGCGCCGCGGCGCAGGCCACCGGGTGCCCGGAGTAGGTGTAGCCGTGGCCGAAGACGCCGACCTCGGCGCTGGCCTGGACCATCGGTTCGTAGAGGTCGCCGTGGATTACCGCGGCGCTGATCGGGTAGTAGGCGGAGGAGAGCTGCTTGGCGAAGCTCATCATGTCCGGCCGCTCGATGTTCATCGTCTCGCAGCCGAACAGCTTGCCGGTGCGGCCGAAACCGGTGATGACCTCGTCGGCCCAGAACAGGATGTCGTGGCGCCGGAGGATTGCCTGGACCTTCTCGTAGTAGCCGGCGGGCGGGACGATAACACCGCTGGCGCCGGTGATCGGTTCGGCGATGAACGCGGCGATGGTCTCCGGGCCTTCTTCGAGGATCAGCCGCTCGAGGTTGCCGGTGATACGTTCCACGAAAGCCGCCTCGCTCTCACCGGGCAGGGCGCCGCGGTAGTAGTGCGGGTGATCGGTGCGCAGGATGCCGAGCGCCTCCAGCGGCGCGTCGAAGTGGGCCAGGTTGGCGGGCAGGCTGGTCAGCGAACCCGAGGCCACGGTGACCCCGTGATAGGCCCGCTCGCGAGTGATGATCTTGCGTTTCTCCGGCTTGCCGATGACATCGAAATAGTAGCGCAGCAGCTTGATATGGGTGTCGTTGGCATCGGAGCCGGAGTTGCCGAAGAACACTTTGGCATTCGGCGTTGGCACCATCTCTGCCAGCTTGTCCGCCAGCTCGATCACCGGCTGGTGGGTCTTGCCACCGAAGGTGTGGCTGTAGGACAGCGTTTCCAGCGAGCTACTGATAGCTTCGATCAACTCCCGGTTGCCGTAGCCCAGGCCGGTACACCACAGGCCGGCCATGCCCTCGAGGTACTGCTTGCCGTTCTGGTCGTAGACATACACCCCCTCGCCGCGGGCGATGTTCATCTGCTCGGTGGCGGCGAGGTTGGTGGTGGGGTAGATGACGGCGGACATGCAGATTTCCTCAGTGGTGAGCCGTTACATTAGCGTTGCGCCTTTTCCCGATTATGGCAGCAATTCACTTGCGGGGGAGATAACCCTGAGGGGGATATCCGGCGCTCTTTTGGCAACTGCGGCAACGAACACTCAATGCCCTTGACCTTCCAGCCACTGGAAGGATTAGATTGAGTGCAAGCATCCCCCATGGAGGTCGCCATGAACATCTCCGAAGCCGCCCGCCGCAGCGGGCTCAGCAGCAAAACCATCCGCTACTACGAGGAAATCGGCCTCGTCGCACCCGCCGCGAGGGCCGACAACGGCTACCGCCAGTACAGCAAGGCACAGGTGGAGGAAATGCAGTTCCTCGCCCGCGCGCGCAACGTCGGCTTCGACCTTGAGGAGTGCCGGCAGCTGCTGGGCCTGCACCGCGACCATCACCGGCAGAGCCGCCATGCCCGGCAACTGGTGCTGGAGAAGAGCGCCGACCTGCAGCGGCGCATCGACGAACTGGAGGCGATGAAGACGACCCTGCAGGCCATGGCCGGGCGCTGTCGCGGCGACGAGGGCCCCGAGTGCGCCATTCTCGACGACCTGGCGACAGGAGGTGGTAAGGCATGAACCGACACGAGCACGGCGACCACGCCAGAACCGGAAACGGCGACCAGCACAGCTGCCACAGTGAAGCGTCGGTCGCGGGTGACTGCTGTGCCAAAGAGGCGCCAGCGGTGGAAAGCTGCCATGGGCATACGGCACCTAAACGCGAGCCCTCGAGCTGCCACGCAGAAACCGCACCCGCCGAAGGCGGTGCATGTTGCGATATCCCGCAGAAACACGACTGGTTTCTCTACACCTTTCTTGGCATCACCGCACTGGCCTACCTTTACGGTGCCATCCAGCCCCACGACCACGCCACCGCCATCGGCATGTTCGCCGGGGGCATCTACGAACTGTTCAACGCCATGTGGTGGGGCCTGCTCGTCGGTATTTTCTTCGTCGGCCTGCTGGCCAAAGTCCCCCGCGACCTGGTGATGGGCCTGCTCGGCCGCGACGCCGGCCTCGGCGGCATGTTGCGGGCGACGGCGGCGGGGGTCTTCCTCGACCTGTGCAGCCACGGCATCCTGGCGGTGGGCATGAAACTCTACGAGCGCGGTGCCAGCGCCGGGCAGGTGATGGCCTTCCTGCTCGCCAGCCCCTGGAACTCCTTTTCCCTCACCCTGATCCTGTTCGGCCTGATCGGTGTCAGCTGGACCCTGCTGTTCATCCTGCTCTCGGCGGTGATCGGGGTGATCACCGGGCTGGTCTTCGACCGCCTGGTCGCGCGCGGCACACTGCCGGCCAATCCCCACCGCGAACAGGCGGGGGAGGGGCGCCCGGTCGCCGAGGTCTGGCGCGAGGTGCGCAGTTCCGCGCGCTTCTCCCTGGGCGGGTTGGGCCAGGTCATGCGCGACGGATTTGCCGGTGCCCGCCCGGTCATTCGCTGGACCTTCTTCGGCCTGGTGATGGCCGGGGCCATCCGCGCCTTCGTGCCGGTGGAGGCCTTCGCCACCTGGTTTGGCGCCAGCTTTATCGGCCTCTGGCTGACCCTGTTGGCCACCACGATCATCGAGGTGTGTTCCGAGGGCTCCACGCCCATCGCCGCCGACCTGATGAACCGCGCCCACGCGCCAGGCAACGCCTTCACCTTCCTGATGGCCGGTGTGGCGACGGACTACACCGAGGTGATGACCATCCGCGAGACGGCCAACTCCTGGAAAATCGCCCTGTTCCTGCCGCTGGTCACGGTGCCGCAGGTGGTGCTGGTGGGCTACATTCTCAACCAGTTTTCGTAATGAACAACGCTGTTGATAAAAGCCTTCAAACACGCTGAATTCTGGTTTATGATTGCGCCCCCCCATAGCCTAGTCTGGAGGAGAATCCGTGGCTTTTAACGTAGTAGAACTCAAGCCCAAAGTGGGCGCCGAGTTGCAGGCGACTCGAGAAGAATTCATGAGCGGCGAATTCGCCGAGCAGATCCGCGACCTGCTGGAAGAGCGCGGCGTGCTGATCATCCGCGGCGCGAACTTCGACGACGAGGCCCAACTCCAGTTCTGCCGCAGCCTCGGCGACCTGATGGCCCTGGGTGGCCAGGAAATCTTCAAGATCTCCCTCGATCCGAAAACCAACCCTACCGCGGCGGAATACCTGAAGGGGTCCCTGCTGTGGCACATCGACGGCGCCATGGATGACGTACCCTCGCGCGGTTCCATCCTCACCGCCCGCCAGCTGCCCGCTGCCAAAGAAGGCAACACCGAGGTCTCCAACACCTACCAGGCCTTCCAGGACCTGCCGGAAGAAGAGCAGAAACGCCTCGAGGGCCTGCGTGTCGTGCACACCATGGCCGCTTCCCAGCGCCGCACCTACCCGGATGCGAGCGAGGAACAGAAAGCCGGCTGGGACCAGTACCCGCCGAAAGTGCACCCGCTGGTGTGGACCCACAAGACCGGTCGCAAATCGCTGCTCTGCGGTGTATCTGCGGATTACATCGAAGGCATGGACCTCGAGGAAGGCCGCGCGCTGCTGGAGCAACTGGACGCGCACTGTACCCAGGACGAGTACGTCTACAGCCACGAGTGGCAGCTGGGTGACCTGCTGATCTGGGACAACACCGTATCCCTGCACCGCGCCGCCCCCTACACTCCCGACGGCGGCCGCCTGATGCACCGCGTCACCCTGGTGGGTGAGGAAGCGATCGCCTGATTGGTGATCCGCCCCCGAAAACGCCGGCCCAGTGCCGGCGTTTTTGTTTCCGTCACAGCCCTTTCAGAAATCCGCGGGCGATTCGCCGCTGATCCACTCGCCCGTGGCGGGATGGCGGAAACCGATGTGGGCCGCGTGCAGCAGCAGCCTGTCCGCCATCGCCAGCGCCGCGTCGTGGGCGTACATGTCGCAGCCGAGGATGGGGTGGCCGAGTTCGCGCATATGGATGCGCAACTGGTGGGAGCGCCCGGTGACCGGCTTCAGCCGCAGCCGCGTGCGGTCGCCGAGGCGCGCGATTACCTCGTAGCGGGTGAGGGCGTACTTGCCGCGCTCGTGGTCGATCATCTGCAGCGGGCGGTGCTCCCAGTCGCAGCGGATCGGTAGCTCCACCTCGCCACTGTCCTGTTCCACCTCGCCCCAGACCACTGCGTCGTAGGCTTTTTCGACTTCCCTGCGCTGGAACTGCCGGCTGATGTCAGCGTGGGTGGGTTTGTCCAGCGGGATGATCATGATACCGGAGGTGTCGAGATCCAGCCGGTGCACGATGCTCGCGCTCGGGTAGCGTTGCTGCAGGCGCGAAATCAGGCTGTCGCGGTTCAGCGGGTGGCGGCCGGGAATGGAGAGCAACAGGTGCGGCTTGCGCACCAGCAGCAGGTGTTCGTCCGCATGGATGATGCGGATCTCTTCCTGGCTGTGGGGAACGAGGTAGGGGGGCAGGTCAGACATGGCGGCATTGTATAGAAAGCGCCCGACGATCGTATGCCCCGGCCAGCGGAATTTTTTACCCTGTGGCTGGAATTGTTGTATGACAATTGGTCGTTCGCAGGGGAGAATCGAAGGCAGGCAAATAATATCGGGCCGGGGCGGTTTGCCCGGGAAGCACGGCAAGGGGGCCCGCTCACGATGCTCGATCCGGAAGTCATGACCGTAGGCCTGCTGCTGGCGGGCTTCCTGCTGGCTGCTTCCCTCAGCACCCAGATCAGCAAGTTGGGAATGAGAGTGAACCAGTTGGAGCGCCGCCTGGCCGAGCTGGACCCCCCGGCAGCGAAACAGCCCCCGCCGCGAGCAGCCGAACCCGTCGATGGGCCGGGTGATGAGTTCGGCGGCGAGCCAGGTGGCCGGCCGGCGCCGGCTGGGCAAAGCGCCTCGGCGAGTGACTTGATAGCGGCTGTTGCCAGCCAGGCACCGGCCTTCGATTTCGGCGCAGGGCGCGAGACGCGTTACCCCGCTGCCCAGTCCGCCGCTGCCGGCGCTCCCGGTGCCCGGACTGCCCGCAGCGCGCCGCCATCGCCGCGGCCAGGTGTCGGGCAAAAATTACACGAACATCTGCAGGCTTACTGGATGATCTGGCTCGGCGGCCTGTGCGTCGCGCTGGCCGGCGTCTTCCTCGCACGCTACGCGATCGAGCAGGGCATGCTCGGCCAGCGCACGCGCGTTGCCCTGGGCCTGCTCAGTGGCGTGGGCCTGCACATCGCCGCCGAATGGTTGCGGCGCAGGACCGGCGAGCCCCACCCCGCGTTTGCCGCGCTCGCCGGCGGCGGCAGCATCACCCTGTTCGCGGTGCTGCTGGCGTCCATGCGCCTCTACGACATGTTGAGCCCGGGGGCGACGTTCGCGCTGCTGGCGCTGGTGGCGATCCTCACCATGTGGCTGGCCCGCCTGCAGGGGCCCTTCCTCGCCGCGATAGGTATCGTCGGTGCTTACCTGGTACCGGTACTGGTTTCCAGCGGCGAGGGGCGCATCGTGGTGGCGCTGGTCTACGCCCTGATCATCAGTGCCAGCGCGCTGCTGTTGATGCGCTACGTTTTCCGGCCCTGGCTGTGGTGGGCCTTTGTCGCCGGCGCCCTGGGCTGGTGGTGGGTCAGCCTGTTCAGCGCCGGTGCGGATGGCCTGCGCGGCTACTACCTGGCGGCGGTCGCCTACCTGATGCTGGTGTTGCCCTATCTCGACTGGTTCCTGCGCCGGCGGGTGGAACTCGGGGAGGAGCGTTACCAGCGCCGGATGTTCGCCGATCTCGAGCCCCGGATGGAACGGCTCTACCCCTGGGTTTTCCTGCTTCTGGCGCTGGCCCAGTGCGCGTCGATCGTCGCCACGCCCGCACCGGCAAATGCCTTCTGGCTGTGGAGCCCGCTGGCGCTGGTTGCGCTGCTCGCTGCGCGCAATCGCGAAAACCTTAATGCCGTCCCCTGGCTGATCCTGGTGACGACCTGCCTGGCCTGGGTGCTGACCCGCAGCGATGCGGGTGAGCTGCGACAGTTTGCCGAGCCGGAAAATCGCCAGTTCCTGGTTTACCTCGCTGCGACCGCGCTGCTTTACAGCGGGCTGGCCCTGCGCAACCTGCGCGTCTGCCGCTTCCGCGGCACCTGGAGTTCACTGGCCGTGGTGGGCCCCCTGGTTCTGCTGGCGCTGGGCTATCTGCTGACATCAAGGATGCAGGTGTCGCTACAGTGGGGGCTGTGTGCACTGACCGCCGGCCTGGTTTATCTCGCGCTGGCCGGCGCGGTGCTGCGGCGCAGCGCCATCGAGGAACTGGCGCTCTGGCTGTTCTTTGGCGGCCATTTCGCCTTCTCCCTGGCGGCGGTTGCCGTGCTGGAACAGGCCCAACTGACCCTGGCGATTGCCCTGCAGATGGTGTCGCTGGCCTGGATCATACGGCGTTTCAGCGTCCCCGGGCTCGGCTGGTTGCTCAAGGTGATCGTGACGGTGGTGATAGTCCGCCTGACCCTCAACCCGTGGCTGGCGACGTATCCCGTGGGCACTCACTGGTCATTCTGGACCTACGGCGGGGCGACGCTGTGCGCCATCATCGCGTCGCTGCAGTTGCGCTCGCTGCCGCGCTTGTCGCGCTGGACCGAGGGTGCGGCGCTGCACCTCTTCGTACTGACCCTGTGGACAGAGCTGCGCTACTGGATGTACGGCGGTGACGTGTTCAGCGCCCGGCTCGACTTTCTCGAGGTTGCCATTTACATGCCCCTGTTCGGCCTGGTGGGGCTGGTGTATTACCGCCGCAGCCTGGTGAGCGAGGCACTGGAGCGGCTTTACCGGCTCTTTGCGTTTGTGCTGGCCGGCCTTGCCGTGCTGAGCTACCTGCATATCCTGCTCTCGGTGCTGTTTGACCTGTCCTGGGCGGTGGATGCGATCAGTGCGACACCGTTCTTCAACCTCACCCAACTGGCCTTCGGTTTTCCCTGTCTTCTGGCGCTGCTCTACTGGCGCTACTTCGATCCCCGCTGCCGCAAGCTCGCGCTGGGTTTCGCTGCCGTCGCGGCATTTGTCTATGTCTCGCTGCAGATCAGGCACCTCTACCAGGGCAGTGTCAGTCTGTCCGGGGGCGCATCTGATGGCGAACTCTACACCTACTCCATCGTCTGGCTGGCTATGGCGATCGCGACCATCCTCGGCGGCGCCTGGCGCTTTGGTCCCGTCGTGTACCGGGCGGGTATGCTGTTGCTGGCGCTGGTTATCGCCAAACTGTTCCTGATCGATATGAATGACCTCGAGGGCCTGCTGCGGATTGCCTCGTTCATGGGCCTGGGCATCGCCCTGTTGGGTATTTCCTACCTGCACCAGCGGATTCAGGCCGTACACGCAGAAGACTGAATGGCACTGGAAAACATTCGAACTCGCCAACTATTTTCTTGACGACCCATGTCGCGCAGCTAGAGTGATAACGGAATGTCGGTTTTTCATGGAACTGAAAGCGGGGACGAAGCTATGAACTGGTATCTGGGTGTACTGAAAAAATACGCCGTATTCGACGGCCGGGCGCGGCGCAAGGAGTACTGGTTTTTTGCGCTGTTCAACCTGATTGCGATGATCATCCTGTCTATGGTCGACGCTACTATCGGCACCTATGATATGGAGTCGGGCTTCGGCGTTCTGTCCACTATCTATGGCCTCGCCGTGCTGCTGCCGTCGATAGGCGTCGGTATCCGTCGCCTCCACGACACCGATCGTAGCGGCTGGTGGTTGTTGATCGCATTCGTACCGCTTATTGGCGGTATCGTCCTGTTGATCTTCGCGGTGCTCGACAGCACCCCCGGCGACAACCGCTTTGGCCCCAATCCCAAGGGCGTGGAGGGGGGAGTGGCTGCTGGAGCCTGACAGCCCGGCCACAGGCGCGCCGCAGAGCGCAAAGCTCGCCGCGCGCCTCGCCCGCACTATTCCCGGCGGATCGCTGGAAATACAGCGCCTTCCCGCTCTTCCCACACTGCAGTTACTGCTGCTCTCCACGGATTACCCACGGCAACCACTGGACCCCGGCGCTATGCAGCGCATCATGGACGACCCCCTGTACTGGGTGTTCTGCTGGGCCTCCGGGCAGGTACTGGCCGAATACCTCATCGACAATCCGCAGTGGGTACGCGGCAAGCGCGTACTGGATTTCGGCTGCGGCTCAGGGGTGGTCGCGATCGCTGCGGCACAGGCGGGTGCGGCGGAAGTCGTCGCCTGCGATATCGATCCACTGGCGCTGGAAGCCACGGCGCTGAACGCGCAATTGAACGATGTCCGCCTGACCCTCAGCGATGACTACCACGCGGTGCAAGGCGAGGTTGACCTGATCACCGTGGCGGATGTGCTCTACGATCGGGAAAACCTGCCCTGGCTGGCACAGTTCGCCCTCCGCTCTCCCGCGGTGCTGGTGGCGGATTCGCGGGTAAAAGATTTCGATTTTCCGCCCTATGAGCTGCTCGAGCGGCGCGAGAGTTGTACCCTGCCGGATCTCGATGAGTCGGCGGAGTTTCGCTGTGTCAGCATCTACAAGTCGGGTACCTGTAAAAATCCCTGACGGCACTTTTTCCTGCGCGCCGTATTCAATTCCATTAGCCTCTTACCCACAGGAGCTTCGTGCTGCTCGCTCTCTATACAGGCAGCACCCGAGTAGCAGAAAAAAATATCAGCCAGCAAAAGGAGTTTGCTATGAAATGGCGTGTATCAATGCTCATTGCGGCCACCGTGCTCTTCCTCCAGGCGGGGCTTGCAAATGCAGCGATCCTCCCCGTTATACACTCGCCTGAGGCTTCGTACAGCTTCACGCGTGAGACCACGGACGGCGTTATGACTAATATATCCGAGACGGGCTTTCCCGAATACTCGAGTGTTGGCCAGGCGACTTACGACACGGTCACTGGCCTGCTAACAATTCCCTACGTTGTGGTGGGAAGCGGGCAGTGGATCTGGGACGACGAGGTGGTCGAGTGGAACACCGAGGAGATCTTGCGGGTGAATACTTTCGGCCCTGAGCCCACTGCAACCCTGGAGCGGGTGTCCTGCTGGACCGGGAGTGCCGGGACCTCTCCCTGTGATAATTTCCTTAC
The DNA here is from genome assembly GCA_033283265.1 of Halieaceae bacterium GM1-29. Classification (GTDB taxonomy): domain Bacteria; phylum Pseudomonadota; class Gammaproteobacteria; order Pseudomonadales; family Halieaceae; genus Mangrovimicrobium. The sequence goes on from JAWMQN010000001.1 coordinate 25,691, forward strand.
TCCCGGTATGTTTAGCCTGGAGCAGGTACTGGCAGAGGTGACGTTGAACGGCGCCGCCAACTACGTACTTGAGTACCACGTGGAGGGTAGCATGAACAACCTCGGCCAGAGCAGTAGCATGGTCGCGGATTACTCCGTGCCTTTACCCGCCGCCGCCTGGCTGTTCGGCTCAGCGCTGCTGAGCCTGGCGGGCCTCAAGCGGAGGAAGGCCGCCTAGCTCGCGCTGGCGGCCTCGTTCTCCCGGTACCAGGCGATCGCGTCGCGCACGGTCGTCTCGATGTGGTACTGCGGTACCCAGCCCAATTCCCGGGTCGCCTTGCTGTGGTCCATTGCCCCGAAGGCGTTGCCCAGGTACACAGCGTCCTTGCGCATCAGGTAATCCTTCTTGCCCATCAGTTTGAGGATGGGTTCGACGACACTCACGACCGCCATGGCGATCTTCGGCGACATGAGTTTCGGCGGTGGCTGGCCACCCTCGGCGGCGGCCAGGCCGTAGAGTTTTTCATTGCTGACGTACTCGTTGGCGATGATGTAGCGCTCGCCCACGCCGCCCTTGTCCTCGGCCAGCAGGCAGGCGCGGGCCGCATCGCGGATATCGATCACCGGGGCACTGGTGTTCATGGTCTGCCTGGATTTACCGGTAGCCATATCCCACAGGCTGTGGCCGTGGGGGGTGGGGCCAAAATCCTGCGGCCCGTAGGTGTTGGCGATACACAGGGCGGTCCCGGGCAGGCCCTTGTCCCGACAGTATTCCAGCAGGCGGTCCTCCGCTTCCTTGCGCGCGAGGATGTAGGGGGAGGCCTTGTCCTGCCAGTTGAAGGGGATGTCCTCGGTTACCGCGCCATTGGGGTTCTGGCCGAGGGTGCCCATGGTGCTGGTAAATACGAAGCGCTCGATACCCAGTTCCAGCGCCACATCCATGGCGTTGATCAGGCCGTCGCGGTTGTTGCGGTAGAGGATACTGGTATCGCTGAGCCAGAAACGCGGGTCGAGGGCGCTATAGAACACCGTGCCGCAGCCCTGCATGGCTGCGCGCAGGGAGTCCGGTTCGAGAATGTCGCCGTAACAGATTTCTACGGGCAGGCCCTTGAAGGCATCCTGCTTGCTGGATTTGCGGACCATGACGCGAACTTCGCGCCCCTGTTCCACCAGCTGCCTGACGATATGGCTGCCAACGAATCCGCTGGCACCGGTGACAAGCGCGGGCTTGTTCTTGTATTCCTGCATGGTTCTACCACTTCTTATGCCTGGTGGGTTTTACCCCGCTGCAACAGCCAGGCCAGGGCAGGCAGTAACACCAGCGCCCCGAGCATGTTCCAGAAGAACATGAAGGTGAGCATGAGACCCATGTCTGCCTGGAATTTAATCGGTGAGTAAATCCAGGTGCCGACGCCGACCGCCAGTGTCAGGCCGGTGTAGGCCACGGCAGTGCCGGTGGACTTGAGTGCCTCGAAGTAGGCTTCCTGCAACCCCAACCCCTCCTTCAGACGTTGCTGCAGGGCGGTGTAGATGTAGATGCCGTAGTCTACACCAATGCCGATACCGAGGGCGATCACCGGCAGTGTGGCTACCTTGACCCCGATTCCGAGCCAGGCCATCAGCGCCTGCCCGAGTACCGAGGTCAGCGCCAGCGGCAGGATGATACAGGCGGTGATGCGCACCGAGCGGAAGTTGATCAGGCACAGGGCGATCACCACCCCATAGACCCACAGCAGCATCTGGTTCTGCGCCTTCTCGATGACGATATTGGTGGCCGCTTCGACCCCGGCATTGCCCGCGGCGAGGCGCAGTTCCATGGCGTCGTTGGGGTATTCCGTCTTGAACTGTTCGACGGCGTTGACCACGCCGCTCAGGGTGTCGGCCTTGTGGTCGTCGAGGAAGAGGATGACCGGCGCCATGGAGCAGTCGGTATTGCGCAGGTTGCTCGGTGCGCGGGACAGCGAGTTGTTGAGGATGAACTGGTTGCGGCTGATGTCGTACCAGCGCGGGTTGCCTTCATTCATGCCCATGATGACCAGCTTGGAGATGTCCACCAGGGACATCGCCGACTGCACCCCGGGCACGGTTTGCATGTAGCCTTCAAAGAAATTCACCGCGGCGATGAAATCGTAACTGGCGCACTGCTGCGGCGCCGTGTGGGCCATCACCACGAACACGTCGGTGCTGGTGGAATAGTGCCCCGCCAGGTAGGCGGTGTCGATGTTGTAGCGCGAGTCGGGGCGCAGCTCCGGGGCGCCGGGGTCGAGGTCGCCGATCTTCTGGTGTTTGCCGAAGTAGAAGCCCACGACGAACAGCACCAGGGCGACCAGCAGGATGCTGCGGGCGGGGCCGCCGGTGGCAACCTTCGCCAGCCACTGCCAGTGACCGAAGTGACTCTGGTCCTTGACCACCCGGTGCTGGATGCAGCGCTTGGAAATACCGGTGGAGGAGAGCACCAGCGGCAGCAGCACCAGGTTGGTGAGGATGAGCACGCCGATGCCGGTACTGGCGATAAACGCCAGGTCGCGAATAACCGGGATGTCGATCACCGCCAGCGTCAGGAAACCGACGCCATCGCTGAGCAGGGCAATGAAGCCCGGCTTGGAGAGGCGGATGAAGGTCAGCCGCGCCGCCTCGCGCCGGGGCAGGCCGCTGAAAGTGGTGTGGGCGAAGTTGTTGGTGATCTGCACCGAGTGGCTGATGCCCACGGCGAATACCAGGAAGGGCACCAGCATGGAGTAGGGGTCGAGGCCCTTGCCCATCATGTTCAGCAGGCCCAGCTGCCAGATCACCGCTACCGTGGAGCACAGCAGCGAGGCGAAGGTCAGCCGCATGCAGTGGGAATAGGCGAACAGGGTCAGCCCGGTGATCACGAAGGCGATGAGGAAAAACAGGGCGACGAGGATGGCGCCGTCGATCAGGTCGCCGACCAGCTTGGCGAAACCGGTGATGTGAATCGTGATGCTGTCGTTCTGGTACTTGTCCCGGACCAGTTCCTCCAGCTGCTGCGAGAGCCGGTGGTAGTCGAGGCGCTCCCCGGTAGCCGGGTCAATTTCCACCAGCGGGGCAACCACCATCGCCGACTGGAAGTCATTGGCGACCAGGCGGCCGACCTGGCCCGACTTGAGTGTGTTCGCGCGCAACTTGTCCAGCGAGCGCTCGCCGCCGTCATAGTTGTCGGGAATGATCGTGCCGCCGACGAAGCCTTCCTCGGTCACTTCCTGCCAGCGCACATTGGGCGTCCACAGGGACTGCAGGCCGGCGCGGTCCACGCCCTGGAGGTAGAAAACCTCATCGGTGACCTGTTTCAGCAGTTCCTGGTATTCGGCGGTGAAAATATCCCCCCCGTCGGTGGCGACGATGACCCGCACCACGTTGCCGAGCCCGGCGAGGTCGTCCTTGCTCTCCAGGTAGTTGGCGATGTAGGGGTGGGAAACCGGGATCATTTTCTCGAAGCTGGCATCCGGGCGCAGCTGGGTCATCTGCCAGAGAAAGAAGACACTGGCCAGTGCGAACAGGGTCATCAGCCAGCGCCGCGCCCGGAACAGGGCAGTGGCGATGGCGGGGCGGAGGCGGCCGTCGTCTTCCGTGAGCGGCAGGTTCAGGTAGTCATCCATCCGTATCGGCCTCCACACTGATACGTGTCAGGCCGTCGGTGCCAACCAGCAGGAGATCGCCGTTGGCGGCCAGGATCCCGCCAGCGAAGGTGCTGCGGGAGGGGTGGTTGCTGGCGCTGAGGCGCTCCAGCTTGTCGTCGCCCAGCAGCATCTGCCCGCCTGAACCGACCAGCAGCACGCGGCCGTCGCGTAGTCGCTGCCCGCCATACAGCCCGCTCTCGATGCCGGTGTCCAGCGACGCCCAGCTGGCGCCGCTGTCGGCGCTGATGAAAACGTGGCCGCGCAGGCCGAACACCACAGCTCCGTGTTCGGTCGCCAGCGCACCGAAAAGGCTGCCGTCATAGAGATCTTCGTGGCGCTGCCAGGTTTCCCCGCTATCGGTGGAGTGATACAGCAGGCCAGCTTCACCGGCGAGGTAGAGCGTGCCCGCGGCATCTTCCACCAGGGCGTAGTAGTGATAGCGGTCCGGGTTGTCGATACCGGTGAGCTGCAATTGCCAGTGCTCGCCACCATCGCGGGTAGCGTAAAGCATGCCGTAGGCGCCAACGGCGAAGCCCTGCTGCGCGTCGAGCATGTGGACATCGAGGAAGGGATCGACGGGTCCGGTCTCGACGGCGGCCTCGGCATCCTCGACCGCGAATTCCGCATCTTCCAGCGCGTAGGACAGGTCGTCGGCGGCCTCGGGATCTTCGATGCCGGCCAGTTCCTCCTCCAGTTCGACCACGCGCTTTTGGGTGTAGGCGAGGAACTGGCGATTGGCCTCGTCACCGCTGAATTGCATGACCCAGGTACTGCCGGCGTCGCTGCTGTGCAGGATGACGCCGCCGTGACCGGTGGCCCAGCCGTGCTGTGCATCGGCGAAGGTCACGGCAGTCAAGGTTGTACTCACCGGCACGTCCGCCTGTTGCCAGTTGCGGCCGTCATCGTCACTGGTGGCGATAAGTCCGCGCTCGCCGACGACGACCAGGCGCTCGCCGACCCGTTCGATGTCCATCAGCGGGATGGCGGTTGGGTCCGCCTGGCGAATGGCACCCTGAAAGGCGAAATCCACCACTTCCGCGCTGGCGGCGCCCCAGGGCAGGAGCGCCAGGACGACCAGTAGCCTGGAAAATTTGCAACTCATGTTGGCTAGCAGACCCTCAGCGGCGGCCGGCCCGGCGCAGGGCGGCGGGGGTGAAGTCTTCCAGGCTCGCATCAAAGCTGAAGTCGTACTGGTAGCCCTTCTCCTCGTTGTCGAGGCCGGTGACGAGATAGCGTCCGGAGTTCAGGTCGTAGACGGTTTCCGCCGTGGTCCAGGGGATCGACACCTGGTAATGCATGATTTCGTGGTTGTCGCGTACCCGCCAAAGTTCGCCGCGACCGTCGTAGATGTCCTCAGCGGCGATCTGCCAGGTGTCCTCGTCGATGTAGAAGGTGCGCTTGGCGTAGATATGGCGGGCGCCGGATTTCAGCGTCGCCTCGACCACCCAGACCCGGTGCAGTTCGAAGCGCAGGTACTCGGGGTTGAGGTGCCCGGCGTGAATGATGTCGCCGTATTTCAGCGAACCGTCGCGCAGGCGATAGGCGTTGTAGGGGATGTACATTTCCTTCTTGCCCACCAGGTTCCAGTCATAGCGGTCGGGCGCGCCGTTATACATGTCGAGGTCGTCCGACGTACGCAGGCCATCTGCGGCGGTACCGGGACCGTCGTAGGCGACGTTGGGCGCGCGGCGTACCCGGCGCTGGCCCGCGTTGTAAAGCCAGGCCGAACGGGGTTCCTTGACCTGGTCGATGTTCTCGTGCACCAGCAGCACGTCACCCTCAAGGCGCGCCGGTGCCAGTACCCGCTGCAGGAAGACAAACAGCCGGTTGGGGTAGGGGTTGTCCGGCAGGCGCGAGGTGTAGATCGCGCTTTCTTCGAGCAGCACTGGCGAGAAGGCGCCATTGGCCTGTACCGGGGTCTGGGTATAGCGGCGCTTGAAACCGCTGTCGGTGCGATAGCGGGTGACGTGGTTCCAGATCACTTCGATACCGTTGGCCGGCATGGGGAAGGGCGCGGAAGAGCTGAAGTTGGCCAGGCCGTTACCATCCGACACGGTCTCCACCTGGGTGGCGCCGGCCTTGATCGCGGCGTACTCCGCCTCAGGCAGTTTTGCGCTGCGGTGGGTGGTGTAGACCGGCATGCGGTAGGTGTCGGGGTAGCGCTTGAGCAGGGCGATCTGGCCGACGCTGAGCTTGCTCTCATACTGCTGGTAGTTGGCCGCGGTGATCTCGAACAGCGGCTTCTCGCCAGCGTAGGGGTCGACGAGGCGCCCACCGGGCGTATATGCCGCCGGCACTTCCGGCAGGCCGCCGGTCCAGGCGGGGATACTGCCGTCCGCGTTTCCAGCACGTTCCGCGCCGACGGGGGTGAACTCATCGCCGCCGAGTTTCGCGGCCTGCTCCGGTGTGATCTTCGCCTGGGCGGTGAATGCCAGCCCGAGCAGGCCGGCAGTGATCAGTCCAATTAACTGTTTCTGCATGGGGGGCTCCAGTAAAGCAATGCGTTAAAACGCTATGGAAAAACTCGCGGAGACGAAGTCGCGGTCTTCCTGTTCGTTGTAATCACCGTCAAAGAAGGTGGTCCAGCCGATCTCGGCGCGGTAAGTATTGAGGTAATCGCCGCGCAGGCCGAGAGTCAGTGCCTTGCGGCCGTCGATGAAATTCGGCGATGGAGAGGTGCCCTTCACGTCGTGGGACCAGGCCAGGTTGGGGGTCAGGTTGATACCGGCGAACACGCCCGGGTAGTCGAGGCTGGCGCGCACCCGGTAGCCCCAGGAAAAGTCGTCGGTGAATCCATCGCTGTCGCAGTACTCGGCGGTACCGTTGGGTTTCAGGCCGGCGAGGGCCTCGAGCACCGGGTGGGAGTTACAGCTGACCGGCACGCCGCCGAACACCGCGCTTGCGAAAGGCTCGAAATCGCCGATGCCGTAGGCGGACGAGCGACCGTAGTTGATGTCCTGATCGAGGCCGCCGAGCCAGGTGGCGCCCACTTCGCCCACTACAGAGAGTCGTTCGGAGCCGAACACCTGGTCGAAGAAACGCACGAAGGTGAACTGCAACTGTGAGTAGTCCACTTCGTCGTAGCCGTGAACAACCGCACCGGGGCCGGCTTCCTGGGCGCGCGGTGTCACCCGGGACCACTCGCCCCAACTGCCCAGCGCCAGTGACTGCAGCAGGTCGACGGTATTGATCTGCAGCGGGAACTCCGGCCGGTAGCTGGCCTCTCCGGACACCGCCCAGTCGCCGATGGTGGTGGAGAAGGTGAGGCCGTAGAGGTCGATGTCCTCGGGGAACTCGAAGAAATAAAAGGGGTTCGAGCCGAGCAGGAAGGGCACACCGTAATTTTCCGTCGGGTTGATGCCGCTGAAGATCGGTGTGCGGTTGTGCAGGTTGGTGTAATAGAAACCGAATTCGGTAGAGTTCAGCGCGTCGACGAAATAGCGCACCGCGATGCCCCACTGGCCGCTATCCGAAGCCTCGTCGTCATCTGCCCGGGGGATGATCAGGCCGCCGGCGTACTGTGCCTGGTCGGAGCTGCTGGCGGTCGCGGTAAGGTAATCGCAGCCGCCGCCATAGGGATCGGTGGAGCTCCAGTAGCTACCGCACTCGTCAATGATGGTGCGCTGCCACTCGTACTGATAGAAAGCTTCCACGCTCAGATCATAGGTGAGCCCGAGGTTGCCGTAGACCATGCCGACGGGCAGCAGTGCTTCCTTGATCTCGGAACCGGGAGAGCGCAGGGCGGTGACGTCGAAGGGGTTGATCGTGTTTACCCCGTTCTGGATGAAGGTGCTCTCACCCCAGGACAGCACCATGTTACCGGCGCGCAGCTCCAGCGGCATGTCGCCGAGACTGAAATTGGCATAGGCGTAGTAGTCGAGGAATTCGAAGCCGGATTCCTGGGCCAGGTCCTCAAAGCCCTTGGTCACCAGTTCCTGGTCGGGCACATAATTGTTGGCGGCACTGCCATGGGGGACTTCATCCCGCGCCAGGTCGTAGTCGTACCAGTACTTGAAGCGGGTGAAGAAGCCGTAATCGCCGGCGTTGAGATCGAGATCGTGTACCCCCTTCAGTAGCAGGGAGTACATGTCGCCTTTCTCGTAGTTGAGGTTGCCGTCGTCGGCAGTGCTCGATGCGGCGCGTCCTTCGCCCGTCGTGTTGCCGGGAGTGACCACACGATTGTCGGGGTCTTCCAGTCGCCAACTGGCGCCGATAGAGAAGGTCGAGGTGAAATTGCCCTCGAAGGGGCCGAGTTCGAAACTGATTGCGCCGGCTGGAGCCGCCGCGATCGCACAAAGTGCTGCTACGGGGGTTTTTATAAAACTGTGTTTCATCACAGTGATACTCCTTTTCGGCGGCCGGCTATTGGGGCGGCCACTTTATTTTTATGCTTCAGGCTTAGCTTAGATCAATTTCTAGCCATTGCGCAGGCGGTGGAGAAAGACCGCGGAAACGGCTTTGCGCAACACCAGTGTGGCGATGGATGTTGACACCAGTAACACTGGCGCGCAATCCCTTTTTGTCGAGTCATTTTGGTAAGATTGCCGCGAACGCCGCAGGGCGTTGGTGCACTGTTCGTAATTGAGTACACTGGCATGCATTCCAACCGTGCAGGGACCCAACACTGATGAATCCCAATTACCTGGATTTCGAACAACCAATCGCCGAACTGGAAGTGAAGATCGAGGAGCTGCAAAACGTCGGCTCCGACAATCAACTGAATATCGGTGAAGAGATCCAGACCCTGCGCCAGAAGAGCGCGAAGCTGACCGAGAAAATATTCGCCAACCTCAGCGCCTGGGATATCGTCAAGGTTGCGCGCCATCCGCTGCGCCCCTACAGCCTGGATTACATTCCCCGCATCTTTACCGAGTTCGACGAGCTGCACGGTGACCGTCACTTCGGTGACGACAAGGCCATCGTCGGCGGAGTCGCCCGACTGGAGGGCAAGCCGGTGATGGTGATCGGTCAGGAAAAGGGCAGGGCGGTAAAGGACAAGGTCTACCGCAACTTTGGCATGCCCAAGCCCGAGGGCTACCGCAAGGCGCTGCGACTGGCCGAACTGGCCGAGCGCTACCGCATGCCAGTGGTTACCCTGATCGACACTCCCGGAGCCTACCCCGGCATCGATTCCGAGGAGCGCGGTATCAGCGAATCCATCGCCCAGAACCTCGCTGTCATGTCGCGCCTGGCGACGCCAGTCGTCTGCGTGGTGATCGGTGAGGGCAGCTCGGGCGGCGCGCTGGGGATCGGGGTTGGCGATCATATCGCCATGCTGCAGTACTCCACGTACTTCGTTATCTCCCCCGAGGGCTGCGCGAACATTATCTGGAAGGATTCTGCCCACGCCCCGGAAGCAGCCGAGGCGATGGGGGTAACCTCGAAGAAGCTCGAGGAACTCGGCATCGTCAACGCCACCATTCCCGAACCGCTGGGCGGGGCCCACCGCGACATCGACCTGATGGCCGAGCGTATCCGCAACCACCTCGTGGAACAGGTCGACAGGCTCTCCCGCCTGCCGCTGGAAGACCTGCTCAGCAAGCGTTACGAGCGCATTCTCGCCTACGGTAACAATTGATGGCGGGTCGCGGCCGGCCGTGACCCCCGCAGCAGATTTTCCCTCTGTCGAGCGCACGCTGGCGGCAGCCAGCGCCGCTCCCCACTGGTACGTCGCCTTCAGTGGCGGTCTCGACTCCAGTGTTCTGTTGCACTTGCTGGCACTCTGGCGTGCTTCTAGGCCCACGGCGCCGGCAATTACCGCACTGCACGTCAATCACCAGCTGCAGCCACAGGCTGCCGATTGGGCCCGGCACTGTGCCGGCTACTGTGCGACGCTGGGCGTGCCGCTGCAGGTGCTTTGCGCGAATATCCAGATACAGGGCGAGGGGCTCGAGGCCGCCGCCCGCACAGCGCGTTACGATTTGTTCGCCGGGGTGCTGGAGCCCGGGGCCATCCTGTTCACTGCCCACCACCTCGACGACCAGGTTGAGACATTCTTTCTCCGCCTGATGCGCGGTGCCGGTGTCCGCGGGCTCGCCGCCATGCCTGTTGAACGCCCCCTGGGGCAGGGGAGCCTGTTGCGCCCCTTGCTGGAATACTCCCGCGATCAGCTCGAGGCCTATGCGCGGGAGCACGGCCTGAGCTGGGTCGAGGATCCCTCCAACGATGACAGCGGCCTGGATCGCAATTTTCTCCGCCGGCAGGTCTTGCCGCTGCTCGGGGAGCGCTGGCCCGGCTATCGCCGCACGGTGGCGCGGGCTGCGGGTCACATGGCGGCAGCAGGCGCGGACCTGGCGCGCCAGCTCCCGCAACTCGACCTCTGTGAAAGCGTGCTTGGCGATCCGGGAATCAGGGTCGAGGCACTGCGTGGAGAGCCTGAGGGCGTCGCCGTGCAGATGCTCCGGGAGTGGTTGCGCGGGTTTGGCTGTGCAGCGCCGGATCAGTCTGCGCTGGCGGAATTCCTTCGCCAGCTGCGCGAGAGCGCGGCGGATGCCGCGCCCCTTCTGGACACCGGTGCTTACCAGCTGCAGCGCTTTCGTGATGCTGTATTCCTGTTGCCGTGCGAAGCCTCGCTACCGGAAGGGATCACACTCGCCCCGGGCGAGCCGGTCGTCGAGCTCATGGGCGTGGGCCGGCTGGCCCTGCAAAAATCTGCTAATGGATTTTGCCTCGCCCAGGGGGAGCGAATCTCGGTGCGCTGGCGTGGCGGTGGCGAGCGTTGCCGCCCGCTGTGGCGGGGAGCGTCGGCGAGCCTGAAACAGCTGGCCCAGGAGGCGGCTATTCCACCCTGGTGGCGGCGGCGTTTACCACTCCTCTATGCAGGCGATGAACTGGTGGCTGTGGGTGGCCTGGGTCTCTGTCACAGCAGCCGCCTGGCCGCTGGACCCGGGTCCTCGGGGCTCGGGTGTGAATTGTACTGGCAACCCGGAAATCGACCTTCGCCAGATTGAGCCGGCGGTGCCTTTCTGGTACTCTGTCGACCCATCATTTTGCAGGACATTCACGGCGACCGCTGCGGCGTTGTGGAAGCGCTGCGTATCCCCAAATATGCGTGTTTAAAGGCTTTTCATGACGCGATACGTCTTTGTTACTGGTGGTGTGGTTTCCTCGTTGGGCAAGGGAATCGCCGCCGCTTCCCTGGCTGCCGTGCTCGAGGCCCGCGGCCTCAAGGTCACCCTGCTCAAGCTCGATCCCTACATCAATGTCGATCCGGGCACCATGAGCCCGTTCCAGCACGGCGAGGTCTTCGTTACCGAGGACGGCGCCGAGACCGACCTCGACCTCGGCCACTACGAGCGCTTCACCCACACCACCATGAAGCGCAGCAACAACTTCACCACCGGCCGTGTCTACGCGGCGGTGCTGCGCAAGGAGCGCCGCGGCGACTACCTCGGCGGCACGGTGCAGGTCATTCCCCATATTACCGACGAGATCAAGCGCCGCATCGTGCTGGGCGCCGGCGACGCCGACGTCGCGGTGGTCGAAATCGGTGGGACGGTGGGTGACATCGAGGGCCTCCCCTTCCTGGAGGCGGCCCGCCAGTTGCGCGTGGAAGTGGGGCCGAAGAACGCCATGCTGATGCACCTCACGCTGGTGCCCTACATAGCTACCGCGGGCGAGATCAAAACCAAGCCCACCCAGCACTCGGTAAAAGAGCTGCGTGCGCTGGGCCTGCAGCCGGATGTGCTGCTGTGCCGCTGCACGGTGGAAATCGACGAGGGCGCGCGGAAGAAAATCTCCCTGTTCACCAACGTCGAGGAGCGTGCGGTGATCCCGCTGATCGACGCCGACTCCATCTACCGCATCCCCGGGATTCTCAACAACTTCGGTCTCGACGACTTCGTCCTGGAGCGCTTTGACCTGGAGTGCCCGCCAGCGGACCTGTCCGAGTGGGACGAGGTAATCGATCGCGAGTTCGACCCCAATGCCGGCGAGGTGCGTATCGCCATGGTCGGCAAGTACATGGACCTGCTCGACGCCTACAAGTCGCTGAACGAGGCGCTGTCCCACGCCGGCCTGCAGACCCGCACCAAGGTCCGGGTCGACTACATCGACGCCGAGGACATCGAGAGCCAGGGTACCGGTGTGCTCGAGGGGGCGGACGCCATACTGGTCCCCGGTGGTTTCGGCGACCGCGGTATCGAGGGCAAGATCACCGCGGTGCGTTACGCGCGCGAGAACAACATTCCCTACCTCGGCATCTGCCTCGGCATGCACCTGGCGCTGGTCGAGTTCGCCCGCGACGTCTGCAAGCTCGAGGGCGCGCACTCCACCGAGATGGACCCGAAAACCCCGCACCCGATCATCGGCCTGATCACCGAATGGCAGAATGCCGACGGTTCCACCCAGCAGCGCGATGAGACCTCCGACCTCGGCGGTACCATGCGCCTCGGTGCCCAGCCCTGCCACCTCGACCCGGGCAGCAAGGTGCGCGAGATCTACGGCGCCGACACCATCACCGAACGCCACCGTCACCGCTACGAGGTCAACAATAACTATCTCGACCAGATGCGTGCCGAGGGCATGCGTTTTGTCGGCTGGTCGGCGGATCACTCGCTGGTGGAAATGGTCGAGCTGGAAAACCACCCCTGGTTTGTCGCCTGCCAGTTCCACCCCGAGTTCACCTCGCGTCCGCGCGGCGGGCATCCACTGTTCAGCAGCTACATCCGCGCTGCGATTGAACATGCGGGCAGCAAAAAGGGCTGAGGTGCTGCGGCGCCCGCCCTCACTGGAGGAACAACCGTGACCGACCGGACTGTGACTTTCGGGGATATCCGCCTCGATAACAGCACGCCCTTTGTGCTGCTTGGCGGCGTCAACGTGCTGGAGAACCGCGACTTCACCCTCAGGGTGGCGGAGCACTACGCAGAGGTCTGCCAGCGTCTCGGCATCCCGCTGGTGTTCAAGGGCTCCTACGACAAGGCCAACCGCTCCTCGATTCACTCCTTCCGCGGCCCCGGCCTGGAAGAGGGCCTGGCTATCCTGGCCGAGGTGAAATCGACTTTCGGCCTGCCGGTCATCAGCGACGTGCACAGCCCGGAAGAGGCCGCGCCGGCCGCCGAGGTCTGCGACATCATCCAGCTGCCGGCGTTTCTCGCCCGGCAGACCGACCTGGTGGCGGCGATGGCCGCTACCGGCGCGGTCATCAACGTCAAGAAGCCGCAGTTTCTCAGCCCCTCGCAAATGGCCAATGTGGTGGAGAAGTTCGCCGAGTGCGGCAATGAGCGCATCCTGATCTGCGAGCGCGGCAGCAACTTTGGTTACGACAACCTGGTGGTCGACATGCTCGGCTTCGGCGTGATGAAAAAGACCTGCGGCGACGCGCCGCTGATTTTCGATGTCACCCACGCCCTGCAGTGCCGCGACCCCGGTGGCGCCGCCTCCGGCGGGCGTCGCAGCCAGGTGGCGGAACTCGCCCGGGCCGGCATGGCGCTCGGCCTGGCCGGCCTGTTCCTGGAATCACACCCGGAGCCGGACAAGGCGCTCTGCGACGGCCCCAGCGCACTGCCGCTGGCGCAACTGGAAGCATTCCTCACCCAGGTCAAGGCGGTGGACGACCTCGTGAAGTCCCTCCCCGACCTGATTATCGAATAGTACGAATACACGGAGTAACCCTATGAGCAAGATCGCAAACGTGCAGGCCTTTGAGGTCATGGACTCCCGCGGCAACCCGACGGTGATGGCCGAAGTGACCCTCGAGAGCGGCCACGTTGGCTCTGCCTGCGCGCCCTCCGGTGCGTCCACCGGTTCCCGCGAGGCGCTGGAACTGCGCGATGGCGACAGCAGCCGCTACCTCGGCAAGGGTGTACTGAAAGCCGTGGCCAATGTGAACGGCCCGATTCGCGACCTGCTGCTGGGCAAGGACGCAAGCGCCCAGCGCGAGCTCGACCAGATCATGATCGACGCCGACGGCACCGAGAACAAGGCGCAGTTCGGCGCCAACGCGATTCTCGCCGTCTCTCTGGCCGCCGCCAAGGCCGCCGCCCAGGCCAAGGGTGTGCCGCTCTACCAGCACATCGCCGAGATCAACGGCAGCACGGAATACAGCATGCCCGTGCCGATGATGAACATTCTCAACGGCGGCGAGCACGCCGACAACAACGTCGACATCCAGGAGTTCATGGTGCAGCCGGTGTCCGCACCGAGCTTCGCCGAAGCCCTGCGCGCCGGCGCGGAAATCTTCCACAACCTGAAGAAGGTTCTCTCCGCCCGCGGCCTCAACACCGCAGTGGGCGACGAGGGCGGCTTTGCCCCCAACCTGCCGTCCAATGAGGCGGCACTGGAAGCCATCGCCGAGGCGGTGGAAAAGGCCGGCTACAAACTGGGTACCGACATCACCCTGGCTCTCGACTGCGCCGCCTCCGAGTTCTACAAGGAAGGTGTCTACGATCTCGCCGGCGAGGGCAAGAAATTCTCCAGCGCCGAGTTCTGCGACTACCTCGCGGCACTGGCGGACGCGCACCCGATCATCTCCATCGAGGACGGCCTCGACGAGTCCGACTGGGACGGCTGGAAACTGCTCACCGACAAGATCGGCGACAAGGTGCAGCTGGTCGGCGACGACCTCTTCGTCACCAACACCAAAATCCTCAAGCAGGGTATCGAGCGCGGTGTCGGCAACTCCATCCTGATCAAGTTCAACCAGATCGGCAGTCTGAGTGAAACCCTCGACGCCATCGCCATGGCGAAAGCGGCCGGCTACACCGCGGTGATCTCCCACCGCTCCGGTGAAACCGAGGACGCCACCATCGCCGACCTGGCGGTGGCTACCGCCGCCGGCCAGATCAAGACCGGCTCCCTGTGCCGCTCCGACCGGGTTGCCAAGTACAACCGCCTGCTGCGCATCGAGGCGGAGCTGGGCGCGAAGGCTCCCTATCGCGGCATGGCGGAATTCAAGCGCTAGGCCACGGCGTCGCGCATGCGCTGGCTGCTCGGGGTCCTGGTCTTCCTCCTGCTGGTCCTGCAGTACCGGCTGTGGATCGCCGAGGGCAGCCTCGCCGAGGCCCACCGGCTGGAAGTCCAGGTCGAGAAGTTCGACCGCGAGAACGAGCAGCTGCGCCAGCGCAACGCGGTGCTGGAGCGCGAGGTCCAGAACCTCAAGAGCAGTAACGAGGCGGTGGAACAGCGCGCCCGGGAGCAACTGAACCTGGTGCGCGAGGGCGAGGTGTTTTACCAGGTCGGCGAACCCGGGGCGGATGGCGCCACGGTCAACACCGGAACACGCCAATGAGCACCCGCTGCCACGCGGTGGTTCCCGCCGCCGGGATCGGCTCGCGCATGGGCAGCGACATTCCCAAGCAGTACCTGCGCTTCGACGATATCACCCTGCTCGAGCACAGCGTTCGCGCACTCCAGCGCGACCCCCGAATCGTATCCGTGACGGTCGCCCTGCACCCCGGGGATCGCTTCGCCGACGAACTCACGCTGTTCCAGCAGCCGGGCGTGCAGCGGGTTACCGGCGGCGCGCAGCGCGCCGACTCGGTGCTCGCAGCGTTGCGTGCGGTGCCGGGCGAGGCGACGGACTGGGTGCTGGTACACGACGCGGCGCGCCCCGGCCTGCCGGAAAAGGACCTGAAGCTACTCCTCGACAGCGTGCTCGAGACCGGTGTAGGCGGCCTGCTCGCCGAGCCCATCGTCGATACGGTCAAGCAGGCGGACGCGCAGGGCAGGGTAGCGGCGACACTCGATCGCAGCCTTCTGTGGCGCGCCCAGACGCCGCAGATGTTCCGCCTCGGGCAATTGATCGAAGCGCTGCAGGAGGCACTGCATAAGGGGCTGCCGGTCACCGACGAAGCATCTGCCATGGAGTTTGCCGGGCATCCCGTACAACTGCTGCCGGGCTCGCCGGCCAATTTCAAGGTCACCGCGCCGGACGATCTCGCCCTGGCGGCCTGGTATCTCGCGTGGAAGGAACAACAGGCTTGAATATGCGCATCGGTCACGGCTTCGACGTCCACCGTTTCGGCGCCGGCGATCACGTCGTCCTCGGCGGCGTACACATTGCCCACAGCCACGGCCTGCTCGCCCACTCGGATGGCGACGTGCTGGTGCACGCCCTGTGCGACGCGCTGCTCGGCGCCATCGGCGAGGGCGATATCGGCCGGCACTTCCCCGACACCGATCCCGCCCATGCGGGTGCCGACAGCCGGGATCTGCTGCGCCAGGTGATGGCGCTGGTGCGCAGGGCCGGCTTCCAGCCGATCAATGCCGACACCACCCTGGTCGCCCAGGCGCCGAAGATGGCGCCGCATATCCCCGCCATGCGCGCCAACCTGGCCGCCGATCTCGGTGTCGAGCCGGCGCAGGTCAACGTCAAGGCGACGACCACCGAGGGCCTGGGCTACACCGGCCGCGGCGAGGGCATCGCCGCCCACGCGGTGGTCCTGCTCGGCGCAGTTGCACAATGATCCCGGCCTGGCCCGCGGCGCCGGGCTCGCCGGTTGCCAGCGCTGTCCTGCGCAGCGTCCCCGAGGACTTTATCGTTGAGGAACAGCTCGGCTTCGAGCCTGAGGGGGAGGGCGAGCACGTTTTCCTCCAGCTGCAGAAACGCCAGCTGACCACGCCGGACCTGGCGCAACTGCTCTCGACCCTGTCCGCTACGCACCCGAGGGATATCGGCTACAGCGGTATGAAGGACCGCAACGCGGTGACCACGCAGTGGTTCAGCGTCGGTTTGGCCGGACGACCGGAGCCCGACTGGGGGGCGCTGGAGGAAGGTGGGCAGGTGCAGGTCCTGCGCGTTGCCCGGCACCGCAAAAAACTCCGCCGGGGTGTCCACCGGGCCAATCGCTTCAGCCTGCGCCTGCGCGAACTCGACGGCGAGCGCGCGGCCATCGAGCAGCGCCTGCAGCTTATCGCCCGTCACGGCGTACCCAACTATTTCGGCGAGCAGCGTTTCGGGCGCGACGGAGCGACCCTGCAGCAGGCTCGCAGCTGGATGCAGCGCGGCGGGAAAATCTCCCGCAACCGCCGCAGTATCTATCTTTCTGCCCTGCGCTCTTTCCTGTTCAACGAGTTGCTGGCGCAGCGGGTTGCCGCGGGTGAGTGGGACCAGGTACGCGATGGCGACGTCTGTATGTTATCGGGCACTCGCAGTGTGTTTGCCGTCGATACTGTGGACCAATCCCTGCGCCAGCGCTGCGCGTCGGGAGACCTCAGCCCGGCGCTGCCGCTGTGGGGTGAGGGTGGCGGTGCGCTGGCTGCATCTGCGGAAAAGTTGCGCTCATCCATCGCCGAACACGCCGCTATCTGCGAGTTCCTGCAGCGCAAGGGCCTGCAACTCGATTGGCGGCTTACGCGCCTGCTCGCTGATGACTTTTGCTGGCAGTTTTGTGATGATGGCAGCTTGCTGTTGACCTTCGAACTTGGTGCGGGTGGCTTCGCCACGGCGCTGCTGGCCGGGTTCGCGCAGTGGGTCGACGCCAGGAGTGAAAGAGAATAAGGGTGGAACAAGCCAGGTGGTACGGGGAGTAAGCGGGGTGGATCTCAACGGGATCGGTATGACATCGCAACGGACCAGGGAGCGCCTGATCCAGCGCCTGTCCGAGCAGGGTATCCGCGACTTCCGGGTACTCGACGTCATCCGTACGACCCCGCGACACCTGTTTCTGGACGAGGCCATGGCCCATCGCGCCTACGAGGATGTGGCCCTCCCCATCGGCTTCCAGCAAACCCTTTCCCAACCCTACATCGTCGCGCGCATGACCGAGTTACTGCTCGAGCGCGGCACACCCCAGCGAGTGCTGGAGATCGGCACCGGCTCGGGCTACCAGACGGCTGTCCTGGCGCAACTGGTACCCGAGGTCTACAGCGTCGAGCGCATCAAGCCCCTGCTGCAGAAGGCCCGCCAGCGCCTGCGCCAGCTGAAGCTGCGCAATGTGCATGTGAACCACGCCGACGGCTGCCTGGGCTGGCCTGAGCGGGGTCCCTTTGACGGGATACTCGCCGCCGCGGCGCCGGAGCGCATCCCCGAACCCCTGCTGGAGCAACTGGCACCCGGCGGGCGCCTGGTGCTGCCGGTGGGGGGCGATACCCAGCACCTGCACGTTATCGACCGCACAGCCGAGGGCTTCGAAACCACGGTGGTCGAAGCGGTTCGCTTCGTGCCGCTGCGCCCCGGCACGGTGCGCTGACAACGTGAACCGGTTCGGCGTATTCCTGCGCGGTTTGCTGATGGGCGCGGCCGATATCGTGCCCGGGGTCTCCGGTGGCACCATGGCCTTCATTACTGGTATCTACGATACCCTGCTCGGCAGTATTCGCGCCTTCGACATCGAGTTCCTGCGGCACCTGTTGCGCGGCGACATCAAGGCCGCTTTCACCCATGTCAACGGCGGATTCCTGCTCTGCCTGCTGGCGGGTATCGCCACCAGTGTGCTGACACTGGCCCGCCTGATCGGCTGGGTCCTCGAGCATCACCCGGTTCCCCTGTGGGCATTTTTCTTCGGCCTGATACTGGCCTCGGCCCTGGTGCTGCTGAAGCAGGTCGGCCACTGGAGCGGCGCCCGGATCGCCTGCCTGCTGGCGGGTACGGCCATCGCCACGGCGGTGGCGCTCTCGCCGACCGTCAACCTGCATATCGGCCTGCCCGGGGTATTCATCGCGGGCTTCGTGGCCATCTGCGCGATGATCCTGCCGGGTATATCCGGGAGCTTCATCCTCGTGCTGCTAGGCATGTACGCCACGGTGCTGGGGGCGCTGAAGGGGCTGGACCTGCTGTTTATTGCGATTTTCGCCGCCGGCGCTGGCAGCGGGCTGCTGTGTTTCTCGCGCCTCCTGCACTGGCTGCTGGCGCGCTTCCACGCTGCCACCATGGCCCTGTTGACCGGCTTCCTGTTCGGCTCCCTGCTGGTGGTCTGGCCCTGGAAAGAGGTGCTGGCCTGGGTGGAATCCAGCGACGGCAGTCTCAAGCCTGCCCACCAGCTGCCGGTTTCCCCCCAGGTCTTCGAGGCGCTTACCGGTCAGTCGTCGCAGTTGCTCCTGTGCATCGGTCTTGCCGCCGTGGGTTTCGCCCTGGTCTGGGTCATCGACAGTTTCTGGGGCCGCACAGACGAGCGGGGCGCCCGTTCGGGCTGATTCCAGATGCCCTCACGCAGGCAGGGAGACACTGGTGCAGGGAGGCACGTAGCCTACGGTATCTTCCTGCTGGCCTGCCTCGCTGGCTGCGGCAGCAACCAGCCCGCGCCGGTGGAGGATCGCAACTCCCGCGGTCCCAAGCACAGTGTGGCCACCCACAGTTCACAGGCGAGCTACCGGGTGCAGCGGGGCGACACCCTGTATTCCATCGCCTTTCGCTACGGCCTCGACTACCGCAAGCTGGCGGCCGCCAATAAAATCGCCGCTCCCTATACCATCTACCCCGGCCAGAGCCTGGTGTTACTGCAGGCCGATCCGCCGGCGACCCGGCCCAGCACGGCCCCCGCCGCAGGCAACCCGCCTGCGGCCACCGCAGTCGCCGAGGCGCGAGTGGCGCGCTCGGCACCGGTGAATTCCGGCTCTGTCACGAAACCGTCAACTCCGACTGCTAAAACTGCTGCTAAACCCTCACCGGCACTCGGTCCGGTCAACGGTTGGCGCTGGCCCGCTCCCGGGGCGGTACTGCGCGGCTACTCGGCGACGGTGCACAAGGGCATCGATATCGGCGGTACTCGCGGCGACCCGGTGGTGGCCGTGGCGGCCGGGCAGGTGGTCTACGCCGGCACCGGCATTGTCGGTCTCGGTGAGCTGGTCATCGTCAAGCACAACGAGCAGTACCTGAGTGCTTACGGCCACAATGACCAGCTGCTGGTGAGAGAGGGGGAGAGTGTCAGTGCCGGCCAGACCCTGGCCCGAATGGGCAGCACGGGGACGGACCGGGTGAAGCTGCACTTCGAAATCCGGCGCGATGGCAAGCCGGTCGACCCCACGGGAATACTGCCCAGGCGCTGAGGGTGAAATGGCTCGTAATTGCGCGCAAGGATGCCTGGATGGAATAATTAGCTAGCTATTGCAATCTTTTGCAGAGGTGCTTGTATTTGATCTCGAGCTTGCGGTAGCCTGTTCGACCCGGCGGTACTCGGGCGCTCAATCACCAGAACAGGACGAGGACGGCCATGAGTCTGGAAATAACGCGATGCCGGAAAGGGACTTCAGGGAAAGGACGTGGTAAAGGGGCTACGATGAAACGGAAGCAGGCTGCTGCCGGTGGTGTTGCTGACGACGATGAAGCCAGCCGCAATGCGCTGCTGGCTCTCAATACCGACATCGACGACGATGACCTTGAGCCCGACGGTGTGGCGGATAGCGACACCGAGATGGATGAAGACGAAATGTTCGACGAGGCCAAGGCGCGAACCGCCAGCCGGGTCGAAAAATCCCTGGACGTCACCCAGCTCTACCTGAACGAGATCGGCTACTCGCCGCTGCTCACCCCCGACGAAGAAAAACACTATGCCCGACTGGCCCGCAAGGGCAACGAGGAAGGGCGCCGGCGCATGATCGAAAGCAACCTGCGCCTGGTGGTGAAAATTTCCCGCCGCTACATCAATCGCGGCCTGACGCTGCTGGACCTGATTGAAGAGGGCAACCTCGGCCTGATCCGGGCAGTGGAAAAATTCGACCCGGAGCGCGGCTTCCGCTTCTCGACCTATGCGACCTGGTGGATCCGCCAGACCATCGAGCGGGCCATCATGAACCAGACGCGGACGATCCGCCTGCCCATTCACGTGGTCAAGGAGCTCAACGTCTACCTGCGAGCCGCGCGCGAGTTGACCCAGAAACTCGATCACGAGCCCACCGCGGAAGAAATCGCCGACATGCTCGACAAACCGGCGGCGGATGTAAAACGCCTGCTGGGCCTCAATGAACGGGTAACCTCGGTAGACGTACCGGTGGGCCCCGACTCGGACAAATCCGTGGTCGATACCATTGCCGATCACACCGACAACGACCCTTCAGCGCTGTTGCAGGATTCCGATATCAAGGAAAACATCGCCGCCTGGCTGGATGAGCTGAGCGAGAAGCAGCGCGAGGTCGTGGTGCGCCGTTTTGGCCTGCGCGGCCATGAAAGCAGCACCCTGGAGGAAGTGGGCCGGGAGATCGGCCTGACCCGCGAGCGGGTGCGCCAGATCCAGGTAGAAGCACTCAAGCGGCTGCGCGCCATCATGGAAACCCACGGACTCAACAGCGATTCCCTGTTTACCTGAAGCCGGTACCACTTGTTGAAAAAGGCGCGTTTTACGCGCCTTTTTCGTTTAATGTATGCGCCGAAGGACCGGGACAGCCCGGCGCATCTTCCCGCGTCCGGCCGTGGCGGCAGCTGTTCCCAGCAGAATAATTTTTGATCGCATTTCCGAGGTACAACCCTATGACGTCAACCCCGACTGCGCGGCCACTGGAAGGGCTGCGCGTGATAGAGCTGGGCCAGCTACTGGCCGGACCGTTCACCGGCACCATCCTGGCCTATTTTGGCGCCGAGGTGATCAAGGTCGAGCCGCCGGGAGGCGATCCCATCCGCGGCTGGCGCGAGGTGCGTGACGGCACCTCACTGTGGTACCGCAGTCTTGGGCGCAACAAGAAGAGTGTCACCCTGGACCTGAAGAGCGAGCGCGGCAGGGAGCTCGCCCGCAGGCTGATCCGCGACGCCGATATTGTCATTGAGAACTTTCGCCCCGGCCTGATGGAGAGCTGGGGCATGGGCCCAGAGGCGCTGAAAGATGAAAATCCGGGCCTCGTCTACGCGCGGATTTCCGGCTACGGGCAGACCGGCCCCTACGCCTCCAAGCCGGGCTATGCCTCGGTGACCGAGGGTTTTGCCGGCTTCCGCTATATCAACGGCGAGCCGGGCAAGGCGCCGGTTCGCACCAATATTTCAATGGGCGACACGCTGGCCGCTATTCACGCCGCACTGGGCATTGCACTGGCCCTGATCCAGCGCAGTCGCAGCGGTGCAGGGCAGGTAATCGATGTGGCCCTGTACGAGTCGATTTTCAACCTGATGGAAGCCATCGTGCCGGAGTACGACGGCGCCGGCGTGGTCCGGGAGCCCTCAGGCACCACGGTAACGGGTATCGTGCCCACCAATACCTACCCCTGCCGGGATGGCCGCTACGTGGTGATCGGCGGCAATGGCGACTCCATTTTCAAGCGCCTGATGGTCGCCGCTGGCCGCGCGGACATGGCCGAGAACCCTGATATGGCGGACAACGCCGGACGGGTGCGCCACGAGGGGGAGATCGACGCCGCCCTGGCGCACTGGTGCTCAGGCCTCAGCTCGGACCAGGTCATCGCCATCCTCGAAGAGGCGAGGGTACCGGTCGGGCCGATCAACTCGGTGGCCGACATGATGGCGGACGAGCATTTCAATGCCCGGGGCATGTTCGAGCAGGTGGAAATCGACGGTGAGCCGCTGAAGATCCCGGCGATCATGCCCAAGCTCGGCAGCACTCCGGGGCGCACCGACTGGCCTGGCGGGGCGGTCGGCAGTCACAACCGGGAAGTGCTCGCTGAACTGCTGGGGCTCGATGAGGGCGAGATTGCCAGCCTGCGCGCCGAGGGCGTAATCGCCTGAGCCGTCAGCCGGCGGGTGTCGTTGGCGCCGGTCGGCCGGTGCCCGGCTCGTTGGAGACACCGAGCAGGGTGTCGATGAGTTCCTCGCCCTCGACCATCTTGATGATGCGGTAGAGAATCCCGGAAGGTGAGCCGTGGACCAGCGCGTCGTGGACCATGTTGTCGGTATCCACAGCCTGCGCCGCGTTGAGCAGTTTGCTGAAGGTTCGCATGAAGCTCTCGGAGTGGCGCACGCGCAGCTCGGTGCCGAAAAACATCTCGTGCATGGCCTTCTGGTCCTGGCGGTTCTCCACGGCCAGTGCTACCAGCTTGCGCACGAACCAGGCAGAGTCCATATCCTGGGCGGTGTTGCGTTCCCGGGCGAAATCGTCGGGGCTGATGGCGCCACTGCCTTCCGGGCCGGCAATCGACATGTACAGGAATGCCGCGGTGGCCCCCAACTGCTCCGAGACCATTTGTTCCAGCTTGAAAAAGGAATCGCGCTGGGCGTGCATTTCCAGCCGCCGGGCACTTTGCTCCTGGATGGCGATCGCCTGGGTGTTGGCGGCGAGTTCCTTCTGCTGGATAAAGTGGCCGATCACCAGCCAGAGGAAGGCCAGCGGTGCGAAGGCCCCTTCGAGGAAACTGCCGATGTCCGCCGTGGGCAGGTGAATGAACTGGCCGAGCCCGACGATGCCGCCGAGGTAGAGCATGCCGCCGGTAATCCACATCAGGGTGAGGAAAAAACCGAGCGCGATACGCCAGTCGAGGCCGAGGAAGGTGGTAGCGGGTTTGATACTCATGGCGAATCTGTCACTGCTGGGCGGAGAAGCTTGAGGCGGCACTATAAAAGATTCACGCCGGTTCAGTCGAGGTCGGCGGGGCGATCGATGTCGCGCAGGATGCCCGGATCGTCCAGCGCCAGTGATTTGAGCAGCTCGCGGTGCCGCTGCAGCACGCTGCGCGCGCCCTCATCCCCGGACAGCTGGCGCAAGTCTGTGAACAGCTCCCGGCGAAAGCCCACCGGATGGCCTGGCTGCCCCGCGAATTCTGGGCGGCAGAGCGGGGCGTGTCCCAGCGCTGCCGCAATCGCAGAGTAGCTGTCAGGCTGGATATCCGGCATATCGCCCAGGGCGACCAGCAGTCCGTCCCAGTCGCTACAGTGACTCACGCCTTCCGCCAGCGTGGCACCCATGCCGATGGCGGCGTTGGCGCAGGGGATCACACTGGCGCCAGCGGCTTCGACGTTAGCCGACAAGGCAGTGTCGCTGTCGCGAAGGCAAACGCGCACCGGCAGGCCACTGGACAGGGCGGACGCCACGCTTGCGAGCAGCAGGCCGCGGCCGTCTGCGAGCCTGGCGCTGCGCTTGTCGCTGCCAAAGCGCCGGCTGAAGCCGGCGGCGAGTATCAGGATGCCTGTAGTCACGTGCGGGTTGTTCCAGTCTGTTGCTTATTGGGCAAGGCAGCCCCGTAGTCCTGCCTGGAAGAGTCCCTCAGTTATCAAGGCAAAGTCCAGCGGAGTATGTGGAGCGGAAGTAGCCTGCTGAAACCATGCGGCGACAGGAGAGCCTGCCCCCAGATACAAAAAAGCCCCGCATTTGCGGGGCTTCGGGACACCAGCTGAAATCAGCGCTCGAGCAGCGCCAGCTTGCCAGGCTTGCCGGCCCACTCCTCGGCGTCCGCCGGGGCTTCCTTCATCTCGGTGATGTTCGGCCAGACCTCCGCCAGTTCGGCGTTGAGTTCCAGGAAGACCTGCTGGTCTTCCGGCAGTTCGTCCTCGGAGAAAATCGCATCAACCGGACACTCGGGCTCACACAGGGCGCAGTCGATACACTCGTCCGGGTGAATAACCAGAAAGTTCGGGCCCTCGTAGAAACAGTCTACCGGGCAGACTTCCACACAGTCCGTGTGCTTACACTTGATACAGTCTTCGCCTACAACAAAGGTCATGCTCTAAATGCCTCTTGGGATGTTCCGGAGTTCCGGGGGGGAAACAGATAAACCTCCCGGTTTCAGGGGGCGCTAGTTTACCCGCAAGGTGGCGCTATGAGAAGGGTGTGAATGGCGATGCAACACCCTGCTCAGAGCAGGTCTTTCAGCCGGTACAGGGCCTCCAGGGCCTGCCGCGGCGAGAGCCCGTCGATGTCCAGTTCCTCCAGCGCCGTGGCGGCCGGGTGCGGTGGCGGGGCGCTGAACAGGTCGGTCTGCGGTGAGACCTCGCGCACCACCCGTACGGCGGCCCGGGGAGCGGGCGCCCCGCCGGCCTCGAGTTCCTCCAGGCGCGCGGCGGCGGCTTCCAGCACCCGCGGCGGAATCCCGGCCAGCTTCGCCACCTGCAGGCCGAAACTGCGGTTGGCGGGGCCCTCCTGGATATGGTGCAGGAAGACCACGTGATCCTGGTGCTCGGTGGCGTCGAGGTGCACGTTGGCCATGCCGGGACAGCTCTCCGGCAGTGCGGTCAGCTCGAAGTAGTGGGTGGCGAAGAGGGTGAAGGCGCGCACCTGCGTGGCCAGTTCCACCGCGGCGGCCCAGGCCAGGCTGAGGCCGTCGAAAGTGCTGGTGCCGCGACCCACCTCGTCCATCAGCACCAGGCTGCGGGGGGTGGCGTTGTGCAGGATGTTGGCAGTCTCGGTCATCTCCACCATGAAGGTGGAGCGCCCGGAGGCGAGGTCGTCGGAGGAGCCGATTCGGGTGAAGATGCGGTCCAGCGGTGCCATCCGCGCCGCCGAGGCGGGTACGAAACTGCCGATATGGGCGAGCAGGGCGATCACCGCGTTCTGCCGCATGTAGGTCGATTTACCGCCCATGTTGGGGCCGGTGATCAGCAGCATGCGGCGGGAGTCGTCGAGCAGGGTGTCGTTGGCGATGAAGGGCTCGTCGAGGACCTGCTCGACGACGAGGTGGCGGCCCTCGCTGATTTCGAAAATGGCCTCACTGACAAACTGCGGCCGGCACAGGCGCAGGGATTCCGCCCGCTCGGCAAGGCAGGCCAGCACATCCAGCTCGGAGACCGCGGCGGCGCAGTCCTGCAGGGCGGCGAGATCCTCGTTGAGGCGCTCCAGCAGTTCTTCGTAAAGCGCCTTTTCCCGCGTCAGGGCGCGGCTCTTGCTCGAGAGGGCCTTGTCCTCGAAGGTCTTCAGTTCCGGGGTGATGAAGCGCTCGGCGTTTTTCAGGGTCTGCCGGCGCACGTACGCCGTCGGGGCGCGGTCGGACTGGGCCTTGCTGATCTCGATGTAGTAGCCGTGTACCCGGTTGTAGCCCACCTTGAGGGTGGAAATACCGGTGGCCTCGCGCTCGCGCTTCTCGATGTCCAGCAGCACGTCGGCGGCGTTGGTGCTGATCGCGCGCAGCTCGTCCAGCTCCGCGTCGAAGCCCCCGGCAATTACCCCGCCGTCGCGAATGACCACTGGCGGGTTGTCTATGATCGCCTGCTCGAGCAGCTCCACCAGCGCGGGGAATTCCCCCGCCTGCTCGCTGAGCCCGGCGAGCAGGGCACTGTCGCAGCCTTTGAGCTGGCGGCGCAGTTCCGGCAGGGCGGCGAGGGAGGCGCGCAGGCGGGTGAGGTCCCGCGGGCGCGCCGAGCGCAGGGCGACCCGGGCGAGGATGCGCTCCATGTCGCCGATCGGCTTGAGGGCGGCGCGCACCGGTTCGAAGGCGTAGTTGTGGCACAGGGCGGCGATGGCATCCTGCCGCGCTTCCAGCGTCGCCACGTGAGTCAGCGGCCGGTGCAGCCAGCGCCGCAGCAGGCGGCCGCCCATGGCGGTCACGGTCTCCTCGAGCACGGCGAACAGGGTATTGCTCTCGCCGCCGCCGAGGTTGATGTCGATTTCCAGGTTGCGCCGGGTGGCGGCGTCGAGGATGACGCTGTCTTCGCGGCGCTCGCTGGCGAGCCCGCGGATGTGCGGCAGGCTGCTGCGCTGGGTGTCCCTGACGTACTGCAGCAGGCAGCCGGCGGCGCCGATGGCGAGGTGCATGTCCTCGCAGCCGAAGCCGGCGAGGTCGTGGGTCTGGAACTGGCTGTTCAGCGCCCGCCGGGCGGCGTCGCCGTCGAATTCCCACTCCGGCTGGGAGCGCGCGCCGCGCCGCCCGGTGACGGCCGGGTGGAGGATGGCCTCCCGGTAGAGGGTCTCCGCCGGGTTGAGGCGTTGCAATTCACTGGCCAGCGCCTCATCCCCCTTTACTTCCTGCACCCGGAAACGGCCGCTGGCAAGATCCAGGTAGGCGAGGCCGTAGCTCTCGCCGCGCTGGTTGATCGCCATCAGCAGGCTTTCGCTGCGCTCGTCGAGCAGGGCCTCGTCGGAAAGGGTGCCCGGCGTGACCACCCGCACCACCTGCCGTTCCACCGGGCCCTTGCTGGTGGCTGGGTCGCCGATCTGCTCGGCGATCGCCACCGAGATGCCGGCCCTGACCAGCCGCGCCAGGTAGCCCTCCGCGGCGTGGTAGGGCACGCCGGCCATCGGGATCGGCTCGCCGTTGGACTTACCCCGGGCGGTGAGGGTGATGTCGAGGATATCCGCGGCTCTTTTCGCGTCCTCGTAGAACAACTCGTAGAAGTCGCCCATGCGGTAGAAGACCAGGTCCTTGGGGTGCTGGGCCTTGATGGCCAGGTATTGCACCATCATCGGCGTGTGGCCGGACTCGGTCGGGGCAGCGCTTGCGGTATTACTCATTGGGCGGTTTGGGGGGCCAGGTTCTGCTTGTGGTAGGTCGGTATCAGCCGCCTATCCTCTCAAAGTTCGCTGGCGACGTGAATCCCGGATGCACCGCGAAGCGCAAATGCGCGGCGATCCGGCGGCGCCGGGAGCCTGATCCCGGGTTCAGGGCAGTGGCATGACCATAAATTCATTCAGCTGAGGCGCCGTCTGCCGTATCATCGTCAACCTTTGAATAACCGGTAACCTGGAAAAAGGGGAGATTATGAAAATCACCAGCGATACAGCGGCAGTCGTCACCGGCGGCGCCTCCGGCCTCGGCCGCGCAGCGGCCACCGCACTGGCCGGCGCGGGCATCAAGGTCGCCATCTTCGACCTCAACGAGGAAGTGGGCGAACAGGTCGCCAGCGAACTGGGCGGCGTCTTCTGCAAGGTGAATATCCTCGACGAAGACAGCGTGCTGGCCGGCTTCGAGAAAGCCCGCGCGGCCCACGGCCAGGAGCGCGTGCTGGTGCACTGCGCCATGGCGAGCAAGGGTGGCAAGACCGTCAGCCGCGACAAGGAGAACGGTGGCTTCAAGCGCATGTCCACCGAGGCCTTCGCCTTCTCCGCCGAGGGCATCCTGGTCGCCAGCTACCGCGTCGCCTCGATCTCCGCACTGGGCATGGCCGAGCTGGAACCGCTGGAAGACGGCGAGCGCGGCGTGATCACCCTGACCTCCAGCGCCGCGGCCCAGGACGGCCAGATCGGCCAGGTCGCCTACGGCGCCAACAAGGCTGGCGTCAACGGCCTGGTACTGCCGATGGCCCGCGACCTGATGGACCTCGGCATCCGCGTCAACTCCATCATGCCGGGCATCTTCGCCACCCCGCCGATGCTCAGCGTGCCGGAAAAAGTACTGGATGTACTCTCTGCCTCCGTGCCTTTCCCGAAACGTCTCGGCAAGCCGGAGGAGTTTGGCTCGCTGGCGCTGGAGCTGGTGCGCAACTCCTACTTCAACGGCCAGGCCCTGCGCCTGGACGGCGCTATCCGGATGCCGCCGCGCTAGGATCTCGCCAGCGAATGCACGGCGCGCGCCGTGCATTCCCCTCACCGGTGTTGGCACGCCCCGGAATAACCCATCTCAAAGCGGTTTGCAACGCAGGGTAAACCCCAGCCGGTGCCGCTCTCCCGCCTGTAGCACCACGAAGTCATCGCCGGCATTGGCGGTCTCTATGCAGAGCATCTCCCGGTAGGCCTCGTCGGCGAACTGCGACAGCCGTTTGGCCTTGTCCACCCACGGGTTCCACAGCACTGCGCTGTCACTGCCTTCGCTGCTGATCAGCAGGACGCGCCGCCAGCCGCGGTCGACCAGTTTCAGCGGCGACCAGGTGCCGTGGTAGATGCGGTCGACTTCCCGGTCGATGGTGAGCGGGCCGCGCTGGCGGCCGTGGCTGGCCTCGCCGACGGTGTCGAGGTAGCTCAGTCGCTCCAGGCCTTCCACGCGCACCGCGTCGATATCGCTCACCGCGTAGTAGCTGTGCAAGGCGGCGGAAAAATAGAACGCCTCCGGGCCGGGGTTGTGGACGTCGAGGCCCAGCCTGAGCCGCTTGCCCACCTCAATGGTCAGCTGCAGTGCGGCCGCGCAGGTCGGGCTTTCACCAGCTGCGCAATCGCTGTCGGGCGGCAGGCTGAGGGTGGCCCGGGTCAGGTCGCCGCGTACTCGCTCGACATTGTCCAGTTGCCACAGGCGATTGCGGGCGAAGCCGTGGGCGCCGCCACTGTGGTACTGACGGCGGATGGCGTGCGGGTTGGCGTCGAGATCGCCAAACCAGGGCCAGCAGATGGGAATGCCGCCGCGCAGCGGGTTGCCCTCGCGGTAGTCGCACAGCGGGCTGCACCAGAGTACCGGGGGTTCGTCGTGGCGCTGGTAATGGGCCAGTTGCGCTCCCTGCAAAAACACTTCCGCGCTGGCGCTGTCGTTTTCCACTTGCAGGGAGACCAGTTCACCGCGCGTGCGCAGGCTCACACCGGGAATGGATTCAAGGTGCCGATAGGTTTCGACCAGTGGGGAAGCTTGCATCGACTGAGTCCGCCAGGAGCTGAGCGTTGACGATAGCAGCTTCCGGCGACCGGGCAAGTGGCTGCCGGCCTCGCGACCTCAGCCGCGGATCCAGTCCTGGGCCATGCGCCGGTAGCGCTGGGCCTCGAAGCCCGCCAGTTCCTCGTCCCGGGCGAGAATCGCCTGCAGAATACGCTGCCGCCCGCCGCGCCAGTCGCCCAGTTCGAATGCGTCCTGGAACGGGCCGAGGCTGTTTTCCTCCCGATACATTTGCATCGCGACTTTCGCCAGCAGTTCCAGCAGGGGCTGCTCGAAGAGGCTGAGCAGGGTTTCACGAAAGGCGATCTCGAACTCGACGCAGTCGGCGAAGGTCTGTGCCGCAAGCAGTTCCTCGAGCAGTTTCCCGATCAGGGGCAGGGCCGCCGGCTCGATCTCCCGGGCGGCGGTCTGGATGATCTCGCAGTCCAGCATCAGCGCCAGTTCGAAGGCATCGCTGTGGTCGATGTCGTGCACCCGCATATAGGTGGCGAAGGCCCGCTCGAGGGCGGCGTCATCCGGGCGCGCGGCGGAGTAGCCGCCGCCGGGGCCGCGCTTTACCGACAGCAGGCCCTCGTGCTCGAGGATGCGCGCCGCCTGCTGCACCGTCACGATGCCCACATCGAGGTGCCCGGCGATATCCGCCAGGGAGCCGAGGCGCGCGCCGGACTCGCTGTTGAGGCTGAGTTCGCGCAGGCGGTTGGCCGCTTCCTGTACCAGCGGTTGTTTGCGTGTTTCCGGTTTGTTCATCGCATTTTCGTCCTGTCCAGCGATCCCGAAAGCCGGGCTATGGTCTTGGGCAAGCCTTGACGACTCTAATTAGTAGCATATAATTATTCATTAACAAGTTTTAAATAGCCAATATTGAATATATACCCATAATTATATGCATATTAATAACTGCGGTTAGGTGGTGCGGGCCAAAGCCCCGCAGCTTTCCACCTGCCGTCCCAAATCGCTGAGCCGAGGAGTTTCCCGCCATGGGTCTTGCACTGCCCGATACGTCCATACTGCCCCGTCACCCGCTGGTCATCGCCGATGCACTGAAAACCAGCGGCAGCGGATCGCGCTTTACCCACATCTACCCGGGCAACGGGCAGCCTGTCGCGGAAATCGCCGGCGCCGGTGCGGCCGATGTCGATGCGGCGGTGGCCGCTGCCCGGGCGGCCCTTCCAGCATGGCGAGCGATGTCCGGCGATGCCCGCCGCGACCTGCTGCTGAAATACGCCGGGCTGTTGAAACAGCACGCGCCGGAACTGGCAGCCCTCGAGACCCTTGGCAACGGCTCACCGGTCATGCTGGCCGGCTACGCGCCGATTGTCGCTGCCCAGCGTTTCGAGTACTACGCCGGCTGGGCCGACAAGCTGCGCGGCCAGACCCTCAACGCCTGGAACAATCCCGCGCACAACTATGTCGACTACGAACCCTACGGTGTGGTCGGCGCGGTCATCCCCTGGAACGGGCCGGTGTTTGCCGCCGCCATGCTGATGGCGCCGGTGCTGGCGGCGGGCAATTGCGTGGTCATCAAGGCGCCGGAGCTGGCGCCGTACTCGGTGATGCGCATGGGCGAGTTGTTCCTCGAAGCCGGCTTCCCCCCCGGCGTGGTCAATATGCTCGCCGGTGGCCCGGAAGTCGGCGCCGCGATCGTCGGCCACAGCGATGTGGACAAGGTCGCCTTCATCGGCAGCGGCAACACCGCCCGCAAGGTACTGCAGTCCGCCGCGGCCAATCTCACCCCCTGCTGCCTGGAACTGGGCGGCAAGTCCGCGGTGATCGTCTTCGAGGACGCAGACCTCGCCCAGGCCGGGCAGATGGGACTCAGCGGCGCGATCAGCGTCAGCGGGCAGGGCTGTGTCAACGGCACCCGCCTGCTGGTCCAGCGCTCGATCTACGAACAATACCTCGGCGTGATGCAGCAAATTGCCGGGCACATCCCGGTGGGTGACCCGCTGGATGCGCAGACGGTGATGGGGCCGGTGATCTCCGAGGCCTCCGCGCAACGGATTCTCGGCATCATCGACCGGGCGCAGTCCGAGGGCGCGCGCCTGGTCTGCGGCGGCGAGCGCCTCGGCGGCGATTATGCCGAGGGCTTCTTCCTGCCCCTGACCATCATCGCCGATGTCGATCCCGCCAGCTCGCTGGCCCAACACGAGGTCTTCGGGCCTGTCCTGGCGGTAACGCCCTTCGACACCGAGGAGGAAGCCATCGCCCTGGCAAACGACTCGGACTACGGCCTCGGCGCCTATATTCATACCCGGGACCTGCGCCGCGCCCACCACGTGGCGGGGCAGATGCAGGCGGGGATGATTCACGTCAACGCCTCCGGCGAGGGCATGCAGCCCTTCGCGCCCTTTGGCGGCATGAAACAGAGCGGCTTTGGCCGCCTGGGTGGCGAGCAGGGCCTGCTGGAATTCCTGCAGACCCGCAACGTCTGGATGAATCTCAAACCCTGAACTTTCAGTGCTGCCAAGGCAGCGTCCGATCAATCACCAATAACAGGAAAGACCAATGCCCTTACTCGACCCGCAAGAACGCAGCCAACGGGGCTTTGAATTACAGGCCCGCTACCAGGGCGCGACGCCCGCAACCGCAAAGACCCTCTTGCAGAGCTCCTGGCGCGACTACATCTTCGCCGAGGTGTGGCATCGCCCCGGGCTGGATACCCGTTCGCGCTACTGGATTGCCATCGCCGGCGCCGCCTGCGAGACCGGCGCCCCGGCGATCATGGACGGCTATATTCGCGGCGGTATCAGCAGCGGCGAGATCACCCTGGCGGAGGTGCGCGAGGCCGCCCTGCACCTGGCGGTGTACGCGGGCTGGTCGCGGGGCACGGCGATCGACGAGGCGGCGACCCGGGTGGCGGCCGAACTCGGCCTCGCAGAGGCCGAAGTCCCGCCGCTGCGCGCCGAGCCCTGGGACCCCGAGCAGCGCCTGCAGGATGGCCACGAGAACTTCGACAGCGTGATGATCTTCCCGCCGCCGCCGCCGGTTACGCCCTATTTCGAGGGGGGCATTCTCAACTTCGTTTTCGGCGAGATGTGGATGCGCCCGGGGCTGGACCAGCGCTCGCGCCGCTGGATCACGCTGGTGGGCGTCGCCGACTCCTCGGCGCGCATACCGATCCGCACCCACACCTACGCGGCGATGCGCAGCGGCAATGCCTCCATGGAGGAGGTGCAGGAGTTTGTCCTGCAGTACGCGATTCACGGCGGCTGGCCGAAGGCCTCGGTGATCCAGGGCGCGGTGTTCGAGATGGGCAAGCTGGTGGCAGAGGGCAAGCCCTACGAGGATTGACGTATCGAGCGGTGGGGACGGGCTGTTTGCTACTGACCGCCCGCCGGAACACGCCAAAAAGCGTACATCCATGTACAGGCTCAATCGGCGACGTCCTGTCGCCTCATGGTTCCTGCGGGCGGTCAGTAGCAAACAGCCCTGCAGCGAACGGCGATATCACACTATCAAGGGAACAATAGAATGAACGATCTGAGAAACATGCAAGGCAAAGTCGCACTGGTCACCGGTGCCGCATCCGGGCTCGGCAAGGCAACGGCGCTCAAGCTCGCCGAGGCGGGCGCCGATCTCGGCATCGCCGATATCAACGCCGAGGGCCTTGCCGCCACCGCGGAGGAACTGCGTGGCAAGGGTGTGAGAGTTCTGGCCAAAGTCGTCGACATGGCCCAGGGCGAGCAGTGCGCAGCCCTGGTCAACGACACCGTGGCCGAGTTCGGGCGCCTGGACGCGCTGTGCAACGTGGCCGGCATCATCATCATGTGCAACGCCCACGAGATGCCCGCGGAGCAGTGGCACCGGGTGATCGACATCAACCTCAACGGCCCCTTCTTCGCCATGCAGGCGGCGATTCCCCACCTGCTCGAGAGCAATGGCGCGGTGGTGAACGTGACGTCCACGGCGGCCTTCGTCGGTGAAGCCTATGCCGGGGCCTACTGCGCCAGCAAGGCGGGCCTGTTGCAGCTTACCAAGGCGCTGGCCATGGAGTATGTGCACAAACCCATCCGCTTCAACGCGGTGGCACCGGGCGGCATGATGACCAATATCGCCAGCAATATGGGCATGCCGGAGGGCGTCGATTACGAGCTGATCAAGCGCTACAGCGGCTTGCGCGGCCTGGTGGAAGTCGAGGACGTCGCCGATGCGGTGCTGACCCTCGCCTCCGCGGCCGGGCGCGGGTACCACGGCGCCTGTATCACCATCGATAAAGGCATTACCGCGGGATAGGAGGTTTCCATGCAGAAACACGGTTTTATCGGCCTCGGCAGCCAGGGCGGGCCGATGGCCCGGCGCATGGTCGACGCCGGCCTGGATGTGGTCCTGTGGGCCCGCCGCCCGGAGAGTCTCGATCCCTACCGGGACAGCCCCGCGCGCTACGCCGACAGCGTGCGCGCGCTGGGCGAGCAGGTGGATTACTGCGCCATCTGTGTCGTCGACGACGCCGGTGTCCGCGCCATTTGCGACGAGTTGATTCCGGCGATGGCGCCGGGCGGCGTGCTGGTCATCCACTCCACGGTTCACCCCGAGCTGTGCAAGGCACTGGCGGCGGAATGTGCCGAACGCGGGCTGGCCCTGGTCGATGCCCCGGTCAGCGGCGGCGGCAACGGCGCAGCCAGCGGCACGCTGACGGTGATGCTCGGCGGGGACGAAGCGGTCGTCGCCAGCATCACGCCGGTACTCGAAACCTTCGCCGGCACGCTGGTACACCTCGGCGGCGTCGGCGCGGGGCAGACGGCGAAGCTGGTCAACAACACCCTTATGGCCGCCAATCTCGCCAGTGCCTGGCACGCGCTGGAGGCGGCATCTGCGCTGGGCATCGATCGCACGGCCCTCGCGGAACTGGTGCGCGTCAGCAGCGGGCGCAGCTTCGCCTTTGATGTCGCGGCGCGCATGCCTTCGCCCGTCGCCTTCGAGCACGGCGCAAAACTGTTGGCCAAGGACGTCGGCCTGCTCGGCGAGACCCTGGGACAGCAGGCGGATTACGACGCCTTGAGGAGCACGGCGAATACCTTTTTACAGCGGGCGCTGGCGGACTGAGACCCAGGAACGACAGCAGCCAAAACAGCAGCCGCTGCATGCGGCAGGAAGAGAATCATGACTTTTTCAGTGGAACAGTTTCAATTGCATGACAAGGTTGCCGTAGTCACCGGCGCAGGCGGGCGCGGCAACAGCATCGGCCGCGCCTACGCCATGGGCCTGGCCGCGGCAGGCGCGGCAGTGGTGGTGGCGGACCTCAACGCGGAGGGCGCGGCCGCGGTGGCCGAGGAGATCACCGCCGCAGGGGGCAGGGCCCTCGCCGTCGGCGTGGACATCACCCAGCCGGAATCGGTGAAGGCGATGGCGGCCGCGGCGAAGGATGCCTTCGGCGGCGTGGATATCCTGGTCAACAACGCCGCCCTGATGGTGGAACTGGGCTCTGCCAGCGCGGTGGATGTGCCCATCCAGGAGTGGAATCGCATCATGGACGTGAATGTCACCGGCGCGCTCAACTGCGTGCAGGCCATCGTGCCACTGATGCGCGAGCGCGGTGGCGGCAAGATCGTCAACCAGTCCTCCGGTGGGGCTTTCCCCGCCCAGTCGCTCTACGGCATCAGCAAGCTGGCGCTGGTGGGGCTGACCACGACCCTGGCCCGGCAGCTGGGGCCGGAGAAAATCAACGTCAACGCCATTGCGCCGGGCAACACCACAAGCGACGCCGGCAAGACCCTGACCCCGGACGATTCACCTTTTATCCAGTTCCTGCAGGCGAGTGTTGCCATGCGCGTGCGCGGCGCCCCGGAGGAACTGGTCGGTACGCTGCTCCTGCTCTGCTCACAGGCGGGCGACTGGATCACCGGGCAGGTGATCAATGTCGACGGTGGCTGGGTGCTCAGGCCCTGAGCGACAGGCATCGCGCGTGCGCAGGGCGCCGCGCGAATTGCAGGTAAGGCGGCGCCGCGGATTGAAACCCGGGCGCCGTTTTTATTTACACTGGCAGCATCTTTGGTGAGCAGGAGGGTCCCATGCACCCCGGAAAGCTCGGCGTCTGGAGCCTGGCGAGTTTCATGTCCGCGGCGGACAGCGCGGCCTATGCCCGGCGGATAGAAGCCTGGGGATACAGCACCATGTGGGTGCCGGAGGTCACGGCGCGGGACCCGCTGGTTACCTGTTCCTGGCTGCTGGCGAATACCTCCACCCTGAAGGTGGCAACCGGCATCGCCAGTATCTACGCCCGCGAACCCTTTGCCATGCAGAACGCCCGCTACGCCCTGGCCGAACAGGCCGATGGGCGCTTCCTGCTCGGCCTCGGTGTCTCCCACGGGCCCTTCGTCGAAGGCGCGATGGGCCTGGCCTACGGCAGGCCGCTGGCGACGATGCGCAGCTATCTCGAGCGCATGGCTGCCAGTCCCTACACCGGGCCGCGGCCGGCGGCGGAGCCGCCGACGCTGCTCGGCGCGCAGGGCCCGAAGATGCTCGAACTCGCCGCAAGCCACGCGGACGGCGCCCAACCCTACAACGTCACCCCCGATCACACGGCGAAGGCGCGCGAAATCCTCGGTGCGGACAAGCTGCTCTGCCCCGAGCAGAAGGTGGTGCTGGAGTCCGATCCCGCTATCGCCCGCGGTATTGCCCGGCAGGCGCTGGCGATGGCGGTGACCCTGCCCAATTACCGCAGCAGCTTTTTGCGCCAGGGTTTCGCGACGGACGACCTGGAAAATGGCGGTTCGGACCGGCTGATCGATGCGATCGTGGCCTGGGGTGACGAGCGGGCGATTCGCGAGCGGATTCAGCAGCACTGGGACGCCGGAGCTGACCATGTGTGTATCCAGCCGTTGCGGCGGGACATGTCCCGGCACACTGCGGAAGACGAGAAGGTGCTGGAGTTACTCGCGCCTGCGGGTTGAGCATGTGTGATCCAGCGGCTTCAGGCACGCATCCAGCCGTGCACTGTTCCGCTTTGCCCCAAAGCGTTTATCGTCGCGACGCGAAACAGTGCACGGCTGGATGCCCGGCCGTGCCAGCGTCAGGCGTGCTTTGACTTTGCTCCAGAATGTGGCCGACTGCTGTAGGCGCCGGATTCGCTAGGCTTCCAACCGGGCCATCAGGCCTCGCAACTGTGCCGCGCCATCTCCACGGTAGGCACTGCCGTGCATGCACGCCAGGGTTTGCGGCTGCAGTGCCGCGAGGCGTTCGAGTACTTCGTGGGTGTTCGGCCCGTGGGCGTAGTAGTCGAGCATGCTGCGCATCTGCTCGCTGCTGTCGAGGATATCGTCGGACAGGGGGTCGTGATCACCGCCGCCCTGGGTGAACAGGTCGCCGCAGAACAGGATTTTCCGGGTTTCCTCGAAGAGAAAGCCGTTTTCCCAGCCGTGGGGAACATGGGGCGCATCCACCCAGCTGAGGACATGCCGCCCGATCGGCAGTTTTTCACCGTCAGCCAATGCCCGGGGCGGGCGGACGGCGAAGTCCGCCACGCTGGTCATCACCGCGATACCGCTGCACAGTGCCTGCGCCCCGGGGGCGGCGTCGAGGAACTGGTTCAGCGCGCCGCACTCGTCGGCCTCGAAATGGCAGAAGGCGATGTAGCGCAATTCGCTCACGGGCATGACGGTCGCCATGGCCTGGCAGACATTCTCGAACAATCCGGCCGGGCCGCTGTGCACGAGGAGGGGGAACTCGTCGACCAGCAGGTACTGGTTGAAGCTGAAACCGCCCGGCAGGTCATCGGCGGAAATCGTCGTGCTGATCCGGTACAGGCTGTCGCCAATGGGATCAATTCTCGTCGCAGGTCTTTCCATTGCCGAAATCCTCGAGCCGTGTAAGCGCGTTGGTCGCGTCAGCCCTCGAAGGCGCGCACCGGCGCGCTTACACCGCCGGACTGCGTGCCCTTCAGGTAGGCCAGCATGGTGTCCGCGTCGGAGACCTCGAAGGGGTCGGTGGGGCAGTTGTCGGCAAAATCCGGCTCGATGAACATCTTCTCGATCCTGCCGTCGTTCACCAGCATGGAATAGCGCCAGCTGCGCATGCCGAAACCGAGGTTGGATTTGTCGACCAGCATGCCCATCTTGCGGGTGAACTCGCCGTTGCCGTCGGGCAGCAGGGACACGTTTTTGTTGCCGACCTGCCTGCCCCACTGGAACATCACGAAGGCGTCGTTGACCGACAGGCAGATGATCTCGTCGACACCCTGGGCCCTGAATTCCTCGTACAGCTCCTCGTAGCGGGGCAGGTGATTGGAGGAACAGGTGGGGGTGAAGGCGCCGGGCAGGGAGAACAGCACCACCTTCTTGCCGCCGAAAATCTGTTCGCTGGTCTTGTCCTCCCAGCGGTAGGGGTTGGGACCCTCGACGGACTCGTCGCGGACACGGGTTTTGAAAACGACACTGGGGACCTGTTCGGGCATGGCTGGGGTTTCCTGCGCTAGTGATTGGGTGAATGCAGCTGCATAAAGATAATAAATACCGGTGATTTTCGCCAATGGTGTATGCTGCGGGGCCAGCTGAATTGCGCCACGCCGGGCAAGCGCTCGAAGCGCGCGGCGCGAAAAAAACCGAATAAACTGCTGTCCGCGAGGAGAAAACAATGGATGCCATCGTATGCCGGGAACACGGCCCCGCAGAATCACTGGTGCTGGTGGATGACTGGTCGGTGCCCGCCTGCGGCCCCGGGCAGGTGCAGATCGAGGTGAAGGCCGCGGGCCTCAACTTTCCCGACCTGCTGATGATCCAGGGCAAGTACCAGACCCAGCCGGACATGCCCTTCGTGCCCGGCGCCGAGTGCGCCGGCGTGGTCAGCGCGGTGGGCGAGGGCGTCGAGCGCTACAGGGTCGGCGACAAGGTGATCGCCGCCAGCACCCACGGTGCCTTTGCGGCGCAGCGGGTGGTGCAGGAGGCGGAGGTCTATCCGATGCCGGAATCGCTCAGCTACGTGCAGGCCGCGGGTATCAGCCTGACCTACTTCACCTCCTATCATGCGCTCAAGCAGCGCGCCAACCTGCAGCCGGGGGAGACCCTGCTGGTGCTCGGTGCCGCCGGCGGCGTTGGCGCCACCGCGGTCGAGATCGGCAAGATGATGGGGGCGCACGTCATCGCCGCCGCCAGCAGCGACGAGAAACTCGCCCTGTGCCGTGAACTCGGTGCCGACGAACTGATCAACTACAGCGAGGTGGACCTGAAAACCACGCTCAAGGAAATCACCGGTGGCCGCGGCGTCGACGTGGTCTACGACCCGGTGGGCGGCGACTACACCGAGGCGGCCCTGCGCAACATGGCCTGGAACGGCCGCTTCCTGGTGATCGGCTTCGCCAGCGGGCCGATTCCCAAGCCGCCGCTCAACCTCGCCCTGCTCAAGGGCTGCGCCATCGTCGGCGTCTTCTACGGCCGCTTCTCCGGCGAGGAGCCCGAGCGCAACCTGAAAAACGTCGAGGAACTCTGGCAGTGCTTCGCCGAGGGCAGGCTCAAGCCGGTGGTGACCGATGTCTTTCCCTTCGCCAACTACGTCGATGCCTTCAACTGCCTCGCCGAGCGCCGCGCCCGCGGCAAGGTGATCCTCGACCTCGAGGCCTGAAACGGGCCCGGTTTCAGTCCGGGTACTGGCGCAGGGTCAGGGTGTCCCCGCGCTGGCTGAACTCGATATGCTTGAGGAAGGTCATGCCGAGCAGGACTTCGTCCATCTGCATGCCGGTGACGATGGAGGCGGGCACATCCTCCAGCGCGATACCGCCGACCGCTACCGAATCGAGGCGGGTGCTGTAGCTCAGCGTCGTACCGTTGGCGGTCTGGCTGTGGAAGGCGCGGCCCCGGGGCAGGCCCATCGCCTCGGCGAGGCCGAGAGGAATCGCCACCCCGGTGGCGCCGGTGTCGAGCATGAAGGTCACCGGCTCCCCGTTGATCCTGCCGCTGGTCACGTAGTGGCCGTACTTGTTGCGCTTGAGACTGACCTCGCGCACCCCGGCGCCGGTCTGCGTGGTGCGCAGCGTGGTGTTGGGATTGAACTGGCGCTCCAGTACGTCGCTGAAAAACCACGCCGCCAGGCCCAGCGCCAGTACCCAGGTAATGACCATCATGCCCAGGCCCATGCGTTTCTGGGCCTGCACCGCCTGGCTGTGTTCCTCCTCGCGCAAGTCTGCCGCGCTCAGCCGAAGTCCGCGGCGCTGTGCCGTTCCGGCACGCCGAGGCCGTTCTCGCCCGGCGAGCGGTTGACTCGCAGGCCGCGTTTGACCGCGGGGCGCTCGTCCATCTCGCGGGCCCAGCGGGCGACATTGCCGTACTGCTCCACGCCGAGGAATTCCTGGGCGTCGTAGGTTTTGCCGATCACCAGTTTGCCGTACCAGGGGAAGTTGGCGATGTCGGCTATCGTGTATTCGTTGCCGGCGAGGTAGGGCGCCAGCGCAAGGCGCTGGTCGAGCACGTCGAGCTGGCGTTTCACTTCCATGGCGTAACGGTTGATCGGGTACTCCATGGGCTCCGGCGCGTAGGCGTAGAAGTGGCCAAAGCCGCCGCCGAGGAAAGGCGCCGCACCCATCTGCCAGAACAGCCAGGACAGGCATTCCGCCCGCTGTGCCGCTTCAGCGGGCAGAAACCGGCCGAACTTCTCCGCGAGGTGGAGCAGGATGGCGCCGGACTCGAAGACCCGGAAGGGGCGCTCACCGCTGCGATCGACCAGCGCGGGGATCTTGGAGTTGGGGTTGATGGCGACGAAGCCGGAGCTGAACTGGTCGCCCTCGCCGATATCGATTTTCCAGGCATCGTACTCGGCCCCGCTGATACCCAGCGCCAGCAGTTCCTCGAGGAGGATGGTCACTTTCTGCCCGTTGGGTGTGCCGAGGGAGTAGAGCTGGAAGGGGTGTTCGCCCTGCGGCAGCGGTTTTTCGTGGGTGACGCCGGCTACCGGGCGGTTGATGGAGGCGAAAGTGCCGCCGTTTTCCTTGTCCCAGGTCCAGACCCGGGGCGGGGTATATGCATTCATGGTGTTCCTTGTCAGTCTTCGAGTTCGCCGAAATCGCCGAAACTGCGCGGGCCGAAAGCGGGCGGGCGTTTTTCCATCCCGGCGATGATGGCCTCCATCTGGTTGGCGCTGCCGAGCAGGCGGGCCTGCAGTTTTTCCTCGCGCCGCAGTCCTTCCTCGGGCGCGCCCTGGCGGGTGCTGTCGAGCAGGTACTTGCCGAGTGAAATCGCGTCGGGGTTGCGGCCGGCGATGGCCGCGGCCATGGCCCGTGCCTCTTCCAGCGGGTTTTCCGAAAGCTGGGTCAGCAGCCCGATGGCCAGGGCTTCCGTGCCATCTATGACCCGCCCGGTGAAGGTGAGTTCCTTGGCGATGTCGAGTCGCACCAGGTCGCGCAGGGTCTGTGAGGCGCTCATGTCGGGTATCAGCCCCCACTTGATCTCCATGACCGACAGCCGGCAGTGCGGGTGGGCGATGCGGATGTCGGTGCCGAGGGCGATCTGCAGGCCGCCGCCGTAGGCCACGCCGTGCAGGGCGCAGATCACGGGGACCGGCAGCTGGCGCCAGACCCAGGCCGGTGACTGGTAGAAGTTGGGCCACTCGCCGCCACGGCCGGGGCCGAACAGGTCCATGCCGGGGCGGAAGTCGGCGAAGTTCTCCAGGTCCAGGCCGGCGCAGAAGTGCTCGCCCGCGCCGTGCAGGACCACTGCGCGCACCTCACGGTTGCCGGCGAGTTGCTGCCCGGCCGCGGTGAGCGCCTCGAACAGCGGCCAGGACAGGGCGTTCATTTTCTCCGGGCGGTTGAGGCAGACTTCGGCGACGTGATTTTCAATCTGGACGCTGACCAGTTCGCTCATCGGGCGTGGCTCCTGGGGGTGAAATTTCCGGGGGAAGGTGGGTTTTGCTGCAGTATAGCCTCTATACTGAGCGGACTGAATTCAGCTGCTGATTTGCGTATTTTTGGCCTGGTGCACCTGGCCCCGTGCATGACGGCGATTCCCTCCGGGGAAACACGCCAAAAAACGCACATCCATGTGCAGGCTCGAGCGGCGACGTCCTGTCGCCTAACGGTTTCCCCGGAGGGAATCGCCGCCACGCACTAACGCCGGTACCAAGTCGACAGCGGCGATAAGACCCATCACAGATCTGGAGTACACCATGAAAACCAAAGCCGCCGTTGCCTTCGCCGCAGGCAAACCACTGGAAGTCGTCGAAGTCGATCTCGAGGGCCCCCGCGCCGGTGAAGTGCTGGTCGAGATAAAGGCTACCGGCGTCTGCCACACCGATGCCTTTACCCTGTCCGGCGACGACCCCGAAGGCGCCTTCCCCGCGATTCTCGGTCACGAGGGCGCGGGCGTGGTGGTCGAGGTCGGCCCCGGGGTTACCGGCCTGAAACCCGGTGACCATGTGATTCCGCTGTATACCCCCGAGTGCCGCGAGTGCAAGTTCTGCCTGCACCCGAAAACCAACCTCTGCGGCGCGATCCGCGAGACCCAGGGCCAGGGCCTGATGCCCGACGGCAGCAGCCGCTTCTCCCTCGACGGCAGGCCGATCCTGCACTACATGGGCTGCTCGACGTTCTCCAACTACACGGTGCTGCCGGAAATCGCCCTGGCCAGGGTGCGCGAGGACGCGCCCTTCGACAAGATCTGCTACATCGGCTGCGGCGTGACCACCGGTATCGGCGCTGTCGCCTTCACCATGAAAGTGGAGCCGGGCGCGACCGTGGCGGTGTTCGGTCTCGGCGGCATCGGCCTCAACGTCATCCAGGGGGCGAAGATGGTCGGCGCCGGCCGCATCATCGGCGTGGACCTGAACCCGTCCAAGGTGCCACTGGCGAAGCAGTTCGGCATGACCGACTTCGTCAACCCGAGTGAAGTCGACGATGTCGTCGGCCACATCATCGAACTGACCGGCGGCGGCGTCGACTACAGCTTTGAATGCATCGGCAACGTGAAGGTGATGCGCCAGGCGCTGGAGTGCTGTCACAAGGGCTGGGGCCAGAGCTGCATCATCGGCGTGGCCGGCGCGGGGCAGGAGATTTCCACCCGCCCGTTCCAGCTGGTCACCGGCCGCCACTGGCGCGGCAGCGCCTTCGGCGGCGCCCGCGGTCGCACCGATGTACCGAGGATTGTCGACTGGTACATGGAGGGCAAGATCAATATCGACGACCTGATCACCCACACCATGCCGCTGTCGGAAATCAACACGGCCTTTGATCTCATGCACAGGGGCGAGAGCATTCGCTCGGTGGTGATGTACTGATGACAGCGGTTGCAACAGTCGAGAAAATTGCCGAGAGCCGCTGTTTCGGCGGCCTGCAGCAGCGTTACAAACACCGCTCCGGGGCGCTGGACTGCGAGATGAACTTCTCGCTCTACCTGCCCCCGGAGGCGGAAGGCGAGCCGGTGCCGGTGCTCTACTGGCTCTCCGGGCTGACCTGCAGTGACGAGAACTTCGTCACCAAGGCCGGCGCCCAGCGCTACGCGGCGGCCCACCGGGTGGCGATCGTCGCGCCGGACACCAGCCCGCGGGGGGAGGGTGTGCCGGACGATTCCGAGGGCGCCTGGGACTTCGGCCTCGCCGCCGGTTTCTATGTCAACGCGACGCAGGCGCCGTGGTCCGCGCACTACCGCATGTACGACTACATCGTCGAGGAACTGCCCGGCTTGCTCGGCGGCCTGCCGCTGGATACACAGCGCGCGTCGATTTTCGGTCACTCGATGGGTGGCCACGGCGCGCTGGTCATCGCCCTGCGCAATCCCGGCAAATACCGCTCGGTGTCCGCCTTCGCGCCGATCTGTTCGCCGACACGCTGTCCCTGGGGCGAGAAGGCCTTCAGCAATTACCTCGGCGATGATCGCGCCGAGTGGGCGGCCTACGACGCCAGCCTGCTCGTCGCTGGCGCCGGGGAAAAGCTGCCCATGCTGGTGGACCAGGGCGAGGCGGACAGCTTCCTCGCCGGGCAGCTGAAACCGGAGTTGCTGCGCGAGGCGGCCCAGGCGGCGGACTACCCGCTGACCCTGCGCACCCAGCCCGGCTACGACCACAGTTACTATTTCATCGCTACTTATATCGGTGAGCACATTGCTTTTCACGCCCGCAACCTCTGAGCGCGGCGCGAAGGCAGACAGAAGAGGATAATACCGATGCGCTTCCTGCAAGCTCTTGTCATCACCCTCGGCGGCTGCCTGCTGCTGGCCGCCGCGGTCTCCGCCGAGCCGGGTGCCAATGAGATTTCCGTCAACGGCGAGGCCCAGGCGGTGATGGTGCCGGACATGGCGGTCATCGACCTGGTGGTGGTGCGTGAGGCGGACACCGCGAGGGCCGCCCTCGACGCCAATTCCAGCGCCATGGAAAAAGTGCTGGAGGGCCTGCTCAAGGCGGGGGTGGAGCAGCGCGACCTGCAGACCTCGGATTTCTCCATCCAGCCGCGTTATGTCTACCCGCAGCGCAGCGATGGCGAACCGCCGAAGCTGGTCGGCTACACGGTGCGCAACGGTCTGACCGTGCGGGTGAGGGATCTGGCAAAGCTCGGCAACGTGATCGACAGCGCGGTCAGTCTCGGCGTCAATGAAAGCGGCAGTGTGAGCTTCACCAACGAGGATCCCTCGGCGGCGCTCGCGCTGGCCCGCAGCCTCGCCGTGCAGGACGCGCTGGCGAAGGCCGCGACGCTGGCGCAGGCCGCCAATGTGCAGCTGGGTGCAATTACAGCGATTTCCGAGCAGAGCTACTCCCCGCA
This sequence comes from Halieaceae bacterium GM1-29, assembly GCA_033283265.1. Classification (GTDB taxonomy): domain Bacteria; phylum Pseudomonadota; class Gammaproteobacteria; order Pseudomonadales; family Halieaceae; genus Mangrovimicrobium. The sequence continues at coordinate 69,236 of JAWMQN010000001.1, forward strand.
GCCGAAAATGGCGCGCATGGAGGCCGTCAGTCTCGCCGGCGCGGCACCGCCGATGGTGGCCGGGGAGAACAGCTACCGGGTGGGGGTAAACCTGCGCATCGCAATCGAACAGTAGACGAGGCCGGCGACACTGACGCAGCAGGAGGGGCCGGCCCTGCGGACAGCTTATGGGCCTGGAAGTCGAACAGCTTGATTTCAGTCGCGAGGAGGTCTGCCGCTACGGCGACCGGCTGGAGGAAAACCTCGCGGTACTGGAAACACTTCTCGCCAGGCCGGGCTTCGGCGCCGGTCCCGGCTCCTTCGGTGCCGAACTCGAGATGTACATCGTCGACCGCCAGGGCTACCCGCTGGCGGTCAACCGCGAGGTGCTCGAGGCCGCCGCCGAGCCCACGCTCACCCTCGAGCTGAACCGCTACAACCTCGAGTTCAACCTGCCCCACAGCGGTCTCGACGCGCAGCCCTTCCTGCGCGCCGAACAGCAGATCCGGGCGATGCTCGCCCACCTGGAACCTGTCGCCGCGCGCTGGGGCGGGCGCATCGTGCCCATAGGCATCCTGCCGACCCTGCGGGAAACCGACTTCGGTGTCGCCAATATCACCGACCGGCGGCGCTACCACGCGCTCACCCGGCAACTGATCCAGCGGCGCGGCGGCAACTTCCGCGTGCAGATCAGCGGCGACGACCCGCTGCAGCTGGAGATGAGCGACATCACCCTGGAGGGCGCCAACACCTCCTTCCAGCTGCACTATCGCGTCGCCCCCGACGCCTACGCGGATACCTTCAACGCCGTGCAACTGGCGACGCCGCTGGCGCTCGCCATCGCCGGCAATTCACCGACCCTGTTCGGCCACCGCCTGTGGCAGGAGACGCGCATCCCGCTGTTCAAGCAGTCCATCGACACCCGCCGCTTCGATCCCTACGGCTGCGGACGGCCGCCGCGGGTGGGCTTCGGCCTCGGCTGGGTGAGGCGCGGGGTGCTGGAACTGTTTCGCGAGGCAGTGCGCATGTACGAGCCGCTGCTGCCGGTGTGCGCGGAGCGCTCTCCGCTACAGCAACTGGACGCAGGCGAAGTGCCCGGGCTGGCGGAACTGTGCCTGCACCAGGGCACGGTGTGGCAGTGGAACCGGCCGGTCTACGACGCCGCCGAGGGCGGCCACCTGCGCATCGAGATGCGCGCGCTGCCGGCCGGGCCCAGCGCCGTCGACATGGCCGCCAATGCGGCCCTGCTGATCGGCCTGGTGGAGGGCCTGCGCCCGCACGTCGATACACTGCTGCCGGCGCTGCCGTTCCACTACGCCCAGTACAACTTCTACCGCGCCGCGCAGAACGGCCTGGAGGCCAGCCTGGTCTGGCCGAGGGGCCTGCGCGGGCCGGTGGAGGAGCGCAGCGCCGCCAGCGTGCTCGCCGAACTGCTGCCGCTGGCGGCGCGCGGCCTGGACAGCATCGGTATCGCCGCGGGCGAGCGCGATCACTATCTCGGCATCATCGACGAGCGCCTGGCCGGGGGGCAGACCGGCGCCCGCTGGCAGCTGGCGACACTCGACAGACTGGGCGCCAGCCAGACCCTGGAGCGAGCCCTGCACGGGATGCTCGAGCGCTTCATCGACTTCAGCCGCGACAACCTGCCGGTGGCACGGTGGCCCCTGTGAGGTGCCGGGCGTGAGGTATCCGCAATGAGAAGGGTGCATTTCTCCCGCGACCCGCGGCCCGACGAAGTCGGCAGCAGCGCGGAGCAGTTCCTGCACTGGATGGGCGGCCCCGCCTGCCTGCTGCTCACGGGCCGGGACGACAGCCGCACCCGGGCCCTGGTGACCCTGCTGCACGGCAACGAGCCCTCGGGCACCATCGCCCTGCATCGCTGGCTGCGCAGTGGCGAACGCCCGGCGGTGAACGTGGTCTGCGTGGTCGCCTCGGTGGCAGCGGCGCTGGAGGAACCGCTGTTCAGCCATCGCATGCTGCCGCGGGCGCGGGACCTCAACCGCTGCTTCCGCCCGCCCTTCGACGACGCCCAGGGCGCGCTGGCGGAGGAACTGCTGACCATCCTGCGCCTGCACCGCCCGGAGGCGGTGGTGGATATCCACAACACCTCCGGCTCCGGCCCCGCCTTCGGCGTCTGCCGCTACACCGATCGCAATCACGAGGCACTGGTTGCGCTGTTCACCCGCCGGATGGTGGTCTCCGATCTCGACCTGGGCTCGCTGATGGAACTGACCGAAGCCCACTGCCCGACGGTCACCGTGGAAGTGGGCGGGCGCCTGGACGCCGAAGCCCACGAACTCGCCTATGAGGGGCTGTGCCGCTATTTCCGTGGCGACGACGTGCTGCAGCCGGAGCGTAGCGACTGGGACCTGGAGCAGTTTGCCCACCCGATCCGCCTGGAACTGCAGGAGCACGTCACCCTGACCTACGCCGAAACCCCGAGCGAGAACTACGACATCACCCTGCGCCCGGATATCGAGCACCACAATTTCGGCGGCGTGCGCACGGACACCCAGCTCGGCTGGGCCAACGCCGCCGCCGAGCGCCTGTTCCGCGCCCAGGACGGCGGCGGGCGCTGCGCGGTGGCGAAACTGGTGCGTATCGAGGGCGGGCGACTGTATCCGGCGCAGAACCTCAAACTGTTCATGATCACCACCAATGCACAAATCGCCCATGCGGACTGTTTGTTCTATGCTGTGGGTGACGATGGGTCCACCATCCTGGTATGAGCCGGCTGGCTCGGAAGCTGCGGAGTAGCGAGCAATGCGCATAGGAATTTTTGGCGGTGTCATGCCGGGTGAACGCACCGACCTGCAGGGGCTGGTGAAATTCGCCCAGGATATGGAGTCACGCGGCTTCGACAGTTTCTGGGTGCCCAACATCTTCGGCCTGGACGCGGTCGGCGCCTGCTCGGTGGCCGGCTGGGAAACAGACCACATCGAACTCGGCACGGCGGTGGTGCCCAGCTACCCGCGACACCCGGCGGCCCTGGCCCAGCAGGCGCTGACCGCGCAGGCAGCCTGCGGCGGCCGTTTCACCCTCGGCGTGGGCCTCTCCCACAAGCTGGTCATAGAGGACATGTACGGCTATTCCTACGACCAGCCCGCGCGGCACATGCGCCAGTACCTCGAAGTGCTGGCGCCGCTGTTGCGCGGCGAGGCCGCGGATTTCGAGGGCGAGGACATCACCGGCCGGCTGACCCTCGACATCCCCGACGCGGAGCCGGTGCCGCTGCTGCTGGCGGCGCTGGGGCCGGCCATGCTGCGCCTGGCCGGGCTCTACACCCACGGCACCACCACCTGGATGACCGGGCCGCGGACCATCGCCGAGCACATCGTGCCGGAAATCACCGCCGCGGCCGCCGAGGCCGGGCACAGCGCGCCGCGCATCGTCTGCGGCATGCCGATCTGCCTGACCCGGGATGTCGACGCCGCGCGCGCGCATATCGGCGAGACCCTGGCCATCTACGGCATGCTGCCCTCCTATCGCGCGATGCTCGATCGCGAGGGCGTCGAGGGGCCCGCCGAGCTGGCGCTGGTGGGGACCGCCGACACCCTGCGCGCGGATATCGACCAGCTGCGCCAGGCCGGGGTCACCGACTTCAACGCCGCGGTGATTCCCTTCGGCGACAACTTCGAGGCCACACTGGAACTGCTGCAGTCCGAGCTGGAAGTCGTCTAGCCGCGGCGCTGGCCGTTTCACGCCAGCGTCGGATGGCGGCATCGATCAGCCGCTGAACGCTCAGGCGGGGGCGGGGCTGGCCTCGGGCGTCTCGCCCCACACCGGGTAGGGCCCCAGGAGCAGGAGCAGTACCCCCGCAAACAGCGCGGCGGGGATGCCCGCCAATACCATCGGCGTATAACTGCCCGAGATGTCGTGCACCGCGCCGGCCAGCACCGGGCCGATGCCGGCGCCCACGGCGATCAGGCTCGACATGACGCCGAAGACCTTGCCGAAGTTCTTCATCCCGCCGTAGCGGCTGGTGAGGTAGGCGCAGATCTGCAGCTTGCAGCCCGAGGAATAGCCGATCACGAACATCGCCACGAGGATGGCAGTAGGCGAGCGGAAGGGCTCCAGCAGCAGGACGAAGGCCAGCGCGGCGATACCCATGGTGATGCCGCCGATCCAGTTGGCGCGGAAGCGGTCGAGCAGGTAGCCGGTGAAAAGTTTGCCGGTGATGCCCGCGACCCCGGCGAAGCTGGCGAGCCAGGCCGCGCGCTCCCGCGAGACGCCCGCCTCGGTGAGAATCGGCACCTGGTGGACGATGAAGCCGATGGTGAGAACCATGATGATCAGGGTGGCGATGGCCACCTGCCACAGCGCCCGGCTGCGCACTGCCTGCGCCACGCTGAGGCCGGTGAGTTCACCGACCGGGGAGGGCTTGCCGGCCTTGGCGGCGGCGCGGCGCCGGTCGTGGGCGTCGTAGAGGAAGAGTACGCACAGGACCAGCGCCGGGGCAGCCCAGCCGACACCGAGCCAGAAAAAGGCCTGGCGCCAGCCGAGGCTGTCGATCAGCCAGTGGGTGATGGGCGGGGAGAGGATCTGCGCCACCGCGGTACCGCTCAGGGTCACCGCCAGTGCCATGCCGCGGCTGCTGGCAAACATGCTGCTGATGGCCGCCGTCCACATGGTCGACTTGATGCCGAGGGAGAGCACCGCGTAGGTCGTCCACAGGAACAGCCACTGGGTCATGGAGCCGTTGGCCAGGCCGAAGCCGGCAATCGCGCCGCCGGTGAGCACGAGGCCCGGGATGGCCAGCCGCCGCGAACCCCAGCGGTCTATCATCGCGCCGACAATCGGCGAGAGGGGAATCGCCAGCAGTGCCGCCACCGTGAGCCCGGCGGAAATCTGTGTCCGGTTCCAGCCGAACTCGTTGCTCAATGGCGTCATGAAGAGGCCGAGGGAGTAGGTCGCCACGGAGTGGAAGGAGAAGCCCACCGAGCAGGCGAGCACCAGGGGCCAGTAGGCTTTCCACTCTTCGCGGGCGGACAGCGCGGATGTCTCGGACATGCATATCCCTGTCGAGGTGTGCAGCCCCTGCGCCGGGAGCAGTGATGTTATTGGGATGGTGACTGAACGGGCAGGGACCAGGAACACCGAGTACATCACGCAGCTATCAAGAGGGTCAATAACGGCGGTTTGCCCTGTCGGCAGACAGAGTTGCCGCAGGCGGAATTACGCCGGGCGGCCGCTGCAGCCCGTCGGGGGGATCACTCCCCGGAACCTGTTACTGCGGAGCAGCCAGGCGAATGGGCGGGGCGCAGTGCATTCGCCCCGCCGGCGACGCGCTAGCGGGTCTGCAGTTCCTCGACCACCAGGCCCAGCGCTTCGCGCAGGGCCGCGGTTTCGTCCAGCCGTGCGCTGCTGGCAATCACCGCGGTGCTCGCCAGCTCCGGGCGCAGGTAGGTGTGTGCGACCCGGCGCAGGTCATCGAGGCTGACTTCCAGCACCCGGCGGCGGAATTCCTCCCGCTGGTCATGGGTGCGGCCGAACAGCCGGTTGTGGAAGTGCTGCTTGGCCTCGCCGGCGGGGGAGCCGGGTTTGTCGAGGCTGCCGATGACTCCGAGGATGCTTTCCTCGAGGGCCCGCGGGTCGTGCTGGCTGTCGATCAGCCAGCTTACCGCGGCGTCGAAGTCGGCCAGGGTTTCCGCCAGCCGCGGGTCGCGGTAGGAGTAGAAGCGGAAGGTGGCGACACCGGAATCCTGGGTCGCGCCGCCGCCGTAGGCGCCGCCCTGTTCGCGGATCGCCCGGTGCAGGTAGCCGTTGCGCAGGAAGCCGCCGAGCACCGACAGCACCGCGGCGTCGGGGTGACTGACCGGCACCGTGGGATAGGCGCGGGCGCAGAAATTGACCTGGGTGTTGGCGACCCAGAATTCACCGCGGCGCTCGCGGATAGGCTCCAGGGCGAAGTGCTGGTCGCCTGCGCCGCTGTCGCCCTGCCAGTTTGCCGCGGCGAGGGTGGAGAACTCTTCCACCCGTTCGGGCTCGGCGACCGTCAGCAGCTGGCGCGGCATCGCCTGCACGGCGGCGTGCATCGCCGCGAGCCGCTCGGCGAAGGCCTGGAGGTTCGCCGCGTCTTTCAGGGAATCGTCCAGCCGGCGCAGGGCGCGAATCCCGGCCAGGCCGGTCAGCTGGTGATTGAGCCGGGCGAGGGGGCTCATGCCGGCGCTCGCCGCGGCCATGGCGAGGCTGTGGCCGTGGCCGGTCACCGCCTGCTCGCGGCGCGCCCGCTGCTGGCTGACCAGCTCGCGCAGGCGGCCGGTCTCGTCGAAGCGCACAGTGCGCAGGGTGTCGGTCATCAGCGCGACCTGGGCCTCGGCGTTATTCGCCAGGGCCTTGGAGGAGAGGACGAAATTGGCGGTGACCGCCTGCTCGTTGTCGACCTGGCCGCGCATCGAGGTGAAGGCGCTGATCGAGCCCACCGTCGCCGACTGGCGGTGCTGGACGTCGAGGTAGCTGCCCTCGCCGACACCCAGTTCGGTGAGGAAATTGGTGTAGAGCGGCAGCAGCTGCTGCTGTTCGCTGTCCATTGCCGGCAGGGGCGCGACCATCTGCTGGTAGACCAGGCCGTTGGTGCCGCGGCTATAGGTGGTGCGGCGCAGGCCGGCGCTCTCCTGTTCCACGAATTCCAGTTCCGGAATGGCGGGGGGCACGTCGGCGAGTTCCACCTTGGGCAGGATGTCCGGGTCGTCCACCTGTTGCTGGCGGGCGATCAGGTCCGCCGCCAGCTGCACGGTGGCCCTGCGCTGCTCCGCGTCCATTGATTCGCGAATCTCCTGCAGCCGTTCCTGTTCCCGGCGCACGCGCTCGGCGGAGAGCTGGCTGTCCGGCTCCACCACCAGGGTCACCCGGTGCGGATTGTCGATCAGCAGCTTGCGGGCGAGCCCGCGGATGTAGTCCGGGTCCTCGATGTGTTCGCGCAGGCGGGCGATGACCGGCTCCAGGTCGAGCACCGCGATCGGGTCGCTGTAGTGGGTGGCGGAGCCCAGCGCCTGCAGGATCAACTGCAGGCCGTAGGGGTAGCCGTCGCCGCTGATTTCCCGCTGGTGCAGTTCCAGCTGGTGCAGGACGGCGTGCAGGCGCTCGGGTTCGACGCCCTCGTCGGCGACCTGCTGGATGACCTCCAGCACCATGTTTTCCAGTGCCCCGGCGTGCTCGGCGTCGGTGCCCTCGACACCGCAGACGAAGACCAGCTCGCGCATGGAATCCTCCAGCCCGCACAGGGGGGAGGGCGACTGCGCCAGCGGGGTCGTTTCCAGGGCCCGCTGCAGCGGCGAGGCGCTGTTTTCCAGCAGTACGCTGGAGAGCAGCTGGGCCTCGAGCATCTGCTCGAGATCGGCGCTCTCGCCGAGCATCCAGCCCATGACGAAGTGGGTGCGCTGGGCCGTGTTGCCCTCCTCGTCGAAGGCGTAGTGCTCGCGCACGTGCAGCGGCTGTGGCAGGCGCCGCTCGGGCTTGACCTCGATGCGCTCGTCGAGGCGCTCGAAGCGCTTCAGCGCGCGGTTCTCGAAGGCCTGCTGGTGCTCCTCGGCGCTGATATCGCCGAAGGTCATGAAGATCGCGTTGCTCGGGTGGTAGTGGCTGCGGTAGAAGGCCCTGAGCTCTTCGTAGCTGAGGTCGGGAATGTGTTCCGGGTCGCCGCCGGAGTTGTAGTGGTAGGTGCTGCTGGGGAACAGGTGCTCGCAGAGCTTCTGCCACAGGTAACTCGGCACCGAGCTCATGGCGCCCTTCATCTCGTTGAATACCACGCCCTTGTAGACCAGTTCGCTGTCCGGGTTGTCCGCCTCGGCGAATTCCACCCGGTGGCCCTCCTGGGCGAAGTCCAGCGGGTCGAGGCGGGAGAAGAAGACCGCGTCGAGGTAGACGTCGAGCAGGTTGTTGAAGTCCTTGCGGTTCTGGCTGGCGAAGGGGTAGGCGGTCCAGTCGGAGCTGGTGAAGGCGTTCATGAAAGTGTTCAGGGAGCGCCGCAGCATCATGAAGAAGGGGTCGCGCACCGGGTAGCGCTCGGAGCCGCACAGGGCGGTGTGCTCGAGGATGTGGGCCACGCCGGTGGAGTCTTCGGGCACCGTGCGCAGGGCGACGAGGAAGACGTTCTCGGTACTGTCCGCCGCGAGGTGGTAGTGAACGGCGCCGGTGGCGCGGTGGCGGTACTCCTCCACCCGCAGCTTGAGGGAGGCGATCTCCTGTTGGCGGATGGCTTCGAAGGCGGGGTGAGCCGCCGGCAGTGCTTGGTTCATGCAGCCTCTTGGAAACGGGGTGGTTTGCCCGTCATTCTAACGTGGTTTGGGCTCCTCCTGTTGGGCGGCAACCGGGGAGAGTTCGATTTTGTACAGCCAGGGCCAGCGCTTGCCGGTCACCCAGATGCCGCCGTCCGCCGGGTCCCGGGCGATGCCGTTGAGCACGTCGGTGGCGGGCTGGCGCTCCATCGCCGGCAGCAGGCCCTGCAGGTCGATGCTGGCGCGCACCCTGCCGGTGGCCGGCTCGATGATGACGATACGGTTACTCTCCCATATGTTGGCCCAGATTTCCCCGTCAATCCACTCCAGTTCGTTGATGCGCCGCAGCGGCTTGCCGTTTTCGGTGACCGCCACGGTGCGGGTGACCCGGCGGCTCTCGGGCGACAGGTAGTAGAGCTTGTCGCTGCCGTCGCTGTAGATCAGTTGCTCGCCGTCGTTGGTCAGGCCCCAGCCCTGGGTGGTGATGGGGAACCAGTTCAGCGCCTCCAGCTCGTCGCGGCTGAAGACCAGCACCATGCCCTCGCGCCAGGTCAGCTGGTAGGCGTGGTCGCCGAGCAGGGTGAGGCCCTCGCCGAACAGGCGCGGGTTGAGGTGGCGGTTGACCTCGACCGCGCCGGAGTCGAAATCGAAGCGCAGCAGGGCCGACTGGCCGTAGTTGCCGGTGCTGAGGTAGAGCTTGCCGTCGTGGATCTCCAGCCCCTGGGCGAAGTAGCTGCGGTCGAGCGGCTTTTTGTCTAGGACCCGGAAAGTGTAGTGCTCCAGCGCCAGGGCCTGCAGGCTGCACAGGGCGGCGATCAGGCCGGGCAAAAAACGCGCGAACATCGCCTCAAACCCGCTTGCGAACCAGGTCGCGCAGCACAAAGCGCGCCGGGGCCAGCGCGCGGACCAGTTCCCGGGACAGGGGCAGCGGCTCGTCGCAGAGCATGCTGGCGAGCAGTTCCGCACACAGCGGGGTAGAGGTCAGGCCCCGCGAGCCGTGGGCGGTATTGAGATAGAGTCCCGGCACGTAATCGCCTCGCTGTTCGATGATCAGTCGGGCATTCTTGCCCAGCGCGGCGTAGGCCTGCAAGAACTTCTCCCGCGCCGGCACCGGGCCGGCCATGGGCAGGTAGTCGGGGCTCGCGCAGCGCAGGCCGGCGCGCCCGGGCAGCTGTTCCGCCGCCTGGGCCTGCAGCTCCGGCGCCCACTCGGGCAGCGCCGCGGCGAGCTTGTCGAGGTTGCCGCGCTGGTCTTCGGGGCGCAGGGCGAGGTCCTCGTCGCCGGGGTAGAAGCTGGCGCCGATGGTGTGCGTGCCCCGGCGGGCCGGGGCGATGTAACCCTGGTGGCAGACGGCGGCGCCGAGTCGCTCGCTCGCCGGCCAGGCGGGCAGGTCCGTGGTCTGGCCGCGAATCGGCCGCAGCGGCAGCCATTCGAGCGGCGCCATGCGGTGGCTGTCGGTGCCGGCGCAGACAATTGCCGCGTCCGCCCGCGCGAGGCACCGGCCGTCGGCAGCCAGGGCCTGCCAGCCTTCGCCACCGGGCTGCAGCTCCAGGCCGCCGCAGGCAGCTTGCAGGTCGATCAGCGGGTGCTCGGCCAACATCGCGCACAGCGCCGGCGGGTGGATCCAGCCGGAACCGGGGAACCAGAAACCGTCCAGGGCCGGCCGGCTGCCGAGCAGCTCGCCGGCGCTGTCGCGATCGCGGACCTCGGCCAGTTCCTCGAGACCCTGCAAGCACGCCGCGAGGCCCGCCAGTTCCGCCGCGTTCTCCTCCAGGTGGAACATGCCGCAAAGCGCTCCGTCGATACCCCGGCGCAGTTTGCCCGCGGCGAAATGCCCGGCGTAGTGCGTGCTGGCGTGACGGAAACTCTGCAGGGCGAAGTCGGTCAGCGCCGAGTGCCGGCGGGAGAGGCGGGTGTAGAGAATGCCCTGGCCGTTGCCCGAGGCGGCGCCGGCCAGCTCGCCCTGGTCCAGCAGGGAGACCGCAATGCCGCGCCGTGCCAGCGCCGCGGCAGTCGCGCAGCCGGCCAGCCCGGCGCCGAGAACGATCGCCGAGGCCGGCCGGCGGGGCGGCACGGCGGGAATATCCCAGGGGGTATCGCCAGTCGCCAGCGGCTCACCGGCCGCGGCGCGCTCCCCGGCCAGGGATTCGCGCTTGCGGCCGTAGCCCGGTACCTTGCGCACGGCGAAGCCGGCAGCGGCCAGGCCGCGGCGCACATGCCCGGCGGCGGTGAAGGTGGCAAAGGTCGCGCCGGGGCGGGACAGGGCGGCGATGGCGGGGTAGATGGCCTGCCCCCACATGGCCTCGTTGCGCGCCGGGGCGAAGCCGTCGAGATACCAGGCGTCCACCTTCGGGCCGCCGCTGGCGAGGTCCGGCAGGGCGTCGGCGATATCCTCCCACCACAGGTCCAGCGTGACTGCGCCGTCCTCGAACAGCAGGCGGTGCTGCCCGGGCAGGCGGCCGGGCCAGCCCGCCCGCAACTGGGCAGCGAGGTCCCGCAGCTCACCCCAGCCGGCGAGGGCGCGCTCCAACTCCGCCGGGCCGAGGGGGAATTTCTCGATGGAGACATAGTGCAGCCGCGGGCGCGGCGCTGGCAGCGCACGCCAGGCCTGCCAGGTGAGCAGGAAGTTGAGCCCGGTGCCGAAGCCGGTTTCGCCGATGCAGAAATGGCTGCAGCTGCTGGCGCGCCAGCGCTCCGGCAGGCCGTTGCCGCGCAGGAAGACATGCCGGCTCTCGGCGATGCCGTCCTCGCGGGAGAAGTAGATGTCCTCGAAGCGGGTGGAGTAGGGCTCGCCACCCTCGGTCCAGTGGAGGTCTGCGGCGGGTGTCGGCTGCCAGGGCTGGTTGTTGCGCTTCACGGGGCGGGGCGTTGGCTGGATTGGCCGCAGAGCATAACAGCCCCGCCGGATGCTAGCCACGCGGGCCCGCGCCCGATTGCCTCAACTGGCCCCGGCCAGTAGACTTGCCGGGCTGTAATTCCGAGAATCCATCATGGCCAAAACCAGTTCCCACACCCTGTCCCGCGACCAGTTCCTGACCATTGCCGTCAACCTGCTGCACAAGGTCTTCGTCGAGTCGTCGCGCACCGACGCCAAGAACCTCTACCGCGCGCTGGTGGAGGGCAAGCGGGTCGCCCTGACCAACCTGAAGATGGAGGACGAGTCCACCGTCCGCTTCGATCTCTCCCTGGATCACAGCGAGTTCGCCGGCAGCCTCAACTACGGCGCCTTCCGCGCCAGCCTGCGCGCGCTGCTGGGCAATCTCGTCAACGCCCTGGAGGAGAAGAAGGATATCCAGACCTTCACGGCCAAAGAGCAGGGCAATCGCACCATCTTCGGCATCACCGGGGTCACGGTGGAAGAGGGCACCCCTGCGGTGCTGGTGCTCGGTAGTCGCGTCGACGAGGGCACGGCGGCGGTGTTGCTGCAGCTGCAGTACCTCGATCACACCCAGTTCCCGCAGTCGGCGCCCGCCGCCAGCCAGACGGCCTGACCCTCAGGCCTCCACTGAGGCCCGCGGCTCCTGCGGCCGCGGCATGCACTGCTTCTCGTCGGGCGCCATCACCAGCGCGGTGCCGGTCACTACTGTCTTGCCGTCCTGGTTGACGGCCTTGCAGTCCAGGGTGACCGACTTGCGCCGGTCGTTCTTCTCGCTCACTTCCAGTTCCACCGTGATCTCGTCGCCGATTTTCACCGGCAGGCGAAAGCGCAGGGACTGCTCCATGAAAATCGTGCCGGGCCCCGGCAGTTCCATCGCCAGTGCCGCCGAGATGAAGGAGCCGGTGAGCATGCCGTGGGCGATGCGCTCGCCGAAGCGGGTCGTGGCGGCGAAGGCCGGGTCGAGGTGCAGGGGATTGACGTCACCGGACACCGCCGCGAACAGCTGGATGTCCTTCTCGCTCACGGCGCGGGTATAGCTGGCGCGCTGGCCGATGCTGATTTCGTCGTAGGTGTAGTTGCTCAGTTCAGCCATTTACGCGGATTCTCCTGCTGGATCCCGTGGCACCAGTCGCCGGTAGTGGCTGCCGACCAGGAAGGCCAGCAACAGCCAGGCAACGACCAGTGCGATATTGATGATGGCAAAGCCCTGGGTGTTCAGCGCCAGCCAGACGGTGCCGACGTAGACCACCACGGCGGACAGTACGTCCCCCGCGCGCACGAAGAAGGTGTCGGTGACCTGCTTCGCCTTGTAGATCTCCTCGCGCGTGGTAGGCAGGAAGAGTACCTGCCGCACGGTATTCTGCAAGGAGTAATCGGTGGCGTTTTCTGCGGTCTTCACCCAGCGCACCATCGCCAGTACCGGGGCGAAGGCGGCGAGTATGTAGCCGCCGAGGGCGATCAGCGGCAGGACCATGATCGCCGCCCGCACGCCGAGGTACTTGAGCACCCGGGAGACCACGAACAGCTGCAGCAGCATGCCGGCGATATTCACCACCGTGTAGAACTGCGCATAGAAACCGCCGATAAAGGCCTCCACGGCGTGGTGGTCGATGGCGCCGCCAGCCCCGGGCGCCAGCTGCTCCCGCGCCGCGGCCTCGACGGTGCGGGCGAGAATGTACTCGCCGGAGGTGTTGACCCAGTTGAGGATGAGCATCAGCAGGGCGATCAGCAGCAGGTAGCGGCTGCCGAACACCAGGGCGAAGCCGCCGTGGCTGCCGACCTTGTCCGGGCCGGTTTCCACCTCCCGGGTGGCGGGATCGTCGCGGCGCTCCCACAGGCCCTCGCGGCGCGCCACGAGGTCGGTAATCAGCAGGCTGGTGACCAGGATGCCCGCCGCCACCAGCATCAGTTCGTAGACCCCGAGGTAGTGCACCAGCAGGCTGGTCAGGTAGCTGCCGCAGACCGCGCCGAGGGAGGCGCCGAAGGCGACGATAACGAACAGGCGGCCGCCGGAGTCCGGGTCGTAGAGGTCGTTGGCGAAGGCCCAGAACTGGGTCGGCACCATCAGGTTGAAGACCCCGACCCAGAGGAAAAACACTACCCCCAGCGACATGCCGGTCTGGGCGAGGCCGTAGAAGCCGAAAATGCAGGCGACGAAGAACAGGGTGACGCCGTTGACCAGCAGGCGCCGCGAGCAGCGGCTGGCCAGCCAGCTGTAGAGGGGCAGGGCGAGCAGCAGGAGCAGGGCCTGGCCCGCCGCGGCATAACTCTTCAGCTCGGCGCCGCCGCCGGCGAGGATCAGCGCCTCGCGCACCGGCTTGAGTACGTAGTAGGCGCCGAGGATGAGGAAGATGTTCAGCGCCAGCAGCAGGCAGGAGGTGGCTTCCCCCGGGCGGACTTCGGTGAACAGGTTGAGCAAACGCTCCAGCCGTGTCGCCTGCTGCATGGTCAGTGGTCCTCCGGACGCGCATCGGTAGAGGGCGGCTCGACCGCCGGCTGCAGGGACCACTCGGCAAAACGCTGCTGGGCGAGGTCCGCCCGCTGCAGGCGGGCAACCGCTGTCGCGATCTGCGCCGGCAGCGACCGCCAGGGCACGCTGCGGCTGAAATCCGGGGGCTGCAGGGCCGCCAGGCGCAGCCCGCCGTCGTCGATTTCCAGCAGGGCGAAGCTGCGCGGCGATCCGCCGCTGTCGCCGATCAGGCGCCGCGGCGCCGCCCCGAGGCAGGCCAGGCCGAGCAGGTTCAACCCGTCTTTGTGCCCCGGGTAGAAAGCGTGCTGGTGACCGCTGATGTAGAGGTCGACAGCGGCGTCGCGCAGCAGGGTCTCGAGTTCCACGTCGCCGCTGTACTCGCTCTCCCGCCCCTGTGCCAGGGGCCACAGGGGCAGGTGGCTGTAGACGATGCGCTGGCGATAGCGCGGCCCGTGTGCCGCGAGCATTGCCCGCAGCCACTGTTTCTGTTGCCCGTCGAGCGCGCCGACCCGGGTGACATCGAGGGAGATGAACAAGGTCTCACCGAGGCTGAAGGCGTAGTACCAGGGGTAGTTCCGCTCATCGAGGAAGGACAGCGCCGGTTTTCGCGCCTGCCACTGGGCGGCGAAGATGGCCCGCTCCCGCTCGAAGCCGTGGTAGGCGGAGGCGTCGTGATTGCCCGGGGTGACCGCGAAGGGAATGCCGGCGGCGGCGAGGCGGTCGCTGACATGCTGGTGAAAGCCCTGCCACATGGCTTCGACCTGCGCCTCGCTGAGGTGGGGACGGCGCTGGCCGGCGACCATATCGCCGGCGCTGATGACCAGGTCGGGCTGCAGGGCGAGGATGCGGTCGACGGCGCGGTCCACCGCCGCGTGGTAGTCGGTGGCGCCGTAGCTGCCGTTGAGGTCGGAGATGGCGACGACGCGCAGCGGCCCGGCCTGGGCGAGGGCGGCGAGCAGCAGGCCGCCGAGCAGGAGCGCAAGGTGGCGCCGCACGCGCGAGCGTCCCCGCCTAGCGGCCAGTGGCACAATCGACCTTCGCGCTGGCTGGCTTGCCGTACTGCAGGAAATGGTCCGGGTCGAGATCGAACTGCAGGGCGCCGCGCTCGCAGCTGGCGCGGAGGATGGCGAGCGTATCGCCGGTGTTGCCCACGATGCCATCGAACTGGCGCTCGCTGAGGCCGAAGCTGTCTTTCAGGTAGTGGTACAACTCGCCCTGGGCGGCGAAATCCGCCTGCAACGCCACCAGGCGGCGATAGGTTTCGGCATTGTAGTGGCGCAGCTTTTCCAGCATCGCGGTCTTGCGCGTGTAGTTGGCGTAGCGGGTGCGGCCGCCGGCGTCGTTGTCGTTGAGACGGATGCGGCGGAACTGGCCGGCGCCCGCCGCGGGTTTGTCGTCGCTGCGGTGCACGCCGCTGTCGTCCGCCCAGCGCCACACCTCCTCGTAGTCGATATTGCCGATGCGATCCTGCTGGCTGAAGATGAAATCGAGCAGGGTGATTTCAGTGAGGCCCTGCATCCAGTAGAGCATCTGCGCGGTAGCGGGGTCGCTGCCCATGGCCTTGCGCATTTTGGGATTTTGTTTTGCCTCGGCAATTCCCGCCGCGATCGCTTCCAGCGCGGGCCTGTCGCTGCGCAGGGCGAGGAAGGGGGCAGTGCGCTGGAAGTCATTGTTCTGGCCCTCGCCCCAGCCCGACTCCCGGGTGCCGTTGATCTCCGCGTCGAAGCGCTTGCCGTGGATGCGCAGCAGGACGCCGTAGATCTGCTGGTAGTCGCTGGTGAACAGTTCGCTGGTGGCGGGGTAGCTCTGCGGGTTCTGCTCCGCCGCGTCCAGCGCCTGCCAGGCCGCGTGGATCATCTTCAGCGAGTGCTTGCCCTCGGTCCAGCCGAGGCCGCGGTGGGTTACCCGCGCGGCGTGTGCCTTGCGGTCCATGCTGCGGTAGACCGCGACCGGTACCCGGATCGAGGTGTCAAAGTAGCGCGAGAAGTGATAGTAGAGCAGCGCCGAGGTGGAGAAGGTGGCGCTGGTGTCGCGCTCGTTCATGGTGACCTTGAAGCTTACCGGGGCGCCGTCGGCCTCGGCGGGGGTGAGTTCCCCGCGCGGGCAGACCTGCTGCTCGAAGTCCTGCTGTTTGCCCGCGAAGCGGGCGCTGTCGATCCGGTAGATAAAGGTGCCGGGGCTGGTGCTGCGCAGCTTCGGGCAGAGGCCGATATCCTCGGCGTAGAAATCGATCGCGCAGAGCTGTCGCTCGCGCTCCCCGTCCGCATCGCTGTAGACGCCGCCGGGCATCCTGCGCAGGGCAACGCAGGATTCAGTGAGCCCGCCGGGGGACTGGTACTGGTAGCGATCGCCCTCGATCCGGTCCGAGGCGGGGGCGGGGAGGGACAGGCTGGCGAGGAGGGCGCTGGAAAGTGCGAATGCACGCATGATAGGTCATCCAGTCATTGAAGGGGGTGGCCTGGTGCTGCGCCGGATTGCGCAGTGAGTATAGTCCAGCGGATTTCTGCCCTCCATCAGTGCGGGGCGGATTACTCGCCGGCCTGGGAGCGACGGATGGGATCGGCACTGTCGACCCATTCGATGAACTCCACCGCCTGCAGCGGCACCGTGTCCTCGTTGGAGACTTCCACCATCAACCGCAGGCCGTCGCTGAACCAGGGGTCGTCGGTGAGGTTGGCCCGCGGCGCGGTCTTGGCCACCGGTTCGGTGGCGCGGCTGAAGGCGAAACGCTTGACTGTGCCGGCGACGATCAGGCTTTGCAGCAGGTGTTCCCGCGCCTCGTCGACATTGGGCGCGATGACGTGGGTGGCGAAGGTCGGGCTCTTGCTGGTCAGCTTGACCGAGATGTCGCGGCTCACCTGGCCGACCCAGACCGGCGCGCCCTGGAAGCGGAAAGGCGCCAGCCAGAGGCGGATGTGGTTGCGCTGCAGGATGTTGCTGCGCGCCCGCTGCATGGCGAAATCCTGCTGGCGGCCGAACAGGTAGAGCGGGCTGACCGGGGCCACGGTGTACTCGGCGCCGGAGACCGCCGCCCCCATCATCCGCCGCACCGAGTCGAAGTCGATGCGCTGGGTGAAGGACCAGCCACTGCGCAACAGGGAGTAGAGCACGTCGGACTGGTCGCCGAGGAAGATGACATTCAGCGGGTCGCCCTCGCCCTCGCCGCTCCTGTCAGCGGTGCAGCAGGGCAGGCTCCGCAGGCGGGCGCGCAGGCCGTCGAGGTCGAGGTCCTCGGCCGGGGCGTCGGTATGGACGCTGGCCGGCGCCAGGCTTTCGAAATCGAAACCGCCGTCGGGCAGGGGTACGGAAAAGCCGAACTCGAGCACCTTGTTCTTGCCGAACAACAGCACCGGAAGGTAGCGGCCGCCCTCGCGGCGCGGGGCCAGCACATAGCCCTCGGCGCTCTCCCCGCTGGCGGTTTTCAGCGGGATCGCCTGCTGGCGGAAGTGCTCGACGAGGCGCTGGCCGCCGGCCTCGTCGAGCTTCCAGTGGAACAGCGCCGAGGCCTCGTCCGGCGGGAAGTAGTTCTCGTCCAGCGCCGAGACCAGCAGCCAGAAACTCTGCGGGCTGTGGTTTTGTACCCGTAGCCAGATCGCCTGCAGGCCGACGTCGGACAGGTCGACGCCGTATTGCTGCGCCGCCTCCCGGTCGGTCAGGATGGCGGCGGAGACGGTGACACCTTCCTTCTCCAGCGAGTAGGTGCCCGAAGAGGCCTCCACCGCCGCGCCAGCTGTCTCCTGCGGCGGGTAGCTCAGGCAGCCCGCAAGCAGTAGGCAGAGCGCAGTGCACAGGGCCGGCAGGTATCTGTTCATGGTTGCGCTCCGCTGCCGCAGGTGGATGCCGGTGCTTCCGTCGCCGCGAGATCCTCGGCGACGTAATGGATTATCGCCTCGAGCAAGGCATCGCGGGGGAAAGGCTGTTGGTCTGGTCGGGCGGCCACGAAGGGCAACTCCTTCTCGATGTCGACGGCGATGCTCCAGTGATCCGCGTTGGCATAGCCGAGCAGGGTACTCCCCGGCAGGATGCCCTCCCGGGGCAGTACCTGTCCGTCATTGCGGCGATCCTCCCGGGCGAGCATCTGCCAGCTCGGGCGCAGGCCCCGCGACAGGTGCTCGCTGGTGGCGATCGCGAGCAGGGAATAATAGCGTATGTGTGAGGGCGGCGGGTGCCCGGCCATGTGCTGCAGCCGGCGCTCGGGCAGCAGGCTGTCGACCACACCGCCGTCGCCCGGGTTGCAGCGCCCGGCAAAGGCATGGCTGAGCAGGGTGTCGTAGGCCCAGGCGCCGGACTCGGCGACCTGGCTGCCCCAGACCGGGCCGGCGACACTCACCACCGCGTCCACCAGCGCGCTGCGCTCGGCGTAGTCCTCCAGGTACTGCAGTATGTCCACCGTGCCTTTGGAGTAGCCGAGCAGGATCACCTGGTCAGCGGCTTCGAGCTGGTAGCCCAGCAGCGCGCGGGCGATCATCGCGGCGTTCACCGCGCTGCTGGAGCGGCCACTGACTGGCAGGGTATGCACGGCGATGCCCCGCTGCTGCAGGTCGGCGATTCCCGAGCGGTAGGCGATGGAAGCTTCGCCGAAGCAATCGGAAAATGCGCCGCCGACGATGAAAACCCTGAGCCGTGAAAGCTCCGCGCCGCTGTTGGCGGCGGCCCGGGGCGGGGCTTCATCGGCCAGCTGCCAGAGGTAGTCGGCGCACTGTGCGGCCGGTTGCTTTTGTTCGGCGAGGGTGCAGAATAACTGCCGGAAACGCGCCCGGCCGTCACAGGCGGAGGCCGGCAGGTAGGCTGGATCGGAACGGATTTCCCGCGCCGAAGGCATGGCGACGCAGCCGCCCAGCAGCATGCACAGCGCCGTGACTGCCCAGTGCAGTTGCCGCGCATGGCGCGCCCGGTGGTCTTGGGCGATTGTAATTGTTGTCACCTCGGAAGCATCCGCCGACAGTGGAATCAGGTAGTCTATTGTGCACGTGCCGCGGGCCCCGGGTCGACCCGAGCGGCGTCGTCGGGTGCGACCAGCGGCTATAGTTCCACCAACACCAATAAGGTCCGCCGGCTCGACAGCGTCCGCCGGCAGGTAAAGGGACAGTAAAAATGATGAAACCCGTTGCGGGCTGGGTTCGCCTGGGGCTGTCAGGGCAGATTCTGCTCGGCCTGGCCCTGGGGGTTGGCCTCGGGCTGTTTGTCGGCGAGGCGGTGCGGGTGTTGCAGCCGGTGGCGGACATCTACATCCGCCTGCTGCAGATGACCGTGCTGCCCTACCTGGTGACCTCGCTGATCATCGCCTTTGGCCAGATCAACCTCGCCGAGGCCCGCCGCCTCGCCACCCGCGGCGGCGGCCTGCTGCTGCTCATCTGGCTGCTCACGAGCATGGTGCTGGTGGTGATGCCACTGGCCCTGCCGCAACTGATCAGCGCGACCTTCTTCAGCGAGGCGCTGGTGCAACCCGCCGAGCCGCTGTCGCTCACCGAGCTGTACTTCACCGCCAACCCCTTCGATTCACTCTCCCGCAACGTGGTGCCGGCGGTGGTGGTGTTCAGCTGCCTGCTGGGAGTGGGGCTGATGGGCCTGCCGGAGAAGGAGAGCCTGCTGGCGCCGATGCGCACCTGGAATGCCGCCATCGTCAAGATAACCGGCTACATCATCAACCTTACTCCGGTGGGTGTGTTCGCCATCGCGGCCATCGCCGCGGGGACGGTGAAGCCGGAAATGCTGTACAAGCTCGAGGCGTACTTCATCATCTTCGCCGCCGCCTCGCTGCTGCTGACCCTGTGGATCCTGCCGCTGATGGTGACCGCGGTCACCCCGTTCAGCTATCGCGAAGTGGTGGGCATCGCCCGCGACGCGCTGCTGACGGCCTTCATGACCAACAGCGCCTTCATCGTCCTGCCGATCCTGGTCGAGCGCAGCAGGACCCTGCTGCAGCGCCACCAGTTGCAGGACGAGCGCAGCGACTCGGCGGTGGAGGTGCTGATCCCGGTCATGTTCAACTTCCCCAACGCGGGCAAGCTGCTCACCCTGCTGTTCATTCCCTGCGCGGCCTGGTTGAGCGGGCAGGTGCTGGATGCCGAGGAATACCTGGCGCTGATTGGTGTCGGCATTCCCAGCTATTTCGCCAAGGCACAGGTGGCATTGCCCTTCCTGCTCGACTACTTCGGCCTGCCCATCGACCTGTTCCAGCTCTACCTGCCCACGGCGACGCTGACCGGTAAATTCGACTCCCTCACCACCGCCATGAACCTGGTGGTCTTCGCCCTGCTCGGCGCGGCGACCGTGTGCGGCTTCGCCGTGTTCGACTGGCGCCGGATCGGCAAGTCGCTGGCGGCGATTGTCGGCGGCACAGTGCTGGTCATGTTTGCCGTACGGCTGCTGTTACTGGCGGTGGTGGATACCAGCTACAGCATGGACAGCGCCATCAGCAACATGCACCGCTCGAACCTGCACCCGGACACTGTCGTCCATCGTACCGTGCCGGGCCTGGAGCCGGAGCTGGCACAGCTGGATCCGCTGCAGCGGGTGCGCCAGCGCGGCAGCCTGCGTATCGGCTACGACCCGGCCAACCTGCCGATGAGCTTCTTCAATCGCGACAACGACCTGGTGGGCTTCGATGTCGAACTGGCCGAGAACCTGGCCAACAGCATCGGCGTGCACGCAGAGTTTGTGCCGATCAAGTGGCCACTGCTGTCGGAGATGCTGGCCAAGGGGCTCATCGATGTCATGCCCGGGGTCTGGTTCCGGCCCAACTGGTTTACCTCGCTGCGGCTTTCGCGACCGTATTTTTCCTCCACCATGGGCATCGCGGTGCGCGACGAGCGCCGCCACGAGTTCCAGAATATCTTCGCCCTGCGCGGCAACCACGGCCTGCGCATCGGTGTCCCGCTGCAGACCAACCAGATCGAGGCGAGCATGAAGTACTACTTCGGCGGCAGCGATACCGAGTTCGTCGTGGTCGAGTTCTGGGACAGCTACTTCCGCGGCGACTACCCGGACCTCGATGGATTCCTGCTGCCGGCGGAACACGCCTCCGCCTGGACCCTGCTGCACCCGGAGTTCACCGTGGTCGTGCCGCAGCCGAATCCCGTGCGCATTCCCACCGGCTTCGGCATGGCGACCAACGCCGGCGCCCTCGCCGACGTGGTCAACGAATGGGTGCTATTCGCCGACGAAGCGGGTATGGTGCGCCAGCAATACGAGTACTGGATTCTCGGTGAGGGTGCGCAGTCCCGGGAGCCGCGCTGGTCGATCATGCGCAACGTGCTCGGCTGGGGGCAGGGCAACACCACTGTCGAGTAAGCCCTCCCAGCATGAACGACGCAGTGAACAAGACCATCCCCGACATCCGTTATCCCGAAGAACTGCCGGTATCCCAGCGCCGCGAGGACATCGCCGCGGCGATCCGCGACCACCAGGTGGTCGTGGTGGCCGGCGAGACCGGCTCCGGCAAGACCACCCAGCTGCCGAAAATCTGCCTGGAACTCGGGCGCGGCCAGGCTGGCCTGATTGGCCACACCCAGCCGCGGCGCCTGGCGGCGCGCAGCGTCGCCCAGCGCATTGCCGATGAGTTGCAAACCAGCCTCGGCGACCTGGTGGGCTACCAGGTGCGCTTCACCGACCAGGTCTCCGATTCGACGGCCGTGAAACTGATGACCGACGGCATCCTGCTGGCGGAAATGCAGCGCGACCGCGAACTGAAGCGCTACGACACCATCATCATCGACGAGGCCCACGAGCGCAGCCTCAACATCGACTTCCTGCTCGGCTACCTGAAGCAGCTGCTGCCGCGGCGGCCGGACCTGAAACTGATCATCACCTCCGCCACCATCGACGTGGAGAGTTTTTCCCGCCACTTCGACGGCGCGCCGGTGATCGAGGTCTCCGGCCGCAGCTACCCGGTGGAGACTCACTACCTCGGCGCACCAGAGGAGGCGGAGAGCGACGCCGCGGAGTACATCCTGCGCCAGGTGCAGGACATAGACCAGGGCGTCCACGGGCAGCGCGGCGACGTGCTGGTCTTCCTGCCCGGCGAGCGAGAAATCCGCGAGCTGGCGAAGCTGCTGCGGCGCGATACGGAGCTGGATATCCTGCCGCTCTACGCACGCCTGTCGCAGGCGGAGCAGAACCGCGTGTTCGACACCCCGGGCAAGCGCGGCCTGCGGGTGGTGCTGGCTACCAACGTGGCGGAGACCTCGCTTACCGTCCCCGGCATTCGCTACGTGATCGACCCGGGCGAGGCGCGCATCAGCCGCTACAGCTACCGCACCAAGGTCCAGCGCCTGCCCATCGAGGCGATCTCCCAGGCCAGTGCCAACCAGCGCCAGGGGCGCTGCGGGCGCACCGCGCCGGGGGTCTGCCTGCGGCTCTACAGCGAGGAGGACTTCCAGCGCCGGCCGGAATTCACCGACCCGGAGATCCTGCGCACCAACCTCGCCGCGGTCATCCTGCAGATGCTCAACCTCGGCCTCGGCAAGGTGGTGGACTTCCCCTTCATCAACCCGCCGGACCCGCGCCTGGTGCGCGACGGCTACAAGCTGCTGGAAGAACTCGGGGCGGTGTCCGCCAGGGGCCAGCTGACCGGGATCGGGCGCAAGCTGGCCCGGCTGCCGGTGGACCCGCGCCTCGGTCGCATGGTGCTGGCGGCACAGAACGAGGGCTGCCTCGCGGAGATCCTGGTGATCGCCAGCGCGCTGGCCGTGCAGGACCCGCGCGAGCGCCCGGCGGACAAACAGCAGCAGTCGGACCAGGCCCACGCGCGCTTCAAGCACCCCAAATCGGATTTCATGGCCTGGCTGAATGTCTGGCGTTACTACGAGGAGCAGCGGCAGGCGCTGAGCACCAACCAGCTGCGCAAGCTCTGCCTGAAGGAATTCCTCAATTATCTCCGCCTGCGCGAGTGGCGCGATGTCCACACCCAGCTGAGCATCGCCTGCCGCCAGCAGGGCCTGAAGACCACGGCCGCATTGCCCCAGGAGGAGAATTACACCGGTATTCACCGGGCCCTGCTGGCCGGCCTGCTGAGCAATATCGCCCAGCACCAGGAAGACCGTGACTACCTCGGCGCGCGCAATCGCAAGCTGCAGATATTCCCCGGTTCCTCCCAGGCGAAGAAACGGCCGAAGTGGCTGGTGGCCGCGGAGATCGTCGAGACCTCGCGGGTGTTTGCCCGCAGCGTCGGCGCGGTTGAGCCGGAGTGGATCGTCGCCGCCAACCCGGAGCTACTGAAGCAGCACTACTACCAGCCGCGCTGGCAGATGCGCAGCGGGCGGGCGATGGCCTACGAGCGCCTCTCGCTCTACGGCCTGACGGTTGCCGACAAGCGTTCGGTGCACTACGGCCCGATCGACCCGGTGGTGTCGCGGGAACTGCTGATCCGCGAGGGCCTCGTCGCCGGCAAGTTCCAGAAGCCGCCGCAGTTTCTCAAGCACAACCTGCGCCTGGTGCGCGAGGTCGAGGAACTGGAATCCAAGGCCCGCCGGCGCGACATCCTGGTCGAGGAGGAGGCGCTGTTCGCGTTCTACGACGAGCGCCTGCCCGAGGACTGCTACAGCAGCACCAACCTGCTTTCCTGGCTGAAGAAGACGCCCGGGGCGGCAGAGCATCTGTGCATGCAGCGCGAGCACATCGTCGCCCGCGACCCCGGCGCGCTGGGGGAGCAGTTCCCGGACCGCCTGGTCCACGGCGACCTGGAACTGCGCCTGAGTTACCACTTCGAACCGGGCAAGGAGGGCGACGGGGTGACGGTGACCGTGCCGGTCGGCCTGCTCAACCGGGTGCCGCGCTTCCGCTTCGACTGGCTGGTGCCGGGACTGCTGCGGGAAAAGTGCATCGCCCTGGTGAAAACCCTGCCCAAGGAAAAACGCAAGCGGCTGGTGCCGGTACCGGACTATGTGGACCGCGCCCTGGAGCAGTTGCAGGTCGGGGACAGCGACCTGCTGCACGCGCTGTCGACGGTGCTCGGCAAGCTCGGCGGCGTGCCGTTGCGGCCCGCGGACTGGGCGCCGGAGAAGCTCGACGATTTCTACCGCATGAACGTGCGGGTAGTGGATGCCCAGGGCAAGTTGCTCGAGCAGGGCAGGGACCTCGCGCGCCTGGTCGAGCGCTTCCGCAGTGAAGCCAGCCCGGCCGCCAGCAGCGGTCCCGCCGATTCGCCGGCCCGCGGCGGCATCACCCGCTGGGATTTCGGCGACCTGCCGCAGAACTGGCGCTTCCGCCAGGCGGGCATGGAGATACTCTCCTTCCCGGCGCTGGTCGATCACGGCGAGAGTGTCGCCATCGAACTGCTGGACTATCCCTCCGAAGCCGCTGCCGCCCATCGCCTGGGCCTGCTGAAGCTGGCGCGCCTGCACAGCTCCCAGACGGTGAAATACCTGCGCAAGCAGCTGTTCAAGGATAACAGCGCCAAGCTGGCCCTGGCGGGCGCAGGGGTGCAGCGCGACGCCCTGGCCGACGCCCTGGTCGATGTCGCCTTCGGCGCGGCGCTGGGCCTCGAGGTTGATCTGCCCTATACCCAGGCGGCGTTTGAAGCGGCACTGCACAAGGGTAAAGGCCTGGTGGTGGAGTGTGCGTCGCGGCTGGAATCCCAGTTGCTGGCGGCAATCGAGGCGCTGGCCGAGGCGCGCCGGCTGATCTCCGCTTACCCTGCCGGCCAGTGGCGCGACAGTGTCGCCGACATGCAGGCGCAGGCGGCCAGCCTGTGGTCGCCGGCGGCGATACGAGATACCCCGCCGGAGTGGCTGGAACACTATCCGCGCTACCTGAAGGCCCTGCTCAATCGCGCCCAGCGCCTCTCCGGGCAGTATCCGAAGGACCAGACCCACACCGGCTTGCTGCAGGCCCTGCAGGAGCCGCTGGGCCAGGCGCTGGCCCAGCGCCCCGGCCTCCTCATGGAATGCGCGGCGGCGAGCCGCTACCGCTGGATGCTGGAGGAACTGCGCGTGTCACTCTTCGCCCAGCAGCTCGGCACGCGCAGCGCGGTGTCGCGCAAACGCCTCGAGGAACAGTGGGGTGAGGTCGCTAAATGGCTGGCGGACAACCCGCGCTGAATCGCCGGCGCAACTGCGCTGCGGACTGCGCCGGAAAAATTCGTTTACGGGATACTTCCGTGAAACTTCTTTGCCCGGAGTGGTCCATAATGTAGTCCACGCTGCGCTGACGGCAGCACAGCGGACTGGCATTACGTGGTAACGCTTAACCAAAACAGTAGGGAGACTACTATGGCTCAATCCAAGAAACCCCTGGCACTGGCGCTGGGTGCGGCATTCCTCGCAACTTCCATGGCGCCCATCGCAAGCGCCGAGACCAACCCCTTCGGCGCCCAGCAGCTGAGCAGTGGCTACGACCTCGCCAACTACGACAAGCACGAGGAAGGCAAGTGCGGCGAGGGTAAATGCGGCGAGAAGAAAGCCGAGGGCAAATGTGGTGAAGGCAAGTGTGGCGAAGGCAAATGCGGCGAGAAAAAAGCCGAGGGTAAATGCGGCGAAGGCAAGTGCGGCGAGAAGAAAGCCGAGGGCAAATGCGGTGAAGGCAAGTGCGGCGAGGGTAAGGCCGAGAGCTGATTCACCCTGATGCCTTACCCTGCTGGTTTTCACGGTGCCGGACTGGGGCTGCGGCGGGCTCTCATGGGCCCGCTGCAGTCGCTGTCCCCGGGCGTGCTGGATTTCCTCGAGGTGGCGCCGGAAAACTGGATTGGCATAGGCGGGCGCCTCGGGAGACAGTTCCGGGAGCTCGCCGACCGCTATCCCATCGCACTGCACGGGTTGTCGCTGGACATCGGCGGCCCTGACCCGCTGGACTGCGAGCTGGTCCGGCAGGTTCGCGACTTCATGGCTGGCCTCCAGGTGCCGGTCTACAGTGAGCACCTGACCTATTGCGCCGCGGAAGGGCATCTCTACGATCTGCTGCCAATTCCCTTTACCGAGGAAGCCGTGCACTACGTCGCGGCGCGCGTGCGCCAGGTACAGGACATCCTCGGCGCCCCGCTGGCGCTGGAGAACGCCTCCTACTACGCGCAGCCCCACCGCGACCTGAGCGAGGCGCAGTTCATTGCGGCGGTGGTTGAGGAGAGTGGCTGCGACCTGCTGCTCGACGTCAACAACGTCTACGTCAACAGTGTCAATCACGGCTACGATCCCCTCGAGTTCATCGACAGCCTGCCGCTGCCCCGGGTGCGCTATATCCACGTCGCAGGTCACTATGACGAGGCGGATGACCTCAAGGTTGATACCCACGGTGCCGACGTTATCGACCCCGTCTGGCAGTTGCTGGCGCAGGCCTACCGCCGGGTCGGGCCACTGCCGACCCTGCTGGAGCGGGATTTCAATTTCCCCCCGCTGGAGCAACTGCTCGACGAGGTCGCGGCGATCCGCGATTTCCAGGCGGCGGCGAAAGCCCCCGTCGCCGTGGCGGGCACGCGCTGAGATGGCCGCGCTACGGGAGGCGCAACTGCGTATGGCGGCTCACCTGCGCGACCCGCAGCGCCACCCCGCGCCGGCGGGCGTGGAGGAGCGGCGGCTGCAGATCTACCGGGACCTGATCTACAACAACATCGAGAACTTCATCAGCAGCGGTTTCCCGGTGCTTCACAGCCTCTACACGGCGGCGTCCTGGGAGCGACTAATCCGCGCCTTCATGGATTCCCACCGCTGCCGTTCGCCGCTGTTCCCGGAGATCAGCCAGGAGTTCCTGCACTACCTCATGGAGGAACACCAGCCGGGCGGCAGCGATCCGCCGTTCCTGGTCGAACTGGCCCACTATGAGTGGGTGGAACTGGCGCTGGATATCGCGCCGGCAGACTTGCCGCCCGCGGCGCCCGTGGCGGACCCGCTCGAGGCCGTGCTGTACCTCTCGCCGCTGGCCTGGGTACTGGCCTACCAGTTTCCCGTGCACCGCATCGGCAGCAGCTTTCGCCCCGAGACGGCCCAGCCCACCTGGCTGGCGGTGTACCGCGACCGCGCCGAGCGCGTCAGGTTCATGGAACTGACGGCCGCCACTGCGCGCCTGCTGGAGTGCCTGCGCGATAACCAGCAGCCGACCACGGCAGTGCTGGATGCACTGGCGGGCGAGCTCGGCATGGCGCCGGCGGCGGTGCGGGAATTTGCCGGGGGCCTGCTGGCCGGGATGCTCGAGTGTGGCCTGCTGCTGTCGCGGGCGAGAGCCTAGCCACCTGCAGCGGCTTGCCCCGTCGAAATCGTGAGCGTAACATCTGCCCTCCGTGCAAAGGGACCTTGGACTGAATGACGCTTACCCGTTTGTTTCTGCTGATGCTGCTGGCGCTGCCGGCGGGGCTGGTATTGGCCGAGTCGGAAGCAAAAAACCCGGACCCCTTCGAGCCCTTCAACCGCAAGATGTTCGCGCTCAACGACAGCCTGGATACCTGGCTGCTGCGGCCTATCGCCAAGGGCTATGACTGGGTTATGCCCGACATCGCCCAGCGCGGTGTCGGCAACATGTTCGCCAACATGTACGACGTCAACGGGGCCATCAACAGTGTTTTACAGGGCCGCTTCCAGCGCGCCGCGCAGTGCACCGGCCGATTCCTGGTCAATAGCACCCTGGGGATTGCGGGGCTGTTCGATGTCGCGACCCCGATGGGTATCAGCCCCTATCGCACCGACTTTGGCCACACCCTGGCGATCTGGGGATTCGATACCGGCCCCTACCTGATGGTGCCGGTGTTCGGCCCCAGGACTATCCGCAGCGGCACCGGCACGATCTTCGATACCTACACCTCGGTGCCGGCCTATATCGAGGATGTGCGCTTGCGCAACACCCTCTGGGGCCTGGAACTGGTGGATGGCAGGGCCCGCCTGCTGAACACCGACGAACTCATTACCGGCGATCGCTACATCTTCCTCCGCGATGCCTACCTGCAAAGCCGCGAGACCTTCGTCAACGAGGGCGTGGTCCAGGACAGCTTCTCCGACTACGGAGAGAGCGACGAGGACTGGGAGGAGTTCTGAGCCCGTTTCAGCCGCGATGGCAAAACTGTGAAATCCTGCCCAAAAATTACTGCACGGCGTTGCCTGTCCGGGGTGATGGGCGTAGTGTCGATGCCACTCGGGCCGAGTTGTAACTCCCATGAAGACCGCCGGAAATGTTCTGGTGCTCGACCACGACACCGCCCGCGCCAGTATGCTCGCCATGCTGGTGGAGGATGTCGGGTACCGGGCAGTAGTCACCAACCAGCTCCAGGATGCGGAGCAACTTCTTCGCGATAACGCTGATATCGATGTCATCCTCTGTGATATGGATATGCAGGACCTGGACTGGGACGAGTCCCGCCGGACCCTGCGCGAGGCCGACTCGAAAATCCCGGTCATTCTCTTCAGCAGCCACGGCGAAGCGGAGCGCATGATGAAGGCGCTGCGCTTTGGCGCCAGCGATTTTTTTGTTCACCCCATCGACGACCCGGAAGCATTGCACCGCTCCCTGCGCCGCTGCATCCGCCAGCGCGATGTGCTGCGCGAGCTGGAGCGCTCCCAGCACAGCCTGGAACAGGCCAACCTCGAATTGCGCGGCACCATCAAGGTTCTCGAGCAGGACCAGCAGGCGGGGCGCCAGGTGCAACTGCGCATGTTGCCCGGCTCGCCGCTGAATCTCGGCAAATACAGTTTCAGCCACCGGGTCATCCCCTCGCTGTATCTGAGCGGTGACTTCACTGACTACTTCACCGTCGGGGATCACTGTGTAACATTTTTCATGGCGGATGTTTCCGGACACGGCAGTTCCTCGGCGTTTACCACGGTTCTGCTGAAGAACCTGTTCGCGCGCAAGCGTTCCGATTACTTCCGGCGCAAGGACGACACCATCCTCAGCCCGGTGGCGATGCTGCAGCGCGCCAATCGCGAGATCAAGGAACTGCAGGTTGGCAAATTTGCGACTATGGTTGTAGGAGTGCTGGATACCGAGCGCAACACGCTGCGCTACAGTACCGCAGGCCACCTGCCGCAGCCCGTGCTGGCTGCGCAGGGCGGCCCACGCTATCTGCAGGGCGAGGGATCTGCGGTGGGTATCATGGACGAGCCTGTATTCCAGGAGATGAGCCTTGATCTGCCAGACGAATTTCTGCTGGCACTGTTTTCCGACGGCATCCTGGAAATTCTCCCGCCGCAAAACCTGCTGGAAAAGGAGCGCTATTTCCTCGCTGAATTCGAGGGCGGTGTCCTGACACCGGAAGGCGTCATCAAGAAGCTGGGGCTTGACCGGGTGGAGGCGGCACCGGATGATATCGCAGCTCTGTTCATCAGCAAGCGAGGCTGAACACATGCAGGATGGGCGGTTCCTGGCAGCCAGCCACAACGGCGCTTATGTCATCCGCCTCGAGGGCGATGTTCGCCTGACCCTGTGCACCACTATCGACGATTTCTTCCAGGCGATGTTCGACGACCCGAACTTCGCCAGCGTCTGGGTGGACCTGTGCAAGGCAGAGGGGCTCGACTCCACCACCCTGGGCCTGCTCGCCAAGCTGGCAATCACTGCCCGCGACCGCTTCGGCTTCCAGCCGGCTATTTTTTCCCACGATCCCAACATCAATCGCCTGCTCAAGAGCATGGGCTTCCTCACCCTGTTCGAATTGCACGAGGAACGCTGTGACAACCCGGCCAACATGCGGGAAATTCCCCGGGTGCGGGACAGCGAGAACGATGTTCGCGAGAAGGTGATCGAGGCCCACCGGGTGCTGATGGACCTCTCCGACGTCAACCGGGCCCGCTTCCGCGACCTGATGGTCGCCCTGGAACAGGGCTGACCTGATACCCCGGTAGCCTAGCGCGCGCTGATCAGTTGCTCCAGCTTGACCTGGTCGGCGACGAAATTGCGAATTCCCTCCGCCAGTTTTTCCGTGGCCATCGCGTCGGCATTGAAGTCGTAGCGGAAGGCCGCTTCCTGTGGGCTGTGGCGGGCGATGTCCGAGCTCGCCGCTTGCGCCGACAGCCTGCGCGGCAGTTCAGCGCTGTCCGCGGCCAGTTCCTCCAGTAGCGCCGGGCTGATGGTCAGCCGGTCGCAGCCGGCCAGGGCCTCGATCTCGCCGCTGTTGCGGAAGCTGGCACCCATGACCACGGTGCGGTAGTCGTGCTGCTTGTAGTAGTTGTAGATGCGGGTAACGGATTGCACGCCGGGGTCGTCTTCCGGGCGTTCCACCTGCAGGTCGGTGTTGGCCTTGTACCAGTCGAGGATGCGGCCGACGAAGGGCGAAATGAGGAACACCCCGGCGTCGGCACAGGCGGCCGCCTGGGAAAAACCGAACAGCAGGGTGAGGTTGCAGTTGATGCCCTCGCGCTCGAGAATCTCGGCGGCCCGGATGCCCTCCCAGGTGGCGGCGATCTTGATCAGGATCCGGCTGCGCGGGATGTCGGCGTCTGCGTACAGGCCGATCAGCCGCCGCGCCCGGGCCAGGGTGGCCTCGCTGTCGAAGGACAGCCGGGCATCCACCTCGGTGGATATCCTGCCGGGGATGATGCCGAGGATCTCCCTGCCCACGTCGACCGCGAAACGGTCGCAGCAGTCGGCCAGCTGTTGCGCCCCCGAGCCGCCCTGGGCGGTGGCCCAGGCCTTGGCATTGTCGAGCAGTTCCGCGTAGTGGGGCAGGGCAGCGGCCTTCAGCAGCAGCGAGGGGTTGGTCGTGGCGTCGGTGGGGGCGAAACGGCGGATCGCCTCGATGTCGCCGGTGTCGGCGACAACCTCGGTCATGGCTTTCAACTGGTCTAGCTTGCTGGTCATACTGCGGTCCGTAATTTTCTCTGTGTTGGCAAAACAGGGCGGCACATGATCGCGGGAATGCCGTGGCTTGTCCAATGTGGATGAAGATTGTCCAGTTGACCCTGCGGCCGGGCGTACGCGAGACTGCTGGCCGCAGGCTGGCTTTCGCGCCTGCACCAACTACCCAAGAAGTGACGTCTAATGTCAAGATTTGGCCCCGGCGGTGATGCATACTCGGTGCGACCCGCAGCGGGGCGATGCCCCTGGATTCTGACTATAAGCATAGGGAGTACTGCAGATGACCGTAGAATTGAGAGACCACGTTACCCTGAAAAAGGAAGCGCTGGATAACGGCTGGATCCTGTACGAAAAGGACAAGGCCACCAAGATCGCAACCATCACCTTCAACCGCCCGGACAAGCAAAATGCCATGAACATCGGCATGCGCCAGCTCTACGGTGAATTCATCCACAAGGCCAACGTCGACGACGACGTGAAGGTGCTGGTGATTCGTGGCGAAGGCCCCAACTTCGGCGCCGGCGGCGACCTGCCGGAGCAGGCCGACATGCTGTCGGAATCCACTGGCGATGTTTCCCTGCTGCCCGAATTCGGCATCGATGACCCGGACGTGAAGTACCCGCCCAAGGGCACCTTCCGCTTCATCCACAGCCTGGTCGACGAGTACGCCAAGGCACCGGCCGGCAACCGCTCGCTGCAGGAGTTCAAGAAAATCTCCATCCTGGAGACCAAGGGCTACTGCTACGGCTGGCATTTCTACCAGGCGGCGGACGTCGACCTGATCGTATCCTCCGAGGACACCCTGTTCGGTCACCCCTCGTTCCGCTATGTCGGCTGGGCACCGCGTCTCTGGCAGTGGGCGGAGACCATGGGCGTACGCAAGTTCATGGAGATGATGTTCACCGGCCGCCCGTTCACGGCGAAGGAAATGTACGACATCGGCTTCGTCAACAGCGTGGTGCCGCGGGACAAGCTGGAAGAGGAAACCATGAAGTACGCCCGGGCCTGTGCGACCTCCCGTCCGGTGGACACCGTGCAGGTGCAGAAGACCTTCTTCGAGGTGTTCAAGCAGCACAAGGGCGAGTACATGGGCAGCCTGGTCAGCGCCTGGGTCGAGGGCATGCTGCCCGCGGTCAAGGAAGACAAGGGCGCCGGCGACATCGTCCTCGGCGACGAAGTGTTCAAGGAGCGCGGCCTCAACAACGTGGTCAAGGACGTCGACATGCTCTACCCACCGGAGTGGCGCCTCGCTCACTCCAACCGCAAGAAGCCCTGATCCCCGGGGCTTTGACGCCCTGGCTATCCGGCTTGCCTAGGCAAGCTGGATAGCCTTGTAGGCGAGCATCGACCCATCCCACTGCCGCTCCGCTTCAAACTGGTAGTCGGCGACATCGCTGCCGAAAACCCCGTCCCTCGCATTGCTCGTGTCCTTGGTACTGCCGGTGTAATCCGGGTGGTTGAGGTAGATATCGTTACCGAGCTCGTCGTCGAAACAGAACTGGCTGACCAGTGAGGCCTTGCCATCGCGCACCACCCGGAAGTGAATATGCGTGGTGCGGCTCGGGTACCAGCCCGGGAAACAGCACTTGAAATAGACCAGTCCGTTGGCGTCCGTGGTTTGCACACCGCGGAACCAGCGCGATGCCAGAGCTCCCGTATCATTCCCGGTACAGTAACCGGAGTTGAAGCTGCCGGTGTTGCTGCTGCCCGTGGTATCGCCGGAGTAGATGCCCTCCCAGTTGACAAACCACACCTCGATGTCGGCGTCGGCAATCGGTGCGCAGGAGGCGTCCACCAGTTTCATTACCAGCGCCATCGGCACACCGGGCTGGCCATCGGAGATATCCTGCGCGTAATGGTCGGCGTGGAAGTAGCAGGGCCCGAGGGTGTACTCGCTGGTCAGGCGGCAGGGGTTGCCGAGCCCGCTGGCAAAGGGATCCGCCGGGGGGAAGTCGGCCTGCATCGCGGCGGTACCTCCGCTCAGCCAGTCGCTGTTGTTGCTGACGCTCTCGTCAGTTGTGTCGGTGGCGTCTGTGCTGCTATCGACAGATCCGCTGCTGTTGTCGCTGACGCTCGCGCTACTGCTACCACTGCCCCCACCGCAGCCGGCCATGGGTAGCAGGGGCAGCAGGCAGATGGTCGTGCCTAGCCTGCGCAGCAGTCGCCTGCGTTCGATAGAGGGTTGGAATGGTTGCATGTCGGGCCCTTTGCTTTCCGGGAAAGAAGTGAAAAGCAGATACTACGAGCCTGCGGCCGGGACTAAAGACCGGCCGGGTAAACAAGGGTAAAAAATTGTAAATGCCTGCCCGCCGGGCGCCGGCAAGATTGGCTAGCCAGCCGCTGCCGACTCGCGCAGCCGGGCGTGGGCGCTGCGCACCTGTTCCAGGGCAGCGCTGAGCACCTCCGCCGTGGCGCCCTCGCGGTAGGCATTCTCGCTCAGGTGGCGGCGAAATTTGCGCGCCCCCGGCACGCCCTGGTAGAGGCCGAGAATGTGGCGGGTGATGTGGTTGAGCTGGGAGCCCTGCGAGAGTTTGCTTTCGATATAGGGCAGCAGGGCGGCGATGACGTCGTCGCGGTCCGCGACCGGCGCCTCGGTGCCGAACAGGCGAGGGTCGACTTCAGCCAGCAGCCAGGGGTTCTGGTAGGCCTCGCGGCCGAGCATGACACCGTCCACATGCTGCAGGTGCGTTTCACATTCATCGAGGGTGGTGATGCCGCCGTTGATGATGACCTGCAGATGCGGGAATTCGGCTTTCAGCCGGTAAACCCAGGGATAATTGAGCGGCGGAATCTCGCGGTTCTCTTTTGGCGAGAGACCCTGCAGCCAGGCCTTGCGGGCGTGGACGATGAACACCTCGCAGCCGGCGTCGGCGACCGTGCCGACAAACTCCGCCATCTGCTCATAGGACTCCATGTCGTCGATGCCGATACGGTGTTTCACCGTGACCGCTATGTCGCAGGCCTCGCGCATGGCGCGCACGCACTCGGCGACCAGCTGCGGTTGCGCCATCAGGCAGGCGCCGAACATGCCGGACTGCACCCGGTCCGAGGGACAGCCACAGTTGAGGTTGACCTCGTCGTAGCCCCAGTCCTGCGCCCAGCGTGCACACCGGGCGAGTTCTGCCGGGTTCGAGCCGCCGAGCTGCAGCGCGACCGGGTGCTCTTCCGGGTTGAAATGCAGGAAGCGCTCGCGGTCGCCGTGAATCAGCGCCCCGGTGGTGACCATCTCGGTGTAGAGCAGGGCGTTGCGGGTGAGCAGGCGCCAGAAATAGCGGCAGTGGTGGTCCGACCAGTCCATCATGGGGGCGAGGCTGAATCGGCGGCTGTGATCCAATTGCTTGTGCATATCGCAGTAAAACAGGCGTCCGGCGGTGTTTCTTCCGCGACCCGCGCGCGCAGGGTGGCAGAAGGGGCTTGTCAGTGGGCGCGGGATTCTAGCGTAATTCACTGTGGTAGCGGAATGAACTCTTCCTCATCCCCGGGCACGAGGGGAAAGCGTCGGGCCTGCCAATCCGCCTTCGCCTGCTCCAGCCGCGCCTTGCTGCTGGAGACGAAATTCCACTCGATGAAGCGCTGGCTGAAGGATTCCCCGCCGATCAGCGCAATCCGGCTCTCGCCCAGGGCTTCGATGGTCACCCCGGCCCGGGGCGACAGCACTGCCATGGCATAGCGCTCCAGGCGACTGCCGCCGATGCTGACGTCGCCGCTGGCGACGTAGACCGCGCGCTCGGCGCAGTCCGGCAGTTCCAGTAGCTGGCCCGGTTCAAGATCCGCCTCCAGGTAGAGGGTTTCGGCGAAGGTCGCCACTGGCGAGGTGACGCCATAGGCGCTGCCAATCATGACCCTTACCGGCACCTCGCCGATCAACACTGTGGGTACATCCGACGCCGGATAGTGGTGAAAGGCGGGCTCGACCTCTTCGGCTGCCTCGGGCAGCGCCAGCCACAATTGCAGGCCGTGCAGCACGTGCTCGCTGGCAGTCACCTCGGGGCGCTCGCGCTCCGAGTGCACGATACCCCGGCCGGCGACCATCAGGTTGATGTCGCCGGGGCGAATCGGCTGGTAGCTGCCGAGCGAGTCGCGGTGGAGGATTTCCCCCTCGAACAGGTAGGTGACCGTGGCGATGCCGATATGTGGGTGAGGGCGCACATTGATACCCTCGCCAGCGGCAAAGCGCGCCGGCCCCATGTGATCGAAGAAGATCCATGGCCCGACCATGCGGCGCTCCCTGACCGGCAGCAGCCGGCGCACGGAGAAGCCGCCAAGATCCTTTTCCTTGGGGCGAATGATCAGTTCCAGGGCGTCGCAGCCGGACTCGGTGTCACAGTCCTGCTCGCACTGGCGGGTGAAGTTGCTCATGAAGGCGGCTCCGGGCTCCGGGCGAAACAACCTTCATTGTAGATGATCCCGCCTGCCAGGGAGCGTCCTTCGCCCCCGGGTACGGGGTCAGCCCTGTCGCAGTTGCGGCTCGATTACTGCGACCTCGAGCATTTGTGCCACCTTGGGCGCAGGCAGCGGTTTCGACTGCCGCAACCACCAGGCCAGCAGCTCGATCAGCGAACTGGCCGCGAGGGTGATGCTCAGGTCCGTCGGTAGCAGGGTGTCGGAGCGGGGGAACTCGCCGGCGAGAGCGCGGGCGATGGACAGCAGCTTGTCCTTCATCGCCAGCGCGGCGCCACCGGTGAGCAGGGTGGACCAGAGGCTGCGACGGCTGTGCACGTACTCGCAAAGGACAAGGCAGGAAGCGTAGGCGCCCTCGCGGTCCAGCAGCGGAAAGGCGAGATCGACCAGACGCCCCATCTCCTCGGCGGCGAGATCCTCGAGTAATTCCTCCTTGCTGCCGTAGTGGCGGTAGAAGGTGGCGTGACCGACGCCGGCCTCGGCGGCGATGTGGCGTACGGAGATTTCCTCCAGCGAATGGGATTCCAGCAGGCGTAGAAAGCCCTCGCAGAGTGCTTCCCGTGAACGCAGGGCGCGACTGTCGATGTTCATGTTGCGGGCCGCGTTGTCGGCATGCGGGTTTTCCTCTGCAGTGCGTGGCAAATTCATTTGCCCGGCGCTGCGCCTGGGTGACGGGCCTTGTGCCGGGTGTTGACATTCTATGATACGTGGTGTCTCATAACAACTGTGAGACGGGATGTCTCATAGAGTGAAGGACACATGCCTGGTTGTCGCGGTTGGACCGGTATGTTCAAGCTGGAGCCGCGATAACAAATTAGAAGGTTGGCTATGGAAAACTACGCTGATATCGACCTGTTCACCGACGAGTCCCTGATTGGTGACCCCTATTCCTACTTCGAGTACCTGCGCTCCCAGGGACCCGCAGTGTACCTGCCCAGGCACAATGTCTACGCGGTTACCGGCTACAGCAATGGCTTGCCGATATTCTCCGATCACGAGATCTACTCCGCCGCCATCGCAGTGAATGGGCCGATTCCGCCGCTGCCGTTTACCCCGGAAGGCGACGATATCACCGAGCAACTGGACGCCGTGCGCGACGAACTGCCCTTCGCCGGGATCATCATTACCGAAGACATGCCCCAGCACGCCAAGACCAAGTCGCTGATGATGGGCATGATCACGCCGGCGCGGCTGAAGGCCAACCACGAGTTCATGGGCAAGCTGTCCAACAGACTGATCGACGAGTTTGTCGACAAGGGCGAGTGCGAGGTCATCATGGACTTCGGCCAGCCCTTCGCGACCCTGGTCATTGCCGACCTGCTCGGCGTGCCCGAGGAGGATCACCCGAAGTACCGCGTCCTGCGTTCCAACCTGCCCGGAATCATCGGCGCCCAGAGCACCGAGCACGACCCGCTGGCGGAGATCGGCCTGTATTTCTGGGGCTATATCGAAGACCGCCGCGCCAACCCGCGCGACGACGTGCTGGGCCGCCTCGCCCAGGTGAAGTACAAGGACGGCAGCACGCCGGATATCCTCGAAGTGGTGAAAACCGCGACCTTCATGTTCGGTGCCGGCCAGCACACTACCGTGCTGCTGATCGCCAGCGCCCTGCGTGCACTGGCGGAAGACCAGGCCATGCAGAAGCAGCTGCGCGAGGACCGCTCGCTGATCCCGAACTTTGTCGAGGAGATGCTGCGCCTCAACAGCCCGGTGAAGCTCGAATATCGCCTGGTGAAGAAAACTACTGAAATCGGGGGTGTGGAAGTCAAGGCGGGCTCGACCCTGCTGCTGATTCTCTCGGCGATGAACCGCGACCCGGAAATTTTCGAGGACCCGCAGCAGGTCAGGCTCGATCGCAAGAACGGCATGGATCACGTGGCGTTCGGCCGCGGCATGCACGCCTGCGCGGGTTCGCCGCTGGCGCGTGCTGAGGCCACGGTCGCACTCAACAGCCTGTTCGACCGCACCGCCAACTTCACCCTCGACGAGGAGAAGCACGGCCCGGCGGGCGAGCGCAGGTTCGAGTACGAGCCCACCTACACGCTGCGCGGGCTGAAGGAACTCCACCTCAAGTTCACTCCCGCGTGAGCAGCGCGAAGCGAGCGGTAACAGGACACGCGCAATGGTGAAACTGACCTTTATCGAACCGGGGGGAGGCCGCAAGGAACTGGAAGTTGCTCCCGGTGGTTCGCTGATGGAAGCGGCGGTGTTGAATGGGGTTGAGGGCATCATCGCCGAGTGCGGCGGTAACTGCGCCTGCGGCACCTGCCGGGTTTTCGTGGCGGCGGAGCAGGCGGCACAGCCGCCGACACCGGTAGAACCGGAGGTATCGATGCTGGAATTCATCGATGAAGCCGCCACTACCCTGCGCCTGTCCTGCCAGATCGAGGTCACCCCGGAGCTCGACGGCCTGGTGATCGAGGTATCCCCGGAACAGCGCTAGCTGTTCGCCAGTTTTTCTCCACCCGCAAGGCCTCGCCGCGCGGGTGTTTTTTTATTGAAGCGTGCCAACTCTCCCTCCGCTCGCCATGGAGAAAATCCCGTTGTTCCCCGGGCGTCGCGGCGCGATACTGGGTGCCCACTTCTGGTTCGGGAGAAACCGATGGCTGATTCGAGCAGGGCAAGCGCGCTGATTCTCGGTGTTTGCATATTCGCCGGGCTGGCAGCGCTGGGCTACCTCGGCGGTAGCGCGGCACTGGATATCAAGCAGTTTGAACGCAGCGTCACGGTAAAGGGCCTGTCAGAGCGGGAGTACGATGCGGATATCGTCATCTGGCCGATACAGTTCACCAGCGCCAGCAACAAGCTCGAGGAGTTGTATGGGGGGCTCGCCGTCAGCGCGGAAAAAATCCGCGCCTTCCTCATCCTCAACGGCATCGCCCCCGAGGCTATCTCACAGGGCGCACCGGCCATCACCGATAAATCCGCGCAGCAGTACAGCAACAGTTCGGGTGCCGAATTCCGCTACGTCGCCAACCAGTCGGTGACCGTGTATTCCGCCGACATCGCTACAGTGCGCAGAGTCATGGGAGCGCTCGCCGACCTCGGCAAACAGGGCATCGCCATCAGCGGCGAGAATTACATGGGGCAGACCGAGTACCTGTTTACCCGCCTCAACGAGGTTAAACCGGAGATGGTCGAGGAGGCCACCCGCAATGCGCGGGCGGTAGCGGAGAAATTCGCCGAGGACTCGGGCAGCCGGCTGGGCAAGATCCGCCAGGCCTCGCAGGGCCAGTTCACCATCAGCGACCGGGACCGCAACAATCCGCACATCAAGAAGGTGAGGGTGGTGTCGACGGTGGAATACTATCTCTCCGACTAGTCGAAGCCCTCGTTGACCAGCGGGGAAATAACCGCCTCATCGAAGATCGCGGCGACTTCCTCGACCGGCAGTGGCTTGTCCTGTTTCAGCCACCAGACCAGGATTTCAATAATCATGCTGGTGCTCAGCGCCCGGCGCAGGTCGGTGGGCAGGCGGTGTTTGGCGGGCTTCCAGCCAGCGGCGATTTCCCGGGTGATATTCAGCAGTTCTTCCTTCATCGCCGCTGCGGCGCCGCCGGTAAGCAGGGTGGACCAGATACTCCAGTGATCGTGCACGTACTGGCACAGTACCAGACTCGCCGCGGCGGAATTGGTGGTGCCGAGGGCGGGCAGTGACAATTCCACCAGGCGGTCTATTTCCCCGGCCGCGACATCGTCGAGTAACTCTTCCTTGACCGAGTAGTGGCGGTAAAAGGTGGCGTAACCGACACCGGCTTCGGAGACCACGTCGCGGATCGAGATGTCTTCCAGCGCATGGTTTTCCAGCAGGTGGAGCAGGGCGGCGCGCATCGCTTCCCGCGAGCGCACTGCCCGCGCGTCCGGGCTCGAGCGCGATTTCTTCTGTGTCCCCTTGGTGTCGTTCATCGCTGTATTCTGCCTGCTTTCAGCTCCCGATTGCTACTTGGAAGGCGCGTGCCAGGGACATTGCAGCGGTTCCGGGCGCCCGCGACGCTTGACATTATATGAGATAGAGTATCTCATAGATGGCTGTGAGATAGGATGTTTCACAGTGCTCTCTCCGGCCGGATCAGCGCAGTGCCTGATTCGGGCCGGGGCGCAGCAGCAGAAAACACCGACCGTATAAAAGCATAAGAGCAATGGGAGGCAGGCATCGTGAGCCGAAAGGACTTCAGCGCGACACCGCTAATGGTTAATTACCGGCTCAACCGGCCAGGCCGTAGCCGGCCGGCTCGTCTCGCCTTGGTTGCGGCAGGTATGGCCGTGTCACTCGGCGGTCTCGCCGTCGAGGTGCGGGCGCAGTCGGGGCAGGTGATGCTCGAGGAGGTGGTGGTCACCGCGCGGCGCCGCGAGGAGGCCCTGCAGGATATTCCCGTGGCGGTCACCGCGCTGGGGGCCGGCTTCCTGCGCGAGCAGAACATCACCAGACTGGAAGACCTCGGTACCCACGTGCCGGCCATGCGTATCTCCGACAACGGCATCAGCTCCAACGCGCCCATCGTCACCCTGCGCGGCCAGCGTCCCTCGGAAGTCCTGCTCACCCTGGACCCCGCCGTACCCCTGTATTTTGCCGAGGTCGTGCTGACCCCGACCTTCGGCACCAACCTGGCGATGTACGACCTCGCCAACGTGCAGGTGCTGAAAGGCCCGCAGGGAACGCTGTTCGGCCGCAACAGCACCGGCGGCGCGATCCTGTTCACCCCGCGCACGCCGGGCGCCGAGTTCGGCGGCTACCTGCAGGCGCGGATGGGCAACTACGACCTCGTGCACCTGGAAGGGGCGGTGGACATTCCGGCCGGAGACGCCCTGCGCTTTCGCCTCGCCGGGCGCAGCATCGACCGCGACGGGTACCAGAGCAATGTCGCCGCCAACCGGCTGGCCTGCGACGACTGCCTGGCCGATGAAAATTCCAGTGCCTTGCGCCTGAGCGCGGAATTCAGCCCCACCGCCTCCCTGAGCAACCTGACCACCCTGGCCTACGATGAAAACGACGCCGCGGCGCGGATCAACGCCGTGCAGGCCTGGGTGAGCTCGACGACCGACCCGGAGAAGAACTTCATCCCCTATACCGTCAACCTGGTCCACAACGGCGGTTTTCCCAAACTGCTGCCGCTGCCGGGCCTGCCCAGCGAGCCGGATGTCGACGCGGCGGTGGCGCGGCAGAAGGCGCGCAGCTGGCAGGACGTGGAGAGCGACATCAGGCCCACCGAGTCGGTGGAAAACTGGTTTGCCGCCAACGCCACGGAGTGGGAGATCAACGAGAATTTCAGCCTGCGCAACATCATCGGTTACCGCAAGCTGGACATGGCCTACAGCCAGGACACCGACGGCACCGCGTTGCCGCTGTTCGGCGCGGTGACATCCCTCACCGAACGGGTGACGCCGAACCCGGTCCTGCAGAAAGTCGAAAGCGAGCAGTTCAGCGAGGAACTGCAGCTGCTCAGCAGCGCCTTCGACGACCGCCTCGAGTGGATGGTCGGCGCCTACTGGATGCGTATGGAAGGTTCCGATACCCAGCTGTCGATGCTGGTCGGCGCCAATCCCGACTGGCCCGAGGGGCCGGCGCCGATCGCGCCGATTCAACCGCTCTACAATATCGCCCAGAAGGGTTTCCTCTTTCTCAACCCGGACATCGACGTGACCAACGAGGCCTACGCCCTGTTCGGCGAGGGCACCTTCCACTTCAGCGAACAGTGGGCGCTGACCGCGGGCCTGCGGCAGACCTGGGACAAGCGCGAGTTGACCACCAGGGCCTTTCGCTTCGACCCCGAAGTCACCGCGGACCTGATCTGCGACGTGCTCGACGAGGACAATCAGCCGCTGCCCAACGACGCCTGCGCGCGCACTGTCGACGAGGACTTTTCCGAGCCCACCTGGCGGCTCGCCCTCAGTTACAACCCGGGTGTCGATCACCTGCTCTACGGCAGCATCTCCACCGGTTACCGGGCGGGGGGCTTCAACGGCCGCGGTACCAACAACTTCAGCCTGCGCCCCTACGACCCGGAAACAGTGATCACCTATGAAGCCGGCTACAAGGGCGACTGGCAACTGGGCAGCTTCGGCAGCCTGCGTTCCAACCTCGCGGTCTACCTGCAGGAATACGAGGACATCCAGAAAACCCAGGACTTCACCGCCGACGGCGCCTTCGGTACCGCCATCATCAACGCGGCAAAGGCGGAGATCCAGGGCATGGAGCTCGAGCTGACCTACGCCCCGAGCGCGCTCGTACAGCTCTCCCTGGCCTACGCCTATGTCGACCCGAGCTACGACGAGTGGATCCTGGAAACGGCCGTGGGCACCGATGACAACGGAGACACCATCGTTGAATTGACCGACAACTCCGGCGCGCCCTTTGTCTACATTCCCGAGCAGCAGGTCACCGCGGAGCTGCGTATCGAGGCGCCGATGGACCCGGCCCTGGGCAGGCTGGCGCTGGTGACGAGCTATTACTGGCAGGACGAGATGGTCACCAATGACGAGGCCCGCCGCTGGCCGGAGTTCGGCTGGTCGGCGGAGGATCTCGCCGAGGTACTGGCTACCGAGTTCGCCGATGACTACGCCGTGTGGAACCTGCGCCTTGACTGGAGCGGGCTGCTCGGCACCGACCTCGATGTTTCAGCCTACGTCGACAACGTGAATGACGAGGACTACCTGGTCGGCGGCAAGAGCGTACCGGAACAACTGGGCTGGGTTGACGCTACCTACGGGCCACCGAGGACTTACGGACTGGCATTGCATTACTCGTTCTGACATTGATCGCCGCGGGGAGGGAGCCTCGCAATCACCTGACTGGAGGGCTTGCGCACGATGAATACCCGGGGACAAATGATCATGCTGTGGACTGCGCCGCTTGCCGGCGCGCTGTTCCTGCTCGCCTACCTGCTGTTTCCGGCCTTTTCGCCGCCCATGGCGCCGTCCATGAGCCCGGAGGAGGTCGCCGCGTTTTTCAATGAGAACCTCGCCGCGATGCGCGGCGTGGTGGTGCTGGCCAACCTGCTGGGCTGCCTGCTGGTGCCGCTGTTCGCGGTGATCGTGGTGCAGATGCTGCGGGTGATCAACTCCAGCCCGGTGTTCGCCTACGCCTACCTGCTGTGCGTCGGCATCGGCATTACCGCCTTCATCCTCGCCGACTTCGCCTGGGGCGTCGCGCTGTACCGGCCGGATCGCGACCCGCAGCTGATCAGCCTGCTCAACGACATGGCCTGGTTCTTCTTCATCGCGCCGGCCGGCGTGCTGGTGGTGCAGAACCTCTGCCTGGCCGGGGCAATCTACCTCGACGCGCGGCCGGAACCGGTGTTCCCGCGCTGGGTCGCGCACTTCAACGTGGTGACAGCGGCACTGTTTGTGCCGGCGGCGTTTTCCATCATGCACAAGAGCGGACCCCTGGCCTGGAACGGCGCGCTGTCCTTCGACCTGCGCCTGCTGACCTTTACCGTGTACGTCGCGGTGATGTTCTGGGTGCTGCTCAAGGTCGTCAACCGCCAGGTTGAGGGCGAGGGGGTAGCGGCATGAACATCGCAACGGCCGCGCTTGCCGGGACGCTCGCCGACAGCGGGCGGCCCTGGTACAAATCACCGAAACTCGACCAGTACATCTGCTTCTGGAGTGTGCCGGTGTTCTACAACCTGTTCGGCCTGGTGTTCGTGCCGCTGAGCTGGATGATGCCGCCGCGCTCGCCGACCAATTCCATCGACGGCGTCGTCGCCTTCATGCAGTCGCCCAACCTGCTGCTGGCGACGACGATCCTGATTCTCTGCGTTGCGCTCTCCGCCGTGGGCAATGCGGTCTACATGTCGCAGATGCGGCGTATGGCGGTGAGCCCGGTGCTGCGCTACGCCTTCGTGGTCGGCGCCATCACCGGCGCCATTGTCGGCTGCCTGTTCCCGATGTTCTGCTTCGGCCTCGGCGCCTTCCGCGAGGGCTATGACCCCGAGGTACTGCAGCTGCTCTACGATTTCGGCTACATGTCCTTCATCGGCTGCCTCGGCTGCTTTTTCCTCAACTGGTCCTGTCTCGGCCTGTCCATCCTGCTCGATGAAAAGCAGACCCTGCCGCGCTGGCTCGGCTACTACACCATCTGGCAGTCGGTCACCGAGATTTTCGCCATGACCCTGTGGGTGAGCGACTCCGGTCCCTTCGCCTGGGACGGCGTCATGACTTTCTGGTTCAACATGCTGCTCTACGTGCCCTGGCAGTTCATCGTCTACTTCTGCATCTACCGGGCCATCAGGCAGCAACCGGAAAGTGAACTGGACAACGCCCCTTACGTCGGCGGCGCGGCCCGCGCCTGATCCCGGGAGGATTAGCCATGACGACGACTGCAGCAGACACAACACCGCGGCCACCCGCGGGCCGGGCGGGCTACATGCCGGGCGAGCCGGGCATGTGGTTTTTCATTATCGGCGACCTGTTCATCTTCGCCGTCTATTTCGTCGCCTACATGATCTACCGCGGCCAGCAGCCCGAGCTCTTCCTGCACAGCCAGCAGTTTTTGAGCCCGGGGATAGGCGTGATCAATACGCTCATCCTGCTCACCAGTTCCTGGTGCCTCGCGCTGGGAACCGAGGCGGCGCGCAAGGGGAACAGCGCTGCGGCCTTCCGCCTGCTGGCCGCGACCTTCGCCATCGGCGCGTTGTTTCCGCTGTTGAAGATGGTCGAGTGGGTACCGAAGCTCGCCGCCGGGCACAGTCCCGGGGAAAACCTGTTTTTCATGTACTACTACGTGATGACCGGCCTGCACCTGTGCCACGTCCTGCTCGGCCTGGTGATCATCGGCTTCATGTTGCGCCACCTGCGGCACAGGGCCAGCCCGGACATCAAGTTCATCGAAGCGGGCGCCGTGTACTGGCACATGGTGGACCTGCTCTGGCTGGTACTGTTCGCCCTGTTCTATCTGATGAGGTAGGCCATGACTGAATATCTGCGCAACCCCCTGACCGGCGTCTGGTTTGCCCTTACCGCGATCACCATTTTTTCCTGGTGGATCGGCCAGGGGCAGGGCAGCGCCTACCAGCTCGACGCGGCGATCACCGTGAGCGTGCTGGTGATGGCGGCGCTCAAGGCGGTGCTGGTCATCGCCTGGTTCATGGAAGTGCGCCTCGGCCCGGCCTGGCTCAAGCGCACCACCTACGGCTGGGCTTCCGGCCTGCTGGTGCTGCTGCTCCTGTTTTACTGGCTGCGGGTCTAGGCGGCTTCTTCCCGGGGTGGGTTGCTTGAGCGGCGCCGGCAATTCACCCATACTTCCCGCATCCTGAATTCCCTAACGTGGAGCACGATGCGAGCCCTTGCCAGCCTGATCTGCCTCGGCCTGTTACTGGTAAGCGGCGGCGCCTCCGCTGCCGAACAGAGCATGAAACCCAATATCGTCATCCTCGCCACTGGCGGCACCATTGCCGGCCGCGGTGAATCCGGTACCAAGAGCAGCTACAGCGCGGGCGCGGTGGGCGTCGAGACGCTCGTCGAGGCCGTGCCGCAACTGGCCGAGCTGGCCAGCGTGCGCGGCGAGCAGGTGGCGAATGTCGGCAGCCAGGACATGTCCGACGCCATCTGGCTGCAGCTGGCGCAGCGGGTCAACGCCGTGCTCGCCGATGACAGCGTGGCCGGCGTGGTGATCACCCATGGCACCGACACGATCGAGGAGACGGCCTATTTCCTCAACCTCGTCGTGCACAGCGACAAGCCCGTGGTGCTCACCGCCGCGATGCGCCCGGCGACGGCGCTCTCCGCCGATGGCCCCCTGAACATCTACAACGCGGTCGCCGTCGCCGCCGACCCCGAGGCGCAGGGCCGCGGTGTGCTGGTGGTGATCAACGACGATATCCACGGCAGCCGCGGCATGACCAAGACCAGCACCACTGACGTGCAGACCTTCGTCTCCCCCGAGCGTGGCCTGATCGGCACCAGCCTCTACGGCGAGAACCATTTCTACCGCTACCCCTATAAACGCCACACCGTGAAGTCCGGGTTCAGCGTGGCGGATGTGAAGAGCCTGCCGCGGGTGGACGTGATCTACATGCACGCCGGTGCAGCCCCCGACCTGATCGACGCCGCGGTCGCCAGTGGTGCCAGCGGGCTGGTCATCGCCGGTGTCGGCAACGGCAACCTGAACCAG
Organism: Halieaceae bacterium GM1-29; assembly: GCA_033283265.1. Lineage (GTDB taxonomy): Bacteria > Pseudomonadota > Gammaproteobacteria > Pseudomonadales > Halieaceae > Mangrovimicrobium. The sequence continues at coordinate 114,001 of JAWMQN010000001.1, forward strand.
CAGTCCCAGGCCGCGGTGCAGCGGGCGACGCAGCGGGGCGTCGCCGTCGTGCGCTCCAGCCGGGTGACCCGGGGCATCGTCGGGCGCAACGTCGAGACCGACGACGAGGCCCTTGGCACCATTGCCGCCGGTGAGTTGAAACCACCCCAGGCGCGGGTCCTGTTGCAACTGGCCCTGCTGCAGCAGCGCAGCACCGGGGAACTGCAGGCGCTGTTCGATCAGTATTGAAAATACCGTGGAGAGCCTGCCCGTACTCTACCGGGACGAGCACCTCGTGGCTGTCGACAAGCCCAGCGGCCTGCTGGTACACCGTAGCCCGATAGACCGCCACGAGACCCGCTTCGCCCTGCAACTGGTGCGCGACCAGATCGGCCAGCGGGTCTACCCCGTGCACCGCCTCGACAAGCCTACCTCGGGAGTCCTGCTGTTCGCTCTCAGCCCGGAGATCGCCGCGCAGCTGTCCAGCCAGTTCGCTGCGCATCTCGTAGAGAAGCATTACCTTGCCATTGTTCGCGGCTTCTGCCCCGAATCAGGCGTTATCGACCACGCCATCACCGACAAGCCGGACAGTATCGCCGACCGCCAGCGCAGCCAGCCGCGCCCGGCCCAGGAGGCGCAGACCCGCTACCGCTGCGCAGCCACCGTCGAGCTGCCCTACGCCGTCGATCGCTACCCGCAGGTGCGCTACTCGCTGGTCCGCCTGCAACCCCTGCAGGGGCGGCGGCACCAGTTGCGCCGGCATATGAAGCACATCGGCCACCCGATCATCGGCGACGCGAAGTACGGCAAGGGTGTGCACAACCGCTTTTTCCAGGAGCAGTTCGACTGCCACCGTTTGTTGCTGGCCTGCATGGGCATGACGCTGGATCACCCGGTGACTGGTGAGCCGCTGCGACTGGCGGCGGGGCTGGATGAGACCTTCACCCGGTTGATACAGGCTTTTGGCTGGGAGGATGCGGCGAGGTCGGGCTGAGACTCGTTCTAGCGGGCACGGGTGCGAGGTCGCGTGAACCGACAGCAGCCTGTTGGAACACGCCAAAAAGCGTACATCAATGTACAGGCTCAATCGGCGACGTCCTGTCGCCTCATGGTTCCAACAGGCTTCTGTCGATCCACACTCCTTCCACAGCAGAGGCGCGCTGCTGTTGAGTCGCGCGACCTGCGCACCACCCTGATCAATCGTTGATAATGCGCAGACGCCAACACCGCTCCAAGGTGGGATTTACCCACCCCAGCCCGTATAATGCCGCTCCCGCAAACCCAGCCCCGGACCCGAGTTCTATGACCACCGTTCGCACCCGCGTCGCGCCGTCCCCCACCGGCGATCCCCACGTCGGTACCGCCTACATCGCCCTGTTCAACATGTGCTTCGCCCGCGCCCACGGCGGCCAGTTCCTGCTGCGCATCGAGGACACCGACCAGCAGCGCAGCACCCCGGAGTCCGAACAGGCGATTCTCGATTCCCTGCGCTGGCTCGGCCTGACCTGGGACGAGGGCCCGGACGTCGGCGGCCCCCACGGTCCCTACCGCCAGAGCGAGCGCATGGAACTGTACGGCGAGTACGCACGCCAGCTGGTGGAGGCGGGCAAGGCCTTCGTCTGCTATCGCAGCGCTGATGAACTGGAGCAGCTGCGCGAGGCCAAGCGCGAATCGGGCAGCAGCGTCGCGCTGAAATTCTCCGACCTGGAACTACCAGCGGATGAAGTCGCGCGCCGGGAAGCTGCCGGCGAGCCCTATGTCATCCGCATGATGGTGCCCGAGGAAGAGGGCGCCTGCGCCGTGGAAGACCTGCTGCGCGGCACCATCGAGCTGGACTGGGGCATGGTCGACGCGCAGATCCTGCTCAAGTCCGACGGCATGCCGACCTATCACCTCGCCAACGTGGTCGACGACCACCTGATGGGCATCACCCACGTTATCCGCGGTGAGGAGTGGATCAATTCCGCGCCCAAGCACAAGCTGCTCTATGAGTACTTCGGCTGGGACATGCCGGTGCTCTGCCACCTGCCGCTGCTGCGCAACCCGGACAAGTCCAAGCTCAGCAAGCGCAAAAACCCGACCAGCATCCTCTATTACCAGCGCATGGGCTTCCTGCCGGAGGCGCTGCTCAACTACCTCGGCCGCATGGGCTGGTCGATGCCCGACGAGAGTGAGAAGTTCTCGCTGGAGACCATGCTCGACAACTTCGATATCAGCCGCGTCTCCCTCGGCGGGCCGATCTTCGACGTGGAAAAACTGCGCTGGCTCAACGGCCTGTGGATGCGCGAGGACCTGGACGCCGAGCAGCTTGCCGACCGCCTGCAACAGTGGGCGCTGAACCGCGACAACCTGCTGAAAGTACTGCCCCACGCGCAAAAGCGCATGGAGACCCTGAGCGACTTCGCGCCGCTGGCGGCCTTCCTCGTATCCGGCACGCTGCCGCTTGGCGAGGCGGATTTCGAGGGGATCAAGGGCGAGCGCGAGGATGTCGTCCGCGGCATGCAGTTCGCGCTGTGGAAGCTCGAGGCCCTGCGCGAGTGGAACCGCGATGCTGTCTGGAACGAGATGAAAGGGCTGGCTGATGCGACCGGGGTCAAGGTGAAGGACTTCCTCGCGCCGCTGTTCATCGCCATCTCCGGCAGCAGCGCGTCCTTCTCCGTGGTCGACGCGATGGAACTGCTCGGCCCGGACATGAGCCGCGCCCGCCTGCGCCACGCCATCGAGGTGCTGGGCGGTGTGTCCAAGAAGGCCGCCAAGCGGCTGGAAAAGGAATTCGCCGCGCTCTGAGGCAGGGGCGGGGGTAAGGACGCGTGATCGCCATGCCGGAAGTCATCCACCTGATCGACCTGCTGGCGACGGCGGTCTTCGCCATCAGTGGCGCCCTCGCCGCGGCGGAGCGGCGCCACGACATCCTCAGTTTCATTCTCTTCGGCACCATTACCGGCATCGGTGGCGGCACCGCCCGCGACCTCTTGCTCGGCACCGGCGGCGTATTCTGGTTCGAGGATACCGCCTATCTCTGGATCTGCTTCAGCGCCGCTGTCGCCACCTGGTTCCTGGCGCCGCAGTTCCGCTCCCTGCACCGCCTGTTGTTGTGGGCCGATGCCGTGGGCATGGCGCTGTTCTGCGTGCTGGGCTCGGTGAAGGCGGTGGCGCTGGGGGCGCCTCCGGTAGTCTGCGTCGTGCTCGGGGTGATGACCGCGACCTTCGGCTCTATGATCCGCGATACCCTGCTCAACCAGGAGCCGGTGCTGCTCGGGCCGGAGATCTATGTGACCGCAGCCCTGCTTGGCGCGGCGTCCTACACTTTGCTGGCCAGCATTAGCGCGACGCAGATATTCGCCTTGCCCGTTGCGATTGCACTGGCCTTCATCCTGCGCGCCTGCGCAATTATCTTCGACCTGCGCCTGCCCAAGTACGGGGACAAAACCCGGGCAGGCTAGGTGCTCAGTGGTGGTGATGGCCGCCCGGGCCGTGGGCGTGACCGTGGGACACTTCTTCGGCTGTCGCTGCGCGCACATCGACAATCTCGATCTCGAAGCTCAGGTCCTCGCCGGCCAGCGGGTGGTTGGTGTCAACGTCCGCCGAGTGGCGGCCCGCCTTGATCACGGTTACCGGTACCTGGCCGTGGCTGGTCTGCAGGGCCACCGTCATGCCCGGCTGCAGCTTGCCCTTGAAGGCCAGGTGCTTGACCGGTACCCGCTGCTGGCGCTCGGCGCTGCGCGGGCCGTAGGCATCGGCTGCCGCGAGTTCGGCGGTAAAGCTCTCACCGGCGGCCTTGCCTTCCATCGCCTTCTCCAGGCCGGGGATGATGTTGTCCGCGCCGTGCAGGTAGGCGCTGGGATCGCCGTCGCGGGAGGTCTCGAGTTCCTCGCCGGCGGCGTTGCGCAGGGTGTAGTGGAAGATAACGACGGTATCGGGGCCGATATTCATGAATGTTCTCTGTGCGGTGATTTGCGGAGGCGGTATGATACCCGTGAAGTTTTGCCGCACAAGGCCCCGAAGCGCTTGACAGGGGTAGGGCGGCTCACTAAAATGCGCACCTCTTCGTTGATCCGGGCCCGGAAAACTTCCACCAGATCAACAGTTTAGATAGAGATTTTGGGGCTATAGCTCAGCTGGGAGAGCGCAACACTGGCAGTGTTGAGGTCTGCGGTTCGATCCCGCATAGCTCCACCAAAATCAAAACCCCGGTACGCAGGTACCGGGGTTTTTTTATGCCGTTGTGGAACTGCTTTCAGCCCGCCGCCCGCACGCCGCCAAAGGTGCTCTCCCAGCGCTTCGACGACATGAAGCCAAGGTACTCCGCCTGCATTTCCCCGGTCAGGACTTCCACCAGGAAGCGGTTTTCCAGCCAGAACTCTATGACGTGGAAACAACCGCCGCGGTCGCAGCGGCGCGCTGTCCAGTTCTCCCGGGCGGCAATTGCCAGGACTTGTGCCTCGTCGAGCGGTGTCGCGATGGCGAGATGGACGGTGGAGAACTCCGCGGGCAGGGGGCTCGGCCGGATGTCGAGTTCGACCTCGCCGATCCGGTTCTCCCGGGTCCAGGGAAAAACTTCGATTTCCGTGCCCCGGTCGTCATCCGCAAAGGCGATGTAGCCGCCCTCGCAGGGCGGAAAGGGAGCGTATTTGCCCGCCCAGAGTTCGGCGATGACCGATGCGACTCGCTCGCAATCTGCGGCGGGAATTGAAGCGTGGAACAGCATTTTCGTAACCCTCTGTTGAAAGTGAGGGAAGCGTATTCCAGGCGTAAAATTCGTCAATGTGTTCGCGCCAGCCTGCGGTTTTTCTGCGACGAATGGATGCCCGGGGATGAGTTCCGGGCATCCGCGGGCGAATCTAGAAAGTAAAGCGCAGGCCCATACCGAAGGTGTCGATGTCGGTGTTGAGGTCGAAGCGCACCCACTCGGCGTAGATATCGATACTGCCGCCAAGGTTCAGTGCGCCGCCGACACCGTAGTAGGGGTCGCTGCCGTCATCGTCGAAGCCGCGACTGGCCCGCGCATCCCACACAGCCACGCCGCCACGGGCGTAGATGTCGAAGATGAACAGTGGTACCGAGACCATGGCACCGGCGTGCCAGGCGTCAGTCTCGATATCGATCCTTTTACCGCCGACCGGTTCGTCGGATTCGACCTCGCCGAGGTACCAGTAGCCGCCCTCGATGGCGAGCCAGTTGTTGAAGCGCCAGCCCACTGCCGCGTTGAGGCCGTAGCTGGAGTCGTCGATCAGGGCCTTGATGTCATCGTTGAAATCGCGGTCGCCGCGCAATTCGTCGTCGACCAGGGTGTAGTAGGCGCCGGCGCCCAGCATCAGCCCTTCGTCGGCATGGGCGAGGGGCAGGGCGGTTATCAGGGCGGCGCCCAGGGCGAGGTGGGCGAGGTGGCGTGCTTTCATGGCCGGGTGTCCTTGGTGGCGAGACGGGTCGGCGCGAAGTATAGCAATGGCCGGGGAAAACACCGTTGAAAATCCGCGGTTTCAGGTTTTTTTACCCGGCCTCGCGCTCAGTAGCGAAAGCTCACCACGGAGCGCAGTTCCTCCTGGAAGTAGACCGGGATGGCCAGTTGGGTGAGCCGTTCCGGTTCCTCGTGAGCCGGGGCGCGCTGCTCGAGTACCGGCATGCCGGTTTCCAGCGCCGTACCCACGGGCCCCTCGCCCTTGAGCAGGCGCTTCGAACAATCCTTCTGCGCCACGGCGCGCGAATTGGCGTCAGCGCCGGCGGCAAAGTACAGGGCGCCGCCCTCGTCGGTCACCCGCCAGACTTCGAAACTGCGGGCGATGGGGGTGGTGCGCACGGAGAGGAAGGTCACCACGAAGCCGATGTCATCCACGTTGTAGTGGGAGTTCAGCGGAATACCTATGCCGGTGGAAATACCGGCCTCCATGGCCGCCTGCGAGCGCAGGAAGGCATTGGTATTGGCCACGTCGACGATCTGCGGCGCGGCGGTCTTCCAGACCATGCCGGGGAGGCCCCAGCCCATGGGGAACTTGATGTTGCGCGACTGGCGCTCGAAGTGGCGCAGGTTGCCGTAGTAGCCGTCGATGAGCGACTGGCCGCTGAGTTCGTCGTCCTTCCAGACTTCGATGGCGCCCTCGCTGTGGTCGCGGTCGCCGCAGAAGAACACCACCACGGCGCACACCTTGTGGCCGCGCAGTATCGGCATGGCGACACCGGCGAGCAGGCCGGCATCTGCCGCCGGGCCGGCGCGCAGGAAGTCGCTGCCGTTGAGGTCGTGCATGACGATGGGGATGCCCGCCTGCCAGGCGAGTCCGGGCAGGCCTTGGCCGGGAGCGAATGTCAGTTGCTCACTCTGGCCGGCAAAGGCGGACAACTCGCCGTAGGCACCGGCGCGCAGTTCCAGGCGATCGCCCTCGGCGTTGGGCGCCCATATCTCGACGATGCGGATAAACGGCTGCACGATTTCCTCCGAAAAATCACGGCACTACGGGAGGCAAAAAATGGATGCTGCGCGGCACCGTCTGGTCGCGGGCCTTTGTTTCCAGTATATGCGCGGCAACTGCGATTACCAGTGGGCGAAGGGGGTTTTTCGCATGTTTGCAGCGCCAGTTTCGGGGTACTGCGCCACGCCATGTTAGCGATGAATACAGCTGGCGAAATTCCTGCCGCGGTCTTCCTTGCGCTTGCCTGAGTGCGGCCGCCAACCGCCAGTGACCAGGGGAAATAGCACCGCCGCGCAGCCCCGGATGAAATCGGGCGTAATTGCCTCCCGGGAGCGTTGCTTGCATTGTGGCGCCAATGCGCTATGGTCCTGTTTAAATAATGAACAATAGACCCGGGGAGCAGACGCCCAAAACTGACAACATCAGCCGCATGTGGGGTATTAACGTGGCAGCACAAAAGACAACAGCTGAATCCATCCAGTCGCGTGTAAATGCAATTCTCAGCACCTACCATGAACGGGAGCGGGTTTTTGCCTCGCGCCTGCAGGTCTACACCGTAACGCCGGAAGAGGTCGAGGAGCTGGAGTACCACCTGGCCCGGGCCGAGGTGGAACTGCGCGAGGTGCAGCGCCGGGTGGACAGTCTCCGGGCGGAACTCGAGAGCAAGCGGGACCACCTCGCGCCGGACTCCTGACCACTCCCCCGGCAGCCTGCACTTCAGCCCCTTTGCGCTAAGCGCGCAGCTTTGGAACAATAGCCGCCCATCCAGAGTCTGCCAGGGAAGCGTAAACAATGACCGGATCCGCCGAAGCGGAACGCTGCAACGCCTATATCCTCTCTTTCAAGTGTCCTGACCGCACCGGCGTCGTCGCCCTCTACTCGGGACTGCTGTACGAGGTCGGGGCGAACATTACCGAGGTGTCCAACTACTCGGACCCGGTGTCCAAAACCTTCTTCCTGCGCTGTGTGTTCGATGTCGGCGCCATGAATGTCAGCTTCGACGCCTTCAGCGCCCGTCTCATCGCCCTGGCCGAGGAACTCGACATGCAGTACACCCTGCGCTGCCTCGCCGACCTGCCGCGCCTGGTGCTGGCGGTCTCCCACTACGACCACTGCCTCAGTGCGCTGCTGACCAAGTGGCGCTCCGGCGCGCTGCCGGCAAACATCGTCGCGGTGGTCAGTAACCACGAGGACTGCCGGGCCCTGGTGGAGTGGTACGGCATTCCCTACCACTACCTGCCGATTACGCGGGAGACCAAGCCGCAGCAGGAAGCGGCCCTGATGGACATCTTCGAGGCCAACGGCGGCGAATTGCTGGTGCTGGCCCGCTACATGCAGATCCTTTCCGATGGCCTCTGCGCGCAGCTGGAGGGCAGGGCGATCAATATCCACCACTCCTTCCTGCCCGGCTTCAAGGGCGCCAAGCCCTACCACCAGGCCTACGAGCGGGGGGTGAAGGTGATCGGCGCGACCGCCCACTATGTCACCAATGACCTCGACGAGGGGCCGATCATCGCCCAGGAAGTGCGCCCCATCGACCACGAAATCTCCATCGAGCAGATGGTCCACCTCGGCCACGACATCGAATCCACCGCACTCTCCCACGCGGTGCGCCTGCACTGCGAACAGCGGGTCATTCTGAATGGCCAGCGCACGGTAATCCTCTAAACTTAGCCAGAATAAGTCAGCCCCATCGCCCCTGCCCGGGGGCGAGCGAGCCCGCCCGGCTGCCGGCGGGCAGGAGGATGCCCCGTGTCTGACCAGCTCGACGCCCTGCGCACGGCCGTGGCCAGGGCCTACTGTGCCGACGAGGCGGCGGTCGTCAGTGACCTGCGCGCCGCGGTAACTCTCGACGCGGCGGCCAGGCGGGCGGTGGTGGAAAACGCCGGTCGCCTGGTGGCCCAGTGCCGCGCCCGCGGCCACGGCGCCGGCAGCCTCGACGCCTTCCTGCAGGAGTTCGGCCTTTCCAACCAGGAGGGCATAGCCCTGATGTGCCTGGCCGAGTCCCTGCTGCGGGTGCCCGACCCGGACACCGCCGACCGCCTCATCGCCGAGAAGATTCGCAGCGGTGACTGGGCCTCCCACCGCGGCCAGTCCTCCTCGGCCTTCGTCAACGCCTCGGTCTGGGGCCTGATGCTGACCGGCCGGGTGATCGGCCTCGACCCCGCCATCCTCGCCGACCCGCCGAACTGGGGGCGACGGCTGGTCAACCGCCTCGGCGAGCCGCTGGTGCGCGCGGCGGTGATGCAGGCCATGCGCATCCTCGGCGGCCAGTACATCCTCGGGCGCAATATGTCCGAAGCCCTGCGCACCTGCGGCGCTTCGGCGCGCAAGAACCAGCGCTACTCCTTCGACATGCTGGGCGAGGGCGCGCGCACCGCGGCGGATGCCGAGCGCTACTTCAAGGCCTATCTCGAGGCGACCCGGGCGCTGCAGGCGCGTGGCGACGGCGATATCTACAGCGCGGACAGCATCTCGGTGAAGCTCTCGGCGCTGCACCCGCGCTACGAGTACGCCCACCGGGAGCGGGTGAGGGCCGAGTTGCTGCCGCGCCTGAAAAGCCTGGCCCTGGTGGCGCGGGAGCGCGGCGTCGGCCTGAGTATCGACGCCGAGGAGTGCGACCGGCTGGAACTGTCCCTGTCCCTGTTCGAGACGCTGGCCAAGGACCCGGACCTGGCCGGCTGGAACGGCCTGGGCTTCGTGCTGCAGGCCTACCAGAAGCGGGCGGTGGCGGTGGCGAACTGGCTGGTCGCCCTGGCGCGCCAGTCCTCCCGGCGCATCATGGTGCGGCTGGTGAAGGGCGCCTACTGGGACAGCGAGATAAAGCACGCCCAGGAACTGGGTTTGGTCGACTACCCGGTGTTTACCCGCAAGTGCCACACCGACCTCAGCTACGAGATCTGCGCCCAGGTGCTGCTCTGCGCCCCGCAGCTGATCTACCCGCAATTCGCCAGCCACAACGCCCAGACCCTGGCCCTGGTGACCCTGCTCGCCGAGGGCGGCGGCGACTTCGAGTTCCAGCGCCTGCACGGCATGGGCGCGGTGCTCTACGAACAGCTGGCGCAGGCGCCGGAGCCGGTACCGGTGCGGGTCTACGCGCCGGTGGGCGGGCATCGCGATTTGCTGCCCTACCTGGTGCGGCGCCTGCTCGAGAACGGCGCCAACAGCTCCTTCGTCAAGCGCTTCCTCGACGCCGACCTGCCGGTGGAACTGGTGGTCCGGGATACGCTGGAGCTGGTCGACGAGGAACCGGCGCTGCGCCATCCCGGCATCCCCCTGCCGCAGCGTCTCTATGCCGGGGAGCCGGTTCCCTGGCGCAACTCAGCCGGTGTCGACCCGCACGACCCGCTCGCGGCGGAGCCCCTGGAACGGGCGGCGAGCACGCCGCGCAAGCCGGCGCATGCGCTGGCGGAGCGTAGCGGTGCGCGGCGCACGATAGTCTCCCCCGCCGACAACCGCGTGGTGGTCGGGGAGGTCCGGGAAGCCGCTGCGGAGGATGTCGACGCGGCGCTGGCGGCCGCGGCGGGAGCCTGGCGCGAATGGGAGGGCAGCGGCGTCGGCTTTCGCGCACTGTGCCTGGACCGGGCCGCGGACATGCTGGAGCAGGAGCGCGACACGGCCCTCGGCCTGCTGGTGCGGGAGGCGGGCAGGACCCTGCCCGACGCGCTCTCGGAACTGCGCGAAGCCGTCGACTTCTGCCGCTACTACGCCGCCCAGGGGCGCCAGCTGTTCGCGCCCCGGTCTTTGCCCGGCCCGGCGGGGGAGGAGAACCGGCTGAGCCTGCACGGCCGCGGGGTGTTCCTCTGCATCAGCCCCTGGAACTTCCCGCTGGCGATATTCACCGGCCAGGTGGCGGCGGCGCTGGTGGCCGGCAACACGGTGCTGGCCAAACCCGCGGAACAGACTCCGTTGGTGGCGGAGTGGGTCGGCGGCCTGTTCCAGCGGGCCGGTGTGCCGCAGGCAGCGCTGCAGGTGTTGCCCGGCGACGGGCCCGCCATCGGCGCCCGGGTGCTGGCGGATGCCCGCCTGGCCGGGGTCGCCTTTACCGGCAGCCATGCAGTTGCCCAGGCAATCAACCGCCAGCTGGCGGCCCGGGAGGGCGCCATCCTACCGCTGATCGCCGAGACCGGCGGCCTCAATGCCATGCTGGTGGACAGCACGGCGCTGCCCGAGCAACTGGTGGACGATGTCATCAGCTCGGCCTTCCACAGTGCCGGCCAGCGCTGCAGCGCCCTGCGTATCCTCTACCTGCAGGAGGAGGTCGCCGAGCCGGTGCTGGCCATGCTCGGCGGTGCGATGGCGGAACTCGAGATCGGCGATCCGGCCAGCCTGGCCACTGATGTCGGGCCGGTGATCGACGCCGAGGCGCGGACGCTGCTCGAAGACTACTGCCGGCGCATGGTCGGCTCCGCCCGCCAGCTGGCGGCCTGCAAGCTGGACGCCCGGCACAGGCAGGGCAGTTTTTTCGCGCCGCGGGTGTTCGAGGTGCCGGGTATCGGCAGCCTGCCCGGGGAGGTGTTCGGGCCGATCCTGCACGTGGCCCGCTACCGGGCGCAGGATGTCCAGCGGGTCCTGGCGGAAATCGACGCGGCGGGCTACGGCCTCACCCTCGGCGTGCACAGCCGGCTGGAGGGTTTTGCCAGTGACGTGTTCGATGCCACCCGGGTCGGCAACACCTACATCAACCGCAACATGATCGGCGCGGTGGTCGGGGTGAATCCCTTTGGCGGCCAGGGGCTCTCCGGCACCGGCCCCAAGGCCGGCGGCCCCCACTACCTGTTGCGCTTCGCCTCCGAGCGTACGCGGACGGAAAACATCACCGCCCGCGGCGGCAACACCGACCTGTTCCGGCTCTCCCCGGACTGAGCCGGGCCGGCGCCTTGCCGCATCGCGATTGCGCGCCCGGGGCGGGCGGTGGATACTCTGGCGTTTTGGCCCGTCGCGGAGGCGCACAGCATGGGGTGGAGACGCAGCTCGCTGCAATCGGTTTACGGCCTGGTCCTGCTACTGGGGGGATTGTCGGGCGCACTCGGGGCACCTGACGAGGCCGCACAGGCGGTAGTGGCTAATCTCGAGGCCTACCGCTTCGACCGCCTCGGCCACGCCCAGATACAGAGCGACTCCATCCGCCCGGTGTACGCACCGGCCGACCGGCCGCACAAGATGCTCATCGTGCCCGTGCGCTTCTCCGATATCGGCTACGACCGCTACGCCGGCGACCCGCAGCAGGACGACAGGAACCGCGCCTGGTTCCAGCAATTGCTGTTTGCCGGTGGCGCGACGCAGCCCGCGGTGGATACCCTGTCCCACTATTACCGCCACCAGTCCCGCGGTCGCTACAACGTGACCGGGGATATCTTCCCGGTGGTGCAACTGGAGCGCCCCCTCCATTATTACGGGCGCCCGGTCCAGGGTGGCGACGGCGAGTGGCGCAGCGACGAGAACAGCGACGACGTCGTCGCAGATGCCCTGCGCGCGGCCTACCGCGCCCACCCCGAGTTTCCCTGGCACGAGTACGACCAGTGGGATCCCCACGACTTCGACGGCGACGGCAATCGCGACGAGCCGGATGGCTACATCGATCACTTCGTACTGGTGGTGGCCGGCAAGGGGCAGTCGGACTGCCAGTTGCTCTACAACCTCGACGAAAAGCTCAGTGTGCAGTCGCCGCCGGACGCCTTCGACGACCTGACCGCAGCGGAGCAGGCCTGCGCCGACCGCCTCTGGCCGCACCGCTCCGCACTCCAGCTCAACCTCGACGACGGCCCGGCGGTGGCCGGTCGCAAGCATGTCCGCGGCGGTATCCCGGTAGGCAACGGGCTCTGGCTGCTGGACTACAACATGCAGTCCGAGTACACCGACGTCTCGACCTTCATCCACGAATTCGGCCACTCCCTCGGCCTGCCGGACATCTACGCGCGGGAGACCAACAACTCCACCGGTTTCTGGGATGCGATGTCGAGCACCGAGGACCCGGTGCCCCAGGAGATGAGCGCCTGGAGTCGCATGATGCTCGGCTGGCTGCAGCCCTGCGTGATCAAGCCCGTGGCCTTCGGCGGCGCCGCCCGCGGTTCGATCCCGCTGAAAGTGATGAACGACTGGGGAGGCGGGGCCGGGGCCGGCGAGGGCGGGGCCTGCGATGCGGCGATGGTCATTCTGCCGCCGAAATACCGCGACCTGGACCTGGGCCCGCTGGGCGAACAACAGGGCAGCCAGGCCGCCTACAGCGGCCAGGGTAACGACATGCTGCGCAGCCTGGGCCGGCGCTTCGACTTCTCCGCCGTTGCCGAAGACCAGCCCCTGCAGCTGAGCCTGGACCTGTGGTTCCGCATCGAGACCGAGTGGGACTACCTGTATGTAGAGGCGGCCCGCGATGGCGAGCCCTATCGCCGGCTGTTGCCCGTCGACAAGCAGGATGTCGATGATCGCAACAGCGTCATGCCCTTCTCCAAGGGGCACGAGGGCAAGGGCACACTGCCGGGCTTTACCGGGCTCAGCGGGGACCTCGACGGCGACAACCGGGTCGACAACGCCCCCGGCTGCGACCCGACCCAGGCGCGCAGGCTGGTGGAGGACAGTATCGGCGACAATGCCGCCGATCCCTGCCAGGCCGCCCAGTGGGTAACCGCGACCTTCGACCTCGAGCCCTATCGCGGCGGGGCGGTCAATTTCCGCATAACCTATTACACCGATGCCGCCGCGGTGGAGGACGGCGCGCTGGTCGACAACATCGTCGTGCCGGCGCTGGGTTACCGCGAGGATTTCGAGGCGGCCAGCCTCGACAGCGGCTGGGACAACACCGGTTTCAGCCTCTCGCCGGGGAGCCACCACCTCGCCGTGCCGCAGTTCTACCTGCTCGAGTACCGCGACCCCTACGCGGAATTTGCCGCGGCGAGGAACTACGATGCGGTATTGGCGCAGACCGATTTTCGCTTCTTCCTCGATCCCGACCAGGGCCTGCGTGCGGCCTCGATCAATTACCGCCCGGGCGTGGTGATGTGGTACTACAACGGGGAGTACCTGTGGGGCCAGAACGACCCGGCCGAACTGGGCCCGGGCAATGGCTACCTGCTGGTGGTCGATTCCACGCCGCAGGAATTCCACGTGCCACTGCTGCCGGAAAAGTATTACCGCGAGAAGGATGGCTGGACCTGGTGGGATCTCGATGACTCCGCCCAACCGCTGCTGGAGACGGCCTTCGTCGAGGTGATGTGCTTCGAGCGGCGAGCAGATTACTATCCCTCCGAACTCCCCCTGGCCCGGCGCCAGGCCTGCCAGCCATCCCTCGAACGGGGTCTGCCGCCGGTGGAGCAACTGCACTGGCAGGGGCGGCAGCTGACCTACGGTTACACCATCACCAACGAGTACCTGCCCGGACCGGAGCAGGCTGCCCGCGAACCCGCCGGCACCATGTACGACCTGCGCATTCGCAATGGCGAGACGCAATACCGCCTGTTCGATCGCATCCTGCGTCGCTTTCACTCGGCGGACGCCCCCTTCGCCCTGGCGGCGTTCCCGCGCGGGCTGGAAATCTACCAGCCCCGCGACGGCGGTATGGCGCTGCAGGAGGCCCGGCCATTCGCCCCGGTGAGCAGCTTCAGCGACAGCGATCCCGGCCGCTATCTCAACCCCAACCTGCCCTTCGGCAGCGCGGCGCTGCCAAGGGCCGGTTTCAGCTTTGATCTCGCCGCGCCAGGGGAGAAGGCGCCGGCGGGCAGCGTGGTGCGGGTGGACTATCGCTGGCGTTGAGTGCGCCGGCGAGACCCCGAATGAATTTTTGCTCAGGTTGGCTGCCGGGCAGAACTATTGAGGTATGATTCGCCGATGCAACGACGCTTAACCGGGGGAGGTTAGGGGGTGGCTTCCCGCGAAGTCGACAGACAGGGGCGTGATGCCGAGCCGCCAAGGGTGGATTTTTCGGTCGGCGACATCGTGCGTGAAGCCTGGCGAACGGGCACCGCGAACAAGCGTGCTACCTTGCTCTGCTGGGCGCTGTTTATCGGTATGGCGGTACTGCTGCAGGCGTTCTTTGGCGTGCTTTCCCTGCTCAGCAGCGCCGAGGTGACCTTTCCGCAAATCTACCCGGGTTTTCTCGATGAACTGATGCTCACGGTGGTCCTGCTACCCATGGTGGGTGGCCTGTGGATCGTCGGAGTCGCTTTCGCCCGCGGCAACACGCCGCGCTGCTGGAGCCTGCTTTACTGGTACGAGTACACCCTCAAGCTGCTGCTGGTATCCATCTTTGTCCACGTGCTGATTTTTGTCGGCCTCGTGCTGTTCATCCTCCCTGGCATCTATCTCGCGGTGTGCCTGCAGCTGGCTATTCCCCTCGCCGTGGACAAGCCGATCGGGCCGCTTGAAGCCGTGACGCGCTCCTGGCAGATCATCCGTCGCTGCTGGTTCCGGGTGCTGTTGCTGGATGCGATAGCGGTGCTCGCATTGATCGGCTCCGCCCTGTTGGCGGGGATCCCCCTGATCTGGATACTGCCCACCATTCTGGTCGGCCGGGGCATCCTCTACGAGAAACTGGTGGGCGTGAACACCGAAAGCCTGCGCAGGCTGTCCTACAACCCCGGGCCGCCAGGCCTGCGTTCCCAGCCGCGCTGACGGCGGGCCCTCAGTGCAGGGCCCTGGAACCGGGGGTGAGGTCGGGGTCGGCCGGGGCGAACAGGTAATTCAGCTGCAGGCATTCCTCGGCGACCTGGCGGGTGGTCGTCACCGTGGTGCTGACGAAGGCGGAGAACTGCGCCGAGGTCAGGCCCGCGGCGCCCAGCTGGGCGGCAGCCACCACCAGTTGCGGCGTGGCGTCATCGACCACGTCCTGGAACAGCTTGAGGGTAGGGTAGTGCATGCTGAGCCGGCCGAGATCCGCGGCCAGGGGCAGCAGCGCCATGGGGCGGATTTCCAGCTCGGTGGTCAGCAGCAGCCCCCAGGGCTCGAGGAACAGGCGGCTGTCGATCACGCCCTCGAGGTCCTGCAGGACCGGCAGATGTAGTCCGGGGCACTGGTCGCAGGTGTGGAATTCCACCCCGGCATCGTCCAGCCATCTTTCCATGATGTCCCGGGTCAGGGACTCTGGTGCGCGCATAGTATCTTCCCAGTTCACGATACCGGGCATTCTACGGCAGCGCTTGCCGCGACCCAAGTGCCGTTTTTGCCGGCCCGGGTTTGGCATCCCGGCCGGGGATGGTAAAGTCTCTGCCATTAAAAATAACGGCCAGAGGACAATCATGCGCGCCAGCTTCATCGGAATTTTCCTGCTTTCATTTTTCCCGCTACTGGCTTTCGCCGACGGTGAACTGCGCGTTGGCATGAGCGCCGACTACCCGCCACTGGCGTTTCGCCAGAACGGCGAGATCTACGGTGTCGAGGCAGACAATGCCAAGGCGGTGGGGAAAATTCTCTCGCGACAGACGCGCATCGTGGAGCTGCCCTTCGAACAGCTGATCCCGGCACTGCGCGAGGGCAAGATCGACGTGGTCATGTCCGGCCTCAGCGCGACCGCCAGCCGCAGCCAGGAGGTGTTGTTCACCGAGCCCTACCTGCGCGTTGGCCAGATGGCGATCATCCACCGCGACAAGGTGGGTCGTTACTCCCAGCCCTGGGCGATCTACCGCGAGGGCGTGCGGGTCGGGGTCGAGCCCGCGACCACCGGTGCCGCCTTCGCCGGGCGCGAGTTGCCGGATGCGGAGGTCAAGTTCTTCGACAACCCCGAGGCGGCCTTCGCCGGGCTGCGCAACGACATCATCGATATCTACATTCACGACGCCCCCACCAGCTGGCAGCTGGCCAACAGCCGCGAGAACGAGGACCTGATCAGCCTGTACAAGCCGCTGACCGAGGAGATGCTGGCCTGGGCGGTGCGCAAGGACGACCAGGTGCTGGCGACGGAGCTCAACCGCGCCCTGCAGATGATGCGCGGCAACGGCACTCTCGACTACATACTCAATCGCTGGATTCCAGTGACGATTGAAGTCAACTGAGCGGCGGGGCGACTGAACATGAGCGGCGAGCCTGAGCTGCCCCGGGAGTTCTCCCCGGCGGGCTTTGAGTATTTCGAAGACCTCGTGGCGGCGCGGCGCTCCATGCGCCGCTTCCTGCCGCAGCCACTGTCCCGGGCGGAACTGGAGCGGATTTTCAGCGCTGCGCAGCGCGCCCCGAGCAATTGCAACACCCAGCCCTGGGTTGTGCACGTGGCTTCGGGCGACGTGCTGGAAGCCCTGCGCAGCGCGCTGCCCGCCACCTTCGCCGCAGGAGAGCTGAGCCTCGATCACCCCTATGACGGCAATTACCAGGGGGTGTATCGCGAACGCCAGCACGCGGCGGCCAACGCGCTGTACTCCGCCGCCGGCATCGAGCGCGGCGACCGCGAGGCGCGCAATAGGCAGTTCATCGAGAATTTCCGCTTCTTCGATGCGCCGCACGTCGCCTTCCTCTTCCTGCCGGCGAGTTTCGGCCTGCGCGAGGCCGCGGATCTCGGCATGTACGCGCAGAACCTGATGCTGGCTATCGCCGCCGCCGGTCTTGGCAGCTGCCCGCAGACCGCGCTGGGCTTTCTCTCGGACCCGATCCGCAGGGCCCTGTCCGTAGAAGATGAGCTGAAGCTGCTGTTCGGCATATCCTTCGGCTACCCGGACCCGGCAGCGGAGGTCAACCAGTGCACCACCGAGCGGGCGGAACTCGCCGCGGCGGTGCAATTCCACTCTTGAATCACCACAAGCCAAACGGAGAACAATAATGAATATCCCACTGCTGTGTGTCGCGCTTCTGGGCCTGCTCACTGTCGCCGCCGGTTTCCGGGTGTCCCTGGCCCGGGCCCAGACCGGCATCGTCCAGGGTTATCCCGAGGACCCCTCCAACATCCTGCACAAGGCGGTGCGCGCCCATGGCAACACGGTGGAGTACGCGCCGGTAGTCGCCCTGATGATCTACGCGCTGGGCGCCTACAGCCCGCCGCTGTGGGTGGTGGTGTGCATGGTGCTGGTGACGGTTGCCCGCTACATGATCTATTTCGGCCTGCTCCTGTCGCCGACCATCGACAAGCCGCACCCCCTGCGTTTTCTCGGGGCGCTGCTCACCTATATCTTCGGGATCGTGCTGGCGCTCTACCTGGCGTGGTCGGCGCTGGTCTGAGCGGGCCCGCGCCGGGGGCGTTTCAGGCGGCCTGGCGACCGAGCGCCCGCAGGTAGGCGGCGATGGCACTGGCCATGCCCAGGCGCAGGGCGTCCACCGTCAGGGCGTGGCCGATGGAGACTTCCAGCAGGCCGGGCATTTCGGCGGCGAAGCGGGGCAGGTTGTGCAGGTCGAGGTCGTGGCCGGCGTTGAGGCCCAGGCCGCAGTCCGCGGCTGTTTCCGCGGCGCGCACGAACGTGGCCAGCACTGCATCGACAGCGCCCCCGGTCTTCACCGCCGCGGCGTAGGACTCGGTGTACAGTTCGATGCGGTCGGCGCCGAGCTGTGCCGCCAGTTCGATCTGCTCCGGCACCGGGTCCATGAACAGGCTGGTGCGGATGCCGAGCGACTTCAGTTCCTCCACCAGCGGGGCGACGCGATCGCCGTCCTTCTTCAGGTCGAAGCCGTGGTCCGAGGTCAGCTGCCCGTCGCCGTCGGGTACCAGGGTGCACTGGGCCGGGCGGATTGCCCGCACCAGTTCCATGAAGCCCGGATAGTCGGAAACCCCGGCGCGCTCACTGCGCCGGGGGCCGGTCATCGGGTTGCCCTCGATGTTGAACTCCACCTGCAGCATCGCCGCGAGATCAAAGCAGTCCTGGGCGCGGATATGCCGCTGGTCCGGGCGCGGGTGCACGGTGATGCCGTCGGCCCCGGCGTCGATGGCCATCTGCGCGTGCTGCGGGATATCGGGGTTGGTGGTATCCCGGGAATTGCGGATCAGCGCGATCTTGTTGAGATTGACCGAGAGCGCGATCACTGGCGGACGACGTCGATGATTTCGATCGGTTCGACCGGGACATCCTGGTGGCCGCCCACCACCGCGGTGGGCGCGGTGACGATATAGTCGACGATGCTCATGCCGTCGATCACCTCACCGAACACGGTGTAACCGTCGCGCCCGGGGGCCCAGTCGAGACGCATGTTGCTGCGCACGTTGATGAAAAACTGTGCGGTCGCGGAGTCCGGGTCGTCGGTGCGCGCCATGGCGATGGTGCCGCGCACGTTGTGCAGGCGGTTGCGCGACTCGTTGGCGATCGGCTCACCGGCCTCTTTTTCCGTCATGTCGGCGAGGAAGCCGCCGCCCTGTACCATGAAGTCGGGGATCACCCGGTGGAACACCGTACCCTTGTAGAAGCCGGTGTCGACGTACTGCAGGAAGTTTTCCACCGTGACCGGGGACTTGTCCGCGAACAGGCGCAGGGTGATATCGCCCTCGCTGGTTTTCAGCAGCACGATCGGGTCACCGGGCGCGGCCTGCGCCCAGCCCAGCGCCGGCAGCACCGCAAACAGAATACACAGGGTCAGCTTGCGCAACATTGGTCTGCTCTCCTCAGCCCCATTCCGACATGCGGCGGCGTTTCGGCCACAGCCGGGGTACTACCAGTGTGATGACCACGCCGAGTAACACAGCGAGGGCGCCGTTGATGAATTCGCCGCTCTGCAGCTTGCCCGAGAGGCGCTGGTTTTCCGCTTCCAGGGTCTCCACTTCAGAGCGCAGGTTCTCGCTTTCCTCTACCAGCCGGCGATTGTCCGCGTCGAGCTGGACAGCGTTGCCGGAGATCTGCTTGAGCCGCGCCAGCTCCCCCTCGACCTCGTCGAGCTCACCGCCGGTGTCGCCGAGCTGCGCCGAGAGGTTGGTCTTTTCCGCCCGCAGCGCTTCCAGCTGGGCGGTCAGCTCCTGGTTCTTGGTAGCCAGCTGTTCCGCGCGGGCTTCAGCTGCGGGCAGGCGGACCTGGGCGGGGGCCTGGGGGGTGAGAAACTCGGTGCGCACCCAGCCCTCGGTGCCGCTGGCAGTCGTCACCTCGGCCCATTCGCCGTCCTCGGTACCGCCTTTCACGCTCATCTTGTCGCCGGGGTTCAGTTTGCCCAGCCAGCGGTATTCATTACCGGGGCCGGAGTGCACGACGATGAACACCTGGTCGCTGACGTAGCGGGTGCCCTGGGCATGTGCGGACAGAGAAAAGAACAGGGCGATGAGCGGGAACAGCAGGTAGCGCAAAACAGGGTCCTCGGCGATGTTGAAATGCTGACGAAATAAACGGGGCGCTAGTGTACCTGCGAAACTGGGTGATTTGAATTGTGTGGGAAAGTGGTCTGAATGGTCATTGCCGGGGCCACGCGCCGCTACTAGCCTTGCGGAGCTGGTGCCTGTGCAGGCCGGTCAAGCGGGCCGGCTGCCAGGCCAGCGGAGGACGGGGACCCTATGAGCCAATTACTTAACGACCGCGATATCGCCTTCCTGCTCTACGAAGTGCTGGAGAGCGAGGCCCTGCTGCAGCGCGAGCGCTACCGGGACCACTCCCGGGAGGACTTCGACGCCATTCTCGCCACGGCAAAGGCTATTGCCAGCGACCGTTTCGCCGACCACAACGCGCGCGGTGATGCCCGCGAGCCGACTTTCGACGGGGAGCGGGTAACGCTGCTCCCCGAGGTGAAGGTCGCCTGGGATGCCTTTGCCGAGGCCGGCTTCCTCGCCGCCGCGCCGGATTACAGCGAGGGCGGACTGCAACTCCCGGAGGTGGTCCTGCGCGCCGCCATGGCGTATTTCAATGCCGCGAACGTCGCCACTGCCGGCTATCCCTTTCTGACCATCGGCGCCGCCAACCTGTTGCGTACCTTCGGCAGCGAGTCGCTGCGGGAGCGCTATCTGCCGGCGATGATGGACGGCCGCTTTGCCGGCACAATGGCGCTCACCGAGCCGGGGCAGGGATCGGCACTGGCGGATATCCGCACCCGGGCGGAGCCCGCCGACGACGGCAGTTACCGCATACACGGCAGCAAGATGTTCATCTCCGCTGGCGATCACGAGCTGACCGAAAACATCGTCCACATGGTGCTGGCACGGATCAAGGATGCGCCACCGGGCGTGAAGGGTATCTCGCTGTTCCTGGTGCCCAAGTACCTGGTCGGGGCGGACGGCCAGCGCGGGCAACGCAACGATGTGGCCCTGGGCGGGCTGCTGCACAAGATGGGCTATCGCGGCATTACCTCGACGGTCCTCAACTTCGGTGAGCAGGGCGGGGCGGTCGGCTTCCTGCTCGGCGAGCCCCACCGCGGTTTGCAGTACATGTTCCAGATGATGAACGAGGCCCGCATCGGCGTCGGCCTCGGCGCCGCCTGCATCGCCTACCGGGCTTACCTGGCGGCGCTGGACTACGCCCGCGAGCGTCCGCAGGGACGGCACCCGGGCAACCGCGACCCGCAATCGCCGCAACTGAAGATCATCGAGCACGCGGACGTGAAGCGGATGTTGCTGGCGCAGAAGTGCTACGCGGAGGGCTCACTGGCCCTGTGCCTCTACGGCAGCGCGCTGTTCGAGGACAGCCATACCGCGGCGGAGGCCAGCTTGCGCGACGAGGCCCACGCGCTGCTGGAACTGCTGACACCGGTGATCAAGTCCTACCCCGCGAAGTACGGCTGCCTGGCCAACGAACTGGCCATCCAGGTTCACGGCGGCGCGGGCTATACCCGCGAGTACCCGGTAGAACAGTACTACCGGGACCAGCGCCTGAACCCCATCCACGAGGGCACCGAGGCGATTCACGGCATCGATTTGCTCGGGCGCAAGGTGTCGCAGCCGGGCTATCGGCTGTTTATCGAGGCACTGAGCGGGGATATTGCCGCGGGCAGGTCCGTTGAGCACTGCCGGCCATTTGCCGAAGCGCTGGCGACGGCCCTGCAAACCCTGCAGGAGGTTACCGACAGCCTGCTTGGGCAGATGGCCGCGGATGTCGACCGCGGCCTGGCCAATGCCACCGTCTACCTGGACCTGTTCGGCCGGGTGGTGATGGCCTGGGTCTGGCTGCGCCAGGCCATGGTCGCTGCTGCGGGCCTGGCGGCTGGCAACCCGGCGGATGCGGACTTCTATCGCGGCAAGCTGCAGGCGGCGCAGTATTTCTTCAACTGGGAACTGCCGGCCATCGGCCCGCAGGCGCACCTGCTGCGCAGCGGCGACGGCACCACCTGCGAGATGCGCGACGCCTGGTTCTAGCGGCGTTGCCTCAGGTGGTGGAGTCCGGCCCGGTTTTCGCCGCCTCGTCCTCGTCTTCCTTGAGGTAGGGGCTGATCATGAGCGCGGTAATGATGGTCAGCACCAGGGTGAAGCCGATCGCGGAGTAGAGCTTGTAGCTGACCCAGGTTGCCTCGGAAAAACTGTAGGCGACAACCAGGTTGAGCGTGCCGACGATGGCGAAGTTGGCCACCCAGAGCAGGTTGAGGCGGGCCCACACCGGCCTGGGCAGGCGGATCTGGCTGCCCATGGCCCGCTCCATCAGGTTCTTGTCGCCGATAAACTGCGAGGCGCCGAAGGCGATCGCCAGCGCCCAGTTGAAGATGGTCGGTTTCCACTGGATGAACAGTTCGTTGCGCAGCACCAGGGTCGCGCCGCCGAATACCAGCACCGCCGCCAGCATCCACAGGGCGCGCTTTTCCAGTTCACGGGTAAACAGGTAGACGAGGCTCACCTGCAGGGCCGTGGCGACCATCAGGACCGCCGTGGCGGAGAAGATGCCGTCGATCGTATAGCTGAGGCTGCCGAGGCTCAGGACCTGCCCATCGAGCTGGTAAACGATGAAAAACAGTGCGATGGGGATGAATTCTGCCAATTGCTTCATGGTTTGTACTTCGTCAGGGCTGGTACTATTAGCCGCTTAATGCGCGTGGATCGCTCACCGGCCCCTGGCCGGGGCAGCTGTCCACAATATCAAATGCCCGCGCTCCCGGCATTGACTGCAGCAAATTGCAGCGCCGGCGGGCGTGGGCGGCCAAGTGTAAAGACTGTGCTGATTGACTTCCATACCCATAGCACCGCCTCCGACGGCGCCCTCACCCCGCGGGAACTCCTGCTGCGGGCCCAGGCCGCCGGGATAGAGCAGTTTGCCATCACCGACCACGACACCGTGGCCGGCTTTCGCGCGGCGGTCGAGATGGCCGAGGCCGAGAGCCTGCAGCTGATTCCCGGGGTGGAGTTCTCCTGCCGCTGGTCCGGGGTGAATATCCACATCGTCGGACTCGGCATGGACTGCGATCACCCGTCCATGCGCAAGGCCCTCGAAGTGCTGGACAGCGCCCGCGGCCAGCGCGCCGAACGGATCGCCGAAGTGCTGGAGAAACGCGGCTTCAGCGGCGCCCTCGAAGGCGCTCAGGCCGAAGCCGGAGACAGCCAGCTCGGCCGGCCGCACTTCGCTCGCTGGATGGTGGCCGAGGGCCATGTGGACGATTTCACCACCGCCTTCGACAAGCACCTCGGTCGCGGCAAGGCGGGGGACGTCAAGGCCTTCTGGCCGGAGATGGCGCAGGTGGTGGCGTGGATCGTCGCCGCCGGCGGGGTGGCGGTGATCGCCCACCCGCTGCACTACGAGTTCACCCGCAGCAAGTTGCGCCGCTTCGTCGCCAACTTCTGCGCCGCGGGTGGTTCGGCGATCGAGATCAGGAGCGGCAACCAGAGCGCGGAGCAAACCGGTCGCATGTCTGCCCTGGCGGCGGAGTTCGGCCTCGAGGTTTCCGCCGGCAGCGACTTTCACCGCGACGGCAACTACAACCCGCCGGTGGGCGTGCGCCTGGGCGACAGCGACGAACTGCCCGCCGTATGGCGGCGCTGGACGACACAGGAGGGTGCCGCATGAGCCAGTTCTTCCAGGTCCACCCGGAGAATCCCCAGTCACGGCTGATCCGCCAGGCGGTGGAAATCATCCAGAAGGGCGGGGTGATCGTCTATCCCACCGACTCCGCCTACGCACTGGGCTGCCACATCGGCGACCGGGCCGCCCTCGATCGCATCCGCCGCATCCGCAAACTCGACGACAGGCACAATTTCACCGTGGTCTGCCGCGACCTGTCGGAAATCGCCGCCTATGCGCGGGTGGACAATAGCGTCTACCGCCTGCTCAAGCACTGCACCCCCGGCCCCTACACCTTCATCCTCCCGGCCACCTCCGAGGTGCCGCGCCGGCTCCAGCACCCCAAGCGCAAGACCGTTGGCCTGCGGGTGCCGGAAAACAACATCACCCAGGCGCTGCTGGCGGACCTCGGCGAGCCGCTGATGAGCGTCACCCTGATCATGCCCGGGGACGAGTTGCCGCTGATAGATCCCTACGACATCCGCGAGACCCTGCAGCACGAGGTCGACCTGGTGATCGACGGCGGCTACTGCGGCATGGAGCCGACCACGGTGGTCGACCTGGTGGACGAGACACCCCTGGTGCTGCGGGTGGGCAAGGGCGATCCTGCGCCGTTCGAGGATTAGACTGCTCGCCATTCGTTACTACCCAGGCGAGCCCGGACTAAACCAGCGGCCGGCTTGCCCCAGCCACCCACCATTCAGGTATACTGGCCCCATGCACAGGCAGGTGAGCACGTGAAAGACAATAACCCCCAGCCGGAGGCCCCCGAGGGCCAGCCGGAGCAGGCCGCCCCAGCCTCCAAGAGCGCTGTCGCCACGCGGCCACAGCAGGCCGAAATGCCCTTCGCCGTCGTCATGGGCAAGGCCGTCACCGAACTGCCCAAGGACCTTTATATACCGCCCCAGGCACTGGAGGTCTTCCTCGAGGCCTTCGAGGGCCCGCTGGACCTGCTGCTCTACCTGATCAAGCGCCAGAACCTGGATATTCTCGAGATCGATGTCTCCGAGATCACCGAGCAGTACATGAAGTACGTCGATCTGATGGACGCCATGCAGTTCGAGCTGGCCGCCGAGTACCTGCTGATGGCGGCGATGCTGGCGGAGATCAAGTCGCGCATGCTGCTGCCGCGCTCCTCCGAGGTCGAGGAGGACGAGGAGGACCCGCGGGCCAAGCTGATCCGCCGCCTGCAGGAGTACGAGCGCTTCAAGAAGGCCGCCGAGGAAATCGAGGAGATGCCGCGGATGGAGCGCGATACCTGGGTGGGTAGCGCGGAGCCGCCGAATATCGAGCGCAGCCGCCCGGAGCCGGATATCGAGATGCGCGAGTTGCTGCTCGCCCTCTCCGAGGTGCTGCGCCGCGCCGACATGTTCGAGAGCCACCACGTGCAGCGCGAGGCGCTGTCGACCCGCGAGCGCATGTCCGAGGTGCTGGAGAAGCTCGCCGGGCGCCAGTTCGTGCCTTTCGTATCTCTGTTCAATGCCCGCGAGGGCCGGCTCGGTGTCGTGGTGACCTTTCTCGCGGTGATGGAACTGATCAAGGAATCCCTGGTGGAAATCGTACAGACC
Source organism: Halieaceae bacterium GM1-29 (assembly GCA_033283265.1). Taxonomy (GTDB): domain Bacteria; phylum Pseudomonadota; class Gammaproteobacteria; order Pseudomonadales; family Halieaceae; genus Mangrovimicrobium. The sequence continues at coordinate 138,742 of JAWMQN010000001.1, forward strand.
GAGTCCTTCGGGCCGATTCACGTGAAGGCGAGGGCGGAATAGGATGTCGGATACCAGCCTGGCAAACATTATCGAGGGCGCGCTGCTGGCCGCCGGCAAGCCGATGAGCGTGGCGCAGATCTGCGAGCTCTTCGAGGAGCACGAGAAACCCGACACCAAGGCCGTGCGCGAGGCTATGCAAGAAGTTGCGGAGCGCTGTGATGGCCGCGGTTTCGAGCTGGTCGAGGTCGCCAGCGGTTTCCGCTTCCAGGTGCGCCAGGCGCTGAGCCCCTGGATCGGCCGCCTGTGGCAGGAACGCCCCGCCAAGTACTCCCGAGCCCTGCTCGAGACCCTCGCCCTGATTGCCTACCGGCAGCCGATCACCCGTGGCGAGATCGAGGAGATCCGCGGCGTGGCTGTCAGTTCCAATATCATCAAGACCCTTCACGAGCGCGAGTGGATCCGCGTGGTCGGCCACCGGGACGTGCCCGGGCGGCCGGCGATGTACGCCACCACCCGCCAGTTCCTCGACTACTTCAACCTCAAGAGCCTGGACCAGCTCCCGGCGCTGGCCGAAATCCGCGACCTGGAAACCCTCAACGCGGAACTGGGCTTTTCCGAACCGCTGGAGGACGAGCAAGCGGCGAAGGGGCCCGGGCTTACTGTCGTCGGCGGCACCGAGCATCGTCCGGCGGAGGCAGCCGGGGATGCCGCCACCGCGGAGGCCGAGTTGGCTGAATCCGAGAGTCCGCTGCCAGAATCTGCGGACGCGGCCGACGCAGCGGAAGCAGCACCGGCAGGCGAAGCCGCCGCCGAGGTAGACATCGCAGCCGAGGTCGAACAGGAGGAGCCCGAGTCAGTCGAGGCACTCGCCGAGGTGATGCAGGAATTCTCCGGCCCGGTTGACGCAACCGAAGACGACCCCGCGGACGACACCCGCCCCGAGAGCCAGGGCTGAACCTGCAAGATGGTTACTAATCCCCCAGCCGGCGCCGACAACGGGCTGCCGGTCGAGAACATTCCCGGAGAGAAGCTGCAGAAGGTGCTCGCCCGCACCGGCCTCGGCTCGCGTCGTGAAATGGAGCGCTGGATCGAGGAGGGCAGGGTCACCGTCAACGGCCGCCAGGCCGGGCTCGGCGACCGGGTCGAGGACGCCGATCGCATCGCCGTCGACGGCAAGCCGGTCGATACCTCGCCCGCCGAGGAAGTCCGCTGCATCCTCTACCACAAGCCCACCGGCGAAGTCTGCTCGCGCAAGGACCCCCAGGGCCGGCGCACGGTCTTCGAGCGCCTGCCGCGGCTGAAGAGCGGCCGCTGGATTTCCATCGGTCGCCTCGATTACAACACCTCGGGCCTGCTGCTGTTCACCACGGACGGCGAACTGGCCAACAAGCTCATGCACCCCACGTCCAACATCGAGCGGGAGTATATGGTCCGCGTGATGGGCAACTGGGATGAGGAGACCCTCCAGCGCCTGCTCGACGGCGTCATGCTCGAAGACGGCGTCGCCCGCTTCACCGACATCCAGGACGGTGGCGGCGACGGTATCAACCACTGGTTCTACGTGGTGCTGATGGAGGGCCGCAACCGCGAGGTGCGCCGCCTGTGGGAATCCCAGGGGCTGACGGTCTCGCGCCTCAAGCGGGTCCGTTACGGCGAGGTGTTCATCCCCTCCAAGGTCAAGCAGGGGCAGTGGGTCGAGCTGGACGGCAAGGAAGTGAAGTCGCTTTACCGTATGGCCGACCTTCCCGCCAAGCAGCAGCGCCGTGCCGCGGGCAAGGAGCGGGAGAAGATGGAGCGCCAGTTCCAGAAGCGCGACGGCAGCCCGCGCGCCGCCAAGTCCGCCACCCGAACCGGCCGTGGCAAGCCCAAGGCCGGTCGCTGAGGCTGCCTACCGGGCGGGGGCTCCCTACTGGGCGTTGAAGGAAACGCCCGTCTCGCCGCGACTCTCGTCGCACATCAGGTAGAGGTAGAGCGGCATGATGTCTGCCGGCGAGGGGTTGTCGGTTGGCGTTTCCGCCGGGTAGGCCGCCCGCCGCATGGCGGTGTTGGTGGCGCCCGGGTTGATGCAGTTGACCCGCACGTTCGAGGTGTTTTCCAGCTCCGCCGCCAGCACCTGCATCATCCCCTCGGTGGCGAACTTGGACGCCGCGTAGGCGCCCCAGAAGGCCTTGCCGACGCGGCCCACGCCTGAAGAGGTAAACACCACCGACGCAGCCGGCGCCGCCTGCAGCAGGGGCAACAGCTCCCGGGTCAGCAGGAAGGCCGCGTTCACGTTCACCTGCATCACTTCCTGCCAGCTTTTCCAGGTCGAACTGGCGATCGAGCGGCGCTCGCCGAGCAGGCTGGCGTTGTGCAGGATGCCGTCGAGATGGCCGAACTCCGACGCGATGTGGCCGGCCAGTTCCGCCACCTGCTCCTCGCTGACACTGGCCAGGTCCATGGGCACCACGGCAGGTTGCGCGCCGCCGGCCTGTTCGATCGCGTCGTAGACCGCGTCCAGTTTGCTCTCGGTGCGACCGAGCAGGATCAGCGTGGCGCCGTGGCCGGCATAGGCGAGAGCCGCCGCGCGGCCGATGCCGTCGCCGGCGCCGGTAACCAGTATGACCCTGCCGGCCAGCGCGTCGGCCGCGGGGGTGAAATTGTCCGGGGTGGGCTTGATCTTCATCTGCATTACTTCCTGTCAGTCGCCCAGGATCGCCGCGGCGAGTTCGGCGCTGTCGCTGACCAGGGCATCAGCGCCCCAGCCGGCGGGATCGTCGCCCGCCTCGATATAGCCGTAGGCAGCGGCGATGGTATACATGCCGGCGCGCCGCCCGGCGTCGATATCGCGCAGGTGGTCGCCGACGTAGATCGCCTCGTGGGGGCTGCAGCCCAGTTCGCGGCAGTTGCGGTAGAGGGACTCCGGGTGCGGCTTGCGGTCGCGCACGTCATCGGGGCAGACCAGGCTGGCGCAGGGGGGCAGGTCGATGCGCTCCAGCAGCGGTGCCGCGTAGGCCCGGGGCTTGTTGGTGGCGACGCCCCAGGCGATGCCGCGCTCGGCGAATTGCGCCAGCAGCTGCGGGATGCCGGGGTAGGGCTGCGCCGTGCTGCCGAGCACCTCGCCGTAGATCTCCAGCAGGCGCAGGCGCTTGGCCTCGAAGTGTTCCGCCGATTCCTCCAGGCCCAGCCCGACCGTGACCAGGGCGCGGGCACCGTTGGAGACGGAGCGGCGGATGCGCGCCGGGTCCATCGGCTCGAGGCCGTGCTCGGCGCGCAGGGTCTGCACCACCACGACGAATTCGTCGGCGGTATCGACCAGTGTGCCGTCGAGGTCGAACAGCACGGCTTTGAGCTGCTTCGGTTTCATGCGGGTTTTACCGCGTGGACCATGTAGTTGACGCTGACGTCCCTCGGGTTGAGGCGGTAGTGTTTGGTCAGCGGATTGTAGGTCATGCCGGTCATGTCCTTCAGTTGCAGCCCGGCGTCGCGCAGCCAGCCGGCCAGTTCCGAGGGGCGGATGAACTTGTCGTACTCGTGGGTGCCGGCGGGGAGCAGGCGCAGGATGTGCTCGGCGCCGACAATGGCAAACATGAAGGCCTTGGGGTTGCGGTTGATGGTGGAAAAGTACAGCGCGCCACCCGGTTTGGCCATCGTCGCACAGGCGGCGATCACCGAGCCCGGGTCGGGCACGTGCTCCAGCATCTCCAGGCAGCAGACCACGTCGTAGGCGCCGGCGCGCTCTTCGGCCATGTTCTCCGCCGTGGACTGCAGGTATTCCACCTCCACGCCGGACTCGAGCTGGTGCAGCTTCGCCACCGCCAGTGGCGCCTCGCCCATGTCGATGCCGGTGACCTTTGCGCCGCGGTGGGCCATCGCCTCGCTGAGGATGCCGCCGCCGCAGCCGACGTCGATCAGCTGTTTGCCGGCTACCGGCGAGTGGCCGTCGATGAAGTTGGCGCGCAGGGGGTTGATGTCGTGCAGCGGCTTGAACTCGCTGTTCGGGTCCCACCAGCGCGAGGCCAGGGCTTCAAACTTGGCGATTTCCGCCGGGTCGACATTACTGCTGGAATTCATGGCTTTACTCGTTGCTGGCAATAAGGTCGCGCCACTGGCTGCTCTGCTGCAGCACCTCGGCGAGATCCAGGGTCATCAGTTCACGTTCGCTCATCAGGGCCCTGCCGGCTACCCAGCTGTGGGTGACCTGGCTGCCGTTGCAGGCGTAGACCAGTTGCGATAGCGGGTTGTAGACGGGCTGGCACTCGGGGCCGGAGAGGTCCACGGCAATCATGTCGGCCAGCTTGCCGGCTTCGAGGCTGCCGATCTGCTCCTCCTGCCCCATGGCCCGGGCGCCGCCCATGGTGGCCATATAGAGCACATCGCTGGCGGCCAGGGTGGTGGCGTCGGCACTGTGCAGCTTGGCCAGCAGGGCAGCGGCCTGCATCTCGCCGAACAGGTTGAGGTCATTGTTGCTGGCGGCGCCGTCGGTGCCGAGGGCGACGTTCACTCCCCTGGCGAGCAGCTTGCCGGTGGGGCAGGCGCCGGAGGCGAGTTTCATGTTGGACTGCGGACAGTGCACCACGTGGGCGCCGGCGGCGGCGAGCAGGGCGATGTCCTGGTCGCCGAGGTCGGTCATGTGCACGCACTGGGTGCGCGGGCCGATCAGGCCGATGCTGTTGAGGGTGTCCAGGGGGCGCTCGCCGTGCTGCTCGACCGCGGCGAGCACCTCGCCGCGGGTCTCGTGCAGGTGAATCTGCAGCGGCAGGTCCAGCTCGGCGGCGAGGGTGGCGATGCGCTCCAGTACCGGCCGTGACACGGTGTAGGGCGCGTGGGGTCCGAATACCACGCTGACCAGCTCGCGGTGTTTCAGGTCGTCGCGCAGGCGCAGACCCTTGCTGATGTACTCGTCCGGGCCGCTGCCCCAGGCGGTGGGAAAGTCGAAGATCGGGAAGGTGATCTGGCAGCGCATGCCGGCTTTCTGCGCGGCGGCGGCGGTTGCTTCCGGGAAGAAATACATGTCGCTGAAAGCGGTGGTGCCGGCGCGGATCATCTCGGCGCAGGCGAGCAGGGTGCCGTCGCGGACGAATTCCTGGCTGACGTGGCGGCCCTCGGCGGGCCAGATGTGCTGCTCCAGCCAGGGCATCAGCGGCAGGTCGTCGGCGTAGCCGCGCAGCAGGCTCATCGCGGCGTGGCCGTGGCAGTTGACCAGCCCGGGCATCAGCACGTGCCCGGGTAGCTCGATCTCCTGCGTCGCCTGGATCAGCCGGGCCTCGGAGCGCGGCAGCAGGGCCTGGATGCGGCCGTCGCGGATGGCCAGGCTGTGGTTCTCGAGCACGGTGCCCCGGGGGACGATCGGCACCAGCCAGCGGGGGTGGACCAGCAGGTCGGCTGCGCGGTTCTCAAGGGTCATGGACGGCCCATTCAGTGACGCCGCTCGGGCGTGGTTGCTCATAAAATAATCGGACTGCGAGGGCCGGGGTAGCTCCCGCGCCAAACGGCCCGGATTATACCCGCAGGAGGCCCCGGCTGTCGGGGATATTCTGCAAAAACATGGTAGTTACGCGCGGTAATCCGTATAATTGCCGGTTTGTGTTTCGGGGCGTGCAGCGGCATTCGGCAGCTTCCCCGGGCCGCGTCCGCGGCCCCGGTCAACCAGGCTCGAGCGTGTGTTCCCCCCAGCGCGGGACCAGAGGAAAAACAGTATAAATGGGTGATCTAGCCAAAGAAATTCTTCCCGTCAATATTGAAGACGAGATGCGCCAGTCCTACCTCGATTACGCCATGAGCGTGATCGTTGGCAGGGCCCTGCCGGATGTGCGCGATGGGCTCAAGCCCGTGCACCGGCGGGTATTGTTCGCCATGAACGAACTCAATAACGACTGGAACAAGGCTTACAAGAAGTCGGCTCGTGTGGTCGGTGACGTCATCGGTAAGTACCACCCCCACGGCGACTCTGCGGTCTACGACACCATCGTGCGCATGGCCCAGCCCTTCTCCCTGCGCTACATGCTGGTGGACGGGCAGGGCAACTTCGGCTCCATCGACGGCGATAACGCCGCGGCGATGCGCTACACCGAAATCCGCATGCAGAAGATCTCCCACCAGATGCTGGCGGATCTCGACAAGGAGACGGTGGATTTCGTCGACAACTACGACGGCACCGAGCGCATTCCCGAGGTGCTGCCGACCCGGGTGCCCAACCTGCTGGTCAACGGCTCCTCCGGCATTGCGGTGGGCATGGCCACCAACATCCCGCCGCACAACCTGCGCGAAGTCATCAACGGCTGCCTGGCGCTGCTGGCGGAACCGGCGCTGGATATCGACCAGCTGATGGAATACATCCCCGGCCCGGATTTCCCCACCGGCGCGATCATCAACGGCCGCGCGGGCATCATCCAGGCCTACCGCACCGGCCGCGGGCGCATCTATGTGCGGGCCAGGGCGGAAGTCATCGCCGACGAGAAAAAAGGCCGCGATGTCATCATCGTCCACGAGATTCCCTACCAGCTGAACAAGGCGCGCCTGATCGAGCGCATCGCCGAACTGGTCAAGGAAAAGAAAATCGAGGGCATTTCCGAGCTGCGCGACGAGTCCGACAAGGACGGCCTGCGCGTGGTGATCGAGCTGCGCCGGGGCGAGGTGGGCGACGTCGTGCTCAACAACCTCTACGCCCAGACCCAGCTGCAGTCAGTCTTCGGCATCAACATGGTGGCGCTGGTCGACGGCCAGCCCAAGGTGCTCAACCTCAAGGAAATCCTCGAGTGTTTCATCCGCCACCGCCGCGAGGTGGTGACCCGTCGCTCGGTCTACCTGCTGCGCAAGGCCCGGGAGCGCGGCCACCTGCTCGAGGGCCTGGCGATCGCGCTGGCCAACATCGATCCGGTGATCGAGCTGATCAAGGCCTCGCCGAGCCCGGCAGAGGCGAAGGAACAGCTGATCGCCCACGCCTGGTCCCCGGGCGATGTGACCGGCATGCTGGAGCGCGCGGGCGAGAACGCCTGCCGCCCGGATGAACTCGAGCCCCAATTCGGCCTGCACAATGGCCAGTACTTTCTCTCCCCGGCCCAGGCCCAGGCGATTCTCGAACTGCGTCTGCACCGCCTGACCGGCCTGGAACACGAGAAGCTGCTCAGCGAATACGAGGAAAAACTGCGGGAAATCGGCGATTACCTTGAAATCCTCTCCGATCCCGAGCGCCTCAAGGCGGTGATCCGCGAGGAACTGGAGGAGATCGCCACCGAGTACGGCGACGAGCGCCGCACCGAGATCACCGCCTCCCAGCACGACCTGACCGTGGAGGACCTGATCACCGAGGAAGATCGCGTGGTCACCATCTCCCACGGCGGCTACGCCAAGACCCAGCCCCTGTCCGACTACCAGGCGCAGAAACGCGGCGGTATGGGCAAGTCGGCGACGGCGGTGAAGGACGAGGACTTCGTCGAGCACCTGCTGATCGCCAGCACCCATGCGACCATCCTGTGCTTCTCCAACCTCGGCAAGGTCTACTGGCTCAAGGTCTACCAGATCCCGCTGGCGGGCCGCGGTTCCCGCGGCCGGCCGATGGTCAACCTGCTGCCGCTGGAGGAGGGCGAACGTGTCACCTCCATCCTGCCGGTGGAGCAGTACACCGAGGGCTATTACATCTTCATGGCCACCGCCAATGGCACGGTGAAAAAGACCGCGCTGACCGATTTCTCCCGCCAGCGCAGCGTCGGCCTGCGCGCCCTGGAACTGGACGAGGGCGACGTGCTGCTGGGCACCGCGATCACCAACGGCAATGACGACGTCATGCTGTTCTCCTCCGAGGGCAAGGCGGTGCGCTTCAACGAGGACAAGGTGCGGCCGATGGGGCGGACCGCCCGCGGCGTGCGCGGCATCCGCCTCGGCGATGGCCACAGCATGATCTCCCTGATCGTGCCGCAGGAGAGCGGGCGCATTCTCACCGTTTCCGAACACGGCTATGGCAAGCGCACGGCGCACACCGAGTTCCCCACCAAGGGCCGCGGTATTTCCGGCGTCATCGCCATGCAGACCACCAAGCGCAACGGCGCACTGGTGGGCGCGGTACAGGTTTTCGACGGCGACGAGCTGATGCTGATTTCCAACCAGGGCACCCTGGTGCGGACCCGCGCCGACGAGGTCTCGGAACTCAGCCGCAACACCCAGGGCGTGCGGGTCATCCGCACCCGCGAGGGTGAGCGCCTGGTCAGCGTGGAGCGTATCGAAGAACCGGAAGACGACATGCTGCCGGAGGCCTCCGCGCCGGAGGAAACCGCAGACGACATTACCATCGACAACAATCCCGGCGCGGCGGACGCCACCGGAGAATCAGAGGATTCAGCAGAATGACCCGTTGTTACAACTTCTGCGCTGGCCCGGCTGCACTGCCGGAAGCGGTACTGGAGCAGGCTCGCGACGAGATGCTCGACTGGCATGGCAAGGGCCTGTCGGTCATGGAGATGAGCCACCGCAGCCCGGAAGTCGTCGGCATTGCCGAGCACGCCGAGGCGACCTTCCGCGAACTGCTGGGCATCTCCGACGACTACGCCGTGCTGTTCCTGCAGGGCGGTGCCAGCAGCCAGTTTTCCGCCGTGCCACTGAACCTGATGGGCACCACCGGAAGCGCGGATTACGTCAATACCGGGCAGTGGTCGAAGAAGGCTATTGCCGAGGGCAAGCGCTACGGCGAGGTGAACGTCGTCGCCAGCTCCGAGGACACCAGGTTCTCCACCATCCCGCCCCAGGACAGTTGGCAGCTGGGCAGCAATGCCGCCTACCTGCACTACACGCCCAACGAGACCATCGGTGGTGTGGAGTACTTCTGGGAGCCGCAGGTCAGCGTGCCGCTGGTGGCGGACATGTCGTCCACCATCCTTTCACGCCCGATCGACGTGTCGAAGTTCGGCGTGATCTACGCCGGTGCGCAGAAAAACATCGGCCCCGCCGGCCTGACCCTGGTGATCGTGCGCCGCGACCTGCTCGGCAAGGCTGATCCCAAGTGCCCGGCGATGCTCGACTGGAAAATCGCCGCGGACAACGATTCCATGTACAACACGCCGCCCACCTACGCGATGTATCTCGCCGGGCTGGTGTTCGACTGGTTGAAAGGGCAGGGTGGCCTGACGGCCATGGAGGCGCTCAACCGGCGCAAGGCGGAGAAGCTCTATGGCTACATCGACGCCTCGCCCTTCTATGCCAATCCGGTGGAAATCCCCAGCCGCTCGCTGATGAATGTGCCCTTCACCCTGGCGGATGACGCCCTGGACAAGGCCTTTCTCGCCGGCGCTGAAGCGGCCGGCCTGCTCAACCTCGCGGGCCACCGCTCCGTCGGCGGCATGCGCGCCAGCATCTACAACGCGGTGCCCGAGGCGGCCGTCGACGCGCTGATCGACTACATGCGCGACTTCGAGGCACGCAACGGCTAAACCATGACAGGCAGCGACGACAACAGGACGCTGGACGAGGTCCGCAAGGACATCGACAGCATCGACCGGGAAGTCCAGGAACTGATCAGCCGCCGGGCGGAGTGCGCCCAGCGGGTAGCCGAGATCAAGCTGGCGGAAGTGAACGCTGCGGGTGGGGAGGGTGACGGCGAAGTCGTCTACTACCGGCCGGAGCGCGAAGCCCAGGTGCTGCAGCGCATCATCGAGCGCAATCGCGGCCCGCTGGCGGGCGAGACCGTGGCCTACATCTTCCGCGAGATCATGTCCGCTTGCCTGGCGCTGGAAAAGCCACTGCAGGTGGCCTATCTCGGCCCCGAGGGCACCTTTACCCAGGCCGCGGCGACCAAGCATTTCGGCCACGCGGCAATCTGCGTCCCGCAGACCACCATCGACAACGTCTTCGCCCAGGTCGAGTCCGGCGAGTGCAACTACGGCGTGGTGCCGGTGGAGAACTCCACCGAGGGCATGGTCAGCCACACCCTCGACAACTTCATGGATTCGCCGCTGAAAATTTCCGGCGAGGTGGAACTGGCCATCGCCCACCACCTGCTGGTGGCGAGCCATACCCCGCGGGAGAAGATCACCCGTATCTGCGCCCACCAGCAGGCCCTGGCCCAGTGTCGCAACTGGCTCGACCGCCACTGGCCGGATATGGAGCGCGTGGCGGTGAGCAGCAACGGCGAAGCTGCCCGCATGGCGGCGGAAACCCCCGGAATCGCCGCCATTGCCGGCGAGACCGCGGCCGAACTCTACGGGCTGGAGAAACTGGCCGAACACGTCGAGGATTACGCCGACAACACCACCCGCTTCCTGATCATCGGTCGCGACGAGGTACCGCCTTCCGGGCGCGACAAGACCTCGATCATCGTCTCCAGCCGCAACAAGCCCGGTGCGCTCTACCAGTTGCTGGATCCCTTCCGCAAGGCCGGCGTCAGTCTCACCCGCATCGATACCCGCCCGTCGCGGACGGAAAAGTGGGCCTACGTCTTCTTCATCGAGTTCGAGGGGCACCTGCAGGACGACAACATCGCCGCCATCGTCAGCGAACTGGAAGAGCAGTCGATCCTGCTGAAACCCCTGGGATCCTATCCCAGGGCTGTCCTTTAAGCGCGGTTACTGGCGATGGAGCAGCGTGCCGATACTGTAGCTATTGCCGGGCTGGGCCTGATCGGGGGCTCCCTGGCGGCGGCGTTGAAAAAGACCGGTTTTGCCCGCCGGGTAATCGCCTGGGGGCGCCGGGATGCCTCGCTGAAGCGCGGTGTGGAACTCGGCTTCATCGACGATTACACCCTCGACCTGGACAGCGCGCTGGCGCAGTCGGACATATTCGTGATCTGCACGCCGACCCTGGTGGCCTCGGCGCTGCTGCGGGACATTCTCACCCGTGACACGGTGAAGCCGATCATCACCGACGCCGCCAGCGTCAAGGGCGATCTCTACCGCGCCGCGCTGGAGGCTGGCGATGGCCAGTTCCCGCCGCGGGTAGTGCTGGGGCATCCCATTGCCGGCTCTGAACAGAGCGGTGTCGAGGCGGCAAAGGCCGATCTCTACCGCAACCACCGCGTCATTCTTACCCCGGTAGCGGAGAATGAAAGCACCGCGGTCGAACTGGTGCGGGCGATGTGGCAGTCCACCGGCGCCGAAGTGGTCGACATGCCGGTCGACGAGCACGACGCCGTGCTGGCAGCGACCAGTCACCTGCCGCACGCGCTGGCCTACGCGCTGGTCGATGCCCTGGCGCAGTCGGGTCACAGTGAGGCTATATTCAGGTTTGCGGCGGGCGGCTTCCGCGACTTCACCCGGATTGCCTCCTCCGACCCGGTCATGTGGCGGGACATTTCCCTCGCCAACCGGGAGGCGCTGGTGGGTGCGATAGACCAGTTCAGCGAACATCTCGCGAGCCTGCGCAAGGCGATTGAGGCCGCGGACGGCGAAGCGCTCGAAGCCACCTTCACCCGCGCCAAGGCCGCCCGCGACCGCTTCTCGGCGTTGCTCGATGCACGCGGGCTGGGAAAAAACCCGGATTAACCAATGCCGGGAGAGGGTGTTCTCGCAAGCACCTCCCCCGCAGTGAGTAAAGAGTCATCCTATGGAATTCAAACTATCTCCCGGCGGCAGCATCAACGGCGAGGCGCGGGTCCCCGGGGACAAGTCCATGTCCCACCGCTCGATCATGCTCGGCGCACTGGCCGAAGGCACCACCCGGGTCAGCGGCTTTCTCGAGGGCGAGGACGCCCTGGCCACCCTTGGCGCCTTCCGTGCCATGGGGGTGGAAATCGAGCGCAAGGGTGCCGGGGAGGTGATTGTCCACGGTGTCGGCCTGCATGGACTGAAAGCTCCCACTGCGCCTCTCGATCTCGGTAACGCCGGTACCGGCATGCGCCTGATGGCGGGCCTGCTGGCCGGGCAGCCCTTCGACAGTGAACTGACCGGCGACGCCTCCCTGTGTTCCCGGCCGATGGGCCGGGTGATCACCCCGCTGCAGCAGATGGGCGCCGAGATCGAATCGACCGAGGGCGGCCGGCCGCCGCTGAAAATCCACGGCGGACGCAAGTTGCAGGGCATTCACTACGACCTGCCCATGGCCAGCGCCCAGGTCAAATCCTGTGTGTTGCTCGCCGGCCTGTACGCCCAGGGCCGCACCTCGGTGACCGAGCCGGCGCCCACCCGCGACCACACCGAGCGGATGCTGCGTGGCTTCGGCTACGCCGTGCAGGACAGCGACGGCGTGATCGGCCTGGAGGGCGGCGGCCAGCTAAAGGCGGCGACCATCGACGTGCCCGGCGATATTTCCTCCGCCGCGTTTTTCCTCGTTGCTGCGAGTATCGCGCCGGGCTCCGACCTGCTGCTCAACCACGTCGGCATCAACCCGACCCGGGTCGGTGTCATCAATATCCTCAAGGCCATGGGCGCCGATATCACCCTCAAGAACCAGCGTGAAGTCGGCGGCGAGCCAGTGGCGGATATCCACGTGCGCTACGCGCCGCTCAAAGGCATCGATATCCCCGAGGACCAGGTACCGCTGGCGATCGACGAATTTCCGGCACTGTTCATTGCCGCGGCCTGTGCCGAGGGCCGCACCGTGCTGCGCGGCGCCGAGGAACTGCGGGTGAAGGAGAGCGATCGCATCGCGGCCATGGCCGAAGGGCTAACCACCCTGGGTATCGCCAACGAGGTGCTGGAGGATGGCATCGTCATTGAGGGCGGCACCCTTGGCGGCGGCAAGGTGCACACCTTCATGGATCACCGCATCGCCATGTCTTTCGCCATTGCGGCCCTGCGCGCCCAGGACGAGATCCTGGTGCTGGACTGCGACCACGTGGCCACTTCATTCCCCGGTTTCGACGCACTGGCCCGGGGGCTGGGCCTGCAGATATCGGTGCAGCGGGAAGAGGCATGAGTCAGCCTCCCGTCATCACAGTCGACGGCCCCAGTGGTGCCGGCAAGGGGACGATCAGCCACATGCTCGCCGCCCGCCTGCGCTGGCACCTGCTCGACAGCGGCGCGCTGTACCGCGTGATCGGGCAGGCCTGCCTGATCGAGGGAGTGAGCTGGGAAGACCACCCGGCGGTCACCGATATCGCCCGCCATCTCGACGTGCAGTTCACCCTCGATGAGCAGGGCGAGGTGCTGGTCGCCTATAAAGGTACTGACGTTTCCGCCGCCATTCGCACCGAGGAGGGCGGTCGTGGCGCCTCGACGGTCGCCGCCATCCCCAGCGTCCGCGAAGCCCTGCTGGCGCGCCAGCGGGAGTTCCGCCAGGCGCCGGGACTGGTCGCCGACGGGCGCGATATGGGCACCGTGGTGTTTCCCACGGCGGAGCTCAAGCTGTTCCTCACGGCCAGTGTCGAGGAGCGTGCGGAGCGCCGATATAAGCAGTTGATTTCAAAGGGTGAAAGTGTTAGTCTCCCGCGCCTTCTGCAAGATATCGAGGAGCGGGACCAACGAGATTCCACTCGCGCTGTATCCCCCCTGGTGCCGGCAGAGGACGCCATCGTCATCGATAGCACGGCCACTCCCATCGAAACAGTTTTCGAACAGGTCATGCAGGCGGTGACGGAAAAAGGGTTTGCCGTCCCGTAACATCCGCAAGCCTTTCTTCCGGCAATACATCGCGACAGCAGCTGCAAACCAGCCAGGGCTTTTGTCGCGGTGGACTATGAACGAACCCCGTTCCCGGCTGGGGGCACGGACGAACTACTCTACAGGTAATGTGTAATGAGCGAATCTTTCGCCGAACTCTTTGAAGAAAGCCTCAAAACCGTCGACATGCAGCCCGGTGCCATCGTCACCGGCGTAGTCATCGACATCGACAGCGACTGGGTCACCGTTCACGCGGGCCTCAAGTCCGAAGGCGTCATCCCCCGTTCCCAGTTCATCGATTCCAATGGCGATTGCGCCCTGAGCATCGGCGACGAAGTTCAGGTAGCCCTGGAATCCGTCGAAGACGGTTTCGGTGAAACCCGCCTGTCACGCGAGAAGGCCAAGCGCGCCGAAGCGTGGAAAGACCTGGAAGCTGCCCACGAGGCGGACGAAGTGGTCAAGGGCATGATCAACGGCAAGGTCAAGGGTGGCTTTACCGTCGATATCAATTCTATCCGGGCGTTCCTGCCTGGCTCCCTGGTGGACGTGCGCCCGGTGCGCGAGACTACCCACCTGGAAGGTAAGGACCTCGAGTTCAAGGTCATCAAGCTGGACCAGAAGCGCAACAACGTGGTCGTATCCCGCCGCGCGGTGATGGAAGCCGCCAACAGCGAGGAGCGCGAAGCGCTGCTGGAAACCCTGCAGGAAGGCATGACCGTCAAGGGCATCGTCAAGAACCTCACCGACTACGGCGCCTTCGTCGACCTCGGTGGCGTGGACGGCCTGCTGCACATTACCGACATGGCCTGGAAACGCATCAAGCACCCCTCCGAGATCGTCGAAGTGGGCCAGGAAATCGACGTCAAGATCCTCAAGTTCGACCGCGAGCGCAACCGGGTTTCCCTGGGCCTCAAGCAGCTGGGCGAGGATCCCTGGGTGGAAATCACCCGTCGCTACCCGGAAGGCAGCCGTGTCAAGGCACGCATCACCAACCTCACCGACTACGGCTGCTTCGCCGAGCTGGAAGAGGGTGTGGAAGGCCTGGTGCACGTGTCCGAGATGGACTGGACCAACAAGAACGTCCACCCCTCCAAGATCGTCCAGCTGGGCGACGAGGTGGAAGTCATGGTCCTGGATATCGACGAAGAGCGTCGCCGTATCTCCCTGGGTATCAAGCAGTGCCAGCAGAACCCCTGGGATGCATTCGCCTCACAGTTCGCCAAGGGTGACAAGGTCTCCGGTGCCATCAAGTCGATCACCGACTTCGGCATCTTCATCGGCCTGGAAGGCAACATCGACGGCCTGGTTCACCTGTCCGACATCAGCTGGAACGAAGCTGGCGAGGAAGCGGTTCGCAACTACAAGAAAGGCGACGAGATCGAGACGGTTATCCTGTCCATCGATCCGGAGCGCGAGCGCATTTCCCTCGGCATCAAGCAGCTGGAAGACGACCCCTTCGGCAACTATGTCGCTGAAAACGACCGCGGTGCGATCGTGACCGGCGAAGTCATCGAAGTCGACGCCAAGGCCGTCGTGATCAAGCTGGCCGAGGAAGTTGAAGGTGTGCTGAAAGCCTCCGACATCTCCCGCGACCGCGTCGAAGATGCACGCAACTCCTTCAAGGTCGGTGACAGCGTCGAGGCGAAGATCATCTCCGTCGATCGCAAGAACCGTGTCCTGGGCCTCTCCGTGAAAGCCAAGGACTACGACGATGAGCAGGAAGCAGTGAAGTCCCTGAAAGACCAGGACGAAGCGGCCTCTCCGGGCACCATCGGCGACCTGATCAAGGCGCAAATGGGCGAGAAGTAATCCTTCACGCCTGACTCGAAAGCCCGCTTCGGCGGGCTTTTTTGTGCCCGCGAATCAGGCCGGCGAGTCGCTTCGATCGCCGGGATATGGCTGTTTTGCCGGCTCTCGCCGGGCGGGTCGGCGGCGCAATATTTTCCGTTATAAAATAAGGACTTGCGCGTCAGCAATTGTTGGGCAAAAATAGTCTCTGGCGAAAAAACAGTCGATAAGCGCAATGACCAAAAGTGAATTGATCGAGGCGATTGCCGCGAAGCAGGCGCAACTGTCTGCAAAGGATGTGGAGCTGGCGGTGAAGACGATACTGGAGCACATGGCGCAATCGCTATCCAGTGGCGAGCGTATTGAGATCCGTGGTTTCGGCAGCTTTTCCCTCCACTACCGCGAACCGCGCAAGGGGCGCAACCCGAAAACCGGCGATGCCGTGGAGCTGAGCGGAAAGTACGTACCGCATTTCAAGCCGGGTAAAGAGTTGCGGGACCGTGTTAACATAGGCCTGCATTCGGGGTTATAGTCCTTCCGAATATCGCAGCGGCGTGATTCCTGGAGTCATGCCGTTTTTTACTTCCCTGCGCCGGGCCTGCTGATGAATTTCTTGCGCAAAATTCTGCTTGTTGTCGTTTTGCTCGCCATGCTGGCACTGGGCGTTTTGTTTGCTGTGCAAAACGAAGTGCTGGTTCCGCTGGACCTGTTGGTCTACCGATTTGAGGAACACAGTCTCGCGCTCTGGTTACTCCTTGCATTTGCGCTGGGCGGGTTGTTCGGCCTGCTCGCCTCCAGTCTCGTGCTGTTCCGTCAACGCACATCGCTTGGTGCGCTGCGCCGCAAACTGAACCGCTCCCAAACGGAGGTTGAAAGGCTGCGTACCGCCGGCCTGAAAGACGGTGGCTGACTACCTTGTATTTGTACTGCTGTTTCTCGCCGTTGCGAGCGGCTGGTTCCTGGGCCGGCGCGGCAAGGAACAGCGACCCGAGCTGCCCGGAGAGTATTATCGCGGGTTCCGCTTTCTGCTGGATGGGCGCCATGACGGTGCCATCGACGCCTTCATCGATGCCCTGGAAGTTAACGCCGATACCCTCGAGACGCACATAGCGCTGGGCAAATTATTGCGCCAGCGAGGGGAGGTGGCGCGTGCTATCCGCGTGCACCAGAACCTGCTGGCGCGTCCCAGCCTGCCCCGGGCACAGGTTCACCAGGCGCACCTCGAACTGGCTCGGGATTACATCTCGGCAGGGCTGCTCGACCGGGCCGAACGCCTCCTGCTCGATCTCGGTGCCGAGTCCCCCGCCTTGCGCCGTAGAGCCTGGCGCTATCTGCTGGAGATTTACCAGAGCGAGCGGGACTGGCAGCAGGCCGTCGACATCGCGCGCAAGCTGTTGCCGCGCAAGGGGCTTCGGGCCGGCGGGGCCGCCGGTGACGACAACGGCCAGGCGGTGCCAGTCATGCTGGCGCACTACTATTGTGAGCTGGCCGAGGAAAAGCGCGCCGAAGGTCAGTTCGATGCGGCGCGGGAGCTGCTGCGCCAGGCGCTGGAACAGGATGCGGGTTGCGTTCGTGCGTCGATCATCCTCGGCAGTGTTGAACGCAAGGCGGGCAACTTCAAGCAGGCGGTGAGAGCGTTGCGCCGCGTGCAGCGGCAGGATCCCGAAGCGGTTTACGAGACAGTGCCGGCATTGCGCAAGTGCTATGAGGCCATTGGCGATGACCGCGCCCTGCGCGTCTACCTCCGCGAATGCCTGGACGAACATCCGTCACCGCCGCTGGTACTGGCAGTTACCGAGGCTGTGCAGATGGTGGATGGCATCGAGGAAGCGCACCAGTTCCTGGTCCGGGAGCTGGAACGCCTGCCTTCCCTGCGCGGTGTAGAAAAGCTCATCCAGCTGGAAGCGGGTGCAGAGAGCGGCGAGCGGAAAAATGCGCTGGTTCGCCTGCAGGCCCTGGTCCGTCGTCTGCTGGAGCAACGACCGACCTATCGCTGCAGCCACTGCGGATTTTCCGGCCAGCAGTTGCACTGGCTGTGTCCCGGCTGCAGGTACTGGGGAACACTGAAGAATATTCGTGGCACCGCGATGGAGTAGGGTGTCGCGTGCAACCGATGGAGAAAATACATGGCTGAAAGTCCCGTGATCGTCGCTCTCGACTATGCCAGCGAGACGTCTGCCCTGGAGATGGTCGACAGGCTGACACCGGAACTTTGCCGGCTCAAGGTAGGCAAGGAACTGTTCACCCGCTGCGGCCCCGGCCTGGTCGAGACCCTGCAGGGGCGGGGCTTCGAGATATTCCTCGACCTGAAATTCCACGATATTCCCAATACCGTGGCCAAGGCTGTCGCGGCGGCAGCCGAGCTGGGTGTCTGGATGGTGAACGTCCACGCCTCCGGTGGTCGGCGCATGATGGAGGCCGCCGCTGAGGCAGTGGCGGGCTCTGCGCAAAAGACCAGGCTGATTGCCGTTACCGTACTGACCAGTATGAGTGAGGAGGACCTGCGCGAGACCGGTTGCGAGGAGTCCCTGCAGGCGCGGGTTTCCCGGCTGGCAGCGCTGGCGGCGGACAGCGGCCTCGACGGCGTGGTCTGTTCGGCGCAGGAGGGTCCCCGCTTGCGCGCGGAGCGCGGAGACAGCTTCGAGTTGGTCACCCCGGGCATTCGACTCGCCGGCGACAGTGCGGGCGACCAGCGGCGGGTCCTGACTCCGGCGGACGCCATCGATGCGGGCGCGACCTGGCTGGTTATCGGCCGCTCGATCACTGGTGCCGCAGATCCGCTCGCCGCGCTACAGCGGGTCCACGCCGAGATCGGGCTGGCATAACATCATATTGGCGCAACTTCTCCCAGCGGCGCTGGCCGCCTGCTAGGCTGTTTCCTGTTGCGGGTAACCGCACGGACGCAAACCACAGATCAGGGAGATCTACCATGAATAGCCGCATTTTTTCCTTTTTCGACTGGCGCCGCATCCGGCGCAATTGCCTGTTGCCGATGACGGCCCTGTTGTTGAGCGTGGGGCTGATGTCGGTGCAGGGTGTCTACGCAGAGCAGGCCGAACCGGCAGGTGCGACGGTCAATATCAACGTCGCGGATGCACCGACGCTGGCCGCGGGCCTCAAGGGTGTGGGGCTGCGCCGGGCGGAGGATATCGTCCGCTACCGGGAGCAATACGGGCCCTTCACCACAGTCGAACAATTGGCGGAAGTGAAGGGCATCGGTGATGCGACGGTTGAAACCAATCGCAGCCGTATAGCACTGGATTAAGCCCGCCTTATCCGTATCATGTGGGGGCTTATGCCTCCACATCCTCCCAGCCTCCCGTGAAAGCCCTGGTCACCGGTTCCACCGGATTTATCGGCCGCCGGCTCTGCTCACGACTGCAGGCGAACGCAAGCCTTTCGCTCGCCTTGAGTCGGGATGGCAGCAGCCTCGCCGACGGAAGTAAAACCCGCTCCCTTGATCTCGAACACGAAACCCTGGACGCATGTGAGCTGCAAGGCGTTGATACCGTGTTTTACCTTGCCGGAATCGCCCATCGCCACGGGCGCGGTCTGCCCTACGAGGCCGTCAATAATCGCGCCGCGCTACAACTGGCCCGTCAGGCTCGCGATGCTGGCGTCAGCTGCTTTATTTACCTCAGCAGCGTCAAGGCCATGGGGGAGGGCGGCGATAGCGGTGCCCGCAGCGAGGAGGAGGTCGTGCCTGCGGTGGATGGGTACGGGCTCTCCAAGTGGCGCGCCGAACAGGCGCTGCGCAATGAACTGGGAAATTCCGGCATGGCGATCTATATCGTCCGTCCCGCGCTGGTATACGGCCACGGCGTCCGTGGCAATCTGCGCTTGTTGGCTCGCGCCATCAACTGGGGTCTGCCCCGGCCGCCGGAGCTGGGCGGCCGTTCGATGGTGTCACGGGAGGATCTGGTGGAGCTCCTGTTGCTGGCTGCCGAGCGCGCGCAGCCCGGTGTCCACACCTGGATCGCTGCTGATGGTGAGATCTATACCACGCGGCGTCTTTACGACGCGCTGCGCCGCGCCGCGGGTAAAGGGGCGGGGCGAAGCTGGTTGCCCATCTGGGTGTGGCAGGCCGGTCTGGCCTTGCTGGATGCTCTGCCGGGAGCTCGTGACTCCCTCTGGCAGACGGTGTTTGGCAGCGAGCTTTACGACAATCGGCGGGCCCGGGAAGAGGCTGGGTGGCAGCCGCACAGAACCTTTGAGGATGTGCTGCACAGTGGCGAGACTCACAGGTGCTGAACACATCGCTCATGACTTTACTGGCGCTGCTGCTTTCCGCCGCATTGTGCGCTGCGTATTTGCGGCTCGCACTGCACCTGCAGTTGCTCGACGAGCCGGGACACCGCAGCTCCCATCAGCGCCCAACCCCCCACGGCGGTGGTTTGCCGCTGATGCTGGCGTTCACGCTGTCGCTCGGGCCGGCGCTGTTTTTCGGCGGGGGGTGGGAGTCCGGGTACCCCCTGTTGCTGGTGCTGGCACTGGGCCTGTGCCTGTGCCTGGTCGGGGTGGTGGATGACCTCGTCGGGCTGGCGGTGGCGCCGCGCTTCGCGCTCTACGGGCTCGCCTGCCTGCTGGCGCTGCTGTTGGTGCTTGGGTCGCCACTCGCCTGGTCGGCGATCGAGTGGGCGCTCTTCCCACTCGCATTTGTCGCACTGCTCTGGCTGCTCAACCTCTACAACTTCATGGACGGAATCGATGGGCTTGCCGCGACCCAGTGTATTCTCGCCAGCTGTACCGTTGCCTTCCTTGTCGGCCTGCGCGGCGGAGATCCGGCCTACGTGTTGACCTGCCTGCTGCTCGCGGCGGCACACGCGGGATTCCTGATCTTCAACTGGGCTCCGGCACGGCTGTTCATGGGCGATGCCGGTTCGATCCCCAGCGGTTTCCTGCTAGGAGTTTTGGCACTGCTCGGGATGGAGCAGGGAGAACTCCCACTGGCCTGCTGGTTGATTCTGCTTGCGTGTTTCATCACTGACGCGACGGTCACCCTGGCCTGGCGCGGCTGTACCGGCCAGCGCATTTTCGAAGCGCACCGCTTGCACGCATACCAGCGTTTGAGCCGTGAGTGGGGGAGCCATTCACGGGTAGTGATTGGCCTGATTGTGGTGCATGTGTTCTGGCTTGCACCACTGTCCGCGCTCGCGTCATTTTCGCCGCAGTACGGGCCATTCTTGGTAATTTTGGCCTACATTCCGCTGCTGTTCGGCATGGCTAAAGCAATGAGATTGGGCTAGTATCAAGTCTGGGCCACACTATCTCAAAAGTTCCAATATTCAGTGGCTTGAACCAGACCAGAAGAGTGAGGAAGGGGCTTGCTGAACTTTTGTGGCCGTGTCGTCGCACGCTCGGTATCCGGTATTGCCGGAGGCCTGCGGGAGGGCCTTGAACGGCTGGTGCAGCTTCCCCGAAATATCAAACAGGCCTGTCTGCTCGTCATCGACATGACCTTTGTGACGTTTGCGATCTGGGCCGCGGTCGCTTTCCGTTACGGCAGTACCAACTTCAACTTTGGCGCCCTGGAAGTTTTCTGCGCCGCCTTCACCGTTGTCGTCTCCGCGTTTATCTTCCTCCGCCTCGGTCTCTATCGCGCTGTCATTCGCTTCATGGGTCAGCAGGCGATCTGGGCGGTAATTACCGCCGTCAGTTATTCGACCCTGGTACTCGGTGCCACCATCTTTTTTACCCAGGCCCAGGTGCCGCGCTCGATGCCCTTCATCTACTGGGGTATCGCCCTGCTCGGCGTCGGCGGTATGCGACTCAGCGTGCGCGCCTACTACCAGGCAAAATTGCGCTCCATGTCGGAGAATGTACTCATCTACGGCGCCGGTGAATCGGGGCGTCAGTTGTTGACCGCACTGAACCACGGCGACCAGTACCGCGCAGTGGCTTTCGTCGATGACGACCAGCGCCTGAACTACTCCGTGATCAACGGCCTGCAGGTGGTCCCGCCGGAAGAGATCGAGCACCTCATCGCCGCGCACGATATTACCCAGGTCTTGCTCGCCGTACCCTCGGCGTCACCCGAGCGCCGCAAGGAAATTATCAACTCGCTCGTCGGCCTGCCGGTCTATGTGCGCACGGTGCCGAGGATTGCCGAACTGGTGACAGGTGAGGCCAGCGTCAACCAGATTCAGGACATCGACCTGGACGACCTGCTCGGCCGCGACCCGGTGCCGCCGCATCCCGAACTGATCGAGCGATGCATTACCGACAAGGTGGTTATGGTCACCGGTGCGGGCGGTTCGATTGGTTCTGAACTCTGCCGGCAAATCGTGCTGGCGGGGCCGAAGGAACTGATTCTCCTCGACAACAGCGAATACGCGCTATACAACGCCGAGCGCGAGTTGCGCGAAGTGATGGCCAGCGCCAATTTGCAGTTCGAAATGGTCGCGTTGCTCGGGTCAGTGCAGGACGGGCGCCGTCTGGAAGGCATCTTCCGTACCTTCCGGGTTGATACTGTCTACCACGCGGCGGCCTACAAGCACGTGCCGATGGTCGAGTACAACGTTGCCGAGGGTGTGGCCAACAACGTATTCGGTACCTGGTACGCGGCCCAGGCGGCGCGCAAGGCCGGCGTGGATACATTCGTCCTCGTGTCCACCGACAAGGCCGTGCGGCCGACCAATATCATGGGGGCGTCGAAGCGCTTCGCGGAAATGATCCTCCAGGGCCTGGCCCAGCGCGAGACCAAGACCCGTTTCTGCATGGTGCGCTTCGGCAATGTCCTCGGCTCCTCCGGTTCTGTTGTGCCTTTGTTCCGCGAGCAGATCGAAAACGGTGGCCCGGTCACCGTCACCCACCCGGAAGTGACCCGCTACTTCATGAGCATCAAGGAAGCCGCACAACTGGTACTGCAGGCCAGTGCGATGGGCACCGGCGGTGACGTGTTCGTGCTGGACATGGGCGAGCCGGTGAAGATCGTCGATCTCGCCCGGCGCATGATTCGCCTGAGCGGTTACGAGACCGACCACGATTCCCATGTGGGTGAGCATATCGACATTGAATTTATCGGTCTGCGCCCCGGCGAGAAACTTTACGAGGAGCTTCTGCTGGGCAGCAACGTGACCGGAACCGGTCACCCGATGATCATGCGCGCGGAGGAAGAGTGCCTGAGCTATGGGCAGATGCACTCCTTCGTGACCGAACTCATGCACTACTGCGACACGCTGGACTGCCCCGGTATCACCACCGTACTGCGCAAGGCGGTGAGCGGGTTCAGCGAGCATGAAATCCGCCACGACCATATCTGGAACCGCCAGGTAGAACTGGGCTACCTGCCCAAGGAACCCACCAGGGCGGTCTCCAACGTCAAAGAGCTGTTCCCCGAAAAACCCGCCTGAGCCAACCCGCTACAGACAGATTCCCCGGCCCCGAGCGTCGCTCAATCTTCCAGGTCATCCACGTCCACCTGCCCCGTCAGGCGGCGGCGGATATGCGACCAGGACATACCGATACCCAGCAGCAGTGATATCAGCAGCAGCGCCAGCCAGGTGATGGCGCCGGTGGATGCAACGCTGAGCCAGCCCAGGTCCACCAGCAGCCAGATAACGCAGCCGAAGAACATCGAGCCGAGGATGATTCCGAGCCAGCCGAGCGAGAGGAATGTCGCACGCAGGAAGATGATCCAGCCGATCAGCAGAACCACACCGATCAGGGCGGGGAGAGGGCCGAATTCGCTTCGCATGAGCCAGCTGGCATAGGAGTACTGCGTTGGATTGTAGGTGCCGAAAACCAGCAGCAGGGCGAACAGCCAGCGGCTGAAAATGCTCAGGGCGTTGAAATCCTTGGCCATCCGGTTTCCTCTCGGTTTTTGCGACTTATCGCGCCAGAATAGAAGAGACTGTTGTGCCAAGGCAAGCTGGAAGCTGTCGGCTGGCCTGTTGCATAGCCTCCGGGTAGCGCCTCGCCGACTGCTATGGTGCGCTACCTTCCACTCAGCGTATCCTAGCCCTCCCGCAGCCCCGCAAACTTACCATGGTCAAACTGAGCTCGCTTCTACTGACACTGCTCATCGCACTGCTCGGCTTCGCAACGCCAACAGCCCTTGTCTTCTGGCTTGCGCAGGAGCAGGGCATGGAAGCGGAAAAGGATCGCTCACTGGCTTACGCCACCGAGGTGCTGCAGAAATCCGAGACCCTGTTGCAGGGCTTTAGCGAAGTGGTCGAACGCCTGTCGCCACTGATCGTGGGTAATCCCTGCGACCCCGAGAACCTCGACCTGATGGAGTACGCGTCGCTGTCCTCCAGGGACATCAAGGCCCTCGGCTACGTGGAGAACAACCGGCTGCTGTGCTCCTCCCTGAACATTCCCGGCCGCACCTTTGATATGGGGGCTGCGGACTACGTGGTGCCGCTGACGCCGCCGCTGGAGGTGCGCAGCGATGTCTTTATCCCGCGGATCGGTGAGATGGAGTTCGTCGTCTTCGAGCAGGCGGGAATCTCGGGGATCGTGCAGGAGGAACAACCGCTGGACTCCGTCACCGAAAGTGAGGGCATATTGCTGGCGGTTTACGGCGTCGGCCAGAGCCGTTCCATGTTCGAGAACGCCCCGGTCGACCTGGACTGGCAGAGCCATTTGCCCCCGCCCGGCGAAACCGCCAGTTTTGCCGGTGCTGATTACGTTGTCTCCATCGCCCGTTCGGCCAGTTTCGGGGTAGTGGCGATTGCCGCACTACCGACCAGCGACCTTGCAGCCCACTCCCGGGAACTGCTGACCTACCTGCTGCCCATCGGCCTGATCGCCGGCGCTGTGCTGATCTGGGCGATCGTATTCCTGTCCCGGCACCAGATGGCGATGCCACAGGCGATCAAGTCCGGCTTGCGCCGCCACGAGTTCTACCTGGTGTACCAGCCGATCGTCGACCTGCGCAGCGGCCGCTGGGCCGGCGCAGAGGCACTGATGCGCTGGCGCCGCTCCAACGGGGAGGTTGTCAGCCCGGAGGTCTTCATGGCGGTGGCCGAAGAGTCGGGGCTCATGCAATTGATGACCGAGCGTTTGTTCGAGCTGGTGGCGCGGGACGCCCCGAAACTGCTCGCCGGGCAGGATGCGTTTCACCTGTCGCTCAATCTCGCTGCGGCGGACATTCACGAACCTGCCGTGGTCGAGCGCCTGCAAAAGCTCATGCGCGCCTGCGGGGCGAGGCCGGGGCAGCTTTTCGTGGAAGTCACCGAGCGCGGCCTGACGCGGCCGGAGCAGGCGATAGATGTCATTCACCGCCTGCGCGAAACCGGTATACCGGTCGCGGTGGACGACTTTGGAACCGGCTATTCTAGCCTTTCCTATCTCGAGAGCTTTGCTCTCGACTACCTGAAAATCGACAAGTTTTTTGTCAATTCCATCGAGGCGGATTCCAGCGCCGCGAGCAGTACAGTCCTGCTGCATATCATCGAGATGGCAAAGAGCCTGCAGCTGAAAATGATCGCCGAGGGCGTCGAGACGGAAGCGCAGCGGGCTGCGCTGCTGGGCTACGGCGTCGACTACGCACAGGGCTGGTTGTTCAGCAAGCCGATGAAGTGCGGGCTGTTTGTAAAACGCCTGCGCCGTGAGATGAGCGACGCACCGCCCGGCTAGGGGCCGGGTGTGCAGTGGGCCGCGGCCCGGACCAATGCACAGGTGTCACTGCCGGACGATAACGCCCGGTTTCTTACAGGAAGGAAAGCACCTCCGCCGCCTCCTCGATGCGCTTGAAGGCGGTATCGTCGGTCATGTCATCCAGCCCCAGTATCAGACGCGTCACGCCCGCTTCAGCGTAGGCCGGGATGAGTTCCGCGGCCTCGCCAAGGCTGGTATCCAGCGCCCAGGGCGGGCGTTCACCGATATTGATGTAGGCCGCGGGCACCAGCAGGCTGATATCCATGGCGTCGAAATCCCGCTCCGCTTCCGCGCAAAATTCGCGCAACATGCCGAGTTGTTCGCGAACCTGGGCCGGACTGAGCATGGAGGGCAGCCAGCCGTCGGCAATCGCAGCCACCCGCTTCAGGGCCCGGGAATTGTCTGTCTTGTCGTTACCGGAGCCGAGCAGGACGGGTGGGTGGGGGCTCTGCCAGGGCTTGGGGTTCGAGTGCAGCGGCGGGAATGAAAAGTAGTCGCCAGTGAATGACGCCACTTCTTCCGTCCACAGAGTTTTCAGGGCGCGCACGGCCTCACTGGCAATCTTTACCCGCTGGCGGTAGGGTGCGCCCATGATCTCGGACTCCTCTTCGATCCAGCCGTGCCCCACACCCAGCACAAAGCGACCCCTGGCGATGCGGTCGAGGGTGGCGACCTCCTTGGCCAGCACCAGCGGGTTGCGCTGGCTGACCAGGCAGATATCCATGCCAAACACCAGCTTTTCGGTGACCGCTGCCGCCGCTGCCATACTGACGAAAGGATCCGGCATATGCCGGTAGTTCTCGGGCAACGGCACCCCGTAGCGCTGGGGGTCGGCGATCTCGGCGGGAATGATAATGTGTTCCCCGGTCCACATGGACTCAAAGCCGAGGGCTTCGGTATGCTTGGCAAGCTCGGTGAAGGCCGGGCCAAACCAGGGGTAGTTTGCGGAGGTTCCGATTTTCAAGCTGGCTGCCTCTTGTCGTTATCGTTGGTCGCGCTTGCTTCCCGCTGGCCGGGAAGATTAAAAAGCCAGGTTTTACTTTAATCCAGTCCGGGGCGGCCGTAAACAGCGCGGACGGTAGAGCTGGATGGCCGTCTTCCGGTTCGACCCAGTTGCCGGATCAGTGTGGGAAAGTCGCAGGATACCAGACCCGAGATGCCAGACCTGATCGTTACCTCCAGCCTGACGATTCCCGAGCGGGAAATCGAGGTTGCCGCCATCCGCGCCCAGGGGGCCGGCGGGCAGAATGTGAACAAGGTGTCCTCCGCCGTGCACCTGCGCTTCGATATCCGCGCGTCGTCACTGCCGGAAATCTACAAGGAGCGCCTGCTGGCCCTGCGCGACCAGCGGATTACCAGGGAGGGCGTGATCGTGATCAAGGCGCAGCAGTACCGCACCCAGGAGAAGAACCGCGAGGATGGCATGCGCCGCCTGGCGGACCTGGTCCGCAAGGTGACCCAGGTAGCCAAGGCAAGGCGGGCGACGCGGCCGAGCAGGGCGGCCAAGGCGCGACGGATGGACAGCAAGACACATCGCGGCAATATCAAGTCCCTGCGCGGGAAGGTCGTCGACTGAGTGCTGGCGAATGCCGCCTCAGGATAAATTCAGGCCTCTGGCTACCGCGTCGTCACCCGCCATATTTCAGGCTGAGCTGCAGCAGGTAGGTCGCACGGCTCACGTACTCGCCGCTGAACGAACCCATGCCTGGAATCGGCGGCGTGCTCACGGGGGAGTCGCCGAAATCCATATAGCTGAGCGAGGCCTCGATACGGTAGTCCGGCTTCCACTGCCACTCGGCGGCAACGCCCAGGGACGCTATCGAATCCAGACGCAGTGACATGGTACGTTGCGTATCATCGATGATCTGGCTGGTGACCAGCCCTCCCACCCCGAGCATCCAGCGCTCTGCTACCGGCCACGAATAGCTGGCGGCAAAGGCGAAGATGTCGTCGAATTTCTGCTCGGATTCGAGAAAGCCCTGGCCATTGAAGTAAAACTCGGAAAGCTGGAATTCGCTGAAGTCGATCCAGGCCGTGTCGATCGTGATCGCATGCCGGTTGGGGAATTCGTGGTAGACACCGACAAAAATCGATTGCGGCGATTGGCTCCGGACCTCGACATCCGCGTCGAGTACGCCGAGCCTGCGCATGACTTCCTCTGTGCGCGGACCCAGGCGCGAGAGCCTGTTGCGACCTTCCTGGGTGGCGTCAATCTGCGAGCTGTAGGCCACACCCCAGCGTGTCGCGGCACTGATTTCGTAGAGTGCGGACAGGCCAAACCCGTACTCCAGGCTGTCGGTCTCTATGCGCGACTTGCCGTCGCCAAATCCCGGGTCGAATATGTTGGCCACGGCGCGTTCCTGCTCGTAGCTGGCGTAGGTGATGGCGATGCTGCCAGCCACTGACCATTTATCATCGAGTTGATAGGCGAGACTAGGAAGCGCGCTGACGTAGAGCGCGTCGTATTCCCGCAGGAAATAGCGCCCGGGCCAGTCGCCGAGGTCATCGGAAAACCCGGCACCGAGGACGGTGAATGCAAAGGAGGTGCGCTCGTCAATCGGCTCGACGAAAAAAATACGCGGGATGAGGGTACTGCTGGAGCTTTTCGACGTGCTGGTGTCGCCGTTCTCGAAACCGCTTTGCCACTTGGACCGGCTGTCGAACAACATTATTTCGGCCTCGAGGGCGCGCTTGTCCAGGCGGGTAATGCCGGCGGGGTTGCTTCCCGCCGTCGCAGCGCTGTCGGCTGTTGCCGTCAACCCGGAGAGTCCCGGGTAGGGGCGGGCGTCAGCTGCTACCGCATAGAGGGCTGTCACCAGTAAGCACAGGCCTGCTATACGGCAGCTCTTGGAAATTACCACGACGTTTGCCTCGAGTCCCAGTTTCCAGTGCCAGACACCTGCCACGATCCGAGCCGCGGCATCGCCGGGGTTGTCAGTCATTGCACAGGAGTTCGATCTTGGTCCTGGCCAGTTGTACCGCTTCTACAGTGGTTGCGTCCACCATCTGCTGCTTGGCGGCCAGGCACTCCTCCGCTTCTTCGCGGGATTCGCTGGCAACCGCACTCACAGCGGCGGTGTTCTCCGGTTTGCAGTAGGCCGACGTGACCCGGCGCAGGTTGGCGGTGTCACCGGCTTTCTCCACCGCCACGCAGTCGCCGCTGCGAATCTCGCGCTGGTCGGTAACCACCTGGATCAGGCCGGCCGAACCAAGGTCCACTTCGTAGAGCATGCCGCGGGTACTGCCCTGCGCACCGCTGGCGATCGCACTGCCGGCGATGCCGCCGATAATCGCGTTGCGCGCCTTCTTGCTCGATGACTTGCCCTTGGCCGACAGCAGCCCCAGTGATCCGCCGACCACGGCCCCGGCGGGGACGGCGCCGCTCTTCAGGTCCACCTCTCGTCCGCCCCTGACCACACCGTACTGCACGCTGACACTTTGTCCGGCCCGTTGCGCCTGCACCGGGGCAGGGACGACTATGCAGGCCACGAGACAGGAAAGTGAAACGCTTTTTAACACACTGCCGAGATGCTTCATTACGGTCTCCATAAGTGACTTCGTCACTGATCGTACTCACTGAATAGTTGCTGCTCCCAGGCCTCGCCTGCCAGCGCCTTCTGGTAGCCGAGGTCGAAAAGCGATTGCATATACACCGGGTCGAATGGCTCGCTGGAGGTGTTTTCCACCTCCTGCGGAATGTAGGCGAGGTGGAAATCGAGGCCGTCGCGCCTGGCGGTCGCAAATATGCGTATCATGTCGCCCAGCCCCTGCTGTTTTATCAGCATGGCCATTGAGCGCCCCGCGATCCCGCCCAGGGTCGGCTTGACCACGGCCGAACTCGCCTGCAGGGTGGAGTTGCGAATGACGTAGAGGCTGCGTTTGCGCTCGAGCCCTGCTTCCTCCGACAGTTTTCCCAGTTCCATCCACAGCGGGTAAATAAAGGCCTGTGCGGCGATACCGCCGTCGACGTGCATCTCCCGGTAGGTCCGTCCGTCGACAAGAACATCGAAGTACACGGGTGGAAAGGCCACGGGGATCGACGCCGAGGCGACGAGAATATCGCGAAACAACTGCAGGGCAGTGGGCTGCGCGCTGTTGGCAATCTCGCCCATGTCCCACAGGACGCCGCGGCCTGCATCGAGATTGGTGGTGCCTACCAGCAGCCGCCGCCCGCGCCGGTGCTGCTCGGCGATTTTTGCCAGGAGCTGTGCATCGACCATGCTTGCGACCTGTTGGCGCAATGGCGCCGAATCGGAGACCGCGTCGCCGCGCAGGGCGGCCAGGGTTGAGCGCCTGGTCAGGATGTCGCTGGTGCTGGTGCCCGTGTAGAGTTTTTCCAGCACCGGGTCGTAGGCACTGCCGAGGAAGGCGAAGGGCGCCATCAGCGCACCGGTACTGATTCCGGTGACCACGTCAAAGTCGGGTCGCGACCCCTCGCGGGTCCATCCCACCAGTACGCCGGCGCCATAGGCGCCGTTGGCGCCACCGCCCGAGAGTGCGAGGATGGCGGCGGGAACGTCGTCGGCGATGCCAGCGGCCCGCTTTTGCGCAAGGATGGTCGCGAGGCGGGAGTAAACCTCGTCCTCAACCAGGACGTCGGCAATCCGGGCCTGGGGAATGCCAGGGATTATGGCTTCCTGTTCGCGCCCGGCCGGAACCGCGTGGCGTTCCGGGGGCGAGGCGCAGGCTGCCAGAAGCGCGAGGGACAGTAGCAGGATGCTGGCGGCATGTTTCGCGGGCATGGCTCAGGGCGTGTACCAGATGGGCGAAGTGTAGGCGCGTTCCTGCTGGGTAGGCTGAACCTCTTCAGGCAGGTCCAGGCCGAAATATGCCGCGTCGTAGGTCGTCCAGTTGGGCGTCGGGATTTCCAGCACGCGCACATAGTAGAACGCGCGCTGCTGCGGATCGAAATCGGGGTCCTGCCAGTGGGCCAGCATCAGCGCATCGCCGATGCTGTTGGTATATGTAGCGGTGGTGACATCCACCGTATTGCCGACTGCCGATTCACATTGTCCCTGGCTGGTGATCGCCCGCTCGTCGGAGCAGTAGGCATCGTATACCCGCTCGTGCAATTCGCCCTTGCCATCCATCCATCCCTTGACCACCTGCACCCGGTCGAGGTTGGCGCCATCGAGGTCGCGCAGGGCGCGGATCAACAGTACCGGCGCCTTGCCCGCGGGCGCGGCGCGCAGTTCACCGCCCATGGGAACACCGCGTCGATAGCCGGTTTCAGCAAAGTCCGGCCGCTGTACGTCGGCTTCGCTGAAATCCCAGCCGGCGAAGACGCGTACTGTCATGCGGGTGCCGGTACTGGCGTAGACTTCCTTGCGGGCGAGGGCGTCCCAGATGCCCTCCCGGGTGTTGTTGTTTGCCCACACTCCGGCGAGGCCTGACGCCAGTGACTTGACGTGACGGATGGTAATGTCGGGACCGCCGGGTTGTTGCAGGAACCCGGTGATGCGCTCCTCGAAGCGGCCGGGGTCGTTACTTGGTTCGGCAGGTGTGGCCTTGCCGAAGTAGTTGTCTTCCTGGGTCGTTGCCAGTGAGGTGTGGGTGTCGGTGGAGCCGATCATGCCGAACTTGAAGGGGTTCGCTCCCAGCTTGTCCTCGTACTTCAGGCCGCGCTTGAGTGCCTCGCGGGCATATTCCCGCGGCAGCATGTCCGGCGTCTTCGGTTCCGGCCCGAAGCTGCCCTTGTCCCAGGTGCCGTAATCGGCGAACTCGTCAGTTGGTGAAAGCGCCGGGTGAGTCTCGCCGTCGCCCTTGATCTGGGTAACCTCGAGCAGTGGCTCCCAGCGCATCCTGCGTTCGGCATAGTCCCGGCTCAGCCGTTTGCCGCTCTGGGTCCTGTCATCGAACATCAGCCCGTTCGACAGGTTGCCGTTGTGGGGAATGGCTAGCAGTCGGCCGCCTGTCCTGTTCTCGTAGGCCGCCATCCACTGCCACAACTCCTCCGGGTCCGTCGTATCGTAGTTGGAAATCGGGATGATCTGGTCCGCGAGGCTCTTGCCATCGCGAAACAGGACATTGCGGTGCAGGTTGTTGCCGCCGGGGCTCGAGGTCCACTCGAAGCCGATCATCGCGGTAAACACCCCGGGCTGGTTGTATTTTTCCGCGGCGCTGGTCAGGCGTTGCCACGCCGAGCGGGTAATTGCCTCATTGCCCGCCAATGGGTCCTTGCGCGTGGTCATTCCCTGACCCCAAAGAGTGTAGGCCTCGCCGTATTTGCCCGAGTAGACCAGTTCGGAAATCTCCCGGCCGAATTCCGTTTTCAGCAATTCCGGATTTTTCTCGGCGATCATCGGGGCCAGCCCGATATTCTCCGAGTGGTCGGAGACCACGATGAAATCCAGCGGCCGTTGCAGGCGCGCGCGCACCCCCTTGCTGGCTACCACCAGTTCTCCGCGGGCGAAGCGATAGGCCTCTTCCG
Source organism: Halieaceae bacterium GM1-29 (assembly GCA_033283265.1). GTDB lineage: Bacteria > Pseudomonadota > Gammaproteobacteria > Pseudomonadales > Halieaceae > Mangrovimicrobium. The sequence goes on from JAWMQN010000001.1 coordinate 170,047, forward strand.
GCCCGAGGATGTCGCCTATCATGCCCGCGTCGGTGGAATAGGCGGTATGTACGTGGGTATCGCCCCAGTACACCTGCTGGGGATAACCTGCGTTGAGGTAGGGTGAGTACTCCTGCTTGCCGAGGTGATTGCTGGCCGAGGGTTGTTCACCGTAGCCGGCGTAATCCGCTGCGTGCACTGGAACAGCGAGCACCAGGCACGTGGAGAGTATCGCGACACCAATAGGTGTTTTCATTGTCGAGTCCTCTTCTAGAAGTTCCAGGTCAGCCCCAGGATGACGCCATACTGCTCGACGTCGTAGACGAAACCGCTGTCGTCGTAGTCGACGTCGTAGATGCGGTAGCCGAGAGTGGTTCCAATCGCGTCGTTCCACTGGTAGCCGATGTTGATCGCCGTGTCGTAGAAAAGGTCGGAGCCCGCGCCGAAGCCGCCGAGGCCGAACCAGCCGGTGAGGTAAAAGGCGGAATCCCCGAGGCTGGTGCGCCCCTTCATCCCGACCATGGGGTCGACCCAGTCCTCGGTATTGTTGACGCGCTTGCCGGCCAGCAGCCCCAGGCCGCCGCGGAATTTCAGGGTGGTATCGATATCCCAGTAGCGCGCGCCGACGAAGGCGTCGAGGTTGCTGTCCTGGTCGGCAAACAGCTCGTAGGAATAGGCCGCGGAAAACAGCGTGTTTTTCGAGATCGAGCGCATCCGCAGGTCGATCTCCCTGATCAGGTCCTCGTCGGACTGGGTGTCGGTGTAGAGGTAGTCCACCAGGAAGCCGTGGCGGCCCTTTTTCCCGGTAAAAATCAGCATGTAGCTCGCCTCGTTGTCATCGAAGGCGTCACTCGGGCTGAGATCGATCGGCACCTTGGGAGCGCCGGGAATGGTGGCGACGTCGCCGTCGAACCCGGCAAACCAGATATAGGGGCTCAGAGCAAAGTCCCAACTGCCCTGGGCCAGTGCGCTGCCGGGGAGCAGCGCGGCAAGCAATGCCATGGCCGGGAGATTTTTCATGGTGGATTCCTCGTGGTTGAACATCGGCTGTTAATCACTGCTTTTTTTTGCCAGGGGCCTGCTGTACTCGGCGAACGCGGCGAGGTCTGGGTCGTAAATCCGCATGATGACGTCGAGATTCTCATCCCTGCGTTCGATGGGCAGCCAGTTCTCGGCTGGCACACCCTCGGGCTGTTCGGCCGCGATGTGGATCGCGATCCCGCCGTCCGCATCCAGCTTCATGCCCGCGTTCTCACCGACGCTGTACTTCTTGCGCTCGTTGGGGATGAAGAAGCCATTGGCGGAATCGTAGAGGGTGAGTGACCAGAAGGCCCTCGCGGGGGGGAGCTGGTCCGCGGTCATCTGTATGACATAGTCATTCATGGCGTTCATCGGCGCGCCATCCTCGGTCAGTATCGCCGGGTAGATGGCTTCAGAGGAGGGCAGGCCGATGGGGCCGACGACCGACTGGACGAGGAGGGTTTCGGCGTCGATGTGGCCCCGGGTCCTGAACATCTTGTCCTGCATTGCCTTGAAGGTGGCAGGATCAAACATCCTGGCAAATTCCTCTTCCCGGACTTTGTCCACCGCTGCGCGGAAGCGGGCGCCGTCGTAACCCTGGGCCTTGTGCGCGTCGTAGGCACTGTCGGGCCCGATACCCATGGGTGCCAGCGCTGCCAGCAACTTCTGGTCGACCGGGTCGCTGGCATCGATTGTGGAATGCGCGAGAGTAAACTGGATGACCTGGGGGAAATTGTTGGCGTAAATGTCTGAATCGGTCAGGCCCACGTCGGGGAAGCCCGGGTCCGCCGGCGCCTTGGCAGCTTCGCCTTTGAAGCTGGCTAGACCGACCGCTTTCACCGATTGCATTTGCGCCAGGATCCGCTCGAAACGTTCGGGATCGTTGGCGTGGGGCATGACGCGCAATACGGCGGAGACATAGTCGCCGGTCATTTCGAATTCCCGGTCGATGCCTTCCACCGGTGCGCCGTCGTAGCCGGCTGTGCGCGCGGTGTAGAACAGGACTTTCTCGGGTTTCTGGAAATCCCCCTTGGTTACCGACAGCGGCACGTTGACGTGGTGGTCGTAGCCGGTGACCATCAGCGAAACATAGGTGGACTCAAATGCCGGCAACTCGAGAACCATCGGTTCTGCGCGCAGGTCGAGCATACAACTGATATACAGGGTGTCGTTGTTGGGCCGCGCGATGTCCCTCATCGTGTGGTCCTTCAATACTGTATCCGCGACGCAGTGGTTCCAGCCCTGTTTCAGGGCAAATTTGTTGTTGACGTTGTACATCGCCACAAAGCGATAGGTCTGGCGAACGATATCCTCGATCTGCTGGTCGCTCAGGACCTCCGCCGCTACCTGTGCCTGCTCGGCCACGGGAGCAGGAGCTTCCACGGGTGCTGGTGGCTGCTGGTCCGAGCATCCGAAAAAAGTCAGCAGCAGGGCTGCCAGCGCGGTTCTGCTTATCGTGTTCATTCCATTTCTCCCAGCTTGTTGAATGTCCGCCGGTGAACCGGCAATTGCCCGCTTACCAGGGCAGGGCTACAACCGGTGATACCGTAAATCGCAGGGTATTCTCCGGACCGAAGTCATCCGGTGACTCCAGGTAATGCCAGTACTGCACCCCGAACTTCCACGGGCGCCCGCCGAGGAATAGCGTTCTCGAAACACCGATAGCCAGCGGGAACGCCAGCCGGTTGTCCCCGTTGCGGGCCTCGTGATTGTAGGAGAAGGTCGGAGACCCGTTGATCTGCCAGCCACCGCCCAGGTTGAACGCATAAAAATACTGGCCGCCGGTTACATTTGTGTCGAAATCATCATCGCCCGCCACATCCCATTGCTGCGTCACCAGCAGGCCCATTACACCCCAGGGGCGCATCACGGCGATGGCCGCTTCCGGCCCGAGCAGCCACTGGTCCGTGCCGATGGCGTCGTCGGTCGCCGTGGGCAGTGAGCCGACCAATCCACCGATGAGGATGATGCCGCCGGGGAGCGACTTGCCCAGGGACAGGTCGAAGCCGATGTCCCCGAGTTCCCAGGTGACCTCGTCGTACTCGCCGATACCCACCGGGATGTCCTGTTGAACCACCAGCGGAATGGCGGGACGCATGAAAACATTGGTGCCCTCGTCGAGCGGGTAGGGCAGTGAGGGCTGAAACAGCAGCCTGGTTTGCGTCTGCTTGCCCGCAGCCGGCAGGTCACCCTGGTAGGTGGTGTAATCCAGGTTGAGATTCATCGTGCCCATGGCGGTGTTGGGGTTGGACAGCTCGGCGGCAATTTCCGACGCGGAGGGCCGCGCAAGGTCACCACCAGCGCTGGCGGCAGTGCTGGCCAGTTTCTCGTCTACCAGCCGGAACTGGATGAATTCCCCGGTACCCACATTGTGTACGCGATAATGCGTGGGATCGGCGCTATCGCGCTCAAAGGTGAAGCAGTTTCCAGAGTTCTCCGAGGAGGTGTAGCAGACCTGGTTGTCGCCTTCGACCCGCCAACTGCGATAGAAAACCTCCCCCCAGGCCTCGATACGGGCAGAACCGTCTGCGGCGTAATGGCCAATCGCGGTGCCCCCTTTCTGGAGCTGTATTTCCGCGGTGGCGCCGCTGACGAGCTCAGTGAGAGATTCTCTACCGCTCACCGGCATCCATTCCTCAGCCAGTAGCGGCTGCACCATGAAAGCCGCAGACGCTGCGAGCAACAGTCGATTGGTCGGCAACTTTTTCATGTGCCTTCTTCCTTTCACCACAGGGTCGCCAGACCCTGCCTGATATCAGGCTGTTAATTACCGCTAAATCTACAACCCAGGTGCACCTGTTTGTATTGATGCAGGTCAAGGCCTGGCGATGTAGTCCTTTATGTTGTGACAATTACTCAGAAACGCCGGAACAATCCGATGGTGAGTGCCGAAACCGACGCATCGTAGAAGTCGATGTCGTGGTCCTCTTCGAAATATCCGGCAGTCACATTGAGCGCCCAGGGCTCCCAGCCAAAGGGCGCCGAGTAGAACAGGGTCACCGAGGCTCCATAGCGCTCGGCCTCGTCCCGCTCGCCGTAGACGGGGTTGCGCTTGTCGAACTCCATCTCCTGGTAGGCGACGTTGAAGACCCAGCGCCAGCGCGGGTTGTGCAGGTAGATGTAGTTAAGGCTCGCGCCGTAGCCATCGTTGGCCATGGCACCGCCATCGGTATCCGCTTCGCGGTAGCTCAGGGCCGGTGTAAGGATGTGCTGGGCGCCGAGCTTGGTCTCGTAACTGGCCTGTAGCTGGTTGAGGTCACCATTGCGATCGAGCAGTTTGCGTTCGCCGGTGCTGAGCCCCAGCCCCTGGCCGCTGCGCTCCTTGTCGATATCGATCGATTTACTCGAGTAATCCAGCGCGAAACCGCTGCCGAAGATGCGCTCCCAACTCAGCCGATAGCCTTCGCCGGTGCGCTCGGTATCTTGGCGTTTTACCCCGGTCTGGTAAGGGTCTTCCCAAACTTCCGCGGCCAGGCTGGTGGACACCAGGGCTAGCCCCAGTATTCCCGCGGTACCGGTATCCTGGCGAACACCGGCCAGGGCGGAGAGGTCGAAGGTCAGGAAGTCCTCCAGCAGGTTGCCGGCGTAGACTTGCGTCCGGGTAGAAGCGAAGGTGTAGGACAGCTCGAAGTTCAGCATGGGGACGACGGCGCCTTCACCATCGGGGGAACTGGTGATGTCATCGGTGCCCGCATCCCCGATATCGACAATCCCGTGAGCGAGTTTGGCGAGCATGTTGCTCTCGATATCGATCACACCCGCGCCGAGATTGACGTAGCCGCTCAAACCGCTCTTTTCGGGGATGATTGTGACAGCGCCGGCAGTGGTGCTAAACGTTGTGCAGACGAGCCCGTACAGCACTGCCCTTGAAAGTGCGCAGCGAGACCTGGTTCTTTTCTCCATGGACATGCCTCCTATTGAGACGATTCGCGCAGAAGTAATGAAAATGAATATAGACACATTTTTTGTATGGAGAAATTGAATATAGACCACAGTTTAATATGGGTAAATAAAAAGAGCGCAGTTGAGTTGTGGGCCGGTGATAGCCAGCAGCTCGTAGCGGGAATTGTCCGGCCTGGTGCTGGCGCTTCGGTAGCTGACAGGCTGCGAAAAAGAGATGCGCTGAATAACAGACTCTGTCGGGGATATTGCCGCGCGAGATCAGGCCTCGGGGTAGCGTGTGTTAGCTCCGGGTGCCTGCTCGGGGGTGCAGGCGGCGGGAGAGCGGTGAGCGAGGAAGGGGATATTTCAGGCGGCGCGAGGGCCTGCAAGTGCCTTGCGCCGGCATTTCAAGCGGGCACAAAAAAGCCCGTAAAGTCTGCGACTTTACGGGCTTTCCTGTATATGGCTCCGCCTGCTGGGCTCGAACCAGCGACCCAATGATTAACAGTCATTTGCTCTACCAACTGAGCTAAGGCGGAAGGGTGTTAACCAGAGGTCGCGTATATTAATGATCGCACCGGGGGTGGTCAACAGCAAAATAGGCCCGGCCGCTGATTTTTTTCACTTCCCCTGAATTGCTGAAATTGACGCCTGAGTCGTTGATAATACGAGGCTATTTTTCCACCAGTTTAAGGTCGTCCGCACCGTGTCCCGCCCCTTCAAGGTCGAATCCAAGTACCAGCCCGCCGGCGACCAGCCGGGGGCCATCCAGCAGCTGGTGGAGGGGCTTCAGGCCGGGCTGGCATCGCAGATCCTGCTCGGGGTGACCGGCTCCGGCAAGACCTTCACCATGGCCCACGTGGTCGAGCAGATGCAACGCCCGACGCTGGTGATGGCCCACAACAAGACCCTGGCGGCCCAGCTCTACGGCGAGTTCAAGGAGTTCTTCCCCAACAATGCGGTGGAGTACTTCGTTTCCTACTACGACTACTACCAGCCGGAAGCCTACGTACCGTCCTCGGATACCTATATAGAGAAGGACTCCTCGGTAAACGAGCATATCGAGCAGATGCGCCTGTCGGCGACCAAGGCGCTGATGGAGCGCTCCGATTGCCTGGTGGTGGCGACGGTGTCCGCCATCTACGGCCTCGGTGATCCGAAGTCCTACTTCAAGATGGTGCTGCACCTCTCCCGCGGCGAGATCATCGACCAGCGCGAGGTGCTGCGCCAGCTGGCGGAGCTGCAGTACACCCGCAACGACGTCAACTTTACCCGCGGCACCTACCGGGTGCGCGGCGAGATCATCGATATCTTCCCGGCGGACTCGGAGCGGGACGCGATCCGGCTTGAGTTGTTCGACGAGGAAATCGAGAACATCACCATCTTCGATCCGCTGACCGGCGCGGTGGAGCGCAAGGTCCCCCGGGTGACCATTTTCCCCAAGAGCCACTACGTGACTACGCGCGATGTCATGCTCGACGCCGTGGAGCAGATCGAGGTGGAGCTCGAGCAGCGCCTGAAACAGCTCAACGAGGCAGGCAAGCTGGTCGAGGCGCAGCGCCTGCAGCAGCGCACCCGCTACGACGTCGAGATGATCCGCGAGCTGGGCTACTGCCAGGGGGTGGAAAACTACTCCAGGTATCTTTCCGGCCGCGCCGCGGGAGAGCCGCCGCCGACCCTGTTCGAGTACCTGCCCAGTGACGCGCTGGTGATCGTCGACGAATCCCACGTCACCATTCCGCAGATCGGCGCCATGTTCAAGGGCGACCGCTCGCGCAAGGAGACGCTGGTGGAATACGGCTTCCGCCTGCCGTCCGCCCTGGATAACCGCCCGCTGCGTTTCGAGGAGTGGGAGCAGCTCCGCCCGCAGGCGGTCTATGTCTCCGCCACACCCGGTCCCTACGAGGTGGAACACGCCGGCCGTACCGTCGAGCAGGTGGTGCGGCCCACCGGTCTCGTCGACCCCGATATCGAGATCCGCCCGGCCAGCCGGCAGGTCGACGACCTGCTCGGGCAGATCAACGAGACTGTCGCCCGTGGTGAGCGGGTGCTGGTCACCACGCTGACCAAGCGCATGGCCGAGGACCTCACCGAGTACCTTGACGAGCACAACGTCCGCGTGCGCTACCTGCACTCCGATATCGATACGGTGGAGCGGGTGGAGATCATCCGCGACCTGCGCCTGGGCAAGTTCGACGTACTGGTGGGCATCAACCTGCTGCGCGAGGGCCTGGACATGCCCGAGGTGTCCCTGGTGGCGATTCTCGACGCCGACAAGGAGGGCTTCCTGCGCTCCGAGCGCTCGCTGATCCAGACTATCGGCCGCGCGGCGCGCAACCTGAACGGCCGGGCCATTCTCTACGCGGATGTGATGACCGGCTCCATGGAGCGGGCCATCGCCGAGACCGAGCGCCGCCGCGACAAGCAGCTCGCGCACAACGCCGCGCACGGCATCATCCCGCGCGGCGTGGAGAAATCGGTGCAGGACATCATGGAAGGCGCGCGCCGGGCGCCGACCAGGGGCAAGGGGCGCAAGGCCGCCGAGCCGCGGGCCGCCTACGCGGCGGAACTGGAGAAGCTCACCCCGGAGGCGCTGGCGCGCAAGCTCAAGCAGATGGAAGCGCAAATGCACGAGCACGCCAGGAACCTCGAGTTCGAGGCAGCGGCGGCCCTGCGCGACCAACTGGCGGAGCTGAAACAGCAGGCCTTCGTCAGTTAAGGCTGGCGCGGCAACGGAACTGCACTATAGTCTGGGGGCGAGCGCAATCTGTCCTACCCGCAGGAGTCACCCGGCATGAAACAGCTGAAAATCCTTCCCCTCATTACCGGCCTGCTGCTGGTCGCGGCGCCGGCCCTGGCGGACAAGCCCCGCCTGATCGACTGCGACGCGGAAAAGGCCGCCCGCAACGCTGCCATGGAGGCGGTCGTCGGCGTGCACGGCCCCTGCGACCCGGAAAAACTCGCCGAGCAGAAAAAGGAGGACGCCATGGACAAGGTGGACGGCGCGAAGGACAAGGCCGCGGATCACAAGGAAGACGTCCACGACAAGCTGGGTGAGCACAAGAAGAAAGACGATTAGGCAGCAGCTCTGCGTGGCAACAGCAGGCGCATCGTCACCCCAGGCCGGTCGCTGCGGTTGAGGGCCAGAGCCTGCCCGCCCAGGTGGTCCACGATCAGCCTGACGATGTACAAGCCGAGGCCCAGGTGGACATCCTTGCCGCTGGGCTCCCTGATCGACACCATCGCTTCGAACAGCCTGCCCTGCATGCCTTCGGGTAGGGGCGGGCCGGCGTTCTGCACTTCCAGCACGTAGTAATCGCCCAGCTCACGCAGCAAGAGATTGATCTTTTCCCCTTGCGCGCTGAAGGACACCGCGTTGTCGACCAGTTTGTCCAGGGCCTGGGCGAGCAGGTCCGGGGAACCGTCGATCCACGCCGCGTCCAGGGCACAGTGCAGAACGAACTCCTGTTGCGGCCAGGCGCCGCGGTAGGCGGGAACGATCTCCCGCAGTAACGCGACGAGGTCCAGCGGCTGCAATGCCTCGCTGCGTACGCTTTCCTCCACCCGGTTGGCCTCGGTCATCGCCGTGAGAATCCGGTTGAGGCGCGCCAGGCCGCTGCGTGCCCGCCCCAGATAGGCGGTAGCGGATTCCGCGGGGGTATTTTCCAGGTTGTCCAGCGACGACTGGATCACCGCGATCGGCGTGCGCAACTCGTGGGAGAGTTTGCGCGACAGGGTGCGCAGGTATTCGTTGTAGGCCTGCAACTCCTCCAGCAGGTGGGCGTAACTGCGGGACAGATCGCCAATCTCGTCGCGCACTGTGCTGCGCGGAAATGCCGCCAGTTGAATCTGGCCCCGCTCAACCACACCTCCCGCGGCCCGGCTGAGCCGGCCGATACGCCAGGACAGCAGGCTCGCGTACGCCAGCAGGCCACTCATCGCCAGCCCGATGGCGAGCAGGCTGTACCCGAGCAGGCTGCTGAAGGCCTGGTCGGTGAGCGAGAGGTACTCCTCGCTGTCCTGGCTGATGCGCAGGCTGGCGCGCACCTGTCCACGGGAATCGCGGATAGGTGCCGCAGTGGCGAGTACCGCGCCGCCGCCGTCGCGGTACCAGTGGCTGTCGACGTATCCCTGCCTGGCTTCGGTCACTTCGGCCGCGGCCAGTGCGCCGTCCGCGGCAACCAGCGGCAGGCCGGGGTATTCAGTGGTGGACAGCAGCTGGCGGTAAAACCAGCGCAGCAACCAGAAGGTGCGCTCCGCCGAATCGCCCGCTGTCGAGGCCGGCGTGCTCAAACGGGCGATTTCCCGGTCGCTGGCGTCCAGTACCTGCAGTACCTGGCCGGGTTCCGCAAAGGATTGCAGGGCCTCGAGCAGCGCGCTGGGGGTGTAGAGCAACCAGGGTGGCGCGCGGGTAGCCAGCAGATCGATATTGCCCGCGGTGGTAGGCCCGCCCTGGCCGCGCCCGACATTGATCACCGCTATGCCCAGGCGCCCGCCGGTGATCGCCAGCGGCAGGGTCAGTTCGAGGGTGTAGCCGTTTGCGGTGTCCTGCCAGTAACCGTGAATGCTCTGCGCGGAAATACCGCGATGCCGGCGCCCGGCGAACTCGCCGCGCACCTTGCCCGGGGCCGCGGTGGAGATGACGTACTCCTGGCGCCTGCCGTCGAGCCAGGTATGCAGTAGCACACGATCGCCGTTGGGCTCCCGTGAAACCGCCGGGTTCTCGTAGACCGGCTGGCGGTCGTCGACCTGCAGCAGCAGGTAGAGCTGGCTGCCGCGGGTGGCGGCGCGATACCTGAAGGCCAGGGGCAGGGCTGCATTGTCATTGGCGAATTCGCCGCTCCAGCCCTCGGGCCAGCCCTCCGCATAGCCATCGAGCTGGATTGGCGCTTCGGCGGGAGGCGCGTAGAGCGAAAGCGCCGGCGAGGGCGGCTCGCCCATACGTCCGCTCTCCGGGTAGATCAACTGCAGGCGATCGCCGAAGCTCGCGGCGATCGCCCGCGCCGAGGCTTCCAGTGAGCGCACCTGGCCCTGGCGCAGGGCGAGTTCCGTCTCCCGAATGAACTGGCTGCCGGCCCAGGGAATCGCCAGCAACAGCAGGCTGACCAGCAACAGTTGGCGGCGCAGGCTCATGCGTGCTGGTCATTCCAGCGATAGCCCATGCCGTAGGCGGTGGCGATGGCATCGAAGTCCGGGTCCGTCGCCTGGAACTTGCGGCGGATGCGCTTGATGTGGGAGGTGATGCTGCTGTCGTCGAGAACGACACTGGCGGCGTCCATGAGTTGTTGCCGGTTGCGCACGTGACCGGGACGCCGGGCCAGTGCGTGGACCATCCAGAACTCGGTGACGGTCAGCGGAACCGGCTGCGAACGCCAGTGGGCGCTGATGCGCTCGATATTCAGTGCCAGGTGGCCGCGCTGGAATTGCTGCTCGCCGGTCTCCGGAGCGCGCAGCGCCTGCACCCGGCGCAGCAGGGCCACGATGCGCGCCAGCATGTGGGCCTGGCTGATGTTCTTGGTCAGGTAGTCATCGGCGCCCAGGCGCAGGCCGGAGATGATATCCAGTTCCGCGTCGCGGGCCGTCAGGAAGACGATGGGTAACTCTGCAGACCGGCCGCGCAGTTCGCGACACAGCTCGAAACCGCCTTCGAAATCCTCGCCCAGGCCGACGTCGATGATGGCGAGGTCGGGCAGCTGTTGCTGGAAAGCGGCGCTGGCCGCACGCCGGCTGGCGTAGACGGAAACCCGGAAGCCGTGGCGCAGCAGGGCGTCGCGGTAGTTGTCCGCGAGATCCTTCTCGTCCTCCACGATTGCAATATGTCGGGGCATGTCGCCTGCGCCAGCGGGTAGCAAGCGGACATGGTTCCAGATACACGCCCGCCGCTCAAGCACCTGCCATATTTCGCCACAATTGATCACGGGATTGCCTCCTTTGCGTCCCGCCGGTGCCGCAATGGGGCGGTGCAATGAGCACTGGCCAGACAACGGAGGTGCATCATGGAGTGGTCACGTACAACACAAGCAACAATCTTCGCCGCCGCGCTGTCGCGCGCACGCGGGGTCGCCGGATTTTACCTGTTGCTGGCGGTCTGTCTTGCCGCGGCCGCACAGGCGGACGGCGAGGCTAATGCAGGCGCGATACAGGCAGGCGCAATACAGGCAGGTGCGATACAGGCAGGCGCGATACAGGCAGGCACGGTGGGTAGTCCTTCCTCCAACCGGATGCTGGAGGAGGGGGCCGGTGCCATGCAGTGGCACAGTAGCGGGAGTGGAATGTTCACCCCCGCCCTCACCCAGGGTACCCGGGTGAACATGCGCATTTCCGGCATGGTCGCCATCGTCGAAATGGAGCAGCGATTTCACAATCAGACGGACCAGTGGCAGGAGGGAATCTACACCTTTCCGCTACCGGTCGACGCCGCCGTGCGGGGGCTCGAAATGCAGGTGGGAGAGCGGTTGATTCTCGGCCGGGTACGCGAACGCCGGGAGGCGGCTGCCGCCTACCAGGCCGCCAGGGCAGCCGGCCGCAAAGCCTCACTGGTGGAACAGCAACGTCCCAACCTGTTCACCAATCGCGTCGCCAACATCGCTCCGGGAGAGAGTGTGCTGGTGCGCCTGGAATATGTGCAGATCGCCGCTTTCCAGGATGGCGATTTCTCCCTCCGCGTACCCACCACGCTGACACCGCGCTACATTCCGGGGGCGCCGCTGGACCCGGCTGCGGAAACGGCGCCGGTACTGCTGGACAACGCCAGCGGCTGGGCGCTACCCACCGACCGGGTTCCCGATGCGCCAGCCATTACGCCCTACCTCTATCCCCAGCGCGGTTCCGACCAGCAGCCCCTGAACCCGATCCGTTTCGCGATAGAGCTGGACGCGGGCATGCCGCTTGCCAGCGTGGAAGCGCTCTATCACCGGCTCCGGCTGTCGCGCGACGGCGATCGCTATCGGCTGGAACTGGCGGCAGGCGTCAGCGAAATGGACCGGGATTTCGAGTTGCACTGGCGCCCCGTGAGCGGTGCGAGCCCGCGCGCGGCGCTGTTCACCGAACGGGTAGGGGAGGACTACTTCGGCCTGCTGATGGTGGTGCCGCCCGCGCTGGCGGGTGAACCCCAGGTACTGCCGCGGGATCTCGTGTTCGTCATCGACACCTCCGGTTCCATGGATGGAGAACCCATTCGCCAGGCGAGATCGGGCTTGCACAAGGGGCTGGCACAGCTGCGCCCGGAGGATCGTTTCAACATTATCGCATTCGATTCCAGCACCCGGGCGCTGTACCGCGGCGTGCAGCCGGCGACACCGCACCGGCTGGCACAGGCCAGTGAGTTTGTGCGCCAGCTGCAGTCCTCGGGTGGCACCGAGATGCTGCCGGCGCTGGAACTCGCGCTGGCCCCGGGCGACGCCGGGGAGACCGGGACCGGCGGGCCGCAGTGCGTGCGCCAGGTCATTTTCATAACCGATGGCGCCGTCGGTAACGAGGAGGCCCTGTTTGCCGCGATCCAGCAGCGCCTCGGCGACAACCGCCTGTTCACTGTCGGCATCGGCGCCGCGCCCAACCACTGGTTCATGCAGCGGGCGGCCGACGCCGGCCGGGGCTACAGCATACAGATCAGCCGGGCGGACGAAGTGGATGCGCGCATGAACCAGCTGTTCGAGCGTATCAACAGTCCTCTCGCCACGGCTGTCCGGGCCGACTGGCCGGTCAGTGTCGAGGCCTGGCCGGCGCGGGTGGCGGACCTCTATCGCGGCGAGCCGCTACTGCAGACAGTCCACTTTGGCCGCCAGCTGCCGCAGGGCGCCGTGACTGTCTCCGGAACGCTGGCGGGAACCCGCTGGCACCAGGACGTACCCCTGCCAGCGCAGGTCGACAGCGGTACCGGGATCGCCAGCCAGTGGGCCCGGCGCAAGATCGCCGGCCTGCTGGCCCTGCGCAGCGCCGGCGAGGCGGAGGAGTCGGTTCGCCAGCAGGTGCTCGAGGTGGCCCTGACCCACCAGCTGCTCAGCCCCTACACCAGCTTCGTAGCCATCGAGGAAGCGGTTTCCAGGCCTGCTTCCGCACCACTGCGCAAAGCCGCGGTGCCCAATACACGTCCCGCCGGGCAGGGGCCACAGCCCTACGCCTATCCGCAGACAGCCACTTCCGCCAGGGCGAAGGTATTGCTCGGCTGTATGTGCCTGCTGCTCGCGCTGCTCGCCCACGTCCTGCGCCGCCCGGAGGTCGATCACCATGCGCCGGTCCACTGGTAAGACCTGGCAGTCTGTCTGCTGGCTGCTGCCCCTGGTCGTGGTGGGGCTGCAGCAGCTGGCAAGCGCCGGGCTGGTACACGCCAAGGCAGTGCTGGCTCCCCTGCTGGTGCAAAGGGCCTGGGAGTCCGCTCTTGCCGACGGGCAGCAACACAAGCCCTGGCCCTGGGCCGATACCTGGCCGGTGGCACAGCTGCGGATTCCGGCCCTGGCTGTCGACCAGTTTGTGCTCGCCGGCACCCGCGGCAACGCCCTGGCTTTTGGGCCGGGGCTCGACGCGGCCACAGCCACACCGGGACAGCCCGGCACGGCGATCATCGGCGGGCATCGCGACACCCACTTCCGCTTTCTCCAGGAACTCCGGCCGGGAATGCAACTCGGGCTGCAAACGGGCGACGGGCGCTGGCAGCTATTCGAAGTGACCGGCGCAGAGGTGGTGGATATCCGGGATATGCTGGAACCTCCAGCATCGACGGGGCCCGCGCGACTGCAACTGGTCACCTGTTACCCCTTCGACGCGCTGGTTGCCGGCGGGCCTTTGCGCTACGTGGTCAATGCGCGGCTGGAGCAGGCCGTGCCGGTGTTTACGATGTAACACCGTGGCGTATGAGCCCCGGTCTTTCTCCAACTCTTTACAGTATCCCGAGTGCCCCCGAATAACCGTCTGTGTTACCATGCCGGCCGTTTTTATTCCGGGCCGCCGTTTCGCGGCTGTCGCCCGCAAGCTGACTCACGTGGCCTTTAGTAGGGGTCACCACTGGCAAAAGGAAAGCTCATGCCTGTTATTACTCTCCCGGACGGCAACCAGCGCCAATTCGACAATCCCGTCTCCGTGCATGATGTCGCAGCGGATATCGGCCCCGGCCTGGCCAAGGCGGCCCTCGCCGGTGTGGTCAACGGCCGTGAAGTCGATACCTCCTACATCATCGAGGGCGATGCGGAACTGGCCATCATCACCGAGCGCGACGAGGCCGGTCTCGAGGTGATCCGCCACTCGACTGCCCACCTGCTGGCGCAGGCCACCCAGCAACTGTTTCCCGGCGTCCAGGTGACCATCGGCCCGGTAATCGAGGACGGTTTCTACTACGACTTCGCCACCGGCCACAACTTCACGCCGGAAGACCTCGAGAAGATCGAAAAGCGGATGCAGGAGATCGTCGAGGAGGACCTGCCGGTTGAGCGCGTGGTCTGCAGCCGGGAAAAAGCCGTGGAAATGTTCCGCCAGATGGGCGAGCGCTACAAGGTGCAGATCATCCAGGAGCTGCCCGAGGGCGAGGAGATCTCCATCTACCGCCAGGGTGCCTGGATGGACCTGTGCCGCGGTCCCCACGTGCCGAGTACCGGCAAGCTCAAGGCCTTCAAATTGACCAAGGTGGCCGGCGCCTACTGGCGTGGTGACGCCAGGAACGAAATGCTGCAGCGCATTTACGGTACCGCCTGGGCCAACCAGAAGGAACTCAAGGCCTACCTGCACCGCATCGAGGAAGCCGAGAAGCGCGACCACCGCAAGATCGGCAAGAAGCTCAACCTTTTCCATACCCAGGAAGAGGCGCCGGGCATGGTGTTCTGGCACCCCCCGGGCTGGAGCATCTACCAGACCATCGAGCAGTACATGCGCCAGAAACAGCGCGAGCACGGCTACCAGGAGATCAAGACACCGCAGCTGGTGGACCTGTCCCTGTGGGAGAAATCCGGCCACGCCGACAAATTCGGTGACGACATGTTCATGCTGCAGTCCGAGGAGCGCCACTTCGCGGTCAAGCCGATGAACTGCCCCTGCCACGTGCAGGTGTTCAACCAGGGCCTGAAGTCCTACCGCGACCTGCCGCTGCGCCTGGCGGAATTCGGCTCCTGCCACCGCAACGAACCCTCCGGCTCGCTGCACGGCATCATGCGGGTGCGCGGCTTCACCCAGGACGACGCCCATATCTTCTGCACTGAAGACCAGATCCAGCCGGAAGTCTCTTCCTTTATAGACTTCCTGCATGGCGTCTATGCCGATTTCGGCTTCAGCGACGTGATCTATCGCCTCTCCACCCGCCCGGAAAAGCGCGTCGGCTCCGACGCCGACTGGGACCGGGCGGAAAAAGCCCTCGCCGACGCCCTCGACGCCCAGGGACTGCCCTGGCAGGAGTTGCCCGGGGAGGGCGCCTTCTACGGGCCGAAGATCGAGTTCTCGCTCAAGGACTGTATCGGCCGGGTCTGGCAGCTGGGCACCATCCAGGTGGATTTCTCCATGCCGGGTCGTCTCGACGCCCAGTATGTGGCCGAAGACGGGTCCCGCCAGGTGCCGGTCATGTTGCACCGGGCCATCCTCGGCTCCTTCGAGCGATTCATCGGTATCCTGATCGAGCACTACGAGGGGATTTTCCCCACCTGGCTCGCGCCCACACAGGCGGTGGTGCTGAATATCACCGACAAGCAGGCCGATTACGCCAAATCTGTGGAAGATTCCTTGAAAAACAAGGGCTTCAGGGTCATTTCGGACTTGAGAAACGAGAAGATCGGCTTTAAAATCCGCGAGCACACTCTTCAGAAGGTCCCCTACCTCATCGTGGTGGGGGATAAAGAGGTGGAATCACAGACGCTGGCCGTTCGCGCTCGTCGTGGTGAGGACCTGGGATCGATGGATATCGATGCACTTACGCAGGTACTCACCGGGGACGTGGCGCGTCGCGGTCGTCTTGTAATTGAGTAATGGAGAATCAGCATTAAGAAAGAGACTAAAGGCGCCAGCAAAAAGGCGCTGACCAACGACCAGATCACGGCGGACCCGGTTCGCCTGATAGGAGCCGACGGCGAGCAGGTTGGTGTCGTTTCATTGAGCGATGCCAAGGCAGCGGCGGAATCCGCGGGGTTGGACCTCGTGTTGATAGCTGATTCAGACCCGGTAGTCTGCAAGATCATGGACTACGGGAAGCACATCTTTGAGGCGAAGAAGCAGAAGGCTGCTCAGAAGAAGAAGCAGAAGCGGACTCAAATCAAGGAAATGAAGTTTCGTCCAGGGACGGAAGAAGGGGATTACCAGGTCAAGCTACGCAACCTGGTACGTTTCCTAGAGCAAGGCGATAAGGCCAAGGTCACCCTGCGTTTTCGCGGGCGTGAAATGGCTCACCAGGAAATCGGTATGGAGTTACTCAAGCGAGTAGAAACCGACCTGGCCGAATTGGGCGCTGTCGAGCAATTCCCGAAAATGGAAGGCCGGCAGCTCACGATGGTGATCGCACCGAAGAAGAAGCAATAACGGCACTGTGACGCCTTATTCGCTTCATTGTTATTACTGCTAAATGCGGAGTATTGAGAAATGCCAAAAGCAAAAGTTCACAGCGGTGCTGCCAAGCGGTTCAAAAAGACTGCCGGCGGCTACAAGCGCAAAAGCGCGTACAAGAGTCACATCCTGACCAAGATGACCACCAAGCGGAAGCGTCAGCTGCGTGGAACCTCCATGATTCACAAGAGTGATGAGGTTCTGATCGATCGCATGCTGCGCGCCAAGTAACCGGTTATCAATAGGAAAGGAGAAGACTTATGCCTCGCGTAAAACGTGGTGTGGTGGCTCACCGCCGTCACAAGAAAATCCTCAAACAGGCTAAAGGTTACTACGGTGCCCGCAGCCGCGTGTTTCGAGTTGCCAAGCAGGCCGTAACCAAGGCCGGGCAATATGCGTACCGTGACCGTCGTCAGCGCAAGCGTCAATTCCGCTCGCTGTGGATCACCCGCATCAACGCCCAGTCCCGCGCTAACGGCCTGAGCTACAGCAAGTTCATCGATGGCCTGAAAAAGGCCAACATCGGCCTGGACCGTCGCGTTCTGGCGGATCTGGCGGTGCACGATAAGCCTGCTTTTGCAGCAGTTGTGGAGCAAGCGAAGGCCGCTCTGGCCTAAGCCCACCCCCGCCGCGATTCGTCGCGGTTCGCTGGCTGCACTGAAGTACGAGAAGGGAAAGGGCTCCGCTCTTTCCCTTCTTTTTTGTGCTGCAAAACCAAATAACCTGTGATCGAGACGTAACCGCATGGAAAACCTCGAAGCACTGGCCTCCGAGGCCAGGGAAAAAATCGAAACCGCCGTCGACGGCACTGCGCTGGAGCAGTTGCGCGTCGACTACCTGGGCAAGAAGGGCCAGCTCACCGCGCTGCTCAAAGGCCTGGGGCAGCTGTCCGCCGAGGAGCGTCCCCAGGCCGGCGCGCAGATCAACGTGGTCAAGCAGGAGCTGCAGGAGCTGATCGGCTCGCGCAAGACCGAGCTCGAAACTGCCGCCGTGCAGGCCAGGCTGGCCGCCGAGACCATCGACGTGACCCTGCCGGGCCGCGGGCAGGGCACCGGTGGTGTGCATCCCATCACGCGCACGCTGGAGCGGATGGAAGCGTTCTTCAGCGCCATCGGTTTCGACGTGGTGGAAGGCCCGGAGATCGAGGACGACTACCACAACTTCGAGGCGCTCAATATTCCCGCCCATCACCCGGCGCGGGCCATGCACGATACGTTTTATGTCGACGATCACACCGTACTGCGCACCCACACCTCCCCGGTGCAGGTGCGGGTGATGGAAACCACCGAGCCGCCGCTCAAGGTGATCTGCCCCGGGCGGGTCTACCGCTGCGACTCCGACCTCACCCACACGCCGATGTTTCACCAGGTCGAGGGTCTGCTGATCGACGAGCACTCCACCTTCGCCGACCTGAAGGGCCTGATCGAGGAGTTCCTGCGGGTGTTCTTCGAGAAGGAGCTGGCGGTGCGCTTCCGCCCCTCCTATTTCCCCTTTACCGAGCCTTCGGCGGAGGTGGATATCCAGTGTGTGAACTGCGGCGGCAGCGGCTGCCGGGTCTGCAGCCAGACCGGCTGGATCGAGATCCTCGGCTGCGGCATGGTCCATCCGCGGGTGTTCGAGCACTCCAATATCGACCCGGAAAAATACAGCGGCTTTGCCTTCGGCATGGGGGTGGAACGCCTCGCCATGCTGCGCTATGGCGTGAACGACCTGCGCCTGTTCTTCGACAACGACCTGCGCTTCCTCGAGCAGTTCTGACCAGGGTGGGAAATAGACAGTGATTATCAGCGAACAGTGGTTGCGGGAGTGGGTCAGCCCGGAACTTTCCACGGAAGACCTGGCCCACCAGATCACCATGGCCGGCCTGGAGGTCGATGCCATCGACCCGGTCGCCGGCGAGTTCAGCGGTGTTGTCGTGGGAGAAATCCTCCGCGCCGAACCCCACCCGGATGCCGATAAGCTGCGTGTCTGCGCGGTCAGCACCGGTGACGAGACGCTGCAGATCGTCTGTGGCGCGCCGAATGCGCGCCCGGGCCTGAAGGCACCGCTGGCGACTGTCGGCGGTGTCTTGCCCGGCGACTTCAGCATCAAGAAAGCCAGGCTGCGCGGCGTCGAGTCCTTCGGCATGTTGTGCGCCGAGAAGGAGCTGGGCCTGTCGGATGCCGACGAGGGCCTGATGGAACTGGCCGCGGACGCGCCGGTCGGCGCCGACCTGCGCGCCTACCTGGGCCTCGATGACCAGGTAATCGAGATCGGCCTGACCCCGAACCGCGCCGACTGCCTCGGCGTGCGCGGCATCGCCCGTGAAGTCGGCCTGCTCAACGACCTGCCGGTCAGCGGGCCGGCGATCGAGTCCGTGGCCGCGACGGTGGAGGATGTGTTCCCGGTCACCCTGCAGTCGCCGGAGCGCTGCCCGCGCTTTGTCGGCAGGGTCATCCGCGATATCGATATCCGTCAGCCCAGCCCCCTGTGGCTGCAGGAGAAACTGCGTCGCGTCGGCCTGCGTTCGATCGACCCGGTGGTCGATGTCACCAACTACGTGATGATCGAACTGGGCCAGCCGATGCACGCCTATGACCTCGGCAAGCTCAGTGGCGGGATACGCGTGCGCACTGCCGAGGCCAAAGAAGAGCTGACCCTGCTCGATGGCCAGACAGTCACCATGGACGAAGATACCCTGGTTATTGCCGACCAGGAGCGGGCGCTCGGGCTCGCCGGCATCATGGGCGGGGAGGGCAGTGGCGTCAGTGACACGACCAGTGACCTGTTCCTCGAGGTGGCGTTCTTCACTCCGGAAATGCTCGCCGGCAAGGCGCGGGGCTACGGCCTGCACACCGATGCCTCCCATCGCTTCGAGCGCGGCGTCGACCACGCCCTGCAGGTGCAGGCCATGGAGCGCGCGACAGCCCTGCTGCTGGAGATCGTCGGTGGCAAGGCCGGGCCCCTGCAGGAGACGGTGTCCGCCGAGCACCTGCCGGCCAGCGTCAGCGTCGAGTTGCGCCAGGCGCGGATTGCCCGCGTGCTGGGCTTCGACATGGACAGCGGTGAAGTCGAGCGGATCCTCAGCGGGCTGGGCATGCAGGTCGAGCGCACGGAAGCCGGCTGGCGCTGTGATGTGCCGAGCTGGCGCTTCGACATTGCCATCGAGGCGGACCTGCTGGAGGAACTGGCCCGGGTCTACGGCTACAACCGCCTGCCGGTAACCCCGATCAATTCAGCGTTGCACATCCCGGCCTATCCCGAGAATCGCCTGACCCTGCCGCGCCTGCGCGCGCATCTCGGCGCGCGCGGTTACCGCGAGGCGATCACCTACAGCTTCGTCGAGCCGCGGGTGCAGAAACTGATCGATCCCGGTCTGGAGCCGGTGCCGCTGAAAAACCCGATTTCCGCCGATATGTCGGTCATGCGCACCAGCCTGCTGCCCGGCCTGTTGAACGCCCTGGTGCGCAACAGTAACCGCCAGCAAAGCCGCGTGCGCCTGTTCGAGACCGGGCTGCGCTTCCTGCCGACCGATCGGGGCCTCGAGCAGGAGCCGGCTCTGGCCATGCTGTTGTGGGGGCCGCGCTTCGCGGAGCGCTGGAATCATGCAGCGGAGGGTGCGGATTTCTTCGACCTCAAGGGCGACCTGGAAAGTCTCTTCGCCCTCGGCGGCGCCGATGCCGCGTTTTCCTTCGAGACCTCGCAACGGGACGCCCTGCACCCGGGGCAGACCGCCAGGGTCCTGCGTGATGGCAGGCCGGTGGGTTATATCGGCGCCCTGCACCCCGAGGTATGCCGCGAACTCGATATCAGCGGCAGTGCCTTCGTCTGCGAACTCAGCCTGTCGGCCGTGCTGGAGGCCGAAGTGCCTGTATTCGCAGAGGTTTCACGTTTCCCCGAAGTGCGCCGCGATCTCGCGATCGTCGTCGATCAGGAAGTAGCTGCCGGCGAACTTCTGAAAAATGTTAGAGCCTCAGCGGGTACTTACCTGAAGGACTTAACCCTGTTTGATGTATATCAGGGCAAAGGTATTGATCCTAAAAGAAAAAGTCTTGGCATAGGTTTGACATTCCGGGATCAATCGCGCACTCTTAGCGAGGAAGATGTCAATCTGGCGGTGGATCAAGTGATTGATTCATTGAAAAAAAACTACAAAGCCGAGCTCAGGAGCTAGGTGAGGGGACATGACCGCGCTGACCAAGTCCGAAATGGCGGAGCGCCTGTTCGAGGAACTGGGGCTCAACAAGCGTGAAGCCAAGGAGATCGTGGAGCTCTTCTTTGAAGAGATCCGCGCCTGCCTCGAGAACAACGAACAGGTAAAACTGTCAGGCTTCGGCAACTTCGACCTGCGCGATAAAAGCCAGCGCCCCGGGCGCAACCCCAAAACCGGCGAGGAAATCCCCATCTCTGCGCGCAGGGTGGTGACGTTCCGTCCAGGGCAGAAGCTCAAGGCCCGAGTGGAAGAATATGCTGGAACCGAGCAATAACCACGAGCTGCCCGCCATCCCCGGCAAGCGCTATTTCACCATCGGGGAAGTAAGCGAGCTGTGCGCGGTAAAACCGCACGTGTTGCGTTACTGGGAGCAGGAGTTCCCCCAGCTCAAGCCGGTCAAGCGGCGCGGTAATCGCCGCTACTACCAGCGCGAAGACGTCCTCACCATCCGCCAGATCCGCAGCCTGCTCTACGACCAGGGTTACACCATCGGCGGTGCGCGCCAGCGCATGACCGACACCGCGGATGGCTCTACCGACAGCCGTGTTCAGGCTGTGATCAGGGAAACCATCGAAGAGCTCGAAGAACTGCTGAAAACCCTCTCTCCGTCGAAATAGAGTTTGTCAGCAGGGCGGATTTCAGTATAATGCCGCCCTCGCAAACGATGCGATTTTCGGGGCGTAGCGCAGTCTGGTAGCGCACCACACTGGGGGTGTGGTGGTCGTAGGTTCAAATCCTGCCGTCCCGACCAAAAATCAAAAAAGGCCACTCAATGAGTGGCCTTTTTTGTTTTCATCCGCGCTACTTCTCCTCGCGCTTCGGAATACTGACGTCAATCTCTATGGTGTCCGGATAGCGTCCGTCTCCGTCGTTCTCAGGGCCTTGGTAATAAGGCATCGCTTTACCCTTTTTATTGGTCTGCAGGTTGATGGCGACGCGCAGTTTGTAGTCGCCCGGAGGCAGATCTGTCACATCTACCCATTGGCCTGGCAACTGCTTGTAGTACCAGTCCCCCCAGCCGCTGGAGATGCCCTGGATGCCGTTGCAGGAGTAGCCATTGCTCTTGTTGTCGGAAAACTTGAAGGAATCCTCAAAACAGAAGCCGAACTTGTGCCCGAGAGCAACTCCACCAGTGCCCGTGACGACATACTCGGAGAAATTCCGGATGTGGTAGTGCCCGTGGCAGTCGTCGAAATAGAAGGTGTCGTAGTACGGGTTCTCCGGATCATCGCGCCGGCCGACCACCAGATCGCCGTCTCCCATATTGAGAATGACGACGTCGAAGACCATGATGCGTCGCCAGCCATAGGCGCCGATCTGGCCCTCGTTCATCACGCACTGATCGCCGGCATCGTTCACATCGAAATAGCGATCGAGCACCTGCACCTGTGATTTCAGCCGAATCGGGTCCACGGTGATGTCGGGATAGCCGCCATTCTCGTAGACACTGATGTCGTAACGATTGTCGAGCGCGTTACGCTGGGCCATCGACGGCCCTGCTAGCGACACACCCATTAACACAACCGCTCCAAGCCTGTACAACTGCTTCCATTGCATGTTCATTTTTCAGCTCTCCGAAAGAGGGTTACGGCAGCTGCGGGAAAAAGCGCCACGCGGATTCCGCCAGGTACTGGGTAAACAGGATATAGAAGCCCCCACCTTCGCCGGCTTCCAGGTCCATCCCTGTGGGTGGATACCTGGGCGTGGTGGTTCTGCCACCTGGGCCGGCAAAAAGCGGGGGCGCCTATGGATTAGAAAGTAGTCCGTGTTTGTGTGTCTGTCGACGAGCGGCTGCCGGTCTCCGGTAGCGCGGCGCCAGCGCCGCGATCTACCAGGCAGGCGGGTGGTTACTGGCGGTAGATTTCGCCGCCCTTCATTACGAAGTTCACCTGGTTCATCAGGCTGATGTCGGCGCCCGGGTCACCGGGTACGGCGACGATGTCGGCGAGAAAGCCGGGCTTGATCTGGCCCAGTTCCGAGTCGAGCCCGAGGAGTTTTGCACTGTTGACGGTCGCCGCGCGAATCGTCTCCAGCGGCGGCATGCCGGCCTCTACCATGAGCGCGAATTCCCGGGCATTGTCCCCGTGGGCGGAAACCCCGGTATCGGTGCCGAAGGCGATGGGCACGCCGGCCTTGTAGGCGCGGTTGAAGGAGGCCTGCATTTTCGGCCCGGTGGCGGCGGCCTTTTTGCGCACGACTTCGGGGAAGAAACCTTCGATTTCCGATTTCTCCGCCACCCATTTGCCGGCGAGCAGGGTGGGCACCAGCCAGGTGCCCTGTGACTTCATCAGTTTCATGGTGCGCTCATCCATGAAGGTCCCGTGCTCGATCGAGTCGACCCCTGCGAGTACGGCCCGGTACATGCCTTCTGCGCCGTGCGCGTGAGCGGCAACGGTCATGCCGTAATCCCTGGCGGTGGCCACGATGGCCTCCAGTTCATCCATCTGGAACTGGGCATTGTCCCCGGAGGACGCCACGGAAAGGACGCCGCCGGTCGCCGTTATCTTGATCGCGTTCGCACCCTGCTTGTAGCGAAAGCGCACCGCTTCGCGGGCTTCGATGGGGCCGTTGATCACACCGCCGCGGGGGCCCACATCGAACATCAGGTCTGTCTTCCTGCCCACGGTCGGGTCGGCGTGGCCGCCGGTGGTGGCGATCGATTTGCCGACGCTGTAGATCCGCGGCCCGGGTACGATGCCCGCGTTAATCGCGTTGCGCAGGGCGATGGTCTCGCCATAGGTTTTATCGCCGAGATCGCGTACCAGGGTAAAACCCGCATGCAGGGTCTTGCGCGCATTCTCTGTCGCGCGCACGGCGTAGTCGGGGCCGCCGAGGGTGAATCGCTCGGCATAGGCTGTTGCGCTGAATTCGCTGCTCAAATGGACGTGCATGTCCATCAGGCCGGGGAGACAGGTCGATTCCTTCAGGTCTACCACTGTGTCGTCGCTGCCGGGTGCAGTGAAGCCCGCGTCGACGGACTCGATACGCTCGCCCTCGACGACGATTGTCTGCCGCTCCAGCATGCGGGTCTTTTCGCTGTCCAGCAGGCCGCCACAGTGGATCAGAATCGCCCCTTCACTGCCGCTCGCCAGCAGTGTTGTGGCGAGGAAGAGAACAGCCTTGTTGAGTGCGCTTTGCATGGTGTCGCTCCGGAAGGATGTTGTGCCAGATTAGCCGCGGAAGTCGCTCGCTACCAAGCTCTGGGCGAGATTTTCTCCTGCTCCCCGGCGGCCCCGGTGTAGAGCCCCCGGGCAGGTCGCAGGAGCATCCCGTTTGAGCGCCGGGGGTTATGAGTGAAGGGTGGCGCATAAAAAACCCGGCATTTGCCGGGTTTTTTATGCTTAATGTGCTGCGGATCAGCGTTTTTCCAAGGGCACGAAGTCGCGCTGGGGGCTGCCGGTGTAGAGCTGGCGGGGACGACCGATGCGGTAGGAGCCGCTGATCATCTCGTGCCAGTGGGCGATCCAGCCGACGGTGCGGCCCACGGCGAAGATCACGGTGAACATGCTGGTCGGGATGCCGATGGCCTTGAGGATGATGCCGGAGTAGAAGTCGACGTTGGGGTAGAGCTTCTTCTCGATGAAGTAGGGATCTTCCAGGGCGATCTCTTCCAGCCGCTTGGCCACTGCCAGCAGCGGATCGTTGACGCCGAGTTCCGCCAGTACTTCGTCCGCCGCTTCCTTCATTACCTTGGCGCGGGGGTCGAAGTTCTTGTACACCCGGTGGCCGAAGCCCATCAGGCGGAAGGGGTCGTTCTTGTCCTTGGCGCGGGCGACGAACTCGTCGATGCGCGAGACGTCACCGATCTCTTCCAGCATTTCCAGTACAGCCTCGTTGGCGCCACCGTGGGAGGGACCCCACAGTGCGGCGATGCCCGCAGCAATACAGGCGAAGGGGTTGGCGCCGGAGGAGCCGGCCAGGCGTACGGTGGAGGTGGAGGCGTTCTGTTCGTGGTCGGCGTGGAGCAGGAAGATGCGGTCCATGGCCTTGGCCAGTACCGGGCTGACCTTGCTCGGCTCGCAGGGTACGCCGAACATCATGTGCAGGAAGTTTTCCGCATAGCCCATGCTGTTGTCGGGGTACATGAAGGGCTGGCCGATGGAGAACTTGTAGCTCATCGCCGCGATGGTCGGCATCTTGGCAATCAGGCGGAACGCGGCAACCTGGCGGTTGTGCTCGTCGGCAATATCCAGTGAATCGTGGTAGAAGGCGGAGAGGGCGCCAACCACGCCGCACATGATGGCCATGGGGTGGGAGTCACGGCGGAAGCCGTTGAAGAAGTGCGCCAGTTGCTCGTGCACCATGGTGTGGTTGGTGACGGTCTTGACGAATTTTTCCTTCTGTTCCGCGTTGGGCAGCTCACCGTAGAGCAGCAGGTAGCAGGTTTCCAGGTAGTCGGAGTGCTCCGCCAGTTGCTCGATCGGGTAGCCGCGGTGCAGCAGGACACCCTTGTTGCCGTCGATATAGGTGATCTGGGATTCGCATGACGCGGTGGAAACGAAACCGGGGTCGTAGGTGAACATACCCTTGGCAGTGAGGCCGCCAACGTCAACCACGTCGGGACCGATCGTCCCGGAGTACACAGGCAGATCGATCGGCTCGTCAATACCGTCGATCGTGAGAGTGGCTTTTTTCTCGCTCATAGGGGGTCCTGCCAAGTAATTGAAGTAAATCGGTGGGGGGTTCCACTATAGAGTTTCGGATTTTTTTGTCAATCGGGTGACGGCATTCGGGCGCCTCCCGGGCCCCGCCCGAGCGCCGCACCGGCCGGTAATTAAATCGCCCCGGCGGGGCAGGAATACGCGTTACAGGTTTGTAATTGCTAGTTCAAGTTATTATAATTTCGCGCGTTTTGGCGCGCCCCCGCAACGGGTGGTGTTCCAGATGCTCCGCCCCAAACACTAAACCGCCTTCTGGCGCCAACGATGGTACCCAACGTGAAAGACAATCGTCCCGTTAATCTGGACATCGGTACCATGCGGCTACCTATTACCGCATGGGCGTCCATCTCACATCGTGCTTCCGGTGTGCTCCTTTTCGCCGGCATCGCCGTGCTCCTGTGGATGCTGGATTCCAGTCTCTCGGGGCCTGAAGGCTTTGCCGCTGTCCGCGAATGCATGGACAGCTTTATCGCCAAGCTGGTTGTCTGGGTGATCGTCGCCGGGCTGATCTACCACTCGCTCGCCGGCGTCAAGCACCTGGTGATGGACTTCGGCATCGGTGAAACCATGGCAGGCGGCGTGCTGGGTGCACGCATCGTCATAGTCCTGTCAGTCATTCTCATTCTGCTTGCGGGAGCATGGATATGGTGAAGTCGGTTACCAGTTTCGGCCGTTCGGGTCTTTCCGACTGGCTGCTGCAACGGGTCACAGCGGTAATTCTGCTGGCCTGGTTCCTCTGCGTTGGCGCGACCCTGGTCGGCGGTGTGGATTACTCCGAATGGAAGTCGATGTTCGACAGCTCCGGGATGCGGGTGTTTACGCTCCTGGCCGTTCTTTCCCTCGCCGCCCACGCGTGGATCGGCATGTGGTCAGTGGGTACCGATTACCTGACCGAGCGTCTCCTGGGCAAGACGGGCAACGTATTGCGCATCGCCTACCAGCTCGGCTGCGGCCTGCTGGTGTTCATCTATGTACTCTGGGCCATCCAGATCCTCTGGGGTTAAAAGACTATGTCCGCAATTCGAACCATTTCCTTTGACGGCGTAATCGTTGGCGGTGGCGGCGCGGGTATGCGCGCGGCGCTGCAACTGGCCCAGTCCGGCTACAAGACCGCCGTTATTTCCAAGGTCTTCCCGACCCGCTCCCACACCGTGTCCGCCCAGGGCGGTATCACCTGCGCGATCGCCAGTGCCGACCCCAACGACGACTGGCGCTGGCACATGTACGACACCGTCAAGGGTTCCGACTACATCGGTGACCAGGACGCCATCGAATACATGTGCTCCGTGGGTCCCGAGGCGGTGTTCGAGCTGGAACACATGGGTCTGCCGTTCTCCCGTACCGAAGAAGGCCGCATCTACCAGCGCCCCTTCGGCGGCCAGTCGAAGAACTTCGGTGAGGGCGGCCAGGCGGCCCGTACCTGCGCCGCGGCCGACCGTACCGGTCACGCGCTGCTGCACACCCTCTACCAGGGCAACATGAAGAACAACACCGTGTTCTTCAACGAGTGGTATGCCACCGACCTGGTCAAGAACCAGGATGGCGCCGTCGTCGGCGTCATCGCCATCTGCATGGAGACCGGCGAGACGGTCTACGTGAAGTCCAAGGCGACCGTATTCGCCACCGGCGGGGCAGGGCGTATCTACGCCTCCACCACCAACGCCCACATCAATACCGGCGATGGTATCGGCATGGCCCTGCGCGCGGGCTTCCCGGTGCAGGACATCGAAATGTGGCAGTTCCACCCCACCGGTATCGCCGGCGCGGGTGTACTGGTCACCGAAGGCTGCCGCGGTGAAGGCGGTTACCTGATCAACAAGGACGGCGAGCGATTCATGGAGCGCTACGCGCCCAACGCCAAGGACCTCGCCGGTCGCGACGTCGTCGCGCGCTCCATGGTGCTGGAAATTCTCGAGGGGCGTGGTTGCGGCCCCGAGGGCGACCACGTATTCCTGAAGCTCGACCACCTGGGTGAGGAAGTACTCGAATCCCGCCTGCCGGGTATCTGTGAACTGTCGCGTACCTTTGCCCACGCCGACCCGGTGAAAGTGCCTATCCCGGTGGTGCCGACCTGTCACTACATGATGGGTGGTATCCCCACCAACGTTCACGGCCAGGCCCTGACCGTCGACGCCAATGGCAACGACGTTGTCATCCCCGGCCTCTACGCCTGTGGCGAGGTGGCCTGTGTGTCCGTGCACGGCGCCAACCGTCTCGGCGGCAACTCACTGCTCGACCTGGTCGTGTTCGGTCGCGCTTCCGGCCTCTATATAGAGAAGGCCCTGCGCGAAGGCATCGAGATGCGCGACGCCTCCGACAGCGATGTCGAGCAGGCCATGTCCCGCCTAGACCGCCTCAACAACTCCTCCGGTGGCGAGAAGGTCGCCGACCTGCGCAAAGAGTTGCAGAACATCATGCAGAACCACTTCGGTGTGTTCCGCAACGGCGAGTTCATGCAGGAGGGCATCAAGAAGCTGGGCGACCTGCGCGGCCGCATCGAGAATGCCGAGCTGGCAGACAAGAGCCAGGCCTACAACACCGCCCGCATCGAGGCGCTGGAGTTGCACAACCTGTTCGAGGTTGCCGAGGCCACCGCCATCGCCGCGGAAGAGCGCAAGGAAAGCCGCGGTGCCCACGCCCGCGAGGACTTCCAGGACCGCGACGACGAGAACTGGCTCTGCCACTCCATGTACTACCCCGCCGAGAAGCGCGTGGGCAAGCGTGCGGTGAATTTCGAGCCGAAAACCGTTGACACCTTCCAGCCGAAAGCACGGACTTACTGAGGTTACTATCGATGTTGCAAGTCAGTATCTATCGCTACAACCCCGAGACCGATAAAGAGCCCTTCATGCAGGACTTCCAGGTCGATACCGGGGGCAAGGACCTGATGGTCCTCGACGTGCTGGAATTGATCAAGGCACAGGACACCACCGTCGCCTACCGCCGCTCCTGCCGCGAGGGCGTGTGTGGCTCCGACGGCCTGAACATGAACGGCAAGAACGGCCTGGCCTGTATCACGCCGCTGTCCGAGACCGTCAAGGGCAACAAGCTGGTGATCCGCCCGCTGCCCGGCCTGCCGGTCGTACGCGACCTGGTCGTCGACATGAGCCTGTTCTACCAGCAGTACGAGAAGGTTCAGCCCTACCTGCAGAACAACACCCCCGCGCCGGCCATCGAGCGCTTGCAGTCACCGGAAGATCGCGAGAAGCTTGACGGCCTGTACGAGTGTATCCTGTGCGCCTGCTGCTCGACCTCGTGCCCGTCCTTCTGGTGGAACCCTGATCGCTTCATCGGCCCTGCCGGCCTGCTGCAGGCCTATCGCTTCCTCGCCGACAGCCGCGACACCGCCACCGACGAGCGCCTGGCCAAGCTGGATGACCCGTTCAGCGTATTCCGCTGCCACGGCATCCAGAACTGTGTGAATGTCTGCCCCAAGGGTCTCAACCCGACCCGCGCGATAGGGCACATCCGCAACATGCTGCTGAGCCGGGCAACGTAAATATTTACGATTAGCTTTAACCGAAAGTTACAAGCTATTAATATCGTAGGCCTTTTTTGACCATTGGCTGCCGGTCGCCCGGATTGGCAGCCAGCAACTTCGCGAGCCCGCCGGGTCGCTTCCGCACACCGGCGGACTCGCTGCTAGAATTCGGTTGATGCGCCCACTGGCGGGCGCCCATTTCTCCCTATCCGGAAGGGCCGTGATGCAAGAAAGCTCAATGGAACAGCTGTGGCGGAGTTCTCACATCGCCGGCGGCAATGCCACCTATGTTGAGGACCTCTACGAGGTATACCTGAAAGACCCCAACGGGGTGCCCGAGCAGTGGCGCGATTACTTCGACAAGCTGCCGCGGGTCGAATCCGAAGTCGTCCACACCGAAGATATTCCCCACTCCGTCATCCGCGAACGCTTCGCCCAGATCAGCAAGATGCGGGTGCGCACCGAGGCCACCGTCGCCCACGACTCCCAGGCCACCGAATACGAACGCAAGCAGGTTCGCGTCGTCCAGCTCATCTCAGCCTACCGCCAGCGCGGCCACCAGAAGGCCAGTCTCGACCCGCTGGGCATCGCCGAGCGCGAGCATGTAAAAGACCTCGAGCTGTCTTTCCACGAGCTGTCAGAGGCCGACTACGACACGGTATTCCAGACCGGCAGCCTGTACATCGGCAAGGCCGATGCGACCCTCGGTGAAATTCACCAGGCCCTGGAGCGCACCTACTGTCGCTCCGTCGGCGCCGAGTTCATGCATATCGTCGACACCAACGAACGCCACTGGATCATGAACCGCATGGAGTCCGTGCGCAGTGCGCCGGACTTTGGCCGCGATATCCGCGTCCAGCTGCTGCGCCGGCTGATCAAGGCGGAGGGGCTGGAGAAGTCCCTCGGATCCAAGTACCCCGGTACCAAGCGCTTCGGCCTCGAGGGTGGCGAGAGCCTGATCCCCATGCTCGCCGAGATGATCCAGCGCCTCGGCGGTTATGGCGTCCAGGAAATCGTACTCGGCATGGCGCACCGCGGCCGGCTCAACGTATTGATCAACATCCTCGGCAAGAATCCCGCGGAACTGTTCGACGAGTTCGAGGGGAAAACTTCCTTCACCACCTCGGGTGACGTCAAGTACCACCAGGGCTTCTCCTCCAACGTGATGACCCCTGGCGGGGAGGTGCACCTGGCGCTGGCCTTCAACCCCTCCCACCTGGAGATCGTATCGCCGGTGGTAGAGGGCTCGGTACGCGCTCGCCAGGAGCGCCGCAAGGACGAGACCGGTGCGCTGGTAACCCCCATCGTGATTCACGGTGATGCCGCATTCGCGGGGCAGGGGGTGGTCATGGAGACCTTCCAGATGTCCCAGACCCGCGGCTACAAGACCGGCGGCACGGTGCACATCGTGCTCAACAACCAGGTCGGTTTCACCACCAGCAAGCGCGAAGACGCCCGTTCCACGGAATACTGCACCGACGTGGCGAAAATGGTCCAGGCGCCGATTTTCCACGTCAACGCGGACGACCCCGAAGCGGTATTGTTCGTGACCCAGCTGGCGGTCGATTACCGCACCGAGTTCAAGAAGGACGTGGTTGTAGACCTCGTCTGCTACCGCCGCCGCGGCCACAACGAGGCCGACGAGCCGGCGACTACCCAGCCGCTGATGTACGCGGCGATCCGCAAGCACGGTACCACCCGCGATCTCTATGCCGCGCGCCTGATCGCCGAGGGTGTCGTCACCGAGAAGGAGGACGCGCACCTGGTCGATCGCTACCGCGAATCGCTGGATCGCGGCGAGCCGCTGGTCAGCGCGCTGGTCTCCGAGCCGAACAAGTCACTGTTCGTCGACTGGTCTCCCTATCTCGGCCACCACTGGACCGACGAGGCTGACACCGCCATCGACCTGCAGAAGCTGCAGGCACTCGGGCACGAGATCAACGTCGCCCCGGAGAGTTTCCCGCTGCAGCGCCAGGTCACCAAGATCCTCGAGGACCGGCGCAAGATGTCTGCAGGTGCCACGCCGGTCAACTGGGGCTTCGCCGAGACCATGGCCTATGCGACCCTGCTGGAGGCCGGATACCCGGTGCGCCTCACCGGCCAGGATGTCGGTCGCGGCACCTTCTCCCACCGTCACGCGGTGCTGCACCACCAGAAGGAAGATGCCAACTACATTCCGCTGCAACACGTCAGCAAGGGCCAGGCGCCTTTCGTCATCTACGATTCCTTCCTGTCGGAGGAGGCGGTGCTGGCCTTCGAGTACGGCTACTCGACCACC
The DNA here is from genome assembly GCA_033283265.1 of Halieaceae bacterium GM1-29. Lineage (GTDB taxonomy): Bacteria > Pseudomonadota > Gammaproteobacteria > Pseudomonadales > Halieaceae > Mangrovimicrobium. The sequence continues at coordinate 201,051 of JAWMQN010000001.1, forward strand.
ATGCCCAAGGGGCTGGTGATCTGGGAAGCCCAGTTCGGCGACTTCGCCAACGGCGCGCAGGTGGTGATCGACCAGTTCATCACCAGCGGCGAGCACAAGTGGCAGCGCCTGTCCGGGCTGACCATGCTGCTGCCCCACGGCTATGAAGGGCAGGGGCCGGAGCACTCCTCGGCGCGACTCGAGCGCTTCCTGCAGCTCTCCGCCGAGCACAATATCCAGGTCTGTGTACCCACCACCCCGGCCCAGGTCTTCCATATGCTGCGCCGCCAGGCCATCCGCCCGCTGCGCAAGCCGCTGGTGGTGATGTCGCCGAAGAGCCTGCTGCGGCACAAGGAAGCCATCTCGACCATCGAGGACCTGGCCCAGGGGAGTTTCCACACCGTGCTGGACGATCCGGATGGACTGGACCGCAGCAAGGTGCGGCGAGTGATCATGTGCAGCGGCAAGGTCTACTACGACCTGCGCGCAGCGCGCCAGGAGAAAGGCATCGACGATATCGCCATCGTGCGTATCGAACAGCTCTACCCCTTCCCCGAGGACGACCTGCTCGCGGTCTTTGCCCAGTACCCGAACGTCCGCGAGGCGGTCTGGTGCCAGGAAGAACCGATGAACCAGGGCGCCTGGTATTCCAGTCAGCACCATATGCGCCGGGTGCTGTTCAACCATAAAAAAGACGTGTACCTGCAATACGTCGGTCGCGAAGCTTCGGCTGCGCCGGCGGCGGGCTACATGGCGCTGCACCTGCAACAGCTTGAAACGTTTATCAACAACGCCCTGGCGCCAGAAGTGCCCTGGGTGTCATAGCGCGAAGGACAAGAAATGGCAATTGAAATCAAGGCTCCGGCGTTTCCAGAATCGGTAGCTGATGGTGAAGTCGCCACCTGGCACAAGCAGGAAGGCGACCAGGTGGCCCGCGACGAACTTATCGTCGAGATCGAGACCGATAAGGTGGTGATGGAAGTCGTCGCCCCCGAGGACGGCACGCTGACCCGGATTCTTGCCCAGGAAGGCGAAACGGTGCAGAGCGAGCAGTTGCTGGCGACGCTGGAGCAGGGTGCCGTAAGTGCCGCTCCAGCTGCTGCGGCAACAAGCGCCCCGCAAGCGGAGGCCGATGAGGCCGACGCCGGTGTGGATGCCGCGATGGGCCCGGCGGCCCGCAAGCTGGTCGAAGAGCACAACCTGAACCCGGCCGATATCCCCGGCAGCGGCAAGAACGGCCGCGTGACCAAGGAAGACATCCTCAATTACCTGAAAGCCCGCGACAGCGCCCCGGCCGCCAAGCCAGCGGCCGCACCGGCCCCGGCAGCGGGCGCCGCTCCGCAGCCCAGCGGCGAGCGGATCGAGAAGCGGGTACCGATGACCCGCATGCGCGCCAAGATCGCCGAGCGCCTGCTCGAGGCGACCCAGAGCACGGCCATGCTGACCACCTTCAACGAGGTCAACATGGCGCCGCTGATGGCCCTGCGCAACAAGTACAAGGACCAGTTCGCCGAGGTGCACAACGGCACCCGGCTCGGTTTCATGGGCTTCTTCGTCAAGGCGGCCTGCGAGGCGCTCAAGCGCTACCCCGCGGTCAACGCCTCCATCGATGGCAATGACATTGTCTACCACGGCTACCAGGATATCGGTGTCGCGGTATCCACCACCGACGGCCTGGTCGTCCCGGTGCTGCGCGATGCGGACTTCATGTCGGTCGCCGATGTCGAGGCCTCGATCCGCGATCTGGGCGTGCGCGCCCGCGACAAGAAGCTGACGATTGAGGACATGACCGGCGGCACCTTCACCGTGTCCAACGGCGGCGTATTCGGCTCCTTGCTGTCAACGCCTATCCTCAACCCCCCGCAAACGGGTATCCTCGGCATGCACAAGATCCAGGAACGCCCGATGGCGGTCAACGGCGAAGTTGTCATCCTGCCGATGATGTACCTGGCCCTGTCCTATGACCACAGGCTGATCGACGGCAAGACCGCGGTCCAGTTCCTGGTGGCGATCAAGGATCTGATCGAGGATCCGGCGCGCATCCTGCTGCAACTGTAATCAATCGGGTGCAGGGCTGGGCATTAGTCCCCCTGCACCGACTCAACGGGAATAAACATGTCTGACAAATTTGATGTAGTCGTCATCGGCGCCGGCCCCGCGGGATATGTAGCCGCGATCAAGGCCGCGCAGCTCGGCCTCAAGACCGCCTGTGTCGAGAAGTGGCTGGACGGCAAGGGCAAGCCGAAGCTCGGCGGTACCTGTCTCAATGTGGGCTGTATCCCCTCCAAGGCGCTGCTGGATTCAAGCTACAAGTACCATGAGGCCAGGGAGCAGTTCGGCCTCCACGGCATTGGCGTCAAGGATGTCAGCATTGACGTTCCCGCCATGATCGGCCGCAAGGACCAGATCGTCGACCAGCTGACTACCGGCATTACCGGTCTGTTCAAGGCCAACGGCGTCACCGTGATCCAGGGTACCGGGAAGGTGCTCTCCGGCGCCCGTGTCGAAGTGACCGACAAGGACGGCGGCGTATCCGAGGTACAGGCCGGCAACATCATCATCGCCGCCGGCTCCCTGCCGGTAAATATCCCCCCGGCCCCGGTTGACGGTGAACATATCGTCGATTCCACCGGCGCGCTGGAATTCCAGTCGGTGCCCAGGCGGCTGGGCGTTATCGGTGCCGGAGTTATCGGCCTGGAACTGGGCAGTGTCTGGGGCCGTCTCGGCGCTGAAGTCGTCGTTCTCGAGGCGCTCGACGAGTTCCTGCCGATGATGGACGCGGAAATCGCCAGGGAGACCGGCAAGATCCTCAAGAAGCAGGGCCTGGATATTCGCCTCGGCGCACGCGTGACCAACGCGGAAGTGAAGGGCGGGGAGGTGACCGTTTCCTACAGCACCGCCGACGGCGAGCACAGCGAGGTCTTCGACAAGCTGATCGTCGCCGTGGGCCGTCGCCCGCGCTCCGAGGAGCTGTTCTCCAGCGATAGCGGCATCACCCTGGACGAGCGCGGCTTCATTTTCGTCAACGACTACTGTGAGACCGAAGCCCCCCACGTCTACGCCGTGGGCGACGTGGTGCGCGGTCCGATGCTGGCGCACAAGGGCTCGGAAGAGGGCGTGATGGTGGCGGAGCGCATCGCCGGCCACAAGGCACAGATGAATTACGACGTCATCCCCTCGGTCATCTACACCCACCCGGAAGTCGCCGCGGTGGGCAAGACCGAGCAGACCCTGAAGGCCGAGGGCGTACCCTACAAATCGGGTACCTTCCCCTTCGTCGCCAGCGGTCGGGCACTGGCTTCCAACGAGTTCGAGGGTATGGTAAAAATCCTCGCCCACGAGGAGACGGATCGTATCCTCGGTTGCCATATCGTCGGCCCCTCGGCCGCCGACCTGGTACAGCAGGTGGTAATTGCCATGGAATTCGGCTCCAGCACAGAGGATCTGGCGCTGACCATCTTTGGTCACCCGACCCTGTCGGAAGCCGTTCACGAGGCGGCGCTGGCAGTCGATGGCCACGCGATTCACATGCCGAATCGCAAGAAGCGCAAGTAATAGCTGCCGCGGGCGAAAAATAAAATCTATCGCCGAAGCCCGCAGTGGCAAAAGGGGCCTGAGGGTGGCGCAGTGGTGCCACCCGGGGGCCGAAATTCATGCAGCAGTAAACTGAAACAGAGCAGGACGACACATGAATCTTCATGAGTACCAGGGCAAACAGCTGTTTGCCGAATACGGACTGCCGGTTTCCAAGGGATACGCGGTAGATACTCCCGAGGAAGCGGCGGAAGCGGCGAGCAAGATTGGCGGCGATATGTGGGTTGTGAAGGCCCAGGTACACGCCGGCGGTCGCGGCAAGGCCGGCGGCGTGAAGCTGGTTAAATCCCCCGAAGAGTGCAAGGAATTCGCCGCCAACTGGCTGGGCAAGAACCTTGTCACCTACCAGACCGACGAGAATGGCCAGCCGGTCAGCAAGATTCTGGTCGAAACCTGCACCGACATCGCCGAGGAACTGTACCTCGGTGCGGTAGTGGATCGCTCCACCCGCCGTATCGTCTTCATGGCTTCCACCGAAGGCGGCGTCGAGATCGAGAAAGTGGCCGAGGAGACCCCCGAGAAGATCCTCAAGGCGACCATCGATCCCCTGACCGGCCCGCAGCCCTACCAGGGTCGTGAACTGGCCTTCAAACTGGGCCTGTCCGGCGACCAGATCAAGCAGTTCGTGAAGATCTTCATGGGCCTGGCGCAGATGTTCCAGGACAAGGACCTCGCCCTGATCGAGATCAACCCGCTGGTGATCACCGAAGAAGGCAACCTGCACTGCCTGGACGCCAAGATCGGTGTCGACGGCAACGCCATCTACCGCCAGAAGCAACTGGCCGAGATGCACGACCCCTCCCAGGAAGACGAGCGCGAAGCGCACGCGGCCGAGTGGGAACTCAACTACGTGGCCCTCGACGGCAACATCGGCTGCATGGTCAACGGCGCCGGCCTGGCCATGGGCACCATGGACATCGTCGCCCTCCACGGTGGCTTCCCCGCCAACTTCCTCGACGTGGGCGGTGGCGCGACCAAGGAGCGGGTCTCCGAGGCCTTCAAGATCATCCTCTCCGACGAGAACGTGAAAGCGGTCCTGATCAACATCTTCGGCGGTATCGTGCGCTGTGACCTGATCGCCGAAGGCGTGATCGGCGCGGTTGAGGAAGTGGGCGTGAAAGTACCTGTCGTGGTTCGCCTCGAGGGTAACAACGCCGATCTCGGCAAGAAATTGCTGGCCGATAGCGGCCTGAACATCATCGCTGCGGACAGCCTCACCGACGCTGCCCAACAGGCGGTTAAAGCAGCTGGAGGTGCAGCGTAATGAGTATCCTGATCGACAAGAACACCAAAGTCATCTGCCAGGGCTTCACCGGCTCCCAGGGTACTTTCCACTCGGAACAGGCGATTGCCTACGGCACCAAGATGGTCGGCGGCGTCACCCCCGGCAAGGGCGGCCAGGAGCACCTCGGCCTGCCGGTGTTCAACACCGTCGCTGACGCGGTTGCCGAAACCGGCGCCGAAGCTTCCGTGATCTACGTACCGGCTCCCTTCTGCAAGGACTCCATCCTCGAAGCGGCCAACAGCGGCATCAAGCTGATCGTCTGCATCACCGAAGGCATCCCGACCCTCGACATGCTCGAGTGCAAGGTCAAGTGTGACGAACTGGGCGTGCGCCTGATCGGCCCCAACTGCCCCGGCGTGATCACCCCCGGCGAGTGCAAGATCGGCATCATGCCCGGTCACATCCACCTGCCCGGCAAGGTTGGCATCGTGTCCCGCTCCGGCACCCTGACCTACGAGGCGGTCAAGCAGACCACCGACGCGGGCTACGGCCAGTCCACCTGTGTGGGCATCGGCGGCGACCCGATCCCCGGCTCCAACTTCATCGACATCCTGGCGATGTTCGAGAAGGACCCGGCCACCGAGGCGATCGTCATGATCGGCGAGATCGGCGGTACCGCCGAGGAAGAGGCGGCTGCCTTCATCAAGGACAACGTGACCAAGCCTGTGGTCTCCTACATTGCTGGTGTTACCGCACCGAAGGGCAAGCGTATGGGCCACGCCGGCGCGATCATCTCCGGCGGCAAGGGCACTGCGGACGAGAAGTTCGCCGCCCTGGAAGCGGCCGGTGTTCGCACCGTGCGCTCGCTGGCCGAGATCGGCACTGCACTGGGTGAAGTTACCGGCTGGTAATTGTCCCGGTTTGCCTGAAAAGCCCGCCTTATGGCGGGCTTTTTTGTTTCTGGGCCTATTCGCGCTGGATGCTTACCTATGGTCTTCACAGAGTTCCGCAGCGCTCGTGCTGTATTGCCCTCTCTGCTCGAAAGCGTTCTGACTCGACGCGCGGAAAATGTGCCGGTGACTGCGCGTCCAGCGCCGCGAGCCAGCCACAGTGAGTCCTTCAGCTCAATCGAGACAGGCAAAGCAGGCTTGAATTCCCCAGCCCAGCCCCCATATCGACCCCAACGCATCAAACCTGATATCCACGAGGACCCCATGACCGCTGAAGTACAAAAAGAGACCCTGGGCTTCCAGACCGAGGCGAAGCAGCTGCTTCACCTGATGATCCACTCCCTGTACTCCAACAAGGAGATTTTCCTCCGCGAGCTGATTTCCAACGCCTCCGACGCCATCGACAAGCTGCGTTTCGGCGCGCTGGCGGACGAGAGCCTGCTGGAAGGGCAGGGCGATTACGAGATCCGGGTCGATGTGGACAAGGAGGCCAACACGGTCACCATCAGCGACAACGGCATCGGCATGACCCGCGAGGAGGTGATCGAGAACCTCGGGACGATCGCCAAGTCCGGCACTGCGGCCTTCATGCAGAGCCTCAGCGGGGACCAGAAGAAGGACTCCCAGCTGATCGGCCAGTTCGGGGTCGGTTTTTACTCCGCCTTCATCGTTGCCGACCGGGTCGAGGTACACACCCGCAAGGCCGGCCAGCCCGCCGAATCCGGCGTCGTCTGGGAATCCCACGGCGAGTCCGAGTTCTCCGTCGCGCAGGCCGACAAGGCCGAGCGCGGCACCAGCATCACCCTGCACCTGAAGTCCGGCTGTGAAGAGTTTGCCGATGACTACCGCGTGCGCAGTGTCATCAAGAAATACTCCGACCACATCTCCGTACCGGTGAAGATGCTCGAAACCCCGCTCCCTGCAGGGGATGAAGACGAGGATGCCGAGAAGGAAGCACCTGCACCCGAGTACAAGGCGGTTAACGAGGCGACTGCCCTGTGGACCCGCAGCCGCAGCGAGGTCAGCGACGACGAGTACAAAGCGTTCTACCGCCACGTCTCCCACGATTTCGACGAGCCGCTCTCCTGGAGCCACAACCGGGTCGAGGGCAAGCTGGAGTACACCAGCCTGCTTTACCTGCCGCGCCGCGCGCCCTTCGACATGTGGAACCGCGACATGGCCCGCGGCCTGAAGCTCTATGTCCAGCGCACCTTCATCATGGACGAGGCGGAGCAGTTCCTGCCCCTCTACCTGCGTTTCATCAAGGGCGTGGTCGACTCCAATGACCTGCCGCTGAACGTATCACGGGAAATCCTGCAGAAGGATTCCTCGGTGGATTCCATGCGCAGCGCCCTGACCAAGCGGGCCCTGGACATGCTGGAAAAACTGGCGAAAAAAGACGGCGATGACTACGCCACCTTCTGGAAGGAATTCGGCCAGGTGCTGAAGGAAGGCCCCGCCGAGGACTTCGCCAACAAGGAGAAAATCGCCGGTCTGCTGCGCTTCGCCACCACCCATACCGACCAGCCCGAGCAGAACCAGTCGCTGGCGGACTATGTCTCCCGCATGCAGGATGGCCAGGACAAGATCTACTACGTGGTCGGCGAGAACTTCAACACCGCGAAAAGCAGTCCGCACCTGGAGGTCTTCCGCAAGAAGGGCATCGAGGTACTGCTGCTGAGCGAGCGCATCGACGACTGGCTGATGAGCCACCTGCAGGAATTTGACGGCAAGCAGTTGCAGGATGTCGCCCGCGGCGCGCTCGATCTCGGCGAAGACAGCGAGGAAGAGAAGGCCGAGCGCGAGAAGCTGGAAAAAGAAAGCGAGGCGCTGGTTGAGCGCCTCGGCAAGGTATTGGAAGAGAAGGTCGCCGAGGTGCGCGCGTCCACCCGCCTGACCGAGTCACCCGCCTGCCTGGTGGTCGGCGACCACGACATGGGTGCCCAGATGCGCCGGATCCTGGAGGCCGCTGGCCAGCCGGTGCCGGACAGCAAGCCCATCCTCGAGGTCAATCCGCATCACCCGCTGCTGGAGATGCTCGACCAGGAGCAGGACGAGGAGCGCTTCGCCGATCTCGCCAGCGTGGTTTTCGACCAGGCCCACCTCGCCGAGGGCGGCCAGCTCGACGATCCCGCTGCCTACGTGGCGCGGATGAACCGCTTGCTGCTGGCCCTGAGCGGTCGCTGAACAACAGCACTGGCTACTGAAAGCGGGCTCCAGGGCCCGCTTTTTTGTTAGACTTTCGCTTCTTCATTGAAGTGGCTGGGAACCCGGGATGATCCTGACAATCTGGCGGCATGGGCAGGCGGCGAACGCGGCGGTGGACAGCGAGCGCGAGCTGACGGAAACCGGCCTCGACGACATCAGTTTCGGCTGCGACCAGTTCCATCGCCAGTGTGAGCTGAGGCGGCTGACGCTGCCCGCGCTGATTCTTCACAGCCGCTGGATGCGCACGGCACAGACCGCGGCGATCATCGGCCGCCAGTTTCCCCAGGCCGCGGTGGAAGCTGCGGACGCGCTGATACCTGGCCGGGGGGTCAGGGATGTAGACCAGCTGCTCGAGAGCTATCTGGAGGCGGGCGTGGAACACCTCCTGCTGGTGTCCCACCAGCCCCTGGTATCGACCCTGGTTGACTACTATCTCGGCAGCAAGGGCAGGGTGGCCTCGCTGGTTCCCGGCGGCTTCGCCATGCTACGGCTGGATTTCGCCGGCGCCGACTGCGCCGAGCTGGTTTTCAGCGCCCAGCCGCCGGAATACAGGGCCCAGGCCTGACATGCCGGAACAGCCCCGGGAGCTTTATTGGGATATCGACGGATTGCGCTACGCCGGCCTGGCCTGGGGCGATCCGGCCAACCCGCCGCTGTTGGCCCTGCACGGCTGGCTCGACAACGCGGCGGGTTTCGCCCGGCTCGCGCCGCTGCTCGACCAGTATCACGTGGTGGCGGTGGACCTCAGCGGCCACGGCCGCAGCAGCTGGCGCTCCGCCGACGCCACCTACCAGATCTACGATGACCTGCCACAGTTGTGCAGCCTGCTCGACCAGCTCGGCTGGTCGCGCTGCCACCTGATGGGCCACTCCCGCGGCGCGATCATCGCAACGCTGCTGGCGGCGACCTTTCCCGAGCGGATCGATCGCCTCGTCCTGCTCGACGGCATGGCGCCCGCCGCGACAGCGGAGGCCGAGTTCATCACCCAGATGGGCGATTTCGTTCGCCAGCGCAAGCGCTTCCTCGGCCGCAGGGTGGTGGTCTACCCGAGCCTGGAAAAGGCGCTGGAAGCCCGGGTCGCCAACGGTCTGCCGCAGCAGGCTGCCGAGACCATGCTGCCGCGAGGCCTGTTAGCGGTCGATGGTGGCTACAGCTGGAGTTTCGACCCGCGCCTGCGCGGCGCCTCGGCGATGAAGCTGAGCGAGGCGCAGGTGGACGCGATGCTGGCGGCCGTTCGCGCGCCGACGCTGCTGCTGGTGGCGCAGGAGGGCTTCGTGCCGCGCCTGTCGAGCCGCCTGCCGCAGCAACTGGCCCGTCTGGCCAACGGCCGGATGGAAACGCTGCCCGGTGGCCACCATTTCCATCTTGAGGACGGCGTGGCTACACTTGCGGCCTCGATTCGCCAATTTCTCAACGCAGACTGACCAGCGCCTATGCCCCTATACCGAGCCCTCGTGGCCGCAGTTCTCAGCAGCTCGCTGCTCGCCTTTGCCATCCATGCTCAGGCCCAATCGCCCGCCGAGTTGCTGCAGGAACTTGACAATTTCCCCCACACCCGGCGCATGAGTCACGACACCCGCAGCGTTGTGGACTACGAAATCGGCCTCGGGGCAATCCAGAAGCGCAGCGGGGTGTGGGCCTTCAAGCGCAGCGAGCGCCTGAGCGGTGAACTGGTGCGCTACACCTGGCAGGTCGTGGACGGTTTCAGCACCGAGGATGTGCTCGAGGAGCTGGCAGAGAGACTTGCCGAAAACGGCAGACTACTTTTCGCCTGTGACAGCCGCGCCTGCGGGCAGGGCTCCCAGTGGGCCAACCAGGTGTTTGGAGAGCGCCTGCTTTACGGTCGCGATGAATACCAGCACTACCGGGTGTTCGGCCCGGCCGAGGGGAGTACGGAGAACTACCGGGTGCTGCTGTTCAGCGCCGCGCGCCTGGCGGATCGCCAGTACCTGCACGCGGAGCTGTTGAGGGTGGCCGACTAGCGGCGCAGCTGCAGCAACTGCAGGAATTCGTCGCGGGTTTTCTGCGACTCGCGGAAGCTGCCGAGCATCGCCGAGGACTTCATCACCGAGTTCTGCTTCTCCACGCCGCGCATCATCATGCACATGTGCTGCGCCTCGATGATGACCCCCACACCCTCTGCACCGGTAACCTGCATGATGGTCTCGGCGATCTGGGTGGTCAGGGATTCCTGGATCTGCAGGCGGCGGGCGAACACGTCGACGATGCGCGCCACCTTGGACAGCCCCAGTACCTTGCCGGTGGGGATGTAGGCGACGTGGCACTTGCCGATAAAAGGCAGCATGTGGTGCTCGCAGAGCGAGTAGAGTTCGACGTCCTGGACGATCACCATCTCGCTGGAATCCGAGGGGAAGAGGGCGTTGTTGACGACGTCGTCGACGGATTGCTGGTAGCCGCGGGTAAGGAATTCAAATGCCTTGGCTGCCCGTTTCGGGGTGTCGAGGAGACCGGGGCGTTCCAGGTCTTCACCGATGGCTTCAATGATCGCGGCCCAGTGTTGTTCCACGGTGGGTTCTCCTGATGTTATCGCTATCGATGGCCATGCGGGCCGGGGGCAGGGATGTTAACAATCGTGCTGCGGCATGGCAATTCAGGGGGAACGCGGTTTACACTCGCGCCATGTCACAGCAAGCCCCCGACCAGCCGACGCCCGCGACCTTGGGCGACTTTCTCGACCAGTGTCACGAGGCACTGCGCAGCAGCGAGGTGTTCTACGGTCACGGCACCGACAACCCCTGGGACGAGGCGGTGCAACTGGTGCTCAGCGTTACCGGCCTGCCGGCGGATGCGGGCAGCGAGGTACTCGACCTTCCCGTGGAGGCTGCGCAGTACCGGCAGGGCAGGCAGTTGCTGCAGCGGCGCCTGGAGGAGCGGATACCCTTGCCCTACCTGCTCGGGCGCGCCTGGTTTGCCGGCCTGGAGTTCCTCTGCGACGAGCGCGCGCTGGTACCGCGCTCGCCCATCGCCGAACTGATCCTCAACGACTACCAGCCCTGGTACCGCGGGCCTGAACCTATGCGGATTCTCGACCTTTGCTGTGGCGGCGGCTGTATTGGGCTCGCCGCTGCCCATTACAGCCAGGCGCGCGTCGACCTCGCCGACATCGACCCCGCGGCCCTCGACCTGGCGCGGGAAAACCGCGACCTGCTCGGCCTCGGCGAGCGTGTGTCGCTGTACCGCTCGGACCTGCTCGACGACCTGCCCGCGGCGCGCTACGACATCATCCTCTCCAACCCGCCCTACGTGGACGCGGCGGACCTCGCCGCCATGCCCGAGGAATACCACCACGAACCGCCACTGGCGCTGGGCAGCGGCGCCGACGGCCTCGACCTCACCCGCAGGATTCTCGCCACCGCGGAGGCCTGTTTGCAGGAGCACGGCCTGCTGGTGGTGGAAGTCGGCAACAGCTGGGAGGCGCTGGAAGCGGCCTACCCCGGTGTGCCCTTCACCTGGCTGGAGTTCGAACAGGGCGGTCACGGCGTGTTTGCCCTGAGCGCGGCGGAATTGCGCGAACACCGCGCAAGCCTGCGCCGATAACGGCTATAATAGCCGGCTTGAATTTTTGACGATGGCAGGATCATGGCGGGCAACAGCATAGGCAAGCTTTTCACAGTCACCAGCTTCGGCGAGAGCCACGGCCCGGCGCTGGGCTGTATTGTCGACGGTTGCCCCCCCGGCCTTGAACTGAGCACCGCCGACCTGCAGAAAGACCTCGACCGGCGCAAGCCGGGCACCTCGCGCTTCACCACCCAGCGCCGCGAGGCAGACGAGGTGAAAATCCTTTCCGGCGTGTTCGAGGGCCGCACCACCGGCACCGCCATCGGCCTGCTGATCGAGAACACCGACCAGCGCTCCAAGGATTACTCCAATATCGCCAATACCTTCCGCCCGGCCCACGCGGACTACACCTACAACCAGAAGTACGGCTTCCGCGACTACCGCGGCGGCGGCAGGGCGTCGGCGCGGGAAACCGCCATGCGCGTGGCCGCCGGGGCGATCGCCAAGAAATACCTGTTCGAGAGCTGCGGCATCGTGGTGCGCGGCTACCTCGCGCAACTGGGCCCGATCAGGGCGCAGAAGCTCGACTGGGAGGTGGTGGAAACCAACCCCTTCTTCTGCCCGGATGTGGACGTCATCGCGGAGATGGAGAGCTACATGGCCGCCCTGAACAAGGAGGGCAACTCCATCGGCGCGCGCATCAACATCGTGGCCAGCAATGTGCCGCCGGGGCTCGGCGAGCCGGTGTTCGACCGCCTCGACGCCGAGATCGCCCACGCCATGATGGGCATCAACGCGGTGAAGGGCGTGGAAGTCGGCGCGGGTTTCGCCAGCGTCGAACAGAAGGGCACCGAACACCGGGACCTGATGACCCCCGAGGGCTTCATCGGCAATAACGCCGGCGGGATTCTCGGCGGCATCTCCAGCGGCCAGGACATTACCGTGAGCATCGCCCTCAAGCCGACCTCGAGCATCCGCCAGCCCGGCGCCAGCATCGATACCTCCGGAGCGGCGATGGAAGTGGCGACCCACGGCCGCCACGACCCCTGCGTCGGCATTCGCGCCACGCCGATCGCCGAGGCCATGCTGGCCATCGTGCTGATGGACCACCTGCTGCGCCATCGCGGCCAGAACGCCGATGTGCACTGCGATACCCCGGTAATCCCCGCCGCAGCACCGGGCCCGGAGCAGGGCTGATGGCCCTGTCCCGCGGCGCCAGGAAGTACTACCGCACTCTGTTCCTCGGCCTGCTGGCACTGGTGGCGCTGGTCTGGGGGGCGGTCGACCAGTTCGATATTCCCTGGGCGGACATGCGTGAGCTGATGTGGCTCACGCTGCTGACAGTGATGGTGGTAATCGGCGTGGCGGGGGCCTGTGTCGGGCTGTGGATGGGTTTGCGCAAGATGTTGCAAGGCCGGGATTAGCCGCTCATTCGAGGTCGATATCGAGGGTCATCTGGTTGGCAATGCTCTCCAGTTGCTCCAGCAGTTCCTCGAGGTCGGTGGCCGCGGGGACCTGGGCCTGGATCAGCGCGCGGAACAGCAGTTCACTGCTCATCGGCGCACTCTCGACCTGGCTCTCCATCTCCACCACGTTGATCTCGCGCTGGGCGAGGGCGCGGGCGACTTCGCGGACGATGCCGGGGCGGTCCGGGCCGAGGACGCTGAGGCGGATGCTGCGCCCGCTCTGCGCTGTCGTGTAGACGTCGGCGGCAGGAGTGACCCGCACACTGAGGCCGCTGCTCGCCAGCCCCTTGAGCGCCGCTTCCAGCGCCGCGCCGTCACCGCCGGCGAGGCCGACCAGGATCAGGCCGGCGAACTTGCCGCCCAGCTGTGACAGCTGGCTCTCCTGCCAGTTGCCGCCCATCTGCTCGATGGTGCTGGAGAGCTTCTCCACCAGCCCCGGCCGGTCGTCGCCGATAAACGTTATGATGTAGTTGTCGCTCACGGGCCTGTCTCCACAATAGCGGGCGCAGGCCGTATAGTAACGCGCAAGTTGTTGGTACAGAAGGAGAGCAGGCGCTTGTCCGCATTCATCCAGGTTCCCGTGGCGCAATTGCAGCCGGATACCCTGCAGGCGCTGCTCGAAGAGTACGCCAGTCGCGACGGCACCGACTACGGCGAGGTCGAGTTGACGCTGGAACAAAAGGTGGGCAACCTGCGCCGCCAGTTGCAGGGCGGCGAGCTCCGCATTCTCTATCATCTCGAAACGGAGCAGTGGGACCTGGTGCGCGCAGAGGACGCCGCTCTCCTGCTCGCCGGTGAATGAAGCAAGACCTATGTCCATAGAACCCGACCACGTACTCGACGCCACCGGGCTGTTCTGCCCGGAGCCGGTGATGCTGCTGCACAACCGTATCCGCGACATCGACGCGGGCGAGGTATTGCAGGTGCTCGCCACCGACCCCTCCACCCAGCGTGACATTCCCAAGTTCTGCAATTTTCTCGGCCACGAACTGCTGCGCCAGGATGAGCAGGACGGCCAGTACCGCTACTGGTTGCGCAAGGCCGGTGAGCACTGATGGGCGTCGCGCTGCCCGCCGCTGGCTTTGCCGCCACCCGCCTGGAGGCGGTCTTCGACCGCTGTTTTGCCAGCAGTGAGAATACCCGCCTGGTCGGCGGCGCCGCCGAGCCGCTGTACCAGCCGGGCAGGGCAGCTGAAGCACACCAGCTCTACTACCGCGAAGACTTTTTCGCCAGCGCGCTGCACGAGATCTCCCACTGGTGCATCGCCGGGGCGCAGCGCCGCCAGTTGCTCGACTTCGGTTACTGGTACGCGCCGGAAGGGCGCAATACCGACCAGCAGCAGGCCTTCGAGGCCGTGGAAGTCAAACCCCAGGCCCTGGAGTGGATCTTCTCCCAGGCCTGCGGCTACCGCTTTCGCCTCAGCGTGGACAACTTTGCCGCCGACGGCAGCGCGCCGGATTGCAGCGCCTTTGCCGCCGCAGTCGTCGAGCAGGCTCACCGCTGGCAGCAGGCGGGGCTGCCGCCGCGGGCCGGGCAGTTCTTCCACGCGCTGGTGGAGGAGTTCCACACCCCGGTAAGCCTGCCGTCGTTGCAATTCGATCTCCGGGCCCTGCTGTGACCCGGGGGCCGGAGGTGTGGCTGGTCGACGCCTCGGTGTACATCTTCCGCGCCTGGTTCTCCATGCCCGACCGCTGGTACACCGACGAGGGCATGCCGCTCAACGCGGTGGTCGGCTACGCCGGCTTCCTCCACGACCTGCTCGGCCGGGCCGCGCCGGGCACGCTGGTCGCCGCGGCCTTCGACGAGAGCCTCGGCAGCTGCTATCGCAATGAACTCTATGCCGGCTACAAGGCGAGCCGGGAACTGCCCGACGAGGCCCTGGCCTTCCAGCTGCAGGCCTGCCGGGACATCACCGGGCACGCCGGCATTCCCTGCTTTGGCGGCTCGCGCTACGAGGCAGACGACTACATCGCCAGCCTGGCGCGCCTGGCGCGGGAGGCGGGCCACCCGGTGACCGTTCTCACCCGGGACAAGGACCTCGGCCAGTTACTGTTGCGCGACTCCGACTGCTGGTGGGACTTCGCCGCCGATAGCAGGCTCGATCGCCAGGGCTTCTCGGAGCGTTTCGGTGTCGCCCCGGAACAGTTTGCCGACTACCTCGGGTTGGTCGGCGACGCGATCGACGACATCCCCGGTATTCCCGGGGTCGGCCCGAAAACCGCCGCCGGCCTGCTGCAGGCCTTTGGCGATCTCGAGGGAATCGCCGCCGGGTCCGCCGGGATCGCCGGGCTCTCCCTGCGCGGCGCGAAGTCGCTGTGGGGCAAGCTCGAGCCGCACTGGGAGCAGGCGCTGCTGTCGCGGGAACTCGCCCGCCTGCACGACAGGATTCCCGGGTTGGACACGCTACCCGCCTTCCATGGCGGGCAGGGGCCGCGCACGGCGCAGTACCTCGCGACCCTGGGTATCGGCGGGCGCATGCTGCAGCGCTGGCAGCGCCTGGGGGCTGCCTGATGCTGCCCCGGGTTGTCGCTGACGAGAACATTCCCGCAGTCCGCGCGGCACTGGCGGGTATCGCCGAGGTGCAACTGTTGCCGGGGCGGGAGATCGGTCGCGCCCACCTGCTCGCCGCGGACGCGTTGCTGGTGCGCTCGGTAACGCCGGTTGACCAACAGCTGCTGGCGGGTACGCCGGTGCGTTTTGTCGGCACCGCGACCAGCGGTTACGACCATATTGACCGGGACTGGCTGGGCGCCGCCGGCATCGCCTTTTCCCACGCGCCCGGCAGCAACGCCAACTCGGTGGTGGAGTACGTGCTCGCCGCCATCGCCGAGTGCGGGGACTACCTGGAACGCCTGCTGGCCGGTGAACGGGTCGGTATCGCCGGCTATGGCCATATCGGCCGGGCGCTCGGTGCGCGGCTGGCACAGTTGCAGATCGACTACTGCGTTTACGACCCCTGGCTGGGCGCCGGTGAGGTGCCGCACGCCGCCAGCCTCGACGAGATCCTGCAGTGCAGCGTTGTCAGCCTGCACACCGCCCTGACCCGCGAGCCGCCTTACCCCAGCCATCACCTGCTCGGCGCGCGGGAGCTCGCGGCGCTCGGCGGGCGGCAACTGCTGATCAACGCGGCGCGCGGGCCGGTGGTCGACAACGCGGCACTGCTGGCGCGACTGCGGGCGTCCGCGCCGCCGCAGGTGGTGCTCGATGTGTGGGAGGGGGAGCCGAGGCTCGACACCGACCTGCTGGCGGGTATTTTTCGCGGCACGGCGCATATCGCCGGCTACAGCTATGACGGCAAGCTGGCCGCAACCGAAATGCTGGTAACGGCCATGTTGCAGGCGCTCTCGCTGCAGGCGCCGCAGGCGGCGCTGCCACCGCGCCCAGTGCTGCGGCTCGCGTCCGCCGACTCCGGCGCAGATGCGATTCGACAGCTGCTGGCACAGCGCTACCGGCCGGTCGAGGACGATCACCGCCTGCGCGCGGTGTGCGCATCCGGGGAGGCTATCGCGGCGGGTTTTGACCGCCTGCGCAAGCAGTACCCGCAGCGCCGTGAACTGGCCGGCAGCGAAGTTCAGCTCGCCCCGGCGGCATCAGCCTTCGCGCCACAGGTGCGCGCCCTCGGTGCGCGGCCGGTCGCCGGGGCAGCGCCTTGAGCCTGCGCATCGGCCTGGTCGTCAACCCGGTGGCGGGTATCGGCGGCAGCCACGGGCTCAAGGGTAGCGACGGCGAGGACGCCCGCGCCATCGCGGCAGCCAGCGCGCCGGGGGAGCTGAGCCGCGCGGAGGAGCGCGTCCTGCGCGCACTGCAGCCGCTGCGTGCAGGCGCGGTGGAGATTGTCTGCTGGGGCGGGGCGCTGGGTGAGCGCGTCGCCGTCCAGGCGGGCCTGTGCACCGTCGTGCTCGGCCAGGCGGCTGGCCCGCTGAGCAGCGCCGGCGATACCCGCGCCGCGGCGCAGGCCCTGCGTGAGGCCGGGGTGGACCTGTTGCTCTTCGGCGGCGGCGACGGCACCGCCCGCGACCTGTTCGACGCCCTGGGGGATGACTTCCCGGTGCTCGGCATTCCCGCCGGGGTGAAGATGCACTCCGGCGTATTCGCCGTCTCGCCGGAGGCGGCGGGGGAAATCCTGCAGCGCCTGCTCGCCGGCGGCCTCGTCGGCCTGCAGCTGCGCGAAGTTCGCGATATCGACGAAGAAGCCTTCCGCCGCGACGTGGTCAAAAGCCGCTTCTACGGCGAAATGCTGGTGCCCGGCGAGGGCCGCTTCCTGCAGCACACCAAGGTCGGCGGGCGGGAGAGCGAGGACCTGGTGGCGGCGGAGATCGCCGAGTGGCTGGTGCAGCAGATGGACCCGCAGACCACTTACCTGATCGGCCCGGGCTCCACCACCGCGGCGATCATGGCGCAGCTCGGCCTGCCCAATACCCTGCTCGGCGTCGATGTCATCCGCGATGGCCATGTGCTGGCCAGCGATGCCGATGCCGATACGCTGCAGGCACAACTCGATGCCGCCCCGGCCGGGGCCTGTATCGTGGTTACGGCAATTGGCGGCCAGGGACACATCTTCGGTCGCGGCAACCAGCAGTTCACGGCGCAGGTGATTCGCCGCGTCGGTGAGCAGAATATTCGAATCGTCGCCGGCAAGGGCAAGATCGCCGCCCTCGAGGGCCGCCCCCTGCTGGTCGATACCAACGACCCGCAACTGGATGAGCGGCTGTGTGGCTACCGGGAGGTCGTCACCGGCTACGCGGATCGTATACTCTATCGGGTAGCGAAGTTTGAGCTGGAGGGCTGACAGCCATGCATAACGACGACGAACAGTGGCGCGATAAACTCACCCCGGAGGAGTTCTGGGTCTGTCGCGAGAAGGGTACCGAGCGCCCCTTTACCGGCGAGTACTGGAACACGACCGACGACGGGGTCTACAACTGTCGCTGCTGCGGCGAACCCCTGTTTCTTTCCGATACCAAGTTCGATGCCGGCTGCGGCTGGCCGAGCTTTTTCAAGCCCGCCAGCGACGCGGTGATCGAGGAGACGCCGGACTACAGCCACGGCATGATGCGCACGGAGATCACCTGCAAGAAGTGCGGTTCCCATCTCGGCCATGTCTTCACCGACGGGCCGGAGCCGACGGGGCTGCGCTACTGTGTGAACAGTCTTTCGGTGAAGCTGGAGAAGGACGAGTAGACCGTCACTCGATGCCCGCTATTCTTGACTGACACGCTTTCTGTCGCTGTGAGTGGCAACGAGCGACTGCGAATATGTACCTGAGGGAGGGGGACCTGCAGCCCGATGCTCGGGCGCGGCGCGAGACCAATACGTCCCGTAACGCCCTGTGCGAGGCGCGCTGGCGCTAGTCTCTCGGGACCGCCGCCCGCCGCAACTGGGTAATCTCCGCCATGATCGCCACCGCAATCTCCAGCGGCGTCTTGCTGCCGATCGGCAAGCCGACCGGCGCGTGCAGGCGCGCAATGGCCGCCTCGGGCACATCCAGTTCACGCAGGCGCTGCAGGCGTTTCTCCGTGGTGCGCACCGAGCCCAGCGCGCCGACGTACCAGGCCTCGGTGCCGAGTGCTTCCATGAGCGCCATGTCGTCGATGCGCGGATCGTGGGTGAGGGTGATGACGATGGAGTGGCGGTCGGCGGCCCTTGCCATGACCACTTCATCGGGCATGCCCTGGATCAGTGGCACATCGGGGCCGGCCCACTGGTCCAGCGTGTGCTGGCGGGTGTCGGTGACCAGCACTTCGTAGCCCATCGCCAGGGCGAGTTCCGAGAGTGTCTGGGAGAGTTGCCCCGCGCCGACCAGCAGCATGCGCATCTGCGGGCCGAAGCACTGCAGCATGCGAGAGTCGTTGATTTCCAGTGCCTCGTGGAAACGCACCGCTTCCAGTGTGCTTGCACCTGTCTCCAGGTTGAGTTCCCGGCGGGTGCATTCGCGCTGTTCGAGAGCGCCCAGCAGGGGCTCCAGCCACTCGAGGTCAGCCTCGCCAAGCTGCTGCACCAGTACCAGCAGGCGGCCGCCGCAGGGCAGGCCGAGGCGTTCGTTCTCCTCGGCGGTGACGCCGTACTCGACAACCACCGGTTTGCCGTTGTCGATGTCCCCGCAGGCGAGTTTCTGCAGCAGGTCCTCCTCCACGCAGCCGCCCGAGAGCGAGCCGACAAATTCGCGGCCGTCGCGGGTCACCAGCATGGAGCCGGGCGGGCGCGGCGAAGAGCCGATGGTCCTGACGATGGTGCAGAGCCAGGGGCGCTGCCCCTGGCGGCACCAGTCGGTGCTGCGTCGTAATACGTCCAGTTCCACTGTGTGCATGGAACGCGAGTCCTCTGGGCGGTGAAAGGTACAGGGTACTACAGGCGACGGGAGTCAGTGCAGCTGTGAGCCCCGCAGGCGCTTGCGCGCGGTGTCGAGGTCGAGCACCTCGCCGCGGGCGGAGGCGGCCTCGCGCTCCTCGTCGAGCTGCTGGAAAAGCGTGATTTCCTCGTCCGGCATGTAGTGCAGGCACTCGCCGCCGAGGAACCAGAGCAGTTCCCGGGGGAAGGTCGGGGCGAAGTCGGGGTAGGTGGTGAACAGGCGCGACACCAGTCCCGGCCCCTCGCTGTAGAGGCTATCGGCGTCGAGTGCGGCGAAGGCCCGGGCCAGTTCGTGGAGGGAGTCCTCCGGCGGCAGGCCGGCGATGCGCGCGACCAGGGTGGCGGAAAATTCTTCCAGCCGCTGGCGGCAGTGCTTGGCGTATTCGAGGTCGTTCACAGGGGCAATCGTGTCCAGGCGGCTTAGCGGTTACAATAGCGCGCTTTGCGGCAACGCTCACTCAGGCGGCTATGTTACCAGCACTTACCATCGAAAACCTCAGCAAGACCTACGGCAACGGTTTCCAGGCGCTCAAGGGCATCAGCCTGACTGTGCAGCAGGGGGATTTCTACGCCCTGCTGGGGCCGAACGGCGCGGGCAAGTCGACCACCATCGGGATCATTTCATCGCTGATCAACAAGAGCGGCGGCCGGGTGCAGGTCTTCGACGCGGACATCGACGTCGATTTTCCCGCGGCGAAGAAGTACATCGGTATCGTGCCGCAGGAATTCAACTTCAATATCTTCGAGAAGTGCTTCGACATCGTCGCCAACGTCGGCGGCTACTACGGCATGCCCCGGGCACTGGCGGAACAGCGCGCGGAAAAGTACCTGCGTGAGCTGGGCATCTGGGACAAGCGCGACACCGTCGGCCGGGCGCTGTCCGGCGGCATGAAGCGGCGGCTGATGATCGCCCGGGCGCTGGTCCACGAGCCCAGGCTGCTGATCCTCGACGAACCGACCGCCGGGGTGGACATCGAAATGCGCCGGGCGATGTGGGACTTCCTCAAGAAGATCAATGCCGAGGGCACGACCATCATCCTCACCACCCACTACCTCGAGGAGGCCGAGGCCCTGTGCCGCTACGTCGGCATCATCAATCACGGGGAGATCATCGAGAACACCTCGATCAAGAGCCTGCTGCGGCAGTTGCAGCGCGAGGTGTTCATCCTCGACTGCGTGGAGGAGATTCCCGAGTCGCTGCAGATCAACGGCTTTAGCACCCGCAATATCGACGCCCACAGCCTGGAGGTGGAAGTGGAGAAGGGCCAGGCCATCAACCATGTCTTCACCGAACTGGACCGGCAGGGCATCCATATCTCCAGCATGCGCAACCGCGCCAACCGGCTGGAGGAAATGTTCGTCAAACTGGTGGAGGGCAGCAAGTGAACCCGAGCGAGCAGTTCAACGCCTTCATGACCATCGTGCGCAAGGAGATACGCCGCTACCTGCGCATCTGGACCCAGACCCTGTTGCCCTCGGCGATCACCATGTCGCTGTACTTCATCATCTTCGGCTCGCTGATCGGCTCGCGCATCGGCGACATGGGCGGCTTCAGCTACATGCAGTTCGTGGTGCCGGGCCTGATCATGATGGCCATCGTCACCAACTCCTATTCCAACGTGGTGTCCTCCTTCTTCGGTGCCAAGTTCAACCACAGCGTGGAAGAACTGCTGGTGTCGCCGACGCCCAACTATGTCGTCCTCATGGGCTACGTGGTCGGCGGCGTCAGCCGCGGCATCCTGGTGGCCCTGGTGGTGACCCTGGTGTCGCTGTTTTTCACCCACCTGCATATCCACAATATCTGGGTGATCCTGGCCATCGTGCTGATGACCTCGATCCTGTTCTCGCTGGCGGGCTTCATCAATGCGGTCTACGCCAACAGCTTCGATGACGTATCCATCGTACCGACCTTCGTGCTGACCCCGCTGACCTATCTCGGCGGGGTGTTCTACTCCATGGACCTGCTGCCGGATTTCTGGGCGGCGGTGTCCAAGCTGAATCCGCTGGTCTACGTGGTCAACGCCTTCCGCTACGGCGTGCTCGGCGTCTCCGACGTCAGCCTGAGTTTCGCCTTCGGCATGATCGGCCTGTTTACCGTCCTCGCTTTCTGGTACTGCATGCACCTGCTCAATACCGGCAAGCGGCTGAGGCAGTAAGCTGGCCGGGGAGGGTAGCGAGGTGGACGACAGCGGACTGTTGCTGGGCAAGCAGGTCCCGGTAGCCGAGGTCTACAGCCCGCAGCTGCTGTACCCGATTGCCCGCGCCCGCGCGCGGGGAGAGCTGGGCCTCGACGCGCAGCTGCCGTTTCACGGCTGCGACCTGTGGCACGCCTACGAGCTTTCCTGGCTGGACGGGCAGGGCAAGCCGCAGGTGAGGGTCGGGCGCTTTTTCGTCCCCGCGGACTCGCCCGCCATGATCGAGTCCAAGTCCTTCAAGCTCTACCTCAACTCCCTCAACAACACGCGCTTCGCCAGCGACGCGGAGGCGGTGAAGGTGATGGCCGCGGACCTGTCCCGGGCCGCCGGCGCCGCTATCGCCATCGAGATCCTGCCGGTGACTGACCAGAGCTTTGGCGGGACAGTGCCCGAGGGTGAATGTCTCGACGCGCTGGACACAGGCCAACTGGCGCAGCGGCCTGCGCGCAGCCTGCTGGTGACGACAGTGGGCGACAGCGAAGCGACGCTCTACAGTCACCTGCTGCGCTCGCTCTGCCCGGTGACCGGGCAGCCGGACTGGGCCACGGTCTGGGTCCGCTACCGCGCCGGCAGGGCGCTGGAGCGTGCCAGCCTGCTGCGCTACATCGTCGCCTTCCGCAGCCACCAGGAGTTCCACGAGCAGTGCGTCGAGCGCATGTTCGTCGATCTCGCCGCGGTGCTGGAGCCGGAACTGCTGGAAATCCAGGCCTTCTACACCCGCCGCGGCGGGCTCGATATCAACCCCTTTCGCAGCACCGACCCGGCGGCCCGGCCGCGGCAGCGCATGAACCGCCAGTAGGGCACTAAAACCTGCGCTGCGGGCTGGCATCCCGCGGCGCTTGTGGTATTATGCGCGCCCTCACGGTGAGGTGGCCGAGTGGTCGAAGGCGCACGCCTGGAAAGTGTGTATACGGAAACGTATCCAGGGTTCAAATCCCTGCCTCACCGCCATATTCAGGAAAGGCTCCATTCAAGGGGCCTTTTTTGTTTTAGTCTTCCACTCCAGCCGGTTTCTTCCGCCTGTCCCAACCCTCCAGAGCGGCTTTCCCCGGCCATCACAGGCGCGAAGCAGCCGGCATTGAACGGCTCGATCGAGGCTCGCAGCTTGCCGGATCGAGCGAAAGACCCGGCGCTGGCTGGCGCATTCAAGCAATTGGATATAATCTCAGGGCACAGAACAAAGCTCTGGGGATCCCATGAAACGACTATTTTCGTCCGCGCTATTTCACGTATTTCTTGTGTGGTTTTCTTCCAGCGCCTCAGCGGCAGTGACTGTCGTGTTCGAGGAAGTGGGGGGTAACGTCGTAGCCACAGCATCCGGCTCGCTGAATACCAGTGGCTTTGGCGCACCCGCAGGTACTACGGCGACCGGGGTATTGTTCTACGGTGCACCCGACCAGTGGGTGTACGAGATTGGCGCGGGGAGTGCTTCCTCCTATACCGCGCCATTCAGTCCTGCGCAGACACTGCACACTATGCCGTTTCCCGTTACCGCTGCGGATACTGATTCGGGCGGTCCCGTGGGTGTACTGGACAGCCCCGGCTTCCCGGCTGGGCCGCGTCTAAGCGTGCCCTCTGGCTACGTATCCGGCTCCCCGATCAACGCCACGGCGACGTGGAACGGGGCCAGCTTCGCCTCACTCAGCCTTGTTCCGGGCAGCTACGTGTTCGACTACGGGGATGACTCCCTGACCTTTATCGTGCGCAGCTCGGGTGTCGGGGCTCCATTGCCCCCGTTGACCGTATTTTCAGTGCCGGCACTGCCGCTGGCCGGCCTGGTGCTGGCAGTGCTCGGTTTGGCGGGGCTTGCAGCCCGGCGCCTGCGCGGCAGGGGCTGATTGGCTCAACTGGCAAAGGCCTGGCTGCGAAGCCAGAAATAAAAAAGGCTCCTTTGAGGAGCCTTTTTTCATTTCACCGTGCTGGCCTAAACCACTGCCCGAATCGCCAGCAACTCGTGCAGCACGTTCTGCAGGGCCTGCAAATCCAGCGGCTTTTCCAGATAAGCGGAACAGCCAAGGCTGCGCGCCTTGCCGATATTGAACACGTCGTCGTGGGAACTGAGCATGGCCACCGGGGTATTGGCGAAGCCGTCCTTGCTGGCGCGGATCAGGGTGAGGGTCTTGAAGCCGTCCAGCGGCTGCATGGTGATGTCGAGCAGGATCAGGTCGGGTTTGATCTCGGCCAGGCGGGTCATGGCATCCCAGCCGCTGATCGCGGTTTGCGCTTCACAGCCGCACTGTTCCAGCATGCGCGAGGCTTTCAGGCGAATGATCTTGTCGTCGTCGACGACGAGTACAAGCGGTTTCCTGTTGGGCTGATCCTGAGCCATGACGCCAACTCTCCATTAATAACCGCGCCAGTATAGAACAACATCCCTGCTTCGGTCGCCGCAATAGCGCGGTTTTTGTTACCTATTTCGTCGCGGTTTGCGTCACGCGAATCTGTCTTTGCCCGCGCTGGAGTGCGCGCCAAGGTCCGCATTAACTATCCTTAGCGTTCCCCCGCGGGCCTCCTGTAGTACAGTGGCTGCTTTACCCCGCCAACCCCCAGGAAGATTCACTTGTCCGTCGCCGCGCAGAAATCCGCCCAGCAACCCTATCCGCCGCTGGGTGTCAGCTGGTACGCAACTATCGTCCTGGGCTTCCTCTACTGGATGTCGCTGCTCGACCGCTTCATCATTTCCATGCTGATCGACCCGATCAAGAACGACCTGGGGCTCAGCGATGTGCAGTTCGGTGTGTTGCAGGGTCTCGCGTTCGTTATCTCCTTCACCGTGTTCGGCTTTATTTTCGGTGCACTGACCGACCGCAAGAACCGCCGCCAGCTGATTTTTGTCGGGGTGATTATCTGGTCCGTCGCCTCGACTGCCTGTGGCCTGGCGCAGAATTTCTGGCACCTGCTGATTGCCCGGGCGGGCCTGGGGGCCGGCGAGTCGGCGCTCAATCCCAGCGCGACCTCGATGATTTCCGACCTTTTCCCGCGCGACCGGCTGACCTTCGCGATGTCGGTCTACTCCCTCGGCGCGACCATCGGCAGCGGCACGGCGCTGATGCTTGGCGGCGCGATCATCTACTGGGTCACCAGTCTCGGCGATGTGGTGCTGCCGCTGCTGGGGCCGGTGTCCCACTGGCAACTGGTGTTTTTCATCGTCGGCCTGCCGGGCTTCCTCTTCGCCTTCCTGGTGTTCTCCTTCAGTGAGCCGGTGCGGCGGGGGAGAATCAGCGCCAGCGCCGGTGCGGCGGAGGGCAGCTGGCTCAGTTCCTACCGCCGCCTGATCGGCTTCGCCCGCGGCCACCTGCGGTTTTTCGCCAGCCATTACCTCGGCTTCACCGCGGCCTCGGGTGTCGTCGCCGGCTGCGTCGGCTGGTACCCGGTGCACCTGATGCGGGCCTACGGCTGGAACGAAGGCCAGGTCGGGGCCTACCTGGGCATGTCGCTGCTCGTCTCGGGAGTGATCGGTAAATTTCTTGGTGGCCTGACGGTGGATGCGATGTACCGCCGGGGTTACCGCGATGCCCAGTTGCGCTGGTTCGGCCTGTGCATGGTGGTGGCCGGTCCGCTCGGCGCCCTGGCCACCACAAATGACAGCCCCTGGGCCTTCCTGGTGCTGATCGGCGCCTTCACCGCGATCTTTACCTCCCTGCAGGCCTGCGCCATGAGCTCGCTCAACCTGGTGACACCGAATCACCTGCGCGGTACCGGGGTCGCGGTCTACTCCACCGTTGCCGGCCTGCTCGGCGGCTCCCTCGGCTCGGTACTGGTGCCGCTGTTCTCCGGGCTCTATGCCGACGAGGCGACGGCGATCGGCCACGGCATGGCAACCCTGATGGGGATCGGCTGCCCGCTGGCGGCGGTGGCCCTGTTTACCGGTATGACGGGGATGCGCCGTGCGCTGGCGGAGCAGGAGGCCGCCGGCGTCTCCGACTGAGACAGCTGCCTGTTGTCACCAATTCGTCACCGGATTGCAAGCTCGCTCCCACGAAAACGTCACGCGCGCGCTCTAGCGTGGTGTCTGGCCCTGCCGCGCATTTCGCGCGCAGACATTCATCACGACAAAAAGGAGCGTTTCATGCGACTGGTGCATGCATCGACACTATTGCTCAGCACAATCCTGACTGCCACCGCGGCCTTTGCCGGCCCCGGTGAGAACTCTGGCAAACCCGCCTGGGGAAGCGATTCAGCCCGCCCGCAACAGGCCATCCAGCTTGGCCCGCGGCCGTACTTTCTCATCGCTGACATGGATGAGAGCCCGTTGAAAGAGCGCCTGGAAAGCTGCTCCGAAGGGCCCTTCAAGCGCAGCGACTTTTCCATCGGTCACCGCGGCGCGGCGCTGCAATTCCCCGAGCACACCCGCGAGTCCTACGCGGCCGCGGCGCGGCAGGGTGCGGGCATCGTCGAGTGCGACGTGACCTTCACCAGCGACCGGGAGCTGGTCTGTCGCCACTCCCAGTGCGACCTGCACACCACCACCAACATTCTCAGCATCCCCGATCTCGCTGCCAAGTGCTCGCTGCCCTTCGAGCCGGCTACCTTTGACGAGAACGGGA
The DNA here is from genome assembly GCA_033283265.1 of Halieaceae bacterium GM1-29. GTDB lineage: Bacteria > Pseudomonadota > Gammaproteobacteria > Pseudomonadales > Halieaceae > Mangrovimicrobium. The sequence continues at coordinate 227,082 of JAWMQN010000001.1, forward strand.
ACCAGCTCACCTCCGCCCGAGCGCGCTGCTGCACCAGTGACATCACCCTCGCCGAGTTTCGCCAGCTCAAGGGCAAGATGGACGCCTCCAACCCCCGGGCAACCACGCCGGAGGAATACCAGGGCGGAACGGCTACCTACCGCACCGAGCTCTACGCCAGCCGCGGCACGCTGCTGACCCACGCGGAGAGCATCGAGCTGTTCAAGCAACTGGGGGTGAAGATGACCCCCGAGCTGAAATCCCCGAGCGTGGAGATGCCCTTCGACAGCGACGGCGACGGCGTCGGCGACTATACCCAGAGCCAGTACGCGCAGCAGATGATCGACGAGTACAAGGCCGCCGGCGTGGCGCCGGAAAACGTCTGGCCGCAGTCCTTCGATATCGGCGATGTGCTGTACTGGATTGCCGCGGAGCCGCAGTTCGGCGAACAGGCCGTGTACCTCGACGGGCGCTACGGTGAGCCGGGCTTCGACCACCGCGATCCGGCGACCTGGACACCTTCCATGAGTGAACTGGTGAGCGCCGGCGTAAAGGTCATTGCCCCGCCGATCTACATGCTGGTGGAAGTCGAAAACGGCGCGATCGTACCCTCGCTCTACGCCCGTGAAGCGCGCAATGCCGGCCTCGACATCATCGCCTGGACCTTCGAGCGCTCCGGCCTGCTCGCCTCCGGCGGCGGCTTCTACTACCAGTCGGTGAATGGCGACAACCCGAACCCGGTGAGCCCCGAGCCCGGGGTGATCGACAACGACGGCGACATGCTGGAAGTGCTCGACGTACTGGCGCAGGACGTGGGCATTCTCGGCCTGTTCTCCGACTGGCCGGCCAGTGTCACCTACTACGCCAACTGCATGAAGCTGAAGTAGCTTCGCCTGCACACTCCCCGCGGCGTCGCCTTCCGGGGCGCCGCAGGGAACTGCACATTCGCCCCTGCCGGGGTCTCGCCGCGGCGCAAATTTCCGCTAGACTCTGCGAATCTTGCGGCGAACACGATCCCGATGCGCATAAGAAAGATACTCTCGATTACTGCCTGCCTGTTGGGCCTTGGCCTGCTCGGCTTGCTCCTGCTGCTGCGCCAGGCGGGCATTCCACTGGCCGGCATCACCGAGGCACCGGCGGTCGGCGCCGGCCTGGTAGCCAAGCTGGCCTGTTCGGCGCGCTACGTTTCCGGTTTCGACCGGGCGCGCATCGAGTCCGACCTCGCCCTGCAATCACCCGCGGTGCGCTTCGTCGCGCTGGACTTCGATCGCCACTTCGAGGTGAGCGCGCGGCTGCTGGGCGTGGAGGCGCTGGCGCGTTACTACCCCGGGCTCGGCTGCACGCTGCAGCGCGACGACATGTTTCCCCTCGAGCGCCTTTCCGTGCCGGCCCCTGGCGCCGGGCAGCGCTCCCCGGCGTGGCCGCAGGAGGCGCTCGACGCCGAACTGCAGGGCAGGGTCGAGGCGATGCTCGCCCGCGACGCGGCGGAGGGGCTCGACACCCGTGCGCTGCTGGTGGTCGAGGCCGGACGGGTGGTCGCCGAAGCCTACGCGCCCGGTGTCAGCGCTCAAACGCCGCTGCTCGGCTGGTCCATGGGCAAGAGCCTGACCGGGATGATCGTCGGGCGCATGGCGGCGCTGGGGATGCTGGCGGTGGATGCCAGGGGCCTGTTTCCGGAGTGGGCGGATGACTCGCGGGCGGAGATATCCCTGCAAAACCTGCTGCAAATGTCCACCGGACTTAGCTTCAGCGAGACCTATCTCCCGGGCAACGACTCTACCCGCATGCTGTTCACCGCCACGGACGCCTCGGGGGTGGCCCTGGAACAGCCACTGCAATACGCTCCGGGAAGCCACTTCAGCTACTCCTCGGGGACCACCAACCTGCTCTGCCGGGTGATTGGCGAGCGCCTGCAGACGCCCCAGCGCTTCGTCGATTTCTTTGCCGCCGAGGTTGCCGCGCCGCTGGGGTTACAGCACACCGTGGTGGAACTGGACCCGAGCGGGAACTGTGTCGGCAGCTCCTTCGTCTACGCCAGCGCCCGGGACTGGGCGCGGATGGCCTCGCCCCTCCTCAATGACGGGTGGGTCGGGGAGCGGCAGTGGCTCTCGCCGCGCTGGGTCGAACTGGCGACTTCAGTCAACGCCTCCAGCAACCAGCCACACTACGGTTACCAGTTGTGGCTGAACAGCAGTGGCACCGACGCGCGCTGGCCGCAGCTGCCAGCGGACACCTTCGCCATGCTCGGCCACAACGGCCAGTCGGTGGTGATAGTGCCCTCCCGTGACACGGTGATCGTGCGCCTTGGCTGGAACACCGGGGACTACCCGGTGGATGCGCGAATGGCGGAGTTGCTGTCGGCGCCCTGAGCCTGCCCCTGTCCTTCACAGGCGTCATTCGCTAGACTCTGCCAGCTACGCTGAGACACTTTCCCGGGCATGACGAAACTCACTCACATTGATGACAGCGGCGCCGCGCACATGGTCGACGTCGGCTCCAAGGCGGTCACCGAGCGCGAGGCCACCGCCCGGGCCTCCGTGCTCATGCTGCCGGAAACCCTGCGCCTGCTGCGCGAGGGCGGGCACAAGAAGGGCGACGTGCTCGCCGTGGCCCGGATTGCGGGCATCCAGGCGGCGAAGAAGTGCTCGGACCTGATTCCCCTGTGTCACCCCCTGATGCTCACCTCGGTGAAAGTGGAGTTCACTTTCGACGACGCGGCCAGCGCGGTGCACATCGAGGCGCGCTGCAAGGTGTCCGGGCAGACCGGGGTCGAGATGGAGGCCCTGACCGCTGCCTCGGTGGCCGCACTCACCATCTACGACATGTGCAAGGCGGTCGATCGCGGCATGCAGATCAACGCCGTTGGCCTGGTGGAGAAGGTGGGCGGCAAGTCCGGCCACTGGCAACGCGGGGAGGGCGGCTGAGATGCTGCGGGTACTTTTCTTCGGCCGCCTGCGCGAGGAACTCGGCTGCGACCAGCTCGAGCTGAGCATGGCGGACGCCGGCGCGGACCTCGACAGCCTGCAGGCCAATCTCTGCAGCGCCAGGGGAGAGCGCTGGCGGGCGGCCCTCGGCGCCGCCAATATCATCCGCGCCCTGAACCAGCAGATGGTGGCGGAAAACGCCGCGCTGAATGACGGCGACGAAGTGGCCTTCTTCCCCCCGGTAACCGGCGGCTGAGATGCGCCCGGTGCTCGAAGTCAGCGTGCAGGAAACGGATTTCGATATCCGCGTGCTGCAGCAGAGCCTGCTCTGTGATGAATCCCGGGTTGGCGGAGTCGCCACGTTCACCGGCTACGTGCGCGCCCACAGCGAACAGCGCGGCGTGGCCTCGCTGTATCTCGAACACTACCCGGGCATGACCGAGCGCAGCATCCTGGCGATCCTCGAGGAGAGCGCCGGGCGCTGGCCGGTGCTGTCGGCGCGGGTGGTGCACCGGGTGGGCGAACTCGCGCCGGGTGAGCAGATCGTCTGGGTCGGGGTCAGCTCGGCCCACCGCGATGCCGCCTTCGCCGCCTGTGAGTTCATCATGGATTACCTCAAGACCCGCGCCCCCTTCTGGAAGAAGGAGCGCAGTGGGCAGGGCGAACACTGGGTGGACGCCCGCGACAGCGATGCTGAACGCGCCGACCGCTGGCAGGGGCAGCAGTAGGCCGTAGAATCAGCACAATGCACGACAACAAACGGCGCGAGCCGTGAATACCTACAACGGGAGACAGGCAGGATGAGTATCGAGGGGCGTGAACTGCGCAATCTACTGGGACGCTTTGCCACTGGCGTCTGTGTCATTACCGCGATCAGCCCCGAGGGCAGGGCGCTCGGCATGACCGCCAACTCCTTTGCCTCGGTGTCCCTCGAGCCGCCGCTGGTGCTGTGGAGCCTGCAGAACAATTCCGAGGTTTTCGAGACCTTCGCCGCACCGAAGCACTATGCCATCAACGTGCTGACCAGCGAGCAGTTGCCGCTCTCGAACCAGTACGCGCGCAAGGGCGACCACCTGCTCGACCCGGAGCACTATCGCCTCGGGCGCTACGGCACGCCGCTGATCCGCAATGCACTGGTGAGCTTCGAGTGCGAGCTGCACGCCACCCACGCGGGCGGCGACCACCAGATCATCGTCGGCCGGGTACGCGATACCGTGGCCCGCGCCGTCGGCCAGCCGCTGCTGTTTTACTGCGGCGCCTACCGCGAGTTGCACTGAGCCTGCTCGCCGGGCCTGGCGAATCACCCTATACTTGGCCCCTGCATCCCCAATGTGATCTGACAGTCCCGGTTATTGATGAAGTTTTGTAGCAGTTGCGGCAGCGCAGTGACCCTGCGCATTCCCGAAGGTGACGATCGCGAGCGCTTCGTCTGCACCGCGTGTGAGTTCATCCACTACCTCAACCCGCGCATTATCGTCGGCTGCCTGCCGGTGTACGAGGGCAGGGTGCTGCTGTGCAAGCGCGCCATCGAACCGCGCTACGGCCTGTGGACCCTGCCGGCCGGATTCATGGAAAACGGCGAGAGTACCCTGCAGGGCGCCGCCCGGGAGACCTGGGAGGAGGCGCGAGCGAAGGCGACGGACCTGCAGCTGTACCGTATATTCGACCTTCCCTACATCAGCCAGGTGTACATGTTCTATCGCTGCGGCATCGAGCGCGGCGAGTACGGTGTCGGCCCCGAGAGCCTGGAATGCGGGCTGTTCTCCGCGGACGAAATTCCCTGGGAGGAAATCGCCTTCCCGGTGGTGACGGAAACCCTGCGGGATTTTTTTGCAGAACGTGAATACGGCGAGTTCCCGGTTAAGGTCAGCGCGCTCGAGTACCGGCCGCGCCATTCAACATCGACACAGGAGTAAGTTCATGGCATTCCCGAAAGTAGGCAACCTGGCACCCGCCTTCACCCTGCTTGACCAGGACGGCAACAAGGTCAGCCTGAAACAGTTTCGCGACGAGAAAAATGTCGTGCTGTATTTCTACCCCAAGGCGATGACGCCCGGCTGCACCGTGCAGGCCTGCGGCATCCGCGACAGCAAGAAGGCCCTGGCCAGGGTGGATACGGTGGTGCTCGGCGTAAGCCCGGACCCGGTGGCCCGGCTCGGCAAGTTCATCGACAAACAGGAGCTGAACTTCACCCTGCTGTCCGATGAGGATCACGCGGTGGCGGACAAATACGGCTGCTGGGGTCTGAAGAAATTCATGGGCCGCGAGTTCATGGGCATCCTGCGCACCACATTCATCATCGGCAAGGACGGCCGGCTGAAACACGTCATGGATACGGTGAAAACCAAGACCCACCACGACGACGTCCTCGCCCTGATCAAGGAGCTTGGGCTCGACAAGGCGTGAACATGCTCGCCTACCCCTTCGGCGATACGCTGCCGGCGCCCGCTGAACTGCTCGAGGTCGCCGCAGGGGTCTACTGGCTGCGCATGCCGCTGCCGATGGCGCTGGATCACATCAATCTCTACCTGCTCGAGGACAGCGACGGCTGGTGGGTGGTGGATACCGGCATGGCCCTGCAGCCGACCCAGGACCTGTGGGAGGAGATTTTCAGCTCCCGGCTGGGCGGCAAGCCGATCAAGGCGGTGCTCTCCACGCACTGGCACCCGGACCACACCGGCAACGCCGGCTGGCTCTGCGAGCGCTGGGGTGCGCCGTTTTATATCACCCGCACCGAGTACCTCACCGGGATGTTCTACACCCGCTCGGAGCCCGTGGACCTGAGCATTGCCAGCGCGCAGCACCAGCAGCGCCTGGGGCGCAGCCCGGAGGAGGTGGATGTCTTTCGCAAGGCCATGGGCGGCCTGCGCGAGATGGTGTCGCCGCTGCCCGGTTCCTACCAGCGCCTGGTCGATGGCGCCTCGCTGACGATCAACGGCCTGCGCTGGCGGGTCGTGACAGGGCGCGGGCACTCGCCGGAACACGCCTGCCTCTACTGCGATTCGCTGAACGTGCTGCTCTCCGGCGACCAGGTGATCCCGCGCATTTCCAGCAACATCAGCGTGGGCCCCGAAGAACCCGACGGCAATCCCCTGCGCGAGTGGCTGCAGTCACTGGAGCACTTCCTCGAGGTACTGCCGGCCGATGCCCTGGTGCTACCGGCCCACAACGTTCCCTTCACCGGCCTGCACCACCGCCTGCGCCACCTCATAGAGCATCACGAGGACGGCCTGCTGGCGCTGGAAGAGGCCTGCGTCGAGCGGCCCCTCAGCGCGCTGGAACTGGTGCCGGCGATGTTCAAGCGGGAGCTGAGTGACGAGCAGGTCAGCATGGCCCTGGGGGAGTGTGTGGCGCATCTCAACTACCTGGTCCAGCGCGGCCAGGTACTGCGGGAGATGGATGGGGGCGGTGTGTATCGCTACCGCTCGGTGGATGACACCCTGCCGCTCCGCCTGCGCCAGCGCAGGGCACCGCGGGACAGCATTGGGCCGCTACAGGTGTAGCAATATCAATGACTTATGCTCGATACCTAAAGTTAGTAGTAACTTTAAGCGCTGGTCAGCGCCCGTCCACCCAGGACTCCGGCAGGTAGTCCAGCTCCAGCCGCGCCACCGCGTCGCGCAGGTTTTCCTCCAGCGCGTTGAGGCGGCGCTGGCCGATCTTGCTGGCGTAGTAGTCGCGCACCTCGTCGACCACCTCCATGGCGTCGGCCACCAGCTTGAGGCCGCGGTCGGTAAAGCGTATCTCCTTGGCCCGCTTGTCGGAGGAGTCGATGGCGCGATCGATATAGCCCATCCGCTCCAGTTCCTTGAGCATCTTCCCCATCGCCTGCTGGGTGACCCGGGCGCGCTCGGCCAGTTCGGTGACCCGCACCGAGCCGGTGCCGAGGTTGGCCAGCACCTGGCTGTGGGAGGGGCGGATGTCGGTGTAGCCACGCGCCGCGATTCCCTCGAGAACGCGGTGGTCGTAATCGCGGAAAAATTCCCGCAGCAGGCGCGGCAAATTATTCGATAAGCGGAAAGCGATTTCCCGATTGGCTTCGGAAGTCGATTTACCCAAGGGCGGTCTCCAGTATGCGATGTCGAGCAGTGCGTGGCTCGTCCGTGATTGTGATTATTGGCCGACGGCCAATAATTGTAGCGTGTTTTTCCCGAATGGCATCTGCGAATTGCCGCCTTTGAAGCGCATCCGGTAAACTCCGCCTGCGTTGCGGGGCCCGGGGAAGTCCGGTACATTCACCCGTGCTCACGGCTTCTCGCAAGCGCCCTGCAAATCACACGACAATTTCATCATTACAAGGTATTTTCTATGAGCCTGTTTATTGCCAGTGCCCACGCCCAGGCAGCCGGCGGCCAGCCGCCTCCCGGTGGCGAGTTGTTCCAGATCGGCTTCCTGGTACTGCTGTTTGTGCTCTTCTATTTCATCGCCATCCGCCCCCAGCGCAAGCGCCAGAAGGAGCATGCGCAACTCGTCTCGGGCCTGTCCAAGGGCGACGAGGTGGTCACCAGTGCGGGGATTCTCGGCAAGGTGACCGCCCTCGACGACAACTACATGGTACTGAGCGTCGCCAGCAACGTGGAGATGAAATTCCAGCGCATTCACGTCCACGCGGTGCTGCCCAAGGGCACCCTGAAAACCATCGGTTCCTGATCGCGTGACGCGCGCCAGTCTGGAGTATCCACGCAGGATCCCGCTGGCGCGCACCCCCACCCCTTTCCAGTATCTCGAACGCGCCTCCGCCCGCTGGGGCAGGGGCCACCGGCTCTGGGTCAAGCGCGACGACCTCACCGGCTGCACCCTGAGCGGCAACAAGGTCCGCAAGCTCGAGTTCATCACCGCCTACGCCCAGGACAATGGCTACGACGTGCTGATGACCTGCGGCGGCATCCAGTCCAATCACGCCCGCGCGACGGCCTTTGCCGGCGCCCAGCTGGGCATGCCGGTGCACCTCATCCTGCGCGGCGAGGAACCGCAGGTGGCCGAGGGCAACCTGCTGCTCGACAAGCTGGCCGGCGCCAGCGTCAGCTGCTATTCGCTGGCGGAGTACCTCGGCGGACTGGCAGAGATTTTCCAGCACTGGGAAGCGCACTACGCCGCGCGCGGCCTCAAGGCCCTGGCCATTCCCACCGGCGGCAGCGACGGCCTCGGCGCCTGGGGTTATATCGCCGCCTGCGATGAACTGGTCGGTGATTTTGCCGGGGCGGGTATCGAGCAGGCCCACGTTGTCTGCGCCAGCGGCTCGGGGGGCACCCAGGCCGGACTCACCCTGGGTGCCCGCCTGCATGGCCTGCCGGCCACGGTCTGGGGCATCAATGTCTGCGACAACGAGCAGTACTTCCTCGACAAGGTAGCCGCCGACGCCGCCGACTGGCGGCAGCGCTTTCCCACGGCACCGGCGATCGAGCCCGATACCAGGGTGATCGATGGCTATGTAGGCGCGGGCTACGCCAAGGCCAGCCCGGCAGTATTCAAGCTGATCGCGGAACTGGCGGCGCTGGAAGGGCTGCTGCTCGACCCGGTCTACACCGGCAAGGCCTTCGCCGGCCTGCTGGCGGAGCTTGAAGCGGGGCGCTTCGCGGGGGTGTGCGATATTGTATTCATTCATACCGGGGGGATATTCGGCCTCTTCCCCCAGGGGGCGGGCTTCAACTGGGCCACCGACAGCGGCTGACGATTCTACAGGGGAGACAGGGGAATGGCGGAAATCATAGGCGTTATCAACAGCTGGGCCTGGGGGCCGGTGATGCTGGTGCTGTTACTGGGTACCGGCGTCTACCTCAGCCTCGGCCTGCGCTTCATGACCCTGCGCAAAATCCCCACTGCCTTTGCCATGCTGTTCAGGGGCAGGACCGGCCGGGGCGAGGGGGATATCACCCCGTTCAGCGCGCTGATGACATCGCTCTCGGCGACCATCGGCACCGGCAATATCGCCGGCGTCGCCACCGCGGTGGCGCTCGGTGGTCCCGGGGCCCTGTTCTGGATGTGGATGACGGCACTGGTGGGCATGGCCACCAAGTACGCCGAAGCGGTCTGCGCGGTGACCTTCCGCGAGCAGGATGAGGCGGGTAACTACAGCGGTGGCCCGATGTACTACATCCGCAACGGCCTGCACCGGCGCTGGCACTGGCTGGCCTACGCCTTTGCCCTGTTCGGCTCCCTGGCGGGTTTCGGCCTGGCCAACACCGTGCAGTCCAACTCCGTGGCGCACATCCTCGAGGACTCCTTCGGCATCCTGCCGCTGGGCACGGGGCTGGTGCTGATGGTGCTGGTCGCGGCGGTGATTCTCGGCGGCATCAAGCGCATCGCCACGGTGGCCAGCTTTCTCGTGCCCTTCATGGCCCTCAGCTACATCGCCGCCAGTGTGCTGGTGCTGGCGCTCAACATCACCGCCATCCCGGGCGCCGTCGTCACCATCGTCGAAAGTGCCATGACCGGCTCCGCGGCGGCCGGCGGTTTTGCCGGCGCCTCGGTGTGGGCGGCGCTGCGCTTCGGTGTGGCGCGGGGTATCTTCTCCAACGAGGCTGGCCTCGGCAGCGCGCCGATCGCCCACGCCGCCGCGCGCACCAACCAGCCGGTGGAGCAGGGCATGGTGGCCATGCTCGGCACCTTCATCGATACCCTGGTGGTCTGCTCCATGACCGGCCTGGTCATCGTGATCATGGATGTCCTGCCCAGCGGCGAGAGCGGCGCGGCACTGACCGCGATGGCCTTCAGCGCGGCCATCCCCGGCGGCCAGTATGTCGTGACCTTCGGCCTGTGCCTGTTCGCCCTGACCACCATGATCGGCTGGTCCTTCTACGGCGAGCGCTGCGTGGTCTTCCTGCTCGGGGCGCGGGCGGTTATGCCCTTCCGGATTCTCTGGGTGCTGGCGATTCCCCTCGGTACGCTGGTGCAGCTGGAGCTGGTATGGCTGGTGGCCGATACCCTCAACGCCTTCATGGCCATCCCCAACCTGGTGGCGCTGCTCCTGCTCGGCCCGCTGGTGTTCCGGGTGACCAGGGCTTACTTCGCCGACAGGCGCGGCTGACGCTTGCCGAAGCCGCTCCCCCTGCCTGCCAATACTGTTGTAGACGCCGGGGAGGGGGACTGGGTAAGCTCTGGCTCATGCCTGAGACACTCACCGACAAGCTGGTTCTCGCCATCTCCTCCCGCGCACTCTTCGACCTGAGTGCCAGCCACCGGGTGTTTGAGAACGAGGGGCTGGATGCCTATTCGGCCTACCAGATCGAACACGAGGATGAGCCCCTGGCACCGGGGGAAGCCTTCCCCCTGGTCAACAAGCTGCTGCGCATCAACGAGTTGCTCGGCGAGCCGCGGGTGGAGGTGGTGCTGTTGTCGCGCAACAGCGCCGACACCGGCCTGCGGGTATTCAACTCCATCGAGCACTACGGGCTGTCCATCCGCCGCGCCGCCTTTTGCGGCGGCGAGAGTCCCTGGCGCTACATCCAGGCCTTCGGCTGCCAGCTGTTTCTCTCCAACGAGGCGGAGGATGTGCGTTACGCTCTCGACTGCGGTGTCGCCGCGGCGACCCTGATGTCCGGGCGCAGCCAGGATACCGGCAACGACCAGCTGCGCTTCGCCTTCGACGGCGACGCGGTGGTGTTTTCCGACGAGGCCGAGCGGGTGTTCAAGAGCGAGGGTCTCGATGCCTTCACCGCCAGCGAGAAAGCCTCGGCCAGGGAGCCGCTCGCCGGCGGGCCCTTCAAGGCCTTCCTCGCCGCCCTGCACCAGTTGCAGCAGGCCTTCCCGGCCTCCGAGGCGCCCATCCGCACGGCGCTGGTAACGGCCCGCTCGGCCCCCGCCCACGAACGGGTTATCCGCACCCTGCGGGCCTGGAACATCCGCATCGACGAGTCGATTTTCCTCGGCGGCCTGGACAAGGGCGACTTCCTGCGCGCCTACCGCGCGGATGTTTTCTTCGACGACCAGCAGGCCCACTGCAAGTCTGCCAGCGAGCACGTGGCGACCGGTCACGTTCCCCATGGGGTGGCCAATTCCTGAGCCTGGGGGCTGGCGCAGGTTATTCCTTTTCTCCGTGGCAAACACGTCTGCGTATGGCTATTCTTCATAAGACTTTTGCGGGCGATGTTGCGGGCGGGCGATGCCCGCCGCAAATGGGCCGCGGGCGTGGAGCGGGATTCCGCCTTGGAGTATCGGCGTAGTTCAGTGGAGTCCGGCTTCACAATGGATCGGATCTGGAGAGGCGCGCGACTACTGCGCGCGGGCGTGGATACTTCTCGCCGGAGGGCGGCATGAAACTGCAACAGCTGCGGTATATCTGGGAAGTGGCCCACCACGACCTGAACGTCTCTGCGACCGCACAGAGCCTCTACACCTCCCAGCCGGGCATCAGCAAACAGATCCGCCTGCTGGAGGATGAACTCGGGGTGGAAGTGTTCGCCCGCAGCGGCAAGCACCTGACCCACATCACCCCGGCGGGGGAGGCGATCCTCTCCGCCGCGGGGGAGGTGCTGCGCAAGGTCGAGAGCATCAAGCAGGTCGCCCAGGAGTACTCGAACGAGAAAAAGGGCAGCCTCTCCATCGCCACCACCCACACCCAGGCCCGCTATGCGCTGCCGGCGACCATCCGCGGCTTTATCGAGCGCTACCCGGATGTCTCCCTGCACATGCACCAGGGCACGCCGATGCAGATCTCGCAGATGGCGGCGGACGGCACGGTGGATTTCGCCATCGCCACCGAGGCCCTGGAACTGTTCTCCGACCTGATCATGATGCCCTGTTACCGCTGGAACCGCTGCATCCTGGTGCCCCGGGACCACCCGCTGGCGCAGGTCTCGGAACTCACCCTGGAGGATGTCGCGGCCCATCCCATCGTCACCTACGTGTTCGGCTTCACCGGCCGCTCGCGGCTCGACGAGGCCTTCGTCGAGAAGGGCCTGATCCCGCGGGTGGTGTTCACCGCCGCCGACGCGGACGTCATCAAGACCTACGTACGCCTCGGCCTCGGCATCGGCATCGTCGCCGCCATGGCCCACGACCCGGAGATCGACGAGGACCTGGTGGCGCTGGACGCCAGCCACCTGTTCTCCAGCAGCGTGACCAAGATCGGCTGCCGTCGCGGCACCTTCCTGCGCGGCTACATGTACGAGTTCATCGAGGACTTTGCCCCCCATCTCACCCGCGAGGTGGTCCAGGACGCCTTCCAGAGCCGGACGAAAGCCGAGGTGGAGGAGCTGTTCTCCCACCTGGAGCTGCCGGTTTACTGACCTGCTACGCTTCCGCCCGCAGCGGGACTTGTGCCGGGAGCCGCAAATCCGTAGATTGTGCGGCTGTTTTTGTACCCCCGAAGGAGTATCGCTGTGGAACTGGCCTGTCTCGACCTCGAAGGTGTCCTCGTACCGGAAATCTGGATCGCGTTTGCCGAGAAAACCGGTATCGACGAGCTGCGGGCCACCACCCGTGATATCCCCGACTACAACGTCCTGATGCGCCAGCGCCTGGCGCTGCTCGACCAGCACGGCCTCAAGCTGGACGACATCCAGGCAGTTATCGCTACCCTCGAGCCGCTGCCCGGCGCCATCGACTTCGTCAACTGGGTGCGCGAGCGCTTCCAGCTGATCATCCTCTCCGATACTTTTTACGAATTCTCCGAACCGCTGATGCGCCAGCTGGGCTGGCCGACGCTGTTCTGCCACCGCCTGATAGCCGACGAGTCGGGCCGGGTGGTCGACTACAAGCTGCGCCAGGAAGACCCCAAGCGCGCCTCGGTGAAGGCTTTGCACAGCCTGAACTACCGGGTGATCGCGGCGGGTGATTCCTACAACGACACCACCATGCTCGGCGAGGCGGATGTGGGCATCCTGATTCACGCGCCGCAGAATGTGATCGATGAGTTTCCGCAGTTCCGTTCGGTGGAGTCGCTGGCGGAGTTGAAGCAGGCGTTTGTCGAGGCCAGCGTGCGGGATTTGCAGGTTTAGTTTTCTGCGCTGATTTGGCAGAGCTTGCTGAATAGCAGCGCCTGCGTCTCTCTCGACCTCGGTGGAGGATTCCCGGTCCGGTAATCGGGCTGGCCCTCACCGGGGACGCAAAAGCGCCATCCATGGCAGCTCGGCCTCCCGGAGCGCCGGCCGGGCCATCCCTGGCCTCGGACGCCCCGGCGAGGGGCAATTCGGTTCGCGCCCCGAGTTTCAAAGTCCCCCTGCAGCCCCAGCCCCAGCTAAATCTACAGCGCCTCCAACACCCGCAAAAACCGCCCAACCTTATCGAAAGTTTCCTGATACTCCGCCGCACACACCGAGTCGGCAACAATACCGCCACCGCCCCAGCAGTGAATTTCGCCGCCTGAACACAGCAGCGAGCGAATCGCAATATTGCTGTCCATGCGCCCATCAGCGCTGACATAGAAAACACTGCCGCAGTAGGCCGCCCGCGCGTTGGGCTCGAGCTCGGCAATGATTTCCATCGCCCGACGCTTGGGGGCACCAGTGATAGAGCCACCGGGAAAAGCGTCACGCAAGAGATCGTAGGCATTCCTGCCCGCCTGTAGCTCACCGCTGATACTGCTCACCAGGTGGTGCACAGTGGGGAAACTCTGCACCTCGAACAGCGCATCGACGTGAATGCTGCCCGGCATACAGTTGTAGCCGAGGTCATTGCGCAGCAGGTCGACGATCATCAGGTTTTCCGCGCGGTCCTTTTTCGAGCGGCGCAGTTCGTCCGCGGCGGCGGCATCGGCCTGGGGATCCGCGTGGCGGGGGCGGGTGCCCTTGATGGGCGCGGTCAGTACATGCTGGCCGTGAAGCGCCAGGAAGCGCTCCGGCGAGAGCGACAGCAGTGCATCGCCGCCATCCAGGCCGATGAACGCCGACCAGGGCGCCGCCGCGACCTGCCGCAGTACCCGGTAGGCAGTCCAGGGCTCACCGGCAAAGCGGGCGCTGAAGCGCTGGGCCAGGTTGACCTGGTAGCAGTCGCCGGCGTGGATGTAATCCTGGATCGCGCGAAAAGCCCCGGCGTAGCCGCGTGTAGTGAAGTTGGAGCTGAACGCGCCGTCCAGGCTGAAGGCAGCCTCCGCCGGCGCGGCTGCTTCGCGCAGGCGCTGGCGCAGGTCGCGGCGCTGTGCCGCACTGACGCCGGCCTGGGAGGCCAGAACACTGCGTTGCAGCACGTGGTCCTGGATGATCGCCCAGTCGTAGGCGCCTATCCTGCTGCCGAAATATGCCCTGCTGTCGCCCGCTGGATTGGCGACGCCATGCAGGGCATTGCCGCAGTCGTAACCGAGCACGCCGAGCAGTCCGCCGCTGAAGGGAATATCTGCCGAGGCCGGGCGGACATCGTGGTAGCGGTCGCGGTGGAATCCGCCCAGCTCATTGAAATAGTGTTTCCAGCGGGCTTCGCCGGCGTGTTGCGAGGGTGGGGCGGGTACCGGCACGGGCGCGGCACTGATGATGTCGTAGCGACCGCGCTGGCAGAAGGGCTGGCTCGAGTCGAGGAAAACTGCGCCGGGGAGATCGCGAACGCGCTCGAACAGGTCCGCGCCGTCCGGGCTGTAGCCGATCTCATCCAGGACTACCGTGCTGCTCACTCGGGACCGCGCTCCATGTTAACAATGATCACACCTGGCGCGCTGGGCGCTGGGATCGATTTGGCCGGGCGCTATTGTAAACTATCCGCTTTGTCGCGCGCTGTCTGGACATTAAATCGCTGTTAAAACATGGCTTTACGGTGTGTCGAGATTGACTTCAGGGGGTATCCGAATTAATGTACGACGCCGAATTTCTGGTGGCCCAGCAGCGTAGCTAAGCCGCCTGTCCCGTCTTGCAAATCCAGTGCCTTTTCGAAGGTCGCGCAAGCTCCTCCGGCCTTTGGCCGACTTTTGGATCAAGGAAACATGACAACAGACAGCAGCCAAGACCTGATCGCAAGCCTTGAAAATCCCTTTGCGGAGAACAACGAACAGGAATTCCGTGTGCCTGGCCAGGTGGATTCGACCCCCGGCATCTACGAGAAGGCAATGAAGCACGGCTGGGACCTGCAGCAGCGCCCCTACACTGCGCCGGGGGTGAAGAACATCCAGCGCCAGCACCTGAAAAACCGCATGACCGTGTGGGAGCGGATCCAGTGCCTGGCTGACGAAGCGCCGACTGTGCTCTACCAGAACTGGGGCCCCAACCTCGACGGCGCCTCGCTGGTGACCGCGCTGATCAAGGTCAATGGCCGCGACGTGGCCATCTACGGTCACGACTTCACCGTGCGCGCCGGCTCCATGGACGCCACCAACGGGGAAAAACTGGCGCGCCTGTTCGAACTGGCCGCCAAGCGCCGCATCCCGCTGGTGGGCATGAACGATTCCGCCGGCGCCTACATTCCCGCCGGGGTCGGTGGTCTCGACGGCTACGCCGAGGCCTTCACCGCGCTGCGCAAGATTTCCGGCATCGTCCCCAGCATCATGTGCATGTTCGGTTTCAACGCCGGCGGCGGCTCCTACCTGCCGCGCCAGGGTTCCTTCCTGATCCAGCCCAACGAGACTTTCTTCGGCCTGACCGGCCCGGGCGTGGTGAAATCCGTACTCGGTGAAGACGTCACCCCGGACGAACTCGGCGGCCCCGGCGTGCACAGCCAGAGCGGCGTGACCGACTTCGTCGTTCCCGACGAGCTCGCAGCCCTGCGCAAGGTGCGCGCGCTGCTGGAATACCTGCCCAGCAACAACGCCGAGCTGGCGCCGTACCGCAATTCGTCCGACCCGGTGAGCCGGAAGACCTGGGATATCGATATCCTGCTGAAAAAGGCCTTCAACTCGCCCACCGGCTTCAATACGCCTTTCGACATCACCATCATGATCCAGCAGCTGTGCGATCACGGTGACTTCCTCGAGGTCCAGCCCGAGCGCGCGCGCAACACCATCACCGCGCTGGGCCGCATGGGCGGCAACGTGGTCGGCTTCGTGGCCAACAACTCGGCGGTGGCCTCCGGCCAGATCGACATCGCCGCGGCCTACAAGAACGCGCGTTTCATCCGCTTCTGCAACCTCTACAACATACCGATGATCTTCCTCGAGGACACCACCGGCTTCCTGCCCGGTAAGGAACAGGAAGCGGGCGGTATCGTGCAGGCCGGTCGCGCCATGCTCGACGCCATCGTCGACCTGCGCACGCCGCGCTTCCTGGTGCTGGTGCGCAACGCCTTCGGCGGCGCCTACGCCTCCTACAACAACTATCCCACCGGCGCCGACTTCGTCGTCGCGCTGCCGACCACCCGGGTGGCGGTGATGGGTCCGGCGGGTGTCGAGTACGTCTACAAGGACGAACTGAAGAAGATTCGCGGTTCAGTGAAATCCCGCATCGCCGACGAGACCGCAGCGCAAAAAGCCGCCGGCCTCGGTGCCGACGAAGCGAAGGCCGCCGCCGAGCAGCTGGTTGCCGCCTGGGCCAAGTCCGAGGAGGCCCTGCTGGCCCAACGCTACGAGCGCGAACTGATGAACCCGGACGAAGCCCTGAGCCTCGGCTCCATCTCCCAGATCGTCATGCCCTCCGACCTGCGCCACGTACTGGCGGAGCACATGGACTTCTGCCTGCGTCACTACCAGCCGGAACCGCTGCAGGGTGTGCAGCGCGAATTCCACTGATCGGCCGCCCGAGAACTGTATTCGAGGATTGATACGTGTCTAACGAACACTACCTGAACAACGCCATGATTCACCGCGACCGCCGGCTCGGTCGCCGCCACAGTGCCTGGGTCAACCAGTTCGACTGCTCGCACATGCGCCCGCTGATCATCTGCCGGGGCCCGATCCGCAAGGAGGCCATGGACGTCTTCGCGGAAATGGACATTACCGAGTTCGGCATCCTGCTCTCCGAGAAGGATTCCATTGTCTACCAGGACGCACTGGCGCCGGAACTGCGCACGATCACCACCCCCGAGCGCATTCACCGGGTGCCGGACTACACCGGTGCCAACAAGGAAGAGCGCGACCAGCGCATCAAGCAGATCATCGCCATCGCCCGGGAAAACGGCTACAACTCGATCTTCGCCGGCTACGGCTTCATGGCGGAAGACGAGACCATGGTTGCCGCCATGGAAGCGGCGGGCCTCAACTTCATCGGCCCCTGCTCGCGCACCGTGCACGACGCGGGCCTGAAAGACGAAGCCAAGCGCACCGCGCTGAAAGCCGGTGTTTCGGTTACTCCCGGCATCGACAACGGCACCGCGCTGACCCTGCTCAAGAAGCACCCGGACATCGCCTCCCTGAAAGCGCTGGTCGCCGAGCACGGCCTCGCGGTCGACACCGCGACACTCGATGACAGCAGCATCGAACTGGTCGACAAGGCCGACCTGGTACTGGCGGCGTCCTACAGCAAAGGCGTGGACATCTACACCGTCGAGGAACTCTGCGCCACGCTGACGGAAGCGGTGGAAAAGATGCAGGCGGACTACCCGGAGAACCGGGTGCGCCTGAAAGCGATTTCCGGCGGCGGCGGCAAGGGCCAGCGTATCCTCGCCATCGGCGAGGCCAGGCGCACCCCGGAAATGGTGCGGGAAATCCTCAACGAGGTGAAGACCACCGGCGTCGGTGACAACAAGAACGTGCTGGTCGAGCTGAACATCGAGACCACCCGCCACCAGGAAATCCAGGTCATCGGCAACGGCGAGTGGTGCATGACCATGGGCGGCCGCGACTGCTCCCTGCAGATGCACGAGCAGAAACTGCTCGAGGTTTCAGTAACCGTCGAGTCGCTGAAAGCCGCGATTGCACAGGCAGAGAAGGCTGGCAACGCCGAGGAACTGCGCGTGCTGAGGCAGGACCTGAAGACCCTCGAGGCCATGGAAGACGAGGCGGCGCGCTTCGGCGCTGCGGTAGGCCTCGACTCGGTGTCCACCTTCGAGTGTATCGTCGATCGCGACAAGCACTTCTTCATGGAGATGAACACGCGTATCCAGGTAGAGCACCGGGTGACCGAACTCTGTTACGCACTGCAGTTCTCCAACCCGGAAAACCCGGAAGAGAACTTCATCGTCGAGTCGCTGGTGGAAGCGATGGTCCTGCTCGCGGCCCACGGCCCGAAACTGCCGCGCCCGGCACGCCTGCTGCGTCACAACGACTCGGTGGAGGCGCGCCTCAACGCCACCAACCAGGCCCTGCAACCGAGCGCCGGCGGCGTTATCGAATTCTGGTCCGACGCCACCGACGGCGAGATCCGCGACGACCAGGGCATCAGCCTGCACAACCCGGACACCGACCAGTTCATGAAGTACCGCCTGGCCGGCGCCTACGATTCCAATATCGCGCTACTGCTCAGCGTCGGCGAGACCCGCCTCGACACCTACGAGCGGATGGCTGAAGTGATCCGTCGCACCACCATGCGCGGCAAGGACCTGGCCACCAACCTGGAGTTCCACTACGGCCTGGTGAACTGGTTTATCGGCCAGAACATCAACGCCCGCCCGACCACCCGTTTCATCGTTCCCTACCTGACCGCGGTGGGCGAGCTGAAGGCCCAGGCCAACAACATCGACCTCGAGTACGCCTGGAGCAAGATCTGCGCGGCGGAAGTGGCGGCGGAGAGCGAAGCCGGCGCGGGAGCGCTGCGCAAGACCCTGGAGCGCAAGCAGTCCCTGTTCCTGCGCCCGCTGCAGGCCCTGCTGGCCCAGGCCCACACCCTCAGCGGCTGGCTCAGCGTCAATCGCGACAGCTACACCCTGATCGACGGGCGCATCAGCTGGAACGAGAACCCGATGGAGTTGCTGGCGGATACCTACCACTTCCTCAACATGGATTATGTGCCCGGCGCCCCGGCGGCGAGCATGATCTGGGATCACGACAACGAGGTGCTGCAGGCCGCGGCGGACTTCTACGACGAGCTGAACAACCGCCTGCAGGCCGGCGACTGGATCGAGCTGCAATCCCTGCTGCAACAGGAAGAAGCGCCCGCAGGCATCGATGCGGCGCTGTGGCCGCAGATCCGCGCCAGCCACAAGGGCTACCAGGCCGGCGCCGACATCCTCGCCGTGCTGCCCTGCATCGCCGAGGTCACCGGTTTCTTCGAGCTGACAGTCAACGCCGACCTGACCATCCATATCCCGGAAAGCCTGCTGGATGCGGAGCACCAGAGCGCGATGGCCAAGGTGCTGGCGCCGCCGCCGGTGGCCAAGTCCGACGAGGTCGTCGCCGCCAGTGGTGGTATGTTCTACGCCCGCGAGACCCCGCAGCACGAGGCCTACGTGAGCAAGGGCGATCACTTCGAGGCCGGCGACCCGCTGTTCATCATCGAGGTGATGAAGATGTTCAACAAGGTCTACGCACCCTTCGCCGGCACCGTCGACGAGGTGCTGGTGGACACCGATGGCCTGATCGTCCACAAGGGCCAGCCGATCTTCAAGGTCACCCCGGACGAGAAGATCGTTGTCGAAACACCTGAAGAAATCGCTGTCCGTCGCCGTAGCGCCACGGACACTTTCCTGACACAGGTCGCCTGAGGAGCTACTGCATGATTACCGCGCTCGACCATATCGCTATCGCCGTTCCGGACCTGGAAAAGGCCATCGCCCGCTTCATGGAAGATTTCGGCCTGGAGTTCAAGGGCACTGAAGACGTGGAGGCGGCGAAAACCTCCACCGCGTTTTTCCCGGTGCCGCCGACCCAGATCGAGCTGGTTCACCCGCTCAACGGCGAGGGTCCCATCGCCAAGTACCTGGAGAAGAAGCCCGGCGGGCTGCACCACATCTGTTTCCGCTCCGACAACATCGAAGAGGATGTGGCGCGGCTGAAAGACAAGGGCTACATCTTCCTCAGCGACGCTCCGTCTCCCGGCGCCCACGGCTGCCAGGTGATTTTCATTCACCCCAAGTGCTGCGACGGTGTGCTGGTGGAAATCAACCAGCCCGGCGAGGAGCATTGAAGAGGGGTCAGAGCCCTTTTTTGCAAAGCGAAAAAAGGGCTCTGACCCCGGGCCGCATGACCCCGGACCGCACCAGCGACAAGTTCGAAGACGCAACAGCGCAGAGACCACACCATGAGTGACAAGAAGATTTACGACAAGTCAGCGGCCACCCCTGAAGCGTGGGCGCAACTGGCCGAGAAGCAGATGCGCGGCAAGCCCCTCGATTCGCTGACCTGGAACACCCCGGAAGGCATCGACGTCAAGCCGCTGTACACCGCGGCTGACACCGCGACTCTCGAGTATGCCGACACCATGCCCGGCATGAGCCCCTACATCCGCGGCCCCCAGGCGACCATGTATGCCGGCCGCCCCTGGACCATCCGCCAGTACGCGGGCTTCTCCACCGCCGAGGAATCCAATGCCTTCTACCGCAAGGCGCTGGCTGCGGGCGGGCAGGGCATCTCCGTTGCCTTCGACCTCGCCACCCACCGCGGCTACGACTCCGATCACCCGCGGGTGACCGGCGACGTGGGCAAGGCCGGTGTGGCCATCGATTCCGTCGAGGACATGAAGGTCCTGTTCGACGCAATCCCCCTGGACAAGGTCTCCGTGTCGATGACCATGAACGGCGCGGTACTGCCGGTTCTGGCAGGCTACATCGTCGCCGCGGAAGAGCAGGGCGTATCCCAGGACCAACTGGCGGGCACCATCCAGAACGACATCCTCAAAGAGTTCATGGTGCGCAACACCTACATCTACCCGCCGCAACCGAGCATGAAGATCATCGGCGACATCATTGCCTACTGCTCGGAGCACATGCCCAAGTTCAACACCATCTCCATCTCCGGCTACCACATCCAGGAAGCGGGCGCGAACGCCGCGCTGGAACTGGCCTACACCCTGGCCGACGGCAAGGAGTACATCCGCACCGCGATCGCCGCGGGGCTGGGTATCGACCAGTTCGCACCGCGCCTGTCCTTCTTCTGGGGCATCGGCATGAACTTCTACATGGAGATCGCCAAGATGCGCGCCGCGCGCTTGCTGTGGGCGAAAATAGTCGGCGAGTTCGGCCCGCAGGACCCCAAGAGCTCCATGCTGCGTACCCACAGCCAGACCTCCGGCTGGTCGCTGACCGAGCAGGACCCCTACAACAACGTCGTGCGCACCACCATCGAGGCGATGGCGGCGGTGTTCGGCGGCACCCAGTCCCTGCACACCAACGCGCTGGACGAAGCCATTGCGCTGCCCACCGAGTTCTCCGCGCGCATCGCCCGCAACACCCAGCTGATCATCCAGGAAGAGACCGGCATCACCAAGGTCGTCGATCCCTGGGGCGGCTCCTACATGATGGAGAGCCTGACCAAGGAGATCGCCGACAAGGCCTGGGAGCTGATCAGCGAGATCGAGGAAGCCGGCGGCATGGCCAAGGCTATCGAGACCGGCATGCCCAAGCTGCGCATTGAGGAAGCAGCGGCGCTGAAACAGGCGCGTATCGACCGCGGCGACGACGTCATCGTCGGCGTGAACAAGTACAAGCTGGCGCAGGAAGAGGACGTCGACGTTCTCGAAATCGACAACGAAGCGGTGCGCAAGTCACAGATCGCGCGCCTGGAAAAACTCCGCGCCGATCGCGACGAGGCCGCCGTCGAGGACATCCTCGAGGAAATCTACGCCGCCGCACACAGCGGCCAGGGCAACCTGCTGGCGCTGGCCGTCGAGGCGACCCGCCGGCGTGCCTCCGTGGGCGAGATCTCCTTCGCCATGGAGCGCGAGTTCGGCCGCTTCAACGCCCAGGCACAAACGGTTTCCGGGGTTTACGGCAGCGCGTTCCAGGAGGACGATAACTGGGTGGGTATCCAGAAAGACATCGAGAACTTCGTTGAGCAGCACGGCCGCCGCCCGCGCATGCTGGTGTGCAAGATGGGCCAGGACGGTCACGACCGCGGCGCCAAGGTGGTAGCCACCGCCTTCGCCGACGTCGGCTTCGATATCGACCTGTCGCCGATGTTCTCCACGCCGGAGGAAGTGGCCCGGCAGGCGATCGAGAACGACGTCCACGTGGTTGGCGCCTCTTCCCTGGCCGCCGGTCACAAGACCCTTGTTCCCGAGCTGATCAACGAGCTG
Source organism: Halieaceae bacterium GM1-29 (assembly GCA_033283265.1). GTDB lineage: Bacteria > Pseudomonadota > Gammaproteobacteria > Pseudomonadales > Halieaceae > Mangrovimicrobium. The sequence continues at coordinate 248,944 of JAWMQN010000001.1, forward strand.
AAAAAACAGGGTGCTGACGACATCGTGGTTATCGCTGGCGGGGTGATTCCGCGCCAGGATTACGATCACCTCTACAACGCGGGTGTGAAGTGCATCTTCGGCCCGGGCACACCGATTCCGGAATGTGCGCGGCAGGTGCTGGATGCGGTGAACGAGGCGCAGTCGGGTTAATTGCTGGCTGCTGGCGAGGCGTGGTTTTTCTTGGGGGCACCTGTGTGCTTCTTTTCGAGGCCGCGCTGCGCCGCCTGAAACAGGCTTTCCGGACACGCCAAAAAGCGTACATCCCTTTACAGGCTCGGCGGCGAACGTCCTGTTCGCCGACGGTCCGTAAAGCCTGTTTCAGGCGTCACATCGCTCCGTGCAGACTCAAGCCTCGCCATATTCTAAAGCGCTCTGGCGAGCGCGATTGAAAGCCTCGTCATTCAATCCGGCCGTCGCTTCACTCAGGCACAGCAGCCTGTCCCTCATATACCCCTGGACGGAACGTCGGCGACCAGGACGGTCGCCGCCGAGCCTGTACAGGGACGTACGCTTTTTGGCGTTTCCGGGAAGGGGTATATGAGGGACAGGATGCGGCATAGAATGGACCGCACGCGAGCGACGTAGTACGCACACCAAAACCGAAGTCGAAAATTCAAGAACGGACCAATGCAAGCATTCGATCTGGAAAAGCTCCTCAGCGGCAACCGCCGTGCCCTCGCCAAGGCCATCACCCTGGTCGAGAGCAAGCTCCCCGCCCACCGGGAGCAGGCCCAGGGCATCCTCGAGCAGGTCCTGCCCCACAGCGGCAACAGCGTGCGCATCGGCATTACCGGTGTGCCCGGCGTCGGTAAGTCCACCTTCATCGAAGCCTTCGGCCTGTACCTGATCGAGCAGGGTAAAAAGGTCGCCGTCCTCGCCGTCGACCCCAGTTCCCCGATTGCCGGCGGTTCCATCCTCGGCGACAAAACCCGCATGGAAGAACTCTCCCGTGCCGACGGCGCCTTCATCCGGCCCTCACCCTCCGAGGGCGCCCTGGGCGGCGTGGCGCAGAAAACCCGTGAAACCATGCTGCTGTGCGAAGCGGCGGGTTACGACGTCATCCTCGTCGAGACCGTGGGGGTAGGGCAGAGCGAATACGAAGTCGCCGGCATGGTGGATTTCTTCATGGTGCTGATGCTGCCCGGTGGCGGTGACGAACTGCAGGGCATCAAGAAAGGCATCATGGAACTGGCCGACGCGCTGGTGATCAACAAGGCCGACGGCGACAGCGAGCGCCTCGCCCAGCTCACCCGCCAGCAGTACACCAGCGCCATGAACCTGCTGCGCCACACCAGCTTCTGGACACCGCGGGTAATGACCTGCTCGGCGCTGAAGAACATCAACATCGACGCCGTCTGGGGCATGCTGGTCGACTACTGCAGCCAGTCGAAGCAGGAGGGCGCTTTCGAGTCCAAGCGGGCCCGGCAGAACCGCGACTGGATGCACCACCTGGTGCAGGAGATGCTGCTGATGAAGCTGAAGCAGAACGCCGAGGTGAAGCGCATGCTGCCGGAACTGGAGCGGGGTGTTGCGCAGGGCGAGACCACGGCGTACGCTGCAGCGAAACAGATCATCGACGCCCTGTAGCCGTTATACCCGGCGGGCACCCGGACGGAAGCATGCGTTTCTACCCGCTGGAAAAACTGATCAACCTCGAGGACGGCTACAGCCGCGAGTTCAAGATCGACCACCTGCAGCTGTTGCTGATCCAGCGAGGCGGGCAGCGCTACCTGATCGAAGCCCGCTGCCCCCACCGGGGTCACCCGCTCATGAGTGCCACGCTGCAGGGGGGTATCCTGCAGTGCCCCCTGCACCAGTACCGCTTCTCGATCGCCGATGGCGATCTGCTCCACGCCACTGAAGAGCCCTGCCGGGGCCTGCGGGTCTTCGTCCTGGTCTACGAGGGCAATGAGGTAGGCGTCATACTCTCCGACAACAGCGACCCCTGATCGCGTACTGCCGCCCGCGACGGGCTACCCTGGCCCTGTCAATTAGAGTACCATCGCGTACTATAAATAATGACCCGCCGAAACTATAAGACAGCCGGAGCCCGCAGCATGAAAATCACTGACCTCAAACCGCATATCGGCACCAGGATCGAGGCCTCCCGGGAGGCGCTACTCGCCGGGGAGTATGCGCCCCGGATTCGCGAACTGCTCGAGCAGCGCGGGGTGCTGGTGTTTCCCGACCTGCATTTCAGCAATGACGAGCTGGTTGCCTTTACCCACACCCTCGGTACGCTGGCACCTGAAATCCAGGGTGAAATCACCTACAAGATCACCATGGATGCCAGGGAAAACGCCAAGGCGGATTACCTCAAGGGCGCCTTCTTCTGGCATATCGACGGCACCATGTCGCAAATGCCCATACTCGCTTCACTGCTGACCCCGAGGGCGCTGGCGAAGGAGGGGGGCGATACGGAGTTCTGCAACACCTATGCGGCTTACGACCAGCTGCCACAGGAGCGTAAAGCCGAGCTGGAAGGCCTGCGTGTGCACCACTCCTTCTGGAACTCCCAGCTCTACCACAACCCGGAGCCGACCCTGGCGAAGCTCGACGAGTGGATGTCCCTGGGCAGCAACGAGTTGCCACTGGTGTGGACACACCGTTCCGGGCGCAAGTCGCTGGTGCTGGGGAACACGGCCGAGTACGTGGTGGGAATGGACCTGCGGGAAAGTGCCAGGCTCCTGCACGGCCTGCGCGAGTGGGCGACCAGTGAACCCTTCCACTACCGCCACAAGTGGTCGCTGGGCGAACTGGTGATCTGGGACAATACCGGCACCATGCACCGGGCTACCCCCTACGCGCTGGACAGCGGCAGGATGATGATCCGCACCAAGCTGGAGGGCGAGGAGCCCTTCGCCGCCTGATCGCGCCGCGCCTCACACCGTAAGCAGGCGCAGGTCGGGGTCTTCCTCGCTGTAGCGCCAGAGGCTGTCGAACAACTCCAGCCGCTGCTCCGCCGCGGGACGCACTTCACTCTCGAGGAAGGCGCGGTCGCCGGAGCCGGGTGGCCTGAACAGTGTGGTATCGCGATCGCAGATGACAATCGTCTCGTCATCCCAGTCCGGGTGGTCGCGCAGCAGGCGTATTTTCACCCGGCTCGGCATCCGCCGCGCGAGGTTGAGCAGGCGGTGCCCGCGACCCACTACCCCGGCCTTGCTCTGTAGCAGGATACGCACCTCGCTCTGGGCGCTGTCGAGCAGCAGCCTGCGCAGTGCATCACTCAGTGCCTCGGTGTCAAAAGCCGCGGCATCCAGCGCCGGGCTGAGGATGGCGACGTAGCGTCGCGCGTTGGCGGCAATTTCCGCCGCGACCTCGTCGAAGGGGTGCGGATAGTCAACCGCCTGTAGGTTCGTCTCGATCTGCATGGATGCAACCGACCTCCAGCAGGAAGTCTAGCAGTTCAGCGCGGCTTGCGGTGTCTGAACCCTCGCTCCCTGGGCCGCAGTCTGCGTGCCCGTGCTGGCTGAGCGCCTGCAGGAAGGCCAGCTGGTCCGCCGCGGCGCAATGACTGTGACCGTTGGCGAATACCACCAGGCCCTCACCCTCGCGCAGCCAGGCCAGCCTGGCGCCGCCGGCGAGCAGCGCGGGGGATTCCCCGTTCAGCAGTGACTGCCGCGCCTGGGGGTCTTCCTCCGGGAGCATTTCGTAGCGCGGCTCGGTGACCAGTTCCCCGAACCACAGGGGATCAGCGCATTGCTCGAGGGCGTGGATGACCGCGCGGCGCGCCCGCTGCAGGTCTTCGGCGGTAATTTCCCCGTCGGGCACGGCGACCGCGCGACCGGGATCGGCAAAGAACAGCTGGGGGTCGAGGGATTCCAGGGTGGCGTCCACCAGCCGCGAAACCAGGTCGTAGACCTGTGGCGCGCGAAAGCCGATGGAAAAGGTGGTGCACTCGCCCTCGGCGACGCCCCAGTGGGCGACCCGGGGCGGGATGTACAGCATGTCGCCGGGCTCCAGCAGGAATTCCTCGCTGCACTCGAAGCTGCTGAGGATACGCAGCTCCTCGTGGTCTATCAGTGGCGAGTTGCCGTCGCAGTGCTGGCCGACCCGCCAGCGCCGCCGGCCTTCACCCTGCAGCAGGAAGACATCGTAGTTGTCGTAGTGCGGTCCGACGCTGCCGCCGTCGACGGCGTAGCTGACCATCACGTCGTCGATGCGCCAGTGGGGCAGGAAGGGCACCGCGCGGCGCAGGGCTTCCACCTCCGGGAGATAGTAATCCACGGCCTGAACCAGCAGGGTCCAGGGGTGTGCGCGCTGAAAATCGGATTCGTCGAAGGGGCCGTGGAACAGTCCCCACTGTCCGCCGCGCGACTCGATGATCCGCGACTCGATTTCCTCCTCCAGCGCCAGGCCGGCGAGGGTATCGGCATCGACCGGTGGCTCGAAGTTGGCGATGGCCTGCCGAACCAGCAGCGGCTTGCGCTGCCAGTAGTGGGCGAGGAATTCCTCCGGGCTGATGCCGAGCTGCAGTTCGACGGCCACAGCCTTACTCGATGGCGGAGGCCTGGGCCACCGCGTTGCCAATGTAGCTGGCCGGTGTCATCGCCAGCAGTTCCTGCTTGGCGGCGGCGGGAATGTCCAGCTTCTCGACAAACGCCTGGATGGTCTGTTTGTTCATCGTCTGGCCGCGGGTCAGCGCCTTGAGCTTCTCGTAGGGCTTCTCGATGCCGTAGCGGCGCATCACGGTCTGGATCGGCTCGGCGAGGACTTCCCAGCTGTTGTCGAGGTCCTGTGCCAGTTTTGCAGCATCGAGTTCCAGCTTGCCGATGCCTTTCATGCAGGCCTGGTAGGCGATCAGCCCGTAGCCGAAGCCGACGCCCATATTGCGCAGTACGGTGGAGTCGGTGAGGTCGCGCTGCCAGCGGCTGATCGGCAGCTTTGCCGAGAGGTGGCCGAACACCGCGTTGGCGATGCCGAGGTTGCCCTCGGAGTTTTCGAAGTCGATCGGGTTGACCTTGTGCGGCATGGTCGAGGAGCCGACTTCCCCGGCGACGGTCTTCTGGCGGAAATAGCCGAGCGAGATGTAGCCCCATATATCGCGGTTGAAGTCGATCAGCACAGTGTTGAAGCGCGACAGCGCATCGAACAGCTCGGCCATGTAGTCGTGGGGTTCGATCTGGGTGGTGTAGGGGTTCCAGGTCAGGCCCAGGTCGCTGACGAACTGCTCGGCGTTGGCCTGCCAGTCCACCTCGGGGTAGGCGGACAGGTGGGCGTTGTAGTTGCCCACCGCGCCGTTGATCTTGCCGAGGAACTCGACCTTGCCGATCAGCGCCAGCTGGCGCCGCAGGCGGGCGACGACATTGGCGATCTCCTTGCCCATGGTGCTGGGGCTGGCGGTCTGGCCGTGGGTGCGCGAGAGCATCGGCACAGCCGCATTCGCTTGCGCCAGTGCGGCCAGGGCGTCGGCGATTTTTTCCATCTCCGGCAGGGTCGCGGCGAGACCGTCACGCAGCATCAGCGCGTGGGAGAGGTTGTTGATGTCCTCAGAGGTACAGGCGAAGTGCACGAACTCCGCGATGGACTCCAGTTCCTTGTCGCCGGCGAAGCGCTCCTTGAGGAAGTACTCGACGGCCTTCACGTCGTGGTTGGTGGTGGCCTCGATGTCCTTGATCCGCCGCGCATCGACTTCGTTGAATTCATCGGCAATGGCGTTCAGGCGCTTGCGTGCCGCCGGCGAGAGCGGCGGGACCTCGCTGATGCCCGGGTGTGCGGCGAGACATTCCAGCCAGCGAACTTCCACCAGCACACGGCGCTTGATCAGCCCGAACTCGCTGAACACTTCGCGCAGAGCGGTGGTCTTGCTGGCGTAGCGGCCGTCGATGGGGGAAATCGCGGTAAGGGCTGAAAGGTCCATGCGGGAGGGGCTCCAAAGATTTTGCGGGGGCGGATTCTACACCACGGGCAGGTTGCGGGACAGTTCCTGGCTAACCCTGAGCAGCTGTTTGCGCTGGAATACCAGTTTCCAGCGCCGGCCGCCCAGTTGGCGCCAGAGGAAGGCCGAGCGGATCCCCGCCAGCAGCAGTGCGCGGATGATGTCGGCGTTGGTTTCATCCTGCAGATGCTGGGCGGCGCCGGTGACCTTGATGCGATAGCGCAGCTTGCTCAGGGTGTCCTGGTAGATGCCGGAAATGCTGTGGCAGGTGGCGGCCACGTGGCCGGAGAAATGTTCGGCGCGAAAGCTGGCGTGTTGCAGCCGGGAGTGGACGACCGACATCATCGCCGGGTTGCTGGAAAAGCGCCGCTCCAGGTAGAGCAGGTTGAACACGTAACGCACCACGTCCCGCGCCTCGGCTTCCTGGCGGTTGGCCAGCATGGCACTGAGGTTGATCATGCCGAGTTTGACGCCGGCAATGCCGCCGTAGACGGCTGCGGTGTCCTCGGCATCGAAGGTGAACAGGCTGTGTATGGAGGATTCGAGAAACTCCAGCGGATAGGTGCCTGTGCGCGAAACCTGGTCGACGATGCGGGCCGCCTGTGTCACGCCGGCCAGGGCGATGGCCTGTTGCTCGATATTGCTGAGCGGCCGGTTCATGGGCGGCAACCCTGCGTACGCGGATCGCCCGTCGTTGCGCTGGTGGCCGAAGTTCGCTCGCGCCAGGCTCGCTCGATGACGCCACCCCCGAGGCATACCTCGCCGACATAGAACACCGCCGACTGGCCGGGCGTGACTGCGCGCTGCGGCTGCGCGAACTCCACCCGGTAGCCGTCGCCCTCGGGGAAGATCGTGCAGTTCTGGTCCGCCTGGCGGTAGCGTACCTTGGCCTGGCAGCGCAGTGGCAGTGCCGGCACTTCGCCGGCAATCCAGTAGATCCTGTCGACGTAGAGGCTGTCACTGAACAGCGCCGGGTGCTCGTTGCCCTGGGCCACCAGCAGGACGTTCCGCTCGAGGTCCTTGCCCACCACGTACCAAGGGGCGTCGCCGTGGTCGGCAAGGCCGCCGATACCCAGGCCCTGGCGCTGGCCGATGGTGTGGTACATCAGGCCCTGGTGCCGGCCCAGGTGCTCGCCATCGAGGGAGTGGATGTCGCCGGGCTGGGCGGGCAGGTACTGCTGGAGAAAATCCTTGAAGCGGCGCTCGCCGATAAAGCAGATGCCGGTGGAGTCTTTCTTTTTCGCCGTGGCGAGGCCGTGCTGTTCCGCCAGTGCGCGCACCTCGGGTTTTTCCAGTTCACCCACCGGGAACAGGCTCGCACCGATTTCCGCGTGGCCGACGGCGTGGAGGAAATAGCTCTGGTCCTTGTTGCTGTCGAGCCCCTTGAGCAGGGCGGGGCGGCCGTCGACTTCGCCGCGGCGGACGTAGTGGCCGGTGGCGATGAGGTCGCCACCCAGCATCCGGGCGTAGTCGAGGAAGGCCTTGAACTTGATTTCGCGGTTGCAGAGGATGTCCGGATTCGGCGTGCGGCCGGCGCGGTATTCCTCGAGAAAGTGCTCGAAGACATTATCCCAGTATTCCGCGGCGAAATTGGCCCCGTGCAGTTTGATCCCGAGCTTGTCCGCCACCGCCTGGGCGTCGGCGAAATCTTCCTTCGCCGTGCAGTATTCGGTGCCGTCGTCCTCCTCCCAGTTCTTCATGAACAGGCCTTCCACGGCGTAGCCCTGCTCCTTCAGCAGCAGTGCGGAAACAGAGGAGTCGACACCGCCGGACATGCCGACGATTACTCTGGTGGAGGCGTTGAAGCTCATGAATAAACGAGATCCAGTGGGGCGCAAAGGCCCTTGCGATATTGCTCGATAGCCGCGATGACCAGCGGGCTGCGCATTCTAGCAGAATTGGCGTGGATTTCCTCGATGGTGAGCCAGTGGATGGCGTGAATATCTGCATCCAGCACGGCTCCCGTAATCTCCGTCACGGGCTCCGCCAGGAAGGTCGTCCGGTAGTAGAGCACGCCGTTGTTGGCGTGGTAGAGCGCCATGCCCAGCACGCCGCTGAGCCTGACCTCCCAGCCGGTTTCCTCGCGGGTCTCGCGCAGGGCGGCGTCGGTAATCGACTCGCCCGGATCGAGGTGTCCCGCGGGCTGGTTGAACACCAGCGCGCCGGTGGTCTTGTCGCGCTCCTCGACCAGCAGGTAACGCCCGTCGCGCTGGACAACGGTCGCCACGGTCACGTGGGGAGGCCAGCCTGGATCAGTCATCGTTTTTTCCCTCTCGGTCCGGGTCCGCCGGGCGCCCGGCGGGTGCTGCCCGGGCGCGCCGGGGCGCCCGCTGGCAGGTGGATTTCCAGCGGCCGGGATTCCCCCGGGGCCAGCCCCACGAGATTCCAGTCGCCTATCGACCAGCGTACCAGCCGCAGTGTCGGAAACCCGACAGCCGCCGTCATCCGCCGCACCTGCCGGTTGCGCCCCTCGCGGATGCCCAGTTCCAGCCAGCCGTCGGGCACGCTCTTGCGCTCGCGCACCGGTGGGTCGCGCGACCACAGCTGCGGTGGGTCGATACGCCGCGCGCGGGCGGGCAGGGTGGGGCCGTCCTTCAGCTGGACGCCCTTTTCGAGCTGCGCCAGCGCGGCATCGGTGATCTCTCCTTCAACCTGTACAAGGTAGCTCTTCCACAGTTTGTGCCGGGGATTGGCGATGCGCTGCTGCAGGCCGCCGTCGTCGGTGAGCAGCAGCAGGCCCTCGGAGTCGTAATCCAGCCGGCCCGCGGCGCGATAGCCCGGCGCGCGGATATAATCGGCCAGGGTTCGGCGCCCCTCGCTGTCGGTAAACTGGCTCAGGACCAGGTAGGGTTTGTTGAAGAGCAGGATAGTGGCCATGGCCGCGCCGAGATGAATTTTCCTTCAGGGCAGGGCAGAAAGCCCTGCAATCGTGATACAATGCGCGCCGCTTCCAACGACGGGGCGCCCCAGCGGAATCCCCGCCTTTCCATCGAAATCTATCTGTAATGACGGAGTACTTACATGGGCTATAAGCATATCCAGGTCCCTTCCGAAGGTGAAAAAATCACTGTCAACGCGGACCACAGCCTCACTGTCCCCAACAATCCTATCATTCCTTACATCGAAGGGGACGGCATCGGTGTCGACATCAGCCCGGTCATGATCGATGTGGTCGATGCGGCGGTTGAAAAGGCCTACGGCGGCGCGAAGAAGATCTCCTGGATGGAAATCTACACTGGCGAAAAAGCGGCGGAGCTCTACGACGGCGACTGGTTCCCGGAAGAAACCCTGGACGCGATCAAGGAGTACTCCGTGGGCATCAAGGGTCCCCTGACCACCCCGGTCGGCGGCGGCTTCCGCTCATTGAACGTGGCCCTGCGCCAGGAGCTGGACCTCTACACCTGCCTGCGCCCGGTGCGCTGGTTCGAGGGCGTGCCCTCACCGGTGAAAGATCCCGGCGCCTGCAACATGGTGATCTTCCGTGAGAACTCCGAGGACATCTACGCCGGTATCGAGTACAAGGCCGACTCCGACGAAGCGAAAAAAGTAGTCGATTTCATCATCAACGAAATGGGCGCCACCAAGATCCGCTTCCCCAACAACGTCGGCATCGGCATCAAGCCGGTTTCCGAGGAAGGCACCAAGCGCCTGGTGCGCAAGGCCATCCAGTACGCCATCGACCAGGACCTGCCCTCCGTGACCCTGGTACACAAGGGCAACATCATGAAGTTCACCGAAGGTGCCTTCCGCGACTGGGGCTACGAGCTGGCCCAGGAAGAGTTCGGTGGCGAACTGCTCGACGGCGGCCCCTGGGTTTCCATCAAGAACCCCAACACCGGCAACGAAATCGTCATCAAGGACGTGATCGCTGACGCCATGCTGCAGCAGATTCTGACCCGTCCCAAGGACTACAGCGTGGTCGCCACCCTGAACCTGAACGGCGACTACCTGTCCGACGCGCTGGCCGCGCAGGTAGGCGGTATCGGCATCGCGCCGGGCGCCAACCTGTCCGACACCGTGGCCCTGTTCGAAGCCACCCACGGCACTGCGCCGAAGTACGCCGGCCAGGACAAGGTGAACCCCGGTTCCCTGATCCTCTCCGCGGAGATGATGCTGCGCCACCTGGGCTGGAACGAAGCTGCCGACCTGATCATCAATGGCATGAACGGCGCCATCCAGGCCAAGACTGTCACCTACGACTTCGAGCGCCTGATGGACGGTGCAACCCTGCTGTCCTGCTCCGAGTTCGGCAAGGCTGTTATCGACGCGATGTAAGCAAAATCTTGCAGAGCTCTGGAAATGGCCCACTCCGGTGGGCCATTTTTTTTGCCTGGCGGGCGGTGACTTGAGCGCGATGCGGCTCGGGAGAGACATCCACTATAGCATTAGAAAACCCCTGCCTGTCCAGTTTGCGGGGCTTTAAAAACCCGAGTATCGTAACCATATTGTTCCATGCACTGCGACCCCGCAAAGGGTGCAGTGGCAACTGCTTCTTCCGGCCACCGACAGACCATCGCCCAGGGCGGCGCGCACTGCACAGGCCGAACCCGGTTTAGAGACGTTTCGTGAAATATATTCAGACAGGCAGCGACTGGCGCATGGGCGATGATCCCCAGCGGGTGGGTGACGGGAGTGTTGCGCTCCAGGAATCGAAGCCCGAGCTGAAAAAACCACCGCTGTTTAAAGTGGTCCTGATCAACGACGACTACACACCGATGGAATTCGTCGTCGAAGTGCTGGAAATCTTTTTCCGTATGAACCGCGAGCAGGCGACCCACGTAATGCTTACGGTCCATACGCAGGGCAAGGGCGTCTGCGGTATCTACACCCGTGATATCGCCGAGACCAAGGCCGCGCAGGTAAACCAGTACGCCAGGGAGAATGAACACCCCCTGTTGTGCGAAATCGAAGCATCTGAGGGCTAGACCCGGGAGTGGTATATGCTGAGCAAAGATCTTGAACAGTCGCTGAACGAAGCTTTCCGCGGCGCCCGCGCCAAACGGCACGAGTTCATGACCGTGGAACACCTGCTTCTGGCCCTGCTCGACAACAACGATGCAATCCGGGTGCTCAAGGCCTGCGGTGCCGATATCGGCGGCCTGCGCGGCGACCTGATCGAGTTTGTCGATGCCACCACGCCGCTGATCCCCGACGACGAGGAGGAGCGCGAAACCCAGCCGACGCTCGGTTTCCAGCGCGTGCTGCAACGCGCAGTCTTCCACGTGCAGTCCTCCGGCAAGAGCGAGGTAACCGGGGCCAACGTACTGGTGGCGATTTTCAGCGAGGCGGAGAGCCAGGCGGTGTTCTTCCTCAAGACCCAGAGCGTCGCACGCCTCGACGTGGTCAATTACATCACCCACGGCATCTCCAAGGTCGGCGGCGAGAACGACCCGTCCGGTGTCGAGCCCTCGCAGGAAGCCGACGGGGCAGGGCAGGACGATGGCGAGGACAGCCCGCTCGAAAGCTTCGCCACCAACCTCAACCGCGAGGCGGCGGAAGGCCATATCGATCCACTGATTGGCCGGGTGCCGGAAGTCGAGCGGGTGGCGCAGATCCTCGCCCGGCGACGCAAGAACAATCCTCTGCTGGTCGGTGAGTCCGGCGTTGGCAAGACCGCGATTGTCGAGGGACTGGCCAAGAAGATAGTCGACGGCGACGTGCCGGAAACTCTGCAGAACGCGGTGGTCTACTCCCTCGATCTCGGCTCTCTGCTGGCCGGCACCAAGTACCGCGGCGATTTCGAGAAGCGCTTCAAGGGCCTGCTGGCGGAACTCAAGAAACGCGACAACGCCATCCTGTTCATCGATGAAGTGCATACCATTATTGGCGCCGGCGCCGCGTCCGGCGGCGTGATGGATGCCAGCAACCTGCTCAAGCCCCTGCTCAGCTCGGGGAAATTGCGTTGCATCGGCTCCACCACCTTCCAGGAATACCGCGGTATTTTCGACAAGGACCGCGCGCTGTCGCGCCGCTTCCAGAAAATCGATGTGATGGAGCCGAGCGTCGAGGATGCCTTCAAGATTCTCAAGGGCCTGAAGTCGCGCTTCGAGGAACACCACGGCCTGCGCTATACCGACAAGGCCCTGAAGGTCGCCACCGAATTGTCGGCACGCTACATCACCGACCGCTTCCTGCCGGACAAGGCCATCGACGTGATCGACGAGGCGGGTGCCTACCAGCAGCTGCAGCCGCCTTCAAAGCGCAAGAAAGTCATCGGCGTTGCCGATATCGAGACGGTGATTGCCAAGATCGCCCGCATCCCGCCAAAGACCGTCAGCAGCGACGACAAGGAAGTGCTGCAGAAGCTGGAGCAGAACCTGCGGATGGTGGTGTTCGGCCAGGACAAGGCCATTTCGAGCCTGGCGACGTCGATCAAGCTGGCCCGGGCCGGTTTGCGCTCCGGCGACAAGCCCATCGGCTCCTTCCTGCTCGCCGGTCCCACCGGTGTCGGCAAGACCGAGATCACCAAGCAGCTGGCCCGGCAGTTGGGGCTGGAGCTCATTCGCTTCGATATGTCCGAATATATGGAACGGCACACGGTGTCGCGCCTGATCGGTGCTCCCCCCGGCTATGTCGGCTTTGACCAGGGAGGCCTGCTTACCGACGCGGTGACCAAGCACCCCCACGCAGTGGTGTTGCTGGATGAGATCGAGAAGGCCCACCCCGAGGTGTTCAACCTGCTGCTGCAGGTGATGGACCACGGCACCCTGACCGACAACAACGGTCGTTCAGCGGATTTCCGCAACGTGATCCTGGTAATGACCACCAACGCCGGGGCGGAAAATATCAGCCGCCGCAGCATTGGCTTCACCTCCCAGGACCACAGCTCCGATGCCATGGAGGCCATCAACCGCATGTTCACCCCGGAATTCCGCAACCGCCTGGATTCCATCGTGCAGTTCGAGCCGCTGGGCGAGGATGTCATTCTCACCGTGGTGGATAAATTCCTCACCGAGCTGCAGGGGCAACTGGACGAAAAACGGGTCACCCTGGAAGTCGACGAGGACGCCCGGCTGTGGCTGGTGGAAAAGGGCTACGACCGGCACATGGGTGCACGGCCAATGGAGCGCGTGATTCAGGAGCACATCAAGAAGCCGCTGGCGGAGTTGGTGCTGTTCGGCGAGCTGGCGAGTTCCGGCGGCACGGCCGAAGTCTACCTCAACAAGGAAGAGGACAAGCTTCTGGTGCGGGTGAAAGCAGAGGAACCGATACTCGAGGAGAGTTAGGGGCGGGGTGGGCCGCTCGGCCCACCGCATCAACGCTCGCGGTAGGTAATACGGCCCTTGGTCAGGTCGTAGGGGGTCAGTTCGACACGAACCCGATCCCCGGTCAAAATCCGGATATAGTTCTTGCGCATCTTGCCCGAAATATGGGCTGTCACCACGTGGCCATTCTCTAACTGGACACGGAACGTAGTATTTGGAAGGGTGTCGATAACTTCCCCTTCCATTTCAATCTGGTCTTCCTTCGCCATCCTGCGGGCATGCCTCAAACTGGAACCGGGGCGCATTTTGCCTCAAACGTGGCCGTGATTCTACCTCCGGTGTGAATTAGACCGGAGTAAAGCTCAGAGGAGGGTGGTCCAGCGACCGTTGACGAATAACTCGAGAGGCCGGTACTCGGATTTGTAGGCCATCTTGCGGCAGTTCTTGATCCAGTAGCCGAGGTAGAGGTAGTCGAGATTTTTCTCCACGGTGTGCTGGATCTGCCAGAGAATGGCATAGCGCCCCAGGCTGCGCTTTTCCTCGAGCGGGTCGAAGAAGGTGTAAATGGCCGAGAGCCCGTCCAGCAGTTCATCGACGACGGCGATGGCGGTCAGTTTGCCGCGGCTGTAGAAGCGGTAGTAGCGGGTGCAGTCCCAGGCGTTGTTGAGAAAGGACAGGTACTGCTCGCGGTCCGGCGGGTACATGTCGCCATCCGAGTGGCGCAGCTCGATGTACTGGCGGTAGAGCTCGTAGGCGGCCTCGTCGCGGATATCGCTGGTGCACTCCACTTCAAGGTCGCGATTTGCCTGCAGGGTGCGCCGCTGGGAGCGGTTGGGGATGAAATCGGCAACCGGAATGCGCGCCGGCACACAGGCCTGGCAATGGTTGCAGTGGGGGCGGTAGAGGTGATTGCCGCTGCGGCGGAAGCCGAGCAGGGACAGGTTGCTGTAGAGGGACTGGTCGACTTCCTGGCGCGGATCCACGAACAGCGTTGTCGCCTCCCGGTCTTCCAGGTAGCTGCAGCTGTGGGGGTAGGTGGTGTACACCTTGAGGTCGCGCAGGGAAGAGGTCACAGCAATTCTCCGCAAGTGGGCGGGAGTGCCCACACACTTTGATCGTGAGCGAGATTCGCGAATTCGTCAAGCAGGGCCTCGAACTTGCTGCGGGAAATATTGCTGGCCCCCAGGGAATTGAGGTGTTTGCTTTCAACCTGGCAGTCGATCAGCCGGATGCCCGCGCGCCGGCAGATGTCGACGAGCCCGACCATCGCCACCTTGGAGGCGTCGGTTTGCGCACTGAACATGGACTCACCGAAAAAGACCCGGCCGAGGGCGATGCCGTAAAGGCCGCCGACCAGAGTACCGCGCTCGTCCAGCACCTCGATCGAGTGGGCGTGGCCGATCGCGTGCAGGTCGCAGTAGGCGGCGATCATCTCGCTGCCGATCCAGGTACCCAGGCCGTCGCCGCGCAACTTGGCGCAATTGGCCATGACCTTGGCAAAGCGCTGGTCGACCGCCAGCCTGAAGCGGTCGCGGCGCAGGCTGCGGCGCAGGCTGCGGGAGATATGCAGATTGTCGGGCAGCAGGACCGAGCGCGGGTCGGGGGTCCACCAGAGCACCGGCTGGGGCTCTTCGTACCAGGGGAAAATCCCCCGGCGGTAGGCTTTCAGCAGGCGCTGTGCAGACAGGTCACCGCCCACGGCCAGCAGCCCGGAGGGATAGTCGAGAGCCTCCGTAGAGGGCGGGAATTCATCCCCGGCGTGGAGTTGGGTCAGGTAGCGCATGGGCATAGTCTAGTGCCGAGTCCAGGGCGCGACCAGATGAGGGAGGCGGGAACAGGGCGACTGCGCCCGTCCCGCCTATGGCAGGTGTGCGGGAGTTTACGACAGGTTGTCGAGGTACTTCTCCGCGTCCAGCGCTGCCATGCAGCCAAAGCCCGCGGAGGTGACCGCCTGGCGGTAAACGTGGTCGCCCACGTCACCCGCTGCAAACACCCCCGCAGCGCTGGTGGCGGTGGCGTTGCCCTCGAGGCCGCTGCGAATCACGATGTAGCCGTCTTTCATTTCCAGCTGGCCGGCGAAAATATCGGTGTTCGGCTTGTGGCCAATGGCGATGAACACCCCGGCCAGGTCGATATCCCGGGTCGCGTCGCTCTTGGTGGATTTGACCCGCATCCCGGTCACGCCGCTGTCGTCGCCCAGCACCTCATCGAGGACGTGGTCCCAGAGGATGGTGACCTTGCCTTCCTTTTCCTTGGCGAACAGGCGGTCCTGCAGCACTTTTTCCGAGCGCAGGGCATCGCGGCGATGTACCAGGGTCACGTGGCTGGCGATATTGGCGAGGTAGAGGGCTTCCTCCACGGCAGTGTTGCCGCCGCCGATAACGGCGACCTTCTGGTTGCGGTAGAAGAAACCGTCGCAGGTGGCACAGGCGCTGACGCCCTTGCCCATGAACGCTTCCTCCGAGGGCAGGCCGAGGTACTGGGCAGACGCGCCGGTGGCGATGATCAGCGCGTCACAGGTGTAGTTGCCGCTACCGGAAAGTTGCATCGGGCGGGTGGAGAGGTCCACCGACTCGATGTGGTCGAAGAGTACCTCGGTGCCGAAGCGCTCCACATGCTCCTGCATGTTGACCATGAGTTCCGGACCCTGCAGTTCGGCGTGGCCGCCCGGCCAGTTCTCCACCTCGGTCGTGGTGGTGAGCTGCCCGCCCTGTTGCATGCCGGTGATCACCACCGGGTTCAGGTTGGCGCGGGCGGCGTAGACCGCAGCCGTGTAGCCGGCAGGGCCACTGCCCAGAATAATCAGGGGAATATGTCTCGCTTCGCTCATCGTCACGCTTCCTAAGGTCGGGTTTCAGCTTGGCCTGGGTGGCTCCGGGGGTCGCGCCGCAGGCGCCGGAGCCGGGGAAAATCCTGCCCATATCTGGGGGCGAGTTATGGTACTTTAAAGGGGCGGAAGCGGCAAAGTCGAACCTGTTTCTAAAAAGGCAATATAAGCCTTTGAAAATAATCATAATATAAGTGAAAATTAAAGTGCTTTATGAAGGTCGTGTCGACGCTGCACGGCCTCAGAGATCAGGGGTGACAGCGTAAGGACAATGAGCAGCGTGCCAGACACATCCAGCAGTGAAAATTTTCTCGGCACCCGCCTGCGCGAGGGCGCCTTCATTGGCGTCAGCGCTGTCTGTCTCTATCTCATGCTCGCCCTGTTCACCTATAGCCCGCGGGACCCCGGGTGGTCCGCGAGTGGCAGCGCCGGTCGCGCGATCGCCAACCTGGGCGGCCCCACCGGTGCCTGGCTGGCGGACGTCTTCTTCTCCCTGGTGGGCTATGCCGCCTACCTTTTCCCGCTGCTGCTCGCCTATCGGGCGCTGGTTATCCTGCTCGAGCGCCACGAGGCCAGGGCCTTCGACTGGGTAACGCTGGGTATCCGGGCCCTCGGCCTGGTGCTGGTGATGATCGCCGGCACCGCACTGACCGCGATCAATGACCTCGGCGGCTCGGGCCTGCCGCAGGGTGCGGGGGGCATTCTGGGGCAGGCCATTGGCAATTCCTTCGTGGTTGCCTTCAGCGATGTGGGCAGCCGGCTGATCCTGGCGGCGGTGTTTCTCTTCGGCATGACCATATTCACCGACCTCAGCTGGCTGAAACTCATGGACCGGCTCGGCGCCCTGGCGATCAGCAGCTACCAGCGCTCGCGGGACTGGCTGCTGCGCAGCATCGACAGCTTCCGCGACAAGCGGGCCCGCGACAAAGCCGTGGAAGCGCGCAAGATCGTCATCGAGGAGCACGTAGAGAAGGAAAAGAAACGCAAGCCGCCGAAAATCAAGCCGCTCAAGCCCCGGGCGGAAAAGTCCGAGCGCGCCGAGAAGGAAAAGCAGCAGCCGCTGTTCGACGTGCCGATTACCGGCGAGCTGCCGCCGCTGGAACTGCTCGACCCGGAAAAGAAAGACCCGAGCAGGGGCTACTCCGCCGAAGCCCTCGAGGCGCTGTCCAAGCTGCTGGAATTGAAACTGGCCGACTTCGGTGTCACCGCGGAGGTGACCGCCGTCTACCCGGGCCCGGTGATCACCCGTTTCGAGATCCAGCCGGCACCCGGGGTGAAAGTCTCGCGCATCTCCAACCTGGCCAAGGACCTGGCGCGCTCACTGGCGGTGATCTCCGTGCGGGTGGTCGAGGTCATCCCGGGCAAGTCGGTGGTCGGTATCGAGATTCCCAACGAGGACCGGGAGATCGTCAACTTCCGCGAAGTGCTCTCCTCGCGGGCTTTCGACCAGTCGCGCTCGCCGCTGACCCTGGCGCTCGGCCACGATATCTCCGGCGAACCGATAGTCGCCGACCTCGCCCGCATGCCCCACCTGCTGGTCGCCGGTACCACCGGCTCCGGTAAGTCGGTGGGCGTGAACGCCATGCTGCTGAGCCTGCTTTACAAATCCGGCCCGGATGATGTGCGGCTGATCCTGGTCGACCCGAAGATGCTCGAACTGTCGGTCTACGACGGCATCCCGCACCTGCTGACCCCGGTGATCACCGACATGAAGGACGCCGCCAATGGCCTGCGCTGGTGCGTCGCGGAGATGGAGCGACGCTACAAGCTGATGGCCCAGCTCGGGGTGCGCAACCTGAGCGGTTACAACCGCAAGGTCCTCGATGCCGCGAAGGCGGGCACGCCGATTCCCGACCCGCTGTGGAAGCCGGACCCGATCTTCGCCGAGACCAACGAGGAACAAACCCCGCCCAGCCTGGAGAAACTGCCGAGTATCGTTGTCGTAATCGACGAGTTTGCCGACATGATGATGATCGTCGGCAAGAAGGTGGAGGAACTGATTGCACGCATCGCCCAGAAAGCCCGGGCGGCGGGGATACACCTGATCCTCGCCACCCAGCGCCCCTCGGTGGATGTGATCACCGGCCTGATCAAGGCCAACGTGCCGACCCGCATCGCCTTCCAGGTATCCTCCAAGGTGGATTCCCGGACCATTCTCGACCAGGGCGGGGCGGAGCAGCTGCTGGGCCACGGCGACATGCTCTACCTGCCGCCGGGTTCCGGTGTGCCGAACCGGGTGCACGGCGCCTTCGTCTCCGACGAGGAGGTGCACCGGGTGGTGGCCGACTGGCAGCGCCGCGGCGAGCCGCTGTACATCGACGGCCTGCTCGACGAGGGCGGCCAGACCCCGGTTACCGCCGGTGAACTGCAGGCCAGCAGCGCCGCCGAGGAAGGGGAGGAGGACGACGCCCTCTACGACGAGGCGGTGCACTACGTCACCAAGAGCCGCCGGGCGTCCATTTCCAGTGTACAGCGCAAGCTGCGCATCGGTTACAACCGGGCGGCCCGCCTGATCGAGGCGATGGAGATGGCCGGGGTGGTCAGCGAGATGGGCAGCAACGGCCAGCGCGAGGTCCTCGCGCCACCGCCACCGGAAGAATAAACCTTTTTTTACGAGCGATGATTGATGCAACGTTTTCTCCTTCTCGCAGCGCTTACCCTGTGCCTGATAGCCGGCATCGCCCGCACCGATGACGATCCGGTGGCGCGGTTGGCCGATCGCCTGGCGCAGGTCGCGCAGCTCAGCGGGCAGTTCAGCCAGAGCCAGCGCGGTGCCGGTGCGGCCGGGGAGCTGACCCATGCCAGCGGCAGTTTCCGCCTGCTGCGCCCGGACTATTTCGCCTGGATCATCACCGCGCCCGACGACCAGCAGGTGATCGCCGACGGGCAGTATCTCTGGCACTACGACCGGGACCTGGAAACCGTCACCCGGCGGCCCCTCGGCGGGGCAGACATGCAGTCGCCGCTGCAGGTTCTCTCAGGGGACTATGCCGCGCTGCAGCGCGAGTACGTGGTAACGGAAACGGGCCGCGGCCGCTTCAAGCTCGAGCCCAGGGCCGCAGCCAGCGCGTTTCGCGAGCTGACCCTGGTCTTCACCGAGGAGACCCTGGGCGGCATGGAAATCGTCGACAACCTCGGCCAGTTGCTGCTGATCGAATTCTCCAGCCTCGACCGGGAGCCCGGCCTTACCCCGGCGGACTTCACCTTCGAGGTGCCCGAGGGGGCCGACTTCTTCGATTATGAGCAGTGACCTCTTCGCCGGCGCGGGCGCGGGCTACCAGCCTCTCGCCGCACGCCTGCGCCCCGCTGATCTGAATACCTACGTCGGGCAGGAGCACCTGCTCGCGCCGGGCAAGCCCCTGCGCCGGGCGCTGGAGCAACGGCAGCTGCACTCGATGATCTTCTGGGGGCCTCCCGGGGTCGGCAAGACCACCCTTGCGCGTATCGCGGCGGAGGCGGCGAACGCCGAATTCATCCAGATTTCCGCGGTACTCTCCGGGGTCAAGGACATCCGTGACGCCGTGGCGCGGGCGCGGGACTACAAGGCCCGGGGCACCGATACCATCCTCTTCGTCGACGAGGTGCACCGCTTCAACAAGGCCCAGCAGGATGCTTTCCTGCCCTACGTCGAGGACGGCACGCTGATCTTCATCGGCGCAACCACGGAAAACCCTTCCTTCGAACTGAACAATGCACTGCTGTCGCGGGCCCGGGTCTACAAGCTCCGGCCGCTGACGCAGGAGGATATCCTGGCGGTGCTGCGGCGCGGGCTGGCGGTGATGGAGGATGCCACCGAAGCGGAGCCCGGCGCGCTGGAGCTGCTCGCCGCACAGGCTGACGGCGACGCGCGCCGGGCGCTCAACCTGCTGGAACTGGCGGCGGACCTCGCTGAAGACCAGCTAATTTCCAGTCGCACTGTGGCGGAAGTCCTGCAGGAGTCGGTGCGCCGTTTCGACAAGGGCGGCGACGTGTTCTACGACCAGATCAGCGCGCTGCACAAGGCGGTGCGCGGCAGTGCACCGGACGCGGCTCTCTACTGGTTCTGCCGCATGCTGGATGGCGGCTGCGATCCCCTCTACGTCGCCCGGCGGGTCGTGCGGATGGCCAGTGAGGACATCGGCAATGCCGACCCGCGGGCGCTGACCCTTGCCCTCGACGCCTGGCAGGTACAGGAGCGCCTGGGTAGCCCCGAGGGCGAACTGGCCATCGCCCAGGCGATCATCTATCTCGCCTGCGCGGCCAAGAGCAACGCGGTCTACAAGGCCTACAACGAGGTGCGCGCCGAGATCGCCCAAAGCGGCAGTCTCGAGGTACCGCTGCACCTGCGCAACGCGCCTACCGCGCTGATGAAGGAAATGGAGCACGGCGCGGAATATCGCTACGCCCATGACGAGGAGGGCGGCTACGCGGCGGGGGAGAACTATTTCCCGCCGGAACTGCACGACCGGGTCTACTACCATCCGACCGATCGCGGCCTCGAGCAGAAGATTCGCGACAAGCTCGCTTACCTGCGCGAGCGCGACAAAACCAGTACAATACGCCGCTACGATTGAGGCCCATCCACCTGGCATGAAATACATCCTGCTCGTTGCACTCGGCGGTGCCGGGGGCGCAGTTTCCCGCTACCTCCTGGCGACCTGGATTCACGACCTGTGGGCGGGCAAGTGGCCGCTGGCCACGCTGCTGGTGAACATGATCGGCTCCTTCGCCATCGGGGTGATATTCGTCCTGATCGAGCGCCAGATCGTGCACCCGGACTGGCGCAGTATCGTTATGGTGGGATTTCTCGGCGCATTTACTACCTTCTCCACCTTCTCGCTGGAGGTGATCGCGCTGTTGGAGCAGGGGTTTGTGGCCACCGCACTCGGGTATATGGCAGCCAGCGCGCTGTTTTGTGTGTTGATGGCCGGCTTGTCCATCTATCTCACCCGGGCACTTATTTGACCTTTGCCGGGCCTGGACCCGGTGCCAAAGCAACACAGGATTGATTGAGTATGTTGGATGTAAAAACCGTCAGGCAGGACCCCGAGGCGGTTGCCGCAGACCTGAAAAAGCGCGGCTTCGAGTTTGACGTCGCCCGGTTCGCGGCACTGGATGCGCGGCGCAAGCAGGCGGATATCGACAGCCAGAACCTGCTGGCGGAACGCAAGGCCGCCTCGAAGCAGGTCGGCGCGTTGATCCAGCAGGGCGTGAGCGTGGACGAGGCGAAAGCCCGGGTCGACGAGACCCTGCAGAAAATCGCCGCCCGGCTCGACGCGCTGACCAGCCAAGCCAAGGCGGCGCAGGCGGAACTCGAGGAGCTGCTGCTGTCGGTGCCCAACCTGCTCGACGCGGAGGTGCCGGAAGGCAAGTCCGAGGAGGAGAATCGCGAGGTCGGCCGCTGGGGCGAGCCGCGCCACTTCGATTTCCCGGTGCAGGACCATGTCGCACTGGGCGAGGGCCTCGGCGACATGGACTTCGAGACCGCGACCAAGATCACCGGCTCGCGCTTCAACGTGATGTACGGACCGCTGGCGCGGATGCACCGGGCGCTGATCCAGTTCATGCTCGACCTGCATACTTCCGAGCACGGCTACCGCGAGATCTATGTGCCCTACATCGTCAACCGGGACTCGCTGCGCGGCACCGGCCAGCTGCCCAAGTTCGAGGAGGACCTGTTCCGTCTCGAGGGGGAGCAGGGCTACTACCTGATCCCCACCGCCGAGGTTCCGGTGACCAACGTCGCCCGCGACAGGATCTTCGAGGACGCCGAGCTGGGTGAGGCGGGTGTGCGCTTCACCTGCCATACGCCCTGTTTCCGCAGCGAGGCGGGCAGCTACGGCCGCGACACCCGCGGGATCATCCGCCAGCACCAGTTCGAGAAAGTCGAGCTGGTGCAACTGGTGCGCCCGGTGCAATCCGACGCCGCGCTGGAAGCGCTCACCGGTCACGCGGAGACGGTGCTGCAGAAGCTGGAACTGCCCTACCGCAAGGTGCTGCTGTGCGCGGGTGACATCGGCTTTTCCGCGCGCAAGACCTACGACCTCGAAGTCTGGCTGCCGGCCCAGGACACCTATCGGGAGATCTCTTCCTGCAGCAACTTCGGCGATTTCCAGGCGCGCCGCATGCAGGCCCGCTGGCGCAACCCGGAAACCGGCAAGCCGGAACTGCTGCACACCCTCAATGGTTCCGGTCTCGCCGTTGGGCGTACCCTGGTCGCGATCATGGAGAACTACCAGCAGGCGGATGGCAGCATCGCCGTGCCGACCGCGCTGCAGCCCTACATGGGCGGCTGCGAAATCCTGGTGCCCTGAGGTGCAGTACCTCCCGGTATGCCTTGAACTGAAGGACAGCCCGGTGACCCTGGTCGGCGCCGGCGTGGTAGCCACGCGCAAGGCGCGCCTGTTGTGTCGCGCCGGCGCCCGGCTGACGGTGATCGCCCCGGCGGCGACCCGGGAAATCCAGGTGCTGCTGCAGGAGCACCAGGGCGTCTGGAAGCAGGCGGAATACGCCAGCGGCGATCTCGCCGGCAGCACCCTGGTGGTGGCGGCGACTCCGGACAAGGCGCTCAATGCGCAGGTATCCGCGGACGCGAGAGCGCTCAACCTGCCGGTCAATGTGGTCGATTCCCCGGAGCTTTGCAGCTTTATCTTTCCCTCGATCGTCGATCGCGACCCGCTGCTGATCGCGATCAGCAGCAGCGGCGAATCGCCGGTGCTGGCGCGCCTGCTGCGGCGCAAGATCGAATCCCTGGTACCCGCGGCTTACGGCCGGCTGGCGCGCTTCGCCGGCCGCTTCCGCGAGCGGGTCAAAACTGCCCTGCCGGAAGATACCCCGCGCCGCCTGTTCTGGGAGCAGGCCCTCGAAGGTGCGATTGGCGAGCAGGTAATGGCCGGGCGCGAGCAGCGCGCGGAAGAACTGCTGGAGCAGCGCCTGGCGACTACCGACGCCCTTTACACCGGCGAGGTCTACCTCGTCGGCGCGGGTCCCGGTGACCCGGACCTGATGACCTTCAAGGCCATGCGCCTGCTGCAGAGCGCCGACGTGGTGCTCTACGACCGCCTGGTCTCGGCGCCGATCCTGGAGATGGCCCGCCGCGATGCGAAGATGATCTACGTCGGCAAGCAGCGCTCCGACCACGCGGTGCCGCAGGAGCAGATCAACCAGTTGCTGCTCGACCTCGCCCTGGAGGGCAAGCGGGTAGTGCGCCTGAAGGGCGGGGATCCCTTTATCTTCGGCCGCGGCGGCGAGGAAATCGATCTGCTGGCGAAGCACCAGGTGCCCTTCCAGGTGGTGCCCGGCATCACCGCCGCCAGCGGCGCCGCCTGTTACGCCGGGATGCCGCTGACCCACCGCGATCACGCCCAGTCGGTGCGTTTCGTCACCGGGCACCTGAAGGACGGCAGCACCAATCTCGACTGGGCTTCCTTCCAGTCGACGACGGAAACCCTGGTCTTCTACATGGGGCTGGTGGGATTGCCGCAAATCTGTGAGCAGTTGATCGCCCACGGTCGGGCGGTGGATACCCCGGTCGCCGTGGTCGAGCGGGCCACCCTACAGGAACAGCGGGTGCTGACCGGTACCCTGGCAAGTATCAACGACATCGTGGCGCGTGAGCAGCCCAGGGCGCCCACGCTGATCATCGTTGGTGATGTCGTAAAACTGCAGAAATCCCTGGCCTGGTTCGGTAGCGCCTGACCAGGGAAACAGCGGGGAGGGCGCGCCTCAGTCCTCCTCGGCGTGCAGGGCGAAGCGCTGCTGCTTCATGATCACGGCGTCTACCAGCACGTTGCCAGCTTCGGTCAGCAGCACGTCCTCGGCTTCGTCTTCCTCCGCGTCATCGATGGCGGCCTCGCCGTCCAGCGCTTCATCCTCCGAGAGTTCCTCTTCGTCGTCGAGGGAACTCAGGGGCTCTTCGCCAATCGCAGCCCGGTGCTTGTTCTCGATCGCCAGCGCCTCGGCCTTCTGCCGGTCGCGCATTTCGATCCGGGCTTTCTCATTCAGTGGCAGTGAAGTCAGCTTGCGGTTTTCCGCGGCGAGGCCGATCTGGTCCTCGAGCAGGATGAAGTCCGGGTTGGCGTGGCTGCGCTCTTCGAACAGGCTGGTCAGGCGCGGCAGTACGGTGCTCAGGTCGTCGTAGCGGCGGTGGCGGACCGGGTTGATCTGGTCCCAGGGCAGGGCGTGATCGAGGGCGCTCTCGCCGATCTCCTCCGGGTCGTAGAGGGAGGGGAAGGCGAGGTCGGGAATGACCCCGCGGTGCTGGGTGCTGTCGCCGGAGATGCGGTAGAACTTGCTCTCGGTGATTTTCAGCTGACCCTCGGTCAGCGGGGTCAGGGTCTGCACCGTGCCCTTGCCGAAGGAGCGGTCGCCGACGATCAGGCCGCGTTCGTAGTCCTGGATCGCGCCGGCAAAAATCTCCGATGCCGAGGCCGAGAGGCGGTTGATCAACACCGCCAGCGGGCCGTCGTAGTAGCTGCTCTTGAGGCGCTTGCCATCGCGCCAGACCCGGCGCGAGGAGTGGCGGATCTGCACGGTCGGGCCGTATTCGATGAACAGGCCGGTGAGTTCGTTGGCCTCCTGCAGGGAGCCGCCGCCGTTGTTGCGCAGGTCGATCACCAGGCCGTCGATATCCTCTTCCTGCAATTCTGCCAGCAACTTGCTCACGTCGCGGGTAGTGCTCTTGTACTCGTCATCGCCCCGGCGCATGGCCTCGAAGTCGATGTAGAAAGCGGGGATGTCGATAACACCGATTTTCAGCGTGTTTTCGCCGTTGGGTATCTCGAGGATCTTCTTCTGCGCGGCCTGTTCCTCGAGCTTGACCTCGTTGCGCACGATGGTGATGAGCTTGCGCGCGTCGGTCGCCGGCGCCTTGGCCGGGATCACCTGCAGGCGCACGGTGGAGCCCTTGGGCCCGCGAATAAGGTCGACGACGTCATCGAGACGCCAGCCGATGACGTCGACGATCTCGCCATTCTCATCCTGGCCGACACCGACGATGCGGTCCGAGGGTTTCAGCTCACCCTGTTTGTCCGCGGGGCCCTTGGCCACCAGGCGGGCCACCTTGGTGTATTCGTCTTCCGCCTGCAGCACTGCGCCGATGCCCTCAAGGGACAGGCGCATGTTGATATTGAAGTTTTCCGAGCGGCGCGGGGAGAAATAGTTGGTGTGCGGGTCGTAGAGCTCGGTCAGGGCGTTGGCGTAGATCTGGAACACGTCCTGGTTGTTGTACTGCTCAACCCGGTGCAACTGGTTCTGGTAGCGCTTGGCCAGGGTTTCCGGAATCTCGCTGGCCTCCTTGTCGGCCAGCCTGAGGCTCAGGACCTGGTTTTTCAGGTGTTTGCGCCAGCGGTCGTCGAGTTCAGCGCTGGTGCTGGCCCATTCGCGATCCTCGAAATCGAGGTCATAGCTCTCGTCGAGGGTGAAGTCCATCGCCGCCACCCGCTCGGGCATGCTGTCTATGAGCGAATGCAGGCGGGTCTCGAGCCGTTCCTGGAAGCGGTTGAAGATATTGAAGCCGGCCTCGAGGTTGCCCTCGGGCAGCTGGTCGTCCATCGTCGTGCGGTATTTCTGGAACTCGGCGATATCCTGGGCGGTAAAAAACATTTTGCCGCCGTCCAGTGCGTCGATGTAGGCATCCAGGTGCTGCGCGGACAACTTGTCGTCATAGGGCAGCTTGGAATAGTGGTTCTCTTCCAGTTGCTCGATCAGCTCGATAACGGTGTCGCGCTGGCTGTCGGTGTAGCTGATCAGGGCCTGCGCCGGCGCAGTCAGTGCCAGCAGTGCAAGGCTCAGGAGGGTAGGGCGGACTAGTGCCCGCAGGCGTCGCTGCATCATAGGAGGAACTTCTATCGCGTTATTGGTAGAGCATTCACTAACTTACCGCCCGGCGCTGCGGCGTTCAAGCGTGTGATCCTGAATAAATTGGATTGTCTTCGTTCAGGATAGTTCAGCCCCGGCAAAGTGGCGCGCCGTCGATCCAGCTCGCGCTAATGTGGCGCGCGGAATCCAGCGCCAGCAGGTTGGCGCGATAGCCCGGGGCGATGCGCCCCAGTTCCCCCTCGAGCCCCAGCGCCCGCGCCGGGTAGAGCGAGGCCATGCGCACGGCTTCATACCAGTCGATCCCGGCGAAGGCGGCGGCGTTGTTGACCGCTGACAACATGTCCAGATGGGATCCGGCGAGGGTGCCCGCGGCGTTCTGCAGCCTGCCTTCGCGCAGGTCGATCTGCTGCCCGGCCAGTTCGAAGCTGCTTTGCGAGCCGCCGACCGTCGGCATGGCGTCGGTGACCAGGACAGCCGCGCCGGGTTCGCGGGACCTGATCGCGATACGCACCGCAGCCGGGTGAACATGCTGGCCATCGGCGATGATGCCGAACCAGCCGTGCTCCCGGGACAGCGCCGCACCCACCGCGCCCGGGGCCCGGCTCTGCAAGGGGGACATGGCGTTGAAGAGGTGGGTGAAGCCCGAGAGACCGGCGTCCTGTGCTATGCAAACCTCTTCATAGGTGGCTTCGGTATGGCCGGCGGCGAGGATGACGCCGCGCCTGGCCAACTCCGTGAGCTGCCGTGCATCCACGCGCTCCGGTGCCAGGGTAAGCAGGGTGACCCCCTGCTGCAGGGAACAAAGGAGGTCGGCCAGCCCGGCATCGAGGGTGGCGAAATGTGCCGCATCGTGGATGCCGCGGCGCTGTGGGTTGAGCAGGGGCCCCTCGAGGTGAATGCCGAGTACCCCGGGGACGGCCCCGGCCATCGCCTGGGCCACGGCGCCGATGGCCCGGGTCATAACCTGTGGGCAGTCGGAGATGAGGGTGGGCAGGAATCCGCAGGTGCCGAAGCGGCGGTGCGCCTCGCCGATCGTCCGCAGCGTCTCCACGGTGGGAGCGTCGTTGAACAGGGCGCCGCCACCGCCGTTAACCTGCAGGTCGATGAAGCCGGGGATGAGGGTGCCGCCATCGAGATCGTGACGATGAGCGGGATCCCGGGGTGCCTCGGAGGCCGGGAGCAGGGCGGCGATACGCCCTTCCTCGACAAGCAGGCAGTGCTCGGGGAGCAGTGCCTCGCCGGTGAAGATAGCGCCATTCTCGATCAGCTGGATCATGCGAGCAGTCTATCCTAACGTCCCTCGATTGCACTGATTTAAGAGCGATTTCTGCGCTAGAATGGCCGCCGAGTTTAATGCCGGTTATGGGAGACAGGACCGATGGCGCAGGTGGGTGGCGGCGGCAAGAAAATCCTCTACACGCTGAACACGGCGCGCAGGATAGGGCTGCTGAATTCCGCCCGGGCACTGAAGTCCAATAACGCCTGCAAGGCCTGCGGCCTGGGCATGGGCGGGCAGCGTGGCGGCATGACCAACGAACTCGACGAGTTCCCCTCGGTCTGCAACAAGAGCGTGCAGGCCCAGTCCACCGACATCCAGCAGCCGATCCCGGCGGAAGTATTCCAGCATTCGCTCGCGGAATTCCGCGAGCTGTCCGGCCATCAACTGGAACACCTCGGGCGGGTCGGCAGGCCGCTGTACAAGCCGGCAGGTGGCACGCGTTACGAAGAGGTCGAGTGGGACTGGGCGCTGGACCGCGCAGCAAAAGCTTTCAGCAATACCAGCCCGGAGCGCAGCTTCTTCTACAGTTCCGGGCGCTCCTCCAACGAGGCCGGTTTCGTTCTGCAACTGCTGGCGCGCCTGTATGGCACGAACAATGTGAGCAACTGCTCCTATTACTGTCACCAGGCTACCGGCGAGGCGCTCGCCAGCACCATCGGTACCGGTACTGCGACCGTCGAACTGGCCGACCTTGCCGGCTGCGACCTGTTTTTCCTCATTGGGGCAAACCCGGCTTCGAACCATCCACGCTTACTGCATAAATTGATCGAACTGCGCCGCCGCGGTGGCAAGGTGGTGGTGATCAATCCGCTGCGGGAGGCCGGGCTGGTGAAGTTTGCCGCGCCGAAAATGCCGAGCTCGTTGTTGAAAGGCGGGGACGAAATCGCCAGTTTCTACCTGCAACCGCGAATCGGTACTGACATAGCGTTGTTCACCGCGCTGGCCAAGGCCATAGTAGAGCGCGGCGGCGTGGCGACTGAGTTTGTCGAACGCCATTGCAACGATTACCGGGCACTACGCCAGTACCTGGATAGCGTCGATATTGCCGTCCTGCTGGAGCAGTGTGGCATAGCGACGGAGGCCCTCGACGCGGTGGTGGATGCCTACCTCCATTCTAAGGCGACGATTTTTGCCTGGGGAATGGGCATGACCCATCACCGTCACGGGGTGGACAATATCGAATGGATCAGCAACCTCGCTCTGTTGCGCGGCATGGTGGGTAAACCCCACGCGGGCCTGCTACCCCTGCGCGGCCACAGTAATGTGCAGGGCATCGGCACCATCGGGGTTAAGCCCGTGCTTGCGGAAGAGGTGTTTGAGCGCATGCAGGATACTCTCGGTGTGACGCTGCCAACATCGCCAGGCATGCACACGCTAGCTTCGCTGGAGGCCGCTCATCGCGGGGAGATCGATGCGGCCCTGATGATGGGTGGCAACCTGTACGAAGCGACCCCGGACAGCAACTGGGCCGCACAGGCACTCGACGGCATCGACTTCAAACTCTTCCTGACTACCACACTGAACCGTGGCCACATCACCGGTGTCGATTCGGGCGAGGTGGTGATACTGCCCGTTTGCGCCCGGGACGAGGAGCCCGAAACGACCACACAGGAGTCGATGTTCAACTACGTGCGACTGAGTGACGGGGGCATTACCCGCATCGCCTCGGTAAGGTCGGAAGTTTCCGTCCTCGCTGACCTGGGCTCGCGGGTACTCGACAACAATCCTGTTGATTTCCAGCAGTTCAAGCGCCACCGCCAGGTTCGCGAGACAATCGCCAAAGTGGTGCCGGGTATGGAAGACCTTGCCCATATTGACGTGGCTCGCAAGGAGTTTCACGTGCGGGGGCGCATCAAGCACTCGCCGGAATTTAACACGCTGGATGGCAAGGCCAGGTTCCGCATGCCGCCGCCACCCGACCCCGTACAGTCATCCGCCCGCAACTTCACGCTGATGACATTGAGAAGTGAAGGGCAGTTCAACTCCATTATCTACGAAGAAAAAGACAGCTACCGGGAAACCCTGCACCGGTGGGTGGTCTTCATGAGTAACCAGGATGCGCTTGAACTCGGACTCAACGAGGGCGATTCGATTGACCTGGTATCAGATTGGGGGAAGATGCGCTCGTTGGAACTCAGGTTCGCCCAGTTGCCTGCAAAGAGTATTGCCGCGTACTACCCGGAGGCAAACCAGCTTACCTCGCGTCTCTGTGATCCCCGAAGCCACACACCACAATTCAAGTCGGTCCCGGTATCTGTGATCCGGGGCTGAACGAGGGACAATTGCCAGCGCCCGGCGGGAAATGCCGGGCGCTTCGCGGAACCCCCAGGAAGGGTATGAAAAGCAACTGACCTTCCGTCGTCCCAGCTGACAATTGCTGCAGCCCACTGGATACGCATTAAATCCAGCTCGGCCCGGGCTGAGCAAAAATACCCACATGGAATAAATATTCCAGTCAAATCAGCTGCATAGCTGAACTCACGCCAGATAAGCCCGCACCAAACCCGCCGACAACCTGTGCTCGCATAAATATATACAACGTATAAATATTGACAGCAGGTCTGAAATTGTACAATGTAAAGTTTACGAGCTGCCAATAATAGTCCAGAGGTAAAACATGCAAGTTCGCGATCAGGAGAAACCTGCGCAAGAAACCGCCCTTCGTATTCTCGATGGCGACAATCATTACTACGAGGCGTACGACTCGTTTACCCGGTATATGGACTCGAAACACATGAAATATGCGGTTCATGTGAAGGAAGACAGCAGGGGACGAAATATCGTGATGGTGGGCGACGAGCCTCTCAAGTCCAATCCCGCACACCCGCAGGACTTCGTGGCACCTCCAGGTTCGCTGCTGAATTTTTTTGCGAACAAAGACAATTCCTTAACAATGTCTGAATATAACGTCAAAAACAAAATGCGGGCTGAGGACTGCCAGTCCTTTGTGGACGTAAATGCGCGACTGGAGTTCATGGACAATGAAGGTGTAGAGGCAGCAATGCTCTATCCCAGTCTCGGTGTCATGGTGGAGCAACAACTCGCGCACAGCGCCGAGGCGACCTACGCGAACCTGTGTGCATTCAACCGTTGGCTGGAAGATGACTGGGGCTATGCAACCCAGGGCAGGATATTTTCCGTGCCAATGCTCTCACTGATCGATCTGGACCTGGCGCTGGCAGAACTGGACAGGGTGCTTAAAGCCGGTGCAAGAGCCATCCATCTACGCACCGGTCCCGCGTTTGGCAGGTCCCACGCTTCGGCGTACTTCGATCCATTCTGGGCACGGCTTGAAGAGGCGAACGTTCCGCTTGCGATGCACTCATCCTTCAGCCAGTACCATGAACTATTTTCTGTGCACTGGGGAGAAAAGCCCAACCCGACTTACACAGAGATCACCCCCTTCCAGTCCTACCTGGGAACGGGGGCAAGGCCGATGATGGACACCCTCGCAGCCATGGTGCTCCAGGGGCTGTTCAACCGCTTCCCGAAATTGAAGGTGCTCGCGGTAGAAGGTGGCTCGTTCTGGTTGGGTGACCTCATGAAGCAGATGGACAAAGGACACCTGACTGCCAATGGCAGCAAGCTGGCTCCGGGATTGAAGGCGAAGCCCAGCGAAATTCTTGCCCAGCACCTGTATATCGCGCCATTCCCGGAGGATGACGTCATCGGGCTGGCTGAGTTTTTCCCAACTGACCACATTCTCCTTGGTTCCGACTATCCGCACCCCGAGGGACTGGCACATCCGGCCGAATTTGCAGCAACAATCCAGCCACTCGGCGATAGGGCAGTGCGGGAAATCATGGGTGAGAATCTGGCCAAACTGTTGCAGATCTGAGCGAAAGGCCATTTCCCGGGAATTTCACCAAGCAGGTGCAGACTGATAAGGATTGCCGATGATTGTCGAGTCAAAGCGCGATGCGGAAGGAATCAGGACAATAACCCTGAATCGTCCGCCGGCGAACGCGATAAATTATGAAATGATGGAAGCCGTCTTTGCGGCCTTCCATGACGCCAATAAAGACTGGAAGACCAAAGTCGTAGTCCTGGAAAGTTCCAACAGCAAGTTTTTCTCTGCTGGCATGGATATCAAGGAGGCAAGACCACCCCAGAGTGCGTTACCTGCAGGTGTACCCCAATACGGAATGGAACTGGGGCGTGACGTTTTTCGCTGCATCTATGAATGCGGTGTGCCCGTCATCGCAAAAGTGCAGGGTATAGCAGTTGGCGCTGGCTTTCTCTACGCCTGCCTCGCCGATTTTGTGGTCGCCAGCGAGAGCGCACAGTTCGGGCAATTTGAGATAAAGGTTGGAGCAGTGGGTGGGGCCGGAATGCTTCGGCGCGTGCTGTCTGAACAGGCAATGCGATATCTCACGTGGACCGCCGACCTGGTAAGCGTACAACAACTTACCAGCCTGGGTGCAGGTATTCATGTCGTACCCGACTCGGGTATTGCCTCGGAAGTCGATCGAATTGCAAAACTCCTTGCATCACGTTCGGACAGGTTATCCCGACATACAAAGCTTGCTATGAATCAGGTCGAAATGCTCGGCCCCATCGAGTCCTACAGTTTCGAACAGATGCACTCGGAGTCACTGTTCCTACGCCAGATGTTCGGAGACGACCTGACTTAAAGAGAGAATCATTGGGCTGAAAAGTAAACCTCAATAATCGTAGTTCCTTGCAAATACATAAAAATTTACGGAGCGAACAGTGAAAACATTATATCGAGAGTTGTACAGAAGCCGCATGGCAATTTCAGTTTCGTCGGTGCTGGGTGTTGCAAACCTGCTTTACACACAGCCGGCATTGTCCCAGGAGTCACGGATACTCGAGGAAGTCGTGGTGACCGCCGAGCATCGCCAGGAGTCCATCCAGGACACCCAGATTTCCATGACGGCCTTTACCAGCGAAAATATTGCCGATATGGGCATCAACAATACCAGAGATATTGGCGACTTCGTGCCCAATGTGACGATGGCTCCCTATATGTCGGGCCGCTCGGGAATCGGGGTCAATATACGCGGAATCGGCCAGAACGAGACCTTCGTAAGTTTCGATCCCGCTGTCAGTGTCTACCTTGACGATGTCCTGATTGCGAAGAATACGGGCGCGCTGTTTGATGTACTCGATCTGGAGCGCATTGAAGTTCTCCGCGGTCCCCAGGGAACACTGTATGGTCGAAATACGATGGGCGGCGCGCTCAGTTTTGTCACTAAAAAGCCCAGCGACACTTTCAAGGGCTCGGTAACCGCTACCATCGGGAAGTACGAGCAACAGGACCTGAAGGGAACAATCAATATTCCTGTTCTGAACCACCCTGAAGGTGCGGGGCTCCTGGCCGTGAAAGTCTCGACAGCGACGATCAATCGCGATGGTCTGATGGACAATGTCCTTGAAGGTGCCCGCCAGGATGAGTTTGCAACGCGGAGCCGCGATACCGGGATGATACAGGTACAGTGGGAGCCGTCTGACACAGTCACGGCGCGCTACGCCTATGATAAAACCAGAATCGATGAAATTCCGGATCTGCTGTTGACGACTGGAACGAATCCTGACGCGGGTGCCGGTCCGCTGCTCGCTGCGTGGGATCTGGGCTACCAGGCCGACCGACCCAGCAAGGTCGAGATGAATAACCTGTCGATCGACAAGACCGACGTGGAAGGTCACTCGCTTTATCTTGGTTTTGGTATCTCGGAACAGCTCAGTCTTCTGTCAATAACTTCCAGCCGCGAAATGGAGACTGATTCCCAGGGAGATCTCGATGGCACCCCTGTGGATGTGCTGCAGACATTTGACAAACAGTCTGCGGACCAGTTTACACAGGAACTGAGGCTGATCTACGAGTCGGCTAAGTTCAACTACTCGGTCGGCGTTTTCTATATGGAACAGGAGGGAGATATCGACGTCAGCACCAGGGTATTCAGCTCGCAATCCACCACGCTCGCCACAATGGACGATGACAACTGGGCCATCTATGGCCAGGGTACCTACAATCTGTCTGACCGGATGGGCATTACATTCGGCGCCCGATACACAGAAGAAACCAAGCGACTGGAAAAGCAGGAAATATCATCCAGTGGGTCGGTTACCGACTACCCCGAGGATAAGCTCAGTTTTGACAATTTTTCCCCCATGGCCTCGATCAATTACCACTGGACCGATACCGTGATGAGCTACTTGAAGATCAGTACCGGGTTCCAGTCGGGCGGCTACAACATAAGAGAGCGCAATCCGGACGTCTATTACCAGGGCTTTGACGAAGAGACGATCATTGCCTATGAGCTTGGGCTCAAAGCAGATATCAACGGCCGATTCAGATTCAACACCGCGCTCTGGTTCAGCGACTACGACGACAAGCGGGTCAATAATTTTGACCCTGAGACATTGAGCCAGGTTGTTCGAAATGCTGGAGTCGTGGAAATCTATGGCCTCGAACTCGAAATGCTGGGCCAGCTCACCGACCACCTGCAGATCGGTGCCAGTTATGGTTATACGAAGCCCGAGTTCGTCGAGTACGAATCCCCAAACCCGGATAACCCGTCGGAAATTATCGATTTGTCGGATACCCGGAGCTTCCCCTTCACACCGAAAAATACCGCCAGCGCCTACCTGACATACGAATATCCCCTTGCGATTGGTCTTATTCGGGCCAGGCTCGATTGGACATACAAGGACGACTATACCTTCATCTCATCCATCCCCGAGCGCAACTACCAGCGTGCTTACGATGTATGGAACGGGCGAGTGACGCTGGATGAAATCGCGGGCCCCGGAGCTACCCGATTCAGCGCGTCACTCTGGATCAAGAATATTGCCGACGAGCAGTACTATTCCAATGGCATCAATCTCTACTCCAGTCTGGGATACGACGTGAACACCTACGCCGATCCGAGGACTTATGGCATAGATCTGACGATGTCCTTCTAGGGCGAGTAACTCCTGATCCGGGTGGGCTGGCAGGTTGAGACGATTCGACTGCCACTCCCACTTGCTCATTCCAACAAAGTGACAAGAGGAAACATTATGCTCACCCGGATTTTTGCCAGTCCGCCCCTGAACCAGGCGTTTCACGGGTGGAAAATTCTGTTCCTCGCGTTCGTGTGCCAGATGGTGTCAGTCGGGTTCACGATGTATTTGATCGGGCTCTACATCGAGCCCTTAGCCACGACATTTGGGGCATCGATTGGCCAATTGGGATGGTCATCGTCCATTTTCCTGCTGGTAGCCTCAGCACTGGGGCCCCTGCTGGGTTCTTGGGTGGACAAGGGGAAAGCGCGCCTGATCCTGACCCTGGGTGCGGCGTGCCTGGGCTCGGGATTTATCGCCTTGTCTCAAGCAGGGTCGATTTTTGCGGCCGCGCTTGCTTGTACTTTCCTGATTGCTCCGGGGGCCTCAATGCTTGGCATAGTTACAGTTGGCGCAATGCTCGTGCAGTGGTTTGAAAAATACCGCGGTCTCGCGGTGGGCATTGCCGCGGCAGGAATCTCAGTAGGCGGATTCCTGATGCCACCAATCGTAGCTGCACTTTTTGCGAGTGTCGGGTGGAGGATGACGTCCCTTATTCTCGGATCGATTGTTCTGGTGGCACTGCTTCCCACCGTATGGTTACTGGCGATCAGCCGCCCTTCGGAGATCGGTCAATTTCCCGACGGCGTCCAGAGGCAGGAGACCGGTCGCCCCCTGGCGGCGTCACCGGTCCGGGTCGGTTTCAGGGCGCTCTTTGGTCGACGGGACTTCTGGATAATCTCGATTACGCTCGCCGCAATCAACTTCTCGTCGATCATGATATTGAACTATCTGGTTCCGCACGTGAGCAACCACGGAATAGGTATCGAAGTGAGTGCCTTTGTGCTTTCCGCCTATGCCGCCTCGGCGTTCACGGGAAAGTTCATCTCCGGGTGGCTGTGTGACAGGTTGCAACCCCGTCTGGTATTCCAGAGCTTGCTGGTCTTTTCCGCTATTGGGCTGATACCCATGATATTGCTGGAAGGTATCGAGGCGTTTTTTCTCTCTGCCATTTTACTTGGGTTGAGCCAGGGCGGTTTGATGCCGGTCTGGGCGTCCCTGATTGCGGCACATTTCGGTGCTGAGAATTTCGGAACCGTGAAGGGAACGATGACGCTACTAATGACCAGTATCGTGATCCTGCCCGGCCCCATTGGCGGCTATTTCCATGACCTGAACGGAAGCTATAACGACGCATTCGAACTGGTTTTTTTCATCCTGGTGTTTGGCATTCTCGTTTCAACGGCAATTCCCAGGCATCTCGACGTCTGCAGTAAAGCGGTCATGAGGCCTACTTGAGACACTTGAACAGTAACATTCCTGTAAAAAACAGAACTGCGCTAGCGGGTGGAGGAGCATATGTCGGAACTATTTGCGGCGAACGAGAAAATTGATTATCTCACGAGTAGATTGCAGATAATGGACTGCATCACCCGCTATTGTCGGGGCATGGATCGCCTGGATCCAGAGCTTGCCTTGTCTGCTTTTCATAGTGATGCAGTGGTGGACTATGGTGTTTTCGTAGGATCACGAGAGGGGTTTTTTGAATACTTTTACGAGTTACATACACGCTACCATGCTTCTACAAACCACATGATCTGCAATCACTTGTGCGAGATTGACGGCGATACAGCACATGCGGAAACCTACATGGCAGTCGCGAACAACAATCTTCAAGGTACGCCATTCACGTTGGCCGGAGGTCGTTACATTGACCGGCTGGAGCGAATTGATGGGCGTTGGGCAATATCAGTACGCAAATGCATCGGCGAGTGGGACGCAAATCCCGGTATGGAGATGGTCGAAAAGCTGACCGAGGCAATGCGCAATATAGGCACTGTAAGCCGTAACCGCGACGATGTTTCCTACCAGAGGCCATTGCGGATCAATGAAGAGCGACTGGGCGTGTCAGTGGGTCTGTGAAGCAGGCCCGCATCCGCGCGCGCAGCCGATGGAAATTTCCCATATGCGCCCCGAGAAAGCACGCTGTCCCCCGCTAATTGTGCATCAACTTTAAACAACGTATGATTTCCTGCCAGCAGGCAGGAAATCCAGCATGTAGTCTGGCACCTATCCGCGCATTTAAACGGGTTCTGCAACGCGAGTTCCGCTTAACTCGCCGTTCCGTTACACCCGGTAATTTCATTGCAGGTTATTTCGAGGGAGCCATTGTGCCAAAAAGCAGTGAACCGGCCGCAAGGTCTCTTCCACGCGCCAAACTCGCGCAGGACAGGTCCCGGGAAACACAGCGGAAGATTGTCAAAGCCGCCATAGCGCTGTGGACCAGTCGGGGCTTTGACGAAGGCTATGACAATACCAGCGTGGAGGAAATCGCTGACAGTGCAGGTGTTACCCGCGGCACGGTTTACTACTATTTCAAGAAAAAGGAGGAGATTCTCCAGGAAATTGCCTGGTTAACCGCCGAAAGTATCTACGAAAGCGCGATTCGAGCGCTGATGACCGGCGATAATATCGACAAGATCCTCGAGGATATTGTTACCACACTGGCTCACCAGGTCCTGAAGTCCGAGAAGCCGGCGGTCCGGCGAGTAATGGAATCCTCCCGGGCAGCAGATGACAGCCTCTCCCGGGATATGCGGGCAGGCGGCTTGACCAGGGCTTTTTCTGTCGTAATCACGCACGCCCAGGACAGGAAGGATATACCCGCAAATCTCAATTCTTCTGTCATGGCTGAAATCCTCGCGTCCATGTGTACCTCCTGCATTTCCCAATGGACACAAGTAGACGACTACGACCTCGAGGCGGCTTTACGGGGGAGGGCAGTCTTCCTGCTCGCCGGTGCCCGCGCCGTGGATTGCTCAAAAGCAAAGGTGCTCGGAAGTCCCTGAACAGAGATTGCTGCCCCCACCCGAGCAGCAATTTACGTTGCCGCGGTCCAGGCCCGACTCGCCGGCCCGATTGACCAGTTTCGAAGAGGATCCTCGCTTTCCTCCGGTTCCATCCTGGCAAGGCCCCCCCATTTTTCGCCAGTTCTCACCCGTCACGCCTGTCGACAGTCGCGCGTAGCGACTCTCCGCCTGAAAAAATATGCGGCGGCTATTTCCCCCAGACAGGCATCGGTATAAAATAGTACAATGTATAAAAATAGGTGCTGGTTGTACGGAGCCAGTCCCCGCAAACGATAACAAGCCTTGCCGGGCATGCCCGGGTAAGGTCAGGCTAAGGACCAAGGCATGAAGTATCCGCAAATCCTTTCCATGCAGGCGGCCCCGGAACAAGTCAGCTACTCACGCAAGCAGTCGATTATGTACGCACTCGGAGTAGGTGCGGGGCAGGACTCACTGGACACCGAAGAACTGAACTTCGTCTACGAGGAAAACCTCATTGCGTTTCCCACTATGGCAACGACCTTGCTGGGGCGATCGAACCGATTCATTGACGAAGCGGGGCTGGACTTCTCGCAACTTCTACACAGTGAGCAACGGCTCACAATCCACAATCGGCTTCCCGCAGAAGGCTGTGTAACGGTAAAGAGCGCCTGTATTGGCGTGTCTGACAAGGGCAGGGACAAGGGGGCAGTAGTCCATCTGCAGCACGATATTCTCGATACCGACGGGAAGCTTGAAATAGCGACCCTTATCGTCACCTTGTTCTGCCGCGGAGACGGAGGGTTTGGCGAAACTACAGGTACGATCCCGGGTGTCCACCGGGTGCCGGAAAGGCTGCATGACCGCCTGCTTGAGTTGGCAACACTGCCCAACCAGGCGGCCATCTACAGGCTTGCAATTGGCGATACCAACCCCTTGCATATTGATCCTGCGTTTGCGCAGCGGTTGGGGTTCCAGGGGCCATTGTTACACGGGCTATGTACCTATGGCTTCGTCTGCCGGGGAATCCTTCGCGAGTATTGCGACTACGATACAAGCCTTATCCGTTCCTTTGACGCCCGTTTCGCATCACCGGTCTATCCGGGGGAGACCCTGCAGATAAAGCTGTGGCAAGACGGCAACACGATTTCATTCGAGTGTTATACGAAGGAGCGGGGTACACCTGTCCTGACCCACGGCAGATGTGAATTGAATCAGGGTTTCTGATCGGCTGGAGCGGGAGCAAGAGCAAGAGCGCGCCTGTCGGGAAGCGCCAGACCCCAACTCGAAACCCCAGCGCTATTTTGATACGTCCGATTGAACACAGGGAGCACCCATGAATTTTTCCTTGACGGAAGAGCAGCGCTTGATGAAAGAGTCCTTTGCCCGGTTTTTCGACCGGCACAGTACCATGGCGCACGTGCGAGCTACGGCTGAAAACGGAGGGTTCGACTCGAATTTCTGGCTGCAACTGGCCGGGATGGGCTTCTTTCACCTCAGGGTCCCGGAAAACCGTGGGGGACTCGGGCTCGGGATAATGGATGCACTCGTCGTGCTCGAGGAAGCGGGGCGGACACTTGCATCGGGGCCGCTCGTTGAGTCACTTGTCGCACTGCGCCTGCTTTCTCTCCTGGGCGGAGGCGACCTGCTCGAAGAGGCGCTGGCAGGCGAACGTGTAGTCACTATCGCTTTCCATGACAGGGCTGTGCAACCGCGGCAGTGGGTCGCCGGCGCTACCGTAGCCACCCACGTTCTGGCGCGCGATGGCAATACCGTACTGCTACTCGAAGCGCCTCCCGGCACCCGACAGTCGAATGCCCCCAACCTGGCATCGTCGGCGATTGCTGAAGTGGACCTGGGTAACTGGGCAGGGGAGGCACTCTCCGCTGCAGGGGAGGCCCTGCCTCTTTTCCAGCAATGCCTGGAGGAGTGGAAACTGCTCATGGCTGGCATGCTGCACGGTCTCTCAAGACAGGCCCTGCTGCTGGCCGCAGAGTACGCCTGCGAGCGGCAGGCTTTCGAGAAGCCGATCGGTGCCTATCAGGCGATTTCCCATCCGCTGGCCGACTTGATTGTCGAAGTCGATGCGGCAAAGTTGTTTAGCTGGAAAGCCCTGTACGACATAGCCCGCAACTCGGAGGAGGCGGGCTACGAAATATCCATAGCCATCTGGTGGTCGGCCGAGTCGGCCGCCAGGTCCGTGCGACAGGCTCTGCATACTTTCGGCGGATATGGCCTCGCAACAGAGTACGACATTCATCTATACAACCTGAGAGCCAAATCATGGCCGCTCTTGTTCGGCGACCCCGACAACTTCCTCGATGAAGCAGGGATCAGGCTCTATGACAAAGTGGAGGTACAACTCCCGGATGTAGGCCACGTTCCCATCGATTTCGATCTCGGGGAAGAGGCCGACAATCTGGCCCTGGAACTGGATGCGTTCTTCCTCCGGGAACTGACGCCGGAAATGAAAGCGAAAGCACATTATTCATTTGATGGTTTTGACGCTGGTATGCACAGGAAGCTGGCCGAGAATCGATTTCTTTTCCCTGCCTGGCCTGAGGAATTCGGCGGACGCAACGCACCTCCCTATGTCATGAGCGCGTTGTACAAAGTCTGGGAAAAGCACAACTGGACGACGCAACCTTCAGGTACGACCAATCTGGTCGGGTCCATGATCAGACTGTGCGGTAATGACTTCCTGAAGTCACAGGTACTCAGCAGGATCGTTAACGGCGAGTCGATTTGCAGCCTGGGATATAGCGAACCCGGCTGTGGGTCCGACGTGTTTGCAGCGCGTACCCGCGCGGTCAGGAATGCAGACGGAAGCTGGACTATCAATGGGGCCAAGATGTGGACGAGCGGCGCGAATATCGCCGACTACGTGCTCCTGCTGACCCGGACCAATGAGAGCGTTGCAAAACATCAGGGTCTGACCATGTTTGTAGTGCCTCTCGATTGCCCGGGCATCGCTATCCATGCGGTGCATACCTTCCAGGAAGAGCGAACCAATGCCACCTTTTACGATAACGTCAGAATTGGCGACGAATATCGCCTGGGCCCGGTGGACGGTGGATTAAAGGTGATGTCTGCAGCCCTTACCCTCGAGCACAGCTTTGGCTACATGAAGGACCAGGAGGTGTTGCTCGAGGCTGCCGAACAGCTTTGCTCAGAGATCAGGAGTGGGGATAGAGCACTGATCGATTCTGGCAAGGCAAGGCGAAGGCTCGCCAGGACAAGGGCGCATATCTATATGGCGGAAGTCCTGTGTAACAGGGCATTGTGGTCCGCCAATGTGGGCATGCCGGACAGCGCCTTTGGCCCGATGACAAAGCTGTTTTCGTCGGAGAAGTTTCTCGGCGATGCCAATGACCTCCTCGACCTGACCGCGCCGCATTCGCTCTCCTATGTGAAGGGGACTGCCGCCGCCAGGCTCAACCTGTCGTACAGGCATGCCCACGGCACCACGATCTACGCTGGCACCAGCGAGATCCATCGAAGCATGATTGCTGAAAAAGCGCTCGGGCTGCCTCGAAGCCGGACATAGCGCAAGGGGGGCGGGGAGGGGCCAGGGGCCAGGCAACGCTATATGCGCGTGCTGGACCAGGGGGCTTCAGGGTCGGGGAAAACCCCTTATCACTGCCCGGGCGCCAGCAGTTCGTATATTTTCTCGTCCTCCCTCGACAGTTTTCTGTGTTTTTGCGGCAGGGCCTGTATTGCAACGTGGTCCGCGCCGGCATCCCAGTGCTGTTGCACCCTGGCGCGAATGCTGTCTTCATCTCCCCAGGCGACCAGCCCATCGACCAGCCGATTGGACCCACCATGCTCCATGTCCTCGTTGCTAAAACCCATTCTGAGGAAGTTATTCCGGTAGTTCGGCAGGGTGAGGTACAAGGCTATGGCCTCGCGGATGAGGGGACGCGCGACCCCGGGATCTCTCTCCAGCAGCACCATTTGCTCCGGGCAGAGCAGTTTATCCGGCCCCAGAATCTCCCGCGCCTGAGCCGTGTGCTCGGGGGTAACGTTGTAAGGGTGTGCGCCGTCGGCATGGGTGCGCGATAACTCGAGCATTCGTGGCCCGAGCGCCCCGAGGACGGTCCTGGGTTTTGACGCCGGAGGAGGGCCCTGATATCCCAGCCCCTGCATTTGTGTCAGGTACTCCGTCATGGTCTGGATGGGCTTGCCATA
This sequence comes from Halieaceae bacterium GM1-29, assembly GCA_033283265.1. Lineage (GTDB taxonomy): Bacteria > Pseudomonadota > Gammaproteobacteria > Pseudomonadales > Halieaceae > Mangrovimicrobium. Next base: position 289,976 of record JAWMQN010000001.1, read on the forward strand.
AACGTGTGAGCGCATACCCTCGACCAGTGGTCGGTGGGAAACTCCGAGCCCGAGCAGAAATCGTTCTTGCGACAACTCAGCCAGTCCGTACTGCGCCGTGAAAGTTGCCAGGCTGTCTCGAGCGTAGATATTCGCAATGCCAATCCCGACGTTGATAGTGCGGGTATTACTGAGTATCCATGTGGCGCTGACAAAGGGGTTTCTGGCGACCGCCTCAGGGAGCCAGATCGCTGAATAACCCCAGCTCTCGGCTCGCTTTGCAAGCCCAGCCAATTCCTCGCCATTCAGGTTATCTGCGAGTACCCACACTCCCAGTGTCTTGCCCTTATTCATCATCGTTTGTTTTCCCGATATCGATTTTGTAAACGGACGCCGCCGTAGCGCTGAACAGTGCCGTTTTTTCACTCTTGCTGGCAGCGGAGACAATGCGCTTGAAGGTGTTCCACAGCTTGACGTAGGTGGTCGTGACATTGTCGACCGGAAAGTTGCTCTCGAACATGCATCTGTCGACACCGAAGAGCTCAATGCCGGTTTCAATATACGGCGCCCAGGTTATGGCAAGCTGCTCAGAGGATGCCGCCTGGCGCGTCCTCGACTGCTCGAATCCACAGATGGGATTGCCCAGACCACCAAGCTTGAGGAAAGCATTCGGGCACTGTGACAGCAACCTGATACTTTCTCTCCATACCTTGAAGCGCTCATGGTGTGAATCCTTGTACACCCCGAGACCCAGTGGCATACCGGTATGATTCACAATGATTCGGGTGTTGGGAAACGCGTCCGCGAGATCGGCCAGTTGCTCGAGCTGAGGTTCAAACATGAAGACGTCGCAGGAAAGCCCAAGGTCTTCCAGATGCCTGAATCCATCGCGAAATTTTCTATCTCCGACAGTATTGGGAGTTCCCCCGATCGCTGCCGACAGGTTCGGCAGCTTTGCATCAAATGCGATACCCGGCGCCCTGATGCCCCGGTACCTGTCAGGAGCTGCGGCAACATGCGCTTCCAGCACCGCACGGGCCTGATCACCCTGGCGCAGATCCACCGAGCCGACGATTCCCGCACACAATTGTGCCTGACCAAAGGTATGACTTGCCGCCATCGCAGCCATGCCGTTGGCAAACTCAACTTCTCCAACCGACCTGAATGCGGCCGGTCCCGACGCCCGATACATGGCGTGAACTTCGATGAATACACTCGCGCATACCCTGTGCCCGGCGTGGGTGTCAGCAAGAAACTCGTCGAACAGGTATCGAGGGTTCTTCTTGAAAATCGTAGTCAGGACTTCCAGTTCGTTTCCCTGGAAGTTCTCTTCGTCACTGTTGCCGGGTAGATTCTGGAACCATAGATGATGGTGTGCGTCGACTATGTCGATCTCCGGAGCCAGTACGTCCTCTTCCGCCAGAATTTCGTTCATTTATTATGCTCCGCTCGCTGGACGACTGAGGTCAGATCTCACCCGCGCGAAGATTCGCCATCCCTCGCAGATCACTCTTGCGAACTTTCCCCGCATCGTTGCGAATCGGTTCATCGGTGAAGGTCAGCACCCGCGGCAATTTGTACCTCGTCAGTTGGGATTCCAGATGCCTGGAAAGGGCCGCCTGGCTGACTTCTCCGTGCTCGACGTAGACCAGGGCGCAAACGACTTCCCCCAGTTCCGGATCTTCCATGCCAAATACAGCTGCGTCGCCAACGCCGGGAAAACTCTGGATGGCCGATTCGACTTCGGCGGGATAGATGTTCTGTCCCCCGCTGTTGATCATGTCGACCCTGCGATCTGCGAGGTATATATAGCCATCGTCATCTATCCAGCCGAGATCCCCGTAACCCTCCCAATCGTCATGCATGCGCTGTGTATGGCTGCCGATGACCTTGAATCTCCGTTCACTGTTCAGGTTTCGCATGTAGATCTCGCCGATCTCACCGTTTTTGGCGGGTACCCCGTTCTCGTCAAGGATGCGTATGTCGCCGATTGCGGCCCGGCCTACAGATCCCCGATGTTGTAGCCACTCCGTGCCCGAAATGATGGTCACCGCAACGCTTTCGCTGCCGCCAAAAATCTCCCAAAGCTGGTCCGGTCCGACGAGTTCAATCCAGCGTTGTTTCAGCCAGGGTGGACAGGCCGCGGCTGAATGCCAGACGCGTTTGAAACAACTGAAGTCTGTTTCGGCGAGAAGCGCTTCGGGAAGTTTGACGATACGGTTCATCATGGTGGGCACAAACAGCGCCCAGTGAGGGCGGAACTCCCGGATGAGCTTCACTGCCTCCAGGGCGTCGAACTTCCGCATCAGCACGACGTGCCTGCCCCTGACGATACCGGATATCAGGTGGTTGATTGGTCCCGAGTGGTAGGTGGGGCCGGGGACAAACATCGTGTCACCTTCCAGCCATCCCCAATGATCATCACCCGGATCGACCATGCTCGGCTCCGTGTCAACAACTACTTTGGGTATACCCGTACTTCCACCCGTTGCCTGGGCGCGAAACCTGGACGCAATCTTGCCTTCTCCTTCCCACAGGGGAAGGTGGGCAAACTCCTGTCCCTCACGCAGAACGAGAGTGACCTGAGCGGTTGCGGTTACCTTTCCCAGTTCCGGACCGGGCATTCCCGGAGGCAGGGGGAGGGGAGTGGCGCCGAGACGCCAGAGGCCGAAGCAGAATGCCGTTTGTTCCATCGAATTTGCCATTGGCAGGGCAACGATGTCGTCCTGTACCACACCGGATGCTGCAAGGAAGCTGGCCGCCTTTAACGCCTGTTCCCGCAGTTGCAGAAAGTCATAGGTAACGCCATCTGCGGTCAGCGCTGGGCGTAAAGGCGTTTTGTCCGCGAGGTCGTCGAGTAGCCCGTTAACATCCTGCCGTCTTGTTTGCTCAGCCATGTCACTACCTGCATCGATTGTTTGAATTGTTATCCCGAGACCTTTAATTCACCGGTACCTGAGTGCGAAGTCTCCAGAGGCGGCTACGTCGGTCCGGAAAAGTGGCCAGGCGACAGCACCTGCGATAAGTCCATAGGCCTGCAAGCCCGGCGGCGTGTCGAGACAGTGCCTCGGAGGTGTCGTCATCGAACATATTTATACAATGTTTAAAAAAATTGAGCAATAGGGGCCTTCCTGTCGTATGCAAGCGAACGACGACTATTGCGGGATATAGGCAAGAATGCGGTTTTACACCGATTCCCCGTCGACAGAGGTCGTCACGTGGCGCGGGGCTGGATCGGGCCTTATTTGTACTTTGTCTATTCAGGGTGGGGATGCCGTCCTGCAAGGGCCGTTTGGCGTCGTAGTCGCGGCCCGGTGCTTTGGGCGCGTTGTCTGCCGGTAAATACAAGCCATGCGTACGACGCGGAAGGTGTGCCGGCGCAATCGTCGCCAGGTTTCGCGCGTAGTCGCAGATAGGCGTGCACATTCAGGTTGTGCCGGACTAGTGGTCAACACGCCCAGTTCAGTTGCTCGTTACGCCAGCACCAAAGGCATGCCATATCTGCTGATGGCCTGAAGGGGGTTGTGAAGAGCTGTATACGCAAACCCAGCTCACCGCAGTTCGTGTTGGTCCCTCAAGTGACGACCTGGCAGAGGGTAGTGGGTAGAGGGGCTTGTTCGTGCGCAGGGCTTTCTAAAGCCTGTGGATAGTATTGGGGTCATATCTTAAATTTAACATAATATATATTATGCGCAGTTGTGGATAGATTACGGCTTTGCGGGTTTGGCTTGTTTTATAGGGGTTTTTGGTGATTTTCGGCCTTCCCGGCCACGTCTGGCGGTGACAGATTGTCACTGCTTCGGCCAGTTATGCGCACAAGTGCTGCGCGTGCGGCGCTTAGGCCGGTAACGCGACACATGACTTGTTTCTGTATTTTAAAAGGACGGAATTCGGCTTCGGTGCCGGTTACCCGCCGCGTCGAGAGATGTGTTGCGAAGGAAGCCCGCGTGTCATAACCCGCGCCCGAAGTGCATTTCGAGGATGTCGATTCAGGCGCCCGGCTGGGCCATCGCCGCCTGCAGCAGCGGCAGGATCTTCTCCTCGACCACTGTCTGGTTCATGAATTCGCCCATCCAGGAAATCCTGCTGCCCTCGATGCGGAACAGGAACACATGATCGTTGCGGAAGTCATCGCCATTCATGAGTGTGCCGGTCGAGACCACTTCCGCTGCCGCCCGGTTGTCTTCCGTGGTCAGCGCGTTGATCTGGTAGCGCAGGCTGCCGTTGAAGATGTGGGCGAGGAATTTCACGCCCTGGAGGAAGCGCGCCCGGTCGCTGTCGCCGGAGGAAACGATCCACGCGCTCATGTGTTCGGTAATGTAGGGGTCGAGGTCGTCGCCCTTGCCCAGTGCGTCGAAGAAGTTTTCTATCAATTGCCGGGTATCGTTGCTCATGGGCGTTTACCTGTTCGAGTCCAGCCCGGGTCCGGGTTATCTTTTTATTAGATAGCAGATGCTATCATCGCTGCGGGACGCTGCCAATTTACGGTGTCGTAATGGACGCTTGTCGCACTGGCCACGTAAGCTGTGTCCCTCACGCTAAAACTATAACAGGTAGCGACATGCGGGCAGCCGTTTATCGCCGGGACCTTCCCGGTTTCAGCATCGAGACCGTCAGCGACCCGCGGCCGCAGGCGGGCGAATTACTTATCCGCGTACTGCGCTGCGGGATCTGCGGCTCCGACCTGCACATGGCGGAAGCCGGCAGCTGGCAGTTCCCCGACGGCGCGATCCCCGGCCACGAATACGCCGGCGAGGTGCTGGAACTGGGCGCCGGCGTCAGCGGTTTCGCGCCGGGCGACCTGGTCACCGCCCTGCCCGCCCTGGGCTGCGGCCGGTGTATCGCCTGCGACAGCGGCAACCTGATCCTCTGCGCCGACGCGCGCTCGATGATGGGTGGTTACGGCGAGGTGATGCGGGTTGCCGCGAGTTCCGCCCTGCGCCTTCCCGCGACCCGTTCCGCGCAGGATGGCGCGCTGATCGAGCCACTGGCTGTCGGCCTCTACGGCGTGCGCCAGGCGGGCATAAAACCGAGCGACCGCGTGTTGATCCTTGGCGCCGGCTCCGCCGCCCTCGCCGCCCTGTACTGGGCCCGCCGCCAGCGCGTGGCGCGAATCGTGATGATGTCCCGCTCCCCCGCACGGGCGCAGCAGGCGCTGCGTTTCGGTGCCGACCGTTTTCTCAGCTACGGGGATGACGAACAGCGGGAGGTGGTCGAGGCGCTTGGCGGCAAGGCCGACGTGGTGCTGGAATGCGTGGGCCGCAGCGGCTTCCTGATGAAAGCCATCGAGCACGTGCGGACCTACGGTCGGGTGGCCTCGATGGGTTTCTGCATGGGACCGGATGCGCTCATCCCTGCCCTGGCGGCCTTCAAGGGGGTCACCCTCAGCTTCCCCCTCGGCTACTCCCTGGCCGACTTCCAGCATGTGGCGGACCACCTCGACGGCGGCCATGTCGACCCCGGGGAACTGGTCAGCTCGGTGGTGAGCCTGGAGCAGATGCCGGCGATGTTCGACAAACTGCTCGGCGCGCACGGCGAAACCAAGGTGCACATCGCGCCGGGCTGAGCCGTTTATCCCGCCCGGGCCCGCCCGAGACGCTCGGCCAGCATGTCGGCCAGCTGCCGCCGGGCCACCTTGTTGCTGTGCAGCATGGGCACCTCTTCCATGGCGATGAACTCGATCGCCCGCGGCACCTTGAATGACGACAGGCGCTCGCGCAGTTGCTCCTGCAGGGCGCCCGCCTCCAGTTGCACGCCCTCCCGCGGCACCACCGCGGCAACCACCAGCTGGCCGCGCTCCTCATCGGGAATGCCGAGCACGTAGGCCAGGTGCACGCCCTCCATCTCCTGCAGTTCCAGTTCGACTTCCGCCGGGGAGACGTTGGCGCTGGCGGTCTTGATCATGTCGCCGTCGCGGCCCACGAAGAGGATGCGCTGGCCCTGGCGGATGCCCATGTCGCCCGTGTGGTAGAAACCGTCGGGCGTGAAGTAAGCGGCGCGCTCGAGCTTGTGCAGGCCCGGTGTCAGCGCATAGCCGCGCACCTGTATCTCGCCACGCTCCCCCTCGGGTACCGGGTTGCCCTCGGCGTCCGCCACGCGCAACTCGAACCTGTCGGCGACGTGGTCAAGCGGCGGGCACAGCGGGTAGCCCGCCACGCGGACTTCGTCGGCGTAGGAATAGGGCCCGATGGTCTCGGTCATTCCCAGGGCCCAGATCGGCCAGCCCGCCGGCGGTGCCGGGACCTCGCCCTTGGCGGGCACCGAGCCCATGGCGAAGCGGCTGTCGCTCAGGGTGCGCTCGCCGCAGACGGTGCAGGCGCCGGCTTCCAGGTTCGGCAGCAGGTACATGATCAGACCGCCGATCCAGAACATTGGCATGATTACCGGCAGCTCCTGTCCGGACTCGATCGGCAGCATGGAACGGAGGAAATGGATGCGCGAAAGCAGCGGCCCGTGCAGGTGGCGTACACCCTTGGGCATGGCCATGGAGCCGGAGGTGTAGATTTCCATCACCTGGTCGGTAGTGTGGATTTCGCTCTCGACTGCTTCCAGCAGGGCTTCGCTGACCGGCTCGGCCTGCAGCCACTCCCAGCTGGCGATGCTTGCGGGCAGGCCCTCCCCTTCGGAGACGACCCAGCGCAGGAAAGGTACTTCGGGCAGCGCTAACTGCGGGCCGCAGGAGCGCAGCTCCGGCAGCGCCTCGCACAGCCGCTCCACGTAATCCTTGCCCAGCAGCTCGCGCTGTACGATCAGGCCGCTGACGTCGGACTGGCGCAGCACGCGCACCAGCTCGTTGGACTTGATCAGGGTGCTGATGGGAATGGCGATGCCGCCGGCCCGGGCGATGGCGGCGAACAACACGGCGAAGCTGGGGTTGTTGCCATAGATGAAGCCGACCCGGCTGCCCTTGCCGACCCCCCGCGCTACCAGCGCACGGGCCAGCGCCGCGGACTGGCGGTCGAGCTCGGCAAAGCTCAGTTCCTGCTCCTGGCCGTCGTCACCGGCGTAGCGCAGCGCTATGGCATCACCGTAGGCCTGGCCGACGGCGCGAATGAACTGGGGAAAGGTGTTGGCCTCTGCGGGCCTTGGGGCGGGCTGACTCACTTCTCTACCTCTGTTGGGGGGCGCGACTGCAGGCACCCGGTTATTGTAATTATGCGGGGCGCGTACGGCCCCGGGGGTTAAATATTGGCAAGCTCAGCTGCCCTGGCCCTCGATGGCCGCGGCCAGCGCCAGGATGCGCCGGGCCTCCTCTACGTGCAGCGCCTCGACCAGCCGGCCGTTCACCACGACGACACCCTTGCCCTCGGCGCTGGCGCGCTGGTAGGCACTGATGATTTCCAGCGCATTTTCCAGCTCGGCGGCGCCCGGGGCGAAGGCCTCGTTGGCTGCGGCGATCTGTTTCGGGTGGATCAGGCTCTTGCCGTCAAAGCCGAGATCCCGGCCCTGCTGGCACGCGGCGGCGAGACCCTCCGCGTCATTGAGATCCAGGTGCACTCCGTCGATGACGCTGAGGCCGTGGGCGCGGGCGGCGTAGACGCACAGATTGAGCGCGGCGATAAAACCGAGCCGGTCCGGGGTGTGGCGCACACGCGTGTCCTTGGCGAGATCCGAGGTGCCGAGCACGATGCCGGCGAGCCGTGGATGGGCGCTGGCGATGGCGCCGATGTTGAGGATGCAGCGCGGTGTCTCGGCCATGATCCAGATCGGGATGCTGTCGTCACAACCGGCGGAATCGACCGCGTCTATGGCGATCAGCAGGTGCTCCGGGGAGTCGATCTTGGGGAAGAGAATGGCGTCCGGTTGCAGGCGGGCGATGGCGATGGCCTCGAGGTCCTCGCGCCACCAGGCCGAGCCCGGGGCATTGACCCGGACCACCAGTTCGCGGTGGCCGAAGCCACCGGCGCGCAGGGCCTCGGTGACCAGCTGGCGGGCACTGTCCTTGGCCTCGGGGGCTACCGCGTCCTCGAGGTCGAGGATCAGGCAGTCCGCGGGGAGGTCGCGGGCCTTCTCCATTGCCCTCTGGTTCGAGCCCGGCATGTAGAGTACCGAGCGACGGGGTCTGCTGGCTGTAGTCATCGCTTGCTGTCCCTCGGCTGCTTCAGGGCAGGGTCTTGTTGAAGGGTTTGACCTTGATGCTGCTGTGTACACCGTTGATCACGTAGGGGTCGGCGTCCGCCCAGGCCTGGGCGGCTTCCAGGGAGTCGAACTCGGCGATGATCAGGCTGCCGGTGAAGCCTGCGTCCCCGGGGGTTGCGCAGTCCACGGCGGGGTGCGGGCCGGCGACCAGCAGGCGCCCCTCCTCCACCAGTGCCTGCAGCCGGGCGACGTGCGCCGGCCGGTTGGCCAGGCGCAGGGCCAGGCTGTCGTCGTTATCCTGGCTCATGATTGCGTACCACATTGGGTGTTCTCCTATTTGCGTGCTTTGCGAGCTGGTCAGCCCTTCTTGCTGCGCTGGCGCAACTGCGCCAGGCGCGCTTCCATCTGCGATACGTCGACCTGGCTGTTGTAAGCTCGCGACAGCCGCCCCTCGAGTTCCAGCGCGTCGCGCAGGGTGCTGTCCCAGCCGTCGTTCATCAACGCCTTGATACTCTGCAGGGTATCGGGGATACAGCCGGCCATGTCCGCCGCGCAGGCCAGCGCCGCATCGATCAACTCTTCCCCGGGAAGCACGCGGTTAACCAGCCCCCATTCAAGCCCCTCGGCGGCAGTGAAATAGCGGCCGGTAAAGCTGATTTCCCGGGCGCGATTGATGCCCACCAGGCGCGGCAGCTTCTGCGACAGCCCCCAGCCGGGCAGCAGGCCCACCAGGGCGTGGGTGTCGGCAAAGCGGGCCCGCTCAGAGGCATAGATGAAGTCGCAGCCGAGGGCCAGCTCGAAGCCGCCGGTCACCGCCGCGCCATTCACAGCGGCGATCAGCGGCTTGCGGCAGCGGGCGAAGGCTCGCATCAGGGGGGCATCGTAGCCGAGGAAGTCGTCCCGCGAGAGGATGCTGTCGTCCTCGGCGAGGACGTTGAGATCGAGGCCGGCGCAGAAGGCCTTGCCGCGGCCGGTCAGGACGATGGCCCGGGTGGCCTCTTCCATGGACAGGGTTTCCAGCGCCATGCGCAGGGCATCCAGTGTTTCAAGGGTCAGCGCGTTCAGCTGCTCGGGGCGGTTGAGCTCGATGAGTGCGACCCCCTCCTCCCGGCTCAATAGCAACTGGCCGTCCGCCAGTTGTTCAGTGGACTGCATTATCGTTTGCCTGTCTTATTCAAATGGCCGGCTATTATGCGCTGCAAATTGCCGAGTTTGTAGGGTTGCAGCCGCCGCGCGCGGCGGGGCCGCAAACACCGCGCAATGTTCACTTCCGGTTCACCTCTGGTTCAGCCCGGCTGATCTATACTCCATGCCAATATCGGCGAACTACCCGCCGGGCTGCCAGCGGCGGCCAGCAACTGGGGAGGCTTCCAGGATGAGGATTCTGTTGCGCTGTACCGGAATAGCGTGGCTGGGGCTGTGTGCCCCGGCCCAGGCGGGAGGGCTCTGGCTGAACGAATTCGGCGACCTCGCGGGGGGGCGCGCATCGGCCGGCGCCGCCGCAGGTACGGACGAGCCCAGTACCCAGTTGCACAACCCGGCCAGCCTGACCCGCCTCGCCGGCAGCCAGCTGCAGGTGGCGGGTGCGGCCCTGCTGCCGCGGGCCCAGTTCGAGCAAACCAGTGACCCGGCCCTCGGCCCCGGCGGTGGCGACGGTGGCGAGGGCGGCGTTTTCTCCCCCTCGGCCGGGGTGTTTTACGTCCACGACACCCAGAGCGATGACTGGGGCGCCGGCATTCATTTCAGCGGCCTGGCGGGTATCGGCCTGGATTACGACGACGACTGGGTCGGCCGCTACCAGACGATCGAGAACCGGCTGATGGTCGCCGCCTTCGCGCCCACGGTGGCCTACCGGGTGAGCGACAAACTCTCCGTCGGCGCCTCCATGCAGTGGTATTTCGCCTCGGTCGACCTGAGCACCCGGGTGCCCAACCCCCTGCCGCAGCGGGCCGACGGCTTTGCCACGGTCGACGGTACCGACAGCGACGTCGCCTATACCCTCGGCCTCTTGTACGAATTTTCCGACCAGACCCGGCTCGGGCTCAAGTACCAGAGCGAGATGTCACCTGAGTTCGCCGGGGAACTGTCGCTGAAGAATGTCGAGATCAGCGTGGATACCCGCACCGGCCTCACCCTCGCCCAGTATGTCCGGCTGGGCCTCTATCACCAGCTCACCGACCGCCTCGCCCTCGACCTGACACTCGGCTGGGACGACTGGAGCGAGCTCGACCAGGTGACGGTCAGCGTGGCCCGCGGCAGCGTCGGGCTGGACAAGAACGGGCACGATACCCACCAGGTTGCCGTGGGCCTCGAGTACGTTGTCACCGAGCGCTGGCTGATGACCGCGGGTGTGTCCTACGACACCAATCCGCTGGATGCCGGGAACCGTACTGCGGACATGCCGCTGGACCGGCAATACCATATCGGTCTCGGCGGGCAGTACCAGTACAGCGACAGCTTCACCCTGGCCGGCTACGTGAATTACGCCGATATCGGCAGCGGCCGGATCAGCACGCCCACCTGGCAGGGCGAGTACGATAAACTGGCGATTTACCAGATGGGTGTGAGCGCGCGTTGGCATTTCTGAAATTTTCCTGTAGCACCCCGCCCCTGCGCGGGATTTACCTGACATCCGCTTGCCTGCTTTTCGCGCCCCTGCTGTGCAGCGCGGCGGAGGACGGCTTCATGGCCCGCCAGATCGAGGCCTTTGACCAGAGCGAATTCATTTTCGAGCGTTCCGGCTCGGCGATACCCTTCCCGCCGCTGGCCTTTCTCGGCGCCGGCTATTACGGCGACGCCAGGGTCGAAAACGCCGCTACCGGCCGCGAAGTCGTCTACGACCTGCAAAGCGCTAGCCAGGCCGCCGGCCTGCCCCTGCTGCTCGGCGAGCGTGACGCCCTGCTGCTCGGCGAGTACGTCAGCTGGTCCAGGTTCCGCCTGCAGGGGGAGCAGTCGGAGGACTTCGAGGTGACCAGCATCGGCTTTCCCATGGCCTGGCTGCGCCAGGTCAACGATCAGTGGCAGGCTGCGGCATTCGTTTTCCCCCTCGGCCACGACTCGAGCGCTCCCAACGCCGAGTGGAGCTGGCAGTACATGGGCGGGGTTTTTGCCCGCTATGTGCAGAGCGATTCCCTCTGGTGGGCCTTCGGTTTCTACGCCGATGTCGCCCCCGACGAGGATTTCTACATCCCCTATCTCGGCGTAACCTGGAATATCGGCCAGCACTGGGCGTTGAGCGCCATCATGCCCTGGCCCGCCCTCGTCTACGCCCCCAACGATGACTGGCTGTTCCGCCTGGGGGCCTCGCCCTCGGGGGCGTCCTGGTCGCTTGCCCCGGGCAGTGAGCAGGACATCGCCATGAACCTCGATGCCTGGGACCTCGGCCTGAGTGTCGAGCGCCGGCTCGCCGGGCGCATCTACGCCGGGCTGGAAGCCGGGGTCGGTGGTTTTCGCGGCCTGCGCCTCGACGGCAGCGAACTTGAGGACTCAGGGATCAGCATCCATTCCAGCCCCTACCTGAAATTCGAGATCAATTTCCGCCCCGGGGACCTGTCGCCATGAAACGATCCGCCTGTGCCGCCCTGCTCTCCCTGCTGGCGGCAGTGCCGTTGGCCAGCGCCGATGGCTTCGCCGACCAGTACCTGACCGACCCGGATGACGGCATGCCGGATGCCAGCCGCTTCCTGTCCGAGATTCCGCTGGGTTTCCTCCCGGTGCCTTCGTTGATCACCGAGCCCGCCGTCGGTGTGGGCATGGCCTTGGGCGTGCTGTTTTTCCACGAGTCCGCCGAGCAGCGGCAGATGCGCACCAGCGAGCAACGGGCGCTGGTGCCGGAGAATATCAGTGTCCTCGGCGGCGCCTATACGGAGAATGGCACCTGGGCCGGCGGAGTCGGCCACCTGGGCTTCTGGCGCCGGGACACCCTGCGCTACCGGGGTTTCCTCGGCTACGTCTCGCCCAACCTGGATTTCTATTCCCTGCCGGCGGTGGGCGACCTGCCCCGCCCCATCGAGCTGAACCTGGAGGGCCCCATCCTGTTCCAGGAGCTGAAATACCGGATTCCGGACACGCATGTGTTCGTCGGTGGCCGGCAACTCTACCGCAAGGTCGAGGTGAACCTGGCGGGTTCGCCGGACCTGTCGATCCTGCCGCCGGCCTTCACCGACTATATCCGCAACAATTTTGACAACGAGATAGCGACCTCGGGCCTGGGTGTCGTGGTCGAGTACGACAGCCGCGACAACCCCTTCAACCCGCAGAAGGGCTACAACTACGTCGCCAACTACACGATCTTCGACGACGCCATCGGCAGCGACGCCGATTACGCCAGCTACCTGCTTTCCGGCCTGAACTACTGGCAGCCGGGCGAGCGCTGGAATCTCGGTCTGCGGCTCTCCTACGAAGGGGTCGAGGCAAAGGGCAAGGGCAGCCTGCCGCCCTATGTCCCGCCGTTTATCGACATGCGCGGGATTCCCAAGTCACGCTACCAGGGCGAGAGTGTGGCCCTGGGCGAAGTGCAACTGGACTACAAGATCGGCATGCGCTGGAAGGTGGGTGTGTTTGGCGGCCTGGGGCGTGCGGCGGACAGCTTCGACGACCTCGGCGACGCCAAGAGCATCGACAGCCTCGGCGCCGGCTTCCGCTACCTGGTCGCCAAGCGCTACGGCTTCATGATGGGTGTCGACGTGGCCCGCGGTCCCGAGGAGACCGCGGTCTACATCCAGGCGGGCTCTACCTGGTAGCGGCGGGCTCGCCCGCAGGCCGGGGATAAACCCGGTTCCAGTCGCGTTTCATATCCACCAGCAACCAGCCCTCGTCGGGGGCGGCATCCAGGGCCATGTCCAGTTTGCCCATGCTGGAATCGCGGTCGTAAGCGAACTCGCGCTCGGCATCGGTGTGGTGGACGATCAGGCCGAAGCGCGGCGTGGTATCGTCGGCGCCTGTACGCAGGGTGGTGTACTGCAGCATCTGCATGTCGCCATCGGAATTGCCGGCGGCGAAAATCGGCCGGCGGCCGATGTGGCGGTAGATGCCCACCGGCTTGCCCGCCTTGTCATCGAGCAACAGCAGCTTCGGCTGTTTGGTGATCGTCGGTACGCCGTCACGAATCTCGAATTTAGCGTCCAGCGTGGAGCCGACCACCTGCTCCGGCGGGATGCCGTAGCGCTCCTCGGCGAAGACCCGCAGGAAGTCGATACCGCCGCCGGAGACGATGTATACCTTGAACTGCCGGGCGCGCAGGTAGTCCATCAGTTCGAGCATCGGCTGGAAGACCATGTCGCTGAATTTCATGCCGGTGCCGGGGTGGCGCGCCGTCTCGATCCAGTTCGCCACCGAGGCGGCGAAGTCCTGCGCGCTGACGTTGCTGTGGGCTGCCAGCAGCATGTGTAACAGTGGCTCCTCGCCGCCGGCCATCATGCCTTGCATATCGCCGTTCAGCGCGCTCCTGTAGGGTTCCTGCTGCTGCCACTCCGGGTGCCCGGGGGCCAGTTGGCGGATGCGCTCGAGCGCCCAGAAGCCCTGGAAATACAGCGGTTGTTCCGACCACAGCGTGCCGTCGTTATCGAAGGTGGCGACGCGCTCCGGCACCGGCACGAACGCGCTGGAATCCGGGTCCGTAGCCCCTTCCACGAAGGCGATAATCGCGGCTTTCGCCGGCGTGTCGTTCCAGGAGGGAAGCGGGTCGGGCGCGGCGTGGGCCGCACTGGCCAGCAGCAGGACCAGGGCGACAAGCACCCCCGGGACAGCGATGTGCCTATCGCGCATGGAAAAACCTCATTGGTTCAGTGTTGTCGTTCAGGGCCGGGCGGTGACCTTGTCGAGCGCCTCGCGCAGTTCCCCGGCCCAGCGATTGAGGATGCGCTGGGCGTCGGCGCGGTTGGTGACCGAGTTGGTCCAGCGCAGCTGCATGTCGTTGAAGTCCCGCTGCCGGTCGACGATGCGGTAGAGCACGTCCCCGGTAGTCGCGTCCTTGAGTTCCAGCAGCAGGGTCATCTCCCCGGACTGGGTGGTGTAGCTGCGGCTCATGCCCGCGCTCATGATGTCGGGTGCGTTGATATCCAGGTTGATGATCGCCGGCACCAGTACCAGCACCTGCTCACCTTCGCTGAACTCTTCCACCAGCTTGTAGGCCGGCGCTTGTTGCAGCGATGCGGTGAAGGTCTCGGTGCACAGTTCTCCCAGCCTGGTCTTGATGCGTTCCACATCCTGCTTGGTGACCCGGTTGGTCAGGTCCATGCGATTGCTGTTCTGGTCGCGCAGCCAGTTCTTGCGGAAGGCGACTTCACAGGGCGCGACACCGAATTCAGTGTAGCCGCTGAGATCCGCGTCCGGCTTCCTGTAGACAGTGGCGTACTTGGTATCCGGCACCAGTTCCAGGCCGTCGAAGGAGACTCCGGCGGGCGCTTTGCTGGCGGTTTGCGCGCAGCCGGTGGCGATCACACACATCGCCGCCAGTGCCAGTGACTTGAGGGCAAGGGCAGGTACTTTCATTGTTTTCTCCGATTCGGGGTGGTGGCGCCGGGCCTGTCGGTGGTGCCGGGTAAAGGCCCATCGAAGCGTAGACCAAGCCCCGGAGCCCATCAATGGAGGTTAAACAGGCGTACTGTTCTGATCGGCAGCTAGCGCCGGAGTTCCCTAGCCGCGCGCGCAGGCGAGCAGAATCTCGCGCAGCCAGCAGCTGGCCGGATCGTCGTGGGCGCCGCGGGTCCAGTAGAGGTTGAGGAGCAGCGGCTCGACCTCGAAGGGCGGGTCGAACACCGGCCAGTCCGAGCCCTGCATGTAGACCTCCGGGACGGTCCACAACAGATCGCTGGCGCTGGCGATCGCCCGGGCCGCAGCGTAGTGCTGCACCCGCACCGGCACATCGCGACGCAGGCCCTGGGTGTGCAGGGCGATATCCACGTGTCCCCTGCCCCGCGCCCGCCCGGACACGTGCACATGGCGCGCCGCCAGGTAGCGCTCCAGGGTCAGCGGCCCGCGGCTGAGCGGGTGATCCGGGCGCATGCTGACCACGTAGCGCAAGTCGGCGACGCGCTGCTGTTCGAACTCGCGCGCGTTCACCTGGGGGGAGTCCACCAGCAGGTCGATATCGCCCGCCTTGAGTGCTTCCACGGATTGCTCGCGATTGGCGTAGTAGCAGCTGACCGACACGCCCGGTGCCTGCCCGGTCACCGCGCGCTGGATGGAGGGCATCCAAAGGGCCTGGCCGAGGTCGTTGAGGCCGAGGCTGAAATGTTTCTCCGCGGTACGCGGGTCGAAGCGGGCCACCGCGCCGAGCGATTTCTGCAGCAGGGCGAGCGCCCGGCGCACGTCGCCGATGAGGTTCTCGGCTACCGGGGTGGGCTGCATCCCCTGCGGGGTGCGCACGAACAACTGGTCGTCGAACTCGCGTCGCAGGCGCCCCAGGGCGTTGCTCACCGCGGGCTGGGTGAGATGCAGCAACTGGGCGACGCGGGTGACACTGCGCTCGCGGTAGATTGCCTCGAAGACGATAAACAGGTTCAGGTCCAGGCGGTCCAGTCGCACGCTGTTTCCCTCATAAATTTGGCTGATACAAGGCTATCATAAAAATAAATTGGAGTGATTATAGACCGGGGCCTATGCTGTATCGACCCGGACAACAAGATTTGGAGATCCGCCATGTATTCCTTCAGCCCCCGTTCCCTCGAACTGCAGAACCGCCTCCAGGCCTTCATGGATGAGCATATCTATCCCAACGAACAGGCCTACGCGGATTACCTCCACCACGCGGATAATCGCTGGGCGCCGATTCCGCTGATGGATGAGCTCAAGGTCCGCGCCCGCGAGGCCGGCCTGTGGAATCTCTTTGTGCCGCCCTCGCTGGCGCAGTTTGTCGATCACGAGGGCCTGAGCAACTTCGATTACGCGCCGCTGGCCGAAATCATGGGGCGGGTGCTGTGGTCGCCGGAGGTGTTCAACTGCAACGCGCCGGACACCGGCAACATGGAAGTGTTCATGAAGTACGCGACCGAGGCGCAGCGGGAGCAGTGGCTCACGCCTCTCCTGAACGGTGAGATTCGCTCCTCCTACGCCATGACCGAGCCCCAGGTCGCCTCCTCCGACGCCACCAACGTGGAACTGAGCATCGTCCAGGAAGGTGACGAGTGGGTGCTCAACGGACGCAAGTGGTTTATCACCGGTGCGATGAACGAGCGCACGCAGATCTTCATCGTGATGGGCAAATCCGATCCCGACAACCCGAGCCGCCACCAGCAACAGAGCCAGGTGCTGGTACCCAGAGGCACACCGGGGCTGGAGATCGTGCGCCCGCTGACCACATTTGGCTACGACGACGCTCCCATCGGTCACGCGGAACTGCGCTTCAACAACGTGCGGGTGCCGCTGGAGAACATCCTGCTGGGGGCCGGCCGCGGCTTCGAAATCGCCCAGGGGCGTCTCGGCCCGGGCCGCATCCACCACTGTATGCGCCTGATCGGCATCGCCCAGCGGGCCCTGGAACTGGCCTGTGTGCGTGCTGAGAATCGTTCTACTTTTGGAAAGAAACTATCGCAGCACCAGTCAGTTAAAGAAGATATCTCACGTTGTTTCTCTGAAATAGAAATGGCCCGCCTGCTGGTGCTCAAGACCTGTGCTCGCATGGATGAGGTCGGTGCCAAGGGGGCCATGGACCTGATCGCCGCCAGCAAGACCAGCGTGCCCCTGATGATGCAGCAGGTCATCGACCGCTGCATGCAGATTCACGGTGCGGGTGGTTTCACCGAGGATTACTGCATGGCGGAGGGCTTCAACTACGCCCGCTGGTGCCGGCAGGCCGACGGTCCGGACCAGGTCCACCAGATGGCCCTGGGGAAAATGATCATCCAGCGCTACGCGGGAGAGTAAGCCATGAGCGAGCAGGCGAAGCCCCTGGAGGGCAAGACTGTACTGGTGACCGGGGCCTCCAGTGGCCTCGGGGCTCACTTTGCCCGGGTGCTCGCCGCTGCCGGTGGCCGGGTGGCCGCGGCGGCGCGGCGCAAGGACCGGCTCGACGCCCTGATCGGCGAGCTTGAAGCTGCCGGCGGCTCGGCCATGGCGGTGGCGATGGATGTCAGTGACGGCGACTCTGTCGACGCGGGCCTGGCGGCTATCGGCGACCGTTTTGGTCCCGTCGACGTGCTGGTCAACAACGCCGGGGTCGCCGCGTCCCGCCACTCCCTCAAGGTAGGTGAGGAGGACTGGGACTACATCATGAATACCAACCTCAAGGGCGCCTGGCGAGTGGCCCAGGCGGTGGCCCGGCAGGCGATTGCCGCCGGCCGTCCCTGCAGTATCGTCAACATAGCCTCCATCCTCGGCCTGCGGGTGGGTTTCGGTGAATCTGTCTATGCGATTTCCAAGGCCGGGGTGGTGCAGATGACGAAAACCCTGGCGATGGAGCTGGCCGGCAAGCAGATTCGTGTCAACGCGCTCTGCCCCGGCTATTTCGCCACCGAGATGAACAGCGACTACCTGCTCTCGGAGGCCGGCCAGAATTTTGTCGGGAAAACGCCGGCCGGGCGCATCGGCCAACTGCATGAGCTTGACGGCCCCCTGCTCCTGCTGGCCAGCGACGCCGGATCCTTCGTCAATGGCGTCGCCCTGCCGGTCGACGGGGGGCACCTTGTCAGTTCCCTGTAGTGCTTTTATATTTATCTGTCGTAATCCGCCGTAATGGAGTAGCAGGTTGGGCGGCGGGATACTTCCGGGGTAGGCAATGACGCCCCCGGGGCTTTAGGCCACTGGTATGGAGACTAGGGTGAGGCACCCCCAATGATTATCAGCTTGGACATCCCGTCGGATAAGCATGTTCAGTATGCCTTCCGCGATTGCTCCCGGGCGATCTACGGCCTGCCCTTTGCCTACTTCACCGACATTGATTACTGCGGCTACCTCGCCCAGGGCGAGGACCTCTACCTGACCGGCTACGGCACCCCCCACTCCATCGGGCACCCACAGGGCTTCCCCTCATTCAGCGCGAATGAACTCTGCGGCTGGCTGCGCGAGTCGGTGCTGCCCTGTGGCTACTTCGGCGACCTGTACATTGCTGCCCCCGGCTGCACCGCGGGCTTTCTCTACTCGGTAAGGGAGCGCCTCGGCCGGCGGCACGAAGGCAGTGTCTTCGGCCACTTCGACGCCGACCTGCCGGTGCTGCCCACCCCTGTTTCACCTGGCTGGATCAGCGTCGCCTGAACCCGGCCCCGTCCGGCCAACAGCCCGAACCACACTTCAATTGATTGCCTATTGCCCCTGTCCCGGGTGGTTGACGCGCGGCCACGGCGTGTCACTCACCTGCGGCGGTAACTGCCGCGCGCGCGGACCTTCACGGAATCGCAGGCAAAAAAAAGGCGGCCATCCGGGCCGCCAAATTCCGCGTGAAGTGCATTCCTATGCACGGGTCCATAGTCGCCCACTCCGGCGCTGATTGCGATTACCGATAATTACACAATCAGGTTGCGGCTCAGGCTGATTTCATCTACTTTTTTCAACTTGTTGATAGTTGGAAGATTTTGACTGTCCGCACGGGGTGCCAGCCGCTTCCGCGGCGGTCTTCTCGCCACAGCGCCCACCAGACAGCAGTGCAGGTATGGCCCAGATCCGCGATTTACAGACCCAGACTACCCATTCCCTGCGCGCGCACCACACCTTCGGGCGCTGCCCGCAGCGCTCGGATACGGTGCTCAGCAGTCCGATCACCTCGCGCATACATATCGCCATCGAGTGGGACGGCCAGAGCTGGCACGTGCGCGACCTGAGCAAGAATGGCACCTGGCTGGGCCGTCGGCGCCTGATCGCCAATGAGAGCACACCGCTGGCCAAGGGCGACCAGCTGCATCTCGGCGCCCCGGAAATGCCGCCGCTCGAGTTCGTCGACGACACGCCGCCCGCCTCCATGCTGGTGGGTTTGCAGGGCAGCGACACCCGGGAGCTGACGCCCTACACCTTCCTCCCGGATGCGGAGTCGCCAGAGGCGGTGGTGGTCTACTCTTTCCAGCGTCACACCTGGCTGCTGCACCCGATGGAGCCGGATGAAACCGACCCGACGCCGCAATCCTCCGACCGGGAGTTGCGACACGGCGACGAAATCAGCGTGGCCGGTGACACCTGGCGTATCTTCCTCGCGGAAAGCGAGGAAATGACCGAGCTCAGCTCGGCACCGGAAAATCACCTCGGCGACATCGAGTTTGTCTTCAACCTCAGCCAGGACGAGGAAAATACCGCCCTGCGCCTGCTCATGGGCAATCGACAGGTCGATCTGGGCGAGCGTTCCCATCACTATCTCCTGCTCCACCTGGCCCGGCAGAAAGCCCAGCAGATCGACGACGGCTATGACCTGGAGAGTGTCGGCTGGATCGACAACGAACAGCTCCGCCGTGATCTCGGGCTGGAAATGTCGCATATAAACATCATGATTTTCCGCGCCCGCAAACAGATCGCCGAGAGTCTCACCACCCCGCTGGATTCGGAACTGCTGGTGGAGCGCGGCAAGGGGCGGGTGCGCTTCGGCGGCTCGCGCTTCAAGATCTTCAAGGGCTCCCAGCTGGCCTACAGCCTGAGCAGCTAGGCAGCTCCAGCACCGATTCCCTCCTCTCGCCAGTTGCCCCAATTGGTGCCGTCAAACCTGTGAAGCGCGACGGGATATCCGGTAAACTCTGTTTCATTCCGCGCGAGAGTCATTGATGAATAACCAGCCCATTCCCACGGAGATTGGGAAGTACACAATTGTACGCCCGCTCGGTCGGGGTGGGATGGGACAGGTCTACCTCGCCGAGGACACCCAACTGCAACGCAAGGTTGCGATCAAGTGCCTGCGGCCGGAACTCAGCGAGGCCCGCTGGCAGGAAAACCTCAAGCGCGAGGCGCTGGTGCTGGCGCGTCTCAACCACCCCAACATCGTCCAGGTGCACGACATCGTCGAGATGGGCGACGCCTTCGCCATCGTCACCGAGTATGTCGACGGCCGCAACCTGCATATCCTCCTGCGCGAGCGCCAGCCCGCTTACACGGAACGCCTGCAGTGGCTGATGGAAATCGCCGCCGGCCTCGCCGCGGCCCACGCCCAGGGCATCTCGCACAACGACCTCAAGCCGGAGAATATCCTTGTTGGCACCGGCAACGTGGCCAAGATCAACGACTTTGGTATCGCCAGTACCGACACCGATCTCGGCGAGGATATTCTCGCCCTCGCCGGCCTCATGCAGACCCTGCTCGATGGCACCGGCGAGCAGAACCCGCTCATCGACCACCTGCTGAAACGCATGCTCGAGCGCAAGCCGGCCAAGCGCCCTGCCGCCGCTGAAGTGGCTGACGAACTGCGCTACATCTGGCTGGAAGCGACCCAGGCGGAGACACCGCTGCCACCCGGGCTGGATAAACAGCGCCGCTCGCCGCTCAGGGCCTGGGCTGGCGTAGCGCTGGCAGCGGCGATCGCGCTGGGTTTTACCGGCTACCTGGGTCTCGGTGGAGGTAAAGCGAAGGCACACAGGTACATCGCGGTGCTGCCGGCGAGGCTCGATATCGACGATACCAGCGATGCCCGCAAATACGCCCTGCTCGCCTCCAGCGTGCAGCAGGGCTTGTACGAGGCGGTTTCCCAGGCCGACGGGTTTTCACTGGTCAGCCCGGCAGAGACCGGGCAGCAGGCGGGATCTCCACAGGAGATTGGCCTGGCACTGAACGCCGACGAGTTGCTGATCCCTTCCATCAAGTGTGTGCTGGGACACTGTGAATTGAGTACGGAAAGACTGGCAGCGCCGGACTTCCGCTTGCAGGATCAACGGACTGGTGCGTTATTGCCGGAACTTACCCTGGAAGCGTTCCAGATTGCCAGGCACCAGTGGAGCGCGCTCTACGGTGAAGCGGCAGGAGTAGAGCAATCCAGTGGGGAGCGTATTACGGAGGAAGCTTACCGGCGCTACCTGGAACTCTACCAGGCCGCTTACGAGGGCGGCGAGTTGGCGGAGACCGCCATTCTCGATGAGTTGACCGGATTGATGAATCAGGATATTCGCTTCACGCCATTGACCGTTCTCTACGTTCAAGTAGCCCTCAACCTTTTTGCCGAAACCCGCAACGATGAATACCTGGAGTACGCGCGGGAGGCGCTAACCCGCACTGATCGATGGGCTGGCGAGTCGGTTCTACTGCACAAGGCCTGGTTTGATCTCGCCCTGGAAGCCAAGGATTACCAGGGCGCGGAGCGGCAGATCGAAGCGATCACCGGCCTGGCGGCTGACGCCGCTTTCGTGCTCGCTCTCAAGGGCAAGTTACAGCGCTACAGCGGCGACCCGAAGGCGGCGAGCGAGTCTTACCGCGCCGCGTTGCAGCTTCACCCGACCCGCGACACCTATCGCGGCGCCGCCTTGAGCAACTACTTCGCCGGCGACGCCGAGGCCGCCCTCGAGTTGATCGAGCACGCCACACAGGAGTTTCCGGACGACGGCGACCTGACCAGCCTAAAAGGCCTGATACTGCTCGACCAGGGCGATGTGTCGGCCGCCATCGAACAATTCAAGGCAGCCATAGCACTGCGCTCGAACGCGATCTATCACATCGACCTCGGACTGGCTTACATGCTGGCGGGCCAGTACCAGAAGTCCTACGAAGAGTTCACCCTGGTAATCGATAACGACAACGAAAACCCGATTCTTGCGCTCAACGTGGCCGATTCCCTGGCGCTGCTGGGAAGACAGAATGAAGCTGCGCAGCTGTATTCCAAGCTGGCCGAGAGCTATGCCGATGACCCTGTGAGCGTTGATGTACGGGTTGCAGCGCAATCGCTGGCGCAATTGGGTGAGTACCAGAGGGCAATCGAGCTGTTGCAGGCGGTCAGGGAGCAGGACAGCGAGACACATTTCACCTTTGCCCTGGTATACGCTCTCGCCGGACAGAATCTCGCCGCCCTGGCGCAGGTCAACCAGGCGCTGCAGGGTGGTATGGGGTTTGTCTGGTTCCGGCTCAGCTGGTTTGACAGCCTCTGTAGCGAACCCGGTTTTGTCGAAATGATGGCACAGGCCGGCGACGCCGGACGCTGTGCCATGGTGGGCCAGACAACGCTATAGGGCTACTGCCTGCCGACGGCACCCAGCGGGTCAGCCGAGGCAAACACCTGGCATTCGCCACTGGTTTTGTCCTGGCGCATGGCGAGGAATGAAAAGGCGAAATCTTCGGACTCGTTGCTCAGGCACTTGATCGTCAGGATCAGGGTCTTGCCGTTGTTGGTGATACTGGGCGTGATCCGCTCCAGGTAATCTTCCTTGCCATCGCAGTAAAGAATGCCGTCGCCAAAGAAACGCCAGTTGAAGCCGCCGGCATTGGATGAGGCGGCGATATTGAAGACCAGAATCATCTGTTCGAGCGGGCGGACAGACGGTGATGACTGGATGGGGAACACGATATCCAGTGTATCGACCGCTTGCGGCGGCTTGCTGGTGACATCGGTCATGGCCCATTCGACGGCTTTGCCATTACTGGGCACGACGGGCTCGAGCTTGATTTCGCAGACGTTACTGCTTCCCTGTGGAACCTTGAACTCCATGTTGAATTTCTCCTCACTCTTTCTTGCTTTTTTGTTGACGGCTGCCCGATCCTGCAGCGGGCATGGCCCAGGCATGGGTTGGGTCAGGCAGCTACTGCGCGCCTGGGCTGAACTGCACGAATTCTCTCCTGCGCGCGCAAGCGTAATGTGCGAAGCGCATGCGAGGCCACGATCAGGGGAAAGCGCGGGAAGTTTCAGCGACGCCCTTGAGTTTTAGTTGAGGATTGCCACGCCCGCAACCGGGGTGGTGGAGAAATCGGGAAATTCCAGCACTTCGCGCCCCTGGCGGGGCGAAATGCCGGAACGAACACGTTCAGTACGGAGGGCGCTGCTCGCCCTGTTGCCAGATTTTCAGCAGCCCGCGCTCCAGGGCGCCTTCTGCCGCCATACCGAGTTTTTCCTGCCAGTTCTTTTTCTGTACGAAGCGGATACTGAAGACATCCCGGTCGCCGAGCTGGCCCTGGATGAAGTCGTCGGAGGTCTGGATGGCATCGACCAGCCCGTTCTCGACCGCCTTGCTGCCGTACCAGCACTCGCCGGTGGCTACCTTGGCAATATCGAGCTGCGGCCGGTTGTCGCTGACAAAGGACTTGAACAGGTCGTGGGTCTGCTCCAGTTCCTCGATGAACTTGGCCCGGCCCTGCTCGGTGTTTTCGCCGAACATGGTGACGGTGCGCTTGTACTCGCCGGCGGTGAACATCTCGTAGTCGATGTCGTTCTTCTGCAGCAGGCGGTGGAAATTGGGAATCTGCGCGACCACGCCGATCGAGCCAATCACGGCGAAGGGCGCCGAGACGATCTTGTTGGCGACGCAGGCCATCATGTAGCCGCCGCTGGCCGCGACCTTGTCCACAGCGGCGGTCAGGGGGATGCCGGCGTTGCGCAGGCGCTGCAACTGGCTCGCCGCGAGGCCGTAACCGTGGACCAGCCCACCGGGACTCTCCAGCCGGACGAGAACCTCGTCGCCCTCCTTGTACTGGCCGATGATCGCGCTGATTTCCTCGCGCAGCTGATCGGTGGCGCTGGCTTTCATATCGCCGTCAAAATCGATGACGAAGAGGCGCTGGCGCGGTTTGTCGGACTCGGCGTCCCTGGCAGCCTTTTTTTGCGCCTTCTTTTTCTGCTTGGCCTCTTTCTTCTCCGCCTTGTGCAATTCCTTCAGCGCGTCGTCGTCGAGCACCGCCTCGCGGATGGCGTCGCCGATATCGCGGTACTTCTCGTTCAGCTTGCGGACTTCCACATGGCCTTCGTGCTGCTCGCTCCTGCTGCGCTGGCCGATGGCCACCACGCCGCCTACGACGATCAGAATCGCCGCGACCAGCGTAAGCGCCTGTGCCAGAAATAATCCGTATTGGTAGATGTAGTCCAAGCCTGTCTCCCTGAAATCCTGATCCAGCCGCCCCCGGGGCGGCGCGACCGTATGGTAAGTGTGCCTCACCCGGGGGGCAAGCCGGGCCCCGATCAAATTATCCCCAGGGACTTGCCACGGCCAGGGCTTTTTCGCGTAGAATCCCGGGCGGTCTTTCTAAATTAATAGCGACATGACTGAATCAATCACGACGGCCTTCTGGCGCAATTTCCTCGGCCCCTCCCCGATCTGGTACAAGCAGACCATCATTGCCTTCCTGCTTTTGAATCCGATCCTGCTGTGGACCCTCGGCCCCTTCGTCACCGGCTGGATATTGATTGGCGAGTTCATCTTCACCCTCGCCCTGGCGCTGCGCTGCTATCCGCTGCAGCCCGGTGGCCTGCTGGCGCTGGAGGCGGTGATACTCGGCATGACCACGCCGGAATCGGTCTACCACGAGGCGGTGGTGAACTTTGAGGTCATCCTGCTGCTCATGTTCATGGTCGCGGGCATCTACTTCATGAAGGAGTTGCTGCTTTTCGTCTTCACCAAAATCCTGCTCAAGGTGCGCTCCAAGATCCTGCTCTCGCTGCTCTTCTCCCTGGTTGCGGCCTTCCTGTCCGCCTTCCTCGACGCGCTGACGGTGACCGCGGTACTGATCAGTGTCGGTGTGGGCTTTTACTCGGTCTACCACAAGGTGGCCTCCGGCAAGGGCCTGTCGCCCGATGCCCACGACCACTCCCAGGACGATTCGGTTCAGGACAACCACCGCTCGGACCTGGAGTCGTTCCGCGCCTTCCTGCGCAGCCTGCTCATGCACGGTGCCGTTGGTACCGCACTCGGCGGGGTGTGCACGCTGGTCGGCGAACCGCAGAACCTGCTGATTGCGACGATCGCCGAGTGGGACTTCGCCACCTTCGCCATCTACATGGCACCGGTGACCATGCCCGTGCTGGTCTGCGGCCTGTCCACCTGCATGTTGCTGGAGCTGAGCGGCAAGTTCGGCTACGGCGCGAAACTGCCGGAAAGCGTGCGTGCGGTGCTCGCCGATTTCGAGGCCAAGGAGTCTTCGCAGCGCAGCACCCGCGCCGACGCGCGCCTGGCGGTGCAGGCGGTAATCGCGCTGCTGCTGGTGGTCGCGCTGGCACTGCACTGGGCCGCTGTCGGCCTGATCGGCCTGATGGTCATGGTACTGCTCACGGCCTTCAACGGCGTGACCGAGGAACACCAGATCGGCCATGCCTTCGAGGAGGCCCTGCCCTTCACCGCGCTGCTGGTGGTGTTCTTTGCCATCGTCGCGGTGATCCACGACCAGCACCTCTTCCAGCCGGTGATCGAACGGGTACTGGCGATGGATGCGGAGGTACGCCCGTCAATGTTCTTCATCGCCAACGGCGTACTGTCGATGATCAGCGACAACGTGTTCGTGGCGACGGTGTACATCAGTGAAGTGAAAGCGGCACTGGATGCGGGCACCATCAGCCGCATGGAGTTCGACCACCTGGCGGTGGCGATCAACACCGGCACCAACCTGCCCAGCGTCGCCACCCCGAATGGCCAGGCGGCTTTCCTGTTCCTGCTGACCTCGGCACTGGCGCCGCTGATCCGGCTGTCCTACGGGCGCATGGTCATCATGGCCTTCCCCTACACCCTCGTCCTCGGCGGTGTGGGCCTGCTCTGCGTCAACCTGTTCCTGTAGGCCAGCGGCAACTCAGGCTGTTTTTTCCCTGCACTTCGGGACGCTCGCTACAGCCACTCGAAGTGTCAGGCGCCGCCACCCTCCCCCTGCCGCCACAGCGCCGCGGCGCCGATGGCGTCCAGCTGGGTCTCGTGGGCGCGCAACTCCTCGGCGCTGGCCCTGATTACCGGCAGTGGCTTGCGCCCGGCCGCCAGCCGGCGGATTGACTCGCTGCGTGGACCGCTGCCATCGCCGCTGGTGCCGTCACTGTCGGACAGGTGCAGGGCTGTCTGGCCACCGGTCATCGCCAGGTAGACGTCGGCGAGAATCTCCGCGTCCAGCAGTGCGCCGTGCAGGTCGCGCTGGGAATTGTCGACGTGGTAGCGCTGGCACAGGGCGTCCAGGTTGTTCCTCTGCCCCGGGTGGCGGCTGCGCGCCATGACCAGGGTGTCGACGATCTCGCAGGTCTCGCGCAGCGCGGGCAACCCGGCGTTCCAGCGCTGCAGTTCGCTGTCGAGGAAGCCGAGGTCGAAGGGTGCGTTGTGGATGATCAACTGGGCGCCGCGGACGAATTCGAGGAAGTCCTGGGCCACCTGCTCGAAGCGCGGCTTGTCGGCGAGGAACTCGTTGGTGATGCCGTGCACCTCGATCGCACCCTGGTCCACCTCGCGGTCGGGGCGGATGTAGCGATGGAAGTGATTGCCGGTCAGCCGGCGGTTGTCCAGTTCCACACAGCCGATCTCGATGATGCGGTGGCCCTGGGATACCTCGAGGCCGGTTGTTTCCGTGTCCAGTACGATTTGGCGCAAGGTCTTGCTTCTCCAGCCTGAAAATCAGAGTTCGTCGATGCCGCGATTGGCCAGTTGGTCGGCGATTTCATTCTCGCGATGCCCGCTGTGGCCCTTGACCCAGTGCCACTCCACCTCGTGCTGCTGGTTGAGGGCGTCCAGTTCCTGCCACAAATCGGCGTTCTTGACCGGCTTTTTCGCCGCGGTTTTCCAGCCGCGCGCCTTCCAGTTGGCAAGCCAGGAGGTGATGCCGTCGCGGACATAGGTGGAATCCGTGGTCAGGATCACCAGGCAACGCTGGTTGAGCGCACGCAGGCCCTCAATGGCAGCGCGCAACTCCATGCGGTTGTTGGTGGTGTTTTTCTCGCCACCGTAGAGGGATTTCTCCCGCCCCTCGAAGCGCAGCAGCGCTCCCCAGCCACCGGGGCCGGGGTTGCCGCGACAGGCCCCGTCGGTAAAGATTTCTACCCGCTTCAATGCAGCACCGGCTTACCCTGGTTGCGCGGTGCGGCGCCGGCCTGGGGCAGGCCCGGCGCAGCGCCCGGCGCGCTGACCGGTCGCGCCACGCCAAGCCCGATGAAACGCTCCTTGCGCCGCAGGATACGCGGCTGCTGGCTGCCGGCGACCTGCTTGATCGCCTGCACCAGGTAGAGGCCGCCGAAGGGCAGCCGGTGGCGGGTGCACCACTGGTCCATGCCCTGCAGCGTGGCGCGCACGCGCCCCGAGCCGGGCTGGGGCAGCTGGTCGAGGTATTCGGCGCTTTCCAGCTCACAGCCGAGCAGGTTGAGCCAGTCGACCAGTCGCCGCAGGCTGACCGGGGAATGCGCGCGCCAGGGTGAATGCGGCGCCAGACCGCGGACGCGCTTCAGCAGGCCCTGGGCACTGTAGGGATTCCAGCCGGTCAGCAGCAGTTGTCCCTGCGGTGTCAGGACCCGCTGCAACTCCCGCAGTACCTGGTGGGGGTTGGGGGAAAACTCCAGGGCGTGGTGGGCGATGATGACGTCGATACTGTCGCTCTCGAGCGGTAACTCGTCGCCCTGGCAGAGCAGGCCGATGCCCTCCCCGGGCCGCTCGCCGGCGTGGATACGGTGCTGGATGCGGCACTCGCCGAACAGCGCCCCGGAGCGCACCGGGCCGGTTTGCAGGATGTGGTAGCCAAAGGCGGTTTCCAGGCAGTGGTCGATGCGAGCCTGCAGGCAGGCCAGCAGGTAGCGGCCACGCTCGCTGCGGTACCAGGTTTCCAGGTAGCTGGAAATCTCGTTAAACTGGTCGGTCATTGCTGTCCTGGCTGCACGCCCATTCGGCACTTCGTTGGAAGTGGCCATGGTACTGCATCCGACACTATTTGGAACGCCTGGTATGTTCGAGATCCGGCCGATTGCGGCATTTGACGACAATTACATCTGGTTGCTTACCCGCCCCGGCAGCGCGGAGGCCTGTGTCGTGGACCCCGGTGATGCGGCGCCGGTAGTGGCTGCCCTGGAGCAGGCGGAGCTGCAGCTGAGCTCGATACTCATCACTCACCATCACTTCGATCACGTCGGCGCCCTGCCGGCGCTGCGCGAGCGCTACTCGCCGCTGGTCTACGGGCCGGTAAACCCGGCGATCAGCGGCATCGACAAGGCGCTGCGCGGGGGTGACCGGATCGAGATTCTCGGCAGCGCGCTGGAGGTGATCGAGGTGCCGGGGCATACCCTGGACCACATCGCCTATTTCCATGCCGGCGCCGAGCCTGTGGTGTTCTGCGGCGATACCCTGTTTGCCGGTGGCTGCGGGCGCCTGTTCGAGGGCACTGCCGCCGTGATGTATGCATCTTTACAGAAGCTGGCGAAACTTCCGCCGGCCACCCGGGTCTATTGTGCCCATGAGTACACCCTCGCCAACCTGCGCTTCGCCCTCGCCGTGGAACCCGACAACCGGGACCTGGTCGAGCGTGAGCGCGAGGCGCAGGCGACCCGCCGGCGCGACGAACCCACCGTGCCCTCCAGCATAGCCCTGGAGTTGGCGACCAACCCCTTCCTGCGCTGTGCGGCCGACGGCGTTCTCGCCGGCTTGCGGGATGCGTCGCGTCTGCAGCATGAGAGTGTTACCCCCGAGGCGGCCTTTGCCGCTGTACGCGCCTGGAAAGACAGTTTCTAGGTATTTAGCCACTCCGTGCTGGCGGCTGAACCCGGCCCCTGGATTGGTATCCCCGGGATTCATTAGCACGAGAAGAAAAAGAGATTTAAGTTATTAATTTCATAAAGATACAGAACATAGTTGCAGTAATTTCTATCGCTGCTTCGATCACCGCGTGCCAGAACATCGACGAGCGCGAGCCGGCCTCCAGTGCTGCGGTGGCGAAAACCACGGCGTCCTCGCGCGGCGCGACGACCACTGCCGGTAAACGCAGTGCGCGCGAGGCCTCGAAGTCGTCGGGCGCCAGCGTCGCGGCGCATCGGGACGCGGACCTGTGGCGCCGGATACAGGCAGACCTCAGCTGGCACCAGCGCACCGGCCCCGGTGTCACCGAGGCCCGCAAGCGCTACCTGAGGCAGCCGCAGCTGCTCGAGGTCATCAACGAGCGGGCCGGCTTCTACCTGTATTACATCGTCGAAGAGGTGGAGCGGCGCGGCCTGCCGATAGAGCTCGCCCTGCTGCCGGTGCTGGAGAGCAAGCTCGACCCCTTCGCCACCTCCGTCTCCCGGGCCGCCGGTATGTGGCAGATCATGCCCGCCACCGGTGAACACCTCGGCCTGCAACAGGACTGGTGGTTTGACGGCCGCCGGGACCTGCGGACATCCACCGCCGCGGCGCTGGATTATCTCGAGTCGCTGCACGCCGATCTCGGCGAGGACTGGCTGCTGGCGATGGCCGCCTACAACGCCGGCAAGGGCCGGGTGCTCGCGGCCATGGCCGCCAACGAGCGCAAGGGCAAGCCCACTGACTACTGGTCGCTCTCCCTGCCGGAGGAGACCCGCAGGTTCGTCCCCCGACTGATCGCGCTGACACAGATTTTTGCCGACCCACAGGCCTATGGCCTGGAACTGCCGCAGCTGGCGGATGCTCCGGCCTTCACCCCGGTGCAGACCGGCGGGCAGATCGAGCTGGCGCGGGCCGCCCAGCTGGCGGGCATCGAGCTGGCGACCCTGCGCGCCCTCAACCCGGGCCAGTTGCGCTGGGCGACGGCTCCTGCGGGCCCCCAGGAACTGCTGCTGCCGCCCGGGTCCGCGGAGGCCTTCGCCGCGGCGCTGGCCGAGTTGCCCGCCGAGGACAGGGTGCGCTGGCAACACTACCGGATTCGCCGCGGTGACAGCCTCGGCGTCATCGCCCGCCGCTTCAATACCGAGGTCGGCACCCTGCGCGCGGCCAACCAGATCAGGGGCAGCATGATTCGCGCCGGCGATACCCTGTTGATCCCCTCCGGCGGCGACTGGGCGGGCAGCCTCGCCGCCAGCGACGACCCCGGGCTCAGTCGCAAGGGCTACCGCGTGCGCCGTGGCGATTCGCTCTACCGGATAGCCAACAGGTTCAGGGTCTCGATCGACGACATCATCGACTGGAACTCGCTGGAGCCGGACGCCTACCTGCACCCCGGCCAGCAGCTGACGCTTTTCGTCGAGGGCGACTGAAGCCTAGCCCTCCGCCAGCAGTTCGGCGACCAGTGCGCCGACGGTCGCGCCGGCGAGGCCGATACGCTGCTGGTCGAACACCCCCGAGATGTCGCTGGGTTCCCGGTTGAGCTCTATCGTCAGCGCGCCGTAGGCCCTCGCCTGCTGCACGAAACCCGCCGCGGGGTAGACCGTACCGGAGGTGCCGATGGCGACGAACAGGTCGCAGCGGGCGAGCTGGCGCTCGATCAGGTCCATGGCGTAGGGCATTTCACCAAACCAGACGATGTCCGGCCGCAGCCCGCCCGCATTGTGGCAGGACTCGCAGGCGGTCGCGGCGTCAAAAGCCGTGTGGCAGCGGTATTTTTCGCCACAGTGCAGGCACCAGGCGGAGCGCAACTCGCCGTGCATATGCACCACCTGCGGGCTGCCGCCGCGCTCGTGCAGGTCGTCGACATTCTGTGTGACCAGGAAAACCTCACCCTTGAAGTCCCGCTGCAGGCGGGCGATGGCGCGGTGCGCCGCATTCGGCTCGACCTCGTCCAGTTGCAGGCGCCGGGCGTTGTAGAAGCGGTAGACCAGGCCGGGGTCGCGGACGAAAGCCTCGGGCGTGGCGATGGTCATCGGGTCGTGGTTTTCCCACAGGCCGCCGGAGTCGCGGAAGGTGGCGAGCCCCGACTCGGCGGAAACCCCGGCGCCGGTCAGGATCACGATGCGCTCGATGGCGCCTGCTGGCAGCTGGGCCATGTCCGCTCCTCTCAGGTATCCAGCTGGGGCAGCGGGTGAAACAGCCCCAGGCGGGTGAAATACAGGGCGCAGCGCACCGGCGTATCATCCAGTTGCGCCATGCAGTCGCGGTAGCTGCGCAGCTGGGCTTCGTAACGTGCGGCCTCCTCGGCGAGGAAGGCCGCCAGGGCGACACCCTCCCCCGGTCCGCTGCTCTTGTAGTCGATCACCCA
Source organism: Halieaceae bacterium GM1-29 (assembly GCA_033283265.1). GTDB lineage: Bacteria > Pseudomonadota > Gammaproteobacteria > Pseudomonadales > Halieaceae > Mangrovimicrobium. Next base: position 320,933 of record JAWMQN010000001.1, read on the forward strand.
GCGCAGGCCGCTGCTGCGGTCGACAAAAGTGCGGTCGATGACGAGATCGCGTAGCTGCTCGCCCTCCCGCCAGGTGAGCGCGAGTTCGGCGCTGGCGTCCTCGTGAGCGGCATCGAGGATCCAGCGGCCGTGTTCCCTATCCGCGAGCGTCTGGTTGACGTTGGCGGTGACCGCTGCGATGGCTTGCGCCAGCAGCGCGGGATTCAGCCCGAGCTGGCGCAGCTGGTGTTCGCAGGCCGCGCTGAGCTGCCCGGTCAGGGCCTCCGGCAGCGGGCTTTGGCTCGCCAGCCGCTCCAGGGCCCAGTGGGTGACCGTGCCGACACAGCGCTCCAGCCGGTTGCGCACCGGCGTGGGCAGGTTGAGGGCTCCCGGCTCCGGCGCCGGGGGCGCCGGCGGCGGGTTGCGCAGGATACGCAGCTTGTGGCTGGCACTGGCTTCCCGCTCGATTGCCATGCTTGCGTGAACCGTCATCTCCCGCTGGAAGCGGGGCCAGATGTGCGCCAGCAGGGTGCCGTCCGCGGGCGGCCTGAATTCACCGGGTACCAGCTCCTCGCTCTCCGGATCCTCGGGACTGAGCACGGCGCTGAGCGTGAGGCGGCGGATCGCCCGGGTCGTACCCACATAGAGGAGCCGGGCGGTCTCGTGGCGGACCTTTTCCTTGCGGGTTTCCTGCAGGTAGCCGTAGAGCCCGGGCACAGTGCCCAGGCCGTGATCATCCGCGGCGAGCAGGAAGCCGTGACTGCCGTCGCTGCCGTTGAATTCGTCCCAGAGCAGGATCTGCCGCTGGTCGTTGCGCTGGCCGCGGGCCAGTGCGGGCATGATCACCCAGTCGAATTCCAGCCCCTTGGCCCGGTGCAGGGTCATCACCTGCAGGCGTGATTCCGGCGCGCCGCCGGGCGCGTAGAGCCGGTCCACCCGTTCCTGCAGCCAGGCGGGGTCGAGACCGATGTCCTCGCGTTCGGCCCGCTCCAGCAGCGTGAAGAAGTGCTGGGCGTCCTGCAGTTGCCCCTCCTCCAGTGCCGTCGCCGGGCCACCGAGCTGCTCCCAGAGCTGTTCGACCCAGACCCGCAGGGCCAGCTGGTCGCGTTTGTGCCAGGCCCGGCGCAGGCAGCCGGCGATACGGGTGAAGCGCGTCTGCCCCGCGGCGCTCAGCCCCGCCGGCGCCGTTTCGAACAGCAGCAGGGTCGCCGGGTTGTTGGGCTCCCCGGGCTTGTCCCCGCCCGCCAGCAGGTGCAGGTCCGCCAGCGACAGGCCGCACCAGGGCGCGCGCAACAGGGCCAGCCAGGCGAGGCGATCGCCGGGGTTGGCGAGGGCCCGGCACAGCGACATGAGATCGATGACCAGCGGAGATTTGCCCAGCGGGTCCATATCCTGCGCGGCGAAGGCAATATTGCGCCGGCGCAGCTCGCCCACCAGCGGCGCCAGATGGCCGCGGGTGCGGCCGAGCACTGCGATAGAGCCCGCTGAATCGCCGGCCAGGGCGCTGGCGATCTGTTCCGCCAGCCAGCTCGCCTCCTGCGCGGCGCCGTCCTCGCCGTGAAAACAGTGGGCTTCCACCGCCGGCTCTCCCTCGACGGGGGGGCGCACCGCAACGGCTGCGCTGAAGCCGACTGTGCCGCGGCGCAGGTCGCCGGCGTCCGGGAAGACCTCGGCGAAGGTCGAATTCACCCAGTCGACGACGTGTTGCTGGGAGCGGAAGTTGCACTGCAGGGCCACCGGCTCCGGCGCCAGGCCGTTGAAGCCCTGCTCCCCGGCCCGCTGGAACAGGCCCACGTTGGCATTGCGAAAGCCGTAGATCGACTGCATGCCGTCGCCGACGATGAACAGGGTGCGCGGTGTCGCCGGGTGCTCGGCGTTGTGCTGTTGCCAGCCGCGGCTGAGGCGCTCCACCAGCCGATACTGCAGGTTGGAGGTGTCCTGGAACTCGTCCACCAGGATGTGGGCGATCTGGTAGTCGAGGCGCAGGGCCAGCTCGGTGGGCGCATCATCGTCTCCCAGGGCATCGATCGCCGAGACGGCAATCTGCGTGTGGTCGACCGCCGCGCGCCGGCTGAAGACCAGCAACAGGCAGGCGTAGAGCAGCGGCAGCACCCGCGACAGGTGGATCACCAGTTGCCAGGAGCTGCTGTTGCCGTCCATGGAAGGCAGCCAGAACAGGCGCTTCAGCTGCGCGGGCAGCGCCGGGGTGCTTTCGGCGATGTCTTCCAGCAGGGCGTGGAAGGCCGCCTTCTGCGCCTTTTCCGCATCGTTGCCGACCGGGAAGCCGTTGCGCTTGTCGACCCGCTTGCGCAGCTCGCCACCGCCGGTAAGCAGGGCGTTGCCGATCGCGCGCCAGCTTTCCAGGCTGGCGGCGTCCGCGGCGGGACAGAGCGCGGGCACGGTGTTGCCCAGCTGCCCCTGGGCGTAGGCGAACAGCGGGTAGAGCCGCGCCAGCCAGGGTGCGAGGCAGGCTTCGATCTGGGCCAGCTCCTCGCCGACCAGGGCGGTGACGGTGGCTACCAGGCGCCGCTCCGCGGCGCCGGCATCGCGCCCCGCCTCCACGTACTCCATCCACTGCTCGCGCTTGCCCAGCATGGCGGCGAGCAAGCCGGAGAGCTGCTCCCAGTTGTTGTCGAAGTGCAGCAGCAGCGCGTCGAGGTCTGCCGCCTCCGGCCGCGATCCCCCGGCCAGGGAGAACAGCTCGTTGACCGCCTCGCGGTACAGCGGCGTGGCGTCGTCGAGGGGATTGGCCGCGCCGCCGAAGCCGCTGGTCACCGGCATCTGCCGCGCCAGGCTGGAGCACAGGCCATCGATGGTGCGGATGTTGAAGCGGGCGATTTCGCGGGTCAGCGCCCAGCCCAGCTGACGCCCGTGGGCCAGAGCGGCGCTGGCCAGGTCGCGGGTGCGCTGCTGGTGCTGGCTGGTTATCGGCGTCGCCGCCTCGGCGGCCCACAGGGCCTCGACCAGCCGCTCGAGCATTTCCGCCGCGGCCTTGCGGGTGAAGGTGATCGCCAGCACCTGCTCGGGCCGCTCAACCGTCGGCAGCAGGGCGAGAAAACGCTGGATCAGCAGCTCGGTCTTGCCGGAGCCGGCGGGCGCGGTTACCCGGAAGCTGCGTTGTACATCCAGGGCCTGGGCTCGCTGTGCGGCATCGACGACCGGGTTCATGCGCCGGCCCCCCGCTCCGCTTCCACCCGGCACAGGGCCTGCAGGCCACAGTAGTCACAGGCCCTCGGCTGCGGCTCGACGCGGGCGTCGCCGCGCAGGAATTCTGCCATCAGGTGCTCGAGCTTTTGCTGCCATTGTTGTTTCAGCTCTCCCCACTGCAGCTCGGCGTCGTCGGCACCGAGCGATTTCGCCAGCGCCGTGCTGATACCGGTTACGCCCTCGGTCTCGCCGACCCCGAGCAGCTTGCAATCGCGCGGGCGCAGCTGGGCGAAGGCGATCGCCGAGGCGTCGGTGGCGATGCTGTAGAGCGGCAACTGGGGTTCGGCGGGGCGTTCGCCGCTCCAGTCCCTGACCCGGCATTTACCCGATTTGTAGTCGATCACGATACTGCGGCCATCCGGCAGGCGATCGACCCGGTCGACCCGCAGGCTCAGCTCCCGGCCCTGCAGGGTCAGCTTGCACTGCACCTCGCTGGCTTCGACCAGGAAGTCGCCGCGCTGCAGTTCAAGCTCGATCCACTCCTGCAACAGGCTGTTGAGCCGGCGCCCTTCCAGTGACAGGCAGTGCATGCCGACGAGGATGCGCAGTGAGTCGGGTACGGCGTCCATTGCCTGCTGGACCGCGGTCTCGATAGCCTGCGCCCGCTCCTGATCGCTGAGGCTCGCCAGTTGCCGGCTGCCTTGCAGCGTATGCCACAGGACCTCCAGCGCATCGTGCAGCAACTTGCCGCGATCCGCTGCCGAGAGCCCGGCACTCGGCTGGCCGAGCTCCTGCAGCCCCAGGCGGCGCCGCGCCCAGGCGCGAAAGGGGCAGGCGGCCTGGTCGCGGAGGATCGCGCTGCCGCCCCTGAGGGGGGCGTGTGAGTCCGCGACCGGCGGCGCCGTGTCGTCGGCGACACTCTCCACCTCGGCTGCAGCCAGTGCGAGGCGCCACGGCTCGGGGGCAGGCGTGTCGCTGTTGTCCTCGGCGATGGCGTACTGCTGCAGGATAGGGCTGGGCAATTGCGGCGCGTTGTCGAGTTGCCGCGCGTGGCTGGCGAACAGTTCCCGGCAGCCCTGCCGGTACTGCCGCCACAGTCCACTGGCGTAGTCCCACTGCTGTTCGCTGCTGGCGTGGGGCATGCGGTGCTGGCGCTGCATGCGCTGCGGGATGAAGGGATTGGGCCGGGCCGGTTCCGGCCAGGCGCTGCCCTCGAGGCCACACACCCACAGCGCGTCGAATTGCAGGCCGGCGGCTTCCAGCGGCCCGAGCACCTGGACCGGGTGGTCCGGGGTTTTCGGCTGGGACAATTTCGCCCGGCAGCAGCGCTGCAGCAGGCTGAGCGCCTCGTCGAGACCGAGCTCGCCGCAGATGCTGTCCATGGCACTGTAATCGTCGAGCACCTGGTACCAGTGCTCGACCTGCTGGTATTCCAGGGAATCGAGGTAACCCGGCCCCGGCCAGCCCCAGGCCTGCAGCGCGCTGCCGAAGCTTTCGGCCCAGGCCGAGGGCAGCTGCCTGCGGGTGTGCAGGCGCAGCGACTGTAGCGCGCCGAGAATCGTCGCGAGCGTGGCCTGGTCGGGCATGGCCTCGGAGTCGGCCGGTTTGCGGGCGAGAAAGCGCAGGCGGGAGAGTTCGACCTGCTCCTGGGCGTCGGCGAATACTTTTTCGATGAGCCTGGCGATATCGGTGTCGCGAGCGAATTCCACCGTGCAGAAGCGCGTGCGCAGCAGGCCGAGCAGGTCCGCCAGGCTGATCCGCCGCTGGCAGCAGGCGAGCATGCGCAGTGCATCGCGCACCACGGGTACCTGGTCGAGGCGCAGGGCGGTGGAGAAGTTCACCGGCAGCGCGGTGTAATCATCGCCAAAGTGGCCGAAGGCGCGGCGCAGCTCGTATTCCAGCCGGCCACGGTCACCCTGCATGTCGCGCAGGACGATGCCGAGACGGCGCTGCGGCGCAGTGCTATGGCTGTCGGCAGCCCACTGCGCGATGGCGCGCAGTTCCGCGCTGCGGTCAGGGTAGGAGCTGCAGTGGACCGGCGCCGGCTGTCCGCCACTGCTCACCTTGCCGGGCGTTGCGCAGAAGCGCTCGAGGCAGGCCTGTTGCAGGGGCGTAACACTGTCTATATCCACCAGCAGTATCTGCTCGCAGCGGGCCGCATCCGTTGCTTCGAGCAGGGCCCGCAGGCAGTCGCTCGCGGTCACCTGCCCGGCGGCCTCGAGCTCGGCGTCAAAGGCCCTGAGCCAGCGGTAAAACGTGCCGCAATCGTTGTCGAGCTGGAATTCGTTGCGCACGGCGGGGCGTTCCCAGTCGATCCCGGCGTGCAGCAGGCTGTCCCGCGCAGCGGCCGCCATATCCCCGGCGGCGGTGGTCTGCAACAGGGTGTAGTCGCCGTTGCTGGCGCGGTCTGCGCTGATGACCCGCAGCCAGATCTCGCGGGCCTGGGCTCCGCTCAGCCGGGCCCTGGGCGGGCATGCACCGCGCGTGACCGCAGCTTCCCACTGCTCGCGAAGCCAGTATTCCAGGGGTTTTACCGTGGCCGGGTGCCAGGCGCTCAGGCCCTTTTCAGCCTGGCGGCGATCCCAGGCGGCCTTGATCACCCGCGCCAGGCGCTGGTTTGGCGTGAGTAGCAGGGTTCCGGCGTCGAGGTGCGCCGCGAGTTGGCCGAGTTCGAAAGAAGCGGAAAAATTTCCAGTGGACACCCATCCTCCTGCAGCGCCGTCCGGGCGCCTACCCAAAATATGCCCGCTGCTATAGAATGGCGCGCCCTCCCCGGCCAGGACGGGCTGCGGAGCCGAGAGTTAATGTATCAGGTAGGCCCATGAGCAACAATGAAGTGCATAACGTCAACGTCGCGTCGCAGGGAATTCTGGTGACCCCGGAAGAGCTGTGGGCGGCATTGCCGATGAGTGAAGCGGTCAAGTCCACCGTGGCCGAGTCGCGTGGCGTGATCAGCGACATCCTCGATCGCAAGGATCACCGCATGTTCGTCGTCGTGGGGCCCTGCTCCATTCACGACACCGAGGCGGCCATGGATTACGCGCGCCGCCTGAAGGCGCTCGCCGACGAACTCTCCGATACGCTGTATATCGTCATGCGGGTCTATTTCGAGAAGCCGCGCACCACCGTGGGCTGGAAAGGCCTGATCAACGATCCCTACCTCGACGACTCCTTCAAGATCGAGGAGGGCCTGCACATCGGTCGCAAACTGCTGCTGGACATCCTCGAGATGGGCCTGCCCACTGCCACCGAGGCGCTCGACCCCATCTCTCCGCAGTACCTGCAGGACCTGATCAGCTGGTCGGCGATCGGCGCGCGCACCACCGAATCCCAGACCCACCGGGAAATGGCCAGCGGCCTGTCCTCCTCGGTCGGTTTCAAGAACGGCACCGACGGCGGTCTCACCGTGGCGACCAACGCGCTGAATTCGGTTTCCCGCCCGCACCGCTTCCTCGGCATCAACCGCAAGGGCCAGGTCTCGGTGTTCACCACCCGCGGCAACCCCTACGGGCATATTGTGCTGCGCGGCGGCAGCAGCGGTCCCAACTACGATTCCGTGCACATCCGCCTGTGCGAGGAAGCGCTGGAAAAAGCCAAACTGCCGAAGAACATCATGGTGGACTGCTCCCACGCCAACTCCAACAAGCAGCCTGAGTTGCAGCCGCTGGTGGTGGAGAATGTCGGCAACCAGGTGATCGAGGGCAACCGCTCCATCGTCGGCCTGATGATCGAAAGCAACATCAATGCCGGCAACCAGTCGATTCCGGAGAATCTCGCCGAGCTGCAGTACGGTGTTTCGGTGACTGATGGTTGTATCGGCTGGGATGAGACCGAGGCTTGTCTGCGTGCTTTGCGGGACAAGGTGAAGGAAGCGCTGAAAGCGCGGCTGGGCTGAATTTTTTCAGCTGTAAGGACTGCTGGTGGCCTGCGAGTGCGGGCTGCTAAGTGTGTTCTGGTGTAGCGGCGCATCGAACATCGGGCCACGGAACAAGATCGCCCTCGCCGGGGTCGCCAAAATCCGCATCCATGCGGGGCTCGCCCTCGGCCATCCATGGCCTCACACGCCCCGTCGAGGGCGATCTTGTTCCGTGGCCCTACCGCTAGTGCCAGGTAGGAATGAACAAATTTCGCTCTGCTAGAAGAACTGCGCGCTGAGCCTGAAAACGGCAAGGCGCAGGATTAAGCACGTAATAGCGCCTCACGAAAACGTCCGAGGCCATGGATGGCCGAGGTCGAGCTGCCATGGATGGCGCTTTTGCGGTTTTCGTGAGGCGCTATTACGTGCTTAAGCCGGCATCGAAGCTGCACCGACCCACGTAAAGCGCTATTGGGCGCTCAAGCCGATATTGTAGCCACCCGAACCGGGCAGCCACAAAGATCAATAATAAGCCTGCGAACGATCCGAGTGATCCGTCAGGTCGCGCACACCCGCGAGCTGCGGCAGCTGCTCCATCAGGGTCTTCTCCACACCGCCCTTCAGCGTCTGGTCTACAGCAGAACAACCCTGGCAACCACCGCCAAAGCGCAGGATGGCGTACATGTCCTCGGTGATCTCGACCAGGCTGACCTCCCCGCCGTGGGCGGCCAGGGCCGGGTTGACCTCGTTGTAGAGGACATAGTTGATGCGGTCTTCCAGCGGGCTGTTCTCGTCGACCCGCGGCATTTTGGCGTTGGGAGCCTTGATGGTGAGCTGGCCGCCCATGCGGTCCTTGGAGTAGTCGACCAGGGCGTCTTCCAGGAACGGCAGCGAGCGCTGCTCGATCCACACGGTGAATTTTTCCAGCTCCAGGGTCTCGTCGACTTCCTTGGCGTCGCCCTCCCGGCAGTAGGCGATGCAGGTCTCCGCGCGGGGGGTACCCGGCTGGTTGATGAACACCCGCACGCCGAGCACATTTTCCTGCTTGGCCAGCAGTTCGGCGAGATAGTCCTGGGCGGATTCGGTGATGGTGATCATGTTGCTCTCTATCCGAGTAAATTACTCGGGTATTTTACCAATCCGGGGCTGAAAGTGCGAGAGCGGCGGCACCGGAGATCGTACAGGGGCTGCCGAATCTGCTAAAATGCCCGGCTTTTTCGCCGCCCAGCAAGGCGCGGCGCCCCAGTATACTTCAGGATGTAACATGGCAGGCCACGGCGACACGCGAAATCTTCTGGAACAGGCGCTCAGCGAGCGCATCCTCGTCATCGACGGGGCTACCGGAACGATGATCCAGAAAGTCGGTCTCGTCGAGGCCGACTATCGCGGCGAGCGCTTTGCCGGGCACGCGGTCGATCTCAAGGGCAACAACGATATCCTCTGCCTGACCCGCCCGGATGTCGTCGAGGACATCCATCGCGCCTACCTCGACGCGGGCGCGGATGTCATCGAGACCAACAGCTTCAACGCCACCTCGATCGGCCAGGAAGACTACAAGCTCGGCGCGCTCGCCTACGAGTTGAACCTGGCCTCGGCAAAAATCGCCCGCGCGATCGCCGACGAGGTCACCGCCGGCAATCCCGGCAAGCCGCGCTTCGTGGCCGGGGTGCTCGGCCCGACACCGAAGACCGCGTCGATCTCTCCGGACGTCAACGATCCCGGTGCCCGCAGTATCACCTTCGAGCGCCTGCGCGAGTCCTACCTCGAGGCCACCCTGGCGCTGATCGAAGGCGGCTCGGACATCATCCTGATCGAAACCATTTTCGATACGCTGAACGCCAAGGCCGCCATCTTCGCCGTGCAACAGGCCTTCGAACAGGTTGGCCGCGAGCTGCCGCTGATGATCTCGGTGACCTTCCCCGACGTCAGCGGCCGGGTGCTCTCGGGGCAGAACCCCGAGGCCTTCTACAACGCCATCGCCCACGCCCGGCCGATGATCGTCGGCAGCAACTGCGGCCGGCGCTACAAGGAAATTCGCCCCTTCCTCGAGGAGCTGGCGAACGTTGCGCCCTGCTACTTCAGTGCGCACCTGAACGCCGGCCTGCCCAATGCCTTCGGCGAGTTCGACGAAACGCCGGAGATAATGCACGACGACTTCCGCGAGTTCGCCAGGCGCGGCTTCCTCAACCTCGCCGGCGGCTGCTGTGGCACCACCCCGGACCACATCCGCGCGATCGCCGAGGCCGTGGATGGCGTACCACCACGCGCCCTGCCCCAGCCGGAGCCCGCCTGCCGGCTTTCCGGGCTCGAGCCGATGAATATTCTCGCCGACAGCCTGTTCGTCAACGTCGGTGAGCGCTGCAATATCACCGGCTCGGCGCGCTTCAAGCGGCTGATCCTGGAAGACGAATACGACACCGCGCTGGATGTGGCCCGCATCCAGGTGGAGGACGGCGCGCAGATTATCGACGTGAACATGGACGAGGGCATGCTCGATGCCCGCAAGGCCATGGTCACCTTCCTCAACCTGATAGCCGCGGAGCCGGATATCGCCCGGGTGCCGGTGATGGTCGACTCCTCCAAGTGGGAGGTCATCGAGGCCGGCCTGCAGTGCATTGCCGGCAAACCGGTGGTGAACTCGATCAGCCTCAAGGCCGGTGAAGAGGAGTTCCTCGAGCAGGCGCGCCTGTGCCAGCGCTACGGCGCCGCAGTGGTGGTGATGGCCTTCGACGAGAACGGCCAGGCGGACAACCTCGAGCGGCGCCAGCAGATCTGCAAGCGCAGCTACGACCTGCTGGTCGGCAAACTCGATTTCAATCCGCAGGATATTATTTTCGATCCCAACGTTTTCGCCGTGGCGACCGGGATCGAGGAACACAACAACTACGCCGTGGACTTTATCGAGGGCACCCGCTATATCAAGCAGCACCTGCCCGGTGCGCTGGTTTCTGGCGGTGTTTCCAATGTGTCCTTCTCCTTCCGCGGCAACAACCCGGTGCGCGAGGCGATTCACTCGGTGTTCCTCTACCACGCCATCCGCGCCGGCATGGACATGGGTATCGTCAACGCCGGCCAGCTGGCGGTCTACGACGAACTGCCCGCGCAGCTGCGTGAGGCGGTCGAGGACGTCATCCTCAACCGTCGCGAGGATGGTACCGAGCGCCTGCTGGAACTGGCGGAATCCTTCCGCGACAGCGGCACCGGCGAGGGTCGCGTGGAAGACCTCGCCTGGCGTGAGCAGGGTGTCGCCAAACGCCTGGAGTATGCCCTGGTCAAGGGCATCAACACCTACATCATCGAGGATGCGGAAGCGGCCCGACAGGAATTCGACCGGCCCATCGAGGTGATCGAAGGCCCGCTGATGGACGGTATGAACGTGGTCGGCGACCTGTTCGGCGAGGGCAAGATGTTCCTGCCCCAGGTGGTCAAGAGCGCCCGGGTGATGAAACAGGCGGTGGCCTACCTGCAGCCCTATATCGAGGCCGGCAAGGCCGAGAAGGACCGCAGTAACGGCAAGATCCTGCTCGCCACCGTGAAAGGCGACGTGCACGATATCGGCAAGAACATTGTCGGCGTGGTGCTGCAGTGCAACAACTTCGAGGTGATCGATCTCGGGGTGATGGTGTCCTGCGAGGAAATCCTGCGAGTGGCGCAGGAGGAAAACGTGGACATCATCGGACTTTCCGGCTTGATTACACCTTCGCTGGACGAGATGGTGCATGTCGCCGCAGAAATGCAGCGCAATGGTTTCAACGTGCCCCTGCTGATCGGTGGAGCCACGACATCCAACGCCCACACTGCGGTCAAGATCGAACCGCAGTACCAGAACGACCTGACCGCCTACGTTCCCGACGCATCCCGCAGTGTCTCCGTTGCGACCCAGTTGATGGGCGGCAACAAGGCCGTGTTCGTCGCCCAGCGCAGGGAACAGTACGCAGAGGTGCGCGAGCGGATCGCCAACCGTAAGCCCAAGGCCAACCAGCTGCCCTACACCGAGGCGGTGAAGCGCGCCTTTGCTTTCGACTGGGCCGGCTACCAGCCGCCCCGCCCCGGCTTTATCGGCACCCGCGTATTCGACGATTTCCCGCTGGAAAAACTCGTGGAAACCATAGACTGGACGCCCTTCTTCATCACCTGGGAACTCGCGGGCAAGTACCCGAAAATCCTTGGCGATGAAGTTGTGGGCGCCCAGGCGACTGAACTGTTCAACGACGCACAGGCCATGCTGCGGCGCATTATCGACGAGAAATGGCTGACCGCCCGGGCGGTTATCGGCTTCTGGCCCGCCGAGCGCGCCGGCAGTGACGATATCCGCCTGTTCAGCGACGAGGCGCGCACACAGGAAATCGCCTTGCTACACCACCTGCGCCAGCAGACCGAGAAGGTCGATGGCAAACCCAACCTCTGCCTCGCCGACTACGTTGCGCCTGCGGGCAGTGGCGTCGAGGACTACGTCGGTGGCTTCTGCGTCACCACGGGGCACGGTGTCGACGCAAAGGTCGCGGAATTTCACGCCAACCACGATGACTACAACAGCATACTGCTGCGGGCGCTGGCCGATCGCCTGGCGGAGTCCTTCGCCGAGTACATGCACCGTCTCGTGCGCACCGAGCTATGGGCCTACGCTCCGGAAGAAGACCTGGGTAACGAGGACCTGATCCGCGAGCGCTACCGCGGTATCCGCCCTGCTCCGGGCTATCCGGCCTGCCCGGATCACACCGAGAAAGCCACCCTCTTCAGCTTGCTGGATGCCACGGCCAACAGCGGCGTTACCCTGTCGGAGAGTTTCGCCATGACACCGGCCTCCTCGGTCAGCGGTTTCTACTACTCGCACCCGGAGGCCCGCTACTTCGCGGTAGGCAAGATCGGTCGCGACCAACTTGAAAGTATTGCCGAACGCAAGGGTATTCCAGTGGAAGAAGCCGAGCGCTGGCTGCGCCCCAACCTGAGCTGATCCCGGGAGTCGCTAACGATGAAAGAAGAGCAGGATTCGCAGGAAAAAGAGAGTCTGAAACCGGGCCAGGTAATCGGCAGCGTTTTTGCGGCGATGTTCGGTGTACAGAGCAGCAAGAACCGCGAACGTGACTTCAAGCAGGGCCGGGTCGGGGTATTTATCGCCAGCGGAATAATCTTTGCGGTGCTGTTTGTCGCGACAATCTACGGGCTGGTACAGCTGGTAATGAGCAGTGCGGGCAGATAAGACCTGACCGCACTACGAGGTGAATGGCTCAGGTCGGCATTCCGGAGAGCCACAGGTACAATGCCAGTACCACGATGGAAATGATCGCAGTAGCCGCGAGTGCATCCGCTGCGCCGTCGCCGGCATCTTTGTTGGTAGTTTCTTCGCTCATGACTCTCTCCAGTGGGTGGGGTGATTTTTGCTGAGTATTATACCGATCAATGCGTCTGGCCCAAGTACCTTGGTGCTCCAAATCAAAGGTTCTAACCTTATGAATAAACTCACTATTTATGCGCCTTCCATTTCTGGTAAGGTAGCGCTCCCGCGCCTGGGTGGCGGGATTTGAAGCGACAGGATTGATCGATGTACATCTACGACAAATACGACCAGCAGATCGTCGACGAGCGCGTGGCGCAGTTCCGCGACCAGACCGCACGTTTTCTCGAGGGTAAAATCACCCCGGAGCAGTTCCTGCCACTGCGTCTGCAGAACGGCCTGTATATCCAGCGCCTGGCGCCCATGCTGCGTGTCGCAGTGCCCTACGGGCTGCTCAACAGCCGCCAATTGCGCAAAGTCGCCGAGCTGTCGCGCAAGTATGACAAGGGCTACGTCCACGTCAGCACCCGGCAGAATTTCCAGTTCAACTGGCCGGCCCTGGAAGATGTCCCCAGTATGCTCGCCGAACTGGCAAGCGTGCAGATGCACGCGATCCAGACTTCCGGGAACTGTATCCGCAACACGACCACGGACCAGTACGCCGGCGTAGCCGCCGACGAACTCGAGGACCCGCGGCCCTGGTGCGAACTGATTCGCCAGTGGTCGACCCTGCACCCCGAATTTGCCTTCCTGCCGCGCAAGTTCAAGATCGCCGTCTGTGCGTCGGCGGAGGACCGGGCGGCGATCCATGTCCACGATATCGGCATCGAACTGCTGAAGAACCCGGCGGGCGAGGTCGGTTTCCGGGTCCTCGTCGGCGGTGGCCTGGGCCGCACACCGATCATCGGCGAGGAGATCTGCCCCTTCCTCGAAAAGCGCCACCTGATTTCCTATCTCGAAGCCGTATTGCGTGTTTACAACCAGCACGGGCGACGCGACAACAAATTCAAGGCGCGAATCAAGATCCTGGTGAAGGCCATGGGTCCCGATGCCTTCCGCGAGGCGGTCGAGAAGGAGTGGGCAGCCCTCAAGGACGGCCCCACTACCCTCACCGATGAAGAGATCTCGCGGGCAAAGAGCTTCTTTACCGCCCCGGATTACGACCACATCGACCCGGCAGCTGCTGCCCAGGCCCTCCAGGCCCAGTGCGCTGGCGACCCGATCTTCGCCAACTGGGTTAAACGCAATACCGTGGAGCACCGCGTGCCCGGCTACCGCATCGTCAACCTCTCCCTGAAGGTGACCGGCTACCCGCCCGGTGACATTACCGACAGGCAGCTCGAACTGGTGGCCGACCTCGCCGACCGCTATTCCTTCGGCGAAATCCGCAATACCCATGAGCAGAACATGGTGCTGGCCGATGTCCGCCAGGACCAGCTCCAGGAACTCTGGCAGGAGCTGCAGAAAGCCGGGATGGCGACGCCGACCATCGGTTATCTCACCGACATGATCTGCTGCCCGGGAGGCGACTACTGCTCGCTGGCCAATGCGAAATCAATCCCGGTGGCCGAGGCGATCCAGACGCGTTTCGACGACCTCGACTACGTCTACGACCTCGGCCCGCTGGACCTGAATATCAGCGGCTGCATGAATGCCTGCGGCCACCACCACGTCGGCCACATCGGCGTGCTCGGCGTCGACAAGAAGGGCCAGGAGTTCTACCAGATCAGTCTCGGCGGCCACCAGGGCAAGGACGCGTCCCTCGGCAAGATTCTCGGCCCCTCCTTCAAGCAGGAGGATATGGCTGATGTGATCGAGAATCTCATCAATACCTTTGTCGACCTGCGTGAGGGAGAGGAGACATTCCTCGACACCTACCGTCGTGTCGGTATCGACCCCTTCAAGGAGCGCGTATATGCCTAAGCTCATTCGAGACGGTGTCATCGTCGAGGACGACAGCCCGGAAGTACTGGACCTGGAGACCTGGCTGGGCTGCAGTGAGCGTGCGACCCGTGCGGTGGTGCTGGAACCCGGCGAGACCCTGGAGCCGCTGTTTGCGCATATTGCCGAACTGCCCCTGGTGCTGGTCAACTTCCCGGCCTTTACCGATGGCCGCGGGTTTTCTTACGGCCGTGAACTCCGGGAGCGCGGCTATACCGGCGAACTGCGCGCGGTCGGCGCCTTTATCCGCGACCAGCTCACCTACCTGAGTCGCTGTGGCTTCAACGCCTTCCAGATGGATGACGAGTCGCAACTGGAGGAGGCGCTGCAAAGCCTGAAGGACTTCAGCGAGTACTACCAGGCATCGATCGACCAGCCCCTGCCGCTGTTCCGACGCCGGGCCTGATTTCCAACGCCGCAGTCCTAGATTACACTCCCTCCTTGCGAGGGAGTTTTTCGTTGTGGATGTTTCGATTACCTATTCTTTCTTCCTGATTTTCACTGGAGCCGCGATTTTTGCATCGCTGGCCCTGGCTACGCGCCAGCCACTGATCATCGCCTACATCGCACTCGGTGCCTGTCTCGGCCCCCACGGTGCTTCACTGGTGACAGATACCCAGCTGCTCGCCGACGTCGGCCATATCGGGATTATCTTCCTGCTGTTCCTGCTCGGCCTGGACATGCAGCCACAGGCCCTGTTCGCAACCCTGAAGAAGTCGACGGTCGTCGCGATAGCCAGTTCCGGGGTGTTTTTCCTCATGGGAGCCGGCGTCGCCGCCCTGTTTGGCTTCGACCTGAACGATGCCCTGGTGATCGGGGCGGCGATGATGTTCTCTTCCACCATCATCGGGATCAAACTGCTGCCCACCACCGTGTTGCACCACCGGCACATCGGTGAGCTCATGATCGGCCTGCTGCTGTTGCAGGACCTGATCGCGATCATCGTGCTCATGGTGCTGTTCAGCGCCTCCGCAGGCGACTCAGGAGGCATGGGGCGGCAACTGGCCCTCTCCTTCCTCGGTCTGCCGCTGATGGCCGGGGGCGCGCTGCTGGTCGTCCGCTATGTGTTGCTGCCCCTGCTGCGGCGTTTCGATCGCTTCCACGAGTATATTTTCCTGCTCGCCATCGGCTGGTGCCTGGGCCTGGCGGAAACCGCGAGCGCGATTGGCCTGTCCGAGGAGATCGGCGCCTTCATCGCAGGGGTTACCATCGCCTCCAGCCCGATTTCCCAGTACATCGCGGTGAATCTCAAGCCGCTGCGCGACTTTTTCCTGATCCTGTTCTTTTTCGCCGTGGGGGCGCGTTTCGACCTCCTGCTGATCGGGGACATCTGGCTGCCGGCACTGGTGCTCTCTGCGCTGGTGCTGACGGTGAAGCCGACCACCTTCCGCTGGCTGCTGAAGGGAGTCAGTGAAAAGCGGATTCTCGCCTGGGACCTGGGCTTCCGCCTCGGCCAGGGTTCGGAATTTGCCCTGTTGATTGCCTACGTGGCGGCCGGGGCGGCACTGGTTTCCGAGCGCGCCTCCATCCTGATTCAGGCGACGACGATTCTCACCCTGCTTGCCTCGTCCTACATCGTGGTGCTCAACTACCCGACGCCAATTGCGATTTCGGATCGTCTGCGGCGCGATTGAGCAAAAAAAAGCCGGCATATAGCCGGCTTTTTTCACTCTGCGGTTTCGAATTACAGCTTGGATTCCAGCTCCGGCAGGACGTCGAACAGGTCTGCCACCAGGCCGTAATCGGCCACCTGGAAGATCGGTGCGTCCTCGTCCTTGTTGATCGCCACGATGACCTTGGAGTCCTTCATGCCGGCAAGGTGCTGGATGGCGCCGGAGATGCCGACCGCGATGTAGAGATCGGGAGCGACGATTTTACCGGTCTGGCCAACCTGCATGTCGTTGGGCACGAAGCCGGCGTCGACAGCAGCGCGGGAAGCGCCGATGGCGGCACCCAGCTTGTCGGCGATGCCGTCCAGCAGCTTGAAGTTCTCGCCATTCTGCATGCCGCGGCCACCGGAGATAACCACCGGTGCGGCAGTCAGTTCCGGGCGGTCGGACTTGGCCAGTTCTTCGCTGACGAAGCTGGAGATGCCGGCGTCGTGGGCGGCGCCAACAGCTTCAACCGCTGCGGAGCCACCTTCGGCGGGCGCGGCATCAAAGGCTGTGGTGCGCACGGTGATCACTTTCTTGGCGTCGGAGGTCTGCACGGTCGCGATGACGTTGCCGGCGTAGATCGGGCGCTTGAAGGTGTCCGCTGATTCAACACCGATGACGTCCGAGAGCTGGGCCACGTCGAGCAGCGCCGCTACGCGGGGCATGGTGTTCTTGCCGGTGGTGGTGGCCGGCGCGACGATGTTGTCGTACGCGGCGCCCACTTCGGCGATCAGCAGGCTGACGTTTTCCGCCAGCTGGTGCTGGTAGGCGGCGTTGTCGGCAACCAGTACCTTGCCAACACCGGGGACTTTGGCCGCGGCTTCGCCGACGCTGCCACAGCTGGCACCGGCGACCAGGATATCGATATCTGCACCCAGGGCCTGGGCTGCAGTAACCGCGTTCAGGGTAGCGACGGACAGCGCGCTATTGTCGTGTTCTGCAATTACCAGAGTGCTCATCAGATTACCTTCGCTTCGTTTTTCAGTTTGTCGACCAGCTGATCCACGTCAGCCACCTTGATGCCCGCCTGGCGTTCGGCCGGCGGCTGGACTTTCAACAGGGTCACGTGGGACTTCACTTCCACACCCAGGTCGGCAGGTGACAGCACGTCCAGCGGCTTTTTCTTGGCTTTCATGATGTTGGGCAGGGAGGCATAGCGCGGCTCGTTGAGGCGCAGGTCGGTGGTGACGATCGCCGGCAGGTTCAGGGCGACGGTTTGCAGGCCGCCGTCCACTTCCCGGGTCACGTTGACCTTGTCGCCAGCGACCACGACTTCAGAGGCAAAGGTGCCCTGGCCCATGCCGGTCAGTGCGCCCAGCATCTGGCCGGTCTGGTTGTTGTCACCGTCAATCGACTGCTTGCCGAGGATGACCAGTTGCGGCTGTTCCTTCTCGACCACGCCCTTGAGCAGCTTGGCGACCACCAGGGGCTCGGCGCTGCCTTCGACTTCAACCTGGATGCCGCGGTCGGCGCCCAGCGCCAGCGCGGTGCGGATCTGCTCCTGGCAGGCCTTGGGACCCACGGATACGACGACGACTTCAGTCGCGGTGCCGCTTTCCTTGAGGCGTACGGCCTCTTCAACAGCGATTTCGCAGAAGGGGTTGATGGCCATTTTGACGTTGTTCAGGTCAACATCACTACCATCGGCTTTGGCGCGGACCTTGACGTTGTAGTCAACGACGCGCTTAACGGCAACAAGAACCTTCATGGATTCTCCATTCGATCATTCAGGGTGGATTGCTGGTTCCGGGGCGTTAAATAGCGCCGGTTCGGTAAGTTCGGCGGGGTATCTTGCCGATTCTGCTGGCCAGGGTCAATAGCGGTTACGCTCAGAAAAATTGACCACAACCGACACCACGGCGGCCTCGCGTTGCCCACATAGAATAGTTTTTTATCTTTCAAAATTATATACTTGCGACCCTTCAATTGCAGGGGAACGCCCGCCTCTGCCGCGCACAACAAAAGAGGAAATCGCTGTGGAACGTGAATCTATGGAATTCGATGTGGTCATCGTTGGCGCTGGCCCTGCGGGTCTTTCTGCCGCTTGCCGCATCATGCAACTGGCCCAGGAGAAGGAACAGGAAATCACCGTATGTGTGGTCGAGAAAGGTTCCGAGGTCGGTGCCCATATCCTTTCCGGCGCGGTACTCGAACCGCGGGCAATGAACGAACTCTTCCCCAACTGGCAGGAGCTGGGTGCGCCGCTCAATACCAAGGTTACCGGCGACACCTTCTACCTCTACACCAGTGCTACCGGGGCAATCACCCTCCCCAACTTCATGATTCCCAAGCCCACCCATAACGAGGGCAACTACATCGTCTCCATGGGTAATGTCTGCCGCTGGCTGGCGGAGCAGGCGGAAGGTCTTGGTGTGGAGGTCTATCCCGGCTTTGCCGCCGCCGAGGTGCTGTTCAACGAGGATGGCTCGGTAAAGGGCATTGCGACCGGCGATATGGGCATCAGTGCCGACGGCGAGCACAAGGACAGCTACATGCCCGGCATGGAGCTGCACGCCAAGTACACGCTGTTCGCCGAGGGCTGTCGCGGTCACCTGGGCAAGCAGTTGATGGAGCGTTTCGGCCTCGCTGACGGCAAGGACCCCCAGCACTACGGTATCGGTATCAAGGAAATCTGGGAAATCGATCCGGCCAAACACGAAGAGGGCCGGGTTGAACACGGCCTGGGCTGGCCGCTGGCAGAAAACGGCGCCACCGGCGGCGGTTTTCTCTACCACGCTGAAAACAACCAGGTCTACCTCGGCCTGATCACTGACCTCAGTTACGACAATGCCAATCTCAGCCCCTACGAGGAATTCCAGCGCTGGAAGCACCACCCCACGGTGACCAAGTACCTGGAGGGCGCCACCCGCCTCGCCTACGGCGCGCGGGCCATTACCAAGGGCGGTTACAACTCCCTGCCCAAGATGCACTTCCCCGGTGGCCTGCTGATCGGCTGTGACGCGGGCACCCTGAACTCGGTCAAGATCAAGGGCAATCACACCGCGATGAAAAGCGGCATGCTGGCGGCGGAAGCAGTAGTCGAGGCGATCGGTCAGGGCGACGCGCGCCCGGCGGACCTCGGGAGCTTTGCGGAGAAAGTCGAAGGTTCCTGGTTGCACGATGAACTCTATACCACGCGCAACTTCTCCGGTTTCATGCACAAGTTCGGTTTCCTGATCGGCTCCGCCCTGGTGTGGATCGACCAGAACATCTTCGGTGGCAAGCTGCCCTTCACCGTGCACGATACCAAGCCGGACTACGCGGCGATGAAGCCGGTGGCGGAGTGCAAGCCCATCGAATATCCCAAGCCGGATAACAAGATCAGCTTTGACCGCCTGTCCTCGGTGTTTCTCTCCAACACCAACCACGAGGAAGACCAGCCCTGCCACCTGACCCTGAAGGACCCCAGTGTCCCGATGGAAATCAATTATCCGAAGTGGGCTGAGCCGGCGCAGCGCTACTGCCCTGCCGGTGTGTACGAGGTGGTCGAGGACGAAAACGGCAAGCGTTTCCAGATCAACGGGCAGAACTGCGTCCACTGTAAAACCTGCGATATCAAGGATCCGTCGCAGAACATCGTCTGGGTCACCCCGGAAGGTTTCGGCGGGCCCAACTACCCGAACATGTAAGCAGGTGCAGTACGCAAAAAGGCGGGTTTAACCCGCCTTTTTTTGTCCCGCTGATGGGGCTCACGCCAGTTGGAAGCTGTAGCTACCGCTGTGGATACAGTGGTTTTCGTCGGCCAGTGCCACCAGCCGGTACCACGCCCCGCGGGTGAAGAGTGCGCTCAGCCCGTGCCAGAGCGAGAGCACCGCGACACCCTCCAGCGCCTGTTCTGTTCCCAGGGGAAACTCGGGGGAGATCACTACGGTTTTACCGGTGTTCAGAGTGGCGACCAGCAGGCTGCCCTCCTCGCTGACATCGGTGACCAGTAGTGGATGCAGGTCCACCCTGATTCGCCATTTTTCCACTGGCGTAACCAGGTAGTAATCGCCGTCTGCTTCCCGGCGCAGGATGCTGGCAAAGAGGTTGCGCAGGGATTCGCGCTCGATCGCGGTACCCTCGTGATACCAGGTACCGTCCGCGGCAATGCGGATATCGATATCGCCCGAGAGTTCCGGCTGCCAGAGATGGAGGGGCGGAGCATCAAAGTTCCGCCTGGCAGTCAGCTGCTTCTCGATTTTCTCAAGCGAGTCCGACACCCTGCCCTCCGTGAATCGCCCTTGCAGCGAAGACCCTTGCTCAGGCGCAGTTTCCGATCAGGCGCACATTGATGACACCGTTGAGTGCACGCATGGTGTCGAGCACTGCCTCGGTAACCTCACCTTCGATATCAATCAGATTATAGGCAATCTCATCGCGGCTCTTGTTGAGCATGTCGATGACGTTGATGTTCTCGTTGGCAAGAATCGAGAGCACACTGCCGAGAATCTTGGGCACGTTTTCATTGGTAACGGACAGGCGGCAGCCACTGACGCGCTCCAGCACGAGCGTGGGGAAGTTAACAGAGTTGCGAATGTTGCCGTTCTCGAGGAAATCCCTCAATTGCTCGGCCGCCATGATCGCGCAGTTGTCCTCCGCCTCGTCCGTGCTGGCGCCGATGTGCGGCATCAGCAGGACGTCATCGCGGCCGATCAGTGCGGGCGACGGGAAGTCGGCGATATAGCGGCGCAGGCGATCGCCGTTCAGCGCCTCGACCAGTGACGCCTCATCGACAATCTCCTGGCGGGCAAAGTTGAGCAGGCAGGCGCCGGGCTTCAGTGCGTTGAACAGCTCGGCATTGATCAGGCCGCGGGTGCTGTCCAGCACCGGCAGGTGCAGGCTGATGTAGTCACAGCGGGCGAACAGCGCGGACAGGGTCTCGGCGCGGCGGACCTGGCTGGAGAGCCGCCACGCCGCTTCGACTGACAGTGCCGGGTCGAAACCGATCACTTCCATACCCATGGTCAAAGCCATTTCAGCGACCAGTGAACCGATCGCCCCCAGGCCGACGACACCGAGGGTTTTGCCCACCAGTTCGCTGCCTTTGAATTGCTTCTTCTGCGCTTCCAGGGTGCGATGCATCTCGCCCATATCATCCATGCCAGCCAGCGTATCCACGTAGCGCATGCCCTCGATGATTCCCCGGGAACCCAGCAGGAGACCCGCAGCAACCAGTTCCTTTACCGCGTTGGCATTGGCACCGGGGCTGTTGAAGACGGGAATGCCGCGTTTGCTGCACTCGGCCACCGGGATATTGTTTACCCCGGCACCTGCGCGGCCGATTGCCAGCACTGAGTCGGGGATATCCTCGGCGGCAAGCTTGTGACTGCGCAACAGGATGGCGTCGGGGTGGGCGAACTCGCTGGCGATTTCATAACGATCTCGCGGCAGCCGATCAAGGCCACGAACGGAGATCTGGTTGAGCGTTAGTATCTGGCGTGCCATTGCAACCTCGTAAGAATTTACATTACGTCGATTTCGGCTGCGTCGCGCAGCCCTTGACGGTATTCGGTATCGATAATCTGGCCGAACTCACCGCTTACCAGGCGGGTGAGGCCCTGCCGCTCTACTTCCGGCAGGCCGTCGGCGGAACCCGGGCTAACATTGTTCAGCTGGTAAACGTAGAAGTCGCCATTGGGCGCCGCAACGATGTCGGCCTGGCTGCTGCCCGGTTCAGGCGGCTGCAGGCGGAATGCGGCGGCGGCCAGCGCCGGGGGCAAGGTGCTGTTGCGTCGGGTCACGCCCAGCTCGACCTGCCACTCGTAGTTCTCGGCATTTGCCAGCGCGTCCATTGCGCCACCGTCACGCAGTATTTGCAGTGCGCTTTGGGCAGCGGATCGGGCTGCGGATCGCGCCCGGGCCTCGGAAATTTCCGCCACGATCCGTTCGCGAACATCCGCCAGCGGCAGGATCTCAGGCTGACGGTGCCGGGTAACGTGGAGGACCACCCAATGTCCTGGCTCCACCTCTATCACATCGCTGTTCAGGCCGCCGTTGAGGACATCTTCGGAAAACGCCGCAGCAAGCAGAGCCTGGTTGGCAAACAGCCCGCTGGCCTGCTGGCGCGATACCGGTGCGCTGTGCTGCACTTCCAGCTCGAGTTCCTGTGCCGGCATATTGAGGTTTTCCGCGTTGAAAGACAGGTCCTTCAAGGATTCAACCACCACCAGCAACTCGTTGCCCGCAGTCTCCATGCTCAGGCGTTCCTCGAGTTCCGGGCGCAGCTCTTCCAGGCTGGGAGCCTTGCCTGCCAGTTGTTCGGTAAGCTTGATGAAATGTGTACCTGCATCGGTGACGACTGCCGCGGAAGTCTCGCCGACGCCAAGTTGTGCGATAGCCTCTTCCATCGGCTCGGGGAATACATCTCCGCCGGTGAATCCGAGATCACCACCTGCGGCCGACGAGCCGATGTCATCGGAGAAACGCTCGGCCAGCGCGGCAAAATCGTCACCGGCAGCCAAAGCGGCTTCGACCTCAGCGATCCGCTTCTGGTAGTCGGTGTCGCTCTCGCCTTCGGCCTGGCTGAGCAGAATGTGTGACACGCGGCTCTGGGACTGGTATTCCCCGTGGGCGATTTCCTGCTGGTAGGCGATCTCGAGTGCCTGTTCGGAAACCGGCTGGGCGAAATCTTCCTTGCGCAGTTCTATGTAATCCAGTTCAACCGTCTCGGGAGAGCGGAAGGATTCAAGTTGCGCCTGGTAGAATGCTTCAACCTCTGCGTCATCCACGTCCCGTTCGATCTGGAAATTTGTCAGGGGAACGGTCAGGTACTTGATATCACGCTGCTCCTCGACGATTGCTGCCGCGAGCGCCAGCTCAGCGGGTGTCGCGAAGTCGCTGGCGGCCAGGCCGGTTCTGGCCTGGCTGGCCAGCAGGTCATCGATCATCGCCTGGCGGAAACTCGCCGGCGAGTAACCTGATTCTGCGAGCATTGCGCGGTACATCTGTTCAGAGAACTGGCCGTCGACCTGGAACTGTTCCATGTTGCCGATAACGGCACCCAACTGCGCGTCCGAGATGTGCAGGCCCATGCTCTCAGCCGACTGAATCAAAAGTTTCCGCGAGATTAGCGCGGCCATCGCGCGCTGGGACACGGCCTGATCCTCCAGCATGGCGGGATCGAAGTTGTCCCCCATGGCGGCGATCAGTCGACGCTGTTCGATACTGACAGCCTGTTGCAGTTCGCCCGGCTCGATCGCTTCGCCGTTGACTTCCGCCACCGCGGAACTGCTACCCCCAAGCAGAATGGATTCCACGCCCCAGAAGGCGAAAGCGAGGACGATCAGGCCGATAATGACTTTCGCTGTCGTTCCTTGAGTACTTTTGCGAATATCCTGAAGCATGGTTCAATGTCTCTGGTTATAAAAAGCTCTATCAAAAAAAAAGCGCACCCTGCAAAGTGCGCCTTTTGTACGAGTTGGTCGCTACCGATCTTACTGGTTTTTGCAGTATGAAACGCTAGCTAGCCGAGCACGTTGTCAGGAGTTTACGGCGTCCTTGAGTGCTTTACCCGCCTTGAAACCCGGAACGTTTGAGGCGGCAATCTGGATGGTTGCGCCGGTTTGCGGGTTGCGGCCGGTACGAGCGGCGCGCGGCTTGACGGAGAAAGTACCAAAGCCTACCAGGGAAACCTGGTCGCCTTTTTTCAGCGCATCGGTGATGCTGTCGACTACGGCGTCGAGCGCCCGGCTGGCAGATGCTTTGGGCAGGTCAGCGGCGGCTGCAATAGCGTCGATCAGTTCGGTTTTGTTCACACTTATCCCCTTAAAAGGTTGGTCTGCAATACTGTTAATTATATCGGCCTGTAAAGGCTGAAAATCGGAAAGGGCCCGTACAGCACGGGAGTTCAGGGACCGTCCGTAGCCAGCAATTCGGGCACCCATGGTTGACGGACGACTCTATACCGAGCGGCAACGGCAGTCAACAAAGACGCCTTCGTCAGTGCGTATTTATACGGTTTTTTTCCTCTTCGGAGAGGTCTTTAGCTTTGGTGACACTGTTCGCCAGATAGTCCTCATCGCTGAGTGGCTCGGGCATGGATTCGAGTGCGATCGAGAGCACTTCGTCGATCCATTTCACCGCGCGAATGTTCAGATCGTGTTTTATGTTATCGGGTATTTCTTTCAGGTCGCGCTCGTTTTCCTTGGGAATGATTACCGTCTTGATGCCACCCCGACGCGCGGCGAGAAGCTTTTCCTTCAGTCCGCCAATGGGCAGGACTTCACCGCGCAGGGTGATCTCGCCAGTCATGGCAACGTCGGCGCGAACTGGTATTTTCGTCAGGATGGAGACCAGTGCTGTACACATCGCAATACCGGCACTCGGGCCATCTTTGGGCGTCGCGCCTTCGGGTACGTGAATATGGATATCGTGCTGTTCGTGGTAACTCGCGGGAATACCCAGGAACTGCGAGCGGCTGCGCACAACGGTGGTTGCGGCCTGGATGGATTCCTGCATCACGTCGCCGAGAGAGCCGGTTTTTACATACCTGCCCTTCCCTGCCACCGCGACAGCTTCGATAGTCAGCAGTTCGCCGCCCACCGACGTCCAGGCGAGCCCGGTGACCTGCCCGACCTTGTTCTCTTCCTCGGCGATGCCGTAGTTGAATTTACGCACGCCGAGCAGGTCGGCGAGCATTTCCGCAGTGACTATCGAGCCGCCCTGGGCGTCGCCGACGGTGATGGCCTTGACCATCTTGCGACAGACTTTGGCGATCTCGCGTTCCAGCGACCGCACACCCGCTTCACGGGTGTAGTAACGGATGATGTCGATCACCGCTTCCCGGGGTACGCTGATCTCGTCGGGCTTGAGGCCGTTGAGCTTGATCTGCTTGGGAATGAGGTAGCGCTCGGCAATATTGAGCTTTTCATCCTCGGTGTAGCCCGGGATGCGGATGACCTCCATGCGATCCAGCAGCGGCCCGGGAATATTCATGGTGTTCGATGTGCAGACGAACATGACGTCGGAGAGATCGTAGTCCACTTCCAGGTAGTGGTCGTTGAAAGCGTGGTTCTGCTCCGGATCGAGCACTTCCAGCATTGCGGACGCCGGATCGCCCCGGTGGTCCATGCCCATCTTGTCGATCTCGTCGAGCAGGAACAGCGGATTGCGGACACCGGCCTTGGCCATTTTCTGCAGCAGCTTGCCTGGCATGGAGCCGATGTAGGTG
Source organism: Halieaceae bacterium GM1-29 (assembly GCA_033283265.1). GTDB lineage: Bacteria > Pseudomonadota > Gammaproteobacteria > Pseudomonadales > Halieaceae > Mangrovimicrobium. The sequence continues at coordinate 345,937 of JAWMQN010000001.1, forward strand.
CGCCGGTGGCCACGAATCTCGGCCTCGTCGCGCACACCGCCCAGTGCCATGCGCACAAACTTGCGATTGGTGGCACGGGCGATCGACTCTCCCAGCGAGGTTTTACCCACCCCGGGCGGCCCCACCAGGCAGAGTACCGGCCCTTTGACCTTGCGCACCCGCTTCTGTACGGCGAGGTATTCGACAATCCGGTCCTTTACTTCCTCGAGCCCGTAATGATCTTCATCGAGGATCTGAGCCGCGCGGCGCAGGTCGTGCTTGACCTTGCTGCGTTTCGACCAGGGCACGCTGACCATCCAGTCGATATAACTGCGCACCACAGATGCCTCTGCGGACATCGGCGACATCATCTTGAGCTTGCCCAGCTCAGCTTCGGCTTTCTGCTTTGCCTCGGCTGGCATGTTGGCCTTGTCGATGCGGGACTGTAGTTCGTCGAGCTCGTTGGGGGCTTCGTCCAGTTCGCCGAGTTCTTTCTGGATGGCCTTCATCTGCTCATTCAGGTAGTACTCGCGCTGGCTCTTCTCCATCTGTTTCTTGACCCGGCCACGAATCCGCTTCTCGACCTGGAACAGGTCAATCTCGGCCTCCATCAGGCCCATCAGGTGATCGAGGCGCTCGCGAATGTTGGCGATTTCAAGAATTCGTTGCTTTTCGGCGAGATCGACACTCAGGTGCGCCGCAATGGTATCCGCCAGCCGGCCGGGTTCGTCTATGCCGGTCAGTGAGGTAAGTACTTCGGCCGGGACTTTCTTGCTCAGATTGACGTATTTTTCGAACTGCGAATTGGTCGAGCGCAGCAGAGCCTCAGCTTCGCTCTCGGGGATGATTTCGCTTTCGATTTCCCTGACATGGGCGATGGCGAAGGGGCCATCGTCATCCACACTGTCGACAGCGGCGCGATAGCCGCCTTCCACCAGCACCTTGATGGTGCCGTCGGGCAGCTTCAGGAGTTGGAGGATATTGGAGACCGTGCCTACTTGGTAGATGTCCCCCGCACCGGGGTTGTCATCCGAGGCGTTGAGCTGCGCGACCAACAGTACCTGCTTGTCGTTTGCCATGGCGTCCTCGAGTGCTTCGATGGACTTCTCGCGACCGACGAACAGCGGCAGCACCATGTGGGGATAGACCACCACATCTCTGAGCGGCAGGAGGGGAAGCGTGATTACGTTCGATGAACCCATGTCTATCTCCGGATTGGGCTGAATTCGGTGCTACATTCCGGATATGGGGTCGACAACCGGAATTACAAGCACCGACTGGCCTGCAGGCGCAGGAGTGGCGCGACGCCCGGGCAGCCAGCCCGGGCGCCCGGTCAATCGTCAGTCGACGCAGCGCGTGCGGTGGGTTCGCTGTTCTGGTAAACCAGCAGCGGCTCTGAATCACCGCGGATCACCGACTCATCGATGACTACTTTGCTGACGTCGTTCCGTGACGGGATGTTGTACATGGAGTCCAGCAGTACGCCTTCAAGAATCGAGCGCAGGCCGCGGGCCCCGGTTTTTCTCTCCATCGCCCTCTCGGCGACAGCGCGCAGGCCGTCCTCGCGGAAGTCGACTTCGACGCCTTCCATCTCGAACAGCTTGCTGTACTGCTTGGTCAGCGAGTTCTTCGGTTCGGTGAGAATCTGCACCAGGGCCTCGATGTCGAGTTCTTCCAGCGTGGCGATGACCGGCAGGCGGCCAACGAACTCGGGAATGAGCCCGTACTGGACGAGGTCTTCCGGCTCGAGATCGAGCAGCAACTGGCCGGTGTTACGCTTCTCGTCCTTGCTCTTGACCTCCGCGTTGAAGCCGATGCCGCCCTTTTCTGAGCGGTTGCGGATGACCTTGTCGAGACCGGCAAATGCGCCGCCGCAGATGAACAGGATATTCGAGGTGTCGACCTGCAGGAACTCCTGCTGGGGATGCTTGCGCCCGCCCTGCGGCGGCACCGAGGCAACCGTGCCCTCGATGAGCTTGAGCAGAGCCTGCTGGACGCCCTCCCCCGATACGTCGCGGGTGATGGAAGGGTTGTCAGACTTGCGCGAGATCTTGTCGATCTCGTCGATGTAGACGATGCCCATCTGGGCCTTTTCCACGTCGTAGTCGCACTTCTGCAACAGCTTCTGGATGATGTTCTCGACGTCTTCGCCCACGTAGCCGGCTTCGGTCAGCGTGGTGGCGTCGGCGATCGTGAACGGCACATCCAGCAGGCGGGCCAGGGTTTCCGCCAGCAGAGTCTTGCCGGAGCCGGTCGGGCCGACCAGCAGAATGTTGCTCTTGCCGAGTTCGACATCGTCGCCGCGACCCTGACCGTGGCGCAGGCGCTTGTAGTGGTTGTATACGGCCACCGACAGCACCTTCTTGGCGCGTTGCTGGCCGATCACGTACTCGTCGAGGATCGTTTTGATTTCCTGGGGGACGGGAAGCTTGTCCTTGTTTCCCTCGGTACTGCTCTCCTGCACTTCCTCGCGGATGATGTCGTTACAGAGATCTACACACTCATCGCAAATGAAGACAGAGGGACCGGCGATAAGCTTGCGGACTTCGTGCTGGCTCTTTCCGCAGAAGGAGCAGTACAGCAGCTTGCCGCCGTCATCACCGGATTTACTGGATTGGTCACTCATCAAACCGCCCTACACCTAAATATCAGGATCATCTCAGCTTCAGGTTCAAAGATGATGTTTTTCATCGTGATTTGCAAGCCCGAGGGGGCCGAAATGCACTGATATGCACCCTACTGTGCAGTGGTTCTCCTTTGGTTGACAACCTCGTCTACCAGGCCGTAAGCCTTGCTTTCCTCTGCGTTCATGAAGCGATCGCGCTCGGTATCGCGCTCGATGACCTCGAGCGGCTGGCCGGTGTGCTCCGCCATCAATTCGTTGAGCTTCTTGCGGATGATCAGGATCTCCCGGGCGTGGATCTCGATGTCCGTCGCCTGGCCCTGCGCCCCGCCGGAGGGCTGGTGAATCATCGTCCGCGCATTGGGCAGGCAGTAGCGCTTGCCTTTGGCACCACCGCTGAGCAGGAAGGCGCCCATGGAAGCGGCCTGGCCGACACACATGGTGCTGACGTCGGGCTTGATGAACTGCATGGTGTCGTAGATGGAGAGGCCCGCGGTCACGCTGCCGCCAGGGGAGTTGATGTAGAGGTGGATGTCCTTGTCCGGGTTTTCCGATTCGAGGAACAGCAACTGGGCGACGATCAGGTTCGCCATGTGGTCCTCGACCGGGCCTACGCAGAACACCACGCGTTCTTTGAGCAGGCGCGAGTAGATGTCGTAGGAGCGTTCGCCGCGGGAAGTTTGCTCGACCACCATCGGCACCAGGCCGAGGTTATTGATAGTACTGGAATTACGCCCGTCTGGCTGGAATGACATAAATACTGCCCCTTATAACGTAGATAAAAAAGGCCTGCTGACGGAAGGTCAGGCAGGCCTCCGTGGGTTCAGGTGCAATTTACGCCTGTTCTTCCTGGGTCTCGGGCGCAATGGCTTCCTGGTAAGTACACTGCTTCTCTATGATATTGGCTCCTTCCAGCAGTTTTTCAACCACCATGTCCTCGAGAACCTTTGATTCGACGGAGGCGAGTTGCTCGCGGTTGGAGTAATACCAGTTGATGACTTCGTCCGGGTCCTCGTAGGTAGAGGCGAGATCCTCAATGGTCTCTTTCACCCGGTCGGCTTCCACCTGGATTCCGAATTTGGATACCAGCTCTGAAAGCACGAGCCCTAAGCGTACGCGCTTTTCGGCGTTCTCGGCAAACATATCGTCAGGAAGCAGGGATTGCAGGTCGGGCATCTGGCTGGCAGCGCCGCCGAACTGCTGCACCATCTGCCGGCGCAGGACGTTGATCTCCTGGGTGATCAGTGCCTTGGGCAGTTCTACGCTGCTGTGCGCGGCGACCACGGCGTCCATCACCTGCTGTTTGATCTTGCTCTCTACAGCGTTCTTCAGCTCGCGGGACATGTTGTCGGCGACTTCCTTGCGGAACTGTTCCAGCCCGCCCTCATTGACACCGTATTTCTCGAACAGGGTCTCGTCCAGCGGGGCGGGTTCCATCTCCTTGACACTGTTCAGTTTCACCGTGAACTCAACAGCGGCACCCTTGAGTTCCTCGTTGTGATACTCCTCGGGGAAACTCAACGAGAGGACCTTCTCCTCGCCGGGTGACATGCCGACAATGCCCTCTTCGAAGCCGGGAATCATACGGCCGGAGCCCAGTTCGAGGCTGCTGCCCTCTGCGCTACCGCCTTCGAAGGCCTCGCCATCGCGCACACCTTTGTAGTCGATGTTGACCGTGTCACCCTCGGCTGCTGCACGTTCGACTTCTTTCAGTTCGCCCTGCTGCTTGCGGAAAACCTCGATAATGTTGTCGACGTCTGCGTCGGTGACCTCTGCAACCGGCTTGGACACTTCGAAGCCCTGCATTTCTGCGGGTTCCACTTCCGGAAAGACTTCAAAAGTTGCCACGTACTCGAGATCTTTCCCGGCGGCCATGCTGCGCGGTTCGATGCTCGGTTGCCCGGCGGGGCGGAGCTTCTCCTGTACTACCGCTTCCTGGAAAGACTGGCTCATGACCTCCCCGAGCACTTCCTGGCGCACGCCCGCGCCAAAGCGCTGTTGCATGACTTTCATGGGGATCTTGCCGGGCCGGAAGCCGGGCAGGCGTACATTTTTGGCCGCCTTTTTCAGCCGCTCGTTTACTTCGCCGTCGACACGGATTGCGGGCACTCCCACAGTAAGTCGACGCTCCAGTCCTGAAGTCGTCTCAATGGAAACCTGCATGGTCATTCCTCGTAAATAAAGGCAGGGGGTCGGTGCTCCTCTGGAGCACTATGCACTGCCAGTGATGTAATCTGGTGCGGAAGGAGAGACTCGAACTCTCACGCCTCTCGGCACTGGAACCTAAATCCAGCGCGTCTACCAATTTCGCCACTTCCGCATTGTTTTAGGCCCCGCCCGTGGACTACTTAGAAAGCACTTGAGATAAGCCCAGCTAAGCTATTGATATTAAGAGCGTAAGCTGATCAAAAAATGCCAACGGAGGGGCGGCGCAAGGGCGCAGATTCTGCCATAAACCCCCCTTCGATTCAACCGCTTGGGGAGGTGTGCAGAGAAAATGGCGCGAGATTCGACGAAATAAAAATCTAGTTATTTATTACGAAATGTACTAAAAATCGGCCGGCAAAAGTGTGGAAAATTACCGCCAATGCGCGATACTACCAATGTGGCTATCTATCCCCTAGTTCAGCTGGATGGCCACGGGAGTACACCCAATGCTCCCTAAGGGAAGAAATTCCTTTATGTTTCACTCCTAATGGTCTTCTTGGGTCCCTTTCGGGACCCATTTTTATATCCATAATCAATACAAATCAACACGTTATGAGGATATCTTCAGGCGGGTTCTTGCTACATCGTATGGGTGGGGCGATCGGAGTTCAGTGAGCCAGCCAGATGGTTTTCGATCTTTGCGTTGGCAGCGGCGTCCTGTTCGCTGAATTGCACCCCGATACCGGCTGTCCGGTTGCCCTGGGCTCCGCGAGGCGTAACCCAGACGACTTTCCCGGCAATGGGAATCTTTTCCGGTTCGTCCATCAGGGTCAGAAGCATGAATACTTCGTCGCCGAGGGCATAGGGCTTGTTGGTCGGTACGAACAGGCCGCCATCGGCAAGGAAAGGCATATAAGCTGAATAAAGCACGGCCTTGTCCTTGATGGTCAGGGACAGGATGCCGTTGCGATTGTTCTGGCCATTCATGGGCGTGCCGGCTGACTGGAAATTTCAGCTGATACTAGCACCAGCACCGGGGGCGCCCAATAAAAAATGCAGCTTTTCGAGAATTACTTCGCATACCAGTTGCCGGTTGGGGTTGGCGCCACTGAGTACAGCCCGCTGGGTCTGCTGGACCTCGTCGAGCAGGCGGAAAATCGCCCTGCCCCGCGCAGCGCCAAGCTGCCCCAGGGATGCGCCGCGCAATGCAGTACGCAGGTGTGATGCAATCTGCTCCAACACTTCGGATAATTCGCTGGTTTCAAGCATGGCGAGGGTTTGTGCAAGCGACAGCTTGCCACTGAGCAGCCCCCGGCAGGCTATACGCGCCGCGACCAGGGCTTCAGGGTCGGGTGCATTGAATATCTGCTCGGCCAGCAGCGGGGCACCGTCTGCGAGATCGAGCCACTTCTCGCTCTCACTGTCCGAACCAGTGACACGCTGCAACCAGTTCAGGCTTTCTTCCCTGCTCGGCGAGGCCAGGCGCAAAAGTTGGCACCGGGAGCGCAGGGTTGCTGGAATCTGGTGTGGTCGGGCACTGAGCAATAGCAGGTAGGTTTCGGCCGGAGGCTCCTCGAGGCATTTGAGCAGCGCATTGGCGGCGCTGGTATTCATTGTGTCAGCTGCGCTGAACACAATGACTTTTGCGCGGCCATGACTGGAGGTCTTGCCTGCGAAGGAGACGATGTCGCGGACCTGGTCGACCTTTATGGTTTGACTCTTGCCTTCCGGCAGTACCCAGCGGAAATCGCCGTGACTGCCAACGGCGCTCAACTGGCAGGCGTGGCACTGCCCGCAGTTCACCCCACCATTGACGCGATCGCATAGCAGGCGGCGCCCGAGGGCAGCGGCAAAGCGAAATTTACCGGCGTTCCCGGGGGCCGTGATGAGCAAGGCGTGGGGAAGTTTACCGCCCTCGATCTGAGAACCGATGCGCTCCCAGGCCGCGTACTGCCATGGCAGTGGCGGGCTTACGGCGGGAAGCTCGCTGACTTCGCTCATGCCCTGCCCTCACCCGCCATGAGCTCATCACAGATTTTATCCAGTTGCGCCTGCACGCCTGGCAGGTCCTGCGTGGCATCAACCCGGCGGTAGCGCCGCGGGTTGTCCTCAGCGAGCCCCAGATAGGTGGCGCGCACACGCTGGAAGAAGTCGAGTTGCTCCTGCTCGATACGGTCCCGCGCTCCCCTGTTTTCGGCGCGCGCCATACCCACTTCGACCGGTGTGTCGAGGAGGATTGTGTAGTCGGGTCGGCGCTCTTGCTGGACCAGTTGCTCGAGGGTCTCGATCATCTGCAAGGGCAGTTGCCGGCCACCGCCCTGGTAGGCGTAAGTAGCGTCGGTGAAGCGGTCACAGAGTACCCATCGACCCGCGGCCAGCGCCGGTTCGATGACTTGTGCAAGGTGTTGCGCACGGGCTGCGAAAATCAGCAAGAGTTCCGCCGCCGGAGTCATCGCATCCTCGCGCGGCTGCAGCAGGAGCTGGCGAATTTCCTCCCCAAGTGGGGTTCCACCAGGTTCACGCGTTACCAGAACGTCGACCCCAAGTGTGCTGAGCCGGGATTGCAGGTACGCCATGTTGGTAGATTTGCCAGCGCCCTCGCCGCCCTCAACAGTAATGAACAAGCCTTTGGATGCCATCTGTGTCCTATTGCGCCGTGGTCTTGGGGCTCGAGGTGTAATCTTTGCGCCGCTGTAACTGGTATTTGCGCACGGCCTGCTGGTGCTCTGCAAGCGAGCGGCTGAAATAATGCCCACCGTCACCCCGGGCGACGAAGTACAGCGTATCACCCTCCCCGGGATTGAGTGCGGCGTGAATGGCTGCCGCTCCCGGTAATGCGATTGGCGTCGGCGGTAGTCCCGAGTGGCTGTAGGTATTGTAGGTGTTTGCGGCATCGCGCAAGTGCGAGCGGCGCAGATTGCCGTCAAATTCCTCGCCCAGCCCGTATATGACGGTGGGATCGGTTTGCAGCTTCATTCCCAGGTTCAGGCGCCGTACAAATACGCCGGCGATCTCACCGCGCTCCTCTACCATGCCGGTCTCGCGCTCGATAATGCTGGCCATTATCAGTGCTTCGTAGGGATCCGAATACGGCAGCTCCTCTGCCCTGCTTTCCCACTCCGCTGCGAGGGTTTGGCGCATCGCCAGATGGGCGCGGCGCAGGATATCGAGGTCTGTCGCACCGCGCTCATAGCGATAGGTATTTGGCGAGAACCACCCCTCTGCGCTTGAATATGGTGCAACCAGATCCAGCAGCCGGCTGTCGTCAGGCCCATCCAGTACCGCCTCCAGGGTCGTTTCAGCAGCCAGTCTTTGCAGGGCCTGGGACAGGGTTATCCCCTCCGGCAAGGTTAGCTGGTAGCTTATGACCCTGCCCTCACGCAGCAGCAGAAGCAGGTCCTCAGCTGTGGCGCCCGGCGGCACGAGGTATTCACCGTGCCTGATCTGCTGGTCGATACCGGTGATTCTGCCGTAGGCGCGGATCAACAGCGGGTCCGGGTAGATGCCGTCACGCTGCAGTCTGTTGGCGAGGGAGCTCAGGCTGTCGCCGGGTTCTACCAGCAGGACAAATTCGGCCTCAGGCAGACTCAATGGCTGTTGCCAGCGCCGCTGTACTTCGGCTATCGCGAGCAGTGCCAGCAGCGCTAGCATCAGCGCTGTTACAGATAGAGCTCTCAGCACCCTAGCGCCTCTATATACTTCTGGTGCAATGCGCGGCAAACGCGATGCTCCCGCCAGTTGCGTCCGGCGTATTCGCCAACCGGCTGCAGGCCTCGCAGGCTGTTGGTACAGAATATTTCCTCGGCGGCGCGCAGGCGCTCCGGAGAGACCTCGCCCTCTTCCACCTCGAGTCCCAACGCTGGCGCCAGACGCTCCATCAACAAGCGCCGGCGGGTACCGTTGATGCCGCAACGCTCGAGTGATGGGGTGACAATCCTGCCCTCTTCTACCAGGAATATATTTGCGCTGCTGGTAGAACAGACCTGGCCGTCGCAGTCCAGGGCGACCATGTCCTCGAAACCGGATTTCCTCGCCTCCATGGCCACGAGTACCTGTTCCAGGCGGTTGAGATGTTTGATGCCCGCCAACAGCGGTTGTGCCGCCAAACGCAGGCTGGACAAGCCGAGCCGCGAGACTGGCTGAAACTGGAGGGGACTGCGCTCGATTGTGGTCACGCGGATAATGACGCGGAGCTGCGGCTCTGTTGGTGGAGCGTAGCCTCGCGGAGCGAGTCCCCGGGTCAGGGTCAGGCGCAAAGCCGCCCACTCGCTGGCGTGCCCGTACTCGGAAACCACTGCTCGCAAATGGCCGTCGCTCAGAGCCGTGGCATGTGCGGGAAAACCAAGCCGTGCTACCCCCAACGCCAGTCGTTCGAAGTGCAGGTCGGTAAAAAGGGGGCGGCCACGATGCAGCAGGAATGTCTCGAACAGCCCGTCGCCAAAATCGAGGCCCCGGTCGGGGAGGCTAAGTGAGTTACCGGGCTTGCCGTCAATCCAGATGGAGTCTGCAGCTGCTTCCATCTGCCGGGTCAAGCAGGCTTGCTGAACACCAGGGAGCCATTTGTGCCGCCAAAGCCGAAAGAGTTGGACAGTACATTGGTGATCCGACGTTCCTGGGCCGTGTGCGGTACAAAGTTCAGCGGCGCGGCGCCCTCGTCGAGATTGTCGAGATTGATCGTGGGTGGGCAGACCTGGTCGCGCAGCGCGAGGATGGAAAATATTGCCTCAACCGCACCGGCTGCGCCGAGCAGGTGCCCGATCATCGACTTGGTGGAACTCACCGCAACCTGTTCGGCGGCGGTGCCGAGAACCCTCGCAACGGCCAGACTCTCGGCGACATCACCCGCGTTGGTGGACGTGCCATGTGCGTTGATGTACTGGATTTGTGAGGGGTCCACAGCGGCATCGCGAATGGCGTTAGCCATGGACAGTGCTGCACCGCGGCCGTCGGCTGGCGGCAGTGTCATATGGTAGGCGTCCCCGCTCATGCCGAAGCCGGTGATTTCGGCGTAGATATTCGCGCCGCGTGCCTTGGCCGCTTCATACTCCTCGATCATCAGCACGCCGGAGCCCTCGCCGAGGACGAAGCCATCGCGGTCCCTGTCCCAGGGCCTGGAGGCCGCTTCAGGGGCATCGTTGCGCGTGGACAGTGCCCGTGCCGCTGCAAAGCCGCCAAGCCCCACCGGGGTGGTGGCCATCTCCGCGCCACCGACAAGCATCGCGTCGGCATCACCGAGTGCAATCAGTCGGGCGCCGAGCCCGATATTGTGCGTACCGCTGGTACACGCGGTGACCATGGCCAGGTTCGGCCCCTGCAGGTTGTAGCGCACGGACAGATTGCCGGAGATCATATTGATGATCGAGCCAGGAACAAAGAAGGGGGAAATGCGTCGTGGTCCCGAGTTCTGCAGGATCTCGGCATTTTTCTCGATCTGTCCGATCCCGCCTATGCCGGAGCCTATCGCACAACCGACACGCGGTGCATTTTCCTCGGTAATCTCGAGGCCGCTGTCCTGAAATGCCTGGATACCTGCTGCCATGCCGAACTGGACGAAGGTATCCATCTTGCGCGCTTCCTTGGGCTCAAGATAGGGCGAAACGTCGAAATTGCGCACGCTGGCGGAAAAACGTGTTGTGTATGCAGATGCATCAAAGAAATCGATGGGGGCCGCGCCGCTCTTGCCGGCGAGAATATTCTCCCAGGTCTCCGCGACGCTATGTCCGATTGGGCTGATCATTCCCAGCCCGGTTACTACTACACGTCTGCCAATCAACGCACGTTCCTCTACAACTGCAGGGTATTTCGCTTCCGCCTAAAACAGGAAAAGCCGCCCTATTTTAGAATAGAAACGGCTTTACGTGTGCCTGTGGAGATCAGGCGAGGTTTTCGTTGATGTAGTTGATAGCCAACTGTACGGTGGTGATTTTCTCCGCTTCCTCGTCCGGGATTTCGGTCTCGAATTCCTCTTCGAGGGCCATGACCAGTTCTACCGTATCAAGGGAGTCCGCGCCGAGATCTTCGACAAAGGAAGCCTCGGTAGACACCTCTTCTTCTTTTACACCAAGCTGTTCCGCGACGATTTTCTTAACGCGTTCTTCGATGCTGCTCATGATTGTTTGTCACTCCTGAGATTAGTGCTATATCAAACCGGTACATCTGGTTTTTCGGCCTGAACCGGCATTTTACTAGGTTTTGTTTGAAGGATAGAAGGTTTTTTTCCCGTTGATTCGGCTTATTCAGCCAGCCCATCATAGCAGCACATTACGCCATGTACATGCCGCCGTTGATATGGATTGTTTCGCCGGTAATGTAGCCGGCGGCATCGCTGCAGAGGAAGCTGACGAGAGCCGCAATTTCCTCTGGCTGGCCCAGTCGGCCAAGCGCGATCTGCGCCAGCATGAGTTCCCGTTGCTGCTCGGATAGCTCGCGCGTCATGTCCGTATCGATAAAACCGGGCGCCACGCAGTTCACCGTAATTGAACGTGAGCCGAGTTCCCGGGCCAGGGCGCGCGAGAAACCCTCGGCGCCGGCCTTGGTAGCTGCATAGTTACTCTGCCCCGCATTGCCCATGGAGCCGACAACGGAGGTAATGTTGACAATGCGTCCCCAGCGCGCCTTGGTCATGCCGCGCAGGCAGGCCTTGCTGACGCGGTAAAGGGCAGTCAGGTTGGTGTCGATGACATCGCCCCATTCCTCGCTTTTCATCCGCATCAGAATGTTGTCGCGGGTGATGCCTGCGTTGTTGACCAGTATCAGCGGTGCGCCGAAGCGCTCGCCTATCGCATCCATGACTGCTGTAACTGAACTGTCGTCGGCCACATCCAGTCGCATACCACAGCCCGCGTTACCGGCTTCAGCCAGGTAAGCGCTGATCGATTCCGCGCCGCTGTCGCTGGTGGCTGTGCCTATCACCGTGTAGCCGGCGTTGGAAAGGTGCTCGGCGATTGCACGGCCAATACCCCGGCTCGCGCCAGTGACCAGCGCTATTTTTGCTGCTTCTGTCATTCCCTCTGTGCTCCCTGGTTTCAGTTAGGCGGCAGTCAGTGATTCAAGTGCTGCAGTGAACTCTGCGGGCTCCTCCAGCGAGTAGCACTCGATGCTTTTATCGATGCGCCGGGCCAGGCCGCTGAGTACCTTTCCTGGTCCGCACTCGACGCTGTTGCGGACGCCTGCGTCGAGCATCGTCTGCACACAGCGGGTCCACTGTACGGGGCTGTAAATCTGCTCTACCAGCAGGCCCCGAATGGTTTCCGGATCGCTTTCGGTTCGAGCATGCACGTTGTGTACCACCGGGACCGCGGGCGTGTTAATCGTGATACCGGCGATCGCTTCGGCGAGCTTTTCTCCCGCCGGTTGCATGAGTTCCGTATGGAAAGGTGCGCTTACGGGCAGCGGCAATGCCCGCTTGGCGCCTGCCGTCTTGAGGCTCTCTATCGCCGCGGCCACCGGGCCGCTGTGTCCGGCGATAACCACCTGTCCGGGCGAGTTGTAATTGACCGCCGCGACCACGCCGGGCGTGGCTTCACATATCTGATTGATCTGTTCGTCATCGAGGCCGATGATTGCCGCCATCGCCCCCTCGCCGACCGGAACTGCGGTCTGCATGAATTGGCCGCGCTGGCGCACCAGTTTGACCGCATCGGCAAAGCCGAGTGCACCGGCGCAGACCAGGGCGGAAAACTCGCCGAGGCTATGACCCGCCATTACGGCTGGTTGTGCACCATTCTGGGATTGCCATGCACGCCAGAGTGCAACGGATGAGGTCAGCAGTAGCGGCTGGGTCTTTTCGGTCAGGTTGAGGGTTTCCTGTTCGCCGTTCTGGATCAGGTCCCAGATGTCGTAACCGAGAGCTTCGCTGGCCTCGGCGAAGGTTTCCCGCACGGCCGCATAGGCCGCATAGGCGTCGGCGAGCATGCCGACTTTCTGTGACCCCTGCCCGGGGAATACAAATGCAGTATCACTTCTGGTCATGTCCTGATATCCATCGATCTTGTTGTGGCTGGAATTCTAGGGTCCGCGCTGAATTTTGGCCAGACGCGACTGTGCCTGGGGCCGTTGACAGGGCCTCGGGAAATTGGAGCGGGGACGAGTGTTCGGGGGAGGAGATGGGTAGAGGCGCCATTGGAAGCGGCGCCTCGGGGGGATGGCAGGGCCAGGTTCAGTCTTCTGCGCCTGTCTCTACTACCTTTTTACCACGGTAGAAACCGTCGGCGCTCACGTGGTGGCGACGATGGGTTTCACCTGAAGTCTGGTCCACGGAAAGCGTGGAACCAGTGATGGAATCGTGAGAGCGACGCATGCCGCGACGCGAGCGGGTTTTCCGGTTTTGCTGAACTGCCATGACTAACTCCTGGGTTCGTCGTTATCCGGTTTGAGCCGGGCCAGTACATCAAAGGGGTTCGGGCGTTCGGGGGCCTGTTCCTCTTCAGGTACTTCACCGGAGTAGCCGGACAGTATCTGTTTACAATCCTGTGTGTCGTGATAACTGTAAGGTGGCACCAGCAGGATTAATTCATCCTCTACCATTTCCCACAGCTTGCCACCATCCTCCGGTACTATCACAGGATCCAGGTGGCGTGGCAGGTGTCTGGCCTGTTCATCGGTCCAGACGATACCGAGCGCGGTTTCACCGGATACTGTGAGCGGCATCGGCGCGAGGCAGCGTTGGCAGGTTACATGCACGTCGGCGCGAATTGACATGTCCACTACGGGGCGGTTTTCCTCGTCCCGTCTGAACACGAATTCGGCCTCGACCTCCCCCGCCTCATCGGCCAAAAGTGCCTGAAAACGCGGGAGATTACGTGCCTGTAGCGAGCCGCTGATACTCACGCCACGCGCCGCGGCCTTGCGGACATCCAGCGCGTTGGGGAGGGGGTCGCTCAACATAGGCGCGCATCATAGTGACGCCCCTCCCCTTTGTCAAAGAAATTTCTATAGAATACAAGCAGTTCTCCCACATATTCACAGTCGATTTCAGGTCCCCGATGCGGCTCATTCTCGCCTCTACCTCCCCCTACCGTCGCGCGCTGCTGCAGCGACTCGGCCTGGCCTTCGAATGCCAGGCCCCCGCAGTGGATGAAACACCCCTCCCCGGCGAGGCGCCAGAGACTCTTGCGGCCAGGTTGGCGCGGGCCAAAGCCGCGGCAATAGCCACGGGCGACCCGCAGGCCTGGGTGCTGGGGAGTGACCAGGTTGCTGCGCTCGATTCGGGAGTGCTGCTGGGCAAGCCGGGCAGTCACGAGCGAGCGCGAGAGCAGTTGCTGGCCTGTAGCGGCCGTGAAGTGCAGTTTTTCACCGCGGTCACTCTCTGCCAGGCGGCTGGCGAGTATCAGGAGACCGTGCTGCAGCTCACCCGCGTCCTGTTTCGCCCCCTGCTTGAGCGCGAAATTGACCAGTACCTGCGAGCAGAGACGCCCTACGACTGCGCGGGCAGTTTCAAATGCGAGGGCTTGGGAATTGCCCTGTTCGAGTGGATACGTAGTGACGACCCTACCGGGCTGGAGGGCTTGCCGCTCATCGCGACCGGCAAGCTGCTGCGGGCGGCGGGCCTGGACCCGCTCGCTGCAGGGCCAGCCCGCTAGCGGGCGAGGTGGGGCAGGTCGAGCAGTGCCGGCAGGCTGTCCACCACGGCGATGGGTTTGTGAATCAGCAGGCGCTCTACCTCATGGGCGCCGAAACTGACCCCCACCGAGGCCACGCCAGCGTTTGCGGCCATTTCGAGATCGTATTCGGTGTCCCCGACCATGATGACCTCTGCCGGGTCGAGCTTCCGTTCCTCGATGATCTCCAGCAGCATCAGTGGGTCCGGCTTGGAGCGGGTTTCGTCGGCACAGCGGCTGGTATGGAAGAAGTCCGCCATTTCCAGTGCGGCCAGCACCCGGTTCAGGCCGCGACGACTCTTGCCGGTTGCCACGGCGACTTCACGCCCGCGGGCCTTCAGCGCCAGCAGGGTTTCCAGAGCGCCGGGAAACAGTTGTGGCGGTGCCCCTGTATCGTTGGCGACATAATGACTGGAATACACCCTGGCAATTTCACCACGCACCGCCTCGCTCTGCGCGGGGAACAGTAGCGCGATCGCCTGGGGCAGTCCGAGGCCGATAATGTTGGCGGCAGCGGCTTCGCTCGGTTGTTCGAGGCCCAGTTCGGCGGCCGCCGAGCGGACGCTGGAGACAATCTGTGCCACCGAGTCGCACAAGGTCCCATCCCAATCAAATATAACCATATATCAACTACTTGCGAATCTTATTGAGAATTTCTGTGAGCTCACTGTCGAGGGGGGCCTGAAGCTTCAGGACGCCCGTCTCGGGGAGCTTGAAGGTGAGCCTGGCGGCGTGCAGGAAGAGTCGTTTCACGCCCAGTTGCTTGCGCAGTGCCTGCTCCTGGTCGGTGCCGTACTTGTCGTCTCCCAGCAGGGGGAAGCCGGCGTGCAGCGCGTGTACCCGAATCTGGTGAGTCCGCCCGGTAACCGGCTTGGCTTCCACCAGTGTGGCGCTGGCAAAGCGCTCTACAACGGCGAACTCGGTGACGGAGGGTTTGCCTTCCCGGTCGACCCGCACCATGCGTTCGCCGGAGCGCAGCACGTTCTTCTGCAGCGGCGCCTCGACCCGTGACAGCGCCCGCGGCCACTTGCCGCAGACCAGGGCCAGGTAGCGCTTGTCGACCTGGTCGCTGCGCAGCAGTCTGTGCAATTCGCGCAGGGTCGCCGGCTTCTTGCCGATCATTATCAGGCCCGAGGTGTCGCGATCCAGTCGGTGCACCAGTTCCAGGTAGCGGGCCTCGGGGCGCATCTGGCGCAGGCACTCGATCAGGCCGTAACTCAGGCCGCTGCCGCCGTGTACTGCGAGGCCTGAGGGCTTGTCGATAACCAGCAGGGACTTGTCCTCGTGAACGATGCCCGCCTCGAGTTGCTCCACCCAGTGCCCGGGTATGGTCGGCGGTGCGCTGGGTGCGGGGGTGCGCAGAGGCGGAATGCGCACGCTGTCGCCCAGTGCCAGTCGCTGGTCTGCCTTGGCCCGGCCCTTGTTGACCCGGATTTCACCCTTGCGCAGGGCCCGGTAAAGGCGGGTTTTGGGGACGCCCTTGAGCTCGCGCTGGAGGAAGTTGTCGAGGCGCTGCCCGGCGGAGTTCTCGTCCACCTGGAGGTGCCGGACCCCTGGCCCTGTGCTTTCAATGTCTGCCATAAATTGCGGAAATTGCTTAACTTTCTGTAAATATGCTGATAATATTCGCGCCTGCGTGGCAGCGCTCCCGGGCAGAAAATTCTGCGCTCCGGGTGCTGCTGGTTCGCTGGCGATGATTGGGCCTGCCGAAATAAATGCAAGGTACCGCCAGTGCAGTCGCGCAAATCGGAGCTGATTTCGGGCCGGCCGGCTTGGCCGAACATACCCTCTTTAAATCAGCGTAGTAACTATCCGTGCAGCAGATACTGCCGGGATACAGAATCAGATTGTGACTTCGTGGTGGTGTTGCCCTGCCCAGGTGCGGCGACACTACCAAAAAGGCGGGACGAGTACCATTCCCCCTTCCCCATCAGGCAGTGCAATTCTAGCTGCTTCGATGGCAGACCACGATGTATTTCATTGCATCGCTAAGTGCACCTGGATGCCGGGAGACGCGCCGTATCGGCGGGCGGCCTGACAACAGCCTTGTAGCTGTTGCTGTGTGAAAGCCTGTTTACGCGCCCTCTCCTGCTTGCCCCGGAAAATGCCGGGCCGCGACAAACTGATTCCTGCCCCGCCAGGCCTGTTGCCTACAGGTTTATGGCAAACTTATGAAAAAAATGCTCATCAACGCAACTCAGCCTGAAGAGTTGCGCGTCGCGCTGGTCGACGGTCAGCGTCTCTACGATCTCGATATCGAAAACCGCAACCGCATCCAGAAGAAATCCAATATCTACAAAGGCAAGATCACCCGGGTAGAACCCAGCCTCGAAGCCGCTTTTGTCGATTTTGGCGCCGAGCGTCACGGCTTCCTGCCGCTCAAGGAAATCGCCCGCGAATACTTCTACCGCAAGCCGGAAGGTGACGGCCGCGCCCGGATCAAGGAAGTGGTCAAGGAAGGGACCGAGGTCATCGTCCAGGTCGACAAGGAAGAACGCGGTAACAAGGGCGCAGCCCTCACCACCTTCATCTCCCTGCCCGGCCGCTACATGGTGCTGATGCCGAACAACCCCCGCGCCGGCGGCATTTCGCGCCGGATCGAAGGCGATGACCGCAGCGAACTGCGCGAGGCGCTCTCGGCGCTGGAAGTCCCCAACGGCATGGGCGTGATCATCCGCACAGCGGGTGTCGGCCGTTCCGCGGAAGAACTGCAGTGGGACCTCAACTACCTGCTGCAACTTTGGGAGAAAATCAGCGAGGCCAGCGAGACCGTCAAGCCCAACACCCTGCTCTTCCGTGAAAGCAATGTCATCATCCGCGCCATCCGCGATTACCTGCGCGAGGATATAGACCAGGTCATGATCGACCAGCAGGAAGCCTTCGATGAGGCCCGGGACTTCGTCTCGATGGTCATGCCCAAGTTCAGCAACCGCCTGAAGCGCTACGAGGACAGCATCCCCCTCTTCAACCGCTTCCAGATCGAGAGCCAGATCGAGACCGCCTTCCAACGCGAAGTGCGCCTGCCTTCTGGCGGTTCCATCGTCATCGACCCCACCGAGGCGCTGGTTTCCATCGATATCAACTCGGCCCGCGCCACCCGCGGCTCCGATATCGAGGAGACCGCCCTGCAAACCAACCTCGAAGCGGCCGACGAAATCGCCCGCCAGCTGCGCCTGCGCGACATGGGCGGCCTGGTGGTCATCGACTTCATCGACATGCTCGCCGCGCGCAACCAGCGGGCGGTGGAAAATCGCATGCGCGATGCCCTGAGCATCGACCGGGCGCGCGTGCAGGTCGGCCGGATCTCTCGCTTCGGCCTGCTCGAGATGTCCCGCCAGCGGCTGCGTCCCTCGCTGGGCGAGACCAGCAACATCGTCTGCCCGCGCTGTACCGGCCAGGGCACGATCCGCGATACCAAGTCACTCGCCCTCTCCATTCTTCGCCTGCTGGAAGAGGAAGCGATCAAGGAACGCAGCGCCGAGGTGCGCGCCATCGTTCCCGTCGACGTGGCTGCCTACCTGTTGAACGAAAAGCGCCAGGCGCTCACCGAAATCGAGCGCGAGACCCGGGTGCGGGTACTGGTCATCCCCAACCCCAACCTGGAAACCCCGCACTTCGACGTCCAGCGCCTGCGCGACGACGAAATCGAGGGTGAGCGCGAGGTCAGCTACGACATCGAAGTGGACGAACCTGACATGGATGTGATCAGCGACAGTCACCAGTCGCTGACCCGGCAGCCGGAGGCGGTTGTCCAGGGCATCAAGCCCCAGGCGCCGGCTCCGCAACGTGCCGAGCCCGAACCCCGCGCGGAGCAACCCGCCGGCAAGCCTGTCACTGCGCCGACGCCGGTAGCACCGGTGAAGTCCGGCCTGTTCACCCGCCTGTGGAGCGCCATTGTCGGCGAGCCTGAGGCGGAAGCTGCGCCGGTCGAGGAAAAAACCGCGAAGCAGGCCAGGAAGTCTGAGCGGCCGGCCGGTGCTAAAGGCCAATCGCGCAACAAGCGCTCCACTGACGGCCGTGACCGTGACCGCGACCGCGATCGCGATCGTGACCGCGGCAACCGGAAACCGCGCGGCGAGAAGAAAGCCGAGGGCCAGACCTCTGAGCAGCGCCAGGAAAGCAAGCCCGCGCGCAGCGAGGAAAGTGGCAACAAGCCCCGCGAGGAAAATCGCCGCCGCCGCGGCAGTGGTGGCCAGCGTCGCAAGCAGCAGGAGAGCCAGGACGTCGCAGCAGTGCAGTCCGCAGAAACAGCCGAGCTTGAGGTGGCGTCCCCGGAGATTTCGGCCGACGGCAACGCCCAGCAGCCGCGCAAGCGGCCCTCGGACATGAAGCGTGAACAGGCACCGCGCCGCCGCCGCAATCGCGGCCGCAAGCGCGATGACGCCGACAGCCCGCAGGACCAGGCAGTGGACGCGGTGGAGACAGCTGCCGACACCGATGCCCCGGTCGTGCAAGCGGCCGCCCGGCCGGCGCTTGAGCCGGCAGTGGAGCCCGTCGCGGATGCAGTTACCGACGCTGTCGCAAGCAGCAACGCAACTGCACTGGTCGAGGCAGAGCAGGTTCAGGCAGGCACTACCGCGATCGAGGAACAAGCCGAGATCGCTGCCGAGCCGCTCGCGCAGGAGTTCGCCTTCGACGCCCTGGCCGATTCCGGGGAAAGTGAGCCCGAGTCTTCCGCTCCGGCAGAACCCGCAGCGTTCGAGCAGCCTCCGGCAGTCGTCGCAGCCGCCCCAGCGGTGGTTGAGGAGCCCGCTGCGGTAATCGCACCCGCGATCGAGGAGCAACCTGTGCCCGCGGTCGCCCGTACCGGCCTCACAGCTGACGGGCGCGCCATAAACGACCCGCGAGTGCAGCCCAGGCCGGTGGAAAGCATCGCGATTGTGACCAGTCAGGTGCAGCTGTTCAGCGACTACGTGGCGCCGCCGGCGGCACACAGTGGCCGTGTTGTAGCCCGTGCCACCAACGACCCGCGTGGCCCGCTGTCGGTACCGGAGGAGACGCCGCTGGCACAAGCCGCGGAATACTGAGAAAAACAGCGGCGTTCCCTGCGAACGCCGCTGGAATCTCCGTGTCCTCTCTTGTCTGCTTAGAAGTTACAGGTATAATGCCGCCTGCTTCGCGCCAGGCGCGATAAGCAGACAATCAAGTTTCCGGTGGGCTGGCTGAGTGGTCGAAAGCGGCGGTCTTGAAAACCGTTGAGGGGCGACCCTCCCGGGGTTCGAATCCCTGGCCCACCGCCATCTAAACCCCTGGCTTTAACGCTTCGTTCAAAGCCAGGGGTTTTTTATTTGCGTGCCCCCCTGGTCTCCCGTCCCTCAGGCTCATTCGCCTCGATATCCCCCACGGCCGCCGTGGCACTCACGGCCACTGACCGGTCACGCCGGTGCTCGCTCGCCCTGTAGCGTCGGCTCTTAATATAAATCACTTGTATTAAATATTTGAGATCGCTAGGGTAGACCCTGCGTTGCCAATGGCTCCTGCAAAGCCGACAAAGACAACAATAGCGCCGCGCGCGATACGCGATGATCCGCCCAAAGATACCCCGCTCGCAGCACGCTTCCACCAGCAGTTGCCGGGCATCGATGCCCGGCGAACCCAGCAGGGGCAGCTTGCAACGATTCCCTCGCGCGACACACAGGATTGAATTGCGATGTCAAAATTCCCTCGCCCTTTAACCGGCCGCTTGTTGCTAACGGCCCAGCTGCTGTGCTGCTGGACCTTTACCCACTCCTCCACGGCTAGCGCCGAGGAGCAAGCGCCTCTCACCACCGTTATCGCTCTCGGTACCCAGGGCGGGCCACAACCGAACCCCCACCGCTCCCAGCCCGCGCACGCGGTGCAGGTCAATGGCGAGACCTACTTGATAGATGCCGGCAATGGGGTAGCGCGACAACTCACGGCGGTTGGGATAGCAGCCGATACGGTTAAGCGGGTATTTATCACCCACAACCACGATGATCACAATGCCGACCTGGGCACCCTGATGGGCTTGAGCTGGTCCCTGCACAACCGGGATGACTACGAGGTGTTCGGCCCGGCCGGAACCCGGGACGTAGTCGACGGCTTCATGCAGTACTACGCGGTCAACGCGGCCATTCGCGACGAGGACTCTCCCCTGCCGCGTTTCGGGTCTTTTGCCGGCGATGTCGAGGTCCACAACATTGGCGATGCTGACACCGCCAAGGTCATATTCAAGGACGGCAACGTGGAGGTCTCGGCGATAGAGAACTGCCACTACCACCACGGTGATCCGGTTAGCACCGACGGTGGCATCGAGAAGAGTTACGCCTACCGTTTCGAGAGTAGAGATCGCAGCGTGGTTTTCAGCGGCGATACCGGGCCCTGCCCCCAACTGGTCGATTTCGCCCGGGGCGCCGATATCCTGGTTCACGAGGTCTTTAATACCGACCTGATGGCCGAGAATCTTCGCGCTAACGGCATGATGGCAGCACTGCCTGACGCACTGTTGAAGGCCATGCTGAGGAAATCCGAGCAGTACCACACCACGCCGGTAGAAGTCGGCAAGCTGGCGAGGGCGGCCGGTGTCGGTATGGTCCTGTTGACCCACGTGATGCCCGGCAGGGGCGGCGACCCGGATGAGGCTTACAGCGCGGGAGTGCTGGAGCAGTACCCGGGCAAGGTCATCGTCGCCAGGGACCTGGAGCGCTACTGAAGGTCCCTGGCCTGTCGATGGATGAGGTAGTACGGCGGCGGGCGCCGCTGCCGCCCGGCTGTCGCTGGCCTGGAGTGTCCAGGCACCCCGCCTGCGGCTGAAAATATCCCGATCCCGCCCAAAAGTGTGATCCCGTCGCCAATCGCGCGCGGAACCCGTTCGCCGCCCCTTCCGCACCCCGCCGTGCCCGTGTATAACATTTGTTCATCGCACCCGCTCAACAGAAGTGGGGCGCAAGCACACTTGTCTCGCCCGTATTGTCACAAACAGCGAACCCGAAGCGATGAGTGACAAGACCACACTGGATATTCTCTGGGTCCTCCTGGCCTCAGTGCTCGTCCTGCTGATGCAGGGTGGATTCCTCTGCCTCGAGAGTGGCATTACCCGGACCAAAAACTCCATCAACGTGGCGTTGAAGAACGCCGTCGATCTGGCCGTTGTCTGGGTCGTATTCTGGCTGTTCAGTTTCGGGCTGATGTTTGGCTTCAGCGAGACCGGATTGATAGGAACCAACCTGTTCGCCCCGGATCTTGGCCAGGGCGATACCTGGCTGAGTACCTTCTTCCTCTTCCAGGTCATGTTTTGCGCCACCGCGGCCACCATCGTTTCGGGCGCCGTGGCCGAACGCATGCGTTTTCGCGCCTATATCCTGATTGCCATCCTGGTGGCGGGGCTGATCTATCCGGTATTCGGCCACTGGGCCTGGGGTGGCGCCTTCAGCACGGGCGCCGGTTGGCTCCAGGAGCGCGGCTTCGTGGATTTTGCCGGCTCCACTGTCGTTCACAGCGTCGGCGGCTGGGTCGCCCTCGCGGGGATAATCTGTATCGGGCCGCGAATCGGGCGGTTTGCCCCGGGCCCGGTGAGTATTCCCGCGTCCAACCTGCCGATAGCGATGCTCGGTGTCATACTTTTCTTTGTCGGCTGGGTCGGCTTCAACGGCGGCAGCACTCTTGCATTCAATGGCGATGTGCCCGGCATCGTGGCCAATACCCTGCTTTCCGGCGTCGTCGGAATGTTGGTCGGTTACCTGCTGCGCCGGCTCTCGCCCAATACGGAAGCAGTCGAGGCTTCACTCAATGGCGCCCTTGCCGGCCTGGTAGCGATCACCGCGGGCTGCCACGCAGTGTCCAGCGGCGGCGCGGTCCTGACCGGGGCCGGCGGAGCCGTCGCCATGCTGCTTACTGACAGGGTCATGATGCAGTACCGCCTCGACGATGCAGTCGGTGCGGTACCCGTTCATCTCGGGGCCGGCATCTGGGGCTCACTGGCGGTCGCGCTGTTTGGCGACCTGGACGCCATTGGCACGGGCCTGACGCGCAGCCAGCAGGTGCTGGTCCAGTTCGAGGGTATTGTGGTCTGCGCACTGTGGAGTTTCTGCATCGGCTACCTCGCATTGCGCCTGCTCTCACACTTGATCCAATTGCGGGTGTCCGCCGAGGACGAGGAGCAGGGCCTGAATGTCTCCGAACACGGGGCCCATACCTACCTTTCCGATCTGCTGGGCTGCATCGAGGAGCAGCAGCGCAGTGCCGACCTGAGCCTGCGCGCCCCGGAGGAGCCATTTACCGAGATCGGCCAGATTGCCGCCAGTTACAACCGCCTGATGGGCGCGCTGCAATCGGCGACCAACAAGACCG
The DNA here is from genome assembly GCA_033283265.1 of Halieaceae bacterium GM1-29. Lineage (GTDB taxonomy): Bacteria > Pseudomonadota > Gammaproteobacteria > Pseudomonadales > Halieaceae > Mangrovimicrobium. The sequence continues at coordinate 368,596 of JAWMQN010000001.1, forward strand.
CGGAGATCGTCCGCCAGGTTCGCGACGGGATCTTTACCTTCGACGAGCACGGCGTGCTGACCAGCCTGAATCCCGGCGCCGAGAAACTCCTCAGCGTGGAGGCCGGCGCTGTCGTCGGGCGTCGCGCAATGGACGTGTTCGAGCTCGCCCGCTTTGAAATCCAGCTCGAGGGCGCCCGGCGCCCCGCCCCCTCCGCCCCCCTGCAGGCCATAGAGCACTGTGAGTTCGTGCGTGAGGAGGTCGGCGGCAAGCGCACCGTGCTCGAGTTCCAGGCCAACCACGGTGGTGTCGCCGGGGGTGGCGATTACACGGCGACACTGCGTGATGTCTCCGAGCAGCGCCGGGCGGAAGAGCGGCTGTTCGAGGAAAAGGAGCAGGCCCAGGTGACGTTGGCGTCACTCGGCGAGGCGGTGATCACGGCGAATGCGCAGGATGAAATTCTCTACATCAACCCGGTGGCGGTCGACCTGGTCGGCCTCAGTGAAAACCAGGCGGTGGGACGCAAGCTGGCGGAGGCGTTCTCGCTCTACGAGGAGAAGGAGGACAAACCTGTCCTTCTCGGGCTCTCCGCCCTCGGCCAGGAAGGGACCCGGATTCACCGCCACGATTCACTGGAACTGCAGCGCAAGGACGGCAGGAAGATTTCCATCAAGCTGACCGCCGCCCCGATCCGTGACCGGCAGAGCAGGATGATCGGCACCGTGCTGGTTTTCCAGGACATCTCCACCGCCCGCGCCCTCGAGCGCACCCTTTCCTACCAGGCTTCCCACGATGCCATCACCGGCCTGTTCAACCGGCGCGAGTTCGAAAACCGGCTGCTGACGCTGATCAACAACACCGTCGAGGCCGGGCAACACCATGTCATCTGCTACGCCGATCTCGACCAGTTCAAGATCGTCAACGATACCTGCGGTCACCACGCCGGCGACGAACTGCTGCGGCAACTCGGCGTGTTGCTCGGCGACAGCGTTCGCGGCAGCGACACCCTGGCCAGGCTTGGGGGCGATGAGTTCGGCATCCTGCTGCACGACTGCTCGATCGATCGCGGCAGGCAGATTGCCGATGAAATCCGCCGGCGTATCGAGGAGTTCCGCTTCAGCTGGCAGGGCAGGACATTCGCCGTGGGGGTCAGTATCGGCATCGCCGGCTTCACCCGGGAAAACCGCAACGCGGCGGAGTTGATGTCCATGGCCGACGCCGCCTGCTACACGGCCAAGGACGGTGGGCGCAACCGCGTGCAACTGCACCAGGAGGGGGATGAGCAGGTTGCGGAGCGCCGCGGGCAGATGGCCTGGGCCTCGCGCATTCGCGAGGCCATCGACGGCGACCGCTTCAGGCTGTTCTGCCAGCCGATTGTCGCCACCTGTGACGCCGAGCAGGTCGACCACTACGAAGTATTCGTGCGCATGCTGGGCGACGCGGGTGAACAGGTAATGCCCGGCGCGTTCATCCCGGCTGCCGAGCGCTACGGACATATGAGCAGTATCGACCAGTGGGTGGTGCGCAACATGCTCGCCTGGATGGGTGACGCCAAAGCGCAGGACAGTGCCTTCTCGATCAACCTGTCCGGCGCGTCGCTGGATAACCGCGAGTTGCTTGGCGATATCAAGCGGGGATTCCGCGACTTCCGGGTGAACCCGGAGCAGATCTGCTTCGAGATCACCGAGACCGCGGCGATCGCCGATTTCTCCCGCGCCCTGCAGTTCATCGAGGAACTGAAGGCGCTGGGCTGCCGCTTCTCCCTCGACGATTTCGGCAGCGGCCTGTCCTCCTTCGGCTACCTCAAGTCGCTGCCGGTGGATTTCATCAAGATCGACGGCATGTTCGTCAGGGATATCCTCACCGACCCCTTCGACGACGCGATGGTGCAGTCGATCAACCGGATCGGCCAGCTCATGGGCCTGAAGACCGTGGCCGAGTTCGTCGAGAGCGAGGCGATCTTCGCCCGCCTGCGCGAAATCGGTGTCGACCTGTGCCAGGGCTACTATATCGGTGCGCCGAGACCGCTCGAGGATCACGCCGACGCCCGCCTCTGGCCCCGTTGAGGCGGTGACAGTCGCCTCCGGTTTAACTTGAAATTGAACCCCCAGCCCTTATTATCTGTCCCAGTTATGTACGCGATACCGCGCAACCTATGACGGAGAAGTCAATGCAAGAGAAGAGTTTGTACAACATGCACAGCACCGGCATGGAAGGTGTGCTGGCGACCAACAAGGTGCTCAAGAACACCTATATGTTGCTCGGCATGACCCTTGCCTTCAGCGCTCTGTGTGCCGGTATGTCCATGGCAATGGGCCTGTCCCACATTGCCGGACTGGTTCTCAGCCTGGTGGGGTTCGGGCTGCTGTTCGTCGTGCACAAGATGGCGGACACCAGCAAGGGCCTGTGGGCAATCTTCGCCTTCACCGGCGTCATGGGCGCCGCAATTGGCCCCATGCTCAATGCCTACCTCGCCATGCCCGGCGGCCCCGCGCTGGTCATGCAGGCGCTCGGCGGCACTGCCATCGTATTCTTCGGCCTGTCCGCCTACGCGCTCACCACCCGCAAGGACTTCTCCTACATGGGCGGCTTCCTGATGGTCGGCCTGCTGGTCGCGGTGGTGGCCTCGATCGCCAATATCTTCCTGGCGATCCCGGCGGTCTCCCTGGCCATCTCGGCCGCGGTAGTGATGATCATGTCCGGCCTGATCCTGTTCGACACCAGCCGCATCATCCACGGCGGTGAGACCAACTACATCCGCGCGACCGTGTCGCTGTACCTGAACATCTACAACCTGTTCATCCACATGCTGCACCTGTTGACCGCCCTGAGTGGTGATGACTGATAGCCCTCAGCGGCCAATAAAACCCCGGTTGAGTCCGGGGTTTTTTGTTTTGGGGGCCGACGCGTGAAATATACCCTGCTGGTGCTGGGCGCTCCTGTATCCGGCCACGCCTCGCGCACCGCGTTGCGCTTCGCCGAGGCCGCGATCAAGCGCGGCAACCATATCAACCGTGCGTTCTTTCTCGACGACGGCACCGCGACCGGCAACGCCAACGCGGTACTGCCGCAGGATGAAACCGACCTCACCGCGGCCTGGCGTGAGCTCGCGGTGAACCACGACGTCGAGCTGGTATTGTGTATTTCCTCCGCGCTCAAGCGCGGTATGCTCGATACGGGCGAGGCCGCGCGCTACGAAAGAGCTGGCGTCACCATCATGGAAGATTTCGAGATCAGCGGGCTCGGCCAGCTGATCGACGCCGCGGATACCGCGGACCGCCTGCTGACTTTCGGGGGCTGAGATGACCGATTCCCGACGCAAGAACCTCGTCCTGCTGCGCGGATCACCCTACGGCAGCAGCCTGGCCCGGGCAGCCGTCGACCTGTCCCTGGCGATGGGGGCCTTCGAGCAGGACGTGCAGTTGCTGTTCCTCGGCGACGGCGTACTGCAACTGCTGAAAGGCCAGCAGGCCGATGCCATCGGCCTCAAGGCCGTGGGCAAAATGCTCGCCTCGCTGCCGCTCTACGACATCGAGTCGGTGTATGTCGACTCGGAGGCCCTGCGCCGCCACGGCCTGGGCGAGGCCGACCTGGTGCTGCCGGTGCGCCCGCTCGACGCACAGGGTATACAATCGCTGATGTCAGGCTGCGACCACATACTGAGTTGCTAACGTGCTGCTACATACCCTCAACGCCCTGCCCTCCAGCGCCGCTTTCGCGCAATGCCTGCGCCTGGCGACGGCCGAAGACTGTATCCTGCTGTTGGGCGACGGCGTCTACGCCGCGCTGGAACACAGTGCGGGCTGGCGCGCGCTGACGAACTCCCCGGCCCGGCTGTGCATCCTCGAACAGGACATGCTGGCGGCCGGAATTGGCGCGCCTGACGCCAGGCTCGAGTGCGTGGGCTACGACGGCTTTGTCGCCCTGAGCGAAGTTTTTCCGCGCCAGGTGGCGTGGTACTGACGCGGCCGTGCTGGACCCGGACGCGTTCGACAAAGAGGGTTTCCTGCGCGAGCTGGATCAGTGGACCCCGGCCGTCGCCGAGCAGATCGCCGCCGCCGAGGGGCTGGTACTGGCGGATGCACACTGGGAAGTGATCGACTTGCTGCGGGACTATTATTCCCGCTTCGACAGCTCCCCGGCGATGCGACCTCTGGTAAAATACTGTGCCTTGAACCTCGGGCCGGACAAGGGCAAGAGCCTCTACCTGCTCAGCCTGTTCCCCGGCTCCCCGGCCAGGATCGCCAGCAAGATTGCCGGTCTGCCGAAACCCGACAACTGCCTCTGAGTCCGCTGTGAACAAACCGCTGTCATTCCAGATTCCCGCCACCGAGCACCCCTTTGCACCTTACGTGCGTGTACTCGGCAAGGGCAAGACCGGTAGCCGCTCGCTGTCTCGCGAGGAGGCGTCGACGGCCTTTGGCATGATCCTGCGCGGTGAAGTGGAGCCGCTGCAGCTCGGCGCCTTCCTCATGCTGCTGCGGGTGAAGGAGGAAACCGGCGAGGAACTGGCCGGTTTTGTCGACGCCTGCAGGGCGGAGATGACCCAGCCTCCGGCCGGCCTGCGGGTCGATCTCGACTGGTCGAGCTACGCCGGCAAGAAGCATCACCACCCCTGGTATCTGCTCGCGCTGGCCCTGCTGGCACAGGCGGGCTATCGCGTACTGGTCCACGGCTGTGACGGCCACACCCTCGGCCGCCTGTATACCGAGGACGCCATGCGCCAGCTCGGCATGCCGGTGGCTGGCGACTGGGAGGAAGTGTCACGGCAACTGGACGCGCAGCGGCTGAGCTACCTCCCCCTGCGCGCGTTCTGCCAGCCACTGCACGAGCTCGTGCAATTGCGCCCTCTGCTGGGCCTGCGTTCCCCGGTAAATACGCTGACCCGGATGCTCAATCCGCTGGCGGCACCGGCCAGCATCCAGAGTATTTTCCACCCGGCCTACGGCACCCTGCACCAGGACGCCGATCGCCTGCTCGGCCAGGCGCGCTCGCTGGTATTCAAGGGCGAGAGCGGTGAGGTGGAAATCAAGCCCCACGCCGACACCCGCCTGCAATTGCTGCGCGACGGCGAAAGCAGCGAGGTGGTCCTGCCCCGCACCATCGGTGAACGGGTGGCCGATGTGCCCGCAGTGGAGGTCATTCCGCTGCGCCAGCTGTGGCGCGGAGAATCCGCCGATGGCTACGGCCTCGACGCCGTGCTCGCCACCACCACCGCGGCGCTGTTCAGCCTGGACTTTTCCGCGGACCTCGCCGCCTGCACAGGGCGCGCTCGCGAACTGTGGGAGGCGCGCGACCGGGCGCGGTTCGCCTGATGCCCCTCTCCAGGGTCCAACCCGGGCAGTACAGCGCACTGCTCGCGGACAAAGCCGCCGCGACGCAGCAGCTGCTGGCGCCCTTTGCGGTACCCGAGGCAGAGGTTTTCGCCTCCCGGCCCGACAGCTTCCGCATGCGGGCGGAGTTCCGCATCTGGCACGCGGGCGATGCGCTGGATTACGTGATGTTCCGGCCGGAGGACCCCAAGACCCCGGTTCCTATCGATAGCTTCCCCATCGCCTGCGAGAACATCCAGCGCCTGATGCCGGAACTGCGCCAGCGCCTTTGCGCCAGCTCCGAGCTCAGGCGCAAGCTGTTCCAGGTGGAGTTCCTGTCCACCCTCGCCGGGGACACGCTGGTCACCCTGGTCTATCACCGCAAGCTGGACGAGCCCTGGCAGCAGGCCGCCCAGACGCTGCGCCAGGAGCTGCAGGCGCTCTCCCCGGGCCTCTCCCTCATCGGCCGCAGCCGCAAGCAGAAGTTGGTACTCGGTCGTGACTGGGTGGTCGAGTCGCTGCCGATCGACGGCCGCGAGTACAGCTACCGCCAGTACGAGCAGGCGTTTACCCAGCCCAACGCCAGGGTCAATATCGAGATGATCCGCTGGGCCTGTGCCCGCGCGGCGGGGATTGGCGGCGACCTGCTCGAGCTCTACTGCGGCAACGGCAACTTCACCCTGCCCCTGTCGCAGCATTTCGCTACAGTGATCGCCACGGAACTGGCGAAGGTTTCGGTGCGCGCCGCACAGCACAATATCGAGGCCAACGGCATCGACAATATCGAGGTGATCCGGCTGGCCGCGGAGGAAGTGACCCAGGCGATGAATGGCGAACGGGAATTCCGGCGCCTGGCCAACCTGCCGCGGCCGCTGGGCGAGTTCGATCTGCGCACGGTATTTGTCGACCCGCCGCGCGCCGGGCTGGACGCCTACACCGTGCAGATGGTCGCGCGCTTCGAGCACATTCTCTACGTGTCCTGTAACCCGGCAACGCTCGCCGACAACCTGCACCAGCTCACCGCAACCCACCGGGTGACCCACTTCGCGCTGTTCGACCAGTTCCCCTACACGGACCACATGGAGTGCGGCGTCGCGCTGAGCCGCAAATAGCGCGGCAGAAAACGCAGGCGCCTAGCAGCGGATGCCGAAGGCCAGCAGGCCCCGGCCGATAACCTCGTCGAGGCGCTCGGCATCGCCCTCGTCGATTTCCAGCGAATTCAGCTTCATGTCCGCGTAGATCTCCCGCTTGCGCAGGCGGGCGCGCATTTCCGCCGGCCCCGAGGCCTGCTCCCAGCAATCGATGTAGATCCGCCCGCCGGGCAGGTAAAAGTCGGTGTGGATCAATTCCTCCACTGGCAGCGCCCGGTGATAGGCGTGGGGCAGCTGGGCGAGGTAGAGCCAGTTGCAGACCAGCATCTGCAGCGGTGTCTGGAGAATGTGGCCGTCGATACCGTCGCAGCTTTGCGGCCGCGCAGCGCTGGCGAACAGGTCTTTCTCCGGGCCGTCATCGCCCTCGCCCTGCTCCGGGTTGGGCATCTGGTCGGACTGCCGGCTGAGTTCCCGGTGCACCACCGGGTTGTCGACGATCTCGTGGGGCCAGGTGACGTAGAACGCCCCGCTGGAACGGCTCTCGGCCTGCTGCCCGCCCATCGACTTGCCCAGCGCCGTCAGTTCCCAGCCGAGGATACTGTGCTGCTGCAGGCCGATTTCGGCCAGCGCGCGATTGATCTGGCGGCTGTGCAGTTGCGGGTAATAGCGGCGCATGCTCGCGGCGGTAATGCGCTGGTTGGATTCCAGCGCGACCAGCAGAGGGTGCTGGTCCAGGGTCTCCGGCCAGACGATGTAGCGGCCGAAGCGGCTGCTCTGCTGGTACCTGCCGCCCTCGAATTCGCCCTTGGGCAGCAGCACCCAGTTGTCGCCGGCGCGTTTTATCCAGCCGTAGTCGCGGAAGGTGGCGAATAGCTGCTGCACCGGTATGTCGAGCTTGCGCGCCAGTGCCGTGGTGGAGAGTTTGCCACCGGCCTCCTCGTTCATGTTCAGACCGCCACGCTTTCCCGGTAGCGTATTTCCAGGGCGGCGTAGACCTGGTCGGCAAAGTCGGCGGCGTTGGCGTCGAGCTCTTCCTGCAGCTCGACCAGGTGCTCGTTATCCTCCCTGCCGTTCCAGTTCTTGGTGTAGGTGCCTTCCTGGTAGCCGTGGTCCTGGCGGAAGAAGTTGAGGACATTCTTGCCCACATAGGCGCGGTAGAGTTCGTCGAAATCCAGTTCTGCCGCGTACATCAGGTCGCGGAACAGCGACGGGGAAAAGGACTTTGTCTGCAGGCAGTCGAGAGCCAGCGCTTCGGTCGCCTCGCGTACGCCGAGCCCGGAGAACTGGTGGCTGGCCAGGTCGCTCTCGATGCTGTCGGCGATCTCGTTGATGGTCCTGCCGTCGACGAACAGGGCTGACAGGCCGAAGTGCCAGATATCGATCACCTCGAGACGCACCTGGTCCATGTCCGGCTGCTGCTTTTTCCACCACTTGAAACCGTAGTGGTCGATCAGTTCCCCGCACTCGATCCAGGCCGCCCGGTACCAGGCGAAGTTTTGCGCGATCCACTGTGGGTGGACGCGGGTGTTCATGCGATCCTGCATGGAAAGCATGGTGATCAGGGCCTGTTTCAACGCACTTTTCTCCGTCTTGAGTCGCGAATTTTGTAGGCAGAGGATACCAGCGTGCGGGACGGCAGCGGAAGTAGCGCCAGGGCTGGAAGTATCGCCCGCGCGGCCCCCCGAGGTAGCGGGCATTGCCGGGCCGGCCACAACTAATACATGCCTAAATGTTATGGAACAGCCAAATAAACGGCATTATCTGACATGTTTTCAATGTGCTAGTTTGCCAGTCGATACGCCCACCCCGGGCCGTCGGATGCCGCAGGCATTCCCGCAATAACAAGAGGCTCAGACCCATGTTTACCCGATCAATGCTCGCAGTATCGCTCGCAGGGCTGGTTTGCGTTGCAGCAAAAGCGGCGACAAATACCGACGCGGTAGCGCAGGAGCGGGCAATTGCCCCCTACGAGGATGCGGTGGTCATCGCCAGGCCCTTGCCCCCGCTGCCCATGCCGGCTCACCCCTTCCAGAACAACCAGGGTTATGCCGGCGCACACGGTGACAGCTATAACAGCGGCACCATTCCGGCAACCGGTCCGCTCAGGGGTGACATGCGGGTTCGCGCCTTCCGCCCGGAGCGGAAACCGGCCTATTGCTCCACCCAGCACTTCGACACCAGGGGCCGAGTCATCAGCGTCTGCGTCGGCCGCCAGACCCCCTCCTCGCTGGTCCTGCTGGACCCGGAAGGGCTGCAGGTGCTGGCCGAGTACGAACTGCCTCCGATGGCCGGCTTCTATTTCCGGATGGACAACCAGGGCCGTGTCGTGGTGCCGACCGGCGACATGGCGATCCAGACATTTGCAATCAGCGAGGGCGAGCACGGGCCGGGCTGGCAGCTTGTGGAACGCCGTGACGTTAGCTCGGCAGTACCCCCGCAGTTGCGCGGGCCGATGACCATCCCGCTGGACCTCGTTGCCGACTGGGAGGGCAACTGGTGGTTTTCCATCTTCAGGCCGGCAGCGGTGGGCTATATCACCCCCGGCGGTGAGGTGCGCAGCCACCTGTTCGAAGGCGAATCCATCGCCAACGGCCTGGCCGCAGACCCTGCCGGCATATCTTTTGTCACCGACCAGAACCTCTATGCCATGCGCTCCGGCGCAAATGGCCCCGAGGTCACGCTGCGCCTCCCCTACGAGGTTGGCGAAGACGCGGCCAGGCAATCCTTCGGCTCCGGTTCGGGAACCACCCCGGTGCTGTTCGGCGAGAACCTCATTGCTTTCGGCGACAACGCTGACCCGCGCCCCAATGTCCTCGTGTACCGGCTGGATGCCGTGTCGAATGAAGAGCGTCTGGTGTGCAAGGTACCCGTGTTCAAGCCCGGTCGCAGCGTGCTGGAGAATTCCTTCATCGGCTACGGCAATTCACTGGTTATCGAGAACAACAAGGGCTTCAGGATGGAGGGCAGTTCAGCCGCCGCGGAGCCGGGGTTCGTGCGCATCGACGTCCGCCCCGACCTCTCCGGTTGCGACATCGTCTGGGAGAACTACGAGGTGCGCGCGGGCACCGGGGCCAAGCTCTCACTGGGGAGTGGATTGATCTATGTCCACGAGTTGCTGATGGGAACCGAGGATGCCTGGTATGTCACAGCTATCGACTTCGAGACCGGGGCTACCGTGCTGCGTCACTTCCTCGGTTATGGCGAGGACTGGGATAACGCACTGCTCACCATCTCGATCAGCCCGGACGGCCTGCTCACATCCGGCATGTACGCCGGCATCCTCGGGGCGAAAGACAGTAAATAGCGTGTGACTGGTGCGACGGGCGGGACTTGAACCCGCAAGGCCTGTTATAGCCGGGGGAGTTTAAGTCCCCTGTGTTTACCAATTTCACCACCGTCGCAAAGTGGGTATTTGCAGAGTTCTCTCCGCCTTGGCTACAGTCTGCCGGGGCGGCGTAAGGGGCGTGCAGCGCGCGTCCCGGGAGGCGGCGGCATCATAACACAATGCCGCCGCGCGTCGGCAAATTGGCGCCCTGCCCGTGGTAAACTCGCTGGACTCCGGGCGTTCAAGGCGAAGCATGCGCAAGTTGCTTATTGTTGTGGTGATACTGGCGGTTGTCCTGCTGGCGCCACTGTTGGCAATGCGTTCCGAGAGCACCCTGCTCTACCTCTGTCACTGGGCGGTGGACAGCTTCACCGAGCTGCGCCTCGACCTGCGCGATCCCGTCCTGCGGCCCCTGCAGGGCGTGGTGTCCGCCAGTGAAATTCACCTCTACCCGAAGAGCGGCGACGGCCCGCCTTTTCTCTCGGTACTGGGCTTCAGCGGCCGCATTACCGCCGGGGACATCTACACGGGCAATCTCGATGACAGTGACCTGCGCGCTGACCAGGTCACTGTCTACGTGTCCGACCGCAACAAGGCCAGCGATCCCAAACCGATGCACTGGTTGCGCTATCTCGGCTGGCTGCCGAGGACCGCGGAGATCGCACGGCTGCACGTGGTTACCGCGCGGGAGAAGACGCTGGTCTTTCCATTGCAGGGCCTGAGCGGAAAACGCGAGGGCCGCCGCCACTACCGGATCCAGGCCCAGGCCCAGTACGACGGTGAGCCGCTGTATTTCACCTTCGATGTTGCCGGGTTGCGCCGCGGGCACGGCGTCACCGGGATTGAACTGCAGTCGCGGATAAGCGCCCCCCAGAGCCAGAGCAGGGTCGAGCTCGACGGCACCCTCGAGGGCGACTCGGAGGACTTCAGTTACAGCTTCAGGTTGCACGGCAGCTACACGGAACTCGCCGACTTCCTGCGCGGTTTCGATGTTGACCGCGAGCTGAGAGGGGCGCTGGAGCTGACAGCGAACCTGGACGGCGACACCCGCGGCTTCTCACTGACGGGCGCCGACTTCAGGCTGGAAAACGCGCCGGAATATTCCCTCCATGCCACCGGCCAGCTCGACTTCGCCTTTTCCGGGGAGAGCGCGCTGAAACTGCAGGCGGATGGGGAACTGGCCTCCATGGCGCTGTTGTTGCAGTGGTTGAAAGTCGACCTCAGTGCACTGGGTGCCGCCCGGGGTTCGGCGCTGGTCACCGGCTCGCTCAGTGCGCCGCTGATCGAGAAATTCCGGCTCTCGAGCGCGGCCCCGAGTGGCCTCGAGGTTCATGTTTCCGGGGATTTCGACCCCCTGTCGGCCGCCGCGGCGTCCCGGGAGATCCGCATCGAGGCCGAGGGGCCGTCCCTGGCGACCCTGCGCGAGTGGACTGGCCCCCTGCCTGTCGAGCCCGGCCCCTTCCGCGCCTCGGCCCTGCTCGATACACAACAGCGGCCCATGCAGCTGCGCGACCTGCAGATTGAGCTCGGCCAGCCGGAGGATGCATTGCTGCGCATCAGCGGGACACTGGGCCTGCTGGCGCAGGAGGGCGCGACAGGGCTGGCGGCAATCCGCGATGCCCGCCTGCGGCTCGCACTGGAGATGCCCGACAGCAGCGCCCTGCGCGCCTACACGGCCGCTCCCTTCCCGGGGGGCTTCAACATCAGCGGCTGGGCGGACCTCGCTGGCAGCGGCCGCAAATTATCCGTTGTCGGCGGCGCGCTGGAGGCAAAGTCACCGGCCGCCAGGCTCACACTGGCGCCCACCGCCGGCGTTGTTGCCCTGGAGAACGCGCGTCCTTTGTCGGGATTCGCGGCGCGACTGGCGGCGGAAACAGCCGACCTGCCCGCTGCGGGCGCCTTGTTCGGGGCAAAGCTGCCCGAACTCGGGGCCCTCAGCGCGCGCGGGGACCTGCGCCAGCACGGCAACCGATTCGCCCTGGAGGAAGTGGCAGCGCAGCTGCGCGGTCCGGCCATTCAAGCGGACGGGACCGGTGGCGTGCCGGATCTGTCCGCCCCGGCCGTGGCGAACTTCCACGCCAAACTGCAGTTTGACGACCCGCAGGCACTGGCGGCGCTGACCGGCTTCAAGCTGGCACCGGGCAGCGCGACGCTCAGTGGCAGTACCAGCGCCCGGGATATCCAGTTGTCCGCCAGCGCCGGGCTCGGCGATACCCTGCTTAGTGCCAGGGCGGGCCTCGGCTTCGACGGCAGTGGCCTGCACAGTCTGGCGATCGAGGTCGAGAGCCCCAAGGTCTACCTGCACGACATCGGGCTGCAGGCCGATTCCTACGATAAGCAGCTGCACGCGCCCGCGGAAAAGCTGGATCGCAGGGTTCTGGGCAAGTCCCTGGAAAAGCGCCTGCAGCAGGCGCCCGCCTACGACACGGACATCCGCCTCGACTTCGCTGGCATCGAGGGGAAAAACACCCGCATACAAAACTTCCAGATGCACCTTACCGGCGAGCAACAGCGTTACCTGCTGCGCCAGTTCTCCGTTGCTTACGACCGCTCCCAGGCGGAGGTCAGGGGCATCATAGATCTCAACAGCCGGCCGGCGTTCACCAGCCTGTCCGTCGAGGCGCTGGAGTTGCCCCTCAACACCCTCTCCGCGGACCTCGGTATCGCCCGTCCGGTCAGTGGCTTCGCCAACCTGCGCGGCGGTCTCAGTGCCCAGGGCGATACGGCGGACGCACTGCTCGACACCCTGGACGGGAACTTCTCCCTCGCCCTCGAGAACGCCGAGATCGCCGGGGCCGCCTACGACGTGCTGGCGACCGACCTGCTCGCCTGGTTCTACTCGGGGGCGCTGCTGGAGAAGTCCACCCATATCGACTGCACCCTGGCCCAGTTCAAACTGAGCAAGGGCGTGGTCGATTCCGACACGCTGTATATCGAAACCAGCAAGATGATTGCCACGGGCACGGCCCATATCGACCTCGGTCGGGAGCAACTCGACGTGGAGTTCACCCCGCGCTCGAAATCGCGCAATCTGCAGGTGCCCTCCTCGGTGCAGATCAAGGGGCCCTTCGACAAGCCGCGGATCATTACCTCGCCGATCGCGGCGGCCTTTGACGCCACCTTCGAATTCATTTCACTGGTGCCGCAGATGGCCCGCAGGATTTTTGGCGTGCCCCAGCGCAGTGACCAGCAACGCCCCTGCGTGACCAGTACCGGCTGAGGCCGCCGGGTTCTCGCGCGGTTTCGCGTGATACACTCTGGGCTGGATAAAAATAGTCTTGGGGGACAGCATGGCGGGGACTCGTGGGGAATTTTCCTCCCGCTTTGGATTCGTGATGGCGGCGGCCGGTTCCGCTGTGGGACTGGGCAATATCTGGGGCTTTCCCACCCAGGCGGCGAGTAACGGCGGGGCGGCATTCCTGCTGGTTTACCTGGTGCTCGCCTTCTTCCTCGCCTATCCCGCGCTGATGGCGGAACTGATCCTCGGGCGCCACGCCCACGCCAATGCCCCGCGTGCGCTGGCTTCACTGTCTGCCCGCCCGCTGCTGCAGCGCGCCGGCCGGCTCAGCGGCATCCTCGGCCTGCTGGTGGCCAGTTTCATCCTCAGCTTTTACGCCATAGTCGCTGGCTGGATGATTGCCTTCGGCCTCGGCTCCGTCAGCCAGTTGCTGGGTTTCAACGGGGTTTCACAGTGGTTTAACGAGTTCAGCTTCGCGCGCAACCTGGTGTTCATGCTGGTATTCATGGTGCTGACCATTGCGATTATTTCCGGCGGTGTGCGCGAGGGGATAGAGCGCTGGTCGGAGCGGCTGATGCCCGCCCTGCTGCTCACGCTCGTGCTGCTGGTGATCTATGTGCTCACCCTCGACGGTGCAATGGAGGGCCTCAAGGTCTACCTGATGCCGGACTTCAGCCGCGCCATCTCGCCGGGCCTGGTGATCTCGGCACTCGGCGCCGCTTTCTTTTCCCTGTCGCTGGGCGTGGGGACGATGCTGATCTACGGCTCCTACCTCCCGGACGGCGAAAACCTGCCGCTGGTGGGCGGCATGGTGACACTGGTGGATATTTTCATCGCCGTCTGTGCCGGCTTCCTGATCATTCCCGCCATGTACGTCGCCATGCACAACGGCGTGGAGATCTTTTCCCCCAGCGGAGCGCTGTTGTCCGAGGACACCCTGATCTTCACCGTGCTGCCGGAATTGTTCGCCACCATGGGGCTGCCGGGGATCATCGTCAGCATCGTGTTCTTTTTTCTCATGACCATCGCCGCACTCACCTCCTCGATATCCATGCTCGAGACACCGGTCGCCTACGCCATCGAGGAGCACGGCATGCAGCGCCATCGGGCGGTGTGGCTGATCGGGGCCATGATCGTGCTCCTGAGCACGCTGATACTGCTGGATTTCGGCACCCTGTTCGGCCTGGTTGTCAGCGTGACGACGCGCTACGCACAACCGCTGCTGGGTATCGTCCTGTGCCTCTACGCCGGCTGGGTCCTGCACCGCGATGCACTGTTGAAGGAACTGCAGCAGGGTAACCCGGATGCCGCCAACAGCTGGTTCTGGCGCATCTGGCCCTGGTACGTGCGGCTGGTGTGCCCGGCGGTCATCCTGGCGATTTTCGTCCGTTCGGTGCTGGGCTAGCGCAGGCGCAGGGTGCCGCTCTCCTCCACCCGCTGGGTCGGGATGAAACCGCGAAAATCGATTTTTGCGCTGAATTTGTAGTCGAGGGTGTCGGTGGCCTCCAGCCCGAGATCGGCGAGCAGGCGCAGCAACTCGAACAGTTGCAGCCCGGCTTCCAGGGTGACCCGCTCCTCGCTGTAGCCCTCGATACGCGGCACCTGGTTCGAGACCCCGCTGACCAGGTCGCGGCCACGCACGCTTGCGGTGTAGGCGATACCGGCGATGTCGAGTGCTTCCTTGTTCGGATTGGCGACGCGCAGGACGATCTCGAAGCGCGGGGCACCCGTTTCCGAGGGCAGCGGCTGGAAGCTCTCCAGGCTGACCGTCGGCGGGTCGTACTCGCCGGTGAGGCTGGTGCACCCACTCAGGAATGCCAGTAGCAGCAGGGGCAGTACGATTAGCTTGTGCAGGGTCATGGGCGGCTCGGTGCTCGGGGTTGGCAATGGGCACCCGATTCTAGCTTTTAGCCGCGCGGCTGTAACCCGCGGTGATCCCCAGGCCACTCCCCTGCGTATCTACGCCTATGGATCCCCTTGCCTCGCACCACCTCCGGGAGTAGTTTGAAGCCATGTCCACAAGTACCCCTGATTCCCGGCCCCTGCTCGGCATCGGCGCCTGCCTTGCGGGAAACCCGGTGCGCTATAACGGGCAGGCCAAGTCGGCCAACAAGCACGTCCGGGACCTGGCGGAGCACTTCGAGCTGCGCCCCTTCTGCCCGGAAATGTCCGCCGGCCTCGGCGTGCCGCGCCCGCCCATTCACCTGGTGGGAGAGGTCGAGACCCTGCGGGTGCTCGACGTCGCCACGCACGAGCACGATTACACCGAGGCCCTGCGCGACTGCGCCCGGCGATACCTCGCCGCAAACCCGGAAAGCTGTGGCTATATCCTGGTCAAGGGCAGCCCCAGTTGCGGCTTCGACCGGGTGAAGCGCTTCAACCATAAAGGCAACCTCGTCGCCAAGGACGCCCAGGGCATGTACGCCGCTGCCCTGGCCGAACGGGACCCCCTCCTGCCGCTCGAGGACGACGAGCGGCTCAACGACGCCGGGCTGCGCGAGAGCTTCGTCAGCCGCGCCCTGACCTACCACGACTGGCAGGGACTGGTGCGCGGCGGGCTTTCCGCCGGGCGCCTGGTGGAGTTCTACAGTCGTTACAAGTACCTGGTGATGGCCCACGACGTCTCCGCCTACAAGCAGATCGGCCCGCTGCTGGCCGACGCGGGCAGACAGGACCCTGCCGTTCTCGGCGGCGAACTCATCGCCCGGGTAATGCGGGCCCTGCAGCGCCCCGCCAACCGCCGCGGCCACAGCAACGTGTTGTTGCACCTGGTTGGCTACCTGAAGCGCCAGGTCAGCTCCGCCGAGCGCCAGCGGCTGGTCGATCTGGTCGATCGCTACCGCCGCGGCGAACTGCCCCTGGTGGTGCCTGTCACACTTTTGAAACACCATTTCGCCAATCATCCCAATGCCTATATCGACAACCAGGTGTTTCTCTACCCCTATCCCGATGAACTGGGCCTGCGCAATCATCTCTAGCGCCGTGTGGCGTAAGAAACTGTAGCGTTTTTGCGACAACCTTTACTTCATTTGATCAGCTCCATAAGAGCGATTTAATCTATATTTATAGGCCTTTTTGCGTGGTAAAGCTGGCAGGGACAGCTACCTTATAAGTGCTGTGTACATAATCTGGCACACAGCGCAGCGCTCACAAAGCTGGAAAAAAGCCAAACTCGCCGCAAGGCGGGGACGGAAAGCCACGGATCCCTCCGGGGATGGCCGAGTTGCCTCAGAAGATGAGCACCGGTGGTGGGATTCCACTCTCCTGTCCTGACATCCCGAATTCCCGCCGCCAGCCCGCATTGGTTGGAGAGTGAAGGGATTTCAATATGACCAGCTTATGGAAGCGGCTCCCAGGCCATGCCCTGAGGCGCAAAACGAGTTTGCCCCGGCTTTTCTTCGCAGTTTCACTGCTGACAGCGTCAGGTGCACATGCGGCGATCGGTGACGTGCCCGGTTACACCGGCCCCCCGCCAACCAATGCTTTCAGTTTCGACCTCGAGGGTTGCCGGCTCAACCTGCTTACTGAAGGCACCTACTCGCCGACAGTGCCGATCAACCTGACCTGCGACAGCGGCGCGAGCTGGCCCACCGGCGGCGACGCCTACACCGACGGCAACCTCGGCAAGCAGTGGAACGAACTGGACCTGGTGCCCCACCGGTTCGGCAGCAACAGCAGTGGCGCTGTCGGTACCACCGTGTTCCAGGGGGTTGTCGGCGCGGACAACCTGATTTCCGAGGTGGCCGACGGGCTTGCTATCGGCTACGACAGGATCGTCGGATTCGCCTTCAATGCGGCCCTCTCTACCGGCAACGCCAGCCAGTGCCAGTTGCAGCTGGTCGATCCCCTTGGGGGCAAGCACGCCCTGCCCTATACCGGTCCCGATCTCACCTCGACCGGCGACTACGGCATAGGCGGCGCCATCGAACAGATCGTCCAGGTGGTGGAAGTCACCCAGGCCCCCAATGTGTGGTGTGTCTGGGACTACGTGCAAAGGCTGGCGATCACCTCAAGCAATATTCCCGGCTCCAGCAACCGCTCCTTCATCGCCAGTGCCACCGGCGCGCAGAGTGTGCCGATTCCCTCGGATATCGAGCCGCAAACCGCTACCAAGGAAATGATGGCGGTCGAGGACAGCACCCTGACCTGGTCGATCAACAAACTGGCTGATCCGGTCACCTATGATTTCGGCGACACCTGCGACATGGATACGCCGGATACCAAGGACATCGAAGTCACCATCAACTTCAGCAAGGGCGCGGCCGTGCCCGGTGCGCTCACCGCCACCAGTACGGTGACGGCGACCAACCCCTCCAGCCGCGTGGTGCGCTATGTCTGCACCGACAAACTGTTCGGTGTGCCCTCGGGGGAAGTCGAGGAGGAACTGCTCGACGAGCAGACCGCAAGTCCCGTGATCGTGCCCCCCGGCGGCCCGCTCGAGGGTGAGTTCATTCACGTTGAGGAATCCGGTGCACGCGGCCTGCGCAACGAGCTGAGCTGTACGCTGGAAGTCGAGGACATCTTCAACCCGGGTTCCTTCATTGCGGTCCCCGGCGCTGAGCTGACCGACCACTTCGAACTGGCCGATGGCAATATCGCCCCCGGCAATGTGGTCAACGAGACGGTGATCATCCACGACGAGGAGGACATCACCGGCGCCGGCTTCGTCTTCTCCACCGTTGATCCGACCGGTGCGACCGGTGCCTTCACCGGCTACATCCCCGGTACCGACACCGCCGACATGGTGGTCTGGGATTCCGACCCGCAGGGCGACAGCGGTTCCATCGTGTTTACCAAGACGATTACCGTCGACCGCTTCAAGCCCAACCTCTCCGGAACCCTGGAGGACACCGCGAGCCTCGACCTGACCGACACCATCGACGTCGAGGCCTCGGCCAGCAGCTCGCTGACCGCCGACGCACTGGTCAACCTGACCATCAACAAGACCATCCCGGATATCCTGCAGGATGCGGAGACCATTGCCTGCAACTTCGAGGTGAAAAACTCCAGCGACCAGGTGATTGCCAACCCGGTACTCAACTTCGCCGCCGGGGAGACCTTCCAGACCACCACCCTGACGGGACTCGACGCCGACACCTACACGGTGACGGAAGGCCTGTGCGGCGGCCTGGTGCCGCTGATCAGCACCGTGCGCACTGTTGACCTGACCCTGGCCGGCGCCAGCAGCTTCGCCGATTGCTCCGGCACGGCGGACTACACCAATGTCATTCCCGCCGACCAGTTCGCGATTGCCCGCGCCAACAAGGTCACCGAGCCCGCCGGGCTGGAAGACGGCTGGGTGATGACCCTGAGCAATGGCAGCGACATCAACATAGACCTGACCACGGCGGATGGTGACCCCGGGGCCTTCGAGGACTTCCTCGACCCGATCCTGTTCACCACCTTCCAGCTTCCGGAAGGCAGCTACACGATCACCGAGACCTACAAGGACGGCTGGGAAAACGCCACCTCGAGTTCCGGCAACGGTTGCGCCTTCAGCGTCAACTACCCGGCTGACTACGGCCAGGTGTTCGATTGCCAGTACACCAACAAGCAAAAAGGCACGATCATCACCAACAAGGTGACGGTCCCGTCCGGAGGTACCGGCTTCGACTTCAACGGTGACGGCGGTATCGGGATGTTCTCGCTGAACGACGGCGGGCAACATATCGACCCGAACATGCCCTCCGGCCAGTACAACATCGGCGAGGATGACCCGACCCCGGATTACGACCTGATCGATATCGAGTGCCAGGACGACGACCCCGGCGGTACGGCTTCTGATGATTCCGACGTGGCCGGACGCAACGCCGTGGTCAACCTCGACCCGGGTGAAACCGTCGAGTGTACCTTCACCAACCGCAAACGCGGCATGGTGGACCTGTTGAAACTCACCAACGGTATCGACGACCCGACCCAGAGCTGGGTCTTCCGCCTCAACGGCCCCGAGGTGAGCAATGTAAGCGACTCCGTGCCGCCGACCCTGCTGACCTTTGGCGGTGCCAAGCTGATCCCCGGAGAGACCTACCAGCTCTGCGAAATCGGTGTGCCGGTGGCCTGGAGTACCAACTGGGAGGTTGAAATCAGCTCCGTCTTCACGCCGATCCCGAACAGTGCCGACGGCACCCTGGGGACCTGGGGACCGCCCTGGATCAGCGGCGTCTACTCGACCAACTTCAATTCCGAGCAGAGTAACGAAGACCGTTGCGTGTCCTTCCAGGTGCAGCCCGGGGAGACCCTGCACTTCCGGGTCGACAATGTGCCGCCTCCCGGAGGCGACCAGCGCACCATCGGCTACTGGAAAAACTGGACGACCTGCGACGGCAGGGGGCGGCAGGATATCAAAGCCGCCGAGCACGGTGGCCCCGCGGCCGGCTGGTACCTGCTGGATGACGTCCTGCCCCAGGACCTGACAGACGATGGCTCCTTCATCGTCGCCAGCTGCCAGGTCGGGGTTTCCATCCTCGACAAGCGGGACATCAGTACCGGCAGGAAACGCGCCGGTGATGCGGCCTACGGCCTGGCTGCCCAGTTGCTCGCCGCACTGGCCAACTTCGAGGCCGGCGCCGGTAGCTGTGGCGCCGCCGCGACTGCGGCCGCCGCTGCCCAGGCGCTGTTGGGGGACATCAACTTCGACGGCACTGGCGGCTACCTGAAAGGCAAGGATGCAGCCCCGCAAAGAGCCGAGGCCAACTCGCTTGCGGGTACCCTGGACGCCTATAACAACGGCAACCTCTGTCCCTGAGCAGCAACACCACTCACAGGAAAAGCCCGGCAAATGCCGGGCTTTTCTTTGTTCTGCGGTTTACTTGGCGGGACCCTTGCCGTTGCCCTTGGTGCCTCCTGAATCGCCGCCACTGCCGCCCTTGCCCTTGGTCTTGAGCGTGGCGCCAACCGCTGCACTGGCTGCCGACTGGTTGCCGGCGGCATCCTCCGCGAACACCTGGTAACTGTGCAGCTGCCCGCTTTGCGCGGCGGTATCGGCATAGGCGGTGGACGCGGCGTAGTCGAGCAGCAAGCCGTCGCGCAGCACGGCGTAGCGAGTCACGCCGACGTTATCCGAACTGGCTGACCAGCTGAGGTCGATCTGCTTGAAACCGGCGCTGGCGCCGAGGTTGGCCGGCACCGTGGGCGCCTGGGTGTCTTCCACGACCGGTACCGGGTCGACCCGGTAGCTCAACTGCACACTGTCGGCGTGCACTGCCTGCGGGCCGGAGGCTTCGACCAGCAGCGCATAAGCGCCGTCACTCGCGCCGCTGCCGGACGTCACGGTCAGGGTGGCCTCGCCACTGCCGCCGGGGGGCAGCCACAGGTAGCCCGGCTGGATGGCAGCGGACCAGCCGGCGGGCAGCCCGTCCAGCGCCAGGGCGAAGGTCGCGGCAGCGCAGGCGGCGCCGTCAGCATTGTGCAGGCTCAGGGTGTAGCTTTTCGTATCTCCCGCCAGGCCGGTCTGGCTGGCCGGGTCGACGCCGAGCTGCGGCGCGGCGAACTGGCAGGCCTCGACCACGCTGTAGGTGGCGCTGGCCTGTGCGCTGTGCGCCGCCACTCCCGCGCTGCTCACCGCGAGACCGACCGGGTAATCGGCGGGAGCGGCGCCCGCCGGCGCGAGCACGCTGAGCGTTGCGGCTCCGCTCTGGCCGGGCGCCAGCACGATCTGGTCGAGCGATACCGAGCTCTGCCAACCCGCCGGGGCCAGGTCAGCGAGTACAAAGCTGCTGCTCTCGCAGTTGGCGGAGTCGCGGTTGGTGAGCGTGAGCGAATACTGCAGGGAAGTGCCGGCGGTAGCCGCCTGCAGGGCCGGTGACAGGCCGAGTTCCGGCACTGCTACCTGGCAGTTCCCGGGGGCCGGGGCGTCCGCTATTTCAATCGCCACACTCAGGTAATCGCTGGTGCGGCTGACATGGGTGAAGCTGAGGCCATTGCTGGAATCGATGAAACTGCTCCCCTGCTGCACGCTGGCCAGCAGGGTGGTGATGCCGCCGCTGGTGTTCTGCTTGTGTACCTGCAGGGTCTGGGTGAGCTGGTAGGGCAGGCTCTGGTCGAAGCCCACCTGCTGGCGGTAGGACAGGTGGTAGTACTCGCCGGTATCCGGTTTGAGCACTCTCAGCACCTGGGGCGCCACGCTCTGCGCCGCGCTGTATTCCAGCGGCGCGATATCGAAGGTGCCCGAAGTGCTGATCTCGACCAGTTTCTCCGGGGCGCGCCAGCCCATCTGTGCCGCATGGGGGCCGTTCACCTGGCGCAGCTTGCCGGTCACCGCGCCCATGAAGTCGGTGGTATCGCCGTACTCGTTGCTGAGGGTCGCCGCGTGGTTCATGCCGAGGTTGTGCCCCAGCTCGTGGGCGTAGGTATCGCCCAGGCCGCAGCGCATCACCCAGGCGTAGCTGGGGCTGCCGCCGACGGAGCCGAGCCCGGCCCAGCCGCAGGTGTTGTTCTCCGGCAGCACGTAAACCCGTCGCTGGTAGAGGCCGAGGTCGACTCCCGCGTCCTTCGCCGCGTTCTCCGCCGCCTGCGCCCAGCCGTTGACGTCACAGGCACCGGCGCTGCTGAAGCCGATATCGAAGGGCCCGACCACATCGCCGCTGAAGCTGACATTGCCGAGAGTGGTTTCCTGGTAGAGGTCGTGTACCGAGTCCTGCTGCGGGCTGCTGAACATGGTCTCGGCGACATCCCGGGCCGAGCAGCTGAGCGGCGCGTCACTGAAATCGGCGAGCATGACGATGGTGCGCTGGTCGCCGGCGACGGTTTGTACAGCGGCCATCGCCTCCACCCCACCCTGCAGGCCATCCGCGGCGAGATAGACGGTCTGCCCGCGGCGCTTGCCCTGCCCCTTCACCCGCATGCCGCTGGCGATGTTCGGCGGCAGCGGCCCCTCGAACTCCACCCGCCAGCGCTTGCCGGAAGCCGGGTTTACCACCTGGTATTCCCGCTCGAAACGCCGGTTGCTGAAATCATCCTTGAAAATCACGGTCAGCTCGCCTTCCACGAACTCGGGCACTGCCGCGTTGCCCGGCGTCTTACCTGCCAGCGCGCTGGAGGACAATACTCCCGCCGCCGCGCACAACATGCTGGTGTGCAGCCATTTGCTGATTTTCATACGTACTTGCCCCTGCTCCGGAATGCCGGAGCGAATATGTCCAGGTGTAAAGTTGCGAAGCGAAACGCAAAGGCAGAGTGAGGGTGCCTCTAGCACCCGGGTGACAATTCCCTGGCCGTCCCCCTACAACGCGCATAGCGGGCTCCCGTTCAAGCACGAAAGACCCCCGGCGTGCGGGATGGAGAACTCGCTCGTTCGGCTGCCCGGCTGCCCTGTTGCTCAGGGCCCGTGGCTTTGCGTCCCCCGGTCACCCGGGGTTTGCCCTTCTCGCGAGGAGATCTTTCGAGTTATTAAGACCTGTTGGTCACTACACGTTGTCTTCTGTTCCATGCCGACCGCGGCGAAACTGCCCCGCCGACGACCTGCAGAGGCAGGCTACCACAGGGCGCGGCCGCAAGTGGCTAAATAGTGATCACTTTTAGTTATATCTATGAATATCAATGAGATAGATGCATAAATTCGACTTGGTCCGGGCGTTTCAGGACAGCGCCGGGGCCCCTTCAAAGCGGAATCCCGCAGCGTCCTGCGACACCCTGCCGCCGAAGGGATCGGGAAAATGGGCGGGTATCAGCAGCGCCTCGCCTTCGACACAGCGCTGCAGCAGGCGCCTGCGGGTCGCCAGGGTGGCGGAGAAGTCCTCGCAGGTGCCGGCGTCGATCTCCGGGTAGCGGACTTCCAGCGGGTGGTGGAAGGCGTCGCCGACAAAATAGGCCTCCCGTTCACTGGTCACCAGGCGCAGCAGGGAATGGGCCGCGGTGTGGCCCCGGGCGGGCTCGACGAACAGGCTGTCACTGAGCCGGAAGCTGTCCGGGACCAGTTTGACCAGGCCCGCCTCAAGTACCGGCAGTACGCTGTTCTCGAAGGTCCCGGCATTGAGGCCAACGGGGATGTGGCCGGGCTGTCGCGGGTCCCAGCGCTCGAACTCCCGGCGCACCATGACATAGCTCGCGTTGGGAAAGGTGGGCACGTAGCGCCCGTCGCGCAGGTGGGTATTCCAGCCGCAGTGATCCATGTGCAGGTGGG
Source organism: Halieaceae bacterium GM1-29 (assembly GCA_033283265.1). GTDB lineage: Bacteria > Pseudomonadota > Gammaproteobacteria > Pseudomonadales > Halieaceae > Mangrovimicrobium. Next base: position 391,661 of record JAWMQN010000001.1, read on the forward strand.
TGCAGAAAACGTAGTCGACCTCTTCAGGCCGTATTCCGCTGGCGCCAAAGCGCTCGATGTAAGGGGTATCGAGCATGTGGGCCGGGGGAAAGTCGGGGAAATCGCGGCCATTGCCCGTGCAGGGGTCGACGACGATCACCTTGCCATCGACCAGCAGTATCCAGCTGCGGATCACGCTGTCCCAGTAGCCCTCGGCATCGAGATAGCGCGGGCAGAGCCAGTGCCGGTGCTCTGCCACCAGCGCATCACTGAGACCGAACATGGACAAAGGCATTCTGAAGGTCGTTTCCACGACCTCGTGTAACTGCGCTGCTCCGAGTCGTAATGTCGCCGTCATATTATTATCGCCTCGACCGTGCGGCTGGGAGGCGGTTTTGGCCGCCAGCTCAGGCACAGTACAGCCTAATTTCAGCTACAAAACAATGCTTCCTTTATTTGCCCGGGCATCACCGGTAGAGTGCTGGGCACCGCGATGACCTGAAGGTTTCATGGCAGCAGCGCCTGCCCCTCGAGCACTATGACCAACCCGGCCACCAACACCCTTCCCGACGCCAGTCCGGCCAGCGCCCCGGGCCTCGGTGGCGGGCGCTCCCTCATGGCCTTCGCGGCGATCGCCACCGCCGCCTGCCTCAACGCGGTCAACGGCACCCTGATCGTGACTGCCTTCCCCACCCTGGCCGAGTCTTTTGGCCTGCCCTACGCGCATATCTCGGCCATGGTCATGTACTTTCTCGCCGCCACCGCCGCGGCCCAGCCGATTGCGGGGGCGCTGGGCGATGTGCTCGGGCGCAAGAAGGTGTTTGTTGGCGCCATCATCGGTTTCTGTGTGGTGAGCCTGGCGGCCGGTTTTTCCAGCAGTTTTGCCGAGCTGATCGTATGGCGGGTCGGCCAGGCGATATTTTCCGGTGCCATCACCGCCAACGCCGCAACGCTGATCTACCGGATTGCACCGGAGGCGAAGATCGCCACCTACCTGGGATTTCTCAGCTCTGCCATTCTCGGCTCCAGCGCCCTCGCCTTTCCCCTCGGGGGCCTGCTGATCCACAACTTCGAGTGGCATATCCTGTTCTGGTGCAGCGTTCCGGTGGGCATCTGCGCGCTGGTGCTGGTAATAGCCTGCGTGCCGCCGGACAGCGAGCGGGAGGGCAAATTTTCCACCCTCAGCCTGATGGGCCTGCCCTTCATCCCCTTCGCCGCCTGTCTCCAGTTGCTGGTCGAGGGCAGGCCCTTCCTGCCGGCCCTGGGCCTGTTCGCGCTCAGCGCGGTGGTGGTCGGCCTGCTGATCACCCGCTCGCGTGGATCCATGGCCCAGTTCGCCGCGATCAACAGTGCCAGCTTCAACATCGGCAGCCTGGTGGCGATGTTCGCCGCGGGGATCACCTTCGGCCTGATGTTCATGCTGCCGGTCTGGGCCGGTGCGACCCTCGGGGTCAATACGGCCGAACTGGGCATGTTCCTCGCCTTCTATACCTTCGCCATGATGCTGGCGAGCCCGATCAGCGGGCGCGATATCGACCGTAGCGGCGACCGGCGCTCGCGGATCGCAGCGACCCTGCTGGTGCTGGGCGGGATGGGCCTGCTCCTGCTGCCGCTCTACCAGTTGAGCTTTATCGCCGCGATGCTGTTGATCGGCGCCAGTTCCGCCATCGGCCAGATCGTCGCCCAGCGCGCCACCCTGCTGGCGGTACCGCAGCAGGTACAGGCGCTTGCCATGGGTATCTTCAATACCTACCGCTGCATCGGCTGCATCCTCGGCAACGCGGTGCCGGCGATGATGTACGCGCTGGTCCCGGGCAGTGCCGACGCCGGTGATCACCGGGTGCTGTATGCCCTCGGCGCGACCTACGTGATTCCCCTGTGCTTCGCGCTGTGGTGGCTCGGCGGGCATTCGAGGGCACAGGATCGCGACAATGGCGATGGCACGGCGAATCCGCTAGAGTCTGCCTGAAACTTTTCCCAGCCGCCTTTGGAGCCCTCCATGCGACCAGTCGCCCTGCTATTCACCGTCTTTGTCCTCGCCGCGCTGCCGGCGCTCGCGCGCGCCGATGCCGAGGGAGAAGTGAATGCAGCGCTGGACGGCTTTCACGCGGCAGCCGCAGCAGCGAACCAGGACGCCTATGAGGCGCTGATGACCGAGGACGTCGTGTTCCTCGGCACCGATGGCAGCGAGCGCTGGCAGGGCGAGGCCTTCAGGCGTTTTGTCGGCGATAACTTCAGCCGTGGCCGCGGCTGGCAATACACCCCGACACAGCGCAACGTGTCAGTTTCCGCCGACGGCAGGACCGCCTGGTTCGACGAGGCGCTGGAAAACGCATCGCTCGGCAACTGTCGCGGCTCGGGCGTACTGGTGAAAGGTAGCGCCGGCTGGCAGATCGCCCAGTACAACCTGAGCGTGCCCATCCCCAACGGGCTGGTCGACTCCGTCAGTGAGGCGATTCGCAACGAGGCCACCACCGTCAGCATGCCACCGTCACCGGCCGCTGAAGCCGAACCCGCCGAGGCAGGCGAGAAGAAACGCTGCCCGGTGCGGCACAAGACTGTGCGCGCCGCGACCTGTTAACTGCTCGTGGCCGGGCTGTTTCAGCCGCTAGCCACAGGCGCCGGCCGAGGAACCTGAGGCAGGTGCGGCAATGCGCACGACCTGGTTGAGCTCGACACCTTCGACAACCTGTTGCAGGCCGCCCGGCCAGCTGATGTCGAGCCGGGCCCGCGCATCGCTGGCGGTAGCGCCAAAACCGAAATGCAGCCGGGGGTCGTTCTGGGTTTTCGCGTGAACGCCGTGATCCGCGGTACGTAATTGTTTCCTGCCGGCGACTGTCGCGGTCACGATAGCGCCGATACCTTCCAGTGGGGCATCAAACTCCACCATCAGCCAGCGATTGCCACCCCGGTCCGCGCCGAGGTAGAGATCGTAGGCGCCGCGGGAGAACAGCCCCGGGTGCAATTTCCCGCCGTTAGCGCCGTTACCTACCAGCAGGTCGAGAATTCCGTCGCCGTTGAATTCACCGGCGGCAACGGTGGCACCCAAACCGTTGTCGTCACTCGGGGCGAATTCGGCACCGCTGTGAGGGACGAATTCCGGCACAGCCAGGACCGCCTTCCCTGCGCCGAGTGATCCGGTGTTGCCGCGATTCTCCCAGATCACGTTGGGCAGGTTGCCATTGGTCTTTCGCGCTCCGTAGTCACCATTTACGGCATAGACGTCGACATCGCCGTCATTGTCGAAGTCGCCGAAAGTCGCGTTGCGGCTGTTGAAGGCGAAGCCGGCGATGCCCGATTCGGCGGAAGCCTCGACAAAGCCCGTGCCGGTGTTCAGAAACAGCCGGTCCTGCCCGCCCCGCCCCCGCGGTGTCTTTTTCGTCACCAGCCAGATGTCCGGTCGCAGGTCGCCGTTGAAATCGGCTACTACCGTGTCCTCGGCAGCCACTTCGCGCAGTGCCTCCGGCAGGCGCGCGTTCGCCTCGCTGAATTTCTCCTTTCCGCCAAGAGCCAGGGTATTGGCGACGCGCTCACCGGTGAAAAACAGGTCGATGACACCGTCGCCGTCAAAGTCCGCCGGGCTCGCCAGCAGCAGGCCGTTGCCCGCTACGCCCAGGCTGCCGCTCGCTGCGGCGAAGTTGCCGTCCTGTCGCTGGATGAACAGTTCCGTGGGGTAAGCCCCATCGGGGCGCGCGGAATTGGCAATGACGACGTCCAGGCGACAGTCGTGATTGGCATCGAGAAATGTCGCCGTGCGGCCGCGCCCGTGGGAATAGTAGAGCCCGCGGGAGTCCCGGTCGCTGTCGCCGTCGTCGGGCCAGTGCAGGTCGATACCGCCGTCGCCGATCGCGCGATTGACGAGCAGGATATTCCCCAGGTCCTCCATCGGTTTCTCGACCTTGCCCCCTTTGCCGCCGCCGCGCAGCAGCAACAGCTCGCGGGCGCCGTCGCCATCGATATCGACCCAGGTAGCGCCATGTCGATCTCCGCGCTGGTCGTGTGCCAGGGTTTCGAAGCTGCCTCCCGCCTCATTCAGCCGGTTGCGCAGAATGACCGGGATGGACCTGTCGCCATGCTGGCCGAGCCAGATATCCGGGTCACCGTCGCCATCCGCATCGGCCACCGCAATGCCAAAGGAAGCGATGGAAGCGTTGTAGCCGAGCAAATCATTGCGCAGCGTGAAGGCCAGGTTTGTTGGCGGGCGGGCGTCGGCGCCATCGTTGAAGGGCCTTTGCGCCGCGCCCCCTGGCTGATTCTCGCGCTTGAGTTCTTCGGCTGAAACTGCGCTACCGAAGGCCACGAAGAGCAGGAGCAGGAATGGGTTTAGCAGGGCTGGGAATTTCATTTACTGTGCTTGCTGTCTCACTGCGGATGCAGCGGGCGATGGTACCAGCAAACGAGCGTTCACAGGCAGTGACCGCAGGGTAATGCGGTGCAATCTTGCAGGGGAATTCTGAGGAAATTGGAGGCCCGGGTCGGAATCGAACCGGCGTAAACGGAGTTGCAGAGCATCCCCCACCCAACCAAATCAGCGGAATGCCTGATTTAGCTGTACACAGATTACCCCCCTTTACCCTGATTTACCACCGTTTTACACTCGCACTGTACGCATTTTGCACGCATTTTCTGCGTTCACTTTGCGTGCACTCGGCCTCCGGGGTGTACACGGAATACCACAACGAAGACGGACCTACAGGGCCTCATTATGAATTTGGAGAAATTTGTCGCCGAAAGTTTGACTCAAATCGTCAACGGAGTGATCGAGGCAAGAAAAGCCACTAGCGAAGCAGGCGCGTATATCAACCCCATGCCCAGACACATCCCTCCTCCTGACAAGCTAAGCGGAGTACTGGGCGATTACAGTGGGCGGCCCATACTCAAATTCGAGTTTGATGTTGCGGTAACAGCCTCTTCCGGCGAGGGGGCTGAAGGTGGAGCCGGGCTAAAAGTGGCAGGTGTCAGCATCGGAGGCCAGCTGACAAGCGAAGAAAGTACGGAGAATCAATCCCGCATTAAGTTCACTGTGCCGGTCGTTCTACCATAACTGTGGCTGAACATCGCAATGGCAGACGGAAGAGAGACTCGAGCGGCGATCAATGAAACAGAATCAAGTACTTGAGTATGTCGAGTCTCATCTGGACGAAAAAGACTCTATTGAAATGATCTTACTAAAAGGTCACCTCATACTTGAGCAGGCCTTAAACGAATGGCTGCGCATGTACATCCCCACAGAAAAAAAACTCAGCAACCTAAATCTAACTTTTGCCAAGAAAATCGATCTTGCTGTGGCACTCACCAAACGACACGATCTCTCTTCATCAAAGATTGTTGGCCGGCTAAAGAGAATTAATAGCATCAGGAATAAGCTTGCGCACAAATTAGAGTTCAATCTTCATTACGATGAGCTCAACGCGTGGGCAATTGATGTTGTAGATACTCCATTTATCACCATGGACCGAGAGCAAGATTTTAAGCTCAATCTCATAATCGCGTTCAGTTCAGTAGCGCATTACATGGTGGGTTATATGGCAGCAGTTAGGCAGGATATGTTCCTGGCATCCAAGCAATAGATTGCCTAGATGCCAGCACCGTCCCTGTACTCTAATCGAGTTAGGCGTGGATGGTAGAGGTAACTGTCATCCGTAGTGCCGATTTAAAAAAAAGAATAATGATGCCGGCAGTGAGAAGAACGCCACAACTCCGCACATCATTTTAACCCCCCCGGGTTCCACGGCAGTGCCAATCAAACAACATATGATCGTTACTGCCGCCCAGAACACAGCCCATCTCATCATCGTGGATCATCCTCCGTCCGCCAGCGCAGCACGTTGACCGCTATTAGCGAGCTACGGCAGTAATAAGGCCACCCTTTGGTCCAGCGCAAGCTATTTTTCGTGCTCGAGTTGGAGTGCTGACCATCACTGCACTAATTAAGCCCCGTTCCGCGCACCAGTGGGGCAAGGCTGGTCGGATGTCCGGCAATGGTCGGCAGCGCAGTCCCGTTAGCTCATAGCCCATTAATCCGGTGGAACATCGAATGCGGCCGCCATTCGTTTAGAACCCCCCCGGGGTGGAACTTGAGAAGTAGCCAAGTGCACCGCCCAGCACCGGCGCTGCCTGTGAGAAGCCGCCGCGCACATTGGAGATGCACCGGTTCCGGGTCTACAATGCCGTCACCTGTATACCGAGCAGAGCCACTTTCTTCTCGACTCTCCCTCTCTTTTTTCGCCTAGTTCCAAGTATTGTCTTTGCGGAACTACCTGGCCGCACCCCACGGAAACTATTTGCTGTGGCTAAATCACTTTAGGCGTCACAATTGATTGATCGCCGTACGTACAGATCTAATCAAATCTGACAATGAAAGTGTGATCTACTTCACATTTTGTCCCCATTCCTTAGAAACTTAAGCTCTACTCTACCAACATCCGCTATATTTGGTTCAATCGTCAAAAGGCACGGCTAGACACACTAGCTTCGCAAAGCCACGGGCCTGATTCTCTTAGGTAGCCGGGCTACACAATAACCTTGGGATTTTGATACAGGGACGTGTGGCCATGTTAGCTAAATCAGGCATCGTAAGCCGTGTAGCACCTATTGCGTTGAAATATTCCTCCGAGCCATCAGCACTCCAACTGACGCTGCAGGAACCATATTTCCAATTCACGAGTACTCTGACTAAACGGCCAAATTTTTCACGGTATCGTCTCAGCAAAGTATTGATTTTAGTTCTTGCGGCTTGGCTTTCTCTCACGTCGACTAACTCACTTGCAGCCCCATCGACTCCTACTCGAACTAGCCCGGGGTCAACCTCCGCCCCTGGACCAACATTATCTGACCTGTATGTCGAACTCAGTTGGAGAAGCTCTAGCGGTGCAACTTACTACGATCTCGGCATTAGAAACGTAGACACTGGGGAGTTAATCGTAGATACACAGACTGCTGACACATACTACACCCGTGGTGGACTTGAGCCAGGCACTTTGTACCGGTGGAATGTTGCGGCATGTGACTTTACCGGTTGTTCAACTTTCAGCCAGGCTAAGTATTTTACTACTCCTGTAGTGCCACCGACACCAAGACGGCTATCACCAGGATACTCAACCAGCCCTGGAAAATTACATGACCAAACATGGGTTGATCTTACCTGGGCTTCATCAGCCGGGGCCACTTACTATGATGTTGGGGTGCGCAATTTAGATACGGGACAGTTGATAGCAGATTTTACCACCACCGGAACTACTGTTGATTCACTGGGAGGGCTAGATCAAGATACAGCTTACCGCTGGAATGTGGCTGCGTGTAATGCTGTTGGTTGCTCGAACTTCGCAGCCCCCCGATATTTTTATACCCCGCCGATACCCTCTCGAGCACCGAGCGGACTAGAGCCTGGTTCTACCTCGCCCCCTGGTCCAGATTATGTTTTGGAATCTGTATTATTGGACTGGAACCGCGTTAGCGGTGCTTCAAGTTATGCGATATCCGGTGGGCCAGTTGAATACCCAAACCTCGGAACTCGAGTAACTGGCCCGCCTTTCAGACCTCCGGAATTTGTAATTGGCCAGAATGGCGGCATCCATGTATGGCGCGTGAGCTCATGCAATGCGTTTGGCTGTTCATCCTACTCACCATATAGATATATAAATTTAATTGACGCTCCCGAGGTTGATACAGATTCAGATGGCGAGCCTGATATCTCAGATAATTGCCCTAGCGTGCCTAATGAAGGTCAATCTGACTACGATGGAAATGGAATTGGTGACGCGTGTGAAAGGCCTATAGTCGTTTTCCTGCCGGGTTTTATGGGGAGTAGATTGTGGAATGATCGACTGTTGAATGAAGACAAGATTTGGATAAACGACCGCAATGACTTATGCAAATTAGGTGATGAAGGGGTTTATACAAAGCCGTACTCTGCCGATTCTGAAGGAAACTCCGGGCTAATTAAATACGCCTTGGGATATCGTGATATCTATGGTGGTTTTGCGAGAAAACTTGACGACTGGAAAACTAGGAATGTAATCAAAGATTGGAAGTCTATCCCCTACAATTGGAACGATAGTGTGATAGACATTGCCAAGTACGGTACGAGAACGAAGATTGAGGAGGACAGGTGGGAAACCCAAGGAATCGTGAATCAGGTTATTTCCTTAGGCAGAGCTGCGCCAATCGTCCTCATTGGCCATAGCAACGGCGGCATTTTGGCTAAAGCAGTCATGATGGAGCTAGAGGCTCGCGCCAAGAGTGAACTAGTCAGCCACTTGATCCTCGTTGCTTCCCCTCAGGCAGGCACTGCTAAAGCAATTCCCGCACTACTTCACGGAGAAATGGGCCTAGCCGACCTCTATTTTGAGGTCTATTTACGGGAAGCCGGAGAAGACAGTATCGGGGCTCACACGTTATTGCCTTCAAATAGGTATTCCGAACTCGATAATGGTTCATCTGAACTAATCATATTCGATAGCAGCGGGGAAAGCCCCGTACCTGAACTTCTAGCCGCTCAGAGCAAATACGGCATTCAATCTGGAGATGTTTCAATAATATATAGCAACAATCTCAATAGCGATCTTTTACCCTTCCTAACTGCTAGCGAAGGAGACAGACAAGAGACTGGCTGGTTCGAAGATAACTGCGAGAATGCTTCGCTTAATGTTGACAATAAAATCCCGAATATTCTAAGTCAGTCAGTTATAAACCATTCCATACAGATTCATGACATTTTGGATTATTGGGAAGCACCCACTTCTACCAAATTCAGTGAAGTTATTGGGCATGGAATCCCAACAACTAGAGGAGTTAGCTATCAATCAAAAGAAGTATGCGCCGGTGGAAAATGTACGAACATACTTAGTCATACAAATACATCAACTAAACTTGGTGACGGCACTGTCGTAAGTTGGAGCGCCGCTGCATCAATTGATGCGAAAGAGTATTACATCGATCTTGAGACGGAAAACAATACTGACTACTGTGCCAGCCAATTAGGGGATGAGTCGCTATGCAATAGTGACAATGTGGAACACAGCAACATAACTTCTTCGAAAGGTGTTCAAAGAGTAATTGAATCCCTAATTTTAGATCGTCATGTCCAGGAGTCCGCTGTTGTAAGTCGCTTACGTCCAGACAGCTTTTCAGATTGGTTAGAAGTATCCATTGCGTCTCCGGTTGAATTACATATCTACGACATCGAGGGGAGACATACAGGGCCGATATCAGCCTCTGATTCTTCGATTGAGGGCATTCTCCTAGAAAACAAGATTCCGAATAGTTACATAGAATTTGTGGATGGACACCACAACATTTCTCTCGCTGTCGGACGTGAGTATCATATTGAATTGATAGGCACGGATATTGGTACATTCTCCATTACAATCGAACAAAAAAATGAAAATGGAACGCTAAATAAACATGAATTGCGTGACATACCTGTATCAGATAATTCAAATGCGTTTGTTAATATCAGCGAAAACTCGACTATTGATCTCCTTGAACTGGACTTCAACGGAGATGACACCACAGATTTTTATTTCGAAACCTCAGAATTGACACCTAACGAACAGTTGCTGCGAGTGCTTTTACGAATGATTGAGTCTCTTGAGCTTCATTCAGGCACTTACAACAGTATTGAGAGTAAAATTATAAAGGCGGAAAACTACCTGTCTCTTGGTGAGCAAGGTTTCGCTGTTACGGAGCTTAGCGCGCTTGTAAATTTCCTCAATGCGCAGTCAAACAAAAAACTTGACGGGAAGATAGCAAGCAATCTAGTCGATATCGTTCTTACAATTCAGCGTAGAATCGAATCACAAGCCTCCCCTTCTATAAATTGATGGAAAAGTTTGACTCCGGTGAGTGATTCTGCCAACCGCAGATGCTGAGCTCCTGGCTCGTAGGTCCAGACGTTGCTGCATCAAATCAATCGCCATTGTGTTTCTCCTACGATTTCCCACTCTAATTGGAGGGCTTAAAAGCCAATTTTCAAGGCATTCCCCGAAGATCACCGGGCATTAACCAACCGAACATGCCAGTACCACTGCATCTGCAATATCGGGGCTTCACCCCAGTCGTTTTATAAGCTGCTCCCTACTCTCGACCTGAATCCCGCCGGCAGTCAGCGAGAATTCGGCCGCCGACAACTCGGCATACAGGGAAGTGCTCGGGGGGGAGTTCTGACCTTCTCCCCGCCAAGGTAACCACGAACAAATAAGAGTTATCCCATCATTGAATCGCCTTCTGCTATGCAATCCGCTGATCATAGGATTTGCGCGACAAGTACGACAGAGTCGCCGAGTCGATCCGGAATTTCTCCTCCGGGACGTTCCCCCTTTGCGCTATGCATTAGCCGGAAGTTCAGCCAACAGAACCCGAGAAAGTTCTATAAAGGCATGGGTCGATGGCGAGGCGAGCTCCGCTCTTTAGACAATAGAAGCTGATCTGCGTCGCCTCATATAAGTAATGAAAACTTCTGCAATCGCCTAGCAGTAGACATCTAACTGAATCGCAATATCCCTACTGTTCTTTCGCTGTAGGGTGTGTGAGAGTAACGTCGCATAGCTATTAGAAATATCGGGAACGACATTATGAAAAGTCTATTTGCCATTACTGCAATGGCCATAGTCACTGGTTGTGCTGCAACTCCAAAGATGACTCTTGATGATAGATCGGCCATTAATGACATGAAAATTTATCGTGGAGAACCGGTTGCGGAGGAGTATTTCAACCGTTTAGGAGAGGTTGAGGGCCTCTCTTGTTTGCGAAATACCTACGTCGATACCGCGACTTACACTGAAGCATTTTTCAACCTGAAGAAAGCGGCAGTAAAACTTGGTGCAGACTCAATCTTCAATCTGCAGTGTGTCGAAACTGGCACCGACTGGAAAGACAACTGCTGGGCTACTGTGACCTGCAAAGGTGATGCGGTAGATATCAACATGCGGTCCGAGATTCAAGAGACGCCAGTCACTCCCAATCAATTTTCAATGTAAGGCAGTAGAGCATCATGCCAGGCAGAACTAACCCAGTCAGGAGCACCTTTATGAATCTTCTGTCATTCTCGGACTTTAACTATTTCACACTGTCATCTATTTGCGTCGATTATCTTGACGAGTTTTCCGAAGAGGAAAAAGCCAGGCTGAAAAGCCTAAGTTTGGATGATGACTTGATGCTAGCCGAGGTGGACATCGGTTTGGCTGGATCGAAAAGAGGAAGGCAATTCATGGAGGTCCACCAGGGTGAACGGGCAGCGCGAACTGGGGAAGAGGTTCTTTTTATGCTGTACGTCGCCGCCATACTGTTCCGATGGGCGCAATATTTGGAGCGTGAGCTTGAAGAAGGGCAATCATACGCAGAAGCCCTTCATTACTACAGATTGTCCGCAGAGCAAGGACATCGCGGGGCGCTGGAGTGGATGGCAAAAGAAAAACCGTTATGGCGAAAGCCGCGGAATAGGCCACCCTTTAATGCTAGTGACATGACGTTCTCGCGCATTCGCTATAGCCGGTCCAGCTATGTCTCTGGTGGTGGCCCGGGAACCGGTAAACGAAGCTAGGTAGATCGCTTCCCGCCTCTCATATCAAAGAATGGGTATAGCTGTGGCAATGCAGTAACTCGCTATACGTCCGCTTTGAGGTGATAGCGGCCTCACCTCCTGTCTCAGATCTCAAATATCTTGATTAGTGATATAGGTGTCTGGCGAGTTTCAAAACTGCCCGGACCCTAATATGTGAGACTGCTAGAAAAACCCCGTCTGGAGTCTCAAAACTCCCCTACCTTTGCTGAGACTCGCCCCCTAGCGGGACTGATCTATTTTAGACCGATTTCGCCTGCTTGCGGAAACCTGGGTTAGACTCCGCGGCATACCTTTTTCGACGTTTGCCAATCTGAATGGGCAGCAAGGAGAAGCAGATGATCCTCAGACGTTTTATGCAGCACGCAGGCGAACAAAACTGGTTTGCAGTGGCTATCGATGTGATAGTGGTGCTCGGTAGCGTTCTACTGGCCACACAAATTTCAATCGCGATCGAGAATGCGAAATCGCAGCGTGATCTTGAGTCTTCACTGCGAAACTTGTCATCCGAGATCTCCCGGCAAATCGAGTGGACTCCCAGAGCCATTAGCTGGGAAAAAGGCCATATGGCTGGACTGAGAGATGTGCTGGCGATACTCGACGGCGCACAGCCGGACCAGTACGATCAGGACAGGATTCTGAAGGCGCTGACGTTCGGAATTGATCCGCCAACTATCGTCAACCATTTTCCGACGCTGGATGAAATGTCGAACGCGGGTCGTCTTAAGGAAATTCCCCATCCCGGCTTGCGGGGTGTTCTTATTGAACTGGCGTCCATATCCAGTTTTTCGGATACAGAATTTCAGCGGCTCGAAGCCTCAGCTAATCGATCTCCATTGCAGTACGAGTTCATCGATCGGGAAATCGAACTAAACCCCAAGAAAACGACCTGGGGCTTTTCCATAATTAAACATGTTGATTGGGAGAGTGCTCGAGCTAGCCACGATTTCCGCATGCGAATCCTTCAAGCCCACGACATCCTCGCCCGGACCGGCACCCGTCTGATCAAGGGTACCCAACTCCTGGAAGAGGTTAAACGTGAACTCAAGAGCGAAGGTTTTCAGCCCTCATCGTCATGGTGGGCGAAAAACGTTGATCGCGTGTATGGCGAAGGTTCTCCATGGCAACGGGAATTGGCGCCCGTCATAAATTAAAGCTGATCGGAGCCGGGCTATCACTGGCGCCGCGACCGGAAATCATCTTGATGATCCACAATGTCCCGGAAGAGGTGGAAGCGGCCAGGGCAGCTTTCGCCTACAAGCGGACAAGAAGCATGCGACGGGTACGACAGGAGCGTCAGGTAGATGCGGGAGAATGCTTGGATATCCAATAAGCCCAGTTAGAGCTCAGTCAGGGTTACCCCCATCGCATCCCGCAACTGCAAAGCAAAGCACACCTGTTCGGGCACTTGACTGCTTTTTTAGAGTGCATCATGGACATGAATCAGGTTGCGGATACTGACAATCGGTATCGCATTGGTCAACATCTCCATCGAAATCTTCATCAATTCCGTCATCGCATTTCCATTCGGCTACAGGGCGCGGTCTTGGGAGGATTGGACCATCGAATATTACGTCATTATTGATGTATTCGACATCCTGCTCAGAAAATGCCGCTCCGTTGGAGCCATCGAGCCACACAGCAACTGGGTTATCGCTTATAGTTCCAAAATACAGTGAAACCTCCGCACCGGTTTGAATTGCCACACCTACTAGATCAGAGCGAGTCAGCTCGAAGCCGCCAAAGTAACTAGGTGCAATGAATACCTTGGCATTATCAGATGCAGAGACACTTGCAATTGGTGCCACGCAGGAATCACTGTCTATGGTTTTATCAACGTGCGTGCTCCTTGATATCACCTCAGTGCCGGGGCCTGCGGCTCCTATTCCTGTGCAGAAGTTATAGAAAAGTCGAGAGGCGATGGCGGTAAGACGAGCGCCACTCTGAACAGAAATTGCGCCGGCAGCACCTCGGTTTACACTGAACTGTGAGGTTGGGATAAACAGAAAGTCGCCAGTGTCTATGTAGACTGTTGTACCATCACCCTCAATGAATAGTCCCGACCCAGCGTTGCCCATGGCGAGGGTATCCGGATTGGGCGGCTCCTCGGTACTGGCGGGAATTTCTGGGCCAATCGTGAGTGCGGATAATTGTGCCAAAACACCTCCGTCAAGGATTATGCCGCTGCCGTTTGCAATATCGATGGCCATGGCTGAATCCGACTCAGTGCCGCGAATATTGATAAACGATGCATTCAATTCACCTCCGGACTGGCGAACCGCATAGCCGCTTTGATTTTCGAACTCAAGGTCGCAAAGATGAGTTTTTGCGCTTTGATTGAAAACTGTTATTGCTGGGCCGGACGTCTCCTCGAGAAACCTTAGTCCCTGGGCGGCGAAACTGTTTGGCCCAGCATTGACAATCGATGCCGAGAGGGCGACCGCCTCCCCGTCCCCAACGATGCGAACGTTTCGTGAAATTGACAAGGCACCCTCTGAATACACTCCTGGAGCAACTTGCAGTTCGACTGCTGGAAGTAACCGCTTTGATGCATATTGCAATGCGTCGGAAATCGTTCTAAATGGTGAGTTCAATGTGCCAGTCTGTTCGCCAAAAGCACTGGGACGCACATACAACCTTGTGAACTCCTGACCCGAGCTGCCACAGTAAAAATCCACCGTTTCCTGAAGGGGGGTGCACATTCCTTCCGCATCCCCATGTTGCAAGTGATCATCAAGACTGCTCGGCTGAATAAGGAGTTCCTTCTGTTTTTCTGTGAACGGCTGATGACACACTAATAGCAAGATCTTCTGCTCGTTGGCGTGGGTATCGCTGACGCTCCACGGTCCAAGAAGTAACAATACAAACAATACGGGTAGCATTCGTACGCCCAGTTCTCCAGGCTCGGTGGGAATAGACTCATTTTGGTTTGAAAGTGACGTCACCAGCACTACCTCCGTGTTGGAAACCAATTACGACGGCTTTGTGATCGACTGTTGAATTTTGCATTCAATGAGGGCCGTCGACCCGCCCGGAATTCGGTTGAAGATCATGGCCACGTCGCTTTCGAGCTACCCAGGATGGGGAGCTACAGAGCCATCAACAGAATGGGCACTGCGGCCTCTATGGATTTGCACCAAGGAAAGCCTTCCTTGCATTCCTTATAGGGTAGTCTGAATGCGTGGTGCGTCAAGATTACTTGGGAAAAGACTCTCGCAGACATAGAAATGGCGACCTGGTTCAGGGGCCTGGGAGACCTTAGAGAGATTGTCTCTGACAGCCTCTATCGTGAGTTTTAAAATAGTTAGTTACAGAGACTGGGTGACCGGTTGCAGTCGCCCACCTCCAGTCGTAGTGGCAGTGGCGAACTTGTCCCGCGACTGTCAGCACAGCGAAGTAAGGGTAAGGTTGTTCGGCGATTCACTTGCCATCGTTTACTGGGCGGAAAACCGCATGAGCAACGACATAGATGGCAATGAGGCAAAGCGAAGCGAAGTGTGGGCCGACACATGGTTAAAGCGTAATGCGTGAAGGCAAATCGTCGCGGCTCAGGATTCGGTTATTATTTGTCACCAATGAACGACCGCCCCTTGCGCTCGCTACAATGTTGCATCGTCTGACAAGCATATTTTTCAGTGGGGACGTACCGGCCCTCAATTCCAATCGCTAACGTCCGCAATGAGGTGAAAGCGGACCCTTTAGAGTACCCGCGCCACTGGACTCTGGTTAGATATTAACTAGCCCAAAATAGCCGTGGCTCTAAATCGAATCTCCGTTAATCATTTTCATTCCCTCAAAGTGAGGTTTTGTTAGGTTACGTAACCGCTTCTCATTACGGTGCCAAGCCATCTTGCAGCGCGGACGACAGAACCGCGCATGCTCGGCCCGCGGCTCGAATACTTCCCCGCAGTGATCACAAGCAAGCTCTGGTAATGGATCGGCGCCGTATTTCTCCGATTTCTCCGGCTTGCTTAGCCTCCTGGCATGATCCCAGTAACACTGGCGGCTGCAGTACTTCCTCAGACGCTCGCCGGTTTTCGTGTCGATTGCTACGTACTGGCCGCATCCGCTCATGCACCGGGGCCAGTCTGGCCAAGGAATTGAATTAGTATTTTTTAGTAATTCCATCCTGCGTAACCTCTCTGGTGGAATCTAAAAGTCTCCGACTGATACCCTATTTTGACAAGTTCCGTAACATCAGCCTTAACAATCCTTAACCTGCGTAACATGCTGCCTACCCTCCAGCCCAGCTGGTGTCTTTGAGGTCTTCCTCAATGGTGCGCTTTCGGGTGCTCTGGTTGCTGCTTCCCGCAGGATCGCTCGCCGGTCCCTTTCCCCTATATAATTTGGTTACTTCCCGGTTACTTCCTGGTTCACTCCCCGTTTTTGGGGGTGGTGACTCCCCGTTTTTGGGGGTGGTCGCTACCCGTTTTTGGGTGTACCCAATTTCGGGGGTACTACCGTTTTCGGGTGTACCCGTTTTCGGGGGTAGTTGAAGCTGGTAATTGGTCTTTGCACCGCGCCGTTTTCTAGTCGAAACGAGTCCAAGTTTTTCCAGATGCGCGACCGCTCCCGGTATTGTTTTCATATCCATCCCAGTCTGCTCCGCAATGTAAGAATGAGATGGGAAACACGCACCGGTGCCGCTGTTGTGGCAGTCAGCGAGGCAAAGAAGTGTGAGCTTGGCTGTGGCCTTCCCAATGGCTTGTTGCCATGCCCAATCTGTCGCCTCTCGACTCATGCGGCGCTGTCCTCGCGATATGGCGCGGAATCTGCCGGCCTGCCGTGCAGTGGCGAGTAACCCAGCCGGCGCTCTGCAGCCCGCCTGGCCCTGATAGCTGCGGCTTTGCCCGGAAATGAGCCCAGGTGTACCTGCTTGCCATTCTCCGTGATGTGCGCATGCCAGCGCGCTCCTACTGGCCTGATGCCGGTGTAACCGTGTTTGTTGTTGGCGTATCTCCGCAGGTTTTTTCCGTTCTCGGGATAGCTGGAAGGCACAAGGTTCTCAAACCGATTGTTCAGGCCGTTGCCATCCAGGTGGTCTACCATTGCAGGCCATACACCAGTGCACATCGCGTAGATAATCCGGTGCTCGTAGTATGCTTTTCCGTTGAGAGAGACCTGCCGATACTTCCCCTGAAACGCATTCCCAGCGCGTGTCCCGGCCAGCTTGGCATTGATGCCCCAGCCCGTAGGTTGTCGGTAGTGGTGTCGCGGGCGGCGCTTCCAGAAAAGTTGCCCGGTCTTTTCGTCGTAACGGAACACCTCGTGCAGATACTCGGCAGTTGGTGGCTGGTTACATTTCTGCTTAGACATGATCGCCCTCAATGCGAGGAGCAATCGCGCTGCTATACTGATTTGGTCCTGGCAGACAATCTCAGTACGGCCACCGCGGATCGCTCCAGGTGGCCTTTTTTATGCGGCGCCTTCCAGAATCGGACGTTCGTCCGCCATCATCTCGGCGAAGGCAACAACATCGATGTGCCAGCGCCCTCCCCGCTTCTTGAAGCAACGCTTAACTTGCTCCGGCTGTGAAGCCAGTGTGTCGATCATTCCACGCAGGCGGCGCTCTGGCGCCAGCTCGGGATTTTCTCTGGAGAATTTAGTGACCAGGGCAAACTGGATTGGGTACTGCTTCAGCAGGTACTCTGCAAGTGGGGTCATTGGTAAAGCCTCGCGTTATCACACCAGGCTTTACTTTATTGGCGGCGAGTACCTATATACAGAAACACCCACGGTAAACAAAAGGTGTCTTTTACCTTAGTAGGTCGTCGTGATCGACCAGGCTCCTGTGGCCGTCAATCGATCGGATTAAGGGATCAATTGCCTTGCGCACCGCTTCAATAGAGATGTTGTGTTTCTGAGCGAGCTCAAGAACGGCAGCATCGTAGGTGTATGACTTATCGTTGTGGCGAAGTGACCAGTACTCATTGTATAAACCCCAGTCCCTGCCTCGCTTGTTCGACTTACCTTGCTGCACCTTCAGCCCTGATGCCTGCTCAAAAGATAGCTCTCCATTGAGAGTCGCTGCAATTGCGTTGGCGAGGTACTGCAGCAACCTGATGGGTGGCTGTTTGTTGAGCTGAATACATCGATGAAAGTGAACAAGCGCATTACGCGCTGCTATGGGGTTGCTTCGGCTTTCCGCCCCGTCTACCCACAAATTTATTGTGTTCAGGTAAATGGAAAGATCTTGCTTCTGCAACGCTTCACGGAGGCGCCTCTCCAACTCTTCCTGAACCTCTTCAGGAGTCACTGACACCACTCCGCGCCAGATCCACCGCCTGCCCCACCTGCTGGGCCACATCGGTCACCAGGTGCGCATACCGCTTCAGCATGGCGCTCGACTTGTGGCCGGACACCAGCTGCACCATCACCGGGTTGAGTCCTGCCTTCAGTGCCGCGGTAACGAAGCCGTGGCGCAGATCATGGAAGCGTAGATCCTCGATCCCGGCTCTTTTCTTCGCCTCGCCCCAGTGTACAGCGTAGTTGTAGGGTGCCGCGCCAGTGGTGGAGTTGCCAAATACGAAACCATTGAACTTAAGGCGGTACTTTTTGCGCCAGGCCTTCAGCCAGCGCCGAGCTTCCTTGCCGACGAATACGGCGCGCTTTTCACCGTTCTTTGATTTCTTGATCTGCAGGCATCCGGTGGATAGCTCGACGTCCTCCCAGCGCAGCCGCTGGACCTCACTCGCGCGCATGCCGGTAGACTCTGCTACCAGAACGAAGCCGAGCAGCGCAGGCTCCTCATGGTCGTGCAGGACCTCCAGTAGTCGCATGCGTTCTGCATCGGAGAGTAGACGATCGCGCTCGTTGTCCTCGGTCAGGCTTTTAATGTGGCAGGGGTTAGATTTCAGCCAGTCCCACTCCTCCACTGCCAGGGTGCACACGCGGCTCAGGAGAGCCACCTGGCGGTTGACTGTGGCCGGCGCCAGGGTATGCCCCTTGCTGGGGCCTCGCTTCGAGGATTTCTTCTCCTGCAGTGCCTTACGCGCGGTGACAACGTGCGCCTTCCTGAAGTCCCGCAACTTGATACCACCGAGTTGCCCCTTCCACCAGGTGAGCACATTCTGCTCGTACTTGATCGGCCCGGCCTCCTCGACGTATCGCTCGATCAGATCGGTGACCGTCTTGTTGGTTAGGCTGAAGGTGTCCCCATTATCCAATGCTGCTTCAGTCTCACGGGCCCAGCGTTTGGCCTCGGCCTGAGTTTTGAAGTTCTTGCTGAATGGCTTATGTCCCTGGCGGCGGACCATCGCCCGCCACCGGTTTTTGTCTTTAGTTATGCTCGCCATCAGCCCTCCCCTTCGATCTCTGGTGCCACTGAATTGGCGGCATCAACAACAGAGCCGCTCGTATTGCTGAGGAAAAATGAGGCGAACTTCTGAGCCGCGGAAACGAGCTCCATCCGCTGTTGGTCATTGTCGGCAAGGTATGCCGCGTTCAAGATTGCCTGAAGGTCTCGGGCCCCATCACCGATATCTTCGGCGAGGATATACAGACGCTGGGCATGGTCGCCCATGGTAGGATTGGCTTTAGCCATGATGACACCTCCTGATTAGGTGCTGTCCTGGTCAGGCCGCAGCAAGTGTTCGCGCACTGCTGTGGCCGTTCTATTTCCGCATGCCGTTCAGGTGCAACTTAGCAATTTCGAAACGCGCTTGGGAAGCGCATTTCAGAACGCAGTGCACGCGAGCTGCACGCAGCTCGTGACTAAATCAGGATTTCGTGGTGTAACTACTTGATTTGATTGGAGGCCCGGGTCGGAATCGAACCGGCGTAAACGGAGTTGCAGTCCGCTGCATAACCACTCTGCTACCGGGCCAATGTGACTGGATATCAGTCGAGGAAGTTGGAGCGGGAAACCGGGTTCGAACCGGCGACCTCAACCTTGGCAAGGTTGCGCTCTACCAACTGAGCTATTCCCGCTTTTTAGAGAAGAGTTGCTCTTTTCTAACTCCCCGATGCGCGGCTGCACACTCGAGAGGCGCCCATTGTATGCATCCCAAGATCGGTGTCAACAGGTATGGAAAAAAATTCTCCAAGCGGCTGAATCAAAACGCATTATCCTGTTCCCGGATGACTACCCACGCCGCTTTCAGGTAGATGAACATGGACCACAGGGTGAGGGTCGCGGCGACGTAGAGCACCACGTAGAACAGGGCTGCCAGCCAGTGCCCTTCCATGCCCGGATCGATGGCCAGGAGGCCGGTGATTGCGATCATCTGGAAGGCGGTTTTGACCTTGCCGATGTAGGACACGGCCACCGATGTACGCGCTCCCAGCTCCGCCATCCACTCGCGCAGGGCGGAGATGACGATCTCCCTGCCGATGATCACGCAGGCCGCCAGGGTGAAGAGGATGGTGTCGTGCCGCTCCACCAGCAGGACCAGCGCGACGGCGACCATCAGTTTGTCCGCTACCGGGTCGAGGAAGGCGCCGAAGGCGCTGGTCTGGCCCAGCCGGCGGGCGAGATAGCCGTCGAGCCAGTCGGTGACCGCGGCGACGGCGAAAATGATCGCGGCGACCAGCAGGTGGCTCTTGAAGGGAAGGTAGAAAACCAGCACCAGCACAGGGATGAGAAAGATGCGCATCATGGTCAGCGCGTTCGGGATGTTCATTCTCACCTGTTGATGTCCCCGCTCTCCCCCGTGGCATGCAGATAATCATATATCTGTGAGGCCATTGTCGCACTGATGCCGTTAATTTTTCGCAGTTCTTCGACGCTGGCGTTGACCACGCCCTGGGCGCTGCCGAAATGTCGCAGCAGTTCGCGCCGGCGCCTGGCACCTACGCCGGGAATATCCTCGAGCAGCGAACGCTGCCGGGCCTTGGCGCGGCGCGCCCGGTGGCCGGTGATGGCGAAGCGGTGGGCCTCGTCGCGCACCTGCTGGATCAGGTGCAGGGCCGGGCTGTCACCGGGCAGTTGCCGCTCGCGACCGCTGGCCCCCTCGACCAGGGTCTCGAAACCGGCCTTGCGGGTTGCGCCCTTGGCCACGCCGACAACGAGGATGTCCGGCAATTGCAGTTCCTCCAGCACGGCGACCGCCTGGGCCACCTGCCCCTTGCCGCCGTCGATGAGGAGGACATCGGGCTGTTCGCCCTCCCCTGACTTGAGGCGCTTGAAGCGTCGGCTGAGGGCCTGCTGCATGGCAGCGTAGTCGTCGCCGGCGGTGATGCCCTCGATATTGAACTTGCGGTAATCGGCCTTGCGCGGGCCGTTCTCGTCAAACACCACGCAGGATGCCACGGTGGCCTCGCCGCTGCTGTGGCTGATGTCGAAGCACTCGATGCGCGCCGGTGGCTCCTCCAGCCTGAGGGCCTCCTGCAGTGCCACCAGGCGGCCCTGCACGCTCTCCCGGCCGGCGAGGTGTGCCGTGAGACTGGTCTGCGCCGTCTGCTGCGCCAGGCGCAGCCAGCGGGCCCTGGCGTCGCGCACCCGGCTGCGCAGCTGTACCTTGCGCCCCGCTTGCACGGAGAGCGCCTCGGCCAGCGTCGCATGATCCTCGGGCGCCTCGTTGACGAGGATTTCCCCGGGCACCGGCCGGGTACCGCCGAGGTAGTACTGGGGAATGAAGGCCGCGAGCACCTCGGCGGCGGACTCCTCCAGCTTCAGTGGCGGGTAGTAGGTCTTGCTGCCGAGCACCCGCGCCGCGCGCACGAACAGCACCTGCACACAGGCGCGGCCCGCTTCGACCGCGGCGGCGAGAATGTCGAGATCGCCCTGCACGCCCTCGATCCCCTGTACCGCCTGCACATGTTGCAGCTGGCTGATCTGGTCGCGGTACTGGGCGGCGCGTTCATACTCGAGCTCCGCCGCTGCCCGCTCCATGTCGTCCGCCAGCCGCACCATCAGCTCCTGCGACTTGCCGGCGAGGAACATGCGCGTCGCCTCCACCTGGCCGCTGTAGTCCTCCGCGGAGACCTTGTCGACACAGGGGGCGGTGCAGCGGTCGATCTGGTACTGCAGGCAGGGCCGCGAGCGATTGCTGAAGTAGCTGTTCTCGCACTGGCGCACCTTGAACACCTTCTGCAGGAAGTGCAGCGAGTCGCGCACCGCCGCGGCGCTGGGATACGGGCCGTAGTAGCGCCCCTTGCCCTTCTGCGCGCCGCGGTGCAGGGAAATCCGCGGAAATCTGTCGGCGGAGACGTGGATATAGGGGTAGGACTTGTCGTCCTTGAGCAGGATGTTGAAGGGCGGCCGGTGGCTCTTGATCAGGTTGTGCTCGAGCAGCAGCGCGTCCACCTCGGTGGTGGTCACGGTCACCTGGATCTCGGCGATGCGCGCGACCAGGGCCATGGTCTTCTCGCTCAGCCCGCTGGCGCGGAAGTAACTGCCGACCCGGTTTTTCAGGTTGCGCGCCTTGCCGACGTAGAGCAGCTTGCCCGCCTCGTCGTACATCTGGTAGACGCCGGGGCGGGTGGTCAGGGTTTTCAGGTAGGCCTTGTGGTCGAAGGAATTCACGGGTGACCGTAGACGCGGGGTTCCATTTCCAGGGTGATGCCGAATTGCTCCTCGACAGACTGCACCACCTTCGCCGCCAGTTGCAACAGTGCCGCCCCGCTGCCGCCGGCATAGTTGACCATCACCAGGGCGTGCTGCGGGTGAATGCCGAAGGCGCCCTCGCGCTGGCCCTTCCAGCCGGCCTGCTCGATCAGCCAGGCGGCGGGGATTTTCCTGTGACCGTCGTCCTGCGGGTACTGCGGCATGTCCCGATGCTGCGCGGCGAGCGCGGCTGCCTGGTTCGCCTCGATCACCGGGTTCTTGAAAAAACTGCCGGCGTTGGGTTCCCGCGCGGGGTCCGGCAGGCGGCTGCGGCGCACGGCGACGACGGCGTTGAACACGTCCAGGGGAGCGGGCTCAGCTATCTCACGCCGCTGGAGTTCTGCTGCCAGCGCCGGATAGGTGTAGTTGCCGCAGGGCCGGGTCGACAGGCGCAAATCCACCGCGGTAATGATCACCCGGTCGCGCAACTCGCGCTTGAACACGCTGTCCCGGTAGCCGAACTGGCACTCCTGCGCAGACAGTTGCAGGCTTGCTCCGGTCTGGCTATCGACGGCGTGAACACAGCGGATGAACTGGGCCAGTTCAACGCCATAGGCGCCGATGTTCTGGACCGGGGCGGCACCGACCTGGCCCGGGATCAGGGCGAGGTTCTCGAGCCCGTACCAACCCTGTGCGAGGGTGCTTTCCACCAGCGCATGCCAGTTGGTGGCCGCGGCAACGCGCAGGTCCACAGCGCTGCCCCGCAGCCCCAGGTTCTCCCAGCCTGTAGAGACCTGCTGGATGAACAGAGCCTCGACGTCGCCGCAGAAGACGACGTTGCTGCCCTCCCCGAGGGCCAGCGCGGCCAGCCCCTCGGCGCGGGCCCAGCGCAGGGCGTCGTTAATTTCCTGCGCGAGTCCTACCTCGACGAAAGCCGCTGCGCTCGCCGGGATGTCCAGGGTATTGCGTGACTGGAGAGCTTCAGCGCGCCTGATCTGCACCCGCAATCTCCCGCAGCAGGCCTTCACTGGCGGCCTCGACCAGGTCCAGGACGTGATCGAAACCCTCGTCGCCACCGTAGTAGGGGTCCGGGACTTCGCGCTCGCCGAACTGCGGGGCATAGTCGAGGAACAGGCGCAGTGTGCCGGTGAAGCCCTGTGGTTGCAGTGCGCACAGGTCGGCGAGGTTGTTGTTGTCCATGGCCAGGATGTAATCGAAACTGTGGAAATCCTGCGCCGTCACCTGCCGCGCCCGGAGGTGTTCGAGATCATAGCCGCGGGCTTTTGCCGCTGCGCTCGCCCGCCTGTCCGGCGCCCTGCCGATGTGCCAGTCCCCGGTGCCGCAGGAATCGATGACGATGCGCTCCTCCAGCCCCCGCTGCTGGACCATCTGCTCGAACACGCCATGGGCGGTGGGCGATCGGCAGATATTGCCGAGGCAGACAAAGAGTACGTGTTGTTTCCCGGGTTGCTTCATTGCTTACCTGACACAGTGACGATGGCGTTCGGCGAATGCGAAAAGACTAGCTGCGCAGTTTCGCAGTCCACCGGAAACGCCGCATTTTACGGCAATTATCTGCACCGGTCCTCTCCGCTTGCGGGGCCCGCAAGGCAAGGCAGGGGCAATTTCCGTGACCGGCGATTTCTGGATCCGTGCGAGCCTGTTACCATTTGCGGCCTACGAGCACCTATTGGAACATTCGAGTTGCGCATCAGACATTTGCCCGGCCCCTGCAAAGCCCTGTTTTCACTGCTCCTGGCCTTCTTCATTCCAACGTCCCTGCTTGCTTCCGACGCTGCCAGTGAGCGACCCAACGTTGTGCTCATTCTGGCGGATGACCTCGGCTACGGCGACCTGGCCAGTTACGGACACCCCTACGCGCAGACCCCCACGCTTGACCGCATGGCCGCTGAAGGCGCGCGCTTCACCCAGCACTACGTAACTGCCGCGAGCTGCGTCCCCAGCCGCGCCGGGATCATGACGGGGCTCTACCCGGTGCGTTTCAAACAGGCGGTGCCCGAGCAGGGCCTGGGCGACACCCCGACCCTGGTGCAGCTGTTGCACGCCGCCGGTTATCGGACGGGGCATTTCGGCAAGTGGAGCCTGGGCCCGGGTCCCGAGCCGGAGATACTCGACTACGCTCTCGACGCCTACTTCAACGAAAAGCCGGAGCGCCCCACGACGGCCCACCGGGACGCGGAGATCACTGCGGCAGCCGCCAACTTCATCCGCGAGAACCGCCACTCGCCGTTCTACGTGCACCTGTGGCTGCACAGCACCCACAATCCTATCGAGCCGCCCCCGTCGCTGATCGAGGAAATGCCACCGTTCAAGGTCGACCGCAGCCTGTTTGCCGCGGGCATACAGGAAAAATTCGACCAGTGCGAGGAGTCTCCCGAGTGTGACCTCGACAGCAGCATGCGCGCCTACCTCGCCGATGTCCTGAGCATTGACCGGCACGTGCAGGAGGTGCTCGACGCGCTCGAGGAAACGGGTCTCAGCGGCAGGACCCTCGTGGTATTTTCCAGTGACAACGGCCCGGCGCTGCTGGTCTCGAGAAAAATCGAGGACGGCTACAATGACAACGCCATGGGTTACGCGGGCAACCTGCGCGGCGACAAGCACGAGGTCTATGACGGTGGCATCAAGGTACCGATGATAGTGCGCTGGCCGGGGCACATCGAAGCCGGCCGTATCGATACAGCCAGTGTGACGTCCTTTGTCGACTGGCTGCCCACGATTGCCAGCATCACCGGCATTGATGTTAATGCCGCAGGCCTCGACGGCGAGGACATAAGCGATATCTGGCTGACGGGGTCACGGCCGCGCAATAACCCGCTGTTCTGGAAAAGAAATGCCAGGACGCCCGCCGTCATGCGGGACGGCAAATGGAAACTGCACCTGGGTAAATCTTCCAGGCGAAGCAGCGAGCTCTACGACCTGGAGGCGGACCCGGCGGAGTCAAACGACCTTGCGACGAGCGAGCCGGAAGTGCTGGCCCGGCTGGAAGAGAAAGCCAGGGCCTGGACCCGGGCCCTTGCAGCCCAGGAAGAAGCGGCAAAACCCTAGCTGCTGCTTGCGAACAATGCCCTGAGCGCTTCCAGGTCCGCCGGGGTATCGACGCCGGGGGGGATGGCCTCGCAGGCCTCGGCCACGTGGATGCGCTCTCCGTGGTAAAGCGCCCGCAGTTGTTCCAGCTGTTCCAAATGTTCCAGCGGCGCCGGTGACCACTGCACATAGCGGTGCAGGAAGGACGCGCGATAGGCGTAGATGCCGATGTGCCGGAACCAGGCCCCGCCGGGCATACTCTCCCGATCACTTGCAAAGGCGTCCCGCGGCCAGGGAATAGTGGCGCGGCTGAAATACAGGGCCAGGCCATTGACGTCGGCGACTACCTTGACCGAATTGGGATTGGTGAGTTCTTCCAGGCTGTCGATGGCCACGCAGAGCGTGGCGATCGACGCATCCTGCTGCGCCGCAAGATTGTCCGCCACCTGGCGGATCAGCGCCGGCGGGATCAGCGGTTCGTCGCCCTGCACGTTGACCACTATCCGCCCCGCGTCCCAGCCGCGCCTGGCGGCCACTTCCTGCAGGCGGTCGGTGCCCGAGGGGTGGTCGGCCGAGGTCATCGCGACCTCGGCACCGAAACCCCGGGCGGCGCTTTCGATGCGCGCGTCATCGGTGGCGATGACCACCTCCTCAGCGCCGGCCTGCATCGCCCTCTCCCACACCCGCTGCACCATCGGCTTGCCGGCGATCTCCAGCAGCGGTTTGCCGGGCAGCCGGCTGGAGGCGTAGCGCGCGGGAATGACAACGGCGAAGGACATGGGCGGTTCCTGCTCAGGTGGGTTTGCTGGCCAGTGCGGCGACGGCTGCTGACACCCGCTCCGGCAACAGCGCGTCGATGCGCAGGTACCAGGCGTCTTGGCCGGCGAGGCCGGCGCATTTTACCGCGTCTTTTTCCGTCATGAGAATCGCTTTGCCGCCGAGGCCCTGGAAATCCGCAGCACTGTAGCTGTGGTGGTCGGGAAAAGCCCGCGGCTCGAACGCGATACCGAGACCTTCCAGTGTGGCGAAGAACTGCTCCGGCTGGCCGATGCCGGCAATGGCGTAACACTGCTCGCCAGCGGAAAAGTAGTCGAGTGGACGGCGCTGGGTGCCGTCGAGCTTTACCCACTGCGCCGCCTGGTAGCGGATGGCGTCGTCCGCCCCATCGCCGCCCCGGTAGAGGACGAAGTCGGCTTCACGCAGGCGTGAGGGCGGCTCGCGCAGGGGGCCGGCGGGCAGGCAGAAGCCGTTGCCCAGGCCGCGCGCGGCATCTACCAGCACGATCTCCATGTCCCGCTGCAGGGCGTAGTGCTGCAGGCCGTCGTCGCAGATGAGGATATCGACCTCCCCCGCCTCGACCAGCGCGCGCACCGCGGCGGGCCGGTCGGGGGCGATGACCACCGGTGCGCCAGTGCGGCGGGCGATCAGCAGGGGTTCGTCACCGCTGTCGGCCGGGCGGCTGTCCGCCAGAACCCGGCGCGGGAAGACCCCGGCCGCCGCACCGTAGCCGCGACTCACCACGCCGGGGCGCAGGCCCCTCGCCTGCAGCGCCTCGACCAGGGCGATGACCACCGGCGTCTTGCCGGTGCCGCCGACGGTGATGTTGCCGACCACCACCACGGGCAGCGGCGCGCGGTAGGCGGACAGCAGCTGCCGCCGATACAGCCAGCGCCGCAGCCCGGTGACGGCGCGAAACAGCAGTTCAAGGGGGCGCAGTAACCAGAGCCAGCCGGCCCCGCGATACCAGGCCGCGACCAGCCCCTGGCCGCTCATGCGGCGCTGAATTCCTGCTGGTACAGCTGGGCGTAGAGGCCACCGGCGGCGAGCAGTTCGCCGTGATTGCCGGTCTCGACAATGCGCCCGGCATCCATGACGACGATGCGATCGGCGCGCTCTACGGTGGACAGGCGGTGGGCGATGATGATCGTGGTGCGGCCGCTGGAGATGGTCTCCAGGGACTGCTGGATGCGGAACTCAGACTCGTTGTCGAGGGCCGAGGTAGCCTCGTCGAAGATCAGCACCGGGGCGTCCTTGAGCAGCGCCCGGGCGATGGCGATGCGCTGGCGCTGGCCGCCGGAGAGACCGCCGCCGTCGTCGCCGAGGCGGGTCTGCAGGCCCTCCGGCATGCTCCCTATGAATTCATTTGCATAGGCGGCCCTGGTGGCCTCGTCGACGGCGTCCTGTGCGCTGTCGGCGAGGCTGCCGTAGGCGATATTGTTGTACACGCTGTCGTGGAACAGGGTCACCTGCTGGGACACCATGGCGATCTGCGCGCGCAGGTTGTCCAGGCGGTAGTCCTCGATGGGCACCTCGTCGAGCAGGATGGCGCCCTCGCTCGGTGAGTAGAAGCGCATCAGTAACTGCACCAGGGTGCTCTTGCCGCTGCCGGAGCGACCGACCAGGGCCACGGTTTCACCCTGGGCGATATCGAGATTGATGTGCTGCAGCACGGCGTATTCGCTGCCCGGGTAGGCGAAGCTGACATCGCGCAGGCTGAGCCGCCCCTCTGCCCTGGCAACCCGGTAGTCGCCGTCGTCGGGTTCGGAGGGCATGTCGAGCTGGGTGAAGATATCCTCGGCGGCGGCGAGGCCGCGCTGGATCTCGCTCTGGATGCCGGTGAGCGAGCGGATCGGCTTGCTCAGCTGGGCTGCGGCGGTGAGGAAGGCGACCAGCGAACCGGCGGTGAAACCGGCCATCCAGCTCGGCTTCAGCGCCAGCCAGACCAGGATCGCCATGGACACCGCGAGCAGGGTCTGCACCACCGGGGTACTCAGGCCGTCGAGCAGGGCCAGTTTCAGGCTCTGGGTGCGGTTGTAGCCGCTGGCCTTGCGAAAACTGCCCTGCTGCTGTTGCTGGCCGCCGTAGATGCGCACCTCGCGGTAGTTGCCGATGCTCTCGTTGGAGACCTGGGTGACGTCGCCCATCGACGACTGGATGCGGCGGCTGTAGCGGCGAAAATGCTTGCCCACCACCGAGACCACCAGGCCCAGCAGGGGCGCGACGGCGAGGAACACCAGGCACAGGCGCCAGTTCAGGTAGAGCATGTAGCCGAGCAGGCCGATGACCGTCAGGCCCTCCTGCACCAGGGTGCGCAGTGACTTGGTCACCGCCCCGGAGACCTGCTCCACGTTGAAGGTGATCTTGGAAATGAGCGCGCCCTGGCTGTGCCGGTCGTAGTAGGCGCTCGGTGCCGACAGCAGCTTGTCGAACAGTTCGCAGCGCAGTTCGTGGATCAGGTTGCGCGCCACGTGGCTCATGAAATAGCTGCCGACGAAGTAGCCCATCGCGCGCATGAAGGCCAGCGCGACGAGGCACAGGGGGAAGGCCAGGCGGGTGAATTCCAGGCGGTCGGTGCCCGGTTCGTAGAACCAGTCGTAGACGACTTTCGACACCAGGCCGGCCTCGGGGTTGTCGGACTGGCCCAGGGCGTCGAGCAGGAACTGCATCATGTCCGCCAGCAGTACGTTGCCGATGGAGTAGACGATATAGCCCAGCACGCTGAGCCCGAATATCCACCAGTAAGGCGCGACGTAGGCCAGCAGGCGGCAGTACAGCTGCCAGTCGCTCATCCTGCCGAGGCGCTGGACCGGGTTGGGCTTGGCCTTAGCCATCGGCTTGGCCGGCGGGCTGGCGCGTGGTGATGGAGAGGTGCACGAAGCCCATCTGCCCCGCGGCGTCCATGGCCCGCACCACGTCTTCGTGGGCGGCCTGCGCGTCGGCGGTAATGATCATCGGCATGGTGGTATCGCCGGCGGAGATTTTGTAGATGGCGGCCTGCAGGGTGCGCATGCGGCTGTCGACCAGCGCCTGGCCGTTGACCCGGTAGCGCCCTCCCTCGTCGATGAGGATCTCGATTTCATTGTCGCTGGCCTCGGCCACCTGGCCCTCGGCCTCGGGCAGGTCGACGCTGAGCTGGGTCTCCCGGGTGAACGTGGTGGAGACCATAAAGAAGATCAGCAGCAGGAAGACGACGTCGATCAGCGGTGTCAGGTTGATGTCGACCGCGGCGAGACGTTGGCGGCGGAATTTCAAGCTTTGCCTTCCGTGTGCTCTTCACTGTGCAGGGCGTCCACCAGCTTGATCGTCTCCTGTTCCAGTTCTACCACGATGGCGTCGATCTTGCCGGTGAAATAGCGGTGCATGGCCAGAGCCGGGATCGCCACAGTCAGCCCGGCGGCGGTGGTGATCAGGGCCTGGGAGATACCCCCGGCGAGCACGCTGGCGTTGCCGGTGCCCTGGGACATGATCTCGGCGAACACGTGGATCATGCCGACCACGGTGCCGAGCAGGCCGATCAGCGGCGCCACCGCGGCGATGGTGCCGAGGGTGTTGAGGTAGCGCTCGAGATCGTGCACCACGTGCTCGGCTGCTTCCTGGATACTCTCCTTCATGACCTCGCGGCCGTGGTAGGCATTGGCCAGGCCGGCGGCGAGAATGCGTCCCAGCGGCGAGGACTGCTTGAGGGTCTTCAAGCGGTTGGCGTCCATCTCGCCGGCCTTGAGCTGCTTCCACACGGTGGCAAGCAGGTGTGGCGGCGCGATCTTTTTCGGGTTGAGTATGTACAGGCGTTCAATACAGATGGCCAGGGCGACGATGGAGCAAAGTACCAGCAAGACCATCAGCCAGCCACCAGCGAGCAGCAATTCGAGCACAGGGACACCGCTTGTTGTTAACGTGGGGCAATTATAAGCAAAGCGCACAAGGGCTAGGAACCGGGAAACGTCATTTCCACCATGTTTTCCCCTGCTCCCGCCAGCCCTGCGCCGACATGCCGCCCTCCGCGCTGGGTCGGACGACCAGGGTCCCCTCGAGGGCGGTCTGGCGCACGGCAATACCGCTGGCATCGAGACGCCGGATGACCGCCGGATGGGGATGGCCGAAGCGGCTGGCGTAACCGGCGGCCACGATGACCAGGGCCGGGTCCACATGATTCAGCCAGGACTGCGCGGTGGAGGTGTTGCTGCCGTGGTGGCCGGCGAGCAGGACATCACTGCGCAGTGCACTACCCCAGCGACGGACCAGGGCCCGCTCCTGTTCCTGGCCAATATCGCCGGGCAGCAGGATGCGCATGCCGGGTGCCTCGATCTGCAGCACACAGGAGCCATCGTTGCCCGCGCGCGGGAAGTCCAGCGGCGAGAGAAAACGGAAACGCGAGCCGTCCGGCCAGTGCCATTCGCGGCCGCCGAGACAGTGGCGCGCAGCGGGTACGGTCGCCACGTCGGCGCCCGCCCACAACCTGCCGACAGGCAGCGCCCGCAGCAGGTCTTCAGCGCCGCCGCTGTGGTCGAAATCGCCGTGGCTGACGACCAGCACATCCAGTCGGCTCACCCCGTGCAGACGCAGCCAGGGCAGGATCACGCTCCGGGCGAGGCTGGCGCCGGAGGGGTTGCCGCCGCCGGTGTCGTAGAGAAGGATCCGGTCGCCGGCGCTGTAGATCACCGCCGTGCCCTGCCCCACGTCGAGTACATGCAGGCTGGGACCCGGCGGTAAAGTGCGCGCCGGCTGCCACAGGGGCAGGAGCAGCAAAAGCGTGGCGCAACGCCAGCGTGGGCGCAGGGGTACGGTCGCCAGCGCAACGGCAAGGACCGCCAGCAGGGCTGCCCATGACCCGCCGGGCAGGAACAGGTAGAGGCGCTCCGTGGCCAGGGCGTCCCGCGTCTTTCCCAGGCCCCATTCCAGCGGCCAGGCCGCCAGCTGCCAGAGACCCTCGGCCTGCGGCAGTCCCCCTGTCCACAGCAGTGCGCCGGCCAGGCACAGGGGAACGACGAACAGTCCCACCAGCGGCACCAGCAGCAGGTTGGCCGCGACCGCGAGCAGGCTGGCACCGCCGAACCAGAGCGCACCTGCGGGCAGCATCAGCCCCGCCATCAGGCTGTGGGCCCGCAGGCTGCGCTGCAGGCGGGCCTCGCTGCGGCGCCACTGGTCCAGCCAGAACAGGCCGGCGACAGCGCCGAAGGAGAGCCAGAAACCACTGCCCAGCACGGCAAAGGGGTTGAGGACAAGCAGCACACAGGCCGCCAGCAACAGCCCGTCCAGCGCGGAACTGCGCAGCCAGGCGAGCCGCGCGAGGAGGAAGACGGCGAGCATGCACAGAGCCCGCACACAGGGCAGTGCGAAACCGGCGAGCGCACTGTAGGCGAGCGCACCGGCAATAGCGCCCAGCGGCGGCAGCCAGCGCGCGGTGCGCGGGCAGCCCGCGAGTTGCAGCGGCAAGGCGCAACAGCGCCCGAACAGCCAGCACAGGCCGCCCACCATGGCGACATGCAGGCCGGAAATTACCAGCAGATGGTTGATGCCGAGGTGCTGGCAGAGCGTCCACAGCCGGTGGTCGATCGCGCTCTTGTCGCCTACCGTGACCGCGCGTACGACCGCTGCGCCGGCGCGGCCGGGTACGCCGGCGTCGATACCCGCAGCCAGCCGCTGGCGCAGACGGCCGATTGCCCCGCCCTGCGTGCCGAGCAACACGCCCTCCCCGTGCACCGAGCCCGTGGCCTGTATCGCACTCGCTGCATACCAGCTCTGGACGTTATAGGACCCGGGGTTGGCCAGGCCCCAGGGGCGCTGCAGGCGGGCACTGAAATGCCAGCGCTCGCCGGGGCGGATGCGCTCCTTGCCGTAATAGGAGAGCAGGATGTGCCGCGGGCCGCGACAGTGGGCGGGCAGCAGGCGCTCTACCCGGAAGCCGAAGCGCTGTCGCTGCAGGCCCGCGGCGATGAGGGTCTGCGCCGGCAGCGAGGTCACCACACCCACCAGTTCGAGCGCTTCGCGGTTGCAGGCTTGCGGCAGCTGTCCCGCCAGCAGGCGGTGGGCGCGCAGGCCGCTATACGCCAGGGCAAACAGGGATATCGCAAGCACGGCGATGATGCGTGCTGCCGCGCCGCCGCTGCGCCTGCGCAGCCGCCACAGGGCACTGCCGCAAAGGAGGATTGCCGCCGTCAACGCAGCGCCCCAGAGCGTCGCAGGGGCTGGCAGTCGCGGCAGGACAGCGACCAGCATCAATCCCGCCAACCACGCTGTCATCCCTGCGCGCATCTGTAGAGAACCTGAACGGTTGACGGCATAATACCGCCCCGGTTGCCCGCCGCCCTGCCCGGTTTGCACGGCGGCACCCGTGGCCAGTTAAGCACAGGCCGGCAATCGCTCCCACGTCAGATATGCCCATTTGGTCAATGCCGAAAAAGACTCTTAAATCGCTGATGCCCAAACCCGAGCGCCTGCGGGAAATCAAGTCCCTCGGTGTGCTCGGCGACTGGATCTATGCCAACAACCTGTGGCATATCAATCGCTATTCCGCGGCGATGGCATTCTTTGTCGGCCTGTTCATCGCCTTCATGCCGATTCCCGGGCAGATGGTGGTAGCGGCCCTGCTCGCGGTACTGCTGCGCTGCAACCTGCCGCTGTCAGTCGGGCTGGTGTGGATCACCAACCCGATCACCATGCCGGCGATCTACTACCTCGCCTATCGCCTGGGCGCGGCCATTCTGCGCCACCCGGTGCACTTCGTGAATTTCGAGATGAGTATCCACTGGCTGACGACCCAGCTCGGGGAGATATGGCAGCCCTTCATGCTCGGCTGCCTGCTGCTCGGCCTGTTCTTCGGCTCGCTCGGCTACTTCGTCATCAACCTGCTGTGGCGTATCCGGGTCCACCAGCGCTGGCGCCAGCGCAAGCGACGGCGTGCGGCGCGCGGGCAACAGGCCTAGGCCCGGTCCTCGCTGAGCACGGCCGCCGGCGCCAGCCGGGACGCCCGCAACGCCGGGTAAATCGCCGCGAGCAGGCACATCAGCAGCGCCACACCGCCGACGACCAGCAGGTCGCGCAGTTGCAGGTCCACTGGCAGGAAGGAGACCGGGTAGACATCCGTATTGAGGAAGCGGAAACCGGTGAGCCGTTCCAGCTGGCTGACCAGCGGCGGTACCAGCTGGCTCAATACGGCGCCGCAGAGGGAGCCCGCGAGTACCCCGACCAGCCCGATCATCGCGCCCTGCAGCATGAACACCCAGGCGATATCGCCCCGGGAGCTGCCGAGGGTGCGCAGGATGGCGATATCGCCGCGCTTGTCGAAGACCACCAGCACCAGCGAGGAGACCACGTTGAAGGCAGCCACGGCGATAATCGAGAACAACAGCAGGCTGACCAGTTCCCGCGACAGCTGGATAGCCGAATACAGGTTGCCGTGGGTCATCATCCAGTTGGTGCTGAAATAGCCTGGCGGCAGGTGCTGCACCAGCTGCCAGGCAATCCGCGAGGCCGCAAACAGGTCGTCGGTACCCAGGCGCAGGCCGCTTACCGCCGCGCCCAGCCCGGCCAGTTGCGAGGCCCGGGAGAGGTGCAGCAGGGCTACCGATTCGTCGAGTTCGGTGCCGGAGCGGATCAGCCCGGCCACCAGCAGCGCCTCGAAATGGGTCGGCCCGTCGAGCCCGGAAAGACCGCCGCCCGGTACCACCAGGGTGATCTGGTCACCCGCCGCGACGCCAAGCCGCCCGGCGATGCCTGCGCCGAGCACGATGCTGTCGTCGCGCCGCCGGAACGCCTCGCGCTGTGCGGGTGGGATGGTCTCCAGCAGCGGGGAATTTTCCGTCGCGGCGACGTCGATGCCGATACCCTTGGCGGCTTCCACATCCTGCCCGCGCAGGAACAGCGCATCGAACTCGGTGAAGGGGCTGGCCGAGGCGACCCCGGGCGTGGCCAGGGCGATGGCTGCGAGGCGCTCCCAGTCCGCCATCGGCGCGTGACTGTAGAGGGTGATGTGCGGCACCAGTGCGAGGATGCGCTCGCGCATCTCCCGGTCGAAACCGTTCATCACCGAGAGCACCACGATCAGCAGGGCAATGGCCAGCACCAGGCCGAGCATCGACAGCGAGGAGAGGAAGGTCGACAGGTGCCCCTGGCCGTGGGCGAAGGTGTAGCGCAGCGCCACCCGGCCCCGCTCGCCCCAGTTCATTGGCGCGGCTCCAGGCGCCCCTCGCGCAGCTCCAGCGTGCGGTGCATGTGGGCGGCGATGTCCGGGTCGTGGGTGACCACAATGAAGGCGGCACTGGAGGCGCCGAGTTCGTCGATCAGCCCCAGTACCTGCTCGGCGCTGTGCGGGTCGAGGTTGCCGGTCGGTTCGTCCATCAGCACGCAGGCCGGTTCCGTGACCAGGGCCCGGGCAATGGCGACCCGCTGGCGCTCGCCGCCGGAAAGCTGGGCCGGGCGGTGGGTCAGGCGCGGTTCCAGCCCGACCCGCGCCAGCACTGCGCCGGCCCGCTGCAAGGCGTCGGCGCGACGCAGGCCGCCGATCAGCAGCGGCATGGCGACATTTTCCCTGGCGTCGAATTCCGGCAGCAGGTGGTGGAACTGGTAGACGAAGCCCAGCTGCCGGTTGCGCAGGGTGCACAGTTCGGCTTCGGCGAGCCTGGCGAGGTCCGCGCCGCAGAGCACGACACGCCCGGCGCTGGGGCGGTCGAGGCCGCCGAGCAGGTTGAGCAAGGTGGACTTGCCGGAGCCCGAGGCGCCGACGATGGCAATCTTCTCGCCGGGCCGCAACTCCAGTTCGACCCCGTCGAGCACGCGTACTTCGCGGGTGCCATCCTGGTAGGTGCGGGTCAGGCCCTCGCAGCGCAGTACCGCCTCACTCATAGCGCAGCACCTCCGCCGGCGCGACCCGGGATGCGCGCCAGGCCGGGTAAACGGTGGCGACAAAGCTGAGCAGCAGTGCGGCCAGGGTCACCGCCGCGACGTCGCCCCACTGCAGCTGCGACGGCAGTTCACTGATGAAATACACACTCGGATCGAACACCTTGATGCCCAACAGGCCCTCCACGAAACGGGTGATTGAGGAAATATTCAGCGCCAGCAGTACCCCGAGGCCCACGCCACTGGCGATACCCACGGTGGCCAGCGCCAGGCCATGGAAGACGAAAATAGCCATCACACCGCCGGCGCGGGCGCCCATGGTGCGCAATACGGCGATATCCCGGCGCTTTTCCGCGACGGACATCACCAGCGTCGAGACAATGTTGAACGCGGCCACGGCGACCACGCTCAGCAGCAGCACGCTGACCATGATCTTTTCCATTTTCACCGCCTGGAACAGCGAGCCCTGGGTCTGGCTCCAGTCGCGCACCTTGTAGCTGTCCGGCAGTTCGCCGGCCAGCTTCTGGAGAATTGCCGGGGCGGCGAACAGATCGCTGGTCTGCAGCTGCAGCCCCTGGACGGCGTTGCGCGGGCCGAGCAGTTTCTGGCCGCTGTGCAGGCCGATGTAGGCCTGGTAGCTGTCGGGCTGCGCGCCGACCTGGAATATACCGGTGACCAGCAGGCGCTTGCTGCGCGGAAATACCCCCAGCGGCGTGGCGGTAATGCGCGGCACGGTCACCTCGACCGAATCGCCCGGGGAAGCGCCGAGCATGCGCGCCAGCGAGGCACCGAGGATTACGTGGAAGCCCTCACCCTCGAGGGAGGACAAACTGCCATCGACGAGGGTGTCTGCTATGCGCGAGACACCGGCTTCCAGGCTCGGGTCGATGGCGGTCAGGACGCCGCCGCGCATGCCCCGGCCGTGGGCGAAGATGACTTTGTCGGTAATGTAGGGCGCCGCTGCCAGGACGTCCTCCCGGGCGCTGAGCGCCGCGGCCTGTTGCCGCCAGTCGGGCATGCCCCCGGGCCCGGCTTCGATGAAGCCGTGGGGCACCAGGGAGAGAATCCGATGACGCAGCTCGCCGGAGAAGCCGTTCATCACCGAGAGCACGGTGATGAGCGAGGCGACGCCCAGGACCATGCCGAGCATGGAAACCAGGGCGATAACGGAGGTGAAGCGGTTGCGTTTGCGACTGAAGCTGTAGCGCAGCCCGATGAACCTTGCGTAGCTCCAGGAGGATGGGCTGGGTGGCGTCAAATGCAGGGCGCCCGATCAGGCTTGCTTGTCAGCGGAATAGAAGGACGCGCTGTCCGCTTGCTTGCCCGCAGCACTGCCCTGGCGGGTCTCCTCTTCGCAGCGCTGGGGATTGCCGCCACAAATTTCGCAGCTCTGGTCGATGCCCACCGCGCCGAGCCCGCCGCAGGAGCCCTTGATCGGTGCGCGGCCGAAAATCACGCCCACGGCCATCGCCGCGATGACAACGCCAATGACCAGTGCCGTGATGAAATAGATTGCCATGTCTGCCTCACTGTAGGGTACAGCCCCTACTCCTGTTCCTGTACCAGGTAGCTGGTAAACGCAGCGCTGTGGCGGCTGCTGAAGCCCTCGCCGTCGCGCTGGATGAAATACACCGCCAGCCCCTGTTGTTCGGCGACCTTCCAGGCCGCCTCCGGGCCGAGTACCGTCAGGGCCGTTGCCCAGCCATCCGCGTACATTGTACTGCTGTGGACCACGGTGACGGAAACGAGTTCATGGGCCACCGGGTAGCCGTTGCGCGGATCAATGCTGTGGGAGTAGCGGACCCCGTCGAGTTCGAAGAAGTTGCGGTAGTCACCGGAGGTCGCAACACCGGCACTGCCAGGGGTGATCATGCCGGCAATATCGAAGTGTTCGCTGTCCGGTTGCTCGATGGCCACGCGCCAGTTGTCACCCCGCGGACTCATCCCGGCGACGCGCAGCTCACCGCCGACTTCCACCAGGTAGTCCTTTACGCCCTGTGTTTCCAGCCAGCCGGCGACCTTGTCGACGGCGAAGCCCTTGGCGATGGAGGAAAAGTCCAGGTAGACATCGGCCTGCTTGCGCAGGCGGGCGCCGACCCGGTCGTAGTCGAGGAAGGATTGCCCCACCCTCTGCCGGGCCCGGGTGATGGCGTTCGGATCGGGGGCACCGGCGGCGGGCCCCTGTGGGCCGAAGCCCCAGAGATTGACCAGCGGCCCGACGGTCACGTCGTAGGCGCCGTCACTGGCCTCGCCGATCCGCAGGGCAGCTTCCAGTACGGTCTGGAAATCGCTGTCGACGGGCAACCATTCACCCGGGGCCAACTGGTTGAAGGCGCTGATGGTGGAATCGTCCCGGTAGGTGGACATGCTCTGGTTCACCGCCTGCAGCACACCGGCGATGCCCTCCCCCAGTTGCACCTGGTCCAGCGCGGCGCCATCCGGGCTGACCAGGGTCGCGTGCCAGGTGGTACCCATGGTCGCGCCTTCCAGCCGATAGGCCGCAGGCTGCCGGCCGCAGGCCACGAGCAGCAGGCCGAGCGTTGCCAGTGCCAGGACGCGCAGGCAAAAAAGCCACTCCGGGGAGTGGCTTTTGCGGGGCTGCGCAAGGTTCTGCGCCCTCATGGGATCAGCCGCCGAAGTCATCGAGGAGGATGTTCTCCGGCTCAACACCGAGGTCGGTGAGCATCTGGATCACCGCGGCGTTCATCATCGGCGGTCCACACATGTAGAACTCGCAGTCCTCCGGTGCCGGGTGGTCCTTCAGGTACTCCTGGTAGAGGACGTTGTGGATGAAGCCGGTCATGCCGCTCCAGTTGTCTTCCGGTTGCGGGTCGGACAGGGCCACGTGCCACTGGAAGTTGTCGTTCTCCGCCGCCAGCTGGTCGTACTCGTCGTCGTAGAACATCTCGCGCAGGGAGCGAGCGCCGTACCAGAAGGAGATCTTGCGCTTGCTGCCGATACGCTTGAGCTGGTCGAAGATGTGCGAACGCATGGGCGCCATACCGGCACCACCACCGATGAAGACCATCTCGGCGTCGGTGTCCTTGGCGAAGAACTCACCGAAGGGACCGTATACGGTGACCTTGTCGCCCGGCTTCAGGTTGAAGACCCAGGAGGACATCTTGCCCGGGGGAATGCCCTGGCTGCCGGGCGGCGGGGTGGCGATACGGATGTTGAACTTCACCACGCCCTTTTCTTCCGGGTAGTTGGCCATGGAGTAGGCGCGGATGGTGGTTTCCTTCACCTCGGACTTGAGGTCGAAGAACTTGAAGCGCTCCCAGTCGCCGCGGTATTCCGGGTCGATGTCGAAGTCGGCGTAGTTGACCACGTGGGGCGGGCACTCGAGCTGCACGTAGCCGCCGGCGCGGAAGTCCACATTCTCGCCCTCGGGCAGGCGCAGGGTGAGCTCCTTGATGAAGGTCGCAACGTTAGGGTTGGACTCGACGGTGCACTCCCACTGCTTGACCCCGAAGACCTCCTCGGGCACCTCGATCTTCATGTCCTGCTTGACCGCGGTCTGGCAGGACAGGCGCCAGCCTTCGGCGGCGTCGCGCTTGGTGAAGTGGGACTCCTCGGTGGGCAGCATGGAGCCGCCGCCCTCGAAGACCTGGCACTTGCACTGGGCGCAGGTGCCGCCGCCACCGCAGGCCGAGGGCAGGAACAGGCCCGTCTCGGACAGGGTCTGCAGCAGCTTGCCGCCGGCGGGGACGGTGATGGTTTTCTCACCGTTGATCTCGATCTGCACGTCGCCACTGCTGACCAGCCGGGCGCGCGCGAAGAGGATGATAATTACCAGTGCCAGCACGATCGCAGTGAACATGCCAACGCCGAAAAGAATCGTTAAATCCATAGAAACTGCTTCCGCTTACAGGTCGATGCCGCCGAAGGACATGAAGCCCAGGGACATCAGTCCGGCGATGATGAATGTAATACCCAGGCCTTTCAGGCCGTCGGGCACGTCGGAGTACTTGAGTTTCTCGCGAATCCCGGCGAGGGCCACGATGGCCAGCGCCCAGCCCACACCGGAGCCGGCGCCGAAGACCACGCTCTCGGCGAAGCCGTACTCGCGCTCAACCATGAACAGGGAGGCACCCATGATGGCGCAGTTCACGGTGATCAGCGGCAGGAACACGCCCAGCGCGTTGTAGAGCGCCGGCACGAACTTGTCGAGGAACATCTCCATGATCTGCACGATCGCCGCGATCACGCCGATGTAGGACAGCAGGCCGAGGAAGGACAGGTCCAGTTCCGGCAGGCCGGCCCAGGCCAGCGCGCCTTCCGCCAGCAGGTAGTGGTAGATCAGGTTGTTCACCGGCACGGTGATTGTGAGTACCACAACCACGGCGATACCCAGGCCGAGGGCCGCGTCGATCTTCTTCGAAATGGCCAGGAAGGTACACATGCCGAGGAAGAAGGCCAGCGCCATGTTTTCGATGAAGATGGCGCGGACAAACAGGCTTAACAAGGCTTCCATGTTACGCGCCCTCCTTTACTACAGTGTGTTTGGCCATGACGAAATCGGGTTTCTCCACCTGGTCTTTCTTGTAGGTGCGCAATACCCAGATGAAGCCGCCGATCAGGAAGAAGGCGCTGGGCGGGAGCAGCAGCAGGCCGTTGGGCACGTACCAGCCGCCCTCGGTGGCCAGCTTGAAGATCTCGAAGCCGAACAGTTTGCCGGCGCCGAACAGCTCGCGCACGATCGCCACCGCGATCAGCACCACCGAGTAACCGAGGCCGTTGCCGATACCGTCGATGAAACTCGGCAGCGGCGGGTTCTTCATGGCGAAGGCCTCCGCGCGGCCCATCACGATGCAGTTGGTGATGATCAGGCCGACGAATACCGACAGCTGCTTGCTGATGGCAAAGGCGTAGGCCTTCAGCACCTGGTCGACCACGATGACCAGCGAGGCGATGATGATCATCTGCACGATGATGCGGATGCTGCCGGGGATGTGCTTGCGGATCAGCGATACGCCGAGGTTGGAAAACGCGGTCACCGAGGTCAGCGCGATACACATGACCAGCGTCACCTGCAGCGACGAGGTTACCGCCAGCGCGGAGCAGATACCAAGGATCTGCAGCGCGATCGGGTTGTTCTTGAGGATGGGGCTTGTCAGGGTGTCTTTGACAGTTTCCACAATCAGGCCTCCCCGGATTTCAGGTTGTTGAGGAAAGGCTCGAAGCCGCTTTCGCCGAGCCAGAAACGTACCAGTTGGTCCACGCCGCGGGTGGTCAGGGTGGCGCCCGCCAGGCCGTCGACGCGGTGCTCCGCGTCAGCCGAGGACGGGTCCACGGAGCCCTTGATCACCTGGATGGCCACGTCGCCATCGGCATAGACTTCCTTGCCATGCCAGAGGGATTTCCAGCGCGGGTTGTCCACTTCACCACCCAGTCCGGGGGTTTCCTTGTGCTCGTAGAAACCGATACCGGCAACCGTGCTGGCGTCGCTCTCCAGGGCGATGAAGCCGTAGAGCGTGCCCCACAGGCCGTAGCCGCGGATCGGCAGGATGATCTTGTCCACGCTGCCGTCGCTGCCCTGGGCCAGGTAGATAACCGAGTAGTCCTCGCGGCGGAAGATCTTCGCCGGGTCCTCTTCGGGCGACAGTTTTTCGGATTGCTTGGGATCCTTGGCCGCCTTCAGCTGGTTGTAGGTGTCCGGGTTCACCTCGTCGGTGAACTTGCCGGTGCGCAGGTCGACGACCTTCGCCTGGATGTGGGAGAACTGCTCTTCCACGCTCTGGCCTTCGACCAGCATGCCCGCCGCGGCGAGAATGTTTTTCTTGCGATCGAGCGCCTTGTTCTCTTCCTGGACCGGCTTGAGTACCACGGCCGCGGTGGAAACGATCACCGAGCAGACAATACACAGCGCCAGCGCGACGACGAGCGTCTTTTTAGTGCTGTCATTAGACACGGGCGAGCCTCCTCTTGATGTTCGCCTGAACCACAAAGTGGTCGATCAGCGGGGCAAACAGGTTGGCGAACAGGATGGCCAGCATGATGCCCTCCGGGAAGGCCGGGTTGACCACGCGGATCAGCACGGTCATCACGCCGATCAGGATGCCGAAGAACCATTTGCCGGTATCGGTCATGGCTGCGGACACCGGGTCGGTGGCCATGAACAGCATGCCGAAGGCGAAGCCACCGGTCACCAGGTGCCAGTACCAGGGCATGTCGAAGGCCGGGTTGGTGTCGGAACCGATGAAGTTGAACAGCGAGGACAGGGCCACCATGCCGATCATCACGCCCGCGACGATGCGCCAGGCGGCGATACGGGTGACCAGCAGCAGCGCGCCGCCGATGGCGATGGCCAGGGTCGAGGTCTCGCCGATGGAACCGGGAATACCGCCGAGGAAGGCCTGCATCCAGGTCCACTGGCTCTCCAGCGCCGCCATGCCCTGGGAGGCGGCTAC
Source organism: Halieaceae bacterium GM1-29 (assembly GCA_033283265.1). Taxonomy (GTDB): domain Bacteria; phylum Pseudomonadota; class Gammaproteobacteria; order Pseudomonadales; family Halieaceae; genus Mangrovimicrobium. The sequence goes on from JAWMQN010000001.1 coordinate 432,762, forward strand.
CGACAGCGGGGTCGCCGCGGTGTAGCCGTCGACCGCTACCCATACCGCATCACCGGACATGGAGGCCGGGTAGGCAAAGTAGAGGAAGGCGCGACCGGTGAGGGCCGGGTTGAGGAAGTTCTTGCCGGTACCACCGAAGACTTCCTTGCCGATGACCACACCGAAGCTGATGCCCAGGGCCACCTGCCACAGGGGGATGTCCGGCGGGCAGGTCAGGGCAAACAGGATGGAGGTGACGAAGAAGCCCTCGTTCACTTCGTGCCCGCGTTTCATGGCGAAGAGCACTTCCCAGAAGCCGCCGACGATGAAGGTCACGGCGTAAATGGGAATGAAGAACACCGCGCCGTACCAGAAGCAGTGCCACAGGTTACTGGCGTCGTAGCCGCCGAGCAGCTCGATCAGCCAGCCGTGCCAGCCGGATACACTGGCGGCGGCGTCCATGGCGCTGGTGGCCTGGAAGCCGAGGTTCCACATGCCGTAGAACATGGCCGGGAAAGCGGCCAGCCAGACGGTGATCATGATGCGCTTGAGGTCTACCCCGTCGCGCACGTGGGCGGTGGTCCTGGTGACCGAGCCCGGCGAGTAGAAAATGGTGTCGACCGCTTCGTACAGCGCGTACCAGTTCTGGAACCGGCCGCCCTCGTGGAAGTGGTGCTCGACGCTGTCAAGCAGTTTGCGCAATCCCACGGTTTAACCCTCCTTCTCAATGCGCGTCAGGTTATCCCGCAGGATAGGACCATATTCATATTTACCCGAGCAGACGTAGGTGCACAGGGCGAGGTCTTCTTCCTCGAGTTCCAGGCAGCCGAGTCGCTGGGCGGTTTCCGTGTCGCCGACGATCAGGGCGCGCAGCAACTGGGTGGGCAGGATGTCCAGCGGCATGACTTTCTCGAAGTTGCCGGTGGGCACCATCGCCCGCTCGGAGCCGTTGGTGTTGGTGGTCATGGCCAGCGGCTTGCTGCCGAAGAAGCTGCTCAGGTAGATGCCGAGGCTGGAGTGCTTGCTGACACCGGGTGACAGCCAGCCCAAGAACTCGCGGTGGCGGCCCTCCAGCAGCACGGAGACCTGGTTGTGATAGCGGCCGAGGTAGGCGGTGCCGCTGGCGGTGCCGCGGCCGCCCAGGACGGAGCCGGAAACGATGCGGTTCTCGCCGCCTTTCAGCTGGCCGGCGCACAGTGCCTTGAGGTCGACGCCGAGACGGGTGCGCAGCAGGCGCGGGTCTTCCACCTGCGGCCCGGCAAGCGCCACCACACGACCGGTGTAGAGGCGGCCATCGAGGAACAGGCGGCCGATGGCGATGACATCCTGGTAGCCGATCTGCCAGACGATTTTCTGGACACTGGCACCTTCGAGCATGTGGATGTGGGTGCCCGGCAGGCCCGCGGGGTGCGGCCCGCTGAACGCCGCGGCCTGGATATTGGCCGCCTTGCCCAGCGGCAGTTCAACGCCCGCGGCGTGGCAGACGTAGAGCTTGCCAGCGGTCAGCTTGGCGAGCAGATCCTGGCCCAGGGCGAATGCCTCCGGCTGCTCGGCGATGACCACTGCCGGGTCGGCCGCAAGCGGATGGGTGTCGATCGCGGTGACGAAAATCGCGGACGCTTCGCTGTCCGGCGCCGGCACCTTGCTGAAGGGCCGGGTGCGCAGCGCGGTCCACTGGCCGCTCTGGACCAGTTTCTCGCGGATGGCAGCGGCGTCCAGCGAGGCGTCTGCGGCACCGAAATCGATGGCGTCGTCGCCTTCGATATCGATCACTACCGACTGCAGCACCCGGCGCGCGCCGCGGTTGATCGCGGATACGACACCGGCGGCCGGCGCGGTATAGCGCACGCCTTCGGTTTTCTTGTCAGTGAACAGAAGCTGGCCGAGAGCGACGCGATCGCCCTCCTTCACTTCCATGGTTGGCTTCATGCCGACGTAATCAAAGCCCACCAGTGCGACTGCGCGCGCGGCCGGTGCTTCATCAATAACTTGCCGGGGAGCTCCCTGGATTGGAATATCCATACCCCGTTTGATCTTGATCATACGATCTGCCTACAGAAACTAGAATTTGGGTGGGCAGGAGACGACTTGATATAGAGGGAGGCCCGGAGAGTTGTCCGGAACCTGCAACCTACTCGTGGGAGCCGCGTCTGCCGGGGTCCGGAGGCTGGCGCCAGTGCCGGACTTCAAGACGCGCGCATTATAGGGGAATCACCTGTAAAACGCTACAGAACGTCAGGGCATTACCGTGATTTTGCAGCGTTTTTACGGGGCCGCGACCCGGCTGCGCCCCGGGTCGCGGTGATCGGGATCAGGCTTCCAGCGGATAGACCGCGTAGTGGATGCCAGCCATCTGCTCGAGGATGCGGTGCACCTGGCAGCTGTAGCCGAACTCGTTGTCGTACCAGAGGTAGAGGACCGCCTGGTTGCCGTTCACGATGGTCGCCTGGGCGTCGAAGATACAGGCGTGACGGGAGCCGACGAAGTCGGTCGATACCACTTCCGGCGAGTTGGAGAAGTCGATCTGCTTGCGCAGGGAGGAGTGCAGCGCCTGGTGGCGCATGTACTCGTTGACTTCCTCGACAGTAGTCTCGCGGTCCAGGGTCAGGTTGAGGATGGCCATGGACACGTTCGGGGTCGGTACGCGGATCGCGTTGCCGGTCAGCTTGCCCTGCAGTACCGGCAGCACCTTGCCCACGGCAGAGGCGGCGCCGGTTTCGGTCAGTACCATGTTCAGCGGTGCGCTGCGGCCGCGGCGCGAGGCCTTGTGGTAGTTGTCGATCAGGTTCTGGTCGTTGGTGAAGGCGTGCACGGTTTCCACGTGGCCGGCCTTGATACCAAACTTGTCGAACATGGCCTTCAGCGGCGGCGCGATGGCGTTGGTGGTGCAGGACGCGGCGGAGATGATCTGGTCGTCCGCGGTGATCACGTCGTGGTTGATGCCGTGCACGACATTTTTCAGGTCGCCCTTGCCCGGTGCGGTCAGGATGACCTTTTTCACGCCCTTGCTTTCGAGGTGCCTGGACAGGCCCGCCTCGTCGCGCCACACGCCGGTGTTGTCGACCACGATGGCGTCATTGATGCCGTAGGCGGTGTAGTCGATTTCATCGGGGGAGTCGGCGTAGATCACCTTGATCTCGTTGCCGTTGGCGACGAAGGACTGGCGTTCCTCATCGACCCGGATGGTGCCGTCGAAGGCGCCGTGGACGGAATCGCGACGCAGCAGGCTGGCGCGCTTGACCAGGTCGTTGGGGGCCTTGCCCTTGCGCACCACGATGGCCCGCAGGCGCAGGCAGTCACCGCCGTCGGTCTTCTCGATCAGGATGCGGGCCATCAGCCGGCCGATGCGGCCGAAACCGTAGAGCACGACGTCCTGGGGCTTGTCCAGGGGCTGCACGGTAGAGCCGATGTCCGCGGCCACTTCCTGGCGCACGTACTCTTCGATGGAGAGGCCTTCACCCTTGCCCTTGTCGTAGTAGTTGACCGTGATGCGGCCGATGTCGATGTGGGCGGGACCCAGGTCCAGCTTGGTCAGTTCGGTCAGTACGGGGAAGGTCTCTTTCTCGGAGAGTTCGTTACCTTCGACCTGGCGCACGTAGCGGTGAATCTTCATCAACTCCAGGACGGAGCGGTTCACCAGTGACTTGCCATAGATGTAGCACTTGACGTTCTTCTCGCGCGCCAGGGCGCCGACGAGGGGAATCATGCCTTCGGCGAGTGCTTCCCGTTGCTTCCAGTCCTTGAAGTAGTCGTCCGGTCGGTTACGCTTGCGGTCGTTGGCCATTTGTCCGGGTCCTTTATATGGGCGATTTTGGGGGCGCGTATTATCAACGCTGGCTTTCGGGGGCGCAAGATGGTGAGGGGCGGTGATATTGTGGGATATCACCGGGATGTGCCCCGGCGCCTCGCCTCTCGCTGCCACAGAGTCGAATGCCGCACGTCCAGAGCGCCGGCGGTAGAGCCTCCACTTGGCTCGCGCTACAATGCGCGCCCTATTTATATGCAGGTAACCTCCCGCCGATGTTCAAATCCCTGGTAGCAGCGACCGAGTGGCCCGACAGGAAAGGGAGCCGCAGTGCGGTGGGGCCGTTCACCGGGGCCAGCGACGCCCTGTGTATCGCCGAGCTGGCCAGTTCGGAGCAACTGCTGCTGGTGATTACCGCGGACACCCATTCGGCCCAGACCCTGGAGCGGGAGCTGCCCTTTTTTCTCCCGGAACCGGTGGAGATTCTCAGCTTCCCGGACTGGGAAACCCTGCCCTACGACAATTTCTCGCCGCACCAGGACATCATCTCGGAACGGCTGGCCACCTTGCACCAGCTGCCGCGGACTCAGGGCGGCATCCTGATCGTTCCGGTGCCGACCCTGATGCACCGGCTGCCGCCGACCCACTTTGTAGCCGGCTCCAGCCTGGTGCTGGAGGCGGGACAGCAGCTGGATATCAGCGCTTTTCGCCGCGACCTGGAGCGCAACGGCTACCGCAATGTGGAGACGGTCTACGAGCACGGTGAGTTCGCCCTGCGCGGCGCGCTCTTCGATATCTTCCCGATGGGCTCATCCCTGCCCTACCGCATCGACCTGCTCGACGACGAGGTGGATACCCTGCGTACCTTCGACCCGGAGACCCAGCGCACGGTCGAGAAGGTGGAGCGCATCAATATGCTCCCGGCACGGGAGTATCCCCTCGATTCCCGGGCGATCACCCGCTTCCAGATGAACTGGTACGACAGTTTCGAGGGCGACCCGGACCAGTGCCCGACCTTTACCGAAGTCAGCGCGGGGCGCAGCCCCGGCGGCTGCGAGTACTACCTGCCACTGTTTTTCGAGGAGTGCGCCTCGCTGCTCGACTATCTGCCGGAAAACGTCGCCCTGGTGACCACCGGCGATCACCACGGCGCGGCGGAGCATTTCTGGCAGGAGGTGGGCAGGCGCCACGAGGAGTACGGCATCGACCCGCGCCGCCCCCTGCTGCCGCCCCAGCGCTGCTTCACCCCGGTGGAGGAGCTCTACCAGCAGTTCAAGCAGTTTGCCGTGCTGGAACTGCGGCACAAGCCCGACGCGCCGGTCCACCAGAAGACAATGGCCGAAGCGCCGCCGCAACTTGCCGGGACCAAGGGGCTCAAGGGCTTTCTCGATCAGCACGGCGGCCAGGTGCTGCTGTGCGCCGAGACTGCCGGTCGCCGGGAAGTCCTGCTCGAGTCGCTGAAAGAGCTCGGGCTGGCGCCGGAACTCACCAGCGGCTGGCACAGTTTCCTCGCCGCGAAGAGCCCCTTCGCCATTGCCACCGCGCCGATCGACCGCGGCCTGTATTTTGGCGCCGGCCAGCCGGCCATGATTTGCGAGGGCCAGCTCTTCGGCGAGCGGGTGGCGCAGCGGCGGCGGCGCAGGACGACAGCCCAGGGCGCCGCCGAGGCGACCGCCTACCGCGACCTCAATGAGCTGCGCGAAGGTGTACCCGTGGTGCACCTCGAGCACGGTGTCGGCCGCTACATCGGCCTGCAGACCCTCGAGGTGGACCAGCAGCAGGCGGAATTCCTCACCCTGGAATATGCCAAGGGCTCGAAACTCTATGTGCCGGTGGCCTCGCTGCACCTGATCAGCCGCTATTCCGGCGCGGACCCGGACCTCGCCCCCCTGCACAGCCTGGGCTCGGACCAGTGGGAAAAGGCCCGGCGCAAGGCCAGCGAGAAGGCCAGCGATGTGGCGGCCCAGTTGCTGGAAGTCTATGCACGCCGCGAGGCGCGCCAGGGTTTTGCCTTCAGCAGTGATGAATCGGCCTATGCAAGCTTTGCGGCGGCCTTCCCCTTCGAGGAGACCCCGGACCAGGAGGCGGCCATCGAGGCGGTGCTCTCGGACATGCACAACCCCGGGGTGATGGACCGGCTGGTGTGCGGCGATGTCGGCTTCGGCAAGACCGAGGTGGCCATGCGTGCGGCCTTCGTCGCCACCCTCAACCGCAAGCAGGTTGCGGTACTGGTGCCGACCACCCTCCTCGCCCAGCAGCACTACAACTCGTTTGCCGACCGCTTCGCCGACTGGCCGGTCAATGTCGAAGTCATCTCGCGCTTCAGGTCCGCCAGCGACGTGAAGAAGCTCAGCGAGCGGGTCGCCGCCGGCAAGGTCGATATTCTCGTCGGCACCCACAAGCTGCTGCAGACCGATTTCGCCTTTCACGACCTCGGCCTGCTGATCATCGACGAGGAACACCGCTTCGGCGTCAAGCAGAAGGAGGCCATCAAGGCCCTGCGCTCGGAGGTCGACATCCTCACCCTCACCGCCACCCCGATCCCGCGCACCCTGCACATGGCCCTGGGTGGCATGCGCGACCTCTCCATCATCGCCACCCCGCCGGCCCGGCGGCTGTCGATCAAGACCTTCGTCCGCGAGCACAACGTGGCGCTGGTGAAGGAGGCCGTGCTGCGGGAGACCCTGCGCGGCGGCCAGGTCTACTACCTGCACAACGAGGTGAAATCCATTGAGGAATCCGCGCGCAAGCTGCGCGAGCTGCTGCCCGAGCTGAGTGTGGCGGTGGCCCACGGGCAGATGCGCGAGACCGAGCTGGAACGGGTCATGTCCGACTTCTACCACCAGCGCCACCACGTGCTGGTCTGCAGTACCATCATCGAGACCGGCATCGACATTCCCAACGCCAACACCATCATCATCGAGCGGGCCGACAAATTCGGCCTGGCCCAGCTGCACCAGCTGCGCGGGCGCGTCGGTCGCTCCCACCACCAGGCCTACGCCTACCTGCTGACGCCGCCGCGCTCCGCCATCACCGCCGATGCCGGCAAGCGCCTGGAGGCCATCGAGGCCGCCGGTGATCTCGGTGCGGGCTACATGCTGGCGACCCACGACCTCGAGATCCGCGGCGCTGGCGAGCTGCTCGGCGAGGAACAGAGCGGGCAGATCCACTCCATCGGCTTCAACCTCTACATGGACATGCTGGAGCGCGCGGTGGCGGCCATCCGCCGCGGCGAAGTGCCCGACGTCGACGCCCCGCTGGATGCCGGCACCGAGGTGAATTTGCACCTGCCGGCGCTGATTCCCGAGAGTTACCTGCCGGATATCAACACCCGTCTCGTGCTCTACAAGCGCATCGCCGCAGCGGCGGACGAGGATGCGCTGAGGGACCTGCAGGTGGAGATGATCGACCGCTTCGGCCTGCTGCCGGAACCGGTGGGCAACCTGTTTGCCCTGGCTCGGCTGCGGCAACAGGCCGAGGCGCTTGGCATCCGCGCCATTGATGCCGGTCCGGAGGGTGGTAATATCGACTTCAAGGAAACCACCCGGGTCAACCCGATGTCACTGGTGCGACTGGTGCAGGGAGAGCCGCTGGTGTACAAGCTGGCGGGAGCTACCCGGCTGCGATTCACGCAGGCAATGCCGGCCAAACAGGAGCGCCAACAATTCATCGAGGATCTGCTCAAGACCTTCGCCGCCGAAGCCACGGAAGCCGCCGCCTGATGCCAAGCCCCCACTCCCTTGCGCGCTGTACCGCGCTCGCTTTCACCCTGCTCTGCAGCACAGCGTTCGGCCAGCACGAGAATCGCTGGTTCAAGGTGGAGCTGATGGTCCTGGTCCACCAGGGCGCGGCCGGCAACGAGCAGTTCGAACCGACACCGGCACTGGGCTATCCGGAGGATTACCGTTTCCTCCTGTACCCGGACAGTCTGCGCAGCATTGCCGCCGGGCACGATGGCGAGGCCTGGATCGACGACATTGGCCGCCTCAACCTGCTGCCGCCCCGGGTGGAGCCGGACACTCCGGATATCCCGCAGCAGAGCGCTGCGAGCACGCTGGAAACCAAGCCTGCAAGCCCCGCGGTCGTTGAGCCGGAGAGCGGGGAGGAGACGGTCGACGAGCCGCTGCTGCCGACACCGTTTATCGCCCTGCCCGCCGCGCAGCGTGAGTTTCGCGGCAAGGCGGCCTACATGGAAAGAACCGGGGAATACCGCATTCTCTTCCACGAGGCCTGGGCGCAGCCGGTGCCCGGTGAAGCGCAGGCGCTGCCCCTGGTGCTCGACCGTTCCGGCGACAGCCAGAGCTGGCCGGAATTACAGGGCACCATCAAGCTGCACGTATCCCGCTACCTCCACCTGGAGACCCGGCTGTGGCTGAATACCAGCGGTGAGTACCTGCCAGGCAACTGGCGCATGCCCGACGCGCCGCTCGGGCCACCTTCAGTTGTGGTGATCGAACCGCCGCCCGTGGCAGAGGATACGCCACTGGCCGAACCCGCTGTCGAGGTCTACGAGGCCGGCAGCCTGCTCGAAGCGGAAGCCGAGCAAGCAGCGCCGCTGGCTGAAGAGGACCTCGGGCCGGTGTCACCCTGGCGCCACGCAGTCCTGCTGGAGCAGCGCAGGCGGATGCGCAGCCTGGAAGTCCACTACATCGATCACCCGCTACTCAGCGTGGTGATCAAGGTCGAGCCCCTCGACGAGGAACAACTGGAGGCCATGGCCCGGGCGGAGACGCCGATCCTGCCCGGGATTGCGGCGCCGGCGTTATCCGGCGCCAAGCAGAGCCCGTAGGATCTCGCCAATAGCCCTGGTGCCGCTGGCCAGGGCGTATTGCATCGACTCCAGGGTGATCGGCTCATCGGACAGCCCTGCCGCCGGGTTCACCACCATGCAGATACTGGCGTAGGCAATGCCCAGTTCCCGCGCCAGCGCGGCCTCGGGCATCCCCGTCATCCCCACCAGATCGCAGCCGTCATTCGCCAGGCGGCGAATTTCCGCCGCCGTCTCCAGTCGCGGCCCCTGCGCCACGGCATGCACGCCGCCTTCGATCAGCCCGACACCGGCGTTGTGCGCCGCGTCCAGCAACTGCCGGCGCAAACCGGCATCGTAGGGATGGGTGAAGTCGATGTGCTGCAGGTGGCCGTCCTGGCCCTCGTCGAAGGTGTGCTCCCGCCCCCAGGTGTAATCCACCAGTTGATCGGGCAGTACCAGTGCGCCGGTTCCCATGTGCCGGGCGATACCGCCCACGGCGTTGACGGCGACAATGCTGCGCACACCGAGGCTGTGCAGCGCCCACAGGTTGGCGCGATAGTTCACCCGGTGCGGGGGAATGGCCGCCGGTGCGCCGTGGCGCTGTAGAAAGTAGAGCGTGCGGCCGGCGAAGCTGCCCTCATCCACCGGGCGCGAAGGTGCGCCGTAGGGCGTTTCCAGCGGATGCCGATCGCGGATTGCGAGGCCCTCGAACTGATCGATCCCGGTACCGCCGATCACACCCAATACAGTCATTTTTCCTCTCCTGGCGCAGGCCGCCGCACAGTCGCCGATTCCCCGTTGACCGCGGCCTTTTTAGATAATTTTTTCATCTGCAGCAATTTGCTTAGCAGTGAAAATGTATAACCGCCCGCATGGCACTTCAGCCCGGGATTGCATTTCAGGCGCAACTTGCTGATCTGGTTTGGAAAGCTACAGCCCATTACGTGCGGTAATTTAGGCCGCCAATTTTAGAACGTTTGTACATAATGGACACCCCATCGCAGCGTGATATGTTGGGCCTGCGCACACGCAATCGCAATAACAAACCGAGGACAACCTGATGAAGATGCAGAGCCCTGTTATCGGCGCATGGTATACGGATCGGCAGACCGGCAACCTGTTCGAGGTGATCGACTGGGACCCCACGGCCCTGCTGATCGAGATTCAGTATCTCGATGGCGAAGTTTCGGAATTCGATCTCGACGCCTGGCGGGAACTGATGCCGGAACGTGCCGCGGCGCCGGAAGACTGGCGCTCCCCCTTCGAACTCGACGATGAGGACATGCTGGACCCGGATCTCCCCCGGCACCCGGAGGACTGGTCCAACCCGCTGAGCTACATCGAACCCGATGCAATGTACGGTGTAGAAGACCTCTAGGCACACCCCTCGCTCTACCGGCCCGACCGCCGGGTCTCGCTCGCCAGCCACTTTCCCCGGTCATGCACCGGGGCGTTGTATTTCTCGCCCTCCTGTATATAATCACAGCATCTGTATATTTATCCAGCGGAGGGTGCATGGAAAAGCTGACTGCGCGGCAACAACAGGTGCTGGACATCATCCGGCAACACATCGACCAGACCGGCTTTCCGCCGACGCGGGCTGACATCGCCCAGCAACTCGGCTTCAAGTCCGCCAATGCCGCCGAGGAACACCTGAAAGCCCTCGCCCGCAAGGGCGCGATCGAGATGATACCCGGGGCCTCGCGCGGCATCCGCCTGCCGGAAAGCCAGGGGCTGCCCATCGTCGGCCGGGTGGCTGCCGGCAACCCGGTACTGGCCGAGGAGCACATCGAGGACTACTGCGACCTGCCGCCGGAGTTTTTCCGCCCGCGCGCCGACTACCTGCTGCGCGTAACCGGCGACAGCATGATCGACATCGGCATTTTCGACGGGGATTTGCTCGCCGTGCACAGCACGCCCGTGGCGCAGGACGGCGATGTCATCGTGGCGCGAATCGAGGATGAAGTGACGGTGAAGCGGCTACACCGGGGCGGGCGGAAGCACATCGTGGAACTGCTGCCGGAGAACCGTGATTACGAGCCGATACGGGTGGATCTGCGCGAACAGGAGTTCGCCATTGAAGGCCTGAGCGTCGGGGTATTGCGACGCGGCGTGTAAAATCCGCCGCCGAGAATCTCTGTGGCATCCCCTCGCAGGTTGCCACTGTATGCCTGAACCATTGCACCGCGATCGCGGTGCCTGTCATAAATCAGTGCAGGGTTCTTGGCGCCTCGGAATAGGTCTCCGCCTCCAGGACGTCCTCCTCTTCCTCGTCTGCGAGCAGCGCTACCGCTTCTATCCCCGCCTGGATCATCACTTTCGCGACCTCCAGGTACTGATCCATCATGTGGCGTTGCGACGCCTCGGAAAAACGTATGGTCAGCAGGGGCTCGGATCCTTCGTCTGCGGGCTGCAGCACGATCTCACCATTCCCCAGATCCACGATTTCCAGTAAAGATGCGGACACTCATTCAACCTCGGATGCTGTGACTGCAATTTCATTCTAACAGCACCCGGGCGGCCTAGATAGGGAAAGCCGGGAATCGGCCGAAGTCGCTAATATTCGTCGAGGGAGTCGCCCATACGGTCGAACAGGCCTTGCAGGGCGCGGGCCCAGGTCGCTGCCTGCTCGAGACCTGTGGCGGTACTGAGCGGCATGGCCAGGTTGTCGCTGTCGCGCTGGGCCTGCGGCGAAGCGGACCGGGGCGGTGCCAGCATGTCACCCAGCCAGCCCTCATTCTCCAGGCGCTCGAACTCGCGTATCTCCCCGGGCAGGACCTTGCCCGGCGGACGGGGCGGAAGTGTTGCAACCGAGTGTGGGGGCTCAGCGGGAAGTGGCTCCTGGCGCACGATATCGAGCAGGAACCAGCCGTAGGCGGAGCGCAGGTGGGCCAGCACAGCGGGAAAATAGGCCTGTTCCAGGGTGCTGGCGGGTACCAGTTCGGCGTCCAGGTCGCGCTGCCAGGCGGCGGACAGAATCCGCGCCAGGTACAGGCTCTGGTTGGCGAAACCGCGGGCAGAAACCGCCATCTTACCTGGCCTTGCCGCTGCGGCCCGAATCGGCTTCCCAGCGCCCCTTGCGGTAGAACGCCTTCCAGCCGGTGGCCTTGCCCTCGATCTCCGTCATCAGGTACTGCTCCTTGGTCTTGCGGCTGTAGCGCACCTGAACGCGGTTGCCATCGTCATCCTCGGCGGGAGCGGAGAACAGGAAGCTGTACTTGGGATCGATCTCCGCCTTGTGCGGCAGGAGTTCGTCGATGAATGGCGCCCGGGTTTCCCGGTTGCGCGGGAACTGGCTGGCGGCGAGGAACAGGCCCGCGGCGCCATCGCGCAGCACGTAGTGGTCCTCGACTTTCTCACAGGCCAGCTCAGGCATCGGTACCGGGTCCATCTTCGGCGGTGCCGCCTCGCCGTTGCGCAGGAGTTTGCGGGTATTTTTGCAGGCCTCCGCAGTACAGCCGAAGTACTTGCCGAAGCGTCCTGTCTTGAGTTGCATCTCGGCGCCGCACTTGTCGCACTCGAGCACCGGCCCCTCGTAACCCTTGATCTTGAATTTGCCGCTCTCGATCTCGAAGCCATCGCAATCCGGGTTGTTGCCGCAGACATGCAGCTTGCGGGTCTCGTCGATCAGGTAGCTGTCCATCGCCGCGTTGCACTTGTGGCAGCGATGGCGCTCCAGCAACTGGCGGGACTCCGCCTCGTCGTCGGCATCCTCGCGGATGGCCTCGTCCCCGGAAACCAGGTTGATGGTCTGCTTGCAGCGCTCCTTCGGCGGCAGGGCGTAGCCGGAACAGCCGAGGAAAACACCGGTGCTCGCGGTGCGGATCTGCATCGGCCGACCGCACTGGGTGCAGGGGATATCGGTCATCGTGGGTTCGTTGGACTGCATTCCCGCCGGGAAGGGCTCTCCGGCTTTTTCCAGCAATCCGCTGAACTCGGCGTAGAAGCTGTCGAGCAGGTCGCGCCAGTCGCGCTCGCCCTCGGCGACCTGGTCGAGGCGCTCCTCCATCGAGGCGGTAAAACCGTAATCCAGCAGGTCGGTAAAACTCTTCTGCAGGCGGTCGGTGACGATCTCGCCCATCTTCTCGGCGTAGAAGCGCTTGTTCTCCAGCCGCACGTAGCCGCGGTCCTGGATGGTCGAGATGATCGAGGCATAGGTCGAGGGGCGGCCGATGCCGCGCTTCTCCAGCTCGCGCACCAGGCTGGCCTCGCCATAGCGCGGGGTTGGCTTGGTGAAGTGCTGGGCCGGGTCGAGTTGTTGCAGTGTCAGCGAGTCGCCCTGCTTCATGTCCGGCAACACGGTGTCCTCGGCCTTGCTGCGGCCGGCCGGCGCCTGCACCCGGGTGTAACCGTCGAAGCGCACGATGCGGCCCTTCGCCTGCAGTTCGTAGTCGCCGGCGCCCACGCTGACCGTGGTCGCGGTATATTCCGCCGGCGGCATCTGGCAGGCCACGAACTGGCGCCAGATCAACTCGTAGAGCCGTTCCGCGTCGCGCTCCATGCCGGCAAGTGCGGTCTGGGGGACATTGACATTGGAGGGGCGGATCGCCTCGTGGGCCTCCTGGGCGCCCTCCTTCGCACTGTAGCGATTGGGCGCCTCCGGCAGGTAGGCCGGCGGGAAGTTGGCGCTGATGTAGTCGCGGCAGGCGGTAACCGCTTCGTCGGAGAGGTTGGTCGAGTCGGTCCGCATGTAGGTGATGTAGCCGGCCTCGTAGAGGCGCTGGGCCATCATCATGGTCTTCTTGACCGAGAAACCGAGCCGGGTGCTGGCGGCCTGCTGCAGGGTCGAGGTAATGAAGGGTGCCGGGGGCTTGGAGCGAGTCGGTTTGTCCTCTCGCCCCGCAACCGTGTAGGGCAGTTCACCCAGGGCGGCGGTGGCGGCGCTGGCATCGGCCTCGTTGCCCGGGCGGAAATTCTCGCCCTTGTGCCTGCGCACCTGGAAGCGCACCGTCTCCTGGCCGCCGGTGACCAGGTCGGCGTGAATCTCCCAGAACTCCTCGGGGATGAAGGCGTGAATTTCCCGCTCACGCTCGACAATCAGACGCACGGCAACGGATTGCACGCGGCCGGCGGAAAGACCGCGGGCGATTTTCGACCAGAGCAGCGGGGACACCATGTAGCCGACCACGCGGTCGAGGAACCGCCGAGCCTGCTGCGCGTTGACCCTCGCCTGGTCCAGTTGTGAGGGCTCCTTGAAGGCCTCGGTGATTGCCTTCTTGGTGATTTCGTTGAACACCACCCGCTGGAAACGCTCCTCGGCACCGCCGATAGCCTCCTTGAGGTGCCAGGCGATGGCCTCCCCCTCGCGGTCAAGGTCGGTGGCGAGATAGACCGAATCGGCCTTGGCCGCCAGTTTGCGCAGTTCCTCGACCACCTTCTCCTTGCCGGGCAGGATCTGGTAGTCGGCTTTCCAGCCGCCCTCGGGGTCGATACCCATGCGGCGTATCAGTTGCTCACGCGCCTTCTTCTTTTTATGCGCCTCTTTTTCCTCGGGACCCATTTTACGGGTCAGCGCGGCCTGTGCGGCGCGCTCCTTCGGGTCGACGGTCGCCCCGCCACTGCCCGCTGTAGGCAGGTCACGGATGTGACCGACACTGGATTTGACGATGAAATCCGGGCCGAGGTATTTGTTGATGGTCTTGGCCTTGGCCGGCGATTCGACGATGACGAGTGATTTGCCCATTATGCCCTGCTGATCAAATTTTCACCGGCGTTACATCCCTGACCCCGGTGACGGAAAGGGGCATATATAAGTCCCGAACCAGTCAGGGTCAAGGGCCGGGGCCGAAACTCTGCGAATCGGGTCCGATTCGGGGGGGCTCGGAATGGCCCTGCCAGCTGGCCAGGGCCTGGACGATGGCCTCGACCTGGTCGATCTCACCATCCTCACGCCAGTACACGCCACAGCTGCCCTCGTCCTCCGACAGCGCGAGTACCTGCGCCGGTACGAGATCGGCGATTGCAGGGACAGCTTCCCGCCCGTGCAGGCTTTTCCAGCCATCCGCCAGGCGCAACCAGGCCCGGCGCTTGCGTCTCTCGCCACGCGATGCCGGCAGGCGCTTGCCGTAGTAGAGAAGCTGTTCGGCGCGCTCTCCCTCGCGCTGCCCGGGCAGGTCGCGAAACTCGACAAACAGACCGTGCACCGCGGCGTACTCGCGCAGGCGGGCGAGTTGCCGCTGGCGCTTGCTGGGAAGGAAATGCGTCAATGGCGCGAGGGCCAATGCCACAACCAGAAGGATCAATAAGTATTTCAACGGATTCGGCTCCAGTTACCCGCGCCACCCGGGACAAGCCATTGCCCGCAGCTCGAACTATGCTATAACTAAAGGCAATTGCAAGCTTGGAGTACTGTCATGGCGCACTATAAGAAAATCCTGATCGCGGTCGACCTCAGCGACGAGTCGGCACTGGTGGCACAGCGTGCCAGGGCGGTGGCGGAGGGCGGCACCTCCGATATCCACCTCATTCACGTTATCGAGCCGCTCAGTTTCGCTTACGGTGTCGATATCCCGATGGACTTTTCCGGTCTGCAGGACGAAATTCAGTCGCAGGCGAAGCAGCAACTGACGCGGTTTGGTTCAGAACACGGCATAGCCGAAGACCGCCAGCACATCGTGCTCGGCCGGCCGGAGGTGGAGATCCACGCCACCGCCGAGGAAATCGGCGCAGACCTGATCGTCGTCGGCAGCCATGGCCGCTATGGCCTGGCGCTGCTCATGGGTTCCACCGCCAATGGCGTACTGCACGGCGCCACCTGTGACGTGCTGGCCGTGCGGGTGGGCGACTGATGCCACAGGCCCCGGCTAGCCGGGGCTGAGAAACTGCGCCAGTGCCCGGGCGTCGAAGGGCCAGCCCAACTCCGCGCCGTCTTCACGCTGGAGTACCGGAATACGCAGCCCGTAGCGTTCGAACAGCGCATCCGATTCACTGATATCCACATGCTCGTAGCCCGCGCCGCTGGCGTTGACCAGGTCGGCGGCCAGTTCGCAAAGATGGCAGGCACTGGTGCCGTAGAGTATCAACATGCTCGCTCCTGAATTTCCCCTCACACGGCTTGGCGCGGCTTGGAAGCGCCCTGCCCCGGCGCTACCATAGCGCATCTCGAATCACGCGGTACCGGCGGCACCCTACCATGACCCAATCCTCCCCGGGCTACGCGGCAAAAAAAGCATTTTTTGACCGGGTACTGACCCTCTACGGCCGCAAGCCGGTGCTTGAAGCCCTGCAGGATAAAACCCTGCAATGCCATCGCCTGCACCTCGCCGAGAGCAACCGCCAGGGCGGTATCATCGGCGAACTGCTCGCTGCCGCGCAGCGGCGCTCGGTGCCGGTGAGCTACCACAGCCGGGAGGCGCTGGCGCGCCTGTCGAAGAATGGCAAGCAGGACCAGGGTGTGGCGCTGGACGTCCTCTGCCCGGAATTCCGCGGTATCGATGATTACCTCGCCGAACTCGCCAGCCTGCCGCGCCAGCGAATCCTGGCGCTGGACGGCATTACCAATCCGCAAAACCTGGGCATGATCCTGCGCTCGGCGGCGGCCGGCAATATCGACGCCGTGCTCTGGGCGCGCAAGGGCAATGCTGCGCTGGGGCCCCTGGTGGTCAAGGCCAGCGCCGGCACCCTGTACCGCGCGCCCCTGGTCGTGTGCGAGAGCCTGCCGGAGGCACTGCAGCAATGCACTGCGCTGGGCTGCGAACTGCTCAGCCTGCGCGCGGATGCAACGGATTCGCTGTTCAGCTACCAGCCGGCCTCCCATGCGATCTACGTCCTCGGCAATGAGACCAGCGGCGTCTCCCGCGAAACCGAGGCCCTCGCTCACCGCGGGCTGGCTATCCCGATGCAGCGCGGTGTCGAATCACTGAATGTGGCGATCACGGCGGCGCTGATCGCTTTCGCCGGGGGGCAGTAAGACCCGCTACTTGGACAGGTAGGACATCGCGTCCTCGAGGCCTTTCAGGGTCAGCGGGTACATGTGTTCCTCGACCAGTTCACGGACCACACCGACCGACTGGGTGTAGTGCCACTCGTCCCGCGGCACCGGGTTGATCCAGGCCACCTTGTCGTAGACATCGCGCAGGCGCTCCATCCAGACCGCGCCGGCCTCCTCGTTCCAGTGCTCCACCGAGCCGCCCGGCTGCAGGATCTCGTAGGGGGACATGGAGGCGTCGCCGACGAAGATGATCTTGTAGTCGTGGCTGTACTTGTGCATCACGTCGAGCAGTGAGGTGCGCTCGTTGTGCCGGCGGATGTTGTTCTTCCACACACTCTCGTAGATGAAGTTGTGGAAGTAGAAGTACTCCATGTGCTTGAACTCGGTGCGCGCCGCCGAGAACAGTTCCTCGCAGACCTTCACGTGCGGATCCATCGAGCCGCCGATATCGAAGAACAGCAGGACTTTCACCGCATTGTGGCGCTCGGGCACCATGCGGATATCGAGCAGACCGGCGTTGCGTGCTGTCGAGTGGATGGTGTCGTCGAGATCGAGTTCGTCCGCGGCACCGGTGCGGGCAAACTTGCGCAGGCGGCGCAGGGCCACTTTGATGTTGCGTGTTCCCAGCTCGACGCTGTCGTCGAGGTTCTTGAAATCGCGGCGATCCCAGACCTTGACCGCCCGCTTGTTGCCGCCGTTGGGGCCGACCCGGATGCCTTCCGGGTGATAGCCTTCCTGGCCGAAGGGCGAGGTGCCGCCGGTGCCGATCCACTTGTTGCCGCCCTGGTGGCGTTTCTTCTGCTCTTCGAGACGTTTCTTGAATTCCTCGATCAGCTTTTCCAGGCCGCCGAGAGATTCGATTTTCGCCTTTTCCTCCTCGCTGAGGTGCTTGAGGAATTCCGAGCGCAGCCACTCGTCCGGGATCAGCGCCTCGATGACATCATCCAGCGCCTCGAGATCCTTGAAGTGCAGGCCGAAGGCGCGGTCGAAGCGGTCGAAGTATTTCTCGTCCTTGACCATGCAGGTGCGACTGAAATAGTAGAAGTCGTCGATACTGCCGAAGACCACGTGGCGCTGCATGCCCTCGATCAGGTCGAGCAGTTCCCGGGTAGTGACCGGTACACCGGCGTCGCGCAGCCCCTGGAAGAAATTAACCAGCATGGTGACACATACGACTCAGCGCATTTCGCGGCGGTGCATGAACGCCAGCCGCTCCAGCAGGTGGACGTCCTGCTCGTTTTTCATCAGCGCGCCATAGAGGGGCGGAATAGCCTTGCTCGGGTCGCGCTCCTTGAGGATTTCGTCGGGGATTTCGTCCGCCATCAGCAGTTTCAGCCAGTCGATCAGCTCGGAGGTTGAAGGTTTCTTCTTCAGGCCGGGGATCTCGCGCAGGTCGAAGAACACATCCAGGGCCTCCGCCACCAGGGACTGGGAGATCGCCGGGTAGTGCACGGCGATGATCTCGCGCATGGTGTCGCGGCTGGGGAAGTTGATGAAGTGGAAGAAGCAGCGGCGCAGGAAGGCGTCGGGCAGTTCCTTCTCGTTGTTGCTGGTGATGATGATGATCGGGCGCTGTTTTGCTTTTACCGTTTCACCGGTTTCGTAAACGAAGAACTCCATGCGGTCGAGCTCGACCAGCAGGTCGTTGGGGAACTCGATGTCGGCCTTGTCGATCTCGTCGATCAGCAACACCACCTGCTCGTCGGCATCGAAAGCCTCCCAGAGCTTGCCCTTCTTGATGTAGTTGGCGATGTCGTGGACTTTTTCGTCGCCGAGCTGGGAGTCGCGCAGGCGCGACACGGCGTCGTATTCGTAGAGGCCCTGCTGGGCCTTGGTGGTGGACTTGATATGCCACTGGATAAGGCGCATGCCCAGCCCCTGGGCGACCTCCTCGGCGAGCATGGTCTTGCCGGTGCCCGGCTCGCCCTTGATCAGCAGCGGTCGTTGCAGGGCTACGGCGGCATTGACTGCCATGCGCAGGTCGTCGGTGGCGACGTAGCGTTCGGTTCCTTCAAATTTCATCGGTGCGTCCTGTTACAGCAAAGCTCATCAGGTTACTGAGAGCCGTCTTTTGATTCAAGCGGGGAAGCGCTCTCCGGGGCGACCTGCGGCACGCGGAACATGCCGGTATTGGCATTGGCGCGCAGCTGCTCCGCGCGCTTCTCCCAGATAGCGATCTTGCGTCGTTTGCGCCGCCGCAGTATCACCCACAGTACCAGCAGCGCCGCGACAATCACGCTGCCCAGGGCGATCAGCGGCAGGCGAAAATCGTCGCGCTCCGGCGTGGTGCCGCGGGTGCTCAGGGTTGGCAGGTCGGGTGGTGCCACAACCTCGAGAAAGAGGGACAGTTCACGCTCGATCTCGCCGGCAAGCAGGGTGATGCGCAGGCGATACTCCCCGGGCTGGGGCATGGCGGGGAGCGCTACACGGTAGGCGTCCTGCGCAGGTCCGACAAGCGCCTCGTCACCCAGGTGCGCGCTGTAGCCGTTCGGTCCGCTGATGGCGATGTCCAGTTCGGGCTGCCCGGATGCCTGCAGGCCAGCGTACCAGACAGTGAGTGTCGCGGCCTCCCCCGGGGCTGGCTGGCGCGGCTCGAGACGCGCACTGACCGGCACACCCGAGCGCACCAGGACTTCGGTGTCGCCTGTAGCTTGCAACTGCCAGCGCCCGGCTGCGGGAGCGTCGATACTGAGCAGGGCAATGTCTCCGCCGCGCTGCCACAGCCCGGGGGTCTCCCGGTCGTAACGGGTCCCGTCCGGCGCGACCAGCAGGCTCCCCGATACAGCCTTGGCCGCGAGCACGACGGTAAAGCCGGCAGCGCCCGCATCGACCGTGAAACCCTCCCCGCGCAGGGGCAGGCGAGGCAGTGGTACCGCGCGATCGAAAAGGCGGAGGAAAGCCGAGGAAAAATTTTTCACCGAGCCGGTGCGCATGGACAGGCCCCCGCTCACGTCGGCCAGTGCCTCGAGGAAGCTGCCATCCGCATCGGCCGAGAGCGCCAGGGTATAGACCGGAATGCCGGCAGCGTAGAGGCGCGGAGCGGTGGTTTCCAGGACCTCTCGCGCCGCGCCGGCGTTGAGCATTGGCGACTGGGCTACATCGATCCTGCCATCGGTAAGCATGAGTATGCTGGTCTGTGCGAGGCCATCGCGCGTCTCGTAATCATACAGCGCCGCCTGCAGTGCCGCGGGGATATTGCGGTGGGTGCCAAGGTCGCTGTCGATACCGGCCGCGATTGTCGCCAGCGCGGCCTTGCGCCAGTTCGCATCGACCTCGCCGTGGGGCACCAGCTCTGCGACCTCGTCGGCGAACAGCCAGATGCCGGCTTTGGCCCCATCGGGCAGCAGGCGGACGACATGGGCCAGCAGTGCGGCCCGCTGGTCCTCCGGGTCGGCGTGGCGAAATTCGCTGGAGGCATCCAGCAGCAGGCGGACGTCCGCCTGCGGCGGCCCGTCTGTCGCGCGCGCCAGGCTGCAGAATGACAGGCAGGCGAGCAGCAGGAGCAGCGCACCTGGCGCACCTACCCGCCTTGCAGACCCGAGCGTCACTCAGCCTGCCTCCGCACCCGCCTGTCGTTCCCTCGCGGGCTGGCGACGTGGCCGGAGGATGCTGAAACGCAGGCCCAGCGCCAACACAAACGCCAGCACACAGCCTGCGGCAAGCGGCCGCAGGGCGTGCTGCGCGGAATCCAGGCCCTCGGTCAACATCTGGAATACGGCGACGATCAGCGCCGGCGCAAAGGTACTTACGCCCTCCTTAGGGTAGGCCGGCGTCAGCAGCAGTGCCGCGCACAGCAGCAGCGCAAACGCACTGAAAAAGCCGGGCCAGCGGCGCAACAGCCACCAGCCCATGAGGATGACGGCCAGCAGAGCGCTGCCCAGGTAGATTGCCAGCGCGATATGGTAGGACTCTTCACTCAGCAAGAAGCTCTCTCCTATTCAACCCAGGTGACGACGAGCTCCTCGAACTCGTCCGGGTGTACGTGTTCCTCGGAAAGCGTCCAGCCACGGGTGGAGACGCCAGCTTCATGGACGCTTTCGCGGGAGCCTGACACCAGGTAGTGCCAGTCCGGCAAGGGCTCGCCGCTGGCCCGCAGCCGGTAGGCGCAGGTAGCGGGAAGCCAGTCGAGATCGCCGACCATCTCCGGGTCCAGGCGCACACAGTCCGGAACCAGTTGCGAACGCTTGCGGTAATTGCTGCACTGGCAGCTCTGTCCGTCCAGGTAGCGGCAGCGGACGCGGGTGTAGTGCACCTCGCGGCTGTCGACGTCCTCGAACTTGTGCAGGCAACACTTGCCGCAGCCATCGCACAGTGCTTCCCACTGCTCTGCATTGAGCTCGGTGATGGCAAGTTCGTGCCACCACTCACTCATTGGCGCGGTCACGCTGCAGCAGCTCCGCCGGTGTCGGCGGCATCTGCAGGTAAAATCCCCGGCTCTCGATCTGGGCGAGTACTTCCGCAGCATCGGCCCGGGCGAGCTTGCGCTCGGCGTCGAGCAGCATGCTCAGCACGCTCACCGGTTCGCCAAACTGCTCCATCAGCACCTCGGGGACGTCCACCAGGCCCTTGGCCCGGTCGACATAAAGGTACATCTCCTCGCGCCGGGAGCTGCGAAAAATCTCAATCAGGCGCTTCACGATGCTTGCCCTCGAAGGTAGTCGGAAAGTGGGGTGATCACCAGTTCCTTGCGCCACCCCTGCCACTGCTGCACGCCGGCAGCCGGGTCGCGCAGCAGGACTTCGAGGTCTCGCCCCGAGAGCAGTGCCTGGGGCGCGACACCGATTGCGCCGGCGATGGTGTCCAGCTTCTGCTTGAGCTGCTTCAGACGATCCCGCTGCGCGCCATCCAGTGGCGGCGGCAAGGGCTGCGGCAACTGATCTGCGGGCAAGGCGGACTGTGCGGCGACCAGGTCCAGCAGCTGCTCCCCGTAGCGGCGCAATGCGCCCGGCGCCAGTTCGACCCGGCTGCGCATGTCCGCCATGCTGGCCGGGCGCAGGCGCGCCACTTGCATGCAGGCCTGGTCGTCGATGACCCAGCCCCGGGGCTTGTCCAGTTCCCTGGCCATGGCCTCGCGCCACTCGCAGATCGCGATCAGCGTCGCCAATTGCAGCGGATTCAGCTTCCAGGCCTGTTTGATGCGTTTATGGAAATCGCCGCTGTCGGAGGCGAGACCGCGACAGGCGCTCTCGCCCTCCTCCAGCACCCAGTCAAAACGCCCCAGGCTCCGGCACTGCTCCCCGAGTTTGCGATACACGGCGAGTAACCAGGTAACATCCATGGCGGCGTAATCACATTGCGATTCGCTCAGCGGGCGCTGCAGCCAGTCGGAGCGGGTTTCGCCCTTGGGCAGGTCCTCGTCGCACAGGGCGAGCACCGTATTGCGGTAGCCGAGGCCGAATTCCATGCCGCACAGGGCAGCGGCTTTCTGGGTGTCGAAAAGTGGCTGCGGCAGGACCCCGAGCCAGCGCTGGAAGACTTCGAGGTCCTCGCTGGCGGAGTGCAGCACCTTGATCACCGCGGCGTCCCCGAGCAGCTCGCGCAGGGGCTGCAGGTCGCTGATTTTCAGCGGGTCGACCAGCCAGCCGGCGCCCTCCTCGCTGCCGTCCTCGAAGCACAGCTGCAGCAGGGCCACCTGGGGGTAGAAGGTGTTGCGGCGCATGAATTCCGTGTCGACCATCACCGCGTTGCTACCCTTGTAACGCTTGAGCAGGTTCGCCAGCGCGTCGTCTGATTCGATGAGTTCCCAGTACATAATTCAGGTGGCCTATTCGAAGGGGCGACGGCCGCTGAATGCATGGGCCAGGGTGCTGCCGTCGACGTATTCGAGCTCTCCGCCAAGCGGAACGCCGTGGGCGATGCGGCTGACCTTCACCCCGCCGCTGCGCAGCGTGTCGGCGAGGTAGTAGGCCGTGGCCTCCCCCTCCACCGTGGGGTTGGTCGCCAGGATAATCTCACTGACCCCCTCCTCCAGTACCCACTGCTGGAACTGGTCGAGGCCGAGCTCCTCGGGGCCGATGCCGTCGATCGGGGAGAGGTGGCCCATGAGGACGAAATATACACCGCGGTAGCTGCCGCTGGATTCAACGGCGAGGACATCGCCAGGCGTCTCCACCACGCAGACAGTGCCGGCGTCGCGCTTCGGGTCGGCGCATATCTCGCACAGGGCGCTTTCGGATAAATTGCGGCAGCGACTGCAGTGGCCGACGCGCTCGACTGCCTCCTGCAGGCAGCGCGCCAGTTCCGCCGCCCCTTCCCGGTCCCGCTCCAGCAGATGCAGGCACATGCGCTGGGCGGACTTGGGCCCGACGCCGGGCAGACAGCGCAGGGCATCGATCAGGGAGGCTATGGCCGGACTGAATTGCATTTGCTGCGCCGGGGATCAGAAGGGAAACTTCATGCCGCCGGGCAGGTTGAGGCCGGAGGCGAGATCGGACATCGCATCCCGGTTGTGGGCCTCGACCTTGCGTACGGCGTCATTGACTGCCGCGGCGAGCAGGTCCTCGAGCACTTCCTTGTCCTCGCTGAGGACGGAGGGGTCGATGCTCACGCGCTTGACGTCGTGCCGTCCGGTCATCAGCACGGTGACCAGGCCCGCGCCGGACTCGCCCTGCACTTCCGCGTTGGCGAGGTTTTCCTGCGCTTTTTGCATGTCCGCTTGCAGTTGTTGTGCCTGCTGCATCAGGTCGGAAATATTTTTCATGGCTGTACCTCAGGAATCCAGCGGCGCGATCGAAGCGGGGTCGAGGCGACCGTCAAAGCGCGCCATCAGCGCCTGCAGGCGCTGGTCGTTTTCGATTTCTTCCACCGCGAGCTGCTGGCGTTCGCCGAGCTTGCGGGCCCTGCGCATCGCCGGTGTCTCCATCAGTGGCACCCCGATTTGGACCGTCACGGCGAGCTCACGTTCGTAGTAATTTTGCAGGGCGAGGCGCAGCTTTGCCTCGTGGCTCTCGTTGAACAGGGCCGCATTGTCCTGGTCGAGTATGAACTGCAAGCGCCCCGCCTCGACCGCTACGGGTGCCATGTTACAGGCGATGTTGTGCACTACCCCGACCAGACCCAGTTTCTCGACCAGCGCCGGCCACTCCTGTGCGGTAAACAGCGCGTCGCCGGCGCCATCTCCCGCGCGGGCCTGGGGGCGTTCCCGGCTCACCGGCGCGGCGGGCGTTGTCGCCGCCACCGCGTGTTGTTCTGCAGCCGGCGCCGGCGCCGGCTCGGGTTCGGCGGCGGGCCGATCGTGCTGAGCAAGCGAGGCGCCAGGCTGGGGCCCGGGGGCTGCCTCAACCGGCTTTTTTGCCGCCTCAGGGCCCTCCTCCAGCACGCTGCGCGCGGCCTGCAGTGGATTATCCGCCCCGGATGCTGGTGCGCTTTCCCCGCTGCCGGGCTGGTTGCCGCCAGGTGCCGCCGTGCCGGCGGAGGCCGGGCGGAAGGCCAGCATGCGCAGCAGGAGCATTTCAAATCCGGTGCGCGGCTCCGGGGCCAGGGCCATGTCCCGCTTGCCATTGATGGCGATCTGGTAATAGAGCTGGGCGTCCTCGGCAGTGATCGCCGCCGCCAGCGACGCGATGCGTTCGGCATCACCAAAGCTGTTGTCAGCGGTATCCGGCACGGCCTGGGCCAGGGCGACACGGTGCAGCACCGAGATCAGCTCGTCCACGCTGTTGCTGAAATCCGCCCCGTGCTCGGCCATGCGCGCCACGGTGGCGAGCAGTGCCCGGGGGTCGGCGCCGGCGACCTGTTCGAGCAATTCGTGGATGAAACCCAGGTCGACACTGCCGAGCATGCTGCGCACGTCCGCTTCCAGCAGCTTGCCGGAGCCGAAGGCGATGCCCTGGTCGGTCAGGCTGAGGGCGTCGCGCATGCTGCCCGCGGCAGCCCGGGCCAGCAGCCACAGGGCCGGCTCCTCGAAGCTGATCATTTCCTGGCCGAGGATATTGCCCAGATGGCCGACGATCTGCTCCGGCGGCATGTTCTTCAGGTTGAACTGCAGGCAGCGCGAGAGCACGGTGGCCGGCAGCTTTTGCGGATCGGTGGTCGCCAGCAGGAACTTGACGTGGGGCGGCGGCTCCTCGAGGGTCTTCAGCAGCGCGTTGAAACTGCTGGTCGAGAGCATGTGCACCTCGTCGATGAGGTAGACCTTGTAGCGGGAGTTGGTCGGGGCGTACTGGACGTTCTCCAGCAACTCCCGGGTGTCCTCGACCTTGGTGCGCGAGGCGGCGTCCACTTCCAGCAGGTCGACACTGCGGCCCTCGGCGATCTCGCGGCAGGCGCCGCACTCACCGCAGGGTTCCGAACTGACCCCGCGCTCGCAGTTCAGGCACTTGGCGAGGATGCGCGCGATGGTGGTCTTGCCGACCCCGCGGGTCCCGGTGAAGAGGTAGGCGTGGTGCAGGCGGTCGTGGTCCAGGGCATTGATCAGCGCGCGCAGCACGTGCTCCTGCCCGACCATCTCCCGAAAGCTCTTTGGTCGCCATTTTCGCGCGAGGACCTGGTAGGACATACCTTGTTATCTGATGAATTCTGGAAAAGGACTGAGGATACACCACCGCCAGCGAGACAGAAACTGCGGCGGTGCGATAGCCCTGAATGGAGATGGCCCGAACAGCCACACCCCGGCACACGAGTCGATAACTACCGTTGCTCCCTTCCGGGCCTGGCGGGGTTTGCTATCTATCGTTGCGAGGGGACCGCCCGGGCCACCACAACACAAAAAGCCCCTTGCCAGAAAGCTCCGGCGCAGAGGGCGCGTATTGTGCGTGAATCGGGTCGGGGCTGCAAGGCATCGCGGCAAATCAGCCGGCTTGACCCGCCCAGTCCCAGCCGGCATTGTAAACGCGGTTTCGCATTCACCCGCTCTCGACAACAATAATGGCCCGGCGCGACCGCGGCCCGGAGGATCAGTACATGTC
The DNA here is from genome assembly GCA_033283265.1 of Halieaceae bacterium GM1-29. Lineage (GTDB taxonomy): Bacteria > Pseudomonadota > Gammaproteobacteria > Pseudomonadales > Halieaceae > Mangrovimicrobium. Next base: position 458,072 of record JAWMQN010000001.1, read on the forward strand.
ACACGAGGACATCACCGCCATCACCCAGATCGTCAACCTCTACGGCTTTGCGGTGGATTCCCAGCGCTGGGAACTGTTTGATCGGGTCTTTACCGAGGATGTGGAGGCGGATTTCAGCAAACCCGCCCACTGGTACGACCGGGAATCCTTCAAGCGGGATTTCGGCGCTTTCCACGCGCCCTTCGACAGCACCCAGCACTGCATGATGAACCACATGGTGGACGTGGACGGCGACTCCGCCCACGCCTTCACCTATGGCACCTGGCGCCTGGTGCGCAAGGCCACCGACGGCAGTCCGCTGTGGGATGGCAGCGGCTGGTACGACGACCGGCTGGTACGCACCGCCCAGGGCTGGCGGATCCAGCACCGGGTATGCCGCATTGTCTGGTGGGTTGGCAACCCGCGCGTCAACGAGACCATCCCCGGGGTCTCCTTCGAACTCGACACGACGATACTGCGCACGGAAGCCGGCGCGGGCCGGGTGGGCTTCCTCAACGCCCTGGAGCGCGACTGAGCGGGCTCAGGCGGGCTCGGGGTAGCGCTGCCGGTAGAAGGCGAAGCGCCCGGCCAGTTGCGCGAGGTCGAGACCAAAGGCTTCCGGCGGTGTGCGCTCGATACTGAAACGGTCCCGGGCGTTGTCGCGCCGCCAGGCGGCCATCCGCTCGCGGGTCTCCTCGGTGAACTCCTCGCCGAGGAAGTCGTAGAGGACCTGCAGCGTCGGGAAGGGATCGGCCTGGAAGGGCGCGAAGTGGATATCGAAGAAGCGCGACTCGTTGCCCGCGTCGCGAAACGCCATCATGCGGCGCATGCCGAGTTCGCAAAAATCGCTGACCTCCGCGCCAATCGCGTGCATGTCGACATCGTCGCGGGCGCTGCGACGCAGTTCGAAATAGACGTCGGCGACGGAAGGGATAACGTTGCCGATGTCGCGATGGGTCATCCAGAACCTCGCGTCCGGAAAAACCTTGTCCAGCGCATCGATGAACAGCGAGTGCGAGGGGTTCTTCAGCCGCCAGCGATTGGGCGGGCGGCGCCACTGCAGGAGTTTCAGTACCCGCTTCACGTACTGGTAGGTGGGCACCAGGTCGGCTTCATGATTGAGCCACTGCACGTAGGCGGGAATATCGGCGAAGGCCTGGAAGACCTGCGACTTGAAGTCCAGGCCCATCAGGTTCTGGCATTCCATGGGGCCGGTGGCACTGCTCGGCACCATGGCCTTCATGCGCGGGAAGTTGGCGTCGCGCTGGCGCATCATCTCCTCCGCCATGGCGATGCGCGGGTCGCTGGCCTCGCTCTCGAGTTCCGGCGGCGGGCAGGGCTGGTTGGACTCCCAGGTGCGCAGATAGCGGATCGCCGGGTCCTCGGCCAGCAGGCAGGACAGCGCGGTCGACCCGGTGCGGGGCAGGCCGAGGCCGATCAGCGGCGCGACGATCTCCTCGTCGTCAATTTCCGGGTGGCGGCGGTACCAGTCCTCGATCTGCAGGCGGTTGCTGAGCAGGCCCACGATCTGCATGTCCATGCCGAAGCTGCCGCGTTCGTTGAGGCCCGCTTCGCGCTCCACGGCGTCGACGAGTCGCTCAAGGCCCTCGCGAAAGTCATCGGTACCGTAATCGACCAGCCCGGTCGCCTCCTGCGCCTGGCGCAGTAAGTGCTCTACTTTTTCCACCTGCCTGTTATCCTTTTTTTACACGTAAGATTGGCAAACCATCCTAATCGCGCGGTGGTGGGCAGGCAAATTACCGGCTGTTCATGCACCGCGCCCCGCCCGCTTCAGCTTTTCAGTTTCAGCATCAGGTTGAGAATCCTGGTCGGCAGGCCGCGGTAAGGCGGCATCAGCAGACCGAGCACCCGCAGGCGGCTCTGGTAGAACACCGGGCGCATCTTCGAGAAGGTCGCGAACCCCTCGTAGCCGTGGTAGTGGCCCATGCCGCTGTTGCCGACGCCGCCGAAAGGCAGGCTGTGTACCGCGGAGTGCAGCAGGCCGTCGTTGACGGTGACACCCCCGGACATGGTGTCGCGGATATAGCGCTCGGCAAGTTCGCCGTCGTGGGTGTAGACGTAGAAAGCCAGGGGCCGCGGGTGGGCGTCGATGTAGTCGATGACCTCCTGCGGATCGCGATAGGTCTTGATCGGCAGCAGCGGGCCGAAGATCTCCCGCTGCATCACTTCCATGGACTCGTCCACGTCGAGCAGGATGCGCGGCATCATGATGCGCCGCGCAGTGTCCGGCCGTTGCCCGGGAAGTAACTCGATCACCCTCGCGCCCTTCGACCTGGCGTCCTCCACGGTGGCTTCCAGCCGGTCGTAGGAGCGCTGGTCGATGATCGCGGTGTAATCGCCGCCGTTGATGTCGGGGTAGCGCCGGGCACAGACGCGCAGCGCCTCGGTGACGAAGGCGTCCACGCTGTCCTCGGGCAGGAAGAGATAGTCGGTGTTGATGCAGATCTGCCCTGCGTTGAACATCTTCACCCAGAGAATCCGTTCCGCCGCCTGGCGCAGGGGGAAATCCGCGGCGACCACCGCCGGTGACTTGCCGCCCAGTTCCAGGGTGACGGGGGTCAGGTTGGGCGCGCAGTTGGCCATCACCGCCCTGCCGGTGGCCGAGGAACCGGTGAAGAACAGGTGGTCGAAAGGCAGGCGGCTGAAGGCCGGGCCGCGCCCTCCCCCGTCGCTGAAAAAGCAGAGTTTGTCCTCGGGAAAATAGCGCGGTGAAATTTCGATCAGCAACTCCGCCAGGGCGCTGGAATTTTCCGACATCTTGACCATCGCGGTATTCCCCGCGGCGAAAATGCCGGTAAGCGGCGCGAAGACCATGGAAATCGGGAAGTTCCACGGGGCGATGACCCCCACCACACCGAGCGGCTGGGGAATGACCCGGGCCCTGGCCAGCGGGTACTGGGTGATGTCCAGCTTGCGCTTTTGCGGACGCATCCAGCGGCGCAACTGCTTCGCCGCGTCCAGCAGCCCCTCCTGGTTCATCAGCAGTTCCGAGAGCACCGTCTCGAAGCGGGCGCGAGTGCCGTAATCGGCGTTGACCGCTTCGATGAGGGCCTCGCGGTTCTCCACCAGCATCCGGTGCAGGGTCCTGATATCCGCCAGGCGATCCTCCAGGCCGGGGTTCCGGTGTTGGCGGAACCAGGCTTTCTGCGCCTCGAAACGGCGCGTGAAGGCCTCGGGGATCGACGCCTGTTCGGGAGTGACGGACTGGTTCATAGCTTCCACCGTGAGCCGCGACAGGCGGCATAGAGACGCCAGCATACTACGCCCGGGATACGGAGTAGACCTGCCCGGCCGGCCTGTGTAATGTGCTTCGATTCGCCTAACACCACGTACTGGTACCTGCCGGCAGAGAACCACACCATGGATATCGTAGCTGAACTTCGGGGCCTGCTGGGAGCCGGCGCGGTGCTTGACCGCGAGGCGCTGGGCGAACGCGCCGCCGGCATCTGGCGCCAGGATCATTTGCAGGCCCGGGCCCTGGTCCGCCCCGCCAGCACCGCGGAAGTGTCCCGGGTGCTGCGCTTCTGTCACGCACATTCGATCGAGCTCGTCACCCAGGGCGGCCTGACTGGTCTGGTTCGCGGCGCCGACGCCGGGCCACAGGCCGTCATTCTCTCGACGGAACGCCTCAACCGGATCGAGTCGGTCGATCCCGGCCAGCGCTGCGCCACGGTACAGGCCGGGGTCACATTGCAGGCCCTGCAGGAAGCGGTGAGCGCGGACGGCCTGATGTTCCCCCTCGACCTCGGCGCGCGCGGCAGCGCCACGCTTGGCGGCAACGCCGCCACCAACGCCGGCGGCAACCGGGTCATTCGCTACGGCATGATGCGCGACATGGTGCTCGGCCTCGAGGTAGTGCTCGCCGACGGCAGCGTGCTGAGCAGCATGAACCAGTTGCTGAAGAACAACACCGGCTACGATCTGCGACAACTGTTCATCGGCTCCGAGGGTACCCTCGGGGTGATCACCCGCCTCAACCTGCGGCTCAGGGAGGCCCCCGCCGGGCGCAACATGGCGCTGGCTGGTGTCGAGTCCTTTACCGCGCTCGCCGCCCTGCTGAAACACATGGACCGGGAATTGGGCGGCGCGCTCTCAGCCTTCGAAGCGCTCTGGAACGGTTTCTACCGGCTGGTGACCTCGCCCCCGGCGGCTGGCCGCCCGCCGCTGGCCCAGCACTACCCCTACTACGCGCTGATCGAGGCCCAGGGAGCCGATCCGGAGCTCGACGAACAGCGCTTCATGCAGGCCTTGGAATCGGCGCTGGCCGCGGGCCTGATCGCCGATGCCGCCGTGAGCCATTCAGAGGGCGATTGCCTGGCTTTCTGGGCCCTGCGTGACGACGTCGACCAGGTCTACAGCGAGGGGCATACCCTGATGTTCGACATCTCCCTGCCGCTGGCGCAGGTGGAGCGCTACGTCAGCGAGGTCGCTGAGCGCCTAGCGCGGGAGGTGGCGGACGGCAGGCACTGGGTGTGGGGGCATCTCGGCGATGGCAACCTGCACCTCGCGGTGCAGATGCCCGAGGCCACTGCACTGCAACAGAGAGCGCGCGTGGAGGAAATACTCTATTCACCGCTCGCCGCATTCAAGGGTGCGGTATCTGCCGAGCACGGGATTGGTCTCGACAAGAAGGCCTGGCTCCGGCTCAGCCGTTCGGCGCAAGAGATCGAGGCCATGCGCCGTATCAAGGCAGCTTTCGACCCCGCGGGCATTCTCAATCCCGGGAAAATTCTCTAGCACCAGGCAGTGACCCGCGCGCTCAGGCGAGTATCTCGCCAAGAGCCGCCAGCAAAGCCTGCATGTCCTCGTCGGTGCCGATGCTGATCCGCAGGAACTGGTCGATACGCGGCTTGTTGAAGTAGCGGACGATGATCTCGCGCTGCCGCAATGCGGCGAACAATTCCGCCCCGGCGTGCCCCGGGTGCCGGGCGAAGATGAAGTTCGCCGCCGAGGGCAGTACTGCAAAGCCCAGCGCAGTCATTTCTCTCACCGTCCACTCGCGCGTGGCGATGACTTTCCCGCAGCATTGCTGGAACCACGCCTCGTCCTGCACCGAGGCCAGCGCAGCCCGCTGGGCGATGGTGTCCAGCGGGTAGGAGTTGAAGGAATCCTTGACCCGCACCAGGGCCTCGATCAGGTCAGCCGGGCCATAGGCCATGCCGACCCGCAGGCCGGCCAGCGAGCGGGACTTGGAGACGGTCTGGATGACCAGCAGGTTGTCATATTCGGGGATCAGGGCGACCGCGGATTCACCGCCGAAATCAATGTAGGCCTCGTCTACGACCACCACCGCGGCGGGGTTCGACTCCACCAGCTGACGGATAGCATCCAGCGGCAACAACACCCCGGTGGGCGCGTTGGGGTTGGGAATCAGGATGGCGCCCTCGCCGGCCCGGTAATCCTCCACCGCGATAGTGAAATCGTCGCGCAGCGGGACCGGTTTGCAATCCACACCGTAGAGCTCGCTCCACACAGGGTAGAAACTGTAGGTGATGTCGGGGAACAGCAGCGGTGTATCGTGCTTGAGCAGGCCCGCAAACGCGTGGGCCAGGACTTCATCCGAGCCGTTACCGATAAACACCTGCTCCGGGGAGAGCCCGACGCGTGCCGCACAGGCGGCGCGCAAGGCGGAGGAATCGGGATCGGGGTAGCGGCGCAGGTGATCGCCCGTCGTCGCTGCCACGGCTTCCAGCACACCGGGCGCCGGCGGATAAGGGTTCTCGTTGGTATTGAGCTTCACCAGGCGGGTGCCGCTGGGCTGCTCGCCCGGCACATAGGGGATCAGGCGCGATGCCAGTTCACTCCAGTAACGACTCATGGGGCCAGCGCCCTCCTCTTCGATACCAATTCCGGGACCAGCGCCCAGTTTACCGCGAACGCACTGCGCGAGTGCCAGCTGCCATTCGCGCATAAAAAAACCCGGCAGGGCCGGGTTTAGGATATGGCATCCCCTAGGGGGTTCGAACCCCTGTTACCGCCGTGAAAGGGCGGTGTCCTAGACCACTAGACGAAGGGGACGCAGTGGTCTGGCCGAAACCAGAAGCGCGCATTATAAGGATCGAATCCGGCTTTGCAACACCTCTGTAAATAATTTCTTTCGCGCGACGATCAGTATTTGAATTGCGTGTCGAGCATGAGGCGATCGTAGGTCCGAGCGCCCCCCTGGTCGGCCAGGTTCACCATGCCGGCCTCGTTGTCCAGGTACCAGGTCAGGCCCACGGTCCACTGCTTGTTGATGCCAAATCCGCCGCTGATTCGCTGGCCCTTGCCGTCGGTGCCGCCGCCGGCAAAGTCGGAATCGCTGAGCAGGCCGAGCACCGCGTCCGCCTCGAGATCCTGGTAGGCATAACCGAATGACCAGGTGCCCCAGCCGTTGAGCTTGCCGAGGGTCACCCCGGCCTGCCAGCCGGTATCGTAGTCGTCGGCATCCTGGTTCTGGACGTAATCGCCATAGACGCTCATCGGCAGGTCGGCCACGCTGAACTTGAGTTCGGCGATGGCTTCGATCATTTCGTAGTTGTAGAGATAGGTGTCGTTGATGGATGTATTGCCGAAGAAGTCGTCGTCAAAGAAGGGGCCGTTGCCCGCGGTCGGGAAATCGAAATAGCCCAGTGCCGTGATCAGGCTGGCATCGCCGAGTTTGAACACCGCCCCGCCCTGCAGGCCCCAGGCAAATTCCTGGTTGCTCCTGGCGCTGTCGCTCTCCAGCCAGTTGCCGAGGAAGTTGGCAAACAGCACGTCGCCCTGCCAGCTCGCGCCGAGGCCCTCGGGGCGCCAGTCGCCATCCCACATCAGGTTGCTTGGCGACGGGGCATAGAGGGGGTTGCTGAATTTGCCGACCACAAGCGCGAGGCCGTCGACGCCGCTCCAGCGCGCATAGGCTTTATCCAGGCGGATTTCTTTCTTGCTACCGCCACCGCCGAGGGTCTGGTTGCCGGAGACCGGGTCGTCCCCCCCGGTTGAAAGACCGAAGCCCACCTCGACATCCGAGGGCAGGTTCGCCGCGAGGGAAAGTCGCGCGCGGATGCGATCCCGCTCGCGGCGCTTGGCATCCTCGACATCGATGGTCTCGTAGCGGTAGCGGAAATCGCCCTTGATCGCGAGGGCGTCGGCCCAGGACGAGGGGCGGGCCTGCTCGATGCTGCTGACCCGGCCGCGCAATTCGTCGAGGTCTTCCACCGGCACGGAAGCGCGCTTGCGCAGGCTCGCGTTTTCGGCCTCGAGTGCCTCGACCCGGGCCTCCATCGCCTCGAGCTTGCTCTTGAATGCAGCCCATTCGGCGTCTGTGACCGCGTATGCGGCGTGGCTGGAAAGCGCCAGTACGACGCTCGCGTAAACAGAATTCCTGCGCAACATGCTAACCCCCTATCAGTGATGGTCGCCCCTCGGTGTTGAAATTATCGTTTGGGCGGATTTCAGGGGCGCAAGTATTGGCGCAGCGGGTTAGGCAGTCAACCCGTGTCAGGGAGGGGTGGCGAGGCCGGGCGGATGGGTCAATCGACCAGATTGACAACGATCAGGGTGAGGATCACCAGGCCGATCGCCTCGGCCAGAAGGTAGTGAACCCCGACCTTGGGCGGGCCACCGAGTTCGTTTTTTGCAGCACGTAGATTCATAGTCCCATTCGAACGATATTGCTTGTATATACATAATATAGACAAAGCGAGGCGTGTTATCAATGTGTACACATGTGCTAAAGTACCGGTCCTATTACAGTTTCCACTCCCCTGATGTCAAAAACCAAGGTGCTAAACATCCGCATCGAGCCGGAGCTTAAGAAAAAAGCCAAGAAGCTCGCGGAGGCGGACGGACGCTCGCTGTCCAACTGGGTGACCAAGTTGATCAGCAATACCGTCGAGGCGGCAGAGAAGGAAAAAGGGCGAGATAAATAGGCGGGCCGCGACGCCCCGGCGTCGCAGCCGTCAACTGGTGCGGGAATCAGCCAAAGCGGCCGGTTATATAGTTTTCGGTCAGTTCATTGTGCGGGTTGGTAAATATCTGCTTGGTGCTGCCGACTTCGATAAGCTTGCCGAGGTGGAAGTACGCGGTGCGCTGCGACACCCGCGCTGCCTGCTGCATCGAGTGGGTGACGATGGCAATGGTAAACCGCTCCTTCAGCTCATCCATCAGCTCCTCGATGCGGGCCGTAGCAATCGGGTCCAGCGCGGAACAGGGCTCGTCCATCAGGATGACCTCGGGGCTCACGGCGATGGCCCGGGCGATACACAGGCGCTGTTGCTGGCCGCCGGAAAGTCCGGTCCCCGGCTTGTCCAGGACATCCTTGACCTCATCCCACAGGCTGGCCCGGCGCAGGCTGTTCTCGACGATTTCATCCAGTTCGACCTTGCTGTGCGCCAGCCCGTGGATGCGCGCGCCGTAGGCCACGTTCTCGTAGATCGACTTGGGAAAGGGATTGGGCTTCTGGAACACCATACCCACCCGGGCGCGCAGCAGCACGGTGTCCTGGCGGCTGTCGTAGATATCCTCGCCGTCGAGCTGGATGTTGCCCTCGACACGACAGATGGGGATGGTGTCGTTCATCCGGTTGAGGCAGCGCAGGAAGGTGGACTTGCCGCAGCCCGAAGGCCCGATCATGGCGAGCACCTCGTTGCCGCCGATATCCAGTGAGACGTCCATGATCGCCTGCTTTTCACCGTAGTAAACGTTGACGCCGCGGGCCGACATTTTCGCGTCCTTGACGTAGGGGTTGCCGGTGGTCTTGTGCGCTGCCACCTCTTCCTGGGTACTGATGTTCAGCCCCACCGCCTCGTCAGGCACTCTGGATTCGTTGTTTGTCGTCATCTGGTTCATCGTCTCGTTTTCCCGCCGTCCGCCTGGCTGGCTCTATTTCAGTTCAAAGCGCTTGCGCAGGTAGATGGCGAATGCATTCATGACAATCAGGAAGCCCATGAGCACCATGATGGCCGCCGAGGTTTTTTCAGTAAACCCGCGCTCTGGGCTGTCAGCCCAGAGGAAAATCTGTACTGGCAGTACCGTCGATGGATCGGTCACCCCGCCGGGGACTTCCATGATAAAGGCGACCATGCCGATCATCAGCAGCGGGGCCGTCTCACCGAGGGCCTGCGCCATACCAATGATGGAGCCGGTCAGGATGCCGGGCATCGCTACCGGCAGCACATGGTGGAAAACCGCCTGCAGGTGAGAGGCGCCAACCCCCAGCGCGGCTTCGCGAATCGACGGTGAAACCGCCTGGATGGCCGCCCTGGAGGTGATGATGATCGTTGGCAGGGTCATCAAGGCCAGCACGATCCCGCCGACCAGGGGCGCAGAGCGCGGCAGTTCGAAAAAATTGATGAAGACAGCCAGGCCGAGCAAACCGAACACGATCGAAGGCACCGCCGCCAGGTTGTTGATATTGATTTCGATCAGGTCGGTCAGTCGGTTGCGCGGCGCAAACTCCTCCAGGTACACGGCGGCACAGACGCCGATCGGAAAGGCCAGCAGGAAGGTCACCACCAGGGTGAACATGGAGCCAACCAGCGCCGCCCGGATACCGGCCAGTTCCGGCTCGCGGGAATCACCCGCGCTGAAAAACTGGGTGTTGAAGGCGCCGCGGGTGCGATCTTCCGCGCTCAGCTTATCCAGCCAGTCCATCTGCCTGTCGCTCACCCGGCGCTCGGATTCCGGGCTCTCCCGCGATAACTGGCCCTTGAGGTAGCTGGCCGCTTCCGAGTGCGCCAGCAGCCACATATCGACGCTCTGTCCGACCAGGGAGGGATCGGCGAGCACCCGGTCGCGCAGGTCGAATTCGGCGCCCATGCTGACCAGGCGGTAGAGTTCGCGCTTGTCCCCGCGCGAAGTCACCTCGGGGAACATGTCGCGCAGGCTGGTCTTGATGACGCCGGCATAGTCGCCCCTGGCGAGGTCTTCCGCAGCGGGATTGGCCGGCAGGTCGAGGCATTCGGCACACAGATCGAGGCGAATCTTCAACTGCTGCTGGCTGAACGCCGGCAGGCCCTTGCTGACGATGTCGAACAGCAGGACGAAGAGGAACACGAAGCCGAGGGACACGGCCAGCTTGCCCGCCAACTGAAAACGCTTTTCCCGGGCGTAGCGCTTCTTCAGCGAGGCCTGGATGACTTCCGTATTTTTGTAGGTTTCCTGACTCATCGATTCACCACACTACTCATACTGTTCACGATAACGCCGGACCACGTACAGGGCGATCACGTTAAGCAGCAGGGTAACAAAGAACAACACCAGGCCGAGGGCAAAGGCCGCCAGGGTTTTCGGGCTGTCGAACTCCTGGTCCCCGACCAGCAGGGTGACGATCTGCACCGTGATCGTGGTCACTGCCTCAAGCGGGTTGGCTGTCAGCTTGGCCGAGAGACCGGCGGCCATCACCACGATCATGGTCTCGCCGATGGCCCGGGATACCGCCAGCAGGATGCCGCCGACAATGCCGGGCAGGGCCGCTGGAATAAGCACCTTGCGAATGGTTTCGTTCATCGTGGCGCCGAGGCCGAGAGAGGCTTCGCGCAGGCTGTCGGGCACGGCATTGATGATGTCGTCGGACAGCGACATGACAAAGGGAATGATCATGATCCCCATTACCGAGCCCGCGGCCAGCGCGCTTTCCGAGGCCACCGTAAAGCCGAGACTCTCGCCCACCTCGCGAATGAACGGGGCCACGGTAAGCGCCGCGAAGAAACCGTACACCACGGTGGGAACACCGGCGAGGATCTCCAGGACCGGCTTGGTGACGGCGCGAAACCGCTTGCTGGCGTACTCGGACAGGTAGATCGCGGACATCAGGCCCACCGGCACTGCAATCAGCATGGCGACGAGGGAAATCAACAGGGTACCGACCAGCAGCGGCACGAAGCCGAAGGAGCCGGAAGCGCCGACCTGGTCGGCGCGAATGGCGATCTGCGGGCTCCACTGCAGGCCGAGCAGGAAATCGCTCAGCGGGATGATATGGAAGAAACGCACCGCCTCGAACAGCACCGAGAGGACGATGCCCAGGGTAGTCAGCACGGCGATGAAGGAACAGGAGAACAGCAGGCCCTTCCAGATCGACTCGACATGGTTGCGAGCGCGCATCAGGGGCCTGATACGCACCACGATCAACAGGGCGCCGACAACCGCGACCAGGCAAACCAGCACCAGCTTCAGCAGCGAGCCCGTCGCCTTGTACTGCTGGTAATGTTCCGCCGCCACCAGTTGCTCCGGCGAGAGCATGGCCGCATCCATGCTGCCGCCGGCATAGGCCAGCACCTGGTTGTAGTAGAGCCCGAAGTGGTCGTGGCTCAGTGCCTGTATCTCGGCGGGAAGCTCGGCCACTACCAGGCCGCGGATCACCTGCCCCTCCAGCGCCAGCCACAGCACCAACAGCAGCAGCGCCGGCAGCGCTGCCCACATGGCGGCCAGGTAGCCGTAGTGCTGGGGCAGTGAATGCAGGGTGTGCTTGCCGCCGGCGGCCTGGGCCAGGCTCCGGGACCGATGGCGGCCCAGGGTATAGCTCGCGATACACAGAGCGAGCAAGACCAGCAATACGGTGGTTGTCTGCATAGCGGACTCTTAATCGGCAACGTGCCGACAAAGCGGCACGTTGTTTACAGCGTAGTTTACGGCTCGGAAAAAATCCGCGCTTACATCACCAGGGGCTTGAGTGCAGCCACATCGCTCTGCACCTGCTCCAGTTCATCCTCGGCGAGGGGAATCAGGCCACGCTCCGAGAGATAGCCATCTTCGCCCATGGAGCGATCGGAGACAAATTCCCCGGCGAACTCCTGGATACCGGGGATGCTGCCGACATGGGCGGCCTTGATGTAGAAGTACAGTGGGCGAGACACCGGGTAGTCGCCATCGGCGATCGTGTCGAAGTTGGGCTCGACGCCCTCGACGATGGAACCGTGTACCTTGTCGGCGTTTTCCTCGAGGAAGCTGTAGCCGAAGATACCCAGGGCGCTGGGGTTGGCTTCGAGTTTCTGCACGATCAGGTTGTCGTTCTCGCCGGCCTCGATATAGGCGCCGTCTTCACGCACGGAGTAGGCAATAGTGTTGAAGATGTCACCACCCGAGGGCGCCTTGCCCTTGTTCTGTTGCAGCGCATCGTAGAGGCTCGCGGGGACACCGAGCTCGGCCATGGCCGCCTTGATCCCGGCGCTATCCGCCGCATCCAGCTTGCTCAGGGCCTTCAGCGACGGGATCGCCTCGGCGCCGCCACCGAGCGCCAGCTCGGCAAAGGCATCGCGGGTACCGGAGGTCGGCGGCGGTCCGAGCACCTCGATCTTCACTGCGGGCAGGGCCGGGTTGACGTCCTTCCAGGTCTTGTTGGGGTTGGCGACCAGCTTGCCGTCGGCACCGGGCACATCCTTGGCCAGCGCCATGTAGACGTCCTTCAGTGACAACGCGTACTGCGGCGCCTGGCGCGAGTTGGCGATGGCGATACCGTCGAAACCGATGAGGACTTCAACAACTTCCTTGACCCCGTTCTTCTGGCAGTCGTCGTACTCGCTTTTCTTGATGCGACGGGAAGCGTTGGTGATATCCGGGGTGTTGGTGCCCACGCCCTTGCAGAACAGCTTGAGACCGCCGCCGGAACCGGTGGACTCGATTTTCGGGGTCTTGAAGTCAGTGGAGCGGCCGAAGCGTTCGGCGACAACCGTGGCGAATGGATAAACCGTCGACGATCCGACGATGCTGATGGTGTCCCTGCTCTGGGCATGGCTCGTGAGTGGAATCAGCGCGCTGGCAGTCAGTGCCAGCAGGGTCTTCAGCGGTCGTTTCACGTGGAGTCGGCTCCCTTTCATTGGTTGCTTGCGGCTGTTACGCCGCATGTCGCGGGCAAGTCTATCGGTCGATTGTTACATTAATATGACAGCGTCAAGGCGTTGATTTAATAGTATTTATTCCTGATTTACCTTGTCGAGGAAATCCTCGAGTGACTTCTGGTGGCGAACATCACGCCCGCGCACGAGGTAGATCACGTGCTCGGCGATGTTGGCCGCGTGGTCACCAATCCGCTCCAGGCTGCGCAGTGCCCACAGTTCGTTGAGAATCGAACCGATGTCCCGCGGGTCCTCCATCATGAAGGTCACCAGCGAACGCATGGCGCTGCCGTATTCCTTGTCCACGTCGTTATCTTCCTTGACCACGTCGATGGCCTGCTCGAGGTCGAGCCGGGCAAAGGCATCGAGTGCACGACGCAACATGGCCGCCACGTGGGCACCGATATTGCGGACCTCCACGTAATTGGTCGGTGAGGCGCTCTCCTCTGCCAGGCGGACAGCCTGCCGCGCCACCTTGGCGGCCTCGTCGCCGATGCGCTCGATGTCGGTATTGATCTTGATCGCGGTGATTACCAGGCGCAGGTCGCTGGCGGCCGGTTGGCGCCGGGCGAGCACGGTAGCGCACTCGTCGTCGATGCGCAGCTCCAGTTGGTTGACCTCGTGGTCCCGCTGGATGACCTCCTCGGCCTTGCCGGAATCCCGCGCGACGAGGGCCTCTACCGCAGCGTTCAGCTGCCGTTCCACCTGTCCACCCATTTCCAGCAGGTGGTTCTTGATCTCCTCCAGTTCCGCGTTGAACCGCTCAGAGATGTGCTGCTTGTGGTCATCTTGCTTTAACATCTGCTTGCCTCCTGTCGTAGCCCGCCGGGAATACCAGGGTAAATGTACTACCCACACCCAGGCGGCTCTTGATTTCCAACCGCCCCCCATGGGCGGCGGCCACGTGTTTGACAATGGCGAGCCCGAGCCCGGTGCCACCAGTCGCCGATGCGCGGCTGTCGTCCACGCGGTAGAACCGCTCCGTCAGCCGGGGAATGTGCATCGGGTCGATGCCCGGCCCTTCGTCGCGAACCTCCAGGCGATAGGACTGGCCCTCGTGCGCCCAACTGGCGACGACCGGCCTTCCCTGCCTGGCGTATTTATAGGCGTTTATTACCAGGTTGGATACCGCGCTGTAGAGCTCCCGGTAATCGCCGCGGATGCGCTCGCCACATTGTATGTCCAGCTGCAGCGGGTTGTCCGGGTGCAGGTTTTCAATCTCGTCCTGCAGTTCGTAGAGCAATCCGGCCACGTCGATCAGTTCGTTTTTCTCATCGCGCTCGGTGGTCTCGATACGGGTCAGCCACAGCAGGTCCTTGAGCAGGCTCTCCATGCGATCAGCCTGCCCCGCCATCTGCTCTAGCGCCTTGATATAGGGCGGTGGCAGTTTTGCCGGGTCCGCGAGCAGGGTGCCAAGGTAACCGGTTATCACCGTGAGCGGCGTACGCAATTCATGGGAGACGTTGCCAACGAAGTCCCGGCGCATCCGCTCCGTCTGCACCCGGTCGGTGACATCGCGCACGAACAGCAGGGTGTCGCCCTCGGCGAAGCGGGTCGCCACCAGCATCAGGTGACGTTGCTTTTCCACGCCGGCCTGGAAGGTCAGCGGTTCCTGGTAATGACCCTTGTTGACGTAGGCACTGAACTCCGGCGCCCGGACCAGGTTGGTCACCACCTGGCCCACGTCCTCGGGGTAGCGCAGCCCGAGCAGCTTGCCCGCCGCCTCGTTACACCAGCGGATAGCACCACCGTCCTCCAGCATGACCACGCCGTCGCGCATGGCGGCGAAGGAGTCGAGCAGGTAGTCCACGGTTGACTGCAACTGGCGAATCGACGCGGTGGACTTGCGCTCCTGGCGATAAATATGGCCGACGATTTCCGCCCAGATACCCTGCACGTCCGGCGGCGCCTGGCTGGAGTCGGCCAGCCAGCGCTCCACCTGCCAGGCCTGGAAGGTGGAGTACAGGAGTATGAGGAGAGCGGCCAGCAATATACCGACCAGGGTCACGTCGAAATACCAGCCGATCAGAGCTCCCAGGACCAGGGGGGTAAGTATCTGGCCAAGCGAGGTGAACCACTTCATTGGGGCGACCCTGGGACGCGATCAGAGCCCCCTGGAGGAAAAGCGATAGCCGGTACCGCGCACGGTCTGGATGAGGCCGCTGTAGTCGGCCGCGTCTGTCTGCAGGGCTTTGCGCAGGCGGCGTATGTGCACATCAACCGTGCGCTCCTCGACGTAGACATTCGCTCCCCAGACGTGATCCAGCAACTGGCCACGAGTATAGGCGCGTTCCGGATGGGACATAAAGAACTGCAGCAAATTGAATTCCGTGGGCCCCATGTCGACAGGGTTTTCGCCAACGAATATGCGCCGGCTTTCACCGTCCAGCACCAGGCCGTTGACTTCCAGCTTGCCCTGTTCCTGCCCCGGTGCCGCCCGGCGCAGCAGGGCGCGGATCCGGGCGATGAGTTCCCGCGGGGCAAAGGGCTTGGTGATGTAATCGTCGGCGCCGACGTCGAGGCCCTGGATGACGTTGTCCTCGGTGGTCTTCGCAGTGAGCATGATCACCGGGACTTCCTTGGTGCTGTCTTCGCGCTTCAGCCGGCGCAGCAGCTCGATACCACTGCCACCGGGCAGCATCCAGTCGAGCAGGATGATGTCCGGGCGGTCGTCGACGATGCGGGTGTAGGCATCCTGGATGTTGTCCGCCTCCAGGACGTTGTAATCGGCGATTTCCAGCGCCATCCGCAACATGTCGCGAATCGCGAATTCGTCATCGACTATCAGTACGCTACGTTCTGGCATGCCTGTTCCAGTTCCTCATCAGTTGGCGTAGCGGGTATTAGATGATGAAATTATGACATGAACATTACAATCACGCCCGAAGTGCAATTTCTGGCAAAACTCTGCCAGGTGCCTTTCGCCAGAGTAGGCGTGGCGCAGGTCCGTCGCACAGCAGCAGCGAATCACCCGGCCGAAACACGTCAAAAAGCGTACATCCCTGTACAGCCTCGAGCGGCGACGTCCTGTCGCCTAACGGTTTCGTCCGGGTGATTCACTGCTGCTGTGCTGCCGCAGTAGTAGAAGCAAGGCCCGGGGGCTCTGCCAGCTACGCAGGGTAGATCGATCAGCGCAGGCTGGCGTTGATATTCTTCAACACCTGGTTGCCCGGGCAGAGGTCCTCTTCCGCCATCTGGTTGAGCGGCCGGCGCGAGGTTTCCAGCGCCTCGTGGAGGTCGCGGGAATCCTTGTCGATGTAGATCAGGCCGGTCAGCACCTGGCCTTCGCTGCGATGCTTTTCCATGGTCATCAGCGCCGAACTGCGGCTGAAGGGATCGAGATCCTCGGAAAGCTTGTAGAGGTGGATCGAGGAGCCGTCGTGCAGGGTCACCTCGTGGCTGTAGCCGGGCAGGTAATCGGTGGTGATCTCCTTGTGCATGGGCACGAAGTCCACCGTGCCGGTTGCCTCGGAGTGCTCGCGGACGAACTCGTAGCTCTTGGTCGAGCCGGGGTTGTTGTTGAAGGTCACGCAGGGCGAGACCACGTCGATCAGGGCGAAGCCGCGGTGCGAGATCGCCGCCTTGATCAGCGGAACCAGTTGCTCCTTGTCGCCGGAGAAGCTGCGCGCGACGAAGGTCGCGCCGAACTGCAGCGCCGCGGCGCACAGGTCGAGGGAGCCGAAGGGGTTGGGATCACCCTTCTTGCTCACCGAGCCCTCATCCGCAGTGGCGGAGTCCTGCCCCTTGGTCAGGCCGTAGCAACCGTTGTTCATGACGATATAGACCATGTTCAGGTTGCGCCGGGCAACATGGGCAAACTGGCCCATGCCGATGGAGGCGGTATCGCCGTCACCGGAGACGCCGAGGTAGAGCAGTTCGCGGTTGGCCATGGCGGCGCCAGTCACTACCGAGGGCATGCGCCCGTGCACGGAGTTGAAGCCGTGGGACTTGCCGAGAAAGTAGGTCGGGGTCTTGGAAGAACAGCCGATGCCCGAGAGCTTGGCGATCTTGTGCGGCTCGATGGACAACTCGTGGCAGGCGCGGACGATGGCACCGGAAATCGAGTCGTGGCCGCAGCCGGCGCAAAGGGTCGAGAGAGCGCCCTCGTAGTCCGCCCTGGTATAGCCAAGTGCGTTCTGCGGGAGCTGGGGGTGGCGAAACTTGGGAACCTGATAACTCATGATTTCTCTCCAGCAGCCCGGGCGGCTTCCTGCGGTTCTTCTTCCAGTCCGGGCAGCTGCAAGCGGATCTGTTTGCGGATATTGCGGGCGCTGATCGGCGTGCCGTCGAAACACAGTACCGATTTCAGCTTGTCGGGGCCGAGTTCGAACTCGGCCATCAGCAGGGTGCGCAACTGCGCGTCGCGGTTCTGCTCGATGACGAAAACCCGTTCATGCTGGTGCAGGAATTCCTCCACCTCGTCGTTGAAGGGGAAGGCGCGCACGCGCATGGCGTCGAGGTGAATCCCCTCCTCCGCCAGGTAATCCAGTGCCTCGATCGAGGACTGCTCGCTGGTGCCGAAGTAGAGCACCGCATTTCTGGTTTTCTGCTTCGCCGGCAGCAGTTCCGGCCGCGGCACGTGATCCTTCATGGAGTCCCACTTGCGCATCAGGCGGTGCATGTTGTGCTCGTAGGCCTCGCCCTTCTCGGTGTACACGGCGTACTCGTCACGCGAGGTGCCCCGGGTGAAGAAGGAGCCGCGGGTCGGGTGAGTGCCCGGGTAGGTGCGATAGCAGATGCCGTCGCCGTCCACGTCCAGGTAGCGGCCGAATTCGATCCCCTCCTCCAGTTGCTCGGTGGTGACCACCTTGCCGCGGTCGTAGCGCCGGCTGTCGTCCCATTCCAGGGGTTCGGACATGTTGTCGTTCATGCCGAGATCGAGGTCGGTCATGAGGATGATCGGGGTCTGCAGCCGTTCGGCCAGGTCGAAGGCCAGCGCGCTGAAGTCGAAGCACTCCCTGGGCGTCGAGGGGAACAGCAGCACGTGCTTGGTATCGCCGTGGGAGGCATACGCGCAGGACAGGATATCGCCCTGCTGGGTACGCGTCGGCATGCCGGTCGAGGGGCCGGCGCGCTGTACGTCGATCAGCACGGTGGGTATCTCGGCGAAGTAGGCCAGGCCGAGGAACTCGCTCATCAGCGAGATGCCCGGGCCGGAGGTCGCGGTAAAGGCCCGCGCGCCGTTCCAGCTGGCGCCGATGACCATGCCGATCGCGGCGAGTTCGTCTTCCGCCTGGACGATCGCGTAGTTGCGCTGGCCGGTACCGGGGTCGATGCGCATGCGCTTGGCATACTTCTCGAAGGCGTCGACCACGGACGTGGACGGCGTGATGGGATACCAGGCCGCCACTGTCGCGCCGCCGTAGATGGCGCCGAGGCCGATCGCCGTGTTGCCGTCGAGCAGGATCTTGTCGCCGACGGCATCTGCGGTGCGCACGCGGATGCCCAGGGGGCAGTCCAGGTTGGCCTTGGCGTACTGGTGACCGAGCTCCAGCGCGTGGATGTTCGGCAGGATGAGTTTTTCCTTGCCCTTGAACTGGTCGGCGACGAGGTCGGTGAGCACCTTGAAGTCCATGTCCAGCAGGGCCGCCAGCGCGCCGACGTAGATCACGTTCTTGAACAGCTGGCGCTGCCGCGGATCCTTGTACTCGTCGTTGCATATGCTGGTCAGCGGAATACCGATGATGTTCACATCGTTGCGCACCAGGCGCAGGTCCAGCGGCTTGGTGTTGTCGTAGATGAAGTAGCCACCCGGTTCGACCTCACGGATGTCGTCCGCCATGCTCTGGGGGTTGACCGACAGGGCGATATCCACCCCGCCGCGGCGGCCGAGATAGCCGTTTTCACTCACCCGGACTTCGTACCAGGTGGGCAGGCCCTGGATATTCGAGGGGAAAATGTTCTTCGGGCTGACCGGCAGGCCCATGCGAAACAGCGCCTTGGCGAAGAGGTTGTTGGCACTGGCGGAACCGGTACCGTTGACGTTGGCGAACTTGATGACAAATTCGTTGACCGATTCGATGCGTTTGACGGCTGACTTCATGATCATGCAAGCACCTGCGACGCCTTGCTGACGTTGTAGAGGAATTTCTGCATGTCCCAGGCGGAGGTGGGACAGCGTTCTGCACACAGGCCGCAGTGCAGGCAGACGTTTTCGTCCTTGACCATGACGCGGCTGGTCGGCAGGTCAGCGGATACATAGAGATCCTGGGCGAGATTCCCGGCAGGCGCGCTGAGGGTAAGGCGCAGTTCCTCTTCCTCCTCGTTGGCGACGAAACTGATGCAGTCCGTCGGGCAGATATCGACGCAGGCATCGCACTCGATACAGCGGGTTTCCTCGAACACGGTCTGCACATCGCAGTTCAGGCAGCGCTCGGCTTCCTTGTAGCCCGTCGCTACGTCAAAGCCGAGCTCGACCTCCATCTTGCGGTCGCGCAGGCTTTTTTCCAGCGGCGCGTGGGGCACCGCGTAGCGTTTGTCGATTTCCACCGCGTTGTCGTAGGACCACTCGTGCACGCCCATTTTCTGGCTGAGCAGGTTGGTGTAAGGCGCGGGGCGCTCGGTGACCGCCTTGCCCTGGCAGAACAGGTCGATGCTGACCGCCGCCTGATGGCCGTGGGCAACCGCGGTGATCACGTTCTCCGGGCCGAAAGCGGCGTCGCCGCCGAAGAAGACTTTGGCGTTGGTGGACTGGAACGTGACCGGGTCGACCACCGGCATGTCCCACCTGCCGAATTCGAGGCCGATGTCGCGCTCGATCCAGGGGAAGGCGTTTTCCTGGCCGATCGCCATCAGGACGTCGTCGGCCGCCATGAACACCAGGTCCTCGCCGGTAGGCACGAGGCTGCGCCGACCATCCTCGTCGTACTTCGCTTCGACCTTCTCGAAGCGCATGCCCTTGAGCTTGCCCTCCTCGATGACGAATTCCTTCGGCACGTGGTTGTCATAGATCGGGATGCCCTCGGCCATGGCGTCGTCCTTTTCCCAGGGCGAAGCCTTCATGTCGGCGAAGGGGCTGCGCACGACCACGCGCACGTCCTCCCCGCCGAGGCGCTTGGAGGTCCGGCAGCAGTCCATGGCAGTGTTGCCGCCGCCGAGGACCAGCACGTTCTTGCCGATCTTGTGGGTGTGCTCGAAGGCCACGCTGGAAAGCCAGTCGATGCCGATATGCACCGAGTCACCCGCCTCTTCCAGGCCGGGCAGTTCCAGGCCCTTGCCGCGCGGCGCGCCGGTACCGACGAAAACCGCATCGTAACCCTTGTCGAGAATCTCCTTGAGGCTCTCCACCTCGACGTTGAAGGTGGCGTTGATGCCCATGTCGAGGATGTAGTTCACCTCCTCGTTCAACACTTCCAGCGGCAGGCGGAAGGAGGGAATCTGGCTGCGCATCATGCCGCCGCCGGCGGACTGGTTGTCATAGATATCGATGCTGTAACCGAGCGGCGCGAGGTCCCGGGCGACCGTCAGCGATGCCGGGCCGGCGCCGATGAGGGCAACCCGCTTGCCGTTTTTCTGGCTCGGGATCTCGGGCATGCGGCGGGCGATGTCGGCCTTGTCCTTGTTGTCCGCGGCAACACGCTTGAGCCGGCAGATCGCCACCGGCTCCTCCTCGACCCTGCCGCGGCGACAGGCGGGCTCGCAGGGGCGGTCACAGGTGCGGCCGAGAACACCGGGAAACACGTTGGATTCCCAGTTGATCATGTAGGCGTCGGAATAGCGTTGGGCGGCGATCAGGCGAATGTATTCGGGAACCGGGGTATGCGCGGGACAGGCATACTGGCAATCGACCACCTTGTGAAAGTACTCGGGATTACTTATATCGGTTGGTTTCACGTTACTGCTCGTACGGACTGTAGGAAGTTTTCTCGCTAGGGCAAGCCTTGCGGCTCCCGGGTATCCGGGGCCTGGCGACTATTGGCCGGCTGCCGTTTAGTTATAGTGTCAAACCGCCAAATTGTGTCACAGAGTGCGCGCCAATGCACCCGGCTGCGCGGCAAAAATGGTTACTTATCCTTCACCTGGACGGGCCCGGCGAAACCCCGGCGGGGCACCTGCGCCGGCGCGAAAAGCGCTCAGAACCAGCCGAAAAACCAGCCCTTGTCCTTGAGGTCTTCCTCGCAACCCGCCAGCTGCTGCTGGTAACTTCCGGCGCGCCGGGCGACCTTGTTGGCCACGCCCTGCAGCCAGGCCTTGGATTTATAGGTGCCGCGGTTAAAGCCGCCGTGGCCCTCGTGGTAGGCGAGGTAGAGGCCGTAGGTGTTGCTGGGGGCGATGCTGCTGCGCCGGTTGGATTGCTTGTTGTACCAGCCGATGAAATCGATCGAGTCGGCGAAGTCGTCGCGGTCGGCGCCGTAGTTGCCGGCATCGCGCACGTACTCCTTCCAGGTGGCGGTTTTCGCCTGGCTGTAGCCGTAGGCATCGGAGGGGCGGGTCCAGGGGATGAAGCCGAGCAGCTTGCGCCGCGCGGGCCGCGCTTTCGCGTCGAAGCGGGACTCCTGGTACATGATCGCCATCATGGTCGGGATCGGGCTGCCCCAGTTGTCGCGGGCATCGACGGCATCGCCGTACCAGCCGTCTTTCTCACGGAAAATGTCACAGAGGTTGTCGGGATTACGCGGCGGCGCTGTGGTGCATCCGGCCAGCAGTAGCGCAAGTACGACAATCCCGAAACGTATCAAGCAACACCCCCGTACTCGCGAAGGCGCTGCAGGAAGGCCTCCTCGTCGATGACTTCGATGTCGAACTCCTGGGCCCTGGCCAGCTTGGAACCGGCGCCGGGGCCGGCCACCACGCAGTCGGTGTTTTTCGACACACTGCCGGCCACCTTGGCGCCGAGTGCCTGCAGGGCCTGTTTGGCCTCATTGCGGCCCATCGCCTCGAGCTTGCCGGTGACGACCCAGGTCTGGCCGGCGAGGGGCTGGGCGTCCACTGGCGGTGCCTCCACATCCTCCCAGTGCACTCCGGCGGCCTGCAGCGCCGCGACCACGGCCATGCTGTGGGTGTCGTCGAAAAACTGCCGCAGATGATCTGCCACTACCGGGCCGACATCCTCTACCGCCAGCAGTTGCTCTTCGCTGGCGGCCGCCAGCTTGTCGAGACTGCCGAAGTGCCGGGCCAGGTTCAGTGCGGTGGCCTCCCCCACTTCGCGAATGCCAAGGGCGAACAGGAAGCGCGGCAGGGTCGTCGACTTCCTGTCTTCCAGTACCTGCAAAAGCTTCAGAGCGGACTTCTCCCCCATCCGCTCCAGTCCCATCAATTGCTCCGCGGTCAATCGATAGATGTCGGCGACGTTACTGACCAGGCCACTGTCGACCAGCTGCTCGATCAACTTGTCACCGAGGCCGTCGATGTCCATCGCCCGGCGGGAAGCGAAGTGCCAGATGGCGGCCTTTAACTGCGCGGGGCAGACCAGCCCGCCGAGGCAGCGCAGCACCGCCTCGCTTTCTTCGCGCTCGACGGCGGAACCGCAGGCCGGGCAGGCCTCGGGAAAAGTGACCTCGCGGGTGTCTTCCGGCCGCTGCTCGAGCACGACTGAAACTACTTGCGGAATAACGTCCCCGGCCCGGCGTACCACCACCCGGTCACCGATACGCAATTGCAGGCGCTCGATCTCGTCGGCGTTGTGCAGGGTCGCGTTGCTCACGGTGACGCCGCCGACGAATACCGGTTCCAGCCGCGCCACCGGTGTAATGGCACCGGTGCGGCCGACCTGGAACTCGACGTCGAGCAGCGTGGTCATCTCCTCCTGGGCGGGAAATTTGCGGGCGATCGCCCAGCGCGGCGCCCGGGCGACAAATCCGAGCTGCTGCTGCAGGGCCAGGGAATTGACCTTGTAGACGATGCCGTCGATATCGTAGGGCAAGGCATCGCGCTTTGCCGCCAGTTCCAGGTAATAGGCCTCACAGGCCTCGATGCCCTGCACCACCCGCATATCCCGATTGATGCGCTGCCCCCATTCGGCGAACTGCTCGAGGATGGCCGACTGTGTGCCGGGCAATTCGCCCCCTTCCACCAGTCCGTAGCCGTAGCAGCAAAACTCCAGCGGGCGGCTGGCGGTGATCCGTGAATCCAGTTGGCGCAGGCTGCCCGCAGCGGCGTTGCGCGGGTTGACGAAGGTCTTTTCGTCGCGCTCCCGGGCCTGGCGGTTGAGCGCCTCGAAGCCGGCGCGCGGCATGTAGATCTCCCCGCGCACTTCCAGCACGGCGGGAAAACCGCTGCCGCGCAGGCGCAGGGGGATGGACTCGAGGGTGCGCACGTTGCTGGTGATGTCCTCGCCGGTGCTGCCGTCGCCGCGGGTGGCGCCGCGCTCCAGCAGGCCGTCGCGGTAGAGCAGGCTGACAGCGATACCATCGAGCTTGGGTTCACAGCAGTACTCGAGTACGGCATCCGGCTGGTTGAGCCGGTCGCGCACCCGGCGCTGGAAGTCGGCCAGGGATTCGGCGTCGAAGGCGTTGTCGAGGGACAGCATCGGCACTTCGTGGCGCACTGTGCCGAACTTGTCGAGGGGTGTTGCACCCACCCGCTGGGTGGGCGAATCCGGCGTCACCAGATCCGGGTGTTCGGCCTCCAGGTGCTTCAGTTTTTCCAGCGTGCGATCGTATTCGGCGTCGGGAACACTGGGCTCGTCGAGCACGTAGTAGCGGTAATTCCACTCGTGGAGTTGCTCGCGCAAACGGCGCGCTGCTTCGGCGACCTCGGACATCGTTGCCGCTTACCGGGCGTCAGCGCGCCCTTGCCAGCAACCGGCGTTCGAGATCGCGGATCTGCTGGCGGTTGTGCTCCAGGGCCTGACGGGTGAGCACACTGCGGGTTTCGTCGAGTACGTCGCCACCGAGGTTGCGCGCTACCGCCTGGGCTGTCTCGAGCATGTAGTCGAAGGCTTTCATCATGTCTTCCGGCCCCGGCAGGGTGACGAAGAACACCAGCCCCGGGGTGGTGAATTCGGCCATGTTGTCGATGTCGAATACCCCGGGTTGCATCATGTTGGCGACGCTGAACTGGATTTCGCCCTTGCCCGCCTCGAATTCGTGGCGGTGGAAGAAGCTCATGTCACCGAAACGCAGGTCGCAGGCCAGCAGGATGTGCAGGATGTCCTCGCCCTTGAAGCCGCGCGGGTCCCGCGCCACGACGTTGAGCATGAACACCTCGGACTCATCCGAGCGCGGCAGGCGGCCGTGATCGTCCGCTGCCACGGCGGGAGGCGCGACATCGAAGGTGGGTAACTCGTCCTCTTCCTCGCTCCAGTCGAGGTCGGAGAAAAGATCCTCTTCGCGCGCGGCGCTGAGGCCGGCCACCAGGGTCTCTTCCTCTGCGGCCTCGGCCATGGCCCGGGCTGCGCTGTGCCGTTGCGGCTCCGGTGGCGCCGCAACGGGTTCTGATTCGTCTTCCATGACGGGCTCCGGCGCGGCTTGCACCGGGGCCTCGGGTTCCGGCTCTACGGCAACGGGCTCCGCTGCTACAGCCTGGGACACCTGCTCGGCTTCCAGTTCCGCTGCCTGCTCGGCTTTCAGTTCCGCCGCCTGCGCAGCGGCTTCGCGGGCCGCCTGGCCGGCGCGCAGCAGATCGCCGCGACGCACTACCCGGGCGCCGCCATTGGGCAGCTCCTTCAGCCAGGCCAGGTCATCATCCCTGCCGCTCCTGGCGGCCTCGCTGGCGGCTGCCTGCAACTTCATCCGCACACCCGATCGGCGTTCGTTGTGCACGCGCCGCCAGGCGTCCAGCAGGACCGCCATGATCAGCAGCACACCGATAATTACCATCCAGTCGCGTATCGTCAATTCCGCCATTGCCGGGCCCCGTCAGCTCGCCGCCAGTTCTGCTGCTTCGTCCACATCCACGCTAACCAGGCGCGACACCCCGGGCTCGTGCATGGTGACGCCCAGAAGGTGATCCGCCTGTTCCATGGTGATCTTGTTGTGAGTGATAAAAATAAACTGCACCTTGTCCGACATCTCTTTCACCATGCGCGCATAGCGGCCGGTATTGGCGTCGTCGAGCGGTGCGTCCACCTCGTCCAGCATACAGAAAGGCGCCGGATTCAGCTGGAATATCGAGAATACCAGCGCAATCGCGGTGAGCGCCTTCTCGCCGCCGGAGAGCAGGTGGATGGTGCTGTTCTTCTTGCCCGGCGGCCGGGCCATGATGGCGATACCGGTGTCGAGCAGGTCGTCGCCGGTCATCTCGAGGCTCGCGGAGCCGCCGCCAAAGACCCGCGGGAAGAGCTCCTGCAGGCCGCTGTTGACCTTGTCGAAGGTGTCCTGGAAACGGTTGCGAGTTTCCTTGTCGATCTTGCGGATCGCCGACTGCAGGGTTTCCAGTGCGCTCTCCAGGTCCTCGTTCTGGGCGTCGAGGTAGGTCTTGCGCTCGGACTGCAGGGTGTACTCGTCGATGGCCGCGAGGTTGATCGGCCCCAGGCGCGCAATGCGCGCGGCGACCTTCTCCAGGCGCAGCTGCCACTCGCCCTGCGCCGCTTCCTCGGGCATCGCCTCAAGCACTGCCTCGAGCTCCTGGTTGGCGTCGCGCAGCTGGCGCTGGATGTTCTCGATCTGCACCTGCAGGCTCTGGCGGTTGATGCGCCGTTGCTCGAGGTCGCTGCGTACCGCCTGGGCACGGTGCTCGATTGACGAGCGCTGCTGCTCGCATTCGCGCAGCTGGTGCTCGACTTCCGACACCGACTGGCGGGCTGCGGTCAGTTCGCCCTCGGCCTGCAGCCGCAGCTCCAGCTGTGCTTCCAGTTCCAGCTCCAGCCCCTCGAGCGGTGAATCGCTCTCGGCCATGCCGGCGCTGAGCCGCTCGCTGCGCTCGCGCAGCTGGCCGACCTGGCCCTCGGTGCGCTGGATCGACTCGCGCATGGTGGCCGCCTGCGTCTGCAGCGACTGATGGCGCATGGCCGACTGGTGCGCACTGTCCTTGTCGTGGCGCGCCTTCTGCCGGCAGCTGTCGAGGCGGTTGCGCGCCTCGTCGCGACTGGTCAGCAACTCCTCGCGCTGGCGGGAGTCGGTTTCCATGTTCTCGATGGCCTCGGCGAGCAGCTGGCGGGCTTCCGCCACGGATTCCTGTTCCTGCTGGAACTGTTCCTGGGCCTCGCGGATATCGGCCGTAATGCGCTCGCGACGCTGGGCGACCTGCTCGTACTTGGCCTCCATGGCGGAGCGTTTGGCACTCAGGTCGGCGTGCTCGCGAGTGACCGCCTGCAGTTCGCGCTGGCTCTGCTCGCGCTGGGATTCCAGCTGTGACAGCTCCTCGCGGGCCGCCTGCTGGCTGGCCTCCAGCGCCTCTTCCTGGGCCGCAGCTGCATCGAGTTGCTGCTCGAGCTCCTCGAGTTGCTGTTGCCGGGCGATAACCCCGGCCTGTTGTTCATCGCCGCGGGCCACGCGCAGCCAGTTGGGGCCGAGCCAGATGCCGTCGCGCGTTACCACCGATTCATGGGCTGCCAGCGAACGCCGGATGGCCATGGCCGCGGCGAGGTCGTCCGCTGCCCGGATGCCGCTCAACAGCGCCGTCGCGCGGCCGCCGCACTGCACACGCGCGGCCAGTGCGTCACTGGCCGGCGCTGCGACGGCACCCGCCTCGACCAGTGCCAGCTGGCCCTTCTCGAGCCCGTCGAGCATCGCGCCGAGGGCGCCGAGGTCATCGACACAGACCGCCTGCAGATAATCGCCGAGCACGGTTTCCACCGCCCGCTGCCAGCCTTCCTGTACCTGCAACTGCTCCAGCAGACGCGGTTTGTCGCTTAGCTGCTGCGCCTCGAGCCAGCTGCCGACACCCTGGCTGGAATCCTCCCGGGCCGCCTGCTGCAGGGCCTCGAGGGAGGCCTGCCGACCACGCATCTGCTGGCTCTGGGAGCGCAGCTGGTTGAGCTGGTCGGAACAGGCTGCGCTGTGCTCGCGCGCCTCGCTGATGCGGGCGGCGTACTCCTCGCCGCGGCCGCTGTGGGATTCGAGCTGCATTTCCAGCTCGGCGAGTTGCTCGGCGAGAATTTCCAGTTCGCCGTCATCACTGCCACTGCCCAGGGCCTCGCGTTCCTGCTCGAGTTGCGCGGCGCGCCCCTGGATGCGCTTCAGTACCTGCTCGAGGTGCTGGATGCGCGATTGCTGGACTTCCGCCTGCTGCCGCGGCGCTGCGGCGGACTGGTTGAATTCGTCCCACTTCTGCTGCCACAGGTGCATGGCTTCCTCGGCCTGCACCAGGGCCTCGGAGGAGCTTTCCTCCAGTGCCTGCAGCATCTCCAGTTCCGGCGCCAGGGCCTCGACCTCGGCTTCCCAGGTGAGCAGCTTCTCGCGGTCGGTAATCAGGTGGGACTCGGCTTCCTTCAGGCTCTCGTCGGTCTGGGCGAGGTCCTCGGCCAGCTGCCGGCTGCGCTCCTTCTGGTGGCGGATGGTCTGCTCGATACGCGCGACCTCGGCGCCGAGGGAGTAGTAATCGGCCTGCACCTTGTTGAAGGCATCGGTGCGGTCGGTGTGCTCGACCCGGTGCTGCTCGATGGCGGTATCGACCTGCTGGTGCTCGGCGTGCACCGCCTCGAGTTTCACTTCCAGCTCGCCGATCGCCTGGACCAGCTCCCTGACCTGGGCGTCCAGCTCGCGCCACTGCAGGGCCATCAGCTGGGCCTTCAGGCTGCGCTCCTCTTCCTTGTACTCGCGGTATTTCTCCGCCGCCTGGGCCTGGCGCTGCAGGTGCTGCAGCTGGCGTTCGAGCTCGTCGCGCAGGTCGGTCAGGCGCTCGAGGTTCTCCAGGGTGCGGCGCATCCGGTTCTCGGTTTCCCTGCGCCGTTCCTTGTACTTGGAGATACCCGCCGCTTCCTCGATGAATACCCGCAGTTCCTCGGGCTTGGACTCGATCAGGCGCGAGATCATGCCCTGCTCGATAATGGCGTAACTGCGCGGCCCGAGACCGGTGCCGAGGAAGATGTCGGTAATGTCCCGGCGGCGGCAGCGGGTGCCGTTGAGGTAGTACTCGGACTGGGATTCCCGCGAGACCTGGCGCTTGACGGATATCTCCGCATAGCGGGCGTACTCGCCGCCGACACTGCCGTCGCTGTTGTCGAAAATCAGCTCGATGGACGCCTGCCCGACCGGCTGGCGGTTGACCGAGCCGTTGAAGATGACGTCGTCCATGGATTCACCGCGCAGGTTCTTGGCTGAGCTCTCGCCCATCACCCAGCGCACGGCGTCGATTACATTGGATTTTCCGCAGCCGTTGGGGCCGACCACAGCACACATGTTGCTGGGCAGGTTGACTGTCGTGGGGTCCACGAAGGACTTGAAACCCGCCAGCTTGATTGACTTTAATCGCATCGAGCTTTAATTACCCCGTGCATCCCTATGTTTTTTATGGATTTTTTGCCATTTCCCTGCCAAAAACCCGTCCTGACGACCACAAGATATAGTGTAAAGACTTTGATCTGACAACACTATGCCTGAAGCAAAAAAAGCCGGCAATCCCTCCGCACGGCTCCCAGCAACGGAAATTCAGGATTGCGGTTTGGGGTTGAGCAGGATCTCCACGGGCTCGCTCGAGTCGGCCGGCGCCAGCGGCCCGGCCTGGCCCAGCCAGAGGGCCTTGGCGGCCCCGGGGGTGCCGTCGGGGGAGATCTGCACTTCGACCTGCACCGAGGCAAAACTGGATATTTTCTGGCCAGCCATGCTGTTGCCGTCATCCAGGCGCACGTCCAGGGGCAGCTGGCTGGCCCTCAGGCGTTGCACCGCGATGGGCATGCGGCTGGCGCCGGTGCTATCGCGGGCGAGAACAAACACCGCGGCATCGGGGTCGACCTGCGCCCCCGCCGGCAGGGCGACGCGCACTGTGATGCCCGACGACAGGACCGGCGCGGGCTCCACCGCCGCCGTGGCGACGGGTTCGCCGAGGCGCTCGCGGGCGGTTTCGATGACACTGGCGATCATCTCGTGGCTGGGCGAGCCCGCGGGCTCGACGACCAGCAGGCGCTCCCAGTAGGCGATCGCCGCGCGGTACTGGCCCTGTTCGAAGGAGGCCATGCCGAGCAGGCCGAGCGCGGTGCGCTGGTGCGGGTTGACCGCCAGCGCCTGTTCGGCGCGCAGGCGGGCGCTGTCATCGAGCTGCCTGCCCGCGGCGAGATAACTGGCCTGGGCCGCGTAGGCGAGCACAGTGGCATCGCCAGGCGCTGCCACGACCAGGCGGTCGAAGTAGCGCAGTGCGCGGGCGTAGTCCTGCTCCTGCATGGCGAAGCGGCCAAGCAGTACGGTGTACTCGAGATTGTCGGGACGCTCGCTGGCCCGCGATTCGATCTGCGCCAGCAGGGCATCGAGCTGGGCGGGCGAGGACTGCTCGTCGAGGCTCTGCAGCTGTTCGGTGATCTGCACATCGGTGGCAGCGCCGAGCAGGTTGTAGAGCAGCACGCTGAAAGCGAAAACCAGTGGCAGCAACAGCCACGGGCGGAAATTGCCGCCCGCCCCCGTCGCGCTATCGGCCGGGCTGGCGCCTTCTGTCGGCGCATCTTCCAGCAGGCGCAGCCTGGCGTCTTCCAGCAGGGCGGTGTCGTCGCTCTCTGCCAGCTCCGCCTGGCGCAGGAGGTACCACTGCCGGTTGGCCTCTTCCCTGCTTGCCAGGGTGCGCCGCCCGGCCATCGGCACGATGATGAACAGCGTGGACAGCGCCAGCAACAGGGCGCAGGCGAGATAGAATCCGCTCATGGCTTGCCGTCCCCATCCTCGAGCAGGGACTTCAGCCGCTGCTGCTCCTCGGCGTCGAGCTGGCTGTCCTGCGCCGGGCCGCGCCGCCGCAGGCTGAGCCAGGCGACCGCGGCAGCGATCAGCAGCAGCAGCACGGGCGACAGCCAGAGCACTGCGGTGGCGCCGGAAAACGCGGGGCGATAGCGGACGAACTCACCGTACCTGTCCACCATGTACTGGCGTATCTGGTCGTCGCTCGCCCCGGTCTGCAATTGCAGGTAGAGCTGCTTGCGCAGGTCCTGGGCGATGGGCGCGTTGGAGTCGGCGATATTCTGGTTCTGGCACTTGGGGCAGCGCAGTTCCTGGCTCAGGCTGTGGTAGCGCTGTTCCAGCAGCGGGTCGCTGAAATCGTAGGTCTCGATCACCGCCAGCGCGGGCAGCGCGACCAGCAGCAAGCACAGGGCGGACATCAGGCGTTTCACAGGGCTTCCCCGGCTTTCAGTTGCTGGTAGAGGGGTTGCAGGACTTCCCCCCAGACTTTTTCGTCGACCACGCCCACATGGCGGTAGCGCACCAGCCCCCGGGCATCGACAAGATAGGTTTCCGGCGCCCCGTAGACCCCGAGGTCGAGGCCGAGGCTGCCGTCGCGATCGGCGATGACCGCCCTGTAGGGGTCGCCGAGCTCTTCCAGCCATTTGCGCGCGGCACCGTCTTCGTCCTTGTAATTGATGCCGTAGATCGGCACCCCGCGGGAAGCCAGCTCGGTCAGGTAGGGATGCTCCACGCGGCAGGTGATGCACCAGGTCGCCCAGACATTGAACAGGGCTACTTCACCGGTCACCGCGGCGGTATCCAGGGTGCCGCCGGCGAAGGCGTCCAGCTGGAACTCGGGGAAGGGCTTGTCGATCAGCGCCGAGGGCAGTTCCTTGGGGTCCAGCTGCAGGCCGCGGACCAGGAACACTGCGAGCACCGCGAACAGGATCAGCGGCAGGAAGAGCTTAAGCCGCGCCGGCATGGGCTGCCTCCGTCGCCTGGGCCGCGCGCTGCGGCTGGCTGCGATAGCGCCGGTCGAGCACGGTCAGGAAGCCGCCGCCGGCCATGAAGATGGCGCCCAACCACATCCACCGCACCAGCGGCTTGTAGTGCAGGCGGATCGCCCAGGCGCCCTCCTCGCCCACCGGTTCACCCATGGCGACATAGAGGTCGCGGAACAGGCCGGCGTCGATCGCCGCCTCGGTCATGATGGAACCGCCGGCGAGGTAGCGGCGCTTCTGCGGCGCCAGGCGGGCGATTTCCTCACCGTCGACAAACACCGTGAAGCGGGCCTCATCGGCCACGTAGTTGGGCCCGCGCAGGGGGGCGAGCTCGAGAAAACGGAATTCGTAGCCGGCGAGCACCTCGCTCTCGCCCGGGGACATCTTCAGGTCCCGCTCGATGGCGAACTGGCTGGTGACCACGATGCCGAGCAGACTGACGGCAAAGCCGAAGTGGGCCAGCAGCATGCCCCAGTAGCTCGGGCTGAGCCGGCGCAGGCCCCTGCCGACATCGCCCGCCAGGCGCACCCGCTGGACGAGGTCCTTGCCCAGGCCGAGGATCAGCCAGCCACCCAGCAGCACCGCCAGGGCCACCCATATATTGAAGCCCTGGCCCAGCAGCGGCAGCGTCAGGGCGCAGCTCAGGGCAATCACGCCGGGCAGCAATAACTCGCGCAGCCAGCGGGCACTGCTGTCCTGCTTCCAGCGCGATACCGGGCCGAAACCCATGAAAGGCACCAGCAGGGCCATCAGCGGCACGAAAACAGCATTGAAATACGGCGGGCCGACGGAGTACTTGCCCTGGCCCAGGGCATCCATGATCAGCGGGAACAGGGTGCCGAAGAGTACCGTCAGCGTGGCGACGAGAAAGACGATGTTGTTGACCAGCAGCAGGGTCTCCCGCGACAGCCAGGCGAAGGCGACGCGACTGCTGACCGCCGGGGCGCGCAGGGCGTAAAGCGTCAGCGAACCACCGATGACGATGCCGAGGAAGACCAGGATGAACATGCCGCGGGCCGGGTCGGTGGCGAAGGCGTGCACAGAGGTCAGCACGCCGGAGCGCACGAGGAAGGTGCCGAGCAGGCTCAGCGAGAAGGCGAAGATCGCCAGCAGTACCGTCCAGCTCTTGAACAGCCCGCGCTTCTCAGTCGCCGCCAGCGAGTGTACCAGTGCCGTCCCGGCGAGCCAGGGCATGAAGGAGGCATTTTCCACCGGGTCCCAGAACCACCAGCCGCCCCAGCCCAGTTCGTAATAGGCCCACCAGCTGCCGAGCATGATGCCGAGGCTGAGGAAGGCCCAGGCGATATTGGTCCAGGGCCGCGACCAGCGCGCCCAGGCGGCGTCGAGCCGGCCGCCCAGCAGCGCGGCGATGGCAAAGGCGAAGGCCACGGAGAAGCCGACATAGCCCATGTAGAGCAAGGGCGGGTGGATGATCAGGCCGGGGTCCTGCAGCAGTGGGTTGAGGTCGGAGCCGTCGGCCGGCGCACCCGGCAACAGGCGGGCAAAGGGGTTGGAGGTAAACAGGGAGAAGGACATGAAGCCGACGCCGATCGCCCCCATCACCGAGAGCACCCGCGCCAGTACCAGCAGCGGCAACTGGCGGCTGAAGATGGCTACCGCCGACGTCCACAGGCTGAGCACCAGCACCCACAGCAGCAGGGAGCCCTCGTGATTGCCCCACACCGCACTGAACTTGTAGATGGCCGGCAGCAGCGAGTTGCTGTGGTTGGCCACCAGCGCGACGGAAAAATCGTCCTGCAGGAAGGCGGTTGCCAGGCAGGCGAAACTGGTAGCGACGAACACCAGCATGCCGAGGGCCAGGCCCGGCGCCAGTGCCATGGCGCCGCTGTTGCGCCGCCAGGCGCCCCAGGCAGGCACCAGCATCAGGGTCAGCGCGAGCGCCAGCGCGAGGATCAGCGAGAAATGGCCGAGTTCTGCTATCACTTGCCTTCGCCCCCCGGCGCGTATTTGCCCTTCGGCCCGGCGCCGGACTTTTCCAGCGCATCGGCCACTTCCGGCGGCATGTAGTTCTCATCGTGCTTGGCGAGCACCTCGGAGGCGGTCAGCACACCGTCTGCACCGAGCTTGCCTGCAGCGACGGCGCCCTGCCCCTCGTCGAACAGGTCGGGCAGGATGCCGACGTAAACCACCGGCACCGTGGCGGCGTAGTCGGTAAGTTCGAAGCGCACCTCGAGGCTGTCGGCGCTGCGCTGGATGCTGCCCTCGACCACCATGCCACCGACCCGGATGGCCTGGTCCAGCGGCGCCTTGCCCGCGGCAATCTCGGCCGGCGGGAAAAACAGGTTGATGTTGCCGCGCAGCGCGTAGGCGATCAGGCCGACGGCGAGACTGGAGAAGGCCGCGAGGAAAAGCACGATATAGAGGCGCTGTTTACGGACTGGATGCATCAGGCACCTTCCTGCTGGCTGGCGATTGGCGGATTACTGCGGCGCACTTCGCCGTCGATTTCCCGCAACAGGCGCTTGCGACGGCGCAACGGGAGGATGAGCAGGAGCGCGACGACCAGCAGTGACAGGCCGTAGGCCGCCCAGACGAAAGCGCCGTGGCCATCCATCGCCAGCAGGCTGTGTATATCCTCGAAGTACATGGGTTACAACTGGCTCCCTGGCCCCTGCAGCAACTTGCGCACCCAGCCGGCACGGCGTTCGCGGTGGAGGATTTCCGCGCGCATGTTCATCAGCAGGCTGCAGGCGAACAGGGCGTAGAAGGATGCGATCATCAGCAGCAGGGGGTACAGCATACTGGCGTGGATACTGGACTCACCGGTGAACTTGATCGACGCCGGCTGGTGCAGACTGTACCACCAGTCGACCGACTTGTAGATGATCGGGATATTGACCATGCCGACGATACTCAGCACGGCGCAGGCCTTGCCCGCGGCCTCCTTGTTGTCGAAGGCCTCGTAGAGGGCCATGACGCCGAGGTAAAGGAAGAGCAGCACCAGCATCGAGGTGATGCGCGCATCCCACACCCACCAGGTGCCCCAGGTGGGCTTGCCCCAGATCGAGCCGGTGACCAGCGAGATGAAAGTCAGGGCCGCGCCGACGGGCGCGCAGCACTTCATCGCGATGTCGGCCATCTTCATTTTCCAGATCAGGCTGATCGCACCGGCCGTCGCCATTACGTAGTAACCGGCCAGCGCCACGACCGCGGCGGGCACGTGGATATAGATGATGCGGTAGCTGTTGCCCTGGCGGAAATCCGGCGCGGTGAACAGCAGCCCCCACACGGCGCCGCAGGCCAGGGCGAGAATGGTGAGCGGCACCAGGTAGCGCAGGATGGAACCGGAGATGGAGTACAACCAGGGAGGGGAACCGAGTTTATGGAAGAAAGTCCACATAGCGCGAAGGATTATACCCGGGCGCGGGGCGCGGACAACTGAAAACGGCGACGATCTTCAGGCATCGACGCTAATCTTCAGTGCCGCGGCAATCGCGAAGGGCGACAGCACGATGGCGAGGCAGAGCATGGCGCCGAGAATCGCCAGTTGCGGCGCCACCGGAAAGCCCTGTACCGCCGCGCGCACCGCCGAGCTGCCGAAGATCAGTACCGGCATATACAGCGGCAGGATCAGCAGGGAGATCAGTACCCCGCCCCGTTTCAGCCCGACTGTCAGTGCCGCACCGATGCCGCCGACCAGGCTGAGCACCGCGGTGCCCAGCAGGAGGCTGGCGAACAGGGCTGGCAACGCAACAGCCGGCAGCCCCAGCATCAGGCCGAATAGCGGCGAGGCCAGCGCCAGCAGTACGCCGGTTACCAGCCAGTGGGCGCCGACATAGGCCAGCACGGAAAAGTACAGCGGCTGGGGTGCCAGCAGCAGTTGCTCGATGCTGCCGTCGTCAAAGTCACTGCGAAATACCGTGTCCGAGGTCAACAGGCTCGCCAGCAGGGCGATGATCCACAGGATACCCGGCGCGAAACCGGCGAGAAGTTTCGGGTCCGGCCCCAGGCCCAGGGGAAATAGCGCCACCACCATGGCGAAAAACAGCAGCGGGTTGGCGATACCCGCGGGGCGGCGCAGGGCCAGCACCAGCTGGCGCTGCAACAGGCGCAGGCAAAAGGCCGGGGCCGGGGGTGCGGGCATCAGCGCGGCTCCCCGAGCAGGCCTTCGCGCAAGCCCTCGCGCAGGCAGAGGCGGAACAGCGGGTGATCGGTGCGCGGCGCCTGGTGGGAGGTGAATACCACGCAGCCCCCCGCCCTGACATGCGCCACGAACTGTTGCTCCAGTTCGGCGACACCGCCCACATCGATCGCGGTAAAAGGCTCGTCCAGCAGCCACAGGGGGCTGTCGCTGAGATAGAGCCGGGCGAGGCTCACCCGGCGCTGCTGCCCGGCGGACAAGTTGTGCGCCGGCACCTCCTCGTAGCCGTAGAGCCCGACCCGCTCCAGCGCGGCGTCTATCGCTTCCTGCGAGTAGTCGCCCTCCCCCGACACGTGCCAGGCGAGGTTTTCCCGCGGCGTCAGCAGGCCCTTCACCGCCGGCTGGTGGCCGAGGAACAGCAGTGGGCAGTTGCGGGCCACGCTGCCGTCGAAGCCGTAGTGCGACAGCCCGGCGAGAATCCGCAGGAGACTGGTTTTACCGGCGCCGTTGGCGCCTTCGATCTGCACCAGCTGGCCGGCGCCCAGGCTGAATGAAAGCTCGGAGAACAGTTCCCGCCCGCCGCGGGACAGGCCCAGCCCCTGGGCACTCATCAACACCGGGGCTGGTTCGAGATCGGTCAGAGGTTCACCACGTTGACGACGGGAATATGCAGGCTGGTGTCGATCTGCTCCGCCCGGAGGCTGCGGAAGTCGAACAACTCGCCGTCGGCCAGTTGCGAGGGCGCGACGTTGGCGATGCTGTGGAAGATGGTCTCGGTGCGCCCGGGGTACTGGCGCTCCCAGTCC
This sequence comes from Halieaceae bacterium GM1-29, assembly GCA_033283265.1. Classification (GTDB taxonomy): domain Bacteria; phylum Pseudomonadota; class Gammaproteobacteria; order Pseudomonadales; family Halieaceae; genus Mangrovimicrobium. The sequence goes on from JAWMQN010000001.1 coordinate 493,457, forward strand.
CGCAACATCTTCTTGACCTCCTGCCGCTGCAAGTTTTCCTGGGAGCCGCAGAGGTTGCAGGGGATGATGGGGAAGGCCTTGTACTGTGCATACTTCGCGAGGTCTTTCTCCCGACAGTAGGCCAGCGGCCGGATGACGACGTTCTTTTTGTCATCCGAGAGCAGCTTGGGCGGCATGGCCTTGAGGCTGCCCTGGAAGAACATGTTGAGGAACAGGGTCTCGACGATATCGTCGCGGTGGTGGCCGAGGGCAATCTTGGTGGCGCCGATTTCCTGTGCAAAGCCGTAGAGGCTGCCGCGGCGCAGGCGCGAGCACAGGCCGCAGGTGGTCTTGCCCTCCGGCACCACTTCCTTGACGATGCTGTAGGTGTCCTTTTCGAGGATGTAATAAGGTACGCCGACTTCGCTCAGGTAGGCGGGCAGGACTTCCTCGGGGAAGCCGGGCTGTTTCTGGTCGAGGTTCACCGCCACCAGCTCGAAGTTCACCGGGGCGCTGTGCTGCAGGTTCATCAGGATGTCGAGCATGCCGTAGGAGTCTTTACCCCCGGACAGGCACACCATGACCTTGTCGCCCTCCTCGATCATGTTGTAATCGACGATGGCATTGCCCACGTTGCGCCGCAGGCGTTTCTGCAGCTTGTTGAACTCGGTTTTTTCCTTGCGCGATAGTTCCAGCACGATGGTTGCCGTTAGTGCTTGATTTGGCGGGCATTTTACTTGCTGGCGGTAAGTGCAGTCCAGTGACTTGGCGGTTAGTGGACGGCTTCCGGTAATTTTTAACGGGGCAAGCGGGTGTCCCGGGCGTTGGTTAGCTCTGGACACGGGCCATAACACACTACACACCCTCAGCGGGGACGCAAAAGCGCCATCCATGGCAGCTCGGCCTCCCGGAGCGCCGGCCGGGCCATCCATGGCCTCGGACGCCCCGCTGAGGGTATGTAGTGTGCTATGTCCCTCTCTGGCTACTTAAGACTCCACCGGCAGCGCTTCGAATCAATCAAGCTTTGCAATCAGGCGATTGCGGTAGGGGTGGCTGCAGCTACAGGCCGGTCGAAAACATCCGAGGCCAGGGATGGCCGAGGTTGAGCTGCCATGGATGGCGCTTTTGCGGTTTTCGACCGGCCTGTAGCTGCAGCCGCACCGGCACTCAACCCCAACCACGTGCGCACCTCCACCCGAAATACCGGGCAGGAAGTAGTGCCTCCCGTCCAGATGAGAACAGCTTGTATTTTCAGGGGAATGCTCACACAATGTGCGCCCCGAAAACCCCCACCGATCCATCGACGAGGAATCCAACCCGATGAAAGCACCTGTACGTGTGACTGTCACCGGCGCGGCGGGCCAAATCGGCTACGCCCTGCTCTTCCGTATCGCCTCCGGCGCCATGCTCGGCGACGACCAGCCGGTAATCCTGCAACTGCTGGACATTACCCCCGCCATGGAAGCCCTCGAAGGGGTGAAAATGGAACTTGAAGACTGCGCCTTCCCGCTGCTGGCCGGCATCGTCTGCACCGACGATCCCAACGTCGGCTTCAAGGACACCGACTACGCCCTGCTGGTCGGCGCCCGCCCCCGCGGCCCCGGCATGGAGCGCAAGGACCTGCTGGAAGCCAACGCGGCGATCTTCTCCGTACAGGGCAAGGCGATCGACGAGAACGCCAGCAAGGACATCAAGGTTCTGGTGGTCGGCAACCCCGCCAACACCAATGCCCTGATCACCCAGCGCAACGCGCCGAGCATCGACCCGCGCAACTTCACCGCGATGACCCGCCTGGACCACAACCGCGCCAAGACGCAGATCGCGATCAAGACCGGCAAGACCGTCAACGACGTGTCCAACATGACCATCTGGGGCAACCACTCCGCCACCCAGTACCCCGACCTGTTCAACGCCAGGGTCAGCGGCACCAAGGCCATCGACCTGGTTGACCAGGAATGGTACGAAGGCGAGTTCATCCCCGTGGTTCAGCAACGCGGCGCCGCCATCATCAAGGCCCGCGGTGCTTCTTCCGCTGCCTCTGCAGCCAACGCTGCCATCGACCACATGCGCTCCTGGGCGCTGGGCACCGAGGGCGACGACTGGGTATCCATGGCGGTCTACTCCGACGGTTCCTACGGCATCGCCGAGGGCCTGATCTACTCCTTCCCCTGCCGTTGCAAGGGCGGTGACTGGGAGATCGTCCAGGGCGTTGAAGTCGGCGAGTTCAGCCAGGCCAAGATGAAGGCCACCGAGCAGGAACTGGCCGAGGAACGCGACGCGGTTCAGCACCTGCTGCCGTAAGTCCTCCGCACTTTGAAAAAGCGCTGCCCCTGGTGGGGTGGCGCTTTTTTTATGCCCGGCATTCAGGTGTTTTTGCGCGCGTGGGAATTGTTGGTGCCAGATTCCGGCTCGGCTGTCAGCGGTGCACGCCCGGCTTGGTCCCGCCAGCCCTGTTGCCCCCACGAGCCACGTGGACTTACCCGTCGAATGCTGCTCTAATGCGGCGCCATGAACGAGTCGGCCTCCAACAAGAACTACCACCACGGCAACCTGCGCGCCGAGCTGATCGACACCGCGATCGAACAGCTCAACGAAGCCGGGGTGGAAGACCTCAGCCTGCGCGCCCTCGCCCGGGCGGTCGGGGTCTCGCAGACAGCGCCCTACCGCCACTTCGGCGACAAGGGCGAACTGCTCGCGGCGATCGCCGCGAAAGGCTACCGCGATCTCTACCAGGCCCTCAGCGAAGCCCGCCAGGCTGCCGGGGCCAGCCCCACCAGCCAGCTGATCGAACTGTCCCACGCCTACGTGCATTACGCGGCGCACAAACCGCAGATGTTCAAGCTGATGTTCGGCCCCGCAGTGCAGCCGGCCGCGCGCTACCCGGAGCTGCGCGAGGCCAGCCGCCAGACCCTGCGCCTGGTACAGGAGATCATCCAGACCGGTATTGACGGGGCCCTGTATCGCGATGATGAGGACCCCACCTACCTGGCCAATGTCGCCTGGTCCAGCATCCATGGTCTCGCCACCCTGCGTGTGGATGCACCGGAACTGTTCGAAAAGCACATCGATCTGCGCCGGCAGATGGACCTCGGGGTCGAGACTTTCATCGCCGGTATCAGCCGCCGGCCCTGAGCGCCGGCCTCACAACTCCCGCAGCACGGCCACCGGTGGTGTCGTCACCACGTGCCGCGCACTGAAGACCCCCAGCACGCCGATCAGCACGCCACCCGCCAGCAGTCCCACCGGCCACAGCCAGGGAGAGGGCACGTAGCGCATATCCAGTGCAAACAGCTGCAGCAGGGCCACCGCCAGCTCGGCGGACACCACCGCCAGCAGTCCGGCGCACAGCCCCAGGGCAATGAACTCGATTGCCAGGGCACCGACCAGCAGGCGCCTGCCGGCCCCGAGGGCCCGCAGCACCGCGCCCTCCTGCATGCGTGTGTCCATGCTCGCCTGGACGCCGGCGACCAGCACCAGCGCTCCGGTTGCCAGCAGCACCAGCAGCACCAGTTCCACCGCTATGGATACCTGGTCGATGATGCCGCGGACCTCGGCGATGACCTCGTCCATCTCGATTACCGTCACCGTGGGGTAGCGGCGCAGCAGCTGGTTGAGCAGCAGCTTCTCGCCGGGCTCGAGGTGAAAGCTGGTCATGTAGGTCGCCGGGTACTGCTCCAGCAGGCCCGGGGGAAATACGAGGAAAAAGTTCGGCCGCATCGACTCCCAGTCGAGGGAGCGCAGGCTGGATACCGTGACTTCCAGCGCCTGCTCGGCGATGCGCAGGCCCAGGCGGTCGCCGACCTGCAGCCCCATGCGCTGGGCGTATTCCTGTTCCAGTGACACCAGCGCTTCACGGCTGTCCTGCGGCCACCACTGGCCGGCGACCAGTTCGTTGCCGGCGGGCAGGTCCGCGGACCAGGTGAAGTTGCTCTCCCGCTGGCGCGGTTCACTCTCCGCCGCCTCGTCGCCAGACGGCAGGGCCACAGCGTTGATCGACATCACCCTGCCCCGCACCATCGGGAACAGTGGTTCTGTAGCCACGCCCTGGGCGCCGAGCATGGCGCCGAAGCCCGCGGCCTGGTCCTCGGCGATGTTGAGCGCGAAATGGTTGGGCGTATCCGCCGGCAGCTGCATCCGCCACTCGTCGAGCAGCGAGGTCCGCACCAGCACCAGGATCAGCACCAGCATGATCGCCATGCCGAAAACCACCACCTGCACCGCGTTGCTGGCGCCGCGTCGCTGCAGGTTGGCCAGGCCCAGCCGCCAGAGGCTGCCGGCGTGCATCCCCAGCACCCGGCCGCCGCGCAGCAGCAGCAGGGCAAAGCCCACGCCGAGCACCACCACCACCGCGAGGCCGGCCATCACCGCCAGAGTCAGCTTCCAGTCCCGGCAGTACCAGAACATCAGGGCGCAGACGGCGACGAGGCCGATCAGGTAATCCGCCGTCGAACTGCGCAGTGCATGGGGCATATCGCGGCGCAATACCCGCAGCGGGCTGGCCTGGGTCAGCCGGCGGATCGGCGGCCAGGCAAAACTGAGGATGCAGACCAGGGCAGTCGCCGCGCCGATGAGATAGGGCTGCAGCCCGGAGGCGCCTGGTTGCAGCGGCAGCTGCTCGGCGAACAGGCGGAAAAACATCGCCTGCACCGCCCAGCCGAGGGCGCAGCCAAACGCCGTCGCCAGCAGTGCGAGCAGCAGCAGGCTGCGGCCGTAGAGGTAGCTGATATCACCGGAGGTGGCCCCGAGGCTCTTCATGACGGCGACATAATCCGTGTGGCGCTCGCTGAAGCGCCCCGCCGCCAGGGCGATTGCCACGCCCGCCAGTACGACACCGAGGCTTCCGGCCAGCAACAGGAAGCGCTCGGCGCGCTCCAGCGCCCGGCTGATGCGCGGCTGGCCCTCTTCCAGGTCGAGCAGGCGCTGGCCGGGCTCAAGGCGATCTTCCAGCGCGGCTTTGAAGGGCTGGAGTTTCGCCTCGGGGCCGGCATACAGCTGGCGGAACTCGACCCGGCTGCCCGGCTGTACCACACCACTGGCGGCGATGTCGTCGATGTGCATCATGGCGCGGGGGCCGTAGCCGTAGAGGCCCGCCGCCTGGTCCGGTTCGGCGCGCACGCTGCCCGCCAGGCGCAGTTCGATATCGCCCAGGCCCACGAGGTCGCCGACGGCCACGTCCAGCAGGGGGAACAGCCGCGAGTCGAGCCAGATTTCACCGGGCGCCGGGCCGCGTGCGACCACCACGCTGTCACCGAAGGGGGCGCTGGAAAAGCGCAGCTCGCCACGCAGTGGGTAAGCGTCGGAGACCGCCTTGATCGAGGCCAGGTGCATGTTATCGCCGCTGCCGAACAGCATGGAGGGAAAGCTCAGGGTGGAGGCGGTGCGCAGGCCGAGACCTTCAGCTTGCTCCAGCCACGCCGGCGGGGCCAGCTCGCCGGAGCGCACGACGAGGTCGGCGGCGAGGAAGCGGTGACTCTCCTGCTCCAGGGCGGATTGCAGGCGGCTGGTAAACGCACTGATGCCGGTAACCAGTCCCACCGCCAGCACCAGCGCCATGGCCAGCACCCCCATTTCGCCGCCGCGCCATTCGCGGACCAGCATACGACTCGCTGCAAGTGACATATCGCTCAGGCCGCCTGCACGATGGAACCGGCTTCCAGCACGATGCGACGGTCGCAGCGCGCTGCCAGTGTTTCGTCGTGGGTCACCAGGACCAGCGTGGTGCCCTCCTCCGCATTCAGCCCGAACAGCAGCTCGATGATTTTCGCCCCCGTCGCGGTGTCGAGGTTGCCGGTGGGTTCATCGGCAAACAGGATCGCCGGCCGCGAGGCAAAGGCGCGGGCGATGGCGACACGCTGCTGCTCGCCGCCGGACATCTGCCGCGGGTAGTGCTGCAGGCGCGGGGCCAGCCCGACCCGCTCGAGGAAATGCTCCGCCTGCTGGCGCGCGTCCACCTGCCCGCGCAGTTCCAGCGGCAGCATGACGTTCTCCAGGGCGGTCAGCCCCGGCAGGAGCTGGAATGACTGGAAGACGAAGCCCACCGAGGCGGCGCGAAACCGGGCGCGGCCGTCCTCGTCGAGGGCCGGCAGGTCGACCCCGTCGACCATCACGCTGCCCTCGCTGGGCAGGTCGAGCCCGGCCAGCAGGCCGAGCAGGGTGGACTTGCCGGAACCCGAGGCGCCGACAATGGCGACCGATTCGCCCCCCTTGATTTCCAGCGTTATCCCTTTCAGTATCTCCAGCTCAGCGCCGCCAAGGGCGACCCGTTTACCCAGATTCTCCGCTTTGATCATGCAGCTCTTTCCTTACCTCTTTAAATCGAACCGGCGGCCTGTCGCCATCACCTGCATCTGCCTGCTCTGGCTGGCGCTCGCGGGCCAGGCGCGGGCGACGACACTGGTAGTGCTCGGCGATAGTATCAGTGCCGCCTACGGTATGTCTCTGGAGCAGGGCTGGGTCAGCTTGCTGGCGGATGAACTGCCCGGGGTGAAAGTGGTCAATGCCAGCATCAGCGGCGAGACGACGGACGGCGCGCTGCGCCGCCTGCCGGCGCTGCTCGAGCGCCACCAGCCACACACGGTGGTCATCGAGCTGGGCGGCAACGACGGCCTGCGCGGTTTCCCGATCAAGCGGCTGCGCGACAACCTGGAGCAACTGGCCAGCCTGTCGCTCGACGCCGGCGCCCGGGTACTGCTGCTGCCGATGCACATACCGCCGAACTACGGTCGCCGCTATGCCGAGAGCTTCCACCAGAGTTTTTCCGCCGCTGCGCAGACCACCGGCAGCGCCCTCGGCCCCTTCATCCTCGACGGCATCGCCACCGACCGCAAGCTGATGCAGGCCGACGGCATCCACCCGCGCCCGGAGGCACAACGCATGATGCTGGACAACGTTCTCCCCGCGATACGCGAGCTACTCCCATGAAGCACACCGAATCCGACTGGCAGCGCCTGCAGCGGCTGGACCGCGAACTGGTCTGGCACCCCTACGCTGCGTCGCCGCCGAGGGGGGAGGTATTCCCGGTGACCGGCGCTTCCGGCGTGCGCCTGACCCTCGCCGACGGCCGCCAGCTGATCGACGGCATGGCCTCCTGGTGGTGTGCCATTCACGGCTACAACCACCCGGTGATCAACCGGGCCATCGAGCGCCAGCTCGGCGACATGGCCCACGTAATGTTCGGCGGTCTCACCCATCCACCGGCAGTAAAGCTGGCGGAAATTCTGGTGCGCCTGACCCCTGAACCGCTGTCGCGGGTGTTCTTCAGCGACTCCGGCTCGGTCGCGGTGGAAGTGGCCCTGAAGATGGCGGTGCAGTACCAGTTTGCCCGCGGCCGGCAGGAAAAACAGAAAATCGTCGCCCTGCGCGGCGGCTATCACGGCGACACCTTCGGTGCTATGTCGGTCTGCGATCCGGTGACGGGCATGCATCACCTGTTCGGCGACGTGCTCTCCCGGCAGTTTTTCGTCACCGCCCCCGACGTGCCCTTCGGCCAGCCCTGTCCGGAAGCGGAGATGAAGGAGATCGCCGACCTGCTCGCCGATCACCACGGCGAGATTGCCGCCGTGATCGTCGAGCCCGTGGTGCAGGGTGCCGGCGGCATGCACTTCTACTCAGCAGACTACCTGCGCAAGCTGCGCGCCCTCTGCGACGCCTTTGATGTGCTGCTGATATTCGACGAGATCGCCACCGGCTTCGGCCGTACCGGCAAGCTGTTCGCCCTCGAGCATGCGGACGTCAGCCCTGACATTCTCTGCCTGGGCAAATCCCTCACCGGCGGCTACATGACCCTCGCCGCGACACTGTGCAGCGATGAGATCGCGACCACCATCAGCGAGGGTGAAGGCGGCGCCTTCATGCACGGCCCGACTTTCATGGGCAACCCGCTGGCCTGTGCCAGCGCCATCGCCAGCATCGAATTGCTGCTCTCGCAGCCCTGGCAGCGGGAAGTACAGAGGATCGAGGCGGCTCTGCTGGAGGGGCTCGCCCCCGCGCGGGAGCTGCCCCAGGTGAAGGACGTGCGCTGCCTGGGCGCCATCGGCGTTATCGAACTGCGCAAGGCGGCGGACCTGGCCGATGTGCAGCCGCGCTTCGTCGAGCGCGGCGTGTGGATCCGCCCCTTCGGCACGCTGGTCTACTGCATGCCGCCCTACATCATGAACAACGCCGATATTGCCCGTGTCACCTCCGCCATGCTGGAGGTGGTCAGCGATTTACCGGCAGGCTGACCTCCCCGCGCATGAAGGTGACGGCGCGACCGGTCATCAGCACTCGCCCGGCACGCAATTCACAGGACAGTTCACCGCCGCGGGCCGAGATCTGCCGCGCCTGCAGCCGTTCACGCCCGAACTGCCCTGACCAGTAGGGCACCAGCGCACAGTGGGCGGAACCGGTGACCGGGTCTTCATCGATGCCCGCCCCCGGGGCAAAGAACCGCGAGACAAAATCGCAGGCATCTCCCGGCGCAGTGGCGATGACATTGCGCGGCGTCGCCCGCTGCAGGGCGGCATAATCCGGCCGCAATGCCGCCACCTGAGTCTCGTTCGCATACACCAGCATCAGCTTTGATCCGTCCGTCGTCTGCCAGGCCGCCGCCGGAACGGCGCCGCCCATGGCTGCCACGACAGCTGCTTCCAGCGGTGTGGATTCCAGGCTGTAGGCGGGGAAATCCAGTGTCAGTCCGTTCGCCCCGCGCGCGACCCGCAATTCACCCGAGCGGGTCTTGAAGACGATGCTGGCAGCGGGGTGGCCGAGGTGTTCGAAGAGCACGTGGGCGCTGGCCAGGGTGGCGTGGCCGCAAAGTGCGATCTCCACCTCCGGGGTAAACCAGCGCAGTCCGTAGGCCTCGCCCTCGGCGACGAGGAAGGCGGTTTCCGAGAGGTTGTTCTCCGCGGCAATGGCCTGCATCACCGTATCGTCCAGCCACTCGTCCAGCGGCATGACCGCGGCGGGATTGCCGCCGAAAAGCACCGCGGTAAAGGCATCCACCTGGTAGATCGGAAGTTGCACGTCTCTCTCCTATTGCGCGTTGTGCCCCACGGGGCGGTTTACTATAGTGGCTGCTACCCACCGGCGACAGTGAAACCGCTTATCCGATGTCTCCCAGGCACCAAAGTCCCCTGCAGCGCAGGTTCTACGATGTGATCTTCGGCACCGAGACTCCCGCTGGCAAGTGGTTCGATCTCGTGCTCATCGCCGTCATCCTGGCCAGTGTGATGATCATCCTGCTGGATTCGATTCCCCGCTATCACCTTGCCTACGGCACATTTTTCCTGCGCATCGAGTGGGTGTTTACCGGCATTTTTACCCTCGAGTATCTCGTGCGGCTGTGGTGTGTGCCCAACCGCAAGGGCTACGCCACCGGCTTTTACGGCGTGGTCGACCTGCTCGCCCTTTTGCCCACCTACATTTCCCTGCTGGTACCCCAGGCCGCGCCGCTGCTGATCATCCGCCTGCTGCGTATCCTGCGCATCTTTCGCGTGCTGCGACTGCTGGCCCTGCTCGACGAGGCCAATGACCTGGCCGGCGCCCTGCGTCGCTCGGCGCGCAAGATTTTCGTTTTTTTCACCATCATGATCATGCTCGCCACTATCTTCGGCTGCCTTATCTATGTCATCGAGGGGCCGCAACACGGCTTCAACAACATCCCCCACAGCATTTACTGGGCAATCGTGACCATCACCACGGTCGGCTACGGTGATGTTACACCGCAGACGCCCCTGGGCCAGGTTCTCTCCTCCATCGGCATGCTCATCGGCTACGCGGTGATCGCGGTTCCCACCGGCATCGTGACGGCGGAGATGACCCGTTCGCAGCTCAAGGACCGGGCCCTGCGCCTGCGCAATTCGCGCAATTGCACCACCTGTGCCGCTGCGGAGACCGATCCCGAGGCGCACTACTGCCGGCGCTGTGGCAGCCAGTTGCCGCCGCCGGGGCACGCGGCCGCGCCGCGGGAACCCGCTGGGGGCGAGTGAGCGCGCGGGTCGCCGGGCCGGAGCAACCTGATGACAAGCCAATAGAACAAGGGGCGAGACGATGTTTGACTACGGCGAAGCCTGCCCGATCTCCATGGCCACCTCGGTGCTCTGCGAGCGCTGGACGCTGCAGATCATCCGCGAGCTGTTTTTCGGCTCCACCCGCTATTCGGAAATCCAGAAGTACATCCCCCAACTGTCCCCCTCCCTGTTGCGCGACCGCCTGCGGTTTCTCGAGGAACAGGGCATCGTGCTGCGCAAGCGCAGTGGTTCCGGCAACCGCTTCGAATATTTCCTGACCCCCTCGGGGAAAGCGCTCGGGCCGGTGCTGACCGAGCTGGGCCGCTGGGGCATGCGCTACGCCCGCGAGGGCATGACCGACAAGCAGAACACGGTTTCCGGGTTGATCCGCGACTTTGCCGGGGGCATCAATGTCGACGAACTGCCGGCGGGCGATACCGTCGTCCAGTTCAACCTGACCGACGTAAAGGAAGACCCCAAACGGTACATCTATGTACGCAATGGCGAGGTCCAGGAGTGCGCCCAGGACATGGGCTTCGATGTCGACGTGTATATCACCGCGAGCGTCCCGACCCTGACCAGGGTCTGGTACGGCGAGCTGGATGTGCACAAGGCGATCGACAGGGGCCTGGTGAAACTCGTGGCCCCTCCGGTCTACCTCAACAACCTCAGCCGCTGGCTCGGTATCAGTTCCTTCACCACCGACAACCCGCGCATCCTCGCCCGCTGATTTACTTCAATTTCTGTAGCCGCTTGCTACAGAAACTGCCATACAAGCCAGGGCCCTCGCTGCCTAGACTTTCCTGCAACCGGCCGAGACCGGTTCGCGGAATCGACATTACACTGCAAAGGAGCGAGTACCATGAATAATGAAACCACAGACCTGATCATCGTCATGACCAAGGGCATCTACGACGAGGTGTCCTCGGTAGGGCTCACTATCGCCAACGGCGCGCTGACCTCCGGCAAGACCGTCGGCCTCTTCCTCACCAGCAGTGCCATCGACCTGGTGCGCAAGAACGGCATCGAGCATACCCACGTGGCGCCGATGGACAGCCTGAAGAGCCTGCTCGAGGATTTCATGGCCCGCGGTGGCGATGTCTGGGCCTGCCCGCCCTGCACCACCGCCCGCGGCTACGACCAGGACTCCCTGGTCGAGGGCGTGGTCATCCACGGCGCCAGCGTGATCATGGAGCGTATCGCCAAAGGTGCCGCCACCCTGAGCTTCTGAGAAGCACAGGTGTGGCGCCGAAACGGGGCCGGAGGCGTTGCCGGCTCCGGCTTTCGCCCTCCCGGCCGGGTGGCCTGCCAGGCAAATGCGAACCGGCCCGCAAGTTGCGCCAGGATGTGGTGAAGCCCCCGGAGTTATGCCTTAATATGTGCACATAACGAGCATAATCCGGCCGCAGCCGGACCGCAGGCACGCAACCCAGGGGCGCCCATGAAAAACATGAATAAAGCGGTGCTGGCCACCGCAGTTTGTCTCGCCAGTTCCGCAAGCTGGGCGCAGACAGCATTGGAAGAAGTGGTGGTGACCGCGCAAAAACGCACGGAAAACGTCCAGGACGTCCCCATCGCCATCAGCGTGTTCTCGGCGCAGAACATCGAGAACCTCAGTGCGCGCAACCTTACCGACCTCGGCCGCTTTACCGCCGGGGTGGAAATGGAAAGCCTTGAGACCCTGCAGCCCACCTACTCCATCCGCGGGATAGAGACCAACGACTGGACCGTCGGCTCCGACCCCGCTGTCGCGGTTTATATCGACGGCGTCTACGCGGCCCGCGGCGCCGGCGCCGAGGTGGCACTGGTGGATCTCAACCGGGTCGAGGTGCTCAAGGGGCCCCAGGGCACCCTCTTCGGCCGCAATGCGACCGGCGGCGCCATTCACCTGGTGACCAACAAGCCGGTTTACGAACAGGAAGGCCGGGCGAAGGTGTCGGTGGGCGACTACGACCGCCTCGATGCGGAGCTGACCTGGAACCAGCCGCTGACCGACACCCTGGCCCTGCGCCTGAACGCCGTCAGCCGCCAGCGCGACGGCTTCATCGACAACCTCGGCAGGAAGGATCTCAACAACGAGGACAAGCAATCCCTGCGCGGCACCCTGTTGTGGGACGCCAGCCCGGAGACGGAAGTCCTCTGGCGCATGGAATACAGCGAACTGGACCAGCACTCCGCCGCGCACCAGACACTGATCCCGCAGGTCTTCGAGCCGGCCAACCCCGGCCGCAACTTCTCCGAGTTCGGTTCCATCCACACCGACTACATCAACCTCGAGCAACGCGAGATGTTCGCCACCTCGGTGGAGGTCAACCACAACTTCGGCGACAGGACCTTCACCTCGATCACCTCCTGGCGGGAGTTCGAGACGGAACTGGACGAGGACCTGGACGGCTCCAACAACCCGGACTACCAGTTCGACTCCAACAACCCGGAGGACAACGACTACTTCTCCCAGGAGTTCCGCCTGACCGGCGCCAACGAGCGCTTGAAGTGGACCCTGGGTGCCGCCTACTCCCGCGAGCACGTGAGCCACGAGACCACGGCGATTTTCAATGTCAGCACGCTGGAGAGCTTCGCCTGGGCGGAAATTCTCAAGGGCGCCGGTGACGGCGGTACCTTCGACCAGTTCCTCGGTCTCATCGCCGGCCAGTCGCCGGAAGATATCGCCTATCTCTCCGGCCTGACCAACACCCAGCTCGAGATGATATTGCCCGATTTCCGTGCCGCCCAGCGGGCGGTGGGCTTCGACGGCATCGCCGCCTCGTCCTTTGTCTGGAATTTCCTCGATGAGGCGGGCGGCCTGGCGGATCTCGGTATCAGCGACAATCCCTTCGTCGGCATCGCCCAGATCCTCGGCGACCTGGGGCCGAGAATCGCCGCCTACGAACCCTGGATCGAGCAGGTCGACTCCGCCGGCACCTACACCAGCTACGCCATCTACGGTGACACCACGATCAGCCTGGGCGAGCGCACCAACCTCTCCGTCGGCGCGCGCTACACCTACGACGACAAGGAATTCAGCCTCTTCACCGCCTACCAGAACACCATCGTCGGCGCCCCCTTCGGCCTGGCCTTCTACAACAGCGGGCAACCGGTGCTGGACACCACCCAGAGCGATACCTGGGACAATATCTCGGGGCGCCTGGTACTGGACTACAGCCTGCAGGACGACGTGATGCTCTACGCCAGCGTCGCCACCGGCTTCAAGTCCGGCGGTTTCAACAGCCTCAACTTCACCCCGGATATCGATACCTCCTATGACGAGGAAGAGGTGATCAATTACGAGGTGGGCATGAAGGGGCAGTTCCTCGACCGCACCCTGCAGCTCAATATCTCCGGCTTCTTCTACGACTACGAGAACCTGCAGGAACTCAAGCTGCTCGGCCAGCCGCTGCCCTCCTACACCCTGCGCAACTCCGACGCCGAGGGTTACGGCGCCGAAGTCGAGGCCCTCTGGCTGGTCACCGACAACCTGACCCTGTCCGGCAACTACAGCTGGCTGCAGACCGAGTACACCGACTTCCGCATTCTCGAGGCGGCGGGTGAAACCGAGGAGGACGACCTCACCGGCGAACCGCGCGTCGGCACCCCGGAGAACAAGGTCAACCTGTCGATCGAATACCGCTTCGACCTGGGCGACTTCGGCGAACTGGTGCCGCGCCTCGACTACAGCTGGGCCGACAAGCGGGTAGAGAGCCTGACCGACCCCACCCGCGAGGTCGATGCCTACGGCCTGCTCAATGCGCGGATCAGCCTGCTGTCGGAAGGCGGCAGCTGGGAAGTCGCCCTGTGGAGCACCAACCTCACCGACGAGGAGGTCTTCGCCGCGTTCGGTGACAACGGCGACGCGGTCGGTTCCCTGACCGGGGCGAGGATTCCGCCGCGCATGTACGGCGCGGACTTCATCTACAACTTCTAGGCTTCAGCCGGGGCCGCAGGCCCCCGGTAGGATTACCCAATCCCGCGGTGTTGCCGCGGGCTGGGGGCGGGTACAATGGCAACCCTGCCCTCAGCTCACCTGAAACACCGCCCCCATGCCCAGCCCCACACCCATCTACGGCTATCGCAAGTTCTGGGCCGAATGCCTCGGCCCGGCCCCGGAACTGCCCATGTCCCGGGCCGAGATGGATGCACTCGGCTGGGATTCCTGCGACATCATCCTGGTCACCGGCGACGCCTATGTCGACCACCCCAGCTTTGGCATGGCCGTGATCGGCCGCACCCTGGAGGCACAGGGTTACCGGGTCGGCATCATCGCCCAGCCGGACTGGAGCAGCGCCGAGCCCTTCAAGGCGTTGGGCAAGCCCAACCTGTTCTTCGGTGTCGCCGCGGGCAACATGGATTCCATGATCAACCGCTATACCGCGGACCGGAAGCGCCGCAACGACGACGCCTACACACCCGGCAACGTCGGCGGCAAGCGCCCGGACCGGGCGGTGATCGTCTACAGCCAGCGGGTGCGTGAAGCCTACCGCGACGTGCCGCTGGTGATCGGCAGCATCGAGGCCAGCCTGCGCCGTATCGCCCACTACGATTACTGGAGCGACAAGATCCGCCGCTCCATCCTGCTCGACGCCCGCGCCGACCTGTTGCTCTACGGCAACGCCGAGCGGGCGATCGTCGATGTCGCCCACCGCCTGGCGGAGGGAGAATCCATCCACACTATCCGCGACCTGCGCGGCACCGCCTTCGTGCGCAAGCGCATCCCCGACGACTGGCGAGTGGTCGACTCCACCTCGATCGATATCGTCGGCCCGGTCAGCGCGCACCCCAACCCCTACGCCATGAGCCAGAGCGCCGAGTGCGCCAGTGACGAGGTCAATGTCCAGGTCGGCGAGGACGTCGTGCGAATCCTGGACGTGGCCCTGGCCACGGACGATCGCCCGGAGGTGGTGCGCATTCCCGCCTACGAGCAGGTTGTCGACGACCCGGCCCTCTACGCCCACGCCTCGCGCATCCTGCACAAGGAGACCAACCCGCACAACGCGCGCCCGCTGGTGCAGGCCCACGGCGACCGCGAGGTCTGGCTCAACCCGCCGCCGCTGCCACTGACCACCGAGGAACTGGACTGGGTCTTCGAGATGCCCTACACCCGCCTGCCCCACAGCAGCTACGGCGAGGCCAGCATTCCCGCCTACGAGATGATCCGCCACTCGGTAAACATCATGCGCGGCTGTTTCGGCGGCTGCACCTTCTGCTCGATCACCGAGCACGAGGGGCGCATCATCCAGAACCGCTCCGAGGGCTCCATCCTGCGCGAGGTGGAGAAGATTCGCGACACCTCCCCCGCCTTCACCGGGGTGATCTCCGATCTCGGCGGTCCGACAGCGAACATGTGGCGACTTGCCTGCAAAAGCCCGGAGATCGAGGCCAAGTGCCGCAAGCTTTCCTGCGTATTCCCCGGGATATGCAAGAATTTGAATACCGACCAGAAGCCGCTGGTCGAGCTCTACCGCAAGGCGCGGGAGCTGCCCGGCATCAAGAAAGTGCTGATCGCCTCCGGCCTGCGCTACGACATCGCCGTGGAGACCCCGGAGTACGTCGAGGAACTGGTCACCCACCATGTCGGCGGCTACCTGAAGATCGCCCCCGAACACACCGAGGACGGGCCGCTGTCGAAGATGATGAAACCCGGCATCGGCAGCTACGACCGCTTCAAGGCGATGTTCGAAAAGTATTCCCGGGCGGCCGGCAAGAAGCAGTACCTGATCCCCTACTTCATCGCCGCCCACCCGGGCACCAGCGACGAGGACATGATGAACCTGGCCCTGTGGCTCAAGCGCAACGGTTTCCGCGCCGACCAGGTACAGACCTTCTACCCCTCGCCCATGGCGTCCGCCACGGCGATGTACCACAGCGGCAGGAACCCGCTGAAGAAGATCAGCCGCGACAGCGAGCCGGTGAATGCGGTGAAGGGGCTGTCGCAGCGCCGCCTGCACAAGGCCTTCCTGCGCTACCACGACCCGGACAACTGGCCGATGCTGCGCACCGCGCTGAAGAAGATGGGCCGCAGCGACCTGATCGGCAACGGCAAGGTGCACCTGATCCCGCCGCGCCAGCCGGGCAAGCGCCACCCGGTGGTGGAGCCGAAGAACCACTTCGCCACCCAGCACACGGGCCTGCCGCGCAACCCGTCGCGGCGCCGTCGCTAGGGACTCAGCCCGCCTCCAGCCGTCGCTTGGTGTGGCGGGTCGCCACTGCCTCCAGCGGGTTCTCCGGCCAGGGGTGCTTGGGATAGCGCCCGCGCATCTCCTTTCTCACCTCCTGGTAGGCGTTGCGCCAGAACCCGGCGAGGTCCTGGGTCACTTGCAGTGGCCGGCCCGCCGGTGACAGCAGGTGGACCACGAGGGGCACCCGGCCATCGGCGATAGTCGGCGTCGCCTCGCAGCCAAACATCTCCTGTAACTTCACCGCCAGCACCGGCGGCGACTGGCTGTAATCAATCCGCACACTGGAACCTGAAGGTACGCCGAGACGCTCGGGGGCCAGCCGTTCGAGGTCCAGGGGAAGCGGCCAGGGCAGCAGGGCCTGCATGATGGCGCGCAGGTCGAGGCGGCGGAAATCCTCCAGCCGTTGCACCTGGTCGAGCCAGGGCGCCAGCCACTGCGGCAGGCTGTCGAGCAGGGCCGCGTCGGACAGGTCGGGCCAGGGGTTATCCGCTCCGGCGAAGGTGGCGTGGAGCAGCTGAATCCGGGCGCGCCACTGGTTCAGGCTATCGTCCCAGGGCAACACCCCGAGGCCCCGGCGCTGTAACACACCGAGCAGGGCGTCGCTGCGCGCCGCGGCGGGCACTTCCTCGAGCGGATTGCGGGCCAGCTCGATGGCGCCGAGGCGCTGGATACGCTCAGCCACGAAACGACCTTCGCGATCATCCCAGGCAACGACATCCTGGTGTTTCACCAGCGTCGACAGGACCGACTCCAGCGCCTGCGGATTGAAGCCAACCGCGCTGTAGATGCGGTCGCTGCTGTTGCCGGCATGGCCACCCAGGTCGGCCACCGCGAGCCACTCCCGACTGCACAGCGGGTCGTCCTGCGCCAGCGCGGCGCTACGCCCGTTGGCCATCAGGTATTCCGGCCCCGCGGCCGACCTGCGCCGGGCGATCCGCTCCGGCCAGGCGCTGGCGAGCAGGATGCCGGGGATGTCTTCCGCGGTTACGGCGACACTCTGCCGGCCCGACTTGTGCACCTGCGCGGCGATCTTCGCGAAGCGCCGGGCCTGCTCCCAGATCTGCCGGTACCACTGCCCCGCCCGCGACGGGCAGCTGCGCTCGCCGAGGAGGATTTCCAGTGTGTCGCTCAGGTCGGTACCCAGTTCAGTCGCCATGGGATTGCGCTCGGACAGTACCGCCGCCAGCAGGCAGGCGGTCTCGCTGGCCTGGATGTCGCTCCCGACCAGGAGCATGTGGGCAAAGCGCGGATGCAGCGGCACCTGGGCCAGGCGCACGCCGTGGGGAGTCAATTGCCAGCTCTGCCGGCTGTTGCGGAACACCGCGCCAATAGTTTCCAGCACGCCCAGGGCCTGGTTCCAGGCCGCGGAGGGTGGCGGATCCAGCCAGGCCAGCTCGGCGGGATCAGCTATGCCCCAGGCCAGCAGTTGCAGTGCCAGTGGCGCCAGGTCCGCGTGACGAATTTCCGGCGCGCTCTGCGCGACCAGGTGCCCGCCCTGCTCCTCCGACCAGAGGCGGTAACAGGTGCCCGGGCCGAGCCGGCCGGCGCGGCCGCGGCGCTGGTCCGCCGAGGCCCGGGAGACTCTGCGGGTGACGAGGCGGGTGACTCCGGTCGCCGGATCGAAGTGGGCCTCGCGCACCCGGCCGGAATCGACCACCGCGGAAATCCCCTCGATGGTAAGGCTGGTTTCGGCAACGTTGGTCGCCAGCACGACCTTGCGCAGCCCTTCCCGGGCCGGCGCGATGGCAGCTTTCTGGCGCTCCAGGCTCAACCCGCCGTGGAGGGGCTGCAACAGGACATCGGCCGGCAGGCCCTCGCGCAGCTCGCGGCCGACAGCGTTGATCTCGCGCTGCCCCGGCAGGAAGACCAGCACGCTGCCCGGCTGCTCCCGCAGGGCCGTGCGCACCGCGGCGGCGACCGGAGCGGCGAGCGGGTCGCGCAGGTTGGCGGGGCCCAGGTAGCGGGTCTCGACCGGGTACTGGCGGCCCTCGGAACGAATGACCGGCGCCGCTCCGAGCAGGTTTGCCACCGCCTCGCCGTCCAGGGTCGCCGACATGACCAGCAGCTTCAGCGGCGGTCCCTCGCGGAAGAGCTCGCGACCCTGCAGGCACAGGGCCAGGCAGAGATCGGCGTCGAGACTGCGTTCGTGGAATTCGTCGAAAACCACCAGCCCCACCTGCTCGAGGCCGGGATCGGCCTGCAGGCGACGGGTGAGTATGCCCTCGGTAACGACTTCGATACGCGTCGCCGGCGAGACCCGGCTCTCCATGCGGATGCTGTAGCCGACGGTTTGCCCAACCTCTTCACCGAGCAGCTCCGCCATCCTCGTGGCCGCCGCCCTTGCGGCCATGCGGCGCGGCTCGAGGACGACGATGCGCAGGCCCTGCAACCAGGCAGCGCCGAGCAGGTGTAACGGCACCAGCGTGGTTTTACCGGCGCCGGGCGGCGCCTCCAGCAACAGCTCGTTGCGCCCGGCGAGGGCAGCAGTGATTTGGTCGAGTACCGCGTGTACCGGGAGCTGGGAGATTTCGGGGGGCAACATCGGGCTATCTTAGCTGAGGTGTCCGCGGGGCACTAGCTGGCCGAAACAGTGCAGCGCCAACGTGGGCCAGCACTGAAATGGCGCACCTGGGAGACGCTGAAACCCGGGATTCACGGGAATTTACCGGATCTGTCCCTACTTTGTCATGAACGCTGCCAATAATCGGCCTGCTGGCAAGGTTTTTGCTGAGCACTATTTGACCAGCGCTGTTTTGCTGCCCGGGACACCCTGTTGCTGGAGGGTGATGCGGTACTGGCGGTATAAGAAATTCCCAATGGTGAGTGTTATGAGAGGCCTTGATACACATCTGGATTCGATCGCCAACCACGCCGACGCAAGCAGGCCACAGATCGCATTCTTCGACCTCGACCGGACCCTGATCGCCGGTTACTCCATCTTCGCCATGGCGATCGAGACCGCGCGCCACGCCGCCACCAAGGGTGAGTGGAAACAGGCCGGCAAACTGCTGAGGGACATCATCCGGCAGAAGTCCACCAGCGCCGGGGGCAACTACCACCAACTGGTGCAGCGGATGGCCAAGGCGCTCACCGGTGTCGACGAGTCCACCCTCGCCGCGCTCGGCCAGAAGGCCTTTGACAACAGCATCGCGCGCAATCTCTACCCCGAGGCCGTGGCGCTGGTAGAGTCTCACCGTTCCGCGGGGCACAAACTGGTCATCGTCACCGCAGCAAGCCACTACCAGGTGGCGCCGGTAGCGCGCATTCTCGGCATCGAGGAAATCTGCTGCACCCGTCTCGAAGTGCGCGACGGGCAGTTTACCGGCAAGGTCATCGCCCCGCTGTGTTACGGCGAGGGCAAGGCGCTGGCAGCCCGGCGGGTGACCCGTGAGCACGGCGCCAAACTCAAGGATTGCTGGTTCTACAGCGACTCGTCGGACGACTTGCCGCTGCTGAAAAAAGTGGGCCGCCCGGTGGCGGTGAATCCCTCGGAAAAACTCGCCCTGCAGGCGCGCAACCACCGCTGGCCGCAACTGCACTTCGACAGCCGCGGCATGCCGCGGCTGGAAAACTATGCCCGCACCGCACTGGTGATCGAATCGCTGATGGCAACCACCGCCTTTGGCGCGATCAGCCGTCGCCTGGGCGCCAGCCCCGGTTCCAACGCCAACCGCATGATGCGTATGGTCGGCGATATCACCTCCAACCTCGCCGGCCTGGAATTCGATATCGAGGGCTACGACAACCTGTACCGGGAGCGGCCGGCGGTCTACATATTCAATCACCAGAGCCTGCTCGATTCCGTGGTGATGGCGCGCCTGCTGCGCGATGACGCGGTGGCCATGTGCAAGCGCGAAATGGCCTCCAAACCGATACTCGGGCCGATGCTGAAACAGGTCGATACCATCTTTGTCGATCGCGCGGAGAAGGACCAGGGCGAGGTGCTCAAGCGCGCGCTGGACGTGCTGGCCAGCGGCCGCTCGCTGATCGTCGCCCCGGAGGGTACCCGGAGTACCCTCGGCGATATCCAGCCCTTCAAGCACGGTGCCTTCCTGCTGGCGAAAAAGGCCGGGGTGCCCATCGTACCGATCGTCCTGCACAACGTGAAGGACGCCCTGCCCAAGGGCGCCTTTCTGGTACGCCCGGCGCGTATCCGGGTCAGTGTGCTGGAGCCGATCCCGGCGAAGAGCATCGGCAGCATCCGCGATGCCTGTCGCAATCTCGAAGACACCTACCAGCAAGTGCTGGGCAACTCACGTGAAGCAGCTCTCCCACACAGGCTCAGTGCATGACCGACTCCTCCCGGCAGTTCCCTTTTCGTGAAACAACAAAGGGCTCTACAGCCGTGCGTTCCGCGGGCTATACTCGCCCGAAACAAGCAGGAAAGCGCAGCACCAGCATGCCTAAACGCGAAAGCGGGGAAAAACCCCAGCATACGCAGGATGAGTTCATAAAGGCTCATATCGAGGAAATCCTGCAGATAGAAAAGCCACAGGGTGCCCACATGGACCTGATTTGCGGCATCCTCAACAAGATTTTCGACCCGGTAATCATCGGCGCTGACAAAATTCCCGACGGCCCCTGCATGTTCGTCGGTAACCACGCGCTCTTCGCCATCGACGGCTACATCATGGGACCGCTGATGTACCAGGATGTCGGTCGCTTCGCGCGGCCGCTGGTGGATCGCTTCCTGCTCGAAATCCCCCGCCTCAAGGACACCTTCATCAGTTACGGCTCCGCCCTCGGTCACCCGGAAGTCTGCAGTGCGCTGATGAATGCCGGCCAGGACATCCTGCTCTTCCCGGGCGGTGCCCACGAGGCGGTGAAGCCGGCCAGCGAGGTTTACCAGTTACAGTGGCGCGAGCGTTACGGCTTCGTCCGCCTGGCGGCGCAACACGGCTACACCATCATGCCCTTCGGCACGGTCGGGCCGGATGAAATGTACGGCCACCTGGTGGAGGGCAGCGATATTCCCGACACTCCCATCGGCGCAGTGCTGAAACGCCTCGGCCTGTTGCACGAAGGCACCCGCCGCGACCTGCTGCCGCCGATCCCCGTCGGCGCACTGGGCACCCTGCTACCCAAGCCCCAGCGGCTTTATGTCGGCTTCGGCAATCCAGTCGACCTGTCCCGCTATGCCGGGCGCAAACCCACCCAGCGCACCCAGCAGAAGATTCGCGGCGAAGTGGCCGCGGAAATCGAACAGGTGCTCTCTGAACTGCTGGTGACCCGGGCCCGCAACCGCAACAACGAAAGCCTCTGGCGGCGCCTGCTGACCATCTGAAACCGGCACCGGCAAGCCCTCCCGCCACTGCCGGTGGCCAACCCCGCTAGCGGAAGCTGTCGCTCCCGGTGACCAGTTGGTAGAGAATCGCCGTGTAGGCGGCAATGTTCTGCGCCAGCGCCTCCGGATCGACCTTGTCCAGCGTGTCGTCGGCGGTGTGGTGGAGATCGAAGTAATCCCAACCGTTTTGCTGTAGGCCAAAAACCGGCACACCCGCCTCATGCAGGTATTTGAGGTCCGGGCCGCCGTAAGCCGTGTTGTGACCGACGGCCACACCAAGGCTTCGCAGGGGGCTTGCCAGCGCCTGTGCGGATGCCAGTGTGTCTTCCGCCACCCGGGTGTCGAACCGCCAGATTTTCCCCGCGCCAAAATCCGACTCCAGCGCCACCACGTGGTTCGCCAACTCGGAGGCATGCTGCTCGGCATAGGCCCGGGCGCCGACCAGGCCGACCTCCTCCGCGCCGAACAGCACGACCCGCAGGGTGCGTGCGGGCCCCATCGGCAGGGCCTCCATCACGTGGGTCGCTGCGGCGGTGACAATAGCGACGCCGGCGCCGTCATCGACAGCCCCGGTGCCGAGATCCCAGGAGTCCAGGTGCGCCCCGACCAGGACGATTTCATGCGGCGCCAGGCGGCCGCGAATCTCGCCGACCACATTCCCCGAGACACCGGCCGGGCGCTGTTCCGGGGTCAACACCAGGCGCAGGGAGACAGGAACGCCACGCTGCAGGATACGCCGCAACTGGTCGGCGTCCGGTGCGGCCAGGGCCGCGGCGGGCACTCCCGGATTACTGCCCTCGTCGATGACCCGACGCATCTGCCCGGCATGGGCGAAGCGGTGACTGCTGGTGCCCACGGAGCGGATGAGCACGCCCACTGCGCCTTTTTCTGCGGCGATATACGCGGCCTCACGCCGCTTGGCCGCGGCCACGCCGTAGCCAGAGCCGTCCTGGGTACGGGTCATGACCTCATCGACGAAGACAATCCTGCCCTTCAGCCCTGAGGCCGCTCGCGCCCGCAGGTCGGCGACCGATGCCACGGCGACGACCTCGCCGGTGACGCCATCGGCGCCGGTGGAGGCGCTGCCACCGAGAGCGGTGATCGCCAGCGGCTGGGGAAAGGGTTGGATTATTTCCGCGCGTTCGATACCACGCGTCCAGACCGGCAGCGCAAACTCTTCCACCCGCACATTCTGGAAGCCCAGGGCAGTGAGCTTTGCCAGCGCCCAGCGGCGGGCCCGCGCTTCTGCTTCCGTTCCGGCGAGGCGCGGCCCCACCTCCGTGGTGAGTGATTCGAGAATCTCGTAGCCGAGACCGGCACCGTGTGCCTGCTCCATGACGCGCTCCACGGCAGCGGATTCGCGGGCCGCCAGGTGCATTGTGTAGGTGCTGGCAAAAATGCAAAGCAGGACAAATAATCGACGCATGAAAGAACCTCCGTTATTGCCGGATGGTAACCGCCACAGGGATGTGACGATACCCCCCACGGCCTCGGGCCGGCACGGCTGGTAGCTCACCGGCACGATTGCCTATACTGGGCGCGAGCGTTCGGGGATATACAAATGGGGACAACCACCACCGACAGCAGCAAGTGGCCATTTCGCTGGGATTTACTGCTGCGCTACCGCTACATCGAAACCATCGTGCTCTGGGAGGGCCGCCTCACCACGCGCCACCTCTGCGACACCTTCGGTATCGGCCGGCAGCAGGCGAGCAAGGACATCAACAACTACATCCGCGAGGTCGGTCCCGGCAACCTGCTGTACGACAAGCACCTCAAGGGCTACAAACCCAGCGCTGAGTTCGAGCCCCGCGTCACCCGCGGCCTGGCCGACGAGTACCTGCACCTGGTCGCGCGCAACAACGAACTCATGAACATGTTCGAGTCACTGGCCCTGGCCACCGGCAACGTGGAAGTCCTGGCGCAACCGCTGCGCGACGTCAAACCCGAGACCCTGCGCCCGATCCTGCTCGCCGCACGGCAGCAATGCCGCCTGGAGTGCGACTACGTGTCGCTCAACCACCCGGACCGGGAAGGCAGGATCATTGTCCCCCACACCCTGGTCTACACCGGCCTGCGCTGGCACGTGCGGGCCTGGTGTGAAAAGAACCAGGAATACCGCGATTTTGTCCTCAGCCGCTTTCGCGATGTGCCGGAAATTCTCGAGCCCTCCCCCCATGGCGTAGAGCAGGACGCGGGCTGGAACAGCCCGGTCACCATCCGCATCACACCCCATCCCGGCCTCAGTGCGGAACAAAAGGAAGTGATTGAAGTCGACTTCGGTATGAGCGACGGAGAGTTGCAGATCAATACCCGGGGCAAACTGGTACCCTATGCGCTAAAGCTGCTGCATATCGATCCCTTCGATGAACGCGAAGCACCGATAGCACAGCAGATCGTCGTCGCCAATCGCGACGAATTGCGTCCCTGGCTGTTTGGGTAGACCCGATGAGCGATGAGAACCCCTATACCGATGCCTACAGCGAGAGCAGCCTGCGGGAAAAGCTTACCCGCTACGCGCGCAGCGCCGGCAGGGAGGTGGTGGAGAAAGTGCTGCTGCTCTACTACGCCCTGCAGCGCGCAGACACGCCAGCCTGGGCCAAGGCCACCATCATCGGCGCACTGGGTTATTTCATAGCGCCGCTCGACGCGATCACCGATTTTGCCCCCCTGGTGGGATACAGCGATGATCTCGGTGTGCTCGCGCTGGCACTGGCGACCGTGGCCTCACAGATTGACGATGACGTGAAACAGAAGGCGCAGGCCAGGTTGCAGTCCTGGTTCGGCGCAAGCGACAGTTCCGCCGCGCTGGACGCCGATTCCGACTGATCCCTGCTCACTGCGTCGAGTGGCAGCCCATAACTGCGCGCCCTCGCAACTGCATTGCTGCGAATCGCCTGGTAGAACAGGTTGTAGTCGAGCAGGTGGTAATCCCCTGCTGCCCCCGCTGCGGCCTCCGCAAACGCACCCTGCTCCTGGTCCGCTACTCGCAGCAGGCCGTCGCGGCACTCGGCCCAGGTCCAGCCCCGCAACAGTGGCGGCAGGGACTCCAGCTCGACCCCCGCGGCGGTATTCAACAGGCTGTTCAGTAAGCTTCCCCCCGGGGAAACGTACAGCGCACCGGGGTGGCGCGTGGCGGGAACCCGCTCGCCGTCACGGCGCCAACTGAGCGGATTGGTGCACAGCAGCGGCTTGCCGTCGGCGAGTTCCACGCCCTCCGGATACCAGTGTGGCACGCCCTGCCGGCGCGCCCCGCGCTCACCGTAGGTCGACCAGTGCACCACACAGGCAGTATCGGTGGCGGACTCGCAGGGAAGAATGTGTGTGAGGGTGCGTTCGAAGGTATCGAGCGGAACCCAGTAACCGAGCAGATAGGCAACGATCAGGCTTTGCTGCAGTTCGGTGCCGTCGACCCGTTCCGCCAGCAGGCGTAGCGCATGGTAGGTCCCCTGACTGTGGCTGGCGATGATGAAAGGCCGGCCTGAGTTGCGCGCGAGGAAGCTGTCAAAGGCGCTCTCGATGTCGGCATAGGCCAGTTCCAGCGCCGCCTCACCGCCGGCGCCCTGCCGATCGAGGAAGCTCCACAGGGTCGCCTGCCGGTAGTGGGGCGCATAGATATCACAGCAGAGATTGAACGCACTGGCTTGCGCGCCAAGAATGATGTCCACCATCTCCCAGCTGCGGGTGCCCGGCTGCAGCGGTGCATTCCACGCCGCTCCGCTGATGAATGACGTCGGGTGAATGAAGAACACCGCGACCTCCCCCGCACTGCTGGCCTGCGCCCCACTCCCGGGGCTGAGCAGTGCCGCGCTGGATTTGCCCGGCAGCGCGGCCCAGCTGCGGGTATCGGCATAATCCGGCGCTGCCCCGGCTGCCGCCGCAACAAAGGGCCCGGAAGGTTCGATGTAGAACGTGACGAGAGTGTCACCCCACAGCCTGGTCACCGCCCACAAGGAGAGGAGCAGTACCAGTCCGCTGAGGACCGGCGCCACAAGAAGCCTTTTCATAATTCACAAAACTGACATGCGCCTGCAACAAAGACCAATAGTAGCAAGCAGCGCTCTGGGGATTATGAAGGTTTTATGACGTCGGCGTGCTTCGTGAACGATTGCCGCTGTGCGCGGCCTCACAGCGAGCACTGGGGATCGAAAGAGGATAGCGGGCCTGCACGGCCGAGGTGTTAGAGACCGCCGGCAAAAGTATCACAGTCCTCCAGCCGGCCGCCCTCGAAACCGCGGCGGAACCAGCTGACCCTTTGTTCCGAGCTGCCGTGGGTGAAGCTGTCCGGCACCACCTGCTGTCCCGCCTCGCGCTGCAGGCGGTCATCGCCGATGGCGGAGGCAGCGCGCAGCGCTTCTTCGAGGTCACCGGGGTCGAGCAACTGCCGCTGGGTATTCGCGGCGTGGCCCCAGATGCCGGCAAAACAGTCCGCCTGCAGTTCCTGGCGGACCGAGAGCGCGTTGACCTCGGCCTTGCTGCGACCGCGGCCCATTTGCTGCACTTTCTGGCTGATGCCCAGCAGGGTCTGCACGTGGTGGCCGATTTCATGGGCGATCACGTAGGCCTGGGCAAAATCCCCGGGTGCGCCGTGGCGCTGGCTGAGGTCGTCAAAAAACGCCAGGTCGATGTAGACCTGCTGGTCGCCGGGGCAGTAAAAGGGGCCAACCGCGGCGCTCGCCATGCCGCAGGCCGAGTTCACCCGGCCGGTGAAGAGCACCAGTGTCGGATCCTGGTAGCTGGCGCCCGCGGCACTGAAGACCTGCCGCCAGGTGTCCTCCGTGTCGGCAAGCACGACTGAGACAAAGTCGGCCCGCTGTTGCTCGCGCTCGGTGAACTGGCCGGGACTGCTCACTGCCCCGCCGCCCCCGCCAGTGAGCAGGGAAAGCACATCCAGGCCGAGCAACTTGCCGCCAAAAATCACCACCAGGCCGAGGATGAGGATGGTCCGGCCGGTCTTGGTCCGCAGCAGTGCCGGCAGCAGCCGCATTATCACCGGTGCCGCGCCGGCACTTGCCATCTGTGGTGACTCGCCGCGGCGGTCTTCCACGTTGTCGCTTCGCCTGCCGTCTTCCCAGCGCATACCCTGCCCCTGTCGAAATCCCCTTTAATCTAGCATCACAGGAAAAACTGGCAAGCCGCAGGGCCTGCCGCTAATCTGGAGCCTCGCAAACACGGGGACCGTGCCGGCATGGGCATTCTGATCGGTGGTAACGACAAGGGGCAGGTAGCGCTCAACCCGCGCTACGCAAACCGGCATGGACTGATTGCCGGTGCTACCGGAACCGGCAAGACCGTTACCCTGCAATGCCTGGCAGAGGGCTTTTCCGATATGGGCGTCCCGGTCTTCCTCGCCGACGTGAAGGGCGATCTCTCCGGGCTCTGCCAGCCCGGCAGCCCCCACCCCAAAGTCGACGAACGGGTCGAGAAGATTGCCATCGCCGATTACCAGCAGCGCGCCTACCCGGTTGCGTTCTGGGATCTGTTTGGCGCCAGCGGGGTGCCGGTACGCTCTACGGTAGCCGAAATGGGGCCACAACTGCTATCGCGCCTGCTCGATCTCAACGAGACCCAGGAGAGTGTTCTGACCCTGGTTTTCGAGTTTACCGACAAGGAGGGCCTACTTCTCCTCGATCTTGCCGACCTGCGCTCAACCCTGGAATTCCTCGCCGATAACAGCGCCGAGCTGGGCAGCAGCTACAAGGTCTCGAAGGCATCGGTCAATGCCATCCTGCGGCGACTATTGATGCTCGAGCGCGAAGGCGGAAGCGCATTTTTCGGCGAACCGGCCCTCGAGCTGAAGGATTTCATGCAGACAGACCGCGAAGGGCGCGGCGTCATCAATGTACTCGCCGCGGACAAGCTGATCATGCAACCGCGGGTCTACTCCACATTCCTTCTCTGGCTGCTGTCCGAGCTGTTCGAGAGCCTGCCGGAAATCGGCGACCCGGAACAGCCGGTGCTGGTTTTCTTCTTCGACGAGGCCCACCTGCTATTCAGCGGCGCCCCGCGCGCCCTGCTGGAAAAGATTGAACAGGTAGTGCGGCTGATTCGCTCCAAGGGTGTCGGCGTGTATTTCGTCACCCAGAGCCCCTCGGACATTCCGGACAGCGTGCTCGCCCAACTCGGCAACCGCGTGCAGCATGCCCTGCGCGCCTATACGCCAAAGGAACAGAAGGCAGTAAAAGTGGCTGCGCAGTCTTTCCGCGCAAACCCCGATCTGGACACAGTGACGGCGATCAGTGAACTCGGCGTGGGTGAGGCCCTGGTCTCGACACTGCAGGACAAGGGCATACCCACTCCAGTGGAGCGGGTACTGGTGCGCCCGCCCCAGTCGCGCATGGGTACCGCCAGCAGCGAGGAGCGCAAGGCCATTGTGGACCGGGACCCCAACCAGCGGCGCTACGGCGAGCCCGTGGACCCGCGCTCGGCCCACGAAGTGCTCAGTGAACGCGCCCGTCAGCTGCAGGAGAAGCAGGCGCAGGCCGAGCGGGCGAAGAAATCCACTGGCAGTCGCTCTTCGGGCAGCAATCGGCAGGGTATCGGTGAGGCCTTTCTCAAGAGTATGGCCCGCAGCCTCGGCTCCGCCACCGGCCGCAGCCTGCTGCGGGGTATTCTCGGCTCACTGCTGAAGTAGAGTCGCCATTTGGCATTTCACTGCCGTATGGGTATAGTGCGCGCCGTCTTGGCCAGCAATCCTGGCCCAACCCACTGAAACGGCGACCCCCTGCCCTTACCCGGGCCCCAGGTGACGCTGCTTTCGAAGTCCGAAGGTGACAACATGTACACACGCCTGCGCGGAGCGGCTCTCGCCGCCCTGATTGGCATCGCTTTGCCCGCATACCCGATTTTGGCCTCTAACACCGCCGTCTCCACTGCCCAGACCGTGTCCGAATCGAAGCGCGCTAACGCGCTTTTTGACGCGATATTCGACGCACGGGTCGAGCGTGACCCGGAATACCAGACCTACCTCGGTATCAAGACCGACCAGGACCGCTGGACGGACTTCAGTGAGCAGCAACGGGCTGCGGACCTCGCATTGGAGAAGGCCAACCTGCAGCGACTGCAGGGCGTCAACAGTGAGCACCTGGATGCGACCACCGCCCTCAGTTATCGCCTGATGCTGGACAATGTCGAGGCGCGGATCGAGGACTACCGCTGGCGCTACTACGCGTACCCGGTAAACCAGATGTTCGGCCGCCAGTCCGGCGTCCCCGCCTTCCTGATCAATCAACATCGTATCGATACCGTTGCCGACGCGGAGGCATACATCGCGCGACTCAACGGTATCTCCACGGTGATGGAGCAGCTGCTGCTGGAGCTGGATGAGCGCGAGAAGCGCGGCATCCTCCCGCCCGACTTTATCTTCCCCCACATCATCAACGACGCTCGCAATGTCATAAGCGGTGCGCCTTTTGATGGTGAGGAGGCGAGCATCCTGCTGGCCGACTTCAACAAGAAAATCGCCTCCCTGGAGCTGACCACCGCCGAGCAAAGCCGCCTGCGCCGCGAAGCGGAAATGGCACTGCTCACCAGCGTCCAGCCCGGCTATCAAAAGCTGCTGGCCTGGGCCGAGCAAGCCAGGACCCGTGCCAGCCACGACGCCGGCGTGTGGCGCCTGCCCGAGGGCGATGCCTACTATGCCAACCGCCTGAAGCGTATTACCACCACGGACCTGAGCGCCGGGCAAATACACCAGATCGGCCTCGACGAGGTTGCCCGGATTCATGGCGAGATGGACGCTATCCGCGAGGCGGTGGGATTCGAAGGTGACCTGCAGACTTTCATGGCCTTCATGCGCGAGGACCCCCGCTTCTACTACCCGAACACCGATGCCGGGCGCGAAGAATACCTTGGCAAGGCCCGCGACACCCTCGACGAGATGCAAATGCGCCTCGGTGAAGTCTTCCTGACCCTGCCGCAGGCAGAGCTGGAGGTGAAACGGGTTGAGACATTCCGTGAAAAGTCCGCCGGCAAGGCCTTCTACCAGCAACCGGCGCCGGACGGCTCTCGCCCAGGGTTCTACTACGCAAACCTGTATGACATGCAGTCGATGCCCACGTACCAGTTGCAGGCCCTTGCCTACCACGAGGGTTTACCCGGGCACCATATGCAGATTGCCATCAAGCAGGAACTGGAAAACCTGCCGAAATTCCGCCGCTTTGGCGGCGTCACCGCCTACAGTGAGGGCTGGGGACTATACGCGGAATTGGTGCCCGCAGAGATGGGGCTCTACGATGATCCCTATGCGGATTTCGGTCGACTGGCCATGGAGCTTTGGCGTGCCGTGCGCCTGGTTGTCGACACCGGCATGCACGCCAGGCAGTGGAGCCGGGAGCAATGTATCGAGTTCTACGCCCAAAATACGCCCAACTCCCACGCTGACGCGGTAAAAATGGTTGAGCGTCACGCAGTTATGCCCGGTCAGGCCACCGCCTACAAAATCGGCATGCTGAAAATCGTCGAGCTGCGCGAAAAAGCAAAAGAAGCCCTGGGTGAGAACTTCGACTTGCGCGAGTTCCACGACGTGATTCTGCGCAACGGCGCGGTGCCCCTGTATGTGTTGCAGGAGCAGGTCAACGGCTACATCGATGACAAGCGTCGCTACGCTGCCCTCACTGGCGGCAGCGCCGGTTAAGCCGGCGCGCGCAGCCGCGTTACCAGGCTAACCAGCGCGACCACAACCGCTCCTGCCAACAGGCCGATGGCAATACCGGCCAGTGTTGGCAGGACGGCCGCCACCAGGGGCGGTAACTGCCCGGCGAGGTGCTCTACCCCATGCCCCAGGGGGGCAATGCCGTGGAGCAGGATGCCGCCGCCGACCATGAACATGGCCACAGTGCCGATCACTCCCAGGGCCTTCATCAGCCACGGCGCAAAACTGATCAGCGCCTGACCGAAGCTGCGCTTGGCCCGCGCCAGGGCCCCCGGGCCTGCGCTGCGGAACAGGTACATCCCAATGTCGTCCAGCTTGACGATGCCCGCCACCAGGCCGTAGACCCCGAGGGTCATTACCACGGCAATGCCGGCGAGCACACCAATCCGGGTGATGAATTCGGAATCGGCGACGATACCCAGGGTGAGTACGATGATCTCTGCGGAGAGAATGAAATCGGTGCGCACGGCACCGCGAATCTTCTCTTTTTCGTACGCGACAATGTCTACAGCGGGATTGTCGAGGTGCTCCGACAAATCCTCGTGCTCGGCCGCATCTTCAGCCGCGCTGTGGAGGAATTTGTGCGCGACTTTTTCGAAACCCTCGAAACACAGAAACAAGCCACCTGCCATGAGCGCCGGGGTGATCAGCCAGGGCGCGATGAAGGAAATCACCAGCGCCAGCGGCACCAGGATGAGCTTGTTGACGAAGGACCCTTTGGCAACAGCCCACACCACGGGCAACTCGCGCTCGGCGCGCACACCGGTTACTTTTTCGGCATTGACGGCGAGGTCATCGCCGAGCACACCGGCGGTCTTCTTCGCCGCCACCTTGGTCATTAGCGAGACATCGTCCAAAACTGTGGCAATGTCATCGATCAGTACCAGCAGACTGCTGCCCGCCATCGATTACTCCCTATCGCCACACCCGGGGCGGCTCAACTCTCTCGCTCGAAGTCTCTCATATCGCACTCGCGAAGTTTACCCGCCGGAGGGAACTGGCGGGACGACGGGCTTGCGCCGCCGGCGCTTGGCGGGAACCCGCATGCGGGATTTGGGAAACCGTGGCAGCTTTCCCGTGGCCAGGTAGCGGTGGATGCTCTCCTGGGAGCGAATGCGCGCGACCTTCTTCCGGCTTGGCACGATGGAGTTACTCTGGTCGCGATCGATCACCCGCGCCTTGACATTGTCGTGCCACTGCTGGTCGATGACGTTCTGAATTATCTCCTGGGCATCCTTGTCGAATATTGGCGTCATCACCTCGACACGATAATCGAGATTCCGGGTCATCAGGTCGGCGGAACTGATGATGTAACGCGGATTGCCGCGGTTGTAGAAAACGTAGACGCGCGGGTGTTCGAGGTAGCGATCGACAATGCTGATGGCCTCGATATTTTCGGAGAGACCTTTGACGCCCGGCAGCAGCGAGCACATGCCGCGCACGATAAGATGCACTTTCACACCTGCATCGCTGGCTTCGTAGAGCTTCTTGACCAACTGGTTGTCGACCAGATTATTGCACTTGAGCGTCATCTCGGCCCGGTAGCCGGCCTTGGCATTGGCGATTTCCTGATCAATCAGCCCGGTCAGACCGGATCGCGAACTGTGTGGCGACACCATCAGTTGTTTGTACTCGGGGCGCCTATAGGTGTACTGCAGGAAGTCGAAAACGTTGAACACGTCCCGGCCTATGTGCTGGTCGTGGGTCAGCAGCGTGAAATCGGTGTAAATCCGCGCGGTTTTCTCGTTGAAGTTTCCGGTACCTATGTGACTGTAATAGCGAACGGTGTTCCCCTCCTTCCGCTCGATAAGTATGAGCTTGGAGTGCACCTTGAGACCGGGAATACCGAAAATCACATTGATACCGCTATCGGTAAGCCGCTGTGCCCAGTTCAGGTTCGCCGCCTCGTCGAAGCGCGCTGCCAGCTCTACCACGGCCAGCACGCGCTTGCCGTTATCGACCGCATTGACCAGCGCATCGATGACCCGTGAATTTTTCGCCACCCGGTAGAGGCATATCTTGATATCAGTGACCAGGGGGTCGAGGGCCGCGGTCTTCAGCAGGTCGATGACGTAGGCAAACGGGTGATAGGGGTAATAAAGGAAGACATCCTTTTCCCTTATATTGTCGAAAAGGCTGCCCGGATCCTCCAGCCTCGGCACCCGGATCGGCGGTAGCGGGCGAAACTCCAGTGATTTCGGCCCGACATTGGGAAAGCCCATGAAATCCTTCGAGTTGTGGTAGCGCCCCCCGGGCATCAGGCTGTCGTACTTGCCGAAGCGGAAGCGCGCGCTCAGGTATTCGAGCAGACGCGGTGGCATGGTAGCGTCATACACCAGGCGCACGGCGTCAGCCTTCTGGCGCTGCTTCAGACTTTTTTCCACTTTTTCCATCAGGCTCTGGGTAATGCCGGTGTCGATTTCCAGTTCGGCATCGCGAGAAAGCTTGAAACAGTAGGCGTAGGCCTCGTCGACGGGAAAAACCCCACGGAACATCTGTGGCAGGCAGGCGCGAATAATATTGTCCAGGACGATGAATACCTTGCCCCCACGGACGCCCTTGCGCTGGGGTATCTGCACGAAGCGATCAAGGCGATCTGTCGGCACCTCTACCACCGCATAGCGATATTCCTCGCCGGAGCGGATATCCACCGCGAGGTAGAGAGACTCGTCGTTGAGGGACGGCATGGGACGGCCGTCGCGGATGAGGATCGGGTCAAGTTCGGGCAGCACCCTGGTGCTGAAGTAGGACTGCACAAAGGCGGACTGGCGCTCGTCGAGCTGCCGTTCGTTGATCAGGTAGATACGTTTTCGTGCCAGTTCCTCCATGATGTGAGCGTAAATCTTGTCGAACTCCTTCTGCAGGGAAACGACACGGGAGAGGATGGCGGCGAGGAGGTTTTTGAAGTGTTGCTTGTCCGCACCGGAGGCCACGGTAATCAGGCGTCGAACCTCGGCCACCCGCACCCGGAAAAACTCGTCGGCGTTGTTGGAAAAGATTCCCAGGTAGCGCAGGCGCTCAATTAGCGGCACGCTCTCGTCTGCCGCCTCCTGCAATACCCTTGCATTGAAGGACAGCCAGCTCAGTTCACGTGGATAGAACTTGTCGTGTTCGCGCAGGTCGACGACGCGTGTTTTGACCGGATTGGACATGAAATTTCCGCCTTGTGCCCCAACAGGACAATGTATCACCGGGGCCTGACTAACTGTATTACAGAATTGTGAAAGGCGCAGGGGATGGAAACGGGACGGCTTCGGCAGGAATAAAAAAAGCCCGGTTGTTCCCCGTTACAGCTGGGGCCGGGCTAAAGTAGGGATCTCTATGAATAGATCCCAAGGGGGATCGTTCGCCGCCTCAGGCGGCCTGTTCGGTAATCTCCGGGTACTGCTGGCAAACCGCGTGGAAGCTGTAGTCCTCCATTCCGAGCGCCTTCAGTGCCGGTAACACGTCCTCCTGGCTGTTCGATGCCACCCGTTTGCGCAGGGTGGGCAGGAGGCCTTCTCGCTTGACCATTTGCCAGGTGCCAGTGGCGCGTGTGCGCTTGCCACGGATCTGGCTCATGGCTTCTTCGTAGGCGAATATGGCCTTGACTGCTGCCAGTTCAAGTTCGTTTTCGGTCGCGTAGCTTTCCGCCCGCAGATCCACTGCCCGGCGATAGGCCTGCACTGCCAGATCGGGATGTCCCTGGCGCTGGGCATTGCGCGCAAAGACGTAACACAGTTCAGGTTCGCGGATTCTCTGTACCAATTCGTGCATGATCTTTCTCCTCATTCCCCCGGGGCGACGCCCCTTCTGTATGGAATCCATACTACGGAGCGGGAGGCGAATTGCGCATGGCAGCGCGCGCCATTCGCATGGCAGCTGGCGACATTATCCGGGCTTGGTACCAGCGGGCGTTTTGCGACCGGAACCTGGCGCAGCTGGCGTGACCGTGGCGGTGATCCACTGGGTGATGCAGCTTGAGACGGGACAAAAAAGCCCGCCTGCCACGGGCGTGGCGGCGGGCTAACAGCCGTATGTTTCGGGGCAGAAACATCGGCCAGGGGACGTGTAGCACGTGCAGGAAGCAGCGTGCTATTCAGTAAAATAGACTGCTGGAGACAAATAGCAAACTTTTACAGTGAATATTTTTTAACCAGTCAGGGCCTGATTGCCAGGACGTCAGTCTTCAGATGCTGCAGCACCCTCTCGGCCGTATTCCCAATCAAGCGGGCTTTCAATCCCTTGCGTCCGACGGTACCCATGACCACCAGTTGCGCCCGTTTCCCGGCGGCCTCGCTGGCGATGACCTTCTCCACCGGGCCGCGCTTGATCTTGAACCTGGTCTCGGAAATGCCGAACTGCTCAGCGAGAGCTTCTACCTGGGGCGCCATCGCGGCCCGAGCTTCGCTAACGTAATCGCGTGCATCAACCAGGTCCAGCTCCTTGAGCAGGGTCGGCACCTCGACTGCGCAGACGATCTCCAGTTGTTCGTCGAGCGCGCTGGCCAGTGCCTGGGCGACCTGCAAAATTTTCTGATTCAGGCGCTTCTTCGCTTTGCTGGTGCTGGCCAGGTCAAGGGCAGCCAGGACCGGATGAGTCCTGCGCCATTTGTTCTCAGCAACGATGAGCACTGGTGCGTTGCAATCACGCAACAGCGCCCAGTCGGTGGAAGTATGAGTTATCGTCTCACTGCGCGTACCGGTCTTGACCACGCAGGTGTACTCGTCCGCACTGCACCGTTCGCAAACCCACTGCGCGACGTCTTTTTCCCACAACACCCTGAGACTGACCTTTTGCCCTGCAGTAGCCCGCTTGTCGATGAACCCCTGCAGCGACTTTTTCCTGCGGGCGAGCAGATCCCGCTTGATTTCGGCCTTGCCGGACTTGTTCACCTTGAGTTGATTCAGCGTGGCATATTCAAACGCAACCACTTCGGCACG
The DNA here is from genome assembly GCA_033283265.1 of Halieaceae bacterium GM1-29. Taxonomy (GTDB): domain Bacteria; phylum Pseudomonadota; class Gammaproteobacteria; order Pseudomonadales; family Halieaceae; genus Mangrovimicrobium. The sequence goes on from JAWMQN010000001.1 coordinate 528,457, forward strand.
GTGCCCGAGTTCGGCGGCCAGTTGCAGCCCCCGCGGTAACGCACAGCCCTCGCCTTTCTGGTCAGCGATGATTAATACCTTGCCCATAGTTGGTTCTCCGGGGATTCAAGAGCAAGGATTATAGGGTTTGCCCGCGGTGATTCCAGTGTTATGCGCCAGCTTTCCCGGCTTTTGCCGCCTCGCGAAACTCCGCCGGCGATCGCCCCGTCCAGCGTTTGAACGCCCGGGAAAAAGTGCTCGGTTCAGAAAAGCCCAGCAGGTAGGCAGTTTCAACCACCGAGCGACTCCCCTGGTCGAGGTAGCGGCGGGCGAGTTGCAAGCGGGTATCCTGCAGCAGGTCGGAAAAGCTGGTGCCCTCGTCCTTGAGCTTGCGCTGCAGGGTCCTGTTACTGATGTGCAGGGCTTCCGCGACCTGTTGCTGGCTTGGCGGGCCATCCGGGAGCAGCAGCAGGATCTTGTCGGCGACATCCCGTGCAGTCGAACGGTTGAGGAAACTCTGCAGGTACGCTTCGGCGAGCTCATCATTGGCGCGCGCCAACACCGGATCGCCCGTTACCAGCGGCTCCTCGATGTCAGCGCGATACCAGCTCAGGGAGCAGACCTCGCTGTCGAAAGTGACGCGACTGCAAAGTTTTGATTCCCAGCGCTCCGGTTGGGCCGGGCGTGGCCTGTCGAGCGTCACGGCTGCTGGCGCGATAAACTCACCAAGGGCGAGGTTACACATGCGCACCACCGATCCAACGGCGTAGTCCCGATCAGCTCCGAGTGTTTGTTCGGCGCCGGCAATCGAACCCAACTCGATGATCACCAGCCCACTCTCCTCGCGCATTGATAGTCGAGCCGCGGTACTGACTATCCTGGCAAAGCGCACCAGCCGCTGAAGACCGGCGTAGACAGTGTCACTGGCCAGCCAGGCCAGGCCAAGGCTGCGCAGTACCTGCGGGCGCAATTGCTCCGCCGCAAGCAGTCCAAACGCTTCATCTCCACTCAACTCGACACAGCGTTGCAGGAAGGCCGAGTACCTGTCACCGCTGACCCGCCACTCCGGGTCGGCAAGTTTTGCCCCATCAATACCCGCCTCGGCCATCAGCTCCAGCGGATCGACTCCGCTAAGGCGCAGCGCCTGGGCGATTGGCAGCAGGAATGTCCCGAGGACGGAGTGTTGGATGGATGGCGGTGCGTTCATTCCCTGATCTGCTTCTCTCGGCCATCCAAACTATAGCAGTTGCCGGGCCCTTGCGGGCTACTGGTCTATTGCCATGTGCAACCCCGCCTGATACTGTTTATATGTACAGCATATGGGGTCTCATGGCGATGCAGGAGAAGTTGAGGATTTCACAGCGCGCCCACCACCTTGGCCGCGGTGCCATGAGCAATCGAAATTCCCGCTTCCAACCTCTGGCGACGGACTGGGACGATGGCCCATGTGGGCCAAGCCCGGTAACTGAGTGCAGGGCTGTGACAGTGGCCAGTATCATCAGTCGCAACCAGTCCCCCGACCTGCCATTCGAACAGTCCATCAACCCCTACCAGGGCTGTGAACATGGCTGCATCTACTGCTACGCAAGACCGAGCCACGCGTTCCTCGACCTTTCGCCCGGACTGGATTTCGAAACCCGCCTGACCTACAAGCACAATGCAGCGGCGCAGTTGCGCCGGGAACTGGCGAAGCCCGGATACCGTTGCCAGCCCATCACGATTGGCGCCAACACCGACCCCTACCAACCGGTAGAAAAGGAGTATCGAATAACCCGCCAGTTACTCGAGGTATTCAGCGAGACGCGCCACCCGGTCGCGCTGATTACCAAGGGTGCCCTGGTAACCCGGGATATCGACCTGCTTGCCGAACTCGCCGCAGACCAACTGTGCCATGTCATTATCAGTGTCACTAGCCTCGATGATGAACTTAAACGCCGCCTGGAACCAAGGGCGGCTTCGGCCGCGGCGCGCATAAGTGCCATGCGCCAGTTGAGCGCGGCGGGAATCCCGGTTTCACTGCTCTTCGCACCGGTGATTCCGGGGCTCAACGACGCCGAGATGGAACACATCCTCGAGGCGGCGGCGCAGGCGGGCTGTGACAGCGCGGCATACCAGCTGCTGCGCCTGCCGCTTGAACTCGTGGCGTTGTTTCATGAGTGGCTGGATGAGCATTACCCAATGCGCGCCAGGCACGTGACCAGCCTGATACGCCAGTGTCGCGGCGGGCGAGACAATGACAGCCGCTTCGGCCACCGCATGCGCGGCCAGGGACCATTCGCCGATCTGCTCGCCCAGCGCTTCCGGATAGCCTGCAAACGCCTTGGCCTCAATCAGGGCGAGCCCCGCGCCCATCGCAGTGACCTGTTCAGGCCTCCGCGGGATACGGGGAGCAAGCAGATGAACTTGTTCGAGGTATAGCGCGCACCGGCCCGGCTTGTGCGCCACCGCTCCTAGAGTTTTGAGAATTCCCGGTCCAGATCGTATCGTCTCGAGGTGACATAGGACTCCATATCCTCTACCCGACGCAGGGCGTCATCGAGGCGCTCACGGGCCCTCCGGAGCCGCACACTACCGGGCTCCGGGTAGCGAAAGACACGCCGGGGGCGATAGTCGTGGTAGCGCTCGTCGTATTCCATCGCCACATCGTCACTCCCATGCTCGTCCCTGTCTTCGCGACTGGAGCCAGCGGCACCGTAGCGGCTTGGCTGCGGCGACAGCAGAATCCAGGCGCCGAGATAAACCCATAGCGCCAGAGTGCCGGTAAACAGGAAGCCTCCGACCCAGATCAGCCGCATGACCCAGTGGGCGATATCCCAGTGGTCTGCCAGCCCTGCGCAGACCCCGCCGAGTTTTCCGTCGCGGGTATTGCGGTAGAGCCCCATGCCCCAGCCGCGGGCGCGGTTGCTGGTAAAACTGTCCTGTGAACGGCGAGAAGAGCGCGCGCGTTGGTTTTCATGCTTCATCAAGTGTTCTCCTCTCGTGTGCGGCTGTGTACAGCATCACGCCACTCCGGGTGATCTGCGTCGAGCAGGGATTCCAGTGTGGCGATACGTTCTGCCAGGGTGTCTACTGTCTCCAGCATCTGGTCCAGGCTCGCCCTGTCCTCGGCGCTCAGACTGCGCGAAGAACGGTGGACGCTGCGGTAGTGCATGACAATCCACACCGGCGCCACCACCACCATGAAAAGGATCGTGGGGACAAACAGAAAATTCCAGAATTCCATCAATTCGTTCCTTGGGCCGGACCGTTCCCACGGTCACGTGCCGTTAGCCTATTGCCGGACGGGGCGCGAGCACCATCAGGCGTCCTCACGTTTGCCCATTTCGGCCTTGAGGCGGGCCAGCTCATCGCCGATGCGCTCATCTTCCGCCAGAGACTCGATTTCACTGGCCAGGTCTGCTGGCACCTCGCGCCCCAAGTCCATCGACTCGAGCTGGCTCTCCAGGTTGTCCATACGCCGTTCGAAATGCTCGAAGCGGGTAAACGCGTCGTCGAGGGCCTCGCGCTGCATCTGCCGCTTGACCTTTATCCGCGACTCTACAGTGCGGCTGCGCATGGCCAGGGTTTTCTGCTTGGCCCTGGCATCGTTAAGCTTTTGCTGCAGTTGTGCAACCTCGTCATTCAACTGACCTATATGGTCGTCAGCCGCCTGTAACTCCTGCTCGATAGCGAGAATCTCATCCTCGATGGCATACTTTTCCTGCAGCGCGGCGCGGGCGAGGTCCTCGCGCCCCTTGCTGATCGCCAGCCTGGCCTTGGCTTCCCAGCTTTCGGCTTCCGCCCTGACCCGCTCGAGCTTGCGCGTGGCAGTCTTGCGATCTGCCAGCACCCGGGCCGAGGATGAGCGCACCTCGACCAGCGTGTCCTCCATCTCCTGGATGATCAGGCGGATCATTTTCTGCGGGTCCTCCGCCTGATCCAGCAACGCATTGATGTTGGAATTGATGATGTCCGTCATGCGGGAAAAAATACCCATTACGCTTCTCCTGTTACTCAGTGCCGGGGGGCGTGCCCGGCATTGCCAACCAATTAATCAGTTCGATTACCAACACGACTTGCAACAGGCTGAGTACGCCGGCAGCGGGGCTTACCGCAACCGCCGTCATCCCGCACAGGATGAGTAGTGCCGTATAAATGACGCTTCGCTCGCCGATCGTATGCATAAGGCCTGCATCCCCACTGACATAGTTTTCATCGCTTCACCGCGGGGACTCCCTGGCCGGCGAAGCTCAGTACCTCTAGCCTATGCATAACAGAAAGCGTGCCAAATTAATAATTATCATTAATTTTAGATGGTTATCGACAATATCTAATGTTATTTCTTATTATAAATCGGCTTTTTTTGCCTTATTGAATAGCTAAAATTACCTACATTAAGGTATTTTTAGCCTATGAAAAGAATAGCCGAAACCATGATTGGCAACTCCCCTGCGCTGGCAGAAGCACTGGAACATGTGTCCAGGCTGGCCCCGATCGACCGACCTGCACTGCTCCTCGGTGAGCGCGGTACAGGCAAGGAACTCGCCGCCCAGCGCCTGCACTTCCTCTCCCCGCGCTGGGACGCACCGCTGGTAAAGGTCAACTGTGCCGCGATGGTGGAATCACTGCTGGAAACGGAATTGTTCGGCCACGAGGTCGGCGCCTTTACCGGCGCCAGCCGCGCCCACCAGGGCCGCTTCGAACGCGCCGACGGCGGCACCCTCTTCCTCGACGAGCTTGGCACGATGTCCATGCGGCTCCAGGAAAAGCTGCTTCGGGTGGTGGAGTACGGGGAATTCGAGCGCCTCGGCGGGCAGCGGCCAATAAGCGTCGATGTGCGCGTGATCGCCGCGACCAACGCCGACCTGCCAGCCCTCGCCGCGGAAGGGAAGTTCCGCGCCGACCTCCTCGACCGCCTGAGTTTCGATGTCGTCCACCTGCCGCCCCTGCGCGAACGGCCCGAGGACATCGATGAGCTGGCCCGGCACTTTGCCATCCAGATGAGTGCCGAGCTTGGCTGGGAGCTGTTTCCCGGGTTTACGGCGGAGGCTGGCAACGCAATGCACAAGCACCCATGGCCCGGCAATGTCCGTGAGCTGAAAAACACGGTCGAGCGCTCCCTCTATCGCTGGGCAGACGCCTCCAGCCCGGTCGGAGAAATTATTCTCGACCCATTCCGCAGCCCCTGGCGAGTACCGGCGCCCCCAACCACGGGCGCGGCGGCTGCGGATGCACCAACCTCCGCGGCACCCGCAGAAAACTTCAGCGCACATATGAATGAACTCGAGCGCGACTTCCTCGCATCCGCCCTGCGCCGCCATGGTTACAACCAGCGCCTTACCGCGGAAGCGCTCGGCCTGAGTTACAACCAGATTCGCGGGATGGTGCGCAAGCACAAGCTTTCCCGCAAACACCGCAGCTGACCGACACCACGCACCTACTCCCCCCGGAGGGTATGTTTGCAGTATAGTGTGCGCCCTTATCATTCACCCGACACGATCTAGAGAAGGACCCCGACATGACGCTGCCCCTCTCCGACCCGCAACTGCTGAAAACCCAGGCCTTTATCAACGGCGAGTGGGTAGACGCCGACAGCGGCGCCACATTCCCGGTGCGCAACCCGGCGAACGGCGAAGTCATTGCGGAAGTCGCCAAGGCCGGCACCGCGGAAACCGCGCGCGCCATCGCCGCCGCGGATGCCGCCATGAAAGAGTGGAAGCTAATGCCAGCCAAGGCCCGGGCCAACATCCTGCGCAAGTGGTTCGACCTGATGATGGCCCACCAGGAAGACCTCGCCATTATCATGACCGCCGAGCAGGGCAAGGTGCTGGCGGAGTCCCGCGGTGAAGTGGCCTACGGCGCCGCCTTCGTGGAGTGGTTTGGTGAGGAAGCCAAGCGAATTGATGGCGATGTCATCCCCGGCCCCTCCCCCGACAAGCGCATTGTCTGCATCAAGCAGCCGGTCGGCGTGGTCGCCGCTATTACCCCGTGGAACTTCCCCAACGCCATGATTGCGCGCAAGGCCGCCCCGGCGCTGGCTGCAGGCTGCTCGATAGTGATCAAGCCCGCCACGGAAACCCCGCTCTCCGCCTTTGCCATGGCAGAACTGGCCGACCGCGCCGGCGTACCCGCCGGCGTGATCAACGTACTCGCCGGCAGCAGCAGCCAGATCGGCGCAGAGATGACCTCCAACCCGATCGTGCGCAAGCTGACCTTTACCGGCTCCACTCCCGTGGGCAAACAACTGGAAGCGGAATGCGCCGCGACCATGAAGAAAACTTCCATGGAACTGGGTGGAAACGCGCCGTTTATCGTCTTCGACGACGCCGACCTGGATGCCGCGGTGCAGGGTGCACTGATTTCAAAATACCGAAACTCCGGCCAGACCTGCGTCTGCTCCAACCGCCTGCTGGTACAGGACAGCGTCTACGACGCCTTCGTCGAGAAACTGGTCAAGGCGACCGCCGAGTTCACTGTCGGCAACGGCATGCAGGACGGCATCACGATCGGCCCACTGGTCAATGCCCAGGCGGTGAACGACGTGGATCAACTGGTGCAGGCTTCTGTCAACGCAGGTGCGAAAGTTGCCCTGGGCGGTGCCCGCCATGAATTGGGCGAGTGTTTCTACCAGCCCACGGTGCTTACCGAGGTCACCTCAGAAATGGCGGTCTTCCGCAACGAAATCTTCGGCCCGGTAGCACCGGTGGTGCGCTTCTCCACCGAGCAGGAAGTAATCGCGATGGCCAACGATACCGAGTTCGGCCTGGCATCCTACTTCTATACCCGCGATATTGGCCGCATCTGGCGAGTCGCCGAGGCGCTGGAATACGGCATCGTCGGTATCAACGAAGGCATCATATCCAACGAGATGGCGCCGTTTGGTGGCGTGAAGGAGTCCGGCTCAGGCCGTGAAGGGTCCAAGTACGGGATCGACGATTATGTCGAGATCAAGTACATGCTGATGGGTGGGTTGGATCGCTGAACACCGCCCCGGTGTAGTTAGATTCGGCCGGCCCGAGACGGTGCTCCGCCTGCCGGGCCGGTCACAAAGCGGGGGCTCCCCGAAAACCGCGTAAAGCGGCGTCCTGCCAGCCCGGCCTCGGCTATCCATTCCCGAGGTCGAGCTGCCAGGGATGGCACTTTTGCGACTTTCCGGCAGGGCGACCCCAGGCCCAAGCCGTCAACGAAACAAACGAAGCTGAAATCGAGCAGAAGCGCCCTAAACCTGCATATCCCCGTAAGGGTTCTCCAGGTCCAGGCTGATCGGCAGACCACCGACGCTCATCAGCCGCGAACCCAGTTCCACGTCCCCGTCCATCAAGACCCCGTGATCGAAATAATAAACCGGATCTACCTTGCCGTTGATCATCGCTTCGTCGTAATCGCGCTGCGCTTCCAGCACCTTCTCGTTAGCCGCCTGCCAGTTGCGCCACTCCTCCTTCGAATAGCGTTGCTGCAGCATGCGTTTGGTCATCGACGGGCTGAGCATGGTGGCCGAGGCGTTGTTGCCGCCAAAGCCCTTGGAGTTGATGATCGCGTAGGAGGCTTCCTCCGGATCGAAGTGACGATGCACCTTGCTGAAGGCCAGGTGGTCGGTGCTGATATCGTCGGCGAGAGCCTCGATGGTGGTAATGCCGGGAATGACCCCGTGGGCCCACATCTGCAGGGTCGCGGTGACCTGGTCGCCTGAGGCCGCGCCAAGTGAGTGACCGAGATAGCACTTCAATGCGGCCACCGGCCAGCTCTCGATGCCGAAATTGCCGGCGATCCGGCTGATGATCTCAGACTCGGTAACCCGGTTCTGGGGGGTGCCGGTACCGTGGGCCTGGACCATGCCGCCACGCCGCAGTTCCTGCTCGCCGAGGATCGCCCGGGTGGTCGCCAGGGCGCGCCCCATGGTGATGTAGTTGCCGACACCGGGGCCGGAGATCGATTTCTTGAAGCCGTCTGCGTTTACGAACACGTCCGGGGTAGCGCCGAAAATGGTCGCACCGAGCTCCATGGCCAACTCGTCATCGAAAAGCACGATCATCTGCGCCGATTCGGCAATGGTGAAGCCACAGTTGTTCGCGAATGGGCGACAGGCACGACGGTGATCCGGTTCGACATCGGGGGCCAGCCCGTCGAGTTCGCGCAGTTCCTTGTCGGAGGCCAGCGCCCCCATTGCGTAGTAGCCTTCCATCACTTCCGGGCTGATCGGTGCTTCGGCTGCCCCGATGAAGGCAACGCGGGCGCGCCCGGCGCGGATGTCGGCGATGCCGTTCTTCATATTGTAAAGAAAGGAAGCGCAGGCTCCAGCGGTCGCCCCGGTGGAACCCATGGTGCCAAGGATATAGCCATTGATGAAGTCTGAGGGCATTTCCACCAGGCTGAGGGGACAGTACTTGGAGGTCACCCGCTTGCCGATATAACGCGACTTGAGCAGGCCACCGGCGCCGAAGTTGTCCAGCTGCCCCATGGCACTGCCGGCGTAGACACTGATCTGTTCGGCGGGCACTTTCTTACGGATCAGGTCCCAGTCGATACCGAGGTTGCCCAGCGTGTCGGAAGCCGCGCAGACGGTCATCTGCAGGCCACGGGGGTGACTGCGCGAGGCGTAGAGGGTCCCGGGCTCGTAGCCGGTGGGCAACTGGCTGGCGGCCTTCACCTCGAACTGCCGTTCGGTGGGCAGCAGAAACTCCTGCTGGCCCTGGATGGTCACGTTGACGTGGGTCACGCTGGTGGGTGTGATGTTCCAGCTGGCAGGGATCTCCTCCGGGAGGTAACGGCGCTCGATATCAAAGGTTACCGGGTGGCCGTTGCTCTCGGTGGGAAAGCGCTGATTCCAGAGTACCGCGTTGACGTCGAAATGCTGGGTTTCGATGCGACGAATCAGGGTGTGATCGAGAATGTACTGCTCATTGCCCAGGGCGTCCTCGAGCCCCATCATGCTCGCCAGCGAAGCCAGTGTCCGCTCCTGCACCTTGCGCTCCATGGCCCCGTAGGCCATGCGCGCCACAGCGTGGTTCCCGGAAGCCCGGCCCGCCCCGTTGAACCCACCGAGACTGACGATAACCGGTAAACGCTGCCTGCCCATGAAATGTTTCCTTACACTGAGTTGGGAATGAGAAGTGTGTATGCAGGAAACAAGTCTAGGCCCAGTGACTCGCCAGCACGAGCGCATATCTGCCATAATTTATGGCATTAATGACATCCGTGGAGCCCCCCGTGTACCACACAGCCGCCCTGCTCTACCCGCAAGCGCTTGCCACCAGCATTACCCTCCCCCTGGAGATCCTCCAGGCCGCCGCCCAGATGGCGCGGGCGCGCTATCGCCACAGCCGCGGCGTACACCTCAGGCTGGCCGCCCAGGCACCCGGCCGGGTCGAACTCTACAGCGGCGTGGCCCTGACTGCAGAAATTGGCATCGAAGAGCTGCAGATGCTGGACCTCCTGATCATCCCCGGCATCTGGCGGGACCCGCGGACAGTCATAGCCAACACCCGGGGCTGGGCTGAAAAGCTTCGGCAACTGGCGGCGCAAGGCACCCGGATTTGCGCGGTCGGTACCGGCACGTGCCTGCTGGCGGAAGCCGGGCTGCTCGATGGCCGCCCCGCAACCACCCACTGGAACTACTTCGACCGCTTTGCTGCGCGCTATCCCAAAGTGCAGCTGAAATCGCGCCACCTGATCACCCAGGCCGACAACATCTACTGCGTCGGCAGCGTGAACTCCATCGCCGACCTGATGGTGCACATCGCCGAGGGCTGGTATGGCCAGGGCATCGCCCGGACCGTGGAAAACCAGTTCTCCCCGGAGATACGCCGCTCCTTCCGTGCGGCAGCCTACCAGACGGGCACCGATCCCAATCACCACGACGAAGTGATCCTCGAGGCCCAGCAGCGCTTGCGGGACCAGCTGCCCCGGGGCGGCGGGATCGCCGACCTGGCAGCGGAGCTGGGCCTCAGCACGCGCACCCTGAACCGGCGTTTTCGCCAGGCCACAGGACACAGCCCCCAGCAGTGGCTGCAGCGTTTGCGCGTCAGCCAGGCTCGCGACCTGCTGCGCCACAGCAACCTTTCCATCAACGAAATCGCCTGGCAGGTCGGCTTCCAGGATGTCAGCCATTTCGGCAAGCTGTTCCGCGAGCATGCGGGCATGAGTCCGGGGCGCTACCGGGAGGCAGTGAGGGGCAAGCTGTTCACCCCCGACCTGGCCGCACCTTGAGGATTGGCGCGGCCTGTGGCTAAATTAGCGCCCCTTGTAGCATCCCCCCTCCCCTTACAGAGCGATAGATCGGTATGAGCGAAGAAACTGTAGTCATCGTCAACGGTGCCCGCACTCCCATGGGTAGCCTGCTGGGTGGACTCTCCAGCATGACAGCCCCGCAACTGGGTTCAGTTGCCATCGCGGAAGCCCTCGAGCGCAGCGGTATTGCCCCGGCAGACGTCGACGAGACTTTCATGGGCTGCGTACTACCCGCCGGCCTCGGCCAGAGCCCTGCCCGCCAGGCTTCGCTGGGCGCAGGCATCCCGAAATCGACTGGTGTGGTGACCCTGAACAAGGTCTGCGGCTCCGGCATGCAAGCGGCCATGTTCGCCCATGACAGCATCCTCGCGGGAACCAACAAGATCGTCGTCGCCGGCGGCATGGAAAGCATGACCAACGCCCCGCACCTGCTCCCCGGCGCCCGCGGCGGCATCCGCAACGGCCACAAGACCGTTTACGACCACATGTTCCTCGACGGCCTGGAAGACGCCTACTCCGGCGGCTCCATGGGCAGCTTCGCGCAGAAGACCGCCGACGATCGCGGCATTACCCGCGAGCAGATGGACGCCTACGCCATCGAGTCGCTGAACCGCGCCCGAGCGGCGATCGAGTCAGGTGCGCTGAAGGCGGAAACCGCACCGGTCACCGTGAAAACCCGCAAGGGTGAAGTGGTCGTGGTCGACGACGAGCAGCCCTTCAGCGCCGACCCGGCCAAGATCCCCCAGCTGCGCCCGGCCTTCGCCGCCGACGGCACCGTGACCGCGGCGAACTCCAGCTCGATTTCTGACGGCGCCAGCGCACTGGTCATCACCAGTGGCAGCGAAGCGGCCGCCCGCGGCCTGAAACCGATGGCGCGCATCCTCGGCCACAGCCGTCACAGCCAGGAGCCGAGCCTGTTCACTACCGCGCCGATCGGCGCCGTGAACAAGCTGCTGGCCAAGCTCGACTGGACTGTCGACGATGTCGACCTGTGGGAAATCAACGAAGCGTTTGCCATGGTAGTCATGATGGCGATGCAGGACCTCGGCATCGACCACAGCAAGGTGAACGTCTACGGCGGCGGTTGTGCCATGGGCCATCCCATCGGCTCCACCGGCTCGCGGATCATCGTCACCCTGATGTACGCCCTGCAACAGATGGGCAAGAAGCGCGGCATCGCCTCCCTTTGCATCGGCGGCGGCGAGGCGACTGCCGTGGCGATCGAACTGCTCTAAGCGGCCTTAGTTCAAAAAAGGGGGCCGCCGCCCGAGCGGCCCCCACCCTACGGAGCCTGTATGGCACTCAGCAGCATTCCGGACATTCTCGACGACATCCGCGCCGGCAAGATGGTCATCCTCATGGATGACGAAGACCGGGAGAACGAAGGCGACCTGATCATCGCCGCCGAGACCGTCACGCCGGAAATCATCAACTTCTTTTCCAGCGAGGCCTGCGGCCTGATCTGCATGCCGATCACCGAGGAGCGTGCCCGCCGCCTGCAACTGCCGCTGATGGTGCGCGACAACCGCTCCCAGCACGAAACCAATTTCACGGTTTCCATCGACGCCGCAGAGAAAAAAGGTCCCGGTATCAGCGCAGTTCAGCGCGCCCATACGGTACGCCAGGCGGTGGCGCTGAAAGCGACGCCGCACGACATCGTCCAGCCCGGACACATCTTCCCGCTGGTGGCCAAACCCGGCGGCGTGCTGCGCCGCGCTGGACACACCGAGGCCGGTGTCGATCTCGCGCGCATGGCCGGTTTCGAGCCCGCCGCGCTAATCGTCGAAATCATGAATGAAGACGGCACCATGGCCCGCCGCCCCGAGCTGGAAGTGTTTGCGGAAAAGCATGGCCTGCGCATGGGCACCATCGCCGACCTGATCCAGTACCGGGCGCTGCACGAGCAATCCGTAGAGTTGCACAGCAGCAAGGCCGTCAACACCGAATTCGGCGAATTCACCCTGCACACCTTTCACGACCTCATCGATGATACCGTGCACTACGCCATGTCCTGTGGGGACATTACCGCGGAAAAGGACATCCTGGTTCGGGTCCAGGGCATCAACACCCTGCGCGATATCCTCGGCACGCGGATCGACGGCGACAGCAGCGGCTGGTCCTACCGACGCGCGATGCAGCGGGTGGCTGAGGAAGGTTGCGGGGTGGTGGTCCTGCTGGGCCAGCCCTCGAGCACCGAACAGGCCCTGGCCGAAGTGGCCCAGTTTCCCGAGCCGGTGCGCGTCACCGGTGCGTCGACAACCACCGGGCAGACCAACTACCGGCTCATCGGCACCGGCTCACAAATCCTCAAACGCCTCGGCGTGGGCAGGATGCGCCTGATGTCGGCCCCGGTGCATTTCAACGCCCTCTCCGGCTTCCAGCTGGAAGTCAGCGACTTCGTCGAATCCTGAGCCGGGCCTGACCGCCGGCCGGGGCGCTGCCCGCGCCCTCAGCCCTGGCTCGCCGCTTTCAGCGCCTCGCGCAGGTCATCAGGTATGCGGGTCGCGCCGCTCATGTCTTCCGCCATCAGCACCAGCACGGAACTGGCGCGCACGGTGACCTTGCCATCCTGCTCCATTTCACAGAACAGTTTCAGTGAGCTGTTGCCGGGTTCGGCAGCGGTAATGCGCAGGGTGACAACACTGGTGTGGAAGGTCTCCAGCAGATAATCGATCTGTACCGAGGCGGTCAGCCAGGCGCGCCGGTCACCGCCCAGGCTGGCGAGAAATTCCGAACGGCCGATCTCGAACCAGGCCGGAATCACGGTATTGCTGATATGACCGAGGCCGTCGGTTTCGTAAAACCGCGGCTTGATAGTGGTTTCAAACACGAGAGGACATTTACTCCAGAACAGGGTGGCCGGGGCGAATCAGCCGCCGACCAGGCTAATCATGACACCCGCCGCCACCGCCGAACCGATCACCCCGGCCACGTTGGGGCCCATGGCGTGCATCAGCAGGAAGTTGTGCGGGTTGGCCTCCAGGCCAAGCTTGTTGCTCACCCGCGCCGCCATCGGCACGGCGGAAACACCGGCGGAGCCGATCAGCGGGTTGAGCGGCGTACTGCCGAAGCGGTTCATCAATTTGGCGATCAACACGCCGCTGGCCGTGCCGATACCAAAGGCGATGATGCCCAGGCCGAGGATCCCCAGTGTGTTGATATCGAGGAACTTGTCGGCCACCAGCTTCGAGCCGACCGAGAGACCGAGAAAGATCGTGGTGATATTGATCAGCGCATTCTGCGCGGTGTCGGACAAACGGTCGACCACACCGCACTCCTTCATCAGGTTGCCGAAACAGAACATGCCGAGCAGCGGTGCCGCCGCCGGCAGCAGCAGTGCCACCAGGATGAGCAGGATCAGCGGGAAGACGATTTTCTCCAGCCGCGAAACATGGCGCAACTGGGTCATCTCGATCTTGCGCTCCGCTTCGGTCGTCAGCAGGCGCATGATCGGTGGCTGAATCATCGGCACCAGTGCCATATAGGAGTAGGCAGCCACGGCGATTGCGCCGAGCAGGTCCGGCGCCAGCAGGCTGGCGACATAGATGGCTGTCGGACCGTCCGCACCGCCGATGATGCCGATGGCGGCGGCGTCGGCGAGGGAAAAGTCCATAAGCCCAAGCTGGGTCAATCCCACCGCACCGAGCACGGTAGCGAAGATGCCGAACTGCGCCGCGGCGCCGAGGAACAGGGTTTTGGGGTTGGCCAGCAGGGGTCCGAAGTCGGTCATCGCCCCTACTCCCATGAAAATCACCAGCGGGGCAACGCCGCTGGCGATCGCCACGGAGTAGAAGTTGTAGAGCATCCCGTTGCCGTAGCCACTGTCGCTGGCCACCTGGTTAGCCAGCAGGTGGGTAGCTGCGTCGCTGCCGTCGTAGGCTGCCAGCAGTGCCTTGATGCCGCTCCCCGCGGGCAAGTCGAACAGCGCCGCGTAGGCTGTGTGCAGTGCCGGGTCGGCGGCGAGAATCGCGTTCTCTACCGCGGAATAGGCCATGCCTGCGCCGGGGATATTGGCCAGTATGCCGCCGAAGCCGATGGGCACCAGCAGCAGTGGTTCAAACTTTTTGTAGATGGCCAGGTAAAGCAGCAGGAGTCCCACCAGGATCATGAACCCCTGGCCGGGGCTGAATTGCGCGAGACCGGAACTGGCCCAGAGGCGTAACAGCTCGTCCATGTCAGGCGATCACTAGCAGTGGATCGCCGACCGCGACGGTATCACCCGTTTTGACATTGACCGCGGAAACCGTACCGCCGCGGGCGGCGCGCACCTCGGTTTCCATTTTCATCGCCTCGAGAATAATGACCACATCGCCCGCCGCGACGCTGTCGCCGACGGCAAATTTGACCTTGACGATGTTGCCGGCCAGCGGCGCGGCCACCGGCTCGCCGCCGCCTGGCGCGGGTGTGGGGGCGGCGGCCGCCGGCGTTGCCGGAGCGGGCGTTACCGAGGAAACATCGCCCCCCTCGGCGACTTCCACCACATAGCGCTTGCCGTTGACCGTCACCGTGTAGACCTCACTGCCAGCACTGGCGGCTGCGGCAGCAGGAGCCGGGGGTGCGGCGGCGGGGGCGTCAGCCGGTGAGCCGGGCGCCGGCTCGAAGGCATCGGGGTTGCCGCGATTTTGCAAGAACTTGAGCCCGACCTGCGGAAACAGGGCATAGGTGAGCACGTCGTCGATCTCACCGTCGCCTGCAGAGAGGGGGATCTTCTTCTCGCCCGCCAGGCTGCGCAGTTCCTCCACGAGGATATCCAGTTCGGGCTGCAGCAGGTCCGCCGGACGACAGGTGATGGGCTCCTCCCCTTCGAGCACCCGCGCCTGCAGCGCGCTGTCGACCGCGGCGGGAGTGGCGCCGTACTCACCCTTGAGCACCCCGGCGGTCTCCCTGGAAATGGACTTGTAGCGCTCGCCGGTAAGTACGTTGATGACAGCCTGGGTGCCGACGATTTGCGAAGTGGGCGTCACCAGGGGGATGAAACCGAGGTCCTCGCGCACCCGGGGAATTTCTTCCAGAACCTCGTCCAGCCTGTCCGCGGCGCCCTGCTCCCTGAGCTGGCTCTCCATGTTGGTGAGCATGCCGCCGGGCACCTGGGCGACCAGGATGCGCGAGTCCACGCCGCGCAGGGAGCCTTCGAACTTCGCGTACTTCTTGCGCACCGCGCGGAAATAGGCGGCGATTTCCTCGAGTTTGATGATGTCCAGCCCGGTGTCGCGGTCACTGCCACGGAGCATTGCCACGACCGACTCGGTCGGCGAGTGGCCGTAGGTCATGGACATCGACGAGATCGACGTGTCGACGTTGTCGATGCCCGCCTCCACGCACTTGAGAATGGTCGAAGTGGACAGGCCTGTGGTCGCATGGCACTGCATGTGGATGGGTATGTCGCAGGCGGCCTTGAGCCGCGTGACCAGTTCGAAGCCATCGTAGGGGTGCAGCAGGCCGGCCATGTCCTTGATGGCGATGGAGTCGGCGCCCATGTCCTCGATGCGCTTGCCCTGCTCCACCCAGGTGTCGATGGTGTGCACGGGGCTCAGGGTGTAGGAGATCGTGCCCTGGGCGTGCTTGCCGACCTGTTTCACCGCCTTCAGGGCGACTTCGATATTGCGCATGTCGTTCATGGCATCGAAGACACGGAACACGTCGACGCCGTTGACCGCGGCGCGCTCGACGAACTTTTCCACCACGTCATCCGCGTAGTGGCGATAGCCGAGAATGTTCTGCCCGCGGAACAGCATTTGCTGGGGCGTTTTCGGCATGGCCTTTTTCAGCTCGCGAATGCGCTCCCAGGGATCCTCGCCGAGATAGCGGATGCAGGCATCGAAGGTTGCCCCACCCCAGGACTCCAGCGACCAGAAGCCGATCTCGTCGAGCTTGGCGGCAATCGGCAGCATGTCATCGAGCCGCACCCTGGTCGCCAGCAGCGACTGGGAAGCATCCCGCAATACCACATCGGTGATTCCCAAAGGCCGCTTGTTTTCGCTCATTCTCTACCCCTTGTGCTCAATGGTCGGTCTGCGTCTAACGCCCTTGCCGCTGCCGGTGACGCGCAACGGCGGCGCTGATGACGGCGATCAACTCGCCGTCATCGGCCGGTTTTGCCGCAGGCTGGGAGGTCGGCCTGGCGGCCGGCTGTGGTTCGACGAAGAAACGTTCGATCAGGCTGGACATCGCCCCGGTAGCCACTACCAGGAGTGACAGGAACACGACGACCGTGCCCATGCCGTAGAGCATGAGTTCCAGACCCTGGGTGATGATGGTGTCCTGCATGGGCTTCCCACGAATGCGCCGTGAAACGGCGGTGTGCCGAGCCCTAAGCATAATTCAGGCACCAGCGTAGTGCCATGCTTTGTAACCCTGGAGAGGTGTTACATCGGGTAGGAAATGGCCATCGCCCGCAACTGGTCGATATCCTGCTGCAGGCGGGCGAGTTCGGCCTGTGCCAGCTGCCGCCACGGCACTGCCTGCGCATGCTCCCGCTCGAGCCTGGCGGCGATCTCCGCCGGGTCCGCATCCAGGTCGTAATGGACAAACTGCTCACCGACTATGTCATGCCCCAACTCGGGCTGGAAGGCCGAGAGCAGCAGGTAACCGGCCTCGAGGTGCTCGGACAGTTGCGGGTCGAGGTTGCAACTCAGGCAGAGGTAGAGTGCGGAGCGAATGTCCTCTTTCTCCCTCGGGAGCAGGGCTGCATCGGCCACCTGTCCGGGCAGCAGGGTAATATTGTCGAGAACCCTTGCGTACTCATCGACAATCGACTGGGCGCGCTGAAAGCGGGCACGGAAGTCGTGACCGCTAAGTTCGGGGGGAATGAAAGGGGAACTGGTCATCGCGTGACTCCGGTAGCGCGCGTTCTGGGGAGCGTATTTCAGCGGAGAACGCGGCCGGGGGACATTGCCCGCCGCGTCAGTATCATGACTTCCCGCGCCAGCGGCGAACTCTCCGGCCCCGGGCACGCGCTCCCGCGTTCCCATCGCGCCGCCCTGTAGTATGCTTGGCCCACAGTCAATGATTGCCAGCCAGCCCCTATGCCCGCTTCGCCCGACGCTGACCAGACCGCATTCTTCGGCCACCCCAGGGGGCTGTTCGTTTGTTTCGCCACGGAAATGTGGGAGCGCTTCTCCTTCTACGGCATGAAGTACCTGCTGCTGCTGTATCTCACCAAGTACCACCTGTTCTCCGATCACAACGGGCTCGAGGTACTCGGCGCCTACGCCGGCCTGGTGTATGCCATGCCGGTGATCGGCGGCCTGCTCGCGGATCGCTACCTGGGCATGCGCAAGTCGGTCGTCTTTGGCGGCATCCTGCTGGTCCTCGGCCACCTCGGCATGGCCGTCGAGGGCGAACAGGCGCGCTTGGTTGCGGGGGAAATCGTCCGCGACGACAGCGCCATCCAGGTGTTCTATTTTTCCCTGGCGCTGATCGTGATGGGCGTCGGCTTCCTCAAGCCGAATATCTCCACCATCGTCGGCCGCCTCTACAGCGAGGAGGACACGCGCCGGGATTCAGGCTTCACCATCTTCTACATGGGGATCAACATCGGCGCCTTCACCGCCACCCTGCTCTGCGGCTACCTCGGTGAAACCCTCGGCTGGTCCTGGGGTTTTGGCGCCGCCGGCGTGGGCATGCTGATCGGCCTGGCGACCTTCATCAGCGGGCAACGCCACCTGCAGGGCCACGCCGAGCCACCCGACCCCAAGCGTCTGCAGGCGCCGACCCGCCTGTGGCTGAGCCGCGAAAAACTGATTTACGCCGGCGCCCTGCTTGGCATCTTGGTGGTCTGGCGCATGCTGCAATTCCACGGCGCGGTGCAGGGGGCGCTCAACCTGCTCTCCCTGCTGGTACTGGCCGGCCTGGCCTGGTTCCTCGCCACCCGCTGCAACCGGGTGGAGCGGCATCGAATGATCGCACTGATCGTACTGACCCTTTCCAGCGTGGTGTTCTGGTCGTTGTTCGAACAGGCCGCGGCCTCCATGACCCTGTTCGCGGACCGGGTCATGGACCGGCGCATTTTCGGCCTCGAGCTGACCGCTGCCCAGTTCGGTTCGCTCAATTCCCTGTTCATCTTTATCTTTGCCCCGCTCTTCGCCTGGCTGTGGACCGCGCTGGGCCGGCGCGGGCTGGAACCCGGGACACCGGTGAAATTCGCGCTCGGCACCCTGCAGGCCGGCCTCGGTTTTGGTGCCCTCGTCTACGGTGCCAGCCACCCGGACAGTGCCGGACTGGTCGCCGGATACTGGATGGTGCTGGCCTACCTGCTACACACCACCGGTGAACTCTGCCTCTCCCCGGTAGGCCTGTCCGCGGTAACCCGCCTGTCGGTTCCCTCGATCGTCGGCGTGATGATGGGCGCCTGGTTCCTCGCCACGGCCTACTCGGAAATGCTGGCGGCGCAGATCGCCAGGATTGCGGCGGTCGAATCCGTCCCGGGTGAAGCCTTGGACACCGCCGCCGCGCTCGCCACCTACAGCGGCCTGTTCACCAACCTCTTGCATGTCGGCCTGGCCGTCGGGGTGGTTTTGCTGCTCATCTCCCCGCTGCTCAGGCGCCTCATGCACGGAGTTCACTAAAACTCCGATCATCGCTTGGCAAAGCCGGGGCGATCATCGAACATAGCCGCAGAAAAAAGCCAAATATGGGGACAACGGGGCCGGGGTGAACAGGTTCAACCTCACCTTTTCCGGAGTGGTATTGCCCGGGCGCGATCCTGCACGCGCCCGCGCGAGATTCGCGGAAATTTTCGACATCAGCGATGAAGCGCTACTGGAGCACTACTTCAGTGGCGAGACACTGATTGTGCGCCGCAACCTCGATCGCAAGGAGGGCGGTTCCTACTACGCCCGCCTGCGCAAGCACGGCCTGGAATCCGCGCTGGTAAAGATCGAAATCGAAGCCCCGGCGCGGCCGGCCGAGCCAGAAGTGCCGGCAGAGTCGGCCGTAGCCGCGGCAATCGCCCGCCAGGAACCGGCGCGAGCGGCAGCCGACAGCCGCCAACTGCGCCGCGAGGGCGCCAACGAACGCAAGCGCCAGCGCAAGGCGGCCGCCGTGGCTCGCAAGCAGGCGCGCATCGAAGCCAAGCGCAAGCAACGGGAGGAGGCCGAGGCCGCCCGGCAGCGTGAGGCGGATGCCCAGTTGCAGCGGGAACGGGCGGAACAGCAGGCCGAGGCCAGAGCCCCAGCCCCGGAGACGGCCGCCGCGGCGCCATCCCCGGTAGCAAACTCCACCCGGGCGACCACAGCTCCCGCACAGGCGGCACCTGCAGCGCCGGTAGCAGCGTCCGTTCCAGCAGCAGCCAAGACTGCACCTGGCGCAGTGGAACGCAAGCGCATCCGCTCCGCGCTCGACCTCTCGGCGATCCGCCAGCGCAAATCCAGTTCCGGCGGATCGCGCCGTTCGGAAGCACCCAACGCCTACCGCTTGCAGCCCTTTCGCAACACACCTGAAATTCGCCGCCGTGCTGCGCTGGCGCAAACAGCCCTGCGCCGGGGCATGTTCACCGCGGGCACCGCCTTCGCCCTGTTGCTGATCCTGCTCGGCAGTTTTATCGCCCAGCGGCCCACACCGACTCCCGCGGGCCCCGCCGCCATCGCCGGTGCCAGCGACAGCAAGCTCTACCTGCTGATCGGTGACACCCTCCTGCAGCACGATCGCGCGGGCGTCCCCGAGGGGGAGATCGAGCTGCAGAGCTGGGGGCTTGAAGACGCCCGACAGATTCTGTTACCCGGTCCCGACGGTCAGCTTCTGCTCTGGGCGCGCGCGGCGCAGGATGAGGCCGCGGAGCCCGCCCTGTGGTCCTGCCGCCCCGCCGAGCAGCAGTGCTCCGCACTCCTCGGCGACTACCAGACGGCGCATATCGACGCCCTCACCCGCCACGATCTCAGCGGCGACCTGCTGCTCGCAGACGTCGACCAGGGGCGGCTGCTGCGCGTCGACAACAGCGGCAAAACCGTGGCTGACGCCAGCCTCGATCTGCCGGACCAGGTCCTGCTGCGTCTCGACACCGGCTTGTTGTTCATCAACAGCGCCACCGCGCCCACGCTCAGCGTACTGCGCATCGAACCCAGTGTTTTCGGGCACCAGATCGACGAGTTGTTCCTACTCGCCCCACCGGCACTGGAGGCGGGGCAGACACACGTCGTGGATTTCCTGCGGCTGGGCGAGCAGTGGTGGGCTACCATGGAAAACCCCGAGACCCGCAGCCTCGGCACCTATCGGTTTGACAGCTACTGGTCCTACCTCGGCCAGGTCGAGCGCAAGGGCGCAGAGCCCAGCGCACGGATGACCGCGTGGAAGGACAAGGTCCTCTTCTCCAGCCCGCGCTCCGGGGTAATCCGGCGCTACAACAGCGAGGGCCAGGCTGAGGCGAATTTCAGCTCGCCGCTGCTCGATGGGGCCATCGCCAGCGGGCAGCAACGCAAGCAACTGGAGGCGCTGGCCTGGCGGCTGGTTCTGCTGCTGTGCGCAGCCGTGAGCGTGCTCGGTTTTGCCTACGCCGGACTGCAGTGGATGCGCAAAACCGTCTTCTCCCGCTGCAAGGAGCAGGGCGCCGACGCACTCGACAGCAGCCTCGACCAGGTCAGGTGGGCGGCTTCGGCACCCGGCCGCCAGCAGCAGCTACGCCGCTACAGCACCGCCTATTTCGGGCTCGCCGTCGGTGTCATCCTGATCGCCGTAGCCTGCGGTGTCAGCGCGGTGCAGTTGCTGGCACTGCTGATTGCTCTCAGCGGCCCACTGATCGTCCTGCAGACCCTGCTGCGCAGCCCGGTGGATCACCTCGGCCTGCTCGGCGGCAAAGTCATCCTCGTCGATCACCTGGAACGCTATCACGCCGGCAGGCCGACCCGGCTGCGACAGCGGGGTCCCTTCTACTCCCTCGATGATGTAATCATCTACACCGGAACCTCCCTGCTACCGGCGATGCACCGGGAGGCCGGTGAAATGGTATTGGTCGCCAATCGCGGCAGCGTTCCCCGCGCGAGCTGGTCCGAGGTCCTGATTCGCCTGCGCGAGAGCAACCACCCGGTCGCCCGGGGCGGGCTCGGCGCCATCGCCGCACTGATGCTCGGCCTGCTGATCCTGGTCATCGGGCAGCTTCCGCTATAAGCCGGCAACAGAAATATGATTTGGCTATACTGTCGCCGTGAATGCCACTGACCCCCAGCCACCGCGCGTCTCCCTCTTCGTCACCTGCCTGGCGGACCTCATGCGCCCATCGGTCGCCTTCGCCAGCCTGCGCCTGCTGGAACGCGCCGGCTGTATCGTCGATGTCCCGCAGCAGCAGACCTGCTGTGGCCAGCCGGCCTACAACAGCGGTGAATTCGAAGCGGCAATTCCCGTCGCGAAGCACTGTATAGAAGTTTTCCAGCACGCCGAGTACGTCGTCGTCCCCTCCGGTTCCTGCGCGGGGATGCTCACTCACCACTTCCCCCGCCTGCTCGCGGGCGAGTGGCGCGAGCGGGCGCTGGAGCTCGCCGCGAGAACCTGGGAACTGACCAGTTTCCTGCAGGAGGTGGCCGGGCCGCGAGCGTCGGCCAGCGCGCCGAAGTCCCTGCCAGCGATAACCTATCACGACAGCTGTGCGGGCCTGCGCGAACTCGGCATCAAGCAACAGCCGCGCGCCCTGCTCACCAAACTGTGCGGCGCCCGCATCAATGAAATGCAACAGACCGAAGTCTGCTGCGGCTTTGGTGGCACCTTCTGCGCGAAGATGCCGACGATCTCCGCCAAGATGGCCGACGACAAGCTCGCCAACGCCCAGGCAAGCGGCGCGGAACTGGTAGTCGGCGGCGACCTCGGCTGCCTGCTGCACCTCGCCGGCCGCGCCCGCCGCGAGGGCCGGCAACTGCAGTTCCGTCATATCGCCGAACTGCTCGATGGTGAGTTCGAGGCCCCGCCGATCGGTGAGCCCGAATGAGCGCCACCGATACCGGCATCGATGGCTTCATCAACGCCGCCGAGACGGCGCTCGAGGATATCGCAGCGACTCGCCAGCGCGACATGCTCGCGCGCACGACACCGCTGCTGCGCCAGCAGGCCGTCGACGAGTTCGGCGAGTTCGACGCCCTGCGCCGGCACGTCAAGCGCCTGCGCCAGCACACCCTGGACAACCTCGACTACTATCTCCCGCGCTTTGAACTGGAAGCCATCCACAACGGCAACCAGGTGCACTACGCCGACACCGGCGACGAAATGAATGCCATCGTGCTGGATATCTGCCGCCAGCACGGTGCGCGCCGCGTCGCCAAGGGCAAGTCCATGGTCACCGAGGAGACCGAGTTGGCCGCGGCCCTGCAGGGCGAACGGCTGGAGGTCGTGGAAACCGACCTCGGTGAGTACATCGTCCAGCTGGCCGGGGAAAAACCGGCACACATTGTCGGCCCCGCCCGGCACAAAACTGTCGGCCAGATCCGCGAACTGTTCCTCGCCGCGCACCCTCTCGGCGAGCGCCGGCTGGAGCACCCCGAGGCGCTGGTCGCCGAGGCCCGCCAGGTCATGCGCGAGCACTTCCTCAAGGCCGATGTGGGCATCATCGGCGCCAACGCGCTGATTGCGGAAAATGGCTACAGCATGCTGGTGACCAACGAGGGCAATGGCGATCTCTGCGCCAGTCTGCCGAAAGTGTTGATCGTCTGTACCACCGTGGAACGCCTGCTGCCCCGCGGCGAGGATGCTGCGGCCCTGCAGCGGCTGCTGGCGCGCTCGGCCACTGGCCAGCGACAAACCTGCTATACCAGCTTCTACTCCGGGCCGCGCCGGGAACTCGACGGCGCCGGCCCCGTGGAAACGCATATCGTGTTACTCGACAATCGGCGCAGCGAACTGCTGGCCAGCGATTATCGCGAAATGCTGCAGTGCATCCGCTGCGGCGCCTGCCTCAACCACTGCCCGGTGTTCGCCGCCGCCGGTGGCCACGCCTACGGCTCGGTCTACCCCGGCCCCATGGGCTCGGTGCTCGCGCCCCTGCTGGAGTCACTCGAGGCCCACCCGGAACTGCCTGACGCCTGCACCGCCTGCGGTCGCTGCGAGGAAGTCTGCCCCGCCTCGATCCCCCTCCCGGACATGCTGCGCGACCTGCGCCACGACAAGAGCGTTCGGCAGATCGGTTCCCGCGGCTGGCGCCGGGGGCTGCGCCTGCATGCCTGGCTCGCCGTCCGTCCGGCCCTGTACCAGCGCGCCAGCAATCTTTCCATTCGCGTCCTGCACTGGCTGGGGAGGCGCCGCGGCAGCCTTCGCAAGCTGCCCTTCGCCGCCGGCTGGACCGGCAAACGGGATTTCCCCGCGCCCCAACGCGGCACCTTCATGCAGCAATACCGGGCTGTGGAGCGCGAGCGTGAGCGCTGATTCCCGCAAGCGCACCCTGGCCCGGATTCGCGGTGCGACGCGGGGACAGGACGCCGAGAGCATAGCGACCGAGCTCGGCAAACTCGGTGTCGCGCCGATCGCCCGTGCGCCACATCGCAACCTGCTGGTCAGCTTCATGGTCAATGTCCTGCGCAACCACGGTTCCCTGGCAATCGCCGCGGACCGGCTGGAGGCGGTAAAAGCGGTGCGCCAGTATCTTTACGACAAGTTTCGCAGCCAGCGACTGGTTGCCGGCAACGAACCGCACCTGGCGGCAATGCCCTGGCGTGAAGGTGGGGTGCTGCCGCGCTTTGGCGAACTGACGCCGGGGGAAAAGGCGGCGCTGAGTTACGCCGACTGGGGCATAGCCGAGACTGGCGCGATCACCCTGGCCACTGGCAAACACAACCCCCCGGCCAATCACCTGCTGGCGGAGCACCATTTAGTGCTACTCGACGTCGACAGGCTGTTGCCGGATCTGGAAAGTTTCTGGCGGCAGACCATCCTGACCCGCGGCAAGCGCCCGCGCGGGATCAATTTCATCGCCGGGCCATCGAGTACCAGCGACATCGAAGCCCGCCTGGTCTACGGGGCACACGGCCCCCAGGCACTACACATCATCCTGCTGGGGAAAGTATCGGCGGAGGCGATGGAGACCGCCCGACAGCTGGCCCAGCCGCCGGGCGAATCCGGTTGAAGAGTCTTACAGGGGGCTATAGGTGAACTTCTGCCCGCCGAGCGTCGCCTCGTACATCAGGCCGCCCTTGGCGATGGTGAAGATCGCCATACCCTTGCGATAACCACCGGAGACGGTGGATGCGTTGTTGGAGCCGCCGCTGGCGCCTGCCGCTGCACCGCCGCCGGTATTGGCTTCCGCCGACACGCCGGCAGTGATCGCCACCGCCGTGGCCTGGGCGCTGAACTCGAAGTTGCCGGACGTGAAACTGTCGAATGCGGACTTGTCCTCGAAGAAAATAATCTGGCTGAAGGCCTGGCCGCCGAGCTGGAAACCAACCGTGAGCTGGGTCATCGTGCTGGTACCCACCTGCTTGCCACCGGCGTAGACCCGGCCCTTGCCGTGGGCGCCACCAACGCCGATGCCGCCCTTGCCGATGGTCGGGAAGAGCGCATAACCGTAGGAATTCGCGAAGTATTGCCCGCTCTCCCCCGCCTCCATGAAGGACTTCCGGGCAGCGGCGAAGCCGCCATCGTCTGCCCATGAGAACTGGGTGAACAGTGACAATACTGCCACCAGGAAAGTTGTTGTCAGCGTGCGTTGCATGGCGTCTTCCTCGTTTTGATTGGTGCCGGCGTGGGAACGGCTGGCGCGACCGGGCGACTTCCTTCCACGCTAATACCGACTCTCACCGGGGGAAGAAGTTCATCGCGTGCAGGTAGTCTGGCAGGGCTTTGTGACTTTTCAAGGTCGAGGCAAAGCCCAGATCGAGGTCAACCGGTGTTGCGCATCCCCGCAGCGATGCCGGCGATGGTCACCATGATCGCCCGTTCTACCTGCTCCTCGGGCGTCTCCGACGCGCGGTGGCGCTGCAGCAGTTCAGCCTGCAGGTAGTTGAGCGGGTCGGTGTAGATGTTGCGCAGGCGAATCGATTCGGCGGTCCAGGGCTGGTCCTCCAACAGGCTGCCGCTGCCGTGGATGCCGAGAATAGTGGCGATGTCGCGCCCCAATTGGCTGCGCAGGGTCTCGCCGATATGGCGGGTCTGGTCGGGGACCAGCAGTTCGTCGTAGTAGGCGGAAAGCCCCAGGTCGGTCTTGGCAAAGACCATTTCCAGCATGGAAATGCGCACTTCGAAGAAAGGCCACTGGTCGACCATCTCCCGCAGCAGGGGCTCCTTGCCCTCGGCAATCACCTTGCCGAGCGCTTCCCCGGCCCCGAGCCAGGCCGGCAGCATCAGCCGGTTCTGCGACCAGGCGAAAATCCACGGAATGGCGCGCAGGCTCTCGATGCCGCCACCGGCCTTGCGTCGCGCCGGGCGCGAGCCCAGCGGCAGCTTGGCCAGTTCCTGTTCCGGTGTGGCGTCGCGGAAATAGGCGACGAAATCCGGCTCCTCGCGGACCACTCGCCGGTAGGCATTGCAGGACTGCTCGGCCAGGGTATCCATCATGGCCCGCCAGTCCGCCTTTGGCGCCGGTGGGGTCATCAGGTTGGCGCGGCAGATGGCGTCGGTATACAGCGCCAGGGTCTTCACCGCCAGCGAGACCCAGCCCAGCTTGGTGCGAATCATCTCGCCCTGCTCGGTGACCCGCAGCCCGTTCTCCAGCGAGCCCGGCGGCTGCGACAGCAGGGCCTCCCGGGCCGGCGCCCCGCCGCGACCGATGGTGCCGCCGCGGCCATGGAACAGGGTCAGCTTCACCCCGTTGGCCGCGCACAGGGAGAGCAGGTCCTCCTGTGCCCGGTACTGCGCCCAGGATGCCGCGAGCACGCCGGCATCCTTGGCCGAGTCGGAGTACCCGATCATCACCATCAGCTCACCGCCGATCTGGCCGCGCAACCAGGGCATGCTCAACAGGTCGGCGATAACCTCGCGGGAGCGGGACAGGTCGTCGAGGGTCTCGAACAGAGGCGCCACCGGCAGGTGGTAGTCGACGCCACTCTCCTTCAGCAACAGGTAGACGGCCAGTACGTCCGAGGCCTGCTGGGCCATGGAGATGACGTAGGCGCCGAGTGCCTTGCGCGGGGTCTGTGCGATCACCGCGCAGGTATCGAGCACTTCCTGGGTGTCCGCGGAGGGTTTCCAGCCGCGGGGCACCAGCGGACGCCGGCTGGCCAGCTCCTGTAGCAGGAAGGCGCGGCGGGTGTCTTCATCCCAGCTGGCGTAGTCGCCGAGGCCCAGCCAGCGGGTGAGTTCCGCCAGCGCGCCGGTGTGCCGGGCGCTGTCCTGGCGGACGTCGTGGCGCACCAGGTGAACACCGAAGCAGCGCACCCGGCGGATGACGTCGAGCAGGACTCCGTCGGCGACGATCTCCATCCCGCATTCCCGCAGCGACTGGTAGCAGGCCTCGAGCGGTTCCAGCAGCTGTTCCTCGCGGGTGAGAATCTCCCCCACGGGAACAACGCCGCCGTCGAGTTCCGCCTCCAGCGCACTGAGAGTGCGCCGCAGGAGTTCCCGCAGCTGCCGCAGGATGCCCCGATAGGGCTCGTGGGCCTCGCCGGACAGGGCCTGCAGGGCTGGACTGGCACGGGTAACCGAGAGTTCCTCGAGCAGGCGGGTGATATCGCCCAGGTAGAGGTCGGCGGCCTGCCAGCGGGCGAGCAGCAGTACCTCGCGGGTCACCGTCGCGGTGACGTTGGGGTTGCCATCGCGGTCGCCGCCCATCCAGGAGGCGAAGGTGACCGGCGCCGCGTCCAGCGGCAGGCGCGCCCCGCAGTGCTCGTACAGGGCAGTGTCGAGGCGGCGGAGGAATTCAGGGACGGCGCCCCACAGGGAATCCTCGACCACGGCAAAGCCCCACTTCGCCTCATCAACCGGAGTCGGCCGCTCGCGGCGGAAGTCATCGCCGTACCAGATCTGGGCGATCAGTTCGCGCAGCCGCGCGCGCAGGCTCTCCTCCTCGCGCGGCGTCAGGCCGGTGAGTTCCAGCTGGCCGAGACAGCGACCGATCTCGCTGTGCTTGTGGATCAGCGTGCGCCGGGTGATTTCCGTGGGGTGGGCGGTGAGTACGAGGTCGATACGCAGGGCGGCGATAGTCCCGACAATCGCCTCCTTCGCCACGCCCTGCTCACGCAGTTCGCGCAGGCAGTTGCCGAGGTTGAGGGAGGCGGAGACCAGTTCGTCCATCTCGCGCGACACCATATGCCGCTGGTCGGCAATATTGGCGAGATTGAGGAACTGGGCGAAGGCTCGCGCCACCGGCACCAGTTGCGCGGTTTCCAGCGAACGCAGCTGTGCCAGCAGCGCCGCGCGATCCTCGCCGGAACCGTCGCGAGCGGCCTTGGACAGGCTGCGGATGCGCTCCACCAGCGCCAGTACGTCGTCGCCCTCGGCGGCGGCCACGGTCTCGCCGAGCACCCTGCCGAGGGCGCTGACGTTGCTGCGCAGGCTGCTGTAATCCGGCTGCGAATTCACCAACTGCCAATCCTCCCGAGCAGGTCACACACCCGTGAGGAATAGCCCCACTCGTTGTCGTACCAGTTGAGCACCCGCAGGTAGCGATCGCAGGTCACGTCGCTGAAACCGGCGTCGTAGATCGAGGAGTGCGAGTTGCCGATGATGTCGGAGGAGACGATGGGCGTATCGCTGTACTGCAGGATGCCCCTCAGGCGCTCGGAAGCTGCGGCCTCGCGCACGGCGGCGTTGACTTCGTCAACCGTCACCTTGCGGGAGAGCTTCACGAACAGGTCGACCACCGAGCCGTCCGGCACCGGGACCCGCGCCGCAATACCGTGCAGCTTGCCCTTGAGTTGCGGCAGCACCTCGCCCACCGCCTTGGCGGCACCGGTGGAGGTGGGGATGATGTTCTCCGCCGCCGCCCGGCTGCGCCGCCAGTCCGAGTGCGGGACGTCCGCGAGGCGCTGGTCGTTGGTGTAGGCGTGCACGGTGTTGATCACGCCCTCCTCGATGCCGAAGGCGCTGTCCAGTACCCAGGCCATCGGCGCCAGGCAGTTGGTGGTGCAACTGGCGTTGGAAATGATCCGGTGCTCCGGCAACAATCCGTCGTCGTTTACGCCGAGCACGACCGTGTAATCCACCGGGTCCTGGGAGGGAACCGTGAGCACCACCCTGCCCGCCCCGGCCTTGAGGTGCAGCTCCAGTTGCTCGCGGGCGCGGAACACACCGGTGGACTCGACCACCACGTCGACGCCGAGATCGCCCCAGGGAATGTCAGCCGGGTTGCGCTCGTTGAGCAGCAGGGCGCGGCTCTTGTCGGTGACGAAGTAGTCGCCCTCCAGTTTGAGGGACTTGCGGAAAGGCCCCATGACCGTGTCGTAGCTGAGCAGGTAGCGCAGCGCGTCGTTGTCGAAGAGGTCATTGATGGCGACCACGTCGACACCGGGGACTTTTTCCAGGATGCGAAAAACCGAGCGGCCGATGCGGCCAAAACCATTGATACCGACCTTCATTACGCCACCTCCTGCTGTGCGTCGAGCGCGTCGTAGAGGCGCACCACGTCGAGCATGCGCGCGGCGTGACCGCGGGTCTCGTACCAGCTCAGGGTCTTGATGATGTTGCCCCCGGCCTTGATCGTGCCCTTGATGTCGAACAGCAGCGACAGCGGGCTGCCGATCACGTCGGACGAGACAATCGGATCCTCCGCCACGCCGATGATACCGGGGTGGGCCTGGGCGGCATCGCGCATCACCGCGTTCACCGCCTCGGGGTCCACGGCGCCGTCGGCCATGACCAGGTTGACGTCCAGCAGGCAGCCCTCCTGCACCGGCACGTTGAGGGCGGAGGTCAGAATCTTGCCCTCGAACTGGGGCAGGAAATAGCCCAGCCAGTCGCTGGCCTCGTGGTTGTTGGGAATGATGTTCTTGGCGGCTGAACGGCTGCGGCGAAAGTCCGAGCCGGCGTAGTCCTGCAGGGCCTGGTCCGAGGTGTAGGCGTGGACCGTGGTCATGCTGCCGCAGACGATGTCGAAGCTGCTGCCAAGGCTGTTCAGCAGCAGCGCCAGCGCACCGGTGGTAGCGGAGCCGGCGGAGATCATCCGGTCCGTCACCTGCGCCGTGGTGTGGTTGAGGCCGGGGATGAGGATGCGGTCTATCTCGTCCGTCGGCAGGGTGCGCAGCATTACCCGCGGCGCGCCGCTGTCGAGGTGGTCGCGCATCGACTGGCTGTCGCGGAACTTGCCGGTGGAGTCGATGACCGCGTCGACGCCGAAGATATCCCAGGGCATCTCCGCCGGGCGGTCGATCTGTACCAGGCGGGAGCGGAACCGGGGGCAGACGAGGAAATTGCCCTCGAGGCGGTAATTTTCCGGCTGCTCGACCTCGGACTCGAGCAGGTAGTGCAGGATATGCGGCTTGCCGATATCCGCAATGGCAACGATTTCCACGTCGTCACTGCAGGCCGCAAGCTCGTAGATTTGCCGGCCGGTCTGGCCGAATCCCATGATGCCCACTCTGATGGGCGATTGGCGTGACATTGCTACCCTCCGCAGATGCGTATTCCAGTACCAAGGTTGAGCACGCGTGTGCGCGCTCCCTTTTCCCGCTTGTCGCATGCCAGCTTGCGAGGGCATTGCCGGGGTCTCAACGGAGTACACCTGACAACACTCTGCGCGAATACGCACCCACAGCATAAGTGTGGACCGCAGGCGGCATGAATCCACCGGGCACCTGCAGGAAGCGGATATCCGGTGACGAGCGTTACCTTTGTGTTCTTGAGTTATAGACCCGAAGGCGCAGGTTATTCTGATGGCGCCGGAGCGAAAACGTCGGCGCCACTACCTGCTGTGTAGTAGGAGCAAATTTAGAGCTTTTACCGCCGCGGCGCAAGCGGCCGCGCTACAAGCCCGGCAGATTGCCGTTGGCGGGGGCCGATTCCCTGCCGCCGGGGAGTCTCGTCTATACTCCAGCCTCGAAGTATCAGCCGAGTTTTACCCATGGCCTCTTCCGGCGAGGAAATCCACATCCTCACGTATAACATCCACAAGGGCTACTGCAGCGGCAAACGCCGCTTCGTCCTCGACAGCATGCGTGAACGCATCGCCGAAACCGGTGCGGATATCGTCTTCCTGCAGGAGGTCCACGGCATGGCGCAGAAAGCCGAGAAGAAAATGGGTCGCCTCTCCTACCCGGAGCAGCCCCACTTCGAGTACCTCGCCGACCAGGCCTGGCCCCACTACGCCTATGGCAAGAACGCGATCTACCGCAAGGGCGACCACGGCAATGCCATTCTCAGCATGCACCCCTTCCTCAGCTGGGAGAACATCGATGTCTCGCTGTTCCCCCGCTCCAGCCGCAGCATCCTCCACGGCATCATTGAGTTGGGCGAGCGCAAGACCCGCCTGCACACGCTCTGCGTGCATCTCGGCCTGCTCGAACAGGAGCGCCGGGAGCAGTTGCAGGCCCTGACCCAGCGGATTGCCGAACATGTGCCGCGGGATGAGCCGATGATCATCGCCGGCGACTTCAACGACTGGCGGCGACGCGCCGAGCGCCACCTGCACGACGACCTCGGCCTGGAGGAGCTTTTCGTCACCCTCGAGGGGCGGCACGCGCGTACCTTCCCCGTGTGGGCGCCCCTGCTGCCGGTGGACCGGGTCTACTACCGCGGCCTGCAACCTGTCGCCTGCCGCAAACTGGCCAGCGGCCACTGGCGCGACCTCTCCGACCACGCCGCGCTGTTCGGCGTGTTCCGGCTTCCCGACTAGGCCGATCGCCGGCTTTGCAACTGGGCCAGCCGGGACTGCAGTTCGCCGGCGCAATCACTGAATATCCACTCGACGCCGCGGTTGATTTCCCGCAGCAGGCAATTGAGCGAGGCCGGGAAACCGGTACCGACCCTCTGCCCGGCGCGCTCGTGGCGCGCCTGCAGGCGCCGGTTGAGCAGGAGGTAGTGACCGGCCACACCGGCGTAGCCGCGGGCGAGCGCCACGTCGCTCATCGCCCGGGTGTTGGTCAGGGCCACCGGCAGGCAGGCCGAGGGCGGCAGGAAATCCACCAGTTCGAACAGCGCGGGATCCAGCGCGAGCATGTGGAAGTCCAGGCCCGGCTGCAGCGGCGCCAGCAGGCTGCGCAGGGCGTCCTTGCGCGCCGGGCTCGCACCCTGGCCGTCGTCCTTGATCTCCAGCATGAGATGGCGGCGGCCGCCGTAGGCCGCGAGCACCTCGTCCAGCCGCGGTATCTCGGGCACCCGGCGGGCGAGTTCGGCCCGGGTGGTTTCGGCGATGCGCAGGTCACTGCCGAACACCCGGCGGCAATCGGCGTCGTGGTGAATCACCGGCACGCCGTCGGCGCTCCAGCGAACATCGCATTCAATGCCCCAGACGCCGGCATTGCTTGCATTGTCGAAGGCGCGCAGGGTATTTTCGCGCACGAGTATGCCGTCGTGGTCACCGCGATGGGCTACCAGTTTGCAGTGCTGCAGCGCTGCGCCTGTAGGCACCGAGCGGGGGATAACAGCCATAAAGCCGTCTACGATCGACATCAGCACCTTGTGCAACGACTCGCTCATTGATCAACGCCAGACCTTTCACTACCGGGAATACCCGCAGATGGTAGCGCGCAGCACGCGCCCGGGGAAACGCCGGTGAGCGCCACCAGCGAAGAAGCCAACCCGGCCGGCCGGCGGGAAATCCTCGCCTGGGCGTTTTTCGATTTCGCCAACTCCGGCTACACCACGGTCGTGCTGACCACTATCTACAGCGCGTTTTTTGTCGCCGTCGTCGCGGCGCAGGCCGGCAGCGCCTCGCCCGGCATGGCAACCCTGTTGTGGACACTCGGCATCGGCGCTTCCAACCTGGTGGTGCTGCTGGCGGGCCCGATCATCGGTGCGCTGGCGGATTACCACGCCAGCAAGAAGCGTTTCCTGCTGGTCAGTACCACGGTCTGCGTCGCCGCCACGGCTGGCCTCGCCCTGGCCGGTAGCGGCGAGGTGATGCTGGCCCTGGCGATGCTGGTGGTCTCTGCCACCGCCTTCTCCATCGGGGAAAACCTCATCGCCGCCTTCCTGCCCGAAATCGCCTCCGGCGAACGCATGGGCAGGGTCTCGGGCTACGGCTGGTCGCTGGGCTACTTCGGCGGCCTGCTGACCCTCGCCTGCTGTCTCGTCTGGATCAACCACGCGGCGGGCGCCGGCCAGGACGCCGCCCAGTACATTCCGCCGACACTGCTGATCACCGCGGCGATCTTCGCCATCACCGCCCTGCCCACCTTCCTGTTTCTGCGCGAGCGCGCCAGGCCGCGCCCCCTGCCCGTCGGGACCAGTTGGCTGCGGGCCGGTTTCGGCCAGGTGCTGGACACGCTCGGCCACACTCGCCGGCTGCCCGACCTGTTCCGCTTTCTCGGCTGCATCACCCTGTTCCAGGCGGGTGTCTCGACCATCGTGGTGGTCGCCGCCATCTTCGCCCAGGAGGTTTTCGGCTTCGACAGCCAGCAGTTGATCGTGTTGATCATGGTGGTCAACCTGACCGCGGCACTCGGCGCCTTTGGCTTTGGCCACGCCCAGGATCGCTTCGGCTCGGTACCCACCCTGGCCGCCGCCCTGCTCACCTGGATACTGGCCATCGGTGTCGGCCTTACCGCCAGCAGCGAGGCGATGCTCTGGCTGTGCAGCAACCTGATCGGGCTGGCCATGGGCGCGACCCAGGCCGGGGGGCGGGCGCTGATCGGCAACCTCACCCCGGCGTCACGCAACGGCGAGGTTTTCGGTCTGTGGGGCATGGCCAACCGGGCCGCGGCCATTGTCGGCCCGATTGCCTACGGGCTGCTCAACCACGGGTGGGGCGGCGACCACAGGATTTCGCTGCTGGCACCGCTCGCCTTCTTTGTCGCAGGCCTGTTGCTGTTGTTCACTGTGGACGAGCGGCGCGGCCGGCTGGCGGCGCTGGAGTTGGGCAGAGCCTGAATTCAGTCGGCGGGCGCCGGCACCAGGTTCTCCCGCTGCCAGGCCCGCCACCACTGCAACAGGCCCCAGAACGAGAGCAGCGTGTAGACACAGATCAGCGCCGCATAGATGTCCAGCGAACGGTCCGCGTAGAGCCAGATGGAAGCGGCGTTGAGCACGATCCAGTAGAGCCAGGTCTCCAGCACTTTTTTCACTTCGAGGTAGGTCGCGGTAAAGCTGAACACGGTGGTGGCGGCGTCGAACCAGGGGCGGGCCGCATCCGTGTAGGTACTGAAAAACCAGCCCAGGGCGAGGCTGCCGCACAGCGACAGCGCGAACAGTGGCAGGTGCCGGGCGAAACTGTAGTGCACCACCGGGTTGTCCGAGAGGGCCTCGCGGCGGGCCCAGCGCTGCCAGCCCCAGAAGCCCATCAGCACGTAGAACAGGTAGAGAATGGCCTCGGAATACAGGCGGCTGTCGACGAACAGGTAGATCGACAGCAGCGAACCGGCGATGCCGAAGGGCCAGCAGATGATCCGCTCGCGAATCATGAACAGGATGTAGACCAGCCCGCAGAGGGTGGCGCCGATTTCAACCAGGGTATTGATTGGCATGACGGCTCAGAACTGCCAGCTGAGGTCGAGGCCGTAAGTGCGCGGCGCGCCGAGCTGGTAGTAGGTCTGGTTGCTCCAGGCGCCGAAGTCATCGCGCGGGTCGGCGCCCACGTAGAGGCCGTGCACCGCGTAGTCCTCGTCGGCCAGGTTGCGGCCCCAGAGGGTGAGCCCGAGGCGCTCCCCGGCCCAGCCGAGGCTGGCGTTGACGAGGTCGTAGCCGTCGAGCTTGCCGTTGTGGTAGTAGCCGTAATAGCTCTCGTCCCGGCCCTCGAACTCAAGTGCGGCCGTAACGCCCGCGGGCAGGCCGACACGCACCCCGGCGTTGTACTGGTAGCCCGGTGACTTGGCCTGCTCGCGATTCTTGTGGCTGACGAAAGCGCCCTGGTCGAGATCGAAGCTGTTGATCTCGTCGACCTCGGTTTCCAGCCAGCCGTAACTGCCGTAGAACAGCACCGCCTCGTTGAGGGCGAAGCTGCCCTCGAGCTCGGCGCCGTAATTGGTGGCGTCGGAGCCGCTGTCGAGATAGCCCACCCAGAGACCCGCATCGGCATCCCACATCCAGTTTTCCAGCTGGGCGTTCTCACGGCTGGCGTGGAAAAGTGCCGCGCGCAGGCTGAGGCGATTATCCAGGGCCTGGGTCTTGATCCCCAGTTCCCGGCTGAACAGCGTCTCGCCGTCGAAATCCAGCTTGCCCTGCATGAAGTCCTGGAATTGCGGGCTCATGAAGGCGTACTGGGAGCCGGCGGCGACGTTGGCACCGCCTGGCTTGTTGGCCAGGGCCAGCGTGGCATAGGCGAACGTGCCCTCCCCCAGCTGGTATTGCAGGCTGAGTTCAGCGTCGACGAGATCCTCGTCACCGCTGCGCGAGACGCCATTGCTGTCATCGTAGTCGTCGCTGAAGCGCTCGAGTCGCAACCCGCCGGACACCGCGAGATTGTCCGTCAGGCCATATTCGAGTTCGGCGTAGGCTGCCAGGCGCCGGGTGTCGTACCGGGAGCTGCTCTGGTAGAGGCCGTACCAGGCGCTCGGGTAGGCGTAATCCAGCCCTTCGTCATTCTGGTTGGCGTACAGGCCGAGGGTGTAACGCAGGCCGCCGGTGGCGAGGGTATCGTCGCCGCCGAGCAGGCGCAGCTCCAGCGTGGCCTGCTCGCGATCGCGCTCGAAGCGCTCCTGGGCCGTGTCATGGCCATAGGAACACAGACTTTGCTCGCAGACCGGCGGGGAGACCCAGTCGAC
This sequence comes from Halieaceae bacterium GM1-29, assembly GCA_033283265.1. Lineage (GTDB taxonomy): Bacteria > Pseudomonadota > Gammaproteobacteria > Pseudomonadales > Halieaceae > Mangrovimicrobium. Next base: position 563,337 of record JAWMQN010000001.1, read on the forward strand.
GTCGTAGTCGTAGAGGGAGTCGGCCGCCAGCCAGGTCGCAACGGCCTGCAGCTCGAGGCGCTCGTTCAGCGCCCAGTCGCCCCGGGCGGTCAGGGCGTCGAGGTCCTGTTCGTCCTTACCGGGCTGGTCACTCCAGGTAGTGCGATTGTTCTGCAGCGAAAAGGCGTCGTAACCGTTGTCGCTGGCAAAGTGCTGGTAGGCGAACTGGTAGTGGCTGTCCTCACCGGGCTGCCAGGCGAGTCGGGCACGCGCGCTCAGCTCGTCGAAATCTGCGCTGTCATCACCGCTGTAGGCGTTGTCGATGTAGCCATCGCCGTAGTTCTGCTGCAGCGCAAGCCGGCCGGCGAGGCCATCGCCCAGCGGCCCGCTGACAATCGCAGCGAGGTGCTGGCTGCCGTAATTGCCCGCGCCGCCCTCGATACGGGCCTCGAATTCCCCGGTCGGTGCGTGGGTGCCGATGCGGATCATGCCGGCATGGCCGCTGGCGCCGAAGCGCGTGCCCTGGGGGCCGCGCAGCACTTCGACCTGGCTGGCATCGAACAACATACCGGCACTGGCCACTGCGCCCAGTTCGACATCGTCGATGACGAGACCGACCGAGGGATAGTATTTGGGCTCCGCGTACTGCTCGAGGTCACCGACCCCGCGCAACTGGATGAAGCGACTGCGCGAGGAGCCGGAAGACCAGCTCACGTTGGGCGCTGCACTGAGGATGTCCTCGAGGTGACGGGCGCTGCGCCCGGCCATTTCCAGCTCGCCGATAACACTGACGCTGCCGGCGGTCTGCATCAGGTCGGTGGGGCGGAAGTCCGCGGTCACCAGGACTTCCTCGAGTTCCTGTGCAAGGCCAGGCGCACTGGCGGCAAGGGCGAGTATCCATCCCGGGTGTGGTTTGCGTAATGTCATGGCCGTCTTCCCGCTGCGGTGGCAAAACCGGGGGCCGTGGCAGGAGGGAAACAACGAGGCTGGTGAGTAGCGCGCCTGTCCCTACGCCGGCGTTACCCGGATCAGGTTCAAAGGGTTCACCGCGTCGCAGTGTCTCAGGCCGTAGGGCCTCCCCTCAGGAGGTGGGCAATTCTAGACCAGATCGGCCCGGCAAGCGACCCGCTCCGGATCAGCGCCCCGCGGGGCGCGGGAGAATCGGCCGCATCAACTGTGAGTTGTGGGAACGTGACCAGGCCTCAGTATCGGGCCCGGGCACCAGCAAAGGCGGCCGCGGGTGATGCCCCGGGTGCGGGGGGTAAGGTCGTGGCGACGGGTAGTAGCCGCCGCTGTAGGGGTAATACCAGCCGCTGTACTCGCTGGATTCGCTGCTCTCGTAGACCACGGTCTGCTCGACGACAGGCTGCTGGCGCAGCGCTATGTCACGCATCTCCGCCCGGTGCTTCTCCCGCTCGCGGCGGTCCGCGGCCATCCGGTCGGTGGTTTCACGCATCTGCTCGAGGCGCTGGCTGGCCTCGGCATCAGCGCCGGCCGGGCTGTAGCGGATCTGCATTGCTTCGGAAGCGGCCTGTGCGGCTGGCGGGGTGTCGGAGAAACTCACCACGCCCTGCTCATCCACGCTGCGGTAGACCGTGGTCGCCTCGCCGCCGGCGGCGAGTCCCGGCAGCGCAATGCACAGCATCAGTATGAGCGCTGCTTTCATCGAATTTTCCCTCCGCACGCACATGGGAAAAGTATAGCGCAGGCACCGCGATGCCGGTTGCCCAGCGAATTTGCGTGAGCCCCGTCACACTGCGAAAAAATACGCGGAACTGGATCACACTTGTGACCTCACTGCATGGCATTGGCTCGCGCCAAACCTAAACTGGCAGCTAGCGGGAAAAACACAACAACAGGGTGCCGACATGAACAACAACATCCGCAAAAACTGCAGTTACCTGCTCAACGGCCAGGCCGAACCGAACGGGGGCCTCAACAGCCTGGCACTGGCCGCGCTCACGCTGGGACTGGTGGCGATAATCGCCGTCGGCGGGCTGATCGCCTAGGGCAACAGTATCACCTCTCCGCCCCTCCTCCGGGTGGGGCGCTTTTTTCCCGCGCGCGGCAATTCACCGGGCTCCCTTACGCACTTCACCCGCAGCACTGGCTCACGTACCATGCCTGCAGCATTGCTCAGGAGCAGCCAGGCAAGATGACACTCCCGGTATTACTGGTACTGGTCTCTATCGGACTACTCTCACTGTTTTCCCAGTGGCTGGCGTGGCGCCTCAAGGTTCCCGCCATTCTCTTCCTGCTCGCATCGGGCCTGTTGATGGGGCCGGTTACCGGGGTCCTGAACCCGGATGCCCTGTTCGGCGAACTGCTGTTTCCCTTTATCGCGCTTGCCGTCGCGGTGATTATTTTCGAGGGTAGCCTGACCCTCAATCGCGAGGAAATCCGCGGTCACGGTGATGTCGTGCGGCGACTGGTCAGCTGGGGGATCGTTATCATCTGGCTGCTGGTCGCCCTCATGGCGCACTACCTGATCGGTCTCAGCTGGGGCCTGGCGGCCCTGTTTGGCGCCATCATGACCGTCACCGGGCCAACTGTGGTCATGCCCATGCTGCAGGCAGTGCGGCCGACCCGCTCGGTGGCCAACATCCTGCGCTGGGAGGGCATACTGGTCGACCCCCTCGGCGCAATCTTCGCCGTGCTTACCTTCTCGGTGATTGTCGCCAGCCAGTCCAGCGCGGAACTCGGCGACCTTCCCCTGCAACTGCTGAAAATTGTCGGCGTCGGCCTCGCCTGCGGCGCCCTGGGCGGCTTTCTCTGGGGCCTGGCACTGCGCCGCTACTGGATTCCGCAGTTCCTGCACAATGTCGCCACCCTGCTGGTGGTTTTTGCCATCTACGCCTTCTCCGACACCCTGGCCCACGAGTCCGGCCTGCTGGCAGTCACGGTGATGGGGGTCTGGCTGGCCAATACCCCGGGCATCCATGTCCGCGGCCTGCTCGATTTCAAGGAGAGCCTGAGCATCCTGCTGATCTCCGCCCTCTTCATCCTGCTGGCGGCGCGACTCGACTTCGAACAGATGCAGGTTGTCGGCTGGCCCGCCCTCCTGCTGATGCTGGGCATCCAGTTTTTCGCCCGACCGCTCAAGGTCGCGCTGTGCACCCTGGGCTCCAGGCTCAACTGGCGAGAGCGCGCCCTGCTGGCGTGGATCGGACCGCGCGGCATTGTCGCCGCGGCAATTACTGCGGTCTTCGCTGAACGCCTGCAGGCCCAGGGTGTCGCCGACGCTGAACTGCTGGTGCCGCTGGCCTTCGCGGTCATCGTCGGCACCGTCGCCGTACAAAGCCTCAGCGCCCGCCCGCTGGCGCTGGCCCTGAACGTCGCAGCGCCGGCGCCGGAGGGTCTGCTGATCATCGGCGCCAACGCGTTTTCCGTCGCCCTCGGCAAGGCCATTGCAGAAGCCGGGTTCAATGTCGTCATCGCCGACAGCGACTGGGACAGCCTGAGCCGGGCCCGCATGGCCGGCCTGCGCACCTACTACGGCAACCCGATGTCGGATCACGCCGAGCGCACCCTCGACCTCAGCGGTATTGGCAGGCTGTTTGCGATGTCGCGCAATGGCGATCTCAACCGGCTCGCCTGTACCTATTTTGCCCACCAGTTCGGCCGCCGGGAGGTCTATCTGCTCCCGGTCAGTCTCGAGGCGGACGACCGCAGCAGCAACGGCAAGCGGCAGGCCTCGCGCGAGTTGCCCGGGCGAAGGTTGTTTGCCGAGGATGTCAGCCTCTCCAAGCTGCTCAGCTACACCAGTCAGGGCGCGGAGATAAAAACCACCCGCCTCAGCGAAAGCTACGACTTTGAACAGTTTCTCGCGGACGGGGACAAGCAGCGCATCCTGCTGGCCGCCTGGAACGAACGCGGCCGCCTCATGCCCTACTCGAAAAAGCGCTGGCCGGGGGTGCTCGAAGCGGGATGGATTATCGCCAGCCTGTCACTCAAGCAGTCAGATCAAAGCCAGGGCTAGGGCGACTCAGGTGGAATCGATGTGCGGATTGGCATTGATCCCGTCGAGCACGAAATCGATCAGGGCCTCGCTGACTGAATGAGAGTCGGCCAGGCTGGAGGGAAACAGCCAGTCGCGGAACAGCACCGCAGCCAGCACCGCAGCGAAGGAGGTGCGTACCATGAGTCGCGGTTCCACCCGGATGGCAGCAGGCGCAATGCGCTGCTGCATCACCTGTGCACCGAGATCGAAGTATTCGCGCAGGCCCTCGATTTCCCCCATGCCGTCAACACCCTCACGCTCGTAAGCCTGGGCAACGATCAGGGAGAGCAGCGCACCCGAGTGGGTGTCGATGAAGTCCTGCAGGTCGGCGATGTACAGGCGAGCCGCCTCGCGGTAGCCCGCCGGCTCCTCACCACTTTGCAAATGCTCGACATTGAACCTGAGAAACTCGGCCTCGAGCGGGCGGAAGACCGCATCGCGAAACAGGGCGGCCTTGGAGGGATAATAGCGAAATAGCTGGGCCTCGGTGGCATCGGCCCGACGGGCAATCGCGGCGGTAGTCGCACCGCTGTAACCGCGCTCCTGGAACTCGCCGGCCGCGGCCGCAAGAATCAGCGCGTGCAGTTCCTCCGGTGAGCGGCGACGACGGCGCACAACCGGCTCCGCCACCGGCTTTTTCTCTCTCGCTTTCACCTGCTCTCCGGCCTGGCACCCAAACAAATACGGGAGCCAGTGTAATGCCATCGGCGCATTTTTCCATAGCGGCGACCGGCCCTGGAGGCGGCGCGGGCCGCCATTTTTTGTGGATTCACCTGCCGCCACCTCCGCCGCCGGGCAGCGCGCGGCGGATTCAGGGCCGGCAGCCGCGCCGCCTTGACGTTTCTTACACCGGTGTTATATTTGAGCCAAAGCAATAATAAATGACCAAGCATAATGCGTATCCCGCCGCGTTCTCCCGCGTGCCGCCAAGGCCGCAACACACGCCTTCCGAGTACCGCTTCCCCGCGCGGCAAATCCGATATTTTCATTCACAGCGCAGTTTCCCATGCCATCACATGGAGACCAGACCATGCCCCGGACCCGCAATATAACAACACTGGCATTAGCTTTCACCGCGCTCGGCGAAGCGAGTGTCCCGGCTGCAGCACAAAGCGACAAGAGCGGTTCGTTCGCGTTGGAAGAAGTCATCGTGACAGCGCGTCGCCGCGTCGAGAACCTGCAGGAAGTACCACTGACGGTAAATGTGATCTCGGCGGAGGAACTGGACCGGCTCAATATCCGCAAGTTTGAAGACCTGCAGAATGTTGTCGCCGGCCTGACCCTCGAGGAGGACTCGATCGCCCCCAACGCGTCGGTGCGCGGTGTGCGCTTCGATACGTTCGCCAGCGGCTTCAACCCCACAGTGGAGTTCTACCTCAACGACGCCCCGATCGTGTCGCTCTCCGCCATGCAGGCGATGTTCGACATCGGCAGGATCGAGGTATTGCGCGGGCCGCAGGGCACACTGCGCGGCCGGGCTTCCCCCTCCGGCTCGATCACCATTGAAACCACGCGCCCGAATCTCAACGAATTCGAGGGCTACCTCGACCTGACGGTAACCTCTGAAGGCGGGCACAACACCCGGGGAGCAATCAATGTTCCGCTGATCGACGACATGCTGGCAATCCGCCTGGCGGGTTTTGTCGAGGAGAACGAAGGCAGCCAGGTCGAGACCGTCAGCCCCGTCTTCAGCCTGGAGGATTTCGGCTTCGAGGGGCGTGGCAGCGACGCCTATGAAGGCGACGGATATCGCATTTCCGTCGGTCTTGAACCGACCGATGACCTGTCCATCAATGCCATGTACCAGTCAATCGAGCCAGAACGCTGGCTCAACCGGCATGTCGAGTCGGCCAACCGGGTAGACCCGGGGCAACCCGCCAGCCCGGTGCCGCTGAAGCCCGGCGATCGCAAGGCGGTGGCCAACTTCGCCGAATACTCGATCCACACGCTGGAGCGCGGCGGGCTGGAAATCGGCTGGGAAATCGGCAATCTCGCGCTCAACTACGCCGGTTCCATCACCGACCAGGAAGTGCGGCGAAAGGGGCCCGGTGACTCCGGCAATTTTTTCTCCGTGGACGACCCCGCGGCCCCGGGCTTTCTCGGCGACAACTTCCAGACCCTGGGACAGGTGCTGAAAACCGTCACCGAGGGACACAGTCACGAAGTTCGCTTCTCAACCGTCGACGGTTTATTCGAGGATCGTCTTGATATCGTCGTCGGTGGCCTGCTCCAGGACAACGAGTCGACCAGCTACGTCGATAACGAGTCGGCTTTTTTCCTCTTTGGACTGGATGGGCCTTACCGGGATGTGGTTGTCACCCCGATCATTTCACTGAATGAATCCGAGGAGACATCGGTATTCGGCAACCTGACCTGGCACTTTGGCGACAGCACGGAACTGTCCGGCGGCCTGCGCTTCATCGACTTCTCCAACCAGTCCTCGGTTACCATATTGCCCGACTCGGTGCTTTCCGACGTCGACGAGGACTGGTCGGAAACCATCCATTCCCTATCCCTCAAACATTCCTTCGGCGACGAGTTGATGGCTTACGCCACCTACGGCAGTTCCTGGCGCCCGGGACTGAATGTGGTCGGTGACTTCAGCACCCGGCAAAGCCCGCGCGAGCAGCAGTTCCTGATATTGCCGCCGGAAACTTCCGACTCGATTGAACTGGGTATCAAATCAACCTGGATGGACGGCCGCCTGCGGCTCAATGCAGACGTCTACTACCAGGAGTTCGACAACTACCCCTACCGCCCCGCCGGCCCGGGAACCTACTTTGTCGAAACCGATGAGAACGGGGTGGAAAACATTACCCGCGCCGGCTTTGTCGGCGCTGTGCCGGTGACCGTGTTCGGTACAGAAGTGGAAGCCTATTTCCAGGCCTCTCCACAGTGGTCGATGAGCGGCCTGTTCAGCTGGTCCAAGGGCACCGTGGACGACAGCATAATTCCCTGTAACGACTACCTGCCTGCAGATGGCGTCCCCGACAGTGGCGGCCAGATTCCCACGATAGACGACATCCGGACAGCGACCGATGGCGAAAACCTCGCGGAATGCGTCGTCGATTACCGCTCCAATCATGCGCCCCTGTGGACGGCGACGCTACAGTCCGAATACAGCCTCCCCATTGGCAGTTTCGAAGGCTACCTGCGCGGCCTGCTGACCATGTACGGCGATTCGAAAAATGACCCCGCCAACACCGTCGACGATGTGGACGCCTACAACCTGTTCAACCTTTACACAGGTATCCGGGACCCGCAGGGCAAATGGGACCTGATGTTCTACGGCAAGAACCTGGCCGACACGGAGCGGGTGATAAGCCGCTCCGACAGCGCTGCATCGGTCGGCTACACGGTGGTCACCAGTATCAGCCCGCTTACCCGGGAAGGCCGCACCGGCATATCCAGTTACCGTTCGGTCGCGCTCACCGCTCCGCGGGAATTTGGCGTCAATCTGCGCTATTTTTTCTGAAGGGCGGATACTTCTTCACGCGGGGTGCATAGGGTACCCCGCACAGTTTGAGCCAGTCGCGGGTGCGGGAGACGAGAAAGTCGCTGGCGGAGCCAGTCTCGGGAAGGGCCTGCCACTGCATGATGGAGCCGCCAAAATGTGCCGCAAACAGCGCCACCGCGCGTTCATTTGCAATGCCGAGCCTGGGCATCCGCTGGGCGATGGCTCCGTACCAGGCGGCCTTGCGCTCCTCCTCCAGTTCGACAAATTTTTCATCGGACAGGTCGGAGTGCAGGTTCTGGTGAAATGCCGACTGTTGTTCGCGCGAGGTAATCATCGTCCCGATGAAGTGCACGAGTGACAACAGCGCATCGCCGCTACGCTCCACCGGCAGCGTGTCCAGTAGCGCGCGGAACTCGTGAATCATCTGCCGTGTCAACACCAGTTTGAGAGACTGGGCGCTGTCGAAACGCTGGATGATGGCGGCACGGGAAATGCCCACCTCCCGCGCCACCTGGGACAGGGTAAAGCCGCGCGCGCCTTGCTGGGCGTACACGCGGTGTGCTGCCTTGAGGATGTCGGCGTCGCTGGCGGATTTTGGTCTGGCCATAGGTTACGTAATGTTCATTGCCTTGAATTGCAGTTTCTTACAGGGGTGTTATATTAATCCCGAGTCGACGGGAATGCGATGCCAATCCGCGGAAAATTACCTGTAACGCAGGCGAGTCACTCCCTGGCATCACTCCCGGAGTCGCGCCTGCACCGGCAACTCACCCGGTCGCTCTCGACGGAGACAGGTTCCCATAACCATAACTCAAGGGATCAGTTGTATGAATATACCAGGCAAAATTTCCTCGGGTCGCGCAAGCCCCCTGCTTCTTGGTGTTCTATTGGCCGGCGCTGCAAATTGTGGCTACACGCAGGATGAACTGGTCGAGGACGGACACGTCGGCTTTATCGTGTCACACATCCGTTACGCCCTGGCGGAGGATGCCGACAAGACAGGCGCCTGCCCGGATGGCATGACACAGGGTTACACCAACCCCGGCGATGTCTTCGTCAACGCGCCTGAACTGCAGAAGCAGGAAGGCGAGAAAGAGGATGCCTACATCCGCCGGGTCTTCACCAGCGCGTTTGGCGACAAGAAGATCGATAATCTTTGCCTGAACCCGGAACTCGGCAAACCCAACCCGACCTTCAAGACGGTCTCCGCGCCGGGTATAGCGGTGGAAGGCATCGACCTGGACAATACCGATTCCCGCAGCGACGTGGCAGCGCCGCCCAATACCTGCCGGCACGACGACTTCAAGGGCATCAACGGCGAACCCGGTGTCGATAATCAGTTGTATCGCGTGGTGGGTTGCAGCAAGTCCTTCCAGTCGACGGGGCAGTCGAATACCTTCGAGATAGCGATGTACACCGGGGAGTGGGGAATCCTGGTCACTCTCGACGGGGTCGACGACGTCGTCAACGACGACAGTATCGAGGTCGGCTTCTACGCCAACGCCGACCCGATACAGCTGAGTCCCAACCGGGAGGCCCTGCCCTTCAGCAGTTACGCGATCGACCAGGACCAGCGCTACCACGCCCGCGCCCAGGGGAAAATCGTCGACGGTGTCATAACCACCGAACCGGTGGACATGCGTTTCCACTGGGTGGTCAACAGTATCCGCGAGGATCGCCCCCTGCAGGATGCACGGGCCCGGCTGGAGTGGCGTGAGGACGGCAGCCTCAGCGGCATCCTCGCCGGCTACACCAACGTGGAGGATCTCTACAGCTACAAGTACGGGTTCCGCACCGGTACCGACGGCACTGGCAAGCTCGCCCCCTTGCGACTGCGCGCGGGCTCCTCCATCGGCCAGGCTTTCGTCCTCGGCCACACCTGCGAGGGCGCCTACTATGCGCTGTATGATCAGGCGGATGCCTACCCGGACCCGGAGACGGGGCGCTGCACCGCAATTTCGACCCAGTACGTGATCGAGGCCATCCCCGCCTTCGTTGTCGAAGCGGCGACGCGGAGCGTGAATGAAGACCTGGACGAGGCCGGCTTTCGCCGGGGAGATCCCGGCTACGGCGAACAGAAATCCGGCGGGGAGCGCTGAATATGTTGCGCAGTCTGTGCCCCGGCCTTCACCCCGCGACCGCTTTTCGCTCCGTCTGCGCGCTGCTTTGCGCGTTGTATAGTCTTTCACCCGCCGCTGCCAGCCCGGGCCTGGCCGCCACGTCCGAACCACAGTCACCCGGCGGCCCCGCCACTGTGCGCCGCCTCACCGAGGCCCAGTACCGCGCCACCATTGCGGATGTTTTCAGCCCGGAGATCCAGATAGTCGGCCGCTTCGAGCGGGCGCTGCGCGCCGATGGCCTGATTGCCATCGGCACCAGCGAGGCCGGGCTGTCCACCTTCGCCATCGAGCAGTACGATGCCTCTGCCAGGGTGATCGCCGCGGCGGCCACCAGCGAAGCGCTGCGCGCTACCCTGCTGCCGTGCAGTCCACAGGATGCCGGAAGCTTCGACGCTGCCTGTGCGGAGCGCATCGTGGCGTCTTACGGCCTGCGCCTGTTCCGCCGCCCGTTGACCTCCGGGGAGGCGACGCTGTTTCTCGACGCCGCCCGGAACGCTTTCGACCAGCTGGGCAATTTTTACGAGTCCCTGGAGTACACGCTGTCGGGCATGCTCGTCTCGCCGCAGTTTTTGCTGCGTATCGAGGCAACGGAAGCAGTCCCCGGTCGACCGGGCACTGTTCGCCTGGACGACTGGTCGCGAGCTGCGCGACTGAGCTTTTTCCTCACCGGCTCTACCCCGGACGACCAGTTGCTGGCAGCCACGGCCGCCGGTGAGCTGGACAGCCCGGCGGGCCTGGCCGCGCAGGTTGATCGGCTGATGGCGTCGGAGCGTTTCCCCGGCGCGGTGGAAGCGTTCTTCGCCGACATGCTGCAATTCGAGCTGTTCGACGACCTCGCCAAGGACCCGGTAATCTACCCGGCGTATAACTCCACCGTCGCCGCAGACGCACAGGCCCAGACGCTGCGTACGATCACCCAGCACCTGCTGCAGGAGCACGGCGATTACCGCGACCTGTTCACTACCCGCCTGGCGCCCCTCACCCGCTCCCTCGGCACTGTGTACAGAATGCCGGTGGCGACCCGCAATGGCTGGGAACTGAAGGAGTTTTCCGAGCGCAGCGGGCGGGCGGGCATCCAGTCCCAACTCGCATTCCTGGCACTCCACTCCCATCCCGGACGCTCGTCACCCACCCTGCGGGGCAAGGCGATCCGCGAGGTCTTTCTCTGCCAGCATGTGCCCGACCCGCCCGTGGATGTCGATTTCAGCGGTTTTGACGACACGTCCAACCTGCAGCGTCCGACCGCCCGCGATCGCCTCGAGGCACACCGCACCCAGCCCGCGTGCAAGGCCTGCCATACCCTGATGGATCCGCTAGGGCTGACGCTGGAACGCTTCGACGGCGCCGGCGGGTTCCGCTCCCGGGAGAACGGCGCGCTGATCGACGTCAGCGGAGCACTCGACGGGCGCAATTTCGAGGCGGCACCCGGCCTGGGCGAAGCGCTGCGAGAACACCCGGAAGTACCCCGCTGCCTGGTGAGCAAGCTGTACCGCTCCGGCGTCGGCCGCGACACCGTGGCGGGCGAAAGCCCGTTCATGCAGTACCTCAACGACTACTTTGCCGCGCAGGGCTACCGGCTGCCGGAACTGATGCGAGCCATAGCCAACAGCGAGGCGTTCTACGCGGTGACGGCGGAACAGGACGGCCCGGCGGTTGCTGACTCTCGACACGACGATGGAGGCAGGTCATGAAAAAATATCATCGACGCAGTGTGCTGCGGGGAATGCTCGGCGGCGCCGCGGTGGGCGTCGGCCTGCCGATTCTGGATATGTTCCTCGACAATAACGGCAAGGCCTTCGCCGCCACCGGACAGCGGATTCCCGTGCGTTTCGGCAGCTGGATCTGGGGCTGCGGATTCGTCCCGGAAAAGTGGATTCCCGCCGCCACCGGCAGCGCCTTTGAGCTGCCCGTGGACCTGCAGCCACTGCAACCCTACCGCGACAGCCTGGCAATTTTCAGCGGCTTCGACGTGAAGCTGGACGGCGTGCCGAACAAGCCCCACGTGACCGGCTGTCTCGGCCTGCGCACCGGCATACCGGTACCGAACGAGAAAGTGGAAGCACCGACACTGGACGTCCTGATCAGTGACGAGATCGGCAAGGGCACGCGGTTTCGTTCAATCGAGGTCAGCACCTCGGGTATCCAGCGCTCCTATTCCTATCGCTCAGCGGGGTCGCCCAATCCCAGTGAAACCTCCCCCCTCGCACTCTACCAGCGCATCTTCGGCGAGGGCTTCCAGGACCCCAACGCGGCTCAATTCACTCCCGACACCCGTACCATGGTGCACAAGAGCGTGCTCTCCGCGGTTGGCGACGAGCGCCAGCGCCTGATGCGCAGCGTCGGCGCCGCGGATCGCCAGCGACTGGAAGAATACTTCACCTCCATCCGACAGCTTGAAAACCAGCTGGCACTCCAACTCGAACCGCCGGCGCCGGTGGAAAACTTTAAAATGCCGGCACCACCGCCGGATATCGAACTGGATTCCGAGATGGAGCATGTCATGGAGACCCACCGGCTGATGTCCGGCCTCCTGGCCAAGGCCCTGCAGTGCAACCAGACACGGGTTGTCAACGTGCTGCTGTCCGACACGACGTCCAACCTGCGCCGCCGTGGCTCGACCACCACCCACCACACCCTGACCCACGAGGAACCGGTGAACCCGGAACTCGGTTACCAGGAACAGGTCGGCTGGTTCGCCACCCAGAGCATGATTGCCTGGAAGGACTTCCTCGATGCCCTTGCGGCGATTCCCGAGGGCGACGGCACGCTGCTCGACAACTGCCTGATTCTCGCCCACTCGGACTGCTCGATCGCCAAGGCACACGCGGTGGAAGGCATTCCGACCATGGTGGCAGGCCGCGCCGGCGGGCGTATCCGCACCGGCTTTCATCTCGCCGGCAAGGCCGATCCGATCTCGCGGATCGGGCTTACGGTGCAACAGGCCATGGGCTTGCAGGTTGAGCGCTGGGGCACCCGTTCCATGGAGACCAGGCGCAATATCCCTGAACTGCTGGCCTGAAACGCCCGCCTGCTTCAGCAACAACAATAATTTTCTCCGGAGTCATGACATGCAGGATCTCACCCGCCGGAAGTTCTCTCTACTCAGCGCCGGCGTCACCGGCGCCGTGGCCGCCGGACTGCCGCTGGCGCTCTGCGCCGCTACCGGCAGCAGCCCGGTGGTGGAAACCAGCACGGGCAAGGTCCGCGGTCTTGCACACGAAGGCGGCACATTTTCCTTCAAGGGTATTCCCTATGCGGCTTCCACCGCCGGGAAAAACCGCTTCATGCCGCCACGGCCGCGCGAGCCCTGGAGCGGTGTGCGCGAGTGCACCGAGTGGGGGGCTATCGCACCCCAGGGCCGCTCCCGCGCCAACCCTGCCGCTGGCATGGGCAGCAATTTCGCCCGTTTTTTTGGCGTCGGCTCCGAGCTGCCCCTGGTGCAGAGTGAAGATTGCCTGGTCCTCAACGTGTTTACCCCGGCACTGGATAACGGCAAACGGCCGGTCATGGTATGGATGCACGGCGGCGGCTTCAGCATCGGCGGCAGCTCCGGCGCCCGCGCCGATGGCAACAACATCGCCCGTGGGCAGGATGTGGTGACGGTCTCACTCAACCACCGCCTCGGCGCCCTGGGTTACTGCCACCTCGGTGCGCTGGACGGTGACTTCGCCCAGTCGGGCAACGCCGGTCAACTGGACCTGGTAATCGCCCTGCAATGGGTGAGGGAGAATATCGCCGCATTTGGCGGCGACCCGGAAAATGTCATGATTCACGGCGAATCGGGCGGTGGCGGCAAGGTTTCCACGCTGATGGCGATGCCTGCCGCCAGCGGGCTGTTCCACCGCGCCATCTGCCAGAGCGGCATCGCCAACCGGGTGCCGGGAGTGGACGAGGCGACGGAATACGCGCTGCAGTACCTTGCGATGCTCGATGTCGACAGGGCGGATGTGCGCAAGTTGCAGGATCTGCCCGTGGAGCAACTGATTGGCGTGGCGTCGGAGCTGGAAATGCGCAATCCGATGGGGATGCGGCGGGGCTTTGTTCCCACGTCCGGCACCGCGGAATTGCCGCTGAACCCGGTCGACGCCGTAGGCCAGGGCTCCGCGCGGCTACCGTTCATGATCGGCTGCACCAAACACGAAGCCGCACTGTTCCTGATGGCGGCGGGCACGGACCCGGGGGACATTGACGAGGCCATGCTGAGTGGGCGGATACAGGCGATGTATCCGGACTCCGCCAGTGAATTACTCGCCGGCTATCGCGACAATCATCCCGACTACTCTCCCGGCCAGTTGCTGGTACGCATCATGTCGGACCGCACCCGCATGGGCTCGATCGAACTGGCCGAGGCGCACATCCGGGGCGGTGGCCCGGGGACTTACATGTACCTGTTCACCTGGGAGAGTCCGCTTATGCCCCTGCTCGGCTCTGCCCACGGTATCGACGGCACCTTCTACTTTGACACTACGGAGAGCGTCGAGATTGCCGCCGGTATCCCGGAGGCGCGCCGGCTTGCAGGCGCCGCCAGCGCCGCCTGGGCTGCTTTTGCCCGCGACGGCGCTCCCGGATCCGACGGCTTGCCGGCGTGGCCCCAGTACACGCTGGAAGAGCGGCAGACCATGGTGCTGTCGTCCGCCCCGCATATCGAGCGCGATCCGCTGGCTGCGGACAGAAAACTCTGGCAAGAGGTCAACAGCGGGGCCTGACCGGCTCCCGGCTGACGTCAGGGCCAGCCCCCCGCCCCCGCCTGGGTGCCAATTCCAGCTGAATGGCAATAAAAAAGGGCGCCCGGTGACCCGGGCGCCCTTGTTCACGCAGGCAGACTCAGTTAACGCCAAAGTTATAGCGTATCCGCGCGCCGTACATGCGCGGCTGGCCAACCTGGCCGAGTTCGAAGCCGCTGTTCCAGTTGCCGGTGAGGGAGGTCCAGTACTCCTCGTCCGTCGCGTTGGTAACAAAGGCCGAGAAATCGATCGGGCTACCCATTACACCGGTCCAGCTGAAGTTGAAATTCAGCAGGTCGTAGTCGTCGAGCACGTAGTAAGGCGGCGAGCTCTCCGAGGAGACAGCCTGTTGCTCATCGGTCCACACATAGGTGCCGGACAAGCGCATGTCACCCATATCGGCATCGACCGGAAGCAACCAGGTCGCGGAGACTACCAGCGAGTTTTCCGGCGCGTAGGACAGCGGTTCGCCCTCTGCCGTGGTCGTGGTCGGCTCTGTCGCTACCGCGTTTTCCGGGAAATCCGGGAACACCACCTCGTCAACCTCGGAATTGAGGTAGGCATAGCTGGCGTTGAGCAGCAGGTTATCCGTCAACTGCAGGGTCGCCTCGATCTCGGCGCCGTAAATGGTCGACGCACCGGCGTTCACGATCGCGGTAGTACCGACGCCCGTGGTCTTGAAATAACCGTACTGGATTTGCTGGTCAGTAAAGTCATTGTAGAACGCGGCCACGTTGAGCGTGCCGGGGATAGGACCCTGGAAGCTGAACTTGGAGCCGATCTCGTAGGTATCCACGGTTTCGGGCCCGTGCTGGTCGAGACCGGTGCTACCGCCGATGTTAACGCTGCCCTGCCGGTAGCCGCGATTGTACTTGGCGTACAGCAGCAAATCCTCGCTCGGGCTGAAATCCACGCCGAGCAGCCAGGTCGGTTCGTCACTGGACGATTCGGGCTTGCGGGTTTCCGAGTAGGTCTCGATTGGCGCGGACAGTGGCCCACTGGGGAAATAGAAAATCAGCTCGTTGGTTTCCCCTTCGGTCTCGTCATCGGTATAGCGCAGGCCGCCGGTCAGGCTGAGGGTGTCAGTCAGCTCCAGGGTAGCCTGCCCGTACACGGCCATGTTGGTGTAATCCACGCCGCCCGGTACGCGCTGCAGTGCCCCGGTATTCTGCGCACCCCGGCGCAGGGGGTCGGAGCAGCGGTACTGGCTGGGATCCGAGCCGATGATCGAGTCCTGGTCACAGATCAGCAGGGCCGGAGACTGGGCGCCGTAATCACCGCCCGGCTCGCTCTGCTCGTAGTAGAGGCCTGCCTGCCAGGTCAGCCGGTCATCGAAGCTGGTCCCCTGCAGTTGCAGTTCCTCGACAAGGGTCTCCTGATCCGTCGTGGGGTAGGCGTTGGTCAGGCCGACCTGCTGGAAAATGACCTGATCGGGACCAAGGCGCCAGTCGGTGCCATAAATCGCGCTACGCTGCCGGGTTTCCAGGGCGCCGAAGGCGATGATGTTCTTGACCAGCAGATCATCGCTGATTTCCCAGGTCGTGGTGTTGATCGCGTGCCAGAGGTCCTGCTCGTTCACCGGCTTGGGCACGAAACTGTAGACATCGTAGAAACCGTTGTTGCCGGCCGCCTTGCGTCGCTCGAGGTCGGGCTGGCAGAAAATCACGCCGAGCGGCTGGGCCGGGTTACAGTCGAACAGCGAACTCGGCCAGCCGTTATTGGAAGTCTCCGAACCGCGCACGATAGTGTAGTTTTCCAGGGTATCGGTGATCTCCCACAGGGCACTGGCGCGCCAGGCGGTGTAATTCTGGTCGGCGAACTTTTCGGGCCCAACGCCGGAAATGTTGTTCAGGTAGCCATCGCGCTCACTGTGGTCGACACCGAAGCGCAACATGAAGCCATCGGTGACAGGCAGGTTCAGAACCGCCTGGCCACGCAGCATGTCGTAGTTGCCGACAGAGCCTTCGACGTAGCCCTCGAACTCGTCACTGGGCCGTTTCGGGGTCAGGATGACCGCGCCACCGGTGGTGTTGCGACCGAACAGCGTGCCGGTCGGCCCCTTCAATACCTGCACGTTCTCCAGGTCGAAGAGGTCGCCGGGGGTGGCGCCGTCGCCGGACTGCTGTGAGTTGGCGCCGCGCAGGGCGACCACTTCAGCAAAGTACACGCCGACGGAGGCGGTGGTGCGCAGTTCCTGGGAGAAACCGCGAATGGCAAAGGTGGTGTTATCCCCGCCAAAGCGGGTGTTGACCGCCAGGTTGGGGGTGTAGGTAGCGAGGTCCGCAGGGTTGGTGATGTTGGCATCGTTGATCTGGCGTTGGTTGAAAACCGTCAGCGATGCGGGGACATCCTGCAGGAATTCCTCCCGCCGCCGGGCGGTTACAACCACCTCTTCCAACATCAGTGCGCGTTGCCCCCCGCCCTCCTGGGCCAGCGCCGGCGGTGCCTGGAGTCCGCTGCTGAGCGCTGTAGTCGCCAGAAGCAGAGATGGATAGTGCCAGTGTTTTTTCACAGGATTTACTCCCTTTATTATTAAACCAGGGTTTTAAATGTCCGGATTCCTGGTGCCTGATTGCACACTTATTGATCTTGAATCGGGCCCCGGACGTGCGCCTTTCCGGCATTGTCGCCAAAAAGTGTAAACGATAGTAACGCTGGAACTCCGGCAACGACAACTGCAATATTCCCCCTGCGTGACAAATCTCCTGACAAAAAAACAAGGGGCGCCAGATTCGCTCTGGCGCCCCCTTGGGAGCTGTTGATCGCGGGGCTCACATGCCGAAGTTGTAGCGGATGCGGGCGCCGTACATGCGCGGCTGGCCCACCTGGCCAGATTCCAGGCCGCCCGAGTTCCACAGGCCGGAGACGTAGGTCACATACTCCTCGTCGAAGGCGTTGGTGACGAAGGCAGAGAGGTCAACCGGGCTGCCCATCACCGAGTTCCAGCTGAAGTTGAAGTTCCACAGGTCGTAGGAATCGATCAGGTAGAAATCGGAACTGGCCTCGGAAACCGCCTGCTGTTCGTCGGTCCACACGTAGGTGGTCGACAGGCGCATGTCGCCCAGTTCGACCGGCGTGGGCAGCATCCAGACCGCGCTCAGCACTACCGAGTTCTCCGGCGAGTAGGACAGCGGCTCGCCCTCTGCGGTGGTGTCGGAAATGGTTCCGGGAACCGCGATGCCCGGGGTTACCAGGTCGGGCAGTTCCAGTTCGTCCACCTCGGTGTTGAGGTAGGCGTAGCTCGCGTTGAGGATGACGCTGTCGGTCAGCTGCACGGTCGCCTCGACCTCGGCACCGTAGATGGTGGACGAGCCGGCGTTGACGATTGCCGTAGTGCCGACGTTGGATACCGCCTTGAAGTAACCGTACTGTACCTGCTGATCAGTGAAGTCGTTGTAGAAGGCGGCGACATTGAGGGTACCGGGCATCGAGCCGAAGAAGCTCCACTTGGTACCGATCTCGTAGGTGTCGACGGTTTCCGGTCCGTGCACGTCGGCGCCCGTGCTACCGCCGATGTTCACACTGCCCTGGCGATAGCCGCGGCTGTACTTGCCGTAGACCAGGAGATCATCAGTGGGGGTGAAATCGACCCCGAGCAGCCAGGTCGGTTCATCGCTTTCAGCTTCCGGCTTGCGCGGGTCGACGAAGATGTTGAGCGGCGCGGCGTAGGTACCCGGAGCGACGCTGGGGAAGTAGTAGACCGTGTCGTCGGTGTAGCCTTCGGTTTTGTCGTCGGTGTAGCGCAGCCCTGCGGTCAGGCTCAGGCTGTCGAGAACACTGTAGGTGGCCTGGGCGTAGACCGCCTTGTTGGTGTACTCGACACCGCCCGGCACCGACTGGACGGAACCGACGCCGAGGATATTGTTACAGCGCATATCCGCCGGATTGCCGGTAATGGTCGACTGGTCACAGGCAATGATCGCCGGGGACTGGGCGCCGTAATCGCCGCCGGGCTCACTGTGTTCGTAGTAGACGCCAAACTGGTAGGACAGGCGGTCATCAAGGGCGCTGCCCTGTATCTGCAACTCCTCGACAAAGGTTTCCTGGTCGGTGGTCGGGAACTCCGAGGTGAGGCCAACCTGCTGGAAGATCAACGGCACGCCGGCCAGGGACCAGTTGGTGGCGAACACGGCACCGCGCTGCCTGGTTTCGATTTCCCCGTAGGCGAGGATGTTCTTCACCAGGAAGTTGTCATTGATCTCCCAGGTCGTGGTGTTGATCGCCTGCCAGGTCTCCTGGTCGTTCACCGGCTTGGGCACGAAGTTGTAGATGTCGTAGAAACCATCGTCGCCATTGGCCTCGCGCTCGGCAAAATCGGCAACACAGGCAAAGCCGAGGCCGGCAGCCGGGTTACAGCCGAAAACCGAGCCGGGGTAGCCGTTGTTGGCAGACTCGGCGCCGCGCACGATGGTGTAGTTCTCCAGACTCGCGCTGATTTCCCACAACGCGCTGGCGCGCCAGGCAGTGTAGTCCTGGTCGGCAAAATCCGCGGGGCCGATATCGGAAATGTTGTTCAGGTAACCGTCGCGCTGGCTGTGGTCCATGCCGAAACGCAGTTTGAAGCTGTCGGTAATCGGCAGGTTCACCACCGCCTGGCTGCGCAGCATGTCGAAATTGCCCACGGAGCCCTCGGCGTAGCCTTCGAATTCGTCAGTGGGACGTTTCGGGGTGAGGAGAACCGCACCGCCGGTAGTGTTGCGGCCAAACAGCGTGCCGGTCGGGCCTTTCAGCACCTGCACGTTTTCCAGGTCGAACAGGTCGCCGGGGGTGGCGCCGTCACCGGATTGCTGCGAGTTGGCACCGCGCAGTGCCACCACTTCGGCGAAGTAGACACCTACCGAAGCGGTGGTGCGCAACTCCTGGGAAAAGCCGCGGATGGCGAAAGTGGTATTGTCGCCGCCGAAGCGGTTGTTTACCGAGAGGTTTGGGGTATAGGTCGCGAGGTCCGAGGGGTTGGTGATATTCGCTTCGTCGAGTTTGCGCTGGGAGAAGACCGTCAGTGAAGCGGGAACATCCTGCAGGAATTCTTCTTTCCGGCGTGCAGTAACGACTACTTCTTCCAGCGCCAGCGAGCGCACGCCGCCGCTATCGCCCTGGGCGATTGCCGGGGCGGAAAGCGCGGCGAGCGCACTGCTGATGGCGGTGGTTGCAAACAGGGCTGAGCGATGAGGCCAGATATTTTTCACAATAGTTATCTCCCCTTTTTGTTAACTCTTAGGGTGTTATAGAGATCCGGGACCGTAGACGAACATCCGGAGGCGCGGGGGAAGAATAACTGAAATTATGAAAAATAAAACCCTGTGACGACAGTCATAATACGCTATTTTTAAAGGGGTTTTGTAAAGTTTTTTAGAATTTCACCAGCGTTGACTGTAAAGTTTTTTCTAACGCGTATTGTCGATCGCTGTAACAAAAAGACTGGAATCAGAACGCCAGTCGAGACGGATTTTGCGCTGCGCGATAAGCCAGTCGCCGCCTTCCTGCCTGAAGGTATCCAGGTAATAGCCACTGTGGTCCGGGCCGATATCGGTGTAGGCCGTCCAGTAGGTGGTGGCGCGTGCCGTTCCATCGGGGAGCAACTCGATCCGGCTGGTGGAGAGGTGATGGCGTACGAAACTGGCGGCGTGGGTGGGAGCCTCTGCGTCGCCCGCCCGTTCGGTCCAGCGGGTGATCCATTGGCGGATCTCACCTTTACCGCTGTAGCAGAACGCGTCCCGTTCCGGCACGTGTTCTGACTTCAACACCGCGTCGTCGGTAAAGACGGCGAGAAAGTCATCCAGGCGCAGGCGATCTCCGGCCAGGGTGTAGCGCGCCATGGTGTCGCGGATGGCCTCGCGGGCGAGCAATTCCTCTATGGTCATGTTTTGTCTCCTCGACAGACTGGCACCCGCTGGTGCTCAACAGTGGTGTGGACAACCCACACGGGCTCAGGTTAGATTCAAGCCCATAATACTTCCAAAGAACCAGGCCCGATGCTCGCAAACGAAAAAATCCTGCTTACCGGTGTGACCGGCAAGATCGCCTTCCCGATCGCCCGCGAACTGGCGAAAACCAACGAAGTCTGGGGAATGGCCCGGCTACAGGACCCGGCGGATGTCGCGCGCCTGGAGCAGGCCGGCATCATCCCCGTTGCGCTGGACATGGCCTCCGGCGACTTCAGTACCCTGCCCGGGGATTTCACCTATGTATTTCACGCCGCGGTTGATCCCGGCCTTGGGGAATGGCGCGACTGCGTGCGCACCAATGCCCACAACTCCGGCAAACTGCTCTACCACTGCCGCGACGCAAAGGGCTTCGTCTACTGCTCCACCGGCTCGACCTACGCCTACCAGGGCCAGCGCCCGTTGCGCGAGGACGATCCCCCCGGCGTGCCGGATCGCGGCAACTACAGTTTTTCCAAGGTCGCCGGCGAGGCGGTTTGTGGCTGGGTGGCCGAGCAGTACGGCATCCCGCTCACCATTATTCGCATCTGTTCGACCTACGGCCCGCTCGGCGGCGCGCCGGCAATGCGCCTCGAGGCGATTCTCAGTCGCCAGCCGATCAGGCTCTACCCGGACGCCCCGAACAACTACAACCCGATCTACGAGGATGACTACGTGGAACTCGGCATCCGCGCCATGCAACAGGCGAGCGTACCGCCGCTGGTGGTCAACTGGTCCGGCAGCGAAACGGTCAGTCTCGAGGACTACTGCGCCTACCTTGGCGAACTGGTCGGCATTGAACCGATCTTCGAGTACACAGCAGATACCCATACCCCGCTGTGGCCGGACACCACCCTGATGCACGCCACCCTCGGCCGCACGCGGGTCCCCTGGCGCGAGGGGATGCGGCGCATGGTCGAAGCCCTGCACCCGGAGCTGGAGTTGCGAGGCCAATGATGGATAACCACGACATGAGCAACAATGCCTACCGGGAAGCGGTGGGCTCGCCGTCGGACGACAGCCCGGACATCCTCGCCACCGGTCGCAGCGACATCACCACCCTCTACGTCTCCCTGTCGCGGCGCCACGAGCAGGGCCACGACGCCGACTACCTGCGCTGGCACAGCCTCGACCATCGTCCGGAGCAGCACCGTCTGGCCCACCTGCGCACCTCGATTCGCCTGGTCTCCACGCCCGCCTGCCGCGAAGCCCGCGCCGCCGGCGACGCGCTGTACAACGACGTCGACCACGTGATGACCTATTTCTTTGCCGGCCAGGAAGGCCTGCGGGGATTTTACGACCTGGCCGTTGCGCTCAACCAGGCCGGGCGCTCACCGTTTATCATGCCGCCAGTCGCCCGCGGTGTATTTACCCTCGGCGAGGCGGCGGCGGAGCCACGCATAAGGACTGGCGTCGATGTGCTGCCGTGGTTCCCGGTGCGAGGTGTCTACCTGTTGATGGAGACGGGGGAGAACAGCGCTCCCCTGCCCCGGGACCTGCCGGGAGTCGCCGGCGCCATGACAGCGGCGTCCACGGCGACCGAGATTTCCAGCATCGAGGGGGGACAGCAACTGACCCTGTGCTTTCTCGACGAGGACCCGGTGGCGGTGGCCCGGGCCATTCGTCCGCAGCTCGAGGAACGCTGGCGAACGCATCGACTGACGCCCCTGCTGGCGGCGCCGTTTCACTGCGTGGTGCCCTACGAGTGGGACCGCTACCTGCCCTGAAGCGAGCCAGACGGGCTAGTATTCGGGCTCGCCCTCCTTTTGCATGTACACACTGATACGCCTTATCTTGCCGGCGCTGGTGAACTCATACATCGACAGGGAGTAGAACGGAAACACCAGTTCGCCATTGGTGATCATCTCCTCGCACTGCATGAAAACAGCATCCGGCGATTCCGTAATCAGCTTGACCACCGGGTCCCAGCCCTCGGACTGGTTGACCCAATCGGTGAGTAGCTGTACGTAGCCGCGCCAGTCGACGATATCGTGGAAGGGGCCAATACGCTCGAAGGCAGCGGTATCGACAACCGGTGCCAGTAGGTTCCAGTCGCTCTCGCTGACATCCTGCGTGGCGACGCCCTGGTCCACCAGTTTCTTCATGACCTGCACCAGGGTGTGCACACTGTCGATCTTGTTCGCGCCCATATTATTGATCTCCGTTTGGACTGCGGATGGCTTCCTGACCGATGGCGACCTGGGTCAAGAGACGGTCATTCTGCGTCATCAAACTGAGCTGCCGCAAGCGGGGCCGTTTGCTATGCTCGGGAGGCCCCAACCGGTTTTACCGCCAGTGCTATAACAACACAGGAGACCAATCCGCATGAGCCTGCAACTCGACGACTACCGCCTGCTCGGCCGCTCCGGCCTCAGGGTTTCACCGCTATCCCTTGGCACCATGACCTTCGGCATGGACGGCTGGGGGACCGACATCGAGGAAGCGGGACGAATGCTCAACCACTACCGGGAACTCGGTGGCAATTTCCTCGACACCGCCAACTTCTACGCCAGGGGCGAATCGGAGAACATGCTCGGCAAGCTGACCGCCGAGCACCGCCTGAAGTGGGTCATCGCCACCAAGTACAGCCTGACCATGGCGCCCGGCGACCCCAACGCCAGCGGCAACCAGCGCAAGAACATGGTGCAGGCCGTGGAGGCCAGCCTGAAGCGCCTCAACACCGACTACATCGACCTTCTCTACCTGCATATGTGGGACGATCGCACGCCGGCCGAAGAGGTGCTGCGCGCTTTCGACGACCTGGTCAGGGCGGGCAAGATTCTCTACGCCGGCATCTCCGACACGCCGGTCTGGGAGATCTCCCGCATGCAGGCGATCGCCGACCTGCGCGGCTGGTCGCCGTTTGTCGCCCTGCAGGTCCCCTACAACCTGACCGAGCGGGTGGTCGAGGCAGATTTCCTGCCGATGGCGGAAAAGCTCGGCATCGGGGTTCTGCCCTGGTCGCCGCTGGCCGGCGGTGTGCTGACCGGCAAGTACAGCCGCGCCGATCTCAGCGCGGAGCCCGAAGACCTCGGCAGCCGCAAGAACATCAACCTGGCCACGGGCCGGTTGACGGAAAAAGCACTGGATATTGCCGACATCCTGGCCGAAGTGGCGGCGGAGCTCGGGCACAGCGCCGCCGAGGTGGCACTCGCCTGGACCCTGCAGCACAGCGCCGTCACCTCACCGATCATCGGCGCTCGGACCTTCGGTCAGCTGGAAAGCAACCTCGGGGCACTCGGTGTCGAGTTCAGCGCGGAGCACCTGCAGCGGCTGGACGAAGTCAGCGCCCTGCCCCTGGCCTTCCCCCACGCCATGATGCACACGCCCACCGGCGAGATGATGCTCGGCAACGTAAAAGTCGAGCGCCGCTGAGGCCTGCGGCCGGGCAGCTCACTTGACCTGCTGCTTGGCCAGCTTGCGGGCCAGCGTCCGCCGGTGCATACCGAGCCGGCGGGCGGTCTCGGAGATATTGAAGTCGGTCTCCGCCAGGGTCTGGTGGATACGCTCCCACTCGAGGGTCTTGATGGAGGTCGCACGGCCGGTGATCGCCACCTCGGTGTTGCCCTCGGCGCTGTTGAAGGCCGCCTCGATATCGTCGGTGTTCGAGGGCTTGGCGAGGTAGTGACAGGCGCCGAGCTTCACCGCCTCGACCGCGGTGGCGATGCTGGCGTAGCCGGTGAGCACGACGATGAGCATGTCCGGGTCGTGTTTGTGCAGGGCCTTGACGCAAGCCAGGCCAGATGCATCGCCCTCCAGTTTCAAGTCCACCACCGCGTACCCGGGGTTGTGAGAATCGAGAAAGGGCAGCGCCGACTCCAGGCCACTGGCGTGCAGGACTTCGTAGCCGCGGCGCTCGAAGGAACGCCCGAGGGTGCGGGCAAAAGCCGCGTCATCCTCGATCAGCAACAGGGTGCGCTCTGCCTCGTTCGTCGCCACTGTCAGTCCTCCTTCAAGACCAGTGCTTCCAGCGGCAGTTCCAGGCGCACCTCGGCACCGCCCTCGGGCCGGTTGCGCGCACTGACATTGCCGCCGAGGGTGCGCGCGACGTTGAACACCAGGAACAGCCCGAGGCCACTGCCGGCGCGCCCCTTGGTCGACTGGTAGGGTCGCCCGAGATGCTCGAACACCGCCTTGTCGAAGCCCCTGCCGCGGTCGGCGACGGTGATGACCAGTTGGTCGTGCTCACGCTCTGCGAGCAGGGAAATCCAGCCCGGAGAGGCGTCGAGTGCGTTGTCCAGCAGGTTGGCGATAGTCTGCTTGAGCACCGAGTCCGAGGCGATATCCATATCCTCACCGAATTCGTTGCGGTATTCCAGGCAGTCGCTCAGCCGGGTATTGCGCCACTCGTTCACCAGCTCGTCGAGAAACTCGCAGACCGTGGTCTCCCCGGAGGATTCGCCGCGGGTCTCCCCCGCCGACAGCAGGATGCCGCTGACAATGCGCTTGCAGCGCTGCACCTGGGCCTGCATTTCCTGGATTTCCTGGTAGAGGTCCGGATCGGAGGTGAACGCGGGCATGTAGCGCCAGTCGCCGAGGATGACCGCGATGGTCGCCAGCGGCGTGCCCAGCTCGTGGGCGGCGCCGGACGCCAGCAGCCCCATACGCAGGATATGCTCCTCCTCTGCCTCGCGCTGGCGCATCTCCGCAAGGCGGGCGTCGTGCTCGCGCCGCGTGCGGGTGATGCGGTTGAGGAAGATCAGCAAGAGGACCGCATTGAGCACCAGGCAGATCAGCATGCCCTGCACGTACACGCTGCCAAGGCCGAGATGGTAGTCCTGCGGCAGGTCGATCGGCTGTGCCGCCAGCGCGAGCCAGAGGAAGCTCGCCGTGGCGACACCGAGCAGGGTCCAGGCATAGGCCGGCGCCAGCAGGACCGCCGCCAGCCCCACCTGCAGCACGTAGAGGAAAACAAAGGGGTTGGTCGCACCGCCGCTGAGGTAGAGCTGGTAGGTCAGCGTGCCCATGTCCACCAGCAGGCCGATGAACAACTCTATGCGCAGCTTGCGGCGGCGCAGGCGCAGGCTGAGGTCGGCGACCACGTTGAAGGCCACCAGCACGCCGAGACCGAGAAACATCTCGCGCAGCGGCAGGTGGGCGCCGAAACCGTACTGGGCGACAAGGATAGTGCCGAGCTGGCCGAGCACCGCCATCCAGCGCAGCTGCACCAGCAGTCGCATGTTCTTGCCGACGGTGGCGTCGCGCTCGATATTCAGCGGGCGCAGGGGCTGGGCCGATTCGAGGGGGGCGGCGGCGGTTGTCATTGCGGGGTCTCCATCGGCGCACAGTATACGCAGCTGGAGTGGGTATGGCATTGCTGTTGTGGTGGTAGGGTCGGCTGTCGTGCTCGCGAGTACTGCATGAGGCCGCCAGTGGAGTTTCCACGGCCGGGAGAATTCTAGCGTCGCGCCTCACGCCAGACTATTACCGCGCAGACCAGCACCAGCAGTGCGAGTCCATACCAGGTAATCGCATAGACGAGATGATTGTTGTTGAAAGCGATGACAGTGAGCCCGCCCACCGGCCCCTGACCACTCGGACTACCCGGCTCGCCCGCTTCCGCGTCGATAAAGAACGGGGCGACGGGCTCGAGACCCGCCTGCCGGCCCATCGCGATAACGTCACGGGAATACCAGCGCCCCGCGGCGGGCTCATTCTCCCGCAGCACGCCACCACCCGGCTCGTTGAGGCGCAGCAGGCCGGTGACCGTGACCGGGCCGCGCGGTGCCGGCGGCACTGTCACGCGCTGCTCGACAAAGCCCCGGTTCACATAGACCACATCACCACCGTTCGTACGCAGGGGTGTCAGTATCCAGTAGCCGGTGCCGAGCTCCGAAGCCGTGGCGGCGCGCACATCGCTGTCTGCAATGAATTCGCCCGCGAGGAAAACCCGCCGGTACGCGTCGTTCTCGCGGCTTACACCAGCCCAGGCCGCGCGGCCGGGTGCCGCGATGGGATTGCCATGGGCGCGGGTCTCCACCGCCTCGATGAGTTCCAGCTTCCAGGCCCGGCGCTCCACCTGCCAGTTGCCGAGAGCGACAAAGCCGGCAACAGCCGCCACGCCGACAATAGCCAGCAACACATGTAAAAAGGGGCCGCGCCGCGACCCCTTTGTACTTTTACTGATTGCGTCGCCCATGCCGTCAGGACATGTCGCCCATCATCGAGGGCATCATGTTGACGTTCATGTGGTACATCACCCAGAGGGAGCCGAACAGGGTGATGAACAACAGCACCACGGTGAACAGCAGCGAGAGCATGGTCCAGCCACCCTCGGACTGGAAGTTCATGTGCAGGAAATACACCATGTGCACAAGGATCTGCACCACCGCGAACATTAGGATGGTGATGATGGTGGCGTTGCGGGAATCCAGCACGTCGCCCATCACCAGCCAGAAGGGAATCGCGGTGAGGAAGATCGAGGCGAGGAAGCCGATCATGTAGCCGCTGAAACTGCTGTGCGGCGCGCCTTCTACGTGAGTTTCGTCGTGATGATCGCTCATACCAAAGACCCCATCAGGTAAACATAGGTGAATACGCCGATCCAGACGACGTCGAGGAAGTGCCAGAACATCGACAGGCAGTAGACGCGGCGACGGTTGGCGCCGGTCAAACCGTGCCGGTTGAGCTGGAACAGCAGCGTGATCAGCCAGATGGTGCCGAAGGTCACGTGCAGGCCGTGGGTGCCGACCAGGGCGAAGAAGGCCGACAGGAAGCCGCTGCGCTGGGGGCCGGCGCCGGCGTGGATCATGTGGTAGAACTCGTAGATTTCCACGCCGAGGAAGGCGGCGCCGAAAATCCCGGTGATGATCAGCCACACCTGCGTGCCGCGCAGCCTGTTGGCCTGCATCTGCAGCACCGCGAAGCCGTAGGTGATGGAAGAGAACAGCAGGAAGGCCGTGTTCAGCGCCACCAGGTTGAGGTCGAACAGGTCGGCGCCCGAGGGGCCGCCGGCGAAGTTCAGGCTGAGGACCCCGTAGGTGGCGAACAGTGCCGCGAACACGAGGCAGTCGCTCATCAGGTAGATCCAGAAGCCCAGCAGCGTACCGTTGGGCACGTGGTATTCGCCGGGGACGATGAAGTCCAGCTTGCCGTTTGCAGTTGCCGTTGCGCCGCCCATTACGCCAGTACCTCCGCGCGCTGTGATTCCACTTTTTCCACATCCTCGACGGGGATGTAGTAGTCCCGCTTGTAGTTGAAGGTGTGGATGATGATCGAAGCCAGCATGCCGGCGAAGGACAGCCCGGCGATCAGCCACATGTGCCAGATCAGGGCGAAGCCGATGACGGTGGCGAAGGCAGAGATGACCATGCCCGCCGCGGTGTTCTTCGGCATGTGGATGGGTACGAAGCCCTCCTTCGGATGCTGGTAGCCGTGTTGCTTCATCTGCCACCAGGCGTCGTTGTCATGCACGCGCGGGGTGAAGGCGAAGTTGTACTGCGGCGGCGGCGAGGTGGTGGACCACTCCAGGGTGCGGCCGTTCCAGGGGTCGCCGGTCTCGTCGCGCAGGGAGTCGCGCTTCTTGTAGCTGACGTAGAGCTGGATCAGGAAGCAGATGATGCCCGCGCCGATCAGGATGGCGCCCACCAGCGCGATCTGGAACCAGATCTGCAGGGACGGGTCCTCGA
The DNA here is from genome assembly GCA_033283265.1 of Halieaceae bacterium GM1-29. Taxonomy (GTDB): domain Bacteria; phylum Pseudomonadota; class Gammaproteobacteria; order Pseudomonadales; family Halieaceae; genus Mangrovimicrobium. The sequence continues at coordinate 591,166 of JAWMQN010000001.1, forward strand.
AGTGGCTGACGCGGCGGGTCACGCCCATCAGGCCGAGCAGGTACAGCGGCATGAAGGCGAGGTAGAAGCCGATCAGCCAGCACCAGAAGGACGCCTTGCCCCAGAAGGGATCGAGCTTGTAACCGGTGACTTTCGGGTACCAGTAGGCAATCGCCGCGAACACGCCGAACACCACGCCGCCGATGATCACGTTGTGGAAGTGGGCGATGAGGAACAGGCTGTTGTGCAGCACGAAGTCCGCCGGGGGGACTGCGAGCAGGACGCCGGTCATGCCGCCGATGACGAAGGTCACCATGAAGCCGACGGTCCACAGCATCGGCACGTCGAACTTGATGCGGCCGCGGTACATGGTGAACAACCAGTTGAATATCTTCGCCCCCGTCGGTATCGAGATGATCATCGTGGTGATACCGAAGAAGGAGTTCACCGTCGCCCCCGAGCCCATGGTGAAGAAGTGGTGCAGCCATACCAGGTAGGACAGCACGGTGATCACCACGGTGGCGTAGACCATCGAGGAGTAACCGAACAGGCGCTTGCCGCTGTAGGTCGAGACAATCTCGGAGAACACGCCGAAGATCGGCAGGATCAGGATGTACACTTCCGGGTGGCCCCAGATCCAGATCAGGTTGATGTACATCATGGCGTTGCCGCCGGCATCATTGGTGAAGAAGTGCATGTCCAGGTAGCGGTCCAGGGACAGCAGCGCGAGCACCGCGGTCAGCACCGGGAAGGCGGCAACGATGAGGATGTTGGTGCACAGGGCGGTCCAGGTGAACACCGGCATTTTCATCATGGTCATGCCGGGGGCACGCATCTTGATGATGGTCACGGTAAAGTTCACGCCCGATAGCAGGGTCCCGACCCCGGCGATCTGCAGTGCCCAGATGTAGTAGTCCACCCCTACCCCGGGACTCTGCAGTATCCCCGTTAGCGGTGGATAGGCCAGCCAGCCGGACTTGGCGAACTCGCCGACGAACAGCGAAACCATGATCAGCACCGCGCCGGAGGCGGTCATCCAGAAGCTGAAGTTGTTGAGGAAGGGGAAGGCGACGTCGCGGGCGCCGATCTGCAGCGGCACGATGTAGTTCATCAGGCCGACCACGAAGGGCATGGCGACGAAAAAGATCATGATCACGCCGTGGGCGGTGAAGATCTGGTCGTAGTGATCCGGCGGCAGGTAACCCATGTTGTCGCCGAAGGCCATGGCCTGGTGAATCCGCATCATGATGGCGTCGGCAAAGCCGCGCAGCAGCATGACGATGCCGAGGATCATGTACATCACGCCGATGCGCTTGTGGTCGATGGAGGTGAACCACTCCTTCCACAGGTAGCCCCAGACCTTGTACCTGGTCAGCGCCGCCAGCAGCGCGATACCGCCGATAGCGACGATGGCGAAGGTGCCGATGATGATCGGGTCGTGGTAAGGAATGGATTCCCAGGTCAGTCGACCGAAAATCAGTTTGGTAATGTCGAGCTGTTCAGTCATCGGGAAATCTCACTGCTCACCGTGGTGCGCATGCTCTGCGGGCTGCGCGTGGCTGTCGGTATCTGCCTCGCGGGCATGTTCTGTGTTGCTGGCGTGTTCGTTCGCCGCGGCGTGGCCGCCGTGACCGCCGTGGCTCTTCATCATGTCCTTCATGCACACCTGGCCGGGCTCGACGCAACGGTTGAGGATGGCGTCGTAGAGGCCCGGGGCCACCGAGCCGAAGTGTTGCACCGGGTCGTCGATACTCGGCGCTGCCAGCTGCCGGTAACGCGGGCGGCTGAGAGCCTCGCCTGCGGATTTGATCTCGCTCACCCACTGGTCGAAATCGGCGTCGTCCATGCCGAGGAACTCGAAGCGCATCTTGTTGAAGCCGGCGCCGGAGTAGTTGGCGGAGAAGCCCTCGTAGCTGCCGACTTCGTTGATTACCGCGTGCAGCTGGGTCTCCATGCCGCCCATGGCGTAGATCTGCCCGGCCAGCGCGGGAATGTAGAAGGAGTTCATCATCGTGGTCGCGGTGATCTTGAACTTGATCGGCCGGTCCAGCGGCGCCGCCAGTTCGTTGACCGTGGCAATGCCGTACTCCGGGTAGAAGAACAGCCACTTCCAGTCCATGGCCACCACTTCCACCACCAGGTCCTCGACACCCTCGGGCACCGGCTTGCCGGCGTCGACGCGGTCGAGCGGGCGGTAGGGGTCGAGCTTGTGGGTGCTGACCCAGGTCAGGGCGCCCAGGGCGATGATAATCGCCAGTGGCGCGGCCCAGATCACCAGTTCCAGCTTGGTGGAGTGGTCCCAGTCCGGCAGGTAGGTCGCCGAACGGTTGGATTCACGATAGCGCCAGGCGAACAGCAGGGTCAGCAGGATCACCGGGACGATGATGATCAGCATGAGGATGGTGGACCATACAATGAGGTCCGCCTGCTGCGCCGCGATGTCGCCGGAGGGCGACATCACCACCGTGTCGCAGCCCGCTAGCAGGGCGGCCACGGGGGCGGCGAGAAGAAGTTTGCGCGGGTTTCGGGTAGCTGGCATCACCACTCGCAGTTTCCGGAAAGTAATAGGAGGGTCTAGACTGTACGTGAATAATCGGGAGCCGAGAATTGGACAATTTGTCCTATGGTGCGCCCCGGTCAACCGGAGTACGCTTTCCAGTGTAGTCATAAATTGCAAAAGAGCGCCCCTCCATGAGCAGCAATTCCAGCGCGAGTACCGCCCCCTATACCGCACCCCGCAGCGGTGAAATGGACACCCCGGCCGGTCACTCTCCCCTCGCCCCGGGTGAAATCGCCATCGGCGTCGTCATCGGGCGGGCCTCGGAACACTTCGACTTCTTCGTTTTCGGCATCGCCTGTGTACTGGCTTTCCCCAGCGTGTTCTTCCCTTTCGCTGACCAGCTCGACGGCATCCTCTATTCCTTTGCGATTTTCGCCCTGGCCTTCGTCGCCCGGCCCTTCGGCACCGCGCTGTTCATGTCGATCCAGCGCCGCTGGGGGCGCAGCGTCAAGCTGACCGCCTCCCTCTTCCTGCTCGGCACCGCCACAGCGGGTATTGCCTTCCTGCCGAGCTACGAGACCCTGGGCACGGCGTCCATCGCCTTCCTGCTGTTCTTCCGCCTGCTGCAGGGCTTCGCCCTCGGCGGTTCCTGGGACGGCCTGCCTTCACTGCTGGCGCTGAACGCCCCGCCGGCGAAGCAGAACTGGTACACGATGTTCGGCCAGCTCGGTGCGCCGCTGGGCTTCCTGCTCGCCAACGCGCTGTTTTTCTACCTGATCCTCAATGTCAGTGAAGAGGACTTCCAGTCCTGGGCCTGGCGCTACCCCTTCTTCGTCGCCTTCGCCATCAACGTGGTCGCGCTGTTTGCCCGCCTGCGCCTGGTGCTGACCGAGGAGTACACCCTGGCCCTGGAGGAAAGCGAGCTGACCCCGATCAGCACCCGCGAGATGCTTGACGAGCAGGGCCCGAACATTTTCCTCGGCGCCTTTGCCGCCCTGGCCAGCTACGCCCTCTTCCACATCGTGACCATCTTCCCGCTGTCCTGGATCGAGCTGAACCACTCGCAGGCAGTCAACGAGGTGCTCTCGATACAGATGCTCGGCGCGGTGATCGGCATCGTCGCAACCGTGGTGTCCGGCCTGGTAGCGGACCGCATCGGCAAGCGCAGGCTGGTAGGCATGATGGCCATCCTGATCGGCGTTTTCGCCCTCTTCTCCTCCTACCTGATGAGCGGCGGCCCGGTCCTGCAGAACACCTTTATCCTGTTCGGCTTCGCCCTGCTCGGCCTGTCCTACGGCCAGGCCTCGGGCACCGTGACCGCCAACTTCGAGCGCCGTTACCGCTACACCGGCGCGGCGCTGACCTCCGACTTCGCCTGGTTGCTGGGCGCCGCATTCGCCCCGCTGATCGCCCTTGGCCTCTCGGTGAAGTTCGGCCTTACTGCGGTCAGCCTGTACCTCCTCTCCGGCGCAATCTCCACCCTGGTGGCACTGCGTATCAACCGGCACCTGGAAGCCGCCGACTGATAAACGCGGCTTATTTTGTGACCCGCCCTGGCACCACTGGTATCATGGGCGGGTTTTTTAATGGCAGGAATTTCCGCAGTGAGCAATGGGCTCTTCCCCGATCTCGACGTCCTCAACCACTACTTCTCGCGCAGCGATGTGAACGAGGTCTTCGGCAGCTTCTCCAGGCACAGCTTCGAACTCGAGGGTCGCGAGTGGCCCTCGGTAGAACACTACTACCAGGCGATGAAATTCGAATCCGAGGCGGAGCGGGAAAAAATCCGCCTCGCGCCACACCCGAAAAAGGCCCGCCGCATGGGGCGCAGCCGCTTGCGCAGCATTCGCAAGGACTGGAAACAGGTCAAGCGGGTCTACATGACGCGAGCCCTGTGGACCAAGTGCAAGACCTACCCCGAGATTGCGCAGAAACTGCTCGCCACCGGCGACCTGGTCCTGCTGGAGAGCAGCCAGTACGACTACTACTGGGGCTGCGGGCGCGACCGCCGCGGCAACAACTACTTCGGCAAGGCGCTGATGGGTGTGCGGCAAAAACTGCGCGAGGAAGCAGCCACCCAGGCCTAAGCGGTACCTGCACTCGCCAACAGGACGACAGTTCTGTTTGAATCCGAATAATGCGCCGGGTTTTAAATTCAAAACAATCTTAAAACCTTTTAGCCCGCTTCCTTTCTACCCACTGCACGAATGTTACCTGGGTATTTCACGGTGTTTTTAGCAGCTTCAATTCTATAGAACACGACTAATATCACGCTTCTTTCTATCCAGCGTATATAAACGACGCTTCCTACAGGCAACAAATTTAGAACGTTTTAATTTTCACCGGCAGCGGGTCTATAATTCCGACATGCCGGATTTTTTTGCCCGTGCACTCCGGCAAGTGTTGGTTGTTTCTCTGAAGCCTGGGGGTTTCCACCCGGTGGAGGGTTCCCAGACTCCAGTGTCCGCAATGGGCGACAGGGAGGGAGCTGCATGAAACGGCACTACTATATAAGTGAAGATCTCAACGATCTCGAAGCGATTGAACAACAGCTGGAAGCGGCGGGGATTACCACGCCCCAGATTCACGTACTCAGCGAAAACGACACCGATGTGGAGAACCACAAGCTCCACGAGGTGGAAGCCGTACTGAAAAAGGACGTCGTCCACGGCACCGAGTGGGGTGCGGTAGTCGGCGTCATCGGCGCCGCTCTGGTCCTGGGCCTGTTCTGGATGTCGGGTTTGACGGAAACCTATACCTGGGTGCCGGCAATCTTCCTCGCCATCGTGGTCCTCGGCTTCTGTACCTGGGAAGGCGGCCTGATCGGGATCCAGGAACCGCACGTCGACTTCAAGCGCTTCCAGAAAGACCTCAAGGCCGGCCGGCATATCCTCTTCGTGGATGTCGACAGGGACCAGGAGTCCACCCTGAAGCAGGTCGTGCAAAACCACCCCAAACTGCAGGCCGCCGGCGAAGGCAAATCGACGCCGCGCTGGGTGATCAGTGCACAGAATCTCTACGCGAGATTCATGCAGACAGCGCCCTGACGCCGTTCGCGGCGGAGGGCTACTGTGCGCTAGTTGTCACAGGGGGAGCGGTACGCGGGAAGCAGCCTTAGTCCAACAATAATATACAGGGATAGCGGCATATGAAGCTGGTTATCGCACTAGTGGTACTGGTTCTGGGTTCCCTGGTGTTCCACTGGTTGAGCCCGTGGTGGATTACGCCACTGGCCTCCAACTGGAGCACCATCGACACCACCATCGACATCACCTTGTATATCACCGCCGTTGTGTTCGTGGCGGTCAACCTGTTCATGGCCTATGCCGTCTACCGCTATCGGCACAATCCGGAGCGCCGCGCCCACTACGAACCGGAAAACAAGAAACTCGAGAGCTGGCTGACGATTGTCACCGCTGTCGGTGTTGCCGCGATGCTGGCGCCCGGCCTCATCGTCTGGGCCGATTTCGTCTCGGTACCGGAGGAAGCCGACGAGGTCGAAGTACTCGGCATGCAGTGGCAGTGGCACTACCGCTTCCCCGGTGAAGACGGCCAACTCGGCGAGGTGGACGCCTCTTTCGTCGGGCCGGACAACCCCTTCGGCATGAACCCGCGGGACGAGGCCGGCAACGATGACCGGCTGATCAGCAGCAACGAACTGCACCTGCCGAAAGACCAGCCGATCAAGCTCCTGCTGCGCTCGCGCGACGTGCTGCACGACTTCGCCGTGCCCCAGTTCCGGGTGAAGATGGACCTCCTGCCGGGCATGGTCACCCACGCCTGGTTCACTCCGACCAAGACCGGCAAGTACGACGTGTTGTGCATGGAACTGTGCGGCGTCGCCCACTACGCCATGCGCGGCTACGTCGTGGTCGACGAGCGCGCCGATTTCGACAGCTGGCTGGCGGCCCAGCCCACCTGGGGTGAATTGCAGGCCCGGCCCCCGGGCGACGCCGTCGCCGGCAGCAACAGCTACGCCACCTGCGCCGCCTGTCACGGAGCCCAGGGTGAGGGTAACCAGATGATGAACGGCCCGCGGCTGGCCGGGCTGCCGGAGTGGTATATCACCCGGCAGATCGAACATTTCCGCAGCGGTATTCGCGGCAGCGCCGAGGGAGACACCTACGGCCAGCAGATGGCCCCCATGGCACAACTGCTCGCCGACCGGACGACACTGAACAATGTCGCCGCCTACATCGCATCGCTGGAAGCGCCGGAGGCCGTCGCCACCATCGACGGCGACCCGGCCAAGGGTGCCGCCCGCTACACCACCTGTTCCGCCTGTCACGGCGCCCGCGCCGAGGGCAACTATGCCCTGCAGGCACCGGCGCTGGCGGGACAGTCGGACTGGTACCTGAAGCGCCAGCTGGAGAATTTCCGCGGCGGCCTGCGCGGCGAGCACAAGCAGGACACCTACGGTCACCAGATGGTACTGATGGCCCGCTCTCTGCAGGACGAGCAGTCGGTGAACAACCTGCTCGCCTATCTCAACACACTTTAGCGATGACCGGGCAGCGCACCGGCACCTGAACGAGGAACGAAGGTATGCAACACGTCGCACTCGCCGACCAGGAAGTGGAATTGCACGACCCCAAATCCTTCGTGACGAAATATATCTGGAGCCAGGACCACAAGGTGATCGCCATCCAGTACGGCGGAACCGCGATCTTCGTCGGCCTGGTCGCGCTGGTACTTTCCGGCCTGATGCGCCTGCAACTCGGCTTTCCCGATACCTTCGACTTCATCGACCCGAGCGCCTACCTGCAGTTTGTGACGATGCACGGCATGATCATGGTCATCTACCTGCTCACCGCGCTTTTGCTCGGCGGTTTCGGCAACTACCTGATCCCGCTGATGTGCGGCGCACGGGACATGGTCTTCCCCTTCATGAACATGCTCAGCTACTGGGTCTACCTGCTCTCGGTGATCATCCTGCTGGCGAGCTTCTTCGTCCCCGGCGGGCCCACCGGCGCCGGCTGGACGCTCTACCCGCCGCAGGCGATTCTCGAGGGCACGCCGGGCTATGACTGGGGCATCATCCTGATGCTGGTATCCCTGGCGGTGTTCATCGTCGCCTTCACCATGGGCGGCCTCAACTACGTCACCACCGTGCTGCAGGCGCGCACCCGCGGGATGACCCTGATGCGCCTGCCACTGGCAGTGTGGGGTATTTTCGTCGCCACCATCCTCGGCATTCTCGCCTTTCCAGCCCTGCTGGTCAGCGCCATCATGATGCTGCTGGACAAGACCGTCGGCACCAGCTTTTTCATGCCGGCGCTGGTCTCCCTCGGCGAGACCACCCAGTACACCGGCGGCAGCCCGGTGCTGTTCCAGCACCTGTTCTGGTTCTTCGGCCACCCGGAGGTCTACATCGTCGCCCTGCCCGCCTTCGGCATGGTCTCGGACGTGCTCTCGGTACACGCGCGGCGCAATATCTTCGGCTACCGGATGATGGTCTGGGCCATCGTGATCATCGGCGGCCTGAGCTTCATCGTCTGGGCGCACCACATGTACGTCAGCGGCATGGACCCGGCCTTCGGCTTCTTCTTCGCCACCACCACGCTGATCATCGCCGTGCCGACGGCGATCAAGGTCTACAACTGGGTGCTGACCCTGTGGCGCGGCAACATCCACCTGCGCGTGCCGATGCTCTTCGCCATCGGCTTCATCTTCACCTTTACCCACGGCGGGCTGACCGGGCTGTTCCTCGGCAACGTGACCATCGACCTGCCGCTCTCGGATACCTACTTCGTGGTCGCCCACTTCCACATGGTGATGGGCGTATCGCCGATCATGGTGCTGTTCGCCGCCATCTATCACTGGTTCCCCCTGATGACCGGCCGGATGTTCAACGAGACCCTCGGCAAACTGCACTTCTGGTTCACTTTCCTCGGTACCTACGCCATCTACCTGCCGATGCATTACCTCGGCTTCCTCGGCGTGCCGCGGCGCTACTTCGCCATGGGCGGTACCGATTTCATCCCGGAGTCCGCCCAGTCGCTCAACGCCAGCATCACCATCGCCGCCCTGATCGTCGGGGTCAGCCAGCTGTTGTTCCTCTACAACGTGTTCTGGAGCCTGCGCCACGGCAAGCCGGCGGGCCACAACCCCTGGGGCGCCGCTTCGCTTGAGTGGCAGACCCCGGACGTACCGCCCCACCACGGCAACTGGGGGCCGCAACTACCCTCCGTGTACCGCTGGGCCTACGACTACAGTGTTCCCGGGGCGAAGGAGGATTTCATCCCGCAGAACCATCCGATCACCGAGGGCGAGCAATCCGCTCGCCATTGAGGGTAAACAGCGAGGAGTATGCAATGAGCCTGTTCAGCACCCTGCGCGAACGCCCCTGGGAGAACACCAGCGCCAGCGCGGATATTTCCGCCCTCCCCGAACCGGACCTGCAGGCGGCATCGCGGATCGCGCTGCGCTTCATCCTCGCCATCGTCGGAGTGCTGTTCTTCCTCTTCATCATCACGTTCCTCTCGCGCTCCCAGTACCCGGATTTCCAGGCCCTCGCCGGTGCGCCCTGGCAACCCTTCAGCGACCCCTCGCGCCTGTGGTTCAACAGCGCCCTGCTCGCCTGCGCCAGTCTCGGCATGCAGGCAGGGACATACGCCGCGCGCACGGGGCGCCTCAACCTGACTGTTGCCGGGGTCAGCGCGGGCGTGCTGTTCACCCTGGGTTTCCTGCTGGCTCAACTCGATCTGTGGAAGCATCTCCAGTCCATGGGTTTCTATATCGACGGCAACCCGGCCAACAGTTATTTCTACCTGCTGACAGCGGTCCACGGGGTGCACCTGCTGGGGGGGCTGGTCGTGCTCACCTACGTGGTGTTCCGCCTCTGGCGGGATGCCGGCACCAGCACCCTGGCCCCAGCGCTGACACTGTGCAGCACCTACTGGCACTTCCTGCTCGGCGTCTGGCTGGTGCTCTTCGCCCTGCTGACCCGGCCCGCCGCCAGCCTGAATACCCTGGCGGCCCTTTGCGGATTTTGAGGAGGCTCCATGGAACCCGATAACAGCCAGAGTCCGGCCTACAGCCAACCCGGGGTCGCCGGCGTCGTCGCCGATTGGTCGGCGGACAAGCAGGCCTTCGACATGCCCTGGGGCAAGTTGATGATGTGGATCTTCCTGCTCTCGGACACCTTCATATTCAGCATTTTCCTCACCGGCTACATGAACGTGCGCATCTCGGCCACCGACCCCTGGCCCTACCCCAGCGAGGTTTTTGCGCTGGAAATCGCCGGTGTGCACATGCCGCTGATCCTGATCGCGATCATGACCTTCGTGCTGATTTCCAGTTCCGGCACCATGGCCATGGCGGTGAACTACGCCTACCGCGGCAACCGCGCGGCCACGGTAAAACTCATCGCGCTGACCGCGCTGTTCGGCGCGACCTTCGTCGGCATGCAGGCCTTCGAATGGAGCAAGCTGATTCTCGAGGAGGGCGTGCGCCCCTGGGGCAACCCCATGGGCGCGGCACAGTTCGGTGCGGCCTTCTTCATGATTACCGGCTTCCACGGCATGCACGTGACCGCCGGGGTCATCTACCTGAGTATCGTCGCCTTCAAGGTGGCGCGCGGCGATTACGAGCACAAGGGCTACGACATCGTCGAAATCGCCGGCCTGTACTGGCACTTCGTCGACCTCGTCTGGGTCTTTATTTTCGCCTTCTTCTACCTGTGGTGAGGTGAGCCATGAGTGAAACCGCACAGCACCCGATCGGCATTTACCTGAAAATATGGCTGCTGCTGTTTGTCCTCAGCACCATGTCCTACCTGGTCGATTTCTTTCACCTGCAGGGCTACCTGCGCTGGAGCCTTATCCTGCTGTTCATGTTTTTGAAGGCGGGCTATATCATCGCCATATTCATGCACGTGTCATGGGAAAGGCTGGCACTCAAAGGGCTGCTGTTTGCCCCGCCGATATTCATCGTGGTCCTGATCACGCTGATGGCCATAGAGGGGGATTACACCTACTTCACCCGCGGCATATATTTCGGGCAATGAACGGGAAATAGCCATGTCACCGCGCAGGCGGATGCTGGCCGGCTTCCTGGCCGCCGGTGGAATCATCGTAGTAGTTGTAGTCAGCCTGCTCGCTCTCGGGCCAGTCCCGCCACCGCAGATTCAGGGTGTCCTGCTCGCCGATGCCAGGCCCCTCGCAGCGTTTCGCCTCACCGACCACGAGGGCAATAGTTTCTCCAACGCCGATCTCATCGGTGACTGGCACCTCGTCACCTACGGCTTTACCACCTGCCCGGACGTCTGCCCGGCCACACTGAGTGAACTGCAGCAGTTCAGTGCCGGGGCCCGGGCGCAGCGCAGGGAGGCGCCCAGGGTGCTGTTCTACTCGGTCGATCATCGCCGGGATACCCCCGAGCAACTCGCGAACTACCTGCCCTACTTCAAGCTCGACATCACCGGGCTGACCCACGGGGACGACCCCGCCAATCCCCACCTCGCCTTTGAACAGAGCCTGGGCATAATGGCGGAACTGATTCCCACAGGCGGGCCCGACTCCAGCGACTACAAGGTCAGCCATGGGCTGCACCTGTTCCTGCTCAATCCTGCCGGCGAGTTGCAGGCCATTTTCGAACCCAGCGCGAGACCCGGTGGCCAGCCCTTCTTCGAGCCAAGGCAACTGGTACAGGACTACCTGGCCATCCGCAGCTACCAGGATCGCCTGGCCGCCAGGAATTGATCAGGCGCCGCCGGCCTTGCGCCGCGCGTACTTGATGCTCTTGCGGATCATCGGCGAGATCGTCGTCCCCTGCACCAGGATGGAGAACATCACGATCACGTAGGTGATGATCAGCAGGAGGTTGTGCAGGTCCACGTCGTTGACGACGAAACGACCGCTCGGTATCGCCGCCGCCATCGCCAGCGCCAGCCCGCCGCGCAGGCCGCCCCAGGTCAGGATGCGCACCGAGTTGATGTCGTATGTGCGAAAACGGCGAAACAGCGTGTATGGCAGGCTCACGCTGACGAAACGGGCGAAGAGCACCAGTGGCACCATCAGCAGGCCCAGGCCTATCTGCGCCGCGCTCACCGGGATGGTTACCAGCAGCAGGCCGATGAGCAGGAACAACAGCGCGTTGAGGACGCTGTCCAGCGCGTGCCAGACGTTGCGAACGTTCTCCACATCGGGCCCCCGCCCCTCGATGGCCGCCGACCGCGCCCGGGTGATATTGCCGAGGAAAATGCCGCTGGCCACCATCGCCAGCGCGCCGGAAATGCCGATGATATTGGCCAGGGCGAAGCCCGCGGTGGGGAAGGTCAGGGTCAGCATGAGGCGGATATTGGGGTCCGGGCTGTGCAGGATCAGGTAGTGGCCCACGACGGCCAGCGCCAGGCCGAAGGCTATCCCGCCGATGGCATCGACCAGGAACAGCGTGGAGACTTCGGCGAAGGTCGGTTCCACCCCTTCGAAGGCTACCGCGTAAATCGTGGTGAAGATGACCAGGCCGACGCCATCGTTGAACAGGGACTCGCCCTCAACCTGGATGGCCACACCCTCCGGCGCGCGCATCTGCTTGATGATCGCCAGCACCGCGATCGGGTCGGTGGGGCTGATCAGGGCGCCGAACAGCAGGCAGTAGACCAGTGGCACACCCCAGCCCAGCACGCCGAGCAGCCAGTAGCTCAGGTAGCCGATCAGCAGCATCGAGATAGTCGTCGAGACGGTGGCGAGAATGGTGATCTCCCATTTCTGCTTGCGCAGGGCGTGCAGGTCGATTTCCAGTGCGCCGGCAAAGAGCAGGAAGCCGAGCATGCCCTCGAGGAGGATCTGGTTGAAGTCGAGACCGGCCACCAGCTGCTTGAGCTGCACCGCCAGTGGCGTGTCCAGCCAGTAGATCGAGAGAATCAGCAACAGGGAGATCAGCATCGAGCCGCTGGTGATGGCGATGGTTGTCTGCAGCTTGAACAGGAACTGGTTGAGAAAGGCGATCTGCACCGCGAGGGCAACCAGAAAACAGATCAGGTACCAGGTAGTCATAGGGGCCTATCAGCACCCGGGGCCGGGCGCGCTCAAATTCCAGCTGCCCAGGGTACAGAGGCGAACCAGCTCCGGGGAGGCGTGGAGATGGGCTCTGGGCTGAAGCAGGCTGAGGTGAAAAACGACTGTGCAGGGACATAGTCAAACCGTAATGTCCCGAAGGTCTATTTTACGCGGGGATGCGGACGCCGCTCCACGGAAATAATCACGCCGGGCGCCGGCCATCCGCGGAGCGCACTGGTCCTCGTCATGCAGGATTACCACACACTCCAGGCACTGGATGCACTCATCGTAGTCAATACGGCCACTGCGATCGATGGCGTTCACACCACAACGGTGACGGCAGAGCTGGCAGGGCGCGCCACACTCGCTGCGCCGCGCCAGCCACTCGAAGCGCCGCAGCTTGCCCAGCACCGCCAGGCCGGCACCGAGCGGGCAGACATAGCGGCAATAGAACTTGTTTACAAACAGGCCCAGGATCAGCAAAGCCAATGCATACAGGACAAACGGCAGCTCGCGAACAAAGTTCAGGGTCACGGCGGTCTTGAAAGGCTCGACTTCCGCCAGCCGCTCCGCCGCCGGCAGGTTGACCAGCGACACCGCCACCAGTCCACCCAGCAGCAGGTATTTCAGCCACAACAGGCGGCGGTGATCCCGGGCGTCGATGCGCCACTGGCGGATCTGCAATTTCGCGGCGACGCGCGCCACTGCCTCCTGCAGCGCGCCAAAAGGACACAGCCAGCCGCAATAGACGCCCCTGCCCCAGAGCACCAGCGTCACCAGCGTGTAGCACCAGAGGACAAAGATCACCGGGTCCAACAGGAAGACCTCGAGCTGGAACCCGTCCCTGAGTGCCAGCAGCACGGTAAATATATTGACGACCGAAAGCTGGCCCTGCGCGTAGTAACCGATGAATACCAGCGTGAACAGCAGGAAGGCCGCGCGTGTCCGGCCGAACAGCCGGCTGTGCCGGGTCACGCGGGCCTGCCAGAGGAAGCCCGCCGAGAGCAGGGCCAGCCCGAACAGCAGGATCGCCACCTCGGCCCAGCGCTGTTGCCAGATCCGCAGCCAGGGCGGCGTGTGGATTGCGGCCGGGCCCGGGGCGCCGGCGAAGTCGAAAAGTTCCGCCGGCAGTTGCTGGCGGGTCGAGAAGTGCGCCCGCGCCACCTGCAGCGGATTGCGCTGGAGCCGCAGGTCCAGCGTCAGCTGCATGGGCCCCGCCGGGTCGAAACCCGCTTGTGGCCGAATCCGGAACAGGCGCAGGTCCGCAAGCGCAGGAACTCCTGCTGCCGTGGTGACCGGCCTGGCGTCGAAGAAGTTCATGTCGCGCAGGTCGACCGGGAGTTCCCGCTGCACCAGGCTTATCCGTTGCGGACTGGTACCGGGCCTGAAAGTCGGCTCGAGATAGGAGGCCAGTCCAGTGGACATCACGAAGATGGCGTGGTCGCCCTCATCGAGGCGTCCCAGCAGGCGCTCGAAGCCCTCGTCTCCGAGCAGGTTGCGGCCAAGCCCGGGCACATCCGCGAGACCGAAGTAGATCCGCAGCTCCGGCTCGGCCAGGTCGAATTCCTCCGCCGCAAACGCGTCGAGGGGAAAGCCCAGGCGCGATTCGATTTCCTCCCGGGAAATGCGCCACTCCCCTGCCAGGCCCTCATCGATCAGCGTCGACCAATCCCTCTGCCTGAAGAGCTCGCGCCTCACCTGCGCCGCCGGGCGCTGGGCGAACTCGGCGAGGACCTTGCGTGCAACTTCACGTGCGGCGGAGACGATCGTGTCGTTGACGACAATCACCGAGACGGTCGCCTTGGTGACGCCATCAAAGTAGCTCGTGCCGGGATCCTCGCCGCCACCGCCGGGTTTGCCAAGCAGGATACGCCGGTTCAGGGGATGCCCCCGATACTGTTCGAGAAAATCCAGCAGTGGCCCGGGACCCAGGCCGTGGAGGAAAATCGGTTCGTGATGCTGCAGTAGCTCGACTCCCGCCAGGCGTCCCTGCGTATCAAGCCCCACCAGCAGGTTGACACGCTCACCGGAAAAACCGGGCAGGTCGACAACCGCATTGGTCTCAAAAGCGTAGCCGATCAGCTCCTGCAACTGGTATACCGGCCGGATCGAGAAATCGGGGCCCGGCTCACCAACTGTGGTGGCCCGGGGGAACAGGGTATCGATCTGGGCATCCCGAATCGAGGAAACGTCCGCTGCGCGGGAGCCGGCGACAAACAGACAGGGCAGCAGCAGCCATGCAAGAATGCTGGCGGTGTATCGTTGAAGCCGCGGCAAGGGGGACAAGTGGCTATCCCTCGATCATCTGTTTGGTCAGGACGGCCACAGTCTGTCCACCAGTGCGTGCCCCGGCCATCCGCCGTCGGGCTACTTGCCCTGCTACTTTGGTCGCAGAACGGGCTCCATTACCCGCTGCGGCCGGCTCGTAGAATCCTCCCAAAGTACTGTTTTCTGCTGAAAAAGCTGTCCGAAGGTAGCCTAGGCGAGCGCGCTGCGCACGCTAAGCTATGCGCTTTATAGCCGTGAACTTCCGGAACCCGGCCAGCCATGACGCAATCAATCCGCAGCACCTGCCTGTTTTCCGTCCTGCTACCCGGCCTCCTGATGTCTGCCACGGCCCGTACCGTGGCGGCAGCAGATGGCTTGCTGGAGGTCGTCGAGGTCGTGGGCATGACGCCGCTGAATCCCGGCAAGGGCGCGCAGTTCAACGTGATCCAGTTCGATGCCGAGAGCCTTGCCCGGGCACAGGACTATTCCATCGCCGGCTTCCTCGAGCGCCGCATTGCCGGCATCACCGTCAACGACGCACAGAACAACCCCCTGCAGCCCGATGTGCGCTACCGCGGTTTCAGCGCCTCTCCCCTGCTCGGTTCCTCGCCGGGACTGGTGGTGTACTACAACGGCGTGCGGGTCAACGAGAACTTTGGCGATACGGTCAACTGGGATCTCCTGCCGCTGGACAGCCTTGACAGCGTTTCCCTGGTCAGTGGCAGCGATGCGGTCTACGGGCAAAATGCCCTTGGCGGCGCGATCGTGCTCACCGGCAAGAATGGCTTTTTCCCGGCCGGCGGGAGCATGGCCGCCAGCACTGGCAGTTCGGGACAACGCCAACGCCAGTTCGAAGCCGGCGGGAACAACGATGTGTGGGGCTACCGCGTCATGGGCCAGACATTTGCCGAGGACGGCTGGCGCGACTATTCACCCACCAGGGCACGTTTCGCCTACGGCGCCATCAGTCGTCGCACCGATCGCAGTGAACTGGACCTGTTTCTCAACCTCGGCGACAGCGAATTGCATGGCAACGGCGCCAGTCCTGAGGGCCTGCTGGAGCGCGACCGCAGCGCAGTCTTCACCCACCCCGATATCACCCGCAACCAGATGCAGATGGTGACCCTGGCCTATCGCCACTGGCTGGGCGAGGCCAGCGTAGTCTCTACCAACATTTATCACCGCCATATCGACACACGCAGTTTCAACGGCGACGGCAGCGAAGCGCAAGCGTGTGCCCTGCCCCGCGACGCCTGGTTGTGTGACGAGGACGGTGATCAGGTCGTCAGCACTACGGGTGAATTCGTCGGCAGCCATTTCGACGCCATCAACAACCGCAGCGAACGGGAGCAGGAATCCTGGGGCGCCAGCGGGCAGATCTACCTGCAACGCGAATGGAACGGCTTTACCCAGCACCTGACTATCGGTGGCGACTACCTGCGCGGGGACACCGACTTCCACTCCTCGACCGAGTTCGCCAGCCTGACGGAAACCCGGGCGACCACCGGCAGTGGCCTCTACGACCCCGATGGCCACACCGCGCTGGGTGCGCGAACGGAAACCGCCGGGCTGTTCCTGCAGAATCTGCTGGCGCTCAACTCGAGGCTCGAGCTGCAGGCCTCCCTGCGCTACAACCGGGTCGGCATTAGCTCCCGGGATCACAGCGGAGCGCGCCCCGAACTCGACGCCTCCCACCACTACTCGCGCCTCAACGGCGGTCTCGGCGCCAGCTACCAGGTCCGCGATTCGCTCTCCGTCCACGCCCGCGCCCACCAGGCCTCCCGTGCACCAACGCAGGTGGAACTCGCCTGCTCCCACCCGGAAGCCCCCTGCACCCTGCCCAATACCTTTCTCGCCGACCCGCCGCTTGACGACGTGGTATCGCGGAGCCTGGAAGCGGGCCTGCGCGGCGCGATGGGCGTACTGTCAGAGTGGCGGCTGGATGCGTTCTGGACCGTCAACAGTGACGATATCCACTTCCAGAGCACCGGTGGCAGCGCATCCAACCAGGGCTACTTTGCCAACATCGGAAACACCGTGCACCGGGGCATCGACGCCAGTGCCACTCTCGCCTACCAGCGCTGGAACCTGTCCGCGGGGTACAGCTTCCTCGACGCCACCTACGGCGATGGCTTTTCCGCTGCCACGCCCAACCACCCGCAGGCCGAGGGGGGACGCCTGTGGGTAGCGCCCGGCAAGCAACTCCCGGGCCTGCCGCGCCACTCGGCCCGCCTGCGCCTGGAATACCGCCACGACGACCGCTGGCGCGGCGGTGTCGAGCTGCTCGCTGCCAGTGGCGTCTACCTGCGTGGCGACGAGGCCAACGTCGACAGGCAGTTGGCTGGCTTCGCGATCGCCAACGTCCAGGCCAGCTTCGAATTCCGCGCGGGATTCAGCCTCCAGGCGCAAGTCAACAACATCTTCGATCACCAGTACGAGCGCTTTGGCCTTTACGGCGATGCCGACGAGGTCCTGCCGGAACTGTCAGATGACGGCGCGCGCTTCCTCAGTCCGGCCCGCCCGCGCAATTACCTGCTGACACTCTCCTACAACTGGTAAACCTTTCCCTGCAGCCCAGCCAACGGGCCAGCCGTCGGTACGGCAGCGGCACAACCTTGGGCGTAGTGCCGAGGTAGCGAGCACTTCGACCACCCGGGCTCATAACCCAAAGAATGCCGGTCCGACCACAAGGACGCATGGTGGCTGCTACCAGGCTGATCCATATTGCCCCGGAGGCGCGGCAATCCCGTCGCTGCCCGGAAAAAATCCAATCACACCGGCACCAGATGCAGCAGTACCCGCACTGAAGACACCAAGACGAGGGCAGACATGAATACCAGAAACCTGAAACCGCACCTGATCCCGAGCGCAGCGCTGTTGCTTGGCAGTATGCCGCTGTCCGCCGCGATCGACCTTTACAGCACCGAAGACACCAGCGTGAGTGTCGACGCATCCTTCAATACGTTCTATGTGCACAGCAACTCCGACAACGAAATCGGCGATACGGAGCGCAGCCAGTCGCGGGTCAAGATGGGGCTCCTGCCGAACTGGATCGGCTTCGGCTTCAAGAAGCAACTCGGCGACTACACCCTCGGGGGGCGTTCATCGTTCTGGGTCAGCATCAACGACAGCAACAGCAACATCACATCCAGCAGTATCGACGTTCGCCAGTTCTACGGCACGGTGGATGGCGACTGGGGCCAGGTGCTCTTCGGCAAGGACTTCACCCTGTTCAGCCGCTCCAACATCTTTCTCGATGAAATGCTCACGGGCTACGGCGCGGTCAACGATACACTCGGCCTGATCGACGGCCAGGGGGTCTCTTTCGGCCACATCGGCTCGGGCTACTTCTACCCCTTCCCCTACTCCCAGATTACCTATCGCAGCCCTGAGTTCGCGGGCTTCAAACTGGCGCTGGGCATTGTCGACCCCGGCAATACGACACTGGACACAAACCCCGGGCGCAGCAGTGAAGAGGACGCACCGCGCTTCGAGGGGGAGTTGACCTACAACACCAGTTTCAGCGATCACACGAGCTTGACGGCGTGGCTGGGATTCCTGCAACAGTCCTCTGAGAGCGACGCCGCGGGCGTCGACGACGTGGATTCCTCCGGCGTGTCCTACGGCGCCAAACTGAAGCTCGGCGGCCTGGCACTGCACCTCTCAGGCTTCACCGGCGAGGGGCTGGGACTGCTGCTCGGTCCCGGCGCCGACGCGGGCCTCGGCCTGCAGGGGCTGATTTCCGAAGACGGTGAAGAGGTTGACAGCGACGGCTACGTCGCCCAGGCATCCTACACCTTCAACGGTGAGCGGCTCGTTCTTTCCTACGGCGAGAGCAATGTCGATACCGAGGCTGAATGGAACAACGAAACCATCCAGGTCGCCTGGTTCCACGATTTCAATTCAGTGCTTCGCGGCGTCATCGAATACAACGTCAATACGCTGGAGATCGGCGGTCTCGAGGAAGAGACGGACACCATCGCACTGGGCCTGATCGCGAATTTCTGACCCCCCGGGCCAGTGTGCCCCCTGTGCCGGGCCCATCACCTGGGCCCGGCTTTTTTTTTGCCTGAACGGCAGCGTTTACTACTGAAGAACTAGGTTGGAAACCACCAAAGTACAATTAATCAATGCAGCGCCCTGCCCTAACATTGTTTCAGGCGCCGGGAAATTCAACCAGGGCTACTGGTAATCCCCGACCGAAACAGACCGTTCAAAGGACAACCGAGAGGGCGCAACATGATCTACTCCCAGCCCGGCGAAGAAGGCGCCGTCGTTTCCTTCAAATCCCGCTACGAAAACTATATCGGTGGTGAGTGGGTACCGCCCGTCGAAGCAAACTACTTTGAGAACCTGACACCGGTGACGGGCCAGCCGATCTGTGAAATTCCCCGCTCGACCGCCGCCGACGTCGATCGCGCGCTCGATGCAGCCCACGCTGCACGCAAGTCCTGGGGGAAAACCTCGGCGGCAGAGCGCTCCAACGTTCTGTTGCGTGTAGCGGATCGCATCGAGCAGAACCTGGAAATGCTCGCGGTTGCCGAGTGCTGGGAAAACGGCAAGGCAGTGCGCGAGACTCTCAACGCCGACATCCCGTTGATTGTCGATCACTTCCGCTACTTCGCAGGCTGCCTCCGCGCCCAGGAGGGCAGTGCCGCCGAGATCGACGAGACCACCGCGAGTTACCACTTCCATGAGCCCTACGGCGTAGTCGGGCAGATCATTCCCTGGAACTTCCCCCTGCTGATGGCGGCCTGGAAGCTGGCCCCCGCACTTGCCGCCGGCAACTGCGTGGTGATTAAACCCGCCGAGCAGACTCCCGCCACGATTCTCCTGCTGATGGAACTGATCGGCGACCTGCTGCCTCCCGGGACGGTCAACATCATCAACGGTTTCGGTAACGAGGCAGGCGCGCCGCTGGCCTCGAGCAGTCGTATCGCCAAGCTGGCATTCACCGGCTCCACCGCCGTGGGGAATGAGATCCTGAAATGCGCGGCCAATAACCTGATCCCCTCCACGGTGGAACTGGGTGGAAAATCTCCCAACATCTACTTCGCCGACGTAATGGAATACGAGGACGACTTCATCAGCAAGTGTGTCGAGGGCATGCTGCTTGGCTTCTTCAACCAGGGCGAGGTCTGTACCTGCCCGTCCCGGGTCCTCGTGCAGCAGAGTATCTACACTGACTTCATCGACCGGGTGCTGGAGCGCGCCAGACAGATCAAGCAGGGCAACCCGCTGGACGTTGAAACCATGGTCGGGGCCCAGGTCTCGCAGGAGCAGCTGGACAAGATTCTCTCCTACATGCACATCGGCCGGTCGGAAGGCGCCGATTTTCTCCTCGGCGGCGAACGCAACGTCCTGTCGGGCAACCTGGCCGGCGGTTACTACATGGCACCCACACTCATGGTGGGGCATAACCAGATGCGTATTTTCCAGGAGGAAATCTTCGGCCCGACCCTCGGCATTACCTCCTTCAAGGATGAAGCCGAGGCACTGGCGATCGCCAACGACACCAGCTACGGCCTCGGCGCCGGTGTCTGGACCCGCGACATCAACAGGGCCTACCGCATGGGGCGTGAAATCCAGGCCGGGCGGGTCTGGACCAACTGCTACCACGCCTACCCCGCCCACGCTGCATTCGGCGGCTACAAGAAATCGGGCATCGGGCGGGAAACCCACAAGATGATGCTGGATCACTACCAGCAGACCAAGAACCTGCTGGTGAGCTACTCCACCAATCCGCTGGGCTTCTTCTGATCCCGCAGTCCTGACACCAGGGCCCACCTTGGCGCCGGCATTTGCCGGCGCTTTTTTTTGCCCCGCCCACCCGAGCCCGCCCGGCCAGTTGCTACCAAAGCTCCGCGCATTTACACCCAAAGTACAGTATTCGACCTATCGCCCCGGAGCTAGGATGAGGCTGTGTGAGTCGCGCGGCGCCCCTGCCGGCACAGCGCGACAAGCGCATCACAAACTTCATAAACAGCAAGTGAGGTAGCGCTATGTGGACCAAGCCAGCTTACGAGAATTTCCGTTTCGGCTTTGAAGTCACCATGTACTTCAACCAGCGCTGACGCGCGGGGACGGGCCTGCACCCAGTGGTCAGGCCCGCAGCTGACGGAATCTCGAACGATGAAAATCAAGGTACTCGGATCTGCGGCGGGGGGCGGTTTTCCCCAGTGGAACTGCAATTGCCGCAATTGTTACGGCGTGCGCAGCGGCCGCATCAGGGCGACACCCCGCACCCAGTCCTCGATTGCCGTCAGTCCCGACGGCGAACAGTGGCTGCTGTTCAACGCCTCGCCGGACATCCGGGCCCAGTTGGAGGCCTGTCCGGACCTCCAGCCGCGCAGGGGCCTGCGCGGGAGCGGCATCAGCGCCGTGGTACTGGTCGATGCACAGATCGATCACTGTAGCGGCCTGCTCATGCTGCGCGAAGGCTGTCCCTTCGATGTCTACGCAACGGCGATGGTACACGGGGACCTGAGTACGAGTTTTCCCCTCTTTCCCATCCTGCAGCACTGGGACGGCGGGCTGAACTTCAGGGAGCTACCCCTCGACAACACACCGGTCTCGATTGACGGTATGCCCCAGTTGCAGGTGACCGCAGTACCCCTGGAAGGGAAGGCGCCGCCCTACTCGCCGCACCGCCACGACCATCATCGCGGCGACAACATCGCGGTGTACGTGGAGGACCTGGTTAACGACAGCAGCCTCTTCTACGCGCCGGGGCTGCGCCAGGTCGATGACAACGTCGTCGAGTACATGCTGCGCAGCGACTGCCTGCTGGTCGATGGCACCTTCTGGCGTGAAGATGAGATGATCCACGCGGGCGTGGGCACTAAACTCGCTGGCGAGATGGGCCACCTGCCCCAGAGCGGTCCGCAGGGCATGATCGCGCTCCTGCAGCGATTCAGGGAACAGCGCAGGGTGCTGATCCATATCAACAACACCAACCCGATCCTCGACGAGGATTCGGCCGAACGTCTTGCACTGGAGGCCGAGGGCATCGAGGTGGCAAGTGACGGGATGGAGTTCCTGCTGCTGGCCGAGACCCTGCGGGCCCCGAACCTGGAGGGCAGGCCATGACGGCTGAAAACCCCGCGTTAACGACGCTTCCTGTCAAGAGCTTCGAGCAACGCCTGCGCGACAAGGGGCGTTACTATCACATCCACCACCCCTTCCACGTCGCGATGCACAGCGGCGCCTGTACACCCGGCGCCATTCGCGGCTGGGTCGCCAATCGCTTCTACTACCAACTCAACATTCCCATCAAGGACGCCGCCATCCTCGCCAACTGTGACGACTCCGCAGTTCGCGCGGAGTGGGTCCAGCGGCTGCTTGATCACGACGGCAGCCCTGGACGGGAAGGCGGCATCGAGGCCTGGCTTCGCCTCGGCAAGGCGGTCGGGCTGGAGCGCGAGGAACTGCTGGACCAACGCCACGTCCTGCCCGGCGTGCGTTTTGCCGTGGACGCCTACGTCAATTTCGCCCGCCGTGCGAGCTGGCAGGATGCGGTCTGTTCGTCCCTTACCGAGCTGTTCGCTCCCGAGATTCACCAGACCAGACTGGAATACTGGCCCATTCACTACCCCTGGATAGACAGCGCCGGCCTGGACTATTTCCGCCGGCGACTCAGCGAGGCGCGTCGCGACGTAGAGCATGGCCTGCGTGTCACCCTTGCGCATTTCTCCTCGGCAGAGATGCAGTCCCGCGCCCTGGATATCCTGCAGTTCAAGCTCGACGTGCTGTGGAGCATGCTCGATGCCATCGAGCTCGCCTACCGACTTGACCGCCCGCCCTACCACAGCTGCAGGGAGTATTCGCAATGAGGCCGACCGATCCTGTACCCATTCTGGCCCGCCACTATCGCCTGCAGTGGGAGCCCCGCCAGCAATGCCACGTACTGCTTTATCCCGAGGGCATGGTGAAACTCAATCCGAGTGCCGGGGAAATACTCTCTGCCTGTGACGGCCGCGCGACCACCACGAGTATCGTTGGCAGTCTGCAGCAGCGCTACCCCGGGGCGGATGGCCTCGACGACGACGTACGCTCCTTCCTCTACGAGGCGAAATCCCATGGCTGGATCGAACTTCGCGACTGAGCCGGGACCGCCACTGTGGTTGCTGGCGGAACTGACCTATCGCTGCCCCCTGCAGTGCCCCTACTGCTCGAACCCCGTCGAGTTCACTCGCCACGACCAGGAACTGGATACCGCACAGTGGCTGCGGGTACTGCGCGAGGCGCGGGAACTTGGCGCTGTACAGCTGGGGCTTTCCGGCGGGGAACCGGCCCTGCGCCCGGATCTCGAGGAAATCGTCGCCGAGGCCCGTCGCCTCGGGTTCTACAGCAACCTGATAACCTCGGGCATGGGGCTGGACCGGGAACGAATCGCCGCACTCCAGGCGGCCGGCCTGGACCACATCCAGCTCAGTTTCCAGGACAGCGACGCAGGCAGTGGCAATGCATTCGCCGGCAGCCCAAAGGCCTTCGCGCAGAAAATGGCGCTCGCCGTCGCGGTGAAGGAACTCGGCTACCCGATGGTGCTGAACTTCGTCCTGCACCGGCACAACATCGACCATGTCGCCGATCTGCTCGACATGTGCCTCGAACTCAATGCCGATTACGTCGAGTTGGCAAACACCCAGTTCCACGGTTGGGCCTTCCGCAACCGCGAATCGCTCCTTCCCTCGCCGGAGCAGGTCCGCCGTGCGGAAGCGATCACGGAGCAGTACAGGCGCCTGCACGACGAGCAGATGAAAACCTATTTCATCCTGCCTGATTACCACGAAAACCGGCCGAAGGCCTGCATGAACGGCTGGGCACGGGTGTTCCTGCTGGTGGCACCGGACGGCACCGCCCTGCCCTGCCACAGCGCGCGCGAGTTGCCCCTGCAATTTCCCAATGTGCAAGAGGCCCCGCTGTCCGACATCTGGTATCACTCGGAAGCGTTCAATCGCTTTCGCGGCGACCAGTGGATGCGAGAGCCCTGTCGCAGCTGCCCGGAAAAACACGCCGACTTCGGCGGCTGCCGGTGCCAGGCCTTCATGCTCACCGGCGACCCCGCCAACACCGACCCGGTATGCGACAAGTCGCCCGATCATCACCGGGTCACTGCCTGCGTCGAACGTGCGCTGGCCCAGGACGCGGAGGTGCAACCGCTGCTGTTCCGCAACAGCCGCAACTCCCGCCTGGCGGTCGAGGGCGCCGCGTGAAACCGTCGAGTTCACGAAGCCCCTGGTCCCGGCGACACCCGGCCCTGGTCGCGGTGTTGCTCCTCCTGATGCTGCAGCCGCTGGCGAGCGCCGCCGAACTGCTTCCACTGAGGGTCGGTGCACTCAAGTACGGCACGGTCAGCTGGGAGCTGGCGGTGATACAGCACTGGGGGCTGGACCGCAAATACGGCTTCCAGCTGGAGGCGGTTGAGCTTGGCTCTCCCGGCGCCACCGTGCTTGCACTGCAGGGCGGCTCGGTCGACATGATAGTCAGTGACTGGCTGTGGCTGAACGCACAGCGCGAGCGGCAGCGGCGCTTCCGTTTCGCACCCTATTCCAGTGCGATCGGTGGCCTGGCGGTCGCGCCGGGCTCCGCCATCACCTCGCTGGCGGATCTCCGCGGCAGGCGCCTCGGCGTGGCCGGCGGCCCCACCGACAAAAGCTGGCTGATCTTCAGCACCTACGCCCGCAACCATCTGGGCATTGACCTCGCGGGAGAGAATCGCGTTCACTTCGGCGCCCCGCCGCTGCTCAATCAACTGCTGCTGCGAGGACAGCTCGACGGCGTCATCAGCTACTGGCACTACAACGCGCGCCTGGCGAGCCAGGGAGCGCGGGTCCTGTTACGCAGCGAAGACCTGCTCGAGGCGATGGCAATGGACGACCCGGTGCCGGTACTCGGCTGGGTATTTGCAGACGCCTGGTCGCTGCGTCACCCCGGCGCCGCGGGCGCATGGCTCGCCGCGGGCCGCGAAGCACGGCAACTGTTGCTCGATTCGGATGCCGCCTGGGAAGTGGCGAGACCGAAGATGGGGGTGGCGAGTGAGGCAGAATTCCAGGCGCTGCGCAGGGCCTTTCGCGAGGGTGTGCCCCTGCTGCCGGAGAACACCGGCATGGGTGACCTGAAGCGGCTGCACGCAGTCCTGGCGCGAGCGTCGGATCACCTTGCGGCGGCGTCCCCATTCCAGCCGGAGGCATTCTGGTGGCTGCCCCAGCCTGGCCCCTGACCAGAGCAGTCAGCTCGCGCCTGAACCAGCGCCAGCTCCGCTGGTTCTCGTTGCTGCTGATCCTGCTCGGCTGGCAGTGTGCCTCCTCCTTGCTGCAGGCTGAACTGCTGCCCGCACCCGCGGCGCTGGTGCAGCGTATCGTCGCGGAAATCCGCGGCGGCGAACTGTTGTTTCACCTCGGCGTCACCCTCAGGCGGGTAATGCTGGGCTTCACCCTGTCCATGCTACTCGGCAGCTGCCTGGGGCTCGCCATGGCCCACTGGAAGGCTCTCGACGCCCTACTGGACACGCCGCTGACCATCCTGCTGAACCTGCCCGCGCTGATCGTGATCATCCTCTGCCTCCTGTGGATCGGCCTCAACGACTACGCGGTGGTGGCGGCCGTGGTAATCAACAAGGCGCCGAACGTTACTGTCGCCCTGCGTGAAGGCGGCCGCGCCCTCGACCGTGACCTGCTGTCGGTGGCCCGCGCCTTCCGCCTGCCGCCGCTGCGCACGGCCCGGCAAATCTGCCTGCCCCAGCTCTACCCCTACCTGCTCGCGGCAAGCCGGTCCGGACTGTCGCTGGTGTGGAAGATCGTTCTCGTCGTGGAACTGCTCGGCTGTAGCCAGGGCATGGGATTCCAGCTGGGTATCTTTTTCCAGTTTTTCGATATCGAGGGCATCCTTGCCTATGCCACCGTATTTATTTGCCTGGTGCTGCTGCTGGAATCCCAGGTGCTCCAGCGCTGGGAGCGCAGCGCCATGGGCTGGCGCACATGATCGAGATCCGGGTGGCGGAAAAAACCTTCGCGCAAAGCCGCGGCCCTGTGCTGGCCGGCCTCGCGGCCAGTCTTGCGCCGGGGGAATTCGTCGCCCTGACGGGGCCTTCCGGAATCGGCAAGAGCACGCTACTGCACCTGCTGGCGGGAGTGGATCGCGAATTTGACGGGCATATCGGCGGCTGTGGCCACGCCGGGGGCGCGCTGGTTACCGGCATGATGTTTCAACAGGCCCTGCTGATGCCCTGGCTGAGCGTGCTCGACAACCTGCTGCTGGTAGCCGGTGACAATTCCCAGGGCCGTGAAAGTGCCGCCGGGCTGCTGGAGGCAGTGGGCATGGCGCAGTTTGCGGATCACTTTCCCGGGCAGCTCTCCGGGGGGATGCAAAGGCGCGTGGCGCTGGCGCGCGCCCTGCTGCCGGAACCGGACATCCTGCTGCTCGACGAGCCACTGCTGTCGCTCGATCAGCGCAGTGCAGACGCGTTGCGCAAGCTGTTGCTCAATCTCTGGCAGCGGCGTAAATTCACGGTAGTCTACGTGACTCACCTCATGGAAGAGGCCGTCAGCCTGGCGGATCGCATACTGTTTCTCGCCGGTTCGCCCGCACGAATCGTCAGGGAAGAGGCGATTGGCCTGCCCCGGCCCCGGCACCCGGACGACGTAGCCGCAAAGCTAAGTGCGCTCGGAGACAGCGCACCGCACCTGGTAGCGGTGCCGAACTGCGCGGGCCAGCAGTCACCCGGGCTGTAAAGCGATAACTATAAATTGACCGACGAGGTACTTGCGCCATGAAAGCCATCTCCTCCCCCGCCTCCCTCGACGCTTCGCCGGCCGTTGCCGCCGCAGGTTCTACCCAACCCGATCCCCGCGCTGCGGCGCTGGAGCTGCACCAGAAACTGTCAGCGGTGGAGCCGGCCTGCGTGCTGTTTTTCTGCGGGACGGACTACGACCGCGAGGCCCTCGGCGAGGCGCTGACAGACCTTTTTGGCGAAACTCCGGTGATCGGTTGTACCACTGCCGGCGAGATCTCCCCCGCGGGTATGGCCAGCGGCTCCATCGCCGGATTTAGCCTGTCCTCAGAGTATTTCGTGGTCGAGACGGCAGTGGTGAAAAACCTCGCGACCTTCACCGACAGTGATGCCAAGGGGCTCGTCGAGGGCATGCTGCAACGCCTGGAGCGTCGCGCCATCGCCCCGCTCAACCACAACAGCTTCGCCCTGACCCTGCTGGACGGCATGTCGATCAAGGAGGAGCTGGTACTGCGCGTCCTCAATGACGCCCTGGCCGGAATTCCGCTGGTCGGCGGTTCCGCTGGCGATTACCTGCGTTACAGCGACACCCACGTCTACTACGAGCACCATTTCTACAGCGACGCGGCCGTCATCGTACTGGTCAACACGCCATGCCCTTTCACCATTATCAGTGGCCACCACCTCCATCCCGGCCCGGAAAAACTCGTAGTCACCCGGTCCGACCCCGCCAAGCGCGTGGTCCATGAACTGAACGCAGAACCGGCCGCGCTGGAATACTGCCGCCTCATGGGCCTCAGCCTGGATGCCCTGGATACGCAAAGCTTCGCCCTGCACCCGCTCTCGGTGCAGGTGGGCGAAAACCACTTCGTGCGCTCTATCCAGCGCGTCAACGATGATCTCAGCCTGACCTTTTTCTGCGCTATCGACGACGGCGTCGTGCTAACCCGCATGAGCGACGGCGGTCTGGTGGAGGAGTTCGAGCAGTGCATGGGCGAAGTGCTGGAAGAGATCGGCGAACCCCAGATAGTCATCGGCTGTGATTGCATCCACCGGTGTATCGAGGCGGAGAGCAAGGGCGTAAAAGAGCCCCTATCCGAACTTTACCAGCGTTTCCGCGTGATCGGCTTCAACACCTATGGTGAACACTGCAATGCGCTACACGTGAACCACACTTTCACCGGGGTGGCCATCGGCGCACCCTACCGCTACCCCGTGTAAGTCGGCGCGGAGAACCTGAACGTGAACCAGAAAGCCCCCCTCGGCGACTCCGTCGAAGACGTACTCGACGCACTGCGTTACGAGAACGACAAGCTGCGCAAGATCAACCAGGTACTGATCCAGCGGGTTGAGCAGGGCTGGGGTAACCAGGGCGACGCCTACCGTTCCTTCCAGAACGCCGCACTGCTCGAGGACAAGGTCAAGGATCGCACCATCAAGCTGCGCCGTACCCTCTACAAGCTCGAGGAGGCCAACCAGACGCTGTCGGAAACGCGGCGGGAATCTGCGCACACCCGGCAGCGCCTGTACGACACTATCGAGAGTATTTCCGACGCGATAGTGCTGTTCGACAGCGAGCGCAGGCTGGTGCTGGCCAACAGCCAGTTCTACGATTTCTGGCGCGGCACCGATGCCAGGATTGAAACCGGTGTCACCCGGTTTCGCGACCTCGCACCAATGGCCGTACGTCACGGCATCTACGATCCGCGTCGCAAGCCCTTCGAGAAGCTGGTACAGCGCGGCACGAGTTCCCGCGACAGCGTGATCCGCCTGGCCGATGGACGCTGGCTGCAGGTGTCTGAGCGCCCCACCGCAGAGGACGGCCTGGTCGTCGCGTACAGCGATATTACTGCCCTCAAACAGCACGAAATCGCCCGCCAGGAGCAGGTGCTCGCGGAACAGAACCGGATTCTCCAGTCGATGATCGACAATCTTCCCCTGGGTGTCGCTCTGGTCAGCAGGCGCGGTGAACTGGAGGCCTGGAATGGTCGCTTCCTCGACCTCACGGCTGCCGACCGCTCGCGCATTGCCCACGGAGCGAGTATCGCCGAGGTGCTCGCTGATTCGCCGCTGCTCACCGCCAGTGTCGGCGCGGAGCCCGAGGGATCCACCGGGCAGCCGCTCATGATCGAAACCGAGGAGCTACTGGAAAACGGCCGCGCCATCGCGGTCAAGCGACATGGCATTCCCGGCGGGGGCTACGTCACGACCTACCAGGACATTACCACCCAGCGGCGTACGTCCGAGGCGTTGAAGAACGCCTACAAACACATGGAGCAGCGTGTTCACGAGCGCACCGGGGAACTCACCGCGCTGAACCACCAGCTGCGAGTGGAAATCGAGGAGCGCGGACTGGCGGAGAAAAACCTGCTCGAAGCCAAGCGGGAAGCAGAGCAGGCCAATGTCTCCAAGACCAAGTTCCTGGCCGCCGCGAGCCACGACCTTCTGCAGCCGCTAAATGCGGCCCGATTATTCGTCACCGCCCTGCTGGACAAGGAACTACCCGAGCAGGAGCGCCGCCTCGCCCAATCACTGAGTTACTCCCTGACCGACGTGGAAACCCTGCTGGGCACGCTGGTGGACATATCCAAACTCGAAGCCGGCATCGTCGAGCCGGTGCTCGACCACTTCCTCATCAACGACCTGCTGCGCAACCTCGCCAACGAATTCGAACAGCAGGCGAGTCGCGCCGGGCTCGGTTTCAGGTTTGTCCCCTGCCAGCTGACCGTGCACTCCGACAGCCAACTGCTCGCGCGGATATTGCGCAACTTCCTCACCAACGCGATCCGTTACACCGACAGCGGCCGCCTGCTACTGGGCTGCAGGCGTCGTGGCGACCAGCTGGAAATACAGGTATGGGACACGGGGGTCGGCATTCCCGCTGACCAGATGCAGGAAATTTTCGAGGAGTTCAAACGCATCAACCCGGTGAGCAAGCGCGAGGAAAAAGGCCTGGGACTCGGCCTGGCCATTGTCGACAAGCTCTCGAGAGTACTGGATCACGAGGTCCGCGTAGCTTCGCGGCCCGGCGCGGGTTCGGTATTCTCCGTCTGCGTGCCCCTCGGCACCAGCCCGAGCGCAGACACCAGTCCGGCCTCGCGCTGGGGCGCCTCACTGGAGACTCCGCTCGCCGGCCGCAGTGTCCTTGTACTGGACAACGAGCAGGCTATCTGCGACGGCATGGCGTTGGTGCTGGAGGGCTGGGGCTGCGAGGTCGTCACCGCGTGCACCGTCGAAGATGTGCAGGCGCTACCCGGGCTCGCCGACGACCCGCCTGACCTCCTTATCCTCGACTATCACCTCGATGACGGTGTCACCGGGCTGGAGGCAGAGCAGGAGATTCGCAAGTTGCTGGGCCACAAGGTGCCCTGCCTGATGATCACCGCGGACTACGGCAATGCCCTGCGGCAGGAGTTGAAGGCGCTTGGTTTCCTGCTGCTGAACAAACCGATCAAGCCCTTGAAACTGAAATCGGTACTGGCCTACATGCTCAAGGAACTTCCCTGAGCGGCAGTGGCATAGCCCGTGAAAGTCCTTAGCCCTCCTGCCGGCTGCGGTGCAGGTAGTGGTCGAAGTCCACGGACGAGGCGCAGAGCACCGCTTTCATCCGGTTCTGCACATGCAGTTTGCGCAGGATGGCCGAGACATGTGCCTTGACCGTCGTCTCGGCAATATTCAGGGCATAGCCGATCTGCTTGTTGGATTCACCCATCGCCATTCGCTCGAAGACCAGTAACTGGCGGCGAGTCAGTGAGGAAACCAGTTCCGGCGGCAAGCCCCGCTCATCCCGCTGGCGCGTGCTGCTGCCACTGCGGCGAATGATGTCCGGGGGCAGGAAGGCCTGGCCGTCCAGCACGTGCTGGATCGCTGCGATAATCTCGTCGCGTGCCATCGACTTGGTGATGAAGCCAACCGCGCCGTAGGTCATCGACTGCAGGACGACGTTCTTTTCCTCCTCCGCGGAAAGCACGACCACCGGGATTTCCGGGTAGGTACTGCGCAGGTGGATAATGCCGTTGAGACCGTCCATCCCCGGCATGTTGAGATCGAGCAGCACGAGGTCGACGTCCGGGTGCTCGTCGAGATACTCGTTCACCGCGTCCAGCGATCCGGCTTCGGCAACAAAGGCGTCCTCGAAGCGCTGCTGGGCAGCGTCGCTGATCGCTTCGCGAAAGAGTGGGTGATCGTCGGCGATCAACAGGTGGGTGGCAGGCATAATGGCGTCTTCCCGCGGCTGTTGCGTTGCTATCGTTGTAGTCATGGCCGCATTACCTCCGAAATATTATCGTAACTGTCTGTGCGGGGACAATTGCCCCCTGCGGGATTGCTGCCAGCGCTGTGCCGCTCATGCCGCCAGCTTCCTGCGCAGCAGCCCGCGCCTTGGGTCATAGCCGACGATCGCCGCCCCCAGCAGTAGCAGGGTGAGCAGGCTGCAAAGCCCGAGCGCGGGCAGGTTGAATTGGCCGTACAGTGCGTAGCGGATCAGCTCCACCGCGTGGGTGAAGGGATTGAACTGGCAGATGCTGTAGAGGAGTTCGCTGGATTCGCGCATCTTCCACAGTGGATAGAGCGCCGAGGACAGGAAGAACATGGGGAAGACGACAAAATTCATCACCCCGGCAAAATTCTCCAGCTGCCGGATCAACGACGACAGCAGCAGACCCAGGGCGCCGAACATCAGCCCCGCCAGCAGCACGGCGGGCAGGGCCAGGAGGTAACCCTGCAAGGGAGGTGTGACGTCGAACAGCCGAGCGACCAGCAAAAAGGCATAGACCTGCAGCAAGGCCACGATGGCGCCACTGAGCAATTTGCAGGCCAGCAGAAACGCACGCGGCAGGGGGCTGGTCAGGAGGATGCGCATGCTGCCTACCTCCCGGTCGTATACCATGGACAGTGAGCTCTGCATTCCATTGAACAGCAGGATGATTCCCACCAGCCCCGGGACGATGTAGACCTCGTAGGTGATGTAGGTCGAGTACGGGGCGATGATCGCGATTCCCAGGGCGCTGCGGAACCCGGCGGCGAACACCGCAAGCCAGAGCATGGGGCGCACGAGCGAGGCGGCAAAGCGCGATTTCTGTTGCAGGAAACGCCGCGCTTCGCGCCCCAGTATGCCGAGGAAACAATACCAGTAGGGCGCAGCGTTCACGGGGCCACCGCCATCAGCTTGTCGAAGAGTCTGTGGGCATCCGGGGCGCGGTGTCGCGCCAGTAGTCCGCCGCAATTGCCGCTTGCCAGTTGCTCGCCCCGGTGGAGAAAGACCACGCTGTCCCGCGCCTCGACCTCGTCGAGCATATGTGTGGTCCAGAGCACTGCCACGCCGTCCTCCGCACAAAGCTCGCGGACATGATCGCGCAGGCTGCGCCGGACATTCGGGTCCAGGCCGGCGGTGGGTTCATCGAGCAACAGTAGCGAGGGTCGGTGCAACAACGCCCGCGCCAGCTCTACCCGCCTCCGGTGGCCGCCGTTGAGCTGGCGCATGCGCAGGCGGGCACAGTCATCCACGCCGAAACGGCGCAATTCCTCGCGGATGCGCGGGCGCAGGCTGCGCGCCGACATGCCTCTCAAAGCGCCGTGATAATGGAGGTTTTGCTCGACACTCAGGTCGAGGTCGAGCGTGCTCTCCTGAAATACCACGCCGACCCTGGCCAGGGCCGCGCCAGGCTGCCGGCAGAGCGAGTGACCGAAGACCCGCACGCTGCCAGTTGCGGGTAGCAGGAGGCGCGTCAGGAGGGCCATCAGTGTCGACTTTCCGGCCCCGTTGGGGCCAAGGACAGCGACAAACTCCCCCCGGTCGAGCTGTAGTGAAATTGCGTCCAGGGCCACCTTCTCTCCATAGCGGTAACACAGTTCCTCGATTGCCAGCGCAGGTTCGCTCACGAATCACCACCCGCCGGCCGGATTGCCGCGCCCCAGGGATAGCGCCCAACTTTCACCGATGCGATGACCTTCAGGCCTCCCACGTCGATGACCGAGACGTCGCCGCTGATACCATTGGTGGCGACCAGCCGCGAGTCGTCGCCGTTCAGCGCCAGGTGCCATACCCGTCGCCCCACCAGCAGGTAGTCGATGACTTCCCTGCTTTCGGCATCGACGACGGCAACGTGATTTGCAGGGCCGAGGGCAACGAAGGCATAGCGTCCATCGCGGGTGAGCTGAATGCCGACTGGCTGGACCTTGTCGCGGTGAACACCGGGTATGGCGAACCCGATGCTGCCGACGATCTGCCGCGTCTGCACATCGAGCACGTTGACCGTACCGCCGATTTCCGATGACGCCCAGAGCCATCGCCCGTCCGCGCTGAACTCGACATGCCGCGGCCGTGCCTCGACCAGCACGTTGTCGACCAGTTGCAGTGTTTCCGCGTCGATCCAGTGCAGCATATTGGTGGTCTCAGAGGTGTTGACCACCCAGCGACCGTCCGGCGACACCGCCATTCCCTCGGGTTCGAGCCCGACCTCGATCTGCCCGACTACCTGATGGGTCCCCGTGTCGACAACTGTCACCACGGCACTGTCCTCGTTGGCGATGAACAGGTGGCGATCGTCCGGGGACAAGGCAAACTGCTCCGGATCCTCACCGGACGGCAGGTCGGCCAGGACCCGGCCGGAAGCGACGTCCAGTACCTGCACGCTGTCGGAATCGCTGGCACAGATATAGAGGCGCGAGTAGTCGGAGTTGAAGGTGATCCCCCGCGGACGCATGCCCACCTCCAGCGTCCGCACCACCGCCAGGGTGTCGAGGTCGATAACGGAGAGGCTGTCATCCTTCTCGTTGGATATGTAGACAAGCTCACCTGCCAGGCCCGCCGGACAGAGCAGCGCCCAGAACACCGTCAGTGCAGCCAGCGCGGCACTGCCCGGCAGCGCCGTCATCCCCGAGCCATTGAGCATGTGACCTCCGGGGCATCGTAGCCCAGCGAATCGAGAGCGGTGACCGGGTGCAGAAATTCCTCTGCGGGAGCCTCGGCAACCCTGGCGTTCGGTTGCACCAGCAGGATCGGCTGGCGCAACTGCCCGTTCCAGGAGCGGAAACTCAGGCGTCGCCCCTTGAAGGCACTGAGTTGGAAGTCGTCACTCAGCAGGAAGGGGTAAAGCTTCGCTGCGCCGGTCTCGCCGGTGCGGGTGACCGCCTCGCCGATGGCGCGGACGGCGAGCCACGCGGCGTAATCGAGCGCGGTCATGTCGCGTCCCGCAGCTGCGACAAACCGGTTCTGCAATTGCGTCGCGCCCCACTGCTCGAGGCTCCAGTGCCAGGTAGTGGGCGTGAGGCCCTGGGTCCCGGCGACCGGGCGCGGAAGCCAGGTGTTGTAGGGGAAGTACTCGCCAAAATCCCCCGCCTCGTCGGCGACCAGGGTGACATCGTAGTCGTCGGCCTGGGTGAACAGGGGAACTTCGAGGGCGGCGAAACGTCGCTGGTCGGTGGCAAAGGTCCAGGTGCGTGTGTCGCTAATGCGCAGACCGAAACGTTGCGCAGCGCGCTGCAGCGCGCTGGCGAAGGCCCGGTCTTCGGGATAGTCCCCGCGCACCAGCAACCAGGTTCTCCAGCGCCTGACGGCGGCGTGCTGGGCCAGCGCATCCGCAAGCATTGCGCGGCTGGGCGCCGTATGCAGCAGGTAGGCACGGCAGTGCTCGCGGCGCAGGGTGTCATCGCGGCTGCCGGCGTTGATGACCAGGACCCGGGCCAATTCCTCGTGTGCGGCCAGCGCACGCAGTTGCTCGCCGGGCAGGTCGGCGACAATCAGCTCGCCGCCGCCGGCGACCCAGGCCAGCGCGGCGTCGACCAGCGCAGTGCCCTCGGCGCTCTGGAAGGATTCGATACGGTAGTGCTGGTCGAGAAAACGTCCGGTCGTGTTGTTGTCTCCCGCCGCCAGCAGCGCCCCCGCCAGGCCCTCGTCGCCGGGTGCCCTGCGCACACTGGAGAGGACGGGGCGCAGCGTCGGCTGGGCGCGCAGGTAGAGAATATCGACATTGAGCGGCATGGCAGTGGCTGGGCCGGCCAGTACACTGGCAAGCAGCAGTACGAGGCCAGGCAGCCTGCCGCCGCGCCGGAGAACGGCTTGCAGTATCACAGGCAAGGGCCTACCTCTTTCATGCTGACTCCATCGTGCAGACGTCCTGCACCCGCGTCGGTCAGCTCATCCTAGGCCCGCACCCCTGTATTGAGAATATGCAAATGGTACTGCTTTTATAGGTCGAAAGTAGTAGGCGCCAGCCGGATGGAATTTTCCTGGCGGCATGTTGCGACTACTACTTTGGGAGCATGCCGGATCGCAGCTGTCGGCACCAAAGCACGATTGTCCGTTTTCCCCGCTTTGGTAGTCTGCTCTTCCCATGAGCCGACTCCCGTTCGATAACGACCCCGCCAAGCCCCTGGAGGTTTCTACCGTGAAAGCACATTCGAAGTACCAGCGAACCCGCCACGTGACCTGCAGCCTGCTGATCGGCCTGCACTGCGCATGGGCGCTGGGCCACGGCGACGTGACCCCCCAGCCCGTCAACACCGAATCGCTGCCCCAGCTGACCGATGGCTGGCTGGAGGAAAATCCCTACCGCGGCAACAGCAAGGCGGTGACTGTCGGCAGCTCCGCCTATAACCAGAACTGCGCCCGCTGCCACGGTCTCGAGGCGATTTCCGGCGGCATGACACCGGACCTGCGCACGCTCAACGACCCCGAGGAGTACCTCGATTCCCAGGAAGCGGACGCCTGGTTCATCTCCCGGGTACGCGGCGGCGCTGTAGTCGATGGCCGGGTCTACATGCCCCCCTTCGAGAATATTCTCAGCCAGGAAGCCATGTGGGCCATCCGGGCCTACATCGACACGCGCCCCATCCCCGGCGATTGAGCACGATGAGAAAGGCCTGCGTTGCCCTCC
Organism: Halieaceae bacterium GM1-29; assembly: GCA_033283265.1. Lineage (GTDB taxonomy): Bacteria > Pseudomonadota > Gammaproteobacteria > Pseudomonadales > Halieaceae > Mangrovimicrobium. The sequence continues at coordinate 626,521 of JAWMQN010000001.1, forward strand.
TGCTGACGCTTCTGGGCATCCTGCAAAGCGGCTACGGCAGCGCCCGGGAGTTTGAGGATGTGCTGGCCTCCGGCTACATCGAAATGGCGGTGTACCGGGACTTCCCACCCTACTCCTGGTTGCGCGATGGACAGGCCGCGGGAATCGACATCGACGTCGGTAGCGCCATAGCCCGCGAACTCGGGCTCGAGGCGCGTTGGCACTGGATCACTGCCGACGAGACGGTGGACGACGATCTGCGCAACGCGGTGTGGAAAGGCCACTACCTGGAGCGGCGAGTCGCCGACCTGATGTTGCGCGTGCCCTACGACCGCGAGTACGCCTACGCACGTGACGGCTACGACATGCCGCGCAACGACCTGGTCGTGTTGCTCGCGCCCTACCACACGGAAGCCTGGCGGCTGGCACGGAACCTGGAGCACACCGGTGCAGCGCGCACCCTGGCGATATTCCGCTACCAGCCGATCGGCGTGGAAACCGACAGCCTCCCCGACACCTTCCTCCTCGCTGTCTACGGCGGCCAACTGCGCAATCAGGTGCGCCACTTCGCCACGGTGTTCGACGCCCTTGGCGCAATGCGCGCCGGTGACCTCAGCGCGGTGGCCGGCATGCGTAGCCAGCTCGAGTGGGGGCTGGGAGCCGGGGCCCCATCCTACGAAATCAACGCCGACGGGTTGCAGGAAATGGGCCGGCTGGAATGGGATATCGGCCTCGCGGTGAAGCACACTTCCCGCGAGCTCGGCCACACGCTGGAGCCGATCGTCGCGGAGCTGGTCCAGTCCGGCGAGATCGGGGACATCTTCGCCCGCTACGGCGTAAGCCATGTCACGCCTGCGTTATACGCCAGCACTGTCGCCCTCGACTGAGCGCAGCGCCGAGGCCATGAGGCACAGCAGCATGTGTCACTACTACCAAAACAGTACTTTCGGCCCGGCAAGTTCATCCCCCGGCACAATGGCAGCGCACTCAGGGGAAAACCATACTCGACCCACATCTGCGGGCTCGCTGCCCGGCATCAGGACCGGCAGCGCCACCCGGAGTCATAACGACGAACACCATACCTGCTGAGCAAGGAGACTTCTGATGAAGAGAAAACTGCTGATCAACTCAGTCCGCGCCGCCGCGGCTGTCCTCGCCATCGGCGCGGGTTTCCAGGCTGCACACGCTGGTGTCACCGACAAGGACATCGTCAACGACAGCCTGACGACGGACGACGTCGTGTCCTATGGCCTCGGGCCCCAGGGCCAGCGCTTCAGCCCCTTGAAACAGGTCAACCGGGACAACGTCCAGTCACTCGTGCCAATCTGGTCTTTCTCTTTCGGCGGCGAGAAACAACGCGGCCAGGAATCACAGCCACTGGTCAAGGACGGCGTCATGTACGTCACCGCTTCCTACTCGCGCATCTTCGCCATCGATACCGCAACCGGCGAGGAACTCTGGCAGTACGATGCCCGCCTGCCGGATGGCATCATGCCCTGCTGCGACGTCGTCAACCGCGGTGCCGCCCTCTACGACGACCTGGTGATTTTCGGGACCCTCGACGCCAAGCTCGTCGCACTCAACAACAAGACCGGCAAGCCCGTGTGGCGCAAAACCGTCGGCGACTACCAGGCGGGTTACTCGATGACCGCTGCCCCCCTGGTGGTCAAGGGCATGGTGATCACCGGTGTTTCCGGAGGCGAGTTCGGGATAGTCGGCAAGGTGGAAGCCCGCGACGCCCGCACTGGCGAGCTGGTCTGGACACGCCCCACCGTTGAAGGGCACATGGGTTACCTGCGCGGCAAGGAGAACGGCATCACCGGTGGTGAGGCCGGCAGGACCTGGCCCGGCGACCTGTGGAAAACCGGTGGCGCCGCAACCTGGCTGGGCGGCACCTATGATCCCGAGGTCGACCTTCTTTTCTTCGGCACGGGTAACCCGGCGCCGTGGAACTCGCACCTGCGGCCGGGGGACAACCTGTACAGTGCATCGCGCCTGGCCATCGATCCGGATACCGGCAAAATCGTCTGGCATTTCCAGACCACGCCCCACGACGGCTGGGACTTCGATGGTGTCAACGAACTGGTTTCCTTCAACTACCAGCAGGGCGGAAAAACTGTCCAGGCTGCCGCCACCGCGGATCGCAACGGCTTCTTCTATGTGCTCAACCGGACCAACGGCGAATTCATTCGCGGGCTGCCCTTTGTACGCAACATCAACTGGGCGGAAGGCCTGGATAAAAATGGCCGTCCCATCCTCACCCAGGCCAACCGGCCGGGCAAACCGTCCACGGCAGAGGGTGACGGCAAGGGCGAACAGGTTTTCGCCATACCCTCATTCCTCGGCGGCAAGAACTGGATGCCGATGGGTTACAGCCAGGAAACCGGCCTCTTCTACGTGCCCTCGAACGAATGGGGCATGGATATCTGGAACGAACCCATCAACTACAAAAAGGGAGCCGCCTACCTCGGTGCCGGCTTTACCATCAAGCCGATCTTCGACGACTACATCGGTTCACTGAAGGCGATCGACCCGGTCTCGGGCGAAGTCAAGTGGGAGTACCGAAATCCTGCACCGCTGTGGGGAGGTGTACTCACCACGGCCGGGAACCTCGTGTTCATGGGTGTTCCCGAGGGCCACTTTATCGCCTTTGACGCTACCACCGGAGAGGTGCTGTACAAGTTCAACACCGGATCGGGCGTGGTCAGTTCGCCGGTGACCTGGGAGCAGGATGGCGAACAGTACGTCTCGGTCGTCTCCGGTTGGGGCGGCGCGATCCCCCTGTGGGGCGGCGAGGTTGCCAAGACAGTCAAGAACTTCAACCAGGGCGGAAGTGTCTGGACGTTCAAACTGCCAGCGCAAATGCAGGCGAGCCGGTAAGCCCGGCACGTCCAGGCCTTGCCCCGCACTCCCGGTGAGTGCGGGGATTTTTTTTGGGCTCGTGGAAAGCAGTCTCAAGACCGGATTCTGCGGCCCCGACCATAAAACCGCTTGTGCCGCGCCGTACCCCCTTGCGCAAAACCCTCAGGGCACCGGCCACGCCGACGCCTGGTGCGAGCCAAGCGCCAGTTCGCGCAAGCGTTCGACCACCGGCTTGATGAAACCGCGCATGCGCACGTAGCGCATCATGTGGGTCTGTTCGGGATGGACCAGTTGCAGCGAGAGCACCAGTTCGCTGCCGAAGTCGTCGCCGTCGTGGGCCTTGCCGTAGATACCGGTGAGTACGTGCAGTTCCGAGTAGTCGCCGAGATCGGCGCGGAAGGCCTTCGCGCCAAGCTTGGTCAGGGCCTTTTTGGTCTTCAGGTCGACGACCTTGAAGCCGAGTGCCGCCTGCTCGAACTCCTCCTGGGACAGCGATCGGGAATCGAATACATCGAGTGGCTGGAAGCGCAGGTCGAGGGTCACCTGGTGGCGCGCATTGTCGCTCGATTTCCAGTTCACGCTGCTCAGCACTTCCGGCAGCCAGTCCTGCGCGCGCACGCTTGCGCCGGAGGACTCGAGCATTTTTGCCGCGGCCTGGGCGTCCAGCACCACACTCGCCTCGGGCAGGCTGAGCAGGTAGGGTTCGCCGGCGGCCATCTCCTCCGCCGCGTCCACCCGCTTAGGCTTGAAGGCGAGCGCAGCTAGGGTAGCGGCCGAGGCCCGCTCGCCGGTACAGGCCAGTGCGACAGGCGCGCACTGGGCCTGGCAAGCCTGCTCCAGTTCACTCATCGCGTTACAGCTGCAGTAGCAGCCGAGCTGCCCACCGGCGGATGCGCCCTGCCCCGCCGACTTGCTGGCCAGGGTCTCGCCGCTTTCCAGGTTTACCCCGGGGAAAAACCCGCCGACATCCGCCGTCACCGCCTCCCCAGCGCCCTCCTGCCCCGCCTCGCGGGGAATGCGCTCGTCGAGGGCCCAGGGGGCGACGATCTGGAAGCGCCCGCTGATCTGCTCGCGCACGGGCAGGGCCTCGTCCTCGCCGAGGTTTTCCGCGTCGGCGGGGTCGACCAGCGCCGCGGAGAAGGTGCCCTGCATCAGGTCGGGAGTGAACTGCTCGATGCTCACCGATCCCGAGAGCGGGAACACCCGCCCGGGCCCGGGCTGCAGGTCGCCCGGTCCGATGGCGACGAAGCTGCCGCCGCCAGCCTTGCTGACGCTGATCTCCGCATTGTTGAAGCGGCCGCTGTAGCCGTAGTCGATCAGCGGTATGGTGATATGGACCTCGGCGCCGTCGACCGCAGCCATTTTCTCGTAGGCTTCCCTTTGCCGCCGGCTGGCCTCCAGCGCACCGACCTCGGCAATACCCGAGAGCATGCTCATATACTGGCCGAAGACGCCGCCGCGACCGGTTGACTGCATGGTGCTGCCGATCAGGCCGGGCATGACCGAGAGCGTGACGCTGGTCGTCGGGCCGCAGGAGGTGGTGACAAAGGCTTCCTTGCAGGGCGGCTTGCGACCCTCGGAGCGCACGGTGGAACCGTGGGCGAGGTTCGGGTTCATGTCGTCGAGCCCCGCGTCGATGTCTGCGCCGACGCGCTGCATCTGCGTAGCAGTGGTGACCAACTCGCCGCCCTGCGCCCCGGACTTGCCAGTAGCAGGCTGCGGCTTCGTGGGCCCCGCTGCCGTGGCCTGTTCCGGCAGCATGCTGTGCTTGAAGGCCGCGGTGGACAGTTCGAGATCGCCCTCGAGGTAGACACTGGCCTCGGGAGCGCTGGCCACGTTGCTGAATATCAACAGCGGCAGGGCCTGACCGGGCAGGGGAATTTCACTGAAGTTGAGAATCCAGGAACCGCTCTCGCGACTGGCGTAGGACTTGATCCAGGGTTTGCTCACCACCTGCCCCCCCGCCGTGCCGACGCTGACCGCGCGCAGCTGTGTCTTGTCCGGGCCGTCGAAGGTCACGCTCACATCCACCGGCTTGTTGTAGCCGAGATCGAGGCGGATACAGTTGGCGGCGTTGGGCGCTATGCCCAGCCTGCCCCTGTACACGGCCTGCGTACCCGAAAGTTTCACCACGGGGCATTGGTCCATGGGAAACACCATACCCAGCCACTTGTCCTGGACGTCCATGGGGAAACCCGCCTTCGGGTTGATGCGCGCGGGCACATAGCTGGCGAAAGTGGTGATGAAGTTGGGATAGATCCGCGACAGGCCGGTTTTGAAATCCGGGTGCAGGCGCAACATGCTCTCTATCCACTGGTACTCGGCGACTTCACCGGGACGCCCCGGCAGCTCACTGTTGAAAAAGTCCTGTAGATAGCGGTAGTCAGGCTTCACGCTCAGGGTGCCCGCTGCGCCGGCGGTGGCAACGTATTCGCCGAGGTAGCGCCAGAACGACGAGGCGCCATAGCTGGGATTCCGCTCGTAGAATGCGGCCAGTGACTCATCACTGTTGTCGGGTATCCACAGGCTGAAATCATAGGCCCGGCGCCCCCAGCGGTCGCGCATCCACACACCGATCCGGTGGGGGTAGTTTTTCCGCACGCTGGACCAGGCCGCCAGGTCGGCGCCGAGGGCCTGGGCCGTACCCTCGACGATCCAGTCGCCGAGGTAGCAGTTGTCACGGAACAGGGGGTAACTCTTCTGCACCGCGTGGAATAGTTCGTGGGGCAGGTCCTGGTAGGCCTTGTCGGTCAGCTTGCCCTGCTGGAGAATGCCGCCGGCATTGAGCAGGATGACCGGCCGCTTGCCGCCGCCGCAGGGCGCCGAGTACTTCGCGATATCACCCACCAGCTTGCCCTCCTTGTCGCGCATGTCGAAGAGATACAGGCGGTAGGCCCTGGTCCCGTCCTCCCGGGTGATGATCGGCTCCAGCAAAGGCGCGCGAAATCCCTGCGCCTCGAGTGTCCGGGCCACCTCGCCCATGTGCCGCTCGATCTCGTCGAGGGTGGAGCGGGTAACGGGATTGATCAGCTCGGCGCTGAAGTCCGGGTCGGTCAACCGGTAGTCATCCAGCGTGCGGATCAGGTCGTTGAGGAGTGAGTTGCTGGTTGTCGTCCTGTCGCCGATAAAGACTTCGAACTCGGTGGTCGGCCAGGGCTCAGCCGCGAGCGCCCTGCTGCCGAGTAGTGAAATGCACAGAAGCGCGGAGAAAAAACAGCAAATAATGAACCCCTGCCGGGCGGCAGACTGTGTTGGCATGCCCAGGTAACCCCCACGTTGGAATCACTCGAGTATAGACGCCAGCGTTACACGCTGCCGGGCGCGGCACGCGCTCGCCAGGAGGTAGGCGCAGCGGGCAGCAACAGGCCGCCCGCGCAAGTGCGGGCACTAAAAAGCCCGCAGATGCGGGCTTACTAGCGTTTGCCTGCAATGAATCACAGTTACATCAGTGACTCGATAAATTCACAGGTAGCCTGCAGGTTACCCGGCGAGACGACATTGGCCAGCCCCTTCCTGGGCTCGTCCGCCGTGCCCGGGCCATGGCCATCACCAGTCGGGTCGGCGGAGTGCTGACCCTGGTTGTAGGTCTCGTCTTCCTGGATCGCCTTCATAGTCAGGGTCCCCCAGTTGCATTCGACGCTCATCGATTGCACGGGTGGGTCGGCCTGGACCGTGGATGCAAAAACTCCCGCGGCAGCGAGAAGCAGGATTTTGTGTTTAAAGTGATTCATAGAACTCTCCATTTCCTTGATTTATCCGTGTGTTGTACGCGTTCGCTTCGCGCACAACAGACCTAAAGGTAGAACAGATTTATTGCGCCAAAGACAATAAAAATGAATTTTCTGCGCTTTTTGTCCCGGGATATTTACACATTTCCCCTTAATTTCATGTGCTAAAGACTAGCTAGCGTTATCGAAAGGCGGTTTACGACGAACACTTGCTCTTCGCAAAATCTGTGCTTATCTCATTACAGTGCAGACTCGTACATGCATCCGCCCGGAGATATCAGGAGGGGATCATGAGCATCGCCACAGAACAACCGCCCGGAGGAACCATTCACGTAGTCCAAAGCCTTGACCGGCGCGCCAACAGGCAGGACCGACGCACCCGGGCCTGCGGGCGTCGCGCCTCCGACCTTCCCCGCTGTGCAACCTCACGCCGCCAGTGCGGCACGCCGCCCCGACGCATGGGCCCCTACAGGCTGGACGAGCACAAGAAGGAAGTTTTCTATAACAATGTCCAGGTCAGCCTGACGCGCAAGGAGTATGAACTCTTCTACCTGATCTTCAGCAATCCCGGGCGGGTGTTCTCCACCCACCAGATTGCCGGGATGCTCTGGCAGGGAAAGCCCGAGGTCTACCTGGACGCCAAGGAGCGGGAGATCAAGCAACTGGTCTACACCATCCGCAAAAAGCTGAAAAAGATTTCCAGCGGCTCCGAACAGATCGAAAACATACGCGGATTCGGCTACCGATTGCGCCAATAGCGGTGCAAATCAGCCCTCAACGAGAAGAAATTCAAGCGGCAATTTTTTCATAAACGCCTGAAATCAATACTAATTATTCAACGTTATAAGGCGAATGTGTTTTTGTCTGTTACAGTGACTGCGTCTTCCGGCCACTGGCGGCGCTGAATCCAGCGAACGCGGCGAAGACCCGCCGACCTACTCGGGTTGGTGTCAGGATGGCGACAGACTTCTGCAATGGATCGTGCTCAGTAAGCATCAAGTGGCCTGCGGTTTACGGGCGATTTCCCGTAACCATGATTATTAACGGGGCCGCGCAATTCGAAAAATATCGACTGCGCGATCGGGACGAACCACAAAGGGGACGACCATGTTACCTGCATTTGACGCCATGCGGCGCCGGGCATCGCTTTGCCCGCGTTCCGCGACGGCAGCCTGCGCCCTCGCGTTGGCATCTTTACTATCAAGTACTGCGCAACCCACAGTCGCCGCGACTGCGCAAGACAATCCCACCATCGGCGAGCAGCGCATGCTGGTCGCGGTGATCGACTTCGAGGACAACGCCGGCACTTCGTCGTTTACAGTCCAGCAGGTTGAACAGCGGGTATTCGGCACCATCGCCGACTTCTACGACGAAGCCTCCTACGGTAAGGCCTGGATCACCGGCGACGTGGTTGGGCGGTTGACACTGCCCATGCCGAGCACCTGCGACACCGGCGAAATTCGCGCCGCCGCCGATGCCGCGGCGGAAGCACAAGGATACAACCTGTCGGACTACGGCCGCTTCGTCTACGTTTTCGAATCCGCGGTGGCCTGTGGCTGGGCGGGCTATTCCACGATAACCGCCTATCCCTCCGCATCGTTTATCTACGGCTTCCAGGATGCGGATATTTTTGCCCACGAGATCGGCCACGGCTTCGGCCTGCATCACGCCAACATCGTGCGCTGCAGTGACGGTGTACAGGAAGGCGACTGCAAATACACCACGGGAGAGCGCTTCGACGTGATGGGTGGTTCCGCGGAGACCACCGAGCCGAAGCATTTCAGCGCGCCCAACAAGGAGCGCCTGGGCTGGCTCGATGCGGAGCAGGTGCAGACGGTGACCCAGTCCGGCACCTACCTGATCGAGCCGATTGAACTAGCCGATGGCGCGCATCCGAAGACCCTGAAAATATTGAAGGAAGTCGACGCCGCAACCGGCATACCCTACTGGTACTACATCGAGTACCGCCAGCCGATCGGCTTCGACGGCCAACTCGCGGATTACCCCAATGTGATGAACGGCATACTCATGCGCTACGCCGTGGCACCGGAGGATATGTACACTTACCTGGGGGAGACACTGCGCTCCACCCGCCTGCTCGACCTGACCCCCAACAGCGCCTACCTGCTGTCCGAAAACCTCTCGGACCCCGCACTTGAGGTTGGCCAGAGCTACACCGATCCCGCTTCCGGTGTCACTGTAACGACGCTGTGGGCCGATGGCACCACCGCGGGCGTGCAGATCGATTTCGCCGCTGGCGCGTGCGTACCCTCCGCCCCGGGCCTGAGTGTGAGCAACCCCAGTGCGTCTGCCGTCGCCGGTACGGCCGTAACTTACAGCCTCAGCGTGCAGAACCTGTCCAGCGCGAACTGTGCGGACGCGACCTTTGGTATAGACATGGCCGTTCCGGCTGGCTGGCAGAGCACCGCCAACCCCCTGAATCTGATGCTCGCCCCGGGCGCCAGCGCGACCGTTGCACTCAGCGTTAGCTCGGCTGTTGATGCTGCCGGTGGGGATTATGCCCTCGCAGTGTCGGCTGCAGCGCTCGAGTCACCGGAGCTCTCCGCCTCGACCAGTCTGCTGTACAGCGTGACTGAAGCCCCCACCAACAGCGCCCCGCTCGCCCAGGATGACGCCGCCATGGTCGCCAGGGGCGGGACGGTACGTATTCCCGTACTGGCGAATGACAGCGATCCCGATGGCGATATCCTGCGCGTGGTGTCGGTCGGCCAGGCCGATGGTGGAACAGTCAGCCTGAACGCTGATGGCAGTCTCACCTTCCGCTCCGATGCGGACCAGAAACGGCGCGCCACCTTCAATTATGTCGTCAGCGACGGCATCGCCCAGGCCTCGGCCTCGGTTGCGGTGGACCTGGAAAAAGGCAAGGGCGGCGGCAAGGGCCGCTGAGGCCTCGGCTACCCGCGAGCCCTTTCGGGCAAATAAAAAAACTCCGTCGCCGAAGCGACGGAGTTTGCTTGGGGAACAACTGGCCGCGTTGCTACTTACGGCAGGTCTTCACAACCTTCAGGCGGGCACAGTTTGCAGGTAGCGGACGCGGTGGCGGGCATTTCAAGTTCGTCACCGCTGATCTCGCCAGTGGCGTCAACCTGGACCATGTCCATGAACTGTGCATCGGAGGGGCAGCCGTTGCCGGCGTCATCCGGGAAGTAACTTCCCTCGAAGCACAGGGTCTCGCCTACCTCGATGCGCGTGGTGGACACGTCGGTTGAACAATCCTTGAAGGTCAGCGCACCGAACTTGTTATCCGACCCGGAAAGGTCGACCAGCGGTTCGTTGAAGCTGTCTTCACCATCCTCAGGATTGGTGATCGTGCCGTTGAAGTCGACGCGCACCACAACCTTGCCACCGACAACTTCCAGCCGCGTGACACAGTTCTTGGTCGCTTCGAGTTCCGGAGTGGCGGAGAAGTCACACATATCCGAGCAGGTACCGTTCTCCGTGTCGGGGAGCGGGCAACCGCCCAGGTTCACGGGGAATTCACCGGCATCGGCCCAGGCCGTGTTGACGATCGGGTCGCCGGACTCGAGATCCGCCGTGGTTACCAGGCAGGTCCCCTCCAGGGTCACGTCATCTCCCGCAGCCACGTTGTAGAAGGTCTCGCTCGCTTCCGGGCCAAGGCCGCAGTTGTCATCATAGATGGTGACCTCCGGTACCGTGGCGAACCCGGTATTGGTGACCGTTGCGGTCCAGTCCAGCGGAATACCGCCGAGATTGGAGTCGTAGGTACCGTTGTCCGGGCAGGACTTGGTCAGCGACACTTCGCACAGCGGGAAGCCATCGAGGATGAAGTCCTTCAACTGCGAACTGAAGCTGGTGGATGACCCGGTCTCAAGCAGGTAGCTGGCAAAGCAGCGGTTGCTGCCGAAGATCGCCGGGATATTGATCGCCATTTCGGCAAAGGTGCGTTCCGGATAAACATCCGAGCCCAGGGATATATTCGGCTTGGCCTCGTAGGGCCACGCAGAATCTATGCCACCCACCGTGTTGGTGATCCCGCAGACGGTCTGGTTAGAAGCACCGGTGGGATCGCACTTGGCGTCCGTGGCGATCTTGATCAGCTTGATATTGGGCGCGGCGCAATCCCCCTCCCCGGGGCTGTTGCTCGCCGCCTTCTTGCAGGCTGCCTCCCACTCGTAGACGCGGATATTGACGTCATCGTTACCCGCCATGGACAACTGGATCAGCACGTCCTGTTCGCTGTGTACACCGGAAAAGGCGTTGGCTGTCATCGACACCGAATTGACGAACAGCCAGACACCGATATCGGAATCGCCGTCGTTGGAGAAGCGGTCGCCACCGACCACGATGATTTCCTGGGCGGGGCCGTCGCCCGGGTCGACCAGGTAGGCCAGCGCCGCGCCGTTGGTGATATCGTCCTTGTCCGGCACGCTGCCGGAGGTGTGCCTCCACGCGTCGATATCACGGATATCCTTGGAGCCACCCTGGGTGAAAATCGACTGCGGCGCCGGGTCGGTCGTCGGCACGTGCTCCGATGTCGCCGAGGCGCCGGAGAAATCGTCCCAGTCGTCCTGGGTGGACAGCGCTTCCTTAAGCGCATTGCCGTCCATCTCGAAGGGCGCCGTCGGCCCGCTGACTTCCACGAAATGCGCCGCATATGTCGCTGGCGCCCCCACTACAAACACAGCCGCCATCCCCAACACCAGGGACTTGAGCCTACATATACCGGATCTGGGCTTCATCGCGAATCCCTCCTCTGTACGGTCCTTCCGATTCAGTTCTCTCCGTTGTTGCACGGAATACCGAACACGCCTCCACCGGCAGGGCAGACGCAGCCTCAGGGTCTATAAAAACAGGCACTTCAGCCATGCTTCCACCACCGGTGCCCACTGCTATCGAGTCAACGCCGTGAGGCGGGTTTGGCACTCATCAGAGTAGTTATTGACGGGAAATCGATCGGTCAAAAGCAGGTCAATTGCGTGCTCTGAACGTGAGTATTCTGTCGCGGCCCGCCCCACGCACGGGTTACTGGACCGGGAACTGGGCAACAACCAAAAACTGGACACTTGTGCGCAGGGTTTCCCGCCGGATCGTGTTCAAGCCCTACACATTCCACGCCCCCCGTCTCGGATCCGGCAATAGGAGCCCGCCATGCCAAAGCCCATAGCGATGTTTCTCACACTCCTGCTCACTGCCAGCGCCATTAGCGCCTGCGCTGGCGGCGGGGGCGATTCAGGGGGCGCCGATACAGTTGCTGTGGCGGACAACACATCAACTGTCGACAGGCCCCAGCCGCAGGAAAGCGGCGACTCCGAAGCACCTGAAGCTGACGCGCTGCCGCCGATCATTCGTTCGGTGTATCCGGAGGAAACCGATCCCCATATCGACCAGCGCAGCGGCAGCCACCTCGTCGCACTGCCACAGTTAAAAGGCGAGCGAATCGGGCAGCTCTTCCTGTTCTTCCCGGGCACTGGTGCAGAGCCCGGGTTCTACCGTTCGGTGCTGTTGCGCGCCGCCGCGCTGGGTTACCACGCCATCAGCCTGGATTACCCCAACGCCCTGAGCGTCAACTACAATCTCTGCCCCGGCCAGCCCCCCGAGTGCCGGGAACTCGCCCGACTGGAAATACTCACCGGCCAGGAAAGCCCCTACGTCGAACCCGATGTGGATGTGACGAACAGCGCCTACAACCGGCTCGCGGCCCTGCTGCGTCACCAGCGCGACAACTACCCCGGGGAGGGCTGGGAGGCCTTCCTGACTGCCGCGGGCGAGCCGGACTGGCGCAACATTGCCGCCGGCGGGCACTCCCAGGGCGGCGGCCATGCGGCGATGACGGCGCGCCTGCACGAACTGCAGCGCGTCCTGCTGTTCGGTGCCACCGAGCCGGCGCCCTGGACCAGCACGCCGTTTGCCACGCCGCCGCAGTGCTTCCGCGCGCTGGTTCACGATCGGGAGCGCGCCCGTGACAGTGTGCTACTGTCCTGGGACTACATCGGCATCCCCGGCTCAACCGAGCTCGTCACTACCCTGCCCTCGCCCCAGGGGGCAACGCGCATGCTGACCGTTGCCGAGGGCTGCAGTGGCGACCCGGCATCCAACGGCTACTACCACAACTGCTACATCGTCGATGGCTGGATGCCCCCCGCCCGTGCCGACGGCACGCCGGCCTTCGCCCCGCTGTGGGACAGCATGCTGGCGCCCGGCGAGAGCACCCCGTCGGTCCCCCGTGGCGCCACGGCATTACTCACACCTGCCGGCGAATCCTGGATCGACCCGGAAGTCGCCCGCGTAGGTGATGCCGCGCTGATGACCTGGCAGGACCCGGCCGGTGGCATCTGGCTGGCCGACATCGATCCGGTGAGTGGCTTGCCTGCGGGTGAGCCGGTGATGGTCGGCACCCAGGCCGCCCCGCTGGGGCGCACCTACAACGGCCCGGAAATCGGCATTGATCGCGTCGGGCCGAGGATCTACTACACGCGCCAGGCAGGCGCTGTGGCCCAGGCCGTGCGCGTCGACCGCAGCGGCCGGGTGGAGACGATCACCACCGGCCCGGAGCATTTCAGCCCGCTGCCGACGCAGGATGCGGCGCGCGCGTCGACACGCCTGCTGATGCTGCGGCGCCCCCCGGACTGGGGTACCCTGCTCTGGCTCGATAGCGACGCGCCCGCGCAAGAGCACGACTTCGCCACCCTCGCCCTGCGCACAGACGGCGACGCTCGCTGGGTGCCGGGCAGCGCGACCTTTGTCACCACCGCCTACGGGGAGTATCGCGCTGAGCTGTTCCTGGTCGATACCGACACCGGTGACGTGCAGCAAATCAGCAACGACGGCAGACCCAGGACGACCCCCTACGCCTGGCGCGCGCCGGAGGTGGCGGGTGATTTCCTTGTGCTTGCCGTGGTCGACGATACGCAACTTGAGGTGTGGGCAGCTGACGACGGCAGTGGCTGGCATACCCTGTTCACCGTCCAGTCGCCCTCCCTGGAACACCCCTTCCTCGGCTCTCCCGAGCCATTTGTCGCCGCTGGGCGCTCTTTCGTCAGCCTCAGCCTGCGCAGCACCCTCGACCAGGTGCCCGGTGTTACCGATGCGCAGATCTGGCTACTTGGCATCGATGCCGCCACCGGTTTCGCCCAGCGCTGCGACGACGGCGCGGCGCTGGCGACGCGCATCGACCCGGAAACCCTGCCCGGCAGTGAGCAGGTGTTCGTCTACTACTACACCGTCGACGCCAGCGGTTCGCGGGTGTCGCGCTGCGCCACCGGCATCCGGCCGTGAAAAAATGCGCAGGGTTTTCCGGCCAGCCGTGTTCAAGCACTACGGCACCCGCACTTCGCGCAGGTGCATTACAATCCGGATGGAAAGGAGCTTCACTATGAGCAGCACGACGAAAGGAATCCTCGCCCTGGCCGGCGCACTGGCCCTTGCCGCCACACTCGGCAGCACCGCTGCCTCGGCCGGCAGCCGCAGCATCGAGCGCAACGGCCCCCACGGCGGCAGCCAGAGCGTCACCCGGGAACGCAGCTTTGACCGGGAACAGGGCGTGTACAGCGGCGAGCGCTCACGCCTGCTCACCAGCGCGGATGGCAGGACCCTGAGCACCAGCCGCACTGTCGAGGGCAGCGCGGGCGGCGCGCTCGTCACCCGCGAGGTCATTGGCCCCGAGGGCAAAGCCTACAGCCGCAGCCGCAGCTATGCGCGGCCCGACTCACCCTGAGGTCGCCGGGTGGATGCAGCCGGGTCGGAGGCAGCGCTACTGGCACGTGTCGCCGGCGGCGACGCCAGCGCCTTTGCCACGCTGGCGGAGTCCCACGGCGCCCGGGTGCTGGCGCTGGCCCGGCGCATGCTGCGCAATGAGGCGGACGCCCAGGATATTTCCCAGGAGGTGTTCATCCGGCTCTGGCAACAGGCCGGGGGCTGGGAATCCCGCGGCGCCCGCCTCTCCACCTGGCTGCATCGCGTGACCACCAACCTCTGCCTCAACCACATCGAGCGGGTGCAGAAACGCAGTGTCCCCATGAACGACGCAGCGACTGAAATCCAAGATCCGGCGCCTCCCGTCGACGAGCATCTCTCGGCCAGCCAGCGCGAGTCGGCGCTGCACCGCGCCATCGAAGCCCTGCCCACGCGGCAGCGCGCCGCAATGGCGCTGTTTTATTCCGCCGGCGCATCCACCGCTGAGACCGCACAGGCCATTGGCCTGTCAATCAAGGCGACCGAATCACTGCTGGTGCGGGCGCGCAAAACCCTGCGCCGGCAACTGGCCACCCTGGAGGAGGTCCGCACATGAAACCCGAAACCCTTGAACGCCTGCTGCTGCGCCACGGCGACGACATCGAGCGCTGGCCTGCCTGGTACCGGTTTGCCGCGCGGCGCCTGCTATCGCAATCCACCGAGGCGCGCGAATTGCTGGCCCTGGCCCGGCGCGAGGACCGGCAGCTGCGCCAGGCGATGTCGCCCCAGGCGCTGCCGCCGGAGCTGTTACAGCGGCTCGAGCGCATCCCCGCGCAGTTTCCCCGGCCGGCGACGACACCGACCGCGCCCTCCCGGGGAGAGCAGCGCAGCCTGCTGCGCCTCGGCACCGCCTGGGCGCTGGCCTGCGGCCTGAGCGGCGTGCTGCTCGGTTCCAGCGGCTGGTTGAGCGTCGGGGTGGACGACAACGCGCTGGCCATGCTCGCCTTTGGCAGCGCGGGGGAAAGTGATATCAGCCTGGAGGACCTGCCATGAGCGCGCGCAATCTCGCTGTCTGCCTGCTGGTGTCGGTGGCGATCAATTTTGCCCTCGCCGGTGTGCTGCTCGGCGATCACTTCTTCGGCCAGGCCAACGCCCTGTCCGGCGCACCGCTGCGGCAGGTGCTCGAGTCGCTGCCCGCGGAGAGCCGGCCAGCCGTGCGCGAGGCACTGCGCGAGCAGCGTTTCGCGCTGGCGCGGGCCCTGCGCGAGGTCCGCCAGGACCGGCAGCAGGTCAGGCAGCTCATCGCGGCCGGCTCCAGCGCAGGCGACGAACTCGAACGGGCCCTCGCCGATCTGCGCGGCTCGACAGCGGAGCTGCAATCCCTCATGCATGGGGCGCTGCTGGAGGGACTGCGCGCAGGACAGGCGAACTAGCGCCCCGCTCAATCCCGCCAGCCGCGTGACCTGCTGGCCCTGCAGAACAAGGTCAACGGCCTCGAGCAGGAAATCGACCGCGTCGCCAGCAGCGCCAGCTGCCCCAGCGGTACCATCATGATCGGCCTGGCCTACCAGGCGGGCCGGCCGGTGGCGATTTGCGCCGATCGCGAGTTCGGCCCCGGTGACGACTTCCTGCTCAGCCAGCAGGTGGGACCCGCCAACGGTGTCACCGCCCAGGTCTGGTGCCCGGAGGGCCACGAGATCATCCGCGAGTTCAGCGCGACACAGCCCTACGCCACGCTGGAAGTCATTACCGACATCGTCCGCAAGCCCGTCGACTCGGATGTGGTATCGGTCGGCACCCGCCCCTACGTGCGCCTCAGCCGCTCCACCGGCCGCGCTGACCTGGCGACAATGCTGACCGTCGGTGTGGTCTGCCGGCCACTCCTGTAGCGCCGCCGTTCAGGCTGACAGCGCCGGCAGGCAAAGCTCGACCGGCCGGCCCAGCCAGGCCAGCAGGTGGTGGACGATATCCCGCGCGTCATCACCTGCGCCACAGATAAAGCTCGACTTGCGCCGGCGCATGAACGGCAGGCCCATGAAGTAGAGCCCCGGCAGGTCGCCGGCACCGCCCTGGTGCCGCGGCATACCCTTGCCGTCCAGCGCGGGCAGGTCGAGCCAGCTGTAATCCGGCCGGTAGCCGCAGGCCCAGATCACCGTGCTCACTTCACCGGAAGCGAGCCTGAGCGCCAGCCTGGGCTTTTCACCTAACGCTGTCAGTGCCGGCCGCTCCACTGGCCCGGCATCCAGCCCGCGGGCGTCGATGTATTCGTCGATGCTGTCCAGCAGGCGGTTCATCTTCAGGTCCGCCAGCTTGACGACATTGCCGAGCGAGCCGGAGAACTGCAGGCTGCCGCCCGCGACACCGGCCAGCCGGCCGAAGGTTTCCACGCCCGCCGCACGCAGGGTATTGATATCGCTGTCGCGTCCCTCCGGCGTGCCCGCCAGTTGCGGCGAGGGCAGCCGGCGCAGGCGCGGCAGGTCCTCCACTTCACACCAGGATTCGTCGAGCAAACCCGTAGCCTGCATCCAGTACTGGATATCCCGGCCGCGGTAAGTGCGCGGCAGGCGCAGGTGCTCACCGACGGCCAGGCCGACCCGACGGCCGCTGCGAGCGAGTTCATGGGCAATCTGCACGCCGGAGGCCCCGGCGCCGACCACCAGTACGCCACCGTCACGCAGCTGGTCCGGGTTGCGGTACTGGTGGGCGGTGAGCTGGTCGATCTGCTCTGGCAGCGCGGCCGACAGTGCCGGCACGCTGGCGCGGCCAAAGGCCCCGCTGGCGACGATCAGCCCGGCGCAGAGCCAGTCGCCGCGGTCGGTGGCGACCCGGTAGCCGCCGGTGCAGGCGGTCACGCGCAGCACCCGGGTACCCTCCTCCACCGGCGCCCCGCAGTGGCCGGCAAATCCGGCGATGAACTCCGCCACCTGCGCGCTGCGCATGTAGCCGTCGGCTTCGGCGCCGCGGTAGCCCCAGTCCGGCAGTACACTTAGCCAGTTCGGTGTGAGCAGGCGCAGGGAGTCCCAGCGCTGGCTGCGCCAGGCCTGGGCCACCCGGCCGCGCTCCAGCACTACGTGGTCGACGCCGAAGCGCGACAGGTAGTGGCTGCAGGCGAGGCCGGACTGGCCGGCCCCGATCACCACTACCGCGGTGCGTCCGCGCAGGCCTGTGGGGACGCTGCAGTTCACTGGCGTACCTCGACAGTCACGCTGGCGGGGTTGGTGATGATGTCGTAGACCGCGGAGCGCTTCTGCGACTGGGCCACCAGTGCCTCGATCTCCTCCGGCGTGGCGTCGGCATCGATCTCGAAGGTCACCTGGATACCCTCGTAGCCGTTGCGTACGTCCGGGTCGGCGCCGAGGATGCCGCGCAGGTCCATGTCGCCACAGATGTTGGCGCGCACCGAGTTGAGCTGGATGTTGCGGTGCTGGGCGATGGTCGCGACGCCCGCGGTCAGGCAGCTGACCAGCCCCACCAGCACGTATTCGACGGGCGTGATGCCCTCGTCCTCGGCGGCAAAGATCTCCGGGTGGTCGGCGTCGAGGCGGAAGCAGCGCTTGTGCGACTGGCCCGCGCCCAGGCCCTGGAAGTGCTCGAGCTCGCAGCGCGAGTGGGTGCCGTTGACCCACTGGCAGCTGGCGCGCCACTGGAATTGCGCCAGGTCAGGCGCGCCGGCGAGTGCCTCGCGGGCTTCGGTCAGGGCGGCGACATTGACGCCATTGTCGACGATTCGGGTGTAGGTATTCATATTCTGATCTCCGTGGGTGAAGCGGCGAGCCACTCGGCCGCCGTTGGAGACCAGCTTCCCCCCGCTGCGTGGGAGGCCGCGTTGGAGTCAGCGTGTTTTTTTAGTCGTAGACGTTCCCGGGCGTGTAATTGCGGCAGGCCCAGACCCGCTCGAAGGGCATCCCGGCCTGCTCCTGGGTGCGGCGCACGGACTCGGCGTCCGGCGCCCGGTAGAGACAGAGCATGCGCTGGAAATCGGCGGCAAAGAAGGAGCGCAGGAAGCGTACGCGGTACTGCTCCAGGCACCAGGCCGCCGCCGCCTCCCGGGCTTGCAGTTCCTCCATGCTGGCCGGGGCATCGAAGCTGCGCTCGACCACCACGCTGGCCATGGATTCCAGGTCCGGCCCGTGCACGCTGCCCGGCCAGGCGCGTTTTTCCCGCGGCGAGTCGCCCCGGGTGAGCAGGCGTATGGCCTCGGCGTCGGGCGCCTGGAAGCGGCACAGCAGCCGGTGCCCGTCCTCCGACAGCAGGCTCTCCAGCCAGCTGGCCCGGTACAGCTCGAGGCAGGTCAGGGACTCCTCGCCCATGGCGATGAACGTGGCTTTATCCAGCGGGGGGTCGAACACCCGCTCCAGCAAGATCTCGGACATGGTCAATCCACCTCTTCCGCAAGCAACTGCTCGCCGCGTTGTCGCGCCCAGCCGGCCACCCCGCCGGCCATCAGCTCCCGGATTGCCCCGTGCAGGGTTTCCGCCTGCAGCGCTGGCTGCGCACGATGTACCCGCTCGAGGCTGAGCAGGGCCAGCAGGATTTCCGAGGGTCGCTCCATCACCCGCGCCAGTTGCAGCGCCTCGCGGGCGAAGCCGGCCGCGCGTGCGAAATCCCCGCCCTCGACGCTGCACAGGGCGGCGCGGTTGAGCACGAAGGCCAGGCGCTGCTTGGCGTCCGCCGCCCGCAGGCCGGCCAGTGCCGTCTCCAGCGGGGCCACATCGCCGGTAATACCGAAGTGGCAAAGCGCTTGCACCGCGCCGGCGAAAGGTCGCTCGCTGCCCTCGCGCAGGCGTTCGCCGATAGCCACCAGGGTGCGGGCGTGGCGCTCGGCGGCGTGACAGTCGGCGCGCTCGATCTCCACCATGGCCAGGTACTCGTTGGCCAGGTATTCCGAGATCCTGTCGCCATCGGTCTTGGCCAGGCTGCGCGCCTCCTCGAGGTGGTCGACCGCCTCGTCGAGGCGGTCCTCGTAGTAGCGCAGGATGCCCAGGGTCATGGGAATGGCCACGCAGTCCGTGCCCGAGCGGCGGGCCAGCGCCCGCGCTTCCATCACCAGCGCATCGGCCTCGGACAGGTCGCGCTCAAGCAGCGCCAGGCACTTGGCGGCCTCGGCCTGGCCGAGGACCTGGGCCTGCTCGCTGGCGCCGCGGGTGACCCGCTCGGCCTGCTGGGAAAAGCGCCGGGCGGCCCGGGTTTCACCGTGCATCCAGCGCAAGTGGGCGGCCATCTGGTAGCCGATCCGCGCGTGGCTGCGCGAGCCGTGGTCCATCGCCTGCTCGGCGAGGCCGACAAACTCCTGTTCCAGTGCCGGCCAGTCCGCCTCGCTGCTCGCGTTGAGGCGAATCTCGCCCAGTTCGAGGCTGAGGCAGACCCGCTGGGCGTCGCCCAGCTGGCTGGCGAAGGCCATGCCCTGCCGGTAGAGGTCCATGGCGGCATCGTTTGCGTAGAAGCGCAGGCACAGGCGGCCCGCGGAAACCATCGCCGTACCCGCCAGCCAGGGGTCGCCGGAGAGGCGCGCGTGGTGGGCGAGATCGGCGGCGAGATCCAGGTCCAGTGCCGCCTCGACTTCCAGCAGCTCCGCTGCCCGGCGGTGCATGGCGTGCCGCCGCGACGGACCGAGGGCCTCGTAGATGGCCCGGCGGATCAGTTCGTGGGCGAAGCGCAGCCCGCGCTCACCGGGCAGCAGCAGGCCCTGCTGCTCGGCCCGCTCCAGCGCGTCGTCGATCAACTGCGGCGGCAGTTCACTGGCCTGCTCCAGGCTGCGCACGCTGATCCGCGGCGCCAGCACCGAGCACCAGGCCATCAGGTTGCGCGCGTCCTCATCCAGCCCGGCCATGCGCTCGGCGACCAGTTCGGCCAGTGAACCGCCGCCCTCCAGCCCGGCCCGGGCCAGCTCCAGCGCGAACAGCGGATTACCGCCGCTCTCCCCGGCGAGCGCCGCCGCGTCGGCAGCGGGAAACTGCTGTCGGACCAGTTGCTCGATCTCGCCCGCGGACAGCGGTTGCAGCACGATCTCCTCGAGTAGGCCGTCGGCGCGCAGCGCGCGGACCACTTGCTGCAGGGTGGCGTTGTCGCGCAGTTCGGCCTCGCGGGAAGCGACGATCACCCGCAGCGGCTGGTTGCGATTGTTGCGCAACACGTAGTGCAGCGCGTTGAGGCTGGAGTCGTCGGCCCAGTGGACGTCGTCGCACAGGGCGACCACCGGGTGGCTGGCGGTCCTGGACTTGAGGTCCGCCACCAGGCTGTCGAAGACCTGCTCGCGGCTCACCTGGTCGCCGCTGGCCAGCAGGCGGCTGGTGGCGTTTTCGGGCAGGGCGCGGCGCAGGGCGTCGTTCCACACGCCGAAGGGGCGCATGTTTTCCGACTCGAAGGCAGTGGCCTTGAGAATGCCGGCGCCGGCCTCCCGGGCCATCGCCGCAGCGGCCTGCAACAGGCAGCTCTTGCCGAGGCCCGGCTCACCGCGCAGCAGGAGGGCGCGGGCGCCGTCCGCCGCGGCTATGTGCGACCGCAGTGTCGCCAGTGCCGCGTCGCGCCCGACCAGCGAGTAATCCGGGAGCGGCTGGCGACTGGTGGCTGGGGTCACCGCCGGCGGCGCAGGCTCCTGCAGAGCCCGGCGCAGAGTAGCGGAATCCTTCCCGCCCAGCTCGGCCAGTTTCTCCAGGCCGATGCGCTGCTGTTGCTGTGCCTCCTCGCGCCGCCCCAGTTGCAACAGCAGGCGGATGAGGTCGAGCCGCGGCGCTTCCTCGAAGGGCTGCAGCGCCACCCTCGCCTGGGCGTACTCCAGGGCGTCTTCAGGACGGTTGTCGAGGCGCCGGCAGAGTTCCGCCAGAATGCTCGCCCGGGCGCGGATCGCCCGCTCGCGCTCGCCCACGCACCAGGCGTGGAAGTCGTGGAAATCGGGCAGTTCCAGGCCCTCGAGAAAGCCCCCCTGGCTGCGCCCGGCGATTTCCTGCAGGGCTTGCAGCGGCATCTCCGCCGCGGCACCCGCGACGCGATGCAGTTCGAGCAGGTCGATATCGACGGCGCTGGTATCGAAGGCCACGCTGTCGCGGTCGGCGATGATCCGCGGGCAGTCCGGCTCGTCCACCAGTTTGCGGATCTTGGACAGGCTCCAGCGCAGCGAGCCGCGCGGGTCGTCGGGGATCTCCCAGAGCAGCTCACACAACTGCTCGCGGCGCAGCGGGCGCGGCTGCAGGGCGAGAAAGGCCAGTAGCCCGCGCGTCTTGCGCGAGGGCGGCAGGGCCTGGGCGCAGCCGTCACGGAGCACCTCCAGATCGCCCAGCACCTGTAATCGCAGTCCCGACATCTTCTCCCGACTTCCTGTTGGGTAATGTCCGCAAGTATAGGAAGGTGCCCACGGCGAGTCGAACCCCGCAGCCCCCGAACTGTGCTTTGCAGTGAAAAAACACGCTGCCGGGAGAAATACCACGCTGGCTTCCACGCCACCTACAGCGCCGCCGCGGGAAAATAGCGGCAAGCTGGGATAACGACTGGAGATAGCCCATGAGTTTCATCGACACCACGTCACCGGAGCAGGCCCGCGGCCAGACCGGGGCCATGTACGAGCGCCTGCGCGCCGCCGAGGGCTACCTGCCCAATTACGCGCGGCTGTTCAGCCACCGCCCCGCGCTGATGGAACACATCCGCCACCTCATGGAGGCACTGCGCGAACCCATGCCCCCGCGGCTGTGGAAACTCGCCAACCTCGGCGCCGCCAGGGCCAGCGACAGCTCCTACTGTTCGCTGGTCTTCGCGCGCAAATTGCTAAGGGGTACACTGAGCGCAGAGCAACTGCGGGCCCTCACCGACGGGGGCGATGCCGCACTGGACGCCGCCGGCCGCGCAGCCATGGATTTCGCCGGGCGGGTGGCGCGCGAGCCGACCCGGATCGAACAGGGCGACATCGACTACCTGCGCGACTGCGGCTTCAGCGACACGGAGATTTTCGACCTGGCGGCGGCGGCCGCCTTCCGCTGTTTTTTCTCGCGCATCGGCGACGCCCTCGGGGCGCCGGCGGACGCGGAACTGGCAGAGGGACTGGACCCGGAACTGGTGCAGGCGCTGTGCACGGGACGAACTCCCGCCGGCCCTGGACAGCAACCAACATAAAGCAGAGGACAGGCCATGAACGGCATCTACGACAACATCCTGGAAACCGTGGGCAACACCCCGGTGGTGCGCATCAACAAGCTCGCCCCGGAGCACGTCAATCTCTACGTCAAGGTCGAGGCCTTCAACCCGATGGGCTCGGTCAAGGACCGCCTGGCCGTGGGCATCATCGAGGCCGCCGAGCGCGACGGGTCACTGCGCCCCGGGCAGACCGTGGTGGAAGCCACCAGCGGCAATACCGGCATCGGCCTGGCCATGGTCTGCGCCCAGAAGGGTTACCCGCTGGTCGTCACCATGCCGGAAAACGCCAGCGTGGAGCGGCGCAAGATCATGCGCTTCCTCGGCGCGCGGGTGGTGCTCACCCCGGCGGCGGAGAAAGGCACCGGCATGCTGCGCAAGGCGATGGAACTGGCCGAAACCCATGACTGGTTCCTGCCGCGCCAGTTCGAGAACGAGGCCAATGCCGACGCTCACTCGCGCACCACCGCACCGGAAATCCTGCGCGCCTTCGAGGGCCAGCGGCTGGACTACTTCGTCACCGGCTTCGGCACCGGCGGCACGCTGAAGGGCGTGGCCCGGGTACTGAAAGAAGCGCGCCCGGACATCCGCATCATCGCCACGGAGCCGGAAAACTCGGCCATCCTCGCCTCGGGCATCGCCCAGCAGTACGCCGCCGACGGCACCCCGGCAGCCAGCCACCCCGGCTTCCGGCCGCACCTGATGCAGGGCTGGTCACCGGACTTCATCTCCAAGCTGGCCGGCGATGTACTCGATGCAGGCCTGGTGGATGAATTCGTCGGCGTCAATGGCGACGCCTCCCTGCGCCTGGCACGGGAACTGGCCTGCAAGGAGGGTATCTTCTGCGGCATCACCGCGGGTGCGACCTTCCACGGCGCCCTGCAGGTCGCCGAGCGCGCCCCGGCCGGCAGCACCATCCTGTGCATGCTGCCCGACACCGGCGAGCGCTATCTCAGCACGCCGCTGTTCGACGACATCCCCGCGGACATGACCGAGGAGGAACTCGCCCTCTCCGAGTCCACGCCCGGCTGTCGCTTCAGCGGCGGTGGCGCTGCGCCAGTTGCGGGTACGGCGGTTGCCGCGAAAGCCAGCGCGCTGGAATTTCTCGACCAGGCCATCGGGCAGCGCGAGCAGCCGGTGGTCATGTTCGCCCTGGAGTGGTGTGAGTTCTGCTGGTCCGTGCGCAAGATGCTGCGCGAACTGGGCGTCGACTACCGCTCCATCGATCTCGATTCCGTGGCCTTCCAGCAGGACAACCTCGGCGGCGATATCCGCGCCGCCCTGCAGGAGCGCATCGGCTCGCCGACCATTCCCCAGGTGTTCGTCGGCGGCGAGTACGTCGGCGGCGCCACGGAGACCTTCGACGCCTTCAACGCGGGGGAACTGCAGCAGCTGTTCGAGCGCCACGGGGTCGATTACGAGCGCGGGATGAGCTTCGACGCCTACAGCTTCCTGCCGCGCTGGCTGCAGACGCGCAGTGGCTAGTGTGCTTGGTCGGCCCCGGCATTTCTGACCTCGCCCCAGGAATAGGGGAAGTGGCCGCCTTCCTCAGTTGTGAGATAGAGGGGATAGGAGGCAAGCTCCGGGTGCTTCTCGAGAAAATATTCCAGTGTTTCCGGCGAGTAATCCTTGAGGATTTCCCAATTAACGCCGCGCAAATTCCGCTTCTCGGTAACTATCCAATTACCGATGTAGGTGGCCGTACCCGCATCCACGACAAACGATGCATCCGCGTCGTCCGGCCTGGCGTACTTCAAATCCTTGACGTCGTCATACATCGACCGGAACGAGTGCAAATAATATCTCCCGGCTGCCACAACCAAAGGCTTGTCCCGCCACCAGTTCAACCTGACGCGTTCCCCGGTAGTCATCTCCACCAGGAGAAACGAATCGGCCGTCCGCTTGGACTCGACGATGGAAAACAGCAGCAGGGCCTCGCCCTCGCCCAGCTCCCAGGAGAAAGCCGAACTGGAGTGGCTCAGTACCATCAGGCTGAAAAGGTAAGGGGCTACGTTGCGCAACATTCCTTGTTTCCGGTCAAACTCAATGGCCGAATGTTAATCCGTCGGGGCCGTGCCGGCCAGCACTGCGGGTCAAAACGTGGGAGCAGCAGGAGCACCGGCCCCTTTCTCGCCCCGCCCCCGGGCCACGACCCTACGTCGGCACACGCTGGCGGCAGGACACTGTAGCCTAGATGCTCACTTCATTGCTGTAGCCCGAACTGCCAGCGCTATTGCGGGCCCTGATCCGGTAGCGGTAGCCGGCGGTGGTGGGCACCGCCGCGGTTGTCTGGTCCGCGCTCACACTGACGTAGTCCGACCACGGGCAGGAGACCGTCCGGTTCTTGCCCTTCCCGCTCGTGACTTCCTGGCAGGACTCGATGACGAACTCGCTCTCGTTGTTCGAGTTGTCACTCCATTGCAGGCTGACGCCGGTGATGGTGCGGTTTTTCCCCTTGCCGCTCTGCTGCAGGACGCTCTGCAGGTTGCTCGGCGCCGCCGGCAGCGCCGACGACGCCGGCTCGCTGACTGCTACCGACTGGCTTGCGCTGGCACTCGCGCCCTGGTCGTCCATGACGCTCAGGCTGACCGTGTAGACCCCCGCCGCGCTGTAGGTGTGCACGGGGCTGGTCCCGGTGGCGGTGCTGCCGTCGCCGAAATCCCACAGCCGGGAGACGAGGCTGCCGTCCGCGTCGGACGAGGTATCACTGAAACTCGCCGTCAGGTCGGCGGTGCTGAACGTAAACGACGCGCTGGGCTCGATATTCGCCGGCCCGCCCGCAGTGTCGAATTCCACGTGCAGCAGCGGCGCGACCTCGGCATCCCCATCCCAGGCGTGTGCACTGCGGTCGCCGCTGGCCGACAGGGTGAAGGCCAGGTTGTTGCCCGACCCCCAGCCCGGCCGGTCGACGATGGCCTGCACCAGGGCGGCGATATCCGGGGAGCGCTGCAATTCACCCGTGCTCCAGGGCACGATATCCCACTGCCGCTGCCCTGTGGTGGCCCGGCCACTGACGCTGTGGGGCGCGGCGCTGAAGGCCCCCGCGGAATCCTCGTCGATGGCGCGGATCTGCGCACTGGTCGCGGTGCTGCCGGGCGCGGCGACGCTGAACTCGAGGTAGGCGCTGGTGATGGTCGCTCCCGGCGGGATGGCGACATTGACGAAGCGCAGGCCGATGAGTTGTTCGGCAGCGACTGCCACGGCGCCGTCGTAGCCCAATTTCAGGTCCGTGCTGTCGAACAGCACGTTGCCGCTGGTGGTGCTCTCCTCCACGTCATCCGCGGCCTGGCCGATACGCAGGTTGATGACCGTGCCATCGGTCGCCACGCTCTGGCGGAAATCGCTGGCGATGGGCGCTGTCAGCCGGCCGGTTTCCGCGTTGTTCCGCTGCCCGGCCACGCCGGTGGCCTCGCCGGCATAGGCGATATCGGGATTGGAGAAGCGCGCGACGCGGGTACAGCCCGCGGCGCACTGCGACCCGTAGGACATGACCGTGCGGAAGGCGCCGTCGACATAGTGGGCGAAGGAGAACTCGTAGGAGGCCTGGGAAGGATTGGTGCCGACGCTGCTGTTCTCGACATTGTGTTCCATGCCGAGGTTGTGCCCGTGCTCGTGGGCGAAGGTGAGATTGCCCACGGCGCAGTCGACGTCGGTAGCCGCGTAGGCGTAAGAGGCGAAGCCCGGGCCGGGGTCGCGTTGTACCCAGGCGGTGCCACAGGAGGCCGGGGTATCCACCAGGACGGAAACCATGTCAGCCCCGGTTTGCTCGCGCAGGGCCGCGACGCCGGCATCGCCGGTCACCCAGCTCAGGGCGTCCGAGGTCGTACCGCTATCGTCGAAGACCACTTCCTGGGTGCCGACGAGACGGTAGCGCAGGTTCATGGCGCTCTCGGCGAAGGCCGCGTTGGAGGTATCCACCGCGGACTGGATGAGCGCCTCGACGCCGGCACTTCCGCCGCGGGAAGCGCGGGCAGCGGCGGTGTAGACCGCCAGCAGGTCGACCACGTGGACGGCGTCCGCAGTGCCCGCCTGGGCCAGCGGGTAGGTCATGCCCTGGCCTGAAGCGACCTGGTCCTCGCCGGAATCGCAGCCGGGAAAGGCGGCGGTGTCCAGCTGCTCGACGATGTGCTGGCCATTCTCCCCGGGGCGAATCTCGTAGACCTCGCCATCGAAGGTAAGCCGGCCGTAAGCCAGCCCCTGGTGGATGGTCAGCAGCGCCTGGCTGGCGGCGTGCCCGGCGGCCCTGCCCTGCCACAGGGCGTTGCCACCGGCGCGATTCTCGAAGCCCGTTCGCTGCAATACGATGGCCCGTCCGTTGGGCAGCTTCAGGCTGAGCTGCGCGCTGCCGCTGCGGGGGCCGCGCAGGTCGATGGCACCCGACAGCGCCGCGAGCCCGTAGGGGCCGCTGGCGCCGGGATTGGCCTGTGAGGGGAACAACTCGGAGGGGGGAGCTGCATACGCACCGGCACACAGCCCCACGGCCGCCACAGCGGCCAGGAAAGCCCTGATCTTCATAACTACACGTCCCGAATAACACGTCTTATGCCCGATTCTCACCCCGGCGACTTCCCTGCCCCGGGCCAATCCCGACGGGGGGATCAGGCTTGTGCTAACCCTACCTCAATTGGTCATTTTTTGCTCAGGAAAAGTGTAAAAATCTCGCAATTTCCGCGGTGTGACGTGGCTCTCGGAAAGCAGTGCACCCCGCACCGCACGAGCGGCGCGGGGTGAGGCAGGAGCGCCAAGGCCGCTTGCCTGAACGCTGCCCGGGATGCCCCGGGTCAGACGATGATATCGATGTCCGAGGCCAGCAGGCCGGTGCCCACATCGGCGATTGGCGAGAGGATGCTGTCGCCGTCCCAGAAGCTGAGCTCGCCGGTCACATCGTTGTAGACGAAGCCGGCGGCCCCGGTACCGTCGACGAAGGCGCCAAGCTCACCGGCCGCCAGGTCGCCATCGTCCACGGCGTCGGCGAAGACCCCCGCCGTGGCGTAGACGACGATGCCGTCCTCGCCGGTATCGAAACCGGTAACGGTGCCGAGATCGGTGGTGTCGGTGATGATCAGGAAGTCCGCCGCGTCACCGGTATCGCTCATGTCCGCATTGGCGGTGGCGATCCACGCGTCGCTGTCCTCGGTGCCAACCCCGGCCCCGGCAACGATGAAATTGCCGTCGATGATCTGGTCGTTCACCACCAGTTCGACATCGGCGGCGGTCAGCGTGGCGATACCGTCGACGGTGATCGTGGTGCCGCCGACGGTGATTACATTGCCCGCCAGGCCGTAACCCACCTCCGGGTTGAGCAGCACGACCGTATCCACACCCTGGGTGAAGCCCTGCACCGTGTAGGTAGTTACCGGGTCGCGCAGGTCGACATCGAAGCTGTCGGGGCCTGCGCCCGCATCGACCAGGGTGTAGCTGGAACCAGAGAGGTCGGCATCGTCGGCCCAGAGGTCGATGGCGAAATCGGAGTTCACCGAGTCGCCGTCATCGTCGGTCAGGGTGGCGGTGAAGTCGAGGAAGATGTCGGTGGCGAGCTGGGTGCTGCCGGAGGTGAACTCGATCACCGGGATCTTGATGTCGCCAAAGGCCATGGTCAGCTGCACCGCGTCGATCAGCGAGGAGCCGTCCCATTCGATCTTGAAGGACCAGAGGTCGCCGTTGTCGATGACGTCGGCCGCCTCAACCAGGATCGGGCCGGAATTCTGGCCGGCCGCGTTGATGACGTTGTAGTAGAGGTAGTCGGTCTTGGCCGGGGTGGCGCCACTGTCGGGAGGCGCGAAGCCGCCGGCAGTCTTGCTGACGAAGACCTCGACCTCGGTGAGCAGCGGCGTCGGGTTGACGATGAAGCTCTCGTCCTTGTCCTCGTTGGGGCCAGTGTCATCGAGGTCGATGGCGGTACTGGCATTACCCTGCAGGACGTTGTTGGCCACGCCGATCCCGGTGCCGCTCACGTTCATCTGGAAGCGGTCGGCGATGAAGGAGAAGGTACCGTCGCCGGGCGTACCCAGCCCGTCCGCGTCGGCCATGTCGGACATCGCCTGCAACTGGGCTTCGGTCAGGTCGGGGGCGCCGGGCAGCACCGCCGGTGCCACGTCCGTCCCCGCTCCGGATTGCAAGGCGGTGGTGGGATTCAGGGCAAAGAACACGATGTCGATATCGCCCACCGCGATCAGGGTTTGCACCGGGTCCGGCCCACCCGCCGGCAGTTGCCCGCCGTCGGTGCTGAAGGTGGTTGAGGAGCCGAAGCCCTCCGCCAGGTCGAACACGTAGGTGCCGTCGGCGTTGACGGTCAGGGTGAAGTCGACGCTGGTGTCGGCGGTGCCCGGGTCGCTGTCAAAATCGGCGGTCAGGGTGCCGCTGCCGCTGTTGCCACTCCAGGACCAGTTCTCCACGATGCCGGTGCTGCCGTTACCCAGGTCGAAGGTCCCATCGGGGGTAATGTTGAGCGTACCGGGTTGGTCGGCCCCGACCGAGTCGGACCAGAAGCCAACCTGCGGGTTTTCCGAGCCGGTGCCGACGAGGTTGCCGAAGGTCAGCAGGGGCGTATCGTCGTCGACATCGATGCCCAGCGTGCCGTCGGCGGTGTCACCGTCGCCGTCGGTCACCCGGTAGTTGAGGGTGAAGGCCTGGTTGTTCTCGTCACTGCCACTGGCGTGGCTGATCGGGTTGTTCTGGGTCACCGTGTAGGCGCCCGTCGCCGTGTTCAGCGTCACCGTCAGCACCGTCGTGCCGCCCTGCTTGACCAGCAGGTCGTCGCCGGAAGCCTCGTAGGTGAAACCGCTCGGCGCACCGGTAGTCAGCCAGGCGATGGAGCCGCCATCGGCGCCGAAGCTGTGGCCCAGCGTACCGCTGGTGTTGGCCGCGTCGGCGTCGTCCCCGGTGCCGCCGGCGTTGCCCCCGCTCAGCGCATCGTCGTCGAGCAGCACCGTGCTGTTGGCGGCGGTGGTGGGCGTGTCGTCGTCGACGTCGATGCCCAGCGTGCCGTCGGCGGTGTCACCGTCGCCGTCGGTCACCCGGTAGTTGAGGGTGAAGGCCTGGTTGTTCTCGTCACTGCCACTGGCGTGGCTGATCGGGTTGTTCTGGGTCACCGTGTAAGCACCCGTCGCCGTGTTCAGCGTCACCGTCAGCACCGTCGTGCCGCCCTGCTTGACCAGCAGGTCGTCGCCGGAGGCCTCGTAGGTGAAACCGCTCGGCGCACCGGTAGTCAGCCAGGCGATGGAGCCGCCGTCGGCGCCGAAGCTGTGGCCGAGGGTGCCGCTGGTGTTGGCGGAATCGGCATCGTCGCCAGTGCCGCCGCTGTTGCCCCCGCTCAGCGCGTCGTCATCGAGGAGCACCGTGCTGTTGGCGGCCGTGGTCGGCGTATCGTCATCGACGTTGATGTCGAGAGTGCCATCGGCAGTATCGTTGTCGCCATCGGTCACCCGGTATGTGAGGGTGAAGGCCTGGTTGTTCTCGTCACTGCCGCTGGCGTGGCTGATCGGGTTGTTCTGGGTCACCGTGTAAGCACCCGTCGCCGTGTTCAGCGTCACCGTCAGCACCGTGGTGCCGCCCTGCTTGACCAGCAGGTCGTCGCCGGAGGCCTCGTAGGTGAAACCGCTCGGCGCACCGGTAGTCAGCCAGGCGATGGAACCGCCGTCGGCGCCGAAGCTGTGGCCGAGGGTGCCGCTGGTGTTGGCGGAATCGGCATCGTCGCCAGTGCCGCCGCTGTTGCCCCCGCTCAGCGCGTCGTCATCGAGGAGCACCGTGCTGTTGGCGGCCGTGGTCGGCGTATCGTCATCGACGTTGATGTCGAGAGTGCCATCGGCAGTATCGTTGTCGCCATCGGTCACCCGGTATGTGAGGGTGAAGGCCTGGTTGTTCTCGTCACTGCCGCTGGCGTGGCTGATCGGGTTGTTCTGGGTCACCGTGTAAGCACCCGTCGCCGTGTTCAGCGTCACCGTCAGCACCGTGGTGCCGCCCTGCTTGACCAGCAGGTCGTCGCCGGAGGCCTCGTAGGTGAAGCCACTTGGCGCACCGGTAGTCAGCCAGGCGATGGAACCGCCGTCGGCGCCGAAGCTGTGGCCGAGGGTACCGCTGGTGTTCGCAGAGTCGGCATCGTCGCCGGTGCCGCCGCTGTTGCCGCCGCTCAGCGCGTCGTCGTCGAGGAGCACCGTGCTGTTGGCGGCGGTGGTGGGCGTGTCGTCGTCGACGTCGATGCCCAGCGTGCCGTCGGCGGTGTCACCGTCGCCGTCGGTCACCCGGTAAGTGAGGGTGAAGGCCTGGTTGTTCTCGTCGCTGCCGCTGGCGTGGCTGATCGGGTTGTTCTGGGTCACCGTGTAGGCACCGGTAGCGGTGTTCAGCGTCACCGTCAGCACCGTGGTGCCGCCCTGCTTGACCAGCAGGTCGTCGCCGGAGGCCTCGTAGGTGAAGCCAGTGGGTGCGCCAGTAGTCAGCCAGGCGATGGAACCGCCGTCGGCGCCGAAGCTGTGGCCGAGGGTGCCGCTGGTGTTGGCGGAATCGGCATCGTCGCCAGTGCCGCCGCTGTTGCCGCCGCTCAGCGCGTCGTCGTCGAGGAGCACCGTGCTGTTGGCGGCGGTGGTGGGCGTGTCGTCGTCGACGTCGATGCCCAGCGTGCCGTCGGCGGTGTCACCGTCGCCGTCGGTCACCCGGTAAGTGAGGGTGAAGGCCTGGTTGTTCTCGTCGCTGCCGCTGGCGTGGCTGATCGGGTTGTTCTGGGTCACCGTGTAGGCGCCCGTCGCCGTGTTCAGCGTCACCGTCAGCACCGTCGTGCCGCCCTGCTTGACCAGCAGGTCGTCGCCGGAAGCCTCGTAGGTGAAGCCGCTCGGCGCACCGGTGGTCAGCCAGGCGATGGAGCCGCCGTCGGCGCCGAAGCTGTGGCCGAGGGTACCGCTGGTGTTCGCAGAGTCGGCATCGTCGCCGGTGCCGCCGCTGTTGCCGCCGCTCAGCGCGTCGTCGTCGAGGAGCACCGTGCTGTTGGCGGCGGTGGTGGGCGTGTCGTCGTCGACGTCGATGCCCAGCGTGCCGTCGGCGGTGTCACCGTCGCCGTCGGTCACCCGGTAAGTGAGGGTGAAGGCCTGGTTGTTCTCGTCGCTGCCGCTGGCGTGGCTGATCGGGTTGTTCTGGGTCACCGTGTAGGCACCGGTAGCGGTGTTCAGCGTCACCGTCAGCACCGTGGTGCCGCCCTGCTTGACCAGCAGGTCGTCGCCCGAAGCCTCGTAGGTGAAGCCGGACGGAGCCCCGGTAGTCAGCCAGGCGATGGAGCCGCCGTCGGCGCCGAAGCTGTGGCCCAGCGTACCGCTGGTGTTGGCCGCGTCGGCATCATCGCCGGTGCCGCCGGCGTTGCCGCCGCTCAGCGCGTCGTCGTCGAGCAGCACCGTGCTGTTGGCGGCCGTGGTCGGCGTATCGTCATCGACGTTGATGTCGAGGGTGCCATCGGCAGTATCGTTGTCGCCATCGGTCACCCGGTAATTCAGGGTGAAGGCCTGGTTGTTCTCGTCGCTGCCGCTGGCGTGGCTGATCGGGTTGTTCTGGGTCACCGTGTAGGCACCGGTAGCGGTGTTCAGCGTCACCGTCAGCACCGTGGTGCCGCCCTGCTTGACCAGCAGGTCGTCGCCGGAAGCCTCGTAGGTGAAGCCGCTCGGCGCACCGGTGGTCAGCCAGGCGATGGAGCCGCCGTCGGCGCCGAAGCTGTGGCCGAGGGTGCCGCTGGTGTTGGCGGAATCGGCATCATCGCCGGTGCCGCCGCCGTTGCCGCCGCTCACCGCGTCGTCATCGAGGAGCACCGTGCTGTTCGCCGCAGTAGTGGGCGTGTCGTCGTCGACATCGATGCCCAGCGTGCCGTCGGCGGTGTCACCGTCGCCGTCTGTCACCCGGTAGTTGAGGGTAAAGGCCTGGTTGTTCTCGTCACTGCCGCTGGCGTGGCTGATCGGGTTGTTCTGGGTCACCGTGTAGGCGCCCGTCGCCGTGTTCAGCGTCACCGTCAGCACCGTGGTGCCGCCCTGCTTGACCAGCAGGTCGTCGCCCGAAGCCTCGTAGGTGAAGCCGGACGGAGCCCCGGTAGTCAGCCAGGCGATGGAACCGCCGTCGGCGCCGAAGCTGTGGCCGAGGGTGCCGCTGGTGTTGGCGGAATCGGCATCATCGCCGGTGCCGCCGCTGTTGCCGCCGCTCAGGGCGTCGTCATCCAGCTGCGCGGTGGTGTTGGCACTGACCGAGGGTCCGTCGTCCTCGAACTGGAAGAAGAACCCGATATTGACCGTTGCCGAATAGGAATCGCCATCCAGGTCGGTGATGGTGCCGGTAAGGCCCACCCTGTCGGCGCTGCCGAAGGTCTCCGCCTCGGCGCCGGTCTCGACCGGGTCGGCGCTGTTGTCGTGCAGGATGGCGCGGTTCTGGGTAAGGGTCACCAGTGCCGTGCTGGCGTTGACGTCGATGGTGAATGCAATCGCGCCAGTGGCATCAGCACCGGCATCGGCGTCAAGCCCCACTCTCCCCACCACGTCACCGCTTTCGAGGAAGAGGTAGATCTTGTTGCCGGTAGCCGTGTCGAAAAGACCGCTTTCTACACTGCTTGCACCCATACCCAGGGTGGGCAGGCTCAGGGCGTAAGTGGTGGTGGTTCCGGTGCCATCCGCGCCCGGGCTGAAAGCGAACAGGCCGGCAAAGGAACCGGAATCGGAATCCGTCGGGGTGAGGTCCGTGTCGTCGACAACCAGCGGAGGTGGTTCCTCGCCGTCAGCAAAGGCGGGGCCGTCGTCATCGAAAAATACTTTCGAACCTACCTCCAGCGTATCCACTGAGGTATCCAGCAGGCTGAAGCCGCCGATGTCCCAGTCAAGCGTCGATGCATCTTCACCGCTATTGGTGAGCATCCAGCGATTGACCACGTCTACCGTGGTGGAGGAGATCGAGTCCTTGGCAACCAGCCCGGACACCGTCGCTGTGCCATCGGCGTTGAAGGTCACGCTCAGGTCGAAGGTTTCCGCGTTGCCGCCCTTGCCCACCGTGCGCGGGACGAAATCGGTCTCGGGCAGGGAAGGCGGTTCGGCTCGCACAGCTTCCAGGAGCACCACCCCATTCTTGTCGGTGATCGTTACCGAGTTGATAGCAACCACGGTGTCGTCCAGCAATCCATCGGTGAATGATTCCGCCTCTCCAGCCTTCTCATCCGCGTCCGTAATCAGCCCCGTCATCGTCACAACCGCGAAGGGATTGCCCCCTTGGGTCTGCGAAATGGACCAGGTGACGCCGGTAGTGGTGTTCAGGCTGTCGTAATCGATGGTGCCCGGATTGCCGTAATCGATCGGCGATGCCGGATCGCGCAGGTCGTCGATCAGGTCCGGGGAATTCTTGGCGAAGGTGAACACCATGGACTCGCCGTCGATGTCTTTCAGCGGGTCGATGCCATCCAACAACTGGTTGCTGTTGCCGATGGTGGTGTTGCCGCCGCCCTTGCTGGTATTCACGGTCTGGGTCAGCCAATCGTCGGAGATGACGATGATCTGGTCGTCGGCATCGCCGAAGGCGTTCCAGGCGTTCTGCCCCGAGGCCAGGGTGGACAGGTCGAATTCCTGCTGCGCGGTGCCGGAAACGTAGATCAGGTTGGCGAGATCGATGCTTTCATCAACCATCGTGGTGTCGGGGTGGAGGAAGGTGTAGTTGCTGTTGACGATCGTCCAGATCTTCGCTCCGCTGATCTCCCCGTCGGTCAGGGTCTCCTGCAGCAGGAGCGCAAACACCAGGGCGCCGCCGGCGTCAGGGAGATACTCCGGTTCGCCAGGGTCTCCAAAGTCCGGATTCAGCGCCCCCAGGCGCCCCACCACGATATTGTCATGACCGGCCACGGTATAGAGAAAGATCTGCTCACCGGTGGAGACGAAAATCTCGTTTAACGGATTGGAGTAGCCCACCAGCGGGTCGCCGTCGGCGTCGGTAAAGGCCAGCCCCAGGATGGTGCCGTCGCCAGTGACACTCAGGATGTCCGCCCCCGTGTCGGCCCCCCCGGCGTATTGCGTCAGCGCAACGCGGTAATCCGCCTCGGGCGCCGTATCCAGGTCGGCATTGAACAGCGATATCGACTCGAGTTGGTCTTTGATCGCCGTGTTCGCGTCCAGGTAGAGTGCCAGCAGTTTCGCCAGCAGGATGTCGTTGTCCTCGTAGCCGGAAGACTCGTCGGATCTTGTGGTGTTGCCTGTGCTAGTCAGTGTGATAGCCATGTCAGAACTCCGTTTCCCGGATCGCAGTGCCGCTACTGCGCCCACGCAGGGTCAGTGTTCCCCGGGAAGGAAAGGTATGGGATGGGGCTGAGAGAAACCTGGTCGCCAGGTACCCGCTTTGTTGTCGCGCGGATCGTGTGAAAAACGTATTGTCGAGAGTGCGGGCAAGGTATCCCGCCAGAGGGGTTAGCTCGCGAGAGCAAGAACAGCTATCGATATCCGGCGGGCGGCTGAACCCGACCGGGCATGGGGACAGTAAAGCCATGACTTTTTGTCTCCTGCAGACAAAAAAGCTGTCAGAGCAAGGCTCCTGGAGGCTGGTTCTCGGTCCGTCCCCGTGAAAAGTTGTACCTCCGGTCTGACAGGATAGCTAAACTTTATCAACACGCCAGCGGCGGCCGGTGTCGCAAACGGGGAACAAAACGGCGGCCAGCAGCGCCATCACCTGAAGCGAGAACCAACATCGCGCAGCTGGGCGCTAATGCTACATCGAACGTCGGCAACGCCTGCCTCCACCAGGGAGGCCCCCGGGAACTGCCGCTGCGAAAAGTCCAGGCCTTGCATGCGAGTCGCCAGCTTGCACATCAGGCAACCGTAAATACCCTTAAAAAATGCATTGGAATTGCAGTGACAGTCGGAGAGCCGCGAATCCTGTTCGTCAGAATACCAGCAAGACCGTTTGCGGCGACGAACGCCGCGCCGGCCCTGCCGCCGTGGAAAAATGCTGGCCGGGCCCCGGAAAAAAGCGCCCGTAGACTTGCAGGCGGGACTCGGCCAGGCGGCAGTCGTTATACGGGCAATGTTCTTACGTTTCGCTTTATAGAATAAAGAAGTCTTAAAATGTGTGGAGAAAAACAGCAAAGACGCCAAACCTCGGCATTTTATATGCCGTTTGCATGACCAGAAATCACGACAACGGATGCGGATTCCTTATCGCCCCTGTTGCACTTTGTTGACAGAACTCCTGTGGCTGTCTAATTAGTAGAGGGTAGCGCTTCGGGTAATCGCACAGGCGGCCACGGATGCCAAGCTCCCGCACTGGCACAGGGCAACATCGTTCGGATCTTCAATCGGTTCTAGGCGAGCTACGCGGGACTCTGCTGGGCATTGCCCTGTTCAGCTTCCTGCTGAACCTCCTGATGCTGACCACACCGCTGTATATGCTCTCGGTGTACCAGCGCGTCCTCACCAGCGGTCATCACGCCACCCTGTTTTACCTCACCCTGGTGGCGATTTTCGCCCTCCTCGTCCTCGGGCTGTTGTTCTCGATCAGGTCCTGGCTACTCAGCCGCATCAGCACCTGGCTGAGTGCTCGCCTGGGTGAGCGGGTTTTTTCAGCGAGCCTGGGTGGCACCCTGGCCGGCTCGCCCATGGGTGCGCAGCCCCTGCGCGACCTCGGCCAGTTGCAGTCGTTCATCAGTGGGCCTGGCGTTAGCACACTGTTCGATTCGCCGTGGGTGCCGGTCTTTGTCGTGGTGATCTGGCTGATGCACCCCTGGCTGGGCCTGCTCGCCCTTGGCAGCGCGATCGTCCTTTACCTGCTTGCCTGGTGCAATGAACTGCTTATCAGTGCCGCGCAAAAAGCCACCGTACAGCAGCAGTCGCGGGCCTACCAGTTCGCCGAAAGTTCCCTGCGCAATGCCGAGGTCGTGCGCGCCATGCACATGGGCCCGAGCCTGCAAACGCACTGGCGCGAGCTGAATACACAGGCGCTGGAGGAACAGGATATCGCCAATTCACGCAGCGCTTTCATTGTCGGGATCACCCGCTTTGTGCGCCTGGCTGCCCAGGTCGGTGTTCTCGGCCTCGGTGCGGTGCTGGTGCTCTCCGCGGAGATCACTGCCGGCCACATGATCGCCGCGGCAATTCTGCTCGGGCGCGCACTGGCGCCCGTGGAGCAGGCAACGGCCGCCTGGCGCAGTTTCGTTTCTGCACGGACGAGTTATTCCCGTCTGCAGAAACTCCTGGATGCCTTCCCCCAGGAGGGGGAGAAAATAGTCCTGCCCGCGCCGCAGGGACACCTGGACGTGGAAAATGCCAGTTACCTGCCGCCCGGCAGCGACAAGCCGGTTTTGCAAAACATTTCCTTCAGCGTTCCGGCCGGCACCACGGTCGCGGTGATCGGCCCCTCCGCCTCGGGAAAGACCAGCCTGTGCCGGCTGCTGGTCGGCGTCTGGCCACCAAATGCCGGAGCGGTTCGCCTCGATGGCGCGCAGGTACACGAGTGGAACCGGGAGGCGTTCAGCCGCCACGTGGGTTACCTGCCCCAGGATGTCGAACTGTTCGCCGGCAGCGTGCGGCAGAATATCGCCCGCATGGGGGAAGCTGCCGATGAGGAGGTGATCGCCGCCGCCAGCCTCGCCGATGTCCACGACATGATCCTGCACCTGCCGCAGGGCTATGCCACCGAGATAGGTGCCGGCGGTTTCATCCTGTCGGCGGGGCAGCGCCAGCGCATCGGCCTGGCCAGGGCCCTGTTCCGGGACCCCAGGGTGGTGGTGCTGGACGAGCCGAACGCAAACCTGGACAGGGTCGGTGAAGCCGCCCTCTCGCGTACCCTGAAGGCCCTGAAGGCGCGCGGCACCACGGTAATCCTGGTCGTGCATCACGCCAGCCTGTTGGCCTCCGTGGACAAGGTGCTGCTGTTGCAGGACGGTCGCGTGGGCGGCTATGGCCCGCGCAGCGAAATCATTCCGGCCTTCAAGGGCAGTGATCACGTCGGCGCGGAAAGCTCCGGCAAATCCGCGGAGCCCGGCGGCGACCAGGGCGGCGCCGGCGCACCGGAGCGGGGGTCCTGAGGGTGGGCCTGCCTGCGCGCGACACAACTGCGGCCAATGACAGTGCTGGCCCCGACGCATTACTGCTCTCGCGCCTTACCCGCGCACCGCTGCTGCTGGGTTACGCCATCTCCCTCCTTTGTTTCGGCGGGCTGGGGCTGTGGTCCGTAACCGCCAATATCGCCAGCGCCGTGGTGGCCTCGGGGGTCGTCAGCCCCGAGGGCAACCGCAAGGTCATCCAGCATTTCGAAGGCGGGATCATCGCCGAGATCCTGGTCGACGAGGGAGATGAGGTCGCAGCAGGCGACCCCCTGCTGGTGCTGCGTGAAACCCGTGCGCGCGCGTCGGTGGAAGTCCTGCGCGGCCAGGAGTGGCTGCTGGCCGCAACCGTCGCCCGCCTGGAGGCCGCCCAGGCGAACGCGCCACTGGTCTTTCCCAGCTGGATGACTGATCGAGCCGCGGCCAGTGGCCAGTTGAACGACATCCTCACGGCACAACGGGATCTTTTCGACAGCAGGGAAGCGCTCTACGCCAGCCGCAAGGCCATCGGCGAGAAGCGCGTCGCCCAGCTGGAACAGGAGATCGCCGGCCTGGAGGCACAGATCAGCAGCCAGCGCCGGCAGCTGGAACTGATCGCCGAGGAACGGGTGGCGAAGAAAAAGATGCTCGACGGCGGCCTCTTTCCCCTGCCCGAGTACCTCGCCCTGCTGCGACTGGAGGCCGAGGTACAGGGCGAGATGGCACAGAACGAGGCGATGATCGCCCGTGCCGGGCAGAGTATCGGCGAAACCCGCCTGCAGATTGTCAGTGTCGAATCGGAGCGGCTGGATGCCATCAACGACGAATTGTCCGAGGCGCGCACCGATCTCGACTCAGTGAAGGAGCGCCTCGTTGCCGGCGAGGACGCCCTGACGCGCACGGTGATCGCCGCCCCGGTGGCCGGCGTGGTGGTCAACAAACGTTTCTACACCACCGGGGGCGTCGTCGGGCCGGGCGAGGCCATCATGGACATCGTGCCCTCGGGCGAGAAACTGCTGATCGATGCCCGGCTGAGCCCGCTGGACGTGGACGAAGTCTATGCCCAACAGCAGGCGCGGGTGGTCTTCTCCGCCTTTGCCGCGCGCAACCTGCCACAGATCCACGGCACCCTGCAGTCGATCTCCGCCGACAGCCTGCTCGACGAAATGACCGGGCTCAAGTACTACCGCGCCCGGGTGGAGGTGACGGAGGACGAACTGGCGCGGCTGGGCCCGGATATCAAGCTGAGTTCCGGGATGCCGGTCGAGCTGTACATCGTCACCGGTGAGCGCACCCTGATGCAGTACCTGCTGAAGCCGCTCACCGATTCCCTGCGCAGGAGTTTCCGGGAGACCTAGCGGCGCGGGCACGACTATTCAAACCCGCGGTCAGCGCGAGCAAAAGCGCCCGCTGACGCACAGCCATGCTGTCAACTCCTGTACCTTCGACTACACTCCGCTGGCCCGCCAAACTTCCCGGAGTGAAAACAGTGACCAATCCTGGTGGCAACATAGCCTGCGTAACGACCCTGTTTGCCTGCCTGCTCTGCCCCCCGGTCCTCGCCCAGTTGCACACTCCGCCACTCGACCCGAAGCAGACCTACTCGCCCTACCCGGACGAGACTTTCGCCAATACGGTCTATTTCGGCGACACGCACCTGCACACCTCCTACTCGGTAGACGCAGGTATGGCGGGTAACACGGTGGCGCCCGAGGACGCCTACCGCTTCGCCCTCGGTCACGAGGTGACCAGCAGTACCGGCCTGCGGGCGCGCCTGAAGCGCCCACTCCACTTTCTCGTCATCGCCGACCACGCCGAGAATCTCGGCATGGCGCCACTCATCGAGAAATCTGCCCAGGTGGTGCTCGACAACCCCCAGTCGAAGCGCTACCACGACATGGTCAAGTCCGGCAAAGGCTACGAGGCCTTCCTCGACTGGCTCAGTTACCAGTCCCGCGCCGAGGATCCGATCAAGGACGCATCGATGGTGCGCGCTATCCGCGACCCCGACGGGGCGAACCTGGATCGCATGCAGGTAATCAAGGGCTGGGTGGACGGCGACGGCAACACGCACGAGCGGATCTTCGACATCGCCGCATCCGGGGATCGCGAGATAGGCGCCGACGGGAGAGTCACCCAGGCCATCGCCAGCACAGTGGATGTGGACGAGGCTAGCTATGACAACTCCACGGGTGCTGCGGTGCTGGACGCATTCTGGAAGGATCCGGATTTCGACCCGCGTCAGCGCGCCTTCTACTATGTGCGCGTCATCGAGATCCCCACACCAACCTTCCTGGCCTACGACCGCAAGTTCTACCGCATCGAGGACATGCCCGACGATGCGACCCTTGTGTCGCAGGAGCGCGCCATCACCAGCCCGATCTGGTATACACCATAGGCTTTTCCGGCAGCTGGGGAGAAATCATGCTGACAAGACGCTCGTTCACGCTGGGCCTGTACCTGTTCTATGCAGCAGCAAGCGCCCGGGCCGGCGACGACTGGCGACCCTGGGATGAAGCCGTGTTCCAGGAAGTGGCTCGCCTCTACGGTACCGCCGCGGAGCGGCGCATGCGCCTCCTGCACCAGTTCGTGGCGGACAACTACCACGCCACCGAAATGGAGAAGGTCGTGCGCACCAACAGCCTGGCGAACAACCTCCCCTGGATCGCAGACCGCGACAAGTATCACCAGGACGACTACTGGGCGACGCCACTGGAAACCATCACGACATTCGGCGGCGATTGCGAAGACATCGCGATTACCAAGCTGGTCATCCTGCGCGCCCTGGGCGTGCCCGCGGAGAAGCTGAGGCTGGCCCATGTCCAGATCATACGCACGGGCGAAGCGCACATGGTGCTGGCCTACAACGAGAACCCGGCGCTTCCCCCGGGTGAAAGCAATGTCTATGTGCTCGACAATTTCATACCTTCAGTACTGGTGCATACGAAAAGGACGGACCTGAAAGTGTTGTACACGGTCGATAGCACGAAGAACGTCCGAATCATCAGTGACCAGGACGGGCAGAGAACCGTGGTGAAATCCGTGGATAACGCGAAATACGGAAAAATCGATAGGATCACCGAAAAAGTCGCGGAGACCCGCGCCCATTTCCAGGCCTTGAACGGCGGGCGTCCCCTGTTCTGAATTCGCGCGATTGCCGGGTCCCGCCAAGGAAAAAGGCCACCCTTTTGGGGTGGCACTCCTTGCTAGAGCCGCAACTGAATAGTGAGGTTATAACGTCGCCCCAGCACGTCATAGGTGCTGGGGTCTGTGTTCGCTTCGGTTGAAAATCTTCCCAGCTGGGGAGGTGCCGTATCGGTCAGGTTGAGCACACTGAAGCCAAGAGTAGCGGAGTCCCGCCACTGCCAGGAAAAGGCAAAATCCAGATAATTTTCGCTCTCTAGGGAAGGAACCGCGTCGACGCCGGGTGCACTAACACTACTCTCGAGGAGCGAGGAAGCGTTTGTCGTGCCATCAATCCACTGCCAGCTCAAGGTGGCGGCGATAGGACCGGTTTGATATTGCAGACGGGTCAGAGCGCTATGTTCGGGTAGTGGTCCATCGTGCCCTACGATGCAAGGGGAGCCAAATCTTCCCGCACACTCCCAGCGCCCGGAGTTTGCCCCGAGGATTTCATATGATTCGACGCGATTGGCCACCAACGACAACGCGAAGCCGGAATGCCAGCCCCACGGCGCCGTGTGCGGAAGCCTGAATGTCAGGCCCAGGTCGTAGCCCCGGGTATTGATGGCACCAATATTAAAGTAACTACCGGCTATCCGCGTGAGATCACCGGCCGGGGAGCGCTCGATACCTGGGCAAAATTTATCCGGATTCTCGCTAATGAAGCACAAGTTGAATGCAGCGAGGGGGTTAACGTAGGTAATCGGATCACTGATATCGATGCGGTATGCGTCAAATGTCAGTGAGACATTTCCTGCAATAAGCGGCTTCCAGACAAGTCCGAGTGTGTAGGTGTCTGCTGTTTCATTGGCCAGATCGCGATTACCACTGGTTACGTGAGTTACCAGGGAGAGCGCGCCGGGTTCGTAGACAGCCAGGTTCTCAGGAGCAATACCCTGGGCGATACAGCGCTCGGAATAGTTCGGAAAATCTTGCGGGCGCTGGGAGGCCGCGCAGTAGTCAATGAAGAATGTGCCGAGAATGGCCTGGATATTCTCACTGGCAGGCAAATAATGTTCCTCCATGTTGGGTGCCCGGGCGGCACGTTCGTACATGCCTCGGAATCGAAGGCCAGCAACAGGCGTCAAGCTCAGACCGGTCTTCCAGGTCCACTCGTCATCAGCGTTGGAGTAACTGGAATGCCGGGCTCCCAAATCCAATTCCAGCAGTGCAGTCCCGGTGCGGTCACGGGCAATCGGCAACAGTAGCTCTGCATATGCTTCAGTCACCCGGTCCCTACCGCTGACAGGTATATACGAACCAAACCCGTCATCGATCGGATCGGTCAGACGCGAATCCGGCTGGTAACCTAATTTGTCCTCCCGCCACTCGAGGCCTACTGCAAGCGCGATTTCCAGCTTATCGTTCAGGGCAATATTCCCGTTGGCGAGCAGTGATAGTACCTGTTGCCGCGTATCTTCGTGACTGCTGAATGCAGGCTCGCGGATAAATTCGGCCGCTTCAGCAGACAGTCCGCCCGGTCCAAAGATATCGGCGGCGCTGCAGTTATCGGAAACATCGAAGCAGCTACCAGAAACGGGATCGACCAAGAGGGCCTGCTGTAAACGTGCAGTGGAGTGGCCTCCTGACTGTCTCGTGTTGGCCTGGAATTCAGTACGTGTGTACCCTGCCGTCCAGTGCCAATTCTCCAGCCAACTACCCTTCAGGCTCAGGTTGAGCCATGTGTTGTCCCGGCGCGATTTCTGTTTGCGATTTCCGAGCGCCATTGCGCGGTAATAGTACGGGAAGACGGCAAAGCCGATATTGTTGCGATCAAAATTGGTACGCAATACCTCTACGGCCGCGGGGCTCAAGACCGGGTTGCTCAAATTGACGATTAGTGGTTCCAGATTTACCGTCGAGGGGGCAAAACTCTGCTCGACCTCATAGTCGCTCCACAACAACGCCGCCTCCAGTTCAGTGGCTGGGGTGAGTTGCATATCCATGAAGCCACCGACGGCCGTGCGCCGCAACCGGGGCCGGAGACTCTGTGCAGTGTTGAAGTTGAATGCGTCTTCCGGCCAGGAAAATGCAATCGGATTTCCACTCGCATCGAACGTCGTGCCCTGCCCAGCGAGTCCTTCATCGAGGAACGCTGGCAGGGGTTGGAATCCACCTGGAATATGCACACTCCCACACTCAATGATCTCTCCTTCAGTGGTGTCTTCACACAGCACCCTTGATGAGATCTCACGCTCAGATTTTTTTATCGCCTGCAGGCCAAGGTGACTGAAAAACCCTGTGATATGCCCCCTGCCTGCCGGAAGTTCTTTTCCGCCAAGCAATGAAATACTACCCGCACCGCCATCGTTGCGATCGGTGCGCTCGAGGCGGCTATCCAGTTCCAGGCCTTCCACGTCCTTCCGCAGGGAAAAATTCACCACACCACTCATGGCGTCCGGACCATAAGCGGCAGCAGCACCGCCGGTGAGTATCTCGATACGCTCCACCAGGCCTGGGGGCAGTATATTGATGTCGACTTCGCCGGTCGCGGTACTGGGTCCCAAGCGGCGATTATCAAGCAGTATCAGGTTGCGATTGGACCCCAGGCCGCGCAGATTGAGCGTTGCCACGCCGGCTCTGGTAGTCCCAAACAGGTTGAAACTGTTGTTTCTACTCCCGTTGAATTGGGGGTAGCGGTCAAGCATCTCAGTTATGGTTTCACGACCGTCAATCTCAATATCCTCCCGGCTGACGGTGTACACCGGGCTGGGACTGGTGTAATCCGCCCGGGGTATGTGGCTGCCAAGTACCAGGACTTCTTCAATAACTCCCTCTTCCGATTGCGTAGCATCCGTTCCTTGATCGTCCCCGGCAGGGGACTGTGAAGACAGCAGAGCCGTGACGATGAGAAACGGCGCAAGGCTAAAGTATCCGCGTCGCCTTGCCAAAAGGGGATCATCGCCAGTAGGCCGATTCATCCTTATGCGCCAGAAAGTTGTCTCGTTGCCGCGCAACATCAGCCCGCAGTTCGGCGTTGAGAGCGAGCCACTCGGGCTCTTCATTCATGGAATCGAACCCGGGGCCACGCAAGCGCCACCAGTTCTCGCGCCAGCCGCTGTCAATGGCCTCCCGCAGGGCCGCTATTGCCAACCTCCGATCGTCACGGAAAACGTGGATAGCAATATCTGCGCGATCAAAGCCCCATCCTCTGCTGCGATGCATTGACGCCATTTTCAACAAGGCCTGGTCGAAGAGGTAGTTAGCGCGAGGTGCCTCACCATTGAGCATGAGGGTTACCCCTGCCAGCACTACCCGCTCCAACTCGTTGCCAAGTATGGTTACCTCGTCCGTACCGAAGTACTCTGGCCACATCTCTGAAAACAAGGCCCTGGCGTTTTCAACCTGGCGATTATTTAGATACGCGTAGCCGAGCCCCAGCCGTGCAATGGGATTGGGATCGAGTTCATTCCATTCCTGCATTTTTTGCAGCATCAACTCGTACTGCTCACGGTAGATATAAAGGCCGGGCCAGAATCTCAGAGTGGTAGCCTGCGGAAAGTCCACGGTCACACGTTCATGACACTTTTCAGCAGCCAGGTCATCGCCCAGATTCAAAAGCGCAATGCATTGCGTGATACGCGCGCCGGGGTCCGATCGATCCGCGGCAACTGCCGCGCTGGCCCAGTACATCGCCTCGTCCAGATGCCCGGTACTGGATAACATCTGCATCAAATTTGTGTAGGAATTGATGAAGCGAGGGTTGAGTTCAATATTTTTGCGCTCGGTTACCAGAGCCTCTTCCGTACGCCCCAATACGCGGAGCACAAGGGCGAGAGAATTGGTCACAACAGGGGCTACAGGGTCGAGATCCAAAGCGCTGCGCAGATATGGCAGCGCTTCCTCGGGCCGCCCGTTTCTGGTTAGAAAGAAGCCGTACCAATGATACGCTTGGGCATTACCCGGATTGAGTTCAATGCTTTTCAAATAGTATTTTTCGGCCTCATCCGGCTGTTGCTGAACATCCTTCAATCTTGCGAAAGCCAGCCAGGGTTCACCTGAAAGTGGATTCAGTTCAAGTGCTCGATCAATGGCGTCCTGGCGCTCATCAAAT
Source organism: Halieaceae bacterium GM1-29 (assembly GCA_033283265.1). GTDB lineage: Bacteria > Pseudomonadota > Gammaproteobacteria > Pseudomonadales > Halieaceae > Mangrovimicrobium. The sequence continues at coordinate 671,111 of JAWMQN010000001.1, forward strand.
GTCTCCCTGAGAGGAATGAAAGAGTAAGCCGCCATCAAGTCCAGCCCGTCTGCGACACCCACCCAGGCCAGCGCGAAACCGGAATCGAGCTCCGCGGCGGCCTTGAAATGGGCAACGGCCGCCCTGAGTTCAGCGGGATTTCTACGCACCATCCCCTGCCGACCTTGCAAGTAATGGGCATAAGCCTCAAGGTTGGTGGTGGGTGGAGTGGCAATTCCGGCTTCCTTCTCGGCGGAGACAACCTTGTACATGGCGGCAGCTACGTCACGCGCAATGTCTGTTTCAATTTTGAAAATGTCCTTGAGTTCCCGGTCGTAGGTTTCGGACCACATGTGTACATCCCGGGCCGCATCAAGCAGTTGTACGGAAACGCGAATGCGCCCGCCCGCATAGCGCACGCTTCCCTCTACCATCGAGTCGACAGCCAGTTCCCTGGCAATTGTCGGAATGGGCTCACGGGTGTCTGTATAGCGCAGCATGGAGGTGCGGGATATCACCCGCAAATCGGTGAGTTTGGCAAGTTTGTTGATGACCTCTTCGTGAATACCCGCAGCAAAATAGCCATGGGAATCATCCGGACTCAGGTTCACAAAAGGCAGCACCGCCACGGAACGAAATTCCTCCGCTTCGTCCACGCGACGTGCATATTCAATCTCGCCAATCGGCCACGTCAGCATGAGGATTGCCAGGACAACGACTAGGGTGGCCATCGGGACCCATCCGGGCAATGGTTTCCTCTGCCTCACCTCCTCCATCTGTACCGGATTCGGACCAGACTCACCGGGATCGTCGGGCTCCACGGTCACGGCTGGTATCAACCGATACCCCTCACCTCGCACGCCCTCGATGTAGGCTGGCGTGTTCGCGTTGTCACCGAGATTACGGCGCAATATTGCTATTCGCTGGGAGAGGCTGTTGGGCGAGACCACTCGATGAGGGCCCCAGACTTTCTCGACGAGATCTTCGTGGGAGACAAGGTTTGGCGCTGCCTCCAGCAGCACTTCCAACAATCTGAAACTAAGCTTGCTCAATTTAACAGGGGCGTGCTGCCGACTGAGTTGGCGTCGTCCACTATCAAGTTCCAAATCGGCGAATTTGAAAATCATCAGACCTCCGAGTGATCCACTCCGTCTAAGTGGTCAAAACAACTCGCAGTTTGATCAATATAGGCAGGATTGATCGTTTTTTCATCGAATTTTGGCGAAGTTGTCACGATCCTTTCACTCACCGGCGGCTGTTTTGGTCTAGTTTCGAATTGCAGCGGCGGCAGCTGGCACATTTGACGTGTCGAGCATCCTGTCATCTTGCAATGCAGGGGCAAAACAACAACTGCCAGGCCGCTTCAAATACCGGAACAGGACTTCGGGTACAAACTGTCAGCTTCGGCTATCGGAGGTAATCGTCATGGAGAAAGCAATCAAGGTATTTATATTCCTGTCTTTCGTCTGGATGACATCAGCGGCATCCGCATCAAATGCAATTCAAAGTATCGACTACGATTTCTCGGGCTTTGTTTTCCTGGCCCACTGCTTTGCGGATGACCAACTGGTTGTCAATGAGGGTGAGACCATCAGATTGCTGGTCAAACTGCCCGATCCCGGCGATGAAAAAATCCATTTGATAAACAAGTTGGTCGGCCAAGTCAGGGCAACAGGCGTCACAAGCGGCTACGAATACATCGGCAGCGTAATGATTGCGGCGCTGGACTTACCGGAAACTCCTTATCCCCACTCAGATAACGTGAACATCGTAAACGGTCGCGGTGCGGGTGTATTTTTAGCCAATGTCGAATGGATAGCCCCCTCCTTCCCCGAGGTCGGTGTAAGCATGGTCAAATTACTTCTAGTGGTGACTTTTGAGGGTGACGGAGCCGGAGATGCGGAGATTGCCGCCATTTCGTTTGATATCGACTGTAAGGGATCCCCGCTGATTTGACATCTCGAGCCCGTATGGGTGGGCTTGTCTGTGAATAGCTGGGAGCGGGAAATGGCGCGCCTGTCACGATGACTCACAGCAGGCTTTGGCCTGTTGTGCCCCCTGCGGGGCTGCGCCGCTAACGCGGCTTGGTGCAAAACGCTGGCGCCGGGCACGTCTCTCGGCCAGACCCACCCGCTTATGAAAAAGGCCACCCTTTTGGGGTGGCCTTTTGCGTAAGATGGCGCGCCTGGCACGATTCGAACGTGCGACCGCCTGGTTCGTAGATAGGTGCGCTTAAGTCCGCCAAGGTCCAATTAGATTCAGAACGCACACTTAACATACTGTATTTATTGTATATTCCTGATATTTATTGTCCAATGAAATTCAGTAATGGTTCTTCAAAGCCGCCAAGTTTGTGGGTGCAGTGTGGGTGCAGGAGACTTGGACTAATTTTCGCAAGGATTGAAAATGGCAACTGATCTACTGACTACGGCAAAGCTCAAATCGCTGACGGAAGCTGACATCGGGTCGATACTATATGATGGCGGCGGACTTAGAGGGCAGGTTCGAAAGAGCCGAGACGGAAAGCTAACTGTCCAGTTCGAATACAAGTACCGGGTAGGTAGCAACTACCGAACTACAAAGGTCGAGCAATACCCAAACAAGTCTCTCTCTGAGATCCGGGCCATTTGTCGAGCCATAAAAGCTGGGCGATCCGAAGGAATTGACCCCATTGATGCCCGTGAGGCAGAGAAACTCGAATCCAGGCTAGAGCAAGCAAAACAGATCGAAGCACAGAAGAAAGAATTAGAACGTCTGGCCGCTGAAGCGGCCTCCAGAAGAACACTATCTATCGCCATTGCTCAGTGGGCAAAACAGGAGCTTTCCCGCCGAAAAGACGGCGGAGAGGAAGCGCTGCGGTCAATCACAAAGGATATTCTGCCAGTGCTCGGCGAGGTCTCTCTGATGGACGTATCGCGTTCTATGCTCTTGGAGATACTCGACAACGTTGTCGATAGAGGGTCCCCGGTGATGGCAAACCATCTTTTTGCTGATCTACGCCAGTTTTTCAACTTTGCCATGGCGCGGGAATGGGTTAAAACCCACCCATTAGCGGGCCTTCAGAAAGAGAACATAGGCGGCAGGCAGAAAGAACGCGAACGATACCTCTCAGAAACGGAGATCATTGAACTGCCTGGAAAACTTTCGCAAGCAAACTTGCAAATTTCCACTGAGCTGGCTATCTGGATCATGCTTTCCACCTGCTGCCGCGTGGGAGAACTTTCACGCGCTCGCTGGGACGAAGTTGATCTTGAAGCCGGCAAGTGGCTTATACCCGCCAGTAATAGCAAAAATGCTAAAGATCACACTGTATTCTTATCCAAGTTTGCGAAGGAAAAATTTGAGTCACTGCAATCAATTACTGGTAGTACCCCATGGTGCTATCCATCGAGGGATCAATCCTCTCATATTGGAGTGAAATCCATTGCCAAGCAGATAAAAGACCGTACGAGGGAGAAGCCACTAAAAGGGAGATCTAATAAGCCGGGCACTCTACAGCTTACAGGTGGAGATTGGACTCCCCACGATTTGCGCCGCACCGGAGCGACCATGATGGGTGAGCTTGGCATCATTGGCGAAGTTATTGATCGATGCCTCAATCATGTAGAACAAAATAAGCTGAAGAGAATATACCAACGCCACGAACTTAAAGGCGAGCAGCAGGAGGCCTGGCTAAAACTGGGGGAACGGCTCTCCCTCCTCGTCGCCGCATCTGCCAACGAGAATATTGTAGTTGCTGAATTCTTCAAATCAGTAGGAGCGCAATCAATGTAACTTGTAGTGGTTCGGACAGAAGCTAAGACTATCTATCAGACCGGATAAGAGCCTCTACGCGATTATGACCTGACCCCCTAGATCGAAACCAGCTTGTGAGCGAGACTTTTACCCACAAGACGGAGTATCCGATCATGGCAAGAAAAGGATTCAAACCGGAGCAAATCATCCACATGCTGCGCGAGGCCGAGGTCAGGCTGGGCGGCGGCAGTACCGTCGGCGAGGTCTGCAGGGCACTCGGCATCTCGGAACAGTCCTACTACCGTTGGCGCAAGGAATACGGCGGCATGCAGGTCTCCCAAGCCAGACGACTCAAGGAGCTTGAACTGGAAAATGCCCGCCTCAAGAAGCTGGTCGCCAACCAGGCCCTGGACAAGGCCATCCTCGAGGAAGCCCTCAAGGGAAACTACTGAGCCCCGAACGGCGCCGCCAGGCGGTCAGCCATATTACCTCGACCCTGCGTGTCTCTGAGCGGCGGGCCTGCCAGGTCATCGGCCAACCCCGATCCACCCAGCGCAGGGTGCTGGTCCAGCGCGATGACGAAACTGCCCTGACACGGGCGATTTTCGACCTGGCCACCGAATATGGCCGCTATGGCTACCGCCGGATCACGGCGTTGCTCAGGGACCAGGGGTGGCACGTGAACCACAAGCGCGTGGAGCGTATCTGGCGCCGGGAGGGGCTCAAAGTACCCTGCAAACAGCCCAAACGGGCCAGGCTCTGGTTGAATGACGGTTCCTGCGTCCGGCTCAGGCCCCAGTATCGGAACCATGTCTGGTCCTACGACTTTGTCATGGACCGGACAGAAGACGGTAGGTCTTTCCGGATGCTGACGGTGATCGACGAGCATACCCGGGAATGCCTGGCGATCCGGACCGAGCGGAAGCTAAGCCACGAGGTGGTCCTGGAGACCCTGGCCGAGCTATTTCTGAAGCATGGGCCACCGGAGCATATTCGATCGGACAACGGCTCGGAGTTTACTGCGGTTGCGGTCAGGCACTGGTTGCAGCGGCTTGGGGTGAAGACCCTGTTCATTGAGCCGGGAAGCCCATGGGAGAACGGGTACAACGAGAGCTTCAATGGCAAGCTCAGGGACGAACTGCTGAATGGAGAAATCTTTTACACCCTGAGGGAGGCACAGATAATTGTTGAACGCTGGCGACGGCACTACAACGAGGTGAGGCCCCACAGCGCACTGGACTACAAGCCACCCGCGCCACAGACCAGGCAATCAAAGACCAATTGGGTTGCCCCCGAGAGGACAACGAAGGCAAAATCAATGGCGCTCTCACTTTAAAGCTGGCACCGGTCGTGGGGGCAGGTCATGACCCTGCATACTCGAACCCACACGGCCTCCTATAATCTGCCGTGCCACCAACTGAGCTGTCAGGGTGTCACCCCGTTGCACTACGTCCAATCAAGTGTGTAAACGGGTTAGATCGGTTATCTTCTGAGTCAAAGCTTGAGTTAGCCAACTGCTCTAAAACTATATGACTGGACTAATTGGTCAGAGAGGCTGGCCGTCACGGCCAAGATTGGCTATGGCGGTCTTATCATATAGTTCGACTACCACAGAGTTTGATGTATTTACTGCCCCACTTGGAGTGACCTGACCCCCTAGATCGAAACCAGCTTGTGAGCGAGACTTTTACCCACAAGACGGAGTATCCGATCATGGCAAGAAAAGGATTCAAACCGGAGCAAATCATCCACATGCTGCGCGAGGCCGAGGTCAGGCTGGGCGGCGGCAGTACCGTCGGCGAGGTCTGCAGGGCACTCGGCATCTCGGAACAGTCCTACTACCGTTGGCGCAAGGAATACGGCGGCATGCAGGTCTCCCAAGCCAGACGACTCAAGGAGCTTGAACTGGAAAATGCCCGCCTCAAGAAGCTGGTCGCCAACCAGGCCCTGGACAAGGCCATCCTCGAGGAAGCCCTCAAGGGAAACTACTGAGCCCCGAACGGCGCCGCCAGGCGGTCAGCCATATTACCTCGACCCTGCGTGTCTCTGAGCGGCGGGCCTGCCAGGTCATCGGCCAACCCCGATCCACCCAGCGCAGGGTGCTGGTCCAGCGCGATGACGAAACTGCCCTGACACGGGCGATTTTCGACCTGGCCACCGAATATGGCCGCTATGGCTACCGCCGGATCACGGCGTTGCTCAGGGACCAGGGGTGGCACGTGAACCACAAGCGCGTGGAGCGTATCTGGCGCCGGGAGGGGCTCAAAGTACCCTGCAAACAGCCCAAACGGGCCAGGCTCTGGTTGAATGACGGTTCCTGCGTCCGGCTCAGGCCCCAGTATCGGAACCATGTCTGGTCCTACGACTTTGTCATGGACCGGACAGAAGACGGTAGGTCTTTCCGGATGCTGACGGTGATCGACGAGCATACCCGGGAATGCCTGGCGATCCGGACCGAGCGGAAGCTAAACCACGAGGTGGTCCTGGAGACCCTGGCCGAGCTATTTCTGAAGCATGGGCCACCGGAGCATATTCGATCGGACAACGGCTCGGAGTTTACTGCGGTTGCGGTCAGGCACTGGTTGCAGCGGCTTGGGGTGAAGACCCTGTTCATTGAGCCGGGAAGCCCATGGGAGAACGGGTACAACGAGAGCTTCAATGGCAAGCTCAGGGACGAACTGCTGAATGGAGAAATCTTTTACACCCTGAGGGAGGCACAGATAATTGTTGAACGCTGGCGACGGCACTACAACGAGGTGAGGCCCCACAGCGCACTGGACTACAAGCCACCCGCGCCACAGACCAGGCAATCAAAGACCAATTGGGTTGCCCCCGAGAGGACAACGAAGGCAAAATCAATGGCGCTCTCACTTTAAAGCTGGCACCGGTCGTGGGGGCAGGTCAGGAGACATCCCTACTCCCTGCCGCATCCCAAAAGAGGTAATTATCGCAAGAAATGCACTAGTCAGGCACTTCTTGGGGGGCTGTCACTACAATGTGGAAGCGGGGCTAGCCAATTTCATTTGACAGATACCGCTCTGACATCCACCGACCACGGAAGGTAGACTTTTCCTCAAAGCGTCCGTTGTTGTGCCAGTTCAGACGCCTGCTAAAACTACAAAGCATTGATAACATTAGTCTTTTAAGAGCACGTCGATCAACAAACTGGGAGTGGGCATTACAAATACCCGTCTACTGTCGTGATATTGACCGTGCGCTGGCGGAAAAGTAATCTGATAATATATCCACTAGGACACTGGCGTAATAAGGAAGTTTGCCGTGCACCCATTCTTCAGCCCAATCAATAGTCACCAAGTCTTGCATCACGCCGCATCCATTTTCGGCCTTTGTGCAGGCCTCACTTGGCTTGCTGCTACGTACCCTTCTTTCACTAAAAGTGAGAAGAATGGGGTACTGACATTCTGCACATGCCGCAACCCAAAGTATTAGTCAGCCAAGGAGTGGTTTGAGTGAAACGAGTTATAGCCCTTTCATTTATCACAATTTCAATTCTTTGCAATGAATCTGTTCAGGCGCTAGATAGAATTGAGCGAGAACGTTTTTTTGAATTGTGCAATTCGGTACTTTCGAAGAATGATGTTTATCTTCATGAAACAGAAAGTGGGAAGACAGAAAAACACTGGATGAAACGCGAATCTATTCTCAACAATCCAGGAAGAGCAACTATTGAGGGGATTTTGGATTTATCAGAATTACAATGGAGCCAACCAGACAAAAGGAAAATTGCCTACATCCTCGGAACAGCTTATCGAGAGTCATGGTACACGATGACCCCAATTAGAGAAGCGAAATGCAACAGCGACAAGTGTGTCGTGGATGCAATCAATAAATTGATGAAAAAGAAGCCTGAGAAATACAAGACGAACTATGCCTTGCCTCTTAAAGAGAATGGGAAATCGTACTATGGTCGAGGCCTAGTCCAAATTACTGGACCTGAGAACTATAGGCGTGTAGGAAGAGCAATAGGCATGGATGATCAACTCTATGAAAATCCAGACCTTGCCCTTGATATAGATACAGCTATAAAAGTTATCGTCGTTGGTATGGACAGAGGTGTCTTTACTGATGGGAAACACACACTTGGAATGTATTTCAACGATGAAAAAACCGATTGGATTAATGCCCGTAAAATTGTGAACGGAGGATCAATGGATAATGCACCTATAACTGCATTTTACGCCAAGAAATTCATGGAGTGCCTTGGGAAGGATTAACGCCCCAAAGTAGCATTGCCAAATTGAAATTCCAATGAATATCCTCGTCGTCTAGTTTGGCGAAATGTGCCAAAAAACATGCCAAGGAAATGGTTTATGAAATTGATAATGACTTTAGCGCTAATGGTGATTGTACTCTCAGGCTGCAGTGCTTACAAAGTATGGTTTGGGTCAGACAAGCCCATGATGAGCTTCGTTATTGTAGACGGTGACGGTAACGTTCAGCACGGATCGGATAAAGCAGGAAATCCAAATCAACCAGCCAATTCAATTGCTGTCCAAGGGTACATAATTACTTGGTCTCCAGAATACAACGGCGCATTTGTTACATCCACAGGCAAGGGTTGTATTCAGCCGGCGATGTATGCGACTACAGCCTCGGGTGAAGCCGTTATTCCAACGGAAATATTTACGCAAGGAGCAGCAGGCTCATTGACTGGGAAATATGCTGAGGCATTAGATAAGCTAATCACAGTGACTGATCAATCTACATTTTTGAGTATTGGTATGTATGGCATCTGCCAACTCTCAGCAGCAGGTGGTCTCACGCAATCTGACACCGCTAGTCTTGTGAAGTTACTATTCGAAAAAGCATCTAGAACTCCAGTGGAAGTAGTTGAAGAGAAACCCGGCAGCAATGAAGTCGATGTCAATCCAAATATTTAGCGAGGCCAAGCAGTCCGTCAATCTCGACCGTCAGATGTACTTGCAACAATTCCGCTGTTGGCAATGTTTACCTGTTCCAACTTATAGGCTGATCTGGAAAACATGGAAGGTGTGAATGTCTTGGGAAGCACTCTATTACCCAGATTGTGAATTACCAAATGACAACTGGCTACTCTCGGCAATTCTCTATTGGGATAAAATATCGTACTTGGTTCCTGTCGAAGAAAAAGATGTTAAAAGACCTTCGGCAATCCAGCAATTAACAGACGAACGGATCGTCGTTCCTAGAATTATTGACCCCTCCATGAAGGAGGTAAAAGAAGCCACCAAGAAATTCGTAACGGCAAAAAATGTCAGAGAAATCAGAAAATTCTTAGCTTATGACTTTCGGCTAGGCCACAAAGAGTCCGGAAAAACTGTTGAAATGTCGAGACCGATGGGTAAGTCAGGAGCTAGGGCCATCACTGTAATGAAGGATCTATCTAAAACAATAGTTGGCTCTTGGTCTGGCGGAAAATCACACATAAATTTGAACGTTTTCAGAATGTATATGCTAGTTCTCGCCAACGAATACCGTGAACAGAATAATATGAGCCTGATAACAAATACTTCATTAAAGTATTTTGCGGGAAATGCAGCAGGAGAGGCATTAGCAAGCAAACCACAAGAAGGTGTTTTAGCTCATTTGATACTCAATAATATTGGTATACAAGAGGGGACAAAATTGAAAAATGTTCTCACATTTAAGGACAAACACCACGACGAATTGCTTAAGTTTAGATTAGCTATTGAGAAAATTCAAAATGAACTTAAAGATTCAATCTCAACCGAAGCAGTCGTTACTAAGATTGATGAGATAAATTTGGAGATAAAGGAATCAGAACTCGATTTACGCTCAAAGCTAAAAGCCAACAATATTAAAACTTTTACGCAAGCTATGGGGATCTCCATTCCGACGGCTATAGCTGCAACAACTATAGTGTCTCCAGCTACAGTCATGGTGGCTGCAGTTCCATTGTTGATCAGGGCTACTGAAGGATTATTTGAACAATGGGATTTAGAGAAAAACGCACCATATTCTTATGTGCTCGCGGCAAGAAGAAATCTCGTTAAAGGCCAAATAAAATACAGTTCGAGATGAATGCGATTAGAAAGGCCGCGACACGGTCGTAAGAACCGTTGTAGCCCAGTCCGAGCAGATCCCGGCAAGACTTGGCGCGACCGGCGTGTACATTATTTTATAATTTAATTGACACCTTGGAAATCGGCATCTACTTTGTCATTTAAATCGTCAGTCAATATTACTTGACACACCGGTGTCCAGTATTCGATTTAATTTGCATAAAGGTGCCGTTCCATGATCAAGCTCGGGTATGCCAGGGTATCAACCAACCAACAGGATCTCGCCAACCAGATAGAAACGCTCATAGCCGCAGGAGTGAAGGATCACCCTGACTTCCTCTTCACCGATAAAGCCAGTGGGAAAACAGATAAGCGCCGGGGCCTTGAATTACTGATGACTAAGGCTCGTCAGGGAGACCATATTCTGGTGACGAAGCTCGACCGACTAGGCCGCAATACCGCCGATATGATTCGCACCATTGAGGAGTTAAGCAATCGCGGTATCTCCATTCAGTTCCTGGACGATGGGATAAGTACCGAAGGTACTATGGGTAAAATGGTGGTAACAATATTGGCTGCGGTGGCCCAAGCCGAGAGAGAGCGCATATTAGAGCGAACAAACGAGGGTAGACGTGCTGCCATTGAGCGTGGCGTCAAAATGGGCCGAAAAGTCTCGATTAGCTCAAATACTCGCAAGCGTGCTGTGCAAATGGTGTCTAGCGGAACTCCAAAATCAGTTGTTGCTCGCGAGCTGGGATTCTCAAGGCAGAAGCTCTATGACATTTTGAAGGAATCGAAATCCGGCACCTCATAACACGGGGACTCACAGCCTTCGACTTCCGCTATCACCTCATTTGGGACATCGCGGGTTGCCAGGAAAATTTACAGTCAGCACGCATTCATAAGCCCGATCGGGCCAATACTCTGGGGAAGTATTTCGGCTAGGTTGCTAATGTTAGTGATGACCGATACTACTTATTTTTTAGCCCTTGGCCTACTGTCGGAAAACTTTACACTCAGACAGAGAAAACAAGTGACCAATGGAGCTAACCCATTGACTTAAAAAGAGGGGTATGAAACTTGCGTGCATAAAACACGTTAATCAAATGTGTGTAATGGCTATGTTCAAATTCAATATACGCAGAATACAGGATTTACACGTAATCCAATTCGACCTCCGACTTAAGTGAAAATTCTGGAGAACAGGTATGCGACTATTCGCTTTAATCATTGCCCTATTTTTTCAGGTTGACACTCAAGCAGCGCTTATATTGGTAACTGCTACAGGAACTGTAACAAACAGTCGGGATGACACTAACCGATTCGGATTAGGTGCGGGCAGAGATACCATTGATGGTGCTACCGTAACTGCTACATGGCTGTTCGATTCTAGCCATTCTGGAGTCGATCTTTATCCAAGTGGGACAAGAGCGCTATACGATCCACAGATTGATTGGATAGAGTCGTCAGTAAACATCGATACTACAACTGTGGATACTTATTTTGGAAATAATGGCCCTATTACGAGTCCAGACTTATTCCCTGATTATCTGGAGATTCATAATGAATGGGAAGGAAATGACAGTATCGACCAATATCGTGTCTACAGTCATTCAGAAGTAAGTGCTACTGGCGAGTATTATTACTCAGCATCAAGTATTTTTAGTTGGACGAATGACATAATTACTAGCCTTGATCCCTCTCAAACACTCGAATGGTTACCCGCTGCTGACGAGTACGGAAGTGGCGAATGGATCTATAGCAACAATTCGCAAAACGACATTGTCAGTCGTTTTAACTACGACCTGACAAGCTTCACCGTAGAACTTGTAGCTGTCCCAATCCCCGCCGCCGCCTGGCTATTCGCTTCTGCTTTGTTGGGGCTAGGAGCAATCAAAAGGGGCAGAGCCTGATCCAGAGCAAGTCCGCCTAGGCGGGCTTTTTAATGCCCCTAAATAGGCGGAAGCTGCACTGGCCGCTGTCACCTCAACTGTGCCAGTTTTGAGGCTGAAGCTGAGGGGCAGCTCTGTGACAAGAATCAACTACCAGCGGCTCAGAGGCTCGGTGGTTTGAGTGCGAAACCAGAGGACACGGTCCACTGTCGTATGGAGTGCTGCTTGGCAAACTGTATGAGCCACTTAAGCGCGTGAGAGGATCATTCGGCCGGGGGTGGGTGGTGATCAGCACTCGACCTCTGCCCAAACGTCTCCCTCAATCTCCACAGTATTCCGCTTCAGATTGAAGGCATTATTTGCTATGTGAGTAGTCACCATGTTGCCGTTGTCTTTACGGTAACCTAGAGCTGGGACACAGCATGCATCGCACTGGCCTGAGAGCCAGGCATCGAGCTGGTTGTTTCGCTGGCCATTCCATGTGTTGCTGGTTCTGTGATGGCCATCATGGGTGATTCGATAGGTCACCCGGGCGAAGAGTTTGCCGCCTATCTCCTTAAACGCCGAAGACCATGCTTGCCAATAGAAGGTCCCGCTTTTGTCCTCAGCACCCCAGGACATCTTGTTGGCAAACTTGGCGCCAAAGACATCCTCGTAGTGCCCACTCCTAGTGATACCATCCTCGAGCATGGTGAAGCCGGTTTTGAGGTACTTCTGTAGCCAGATGACTTCGTCGCTGTCCAGTACAGCGTTGGCCTTTGCCACGCGCTTGCCTTTCGGCGTTTCCGCAAAAATGACTTCATTACACGCATCAACTATGAGCTGAGCATCCATGTCGCCCGCCTGAACCTTACGCTTGGCGTTTTCGAGAAGCTTGGTGACACGCTCAATGTTGTATTCACCAGCATTTACCTTATCGAGCATGGCCTTGTACTTCATTCCTGATTTCCTCACGGGATATTCTTCGGGCGACTCTGGATATAATTGTAAGCATTTTTCTCATTGGATTATTGCCTGGTACACCATTAGCATGACCTGGAGCGACAATTCAGTGGGGACGCTACACCCTGATGATCGACCACACCAGATTTCAGCAGCTAGTCCAAGGCTTATATGCTGCCGTCCACGAGTTAGAAACTATGTTCCCAGGCGGCATTTCACACCCGATGGCCACATGTTGGGCAGTATAGGCGAGTGCTTGGCGTCCGATGCCTATGGGCCTGGAGCTCATGCCAGCCTCCAACAAGGGATTCTACGCCACCGCACCCTGCGGCGCCCAGGTGGAGATAAAAGCCACTCGGGCGCCCTCTGTGGCGTTCAGGAGGGAGCCAGAGCACGTGATCGCTATCAAGATCCTGCCCGACGGCACGTTCGAGGAGATATTCAACGGCCCAGGCTCACTGGTCTGGGCGCAGTTCAGTGGCAAGCCGGAGCCGAGCAACGGTCAGTATCAGATCTCATTGACCCGCCTCAGGACGATCAGCGAGTCTGTGCTGGATGAACAGTGGATTCAGAAGAGAGCCACCCAGTGAAAGACGGGGTCGAGCCACAGCGTAAGCAAATGTACCGACTGAGCCTGATGGTCTATTGGCAAAGGCATGCCGCCAGAAAGGGCGAGCGTAATCCGAAAAAATATGCCCATGAACGTGCGATGGCGGTCAAGAAACGCTACGAAAAACTTATGTGTAGTGGTCAATCACTTAGCGCCCCCCATAACCTTGATTTTTATTGGGAGTAATTCAGAACTTATTTCATTTAGTCTGGGAGATTTATATTAGGCTGGCCATTTGCTACAGCTTTAGCTATCGGAATATCAGCAGGAGCCAATTTCGTGTCTAGTAGTTCCATTGCGTTTACCCAGCGAATCTCGTCATGGTCTTTTAGCTCAAACTCTCCGTATTGGTGGAAAACCTCATATGCCATCAAGTTGACAATTTTCCCGCCGTAGTCGTGCACATTTGAGGTAATATAATTTCCAACATAAACACTTATGCCAAATTCCTCATATAATTCCCTTTTAAGGCATTGCGCGGGCTCTTCACCATCCTCAATCTTCCCGCCAGGAAATTCCCAATATCCTTCAAGGTGTTTACCAGGCGCCCTTCGAGCAATGAATATCAGGTCTCCATTGCGGATCACTGCGGCCGTAACATTAATCACCAGATCGTGGCCAGTTATTCAGGTACTGAGTATTGGTATTGTGTGGGAGCAAGGTCTTCATCATCTGGATACCAGTTACGGATAATCCTAGTTTCACCGCCAGATGCTTTCCAGTAACCGTCTTCACTCACGAGGTCGATACCCCATACAATAAAAAGATCGGTCTCTGGCTCAGGCAGTCTAGCGGCGAGTACTTCACCAATAGTTACATTCACATTATCTCCTCCACCACTGGAACCTTTTACCTCCACACGCCTAGTTTCACGCTTACGGATGCACTCCAGGTCATAAGGCATGTTGGCGGACGTGTCTATCACGACATAGCCCTGCGACTCATAATGCTCTCGAGCGAGCTCCATCGCTCTGAGTTCAGTTGCTCTATTTTTTTCGGCATTAGCACTTCTCCCTTGCCCTGCACTCCGTCTTTCCTTGGCGGTAGCTGCTCTTTGCTTTCGCTTGGAAGAAGGCTTCAACTCCACAGGCCTCCGACTCAAGTGTTCGTCGGGGCGCCAGTCATAAATTGCTTTCAGACTTTCATTTGGATCGGTTTGAAAGTCCAGGTTTTCAAAGATCAAGGTCACTGGTTTTTCGCCGTCATAATCTTCGGCTTGCAGTCTTCCAGAATAGCAAAAAGGTTGTGTTTGACCGTGAATCTTTTTGTGTATCCTTACGAAGAGGTGAACCTCCAAGTCCCTAGCAATTATTTTCTGGATAAAGGTCGTATTCTGAGTATTTTTCTTCTGCGAGTCCCAAATCAAGGTTGACCCTGAATCCTCGAAAATATCGTGATATTTATGGTCCTGTGCGGCATCACTTTTGTCGAGATTCACGAATAAAAATACACAGCCCTTGAACTGAACAATGCCCACCCAATCACGTGGCCCTGGAATTCTTACACCACCGAGAGTCGCTATTTGGGTCTTGTCGTAAAGTTCACCTAATACATAGTTTGAAGTATCTATCGTCTCACCAAGAGCCATTACCATTCCTTATATAGAGCGAACACAAGTGAATACCACAAGAACAACTTCTATCGAAAAAGGCTTGGACCACCGCTGGCCAGTTTAAACTATTTGCAAGCAAATAATTTTGACGCTAGTCACCGCAAGGCAGAGTGACCGCGAAGGGCTGCCAGAGGCCAGGGCAGCGTTCACCTAGGAGTAGACATTTCCATCACATCTGCCCAATGCGCTACTGTCCTGCCCTAATCCGTAGACTTTGTGGCCTAAACGCCGCATTTACCCCAGATGGAATTCGCCTTACTCTCCGTATAGCAATCTCCAACTTATAGCATGTTAACTGTTTACAAGGACAGATTTCACATGGACAAGGATCGCCAGCCAACTAAGATCACATTTTTTTCAACGGTTTGGTGGACGATAGCCACCATCGCGGGCGCCACGGTGCTTGTTATCGCCTGGGAGGCTCTGGCACCGGCCTGCTGGCCTCGTCTACCCGACGGCCGGGCCACCCTCCTGCCCGGTCTTCTGATCGGTCTGGGTATCCTACTCGCGCTAATGACCTTCCGTCGGGACACAACCAATCAGCACGCCGAAAGTCAGCTGAAATCTGACCAGCTGGCTTTTGAGGCTGCAAGAGACAGCCTTCGTCAGGCAGTCGATCTGATTCGGGGTTTTAATAATGACCGAGCAACTTGGGTGAATGCTGCTCGTCTGCTGCTCAAAGCGCAGGAACTTGCTCAGCAGATCCACACTGGTGTGGTGGGCGACGCCATGCAAATTGAGCTAGCTAAGACACGTTATGAGTTATTCAGCCTCCTGCAGTGCGACACCAAAGATGAGAGCTCGAAGCAGTGCTTACCACCAAGTTTCTTTTTAGGTATAGCCGACTGGGAGCATGTAGAAGAGGGGCCAGAGGCACTCAAGAAGACTTTTGCGGATTCTGATAACAGCACCACATCAGGCTGGATCGGCATGAACGTCATCAATCCCGAGCCTACACTTAACCATCTGGCCGCTTCTTCCGTTGTAGCTGTTTACGACTTCATCAGCGACTACAGTAATGCAGACAATCCATTAGCAAATGTAACTGTCTGGGATGACGAAGAAATGGACATCATGCCGGGATTCGATCAGGGCGCGAGACAATACGTTAATTTTGTACGCCGCCACGTCGTCATAGATGGAAAGGTCAAAGAAATTAACCGATCGCCCCACAAAGCCAGTGAGTAACTAACCGCGCAGGTATCCCGCCTATTCCTGACTTTGCTGTTCATGCCCTCGCGCCCATTCCTCCTGCCCATGCAGCGACCTCCAGAGCCTCGGGCGCATTCTGAATATCAACTTTGACGTGATAGCGGTCCAGACAATACCCACTCCCGATCGCCAGTTTGCTCCTGAATCCATAGTACAGGCAAAGGGTAGCCCTCCTCCGGTCTCTCCATGCAGATAACCAACCCAAACCGCTTCATCGGTGCCCGCTTGGTCGCTCTGGCTTCTATGACTGCGTCCACTTGCAGTCCGTTAACGTTGCTGGCGTCGATCCACAACACCACGCTTAGATCTATAATCCCCCCAGCCTTAGTCGGGACAGGCACCCTGCCTCTGGCCCGGTAGGTGTCCAGAATATCCTGTCTACTCGTCGGTCGGATATGCGAAGGAAGTACGGCCATCTGACGCCATGTTGATTTTGAATCTCTTGCAGCTAAAGCGTGATATGGCGAGTGATTGTCTACAGTCGCAGATCATTCCCGCTCTCTCAGCGGAGCTATCGTTTGCCTTTGCACCAGTCATAAGGATTAATTGGGTTTGGATCTTCCCAAAGCCCCCACTTTCGCGCCCTGGCCTTTTCCTCAGCAGACTCGTACCGTCCGCGGTCTTCCGGCGACTGGTCTTTTGCGTAGTACCGGTACCACCAGGCCATACCCGCGGTAACCTGGGCTAGGTTTGTATCCAGTGTTTTGCCGCACGTCGGGCAATCAGAAGGCTGAACCCAAACCTTCCCCACGATTCGCCCCTACCGGTCGGCCTTGGTAGATTCGATGATAACTTCCTTACCGGCAACCATCCGGGCCAGGTTCTCGCGTGAAGCCGTCCCGAATGGCTGACCACGCTCTGGCGCATCAATGCCGCTCAAACGTACTTTGTGCTGAGTATTTGAGCTATCCAATACCTTGATCGTGTCTCCGTCGGTTACGGAAACTACGCGGCCGGTGACATCGGCCCAACTCGGAAATGCGACTATGAGAAGTAATGCGAAAGTAGAGGTCTTCAATGGTATGTGTGTCCCATATTCTTCGCCTTCTTGATCGCTGGAGCCAATGCGCTATCCACAGCCTTCTCGATCAGCTTGAACCACGACTCTGTTTTCGTGCTCGGGTCTAGTTCTTCGAGGCGATCGAGCGCCCTATAGAGAGCGTCCATGAGGTCTTGGCTATCATCATCCATAATCAAGAAACATAATCACTGGTAAAAGTATCTACGACAGGATGGTACATGAAAGCCGCCGGATCCGTCATTTCCGGCTCGGATACACTCCACGCTTCTTCTATTCCACCTTAGATTCTTCCACTTTGGTGTTACCGCAAATCTGGAGCATTTCAGGATGAACAATCTTCCCCGGGTTTTCACGCACTACCGCATCCAATATTGTTTCACCCGACTGCGGGCAAGCCAATATAAAATTTTCAATAGTGTAGTATCGATTAGCTGACTCGATTCGATCCACGATAGATTTCAGGCCTTCAATCGTTGCCACGGCGCACCTCTAATAGTTGATTTACACGGTTCTCCAGGTCGTCTAGCTTCTCGAGCTTGTCACCTGCGAGAATTGCATTCAGCAGGCTAGAGGCCTCGTCTGGCGCCAAATCGCCACTGGCAACGGCATCCAGGACTCCCGTCGTGTAATCCTTAGCCGTCTTGCCCTGAAAGTTTAACTCTATACAGACTGATCTCGCTTTCAAGGCGGGGCGAAGTCGTGATGCCAGAAGATTCAAACAGTACTGATCGCCCTCCTTCGCTGCCCTTGCAACGTGAAGCCAGTAATCGGGTTCACCACCGAACTCTTTCTTAATTGATTCCAGTACCGGATTAGTGCGCCCCTTGGGTCTTCCCGCAGGATTCCCACTCCTGCCTTTCTGAAACCTAGCCATAAGTATGCTTTCCTGTTAATTCCCTGATAAAGCAGTCAATTTTGAGCCGATAAACGAGATAAAATTTCTATTTGGTGCCTTCCGCCACGCGAGGAATTTCAATGTGAAGCGGTGACACGGCCGGTTTAGCCAAAAACTGACGCGAGGGATGCGCCCATAGCCCAGTAGCGCCCTCGTAGGCGCCGTGCCGCTGCTTAGCGACAATGAGCAACTGATCCGGCTTGTCCTTCTCAGTATCCCAGCGGTCGCGCTCCTGCGCCGTCAGGGGGATGTGGTTGTCGTGTTTGTCCTGCAATTTTTTCCGCGCCTTGTTGTTCCAGCAGATAAAAATCGTGGCGGCAATATCGGCAATGCCACCAGAACCGCGAAGGTCGAATTTATTTGGGACATAACTTTCATCGCCGCTATGGGGCTTGCGCATGTGGTGCGCCAGCGCGATGTGAACTTTGTAGTGCTTCGCCAATGCCGCCAGAGTGGACAGGAACTGGCGCTCGCGCTCCATGTCGTCCACTACGTCCCGAACCATCATCAGCGAGTCAACCACGATCAGCCCGCAATCCAAAGTTCCAGCCATGTGGTCTACCGCGGAAAGCAACCGGCCGCTAGTAACAGAGTCGAGCACGTCATAGATATAAATCCGGTTCTGGCACCACGAGAGGAAGTCATTCACCCAGCGGCTTGGTGGTGCCGGTGAACCTGCCACCTGATTTGCCATAAGCGCATAGGTGTCTTCCAGTTCCATCTCGAACGATGCGATGGCGACTTTGGTTTCCAACCCCGCCCAGGCCGCGCATTGGCTGAGGAGTGTTGATTTATTGTGTGCGTTGAACCCCGCCCAGACCGAAACTTCGCCCGGCCGCAGCCTGACCTGATGGTGCGTCTTGTGCCAAGGGAGCTTGATGCCGGTCAAGGCCTTTCCGTTGGCGTGGCGATCGAGCACCCGCCTGCGCACGTCCCAGGTGCTAGGGTCTTTTACGTCCTGACCTTCAAGGGTGGCGAGCTTGGCCCTGACATCAATCTCGGGAATGTCGCTGATGTTCATCAGTGGTAGTGCTCCACCTCAACAGGGCCGCGCTTTTTCTTCTCTCGAGATTCCCACCCAGCCAAAGCCTGCTTCCAATCGACCATTGGAGACTTACCGACTTTCCAACCCTTGGAACCGTAAAAACTGCAGAACTCCACGCCAGTTACGAACCGATAGCCCATCTCCTGGATCCGTTCCTCCACCTCCGAGACTTCCGGCGGTGTAAATCGCCGCCAGCTATTAATAGTCTGGTCTTGTCTAGTCTTGTCTTGCATGGGTATTGCTGATTCAGTCATGACCCCATCATGACTACCACTTGACTCGATCAGGGCAGGAGCATGACCTTGCCCTGTTTTTGTGAACAATTTGCGTAACGCCGGCGAACTCGTCATCGAAGAATCCAGTCGCTTCATCATTTTCAAACAAGAGATAACTCCCTGAGATTCCTCAAATAGATTCAGGCGTACCATATACATCAGCATTTCAACGACACGCTCAACATGAATGCCAGTGTCGTGAGAAATAATTTCCGCGTCATGTTCAAGCTCAAAGGAGATGTTCTTGTCCGAGACGCCGCCGCAGATGAGTTCAAGGCAGTACCAATAGAGTCCATAGCCCTCCATCCCGTACTTCATTTGCACCTTGCGTAACTTGGCATCACGGTGGGCGTCAGAGTCGTGTTTGAACCACTTCATGAACGGCTCCTAATGATTTTCTGGCGCTCGGCCTCCCTCGCGGTCACGGTGAGCCAGTTTTGCTCTGCGCGTGGCTTTATATCCCTCGGCATACCTGCATCACACCTCGCGAGGGCCTTCCTACAAATATCCTTGTCGGTTTCCGAAAGCATCTTCCCGGCGCGAATATCAGCCATGGCAATTTCTACGACCAGTTCGTCGTGGGTTTTCTGCTGGTGCCTTACCTGGGCAGAGTAGTTGTCACCGGGAGGAAACAGGTCTTGCCAGTCCATCCCCACGGCGGTCAGAACGTCGGTGGCACCACAACCTGCGTGGCAGTAAATCAGCGTCCTTCCATCGTCCAGAGCCTTGATAGAAAGGCTTGGCGATCGATCATCATGGGCAGGGCAACGGGCCATCCACTCCCCTTCCCCACAAGGCCGGCAGAATTCGAGACGGTCAACAAGTTGCTCCGCACTCATGCGGTCGGTCCCGCCTCCCCACCATTGGCGGGGTTCATCAGGTGACGTGCCTTGCGAAGTAAGACCAAGAACCTCAAGCCAGTGGCGAGTATCTCTTTAGCAAGCTGGACCCTTCCAATCCGCGTGCGGCCTAATGCCACGTAGAGCACCCGTTTAGTGAGAATTTTCTCGTAGTGCGAAAACTTTTCCTTGTTCTGGACTTCTCCATCAGGCTGTTCAAAGCCGAATCCAACAAGCTGAAATTTAGGAGCCAAAGAACAATGTTTGGTATTACTCATGGCCCACCTCCGGCGAAGGGGATGGAAATGATGAGCCTTTACGCAAACTTTCGAGGTGCTGGACCAACTGACGTATGCCATAGTCTGGGACTCCAGCAATCCGTGCAGCATTGATGGCATCAACTTCATTTTCAGGCCAGCCGACGGCCCTCGAACCAATCGAGATCGGCTTACTAAAAAGCCCTTGCCTAATATCTAAGTAGTGTGTGCTGCGGGAGCGACCTCGCTTCTCGAGTACGGTGGGAAGTCTGAGTATTCTGGCAACCATGTTCGGCCCTCCTTGGTGGGCATTGGAAACATGTTGCCTAGCTTCCTGACAGAATCAGGATAACGAACGCTAATATTTTTCTGTCACTGAGAACGTGGCTTTTTAGCGTTTTCAGAGTTGACCTTGCTTCGATGAGCCGCTTTCGCGTGATACTTTTCTACTTCAGAGGTCAGGACAGACTTTTCGTGTTTTAGTTCTGCCATCTCACTGCGGGCATCGAGGAGTTCAAGCTGAAGTTCTTTGAACTGACTGGTCAGTTCCGATTGATCAAGCGGTATTAAGCCCACTCCGCTCAAGGAAAACCTCGGTAGAGTGATCTTTGCTTCTCCTGATATTGGACTCTTTGGCAAACCAGTAACAAGATGAAGCTGCTCCCATCCGTCTTCCCGCAATGCCCAGTCAAACACCTCAATTGCTAAAACTTTGTGTGGCTTGGCCTGGCGATCTATGGAAAATTCTCCATTTTCACTCGCGTAGCGTAGCCTAGAGTCAACTCGATTGATTGCCTCTCTCCTGCCAGGTCCAGGTTCCACAATATCAGCAATGAACTTTGCAATTTGCCTCAGCGGAACCGTATCTTCACTGAATGGATACACCACGACTTCGGTTTCCACACGCAATCCTCTCCTGTTAAGGCCACAGCACTTGTCATCACCACGCGAAAATTTTGAGCCGGGGCGCAGGTAGTCGTTGGAGTACTATAGTGGACGCTTACTCTTGGACAAAGTGATTGATTTTTGTACTGCCTGGCGAGTTGCTAGGTTCGAAAGCATAGCAACAGCAAATGTGGGTGCAGTGTGGGTGCAGAAAGGGCAGAAACCGAGAAATACAAAAAGGCTTAGAGACAAAAATCTCTAAGCCTTTGATTTGTATGGCGCGCCTGGCACGATTCGAACGTGCGACCGCCTGGTTCGTAGCCAGGTACTCTATCCAGCTGAGCTACAGGCGCGTTGAGGTGGCGTACTATATGGACCAAGCCTTTTCGAGTCAAGGGCTTAGGCGTGAAAAATTCCCGCTACACCGGCAATTTGAGGGTGTCCCGCGCCTCCCTCGCCAGATGCTCGCGAAAGTCCGGATGGGCGATGTTGATCAGGTCCCTGGCGCGCTCGGTCAGCGACCTTCCGCGCAGCTCGGCGTGGCCGAATTCGGTGACGACGTAGTCGACCTGGGCGCGTGTGGTGACCACCCCGGCGCCCTCGGCGAGGCTCGGCACCAGGCGCGACAGCTGACCGCCACGGGCGGTGCTGGGGAGCGCAATGATGGACTTGCCGCCCTCCGAGAAGGCCGCGCCGAGGACGAAGTCCACCTGCCCGCCCACCCCGGAGTAGATCTTGTGGCCGAGGGAGTCGGCGCAGACCTGGCCGGTGAGGTCGATCTGTATCGCGCTGTTGATCGAGGTCACCCGCGGGTTCTTGGCGATCACCACCGGGTTGTTGACGAACTCGATGTCGAGGAACAGCACCTCGGGGTTGTCGTCGACGAAGTTGTAGAGCCGCTCGCTGCCCATGGTGAAGCCGGTGACGGTCTTGCCCCGGTGCACTTTCTTGCCGGCATTGGTGATCACGCCGGACTCGATGAGATCGAGCACCCCGTCGGAAAACATCTCGGTGTGAATCCCCAGGTCGCGGCAATTGCCGAGGAAACCCAGCGCGGCGTCGGGGATGCCGCCAATGCCCATCTGCAGGCAGGCGCCGTCCTCGATCAGCGCCGCGACATTCTCGCCGATCTGCCGCTCCACCTCGCCGATGGGCCGCTGTACAGGGCTGATCAGCGGCGCCGGCGCCTCGTAGGCGTAGGCGATCTGGCGGATATTGATAAAGCTGTCACCGTGGGTGCGCGGCATGTTCGGATTGATATGGGCGATCACCCTGCCCGCCACCTCGCAGGCCGCCGCGGTGGCCTCGACGGAGATGCCCAGGGAGCAATTGCCGTGCTTGTCCGGCGGCGACACTTGCACCAGCGCGGTATCCACGCCCTGCTCGCGACTGCGCAGCAGCTTGGGAATTTCCGAGAGGAAGATCGGTACGTAGTCCGCCCTTCCCTGGTTGATCAGCTCGCGGGTGGTCTTGCCGGCAAAGAAGCAGCGGTTGCGCAGGTGCCCGTCGAGGCTGGGGTCTGCAACGCCATCGGCGTGCTCGAGGTGCAGCTGCATGAGGGTCAGGTCGCGCAGGCCCTGGTGGCGGGTGTGCTCCGCAAGGGCTTCGAGCAGGACCGTGGGCGTGGCCGCCATGGAGTGGCTCCACAGGGTCTCTCCGCTGCCGACGGCGGCCACGGCATCGAGTGCGGACGCAGCGTAACGGATCAACGGACCGCCCCCGCGGCTCAGTTGATATAGCCGGGGCGCGAATTCACGTAGAGACGGATCGGCCAGTTGCCCTCGCCGATGGTGATGACCAGGCCGTAGTTGTCATTGTCGTAATCCTTCAGCCATTTGTACTGGATATCCAGCGGTTCTGGCGCCTCGGGAGCCTCCGGTTTGCGGCCCACCACGATCACTTCCTCGATGTCGTCCGGGTTGGCGACGGAACTCTTGGGGACAGCGAGGGTGACGGTACGGGTACCCTCTGTCGCCCCGGGCTGGATGTCGCGCAACTCCACGCCCATGGTGGATTCGTTGCTGCCTTTGACGAATTCGATCCAGTCGCTGGCAAGGGAGGTGCCTTCCTGTGCCTGCAGGGCGGTGCTGCCGAGGATGAGGAGGCTGGCGAGTATTGGGCGCAGGGATATCACGTTTGAACTACTCCGATCTGGTGGGGTGTGTTACCGCCCCGGGGCATGCTTCTATCCTTCGCCCAGTATAGGTCCTGAGCGTGGGGACTGACAGTCAGTCAGGTGAATCCGGCGGCAAAAACGCCGGCAACCCGCGCCGTTCGCGTATCCAGTTCAACGCGCCGAATACGCCCTTGCGCCGGGCGACGGCCCGTTCGATGCGGTACTTGCCGGGGAAGTTCATCAGCAGCATGCCGAGCAGGATAGTCAGCAGGCCCTGCCCCGGGGTAAACAGCAGGACCAGCCCCAGCAGCACCAGTAGCAGGCCCGCGAGGTTCTTCACCGTACTCAACAGCAGCCCGGAGAGCCCGCGGCGGGGCAAGGGTTCGCGCCGGCTGTGGTGGAAGTAGTCGGCGGGAAGGCGGGCGACGACCCAAGGGATCGCGACCACTGCGGCAACCAGGGTGACGATGGTGAGGGCGGTCAGCCAGAGCAGGAGATCGGGGAGATGCTGCTCCAGCCAGGGCATCAGCGGCGGACCGCGAAGGCCTCGCGCGCGCGGGCTATTTTCTCGTCGAGAGTCTGCGAGGTATCCGCGATCCCGTCAGCAATCATCAGCCGGTGACGCAGGCCGGCCTGGTTGGCCACCTGGATGGAAAGTCCGGGCCGCGCGTTGAGTTCGAGCAGGGTGGCGCCGCGCTGGCGATCGAGCACGATATCCGCGCCGATATAGTCCATGCCGGTCATGTCCACGCACTGGGCGGCGAGGTAGAGCACGTGCTCCCAGCCGGGAATTTGCAGTTCCTCGAAGGAAGCCCCGGTGTCCGGGTGGCGATGGCAGAGATTGCCGTGCTGCACGGCGCTGACAGCGGTGCCACTGGCGATATCCAGGCCGACACCGACGGCGCCCTGGTGCAGGTTGGCCTTGCCGTCGGACGCGTGGGTGGCGCAGCGCATCATCGCCATCACCGGCACGCCCTTGAGCACGATCACGCGGATATCCGGCACGCCCTCGAAACTGTACTTGGCGAGGTAGGGGTCGAAGTCGATCAGCGCCTCGACCATCGCCTTGTCGTTGCGGCCGCCGAGACTGTGCAGGCCAGCCAGCACGTTGGACACGTGGCGGCTGACATCGGAGGGGTTGATCACCGCACCGCTGGACTTGACGTAGTTCTCCCCATCGCGACCGGTGACGACCAGGATGCCCTTGCCGCCACTGCCCTGGCTGGGTTTGATGACGAAGCTTTCCAGCGGGTCGAGGCGCCTGATCAGGTCGCGCACCTCGAACTGGTACTCGACCACGTCGTAGAGCTCGGGCACCGGGATGCCCTGCTCCTGGGCCGCCCGCTTGGTCTTCAGCTTGTCGTCGACCAGGGGGAAGTTCGAGCGCGGGTTGAACTGGCCGATCAGCGCCGTGTTGCGCTCGTTCATGCCGAGGATACCGTTGCGCCGCAACTTCGCCGGCGAGGCAAAGAGTTTCACGATTTCTCCACGAGGGCGCGGAAGCGGTACAGCTCGCTGAGCCGGTAGCCGGTGTATTTACCCAGCAGGAGGATCACCCCGAGCAGGCTCAACATCAGTTCCGGGAAGTTGAAGGTGAGGTGGGACACCAGCGTGTTGGACATGGCGAGGTAGGCCAGCACCGCCACCAGCAGGCTGCCGCCGCCCTGCACAACCACCTCGTGGGGCCCCTCCTCCTCCCACAGCACGGACATCCGCTCGATGGTCCAGGAGAGGATGATGGTGGGGAAGAAGGTCACCGTCAGGACCTGGTCAAAGCCCAGCTTGTAACTGGCGATGGCCAGGGCCGCCATCAGGAAGATCACCACGATCACCACCGCCGAGATACGCGAGACCAGCAGCAGGTTCATGTGGCTGAGCCAGGAGCGAATCCACAGGCCGGCGCTGACGATGACGATGAACATGGCCAGGCCGACCCAGAGCGTGGTCTGCATGAAGGCCAGGGCGATCAGGATGGGCATGAAGGTACCGGACGTCTTCAGGCCCACCAGCAGGCGCATGACCACGACCACCAGCGCCGCCACGGGAATCAGCAGCAGGCCCTTGAACACCCCCTGCTGCTCCACCGGCAGGGAGTAGATGGAGAAGTCGAGCAGGGCGAACTTTTCCACCCGCTCATCCATCACGGCGACTGTCTTGGCCGGCAGGCTGTTGCTGACCAGGGCGAACTCGAGCCGCGAGTCCTCGGCGCCGATGACACTGAGAATCTCGCCGCCGCCGCGCTCCCAGACGAAGAAGTTGTCCGGCAGGCCGCGCTGGCCAGTCTCCGGGTCGAAAACCAGCCATTCCTTGCCGTTGTGAATCTCCAGCAGCCAGGACAGGGTCTGCCGCCGCCGGCCATCCTGCAGGCGGATACCGCGCATGGCGCGCGCCGGGATGTCCGCCCGCGCCAGCACAGCCAGCAGGATCGACCCGGTCTCGTCCTCCCAGGTACTGAGCAGGAATTCGGCGTCGGGATCCATGTTGTCCGCGTGCAGGGTCTGGATCAGCAGCGCGGCGAAGGTCCGCGGGCCGGTGGAGCGCTCCTCGAGGTTGGCGATCAGGCGGTCCATCGCGGTCTGCTGGTCTTTTTCCAGCAACACCTTGCGCACCGGGGGGATGCGCTGGTCGGCGAGGTCGCGGGGATCTGGCCGGAACACCTGGGCCTTGTAGAACAGCGTGGTCGGTTCTTCCAGCTGGTGACGGGTCCACACCGCCCAGCGCTCGCCGCCGCGCTCGGCGACGGAAAAGCCGAAACCGGACGAGGCGAAGTGCTCGTCGAGGACCTGCCAGCCGGCCACCGGCTCGGGCAGCTTGAGCTCGATTTCCACCGGGCCGGGTTCCCGCGGCGGGCGGAAGCTGATCTTGCTCTCCACCGTCCACACCTCGCGGAACTCCCCGGGCAGCAGGGGAAAGCCCATGGTGAACACTTTGTAGAGCATCAGGCCCACACCGGCGAGAATCAGTACTCCCGCGATCAGGTCAATGCGAATACGGGTCGAAGTCATTGGAGAAGCCTCAGGACGAGGGTGACTCGGAAGTGGTCTGGGTATTCTGGCGGCTCACGTCGACAATCGCCGCGTCGAGCAGGAAATTGCGTCCGACGACCAGCGGGTACTCCTCCTCACCCGGCTCGGCACTCAACTGGACGTCGACCCTGGAGCGCATCTCGCCGAGCGACAGCCACATGCGCACGACGTAGGCCTTGCCCGCCTCACCGTCGGCGAGGGTCACGCTCACGCGGCGGCGCAGCGGCAGTTCCTGGGCCACCGGCTCGCCACCTGCCGCCTGCAGCTTGAAACGCACGTAGCGCTTGCCCTCTTTTTCCACCAGCTGGATATCGCCCGCGTGGACCAGCGTGGTGTCGAGCCCGGTGTCGATGCGCGCCGGCAGCAGCACGCCCGCGGGCTCGAGCAGTACGTTCTCAACCGAACCGATGATCGGCAGGTGCAGCTTGCCGGCGGTCTCCGCCATCGGCGGCAGCGGCGCCGGGACTTCGACGATCTTCTCGATCACTTCGGGCTCGGGGCATTGCTGTGGCTCGGGAAACACCTCGCACACCGGACAGGGCGCCGGCTCGGGGCAGGCGAGCACCTCCGGCGGCGCTTCCGCCGGCTGCGGGCTAATGCAGCCGGCGAGGGGAACCAGGCACAGGGCGGCGGCAACTTTCAGTGTGGATTTCATGGCAGCAGGGTAATGAATCACTTGATCAAAGTATATATGTGTAAAAGTCGCGAATTGTACGTGAACCAGCGCAAACTTTCCGGACAAATCTCCGATTGGCGCTGGACGCGCATCCGCAACAGGTACTACTGTCAGGCTATCTATCCCAACGGAGGACACCTCAATGTCCCGCCCGTTCTGCACCGCCTGCGCCCTCGTCGCGCTTCTGTTCGTCCCCGTGGCCACCCAGGCCGGGGTTTTCATGTGCGTCGACCCCGTCAGTGGCAAGAAGACCTTTACCGATCACGCCTGCCCCGACGATGGTCCGGGCGAGGAGGTCAAGGTCGAGCCGGTCAACTTCGGCAGCGGCAAGACCACTGCCCACGGCCGCGGCACCTGGTCCAGCGATCGCGACAGCAGCCTCGCCGGCACCGACAACGTCTCGGCCCACCAGCGCCGTATCGAATCGGCCAAGGCCACCGGCTACATGCCTCCCCGCCACTGAGCCCGGCGCCGCGACGCGGCGCCGATAGTTTTTCCCCTGCCACCTGTTAGACTGGGTGGATGCAAACCCTCGACTGGACAGTGCTCGGCGCCTACCTCGCCGCAATGCTGCTGCTGGCCTTTTATCTCGGCCGGCGCCAGTCCTCGCGGGAAGACTACTACCTCGGCGGTCACCGCCTGCCCGGCTGGGCTCTGGCCGGCTCCATCATCGCCACCCAGTGCTCGACCAACTCCCTGCTCGGCGCGCCCGCGTTCGTCGGCTTCACGGCCGGTGGCGGCCTGCTCTGGTTGCAGTATGAACTCGCCGTGCCGCTGGCCATGCTCGTGCTCTGCGTGCTGTTCCTGCCGATCTACCGCAGCCGCTCGATCTCCATCTACGGCTACCTCGAACAGCGGCTGGGCCTCGCCACACGCCTGCTGGCCAGCGCCTGCTTCCTGTTTTTCCGCGGTGTCGCCACGGGCGTGACCGTGTACGGGGTCGCCTCGGTGCTCGGGCTGATCACCGGGATTTCGTTCCCGCTGGCGGTGCTGATCCTGATGGGCGTCACCATCACTTACGACGTGCTCGGCGGCATGCGCGCCGTGGTGATTTCTGACGTGCTGCAGATGGTCCTGCTGCTGGCGGCTGTCCTGCTCTCCCTGTGGTGGCTCACGCCGACCCTGGCGGAGCACTGGGACCAGCTGGCCGGGCGCAGCCGCCCGCTGGTCGACGACTGGGGCATCACCACCGGCAACAGTTACGGTTTCTGGCCGATGCTCTTCGGCGGCCTGTTTCTCTACACGGCCTACTACGGCTGCGACCAGAGCCAGGCCCAGCGCCTGCAGAGCGCGGCCAGCGAGCGGCAACTCTATCGGATCCTGATGCTCAACGGCGTGCTGCGCTTTCCGCTGGTGCTGGCCTACTGCCTGGTCGGCCTCGGCCTCGGCGCCTACGCGCTCGAGAACGCCGGTTTTATCGCCAGCCTGCCGCTGACCGCCAGCGGCGCGCCCAACCTCAACCTGGTCTTTCCCGCCTTTGTCGCTGAGAATTTCCCCCCCGGGCTCGCCGGGCTGGCCATCGTCGGCCTGTTCGCCGCCGCCATGTCCTCCATCGACTCCGCCCTCAACAGCCTCTCCGCCAGCACCGTGGAGGATTTCATCGCCCGCTTCCGGGAGTTGCCCGAGCGCCGACTATTCCTCTTTTCCAAGCTGGCGACCCTCGGCTGGGGGCTGTTCGCGGTGGCATTTTCCTTCCAGGTGGAGAACATCGCGGCCACCGTGCTGGAGGCCATCAACAAGGTCGGCTCCATGGCCAACGGCCCGCTGCTGATGCTGTTCACCCTGGCCGCGTTCCGGCCCTCCCTCGGGCAGCGGGCGGCAATCACCGGCTTTGCCCTGGGCCTGTTTAGCAACTTTCTCGCCTGGCGCCTGCTGCCGGAGATGTCCTGGCTGTGGTGGAATGTCAGCGGTTTCGCCATCGCCTGGCTGGGGGCGTTGCTGGTCGGCGCTACCCGCCTGGCGCAGGGCGCGGATCCGGCGGCGGCGCGCTTTCCCCGGCCGGAGGGCTTGCAATTATTCTCAATGACAGTTCTGATATTGGCAGTCTGTATTCTCTTCCAGTTCACTTGATGTCCAGCTTTAACCCACCGGCCCTGCTGCGCAACCCGCACACCCAGACCCTGCTCGCCAGTACGGCGCCGCGCCGGCTGCCGCTGCTGTGGCGCACCCGCGGCCTGCGTGCCGCCGCCCGGGAGGTTGTGCTCGACTGCGCCGACGGCGTGCGCCTGCACGGTTTCTACAACGGCCAGCCGGCGCAGAAACTGGCCATCCTGCTGCACGGCTGGGAGGGCAGCGGCAACTCGCCCTACCTGCTGTCCAACGCGCAGACGCTCTACCGGGCCGGCTTCTCGGTGTTTCGCCTGCACCTGCGCGACCACGGCCCCAGCCACGCGCTGAACCGCGAGCTCTACCACTCCGCCCGCCTGCAGGAAGTGGTGGACGCGGTGGCCGAGATCCAGCGGCGCTTTCCCCACGAGCGCACCTTCCTCGCCGGCCACTCCCTCGGCGGCAACTTCGCCCTGCGGGTCGCCGCCCGGGCGGCTGAGGCCGGCCTGCAACTGGAGCGGGTGGTGACGATCTGCCCGGTGCTCGATCCCGCCCACACCATGCGCCGCCTGATGGAAGGGAGCTTCATCTACCACCAGTATTTCCTGCGCCGCTGGAAACGCTCCCTGCTGCTCAAGCTGCAGCACTTCCCCGACCTCGGTTACGGCGACGACCTGCTGAAGCTGAAGAGCCTGGAGGCGATGAACAATTATTTCGTGCCGCGCTTTACCGAGTTCGCCGAGGTCGATCGCTACTTCGACGCCTACGCCGTAACCGGCGATGTCCTCGAACCGCTGGCGGTGCCGGCGCACATCATCCTCAGCCAGGACGACCCGATGATCCCGGCCTCCGACCTCGGCGCACTGGCGCCCTCCCCCGCGCTGCAAATCGAAACGCCGGCCCACGGCGGCCACTGCGGCTTTATCGGCAACTGGCGTTTCGACGGCTGGATCGATCAACGCCTGCTGCAGCTCATGGAGTGAAGGCTCAGCCCTCCGCGGCTTCACCGTCGACGGCCCGGCACCAGCCCGCCACCAGCACTACCAGTTCCGCCCGCCGCTGTGCCTTTTTGCGTTCGCGGCGCAGGTCCTCGAAGATCAGCGCCAGCTTGCGCCGACCAGCGTCGTCCAGCCAGCCCAGCGCCGGGGTATCGAGCTTCATCACGCCGCGCACCGCGTGGGTGCGCTCGCAGACCAGGCGGTGGTGCTGCAGTGCCCGGCCCAGCAGGACGAACGGAAAGTTGAGGTTGCGCGAAGGCCCGAAGACCAGCCGCTGGCCACCGCTGGGAATGCCGCTGAGTTTCCAGCGGGCGATGTCCTCGCTGTGCCGCAGCACGCCACGGGCGGACGCCACCGCCCCGCCGATCCCACCGAGCACGGTGCCGAGGCCGTGGCTGAGCCCGGCGGTCAGGCCGTCGATCGCCGCGCCCGCACCGCCGCCGGCAAGTCCCCCCGCGGCACCGGCGGCGAGCAGCAACTGGCGTCGGGAAAGCCCCCACAGATACCAGTTTTCCCGGGCGAAAAGTTCCTCCTCGGCAAAGTCGATGCCCGCCTCGGCGGTTTTCAGGTCGCGGTAGTAGAACAGCGCCTCGACCTGGTCGCGGCAGGCCTGCTCGCGGCGGATAAGGTGACGCTGGTAGCGCTGGAACAGCAGGATCTTGACCGGCTCGGCGGGCGCGCCCTCGGGCAGTGACTGGCTGACACTATAGGTAATGCCCTCGACAATCAGCCCGGCGATGGCCTCGGCCGCCTCCGCGTGCTGCCGCTGCCGGTCGGCCTGCAGCACATCCACCGCGCGTTGCAGCGGCTGTTGCCACTCCGGGTCGAGGTGGCCGAACAGGGTCAGCAGGTCGAGTTGCTTGCGGTATTCAGCGCGGTGGGCGTCGAACACCCGCACGGTCTGGAAATACTGCCCCAGGCCGGCCTCCCACTGGGCGACGAAATCGTGGCTCTCGATCGGGTTGACCAGCGCCAGGCTCGGCCGGCCGGTCCAGCGCAGTATTTCCATTTCGGCCTCGTAGTCGGCGCCGAAGGGTACCGAGCCGTCGACCACGTAGATGATGCCCGCCCCTTCGAGCAGCGGCCCGAGCGCCTGCACCTCGTCGCGGTACTGGGGGTCGTCCCGGTGCTGGCGCAGGAATTCGCGCACGGTGGCGGGCCGCTGGGCCGCGTCGGCGCAGTGCTCGCGCAACCAGGCCAGCACCTGCCGGGCGCGCTGTATGCCGGGTGTGTCGACCAGTTCGTAGAGGGTCTCGCCGTCCACGCGCATGGGAAAGCGGCGCACCTCCCGGGTGGAACCCGCGGCGGCGGCGATGTGCACGGAGTCGTCGCGGGCGAGAGTCGCCACCACCGAGGACTTGCCCTTGTTGGGCCGGCCAACCACGGCGAAGGACGGCACCTGCTCGCGCCGGCTCAAGCGGCACTCCCGTCGAGCAACTGCACGCGGCTGCGGGTAAACGGCAGCCCGGCGGCAAAGCGTTGCCAGTCCGCCAGCCGGGTGTCACTGAGTTCGCGGCCCGGCAGCGCCGCGAGTAACAGGGTGCACTCGCGCACCCCGGCGATTTCACCCAGCACATCGGCTAGGTCCGCCATCGGCGGCTCCCAGCCGCGCACTGCCACCAGTAGTTGCTCCGGGCCCAGCGCGTTGACCGCGTCAATCGCGGCGACGTCGTCGGCGGGTGATCCCAGACCGGCGGCGTGAACGGTGTGGCCGGCGAGCGCAGCGCGCAGCCGCGGCTCGACACTCGCCAGCGTACCGGCCCAGTCGAGCAGGGCCGCGGCGGCAAAGCCGTCGCCCACCACGGGGGGCACCGGCCGGTCAGCGGCACGGGTATCGACCACCGGTGCCCGCATTCGCGCCAGCACCGAGGACACCCCCGGCCAGGCCAGCAGGCTGGCGTGCAGCTGGCGGCGATAGCCCCACAGGCAGAGCAGCCACAGCAGCAGCCGCGGCAACAGGGTATAGAACAGCAGGCAGGCGAACAGGAAGGGCCACCAGCCGCGGCGACTGGCTGCCGCCATGGCGCCGAGATCGAGCTGGGCCGGGTGGAAGCGCGTGCCGCTGATGACTTCCGGCGGCACACTGGCAGCGGGGAACACCAGGCTCCAGGGTGCGGACAGCGCCCCGGTCAGGGTGCGCACCACCTCGTCGCTGATGGCGAAGGTCGATCCCCAGACAAAACTGAAATCCAGCACCGCAAGCAGCACGAGGAAGGCGAGAACGGCGCCCAGCGCGAACAGCGCGGCGATTTCCTGGCCGTAGCGCAGGAGCAACAGTCGCGACAGCACCCCCGCCTCGCGCTGGAACTGGCCGTCGGGCAGGACGCGCTGCACGATAAGTCGCGCGGGAGCCAGGGACACCGCCGGCCCCGGCATCCCGCGCAGGGCCGACACGGTCATCCAGGCTGCCAGCAGGCAGAACAGCAATTGCGCCACGACGAATATCAGCAGGAACAACAGCACATTGACCAGCGCCCGCTCACTGGCGAGGAGAAATCCGGCCATGCCCGCCGCGCCGAGCAGCAGCGCCAGGACGCGCAGCAAGAGTGCCCAGTGCTTTTCCTGGGCGCGATAGATCGACCCGGCCTCCTCCCCGCGCACTCGCTGCAGCCAGCAAAGCAGCGACTGCAGCTTGTCGCTGTGCCGGCACTGCTGGCCGATGGCGTGATCCCTTTCGCGGAGCGTCTCGGGGGCCTGGGCCCGGTCAGCGGCGAGTTGCTGTCGCAGGTGTAGGAGATCGCCGAGCAGGGGCCGGCGCGGTTGGCAGCGCATGCGAAACTCTTTGTTATGAAGGGGCATCGATATAGTGTCGCCTGGCGGGAGAAACTGCAATCCGGGGCGGGCGCCGCAGCTTCCCGTGTTGCGGTCCGGCCACTGGCGCGCTTTATATTCACCGCCAACAGCATCGCTGCTAAAGTGAAGCACCGAAAATAACCGCAACAGATACCCGCGCCCCACATGCCTGACTTCAGATATGCGCCCTGCCGGGCGCTAAGCCTCGCTACCGTGCTGCTCCTGGCCGTCGCCGACACCCGCGCGGAGGGCGTGCCCGTCGCGGTGAGCGAGATACGCGAGCAGGCGATATATCGTGAAGTCGGGGTCACCGGCAGTGTCACCTCGCCCCACGTCGCCCGGCTCTCCCCGGCTACCAGCGGGCTGGTGGTAAACCTGCATGCCGATGAAGGCACAGCGGTTGCGGCCGGCGACCTGCTGCTGGAGCTCGATGACGAACTGGCCACACTGAGCTGGCGCAGCGGTGAAGCACTGCGCAAGCAGGCCCAGAGCGAACTGGCCGACGCCGAGCGCCGGCTCGCCGAGGCGCAGCGGCTGGCGCCGCAGCAGAGCATCGCCGAGACCGCGGTGCGCGCCCTCGAATCGGAAGTCGTGCAGGACCAGGCCGCTCTCGAGCGAGCCGCGGCGGAGGCCGCCTACGAACGCGCTGTCGTGGAGCGCCACAAGCTGCGCGCGCCCTTCTCAGGGGTCATCAGCCGCAAGCTGACCGACCGCGGCGAGTGGGTGAGCCAGGGCCAGGGCGTTCTCGAACTGGTGGCGACCGAGGAACTGCGCCTCGACTTCGCCGTCGCCGAGGACTACCTCGCGGCACTCACCCCGGAGGCGCCGGTGGAATTCAGCCTGCAGGCCCTGCCAGGACGACGCTTCGCCGGCAAGGTGCAGACCATCGTGCCGGTGACCGACCCGGGGGCGCGAACCTTCCTGCTGCGCGTCCTGCCCGACGCTGCGAACACCCGCCTCATTCCCGGCATGGCCGCCTTCGCCCGGCTGCAGATTCCGCAGCAGTCGAGTGGCCTGACCGTGCCCCGCGACGCCACGCTCAGCTACCCGGATGGCCGCGTCGTCGTCTGGACGGTGGAGACAGGCAGCGACGGCCTGGTGGCGCGGGAGAATATCGTCAGCACCGGCGCGGCCTTCGACGGCAGGGTGGAAATCCTGTCCGGCCTGAAGGCAGGGGCCCGCGTCGTGGTGCAGGGCAACGAGGCGCTCAGCGACGGCCAGTCGGTGCGCCTGGTCAACGAGGGTTAGCGGCGTGTTCGCGGCCATCGTAGAGCGCGGCATCCTGACCACAGTGATCACCCTGATCATCTGCGTCCTCGGCATTGTCGCCGCGTCGCGGATCCCGGTGCAGATGATTCCCGACCTCGATGTGCGCGTCATCAGCATCCGCACCAGCTGGCCCGGCGCCACACCGCAGGATGTGGAGAAGGAGATTCTCGTCGAGCAGGAGGAGTACCTGCGCAGCCTGCCCAACCTGTCGCGCATCCTCACCACCGCGCGCAGCGGCAGCGCGGAGATCGAACTGGAATTCCCCTTCGGCACGGACATCACCGACATGATGATCCGCGTCAACAACGCCCTCTCCCAGGTGCCCTCCTACCCGGAGAGCGCCGACGAGCCGCGCATCTACGCCAACTCCTTCTCCAGCAACTCATTCATGTTTTTCAGCATCGTGCCGCTGCCCGGCAACCCGCGCCAGCTGGACATGGGGCTGCAGCTGGACTTCGTCGAGGACAACGTCAGGCCGGTGCTGTCACAGGTGCAGGGCATTTCCGAGGTCACCATCTACGGCGGCGCCGAGCGGCAGATCCAGATCCTCATCGACCCGGCGCGACTGGCCCAGCGGCAGCTCTCGCTGACCGACGTGCGCAATGCGATTCGCAGCCGCAATCGCGACCGCTCCGGCGGCGAGCTGGAAGCGGGCAAGCGCCAGTACCTGCTGCGCACCATCGGCCGCTTCGAGGATCTCGACGAGATGCGCGCGCTGATCCTCGCCCGCCGCGGTGACGCGGTGATCCGCCTGGAAGACGTCGCCGAGGTGCGCCTCGACCATTTCGAACAGCGCAGCATCACCACCTTCAACGGCGACGAGAACATGCTGATGACCATCCGCCGCGAGGCGGGCTCCAACGTCATCGATATCAAGCGCGACGTGCTCAAACTCATAGAACCGCTCAATCGTGACGTGCTCAACCCCGTCGGCCTGCGGCTGGAGATCGTCGCCGACGACGTACGCTATGTGCAGGACTCCATCGGCAACGTGTGGCAGAACCTCCTTATCGGCAGCCTGCTGGCCCTCGGCGTGATGTACCTGTTCCTGCGCTCGGCGCGGGCCACCGCGGTTGGCGTCATGGGCATCCCGATCTGCATCATCGTCGCCTTCCTCGGCCTGTTGCTGACCGGGCGCACAATCAACGTGATCTCGCTCGCCGGCATCGCCTTCGCCATCGGCATGACCCTGGACAACAGTATCGTGGTGCTGGAGAGCATCGAACTGGAGCGGCGCGCCGGCGCCTCGCGCCGGGAATCGGCGATTCTCGGGGTGAAGAAAGTCTGGCCGGCAGTACTCGCTTCCACCATGACCACGGTGCTGGTGTTCCTGCCGGTGGCCTTCGTCCGGGAGGAAGCGGGCCAGTTGTACTCGGACATCGCCATCGCCATCTCCTCGGCAATCCTCGCCTCCATGCTGGTGGCTATTACCGTGCTGCCCACCGCCGCCGCGCGCCTGCGGCTGGACTCCAGTGGCGACGGCAGCGGCCACCGGCTCGGTCAGCGCATGCGCAGGTTCACCCTGGACAGCGTGCAGTGGATTCTCGCCAGCGGCCGCCGGCAACTCGGCTGCATCGCCCTGACCGTGCTGGCCAGTATCGCCGTGATCGAATTTCTGACCCCGCCGGCGGAGTACCTGCCGGAGGGTGAGGAGCCCAAGGTGTTCGCCGTGATGAGCCCGCCGCCCGGCTACAACCTCTCGACCATGATGCAGATCTCGGGCGAGATCGAGCGCTGGCTGCTGCAGTATGTCGACACCGACCCCGACGCCTACCACGCCGGGGAGTCGCCGATGCCCTCCCTGCGCTATGTGAACATGCGCGTCGGCCCGGACTCGATGCGGGTCATCGCCGAGACCACCGATCCCGCGGACATCGAGCACCTGATGGACGCGATCACGGCAAAATACCGCGAGTACCCCGGCATGCGCGCCTTTGCCGCCCGCGGCTCAATCATCACCAGCAACGACGGCGGCACCCGCAGCATCAACCTGGACATCTCCGGGCCGGATCTCGCCAGCATCTACGGCGTGGCCGAAGCCGCCTACCAGCGCGCCGGCGAAGTGTTCGACAACCCGCGCATCCAGTCGCAGCCCTCCTCCCTGACCCTGGCCCAGCCGATGCTGGAGATCCGCCCCAACTGGCAGCGGGCGGCGGAGATCGGCCTGTCCGGGGACGAGCTGGGATTCACCGTGTCCGCCCTCACCGACGGCAGCTATGTCGATGAATTCTTCCTCAACGACGACAAGATCGACATCTACCTGTACAGCAACCTCGGTCAGCAGGCCTCGCCGGACAGCCTCTCGCAACTGCCGATCTACACACCCAGCGGCAGCGTCCTGCCCCTCGGCGCCATCAGCGCAATCAGCGAGACCATCGATACCAACACGGTGCGCCGGGTCAACGGCAACCGCACGGTGACCCTCAACATCATCCCGCCGCGCAGTGTGCCGCTGGAGAGCGGCGTCGAGGCGGTGCGCACCGAGGTGGTGGAGTACCTGCGCCAGCGCGGGCAGATCCCCGCCGGAGTCGCCCTGTCGATTTCCGGCGCCGCCGACCAGCTCGACGCCACCCGCAGCGCCCTGCTCAGCAACTACGCGGTGGCGCTGCTGATCATCTACCTGCTGCTGGTGGCGATCTTCAGTCACTGGGGTTACCCGCTGCTGATCATGACCTCCATCCCGCTGGGGATCGCCGGGGGGATTGTCGGGCTGTGGGCGCTCAACGCAGCGGGCGGGCTGTTGCCCCTGTTCGGTGCCAACGCGATCTCCCAGCCCTTCGACATGATCTCCATGCTCGGCTTCCTGATCCTGATGGGCACGGTGGTGAACAACCCGATACTGATCGTGCACCGGGCGGTGAGCAACATGCAGGAGGAAGGCATGGCGGCGGTGGCCGCCGTGTCGGAAGCGGTGGATGCGCGGCTGCGGCCGATCGCCATGTCCACCATCACCACCATCTTCGGCCTGGCGCCGCTGGTGCTGATTCCCGGTGCCGGCACCGAGCTCTACCGCGGGGTCGGCGCCATCGTCATGTTCGGGATCATCGGTGCCGCCATCGTCACCCTGACCATGCTGCCGGCGCTGACCGCGCTGGTACTGGGGTATTTCGAGAAGCGCGCCGGCGTCACCCGGTCAACGGGCGACGCCGGCTGACGGTAGCTCAGGCGCCGGTGTCCGCGGCACCCTGTTTGACCGGCGCCGGCATGCGCACCAGCGGGTAGAACAGCTGCTCCAGCCAGTGGGCGTCGCGCACCGGCAGGCCGTAGTTCGCCGGGCGCCCCGCGGGGATGTGCAGGGTGCCGAAGAGCCAGTCCCACAGCGAGATCACGGTGCCGAAGTTGCGGTAGTTCTTGCCGTCCCGGCCGTAACCGTGGTGGGTGTGGTGAATGCCCGGTGATACGAACACATGCTCGAGGGCGCGGAAGGCCGGCCCCGCATAGCGGTTGCTGCGGATCGCGTCGTCCCAGCGGAAGTGGGAGTGGGTCACCATGTTCCAGACCTGCAGGCAGAGGATGTAGCCCATCACCGCCTCGTACATGCCGAGGAACAGCGCCACCCCCATCACCCAGCCGGAGGGGATGATGAAGAACCAGCTCAGGTTCAGGCGATAATTGAGCAGCACGTTCATGTGCCGCGCGGAGTGGTGGGTGCGGTGGATCTTCCACAGCACCGGAAACGCCAGCGGCTGGTGCGCCCAGCGGTGTACCCAGTAGAAACAGAATTCCCCGACCAGCAACAGGCAGGGAAAGGCAATCCAGAACGGCAGGTCGATCAGCGCGCCGCGGTACTGCGCCGGCAGGATCAGGCCGTAGATTACCGATTTCATGCCCGCGGAAAGCGGCCCCATCACGCCGCGACCCAGCGCCACACTGCCCAGCAACAGTTTCCAGTCGCCCTTGTGATAGACACCCCGGTGCCTGCCGGTAGCCAGCTCCAGCGCGAGGACGATGGCAGTTGCCGCCCCCACCCAGATAAAGGTCTGCTGAAGAAAATCCTGTAGGTCCTGCATGGTAGTTATCGCTCTGGCAGTTTATGCAGGGCTAGTTTGCGCCATTGCAAAACATATATAAAATGCATGTTTATTCTGGCATCGGTGCTTTTTTGTTATGGATATCGAGCTCAAGCGCCTGCAGCAGGTCATGGTCGTCGCCCGCACCGGCAGTTTTTCCAGCGCCGCCGAGGAACTGCACATCACCCAGCCTGCCCTCAGCCGCAGTATCAACACGCTGGAGGAGCGCTACGGCATCCGCATTTTCGAGCGCGGCCGCGGCGGTGCGACGCTCACCAGTGTCGGCCGCCAGGTGGTGGAGGAAGCCGCCACCCTGCTGCAGGGCGCGCGCGCCGTGGATCACAACCTGCGCCTCTTCAGCAGCGGCGAGGCCGGCCACATCGCGTTGGGCATGGGGCCGCTGATCGCCAGCCTGGTACTGCCGGAGCTCGGCCTGCGCTGCCTGCGCGAGCGGCCGCAACTGGAGGTGCGGGTCGTCACCCGTCCCGCGGCCGAGCTCTACCTGGAGCTTGTCGAGGGCAATATCGAGATGCTGTTCTGCTCGGCCCACCAGCTGGCGGACAAGACGGATATCGAGGAGGCCGTGGTCGGCGAAATCGAGATCGCCGCGCTGGTACGCGCCGGCCATCCGCTGGCCTCACTGGCCGAGGTAAGCAAGGACGATGTCTCCCTCTACCCCCTGCTCACCGGTGCTGAGGTTCACTCCGCCGGCCCCCGGCGCAACCGCGGCGGACTGATCTGCGACAATTACGAGATCCTGCGCCGCATGGTGGTGGAAGCCGATGCGGTCTGGCTGTCCTCACCGCAGCTGGTGGCGGCGGATCTGGCGGGCGGCGCGCTGGTGGCGCTCAATCGCGTCGGCGACAGTGTGCCCGACCGGGTATCGGTGTACATGGTCACCCGCCGCGGCGAGCGGCTCTCCCCCGCCGCCGACGCGCTGCACGGCTATATCCGCGAGCACTTCCGGGCGCTGGCCGGCTGAACACATCGCTCAATCGAGCAGGTAGTGGTAGTAGTGGCAGCCGAGTTCGCGGAAGGCGCGCTGGCTGTCGCTGCGCTGGCGTTTCCAGTCGTCCATCTGCCGGGCATTGCCGCCGTCCCGGCGCAGGGATTCGTAACGCAGGATCTCGGCCTGTAATTTACGGCATTCACGCAGCAGCTGTTGCTGGTCTCCGGCACTTGCCGGGGCGGCCGCCACGGACAGCAAAGCTGCCGCGGACCACACAGCCGCTGCCGCACCGATAGCTTGCAGTGAGTTTTTCATGCGCGGCACCTCCGTGTGCCTGTGATGGCAGAGCCTTCAGCTTAGGCTGGCGCGGAGGCACAGCCAACAGCCCGATGTGTTCAGCTACAGCGCCTTTTCGATCGCCTGCACCAGTTCCTCGTCGTCGGGGCTGGTACGGCTGCCGAAGTGCTGCAGGACCTTGCCGTCCTTGTCGACCAGGTACTTGTTGAAGTTCCAGCTCGGGGCGTCGCTCTGGCGCGCCAGTTCGCGGAAGATCGGGTTGGCATCGTCGCCGCGCACTGCCGTCGGCGCGAGCATGGTAAAGGTGACACCGTAATTCACGTAGCAGATGTCCGCGGCCTCCTCCTCGGTATCCGCCTCCTGGCGGAAGTCATCGCTGGCGAAGCCGACCACGACCAGGCCCTGCTCAGCGTATTTCTTGTTGAGCGCTTCGAGGCCCTTGAACTGCTTGGTGAAACCGCAGTGGCTGGCCGTGTTCACCACCAGCATCGGCTTGCCGTCCTGCACCGTGCACAGGTTCACCGCATCCTTGGAATGCAGCTTGCGCATTTCCTGGTTGAGGTAGTCCGGGCAGCTGGCCAGGGCGCTCAGCGGCAGCATCAGGCCGCACAGAATGTATTTGAAACTTTTCACTGTTATTCCTCCGTAAGGTACTTCCTGGGATCGATCGTTTGCTTAAGCCGCCGCGCAATCAGC
Organism: Halieaceae bacterium GM1-29; assembly: GCA_033283265.1. Lineage (GTDB taxonomy): Bacteria > Pseudomonadota > Gammaproteobacteria > Pseudomonadales > Halieaceae > Mangrovimicrobium. Next base: position 711,209 of record JAWMQN010000001.1, read on the forward strand.
TCGCGAGGACTTCCTGGTAACGGCGGTAGGCAGCCTCCGGCCAGTAATCGCTGCGCCGGTAGAACTCCGGCACCACCGGCACGTCGTCGCCGAGTTGCACCCAGGGCTGGCGGGTGCTGGTGAAGATATGGATATCCGGCGGGCACAGCCCGGGCTGCTCCAGCGTGCCGACGCGAACAAAGGCCACCTGTTCACGCCCGGCGAAATGGCTCCACAGGCGAACATGACAGTTCGGGCAGCTGAAAACGCTCTGGCCGATGCCGCTGTTGGAGGGCCACTCCGCGCGCACCGGGCTGCCCGACAGCAACTCGACGTTGGCGGTCTCTATCATCGCGTTGAGCACGAAGGCGGAGCCCGTTTCGCGCTGGCACCAGGTGCAGTGACAGCAGTGCACGAACATCGGCTGCTGCAACAGGCGGAATTGAATGGCACTGCAGTTGCAGCGTGCCGTGGCCGGAAAATGCTTGTGTTCACTCACTGCCTATCTCCTCATACTGTCGGGAACACTGGGCAGGCCCAACTCCCCGCGTTCAAAAGCCGCTATACGCTGGCGAATATAATCGTCCGGCGACTCCGCCCGCGCACGCATCTCGTCGAGCACTGCGGGGTGCGTGGGGATGAATATTTTCCCCGCCAGCATACCCTCCGCCAGCACGGTCGCCGCCTGGGCCGCGCTGAGCAACTCGAACTGTGCGCCGGGGCCGGCCATCTGCGCACCTTCGGTCCAGGTTTTCATGCCCTCCATCACGCCGGTGATCACCGGCCCCGGGCAGAAGCAGCTGACCCGCAGGCCCCGCGGCAGGGCGTACAGTGCCAGCGACTCGGTCAGCCCGACCAGCGCCGACTTGGCCGCGACGTAGGGCATGCGATTGACCGCGTAGGGATAGAGGCCGGCAAAGGACGCCGTGTTGACGATGTAGCCGCTGCCGCGCTGGAGCATCTGCGCGAGGAAAACCTCATTGCTGTAGAGCACCGACATCAGGTTGAGGTTGAGTATACGCTGCCATTCGGTGAGCGGGATATCCTCCGGATGCCCGGAGATGATCGCGCCGACATTGTTCATCACCACGTCGACCTCGCCGAGGGTCGCGCGCGCCAGCGTTGCGGCCTCGCGCAGGGAGTCGAGGCTGGTTACGTCGCAAGCCGCTGCAGTGGCGCTGCCCCCTGCGCTGACAATGGCGTCGGCGCAGTCGCGCGCCGCCGCCAGGTCGATATCCGCCACCACCAGGCGCGCGCCGCGGCTGGCGAACTCCTCCGCCACGGCCCGCCCGATGCCCTTGGCGCCGCCAAAGATGAGCACCCCCTTGTCGTGAAATCCGAATTCCGCTTCCGTCACCTCAATCCCTTTACATTATCTGTTTATACGTTAGCGCGCCGGGCATGGTTTACCCCGCATACCTCGGCTGCCCTGCCATACTGAACTATACTCAGGCCAGGGATAACTGCCACTGTGAAGCCATTGCTGTTGCGAAGAATATTGTCGTTGCGAACATTCTTGCTGCTCTTGCTGTTGCCGCTCTCGCTCGCCGCCCGGGCGGATATCTGGCAGGTGGATATCGACGGGGCCATCGGCCCCGCGATCGCCGATCACACAGTGCGCTCGCTGGCCCAGGCCGAGGCGGCGGGCGCCGGGCTGGTGATCCTGCGCATCGACACCCCCGGCGGCCTCGACTCCGCCATGCGCGACATGATCCAGGCCATCCTCGCCGCCCCCTTCCCGGTAGTCGCCTATGTCTCGCCCTCGGGGGCACGGGCCGCCAGCGCCGGCACCTACCTGCTCTATGCCTCGCACATCGCCGCGATGACCCCGGGCACCAACCTCGGCGCCGCCACGCCAGTACAGATCATCGGCCCGTCTGCGCCCGGGGGCGACGGAGAAAAAGCCGATACCGGGCCCACTGCGATGGAGCGCAAGGTAGTCAACGACGCGGTGGCCTATATCCAGAGCCTCGCCCAGCTGCGCGGTCGCAATGCCGAGTGGGCGGAACAAGCGGTTCGCGAGGGCGCCAGCCTTGCGGCGGCCGACGCCCTGGAGGCCGGCGTGATCGACCTGCTGGCTGATTCCCGCGAGGAACTGCTGGCGGCGCTGCAGGGCCGTGAGGTAAAGGTCGGGCATACAAGCCTGCGCCTGCAAACCGAGGGCGTGGCGGTCAGGGCCGTGGAGATGGACTGGCGCAGCCGCTTCCTCGCGGTCATCACCGACCCCAACGTCGCCTACCTGCTGATGCTGGTGGGCTTTTACGGCCTGCTGCTGGAGTTCTACAACCCCGGCGTCGGCGTACCCGGGGTCGCCGGGGCGGTGTGTCTGCTGCTGGCGCTCTACGCCTTCCAGGTACTGCCGGTCAGTTACGTCGGCCTGGGTCTCATCGCGCTCGGCATCGGCCTCATGGCCGCGGAGGCCAGCATGCCCAGTTTCGGCGTGCTCGGGCTCGGCGGCGTAACCGCCTTCATCTTCGGCTCGATCATGCTGATGGACACCGACCTGCCCGGCTACCGTATCGCCCTGCCGCTGATCGTCGCCCTCGCCCTGTTCAGCGTCGCCCTGTTGAGCGTTGCCCTCGGGCTGCTGCTCAAGGCCCGGCACCGGGCCCTGGCCAGCGGGACCGAGCGGCTGGTGGGCAGCTCCGCCGTGGTGGAGGTGATGCGCGGCGGCGAAGCCTACGTGAGACTCGACGGCGAGCTCTGGCGGGCCAGCAGCAGCGAGACGCTGCAGGCCAGCGACGCAGTCACCGTCGATGCCCTCGATGGTCTGGTACTAAAAGTGCATAAAATTTCCAGGGAGAAAACTGATGCTTGATTTCGGAATGTTTGGCGGCGTGATCCTGGTCCTGGTGATCGGCCTGCTGTTTTCCATGTTTCGCGTGCTGCGGGAGTACGAGCGCGGGGTGATCTTCATGCTCGGGCGCTACTACAAGGTCAAGGGCCCCGGCCTGATCATCATCGTGCCGGTACTGCAGCAAATGGTGCGGGTGGACCTGCGCACCATCGTCATGGATGTGCCGACCCAGGATGTCATCTCCCGCGACAACGTCTCGGTGCAGGTCAACGCGGTGCTCTACTTCCGCGTGCTCGACCCGGAAAAGGCGATCATCCAGGTGGAAAACTACCTGGAGGCGACCAGCCAGCTGTCCCAGACCACCCTGCGCTCGGTGCTCGGCCAGCACGAACTGGACGACATGCTCGCCGAGCGCGAGCGCCTCAACGCCGACATCCAGGATATTCTCGACAAGCAGACCTCAGCCTGGGGCATCAAGGTCTCCAACGTCGAGTTGAAGCACGTCGACCTCAACGAGTCCATGGTCCGCGCCATCGCCCGCCAGGCGGAAGCGGAGCGGGAACGGCGGGCCAAGGTCATCCACGCCATGGGCGAGGCGGAGGCGGCGGAAAAACTGGCCGAGGCGGCCAAGGTGCTGTCTCACCAGGAGCAGGCGATCCAGTTGCGCTACCTGCAGACCCTCACCGAAATTGCCGGCGACAAGAGTTCGACCATCGTCTTCCCGGTGCCGGTGGATATACTGGAAAAACTCAATCAGTCGAAGAGCTGATCCGGCCGCCGCGAGGCCGGCCAATATTTTTCACACAAACAGCCACCCGTGCGCCCGGGGTGGCAACAGGAGAGTAAGGGGACAGATATGATTTCCATGCAGGGCCTTATCGAGCGGGCGGCGCGACTCAGCCCCGACCGCATGGCCACCCGTTGCGGCGGGCGTGAGCAGAGCTGGCGGGAACTGGCCGGCCGGGTCGCGCGGCTGGCAGGCGCACTCCGGGCCCAGGGCGTCGGCGAGGGCGACCGGGTCGCCATCCTCAGCCTCAACAGCGACCGCTACTACGAGAGCGTGTTCGCCACCTGCTGGGCCGGCGCCTGCGTGGTGCCGCTCAACACGCGCTGGGTGGAAGCGGAGAACGCCTACGCCATGAACGACAGCGAGCCGCGGGTGCTGCTGTTTGACGACAACTTCGCCGGCCAGGCCCGGCAGTTGCAGTCCCACTGCCCCTCCCTGCACGCGTCCGTCTACATGGGTGACGCCGACTGCCCCGACTGGGCGCTCGGCTACGAGGGCCTGCTGGCCGCCAGCGAGCCGGCGACCCCCTCCACCCGTGGCGGCGATGCGATGGCCGGGATCTTCTACACCGGTGGCACCACCGGCTTTCCCAAGGGCGTGATGCAGTCCCACCGCGGGCTCTGGGCCAGCGCGATCGGCGCGACCCAGCAGTTCGCCATGCAGCCCGAGTCGGTCTACCTGCACGCGGCGCCGATGTTTCACATCGCCGACTTCGCCGGCTCCATGGGCGCTACCCTGCAGGGCGCCAGCCACGTGATCCTGCCGGCCTTTACCGCGGACGCGGCGCTCACTGCCTTCGCCTGTGACGGCATCACCCACACCCTGATGGTGCCGTCGATGATCAAGATGCTGCTGGCCCACCCGGAGGCGGCAACCACCGACGTCAGCAGTATCCAGCGCATAATCTACGGCGCCTCGCCGATGCCGGCGGCCACCCTGGAGCGCTGCATGCAATTGTGGCCGGGCATCGGCCTGGTGCAGGCCTATGGGCAGACCGAACTGGCGCCAATCGCCACCGTACTCTCGGCGGAGGACCATCTCGCCGGCGGCGAGCGGTTGCGTTCGGCGGGCCGGCCCAGTGCGGTGTCCGAGGTGCGCATCGTCGGCGAGGACGGCGCGGATTGCCCCCGCGGCAGCTCCGGCGAGGTGGTCGTGCGCGGCCCCCACGCCATGCTCGGCTACTGGAACAAGCCGGAACAGACCGCCGAGGCCCTGCAGGAGGGCTGGGTGTTCACCGGCGACGCCGGCTACATCGATGAGCAGGGTTACCTGTTCATCGTCGACCGGGTGAAGGACATGATTGTCTCCGGCGGTGAGAACGTCTACACCACGGAGGTGGAGAACGCCCTGATGAGCCACCCCGCGGTGCAGGATTGTGCGGTGATCGGCATTCCCCACGAGGAGTGGGGCGAGGCGGTCCACGCCATCGTGATCAGGCGGCCGGATACGCAGGTTAGCGAGAGCGAGCTGATCGCCCACTGCCGGCAGCAGATCGCCGGCTACAAGCTGCCCAAGGGGGTGACCTTTCGCGAGGAGCCGCTGCCGCTCTCGGGCGCGGGCAAGGTACTCAAAACCGAGCTGCGCAAGCCCTGGTGGGAGGGGCGCGAGCGCAACGTCAACTGAACAGTCAGGCACAAAAAAGCCCGCCGTATGGCGGGCTTTTTTGTTTAGGCCCTGGCGCGTTTTCAGGCTGCCTTGCGACGCAGGCGGCGGGCGCTGAACAGGCCGCCGATCGCGGAGGCGAACAGCCAGGCCGCTGCGGGAACCGGGACCGGGGTGACGTCCATGCCGCGAAGTGTGAACACAGACCCGAGGCTCAGTGCGTTAATGCTCATGGTCTGACCGGCCAGGACAGACAGGCCCAGGCCATTGAAGGTGTAGTTCCCTGTTGCATTGGAACCTGAGTTGAATGTGATCGAGTTGCCACCGACAGTAGCTTTAGCCCCGTGGTCGGCGCCATCCCAGGCACCGAAGGTGAGTGAGTTGACCACGACATCCTGGGTGAAGGTGACGTACAGCGATTCACCAATCTGCAGCGCGGCATCCGCTCCGCCGCTGTGGCCTATGCCATGTGTCGCGCTGGGAGCAAGCAGGAATTTGTAGTACGCCAGGTTATTGCCACCGGACGCGGTGATGGTCGTGCCGACACCAGAGACGCTGGTGCTGTAGCCTGACGAAGGCACGCTGCTTCCCGTTGCGCTCGGACTAAAATCATAAGTGATGGCCATTGCAGATTGCCCTGCCATCAGAGCTGCGCCCGCCACCAGTGCTTTTACAAAATTCGCTTTCACTCGACCATCCCTCGGTTCTAATAATTTCTGTTTATTCGCAATTCGAAACGTCCTTGTGTCGCCCCGCCATCCATGGCAGGAGTAGTCAATCCGGGTTGAAACAACTCTGAAACCTTGCAACGCAAACTGCCCCAGGCGACGCCAAGCCTAAAGCAACCGCCGTGCCAACATCGATAAATCAATAACTTAGATGAGAACCGGCTCACAAAAACGCAAGCCAATGTAAACATTTCCGACGTTTTTTCGGGGTTTCAGCTGGCGGCAAACTCCCTCAGCAGCCGGGGGGTGTCATGGGCCAGCATGGCGGCGTTGAAACGCGCGGCGTAGGCGGTGTTGATCGCCTCCGGCTGGTAGTGGGATTCATTGATCAGGAAGATGATATGGCCGAGCAGGAGGAAGGCGCCCACCTGGCGGCAAAACTCGTCGAGCGAGGGCGCGTCCACGCCGCTCGCCCGCAGTTCACTGAGGTAGGTCGCCAGCAGCGCGCCCTCCCAGCGCGGCCGGTCGGCGAGGTCGAGGGCGCCGGTCAGGTGGTAGGCCACCTCCAGCGCGGCCGGCGCGCGCATCGGCTGGTGGTCGAAGAATCCCGGGGTGCCGTCGCGCTCGATGTAGAGGTTGCCGAGGTGGGTGTCGCCGTGCACGACGCAGCGCGGCAGGCGGTAGTACAACACGCCCATCTGCTCGACCGCTTCACGGATCCAGGCACTGTCAAGAAAGCGGACGGACGACGCGACGCCCTGGGGCGCACCGGTAAAGCGCGCCCAGGTCTCGGGCTGCAGGTAGGGCTCCAGCAGCGCCCGCAACGGCGGCATGACTTCCTTGATCCCCGCCCAGCGCCCGCCCTCGCGGATTTCCGGGCTGTCCCAGCTGCCGGCGTGGAAGCGGGCCAGGGCGCGCAGGCGGCGGGCGACCTGGTCGAAGCTCTGCGGTTGCAGGGGGTGGCAGAAGGTCACGCCCCGGGCCACAAGATCGTCGATGATGACGATGCCCTGCTTTTGTTCCGCACAGAAATCGGCGAAGTAGCAGGCGGGGCTGTGCAGGCCGAGTACGGGCATGACGTCGCGGTAGCCGTAGACTTCGTTCTCGTGGGTGATGGCGAGGTCGCGGCTGTGCGGCTCGAAGCCGCCCTTGAGGATGACCAGTTCGGGGATGCCGGCCGCCCGGCCCGCCGCGTTCAACTGCAGGCGCAGGCGGATCTTGGTGCAGGTGCCGTTGAGGATATCGACGATTTCGAAGTGCTCGACGGTGGCCTCGGGGGCCTGGGTGCGCAGGGCGGCGGTGAGCCAGTCGCGGGTGATTTCCTCGATTTCGAGCGGGAGTGGGCGGGCGGGACTTTGCTCATTGGACGCCATTTGAAATTTCTCCTGTTTCTGTGCGAAAGCATTGTTTTTTTAATAGGGTCGACGGCGCTCGCGGCGGACCAATAGCGCGACGGTGCCTGGTACCCGCAGGCGAACCATAACCCCCGTACCGGAACACGCCAAAAAGCGTACGTCCCTGTACAGGCTCGAGCGGCGACGTCCTGTCGCCTAACGGTTCCGGTACGGGGGTTATGGCTCACCTGCTCGCCTGGTCGCGTAACTTTAGCGACTGCGCTTTTTCGTGGCAGACGCAAGCAAGTTACTCTAGCGCATCGTTTTGTTCCCAGGTTGCAACTGTCGCGGAGACTCAACTCACCGACAAGCCAATTCACGCACCTGCTTCAGCACTTCGCGCACGAAAAGCCCCGGCCCCCTGGCATCGACCTCGGGATGGAAGCCCGGCCCCACGATCACGAAGCGCTCGATGCCCAGCCGGTGCAACTCCAGCAGGCGTTCGATGCAGTGCTCCGGCGAGCCGACGATGGCGAAGCGGCGCACGAAGTCGAAATCCAGCTGCGCGCCGCCGAGCCGGTCGATGGCCCCGATGTTGCCGTGGGTGTTCATGTCATACCCGGCGCGGATCTTGTCGAGGTTGCGCTGGTCGTTTGCGCTGCGCGGGCCGGCGGCGTCGCCGAGCATGATCTGGAAGCGCGCCAGGGGGGCGACGAAACTGGTTGCAGCTGCCCTTACCGCTTCGATCTCCGGGTGGCAGACGACGATCAGCTGCACGCCATAGCTGGCCCCATGCGGGTCGAGACCGCGGGCCTCGCGTGCCCGATGGGCGGTGTCCAGGGCCCACTGCACCCGCTCGGGGATGGCGCCGACGCTGAAGGTCACCCGCTCCGCCACCGGTGCGGCCATGGCGATGACTTTCGGCCCGGTGGCGGCGACATCCAGGGGAACCTTGGGCAGCGTGCTGTCCAGCCATTTGAGTTGTGCCCGCTCCGGCTTGTGGCCGAGGGACAGGGTGTCTGAGGACGCTGCACCCTCCAGTGTGTGCCCGGCGGTAAAGTCCACGCTCTCGCCCGCGAGCAGTCGCTGGAGGTCGTCGAGACAGGCTGCAAAGTTGCCCAGCGGTGCCGGGGCGCGGCCGAGGTAGGCAAGGGCGGAGTCGCCGCGGCCGATACCGAGCACCGCCCTGCCCGCCGAGATTGCCTGCACACTGGCGACGCTGGCCGCGGTCACCGCGGGATGGCGGGTCAGGGGGTTGGTGACCCCGGTGCACAACTTCAGTTTCTCTGTTGCCATCGCCCAGGCTCCCATCAACACCCAGGGATCGGCGCTAAGCGACTGGGAGTCCATGAACATCTGTCCATCCCAGCCCTCGGCCTCCCGCTGCCGGGCCTGTTCGGCGGAGGTGTTGGTCACCGATCCGCCCGCGCACCAGAATTCGAGCATAGCTACCTCGCGTTTGAATTATTGTTGTTACCCTGCTTTCGGGCTGCTTGCGCGCTGTCCCGGCGGGGGCAGCAAAGCGCTAGACTTTTCCCGGCCGCTGGGTCATAAAAGCGCTTTCGCGCCAAGCACGACGCAAGCATAACAAGCCTGCCCACGGGGACACCAATGCGCCTGATCATCCTGGCTCTGATTTTCTGTTTTTCCGCTCTCTCTCACGCCGATACCGCACAAGTAACCGCCAGCAGCAAAGCTGCCGCGCCGGTGGAGAGCGGCGCCGCTCCGTTCGAGATTGTCGACGACAACGGCGTGCACCTCGGCGCGGTGCGTATCGACGGCGAGGAACTCTTCCGCCTGCGCGGGGTGTCCGCGCTGCCGGCGACGACCCGGGTCGAAAGGGTAAAAAACAATATCCTGGCAGTGGCCCGCGACGAGAGCCTCGACCCGACAGCGGGCAGTATCGAACAGGACGAGCAGCGCAATACCCTGCTCATCGACGGCCAGCTCATCACCTACCTCTACCCCGCCGACGCCGCCGTCGAGGGGATTCCCCTCGGTGTGCTCTCGGAAGTGATCCTGCAGCGCACTGGCGAGGCAATTACCCAGTACCGCAAGGCCCGCAGTCCGCGGCGGCTGATGGTCTCGACAGGTGTGCTGCTGGCTTTCACCGCCCTGGGCGCGGTGCTGATATTCGCGGTCAACGCCCTCTTCCGCTGGCTGCTCAAACTGATCGAGCGCACGGTGAAACAGCGTATTGAAAACATCGAGCGCGCCTCCCACCGGGTGATCGACGCGGCGCAACTGTGGGAGGGCTTCGCCGCCATCCTGCGCGGGCTGCGGGCGATCGCCCTGATCGGCATCGTGCTCACCTGGCTCAACACCGCCCTGGGGCTCTACCCCTGGACGCGCCCCTTCGCCACCAGCATCTTCCTGCTGGTACTCAACCCGCTGCGCGAGATCGGATCGGGCATTCTCACCGCGCTGCCAGACCTCGCCTTCCTGGTCGTGCTGTCCTTCGTCGTGCGCTTCATCCTCAAGGCGATGAAGACCTTCTTCCTGCGCGTCGACCGCGGCTGGATTCACCTGCAGAATTTCGACCGCGACTGGGCCATGCCCACCTACCGCATCCTGCGCATCCTGGTAATCGCCTTCGCCCTGGTGGTGGCCTATCCCTATATCCCGGGCTCGCAATCGGAAGCCTTCAAAGGGGTGAGTATCTTCCTCGGCGTGGTCTTCTCCATCGGTTCCTCGTCCTTCATCGCCAACATGATCGCCGGCTACAGCCTGACCTACCGCGGCGCGTTCCGCGAGGGCGACCGGGTGAAAATCGGCGATCACGTGGGCGAAGTCGTCAACGTGCGCGCCCTCAGCACCCAGATGCGCTCGCTGAAAAACGAGGACGTGAACATTCCCAACTCGGAGGTGCTGGCCTCGGCGGTGGTGAATTACAGCACTTTCGCCAGAGACCAGGGCATCATCCTGCACACCGATGTGGGTATCGGCTACGACACGCCCTGGCGACAGGTCGAAGCCCTCCTGCTGATGGCAGCGGAACGCACCGAGGGCCTGCAGCAAGAGCCGGCACCCTTCGTGCTGCAAACCTCGATGGGCGATTTCACCGTGGTCTACCAGCTCAACGCCTTTGCGAAAGATGCGACGAAAATGCCGCGCCTGTACAGCGCCCTGCACGCCAACATCCAGGACGTCTTCAACGAATACGGGGTGCAGATCATGTCGCCCAATTACGAGGCGGACCCGGCCGAGGCCAAGGTGGTGGCCCGCGAGGACTGGTACGCGGCACCGGCGCAGGGGCCGGACACTGCCAGCAAGGGGTGAATTGCGGAACGCCGGCCGGCGTTCCGCAGGCGCCTATTCCGCGGCTTTTTTCCTGTAGAAGTCACGCAGCACGTAGAAGGCCTGTTTCTTCTCACCGCTCTCCGAGACCAGTCCCTTGCGGTTGTAGAGTTCCTGGATGCCGTTCAGTGAGCGCATCGCGGAGCGGAAGTCCTTGAGCACCCAGGGCGACATGCCCTGGACGAAATCGCTGCGCTGCAGCATGTCGGTCTGCGCCGCGTAGACCTTCGCCTGGTATTCCTCGGACCAGATCATGCCCGGCCCCTTTTCCGCGACATAGCCCTTCTTGGCACCGGCGCCAAACTCGGAGATGACGATCGGCTTGCCGAAGGCATTGCGAAAACGTACCTGGGGCATGAGCCTGAACATCGTGCGCCGGGTGGTGGCCTCGTCCACCGGCAGCATGCGCGACAGGCCCGCGGAGTAATACCAGCCGAAGTACTCGTTGTAGCCGACCACATCGACCACCTCACCCAGGGCATCGGTGAGCATCACCTCGATCTCCTGCCCGCGCAGTGCCTCGATCGCCGCGGCATCGCCGATCAGCTGGGCGGCCATGCCCTGCAACTGGGCCTTTACCTGCGGGTCGTCGATGCCGGGATCCGCCAGCATCGCCGCGACAAGGTGAGCGAACAGTACCTTGAACTCCCGCGGATCGCCGACCAGGGCGGCTGCCAGGGGACGCCCGCTGGCATCCAGGGCACGCGCCTCCCTGGCCAGGGCGGTGAGGAAGGCAAGTCGCTCGGGGGATTGCGGCATGCTCTCGTTGGCGATCGACCAGAACACGATGGAGGCCCGGTTCATGTCGCGATGGATGTTGTCGCTGAGCAGGCCTTTCGCGTCCTCGAGGGTCTGCTCATTGTCCCAGTCGATCAGCGAGACGATGGGAATTTCACTCCAGACCATCAGGCCCAGCTCATCGGCCACCCGCAGGGTGTGCTCGTTGTGCGGGTAGTGCGCCAGGCGCACGTAGTTGGCGTTGAGCTCCCTGGCCAGGCCCAGCTGGGCCTCGGCGTCAGCCCGGCTGTTGGCCATGCCCGGGTGCAGTGTGGACTCGTCGTGCAGGCTGATACCGCGCAGGAAAACCGGCTTGCCATTGAGCAGGATCTGCTTGCCGCGGGTCTCGATACTGCGGAAGCCGATCCGGTCCTCCACGGTGCTGCCATCGAACGCAACGCTGACCGTGTAGAGCTTCGGCGCCTCGGGAGACCAGAGCTTGAGCTTTTTGCCATCGAGACTGAACTCGGCCCGGCCCTGCGCGTCGGTGACCACTGCCACCGAGGCTTTGGCCTCGGGTATGGCAACAGTCACCGACTTGCCCGCCGCGCCGGGACCGTCGAGCTGCACCCAGCCGGCCACGCGCTGGCTGTCGAGGTCGTCGAGATAGAACTGGTACTGGCGGGCGTAGGTCTGCGGCACACTCACCAGGTTGACGTCGCGCACGATGCCGCCGTACTTGAAGAAGTCCGAGGTGCGCTTGGTGGGAATGGTCGAGTCGTCGAGGTAGGCGTCGGCGCGCACCACCAGGTGGTTGCTGCCGCTGTGCACCGCGTCGGTGATCTCGACGTTGAAGGCCGTGTAGCCGCCGACATGGGTCGCCAGCGGCTTGCCATTGAGATAGACGTGGGCCTTGTAGTTCACCGCGTCGAAGTGCAGGTAGTAGCGCTCGCCGGCCTGTTTCTCCAGTTCGAAGTCACGCTGGTACCAGACCGGGTCGCGATAGCGGAACAGCCGCGCATCCTGGGAGTTCCAGTCCCCCGGCACCTGCAACTGGCGCCGCGGGTCGAAGCTGAACTCCACCAGTTCCATACCCGTCAGCGGTTCCGGCACATCGTAGTAGGCACTGCCGAACAGGCCCTTGGCGCCGATATCGTGCTCGTCGACCACCACGTTCCAGGCGCCGTTGAGCGACACCGTGTCGCGGCCGGCGATGTTGGTCATCAGCGGCGCAGGCGGCGCGAGATTCTTGATCTGGCCGCCGAACAGCGCCGTGACATCCGGCTCGCCCTCGCTCTCCTCCGCCTTCAGGAAGACGCCCGACATGTCATTGCGCTCGGCGCCGGCCTGCGGCTCCGCCGCGGCAGCCGGCAGGGCGAGCAGCGACAGCACCAGGCCCAGTAGGGGTTTGGCTATTGGCTTCATGGGTAACCTCTTGCTTTTCCAGCGCGTGTGGTTTTATGGCTTATGCGGCAATACGCGTGCGGCGACTCTAACGCAGAAAGCGACGGCAAGACAATTGGCCTGACCAATTTTTAATGTTGCCTCGGCGTGTGGAACCCGCCTCAGGCGCGAAGCAACGCCGGCAGTCCACCAGATGCCATGCGATCGAGCTTTTCCGACAGCAGCGCACGCAGCACAGCATCGTCGCCACCCCGCTCGCCGCCGGCGAAGAGACAGTGCAACAGGCCCGCGAGACGCTCGTCGTTGTCCGCAGCGCTGTGGCGCAAAGCGAGCAGCTGCTGGCTGCGTGGGTCCTCCAGTTCCAGAGGCGTGCAGAGTACGTAATAGGCCCAACCGGCAAGCGCCTGCAGCAGGCAGTCACTGCCCGGGAGCCGGCGCAGGGCAGGCAACCAGCGCTGGCGGATCTTCTCACTGCCATCCATGGCGATCTGGGCACAGCGGTGGCGCAGGTGGGGGTTGGCAAAGCGCGCGAGCAGGGCATCGCGGTAGGCCGCGACGTCAAACCCGGCCGGCACATCCAGCGCCGGGATCAGGCTCTCGTTCATCAGCCGCAGGACGAAGTCACCCAGCAGTGGGTCCGCCATGACCTCGGCAACACTCTCCTTGCCGGCCAGCAGGCCGAGATAGGCGATGGCGGAATGACTGGCGTTGAGCAAGCCCAGTTTCAGTGACTCGTAGGGGCGGATGTCGTCGACAAACTGGACCCCGACAGCACCCCAGTCCGGCCGCCCGGCGGCGAACTTGTCCTCGATGATCCACTGGCTGAAGGACTCGGTGGCGATCGCCGCAGCATCCTGCAGGCCGAGCAGGGCGGCCTGTCGCTCCCTGCCCGCCTCCGTCATCGCCGGCACGATACGGTCGACCATGGAATTCGGAAAGCTGACCGCGCGCTCGAACCAGGGCAGGAGCTGCGGCGTCGTTCGCTCCAGCAGGGCCCGGACAAGCGCGCGCAGACGCGCACTGTTTTCCCCGAGGTTGTCGCAGCTGATAACGGTGAGCGGCGCGCCGCCGGCGGCAAAGCGCTGGCGCAGCCCCTGCGCCAGCATCCCCGGCGCGGTTTGCGGCGCGTCCGGGTGGGCGAGATCGTGCGCCACCTGCGCATTGTCCACATCCAGTGACTGGCCGTCCCCGGCGAGGCAATAGCCCTTCTCGGTGACCGTGAGCGTAACGACCTGAATCGAAGGGTCGGCGAGCGCGGCGAAAAGCCGCTGCGGCTGGCGCGGCGCGACGATCACTTCCGTCAGCGAGCCGACCACCTGCAACTGGCGCTGCCCGGCATCCTCGCTCAACACCGAGTACAGCAGGTCCTGCGGCTGCAGTTGTCGCGCCAGTGTATCGCTGCGCATGGCGACGGCGATAATGCCCCAGTCGCCGCCGCTCAGGTTCAGCGCGTTCTCCGTGTAGACGGCCTGGTGGGCGCGGTGAAAGGCGCCGAGACCGAGGTGCACGATCCCCGGCCTGAGGGCGGACCGGTCATAGCTGCCGAGCAGCGTACCCGGTGCGACGTCCCCCAGCGTGCGCGCGCTGAGCACGAGCATCACTCGGCCGCCATCAGCGTGTCGATGACCCGCTGCAGATGCCGCGCCATCGCCCGCCGCGCAGCCGCCGGGTCGCGCGACTGCAGGGCCTCGAGTATCGCCCGGTGGTCGGCGAGGATCGGCCGGCTGCCCTCCTTGCGCACGCGCTGGTGAAAGTGGGTGGAGATCACCGATTCGTTGCGCAACTGCCACAGCCAGCTGACCGTGGTCGCCAGTGCACTGTTGCCGGAGGCCTCGGCGATCACGCAGTGAAAACGCTGGTCCGCCGCCTCGGTCATGTCCTCGCGCAGGTTCTCCTGTTGCATTTCCGCCAGCAGCGCGGCGAGTTCCTCCAGTTGCGCCGCACTGATGCGACCCGCCGCGAGGGCGCAGATCTCGCCCTCGATCATGCGCCGCGCCTCGAGGATCTCGAAGGGGCCGGGGCCCTGGTCCTGCGCCCGGGGAAACTTCTTCCCCTCACCGGGCAGTACATACACCCCCGAGCCGAGCCGGATTTCCACCAGGCCAGCAATTTCCAGCGCGATCATCGCCTCGCGGATCGTCGGCCGACTGACGCCATAGTGCTCGGCGAGGTCGCGCTCGGAGGGCAGCCGCTGCCCGGGCGCCGGGTTGCCGCTGCGTATGCGCTCGAGCAACTGGTCGGCGACCTGCAGGTAGAGGCGTTGCGGTTTTTCTGGCTGGCCCGGCATCGGTGTTTTCCTGTTGCGGTTGTGGGGCGGGAGTCGTGGTGGCGCTTGTGTTCTAGCCGACGCTGTAGCACACTCGCCCCTGAAAATTGGCATGACCAATCAACTATCGCGGAGCCGCCCCTCGACTGTCAAGTCCGGCGCGGCAGGAGAGACTGATGTTACAGACCTGGCGCTGGTTCGGCCCGGACGACACCGTCACACTGGAAAAAATCGCCCAGGCGGGGGCCACAGGCGTGGTCACTTCCCTGCACCATATCCCCACCGGTGCCGCCTGGCCACTGGCAGAGATCGAGGCCCGCAAACGGGAGATTGAGACGGCCGGCCTCGCCTGGAGCGTGGTCGAAAGCGTGCCCCTGCACAACGACCTGAAAACCCGCAGCGGACGCCACGCCGAGTACCTGGAAAACTACAAGGAAAGCCTGCGCAACCTCGGTACCGCCGGGGTGGACGTGGTTTGCTACAACTTCATGCCGGTGGTCGACTGGACCCGCACCAACCTCGACTACAGCCTGCCCAACCGCTCCCGCGCCCTGCGCTTCGAGATGTCCGACTTCGCCGCCTATGACGTTTACATGCTGCAGCGGCGCGACGCGGAGCAGGACTACGCCCCCGATTTGCTCGCCCACGCGAAATCCCGCTTTGATGCCATGAGCGACACCGAGCGGCAGCTGCTGGAGAAAAACATCATCGCCGGCCTGCCCGGTGGCGAGGGCTCCTACGACCGCGACGGTATCCGCGCGGCGATCGAGGAATTCATCGCCCTCGGCGAGGACGGCATGCGCGCCAACCTGCTGCACTTCCTGCGCGAGGTCATTCCGGTGGCCGACGCGGCCGGTGTACGCATGTGCATTCACCCGGACGACCCGCCCTTCTCCCTGTTCGGCCTGCCGCGGGTGGTCTCCACCGCCGACGACGCGCGCCTGATCTTCAGCGCCGTGCCCAGCGAAAACAACGGCCTCACCCTCTGCGCCGGCTCCTTTGGCGCCCGCGGCGACAACGACCTCGTGGCCATGGCGCGGGAGTTCGGCTCGCGGATTCACTTCGTCCACCTGCGCAATATCAAGCGCGAGGCCGACGGCTCTTTCTGGGAGTCCGATCACCTCGATGGCGACAATGACATGGTCGGCCTGATTTCAGCCCTGCTCGACGAGGAAGCGCAGCGCAAGGCCAGTGGCCGCCGCGACCTGATTCCCATGCGCCCGGATCACGGCCACCTTTTGGCCGAGGAACAGGGCCAGGCAGGCGTGCGCCCCGGCTACTCCTACCTCGGGCGCCTGAAGGGGCTGGCGGAACTGCGCGGGGTGATTCACACCCTGGAATCACTGCGGCGTTGAACCCGGGTACCTGCCTGGTCTCCGTGACATATTGAAAATCCCCTGGCGGAGCCAGCGACGCGATCGACGATTGATTCCCGCCAGCCGGATTGCTATGTTGTTTCAGGTAAACGTTTTCATTTCGCAGACAATAATAAGGTCAATCGATGAATTCACTGCAGAATGTCCTGCGCTTTGCAGCCTGTGCCTTCTCCCCTCGCGGTATTTTCGTGGCAGCAAACCTTCTGCTGCTCCCGGCCACCACGCTTGCCACTGAAAGACAAACCTGCCCTGAGGCAGCGCCAGACCCCCTCCCCTACGCCGCCGCCGCACTGCCCCTCCGGGAGGCCGTCGAGGAGCAGGAAATATGGGGCTGCCTTGGCGGTACGCTGATCGTTCGCAACGTGGTCAACCCCAGCCTGACGCCTATTCTCCCCGCTACGGACAAAGCCACCGGCGCTGCCGTGATCGTGGCGCCGGGCGGCGGCTTCGCCATGCTTTCCATGACTTCGGAGGGCTTCGCGGTAGCCGAGTGGCTGGCGGAAAATGGCATTGCGGCTTTCGTGCTCAAGTACCGGCTCAATCCGACACCGGTGGATTTCGAGGAATGGACCGCGGAACAGGGCAAGAAAATGTCCGAACTCAGGCGCAAGGGCGAAGAGCCTCCCCGCCTGCCCACGCCAGAGGACGCAGTGGCGGACGCCGCCGCCGCGGTGCGCATGGTCAGGGAAAACGCAGCGCAATGGGGAGTGGACGCGCAGCGAGTGGGGATGCTCGGCTTCTCCGCTGGCGCCATGACCACCCTGGAGGCCGGCGACCTGAAGGACGCTAAAGCCCGCCCGTCGTTTATCGCGCCGGTCTACCCGCCGATGTGGAGCAGGGAGATTCCCGCCCATGCGCCGCCGATGTTTCTCGCCATCAGTCTCGACGACCCCCTGTTCACTGCCAATGCGCGCCCGCTGGAACTGGTCGCTGACTGGCATGCTTCTGGCCGCCCTTTCGAGGCCCATCTCTACCAGAGCGGCGGCCACGGCTTCGGGATGAAGGGCAACGGCGCCGCCAGCGCGCTGTGGGCGCAGGAATTCTACGCCTGGATGAAGGATCGCTCGCTACTGGTTTCCGGCGTCAGCTACTCCGTTGCGAGCACGCCTATCGCGAAGATGCTCGAAGATCCCGAAGCCCTCGCCGTGCTCAACCAGTTCCTGCCTGGCATTGCCGACGATACTCGCATAAAGTTGGCCGGCTCACTCAGCCTGGAAACGCTGGCGGGCTTCGCCCCGCAGATGATCGACGAGGAAAAACTCGGGCAAATCCAGCAAGCGCTGGACGCCCTGTAGCAACCCGGCAGCCCGCCAGGGAAGCCATTTACCAAGCCCAAACTGGAGATAACCATGAAACGTATTGCAATGATTCTGGCCACCACCTTCGCGCTGCTCAGCGCCCAGGTCTTCGCCAGTGACGCCATGTCTACCGAAACAACCACCATTGGTGAACTGCTGGACAACCCGGATAGCAAGGCTGTTCTCGACACGCACCTGCCGGGCTTCGCCGATAACCCGCAAATCGAAATGGCCCGCGGCATGACCCTGCGCTTTGTCGCCCCGATGAGCGGCGGCATGGTCAGCGACGAGGCGATGGATGCCATCGACACCGACCTGCAGGCGCTGGCGGAAAAATAACCGTTTGCCGCCAGCGGGGCGAGGGCTGTGGCCCTCGCCCGCGCTTGTTAAACTTCCGCAGACCTTACCGGCGCGCCAGGCTCCCCCACCACCTCGGGTTTGAACCCGCCATTGCGGCGGTCGAATAGCCAGATCAGGCCGAATACCGGCAAGAGTAACAGCGGCACGAAGGCCACCGCCTGGAAGGATTCCACCGAGGCATAGCGCACCACCTCCTGCATCGCCTCGGGCGCCAGGCCCGCAAGCCTGTCCGCACCGCCTGCGGCCTCCGCCTTGGCGTTGTCGAATATCGCTCCCATCTGCGGCAGCACGAACTGGATCGACATGCCGCCGGCAAAGCCCATCAGGCCCATCGCCATTGCCCCACCGCGGGGGAAGCGTTCGGAGACGATCGCCAGCATGGTAGGCCACATGTAGCACACGCCGACACCCCACACCGTGGCGGCGGCAAAGGCGAGCAGCGGCGAGTCGGCCAGGCTGAGCAGGTAGAGCCCGATCCCCGCCGCAAGGCAGGAGACGAACATCAGGCCGACCGAGGAAATACGCTCGACGATGGGCCCGGCAAAATGGCGCATGACGAACATCAGCGCGCTCACGTAGACCAGCAGCAGGATACCCTGCATTCCGACGATATTGGACAATGCGATATTCACCCACTGACCCGGCGCCAGCTCCGACGCGGCGGTGAGGAACATGCAGGCCCAGAACACCCAGAACATGGGCCGCTTCACCAGTTCCGCAAACATCGCGCCGTAACTCACACCCGCGGCGACCCGCTCAGTGACGGGGAACGCAGAGCGTGCCACCAGCCACGCCAGTACCAGGGCCGGCAGCATCAGCACCAGCATATTCAGTTCCCAGGGCAGGTGTGCGGCGCTGATTGCGACGCCGAGCAAGCCCCCGACCACGATGCCCGCCGGCCACCAGGCGTGGAGGATATTCAGGCGGTGGGTTTTCTCATCGGGATAGAGCGAGGCCACCATCGGGTTGGATGCCGCTTCCACGGCACCCCAGCCGAGGCCGGTGAGCAGGAGGCTGAGCAGGACGATGGTCTCCACCGCAGCGCCGACCGGTAGCAAGACCGCTGACAGCAGGCCGAGCGCGCCGACCACGTAGCCCAGCGCCGAAAGCAACAACATGCGCTTCATCCCTACCAGGTCGACGAGGGCACTGCCGAACAGCAAGGTCAGGGCGAAGCCGGTGAAGGTGGCGCCCAGTGCCTCCCCCACCATGGCCGCCGAGTTGGCGAGGTCGATCCTGTCATAGATCTCCGCCTGCAGGTTGGGTGCGATGTTGGCCCTGACGGCAAAGCCGAGGCCAATCATGAATATCGAGAGATTGCCGATGTGGTAGAGCCGCCGGCGGTCAATGCTTGCGGTATTCATACTCTGCTCTCCTGTTATCGTTGTTGTGTTGCTTCAGGCAAATAGCTGCTTGAGGAACTCACAGCCATCACTGGCCAGTGCATCCTGGCTCGCCGCCAGCGGGCGCCAGATGGCGGCGGCGTCAGCGATTGCCTCGCAGGCCGGGGTGAACGACTCGATGATGCAGTCGCCGCGGTAGTCGATCTCGCGCAGCGCACTGGCAACCGTGGCCCAGTGCACCTGCCCCTTGCCCGGCGTGCCGCGATCGCTCTCGCTGGCATCCACGTAGACCAGGTCATCCCCCGCAAGGCAGATAGCGGCGCCGATATCCTGTTCCTCGATGTTCATATGGAAGGTGTCGAGATGGATGCGCACCGCGGGAAGGTCGATGTCGCGAATCAGCTGCTTGACCTGGACCGCGGTATTCACCAGGTCGGTTTCAAAGCGATTGAGCGGCTCGATGGCCAGGGTCACACCGTAGTCAGCGGCCATTTGCCCCGCGGCTTTGAGCCCCTCGACCGCCAGCGCCCACTCCCGCTCGCGCTGCTGCTGGGGAATCTTGCGCCGCTTGCCCACCGCGGAATAGGCGGGGCCAACCATGGTAGTAATCCCCAGGGCCTGGCAGATCTCCAGGGTCTGGCGGATGTAATCGAGGCTCTCCCGGCGATAGCGCGGTTCCTCGTGGGTGAGGTCGCGCGTCGGGCCATAGGCGCCGGAGACGTAGAAGCGCATCGGCGTTTCCTGCATCGCGGCGCGGGTCGCCGCGATGTCGATCAGCGCCGGCTCCTCGACCGGAATGGTGAAGGCGTCAAAGCCCATCTGGGCCGCACGGGCGATCAGGGGAAGGGAGTCGGCGCGGAAAGGCGAATCCCAGACCCAGGCATTTACCCCGACGCCGATACTTTGGTGTGCATTAGTCATCGTTACTGTCTCCTCCGGCGCAGCCGTCGCTGAACTTCACTTACTGGCACTGCAAGCGGCCTCCCCATCACCCGCTGCCCAGGCGAGCGCATCGCCTAGCAGGGTGAGGGTTTGCGCTACCTGGTAAACCTCGGGGCGGTGGCCGATGGCGGAATAGAATGACCTGCCCGCACCGACACAGCGAGTCCAGGCGATCGGGTGGTCCTCACCCATGCGCAGGTCGCGCCCCATACCTTCCGGTGTGTAGGTGGACTCATCCAGCGTGGCAACAACGCTGGCCCCGTTGGCCCGCGCACTTTGCTCGAAGGAATACCATTCATCGCTCATCGTCCAGCCTGGTGCCAGGGATTTGCCGATACCGTTGTCGGCGGACTCGATGACGATCCTCGCCTCCTGGAACTGCGGGGCATTCGGGTGGCCGATGAAGCGCGCGCCGAGCAGGTCATCCGCGTACCAGTCCCAGAAATAGCTCGGATCGCCGCCGGAGCCGTGAATCCCGACGAAACCGCCGCCCTTGGCCATGTAGTCCTGGAAGGCCGCCCGCTGGCTCAGGGTCAGTACGTCGCCGCTGACGTTATTCCAGACCACGACATCGAAGCGGGACAGGGTATCCGGGTTGAACGCGCCACCCTTGTCGGTAACGGCCAGGGCCCAGCCCTGTTCACCGGCGATGGCACTGATGGCATCTGTCGCCGCACCGACCGAAGGCCCGTGGTCGAAACCGTTGATCTTGTTGAACACCAGCACACTGACCGGCGCCTCGGGGAGGTCGAAGGCGGGAACCACGTCGTCGTAGCGGGCACAGCGGGCCTGGCGATCGGCGTCGGTGACGGCAATCCCGGCCAGCTTGGCGCCGAGCTTTTCGAGCGCTTCGCCGGGTGTGCGGGTCATGCCGGCGAGACTCCGTGGATTCAGTATCGCGGCGAAGGACGGGGTTTCGGTACGCAGCATTCTCTCGGGAAAATGCTCAACGGCGGGCATGCTTTCCTGCAGTGCGGCGAAGGCCTGCTCGTTGAGCAGGAGATCGATCAGGGGCGAGTCGAGAGTGAACGGTGCGTCTCGCAGCGGGCAATCGAGCATTGGCGCTTCCGCTACGGTGGCGGGAGCGGCTGCAGCAAGCGCGACGAGGGCCGTGCTGAGCAGCGTTGACTGGCGTAATTTTCTGAACATCGATTTATCCTTTTAATTGTGAATCTCTGCGCATCGGCGGTACTCCCCGAGCTACTCTTCGATCCCGAGAATACGCCGGTTGCTGGCTTCGTCGGCGGCGCCGCCGGCGAAATCATCAAAGGCCTTCTCGGTGGTACGGATGATGTGGTGATTGATGAAGTCGACACCTTCGCGGGCGCCGTCCTCCGGGTGCTTCAGGCAGCACTCCCATTCGAGCACCGCCCAGCCGTCAAAGTCGTACTTCGCGAACTGGCTGAAAATCGCCCCGAAATCCACCTGTCCGTCGCCCAGCGAACGGAAGCGCCCCGGACGGTCCTTCCAGCCCTGGTAGCCGCCATAGACGCCGCTGCGCCCGTTGGGGTTGAACTCCGCGTCCTTGACATGAAACATCCTGATACGCTCGTGGTAGAAATCGATGAACTGGATGTAGTCCAGTTGCTGCAGCACGAAGTGGCTGGGATCGTAGAGGATGTTGCAGCGCGGGTGGTTACCGGTGGCCTCGAGGAAGCGCTCGAAGGTAACGCCGTCGTGCAGGTCCTCGCCCGGGTGGATTTCGTAGCAGAGGTCGACACCCGCCGTGTCGTAGGCGTCGAGAATCGGCCGCCAGCGTTTCGCCAGCTCCGCGAACCCTGCCTCCACCAGCCCCGCCGGACGCTGCGGCCAGGGGTACACCGTGTGCCACAGTAACGCACCGGAAAATGTCGCGTGGGCCTTCAGGCCGAGGTTCTCGCTGGCCTTTGCCGCAAGCAGCAACTGCTCCACTGCCCACTGCTGGCGGGCCCGCGGTTTGCCGTGCAACTCGGCGGGCGCGAAGCCGTCAAACAGTTCGTCGTAGGCCGGGTGAACGGCGACCAGCTGCCCCTGCAGGTGGGTCGAAAGCTCGGTGATCTCCACCCCGTTGCCGGCGCAGACGCCCTTGAGTTCCTCGCAGTAATCCCTGCTCGTCGCCGCTTTCTCGAGGTCGATCAGGCCGGGTTCCCAGGTCGGCAGTTGCACGCCCCTGTAGCCCAGTTCGCCCGCCCAGCGGGTGATATTGTCGAGGCTGTCAAAGGGCGCTTCATCGCCAGCGAACTGGGCGAGGAAAATCGCCGGGCCGTTCATTTTTGCCATGTTTCGTTCTCCTGCTGTTTCAGATCCGCGGGAAGCCGTGCCACTTCACTTCGCTGGCGCTGGCAGCCACCGCCAGCTCGATAAACGCCATGCCGCGCACCGCGGCCTCGATTCCCGGACAATCCGCGGCGCGCTCGTCGCACTCCACGCCGGCCTCCCGCGCCCTCACCTGTCCGGCGAAGGCCATGTAGATATTGGCAAATGCCTCGAGATAGCCCTCGGGGTGACCGCCCGGTGTCCTGGTGTTGGCGGCCGCAAGTGCGCTCAGGTAGGGTGCGGAGGTACGCAGCATTTGCGTGGGCCGGTCGTTCCATTTCAGCCAGAGAGTGTTCGGCTCCTGCTGCGCCCAGTCCAGACCGCCTTTTTCGCCGTACACGCGCAGGCGAATGGCGTTCTCCTCGCCGACACTGACCTGGCTGGCCATGAGTACCCCCCTGGCGCCATTGTCGAAGCGCAGCAGCATGGAGCCGTCGTCATCCAGCTCCCTGCCTGGCACGAAAGCGGTGAGGTCCGCGCAGACTTCGCTGATTTCGAGTCCCGTCACGTACTCGGCCAGGTTGGCCGCGTGCACGCCGATATCGCCCATGCAACTGCTGATGCCTGCCTGTTTCGGGTCGAGCCGCCAGGCCGCCTGCTTGTTGTCGGAATCCTCCTCCCGCTCGGCGAGCCAGCCCTGGGGATATTCGACAACCACTTTGCGGATCCGGCCCAACTCGCCAGCGGCAATTCGCAGGCGCGCTTCCTTCACCATGGGATAGCCGGTGTAGGTATGGGTGAGGCCGTAGAGCAGCCCGGTTGCGGCGACAATGTCGCGCAGCTGCACGGCCTCCTCGAGAGTGAAGGTAGCCGGCTTGTCGCTAAGCACGTGGAAGCCGGCGCGCAGGGCGGCCTCGGCAACCGGAAAGTGCATGTGATTCGGCGTGACGATGGCGACGAACTGCATGCGCTGGTCTGCTGGCAGTGTGGCTTCCGTGTCCATCATTTCCCGGTAGTCGGCGTAGACCCGCTCCGGGGCCAGGTGCAGTGCATCGCCCGAGCGGCGTGATTTCTCCGCGCTGCTGCTGAACGCGCCGCAAACCAGTTCGATCTCACCATCCATGCCGGCGGCAATGCGGTGTACCGCGCCGATAAAGGCGCCCTCCCCGCCGCCGACCATGCCCATGCGTATTTTTGCCATTACTTGTACTCCTGAAAAAATCGCCTGAACCCGCTCCGTACACTGCCCTTCCGAGTGCGGAAAGTTCGTTCCTATGCGCTTATAAGGTACTGGTTCAGCAAATTCTCGTACCACTCCTGCCGGCCACTGCGGGATTCCGGCTCACCCGCTTCGGCGGCGAGATCGCGCAGGCCTGCAAGGTCCAGCTCACCGCGTTCGAAGCGCGCGCCGTTGCCGCTGTCGAAGCTGGCGTAGCGCTGGCGCTTCTGTTCAGGCATGGCCGACTGCCCGAGCAGTGCGTGGGCGACTTCCAGCCCGCGGGCAAATGTGTCCATGCCGCCGATGTGACCGATGAACAGGTCCCCGGGATCGACAGACTCGCGACGGACCTTGGCGTCGAAGTTGAGGCCGCCGCTCCTGAAGCCGCCGTCTGCGAGCACCACCAGCATGGCCTGCACGGCGTCATAGAGATCGACGGGGAACTGGTCGGTATCCCAGCCGTTCTGGGGGTCGCCGCGGTTGGCATCGATACTGCCGAGCAGGCCGGCGTCGCTGCACATCTGCAATTCGTGGCCAAAACTGTGCCCGGCCAGCGTTGCGTGGTTGGCTTCGACATTGACCTTGAAATCGCCGTCCAGGCCGAAGTGGCGCAGGAAGCCGATCACCGTCTGGGCATCGAAATCGTACTGGTGCTTGGTCGGCTCCATCGGCTTCGGCTCGATCAGGAAGGTGCCCTCGAAACCGATGCTGCGGCCGTAATCGCGAGCCATTTGCAGGAAGCGCGCAAGGTGCTCGAGTTCGCGCTTCGAATCGGTATTCAGCAGGCTGCTGTAACCTTCGCGGCCGCCCCAGAAGACGTAGTTCTCGCCGCCGAGTGCGACGGTTGCGTCGAGTGCGGCCTTGACCTGGGCCGCGGCGTGAGCCACTACCGCGAAGTCCGGGTTGGTAGCCGCGCCATTCATGTAGCGGGGGTGGCCGAACAGGTTGGCCGTGCCCCACAGCAGTTTCACGCCCGTGGCCCGCTGGCGCTCCGCGGCCAGTTCCACCAGCGCCTGCAGGTTGCGCTCCGATGCCGCCACGCTGCCCCCCTCGGGCGCCATGTCCCGATCGTGGAAGCAGTAATAGGGGACGCCCAGCTTGGTAAAGAACTCGAAGGCCGCGTCCATTCTGGCCCGCGCCGAGCCGAGCGGGTCGCCGTATAAATCCCAGGGGTAAACCCGTGTACTGACGCCGAAGGGATCAGCGCCCCCCGCGCAGAAACTGTGCCAGTAGCACACCGCGAAGCGCAGGTGCTGCTCCATCGTCCTGCCGCCGATCATTTTGTCCGCATCGTAAAACTTGAAGGCCAGCGGATTGTCGGACTGTGTCCCCTCGAAAGGGATACGTCCGATGCCGGGAAAGAATTCCCGGTCGCCGATAAACAGCCTGGTGGTCATGCGGAAATCCTCGCCTGATTGTGGGAATACATCGGCGTCAACGCCTCGATATGCCGCAGGTAGCGCGCGTAATGTTCGCGATAGGCCATGCTGTTTCTTTCGCAGGGTTCGCACCAGCGCTCCTGGTCAATCCCCAGTACGGCATCCAGCAGCTCGCTCAGCTGGCCGGCACCGCCGCCTTTCTGGTGTACGGTAAAGGCCTGCAAGGCGGCTCCAAGGGCTGCGCCCTCGTCGATTTTCTGTGCGCTCACGGGTTGCTCGAAGACGTCTGCAAGCATCTGCCGCCAGACGCCGCTACGCGCCCCGCCGCCGGTTACGCGCACCTGTTCAAAGCGCATATCCTGGCGCAGGAATGCGTCGAGGCCCAGGCGCAGGCCATACACCGCGGACTCCATCGCCGAACGCAGCAGGTTATCCGGGCTGTAGTTTTCCGTGGTCAGGCCAAACACGCTGCCGCTCGCTGCGGGCAGGTTCGGCGTCCGCTCACCCTGGAAAAATGGCAGGGTCAGAACCCCGTGGGCGCCGGCGGGCACCGCGGCGATGCGGGCCTCCATATCCGGCAGCGAAAGATCCAGCGCATTCCTCGTTAGCTCTGTGGCCACGGTACAGTTCATGGTGCACAACAGCGGCAGCCAGCCGCCGGTGGAGTCGCAGAATGCGGCCAGCGTACCGCTCTCATCGACGATTGCCCGGTCGGAATACGCGAACAGAGTGCCCGAGGTGCCCAGGCTCACCGTGAGTCGACCGGGGGCTACGTTACCCGTGCCAATCGCCGCCATCATGTTGTCACCACCGCCGCAGCTCACCGGGATGTTCGCCGGCAAACCGAGCTCCATCGCAGCGCCCGCATGCACCGTGCCGATGAACTCACCGGGTGACACGAGGCGCGGCAGGGCCTCACCGAGATCACGCTCGCCGTCGAGCGCAGCCAGCATTTCCCTGTGCCATTTGCGCCGGCGGATATCCAGCAACCCGGTGCCGGATGCGTCGCCGCACTCCATGACCCGCTCGCCGGTCAGGTAGAAATTGAGGTAGTCGTGGGGCAGTAGAATGGTACGCATGCGCTGGTACAGCCCGGGATGTGCGCGCTTCAGCCAGAGAATCTTGGAGGCGGTATACCCGGGCAGGATCGTATTCCCCACCTGCTCGAGACAGCGTTGCTCGCCGCCAAACGCTTCGGTGATCACCGCGCATTCTGCGGCGGTCGAGGTATCGCACCACAGCTTGACCGGGGCCAGTACCTGGCCACTGGCGTCAAGGGCGACGAAGCCGTGCTGCTGGCCGGACACCCCCACGGCGCATATCGCCTCGCGAATCGCTGGCGGGATGTCACCGAGACAGCGACGCAGCGCTACCAGCCACCACCCGGCCTCCTGTTCGCGGGCCCCGTCGCTGCGACTGATCAGTTCCAGACTGGCACTGCTGCCGGCCACGACAGACCCGCTGCCGCCGTCAAAACACAGTGCCTTGACGCCCTGGGTACCGATGTCGATGCCGAGATAAATTGACACAAGCCGTCCTGCAACCTCGCACCGGCCAGTACCGGTGCACGCCTGATTCTTATTGTCGACCGCAGCGCCCTGCACCGGGTCGGGATGGCTAATCTCTCACATGCAACAGTTTCATGCAAACGTTTACAGTTCCAGTCGCAGCGATACCCCCGACTTTCCCTGTCTCACCTGGCAGGGATGCTGCTGCGCCGTGGCCGCCGGAAAGCGGACGGCGCGAGGGGCCAGCACCTGCAGGCCCCGCGGTGTGCTTCAGCGCCCCGGTACCCGGGGCTCAGAAACTGATCACCCCCTCTTCGGAGGGGATCAATTCAGCCGGGGCGACGGGCTCTTCGGGGGCGGCTGCGGGGAGTTCCATCAACGAGGTCGGCGCATTCCGCACCCCGGTGGCGATGGCGCGATCGATCGCCTCGCGGAACTGGGCCGCCACGGCGGTATCCGGCGCAATGACGTCAAAGCCGTGAAACGCCCCCGGCACGACCAGCAACTCGGTCGCGACGCCCGCGGACACGAGCCGCTGGGCCCAGGCTATATTCTCGTCGACAAAGAGGTCGATGCTGCCCACGGCGATAAAGGTCGGGGGCATCCCTTTCAGATCGCCGACCCGGGCGGGAACCGCCCCGGCGGGAACCACCTCCGAACCTGCGGGAACGCCGAGCAGCGAACTCCAGCCGAAGGCGTTGAACTGCGCATTCCAGAGGTAGCGTCCGACCCAGGGCTGTACGGGAACCGATGTCCCGGTGCGATCGTCGAGCATGGGATAGACAAGTATCTGCTTGTGGATCGGCAACTCCCCGCGGTCGCGCGCGGCTATCGCCAGCATCGCCGCGTGGCCGCCGCCGGCGCTCTCGCCCATCAACATGACACGCTGAGGATTCACCCCAAGTTCGATGGCATGTTCGTGCACCCAGCGAAGCGCCGCGTAATTGTCCTCGAGAGCGCCCGGGAAGGCCGTTTCCGGCGCCAGCCGGTAATCCACCGAGAACACCACACAATCGTGCCGCAGAGCCAGGTCCTGCAGCCCCTGGAGACCCGCAGCCGCGGAGCCGGCGACATACCCACCGCCGTGCATGTACAGGATTGCCGGCCTCGACGCCCCGGCGCGGGCGTTGATCACGTAGACATTGACACCCGGCGCCGCTCCCGGGACGGGCACGCTCACCTCCTCCACGGCGGGGAAAAGCCGCGGCTCTCCGGCGTAAGCCTCCGCGGCCTGGCGCAGTTCCGCCAGGTTTTCGACCGTCAGGGCCGCTTCATCCGCCTCCAGCAGCAACGCTTCTGCCGCGGGTCGCAATTCCGGCGCCACGTAAGCCAGTGGATCGAACACCCTGGCCCGGACCGGCAACGGGACTTCCGGCTCGGGCAATCCCATATCCGCGCAGGCGGCGAGCAGGCCCACCGCGCCCGTGACCAGCATCGCGCGTGCGCCGTGCCAAAACGTTGCCGTGTGCGGCTTGTCCTTTTTCGACCTCATAGCGGCCCCTGAAAGTTTTGCGCAATTCTGCCTACTGCCCTGCTCCCATTCAAGCGACACCGCACGTCCATCAGCCATTGGCCTGTAAGACAGGGGCAATGCAAACGTTTACAGAGCCGCACCAGTTCGCCTACACTCTGCCTCGCGCCGGGACCAGGCCCACGTCAGGCGCAGGTGATCAAGTAGGATAACCAGCTCCGTGGCCCTGCCGCGGGACACATAACGA
This sequence comes from Halieaceae bacterium GM1-29, assembly GCA_033283265.1. Classification (GTDB taxonomy): domain Bacteria; phylum Pseudomonadota; class Gammaproteobacteria; order Pseudomonadales; family Halieaceae; genus Mangrovimicrobium. Next base: position 739,438 of record JAWMQN010000001.1, read on the forward strand.
TAAAAGGTATAGCGATTGCACATTGACCCCCACAGCTTCAGGAAACTGGCCTGTGGACTGATTGCAGCCGGCGCTGCACTTCCAGCCAGTCACAGCCTGCACGCCCAATCCTCCTCGGTGGACTTCCGCCTCGAGGAAGTCATCGTTACCGCCCGGCCCCGGGAGTTCGGCATCAACCTGGGCTATTCGTTCTGAACCTTTACTGCCAGTGCGTGAGCGTGCACTGCCTTGCCTGCCACCGGTTTCCGGTGGCAGGTTTTTTTATTCCGTCGCCAGGCCCAGAGCCGAGTGGTCGGCGACCAGCCCCCGCCCCTCCCGTTCCTGCAGCAGTCGCTTGCGGTAGGCGCTGGGCGAGTCGTTGACCAGGGCCTTGAAAGACTTGGCAAACGCCGACTGCCCCTTGTAGCCCACCGCCATGGCGATATCCACGATCGGCACGCTGTCGTCCTCGAGCAGCTCGATCGCCTTGAAGATACGACTGCGCAGGCGGAACTCCTCCCAGCTCATGCCCATCTTTTCACTGAACTTGCGCCGCAGGGTGCGGGAGGACATACCCGCCTCCCGGCAGACCTCGTCCAAAGTCACCGCGGCGAGGTTGTCGACCGTGTATCCGAGGATGCGCTTGATCCGCGGGTCGTCCGACACCGGCAGGATGAGCTGCGAGCGCTGCGCCAGCCACTCCTGGCAGAGCAGCGCGAAGGTGGTGAAGAACGAGTGGCCGGTCTCGTCCTCGTAGCCCTCGAGAATGGGCCAGCGCATGGACTCGAGGATCATCTCGCGCATCAGCGGCGGCACGCGGATGATGCTCAGGCGATCGGTATCCGTCGCCACCATGTCCTCGCGCAGGAACACCGAACCGGAGCCGCCGCCCTTGAGCCAGGTGCGGTGCTCCATCCCCGCCGGGATCCACACGCCGAACTGGTGCGGCACCAGGTAGCGGGCCGCGGCGTCCTCGACCTCGATATAGCCCTCGAAGGCGTACTGGAACTGGTGCATGTCGTGGACATGCCAGCCGGTATCCATCTCCAGACCGCTGCTGAGGTGGGAGCCGCCGACGAGATCGAGGCCGGACTTGTTGAGAGTGATGAAACTGTGCATGGGGAAGCTGTTTTGGCCGCTGAGGAACAAATTATGACCTTTGAGCACAAGACTGCCAATATTTCCCGGGCTTAGACTATGCTTATGCTGGTTGGGCCTGGCCTCCAGGCTAACGCACCAGCACCTTTGACCAGCCCTTGCCCGCAGGCCAGGGGCGCACAGACATACATGAGAGTTGAGGAGTAATAACAATGGACATGAACGACCTGGTACTGGTCAGTGTCGATGACCACATCGTCGAGCCCCCGGACCTCTTCAAGGGCCACCTGAGCGGTGCCGACCTGGAGAGCGCCCCCCAGTTTCACACCACCGCCACCGGCACCAACCACTGGACCTACCAGGGCAAGACCCTGGCCAACGCCGGCCTCAATGCCGTCGTGGGCCGGGTGCCCGAGGAATACGGCATGGAGCCCACCTCCCTGTCGCAGATGCGCAAGGGCTGCTGGGATGCGAAATCCCGGCTGGAAGACATGAACATCAGCGGCGTCGCCGCCTCCATGAACTTCGGCAGCATCGGCGGCTTCGACGGCAGTGTCTGCTTCCACGCGGCGCCCGACAAGGCCCTCGCCCTCAAGCACCTGCGCGCCTACAACGACTGGCACATCCACGAGTGGTGCGCCACCGATCCCAGCCGCTTCATCCCCCTCGGCATTTTGCCGACCTGGGACATGGACGCCACCGTCGCCGAACTCAAGCGCCTGGCTGACCTGGGCTGCCACGCGATTTCGATTACCGAAAACCCCACCAAGATCGGCCTGCCCAGCATTCACGACGAGTACTGGAACCCCATGTGGAAGGCCCTGGTGGACAACGAGATTACCAGCTGCCTGCACATCGGCTCCGGCAACCCGACGCCCATCGCCTCAATGGACACCCCGATCGAGGCCTGGATCACCACCATGCCCATGTCCATCGCCGTCGGCGCGTCCGACTGGCTGCAACTGGAGGCCCTGCTGAAGTACCCGGAACTGCGCGTGTTCCTGTCCGAGAGCGGTATCGGCTGGGTGCCCTACTTCATGGAGCGCGCGGACTACGCCCACTCCCGCCACACCGCATGGACCCACAGCAACTACAACGGCATGAAGCCCAGTGAGGTGTTCAAGCGTCACTTCATGACCTGCTTCATCGACGACGCCTTCGGCCTGAAGAGCCTGGAAGATGTCGGCGAGGACATGGTCGCCTTCGAGACCGACTACCCGCACTCCGACGCGCTGTGGCCGGATGTTCCCGAGCACCTGGTGAAAACCCTCACCGGGCTGAGCGACGAGCAGATCGACAAGGTCACCCACCTCAACGCCTGCCGCTGGCTGCGTCACGACCTGTTCAAGACCTACAAGCGCGAAGAGCTGACCGTGGGCGCCCTGCGCGCCAGGGCCACCGATGTGGACACCACCCCGATCTCCACCGGCGGCAACGCGCCGCTGGCGGAAGGCGAGGCCCCGCGCCGCATCACCTCCGGCGACATCATGAAAATGATGCAGCGCCAGAGCGACGATGCGGAAGCAGTGGAAGCGGGTAAGGCTGCGGAAGCCGCGGAGGCCTGAGGCCCGGGCCTCCGGCAAAGCTTGCGGAAAAAGGGGAGTCGCCTACCAGCGCTCCCCTTCTTTATTGGCCACGAAGGGGCGCTCGTAGGAGGGATCCTTGCCATCCCAGCGGGCCTTCAGGAAGCCTTTAACCGGGTCTGAATACACCCACTCGGCACTGCCGTCGATGGTCATCTCGATGGTGCACTTGCGCGTGTGCATGCGCCACTGGCCGTCGCGTTTCTCCAGCCGGTCGAGGTAGCGCCCACAGGCGAGGCTGGTCTTCTCCCCGCCCTTCCAGAACAGGCCACCGATCACGTAGGACTCGCAGTGAGCGGTATCGCCGTCGATTTCGCAGATGTGGTTGGTGATATTGTGGCTGGTCATCAGGAAGCCACCGCGGTGCCCGGCATTGGCGCGCTCCGCGTACTCAGGCACGGCAGTAATGATCGACCCGTGCTCGTCGACGCCGTCCTCCCACCAGCAACTGTTTATCTGCGCCACATCCTGGCGATCGCGGGCGCGGCTTTCGCGCTGGATGCAGTCGAGGATATCCTGGCGGTCCTGCAGGCGCTGGACCTGTGCCTGAAGTGCTTTCAGTTCTGCTTCAATACTCATGTCTGTAATCCTCAGCGAATGATGCGATCGAACTGCTCGAATGGCCATACGCCATGCAGGTCACGATAGGAGACCGGCTGCCGGCCACCCTCGTCCTTGATGCCGTACTTGATTGCCATCTCCGCGCCGATGACCGCCTTGCCGCTGTTGGCCATGCGCTCCGGGTCCTCGTGCATGGCCCAGATGATGTGGCCGGTGAACTCCGGGGTCTCCATGTTTTCCCGCAGGGCGTTGAAACGCTCCGGGTCGATATCGGCCAGCACCTGCACCCGCTCGGTGAGCACCGTGCCCATCCAGATGGACACCGTGGCAACGTCGTAGTCGCGAAAATCCACCGCCATGTCGGCAGCGAACTTGTCCAGGCCGGCCTTGTGCACGCCGTACACCGGGCCGAACACGTAGTGGGTGGCACCGGAGGCAGAGGTGAAGGCGACCAGGCTGCCGGGAGTCCGGGTCAGCAGCGGGGCGGCGTACCAGCAGGCGGCGTAGGTGCCGTGCAGGCCGACGTCGAGCATGCCGATCTGGTCGAGCCGTTTCTCCCAGAATGGCACCGGGTTCATCATCTCCTCGTGCACCGCGAAGGCGTTGTTGACCAGGATGTCCAACCGCCCCTGCTCTGCCTCGACCTGCTTGAACAGCGCCTCGATCTGCTGGAAATCACCGTGGTCTACCCGCACCGGAATGCCTTTGCCACCCGCGGCGGTGACCGCTTCGGCGGTTTCATAAATGGTGCCGGGGAGCGGTGCATCACCGCTCTTTTCCGAACGGCCAGTGACGTAAACAGTGCAGCCGTGGCTGCCCAGGGCGATGGCGATACCGCGGCCGGCACCGCGGCTGGAGCCAGTGACCACTGCGACGGGGGTTTGATTACTCATAGTCTTTACCTTGTTATCTTCTGTACGTTGTTTCGGTTTTGAAGGGGCCTAGCCCCCTCGTCTGTGCCACCCGCGGCCAGCCCGGCGCCGTAGAGTTTTTTCGCGGCGGGGACATCGTTGGCGCCGAGACAGACGTGGCTGAACATGCTGGGAGGCCTCCTGGAGACGATAGTGCTAATTATTGTGGACCCAATCTTTGCTGCAAACACCAGCCTGGGCAAGTCACAGAATATGCTAACAATGCGACGAATTATTCAGCAGAAGCTCGCTGCATTCAAGTGACCCGATGCTTTTTGCTCGGCGAAAGGCCGGGTTTTTGCCCATTCGCGACACACGCGTGAAGCGAATAGACAACAATGGTGTACACAACCAAAGCAGGGTATGATCAATCCCGCCCCTCAGCCCCACCTTGATTCAGGTTACACGGCTGGCCAGTCCGCCGCGGGGTAAGTGCGGCGCAATAATAATTCGAGGTAACAATGCGAGACGATTCGAGCGCACCTGCCGGCGCCAGGACAGCGATTCCCTACCCTTCTTCGGCGATCGGCTGGTACTCCACGGTACTGCTCGCCCTGCTCTACTGGCTGTCCCTGCTGGACCGTTCGATCATTTCCCTGCTGGTCGACCCGATCAAGAACGACATCGGCATTAGTGACGTACAGTTCGGCATGCTGCACGGACTGGCCTTCGCCATCACCTTCTCCGTCTTCGGCCTGTTGGCGGGCACGCTGGCGGACCGCTTCAGTCGTCGCTTCATCATCTTTGTCAGCGTCGCCGTGTGGTCGCTGGCGACCGCCGCCTGCGGCGCCGCCAAGAACTTCAGCCACCTGCTGCTGGCGCGAGTTGGCGTCGGCGCAGGGGAAGCGGGATTGAACCCCTGCGCCACCTCGATGATCACCGACATGTTCCCGGCGAAAAAGCTCACCCTGGCGCTGGCGATCTACGCTCTCGGCGCCTCCGCGGGTGTCGGCTGCTCCTTTCTCTTCGGCGGCATGCTGATCGAGGCGGTCTCGACGCTGGACACGATTGCGTTGCCCCTGGTGGGCGAGGTGCGCCCCTGGCAGGCGGTGTTCTATATCATCGGCGTGCCCGGGATCTTCCTGTCGGTCCTCGCTTTCACCATGCCGGAGCCGAAACGGCGCGGGGTACGCGAATCCAGCACCGACAAGTCCATGCTGCAAAGCGTTTTCTCCGGCTACCCGGACCTGGTTCGCTTCATCCGCTCTCGCGGCAAGTTTTTCCTTTGCCACTACGCCGGCTTCGGCCTCGCCTCCATAGGCTTCACCGGCGGCCAGGCCTGGTACGCCGCGCACATGGCCCGGACTTTTGGCTGGAGCCCCGGCGAGATCGGCCTCGGCCTCGGCCTGGCCATGATCATCGGCGGCTTCGCCGGCAAGTTCGTCTGCGGCTTCAGCGTCAACGCACTGTACAGTCGCGGCTACAAGGATGCCCAGTTCCGCTGGTTCACCTTCTGCCTGATCCTGGCGACACCCCTCGCGATCATCGCCACCACCAGCGACAGCCCCTGGGTCTTCCTGGTCGCAATCTGCCTGTTCATGTTCCTGCTTTCACCCTTCACCGCGGTCTACGTGTCGTCCCTCAACCTGGTGACGCCAAACGAATTGCGTGGCGCAGGGGTGGCGTTCTTTTCCGCCACGGTGGGGCTTGTCGCCCTGTCCCTCGGCCCGATCGCCATCGCCCTGTTCTCCGACTATCTCTACGGTGGTAACGCCATAGGCTACGGCATTGGCACCCTGGCCGGGATCGCCCTGCCGGTAGCGGCGGGCTTTCTGTGGTGGGGGCGCCGTGCCATGCACGAGGCGGTTACCGAAGCCGAACTCTGGAGCAGCGACTGAGCGCAACCCGGCCCGGGCGGCAACGGACGCCTAGCGACCGTCGCTGGGGTGGCCACCGGCGCCGTCGATAATCGGCACATCGGCGACGGCGAAGGGGTCCACTTCCTCCAGGCAGGCGATGTTGACCGCGTACTGGGTCGGCACAGAGCGCCGCTGGTGATGGGTGTATACGCCACAGCGGGAACAGAAATAGTGCCTGGCGACATTGGAATTGAACTGGTACAGGGTAAGTAATTCTTGCCCCGCGGTAATCTGCAACCGATCCATTTCCACGAAGCCCATGACCGCACCGCGCCGGCGGCAGAGTGAGCAATTGCAGCGCGCAAAGCCCTGGAAACCGCCCTCGAGTTGCACGCTGAACCTCACCCCGCCGCAGTGACACTGGCCCGGGTGTTGCGCCAGCAGCGATGGCTGTTCGACAGGTTGTGGTTGGTGATACTTGAAATTGACGGTCATGGCACGCTCCTCCGGACTGAACGCGGGCCTGAACATAAGCTTTGTTAGCGCCCGCGCAACCAACATCAGACAGGAAAATACAACGTGGAGCGAACACTATCCACCAGTCACGGCGAGAGCCTGACACGCCAACTGCTCACCCTCGCAGTCCCCGTGACAATCGGGGTCATGGTGCAAACCTGCTACCACCTCGTGAATGCGTTCTGGGTGGGCCGGGTAGGTGCCGACGCCCTGGCGGTCGTGGCGATTGTTTTTCCGGTCAACCTGGTCATTGTCTCCTTCGCCAGCGGCCTGGGGCTGGGAGGCACCATCCTCGTGGCCCAGCGCCACGGCGCGGGTGATCATGCAGCGGTCGGCAAACTCGCGGCGCAGACCCTCAGCGGGGTATCGATACTGGCAGTGCTGATCAGCGCGCTGGGCCTCCTGCTTTCAGCGCAGTTGCCGGGCTTGCTGGGAGCGCCAGACACTATCGAAGCGGACGCCATCCGCTACCTGCGCATTACACTCAGTGGGTCCCTGGCGACCTTCCTGACCATGGGGTTCCAGAATATCCTGCGCGGCGTCGGCGAGGCGCGGGCCCCGCTGCTGGTGATCATTCCCAGCGTCGCCCTGAATGCGCTGCTCGATCCGCTGTTGATCTTTGGCTGGGGTCCGCTACCCGCACTGGGTGTTCACGGGGCTGCAGTTGCGACGATTAGCACCCAGGTGTGTACCGCCGCGGCGGGAATCTGGCTGATGCTGCGGCCACGCTTCCGGCTCAACCTGCGCGCCAGTGACCTGTGGCCGGACTGGAAAACCGTCGGCAAGCTCTTGAAGCTGGGCATACCTGCCTCGATCGAGCAGTCGACCAGTGCCCTCTCCGTCTCCGTGATGACCGTGTTGATCACCGGTTTCGGCACGGTGGTACTGGCCTCTTACGGCATTGTCTTCCGCCTGCTGACCTTCACCATCATCCCGGCGATGGGGATGTCGATGGCGGTTTCCATCCTCCTGGGACAGCGTATCGGCGCCGGTGATACCACTGCCGGGAAGATGGTCGTGCGCCAGGCGCTCAAGGTAAATCTGCTGATGATGGCGCTGATCGGCGCGCTACTGTTCGCGGCGGCCGGGCCGATTGCGGCAATCTTCGCGCCCACGGATGCGGCGCTTCGCGATTATTGCGCACTGGTACTGCGCTTTTTTGCGCTGAGCTATCCTTTCATCGGCCTGCAGTCAGCGCTGGTCGGCGGACTGCGCGGTGCCGGTGACACCCTCGCCGCGATGATGATTTCACTCTTCGGGGTCTGGGCGCTGCAGGTGCCGCTGGCGTTTTTCCTCTCCCAGTACACCGCCTTGCAGGACGTCGGCCTGTGGTGGGGCTGCCTGCTCGCCAGTGGCGTCAATATGCTGGTGACGCTGGGGTATTACCGCACAGACCGCTGGTTGCACAAGGTGCGCCCGGGCTGAGGCGACTCCGCAGCGCCGGGCAATTCCGTCAGGCGAATGGCTCTTCGCCGGCAATCTGGGTGCGATACATGAGGCGCCCGCTGTCCAGGGCGTAGGGCAGTGCGCGGTGCATGGTCCCGGTGTTGTCCCAGATAACCAGGTCCCCCACCGTCCACTCGTGGCGGTACACGAAACGTGGCTGGGTTGCCCAGTCGCGCAGGCGGGTCAGCAGGGCCCAGCCCTCGCGCAGTTCCATGCCCTCGACATGGGAGGCCGTGGAACCGAGGACCAGCGACTTGCGCCCCGAACGGTGCGTCCATACCAGCGGCAGTGTGTTGGGCTCGAACTTCTGCCAGTCGCACAATTGCTCGTAACTCGGCTCCGGCGTCACGTAGCGCTGGGATGTTTCGAACATGTGCACGACCCGCAGGTTCTCGATGGCGGCCTTGTCTTCTTCCGAGAGCGCGTCATAGGCAGCGTAGGTGTTACAGAACTCGGTCTGTCCGCCGGTTTTCGACAGTACTTTCCCGGACATTACAGAGGCGAAGATCGGGGTATCCAGCATGGTGCCGTCGATATGCCAGAAGAACGCACCCTTGATGTACTCGGCGCGCGGGTTCTCCAGCGGGTCCATGGTGATTTTGGTGATGGCGAAATCCTGGCTCACCCGGTTGAGGGTCCGGGTCAGCGCGAGTTGCTGCTCTTCACTCAGGTTGATTGCCGGGAATGCAATCACTCCGCGCTGCTCGAGCAGCTCCCGAATCGCGTCGGAGATACTCCCGCTGACCAGGGTCTCCACATCGGTTTCGATCACGGAACCAATGGCGGGGGTGAGGTCGCGGGTGGTGAAAAGTGCGTACTGTTCTCTAAGGGCTTGTTCCATGGCTGTACCAACTATGCAGTGAGTATCGGAATCAACAGCCTCCCGCACCAGCGCGGCGCAGGGCTGTCGGGTTATTTGATAAATTCGTTGCCGGCTACCGAGGTCCGGTGCATCACGCGGCCGGAGTTGCGGTCGTAGGGAATCACCCGGTGCAGTGCACCGACGTTGTTCCAGACCACGAAGTCACCCTCGGCCCAGTTGTGGCGATAGGTGAACTCCTTCTGGCCGGCCCACTCCAGCAGGCGCAGCAGCAACGCGCGGCCATCGGGCAGGGGCATCTGCATCACGCGATCGGCGTGGGTTCCCACCAGCAGGGACTTGCGGCCCGAGGCGTGATTCCACACCAGCGGGTGCTCCTGCTGCTTCTTGATGCCCTGGAAGCTCTCGGGGGTCACGTCCAGTTCCAGCACCGGCCGCACTGCGGAATACACACTGTGCAGGACAGTAAGGCCTTCCAACTCGGCCTTTTCCTCCTCGGGCAGGTGCTCGTAGGCGGCGAACAGGTTGCAGAACTCGGTCTGGCCGCCCCTGGCGGAGGGTCGGCGGCAGGAGAGCAGCGACGCCTTGGAGGGGGGAAACTCCTCCATCACACCGTCCATGTGCCAGAAAAAGGTACCCAGCACATATTCCGGAGACTTGTTCTTGTTCGGGTCGAGAGTGATCTCGTAGATGTCGGAGTTCTCTTCCGAGGTCAGTTGCTTGACGAAGTTGTAGCGCTCGCCGAGGAGGTCGGTGAAGGTGATCTGCTCCGCGTCGCTCAAGCCGATCTCGGGAAAGATCAGCACAATGCGCTCGTCGAGCAACTTCAGGCATTCACGCACGAAGTCCGGGTCGGCCATGTCTGCCCGGGTGGCGTGAACACGCGCACCGATGAGGGGTTTTACCGCCTCGTACTTGAGCGTGGTTGCCGGGGCCTCGTTGCCGACCGCTGCCTGTGCTTCCATTGTCAGTGCCTCCCTCTCGAGTCTGCCGCCGACGGAGATGCCGGCCCTGTCATACTGAACATGCGTTCAGTTTATTCGGCGAAGCGCGCCCGGGTCAATAGGCGCGATCAAATCAGGCCCCGGCGCCCTGCAGGCCTGCCAGCCACTGCTCGACGAAGGCGTCCGCCTGCGCATGGCCGGCGGCAATACCGAGGCGCTCCTCCATGACCAGGGTCCTGGCGATGCCGATCATGATCACGGCCAGTGCCTCCGCATCGGGCTGGTCCGGCGCCTGGAGTTGATCGCTGCACAGCCGCTCGAAGAGCTCGACACGTTTCTTGCGGGCCTTGGCCGTGTAGCGGGCGAATTCCTTGCGCACCGCCTCGCGGTGGTTGGCGAGGGCCATGAATTCCACGGCCAGGGCCGTGGCCTGGCTGTTCTTGTAGGAGCGCCACAGGGTCAGCAGTGACTCGGGCGCTTCACCGGCCGCGTCGAGGCGCTCGTGCTGGCTGGCGACGGCGCGCTGGAAGAGCGCGACGAAGAGGTCATCGGTAGTCGGGTAGTAGTAATGCACCAGGGGCGCCTTGAGCCCCGCCTCCTTGGCCACGCGCCGCGTGCTGACGGCGCCGTAACCTTCCTCGAGCATCAGCTTCTCGGTGGCGTCGAGAATCAACTGGCGGGAGATTTCCCCTTTTTTTTGCGCCTGCGGCGCGCTTTTCCCCGCGGACCCGGTCCGTGCGGCCCCCGTCTTCGTCACTGGTTTGCTGGCGTTTTTGGTCACGACTTTCCCGGCTGATTATCGACAGGCTTGTACAGGACGTTACTTCGACAGTATCATCCTGCGATTACTGAACATGTGTATAGTTTAATCCAGGGCCCGGCGGGATGCATCCACTGCGACGCCACCGGCCGCTCAATTACATAACGCAATTCCAGGAGAATCACCATGCCCAATGCCCGCAAAGTCGCCGTCGTCACCGGCGCAGCCCGTGGTCTCGGCCGCGCCATCAGCCAGCGCCTCGCCGAGGACGATATCGATATCGCGGTGTGGGACCTCAACCTCGAAGGGGCCGAGGAGACGGCGCGAATGGTCGCCGAAATGGGTGTCAAAACGGTGGCCTGCAAGGTGGACACGTCTTCCGCCGCCGATATTGCCGCCGCGGTACAAAAGACCCACGACACGCTGGGCAAGGTTGCCATCCTGGTGAACAACGCCGCCCTTTCGCCTTTTTGCAAGTTCGAGGATTTGACCGAGGAGGCCTGGGACAGCCTGATGGCCATCAACCTCAAGGGCCCCTTCCTCTGCACCCAGGCGGTGATCGAGGACATGAAGGCGGCTGGCTGGGGGCGGATCGTCAATATCTCCTCGTCCTCCGCGCAGACCGGCGCCAGCAGCATGGCGCATTACGCGGCCTCCAAGGGCGGCGTGATCGGCTTCACCAAGGCGCTGGCGCTGGAATTCGCCACCAGCGGCATCACGGTGAACAATGTGCCGCCGAACTTCATCAACACGGAGGGGCTGCGCGAGGCGCCGGTGGATGTGGAGGCCTTCGCCCAGAACAACGCGCCGATGAAGCGCACCGGCAAGCCGCGCAATATTGCGGCCGCAGTGGCTTTCCTGGCGTCGGACGATGCGGATTACATCACCGGGCATACGCTTGGAGTCAACGGCGGGCGCTACTGCAACTGAGCGGGACCCGCACCGACCGGGACCCGCACCGACCGGGGTCAGAGTCGTGACTCTGACCCCATGTCCCTCGGCACCCGGCGCGAGAACAGTACCAGCAAACCCGGCCTGGGCACGGTAGCCGCCTCCCCGAAAAACGCAAAAGCGCCATCCATGGCAGCTCGGCCTCGGCCCTCCATGGCCTCGGACGTTTTCGTGGAGGCGGCTACCGTGCCCAGTCCTCTGCAGTGCGGGTTTATCGGCACCACTCTGAAACCGTCCGTCTACGCCAATTACGTCGGTGCGGTTTTCAGGAACTCTCTCACTTCCCTCTTCAGCAACTTTCCCAGCGCCTCCGCGCGTTCTTCGATCCGCGATACCGGCCCGCCCAGCGCAATCGAGTAGCGCCTGCCGTTCAGGGTAAAGGGCACGGCGATGCCCGCCACACCCGGGGCGAACATACCGAGGTTGAGGTACCAGCCCTGGGCCGCCTGTGCTCGGAGATCGGCTTCCACCTCATCGGCGGACATGAAGCTGTGCTGCTCGTAGTGTCGGTAGTCGATGCGCGCGAGGACGGCGCGCAGTTCTTCCGGCGAGTACTGGGCGAGGATGGCCTTACCCGCGGAGGCAACATGGATCGGCAGGCGCTGGCCGATGCTGGCGATGAAGCGGATATCCGCCGAGGACTCCACCACGTCGAGGAAGACCACATTGCTGCCCTCCGCGGCTGCGAGGCAGACGGTCTCGCCGGTGGCGTGGGCGAGATCCTCGAGCAACTGGTGGACGGCGGGCGGCAGGGGCTGTGAGTCAACCACCGCACGGGCGAGGTCCATCCACCTGGTGGTGGGGTAGTAACCACCGCGGGCTGCCGGCTGGTAGAGGTAACCCTCGTCCACCATCGTCGAGACGATGTTAAACACGCTGGAGCGCGGCCAGCCCATGGCGTCGACGATCTCCCGCACGGAGAGCGGTCGACCCTCCTCCGCGAAGTACTCCATCAGCCGGAACAGGTTGGTGATCTGTTTGACCTGCATTGACACCTCCGCGAATTGGGATCACTATAGTCCAGTATTTGAAATATATATGTCCAGTATTTTGGACTTTATTCCAACAAGAGCCCACTGGCAAGTGCGGCTTGCGAATAACTTCAAGGAGTACGGCATGGCCCTCGGCACGGTCCTCGACCCCACGGCGCTACAGCGCGAAGACATCACCTCCCCCGGTCCCGACGCCGGCCCCCTGGCCGGGAAAACCATCGGTTTCCGCCTCGATGAAATCTGGCGGGCCTGGGACTGGATGACGGAGTACTGGGCGGAGGAATTCCGCAAACTCGGCGCCGAGGTGAAGTTCTGGCGCTCCCACCAGGGCCGCACCGGTGAAGCCGGCGAAAAGGTTGCCGCCGAGCTCAACGATTTCCTTGCCTCGATCGATATCGCTGTCGTCGGCCTGGCCAATTGCGGTTCCTGCACCGGCTGGACAATCCGCGATTCGCTGGCCGCGGCCAGCACCGGCATTCCCACCACCGCGGTGTGCACTGAAGTATTCCTGGAACTGGCGCAGAACCTGGCCCGCCGCGGCGGCCGCTCCGGGCTGCGCCTGCATGTCCTGCCCTACCCGCTCAACGAGAAGGAGCGCGAGGAAGTCGACCAGGTGGCGCGCGAGCACCTGGCAGGATTGATGAGCACCATGGGCGTAGCCCTCGACATGCCGAAGGAGGCAGCACGATGAGCCGTAGCATCCGCAGCAGTGCTGCCAGCAAGCCCGCAGAGAAAGTCGTCAACCTGCGCGATTGCGGCCCCGAGGGTTGCGATATCGACTGGCTGTCCAGCCAGAAGGTGGAAACCGAGATCGACGATGTCATGGAATTCACCCGCTTCGCCCTGGATAAAGGCTGGGGCGACGGCCTGCCGCTGATCCCGCCGACCGAAGCCCGGGTGCGCGACTTCCTCGGCAGGAACAACCGCTACGCCGACGAGGTGATCTGCACCCTGCCCCCCGCTGACGGCGAGTGCACGGTGGAGAAGATCGCCATCAACGCGGTGATGGCCGGCGCCCGCGCCGAATCGCTGCCACTGATCATTGCCGCCCTGGAAGCCATGGCGGAGCCGGACTTCGAACTGTTTGGCCAGAACACCACGACCGCGCCGGTGTACCCGCTGGTGCTGGTCAACGGGCCGATCCGCAACCGGCTCGACATCCCCTACCGCCACGGCTGCCTCGGCGGCGCGCGCACGGATGCCACGGCCATCGGCCGCGCCATCCGCCTGATCATCCGCAACGTCGCCGGGCAGGAAGCCAATGTCACCTCCCAGACCACCTTCGGCTCCCCGGGACGCATCAGCGGCATGCTGTTCGGCGAATGGGAAGAGCGCTCCCCCTGGGCGCCCCTCGCCGAACGGCGCGGGGTCAAGGGCGACGCGGTCTCGGTCTACGGCACCATGGGCACGATGAACGTCCTCGACACCACCTCCCAGGACCCGCTCGAGTTCCTCGAGATGACCGGCAAATCCATGGGCTATATCGGCGCCAACGGCTTTTCCCCGGCAATGCCGTTCGCCGAGATGATGATCGCCATCAACCCGGTGTGGGCGGAACTGATCCATGCAAAAATCCCCGACATCCGGGACGTGCAGGAAGTGCTGTGGAAGTTCGCCAGTGTCGACGCCGATTACCTGACCCCCAAGCACCGGCAACAACTGGAAGCCCAGGGCCGTATCCTCAACGGGCGGGCCTATATCTGTGTCGAGCCCAAGGATGTCCTGGTCGTCGTCTGCGGCGGCACCGGCGGCCTGCACGCCACCGGCTTCCACAGCTTCGGCAGTTGCCTCACGCAAACCAGGGCCCTGGTCCCCGGCCCCGACGCGGCGAGCGAGTAAAAGGTAAACAAAATGGCAGACATTCGTTTCGAAAAAATCAGTGAAAACCTCGGTGCCTACGCCTACATCGCCCCCGAGGACGTGGTGGCCGAAGGCATCCCGGACCGCATCCTCGATGCGCTGACGAAGTACGGCGTGCTGGTCTTCCCGCAGCTCAACCTCAGCGATGAACTCATGGTTGCCCTCACCAACCAGCTCGGTGATATCGAGGCCCCGGTGGCGACAGCGGACGGTTCCGCGCCGAGCAGCAAGGGCATCTACCGTATCGCCCTGGACAAGACCGACAAGAGCCAGCGCGAATACGTGGTGGGCAACAACTGGTGGCACATGGACGGCACCTCCTACGAGATCCCGGGCAAGGCCACGCTGCTGAAGTGTGAAGAGCCGCCCTCTGCCGGAGGCAATACCGAATTCGCCCATCTGTTCGCCGCGTGGGAAGCCATGCCCGAGGAGAAGAAGGCCCGGCTCGAGGGCCTGCACGTGGTGCACTGCCTGGAGGCCGTGGGCCGCAAGATGAACCCGGACCCGAGCGGGGAAGACCTCGAGCGCTGGGAGAAGGTTTTCCCGAAAACCGAGCATCCGCTGGTCTGGCACCAGAAGAGCGGGCGCACCTCGCTGGTCATCGGCTCAACCGCCTGGGGCATCCAGGAGCTGGGCGAGGCCGAGGGCAAGGCGCTCCTCGACGAACTGGTGGATTACTGCACCCAGGACGAGTTCACCTACAGCCACACCTGGCAGAAGGGTGACCTGGTCATCTGGAACAACCCCGGCCTGCTGCACCGCTCACAGCCCTATACCGAGGGCTCCGGCCGGGTGATGCACCGCACCACCATCAAGGGTACCGAGGCCATCGCCTGAGACCTCGGGCTGACCGGGGTCAGGGGCCTCACCGACCGGGGTCAGAGTCGCGACTCTGACCCCTTTTCTTGCTCAGCCCAACCGCGGAATGATCTGCGGCATTTCCGCCGAAGTGCGGATCCCCGGTGCGGCGGCGCACACGTAGGGCACGCAGTTGACGCAGCGCTGCGCGGTATAGCCCGCCATTACCAGCGGCATCTCCTCCGGCGTGCAGGTCACCGGCATGCCGATGTAGATATCCAGCGGCGTATCCCCTTCCAGCAGCACCCGCCAGCCGTTCTCGCGGATATTCCAGTCGCTGTCCAGGTCCGTGGTGCAGAACCAGTTGGCGCGAAAGCGCACCAGCGGCTTGCCATTGCGCATCCCGGCGACGGTAAAGCGCAGCGCCGCCACGGTGCCCGCCTCGATAGCGCGACCGCCCATCAGCGGAATGCGCTGCTTTGCCACCGCGTTCTCCGCGGTGGTCTGCACCTCATCCACTTGCAACCCCAGGGCGTCGGCGACCACGCTCAGTGACTGGCCGAAGTTGGCGGTCATGTGGTGCACCAGGTGAGGATTGGAGGCCTCCTCCGGCGTGCCGCCGTAGCGCAGCACGTCCAGCAGCATTTCGTCGGAGCAACTCGCCGTCATGTCGGCAAACTCGTCGATGGTCAGGCAGTCGAGGCGGCGGGCGTTGGAGGCCAGCACCAGCGGAAAGGCCTCGGTGATGAACCCCGGGCTGATGCCGGAGCTGTGGATACTGGTGCCGCCCTTTTCACAGGCGGCTTCCACGCGCTGGCGCAGGTCCTGGTCCATCAAGGGCGGGAAGTGGAACTCGCCGCGGGAGGTAACGATATTGATACCCGCCTCCAGCAGGGCGCAGATGTCGTCGGCGTTGTAGCCCTCCTGCATGTACATCACGCAGTCCGGCCGCAGGGCGATAATGTCCTCCACGCTGCGGGTGGTCTTGATGCCGAGTGGCTCGACGCCGCAGAGCTCACCGATATCCCTGCCCTCCTTCGCCTCGGAGTGCACCCACATGCCGACGAGGTCCATGTCGGGGTGGTCGATGATCGCACGGGCGCTGCTGGTGCCGACCCGCCCGGCGGACCACTGGACGATGCGGTAGCGTTTGCCCGGCTCCGGCCGGGCGAGGGATGGACTGCTGTTGGTCATGTTCTTTGGCTCCTGGAATTATCGTTGGATGGGAGTGGGTGCTGGGTCGGAACACCTACTGGCGCGTGGGGGTCAGCCAGAGTTCGTCGACGTTTACCCGCGGGTGCTGGCTCACCGCATAACAGATGGCCGCGGCGATATCGGAGGCCTGCATCACCCGTTCGTTGTGCAGGTGGGCGCGCATCATGTCGCGGGCCTGCGGATCGGTGATTGTCTCGGCAATTTCCGTCTCCGTCGCGCCGGGCTCGACCACTGTAACGCGGATGCCTTGCGCCGCCACTTCCTTGCGCAGGCCGCCGCAGAAGGCCGTCATGGCATGCTTGCTGGCCGCGTAGGCGTTATTGGTAGGGGCGCCGGGCCCCTTTGCGGCGTTGGACGACACGGTGACGATATGGCCGGACTCGCGGGCGAGCATATCCACGAGTACCGCGCGGCTCCAGTACATCGGTGCGAGCACGTTGACGTCGAAGGTATCCCGCCAGCCCTGACCGTCGCCGTCGACGATGCCGCCGGGGCGAATGATACCGGCGTTATTGACCAGGATATCGATCCTGCCGTAGCGCTCGAGGACTGCGGCAACCACCGATTGGGCCTGGGATTCGCTGGCAACGTCTGCCGCAAATGCCGCGGCTTCACCACCCGCTGCGCCTATCGTGGCGCAGACTGCCTCGAGGCGATCAAGCCTTCGCGCCACAACCGCGACATTCGCCCCCGCAGCGGCGAGCATTTCGGCGGTGGCCTTGCCAATACCCGCGGACGCACCGGTCACCAGCGCCACTTTGCCCGCCAGTCTTTCGCTGTTCATATTTTCGGCTCCCTCGCCTTCAGCCGCAGGAACGACGCCCTGTACTGCACACGCGGGAAGCTGGCGTGGGCAGACACTCCACCTGGAGGCGAGAGCGAGTGAACGTAAAGGAGCGAGCCTGCGGACAAATTTTCAGCTTTGTTTCAGCTTGGTTTCAGCCACTTGCCGCAGGATGCGGGCCGTGGCCTGTTTATATAGGCTGTCATGTTAGCAGACCATGCCGGCAGCCACCATTCAACATCGGTGTTCACCAGGCAATTTCGAAGACGGTGGCGGGATGAAGCCTTGACAGCCAACTGTAAACGTTTGCAAAATGCCCGGGCTACGGGGCTGGCCCGCGTTGTGGCGACAGCGGCCAACGCGCAAAAACCATGGATAATCAGAGCCCCACGCACTGCCCATCGCTCGCCGGAGCAGTGGGAACAATAATTCAACAGCACCCCCGTCCCCTGGGAGGAACCTCCATGCAAAGACGCGAACTACTCAAACTCTCGATGACCCTGCTTGGCGCAACCGCGGGTGCTTCGGTGTCGCGGGCGCTACTCGCCGGCGAGGTGCTCCACGCAGGCTCGGCGACCGGGGTTTTCAACCCGGTGCAGCGCAAGGCGGTAGAGCTCCTCTCGGAGATGATCATCCCGACCACCGACACCCCGGGCGCTATCACCGCCGGCGTACCGGACTTCATCGCCTCCATTGTCGGCGACTGGTACAAGCCCAATGAACGCGAAATATTCATGCAGGGCCTGGTCGCGCTCGACGAGTATTGCGCGGGCAATGGCGGCAGGCCCTTCGTGGAGTCCGACGAGGCCACCCGCATCGCCGCCCTGCAAGCCCAGGAGGCCGCCGCTGCCGGTTACAAGGCGCCGCAACAGGCGCGGTTGAAGATGCCAGACGAAGACGAGAATGCCCCCTTCTTCAAGCGCCTGAAGGAACTGGTAGTGCTGGGCTACTACACCTCCGAGGTGGGCGCGACCCAGGAACTCGCCTACCTGCCCATGCCCGGATACTACAACGGCAGCTACGACTTCGACGAGATCGGCCGCGAGTTCACCCACTGACCCCGCGCCCAAAATAACAGGGACCTCATCATGCAAGAGACATCTACCCAATTCGACGCCATTGTCATTGGCTCCGGCGTCACCGGCGGCTGGGCCGCCAAGGAACTTACCGAGAAGGGCCTCAAGGTACTGATGCTGGACCGTGGCAGGATGGTCGAACACGGCAAGGACTACACCGGCGAACACATTCCACCGTGGAAAATCCCCTTCCGCGGCAAGCGGCTGCGAGAGTTGTACAAGGAGGAGTACTCGGTACAAAGCAGCCTCTACGCCTTCGGCGAACCCAACCGCCACTTCTTCAACAACGACAAGGAAAACCCCTACGTCGAGGACAAGGAACAGTTCCTCTGGTACCGGGCCAACGTGGTCGGCGGCAAGTCACTGCTCTGGGGCCGCCAGAGCTACCGCTGGAGCGACCTGGATTTCGGGGCCAACAAAAAGGACGGCCACGGCATAGACTGGCCGATTCGTTACAAGGACATCGCGCCCTGGTACAGCCACGTGGAAAGATTCGTCGGTATCAGCGGCCAGAAGGAAAACCTGCCGCAATTGCCCGACAGTGAATTCCAGAAGCCCATGGAAATGAGCGCGATGGAGAAGATCTTCAAGGGCAAGCTGGAAGAGAGCTACGACGATCGCATAATGACCATAGGCCGGGTCGCCGTGCTCACCGAACCCAAGGAAGGCCGCGGCGCCTGCCACTATTGCGGCCCCTGTGAACGCGGCTGTTCCGCGGGCGCCTACTTCTCCACCCAGAGCTCCACCCTGCCTGCGGCGCGCAAGACCAACAACCTGACGCTGAAATCAGACAGCGTGGTCGCGGGCATCGACTACGACCCGCAAACCCGCCGAGCCACCGGTGTCCGGGTGATCGACGCCAACACCATGGAAAAGACCACCTACACGGCGAAACTGATTTTCCTCTGCGGCGGCACCGTGGGCAGCACGCAGGTGTTGCTCAACTCGAAGTCGGAAGCCTTCCCCAACGGCCTCGCCAACTCCAGCGGTGTGCTGGGCCACTACCTGATGGATCACACACTCGGCACCGGTGCCTTCGGCGTCTTCCCGGGGGTGGCTGACGACAAGGTCATTTACGGCTGGCGTCCGAACGGCGTTTACATCCCCCGCTTCCGCAACCTCGACGGCCAGCAGGAGGGAGTGGACTTCCTGCGTGGCTACGGCTACCAGGGCGGTGCCATGCGTATGGGCTGGCAGGCCCTCGCCGGACAGGTTCCCGGTTTCGGCGCCGATTTCAAGCACGCCCTGCGCAAGCCCGGCCCCTGGATGATCTACCTCACCGGCTTTGGCGAGTGCCTGCCCTACAGGGACAATCGCATGGTGCTCGATACCAGCAAGACCGATCGCTTCGGCATTCCGCAGGTGCGCTTCGAGTTCTCGTTCCGCGACAACGAGCAAAAGATGCGCAAGGACATCGCCGCACAGGGCGAGGAAATGCTGAAGAAAGCCGGGGCGATGATGGCCTCCAGTTTTGTCCACGAGTCGGTCGGCGGCGAAGCCATCCACGAGATGGGTACTGCGCGCATGGGCAACGACCCCACGCAATCCGTACTCAACGGCTGGAACCAGGCCCACGATGTGCCGAACCTCTTCGTCACCGATGGTTCCAGTATGACCTCCGCCTCCTGCGTGAACCCCTCGCTCACCTACATGGCGCTCACCGCGCGCGCGGCGGATTACGCGGTAACCCAGTTGCGCGAAGGCGTGATCTGACCAGGCCCCGGGAGCTGGACTGACCAGACTCCCGGCTTATCCTCCCCACAATCCCGGTTGGTAACTGCAATGAAAAAGTGGCTGATTCGCATCCTGCTGGCGCTGCTCGTCCTCGTCATCCTGGCCGCCGCCTACGCCTACTACCAGATGCGCTCGCGCGGCTTCTGGCGCCTGCCGAGCTATGAAACCGAGGCACCGGCCCTACCTGAGATGAATGGCGATATTGCAGTGCTGGTATTTTCCAAGACCGGCTCCTTCATTCACAAGGAGGCCATTCCCGCCGCGGAAGCGATGTTCGCTACCCTGGCCCAGAAAAATGACTGGAGTGTGTTCGTCACCGAAAATGGCGCCGTGCACAACCCCGAAGACCTCGCGAAGTTCGATGTCATTGTCTGGAACAATAGCACCGGCGACCTGCTCAACGCAGAGCAGCAGCAGGCCATGATCACCTACCTCGAAAACGGCGGCGGCTGGATTGGCATTCACGGCGCCGGGGACACTTCCTCCAGCTGGCCGTGGCAGAACGAGACCCTGATCGGCGCCGAATTTATCGGCCACCCGATGAACCCGCAGTTCCAGGAGGCGCGCGTGGTCATCGAGGACCCGAATGACCCGGTGACCAGCCACCTCGGCAGCGAATGGCGCCGCACGGACGAGTGGTACTCCTACGCGCAGAGCCCGCGCAAGCCGGGGCGCACGATTCTCGCCACGCTCGATGAAAGCACGTACTCGCCGATATTTTTTGGCGACGATATCAGCATGGGTGAGGATCACCCGATTGTATGGAAGCAGTGTGTTGGCAAGGGTCGGGCGCTGTACTCGGCAATGGGGCATACGGCGGAGAGCTTCAGCGAAGCCAAGCATGTAGATATGCTGGAGAAGGCCGTCGAATGGGCCGGGCAAGGCAATGATCCCGCTTGCCAAGCTGACTAGGCGCAACTCACTTGTGTTTTCAGCCTGAGAAGTCACACCGCTCGGTAGCGCCTGGACTCGGGCCTCCCTGCGGGAACCGTTAGGCGACAGGACGTCGCCTCACGGTCTCGCGCAGCCTGTGCATTGGAATCGCCTCGCTGCTTCGGCGATCGAGCTTCGATTAACCGTGCTGGAGCGGAGGTACTAGCATAGAATTTGAAATATACTCGGCGAGATTCAGAAGGAATTTTTCATGGTCTCGATAAAAGACGTCGCCAAAATCGCCGGCGTTTCCGTAGCTACTGTTTCGCGCACCCTTTCGCTCCCCGACAAGGTCGCCGATTCCACCCGCGAAAAAGTCATGCGGGCCGTCGAGCAGAGCGGCTATGTGACCAACGTCATGGCGAGCAACTTCCGCCGCCGCAAGTCGCAGACCATCGTGGTGCTGGTGCCCGACATCGCCAACCAGTTCTACGCCAGCATCGTGCAGGAAATCGAGGTGGTTGCGCGCAGCCGCGGCTACCAGATCCTGCTCGGCGAAACCCAGCAGGAGGCAAAAATCGAGCAGGCCTACAGCGCGCTGGTTTCCCAGCGCATGGCCGACGGCATCATCACCCTGGGCATGAATATTCCCCTGAAAGTCGATCCACGGCGCAAGAGTGCCGACGAGCGCTGGCCGCCGCTGGTCATGGTCGGCGAGTACACCGGCCAGATCCCGCTGCCCAAGGTTGGCATAGACAATGTGCAGGCAGCGGCGGATGCCACCCAGCACCTGGTCGACCTCGGCCACAAGCGGATCGCCTTTATCGGCGGCCCGAAGGACTTCACCCTGTGCAGGGAGCGGCTCAAGGGCTTCCGCCGGGTGATGCGCAAGGCGGGGCTCGAGGTTCCGGCAAACTACATCCAGTACGGCGAATTCAAACTGGCCTCGGGTTACCGCGAGGCGCAAGCGGTGCTGGCGGGCGGCGAACTGCCCAGCGCCATGTTCTGCGCCAACGACGAGATCGCCATGGGCGTTATGAAAGCCCTGCGCGAGGCCAAACTGAATGTGCCGCGGGACATTTCCATCATCGGCTTCGACGACCTGGACATCGCCGACTACTGTGCCACGCCGCTCACCACCATCCGCCAGCCGCGCCGCCAGATGGGCGGCGAGGCGATGGCACTGATGTTACGTATCCTCAACGGCCAGGCGGCGAGGGACGAGCGCATCACCCTGGCGCACGAACTGATCCTGCGCGATTCGACGGCCCCGCTGAAAAAATAGGCTGCCGTGCACCGCCCTATACGGCGGTGCCGCCATTGATCCCGAGTAACTGTGCGGTGATGTAACTGGCGCCTTCCGAGGCGAAGAAAGCCACCGCCGCTGCCACTTCCTCCGGCCTGCCGATCCGCGGAATCGGATAGCTGCTTACCATCTGCTCCAGCGGCACCGGGAACTGCCCGCCGTCGATGGCGCGCCGCGCCATCGGGGTGTCGATCAGTCCGGGGGCGATGGCATTGACGGTAATTCCCCGGTGACCGACTTCCTGCGCCAGCGAGCGGGTCATGGCGATGATCCCGCCTTTCGATGCGGCGTAGTGCACCATCATGCCGGCGCCGCTCTGGGCGGCGAAGGAGGAGAAATTGATGATCCGCCCCCAGCCCTGCGATTCCATGTCCGGGAGCACTACCTGGGTCACGGTGTAGGTGCCGGTGAGGTTGACGTCGACCATGCGCTGCCAGTTGGCGGGGCTGATTTCGGCGAACAGGGTGAAGTCTTCCACCCCGGCGTTGTTGACCAGCACGGAAATCGGACCAAACTCTGCGCGCAGTGTGTCTACTGCATTTTCGACGGCGCTGCGGTTGGTGATGTCGACGGCCAGGGCCAGTGCCCTGCCGCCGCCTGCGCGGATTTCACTGGCGACTTTTGCCGCGTTGTCGGCGTTGATGTCGAGCACGCCGACAGCCATCCCGTCGGCGGCGAGGCGGCGGGCGCAGGCTTCGCCCATGCCGCCGCCGGCGCCGGTGACCAGTGCTGTTCTGTTGTTGGACATGTATTATTCTCCTGATTTTGTCTTTGGTTCTGGGTGATTTCCGCCGGTGCAGAACAGCGCATTGCCTCCCGAAACACGCCAAAAAGCGTACATCCATGTACAGGCTCGGTCGGCGACGTCCTGTCGCCTCACGGTTTCAGGAGGCAATGCGCCGTCCTGCCCCTACCGCCTTAACTACGATCCGATCGTCTGGTGTGACGCTTCACGTCTCTAAGAACCCTGCTCGAGCCCCACCGCTTTATTGAAACGTATCAGGCGTTAATATAACCTCATTCCCCTCTCGCCGCTCAAGCGCGCATAATCACACCGCACAACCAATTTCGAAAATAAGAGGCGGAACACATGGTCAGGATTATCTACAAGGAAACCAACGGCACCGAACACCCCGTGGACGTGCCGGAGGGTAAGTCCCTCATGCAGGCGGCGGTGGACAACGGCCTCCCGGTCATCATCGGCGAGTGCGGCGGGCAGATGGCCTGCGGTACCTGCCTGGTCTACGTCGACGCGGCATGGCGTGAGCAGACCGGCGAGGCCGGGGAAATGGAAGAGGCGACGCTGGAACTGCACGCGGACAATCCCAACGCAGGCAAGCGCCTGAGTTGCCAGATCAAGGCCAGCCCGGAGTTCGAGGGCCTGGTGGTTCACCTGCCCGAAAGCATGTACTGAGGATCGCACCATGCCGCTGATCAGCGAGATGAACTTGCCCACCCTGCCGGTGGAAGACCCCGCCTTCCAGGCGGACCCGATGCCCTACGTCGAGCAGGCCCGCGTGCAGCACCCCTGGCTGGCGCGGTTCAGCCAGGGCTATATCGTGCACGGCTATGAGGCAGTGAAGGATCTTACCTTCATGGACGACAAGCTGGTGATGGGCCTCGCCCACGTGGTGGATTTCTACGGCGTGCAGGAGACGCCCTGGGCGCGCTTCATGCTGGAGATGCTGCAGTCCCACACCGGGCCGGAACACGCGCGGCTGCGCGCCAGCGTCGCCCAGGCCTTCACGCCGCGCAATGCCAACCAGGTGCGCCCCGCCATGCGCCGGGTGATTTCCGAATTGATCGACCAGTGGACGAGCGAGGATCACTTCGACTTCGCCGAGTTCGCCTCCTATTTCCCCATCGCCGTCCTCCTCGGTGTACTCGGCGTCTCCACCGAGGGTATCCCGCGGATTCGCACGGCGATCGAGACCCACATGGCCTCGCTGACGCTAGACCGCCAGCACTACCCCGGCTTCCTCGAGGCCTACAACCTGCTCGCCGACTACGCCGACGAACTGATCGCCGAGCGCGAGGCGGCTGCAGCGAAGGATGACAACGCCCTGCTCGACGCGCTGATCGCCGCCCGAGACGCCGGCAAGCTGAACGCCGTCGAACTGCGCGACATGCTGCTGGTACTGCTGATCGCCGGCTACGACACCTCGAAGAACATGCTGACTTTCACCGTCTACCGCCTGATGCAGCAGCCGGAGTACTGGGCCCGTTGCGCGGCGGAGCCGGAGTTCTGCGCGAAAGTGATCGACGAGGCCCTGCGCCACTCGAGCATCGCCACGGTGTTCCGCACGGTGACGGAAAACTTCGACTACGCCGGCCACGAATTTCCCGCCGGCGCCATGGTGGCCTTCGCCATGCCGCTGGCCAACCGCGACCCGGCGGCCTTCCCCGAGCCGATGAAGTTCGACCCGGAACGCCAGAACGCGAACCGCCACCTGGCCTTCGGCCGCGGCGAGCATATCTGCCTCGGCCAGTTCCTCGCCCGGGCGCAACTGGAGGAAGGCCTGCACCTGATCGCCCGGCGCCTGCACAACATCGAACTGGACGGCGACATCGCCTGGCGCCCCTTCCTCGGCGCCTGGGGGCTGAAGACCCTGCCGGTGCACTTCGAGGCCGCATGAGTAAACCACTGGAGGGACAGGTCGCCCTGGTCACCGGCGCTTCCGCCGGTATTGGGTACGCCTGCGCAATCGCACTGGCTGCGGCTGGGGCAAAGGTAGCCATCGCAGCCCGACGGGCGGAGCGTCTGGCGGCCCTTGCCGAGCACATCGAGGCCGCCGGCGGCGAGGCGCTGGCACTGGCGGGGGACGTCGGCGATGAGGCCTTCGCCCTCTCCACTGTCGCCGATACGGTCGCGCGCTTCGGCCGCCTGGACATCCTGGTCAACGCCGCCGGCACCATCCAGGCCACCAACATCGGCGAGGCCGATCTCGACCAGTGGCGGGCGGTGATCAACACCAACCTGCTGGCCAGTCTCTACACCTGCCACGCCGCGGTAGCGCCGATGCGCGCGCAGGGTGGCGGCAGCGTCATCAATATCGGCTCCCTCGCCTGCCACACCACCACGCCGGTCTACAACGCCTACGCCACCAGCAAGCGGGCGCTGTACGCCATGACCGACGGCATGCGCCAGGAACTCGGCCCCGAGGGCATCCGGGTCTGCCTGGTCAACCCCGGCACGGTGAGCACGGAAATCTGGGAGCAGTTGAGCGACCCGGCCCACAGCGCGGGCATGCGCGAGTTTCTCAACCAGGAGGGGGCGATTCAGCCGGCACAGATCGCCGACACCGTGGTGTATATCGCCACGGCGCCGGAGAACGTCAATCTGTCGGAGGTATTCGTGCGGGCGACGCGGGATATTGCCTACTGACAGGCCGCGCCGCCCGGGGCATGGATCAGGAGGGTACGCGGCCGCCGTTGACGCCGATGGTCTGGCCGGTCACGTAGCTGGTCGCTTCGTCCGCCAGCCAGGCGACGGCGTTGGCGATGTCGTCGGCCACGCCGGTGCGGCCCACCGGGATCATGCGCGTGAGGGTTTCCATCGACATCTTGAAGCGGTCCTTGTTCTCCTCGGACATGATGGTGCCCATCACCGCACCCGGGGGGATGTTGTTCACGGTGATGCCGTAGGGACCGAGGGCCTGTGCCAGGGAGCGGGTCATGGAAACCACGGCGCCCTTGGAGGCGGAGTAGTGCACCTGCTGCATGGAGCCGGACTGGGCGCTGGAGGATGAGATGTTGATCACCCGGCCCCACCCGGCTTCTTTCATGTCCGGCACCACGATCTGGGTGACGATGAAGGTGCCCTTGGTGTTGATCTCGAACATGCGGTCCCAGTCGCTGTCGGTCAGTTCCTCGAAGGGAATGAAGTTGGAAATGCCGGCGTTGTTGACCACGATGGTCACCGGACCGAAGGCCTCGCGCAGCTTCGCTACGGCAGCTTCCATCTGGCCGCGGTCGGCGATGCTGCCCTCCAGCGCAATCGCCTCGCCACCGGCGTCGCGAATTTCCTGGGCGACTTTTTCCACACCCTCGAGCTTGAGGTCGAGGACGCCGATGCGGTTGCCTTCCTTTGCCAGGCGCAGCGCACAGGCGCGGCCGATGCCGGCCGCTGCGCCGGTTACCAATGCGGTTTTCTGGGTCATTGCTTAGTCTCCTGAGGGATCGCGAGGATCGGAATTATGCCGGTTATAGGCACCAGTGGTGATTACCATATGTTTAAGGCGGTAGAATTTAGGGCTCCCGGGGCTCGCGGTCAACCTTGACGGGCGCGGTAAAAGAGCCGCAGGATCATCGCAGACTGCAAATTACATAAGGATAAAGGCATGTCGACAGATGTCTGGAGCAGCGAGCACGTTCCCTCCCAGGCCGGGCGCAGGGCCATTGTCACCGGCGGCGGCAGCGGTATCGGGCTCGAAGCAGCCCGGGTCCTGGCGGCCAGGGGCTGTGCCGTCACCCTCGCCGTACGCGACATCGACAAGGGGCAAAAGGCTGCGCAGAGCATACGCCGCGACTGCCCCGGCGCCGACATCACGGTGGAAAAGCTCGATCTCGCCGACCTCCAGTCGGTAGCCCAGTTCGCCGAGCGCTACAAGGCCGGGCACCAGCACCTCGACCTGCTGATCAACAACGCCGGCGTGATGATGTGCCCCTACGCGACCACCCGCAACGGCTTTGAAATCCAGTTCGGCACCAACCACCTGGGCCATTTCGCCCTCACCGGCCATCTGCTGTCGCTACTGCGCGCGACAGAGGATTCACGGGTAGTGAATGTTTCCAGCCTGGCTCACTGGCAGGGCGAGCCGGACTTCGACGACATCCACTGGCAGCGGCGCAGCTACAGCACCAGCCAGGCCTACTGCGACAGCAAGCTGGCCAACCTGCTGTTCACCCTCGGGCTGGTGGAAAAACTGGAAGACCACGCCGACACACCGATGGTGCTGGCCGCCCACCCGGGCTGGACCCGCACCGACCTGCAGCGTCACGCCTGGAAATACCGGTTTCTCGGCCTGTTCCTGGCCCAGGACGCCGCCACCGGCGCGCTGCCGACCCTGCGCGCCGCGGTCGATCCCGAGGCGCTGCCGGGGGACTACTTCGGCCCGTCGAAGAAGAAGGAGATGCACGGCCCCCCGGCCATCGCCGCGCTCAGCGAGCGGGCCCGGGACCACGAGGCCGCCCGCCGCCTGTGGCAGCTGTCGGAGGAACTGACCGGGGTGAGCTACTGAGGCTGGATTACTTCCAGACCTGGTTGGCGTTGGCGCTGCAGTTCTGGCTGATCACGTTGCCCGTCGGCTGGCCGGGCGCGCCGGCCGCGTGCAGACACTTGTTGAGCTGGTTGTGCAGGCGACTCTGGGGGTCCAGCCGCCACTTCTGGAAATTCTGCCCGCCACACTTCTGCATCAGCGCATTGGCCCCCGGCTGGTTGGCATCGCCGCCCACGCCGAGGCAGGTGCCACCGTGACTCACCAGGCGCCCCTGGTCATCGAAGCTGAATTGCTGGACCTTGGCGCTGGCGTTGCAGTCGCGCAGGACCACGTTGGCGCCGACCTTGTCCACCGCACCGGCGATCTGCAGGCACTGGCCACCTTCCAGGCGGAAACTCCGCCAGTCCTGTGACTCCGCCTTCTCGACGATCTCGTGACCCTGCTGCTGCATGGTTTTCAGCGCGTCTGTGTTGAGGTCGATTGCCTGGGCAGCGGTGCCGGCCAGCAGGAAAAACACAGATAAACCCAGCGTATGTTTCATTGCGAATCACCTTTAACTAGTATTGTTTTCGAGCGGAAGCGATCGTGACCCAAGCATAGCAGGTCGCCCCTGCAGTCGTTCATCAGACCACATTCCGCTGGAGAAGTGCAGCGTTTGGCCAAACGAATTCTACTGTTCGCGACCCTGATACCCCTGCTGCTGATGGGCATCCTGCTGGTGCTGCTCGGCAGTGAGCGCGGCACCGCACTGGCCGCGAAACAGGTGCGCGAGCTGGCCGCCGGCGCGGTCGACTGGCACTCCCTCGAAGGCAGCCTGCTCGGCCCTCTCAGCGTCCAGCACCTGGCGGTCCGCCTGCCCGGCACGGCGCTGGATATCGCCAGCCTCAGCCTCGACTGGGCACCCGCCGCCCTGCTCGCCGGGCGCGTGGACATCCTCAGCGTGCAGGCCACTGGCGTCGACCTGGCGCTGGCGCAAGGCGAGGAAAGCCAGCCCGACACCGCACTGGATATCGCCGCCCTGCAGCCGCCGCTGGATATCCATCTGCGCCAGCTCGAAATTGCCGGCCTCACCCTGCGCAGCGGCGATTCACCCGCCCAGCAGGTCGACAGCATCGCGCTCTCGGCGCGCACTGAGGGCGCCGACGTGGAGCTGGCGCAACTCGCCCTGCGCGCCCCGCAGGGCGGCCTGCAGGCCGCCGGGCACCTGCGCCTCGACAACACGCTGGCAATGGACCTGCGCGCCAGCTGGCAGTGGGCCCTGGCCGACGGGCAACAACTCGGCGGCGAGCTGCTGGCCAGCGGCGACGCCCGTATCCTGCACATCAGCCACCGCGGCAGCGGCGACCTGCCGCTGCAGGTGGACGGCGAACTGCGCGAGATCCTCAGCGACCTGGCCTGGAGCGTACGCGCCGCATGGCCGCAACTGCCCCTCCCCACCGGGGATGGCGAGCTGCAGCTGGCCGCGGGCAGCCTCGATAGCAGCGGCTCACTGGCCGCTTACACCCTCGACAGCGAAGGCGGCATTATCGGGCTTGCCGCCGAGCCCCTGCGCTGGTCCCTGCAGGTACCCGAGGGCGACCTGCAGGGGCTCGAACTCGGCTCCCTTCGCGTGGCGGGTGAGCCGGGTGCTATCGCCATCAGCGGCCGGGTGGCCTGGGACGGGCCGGTTGCGGCACAGCTCGAGTACCGGCTGCAGGGCCGGGACCTGCAAAATTTCGCGCCCGACCTGCCGGCGCAGCTGGACGGTGGCGGCAGGCTCCGCCTGCGCTACAGCGCTGGCGAGGCGCAGCTCGACGAACTCCATTTCGCTCTCGACCAAACCACTTTGCAACTTAGTGCGCATGCAGTTGCAAAGCTGGCCGACGGCGCCCCGCCGGACTTTGATGCCAGCCTGAGCTGGGAGAACGCCAGCTGGCCGCTGCTGTCGGTGGAGCCGGGTGCGGCGGCTGCGGAGCCAGTGCCGCTGTTCAGCAGCCCCGAGGGCACGCTGCATATCGCCGGCACCAGCGAGGACTACCGCCTGCAGGTCACGACGCGCCACGAGGGGCGCGAACTGCCGCCGGTGGAGTGGCGCGGGGAGGCCAGAGGCGACAGCAGCGGACTAGAAGTCGATCAGTTGCTGGGGCAACTGCTCGACGGCCAGCTTGGCCTGCGCGGCAACGTCACCTGGGCACCCCTGGTCAGCTGGCAACTGGAGGCCAGCGGCAGCGACCTGGACCCGGGCAGCTGGATCGAGGCCTTGCCGGGCAAGCTCGCCCTGGCGCTGTCGAGCAGCGGTCATATCGACCACGCGGGCAGCCTGCAGGCGCAGCTCGACCTGCAGCAACTCAGCGGCAGCCTGTCCGGCCAGGCCTTCCGGCTCAGCGCCAGGGCCAGCGCCAGCGGCGAGACCCTCGACCTCGCCGGGCTGCAACTGGACAGCGGAGACAACCACCTGAGCGCCCGCGGCAGCCTCTCGGCGCAGGCACTCGACCTGCAGTGGCAGCTGCAGGCGCCCCGGCCGGGCACCCTCCTCCCCGGCGTCGAGGGCAGCCTGGCCGGCAGCGGGCGGATTTCCGGCAGCGGCAGCGCCCCCCGTCTGCAGGCCCGGCTGAGCGGTGACAATCTCGCCTTCGAGGGGCAGTCGCTGGCCCTGCTGCGCGCCGACCTCGACGCCGGCCTGGCGGCACAGGCGCCGCTGGCCATCGACCTGCAACTCGCCGACTACCGCAGCGATGCTGCCACGCTGGTGCAAAGCGCGCGGCTCGAGGGCAGCGGCAGCACCGCCAGCCACCGCCTGCGCCTCAGCGTAGAGGGCGCCGAGGACAGCCTCAGCGCGGAACTGGCCGGCGCCCTGGACGGCGCCACCCGCGAGTGGCGCGGCAGCCTCGAGCAACTGCTGGCCAGCACCGCTGCCTTCGGCGACTGGGCCCTGGCAGCCCCCGCCGCCCTCAGCCTCGGCCCGACGGCGCAAACCCTGGGGGAACTGTGCCTGCAGGCGAGCACCCCGCCCGACCGGTTCTGCGCCAGCGCGCACTACGCGGCGGGCAGCGGCGGCGAGCTGGCCCTGGCGCTGGACACGCTGACGCTCTCGCGCTTCGCTGAACCAGTCGAGGGCAGCCTGCAAGGGCAACTGGCGGCGGCACTGGCAGCAGACGGCGCACTGCAGGCCGAGGGTCAGTTCAGCCTGAGCGCCGGCGGGATCAGCATCGACAGCGGCTCCGGGACGCAGCAACTGCGCTATCGCGGCGGCGAACTGGCGCTGCTGGTCGGCGGCGAGGGCCTGCTGGCAACTCTCTCGCTCGACGGCCAGCAACAGCAGCTGCTGGCGGCGCAGCTGGCGCTGCCGGAATTCAGGCGCCTGCCGCCGGCCGGGCAACAGCCCCTGCGCGGCTACCTGCGCAGCGACATGGACGACATCAGCGGCCTGGCGGCGCTTGTGCCCGAGCTGGCCAACACCCGCGGCCGCCTGCACGCGGACCTCGCCTTCAGCGGCAGCCTCGAGCAGCCACTGCTGCAGGGCGAACTGAGCCTGCGCGACGGCGCCGCGGACGTCCTGCCCGCCGGGCTGAAATTGCGCGATCTCGAGCTGGCCCTGCAGGGCGACCCGGAGCGTCCCGGCTACCTCTACCTCAGCGGCGCCGCCACTTCCGGTCCCGGCAGCCTGACCCTGGACGGCCAGCTGAAACTGCGCGACCAGAGCTTCGACCTGGCGATCCGCGGCGAGCAGGTGGAGGTGTGGAACACCCGCGACGGCCGCGCCCTGCTCTCCCCCGATCTCAGCCTGCGCTGGGCCGACGAGCTGGCCACCGTGCGCGGTCGGCTGGAAATTCCGCGGGCGGATATCACGCCGAAACTGGCGATCAGCCCCGGCAGCGCCAGCGAGGAAGTGGTCGAGGAGGCCCCCGAAGTCCAGGTGATTGCCAGCTCCGCCGATGTGGTCATCCTCGGCGCCGACGGCCAGCCGCTGCAGGAGCCGGTCGAGCAATTGCCCTTCCGCCTCGACAGCCGGATCGAACTGCTGCTCGGGGAGCGCGTCGAGGTCAACGCCCTGGGCTTCAACGGCAAGATCACCGGCGGCGTGACCTTCATCAACCGCCCGCAGAAGCGCCAGCTCATTCCCACCGCGGATGGAAGCCTGTCGATCGAGGACGGCACCTTCCGTGCCTTCGGCCAGGACCTCGACATCCAGACCGGGGCGATCCTGTTCGCCCGGGTACCGGCCACCCAGCCGGAGATCACCCTGCGCGCGGTGCGCTGGATCGACAACGACCCCATGGTCAGCGCCGCCGGGGTACTGGTCAGCGGCCCGGCGGCGAGCCCGCAGCTGGAGCTGTTCTCGCGGCCGCAGTTGGACCCGGCGGAAATCCAGTCCTACCTGCTCACCGGCCACTCGGCGGATTCCGAGGACAGCGTGCTGGGCATCGGCACCTACCTGCACCCGAAGCTCTATGTCGGCTACGGCTACAACCTGATTGCCGAGACCAGCGAGTTCGACGCGCTGTATACCATCACCCCGCGCTACGGCATCGAGGCCACCGCCGGCGAGGCGGATAACCGGGTCAACCTGACCTTCACCCATGAACGCTGACTTGCGCACCCCGCGCCGCCGCTACCGCGGCCTGCTGCTCCTGCTGCCACTCCTGCTGGCGCCCATGGCACTGGCGGCGGACAGCGCCGTGAAGCTGCAGCTCAAGGGCCTCAAGGGCGAACCGCGCGACAACGCCCTGGCCTCACTGAGCCTCGAACAGCGCCGCCGGCAGCCGGGCCTCAGCCCGGCCGGCATTCGCGAACTGCACGCACAGGCCACGGAGGAAATCGCCCGCGCACTGCAGCCCTTCGGCTACTACCGGCCGCAGGTCGATGCCGAGCTGCAGCCACCGGCGGCCCCCGGCCAGCCCTGGCGGGCGACCTACCGGGTCGCTGCCGGGCCGCCGCTGCCCGTGGCCGCCCTCGACATCCGCTTCGCCGCGCCTGCGGCAAGCGACCCGGCCCTGCAGGGGCTGGCGGCGGACTTCCCCCTGCAGGTGGGCAGCCAGCTCGATCACCGGCGCTATGAGCAGGGCAAGCGCGAGCTCCTGCAGGCCGTGCAGAAACTCGGCTACCGCGACGCCGAGTACAGCCGCAACCGGGTTGCCGTCGACCTCGCCAGCTACGGCGCCAGCATCGACCTGCAACTGAACACCGGCCCGCGCTACGTGATCGGGCCGATCAGCTTCGAGCAGCGCCACTTCGACGACAGCTGGCTGCAGCGCTACCTGGTACTGCAGCCGGGCCAGCCCTACACCACCGAGGCGCTGGCCGCCCAGCGCCGCGCCCTCGGCCGCAGCGGCTATTTCCGCGAGGTGGAGATCCGCTCCCTCGACCCGCTGCCGGGCGCCGACCCGGCGGTGCCGATCCGCATCGTGCTCGGCGAGTTCCCGGCCAACCGCTACCGCGGCAGTGTCGGCTGGGGCACCGATACCGGCTTCGGCGTGCAGTTCGACTGGACCCGCCGCTATCTCGGCAGCCGGGGCCAGCGCTTCAACCTCGGCCTGGGCGCGGTGGAGGACAGGCAGCGACTGGCCGGCGACCTCAGCTACATCATCCCGCTGCAGCCGCTGGATGACACCGGTATCGAGTTCGCCGCCCGCCACGAGAGCAAGGACCTGTCCTACGAGGACGTGGAACTCGACGAGGGCGGCGACACCCGCATCAGCACCAACCTGCTGTCCACCTTCTGGCACCTCAAGCGGCACCGCTGGGGGGAGTACGAACTCGCCGCGATTCCCGGCATCAGCCTGGTCACCGAGAGTTACGACGTTTTCGAGGTACTTTTCGGCAACCTGTCCACGGCAGCCCAGCAGGCCATCATCGACGCCATCGGCCCCGAGGCCTACGAGACCCTGGCGCCCGACTTCGAGGCCGTGGTCGCCAGCCTCAACTTGAGCGCGAAACGCGCCGACAACCGCCTGTTCATCCGCAGCGGCGAGTACCTCGGCCTGGAACTGCTCGGCGCCGACGAGAGCCTCGGCTCCAATATCAGTTTCTGGCAGGCCCGCCTCGAGAGCTGGTTCATCCGCCCCGTCTTCGACGACGACCGCCTGCTGCTGCGCACGGCGCTGGGCTACTCCGAGGCCGACAGCCGCGAGGTGCTCGGCGTGAACTTCAACCTCATGCCCGAGTACTACGAGTTCCGCGCCGGCGGTGTTCGCAGCGTGCGCGGCTACAGCTGGGAATCACTGGTGCCCGCCGGCTCCATCACCGGCGGCAAGCACCTGGCCGTGGCCAGTGTCGAGTACGAGTACGAGGTGATCCCCGACTGGAGCGTGGCGCTGTTCCTCGACGGCGGCAATGCCTTCAACGAGTTCGGCGATATCGATCCGAAGCTCGGCACCGGCATCGGTGTGCGCTGGCGTTCACCGGTGGGCGTGGCCCGCCTCGATCTCGGTTTCCCGCTGGATGATGCGGATGATGCGTTCCAGATTTATTTGACGGTGGGGCCGGAGTTTTGATTGTTGTTTGGGCTCAGCGGGTGCTTGTGGTGCTTCGAATTCGCGCGCAACACAGGCAGTTCCCGCGCTTGCTCAGAAAGCGTTTATATTCGCAGCGCGGGAACTGCCTGTGTTGCGCGCTGAGGCAGAGCGAGATTCAATATAAGCCAGCGCCTCAATCGAACGCACTCACAGCGAAATTTCACCGGCGCGAGCATCCAGCAGGTGTTCTATTCGTGCGGCGAATATAAACGCTTTCTGAGCAAGCGCGGATAGAACACCTGCTGGATGCGGCATAGAAACCCGGTACCTTCACCACCGATTCGGCACCCACGCGAGCATCCATCGGGCGTTCTTTTCCTGCGGCGAATATAAACGCTTTCTGAGCAAGCGCGGATAGAACACCTGCTGGATGCGGCATAAAAACCCGGTACCTGCACCACCGATTCGGCACCCACGCGAGCATCCATCAGGCGTTCTTTTCCTGCGGCGAATATAAACGCTTTCTGGGCAGGCAGGGAAAGAACGCCTGATGGATGCGGGATCGAAGCGCCAAACCGCTTCAGGCAACCGCCGACAACGACTCCTCTCCGTTCAGCGTAAAGCGATGCATCAGGCGCCCGGAGGCGGGATCGTAAGGCCGACCGCGATGCATGGTGCCCGTGTTGTCCCACATCAGCAGATCGTTCGGCCGCCACTGGTGGGAATAGACAAACTGCGGCTGGGTGGCGTGGCGCATCAGGTCCTGCAGCAGGGCGTGACTCTCCGCCGGGTGCATGCCGACAATGTGCGAGCAGGACGTACTCAGGGCCAGGGACTTGCGGCCCGACTTGTGCTGCCAGACCAGCGGCTGGGTGCGGGTCGGGTAGGAACACCAGCGCTGGATCTGTGCCACGTCCGCCTCCGGGCAGGCGTGGAACATCGCCGCCTGCATACTGTGCACCACCTGCAGGGTTTCGAGGTAGGCGCGCTGCTCTGCCGGCAGGGCCTCGAAGGCCGCGTAGGTATTGGCGAACTCCGTCTGCCCGCCCTGCGGGGCGATAACGATCGGCCGCAGCACCGTGGCAAAGGGCGGCGTGGCATCGTAGGTGCCGTCCATGTGCCAGAACATCGTGCCGGGAAAGAAGTCCGCGTACTCCGGGTTCCTGGCTTTATCCAGGCTGACCTTCATCAGGCCCTCGTCGCCCTCCTTCGACACGCTGCCGAGGCGCAGGTCACCGAGGGTGGCGGTAAACTCGCGCTGCTGCTGGTCGGTCATTGCGACGTCGCGGACGATGAGCACGCCGCGCTGCACCAGCAGGGCGCGAATCTCGTCGCGCAGCTCGCCGCCGAGCAGGCTGTCGAGGTCGATATCAAGTTGCGAACCCACTGCGGGAGTGAGGTCTGTCGCTGCAATCGCCATTGCGGTTCTCCTTCACGAGCCGGCAGGTAGTCTTGCGGGCACCTGCCGATCTATTATTTATGTCACCCGATGCGTTTCATTATACCCACTAAAACGGCGCCAGTGGAAGCACCTGCGGAAGAGCACCGGGCGAGTTCCCGGCGGCGTCGGGCTGTCCGTAATAATCAAGCAAAAGTGGCAGAGGTGAGCCAGACTTGCCAGTCTGGAATGAATGAGCGGCGGGCAGGCGCATGCGCTCCCGCCGGCAAGTGCCGCGTGCAATAACAAGCAAAGAGAGCCGTCCATGAACCTGAACCTCACTGGCAAGGTCGCCATCGTCACCGGCGCGACGGCCAACATCGGCCGCGCCATTGCCCTGGAACTGGCCGCCGAGGGCGCCTGCGTCGTCGCTGTTGGCCGCGATGCCGAGGCCGGCAGGCGGCTGGTCGCCGCGGCCAGGGAGCGCGGCGCGCAGGAGGCGGTCTTCGTCGCCGCGGACCTGCTGGACACCGCTGCGCCGCAGGCGGTGCTGCAGGCTGCGGCGCCCTGCGGGCCGGTGGCGGTACTGGTAAACGGTGTCGGCGGCAACGTCGACCAGGGCTTCTTCGCCGAATCCGACCCGGACAAGTGGCAGGGCGACATCGACCTCAACTTCGGCACCGTGCTGCGCATGACCCGCGCGGTACTGCCGGGAATGATCGAGCAGGGCGCGGGCAGCATTGTCAACGTCGGCTCCACCGCCGGCCTGGTGGGCGATTACATGCTGCCGGTGTACTCGGCGATGAAGGGCGCGGTGCACAGCTTCACCAGGGTACTGGCCAAGGAAGTCGGGCAGCACGGCATCCGGGTCAACGCCATCGCGCCCTACGCCACCATAAGCCGCGATGCCGATGCCCTCAGCCAGGGCAGCCGTTTCCACCCGGACAACCTGGGCTTTTTCACCGAGTTCGCCAGGGAGCTGAACGAGTTCGACCAGGGCATGCGCCTGCGCAAGACCATGGTCGGGCGGCCCTTTGCCGCGCCGGAGGAAATGTCGGGGCTGGTGGCCTACCTCGCGTCCGAGCGCGCCAGTTTCGTCACCGGCCAGGTGTGGTCGGTGGACGGCGGCAGCCTGCTGTGAGTGCGCCCAACATTACAAAAAGATAAGCCCGCGGACGCGCATTCGCCCTGCCCCCGCTGACGGGGCTGGTTACAATGCCTTGCACCTGACCACTATCCCGCAAGCAGGACCATAACAATGACCAGGATTCTCGAAGGCATCACCGTACTGGAAGTCGCCCAGCACACATTCGTACCCGTGGCCGGGGCCATCCTCGCCGACTGGGGTGCCAATGTGGTCAAGATCGAACACCCGGTGCGCGGCGATACCATGCGCGGCTTCCGCAGCACCGGCGGCGTCGACTACAACCCGGACCGGCACACCCTGGTGGAGAACGCCAACCGCGGCAAGCGCAGTGTCGGCGTCGACGTGTCCACGGCCGAGGGCCAGGCGCTGATCTACGAGATCGCCAGGACCGCCGATATTTTCCTCACCAACTACCTGCCCGCCCAGCGGCAGAAGCTGAAGCTGGATATCGAGCATATCCGCGCCGCCAACCCCGACATCATCTACGCCCGCGGCAGCGCCTACGGCGACAAGGGCCCGGAACGGGAGGTCGGCGGTTTCGACGGCACCGCCTACTGGACCCGCAGCGGCGTCGGCTACTCGATGTCACCGGCGGAACTGGAGCAGCCGCTGATGCAGGGCCTGCCCGCCTTCGGCGACTGCACCGGCGGCATGAATATCGCCGGCGGCATCCTCGGCGCCCTGTTCCACCGCCAGCGCACGGGCAAGGCGCTGGAGCTGGACGTCTCCCTGATGAGTACCGCCTGGTGGTCCGCCAGCAGCGGCCTGGCGCAGACCATGGAACTGGGCGTGGTGCCGCGCACCCGCGCCACCGCCAGCGGCGGCTCGCCGGGCAACCCCTTCATGGGTAACTTCACCACCAGCGACGGCGGCACGATCAATTTCTGCACCCTCACCCCCGGCCCCTATATTCGCGACATCTTCTCCCACCTCGGCATCCCGGAAGCGGCGGACGACCCGCGCTTTGCCGATGTCGACGCCCTGCGCGAGAACTGGGCCGACGCCAGCGCGCTGGTCGTCGCGGCCATCGGCAAACAGCCCTTCAGCTACTGGAGCCAGCACCTGAAAACCATGCGCGCCCAGTGGGCTCCATTCCAGAGCCTGGCGGACCTCGCCGGGGACGAACAGGCACTGGCCAACGACATGCTGATCGAGGTCGAGGCAATTGATGGCCAGCCGCTCAAACTGGTGCGCCCTCCCGTGCAGTTCGATCACGCGGCGGTCACCACTACCCGGGCGCCCCGGGCTTCCGAGCACACCGAGACCTACCTGATGGAGCTCGGCCTGGAGTGGGAGCGCATCGAACAGCTCAAGGCCGCGGGAGTCATCGCCTGACACAGGCAGCCCGGGCTCTACACCAGCACAAGCGAGGATAAGACTATGAAACTCGGATTCGCCCTGCCCCACATGGTCCGCCTCAAGGCCACCAGCCAGCCCTGGGAAGCCGCGGTCACCGGCGCGGACCAGACGAAAATGGTGCGCTGGGCCGAACAGCTCGGCTACGGGATGATCGCAATCCCGGAGCACCACATCATTCCGCGCCAGCACGTGGAGCTCTCCGGCCCGCATTATTTCTCCTCCTACCCGGCCATGGGCTATGTCGCCGGCGCCACGGAAAAGATACGCATAAACAGCTGCATCTCCATCCTCCCGGCACAGAACCCGATCGTCACCGCCAAGGCCCTGTCGACCATCGACTGGTTCTCCAGCGGGCGGGTGACGGTGACCTTTGGCGTCGGCTGGCTGAAAGAGGAGTTCGACCTGCTGGGCATCGACTTCCACCAGCGCGGGGCCATGAGCGAGGAATACATCCAGGCCATCATCGAACTGTGGACCAGCGAGAACCCGCAGTTCGAGGGCAAGTACGTCTCCTTTCGCGACGTGGCCTTCGAGCCGAAGTGCGTGCAGCGGCCGCACATCCCGGTCTGGTTCGGCGGCGACGCCGACCCGGTGCTGCGGCGCACCGCGCGCTACGCCTCGGGCTGGTGGCCCTTCCTCACCAAACCCGACCAGATCCCTGCGCGGCTCGACTTCATCCGCTCCCAGCCGGACTACAACGGCAGGCTCGAGGACGTCTACTACGGCCTCGGCACCGCCCGGGTCGGCGAGGGCCACGTCGTGCAGGACGACCCCGACAGCTGGCCCGGCATGGGCAAGGGCGAACTCATCGACGGCCTCAACCGGCTCGCCGGCCTCGGTGTCACCTGGAGTTCGGTGCCGATACCGCAGCTCAAACACCTCGACGAGTACTACGACTACACCCAGTGGGTAGCCGAGGAAATCATGCCCGCCATCCAGTGACACCGCCTGCACCGCGCTGCAGGCGGGCAGGAGCGGCGCATTACTTTTACGACACATATGTTGTAATTACGACAGCCATGTCGTATAAAAGCGACACCCGCAAGCTGGCGCTTCCCGTGCAGGAACAGGTAATGAATAACGACAATACCCTCGCCTACCGCCCGCCTTCGACCGAGGCGGCCGCCTACCTCGGCACCGGGCCGGTGGCCGCCGGCCCCTACTACCGGGACGACTATTTCGCCCTCGAGCGGGAGGCGATCTTCAAGCGCAGCTGGCTGCAGGTCGGCCACGTCTGCGAACTGCCCTCCCCCGGCAGCTTCATCGTGCGCGAGCTCGAGGTGGCCGAGGCGTCGATCCTGATCACCCGGGGCAGGGACGACGTCATCCGCGCCTTCCACAATGTCTGCCCCCACCGCGGCACCCAACTGGTCGCGGACGCCTGCGAGGGTAGGCGCAGTGCCTTCACCTGCCCCTACCACGCCTGGACCTTCAACAGCGATGGCCAGCTGCGCTCGGCGCCGGATTTCGAGCGTTTCTACGTCGACAAGTCACAGTGCAACCTGAAGCCGGTCGCACTGGAAGTCTGCGCCGGCCTGATCTTCATCAACCTCGACAGCAAGCCGGCGCAGAGCCTGCGCGAATCCATGGGCGAACTCGCCGGGCAGCTGGAAACCCTGCCAGTGGCGCAGGCCACCACCTTCACCGAGTACGTCTACGAGATCGATGCCAACTGGAAGCTCACCTACGACAACTTCCAGGAGAACTACCACCTGCGCTTCATCCACCCGCGCTCCGGCGGCGGTGGCGCAGTGGGGCCGCTCAATCCCTTCGGCTACCCGGAGCGCTACGGCTTCCACGGCGAGCACCGCACCCAGACCATCTGGAGCAACCCCAGCCCGATCCTCAGTGCCACCCAGGAGCTGGCCTTCGGCCGGCTGGTACCAAAGCTGATGGCGAAGGGGCTGATGAGCTCCCCCCACGGCCGCGAGTACTACGCCCTCTATCCCAACTTTTTCCTCATCGGCAACCCGGTGCAGCACTTCTCGCACACGGTGCTGCCGATCAGCGCGCGCAGGTCCCGCGGCGTGTTCCGCATCTACTGGGTGGGCGCGGATGGCAGCGCCAGCGAGCGCTTCGGCCGGGAGTTCTCCATGGCCAACCTGCGCGACGTGCACTCGGAGGACCGGGCGGTGATCGAGGCGGGACAGCGCGGCCTCAACAGCGGCGCGCTGGAATACATTCACTTCCAGGAGCAGGAAGTGCTGCTGCGCCACCTGATGTACCACGTCAACGAAAAGGTCGAGGCCTACCGGGCGGAACTGGCGGGGAATCTTGCGGGAGACGGGAAATGAACGGGAAAACCAGCGCGCTACCCGAGGGCTTCGAGAGCCTCGCCCCCTTCGTCGAGTTCTGGGCCGCGGACAGCGCCGCGGGCCGTGCCGACTGCCGACAGCGCAGTGACGAGGAAGGTCGGCAGGCCTTTTACAGGGCCGCCAGTCCGCTCGTTGCGGCGGCGCTCGACTACCTCGACAGTAAATCATTGCCAGCGCTCGACGCCAGCGAGCAGCGCCTGATGAACCTCGTGCTGAGCTTTGCCCACCTCGCCATGGCGGTGGAACTGCACCGGGAGGAAGAGCCAAGACACGCCCGGGACCGGCATTTCCTGCGCATCACCCGGGCGACCGCCGACGAACCCGCGGCGCAGACGACAGCGGAGGAAGCGCAGCATGCAACTGCAAAGTAAACCCATCATCGTCGCCAGCGGCACCGGCACCGGGCATGGCTGAGAAGATGCCGGCAAAGAGCGTGAAAACCAAGGCGCAGAGCCGCGAGCGCAACAACGGCTTCCTGCAGACCCACCAGCAGCTGATCGAGGCGGCCACCCGCCTGATTGCGGACAAAGGCGTCGACGCGCTGTCGCTGGCGGAACTGGCGCGGGAGCTCAAGGTCAACCGCACCACGATCTACTACCATTTCAAGAACCGCGAACAGCTGATCAGCGAGGTCAAGCAGTGGGCCTCCCGGCAACTCACGGTGGGGCTGGACCTGAAACTTTCCGAGCAGGAGCGGATCGAGTTCCTCACCCGCTTCGTGCTGGAAAACAACGAGCTGATCAAGCTGTGGATCGGCGACCTGCTCTCCGGGGCGGATATCCGCCAGTGCTACCCGGCCTGGGACGAGTTCGTCGAGGTCATGGGCTCCTCCTACACCCTGCCCGGTGGCGGCAAACTCGCCGACCCGGAGGTCTTTTGCCTGAACATGCTGATCAGCGCCTTCATCACCCCCGGCGTATTCCGCAGCTGTGTGGCCCCCGGGGCCAGTGTTGATGAGATCGCCACGCGTTTTGCCGCCGAGCACAAGCGCCGTCTTTTATAGCTGAATAACGACCGTTTACAGTCGATAGCATATCGCTACAACAACCATTAAAAATCACAGGAGATACACCATGCGCGCAAGTGAATATATAGCCGCCGCCGAGAAGGAAACCGGGCTGACCGGCTTCGACAGCGAGTCCTTCATCGAGCCCTTCGAGTTCATGCTCAGGTGCATCAACCAGCGCCCCGAGGCCGAGGGCATCCTCAAGGCGCTGAACCAGGAGATCATGCAGTCGCTGATCAACCGCCTGCGGGTCAGCGATTACCTGCGCCAGCACCCGGAAATCGCCGACGCTGAAATCAGGGCGCCGATCATCGTCATGGGCATGCCGCGCACCGGCACCACCGCCATGAGCTACCTGCTCGACTGCGACCCGCGCTGGCGCTCCCTGCTCAACTGGGAAGCCGTGGATTCCGTACCCCCGCCAACCACCGCGACCCTGCGCAGCGACCCGCGCTGTGTCGGCAAGAAGCAGATGCAGGCGGCGATGCTCGAGCGGATTCCCTTCGCGGTACCCCACTGGGAATGGGCCGACGGCCCCACCGAGTGTATTTTCACCCACGCCCAGGACTTCAAGTCCCTGAGCCTGGAGTCCCGCGTCGCCCAGCGCGATTACGCCGACTACATGCTGCACTGCGACATGGAGTCCGCCTACGAGTACCAGAAGAAAGTCATGCGCGTGCTGCAGTCGCAGGCGCCCGGTCGCTGGGCGCTGAAGATGCCTTCCCACGCCCTGCACTTCACCTGGGCCCTGCGCGCCTTCCCCGACGCGAAATTCATCTGGACCCACCGCAACCCCTACAAGGCGCTGGCCTCCCTCGGCAACACCATCTCCACCGCCCACCTCTCGGGCATGGGCCAGGTCGACAAACAGTTCATCCACGACACCTACCCGAAGCAGATCGCCGAGCACGTGAACCGGCCCATGCGCCTGCGCGCCAGCCTGCCCGAGGACAAGATCCTCGACGTCTACTGCGCCGAGTTCATGGCCGACCCGCTGGCCGGGATGCAAAAGGTCTACAGCTGGCTGGGCGAGGAAATCAGCCCCGATGTCGAACAGAACATGCGCGACTGGCTGGCGCACGACGCCGAGCGCCAGTCCACGCGGCCGAGCTACGGGCTGGAGGATTTCGGCTGGAGCGAGGCGGGGCTTGCCCACCACTTCGAGGAGTACCTGGAGCGCTACCCCCGGGCGGCGACTGCCTGAGGCACACAGGGGGCGCTCAGCGCCCCCTTCTTTTTCAGGGCGTGTACCAGACCGGCGAGCTGTAGGCACGCTCCTGGATCTGCGCCGGCACGCCCTCGGGGAGCGGCGTGTCGAAGAACGCGCTGTCGTAGGTGGTCCAGCGCGGCGTAAGTATCTCCAGCACCCGCGCGTAATAGAAGGCCGCCTGCGCGGGATCGAACTCTGGATCGCGCCATACCGCACCCAGCTGCGGGTCGCCGACACTGTTGCGGTAAGTCGCCTGCTGCACATCCACGGTGGAGGCCATCGCCGCGGCAACACTGTCGTTGCTGACCTCGCGCTCGTCGGACAGGGCGACGTCGTAGACTTTCTCGTGCAGGGCTCCCTCGGTATCCAGCCAGCCCTTGACTACCTGGATGCGCTCGATATTGGCGCCATCCGGGTCCTTGCCGGCAAACAGCAGGAAGCTCGGCGCGGCGCCGTTGGGCGCCGCGTTCAGGTCGCCGCCCATGGGCACGCCCTTGCGGTAACCGGTGGCGGCGAGGTCGGGGCGCAGTTCATCACCCTGCTGGAAATCCCAGCCAGCGAAGAAACGCACTACCATGCGCGGGCCGGTGGTGGCGTAGGTCTCGCGCCGGCGCATGGCGTCGAACAGCGCTTCCCGGGTATTTTCCCGTGCCCACACCGCGGCGTAGCCGGAGGCGGCGAAACGCGCCTTGGGTATGCCGTAGATATCCCAGAGGGCATCGGCGCGACCGGCCGCCGGTTCGTCGACGCCGAACTTGCCCATCATGTTGTTCTCGCGCACCGCCGGCATGCCGGTGTGGGTATCGGTACTGCCGATCAGGCCGAGCTTGAAGGGATTGACGCCGAGTTCGCGCTGGTGGGCGAGACCGAGCTTCAGCGCCGAGCGGGCGTACTCGTATTGCAGCATGCCCGGTTGCTTGGGCGCGGCCGCCAGGTTGCCAAAATCCATGGTCTCGTAATCGGCGAAGGCATCGTCGGGCGACAGCGCCGGGTGGGTCTCGGCGTCGCCCTTGATCTGGGTGGCCTCGTAGAGTGTTTCCCAGCGCGCCCGGGTGCGCGCGTAATCCGCACTGAGCTCTTCGCCAGCGTTGTTGAGGTCGGCGAACATCATGCCGTTGGAGAGGTTGCCGTTGTGCGGAATCGCCAGCACCCGCCCGCCGGTGCTGTCCTCGTAGCCCTGCAGGTAGGCCCAGAGATCCTCCGGGTCGTTGCTGTTGAACATGGAGAAGGGCTTTACCCGTGACACCTTCTCGTAGCCGTCGCTGAACACCACCACCCGGTGCAGGTTGTTGCCCCTGGCCATGCCGGTCCACTCGTAGCCGAGGAAGGCAGTGAAACGGCCCGGGTCGTTGTAGCGCTCGGCCATTTTCATCGACCGGTCCCAGCTGTCCGCCATCACGCCGCGAGGATCGAGCCGCGGCACGCCTTCCGGGGGGCTGCCGAGTTTCGTCAGTTCCCGCTCCGCCGAGGCGAAATCCTTGCTGACCGCGCGGATGATGGACAACCAGCGCTGGCCGTCGGGTTGCGACATCAGCTGCGGGTCCTCGTCGAGCACGGCGCGGAAAACCCCGAGATTGCCGGCATGATCGGCTATCACCATGAAGTCCAGCGGCCGCACCAGGCGCACTTCCTCGCCGAGGTTACCGGTGATGGTCTCGCCGCGGGCCAGCCGGTAGGCCTCTTCCAGGCCGACGCGCAGGGTGCCGTTGAGGGTGGCGTCAAAGGACAGCGCGGTGTGCACGTGGGTGTCGCCCCAGTAGACATTCTGCGGGTAATCCCGACCGACATAGGGCGAATAGGTTTCAGCCGCCTGCGGCCGGGAAGTGGCAGTGGCAAGCAGCACCAGTGCAAGCACGGGGGACAGGAATTTCATTGCGGGCGTCCGTTGTTGGCGAGTTTATTGTTCTGGGTGGCGAAGACTGCGCCGGGCCTGGGCCATTCTCGCGCCCAGCGCCCGATCATACTCCAGCACGGCCCCCTGTAACTTGACTGATTCGGACAGCCTGGCGGCGCGCCGGGTGAGATGAAAACAATTTCATCCTGTCCGAAAATATCAATCAAGCTCAGTGTGTTTGATGCAGACTTGGGCGCATAAAGCGTTGATAACAGCTGCGCCTTCCACAGGAGGCAACCGGAACATGCACCAGATTACCCCAGCAAGCCCAGCGGGCGCCCTGCCGCCCACTCCCGCAACTGCCTACCAGAGGAGCCTACGCCGTTTCCCCGCCCTGTTGATTACGTATTGAAAAAACGCTGCCGACTCGAGCAGCACATATAACGATAAACTTTTGAGAGAGCACTGCCATGTATAAACACACCAGACTCCACAGCTCCGTCCGTCGCTACGTCCAGACTCTCGCCATTGGCGCGGTGTCTGCCGCGGCCCTGGCCCCCCACGCGTTGGCGCAGGACGCCGGCAACCAGATGCAACTCGAGGAAATCGTGGTGACCGGCACCCTGATCCGCGGTGTGGAAGTGGCCGGGTCGAACCCGATCAGCATGGACGCCGAAAACATTCTGGAGACCGGTGCGGTCACTACCAACGAGTTGCTGGCCGCGCTGCCGCAGGTGTCCAACTTCTTTAACCAGCGACCGGAAACAGACCCGCGCGGAGCTGCGC
The DNA here is from genome assembly GCA_033283265.1 of Halieaceae bacterium GM1-29. GTDB lineage: Bacteria > Pseudomonadota > Gammaproteobacteria > Pseudomonadales > Halieaceae > Mangrovimicrobium. Next base: position 784,132 of record JAWMQN010000001.1, read on the forward strand.
TCGCACAGGTCAACCGCCCCAACCTGCGCAACCTGCCTGGCGTCAGTACCATCTCCGGCTCGACAACCCTGCTGTTGCTGGACGGCCATCGTCTTGCGCCGGTAGGAACCGACCAGGCTACGCCAGACGCCGACGCCATTCCGACCATCGTGATGGAGCGCGTTGAACTGGTTACCGATGGCGGCTCGTCCCTCTACGGCGCCGACGCCGTGGGCGGTGTGATCAACTTCACAACCATCGACAAATTCGACGGGGTGAAGGTCGACCTCGGCTACGACGCTGGAGACGACTACAACGGGTGGCAGGGCTCGCTGCTTGCAGGTACCGACTGGGACAGCGGCTCCGGGTATATCGCTCTGGCAACTACAGACCGTGATTCCGTGCTCATCGAGGATCGCGACTGGGCCGCACAAGGGGACTGGAACGAGGATGGCACAGTCCTTACCCCCTCCGGCACAGAGTGCCTGGAACCGGTGGGCGCAGTTACGACCTGGTTCTGGTTCGCGCCCGCCAGCATCTGGACAGACAACCCCGCCGCTCCCGGTGCCGGCGTAACCCCGGTGGGCGAGCCCTGCGACATCGACGGCAAATCCTCCCTGCTACCGGAGCAGCAGCGCGACAACATCTTCGGCGGACTGACACAGCAGCTGGGCGATAGCATGACCTTCGACCTGAAGGCCTACTACATGGACCGTGAAACAACCTACGACAGGTACCCCACTGGCGATACCATTGGCGAACCCTCGCCGAACGAACAGGGATTGGTGGGAGGAGCGACCGGCGACCTCACCTCTACCTCGCAGGTCGGTTTTTCCTACGGCGCCCACCCAGCCTACCGCAACCGCCAGCTGAAGCTTGACATCGAAACCTGGGGCATTACCCCCGAACTGACCATCGACCTGCCCAACAGCTGGCAGATCCGCAACACCTTGTTCTACGGCGAATCCAAAAACGAGGTGGTGGACCCGCAATCCAATCGCGCCAAGCTGATCGAGTACGTCAACGGCGGCCAGCTCGACCCGCTGAACGTTGGCACCGCTGACGCCGCCGTGGTCAACGACATCCTCAACTGGCAGCTGTATGACTATGTAGAACAAGAGCTGCTGGACTTGCGTGTCATCGCCGACGGTGATGTATTCGAGCTGCCTGCGGGTATGCTCAAGGCCGCAATCGGCGCCGAGTACGCCCGTGACGAAGCGAGCAAGAAGAACGGTGAAACCACCTACGGCGGCACCGGCAGCCTGGACACCCGCTCCGATCACCGCGACGTCTACTCCGCCTTCGTCGAATTGTCGATCCCCGTATTCGAGTCCCTGGAACTGTCGGTCTCCGCCCGCTATGACGATTACAGCGACTTCGGCAATACCACAAACCCGCAATTCGGTTTTTCCTACAATCCAACGGACTGGCTGCATATCTACGGCAAGTATGCTGAGTCCTTCAACGCCCCCACCGTAATCGACAGCATCTCACCCGGAATCGGCCGCTTTGTTCCCAACGCCGCAGCGGGCGTACCCGACCCCCTGGGTGTACGCACCGATCCCAATCGCGACGACGTGCTGATATTCGAGGGCAGCAGCGGCGCGCTGGGCCCGCAGACAGCGGAATCCATGGGATTTGGCTTCGAATTGCGGCCACTCGATGAGCTTTCGATCAATCTGTATTACTACGAGATCGAGTTCGTGGACCTGCTGGCGGCGGTCAACCCCCAGCTGTCCTCTGTGGTACTGCTGAACCCGGACAAGTTTATCTTCGAGCCGACCCAGGAGGAGTGGGACAGCCTGCTCGCCCAGATCGACAACGCCGAACAGTTCAGCGACATCGACCCCGCCGACGTCGGCGTGGTGGTCGACCGTCGGGTGGACAATACCGACGAAGCGGAACTCAAGGGCTACGACTTCAGCGCGCGCTACACCCACGATACCAGCGGAGGCACTTTCTCCTATGGCGTGGCAGGTAACTACCAGGACGAATTCATTCTCACGAAGGCTGGCGCTGACATCGACCAGTTGACCTACCTGCCCGACCTGACCGTGTCCGCCGACGTAGGCTGGAGCCAGGACAACGCCCAGGCACGAGTCACTTTCAGGTACACCGGCAGCAGCGATGCTGACCCCGCAATTGCCGTCAACCAGGATGACGTGGACAGCTTCCTGACCACCAACCTGTTCATCGGCTACACCTTTGAAGGCGAAGGTTTCGTCGACGGACTGTCAGTACGCTTCAACCTGGACAATGTGTTCGACGAGGAGCCCAGCGAGTACCGCACCCAGCGCAACCTGAGCTACTCGGAGAATACCTGGTCTTTGGGCCGCATGTTCAAGTTTGGCATTTCCAAGACCTTCTGACGGGCACACACCACGAATACCCTGATAGAAAAAAGCCCCGGTCTCGCGACCGGGGCTTTTTTTGCTGCCGTTGCGGTGGCTATCCACAGCACGACATTCGCCTGCGACAGTTACCCGGGGACGTCAGCGCACCACCACCTGGACATCCCTGAAGTTCTGCAGCAGCGTCCTGTCGGCCGGGTTGGCGAGCCCGTCGCGCTGGCCGTCGACGGTCAGCCGTACCAGGTAGGTACCCGCCTGCGCAAAGGAGACCTTGCGCTCGACCTCGACCACTTGCCGCGGCTGCTCCAGTACGGTTAGCAACGCGTTGTCATCTGCCAGGGCCGAGCTGTACTTTTCCACCCCGCCGGTCTCGCGGGGCTTTTCCACCGCTGTCACCGCTGCGTCAGCGCTGGTCATGCTCCAGCCGTACCGGACGATCCGGCCGGTGTTCGGCGGCATCTCGAGCCTGGCGGCCAGCTTCACCGGCTCGTTCACCGCGACCACCGCGCGCGAGCCGCCATTGGCCGTGTAGTGCATCACGGGCTGCAGGCCGCGGCGCTCTGCCGCGGTCGCTGCGGCAATGACCTGGCCCTGTTCGACGCTGTAGACCGTCGACGCCGGCGGTGCGACACCCTCCTCCACCCAGGCGATCATGTCCATCAGCGACTGGCGGAAGATACCCGGCTCACCGCCCCCCGTCGCGTGGCTGCCATTGTCGTGCAGGTAGAAGCGCAGCATGTCGCCGGCCCTTTCGCCGCCCAGGGTTTTGCCCACACGCTCCGCGTAACCGACGTTGAATATCGGCCAGGAGAGCTGGTCGGCCATACCGGTGATGAGCATGACCCGGGTCTGGATGTCGCCGGTTTCGACCCGCCCGCCCATCGTGCGGTAGCTGGAGTGCAGCAGCGCACTGATGTCTTCCCGCTGCGGGTATTTCGGCGAACCGTCCGCATTGCGGTACTGGTCGTGACTGCGAATGCCCTCGACGATGCTGTGCCGCGGGTAGAAATACATGGCCAGGATGAAGCGATTGTTGATGCGGATTTTTTTGCCGACTTGCAGCGCCGCGAGCAGCACGGGGCTGTTGATGATCGGCGTGGGTGGGGCCATGAAATTCTGTACGGTGCCGGTCAAGCTCAGCAAGCCGCTCTGCCTGTCGAGTTGGCCCACCAGGCTGAAGCGCCGCTTGTTCTCCGGCGGCGGCCCGAAGGAGCGCTGCGGGTCGATCAACCGCGTCGCGCCATCATCGGCGTAGACGAAATACTCCAGGTAGTTGTCGCCGGCCGTCCCCGCCGCAGGTAATTCCGCGGGGTCGAACTGCACTGCGATGGGCACGCCTGCCGCGTCGCGGGTGATGCCGGTGATCGTGGCGTAGCCGTCGATCAGCGCGGCTCGCAGGTAAGCCGGCGGATTGCTTCCCGCGTAACCGGGCTGGGACCAGAAATCGTCCTCGTAGCCGGGATCGCCGAGGCGGATATCGATGGGGTCGATCAGCGGCGTGAGACTGCGGAAGTGATTGCCGATGATCTCCCGCGGGTAGCCGGCGGCGAGAAATTCGTCGAGTACGGCCCTCTCCTCCGCATTCAGGCCGGCGTAGATGTCGCCCGTGCCGCCCGGAGCCGCGGCCGCCCCAATGGCGTCGCGCTTCGCCTGGGGAATGCCCATCGTGTAGTGCGCCTGCCAGTAGAACGAGTGGTACTGCGCGTCGACGCTGGTGCCGATGCACTGCGCCTGCACGCCGTCCCACACGCCGCTGGTATTCTCGGCGGCGGCCATCGCCACCGTGCCGCCACCGCTGCAGCCCCAGAAATAGCTGTAGATTTTGTCATCGCTGCCGTAGAGCTTGCGCGCGTAGGCCCTGGCGACCTTGGTTGCAGCGGCTTCGTGCCGGTGGCTGGCCACCGCGTTCGGCGCACTGGCGCTCATCCAGTTGATGGAAAAGGCGCCGCTGGTAAACGCCAGCTGGTCATCGACCACACCGCCCCCGCTGGGGTGCTGTTGCTGGAAGGAGCGATGGCGCCAGAACTGCTTGTCCGGGAAGCGCCATACGTAGTCCTGCTGGAATGTCGTCGGGCTCTGGCGCACCCCCTCGGGGAGCGTCTCCAGCGTGTGGGTGGCCGGGAAATGCCCGCTGACCTCGAGGTAGGGTATCAACGGCCCGCCGGGCACCTGGAAGGCCAGCTCCTCGGTACCGGTGATGACGAAGGTACTTTCGTTGTAGTCCGGGTCGATACAGCTGCCGTCGATCAGCAGTTGCGGCTCGACGCCGGCGTCCCTGTCCAGCTGGCTGAAGGGAGCGAACTTGCAGGTCCCGGCCGCCGCTGTGGTGGCCATGGCGGGTACGGCGAGACCGAGTGAAATCGCGCCCACGGCTGCAACGAGCCGCAGGGCCCCGAAGCGCGGTGACTCACCCCGGCGCCTGTCTTTCAGGCGGGTCACTGGCGTGCAGTACTTGCTCATTTTTCTCTCCTTCTTATTGCTTTTCACCGGCTGCCTGGGTGGCGGCGGAGGCGGCCTGCAGTAGTGCCGGCCAGAGTCTGGTTGGTTTCATCATTTGCCGTTCTCCCCGGTTATTGGTGGATTTATGTCTGGGAGACAAAAACGGCCGGCACCTTTGCGGATACCGGCCGTCACTGTGCAGCGGGTTCTCTCCCCCGCTCAGGGTTTCGGCGCCGCGATGAGCTGGTCCAGCTGGCGGACCAGGCCCTGTGCGGCTGGCGAATGTGCGGTGTAGTCGGGCTCGATGGGCACGATGGTGATATAGCCCTCGGCGTAGAGCGCGCTGTCGGAATTCTCCACATCCGCCTCCTTCACCACGCCGCCGCTGATGCGTTTGGATGTCGCGGTGGCGCCCACCGGCATGCCGGCGCAGTCACCCTCGCAGGCCAGCGACATGTTGATCGCCCCGCCCAACTGCCGGATGTACAGCAGCCGGCCCTGGCTGGCGATACGCTCGCCCAGCGGCTCGCCCGGCGGGTAGTTGATGTTGAGCCCCATGCCGGTCGGCAGGAGCCCCGCCTCACCCCTGGCAAAGGCCGGTGCCGCGGCCAGCTTGCCGACCAGGGCGACGATGTAATCGGCCACCTGCCTGCAAGCCGCGGGAATTTCCTCGGCCCTGGGCACCACCGCATCCTCCGGCGACGCGGGCTCCTTGAAATGGCAGCGTTCGTCGGTGCTGATGGCGATGGCCGGGATGGAGTCGCCCATCATGCGGCCGATACTGAGGATGGTCGCGCCGACGGTGCCGGAAACCTGGGTGGTGGGGCCGATATTGGCGCCGTCGTTGATCCCCGAGATCAGCAGGTCCGGCGCCGCGTTGCGGCGCTGGGTGGCAATGTTGATGGCGATCACCCCGGCGGTCGCCGGTTCGGCACTGCCGGATTCCGTCGCCACCGAGTAGATGCCCTCTGCCTGCTTGCGAATGACCAGCGGTTCCATGTTGATCGCGGCGCTGCTGCCGCTCTCCCCCGCGTAGGGTCCGGCCAGCGTCACCGTGTGCCCCGCCGCGGTCAGGGCGTTGTACAGGGCGTTGATGCCGTAGGTCGGCCAGCCGTCATCGTTGGTCAGGGCAATATTCAGCGAGGGCGCTTCGGCTGCCTGCACCGCCCCCTGGGCCAGGGCCAGGCAGAGGGCGAAAATGGGTTTGAGTTTTTTCATGCTGCTACTCTCGTTTACGGGGCTGCGGATTATCGCAGCTTTGCCAATGTCTCTGTAACCGGTCGGCACACACGGGGCTGCCGCGCGACAGGTATTCAGTCACGCAATTGCAGTACGACTCTCCCGGCGCTGTCGCCCGCGGCCACCCGCGACATCGCCTGTTCGAACTCCTCCAGCGGCAGGCAGCTGTCGATCGCCGGCCGCAGCTCGCCCCGCCCGGCGAGGGCGAACAGCGCCGCCAGCTCTTCCGCCGCGGCCCCGGGATGGGCGCGGCCGTACTGCTGCAGGTTGACGCCCACCAGGCTGGCGCTGCGCAGCAGCGGCAGGTTGGTCGGCAGTGCCGGGATGCCGCCGGGGAAGCCGACCACCAGGTGGCGCCCGCCCACGCCGAGGCGGCGGAAGGCCGCTTCGCTGAGCTCGCCGCCCACCGGGTCGAAAACCACATCCAGTGGACGGTCGGCGCAGGCGCTGATGACCGCTTCCCGCCAGTGCGGATCCGCGGAGTCGACAACGGCGTCCGCCCCCGCCTGCAGGGCGAGCTCGCGGCGCCCGGGGGTGCTGGCGCTGCCGATCACCCGGGCGCCCAGCGCCCTGCCCAGTTGCACCGCGGCGTAGCCCGTCGCCCCACCGGCGCCGAGCACCAGCAGGGTTTCCTTCGCCTGCAGCGCGCCGCGGGTGTGCAGGCCGTGCCAGGCGGTCAGGTAGCTGACCAGGAAGACGCTGCCCTCGACGAAGGACATGCCCGCGGGCAGCGGGTGCAGGCTGCCGGCCGGTATGTTGCAGTAATCGGCAAACACCCCGCCCCAGCGGCTGCCCAGCACGCGCTGGCCAATGCTGAAGCCGGCGACACCCGGTCCCAGCGCCACGACCACGCCGGCGCACTCACTGCCGGGAATAAAGGGAACCGGCGCCTTGTGCTGGTACTTGCCCGTGGCGTTGAGCACATCGACAAAACTGACGCCTGCCGCGTGCACCTCCACGCGTACTTCACCCTCCCCGGGCGGGCCCGGGTCGTGGTCGCGCAGGCGGTAGCCGCTCACGGGGCCGAGTTCATCGCCGATCACCGCGCGCGGCATGTCCGCTCCCCGCGCTGAAGTTCTGGAATGCTGTAGAGATTCTGTTTCAAAAGCTTTTGCGTCCTGAATCGTTATTCGGGGTGGTCGGGCTCAGGACTGCCAGGGCTGGTCCGAGCCGTAGAGTTTGCGCAGTTCCTTCTTGGCGAGCTTGCCCGAGGGCAGGCGCGGCAACTCCTCGACGAACTGGTAACTGCGCGGGCAGGTCACCGCGGAGATACGCTCGCGGCACCACTGGTCGATCTCGCGCTGCAGGTCGGCGCCGGCGTCGGCCCAGTCCACCGGCTGGACGATGGCTTTGACTTCTTCGCCGTACTCGGGGTTGGGCACGCCGATCACCGCCACGTCGATGACCTTCGGGTGCAGGATGATGCAGTCCTCGATCATCTGCGGGTAGATGTTCACGCCGCCGGAAATAATGGTGAAATCCTTGCGGTCGGTGAGGAACAGGTAGCCCTCCTCGTCGAGGTGGCCAATGTCGCCGACGCTGGCCCAGTCCGGGTGCTGCGGGTGGCGGGTGGCGCCGGTCTTCGCCGCATCGTTGAGGTAGTCGGAACCCCGGCCGGGCTCAACCTCGAAGTAGAGCAGGCCGTCCTCGCCCACGGGCAATTCCGTACCATCCTCGGCACAGATATGCATGGCACCCTGGATGCTTCTGCCCACCGAGCCCGGCTTGCGCAGCCACTCCTCGGCGCGAATATAGGTAGCGCCGATGTTCTCCGTCGCGCCGTAGTACTCGTCGATGATCGGCCCCCACCAGTCGAGCATCTGCCGCTTGATACCCACCGGGCAGGGCGCCGCCGCGTGGGTGGCGAACTTGAGCGAGCTGATGTCGATGCTGTCGCGCAGTTCAACGGGCAGAGCCAGCATGCGCACGAACATGGTCGGCACGAACTGGGCGACGCAGACCCGGTATGTCTCGATCGCCCGCAGGCAGGCCAGGGCATCGAACTTGCGCAGGGTGACGAAGGTGCCGCCGAGCCGGTGGGTCACCAGCATGGTCGACAGCGGGGCCCCGTGGTAGACCGGACCGCAGTTCATGGTAATCAGCGGGTCGAAGCGCTCGTAGAGGCCGACGCCGCTGTCCGAGGGCGAGAGCTGGGTAATCGGGCCCGGCTGGAACTTGTGCAGGATGCCCTTGGGCCTGCCGGTACTGCCGCTGGAGTAGAGGAAGTGGTAGCCGGATATCTCGTCCGCTACCGGTGTGCGCGGCAGCCCCTGAGCCGCTTCCCACAGGCTGCGTGCGCCGGGAAGCACCGCGCCATCGACGCTGAATATGTGCTCGATGGCGGGGAGCCGATGCCCGCGGTCAGCCAGCAGTTGCCGCGGGGTATCCCCCACCGCTTCCGTGGTGATCAGCACGGTCGCGCCACTGTCGCCGATGATATACTCCGCCTCGTCCGGCTTGAGGTGCGAGGAGAGCAGCGCCATCAGCAGGCCGGAGCGCTGCGCCGCCCAGTAGATCAGCGGGAAATCCCGGCTGTTTTTCAGCATCAGCGCAATGCGATCCTGCGGCTTGAGGCCAAGGCTGCGGAACAGGTGGGCCAACTGGTTGGAGCCCTCGTCGAGTTCCCGGTAGGTGAGCACCTCGCCGCTATCGGCGACGACAAAAGCTGCCCGGTCGGGATGGTTGGCCGCGTGCTGGTACGGATGCATGAGTGTCCCTTTGTTGCGCTACTTATTCTGGCTGGGGAAATACCCTAAGTGAAACCGGCGCGAAGTCAATTTACAGTTGCTTCACTTGCAGTTTCTAGCCGCGCTGCCCGCCATCGACGCGCAGTATCGCCCCGGTGGTAAAGGCCGATGCATCGCTGGCCAGCATCAACACCGCAAGGACGACTTCGGCGGGCTGGCCGGCCCGCCCTGCCGCATTGCCAAATTGCGCGGTCACCTCCTCCGTCCAGTCCTCGTGGGCAGCAGTCAGGAAGGGCCCGGGGGAGACGGTATTCACCCGCACCGACGGCCCGTACTCCTTCGCCAGCGACACCGTCATATGGTTGAGCGCCGATTTGGCCGCGCCGTAGGGCACCACACCCGGCACTGCCATCAGCGCACCGGTGGAACTGATATTGATGATGCTCCCACCCTGCCCCGCCGCCATGCGCTGTGCGACCTGGCTGGCAAGGCGGAAAGGCCCCTTGAAGTTGAGGTTCATCACCGCGTCGAAGAGCTTCTCGCTGACCTCGTGGCTGGGACAGGAAGGCGACATCCCGGCGTTGTTGACCAGGATGTCGATGCGACCGAACTCCGCGTAGACCCGCTCCACCAGGGCGTCGCACTGCTCCCAACGGCCGACATGGGTAGCGACCGCCAGCGCCCGCACAGCGTGAGCACGGGCCTCCTCCGCCACCGTCTCGCAATTCTCCAGCTTGCGGCTGGCGATCACCACATCCGCCCCGCGCGCGGCCAGGGCCAGCACCATCTCCCGGCCGAGCCCCTGGGAACCGCCGGTAACCAGCGCCACCTTGCCGCGAAAATCGAGCAGTGGATCCATGTTCAGTCCTCCAGCAGGTGGGCCCATTTCTGCTTCGCCTGCTCCAGCCGGGTCGGGATGTGGTCGCTGGGGAACAGGCCCTCTACGGGTTTGGCCTTTTTCAGCAGCGCTTTCGCCACCTGCACCTGGTGCACCTCGGTCGGTCCGTCCGCCACCGCGAGGGTGGGCGCCCCGGCCCAGATTTTTGCCAGCGGTGTTTCCAGCGACACACCGAGGGAGCCGTGCAGGTGCACCGCCCGCTTGGCCACCTCGTAGAACACCTTGCCGAGCTGGATCTTGCACATGCCGATGTGCGTGCGCGCCGCGCCGTGGGGCTGGGTGTCGATGATCCACGCGGTCTTCAGCACCAGCAGGCGGAACTGCTCGAGGTCCACCGCCGAGTCGGCGATCATGCCCTGCACGAACTGGTGCTCAGCCAGCTGTTTGCCCTTGGTCTGCCGCGACAGCGCGCGCTCCAGCATCATGTCCAGCGCCCGCTGCAGCAGGCCCACCGTGCGCATGCAGTGGTGGATACGTCCGCCACCGAGGCGCGCCTGGGCGACCTTGAAGGCGCCCCCCGGCTCGCCGAGCATGGCATCCGCCGGCACCCGCACCTGGTTGTAGCGCATGAAGGCGTGGATGCCGTCGTCCACCGAAGGGTCTGCGGAATCCGACATGATCTTGCTGTTGCGGATGATCTCGATGCCAGGCGTGTTGGCGTCGACCAGGAACATCGACATGCGCTCGTGGGGCTTGTTTTCCGGGTTGGTCACCGCCATGACGATGAGGAACTCGGCATAGCGGGCGTTGGAGGAAAACCACTTGTAGCCGTCGATCACCCACTCGTCGCCCTCCCGCCAGGCCCGGCACTCGAACTCCAGCGGGTCCGCACCGGCCTGGGGTTCGGTCATGGAGAAGCAGGAGACGATGTCCCCGGCCATCAGCGGGTCGAGGTATTTCCGCTTCTGCTCCGCGGTACCGAACATGGCGAGGATTTCCGCGTTGCCGGTATCCGGCGCCTGGGTGCCGAAGATGGTCGGCGCCCAGCTGGAGCGGCCGATGATCTCGTTCATCAGCGCCAGCTTCACCTGGCCGAAGCCGGGGCCGCCGAGGTCGGGGCCGAGGTGACAGGCCCACAGCCCCTGCGCCCTCACCTGCTCCTGCAGCGGCCTGACGATGCGCCGCGCCTTGCTGTTCTTCACGTCGTACATGTCGGCCGCGTTGGGGAACAGCAGGTCCACCAGCTCGCACTCCTCGCGCACGAAGTCGTACATCCAGTCGAGCTTCGCCTGGAACTCGGGTTCGACGCTGAAATCAATCATTGGGGTTTGCCTCTTCTGCTTCTCGTTATTTGTCTGGATTTAGGTTTCATGCTGGGCCGCCGCATCCAGCCGCGGGTTGTCCGCGCTTACTCGAAAGCGTTTTGACTCGACGCACGGACAACCCGCGGCTGGATGCTCCCGTGGGTGCGGGCCCACCTGCTGCGAGACGGTGACCCGTTGGCGGGATTGGCACGGCCTGCACGTGCGATGAAATACTTGCCGCAGAAACCGTTAGGCGACAGGACGTCGCCGCTCGAGCCTGCACATGGATGTGCGCTTTTTGGCGTGTTTCTGCGGCAAGTATTTCATCGCGCGTGCGGACGCAAACACCATTCAGGTCCGCCATCAGAAAGCCGCCACAGCTACTCAACAACACCGCCGAACATGCTCCGCCGCCGAGGAAAAACACTCGGCCACAATCCCGGCAAACCACTCGCCCACCTGCCTGTCGATCTTGCCAATCGCCGCCTGCGCCACCTTGTACTCCATGATGCAGCCCGCCTTGAAACGCGCCAGCACCAGGTAGTAATCGAGGTGGCTGATATCGCGCCCGGTGCCCCCGGCGTAATAGCGCGCCAACTCCTGCCGGGTCGGCCAGTTACTGGTGTCGTGCAGGGAGTTGGGCGCGACGTCCGGCATGCGCTCGTCGCGCAGGCCGCTGAAAAAGCCGCCGATATCCACCATCGGGTCGCCGATGGTGGATAGCTCCCAGTCGATCAGCGCGTTGAGCCGTGCCGGCGGCTCATGGGCGAACAGCATGTTCGGCGTGCCGAGGTCGCTGTGGATGATACCCGGCTTTGCCGCCGGCGGAATGTTCTCGCGCAGCCAGCCTTCCACCAGTTCGTAGCCGGGCAGCTCGCGGCCCGGGTAATCGTATTTTTCCTTGTAGGAAGCGAGCTGGCCGGCCCAGCGGTCGACCTGACGCTCGAGGTAGTTGTCGGGCTTGCCGAAGCCCTCCAGGCCCACGGCCAGGTAATCGACGTTGGCCAGGGCGATCAGCGCGTCCACCACCGCGTAGGGAATCAGGTACTCGTAGGGCATCCTGTCGAAGGGTGCGGGGTGCACCACTTTCTGGTCGATCACCTTGCCGGACCAGCCCTCGACCTTTTCCATGATGTAAAAGGGAGCGCCGACGATACTGTCATCGTCGCAACTTGCGTAGCAATGCGGGTGGGGTACGGCGCTGCCGGCGAGCGCCGTGAGCACCCGTGCCTCGCGCAGCACCGTGCGCTCGCTGCCGGGTGGCGGCAGCTTTGGCGGCCGGCGCATCACCATGCTGTCGCCGCCGCGCTCGAGGCTGATCACCACGTTCGAATAGCCGCCGTGGATCAGCTCCGCCCGTAGCGGGGCGTCGCCCAGTTGCGGCAGGTTGTCGTCGAGCCAGCCTTGCAGCCGGGGGATGTCGATCAGTTCTTCAAGCTTGTGTTGCAGTCCCATGTACTGTTCGCCTTATTTTTTTGCGCACGGTTTGCGTCCCGCTTCAGCCGCGGGCCATCTCGAAACTCCTGGTCATGTGGTCGAAGAAACCAGTCAGGGTGGGGAAGGTCCACTGCTCGCCAGTGTCGCGTATCTGCTCGATGTGCTCGCCGACATCGGCAATGCTCCACTGCGGCCGGAAGACCCCGCGACTCTCGGCGACGAAGGCCCGCGCCACCCGGCCGGCCATGGAGACCAGCATTTCGCCGCTGATACAGCAGGACTCGTGGGCCAGCCAGCCGACTACCGGTGCAACCAGTTCCGGCCCCATGGGCGGGTACTGGGAAATATCCAGGCCCTCGGCCATTCGCGTCACCGCGCCGGGCAGGATGACGTTGGACTTGATGCCCTTCTCCGCGCCCTCGATGGCGATGACATTGTTGAGCCCCATGGTGCCGGCCTTGGACACCGCGTAGTTCACCGAGTGGGCATTGCCGTACAGGCCGCCGATGGAACCGGTCAGCACCACACGGCCGTAGTTCGCCGCGGCCATGAGCGGGAAGGCCGGGCGCACCACGTTGAAGGCGCCCATCAGGTGCACATCGAGCACGGCGCGGAAATCCTCGTGGGAGATTTCCTCCAGCGAGCCGTAGCGCACATTGCCGGCGTTGTGGATGAGGATGTCGAGGCGACCGTAGTGATCGAAGGCGGACTCGATAATCGCCCTGCCACCGCGCTCGCTCGCCACGCTGTCGGTATTCGCCACCGCTTCGCCCCCGCGTTCGCGGATGGCTGCTGCAGCGGCCGCGGCGGGATTGCCGTCGCCCCCGTCGCCGGTCAGTGCGGAGCCGTTGTCATTGATCACGACCTTCGCACCTTTGGCCGCCAGCAACTGCGCATAGGCGAGCCCCAGACCGCGCCCGGCCCCGGTGATCACCGCGACCCGGCCATCAAACCTGTCTTCTGTCACTGTGCATTCTCCCCGGTCTCGAGCGCCGGCTGCAGCGGCCCCCACAGCGGCGCGCCGCGTTCCTCGCGCAGCGACTGGATCTCGCGCCCGTCGATGTCGACCACGCCGTAGTCCCGCGCCAGTTCTGCATTGATATAGGTTCCGCCGCTGCGGGCCATGATGTCCGGGTCAGCTGCCAGTGCGGCAATCACCCGCCCGGGGAACTCCACCGAGCTGCCGGCGGCGCTGTTCAGCTGTGCCGCCATGCCCGGTACTTCCTCGAGGTTCTTCCTCGCCCGCTCGGTGTAGGTGAAGCCCTGCCACAGCGACAGCGAGGCGACGCCGTGGGGCTGCAGTTCGACGGCCATGTCCCGGGCCATGCGGTCGGTGGCAGTCTTGGTGGTGCCAAAGATCGTGTCGTAGGTATAGGTGACGCCGACGTAGCCGGATAGCGCGACGATCAGTCCGCTGCCCTGGGGCACCATGATTTTCGCCGCGTGCCAGGCGGCGACATAGGCCGCGCGCACACCGGTGTCGAAGATCTCCCAGTTGGACAGGGGCTTTTCCCAGAAGCCCCGGCGCTCAGTCATTTCCACCGGGATCGCCATGGCGTTGTTGACCAGGATATCCAGCCTGCCCTGCTCACGCTGCACTTGCGCGAACAGCGCGGCAATCTGTGCATCGCTGGTGAGGTCGAGCGCCAGCGGGATAGCCGTGCCACCGCGCGCCTGCACCTCGGCAACCGTCTCCGCCAGCGAGCCGGGCAGGTCGCCGCCGCCCGGGGATACCGTGCGCGCGGTGACATAGACAGTGGCGCCCTGTTCTCCCAGCACCAGGGCGATGCCCCTGCCGATTCCCCGGCTGGCGCCGGTGACCACGGCGACCTTGCCGGCGAGCTTTTTCATTCGGGGATATGCCTGTCGCGCAGATTCTGCAGCGGGCGGCGGTAGGAGATATCCTCCGGGCTGCGCGCCGCGACGCCATTTCTGGCCGCGTCGGCGAGGTCGGCGAAGGGGATATCCATGGTCGGCGCCTTGCCGGACCACTCGATCACGTTGGTGCGCACGGCGATTTTCCACTCGCCCCCGCGGCGTTCCAGCCTGTCCACATAGCGCCCGCCGGCGAGCCAGTTGCTCTCGTCCCGGTTGCGGCCGACGAACAGGTAGTAAGTCTCGGAGTGGGCTGTATCACCGTCGAGATCGATGGTGATGTTGAGCAGGTTGTGGTGGGTCGCCACCTGCCCCGCTTCGTGCATTGGCGTCGCCCAGTCGTAGCACTCCGCCGGGTTGCCGACGAAAGGGCCGGCGGCGATCACCGCGTCGGCGTGGAAGGCCGAGAGGAACTCGGCGCGGTCGAAGCGATCCATACCGCGACTGAAGCGGGTGAGGCACTCGTGGATATCCTGCTTGTCGAGCAGTTCCTGTAGGCGTTGCAGCGGGTCATTGGGCATCGCGGACCTCCTTAATCGGTCGCCAGATGGGCGCACCGCGGGATTCACGCAGCGAGGGAACCTGCTTGCCGTCGATGTCGGTGACGGCGTACTCCCGCGCCAGTTCCGCGGTGATGAAGGTGCCACCGGAGTGGCGCATGAGTTGTGGGTCTGCCGCCAGCGCCGCTATCACCCGCCCCGGGTATTCAGGCGTGCAGGCGTCCTGGGGGCGGGTCGCGGCGCGGCCCTCGAGGCCGGGGATGCTGGCCAGGTTGCGCTCGGCCCGTTCAGTGAGCGTCAGTCCCTGCCAGAGGGACAGCGAACAGACATGGTGAGGTTCCAGTTCCACCGCCATGTCCCGCGACATGCGGTCCACCGCGGACTTGCAGGTGCCGAAGATGGTGCCGTAGGTATAGGCGACACCGGTGTAACCGGAGATGGCGACGATCAGCCCGCTCCCCTGTGGCACCATGCTCTGCGCCGCGTGCCAGGCCGCGACGTAATTCGAGCGCACACCGACCTCGAACATCTGCAGGTTGCCCAGGGGCTTTTCCCAGAAACCGCCGGGATCTGTGAGGTCTTCCGGCAGGGCAAAGGCGTTGTTGACCAGGATGTCGAGACGCCCCTCATCCTGCCTGACCTGCTCGAACAGCGCCGCCACCTGGCGGTCGTCGGCGTGGTCGACCGCCACGGCGACACCGCGGCCGCCGCGGGCACCACACTGGCTGGCGGTCTCGCCGACCGTGCCGGGCAGGTCATGGGCATCCGGGGTCACGCTGCGCCCGGTGACGTAGACGGTCGCACCCTGGGCCGCCAGAGCCAGCGCGATGCCCTTGCCGATGCCCCGGCTGGCACCTGTGACGACGGCTACTTTGCCCTCTAGTACGTGCATCTCTTTTCTCCTTTTTATAGGGCACAGGCTGAAACCTTGAGAACAGTGTAGCCTGCGCCGGGCACGCCTGAATGGTGTCCAGCCTACCGTCCGGGCACGCCAGCCGCTTGACTATTTCGGACACAAGTGATTCTGTAACGCCATGCCGAGCGCCCAGGATAAAAAAAGCCCCGCCAACTGGCGAGCCGTTGCCTCCCCGGCGGGGTTCGACCAGGTGCACACCAGCCTGCTGGATCACTTCCCTGAACTGGTGGGGGAACTCGGTGGCGATTCCAATGCTCTCCTCGAGCGCCTGGACAGCGGCCTGGATGCGCACAACATCAGCCGTTTCCAACCCACCTACCCGCAACTGGCGACCCTGCTCGAGGTGGCCTCGCGGGAACTCGACTGCCCTGACTTCGGTATGCGCCTGGCCCAGCACCAGGCGCGCGCCCGCAAGACCTCGCCGATTGGCAGGGTGATGCAGACCGCGGCGAGCTATGGCGACGCCCTCCACTTCATCATCACCCACAGCTACGCCCACAGCCTTGCGGCGCGCATCTGGATGCACCCCCTGGATGAGAACGTGTGCTTCGTTGGCCATGACATCCTGGTCGACAGCATCGCGAATCGCGTGCAGGCCGTGGAGCAGATGCTCCTGCTCGGCCACCTCGGCGCTCTCGAACTGACTGGCGGCAAGGCCCGCGCCCGCCGGGTCCACTTTCGTCACCACCCGGTCGCGGACCTGCGCTGCTACCAGCGACATTTCGGCTGTGAAATCCGCTTTGGTGAAAACGCCGATGGCATCGTGTTCTCCCGGCAGGACCTGGCCCAGCCCATTACCCATCCCAACCGCAAGGCCCACGAGTCGATGGTCTCGCGGATCGAGAAACGCTTCACCCGGCGTCGTCCGCCTACCCACGCCGAGGTACGCGGTGCGATCATGCGCTTGCTTGGCACCGGCTTTTGCGACAACCAGCGTGTTGCCAGTGACCTGCGGATGAACCTGCGCACCCTGCACCGCCGCCTGCGCGCCGAGGGCACTTCGTTCCAGCACGTCAAGGACGAGGTGCGGCAGGACATGCTGCTCTACTACCTGCAGCAGACCGACCTCAGGTTTTCCCGGATCTCGGAGCAGCTGGGTTTCTCGGAACAGGCCGTGTTGACACGCAAATGCCGCCACTGGTTCGCGGCGACCCCGACGGAGATCCGCGAGCGGGCAAAACTGGAAAACTGAGCGGCCTGCGCATAGGATGTTGGCGCCCGCCCCGCACAAGGCGATCCACCGTCATATTACGAGAGACCAGAAAATGGCCATTGACCCGACTCATCCCACGCCGCCGCAATTTCCCCGTATCGCCGGCAGGGACAATATTCCCGAGCACGTCGACCCGGCCCTGGTGCGCGATTCCGGCATCCCCTTTGCGCCGGATTTTCTCGCCGGACCCCACGACTACATGGCGGCGCTGCACCAGAACCAGCCGCCGATTTTTTACGGCGTCAGCGACTTCGGCAACCAGTGGAACCTGATTACCCACGAGGACGCGATGTTCATGCTGCGTCACCACGAGATCTTTTCCAACGAGGGCGCGACGCCCTTCCCCCGCGACCCGGCGGATTACTACTACTTCATCCCCATCGAGATCGACCCGCCGGACCACCGTAAATACCGCGCCATTCTCGACCCGACCTTCTCGCCGAAGGGCGTCAAAAAACTCGAGGAGAATATTCGCGCCCTGGCCAACGACCTGATCGACGAGTTCATCGACGCTGGGGAATGCGAGTACACCACGGCTTTCGGTCGCCCGCTGCCGGTATCGGTATTCCTCGACCTGATGGGCCTGCCCCAGGAAAAACGCGACACCTTTGTCGAGTGGGCGATGGACCTGCTGCACTCCAACAACCCGCAGACCATGGGTGCGGCAATGCACAACATCACCACCTACCTGAAACAGGTGATTGCGGAAAAAACCGTGGCCCCCGACGACAAGGTCATCAGCCAGATCATCCACGCCGAAGTCGACGGCAGGCCAATGACCGCGCCGGAGATTTTCGGCTTTGTCATCTTCCTCTTCATTGGCGGCCTGGATACCGTGTTCGCCACCCTCAACCTGATCTGGCTCTGGCTGGCCAACAACCCGGAGCGGGTGAAGGAGATCATCGCCAACCCGGACCAGATCGACTCCCAGGTGGAGGAACTGCTGCGGGTCTGGTCGGTCACCTTCTCCGGCCGGATGCTCAAGGTGGACTACGAGTTCAAGGGCGTGAAAATGAAAAAAGGCGACCGCATCACCTCGGTACTGCCCGCCTGCAATTACGACCCGGCAGTATTCCCCAATCCCCAGGAGGTTGATTTCAATCGCCGCCGCAAACCCATCCTCGCCTTCGCCGGCGGGCCGCACAGTTGCATGGGCGCGCACCTGGCGCGGCTGGAGGTCAAGATCGCCCTGCAGGAATGGCTGCGGCGCATCCCGGAATTCGAGCTCAAGCCGGGGACCAAAATCGAGTACCGGCCCGGCGGCGTGATCGGGCCCGAGCTAGTACCCTTGCAGTGGGGGGGCAGCGCATGAACCAACCGCAGCAGCGGGTAGCCGTCGTTACCGGCGCCAGTTCCGGTATCGGCAAGGAAGCGGCCAAGGCCCTCGCCGGGCGGGGCTGGCGCGTGTTCTGCATCGGCCGCAACCCCGCGCGCTGTGCCGCGGCCGGCGAGGAGATCGCCGCGGCGGCAGCGGACCCGTCGCAGGTCAGCATGCTCTGTGCAGACCTCGCCCTGATGGCGGAAGCCCGGCGCGCGGCAGACGCAATCAGCCGCCAGACCGACCGTGTCGATGCCCTGCTCAACAACGCGGGCGGGGTCACCGCGGAGAAGCAGATCACCGCCGAGGGCAATGAAAACACCTTCGCCAGCAACCATCTCGGCCACTTCCTGCTGACGCAGAAACTGCTTCCCCTGCTGCGCAACGCCGCCCGCTCTGCCCCGGCGGGCGCAACCCGCATCGTCAGCGTCTCCTCCACCGGTCACGAACACACCGATGGCCTGGACTTCGACGACCTGCAATCGATTAACGACTTTGTCTCCGGCACCGCCTATTGCCGGGCCAAACTGGCCAATATCCTGTTCACCCGGGAACTGGCCAGGCGCTATGGCGCTGAGGGCATTACCGCGCTGGCGATGCACCCCGGCGTGGTCCACAGCAATTTCGCCAGCCATGCGGAACCGGCAATGCAGCAGTACATGGCGAGCCTCGAGGGCGAAACCCCGGCCGTCGCCGCCGACACCCTGGTCTGGCTGGCCTCGGCGGAGGAGCCGGCCGGGCACCCCGGCGAGTATTTCTACCTGCGCGAGAGCATTCCCACCAGTGCAGCGGCGCGGGACGAGGGCGCCGCCGCCCGGCTGTGGGAGGAAAGCGAAAAACTCATCGCCGGATATTAGGGGGCCTGCACCGCTCCGGCCATCCATGGCCTCCTGCGGTGTACCGTACCTCCTGTACATGCACCGCTCCGGCCATCCATGGCCTCCCGCGGTGTACCGTACCTCCTGTACATAAAAAAGGCGGTGCTTGGGCACCGCCTTTGGCTGGATTGAGGTGGTTATTGTGCGGGGGCGGTATTGCGCGCCAGCACCAGTTGGCCGTCCCGGATCGGGATCGAGTCACCCGGGTCGTAATCCATCACTACCACGCTGCGCTCACCCTCGAATTCGTAGGTCACCTCGTAGGCCACGGTCCGCTCACTGAGATCATGTACGGTATCGCAGCGGCGTTCGGTGGCCTGGTAGGTATCCCCGGACTGCATGTTTGCCTGCACCTGGTTCCCGGCATAGCCGCCGACCACGGCCCCGGCGACTTTCTCCCCGGTGTTGTGCCCCTTGCCACCCAGGGCATCGCCGGCCAGGGCGCCGCCGACGGCACCGATGATGGTACCGGCTACCCGGTACTGGTCCTTGACCGGTTTTTGCCGCGTAACCACGACGTTTTCACACTGTTCCCGCGGCGTGGCGACCTGCTCGGTGAGCGGCTTCACGAACACCACATCGGCGTGTTCCGGACCTGACACCATGCGGTATCCGGCGATACTGCCCGCCGCGGTGGCAACTGCAACGCCGAAAACGGTTCCGGTAAGCATGGACTTGTTCATAGCGATTCTCCGTTCGTCATAATGTTCTTCGTTTGTTGCCAATCCGTCCGCGTCGCTTTTCCAGCAAGCGGGCGGAAAACCTCCGGCACATTCATTGGGACATTTCGCTGCAGCCAGTTATCCGCGAACTTTTACCGAAAAAAGCGTGGAATAGGTTTGCGCGGGGCAGCTGGCGGCACCTGGTGAAAGTGGCTAACTGGCACATTTCTGCTACTTTGATTAATACCTATCGTCTTTGCCTACCGGGCACCCGGCACTGGCAACGCGTCATTCGCCAGGCTCGCCCGACTGTCCCGGCAGGCAGAGGGCATAAATATGGCTGGCACCCGGTCGTATCAATCCCCGTGCTCGGGGGCTCCCCCGCCGCCTTTCGCACGCCCTACCTCAGAGAACAAGATCCTCTGCTTCTGGCCATCTGGCTCCGCTGAGAGCGACCTGACTGAGCTGCTGAGAGCCAACGGGTGGGAAATTTTCTGCGCCGACTCTCCGGCACAGGTTGCCAGTATCGCCAGCCATCTCACCATTCCGGTTGGTCTGCTCTTCCTCGACAGCGACCCATCCGTTGCCGACATTCAATCCAGTTACGGCGCGATCAACGCGGCGACCGATGTGCTCTGGCTGGCCCTGCTCAGCGACCGGCAGCGCATGAGCGACGAGGCCTGCAACCTCGTGGCCACCTGCTGTAACGACTTCTTCACCCCGCCCTACGACAGCCGGCGCATATTGGAAACTATCGGCCACGGCGCCGGCTTGTCGCGTATCCGTCACCGCAGCCTGGAGTTCCGCGGCAGGCCGGAAACCTTCCACGGCATGCTCGGTCGCAGTGCGCCGATGCGCCGCCTCTACCAGCAGCTGCGCAAGGTGGCCCGCTCGGAAGCATCGGTGCTGTTACAGGGTGAGTGCGGCTGCGGCAAGGAGATGGCCGCACACGCCATACACAGCCTCTCCAGCCGCGCCGGGGGCCCCTTCGTCACGGTGCGCTGTGCCACGCTGTCGTCCACGCCGGGCAAAGGCGAACCCTTCGGCCAGGAAAAGGGCTCCGCCGGTGCCGCCAACGGCAGTCAACCCGGCCACATCGAGGCCGCCCGTGGCGGGGTGCTGTTCCTCGACGAGGTTGGCGGCCTGCCGATGCAACAACAGACCAGGCTGCTACAGGCGCTGGAAGAGGAAGTGGATTTCGACGATGCCGGCGGCAGCACCCGTGCCTCACGGGACGTCCGCCTGCTCGCCACCACCCACGAGAACCTCGCCGAGGCCGTTGCCGAGGGCGAGTTCCTCGAGGATCTCTATTACTACCTGAACGAACTGGAAATCGAGGTTCCAGCGCTGCGCAGTCGCGGCAGCGACATCGAACTGCTGGCCCACTACTTTCTCAATCGCTACCGGGCCGACAGCGACCTGCAACCGGTCAAGGGTTTCGACTGGCAGGCGCTGGCGGTCATGCAATCCCACCCCTGGCCGGGCAATGTAAGGGAACTCATGAGCCGGGTCCGCAGCGCGCTGGTGAGGACCGACAGCACGCTGATTTCGGTGCAGGACCTCGGCCTGGCCAAATCCGGCAGTGCGCTCTCCTCCGCCGCATCAACCCTGGAATTCAGCCGCGCGGAATGCGACCGACGCTGTATCGAGCATGCCCTGGCGCTCAACAATCACAATATATCCCGGGCTGCGAGGGCACTCGGTGTCTCGCGTACCACGCTCTATCGGTTGATGGACAAGCTGGCGATCAACCCCGAATCCTGAACGGCGCCGGAGTAAAAAATCAGCCGGGCAGCGCTTCCAGTTCCTCGACCAGCAGCTGGACACTCTGGCGGCCGCGAAACTCGTTGACGTCGAGGCGGTAGGCCAGGCGCACCCTGTTGACCTCCTCGCTCGGCCACAGACCGACATCCACGTTGAAGGCAATGGCATCGAGGATCTGGCTGTCACCGGGCAGGGAAAGCACGAGCTTGAGGTGCTTCTCCCCGACAATCCGCTGGCTGACGACGGCAAACTCGCCATCGAACAGGGGTTCCGGGAAATGCTGGCCCCAGGGGCCGGCATAGCGCAGCTCACTGGCGACCTCGAGGGTAAAGGCCTCCGCCGGCAGGCTGCCGTCGGATTCCAGGATGGCCTGCAGTTGCACGTCCGCCGCATGTCGCTCGACCTCGTCGAGGAAGGCGGCGGCGAATGCCGGGTAGTCCTGCCGGGCCAGTGACAGTCCGGCCGCCATCGCGTGGCCGCCGAACTTCTGGATCAGCTGCGGGTGCCGGGTAGCCACCGCGTCGAGCACATCGCGAATATGGATGCCGGGAATCGAACGGGCCGACCCCTTGATGACCCCATCCTCGCCATCGGCGAACACGATGGTGGGCCGGTGCAGGCGATCCTTGATACGCGAGGCGAGAATGCCGATGACGCCCTGGTGCCAGCCGCCCTCGTAGAGTGTTACCGCCAGCGGCGGTTCTTCCTCCGCCAGCTTGAATTCATCGAGCAGCTTCAGGGCCTGGGCCTGCATATCCTGTTCGATACTGCGCCGATCCAGGTTGATCTGGTGTAAGCGGGACGCCAGCGTGCGAGCCGCAGCCCTGTCCTGCGCCAGCAGGCACTCTATGCCTACCGACATGTCATCCAGCCGGCCCGCCGCGTTGACCCGCGGCCCCACGGTGAAACCGAGATCGGTGGCGACCACACTGCGGTAGTTGCGTCCGGCCACTTCCAGCAGCGCGGCAATGCCCGGCATTGCCCGACCGGCGCGGATACGCGCCAGGCCGGCTTCCACCAGTATCCGGTTGTTCTGGTCCAGCGGCACCACGTCGGCCACCGTGCCGAGCGCGACCAGGTCGGTGAGTTCGGCGAGGTTGGGTTCCCCCCGCCCCGCGAAGGCGCCGCGGCGGCGCAACTCTGCGCGCAGCGCAAGCATCAGGTAGAACACCACGCCGACGCCCGCCAGGGCCTTGCTGGCAAAGCCGCAGCCGGGCTGGTTCGGGTTGACGATGACATCGGCCCGGGGCAGCTCGGTCCCGGCGAGGTGGTGGTCGGTGATCAGCGTGGCGATCCCGGCGTCGCGGGCGGCGGCAACGCCGTCGATACTGGAAATGCCGTTGTCCACGGTCAGCAGCAGGTCGGGAAATTGCCCGCGCAGTGCCAGCGCGACGATCTCCGGGGTCAGGCCGTAACCGTACTCGAAGCGGTTGGGGACGATGTAACTGACCCGCCCTGCCCCGAGTTCGCGCAGTGCGGTCATGGCCAGTGCGGTACTGGTTGCCCCGTCGGCATCGTAGTCGCCGACGATGAGAATGTGCTGGCCGGCGGCAATCGCATCGGCGAGCAGGGCCGCGCCCTGCTCCGCACCAGTCAGCGAGCCCGGAGGCAGGAGGCGCTTGAGGGAGAGGTCCAGTTCATCCGCCGCGCTGACACCCCGGCTGGCGTAAATCCCGGCGAGCAGCGACGAGACACCGCTACGGGACAGCTGCGAGGCGGACTCGGCCTGTGACGGGCGGCGGCGAATCAGCCTCGGCATGGGGCCGCCGCTCAGGCGCGGATATTGTCCGCCATGAAGGCCTGCACCGTGGCGAGCTCATTGGCGAGCACCTGGCAACGCTCCGGCCGATCGAAGAGGTCGCGCAGGTGCAGGGGCAGCCCGACTTCCTCGTCGATCCCCGCGCTGCGCACGGCGTCGGGGAACTTGGCCGGGTGCGCGGTAGCCAGGGTGACAACCGGCACGGCTTCATCGATGCCCGCAGTCATCGCCGCGCGCACGCCGATGGCGCTGTGCGGGTCGAGCAGGTATTCGCACTGCTCCCAGGTCGCGGCAATCTGGGCACAGGTCTGCGCGTCGTCGACGCAGGCGCTGGAGAACAGTTCCCTGGCCCTGGCCATGGCGCTGTCGCTGAAGCTGATTTCGCCCTTGTCGAAACGCGCCATCAGGTCGGCGATGGCAGCGCCATCGCGATCATAGAGATCGAAAAGCAGGCGCTCGAAATTCGACGAGACGGTGATGTCCATACTCGGTGACAGCGTGTGCTCGAGCGACTGGCGCCGCATGGTGCTGGTGGTCAGCACCCGGTGCAGCACGTCGTTGCGGTTGGTGGCGATCACCAGGCGCTCCACCGGCAGGCCCATCCTGTGCGCCAGGTAACCGGCGAAGATATCGCCGAAGTTGCCGGTGGGCACGGAGAAGGCCACCTTGCGCGCCGGGGCGCCGAGTGCCACAGCGGCGTAGAAGTAGTAGACGATCTGGGCCATGATCCGCGCCCAGTTGATCGAGTTCACCGCAACCAGGCCGCGGTCCTCGGGAAGGAAAGCCCGGTTGGCAAAGCTCGCCTTGACCATCGCCTGGCAGTCGTCGAAGTTGCCTTCCACCGCGATGTTGTGGATGTTGTCGCCGACCACCGTGGTCATCTGGCGGCGCTGCACTTCCGATACCCGCTGGTGCGGGTGCAGGATGAAGATGTCGATATTGCTGCAGCGCTTGCAGCCCTCGATGGCGGCGGAGCCGGTATCGCCGGAGGTCGCCCCCATGATCACCACCTTGCGATGGCGGCGCTCGAGCACGTAGTCGAGCAGGCGCCCGAGCAACTGCAGGGCGAAGTCCTTGAAGGCCAGCGTCGGGCCGTGGAACAGCTCCAGCACCCACTGGTTGTGATCCAGCTGCACCAGCGGCGCCACCGCGCTGTGGCGGAACTCGGCATAGGTGTCGTCGATGATGGCCTTGAGATCCGCAGCGGGAATGCAGTCGTCGACGAAAGGCGTGATGATTTTCTGCGCCAGTGCGGGGTAGTCCATGCCCGCCATTGCCGCGATCTCCGCCGCGCTGAAGGTGGGCAGGGTTTCCGGCACGTAGAGACCGCCGTCGGAGGCGAGGCCGGTGAGGAGCACGTCCTCGAAATTGAGTGCGGGGGCCTGCCCGCGGGTACTGATGTATTTCACTGTCTTACCTGTCTGGGTAACTGTCGGGGGCGATCGCCGGACTCAGCCGTCCAGGGACTCCACCCGAATCCGTGTCACGTCGCCGGAGATACTGTCCAGCGCCTCGATGGCGGCGACCGCCTGGTCGACGCTGCCCTGGGCAGCGCGGTTGGTCAGCACGATCAGGGGGACCAGGGTCTCGCCCTCCGCCGGCGCCTTCTGGATCAGGGCTTCGATGCTGATGCCCTGGTCGCTGAAAATCGTCGCAATGCGCGAGAGCACGCCGGGCTTGTCCTGCGCCACCATGCGCAGGTACCAGGGCGTGACCACCTCGGTCATCGGCACGATGCGCACATCGCGCAGGTTGTCATTGTCGAAGCCCAGCGAGGGTACCCGGCAATCCTGACCGCCGGAAAGTGCCCGCGCCAGGTCGACGATATCCGCCACGACTGCGGACGCGGTGGGTTCCGCCCCGGCGCCGGCGCCGTAGTACATGGTCGGGCCGACCGCGTCGCCCTCGACCAGCACCGCGTTCTTGACCCCGTTCACGTTGGCGATCAGCCGCTTCTCCGGGATCAGCGTGGGATGCACGCGCAGTTCGACACCGCCGCCGGTCTGCTTGGCAATGCCGAGATGCTTGATGCGGTAGCCGAGCTGTTCCGCGTACTCCATGTCCTGGGTGGTCAGCCTGGTGATGCCCTCGGTAAACACCGAGGAAAACTGCAGTGGCATGCCGAACGCCAGGGAGGCGAGGATCACCAGCTTGTGTGCGGCGTCGATGCCCTCGACGTCGAAAGTCGGGTCCGCCTCGGCATAGCCCAGGGCCTGGGCCTCCGCCAGCACGTCGGCAAAATCGCGACCCTTGTCGCGCATCTCGCTGAGAATGAAGTTGCCGGTACCATTGATGATGCCCGCCAACCACTCGATGCGGTTGCCCGCCAGCCCTTCGCGCAGGGCCTTGATGATCGGGATACCACCGGCCACCGCCGCCTCGTAGCGGATGGTCACACCGCATTCGTCCGCCAGTGCAAACAACTCGTTGCCGAACTCCGCAATCAGGGCCTTGTTGGCGGTGACCACGTGCTTGCCGTTGCGCAGCGCGGTTTCCACCAGCTCCCTGGCTACGGTAGTGCCGCCAATCAGCTCGACCAGGACCTGCACTTTGGGGTCGTTGGCAACGGCGAAGATATCCCGGCTGACCCGGGTATTACCCAGTTCACAGGCCGGGTTATCGCGGCGCGCCCCGACATGCACGACTTCAACCGCGCAGCGTGCCCGGGCGGCGATCTCCGCACTGTTGCGGCTCAACACGTTGAAGGTGCCACTGCCTACCGTGCCGAGGCCACAGATTCCCACTTTTACTGATTGCGCGTTCATATCTGTCTACTTGTTTAGCGATGGATGGGCCCCGCCTCAGGCGAAGCCGTCGTTCTTGATCATCTTGCGGATACTGCGAATCGCCTGCCGTGTGCGGTGCTCGTTCTCGATCAGGCCGAAGCGCACGTAGCCCTCGCCGTACTCGCCGAAGCCGATACCCGGGGAGACTGCGACCTTGGCTTCCTGGAGCAGCTTCTTGCTGAATTCGATGGAGCCCATCTCGGCGTAAAACTCGGGGATTTTTGCCCACACGAACATCGTCGCCTTGGGCGGTGTGACCGGCCAGCCCGCGGCGTTCAGCCCGCTGCAGAGTACGTCCCGGCGCGACTGGTACATCTCGCGGATTTCGCTGACGCAGCTCTGGTCGCCTTCCAGGGCCTTGATCGCGGCCACCTGGATCGGGGTGAACATACCGTAGTCGAGGTAGGACTTCATCCGCGCCAGGGCGCCGACCAGGGTCTTGTTGCCGCAGCAGAACCCGACCCGCCAGCCCGGCATGTTGTAGCTCTTCGACATGCTGAAGAACTCGACGGCAATTTCCCGCGCGCCCTCGACCTGCAGGATTGAGGGGGCGACGTAGCCGTCGTAACAGAGGTCGGCGTAGGCCAGGTCCTGGACGACCCAGATACTGTGCTCGCGGGCGATCGCCACGACTTTTTCGTAGAAATCCAGCTCCACGCAGTGTGCCGTGGGGTTGGAGGGAAAGTTGAGCACCAGCATCTTGGGGCGTGGCCAGCTGGTCTGGATAGCCTTTTCCAGTTCCTCGAAAAAGACGTTCTCGTTCTCGCCCATCGGCACGTGGCGAATATCCGCGCCGGAAATCACGAAGCCATAGGGATGGATCGGGTAGGAGGGGTTCGGCACCAGGACCGCGTCGCCGGGCCCGGTGGTCGCCAGGGCGAGGTGGGCCAGGCCCTCCTTCGAGCCGAGAGTGACGATCGCTTCCGTTTCCGGGTCGAGGGTGACGTCGTAGCGCTTCTGGTACCAGTCGCAGATCGCCTTGCGCAGGCGCGGGATGCCCTTGGACTGGGAGTAGCGGTGGGTGTCGCCGCGCTGGGCGGTTTCCACCAGTTTGTCGACAATGTGCTGCGGCGTGGGCTGGTCGGGGTTGCCCATACCAAAATCAATGATGTCCTCCCCCGCGGCGCGCGCCTTCTGTTTCAGCTCGCCGATAATGTTGAACACATAGGGAGGGAGGCGCGAAATGCGCCGGAATTGCTCGTCCACTTGGGTTTCTCTGTCCGCTCGCCCCGGAAGCCTCCGGGGCGCATTTAAAAGGTCGGAAACAGTAAGGTTTCTAGGTATTTATGTCAATGAGGACGGGCTGAATGGGGCCTGGAATCAGTCCAGGCCGAGGTTCGCCAGAAGCTGGTCCACGGTCTGGTACCCGGGGATCAGGCGGCCGTCAGACAGGACCAGCGCAGGGGTGCCGCGCACGCCCATGCGCTGCCCCAGGTCGTAGTCCCGCTCCACCGGGTTGTTCTCACAGGTGGCGGGAGGGACGGACTCCTTGTTCTTCAGCCTGGTCAGTGTGCTCTGCTGGTCCTCCGAGCACCAGGCGGTAACCAGCAGGTCATAGGAGGCCGTGCCAAGACCCGCGCGGGGGAAGGCCAGGTAGCGCACTTCTATACCCCGCTTGTTGAGTTCGGGTACTTCCTTGTGCAATTTCTGGCAGTAGAAGCAGGTCACATCGGTGAAAACGGAAATGTACCCGCGGGTTTCGCCCTCGGCGGGGAAGACGATCATGTCGGCGACATCCACCTCATCCAGCATCGCCTTGCGCTCGCCGTCCCGCTCACGCTCGGAGAGATTCACGAAGCCGCTCTCACCGACCTCATACAGGTCCCCGGCAATGAAATGCCTGCCGTCCTCGGTGGCGTAAACCCGCGGACCGTTCTCGAATTGCACCGCGTAGAGGCCGGGAATCTTGCTGCCCCCCACCGATTCCACCTTGAGGTTGAGCTTGGGGTTATTGAGCGATGCAGTGAGCTTCTCGGCGACTTTGGCGTCCACCTGCTCCGCTGCGACCACGGTCGCCGATGCCAGGAGCGCAACGGCAGCAAGTACGCGATACAAGTGGCTAAACATAAAAATTCCTCTATTGTCGCAACCGGCGTGGTACGCATCTGGCTGCTGTCCATGTTAATGACCGCCTCTGTGGGCGGTAGTTCCTCAACCCCGCGGGTGGTGTTGCGCGTGGAGTTCCTGCATACGCTGCCGCGCCACGTGGGTATAGATCTGCGTGGTCGTCAGGTCGCTGTGCCCCAGCAGCATCTGCACCACCCTCAGGTCCGCACCGTGGTTGAGCAGGTGCGTCGCGAAAGCGTGCCGCAGCGTGTGCGGTGACAACGGCTGGGTGATGTCGGCCCGGCGGGCGTAGATTTTAATACGATGCCAGAAGGTCTGGCGAGTCATCTCCCGGCCGCGCTTGCTGGGAAACACCACATCCGAGAGATTTCCGCGCAGCAGTTCACGCCGCGGCCCTGCCAGGTAGCGCTGCAACCAGGCCAGGGCTTCTTCCCCCATCGGTACCAGGCGCTCCTTGCTGCCTTTGCCAAACACCCTGACCACCCCCTGGTTGAGACTGACCTGGTTCAATTGCAGGCCGGTCAGTTCGCTCACCCGCAGGCCGCAGGCATAGAGAAGCTCCAGCATCGCCCGGTCGCGAAATTCGACCGGGTCGTCCAGGCTGGGCTCCTCCAGCAAGCGGTCGACCTGGGCTTCGGACAATGACTTGGGCAGGGGGCGGCCGAGCTTCGGGCTTTCCACGTCCAGGGTCGGGTCCACATGCACCCTGCCCTCGCGCAGGAGGTACTTGTAAAAGCCGCGCAGGCAGGAGAGGAAGCGCGCGGTTGAGCGCGGCGAGCTGCCCTGCCGCAAGCGCACGCCGAGATATTCCTGCAGGTCGTCGCGGCCAATGCGGGCCAGCGGGTTGCGGCGCGATTTGAGCAGCCACTGGTCGAACTGGCGCAGGTCGCGCCGGTAGCTGCCCAGGGTGTTATCGCTGAGCCCCTTTTCCATCCACATGGCGTCGATGAAGCGTTCGATATCGGGGTTTTCGGGCTGGTCGGATGACATGCGGGCTACAGTAGCACGGATTTATGTAAGTTCATGCGCCAACTTGCGGGCAATAAAAAAGCGGCCACACAGGCCGCCTTTTCGAACAACTTGCTGATCGGGATCAGCCGAGCTTTTCCTTGATCCGCGCTGCCTTGCCGGACAGTTCGCGCAGGTAGTACAGCTTGGCCTGGCGCACGTCGCCGCGACGCTTGACGGAGATGCTCTCGACCAACGGGCTGAAGGTCTGGAAAGTACGCTCTACGCCCACGCCGTGGGAGATCTTGCGCACGGTGAAGGCGGAGTTCAGGCCGCGGTTACGCTTGCCGATTACCACACCTTCGAAAGCCTGCAGACGCTCGCGCTCGCCTTCCTTTACCTTGACCTGCACAACCACGGTGTCACCGGGGCTGAACTCGGCCAGCTCTTTTTGCATCTGTTCAGCGTCAAGCTGGGAAATGATCTTGTTGGTGCTCATGGTGCGCTCCTGTTGAAATTCAATGCAGCTTCACAGCTGGCTATTCAGTGTCTGTTAATCCACGTTCGCGGAGGTACTCCGCCAACAACTCGTCTTCCTCGGCCGTCATGGCCCTGCCCTCGAGCAGATCCGGGCGCCGTTCGTAGGTTCTGCCCAGTGCCTGCTTGAGGCGCCAGCGGCGAATCCACTCGTGGTTGCCGCTGAGTAATACTTCCGGTACCGCCCTGCCCTCGTAGACCTCGGGCCGGGTGTAGTGCGGGCAGTCCAGCAGGCCGTCGGCGAAGGAATCTTCCTGCGCGGACGCCTCGTGACCCAGCACCCCGGGCAACTGGCGCGTCACCGTGTCGATGACCACCATCGCGGCGAGTTCCCCGCCGCTCAGTACGTAATCGCCGATGGACAGCTCCTCGTCCACCTCGGCCTCGATCAGTCGCTCGTCGACGCCTTCGTAGCGCCCCGCGACCAGCACCAGGCCGGGCTCTTCGGCAAGGCTGGCTGCCATGGCATGATCCAGCCGTTTGCCCTGCGGCGAGAGGTAGACCACTTTCGCGCCCTCTCCCGCAGCGCTCCTTGCGTCGTCGATCGCCCGACGCAGGGTGTCGATCTTCATCAGCATGCCGGGGCCGCCGCCGTAGGGCCGGTCGTCCACCGTGCGATGCCGGTCAGTGGCGTAGTCCCGCGGGTTGCTGTGGCTGATGGCCACCAGCCCCTGGCTCACCGCCCTGCCGGTCACGCCGTGCTCGCTGACTGCGGCGAACATTTCCGGGAACAGGCTGACAATTGCGAAATGCATCTGTAAACCTGTGCTTCCCTCGTTCGCTCGCCGGGCGAGCTACTGCAATTCAATCGTCGATGTACCAGTCGACTTCCATGCGGCTGCGGTCGATATCCACCGAAGCCACGGTAGCGCCGGGCAGATAGGGAACAAGGCGCTCCCTGTCATCGATACTGCCCTCGCTGGCCTTCACTACCAGCACGTCGTTGCTGCCGGTCTCGAGCAGGTAGTCCACCCGCCCCAGCAGCACGCGTTCCGCGCTGCTCCCCGGCTCCCTGGCCCAGACTTCGAGGCCCTCGAGCTGGTGCCAGTAATAATCGCCTTCTTCGAGGTCCGGCAGCTTTTCCGCGCCGACCAGGATTTCCAGCCCGCGGTAGGACTCCGCCAGATCGCGATCGTCCACCCCGCGTATGTGGGCAACCATGCCCTTGCCGTGGCGCTTCCACTCATCGAAGTGGACGGGCAACGCCTGGTTCCTGTTGCCCCTGCCCCGCAGCGTCCACTCACCGAAGTCGAACAGATTCTCTTCCGGCGAAGTGTAGGAGTGTATTTTTACCCAGCCCTTGATGCCGTACACGCCGGTGATCTTACCGGCTGTCAGCGCGCTGGATCCGGACCCACCCATCGAAGACCGGTCGCGCAGGTCGCTTAGGCAGCGGCTGCGGAAGCTTCCTTGACCAGCTTGGCAACACGCTCGGACAGCTGCGCGCCCTGGCCCTGCCAGTAGGCAACGCGGTCCGCGTCAACGCGCAGGCGCTCTTCCTGGCCGCGGGCGACGGGGTTGAAGAAACCCACGCGCTCGATGAAACGGCCGTTGCGTGCGGTGCGGTGATCCGCCACGGTCAGGTGATAAAAGGGGCGCTTCTTGGAACCGCCACGTGCAAGTCGAATTGTTACCATGTGCTTTACATTCCCTGGATTTTTCAGGGCGCTCCGCACTTCGACTGCGGCCGCCCACGACATAAGCCCGGCACCCGGGCCGGAAAGGTGGCGTATCATACGGAAAACCCACCCGGATGGAAACCCCGAAAGCGGGATTTTTTCATGGATTACGGGGGGTTAGATATTACCGCATGGGCGGCATGCCGCCGGGGCCACCCATACCACCCTGCCCCATCATGCCGCCGAGGCCGCGCATCATCTTCTGCATGCCGCCGCCCTTCATTTTCTTCATCATTTTCTGCATCTGCTTGTGCTGCTTGAGCAGGCGGTTGAGGTCCTGCACCTGGGTGCCGGAGCCCTGGGTGATACGGCGCTTGCGCGAGCCCTGGATCAGCTCCGGTTTGCGCCGCTCCTCCGGGGTCATGGAGTTGATCATCGCCTCCATGCGGGCGAACAGCTTCATGTCGACGCTCTGCTGGGCCATCTGGGCCATGCCGCCCATGCCCGGGAGCTTGTCCAGCATGCCGGTGATGCCGCCCATGTTGTTCATCTGCTGCAGCTGGTCGCGGAAGTCCTCGAGGTCGAAGCGCTGGCCCTTCTTGACCTTGCGCGCCAGTTTCTCCGCCTTGGCCCGGTCGACCTTCTGCTCCGCCTCCTCGATCAGCGACAGCACGTCGCCCATACCGAGGATGCGCGAGGCCAGGCGATCCGGGTGGAAGGGATCGAGGGCAGCTGTTCTCTCACCGACGCCGAGGAACTTGATCGGCTTGCCGGTCACCGAGCGCACCGACAGCGCGGCGCCGCCGCGGGCGTCGGCGTCGACCTTGGTCAGGATGACCCCGGTCAGCGGCAGGGCCTCACCGAAGGCGCGGGCGGTATTGGCGGCGTCCTGGCCGGTCATGGCATCGACCACGAACAGGGTCTCGATCGGGTTTACCGCCTTATGCAGCTCAGCGATCTCCGCCATCATCGCCTCGTCCACCGCCAGCCGGCCGGCGGTGTCGACGATCAGCACGTCGCTGAACTTGATCCTGGCGTGGTCGATGGCGGCCCGGGCAATGTCCACGGGCTTTTGCGAGGTATCCGAGGGGAAGAAATCGGCGCCGACTTCACCCGCCAGGGTTTCCAGCTGCTTGATCGCCGCCGGACGGTAGACGTCGGCGGAGACCACGCTGACCTTTTTCTTGTCGCGCTCGATCAGCAGCCGGGCCAGCTTGGCGGCGGAGGTGGTCTTACCGGCGCCCTGCAGGCCCGCCAGCAGGATTACCGCCGGCGGCTGGGTGCTGAGGTTGAGGGCCTCGTTGGCCTCCCCCATCACCCGCTGCAGTTCGGCCTGCACGATCTTCAGGAAGGCCTGGCCGGGGCTGAGGCTCTTCATTACCTCCTGGCCGAGGGCGCGCTGCTTGACCGACTCGACAAACTCCTTGACCACCGGCAGGGCGACATCCGCCTCCAGCAGCGCCATGCGCACCTCGCGCAGGGTGTCCTGGATATTGTCTTCGGTCAGCCTGGACTTGCCGGTGATATTGCGCAGGCTGTTGGAAAGACGGTCGCTCAGACTCTGGAACATGAAAACACTCTCGCAGGGGCGGCTATTGATTCCGCCGGGGCAGTTCTGTACAAAGTGGCGAAGTATACGCCACCCGCCGGACCAACCCCAAGCCAATGTCCATCGCCATCTTTGCGCCGATTGCCGCGCTGCTCTACCTCGCCGCCACCGGACTGCACCTGTTCAACATCACCCAGCGGCAGCGCCCCCTGGGTCGTGGCGTGATACTTCTCGGCGCTGCGGCGCTGGCCACTCACGCGGTGGTCGCCATCAGCAGCGTGGCGGGCGCCAGCGGCCTGCACCTGGGGTTCTACACGATTTCCGCCCTGATTTTCCTCGCCATCAACCTGACCTGTGTGGGGCTCATGCTGCGCCGGCCGCTGCAGAACCTGCTGGTGATCCTGTTCCCGCTGTCGGCGCTGTCGGTGCTTGTGTCCGCCTACGCCCCGGACACCGAGGTGCTCTCCCGCCACCAGCCGCCGGGGATGCTGCTGCATATCGGCACCTCCATTTTTGCCTACGCGATGCTGACGCTCGCCACCGCGCAGGCGGCTCTGGTGGCGACCCAGGACTACCAGCTCCACCACCGCCACACCAGGGGCATCGTGCAGATCCTGCCGCCGCTGCAGCTGATGGAAAAAATGCTCTTCGAACTGATCTGGCTGGGCGTGATCCTGCTGACCATTTCCATCGTCTCCGGCTTTCTCTTCGTTGACGACCTGTTCGCCCAGCACCTGGTGCATAAAACCACCCTAACCATCCTGGCCTGGGTACTTTTTTCAGTGCTGCTGTGGGGCCACGCCCAGCTCGGCTGGCGCAGCCAGACCGCGGTGCGCTTCACCATTGCCGGATTTGCCGCACTGATGCTCGCCTACTTCGGCTCCAAGCTGGTGCTCGAACTGGTACTGCAGCGCGGCTAAAGACTTGCCCGGGACCGGGTTTTTCTTCAAGATACGCCCTCGCCCATAGTAAAGGTTGTCTCCCGCCTTGGACGAAGCCCCTTTAGGCCTCCTTTTCAGCGTTCTGGCAGCACTCATTCTCTTCTCCGCTTTCTTCTCCAGTTCGGAGACGAGCATGATGTCGCTGAACCGCTACCGGCTGCGCCACCTGCAGAAACACCACCATCGCGGCGCCAATCGCGCGGGCAAGCTGCTCGACCGGCCGGACCGGCTGATCGGCCTGATCCTGATCGGCAACAACCTGGTCAACATCCTCGCCTCGTCGATCGCCACCATTATCGCCATCCGCCTGTGGGGCGACGCGGGCATCGTGGTCTCGACCCTGGCGCTGACCCTGGTCATCCTGATCTTTGCCGAGATTACGCCGAAGACCATCGCCGCGCTGCACCCGGAGAATGTCGCCTTCCCGGCCACCCTGGTGCTGCTGCCGCTGATGAAGCTGCTCTACCCGCTGGTCATCATGGTCAACTGGGTCACCAACGGCCTGCTGCGCATGCTCGGCGTCGACCCGGAAAAACAGATGGACGAAAGCGTGTCATCCGAGGAACTGCGCACTATCGTCACTGACGCCGGCCACCTGATCCCGGCCCGCCACCGCGGCATGCTGCTGAATATTCTCAATCTCGAATACGTCACCGTCGATGACATCATGGTGCCGAGGAACGAGGTCTACGGCATCGACCTGGAAGAGGACGACGATGCCATCCTGCGCAGGATACAGGGCAGTTCCCACACCCGGCTGCCGGTGTGGCGGGAAGACATCAACGATATCGTAGGCGTGTTGCACACCCGCAACCTGACCCGGGTGATCGACGGTGGCGGTTTCGACCGGGTGGCCCTGGAGCGGGAAATGGAGGCGCCGTATTTCGTCCCCGAGAGTACCCCTCTGCACACCCAGCTGATGAACTTCCAGAAGAACAAGCACCGCCTCGGCGTCGTGGTCGATGAATACGGCGTGGTGATGGGGCTGGTGGCGCTGGAGGATATCCTCGAGGAAATCGTCGGCGAGTTCACCTCCAACCTGCAGGACCAGCAGGACAGCATCTTCCCGCAGCGCGACGGCAGCTTCATCATCGCCGGCAGCGCCAACATCCGCGAGATCAACAAGGCGCTGAAGTGGCACCTACCGACCGACGGGCCGAAAACCCTCAGCGGCCTGATGCTGGAAACCCTGGAAAGCTTCCCCGACGGCAACGCCGGGCTCTCAATCGCCGGTTACCATCTCGAGATTCTCGAACTGCAAAGCAACGTGGTGCAGGCCGTTCGCGCCTGCCCGGCCGCTAGCGGCGGGTAAGGGCCGCCCTCTCCTACTCCTGCCGCGGTCTGGCGCCCAGCTCCCTCCAGAGGAAGCTGTAGGCCAGGGCAAGCACGTGGGCCTTTTGCCTGTTGGTGCCGCCCGCGCCGTGCCCGCCCTCGACATTCTCGAAATAGAGTACATCCTTGTCCGCGGCGAGCATTTTCGCCGCCATCTTGCGCGCGTGGCCGGGGTGCACACGATCGTCACGCGTGGTCGTCCAGATCATTGTCGGCGGATATTCGGCGTTCGCATCAAAGAGCTGGTAGGGCGAGAAGGTCCTTATGTACTCCCAGTCAGCAGTCTGCGGATTCCCGTACTCGACCATCCAGGACGCACCAGCCAGCAACTGGCTGTAGCGCTGCATGTCCAGCAGCGGGACTTCGATCAGCAGGGCGCCAAACAACTCCGGATATCGCACGAGCATGTTGCCGATCAAGAGGCCGCCGTTACTGCCACCCTGGCCACCGAGGTGCGCGGGAGAGGTAATCTTGCGTGCGACCAGGTCCCGGGCAATGGCGGCGAAATCCTCGTAGGATTTGTGGCGGTTCTCCTTGAGTGCCGCCTGGTGCCAGCGCGGGCCGTACTCGCCGCCGCCGCGGATGTTTGCCACCGCGTAGACCCCGCCGCGCTCCAGCCAGCTCTTGCCGACGATGCCGGAGTACGCGGGTGTCAGGGCGAGTTCGAACCCGCCATAGCCGTAAAGCAGGGTCGGAGCGCTGCCGTCGAAGGCGAGATCTTTGGGCCGCACGATAAAGTACGGGACACGGGTACCATCCTCGCTCTGGGCAAAATGCTGCTCCACCACGTGGGTGGAGGCATCGAAAAATGCCGGTGTTGACTTGAGTACTTCAGGCGTCTCGCCCGGCTGCACCAACGCCAGGGTGCTCGGTGTCAGGTAGCCCGTGGCGCTGAGCCAGAGAGCGTCGCTGTCGATCTCATCCACCGCCCATGCGGAGAGCGAGCCAATTTCCAGCGTTCCCGGCAGGGCGGAAGACTCCCAGCCCTTCCCACCCGGTGTCAGGACGACAATCCTGCTCTTCACGTCTTCGAGGATGCCCAGCACCAGTTGCGACCGGGTCCAGGTGTAGCTCTCCAGCGACGCACTGTCGCTGGGCGTGAAGAGCACGTCGAAGTCGCGTTTGCCGGCGAGGAAGGCATCGAAGCGGATCGCGAGCAAGGCACCGGCAGGCCAGGCGCTGTCGCCGACCTGGTAGGGCTCGCGCAACTGCAGGATGAGCCAGTCCCGATGCACCGTCTTGGTAGCCGAATTGGGCGCGTCGATGCGGATCAATTCAGCTGCTTTACCGACGAGAAAAAGCTCATCGTTCCAAAACTCGATGGTGCGGCTGAAAAAGAACCGCTCGTAGCCCGGGGTCAGATCACTGATTGCCTCGACGGAGACATCGCCTGCCTGACCCTCGAAGACGGTTTTGGCAGCGCTGAGCGGCGTTCCTCGCTGCCAGTGTTTTACCATGCGGGGGTAGCCGGAGTCGGTTGTTGATCCGGCGCCAAAATCGGTGGTCACATAGACGTTGTCGATATCGATCCAGACCAGCTCACCCTTGGCCTCGGGGCGGAAAAAACCGTCTTCCACCCACTGCTTTTCGACCAGGTCGAACTCCCGGGTTACCGTGGCATCGGCTCCACCACGGGACAGGTTTACCAGGCAGCGGCGGTAATCGGGCCGCAGGCACTCGGCGCCCCTCCAGACCCAGTTTTCGCTCTCCTGTGCGGAAAGCGCGTCGAGGTCCAGCACTGTTTCCCAGGCCGGGGCGGCCCTGCGGTATTCCCCCACAGTGGTGCGCCGCCAGAGTCCGCGCTCGTGTTGCGCGTCGCGCCAGAAGTTGTAGTAGTACTGCCCGGATTTCCTGACATAGGGAATCTTGGCGTCGGAATCGAGTATGCTGAGAATGTCCGCCTGCAAAGCCCCGAACTGCTCACCACGCGCCAGCGTTGCATCGGTACGTGCATTTTGCTCACGCACCCAGCTCATCGGCTTTTCGCCGCCAACGTCCTCCAGCCACAACCAGGGGTCGCTTGCAGCTGAGGCAGGTGCGCCCTCCCCTCTGTTCGCCGGCGTTGCCTGCTGTGCATGTACAAGCGCCGGCAGGGCTACCGGGGCCAGCAGGACTGACGCCACAAGAAGAAACTTCAAATGTGCAAACTGAATCCGCATGCCCGTCCCCGTCAACTCGATGCTGGCGTGACTAACTATAGAACGTACTTTCGGGGAGCGGCCAGCGCAGAGCCACCGGGCCTGGCCGGCAAATCACAGGAGCGGGACTCCAGCTTTTACTTCAGGGTGATTTTCTGCATGGCGAGCATCCGCTCGCGGGCCCGGGCGATGATCTCGCGTTTTTTCTCCGGGCTCGCCATCATCCACTCGGTGATTTCGTCAACGCTGCGATAGCAGCCGGTACAGACGTCCTGGTCATTAAGGACGCACACCGAAATGCAGGGGGATTTGGGGACCGGCTCGTTCATCGCGGTGGCCTCAGGGCTGCTCCCTGAAATCCGCCAGGTAGCGGCGGGCCTTCTCGCGATAGCCCTCGGCGCCGAGCATCAGCTGCTCACGCATGGCCTCGTCCAGTTGCTTCACAACCTTGCCCGGCGAGCCCAGCACCATGGAGCCGTCGGGAATTTGCGTACCCTCGGTAATCAGCGCGTTGGCGCCGATCAGGCAGCCCTTGCCGATCTTCGCCCCGTTCAGTACCACGGCGTTGATGCCGATCAGGCTGCCGTCACCAATTTCGCAGCCGTGGATCATGGCATTGTGGCCGACGGTCACGTCGCGGCCGACGCGCACCGGGCAGCCGGGATCCGCGTGGACCACGGTGCCATCCTGGATATTGCTGCCGGGGCCGATCTCGATCTGGTCGACATCTCCGCGCAGCACCGTGCTGAACCAGATGCTGACCTGGTCGTGAAGGATGACGTCGCCGATCACGGCGGCGCCGGGAGCGATGAAATGCCCTTCGCCGATCAGTTGAACCCGCTTGTCGCCGAGGGAATATTTCACGGTGCCACGCTCCAGTCGCGATGTAATTCGAGCCCGGCATCGTAGGCAATATTGGCCAGCAAGGCCAGCACCGCGGCGGTCACGCCCCAGATATTGTCGCCGTCGATGTCGTAGTGCGGCACTTTGCGCTCGCATCCGTCCTCGTCGATGGATTCGATCCGGAACAGCCCGTGCTCGGCAAAACGCGCCAGCGGCTGGGTGAAAACCGAATCGAACTCCCGGGTGTCTACCACTGGAGTGAAACCGGCGGGGGTTACCGCCACACAGGGATGTACCTCGAAACCGGTGCGGGTGACCAGCGGGCTCAGCTCGCCCAGCGGGCGCGGCGTGTCCATCGGCATACCCACTTCCTCCTCGGCTTCGCGCAGCGCGGTCACCCAGGGTGTGGCGTCGGCACTTTCGCGTTTGCCGCCGGGAAATGCGATTTCACCGGGGTGGTGGCGCATGCGCTGGGTACGGCGGCCGAGCATCACCCGCGGCAGGCTTTCGTCGGAAAGGCTGACCAGAACGGCCGCCTGGGGCCGCTCACTGGTGTACCAGTCGAAGCCGTCCAGGGGCAGATCGCGAGTCAATTTTTCAAATACTTGATTGTTCAATACCATCTATCGCCCACTGGTTGGGCCCCCGAAAATTACTGTCAGAAACGCGGCAGCTCGGTCACCAGCTCGACGACATCCCAGGCCGGCTCCTCGTAGGGATGAACCGCGAGGAGCGCATCGACCACTGCGTGAATGTAAGCGCGCTCGCAAACCATTTCGACCCGGTATTCGCGCACCCGCTCCAGGGCACCGTGGTTGCCGATGTAGGGCTGGGCGCCCGACATGGGACGGAACTGCCCCTCGCCGACCGTCTGCCAGCAACAGTGCTCGTAGTCACCGATACGCCCTGCGCCGGCGTCGAAACAGGCTTCCTTGACTGCTGCGAGGTGTGACTCCGGTACATAGAAACCGAGTTTATACATCGCCCTTCTGCTTTTCGTAGAACTCGCCGGCAAAGGCGTCGAGACGACCCTGCTCGATAGCGCTACGAATATCAGCCATGTGCTGTTGATAATAGTGCAGGTTGTGGATGGTGTTGAGCTGGGAGCCGAGAATCTCGTTGCACTTGTCCAGGTGGTGCAGGTATGCGCGGCTGAAGTTGCTGCAGGTGTAGCAGCTGCAGTTTTCATCCAGCGGCGCGGTGCTGCGCTTGTGCCGGCTGTTGCGCAGCTTGATTACCCCCCGGGAGGTAAACAGGTGGCCGTTGCGGGCATTGCGGGTGGGCATCACACAGTCGAACATGTCGACGCCGCGACGGGCGCCCTCCAGCAGGTCGGACGGCGTACCCACCCCCATCAGGTAGCGGGGTTTGTCCGCCGGCATGATCGGCTGCATCACCTCCAGCACCTTGAGCATCTCCTCCTTGGGCTCGCCCACCGAGAGGCCGCCGATCGCGTAGCCGTCGAAGCCGATATCGCTCAGGCCCTGCAGAGACTCCGCCCGCAGCTGCGGGTACATGCCGCCCTGTACGATGCCGAACAGGGCCGCCGGGCTGTCGCCGTGGGCGGCCTTGCTGCGCGCCGCCCAGCGCAGGGAGAGCTGCATCGAGTCCCGCGCCTCGGTCTCGGTTGCCGGAAAGGGTGTGCACTCGTCGAAGATCATGACGATGTCGGAGCCGAGGGAGCGCTGGATGGCCATGGAGGTTTCCGGGTCGAGGAAGACCTTGGAGCCGTCCACCGGGGACTGGAAGCGCACCCCCTCCTCGCTGATCTTGCGCATCTTGCCCAGGCTGAACACCTGGAAGCCGCCGGAGTCGGTGAGGATGGGACCGTCCCAGGCCATGAAGTCGTGCAGATCGCCGTGCAGCTCGAGGATCTCGGTGCCCGGCCGCAGCCAGAGGTGGAAGGTGTTGCCGAGAATGATTTCCGCGCCAATGCCACGGATATCCCGCGGCAGCATGCCCTTCACCGTGCCGTAGGTGCCGACGGGCATGAAGGCCGGCGTCTCCACCGTGCCGCGGGGAAAGTGCAGGCGGCCGCGGCGGGCGTTGCCGTCCGCGCCCAGCTGTTCGAAGCGCATATGGCATTCACGGCTCACGGGGCGGGCCTGCGCTGGCTGATAAACATGGCATCTCCGTAACTGAAAAAGCGGTAGCGCTGCTCCACCGCCGCTGCGTAGGCGGCCATTATAGCCTCGCGCCCGGCGAAGGCGCTGACCAGCATGAGCAGGGTCGATTCCGGCAGGTGGAAGTTGGTGACCATGGCATCGACCGAGCGGAAGGCGTAGCCCGGGTAGATGAATATCTGCGTATCGCCGGTGAAGGGCCGGATTTCCCCTCCGGCACTGGCGGATTCGAGGGAGCGCACGGCAGTCGTACCCACCGCGATTACACGCCCGCCACGCTCGCGGGTCTCGCGCACCGCCTGGCAGACCGATTCACTGACCTCGACGTACTCCGAGTGCATCACGTGATCGGCGATATCGTCCACCCGGACCGGCTGGAAGGTACCGGCGCCCACATGCAGGGTGACGGTCTCGCGGCGCACCCCGATACGCTCGACTTCCGCCAGCAGCGCCTCGGTAAAATGCAGGCCGGCGGTGGGCGCGGCAACGGCGCCCTCCTTGCGGGCGTAGACCGTCTGGTAGCGCTCGCGATCCTCCAGCTCATCCTCCCGCTCGATATAGGGCGGCAGGGGCATGTGGCCGATGGCCTGCATGATGTCGGTGAGCGCGGGACCGCCGGCGCTGGAGAGCGCGAACAGGGCGTCCTCGCGACCGGTTACTGCAAGGGAGAACGCGCCGGGCTCGGCGCCCTCGTCGGCGCAGAGCAGGATCCGGCTGCCCGCCTTCGGCGATTTGCTCGAGCGGATGTGGGCCAGCGCGGTGTGGCTGCCGGTCACCCGCTCGACCAGGATCTCCAGCCGCCCCCCGGTTTCCTTGCGCCCCCACAGGCGCGCAGGGATGACCCGGGTATCGTTGAACACCAGCAGGTCCCCGGCGTTGAGCAAGCCTGGCAGGTCGGTGAACTGGCGGTGGGCGAGCGTGCCGTCGCGGCCGTCGAGGCAGAGCAGCCGGCTGGCGCTACGCTCTGCCAGCGGGTGCTGGGCGATCAGGTCCTGGGGCAGTTCGAAATGAAAGTCGCTGCGTTTCATGGATAAAAAAGCCGGCACATGGCCGGCTTTGCTCGGGTCAGCCGCCGGCTTACTCTTCGCTGGCAGCTTCTTCCGCGGGCGCTTCCTCGGCGGAGGCTTCCTCGGCAGCAGCTTCTTCTGCAGGGGCTTCTTCGACCACCGGAGCCGGCAGTTTGATCTCGATCAGGCCTTCGGCCAGCAGGATTTTCACCTTCTCTTCGCCGTTGACAGCCTTCTTCTTGGCGTCTTTGACCGCATAGCGCTCATCGCCGCGCTTGTAGATGCTGTACTCGCCGCTTTTCTTTACCAGTTTCAATGACATGGTCTTTTCTCCTTCCGCCACCCTCGGGTGCGGTTTACAGGTTCAGGTACTCAGATCCACGACCGGAGGGCCCGGCCGCGCGGGGCGCAGTCTACCGCTAAATGGCGTCGGAGTTAAGCCACGGCACGAAGGCCGCGGACCGCGGCTATCCGGCCTGCGCGAACTCATGCCAGCCGGGCCACGACCGGGGAGCCTTGAGGCCGAGGAAATGATTGCAGTCCCCATGCCGGTTGCTATAATCGCGCGCTTCAACGGGCAGCCCCCTGCCCCGCCCCTCTGTGCCGGAGTGGTGAAATTGGTAGACACAGGGGATTCAAAATCCCCCGCCCTTAAAAGCGTGCCGGTTCGAGTCCGGCCTCCGGTACCACCCTCTAGACCATAAAGCGCCCACCGCCGCCAAAGCTCGAAATCGTCCGTTCTGGTATCCGTCGCTGCCAACACTAGAGCCAGCATATGGACTCACAACCGCAGATTTGCGGTGGACCAAAATAAGCAACCTGGGACACCACCAGACCCAAGGGTTTTCGGCAAGACATCAAAGCTGCTCAAAAAGGGCTCTGACCCCTTATTTACATTTCGCTGGACAGAATCAGCGGATCTATACTGGATTCATTGCCAGGACGCCAACACACCACTGTACAAGAACACGGACAAATTGCGTGCGTTTCCCCGGGGGGCCCAGGCCTGTTTAGCAGCTAGCCCCCTGAATTTGGAGCGAGGGCGGTGACATGGACATAAACTGGGACGCGGTAGGCGCAGGTGCAGAAGTCCTCGGCGCCACCGCCACGGTTGTCACCCTCGCCTATCTCGCCCTGCAGATACGCCAGGGCAACAAGATGGCGCGATTTGCCGCTGCCACGACAAGGGTGGAGCGCAGGATGCAGTTGAGTGCGTTTCTCTCCCAGTCCCCTGAAATCAACCGGATTTTCTGGGCAGGTCTCGAGGCACCGGAAGACCTCAGCCCGATGGACTACCACTACTTCGAAGCCATATATTCATCGGTGCTCGCCAGCTACGAGGCGAGTTT
This sequence comes from Halieaceae bacterium GM1-29, assembly GCA_033283265.1. GTDB lineage: Bacteria > Pseudomonadota > Gammaproteobacteria > Pseudomonadales > Halieaceae > Mangrovimicrobium. Next base: position 826,530 of record JAWMQN010000001.1, read on the forward strand.
CTACCTGCGCAAGGAAGATCCCACCTACGTGGCGGAGTGGGAGGTCGCCCTGAAGGGCATCGAGTGGCTGGTATCCTACCCCTGTTTCGAGAAATTCTGGGCGACATGGAAGGGAAGCTACGCCACTGATTTCGTTGCCTTCGTCGACGGACTGGCAACTCAAACCCCTGAGCGCGGAGCAAGCGATGACCCTGTTTGAATACCTCAGCGTATTTCTGTCCGTCATCATGGGCCTGGGTGTCACCCACATCCTGGTTGGCCTGAGCAAGACAATCCACTATCGCAAGACCCTGGGCCTGAACTGGGTACACACGCTCTGGGCGATCAATATCCTCATCTACATCGTCATCATCTGGTGGGGGATGTTCTGGTGGACAAAGCTGACGGTATGGTCCTTCTTCGAATTCCTGCTTTTGCTCCTGTACGCCATAACGCTATTTCTTGCCGCATCGCTGCTGTTTCCGTGGGATATGCCGAAGGACTTCGACTTCAAGGTGCATTTCGAGGAGACGCGGGTGTGGTTCTTCAGCGTGTTCGTCTTCGCCTGGTGCCTCGATATACCCGAGACGGTATTGAAGGCCGAGGGCGGTGTCCGGGCGCTGCCGGAACACTATATCGCCCTGGCAGCTACCCAGCTATGCCTTGGGGTGGCGGGGATATTCCTGTCGAACCGGACCTTTCACCGGTTCTATGCGGCGTTCTGGACGGTACTCACCGTAGGCTACCTCTCGCTGACGACGCTTGCGGCCATCGCCAGCTAGTCGCGGCGTGCCCTGGCGGGATTCACGCAGCTATGAATTCGTGGCGTGCACCGAAGAAGTCTGCCGGTTCAATAGCCAGCCCCCCGGAAATACAATCGTCCCGCGTCGTACGCAAGCCGCCGGACTGGAAGAAAGCCTCCGCTCGGGCGAGGTCCTCCACCTGCCAGACGTGGGCGTAGATGCCTGGGCGGGCAGGCTTGAGAGCTTCGGCGAGAGGGCCTCTGCCGGGGTCGTCCGGCTGGCTGAATGCAACCTGCTTGTCACCGAGTTGCAGCGCTACCCGCCGGGCCGCTTGCGGTAGTGAGGTCCTTTCATCGGAGAGGACCTCGCCATCACACAGCTCGGTGAAGAAGTGCAGGGCCGAATCCAGTTGTGCCGTCACGCAGGCGATATGATCCAGCTTCAGCAGGCCACTCGGGTGGCCCAGCAGGCAGCCGGGATTCCAGTTGCCCCGGTCAAAGGGGTCGTTGGGCATTTTGAGTTCGCATACTTCGAGCAGCACGCCACCCGTGGACTCCTCGCGCACGAAGAAGAACTGGCCGTACTCGCTGGCCAGCTTGCAGCCGGCCTGCTTGAACCGGGCCGCGGCAGCAGGGCCGTCATCGACCTTGATCTCGAAGGAGTGGAAGCCCTCACCATTTTTCTGCAGGTAGCGGGCGAAGGGTTTGTCAGTACGGGAGGCGTCCCGGGGAGCCATGGGCTCCATCATGTAGTCCGCCGCGTAGAGCAGCGCCATATCCCTGTCCTCGGCGGCGAAGTAGCTCTCGGCAAATATCACTGCGCCGAAAATATCCAGGTATTTCGCCCGGCACGCGGCGATGTCGCCGGTGGCGTGAATGCTGTGGATGATGCGCCGGATGGCGACCCGTTGCTCAGCTGCGTCGCTGTCCTGCACTAGTTCTCGTCTCCTCTTTCCTTGGGCAGCGGCGGCACGGGGGGCAGTGGCTGCGTGCCGCTGCGCAACCAGGGCAGGACTGCGTCGATCGCCGGCTGGTCCCAGCGCGAGTGATGGCGCGCGGTACGGCGTTCAACGGGGTCTTCCCAACTGCTGATCGTATTGCCGAGCACACTGAAAATCTCACCGTTGATGCCCGCCGCGAGATCCGACAGCAGGTAAACCACCATGGGGGATATATCCTCGGGATCGGAATCGAATTGCAATTGCGCCGCCCGCGTCAGCCGGGTGTTGGCGATGGGGGCGACAAGGTTGGCCCGAACCCCGTGCTCGGCAGCCACATGGGCGACGCTCTTGGTCAGTGCGACGATCCCCGCTTTCGCCGAGCGGTAGGCCGCCCGGTTGGGGTCTCCGAGCAGGTAACCGGAACTGATCCCGACGAGAGAGCCCCCCTCGCCGCTCGCGATCATCGCCCGCAGCGTCTCCTGGTACATGAGGAAGTGGCCTTTCAGGTGCACGTCGAGGACGTCCTCGAAATCCTCCTCCGTCAGCTCCATGAACGGCTTGTGGCGGGTAATGGCCGCGCAGCAGACCAGCCCGTGCACCGCCCCCCAGGCATCCAGCGCCGCTTCCACGATACGCCGGGCCCCGGCCCGGTCGGTGACGGACTCGAGTGCTGCGATGGCCTCACCCCCGGCCTGGCGGATGTCGGCAACCACGCCGTTAGCTACGTCCGGGTCGGGGCCCGCACCCTCGATACTCGCGCCGTTGTCCGAGACCACGACCCGGGCGCCGGCCCCGGCAGCCGCCAGGGCGACCGCGCGGCCAATGCCGCGACCCGCACCTGTCACGATAACCACCTTGTTGGCGAGACTGGTTTCCATACGCGATGCTTATTCTGATTGTCGGTAAAAAACACGCCCACTCCTGAGGAGTGGGCGCAGCGCCAGTCAGGAGTGTAGCAGTGTTCGCTAGTCGGCAAAGCCGCCGAAGTTGTAGCGCAGGGTCATCCCGTACATCCGCGGCAGGCCGACGCGGCGATTCGCCCCGAGCGACTGGGAACCCTCGTTGATCACGTACTCCTCATCGGTCGCGTTGGTGACGAACAGCGCCAGGTCGAGCGGCGAGCCGAGGACCGAATTCCAGTTCGCGTTGACATTGACGATGTCATAGTCGTCGATGATCGGGCGCCCCGGGCCGACACTGATCTCGTCGGTGTAGGAGTAGGTGGCAGCGATATTGAATGCGCCAAGGTCGGCGGATAGCGGCAGCGAGTAGGAACCCGTAATCGAATACTTGTGTTCCGGGGCACGCGGCAGCGGGCCGCCCTGCTCCGCCTGCGGCAGCACCAGCAGGTAGAGGGCGGGGTCCGGGTTCTCCACCGTATCCAGCTGGTCGAGGTTGGTATCGAGATAACCGTAGGAGATGTCGATACGGAACAGTTCGTGGGGCAGCAGGGTCGCCTCCACCTCGGCACCGCGGATTGTCGATGCCCCGGCGTTGATGATGCCGGAGGTCGAGGGCACACCGGCCGTCGGGTTTGCGACGTAGCCGACGTTGATCTGCTGGTCGGTAAAGTCGTTGTCGAAAATCGCAATGTTGAAGCGCCCGGGCACCGGGCCGCCGAACTCGGTCTTTGCGCCGATCTCGAACATGTCGACCTTTTCAGCATCGAAGGCTTCGAACCCTGTGGGCGCGCTCGGGTTCAGGCTGGCCTGGCGATAGCCGCGCACGTACTTGCCGTAGAGCAGGATGTCGTCAGTGAGGTGGTAGTCGAGGTTGACCAGCCAGGTCGGCGCGTCAGAGCTGTTGGTGTTTTTTTCCACACAGTAGTTGGAATTGATGATTTCCCGGTAATCGGTGACGCCCGCCGGAATCTGGTTGGGGCTGGTGCCCTCCTGGCAACGGGCGATCTGCGGATCACCGTAATCATCGACAGGAAACAGGGTGTAGGAGTACGGCTGGGCGTAGCTGTTCACCTTGTCGTCCGTGTAGCGAACACCCAGTGTCAGGGCGAACTGATCGGTAAAGCTGTAGCTTCCCTGGGCGTAGGCGCCGAAGTTCTCGTACTCGACATACGCGGGGGTAACACTGAGCGACCCGGGGGCGAGCCCGGACGCCGCGAACAGGGCGTCGAAGCACTGCAGATCGCGGGGGTCCAGGCCACAGTCCACGTTGGACGCGCTGAGTGAACCCATCAGGCCATCGTTGGATGTCTCCTCGTAGTACAGGCCCGCCTGCCAGGTCAGGTTTCCTGTCTCACCGAGAAACTGCAGCTCCTCCGACCAGGCCACGTGGTCGGTGGTCAATCCATTGCGCGGGGAGTAGGACGTGGCAGATGCCGCGATCTTGCCTGCGGCCGGCGCCCCGAGGGAACCCGGGAGCACCCAGGAGGAACCGAAAATAGCCTGGGTCAACGCGGTTTCCAGGCTCGAATAGGAAGCGATGTTCTTCACGGTGAAACTGTCTGTCACGTCCCAGCGGGTGGTGTTGATGACGCGCCACTGGTCGAACTCGGAACCCGGGTCACCGGACCCGTTTTCGCCGGCATACCATTTGCCGGCCTGCTGGAAGCGCTCACCCTGGGCGACAACCGCGCCGGCCAGGAGGAAATCCAGTGTGGCGCTGGCCGTTGTACCGTCGTACATGATGGGCAGGTCGCCTTCGGTATCGGAGCTCTGGTCGGTGAAAATTGTGTAGTTTTCGATGTTGTCGGCAATGTCCCAGACCATGCTGGCGCGGAAGGAGGTGTAGTTGACGTCGTCGAAATAGTCCGGCCCCCGCTCGCCCAGGTTTTCGATGACACCATCGCGCACCTGGTGGTCGACGCCAAAGCGCAGGCGCAGGCTGTCGGCAACCGGCAGGTTGAGCACGCCCTGGGCGCGGTACATGTCGTAATTGCCGATGCCGCCCATGGCGTAGCCGCCAAACTCGTCGGTCGGCCGTTGCGGCACCAGTAATACCGCACCACCGGTTGTGTTGCGACCGAACAGCGTACCCTGCGGGCCGCGCAGCACCTGTACGTTCTGCAGATCGAAGAAGCTGCCAGGGCCGGCGCCGTCACCGGAATACTGTGAGGTGTTGCCACGCGGGGCCACCGCGTCGGCGAAATACACGGCCACCGCCGCGGTGGTGCGCGCCTCCCGGGCGAAACCGCGGATGGTGAAGGAACCGAGATTGCGGCCGAAGGTGGTGTCCACGCTGAGCCCCGGGACGTATTGCGCGAGGTCGGAGACATCGTTTATCTGCCGCGCATCGAGCTGGCTCTGGTCGAATACCGTCATCGAGATCGGCACGTCCTGCAGGGCCTCCTCGCGCCGCTGGGCAGTGACGATAACCTCTTCCAGCACCAATCCCGTGTCCTGGGCGAAGCTCGTGGACGGCAGCATGCCGGTGAGAGCCATTGCTGACAGGCAACAGAAATGGAGCGGACGGATTTTGAATTTGTTGCCTGATGACCGGTGATCGTACGTCATCGATACTCCTCCTTTATATTATTGTGGCGAGTAGTGACTGGGGTTTTTCTTAAAAAATGGTGTGGAAATTACGCTTTCAGATTTCGATAAGACGCCGCGTCGGATCGATAAATCGCGTCTTTCATTTCTAATTCAATCCGGGCGGGCTAGTCAAAAGATTAGCGGGGTTTCTCTTGTCCCAAGCAGAAGTCAGAATTGCCGGAGGAATTCCGGCGTGCAGGAAGAGTTGTTCTTCCCGGCTGAACTAATTGGCCATGCCGGCAATACGCGCAGCCATTTCGGCCCACAGTTCTTCGTGCATGGCATGGCCCATAAGCGGGTCGAGCCAAAGACAGGCCGCGGGAATCTGCAGCGCAATCGCCGGTCAGGTCTAACAGGGTGCAGGCCGGGCCCTCATCCGGGCTGCAGTGGCACAGACAGCATGGCGCCAGTATCGCGATCGCGCCCTGCTCCAGCGCGCGGAACAGATATTGCATTAATCCAGTGCAGTGCGAGCTACAACGGAGCCCAAGATGGCAGAAATCTCCCTCGGCGCCTTAACTGTCCCGCTCTGGCTGTTACTGGCGGCGGGCGCCATCGTGTCCATCTGCATCATGCTGGCGCTCAAGCGTGTCATGCTGGTGCAGTTGACCCGCGTTACCGAGCGCTCCTCCTTCCGCTGCGATTCCCTGTTCCTCGCCGCCCTCAACCTGCCATTGACCATCGCCATACTGGTGCTCAACCTCTGGCTGCTGGACTACGCCCTGCGCCACTTCGGCATCCGCGAGAGCGCGCTCAACGGGCACTCCGCCCTGCTCGCCAAGTTGCTGCTGATTGTCGCGGTGCTGCTGTTCGTCGACCGCTTTGTCGTCGGCATGCTGCGCCTGCAGGCCGAGAGCAACGACAGCCTGCGCAGCAGCCGCAGCATCCTGGTCGGCATTACCCGCGGCCTGGTGATGGGCCTGGGCCTGCTGATGATCCTGGGCACGCTCGGCATCTCCATCACGCCGATCATCGCCTCCCTCGGCATCACCTCGCTGGCAGTCGCCCTGGCCCTGCAGCCGACCCTGGGCAATTTCTTCTCCGGCGTACAGCTGGTGGTGGACAAGCCGATACGCGTCGGCGACTTCATCGAGCTGGAATCCGGCGAGCAGGGCTTCGTCGAGAAAATCGGCTGGCGCTCCACCTGGATTCGCATGCTGCCGAACAACACCATCATCATGCCCAACAGCGTGCTGTCCGAATCCAAGCTCATCAACTACTTCTACCCGACGCCGGAACTGTCGGTACCGGTGGACGTCGGTGTGCACTACAGCTCCGACCTGGAGCATGTGGAGAGAGTAACCCTGGAAGTCGCGCGGCAGGTCCTGCGCGAGCACGAGTGGGGCGTGAGCGACTACGAGACGTTCGTGGTCTACCACACCTTCGACAGCTCGAGCATCAATTTCACCGTGATGCTGCGCGCCGAGGAGTACTACAAGCGCTTCTGGGTAAAGTCTGCCTTCATCAAGGCCCTGCACCGCCGCTATGCCGACGAAGGCATTGTCATCCCCTTCCCGATCCGCGCGATCAACACCACGCAAGAGGCCGCCGAGCCACGCGGGTAATTAGTGGCTACACTGCAACTTGCTGAAATCGACCACAGGAGCCCTCCATGAGCAATGCACCGGCCTTCCAGGACCTGATTCCCAACAACCACTGCTTCGGCTGCGGCCCCGGCAATACCCACGGCCTGCAGATCAAGAGTTACTGGGCCGGCGAGGATGAGTCGGTCTGTGACTTCGCCCCCTCGGCCCATCACAGCGCGGGCCCCGAGCGCTACCTGAACGGCGGTATTATCGCCACGGTGATCGACTGCCACGCCATCGGCACGGCCATCGCCAAGGCCTACCGGATGGAGGGGCGGGAAATCGGCGAGGGAGAGCTGATCTGGTTCGTCACCGGCAAACTGGATGTCAGCTACCGGCGGCCGGTGGAGATCGCGGCGGGCGTCTCGCTTCGCGCGCAGGTCCTCGAAGCGAAGGAGAAAAAGATCACCCTGGCCTGCCAGCTCTATTCCGGCGATGAAGTCTGCGCCGAGAGCGATGTAGTGGCGGTCAGGGTTGGCGGTGCCTGGTTCGCCTAGTAAAGTGACGAACAGCGTTCGACCCCGCACAAAGGACAATAACAAATGTTCAAGCAGATCTGCTTCTTCAAAAAGCGCCCGGACATGACCGCCGAGGAGTTCCTCGACTACTACGAGAACCAGCACTCCCAGCTATCCAAGCGCATGGGCCGCGCGCCTTCAATTCCCAACGCGGTGCGCTACGTGCGCCGCTACCTGCAGCCGGAAAAGAACCCGGTGACCGGTGAGGTACACGACCCGGGCTACGACTGCATCATGGAGATCTGGTGGAACAGCCGCGAGGACTTCGAGAATTCGCAGAAAATCATCAGCAACCCCGACCGCCTGCCCGCGGTGATGGAAGACGAGCTGAAACTCTTCGCCAGCCACGCCAACCCGGTGTGCAGCGTCGTCGAATACGACTCGCCGATGGGCCCCAACGGCGAGGCCACCCGCGTCGAGTTGCGTTACGAGGGCTGACCCCAACAGGTCCTAGCGTGGCCGGCTCAGGCGCAGCAGCCGTCCCTGGGAGCCCTTGCTGCCATCTTCGAGCAGCCACAGGGCGCCATCCGGACCCTGCGCCACAGCGCGAATACGCGCTCCCATCGGGAAGCGCTCCACCTCGCGGGCCTTGCGCCCGTCAAAGCTCACGCGTACCAGGGATTGCGAAGACAGGCCGCCGATGAAGGCACTGCCCTGCCATTGGGGAAACTCGCTGCCGCTGTAGAACATCAGGCTGGAGGGGGAGATGACCGGGTTCCAGGCGATTGCGGGCGCGCTCAGTTCCGGACGCGTGTGGTGATCGGGGATATCGATGCCGGAGTAGTGGCGCCCCTCGGACACGACCGGGTAGCCGTAGTTCTCTCCCCGCACTATGCGGTTGAGTTCGTCGCCACCGGAGGGCCCCATCTCCACTTCCCAGAGCTGCCCGCCGGCGTCGAAGGCGATGCCGAGGGGATTGCGGTGGCCGAGGGACCATACCTGCCCGGCAATCTCGCCGGCGTCGCGGAAAGGGTTGTCATCCGGCAGGCTGCCGTCATCCCGGAGCCGGATGATCTTGCCCAGGTTGCCGGTCATGTCCTGCGCCGGGTCGAACTTCTGCCGGTCGCCGGAGCTGATCCACAGGTAGCCCTCGGGGCCGAAGGCGATGCGGTGGCCGTAGTGGCCGCTGCCGCTGACTTTCGGCTGCTGGCGCCAGATGACCCTGATGCCCTCAAGCCGGCTCGCCGCGCCGTCCAGCACCAGTTTTCCCCGCGCCACGACCGCGCCACGGCCGCCATCGCCCTCCTCCGCGTAGCTGAGGTAGACCAGGCGGTTATGGGCGAAGCCGGGGTGCAAGACTACATCCCCGAGGCCACCCTGGCCGCCATGGGCGACCGCCGGGACGCCGGCGATATCGACGATGCTCCCGGAGGGATCGAGCAGCTTCAGGGCGCCCGACTTCTCGCTGACCAGGAGGCCGCCCTCGGGCAGGAAGGCCATCGCCCAGGGCTCGTCGAAATCCGCCTTGACGCTGATTTCGAAGGGCACGGCGGCCGGCTCGGCAGCACAGGCCTGGAGTGAGAGCAGCGCCAGCGCCAGGGCGGCGCCGCGCGGGAGGGAAAATTCAGGAAGGAATTGCCGGAAGAACTTCAGTAACAGCGGTGGGAAGCGCATAAACACCAGGAGTCAGGGGTGATGTCAGCGGCATTCTAGCAAGCTTTGGCTGCCGCGGCAGACTCCCAGGAGAGGCGCCGTGACTTGTCCATCAGGGCCGACATACTGACCCGGATGAAGGGTTCCGGCAGTTCCTCCAGCATCATGGCGCGGGCGGCAATCTTGAGAAAGTGCTCGCGCCCGCGGGGATCGTTGGCCGCGGACTGGTAGAGCAGTGCGCAGTCGCAGGCCAGTGCCATCGCGACATTTTCCACCCTGCCGGCCTCGACACTGGCCAGGCTCGCCGCCATGCGATCGCGGTCGCCGAGCAGGTCCTTGAGTTCCTCCGCGCGGCTCTCGCAGACCAGCCCTTCCTCGAGCAAGCCGTTTACCGCATTGCTGGACACCTTGTTGTACAGCCACTCACCTTGCAGTCTTGCCATCATGATCGGAGCTCCCTGTGAATTCTGCGTTGCCTTGCATTCCGGCTTTCAATACTAGGGAGGCTGCGTGGGACAGCCCATGGCGCAGCACGCCACTCACGTGGCTGCGGGCGCCAGCTTTGACGGCCCGCGAGCACGGCGCGTAGAATCGCCAGCCTGCCGCGCCGGCGATCCGGCCCGGCGCAGACTCCGACACCCGCAGGGATATCCCCCCATGTCCAACTCGCTTTCGCGCCTCCTTTGCTGCCTGTGGCTGCTGCCCGCGGTGTGTTTTGCAGAGCCGGCTGTAGAGATCGTCGACGACAGCGACACGCCCGTGGCCCTGGAAAAACCGGCCCGCCGCATCGTCAGCCTCGCGCCGCACGTGACCGAATCCCTCTACGCCGTCGGCGCGGGCGAGTTCATCGTCGGCACGGTGTCCTACAGTGACTTCCCCGCGGCGGCGATGGCGATTCCGGTGGTCGGATCCTACGACCGGGTGAACCTGGAAAGCGTGGTGGAAAAACAGCCGGACCTGGTGATCGCCTGGCTGGAGGGCAACGGCCCGGCGGTGGTGGAGCGCCTGCGCGCCCTCGGCCTGACCGTGTTCGTGACCTATCCCACCACCCTGCCGCAGATTCCGAAGACCCTGCGCGATTTCGGCCGGCTCACCGGGCGCGAGGCGCAGGCGGAACAACGGGCGCAGGATTTCGAGCGGCGCCTGGACGCGCTGCACGCGAGCTACAGCGACAAGGCGCCGGTGAAAGTCTTTTACCAGGTGTGGGACCAGCCGCTGCTGAGCATCAGTGGCAATACCCTGATCAGCGATGTCATTACGCTCTGTGGCGGCAACAATGTGTTCGCCGACGCGCCGGCCACGCACCCGGTGACCAACGTGGAATCAGTGATCGCCCTCGACCCCGAGGTGATCATCGCCAGCGGCATGGGCGAGGAGCGCCCCGAGTGGCTGGACGAATGGAAACGCTGGCCGTCGATTACCGCAGTGCGGGAGCAGCAGCTCTATTTTATCGAGCCCTCGATACTGCAGCGCCACTCAACCCGCATCATCGACGGGGCGGAACAGCTCTGCGCCGACGTCGACAGGGCGCGCCGTCACCACACCGGCCGGCCCTCCGGCCAGCCGACATAGGCCCAGGCCTCGGGGCTCTTCCAGGTGTACTCGACGTAGTGGCCGAGGGTCTGCCGGGCGTCGAGATACACGAACACCAGGCTCGGGATGGCCTCCCTGATCGAGCGCGGCCCCTCGAAGGCCAGGGGCAGGCCGAGCTCGGCGATCTCCCGGCGCATGGCGGCCTCGTCGTCCCGGCGCAGCGAGACGTGGTGAAAGCGCGGCACCGCGTCGTCGCGATCCTGCGGCAGCATGTTGAGGTAGTGCTCGATGTAACCGCTGACCGGCTCGATGATCTCCACGTTCAGGCCCCCGGCCCAGAAGGAGGCGACCCGGGTCACCAGGGGCTGTTCGCCCCTCGGCGTGTTCACCGTCATCTCCGGGTCGAAGCGGTCGAACTTCTCCACGCCGAAGCGCCCGGCGACGATCTCCATCGCCCGCTCGAGATCGTGGGTGACGTAGGCATTCTGCATATGGCCCTGTAAAAACATGTTCTCGCTCCGCAAATTCTGCAACTAGAGACGCTTCAGAAACCGCGCCAGTCGATGGCGATCTGCCCGAAGGCCTGCTCGATACGCGCCTGGTCCCAGCCGTAATCGGCCAGGCTGTAACTGTAGGAGCCGAGTTTGTGCCGCGGGTTCTCCACCTCCCAGCGCGCCATCGCGGCCTCCCCTTCCCGGCTCCAGGACAGGCCGTGCAGCGCATAGACCTCCCGCGCCACGCTCATGGCGTCGTCGACGCAGCGGCTGTAGGGGGTTGTGACCAGGCGCAGGCGATCACCCAGCGCCGCCACCTGTTGCTGGTAGCGCCCGAGTTCATAGCTCCAGTAGGCTACCAGTTCATCGGCCATCTGCCCGTCGTCATAGCTGTCGAAGGAGTTGCGCAGGATCTCGCCCATCATGCGCATGCTCGAGCCCATGGTGTTGGTGAGGTCGCGCTGGGAGATGACGAAGGTGGCATTGGGGAAGAGCGCGAGCATCTCCGCCACCTCGCCGGTATGCCCCGGGTTTTTCAGCAGCCAGGGCCGCCCGCGGCGGCCGCCATCCTGCCACTGCAGGTACTGCAGCATCTTCTTCAGCCAGCCGAGCGGCGAGCGGCGGTCCACCGAGCGCGCCCAGGCCAGGTACTCCGGGTCCGGGGCGGTGATGTACTGCATCACGTAATCGAAGTTGGCCAGCGGCACGAAACTCGATTCGTCGGCCATCCAGGGGTCGAACTCGTGCATGACCTGGTAGCTCTCCCCGGTGTTGGTGACCGCCGTCATCATCTGCCGGGTCCACTCGATGCGCGGCGTCGGGTCGCCGCGTAGCTCCCCGGGAAAGGGCGCCGGGTTGAACATGGCATAGGCCGGCGTGGACTGCAGGTTCGGGTCCGCAGAGAGGAAGCGCTGCAGCTTGGTGGTGCCGCTGCGCGGCAAACCCAGTACCACGATGGGGTCGGAGACGTCCTCGTCGAGTATCTCCGGGTGTCGTTCGAGGTCCGCCTCGTAGCGCAGGCGGTTGGCCAGGAAGCGGATATTGTTGGCGTGCATGCCCGCCAGCCCGCGGGCGGACATGGCGATGCGCCCGGGGATTTCCAGCACTTTTTCCAGGTTGGGGATGAAGGACTCGTCGCGGAAGCTCCGCGCCGGCGCCTCGCGCAGCGCCGCCTCCAGCAGGGGTTCGAGGCGCAGGGCCTGTTTCAGGGTTGCGATGTCTTGCATGGGATCTTCCTAGAAGTCGCCGCAGCGGCGGCGATACACGGAGAGCAGGCGCTGCTCCAGCTGCCGCTGGCGCTGTTCGGGTGTCACGCTCGCCGTCGCCGGCGGCAGGTGCCGGCGCACTTCGGCAAGGGGCACGGTGGTGATTTTCGGCTTCGCCGGCACGCGCTGCGGGCGGAAGAAGCGGTAGGCGACCAGGTGCAGCACCCGCCCGGAGGCGTCCAGCCAGTTGGGTACGCCGGGGTCGCGCCAGCTGCAGACGATGCGCACCTTGCCGTCCTCATCCACCTGCACCTGGCCGTTGTTGAGGGAGGACAGCCGCGCCCACCAGTCGCCGGGCTCGTACTGCATCTGGAACAGCGCCGTGTTCCAGTAATAGGCGCCGGGATCATCGGTCTCGATGATCACCGCCTCGTCCTCGCGGCAGCGGAAATGACCGGGGAAGTAGCGCGTGCCCTCGAAAGCCCCGGGGATCACCAGTTCATCGATTTCCCCGGGGTCCGCGTCGAGGTGCGCCTGCACGCCGACGCGGTAGAAATCCGTGTGCACGCGCAACAGGTTGACCAGCCGATCGAGGCGGGTTTCCGCGCTGTCCCGGTCGAGCAGCCTGGCCGGGAAGGGCTGCTCGTCCACGCTCAGGATGAGGTCGGCGGGGGCCTCGGACTCCCAGTCGCCGTAGTACTGCCGCGTGTGCAGTTCGCAGGGCCCCTCCGGCAGCTCCAGCCAGAGGGCAGCGCCGATATCCGCCGGGCGCTCGCGGGAGAGGACAATGTCGATCTCGCGCCCGGGGGCGAGCGCCTGCGCCTGGTCGAGGTTGTTGAGCAGCGAATGGGTTTTCCAGCCCACCAGGTCGCAGGCATGGCCGGCGTATACAGTGAGCTGGAATACCGCGGCGGAACCGCGATTGCCGCGCAGGCGGTAGCGGTAGTCACCGTGCAGCACCGCGGAGTGATAGACGCAGTCCGGCGAGGGCAGCTGGAACTGGATGCGGCTGGTGCCGCTCATCTTGGTCAGGTTGGGGTTGGCGTAGTCCGCCTCCATGTAGGCGGCGTGGCCGAAGCTGATATCGCGCAGCAGGTGGCGCAGGGCCTCGTGGGTATCCAGTTCCCGGTCGTCGCCGGGCCAGCCGGTAACATGCTTCTCCAGCTTGTAACGCATGGCGGCGACCAGCCGGTCCAGCTCGCGGTTGGCGTAGGCCAGCGCCCCGGCGTCGCTGCTGAAATCCGCAGCCGCGCGCGACGCGTCGCTGCGCACGGCGAAATTCTCCTGGGACATTACCGATTTCGAATCGGACATCGTGCTACTCCTTCAATATCGTTGCCGGCCTGCCGGCTCACTCGCCACTGGCCGGCGGCAGCAGGCCGGAACCCGAGATCGCGCCGCCATCGACGGGCAGCGCCACACCGGTGATGTAGGACGCCGCCGGGGAGACCAGGAACTCCATCACCCGGGCCATCTCCATGGGCTCCGCCGCGCGTTGCAGGGGGATACCGCGGAGCAGTTGCTGCAGCGCCGCGGGCGGCACCTCCGCGGACTCGAGAAAACCGGTCATCCCGGTCTGCCGGGTCAGGCCCGGGCAGATCGCATTGATGCGGATGCCCTCCCAGCCGACGTCCCGGGCGACGCTCTTCACCAGCCCCACCACCGCGTGCTTGCTGGCGACATAGGCGCTGTTGTCGACCTCCCCGGCAAGGCCGTGGGCCGAAGCCGTCACCAGCAGCGCCCCGCCACCGCGGCGGCGCAGGGCCGGCAGCGCGGCGCGAATCCCCAGCGCCGTACCCATCAGGTTGACCTGTATCACTTTCTCGAAATGCGCCCAGTCGATGCTCTCGATGTTGCCGGCCATGGGAATCGCCGCGTTGAGGATGACCGCATCCACCCCGCCGAACTGCGCCTCCGCCGCCGCGACCATGGCCAGGTTGTCCTCCTCGCGGGTGATGTCCGCGCCAAACGCTGCTATCCCGCCGGCCTCACCGGCCCAGGCCAGCGCCTCCTCGTCGCGGTCCACGGCGAGCACCTGCCAGCCCTTCTCCGCCAGCAATTCCGCGGCGGCCCTGCCGATGCCCCGCGCGGCGCCGGTAACGATTACCGCCGGTTTTTCATTTGCCATTCAATTGCCCTCCCTTGATTCACCCGGCACGGCCTTGCCCTGCCCTGCCCTGCTGCCCTCATCCGGCAGCGATCTGCCAGCCGCCACTGGCGTCGATGACCTGCCCGGTAATCCAGGCAGCCTGTTCACTGGCGAGAAAGAGCACGGTTTGCGCGATGTCCTCCGGCGTCCCGATGCGACCCAGCGGCGTCCGACTCACCAGCGCGTCGCGCAGGCCGGGCGTCCTGTCTATCTCCTGCAGTGCGTACTCGCCCGCGGTCACCCCGGGAGCCACCGCGTTGATGCGCACGCCGAGGGGGCCGAGTTCCGGCGCCAGTGCCCGGGTGAGCTGGTTCAGCCCCGCCTTCGACGCGCCGTAGACGGCGAGGTTCTCCGAGGGCGTGCCGGTAAAGCGTGCAGCGGTGGAAGAGATATTGACGATATTGCCCGCGCTGGCCTGCAGGTGGGGCAGCGCCTGGCGGATCAACAGCGTGGTGCCGCCCAGGTTGGTGGCGAAGATATCGCTGATCTCACTGGCGGTGGTTTCCACGAAGGGCTTCCACAGCTGGCTGGCGGCGTTGTTCACCAGGATGTCCAGGCGCCCGTGACGCGCGATCACCGCGTCGAGCGCCGCGCGCTGCTGCCCCGCGTCCGCGAGATCCATCTGCACGGCGCTGATGCGCCCGGGCATGAGGGCGACGACCTCGTCGAGGGGCTGCTGGCGCCGGGCGGCGATGACCACCTGCGCGCCCTGGGCGGCGAACAACTGGGCGATACCCCGGCCGATGCCGGTGCCGGCGCCGGTGACCAGCGCGACCTTTCCCTGCAGTGCGGACATGGCGATGCTCCCGATCTGTTAGGCACTTATTCTTCGAGTGGACAACTATAAGCTAACTAGCTTAGAGTGCAAGCGAAAGCTGATGACCAGGACAGCAGGTCGACTTGCCCAACCCGACAGGAAAATGTGGATGCCAGCCGAGAAAAAAACCAGGAAAACCCGCGACGCGACCCTCCCCGACGCCCGTGAAGCCATCATGCAGGCGGCGGAGGAGCTGATCGGCAAGCGCGGCTTTGCCGGCGTCTCCCTGCGCGAGATCTCCCTCGCCTCGGGCACCGCCAACCACTCCGCGGTGCACTACTACTTCGGCAACAAGGACGGCCTGATCAAGGCGGTGATCAACAACCGCGCGGCGTCCATCGACGAGCGGCGCAAGTACCTGCTCGGCGGCCTGGTCAAGCGTGGCTTCGAGCAGGATACGCGCGCCCTGCTGGAGGCCATCCTGCTGCCGATTGCCGAGGAAAAAGCCCCCAATGGCGAGTGCTCCTACGCCGCCTTCCTGCTCGCCCTGCGGGTCTTCAGCGACATTTCCCACTGGCGCACGATTGCCGACTCCCCGGTGATCACGCTGAATCTCTACGAGATGCTCAAGGACAGTCTCGAGCCGATGCCGGAGGATATCGTCGACATGCGCTTTCTCTCCGCCTTCACGGTTTTCCTCGCCGCGGTGGTCGACTGGGACCAGGCAAAGATTTTCTCCCAGCAGATCATTCCCTCGCGGGAGAAGTACCTGCAGGCCTGTATCGATTTCGCCGCGGCGGGCATGCTGGCCCCCGCCGACTACGCCTGAGGCCCGCGACCAGCGGCCGGTGAACAGGCCGCTTGCAGTCTAAGCTATTTAGCTTATAGTTCTCATCATCCGGGTGAGAAAGCCCGCCCGGCAGCAGTACAACAATAAGAGGACAGCCCGTGCACTTTGGCATCATCCCCATCAATATCGAGGTCAGCGGCCTCGACCAGATCATCGCCGTCGCCCAGCGTGCCGAAGCCCTTGGCATCGAGTCCGTGTGGACGGCGGAGCACGTCATCGTGCCGGTGGACATGGAGTCGAAGTACCCCTACACCGAGACCGGCAAGATGCCGCTGGACGAAACCGCGGATTTCTTCGACCCGCTGGTCACCCTCGCCGCCGTGGCTGGCGCCACGTCGACGCTCAAGCTCGGCACCGGTATCAACATCCTGCCCCAGGCCAATCCCCTGCTGCTGGCCAAGCAGGCGGCGAGCCTGGACGCGCTGTCCGGTGGCCGCCTGCTGCTGGGCCTCGGCCTGGGCTGGATGCGCGAGGAATTCGCCGCCATGGGCACCCCCTTCGAGCGCCGCGGCGCCCGCTTCGACGACTACCTGCAGGCGATGCGCAAGGTCTGGTCCGGCGAGGTGGTGGAACACCGCAGTGACTTCCTCGACTGGAGCGGCTTCCGCAGCCACCCCACGCCAGCCCGCAAGGCCGCCCTGCCGGTGCTGATCGGCGGCCACGCGGGCAAGGCCCTGCAGCGGGCCGCGCTCTACGGCGACGGCTGGTACCCGGCAATCTACAGCGCCGCGGAGCTGGCGCCGCTGCTGCAACAGTTGCGCGCTACCTGTGCCGACGTCGGGCGCAATTACGCCGACATCGAAATCACCGCCATCTGGGCCGCCTCCAGCGGCCTCGACGAGATCAAGCGCTACCGCGATCTCGGCGTAAGCCGGCTGACCGTGCCGCTGCAGAGCATCGGCGACGACCACCTCGCCAGCGTCCAGTGGCTGGCGGACGAGGTCATGGCAAAGCTCTGAGCGGCGCACAAGCGCGCCGGGCAGAACAATTCGCAATTAATCGAGGGAAACAGGCATGCTCTTCCAGAACCACTTCCAGAACGCCTACGTGACACGCGACATCGACAAGGCCATGCAGCTCATGCAGGAGCGTTACGGCATCGAGCGCTTCCTCTGCATCGACCCGGACGTGGAAGTGATGACCCCGGACGGGCCGCGCCGGTCCATCTGCCGCGCCGCCCTCGGCTGGGCGGACAGCGACATGATGATCGAGCTGATCGAGCCGCGCGGCGGCAGCGTGGACATCTACTCCTGCGCGCTGCCGGAAGACGATTCGCCGCGCTTTCACCACGCGGCCATGCGCGTCGATGACTGGGACCGGATCCACGAGTATCTCGAGCGGGAGGGCTGGACCATTGCCGTCGAACACCACATGCCCGAGGGCCTGAATTTCATGTACGTGGACGCGCGGGACACGCTCGGCCACTACCTGGAATACGTCTGGGCGGTGCCGGAAATGTGGGACTACATCCGTTCCTGAGGACGCCTGCAACCGGGCTCACATGCGCCGCCGGCATCGCCCGCGCCGCAGCGCATCAGAACACCACCACCGCCGCATCGGCGCCAGCGCGGGACTGGCTGAAACGGCGTGCGGCTTGTTCCGCGCGCAGGCCGGAGACGCAGAAGAACACCGTCCTCCCCGGGCTTGCCGGAATGGCAGCGAAGTCATCTGCACTTTCGCCGGCGGGCAGGTGCAGCGCACCCTCGACCGGCGCCGCTGCCACTTCCGCCGCGCTGCGCACATCAACCAGCAGGTCGCCCTCGCGCAGCTCCTGGGCAGCGAGTAGCGGGATACGCACCGCCCCGGCAGGTTCCGCCGCGGCGCTGAAATCCAGGGTCGAAAAGCGGTTGTGCCAGAAATCCGCAGTCAGCAACTTCCCCACCAGTGCATGCTCCGGCGAGACCAGCAGCTTCAGCGCCTCCTGCGCCTGCATCACGCCGAGCGCACCCACGGCGCTACCCAGCACACCGGTCCGGGCGCAATTGCCGGCGCCCTCCGGCGCGTGGGGAAACAGTGCGCGGTAGCTCGGCGCATCCCGGCAGAACACCCCGAGGTGGCCGCTGTTGCCGAGCATGGCAGCGGAAACCAGGTAAACGCCGAGCTCGTGACAGGTGTCGCTGAGCAGGTAGGTGGTGGAAAAATTGTCCGCCGCGTCGAGCACGACGTCGTGCTCCGCCACCAGCACGGCGGCATTGGCATCGCGCAGGCGCTCGGGCCGCGCCACCACCGCGACCTCGCTGTT
Organism: Halieaceae bacterium GM1-29; assembly: GCA_033283265.1. Lineage (GTDB taxonomy): Bacteria > Pseudomonadota > Gammaproteobacteria > Pseudomonadales > Halieaceae > Mangrovimicrobium. The sequence continues at coordinate 844,610 of JAWMQN010000001.1, forward strand.
GAGGGCGCGCAGGTGGGCGGCGGCCGCGGCGACCTTGGGCTCGCCCACGTCGCACTCGCGGTAAAACACCTGGCGCTGCAGGTTGTGCAACTCCACCTGGTCGTGGTCCACCAGGGTGATCCGCCCCACCCCGGCCCCGGCCAGGTAGGCCGCGGCGGGCAGGCCGAGCCCGCCGGCGCCGACCACCAGCACCCGGGCGGCACGGATACGCGCCTGCCCGGCTGCGCCGATCTCCGCCAGGCGCGACTGGCGCGAGTAGCGATCGTCGCTCATCCGCCCTGCACCGGCGCGACCACTTCCACCACCATGCCCTCACTGAGCGGGGTATTGCCACGACCATCGCGGGACACGAACACCCCGTCCGCCGCGGTGGCGACGGTGAGACCGTCGTAATCCAGTTCGCTGACCAGTTCGTCCAGGGTTTCCGCCGCGGTCAGGCGCCATTCGCCATTTACCAGAACTTTCATGCTGCACTCGCTCCTTCGTCCAATCCTTCGGTTTTGTCTTGCCTGCCCGGTGCCGCCCCTGCCGCGTCCACTGCGGCGAGGCTGCGGTTGAGATTGCCCACCGCCCGGCGGTAGTCCGCCGCCCCGGTGATCGCCCGTACCACCGCGATGCTGCCCACTCCGGTGGCAGCCACCGCCGGCGCCCGCTGTTCGTCGATACCGCCGATCGCGGTGAGCGGGTAGCGGCCAGCGAGGGTAGTGACCCATTGTTGCAGTTGTTCCAGGCCCTGGGGCGCGAAGCGCATGCGCTTGGTGGTGGTACTGTAGATCGGCCCGAGGGCGATGTAGGACGGCGCCAGCGCATGGCTGCGGGCCAGTTCGTACCAGGCGTGGTTGCTCAGGCCCAGGCGCAGGCCCGCGCCGGCGATGGCGGCGAGGTCGGCGCTGTCCAGGTCCTCCTGCCCGAGGTGTACACCGTAGGCGCCGTACTCGATGGCCAGCTGCCAGTAATCGTTGATGAACAGTTGCGCGCCGCACCGGCGCTGGGCCGCCACTGCGCGCCGAATCTCTTCCCGCAATGCCGGTTCCGCCAGTTCCTTGACCCGCAGCTGCACAGTGCGGAGGCCTTCCGCCAGCAGTTTCTCGACCCACTCGGCGCTGTCCACCACCGGGTACAGGCCCAGTGGCGTCTCGCCGATTGGCGCGAAGCCCGGCGCGCCCGTAGCGCCGGGAAAGCCCGGCCACAGGGTCGGCAGGTCTTCGAGCAGCGGCTGCCAGCCGCCGTGGACGACCGCGCCCCTGCCGCCCGCCAGCGGGCGGGCGTGGCGCAGCCCCCAGGACACCAGCATCCTGCCCAGCACGACAGCATCGGCCATCTCGTGGCCCAGCGCCAGTGCGCCGGCGATGGCCGAGGACAGGGTGCAGCCGGTGCCGTGGCCGTGTTCGGTATCGATGCGCCTGCCGCGCAGCCAGAAGGATTGCCCCGCGCTGCAGAAGTAATCGTGACTGTAGCCGTCGCCGCTATCGAGGTGGCCGCCGGTCAGCAACACGGCCTGCGCGCCCCGCTGCAGCAGTTGTTGCGCGGCAGCTTCCACCTCGGCGGGCGTGCGCACGGGCAGGCCGCTCAGGCGTTCCGCCTCCTCCCGGTTCGGCGTCAGCAGGCTGAGCAGCGGCATCAGTTCCGCCAGCAGCTCGCTGCCCGGCGTATCCAGCAGCTCCCCGCCCGCCGTGGCCGCGAGCACCGGGTCGCAGACCACCGGGCCGCTGAAACTGCGCAGAAAGACCGCCACCTCGGCGACCAGGTCGCGGTTCGCCAGCATGCCGAGTTTCACCGCTGCCGCGGGGAAGTCCGCCTGCAAGGCCGCCAGGGTGGCGCGCAAGTGCGCCGGCGGCGTGGCGGCGAGCGCCTGCACCCCGCCGCGGTTCTGCGCGGTGAGCGCGGTCACCGCGCTGCAGCCGTGCACGCCGAGATCGCGCAGGGTGGCGAGATCCGCTTCCACGCCGGCGCCGCCGCTGCTGTCGGAGCCGGCGATGGCATAGACGACGGGGGGATTGTCCCGCTGCAACATCATCGCTACCTCACTGCTGCCAGAAGGGTGTGCCGACCACCGGGGTACTCGGCGCCGCGGTCTGCCGCTCGGGCATGGCGCCGGCGAGCCAGGCCGCGCGGCCGGCCTCGACCCCGAGGCGGAAACCCCGGGCCATGGCCACCGGGTCCGCCGCCTTCGCCACCGCGGTATTCAGCAGCACCCCCGAGCAGCCCAGCTCCATGGCCGCACAGGCGTGGGAGGGCAGCCCGAGGCCCGCGTCGACGATCAGCGGCACCGCCGGCAGGCGCGCGCGCAGGGTCTGCAGCGCGTAGGGATTCAGCAGGCCCTTGCCGGTGCCGATCGGCGCCCCCCAGGGCATCAGCACTTCACAGCCCACGTCGAGCAGGCGCTGGCACAGCACGAGGTCGTCGGTGCAGTAGGGAAACACCGCAAAACCCTCGGCGACCAGTTGCTGCGCCGCGCTGAGCAGTTCGAAGGGGTCCGGCTGCAGGTTGTAGTCGTCGCCGATGACCTCCAGCTTGATCCAGTTGGTCTGGAAGATTTCCCGCGACATCTGCGCCAGGGTCACCGCCTCTTTGGCACTGTGGCAACCAGCGGTATTCGGCAGCAGGATCTTGCCCAGCCCGCGGATAAACTCCCAGATACTCCTGCCACCTCCGGCGGCCGGGGACTGCCGGCGCAGGGCCACTGTCACTATCTCGGCGCCACTGGCCTGCACCGCCGCCTGCATCACCTGCGGCGAGGGATAGAGAGCGGTGCCGAGCAGGAAGCGGCTGTGCAGCGTGACGCCGTAGGCGCTCCAGGAATCGCTCATGCCTTTACCTCCAGGGGGCGGGCCGCCCCGGCTGACTGATTGCAATGTTCAAATTTGACCGGCGCACAGGTCACGCCGCCGTCGAGCAGCGACAGCACGCTCTGCACCAGTGCCGGGGCGAGCAGGAAGCCGTGGCGATAGAGGCCGTTCACCCGCAGCAGCCGGTCGCCCTGCACGATGCGCGGCAGGTTGTCGGCGAAGGCCGGACGGCAGTGAGCCCGCGCCTCCAGCACTTCCGCCTCGGCAAAACCGCGGTTGATGGCGTACAGGGCGGACAGGAGTTCGAGGGTGGAACGCACGGTAACCGGCCCCAGCGACTCGCTCTCGATCTCGGTGGCGCCGATCACGTAGACCTGCTCCGCCCGCGGCACCACGTAGAGCTGGTAGCGCGGGTGCATCAGCCGCACCGGGCGGGACAGCCTGACTTCCGGGGCGCGCACGCGCAGTACCTCGCCGCGCACGCCGCGGAAGTTGGCCAGCTGGTCGCGGGCGCCGAAGCCGCGACAGTCGAGCACCAGTTCGAAGTGCTGCGCACTGCCCTGCCCCGCCCCCGCTGCGCCGCTGCGGACAAGGCCCGGCTCGACCGAGCTGATCGTCTCGCCGCAGCGCCACACACCGCCCAGCGCGTCGATCGCCAGGCGCAGCGCGCGATACAGTGCGCGGTTGTCCAGCCAGCCTTCGCGCGGCAGCAATACACCCTCGGCGAATTCCTGCAGGTCGGGTTCCAGGGCGGCCAGGCGCTGCCGGTCCAGCCATTCGCTGTGCCCCGGTTGGAGCGCGGCCATGACCTGCAGCCGGCGGTAGAACCAGTGCAGCTCCGAGCGGTCGCTGCCGTGGGCGACCAGCACGCTGCCGTTGCGCTCGAAGGGCACCTCTACGCCGCTGTCGGCAGCCAGCACCTGCAGCCAGTCGGCCCACTGCTGCTGTGCGGCCAGCCCGGGCTCGAGTACCTCGGGGCCGACGCTGACCGCCTCGCTGAAGGGCGCCAGCATGGCCGCGGCGATGTAGCCCGCGGAGGCCGCGCCGGCGGCATCGCGGTCATAGAGGGTGACCCGGTGCCCGGCGCGCAGCAGTTGCCAGCCCAGCAGGCGGCCGCAGAGACCGGCGCCGGCTATAGCGATGTCCATCAGTCGCGCCCAGCCTCCTGGTAGATTTCGCTGCCAGAGGCGCGGAACTCCGCGGACTTGCGCTGCATCTCGCCGTCCAGGTCGACCAGCCGGATGCTGTCGCCGGCGACCTCGTAGCCATTCTCTGCGGCGTATTCGCGCACTTCCTGGGTGATTTTCATCGAGCAGAATTTCGGCCCGCACATGGAGCAGAAGTGAGCCACCTTGGCCGACTCCCTGGGCAGGGTCTCGTCGTGGTAGGCGCGGGCGGTGTCCGGGTCGAGGCCGAGGTTGAACTGGTCCTCCCAGCGGAACTCGAAGCGCGCCTTCGACAGGGCGTTGTCCCTGAGCTGGGCGCCCGGGTGACCCTTGGCGAGGTCCGCCGCGTGCGCTGCCAGCTTGTAGGTGATGATGCCGGTCTTGACGTCGTCCTTGTCCGGCAGGCCCAGGTGCTCCTTCGGCGTCACGTAGCAGAGCATGGCGGTGCCGTACCAGCCGATCATCGCCGCGCCGATGCCCGAGGTGATGTGATCGTAGCCGGGGGCGATATCCGTGGTCAGCGGCCCGAGGGTGTAGAACGGCGCCTCGTGGCAGTGTTCCAGCTGCTTCTCCATGTTGGCCTTGATCATGTGCATGGGCACGTGGCCGGGGCCCTCGATCATCACCTGGATGTCGTGCTTCCAGGCGACCTGCGTCAGCTCGCCGAGGGTTTCCAGTTCGCCGAACTGGGCCGCGTCGTTGGCGTCGGCGATGGACCCCGGGCGCAGGCCGTCGCCGAGGGAGAAGCTGACATCGTAGGCCTGCATGATCTCGCAGATGTCCTCGAAGTGGGTGTAGAGGAAATTTTCCCGGTGGTGGGCCAGGCACCACTTGGCCATGATCGAGCCGCCGCGGGAGACGATGCCGGTGACCCGTTTCGCGGTCAGCGGCACGTAGCGCAGCAGCACGCCGGCGTGGATGGTGAAGTAGTCCACGCCCTGCTCGGCCTGCTCGATCAGGGTGTCGCGGAAGATTTCCCAGGTGAGGTCCTCGGCGACCCCGCCGACTTTCTCCAGGGCCTGGTAGATCGGCACCGTGCCCACCGGCACCGGCGAGTTGCGCACGATCCACTCGCGGGTCTCGTGGATGTTTTTGCCGGTGGAGAGATCCATCATGGTGTCGGCGCCCCAGCGGATGCCCCAGGTGAGCTTGGCGACCTCTTCCTCGATGGAGGAACCGAGCGCCGAATTGCCGATGTTGCCGTTGATCTTCACCAGGAAGTTGCGGCCGATGATCATCGGCTCCACTTCCGGGTGGTTGATGTTGGCGGGGATGATCGCCCGCCCCTCGGCGACCTCGCGGCGGACGAATTCCGCGGTGATTTCTTCGGGGATTCCGGCGCCGAAGGCCTCGCCGGGGTGCTGCCTGCCCAGTTCACCCAACTCGCGGGCCTGTTGCAGGCCCATGTTCTCGCGAATGGCGATGTACTCCATCTCCGGGGTGATGATGCCCTGCTTCGCGTAGTGCATCTGGCTGACGTTGCGCCCGGCCCTTGCCCGCCGCACCGGCCGGGTGAGGTCGAAACGCAGGTGGCGCAGTTCCTCGTCGGCGAGGCGGCTGGCGGCGAACTCGGAGCTCGCGGCGGGGAGAATCTCGGTGTCGCCGCGCGCCGCGATCCACGGCTCGCGCAGGGCTGCGAGGCCCTTGCGGATGTCGATGGTGACCGCGGGATCGGTGTAGGGACCGGAGGTGTCGTAGACGCGGATCGCCGGGTTGGGCCGCTCCTCGCTGGCGCCGCCGGCCAGTGCCACCCGGGTCGGGTCCTGGCTGATCTCGCGCATGGCGACGCGGATGTCCGGCCGCGAGCCCTCGACGTGGATCTTGCGCGAAGCGGGAAACGCCTGCAGGGAAGCGCGATCCGCCTGTGCTTCCCGACTGAGAACCTTAAGATTTTCCTGACCCATGGTGCCGACCTCCGTTGCGATGCGACGTCGGGGGCAGATCAGCGGGAGCCTGGGGGAAAGCGGCCTGGATGCACGTCACCACGGATGGTTGGCGCGCATGGCAGTGACTCTCTTGTTCCCTACGCAGGTATTAACCTGGTCAGGTTCCACGGGTGATCTCTCAGCCTGGCAAGCAGGCACCCCGACAAGAATGATGGCGGCCACGTTAAGTTATCGCCGTGGCGAATGCAAGATTTGCCCCGCGGTGAACACCGCGGTGAGCGTAAGTGGGCCGATAAGGCCTCAGCCAAAATTCAATATATTGAAATTAATTCAACATCTACCATGCCTGGAGCTTAACCGTTAGTATGCCGCCGCCGGCCTCCAGCCCGCAGTGCCCTGGCCGGCCTCGCAGCGAAATCACTAGAACGTATAAATTACCGAGGTACCCTCGTGCAGCTACTCACGCCAGAAATTTCCAGCCCTACTGAAAAATCCCTGTCAGCGCGCCGCCTGCCCTTCACCGCCTGCAAGCTGGCGCTTGCCGTCGCGCTGCCCCTCGCCGCCGCCCTGCCAGCCAGCGCACAGGCGCAGGGCGCGGCCGCACTGGAGGAGGTGATCGTTACCGCCCAGCGCCGCGACGAACGCTCGCTGGACGTGCCCATCGCCATTACCGCCATCGGCGGCGACCTGCTCGGCCAGGGCGACGTGCAGCAGTTGCGCGATATCGCCAAGCTCACCCCCGGCCTGCGCTTCGACAACGCCGGCGCGGTATCCCAGCCGACCATTCGCGGGATCGGCAGCGCGGTGGCGGTGTCCGGTTCCACCTCCAACATCGGCATCTATCTCGACGGTTTCGCCATCACCAGCCCCTACAGCAGCGACTTCGACCTGCTCGACGTGCGCAGCATCGAAGTGCTGAAAGGCCCCCAGGGCACCCTCTTCGGCCGCAACTCCACCGGCGGCGCGATCCTGGTGAGCACCCCCGAACCCGACACCGAATTCGGCGGCCACGCGGACGCCTCCTACGGCAGCTACAACACCCAGCGCTACGGCGCCTACGTCACCGGCGGCGTTACTGACAGCCTCGCCCTCGACCTCGGCGTGCTGGTGCGCAGCAGCGACGGCTTCCTCGACAACAGCGCCAGCGGCAGCGACACCGACGGCGACTACGAGAACTACACCCTTCGCGCCGGCGCCAAGTGGGAGTTCGACAGCAGCGAGCTGCTGTTCCGCTACATCCGCGACGACCGCGACGAGCGCCGCACGGTCGCGGCGAACACCTTCGAGGAAGACGGCCGCAACTACTCCACTGCCGACTTCTACGCCCCGGGCAGCGCCACGGGCAAAGCGGGCAAGGTGAGCAACGATTACCCGCCCCTGTTCAAGGCGGAAAGCGACACCTTCCAGCTGACCTGGCGCGCCGACCTCGGCTTCGCCCGGTTCACCTCGCTGACCCAGTACCGCAGCGACGAAGTGCAGAACCTGATGGACTTCGACTTTTCCTCACTGCTGCTCTTCCACTTCAACTTCGATATCGACGACGAGGTCTTCAGCCAGGAATTCCTGCTCTCTTCCCAGGGCGACGGCCCGCTGCAGTGGACAACCGGCCTGTACTACTTCGACAACGACAACGCGTACAAGAACAACGCCGCGCAAACGCCCTTCAGCAACGGTGAGTTCATCAAGAATGGCGGTTCCGGTACCCACACCGTCTCGGCCGCGGTCTTTGCCGATGTCACCTACCAGCTGGCCGACGCCTGGTTCCTGACCGGCGGCCTGCGGGTGAGCTACGACGAGGTCGACGACGCCTACTACGATACCTTCGATGCAGCCGGCGTGGCTGGCACCCGCAACCCGGTGGACGGCTTCGACGATACCCGCGCCACGCCGCGAGTGGTGCTGCGCTACACCCCGACCGACTCCTCGAGCATCTACGCCTCCTACAACCAGGGCTACAAGGCGGGCATCATCAATGTCGGCGGCGGTGGCCAGGTCGGACTCGACGTGGACCCGGAGGAGGTGGACGCCTACGAAGTCGGCTACAAGTACGCCGGCGAGCGCACGACCTTCGACGCCGCCGCCTACTACTACGACTACACCGACCTGCAGGTGGCCTACTACGACGGACCGAAGAGCATCATCGAGAACGCCGGCGGCTCGACCATCTACGGCCTCGACCTGCAGGCCCGCTTCGCCCTCACCGACAGCCTGAACATCAACGTCGGCGGCGCCTACGTCAACGCGGAGTACGACGACTTCGAGAACTCCCAGGTCTGGAACCAGTGTTTTGTCGATACCTTCCTCTGCCCCGTCGAGTACGCCGGGGTCTTCCTCAGCGCGACCGCCGCGGCCGATGGCAATGAAATGCAGCGCTCGCCGGAATTCACCGGCAATATCGGCTTCGACTACAGCACCGGCCTGGCCGGCGGGACGCTGGGACTGTCCGGCACCTGGTACTACACCTCGGACTTCTACTTCGATTCCTCCGAGCTCTACCAGCAGGACGCCTACGACCTGCTCAGCCTGCGCGCGGACTGGACCAACACCTCCGACCGCTACACGCTGTCCCTCTACGGCGACAACCTGACCGACTCGGAGTACCGCACCCAGGTGCTGCCCCAGGCCTACGGCGCGCTGTCCATGTGGGGCGTGCCGGCAACCATCGGCACGTCCGTGCGGGTCAACTTCTAGCCGCAACGCAACGGCCCGTCCCTCCGGGGTCGGGCCTGTTCCCCTCTTTCTCGCGGCGCCATCCCGGCCGCCTTCAAGCTAAGCACTTGTCAGTTTATACCGGTAGCTCCGCAAGCTGTTTCTTTCGCGGTATTTTCGCGATAAGTGCATTCCGCAACACTGGGCTATTTACCTTTTCCAGCCCGCATGACACCATCCCAATAGCTGACGATTCGTCACTAATAACAGCCAGCCCAAGCGACCAACCGAGACGGCAGATGGAATTCGATAACAAGAAGATACTCGTCACCGGCGCCGCCAGTGGCATCGGCGCCGCGGCCGCCCGCCTCTTCGCAGCGCGCGGCGCCAGGGTTTTCGCCGCCGACGCCAACGCGGCGGGGCTGGCGGCGCTCGCCGGCGAACTGGGCGCGGCGGTGCATAGCCACAGCGTCGACCTCGCCGACGCAACAGCGGTGGAAGCGATGGTCGATGCCGCGATAGGCGCCCTCGGCGGTCTCGACGTGCTGGTCAACAACGCCGGTGTCGGCCATGTCGGCCGCGCCGCCGACGTCAGCCTGCAGGACTGGCGGCAAGTAATGGCGGTGGACCTCGACGCGGTCTTCCTGGCCTCGAAGTTCGCCCTGCCCACACTGCTGGAAAACGGCGGCAATATCGTCTGCACCGCCTCCATTTCCGGCATGGCCGCGGACTACGGCTTTGCCGCCTACAACGCGGCCAAGGCCGGCCTGATCGGACTGGTGCGCAACATGGCCATCGACTACGCGCCGCGGGTGCGGGTCAACGCGGTCAGCCCCGGCTTCACCCTGACCGGCATGATGGACGCCATGCCGCAGCAGACCCGCGACGCCTTCACCGCGGAAGTCCCCATGCAGCGAGCGGCCCAACCGGCGGACATCGCCGAGGCGATCTGCTTTCTCGCCAGCGAGCGGGCAGCCTTCATCACCGGCCACAACCTCGTGGTCGACGGCGGCATGATGGCGCGCACCGGGCAGCCGAACATTTTTGCCCTGCGCCAGCAGCGCGAGAGCGGCCCGGGGTCGCCAGCATGAAAGCGGTGGTCGCACGGGCCTACGGCCCGCCGGAGAGCCTGCGCCTGGAGGAACTGGAACTCGCCCCGCCCGGCCCCGACGAGGTGCGCGTGGCGGTGCACTACGCCGGGGTCAGCTTTGTCGACGTGCTGGTCGCCGCGGGCAAGCACCAGTACAAGCCGCCCCTGCCCTACATTCCCTGCAGCGAGTTCTCCGGTGAGGTGCTGGAAACCGGGGCCAATGTCAGCCATGTCAGCGCCGGCGATCGCGTCTGCGGCGGCCGTATGGGCGGCATTCTCGCCGAGCAGGTCTGCGTGCCGGCGAGCCGGGTGCAGAAGCTCCCGGACGGCGCATGCATGCAGCGGGCCGCCGTGTTGCGCGCCAGCTACCTGACCGCCTGGTACAGCCTGGCGGAGTGCGCCGGGCTCGCCGCCGGCGAGAACGTGCTGGTGCTCGGCGCTGCGGGCGCGGTGGGCATCGCCAGCTGCCAGACGGCAAGGCATCTCGGCGCGACGGTCATCGCCTCCGCCTCCAGCGCGGAGAAACGCCAGTTCGCCCTGCAGCACGGCGCCGACTTCGCCATCGACACCCACGCGGCGGACTGGCGCGAGCAGGTGCGGGAACTCACTGCCGGGCGCGGCCTGAATGTCGTGGTCGATCCCGTCGGTGGCGACGCTACCGAACGGGCCTTCCGCGCCCTGGCCTACAAGGGCCGGCATATCGTGGTCGGCTTTGCCGCGGGCACCATCCCGCAACTGCCGGCCAACCTGCCGCTGCTCAAGGGCGCCGCGCTGGTTGGCGCGCTGACCCAGAACTTCGAGGACCGCGAGCCGCAGCGCTGCCTCGAGGCCCGGGACAAACTGCTGCAACTGTTCGGCGCGGGCATCCTCCAGCCGCCGATTGGCCGGGTCTACCCGCTGGAGGATTTTCTCGCCGCACTCGAGGCCGCCCGCAGCGGCGACCTCCCCGGCCGGGTCCTGGTCCGGATGATTCGCTAATCCAAGGAGCAAACGTGTCCAATACAGCACTGGTAGAAGCCTTCCTGCAGGCCTGGGACGAGATGGATTTCGACGCCGCCTTCGCCCTGATGGCCGGGGATATTGTCTACAAGAACACCGGCTACCCCGATGCCCACGGCCACGACGGCGTGCGCACGGCCCTGGCCTCCCTGCTCGACAAGAGCACACCGATGACCTCGGTGATCCACGCCATCGCGGAAAACGCCGACGGCGTGGTGATGACCGAGCGCACCGACACCCTGCACCTGCCCGGCGGGCCACTGGCCTTCCCGGTGATGGGCGCCTTCGACGTCAGCGAGGGCAGGATCACCGGCTGGCGCGACTACTTCGACGCCAGCATGTTCAAGCCGTCCTGAGCGATGGGAACCGAGGTCCAGGTCGAACGCGCGAACCTGCGCAACACCCGCAGCGTCGCCATCGCCCCCGCGCCGCTGGCCGAGGGCCAGGTCCGCGTCGCCATCGACCGGTTCGCCCTCACCGCCAACAACGTCAGCTACGCGGTGACCGGCGAGCAGATCGGCTACTGGCGGTTCTTTCCCGCCGCGGGTGAATGGGGCAAGGTCCCGGTCTGGGGCTTTGCCGACGTCGAGGCATCCGCGACTGCGCAGATTGGCGTCGGCGAGCGGCTCTACGGTTTCTTTCCCATGGCCTCCCACGCCACCCTGAGTGTCGGCAACTGCGGCGAGCGCCACTTCATCGAGGCGAGCCCGCAACGCGCCGAACTGCCGGCGGCCTACAACCTCTACCGCCGGCCCTCACGCGACCCGGGCTTCGACCCCGCCGCGGAAGATGCGCGCTGCCTGCTCTACCCGCTGCTGCTGACCGCCTATCTCCTCTACGACTATCTCGACAGCCACGACTACTTCGGTGCGCAGCAGGTGCTGATCGGCTCGGTGTCATCGAAAACCGGCCTCGGCCTGGCACACTTCCTCCACCGCTTCGGCGGCGGCCGGGTTCACATCGTCGGCCTGACCTCGCCGGCCAACGTGGACTACATCGCCGGCCTCGGGCTCTGCGACCAGGTCGTGGCCTACGGCGATGAAACCGGGATCGACGCCAGCCTGCCGACGGCCTGGTTCGACATGTCGGGCAACGCCCGGCTGACCGAGCGCCTGCACCGCCTGCTCGGCGACTCCATGCGCAGCAGCTGCCTCGTCGGCTTCACCCACTGGGAACAATTGGGCCGGCTCGCGGCCGGCCTGCCGGGCGCCCCGCCGGCCTTCTTTTTCGCCCCCGACCACATCGCCAGTCGCGATGCCGAACTCGGCAAGGGGGTCCTGATCGAGCGCGCCAACAGCGCCTGCGCGGGTGCCGCCAGTGCGATCGCAGCGGGCATGGACTTCACCCTGATCAGCGGCGCGGCACAGGCCATGGCCTGCTGGCGCGAACTTCTCGACAATCGCATTTCACCGCGGCGCGGCATCATCGCCCGCATTTGAGCCACCACGGCAGGACGCCAGCGGCCTGCCCAACGACACGGAGCCCCCATGACCACCGCTTTCGAACCCCTGGAATTTCCCTGCAAACTGCGCATGGGCAACCGCCTGATGCTGGCCCCCATGACCAACTGCCAGAGCCGCGAGGATGGCGCGCCCTCGGCGGCGGACCTGCGCTGGCTGGGGATGCGGGCCAGTGGCGGCTTCGGCGCCATCATGACCGCCGCGGCCTACGTCAACCGGCAGGGCCTGGGCTTCCCCGGCCAGCTGGGCATCGACAGCGACGCCATCGCGCCGCAGCTGGCTGAACTCGCCGCCACCATCCACGCCGGCGGCGCCCTGGCCATCGCCCAACTGCACCACGCTGGCCTGCGCGCGCCGACGGAAATTACCGGGCTGCCGCTGATCGCGCCCTCGGACGACGCCGACACCGGCGCCCGCGGCATGAGCAACGCGGAGGTCTACGCCACCATCGAGGACTTCATCAGCGCCGCCGAGCGCGCCCGGCGGGCCGGCTTCGACGGTGTCGAGTTGCACGGTGCCCACACCTACCTGCTGCACGAGTTCCTCAGCAGCCAGTTCAATCGCCGCGAGGACGAGTTCGGCGGCAGTGCGGAGAACCGCTGCCGTATCGTGCTCGAGATCATTCGCGGTATTCGCCAGCGCTGCGGCGAGGACTTCGTCCTCGGCGTGCGCATCTCGCCGGAGGCGCTGATGATCACCCTGGAGGAAGCGCTGGCGGCCTTCCGCCTGCTGATAGCCTGTGGCCAGCTGGATTTCATCGACCTGTCGATGTGGGACGTGAGCAAGTTCCCGGTGGAGGAGCAGTACGCCGGCCGCCACCTGCTCTCGTACTTCACCGAGGTGGAGCGCGGCGACATCCGCCTCGGCGTGGCGGGCAAGCTCTACGGCGCGGCGGACGTGGAATTTGCCCTGGCCAACGGCGCGGACTTCGTCCTGCCCGGGCGCAGCGCCATCCTCCACCACGACTTCCCGCGGCAGATCCGCGACAACGGCGCCTTCGAGGCCGTGGCACTGCCGGTCAGCGAGCAGTATCTGCGCGGGGAAGGCCTCGGCGATGCCTTCCTCGACTACATCGGCAACAACTGGAAGGACTTCATCCGCCGCGACTAGCACGGCGGCATCGAGCCGGCCTCAGGCCGGCTCGACACTCACCGGGATACCGTCGAGCAGGCAGATCCCGCTCACCTGCTCCCAGTCCCGCGGGTTGTCCGAGGCGAGCAGGTTGACGTTGGCGCTGCTGATCCCGTTGGCCCGCTGCCAGCCGCCGCCGTGCCCCCAGCCGTGGGGATAGCAGACCGAGCCCTGCACCACTTCGTCGGTCACTTCCACGATCATCTCCAGGGCGTTGCTGCTGCTGCGCACGCGCACCAGTTGGCCCTGCGCGATGCCCTGCCCCGCCGCATCGACCGGATGCATCTGCAGGGTCGGCTGGTAGCGCCGGGTGAGGCGCTCGCTGTTGTGCATCCAGCTGTTGAGGGACTGCAGGCGGCGGCGGCCGAAGAGTTTCAGGGGGAAGGCGCCATTGCCCTTGCCGGCGTCTGCAGAATCCAGCAGGCGCTGGAATTCCGCCGCCTGCAGCTCGCCCCAGAGGCGGGTCCTGCCGTCCCCGCAGGCGATGAAATCGAGTGTTGCCGCCGCATCCACCCGTTCGCTGAAACAGTAACCTGAAGGGTATTCGGCCCGCAGGCGTTCCACGTTCAACCCATCCTCGCCCAGCGTGTCGCCCCAGGGCCCGGCGCGCAGCAGCCTGTCCGCCGCCTCGATCGGCCCCGGCGCCGGGTTGTCCTCGCTGCCCAGCATGCGCAGCGGCGCCGGCAGGCCCATGCGCTGCAGGATCTCCGCGTACACCGCGTACTCGTTCCGCGCTTCCCCCTGCGGCGGGATCACCGCGTCGGAGTACTGGATCCACGGCCGCGGCGCGTTGGCGCCCCACAGCTCGTTGAGGTCGGGCCGTTCGAGGAAGGTGGTCGCCGGCAGGATGTAGTCGGAGTAGCGGGTGGTCTCGGTCACGTAGAGATCCAGCGAGACCATCAGCTCCAGCTCTTGCAGCGCGTTTTCCAGACGGTCGCCGCGCGGATAGGACAGCACCGGGTTGCCCGAGTCGACGAACAGGGCGCGCAGCTGCCCCGCTCCCGGGGTGGTGATTTCATCCGCCAGCGAGCCCCCGGGCGTGATGCCCAGCAGCAGCGGCAAATCGCCGATGCGCGAGCGTTTGCTGCCATAGGGATTGGGATTGCTGCGGAACAGGTCGATGGCGCCCTTGCCCATCACCCAGCCGCCTGCCTGCCCCAGCCGCCCGGTCACCACGTTGAGCGCTTCCACCAGCAGGTTGGTAAGCGAGGGGAAGCTGCCGCGCCCGGTACCGAGGCGGGTGTAGCAGGCGGCGCTGCCCGCGGCACAGAAACGCCGGGCCAGCTGGCGCGCAGCCTCGACGCTGACCCCGCAGATCTCGGACCCCTGCTCAAGCGGCAGCGAGAGCACCGCGTCACGCAGCGCCTGCCAGCCGCTGGCGACTGTTTCCAGCGCCCGCGCGTCGAACAGTTCCTCCTCGAACACGCTGCGCAGCAACATCGCCAGCAGCCAGGCGTCGGTGTCCGGGCGCACCGGCAGGTGTTCGTAGCGGCGTGCGGTCTCGGTCAGGCGCGGGTCGATGACCACCACCCCGTCGCGGGCGGCGATGGCGTCGAGGCGCTGCAGCGCCCGCGGCTCGGAGATCAGCGACATGTGCGACACCGCCGGGTTGCCGCCGATGATGATCAGGAACTCGCAGCTCTCGAGATCGGGGAAGGTATAGCGGTAGGGATTGCCGTAGGTCAGTTCCAGGGCGAGGTTCTTGGCCGCGGTGTCCGAGTGCAGGGAGTTGAATTTCTTGTCGCTGCCCAGCGCGGAGAGAAAACCGTTGAGGTAGGCCGGGTGCATGGAGGCGAAGGACGCCGGGTTGCCGAGGTAGGCGGCGACGCTGTTGCCGCCGGAGCGGGCCACGATCGCCTGCAGGCGCTCGGCGATATCCGCCAGCGCCTCGTCCCAGCTCACCCGCTCGAACTCGCCGGGGCCGCCGCTGCGGCGCAGCGGGTAGAGCACCCGGTCCGGGTCGTAGGTCACGTCGACCATGCGCGCGCCCTTGACGCACAGATGCCCCTCGGACACCGGGTGCCGGCGGTCCGGCCCGACCTTTTCGATGCGGCCCTCGCGGACCTCGACGCTGAGCCCGCAGAGCGCTTCGCAGAGCCGGCAGAAGCTGATGTGTTCGCCGTCTTCGCCGGGTTGCAGCCGGGGACCTTTACTCACGTTCGCGCTCCTTCAGGGCTTTCCCGGCGAGATCCGGATAGTTGCCCAGGGACAGTATCGCCAGCGAGGCGATGACACACAGGGGGATATACAGCCACAGCGCCAACTGGTAGGAGCCGGACTGGTCGTAGATATAACTCACCGCCAGGGGCCCGATGCCCGCGGCGACATTCAGGATGCTGACGACACAGCCGAAAATGGCGCCGAAGTTGCGCAAGCCGAAATAGCGGGTGGCCAGGTAGGCGATCAGGTCCAGCTCCGCGCCGAGGGTCAGCCCGAGCAGCACCACGCCGATGGCCACCGCGACGAGCGAGCCCGGCGCGAAGATGAAGCACAGGCAGGAGATGATCGGGAACAGCAGGATCACCCCGCCAATCAGGTTGCCGCGCCAGCGGTCCAGCAGGTGGCCGGTGACCAGGCGGGCGATGATTGCGGTGATACCGATCAATCCCGCCAGGGATGCGGCGGTGGCGCGCTCGATACCATTGGCGGCCATGATCGGCACCAGGTTCATGACGAAGGAGTTGATGGCGATGGTGATGATGAAACCGGCCAGCGCCAGCTTGAGGAAGGCCGCGCTGAGGATCGCCTCGCGAAACTGCAGGCCTTCCAGCGGCGCGGGAGCCGTCGCGCTTTGCCTGGACTGCCGGCTGGCGCGCCGCGCATTGTCGGAGGCGCTGGTCAGGAAGCAGTAAATCACCGGCAGGGCAATCAGCAGGCACAGGCCGGCCAGCGCGGGATAGGCGCCGCGCCAGCCCAGCTCGGCGATGAAGTACTCGCTGAGCCTGGGAACGAAGGAGGAACCGATACCCGTACCGCAAAGCACCACCGCCAGCGCCACGCCGCGCCCGCGGGTGAACAGGCTGGAGACCGCGGCGGTCCACAGGGTCGGCTTGACCATCACCGCGCCGAAGGAGAGCAGGACCCAGAGTATCCACCAGCTCCACAGGGCCGAGGTCGCCAGCGACAGGGCGGCGAGGCAGGCACAGTAGGTCAGCACACCGACAATACCCAGGCGGCGCGGTCCGAAGCGGTCGATGAGGAACCCGAACAGCGGTGTCATCAGCGCCGACACCAGCGCGTAGAGGGTGTAGCCGAACATGATCTCGGAGCGGCTCCAGCCGAACTCCTCCTCCAGCGGCCCGATGAACAGGCCGATCGAATAGATATGCACGATCGCCATCGCCATGCCGACGAAGCCGGCGAGCACGACGCCCCAGTGCTGGCGCCATTCGGCGGCGGTCGAGGCGGTTCCTTGCGCGGCGCCTGCATGCACCGCAGCGCTGCCACTGTTCACTGCCCCCGCTTGCGATGCTGTTTTCATGCGACCTCGAACACCGCCGCGGCGATCATCTCCTCGACCTCCCCGGCAGGCAGTTGCAACCACGCCTGCAGCACTTCCCGGGTGTGCTCGCCACGCTCCGGGGCCGGCCGCAATCCCGGCGCGGGCATGTTGCGCGAGCGCACCGGCGCGTTGTCCATCACCAGCGGCTCTTCCAGCAGCGGGTGTTGCTCGCTGCGGAAAAACTGCCGCTCGCGGAAGTGGGGCCAGTCGGGCAACTGCGCCGTGCGCAGCATGCACCCGGCGGGCACCCCCGCCGCCTGCAGCACGCCCATCGCCGCCTCTGCTTCCTGGCTGCGGGTCCATGAGCCGACGGCTTCTTCGAGGGCCACGCGGTTATTGCAGCGCTGCGCGGCGCTGCGAAACCGGGCGTCCTCCAGCAGGTCGGCCCGGTCGATGCAACGCGCCAGGGACTGCCACTGCGAGTCGCTGTGTACGCTGATCACCAGCCACTGGTCCTCGCCGGCACAGGGATAGACGCCCCAGGGCGCGTTGTCCGGCGCGGCGGGCAGCCCCGCCGACCGGCGCGCCACTGCGGCGCCGAGGTGGCCGAGTATCACTTCCAGCTGGGCGATGGAGGCGCTGCCGCCGCGCCCCGTGCGCAGGCGGCGGATGAGCAGCGCCAGCGCGGCGGCGGCGACATAGCGCCCGGCGACGTGATCGGGGTAGACCACCACCTGGTCGGTGAACAGGTCGTCCCTGTCGCTGTAGCGCCAGCCCTGGGTGAGGCCGGACATCGCCCGCACCAGGGGGCCGTAGCCCATGCGCCCGGCCAGGGGTCCGCTGGCGCCGAAGGCGGAGCTCTCCGCCATCACGATGCGCGGGTTCACCGCGGCGACCTCGGCGAAGGAAAGACCCATTTTTTCCAGTGTGCCGGGCTTGAAGTTGGACAGGATGATATCCGCCCGCGCCGCCAGTTCGAGGAAGTACTCGCGGCCCCGGGGGTCCTTCATGTTGAGCCCGAGACCGCGCTTGTTGCGGTGGCCCGCCGCGACGCTGGGCACCATGAGCAGGCCGGTGAGCGGGCGCCGCGTGGCATCCGGGGATTGGGCGGACTCGACCTTGATCACGTCGGCGCCGAGGTCGGCGAACATCCGCCCCGCCTCGGCCCCGGCGACGATGACGCCGAGGTCGAGCACCTTCAGCTGCGCCAACGGCGGCGTCGGCTCGTCAGCGCACCCCGCGGAATTTGCAGCACAACCCGGCGGCGTTGCCAAAGGCAGGCCGGGGTCGTCAGCGAGGGCCGGTGCGCCGCCGCGGGCGCTCATGCGCTCGCCGTCGATAAGCATCGCCCCGGCGGGCAAGGTCGCCTGGCCGCCGTCGGGCAGGGAAATATTCCGCGTCGCGCCGCGGCCGCGCAATTGCGGGTGCTCAACCACCTCCGCCAGCGACATCAGCCGGACCACGGGCACACCGCGGGCCTCGCCACCGGCTTCCAGTTCCGCCGAGCTCTTGTCGGCGAAGAAGGCCGCCACGCAGTCCCACAGGGCGGGCGTGCCGAGGCGGGTGTAGAGATCGCGGTATTTCGGGTCGGCGAAGGCCTCCGGCTCGCCCATCCACTCGAACAGGCGGTCCCACTGCCGCGGCGCCAGCACGCACAGGCGCACCCGGCCGTCGGCGCAGGGCAGCACCGGGTACCAGTAGCCGAGTTCCGGCCGGCCCGGGGGCAGGTCCGCGGGCCGGGCGCCGAGGGCCGCCACGCCGCCGACCCCGAAGCCCGGGTCAAAGCTGTGCATGGCGCCGTCGAGCAGGGCGAAATCAAGGTGATCGCCGACGCCGGTGGTCAGGGCGCGGTACAGCGCCACCAGCGTTACCCACAGGCCCTGGGCGGCGGCGCAGCCCTCGGCGATACCCGCCGGGGGCAGTACCGGCGGCATGCCCTCCACACCCGAGCGCGACAGGCTGCCGCTCAGGGCGTGGAGAATGGGGTCGCTGATTTGCCAGGTGGAGCAACTGTTGCCCAGGCCGAAGTTGCTGACCGAGACCAGCACGCACTGCGGCCGCTGCTCGCGCAGTGCCTCGGGATCGAGGGGAAAGGCACTGCCCGGCGAGGCGTCGAGCAATACGACATGGGCGCTGGCCAGCAGACCGCTGAGGCGCTCGCGCCCGGCCGCCTGCGCGGTATCGATCGTCGTGGCGCGCTTGCCGGCATTCAGCGCAGTGAAATCGAGCCAGCCGGGGAGATTGTCCCCGGCCGCCCGGTCAGCGAGCCCGGCCGGCGGCTCCACCCGGACCACGTCCGCGCCTAGTTCAGCCAGGTGCCGGCCGATCGCGGCCATCGGCCCCGGCACAAAATCCAGCACGTAAATTCCCGACAACGGCAATTCGACTTCTGCAGGCATCGTTCACAACCCCTGGCCCAAAGCATGTTATTCATTATGTAAAGCGGACCGCCCTCACCGGCGTTGCAGGCGAAGAAACTGATAGCGCTTCTATCTTCTGGCAGCTGAAGCAGGGGCGTTGACGTCATCATTCGCTGATTTCGCGCATTTTTCCCCTGCCAGAGAACGCTCCTGTTTTACAGCATATTGCCATTCCAGGTCCATAGTTGACACATGATTAGTTATTTACTTTATACGCCGGAGCCGGCCTGGCAGGCCCCGCTGTCTGCGGGGCGAAACAACCCCGGGGCCGGGTTTTGCGCTAGAATGGGCGCCCCGCACAACCAGATCCCTGTAAAACACCGATGAGAATTACCTCCTGGAACGTCAACGGCATCCGCGCCGTCATGAACAAGGACTTCGCCGAATCCCTCGACACACTGCAAACCGACATTCTCTGCCTGCAGGAAACCAAGGCCCAGGACGACCAGGTCGCCGCCGCGCTGGAAGCGATCGACGGCTACCACGTCTACAGCAACTCGGCTGTGCGCAAGGGCTATTCCGGGGTGGCGATTCTCACCCGAAAAGAGCCGCTGGCGGTACGCGCCGACATCGGCATCGAGGAACACGACCAGGAGGGCCGGGTGCTCACCGCCGAGTTCGACGACTACTACCTGGTGACGGTGTACACCCCCAACTCGGGCAACGAACTGGTGCGCCTGCCCTACCGGGAAACCTGGGACCGGGACTTCCTCGCCTTCGTGCGCAAGCTGGAGGCGCACAAGCCGGTGCTGATGTGCGGCGACTTCAACGTCGCCCACCGCGCCATCGACCTCGCCCGCCCCAAGCCCAACTACAACAAGAGCGCGGGCTACACCCAGAAGGAGATCGACGGCATGGACAACATCGTCGCCGCCGGCTTCGTCGACACCTTCCGCCACTTCCACCCGGACACGGTGAAATACAGCTGGTGGAGCTACCGCGCCGGGGCCCGCGGCAAGAACATCGGCTGGAGGATCGACTACTTCCTCGGCACTAGCGGGCTGGTGGAGTCGCGCCTGGGTGGTGCGGAGATCCACAACGATATCCACGGTTCGGACCACTGCCCGGTGAGCGTGGATTTACGCTAGGGGCGACTGCGGGAGTTCACGCCAGCCGCGAGTCCCGCCGGCTCGCCGCCCTGCTTGCCCGGGACGGCTGAACCACCCGCGGCGATCAGGTTTCTTTACAGACTGCAGGCCTGCCCGTCGCCGCGACTCCCCAAACCCTTGATATACGGGGAGTGGTATACAAATTGCCTACAGTCCATGGAGGCCCCGGGCGCGAGTAAATCCCCGAGGCTCCTTGAAAATGGACTTTGAGGCGCCGTAGATGAAAACAATAAAATTCCTGCTAACACTCGTTCTGGCAACTTTCGCCAGCACATCATCCGCAGAGCTGATCTACCTGACCCTGCACCTCAACGGCACTATCAGCGGTGGCGGCACAGGCATCCAGGTCGGCACGGGGCACAGCGCCTACTACGATACGGTCAGCGAGATCCTGACCGTCGACTGGCTTCTCCTCGAAACGGTAACGGCGACAGGCATGCCGGAAGGCACATCGCTACAGCAGGGAACCTCCATTTTCGACTTTTCCACCCTGACCTCAACGACCCAGATAGACAGCTGCGCAGTACAAAGCGGGACCAATATCTGCCAGTTCCTCGATTTCACACCCCAGGATGGCGTGATCAGCGGAACCTGGGAGTCCTTCAACAATGCCTACGCCTACGGTGGCGCCAACTACGACCAGGACTGGTTCATAGGTACAGAGGTTCCCGTCCCCGCCGCCGCCTGGCTGTTCGGCTCCGCGCTGCTGGGCCTGGGCGCGATGAAGCGGGCCCGGGCGGCCTGAACGCTGCGAGAAAAACCCGGCCTCACTACAACAAGAGCGCGGGCTTCGTCGACACCTTCCGCCACTGCCACCCGGACACGGTGAAATACAGCCGGTGGAGCTACCGCGCCGGGGCCCGCGGTCAACCGGCTGCGTCCACACGATAGAGGCGCACAAGGCTGAGCACCGCCTTGAGTACGACTGAAATACTGCAGACGATGATGACCAGCTCGATGCGTTCGGCTTCAGTGTCCCAGATTGCGAGGCCGATACGGGTGATTTTGAATTCGTCGGCTGCGGCCTCCTGGATAAAGTCAATCGAACGCCAGACGAGCAGCGCCGTCGAGGCGATCAGTACAGCAAACCATTTCAGTTTTGCACTGGGCATTTTTCCTAATGCGTCCTCTGCGAATTCATTGACGGGGTCACTCCGGATCATCACCGCCACCGGCATCCTTCAGCACTGATTCAGAGCCGGAATCGACGGGCGGCGCCGGCTTCCCGGCCGGGCGTTCCACCAGCTGCAGAAAGGGAATAATCCGGCTCAGTTCTTTCGAGCTCCTGGCGACGTCCTCATCATCGAAACCTGGCTCGGCATAGAACAGCATGGCGTCGCTGCCACCGGAGTCGATGACATAGCCGCCGTATTCCTGCAGGGCCCTGGCGATCAGGATCGCCAGTGGTTCTTCCAGCATGGACTCTGGCACCAGGGCCGGCGGCAGCACCAGCAGGGAGCCCATGGGTATCGACCCGGTGTATGACTCCGCTCCGGCCTGGTCCTCGCTGGTCGCCGGGGCAACGTAGCCCGAGCTGAGGAAATTCAGGCTCAAGGCAAGCGCCAGGGCGTGCCGGGCCACACCCTGCTCGAGCTCCCACTGCCTTATCAGGCCGCCTACCGAGGAGCCGCCGTAGGCCCGCGTACCGATATTCTGCCCCGCCTGCAGCGCAACCCCCGGTCCGGCGGAATCCACCTGCCGGTAGATCTCCGCCTCGCCCGCTTGGTCGTAGCGGAAAAACTCGTGAATTATCTGGCGGTCCGCTGACATTACCGCAAGATGCGCGTCGGTGCCCGGCGCCGGTGCCGCCCCCTCGGGGACCGGCGCCATCACATAGCCCCCCAGCTTGCGAATGTAGATCGGCCTGTCCGGGACGTCGGTCCCGGCCAGGTAGAAGGGGATGGACCAGCTGTTGCTGTTGATGTGAACGTGCGCGCCCGCGTCCAGGTCCAGCGGGCGACGTGAACTGTTTTCCGGCAGCGCCGCCGCCAGCGGCTGATTCCAGGGCGAGTCCCCAGAAAAAGGGCGCTGGTAATAATCTGCGCTCGCCAGGGCGGACACCAGCAGCAACAGGCAGCCCTGCAGTGCGCCTGCCGGGCTGCGTAAACGGCTCAAAATCACTGTCCGTCGATACGCAGACCCAGCGGCGAGCGCAGGAGCAGGCTGACCAGCTCGTTCTGGCGCCCGGTATTGGTCTTGGCGAACACCCGCTTGAGCAGGTTGCGGGACGTGGAAACGGAGTGCCCGAGGTGCTCGGCGCAACACTCCAGCGAACGGCCCTGCATGATCTGGTTTGCCACCCGCGACTCCGCAACCGTCAAATCGTAGAGCGCCCGCATGCGGGCCAGTGGCGCGTCGCAGGACTGCTCGTGATCCTGCAGTACAACCAGCGCCGCCGGACAGTTGTCGCCCGCATATGCACTGGGCGTCAGCGGATGAATGGTCAGGCTGTAGGCCCGCTTGCCGGAGGGTCG
This sequence comes from Halieaceae bacterium GM1-29, assembly GCA_033283265.1. GTDB lineage: Bacteria > Pseudomonadota > Gammaproteobacteria > Pseudomonadales > Halieaceae > Mangrovimicrobium. The sequence goes on from JAWMQN010000001.1 coordinate 867,225, forward strand.
GGATACCAGCATATCGCCCCCGGAAAGCGGTACCGTACTATCGTTGGTGGAGGCGATGGTGTTGCGCAGAAGTGCTCGCAACTGCTGGTTCTCCACGCTGCGGCTGGCGCTCAGGTGGGTGGTGTGCAAGGCCAGTCCGTCGTTGTCGAAGGTCATCCGCTCCGCCTGCGGATTGAGGTACATCACCTCGTGGCGGCTGCTGAAGACCACTACCCCGTAGGGCACCATATCGAGCATTTCCCAGGCCGGCGAGAAACCCACGGGAATCCCCGCGGTGTGACGCTTGAGACGAAAGCTGCGCTGCAGGTGGGGCATGATCCTGCTGAACAGGGTCTTGTCCTCATCGCCGTACTTGCCGTGGCCGGACTGGCGCATGAAGGAAGCGGCGACCGTATTGTGGCCGCCGTGCTCCACGTAGAGGCAGCTGGCCTGTTCCAGCCCCTGGGGGCGGAGGAAGTGACTGTAGAGCTTTTCCGAGTGCAGGCGCTTGCCCGGAAGCAGGTCCTGGGTATAGGAAATACTGCCGGAGCGTGGCGGTGGCGACATATGCCGCCCCACTTCGCGGTGGAACTCCGCCTCCCGCTCCCGGGCGGTCAGCTCGCCCGCAGGAATGCCGAAGGCCCACATGAAACCGCCGTTGCGGGCGGATTCGTCGCAGCAGTAGATACCACCGGCGGCGCTTTGGGTCAGGCTGGACATTTCCTCCAGGAAGCCGTTCAGCCGGGACGAATCGATGGTCGATTCATAAAGAGTTTCTATCAGATTAACGTACTGCGGTTTCATTGTGCGGCTCCCCTGAAACGCTATCACTCCGAATGGGCATGCAGTCCACTCGCTCTGTTTCGGTACTACGGGCATTGCCTGGCTGAGGCGCGGCACCAAAAAAATGTGCGCTGTGTCACACTTTTTTACAATTTAATGCGAAACCACGGGCCGTGAAACTTGTACTTTTTCTCAAAAACCTGCGGGAACATTTTCCCGATCGCAGCGTCTGGCCACCCCGCGGACGCCCCTGGCGCTACTCCGTCCTCGCGTTGAAAGCGTGCCGCGCCGGGAGCGCGCCGAGGGTGAAAACCCAGTAATTCCGCGGTGTTCAGCTGATCTCGCCGCGACCGGGCCGCGCTCAGCGCGTGCGCTGCAAGCCCTCTACCGGTGAAGCTGCGCACCGGCATTTTCCCGCCCGGAGCACGCCGGTGCGGCTTCCGGTCGATGACCCGATCGGGTGAAGTGGAAGAAATCAGCACACACGGTGGCAGGCAGGCAAGCGCGGCTCGCCCCGTATACGGGCCGGGGAGGCAGTGTCAGACCAGCAGGCTTCCGGGACCGGTGAGGACCAGTTTGACCAGGTCGGACTGCCGGTTGGTGTGGGTCTTGTGGAAAACCCGCTTGAGCTGCGAGCGCAACGTCTCGCGGCTCACGTTCTGGGCGTCGGCGATCTCGTTGAGCGTCTGCCCCGCCGCCAGGCCCGTGGCCAGGATTGCCTCGCTGGGGGAGAGGCGGTACAGCTGCTCGAGGATATAGCGCCGGGCGGTATTGCGCCGCTCGACGTCGTAGAGCAGCAGCATCACGCAGCTGGTACCCGTCAGCAGCGCGCGGGTATCCAGCGGGCTCACATAGCTGCTGACACTGATCGACAATGGCGCTTTGTTCTCCTGGGCGCGGGAGACACTGACGTATCCGTCGTTCATCACGCCCTTCATGTTGGCGGTACGTATGCAATGGGTGATCAGCTCCGCCAGCTTGCGGTCCTCCGCGGGGGTGGCGAGGCTGAGCCTCCCCTCGCTGCAATCGATGCCGCCGGGCTCGCGGAACAGGCGCTTGGCCCACGCGTTACTGAAGATCACCCTCGCTTCCCGGTCCAGCAGCACCACCCCGGTGGAAAACTGCTCGTAGCGCTCCCGCAGTACATCGTGGAGCACAGATCGCTCCTGTACATGGCGGTTGATCTCGAAGGCGTGGCTCACGTGTGGCAGCAACAACTCCAGGCTGGCCAGGTCCTCACTCGAAAACACGCCCTGCCCCTCGCGCCGGCAGAGCCCGATATAACCGTAGCCTGACTTTTTCAGCAGGAAGCTGCTCGAAACACCGCTGCTGAAATCGAGCCCCTGAAGGCTCCCATTCAACTGGAGGGCCACCTGGCCACTGCCGGGCATGCTGGCGTGGGTGAACAGGCGCCCCGGTTCCTGCTCCAGGACGAAATTTATCCAGCGGGAATTGCACAGGGCGTCGCCGATGGGCGGGCCGGCACCTTTGTCCGGCACCGTGACCCGGTAATTGATCGCGCCGTCGTGGCGGTTGCCAATGGCGACAACCGCATAGTCGGACTCCACCAGCCTGGCCACTGAAGCCAGCGCCTGCGGCAGGCTGCTCACGTCGATCGCCGAATCGTATATTTCGCTGATGATCCGGCCAATTTCGCTGTTGATTGCTGTCGGCAAAACTCCAGTGCCTTTGCTGCGGGACTGCGGTCGCAGGTAGCGGCGGCCGGTGTCCGGTTGCGGAAATTACCAGAGCAAGCCTAGACCGGGAGCGAGCCGGGATCATGAACCATTTGGTTCACACGCCGCTGGCGTGCAGATCCTTCAGGCAGCACCCCGGGCGGCGGGAAACTGCCCCACCGCTGCTATGATACCCAGCGCAAGCACCACCACGAAAAGGGCCGCGTTGGCGGGGATCTGCAGGTTGAAATCCGCTGCGGAGTGAACCAGGAGTGCCGAGACGCCCATGATGCAGGCGAATGCGCAGCCCTGCATCATCGGATCCCGCCGCCGGAACAGGGCCCCCAGTGCGAGATAGAGGCAATACATTACCGTAGCGCCCAGCAGGAGGAAACCCACCAGGCCGAGTTCACTGGCGATCTCCACGTAGTCGTTGTGGGTATGGTCGTAGACCTGCGGCACGGCGCCCGAGGCGTAGGCTGGATAGGTGCTGAAGTAACTTCCCGCGCCGGTGCCGGCCAGCGGGAAGTCGGCGACGATCTGCAGGGATTCGCGCACCACCTCATCCCGGTGCTCGGTAGCGGCCGAAGTATCCTGCAGACGCTGGACGACTTTCTCCACGCCAAAAAAGTTGCCGACGATCACCAGGTCGATCACCAGGAGGCTGGCGAAGAACAGCATGCTGGAGCGTGTCAGGCGCTTGCGGGCGACGAGGTAAAGCACGCCGGTGAGTACCAGGCTGGAGAAGAAGGCGGTTGTGCCCATGCGAGACCGCGTCAGCACCAGGGCAATTACCATCAGTACGAGGGAAAGGCGCAAAAGCCCCTTGCGCCCCAACATGGAGTGCAGGAAGCGCCGCGCGCTCTCCCGCCAGTTCGGCGCGCGCTGGCTGGCGAGGTCGCTCAACAGCAGGCCGGTACCGACGGCCAGGCACATCTCGAGGTAACCGGCCAGGTGGTTGCGGTTGACGAAGGTCCCTGTCGCGACACCGCGATAGGCCTCTTTTTCCACGAAGAACCCGTATTCGAGCCCCGAGAGCGTCATGATCGACCCGTAGGCGGCCTGGAACACCCCGCTCACTATCAGCGTGAGCGACAGCATGCGCAAGCGCTCCCTCGAATTGACCAGCACGAGGGTGAGGCCGAAAACCAGGCCCAGGTTGAGTGTCTCGAGGGCGGCACCGCGGGTGGCGTAGCTGTTCAAGGACAGGCTGGACCGCGCCCCCGTCTGCGCGTGGACCTCGGCGGCAGCGGGCGATAGCGCCTCGATGATCGACGCCGGCAGAGGCAGCGCCTGCAACACGATCCAGAGCAGGGCAAGGAGCAGCGCCAGGAGTGCCGGAAGCGCGGCCTGCAATGCCGGGCCGGGACTGGCGCGGCCACGCAGGTACAGGAAAAGCCAGCCGAGGGAGAGTGCCAGCGTCGCAAGTTCATACAGCGCCAGCGACCACCAGCGATTGCTGCCGAGTGGCAACGGCAGCCACAGCAGCAGGCCGAGGAACAGGTAGAACAGCAATGCGTCGGAAGAGCGCGGGGACGGCGGGTTAAACATCTTGTTCACGGCAACGGACCTGTATCTGCACTGCGGAAGGCCCCGATCGCGGCCTGCAAGCAGTAGCCGGAGGGAAATGCAAAACGCCGCGTCCCGGGGAAATGGACGCGGCGGAGGGGTCAGGTGTGCTCAGTGGGGGCTGGGACAAACCTTCTTGATGTCGGGGCGGTAGATCGGGTAACCCCAGACGGGGTGATCCTTGACTTTGATCCAGGTCACCACCTTGTGGCAGCCACTGCCGTGGCTGCCGCTCCAGGCGCCGCCCCAGGAACCGTGACCGGAGCCACCCCAGCGGTTGCTGGCGTGCTCCCACTGGCCGCCGCGGAAATTCTCGATGGGCAGGCGCGCGGGATGCCGTTCTGCCTCAGACATCGAGTTCGTCTGGGGAATGACCTCCGCACCTGCCTGCCCGAACGGTAATGTCAGCAGCGCGGCAATTGCTAGATAGCGTTTCTTCATCTCATGGCCTCCATGGTTTGATGAAAGTGGGGTGTTGCGCGATCAATACTGAAACAAAGCCCCCGCGATAACCAACCTCCATCCGGCCTGCCGGAACCCGTTCGGGTCTTTATCCGCCGATTTTTCGCCGGCCCAGCGCCCGCGTAGCCCATGTGGGCTACGGCGGATTCACGCCCGCGGGTGAATCACCCGTTTGAGTCACTTCGCCCATTCCCGTTCGCGCCTGCGCGCAACGTGACCCACATGGGACACGCGGCGCAAAAATCAAAAACGCAACAATGCTCCCGAAAGCCGCAAACCAGATTGCGCAGAGGTAATCAGCGATATGGGCATTGGCAGTTTAAATATCGGTACTCCCGGCGAACTCTACGCCGGCAGCACTGCCCGGGCTGGCAGCAGAATCCCGGTCAAGCAATTGTTCCGCCCTCACGATTCCCTGGTGATGGGCATCCAGGTCTACATCTGCATGTTGCTGGCGGCGGCCAGCCTGCTCGCGCTCGCCTGGTGGCGCAATGGCGCGATCACCGCGCCCTACACGCAGCTGGCGGGCTTGACCGCCATTTCCATGCTGGCGATCTACAAGCTGATGGGCGTGTTCCGGCAGTCGCGCGGGCGGATGCACGGCGTGGTCCAGTTGACCAAGGCCTGGGCGGTGGTGCTGATGACCGTCCTCACCCTCGGCTTCATGACCAAGTCGACCGATGACTTCTCGCGACTGGCCATAGGCGGTTGGGCCCTGTTGGCATATTCGTTACAGGTAATCAGTTACCTCGCGTCGCTCACCCTGCTACAGCGCTTTCACCTGCACTGGGGCGAACCCATCCGCACCGCCATCGTCGGCTCCCACTGGCTGGCGAAACACCTGGTTGCCAGCTTTGAAGACAACCCCTGGCTGCCGGACAGGGTGCTCGGTGTCATCGACAACAGCGCCAGCGGCCGCCGCGAATGGGACGACTCGGTTGCCCCCTGGCTGGGCTGCACGCGGGATATCCAGGCACTGGTGGCGCAGCACAATATCCGCCGCATCTACATCGCCCTGCCCCTGTCCCGCTCGGACATGATCGAGGACATCTACGCGCAACTGGCGCACAGGAACATCGACATTATCTGGGCCCCGGATATCTTCGACTTGAAGCTCCTCAACCACAGCGTCAACGAGATGTCCGGCGTGCCGCTGATCAGCCTCTCGGAAACGCCCATGGCCCGGGAGGGCCTGGTGTTCGCGAAATCCGTGCTGGATTTCAATATCGCCGTCGCTGCCCTGGTCCTGCTCAGCCCGCTGATGCTGGCGGTGGCCCTCGCGGTCAAGCTGACCTCCCCGGGCCCGGTATTCTTCCGCCAGCAGCGTCACGGCTGTGATGGCCGGGTGATCGAGGTGATCAAGTTCCGCAGCATGTACCTGCACGAGGAAGAGGCGGGCAGGATCACCCAGGCGCGCAAGCGCGACGCCCGGGTTACCCCGGTTGGCCAGTTCATCCGCCGCACCTCGATCGACGAGCTGCCGCAACTGTTCAACGTACTGGGCGGCTCCATGTCGCTGGTAGGCCCGCGCCCCCACGCGCTCCAGCACAACGAGTACTACGCCTCGCTGATCCAGTCCTACATGGTCCGTCACCGCATCAAGCCCGGCATCACCGGGCTGGCCCAGGTCAACGGCTGCCGCGGGGAAACCGACTGCGTGGAAAAAATGTTGCGCCGGGTCGAATACGACATCGACTACATCAACCGCTGGTCGGTGTGGCTGGACATCGGGATTCTCCTGAAGACGCCTTTCACCCTGTTTTGCAAGGAAGCCTACTGATGGCGAAGGGGAAGCCGCGAGCATGAGTAGCGTGTACGCCGGCGCGGGCTTCAGTGAACGCGGGCTGCTGGCAACCAGGCCGGGGGTGCTCGGCGCCTGCCTCTTCCTGCTCCTCTACCTGAAAGTCCTGATGTCCTTCTCTGTCCAGCTGGAGATGCTCGGCGCTGTGAACTACGCGCTGGACTTCCTCATGTTTCCCCTGCTCGGCCTCACCTTCCTGCTCTACTACAAGCGGCTGAACGAAGCTGCCAGGACATGTGTCGCCGGATTGCTGTGCTTCACCCTGTACCTGGTCGTGCAGGGCAGCTTCTATCACAAGCCGGGGGCGACGGTGGTCTACTACAGCCGTTTCGTACTGCCGCTACTGGTGTATTTCGCCCTCATGCTGTGTTCGGTGAATCACCAGTCCCGTACCGGCAGGCTCTCGGAGGACCTGATGCTGCTGGTCTTCCTGCTCGGGCTGGCCGGGTTGTTCTTCATGCCCGACAACTTCAACCACCAGCAGACCAAGCTCCCGACCTACTTCAGCAACCTGCACAAGGCCGCCTATATCTTCTCGGTCGCGCTGGTCGTGGGCACGATCTGCTACCCGGCGCAGGCCCGGGGCAGGCGCCTGTTACTGCTGGTCCTGATGCTGTTCGCGGTTTTCATGCTGCTGGTGGGATGGTCTATCCGCACACCCTTGATCCTGCTGGCGGTCTACTTCGGCGTTCTCTACATGGCGCGTTTCGGCGCCACCGGGAAAACTGCCCTGTACCTGCTGATTCCCGTCCTGGTGATCGCCGTGGCCCTGCTGTCCAGTGAGTTCATCGACTGGAACAGGGTCTCCTCCGGCCGCCTCAACATGTGGCAAGTAAAACTCCGGATGCTCGCCAATGCCGACCTGGTGCAGTTTTTCTTCGGCCGCGGCTTTGGCAGCGACTATATCGAGGTCGACAACTGGTTCGGGGAAAAGGATTCCCACAACAACTACCTGCAGACCATCACCGAACTCGGCGTCGTCGGCCTGGTGCTGCTGCTCGGCAACATCGCCCTGCTCTACCGGCTCCAGCCGAACCTCCCGGGCCGGGCGCTGGTGCTGGGCTACGCCGCCACCGGCCTGTTCAGCAACGGCATCATCTATCGACTGCTGCCCGGCTACATGGTTGCGGTGGCGCTGGCCTATATCGCTTTCGCAGGCGCCCATCACGTTTCCCGTGTCCCCGCCACCCTGCCCCTGCCCATGAGGAGAGCCTGACCTTGGCCTACCAGCGCCCCCAACGCTACCTGAACGCCGTCAGCCTGTACCGCTGGTACAGCCGGGGTTTACCGGCGCGAATTGCCCTGCTGCGCAAACTCGCGGAGTCGCTCAACTACCTGCTGTTCAACTGCTCCATACCTGCCAGCTGCCGCATCGGCGAGCGCACCTACTGCTCCCACCGGGGCATGTCGGTGGTGATCCACGAAGCGGCGGTCATCGGCAGGGACTGTGTCATCGGCACCTGTGTCACGCTCGGAGGCCGCGGCAAGGGGGTGGAAGGGGCGCCGGTAATCGGCAACAACGTCTACATCGCGACCGGTGCAAAAATCCTCGGCCCGGTGCATATCGGCGACAACGCGGTGATCGGCGCCAACAGCGTGGTACTGACCGACGTCGCCGCAGACCAGACCGTGGCCGGCAACCCGGCGCGCGTCCTGCAAGCCGCGGCCGGCCGCGCCTCCGGGGTGGCCGCATGAGTTATTTCATCATCGGCGGTACGGAAAAGGCGGGAACCACCTCGGTCTTCGAGTACTTCGCCATGCACCCGCAGATCCGCCCCTCCCTGCGCAAGGAAACCGATTACTTCCGCCAGGACACCTGCAGCGAACAGGCCTATCGCACGCTGTTTTCGCGCTATGGCAGCGGCGAGGTCTGCATGGAGGCCTCGCCCGGCTATCTCGGACTGGCGGAGTCGGTGGCGCCGCGCATCAGCGGCACGCTGCCGCAGTGCCACCTGCTGTTCATCCTCCGCGACCCGGTCGAGCGCTTCCAGTCCAGTTACCGCTTTCACCGCAGCAAGTTTTTCATTCCCGAGTGGCTGACCATCGACGACTACGTTCAGCTCTGCCTGGCCTTCGACGAGGGCCGCATCACGCTGGCGGATACGCCATTCAACAGGCGCTGGTTCCTGGATGTGCTGCCGGCGGGGCGCTACGCCCAGCACCTGCGACACTACTTCGATCGCTTCGAGGGGCGGATCAGCCTGCTCGACTTCGACCAGCTCAACCGGGAGCCGGCACTGGTCATGCAGCAGCTCTGCCGATCACTGCAGATCGATGCGGGCTTCTTCCGGGGCTTCGAATTTTTCCGCGCCAACGCGACATTCCAGGGCCGGCATCGCTGGCTGCACCAGCAGAGCATGCGGCTGAACGACGCCCTCGAACCGCTGCTGCGCCGCTACCCCCGGGCCAAGCGCAACATCGTATCCATTTACCGCCGCCTGAACGGCGCGGCGCCGCCCGAGCACGCCACCCTGAGCCCGGCATCGACAGCCGCGCTCAGGGAGTACTACGCCCGCGACGTGGAACAGGTCACACAGCTCCTGCACGCAACGGGAACAGCAACCCTGGAGTGGAGAAACTTTCATGCGGCATAGCATCGTGACCGTCAGCACCAAGGCCCCGGGCGGCATTCGCGCGGTGGTCGAGAACTACCAGAAGAGCGAAGTCTTCGAAGGCTATGAGTCCATCTGGCTGGCCTCACACGAGGAAGCCGGTGTGCTGCGTCGCTGCTGCCTCTTCCTCGCCTGCCTGGGCACACTGCTCCGGCTGCGCCTGCAGGGGCACCGGCTATACCACCTGCATATGGCGATGAAGGGAAGCTTCTTGCGCAAGTCGATCATCGTGTTCCTGCTCAAACTGACCCGGGCCCGCGTCATTCTCCACTTGCATGGGTCGGAGTTCGACCAGTACCAGGAGACGGCCTCCGCACTGGTCAAGTGGCTGATGCGGCACACCCTGCTGGCCGCCGACGTCGTGGTTGTCCTGTCGCGGCGCTGGGAAAGCACCGTTGCCGGCATCGACAAGCGCATCCAGGCGCGACTGATTTACAACTACGTCGAACCGGTGCCCGAGATCCAGCTCTCGGGCGCACTGCTGCAGCACCAACACAAGCCCGGCACGGTGCGCTACGTCTACATGGGCGAGGTGGGCCGGCGCAAGGGTATTTACGACCTCCTGCCGGCGTTTGCCCAGCTCTGCCAGCAGCACGACAAGGTCGAACTGCTTGTCTGCGGCAGTGGCGAAATCGAACTGGCCAGGGCCAGGGCCGAGGAATGCGGCATCGGCGACCGGGTGACCTTTCTCGGCTGGATCTCCGGCAACGACAAGTACGCCATCCTCTCCAGCGCCGATGTTCTCGTCCTCCCCTCTTATCACGAGGGCTTGCCCATGGCGATCCTCGAGGCGATGAGCCTGGGCAAATGCGTGATCTCCTCCACCGTGGGGGGCATCCCGGAAATCATTGCCTCGGGTGAAAACGGGCTGCTGCACCGCCCGGGCGATGTACCCATGCTGGTCGAGATGCTCGGCAGGGCAGCAAACCCCACTGTCCGCGGGGAGCTCGGGCGCCAGGGCAGGACCAGCTACAACGAGCGCTTCACACCCAATTCCATCGTTCCCCAGATCAGGAGGCTCTACCATGAACTCACCTAAACTCCTCGCCGTCTGTTCCGGCGGCGGCCACCTGGTCGAGCTGATGCGCCTGGCCCCAGCGTTCAGCGGACACAGCCTGGTTCTCGCGTCAACGGCCGACGAAGCGCCCGACTCGCTGCGGCCCGAGCGCTACTACCGCGTCAGCGACAGCAATGCCACGGAGCTCGGCGCCCTGTTGCGCACGGCATGGCAAACCGCGCGCATCGTCTTTCGCGAGCGGCCGAAAGCCGTCATTTCCACCGGTGCCGCACCGGGCCTGCTGGCGCTGTCCTGGGCTCGCCTGCTGGGCTGCAAGCTGATCTGGATCGACAGTATCGCCAATCCCGAGCGGCTGTCGCTTTCCGGGAGGCTCGCCAAGCGCCTCACACCGCACTGCTACACCCAGTGGCAGCATCTCGGCCAGTCCCAGGGCATCGACTACATCGGCAGCATCATGCCGCTCGAGGCGGAGGCCCTGGCATGATTTACCTGACCGTCGGCACCCAGCTGCCTTTCGACCGGCTGGTCGAACTGGTCGACCGCTTCTGCGCGACCCGCCCGGAGCTCGAAGTCTTCGGGCAGATCGGCAACGGCCGTTACCGACCGAGGCATTTCGACCACACCCCCCTCGTGAGCCCGTCGGAAAGCCGCGCCCACTTCCAGCGCGCGGACATGGTCATCGCCCACGTCGGTATCGGCTCCATTTTCACCGCGCTGGAACTTGGCAAGCCGATCCTGATGATGCCCCGCCTCGCCCGGCACGGCGAACACCGGGATGACCACCAGGAGCAGACCCTGCGGCATTTTTCGCGCATCAGCCTGTGTCATCCCTTCAGCACGGCAGAGGAACTGGGCTGGGCCATGCAGGTTGCGGGCGCTGGCGAAGCACGCGAGGCGCTGCCCCCCTACGCCCCGGACAGCACGCTCGACGCACTGCGGAGGATACTTGCCTGACATGACTGTAATCCGCCATGACGGGAGCCCCGGCATCACCTTCGTCACCGGTTATCCGCGCTCCGGAACAACCCTGCTGGCAAACCAGCTGAACCGCCTGCAGGGCATCGTGGTGGGCCCGGAGAGCCAGTATTTCAGTCATACCTACAGGTTGCTGAAGTACGCCCGCTCGGGCCGCCAGTTCCTCGACATCCTGCAGCAGGACAAGCGCCTGCGGGACTTTGGTCTCAGCAACGAGCAGATCCACGAGGCGGTGCTTGCCAGTGGTTTTGACCGCAGGCGCTTCCTGCACAACTTCCTGGAACGCCACGCCGCCCTGGTCGGCGTCGCGGAACCGCTGCGGCTGGTGGAGAAATCGCCGGGGCACATTCTTCATGCCCAGCAAATTCTCGCCTGCTATCCCGAGGCCAGTTTCATCTACATCGTCAAGGATCCCCGCGACGTCGTAAGCTCCAACCTCAGGGTCGCCTGGAACCATTCCAACGTGGCGAAACACTGCGCGGCATGGAACATGTACAACGACGCCTTCATGCGCCTGCGCGATGCGCTTCCCGCTCGCGTACACCTGCTCCGCTTCGAGGACCTGGTAACGGACCTGCACGAACAGCTGCACAGGGTCTGCCAGCTTCTCGATGTACCCTGCGCAACAGACGACGAAAAACGCGTTACTGCTGTCCCCGAGTGGGAAGCCGCCTGGAAAGCGGAGTCGGCCGGCAAGATCGACCCCGGCAAGGCCTACCAGTGGCAGCGGGAGCAGAACCGGCGCCAGCACAAACTGGTCAGCGCCATGACCCGTCACTACCGCACGCAGTTCGGCTACGACCGCGAGCCCGAGGGCGCCCGCATGCACTTCCTGCCGCGCGGCTGGGCCTACAACAGCAGTGTCTACAAGTCCCTGTTACGCTTTCGTCGCGTCTACCTGTAGCCGCGGCTGTGTTCAAGCACTGGCGTCGACACGCTAACCGCGACCTGCTCACCCGCAGCGCCATGGCAATGGCGCTCAAGGTGCTCTCCTCCGTCTCCATGCTGGTTTTCAACCTGCTGGTCGTGCATCGCTACCAGCCGGACGTCGCCGGGCAGTTTTTCCTCTGCATCACACTGGTCCTGGTCGCCAGCCAGGTCGCTCGCTTCGGCATGGATAACGCCCTCGTGCGGCGGGTATCGGTGCTGCGCGAGCAGGCGCAACAGGGGCAACTGGTGCAACTGTGCAGCAGCGCCCTGCTCACCACGCTGGGCGCTGGCCTGCTGCTGGCGGCGCTGCTGCGCTGGAGTGCGGCGCCTCTGGCCAGCGGTCTGTTTTCCACCCCGGAGATGGCTCCCCTGATCGCGATCATGGCCCTGGCGACGCCCTTTTACGGCGTCTGCCTGCTGGGCAGCTACATCAACCAGGGGCTGGGGCGGATTTCCCTGCATATCATCAGCCTGAACCTCGGCCAGGTCACACTGGCCTCTCTGCTGCTGCTCCTGGCGACCCATGGCGTGGGCCTGGCGCTGAGCAGGGAACTGCTGGCCGCCTGCTATGTCGCCGGTTGCGCGCTGATGATGTTGTACGTGCTGGCGGCAACCCATCGCAGGGTAGCGCTTCGCCCGGGCAACGCGAGCCTGGCGGTGGCGCGAACGCTGCTGCGGGAAGCGGCGCCCCTTTACGTGGTCGCCCTCACCCAGCTGGTGATGGTCTGGAGCAGCCAGTTGCTGCTCGGGGTTTGGGCGGCGCCCGCCGACGTCGCCGTCTACACCGTCGCCCAGCGGGTCGCGATGATTACCAGCTTCGTGCTGGTCGCCGTCAACAGCGTCGTTGCGCCCCGCTTTGCCGTGCTCTACCACGCCGGCAAGCTCGAGGAACTGGAGGCCATATCGCGTCTCTCGGTGCGCCTGATGCTGACCCTGGCCACCCCGCTGCTGCTGGCGATGTTACTGGTGCCGCAGTGGATCCTGTCGGTCTTCGGCGCGAACTACACCAGCGGGGCAACGGTGCTGATGGTGCTGGCGATGGGCCAGTTCGTCAACGTGATGACCGGCCCGGTCGGTTACCTGTTGCAGATGTCCGGCTACTACCGCGAGGTGCGCAACAACACACTGGTGGCGGCCTGTGTGGCAGTGGCGCTCAACCTTGCGCTCACGCCGCGTTTTGGCGCCCTGGGTGCCGCGGTCTCGGCGGCGGTCGCCCTGTCGATGGTCAACCTGCTGGGGCTGCGCCATGTGAGGCGGCACCTGGGTTTTCGCCTCGCGGCGCGGGCGGCGTGAAGCCGCCCCCGCGCTTCAGCGTTCCGCGGCTTCCAGCTCCCGCGCCGACGCGCCACTGCGCAGTTCCGCCGACGCGCAGTAGTCATTGAGCTGCAGATAGTCCCTGCCGCTGCCGGGCCCCGCATCGCAAACGGGCTCCCAGGCGGCGTATTCTGCGACGATGCCGGTCACGATCTCGGGGCTGCGCACCAGCGCGCGATCGATGTTGTCGAGCGCCAGCGCCCGCGAATCGGGCGCCAGCGTATCCCAGTGCTCGAGGGCGAGGTCCGCGGCGAAGAGCTGGACGTCGTTGAGCCAGGGCCCGAAGCGGCTGGTGTTGTCCAGCGCCTGGTAGAACTGCGGGGAAAACGTCCGCTGCAAAACGTAGCCGGTCCTGGCGATGTCCCACCAGTGATAGGGCCAGGTGGGGCGCAGGCGCGCCGCCTCGGTGAATGAGCCGAGTGCGGTTTCGGCGCCTTCGCGAATCGCGTCGAGCTGCAGGTTGCGATCCTCGAAGCGGAACTGGTACAGGCGCCCCCTGTTGGCGTGCAGCTCCGGGTTTCCCGGCGCCAGGGCGATGGCCCGGTCCAGCGAGGCGCGGGCGATTTCCCAGTCTCCCGGGTCGGGTGAAAAAGGCGTTTCCTCAATGACCTGCGCTATCAACGCGGCGTTGCTGGCCGGGTCATCCGCCCTGCCCGTCCGCGAAGCTTCCGCGACCGCCGCGGCCTGGGCCGCATAGCGTTGCTGCTGCCACTGTTCCATCAGCTGCAGGGCCGGCACGGAATAGATCGACCCCATGGCGTCGCGAACGACCAGCACACTGGCATAGCCGATGCCGAGCATTGCACCGAGCGCCAGGCCGCGCCCTGCCAGTTTTTCTGCTTTCATCATTGGCGGGTAACCAAAATCAGGGTTTTAGCGGAAATTTGATTCTCTGCGCCGCCACCCCCGGCGTGGCCGGGGAGTTCGCCTGCGCATCGGTCGCGGAACTTTCGCGCCGCGCGTCGGGGGCGTCGGTCGCCGGGGCGGGAGTACCCGGCGACCGGCGCAGCTGTCGCAGGAGTTCGCGGTGGTACCGGCTGGCCAGCTTGTCGGCGGCAGAGGCATCGGCCTCAGCACTGGGCAAGGCCAGGGCCTGCGCCACGCGCTGATCGAGCAGGCGCAGCAGCAGTTCGTCCAGGGAACTGGTCGCGGCAGTGGCGTCTTGCGCCGGGGCAGCAGGCCGCCCGGCCCCGCTCCCGCGCACGGCCTTTGCAGGCGAGGCGCGAGGCGAAATACCTGCCTGTAGGCCCGCTGCCCGCGCTGCCGGGGCAGCGCTTGCGGCGTTGCCGGCCCCGGCACTCCTGAACTGGCTGGCGACAATGCGCAGCGGCAGCGAGTGGGACATCACCGCGGCAGCCTCGGCACCGATGAGCTCGCTCACAGCGTCCACACCCTCCTGCATCAGCGGCGGCCGCGCGGCGAGGTCGTGGGCGTCGGTAGCGATAATTTTGTCCGCATCCAGTTGCAGCAGGTGCAGTGCGGCCCGGTGAGCGCGCTCGCCAAAGCGCCCGCACACGGAGGCCGCGGTAAGCTGCAAAATACAGCCCATTTCCACAAATGGCCGGATCCGGTCGATATCGCGCATCACATCCTTGTTGCGTTCGGGATGCGCGATAACCGGCCTGACCTTCATCTGCAGCAGCCGCGCCACCATCTTGTCCGCACCCGGCGGGATATGCCCGTGGGGAAATTCCAGCAGCATGATCCGGTAGCCGCCCATTTCGCCGAGGAAGGGCACCCGCTCCTGCGCGATCAGCGAGGGGATTTCCGGCGACAATCTCACTTCGGCCGCGAAGCCCACCTTCAGCGGAATTTGCGCCTGCGCCAGCGCGCTCCTGAACTGCCGGGTGTGGCGCAGGATGGCATCGCTGAAGTTTTCCCAGCGGCCGGGGTGCAGGTGCGGGGTCATGATGGCGCAGGTCACCCCGTTGGCCACGCTCGCTCGCGCCAGCGCCAGCGCTTCATCGAGGTTGCCGGCACCGTCATCGATACCCGGCAGAAAATGGCAGTGCAGGTCGATCATGCGGGCACCGGGTCGTAGGACTCGTAGTAACCCCCGTAGCCGTAATCGCCGTATTTCTCGGCTTTCCTGATGTCCAGGCGGTTCAGGACGACGCCGGTCACCGGCGCGCGGGTCTGGCTGAGGTGGCCCAGGCCGATTTGCACCTTGTGCGCGGACGTCGCGTCGGCCTTGACGACATACACCACCGAGTCCACCAGCGTGGCGATAACCCTGGCGTCGCTGACCGGCAGCACCGGCGGGCAGTCGATAATGACCCGGTCGTAATTTTTGCCCAGGTCCTCGAGCAGTTCACGCAAGCGCCGGGAGGAGAGCAGTTCCAGCGGGTTCGGGGGGACCACCCCGGCACCGATCACGTCCACGTTCTGGCCCTTTATCGCCACCACCGCGTCCTCGAGCCGCGCCCTGCCCGCTATCAGTTCCGCCAGCCCGGCGCGGGCCCTGGGCAGGTCCAGTTCCCTGGCGACACTGGGCCGCCGCATATCGGCGTCCACCAGCAGCACGCGCTCCATCGTCGAGAAAGCCAGGGCGAGGTTGATCGCCGTCGTGGTTTTGCCCTCGTTGGCCACCGAGGATGTCACCATGATCGTGCTGTAGGGCTCGTCCATGCTGGAGAGCGCGATGCCGGTGCGCACCGTGCGCACCGCCTCGGCATAGCCGTTGTGATCGCCCTCGATGAACAGCGGCAGGCGCTGCTCGCCCTCGGGTATCGCCACCAGCGGCAGCATCCCGAGCAGCGGCTGCTCGAGTTTTTCCTCCACGTCCTCGGCACTCTTGACCGTGTTGTCCAGCGCATCCAGCGCGAAGGCTGCGACCACACCGAGGGCGATGCTGAGCAGGAAGGCCAGGGCCACAAACAGGCGCTTGTTGGGCTTCACCGGTTCCACCGGCAGAATGGCGGTGGAGATAATGCGCGCGTTGACCGGCTGCATGTCGTTGGTCTGGGAGGTTTCCTTGACCCGGTTGTAGAACATGTCGTAGAGCTGGCGATTGCTCTCCACTTCCTGTTGCAGCGCCCGCAGTTCCGAGCCCTTGCGCCCGACCACGTGGTAGCGGCTCTTGGCCTGTTCGAGCGCCTCGCTGATCGCGGCCTCCTCCTGCTGGGCCTCCTCATAGCGGGTGCGGATGCCGTCGGCGACACTGCCGATATGCCGGGACAGGCTTTCGTTGGCCGCCGCCAGCTCCGACTGGGCGGCGATCATCTTCGGATGGCCGGGACCGTAGCGCTTGGCCAGCTCGGCAACCTCGATCTCCGCTTCCGCGGTGGCGTGGCGAAAGGTCTGCACCAGAGAATCGTTCAGCACCCCGGGCAGCGACGTCAGTTCGCTCAGGGACACCGATGCATCGCGCAGCTGCTGCACCTGCATATAGGCGTTCTTCGACTGGGATACCTGGCGGCGGACCTCGATCAGCCGACTGCTCAGCTCGTCGATTTCCTTCGCCGGCAGGGACTGCAGGCCGTCGACGTCGACCAGTTGCTCCTGTTCGCGGAAGGCCTGCAGGCGCTGTTCTGAGAGCTGCAGGTTGTCCCTCAACTCATCGAGCCGGCGACGCATCCAGCTTTCCGCACGCTCTGTCACCTCCATGCGCGCGTCGAGCATGCTGTCGATGTAGGCCTCCGCGTGGGCATTGGCCACTTCCACTGCCAGCACCGGGTCGGTGGATTCGAAGCGGACATGGACCAGCTGGGTGTCCGGCACCGGGTCGACGGTCAGCTGCTTCAAATAGGGCGCTGTGACTTCCGTGACCGGGTCCGTGTCGGCCTGTGTCGATGCTGCGCCCAGGAATGGCAGCCACCGGCTCGCCCCGCTGGCACCCGCCTCCTCGCCGGCCTCGGGCACGAACAGGGGGTTTTCGGTCAGGGCCAGCCGCCGGATCACCCGCTCCGCCAGCGGCCGCGAGCGGAGTATCTCGAACTGGGTCTCGTAGTACTGCTTGGCTCCCGTGTCGAAGCCGTAGACCTCCTCGATGGAAACCAGGTTGGTACTCTTGGACTCGATCAGCAGGGTCGAGGACGCCTGGTAAACCGGCGTAATCGCCAGGGTGACCAGCAGGGTGATCAGGCTGACCACGCCGGCCAGCCCGAGGATGGCCGATTTTTTCCGGTCGATGACGTCGAGGTAATGGCGGAAATCGAAATCGTCCTCGCGCGCCAGCCCTCCCCGGACCGGCAACGCTGCTATTTCCCGCAGATCATTCATGGCGATTCGTCCCGCTCTGTCAGTATTAGAAGAAGCTGCGCTTCACAGTGATGATGTCGCCCGGCTTCACCTTGTCGCCCAGCCCGGCGTTCAACTCGTTGTCCGGGTCGGTCGCCCGCTGCAGGGCGACGCCCTTGCGCGAGGCCCGCTCGGTAAAACCGCCGGCGAGTGCAACCGCCTTCTGCACGGTAAGTCCCGGCTGGTAGGGAAACCCGCCCGGCTGGCGAACCTCGCCGTTGATGAAGATGGGCCGGTACTCCTCGATCGACACGGTGACGTCGGGGTTGACCAGGTATTCCCCGCGCAGCCCTGTAGTGATCCGCTCCTCGAGGTCCTTGACCGTATGTCCCTCCACCTCGATCTCGCCCAGCAGTGGATAGTTGAGGATGCCCGAGTCGTTGAGGTTGACGCTCATGCTCAGGTCGGGCTCGTCGAAAACCTGGATGAGAATATGGTCGCCGGGACCGAGCCGGTAGGCGTTGGGCGAGGTGTCGCCGTGGACATGCACGCTGAGCACCACGCCGAGCAGCAGCGCGGCCAGGCGGCGAAAAACAGGCAGGAATTCACGGTTCATATTGGCTCCCGTACAGGTCATCGCGCCGCTCACAGCGTCAGCCTGGCGCCGAGGCGGATCATGTTCTTGTCGTACATCAGCCAGTCGACATTGCTGTCGCTGTCGGAATAGTCGGCGCCCAGTTCCAGCGCCAGCCAGCGCCGCCACTGGTACATGAGCGACAGGCTGAGATCGAGTGTTTCCTGGTCGCGGTCGATGCCGTGGTAGCTTTCGTCGGTGATCGCCACACTCACACGCGATTGCAGGTAGTCGGTCCAGCCGTGGTTCCAGCCCAGCGAGACGGTGGTGGTGTCGATGAAGTCGCCCTCGCCGTAGGTCTCCTCCTCGGAGCGGGCGGCGCCGAGTTCAAACTCGGAATAGCTGCGCGGCGACCAGGCGATTTCCGCCTCCCAGTCGAGCCCGGAGAAGTTCTCGCGCGCACTGTCGGCAAATGTCTTCCTGACCTGGCCCACTTTCACGGTACCGCTGGTAAGCCCGCTGAGCTCCCAGGTGGCACCGGCCAGGTAGCGTGCCTCGCGGCTGTCCAGCGCGGGCGTTCCGGGGTAGGTGTAGTCGTAGGCGATGTCGTTGCCGCGAACTTCGAGCAGCAGCGAAGTCGCCGGCATCACCCGGTGATAAAAGGTGACGCCGGCCTGGAGATTGTCGTGGTCCCGGTAGCGAGTGCGGTCGCGGTGATTCCGGTAGCTGGTAGTCCGGCCGTCGAGCGAGAACTTCAGGCGATTGCCCGAGTCGCGCGCGCCGAAATAGTAATCGGCACCGAGTGCGGCAACGTTGAAGCGGTCGGGCTCGTTGACCGCGGTGCCCTGCGGATCAAAGCCCGGAATCTCGCCCGTGTCCGGGTCGAAGCCCTGGGTGGTGCCCTCGCCCCTCCCCTGGTGCTTGAAGGCGTACTCCGCATCCAGGATCAGCTTGTGGCGATGTGCCAGGTCGAGGTTGGCAGCGCCGCTGAAGATGTGGTCTTCGTAGTTGTCGTCGCTGCTTTCCTGGATCCGCCCGTAATCCCCCCGGTAACCGGCGCTGTACTCCTTGCCGGCCCCGCTATACACGGCCTCGACCTGCGGCGCGATGCGCAGTATGCGGGTGTCGACGGTTTCGTCGGGGGTGAAGAAAAAGTTGTCGTCGTAGACCAGTTCGGTCAACAGGTCGGCCTCCACACTGAGGCCACCGAAATACAGCTTGCCCGCGCCGGGTTTGCCCTGCGCATGGCTGCAGGCGGGCCACAGCAACACAGCGCTTGCGAGACCGACCGCGAGGGATTTTTTTGCAGCATTGGCCTGGAGCCAGCGGCCTGCCAGGGGCACGCATTGTGAAACTGGTGCTGGGTGACGGTACAAACGGCTTCCTCCGCGGCTACGCAATCAGGCGGGCGCAATCCAGGGCAGGAAGGCGCCAGCCAGTGCTTACCGAGTCTATCCCAGGGGAAGTCGCAATCCGTGTCCCAAATGGGCTACCGTCCGCAGGGCGCTGGTTGCAGGCCGGCAATGCGCGCGATCTGCCAGGCTCTGGAATGGCTTTTTTTCATGCCGATGAATGGCCGTCAGGGCCGCGTGGGTGGACACGCGGCTGGGCACCATGGAATGGCACGACAGGTTATGGGGCAAGGTCCCTGGTGTCAGGCAAGTTGGTCCCTTATCTTTTGTACCCACTCCAACTGCTTCGCGTAAACCCTGGGGAGTGGATGATAGTAGGCATAGCGACTGCCCGGCTTAAGCAAGCCGAGCGGCCTGTCGATGGCCAGGGCTTCGACAGCCTGTTTTGCCAGCGGCAGCAAGGCCGGGTTGACGCCCCAGCCGAAGACGACGGGCACCCTGCCGACAAACAGCCGATTCAGTTCGGCCCTGCGGGAATGAGAAAATATGCAGTGGTCCAGTTCATTCGCTGCCCTGGATTTCACAAAGCTGTAGAGTGCGGTGGAATCCGGTGTTCGCAAGTCAGAGAGATTCAGCACCCTCGCGTAGTCAAGCGAAGCCTGGTCCATGACTCGCATGATTTGCAGCTGTGTATTGTCCGGCCTGGTCGGGGTTGGGGTCTGGCTATTGTCATTGCCATCCAGCGGACAGGAGGAGCCCGGGTTCATCATCACCACCATCAGGCCGGGCTTTCTTTTCCGCGACCCCAGTCGTTTGATATCCAGGTACTTCCTGAACTTCCGGCCGCGTCTTTCGTAAAAGAGACCAGTGACCTTGAATTTGTCGCTCACCATGACGTTTCAGCCCGGACTCCCCACGGCAAGAAAATTGCTGATCACATTGAGAAAGGCGGCACCGTAGCGCTCCAGCTTGCGCTCCCCCACGCCGTTGATATGCGCCATCTCCGCCATGCTCTGCGGCAGCGTCTCGGCCATCTCCTGCAGGCTGCGATCGCCGAAGATGATATAGGGCGGCACGCCCTGCTCCTCCGCCAGTTCGCGCCGGCAGTTGCGCAGGGCTTCCCACAATTCCACGTCGATGTGCTCCGGCAGCGGCCCCCGGGTCTGGCGTTTGGCTGCTTTCTTCTGTGCCGGGTCGCGGCGCAGGTCGAGCTGCTCCTCCCCGCGCAGCAGCGGGCGGCACTTCTCCTGCAGGCGCAGGGCGCCGTGGCGCTCCATGTCCACCGTAAGGTAGCCGCGGGCGACCAGCTGGCGGAACACCGAGCGCCACTGGTTGGCGTCGAGGTCCGCGCCGACGCCGAAGGTGGGCAGGCTGTTGTGGCCGAAGCGCGCGATACGTTCGTTGTCCGCGCCGCGCAGCACGTCGACGAGGTGGTTCACACCGAAACGCTGGCCGGTGCGGTAGGCCGCGGACAGCGCCTTGCGCGCCGCCTCGGTGCCGTCCCAGGTAGCCACCGGGGTGAGGCAGGTATCGCAGTTGCCGCAGGGCTGGTCGAGGTGATCGTCGAAATAGTGCAACAGGGCCTGGCGGCGGCAGCTGGTGATCTCGCACAGGCCGAGCATGGCGTTGAGGCGCTGCTGTTCGCTGCGCTTGTGCAGTTCGCTGCCCTCGGAGCCCTCCATCATCTGCCGCAGCTTGATCACGTCCTGCAGGCCGTAGACCATCCAGGCGTCAGCCGCCCCGCCGTCGCGGCCGGCGCGGCCGGTCTCCTGGTAGTAGGCCTCGACTGTCTTGGGCATGTCGAGGTGGGCGACGAAGCGCACGTCCGGCTTGTCGATGCCCATGCCGAAGGCGATGGTGGCGACCATGATCAGCCCCTCCTCGCGCAGGAAGCGCGCCTGGTGGGTGGCGCGCAGGCGGGCGTCGAGCCCCGCGTGGTAGGGCAGCGCGTTGAAACCCTGGGCGCTGAGCCAGGCGGCGGTCTCGTCCACCTTGCTGCGCGAGAGGCAGTAGACGATGCCCGCGCTCTCCGGGTGTTCCTCTTTCAGGAAGCGCAGCAGCTGCTGCCGCGGGTTCTGCTTCAGCGCGATGCGGTAGCGGATGTTGGGGCGGTCAAAGCCGGCGACGAACTGCCGCGCCGTGGCGAGGTCGAGGCGCTCGGCGATCTCCGCGCGGGTGCGGGCGTCGGCGGTGGCCGTCAGGGCGATGCGCGGAATCTGCGGGAAGCGCTCGTGCAGCAGGCTCAGCTGCAGGTAGTCGGCGCGGAAGTCATGGCCCCACTGGGATACGCAGTGGGCCTCGTCGATGGCAAACAGGGCGATGCGGGCGCGCTCCAGCAGGGCCAGGCTGCGCTCCTGGATCAGCCGCTCGGGGGCGATGTAGAGCATGTCCAGCTCGCCCGAGAGCAGCTCGCGCTCGACCGAAGCCGCCTCCTCCGCCGACAGGCTGGAGTTGAGGTAGCTGGCGCGGACACCGAGCTGGCGCAGGCTGTCCACCTGGTCCTGCATCAGGGCGATCAGCGGCGAGACCACCACCCCGCAACCCTCGCGCACCAGCGCCGGCACCTGGTAGCACAGTGACTTGCCGCCGCCGGTGGGCATCAGCACCAGCGCGTCGGCGCCGCTGCAGACGAGCTCGATGATCTCGCCCTGGAGGGGGCGGAAGCTTTCGTAACCGAAGACGGACTGCAGGGTATCGAGGGCGGGGCTGCTCATGCTGAGCGAGTATACCGGAGCCGGCGGGCGATCTCGCCACCGGAATGAAATCATTCGGCCATGCGCCGCTCCGGCCATCCATGGCCTCCCGCGGCGTACCGTCCATCCATAAACATGCGCCGCTCCGGCCATCCATGGCCTCCCGCGGCGTACCGTCCATCCATAAACATGCGCCGCTCCGGCCATCCATGGCCTCCCGCGGCGTACCGTCCATCCATGGACATAAAACACCCCCGGGTGGCGGGGGTTTCAGGTGAGGAGCCCTGTTCAGTGCGCGGCTGGTTTCGCCCCGCCGAAGTTCGGCATCTGCAGTTTCACCGTGACCTTGTCGATCTCGCCGGTGAACACGCCCTCCCGGTCGTAGTCCGGGGCGACCGGCACGTTGGTGTCGCGCCCGGTGTCGAAGGTCTCGCCGTTGCCGGCGAGCATCAGCGGCCGTTTGGCGATCTCGCCCTCGGCCACCTGCTCGCCATCGACACTGATGGTCATCACGCCGCCCGGGCCGGTGATCTGGAAGTCATACTTCACCTTGTGCGCACCGGGCTTCAGCGCCGACTTCGCAGCGACCCTGGACTGCGCGCCCTCCAGCGGCAGGCCCGACTTGGAGGCGTAGGCGGTGGGCTTGCCCTCGTCGAGGTAGAAGCTCCAGCCGCCGAACTTGCTGCCCGCGGCGACCAGCACGCCCTCGGCGCCACCCTCGGGGATGCGGACATCCACCTCGATGCTATAGGGCAGGTGGAAGATCATCGGCGATACACCGAACTGCAGCTGCACATCGCGGCCCCAGTAGGTGTACTCCATGCTCGGCATCTGGCGGTTGGCCATACGCATGACCATGCCGCGCTGCAGGCCGCCCTCGTCCTGGATCGGGTAGACCTTGTACTTGCGCGCCTCGCTGTCGAACAGGGCCTGCAGTTCCTTGAGTTTCTCCGGGTACTTGTCGGCGACATTCCGGGCCTGGCTGTAATCCTCTTTCAGGTTATACAGCTCCCAGGGGTAGGTGCTGGTATCGCCGCCCTTGGTGATGGGCATGTTCCAGGGCATGTTGTGCGGCGTGGTATTGGCCATCCAGCCGTCGTGGTAGATCGCCCGCTGGCCCATGATCTCGAAGTACTGGGTATCGCGGGTCGACGGCGCGCTGGCGTCGTCGAAGCTGTAGAACATGCTCTTGCCGTGTACCGGCATCTGCCTGATGCCGTCGACGAACTCCGGCGCGGGTACGCCGGCCGCTTCCAGCAGGGTCGGCATGACGTCGATCACGTGGTGGAACTGGCTGCGCACCTCGCCGGTCTTGCGGATTTTCTCCGGCCAGGAAATCACCATCCCGTTGCGCGTGCCGCCGAGGTGGGAGGCGATCTGCTTGAACCAGGGGAAGGGCGTGTCGGTGGCCAGGCTCCAGCCGGACTGGTAGCCCTGGTAGGTGTTGGGGCCGCCGAGTTCGTCGAGGTTGTCCGCCAGGTAGTCGACGGGGATGCCGTGCTCACCGCCGCTGAGGTCGGCCAGCTCGTTGACCGAGCCCCACTCGCCGCCTTCGGCGCTGGAGCCGTTGTCGCCCTCGACGAAGACCACCAGGGTGTTGTCGGCGATACCCATGCGCTCCAGTTCATCCATGATGCGGCCGAACTGGGCGTCCTGGAAGGCCAGCTGTGCGGCGAAGACTTCCATGAAGCGGGCGTAGACCTTGCGCTCTTTCGCGCTCAGGCTGTCCCAGGCAGGCACCACCTCCGGGCGCGGCGCCAGCCCGGTACCCTCGGGTATGACACCCAGCTTGATCTGGCGGGCGAGGATTTCCTCGCGCAGCTTGTCCCAGCCCTGGTCGAACTTGCCGTGGAAACGGGCGATCCACTCCTGGGGCACCTGGTGCGGGGCGTGGGCGGAGCCGGTGGCGTAGTAGATGAAGAAGGGCTTGTCTGGCGCGGCGCCCTTCTGGTTGTGGATCCAGTTGATCGCCTTGTCCGCCAGTTCCTCGTCCAGCAGGTAGCCCTCGGGGCGGTCGACGTCGCTGACCGGGCTGACGTTCTCGTACAGCGCCGGCACCCACTGGTCGGAGTCGCCGGCAATAAAGCCGTAGAAGTAGTCGAAGCCGCGCCCGGTCGGCCACTGGTCGAAGGGGCCCGCCGGGGAGCGCTCTTCACCGGGGATATTGTGGTCCTTGCCGAACATCGCCGTGGAGTAGCCGTTGTCGCGCAGTACACGGGCGACGGTGGCCGCCTCCGGTGTGATGCGGCCTGTGTAGCCCGGGTAAGGCGTGGGGATGTCGGACAGGGTGCCGAGGCCCACCGCGTGGTGGTTGCGGCCGGTCAGCAGCGCCGCGCGGGTCGGCGAGCAGATCGCGGTGGTGTGGAACTGGTTATAGCGCAGGCCCTGCTCGGCCAGCTGGTCGAGGTTCGGGGTCGGCGCCGGGCCGCCAAAGGTGCTGACCGAGGCGAAGCCGACGTCGTCGGTCATCACCAGCAGGATGTTCGGCGCGCCCTCCGGCGCCTTGACGGTTGCCGGGATGTACCTGGTCGAATCCTTCGCCAGCGGTTCGAGCTTGCCAGCAAAGGCTTGCGGCGGAATTGGCAGGGCCATCCGCTCCGCGGATGTCTGCGCCTGGACAGCGCCGGTGGCGAGGGCAAGCGCCGTGGCACAGGCTGTCAGCAACTGTTTTAGTCTTAGGGTTTTGGTGCTCATGCGGGCCTCCGCCTGAATGGAAAGAATCAGTCGCCCCGCTTGCAGTGGATATTCGGGTGCGGCCGGGCACACCGGCGAGGGTGTGCAGGGGAAGCAGCTTAAGACAGACGTCTTAAGGCGTCAAGGGCGGCCGCTGTCGGCCACCAGGCCCGCGGCGGCGGCGTCGAGCACTTCTTCGAGGTAGGCCTCGCGGGCGGCGGTGGAACGGTCATCGCCGCCGGTGATCCCGCGGTCCCAGTCGATGGTGGCGATCAGGAAGGTGGCTATCGCGCTGAGCAGCCGCGAACGCGGGTCGGCAAGCTGCAGGCCGCCGAGGTGCTCGCGCAGCAGGCTGTCGATCTCGCGGGTGACCCTGGCGCCAGCGGAATAGCTGCTCCATTCGCGGATATCCCCGAACAGGCGCATGCCGAGGAGGAAGGCGGCGAAGGAACAGCGCCCGCTGGAGTCGACCTCGTCGGCAATCGGCCGCAGCAGCGCGGCCAGCAGGGTGCGCAGGTCGCCGTCGCTACCGCTCTCGCGGGCCTGCAGCAACAGCGCGCCGCGGGCAGTTTCCAGCGAGCTGAGCCGGCGCTCGAAGATGCCGCGCATCAGCCCTTCCTTGCTCTGGAAGTAGTACTGCACGGCGGAGTGGTTGGCGGAACCGGCGGCGACGGCGATCTGGCGCAGGGACACACCCTCTGTGCCGTGGCGCCCGAACAGGCTCTCGGCGGCGTCGAGAATCGCATCTGCCGCGCCGGTGCGGCGATTGTCCAGCTTACCGGTGGTGGGATTGTCGGGGCCCGAGCTACTGCTGCCGTCCATTGGTTACCGTCCCTGCTATGGACACTCCATTGAACTGGATTTCCGGGCAGCGGTAAACCTCGGCGTGCGCGAAGCCGGAGATTGCCCGGCGGCAGGCCCCGGCGCGTCCCTAGGCCGCGGTCCAGGCGCCGTCCACCGGCAGGATCTGCCCGGTGACGAAGCTGGCGCTGTCGCTGCACAGCCAGAGTACCGCCCCGCCAACCTCCTCCGGCTGGCCCAGGCGGCCGATGGCGCTGTGCTCGATCAGCATCTTGTGCAGCTCGGGGTTCATCGACTGGCGCGACATCGGCGTGTCGATCATGCCCGGGCAGACCGCGTTCACGCGGATGCCCTGGCGGGCGTATTCCAGCGCCGCGCAGCGGGTCAGCCCCACCACCCCGTGCTTGGCGGCGACGTAGGGCGAAAGCGCCGGTGCACCGACCACCCCCGCCACCGAGGCGCAGTTGACGATGGCGCCACCACCGTGTTCCAGCATGACCGGGATCTGGTGGCGCAGGCAGTGCCACATGCCGGTGAGGTCGATTCCGAGCACACGGTGCCAGTTCTCGGCACTGGTCTCGTGGGTGAGCTTGCCGTGCTCGCCGTCGATACCGGCGGCGTTGAACACCGCGGAGAATGGCCCGAGAGTGGCGACCACCTCTGCCACCACCGCCGCCACGTTGGCGTCGTCGGTGACGTCGCAGCGGAAGAACTTGCAGCGCCCGAGGGCGGCGAACTCCGCTTCGGTGGCCGCGCCCGCGGCGTCGTTGATATCCACCAGGGCGACGGCGTAGCCGGCCTGCAGGAAGAGTTTTGCGGTGGCCTGGCCGATGCCCGAACCGGCGCCGGTGACGAACGCCACTTTGTTGTTATTGTCGCTCACGGTGCTTCTCCGATATTAACCAGCGTTCTGCCGGTGACCTTGCCTTCCAGGTAGCCAGCGCAGACCGGGATGATTGCGTCCAGCGCAACCGTACGGGTGACGATGGCCTCGAGATTGTCCGGTTTCAGGTCGGCGCCCATGCGCCGCCAGATTTCCAGCCGCTCCTCCCGCGGGTTGTGGCCGGCGTTGATGCCGATCAGGCTGACGCCGCGCAGGATGAAGGGCATCACGGTGGTAGCGAGTTCCGCCGAGCCGGCAAGGCCGATACTGGCGATGTTGCCCCAGGTCGCAACGGTGCGGGTCAGCCAGCCGAGCAGTTCGCCGCCGACGTTGTCGATGGCGCCGGCCCACAGCGCGCTCTCCAGCGGCCGCGTGCCCAGCTCGAGTTCGCTGCGCAGGAGCACGCGTTTGGCACCGAGGGATTTCAGGTAGCCCTCGGCGTCGGCCTTGCCGGTGAGCGCCACCACCTCGTAGCCGCGCTTCGCCAGCATCATGATGGCGATGCTGCCGACGCCGCCGGTGGCCCCGGTGACCAGGATCTCCCCCAGTTCCGGCCGCTGCCGGTTCTGCTCCAGGCGGTGGATGGCGAAGGCGGCGGTGAAGCCCGCCGTGCCGAGTATCATCGCCTCGCGGCAGTCCATGCCCGCCGGCAGGGGCACCAGCCATTCGCTGCGCACCCGGGCGTACTCGGCGTAACCGCCGTCGTGGGTCTCGCTGAGGCTGCAACCCATCACCAGCACCTTCTCACCCGGCCGGTAGTCCGGATGCTCAGAGCTGACGATTTCCCCGGCGAGGTCGATGCCGGCGTTGAGCGGGAAGCTGCGGATGATCTTGCCCTGGCCGCTGACCGCCAGCGCGTCCTTGTAGTTGATGTCCGAGTACGCGACCCGGATCACCACGTCCCCCGGCGAAAGATCCTCGAGGCTCAGCTGTTCCAGCCGCGCCCTGCCCTCGCCCGCCCGGTCGACCCGCAATGCGCTGAAGCGCTGCATGCCTGCCCCGGCCTCAGGAATCGAGCTTTTTCTGCAGCGCGGCCAGCTGCTCCTGCATCGCCGCCAGCTGCGCCCGCAGCTGTGCTATCTCCTCCACCTCCGGGTCGGGCCGGGGCACGCGGCTGCGCTTGCTCAGGCGCCAGTCCTCGGGGAACAGGGCGTCGTTGTCCTTGACCGCGTTGTTGAGGCCCTTGTCGAAGGTGTCGTCGCCGAGCTCCAGCTCGTCGCCGTCGGTCTTGACCATCGGCAGCAGGGATTCCAGCCAGCCCGCCAGCACGCTGCCCATGTACTCGCCCTGGTTCTGCTTGAACACCTCGAAGAAGGTCTTCTGCATCATCACCGTGTCGGTGGGACGGCTGCGCGAGCAGGCCAGCGCGTACTTGTGGGTCTCCGCTTCCAGCTCGGCCCGCGGCACCACGCTGTTGACGAAGTGACACTCGTACATCTCCTTGGCCGTGAACGGGCGGCCGGTGAACACCATCTCCTGGAACTTGCGCAGGCCCATCATCAGGGCCCACTGCCACATGCGCGCGGCCCAGCCGGCGTAGCGCCAGGCGGAGTGACCGAACAGGGTCTCGTCGGAGCAGACCACGAGGTCGGCGTCGGCGGCCTGGTAGAAGTGCCAGCCGTAGCAGTAGCCCTTGGCCTCGACGATGCTGATCTTCTTGAAATCCTGCAGGCTGCGCATGCCCGAGGCGGTGGTCGCGTAGTGGTGGACCAGGGTGGAGAGATAGCGGTAGGAATCCTTGGGCGGATATTTCACCCCGGATTCCTCGGGAATCTCGAACTCGTGCAGCAGGGAGGAGTCCTGGTTGCTGGAGAACAGCTCGGACTGCTCCGGCAGGTCGCCGCCGCTGCCGAAGTTGTCGCCGACACCGCGGATAACCAGCACCTTCACGTCGTCGTCGACGTTGGCCTGCTGCACCAGCCTGGCGTAACGCTGGCGCGCGGCGATGGTCGGCGCGTTGAGGTGGCCGGGACGGTTCAGCGTAATGGTGGCGATCTTGGTCTTCGGGTCCTTCTCGTAAAGGATGATGTCTTCCGGTGGTGGACGCAGCAGGTCGTCACTCATTGGGTGTCACTCCTGACATTGTTGTTGGGCAAAAGCGGGAAATCACTCGGCGATGCGTGCGGCGATCATGGCGCCGATTTCCGCCAGTTTTATCTTCCCGGTGGAGGTGCGGGGAATGTCCGACTCGGCGATGAAGACGATATTGCGCGGCACCTTGTAGCTGGAAATCTGCTGTTTCAGCGCCGCCTGCAGGGCGGCCTCGCTGGGCGTAGCGCCCTCCGCGGGCACCACCGCGGCGACCACCCGCTGGCCGAACTCGGCGTCGTCGATGCCCGCGACCACGGGAATCGCCACCTCGGGCAGTTCGCGCATGGCCGCCTCCACCTCGAGGCGGGAGACATTGGCCGAGCGGGTCTTGATCATGTCCCCGAGCCGGGCGATGAAGTAGAGGTAGCCGTCTTCGTCCTCGCGGCACAGGTCGCCGGTGGGGTAGAAGCCGTCGGCGGTGAAGACCTCCTCGCGCTCACGCTTGTAGAAGCCGCTCATCAGGCCGCCACCGCGCAGCAGCAATTCGCCCGCCTCGCCCACCGCCACTTCCGCACCCGTCTGCGGGTCGATCAGGCGGCGCTGGTAGCCGTTGACCGTGCGGCCGGAGGTGCCGGCCTTGTCTGCCGGCATGCGCGCATTGAGCGGTTCCGCGCTGTGCACGGCGAAGGTTTCGCTCATGCCCAGCGGGTTGACCCGCAGCGGCGGCGGAATCACCGCGCCGCTGGCCTCGCGGAATTCGCCGAGGCCGATGATGCTGTCGACATCGACGCCGCGTTCCCGGGCGGCGTCGGTCAGTTTGGCCATCATGTCGCCCCAGCTGTTGACCCGGTTGACCCCGAGATCGACGATGGCGTCGACCATGTCCTCCAGCGCGGGCGATTGCGGGTAGACCAGGGTGGCGCCGACGCTCAGCGTTTCCAGCGCCATCACCAGGCCGCCGAGCCAGAACACCGGCAGGGTCGGCATCATGCGGTCGTCGGCCTTGAGCAGGAAGGGTCTGGCCACCTCCGGCGGGTGGCAGGCCAGGGTGCGCTGGCTGTGCACCACCGCCTTCGGCGCCGAGGTGCTGCCGGAGGTGTAGACGATGACCGCGTCGTCGCTCGCCGCCACTTCGGTTTCCATCGCCGCCAGCAGCGAATCGGCCGGCGCGTCGGGCTGCTCCGCCAGGGCGAGCAGCTCCGCCACCGGCCGGGCCCAGCCCACGTCCGCCGCATCGTCAAACCACACCGCGCGCAGGTAGGGGGCGCTGTCGAGGCGCAGTGCGCCGGCATCGGCGCCCGCCAGTTCCGGCAGGGCCTCGGCCAGCTTGTCGGCGTAGTCGTGGTTGAGGAAGCGGCGTTTGGCGATCAGCAGCTGGGTGTCGCTGTGGCGCAGCATGTGGGCCAGCTCCCGCGGCGTGCACAGGGTGCTGACCAGGGAGACCAGCGCGCCGATGCGCATGCAGGCGAGGAAGGCGGTCATCCAGAAGATGCCATCGGAGGACAGCAGCGCGATGCGCGCGCCCTTCCCTGCACCGGCCTGCAGCAGGGCGCGGGCGAATACCGCCGAGCGCCGCTCGAGTTCTGCGTAGGTGACAGCGTCGTCGGCCATCACCACCGCCGGGTGGTCGCCACGGGTTGCCACCAGCCGGGAGAATACAGCGGGTAATGTTTTCAGTTGTGGCGTTGCACTCATGCTCATGCGGCTCCCCAACTCAACCGAGGCGCCGCACCGGGTCGCTGCCATCCCAGTTGTCCGCCGCGTCGCGGAAAGCCTGGAACACGCCGTCGGCCACCGGGTTGGCATCCACCAGCTCGACCATGAAGCCGAGGCTGTCGCTGAGGTCCAGCCAGCAGGTGCGGAAGCCCATCATCAGGCCGCTGAAGGCGACCTCGGCCCCGGCGTCGGTGTAAGCCTCGAGTTCCGCGTCGTAGTCGTCGCAGTACAGGGCCACGTGGTGGAAGCCGGTCTTCCCCGCCGGCACCAGCTCGCGGAACATCGAGGGCTCGTCATCCAGCTGGCAGATCAGCTCGATCTGGGTATCGCCCGACTGGCTGATCGCGGCGGTGATATTGAAGGGGGTCGACGAGGTCGGCTGGCCGCGGTACACGGCATTCTCGTAGCTCAGCCCGTCGAAGACGAAAAACGGGCCGATGCCCGCGCGCCGGGTCCAGTGCTCGATCGCCCTGTCGAGATCCGGCACCACCCAGGCCATCTGCATGAACTTGCGGTCGGGAAAGGGCTTCAGCTGCATCTCGGATTCTCCTGGCTGTCTGGCACGCGGGGACACCGACGCTGACTGGCCGGCCCGGGTTCAGTCTCCGCAATGCCGCTGTGGCAGTCTCGACAGAAGCTGTCGTTTTATCGACTGCTGCCGTTGCCTCAAGGGCTACGACGCCGGGGTGAGCAGCTCGAGCAGGACCCGGTTGAACGCCTCCGCTCGTTCGTACATCACCCAGTGCCCCGCCCCTTCGATGACGCGGATGCGCAGCCCGGGGAAAAACTGGCGCAGTACCGCTTCCTGGGCGGGCGGGTTCGGGTGCGGCTGGTCCAGTTCCCCCCACACACTCTCGACCGGGAGCGTCAGCCTGGGCAGTACTTTCAGCAGCTTGTCCGGCAGCACCAGTTCGATCGGGTTGAAGCGCGCCTGGGTACCGACGCGAGCCTGGATATGCAGGGCGAGCTCATCGACGCTCCCGGCATGACTGAGCATCAACTGCAGCAGGTTGTGACGGTTGACCTCGCGGCGCCCCTCGAGGTCGAGGCCGCGCACGCCGCGCAGCTCGATATCGCCCCTCGGGGTATCCAGCCCGCCGGTGCCGACCAGCACCAACCGGCGCACCAGCTCCGGGTAGTACGCAGCGAGATAGGCCGAGGCGACTCCGCCGAAGGAAAAACCCACCGCATCCAGTGGCAGCGAGGTGCCGACCAGTTCGACCAGTCCCTCGGCCAGCGCCGAGGAAATCACCTTGTGGGATGACTCCGCCGGCGGCGCCGATTCGCCGTAGCCGGGCAGGTCCACCGCCCACACTGTGTAGTGTTCGGCCAGCGCATCGATATTCAGCGCCCAGTGCAGCCAGGAGCCGCCGGCGCCGTGGGCGAGCAGCAGCGGCGGGCCGCTGCCCCAGCGGCGCCATACCATCGTGCCATCGCCGCAGGGCGTTTCGTGGCGGCTGGCGCGGGACTCCAGTGCCGTCAGCCAGGCCGCCGGATCACGCTGCGCGAGCTTTGCATCCACCGTCAATTGTCGTCCCCCGCTCGTTTCCGGGACGAGTGTGGGGTCCGCTGCAAAGGCGGTCAATCCCGCGCGCATTAAACTGCGGTAACCGAGGCGCAATCTCCATACCTGCAGACGTATACTATCGAAATCGCCAATCGCCCCCGTGACATAATCGAAAAAACAGGAGGTAGGCTGCATGGCAGGGACGGACAACACCGCTCTCAGGATCACCAATGCCCGGGTTTACGACGGCCGCAAGCTGCTGCCGGGCACCCCGTCGGTGACCGTCAGCGAGGGCCGCGTCAGCGCCGTCGGCGAGACGCCTGCGGTGGAGAGCCTGCGCACGATCGACGCCGGCGGCATGACCCTGATGCCCGGCCTGATCAGCTGCCACCTGCACCCGGACTTCTACAAATTCTCCCTCGCCGAGGGGCTCTCCGGCCTGCCGCTGGGCAAGGAACTGCCGCCCGGTGTGCTGATGGCCATCGCCGTGCGCACCTGCGGCGTGCTGCTGGAGAGCGGCTTCACCGGCTACGTCGGCGCCTCCTGCGCTCACGACATCGACGCCCAGCTGAAGATCGCCATCGCCGAGGGCATCATGGACGGGCCGCGCATCCGCGCCTGCAGCCACCACATCGGCACCACCGCCAACCTCAACGACAGCAGGAAGTGGTGGCAGCGCTACGACACCCCCGGTATCGACCTCTACGGCGACGGCCCCGAGGAACTGCGCAAGATGGTGCGCGAGGAAATCCGCAAGGGCGCCGAGACCATCAAGATCTTCGCCAGCGCCGGGCACGGCTTCCCCGGCCGCACCGTGCGCAATATCTCCCGCGATGAAATCGCCGCCATCGTCAACGCCGCCCACGAATCCGGTGCGCGGGTGCGCGCCCACGTCGCCGACAAGGCGATGATCCTCGAATGCCTGGAACTCGGCGTCGACATCATCGACCACGGCGATGCGATGGACGACGAGATCATCGAGGCCATGCTCAAGCACGGCGCCTACTGGGTGCCGAGCCTGATCTACCCGAAACTGCTGCTGCAGATGGGCTGGGGCGAACCGGACGGCTCCACCCGGCACTACTACGACAGTGTGCGCGCGATATTGCCGCGGGCGCAGCAGGCCGGGGTAAAAATACTCATCGGCGACGACTACAGCGGCGTATTCCGCGACGTGCTCGAGGACGACCCGCTGGATCACCAGGTCGGCTGTTACGGCCGCGAATTCGCCTACTACGCCGACATCGACGGCCTCTCCAGCGAGGATGTCCTCGCCTGGGGCACCGCCACCGCCGGCGAACTGCTCAGCGGCCCCCAGGGCAAGGTCGGCGTGGTGGAGGCCGGCGCCCTGGCCGACCTGATCCTCGTCGACGGCAACCCGGTGGAGGACCCCGGCCTCCTCGCCCGGCCGCAAAGCTCGCTGAAAATGCTGCTGCGCGACGGGCGCGCGCTGATCGACCGGCTGCCCGCCTGACCCCGCAAGGACAATAACAAGTGATGTACGCAACCATGCCCGTGACGAAACCGCTTACCAGGGCCGGCCTGGCGCTCGCCCTGGCCGGCGCCCTGCTGCTCGGCGCCTGCAGCAAGCAGGCTGAAACCACCGCGACGGCGCCCGCTACAGCCATTGCCAGCGCCGCGCCCAGCCTGCCGCCGATAGCCGAGGGCACCCCCACCGACTGGCCGTCCTGGGGCCGCACCGGCGAGGAGAGCCACTACAGCCCGCTGGCCCAGGTCAGCCGCGACAACGTCGGCCGGCTCGCCCCGGACTGGTACTTCGACCTGCCCCCGGGCAACACCATGACCGCGCCGGTGATGGCCGAGGGCAAGCTCTTCGTCACCAGCGGCCACTCCTTCATCCGCGCCCTCGACGCCGCCAGCGGCAAACTGCTCTGGGAGTACGACTCCAGATCCCGCGAGCAGTCCGGCCC
The DNA here is from genome assembly GCA_033283265.1 of Halieaceae bacterium GM1-29. GTDB lineage: Bacteria > Pseudomonadota > Gammaproteobacteria > Pseudomonadales > Halieaceae > Mangrovimicrobium. The sequence continues at coordinate 900,684 of JAWMQN010000001.1, forward strand.
GCGGCTGCGCTTCGGCTACGGCGCCAAGGGCCTGGCCTACTGGAACCAGCGCGTTTTCATCGTCACCCAGGAGGGCCGGGTGATCGCGCTCGACGCCGCCACCGGCGAGCCGCTGTGGGAAAACCGCACCCTGCCGGAGGCGCCCGACGGCCGCTACGTCAACGGCGCGCCGCGGGTCTTCGACGGCAAGCTGGTGATCGGTCACGGCGGCGCCGACACCGCCCCGGTGCGCGGCTACGTCGACTGCTTCGACGCCATGAACGGGGAAAAACTCTGGCGCTTCTACACCGTGCCCGGGGACCCGGCGAAGGGCTTCGAGCAGGAGGCCATGCAAATGGCGGCGGCAACCTGGGGCGGCGAGTGGTGGAAGCACAGCGGCGGCGGCACCGTGTGGAACGCCATCAGCTACGACCCGGAACTCAAGCAGTTCTACATCGGCACCGGCAACGGCTTTCCCTACAGCCACCTGCTGCGCAGCGAGGGCGAGGGCGACAACCTCTTCCTCAGCTCGGTCGTCGCCCTCGACGCCGACACCGGCGAGTACCGCTGGCACTACCAGAACTCGCCGGCGGAACAGACCGACTACAACTCCGCCATGGACATGACCCTGGCCACCCTGGAGATCGACGGCGAGCCGCGCAAGGTGCTGATGCAGGCGCCGAAGAACGGCTTTTTCTACGTGATCGACCGCACCAACGGCAAGCTGATTTCCGCCGAGCCCTTCTCCAGGGTGACCTGGGCGACCCATATCGACCTCGCGACCGGCCGCCCGGTGGAGGCCCCGGGCTTCCGCCAGACCGACAAGGCACCCTTCGAACTGTGGCCCGGGGTCACCGGCGCCCACTCCTGGCAGCCCCAGTCCTACAGCCCGCGCACCGGCCTGGTCTACATCCCCGAGCTGCGCCGGGCCTCGATGATCCACCACCCCGGGCCGGACACCCCGGTGCCCGAGGTCAGCATGGGCATCCACGGCGACATGAACCTCGACATCCCCGGCGCCCGCACCAGCTTCCTGAAAGCCTGGGACCCGGTAAAACAGGAGGCCCGCTGGGTCCTCCCCACCCCCGGCGACTGGCCCGGCGGCACCCTGGCGACGGCCGGCGACCTGGTCTTCCAGGGCACCATCGACGGCCGCTTCGTCGCCTACGACGGCGAGACCGGCGAGACCCTGTGGACTTTCGACGCGGGCGTGCCGGTGGTGGCGCCACCGATCAGTTACGCTGTCGACGGGCGCCAGTACATCACTGTGCTCACCGGTAACGGCACCTCCGGCGGCGGCATCTTCGCCACCGGCATCCGCGATTTCCGCACCGACTACCGCATGCCGCGCCGGGTACTGACCTTCTCCCTCGACGGTGCTGCGCAGGTGCCGCCCAACCCGCCCGCCCCGCTGCTGGAGGCGCCGGCGGACCCGGATTACCAGCCAGATCAAGAACTGGCGCAACAGGGGGCAGTGCAATACATGATGGCCGGATGTATGGTGTGCCACGGCACCGACGCGGTTGCCGGCGGCACCGCCCCCGACCTGCGTATTTCCCCCATCGTACGCAGCCGCGACGTATTCCACGGCGTGGTGCGCGGCGGTGCCCTGGTAAGCAAGGGCATGCCCATGTTCGACAACCTGGACGAGGAGCAGGCCGAGGCGATTCGCCAGTACCTGCGCGCCCTCGGCCAGGGCCTCGGCGCCAGCACAGGCGGCGGCAGCGCAGCAGACGATAACGATGGGAGTGAAGGAGACGATCTATCCATGTCCGTGGAACAACAGAAAATCATCGTGACCGAATTCCTCGACCGCCTCGGCGCCCTGCAGATCGAAGCGGCCGGCGAGCACGTGGCGGAAGATGCGGTCATGCACTTCCCCTACCTGCCCGGGGACAACCTGTTCGAAGGCCGGCAGGCCATCATCGACCAGTTCAACAAGACCCTGCCGGTGTTCTGGGACTACATGGAGTTCATACCGAAGGACTGGTATCCCGGCGCGGATGGTGAAGTGCTGATCGCCGAGTTCAGCAGCAAGGCGGTGAAGAAAGGCAATACCGGCACCTACGCCAACGAGTACATCGCCGTGTTCCGCTTCCGCGGTGACAAGCTCACCCTGATCCGCGAGTACTTCAACCCGTCACTCTTGCAGATAGACGGCTGAGCCGCCGCAGAGCGGGAGGCCTGACAGGAGACAGCAATGACCAGTATAAAACTCAAGGTTAACGGCGCGCCGCAACAGGTGGATGTCGACCCGGACACTCCCCTGCTCTGGGTCCTGCGCGACCACCTCGGCATGACCGGCACCAAGTTCGGCTGCGGCATCGCCCAGTGCGGTGCCTGCACCGTGCATATCAACGGCGCCGCCACCCGCTCCTGCATCATTCCCGCCGCCAGCGCCGACGGCCTGGACATCACCACCATCGAGGGCCTGTCGGAAAACGGCGACCACCCCCTGCAGGCACTCTGGTACGAGCTCAACGTGCCCCAGTGCGGCTACTGCCAGTCGGGCATCCTCATGGCCGCCGCCGGCCTGCTGGCGAGCAACAGCAATCCCAGCGATGCCGATATCGACGCCGCGGTCAGCAACATCTGCCGCTGCGGCACCTACCCGCGGGTGCGCGCGGCAATCCACCGGGCCGCGGCAGCGCTGCGCGCGGGAGGTGAGGCATGAGCGATAACACTGCAAATACCGTGGTTCTCGGCCGCCGCCGCTTCCTGGTGACCAGTTCGGTACTCGCCGGGGGCATGCTGCTGGGCATGGGCGAGCTGGCCCGCGCCTCGGCGCAAGGGCCCTGGGCGCCGGATAAAGCCGCTCCCCGGGAAATCTCGCCCTGGATCGAGATCACCGCGGAGGACGAGGTCATCATCCGCGTGCCGACCCCGGAGATCGGCAACGGCGCGATGACCCAGATCGCCATGAACATCACCGAGGAACTGGGCTGCGACTGGGCGAAGGTCAGCGTCGAGTTCAGCTCCATGCACCGCAACCATGCCGAGGGCGGCGTCTATACCCGCGGCTTCCTGCCCTGGTTCGGCGGCCACGGCACCAGCGAGGAGCGCATGCAATACAACCTGCAACTGGGCGCCAGCGCCCGCGAGCGCCTGCGCGCCGCGGCGGCGCAGCGCTGGCAGGTGCCGGTGACCGAGATCAGTGCCGAAAACAGCGTGCTCAGCCACGCGGCCTCCGGCAGGCGCGCCAGCTACGGCGAGCTGGCCGCGGCGGCCGCCGGCATCAACCTGCTGGTGGAACCCGCACTCAAGCCCCAGGACCAGTGGAGCTTCCTCGGCAAGGCCACCCCCGCCAAGCTGCACATTCCCGCGGTGGCCCGCGGCGAGGCGGTGTTCGGCATCGATGTGAAGGTCCCGGGCATGGTGCACGCGGCGCTGCAACAGGCGCCGCTGCACGGCGGCAGGTTGAAGAGCCACAAGCCCGAGGCAGTACTGAAAATGCCGGGCGTGCGCGCGGTGGTGGTGCTCGACCCGGCGCAGACCGTCGGCACACCGGTGGAGGACAAATCCACCTGGGGCTTTTCCACCAACCAGCTCCAGCACGGCGTGGCGGTGATCGCCGATCACTACTGGCAGGCGAAGAAAGCCCTCGAGGCCCTGCCCTGCGAATGGGAAGGACCAGAGGGCAAAGCCTGGGACAATTCGGAAGAAATCTACGCCGCCACTGCCGCCCTGCACGCGGACGACCCCGGCAAGGTGCTGCGGGAATCTGGCGATGTCGCCAGTGTCACCGGAGGGCGGGTCGTCGAGCAAAGCTACTCGACCCCCTACGGCGAGAACGCCATGATGGAGCCGCTCAGCGGCACCGCGCTGGTCACCGCCGAGGGCGCGGAGGTCTGGTGCCCGACCCAGGACATGGTCCAGGCCTACTGGGTCACCATCGACGAGACCGGGCTGGCGCCGGAAAAGGTGCTCATGCACCAGACCCTGGTCGGCGGCCGTTTCGGCCGCGGCACCCAGGCGGACGAAGTGCGCGTGCCGGTGGCCGTGGCCAGGGCCTACCCCGGCGTGCCGGTGAAAACCATCTGGTCGCGGGAGGAGTGCTTCGCCCAGGGCCGCTACCGCACACCGCTCAATACGCGCTTCAGGGCGGTGCTCGGTGAGGACGGCTATCCCCAGGCCGTCACCTCACGGGTGTGCTATACCGGCACCCATCCGATGTTCCATCTCAACCTCGGCTACGATGACATGCCCTACTTCACCAGTGGCATCATCCCCAACGTGCACATGTCGGCCAGCAACCTGCCGGTGAACATCATGAACGGCGCCTACCGCGGGCCCTGCTACAACAGCCACGTGTTCACGGTGGAAACCTTCATCGACGAGTGCGCCGTCGCCGCGGGCATCGACCCGCTGGAATACCGCCTGCACCTGATGTCACAGTGGGACAAGAGCTGGTCCGACTGCCTGCGGGTGGCGGCGGAGAAAGCCGGCTGGGGGCAGCAACTGCCCGCGGGTGAAGGCCTCGGCATCGCCATTTCCAACTGGCCGGCGGGCGCCATGCGCGAGGCCGGCACCGTGCTGTGTACCGCCGCGCGGGTGGCGGTGAGCAAGGCCGGCAAGCTGAGCGTGAAGCAGGTCGACGTGAGCTTCGACTGCGGCCGTGTGGGCAACGCCGACGCGGTGCGCGCGCAGATAGAGGGCGCCACCATCTTCGGCATGAACACCACCCTCAACGAGGAGCTGATGATAGAAAACGGCCGCGCGGCGGATCTCAACTTCGACCGCTACCCGATGCTGCGCATGGGCGACGACCTGCCGCAGATCAACGTGCATTTCGAGGCCCTCTCCGGGCACCCGCGCATGAACATCATCGGCGAGGCAGGGGTCGGCCCGATCGCGCCGGCCATTGGCAACGCGATCTACCAGGCTACCGGCAAACGCCTGCGCAGCACGCCCTTCCGCAAGCACGACCTGAGCTGGAGTTGAGCGCGGAACTGCCGGGGCGCTGGTGTTGTCGACATTTCATGAACTTCCGCGGGCGTTTTTTTGCGCACGAGGTCGAGGAATAGGACGCCCGCGCTGCTAGTATTTTCACAACAACGATAAGTATTGGCTCCCGTCGGTCCGCGCACGGCGAGCAGGAGGAAAACCGCGATGCAAACGCTGGAATCACTGGAACTGCCCTACCTGGCGATGGAACAGGACGAGTTCGCCGCCGAGCCCTATCACTTCTTCGCCGAGGCCCGCGAGGTGCACCCCTGGATCGCCCGCTGCGCCTTCGGCTACGTGGTGCACGACCACACCGCGATCGAGGAACTGCTGCGCATGGATGAGCACATGTGCCCGAGTTTCGACAACATCATCGAGGCCATGGGCGCGGAGAACACCCCCTGGGGTCGTTTCACCGAGGTGCAGCTGCTCGCCCACACCGGGGAGTCCCACCGCCGCATCCGCGACATTCTCGCGCCGATGTTCACCCCCGCCGCCGCCAACCGCAACCGCACCCTGATGCGGGCGACCATGCAGAAGCTGCTCGACGAGTGGGCACCGCGGGAACATTTCGATTTCGAGGAGTTCATTTCCCACTACCCGGTCTCCGTGCTCTCCGCCATGCTCGGCGCGCCGCACGCCGAGATCCCCCGCCTGCGCCATTCGCTGGAAGCGATGGGCCTGGGCTTCAGCATGGATCGCAATCACCTGCCCGCCCTGCAGGAAGCCATCGGCGTGCTCGACGACTTCGTCCAGGAGATGGTCGCCAACCGGCGCGCCGAGGGCGATCGCGGCGACCAGCACGACCTGCTCGATGACCTGCTGAGCGCCGCCAGCGACGGCAAGCTCTCGGACCGGGAGCTCTGGGACCTGCTGATCTTCATGTTCGTCGCCGGCTACGACACCTCGAAGAACGTCATGACCCTGATCATGCACTACCTGCTGCAGAACCCGGACAGCTACGAGCGCTGCGCCAGGGACCTGTCCTACTGCTCCAAGGTGGTGGAGGAAGTCATCCGCCTGCGCAACCCCACCATGATCTTCCGCAAACTGGCGGACGAGGTGGTGTTCCGCGATGTGCTGCTCCCTGCAGGTACCATGCTGTTCTTTGCCGCGAATATCTCCGGCCGCGACCCGCGCTATTTCGACCACGCCGACGAGTTCCTGCCGGAACGGGAAAAGAAAGCGCGCCACGTCGCCTTTGGCCGCGGCATGCACATCTGCCTCGGCCAGTTCATCGCCCGGGCACAGATCGAGGAGGGACTGCACCTGATCGCCCAGCGCATCATCCACCCGAAGATCGTCGGCGAGGTGGGCCACCGCCCCTTCTACGGTGTCGGCGGCCTGAAGGGCCTGCCCATCGAATTCGAGGATGCCGCCTGAGGGCGGCCAGCTCAGCTCGCCGGTGAACGCCGGGTGAATTTCAGCGGCAGGTTTACCAGGGTGTGGGTGGCGAGCGTCGGCAGGTAGTCGAGTTCCTCCGGCGCCACCGCCAGTTCGATGTTGTCCAGGCGGCGAATGATTTCCTGCGCCACCACCTTGATCTCCATCCGCGCCAGCGAGGCCCCGATGCACAGGTGGATTCCCGCGCCGAAGGTGAGGTGGCGGCCGGCGTTGTTGCGCTCCAGGCGCAGGCAGCCGGCCTCGGGGAATTTCGCCTCGTCGTCGTTGGCCGAGGCAAACAGCACGCACAGCTGTGACAGCGCCGGAATCTGCGTGCCACCGAGTTCGACGTCGCGCATCGCGGTGCGAAACAGGCCGTGCACCGGCGGCTTCAGGCGCAGCAACTCCTCGACGAAACGGGTCATCACCCGCTCGTCATCCACCGCTGCCTGCAGGGTTTTCAGCAGTTCGGGATCGGTCGCCAGCACGAACAGCAGGTTGGTGATTGCCGCCGCCGTCGTGTCGTTGCCGGCGATCAGCAGCGCACGCACGCAGGAGACCTGTTCCTCGAAACTCAGCCGCGGTTTTTCGTCGTCTTCCAGCCGCGCGTGCACCAGGTCGGAGATCATGTCCTCCCGCGGCCGCGCTTCGCGCTCGCGGATGCGGGGAATGATGTAGTTCTGCAGGTCGCACATCTCCCTGGCGTTCTCCAGCATCTCCTCGCGGGTCTGCATCCTGCCGATCTGCGCCAGCAGGGCCGTGGTCCAGCTGGCGATCTTATCGGTGCCCACCTCGGCGAAATCGAAGCCCAGCTGCTCGCAGATGATCTGCGCGGTGATCGGCGCGCCGATGTCCTTCATGCCATCGGCGAAGCCGCGCTGCGCCAGCGGCTCGATGACGTCGATGACCAGCTGGCGGATGCCGGGCTCCAGGCTCTTCACCCGGTGGGCGGTGAAGGCGTTTTCCAGCAGGCGGCGCAGGCGGGTGTGCTCCGGCGGGTCGCAGGCGATGATGTCGCGGATGAAGCCACCGCCATCGCGGTTCATGATCTCCGCGAGTTCGTCGACGAAGCCGTTGGCGTAGCGGTCCTGGTAGCCGTGTTCCAGCGAGTAGGTAATCGGGTCGCGCAGTACCGCCATCGCGTCGTCGTAGCGGCTGACCAGGTAGACGTCCAGCTGCGCGTCGTAATAGACCGGCCTCTGCTCGCGCATCGCCCGGTAGAAGGGGTAAGGGTTGTTGCGGACCAGCGGATCGAGGCGCGACTCGGCGCCGGTAAGTTGCATCGCGGCGCCGCTGGCGGGGCAGCCCGATGTCGCGGAGGAATTCCCGGAAGATGGATCAGTCATGGCTGTGATTCCCGAACCCTGTATTACATGTCTGGCGTGCGGGCCTGGTCCGCACAATGGCTTGCGCAAGTGCGGTGAGACGGCTCACCGCTGCCCCTTGTAGGGCTTGATCGCCCAGGTGCGCGGGTCCGCGGCCCCCTGGGGAATGGCTGTTTCCGGCGTGCCCCGGAAAATTTCCGGCCAGCGCGCGGCCACCGTTTCGATGTCGAGGCGAGCCTCCTGGAATCCCGGCGTGGTGGCGATATACATGGAGCGCAATTCGCCACCCACCGCCTCCACGCACTCCCCGTTGAGCGGGCAGTCCTCGTGGGCCAGCCAGGCTACCAGCGGTGACACCAGTTCCGCCGGCAGGTTGGCCTGGGCGTGCTGCAGCATCGGCGAGCTGTCTTCCTGCTGGGCACAAATCATGCGGGTAAAGGCGCCGGGATTGACCGCGTTGACCCTGATGCCGGTGCCGGCAGCTTCCGCTGCCAGGGCCCGGGTGAAAGACAGCAGGCCGCCCTTGCTGGCGCCGTAGGCCGCGAGCAGGGCGAAGCCGGTGAGCGAGCCGGAGGTGATATTGATGATCCGCCCGTAGTCGCGCTCGCGCATTTCGCCCCACAGTGCGCGGCACAGGCGCACCGGCCCCATGAGATTGATATCGAGATGGCGCTGGAAATCCCGGTCGCTCATCTCATCGAAGGCGGCCGCAATCGAGATCGCCGCGTTGTTGACCAGGATGTCCACCGGGCCGAAGGCTTCGCGGGCGGTCTCGACAATCGCCCGGGCGCCCGCCTCGCTGGCGACACTGTTGCAGTCGGCGACCGCCCTGCCGCCACGCTGGCGGATTTCCTCCGCGACCGCCTCCGCCGAGGCGGTGCCCTGGTAGCCCGGGGTCTCCGGATCGTGGCCGATATCGTTGACCACCACATTGGCGCCGCGCGCGGCCAGCAGCAAGGCGTGGGCCCGGCCGAGGCTGGGCTTGCCCCCGGCGCCGGTAACGATTGCCGTGCGGCCGTCGAAACGGTACTCGCTCACTGGTATCCCTCAACGTGTTCAGTCTACTGACGCAGGCTATCCGGTCTGCTCCGGGCTTTCTCGACAGAAGCTGCCCGGACGTCGATAGCACGGCGTTTACGACGACGGTGCCTGCAGATAAATGTACGCCTGATGTTGAGCACTGGCAGGGGCGCGCTGCTAGATTGAGGCTGTAAAATTTCACGAGTGGTGAGCGCATGGCCGAGGTAACACTGCCGCCGGGCTTTGAACAGCTGGCAGATTTTGTCGAGGACTGGGTACTGCCCGACGCTGCCGCGCGCATGGGCAAGCGCCAGTCCAGCAGCATGGCGGAGATCCGCGCTCTCTACTGCGCACTGACCCCCGTCGGCGACCAGGCGCTGGCTTACCTCGGCCAGTTCCAGCTCGGTGAACTGCCAGCTGAGGCGGAAAACCTGCTCGGCCTGATGCTGTCGCTGGCGGAAATCGCCCCCGCGGTGGAGTGGTACGACAGCCAGGAAGTCGCCAATGGCTACCCTGTCGAGCGCATCCGCTACCTGCGGCAGATCCCCAACTTCAGCGCCCAGCCGGGTGCGGGAAGCCAGGCGTGAAAGAAGAAAAGATCCCCGTCCCGCCGATCGGCCTGACGGCGAAGTACCCGGAGCTTGGCACCGGCCCGGTGCCGACCGACGCCTACCGCTGCCCGGAAATTTACCGCAAGGAGATCGAGGCGATCTTCAAGCGCAGCTGGTACATGATCGGCCGCGTCGAGCAGATCCCCGAACCCGGCGATTACTTCGTCTACGAGATGCCGACCTTCCGCAAGTCGCTGCTGGTCTGCCGCGACCGGGACGGCGGCGTCAACGCCTTCCACAACGTCTGCCCGCACCGCGGCAACGTGGTGGCCCACGAGGCCGCGGGAACCTGCCGCGGCGTGTTCATGTGCCGCTTCCACGGCTGGTCCTTCGACCTCACCGGCAAGCTGGCCAACGTGCGCGATGGCGAGGGCTTCTTCGACCTCGACCGCGCCAGCATCGGCCTGAAGCCGGTGCCGATGGGCATCTGGGAGGGCTTCATCTTCGTCGCCCCGGTGGACGACCCGCCGCTTACCCTGGAGGAATACCTCGGCCAGCAGGGCGAGGACCTCGCCGGCTACCCCTGGAGCGCCTGCACCCAGAGCTACCAGTTCGAGACCGAGATCGCCTGCAACTGGAAACTGGCGGTGGACTCCCCGGCGGAGGTCTACCACATTCCCATCCTGCACCCGCAGTCGGCTGCGCCGACCATGATGGCCTCGGGCAATCCCTTCGGCCGCCTGCTCGACGTGACCCTGCTCGGCCCCCATCGCACCAACTCCCACTACAGCGTGCAGGCGGAACCGCGGCCGGTGCAGAAGCTCGCCTACATGCACGCCGCCGCGGCACAGAACGTGGTCAGGGATGCCCTGGATTTCGAGATGCCCCCGGGCATCAACCGCACCCGCGACGAGAACTGGAGCGTCGACCTGGTGATGTTTTTCCCCGGCCTCGCCTTCACCGTCTCCGCCGGCATGTACACCGCGCACCAGGTCTGGCCGCTGGCCCACAACCGCTGCCTCTACCAGCAGAGGGTTTTCGTGCGCCCGGCGCGCAACGCCGCCGAGCGTTTCGGCCAGGAAAACACCATGGTCGAGTTCCGCGACGTGGTGATGGAGGACCTGAGTACGCTGGAGCACATACAGCGGGCCCTGGACTGCGGCCAGATCGAGCAGTTCCACTACCACGATCACGAACTCGCCCTGCGCCACAATCACAAGGTATCTTCCGCGGCCGTGGCAGCCTGGGAGCGCGAACAATCAGCACCGAGCCAAGGAAGCAGCAAACCATGACCTCCTCATCACACAGCGATTCCGACCTTCCCTGCCGCAGCGTCACCGCGGAGGAGATCGCCTTCTACGAAAACAACGGCTGGGTAAAACTCAGGGCTTTCCTGCGGCCCGAGATCGTCGCCACCCTGCTGCAGCGCGGCGTGGCGCTGATGGGTGAGGATGGTGTCAGCAACGAGGACTTCGGCATCCGCCAGCCCTACTTCAACCCCTTCCCCTGCGGCGGGCTGCAGGTGGCGGAGATCCGCCCCATGCTGCTCGGGGTCGCCGCCGCGGCGAAACAGCTGATGAACCGCAAGTCCGGCACCGGGGTGCGCTACTTCTTCGATACTTTCGTGCCCAAACTTCCCGCGGGCAAGGCCTCGCCCCGCGGCGGCAACGGCCCGACCAGTTTCCACCAGGACTTCATCACTTTCGCCATGGACCGTTCCGGCGGCATGCAGTTCTGGATTCCGCTGGAGGCCTGCGGGCCGGAGAAAGGCACCATGTCCTTCATCAACGGCTCGCATAAAATGGGCGTGCTCGGCAACTACACCGCCTACGAGGGCCGCGATATCACCGAAGTCTGGCCCGAGCTCGAGGACTACGAGGTCTCCGAGGCGATGACCTACGAGGTCGGCGATGTCACCGTGCACAACCACCTCACCGTTCACGGCGCCGGGGCAAATACCTCCGACGAGCCGCGCTGGGCCATGATCACCTCCATGCTGCCCGCCGATGCCCACTGGAACGGCGCACCGCCGGAAGCCTTCGACCCCGCCCACCTGAAACCCTACCAGTTGCTCGACGAAGAGCGCTTTCCGACTCTTGCGGCGGGCAGCACCTGAGCGGTTGCACAGCAATCGGCGGGGGGCTAAGCTAGACGGCCATAACAATAGCCACGGCCTTGCCAGGCGTGTTCCGGTGTCCCCGCCGGCACCTGTCGCGAGCGGCCGGGAGGACAACCGTGCAAGCTTTCGTCCCCGATTTCAGCGCCCCGGAAATCGCCCTGCCCCCCCAGGGCCGCATTCGCATCGGCTACCTGAGCGGGCTGACCGGCCTGGTCAGCAGCCTCGGCGATGACCCCCGCAGCATCCTCGAATACCACAACATCGATCCGCTCATCTTCGACGACCCGGACCGGGACATCGAGTGCATCACCGCGGTGAACCTCCTCGAGCACTGCGCCAGCAAGTTGCAGGACCCGCTGTTCGGGCTGCACCTGGCCGAACTGCAGGATCCCGATGTCTACGGCGTGGCGCTGGTCTACGCGCGGGCGGCGCCGAATGTGCGCGAGGCCCTGCGCTGCCTGATGGACTACGTGCAGATTTCCGTTTCCCCGGAGTGCGAGATGGACCTGGTAATCGCGAGGGACGTCGCCGAGCTGCGCTGGAACACCCACATCGGCGTCGGCGAGCGGGCGCAGATCCACTATCACGGCGTGCTGCTGATCCTGAAGCTGCTGCAGAAGCTCGACCCGCACAATTTCCGCCCCAGCTACGCCAGCCTGACCTGCAACGTCGGCAGGGTCGAGGCCCTGCGCCTGCAGGAACGCCTCGGCTGCCGGGTGCACGGCCGCGCCGATGCCAACGCCATCGGCTTTTCCAGCCGCTTTCTCGAGCGCCCGCTGGCCACCTCCAACCGCATGCTGTTCACCCTGCTGGGCGGCTGCATGGACCAGCTGCGCCACAACACCCGGGCCAACTTCGTCGAACAGGTCGAGGCGCGGGTGCGCCGCGCGCTGTCCACCGGGCAGTGTTCGCTGGAGGACTGCGCCGACCAGCTCGGCACATCGACCCGCACCCTGCAGAAACGCCTCACCCGCATGGGCATAAAGTTTTCCGAGATCGTGCAGAACGAGCGCATCAAGCTGGCCAAGCACGCCCTGCTGTGGAGCGACTGCTCCCTCGACGAGATCGCCTTCCAGCTGGGTTACTCCGAGCAGACCAGCTTCGGCCGCGCCTTCAAGCGCGCCACCGGCATGACACCGAAGTCCTTCCGCAACTCCCAGCCACAGCCCTCGCCGGCCTGATCCGCGGCGGGGCCAGGGCCCTGCCGCGGTAGATAACTCTTCGTTCTGTGTCGAACATCTGCCGATCCTGACTGTGTAGTATTCTCGCTGGCCGCCGCACGCCGCAGCAGTTTGCGTCGCGTGGGCCATTCCCCGCCAGACAGAAAACACACAATAAGGATCGTTTTGATGCTGAAGTACCCCCGCTCTACGCTTGCGACTGTCATCGCTGCCAATGTGTTGGCGCTACCCGCCCACGCCCAGCTGGAAGAAGTTGTCGTCACCGCCCAGCGGCGTGCGGAGAACCTGCAGCAGGTGCCTATTGCCGTCGCCTCTTTCAACAATGACCTGCTGGTCAACAGCGGCGTGGACTCCACCATCGACCTGCCGCAAATCGCCCCCAGCGTGCAGCTGGTGCGCTCGGGCCCGGTCGCCATGTTCTTCATGCGCGGGGTGGGCAATACCAGCGGCGGCACCGGTGAGGAAGGCGCCAATGCCATATACGTCGACGACGTCTATGTCTCCGACATGAAAGGCTCGGTACTCAAGTTCAACAACATCGAGCGCATCGAAGTGCTCAAGGGCCCGCAGGGCACCCTGTTCGGGCGCAACTCCTCCGGCGGCCTGGTCAACGTGATCACCAGCGAGCCGGGGGAGGAACCGGTGGCGAAATTCGAGGCCGGTTACAGCGACTACGACACCTATTCCGGCAAGGCCTATATCGCCGGGCCGCTCAGCGACACCCTGAGCGCCGATATCGCCCTGACCAGCAGCGACCAGCAGGAGGGCTGGGGTGAGAAATTCCTGCAGAACCAGGAGGCCTTCGCCGGCTGGGACTGGGCCGCCCGCTCCAAGTGGGTCTGGGAGCCCTCCGAGACCATGAAATACAGCCTCACCGGCGAGTACGGCAAGATGTCCGACGACTTCACCAGCACCATGCTGCGGGAAAAAGGCGCCGTCGGCGTGGCCGACGTGGTCGCGGTCAGCGACCCCTACGACTCGGCGACTACCGACCAGACCTACACCGACCAGACCAACAGCGCGCTGACCTTCAAGGCGGAGTTTTTCTGGGACTGGGCGACGCTCACCAGCATCACCGGCTACCGTGACAACGACACCGAAACCGGCCTCGACATCGACACCAACGCGGCGCCCCTGGTGCACATCCAGATCGACTCCTCCACCACCACCTTCCAGGAGGAACTGCGCCTGGCGTCCAACAGCGACGGTCGCCTGAGCTGGCAGACCGGCCTGTTTTTCCTCCAGTCCGAGGCCGAACTGTCGCCCCAGGCCTCCTCCGGCCTGGCCTTTGGCGGGATGGATTCCGGCAGCGCCATCTACTCCAGCCTGGACACCACCTCCTACGCGGTGTTCGGCGAGCTGAGCTTCGCCCTCACCGACTCCACCCAGCTGACCGGCGGTGTTCGCTACACCGAGGACGAGCGCGAGCTCGACGGGCGCATCCTGCCGCTGGGTGGCGGCGCGCTTATCGCCGCCAGCAAGGGCTCGAAAACCGACCGCGAACCGACCTTCCGCCTGGCGCTGCGCCAGGACATCGGCGACGCGCTGAACGTTTACGCCTCCTACAACCGCGGCTTCAAGGCCGGCACCTACTCGATGTCCGCCATCCTCAGCGAACCGGTCGAGCCGCAGATCATCGACGCCTACGAACTCGGCCTGAAGTCGGAGTGGCTCGACAACACCCTGCGCCTGAACCTCGCCGCCTTCCACTACGAGATCGATGACTACCAGGTGCGCGCAGTCGAGGGCGCCGCGGCGAACGCGGTACTGCAGAATGCGGCCGAAGTGGAGATCGACGGCTTCGAGATCGAACTCGAGACCTCGCCGATGGAGGGCCTCAACCTGTTCGCCTACGCGACCTTCCTCGATTCCGAGTTTGCCAGCTTCCCCAACGCCATCTTCACCTATCCCAATCCGGCGGCCTGCAACCCCGCCGGCAACCCGCCCGGCCAGAGCAGCGGCGCGCCCGCCGGTGGCGTGCTCAGCTGCACCGGTGACGCGGGCGGCAACAAGACCCCGCTGGCGCCGGAGTTCGCGGCGTCCATCGGCGGCAGCTACTACCTGCCCCTGGGCGGCAACAGCGAGCTGCGCCTGACCGCCCTCTACAGCTACAATGACGGCTACTACTACGAGCCGGACAACCGCCTGGAGCAGCCCTCCTTCGGCCTGCTGAACGGTTCGGCGGAATACCGCTACGGTGAGCACTGGAGCATCGAAATCTGGGGCCGCAACCTCACCGATGAGCTGTACACTGTGCAGAAGGTAGGCACGGCACTGGGCGATTTCCGCGTACCCGCGGCGCCGCGCACCTACGGCATCAATTTCAAGTATCAACTTTAAGCCTGTAAAAACAGGCTTCCCCGGCCGGGTCCAGCCCGCCGGGGGCGATCAACCTGAGGATGGAGTCCCTGCTTATGAGTAATCAGCTTTCCGGCAAAGTGGCCATTGTGACCGGCGGTGCCAGCGGCATCGGCAAGGCGAGCGTGGAACTGTTCGCGAGGGAGGGAGCCGCTGTCGTCATCGCCGACGTCAACGACGAGGCCGGGGAAGCACTGGCCGCGGAACTCGGCGACAGGGTTCACTACCGGCGTACCGATGTCTCCAGCGAGGCCGACGTACAGGGCCTCGTCGACTACGCCGTGGACACCTTCGGCGGGCTCCACGTCATGTTCAACAACGCCGGCGTGTCCAACCGCCTGTTCCCGAGCTTCCTCGACGACGACCTGGCCGACTTCCGCCGCACCATGGATGTCAACGTCCTCGGCGTGATGCTCGGCACCCAGCGCGCCGCCCGCCACATGGCGAAGAACGGCGGCGGCTCCATCATCAACACCGCCTCCATCGGCGGCGTGGTCGCCGGCTTCGGCGTAGTTGCCTACCGCGCGTCCAAGGCGGCGGTGCTGCACTTCAGCAAGTGCGCCGCCATCGACCTCGCCCAGCACGAGGTACGGGTCAACGTGATCAACCCGGGGCATATCCGCACCACCATGTCGAGCTGGTCCGCCTCGGGCATGAGCGAGGCCGGCTTCAGGCAGTTGCAGGCCGACCTCGACGAGATCAACTTCGCCGACCAGCCGATCAAGCGCGAGGGCCGTTCCGAGGATGTCGCCAATGCCGCGCTGTACCTCGCCAGCGATCTCTCGCGCCAGGTCACCGGCATCGTCATCCCGGTGGATGGCGGCGTGTCCGCAGGCGATAGCGTCAACCACGTACAGCAGATTCTCGACGCCCAGAAGCGCGCCATGAGCATGTAAACGGCGCGCCCTGCCCTACACCGACAACAGCAATAATATTCAGGAGTACACCGGACATGCCGCAAGCAGACTATTTCCCACTGCCCATCACCGAGCAGGAGATCACACCCGAGTGGATGACCGCCGCCCTGCGCCAGCGCGCGCCGGAAGCGACAGTGACCGGCGTGGAATTTGTCGATGCGATCCGCGGCACCAGTTCAAAAATCCGCTACCGGCTGCAACTCGACGCGGCGGCGCGGGCTGCGGGCATCCCGGAACTGGTGATCCTGAAAGGCGGCTTCGAACCCCACAGCCGCGACTTCGGCTACATGCACGAGCGCGAGATCCGCGGCTACCGGGATGTACTCACTCGCATCCCGCTGCCCGCCCCGGAATGCTATTTCGCCGACTTCGACGCCGGGCGCAAGCAGGGCATCATCATCATGGAAGACCTGGTCGCCAGCGGCGCGAGTTTCTGCCACGCCACCCGGCCGCAGAGTTTCGAACAGGTGGCGCGTCGCCTCGAGGTGCTGGCGAAGTTCCATGCCAGCACCTGGGACAGCCCGGCGGTGGCACCCGGCGGTGAGTGGGCGGACCTGGTCGATTTCCTCGACACCGTGGACAATTTCTTCGCCCTGAAGACCCAGCCGGAAACCTGGCAGCGCTTTGTCGGCTCACCCCGCGGCGTGGCCGTCTCGAAGCGTTTCCAGGACCGCGACTGGATGCTCAACGCCTGGCAGAAGATGAAAACCTTCGCCAGGCAGCAGGCCTACAGTGTGCTGCACGGGGACGTGCACCTCGGCAACCTGTACATCGCCGCCGACGGCACCCCGGGCTTCTTCGACACCCTCGCCAGCCGCGGCCCGGGGATGATCGAGGTCTCCTACCATATCTCCGCTTCAGTCGACAGCGCGGACCGGCCGCACTGGGAAGGCGCGCTGGTGCAGCACTACCTGGAAGCACTGCGCGAGAGCGGTGCAGAGGCACCCTCCTTCGACGACGCCATGCGCCAGTACGGCGTCTTCCTCGTCTACGGCCATTTCATCTGGATGACCACCGAGTCCCAGTACCAGGCGGAATCGGTAAATACCGCCAACTCGGCGCGGGTCAGCTCCGCCCTGCTGGACCACGATATCGACAAGTTGCTGGCGGCAATCTAGGCGGGCAACACCACAGCCGCTAGACTGGGGCCCCGCTCAACGAGGAGACGCCGACGTGGATTCCCAACCCGGCACCCTGCAAGGACTGGCCATCGACCTGCTGGAATTCAGCGTACTGTTCCTGGCGCTGGCGGTTATCGCACTGCTGCTTTGCGTGCTCTACATGTACGTTGTCGATGTCACCCAGAAGAAGCACGCCATCCGCCGCAACTACCCGGTGCTCGGCCGCTTCCGCTACCTGTTCGAGCATCTCGGCAGTTTTTTCCGCCAGTATTTCTACGCCTTCGACCGCGAGGAGTTGCCCTTCAACCGCGCCCAGCGCACCTGGGTCTACCGGGCGGCGAAGAACCTCGACGCCACGGTGGCCTTCGGCTCCACCCAGCCGATGAACCAGCCCGGGCAGCTGATCTTCCTCAACGCCCTGCTGCCGCCGCTGGAAGGCGAGATCGGCGACGGCCACCAGATCACCTACGGCGAGGGCTTCGCCCGCAAGCCCCACCGTACCCCGGCGTTTTTCAACATCTCGGCAATGAGCTTCGGCGCGCTCTCGGCGCCGGCGATCACCGCCCTCTCCCACGGCGCGGGGCAGGCGGGCATCTGGCTGAATACCGGCGAGGGCGGTCTCTCGCCCTACCACCTGCAGGGCGGTTGCGACATCGTTTTCCAGATCGGCACCGCCAAATACGGCGTGCGCGACGACCAGGGCATGATGAGTGACGCGCGGCTCGAGGAGCTGGCGGCGATCGAGCAGGTGCGGATGTTCGAGATCAAGCTGTCCCAGGGCGCCAAGCCCGGCAAGGGGGGAATTCTGCCCGGGATCAAGGTCACCGAGGTTATCGCCAGCACCCGCGGCATCCCGGTCGGCGAGGACTCGATCAGCCCCAACCGACACCCGGAGATCCACAGCATCGACGACCTGCTGGACATGATTCACCGGGTGCGCGAAGTGACCGGCAAACCGACCGGCATCAAGGCGGTCATCGGCCAGCCGGAGTGGCTCGACGACTTCTGCCTGCGCATCCGCGAGCGCGGCCTGCAGTACGCACCGGACTTCTTTACCATCGACAGCGGTGACGGCGGCAGCGGCGCCGCGCCGCAAAGCCTGATCGACAATATGGGCCTGCCGGTGCGTCGCAGCCTGCCGCTGGTGGCGGACCGCCTGGGCTACTACGGCCTGCGTGAGCGGATCAGGATCATCGCCTCGGGCAAGATGATCAACCCCACCGACGTCGCCGCCGCCCTCTGCCTGGGCGCGGACAGCGTCAACTCGGCGCGCGGCTTCATGTTTTCACTGGGCTGTATCCAGGCCATGCAGTGCAACCGCAACACCTGCCCGACGGGCGTGACCACCCATAACCCGGACCTGCAGAAGGGCCTCGACCCGGCGGACAAGTCGCTCAGGGTGGCAAATTTTGCCCGCAACATGCTGCACGAGGTCGAAGTGATCGCGCATTCCTGTGGCGTGGCTCACCCGAGCCTGCTGGGCCGCCGCCACGCCTGCGTGGTCGATGCGCGGGGTATCCCGGAGCCGCTCAGCGAGCGCTACCCGCCGGTCGATACCGCCGTGGAGTACCGCTGAAGGGCGCTCGGCACCTACCTGGCGGCGTCGATTTCCGCCTTGCGCATTTCCTGTACCCGCACGAGATGGGTGCGATAGGCCTCGGCCACCTTATCGACCCCGGAATCCGCCAGCGCACCGGTATTGCCGGCAGCGACGTAGGTGGCGTAAACCGCCGAGGATGACATCAGGGCCGCGGAGACGACGGCGGTGCCGATGCCCTCGTCCTTCATGCTGTTGGCCAGCGCGATGAAGCGGTTCAGGCACTCGTGGTGCAGTTCAGAGTCTGATTTGGACATGCGTGTTTTCCGAATTTCCGGTGGTTCAGTTGCAGGCGCGGGATTCTACCACTTTCGCCACTTTCACGCTGCGATACAAAGTCTCTCCCGGGGATTTTTTGCTATTATGGGTCCGACTTTTGCCCACAAAAAACCAGAACATAATCCCGGTAACTGAACTGCCTATGCCGCGACTCGCACACTCGGTTGGTGTCCTTTGCGCCCTCGCTCTTGCGGGGTACACTGCCGCGAGTTGTGCGGGACCAACGGAGTACTCCCTCGAACTCGGGCTCGGCGCCGAGTATGACAGCAACGTCTCGATCGACGAGCTCGACGCCAGCAGCAGCGAGGGCGACTACGCCCTCACCGTGGACGCGGAACTGCAGATCGAGAAGCAGCTCACCCAGGCGACCGATATCTCACTGACCTACGATTTCAGCGACACCTCCTACAAGGAGTTCTCCCGCCTCGACCGGCAGACCCACCTGCTCGGCGGCAACCTGGCTACCGACCTGGGCCCTGCCACGGCGGGTATGTCGCTCTACTACATCAACGCCCGCCTCGACGGCGACGCCTTTCTCGAGTACTACCGCGCCTCGCCCTATATCTCCGGTTTCCTCGCCAAGAAATGGTTTTCCCGCGCGGCCTACGTCTATTCGGACAAAAGCATCGAGCAAAACCCCGGGCGCGACTCCGAGTCACACGCGGGAGAGTTCGACCTGTATTACTTCCGTCGCGGCCTGCGCAGCTACCTGAACGGCGGCTATCGCTACAAACAGGAGAATGCGACCTCCGACCAGTACGACTACGCAGCGAGTGAAATCAAGCTGCGCTATATCCACCGCTGGGATGTCTACGAACGCGCACTGAAATTCGAACTGGCCTGGCGCTACGAGTACCGCGACTACGACTCGCTTACGCCGAGCATCGAGGACGAGCGCTGGGATCGTCGCCAGCGCTGGAAGGTGGGTCTTGAATACGCGCTGCTGGCACAGGCGGCACTGGAACTCTACGGCGGTTACGCCGACTACAACTCCAATTACCCCAGTGCCGACTACGACCAGTACGTGATCGGCACCCGCATCTCCTACGCCTGGTAATCAGGTTCCGGCGAAGCGCAGCAGCCCGTGGCCGTAGGTGTCGTCGCGGCCGGGGGGGCCGAGGTCCTGGGCGGCGCTGTAGAGCAGCCCCATGACGTCGCTGCCGGGTTGTTGCCGGCGCAGTACGGCGGCGGCGGTGGCGGCGAAGGGCACGGCAAAAGAGGTGCCTGAAGACGCCGCGTAGCCCCCGCCGGCCTTGGCGTGCCGCAGGCCGACTCCCGGGGCAGCGATGTCGAGATAAGCACCGCGATTGGCCAGCCGGAAGATGCGCTGGCTCTGGTCTACCGCGGTTACCGCCACCACGGAGTCGTAGGCCGCCGGGTACATCGGCCCGGCCACCGGGCCGCCATTACCGGCCGCGGCCATGACCAGCATCTTGCGCTCCTGGGTCCGCTTGAGCGCCGCTTCCAGCAGGCGGTTGGGCGGCCCGGCGAGGCTGATATTGATGACGTCCACCTCGCTGGACATGAGCCAGTCGAGGGCCCGGATCAGGCTCACTGTCGAGGCGATTTCCCCGCGTTCGACGTCCTGCTGGAACACCGCGGCAGCAAACACCTCCGCCTCGGGATCGAGGCCCTGGTACTCGGCGCTGTTGGCCACCAGGATGGAGGCGATCGCAGTGCCGTGGAAGCGCGGCATCTCAGCCCCCTCGGCGACGAAGCTGCGGGTCTGGATCCGGGCGCCAGTGAGCGAGGGGTGAGCGGTATCGACCAGGCTGTCGATCATGCCGATACGCACCTTGGCCGGTTCGCCGGCGGATATGGCCGCTGGCAGGCGGGCCGCCTCGCGGGGGCTTATCCCGTTCTCGGCGACGGCGAGATCTGCGCCCGCGGTGTAGATATGGTTGAGGTCGACCTCGGCGCGGTCCTTGCCGACCACGTCGAGCACGCCGCGGCGCACTTCGGTGATATCGAAGCTGGAGGGGCCCGCCACTTCCGCCAGGCGCATGCCGAGCGCCGGCAATTCGGTAATGGTATCGAACAGGTAGCCCTGCTCGGCGAGTTCGTCGAAGACCTGCGGCTCGGCCATCACCAGCCACTGGTCGCTGTTGATACGCTCTTCGTCGGCTTCGAGCGTACTCTCGAGATCGTCGAGGATGGCGTCAACCTCGTTGTCGAGGTGCTCACCGACAGCTTCCGTGGCGCGGATTTCACTGGCGGAGGCGATGGAATCGACGATCCGCGACTCGACGCGGTCCTCGACACCGGATTCGACCACCTGCTCGACCTGGGTCTGTACCTGCGACTCCAGCCCGGCCTCTACCTCTTCCTGCACCTCTTCCTCGAGGTCCTCCTCCAGGCTGGCGGCCACGCCGTCCTCTACCTTGGCGGCGACGCTGTCCTCGATCGAGGACTGCACGCTCTCCTCGACATTGTCTTCCAGTTCCTCGGTGACGGTCTCGGCAATCTGCTCTTCAACCGTCTCCTCGAGCTCGTCAGAGATGGTCTCCTCGACCACTTCGTCGGTGCTCTCCTCCACCTCTTCCTCGATGTTCTCGGCGAGTTGCTCCTCGAGCTTGCGCTCGATCAGCGCTTCCAGCGCGGGGTCGTTGCCGAGAACCAGCTCATCGATCTGCTCCTCTACCGCGTCTTCGGTAGCGTCGACGACCTCCTCCTGCACTTCCTCCTGGACCTGCTCTTCGACTTCGTCTTCGATCTGGTCTTCAATTGGGAAGTCGGTGCCGGTAAGCTCGCCGGGCACCTGGGCCTGGAGCGCTGCGGGGAGAGTGAGGAACAGGGCCAGTGAGGCGCTCGCCAGAAGGCTGCGCCTGAGCCATGAACCTGTGGGGAAAGTCTTGGTTTTCAAACGGTTGCGTTGATTCATTTATGGAGCCACCGTAGTAAACAAACGTGTAAGGTCTGTATAAAAGACGTCCCGGGCAAATTAAAATTCCCTCCGGGGGAATAAAATGCTGCACTGGGACGTCTCAATTTTAACAGGAAAGTGATGGCTGCGCTCAGCAAAACACAGCGGGAAGATCTGATGGCAGAGTTGGGCGGCCTGCGCCGCTTCTGCTACTCGCTGACCGGCAACAAGGCCGACACGGACGACCTGCTGCAGAGTACCGTCGAACGGATTCTGCAGAAAGGCATGCCCGAGGGCGCCGACCCGGTGAAATGGAGTTACCGGGTCTGCCGCAACGCCTGGATAGACGAACTGCGTTCCCGCGAGGTGCGCGCCCGCTACCCGGAAGTCGCCGACGAGGAACTGGCGGCGCAGGCGACAGACGCTGTCGCCG
The DNA here is from genome assembly GCA_033283265.1 of Halieaceae bacterium GM1-29. Taxonomy (GTDB): domain Bacteria; phylum Pseudomonadota; class Gammaproteobacteria; order Pseudomonadales; family Halieaceae; genus Mangrovimicrobium. The sequence continues at coordinate 922,754 of JAWMQN010000001.1, forward strand.
AGAGCGAGCGCCAGATGGCCGCGGTATCCGCGGCGCTGGAGAAGCTGCCCGAGGAGCAACGCAAGGCGCTGGTCCTGGTAACTGTGGACGGCAAGACCTACGCGGAGGCCGCTGCGATCCTGGATGTACCGGTGGGTACGGTGATGAGCCGGATAGCCCGCGCGAGGAAGCAGCTGTTACAACTATTGAACCCGGGGATTACGGGCCCATGAGACCAGACATGACCGACAACGATTTTGCCTTGCTCTCCCAGTACCTGGACGGCGAACTGGATGAACTGTCCACCCGCCGGGTAGAGCAGCGCCTTGGCAGCGAACCCGCCCTGCGTGAAACCCTGCAAGAGTTGGCGACCCTCGACCAGCAGATCCAGCAGGCCTTCCTCGCCAGCGGTGCAGTCCCGGCCCACGTCGCCGAGATGCTGCGCCCCGCACCGGCTCGCAAAGCCAATTCCGGCAGGCGTATCTGGGGCTACGCAGCGGCGGCCTCCGTGGCGGCCATCGCCGGCCTGATCGCCACCCTGCAGGTACCGCAACCGGGCAACAGCGGCCCCACCATCGCCGAAGTCCTGGAGATCACCCCCTCCAGCGCCGAGGTTTGGCACCCGCTCAGCGACGGCAAGCGTATCCGGCCGATCCTGAGTTTCCGCGATGTCGACGGCGCCTGGTGCCGGGAATTCCTGCTCGACAACCACGGCGAGGGCTCCCGCGGTGTCGCCTGTCGCGACGCCGGCAAGTGGGAAACCCGTATCGCAGTGAGCGCCGATCTGCCCGGCAGCCAGTACGACTACCGCCCCGCGTCGTCCTCCGATGTCGACGCCGTGGCCGACTACACCGCCCGGCGGGCTGACGGAATCGCGCTCTCCGCGGGCGAGGAATCAAAGCTTATCGCCGCCGACTGGCAGGAGGCGGATCGCTAGCCCCGATTTTCAGGTCCACGAACCTTATCTGGCCGCTTGCTCACGCAGCGGCCTTTTTTTGCCCGGGCGAGACAGTACCGGCGTCGCAATTGTGCGATTGATGGCTGAATCGGGTGAGCTTGATAGGGAGGGGGTAAGATACAGGGCCTGTCGCCCCATGTAGACGACAGGCCCTGGAGTCCAGGGCGGAGGGCTAGCGGTCCCCGCACTGTGAGGTCGAAATGCAGGCTCCCGGAGATTCTCCAGGAGCCTGCGAAAGAGGGTGAGGTCTGCGGTGACAAGCACGCATTCTATGTTGGCTCTGCGGCCGGCGATGCGTACCCAAATACTTGCCACCCGTTACCTCTGGTGTGGTGTTTCACTCCACTCTACAGGGTTAACGGATGACCCCCCGGATCTATTCCCCACCGGGGGCAAAAAAATTCAATTTTTTTATTCCCCCGCCAGGCGCCGCAACACGTAGTGCAAGATCCCGCCGTGGCGGTAGTAGCTGAACTCGTTGGGGGTGTCGATGCGGATGATCACCTCGAAGATGACCGGCTCGCCGCCGTTCTCCCGCGCGATCACCTCCACCCGGCCCTGGCCGGGTTCCACCGCGGGAATATCGAAGTGCTCCTCGCCGGTGAGGCCGAGGCTGGCGGCGCTCTCACCGGGCAGGAACTGCAGGGGCAGGATGCCCATGCCGACCAGGTTGGAGCGGTGGATACGCTCGTAGCTCTCGGCCAGCACCGCCCGCACCCCGAGCAGCGAAGGCCCTTTGGCAGCCCAGTCGCGGGACGAACCGGTGCCGTACTCCTTGCCGGCGATCACCACCAGCGGTTCCCCGGCCTCGCGGTAGAGCTCGGCCGCGTCGAATATCGAGGTGCGGTGGCCGTCCACGTAGCAGGTGGTCCAGCTGCCCTCGGTGCCCGGGGCCAGCTCGTTGCGCAGGCGCACATTGGCGAAGGTTCCGCGCATCATGACCTCGTGGTTGCCGCGGCGCGAGCCGTAGGAGTTGAAGTCCTTCTGCTGCACCTCGTGGGCGAGCAGGTAGCGCCCCGCCGGGCTGTCCACGGCGATCGCACCGGCCGGGGAGATATGGTCGGTAGTCACGCTGTCCGCCACCTTGACCAGGCAGCGGGCGCCGACGATGGCCTCCAGCGGGCGCGGTTCCGCGGGCATGCCGTCGAAGAAGGTCGGCTTGCGCACGTAGGTGGACTCCGGCCAGTCAAAACGCTCACTCTCGGTGACCGGCAACTCGTTCCAGACACGGTTGCCGCTGTACACGTCCGCATAGCGCTGCTTGAACATCTGCGGGTCGACATTGGCCGCGACCAGTGCATTGATCTCATCCGAGGATGGCCAGATATCCGCCAGTTTCACCACATTGCCATTGGCATCCCGGCCCACACCATCCTCGGCCAGGTCGATGCCCATGTTGCCGGCAATCGCGTAGGCGACCACCAGCGGCGGTGAGGCGAGATAGTTGGCACGCACGTCCTGGTGGATGCGGCCCTCGAAGTTGCGGTTGCCGGAGAGCACCGAAGTCACCAGCAGGTCCCCGGCGCGAATGGCGGCGGTGATATCGTCCGGCAGCGGGCCCGAATTGCCGATGCAGGTGGTGCAGCCGTAGCCGACGATGTAGAAGCCGAGCGCCTCGAGGTCAGCCAGCAGCCCGGTCTTCTCCAGGTACTCGGTCACCACCTTGGACCCCGGCGCCAGGCTGGTCTTCACCCAGGGCTGTACGGTGAGCCCCAGGGCCCGGGCCTTGCGTGCCACCAGCCCGGCGGCAATCAGCACTGCCGGATTCGAGGTGTTGGTGCAACTGGTAATCGCGGCGATCACCACCGCGCCGTGGTCGAGGTGGAAGCTGCCCGAGGCGCGGCTGACCTGTACGCCCCTGACCGCCTCGACGCTGGATTGCGGCGAGCCGCCCTCCCCTGACCAGTCGGTCTCCTCGACCGCCTGCAGGTGCAGGTCGTGGAACTCGCGCAGCACCTGCTCGAAGCCGGCCCTGGCGCCGGACAGGGGGATGCGGTCCTGGGGCCGCTTGGGGCCCGCCAGTGAAGGCACGACGGCACCGAGATCGAGGCTGAGCTCCGAGCTGTAGCGGGCCTTCGGGCTGGAGGCGTCGTGCCACAGGCCCATGGCCTTCATGTACTGCTCGATCAGCGCCAGCTGGCTGTCGTCGCGCCCGGTGAGCCGCAGGTAGTCGATGGTTTTCTCGTCGACCGGGAAAATGCCGCAGGTGGCGCCGTATTCCGGCGCCATGTTGGCGATGGTCGCGCGGTCCGCCAGGCTCATGCTGGCGAGCCCGCTGCCGAAGAATTCGACGAACTTGCCCACCACGCCGTGCTTGCGCAGCTGCTCGGTGACGGTGAGCACGAGGTCGGTGGCCGTGGCCCCTTCAGGCAGGCTGCCGGTCAGCTCGAAGCCGACCACCTGGGGAATCAGCATGGTCACCGGCTGGCCGAGCATCGCCGCCTCCGCCTCGATTCCGCCCACCCCCCAGCCGAGCACGCCGAGGCCGTTGATCATGGTAGTGTGGGAATCGGTGCCGACCAGGGTGTCCGGATAGGCCAGCGTCTGGCCCCCCTTCTCGGCGGTGAAGACGCCGCGGGCGAGGTATTCCAGGTTTACCTGGTGCACGATGCCGGTGCCCGGGGGCACCACGCGGAAGTTGTCGAAGGCCTGCTGGCCCCAGCGCAGGAAGCGGTAGCGTTCCAGGTTGCGCTCGATTTCCACTGCGGTGTTCTTGTCCAGCGAATCCTCGCTGCCGAAATAATCCACCATCACCGAGTGGTCGATGACCAGTTCCACCGGCGACAGCGGGTTGATCTTCGCCGGGTCGCCGCCGAGTTCGACCATGGCGTCGCGCATGGCGGCGAGGTCGACGATGGCGGGCACCCCGGTGAAATCCTGCAACAGGACCCGGGCCGGGACGAAGGCGATCTCCTGGGCCGGCTCGGCAACCGGGTCCCAGTTGACCAGGGCCTCGATGTCGTCATCGGTAACGAAGTCCTCCGCGGCGTGGCGCAGGAGATTCTCCAGCAGTATTTTCAGCGAGAACGGCAGGCTGGCCGGATCGCCGGGCAGGCCCAGCCTGGCAAAGGGGAAGATGCCGTAATCCTGCCCGTCGATGGTCAGGGTCTCCTGCACGCTGTAGCGACTGCTCATTGATACCTCCGGGTTGGCCCGCCGGCTGCGCGGCGGGCTATGCTGTAAGGGTATTCGCCACTTAACTATAGCAGGGGGCCAAAGCATGGCGCAGCGCACTGAACACGACAGCATGGGTGAGGTGCAGGTACCGCTGGACGCACTTTACGGTGCCCAGACCCAGCGCGCGGTGAACAACTTCGGCCTCGCGGGGAGGCCCATGCCGGCGGGCTTCATCCGCAGCCTCGCGGCGATCAAGGCCGCCGCCGCCCGGGCCAACGCCGAGTGCGCTGCGCTGCCCGCCGACATTGCCGAGGCGCTCGCTGCCGCCGCCGAAGCCATCCGCGCCGGCGACCATGCCGACCAGTTCCCCATACCGGTGTTCCAGACCGGCTCCGGCACCAGCAGCAACATGAACATGAACGAGGTCCTCGCCCACCTCGCCAGCGAGGCCAGTGGCATCGCCATCCATCCCAACGATCACGCCAACTGCAGCCAGAGCAGCAACGACGTGGTGCCGAGCGCCATCCAGGTAGCCGCGATGTGCGCCCTCGCCCGGGACCTCGAACCGGCACTGGCGCAGCTGCTAACGACACTCGAGACGCGCGCCGCCGAGCTCAATCACATCACCAAGACCGGCCGTACCCACCTGATGGATGCCATGCCCCTGACCTTCGGCCAGGAGATCAGCGGCTGGCTGCGCCAGCTGGAGGAATGCCGTCAGCGGCTGGCCGAAGCCCGGCCGCGCCTCGCCCAGCTGCCGATTGGCGGCTCCGCCATCGGCACCGGGGTGAACGTACCCGCGGACTACCCGGCCCGCTGCGCCGCCCATCTGGGCGCAGCGCTGGAACTGCCCTTCCAGGCCTGTGACAACCCCTACTCGCGCATGGCCGGGCAGGACGTCGCCCTCGAGGTGTCCGCCGCGCTGCGCGCCCTCGCGGTGGCGCTGAGCAAGCTCAACAACGACCTGCGCTGGATGTCCTCCGGGCCGCTCTCCGGCCTGTCGGAGATCACCCTCGAGGCCCTGCAGCCCGGCTCATCGATCATGCCCGGCAAGGTCAACCCGGTGCTGCCCGAGGCGGTGCTGATGATCGCGGCGGACGTGATCGGCAACGACGCCAGCGTCGCGCTGGCCGCGCAATCGGGCAGCTTCCAGCTCAACGTGATGCTGCCGCTGATCGCGGAGAAACTGCTGGCCAGCATCGATGGCCTCAGCTGGGCCTGCCGGGCCAGTGCGCAATGCGTCGCCGGTTTCACGGTGAATGTCGAGCGGGTAGAGGCGAGCCTCGCCGCCAACCCGATCCTGGTGACGGCGCTGAACGCCCGCATTGGCTACGAGAAGGCCGCGGCTATCGCCAAGCGGGCCTATGCCGAAAAGCGGCCGGTGCTCGATGTGGCTGTGGAAGACACCGACATCCCGCGCGAAGAGCTAGCCGCCATTCTCGACCCGCGCCGGCTGACCGGAGCGGACTAGCCGATCGGCGGCATTTTCAGTCGAGACGGAAACCGATGTACTGGCGCCGGCGAAACTTGCCGGTGAGTTTGGAGCCCAGGTCGGTAATCCACATCTGCAGCCCGTACTTCGCCCGCAGGGCGGCGAGAGCGGCGGCCTCCTCCTGCGCGTCGTCAACCAGCCAGGCCGTGGCGCCCTGCACTTCCCCGGTAGGCGTGCCGGAGAAGGTGCAGGGTGCCACCCGGCACTGGCTGAAGTTGCGCAAGCGCTTGACCTTGCCGGCGGCGCCCGCACTGAAGATGTAGAAACCCTTGCCGCCGGGCGCGAACCAGACCGGCGTGGCGACCCAGTCGCCGTTGCGTTTCAGGGTCGAGAAACTGATGTACCTGGCCTCTTTCAGCGTCATGCCGCCATCTCCCCCACTGCCCTGGTTAATTCAATTATTCGACCGTGAACGGCAGCAGGAAACCCGCTTCCTGCGGCGCCGGCATCTCGGCAATAAACGCGTAGTCACCCGGCGCAAGGTCGACGGAAAGAAATGCGCTACTGCCCGCGGGCAGATCCTGCACGCCACCGAGGAAGCTAACGGGCGACGGATCCTGCAAGCCCGTCGGCGTGCGCCAGTCCATCCAGGCCGTGGCCTGCGCGATACTCTGCGGGCCATCGACACGCATCAGGTGGACATCGTTGCCCACGTAGGAAGGCAGGGCCTGCTGTTCGACGAAATCGACGCGGATGGTATTGCTGCCCGCTCGCAGCTCACCCTCGACCAGCCGGTATCCCTTGTTGCTGATCTCGAGGATGGCGGTCGCCTCCGGCTCTGTTTTTGCCGCATCCACTGCCGTGACCGCGAGCGGCATCAGCATGCCGATCGCACCGGGACCAGGGCTGGTGGTGTGGAAGACACCGTCATACTTGATATAACACTCGACGATGTACTCCCCCGGCTCGAGATAGAGCGTGAGTTCGCTGCTCAGCCCCGGCGAGAGCAAGCCCGGGCCGCCCATCCGCCGGAGTTCCGCCAGCCAGGGAGGAAACGTCGCCAGGGCCGCGTTGGCGGCCTCCTCGTCCCCCGTATTCAGCGCATCCATGAGCACCTGGAAAGGCTGGGCGAGTTCGCTCGAAAAACGCTGGACGTCGACACCCTCAGGCGGCGCGTCGATCAACGCGAAGTGGGTCATCGCTGAATTGTTGCTGAAAGTAAATGTCGTCCAGCCGCCGCTCACCGTCGACGGCCCCTCGAACTGCATGCCCACCGCGCGCAGGTCCACCCCGGAGTCGGCCGCCACTGCTGCCCGCGCCAATGCCAAAAACAGCACCAACGCGCTGAGCACCCCCTTTTGTACCCCACCCATGTACACTGCCCTCGAAAGCTTTATCCGCAGTGTAGTGGCAATTTGCCTGGCGCGCAGAGCGGGGACGACCTTCCATGCGACAAGCCATCACAGGGTTTCATCTCGACCAGCAAGAGGACTGGGTGGCGCGACTGGCCTGCGGCCACTGCCAGCATGTACGCCACAACCCACCCTGGGTGATGCGGCCGTGGACGCAATCTGCAGAGGGAAGAGAGGCGATGATCGGACACCCGCTGGAGTGCAGGAAATGCGATGAAGGAGCGCCGCGGGACTGGGAGGACTGAGCCTTCAACTCCAGTTACGCATTGCTGTCCGCCTGCCCGGATAGGGATCCCGGCCCGGGCGTCGAGCATCAGCGCCAGAAAGCCGGATCATCGCGGTGCTGCAAAAAATCGGAGCGCTGCCTGTCGATATCTGCTTCCAGTTCCGCAATCAGCGCCTGCCACTCGGGCTCTTGTTCAATGGCCTCGAATCCTGGCCCCCGCAGGCGCCACCAGCCTAATCGCCACCCGCTGTCGATCGCTTCGCGCAGCGCGGCAATGGCGCGGGAATTATCCCCGCGGGTCATATGGATTACGATGTCGTTGCCACCGTATCCATTGCCACGGGTCCGATGCATTGTCTTGATTAGCTGCAAGACTTCATCGAACAGGTAGTTCGCCCGTTCGATCTCTCCAGAGTGATACAACACCACGCCGGCCAACGTCGCCGGCCAGGGGTTGAATGGCGTCAGGGTGACTGGCTCGTCGCCCATGAAGGTCGGGAGAATCTTCGAGAATAATTCCCGGGCCCTGGCGATGTCGCCGTTGAGCAGGTGGGCGTAAGCGAGCTGGTAAATGGGGCCTGGCTCCGGTGCGCGGGCCATCCACGCCTCCAGCTCATCTACCAAGGTGGCATATTCACCATGAAAATGTCTCATCTCAGGCCAGACATCGATCCCGGGGGTGTCGGGAAAATCTGACTTGAGCAACTCGCGACACTCCCCAGCGGACTGGACCATACCGAGCGAAAGACGGCGAAAGCACTCTGAGCCGCGAATACCGAGGTTTTCTGGCGATAGCGCCGCGGCGCTGGCGGTCCAGTACGCGGCGGCGTCCAGCTTGCCAAGTTGCGCCAGGTCGTTGCCAAGGCCGACATAATTCGGCACGTACTCCGGTTCCAGCGCTATCAGTTTGCGCTGCACTGCCAGGGCTTCTTCCACCCGGCCCACCTGCCTCAGGATTTGCGCAAGCACGCCGTTAACGGTAGGGCTTAGCGGGTCCAACTCAATCGCTTTGCGAATGGGGGGTAGTGCCTCTTCCGCCCGTCCGCTGCGCAACAGGTGCAGGGCGTACCAGTGATAAGCCTGGCTATATCCCGGGGCCAGGCTGATGCTGCGAGTGAAGTACTCCTCCGACTGCTCGAACATGCCCTGAAATGCTCGCAGCTGTGCGAGCGACAGCCAGGCCTCCCCCGCGGTGGCGTCGATTTCCAGCGCCCGGTTGATGGCCTCCTGCTGTTCGGCAAAGGTTTCGCGCACGTCCTGGCCGCTATAGGTAGCCAGCAGATGAAGGGTATCCGCCACTGCCACCCAGGCTGGCAGGTACTGGGGATCGAGTTCCGTGGCCTCGCGAAAATGTGCCAACGCGTTTGCAAGCTGGCCTGGCTGGCGCAGTCGCGCTTCCTGCATGCCCTGCATATACAGCTTATACGCGGCGAGATTTGTGGTGGTATGGCCGGCGCCGCCGGGCGCGGCCTCGTCATCGGCCATCTGGGTCAACACCGCGGCCACGTTACGCGCGATATCGGATTCGATGGCAAAAATATCCTTCAATTCGCGATCGTAGGTATCCGACCACAGGTGTATGTCACTCTTGCCGTCAACCAGCTGAATGGTCACGCGAATACGGTCGTTGCTATAGCGGACGCTGCCTTCCAGCACTGAATCCACGTCCAGTTCCCGGGCAATACTGGGGATCGGTTCACGGGTATCCTGGAAGCGTGCCATCGAGGTTCGGGAAATAACCTTGAGCGAGGTTTGTTTCACCAGCTGATTGAGTATTTCCTCGTGGATGCCAGCCGCGTAGAAAGCGTGTTCCGGGTTGGGGCTCAGGTTGACGAAAGGGAGCACGGCTACGGAATCCCGCTGTATCGATGAGGAGCTTTCCAGCGGGTGCCGTGCGTACTGCCCGCCCTCTTTCAGCAGCAGGGTGGCGGCGATTCCCGCGCTGATAAGGAGTAAGGCCAAGCCGGCGCCAAGCCACCACTTTTTGCGGGCCGGGTGAGCCGGCTTGCCGATGGCGTTATCGGCGCTCGCCGGGCCGCCCTCTTTCGGCCTGGTTTTATGCACCTCGGGTATCAGCCTGAAACCCTCACCCCGCAGGCCTTCGATATAGGTGGGACTGTCGGCGTTATCGCCCAGACTCTGCCTCAGCATCATTATGCGCTGGCTGATGTTTTCCGGGGAGATGACGCGATTCGGGCCCCAGGCCTTGTCCACCAGTTCGTCGTGACTGACCAGGTTGGGGGCCGCCTCCACCAGCACTTCCAGCACCCGGAAAGTCAGGCGAGTCAGCTTGATGTTCTGACCGTCCCGGGTCAGTTGATGGCGCCCTGTGTCGAGCTCCAGGTCGGCGAACTGGTAGACCATTCCTTCCCCGGGTTTCAGAGCGTTCTCGATCGCATTTTCTGTTCTTTCTTCCAGATGTCCATGATTACCCAGGCTTTTTATCCAATCTTTATGGAATTTTTATAGCCGGATCATGCCCGGCCCCCGCCGAATTCTTACCCTCGAGCTGCGAATACCAAAAGGGAGGGTCTCGCAATGAAAAGTATAGTCTACGGCTCCTGCCGTACATTTGTTCTGGGTTTGGCCGCGCTGCTGGTGGCCTGTGGAGGTGGCGGCTCTTCTTCCACCGACAGTGCCGGGGATGGCCCCACACAGCAGCCACCAGCAGAGCCATCGTACACCTACGACGCCGAGGTCGTCTGGACCGAGTACGGCATCCCGCATATCAGCGCCAGCGACCTGGGTAGCCTGGCCTACGGTACGACCTACGCGTACGCGCAACAAAACTATTGCCTGGCCATGCGCCGGATTGTGCAGGCTGCCGGGGAGTCAGCCCGCTACCTCGGCGGGGCTGTGGAAGTGGATACATTTAACCGTTTCATCAAGAGTGACGAGCGAATTCGCCGGCTGTACTTCGATGAAGCCAGCGAGGCGATGATCGCCATCCGCGACGGCATGGTTGCGGGATTGAATCGCTACCTGGGTGAAGTGGGCGTGGAGAATCTGGCGGAAGGCGAGCATGGTTGCCGCAACGCCGAGTGGGTCCGCGAGGTCGATGCCATGGACATCGCCAGGATCATGGACGATACGGCATTCCAGAACAGCCCCCTGCCGGGCTTTCTGGGTGAATCCATTTTCCGCGCCCAGCCGCCCACGGTACTGGCGCATAACAGCAGCCCTCGAGATCGCCGCCAGGCCCTGGAGCACTTCGACCGGGAGCAGTTCATCGCCAGTGTTACCCCCGCGCCGTCGCCCTTGCAGGTCGGCAGCAATGGCTATGCCATAGGTGGCGATGCGACGCCCAGTGGCGCGGGGCTGGTATTCAGCAACCCCCATGATTACTGGGAAGACCACAATTTTTTCATCGCACACCAGACCCTGGGCGATGAACTGGACGTCATGGGGACGCTGACCGTCAGTTCCGGGCTGGTCTTCATCGGCTTCAATCGGGATGTGGGCTGGACCCATACCTACAGTTACGGCAGGCGCTTCATGGCTTATGAGCTGGAGCTCAACCCGGAAAACCCCCTGCAGTATATCTACGAGGGCGAGGTCCACGATTTCATCGCGACCACGACGAGTGCGGACTATGTCGATGCCGATGGCACGGTGAGAACCTTCGAGCATACCTACTACAGTTCTCATCTCGGGCCGCTGCTGGATCCGGGTAGCAGCCTCGGGGGATGGCCCACGCCGATGGGTACCGTGCTTACCGTGTACCTGCCACAGCTGGAGAACAATCGCTATATCGACCAGCACCTGCAAATGGCCAGGGCCCGGAATACGGAAGAGCTGACCGTGGCATTGCGGTCTATGGGGCTGGGCGGCATGCACACCATGGCCGCCGACCGCTACGGGGACGCCTTCTTCGGGGATATCGCCGTCACGCCAAACATTACCCTGGCGCAATACGAGCAGTGTGTGCGCGGCCCGCTGGCGAGCGCTCTTACCGACGCCACTTTTCCCACCCTCGATGGCTCCGATCCGGACTGCGCGCCGGGCAATGATCCCGACACCCCCATGGGGATTCTCGGTTTTGACAACATGCCGCAACTACATACGCGGGAGTATGTGGCGAATGCCAACAACGGCTTCTGGCTGGCAAACCCGCGCGTGTTGCTCGAGGGCTTTCCCGACTTCATGGGTGGGCGCTACCGTATGAACGCGAGTGGCCAGCAGGTGCCCCGGGCCCGCCAGTTATTCCTGCAGGCAGAGGAACGCCTGAATGGCACTGATGACCTGGGCCCGCCGGGATTTACCGTGGACAATATCCGCGAGCTGATGTTTGGTTCGCGCAGCATCATGGCAGAACATATGGTCGATGACCTGGTGGAAATCTGCCAGCCTGTCGCGGACTGGAGCCCGTACAGCTCTGACCCTGCCAGCGTCGGGGAAGCCTGCGACATCCTGACGACATGGGACCAGCGTTTTCTGGTGGACAGCGTCGGCGCGCACATTTTTCGCGAGTTCGCCACCCGATTCGGGGAGAACCGGGCCGAGCCCTGGCCTGCCTCCCTGTACGCGACAGCATTCGACCTTGGTGATCCCTTCAAAACCCCGCGAGGCCTTCGCCTGGAAGGTCCATGGGCAGAGTCTGCAAAGACCGCCCTGGTAGAAGCCGTCGACCGTGTGCTGGCAGCAGGCATACCGCTGGATCGCCCCTGGGGTGAGGTGCAGTTTATTGAAAAAGGCGGCGAGCGCTATCCGCTGGCAGGGGGGCCTGGGGGAATCATGTTGAATGTCGTTGAATCGGCGAAGTGGGAAGGGCAGGATTTTTTCCTGGCCAACGGCTATGCCGGCCTGGACTCCAACGAGTTTTTCGGCAACACCTATGTGTCGGCCGTGTCCTGGGACGAGTCGGACTGCCCCGACGCCTACGCCATTCTCACCTATTCCCAGTCTACCGACCCGGCCTCGGATCACTATGCCGACGCCACGGAGCTCTATTCCCAGGGCGGATGGATCGACCTGCCGTTCTGTGAGCGTGATATCGAGGAACAGGAACTGCGCCGGGAGACGGTGCAGGAGTGACGCAAGCAGGGGATCGGGCCGGCTTAAAATCCGAGCCTGATCCCCACGTGGTAGCGGCGTCCGAGCGGATCGTAAACAGATGTGTCGGTGTTCGTCGAAGCATTGGGAATCAGCGGCGGCATAGTGTCTGTCAGGTTCCTGATACCGAAGCTGGCCGTCAGCTTCTCACGCAACTGCCATTCCATATTGAGATCCAGGTAGCTCCGGTCGTCCAGGCCGGACTCCGGTGAGACATAAGGCAGGCCCAGGTTGCCCAGATACTCGCCGTAGATGCTGTCAGCCCCGTCCAGCCACTGCCAGCTGAGGCCAAGGGTGAGCGGGCCGGTGCGATAGACAGCCTTGGTGAGAGTACGCATCTTCGGCCGCACGCCGCCACGGCAGGGGAAGTCATACTTGCCGGCACATTCGTATTTAACCCCGGACGCCAGGGCAGCCTCGAAGGTAACCAGCCTGCTGGCAAGCAGCGAGAAATCCAGGGAGGAGGCCCAGTCCCAGGGTACCTCGAGGGGCACATGGTAGCGCAGCGCGAGGTCATAGCCCGCGGTCGTGACGCCCACCAGGTTGTGGAAAGTCCCCAGCAGCTGACTGACATCGCCCTGGGGACTGCGCTCGATACCCTTGCATACATCCCGGTCATTGCGAGCGGCAAAACACAGGTCAAAGGCGTCGAACGGGCCTACGTATATGATCTGGTCGCTCAATTCCATGCGGTAATAATCGAGCGTGAGCGATAGACCGCGCACCGACGCGGGGGTCCAGACCGCTCCCACTGTGTAGGTATCAGCCGTTTCCACCTGCAGATCGATGTTGCCGCTGCTGCGGCTTGTTACCAGGAAAATAGGGCTCGGCTCATAGGTGGCAAGATTCTCCGGCGCGATGCCCTGTGCCAGGCACAACTCGGTGTAGCCGGGAATATCCTGGGGCCGGTTCGACGCGGCGCAGGGATCCCTGAAGCGGCTACCCTCGAGCGGGAAAGTGGACTCGACCAGGGCGCGGTAACTCTCCTGCATGTTGGGCGCCCGGGCAGCGCGATGATAACTGCCCCTGAAGCGGATGGCGGAGCTGGGCGCCCAGTTCATGCCGAATTTCCAGGTCCATTCATCGCCGATTTTGGAATAATCCGAATAGCGCGCGCCGAACTCCAGCTCGAGCAGCTCGGCCCAGCGTGCGCCCGCGACCAGCGGCAGCAGCAGCTCGCCATAGGCTTCGGCTACGTGGTCACTGCCGCGAATCGGGTACTCGTTCAGGAATGCAGCCGTCTCCAGCAGCGCAGGGTCCGGCCGGTAGTCCGTTGTGTCCTGCCGCCACTCGAGGCCCATGGCGACTGGGAGCTGGTACTCCCGGCCCGCTCGAACCCGGCCCCGGGCACTGAGGGAGACTATCTCCTGTTCGGTCTCTTCCCTGGTGATGTAGGGGTCGCTGCGGATGAATGCCACGGCCTGGTCGGACAGCCTCCCAGGCCCGAAAATATCGGCCGGCGCACATCCGTTTTCCGGGTTGAAGCACTCGCCGCTTGCCGGGTCGACCAGCACCGCCTGTTGAATGCGGGATTCGTAGGCGCCACCGGCCTGGGACAACTTCATCTTCGCATCGCTGCGGGTATAGGCGGCGGTCCAGCGCCAGTCCTCGCTCAAGCTGCGCGTCAACTCGAGGTTTATCCAGTGGGTGTCGCGGTCGAAAGTACGCTCCCGGTTGCCGACCTGGGCTGATCGATACGCGAAGGGCAGCGTAACAAAGCCTGTGCCGGCCACATCGTAGTTACTGGCCAGGACCTGTCGGGTCTGTGGGTGCAGTAGCGGGTTGTCCAGGTTGACGACCAATTGGTTCATGAGCAGCGTGGCCGGCGCCCTGTGGTGGACGGTAGTACCGTCCGACGCAATCCAGTCCAGTTGCACCCGGGTATCTTCATCCAGATCGTAGTGCAGCAGTGCGCCGAATGAGGTGAGTTCCTGGCTATAGCGCAGGTCCTCAAAGCGATTGAAGTTATAGACATCTTCACTGGGGTTAAATGGCCGCGGACGGCCCTGCTCATCGAAGGTCAGCCCGGCCTGGGCCAGTTCCCCGTCGAGAACTGCGGGTAATTCGGAGCGTCCGCTGGGAAGATTGAAGCTTCCCGTCTGGTAAAGCTCGCCTGTCCGCCAGTCGTAGCCCATGGGTACGCGTGCATAGGGCCTGTCGGCCCTGGTCACATTATCCTGGTCGAGGAAGCCGAGAAAGCCACTTACGTTTCCCCGCCCCTGGCTAAAACCGGTACCGCCCAGCACCGAAATATTCCCCGACTCGCCGTCGCCCCTGTCGCTGCGCCCCGCGCCGGCGTTCAGCTCCACCCCCTCCAAATCGTTGCGAAGATTGAAATTGACAACGCCGCTCACCGCGTCAGCACCATAGGTGCTGGAAGCACCGCCGGTGAGAATTTCCACGCTCTCCACCAGGCCCACAGGGAGCTGGTTGATGTCTACCACCGCGTCCGCACCACTTGGGCCCAGGCGCCGGCGGTTGATCAACACGAGGTTACGACCGCCGCCGAGTCCCCGCAGGTTCACCGACGCGGCGCCGGCACGAGGTGGGAGCGGAGATACGGCGTTCAAGGTGCGATCGGGTACGAACTGTGGGTACTGGTTGAGGATTTCGGCAATTGATTGTCGCTTGCCCAGGTCCAGCTCGTCGCGGCCGATGGTAAGCACCGGGCTGCTGCTTATGTAGTCCTGCCTGGGGATCAGGGTTCCCAGTACGACGACTTCCTCGAGTACGGCGGTCGTAGCCCGTGACTCAGTCCCGGCATACAGGGCGGGGGAAATTGCCAGCATGCCGGAAGCTGCATGCAGAAGAGTGAGCTGCCTCCACCCGGAGCGCCCAGAGCCAGAGCGATAATCTAACTCGCGGGGATGGCGCAACAGTATGTCGCTTTGTCGATATTCTTATAAGCGAACATGGATGCTCCCGAGCGGGGTGAATTTAAGGGAATCTCTGCAAAGTACCCCACTGGATTGGGCAATTCAATTCTCTACATGGTCAGCGCGAGCTACCGCGATCATTAAACTGACGTTGCGAAGAGCACTTAATGGCGAAAAAACCGATCTTTCCCGGAGCTAGTTCGGGCATCAATGACCTGGGAGATTGAACTGACAAGACACAGCCGGGGAGTGAGGCCCGGCGCCGGGACCTGAGCCAGGGTGGCACCTGTGCGACCGGAACAGGCCGTCGGGATGTGGCGGGGGTAGAAGGATTCGAACCCTCGACCCACGGCTTAGAAGGCCGTTGCTCTATCCAACTGAGCTATACCCCCACAGAAGAGACATGCCGTCTCCGGCACTTACCGCGGCGGGCCGCGGCGGGGGCATTATATCCATTGACCTGATGTGGTGCCAGAAAACCCTCGTTTGCTGGAGACTGGAGCAACTCAGGAAGGACTACACTGTCTGCCGGCTAGCGGATGACCAGTGCCTGGCCACGTTGTTCGCGCTCGCCAGGTGTGGCCATCTGCTGTTCCACGATTGCCAGATTCTGCCGCGGTGTCGCCACCACGCCGGAGAGGATCGCGGCTGATTTGAAGGCCTCACTGGCCGCGGCGTCGTCGCCGAGACGGTATGCGGCGACGCCGAGATTGTTGTAATAGCGCCAGCGCGAGCGCGAAGAATCCAGGGTGATCGCCAGCGCGCAGTGCTCGCGCGCTTTTGCGGGTTGGCCCTCGGCAAGCCAGGCCCGGCAGGCCAGGCCGTGATGGCGGGCCGCTGCCACACCTTCATTCCCTACCCGGGACTGGCTGTCGAGGATTTGCAGCGCCTCGGCGGAATCACCGCCACGCAGTGCGCGCAGGGCCGAATTCAGGTAGACGACGTCCTCCGCGCCCCGTGCGCCTGGCGGGGAAAGCAGACCGGCGAGGAGTGCGAGTGCGGGGACTGCGATTCTTGGTACCTTGGAGATCAGCACGCCAGCACCTCCTGTTTTCTGCATGCTCTGGGTAAATCCAGCCTAAAATTGCAGAAGCGATCGAGCAATAAGCCATTTGACGGACATCTATTCAGATATGAATAACATCGGCATCGATGCGGACTGGGATGATCTGCGGGTATTCCTCGCCGTACTGGAGCACGGCAACCTGGTTTCCGCTGCAGAGCAACTGGGGATATCCCAGCCGACCGCGGGGCGGCGCCTGGCCGCGCTGGAGGCCTCACTCGGGCTGCCGCTCTTTGTGCGCACCGGGCGACGCATGCTGCCGACCGACGCGGGCCTGTCCATCGAGGACAGCGCCCGGCAGATGCAGCGGGAGATGGATGCCATCCAGCGCGTGGCGGACGGCCACAACCACGGCCTGCGGGGTAACGTGCGCATCTCCGCCTCCGAGGGCACCGGCTCCAAGTGGCTGGTGCCGGTACTCGCCGAGCTCAAGCGCAAGTACCCGGAGATCAGCATCGACCTGCAGATCGAGGGCCGCAACGTCGACCTCGTGCGCCGCGAGGCGGATATCGCCCTGCGCATGGGCAGGCCGACCCAGCCCGCGCTGATCGTGCGCAAACTGGCGACCATCGGTTTCGGCCTGTATGCGGCCTCGAGCTACCTGGAGCGCCTTGGCGAGGTGATGGACATCGGCGACCTGGACCATGCCGACTGGGTGCAGGGGCGCTTCAGCGAGCGCGGCAGCGATGTGCTGGTGGGCTTCCTCGACGCGCACGGCCTCGACTACCGGATTGCGCTGTCGACGAACAGCCCGGCGGCGCAGATTGAAAGCGTGCGCCGGGGGCTGGGGATCGGGGTGCTATCCCACCGCTGGGCGGCGAACTATCCCGACCTGCGAAACCTGCTGCCGGAGATATCCGTACAGCAGGGCGAACTGTGGCTGGTGACCCACGAGGACCTGCGCCACAGTGCACGCATCAAGGCGGTGGCGGACCACATCGCCGAGTACGCGCGACAGTCGGCGCCGGCCCTCGCGGGGGAACGTTCCGGCTGAGACCTCAGCTCACGTAACTGGCGATATGCGCCAGTTTCAGCTCTTCACCGCCGGTAATGCAGGGGTCCGGCGCCCAGTCCTTGTGCGCCCTGCCGAGGATTGAATCGCCGCAGTGCAGCAGCATGGCGCCGAACACCTCCATCAGCACCGCCGAGGCCACCGGCCCCAGGTGCCTGCCACCGGCCAGTTGCCCCGCCTCCACCATCAGGTAGAAGAACAGCGGCGTGTGCCTGGCCAGCTTGGCCTGCCAGGCCTTGTCGAGGCATTTCCAGCCCGGTACCAGGTCGAAGTCCAGGCCGCCATTGGGGATCGGGTAGCCCGCATTATCCAGCGCCTTCGCCAGCGCCTGGCCGCTGGGCAGGCCCAGGGCGAAACCGCGCAGCAGGTTGCGGAAGGCCAGGGAGCGGTCGTTGTCCGCCGCGAAGCGGCCGACGATCGGTGCGGGCATGCGGATAAGTTCGTCGGGGAACAGGTGATCGAAGGCCTTGGTACTGACATGCCGCAGGCAGGGGTCTACATCCAGCAGATACTGCCAGTCCACCGCAAGTTCGGGGGGCACTGCACTGAAACCCTCCGTGCCGAAGCGCTCGTCGAAGAGATCGACCACCGGGAAGTTCTCGTTGCAGGGATAGACCGAGCGCACGGTGGTATGGCCGAAGCGGTAGGCGGCGACGGAAAATTCCAGCGGCATGCATACCCGGTGATATTTATCGAACAGGTTGGGCGACTTCGGGAATACCGATTTCGGGTTTTTCGCCTTGGCCGCCTTCTTCAGTTCCGCCAGCGCATAGCCGTAGATACCCGGATCGCAGATACGCTTCAGGTAATCGTGCAGGACGATCCACTGGTAGTGATGGCGGGTCTCCCGCTGCGCCTCCTCGAAACCGCGGCCGATCAGGCGCTTGTTGTGGAACTTGATCCACATCAGCTGCATCTGCGAGACGAAGATATTCTCGTCGTTGCGCGGGTCGCCGATCAGCGCCGTGCCGTCGTGGTTGCGCGCCAGGTCCTTGCCGCCCGGTGCCACCAGCAGGCGGCCCGCCTGGCTCGAGTCGTAGAGATGCGGGCTGGCCTCCGGGCCGAAGCCGTACACGCAGTCCAGGTCGAGGCTGGGGGATCGCAGGTTGCGCAGTGCCCCGGGCTGGTTGGCCGGATCATCCGGCGAGCCGTGCAGCTTGCTGCTGGTATCGAGGGTGACGTCGTGGTCGACGAACTGGCCGAAGAAGGTGTAGCCGGCGGGGACCTCGCTGTCGCCGGAACTGTTGTCGGCATCGTGCATGAGCCCGCCGGGGCCGCCGAGCCGGGCCATGATTTCCTCGACCTCGCACTGCTCCTGCAAGCCGCAGTCGGCGGACCAGGATTTGAGGTCGAACAGGTGGCAGAAACTGCCCAGGCTGAGGTGACTGCAGCCTTTTGCCTTGGACATTCCATGGAAACAGGTTTTTTGCTGTGCCATTGCGCTCTCCTTGCTCTGTCGGGGGGCCAGGAACTGGCCCAAGCATCAATCATGATGCGGGAAGGTGACAGAAAGCAGATTGCGCGGGGAAAAGCGCCGAAGCAATTACAGGCAATGACCGGGAGCCGGCAGCGCGGAAAGATCAGGGGAAATTGCGAGGGGGAAAATGGGGTGGCCGAAGGGTCTCGAACCCTCCACCTCCGGAGCCACAATCCGGTGCTCTACCCGATGAGCTACGGCCACCACTACGCTGAATTGAAACGATTTTACTCCCGGATCGGGGCGATGGGAGCCTGCTTCAATGCGGGCGGCATGTTATATGTGGGCCTGTCCGGCTGTCAAGCGCGAATGCGTCCAGGCCCACACGAATAGCGGGGGTAAACCGCCTAGAGTTTCTGCCCGGTGAAGGGATAGCTGCCCATGAAGCCGGCTTTCACCTTGCCGCTGATACTGTCGCCCTCGACCTTGCCGGTGAACTCCAGTTTCAGCTTCATCGGCTTGGCGATCTTGTTGACCCAGCGGACGTCGCCGCTGGCGCTGTCGTAGCTGATGTCCTCGATCGGTGTGGTGGTGCCGTCACCGCTCTGCTCGCCGCCGAGTACGCCGTCGCTGGTAGAGAGGTTGAGGGTGCTCGGCATCGGCCCGGTGGGGCCCTTGATGGTGACGTTCCACTGGCCGTCGATAGACGCGGGGGCAGGCGCGCCGGCCGGTGCCGCGGGCTTGGGCTTGCGCGCCGGCCGCTCCTTGCCGACCCAGGCGGGCAGTGTCGCCCAGCCGCGCACCGTCGAGGTGGAAAGCAGTTCGCCCTCCTCCAGGTCCACTTCCCACTCGGGGAAACGGTTGAGCAGTTCATCCAGCACCACGCGGCCTTCCATGCGCGCCAGCACGTTGCCGATGCAGGTGTGGATGCCGTAGCCGAAGGTGGTGTGGGCGGCGCGGTCGCGGCGCACGTCGAAGACGTCGGGGTTGGGGAATACGCGCTCGTCGCGGTTCGCCGCGGCCACGATCATCAGCAGGGCGCTGCCCGCGGGCACGGTGGTGCCGTGGAACTCGACGTCCTCCTGCACGTAACGCGCGACGTGCGGTCCCGGCGGTTCGAAGCGCAGCAGTTCCTCCACCGCCTCGGGAATGAGGTCGCGATTCTCCACCAGCAGTTTGCGCTGGTCGGGGAATTCGGCGAGGGTCTTGCCGGCCCAGCCGATCAGCTTGTTGGTGGTCTCGTTACCCGCACCGGCGAGGATGTTGACGTAGGTGATGAGTTCATCCCGGGTCAGCTTGCGCTGGGTGCCGGTTTCATCGGTGAACTCGACACCCAGCAGTTCGGTGATGACGTCGTCGGCGGGGTTCTTGATCCGCCAGTCGATGTAGTCGCCAAAACTCTGGTCGAGTTGCAGCGCGTCACCGTAATCGAGGGGTTTATCACCCTCGGTTACCAGGCGCGAATCGACGCTCTCGCGCACCGCCTCGAACTCCTGCTCGGGAATGCCGAGCAGCTTGCCGATCACCCGCATCGGAATCTGCGCGCCGATGTGCTCGATGAAATCGAATTCCTTCTCACCGGCGATCTTGTCCAGGCACTCGACGGTGATCTGCCGCACCCAGGGTTCCAGGCCGTTCATGCGCCGCGGGGAAAAGATACGCGCGACGATGTTGCGGTGGATGCCGTGGGACGGCGGGTCGTTGTGGATGAAGGTGCCCGGCGGAATGGCGATTTTCTGCTGGATCATTTCCAGGATATCGCCGTGCCTGGAACTCAGCGCCTGGTGGTTGAGAAACGCAGCCCGCACATCGTCGTAGCGCGTCAGCGCATAGAAATTGTATTCGGGGTTGTAGTACAGCGGGGCTTCATCACGCATCCGCTTGTAGGTCGGGTAAGGGCTCTCGGCAATGGAACGTTTGTAGGGGTCGTAATAAACGCCACCGGGCGCGGCGACTGACTGGCTGGACATGCGTGAACTACCTCAGGATTATTCTTTTGACGTCATGATGCTGCAACCATTATGAGAGGGTGTCAAGCAAGCGAGACGCATAAACCGGGCAATGGTCAAATCTGTCGACCAAGTCTCGGTTGATGTGTAAACAATGCTGACAAAATACTGTAAAAACAGGGGTATAGGGTGAAAACGCGTGTGCGGCGGGGGGCCCCGATCCAGCGATCGATGAGCAGGATTCGGCCCGGCCAGCCTCTGCGCTCCCGCTCGCGACCGACTGGTCCGGAGCATGCTCACCACGCGATGCGACAGTCTCGCGCTGCGGTCAGCGTGTTCGGCAATTGGGTGGGAGATGGCAGCCGGCGTTTTGGCTGAGGCTGTAGCGGCGAGAGAGACCGCGAGAAATGAAGTGGTCGGGGTAGAGAGATTCGAACTCCCGACATCCTGCTCCCAAAGCAGGCGCGCTACCAGACTGCGCTATACCCCGACGAAGGCCGCGCATAATACCCATCGCACCGATGGGCGTCAATGCCGATCCCGTGGCCGACAGCCCCCGCAAACCCTCCACTTTCACCGGCGGGCGTGGGACAATACGCGCCCTTCACGGCGGGCAAGCACGAGGACTCCACCCGATGACAGCACTGGTACTGGACGGCAAGGCACTGGCGGCACAAACCGAGGCGGAACTGCTCGCCCGGGTGGAGCAGCTGAAGGAAAAATCCGGCGGCAAGACGCCGATTCTCGCCACCATCCTGGTCGGCGACGACCCCGCCTCCGCGACCTACGTCAAGATGAAGGGCAACGCCTGCCGCCGCGTCGGCATGGACTCCCTCGCGGTGGAGATGCCCTCCTCCACCAGCACCGAGGAACTGCTGGCGAAGATCGGCGAGCTCAACAGCAACCCCGACGTGCACGGCATCCTGCTGCAACACCCGGTACCGGCGCAGATCGACGAGCGTGCCTGCTTCGACGCCATCGCCCTGGAAAAGGATGTCGACGGCGTCACCTGCCTCGGCTTTGGCCGCATGGCCATGGGCGAGGACGCCTACGGCTGCGCCACCCCCCAGGGCATCATGCGCATCCTCGAGCACTACGGTATAGAGATTGAAGGCAAGCACGCCGTCGTCGTCGGCCGCAGCCCCATCCTCGGCAAGCCGATGGCGATGATGCTGCTGCAGAAGAACGCCACCGTCACCATCTGCCACTCCCGCACCAAAGACCTGCCCGCCCTGGTGGCCCAGGCGGACATCCTGGTCGGTGCCGTCGGCAAGCCCGAGTTCATCCGCGCCGAGTGGGTGAAGCAGGGGGCCGTGGTCGTGGACGCCGGCTACCACCCCGGCGGCGTGGGCGATATCGAGCTCTCCGCGCTGACCGAAAAGGCCTCCGCCTACACCCCGGTACCCGGCGGTGTCGGCCCGATGACCATCAATACACTGATCATGCAGAGCGTGCTGTCCGGGGAAAAGAGCCTGGGTTAAACCCCCATCGTGTCGGAGCAACACACGGGCTTACCTTTCCCGCGCCGGGCGCTGGCGGTCTTCGCGGTTTCCGCCGGCAACCTGATGTTGATGATCGACGTGTCGATCGCCAACATCGTGCTGCCCTCCCTCGCCACCGAGCTGCAGGTCGAGAACTCGGACGCGGTACTTATCGTCACCGCGTACCAGCTGATCCTCGCCATGACCCTGATGCCCTTCGCCGCCTTCGGCGAGCGCATCGGCCTGCGCCGGCTGTACAGCGGCGGCCTGATCCTGCACAGCCTGGCCGCCTATTTCTGTTTCAATGCCGACACCTTCGGCGAACTGCTCTTCGCCCGCTCGATACAGGCCTTCGGTACCGCCGCCTCACTCAGCGTGGCCTTCGGCCTGCTGCGCTCCATCTACCCGATCGAACACCTCGGCAAGGGCATGGCGATCAACACCATCGCCAACGCCGGCGGTACGGCACTGGCCCCGGTGGTCGGCGGGCTGGTGCTGGCGCAGCTCGGCTGGCACTGGGTGTTTGCCGCGGCGCTGCCCTTCTCGCTGCTGTCCCTGCTGTTCAGCGGCGCCCTGCCCGACCCGGAGCCACAGAAGCATCCCTTCGACTCGCTTGGTGCGACGCTCTGCGCCGCCACCTTCGGCCTGGTGGTCATCGGCCTGCAGCTCACCACCCATGACGCCGGGCTGATTGCCCCGCTGGTGACGCTGGCGGCGGGCGCCGTGGTCGCGTGGACATTCGTCAGCTACGAGCGGCGGGTGCCGCGGCCGGTGTTGCCGGTACAGTTGCTGGCAGTGCCGAAGCTGGCGGTGGCGCTGCTGGCCAACTTCAGCGCGGTAATGGGCTCGATGATCATCCTCGTGTTCGTGCCCTTCATGCTGCAGCAAAGGCTCGGTTTCTCCCCCGCTGCGGTGGGCGCGATGATGGCCTCCTACGCCATGGCCAGCGTGATGGTGGCGCCGCTGTCGGGCTACCTGTCGGATTACCTGCCGGTGACCCGGCTCTGTGTCATCGGCATGGCGGTGAGTACGGCCGGACTGGTACTGCTGGCTTTGCTGCCCGAGGACGCCGGGCGTGGCGACATCGCCTGGCGGATGTGGTTGTGCGGCGCCGGCTTCGGCATGTTCTTCTCGCCCAATGCGCGGCTGATCATCGGCTCGGCGCCGAAACAGCTGGCCGCGACCACTGGCAGCATGGTGACCACGGTACGCATGCTCGGCCAGGCGGTCGGCGCCACCCTGACGGCGGGCCTGCTGGCCTTCGGCCTCGGCGATTCCGCCGTACCGCTGCTGTGCTCGGCGGCGCTGGTGGCGTTCGCCGGTGCATGCAAGCTGGTCAGGTTCCGCGGCTAGGCGGGTTTTTCCCCGGTATCCGTGCCCGTCGCTGTGACCTGCTCAGCAGCGGCGGGCTCAGTCGCGTCGCCCTCCACCGGGGACAGCCCCTCGTCCCCCGCGGCAGCGGCCTCCTCTATCGCGCCCATATCCAGGTCTTCGCGGATTTTCACCAGCCGCGTGCCGGCCTTGTTGAACTGGTGGCAGGCGCGCTTCACCTCGTTCATGTACTGCAGGTAGGCTTCCAGCGCGCGCACGTCGAGTGCGCCGAAGCCGGCCTTGCGCAGGAGATCCAGCTTCAGCCGGCGATAGCTCTGTTCGACAGCCGGGTAGGAGGGAACCTCCCCGGTCCCGCTGCCAAGACGCTGCCGCCACTGCTCGAGAAACTGCTCGACGTCCTCGCGAAAGCGCTCCATGTCCGGAAATGGCTGGTGCCACAGACCGGCCTCGATTTCGAGCTCCTCGATCTCCTCGTTGAGGTTGGCGACCAGCAGGCACTCCTGCAGCGACTCCTGCAGGCCGGTTACCGACTCCGCCAGCAGCGGCGCGAGCGACTCGCGGTTCAGACGGGTGGCAAATTCAGTGATCGCGCCGGCCAGTTCGCGCATGTCATCGCGGCCCTCGCGCCAGGGGTGGGCGCCGCCCGGCTGCAGCGATTGCTGCAGGGTGGCGATACCCATCTGCGCCACCCGCTGCACCTCGAGGGTCATACTGCCCACCGCGGTGTAGGGCACGCCCAGGGTGGACCGGTCGAGGTACTGCGGCACCGCCGGCTGGCGCTCCTGTACCTTGAACCAGTGCTGCAGCAGGCTCACCAGCCGGGCCGACAGCGGCCACATCAGCAATACGCCGAGCACGTTGAACAGGGTATGGAAAACCGCCAGGGTCATCGCCGGCGCCGCGCCGAGCTCGAGGGCCTCCTGGATCCAGCCGACCAGCCAGAGCATCGGTCGGAGCAGGAGCATCGCGACCAGGGCCGTCAGCACGTTGAAGGCGAGGTGGGCGATGGCGACGCGCTTGGCATTGGGTGTGGCGCCGAAGATGGTCAGCAGGGCCGTGGACGTGGTCCCCAGATTGGCGCCGATGACTACCGCCGCCGCCGCGTCGAGTTCCACCAGCCCGCTCTGTGCCGCACTCAGCGCCACCACCATGGCTGCACTGGAGGATTGCATCAGCCCGGTGAGCACGAAGCCGATAGCCACGTAGACGAAGATTGCCTGCAGGGAGAGCCGCTCGAAACTGGGCAGGCTGTAGTCGGCACCGATACCGTCGAACACCGACTTGAGTACGCCGATACCGAGAAACAGCAGGCCGAAACCGACCAGGGCCAGCCCGTAGGAACTGCGCCGGCTGCGGGCACCGGTGAGCTTGAGCAGCGCGCCGACACCGACCAGGGGCAGGGCAAAGACCTGGATATCCAGCTTGAAACCCACCAGGGCAACGATCCAGGCGGTCATGGTGGTGCCGACGTTGCTGCCGAAGATCACCCAGATGGCGCGCTCCAGGCCGAGCATGCCGGCGTTGGCGAAGCCGATGGTGGCGACGGTTACCGCGCTGGAGGACTGCACCACGGCGGTAATCAGGAAGCCGGCCAGCAGGCCGCGCAGGCGGGTGCTGGTCCAGCTGGCGAGCAGGTCGCGCAGGGCGGAACCGGCGGCCAGCTTGAGGCCGTCGGTCATCAGCGACATGCCGATCAGTAGCAGGCCGAGCCCGCCGACGAGTTCAGATGCCACAGACCACATTTATCGGCTTCCTCCTTGCCGCATGAACAAGCCTGGTTGAAGTGAGTCGGGGGGCCCCGTGTTCGCGGACGGAGATCAGGGTCTCAGCTGCGCCGCCACTTGGTCCCTTCCCGGGAATCCTCGAGGACGATATCGCGGGCCAGCAACTCGTCGCGGATTTCGTCGGCGCGGGCGAAGTTCTTCGCTTTCTTCGCCTCGGCGCGCTGGTTGATCAGCGCCTCGACTTCCTCGGCGGAAATCGCGTCATCGGACGCGGCGCCCTGCAGCCAGTCCTCGGCGTGGTGCTCGAGAATCCCCAGCATGCTGCCCGCCGCCAGCAGGCGCGCCTTGTGGCGGGGCTTGTCTTCCGGCGCGGCCTTGTTCAGCTCGCGGGCGATGGCGTGAATCTCGGCAATCGCGACCGGGGTGTTGAGGTCGTCATTGAGCGCCGCGTAGAAAGGTTCGTCGACCAGCGAGACGTCCACATCCAGGGCGATGTCATCGACTTCACGCAGGGTGTTGTAGAGGCTGTTCAGCGTGGTCTCGGCCTGGTCGAGCAGGTCCGCGGAGAAATTCAGCGGCGAGCGGTAGTGTGCGGAGAGCAGCGCGAAACGCAGCACCTCGCCGCGGTAGAGCTTGAGCAGGTCGCGCACCGTGCGCACGTTGCCGAGGGACTTCGACATCTTCTCGCCGTCGATATCGATGTAGGCGTTGTGCATCCAGTAGCGCACGTAGTCGCCGCCGTGGGCGCAGCGGCTCTGGGCGATCTCGTTCTCGTGGTGGGGGAAGATCAGGTCGCGGCCGCCGCCGTGGATGTCGATGGTCTCGCCGAGGTGCTCGCGGATCATCGCCGAGCACTCCAGGTGCCAGCCGGGGCGGCCGTAGCCCCAGGGGCTGTCCCAGCCGGGCTCGCCCTCTTTCGCCGGTTTCCACAGGACGAAATCGCCGGGGTGGCGCTTGTAGTCGGCCACTTCGACCCGCGCGCCGGCGAGCATGTCGTCCAGCGAACGGCGCGAGAGCTTGCCGTAATCTGCCATGGACTCCACCGCGAAAAGCACGTGGCCCTGGGACTCGTAGGCGTGGCCCCTGGCCACCAGTTTCTCGGTCAGCGCGATCATCGCGCCGATGTTGTGGGTCGCGTGGGGCTCGATGGTCGGCGGCAGCGCGTTGAGCTGGGCCATGTCCTCGCGGTACTTGGCGGTGAACTCGTCGGTGACGGACTCGATGGAGCGATTGCCCTCGCGCGCCGCGGCGATGATCTTGTCGTCGACGTCGGTGATGTTGCGCGCGTAGGTGACCTTGTCGTAGTGGGTTTCCAGCAGGCGGAACAGGGTGTCGAAGACCACCACCGGGCGGGCGTTGCCGATATGGGCGAGGTTGTAGACCGTCGGCCCGCAGACGTACATGGTCACTTCGCCGGGCACCAGTGGCTCGAAGGGGACTTTCTCACCGCGCATGGTGTCGTGGATTTTCAGGCCGCTCATGCTCATGCCTCCTTTACTTACTGCCCTTCGTTCCATGTGTCGCGCAGGCCGATGGTCATGTTGAAGACCGGTTTGTCCGCGCTGTGATCGTAGCGGTCGGCGACGAAATAGCCCTCGCGCTCGAACTGGAAGCCCTGCTCCGGCTGTGCTGCCGCCAGCGAGGGCTCGAGCATCGCGTCGGCGATCACCTTCAGTGATTCCGGGTTGAGGTGGGCGAGGAAATCCGCGTCGCCGCGGTCCGGCGCCTCGTGGTTGAACAGGCGGTCGTAGACCCGCACCTCGGCGCGCTGGCCGCGGCTGGCGGAAACCCACTGGATCACGCCCTTCGGTTTCACCCCGTCCGCCGGGTCGTTGCCGAGGGTGTCGGGGATGGTGTGGGCGTGAATCTCGACCACATTGCCGGCAGCGTCCCTGACCACGTCATCGGCCTCGATCACGTAGGCGTTGCGCAGGCGCACCCGCTTGCCCAGGACCAGGCGCTTGAACTTCTTGTTGGCTTCCTCGCGGAAATCCTCGGCGTCAATGTACAGCTCGCGGGTGAAGGGCACCTCGCGGCTGCCGAGGTCCTCGCGGCTCGGGTGGTTCCGCGCGCTCAGCACTTCCTCCTTGTCTTCCGGGTAGTCGGTGAGCACGACCTTCAGCGGGTTCAGTACCGCCATGGCCCGCGGCGCGTTGGCGTTGAGGTCCTCGCGGATGGCGAATTCGAGCATGGCCACATCGACGACGCCGTCGGAGCGGGTGGTGCCGATCATGTCGCAGAACTTGCGCAGGGCCTGGGGCGTGTAGCCGCGGCGGCGCATCCCGGAGATGGTCGGCATGCGCGGGTCATCCCAGCCGCTGACCAGGCCCTGGTCCACCAGCTGCTTCAGCTTGCGCTTGCTGGTGATGGTATAGCTCGGGTTGAGGCGGCCGAACTCGAACTGGCGCGGCTTCGCCGGCACCGGCAGGTTGTTGATGAACCAGTCGTAGAGCGGGCGATGGTCCTCGAACTCCAGGGTGCAGATGGAGTGGGTGATGCCCTCGATCGCATCGCCCTGGCCGTGGGCGTAATCGTAGGTCGGGTAGATCACCCAGTCGGTGCCGGTCTGGTGGTGGGCGATCTTGCGGATGCGGTAGAGGATCGGGTCGCGCATGTTCATGTTCGGCGAGGCCATGTCGATCTTCGCCCGCAGCACCTTTTCGCCCTCGGCGAACTCGCCGGCCTTCATGCGCTGGAACAGGTCGAGGTTCTCGGCCACGCTGCGCTCGCGGAAGGGGCTGTTCTTACCCGGCTCGGTCAGCGTGCCGCGGTATTCCCGGGCCTGTTCCGCGTTGAGGTCGCAGACGTAGGCCTTGCCCTGCTCGATCAGGTAGATCGCCCAGTCGAACAGCTGCTGGAAATAGGAGGAGGCGTAACGCACCTCGCCGGCCCACTGGTAGCCGAGCCAGCGCACGTCCTCCTGGATGGACTCGATGTACTCCTGGCTCTCTTTCTCCGGGTTGGTATCGTCGAAGCGCAGGTTGCACTTGCCGCCGTTGGCGGCGGCGAGACCGAAGTTCACGCTGATCGACTTGGCGTGGCCGATATGCAGGTAGCCGTTGGGCTCCGGCGGGAAGCGGGTCTGCACTGCCAGGACGCGGCCGCTGGCCAGATCGTCGCTGATGATTGCCTGGAGAAAGTTCTTGACCGGTGTGTCTGGCATGAAAAATGAAAAACTCTGGACCAAAAAAGGCGGGTAGTATAGCCGCTCAATGCTTCAGCTTTAAGCGAATTGCTGCCGACTATCACCAAAGTTCCCGGACGTTTCGCGGTTTTCCTGCCATGCAAAAATCCGTATCATGTGCGGCCCACACGCGATAACTCCACAGGGATCCTCTTATGGTCACCATCCGCACCACCTTCGGCGAGATAAAACTCGAGCTGGACGCCGAGAACGCGCCGAAAACGGTCGCCAACTTCCTTGAATACGCCCGCAGCGGTTTCTACGACGGCACCATCTTCCACCGCGTCATCAACAACTTCATGATCCAGGGTGGCGGCTTCGACACCGACATGAGCCAGAAGACCACCAACGCGCCGATCGAAAACGAAGCCGACAACGGCCTGAAAAATGACTTTGGCACCATCGCCATGGCCCGCACCATGGACCCGCACTCCGCCACTGCGCAGTTTTTCATCAACGTGAAGGACAACGACTTCCTCAACCACTCCGGCAAGACTGCCCAGGGCTGGGGCTACGCCGTATTCGGCAAAGTCGTTGATGGCGAAGAAGTGCTGAACAAGATCCGCACCGTACCCACCAGCTCCAAGGCCGGCCACCAGGACGTGCCGACCGACCCGGTCATCATCGAATCGGTCACTGTCGAAGAGTAAGTGTCCCGCACACTCTTCATCTCCGACCTGCATCTGGACGCCGCCAGGCCCGAAATCACCTCGGCACTGGCGGCCTTCCTCGACAACAACACTGACTGCAACGCCCTCTATGTCCTCGGCGACCTGTTCGAGGCCTGGGTGGGCGATGACGACGATGCCCCCCTGGCGGCAGAAACTGCCGCCCTCTTCCACCAGTTCAGCGCCGCCGGCCCGCGCCTCTTCTTCATGTGCGGCAACCGCGACTTCCTGCTCGGCGAAGACTGGTGCGCCCGCGCCGGCGGCAGCCTGCTGGCCGACCCCACCGTAACGGATATCCAGGGCCGGCAGGTCCTGCTGATGCACGGCGACAGCCTGTGCACCGGCGATGCCGAGTACATGGCTTTCCGCACCCAGGCCCGCGACCCGCAGTGGCAGGCCGCGATTCTCGCCCGGCCCCTGGCCGAGCGCCGCGCCCTCGCCGCCCAGCTGCGCACCATGAGCCGGGAGGCCAACTCGAACAAGGCGGAGGACATCATGGATGTCACTCCCTCGGAGGTCGAGCGGGAGATGGCGGAGCGTGGAGTGTCCCTGTTGATCCACGGGCATACCCATCGGCCGGCCTGTCATGAGCTGGATTTTGGGGAGCGCTGGGTGTTGGGGGACTGGGATAGCCACGGGTGGTATCTCGAAGCTACTTCAAGTGGCTTTTCGCTTGAGAAATTCTCTATTTAACAGAGAGTTAGACTGGTTATCTCGAGACCGCGTTGCGTAGTTCCGTGGCTTTAGCACTGCCTCCGAGCCTCAGGTCGAGATGGCTTCCTCCGCTCCGAAAGCGTTTATAGTCGCTGCGGAAGCCATCTCGACCTGAGGCTCTCGCGCCGGGTGGCTCGGGCAGGCCTGCGGAGCAAACCGGAATTGCGCTCGGTGCCAGCAAGCACAGGCGCATGTTTCGTGCGTCGAGTCAAAACGCTTTCGAGTAAGCGCGGAACATGCGCCTGTGCTTGCGCGCTACGAAGCGCCTTCCAGCCTTTGCTAAGTGCCCCGCAGCAACCACCAGCGCGTCGCAAACGTCCCAACGGCATAGCTCCCGACGATGGTCAGTATCGCCCCGTCGGCAAAACTCAGAGAGGTCAGCATCGGCCCCGGGCAGTAACCTGCCAGACCCCAGCCCACACCGAAGATCAGCCCGCCAATGACAATCCGGCGGTCGACATGCAGCAGCTCCGGCAGGCGGAAGTGCTCGCCAAAGACCGGCTGCGGCCGGCGCAGGATGAAGGGCGTCGCCAGGGCCTTCACCGCCAGGCCACCGGCCATGACGCAGGCCAGCGAGGGATCCCAGCTGCCGAGAATGTCGAGGAAATCGAGGACCT
Organism: Halieaceae bacterium GM1-29; assembly: GCA_033283265.1. Taxonomy (GTDB): domain Bacteria; phylum Pseudomonadota; class Gammaproteobacteria; order Pseudomonadales; family Halieaceae; genus Mangrovimicrobium. The sequence continues at coordinate 952,967 of JAWMQN010000001.1, forward strand.
TGGCCGGGTCGATCATCTGCGCGACACAGAGCCCGAGGCCGAAGAGGACCCCGGCGAACAGCGCCGCCAGTGAGTGTGAAAAGTTTTGCATATCAGGTTCCGAGCAGGTGGCGAACGATGAAGACGGTGACGAAGGCCGCCAGCATGAAGCTGAGGGTGGCGGCCAGGGAGCGCACGCTGCCGCGGGCCAGGCCGCAGATGCCGTGGCCGCTGGTGCAGCCGTTGCCGAGGGTGGTGCCGATGCCGACCAGCAGGCCGCCGGCCACCAGGTAGGGGGTGTCGACGACGGCGACGATGTGCTCCACACCGGGGCCGATGCCCAGCCACTGGTAGAGGAAGCCGCCCAGCACCAGGCCGAGCAGGAACAGCACGCGCCAGCCCAGCTCCCGCTGCTGCGGGAAGATGATGCCGCCGGCGATGCCGGAGATACCGGCGATGCGGCCGTTGAGCCAGAGTAGCAGGGCCGCGGCGAGGCCGATCAGCGCGCCGCCGAGGAGCGCCGACCAGGGAGTGAAGTTAACGATGGTCATACAGGTTTCCGGCGCCTCAGGCGCTCACGATCTCGCTCTCGAGGTGGATGTCACAGTTCAGGCTGTTGGAGATGAAGCAGCTGTCCTCGGCCTTCTGCAGGAAGCGCTCGGCTTTCTCCCGGCCCTCCCCCGCGTCGATGGTCAGGCGCGCCCGGATGGTCATGCTGGTGAACCTGGTCTTGCGGTCGACCTTGTGCAGCTCGCCGCTGGCCTGTACCCGCAGGTCCGACCAGCCGAACTGGTTGACCTTGGCGATGGCGCGGAAGGAGAGCACGAAGCAGCTCGCCAGCGAGGCTACCAGCAGGTCTTCCGGCGACCACTGGTCGCCGCTGCCGCCGAACTGCGGCGGCGGTGAGACCACCAGCTCGGGGATGTCCTCGGTGGTGACCGACAGCGCATCGTCGGGGTTGGCCGTTACTGCAACGCTGTAGGTATGGGGCAAGGGTTCCATAGGGGTGTCCTGTCAGGTAATAGGGTTGATGGTTGTTACGGTTTGCCGGCGGCGGAGCGGTCTTCGACAGCCGCGCCGGCGGAACTTTCCCGGTCGAGAATAGCAGCCACCGCCTGGTGCTGCGTCAGCCAGACCTCGCCGCTGAGCTGGCCGAGGAAGTGGGTGCGCTGCAGGGTGTCCATCACCGGCCCCTTCACCTCGGAGAGGTGGAAGCGCATGCCGCTGGCCTCCAGCCGCTGGTTGATCGACTCGAGGGTTTCCAGGGCGCTGAGGTCGATCTCGTTCACCGCCGTGCACATCAGGATGACGTCGCGCACCGCGGGCCGCTCGGCCAGCAGCTCGTAGATGCGGTCCTCGATGTAGCTGGCGTTGGCGAAGTACAGGCTCTCGTCGACCCGCAGGGAGAGGATGCTGTCGTGGGTCTGCACCTGGTGGCGGCTGATATTGCGAAAGTGCTCGGTACCGGGCACCTCCCCCACCACCGCCATGTGCGGCCGCGAGGTCTTGTACAGGTGCAGGGCGAGGGAGGCGAGCACGCCGCAGGCGACGCCCATCTCGACCCCGAGCAGCAGGGTCGCCACCATGGTCGTCACCACCGCGGCGAACTCGGACTTGCCGAACTGCCAGCTGCGCCTGAGGATCGACAGGTCGATCAGCGAGAGCACCGCGACGATGATGGTCGCCGCCAGCGTCGCCTGGGGCAGGAAGGCGAGATAGGGCGTGAAGAACAGCGCGGTCACGGCGATGCCGATAGCGGTGAACATGCCCGCGGCGGGGGTCTCCGCCCCGGCGTCGAAGTTCACCACCGAGCGGGCGAAGCCGCCGGTCACCGGGTAGCCGCCGGAGAAGGAGGCCGCGATGTTGGCGGCGCCGAGGCCGATCAGCTCCTGGTCCGGGGAGATCTTCTGCCGTTTCTTTGCGGCGAGGGTGTGCCCCACCGAAACCGACTCGACGAAGCCGATGATGGAAATGAACAGGGCGGAGATGGCGATCTCCTTCCAGGCCGGCAGGGCGAGGGACGGCAGCGCCAGGTCCGGCAGGCCGCTCGGCACATCGCCGACCAGCGCCACGCCGCGCTCGCCGAGGCCCATGGACCAGGCAATCAGGCTGGTCGCCACCACCCCGACCACCGGGCCGGTCTTGGCTAGCAGGGTCGCCGGGTATTCGCCGAGGCCGAGGCGGATCAGCAGCGGCTGCAGGCCGGTGCGCACCCAGAACAGGAACACCAGCACCGTGACCCCGAGCACCAGGGTAACCGGGTTTGCCGCCGGGACCTGCTGCCCCAGGCTGAGCAGCAGCTCGAAGAGGTTGTCGCCGTGGGCGTGCACGCCGAGCAGGTGCTTGAGCTGGCTGACCGCGATGATCAGGCCCGAGGCAGTGATAAAGCCGGCGATCACCGGGTGCGAGAGGAAATTGGCCAGGAAGCCCATGCGCAGCACGCCCATCAGCAGCAGGAACAGGCCGGACATCAGCGCCATCAACAGGGCCGCCTCGATGTAGGCGACACTGCCCGCCTCGGCCACCTGCCCCGCCGCCGTCGCGGTCATCAGCGAGACCACCGCCACCGGCCCCACGGAGAGGCTGCGGCTGCTGCCGAAGATGCCGTAGGCCACCAGCGGCAGGATGCTCGCATACAGCCCCATCTCCACCGGCAGCCCCGCCAGCAGGGCGTAGGCCAGCGACTGCGGGATCAGCATGATGGTGACGATCACCGCCGCCAGCAGGTCGCTGGTCAGCGTGGTGCGGTTGTACTGCCGCCCCCAGGTGAGGATCGGCAGGTAGCGTGCCAGTCGGCTCAATTCAATGCTCTCCAGGGCTCTCGCCTCAGTCCTCGCCAATCACCGGTTCGGCCAGCCACTCGCGGCCGCGCAGCATGCCCTGCCAGTACAGCGGCGGCATGACCTTCTCCTTCAGCAGCCAGGCCAGGCGGGTCGGCTTGCGGCCGTCCAGCAGCCAGCGCGGGAAGCTCGGCAGCAGTTTGCCACCGTAACCGAATTCCGCCAGCACGATCTTGCCCCGCTCCACGGTCAGCGGGCAGGAGCCGTAGCCGTCGTAGTGGGCGACGCCGCCGCGGCCCATGTCGGCGAGGATGTTGTTGGCCACCACCGGCGCCTGCTTGCGCGCCGCCGCGGCGGTCTTGGCGTTGGGCGCGCTGGTCACGTCGCCGAGCGACCAGATATTGTCGAACTGCTTGTGGCGCAGGGTATTCTGGTCCACGTCGACCCAGCCGGCCGCATCGGCCAGCGGGCTGGCGCGGATGAAATCCGGCGCCTGCTGCGGCGGCACGACGTGGATCATGTCGAACTCGCGCTCCACGGTCTGCACCTCGCCCTCGCCACTGCTGGCCTCGAACCAGGCCTTCTTCGCCGGCCCGTCGATCTTCACCAGGCGGTGGTTGAAGTTGAGCTTGGCGGCGTATTTCTCCACGTACTGCATCAGCGCCGGCACGTAGTCCTGCACGCCGAACAGCACCCCGCCGGCGTTGTAGAAACCGATGTCGATGTCCGCCAGCCGGCCCTGCCGGTGCCAGTAATCGGCCGAGAGGTACATCGCCTTCTGCGGCGCGCCGGCGCACTTGATCGGCATCGGCGGCTGGGTGAACAGGGCGCGGCCGCTGCGCAGGTTCTGCACCAGCTGCCAGGTGTAGGGAGCGAGGTCGAAGCGGTAGTTGGAGCTGACGCCGTTCTGGCCGAGGGTCTCGGTCAGCCCCTCGACGCCCTCCCAGTTGAGCTTGAGCCCCGGCGCCACCACCAGCCGGGTGTAGCAGACCAGGCGGCAGCCCTCCAGCACCACCACATTGCGCTCCGGGTCGAAGGCGGCGACCGCGGCCTTGATCCAGTCGACCCCGCGGGGAATCAGCGAGGCCAGGGTGCGGGCAGTCTCCCCGGGCTGGAAGATGCCGGCGCCGACCAGGGTCCAGCCCGGCTGGTAGTAGTGGACGTCCGCCGGGTCGATGATGGCGACCTTGAGGCTGTCGTCGCGCTTGTGCAGGCTGGCCGCGCAGGCGATGCCCGCGGCACCACCGCCGACGATCAGCACATCGTAGCGGGCCAACTGCTCGCCGCCCTCGGCCTGGCCATTGATACGCGCCGCCACACCGCTCATGTCGTAGCCGGCCTTGCGCGCCGCGCCGGCGATCTCCGCCACCGGCCGGCGACGCCCCTCGTAGAGCGCCCACAGGGTGGTCGAGCGCATGCCGGTGCGGCAGTAGGCGTGGACCAGCCCGTCCGCCGCCTCGAGCAGCTGGCCGAACTGTTCGGCTTCGGCGTCCTGCACCTTGCCGGACACCACTGGCAGGTAGTGAAATTCGATATCCAGCGCCTGGGCGGCCCGGGCGACCTCCTGGAAGCCCGGCTGGTCGCCGCCCTCCCCGTCGGGCCGGTTGCAGACCAGGGTCCTGACCCCGGCCTGGGCCAGTTGCATCACGTCATCGGGGCCGATCTGGCCGGAGACACTCAGCTTGCTGTCGAGTCGTTTGATGTCCATCGGGGCCTCCTAGAGCAGGTTGAGCGGCAGTTTCAGGTAGACAGTGTTGTTGCTCTCCGGCTCGGGCAAATGCCCGGCGCGCATGTTCACCTGCAGCGAGGGCAGGATCAGCCGGGGCATGCCGAGGGTGGCGTCGCGGGCCTCGCGCATGGCGACGAAATCCGCCTCGTCGACCCCGGTGTGCACGTGCACGTTGGCGGCCTTCTGCGCGCCGACGGTGGTCTCGTACTCCACCTCGCGGCCGTTGGGCATGTAGTCGTGGCACATGAACAGGCGGGTCGCCTCCGGCAGCGAGAGCAGCCGCTGGATCGAGCGGAACAGCACCCGTGCGTCGCCGCCGGGAAAGTCCGCCCGGGCGGTGCCGCCGTCGGGCATGAACAGGGTGTCGCCGACGAAACAGGCATCGCCCATCACGTGGCTCATGCAGGCCGGTGTGTGGCCGGGGGTATAGAGGGCATGGCAGACCAGGGTGCCGATGGCGTACTGCTCGCCGTCGCTGAACAGGTGGTCGAACTGGGAGCCGTCGCGGGCGAACTCGCTGCCGGCGTTGAAGATCTTGCCGAAGGTCTCCTGCACGGTGACGATGTGCTCGCCGATGCCGATGCGCCCGCCGAGTTGCTCCTGGATGTAGGGCGCGGCGGACAGGTGGTCGGCGTGGACGTGGGTCTCGATATGCCAGGCCAGTTCCAGCCGGTGCTGGCGGATGTAGGCGATGATCTTGTCGGCACCGTGGGTGCTCAGGCGCCCCGCCGCGTAGTCGATCTCCATCACCGAGTCGACCACCGCGCAGGCGCTCGAGTGCGGGTCGCGCACCACGTAGGAAAAGGTGTTGGTGTCCTCGTCGAAGAAGGGGATCACCTGCGGCTTGCTGGCGAGGTCTACCGGGAAGGGGATGTCGGACATGTCTGGGGCCTCCTGGGTCGCGCCGCCCGGCGAATTGGCCGGGGCGCGGGGTTAGCATTGCCCTGTGTATTGCGCTTTTCGTGCCAGTTCTGGCGAATTCCCTAACGCACTGTTTTTATTGAGTATTCACCAAGAGTAGACCAAGGCCAGCGGCCCGGTGGGTATTTACAGGGCCGGAAATTTTGCCATAATTGACACCCCTGTTGTCACAAATGGCAAAACCCATGACGGCCACCGCCCCCGCCAGCAACCTCGACCTCAGCTCCCTGCTCGACGGCATCGAGCACCCCGCCATCCTGCTGTCGATGGACTACGAGATTCTCGCCAGCAACCGCCGCTACCAGGAGAACTTCGGCGAGATCCCCGCCGGCGAGCACTGCTACCGCATCTCCCACGGCTACGACCGCCCCTGCGACCAGGCCGGCGAGAGCTGCCCGCTGGCCGCCTGCAGGCAGTCGAAGGACAGGGAGCGCGTGCTGCACATCCACAACACCCCGCGCGGCCGCGAGCACATCGACGTGGAGCTGCTGCCGCTGAAGGACGCCAGCGGCGAGCTGCTCTACTTCATCGAGGTGCTCAAGCCGGTCAGCATCGCCAGCGCGGAGATCCACCGCGAACGCATGGTCGGCCGCAGCCCGGCCTTCAACCGGCTGGTGGAGCTGATCAACCTGGTGGCGCCCCACGACACCTCGGTGCTGCTGCTGGGCGAATCCGGCACCGGCAAGGAACTGGCGGCCAACGCCATCCACGCGGCCAGCCGGCGGGCGGAGCGCAATTTCGTCACGGTGGAATGCGCGGGCCTCACCGAGACCCTGTTCGAGAGCGAGCTGTTCGGCCATGTGAAGGGCGCCTTCACCGGGGCCTCGCAGAACAAGCCGGGGCTGCTGGAAGAGGCCCACGGCGGCACCCTCTTCCTCGACGAGATCGGCGACGTGCCCCTGGGCATGCAGGTGAAACTGCTGCGCCTGCTGGAAACCGGCACCTATCGCGCGGTGGGCAGCACCCAGGTCAAGTGGGCGGACTTCCGCCTGGTCTGTGCCACCCACAAGCAGCTGCCGGCGCTGATCGCCGCCGGCGGTTTCCGCGAGGACCTCTTCCACCGCATCAACACCTTTCCCATTGTCCTGCCGCCGCTGCGGGAGCGGCCGGAGGATGTGGCCCTGATCGCCAGCTCCCTGCTGGAGAAGCTGTCGCCGGGCAGCAAGTACCACCTCACCGATTCCGCCATCCGGCGCCTGCAGGGCGAGCCCTTCCCCGGCAACATGCGCCAGCTGCGCAATATCATGGAGCGGGCGATCATCTTCACCCACTCCAACGTCATCGACGCCCAGGTGCTGGAGCGCAGCCTGCAGGGATGCATCCCCGCGAAGGCGCCGCCGGCGGTGGAGGCATCAGAGGACTGGCCGGACCTGAAAACCCAGCAGCAGCGCTACCTGGAGAAATTGCTGGCCCACTGCGCGGGCGACAAGGAGAAGGCGGCGGAGATGGCAGGCATCAGCCTGCGCTCACTCTACCGCAAGCTGGGAACTCAGGCCGGCACGCCGGAGTGAAAGCGGAACTCGCTGTCGGGGGATTCGATCAGTTCCTGCTCGACGGCGAGGAAGACCGGCAGGCGCGCGGCCACCTCCTCCTTTGAACTCAGGGACTCCGCCAGCCTGAGGTAGTCGAGGAAGTGCCGCGACTCGGATTTCAGCAGGGATTCGTAGAACTCGCGCAGCTCGGCGTCCAGTTCCGGCGCCAGGGCCGCAAAGCGCTCGCAGGAGCGCGCCTCGATGATCGCCCCGCAGATCAGGGTATCCACCAGCCGCCCTGGCTCGCCGTCCCGCGCCGCCTTGCGCAGGCCGCCGGCGTAGCGGGCGGCGCTGATCTGCGGGTAGTCGATGCCGCGCTTCTTCATCAGCGCGATCACCTGCTCGAAGTGGCGCAGTTCCTCCCGCGCCAGGCGCGAGAGCTTGTGCAGCAGGCTGTGGTGCTCGACGTAGCGGTACATCAGGTTGAGCGCGGTGGAGGCGGCCTTCTTCTCGCAGTTGGCGTGGTCGATCAGCAGCAGCTCGGGGTTGTCCAGCGCCCAGTCCACCCAGGCGCGGGGCGTGGCGCAGGGCAGGAAGTCGCAGATCGGGTCGAGGTCGACGGGCTTGCCCATCAGTCGGTGCCTCCAAACAGGTCGGGCATGGCGATGTAACGGTCGTAGTGGGCCTGGGACAGGGTGAAGAACTCGGCGTCTATCTGGTCGCGCAGCTCGGCCAGCGGCACCTCGCGAAAGGCGATATCCACCTCGAAGCCGAAATCCCGCGGCTGGTCGATCTGCCCCGCCCCGGCCTTGAGCAGGCTGAACAGCCAGCAGTACTCGTCGTGGCGGGCGGTGTAGCGCACGTTCTGCACCTGCAGCTGCCACTGCAGCAGGGCCCTGTCGACCACCCGCAGCTTGTTGCTGACGCACTGGGAGAGGAAGCCGGCCAGGCGCTCGTCGATGATGCGCTTCTGCTCCGGGGTGTAGCCGTTCCAGTGGATCACCTCGTGCTGGAAACGCTTGCAGCCACGGCACACGGTGTCGCCGATGCCCGTGGAACAGACACCGATACAGGGCGTTTTTACAAGGTCGTCGAGCATGCTGCAGGGGAATATCGCTGGCCCGGCAGTGTAAGGTATCAGCCAGTTGAATGCACGGTATAAGCCCCTGATTCATTTATCTGTTTCCCCGTATCCGCTATAATCCGACTTCGGTTTTACACCTCCATTGGCTTCCCGCGCCGGCCTCCCCCCGCCCGCGCCGCCCCTGACAAACGCAAAGGAGCTCTAACTGTGCTTGACGCATATCGTGAACACGTGGCCGAACGGGCCGCACAGAACATCCCCCCGAAGCCGCTGAACGCGGAACAGGTTGCCGGCCTGGTAGAGCTGCTGAAGAACCCGCCTGCCGGTGAAGAAGCCGCGCTGCTGGAACTGATCACCGACCGCGTGCCCCCGGGCGTGGACGAAGCCGCCTACGTGAAAGCCGGCTTCCTCTCCGCCATCGTCAAGGGCGAGGCCACTTCCCCGCTGATCGACAAAAGCGCCGCAGTGAAACTGCTCGGCAACATGCACGGCGGCTACAACATCGAGACCCTGGTCAGCCTGCTGGAAGACGCCGACCTCGGCGCCCTGGCCACCGAAGAGCTCAAGCACACCCTGCTGATGTTCGACGCCTTCCACGACGTGGACGAACTGGCCAAGGCCGGCAATGCCAACGCCAAGGCGGTGATGGAATCCTGGGCCGAGGGCGAGTGGTTCACCTCCCGCGACGATGTGCCCGAATCCATCAAGGTATCCGTATTCAAGGTCACCGGTGAAACCAACACCGACGACCTCTCCCCCGCCCCCGACGCCTGGAGCCGCCCGGACATCCCCCTGCACGCCCTGGCCATGTACAAGATGACCCGCGACGGCCTCACCCCGGAAGAACACGGCGTGACCGGCCCGATGGCGCAGATCGCCGAGATCCAGGCCAAGGGCCTGCCGGTAGCCTTCGTCGGCGACGTGGTCGGCACCGGCTCCTCGCGTAAATCCGCCACCAACTCCGTACTGTGGTTCTTCGGCGACGACATGCCCGGCGTACCCAACAAGAAAGGCGGCGGCATCTGCATCGGCGGCAAGGTTGCCCCGATCTTCTACAACACCATGGAAGACGCCGGCGCGCTGGTCTTCGAAGCCCCGGTCGACGACCTGAACATGGGCGACGTGATCGAGATCCGCCCCTACGACGGCAAGATCCTCAACGAAGCCGGCGAGACCATCTCCGAGTTCGAACTCAAGTCCGACGTGCTGCTGGACGAAGTGCGCGCCGGCGGCCGCATCAACCTGATCATCGGCCGCGGCCTGACCACCAAGGCCCGCGAGGCGCTCGGCCTGCCCGTCTCCACGCTCTTCCGCACCCCGGAGCAGCCCGCCGACACCGGCAAGGGCTACACCCTGGCGCAGAAGATGGTCGGCAAGGCCTGCGGCGTCGAGGGCATCCGCCCCGGCACCTACTGCGAACCGAAGATGACCACCGTCGGCTCCCAGGACACCACCGGCCCGATGACCCGCGACGAACTGAAAGACCTGGCCTGCCTCGGCTTCTCCGCCGACCTGACCATGCAGTCCTTCTGCCACACCGCGGCCTACCCCAAGCCCGTGGACATCGACACCCAGCACACCCTGCCGGACTTCATCATGACCCGCGGCGGCGTTTCCCTGCGCCCGGGCGACGGCATCATCCACAGCTGGCTGAACCGCATGCTGCTGCCCGACACCGTGGGCACCGGCGGCGACTCCCACACCCGCTTCCCGATGGGCATCTCCTTCCCCGCGGGCTCCGGCCTGGTGGCCTTTGCCGCCGCCACCGGCGTGATGCCGCTGGACATGCCGGAATCCGTACTGGTGCGCTTCAAGGGCGAAATGCAGCCGGGCATCACCCTGCGTGACCTCGTGCATGCCATCCCCTACTACGCCATCCAGCAGGGCCTGCTGACCGTCGAGAAGAAAGGCAAGAAGAACATCTTCTCCGGCCGCGTACTGGAGATCGAAGGCCTCGACAACCTGACCGTCGAGCAGGCCTTCGAGCTCTCCGACGCCTCCGCCGAGCGCTCCGCCGCCGGCTGTACCATCAAGCTGCCGGAAGCCGCCATCGCCGAATACCTGCGCTCCAACATCGTGCTGCTGCGCAGCATGGTCGCGGAAGGCTACGGCGACCCGCGCACCCTGGAGCGCCGCGCCCGCAAGATGGAAGAGTGGCTGGCCAACCCGGAACTGATGGAAGCCGACGCCGACGCCGAATACGCCGCCGTCATCGAGATCGACCTGGCGGAAGTGAACGAGCCCATCGTCTGCTGCCCCAACGACCCCGACGACGCCAAGCTGCTCTCCGAAGTGGCCGGCGACAAGGTGGACGAAGTGTTCATCGGCTCATGCATGACCAACATCGGCCACTTCCGCGCCGCCGGCAAACTGCTGGACCAGCACAAGGGCAGCATCACCACCCGCATGTGGATCAGCCCGCCGACCCGCATGGACGAGCACCTGCTGATGGAAGAAGGCTACTTCAACATCTTCGGCCGTGCCGGCGCGCGCACCGAGATGCCCGGTTGCTCCCTGTGTATGGGTAACCAGGCGCGTGTGGCGGCGAACAGTACGGTGCTTTCTACCTCTACCCGGAACTTCCCGAACCGCCTGGGTGATGGCGCCAATGTGTACCTGACTTCGGCCGAGCTGGCTGCGGTGGGTGCGATTGTTGGCAAGCTGCCAACGCCGGAAGAGTACATGGAGTACGCGAAGAACCTGGATGCGATGAGTTCGGAGATTTACCGGTATATGAACTTTGACCAGATTGTGGAGTTCCAGAAGAGTGCCGAGGAAGGGAAGCGGATTGCGGCTGTGGAGATTACGGAGCTTAGTGCTTGAATCTTAGCTGACCTCAGCTAGACTTTTTGAAGAGCCCTGCACCGGGAGGTGTGGGGCTTTTTTGTTGGGTGAATTTTGTCCAGTGACTTGTAATTGAGGGTAATTATTCGAAGAAGTGAACTCGCGCACAATTATTACGGGGCTGACTAGGAACACAGCTTTCGCGGGACGTATCATGCACACCCAAGCACCTGCAGACACAGAGTTACACGAAGCGATTAGTGGAACTAGATGCCTGCAACCAAGTGAGGGCGGTTATAACCAAATAAAGACGCTGCGTGCGGATCGGTGCTCGCAAACTTACCAGATATTATGCGTTATTCACCACAAAGTAGAAAATATCCCGAATGAGCAAATACGAAATCAAAGCAAACCTTTCTGAAAAACAGATTGAGTCGGATGTCTCTGGGTTTTTCGTGTGGATGTCAAAGAACTCCCCATACCGTCTTTTAGATATAGATGAACAACTATCTGGAGCCGATAAGAAATTTTATGACTGTGGTTTTGCATTCTTTATGCAGTTTAAAGCCTCTAAAGGATTGGAACCTGTATCTAAAATAGCCCCTTCCACAAGGCGAAATAGAAGTCCCCTCGAACTCGTGCGTGAATTTCGTCATCGACATGGATTGGAGGATGACCCTACATTCTATTTTGGCCTGAGGGAAATTGCTAAAAATGCATCAGACTATCAACACAACATTCTAATGAAGTATGCCAATCAACCATTTTCGCAGGCATTCTATGTAGCACCATTACATCTTGATAAAGACGAGTATTACTACTCTCTCTTTGAGTCAGCCAACAGATTCAGAGGACACCCATATGATTACAAACGATATAAATTGTATAGGCGAGATTGGGTATCGCATGTAGGAAATATACCTTTTCTAAAAGAGCACGTTTCAATCGTCCCTCATGAGAGAGTAACCACGCATAAGCATCACTACTCTTACTCGGGTACAGGTTGTGATATTGGCTGGCATTCTCCAGAAGTTATATCGGAAATGCCTAATCGCTTGAGCGACGTTCTCAAGAAAGAAATTGATATCCGCATTATGGAAAGCAGGCTATTTTACTTATACGAACTTGCTGAGAATTTGGCAAAAGACAATGACCAAGAGGCCGGCCTGCAGCATGATGACCCTTTGGAACTGCTCCAACATTGGGCTCGAAAACTCTACGAGCAACACAGAATTAGGATGTTCTTGTTCTTAGGAAATCGAGATCGAACTGAGCATTATCGGGTATCGTACGCCTATTGAAGCGTTATTGTCGGACTGGTTTCCACTCCGCTCAAAACCCGCCTCAATTCCAGACATTATAAATATAGCAAAAAGGGCTCTGACCCCTTATCTCATTTAACTTAGGAAATGGTTCCAGGCAAACTCGAACAGGAGTGCGTTTAAAGTGCAGTTGATCTTCTCAGCCGGGAATTAATGTCAAATAATATGGATATATTTGGGAGAATCTATTGAACACTTTATCGGAAGGTCGGGAAAAATTAAAAGCTCTTGCGAAAGAGGCTTCAACTAATTGCGATAAAAATGAAGCTCAGACACGTTTTCACCTAATTGATACAGTTTTGTTTGAGTGTCTAGGGTGGGGAAAAGCTGATGTTGAGGTTGAGAAATATGAGCGATCTCAGTTTACAGATTATGAGCTTGGAAAGCCCCGATCAGCAATTCTTGAAGCAAAACGTGAAGGGGAAGTATTTGATGTGCCTGCTGGGGTGTCCGCAAAACTCACTACAGATATTCCATCGCTAATGGCAGTTAGCCAGGCAGCAAGCGAAGCGATACAACAGGCTCAAGATTATTGTAGTAAGCGCGGAGTTCCCATTGCAGTAGTGAGTAATGGACACCAGTATATTCTATTTTTGGCATCTCGGCAGGACGGAATTTCGGTGTTAGATGGAAAAGCTGTCGTTTTTACAAGCCTAGAACATATGGTGGAGAATTTTGATATCGCATGGCAGTTAATGTCTCAAAGTGGCATCTTGGAGAAGCGACTTAACAGATATTTATTAACCGATAAAATTGGCATACCCAATAAACTGTCATCGAAGCTAACGCAGTATCCCGTCGTTCGATACGCGAGCGAAACCCAAGCGACATTGCGTCAACTTTCAGAGCTGTTTTTTCAGGACATTTTAGAGAATGATGCAGTAGAGGAACGATTTTTCGCGGAATGCTATTGTGAGAGTGGTGCTTTGTCAAAATACGCGCTTCTCAGCAAAAATGTCCTAGAAGCAAGATACTCTGCCCTATTTAGCGAAAGTGAATCAGCACCGCATACTGTGCCCGTTAGAGAGAAAAAGAACGACAATTTTTCGCCGGATGTTCTCGCCGAATCTGTAACCAAGCGTCCAATTGTTCTTCTAGGCGACGTGGGAGTTGGAAAAACATCTTTCGTTAAAAACCTGATGTATAACAGTGCATATGAAGAATTCCGCAATGCGATTTATATCTACATAGACCTAGGCTCTAATGCCGCACTCTCTTCAAATTTAAAGACGTTTATTCTGAATGAGATTGAGAGCCAACTGATTGATAAGTATGACATCGACCCAAATAGTTTTGATTTTCTAAAAGGGGTATATGCTTCAGATATTTATCGTTTCTCAGCCTCAATCTGGGGACAAAAAAGGGAGAAAAATCCTGATCTCTACGAAGAAAAACTTCTATTAATGTTAGAAGAGAAATTAAAACAAAAAGATCAGCATTTAAAACATGCCATTAATTTTCACTCAAAATCGTCAAGAAAGCAGATAATAGTATCGATAGATAATGCAGACCAGCGAGAATACGAAGTCCAGCAGGAAGCGTTTGTTATTGCTCAAGAGATTTCAAATGACTGGAACTCAACAGTTTTTATCGCTGTTCGTCCACAGACCTTCTTTAAGTCGAAACGAGCGGGAAGTCTTTCTGCATATCCTCATAAGGTATTTACAATTTCACCGCCTAGAATTGATTCGGTCATTTCGAAGCGACTAGATTTTGCGCTTAAAATGGCCGAAGGTAGGATGCCAATTGAAACAGTAAATTACGTCAAGCTGAATGCGAAAAACCTAGCTCTTTTCCTAAAGGCATTAATTTCCTCGCTTGCAAAAAATCCTGATCTATATGAATTCCTAACCAATATTACTGGCGGAAACATACGCTCTGCTATTGAATTTGTAACTAGCTTTATAGGAAGTCCAAACGTTGATGCTGAAAAAATCATAGACATTATGAGTACACGTGGGAAGTATAAGATTCCTCTTCACGAATTCACTAAGTCCGCGTTACTAGGAGATTATTCGCATTACAATCCAGACACCTCTGTAGCAATGAATGTATTTGATGTGCGTTCCCCATCACCAAACGATCATTTTCTTGTTCCAATTGTACTCGCGTTTTTAGACAAACCAGGTCCGCACAGAAACAACGATGCATTCTGCACTTCTGAAGAAATATTTGAGGAGATGCAGAATTTTGGATTCATCGAAGATTCAATTGCTTCTGCGCTCAGAAGGATGACAAATAGAAAGCTCATCGAAACGTCACAACGAATTACCTTTGAGGAGGATCAGAACGGCATTTTGATTGGAGCGATGCCTTCGATGTTTCGAGTGACTAGTATCGGTGCCTATCATTTACTGCGATGGATCAATGTTTTTACATACTTGGACGCAATGGTTTTTGATACGCCGGTATTCGACGAGGCATTTCGAATTGATGTCAGTGCTGACATCAATTCGCTTGGGATAAAAGATCGCTATCATCGCGCGACATGCTTTAGAAGGTACTTAATTGAATGCTGGGAAAACTTACCAAACAAGCCGACATATTTTAATTTTATTGATCTTCTTGACGATGGAAACTCGACGTTCGAAAGTGTTGATCGAGTGATTCAGAGGAATGGTATAGTAGAGAGCTAAAATTCAGCGCCTAATTAAAGGGGGTCAGCTTAGATTCTAGTTGCAAGTGCAACAGCATAAGGCAACATGCATCGAATGAACTACCACCATCTTAGCACGGAAGAACGGGCCTTCATCATGCTCGAACGGAGCCGCGGCAGCAGCCTTCGGGAGATCGCAACACTACTCGACCGAATTAAAGGGTCAGAGCCCTTTTCGGCCATATCTGATAGTTGCCAGGTCTGTATTGTCATTCGCTCACGTGGCTCGCCCCCCGACAATACGCATATCAAAAAAAGAAAAAGTGGCTCCGGTTTAAGGGGTCAGAGCCCTTTTCGGCCACATCTGATTGGCGCTAGAACATTATAGTCATTCACTTAATTGGAGTGTGAGCTGGGACAATCTGCACATCAAACCTAAGCAAAAAGAGCTCTGCCCCCTTATTTCCGTTGCGTTGCGACCTCTCGAAGGCTGGTGCCACGGCCATGTTCGAGTATGATGAAGGCCCGTTCTTCTGGGCTAAGATGGTGGTAGGTCATCTGATTGATGTTGCCTTATGCTGTTGCACTTGCAACTAGAATCTAAGCTGACCCCTTTTAGTGTGGTGAGTTTGTATGGCCAGAACCTGACCTATATATCTACTTATGGTGTCGGTTCTTTTCGAGAACGTTCTACTATAGTCAACAGGAGTTTAGCGTGCATATGGTCAAGACCAGGCATATCGGATTAGTCGCTACATTATTTTATTTCTTGCTTTTGGCGGGCTGCTCTACCCACATGAGTAAAGTGGAGTATGAAGGGAGTGGGGCGGTTGCTGGCGAAGCAGAGCCTGTGATAGGCCAAGTTATTGTGTCAGATAGTCGAGACACAGACAGCAACTGGCTGGGTGCAATTCGCGGTGGTTACGGAAACCGATTAAAGACGTTACGTACTGAGGAATCTACTGATGTCATGGTAGACAAAATGTATACATCAGCGCTGGAAAAATCTGGAATTTACAGCTCATCAGATTCAGCGCCATTTCAGCTTAATGTCGAAATAACAAAATTTGACTGTAGCTATTATTTCAATCGAGAAGCACATGCTCATGTCAATGTTTCTTTGCTAAGAAAGGCGGATGCGAAAATTGCTTTCGAGAAAAGCTACAAGACTGATCTTACAGAGAGTGGAGTGGGTGCGGGCATTTTTGGAGATGTTGATACACTCCGCGATCTTGCAGAGGAAGCGATGAATGAAACTATCGACAAAATGCTTGGGGACAGCGAATTCATGACGTCATTGACAGTTCAACCCGTTGTAGCTGAGCTGCCCGACGCCTCCGCAAGACTGGAAGATTTGAAAGCCATATATCAACAAGGCCTGATAACGGAGGAGGAGTACAAAGAGAAACGCCAATCGATTCTATCTGAAATGTAGATATTTTGTGGTATACCCAACTTGGGGAAAAGGGGAAAGAGATTAAAAGGGTCAGAGCCCTTTTCGGCCACATCTGATTGGCGCTAGACCATTATTGTCATTCGCTAACATGGGTTGTGCTCCGGGACAATCTGCACATCAAACCTAAGCAAAAATGGCTCTGCCCCCTTAATTCCCTATTTCCCAGCCCCACTTTTCAAGTCACTAAATCCTGATCTTGTTAAAAATAATTTGTCCCCGATAAAGGGGTCAGAGCCCTTTTCGGCCACATCTGATGACCATGTGGGCGATATTGCTGTTCGCATCCTCGAAGGAATTTATAGCATAGCTGAAATCGCCTTTCCGTCAGTGTCGCCATGCCCCTGTAGTGGTCAACTAATCCCGGACAGTAGTTTAGGATTTTTCTCAGCTTCAGCAGGAGGTAATCCACCGTTGTATTGATGTGGTCGCTGCCAGTTGTAGTAGCCCATCAGGTATTGGCCAATATCCTGCCTGGCATCAGCCAACGAAGATACCCCGTGACGAGAACAAAGGGGTCAGAGCCCTTTTCGGCCACATCTGATGACCCTATGGGCGGTATTGCTGTTCGCATCATCGAAGGAATCATTAGCATAACTGACATCGCCTTTCTGCCAGTGTCGCCATGCCCCGCAAACCACGCATGTTCATTCCCGGCCTGCCCGCACATGTCGTGCAGAGAGGCAACAATCGCCAGGCGATATTCTTCGAATAAAGGAGTCAGAGCCCTTTTCGGCCACATCTGATTGGCGCTAGACCGTTATTGTCATTCGCGTACATGGAGTGTGCGCTGGGACAATCTGCACATCAAACCTAAGCAAAAAGGGCTCTAACCCCTTATTTCCAATTCATTCAGCACTTTAACGCTAGTCTAAACGTGATTCGTACTGTAGTGGTATAACCCAATATACTCAGCTATCTTTGCTCGACTGTACAGCCGCTGCATACGCATATGTTTGACTGTACCAACAACAAGTCCTGTTACAAACACCGCAGTCGAAACTAGCCAAATTGCATAGGTTGAGTAACTATCGTCCTGACCTACTATTAACGGCAATATTAGCAAATGAATAAGTATCGCAGTAAAGATGACGCTGCGAGTTACAGCGCTTTCCAACTTTTTATACATATAATATGGACGGTTTAGTATTTCCAACCCCTCTTGATCTAGGAAATGCGCTCTTCCCATAGCTGAATTAGCTGACTTACCCAAGGATGAACGACCATCATACATACCATCGAGTCTTTTCTTAATCCCCTTTGCTTCTGCCGCTTCTACGATTTTAAAAGCATCATCTTGCGCTTGCTTAAGTCGCGACAGCTTCAACTTTTCTTCATCAGAAAGCTTAAGTTGATCAACAGTTGGCCTTCTCTTCCATGAGTATCTGTATGCTTGATAAAGCGAAACAAACGCAAGGCTATAAACTGCCATACACGTTCTAGTGTAATCTTCTATAAATTTGCCATTGGCGATCAAAATTGGAATGAATAACAAAAATGTATAAACAATCTGCATTAAGTACCCAACCCAGGTTTTTTTGAATCGATACGGCTCGATATCCATGGGGTGAACCGCCTCTGGAATACTTCCTGTAGATTTTACTTGATTCCGCTCTACGATACAGATTGATTCATTTGATCTGTCTCTCAAGCTTCCTTCTGTCATTGAATGCTGATATGCAACACCAGTTCCAGGCAATCCCACCGTTGCGGATCGAAATCCCGTTTTCCCTTCACCAGTTAATCTTAAATTTGCATTAACCCCATTCTTACCGACCGTGGTGCTCGTCGTGACACCTTTCTTCGATGACCAACTGAGGTTTAATCTCAGTCCTGGGGCTATTCTAATCCGCTTCCTAAATCGTAATCCCATTATTCCTCACTTCGTCGCGCATACTCTTTTAGCTGTATCGGGCTCGTTACTGTGCTTTGGATATTTTCAATGGATAGGTCGTGTTCACATTACTCGATAATCTTATGGTCGAGTTTGGAGCTTGCTACCTTATAAACCAGACGTTGAGAGGTAGATCACATAGAAAACCAAAGATGCACATATTTTGTACAAGGAATTAACGAATAAAGGGATCAGAGCACTTTTCGACCACATCTGATGACTACGCGATTAAAGGGGTAAGCGCGATCAATAAAGGGGTCAAAGCCCTTTTAGGCCGAATCTGAAAGCTGCACAGTCATAATTTGTAGTAGTTCAGGCCAAATCTAACACCGCTTGCAAAAAGGGCTCTGCCCGCTTTTTCCTTTTTCCAATACGCTGGGTGTCGGGTTTTTAAGCTTAGCCCCGCCTTTTTATTTTTTTTAATAAAAGCTATATTTCGGACTACTCGGAATCACCCCATGAGGCAATGATGTTTTTAAAGAAGGTAATACTCGTATTTTTTATTGCTTTCCTATCAGCCCCGCTTTCCAGTCCCGCTTCAGCGGATAGTTCAATTTCTACCGGAGAGTGGCCACATCAAGAGGTAGCGGACATCCTCGTTTTGAGCAGAGGTTGTGGAAACCGTGAGATCTGGAGTGACGCCCTCACTATCTATGATGCTATTTCTCACTCTATGGTTGTTAACAACTATGCAAAGGAGGAGTCGATATCAGAGTATCGATCTCGCCTAAAACTGTATGTCGGACAAAATCTGAAAAATCTTGATCCCGATAGTTCTGTATGTCGCGAACTGAACAACAAAATATATACCTTTAAGGTTAAGCTAGGCATAGCTGAAGAATATAAACCAGTGTTTGCACTTGCATGCTGGAACTCTTCTGATCACGTTTCTGAAGGAAAAACTGAGGATGCCTTTTCGCATTACATCATTGAGGAAAGCAATGTAGATTCAGCGCAAAAGCGTATATTGAAACTCCAACAAGATGGTGCTTACAGTAGTACTCCACTTAATCTCTCTGAAGACGAGACATCCTATATATTTAATTTCCGGGTAAACAACGGACTTGAGTATTCAGACAGGTTAGATAGGGCCAGTTTGGAAATCATTCGCTCTGAAGATCATCGCTGCAATCCTTTAGATCCTCAGACACACCTACACCCATTCGGTGAGAGGTATGCATCTCGGAACGAAGTAAGAACACTTTACTGCCACGAGCCGTTGGATTTACTAGGAGAGAAACAAGATCCTACGATTGGAATTATGACGGTCAACTGGCATTACTATTGTCGATCTGTAGATGTGAGTGAAATCAGCTCGATTGAGAATAGCCGAATTGAGGAAAGTAAGCCTAAGATATAGTCCAGAAGCCGGTATGTAATGGTCTAATAAAAAAGGGGCTCAGCCCTTTTCGGCCACATCTGATGACCATGTGGGCGGTATTGCTGTTCGCATCATCGAAGGAATCATTAGCATAACTGACATCGCCTTTCTGCCAGTGTCGCCATGCCCCGCAAACCGCGCATGTTCATTCCCGGCCTGCCCGCACATGTCGTGCAGAGAGGCAACAATCGCCAGGCGATATTCTTCGAGCAGGATGACTATCTCGTCTACTTGTCATTTATTGCCGAGGCGATAGACCGATATGGCTGCAACCTGCACGCCTACGTGCTAATGACGAATCACGTGCACCTGCTCATGACACCTCTCAATGACGGCGCGATCAGTCGGAGCCTGCAATCTACCGGCCGCCACTATGTACCTTACATCAACAACAAGCTTGGCCGAACCGGGACACTATGGGAGGGACGCTTCAAGGCCAGCATCATCGACAGCGACAACTACCTACTCGCGTGTTACCGCTATATCGAGATGAACCCGGTAAGGGCGGGCATGGTAACCCAACCCGGGAGCTACCGGTGGAGCAGCCATGCTTGCAATGCATTCGCCAGAGAGGATTGCCTGGTCACGCCGCATGCAAAATACTCGTCGCTGGGTACTACGGCGACAGAACGCGCACAAAAATACCGTCGATTTTTCGATGAGCAAGGCGACGAGCGCGGACAGGAGGAAATTCGCCTGCATACTCAGTCTGGTACACCATTGGGGAATCAGCGCTTTCGAGATGAGATCGAAGCCAGCTTGCGTGTCCGCGCGGGACAGGTCTCCCGCGGGCGGCCTGAAAAAGGCATCTAGACCCTCCACTTGGACTCACATCAAATCCGCTCAAAAAGGGCTCTGACCCCTTTTACCGACCCCCTTCCCCTTTTCGTCGTAGACTGTGCTACCTGCCAGCAAAAGCAGCTCCAGCGCCAACGCGGAGTTTTTGATGGCCTACACCAGAGTAAACACCCCATGAACAGCAACGACTTTTCCGGCCTGCCGCTAACACCCGAAGTACTCGCCAATCTCAAGACCCTCGGCTACGAGACCATGACTCCCATTCAGGCGGGAAGCCTGCCAGCGGTGCTGGAAGGCAAGGATGTTAAAGCCCAGGCCAAGACAGGCAGCGGCAAAACCGCCGCCTTCGGCATTGGCCTGCTGCAAGGCCTGGACGTCCGTCTGTACCAGACCCAGAGCCTTGTCGTTTGCCCAACCCGCGAGTTGGCCGACCAGGTGAGCAAGGCGCTGCGCCAGCTTGCCAGACCATTCGCCAATGTGAAAATTCTCACGCTCTGCGGCGGAAAGCCCATGGGTCCGCAATTGGCGTCGCTGGAGCACCCGCCACACGTGGTGGTAGGCACTCCGGGTCGGCTGCTCAAACACTGCCAGAAAGGCTCGCTAAAACTGGACCAGCTGCGGACCCTGGTCCTGGACGAGGCCGACCGAATGCTCGATATGGGCTTTCTCGACGACATCAATGCCCTGATCGCGTTTACCCCGGATCAACGCCAGACCCTCCTCTACTCGGCCACCTACCCGCAGGAGATTCTCGCCATCAGCAACCAGGTGCAGAAAGATCCTGTCGAAATTACCGTGGAGAGCGTCCACGACGACAGCGTGATCCAACAGCTTTTTTACGAAATCGCATCGGGTAGCAAGCTGGACGCCATTGAAACCTTGCTTCGGCACTTCCACCCCGAAAGCAGTGTCATTTTTTGCAACCGCAAACAACAGTGCGAAGAACTGGCCGATGCACTGAAGCAACGCGGCATCAGCGCCGTCGCCCTGCACGGTGACCTCGAACAGAAAGACCGCGACCGGGTGCTGGTGCTCTTTGCCAACGGCAGCATACCGGTACTTATTGCGACCGACGTGGCAGCCCGCGGCCTCGACATCAAGGAACTGGCTGCCGTCGTCAACTACGAGTTACCCCACGACCCCGAGGTGTACATCCACCGCATCGGCCGCACGGGTCGCGCTGGAAATGAAGGATTGGCCCTGAGCCTGTTCCTGCCCGCGGAAGTGTCACGGGTCAATGCGATAGAGGAAATACTGAATCGGGCCCCCAGCTTGCAAAATCTGCCCGCAGTAGCGGAACCCACCCTGGCGATCAAAGGCAGCATGCAAACACTGGCTCTCAACGCCGGACGCAAGGCCAAACTCCGCCCCGGCGATATTTTGGGAGCACTTACCGCCACGGGGGAACTGACGCGAGATCATATCGGCAAGATCGATATTTTCGATATGGTAGCGTACGTCGCCATCACTCGGGCGCAGGCCGCGAAAGCGCTGGCGATCCTGGCGAGTAGCGGCGTTAAGGGCAGGAAGATACAGGCAAGAAAGGCCTGATAAAGGGGTCAGAGCCCTTTTCGGCCACATCTGATGGAAGCCTGCTGACCGAAAAAATGTAGCGGCTAAAAGGATCCACACCCTACCCCCAAATCCTCATACCAGAAAGCAGGGAGTTGTCTCATGAAGTACGTCGGATTACTTATACGCACACCGTGTTCACTTATCGGACAAAGGGCTCTGCCCCCTGTTACCGCTAATTGCTAAAGCCAGCCGCTTGCGTTGTAATCAATGTTATCGACGTTTTTTTGTACAGGACGGGTGAGAATATGGCAGGACGCTTTGTTTCAGGAATCCTGGTAGGGGCCGTAGCAATGGTCGCTCTTCAGGTCGGTGTCAGTGTCGCGACGCAGGCATTCAGGCCGCCGCCCGGCTCCAACATGATGTTACGCGCACCGATAAGCGCGGCGCCGCAATTGGAGGTCATTATCTCGGACGTGGTCATACCGCCGAATGCCGAGGTGCCCCGTCACCACCACCCGGGCGAGGAGTTTGTCTACGTGATCGAGGGCGGCGCCAACCACGTGGAGGCCGGGAAGGAGGACCGTTGGCTGGGGGCCGGTGACGCCTATGTAATCCCACCCGAGGCGGAACACGCGCCGGTGGGCGGGCCGGAGGGTGCAAGGGCCGTGGTATTCAGGGTGCATGTGGCCGGAGAGCCGGAACGGATACTGGCCAATTAGGATAAAGGGGTCAGAGCCCTTTTCGACCGAATCTGATCGATACCAGGTCAAAATTGTAATTCGCTTACATGGTTTGTGCGACCGGCCAATCCGAACATCAAACCCAGGCAAAAAGGACTCTGACCCGTTTTCCGATATAAAGCTAACGGCTGACCCTTTTTGTTTGCAGTTAGTGCGATAACAAGGAGCCAATAACTTGATAAGGCTGTATAAATGACAAGTTAAGTGTCTGGCTTCACGGTTACCTGGGAAGCTCCCGGAAAGCAATCCAGAACACTGATTAATACGCCAAAGGGGATCTCGATGTACGCTATAAGATGGCTGGTCGCCGCCGCCGTTATTGGACTACCTGGAACGATTAACGCACAGTCACTGCCTCTCGGTGACAGTGTAAACGTGGATATATACGTTAATGGCACCCTTAACGTACAGTTTAGCGGCACGGTTGGAGCTGGAGCTGATGTGAGCATATTCGGCTATTCACTCTTCCTGAATGAAGGAGCCGGCAATACCGACTTTTACCTGCAATCAGACGGCACCGTCTGTGGCTGGCAGTGTACCGGCCAGGAAATCGAATTTAGAGTTTATGGCCTCGACTTTGCCTCCCCTTTCACTATAACGAATGGGCAGGCGTCCTTTGCTACTGGCTCGATAGTGGTAAATAACCCTACTTCATTCAGCCTGTTTTGGACGAATGATGGTACAGGGACACTTTCTGGACCTGGCGAGCGAATTTTCAGTGGTACCTTCGTAGCCCAGGCGCCTGAACCGGAGCCCCCACCGGCACCGGCACCGGCACCGGCGCCAGCACCAGCACAAGCACCGGCAGCAGTGCCTACCTCCCTGCCCATAGTGCCATTTTCCCTGGCCATAGTGGTGGTGGGGCTGCTGGGTATAGCAAGGTCCAGGAAGGAGCGGCTCTAGCAGGGTGGACAATGGGATTTAGCGCTGTTTTACAACTCTACGCCCGCTAAAGTGGCGCGGGATCACCTTCCGCACGATGGTGCGTCAGGCGAAGATGGTGGGGGCTCGGTTTCGCAAGCTGCTTCTTTACCCATCTGGTGGCGCTTCTTGTCTACAACTGGCTGGTAATAAAGGGGTCAGAGCCCTTTTCGGCCACATCTGATGATCATGTGGGCGGTATTGCTGTTCGCATTCTCGAAGGAATCATTAGCATAGCTGACATCGCCTTTCTGCCAGCGTCGCCATGCCCCGCAAACCACGCATGTTCATTCCCGGCCTGCTCGCGTGTTATCGCTATATCGAGATAAGCCCGGTAAGGGCGGGCATGGTGACACCTGTCACCGAAACACCAGTTACTGCATGAAATCTGTAGACAGATTCACAATGTTAGGGCAACTTCTGCACGTTGCGCTTAGCTAACTCGAATTGCTTGTTTTCGATCAGGAATTGACCATACAGGGACGTATCGCTTGACTCACTCCAAGTACGCTATCGCTCTATCTGCCCTTGCCACCAGCGGTACTACCTTTGCCCAGTCGGGCGGCTCCCTGACCTATGGCCCTGCGGCAACCGCGCCGGTACCCATCCCGTTCCTGTTCCTGTTACCCCTGGGCATAGCGCTGGCCTTCTTCGGCTTCCGGGCATTGCGCAAGCAGGGCGGCCGCCAGTTACTTGGGGCACTGTTACTTGCCGGCGGTGTCGGTATGGGCGCCATCAGTAGCCTCAACATCCAGCATGCCATTGCGGCGATGATGATTGAACTGAACCAGCCGGGCGGAGGTACTGTCGACATTCCGGTCGAAAATGCGATTTATACCAACACCTCTGGTGTCGCCCTGAAGATAGCCACGGTAGTCGCCCCCCCCTCCTGCGTCACCACGGCACCCGCCGATGAATGCGTGAGCGGCCTGGTGCTGGAAGATAGCGCAAGCTGCAGTACCGTTTACGATTGCCTGCCGGTAGTCACCGTCAGCAAGAAAAGTGATGGCGTGGAATCGGCGACACCGACCCCGGGGGGCTTTACGCTCACGCGCACCGGCGACACGACCACTGCCCTCACAGTGAACTATTCCCTCTCCGGGACCGCCACCGCAGGGGACGACTACAGCATCAGCAGTGAGACGCAAATTGAGATTCCCGCCACGCAATCTTCGGTGGATGTTGACTTCACGGTACTGGATGACGAGGTATTTGACCCCAACGAGACGGTTGTTCTGACCATTGCTAACGGGGGCTATACTGTGGGTGTCCCGGGCACTGCGACCGCTGCCATCACGGCCAGCGACAAGCGCTTGTTCGTCACAGCGAGCCGATATCATGGGTATCTGGGAGGCATTGCAGGCGCCGACGCCAAGTGCAATGTAGATGGGAGTATGCCAAGTGACGGCAGCACTTATAAAGCGATGATCGCTGGTGATGGCCGCAGCGCCTCGCCCCTGGCTGATTGGGTATTGACCGCGGATACCAATTATTTCCGCGCTGATGACAAGACCTTTATTGCCACCACCACCCAGGACCGCGTTTTTGCATTTCCCCTTTCTGTCCCCATTTGGGGAGGTAGTGGAGTTGCATGGACAGGCCTCTCCCCTGCCTGGTCCACCTCCACTAGCATTTGCCAGGGTTGGGCACCCACAACGTCAAGCTACGGGGCGGTAGGCTCAACATCTGTAGTCGATTCTACGCTCATTTCAGTAGACTCACCCCCCTGTGTTAACTTTGCGCACCTCATTTGTATCGAACAATGATGGTTTCGAGACCGAGGAGAAAGGAGAGAAAGGGGTCAGAGCCCTTTTTGGCGGCAATTGATGGGTCTTCCAGGGCTATTCCCGACCACATGAAATTCATGCAAAAAGGACTCTGACCCCTTTCACCCTTGGGCATCAGGGAGCCGTGGCGTCGCCACCAGTACCACCAGTGCCCCCAACACCGCCAGTGCCTCCAGCACCACCAGCACCACCAGCACCACCAGCACCACCAGCACCACCAGCACCAGCGTCTCCGCCATCCCCACCGTCCCCACCGTCCCCACCAGCACCTCCAGCACCTCCAGCACCTCCAGCGCCTCCACCATCCCCGCCATCCCCGCCAGCACCTCCGGTGCCAAAACCACCAGTGCCCCCGTCCCCGAGCGAACCACCGCTGCCACCGCCCGCTCCGGCAGTGCCACAGACATATGCCGTGGAGCAGGTGTCATTCACAGCGAGTACCACTCCTTCCATGCATTCATTTGCAGGCGAGGACGTCGTGCAGGCTGGCGGTGCCACTACCGTGGTTATCGTCAGGGAAACGCCAGAGGTATTGGTATAGATGGCATCGATGAGGGGAATATCGACGGTGCCGCCATCCGGGTTATCCAGGTTGATGTAGTCGGTATCTGCCGCGGTTACTGCGGTGGTATGCACGCCTGAGACTATGGCTGCGCCGAGACCGGAGGCAAGCAGGACCGCCCCAAGCAGGCGCCGGCCGGGTTCGGAGCGCAGTGTGCGAATACCCAGCACAGCCAGCACGATTCCCAGCGGAACCAGGAACAGCGAGGGAATCGGCACCGCGGTAAACGCGCTTGCAGCCGCGCCCGCCTGGGTGGGCGCATACGTCAAAGAGCCAGTGGAAGTCTGTGCCAGCGCGGGGCCGGCCATAACAGATAAAGCGATAAGCGTAGAAGTGATTCTCATTCCCTGAGTACCCCTGCATTAAAACAAAACACACTTTAGTATGTGCGTGATTCCAGCATAACTTCCCCCTGGGAGGAAGTTAAAACTGCTGAAAAAAAGGGGTCAGAGCCCTTTTTGGCCTGATCTGATGGGTGCCAAATTAATACTGCCCGTCGCTTTAAAGGCTTGCGACACTCGCCAGTTCGCACATCAAAACCAAGCAAAAAGGGCTCTGACCCCTTATTTTCCTTATTTTAGATCACCCGCGAAAACCGCAGCTCACGCGCCGGCCTGATATACGCGTCGAAGCACATGGCGATATTGCGCACCAGTAAACGCCCCAGCGGCAACACCCGGATATACCGGGAATCGACCTGCACGAGCCCGTCCTCGGCCAGTGGCGCCAGGGCGTCCAGACTCTCGCTGAAATACCGATCAAACTGAACTGGGTACTGCACTTCGATTTCCGCGATATCCAGTTCACCCTGGCACATCAGGCGCTGGATCACCTCTCGCCGCAGCCTATCGTCTTCGCTCAGGCGATAGCCCTGCATGACGGGCAACTGGCCGGCCGCGAGATCACTCAGGTAATGTTTTTCGTGACGCTGGTTCTGGCTGTAGCAGTCGTCCACCTTGCCGATCGAGCTCACGCCCATGGCGATCATGTCGGTATCCGCATGGGTCGAATAGCCCTGGAAATTGCGCTGCAGGCTGCCGTTTTGCATCGCCAGCACCAGCTCATCGTCCGGCAGGGCGAAATGGTCCATGCCCACGTAGACATAGCCGGCTTCCTGCAGGCGCTGGATGCTGAGTTCCAACAGGCCCAGCTTGGTTACCGCATCGGGTAGCGTCTCGCTCGCGATCAGCTTTTGCGCCTTCACCTTCTGAGGCATGTGGGCGTAGCTGTAGACTGCCAGACGCTGCGGGCGCATGGCGATAACGGTTTCCAGCGTCTGGCTGAAACTGTCCAGGGTCTGGTGCGGCAGGCCGTAGATCAGGTCCATGCTCACCGATTGATAGCCGGCTCGCTGCGCCGCATCCAGCACCGCCTGCACCTGCTCGACGGACTGCAGGCGATTGACCGCGCGCTGTACCTCCGGGTTGAAATCCTGCACGCCCAGGCTCAGGCGGTTGAAGCCGTAGTCGCGCAACAGTGCAATCGTGTTATCACCCACGGTCCGCGGGTCGATCTCGATCGAGAATTCGCGCTCGGCGAAGGGGGCAAAATTGAAATGCCTCTCGGCGTGCTGCAACAAGCCGTTTAACTGTTCGTCATCCAGGAACGTGGGCGAACCACCGCCAAAATGTAACTGGCGTACCTGCCGCCCCCCTACCCGCTCAGCCTGCAAGCCCACTTCTCGGTACAGGTTCTCGAGGTAGGGCCGCGCACGCTCCCGCGTGTGGGTAATGATCTTGTTACACGCGCAGTAGAAGCACAGCGACTCGCAGTACGGGATGTGAAAGTACAGGGACAGGGCTTTGCCGCCCGCGTTGCTGCGCGCCAGCGCCGCCATGTAATCGTCGCGGCTAAAGGCCGGAGAGAACTGCAGGGCTGTCGGGTAGGAGGTATAACGCGGGCCGAAAGTATCGTACTTGTTCAGCAGCGCGGCATTGAAGGGAACGGTGGACTGCATGCCTGGTCTTCGTGGCGATGGATTTGGTCCAGCCTAACGCATTGAGCCAGAAGAACATTGATCCTGGTCAGCAAAAGCGAATAAAGGGTCAGAGCCCTTTTTGTATGCCTGCGCTCCGAGGGGCCAGGGGGCATTATCCCTACATTTTATCTGGCTTTAATGTGTCGTGAGCCAGACCGCGAAGATAGCCGAAAATGCTGGCCAACTGGCCAGCCTGCCAAAACCCGACTATTTTTTAACCACCTCAACTAAAACCAACTCAGAGGGATATCGCCCATGGCTTGTGGCAGGTACGTGATGGGTTTGTGCGCGCTCAGCGCGTCGGTTTCAACCTTCGCCCAAAGCGTGGGCTCTCTGACTTACGGCCCCGCAGTAGCGACTGCAGCGCCCACCGGCACAATGCCGATCCCGATTCCGTCCCTGCTCCTGTTACCCATGGCTATCGCCCTGGTTGTCCTGGGTTACCGGACGCTGCGCACGCGGGGCAGCCGCCGGATCCTCGGTGGTTTGCTGCTCGCCCTGGGCGCAGGCCTGGGCGCCATGAGCAGCCTCCAGATCCACCAGGCTATTGCCGCCCTCGTCATCGAGCTGAACCAGCCGGGGGGAGGCACTGTG
The DNA here is from genome assembly GCA_033283265.1 of Halieaceae bacterium GM1-29. Classification (GTDB taxonomy): domain Bacteria; phylum Pseudomonadota; class Gammaproteobacteria; order Pseudomonadales; family Halieaceae; genus Mangrovimicrobium. Next base: position 981,257 of record JAWMQN010000001.1, read on the forward strand.
AATATCCCGGTTTCCGGTGCCGAGTACGTCAACACCTCCGGCGTCGCCCTGAAAATCGGCTCAGTCACACCGCCCCCGTCCTGCGCGACCACGGCGCCTGTGGACGAATGTGTTACAGGCCTCGTTTTGAACAATGGGGAGAGCTGCAGCACCATCTATGACTGCATCCTTACAGACAGCTTCGGGACGCCGGGTGATATCGACGGCGATGGCGTTCTCGATGACGATGACTCCTGCCCCACCTTCCCCAACGCCGGTATCCTGCAACGTGATTTCGATGGCGATGGCCTCGGCGATCTCTGCGATCCCGATGACGACAATGACGGGGTAAACGACGAGAACGATAATTGTCACTTCATTGCCAACCCCGAACAAACTGACACGGATGAAGATGGACGCGGAGATGCCTGCGACCGGCGAGGCGAACCAGATCGCGACGGTGACCGCATAGTGGACAGCGAGGATCTTTGCCCTGACCAGTTTGGCTATCCCATCTACCAGGGTTGTTTTCCCGATGGCGACGGTGATGGCATAAGCGATTATTTTGATCGTTGCGATGGCGAACCCGGTACCCGTGAGACATGCGGCTGTGCGTCCGAGCCGACGCAACTGCCGTTGAATCCCGATGGCAGCTATGACTGCCGTGCCCGTACCATCCTGACGGATGAGCCCGAGGAGATCGATTCAACCCCGCTTGACGTCACGCCAGAAGAAGAACCTGAGGAGGACTGGCGCACGCTGGACCCGGACGAAGACGGCCTGATCGGACCCGATGACGCATGCCCGACGATACCCGGTACCATCGAGGATAATGGCTGTCCGGCCGACAGTGATGGCGACAGTTACCCCGACCTGGTTGATCGCTGCCCTGACGAGCCGGGACTGAAAGAATTTTTTGGCTGCGCCGATGTGGATGGCGACGGCATAGGTACATTGCTCGATCTATGCCCGGAGGAAGCCGGTCCTTTCGCCACCCAGGGCTGCCCGGTCGACACCGATGGGGATGGCGTGCCGGACAGCGAGGACGGCTGCCCGCTCGTAGCGGGAAGCGAAGAATTTTCGGGCTGCACATCGGCGCCGGTTTGCTATGGCGTAGCGGTCACTGTCTATCACGAAAACCTGCGGGTCACCAAACAGGCGGCCTTCTCAATTGCGGAAATGCAGTATTTGCTAGGCCCGGCGGGCGGCCTGGTGCCAAACACTGTGGGCCTCCTGTCCAGCAAGGCAATCGTGCCGCTTCGTGTAGGCGACACAACCCGCGCCAATCTGTTCCTGAAAGGCAGGGACCTGGTCTCCCCCGGCAATGTCGCCGAGATCCAGGCCACCTTGCCTGAGGGCCTGGCCTACGATGCTTTTATCGCTCGTGTCGGCGATCCCGGCGTCTGCGACGTGCAGCAAAACGTCGCCATGACCTTTGCCGACCCACGCGACAAGCAGGAGGTATGCTACTACGTGAATATCGGCGTGGATGCCGAGGTCACCGAAACGCGATCTTTCAACTTTGCCGTGAAAGACAAACCTACCAATCAGCCGCTGACGGATGCGGTCGAGGTCGGCCTGCTCGGGACGGGTAGCGGTTCCTACAAATTCTGGGTGCCAGGCGCCAGGCTCGAAAGTTCAACCAGCGACCCTGTTCTGCAGTTGTGGTGGACGGGGTCCACTCCGAATAATGTAACGCTCCGTGATGCGATTGTAGAGGAGAGGAATATCTCCCAGTGCGGCGGGGTACTCGATGAAACCACCGGGCAACTGGATACCGACGGCGTCGACGACCTGAGCTGTTCCTACAGCGGGGCCAACGAGGACGAAATCGTCGTCGCCGTGGAATACCACAATATCGACCTCACCAGCCTGGGTGACATACAGCTGCTGGATGAGGAGCAGTACGGCAGTTGGGTAGGCATTGAAGTGCCGGGCGAAGACGTGCCGGAAATCGTCTGCTGGGGAGATACCAGTGGGTCCGGCAGCGTGTATGAATTCGGTACCTGTTATACCCCCAAGGATAAAAGTGCGACGGCACTGGTCGAGGCCCTGAACATCAATCTTGGCTACTCGGATTCCGGCTCCGGCCTGATATCCGGCGAATCGCAGTTCAGCGGCTACTGCGACACCAATACCGGGATCGAAATCGAGTGCCAGGACCAGAACAAATACTACTGCCTGGAAGCCTTTGCCGAGACTACCCAGACCGACGACCCTGACGATTACTACACCTGTGAGAGACCGCCCGCTGATCGCTGCTCGGAGAGCGGCGGAGCCACCGCGACCGTTGATTTCATCAATAACCTCGTCAACAGCGACGTGGAGATTTACTACAACGACACGCTGTGTACGCCCCAATACAAGCACACTCTGAGCCCCGGCGAAGGCATTACTTACACCTCGGCTATCGGCCGGTCGTGGACGGCACAGTTGACTGACGGAACCGAATTAAAAACCGTGGTATTGAGCAGCGACCAGACGATCAACATCAACGGCGCGGCGATAAGTTGTAATATTCGCTGAAAACCGACCGGAAAAGGGGTCAGAGCCCTTTTTGACCGGAATCGATTCGCCCTTCTTGAGAATAAAGGGGTCAGCTGATCCCCCCTGGTGAAGCCCCGCACTGCGGGGCTTTTTACCAGAATCTGCGTCAGTCCGGCCTGCCTCGCAGGCCCGCCCCGCCAAGCATCGCCAACAGCAAACTCACCAGGGCAAGTCCTTGCGCCGACAACGCCGGCACCGCAAGCGGCTGTACATCAGCGGGGGCGGGAGGCGCACTTGCGACAAGGTTATTGGTGATAGTGTCGAAGTTGGTCCAGGTATAGGTTTGTCCACCGATCGTAACACTGCCGCCGGCGGGCGATTGCGCATCCAGTGCGCTTCTTTCAGCGCTGCTCGCACTCATGCTGAAGATCAGCGTTGCTCCGCTGGTGAGGCCGAGAACGTCCCCGTCGATACTGCCTCCGACGGCCGCGCCCGGGCGCAGGTTGACGCTGACGCTCGCGTCGGTCGTGACACTGATGCCGCCACCGACACTCGCACTGATCTCGATGTCGACGTCACCGCCGGCCCCGCTCGCACCGGCCGCGCCATCGTTGCCCGGGTTGCCCGGGTTCCCGTCATTGCCCGGCGAAGTGCCCGAATCTGCAAGTCCGGCGATGCCTCCCGCTCCGGCTGCACCTGCAGTTCCGGCAACTCCAGCCTGACCGCCGCGGGTATCGACCTGCACCGCGCCGGCCACGTTGGCAGCAACACGCAGTGAAACCACGCCGCCATTGCCGCCGCTGCCCCCGGTTCCACCGGCGCCACCCGGGCCGCCGGTACCGCCATCCCCGCTGACACCCGCATTGTAGCGCCTACCCCCGTCACCGCCTGTGCCGCCGTTGCCGCCTGCGCCGCCACTACCGCCATGACCGCCTCGGGCAAGCAGGCTGACGTTGCCGCTGACCAGCGCGGACAGGGTAACGTCGATCCCGGCTGCATCGCCACCGGCACCGCCGGATTGGCCGGCACCGCCAGGTCCGCCAGCGGCGCCTCTACCTGCCACAATGTCTGCAGTAGCCCCCAGGGATATACCACCGAAGCCCCCATCCCCGCCGTTGCCACCACCACCCCCGGCACTGCCATCGCCGCCGGAGGTATCAAGATCGACAACCGCAGTGGCAACGCCCTGGACCAGCGTGATTGCTGTGCCGTTGCTGCCGCTTTGGGCTGCTCCGCCATCGCCCCCGCTACCACCGGCACCACCGTCAGCAGCAGAGATGGCAGCCGCTGTAGCAGACCCATAGCCGCCCCCCGCACCCCCGGCTCCAGCCGCGGTGCCATCGCCACCGGGGTCCCCAGCGCCGATACAACATCCTGAGCCAGCGCCGCCACCACCGCCACCGCCGCCAGCCCCCTGCGGAGTGTTCGGCACCCCCGCGTTGCCGCCGATGCCACCCGTGGCCCCAGTATCCCCGCCGGCGATGCCGTCTCCCGGCCCTCCGCCTGCACCCTCAAGGGGTGCGATTGCAGTTACGCCATCAGTACCGGAGCAGTCCTGTACCGAACCGCCCGCGCATTGCGCGGAGGCTGGCAGCGACAGGCTGGCGAAGAGACAGGCCAGAAAAAACAGGGCGGAAAGCCGCAATGTTGATGTAAACATAAACAGCACTCAAAAGTGGAAGCCGGAGAGTTGATCCGGCAGGGATCGGCGCGCAATGGCCAGGAATCGAGCGTAGCGACAGCAAACCGGGGCAATCAATAGCCACTGAGAGAGAAATCGCTCTATTTGCAAATTTCCGGAAAAAGGGGTCAGCCTGGATTCCAGTTGCAAGTGCAACAGCATCGGGCAAGCGGGATCCAGGCAGATTCTTTAGTGATGTATCAAAGGATGATCTTCACCTCGACCCTGACGGTGGCAGGGTTTGAAGTCCATATCCCGTTACTGAGCTGGTAATCAAAGCTGAAAACACCGTTAGATAAAATGCCGTCCAGGGTCAATGAACCGTCGTTATTGACAGTCAATGTTCCTCCGGCAAACCCCACCGAAGCTCCCCCGGCATTGTCGGTCACCGCTCCACCCAGGCTACCGCCGCCAAAGGTCAGGCTTGTCGCTGTCGGGCTGCCGAGGATATCGCCCCCGGACCCGTTGTCGGCAAAGAGATTGCCCGTTAAATTGTCGGGTATGTCGTATAAAGGGTACGTGTAAAAACTGTCAGCCGCTGCCACTGGCTTGTCGCCGAAGGTCAGGACAATCGCGCCGGTATCGGTGGACCCGTTGCCGGCCTGCATCTCATAGTAGATAGTGAACTGGCCGGTCCCGGTCGTGCCATTGGCGACCAGGTTCAGCGACCCCGCCGCATTGATGGTGACATCCAGGCTGCCACCTCCAGCGGGAAAGGCCCCAACAGTAAGGCCATCTCCCGGGAAGGTACCCACGGTGGCAAGGGAATCGCCGAAGGAAATGAGGTTCAACACCGGATCGCCGAGGTCGTTGGCGAGCACGTTCCCCGCCGCATTGCCGCCATTGACTACCGCCAGGGTGTCGTCCACGGCATCCGCAGCGACAGGTGCCAGGCAAGTGAAGCTGGTACTGCAACTGGCACCAGCAGCCAGTACGAGCCCACTCACACACTCGCTGGCGGGCGCATTGGAGACGCAGTAGGTTTCCGGGGGCGTGACCGAGAGTATTTCCAGATCAACGCCACTCACATTGATATATTCCTGGCTTCCTTCCGGTACGACCACGTTCCCACCTTCAGGATTGGTCAACTCGATTGCCGGGTTCAGCGCGATCACCCGCTGGACGTACAAGCCATTCGCCAGTACGGTAGCGAGACCGACTGCCGCCAGGAGGCTGCCAAGCAGATGCCGTGAACCGTATTTGCGCAGGAACAACACGCCAGAGACCGCCATCGCGATACCGAGGGGAATCAGGAAAAGCACCGGCAGTGGTACCGCCTGGACGGCGGTGGCGAGCGGCGCGGGACCGTAGACCAGGTTGCCCGCGGATTGCGCGAGTGTTGGCACTGCAATCGCGCATATCGCGCTGCCTGACACGCTACGGATGAGGTTTTTCATGGATGCCCCGGGATTCTGGTTTTTGGTAATTTGTTCGCGCGAATTTACCACTGGAGTTGTGGGAAAAACCATTGAGATTCGCGAGAAAAACCAAAAAATAAATAAAGGGGTCAGAGCCCTTTTCGACCGCATCTGATGACCAAACGGGCAGAAATGCTGTTCGCATCCTCTGGGAAACCCTTAGCATAGCTGACATCGCCTTTGCGCCATTGTCGCCATGCCCCGCAAACCACGCATGTTCATTCCCGGCCTGCCTGTACATGTTGTGCAGCGAGGCAACAATCGCCAGGCGATATTTTTCGAGCAGGAGGACTATCCCGTCTACCTGTCATTTGTTGCTGAGGCGATGGACCGATATGGCTGCACCCTGCACGCCTACGTTCTGATGACGAATCATGTGCACCTGCTCATGACGCCGCTCAACGACGGCGCTATCAGCCGGAGTTTGCAATATACCGGCCGCCACTATGTACCCTACGTCAATAACAAGCTCGGGCGAACAGGGACACTATGGGAGGGACGCTTCAGGGCCAGTATCATCGACAGCGACACCTACCTGCTCGCGTGTTATCGCTATATCGAGACGAATCCGGTAAGGGCAGGCATGGTGGCACACCCGGGGAGCTATCGCTGGAGCAGTCACGCTTGCAATGCATATGCCAGGGAAGACTGCCTGGTAACTCCACATGCGAAATACCTGTCACTGGGTGCTTCGACGCAAGAACGCGTACAAAACTACCGACGGCTGTTCGATGAGCAAGGCGACGAGCGCGAACTGGAGGACATTCGCCTGCATACTCAGTCTGGTACGCCCTTGGGAAGTCAGCCTTTCCGGGATCAGATCGAAAGCACCTTGCGTGTTCACGCGGGACAGGTGTCGCGCGGGCGGCCTGAAAAAGGCATCTAGGCCCTCCACGTCGCACCACATCAAATCCGCTCAAAAAGGGCTCTGACCCCCTCCCCTGGAATACCGCAGGATATGCCCCTTGAACTCCTGCTCGAGATAAGGGGTTGCCTGCGGTTTGAGCAGATCACAATGAAATCCGAATTCTTTCATCCGGGCATTCAGCCGGCTCTTGCGCCCTCGCCCGGGGTCGACAACGATAACCTCACAGTCGGCTTCTGCGTGCTTCTGGATAAACCCGGCGAGCTGTTCAACATGCTCGTCCTCGTACAGCAGGTCGCTGCCGATTATGAGATCGAACAAGCCGAGGGTATCGCCGCTGCCAGACCAGTTGGCCAATTCGAATGCAATCGGGCTGTCACCGTTCAGCGACGTGTTGCGCTGCAGGAATTTCTCGGCCTCCGGGTGGTAATCCGTGGCGGTGACGTCGACCTCGCGCTTGTTCAGCAGCAAACTCGACAGCGCCATGCCACAGCCCACCTCCAGAACGCGGCGCGCACCTATGTCGCAGTCCGCAAGGAAATGGGCGAGCACCAGGCTCGAAGGCCAGATCACGCCAAACAGGGGCCAGGATGCGGAGGATATACCAAGGCTCTCGGCCACGCCGTCGGGGTCCTGGAACTCCTGGGTATTCCTCAAGGTGCAGAGGTGGATATCGGTCCGACCGAACTCAATTGTCTGGTAGCGGAATCTGAGTTGTGTCATTGGCCTGCCTCGTACGTGAGCGCTCGGCCAGCTATCGGGGAGAAGTGACAAAACGAATTGATGTTCGGCGAGCAGTTTACACGAATCGCGAAGGGCCTGCCCCATTAAAGGGGTCAGAGCCCTTTTCGACCGCATCTGATAGACGCCAAGCCGAGCTCGCTATTCATTTGAACGGCTTGTACAGCCCGGGCCCATACTTCATATCTGGCCAAAAAGGGCTCTGACCCCTTTTACACCTTTTACACCCCTATTCCCAATCCTGCCAATCGGCCACGATAGCGTCGACCAGCCGCCCGCCAACCAGGACGATATTCTGCAGGGTTTCATCAAACCCACCAGCGGTTTCCCCCGGGGCGGGGTCGAGATGAGCAAGCGTGGATTCCTGCGGGTTGCCCTGGTCGAAGTTTACCGCCCCCCGCAGGCTCAGCAGCCGATCGGTGCCGACGGTCCGGTCCAGCACCTGGGCGATGGCGGCGGATTCCATCTCGGTAATCACGTAATCGTCGGCACCGTAGAGCTCGGCAATATACTGCGCCTCGCGGGACAGACCGGGGCCGTGGAAAAAGGTATCGCTGGAAAAATGCGAACCGAAGATCAGCCTGGGAGCCCGGCTGGGCTGCTGTTGCGGGTACTTAGCCCGATAAGCCCTGGCGCCAGCAGAATCCAGCAGCGGGGTGGACGCGGTAACTGTCTTCACCCTGCGCAGCAACCCGGGGTTTAACTGGTACACGCGGATGCTTTCATAGCCCTTGCGCGGCGAAAAGGCCGGCCAGACATCGGGCTCTTCCTCCGGCGACCAGCGGTGGCCGAGGTCGTAATCCACCAGCCAGGTGCCCCAGCTGACATCGCCGATGGTCCCCCGGCTGGGCGGGGTGCCGGCGACACCACTGATAACGAAATAGGCCTGGCTGAAATCGAACTGCGGGTTCAAAACGATGGCCTGCATCGATGCCGAGGAGCCCACCTTGCCCATACCCAGAACCGAGCCGCAGACGCCATCGCCATTGCAGAATACCTCACCGGCGGCACCCCTGACCCCAAGGCGCCTGGCATCGGTGAAATAGCGCTGGTACCAGTACTGGAACTCCCCCGCCCGGTCGCCTTCCAGTTGGCCGATCTCGAACATGGCAGCGACAAAGACCTTCACTTTAACGGGCGCTTCCTGATTACCGCCGAAACAGCCGCTGGCCAGCAGCAATACAAGCAAGCCGTACGACCAGGGCCATGGCCGCCCGGGACTGGTTCTGGTCATCGCATGGTTTCTCCTGGATCAGTGGACAAGGGGTCTGAGCCCTTTTGCACGGCGCTGCTTCTGCTAACCCTCGTAACCCAGCACCGCCTGGAAGCCATTTTCCATGATGTTTTTGATGATGCCCTGTACGGCAGCAGTATCATTGATACGTGGAAATTCACCTGCAGGGATGGGCAATTCCAGGAAATTGCACAGCGGCTCCCAACCTTCGGCGACCTCGAACACCAGCAGGCGCTCGGGTGCGATGGTTCTCTTTACCTCGGCGACATGCTCGTGAAAGCGCTGGATGAGGTGGTCGTGGTCGTGCATCCGGTTATCGAAGTAGTCATTGATGGTTGCCTGCAGGTAGGCGCCCGCCTCGGTACCGGGAAGAAATTCCAGCCACTCCCTGCCGAAGATCGTGTCCTGGACGGAGGTGAACCACTTTTCCGGATCCCGCACGGTCAGCACCACCCGGGCCCCGGGATAGTGCTCGGCGAGCGCGGCGTAGCTGGTGCAGGCCGGGAAATCCACCGTCGCGGTGAAACCCTCGAACAGGGTGTCCCAATCCGGCTCCGACTTGCCCACCTGTTCCCAGTGCTTCCAGTGGCTGGGCCCCTTGGGAAAGCATTCCACCATGTGGTAGCAGGGGTAGCCCAGCTGCTCCAGGGCGACTTTCAGGGACATGGTGCCGGTTCGGCCGAAGCCCGCCCCGATGATTTGCAACGCCATTGCACTTCCCCGCTGATGGTTGGTCTACCAGAGTATAAGACAACGTCCACTGGAGAGGGTCAAAGGCGTCGGACTAAAGTGAGCCGGGGCCTTTCCAGTCGCTGAATACCTACACGCCATCCAGTATCTCCCTGGCCTGCTCCCGGCTCGCGGCCAGGATTCGCTTGACCAGCCGCTCATCGTCCATCGTCCGCGACACTGCGACGGCACCAATCATCATCGCACTCAACGCAAGCACATCCTCCCTCGTCGCATATTCGGTACCGACGTAAGCAAGAATGACCTTGTTCATATTGCGGTAAGCATCTGTGTAGGCCGCTCTTGTTGTTGGATCTTTTGAAGCAACATCAGTCACCATAAATGCGAGCGGGCACGGCTTCTTCCCACTTACGTGCTCCACACTCAGGTAGGCATCGAGCAACTGGCTAACCCAGTCTCTTGGTGAGACCTCCACCGGCTTTTTCTTCGCCAGTTCACTGGACAATGCCGAGAACCTCAATGCCTCCGTATACAGTTCACCTTTGCTCTTGAAGTGCGCGTAGAAGGCGCCTCTGGTCAGCCCGCAGTCGCTCATCACCTGGTCAACGGTCACCGCGTCGAAACCGTGCTCTGAGAAGAGCGAGCGAGCACTGTCGAGAATACGTCCCCGCGTCCTCTCCTTGTGGGCTTTGGTGTAGGGCACGGTTTGCTCCTGAATTAATCTATATATGACCTTGGTCATATATAGATTATTGCTAGTATCGAGGCCAGGCAAATATTCCAGGGAGAACTGACTGTGCTTTATGCGATGTTTACGCAGGCGATGCTGACAATAGTGGTTGCCTTGATTACCGTTCGGACCCGGGTGGCCTGTGTAAAAGGCGGCCAGGTCAATCCCGGCTACTTCAGCCTCATGCGGGGTGAGAATATTCCGGACGCAATCGTCAAGACCACCCGCTGCTATAACAACCTGTTTGAAATCCCCATGCTGTTCTACGTCGCCTGCACATTGCACCTCCTGCTGCAATCCGAAAGCCTCGCCGGGCTTCTTGTCGCCTGGTTGTTCGTCGCCTGCAGGTGTGCCCAGGCATACATCCACATCACCTACAACAACGTCATGCACCGGATGTACAGTTTTGGCGCATCGGTGGTTTGCGTGGTGGTGCTCTGGTTGCAGTTACTTGCCACCGGGTAAAGAGATAAAGGACTCAGGCAAAGCACTCGAGCCCTCCTCAGTCACACCGGAGTGCCGCTGGACTGGATCGCAAGACAGCGAATGGCGCCGACCCAGGGCGGCAGACTGGTCGGGAAGGCGGCGAGCCATCCACTCCCGCCTCCTGCTCCCCCGGGTCAGTCCGGCTGCAAGTCCCCCAGCGCGGTATTCACCAGGTACGAGGCGTCCCAATCGGGCACACTGACACCGTGGCGGTAGATGACCAGGTCCTGTGACGGGACCATGTGGATGATCCTGAAACCGCCGCCCTCCATGATCCGGACATCGTCCGTCCTGAACGGCTCAGACTGGGGAATGGTGCGACTGCGCTCCTCGTCGAAGGGGGAGCCGAGCCAGAGGCCCAGCCCGAAATTGGGATTTTGCTCCGAGGGGGCCGCCATGATGTCGACCCACCCTTCGGGCAGAACCTGCTCTCCCTCCCATACACCATTTTGCATGATCAGCACGCCGAGCCGGGTCCAGTCCCGGGGGCTGGCGCGAAAACAGCACATAACGCGCGCGACGCCCTCCGGACGGTCCAGCTGGAACGCGGCATCCGCCGCACCGATTTTCTTCCACACCCGTTCGGAGAGCAGCTCCTGCACCGGGATACCCATGGCGCGTTCGATGACGAGGGCCAGCAGCTGGGTATTTTCCTGCGCGTTCTCAAACTTCGTGCCCGGTTCGATGGCGTAGTCATAACTCAGGGCGGCACGCACCACGTCACCGCAGTACACCAGGCACAGGTCCTTGTTGCCGTAGACCGGACGCAAACCCAGCTGGGGGGCAATCTCGAGGCCCGAAACATTCTGGGCGAGCTGGCGGACGGTGATTTTTCCCCGCCGGTCGGTTTTCCACTCCGTGATGTAGCGCCCTATCGGGTCGTCCAGTGTCAGCTTGCCATCGGCGACCGCGAACCCCAGCAGCATCGGCGTTATTGTGCGCGTGAGCGCGCGCCCGTTCACTATCTGCTCCGGCGTCATGCCGTTCCAGTAGTTTTCCGTCAACACGCGGCCCTTGTGAATCACGATCAGGGCATTGCTCTTGTGCTCTTCCGCCCAGCTCGCCATGGCCTTCAGGGTCGCGGCTGAGATCTCTCCAGCTGCCCCTTCGCCGCCAGCCGGCGCACGAGCGGGAAAATACGCCTGCGGGTCGCCGTGCACGACACCCGGAGGCCAGTAGAAGTAGGGTTCGGGTTCGTAGGGGTTTTCAGGTTGCGACGTCAGCCGCCAGAAGAAGACCGGGTCGCTGTACGAGGGGTCCTCGATGGCCTTGTCGGGGTCCGGGATGCCGGGTGGCAGGTCTGCGGCAAGCGCACGGGATAGCAGGAGGGAGAAAATTACGCCAAACCATACAACATTCTTCATCTCTTGGTCCTTTCGAAGCCAGCGGGGAAATACCACCGGTCAGTGAAAAGGCATCCGCGGAGCGCAATGCCATGCCGGAAACAAATCAATAACCTTAATAGCATAGCATTAATACATTTGCACGCCGGAAAAGGGGCGCAACAGGATCAGCCGCGCCGAGATAGTGAGTGACTACCGACCATAGCTACGGCAGAATCCCACACAGGACAGTCTCCCAACAGCGGAAACCATGAGTCGCGGCCAGGTCCCGACTATCTACTACCCATGAAAACACCCAAGCGCCTGCAACCCCTGATCGACGACGGCATCATCGACGAAGTCCTCCGGCCACTGATGAGTGGCAAGGAGGCCGACGTATTCGTGGTGCGCTGCGGCTCGAGGCAGCGCTGTGCCAAGATCTACAAGGAATCCCACAAGCGCAGCTTCAAGAAGGCGGCCCAGTACACCGAGGGCCGCAAGGTGCGCAACTCCCGCCGGGCCCGGGCCATGGAAAAGGGTTCCCGTTTCGGCCGCAAACAGCAGGAGGAAACCTGGCAGAACGCCGAGGTCGATGCGCTCTACCGTCTCGCCAGCGCCGATGTCAGGGTGCCCCAGCCCTACGGTTGCTTCGACGGGGTCCTGCTGATGGAGCTGATTACCGACGAGAGCGGTGACGTCGCCCCGCGCCTGAATGATGTCTCCATGTCAGCCGAGCAGGCCAGGGAGGACCATGCCCTGGTCATGCACTACATCATGCGCATGCTCTGTGCCGGGCTGGTCCACGGTGACCTCTCGGAATTCAACGTGCTGGTGAACGAGGACGGGCCGGTCATCATAGACCTGCCCCAGGCGGTGGACGCTGCCTCCAACAACAATGCGCAGTCCATGCTGGCGCGCGATGTAAACAACATGACGGAATACTACGGCCAGTACGCACCCGAGCTGCTGGAAAGCCACTACGCCGAGGAAATCTGGGCGCTCTACGAAGACGGCGAGCTGCATCCGGACCACCAGCTGACCGGCCAGTTCGAACTCGACACCCACAGCGCGGATGTCGACGCGATCATGCTCGAAATCAGGGCCGCGCTGGCCGAAGAGGAAGAGCGCCTGGAACGCCTGCGGGAGGCGGACCAGTGATGGCGTGAGCCTGGATTACAGTTACAACAGCAATACGCAACGCGGATGGGCAAAGAAGTCAGGGCTGCCACTCCCGGGGCATGAAATACGCTTCCGACAGGGATCCCGGAGCCCCCGGCTCACCGATAAGGCGGGCAAAGATATGGCCCTCGTAGCTGGCAGCCGACCAGTGCCGCGCGGCCGCGGCGTCGCCCACCGGAAATAGCTGGGGCACTTGGCCGTCGAGTTCTGACTCCAGGTCGCTCACCGGAGAACGACCTGTCGCCAGCACCACGCTATCCACTGCGTCGATCAATGACGCTTCCCCGGTGTATGCATCGAACAGGTCCAGCCGGTGCGGTCCAATGGACTCGATGTATGTCCTGGGGCGAATTTCCACACCCGCCTCGTGCAGGCGCTGCATGATAAACCGGGTCTCCTCCGCGACCTGCACCCGGGAGGACACCGGCGCGAATGCCGGTGTCAGCAAGGTAACCTGGCAACCGCGCTTGCCGAGCACTTCCGCCACGCCGACACCGGCATTGGTCCCCTCGGCGTCCAGTACCACGACCCGCCCGGTGGGCTCAACCACGCCGAGGAGTATGTCTTCCGGCAGGCACACGAAGGGTTGTTCGCATCCCGGGATCGGGTTGTCCCGGAAATTGCTCTGGCCCTGCCGGTTGTGCAGGGCGCCAGTGGCGAGCACCACGGCGTCCGGACTCTCCGCCAGGATATCCGGCGCGGTCGCCTGTACCCCGATGCGTAGGTCCACCTGCAGGCGCTGCAGTTCACTTTCCCACCACTCGATACTTTTGGCGAAGAACTCGCGGCCGGGCAGCGAGGCCCACAACGCCAACGCGCCGCCGAGGGTTTCCCGGGCCTCCCACAACTGGACCTGGTGGCCGCGCAACGCGGCCACGCGGGCCGCTTCCAACCCCCCGGGGCCGGCGCCGACGACAATGACCTTGCAAGTCTCCGGCGCCGGGGGGTACCTGTTCGGGTGCAGGGCTGTTTCCCGCCAGGCTGCCGGGTTGACCGGGCAGGACTGGGTGCCCTCGTGCATGCCGCCGATACACCAGTTGCAGGCGATACAAGTGCGGCTGCGCTCCTCCCTGCCCTCGTGCGCGTTGCGCACCAGGTCCGGCTCGGCAATCAGGGCGCGCGCCGCCCCGACCATGTCACAGAGCCCGGACTCCAGGGCCGCCTCAGCCTCACCTATCGTGGTCAGCCGCCCGAGCACACTGAGCACAGGGACATCGCCCGCCGCGTCGCGCACCGCCTCGACATAGGGTTTGTAGGGGTGTTTTTCCAGCAACACGGGCGGCATCCCCATCCACAGCTGGTCCGGTTCCACGGCGACATCCAGGTCGACATAGTCGATCAGACCCGAGGCCGCGATATGCGCCAGGTAGGCGCGGGCCTCCTCGGTACCGTAACCGCCCTGCAGCAGTTCGTCGCAGTTGAGGCGTATGCCCACGGCCATGTCCCCGCCCGCGGCTTCGCGCACCACCTCCAGGGTTTCCATCACGAAACGGAGGCGGCCGTCGAAGGAGCCGCCGTAAGCGTCCTCGCGGCGGTTGAAATAGGGTGAGAGGAACTGCTCCATCACCGTGCCGTGGGAAGCGTGCATCATCACGCCATCGAAGCCCGCACGGCGCAGGTTCACGGTGGACTCGGCGAAGCTCCGGATCACCCGATCGATATCCGCCGTGCTCATCGCCCGGGTGGAGGCCCGGAATCCGGAAAAATCGTACTGGGAGACCGAGGGGGACAGCGCCGGGACACGCGGGCTCATCGGCTGCCACCAGCCGGGCTGTCCCCAGTGGTACCAGGGTTGGCCGAAAATTTTGCCGCCGGCATCGTGCACCGCGTCCGCCAGGGCGGCAAAGCCCGGGATATTATCCTCGGGTTGCGGGCAGGCGACCGGCGCCGCGGTGCGGTGGTAGCCGGCCATGCTGGCCACGACCAGTCCACAGCCGCCCTCGACCCGCGCCCGGACATATTCCACATAGGCGGGCGTGGGGCTGCCACCCACACTGTAGGGAACCAGGTGGGGGGAGGCGTAAAAGCGGTTACCGAGTTCCACCGGGCCCAGCCGGATGGGGCTGAACACCTTCGGGTACCGGGGGTGTTTCATAGGCTTTTCTCCGGCCAACGGGTGTGGAAGACGCGCTCCCCGGCGGCCTCGGCCTCGAAACGGCCCAGCCCGTAGTCGCCCTTGATGGTGGTACGGTGCATGATTCTCTCAAACTCCGGCGAGCAGCCCGGGGCCTCGTGCAGCATGCGCCAGTTGTCCCAGATGAGCATGTCGGTCTCCTTCCATTCGTGGTGGTAGGGACGCATGGCCTCCAGCACCGCGGACCAGGCCTCCTCAAACAGCGCATCCCCCTCCCCGGTCTCCATACCTTCGAACCCCAGTGCGCCGTAGGGCGACATGTGCAGCACCTTCTCACCGTCGGGCCGGGTCCACACCGCGGGATGGATGGAGCGCGGCATGGATTTCGCGACTTCCATCAACTCCGGTCCCTTGGGCTTGAGCACGCGAAAGTTCTGCGGCAGGCCGAAGCGCTGGTGTTTGAAATACAGGTTGAGCGAGTAGATGACATTGAGCGGCTCGATCCGCTCGCGGATCGACGCCGGTAGCGCGTGGTAAATCTGGATGCCGTCGGCGAAGCCGGTCAACCCGCCCTCGGGCGGCACGATCACCGAGCGCAAGACCCCGGCTCGGTTGAGCTCATTGTTGTAGGAATGATCGAAGTGCCAGGGCTGCCAGCTCATCAGCGTGCGCCCGTCGATCTCGACAATGCCGCCGACGTCGGTATTG
This sequence comes from Halieaceae bacterium GM1-29, assembly GCA_033283265.1. Taxonomy (GTDB): domain Bacteria; phylum Pseudomonadota; class Gammaproteobacteria; order Pseudomonadales; family Halieaceae; genus Mangrovimicrobium. The sequence continues at coordinate 996,851 of JAWMQN010000001.1, forward strand.
CTGATGGCAATGACGCCGGGCATGGTGTCCTGGTCCACCCGGGACACGGTCTTCACCGGGTGCTCCTTGAGCGGGCCGAACACGTTGCTGAGGGTGATCTGGAATTCGCTGCTGGGCTCGACGTCCTCGAAGACGATCATGCCGTACTGTTCAAAAATCGTATTGAGCTGCCGGCACGACTCCGCGTCGTCCAGCATATCCGGCGTGACGCCGGAGATTCTCGCTCCGAAGGGAAGATCATCCTGCAACGGGCGCGGATTTATTGACTGCATACGCCTTCTCCCTTGCCCTTGTGGGCTGTATTTATAGTGAGGGACAAGATTCCTGTGCGCCTGGCCGTATCGGTGGCGAAACGGGGCATCCAGTTTAGGGAGTTCTTGCTATAATAGGAAGAGTTATTTCATAAATTACCTTCGGCGGTGGCCAGGCTCCCGACCGAATGCCCCGGAGAAGAGCTTCCATGACCATCGAGCAACGCAAGCAGAACGCCGTAAAAATGCTGCACGCATCCGCGCGCGGCGATGCCGACGCGGTGCGCGAACTGATCAACGACGATTTCCAGTTTCGCTTCATGCAGAAGGCCGACTCCTGGTCCGCCGACGGGGAGGAAATGTCCGCGACCCTCGACAAGGACAATTACCTGGCCCACGGGGTCCCGGTATCCAAACAGATTACCCGGGACGGAATGCACTTCACCGAGGAGCTGATACTCGCCGACGGCGATTACATTGTGGTGTTCGGCCACTCCGAAGCCGTCTCCCTGAAGGGCCAGCCCTACAACAATAATTATTGCTGGCGCATGCGCTTCACCGGCGACCGGATCAGCGAACTCTTCGAGTACTGCGATACCCACCACGCTCACGAGGTGCTGTTCGGGTAAAGGCGCCTGAACATAAAAGAGCCAGAGACCTGTTCGCTGATTTCCGGCCGCCAGCATACGGGCACTCCCCTGCTCAATAATCGAACAAGCCCTCGACACTCCTCCTGTATATCCGTATAGTGCCGGCCCGCTGTGCCTTACCGCAGCAGCACGACTCTATTGCCAGTCTCCCTGGCCGCATACCCGCAGGAATACACCCGTGATCACCACCGCGAACATCACCATGCAGTTCGGCGCCCAGCCGCTGTTTGAAAATATCTCCGCCAAGTTCGGCAACGGCAACCGTTACGGGCTGATCGGGGCCAATGGCTGTGGCAAATCGACCTTCATGAAGATCCTCAGCGGCGAACTCTCTCCCACCTCCGGCAATGTCTCCATCGCGCCGGGCTGCACCCTGGGCATCCTGAGCCAGAACCAGTTCGCCTTCGAGGAATTCAGCGTGATCGATACCGTGATCATGGGCGATGCGGAACTGTGGAAGGTCAAGCAGGAACGCGAACGTATCTATGCCCTGCCGGAGATGAGCGAGGAAGACGGCATGCGGGTGGCGGAACTCGAGGTCCAGTTCGCCGAAATGGACGGCTACAGTGCCGAGAGCCGCGCCGGTGAGATCCTGCTCGAAGCGGGCATCGAGGAATCCTTCCACTTCGGCCTGATGAAACAGGTCGCCCCGGGCTGGAAGCTGCGGGTGCTGCTGGCCCAGGCGCTGTTCGGCGACCCGGACATCCTGCTGCTGGACGAGCCGACCAACAACCTGGATATCCACACCATCCACTGGCTGGCGGAAATGCTCAACCAGCGCAAGAGCACCATGATCATCATTTCCCACGATCGCCACTTCCTCAACTCCGTGTGCACCCACATGGCGGATATCGACTACGGCGAGCTGCGCATCTTCCCGGGCAACTACGAGGCCTTTGTCGCGGCTTCCACGCTGATCCAGGAGCAACTGCACGCCGGCAACGCGAAGAAAACCGCGGAACTCGAAGAACTGCAGAGCTTCGTTAACCGCTTCTCGGCCAACGCCTCGAAGGCCAAGCAGGCCAGCTCGCGGGCGAAGAAAATGGAGAAGATCAAGCTCGACGAGATCAAGCCGTCCAGCCGGGTTTCCCCCTACATCACCTTCAACCAGTGCAAGAAGCTGCACCGCCAGGCGCTGATACTGGAGGGCCTCGCCCACGGCTTTGACGGGGTGCAACTGTTCCAGGGCGGCGAGATGATCGTGGAGGCCGGTACCCGGCTGGCGGTCATCGGTGAGAACGGCGCCGGCAAGACCAGCTTCCTGCGCTGCCTCGTCGACGAGTTGCAGGCCGAGGGCGGCGTGATCAAGTGGTCGGAGAACGCCGCCATCGGCTACTGCCCGCAGGACAGCAGCGCGGACTTCAGCGGCGACCTTACCATCTTCGAGTGGATGAGCCAGTGGCGCACCCCGAAGCACGACGACCTCGCCGTACGCGGCATCCTCGGCCGCCTGCTGTTCACCGCGGACGACGCCAACAAGAAAGTCAGCGTCTGCTCCGGCGGCGAGAAAAACCGCCTGCTCTTCGGCAAGCTGATGATGATGGACACCAATGTCCTGATCATGGACGAACCGACCAACCACATGGACATGGAATCCATCGAGGCCCTGAACAAGGCGCTGGCCAACTACGACGGCACGCTGATCTTCGTCAGCCACGACCGCCAGTTCGTATCCTCGCTGGCCACCCGGGTGGTGGAGATCAAGGGCCGGGAACTGGTCGATTTCCAGGGCACCTACGACGAGTACCTGGAGCACAAGGCCAGGATCGAAGCGAAGGCCGCCTGAAAGGCTTTAACTGGAGTAAAGGGCTGACCCCCTGATCACTCCCGGGGCGGGAACCTGTTGCAGGTCACTCCGACAATTACGATTCCAGATTCGCATGGATGGCCTGGCGCAGCGTGACGATCTCCTGCTGCAAAAGCTGCAATTTTTCGATCATCAGGGTGGCGGAATCGATATATTTCAGCAGCCCGTTAACGACCTCCGGAGAACTTGGAAATTCTTCGATCGGTACCGCTATGACGTTATGGGATTTTCCCGTGCTGGAAAAATCTTCGTCCGGCACGCGTTTCACGTCGCGGAATATCTCCTCCTTCAGCTCGTCGTACAGTTCGATGTGCCTCAGATTGAGTGAGAATATCCAGGGTTTTACCAGGGTAAAGAGCTGCCGCATGCCCGCCGTCAGCTCCGTGTCTTCTACGTCGGCGAACCGCCCTTCGTCCAGTAGGCCCATATAGGCAAACTGATCCTCCGCCTCACCCAGCAAATAGACCGCCATATTGGCGATATGCTCAAGATAGGCGCTCTCATCCGGACTACCGGACTGTATCAATCCAACCAGCTTCCTGGCGTGATCCGAGGAGAACCCGTAGGTCTCGATGGCCTCGCCCACGGCATGCTCCATTGTATCCAGGTCGCCAAGTACCTCCTGGAACGCCTTGGCCTCCAGCACTTTGTCGTGCCGATGCTGCCGCCATTCCTCGACTTGAAAGGCGATCGAAATACCGAGCACGATGACCAGCAGCTCAGCAAAGAACCACCGCAGGGATTTTGACTGGCTAAGACGCATGTCAGCTCCGGCGTGACAAGAAGGCAGATTCTGAAAAAGCCAATGTCCACCAAAAACTTCGACGTGTAAATGCTGTGAGGTGGCGGAATCATTTTTCCAGCTTCCAGCGCCCCGAATCCAGACTCGCCGGTGCCGCGCAAACCACGCTCGCCAGTTCCCTGACAAAAGGCCCCTGGCCCCGTAACATCACGGCAACACTCGCCCGAGGCTCCCGCATGCCCACTTTGAACGTCAACGGCACCGAGCTGTACTACGAAGAGCGCGGCTCCGGCCCGGAAACCATCGTCTTCTCCCACGGCCTGCTGATGAGCGGGCGCATGTTCGATGCCCAGGTCGAGGCACTCAGCCGCCGCTACCGCTGTATCACTTACGATCATCGCGGCCAGGCGCGCAGCGCTGTCACCAAAACCGGCTATGACATGGATACCCTGACCGACGATGCCGTCGCGCTGATCGAGGCGCTGGGCGCCGCACCCTGTCACTTTGTCGGCCTGTCCATGGGCGGCTTCGTCGGCATGCGCCTGGCCATTCGCCACCCGCACTTGTTGCGCTCCCTGGTCCTGATGGAAACCTCCGCGGACCCGGAAGTAAACGTGAGAGCCTACCGCAAGCTGGCCTTCATCGGCCGGTGGTTCGGCTTCCGCGCGGTAGTCACTCCCCTCATGGGTATCATGTTCGGCCGCAGCTTTCTCGATGACCCGGCACAGGAGGAGGCCCGGCAATACTGGAGAAAGCACCTGCTCAGCCTCAATCGCCGGGGTACGGTCAGGGCCGCTCACGGCGTCATCGACCGCGAGGGGGTCTACTCGCAACTGGGCAGTATCAACCTGCCGACACTGGTCATGGTGGGCGACGAGGACGTGGCCACGGTGCCGGCGAAGGCAGAACGCATACATGCGGCCATCGAGGGATCGACACTCAGCGTCATTCCCGGTGCCGGGCATTCGTCCTCGATCGAGAAGCCGGCGCTGGTTACCGCTGCCCTGGAGAAATTCTTTACTGCCGAATAAACGCGAACGGGTGAACCAGAGCGCCCGGCTACAGGTGCTGCCCATCCAGGTAGAACCAGCGCCCCTCGCGTTTTTCAAACCGGCTGATTTCATGCATGCGATGGCCCTTGCCGTCGATCTTGTAGCGGGCGACAAATTCCACGGTGCCCTCGGTGTCCTGCTCGCCGCCGCCACTGGTGGCGCGAACACTGAGGCCGAGCCAGCGCTGCTTGCTGTCGAAGCGAACCCGGCTCGGGCGCCTGGCCGGGCTCCAGGTAGCCAGCAGATAGGCGTCATCACACAACGCGAAGGCACTGTAGCGCGAGCGCATCAGGCGCTCGGCAGTCGCGGGAATTTCACCGGCATTCAGGTAGCGCCCGCAGCAGTGCTCGAAGGAATCACCGCTGCCGCAGGGGCAGTCGGTATCGGCAGGGGAAGTTGTTTGTTTGGTCATGGGTGGAGCCTATCGCGGGGAAGTGGGTGCCAGACAGGCGCCCATTTTAACCTTGAATTCGTTTAGCATCGCGAGCCGGCAACGGCGCACGAGCACGCCGGCAGCCAGCAAAAATCCGCGGCTGAAGCGCCCTGCGCCTGGTTTGAAAGCGCGCCGTGCAATTCGAAATATACCTCCATGTCCTGCGCCACACGCAAGCCACCACCCAGCGCGGCAAAGGGCTGCAGCCCCAGGTCCAGCTGTTGCAGCTGGAGACTTCCCGTCACCCGGACTTCGCCACCGGCTCGATCCAGCACAAAGCTGCGTCGCAGCTGAGCGCGCTGCCCATTGACGCTGATATCCAGCAGCGCACTCAGCTGCCCCGCCTCCTCGCGGAAATCCGTGAGACTGATGTCGATCCACGGCCAGTGCTGCGGCTCGAGCACGTGCTGCATCAGGTTGTCGCGGGTCCCAGCGATGGCCGCACTATCGAGTTGACTCTCCAGGGCGTGACGGGCGCGTGCCTGCGGCGGGTCTACCTGAATACCGGTGACGGCGAAACGCAGGTCGGCGCGCGCCTGTGACAATTCCCCCGGGTAGAACAAAAACCCGCGCGGCGCGCCGAGTACGATGACGTGGTCGTGGCCGAATTTCGCCAGCGGCCCGTCCGGGTGCACGACCACGTCGACGCGCGAGCGCACGGCATCGAGTGCGTAGACGGCAGTATCCGCACTCTCGATGGCGGCGTAATCAAATGGCGGCCAATCAGTGGCCGGGGCAGTCACGGTGGGTGGAGGCTCACGAAGCGGCTGGCAAGCAAGGAGGCACAGTGCCAGGCCCACCTGTAAAACCATCCGGAAGACTTTGCGCGACACCGGGCTACTCAGCGCGCACAAGCTGTACGCGGTAGCGCACCGCGACGGCGTCCGCGAGGTCGGCATCCGATGCCCACTCCCCGCTACCCACCTGCCAGCGGGTCCGCAGGAGTTCCACTGCGCCTGAGAGGATCGCAGTCTCGCCGTCCACCTGCCAGTCGAAGGGCAACTGGAGGGCCAGGGGCAAGCCCTTCAGGGTGAGTTGCCCGCTAGCGAGATAGGCGGCGCCCGCGGCGGCGATGCTCTCGCTGCGGTAAGTCGCCTGCGGGGAGCGCGCCACGTCGAACCAGTCCGGCTCGCGCAGTTCCGCATTGGCCTCGTCGTCGCGCATGTCCGCCGATGCGGTATCCACGCTCACCCGCAGGGCGGTGGGACGGCCAGCGGCGTCGCAGTCGATAGCGACGTCGAAATTGTTGAAACGTCCGGTCATCTCCTGCCCCGCGTAGGTCGCGGTAAAACTGAGGTCACTGCCTTGCGCAAGCGCCTGCCAGCGGCAGGCCGCGGCCGCCTCGCTCGAAAGGGGCAACAGCAAAGCCGCGACCATGCAGTGGGCAACGCGCATCAGTTGCGCCCCAGCATGCGCAACAGCACGTCGTCGCGCCTGACGAAATGGTGGTAAAGCGCGGCCCCGGCGTGCAGGACAAGAAGAGCGATCAGCACCGTCACCAGCACCTCGTGCAGTTCCTCGGCAAACTCGTGTATTTCCCGGTCGGGCCCGCTGAACGAGGGCAGCGGGACCAGCCACCAGAGTTTCCACGGCGCCACCGAGGTGTCCGCGACCAACCAGCCGGACAGCGGCAGGCCGATGATCACCAGGTAGATCGCCACATGGGTCAGCTGCGCCAGGCGGATCTCCCAGGCCTTGCTGCCCCCGGGCGGCGGCGGAGAGGGGTGGGTCAGGCGCCAGGCCAGCCGCAGCAGCACCAGCAACAGCAGCGTCACGCCGAGGGATTTGTGCGCCACCATCAGGTCGACCTTGAGCGGCGAGCGCTCCATCTCGTGCCCCACCCAGCCGAGCACGGCCTGGGCGGCAATGAGCAGCGCGATGCTCCAGTGCAACCAGCGCAGGACGGGATGCCAGGCAAGATTTGCGGGCGGGTGCATAATGAGGACTCCAGCAATTAAGGGATTCTATAGCAGGCGGAGTATAGCCAAACCGGGTTTCAGGAGTGAGGGGGCTGCTCGGCCAGGGCCCACATGATCTGCTGGCCCGCAGGGAAACTTTCGTCGCTGTACTGCCTTGGCTACTGCCGCCTTGCGGTGAGCCCGGACACGCTGGAACGGGCCATCGAGGTGATTTGCGGGCGGGAGATCCCGGGCAACGCGAACAGGAGGGACTGCCCGCCGGGAGCGAATCTGGCACTACCGGCCAACTTGGATTAAGCTCGACTCACCGCGCAAAGAATAGCGTGCGCTATCTTTTATATTCAGGGGGATTTCAATGATACGCCGATTATCCAGCGTCCTGCTGTGGGCAGCACTCTTCACCTGTACACCCGTCAATGCGCAAAACCTGCTGAGCAACGGTGATTTCGAGGCCGGCCTCGCGGGCTGGACTACCTGGGATGCCCCCGTCGGATTCTGGGACTACAGCTGGCTGCAAACCAACGACTGCGATATCTGGGTCCCGACCAATGGCTGCCCTTTCGATGGCACCACCTCGCACTCGCAGAAAAAGGGCAGCGGCTCCGGCAATGCCCTGGGCGGTCTTTACCAGACCATCAGTGTGGTAGCGGGTCAAACCTACCAGGTCTCGGGGCAATGGAGTGGTGGGGTATCCGGCAACGCGGCGGGAAACGCGACGTTCTGGCGGGTGGAAGTGTATGACGGCGTACCCAGCATCAACCAGATCGACGCCGGACCGGGCCCCCAGGACACGCTCATCGCCCTCAAGGAAGAGACCGATCTGGCCACCAACGAGGTTGCCCAGTTCCAGTGGGAACCATTCTCCGGTTCTTTTACCGCGCCGTCAGATACCGTTACCCTCGTCCTCAAGACCGGCAGTTACTACACCTTCGCCGCCGCCGCGTACCACGACAACCTGGTCGTCGCGGCACCAGCACCCGTGGTCGTAGAGGCCGTGCCCGCCCTGCCCTTCGCCGCACTGGGTGCACTTGCCGGCCTGTTGGCACTGCTGGGGATAAGCGTCCGGCGCTGTGTATAAGGATCAGGCGGCGCAGCCTCCAGTTGCCTGACCCCGCAGCTAGGGAAGCGGCGCTATCAAGCAGGGGACACTACAAGCAGAGTTCAATCGAGGATCTGCCCCCATGGGCCTGGCGCTGACGTACAGACCCCTGCTGCTTCCCTGTATTCTCCAGGAGGGAGATTAAAACCAGTGCTGCAAAGAACCATCAAAGTCCTCAGTGTGATCGCGCTGGTACTGTTCGCACTGTGGTTCCGTCTCTACTTCCAGGCAACAACCTACTGGGACAGGCCCATCAGGGCAGATGCTGGCCAGTACTACAGTATTGCCTGGAACATCCTCAACCACGGTGTCTATTCGATGACTCACCCATCGGATACTGAGCCACCACCTGACACATATCGCAGCCCTGGCTACCCCATGCTGGTGGTCCTGGCGATGCAAATCGGCGGTGAGGCCCAATGGATCAAGATGCTGCTCTTCCTGCAGGCCTTGCTGGGGGCATTGACGGTTGCATTAACAGTAGTCATCGCGCAGAACTGGATGCGGTTTGGCTTCGCCTTCACCGCCGGCTTACTCCTTGCCGTATGGCCACATTCGGTAGCCCTTTCGGGTCTGTTCCTAACCGAAACACTGTTCGGGTTCACACTCATGTTGGCGGTTTTCCTTCTCGGATGGGCGCACAGAGGGAATTCTCTCCTACGGTACATATTGGCTGGACTGGCCTGCGGCTATTGCGCACTCGTCAACGCGGTAATTCTCGCTTTCCCCTTACTCGTTACGCATGTGCTTGTGGCACGCGGACGGGGCGTGGCACTGGGATTTCTTGTCAGCGCGCTCCTTTTACCGGGCGTCTGGGCCGTTTACAGCGCGACGATTGAAAGCGAGCGAACCTCCGGCGGGCGCCTCGTAGAGAACGTGCTGGCCGGAATGGAGCCCGACTTTGGCTATCTGGACAGCCCGGCGGAAGTCGCAGCCAGGGAAAGAGTGATGGCAGGTTCTATAAAATACAGGGCGGGCGACTTCTATGTCCTCGACGAACTTTTCGATCGGCTTGCTGAAGATCCAGCACACCACGCCCAATGGTATTTTATCGGCAAGCCGGCGCGCCTGTGGCAATGGTCAATTCTCGGCCATGGCGACGTTTATGTTTTTGCCGTCTTTGAATCACCCTTTCAAACGCAGCCTTTTTACCGGGCCGTTATCGCACTCTGCCAGAGCCTGAACCCATGGCTGTTAGGCTGCTCAATCGGATACGTGGTGCTATTCGCCCTTGGCCTTGCCCGACGGCAACCGCGGGCCGGAGATTTCCCGCTGCTACTGGCGGTTCTACTGTTTGTGTACGCGACGCTGGTCTACTCAATACTGACCCCCGACCCCAGGTACGCTACACCCTTCCGCCCGGTCGAGATAATGCTCGCGATTTCCCTGCTGGCGTGGATTTTTTCCCTATGGAAAAAAGGCGAACGCGAGGCAAGCGTAGGCAGCGAGCCCCGGGAGCCAGCCTGAATTCCGGACTGCACCAGGAGCCGCGGACTCAGGAACTCAGCGGCCGGCGCATTTCATCCAGGCAGCTCTAGCAAGCCTACGCGCGCTGCGGCGATGATGGCGCGGGTGCAAACGAGCACACCGTGTCCATACCCAGCACGTGCATGGCGCGGCCAAGGCCCATCCAGGCGGCGATGGAATAGGTCATCTCGACAATTTCCTCGTCACTGAAGACCGACTTCGCCAGCGCCCAGAATTCCTCGTCTGCGGAAATAGCCTGCGGGGCCTCGCCCATGCCCTCGGCGTAGGCGATGGCCACCCGCTCGCGGGTGCTGTAACCCGGGTAGTCACGCCAGTTGAGCACGTTCTGGTAGTAGGCCTCATCGGGAGCCGGGCCGTGGGTGTAGACCGAGTTTTCCAGGTCGCCGTCGAATACCTCGAACAGCCCGGGAAAATCGCGCGCACCGCGGAAGTTCTTGCAGACATTGCAGCCGTTGATCAGTGCCGTGCGATAGCGTGCGCCCTCCAGCTCGCGCAGGGACAGCGTGCTGTGCTGGTAGGGCTGGGCACCGTAATTCTGCGCTGCGGCGAGAATCTCCGACGGGTAGCGCCGGCCGAGATTGGCGGTCGGGTTATCGCGGTATTCTTCCGGAAGGTCTACACGCATTGCGGCCTCCTTTAGGGTTTTATACTTGTGGAGGCAGTTTACCCGAGTTCCCCACTCCCGCCATACCCAGGGGCTTGCCAGGTCCGTCGGCCGGTTTTCTCCTCACCCCCAACAGCGCCACCAGGCCGATCAACAGGCCCGCTGCGGGCAGGCCCACTTCAGGTTTTGATCAAGGGGCACCAGCACCGGCCTGAAAGCTGGGCAGATGCCACTGCGACAGACTAGACTAGGCCATGGCCCTGATTCAGCAAAACGCCCTCCTCCCGCTACTGTGCGCGCTGGCCGCCAGCCTGGTCACCGGCTGCGCCAGCCAGGATTACGCGTCCGGGCAAACCGACGCCACCACGGACACCAGCACCCATGTCCTCGACGACCAGAGCGTCTTCCACGGCAGCCCCTTCCCCGACGTGGGGCTCGACGGGCTGTTTCCCGTGCGCGATGCACAGCAGTGTTCCGTGGCTGTCCTCGACGGCGGCGAGGCATCCTTCGCCCAGCGCCTGGAAGCGCTGAAGCAGGCGGATACCTCGATTCGCATCCAGACCCTGATCTTCAAGGGCGACGAGTCGGGGCTGCGCATCGCCGAAATCCTGAAGCAGAAGAAGGCCGCGGGGCTCGACGTCCGGGTGATCGTCGACGCCTTCTCCAACCCCTGGCTGCAGACCCAGTGGATGTTCTTCGACCTCAAGCAGAACGGCATCGAGGTGGAAGGCTACGAGGCCATGGCCCTGCAGTGGCTGAACGAAGTGCCCGTGCCGCTGCTCACCCCCCACAGCGACCTGCTCGACATGGACCGGCGCTACCACGAGAAAATGTGGATCATCGACGGCGAGACCGACCATGCTGTGGCGGTGACCGGCGGCCTGAACATCGGCAACGAGTATTTTCGCGCCAATCCGCAGGACCCGGTGAACACCTGGCGCGACCAGGACGTGGTCGTGCGCGGCGCCATCGTGAAGGATCTGGTCGCGGCTTTTGATCGCAATTTTGACTACTTCGTCGAGATCAAGAAGAGCCGGGGAATTTTCAACACCAACCTTTACTGGGACGCGACCCGCAGTGTGCTCGACAGCACGGGCAAGATGCCCATCAGCTACAACACCGATCCCGCGATCGTCGACTATCTCGCACAGATCGAGGGCCGCGACCCGCAACCGGCCTACCAGGGTGCCACCTGCCGCTTCCTGCAGAACCGGCCGCGGCTGAAAGAGACCTATATCCAGCAGGCCTACGAGAAACTCTTCGCCCAGGCGGAACGCGAGATCCTCGTCGCCAATGCCTACTTCGTGCCGACCCCGGCGCTGGCAGCCTCGATAGAGGCAGCCGCTCAGCGCTGCGTGTCGGTGAACCTCATCACCAACAGCCCGGACACCAACAACCACCCCGAAATCAGCCTGGTCGGGCGCGCCTATTACCGCGACCTCCTGGCCATCAACGCGTCACCGGAGGTGGCGAGTTGCGCAGCAGAAAACGCGGGCGTGCATATATGGGAGTGGATGGGCCAGGCCCACGACGAGGAGACTCCCAGCCAGGGCACCATGCATTCCAAGTACGCGGTGTTCGACGGCACTGTCAGCCTGGTGGGCTCCTACAACCTCGATCCGCGCAGTGAACAACTGAACAGCGAAAGCGCCATCGTCTACCACCACGCCGACCTCTCGCGGCAACTGCGCCGCCTCTTCCTCGACAACGACATCCGCTACAGCCGCAAGGTGACGCCCGAGGCTGCCGCGCGCTTTGAAACCCCCGCATCCGCACTGGACAAGTTCAAGCAGTCGCTCGGCAGCATGTTCGAAGGCGAACTCTAGAACGCCAGCGATACCGGCTTTGTTCCAGGTGTCATAGCCCGGGTCCCGGGTAAAACCGCCAAAGTGACCAGCATCGTCGTTGTCGACGAGAATACGATCGGTGCCGGCGACAGCTCGCGCCATCGCCTGCCCTGGTGGCGATGACCAGCCGGTTCTGCATGCGGGGATTCATGACCCGCCTGAACGACATCCTGGTTACCCACCTGGAAGGCTGCAGGGCGGGGAGCTGGCGGGCCGCTTAGAGCGCTCGCGCGCTTGATGCCCCGGGAACAGTGGCTGGCGCCCGGGTAGCGGGCACCAGCAGCTGTACGCGGGCCCGGCTCAGGGACTCAGCTCGCGCCTGATCCCCAGCAGTGCCACCAGGCCAATCAACAGGCCCAGCGCCGGCAGGCCCATCACCGGGATCTCCCGGGGTGACGCCGGCGGTACAGGCGCCGCCACAGGAATGCGCACCCCTATCCCGCCCGGGTCGGCGGGCAGTGAGCCATCGCCCAGCTCGGCCACATTCTCGGCCCGGGCACAGGCGCCGCTGACTTCCATGGTGACGTATTCACCACCGAGCAGGATGGAGGTCACACCCGGCTGCAGGCTGTCGGGAATGCCGTCGTAGTTGCCGTCGCCGCCGTTCGGGGCGCCATCCTCGACGCTGTCGTCCACGCCATCGTCGGAGATTGCCACCGCCGCACTGGCGCTGTTGTTGGCCGGGAGCGTGTCCGACCCGGTGACTGCTCGGCCGCACCACACAATGCCTGTGCGGTGCTAGACTGGCCCTTGAGACAGGGCCGGCGGAACCGCGTCCCGATACCATCCAGATTATAAGGAGTGCGCCATGCCCCTGCGCCAACTCGCTGTCCTCCTGCTGCCCCTGCTGTTGCTCGCTGCCTGTACCGGGGAGCGCAACCCCACCCCCGGCCAGGCGGCCTCGCCCCCCGCCGCCGAGACGACCGCACCACTGCAGTCGATCGCCTGGTTTGACGGCACCCTCGAGGAGGCCTTCGCCGCGGCCAGGACCCGGGACAAACCCCTCTTCGTCTACTGGGGCGCCGAATGGTGCCCCTACTGCAAGCAACTGCAGGCGACGATCTTCGTGCGCGAGGAGTTCATCCAGATGTCGCGGCAGTTCATCGCTATCGACATGAGTAATGGCACCTCGGAAAAAGTCCGCCAGGGCGAGCGCTTCAATATCATGGGCCTGCCGACGGTGATTGTCTTCGCCCCCGACGGCAGCGAATTGACCCGCATTCCCGGCGGCATGGACCTGGAGCAATATGCGGCGGCGCTGGCACTGACACTCGAGAGGCTGCGCCCGGTATCCGCGCTGCTGGCGGCTGTCCAGGCAGGCAACAGGCTCGAAGATGACGACTGGCGCCTGCTCGGCAGCTATGACTGGTGGCCCGCGCCGGATGACATTCTCGGGGAACAGAAGGCGGAGGTGGTGCTGGCGCAACTGGCGGCTGACTGTCCGCCGCAGCTAAGCCTCGCCTGCAGCGGGCTGCGCCTGTCGGCCACGCGGGCCTGGTTGAATGCCGGCGAGGAAGAGCGGGATGCGGCCATGCGAGCCGCGCACCTGGGCGGTTTCAGCGCCATCCTCGAAGACCCCGCACTGCGTCGCGCGCATATCGTCAGCCTGTCGGGCCTCGGGGCGGATGTGGTCAAGGTCATGGCAGCCGGCGAAGAGCAGGCACCGTTGCAGGCAAGCCTGTTGCAGCACCTCGGCGCCGCTGTCGACGACGAATCGCTGAACATCCTGCGTCGCGCCGCGGTCCTGTCCGGCTGGAGCGAGGTCGCCGCCGCCCTGCTCGAGGAGGGCGCCACGCTGCCCCCGGAGCAGGCGCAATGGTTGCGCGACTCCGCGGAACAGATGCTGGCAGAGCTTTCTCCCTACGAGATACACGCCGGGGTCAACAGCCTGTCGTGGGCCTACTACCAGGCCGGGCTGCAGGAGGAAACCCGCACCACCCTCGCACGCGGCATCGCCGAGTCGAAAACGCCCTACTACTTCATGGCCACCATGGGCCATATCGAGCTCGACGCAGAGAACGAAGCCGCGGCCCTGGACTGGTTCCGCAAGGCCTGGGACGCCACCTCCCAACCCTTCGACCGGGCCAGGTGGGGCGGTAGTTACCTGCGCAAACTGCTGGAGCTCACGCCCGACCAGGTCGCGGAGATCGAGCAGACAGCAACGCAGTGGCTGGAGGAAGTGCTCGCCCAGCCCGACGCCCTGGAAATCTTCGCCAGGAGCCTCGAGCGCATGAGCGAGAAACTGCTGGCCTGGTCGGAGGGCGAGCCTGGCCGCGCCGAGGTCATCGCCGCACTGCGGGCGGACATGGCGGCGCACTGCGGCGCCGGGGAGACGGATGCAAACAGCGCGGCGAGCTGTGCCGGCTTCCTGCAGGCCGCGGAGCTCGCCAGCGCGGGGGCAGGCACAGCCCCGCCGGGCTGAGACCTGCTGATGGAAGGCCCTGGCGCCCACAGGCCCCAGGCGCAGGATTACCTGCCGAAAAAGCTGTCGTCCGCGAAGTACTCTGTCTTCACGACCCGGCGGGATATCTTCCAGCCGCTGTCGGTCTTGCGGAACTCATCCATGTACACACCGCAGTGATCCAGTCCGATATCGGTGTTTACCTGGAAATAGGTTCGCCCCTGTGCAGCGCTGGCACTGGTAAATTTCACGCTGGACGTGGTCAGGTTGTGGCGCACGAAACGGGGCCTGCGACTGGTTTCCTGACCAGCGGAAACGCGACGGAACAGCCCGTCCATGATGGCCGCCCGGCCCTCGAACGCAAACGCATCGGTGACCAGCTCGGCATCTTCGGTGAAGACACTGCCAAACTCCCCGGTCCGCAAACTGTCCCCCGACGTATTGTAAAGCGCCATCAGTTGCCTGATTTCCTCGCGTGCGAGCAGTTCATCAACAGTCATGGGTCCTCCTGTGAAATGGTTCATTCGCTCCAGTGACGCAGCCCTTTCCCGCATTGCTGCCCGGCTGGCCTTGCCCGGTCACCCCGGGGATCAGAAACGCGCCAGCTCCTCGCCGAGCCAGCCCAGCACGACCCCTTTGATCGCGGTCACGAAAGCAAAGGGCTGGTCGATCTGCAGGTAGTGGCTGGTGTCGGGGACGATGAACACCGGCACCCGCGGCCCGTTCAGTTCAGCCATCCTGTCAGCCACGTCGGCCTCGGCCAGGTGGGTGTGTTCCGCGTAGACTGCCGCGCCATGGCAGGGCAGCCTGCCGAGCGCGTCCTTCAGCTCCATGGCCAGGTCGATAACGGCAATCTGCGCGGGATCGTGCTTCGAAGACCAGCCGCCCTCGACCTGCCTGAATGAGTTCGCCGCGATCATATCGACGATGAAGGAATTTTCCGTCGGGCGCAGCGGCGCGGGGCTCAGCCGGAAACGGGCCAGCGCCTCGTCCAGCTCCGGGTACACGCGCGGCGGCCTCGGGCTGGCAACCGGCTTTCGGTCCTTCAGTATTTTCACCGCATGGTCTTTTTCCAGCTCGGCGTAGCGCAGCCCGTCGAGGGTAACCACGCCCAGCAGGCGCTCGCCGTGGGCCTGCGCAGTGCGCACCGCCAGCTGCGCGCCGGCGCTGTGCCCCACCAGTGTGGGCCGTGCGGCGATGCTGAACATGCCGGCGTCCGCACACACGGCAAGAATTTCCGCGTCGATCGCGGCCTGGCTGTAGCTCTCGCGCCGGCCGGAATCGCCGCAGCCCGAGGGGTCCATCGCCACCACGTTGAACTGGTCGGCGAACAGCGGCGCCACATGGGCGAACCAGTGCGCATGACCGCCGCCCGGCGGCACGAACACCAGCCCCGGGCGCGCGGCGTCGCCCCAGCGCAGGTAGTGGATGTCGCAGCCATCGACTGCCACGACCCGGCTTTCCCGGGGTGCAGCGATGGCATTGCTGAACCACTGCGGCGGCTTTTCGTCGCGCGCGCTCATTGCGCGGTGCCCAGTGACAGCAGCTGGCCGAAGCTCTCGCTCACAGGCGCCATGCCACCTGCCACTGCTGCCCCGGGGGCATATCTCTGCATATCTTCCATGCGGGTCTCCTTTTTATATTTTTCCTGCCCGCATAGCAGCCGCGGGCCACGGATCGGGCCGCTGCTATTTTCGGCGACAGTTCGGCCTATGTAAAACGTGGCCGCGCCTGTGTACCGGCCTGGTCAATGCAGCTTGCTTTGCCATATTGCGCTGGCTTAATTACAGTCACTGGCAACAGGGATAACAGTTTGGAGCGAGCATGGTCGACCCGGGGGTAACTGTCTGGCAGGTCAAACCCATGGACATGCTCCTGGTCAGCATCCTGGTCCTGTTCGTCGGCATGTACCTGAACGGCCGCCTGCAGGTCCTGAAGCGCAACTACATCCCGCCCGCCGTGACCGGGGGCCTCGCCTTCAGCCTGCTCACCGCCCTGCTCTTCCTCTTCGCGCAGGTCGAAATCGACTTCGACATGCGCCTCAGGGACCTGCTGCTACTGGTCTTCTTCAGTTCCGTCGGCCTCTCGTCACGCCTGTCCCAGCTCGCGCGCGGCGGCAAGGCCCTGGCAATCCTGGTACTGGTCGCCGCGGTCTTCCTGGTGATGCAGAACATCATCGGCGTCGGCTTCGCCCTGCTGGCCGGCGCGCCCTTCGGCTACGGCCTCATGGCGGGCAGCGTCTCGCTGGCGGGCGGGCACGGCACGGCGGCCGCTTGGGCGGTGGAGGCACAGGCGGCGGGGCTGAACTATGCCGGTGAGGTGGGCATGATCTTCGCCACCTTCGGGCTGGTCAGCGGCGGCCTGCTGGGCGGGCCGATGGCGCGCTTCCTGATCGCCCGCAAGCAGCTGGAGACTCCCGGGGGCGTTGCGGCGGCAGCGACGGGCAATGCGAGCCGGCCGGTGAGAATCCCCGCCATATTCGCCGACTACCCGCTCTACCCGGTGCTGCGCTGCCTGCTGGTGCTGGCGGTCTGTGTCAGCCTGGGCGACGTGGTCAACCGCCTGCTAGCCGATACCGGGCTAAGCCTGCCGGGCTTCCTGACCTCCATGTTCGTCGGCATCGTGCTGACCAACCTCCTCGACCTCGCGCAGCGCCCCGCCGACGAGGAACTGCTGAAGGCCTTCGGCGGCGTCAGCCTGCATATTTTCCTGGTCATGAGCATGATGACGATGCAGTTGTGGCACCTGTCCTCGATGCTGCTCGCCGTGACCGCACTGCTGGCCCTGCAGATTGTCGCGATGACGCTGTTCGCGACCTACGTGGTGTTCAGGGTGATGGGTTCGGACTACGACGCCGCGGTCATCGCCGCCGGCTTTACCGGGCTGGGGCTGGGCGCCACCCCGGTGGCCATCGCCAACGTGGAGGCGGTGACCGGCCACTTCGGCCCTTCGCCGAAGGCGCTGATCGTGATCCCGCTGGTCGGCGCCTTTTTCATCGACCTGCTCAACGCCGGTGTCATCAACCTGTTTATCAAGCTGCTGGCCTGAGCTCCCGGGAAATCCGGCGATCAGGTGACCCGTTGCTGCAAGCGCCTGAAGCGCAGCCCGAGGAAGATCAGCAGCGCGGCAATAATCAGCGCAGCGATACCGATTACCCAGGAGATGACCGCGATGCCGCTGCCCGGCCAGAAGGCCAGCACAAATCCGACGGCAGCCGCGCCCAGCCCGACACGGCGGGACGTTTCCCTGGCCGGGTCATCAGCGGGCAGCCCGCGCGCGGTGGTGATCTGGCCGAGGCCGACGAAGAACAGCGCGGCGCCGAGGGTCATCAGCAGGGTACGCAGGGTGGCGCCGGGCCAGAATACCAGCACCGCTCCAATCGCCAACACGAGGATGGCCTGGGCAAACTGGTCGCTGAGCGTCGAGTGGCGCAGCGCGCCGGCCAGCGTGATCACGCCGTCCGCGAGGCAGTAGACGCCGACGGCCAACAGCAGCATGCGCAGGTTCTGCTCCGGCCAGAAGAGCGCGAACACGCCCAGCAGCAGCGCCAGGCAACCGCGCAGGAGCAGGAAGCCCCAGACAGCGCCGAGCCGATCCGCCACGCCGGCTTTCGCACCCGCCACCGCCTCTGCCAGTTGCTCGTGCCTGTGCTCGTTATCCATGGCTGGGCCCGCCCTTGTCGTGAAAGTCGAATGAAGTTACAGGACTGTCCTGCGCGACTGCGCCGCCGGGCGCCAGTCTCGCCGGCCAGGTGACCAGGTTATGCCGCACTGTCACGGCGCGGCGTCCCCCGCCAGTTCGCGATGCGCGCGTGCCGCTGCAGCGGTCTGCTCGCGCGGCGCGATGGCGTGACTGCGCACTATCCCGGCGCGATCGTCCACCGCGCTGATGAGCCGGGCGCGTTCCAGGTTACCCGGCGTGCTGACAATCCACACCGGGCCCTTGGCGATATTTTCCAGGCCCTCGCGCGCCACCGTCGCCGGCGGTTCCGCCAGTTCCACCGGCATGCCGAGCCGGTCCATTGCCGGCGTGGCGGTAAAGCCGATATTCAGGTGCAGCACATCGACGCCCAGCGGCGCCATCTCGGCCCACAGGGATTCGGAGAAAATCCGGCTGAAGGCCTTCGAAGCGGTATAGGCGGCGAGCGTGGGGGAGCCGAGGTAACTGCTGAGGGAGCCGCCGAGGATGATGCCGCCGCGCCCCCGCGCTGCCATCAGGGCGCCGTAGTGGCGGGCGAAGTTTGCCTGGCCGAGCACATTGACGGCGATCACCGACTGGGTGACCTCCTCCGGGAGTTCAACGAAACGGCCGCGGGTGCTGTTTGCCCCGGCGTTGTAGACCAGCAGGCCGATCTCGATATCATCGGTGACGGCGCGCACCTGCGAGAGCACATCGGGCTGGCTCATGTCCGCCGAGAGGATGCGGACCTCGCTGCCCTGCCCGCGCAACTCGCTGGCCAGCTTTTCCAGCGGCGCGGACTTGCGCGCGACCAGCACCAGCTTGAAACCATCCGCCGCCAGCAGGCGGGCAAATTCCTCGCCCACGCCCTCGGAGCCGCCGATCACCAGTGCCCAGGGGCCGTATTTTTGCAGGTCTGCCATCCGGGTTGCCTCGTTATTGTGTCTGCACCGGAACAATGGCCGCCAGCGGACGTGGCCTGGCCCATTGAGATTTTCGCCAACAGTGTAGCGTAACTCGACGGGGGGCAGCGCTCTCGCCAGTACCGAAACTGCGGCCGCCCGCAGCGCGAGCCTCAGCCGACCCGCGTCCAGGTCAGGGTCCGGGTGACTGGCTCCCGGTCGGCGGTCGTCGTCGCCAGTGTGATGGTGAGCTGGTCCCCGGCGACCCTGAGCTTGCGCGAGACTGCAATGCCCACATTCTCCGGGGCCAGCGCAGCCTGCAGCCTGTGTATGACCTCGCCGGTCTTCCCATCGACCTCGTAGGTCCCGAAGTATGCGTCGTAGCCCCCGATTGCGGCGGTGTTGTTCTCGCCCGGCCGCAGGGCCCCGGCGCTGGCAGGGCTGGAGCGATCGCGCTTCATGAACTGGGCGGCAAACCTGCCCTTTGCATAGACCAGGACGCCCAGCGGGTCGGAACCCAGGCCCGGCTCCTCCCGCCGCGTGCCGTCGGCAGCGACATCGATACGCGACTCGAGCCACCACATGCCAGGCAGTGCCGTGGCGAGTTCCTCGCGGAGTTCAGACATCGATTGGGTACCTCCGGTAGTCAGGTTCCATCTTCATCGCAAGCATCAACCAGGAGTGAAGCTGATGGGCAGTTTCTTCAGGCCCCAGATACCGGGAAAAGGCCGCCACTCGAGCTCGCCGGCGAGTTGCGGCGCGCGGATACGCCGGGCTATGCGCTGCAGGCCTTCCTGCAACTGCACCCGGGCGAGGTGCTGGCCGAGGCAGATATGCGTACCGCGGCCGAAGCCGATATGCCGCTGCTCCGGATCCACCGGCCGCTCCGGGTCGAAGCTGTCGGGATCGCGGAAGCTGCCCGGGTCGCGGCCGGCAACGCTGACCGGGAAGAACAGCATCGTACCGGCGGGCAGCAGGATATCCCTGAATTCGAGATCTTCGGTGGTCACCCGGGTGGAGGTGGAGACGCCGCAGAAGCGGAGCATCTCCTCCACCACCTTGCGGCAGAACTCCGCGTCACCGGCACAGCGCCGGTAGAGGTCCGGACGCTGGATCATCTGGAGCATGATGAGGGTCAGCACATTCTTCGAGGTGTCGTAGCCGGCGCTGTAGAGGAAGATCAGCAGGTCGACGATCTCGCGGTCACTGAGCAGGCCCTCGCTGCCACTGGCGATCAGCATGTCGAGGAGGTCGGCGCTCCCCGCATGGGCGGGCTGCGCCCGGCGCTGTACCAGCAGCACCTGGGTAAATTCCTCGAGCACCAGGAGTGCCGCCTCGATCTCGGGCAGCTTGCTGCGGTCCAGCGAAAACAACAGGCTGGAACTCTCCAGCGATGAGCGCAAACGCGGGATCGCCTCGACCGGCCCGCCGATCATCCGGCTGAGCACCGAGATCGGGTAATAGGAGGCGAATTCCTGGAACTCGAACTGCCCCAGGGGCACCCAGGCATCGAGCAGGCGATCGATTTCCTCGCCCATCAACTGGCGCACTTCGTTGGCGTGACGCGGGGTGAAGATCGGTGCCAGCGCATCGCGCAGGCGGCGGTGCGCGTCGCCCTGCTGGCTGAAGATGTTGCGCTCGAAATAGCGGCCGGTGAAGGTATCCTTGGCCCCCATGATGGCGACCACGGCGTCGTTGGCGGTGCGCAGGCTGGCATCCAGGCGCATGAGGTCCTTCATTGCGGCGTGTTCCGTGACCACCAGGCCGAAATCCGAATGTGCCAGCCAGGGGTGCCGTTCACGCGCGGCGCTGAAAAACGGGAAGGGATCGGCTGCAAACGCGGCTGACTCCATCGGCAGGTGAGGAAGATCGAGTTCAGCCAGATTTTGCATGCCACCGCCTCGGATACGATCGGCCTGTTTTTCGCACTGGCCTGCAGTGCGGGCGCCACGGGTCACCTCCAGGCGGTGGCCCGTGACAGCGACGGATCGAGGCGGTATCAGCCGTCGATGATGCCGTCGCAATCGTCGTCTACACCGTCACTCCAGCGAGGGCCGCCCCGGTCCCTTGCGCCGGGATTGATGGCGGGATCCGAATCGTCGCAGTCCCCGTTCTCGACACACCAGCCGTCGCCGTCGCTGTCAGTGCATGTGCCGCCGGTACCGGGGCATGCTGCATCCCCGTCGCAATCGGGATCGGCGCAGTCCACGTGGCCGTCGAGATCGTTGTCCACCCCGTCAGTACACTGTTCCGGCTCGCCCGTGCCACCGTCCCCTGCCCCGAGGTATTGCGAAATTTCCGGGTAGTACCTGGCGAAGGCTCCATCGACAGTGGCATTGCTGAGCGCATCGCAGGAATCGTTGACGTTGAAGCCACAGGCGCCGCTCAACTGCCCCACGATCTCGGCGTTCGCGTTGAGGACCGGCGAGCCACTGCTGCCGCCCTCGGTGGCGCCGAAGGTATCCCGGCTGTAGATCCAGGCGCCGCGCGGCCAGGACCTGCAGGTCGTCGCAGTGGTGTCCACCACGTGTTCCGAGTAGGCCTGGGGGGCCGCCCCGGGGTGGCTGATCCGGTACAGGCTGGTTCCGTTGCTGTTGGCAACGGCCTGGTCGTTCCACCCCAGGTAGACGGAATCCTCAGGCGGGTTTTCGGCGAGGCGCAGCAGGGTGTAATCACCCGTGCGGTTGGTCGCGAGTATCGTGGAGCCGCTCGTATGGGAATTTGCGAGGGAAAGCCCGCAAGTGCTGGTGCCGTCGCAGGCTGACAGAGTGTAGTCGAAAAACGTCTCCAGGGAGCTGGCTTCCTGGCCCTTGCTGATACAGTGATTGGCGGTCAGCAGGTAGGGAATCTCCGACGCGGGGTCGCTGTCGGCAACGAGAGCACCACTGCAGGCGTAGAAATAGGCACCGGAGCGGTAGATCAGGCTGGCATAGGCATTGCGCGCAGCCTGGATATTGGGCGGCAATGTGGTGCACTCCGCGTTCTCGACGCAGCCCGCATTGAAGTCGCACAGGTTGCCGCCGAGGTTCAGCGCGCCGACACCGGCGACACGGGCCGATCCGCGAACCCTGAGCTCGTCGCCAACAAAGCTGTGCGTGTAACCATCCTCGCTGTACTCGCGGGCCTGCCCGCTCTCGTTGAACACCACGACGCTGCCCTGCACATGAGTCAGTTCCAGGCGAATGGCCGGCGCGCCGGGCACGTGGATGAGCAGGTCGCTATTCGGGGTGGAAACCGCCTTCCCCACACTGCGATACACACCGAAGCGGTAGCGACCGCTGAGATCCTTGCCGGGGTGCCTCAGTGTATCCAGTTCGGCGTCAGTCAGCTTGAGCGCAAACCTTTCCGTCTTGCGCGAAGCGGCGGCAAGACCTGCGTTGAGCGCGCTCATCTCGGCCTCGCGCTCGGCCCGGGACAAACCTTTTGTTGCAGCTTCCGGACCTTTCTGCGCGGCCAGGCTTGCCGGAGAGTAGGCCACGGCGAGCACCAGCGCCGCGGCAGTGAAAAACACGTTAACAGGCCCCATGTGATCTCCCCCTTTGTTATCTGGAAGGTATGGAGAAAAGCTTAGCAGAGTTCCCGCAATTGCCCAGATGGCAGCCGGGACCAGCCTGACCCAGCTGGCTGCAGGTACAATCGCCCGCCATCGCGGCGGTCGATGCACCGGCAGCCAACTGGCGGGCCGCCACCCGCACGCTCAGGGGGAATATTTCAACAACATCTCCTGGATGAAATCCGCCGCTACCTGGGTGTCAGTGCGGTAATTGAAGTCATTCCCCACGCAGTAGCCGTTCTTGGCTATGCCGAAGGAGGTGACCGCGACCAGCAGGTTGCTGTCCTTGAAGAAGGTCGGGCCACCGCTGTCGCCGTAGCAGCTGCCACCGCCCTTGCCCGGGTTGTTGGAGAATCTCGCCGAGGCCAGGCCGTAGCCGCTGAACTGGCTGTTCAGCTCGATCAGCTTCACGCTGCCCTGCTGCTTGACGTAGTCGTCGGCGTAGAACACCGGCGCCGGCACCGGGGGCTCATCCAGTTGTACCGGGCCGGCAAGAAAGGCCTGCAGGCCGTAACCCACAGTGGTGAACCACTGTTTGTCCCTGCCCTTCAGGCCGGCGAGAAATCCAACCCCGGGGACCTCGGCAAATCCCCCCGGGGGATAGACCGGGGTGGTCAGCACGACCACGCCGATGTCGTAGGTAATCGGGAAGGTGGCGTAGTCATCCCATTCCGGGTGGGCCTCAACGGTCGCTGCCAGGATCCACTTGGCGTCGAACCAGGCCTGCAGGTCGGGGTAATCGCCGATGTCACCGATCGCGTCATCGTCGAAGCGAACGTAGGTCAGCAGGTTGGGCAGCCCCTCGGTTTCGACACAATGGCCCGCGGTGAGCATTACCGTGGGCGATATCAGGGTACCGGTACAGCTGAAGAAACCGATGCCTGTTCCATCGACGAAGAGCAAGGTGCCGACGTTGGGATGGGCGCCGTTGGCGGGCTCCCCCCAGGTGACTGCATTGGCGCCAGCGGGCAGGAGCGCAGCAAGCGCTGCCAGGATTAGAGCTCGGACGGGTGCGTTCATGTTTCACCTCGGAATTGTTGTGCGGGACTGTGCTGTGTGCGTACCTGGAGAAGCGGGTGCGGTGGAAAACATTCGACGCTGCGAGAATGCGGCCTTGTTGTTTCGCCCTCTGCGCAGCCAAGTCGGCGCCCGCCATATACAACTTAGCTCAGGGGGAGAAATGCAAAAAACCGTATAGAAATATCAACTACGCTTTTTAGATTGTTCTGCTACTAAGAAGAGGAGTCGCCGTTGGCGTACCGCAGCGCCCGGTCGCTGCCCGGAAGGTGGCGTCGGCCTCCTACCGCCATTCGTTGGCATTCTCGGCGAACTTTGCCGAGGCGTTTTTCACCACGCAAAACCGCTGCCCGGTCGGCGCCTGCATCACCCACCAGCTGCTTACCCTGGCCACTTTCCTCGCGCCCAGGGCTTCGAGGCGCCGGACTTCGGCTTCCACGTCATCGGTTTCGATATCGAGGTGAACCCGGCTAGCGTGGTCGACCTTCTGCACCTCGATGTGCAGCGCGTCATGGGGATCGAGGAGCCGCACGTAGTTGTCGCCCTCCTCACCGGGCAGGGCTCGAGATTGCATGCCCAGCGCCTGGCTCCAGAAGTCAGCGGCGCGGCGCAGATCCGTCGTGTTGCAATCGATGATGAAACCGGCCAGTTTGCTCCTGTGCATGCAGTCCTCCCGCACCTCGCTTAACTGAAATCAGGCTCCTGCCACCAGGGATAATAGTCCGGCATCCCGGTGGACACCCGCTCCGGGAAATCCGGCGGGCGCTTTTCCAGAAAAGACTTCACCCCTTCGACCATGTCCGCGCTGCGCCCGCGGGCCAGCATGCCCCGGCTTTCTATCCGGTGCGCCTCGATGGGGTGTGTCATCGACAGGCCCTGCCACATTGCCTGCCGCGTCAGCGCGACAGACACCGGGGCGCTGTTGGCGATCAACTGCTGCGCCAGCGCCCGGGCCGCCGGCAACAGTTCCTCCGGTTCATGCAGGGAGGTGACCAGGCCGGACGAGAGAAGTTCGCCAGCCTCGACCATCCGCCCGCTCATGCTCCACTCCAGCGCCCGGGAAATGCCCACCAGCCGCGGCAGGAAGAAGGAGGAACAGCCCTCGGGCACCATGCCCCGGCGGCAGAACACGAAGCCGTAGCGGGCCCCGGTGCTGGCGAGGCGCAGGTCCATGGCCAGGGTCATGGTTGCGCCGAGCCCGGCCGCGGCCCCGTTGATGGCGCCGATGACCGGCTTGAGCATGCGATAGAGACGCAGGGAAATCCTGCCGCCGTCGTCCCGGGCGGCCTCGGCCCCGTAATCGAAGCTGCCGTCCGGGCGCAGCAGGTCAGCTGCGTCGGGGGCGGTGAAACTCTCCGCACCGCGCGACAGGTCGGCGCCCGCGCAAAAGGCGCGCCCCGCCCCGGTAACGATCACCGCGCGGACCTCATCGTCGCCATCAGCCTGGTCCAGCGCAGCGAGGATCTCGTGGATCATGGCGCGGTTGACCGCGTTCAGTGTGTCCGGGCGATTGAGCGTGATGGTGGCGATCGAATCTTCGACTGCCAAATGGATATGCGTGTAGCTGCTCATGGATTGGTCACGTGCTTGCCGGGAAGTAAGTGAACAGTTTAACGAAACTCCGGCCGCGGGCAGACCACACCGCCGGCAATTCGTTTAGCGCCGGCCCCGGCAGCCTCCGCCCTTCACAGCGGCGCTGCCTGCTCGCCCGGTTGCCACGCGCTGGCGCGCTCGGCCAGGTCCTTGAGGAAAGGCCCCTTGTGGTAGGAGTAACTCAGGAACATTGCATCGCCCGCGTTGACCGCGGCCTGCTTGGCTTCCGAATAGCGCTTGACCTCGTCGGGGTGGGAGCGCAGGAAATCACGCACCTGGGTGAAGTAACACCAGCGCTCGCCCTTGTAGACGACGATCACCACGTTGAAATTCACTTCCCCGCGCTGCCTCAGGTAAACCCTGCCCGGCAGCAGCGCCTCGCCGAAGTTCTGGTAGCCGAGCCGCTCCACCTGTTGCGCAACGGCGTGCGCCTGGGCCATGTCGTCGACCCCCACCAGCAGGTCGACCACCGGTTTGCCCGCCATGCCGGGCACCGAGGTACTGCCGAAATGTTCGATACGGCGCACCTTGGCCGCAATGCCGGCGCTGATCCGCTTGGCCTCCTCGCGAAACAGCTTCGGCCATTCCGGGTCGTAGTCCACCACCTTGATCGGTTCGTCGATATCAGTATTCATACCCTGTTTCCTTATTATTCTCGGCGGTATCCCGGCGGATGCCTGCCGCTTTTACCCACTGCGCAGCAGTCTGTGCCGGGCGGGGACAGGTGGGCTATCCCCGGCCCTGCAAACCCCTGGCAGGGTGGTCACAAACCGTCGATGTCGATTGCCGGCAACTCACCCGCGGGTTCGAAGCCGAGTACCTTGCCGTAGAAATATAACTCAGCTTCCAGTGCGCGAATACGGTTCTCCGCCCGGCGAAAGCCGTGCCCCTCGCCCTCGAAGGCCAGGTAGGCGGTGGGGACGCCGCGGGCCTTCAGCGCCGCGTAGATACGCTCGGACTGGTTCGGCGGCACGACCTTGTCGTCCAGCCCCTGCAGCAGGATCAGTGGCGCCTGGAATCCCTCCAGGTGATTGATCGGCGAACGCTCTGCGTAGACCTGCTTCTGCGCGGGATAGGGCCCGACCAGCTGGTCGAGGTAGCGCGACTCGAACTTGTGCGTCTCCAGGGCCAGGGCTTCCATGTCGCTGACGCCGAAGTAGCTCGCCCCTGCACTGAAGGTGTCGTAGAAGGCGTGTGCCGCCAGCGTGGTAAATCCGCCGGCGCTGCCGCCGCGAATGATCAGCCGCTGCGGGTCGGCCAGGCCCTGTGCGGCGGCCCAGCGCGCGCCGTACACGGCGTCCTCGACATCGACCACGCCCCACTCCCCGTACAGCGCCCGACGGTAGTTGGTGCCGTAGCCGCTGCTGCCGCGGTAGTTGATGTCGAGGATGGCGAAGCCGCGGCTGGTCCAGTACACGTTGCTCATGGAGAATGAGGGCACCGTGGATGAGGTCGGCCCGCCGTGCACCTCGATCAGCAGTGGGGGCGCGGTTCCCCCGGGCGCCTGGACATCCGGGTTGGTCGGCGGGTAGTAGATCCCGTAGGCGGTGGCACCACTCGCCGTGGGATAACTCACCGGCACTGCCCGCGGCACCCACTCCGGGGAGATGCTGGTATCCGACGCCTTGCGAATCTGCTCCGTCTGGCCGTCCGCCAGGGAGACGGAAAGCAACTCGGTGGGCGCCGTCTGCCGCCCCTGGATCAGGTAGAGGGTCTCGCCCGCCGCGAGCATGTCGCCGACGTAGGCGGTATCCAGGTCCAGCGGCTGTGAGCTGGCCTTCGCCGGATCGATGAGCTGCACCTGCTGGCTGCCGTCGATGACCACCAGCGCCGCAATCCGGCCATCGCCCAGCAGCTGGTAGTAGCGGTTGCCGATGGTCCAGGCGGGCTCGCCAATCTCGACCGTCTCCAGGCCAGTGGGCAGCGCGGTAAACTGCTCCCCCTCGACGCGGTACAGGGACCACCAGTTGGAGCGATCGCTGATCGCGTAGAGCGTGTTCTGTGCATCCCACTGCGGGTCCATCACCGACTCGGCGCGGCCGGGGTTCTGCGCCTGGGCCTTGAAGTTACCCTGGGCGTCGAAGCGGCCGACCCACAGGGTGGTGGCATCCCAGGGCAGGTTGGGGTGATCCCAGGAAACGAAGGCAATCGAGCGGCCGTCGGGCGACAGGCTGGCGGCGGAGACGAAGTCCGCATCACCGAACAGGACCTCGCCCTCGTGGACACCCGAGAGCGGTACGCCGACCAGGGTATTGGCGGCTTCCCCTTCACCGCGGTGATCCTCGCGGATGCACACAAGGCGGCTGCGCGGGCCGTCGTACACGCAGGCGCCGTAGCGCAGGTCGGCCTCGGGGGTGATGGCGACGGGCGCCTCGCCGGGCACCATGCGGTAGAGGCGCTGGTCATCGAAATTGCTGAACCAGACCGTGCCCCCGGCCGCCAGGAAGGAGCGCCCGCCGTACTCCTGCACCCGGGTGCGCGCGTTGAATTCCGCCGGGAGGATTTCCTCCGGCTCGCCGCCGGGCCGCCAGCGCATGAGGGTGGTGCGGCCCTTTTCCTCGGGGCGGCTCTCCGCCCAGTAGAGGTAGCCGCCATCGGCGTCGAGATTTACCAGCCCCCTGCCGCCGGCTACGGTGGAGGCCGCGGAGACCGGCGTGGGCCACTCCCCGTAGGGAATGACCGGCTTGCTGGCGGCGGGCGTACTGCTGTTGAACTGGCAGGCGGCAAGCAGGCAGCAAAGGGTGGCCAGCGGGGCCCGGGTGAAGGGAATCGGCATGGTTACACCTTCCATTGGTCAGTTAAACCAGCAGGCGACCACACCCGGCGCCGCAGCTGTGTTGAAATTATGCCTCTACAGCGTAGCCCAACTTCAGGCTCACGGCGCCAGTAGCCGGTTGACGCTCTGCGCCGCCAGGCTGGCCAGCCGCTTGTGCCAGCTGCCCGCCCTGCCGCCGCCGAGCACCGACTCCTCCCAGCCGTAAATGCTCCAGGCCGCCTTGAAGCCCAGCCAGCGCAGCGGCTCTGGCTCCCAGCGGGCCAGGCGGCTGGCTGCGCTGCCGCGAAAGACCCAGGGCAGGCGGGTGCACAGCGTGTCCTGTTCGAGGATCAGTTCGGCGAGGGTCTGGCCGAAGAGGAAGGCGGCGCCGACCCCCTCCCCGGTGTAGCCGCCGGCGGTGCCCTGCCCGCTCGCCGGGTCGAAGACCACGTGGGGGGCGAAGCGGCGGGCGATGCCCAGCGTCCCGCCCCAGGCGTGGGTAAAGTCCACCTGTTCGAGCACCGGGAAAAATGTTCGGGCCAGCCGGCGGCGGGTCTCGAAGGCGGGATCATCCGCGGCAAAGTGGCTGATGGGTTGGCCGCCGAAGCGATAGTTGCCGCGGGCGCCGAACACCAGGCGATCATCGCGGGTGCGCTGTACATAGGTGGCCAGCCGGCTATAGTCCGACAGCACCGGGCGGCCCGCGAGGCCGATTTCCTCCCAGAGCGCGGCTGACAGCGGTTCAGTCGCGACCATGCCGCTCTGGAAGGGCAGGATGTAGGGCCGGCCGCTGTCGGTGTCTGCGCCGTAGCCCTCCAGCGCGGAGATGACCACGGGCGCGCGAACACGACCCTGCGCGGTGGCGAGCTCGCCCGGGGCAGAGGCGACCACCCGGCTGGCCTCGCAGATCCGCACGCCGAGCCCCTCGACCACCGCGGCCAGCCCGGCGACCAGCTTCGCCGGCTGGATGGCGGCGACATGCGGTGTGTAGATCGCCCCGCGCCCGCCGCTGACCCGGGCGCGCTGCTGCAACTCCCCGGCGTCCAGCCAGCGGTAGTCCTCCTCGCCATGGCCCGCGGCGCGCAGGCCGTCGAGGTGGGCGCGGGCCATGTCCAGCTGCTCCGGGTAGCGGGCGGCGGCGAAGATCGCCCCGCCGTGGGCGAAGTCGCAGTCGATGCCCTCGCGCGCGAACACGGCCCCGGCCCGGGCGGGAATGCCGTGCACCTCGCTGTAGCCGAGGGCGCGCAGGTCCGGGTCGCAGGGAGCGAGATAGCTGTCCAGCCCGGCAATCTCCCCCATCAGCCAGCCGCCGTTGCGGCCGGAGGCGCCGAAGCCCACGTGTTCGGCCTCGAGCATGGCGATGGACAGCTCCGGCCTGAGCTGCTTCAGGTGGTAGGCCGTCCACAGGCCCGTGTAGCCGGCGCCGGCGATGGCGACGTCCACATCGAGGTCCTGCTGCAGGGCTGGCCGGGTGCGGATGCCGGCAGCGAGCGTGTCAAACCAGTAACACTGGCGCAAGTCGTCGTGCATGATCTTCTTTCAGGGAAACTTCGCGGCCAGTTTACCCAATTCGCCAGGGCAGGCCGCGTGATTTGCTCGCCCGGTCGTGATTGCTGCCGCACCCCTGCTCGGCCTGGCCGCGCGGCGGCACTATCCGCATCGAGCGCCTGGGCGAGCCCGGCCCGGCGGACAGTTTGCCATCCACACGCTCGCGATTCGGGTAAACTGCCGGCTGGAATTTACTGGCGGATGCCGGAGCGAACAGACCATGCCCTCCCAACACTATCGCGAAATTACCGACAAACTGCTGCAACTGGTCGGCGACAACGTCGACCTCAGTGTCGGCCTGGGCCTGCCGGAGAACCTGCACCGCCTGGGCGACCCGTCCATGGCGGCGCGGGAAGCCGAACTGCAGCGCGTGGGCGAGCTTATCGAGAGCATCGACGAATCCAGGGCGGAGAGCTTCTACGAACGCCTCGACCTCGAGCTGACCCGGTTGTACCTGCAGCAGTGGCAGTTCACCGATAGCCTGCAGCTCAACGGCCAGCCGCTGCGCCGGCAGAAGCCCGCCGGGGTCGACGGCGTCAGCGAAGGGATTTTCCAGCTCTTCGTCAATGACGAGCGCGAACCCGCCGCCCGCCTGCAGGACATCCTCGCCCGGCTGCGCATGGCGCCGGACTACCTGGAAGGCGAACTGGACGTGCTCACCACGCCGGTGCGCCGCTGGCGCGACATCGAACTGCAGCAGGCCGCCGAGATACCGGAGCTGTTCGAGACCGTGCTGAACTGGGCCCGCGAAACCGGCTTTGCCGACAGCGAGGCCCTCGCCGCCGCCATCGAGACCGCCGTCGCCGCCCTCGAGAGTTACAGCGCCCGGCTGGCCGAACTGCCGACGACCGACGCCTTCAGTATCGGCCGCGAGCAGATGGAAGCCCTGCTGGCACTCAAGCGCCTGGGCAAGACGCCGGAGCAGCTGCGGCAGATGGCGGCGGACTACATGGCCGGGCTGCAGAACTCCCTGGCTCAGCTGCGCGACCGGCTGGTCGCCAGGTACGCACTGCCTGCCGACACCTCGCTGGAACAGCTGCACGACTTCCTCAACCAGCGCTTCGCCGTGCAACTGGAAGGCGGCCGGCTGGAATCCGTGCTCGACCACTACAACCGGGAGAAGGAGAAAATCTTCCGCTGGAACCAGCAACGCCAGCTCTTCCCGGTACCCGAGGCCCAGGACATGGTCATCATGCAGACCCCGGGCTTTCTCGAGCCGGTCATCCCCGCCGGCGCCATGTGGCCGCCGCTGGCCCTGCGCGAGGGCGTGCGCAAGAGCATGGTCCACCTGACCCTGAAGGAGGAGGAACTGGCCGAGCACACCCACCTGGGCATCCCCATGATGATGGTGCACGAGGGCATCCCCGGCCACCACCTGCAGTTCGCCTGCGCCTCGCTGCAGGACAGCGTGATCCGCCGCCTGTTCAACGCCAACGACCACGCCGAGGGCTGGACCACCATGCTCGAGGACTACATGCTCGACCAGGGCTACGTCGAAGACGCCATCCTCGACGAGGTGCGCTTCGTCACCAAGCGCGACATCTCGCGGCTGGTGGCTCGGGTCGGCATCGACCTGTATTTCATGAGCGGCGACAGCCACTTCCTCGATGTCGGCCTGGATCTGGACTTCGACTCGGAGGACCCCTTCGACAACGCGGCGAAACTGCTCAAGGCCGCGACCGGTTTCACCGATGGCCGGGTCCAGTCAGAGCTGAACTGGTACTCGAAGGAGCAGGGCTACCCGCTGAGCTATCTCACCGGCAACCGGCTGGTGTGGGAGTTGAAGAACGAGATTGTCGCGGCCAACCGCCGCGGGCTCGACGCGGCGGAGCTGGACCGCGAGTTCCACCGCATCTACCTGCAGTCAGGCTGCATGCCGGTGACGGTGCTGCGGGAGGTTTACCACCACGAGGGGCTGTTGTAAAACCCCGGGTGGAAGCCTCCACCCGGGCTTTGCAGGTTCAGGATTTGCGCGATTTGAGGCCAAGCAGCCCAAGCAGCGCCGAGCCGAACAGCCAGGCGGCGGCGGGAACAGGGACGGGAGTTGGCGGCTCGAACTCCAGGCTCGCGATATACCAGACCTGCGAGTAGTTGATGCCTGCATAGTTGAATTCCGCGGTGAAGCGATCCGCCCCTCCCCAGGTTTCCACATGCTCGAGGTCGCCGATCGAGTCGTAGGCGAGATCAAACCCCACCGGCTGGAAGGAACACGCGCCCCCAAAGCCCTCGTGTTCGGTGCAAGCGTTGAGCGAGTAGGTGCCGGTCTTGTTCTGCAGGTCGATCACGGCGGTTCCGAAGAGGCTTATGTTGCTGCCCAGGCCGTACTGCAGCACATCCCCTTCGTAGATGAAGTCGATATCCACAAGCCCCGTTTCCGGGTCGTAGAGACCGACATCCCAGTCGGTGAGAACCCCGGAGCCACTGCCGCTCAGTGTCGTTTCGACATACATGCCGATTTCGAACGGTGTCGCCAGCGCCGAAGTGGAGAAACAGGTCACAACAAGCGTCAGGATCGGGAGTATTTTTTTCATTGTTGCCTCAATTCCATTTGTGGCTGACGGGAGACGGAGGGCTGCCGAAGCGCCCTCGGCCAAAACAGGCAAGTATTATTCCATCGCTTGAATATCAATCACTTAGGCACAATCACCGGCGTGACCTGCCGTGGCACGTAAATTTCCCTGACAGCGGGGCACAAGCCCGCGTCAATACGCGCCCGGGAGTTGAGTAAAGCGCCCCCGTAACCCAAACTGTAGCCACCGCAGCCCGGGCCGGACCGGGCGCAATTCCAGCACCATGATCCAGACTGTACAGAGGACGCCCGCAGATGAAGTTTCGCTTCCCCATTGTCATCATCGATGAAGATTTCCGCTCGGAGAATTCCAGCGGCCTGGGCATTCGCGCCCTGGCCGAGGCCATCGAGAATGCCGGCATGGAAGTGCTCGGGGTCACCAACCCCGCCGATACCGCCAGCCTGGCCCAGCAGAGCGCCCGCGCCTCCGCCTTCATCCTGTCGATCGACGACGAGGAATTCTCCACCCCCGAGGACGAGGAGGCCGCACTGCACCGCCTGCGCACCTTCGTCCAGGAAGTACGCTTCAAGAACGCCGACGTGCCGCTCTTCCTCTACAGCGAAACGCGCACCTCGCGCCACGTGACCAATGACATCCTGCGCGAGTTGCACGGTTTCATCCACATGTCCGAGGACACCCCGGAGTTCGTCGCCCGCTACATCATCCGCGAGGCCAAGGACTACCTGAAGGGCGTGGCGCCGCCCTTCTTCCGCGAGCTGGTGAAGTACGCCCAGGACGGCTCCTATTCCTGGCACTGCCCGGGGCACTCCGGCGGGGTCGCCTTCCTGAAATCCCCCGCCGGGCAGATGTTCCACCAGTTCTTCGGCGAGAACATGCTGCGCGCGGACATCTGCAACTCGGTCGACGAGATCGGCTCGCTGCTCGACCACACCGGCCCGGTGGCGGCCAGCGAGCGCAACGCGGCGCGCATCTTCAACACCGACCACCTGTTCTTCGTCACCAACGGCACCTCGACCTCGAACAAGATCGTCTGGAACTCCATCGTCGCCCCCGGCG
The DNA here is from genome assembly GCA_033283265.1 of Halieaceae bacterium GM1-29. Classification (GTDB taxonomy): domain Bacteria; phylum Pseudomonadota; class Gammaproteobacteria; order Pseudomonadales; family Halieaceae; genus Mangrovimicrobium. The sequence goes on from JAWMQN010000001.1 coordinate 1,029,777, forward strand.
ACGTGGTGGTGGTCGACCGCAACTGCCACAAGTCGGTGCTGCACTCGATCACCCTGACGGGGGCGATCCCGGTCTTCCTCATGCCGACCCGCAACCACTACGGCATCATCGGGCCGATCCCGCGCAAGGAATTCTCCATCGAGACCATTCGCCGCAAGATCGCCGCCAACCCCTTCATCGACGACAAGTCGGCCAGGCCGCGCATCCTGGCGCTGACCCAGTCCACCTATGACGGCATCGTCTACAACTGCGACATGATCAAGGACGCCCTCGACACCGAGATAGATGCCCTGCACTTCGACGAGGCCTGGCTGCCGCACGCCAACTTCCACCCCATCTACCACGGCATGCACGCCATCGGCCAGGACCGGGCGCGCTCCCGCGACGCGCTGGTGTTCTCCACCCAGTCAACCCACAAGCTGCTGGCGGGCCTCTCCCAGGCCTCGCAGATCCTGGTGCAGAACTCCGACACCCGGGCGCTCGACGTGGGCCGCTTCGACGAGGCCTACCTGATGCACACCTCGACCTCGCCGCAGTACTCCATCATCGCCAGCTGCGATGTCAGCGCGGCCATGATGGAGCCCCCCGGCGGCACCGCGCTGGTGGAGGAATCCATCCTCGAGTCGATGGATTTCCGCCGCGCCATGCGCCGCGCCGGCGAGGAGTTCGGCAGCGACGCCTGGTGGTTCAGGATCTGGGGCCCGGACTACCTGGCCGAGGAAGGCATCGGCGAGGCCGCCGACTGGGCGCTGAAGGCCAACGAGCGCTGGCACGGTTTCGGTGATGTCGCCGAGGGCTTCAACATGCTCGACCCGATCAAGGCGACCATCCTCAATCCCGGCCTCGACGTCGACGGCAATTTCGCCGACATGGGCATCCCCGCCGCGGTGGTCACCAACTACCTCGGCGAGCACGGCATCTACGTGGAGAAGACCGGTCTCTACTCCTTCTTCATCATGTTCACCATCGGCATCACCAAGGGCCGCTGGAACTCGATGGTCACCGAATTGCAGCAATTCAAGGACGCCTACGACCAGAACCACCTGCTGTGGAAGATCATGCCGGACCTGGTCGCCGAGTACCCGGTCTACGAGACCGTCGGCCTGCGCGACCTCTGCCAGGGGCTGCACGAGATCTACAAGGCCAATGACATCGCCCGGGTGACCACCGAGATGTACCTCTCCGACCTGGCCCCGGCGATGCGCCCGATCGACGCCTACACCGCGCTGGTGCACGGCAAGGTCGAGCGCGTGCCGATCGACGAACTGGAGGGCCGCATAACCGCCATCCTGCTGACGCCCTACCCGCCCGGCATCCCGCTGCTGATCCCCGGCGAGCGCTTCAACAGCGCCATCGTGCGCTACCTGCGCTTCGCCCGCGACCTGCACGGCCGCTTCCCCGGCTTCGACGCGGACATCCACGGCCTCACCGTCGAGGAAGTGGACGGCAAGACCGAGTACTTCATCGACTGTGTGATCGACGACTGACCAGCGCTCAGCGCACGAGCACGTTGCGGAACTGCCAGGGGTCGTCGGCGTCGATATCCTCCGGGAAAAAGCTGTTGCGGCCGCTCAGGGGTGTCCAGTCCGTGTACACCCCGACCACCGGGCCGAGGTAGGGGCGCTGCACCTGCAGGCAGCGCCGGTGGTCCATCTCGTCGGTCTCGACGATGCCGGCCCGCGGGTTTTCCAGCGCCCATACCATCCCCGCCAGCACGGCTGAGGTAACCTGCAGGCCGGTGGCGTTCTGGTAGGGGGCGAGCCGGCGGGTCTGCTTGATCGACAGCTGCGAGCCGTACCAGTAGGCATTTTTCGCGTGGCCGTAGAGCAATACGCCCAGTTCGTCGATGCCATCGACGATCTCGTGCTCGTCGAGAATGTGGTGAACCGCCTGCGCCTGGCCGCCGCGGCCGAACATCTCGTGCAGGCTCAGCACCGCCACGTCGGCCGGGTGATAGGCGTAGTGGCAGGTCGGGCGGTAGAGCAATTCGCCGCCCGCTCCGCGCAGGCTGAAGTAATCGGCAATCGAGACCGATTCGTTGTGGGTCACCAGGAAGCCGTACTGGGGCCCGGCGGTCGGCGTCCAGCTGCGCACCCGGGTTTCGGCCCCGGGCTGCAGCAGGTAGATTGCCGGTCGCGCGTCGCTGTCCCAGCCACGGGCATTTTCCGGCAGCCACCTCTCGTGGCTGCCCCAGCCGAGCTCCGCCGGTTGCAGGCCCTCGGCGATAAAGCCCTCCACCGACCAGGTATTCCAGAACTCGCCCAGCGGCCGCTGCTCGCGGGTGCGCTGGGTGTCGCGTTCGGCGATGTGCACACCGGTGACGCCCAGGCGCTGCATCAGCCGCGCCCAGTCCTCGCGGCTCGCCGGCTCGCCCGCCGCGACATCGGTCGCCGCGGCAATATCCAGCAGCGCCGCCTTGACGAACCAGGACACCATGCCGGGATTTGCTCCACAGCAGGACACCGCTGTCGTCCCGCCCGGATTGCGCGCCTTCTCCTCGCGCACAGTCTGGCGCAGGGCGTAGTTGGTGCGCGCCGCGGGGTCGGCATCCGCGTCGAAGTAGAATCCCGCCCAGGGCTCGACCACCGTGTCGATATAGAGCACGTCGAGTTCGCGGCACAGTTTCATGATGTCCAGCGAGCCGACATCCACCGAGAGGTTGATGCAGAAGCCCTGCCCCGCGCCGGCAGTGAGCAGCGGGGTGAGCAGTTCGCGGTAGTTGTCCGGGGTCACCGCCATCTGCAGGAACTGGATCCCGCGCTCGTCGAGCAGGCCGCGACCGGCGTCGTCGGGGGAGATGACGATGAAGCGGCTGCTGTCGAAATCGAAATGCCGCTCGATCAGCGGCAGGGTGCCGCGGCCGATGGAGCCGAAACCGATCATCACTATCGGGCCATCGATACCGCCGTAGTCGGGCCAGGGTGTCGTCATGGCGATGCTCCGCGTCGGGCGCGACCGGACTCGGGCGCGCTCTCTTCAGGAAAGTGGGCACAACGGGGACAGTGTAGCCGACTTCCGGCCCCGAACCAGACTGCTCCCGGGGCCGCGCCTTGCGCTACAATCAGCGGCCCACCAATAACCAACACGGGTAATCATGTCTGGAATATCATTGCAGTCCCTGGCCGACGAGCGCGACGTGCGCGCCGTTCTCGAAGAATACTGCCTGCGCATGGAGGTGAACGAGTTCGAGGAGTGGATGGACCTGTTCACCGAGGATACGGTTTACGAGGTCTACAAGCTGACGCTGAAGGGAAAAACCGAAGTTGCGGACCTGCTGTGCAAGGCGCCGCATGGCATCCACATCGGCGGGGCCACGCGCATCGAGCTCGACGGCGACCGGGCGGAAACCGTGCAGAACTACCTGTTTATCTCCACCAGCACCGACGAGTGGAACGCGGGCTGGTACCACCGGGTGCTGCTGCGCACCGCCGAGGGCTGGAAAATTTCCCACACGAAGGTCAAGTTCGGCCGCAAGGGCGCACTCGAGGCGGACGAGCGCGCAGGCAAGCTCACCTTTCCGATCGGTTTCTCCTGAAGCAGCGAGCTCACCCGGAACAGCCCGCCGCAACACAGTGTGCGGGCTGGCATCACCGCCAGCGAAAAACTACGCCCACTCGTCCCCGTAATCGTGGGTCAGTTCCTCACCGGGCTGGATAGTCCGCAGGGCCACCACGCTCAGGTCGTCGTAGTAGGCGACATTGGGCGACTTGTGGTGATTGATGTATTTCAGCTTGCAGGAAACCTCGGCAAACTTGCCGTCGTTCAACCACAAGGTGTGTTCCGAGGGCTTCTTCACCAGCTTGCTCTTGCAGCGACCGAGCAGGGTGCCGCGCTTGACCTTGATGGTGGTGAACAAACCCTTGCCGTGGATCGTGCTCTTCTTCACGACCAGTTGCTTCTTTATCCCCAACGTACCGCTCCCCTACCCCATGGACCACTGCGGCTGCTTCACCGCCAGTCACCAATATCCTACAGCGGGGAAAAAAATAACAGCCTCGCGTCTGGGTACATCCTGACTCGGGCAGTCAGCATCCAGGACGCCAGCGACGAATGAGACGATTCGACCAGGAGCCATACCGAGTGGTCTAATAGGCGCTGAAGGATCCGGCGTTACGGACAAAGGAGTGGGCGATTGTACAGGTTGATTTCCACCGTATTATTGGTCGCCTGCAGCAGCTGGCTGGGCTGGATCTTTCACAGGAAATCGCTGGCGCTGACCAACGGCGGCATGCTCGACCTGCTTTCCTGGGCCTGGCACGAGCACCCCCAGGGCGTAATGTTGTGCATCACCTTCGCCCTGCTCTGGCTGTGCGCCTTCGTGTTCATGCTCTCGATCGCGCAGAAAGTGCTCGCCATCGCGCTCGGCAAGCCGGCCACGTTTGTCTACGCCGGCGACGAGTTGCTCAATCGCAATCGGCGCTACTACCGCGAGGACGACCCCGCGAGGCGCATCCTGAGCCTGCCCGCCAGCGCCGGCAGCGAATTGAAATTCAGCTTTCCTACTCATCTCGACGCTTTTTTCCGTCGCGAAGTCTACCTGGTCAATGGTGAAGACCCGCAACAGTTCATCCGCGCCGAGGACTACGGACTTGCGCCCGCGCTGGCCTTTTCGCTTTTTTTCTATCTCAGCCTTGGCGGATGTATCGCCGTGCTACACGCACTGGCCCGGGACTATATGCTGATACAGGCGCGGATGGTCACGCCGATGGACAGTGTCGGCGAGTTTCTCGTGGTTGTACCTGCACTGCTGGCGCTCAACATGGTATTGCTGGTTGTGGAGTACATTGCCTGCCGGATAAAACTGTCCCGGCGCAATCCGGCGCGAACGCCTCCTGTGGAATCTTTGGGACTGCAGGCCGGCGACCGCGTGCGGGCCCGGCTGGTGGAAAGCAGACTGCTCGGCAATCACGCCCGGGGGAGCGGCGTGACAGGCGCACAGGTGGCCTACTACCTGGTGCAATTCGATTCCCCGGCGGGTGTGCCGCTGACCGCCGCTTTCCGCTTCGGCTACTCGCGCAAGCAAGGCGCCGCGGTGGCGGCCTTCGTGGAAAAACTGGCGCCGGGCGTCGAACTGGAGTGCATCGTCAGCGACCGCCTGACGCTGCTCCCTGCTGCGCTGGTTGCAGCGGGAGTGGACTGGTTCGGGAGTTAGGTGAGGGCCCGCCCCAGGGCGCTATTGACGCCAGGATCCGCCATCGCAGCAGGCGCATGCCACCGCCTCGATCATGGCGGCACAGGAGAGAGTCGAAGCGTGTTCGCCCCGGTGTGCCACCGGGGGGCAACACCTAAACCGCCGGGGCCACCGCAACCGCCAGGCCATCCATCGCCCCGGTCACGGTGACCTGGCAAGACAGGCGGGAACACTCGCGCACCTCGACCACTTCGGCCAGGGCCTCCAGCATGTACTGTTCGTCTTCGGCTTGTTCACCAAGCTTGCCCGACCACGCAGGATCGACGTAGACATGGCAGGTGCCGCAGGAGGCCATACCGCCGCAGGTGCCCGGGACATCGAAATCGTTGTCGCGAAGCACGTCCATCAGGACGTCACCATCGCTCGCTTCAAGCAGGCGTTCCTCCCCGGCGCGACCAGTGACTTTTATTCCCACCATCGCTAGCTAACTCCCCTGGTACCTCTGCATTTTTGCGCATCATAGCAGCCCGCATGCACGGCGCACATAAAATCCGATTGTATTTCCGAATTTACTTCGCTAATGTCCCCGGGATGAACTCACCAGTGAGAAAAGCGGCGGGGAACCGCTCGGTAGGCCGGCCGAGAATCCTCGACCGCGAGCGCGTTATCGCCGCAGCACTGGCGGTCGGCACCGACCGGGTCACCATGAAGTCGGTCGCCGACGAACTCGGGGTGGGGGTTGCCACCCTCTACAAATACGTGTCCGGCCGGCAGGAACTGATGCAGCTGGTAGCGCTCGAGTTGATGGGAAACGTGGGCCTGCCCCGCAGGGGCCGGCTCGGCTGGGCGGAGTACTCCCGGCGTTTTGCGCTGGCCCTCGAGCACTCGATGGTTGCCCAGCCCGCGGTTATCCGGCAACTGATGGAAGGCGGCTTTGGCAACGAGATCGGCTCCCGCCTTAACGATGAGTTTGTCGGCTCCATCAGGGAGAATGAACTCAGCCGCGCGCAGGCCAGCGAGTTGTATCAGGCGATTTGCCAGGTTGCGATTGGCGGCGCCATCACCAGCCTCGAAGTCAACGCAGCCAGGACCAGGACGGCGCCTGCGCGCGAGGCCAACAGCGATGGCTTTGACTACGGCAAGGTCGACGTGGATTCGGTGACGAATCTATTGCTGGATGCATTGGTCCAGCATTTTCAAAAGCGCAGTAGATCGGCAAATACCAAGCGGGCCCAGGCCTTGTAATACCCCATTGATTACAGCAATAAGACAGGGAGAGACACCGATGAGCGAGAACATTGCAACTGACCATATCCAGACGTCCCACGAACTCGAGCGCTGCCCGTTTCCAATCCCCTACGGCTGGTATGTGATCGAACTGTCCGAAAACCTGGCCGTAGGTGATGTACAAAACGTACAGGCCTTCGACCAGGAGTGGGTGATGTTTCGCGGCGAGGACAATTCGGTCGGCGTGACCGATCCCTACTGCCCCCATCTGGGCGCCCACCTGGGCCACGGCGGGAAGGTGGTAGGCAACAACCTGCGCTGCCCCTTTCACCACTGGCAGTTCGACAACGAGGGCTGGTGCAAGGACATCCCCTACGCCAGGGTGATGCCCGGCTTGTGCAGGAAGAAAGCCGTACTGCGCGCGCTGCCGACCCAGGAGCGCTACGGCATGATCTGGGTGTGGTATCACCCCAAGGCCGAGCCGCCCGGCTTTGCTATTCCCGAAGTGCCCGAACTGGAAGCCGACGGTTATGTTCCCGTGCGCCGCGGGCAATGGGATATCGGTACCTGCCTGCAGGAAATGGGGGAAAACGGTGTGGATGTCGCCCACCTCAAGTTCCTCCACGGTGCGCCGATCGTGCCACCCGTCGAAGCCCACTACCAAGGCCACAATTTTCATTTCAATATCGCCAGCGGCTATATCACCGGGGTGCACCACGGCGCAGGCGTGCAGATCATCCATCACAACAAGGAAGGCGTATCGATGCTGATGTTCTCCACCCCCCTGCCGCTGACTGCTGAGCTGTCGCGGGTGCGCATGAACTTCACCTTCAAGGATTACCCGGAGGGCTCCAAAGAGCGCCAGATCGCCGAGCACCTCTACCAGCACTCCATAGGCGAGGCCCAGGGCGAGGAGTCGGCGGGATTTGAATCGGTCGATCTGGTGGTGTGGAACAACAAAAAATACCGCCCGCAACCACTGCTCTGTGACGGCGATGGCCCCATCGTCGCCTGGCGCAAATACCACCAGCAGTTCTACATCGAGTAAGCGCAGCCCGGGAGGCAACATGGAGAACTGTGAATACGCGGGCTTCTGGATACGCCTCGCCGCGACCCTGATCGACACCCTGGTCCTGCTCGTCGTCGTGGCAGTGCCCCTCACCCTCATCTACGGTACCGAGTACTGGCTGGGGGGAACGAAAGTCCTCGGTTTCTGGGACGCCTTCCTGAACTACTTCTTCCCCTTCGTCGCCACTATCTGGTTCTGGCACCGATTCTGCGGCACCCCCGGCAAGATGGCGCTGAGGCTGAGAATCGTCGATGGCAAAACCGGGCTGCCGCCCTCCGTGGGGCAGTCCGTGCTGCGCTACGTCGGCTATATCGCCTCCATACTGCCCCTGCTCCTGGGTTTTATCTGGGTCGGCATCGACCGCAGAAAGCAGGGCTTCCACGACAAGATTGCCGGCACGGTGGTAATCCGCGACACCTCCCCCGAGCCGGTGAAATTCGAGCAATCCACCTGACCGCCACCGCGCAGCAAGCTGACTGCGACCCTGCGCAACTGCCGGCCCTGGCAGGATTAGCTTGCCTGTCGCCACAGCGGGCGGTACAAAAAGGGAAAACCAGCCGAGGAACTGCCTGCCATGCGCAAGATTGCAACACTCATACTCGCGATGCTGCTCTGCCCCTTCGCTCTGGCGGATGTCACCTGGATCGACGTCCGCAGTGCGCAGGAGTATGCCGAGGATCACATCGAGGGAGACCTGCTGATCCCCCACGAGGAGATCCTGCCCGGGGTCAGCGAAGCCTTCCCGGACAAGACCACCGAGATTCACCTTTACTGCCGCAGCGGCCGCAGGGCGGGACTCGCCAAGGCGCAACTCGAGGAGGCCGGCTATACCAACGTCATCAACGCCGGTGGCATCGACGATGCGCGGGCCGAGCGCGGCCTGGAGAAAAGCGAGTAATTCGCGCGGCAATGCCACCCCGGAAGCCTGAGCCAGCGAGCGTCAATTGAGCGACTGGATAATCATCACCGGGCTCACCTTGCTGGCCGGTATCGCCATGCCTGTGGGCGCGGCCATAGCCGGTGCGGAGCATATCCGCCCGCGCTGGCTGGAAAACGAGGTGCGCCACAGCGTCATCGCCTTCGGCGGCGGCGCGCTGCTGGCAGCGATCGCGCTGGTGCTGGTCCCCGAGGGCACGCGCAACCTGCCGCCCCTGTGGATCGCCCTGTGCTTCATGGGTGGCGGTATCTGTTTCATGCTGCTCGACGCCCACCTGGCTGCCCGGGGCACGCCGGCCAGCCAGCTGGTGGCGATGGTCTCGGACTTCATCCCCGAGGCCATGGCACTCGGCGCCACCTTCGTCGTGCTGCGCGAATCCGGCATCCTGCTGGCCTGTATCATCGGCCTGCAGAACCTGCCGGAGGGCTTCAACGCCTGCCGCGAACTGACCGCCTCGACTCACTACCGGGTGCCGCGGGTGGTCGGCGCCTTCGCCCTGATGGCCCTGCTCGGCCCGGCCGCGGGGCTCACCGGTTACTTCCTCCTCGCCGACTTCCCGGAACTGGTCTCCGGAATTTCCCTGTTCGCGGCGGGCGGCATTCTCTACATGGTGTTCCAGGATATCGCGCCGAAATCGACGCTGAAGAAACACTGGGCACCGCCGCTGGGTGCGGTGGCCGGCTTCCTGCTCGGCCTGCTGGGCAAGGTGCTGATCGAAGGTTGAGCACCTCCAGACCCGGCAGTGGATTGCAAAGTTATCAGTCGTAAACTTACACTGGCCCGCCTGACATAATAAGAACCTGACCGGAGAACCCGCATGGCAACCTATCTGCTCATTCACGGCGGCGGCCACGGCGGCTGGTGCTACCAGCGCGTCGCGCGCCTGCTGCGAAAGGCCGGCCACGAGGTCTATACACCGACCCTCACCGGCCTCGGTGAACGCGCCCACCTGGCCCGTCCCGACACGGACCTCGAGACCCACATCGCCGATATCGTGCAGACGCTGCACTACGAGGACATCCGCGACGCCATCCTGGTGGGCCACAGTTACGGCGGCATGGTCATCACCGGAGCGGCCGACCGGGCCGGTGATCGCGTGGCCCACCTGGTGTTCCTCGACGCCGCCCACCCGAAGCACGGCGAATCCCTGTGCGACATCTCCCCCGACCTGATGGACTACGCGCGCAAGACCTCGCGTATCGTCGACGGCGTGGAGCTGGCCATGTGGCCGAGCATGGAGATTGTGGAACTGATGGGAATCAGCGATCCGGCCGATCAGCAGTGGGTGCTGGAACGCCTGACGCCGCACCCCTGGAAGTGCAACGAGCAGAAACTGCTGCTGGACAACGAGTCAGCCGTGAAGGCGATCCCGTTCACCAATATCAACGCCTCCTGGGGGCTGAAAGTGCGGCCTGCGGAATCCCGCCGGCGCGCGCTGGAAGGTGATCGGGTCTGGGAGGTGGATACCGGTCACGACCTGATGCTGACCGAACCGGAAGAGACTGCGCGGCTGCTCCTGCAGGTCGCCGCGCTGTGATTCAGGCCATGGCCCGGTAGAAATTCTGCACGCTGGTGAAGCGGGCGATCTTCCAGCCGCCCTCTTCCTGGCAGAACTGCATCTTGCAGTCGGCGACGGCAACCGGCCCCTCGAAGCCCTCGATCGGCGGCTTGCGGAAGGCGGCGTAGTAGGTCAGCAGGAAACTCGCGTCGACCCGGCCATCGTCGTTGAACTGGAACAACAGGTTGGAAATCACGTGGCGCTGGAAGGGCAGCCCGGTGGGTGCGGCCTGCATCTCCTCCATGCGCTGCTGGTAGAACTTCACTACTTCCTCGCGGCCCTGCCGCGGCTCGCCGCGCACGGTGTACTCGCAGTTCGCGGCGACCATCGGCGCTATCGACAGGCCGTCGTTGAGGTCGAGTTCGCTGGCCCAGAGGTTGACCAGTTGGGTGATCGAGGCTGCTGCGACTGCCTGCTCCGCGGTGAATTGCACCATCTGCTACTCTCCAATATGACTTGCGCGGCACCCGGGGAAATGGCGTCCGCTGTGGTTTGAGGTCGGAATTCAGCGTTGCATGGTAAATAACCGGGCGCGCATTGCAAATGCAGGGACCGGCATTGCCGGCCCGGCCCCGGGTATCAGTTGCCGGCTTTGCTCGCCTTGCGCGGTGCGGGCTTGTGCGGGCCGCCCTTGCCCTTGCCTTTGCCCTTGAAAGGCGGCCGCTCGCCACCGAGCCGGCTGATCTGCAGGCGCTGGCCGCTCACCCACACCCCTTTCAGGTGCTGGAAGATCTCCTTGGGCATGCCCTCGGGCAGGTCGACGGTGCTGTGATCGTCAAAGATATCGATGTGGCCGATGTACTGGCTGTCGATTTCCGCTTCGTTGGCAATCGCGCCGACGATGTTGCCCGGCTTGACGCCGTGCTCGTGGCCGACCTCGATACGGAAGCGCTCCATACCGACATCGGGGGCGCCACGGCCCTCTTTCGGCTTGCGCTTCTCGCGCGGCGGTTTGTCATCGCCCGCGTAGTCTTTTTTCCGCTCGGGCCTGTCACCTTTACGTTCCGGGCGCTCGAATCGCTCGGGCCGCTCGGGCCGTTCCGCGCGTTCGGCCTTGTCCGCCTTGCCGGGGGCGGGCTTGTCGCCCTGCACCAGCAGGGCCAGGGCCGCGGCGATATCCAGTACCGGCACGCCGTGCTCCTGCTGGTAGAGGCTGACCTGCTCGCGCATGGCGGCGACATCGCGGCTCGCCAGCACCTCGGTGATACGCGCGCGGAAACGCTCGGCGCGCTTGCCGGCCACCTGCTCGGTGGTGGGCAGCTCCATTTGCTCGATGGTCTTGCCGGTGGCCTTCTCGATGGCCTTGAGCAGGCGCCGCTCGCGGTTGGCGGCGAAAAGGATGGCCTCGCCGCTGCGCCCGGCCCGGCCGGTACGGCCGATGCGGTGGACGTAGGCTTCCACATCGTAGGGGATGTCGTAGTTGATCACGTGGCTGATACGCTCGACATCGAGGCCGCGGGCGGCGACGTCGGTCGCCACCAGGATATCCAGCTGGCCGCGCTTGAGCTGGTCGACGGTCTTCTCGCGCTGTTTCTGCGCCACGTCACCGTTGAGGGCGGCGGCCACATAGCCGCGCGCCGCCAGTTTGTCGGCCAGCTCGGTGGTGGCCAGGCGAGTGCGGACGAAGATGATCACGCCGTCGGTATCCTCGGTCTCGAGGATGCGGGTCAGGGCGTCGAGCTTGTGTACGCCGGCCATCATCCACACCCGCTGGCGGATGGACTCGTTGGTCACCGTCTTCGTCTCGATGGTGACTTCACTGGGCTCACGCAGGTGTGAGCGCGCGATACGGCGGATGGCGTCGGGCATGGTGGCGGAGAACAGGGCGATCTGGCGCTCCGGCGGGGTCTGGGTCAGCACCCATTCGACGTCGTCGATGAAGCCCATGCGCAGCATCTCGTCGGCCTCGTCCAGCACCAGCAGCTTGAGGTTGTCCAGCTTCAGCGCACCGCGGCGCATGTGGTCCATCACCCGCCCGGGGGTGCCGACGATCACGTGCACACCGCGCTGCAACTGGCGCAGCTGGCCGCGGTAATCGGAACCGCCGTAAACCGGCAGGATGCGGAAGCCGGGCATGTAGTGGGCGTACTTCTGGAAGGCCTCGGCGACCTGGATGGCCAGTTCCCGGGTCGGCGCCAGTACCAGCACCTGGGGCTCGGTCTGCTCGATATCGATGCGCGCCAGTGCCGGCAGGGCGAAGGCGGCGGTCTTGCCGGTACCGGTCTGGGCCTGGCCGACGAGATCGACGCCGCTCAGCAGCACGGGGATGGTACGCGCCTGAATGGCGGAGGGAGTCTCATAGCCGACGTCCCGCAGCCCCTTTTGCAGGGTTTCGGGTAGCGCTAGGTCTGCGAAACTGGTCGCATTGGGTTCGAGGGACATGGCGGGGGCCTGCAGGTGGGTGGTGCCGGATTGGGCGGGCGGCAATTATACTGGGGTGAAGTTTAGCCGCAATGCGACATTGTGCACCCTTTTGTGGTCCGCAATCGGCATTGCCCTCCACACCGGCCCTGGCCGAACATAGCACCGCGGTGATTGCAGCGGCCCCCGCGCCGGACCACCGCTCCATTGCCGAGGACTCCATGAGCGCAAGACAGCAACTGATCGGTCGTTACGCCGCCGGCCTGGCGCCCGGCACCCTGAGCTGGATCGGCCTGCGCCCCGGCCGCCGGCAGGCTATGGTAGCGGTGGACGCGGTGCACGCGCTGGAGGGTCTCGGGCTCGAGGGTGACCACCGCTGTGCCAAGACGCCGGGCTCAGCGCGGCAGGTGACGCTGATCTCCGAGGAGTACATCGGCCAGATCGCCCACTTTACCCGCCGGGAGGATGTCCCACCCGAGCTGCTGCGGCGCAACCTGGTGGTGCGCGGGGTCAATCTCAGCGCCCTGCGCTACCAGCGTTTCAGGATCGGCGGGGCCCTGTTCGAGGCCACCGCCCTGTGCCACCCCTGCGCGCGCATGGAAGAGGTCCTGGGCACGGGCGGCGTGGCGGCCATGCTCGGCCACGGCGGCCTGTGCGCCCGCATCCTGGCCAGCGGGCGTATAGCCGTCGGCGACGCACTGCTGCTGGAGCCGCCATGCGCGCAGTAGCGCACGAACCCACCTGGGTGTTCGGCTACGGCTCGCTGATCTACAAGGTCGACTTTCCCTTCCTGCGCCGGGAGGTGGCCAGCATCACCGGCTGGCAGCGGCGCTTCTGGCAGGGCTCCCACGATCATCGCGGCACACCGGAACAGCCCGGCCGGGTGGTGACACTGATCCCCGCGCCGGGGCGCATCTGCCGGGGCGTGGCCTACTTGGTGGAACCGCGCGTATTCACCCACCTCGATCACCGGGAGAAGAACGGCTACCAGCGCATCGCCACCAGCATGCTCTGTGGCAATCCGGGCGAACTCGTGGAGGGGGTGTTCTACATTGCCGCCCCGGACAACCCCGCCTTTCTCGGCGAGGCGCCCATCGGCGAGATCGCCAGCCACATCGCCGCCTCCCACGGGCCCAGCGGCAGCAACCGCGACTATCTGCTGCAGCTGGCGGCGGCGCTACGCGAGTTGGGCGACGAGGACGAGCATGTGCTCGGGCTGGAACTGCTGCTGTCCGGCTAGCGCCCTCCGCATGGGCGCGACACTGGAATAAAAAAGCCCGCTCTCGGCGGGCTTCACTTGCCTTGCTCAGGCGGTCTTGCGCTTCCTGCAGGCTCCCAGGCCCAGCAGCGCGGAGCCGAACAGCCAGGCGGCAGCGGGTAGTGGAACCGCTGTGAGCGTAAAGGTATAGGTGTAGTCCACGGTCTGGTAGGCACCCAGTGGAACTGCTCCCGCCCAATCCAGCTTGGTGTCCCAGACCGACTCCCCCACCAGGCTCACGGCCGGCCAGACGTCACTCGCGTCGCCGCTTGCGCCACCCTGGAAGGCGATAAACTTGCCGAACGAAGCGTTGGTGGCGTAGTTGTAGAGCACCAATTCCGCCCGTTGGTCGACCAATTCGGAATTGGTGCCAGTGAGACTATACTGAACCGACGCTATTCGTGTGCCCGGGTCCGCGTGGATAAAAAAGGTATCGGAATCGCCACTGACGAAGAATTCGCTCGTCTGCTCGGCGAACAGGCTGCCGCTAATGCTGTACTCGCCGGCGGAAAGATAGAAACTCGGCGCGAATTCCAGATCGCCATCGACACTTTCATCCCATACCACGGTGGCGGCATTGGCCTGGCCGGTGAACGCAAGCAAGAGAGGTAACAGCTGGATTGTCCGTTTTTTCATCGCCGAATTCCGTTTCGATTTATAAAAATTCCGGATTCCCAGTCTAGTAACGGTGCATGACAAGTCAACGGATTAACCCGCTTTCCCGCCCGGACAGGGCAATTTTGTGACTCAGGGCACACCGCGGCTGTGCCGACAGCGCTTGTGCAGCAAGGTCTGGCGCCCTGAAAGGAGATTGCAATGAGACTGACCCGACTGCTGCTCGTCGCCTGCGCAGCACTTGCAGCCGCCCCGCTCCACGCCGGCAACTTCCTGGCTGACTGGCGCGAGAACATCAACGCCGAGGCCGATATCAACCGTCTCGGGGAGTACTACCTCCAGCTGGAGCTCGAACAGTGGCCCACCGACGGCATCGCCTACGGCTTGCACGGGAAGGACGGCGATCCGACCTTCTACGACGACCGCTTGCCAGACCCGACCGTGGCGACAGCGGGGGCCTTCGATGCGGCCCGCGAGACCCTGCTCCGGCGGCTCGGGAAAATCGACGCCAGCGCGCTCGGGCGCAGCGACCAGATCGACCTGCGCATCCTGAACAACAGGGTCAAACTGGATCTCTTCAGGGCGCAGACACTGCGCTTACAGGAAAGCCCCTCCACCTGGAGCCAGACGCTCTCTTACGGCCTGTCCGGCCTGGTGGGCCGGGATTACGCGCCGCTGGACCAGCGCCTGCTCAGCCTCGGCCGGCGCTGCGCTGGGACCGCCAACTACCTGGCCGGGGTCCGCGCCATCCTCACGCAGCAGTCGATCCAGCCGCCGGCCGTGGATAAAAGCACCGCACTGGCACAGTTCAGGGGCTTTGAGCGCGAGGGTGGGCTGTTCGACAAGGTCCTGCCCGCGCAACTTGCAGCGTCGAAACTCGCCTCCGAACAACAGGCGGGTATAAGCGCTGACTGCAAAAATGCCCGGCGGGCGATTCATGAGTTCGCCGACTGGTTCGAGAAAGACGTCCTGCCGCGCGCCGACGGTGAATGGCGCACCGGGAAAGCGGTCTACGACGAGCAGTACGCCCTGCAGCTCGACTATCCCCTGTCGCCCGATGACCTCCTCGCCCAGGCAGAGGCACGACTCGACCGCGAGAGCAAGAAACTTGTCGCCACCGCCCGCGCGATTCACGACGAATTCCTGGCAGCGGAAATTGCCGCTGGATCGATAGCGCCCCAGGCAGAGCTCGGCGACCAGCAGGTGGTGAAGAACGCCTTCGACAAAATGGCCGAAGACCGGCCGACGGTCGACTCCCTGGTCGAGGACAGCTACGCGCTGGCAGACAGCATCGTCGGCTTTGTCCGCGAACACCAGCTGATGGACCTGCCCCCGGCGTCGAAATTGCGGATTGAAGCCGTGCCGCCCCAGCTCAGTGGCACTGCGGTGGCGTTTATCTACACCGCCCCGCCCTTCGAGCCGGATCTCGAGTCGGTGTGGTTCTGGGATCTCGACCTGCTGCGGACCTCCCCCGACTTCCTCAAGGAATACAATCGCCCCATGCTGGCGCTGGTGTACATTCACGAGGGCGTGCCGGGGCACTTTGTCCAGCTGGAATATTCCAATCGCGCGCAGCGGGTAATACCCAGGGTGTTCTGGAACGGCGCCATGGTCGAGGGCTGGGCGAGCTATATCACCACGCAACTGGTGGAGCAGGGCTTCACCGTCTACCCGGGCAATCCCATCGGGTACCAGATCCAGCAGTTGGCCGACAGCAAGGTCGTGCTGCGCTCGGTGATCAACGCGATCATCGACCTGCGCCTCAATCGCAGCGACTGGAGCGAGGAGGAGGCGTTAGCGCTCATGCTCGAGCGAGGCTACCAGCAGGAGGGCGAAGCCCGCGGCAAGATCCAGCGCGCACAGACGGGGGCGGTGCAACTCAGCAGCTATTTTGCCGGGCAGCTCGCCATCGAACAGATTCTCGCGGAATACCGCGAACTCCGGGGTGATGGTTTCAGCTACAAGGAGTTCAACGAAAAGCTGGTGAGCGCCGGATCACCGCCCTTCTTCGCCATTCGCGAGTTCATGCTGCAGCCGCCGCCCGGCGAGCAGTAATCACCGTCGGGGGCAGGCGCTGCGCTCAGACGGCGAGCTCCGGCGTATCCCCTTCCAGCAGCGACACCGCTATCGCCGGATAGGGCGGGACGTTGCCGGCCGCCGCGAGCGCGGGGCCAGGACCCGGGGTTAGGTCACTAATCGTCATTATTGACGAATTAGGCCTTTATTATATATATATCGTCTTTTATGACGACTTGATATGCATTTAGCTGAGTATATTTATTCGCTATTTATTACGATTTATGGCTAATATTAACTATATATCGCAATAAGACACGACTATGCAGATTACGTCGTTACTCAGTGATGACGCCATTCTCTCGGAGCTGGGCGAACGCCTCGCCGCCCGCCGGGTCGAGCTGCAGCTCACCCAGGCCGCGGTAGCCGAGCAGGCGGGTATCGCCAAGCGCTCCCTCGAGCGCATGGAAGCGGGCCACTCCTCCCAGCTCGCCAGCCTGGTTCGGGTGCTGCGCGTCCTCGACGCCATGCCGGGCCTGGAAGGGCTGGTGCCGGCAGCGGGACCGCGGCCCATGGACCTGTTGCAACGCAAGGGCAAACGCCGCCAGCGGGCCTCGGGGAAGCGCCGGCGCAGTGACGACCTGGAGCCCTGGTCCTGGGGAGATGACACATGACCACGTTAGCGGAAGTCCGCCTCTGGGGCAGGACCATCGGCGCCGTATCACTGGTCGATGGCGAGGCGGTCGCGGCCTTCGAGTACGCCGCGGATTTTGCCGCCAGCGGGATACAGGTCGCCCCTCTTGTCATGCCCCTGTCGCGGCGCGTCTACCGCTTCCCGGAACTGGCCCGGGAGACCTTCCGCGGCCTGCCGGGGCTGCTCGCGGACTCCCTGCCGGACAGGTTCGGCAACGCCCTGATCGACGCCTGGCTGGCCGCTCAGGGCCGCAGCCCCGCCTCCTTCAACGCCGTCGAGCGCCTCTGTTACACCGGTGCCCGCGGCATGGGTGCGCTGGAGTTCGCCCCGGCCACCGGGCCGACGCCGCGCCAGGCCACCCGCATCGAGGTCGACCGCCTGGTGGAGCTGGCCTCCGACATCCTCAGCCACCGCAGCGCGCTGCAGGCCTCCTTCGGTGACACGGACAAGGCCGACGCCCTGCGCGACATCCTCCGCGTCGGCACCTCCGCGGGCGGCGCCCGGGCCAAGGCGGTGATCGCCTGGAACGAGGCGACCAACGAGGTCCGCTCGGGCCAGGTCGCCGCGGGCGAGGGCTTCGACTACTGGCTGCTCAAGTTCGACGGGGTGAGCGGCAACCGCGACAAGGAACTCGAGGACCCCAGGGGTTACGGCCTGATCGAGTACGCCTACTACCTGATGGCCCGCGCCTGCGGCATCGACATCGAGGAGTGCCGCCTGTTCGAGGAGAACGGCCGCCAGCATTTCATGACCCGCCGCTTCGACCGCCTGCCCGGCGGCGAGAAGCTGCACATGCAGTCCCTGTGCGCCCTCGCCCACTACGACTTCAACCTCGCCGGTGCCTACAGCTACGAGCAGGCCCTGCTGGTGATGCGCCAGCTGGGTTTGCCGATGAGCGCGATCGAACAGCAGTTCCGGCGCATGGCCTTCAACATCCTCGCCCGCAACCAGGACGACCACGTCAAGAACATCGCCTTCCTGATGAACCGGGCCGGCGAGTGGTCGCTCTCCCCCGCCTTCGACATGACCTACAGCTACAACCCCGCGGGCACCTGGACGGCCAGCCACCAGATGAGCATGAACGGCAAGCGCGACGAATTCTCCCTCGATGATTTCAAAAGCTGTGCGAAATCCGCCTCGATGAAGCGCGGCCGGGCGGAAACCATTGTCGGCGAAGTCGCGGCAGCGGTCGCGCGCTGGCCGGAGTTTGCCGACGCCGCCGGCGTGCCCACCGAGGTGCGCGACGCCATTTACCGGACCCTGCGCTACGCCGGGTTCATGCCGGCGCAGAAGAAGGGCGGGACGGCTCCCGCGGAGAACCCGGCAGACAGGGACCAGTTCGAACTGCCCTTCAGCTAGCCGCAACATGGCTGGCGCGGCACATTACTGGCAGAATGCGCGGACCCCGAACCACTGCAAGCACACTCGCAATGCTGAAATTACCGGGTTTCCCGGTCACCATCCTCGCACTGGCACTCTCACTGGCAATGGGCGCCCAGGCAGCCGCCCGCGCCGACGAGCTGGCCGCGTACCAGCGCCCGGACAGCATCCCCTACCCCGCCGCCAACCCCTACTCCGCGGCCAAGGCGGCGCTGGGAAAGCAGCTGTTTTTCGACCCTCGCCTGTCCCGCGACAACGACATCAGCTGTGCCAGCTGCCACGTCCCGGAGAAGGGCTGGGAGGATGGCCTGGCCACGGCTGTGGGCGCGGACCAGCTGCGTAACGAACGCCACACGCCCACGGTGCAGAACCTGGCCTGGAGCACTGCCCTGCTCTGGGACGGCCGCACACCGACGCTGGAATCCCAGGTCTGGTTCGCCATCAGCGCCCACGACGAGATGGCCCAGGATGTCGGCGAACTGATGGACGAACTGGCCGCCGTGCCCGCCTACGCCACTGCCTTTGCCGCGCTATTTCCCGAGCGCGGCATCAGCCTGATCACCCTGTCCGCGGCGATAGCCACCTTCGAGCGGGGCATCGTGTCGGGGGACACACCTTTCGACCGCTGGGTCGCCGGCGACGCGAGCGCGCTCTCCGCCGAGGCGCGTCGCGGCTTCGCCCTGTTCACCGGCGAGGCAAACTGCGTCGCCTGCCACAGCGGCTGGAATTTCAGCGACGGCAAGTTCCACGACACCGGCCTGCCCGCCAGCGCAGATAGCGGCCGCTTCCGCTACTCCCGCGACCCGGCGGACCGACACGCCTTCAAGACACCGGGGCTGCGCAACCTCGGCCGGCGCGCGCCCTACATGCACAACGGCTCACTGACCTCCCTGCCGGAGGTGCTGGCGCATTACAATAGCGGCTTTATCGAGCGCGAGAGCCTGGCGCCGGAGATGCGCGCGTTGGCACTGGGTCCGGCGGATTTGCAGGCATTGCTGGCCTTCCTGGCCGCGCTGGACGACGCGGACCCGCCTGCAGCGGCGGCAGCGCAAGGTGCACTGCCCAGCGCTGCACGCACGACCGGGGAAAAAACCATGGCATCCACAATTCCTCCCGTTTCCACTGCCGGGGCCGAGTAGATGGCACTGGCCAATGGCTCCTGCCTGTGCGGTACCGTCCGCTTCGAAGTGGAGGGCGACTTCTCCGCCTTCTACCTCTGCCATTGCGTCCACTGTCGCAAGGACACCGGCTCCGCCCACGCCGCCAACCTCTTCGCCGGCCCCGCGAGCCTGCGCTGGTTGTCGGGGACTGATGCCGTTCGCCAGTTCCAGCTGCCGCAAACCCGCCACGCCCGCGCCTTCTGCGGCGAGTGCGGCTCCGCATTGCCGCTGGAACAGGCAGAAGGCGCGGGCGTGGTGGTGCCCGCGGGCAGCCTGGACTCGACGCTGGCGTTGCGGCCCACGGCGCACATTTTCTGCGCCAGCCGCGCCAGCTGGGACCGCGACCTGGAACAGCTGCCGTGCATCCCGGGCTCCCCCGCAGTCACCCCGCGGCCTGAAACAACCGCCGATACCGCGGCGGTTTCCAGCTTCACGACCGCGGGCGACGCCCGCCGCATGGCCCGGAGCGGCTTTATGGCGCTGAGCGGTCGGCCCGCTGCGCCCGCGCTCTGCCCGGTGCCGCTGGCGAGTGTCGCCGACCGCCTGCTGGATGACTTCCGCGCCCTGTGCGGGCGCGAGATCCTGCCCGGCGTATCCGGCGCAAGCCTGCTCACCGAGCGCGCCGCCATCACCGGCAGCCAGCCGCAGGGCAGCCTGTCGCACAACGGCTACTGCCGCCTGCTGCCCTGTGCCGATGGGATGCTCGGAGCCAACCTCCCCCGGGACAGTGACTGGGAACTGCTGCCCGCCTGGCTGGAGAGCGAACAGGTCCGGGATTGGGAACAACTGGCGGCACTCATCGCCACGCGCCCGGCCGCTCTGCTGGTCGAGCGCGCGCGACTGCTGGGGCTGGCGGTGGTGGATGCCACGCAAATCCCCGCCCCGGTGAGCGCGTGGAACGTCGTCACCAGCATCGGCGAGCGGCTGGCCCGGCCCGTGCGCCCCGCACCCCGGGTGGTGGATCTTTCCAGCCTCTGGGCCGGCCCCCTGTGCACCCACCTGTGGCAGGCGGCGGGCGCCGACGTCACCAAGGTGGAAAGCCTGCAGCGCCCGGACGGGGCCCGCGCCGGCTCCGCCGAGTTCTTCGCGCTGCTCAACCAGGGCAAGCACCAGCTCGCCCTGCCGCTGCACAGCGATGCGGGCCGGGCGCAGCTGCGCGAACTGATTCGCACTGCGGACATCGTCGTCGAGGCCTCCCGGCCGCGGGCGCTGCGGCAGATGGGACTGGTCGCGGAGGACATTCTCGCCGAGCAGCCGGGCCTGACCTGGCTCAGCATCACCGGCTACGGCCGCGCCGAGCCGCAGGCGAACTGGATCGCCTACGGCGACGACGCCGCCATCGCCGCGGGACTCTCCGCCGTCATGCACGCCGCCAGCGGCGACTGGCTGGTGGTCGGCGACGCCATCGCCGACCCACTCAGCGGCCTGCATGCGGCACTGGCCGGCTGGGCGGCCTGGCGCGAGGGCGGCGGCCAACTGGTCGACATCGCCCTGGTACGCAGCCTGCAACACTGCATCGCGGCGACCGCACCGGCGGATGGCGACTACCGCGCGCGCTACCTCCAGTGGCAGGCCGCGCTGCGCGCCGGCGGCATTGCCGCTGCGCCGCCAGGGCGGCGTTGAAGCAGATGCGCACGAGCACCCTGATCAGGCGAGCCCGGCTCTACGGCACTGATGCAATTGCCGACGTCCGGCTGCGCGACGGCCGCATCGAGTCCATCGCTGCCGACCAACAGTCCCGGCCGGGCGAGGCCCTGGTCGACGCGGCGGGCGCCTGCCTGCTGCCGGGATTGCACGATCACCACATTCACCTGGTCTCCCTCGCCGCAGCCCTCGATTCGCTGCACTGCGGCCCACCGGCCATCGCCAGCGAAGCAGAGCTCGCCGGCGCGCTGCAGGCCGCCGATAAGCTGAGCAGCGACTGGCTGCGCGGCATCGCCTACCACCCCTCGGTGGCCGGCGATATCGACCGCCACTGGCTCGACCGGCACAGCGCCCGGCGCCCGGTGCGCATCCAGCACCGGGGCGGCCGCCTCTGGGTGCTGAACAGCGCGGCGCTCGAAGCGCTCGGTGTACTCGAAGGCGGGTCCGCCCCCGCCGGCCTCGAATGTATCGCCGGCCAGCCCAGCGGCAGGCTCTACGAGGAGGACGTCTGGCTGCGCCAGCGACTGGGCAGCCGGTTTCCCGAGCTCGGCCGGGCCAGCCGCCTGTTGGCGAGTTACGGGGTGACCGGGATTACCGACACTACCCCGCACAACGGCGCCGCGGAGTGGAGCCAATTCGCTGCCAGCCTCGCCAGCGGATCGCTGCTGCAGCGGGTGCGCATGATGGGTGCCAGCGAACTCGAAAACCGCGAAGATTCAGCCCTGCTGCAGCGCGGCGAGCTGAAAATCCACCTGCTGGAGAGCCAGCTGCCGGATTTCGAACAACTCTGCGCGAAGATCACCTCGGCTCACGAACTGGGGCGCGCGGTGGCCGTGCACTGCGTCACCCTCACCGAGCTGCTGTTCACCCTCGGCGCCCTCGAGGTCAGCGGCAGCATTACCGGCGATCGCATCGAACACGCCTCGGTCACGCCCGACGAACAGCTGGCGCAGATGCGCCGGATGGGCCTGCGGGTGGTCACCCAGCCGCATTTCATCAGCGAGCGCGGCGACCAGTACCTGCGCGAGGTCGAGGCGCAGGACCAGCCCTGGCTCTACCGCTGCCGGGCTTTCCTCGACGCGGGCGTGCCACTGGCTGCCGGCTCCGACGCCGCATTCGGCAGCGCCGATCCCTGGGCGGCGATGCGCGCGGCGGTCGAGCGCCGCACACCCGCGGGGGTCCTGATGGGCGGGCATGAGCGACTGACCCCGGAACAGGCCCTGGCGCTCTACCTGTCGCCGGCGGAGGCGCCAGGCCTTGGCAGCCGCTTGCTCGAAGTCGGCGCAACCGCCGACCTCTGCCTCCTGCGGCTGCCCTGGGCCAGGGCGCGGGAACAGCTGGACAGCGCACTGGTGCGCGCGGTGTGGCGCGACGGCGAGTTAATCCACCGCGTCGATTGAATCGGCGATGGCGTCGACCAGCCCCCACTCCAGGGCGGTGGCGGCTTTCACCTTCCTCCCCGAGAGCACCATCCAGGCGGTGCGCTGGCGGCCGATGCGGCGGCTGATCGAGACACAGCCCCCGGCGCCGGGAATCAGGCCGAGTTCGAGTTCCGGCAGCTGGAAGAAGGCTTTGGGGTGGGCAACGACGCGCCCGGCGAAGGCCGGGAATTCGGCACCGGAACCGAGGCAGGCACTGTGCACAAAGCAGCGCACACGCTGCGCGCAGCGCGCCAGCAGGCGACCCGGCAGGCACAGGCTGCGAATGCGATGGGCCTCGGCGCTGTCGGTGGCGAGACCGAATTCACGCAGTTCGCCGCCGACGCTGAAACAGGCCCCGGCGGCAGCGAGGTCGACACGCGCTATGCTGGCGTCCGCCAGGACCAGCTCGAACAACTCGATCAGGGCGTCGCGCATTTCCACCGTCATCGAATTGCGATTGTCCGGCCGGTTCAGCCTGGCCTGCACCACATCGCCCGCGCGGGTGAGCAGCACCGGCTCCCCGGCGCCACCGGCGACGGCCTCTGCCGCCGCACCGCGCGCAGCCAGCCAGGCGCGGTGGCCGCTGCCGCCCTGCAGGGTCGCGTAGGCGAGGGATTCCAGGTTGAGCCCGAGTTCCAGCGGCAGTCGTTCCACCGCCCGCAGGACCTGCACCAGGGCCAGGGCCGCCGCCGGCTGGCGCTCGATATTCGCGGCCAGCGCCTCGGCCTCCCCCGGCGTGGTGACCACGGTGTCGGCGTTGGCAAGCGCGCCTTCACCCACGGCAATCACCGGGCGGGGCTGCTCGAGCAGCCAGCCTTCGGCTGTGGGCAGGTCGCCGGCGGGAATGATCAGGCTGGGTTCGTTAAACATAATTCACGGATACTCGCGGGGCCCTGAGTGTAGCCTGCCCGGGCGCCAGTGCAACGCGCGGCGCAAGCGATATCGAAGCCCGGCCATTGTCGCCTGCGCCAGCCGCCGGCATTTGACAGCCGGTGACGGCACCCAGATGATTTAAACACGCCAATGCCATAACAAACAGGAAGCCCCGCATGTCTGCCACCGTATCATCCGCCCGCCCCCGCCTGCTCATCACCGGTGCTACCGGCGGCATGGGCACCGCCACCGCGCTCGCCGCCATCGACCAGGGCTGGGACCTGCTGCTGGCGGACCTCGACGCCGGCAAGCTCGGTACCCTCGCCGATCAGTGTGAGAGCAAGGGCGCCAGTGCCCACTGGTGCGTGCTGGACGTGACCGACGCCGGCACCATCGATGCCCTGGCCCAGGCCGCTGCGGACACCGGTATCGACGGCATCGTGCACACGGTCGGCCTGTCGCCGACCATGGCCGGCGGCAGACGCATCGTCGAGGTCGACCTGATCGGTTTCATCCAGGCCCTCGAAGCCCTGCGACCGAGCCTCAGCGCGGGCAGTTGCGCCGTCTGCATCTCCTCCATGAGCGCGCACATGGTGCCTCCCGCCGCGGAGATCGAGGCCATCCTCGCCGAGCCGCTGGCACCGGACCTGCTGGATAAACTCGCCGGCCTGCCCGGGGCGCCACTGGATAACGCGGCCGCCGCCTACCCCTACAGCAAGAAAGCCCTGATTCACTACGTGGAGCGCGAGGCGCTGCGCTGGGGCAGGGAAGGCAAGCGCCTGGTGACCATATCTCCCGGCCTGATCGACACCGGCATGGGCAAGCAGGAAGAAGCGGCGGGCAAGGAGAATTTCGCCTGGATGGAGACCATGATCGCCCTGCAGCGCCACGGCGAACCGGAGGAAATCGCCGGTGCCGCCCTGTTCCTGGTGTCAGCGGCCGCGTCCTACGTTTCCGGCATCGACCTCAAGGTGGACGGCGGCTTCACCGGCGGTTTCCGCCAGATGCAGCGCGCCTCTGCCGGTTAAGGCTCCTTACCACATCAGGTCGTCGGGAATCTGGTAGTCGGCGTAGGGATCGTCCTCGTCGACACTCTCCACGGCCTCGTTCCTGACCAGCACCCGCCCGGCGTCGCGCTGGCTGATTTTTTCCGCCACCGGCGCGGGCAGCAGTTCGTAACTGCCCTCCAGTTCGACGACCGCCAGGGCGCCCTTGATCAGCTGTTCCTGCTGGCGCCGGGTGACGTAGATCTTCTTGATTTTCTTGCCGTGGCTGAACTGGTAGGCGACCGCGTCGCCGGCACTCGCGCCGGGCCGCTCGACCCGGTTAACCCTGATCAACTGGACAATCTGCGCCGCGATAGCGCGGCGCTCGGCCTGGGCCTGCTTTTCCCGGTTGAGTTCGCGGGCTCGCTCGGCCTGCTCCGCCAGCGCCTGCTGCGCAGCCAGCTTGACCTCGTCGACCTGTTTGTCGCCCTTGGGTTTCTGTTTGGCCTCCTTGCGCTTTTCCTTGTTGATCTGCTTGGCCTTCTTCGCGTCCGCCAGGCCGGACTTGAGCAATTGTTCCTGCAGCGATGACATGATCTCGGGACTCTCTGTGCTTGCTTCGTCTGCGTGCTATTGTAGCCGCACTCGAAGTAGCGGCGCAGCCGCAGTGACGCAGGGCGCAGCACGCGCCACCCAGCACAGGTTCGAACCGCCTTGAAAATCACCCCCTTCCAGCTTCTGGCCTGCCCCCTGGATGGCCTGCCCCTCACCCGCAAGGACGCCGCCTGGACCTGCGACAAGGGCCACAGCTTCGACGTTGCGAGCAGGGGCTACACCCATCTGCTGCCGGTGCAGCACAAGCGCACCCGGGATCCCGGGGACAGCAAGCCCATGGTCGCGGCGCGCCAGCGCTTTCTCGCCGCCGGTTTCTACCAGCCCATTGCCGACGCGGTGAACCGCGCCCTGCTGCCGGCGGCTGCCGGCGACGCAACGCTCAGCTGCCTCGACGCCGGTTGCGGTGAGGGCTACTACCTGCGCCAGCTGGCAGGCGCCGCTGGCCGGCAGTCGCTGGCCCTGCTCGGGGTGGATATTTCCAAGTGGGCGGTGCAGGCGGCGGCGAGGCAGGATGCGCGCCCCAACTGGCTGGTTGGCAGCAACGCCCACCTGCCGGTGCTCGACGCCAGCCTCGACTGCCTGCTCTGCCTGTTCGGTTTCCCGGTGTACGCCGAATTCGCCCGCGTATTGAAACCCGGTGGCCTGCTACTTCAGGCCGATG
Organism: Halieaceae bacterium GM1-29; assembly: GCA_033283265.1. Lineage (GTDB taxonomy): Bacteria > Pseudomonadota > Gammaproteobacteria > Pseudomonadales > Halieaceae > Mangrovimicrobium. The sequence goes on from JAWMQN010000001.1 coordinate 1,055,383, forward strand.
CCGACGCGCAGCACCTGCGGGAGGTGCGCGAAATCATCTACCCGCGGGAGAGAGCCGCGCGGGAAGCGGCAACCCGCACTCCCCCGGGCTTCGACCTGGTCGCACAGGAGCGCGTCAGTTACCCGCTCGGCCTCTACGGCGCCGACATCATCGCCGACCTGCTGGCCATGACCCCACACTTCTTTCGCGCCAGCGCCGAGGGGCGGGCGCAGCTCGAGGCCCTGGACACGCTGCGGGTCACGGTAGACGTCACCCTGTGCACCTACGCGCTGGCGCCCTGACAGGGCAGCGCTGGGGATCTCGCTGTTTCACGACTCAGTGCTTGTCTCGTTTTTCCCATCCCCTTTACCATCAGCCCCATGGAAACCTCCCGCACAGGCCCGACCGGAGTGTCTGCCCGGACCCTGCTCCTGCTGGGCCTGCTGGCGATCATCGGCATTTACGGGCTGCAGCGCGGCAACGGCTTCATCTACGATGACCACCTGCTGGTCATCGACAGTCCTCCGCTGAGTTCCAGCCGACAGCTTATCGAATACTTCAGCGGCACCCACTACACCGGGCAGCACTACTACCGGCCGGTTACCAAGCTGGCCTACGGCCTGGAAAAACGTTTCTTCGGTACCAATCCCGCGCCCTACCACGCCGTCAATGTAGCGCTGGTCGGCCTGGTGTTCGTGCTGTTCTGCGCCATCCTGCGGCGTCTGTACCCCGGCGGCAACAGCGCCCTGCCCATCTACTTTGCGTTGCTCTGCTGCCTGCACCCGGTGACGGCGTCGGTGGTGTATCCGGTGTCCGGGATGGAGACCCTGCTGGTTACCGTCTTCGCCATGGCGAGCCTGCTGTGTTACCTGCGCGAGAGCCGTGCCGGCTACCCCCTGGCCCTGCTGTTTCTCGCCCTGGCACTGCTGACCAAGGAGCAGGGGGTGATCGTCCCGGCCCTGCTCGCCCTCACCGACCTCACCGGCCTGCGTGACGCACGCCCACTCAACTGGCGGGGCGTGATCGCCCGCTGGGCTGGCATCGCTGTCATCACACTCGCCTACCTTCTCGTGCGCCTGGCGGTATTCGGCGGCAGTGAATTCAGCCCGGCCACGTCCGCGGTAGCCGGGACGCCGGCGCAGAGTCTGCTCTACACACTGCAGGTGGTCTTCACCCCCTTCCTGCACCTGTATTACGAACCCTATTACGCGGCCTGGTTCTCCCCGGCCCGGGCTGTGGTTGCCGTGCTGCTCGCGCTGTTGCTGGCCTGCGCGCTCTACCTGCGGCGTGAGTCCGTCGGCCGCAGCACGCTTTTCTGGAGCGCCTATTTTTTTCTCGCCCTGCTGCCGACGGCCAACCTGGTGAGCCAGGAAACTCCCTTCGCCGAACGCTATGTGTTCGCCGCATTGCCGGCGCTCTGCGGCCTGCTGGTGGCGCTGTTCCACGCGCTGGGAATTCCGCAGCAACTCCGCTTCAGCGCAACAGCCCTCGCTGTGCTTGCCCTGCTGGCGTCCGTGCTGGTCACGCTGAATCGCGGTCCCTACTACCGCGACGACCTCACTTTCAGCAGGCAGTGGCTGCAGACCAACCCCGAGCACCCGGGTGCGCGCACGCTCTATGGCAACGCCCTGCTGCGCCTCAATCGCACGGAGGAAGCGACGCGGCATTTCGAGCAGTCGCTGGGCGCCGCGACCGGCGACGCCCAGCAATTCAACAGCCTCGGGATACTCTACGCCGCCGACGGGCGGGTGGAGGATGCGCGGGCGATGTTCGAACAGGCGCTGCAACTGGACCCGCGCTACGCGGCAGCCGAGTTCAACCTGATCCACCTCGAGCGCATGTACGGCGACGCCCGCAGGGCCCGGGTGGAACTGGAAAGCGCACTGTCCCGCCATCCGGGTTATGCGGAGGAGCACTACCGCCTCGGCGTCCTGTATGAGAATGAGGGCGAGCTGGAGAAATCCAGGGCACAGTGGAAAATCGCCCTGCAGATCGACCCCTCCCATCAGGGCGCGCAGCAGGCGCTGCAACGCACGGCCGGCTGAATGCCAGCGGACAACTACACCTTACAACCGCGCCTGCAGCAGCATCTGCGCTGGCTGGTGCTCTCCCTCGTACTGGTTCTCGCCGTCCTCGGCTTCTGGTTCGGCTACGCCGAGCGCGAGCGCAACCTGCAGTCACTGGCACAGATCGGCTGGGGTGGCTTCGGCATTCTCTGCCTGCTCTCCAGCCTCAATTACACCCTCCGCTACCTGCGCTGGAACTACCTGCTGCAGCAATTCGGCCAGGGCGGCATCAGCCCGGCAGGCCTGATGTGCTACCTGTCCGGCTTTGCCCTGCTGACGACGCCGGCCAAGGCCGGTGAGGTCGTGCGCAGCTACTACTGCAAGCTGCACCGGGGCGTGGACTACAGTCACTCCCTGGCCGGCCTGTTTACCGAGCGACTGCTGGACTCCACGGTGTGCCTGCTGATCGGCGGGTTGTCCCTCTACACTTTCGAGAAAGTGCGCTGGATCGGCGCCCTGTTCACGCTCGCCATCGCCGTGGTCGTCTTCCTGGTCACCCACCGCAGACTGCTGCTGTGGGCGGCAAATGCCCTGTCCTGCCTGCGACTGGGCGGCGTGCGTGCCCTGCTCGACCACTTGCCGCAATTACTGCAGCGCGCCGGCACACTGCTCTCGCCGCGGGTATTCTCCCTCGGCCTGCTGATCGGTATCCCTGCCTGGTCCGCCGAGGCCTTCGCCTTTGCCTGGCTGGCCCAGGAACTCGGCGGCCCCGCATCACCGCTGCTCTACATGAGCATTTTCTGTATCGCCATCATTGCCGGTGCGATGACCTTCGTGCCCGGGGGGCTCGGCGGCACCGAGGTGGTCATGTACCTCTTGTGCGTCGCCACCGGCATGGGCGAGTTCGAGGCGATCACCGCGACCATCGTCATCCGCCTGGCCACGCTCTGGTACGCGGTGAGCTGGGGCCTGCTCGCCGTACTCTGGCTGGAAACCCGCCGAACGTCGGGCTGACCTGCCGCCCTGCAACAATCTTTTCCCGTGCTGCACTAAACTGTTGACTGTGGGGCTACCCCACGGTTTTAGCCTGCAGTTTCTGTGGAGGGATAGCGTGAAAATCAGTGAAATCGCCCGGCGGGCCGACGTCTCCAAGGATACCGTCCGCCACTACGTGTCACTCGGCCTGCTGCAGCCATCCAGGGATGTGGGCAACAGCTACCAGGTCTTCGGTACGGACTCCCTGGCCCGGCTGTTGTTTATCAGGACCGCGAGGCAACTCGGCTTCAGGCTGGACGACATCAGGCAGATTTTCCAGGATGCCGGGCAGTTGCAATCGCCCTGCCCGCGGGTGCGGGAGCTGATGCAAAAGCACATCGAGGAGACACGCGAGACCATCAGGGAGCTGACGCTTGCCTGCGCCCGGATGGAATCCACCCTTGCGGAGTGGGACAGCATGGCCGACAGCACCCCGAACGGCCATTCCATCTGCCGCCTGATCGAGTCGCAAATCCCCGCAGGCGAACCTGAAACCTGAAACTGCACGCGCATGTTCTCAACGGAGAGGACACTCACATGAATCACCAACACCACTGTCACCACCACACTGCGGACGCCGCTGGCCTCGAGCTGAAGGACCCGGTATGCGGCATGTCCGTGACCAGAGATTCGGCGCATCGCTTCACCCACACGGGTACGGAGTACTTTTTCTGCAGCGCGAAATGCCTGGACAGGTTCGCCCACTCGCCGGGGCAATACCTGCAGGCGGATGTGACGAGTACGGCTGACAGCAATGCCTGGTACACCTGCCCGATGCATCCGGAGGTGCGGCAAAAAGGCCCCGGTACCTGCCCGAAATGCGGCATGGCGCTGGAGCCGGAAATGCCCAGCCTGGAGGAACGCGATGACCCCGAGTACCGCGACTTCCGCCGCCGCTTCCTGCTCAGCCTGCCATTCACGCTGGCCGTCTTCGTACTCGCGATGTTCGGCCACGGCTGGCTGCCCCCGGGCTGGCACAACTGGGTGGAACTGCTGCTGGCCACCCCGGTGGTGCTCTGGTGCGGGCTGCCGTTCTTCATGCGCGGCGCGCAGTCCATTGCCAACCGCAGCCCGAACATGTGGACGCTGATTGGCCTGGGCACCGCCGCGGCCTACCTGTACAGCCTGGCCGCGACACTGGTGCCGGAGCTGTTCCCCGACGCCTTCGTCATGGACGGGCGGGTAAGCGTGTACTTCGAGGCGGCCGCGGTGATCATCTCCCTCACCCTGATGGGCCAGATGTTCGAACTCAGGGCGCGCTCACAGACCTCGGAGGCAATCAAGTCACTGCTGAAACTCGCCCCGGATACTGCGCGGCGGATCAACCCGGACGGCAGCGAGGAGGATGTGCCCCTGTCCGCCATCAGCGCCGGCGAGCGACTGCGGGTCCGCCCGGGTGAAAAGGTGCCCGTCGACGGCGAGGTCGAAGAAGGCAAGAGCGCGGTGGACGAGTCCATGCTGACCGGGGAGCCGCTGCCGGTCTCCAAGCGGGCCGGCGACAAGGTCATCGGCGCGACCATGAACACCAGCGGCAGCCTGGTGATCCGCGCCGAGCACGTGGGGCAGGACAGCACCCTCGCGCAGATCGTCAACCTGGTCGCCCAGGCACAGCGCTCCCGGGCGCCCATGCAGCGCCTCGCCGATAGCGTGGCGGGTTATTTCGTGGTGGTCGTGGTCGCCATCGCCGCGCTGACATTCCTCGGCTGGGGCCTCTGGGGCCCCCCGCCGAGCTGGGTGCACGGGCTGATCAACGCGGTCGCCGTACTGATCATCGCCTGCCCCTGTGCGCTGGGCCTGGCCACGCCGATGTCGATCATGGTCGCCACCGGCAAGGGCGCGACGCGCGGGGTGTTGTTTCGCGATGCCGCCGCCATCGAGGCCCTGCGCAAGGTGGATACGCTGGTGGTCGACAAGACCGGCACCCTGACCGAGGGCAGGCCGGCCTTCCAGCAGGCCATTGCCGCCAGCGGCTTCGACGCGGAGGAAGTCCTCCGCCTCGCCGCCAGTCTCGACCAGGGCAGCGAGCACCCCCTCGCCCACGCCATTGTCAGCGAAGCGCGCGAGCGCGGACTGGTGCTGGGCGCCGCCGAGGAGTTTGAATCCGAATCCGGTATCGGTGTTACCGGCAGGGTCGAAGGGCGCTCGCTGGTGCTGGGAAATACTGCGCTGATGCGCCTCCACGGCGTTGCCGCAGATACCCTCGGCAGCGCCACGGATGAGCTCAGGGCAGCGGGCGCCAGCGTGATCTACCTCGGCGTGGATGGCCAGTTCGGCGGCGTGCTGGCGGTAGCCGATCCCATCAAGTCGACCACGCGGGAAGCCATCGAAGAGATTCGCGCCCGGGGCGTCAGGGTAATCATGGCCACCGGCGACGGCGCAGTCACCGCTCGCGCAGTGGCGGCAAAACTCGGCATCGAGGACGTCTACGGCGAGGTGACGCCGGACGCCAAGCTGCAACTCATCAGTACCCTGCAGGCCCAGGGACGCAGCGTCGCCATGGCCGGCGACGGTATCAACGACGCCCCGGCGCTGGCCAGGGCGGACGTGGGCATCGCCATGGGGACTGGCACGGACGTGGCCATGCACAGTGCGCAGGTGACGCTGGTCAAGGGCGATTTGCGCGGCATCGGCGAGGCCATTCACCTGTCGCAACAGACCGTCAGCAACATGCGGCAAAACCTCGGTTTCGCCTTCCTCTACAACAGCATCGGCGTACCCGTCGCCGCGGGCCTGCTCTACCCCTTCACGGGATTGCTGCTGTCACCGATGATCGCGGCGCTGGCAATGAGCCTGAGTTCGGTGTCGGTGGTCAGCAACGCGCTGCGCCTGCGTATCCAGGACTGAGGCGAGCGACGGGTCAGGCCAGTGCGACAGCGCTGCCGAGCAGCGCAGCGAACAGCATCGCGGTAAACGCGAGACGGGCAGTCAGGGGCCGCAGCGCCGCGGGATCGGCGCTCGCGGCCCGGCGCGCGATGGCCACTGCCGAGGGCAGGGTTGCCCAACTCGCCAGAGCCCAGGGGCCACAGGCCCCCACCATCACCAACACTGGAACGGCGAGATAGGCGGACAGCAACAGGCCCCGCAGGGTCCGTATGCTGGCCCTGGCGCCGTGGCGCACCGCAATCGTGCGCCAGCCCTTTGCGCTGTCCCAGTCCCTATCGCGCAGGTCGTCGATGACCGAGACGCCGGTGACCAGCGCGCCGACCGGCCAGCCGAGGAGCCACACCTGCCAGGGCAGTTGACCAGCCTGGCCGTGCGCGGCGGCCTGGATGTAGTAGATACCGACCACGGCGACGATGCCGAACATGGCGAAGAACACCGGCTCGGTCAGGCCTTTTCTCACGTAGGCCGGCCCACCCGCATATCCCAGGCTAGCCGCGATTCCGACGCCCCCCAGCAGCAGGACGGGGCCGCCGCCGATTGCATAGAGGTAGGGCCCGGGCAGGATGGCCAGCACCAGGCACAGCGCAATGGCGGCGCGCAGGCGCGTCAGCGGCAGGGCTCCCAGGGTCACGGCGTCGTTGAGTTCCGGGTGCTCACGGACCGCGGGGTGGCGCCGGAGCAATTCGTGGTTGTCGAGGAACACACCGGCCAGGTGCACGAACCAGCTGGCGAGAAATCCGAGCAGCGCCGGCAGCGGCGCAAACACGCCGTCGTGCAGCGCCAGCCCGACCCCGACCAGTACCGGCGCGAGTGCGGTCGGCAGGGTATGACCCGGATACAGCAGCAGCTGGATCCACAGCTGGCGGGTGGATGTCGTCATGTGTACCTCAGCGGATTGCCGGCGGGAAAGGTCAATATTTTTTATCCAAAACTGTGAAGCAGGTCCAGTGTGAGGCAGTTATCAGTTTCAGTCATTGCTGTTTGTGGCAGGTAAAAAACCAGCTAATAGTGATACTCAGGCGCAGGCAAATGCGCTGGACAATAACCCGAACAGTTACACGGAAAGGCAGGGGATACTATGAAAATCGAAGCAACTGTCTTGGCGGTAATGACACTGACAGCTCAACTGGCGCTGGCGGAAATGCCGGCGGACACTTCCACCGTGGTTGCCGATGCTACACACGCAGCCGGCGAGCACAGCGCACTGCAGGAACACAGCGCGGCCACCGACAGCCAGATCAAGTCCCTGGAGCACGATCTCCGGCCCAGCCTGCAAACCCGGCTCGATGCACTGATGGACTTCGAACTCGAAGCACAGGCGCTCTCGCGCGGCGCGATCGCGAGCGTGGACTGAGTTCACGCACGCCGCTCACCCGGGCCGTTCCCGTGTCCAAAACTGCAGGCACAAAAAAGCCCGGCGGGATTACTCCGGCCGGGCTTTTCTGCGGGGCGGGATCAGCTGATTTCGCCGATCTCGGTGCCCACGTCGTAGGTCTCGCCTGCGGCGACTTTCTGGGTCAGGACGCCGGAAGCCGGGGCCTCGATTTCCTGCACGGACTTGTCGGTTTCCAGGGTGTAGATGGCCTGGCCTTCTTCCACCTGGGCGCCGTCCTCCACCAGCCACTCGGCGAGGGTGCCTTCAGTGGTGGACATCTGCAGCTTGGGGATGGTCAATGTAGTTGCCATTGTCGTTTTCCTTGAGTGCTATTAAAACATTTCGCGAACGCGCGCAGCGATGGAGCCGACATTCGGCACCTGCGCGGTCTCGATGATCTTGGAGTAGGCGATCGGGGCGTAGGCCGCGCCGAAACGCGAAGCCGGCGCCTTGAGCTTGCCGAACAGTTCCTCGTTGATGGTGGCGGCGATTTCCGAGCCGAGGCCACAGAATTCCACCGCGGCGTGTACCACCAGCGCGCGGCCGGTTTTCTCCACCGAGTTGAGGATGCGGTCGTAGTCCAGCGGCAGCAGGGTGCGCAGGTCGATAACCTCGGCACTGATGCCCTCCTTCGCCAGTTCCTCGGCGGCCATCATGCACTGCATGACCTGCCAGCCGTAGGTGATCAGGGTGACGTCGGTGCCCTCGCGCTTGACCTTGGCCACACCCAGCGGAATGCGGTAGTCGCCCACCGGCACTTCTTCCTTGAGGGCGTAGGTCAGCATCATCGACTCGATCTGGATGCAGGGATCCTCGTCGAAGATACAGCTCATCAGCAGGCCCTTGGCTTCGGTCGGGGTGCTGGGGTAGACGACCTTCAGGCCCGGCTGGTGCAGCAGGGTCGCTTCAGTGGACTGGGAGTGCTGCGCGCCGAAACCGCCGATACCACCGCCAGCGATCATGCGCACGGTCATCGGCACGTTGGTGGTGGCGCCGGACATGTAGCGCTGCTTGGCCGCATGGTTGGTGATCTGGTCCATGCACACGCCGACGAAGTCGGCGAACATGATCTCCGCCACCGGGCGCATGCCCACCAGCGCGGAGCCGGTGGCGCAGCCGATGATCGCCTGCTCGGCGATCGGGGTCGGGCGGATACGCTCGCCCCACTTGCTCTGCATGCCCTTGAAGCACTTGAACACACCGCCGGGGTCGTCGCCGATGTCCTCGCCCAGGCAATAGACGTTGTCGTCGAGCTGCATGGACAGGTCGAGGGCGTCCTGTACCGCCTCGAACATGGCCATGGTCTTGGTCTCGCCGGTGAACTCGGGCTCGGCTTCACGCTTGACGCGCTGGCCGCGCTTGGGCACCACGTCGGGATCGCCGTAGACATCCAGCAGCATCTCGTCTTCGCCGGAGACCTCGCTCTCCAGGCCGAAGGCGATCGCCTCGGCAACTTCCGCCTTGGCAGCCGCGTCGATTTCCGCCAGCTCTTCCTCGCTGCAGATGCCGCTTTCCAGCAGCAGCTTGCGGGTGGCGGGCACCGGCCACTTGTCCTTGGCGACAGCCAGTTCTTCCTTGTCCAGCAGGTGGCTCCAGCCGACACCGGCATGGGGCCCGAGGCGCAGGGTCATGGCTTCGACGAAGACCGGGCCGTTGCCGGCGCGCACGCTGTCGATGATTTCCTTCATGCCGTTGTGGAAGGCGATCGGGTCGTTGCCGTTGAGGCGCACGCCGCGGAAGCCGAGGGCCTCGGCGCGGGCGGTGAAGTTCTCGCTGGCGGTGTATTCGGGGATCGGGGTGTACTCGCCGATCAGGTTGTTCTGGCACATGAAGATCACCGGCAGTTTCCATACGCCGGCCAGGTTCATGGCTTCGTGGACCGCGCCGATGCTGGTGGCGCCGTCACCGAAGTTGACGATGGCGATCTTGTCGGTGCCGCGCATTTTCTCCGCCAGGGCCAGGCCGTTGGCGATCGGCGCACCGGCGCCGACGATGGCCGTGGTCAGCATGGAGCCGGAAGACGGGTCGGAGATGTGCGGCGAGCCGCCCTTGCCCTTGTTGACGCCGTCGATGCGACCGAGGGCCTCGGCGAACAGGCCTTTCAGCGGCACGCCCTTGGCTACCTGGTCGTGGATACCGCGGTAGATGGTGACCATGTGGTCTTCGCTGCTGATCAGGGGCGCGATGGCAGCGGGGATGCCTTCCTGGCCGGTCATGGGCCAGTAGGTGAACATGAACTTGCCGCTGGAGAGGCCGGCCTGGATGCCCTTGTCCACCTCGTGGATGCGCGACATCTGGCGATAGATTTCTTTCAGCGTACCGTGATCGATATCAAGGTCTTTCATCAAAACATCTCCTGATTGGAAGCGGTATGGTTGCCAAAGCCTGCCCCTGCGGCGCTGGCCTGCAATCCGGGGAATTTGGAAAAACGCATACGGTGTCTCTGCTGGATCGGGGCTGTTCCCGGGTTCTTATGCTGGAGGTTATTCGACAGCACTGTTGATTATCTATAGGCAACAAGGCCAAGTAAAGCTGCGGCCACGCTCGCGCCCCGCTGAGCGCCGGCGGGCGCCCGGTACTTTACCCCATCCCGGCGGCAAACCCAATGCCGTGCGCCGCGCTAGGGCCGCGCGGCCCAGAACGCAGCCATGGCAGCGGCGCAGGTCGCGGGGCATTCCAGGTACAGCAGGTGGCCGCAGTCGGCAAAGTCCTGGCGCTGCAGGTGTGGCACGCTGGCCTCGAGCACTTCGGCGATGAGACGAAAGTCCGCCATGTCCCGCCCACCGCTCAGCAGCAGGGTCGGCGCCTGCAGGGTATGCAGGCGCTCGATATCCGGCAGCGCGCGGACATGGGGGTCCGCCAGCCAGTGGCGGCAGGCATAGGCCATGATGGCGGCGTGCAGTGCGGGCCCCGCGTCACTGCCCCGGGTCGATGCGAACAGCGGGTGCTGCCACCAGAGCTCCCGCGCCCGGTCGAGGTCGCCGGCGCGGGCGGCATCGGCGCTGCGCCGCCACAGGGCGCGCCACTCCTCGCTCCACTCCCAGGCGACGACGCCCGGGCTGATCAGCACCAGGCTGCGCACCCGCCGCGGGTGGCGCAGGGCGAAGTTGAGTGCGACGCTGCCGCCGAGGGACACCCCGACCAGGTCGGCACAGTCGATGCCGCGGGCATCGAGCAGCGCCAGCAGGTCGTCGGCGTGATCGTAGGGCAGCTCCGCGTCCCAGCCCGAGCGGCCGAAACCGCGCAGGTCGTAGCGCAGGGCTGGCAGGTCCGCGGGCAGTTCGCGCCACAGGGAGTCCCAGCTGTGCAGGTCGCCGCCCATGCCGTGCAGGAACACCAGCCCAGGCGCCGCGCCGCGGTACTCGCCGTACAGGGACACGCCGGCGGCCTCGACGACAAAGCTCGCTTCCTGCATTGTGATTTCCTCCGCCGATGGCTCCGGGCTGCAGTATAACCAGCGCCGGGCGTATTTATAGCGGCCGGGGGCCAGCGCCCTTACGCAATTGTCACGGAAACCGCCGCGGCACTTGCGGTAGAGTGTTGGCTGCGCAGAAAAACCAATAACCAACGACAGGAAACCAGCCGTGCAGAACCTCTTTACCTCGATCAGCTTCGACATGCGCGCCCCGGGCTTCGGCACGCCGACGCCGCAGCTCTACGCCGCGGCGCTGGAGATGGCCGCCTACGCCGACGACTTCGGCATCGACCGCATCGGCCTGATGGAACACCACGGTTCGGAGGACGGCTACCTGCCGGCGCCCTTCGTGCTCGGCGGCGGCATGGCCGCCTGCACCCGCCGCTGTACCCTCACCCTCGGCGCGGTGATCCTGCCCCTGCACAATGCGGTGGAAGTCGCCGAGCAAATCGCCGTGCTCGACCTGATGAGCAACGGCCGCCTCAACGTGATCCTCGGCGCGGGCTATGTGCGCAGCGAGTTCGACATGTTCGGCGTCTCCCTGCGCGAGCGCGGCAAGCTCCTCGACCAGGGTGTCGACACCATCCTGCGCGCCCTGCGCGGCGAACGCTTCGAGGTCGACGGCCGGCCGGTCTACGTGCGCCCCCTCCCCGTCCAGCGGCCGGAGGACATTCTCATGGTCGGCGGCGGTGTGGCCGCCTCGGCGCGACGCGCCGCCCGCTTCGGCGTCGGTTTCGGGCCCATGCGCCGGGACCTGGTGCCGCTCTACGAGGAGGAGTGCCGCAAGCTCGGCCGCGAGCCGGGCAAGGCCCTGCAGCCCTCCGCGCGCCTGCCCCTGAGCATCCACCTGGCGGAGGACCCGGACGAGGGCTGGCACGTAATCAAGGACCACGCCCTGCACGTGGTCCGGGAGTACGCGAAATGGGCGGCCCAGGAGGAGAACTCCAACTCACCCTTCAAGGGCCTGCTCGACGAGGCCGCCCTGCGCGCCTCCGGCCTGTTCGCGGTGTGGACACCGGACGAGCTGCTGCAACGCGCGGCGGATGTGGAGCCCGGCGCCTCCCTCGGCTTCCAGCCACTGCTCGGCGGGCTCGCCCCCGAAGAGGGCTGGAAGAGCCTCGAGCTGCTGAAAAACACCATGCCGGGAATCCGGGCCCTGGGCGAGCAGCGCGCCGCGGCCGTTTCCGGCGCTGGCCGCGCAGACTGACCCGGGAGCAGCCAATGGAACAGTTCACCATCAACGTGCCCGAGGCCGAACTCGACGACCTGCGCCAGCGCCTCGCCAACACCCGCTGGACCAGCAACTTCGCCAACGAGGGCTGGCAGTACGGCGCCAACGCCGACTACATCCGCGAACTGGCCGAATACTGGCAGCAGGATTACGACTGGCGCGCCCGGGAGCGACTGATGAACGCCCTGCCCCACTTCCGCACCGAGGTCGACGGGGTGCCGATCCACTTCATCCACGTGCGGGGCAAGGGCCCCAATCCCATGCCGCTGATGCTCAACCACGGCTGGCCCTGGAGCTTCTGGGACTTCCACAAGCTCATCGGCCCGCTCAGCGACCCCGCCGCCCACGGCGGCGACCCGGCGGATGCCTTCGACGTGGTGGTGCCCTCCCTGCCCGGCTACACCTTCTCCAATCCGCTGCGCAAGACCGGGGTGAATTTCTGGAAGACCGCGGACCTGTGGGTCGAACTGATGGCGCAACTGGGCTACGAAAAATTCGCCAGCCAGGGCGGCGACTGGGGCTCCTTCATCTCCGCCCAGCTCGGCCACAAGTACCCGGAGAAACTGATCGGCGTGCACCTGCACACCCCGGCGCCGCTGCACTTCATGAGCGGCCGCGGTTATCCGCGCGAGGATTTCAGCGAGGACGAGGCGCCGCAGGCGGCGAAGATGCGCCAGTTCGGCGCGGAAGAGACCGGCTACATGGCCCTGCAGACCACCAAGCCGCAGACCCCGGCCATCGGCATGAACGACTCACCCGCCGGCCTGCTGGCCTGGATCGTGGAGAAACGCCGCCGCTGGAGTGACTGCGGCGGCGATGTGGAGAGCCGTTTCAGCAAGGACGAACTGATCGACACGGTGATGCTCTACTGGATCACCCAGAGCTTCGCCAGCGCGGCGCGCTTTTACTACGAGGGCGCCCACGACCAGTGGCGGCCGGAGCACGGGAACATGCCCTGCGTCTCAGCGCCCACGGCGCTGGCCATCCTGCCCGGTGAGATTACCTACCCGCCGCGCCAGTTCGCCGAGCGCTACTACAACCTGCAGCGCTGGACCGAATTCGCCGAGGGCGGGCACTTCGCCGCGCTGGAAGTGCCCGGGTTGATGGTGGAGGATTTGCGCGGGTTCTTCCGCGGCCTGCGCTGATCAATCCGCGCCGAGGTAGCGCACGCCGGTCAGCTCCTCGCTGAGCGCCCACAGGCGCTGGGCGAGGTCCGCGTCGAGGGCTTTCTTGTTGATTTTCGCCTTCGCCGGCTTGCCGCCGATCTCCATGAAGCCGCCGGGGCCGTAGTAATCGCCGTTGGCCACGGATTCACCCAGCGCCGCCAGCATGGTCGGCTCGGAAGCCTGCTCCGGCTTCGGCACGATCCCCTCCATCCTGCCCTGGAACCACTTGCTGAACGCGTTCGAGGGTTCCTTGTAGCCGGTCTTGCGGGTGATCTCGGTAGCCGCGAACCCGGGATGGGCGCCCACGGCGATCACCTTGCTGCCACTGGCGGCCAGCCGCCGGGCCAGTTCCTGGTTGTAACTCTGGCTGGCCAGCTTGCTGCGCGCATAGGCTTTCATCGGGTCGTAGGCCGGGACCTCGCCCTTCCAGTTGATGTCCTCCAGCGGCAGCTTGCCCAGGCGGTGGGCCAGGCTGCCGACATTGACTATGCGCCCTGGCTGGCCGGCGTCGAAGAACGGCAGCAGCAGCCCGGTCAGGGCAAAGGGTCCGAGGTAGTTGGTGGCCAGGTGGAGCTCGTAGCCGTCGTCGTTGTAGGTCAGCGGCACGCCGACGATGCCGGCGTTGTTGACCAGCAGGTCGAGCCGGCCGTAGCGCTCGGCAAAAGCCTCGACAAAGGCGCGCACCGAGGCCAGCTGGGAGAGGTCCAGCGGCAGCAGGTCGAGCCGGGCGCCGGGCACCTGGGACTCGATTTCAGCGCGTGCGGCCTCGGCCTTGTCCAGGCTGCGGCAGGCCATCACCACCGTGTAACCGGCCCGGGCGAGTTTAAGCGTGGTCTGGTAACCGAGACCGGCGTTGGCACCGGTCACAATCGCGATTTTTTGCTCTGACACCTTGGGGTTTCCTTACAGCAGGGAAAATGGGGGAGGCGAAAAGTGCTCTGCCACTCCGGCGGGCCGGGCGACTGGCGCAGCCGAATATTGCCACTGGCGGGGTATTAAACCAGAATCGTGGGCACGGGCAAATTTTCACCGCACAAATCATGCGAGGGCGCGGGGCGAATGAACGACAAGGATCATGCAGGGGTAGCGCAGGCGATCATCACCGAGTTCGTCGAGCATGAACTGCCCCTGCTGGAACGCACCATCAGGGAGGTGGAGGCCGGGCAGCGCCTCAGCGACGGCGAGATCGAGATGCTCGGGGTGCGCCTGCAGCAGATTCGCGAGTGGTACTCGGTGGCCTACGAATTCCCCAAATACAAGCACGTCCTGGCCCAGGCCATCGAGACCATCGACAAGATCACCACCCTGGCGCTGGAGAATGAGCGCGAGACGGGAAACCGGACTTAACCCTCCTCATCTTCCTCCACCAGCAGGCCCATCTGCAGCGCCCGCTTGCGCCACAGGTCCCGGGCCAGTGTCTGCATGTCGACCGAGGTGTCGGTCTCGTCGACGATCTCTATACCGAGCATGGTCTCGACCAGGTCTTCCATCGTCACCAGTCCCTTGGTGTCACCGTACTCGTCAACCAGCAGGGCGATCTGGTGGCGCTCGCCGGTCATGCGCTGCATCAGGGTGCCCAGCGGCAGTCGCGCAGGGACCGTGAACAGCGCCCGGCGCATCTCGGACAGGTGCCTGGTTTCCGGCTCCTTCACCGCCGCGTAGAGCAGATCGTCCTTGCGGATGAAGCCGGTAATATTGTCCGGCTCCCCCAGGTAGAGCGGGATGCGTGAGAAGGGCATGTTCTGGTGCTGGTGGATGATCTCGCCGACCGTCGCATTCTCCGGCAGGGAGAAGAACACCTGGCGGGGGGTCATGATGTCCTCGCCCACCAGCGCGCGGAAGCGCAGGATACTGCGCAGGGTGGCGGACTCCTCCGGGGCGAAAGTGCCCTCATCGACCCCCGCCTCCGCCAGGGCGACGAATTCCTCGCGGCTTATGGAGTGCGTCGGTGCGCCGTGGGAGATCAGGCGGGTGATGTACTGCCCGGTCACCACCAGCGGGTACATCAACCAGACCGTGGCCTTGATCAGCTCTGCGCAGGCCGGGGCCAGCTGCCGCCAGTAGAGTGCCCCGAGGGTCTTCGGCACAATCTCTGACAGCACCAGGATCAGCAGGGTCAGGACGGCGGAAATCACGCCGAAATAGGCCTCGCCGAAGATCGCCGTGGCCTGGGCGCCGGCGCCCGCGGCACCCACGGTGTGGGCAATCGTGTTGAGGCTGAGAATCGCCGCCAGCGGCCGGTCGATGTCCGCGCGCAAGGCTTCCCACAGCTCGCCATGGCGCCTGCCCTCACGCCTGGCGTTGGCGATGTAGGAGGTCGAGGTCCGCAGCAGTACCGCCTCCATCACCGAGCAGAGGAAAGAGACGCCCAGAGCCAGCAGGACATAGAAAATCAGTAAACCCATGTGTGAATTTCCGCAAACAACGAGCGTGGTGATTTCAGCATGGAGCTAGTGTACCTGCCTCCACAGACGATTCCATGCGAGTATTTGCCGCGGGCTTCTGCTAGCATCGGCCAAATAATAAACCGTGTTTCTTAAACACGAATGACCGCAACCGGAGGTACTTCACATGCGCGCCAACAAACTCCGCCTCGGGCTATTCGTCGCCCCGTTCCACCCGCTCAATGAAAACCCGACCCTGTGCCTGGAGCGCGACCTCCAGCTCGCCGAGTTCGCCGAGTCCATCGGCATCGAGGAATACTGGTTTGGCGAGCACCACTCGGGGGGTTACGAGATTTCCGCCTCACCGGAGCTGATGATCGCAGCGGCGGCCCAGCGCACATCGCGCATCAGGCTCGGCTCGGGGGTGATCTCGCTGCCCTACCACAACCCTTTCAACAGCGCCCAGCGTATCGCCCAGCTGGATCACCTCACCCGCGGCCGGCTGATGTTCGGCGCCGGGCCGGGGCTGCTCACCGCGGATGCCCACATGCGCGGCCAGGACGCGCGGGAAGCCCGCGACAGGATGGCCCAGGGCCTCGATGTCATCACCCGCCTGCTGCGCGGCGAGACGGTGACGGAGAAAACCGACTGGTACGACCTGCGCGACGCCCATTGCCACCTGCTACCGGCCCAGCGCCAGCTGGAGATGTGCGTCGCCAGCCTGTTTTCGCCCAACGGCGGCACGCTGGCGGCGAAATACAACGCCGGCATGCTCTGCCTGGCCGCGACCTCGCCGGACGGCTTTGACACCCTGGCCGCCAACTGGCAGGTGGCACAGCAAGCCGCCGCCAAACTGGGCAGGGAAATGGACCCCTCCTGCATGCGCTGCGCCACTGACATCCACATCGCCGAGACCCGCGACGCGGCCATGGACCAGGTACGCAGGGGCTTCGCCGTCAACCAGCAGTACTTCCTCAACCAGTCCGGGCACCTGCCCGACTCCCCCGCCCACTACAGCCTCGAGCACCTGATCGAGCGCGGCGAGGCAGTCATCGGCACGCCCGATGACGCGGTTGAGCAGATTCGCCGGCTGGAAGAGAAAGTACCCGGTTTCGGCTGCCTGCTGCTGTTCGACAAGAACTGGGCCGGCACTGCGGACAAGCAGCGCTCACTGGAAATGATGATGCGCTACGTGCTGCCGGAAATTAACGGCGACAACGAGAGCCGGAACCGGTCCTTTGCCTGGCAGCACGAGAACCGCGAGCCCTTCTTCGGCCGGATGATGGAGGGGGCGCAGCGGGCCATCGAGAAGCACGCCGCCGCGCAGGCGAAGGACAAACAGGGGGAAAATGGCGGGAAGTAGCGGCACCCGCGGGCACTCGCCGCCTGCAGGTGCCCGCCCGGGAGCCGGGCGGGGCTGCGGCTAGTGTATTAATACCGGGATTAATTGACCGCAGTCGATAGAGAATTCGCTTGACTGTGTATGCGCCAGGCTATATTTTCAGCACAGCTAGAAAGTACGTCCGTTTTTAAGATCTCCATTTCGTTGCAATGTACAAATTCTTCGTCCTGTAGTCTGAAAATGTAAGTCGATTTTTCCCGCTACCAACGCCTTAATCGGCACACTTATTTTTTTCTACAGGAATTACTGTTATGTCAAGAGTCACCGGCACCGTTAAATGGTTCAACGAATCCAAAGGCTTCGGCTTCATCGAGCAGGAGTCCGGCCCGGACGTATTCGCTCACTTCAGCGCCATCCAGGGCTCAGGCTTCAAAACCCTGGCCGAAGGCCAGAAAGTTGAGTTCACCGTGACCCAGGGCCAGAAAGGTCCCCAGGCCGAGAACATCGTTCCGCTGTAATAGCTGACCGTTTTCGCGAAAAGGCAGGCCCCCGGGCCTGCCTTTTTTTATGCCCCGTTTTTCCCCTGCCCCGGCGCAGCTGCCGGCCAGCCCTCCCTGCCCCTGGCCACTGGGGACAAGCGCTTCTGCAGTCGTGGTCATTTGGGGGCGCCCCCCGGGACACTATCCTTTTGACCCTGAAATTCGGCGGTGCGAGACTATGCCGATAACAATTCAAGGAGCTTTCCCGTGACCACCACCCTGATCACCAACGCCACCATTTTTGACGCCACCGGCGACGACACCTTCACCGGCGACCTGCTGGTGGAAGGCAACAGTATCAAGTCCGTCAGTCGGGGCAGCTCCGGGGCCAGCGCCGACATCACCATCGACGGCAGCGGCAAGTTCCTCATGCCCGGCATGACCGAGGGCCACGCCCACCTCTCCTTCGATTCGTTCACCTGCACCGAGGACCTGATCTCCCCGCCACCGGAAGAACACGCCTTCCTCACCGCGCGGGTCGCGAAGACCCTGCTGGACATGGGCTTCACCAGCGCCTACAGCGCCTCGGAAGCGAAATTGCGCCTCGCGGTGGCGGTGCGCAACGAAGTTGATGCCGGCCGTCTCCCCGGCCCGCGCATCCGCGCCGGCTCACTGGAAATTACCGTCTCCGGCGCCCTCGGCGACGAGAGCCGCCTGCACAACCCGCGCAACTGCCACAACCTGAGCAATGGCACCTCGCCCTCCATCGTGGTCGACGGGCCGGAGGAAATGCGCAAGGCCGTGCGGATCGCCTGCCGCGAGGGCTGCGACAACATCAAGCTGGATGTCTCCGGCGACCCCTTCTATCCGGGCATTCCGGCGCACTCGACGCCCATGGCCCTGGACGAGGTACAGATGGCCGTCGAGACCGCCCACAGCTTCGGCAAGATGGTCAACGCCCACGCCCGCTCGATCGAGTCGGTGCGCCGCTGCGCCATCGCCGGGGTAGACATGATCTACCACGCCGAATACACCGACGAGGAGACCCTCGACCTGCTGGAAGCGCGCAAGGACACTGTCTTCGTCGCGCCGACGATGGGCCTCTTCCACACCATGCTGCACGACGGCGAGCCCCACGGCATGCCGCGCGCGGTCGCCGAGATGATGGGCATCCCGGCCCTGATCGAAGCCTCTGTGGAAACCCACACTGCCCTGCGCAAGCGCGGCATCCGCCACCTGATCGGCGGTGACTACGGCTTCACCTGGAACATGCAGGGCACCCAGGCCCGCGACCTGCAGTACTTCGTCGACTACTACGGCTACTCCCCCGCGGAAGCCCTGGTCTGCGCCACCCGCAACGGCGGCCTCGCCATGCGCTCACAGGGCGACCTCGGCACGCTGGAGGCGGGCAAGCTGGCGGACATGGTGCTGGTGGATGGCAATCCGCTGTCGGACCTTTCGATTCTTACCGACATCGACAAGATCGTCATGGTGATGAAGGATGGAGTGATCCAGCGGGCTGCTGAGGGGCTGTAATCTACACTCACGCCGGGTCGAGTTGTTGCGACCACTTTGAAAGTACCGCCTTCAGGGGCGGTATTTTTTTGCCTGGTTTGGGTTCGGGGAGCGTTGGTCACGAGAAGCGCCGCTGCATAGCCTCCTTCGCTCAGAAAGCGTTTATATTCGCTGCGGAGGCTATGCAGCGGTGATTCTCTCTGCCGAGGCTTATTCCAGGGCTTTTACCAGCAACGGTTCTCACGCTTTCGAAAGCGTATTTGCTCTGCCCTTCCGGACACGCGACTGCTCTTTAACGGCCCGGCAGTTGCTCAGCCGTACCACAGCCCCAAGGTTTGACCGTGCCTGAGCGCGAGAGCTTCGCACCGTCAGCGCGCCCGCTGCGAATATAAACGCTTTCTGAGCAAGCGGGTGCGCTGACGGTGCGAAGCTCGGCTCAACAGCTCCAGATCACCCCGGACAAAGACCCTCAGGCAAATTCCTCAGTATCAATGTTCGCCCGCATCGCGTCACTGTAACGATGCCCCGCCACCGTCTCCTGGTTGATCAAGGCATCCAGTTCCGCCAGCACTTCAACAGAAGGCTGCCAATCCCAGCGGGCAAAGTTCTCCTCGAGATGCGCCATACGCCCGGTGCCGGGGATCGCCACCACATGCTCGCCGCGGGACAGCACCCAGGCCAGCGCCAGTTGCGCCGGCGTCACATGCTCGGCCGCGGCAATCGCCTCGAAACGCTCGATCAGGCGCAGGTTGTGCGGCCAGTTCTCCGCCGAGAAGCGCGGCATCCCGGCGCGGAAATCGGTCTCGGCAATAGCCGCCGTATCGTGAATCGCCCCCGTGAGCACCCCGCGCCCCACCGGCGAGAAGGCGACAAAGGTCGTGCCGAGTTCGGCGCAGGCATCGAGCACGCCGATTTCCGGGTTGCGCGTCCACAGGGAGTACTCGTTCTGCACCGCGGTAATGTGGTGCTCCTTCGCCGCGCGGCGCAGGGTGGGGGCGGAGACCTCGGACAGCCCGATGCCGCCGATCTTGCCTTCGCGGACCAGGTCGCCGAGGGCGCCCACCGACTCCTCAATCGGCGTGTCGTAGTCGTGCCGGTGCAGGTAGTAGAGGTCGATGTGGTCGGTCTGCAGGGTTTTCAGCGAGGTCTCCAGGGCCTTGCGCAGGGTGTCCGGCCGGCAGTCGATCCAGCGCTTGTCGCCCTCGACGAAGATCCCGGTTTTCGACGCCAGGTAAAACCTGTCGCGCATGCCCTTCAGGGTGTTGCCGATCAGCTCCTCGTTATGGCCCATGCCGTAGAGCCGCGCGGTGTCGAGGTGGTCGTAGCCGAGGTCCAGCGCCCGGTGCAGGATCGCCGCGCCCTCTTCGTCCTCGGGCTTGCGCCCGTAGGCCCAGGACAGTGACATGCAGCCGAAGCCGATGGGGCAGACTTCGCGGTTGCCGATTTTGCGCTTCGAAATAGCCAAGGGAATACCTCCTGTTCGAATTTGTTTTTAAAACAGCCTACACCACTAGAGAGCAACTCGGCACGGCACGGCGGTAGGACGTACAACTGCTATTGCCCTCCCGAAAACATCCGAGGCCATGGATGGCCGAGGTTGAGCTGCAATGGATGGCGCTTTTGCGTTTTTCGGGAGGGCAATAGCAGTTGTGCGGCCGGCATCGAAGCCGCCCCCGAAGCTGGCTGGGATACCAAACGCCGGGGAGCGAGTTTCCGTGGCGTAATACCACAAGCTCCCTGCAGAAAACCGCGTAAAGCGCCATCCATGGCAGCTTGGCCTCGGCCATCCCTGGCCTCGGACGTTTTCTGCAGGGAGCTTGTGGTATTACGCCTCGACGCCTAGCGTGACTCCCTTTACGTTAACCGGGATTCCAGAGTAACGCGGCATAAAATTGATTGGCTCCAGGTACTTCTGCAGTGAAGTCAGCTGTCCAGTGTAGCTCCCGCCCTGTTTCTCGGGATCATTCGACGGAGTTAGCCCGCCAAACATATGCGCCGTGGAAATCACCCCGCGCCGCAAGCGCTCCTCCGCCTTCACCAGCGAGACAATGGCCCCGAACTCCGACGCAATCTCGATGCGATCGCCCTCGGCCAGCCCCTCCTCCGCCATATCCTGCGGATTCATGTAGGCCCAGTTCACCGGGTAGTTGCCGCGGGTGCGGCGGGATTCGCGGTAGGCGCTGTTCATCGTGTCGAGCAGGCGGCGGCAGGTGAGCTGGTAGCGAAAACCCGTCTCGGGCTGCTCGTCGAGCAGTGCCGCCAGTTCCGCGGCAATATCCGGCGGGCACAGTTCCAGCCGCGCACCGTTGTCGGCCGGCGCCGCCTGCACGAACTGCGGCTCCACCTCGGGGCGCACCCCGGCGGGGTTGTCGCGCAGTTCCTCGAAACTGACCCGGCTGTTGCGGCAGAGGTAGCGGACCATCGCCTCGGGATCGGGTTTTTCGCTGGTGCCCAGTGCAAGGCCATCCGGGATGGCGCCGTAGTCGAGGCCGTAATTCCAGTATTTCAGGGTCAACGGGATACCCATGCGGGCGGCGACGCCCCAGAAGAACTCCCAGTCGTGAATGACGTCGCCGGGCTTGTCTACCACCGGCGCCGCGTACTGGGCGAAGGCTTCCGGGTAGAGGGCTTCGCCGGGGATGCTGAGGTCGTGGCGCTCGTAGGGCTGGGAAGTGCCGATGACGTAGTGGGACA
The DNA here is from genome assembly GCA_033283265.1 of Halieaceae bacterium GM1-29. Taxonomy (GTDB): domain Bacteria; phylum Pseudomonadota; class Gammaproteobacteria; order Pseudomonadales; family Halieaceae; genus Mangrovimicrobium. The sequence goes on from JAWMQN010000001.1 coordinate 1,076,887, forward strand.
GCTCGCAGGTCTCGTTCATGCGCGCGTCGAGGGAGACCAGCAGCTCGAGATCCTCGAAGGCGGGCACGGAGCGGGCCGGGTCGCCGAGCCCCATCACCGGATTGCCGCCGAAGTTGACCAGCGCGCGGATGCGCTCGGGGCTGTCGCTCTGGATCTCGTCCGGCAGCAGCGCGCTGGGGAATTCGCCGAAGATCCGCCCGATATCGGCGCTCAGGCACTTCACCCCGCTCTCCCAGCTGCGGGTCGGCGCGACGGCCATTTCCACACAGGGCTTGGGATTGAGGGTGCCGGGGTTGTGCAGGCGCTGTCCGGCGCGCTTGTAGCCGCCTACCAGCGCGTTGACCACTTCGATCATGTGGTCGTTGAGGTTGGAGTGCAGGCTCATGGAAGGGCCGCTGCCGCTGCCAACGAAGGGCCGCTGCGCCGCGCCGATCCACTGCGCCGCCTGCTCGATCTGCGCCACCGGCACGTCTGCCCGGGCCGCGGCGAGTTCCGGGGTAAAGGGCGCGACGGCCTCGCGCAGGGCATCGAGCTGGGAGACGAAGCGCCCACAGAACTCCTGGTTATAAGTGCCGTCGCGCAGCAGGATATGGGCGATGGCGGCGAACAGCACCGCGTCCTGGCCGGGCCTGGGCTGGATGAACAGGTCGGCGAAGCGCGCGGTCTCCGTGCGCCGCGGGTCGATCACGATCAGTTGCGCCCCGCGGGCCCGGGCGGCGGCGAAGGACTTGCCCGGCGCGCCGCTCTCCCCGGGCGCGAAGGGATAGGTCTGGTGACTGACCACCGGGTTATTGCCGACGATCACGCCGAGGTCGCAGTCGCGGTAGCTCGGCTTGCCGCTGGCCATGATGCCCATGCGGCCCATGGTCACCCACTTGGCGGACTGGTCGATGGTCATGGTGGAGAAGAAGTTGGGGCTCTCGATGGCGCTGACGAAAGCCCGCTCCAGCAGGCCGCCGAGTACACTGCGGTAGGCCCCGGTGCCGTGGTAGACGGCGATCGAGCGCGGGCCGTAGTCGCGCAGCAACTGGCCCAGCTTCGCGGCGATCTCGTCCAGCGCCTGCTCCGCAGGCAGGGGCGTGAACCGCCCATCCGGCTGGCGCACGCGGCTTTCCAGCAGCCGGTCCTCGGCGCCGTTGTGGAAGTCGATGCTGGCCAGCCCCTTGGGGCACATGTAGCCGCCGTAGGGGGAAATGGAACTGTCGGCGACGGCGCCGGTGAGCCGGCCCTCCTCGACAGTGACCTCGAGGGCGCAGAGGGCGCCACAGTTGCGACAGAAGGTTTTGGCAGTATGTGACATGGTGCTCCGGTGGCGTGTTATTGGTTTCCGGGCAAAATTGCGGCGGGGCCAGTATACGCCGGCCCGCCGCCGGTCACCATGAAGTGCCGCTTGCCTGTGAGGGAAGCGGCGGCCATCTGGCTGGCTGCGGGCCAGGTATGGGCGCAACGGGGAGTAGCGCCGCCGCCGCGACACTGGACACAGGCAGCACATAAACTTGTCCAGCGCGGCCGGCCACTTGCTCCGGGGGGAACAGAACTATGCAAAAACTCGGGTATCTGTATAATTCACCGCGCATAATTAATGTGGAGGTGTGTACATGGCCCAGGTCATGAAGGGCGTTAAAGTCCTCGAAGTAGCTCAGTTCACTTATGTTCCTGCGGCCGGCGCGATCCTCGCCGACTGGGGTGCCGACGTCATCAAGATCGAGCACCCGGTACGCGGCGACACCCAGCGCGGTTTTGTGCGCATGGGCGGGGCCGACGTGAACCCCAAGCGCAGCCCCTTTGTCGAACACCCCAACCGCGGCAAGCGCAGCGTCGGTGTCGACATTTCCACGCCCGAGGGCATGGAAGTGATCTACGAACTGGCCAAGACCGCGGACGTCTTCCTGACCAACTACCGCCCCAGCCAGCGCCAGCGCATGAAGTTCGATTTCGAGCACATCCGCGCCATCAACCCGAAAATCATCTACGCCCGCGGCAGCGCCTACGGCGACAAGGGCCCGGAGCGGGATTTCGGCGGCTTTGACGGCACCGCCTTCTGGAACCGCAGCGGCATCGCCAAGGCGATGACCCCGAAGGAACTCAGCGGCCCCCTCAGCCAGGGTATTCCGGCTTTTGGCGACTCCATCGGCGCGATGTTCATCGCCGGCGGCATCTCCGCCGCCCTGTTCCACCGCGAGCGCACCGGCGAGGCTGTGGAACTGGACGTCTCCCTGCTCAGCACCGCCTGCTGGGCGGCGGGCACCTCCATCGACATGGCCCTCGACGGCACCGAGTTCCCGGGCAACCAGATGCCCCGCTCCGGCGCCACCCCGGGCAACCCCTTCATGGGCAACTTCTACACCTCCGATGGCGAGACCATCAACATGTGCACCCTGACCCCGGGGCCGCACATCCGCAGCTTCTTCGAGCACATCAGCCGGCCGGAACTGGCCGACGACGAGCGCTTCTCGACCGTCGAGGCCCTGATGAAGAACTGGGAAGCCGCCAGCGAGATCATCGTCGCCGAGTTCGCCAGCAAGACCTTCGACTACTGGCGCGAGCACCTGAAGACCTACAGCGGCCAGTGGACCCCGGTGCTCAGCCTCAAGCAGATCGCCGAAGACGAGCAGGCCCTGGCCAACGACCTGGTATTCGAAGTGGAAGCGGCCGATGGCGGCGACCCGATCAAACTGGTCCGCGGTCCGGTACAATTCAACCACGAGCCGGTCAGGACCACCCGCGCCCCGGAAGCCTCCGAGCACACCGAGCTGGTGTTGATGGAGATGGGCATGGAGTGGGAGCGGATCGAAGAACTCAAGGCCAAGGGCGCCATCGCCTGAGCCTGTCTATCAAGTAACAAGCAAGCAGTAACGAGAGAACTATGAAACCTGGAAGCAAACTGAAAAGCGCCGTCTGTGATACCGAAGTCATGGTCATTCGCGGCACTGAGGGTGTACTCGAGTGCGGCGGCGCACCGATGGTCGATGACAAGCCTGCGGAAGCTGGCGCAATCAACCCGGACTTCGCCGAAGGCACCCAGATGGGCAAGCGTTACGTCGACGCGGACGGCACTGTCGAGCTGCTCTGCGTCAAGGCCGGCAAGGGCTCCCTGTCCCTCGGCGGCGTTGCCCTGACCACCAAAGAAGCCAAATCCCTGCCCTCCTCCGACTGATAGATCGCGATGAACATTTTCCTTCTCTTACAGATGGCGGCCGAAGCCGATCCTGAGCGGATCGGCCTTGTCTGCGACGGACGGCGCTGGTCCTACGGCGAACTCGCGGCGGCGGCCAAGGGCGCTGCGGAGATCATCACCAGGGCCGGCTGCAGCCACGTGGCCCTGCTGGATGAAAGCAGTGCGGCGGCCCCGATCGCCCTGTTCGGCGCCGCGCTGGCGGGCGTGCCCTACGTCCCCCTGAACTACCGTCTGGCGGATGAGGACCTCGGTGCCCTGCTGGGACGCGTCGCACCCGCACTGGTGATCGGCGATACCGCACGGGCCGAGCGCCTGAACGGCGACGCCGGCCACACCCTGCTCTCCCGCGAGGGCTTTATCGCGGCTGCGGAGGAGGCGGCACCCACCGCTTCCGGCGAGGAGCGCGAAGGCGAGGGTATCGCGGCCCAGATCTTCACCAGCGGCACCACCGCTGCGCCGAAGGCCGCCCTGCTGCGCCACTCCAACCTGCTCGGTTACATCCTCGGCACCGTGGACTTCATGTCCGCGGACCCGGACGACGCCCAGCTGGTCTGTGTGCCGCCCTACCACATCGCCGGCATCTCCGCCCTGATGAGCTCGATCTACGCCATGCGCCGCATCGTCATGCTGCCGGCCTTCGAGCCCGAGGAGTGGCTGCGCCTGGCCGCGGAAGAGAAAGTCACCAACGCCTTCGTGGTACCGACCATGCTGTCGCGGATCATGGAGTGCGTGGACGAGGAGAAGGCCGCGAAACTGTCCGGACTGCGCGCCATCGCCTACGGTGGCGGCCGCATGCCCCCGGAGCTGATCCTCAAGGCCCTGGAACTGTTCCCGATCACCGACTTCACCAATGCCTACGGCCTGACCGAGACCAGTTCCACCATCGCCCTGCTCGGCCCCGACGACCACCGCGTGGCCTTCTTCTCCGACGAACCGGAAGTGCGCGCGCGCATCGGCTCGGTCGGCCGCCCGCTGCCCACCATCGAGCTGGAGATTCGCGACGAGGACGGCAACGTGCTCCCCGCGGGTGAACGCGGCGAGATCTACGTGCGCGGCGAGCAGGTCTCCGGCGAGTACCGCGAGCGCTCGGCCCTCGACGCCGACGGCTGGTTCCCCACCCGCGATGCGGGCTGGCTGGACGCGGACGGCTACCTCTTCCTCGCCGGTCGCGCCGACGACGTAATCGTCCGCGGCGGGGAGAACATCTCCCCCGGCGAGATCGAGGACGTGCTCGACGCCCACCCGGCAATCGCCGAATCCGTGGCCGTGGGCATCCCCTCCGTGGAGTGGGGCGAGGCCGTCGGCGTTGCCGTGGTGATTCGCCCGGGCCACGAGCGTCCCAGTGACGCGGAACTGTGCGGCCTGGTCAAGGACCGCCTGCGCTCCTCGCGGGTACCGGAGAAAGTCCTGGTGGTGGATGAGCTGCCCTACAACGAGATGGGCAAGCTGCTGCGCCGCCAGGTGCGCACGATGTTCCAGGAAGACTGATACGAGCATCGAGCTCCAAACACAAAAAACCCGCCATCTGGCGGGTTTTTTGTTTCTGGCGAAAGCCGCCGAGCCTCAGCTGAACCGGAACTCTGCCAGCCAGTCGGCCATCGCCTTCAGGAAGCGCGCCGCATCGGCGCCATTGATCACCCGGTGGTCGTAGCTCAGCGACAGCGGCAGCATCTGGCGCAGCACCGGCTGGCCATCCGCGTCGGGCAGGAAGCGCTGCTGGGTACGGGTGATACCGAGGATGGCCACTTCCGGGGCATTGATGATCGGCGAGAAGGAGGTGCCGCCGATATGCCCGAGGGAGGACAGGGTAAAGCAGCCGCCGGACATCTCCTGCATGGCCAGGCCCTTGCCGCGGGCCTTGTCGGAGAGGGCGACGATGTCCTGGGTGATCTCGTCCATGGACTTGCTGTCGCAGTCGCGCACCACCGGCACCAGCAGGCCGCCGGGGATATCGACCGCAAAGCCGATGTGATAGTACTGTTTCTGGTACAGCTTGGTGCCGTCGGCGCTGAAGGAGCAGTTGAACTGCGGGAACTGCTTGAGCAGATCGACGCTGGCTTTCATCAGCGCCGGCAGCAGGGTGCGCTTCTGCTCCGGGTTGTCCGCGTTCCAGGCCTTGCGGCGGATCTCGAAGTCGGTGATATCGACTTCGTCATTGTGGGTGACGTGGGGGATCAGGCTCCAGTTGCGGTGCATGACCTTGCCGACGTACTGCTGGATCTTGCCCAGTGCCTGCTCTTCAACCGGGCCGTAGGCGCTGAAATCGTCCTCCGGCCAGGGCAGCATGTTGTTGCTCATTCTTTGTCTCCAGGAATGCTTGTATCAGACGCGTTCGATGAGGATCGCCGGCGCCATGCCGCCCGCGGCACACATGGTCACCAGGCCGCGCTGCAGGTCGCGGCGCTCGAGTTCGTCGAGCACGGTGCCGATCAGTACCGCACCGGTCGCACCGATCGGGTGGCCGAGGGCAATGGCGCCGCCGTTGACGTTGATCCGCTCGCGGTCGACACCGAGGTCGCGGATGAACTTTTCCACCACCACGGCAAAGGCCTCGTTGACCTCGATCAGGTCGATGTCGTCGATGGTCAGGCCGGTGCGCTCGAGCAGCTTGCGCACCGAGGGCACCGGCGCGTTGAGCATCAGGGTCGGGTCGTCACCGAGGTTGGTGGCGGCAACCACCCGGGCGCGCGGCTTCAGGCCGTGGGCCTTCGCGTACTCGGCGTTGGCCAGCAGCAGGGCCGCGGCACCGTCGACCACACCGGAGGAACTGCCCGCGTGGTGCACGTTCTTGATCTCGAGACCGGGGTAGCGCAGGTTGATCAGCTGGCGGAAGGTCAGCTCGCCGCCCGGCGCGGGGAAATCGGCGATCTTGGCAAAGCTCGGTTCCAGCGCGGCGAGATCCTCCGCGGTGGTCTGCGGCCGCGGGTACTGTTCCTTGTCGAGGATGACATTGCCCTCGTCGTCCAGCACCGGTACCAGCGAGCGATCGAAACGACCTTCCGCGATGGCGACAGCCGCGCGGCGCTGGCTCTCCAGGGAGAAGGCGTCGAGCGCTTCACGGCTGATGCCTTCCAGCGAGGCGATGGCGTCGGCACACAGGCCCTGGTGCGACTGCGGGTGCAGGGCCTGCAGCCTGGGGTTGCCAATGCTCATGCCCAGGGACGGCAGGCCGGCTTTCATCTCGGCCATGCCGGATTCGGTGATCAGCGACATCATCTCGGTGCCGCCGGCAATCAGCAGGTCTTCATAGCCCGCCTTCAATTGGCCCGCCGCGAGGCTCACGGCGGTCAGGCCGCTGCCGCAGAAACGGTCGAGGGTGACGCCGCTGGCGCGGGGGTCGAAGCCGGCGGCGAGCGCAGCCATCCGGCCCATGTCACCGCCCTGCTTGCTCTTCTGCGCGCTGGTGCCCCAGATGATGTCATCGACCTGGGCGGTGTCGAGCTTGTTGCGATCGCGCAGCGCGCCCATCACGGTCGCCGCGAGGTGGTGGGGATGCAGCCCTGAATAAGCGCCTTTACCGGGTTTTCCAATGGCGCGCGGGGTGCGCACCGCATCGATAATCAGCGCTTCTGACATGGCTTGTTCTCCTGATGATTCTACTGCGATACGAGGCTATTTCAGCGTGCCGAGACTATACACAGCTTGCCATAGCGGTTCAACGGCGCCGCGCCGCGCCGCGCCGCGCCGCCTGCGCTCCCCGCCGCGCTTTCTGTTATGCTTGCGCATTATTAATAAAATTACAGCAATCGCGAAATGAGCTCATCTGACATGCCGGCAAATGCGACTGCCGCCAGCAAGCGCAAGCGTCGCTACAACAGCCCCCTGCGCCAACAACAAACCGCCGACACCCGGGAGCGCATCGTCCTCGCCGGGGTAAAACTGGTGCAGAGCTTTACCACCTGGGACTGGACCAACCTGACCGCCAGGGCCGTGAGTGAAACCGCTGGCGTGAGCGAGCGCACGGTCTACCGTCACTTCACCACCGAGCGCAACCTGCGCGATACGGTGATGCAACGCCTGGTGGCCGATTCCGGCATCGACCTCAGCACCCTGAACATGGAGGACTTCGCCAGCACCACCGAGCACATGTTCCGCTTCCTGTCGGCCTTCGCCACCAGCGCCCCCGGTGAACAGGACCCGACTTTCGCCAGCATCGACGAACACCGGCGGGCGGCACTGCTGCAGTCGGTGCAACGCTCCCTGGTGGATTCGCCGCCGGCGGAACAGCTCGAAATAGCCGCCATGCTCGACCTCTTCTGGAACCCGCCCTACTACGACCGCCTGGTCAACGACTGGCAGCTCGACCCGGAGCGCGCCAGCAAGTTGATTGGCTGGATGATCGACAACCTGCTGCAGACCGTGCTCGCCGGCAAGCGCCCCTGAGAGGGCGTTTTCAGCGCCTGTCCCGGGGGGCACGGGCAGTTGCCCACAGCTGAAATTTCCACACTCCATTAATGGTTTGTAAATTGCATTCAACCGGCCTATTGGGTATCTTTTCCAGCCCTGAAACCCCACTCTCGCAACAGGTTTACGGCCGGACGTGAGACGGATGCCTCCGGCCCCCACCGTCACCAGCATTAGCCCGGTGGCGGGCAGGATGCCTGAGTCAACCAAGCCACGGACGCCATCGCCAGCGGACCACCGCGAGGGGGAGTCACCCACACCGCCGATCCAGTGGCGAGCGTGTGGGCCCGCACAGGGTGTGCGGGAGCATAAAAACACATAGGAGAGAGCATGAGCAGCGACGAACACGCGATCATCATCGGCGCCAGCCACGCCGGTGCGCAGTTGGCTACCAGCCTGCGCCAGAGCGGCTGGACCGGCAAGATTTCCATGGTGGGCGACGAGGCCATCCCGCCCTATCACCGGCCGCCGCTCTCCAAGGGCTACCTGAACGGCGACAAGCACAGCGATGAACTCCTGATCCGTCCCGCGGCCTTCTACGAGAAGACCGATGTCGACCTGCTGCTCGGCAACCGGGTCACCTCCATCGACCGCGCCAGCAAGACCATCACCCTGCACGAAGGCGCCACCATCCCCTACAGCAAGCTGGCCCTGGCCACAGGCGCCCATGTGCGCAAGCTCGAGTCACTGCCCGGGCACGGCCTCGGCGGCGTCTGCTACCTGCGCGACCTGCGCGACGTGGACCAGATTCGCTGCTACATCGGCACCGGCAAGTCGGCGGTGATTATCGGCGGCGGCTACATCGGCCTCGAGACCGCTGCATCGATGCGCAAGATGGGCATGAACGTGACCGTGCTGGAAGCGCTGCCCCGGGTACTGGCGCGGGTTACCGCACCGGAGATTTCCGCCTTCTACAGCCGTGTCCACGCTGAGGAAGGGGTCAGGATCATCACCGACGCCGCTGTGGAAGGCATCGAGGGCGACAAGGACGTGCGCGCGGTCAAACTCGCCGACGGCACCTCCATCCCCGCCGATGTCGTGGTCATCGGTGTCGGCGTCATTCCCGCCACCGAACTGGCGGAAGCCGCCGGCCTCGATATCGACAACGGCATCGTCGTCGACGAGTTCGCGCGCACCTCCGACCCGGACATCGTCGCCGTCGGCGACTGCACCAACCACTACAACCCGATTTACGGCCGTCGCCTGCGCCTGGAATCGGTACAGAACGCCACCGACCAGGCCAAGGTCGCCGCCAACACCCTGTGCGGTAAACTGGAAGCCTACAACGCCCTGCCCTGGTTCTGGTCCGACCAGTACGACCTGAAACTGCAGATCGCCGGCCTCTCCCAGGGATTTGACCGGGTGGTCCTGCGCGGCGACACGGAAAGCGGGCGCAGCTTCGCGGCCTTCTACTTCGAAGGTGACAAGTTGCTCGCCGTCGACGCCATCAACCGTCCCAAGGAATTCATGATGGCGCGCCGCGCCCTCAGCTCCGGCCAGGTCGCCGATCCGGCGAAACTTGCCGACGAGTCTGTCGAAATCCAGCAGGCGTTCAGTTAACCCAGTTATTACAACGAGGTCTTTAGCACCATGCCATTAGTTAAATTCGTATCCTTTACCGGTGAAGAAACCGAAGTGCACGTCTCCGCGGGAACCAGCGTCATGCAGGCCGCGATGGACAACGGCGTCTCCGGCATTCTCGCCGACTGCGGCGGCGCCTGCAGCTGCGCCACCTGCCACTGCTACGTCGACGACGCCTGGGCCGACAAAACCGGCAAGCCGGACGAGGTGGAAGAGCAGATGCTGGACTTCGTCATGGAAGTCAAGCCCACCAGCCGCCTGAGCTGCCAGATCGTTGTCGAGGAAGACCTCGACGGACTGGTTGTCCACCTGCCGGAAAGCCAGATCTAAGCGTCATTTGTAAAGCGGGCCTCCGGGCCCGCTTTTTTATTTCCGCCCGCTCCACAACAACAATAACAGGACGAACCATGTCTGCGTCTCCAGGCAGCGCGGCGCATTCCGCTGCCCTCTTGCCCTATCCCGCTCCCGCAGTCGGCTGGTATGCCACGGGGATCCTGGCCTTTCTCTACTGGCTGTCGATTCTCGACCGCTTCATCATTTCCCTGCTGGTCGACCCGATCAAGCGCGACATGGGCATCAGCGACATGCAGTTCGGCCTGCTGCACGGCTTCGCCTTCTCGATTACCTATGCGCTGTTCGGCTTGCTGGCCGGGGCCATGGCAGACCGTTTCAGCCGCCGCTGGGTGATCTTTGTCAGCGTCTCGGCGTGGTCCATGGCCACCGCGGCCTGCGGCATGGCCCAGCACTTCTGGCAGCTGCTGCTGGCCCGGGTCGGTGTCGGCGCCGGGGAGGCGGGCCTGAACCCCAGTGCCACCTCGATGTTGACCGACCTGTTTCCGCCAGAGCGGCTCACCACCGCCATGGCGGTGTACTCCATCGGCGGCACCATCGGCTCGGGTACCGCCTACCTGTTCGGCGGCATCATCGTCGACATGGTCTCGCAGTCTGCCTCCCTGGTGCTGCCGCTGGTTGGCGAGATCCGCTCCTGGCAGGCCGTGTTCTTCATCGTCGGCCTTCCCGGCGCCCTGCTCTCGCTGCTCATCTTCACCTTCCCGGAGCCGACGCGCCGGCGCCGGCAGGCGACAGGCGCGACCCGCGGCATACTCAGCGCCTACAGCGACCTGCTGCGCTTTATTCGCTCCCAGCCGCGCTTCTTTGCCTTTCACTACACCGGCTTCATGCTCGCCTGCGCGGTAGTCGGTGGCTGTGGCGCCTGGTACCCGGCACATATGGCGCGCACGTTCGGCTGGAGCGCGACGACCATCGGCTTCTCCCTCGGCACCACGCTGGTGGTCGCCGGGATCGTCGGCAAGTTGCTCTGCGGCAACTGTGTCGACGCCATGTACCGCCGCGGCTACCGGGACGCACCGTTTCGCTGGTACGCCGTATGCCAGTTGCTTGGCGCGCCGCTGGGCGTCGTCGCGATGATCACCGCTGAGCCGGCGATTTTCTTCGGCGCGCTTGCTCTCTACCTGATCCTGCTGGCGCCCCTGCCCGCGCTCTATACCGCGTCGCTGAACCTGGTCACTCCGGGTGAACTGCGCGGTGCGGGCATCGCCTTTTTTGCCGCTACTGCGGGCCTGGTCGGTCTCGGTGGCGGGCCGCTCCTGGTGGCCTTCGCTTCCGATCACCTGCTGATCGGCCCGCCGAATATCGGCCAGGGCATGGCCCTGGTCACCGCGGTGCTGTGCCCGCTAAGCGCAGTGCTGCTGGCGCTTGGCTGCAAGCCGATGCGGGCCGCAATGGTGGCCAACGAGACCGCGTAGCGCAGCACTTTTATTGAAACGAATCGGGTGCTATTATTGCGCGACAGGCGTACTAATACCGGCTGCCCGACACCTGCTAGAACTCGGCTCCGGATAACAATGCCATCGATCCGGAGCCACTCATGTACAAGCCTTGCCAACCCACTGACCTCCCGCCCCTCGAGGAGATCGACGTTGCCGCGATACTGGAGAAATACCGGGTAGAACGCGAGCGTCGCCTGCGCCCCGAGGGCCAGGGCCAGTACCGCGAGCCGGAAGGCGCCTTTGCCTCGATCAGCGACGACGACCCGCACATGCCGATCCTGCCGCGGGACCCCGTCAGCGAAGATCTCGACGTGGCCATCCTCGGCGGCGGCTTCGGCGGTGTGCTCGCCGCCTACCACCTGAAAGAGGCCGGTGTAACCACCTTCCGCAACATCGATCATGCCGGCGACTTCGGCGGCTGCTGGTACTGGAATCGCTATCCGGGTGTGGAGTGCGACAACGACGCCTACGTCTACTTCCCGCTGCTGGAGGAAATGGACTACATGCCCTCGCGCAAATTCGCTCCCGGCTACGAGATCCGCAGCTACATCCAGCGTATCGCGCAAAGGAGCGGGCTGTACGAGAACGCCCTGCTGCACACCCGGGTGACCGCGCTGCGCTGGGACGCCGCCATCCAGCGCTGGCGCATCAGCACCAACCGCGGTGACGACATCCGCGCCCGCTTCGTGGTGATGTCCACCGGGCCGCTGAACAAGCCGAAACTGCCCGGCATTCCCGGGCTGGCCGACTTCAGGGGGAAGATTTTCCACAGCTCCCGCTGGGACTACGACTACACCGGCGGCAGCCAGGAGGATCCGCGGCTCGAGCGGATGGCGGACCAGCGCGTCGCGGTCATCGGCACCGGCGCCTCGGCGGTGCAGATCGTGCCCTACCTCGGACGTTACGCCAAACAGCTCTACGTCATCCAGCGCACCCCCTCCAGTGTCGATGCGCGCAACAACTCGCCGACCGACCCGGACTGGGTGAAAACCCTGACCCCCGGCTGGCACCAGCGCCTGCTGCGCAATTTCCAGCACGGCCTGTGGGAGGGGCTGGCGCGCGACGAACCCGACCTGATCTGCGACATCTGGACCGAGATCAACCGCAACATCCGCTACGAGCGGGAACTGGCCGGCTGGCCGGAGTACGACCTGGCAAAAGCCATGGAGCTGCGCAGCGAGCACGATCACCGCACCATGGAGCGCCTGCGCCGCCGCGTCGACCAGTTCGTCGAGGACAGCGACACCGCCGAGAGCCTCAAGCCCTACTACCGCTTCCTCTGCAAGCGGCCCTGCTCCAACGACAACTACTACCCGACCTTCAACCAGGCCAACGTCGAGTTGCTCGACGTGTCCGCCACCCGCGGGGTGGAGCGCATGACTGCAAACGGCTTTGTCCACCAGGGCAGGGAGTACCCGGTCGACTGCATGATCCTCGCCAGCGGCTACGAACAGACCAGCGAACTGAAAAAGCGCTGGGCGCTGGACGCCGTGGACGGCCGCGACGGCCTGTCGATCTACGATTACTGGGCGGATGGCTATCGCACCCTGCACGGCATGAGCAGCCACGGCTTTCCCAACCAGTTCTTCATCGGCTTCATCCAGGGCGCGGTGCACGCCTCGACCACGGAGACCTTCAGGCGCCAGGGCCACCACATCGCCTACCTGATCCAGCAGGCATTGCAACGCGGGGTGAAGGTGATGGAAGCGACGGAGCAGGCCCAGGACGCCTGGGTACAGCACCTGCACGAGACCATGGTGGACGTGGAGTCATTCCAGCGCCAGTGCACCCCCGGCTACTACAACAACGAGGGCGGCGACCAGTTCCGCTACTTTCTCGGCGACGGCTACGGCCCGGGGCCCTATGCTTTCTGGGACCTGCTGGAGGAGTGGCGCAAGGAGGGCAGCCTGGCTGGCTTCGAACTGGGCTACTGAAACGACTGCGGCACCGGGAGTGCCGGTGCCGCAGTTTCGAGAGCCGGCTTACAGGGGCAGGGAAACTTCCGCGGTGCCCTTGAGAATGGTGTCGCCGGTCTGCGTGGTCATGCGCAGCTCGATCTTGACTATCGGCATGCCGAAGGCCGAGGTGTCCTGCTTGTCGACGATCTCGGCGTCGATGTAGGTCACGTCACCCTCAAAGGCGGGGCTGCGGAACTGGGTCTTGGAGTGCCAGATGTATCCCTCGTGACCGGCCCAGTAGGCGATGGTGTCGAGGTGCCAGGTGTTCATGGAGGCGCCGTAACCGTAGGCGCCGCCCATGCCGATCTTCTCCGCCTTGCGCTTGTTGATGTGGCCGGAGGACGGGCCGTGGTAGAGGCCGTCGCCCTTGCGCGGGTCGATCTTGCGCGCCTCGTGGTCGTAGCTCATGTCGGCGCCGAAGCCGGCATCTTCCTTCGCCGGGTCCACCGCGCCTTCCGGCACGTTCCAGCGCCAGGTGCCCCAGATGTTCTGGCGGTGGGCGCGGCACTCGTTGGCAAAGCTGATCACCGAGTGGGGGCCGACCACGCGGCGCGGCAGCTTGTCGCCGACCTTGACCTCGGAATAACGCGGTGAAATACCCTCGCGGTTGGAGAGGATCCACTCGTGGCGCAGCTTGTACACCTCCTCGAGTTCTTCGTCGGTCCACTCTTTCGGCGCGCGTTTCTCCTTGCCGTAGACGCCGCGCTTGTTGGCCTCGTCGACCAGGTAGCGGATGGAGGTGGCGCGCTCCTTGGCGACCAGCGCACCGTGCTGGTTGGTGTGGATGGTGTCGCCGTCGGCGAACATGGTCGGCCCGGCGAAGGCGGTATCGGTGACCTTGTAGCCGGCGAAGTAGCGCTCCTGGGTGAGCTTGTCACCGGGACGCACCGGGGTGCCGTAGAACCACCACTCCTCTCCCGCGAAGATCAGGTGGGTGCCGGGCACCTTGCCGACACAGGAGGGGTGACAGCCGTGGCCGTAATCCATCGCCACGGTGAATGACTGCGGCGCAACGATGCCGCCGAATTTCGACTCGTTGGCGAAATTCTCGTCCCAGTGGATGGGGTTGGGGTAGTCCATCGCCTGCACCCAGCGGCGGATGTCGGTGGCGTTGCAGGGGTCCCACAACTCGGCAAAGATGATTTGCTTGCCGACCCACTTGTCGACGTCGCTGGTGTCCAGCTGCACGGTGTTTTCTGCGGCGCTTTCGCTCATTGGGCATTACCCCGATTATGGTTACTTTGGAAGGCTAGGGAGAATATACCCGCCCCTTGGGCGAGGCAACTTATCCGCCCTGCCAGCCCGGCTAATGCAGGGACTGGCAAGACGGCTTGCTATCGCAGTCAAGCCGCTCCCCTACCAGTCCGCGGCCAGCCTAGCGGGCCTCTACCCGGATCGGGATACCCGACATCCGGGGCATCGCCTGCAGCGGTTCGCAATCCCGTTCCAGGCTGATCAGCGAGGAGATCGACGCGCCGTGCCTGCGGTAGTCCGCGGGCTCCCCGGGCAGGCCGCCAAAGCCGTGCGTCATGCTGGCGACGCCGGGCTTGAGCGTGACGTCGGCCTGGACGATGGCGCTTATACGGCCGTTGTCCGAGACCACCGCGACTTCTTCACCCTCGCTCAGTCCCCGGCGACGCAGGTCCTCCGGGTGCAGGCAGAGGGGGTTGTAGGGAAAGCGCTTGCGCGCGGTGGGGAAGTCCCGGCAACTGGTATTGCTCACTTCGCGGATGCGCCGCGAGATCAGCCGCAGGTCGAATTCCGACTGCCCCGCGAGCTGGGCCGACACCGCGGGTGTCGCGCCGAAGGCCGCCAGCTCGGCGGCCACGTCCTCGGGCATCACGTCAAAGCGCCCCGCCCCGTCGCCCGCTGGCGCGACTACCTTGGGCGGCAGGTCGAAGATGCGCCCGCCGAGGGCCTCTTGCTGCAACTGCGCGAAAGGTATCGCGCTGTTGCGGGCAATGATGGCGAGGAAGTCGTTGTCGTCCTGTGGCGGCTTGTCCATGTCCATGTCGACGCCCATGTAGTTCAGCGTGACACCGAGGCGCCTGGCCAGCGCCCAGGCCACGTAGCCCTCGTCGCAGAGCTCGGAGCCCTCCGGCGGCGGCACCAGGGCCGGCGTGTACTGGGCGTAGGGAATGGACAGGTTGGTCATCTCCAGGCCAAAGGTCATGTCGGCGTGCTCGAAGAGAATCTTCGGTGGCAGCACGTAGTCCGCCATGGCCGTGGTCGCGGTGTGGAAGGGTTCGACCACCACCAGCAGGTCCAGCGCGCGAAAGGCCTCGATCACCTTGTCGGTATCCGGCATCGCACCCACCGGGTTGGCGCCGGAGATGAACAGGCTGCGAATCTGCCCCGGGCCGGGCACGAGTATTTCCTCCGCCAGGGTTGGCGTCGCCGACTCGCCCATCAGGCGCGCAGCGCCGCGCACCCGCGAGCGCGGCGCCTTCTCGAAATTGCGCTGCGGGCCGCTGACCTGGCCACGCGGCGGCGGGCCGCCGTTGAATACGCCGGGGTTGGGCAGGGTCTCTCCCGCGCGGTAAAAGCGCCCGCAGACAATGCCGAGGCACTCGTAAAGGTGTTCGGCGATATTGGGGAAGGCGGCCATGTTGACCCCGGTGCCGGTGTTCACGCTGCCCCGCCGGGATTGCGCGGCAAACAGCTCCGCGGCGGCGTAGAGGTCCTGCGCCGCGATACCGGCGCGCCCGGCCACCAGCTCAGGCGTGAAGGGCGCCACGGCCGCGCGCAGGGCGGCGAGGCCGGAGACATGCTCGCGACAGAACTGCGCGTCGTGCCACTGGTTTTCCAGGATGATGTGCAGCAGGCCGGCGGCGACCGCCGCGTCCTCGCCGGGGTAGATCTGCAGGTGGATATCGGCGAATTTCGCCATTTCACACTCTCGCGGATCGATGACGATGATTTTCGTCCCCCGCGCCCGCGCTTCCTTCAGGCGCTTGGCCGGGTTCTGTACCGGGGTATGCCAGCTGTAAACCGAGACCAGCGGGTTGCTGCCGGCGAACAGCCAGACATCCGACTCCTCGAAGGCGTGGCGCCCCGCATCCCAGGTACCGAGGCGGTCCGCCGCCACCCACTTGGCGGACTGGTCGATGGTCATGGTGGAAAAGCGCTGCCCGCCGACCGAATCGGCCAGCCCCGGGTAGGCGAAGATCGCCGTGTTGGAGCCGAAGGTGCCGGTACCGCGGAAAAAGCCCAGCGACTGGGCACCGGACTCGTCGCGGATCAGCGCCATTTTCCGCGCAATTTCATCCAGGGCCTGTTCCAGGCCGATCTCGACGTAGCCGTCGCCGGCGCGCTTCAGCGGCCGCATGATGCGCTGCTCGCCATACAGCGCCGAGGTGACCTCGAGGCCCTTGATGCAGGCGTAGCCCTGGGTCGCCGGGTTGTCGTGGTCGCCGCGGACCGAGACGACCCGCTCCTGCTCGTCGATGGTCACGTCCAGGCCGCAAAAACCGAGGCAGAGGCGGCAGTAGGATTTTTCTGTTCTCATTATTCGCTGAATCCTCTCGCGATTGTTTTCACAGCACTTCAGAAGCCGGCGAAGCGCACCTGCTCTTCCAGTGCCACCCGGCTGCGTTCAAAGTTGTTGACCGGGGCGTCCGGGTCACGATAACCGATACCCATACCGCAGAAAAACACGTGGGTGGCATCGTCCACATGAATGGACGGATTTATTCTCCCGGAATTGGGCGAATGCTGAGCCCAGATCCAGTGACGCAGGCGCCGGAGTTTGGACAAAACTACAACCGCTATACCTACGCCTTCAATAACCCGCTGAAATTTAAAGACCCTAGTGGATTCTCGTCTGAATTTGCACACAAGTGGAGAACATGGGCTGAGTTTGACCCTTGGGAAGAAACCTATTCGGATATTTGGGCTATGGAGCTTTGGACAAATAATTGGACGCCTCCCACTCTTCTTGTGGTTAGGCCTCCTAAAAAGGAAGTGGGGGATACCATATCAAGTGATACAGTAAATCCCACATCTGAAATCACTGCGACCGGACTCGGTCATGCAATTTCTGGGGCGGGAAGTTATTTTGAAGGTGTCATGGGTACTTTCGTATACGCAGCTCGTAGAAACGGACTTCTAGGAGAAGATGAAATGAAAGCAGCGATTGTTGAAGGCCAGATCTTCATGGAGATAATTCCTCGACTCTTGAAGGACGAGAAATTTCGTTCTTGGGCAGCTGAGTTCGGATTTAAATACTCAAAACGTAATCCAAATAAAGTTATCGGAAGGTTACTCACTGCTTCCGTAGTTACTGCTGGCACTGGGCCTTTTCTTGGTACAACACTTACAGTAGCTGCAGTGAATGGGAATATTCGAAATGCCATTGCAAACGGCGCTACGACTGCAAAAGACGTTGTAGAGGCAATAGTGGGCGGGGACGAAACTGTCGATTAGTAGAAATCCTAATGGACATGAAAAGGAAGTAGTAATGAAATTTGTTTGTCCGAATTGTCAGAAAACAGGTGTTTCACTTCTAAGTAAATGGCGAAATACACACTACACAAAAATAGTATGTTCAAACTGCAATGAGACATTAAGACTTAGTCCCATTTTAAATAGTATTTCTGTAATCGTTATTTCTGCGATTTTCATAGCATCTGCGGTATTCTTGGTCATAAAATTTCCACTCTGGGTTGCAGTGTGGCTATGGATTTTATGCGCTGTCATCTCGGAGCTCGTTAGAATGATTGTTGTCCCCCTAGAAGTCGTAAAGAGCGAGGTTGAGGATCGATCGAAGCCGGAATAGGGATCTCTAATGGAGATTATTGGGTCCGTTGCAGTATAGGTCTTCTTGGCCCACACCGCCGAAAAGGTTCGCTGCTATGGGGTGCAAAAAGCGACTTAATTTGATAGGCAATAGTTATTAAATTTTACAACTTAACCAAAAAGACTTTCCTATTAAGTAAACTTAGTATCACTGCTGCCAATGTGGAAAATATTTTTATACCATCAATAGACTCTTTTCCGCTACTAAGCGTTATCCCAAATACAAAACAGGCAGCCGCGAGGTTAATAGTAAAGAAAACCAGCGAGAATCTAAACGTCTTCTTTACGTGTTCGTAGGATAACCAAGCTATCAAAACTGCGAATGGAACGATAGATCCATACTGTATACACTCATGAAAAAAAGGAATCATGACCAGTAGAACTAATATTAGAATGCTACTCGCTGAAGCTTTTCTTTGTGCTGTATCCATCACTGGTCATTTCCGATAACGCTACCGCTAAAGGTCGTGCTTATTTGATTAACGCCACTATGAATGCGTGAACCAATATCATCTGCTGGGCCAAATCTGAGCGTGAATCTAGATACGGCTTCAATTCCAAGTTTTTGCCAGGTATAAATGTTAACGTTCAGTACGTCCGCAGTTACACCTGAAACCAAAGAAAGTTCTGCTAGAAACGCGCCATTTTTTCCCGCAAAAAACAAATATGATGAACCACCTCCGGAGACTAAGGAAATTCCTGACAAAGTATTACCGATGTTATCTTTCGTAAGCATTGCCGCTAAAGTCCCCATCAAAGGATTATCACGCTCAATCCAATAATCTACTGCGCTATCTGCCGCCCCGTTAATTTGGTATACATACCCCTTCCATTTGTCAGAAAACATGTTCCAATAATTCTCCTTTTGGGCAGTAACATGAACTCCCGTTGTCGTAGCGTTACAAGTTCCTCCTGCTTCGTCCACGCAATCCACGGGGGCTGGTGTTGATACTGCCTCGTCTGAAGAGGGCGATGAATTATCACCTATTGCGGCTGTTGGAGTGCTTACAGTGTAAAGTCCGGCCCCACCGGTCGAATATCCTACCCCATAATTCATTCCAGAAAGGTCCGGGGCTCTTACTTCGACTTCCTCCAATCTTCCATTAAAGTCTTTGAGTTGGCAGTATGTGATCTTCTTCGTGCAGTATCCTGTCGGATCAGTGTATTTGAGAGGATTGTTAAATACGTAAGAGTAACGGTTGTAATTCTGACCATTCTCTGGCGCCTGCGTAATTGGATCTGGACTCAGCATTCGGCCAATCGACGGCGAATAGATTCGCCCATTCATGTGGATGATAACCCCCAGTTTTTCCGGGCGGAAATTCGATCAAAAGGCGCCAGGAATTCCTCCAGAAAAACAAGCAGTTGCCGTGCCTACCAATCGATGATTGAACCCGATTCTGACTGCGTGATCTAACGCTTAAGCGTATCTTGAAGGTCAAATGCGCTGGGAGGTAGGCCCATGCACACCATCAACGAGGATGCACTTGTCGCCTTTGTGTTCTCCTACTACCACCAGTCCCTGAAGAACTCCGAGCGGGCGATGCGGTTTGTAACTGCGCTTCGGTTCAATGAACCGGAACTGATTGAGCGACTGTATCTGGGCTTTTCCGATCGCACCCTGGGCCAACAATTGCCCGCCGATGATACCGCGACCGGCGCTGCAGTCCGCGGTATGCTGAGGCGCCTTGGCCTGCTCAAGCCAACTGGTCACGAGTTTCTGCGAGGCTGTGTTGCCTTTCCCCTGCTCGATGCCAGTCACCAGGTTGTAGGGGCCTACGCCTTTCGATTGGGTCCTTACGAAAAACGGCGCTGGCTTGAACCGGTGAGCTGGGTGCGAGGAAGCACCCCGGTCGGAAAATGACCACTCAGCCGTCCATCACACTCGATAAAGCAGTAAAGCGGTATCTGGAGGACTGCACCGCTCGCGGTGAAACGCCGCGCACCGTCGAAGGCAAAAGCTGTAATCTGGCCGCGTTCATTCGCTGGTGCCACCACCATCATCTCCGCCACTGCGAAGACGTAACAGAGGCCCAGCTGGAGTGGTACCGAAGTTATGTCAGTCACTATGTCGATTCCCGTCGCAGGAAGCCGCTGGATATTGCCACCCAACGAAATCGCCTCGGTGCGGTTAAAGTGTTCTTTCGCAGGCTTCACTTTCTACACTGTATTTCCAGCAATCCCGCAGCTTTTTACGAACTCCCACCTGTCCCTCACCGAATTCCTCACTCTGTGTTATCCGAGCAGGAAATTGAACTGATCCTGGCTCATACCCTTTTGTACGGTGAAAGGGGTATCCGTGACCGCGCCATTCTGGAAACATTTTATGCCACGGGAATACGCAGAATGGAGCTGGGACGCCTCACCTTACCGGATGTGGATCTTGTTACCGGAGTGATTCTGATCAATGCGGGAAAAGGACGGAAGGATAGACGGGTACCGATGGCGCGCAGAACCGTTGGTTGGATACGGCGTTACCTGGACGAGGTGCGTCCGGTCATTGAACAACCGGAATCCGGGTCCGTCCTTTTTCTATCCATGAAGGGCCCACCGCTTACCCCGAATCAGTTGAGTCGTCTCGCCGGAAAATATATCCGCCGTGCGGGTGTGAACAAAAGCGGCGCCTGTCACGTCTGGCGCCATAGCGCCGCGACTCTGATGCTGGAAAATGGCGCTGGTCTTCGGCAGATCCAGGAGATGCTGGGACACGCCAGTATTTCCACCACCCAGATCTATACGCATGTCACAATCAAGCAATTAAGAGAGGTCTACCAGCAATGCCATCCTGCCGCTCGGGACACGGTTGATTCAATCACTTCGAGGCGCTAAATGAGCCAGTAGTTACGCTCGTCGGCAAACTGTGGCTACGAAGGAATCGTAAATCGCATCATTCACATGAATGGGCGAGTTTATTCGCCGGGCATAGGGCGGATGCTGAGTCCAGATCCGGTAACGCAGGAGCCGGAGAGTGGGCAAAACTACAATCGTTATTCTTATGCCTTTAACAACCCGTTAACATTTACCGATCCCTCAGGATTTTGTAATGACAGAAGCGAATACCAATGCCAGGTCGATGGCGGGAATGGCATGGAGGAGACTCATGTGACGGGCCGAGACCTATCAGGGTTCGGCTTCGGTGGTGGATTCACGAGTGGTGCTGCTGGCCTTTATACGGCAAGTACTCCAACGCCGGTAATTGGGGATCGTGCAACAGATTCATTAGAAGAGGCAATAGTGCAGCCAGGACCAGTTGATGAAGAAGATGCTTGCGCTGACAAAGGAAGTAGCTGTCAAGTACAACACAAAAACGGAGAGACTATTCTTACCTTGGAGTCGAACTCTGTAAGAAATCGATCATTACTCAGTATGGCGGGAATGTCGCTATCGTTCGCTGCTACTGGTTTCTATATTGAATCTATTGGTGGGAGTGCTGGATTTACGAATAAAACAAAGAGATTTCGGTGGTATGCAAATGGATGGCCGGGAAATCAACATATATCGACAGCAAGCCTCACAAAGCTGGGATTCCGTGTTGGTGCTGCAGGTCTGATTTTGGGCGTAGGTAACGATCTTAATCAGCTCTCAAAGGGCGGCCCCATCACCCCCATAGAGGCAGCTGTTAACACGGCATTTGGAGTTGCAGGTATGTTTAATTCTTACATTGCAATAGCTTCGATCAGCTACTCATTCACCAAAGAGTATGGTGCGCAGGCGTTTAGCTTGGTTATGGGGGGGGTTATTGCTGGGCAAACTGTTGATTGAGTGTATAACAATTATTCGGGCTTTTATTATCATATGAAAAATTGCTACTACTTTTTCTACTACAGTATTGTGCAGTTTTATAAGTCACAAGGGCGGTTTTTCCCTGATGACCCTTACGTTTGGGCTGTGATCGCGTTATCAGCTATCCAGAGCGCGTTAGTTTGGTCTATTCAACTTATGGCTAAGTCGTCTGGATGGGACATCACTTACTATGAAGAATTTACTGCACATCTTCCGGAAATATTTCAGTTTGGTTGGATTTTTATCCTCGCATTGCTGGTAAATTGGTTGATTTTTTTTCGAAAGGAAAAGCCTCCTCTAATTGAGGAGAGGTATGCTAGCCTTGATACAGGTGTGAGGCGGAAAGGGCACGTGGCATCCGCTTTAGTCATCATTGTTGTCATTACGTTTCTATTCTATCAAATTTTAAGCTTCGACTGAGTTCACTTCGCTCGTTCACATGAATGGGAAAATTTAATGGTCAATGGCTGGTATTACATCCAAGTGACAACCGCCACGACTCATTCAGACCCAAGACCGGGGTTACTCAGAATTTACTCCGAGAGCATCATTGGTATTTTTATTAACAATAGTATTGCAATCGCAAGAAACACTAAGCGAGAAAAAACCGCTTCCCCGGACCTCATTTCCCATGAAGCAAAATACAGAGGTCGTTTCTGAATGAATGCGTATAGTATATAGAGACTTCCTGCTCCACATGCTATACCTAGCGCTGTTCTGCCTATTTCTACTTCATTCAACACCGCGAGCGTCACTATAGAAATAATGTATCCGAGACAAAGAGTAATGAAGATACTCCTTGATTTTAGTGTCACCATTCGACTGCCTCCTCATGGCTCTTGAAGCCAGCTGTAACTCCTGCGCCTGTTATAGCAATTCCGACAACACCTGCCACCTTTGTTCTTATATTTTTCGGAATTTTATTGGTAAGGGGATGAAAATCTAATACGGCATTGAGTCCAGGTTCTATAGCTGCGGCTAATCCTGATTTGACAGTTTCCGTATCTGAATCGCTTGCTGCCACACCAGCGCCAATCGATACGCCGGTAAGAATCAATGCCACCGGACCAGACACCACCCCACAGGGCGTACATACAATTGTAGTTCCACTGGAAATCATACCGGCAATTGCTGTCCAGTCAGAGATCGATCTCCAAAATAATTTATCTGGCAATAGCTCTGCGCGGCAGGTGTTCCCCCTGCATTCTCCGGGTTCCAGATCCTCTTCGACCTCTGACACTGGGACTGGACCAGACTTGGCATCCCCATATGCTGTAGCGCTGTCCCCTACGGCACCAATAGGGCTTCCGCCAAGCCCGACACTAGAGCCAGACCCTCCAAGGTCGAAACCAGAATATGTATTCGTAATGGAGCCGCCAGTGCCACTCAGATCTCGTGCGGTCACTCCGGTTTCGCCCATGCAGTTATCCTGGCACTGCATCTGTCTCAGCTGATAACCACTAGGGTCCGTGTACTTCAGCGGGTTATTCAGAACGTAAGAGAATCTATTGTAATTTTGCACATTTTCCGGCGCCTGCGTCACCGGATCTGGACTCAACATTCTTCCGATACTGGGAGAATAAACCCGCCCATTCATGTGGATGATAACCCCCAGTTTTTCCGGGCGGAAATTCGATCAAAAGGCGCCAGGAATTCCTCCAGAAAAACAAGCAGTTGCCGTGCCTACCAATCGATGATTGAACCCGATTCTGACTGCGTGATCTAACGCTTAAGCGTATCTTGAAGGTCAAATGCGCTGGGAGGTAGGCCCATGCACACCATCAACGAGGATGCACTTGTCGCCTTTGTGTTCTCCTACTACCACCAGTCCCTGAAGAACTCCGAGCGGGCGATGCGGTTTGTAACTGCGCTTCGGTTCAATGAACCGGAACTGATTGAGCGACTGTATCTGGGCTTTTCCGATCGCACCCTGGGCCAACAATTGCCCGCCGATGATACCGCGACCGGCGCTGCAGTCCGCGGTATGCTGAGGCGCCTTGGCCTGCTCAAGCCAACTGGTCACGAGTTTCTGCGAGGCTGTGTTGCCTTTCCCCTGCTCGATGCCAGTCACCAGGTTGTAGGGGCCTACGCCTTTCGATTGGGTCCTTACGAAAAACGGCGCTGGCTTGAACCGGTGAGCTGGGTGCGAGGAAGCACCCCGGTCGGAAAATGACCACTCAGCCGTCCATCACACTCGATAAAGCAGTAAAGCGGTATCTGGAGGACTGCACCGCTCGCGGTGAAACGCCGCGCACCGTCGAAGGCAAAAGCTGTAATCTGGCCGCGTTCATTCGCTGGTGCCACCACCATCATCTCCGCCACTGCGAAGACGTAACAGAGGCCCAGCTGGAGTGGTACCGAAGTTATGTCAGTCACTATGTCGATTCCCGTCGCAGGAAGCCGCTGGATATTGCCACCCAACGAAATCGCCTCGGTGCGGTTAAAGTGTTCTTTCGCAGGCTTCACTTTCTACACTGTATTTCCAGCAATCCCGCAGCTTTTTACGAACTCCCACCTGTCCCTCACCGAATTCCTCACTCTGTGTTATCCGAGCAGGAAATTGAACTGATCCTGGCTCATACCCTTTTGTACGGTGAAAGGGGTATCCGCGACCGCGCCATTCTGGAAACATTTTATGCCACGGGTATACGCAGAATGGAGCTGGGACACCTCACCTTACCGGATGTGGATCTTGTTACTGGAGTACTTCTGATCAATGCGGGAAAAGGACGGAAGGATAGACGGGTTCCAATGGCGCGCAGAACCGTTGGTTGGATACGGCGTTACCTGGACGAGGTGCGTCCGGTCATTGAACTACCGGAATCCGGGTCAGTCCTGTTTTTATCCATGAAGGGCTCACCGCTTACCCCGAATCAGTTGAGTCGGCTCGCCGGAAAATATATCCGCCGTGCGGGCGTGAACAAAAGCGGCGCCTGTCACGTCTGGCGCCACAGCGCCGCGACTCTGATGCTGGAAAATGGCGCTGGTCTTCGGCAGATCCAGGAAATGCTGGGACACGCCAGTATTTCCACCACTCAGATCTATACGCATGTCACGATCAAGCAATTAAGAGAGGTCTACCAGCAATGCCATCCTGCCGCTCGGGACACGGTTGATTCAATCACCTAGAGGCGCTAAATGAGCCAGTAGTTACGCTCGTCGGCAAACTGTGGCCACGAAGGAATCGTAAATCGCATCATTCACGCCAATGAACTGCTTGATCAGCCGCGCGTAGAGGGAGAGAAATTCCTGCGCGCAGCTGTCGAGCCCCTCCTCGCGCAACAGCAGCATCACCGTCTGCAGCCACATGCCCACATCCGACCACTGCGGCGGCCCCATGATGCGCGGAAAGTAGCACAGCAGCAGCACCGGCGCGCCGAAGGAGACCACGTTCTCCATGATTTTCTCCTGCCGCGCCTGTGCGTCGTCGCGGGCCACGCCCATGGCCGCGTACTGGCTGGCGCCCATACGCGCCAGCCGGTCGACATATTTCGCATCGATCTGTGCCGGCTGGATCGTGTACTCAATGGGCTCCTGCATCGCTGACTGCTGCATCAGTTCCTGCAGTTGCCGCAGTGGCTCGCCGGTCAGCACGGTGGCCTCCCAGGGCTGGAAATTACAGCCCGAGGGCGCCATCCGCGCCCTGTCCAGCACCCGCCGCAAGGTCTCCAGCGGCACCGGGGTATCGAGAAATGCGCGCACGCTACGCCGCGAGCTGACCGCCTGTGACACCGACATCAAATTCATACTTCTCCCTTTCGTGCTGTACCAGTTTGCGCAACCTGAATTGGCCTGCACGCGGCCCGCTGCCCGCTTGAGCGTATTCCCGCTTTCCCCTAGACTCAACCGCCAGCCCCACAGACAACAGAGGTATAAGATCATGATGGGAATGGGTGATGGTTCCTGCCCCTACGCTTTCAACTTCGACCCGGAGACTTTCAAGGTCGGCGACGCCGTGAGCTACCGGGTTCCCTCCCTTGGCGAGTTCCCCTTCGCGGCGGAAATCAAGGCGGTGCACGCTGACTACATCGAAATCAGTGACTACGGCGAGCCGACCAAGGTCATGCGCGCCACCCGCGAGAGCCGCCCGCTGGTCTCCGACGCGGATGCCCTGGGCTGAGAGCGTCCCTCACTGACCCTGCCCTCCGGCTGCGTGCCCGCCCAGCCGGATCGGCTTGAACAGCAGTACACCCAGGGCGACCGCCAGCACCAGGGCCGCCATCACGTAAAAGTTGTCGAGGTAGGCGATCATCAGCGCCTGCCGGCTCATCTCCATATCCAGCATCCCGAGCAGGGCCGGGCCGAACTCGCCAAAACGCAGCGCCGCCGTCGCCGGATCGACCCCCGGCACGTTGTAGGATGTCACCGACGAGGCCATGTCCGCGTGGCTGATCTGGGTGTTGCGCGAGATGTAGGTCACCATGATCGAGATGCCGAAGCTGCCGCCGAGGCTGCGCATCAGGTTGAGCAGGCTGGCCGCATCCGGCCGGTGCTCCGGCGCGAGGGTGGTGAAGGCCGCGACATTCATCGGCGTGAAGGTCAGGCCCAGGCCGATCCCCTGAATGAAGCCCGAGAGGAGGATCGGCCCGCGGCCCATGTCCAGGGCCCACTGGGACATCGACCACAGCGCGTAGCTCGCAATCAGGAAGCCGGCACAGGTCAGGTAGCGAATATCCACCCGGTGCATGATGCGGGCCACGATGGTCATGGTGATCATCACCCCGATACCCCGCGGCATCAGCAACATCCCCGTATCCCAGGGACTGTAACCGTAGACGTTCTGGAACATGATCGGCTGCACCGAGGCGATGGCGATGTTGGCGGCGCCGAGGACGAACATGAACATGAAGGCGGCGACGAAGTTGCCGTTGCGAAACAGCGCCGATGAAAACAGCGGCGAGCGCGTGGTCAGGGTGTGCACGGCGAAGACCCAGAACGCGGCGCCGGCAATCAGCAATTCCAGCACGATCTCATGGGAATTCAGCCAGTCCTGGTGCTGCCCGCGATCGAGTACCAGCTGCACGCAGACCAGTGCCACGGCGAGGGTGAGGAAGCCCATGCGGTCGAGCCCCCTGCTCGTCTGCTCCCGCGAGGGCAGCAACCAGAGCAGGACCAGGAAGGTGGGAATACCGATCGGCAGGTTGACGTAAAACACCCAGCGCCAGTTCAGTGTCTCGGTGAGCAGACCGCCCAGCATGGGCCCGGTAATCGGCGCGATCATCACCACCATGCCCCACAGGGAAATAGCCGCGGGCTGTTTGCTGGGCGGGTTGATGTCGTACATGATGGTCTGCGACATCGGCCCGATAAAGGCCGCGCAGAAGCCCTGCAGGGTGCGGAATACGACCATCTGGGTCAGCGATGTGGCCGCGCCGCAGAGCATCGAGGTGAGGAGGAAGCCGGCAACCGCCCAGAGGAACACCCGCCGCGACCCCAGGCGGTCCGAGACCCAGCCCACCGCCGGGGTCATCAGCACCGTGGCGATGATGTAACTGGTCAGGACCCAGGCCACCGTATCCATCGACGCGCCGAGGCTGGCCTGCATGTGCGGCAGGGCCACGTTGGCGATGGTCGCATCGAGGAACTGGATGATCGACACACCCATCACCGCGGCCATCAGCAGGACGCGGTGGGGGGTCTCGAGGGTGGCCCGGTCTTCGCCCGGGCTAGTCGTGGATATCGACCCGGACATGGACAGACAGGCCGGCGATCAGCGGCTGTTCCGGCTCCTCGTCGATGGCGAGGCGCACGGGGATGCGCTGGGTGACCTTGACCCAGTTGGCGTTGGCGTTCTGCGCCGGGATGATCGCGAACTCGGAGGCCGTTCCGGCACCAATGCTCTCCACGTGGGCGGCCAGTTCCAGCCCCGGGTAGGTATCGACGGTGACCGTCCCGCGCTGGCCGACCCGCATGTGGGTCAGTTCCGTCTCCTTGAAATTCGCCTCGACCCAGCTGCTGTCGTTCTTGACGATGGTGACCGCCGGCAAGCTCTGCACCATCAGTTGCCCCGGTTGCAGGCGATCGGTCTGGCTGACGATCCCGGCTACCGGCGCGCGCACCTCGGTGCGCTCGAGGTTCAGTTCCGCCTTGGCCAGGCGCACCTCGGCAGCGCGGACGCCGGGGTTCAACCCGCCCTCCTCCCCGCCGGTGGAGAGCGCCGCCCGCGCCCGGCGCGCCTCGGCACGGGCGCTGGCGAGCTTGGTACGGGCCTCGGCGAGATCGTGCTCCGCCGCCTGCAGCGTGGCTTCGGTGCTGACGCGGGTGCTCACCAGTTCCTGCTGGCGGCGGTATTCTTTCTCGAAGTAGTTGATGTCTTCCTCCGCGTTGTCGATCTCGACGCTGGAGGTGTCGTAGACAGTCTGCAGTTCCTCGACCCGGGCGCGGGCGCTGGCCAGTTCGGCGCGCGCCTCCGCCACCGCCAGCCGGTAGGGCTCGGGATCGATGCGGAACAGCAGGGCGCCCGCGGCGACGCGCTGGTTTTCCCGCACCCCGACTTCGACGATCCGGCCGCCGACCTCGGCGCTGATGGAAATCTTGTCCTGGTGGATATAGGCGTTCTCGGTGCTGACATAGCGCGCCGTGGCGAAGTAGTAGACAAGGGCGACGACGCCCAGCACCAGCGGGCCGAGCAGCATCACTAGCATTCGTCGAATCGGGCCGGACATTTAGTACTCCTGAATCAGCTGCGGGGCCGGCGGCGCCCCGGGGTTTCCCACTCTCGCCTGCGCTAGTCGACCGACCGGCGGGACAGGTTCTGGCGCAACTTCGCCAGGGAAAGGCGCAGGGCATCGCGCTCCTTCTCGCTGCATCCGTCCAGCATTTCCGCCAGCACCGCGTCCGCCAGGGGCTGCAACTCCCCCAGCAGGTCGCGCGCGGTCTCACCGAGGTAGAGGCGCCAGATGCGCCGGTCCGCGGGGTCGCGCCGGCGCTCCACCAGCCCGGCCTCCTGCAAGCGGTCGACCATGCGGCAGAGGGTTATCGGTTCGACATCCAGCATGTCGGCGAGCCCGCTCTGGTGAATGCCCTCGTGGCGCCGCAGCATGGTCAGGACCTGCCACTGCGGCCGGGTCACACCGATGCTGCGCGCGCGCTCGTCAAATGAGCGCCGCATCAGGCGGGAGACGTCCGCCAGGATGGAGCCGATAGTCTCTTCCATAAGCCACCTGTTTATAAGCAGGCTTATATTATGCTGGCTTTTCTCCTTCTGCAAGCGGCCAGCCCCTGCCCCGCGGCGAAGCGCGCAGATTTCGGCGCGCCAACAAAAAATGGCGCCCGGAGGCGCCATTTCGAAGTGGAGCTACAGGCTTAGAAGTTGTAGCGCAGGGAGGCACCGAAGGTGCGCGGCGGGCCGTAGGTGTTGGCCACGATACCCAGGTCTTCCGGCACGCTCAGGCCACCGGTGACGTAGTCCTCGTCGAAGGCGTTGTTGACGAAGGCCGCCGCGTCGATGTTGGAGCCCATGATGGCGCGCCAGTCGATACGGAAGTTCCACACCGCGTAGGAATCAACTTCGAAGGTATCCAGCGCACCTTCCAGGTTGGCTTCGGTCCAGCCGAGGTCGGGCCACAGCCACTGGTCGTCGTTGGTGTACATCACGTCCTGCCAGTAAACGCTGGCCATGAAGCTGATGTCGCCGTAGGCCGCGTCGATCGGCAGCAGGTAGTTCATGGAGCCGGTGACGGTGTTTTCCGGGACGTAGGTGAACTCGGCCTGGGAGTAATCCAGGGTGAGTACTTCACCGCCCACGCGGACGTCACGCGGCCACTCGTCGTAGCTGGCGTCGACGAAGGAGTAGCCGGCGGTGAAGGTCAGGTAATCGGTCACCGCCAGGGTCAGGTCAGCCTCGAAACCGTTGATGGTCGCTTCCGCAGCGTTCACAGTGTAGGTCTCGAAGTTGCCGGTGGCCGGGTTGTTGCCGGAAACGGTCTTCTGGATATCCGCATAATCCTGCTGGTAGACGGCGAAGTTGGCGCGCAGCGGCATGCCCGCTACCAGCCAGTCGGACTTCAGGCCGAGCTCGTAGTTGAGCACGGTCTCTTCGTCGAAGGGCTGCAGGGAGAAGCTGTTGGTGCCGCGCTCGTTGAAACCGCCGGTACGGTAGCCGTTGGCGATGCTGGCGTAGATCAGCATGTCGTCGGTCGGGGTCCAGTTCACGGAGACGCGACCAGTGGGCGAATCGAAGCTTTCGTTCTCTTCGCGGGCGCACTGGTCATCCGGCAGGTGGTTGTTGTTGTCGTCGCGCATTGCGCAGTGGAACTGCAGGTACTGCGCCGAATTGCGATCGGTGTCTACCGCCCAGTTTTTTGCCACCAGGGTGCGATCGTCCTGGGTGTAGCGGGCGCCGACGGTCAGCGACCAGGCCTCGTTGAAGGTGTAGGTACCTTCACCGAATACGGACCAGGCCTCGTTGGTGACGTCTGCCCAGGGAGAGGTCTGCAGGTAACCGGTCTGCGCGATCAGGTCGATCTGCGGAATGCCGATACCACCTTCCGGCCAGTTCGGGTTGGCACCCACGACTGCGTTGGGGTATTTCTCGCTGCCATCCATCTTCATCCAGAACGCGCCAACCAGCCACTCGAGGTCGCCGTCGAAGGAGTCACCCAGCAGCTGGATCTCCTCGCTGAACTGCTCAGCTTCCACTTCGCGCAGCTCGGGGTCGGCGGTGTAAGGCAGCGTGGTGGAAGTGATGCCACCGAACAGCGGCAGGGCGGTACCGTCGGCATCGGTGGTGTTCTCGGTGATGACTTCGCGGTAGCCGAACACGTTTTTCAGGGTGACGCTATCGGTCAGCTCGAACTCGGTGATGTTGGAGACAAAGGTGTTTTCAACCCGGTCAGGCGCATTGACGTCGGACTTCAATTCGGTCCAGTCACGACCTGCCTGTTCGGCAAAGGCCGCGTCGATCTCGCCGTTGCGGTTGTGGATCAGGTTGTAGAGGATTCCCAGGCTGGCGGAGCTGTTGTAGAAAATCGGGGTGGGAATCCGCGCCATTGCCTCGTTCTCGTCGTAGGACACGACCAGGTTATTGCTCAGGCGATCGGTGGGCTGCCAGGCCACGCTCAGGCGGACGCCGTAGGAATCCTCGTCCCAGTACTGGTTGTCCTTGGCGAAGGGGTTGTCGGCGAGGTTGTCCTGGTAGCCGTCGCGCTCCAGCTTGCGGCTGGAGAGGCGTACCTGCAGCGAGTCGCTTACCGGCAGGTCTACCGCGCCTTCCAGCTGCACCAGGTCGTAGTTGCCGAATTTAACGTCGGCGTAACCACCAAACTCGTAACCCGGTGCCTGCGGGGTGAGAATCATCGCGCCGCCGGTGCTGTTACGGCCGAACAGGGTACCCTGGGGGCCTTTCAGGACCTGCACACTGGCGAGGTCGTACATGGCCAGGTTGGTGCCTTCGGTCGGGGTCAGTACCACTTCGGCAAAGTACAGGGGTACCGCCGGGTCGAGGGTCATGCCCGCAGTCGAGGGGCGCTGTCCGCGCAGGGTTACCAGCGGGGTGTTCACGCCGGTACCGCCTTCGGAGAAACGCAGGGAGGGCACGTGGAGGCCCACGTCACGCAGCTCGGTGATGTTCTGGTCGCGGAGGAAGTTCTCGTTGAGCGCGGTTACCGCGACGGGAATATCCTGTGCCACTTCCTGGCGGCGACGGGCGGTAACGACCACCTCTTCCAGGGATACCACTGACGGGCCCGAGGACTGGGCCACGGCTATGGGTACCTGGACAGCGGAGGCTGCAACCAGGGCGGCAATAGCGCTGCGCAGTTGGCGACGGGGCACAGCGGGCGAGCGAGTGAACGAAGCTTGGTTTTTAGTCATAACGCGGGTCTCTTTATCGTGCGAGGCAAATACAAAATGCAACTGAACTCCCGCTCGCAGGTAGCCGCGACCGGTTCAGGTTTTGTGGTGATTGACTGGTTACCACGGAGGCAAAAAAACACGCCAGAACACAACAGGCGATTTGCCAATACTCAAGAACAAAACTGATAAAACGTCCTCTGTGGGACGCTGTGATAGGTCCCCTGCTGCTGCGCAGGATTCGGGAAATCCCGAAAAAAAACCGCGCTTATGCTGCCTAAAGCGGGTAGCTCAGGTCAAGGCTTGAACCGACGATATGTCAGTAATATTTACGGAATAAGACGGGTATTTTGGGAAATGCCCGGACAATAACTTGCCCGGGCAATTCTCGCTTCTTCCAGAGGCAGATCAGCCGGCGGCTTTCTGCGCACCTTCCTGTGCGTGGTGGGCGAACATCTTGGCCAGGTCACCGGAGGTGATACGGCGCGCGTCACCTTCCAGCGGCTTCTCGCCGGACAGGGATGTCGGGGTAGTGTCCACACCATCGGCCTTGGCCTTGGCGCGCAGCGCACCCACGGTCAGGTCTTCCTTCTTGTGGAACTTGAAGGGGTCGAAGTTGAACCACTTCATCGCGTTGACGTGGGTGATCTTGTCGATCTGCTCGTCGGTCAGGTGATTGCACTGCTCCCACAGGTGCTCCGGGCAGTCCGGCCACAGGGTGTCGGAGTGCGGGTAGTCACACTCGTAGGCAACGAGATCCTCGTTCAGCTTGTCGAGGTTCTGCAGGCCGTAGGCGTCGTCGATGAAGCACAGCATGAAGTGCTTCTTGAAGCGCTCGCTGGGCAGCATCCCGCCGAAGTGGTTGTGGGTCCAGTACTTGTGGCGGGAGTGGGAGAAGTCCGCGCGCTCCATGAAGTACGGCACCCAGCCGATGCTCGCCTCGGACATGGCGATCTTCATGTCGTACTCGTACAGCGCCTTCAGGTGCAGCCAGTCGGCGGCGCCGACGGAGCTGGACAGCGGCATGGTGGTGATCCAGGCCTCGATCGGGGTTTCCATGGAGGCGTGGGGTACCGGGTTGCCGGCGCCGATATGCAGGCAGGTCACGATGCCGTTCTCGGCCAGCGCCTTGTACATGGGGTTCCAGTACTCGTTGTGGATGCTCGGCAGGTCCTGCTTGGTCGGGTTCTCGTTGAGGGAAACCGCGGTGCAGCCCTTGGCGGCGAGACGCTTGATCTCCGCGACGGTAGCGTCCATGTCCCAGGTCGGCAGCAGGCCGCAGGGAATGAAACGGCCCGGGTGGGCGCCGCACCACTCGTCGACGTGCCAGTCGTTGTAGGCACGCAGGTGCTTGAGCGCGAGATCCTTGTCCGGCGCCTTGTGGAAGCGGCCGCCGTCAAAGCCGACGACAGTGCCGAAGTTCAGGGAGGCGGCGACGCCGTTGACGTTCATGTCATCGATACGCGCGTCGACGTTGTAGACGCCCTTGCGCATTTCTTCCAGGGAGTTCGGCTCCATGCCGTACTCTTCCAGGGGGCGGCCGACGACCGCGTTGAGGCCCACGGAAGGCATGTACATGCCCTGGTAGGTCCAGTAGTTCTTGCCGTTCTCATCGGTGCCGAATTTCGGCGCGGTGGCCAGGTCTTCACCGGACAGGTGCTTGTCGAACATGTCCGGGGGTTCGGAAATGTGGTCATCTACGCTGATGATCACCATATCGTCTTTCTGCATTTTACTTCCTCCAGGGCGATACAAGTCGCCTGTTATCTCAGGCTTGTTTAACGTTCAAAAAGTAACCGATTTATTAGGCATTATAAAGTCGTTACGCCTTCCCTCAGCGGCATGTCAGGCCGCTGCTGAAACCTCAAAATCCGCTCTTCAATCCCGCACCAGCAGCAGCGCCGTGGCCAGCGGACCACCGCCGGAAGTGGCGACGGCTACCTTCGGGTCGCCGGGAATCTGGCGCTCGCCGCCATTGCCGCGCAGCTGGACCACCGACTCGTGGGCAAAACCGAAGCCGTGCAGGCGCCCGGCGCCGATCTGGCCGCCGAAGGTGTTCAACGGCAGCTCGCCGTCGCGTGCGATACGTTTACCGCCCTCGATGAACTTGCCGCCCTCGCCCACCGCGCAGAAACCCAGGGCTTCCAGCCAGGTCACCGCGAGGAAGCTGAAACCGTCGTAGAACTGGACGGTATCGACGTCCGCCGGGGTGTAATCAGTGTACTTCCACAGGTCGCGACCGGTGGCGTAGCTGGCCATCCACTCGGCCTGGTCCCAGCTGTGGCGGTCCACCGAACCGGCCACCGCGGCGACGCGGATCGGCGTACATTTCACCTCGTCGATGGCATCACCGGCGGAGACGATCAGCACGGTGGAGGCATCGCTGTAGCGGTCGCAGTCGAACAGGCACAGGGGTTCGGAGATCATCCGCGCCGACATGTACTCGTCCATGGTCAGCGGCTCGCGGACCAGGGCGCGGGGGTTGAGCAGCGCGTTGGCCCGGTCGGTCAGGGCGATTTGCGCCAGCTGCTCGCGGGTCAGGCCGTATTTCTTGACGTGGCGCATCGCGTACTGGGCAACCCAGGTTGCCGCGGAAATCGCGTAGTACGGCGCGACCCACTGGGTAAAGCCGTCAACGCGCTCGGAGCGCTGCATCGGGTACTCGTCGGGCCGGGCCATGGCCGCCGCCTCGTACACGGTGCGAAAACAGATGACGTGGCGGGCCTGGCCGTTCTTGACCGCGTTGACCGCGGCGCCGACCGCGCCGAGCTGCGAACTGATTTCGCCGCCGCCGGCGTACCAGGTCGCCTTGATGCCGAGGGCGTCGACAAGTTCGTCCGCGCCCACGGGGGAGAAACCGAGATACCCGGCGGCCCGTCCCGGGTAAGTGGATACGCCGTCGATCTGGTCGATGGTCAGCCCCGCCTCATCCAGCGCTTCCCGGACCGCGTCGAGGGTCAACAGCAGCGGGTGGCGGGTCAGTTTCATACCGATTTCGGACTGGCCGATACCGGTGATATAGGCTTCTGTATTCTGCATCGTTATCAGACCTTCTCAAACAGGGGAATGTAGACGTCGTCCTGCTGCTCGAAGGTCACCCGGACCTTGTCGCCAAACTCCACTTCATCGACGCCGCAGCCGATGATATTGGTGGTGAGATACACCCCCGGCGCACCGTCCACCGCCACCCGGGCGAGGATGCAGGGCACTTCCATGGCGGGGTGCCATTTCTGGTGGCAGATGGTGTAGGTATCGATGACCGCAGTGCCCGCTACTGCAGTCGGGGTCACGTTTTCCGACAGGCAGTGGCGACACACCGGCCGCGGTGGGTGGGTAAACTCACCGCAATCCGCACATTTGTGCAGACGCAGTTCGCCTTCCGCACCGCCTGTCCAGAAGGCGCGGTTGTCGGTATCGAGTCTTGGTAGGGGTCGGGACGCCATAGGGAAAACCTCTGTTATGCCGGGAGGTGCATTATTCTCGTTGATTCCTCGCTACGACCTTGCGGGACTGTCGCGACGAAGACTGTCCAGAACATAAAAAGGGCGGCTTGTATGCCGCCCTTCTGGGCCTTGAATCTCTGTGCGCCTAGCGCGCGCCCATCATGGCGGAGAGATCGACCTGGCCGGTGGCCACACCGCCCATGAAGCCGCCGTCTACCGGCAGGGCGACACCGTTGATGAAGCCGGCCGCGTCGCTGTTGAGCAGGATCAGCGGGGTGGCCTGTTCTTCCGGGGTGGAGCGGCGGCCGATCGGCTGCATTGCCGCTTCGAGAACCGCAGCCGGGGTAGCTTCCTCGAAGTGCTTCATCATCGGGGTCTGGGTCGGCGCCGGCAGGGTACAGTTGATGCGAATGCCCTGCTTGATCAGGCGCGAGGACACCAGCATGGTCCAGACGATGATCGCCTCCTTGGAGAAGGCGTAACCTTCGCGGACGTGATCCGGGTTGGCTTCACACCACTTGATCACATCATCGTATTCGCCGATGGAGATCAGCTCCATCAGTTGCGGCATGTGCTGGCTCCAGCCGATACCACCGGTGGAGGAGATGCTGGCAATGGCGCCGCCCTCGGACATCAGCTTGAGGGTCTGTTCGGTCACGCGGCGGGTGCCGGCATAGTTCACTTTCATCACGTCCAGCGGCGGTGCGGTCTGGGGCAGGCCGGCGCAGTTGAACAGGGCGTCGACCTTGCCGCCGATACCGGCGACAGCGGCGTCGATGGCCGCGGGGTCGCGCAGGTCAACCTGGGTGAAAGAGGCGAGATCGAGCGTGCTTTCCTTGTAATCGAGGCCGTGCACCTCGGCGCCGAGTTCGACCAGTTTGCGTGCCGTGGCTTCGCCCATACCGGAGAAGCAGCCGCTGACAATTACTCTTTTGTTCTGGTATCCGAGAAAGTCCATCAGGTTTCCTACTGTCATTTTTAGTGGGTGAAAAACTTTGCGGCGGGGTCGTGAGGTCCCGAAACCCGGCCGCGGGAATTATTCGCTGTCGTCTTCGATAATCTCGATGACACGCTCTGGGCAGGCTCTTGCACCCCGTCTGGCGAGCTCCTCCATTCCCGCGGGAACTTCGGCCTCCTCGATTGCGATGTAACCATCTTCATCGAGGGGAAACAGGATTTCGGAGATCGCTTCGCAGCGCGCGTTGCCCACACAGTGAGCTTTGTTTATCCGGATCTTCATGGCGCTCCCTGCGCGGAAGGTGGCGCAAAAGACTACACCATCCGCAATTGCCTCCTCAAGCCTGCCGGGGCGCGATTTTAGCCCCGCAAGCCAGTACAATACGGGCGCCGCTCGCCGCCGCGACAGGTGTCTGGCCAAGCCGGCACCGGGTGCCTTATTATACAGCAGTGGTGTTTAATAACAATTGAGCCGGCAGGCTTTGGAAGCTGTATTGAAGAGGTTTACGCAGCGCACCCCCGGTGCACTGCTCCCCCGTGAAGGCTCCGCCAGTCAACATAGAACACAAAATAACCAGCCGGCCACGGTCCGCGTCCGGCCAGCAAAAATCAGGAGAGTCCGCAGATGTCTAAAATTATTGTAATCACCGGGGCCGGTGTCGGGCTCGGCCGCGCCCTCGCCCGCCGTTTCGCCGCCGATGGCGAAACCGTGGTCCTGCTCGGCCGCACCGCCTCCAAGGTCGAAGCCGCCGCCGCGGAGATCGGCGAGCTGGCCACCGGCATCGGCTGCGACGTCGCCAACCCGGAATCCGTGCGCGCGGCCTTCGCCCGGATCGGCGAGCAGTTCGGCCGGGTGGACGTGCTGATCAACAACGCCGCTATCTTCGAACCCTTCCTGATTGCCAATGCCAGCGACGAGCAAATTCTCAACACCGTCGCCACCAACCTCGCCGGCCCCATGTTCTGCGCCCGCTCCGCAATCCCGCTGATGGGTAACGGCAGCCTGGTCATCAATGTTTCCAGCGAATCCGCCGGCATGCACTTCCCCCACCTCAATGTCTACCAGAGCACGAAAGCCGGGCTGGAGCGCTTCTCCGAGAGCCTGCGCACTGAGCTGGAAGACCAGGGCATCCGCGTCACCAACGTGCGGGCAGGACAGATGTTCGAGGAAGGCAAGGTCTGGAACGTGAACCAGGACGACGCCATCGCCTTCCACCAGGCGGCGATGAAGGCCGGGCTCAACCTCGGCGAGCGCCCCATTTCCACTTTCGAATCAGTTACCGGGATTTTCCATGCCCTGGTGAACCTGCCGGCCGACCTGCAGGCCGCCAGCATCAACCTGCACGCCCGCAAAGCCTGAACACACAACAACGAGGCAACAGAATAAATGAACGAGACTTTCGATTACGTCATCGTCGGTAGCGGCGGCGGCTCCTTTGCCGCAGCACTGGTCATGCGCGCCGCGGGGAAAAGCGTTCTCATCCTCGAGAAACTCGACAAGGTCGGCGGCACCACCGCGGTATCCGGCGGTGTGATGTGGATTCCCAACAACCGTTTCATGCGTGAAGCCGGGGTGAGCGACAGCCGCGAACAGGCCATCGAATACATGGACGCCGTGATCAGGGACGGCGACGACCTCCCCGGTACCGGGCACGCGCGCCGTGAGAAATATGTCGATGCTTGCGTCGAGATGCTCGAGTTCCTGATCGCCCAGGGCCTGAAATTCCGCCGCATTCCGAGCTGGCCAGACTACTACCCGGGCCCCGGTGAGTCGGTGCCGGGCCGCACCGTGGTCTCCGAACTCTTCGACCTGAACCAGCTCGGCGATTGGAAAGACAGACTGCAGCCGGGCTTCCTGCCGCTGGCCGCCTACCTCGAGGAGGCGATGCAAATGCCCAACCTCAAGCGCAACTGGGCGGGCAAGAAGGCGCTGTTCACCATTCTCGGCCGCACCATCGGCAACCGCCTGCGCGGCCGGCACCTCACTACCGCGGGCCAGGCCCTGCAGGGCCAGATGCTCAACGCCGCACTCAAGGCTGGCGTCGAGGTGCGCACCAACGCCTCGGTGGAAGCGCTGCTGGAGGAAAACGGGCGGGTCAGCGGCGTGCGCCTGCAGCAGGACGGCACCGAGCAGACCATCGCGGCCACTCTCGGCGTGCTGGTAAATGCCGGCGGTTTCTCCCGCAACCAGCAGATGCGTGACCAGTACATCCCCAACACCTCAGCGGAGTGGACGGTCACCCCGATGGGCGACACCGGCGAGATGCTGCTGGAGGGCCAGCGCCACGGCGCGGCACTGGCACAGATGAGCCAGCGCATCGGCAACCCGATGACCCTGCTCCCCGACGGCAAGCCGGCCATCGTCCACGGCGACATGGCCAAGCCCCACTCGATCGTCGTCGACCTGACCGGCCAGCGCTACATGAGCGAGGCGGCCTCCTATGTCGAAGTCGGCAAGGCCATGCTCGCACGGCAGGCGACGACGCCCGCCACCCCGAGCTGGCTGGTCTTCGACAGCCAGTTCATCAATACCCACATGCTCGCGGGCTCGATGCCCGGCAGCAAGAAACCCAAGGCCTGGACCGAGTCCGGCTTCCTCAGGAGTGGCGACACCATCGCCGCCCTGGCGAACGCCTGTGACCTCGACCCGGCGACACTGGAAGCCACCGTCGAGCGCTTCAACGGCTTCGCCAGGAACGGCAAGGACGAGGACTTCGGCCGCGGCAGCCACGTCTACCACGACTGGCTGGGCGACCCGCTCGACGCCTCACCGACACTCGGTGCGCTGGAACAGGGCCCCTTCTACGCTATCAGGGTTTACCCCGGCGACGTCAGTACCTTTGGCGGCATGGTCACCGACTGTGACGCACGTGTACTGCGCGAGGATGGCTCGGTCATCGAGGGCCTCTACGCCACGGGCACCTCCACTGCCTCGGTGATGGGCGAAAACGCCCCCGGAGCCGGCGCCAGTATCGGCCCCTCGCTGACCTGGGGCTATGTGGCGGCCAGACACGCACTGGCGGCGGATTCTTAAACCTCCGTTAGAATGCATGACTTTTAATATTCAGTAATAGACAATCGCGCAGCATGCGCTGAGATATAAACCAAGGAGATATCCACAATGAACCAGTTACCTGATGCCCTGCTCTGCATCGACGGCGAGATGCGCGCCGCCGAGGGCGGAAATACCTTCGACAACATCTGCCCCTGGACCGCCGAAGTCGTCGGCCAGGCCGCCGATGGCACCGCAGCGGACGTCGAAGCCGCCATCGCCTCCTCGCGCAAGGCCTTCGACGAGACCGACTGGTCGACCAACCACGCCAAGCGCATCGAACTGGTCACCAAATACGCCCAGTTGCTGCGTGAGAATCGCGACACCCTGATGCAGATCGCCCGCCTCGAGGCCGGCTCCTCCATCGGCGCCGCCGCCTTCGCCCAGGTCGACAACGCCCTTACCTGCGGTGAGGACATGCTCAAGTGCTTCGAGGAAGTCGAGTGGGAAGAGGATCGCGGTGTGCGCGAATTCATGGGCGGCAAGTCCAAACGCACCGTCTACCACACTCCCCTCGGCGTGGTCGCTGCGATCACTCCCTGGAACGTGCCGCTGTACGTGAACATCGGCAAGGTCTACGGCGCCCTGCTCGCCGGCTGCACCGTGGTCCTGAAACCCGCTCCGGACACCCCGCTGATGGGTTCCTACATGGGTGAACTCGGCATCCAGGCCGGCCTGCCCCCGGGCGTGCTCAACGTCGTCACCTCCAAGGACCCGGCAATGGCTGGCGAGATCCTGACCAGGGATCACCGCGTCGACGTAATTTCCTTCACCGGCTCTACCCTGGTCGGCAAGCGCATCATGGAAAACGGCGCCGAATCGCTGAAGCGCCTGTTCCTGGAACTGGGCGGCAAGTCCGTGAACATCATCCTCGATGACGCCGAGGACTTCGCCATGAAGGTCATGACCGGCATGGCGGTATTCCACGCCGGCCAGGGCTGTGCCATGCCGACCCGCATGCTGGTGCCGAAGAGCCGCTACGAGGAAGCTGTCAGCGCGCTGGAAATGGCCTACGGCGGCTTCGCCAACATGTGGGGCGACTTCGACGCGCCGGACCAGGTCATGGGCCCAGTCATCTCCAAGCGCCAGCACGAGCGCGTGATGAGCTACATCGAACTCGGCCAGCAGGAAGGCGCCCGCCTCCTCGCCGGCGGCAAGTCGCGCCCGGACAAGGGCAACGGCTTCTTCATCGAGCCGACCTGCTTCGTCGACTGCACCAACGACATGCGCATTGCCCGGGAAGAGATCTTTGGCCCGGTCCTCTGTGTAATTCCCTTCGAGGATGACGAGGACGCGATCCGCATCGCCAACGACAGCGACTACGGTCTCGGCGGCGGCGTACACGGCTCTGTCGAGCGCGCGACGGCGATCGCCAAGCGCATCCACGCCGGCGCCCTCAGCGTCAACAGCGGCATGAGCATCACCGGCGACCTGCCCTTCGGCGGCTTCAAGCAAAGTGGTATGGGCCGCGAGTGGGGCCGTGAAGGTATCGAGGACTTCCTCGACACCAAGGTGATCGCTATCGGCGGTCAGTAAAACCTTCCATTGTGAAGTGCCTGGCTGACACGCCGGGCACTTTGCTGGAACGCTTCACAAAGCTGCGTCGGGAAGAATGGTTTCCGGCGCACGCACCGGGTCAAGCCCGCCACCTGCGCCTACCGCAGGTTCCTGATCCAGGACTGACGTCTTGTCAGCCTGAAAACTCTCCGGTCGCATGTCTTGCGGCGACATACCCGAACGTAAAGGCCGGTCCGACACTGCATCCCGCACCGGGATACACACCGCCATTCATTGACGCGGCGCAGATACCCACGGCATAGAGCCCCGGAATCGCACTGCCATCCTCGCGCAGCACCCGCGCATACTCGTCGGTGACCACGCCGCCGTAGGTGCCCACGTCGCCGGGATAGACCGGCACGGCGTAGAAGGGCCCCGCGTCAATGCGGCCCAGCGTGCCGTTGGGGCCGTGGGCGGGATCGCCGAGCCAGCGGTCGTAGGCGCGGGCGCCGCGGCCGAAGTCCTCGTCGCGGCCGGCGTCGACAAACGCGTTGAAGCGGGTCACCGTGGCCTGCAGGGTGAGCGGATCGATATCCAGCTTTCCGGCCAGTTCCTGCAGCGAATCGGCCTGCTTGAGAAAGCCCTCCTCCTGCCAGGACTCCGGTTTCGCGCTGCCGGGCATGGTGCCGGCGATCATGTATTTCTGCATCACGCGGGTGTCGAAGATGGCCCAGCTGGGTACCGCCGGCACCGTCTCGTGGCGTTGCAGCATACCCTTGCAATAGGCCATGTAGGAACCGCCCTCGTTCTGGTAGCGCTGGCCGGACTGGTCTACCAGGATGGCGTGCGGAGCCGCGGTGAGGCGCTGCGCCGGGCTCTTCACCTCGTCGTTCTCCCAACCCGGCTGGAAGGTACTCTGGAAACCGACCATCTCGCCCATGTTGGCCAGCACCCCGCCGTGGCGCGCCATGGTCTCGATCATTTCACCGGTATTGCCGCGGGAGGCGTTACTCCAGGCCACCTGGGTGTTGGGGATGTACTGCTCGCGCATGCGCGCGTTGTGGGAAAAGCCCCCGGCATTCATGAGTACGCCCAGTTTGGCGCCGATGCGCCAGGGCTGGCCATCGCGGGTGGTGACAACGCCAGTGACGGCGCCGTCCTCCACGACCAGCTCACTCACCGGTGACTCGGTGCGGAATTCCACTCCGGCGCGCAGCGAGGCCTGCAACATCCGCCCCTGCAGCGCGGCCCCGGCGGTCACCAGCTTCTTGCCGGCGAGGCGGGCGAGGATGGCGCGCAGGCCGACCCGCAGCATGATCTTGCGCGCCTGCCAGGAGGTCTTGTAGTAGCCCACCAGCATCATCTCGTCCATGTAGGCGGGCAGCTCGGTAAAGCCCGGGAACAGCTTGTCGGACCACTCCCCCAACTCGCGGATATCGAACACTTCCGCGCGCACGGTGCGCCCCTGCTCCGAGCCTCCCGGCAGGTCGTCGTAGTAATCGGGCCAGTATTTCGCCCGGCCCAGGCGAATGCCCTGGCTGACCAGGAACTCGAGCATGCGCGGCGCCTCGGCGACGTACATCGCGCGCCGCTCCGGCGTGGCGGCGGGGGAATCGGGCTGATTGCCGGTGGTGGCTTCGAGATAGGCCAGGGCCTGTTGCGGACTGTCCGGCACACCGTCCCGGGCCATGAAGCAGTTGTTGGGAATCCACATGACGCCGCCGGAGCGGCCGGTGGTGCCGCCGATGAT
This sequence comes from Halieaceae bacterium GM1-29, assembly GCA_033283265.1. Lineage (GTDB taxonomy): Bacteria > Pseudomonadota > Gammaproteobacteria > Pseudomonadales > Halieaceae > Mangrovimicrobium. Next base: position 1,118,869 of record JAWMQN010000001.1, read on the forward strand.
CGGCAGCTTTTCGAGGATCAATACCCGCTTGCCCACGGAGCGCAGGTAGAGCGCTGCACTCATGGAGCCGCCGCCGCTGCCGACGACGACAAAGTCAAAAGTTTCATCAAAGGCTTCCACGGACACTCCTGGCTGCTGAATTTTTGCTTATCGTGGCAGGAATGGTACACCAGTGTCGCAGCGGAAAACTCCTCTTGCAGGCGCAATCCGCGCCTCAGTAGATTACGATACGTTTAGAACAATAATGCTCAGGAGACGTGTAGCGATGTTTTTCAGCGGTCAATTCCAGCACGGTTACGTGACCCGCAACCTGGAAGCGGCGGTGGAGCGTGTCGGCGGGCAACTGGGAATCAGTCAGTTTGATTTCGACGCCGTGGACATCCCGGTAAGAACTCCCGCCGGCAACGGCAATGCAAGGTTCAGGGTGGCACTCGGCTGGGCCGACCAGCGCCACATCGAACTGATCGAGCCGCAGTCGGGGCTGGTATCGCTGTATGCGGACTGGCTGCCCGCTGACGATTCGCTGCGCTTCCACCACCTCGGCATGCGCTGCGCTGATCTCGAGCAGGTGCGCAGGGATGCCGCCAGTCGCGGCTGGCAGGTCGCAGTGGAGGGCAGCGTGCCGGGCATCGACTTTCTCTACGTGGACGCCACCCCCACCCTCGGCCACTACCTGGAGTTCATCTGCGGCACAGCCGAAGCCTGGCAGGGCATGCGCTGGCCGCAGGGACTCGCGTTCAGCTGAGTAAAGCCCGCACCGTATCCAGGCGCCCCGCGGCGGCTTCGACGGCGGGCGAGAAGAGCTCCGGAATGCCGGTCTCCGGGCCGGTGGCCAGCACCGCCGGATTGCCTTTGACCCAGATAGAGCGACACACCCGGTTGCTGATCAGCCAGTCCTCGCCGTGGCGCACCAGGGTGTCGTCGTACCAGCCACCGGACTCGAACATCTCGTCGCCCTGGCCGATGTCGCGGATAAACCGCCCGAGCACGTAGCTGAAGCAATGGGCCCGGTCGCCGTCGACCGCCACAGTGTGGTTGGTGGTGATGTGCTGGGTAGCCTTGAAGGGCGAGTGAATTGCCGCAAAGGCCTCGCACAGGGGTCCCAGGCCACTCCACACGGCACCGCCGCCGAAATCGATGCTGATGTCCGGGGTGAACACCCGCTCGAAGAGTGCCCACTGCAGGGTGTCGACTGCTGTCGCGTAAAGATTGGTGGTGTGCACAACGGCCATGCGGTCATCGCTGGGCATGTTTGGATCTCCTGTGTTTCGATTGATTTATTGTTGGTGTTTGGGCGGCAGCTCCGGCGCGAAGCCGAAGGCCGCAAGTTCGGCCAGTTGCCTGGCCTGTTCCTCCAGTGGCGTTTCCTCCCCGGAAAAGGCCCGGTCCATGGCCACGGCGAAAAACATCCCGAAGGCGGCGAGGGAAAAGAACTCCGGCTTGACCCCCGGCTTGACCACGTCGCGCATCGCGTCCGCACGTCTGTGGAACAGCGGCGCGATCTGCTCGCGGTAGAGTTCCCGCCCCAACTCCGGATCGGCGAACAGCGCGGAAATCAGCAGTGGATAGACCTCCACCATGTTTTCCAGGTGCCGCTGGCAGGAGGCCTCGGTCAGTGCCAGCAATTCCTCCTCCGTGGTGGCACTGCGATAGGTGCCGGCGCGCTCGTGCATGCCCTGCATCGCTTCCACCAGCGGCGCGACGACCGCCTCGCTGAACAATGCCTCCTTGGATTCGAAATGCCCGTACAGCGTGGCCTGGTTGACCCCCGCCTCCTTTGCCAGATCGCGGGTGCGCGCGCCCTGCAGCGAAGTGCGACTGAAGACCCGCCGCGCCGCTTCGAGAATCAGGCGCCGGCGCTCCTCGGCCGGCAGGTAGGCCCGGCGCGGACGCTCGTCTTCCCGGCGCGCATCCGCCAGTTTTTTCACAGTTGAATCCTTGTCAGTCACCGCGGCCTGCCTCCTGCGTTTCGAGATGCCAACAGTGCCACAGTCCCGGGCAAAACAAAACTAACCACTTGGTTGATTTTGCCCGACAGCTTGACTAAGCTCTACCCCGCTGACCCGGAAACAGACCATAACAACCCAGAATCCGCCGGAGGTAATCACCGTGCCAAGCAGCCCCCAGTACGCCACAGGTGCCGACATCGAACGTCAGGCCGAACAGTGGATGAACGACCCCTACAGCTATTTCCAGTGTTCCACCACCCTGATTCACTCCACGCCCCGGGAGGAGTTCGAGGCGGTGCAACTGGCCGCGATCAACCTGCGCCTGGCCCAGCGCCGGGAGCAGATTCCGGTCCTCGACAAGCTGGCGACAGCCCAGGGCATCAACCGTGTCGACAGCCTCGACGCCGCGGCCGCCCTGCTCTTCGAGCACAATGTCTACAAGTCCTACCCGGTGACCCTGCTGGCGCGGCAGCGCTTTGACCAGCTGACCAGGTGGCTCGACCGGCTCACGCCCTACGACCTTTCCGCCATCGACGTCAGCGACTGTAACTCCATTGACGGCTGGCTGACCCGCCTGCGCGACGAGACGCCGCTGGATGCGGCCACCTCCTCGGGTACCAGCGGCACCCTCTCGGTGTTCCCCAAGAGCAAGCGCGACTACGGTTTCTCGGCGCGTGCCCTGCGCGTGCAACTGGTGCAGAACTTCGGCTCCGCCCCCGGGGAGGACAACCTGCAGGAAAAACTGCACGTAATGACCCCGATGTACCGCGACGGCCACAGCTCCGCCGGCGGTTTCGCCAAGTATCTCGGCGTCGAGTTCTGCCAGGGCGACGAGAGCTACCTGCACACCGCCTTCTCGCACAAGATCAGCAGCGACCTGATGTGGCTGGCCGGGCGCCTGCGCCAGGCCCAGGCCCGCGGCGACATGTCGCGGCTGGACGTGCCGGAAAACCTGCTGGCGCGGCGCGACGAACTGGAGGCCATGCAGCGGGAGGCGCCGGCGCGGCAGGCGGCTTTCATCCAGGAGATGGTGGAGCAGCTCAAGGGGCAGAAGGTCTTCGCCATGGGCACCACGCCGATGTTCTACCAGATCGCCCAGGCCGGCCTGGACGCCGGTGTCAGCTATGTCTTCTCGCCGGATTCCATGGTCATGGGCGGCGGCGGCGCCAAGGGAATGGTGCTGCCCGACAACGTCAACGAGGTCATCCTCGAGTTCTTCGGCGCCAGCAAGATGTGCGCGAGTTACGGCATGACCGAGCTCAACACCTTCTTCGTCTCCTGCGAGCAGGGCCACTACCACTTCACGCCCTGGGTCACACCCTTCGTGCTCGACCGCGACAGCGGCCAGCCCCTGCCGCGCAAGGGCGTACAGACCGGCCGCGCGGCCTTCTTCGACATGACCCACGACGGCACCTGGGGCGGCATCGTCACCGGCGACAAGATCACCATGGACTGGGATACGCCCTGCCCCTGCGGCCGCAGCACCCACTACATCAAGGGCGCGGTGTCGCGCTTCTCCGACGAGGGCGGTGACGACAAGATCACCTGCGCCTCCACACCCGACGCCCAGGCGGAAGCCCTCGACTTCCTCGTTTCACTGGACATCTGAGCACCCGCAGGAGAGACCGATAATGAGCGAACAATTCATCTCCCCCGCCGTCATCCGCGGCGAGGTCATCGAGAGCAACCTGGTCGAGTTCGGCGGCCGCGGCGGCGACGTCAGCTTTCTCGCCCCGGACCCCACACTGCTGGTGGACCGGCTGCCCCTGTCCAGCCCCGGCGCGATGGCGGATCTCTACGAGCTGAGTTTCGAGGACATCCTCGACTTCCTGCAGGAACTGGGCGACAAGCTGAATTTCGGCACCAACCCCCACGTCCAGCAGGCCTTCGAGCAGAGCCTGCTGACCGCCCCCACCACCGAACCGATCATGCGCGGCTTCTATCTCAACATGCCGGCGATGTTCGACCGCGAGCGCATCCGCCGCTGGTGCAACCTGAGCATTCCCATCGAGTATCTCGAGGGCTGGGTGGAGCAGCAGGTCGAGCAAACCAAGGTGGGTATTCGCGCCTACGGCTCGCGGGCCCTGCACATCATTGCCGGCAACGGCCCGGTGCTCGGCGCGCTGACCCTGATCCGCGGCGCGGTCACCCGCAGCGACACGATCATCAAGGTGCCCTCCAACGACCCCTTCACCACCGCCGCGATCGCCCGCACCATGTGCGAGTTCGCCCCTGACCACCCGATCACCAAACACCTCGCCGTGGCCTACTGGCGCGGTGGCGACGAGGCGCTGGAGAAGAAGATCTACCAGCCCCACAACATCGAGAAGATCGTCGCCTGGGGCGGCTTCGCCTCGGTCAAGCACGTGAGCAAGTACATCCAGCCCGGGCTGGAGCTGATTTCCCTCGATCCAAAAAACAGCGCCAGCATAGTCGGTGAGGAAGCGCTGGCCTCGCCGGAGATGACCGCCGAGGCCGCCCGCCGCATCGCCGCCGACGTCGGCGCGGTGAACCAGACCGCCTGCTCCAGCTGCCGCGTGGTCTACGTGATGTGCGGCACCGATGACGATGGCATCGCCGCGCTGAAAACCCTCGGCGAACAGGTCTACGAACAGATGCTGGCGCTACCGGAGGATTTCAGCACCGTGCCCAAGTCCTTCGACCCGGAGCTGAAATCGCACATCGACGGCCTGCGCCTGATGGACGACTGGTACGACATCATCGGCGGCGAGCGCGGCGAAGGTGCGGTGATCGTCTCGCACATGCCGGAAGCGGTGGATTTTCGCGACTACCTCGCCGACCGCACGGTGAACCTGGTGCCGGTGGATACGCTGGAGGAAGTACTCGGCGCCGTCGACGCCTACACCCAGACCGTCGGCGTGTTCCCGGACTCACTGATGGAACAGGTGCGCCACCCCGCCGCACTCTACGGCGGCCAGCGCTTCGTCTCGCTGGGCTACGCCTTCAACGGCCCCGGGCTGGTCGGCCCCCAGGACGGTATCGAGCCGCTGCGCCGCATGTGCAAGTGGATCGTCACCGAGCAACCGCTGCCGGCGCTGAAACCGGTGTGGGAACGCAAGGCGGGAGAGACCTCGCTGGTTGCGTGAGGATGAAGAAAAAGGGGCCACGAAAAAGGGCTCAGAGTCACGACTCTGAGCCCTTTTTCGGAGTCTTTGACCCTGGCCCCTCTTTTAACTGTCGTAGGACACCCGCCCCTTGGCGAATTGCTCCCGGGTCTGTTGTTTCTTCTCGTCACTCTTGCGCAGCAGGATATACACGGCACCCGTCCCTCCGTGGTGGGGCTGGGCGCTATGGAATGCCTGCACGGCCGTCAGCTCAGGTAACCACTGATTCACACAGCCCTTGAGGATCGAGCTGCGCTCGCGGTCGGCGCGACTCTCGCCCTTGCCGTGGATGATCATCACACTGCGCAAGCCGAGGCGGAAACAGTCGTCGATGAAGCTGTAGAGTTCCTTGCGTGCCACCGCCACGGTCATGCGGTGCAGGTCGAGGCGCGCCTCGTAGGGATAGCGCCCCTGGCGCAAGCGGCGGTAAACCCCGTTCTGCACCCCCGGGCGCTTGTAGTCGAGGACGTACCACGGATCGAGCGGCTCGATCTCACGCACCTCGTCGCTCAGGGGGTTGCCGTCGCCTGCAGTCTCACGCAGCGCGGCCTCGCGGCGCTGGCTGAGCGAGCTGTCGCGCTCGCGCTGGCGGCTGTCGAGCCGCACCCGCTGCTCCCGCTTGAGCGGCGCCACGTCGGCCATCGCCTCCTGGAACAGGCTGTCGTCTTCGTCATTCACGGGTGTACATCCTCCGGCTGCGCTATTATACGCAATGCTATGAGTGACAAGCAGAAAAACAGTTCCAGGGCCTCCGCCGAGCGCTGCCCCCTGTGTGCCGCAGAAAATCTCTGCGCCATCGCTGCCGGTGCGCCCGCCGAGTCCTGCTGGTGCTTTGCCAACCCGGTCAGCCCCGAGGCCCTCGCCGCGCTGCCGGAAAGCGAACGCATGCAGCGCTGTATCTGCCCGGATTGCGCCGGAATAACCGAAGGATTGTGATTTGAGAGGTAACATCGTTGGCGGGGTCGGCTACCTGGTCGAGGGCGCGAAACTGCTGACTCATCCGTCCCTGCGCCTGTTCGTGATCGTTCCCCTGGCGGTCAATATCCTGATCTTCGGCAGCCTGCTGTATGTCAGCATCAGTTACCTGGTCGAGCTGATGGACCGCTGGCTGGCGGGCATTCCCGGGTGGCTGGACTTCATCCGCTGGATTCTCTGGCCGCTGATCGGCCTTACCCTGAGCCTGATCACCGGCTACCTGTTTACCGCGGTAGCGCTGGTCATCGCCTCGCCCTTCAACGGCCTGCTGGCCGAGAAGGCGGAGGAACTGGTGAGCGGCCGCGAGGTGCCCGCGCTCGAAGGCCTCGGCGCCGCCCTGATGATGGTGCCGCGGGGCGTGGTGCGGGAACTGCTCAAGCTGCTCTACTACCTGCCGATGGCGGCCTTCGTGCTGCTGGTCAGTTTCATTCCGGTGCTCAACGCCGTGGCGCCCCTGCTCTGGTTCCTGCTCGGCGCCTGGATGATGTCGATCCAGTTCGTCGACTACCCGATGGACAACCACCAGCTGGGTTTCGGCGAGGTCAAGGATGCGGTGCGCAGCCGGCGGCTCTCAAGCCTCGGCTTTGGCGGGGCGGTGGCGCTATGTGCGGGGATTCCGCTGGTGAACTTTTTCGTGGTGCCCGCCGCGGTGGTCGGCGCCACCCTGCTCTGGTGCCGGGAACTGGCGCCGGCACCGGGAGCCTGAGCTCAGGCGAGCAGTTCCGCCGGCGGGTGGGTGCAGACCAGCGGCTCGCCCAGCAGTTTCTCGAGGTCCGGCAGCAGGAAGGCGTCGTCCTCACTGGCGAAGCTGATGGAAGTACCCGTGGCACCGGCGCGGCCGGTACGGCCAATGCGGTGCACGTAATCCTCGGGATCTTCCGGCAGGTTGTAGTTGACCACGTGGGTCACGCCGTCGACGTGGATGCCGCGCCCGGCCACGTCGGTGGCCACCAGCACCTTGATCTCACCGCTCTTGAACTGCTCCAGCGTGCGCGTGCGCTTGGCCTGGGGAATCTCCCCGGAGAGAATGCCGCAGGTCACCCCCGCCTTGCGCAGCCGCTCGTGCAGGCGGCGCACCTGGTCGCGGCGGTTGGCGAATACGATCACGCTGCTCACCTCGTCCTGGCGCAGCAGATTGTTCAGCACCCGGAAGCGATCCTGTGAACTGACCATGTAGACCTTCTGGTCGACGCTGTCGGTGGCCACGTGGTCCGGTTCGATCTCCACCGTCACCGGCTCGAAGGTCCACTGGGAGGACAGGTTGATGATGTCCGGGGTGAATGTCGCGGAGAACAGCAGGGTCTGGCGGTTCTCCTTGCGCGGCGCGGCCCGCACGATGCGCTTCACCTGGGGAATGAAGCCCATGTCCAGCATGCGGTCGGCCTCATCCAGCACCAGCACCTCGATATGGTCGAGGAAGAGGTCGCGGCGCCCCATGAAGTCGAGCAGGCGGCCGGGGGTGGCCACCACGAGATCGACGATATCCTGTTGCAGGCGGTTGAGCTGCTTCTGGTAATCCATGCCGCCGATCAGCGTGACCACCTTGAGGTCGGTGTATTTGCTCAGATCGTTGGCGTCGGCGGCGATCTGCATCACCAGTTCCCGGGTCGGCGCGATCACCAGCGCCCGCGGCTCACCAATGAAGCGTTCGCCCTCCATCGGATTGCACAGCAGGTCGTTGAAGATGGTGATCAGGAAAGCTGCCGTCTTGCCGGTGCCGGTCTGCGCCTTGCCGATGGCGTCGTGGCCCTGCAAGGTGTGGGGAAGTACCTGCCCCTGGATGGGCGAGCAGTACTTGAAGCCGAGGTCGGCGATGCCGTGCATCAGTTCGTCGCGCAGGCCGAGGTCGTGGAAGCGGGTCTTGCCCTCCTCCGGCTCCACCGCGAACTGTTCGATGCTCCAGTTGCCTTGCACCGCCGGAGACTTCGGCTTGCGCTGGCGACGCTTGCCGCCGCTGCTTTTCTTCGCCTGCTGCTGCGCGCCGCTCTCGGCGTGTTCCGGTCGCTGCGGGGCGTTGGCGGCGGCTTTGGGGGACGGCTTCGGGGTGGGCGTCGAATCCGCTTTCGGTTCGCGCTTGCCGGTAAGCTGCCTGACGAGGCTCTTGATCAAGTTGAAATCCTGCGACTGCTCGAAAAACGCGCTAGTGTAGCCGCTTGGGGGGGCTTTGTCGCCCTGTTGTGCTGACTTCTATTGGCGCCCCTCCGGGCTTCGATCCCGCACGATTATCACCCCCGCCCGGGATACAAGCGCGACAGGTAGTAATCCACGCTGACGAAGCGTCCACCGCCGCTGAACAGCAAGGCGGACAACATGATCAGGTAGGTGACGGCGAACTCGATGCCGTTGTTGAGTATGACGAAATTGCCCTTCTCGGTGAGCCAGCTGTAGTTGCCGTACTCGCGCAGCAGGTCCTTGGCGGCGCCCAGCCGCACGGCAACTTCCCTGGCGCTGGAGTCGGCGATCGCCGCCCAGCCGTGGTCCCAGTGCACGGCGAAGATGGCGACCAGCATGGTCGCCATCAGCGGGATGCAGATCCAGCGGGTGGCCAGGCCGAGCAGCAGGAGCAGTGCGCCGATGGCCTCGGTGTAGGCCGCGAGGTAGGCCAGCAGTTCCGGCGCCGGCAGGCCGAGGCCCCAGTCGGGGTTGCCGAACCAGTCGATGGTGCTGTCAATGGAGGAGATCTTGCGCGTACCCGCCATCCAGAAAACCGGCACCAGGTACAGTCGCATGGCCAACGCCGGCAGCCCGTCGAGGGTTTTCAATCGGGGAAAAATCGCGTTGTGAATGGTGTAATATGCGCCGGCGATTGCTTCCATATTTCGCTTTCCTACAGGCAAGTTTCCTCTGTGACAGTAGATTGGCTTAAAAGGTTTCCCCAGGGCAAGACCCGCGTTGCCGGCGCCTGTGGTTGTCCGGCATGCTGATGCACTGGCAGGACTACCGCAACGAGGCGCGCGCGCTGTTCGCCATCGCCTGGCCGACCACGGTGGCGCAACTGGCGCAGATCGGCACCGGCGTGGTGGATACGATCATGGCCGGCCGCTACGGCGCGGAAGAGCTGGCGGCGGTGGCGATCGGCTACAACATCTGGCTGCCCCTGTTCCTGTTTGAACTGGGCATGCTGATGGCGACTTCGGTGATCGTTGCGCAGGCCTTTGGCGCGGGGCGCCTCGCCGAGATTCGCGCCAGCCTGCCCCAGGGCATCTGGCTGGCGCTGATGCTGGGCGCCGTGATCGCCCCCGCCTGCTACTCGGCGGCCCCGGTGCTGGACCTGCTGGACCTGGAGGGCGGTACCCGCGACAAGAGTCTCGCCTACCTGCAGGCGGTGGCCTGGGGGCTGCCCGCCTCGGCGCTGTTCCAGTCCCTGCGCTGCCACAACCAGGGGCTGGGCCTGATGAAGCCCTACATGGTGGCCAGCCTTATCGGCTTTCTCGCCAACATACCGCTCAACTACGCGCTGATGTTCGGCAAGTGGGGGGCACCGGAGCTGGGCGCCGCCGGCTGCGGTATCGCCACCGCGATCTGCATGTGGCTGGGCGTGCTGCTGATCGGCATCTACAGCGTGGTGGTGCCGGGCATTCGCCAGTACCTGCCCGCCCCGCGGCTGGTCAGGCCGAACTGGCCGATGCTGAAAACCATCGCCCTGCTGGGCCTGCCGATGGGCCTGTCCTTCTTCCTGGAAATGGGCGTGATCTCGACCATCGGCCTGATGATCGCCACCCTCGGCAACAGCGCCATGGCCGCCCACCAGATCGCCATCAACCTCTGGGACGTGGTCTACATGCCGCTGGCCGCGGTGGGCTCCGCGATGTGTACCCGGGTCGGCCACGGGATCGGCAGCGGGCAGATGGGCGCTGTGCAGGTTTCGATCCGGACCGGCATGGTCGCCGTGCTCTGTGTCGCCCTGTGCGCCACGCTGTTGCTGTTGAGCCTGCCCGGGCCGCTGGTCAGTATCTATACCAGCGACCTCGATATCCACGGCATCGCGGTCAGCCTGATCCGCCTCGCCGCTTTGTTCATCATCATCGACTCGCTGCAGATTGGCGGCTCGTTCTGCCTGCGCGCCTTCCGCGATACCCGCTTCCCGTTTATCGTCACCTGCCTGTGCTACTGGTGCCTCTCGGTGCCGCTGGCCTGGTGGCTGGGCCCGGGCTCGGTCAGCGATCCTGCGCGGGGGGCCACGGCGGTCTGGGGTTCACTGATTAGTGGAATCTGCCTGGCCATGCTGCTGGTGATGTGGCGCTTGCGGGCAACCCTGCGCAAACCCCTGCCGGCGCCGGACAGCGCTAGCGAAGGTGGGCGCAGTCGGGACATCCCGGACGCGGCGTGACACCCAGCCGCTGGAACTGCAGCGCGCGCAAGTCCACCATCAGCATCGTGCCGGCCAGGCCACTGCCAAAGCCCGACAGCAGCTTGAGCGCCTCCGTCGCCTGCAGCGTACCGAGCACGCCCACCACCGGTGCGAGCACACCGCTCTGGCTGCAACTCAGGGCGGTCTGGTCCCCTTCGACGGGGTAGACACAGCGGTAGCAGGGCCCGCCCCTGTGCGGGTCGAACAGCGCCAGCTGCCCCTCCGCGCGCACCGCCGCGGCGGATAACAGCGGCACCCCCGCGGCTATGCAGGCCCGGTTGAGGGCGAAACGCGCGGGGTAGTTGTCCGTGGCATCGAGCACCAGGTTCACCGCGGCCACCCGCGACAGCATGCCGGCTTCCTGCAGCCGCTCCTCGATCACCACGGTTTGCACCCCGGGGTTCAGCGCGGCGATGCTCGCCGCCACCGAGGCGGCCTTGTTGCGGCCGATGTCGGCGTCGCCATGGGCGATCTGCCGCTGCAGGTTGGAGAGCTCCACCGCGTCGCCGTCGGCCAGGTGGATCTCGCCCACCCCGGCGGCGGCGAGGTAGAGCGCCGCGGGACAGCCCAGCCCGCCGAGGCCGACAATCAGCACCTTGCTCGCCAGCAGTGCCTCCTGCCCGGCGATATCGAACTCGGGCAGCAGCAGTTGCCGGTTGTAGCGCAGCAGCTCGTCGTCACTCAGCACGCCACTGACCCCCGCTGATGCGCTCGTTGCCGCCCAGGTCGCGGCGGGTTTGCGCCGCGAGGAATCCCGCGGCACCCAAGCGGTCGCGCACCGCCGCGCCCTGCTCATAGCCGTGCTCGAGCAACAGCCAGGCGCCCGGGTTCAGGTGCTGCGGCGCAGCGCAAATAATTGCATCGATATCCGCCAGGCCCTCGCTGTCCGCCACCAGGGCGGTGCGCGGCTCGAACCGCACATCGCCCTGCGCCAGGTGAGCGTCGGACCCGTCGATATAGGGCGGGTTGGCAACCACCAGATCGAACGACCCTTCGACCGCGCCGAACCAGTCGGACTGCGCGAAGGCTACCTGGGGCAGCCGGCAGCGGTGGGCATTGCGCTGCGCCAGCGCCACCGCCTGTGGATTCAGGTCCACCCCCTGCACCTGCCACAGGGGTCGCTCGCTGGCCAGGGCCAGGGCGATGGCCCCGGTGCCAGTGCCGAGATCGAGCACCCGGGCCGCCGCCGGCAGCGGCAACTCAAGTGCCCACTCGACCAGGGTCTCGGTATCCGGGCGGGGAATCAGGGTGCTCGGCTCGACTTCCAGCGACAGCGACCAGAATTCGCGCTCGCCAGTCAGGTAGGCGACCGGCTCGCCGGCCAGGCGCCGCGCGAACAGTTGCTCGAATCTGTCCAGGGCGACGCCGGAGACCTCCGTCTCCGACCAGGCGTAGAGCCAGCTGCGCGGCTTGTCGAGGCAGTGGCAGAGAAGTATTTCGAGGTCCCGGCGCGGACTGTCGCCGGGCAGTTCCTGCGCGCGGCGCAGCAGGGCCTGCACGGTGGCCATGCTCAGTGGCCGCCTGAACCTTCCGCGAGGGCGGCCAACTGGTCGGCCTGGTACTCCTGGCGCAGAGGCCCGACCACGGCGCCGAGATCGCCCTCCATCACCTCGGCCAGCTTGTAGAGGGTGAGGTTGATGCGGTGGTCGGTCAGGCGGCCCTGGGGAAAGTTGTAGGTGCGGATGCGGTCGGAGCGATCGCCGGTGCCGACCAGGTCGCGGCGCAGGGAGGCCTGCTCCGCCGCGGCCTTGTCCTTGGCACTGGACATCAGCTTGGCCAGCAGCAGCGACATCGCCCGGGCGCGGTTCTTGTGCTGGGAGCGCTCGTCCTGGCACTCGACCACGATGCCGCTGGGCAGGTGGGTGATGCGCACCGCGGAGTCGGTCTTGTTAACGTGCTGGCCGCCGGCGCCCGAAGCCCGGTAGGTGTCGACGCGCAGGTCCGCCTTGTTGATTTCCACCGCGTCGACCTCCTCCGCCTCCGGCAGGATGGCGACGGTGCAGGCGGAGGTGTGGATGCGCCCCTGGGATTCGGTTTCCGGCACCCGCTGCACGCGGTGGGCGCCGGACTCGAACTTCAGGTGGGCGTAGACGTCGCGCCCTTCCACCCGGGTAATCAACTCCTTGTAGCCGCCGTGTTCGCCGGGGCGCTCGGAGAGCACTTCCACCTTCCAGCCCATCTGCTCGGCGTAGCGGGAGTACATGCGGAACAGGTCGCCGGAGAAGATCGCCGCCTCGTCGCCGCCGGTGCCGGCGCGGATCTCCAGGAACACGTTGTGGGAGTCGTTGGGGTCGCGCGGCAGCAGCAGGGTCTGCAGTTCCACTTCCAGTTCGGCGAGCTTGTCGCTGCCGGAATCCAGCTCCTCCTGGGCCATCTCGCGCAGGTCGGGATCGGCGTCCTCGAGCATCTGCCGGGCCTCCTCGAGATCGCCCTTCACCCGGCTGTACTCGACATAGCACTTCACCACAGCTTCCAGCTCGGCGTACTCGCGGGACAGGTCGCGGAAACGCTCCTGGTCGGCGATGGTTTCGCTGTCGCCGAGCAGGGCCGATACCTCCTCGTGCCGGTCAGTCAATGTTTCCAGCTTGGACAGGAGCGAGGCTTTCATTGCAGTGTGTGTCTCGAGTGATCGGTATCGTCAGAGGAAAGTTCGAGGGGTTCGCAGGGCGCGCAGGCGGACTCGGCCGCGGCGTCGCCCTCCTCGGCCAGGCCGAGGAGGCGGCGGGCCAGGACCAGCGCCTCGCGGTCGCCACTGGCGCAGACGTCCTTGAGGCCGGTGGTCGGTGAGTGAATGAGCTTGTTGGTCAGCCCGCGGGCGAGGTGGGTCAGCACCTGCTCGGGCGACTGGCCGCGGGCGAGATTGCGCAGGGCTTTTTCCAGTTCATCCTCGCGGGTGCGGTCGGCCTTGCCGCGGAATTCCTTGACCAGGTCCACCGCCCCGAGGCGGCGCAGGTCCTCGCGGAACTCCTCGACGCCGAGGGCGATGATCTGGTCGGCCTTGCGCGCCTCGTTGCGGCGGCTGCGCATGTTCTCGTCGACGATCTCGCGCAGGTCGTCGACGCTGTACAGGTAGACGTCGCGCAATTCGTTCACCTGCGGCTCGATATCCCGCGGCACCGCGATATCCACCATCAGCATGGGCCGGTGCTTGCGCTTCTTCACCGCCTGTTCCACCGCGCCTTTACCGAGTATCGGCAGCTGGCTGGCGGTGGACGTAATGACGATATCCGCCGCCGGCAACTGCTCGGGAATCTCCGCCAGCAGCACCGCTTCGGCGCCAAACTGCTCGGCGAGTTCCCGGGCCCGGCCGAGGGTGCGGTTGGCAATCACGATGCTGGAGACCCCGGCGTCGACCAGGTGGCGCGCCACCAGTTCGATGGTTTCCCCGGCGCCCACCAGCAGTGCGCGACAGTCCTTGAGGTCGGAAAAAATGTGCCCGGCGAGATTCACCGCGGCGTAGGCCACCGACACGGGGTTTTCGCCGATGGCGGTATCGGTGCGGACTTTCTTCGCGATCGAGAAGATGCGCTGGAACATCCGCCCCAGCTCGCTACCCGCCGCGCCGCACTCGGAGGCGACGGCGTAGGCGGATTTCAGCTGGCCGAAGATCTGCGGCTCGCCGAGGACCATGGAATCCAGCCCGCTGGCGACCTGCACGATATGCCGCAGGGCCTGGTCGCTCTCGTAGTGATAGGCGCAGCGGCGCAGGTCCTCGGCGGACAGGTGGTGATAGCCGGCCATCCAGTCGATCAACTGGACTGCTTTCTCCGCGAGCACGGCGCCACTGGCGGCGAGCGCATAGATCTCGGTGCGGTTACAGGTGGAGAGAATGACCACCTCGTCGACCCCGGCGTTGCTGCAGCAATCGGCCATCGCCTCACTCACCTGTTCCGGGGCAAAGGCAACCTTCTCCCGCAGCTCTACAGCGGCGGAATTGTGGTTGATGCCGAGGGCAATCAGGTTCATGGGGCGCGGTCCTCCTCGGTCCGACGGGGCAAATCCGGTACAGCTTTGGTGAACCGGTGGCGGCTTACTGCGGAATTCTACCAAGTCAACGGCGAAATATCCCGCCCTCTGCACCCTTAACGCCTCCCGGCCATTGGGCTAATGCCCGCCCCTGTGTCATTATTGAGGGACACAGTTGCATTGGCTTTTGCGCCCTGGTTTATGTCCCGCCTGATTTACCTGCTTCCGGCTCTCGCCCTCCTCGCCGCCTGCGCGACTGCACCCGAGCAAGCCGGGCTCGAGGAGCCCGCCGCGCCCGCTGCGGCTGTCGCCGATGAACCCGAAGCCATCGAGCGACCCTTCCCCGGGGACAGCGTCTATCCGCTGCTGGTGGCGGAGTTCGCCCTGCGCCGCGGTGCCTACGACACCGCGCTGCAGAACTATATCGACCAGGCCAGGGTGCTGGATGACGCGGGTATCGCCCGCCACACCACCCACCTGGCGCAGTTCCTCGATGACGACCAGATCACCCTGGAGGCCGGCCAGCTCTGGCTGGCCCGCGAGCCGGACGACCTGGAAGCCAACAACACCGTTGCCACGCTGCTGGCCCGCGATGGCCAGCCGCTCGCGGCCATCGCGCACATGGCGGTGATCGCCCGCGCCGGCGAGCAGGCCAACTTTCCCAGCCTGCTGCAGAACTACGCGGAGCTGGACACGACCCAGCGTGCGGAACTGGCCAGCGCCCTGGCCGAACTCGCCCTGGAATTCCCCGACGATCCCGCCCTCCTGCTCACCCAGGCACTGGCCTACGCGGAGTCGGGAGATCTCGAACTGGCCCAGGACAAGCTCGCCGCGCTGTTTGCCATCGAGCCCGACCAGTACCAGGCCCTGCTGCTCGAGGCGCGTATCAACCTGCAGACGAAGAGCGCCAAACCCTTCGCCCACATGGAGGAGGTACTGGCGCAGGACCCGGACAACGACCGCCTGCGCCTCGAGTACGCACGCCTGCTCAGCACCACCGACCTCGATGCGGCGCGCAAGCAGTTCGAAATTCTCTCGGCGCAATCGCCGGGCGATGCCAACCTGCTGCTCTCCCTCGCCCTGATCAACCGCGAAGCCGGTGACGACCTCATCGCCCGGGCCTACCTGCAGCAGGTGCTGGCCACCGGCGAGCGCGGCAACGAGGCCCACTTCCAGCTCGCCGCCATTGCGGAGCGGGCCGGCGACAGCGCAACGGCGCTCGATCACTACCGACAGATCGGCGAGGGCCGGCAATTCTTCAGCGCCAATCACCGTATCGGCGAGCTGCTTCTGGAGCAGGGACACGACGCCGAAGCGCAGGCCTGGTACCGGCGGCAGCGCGAGACCTACCCGCAGTTCGCCGAGCAGCTCTTCGGTCTCGAATCGGAGGTGCTGCGCAACAGCGGCGATGTCGCCGGCGCCAGGGCGATTCTCAACGAGGCTCTCGTCAGCTACCCGGACTCGGAGAGCCTGCGCTATGCCCGCTCCATGCTCAGCCAGCAACAGGCGGATCTCGCCGGCATGGAGGCCGACCTGCGCGACATTCTCAGCCGTGACCCGGACAACGCCACGGCCCTCAACGCGCTGGGCTATACCCTGGCCGACCAGACCGATCGCCTCGACGAGGCCAGGGCACTGGTGGCACGGGCCCTCGAATTGCAACCGAACGAGCCGGCGATTCTCGACAGCATGGGCTGGATTCACTACCGCCAGGGCGACCTGGAAGGCGCCCTGCAGTATCTCACCCGCGCCTATCGCAGTTTCCCCGACCCCGAGGTTGCCGCTCACCTCGGCGAGGTGCTGTGGGTCAGTGGCGAGCAGGAAAAGGCCCTGCAAGTCTGGCAGGGGGCCTTGCTCAGCGATCCGCAGCATAAAGTGCTGCTGGAAACCCTGCGCCGCCTGCAGATCGATCCCGACAGGCTGATGTCAGCCACCGCGGCACCGCCAGCGCCAGCTCCGTGAACTCCAGGCTCTCCCTGCTGCTCATCGGCATGCTCGTGCTCGCCGGCTGTGCCGGGACAGCGCCGCGCGACATTCCCGCGGCGAGCGCGGGATGGGAGGCGACCCGCAGCCAGCTGCTCGACTTCACCCACTGGGAGGCCCGCGGCAAGATCGCGGTACGCAGTACAGGGCAGGCCGAATCCGCCAACCTCAAATGGCAGCAGGTCGACAGCGACAGCCACCTGGAACTCAGCGGCCCGATGGGACTGAGCGCCACCACAGTGGACAGCGACGGCCAGTACATCACCATTCGCCGCGGCGAAGAGCAGCAGCGCTGGGCCCTCGACGACCCGGCCTTCAACGCGCAGAACCCTGTGCAATTGCCGCTGGCCGCGCTGCATTTCTGGCTCAAGGGTATCCCCTCGCCGGCGCTGCCCCTCGAGGCACTGGCGGTGGACCCGGGCAGCCAGCTGCCGCTGCGCCTGCAGCAGCAGGGCTGGTCCGTCGAGTTCCAGCAGTTCGGCCAGTTCGGCGCCTACCGCCTGCCGACGCGCATCGAGGTCGCACGGGACAGCACCCGGGCGCGCATCATCCTCCGCGACTGGTCCTATCCGGGCATTGACCAGTGAGCAGCCTCACCCTGCCTGCGCCGGCCAAGCTGAACCTGTTCCTGCACATCACCGGGCGCCGGGCTGACGGCTACCATGAACTGCAGACCCTGTTTCAACTGCTGGACTGGGGCGACACCCTGCATTTTAGCGCCGACGACAGCGGTGAGATTCACCTCAGCGGGTCACCGGCGGACATCCCGCCACAGGACAACCTCGTCGTGCGCGCGGCGAAGCTGCTGCAACCGCAAGGGCGCGGCACCTCCATCCGGTTGGAAAAGCGCATACCGGCCGGTGGCGGCCTCGGCGGCGGCAGCTCCGACGCCGCCACCACCCTGCTGGCGCTCAACCGGCTCTGGGAGCTCGACCTCCCCACGCAGGAATTGCAGTTGCTCGGCCGGCAACTCGGCGCGGACGTGCCGGTATTTGTCGCCGGCCACAGCGCCTGGGCGGAGGGCGTCGGTGAGCTTCTGACCCCGGTCGTACTGCCCCAACAGTGGTTTCTGATACTCACGCCGCAATGCCATGTTTCCACTGCAGAAATATTTTCACATCGGCAATTGACACGCGACTCACCTGCAATCAAAATGGCGGCCTTTTTCGAGGGGCACTCCCGGAACGATTGTCAAAATCTGGTGCGCAATCTCTACCCTGAGGTTGATAAAGCACTGAATTGGCTTGGGAAATTCGGGGATGCACGACTGACCGGCACCGGCGCCTGCGTTTTTTGCGCATTCCCGGATGAGAGTACAGCACGGTCCGTCCTGCAGCGCGCACCGGAAGACTTGCAGGGCTTCGTCGCACGAGGCCTGAACCAGTCACCGGCACTGCAGTAACCAACCTCAGGCAAAGAATGATTGGGGTGTCGCCAAGCGGCAAGGCACCGGGTTTTGATCCCGGCATTCGTAGGTTCGAATCCTACCACCCCAGCCATATCCGCGATGCCATGCATCCCATGGGCACCACTGGAAAATCACAGGGTGCTCCAGGTGTGTGTGGCATTATTTTTATCGGCCGGCGAATTTGTCGAACCACAAGCAGGGGTAGCGAACCGTGTCCTCGAAGATGATGGTTTTCTCGGGTAATGCCAATCCTGAACTGGCGCAGAAGGTTGCCAGCAGGCTCTACCTCTCGCTGGGCAACGCCGACGTCGGCAAATTCAGCGACGGCGAAATCTGCGTCGAGCTGAACGAGAACGTCCGCGGCAAGGACGTCTTCGTACTGCAGTCCACCTGCGCACCCACCAACGACAACCTGATGGAGTTGCTGGTGATGATCGACGCCCTGCGTCGCGCGTCGGCGGACCGCATTACCGCAGTGGTGCCCTACTTCGGCTACGCGCGCCAGGATCGCCGGGTGCGTTCCGCACGGGTGCCGATCACTGCGCGGGTGGTGGCGGACATGCTGGCCGCGGTCGGCGTCGATCGCCTGCTGACCATGGACCTGCACGCGGAACAGATCCAGGGCTTCTTCTCCTGCCCGGTGGACAACGTCTACGGCTCGCCGATCCTGAACGACGACATCGTCGCGCAGAACTACGAGAACCTGATCGTGGTCTCCCCCGACATCGGCGGTGTAGTAAGGGCCCGGGCGATCGCCAAACAACTGAACGAGGCGGAGCTGGCGATTATCGACAAGCGCCGCCCGCGGGCCAACGAAGCCCAGGTGATGAACCTGATCGGCGACGTCGAGGGCCGCACCTGCCTGCTGGTGGACGACCTGGTCGACACCGCCGGCACCCTGTGCCAGGCCGCCAATGCGCTGAAAGAGCGCGGTGCGACCAAGGTGGTCGCCTACTGCACCCACGCGGTGCTGTCCGGCAAGGCACTGGACAATTTGCAGAACTCCCAGCTCGACGAGCTGGTAGTCACGGACACGATTCCTCTGCGCGAAGAGGCGATGCAACTCGACAAGATCCGCCAGCTTACTACTGCGGACCTGCTGGCCGAGTCCATGCGCCGGGTCGCCAACGAGGAATCCATCAGCGCGCTGTTCCAGTAGGAACGGCGCTTTTTTGAACCCACTGCCGCGCCGGTCGCAAGCGCCGCAGTGATTATCAAAGGAGTTTGACCATGTCAGACCAATTTGAAGTACAAGCAGAACTGCGTGTAGACCTGGGGAAAGGTGCGAGCCGCCGCCTGCGTCGTAACGCCGACAAAATCCCCGCCATCATCTACGGCGGCGACAAGGAACCCCAGAGCCTGACCCTGGTCCGCAAGGACCTGGAAAAGTCGCTGGAAAACGAGGCTTTCTTCAGCCACGTCCTCAGCATCAATGTTGGCGGCGACGTGCAGAAAGCAATCCTCAAGGACCTGCAACGCCACCCGGCCAAAGACCTGGTCATGCACGCTGACTTCCTGCGCGTGTCCGACAAGGTGGCCATCAAGGTGCACGTGCCGATCCACTTCCTCAACGAAGAAGCCTGCCACGGCGTGAAAATGCAGGGCGGCATCATCCAGCACCTGGAAACCGACATCGAAGTTTCCTGCCTGCCGGCTGACATCCCCGAGTACATCGAAGTGGACATGCTCAAGGTCGAAACCGGCCAGATCGTTCACCTGTCCGACATCACCCTGCCCGCCGGCGTTGCCTCCGTTGCACTGGCCCTGGGTGAAGACCACGACCTGGCGATCTCCTCTGTCATCGCACCGAAAGGCGGCGCGGTAGCGGAAGAAGGCGAAGCTGCTGCCGACGAAGGCGACAGCGAGGACTGATCCCTCCCTAAGAGGCACCCGCGTTGCCAGCCATCAAGCTGATAGCAGGACTGGGTAACCCCGGCAGTGAATACCGGGGTACCCGACACAACGCGGGGGCCGATTTTGTCGAGGCCCTGGCCCGCGACAATGCCTGTACCCTGCTCGAAGAAGCAAAGTTTTCCGGCTACACCGGCCGGATCCGGATCGCGGGACACGACCTGCGACTGCTCATCCCCACCACTTTCATGAACCGTTCCGGCAGGGCTGTTGCCGCCATGGCCGCGTTCTATAAAGTGGCGCCGGAAGAAATTCTCATCGCCCACGACGAACTGGATATCCCCGCCGGCACAGCGCGCTTCAAGCGCGGTGGCGGACACGGCGGACACAACGGCTTGCGCGATATCATTCCGGCACTCGGCAACAACAAGGATTTCTACCGCCTGCGCATCGGCATCGACCACCCGGGGCACGCCTCGAAGGTCACCGGCCATGTGCTGGGACGCCCGTCAGAACAGGACCGCGAGCGTATCGATGCCAGTATCGACGAGGCCATCGACGCCCTGCCCCTGCTGCTGGACGGCGACCTCACCAGGGCGATGAACCGTTTACACAGTTTTACTGCGGCCTGACCGCACACAGCCTGAAAAGGACACAAGCATGGGAATCAAATGCGGAATCGTCGGACTGCCGAACGTCGGTAAGTCCACCCTGTTCAACGCCCTGACCAAGGCCGGCATCGACGCCGAGAACTTCCCCTTCTGCACCATCGAACCCAACGCCGGTATCGTGCCGATTCCCGACCCGCGCCAGGCGCAGATCGCCGCCATCGTCAAACCGCAGAAGGAAATCGCCACCACCATGGAGTTCGTCGACATCGCCGGCCTGGTGGCGGGCGCCTCCAAGGGCGAGGGCCTCGGCAACCAGTTCCTGGCCAACATCCGCGAGACCGACGCCATCGCCCACGTGGTGCGCTGCTTCGAGGACGACAACGTCATCCACGTTGCCAATACCGTGGACCCGAAGAGCGACATCGAGGTCATCAATACCGAGCTGGCCCTGGCCGACCTGGAAAGCTGCGAGAAGCAGCTGCAGAAGGTCACCCGCACGGCGAAAAGCGGCGACAAGGAAGCGGTGGCGATGAAGGCCCTGCTGGAAAACAAACTGTTGCCGCAGCTGAACGAGGCGCAGCCGGTGCGCGCGCTGGAGCTGGACGCCAACGAGAAGGCGCTGGTGAAGCAGCTCTTCCTGCTCACCGTGAAGCCGACCATGTACATCGCCAACGTCAGCGAGGACGGCTTCGAGAACAACCCGCACCTGGATAAAGTGCGTGAGATCGCCGCCGCGGAAAACGCCGTGGTGGTGCCCATCTGCAACAAGCTGGAATCGGAAATCATCGAACTGGACGACGAGGAGCGCGACGAGTTCCTCGCCGACCTCGGCATGGAAGAGCCCGGCCTCAACCGGGTGATCCGCGCCGGCTACCAGTTGCTCCACCTGCAGACCTACTTCACCGCCGGTGTGAAGGAAGTGCGCGCCTGGACGGTGAAGGTCGGCGCCACCGCACCGGAAGCCGCTGGCGTGATCCACACCGACTTCCAGAAAGGCTTTATCCGCGCGGAAGTGATTTCCTACGACGACTTCATCGCCCACAAGGGTGAGCAGGGCGCTAAAGACGCGGGGCGCTGGCGGCTCGAGGGCAAGGACTACATCGTCCAGGACGGCGATGTGATTCACTTCCGCTTCAACGTCTGAGCACAACCCCCAGCTACCGTGGGACCTGCCGGCTAGAGCAAGCGCTGGTAGGTCAGCTGGTAGATATCGAAATCTTCACCGGAATCGTTGACTGAGCCCATGGCGTAGCTCAGCTTGATGACGTTGCGTCCGGCAAAGGGAAAGGCGAGGTTCACACCCAGGCGCGAGTCGCGCTGCAGGTCATCGAGTTCCCGCCCGGCGATGGTAGAGCGGCCACCGCGGTAGAAATTGGCGTCAACCGAGCCCCAGAAGCCGGCGGAAAAACGCCGGATCAGGTGCACCTGGCCGGCGTAGACCGGGTCCTGCTCACGGCGCTCGCCGAGGAATTCATCGTTGTCCCAGAAATACCAGGCCCCCAGCTCGAACTCCAGCAGCCACTGTGGCTGCAGCACCGTCATATAACCCAGCTCCGCCTTCACCGCCCAGCGGTTGGCGCCTACGTTGATCAGGCGGTCCTCCTGGTAACGACCGGTAGGCGCGACCACTTTCAGGCTGGCGCCGAGAATCGGGTGGGGGTTGCGGCGCAGTTCCGCGAATTCCTCGCGGTTCATCGTCGGTGCTCCCAGCAGGTTGACCGCCACGGTTGCCGAGAGATCGCCGACGCCCTGGTAGTCGCGTTGCAGGCGCCCCAGTACCTCGTGATCCGCCTGGGTACGGCCGGTCGAATAGGGTTGTTGCAGCACGACCGAGGCAGTTCGTCCCCCCAGGCTGAAGGTGCGCATGTAGGCGGCAAAGGCGGTGCTTATCCGCGAGTCTATCCCGGCCACCGGCAGCGAGGGGTCCGGCACCGTATCGCCATCGGTATAGGAGATACCGAGAGTCAGTACCTCGGTCCCCAGCGGTGCCGGCCAGTAGGCTCTTGGCGTCAGCTCCTGGGCCCCGACAGGGAGGCTGGCCAGGAAGCCGAGCAAGAAAACCAGCGATAAAATGCAGCGATTGTTCATGCCGCTAACATAGCCGAAGCGCGAGGATCCAACCACAACAACTGTCACGATCAGGCAAGCGGCGAATGGAGCCTGCCGGGCATTCGCGGTGCCCGCCGGGCGCGGAACGACATGCGCCCGAGGCGCGAGGCAGCCTAGGTCACCTGCCCGGGTTCGCGGTAAGCACTGCCGCCGACACCGCCAACGGCACGCTCGGCATTGGCCACGACCTGCTCCATATCGAACTCACTCACCTGCCCGGCAAAGAGGCGGTGGGACGCCAGCGTGGCACCGGCCCCCGCGCTGCGGTCGATGGCAAAGGGACTGAAGACTCCGGTCGTCGTGCTTGCCGCGACGTCGGTCCAGTTCAGCGCCAGCCAGTTGTACTGCCGGTTGTGCAGCGTGGCGTAGGTGGTCAGCGCATTCAGGTCATCGATGGGCTCGGGTTCCGGACGCGGCTTGGTGATGAAGGCATCCTCGACACCGGGGGCCTCGGCATCAGGGTCGTTGGTACGGAAGACCTCGCCCGCCAGGTAGGCCAGGGGCGAGACAAAACGCACCGCTGCCGGGATGGCCACTGTGGTAATGGCCAGCTGGCGGTCGAACCTGATGCGGGTCTTGCGCAGCGGCAACTCGCCGTTGGCCTCGCGCTCTTCGTTCTCCGCACTGCGCAGCTGGGATTCGACACCCGTGGCGATGAGGGAACCCGCCAGGCCGCCGTAGGATTCCAGTTGTCCGCCTTCGTTGGCTTTTTTCAGCGCCGCGACCGCAGCGGTCCGGGCGTTCCCGAGCGCATCCTTCGCCTGCCCTGGCGCCCGCTTGATGGCGGCCTTGGCGGAATCGAAAGCGGCCCCGGTGGCTTCCAGTGCGGCACCGGGAGCGCGCTTGAGTCGCGCCAGTTTGGAGGTGCCCGCCACACTCTCGCGCAGTACCTGGGTGTACTTGATCTGGCCGGTAGCGTCGTCGATGCTGCGGATGACCTTGGTCTGGCTGCCCTTGAACGCGGTCTTGGCGCTCTCGCGAATGACCTGCTTGTACTTGGCCACACGCACACCGTCCACCGTC
Source organism: Halieaceae bacterium GM1-29 (assembly GCA_033283265.1). Taxonomy (GTDB): domain Bacteria; phylum Pseudomonadota; class Gammaproteobacteria; order Pseudomonadales; family Halieaceae; genus Mangrovimicrobium. Next base: position 1,142,220 of record JAWMQN010000001.1, read on the forward strand.
TCGAAGTAGCGCACGGTCTTGGTGATCTCGCCCTTGAACACGGTGCCGGATTCGCGGAACTCCTTGATCGCCTGCTTGCTGTCCTTGACGAACTTGACCGTGGCGTCGGCCGCCGAACTGAGCGCCTTGCGGGAACTGTCGAATGCGCTGCTCGCAGCGCTGCCCAGGGCGTCGCGCGCCTTGGCGGCGGCACTGCCAGCGGCGCTCAGGGCCTTGCCCGGAGCGGCTTTCAGCCGCGCCAGCTTGGATGTCCCGGCCACGCTCTCGCGCAGTACCTGGGTGTACTTGATCTGGCCGGTAGCGTCGTCGATGCTGCGGATGACCTTGGTTGTCTCGCCCTTGAACGCAGTTTTGGCGCTCTCGCGAATGACCTGCTTGTACTTGGCCACGCGCACGCCGTCCACGGTATCGAAGTAGCGCACGGTCTTGGTGATCTCGCCCTTGAATACGGTGCCGGACTGGCGGAATTCGCTCACCGCCTGGATGGCCTTAGAGGGCAGTTTCTTCAGCGCGGAGCCGGCGGAACTCAGGCCGCTTCCCGCGCTCTTGAGCCCGGAACCAATGGCTTTTTTCGCCTTGATGGCGTTGTCCCTGATCGACTTGCCGGTCTCGACGATGGGCTTGGTGGTCTCGGTGAACTTGGCCTTGAACACCGTGGCGAAGACATCGCCGTTGAATTTCTTGCCCGAGGCCTTTGCCACGTAGGTGCTGTAATCGACCAGGTCGGCGGTCGCGGCAAACTCGTCGGCCTGCTTCGCTGCCTTGGAGGCTTTCTGCGCGGCCTTGGTAGCATCTGTGCCCACGTCCACCGCCGTATCGGCCGCATCCGCACCGAGGTCTGCGACCTTGGTGGCCGCCTTGCCGAAGCGGTTGCCGAGGTCGGCCACCGCGCCAAAACCACCACCGGCACCGGCGGCGACAATCAACCAGGGGTTGGCTATCTCGCCGTCGTTCTGGATCGCCTGCGATGCGGTTTCACCGGCGGCCTCGAGCGCCACCTGGCCGACGATGTTCACCACGCGCAGGGTGGTGGTCGCCGCCCGCACCGCGGATACTGCTGCGCCAAGCCCCGCCGCGGCCCCGCCAAGGGCACCGGCGACGGTATCCGCCGCAACCGCTTTCCAGTCGAATTCATCCTGCAGGCCGAAGCCGACCAGGATGGCCTGGGTGGCCACCGAGGCGACAAAAGCGATTGCCGCTCCGACCACCACGCCGACCGCAACGCCGACCAGGATGGCGCCGACACTGCCGGCAGTGAGGCCCAGCGCCGCGGCGGCAGCGGGCGCCGCGGCGCCGACCGTGACCACCGTCACCACGATGGCCACGATGGCCACGACCACGATGAGGATAATCGCCGCGACTATCGCGCAGGTATCCCCGGAGTCGGCCGGCGGGCTGGCGAGGTTCGGCAGGGTGGAGCCGATGATGTCGCCTTCCTTGTAGAGCGTGTGGGTTTCGGCCGTGTGATAGGCGTTCTGGGCGGTGGCGGGAATCAGCAGGTTGGAGCCCACCTGCAGCGCCTCCGTCCCGAGCATGCCGTTGGCCTCGGCGATCACGAACCAGAGGTCGGGGGAGCCGTAGTACTGGGAGGCCAGTGACCTGAGCGTATCGCCCACGGCGACGGTATGCATTTTCACCGTGGTATCGGGGAAGACTTCCGGCAGTTCCTCGAAGCCCGGGCTGATCACCTTGACCGTGGCGTAGTTACCCTCGTTGATGGTTGGCGAAGCGGCACTGGTGTACTCCCCTACCGCGTAGCCCAGTGCATACAGGTAGTAGGTATCCTCCGGCGAGTCGATACCGTCGTCGCGATTGGCGCGGACAATCTTGCCGTCGTTGTCGTAGTAGAAGGTGTTGATCTCATCGCTTTCCTGGTCCTCGTCATCGCCCTGGCCCAGGTTCACCTCGATCAGGCGGCCGTTGACGTCGTAGGTCGAGGTGGAACCGCCCGAGGCCTCGGACTCCGCACCGACACCGATGACATACGTTTGCAGTCCCCTGGCGTCGTAGAAGTAGAAATAGGAGTAGGTTTCCTCGTCGTCGGTGCCTTCGGAATCCACCACCACCGTGGCCAGGGTACGGCCGCTGCGATCATAGGTCGTGGTGGTTACGGTATCGACGGCATCGTCATCGTCGTCGTTGAGGCCCTCGTCCCTTTCGTGTGCCGATTCCGTCAGCCGGTAACTGTCGTCGTAGGTGTTGTAGGTGGTTTCGCCGACCTGGGAGAAGTAGGTGATATTGCCCACCGCGTCGTAGCTCCAGTCATACAGTGAACTGGAGCCGATCCTGGCGTAGTCGAGACGCCCCCCTGCATCGTAAGTGTAGGTGACGGTGGTGGAGCCGTCGGTCGACGTTGCCCGGTTACCCGCGGCATCGTAGGTGAAGCTAACGCTGCCGGCCAGGGTTACCCGGTCGGCGGCGTCGTAGGTGTAATTGGTGGTTTTGCTGCCGTCATAAATGCTCTTGATATTGCCGTCTTCCCAGTAGGTGTAGTCGGTCGTGATCGTCGAACTGGGCGCGGTGTCCCGCCACTGGGTGAGTTCACCCCGGGCGTTGTAGGTGTAGGTCTGCGAGCGGTACTGGCTGCCGTCGATGGTCAGCACTTCGGTGCGGCGGTTACCGGCAATATCGTAGGTGTAAGTGGTGGCGGTATCGGTGCCCTCGTCATCGACCCGTGTCAGCCGCCCGGCGGCATCGTACTCCCGGGTGATGTCGCGGCCGTAACTGTCTGATTCATGAATCTGGCGGCCGAAGTCGTCATAGGTATAGCTGACCCCGCGAGCCGACTCGAGGCGGCCGAAGGCGCCATAGGTAAAGGATTCCGAGCGCCCTTCCGCGTCGATTTCGGCGATCTTGTTGTTGAAGACGTCGTAGACCGTCTCCCTGTCGATCAGGCTGCTCGAGGTACCCGCCGCCGCCGTGCTCTGGGCGCTGGCGAGGGTGCTCGGCGAGGATGTGAACGAGTATTCGTGGGTGACGAAGCCGAGCGGGTTGTAGGCCCGGCCGAAGAAGTTGCCATTGGCATCCTGCATCCAGGTCTGCCGGTCGAGCTTGTCGTAGTAGAACCGGGTGGTGTGCGCCAGGGCGTCGGTCACCGTGGTGACGCGGTCGTGCTGGTCGTAGGTGACCGCGATCGATTGCACGCCCTTGGTCAGGGAGGTGCGCCGGCCGAAGGCGTCGTAGCCATAGGTCTCGGTGGCGGTGCTCAGGCCGGCGTAGGCACTGGAGGTCAGCCGGTTGGCCTGCAGGCCGGTGTAGGTGTAGGTCAGGTTCTGCACATGGCTGTTGGGATCGGTGACCTGCACCAGGTTGCCCAAAGCGTCGTAGCGGTACTGGGTGCTGTAGCCGAGCGCGTCGCTCTCGCTGACCAGGTTGCCGACGCCATCGTAGGCGTAGGTCTTCGCCGTACCGGTGCCCGGCTCCAGTTGCGTCAGCACGCGGTTTTCGTAGTCGTAGCTGCGGGTGGTGACCGGCGCCTGCCCGTTGACCTCGGGCCCGGTGCGGCTGGTTTCATTGTTGCGCGTGTCGAAGGCGGCAAAGGTGTCGATATAAGTGTTGTTGCCCTCTACCCCGTAGAGCCGGGTGTGGACGCGGTTGCCGTTGGCATCCAGGCCGTAGGTGCGCCACAGGCCGGTGTCCTCGTTGGACGCCACCTTCATGCCGAGGTCGTTGTACTCGATCAGGGTGAAATAGGTGCCGTCCTCGTAGCCGTTCGCCTGCAGTGACCCGGCTGCGCCACCGGTGTCGTCGAGGGCGGCGGCAATCAGGAAGGGCGTCGGGTCGACCGGCCCGGTGTAAACACCCTCGCTGACGACCCGGGTTGCCGCGGTGCCGGCACCGATGAGGCCGTCGCGCTCGGAGGCGAGCACGGTCAGGGAATACAGGTCCGACTCGGAGACCGGCGTGCCGACCGCCACATCCTGCGAGGCGCCCGCCGGCGCATTGTCCTCGCCACTGGTCGTGGTCGTGCCCGCTGAGGCGTTGGCAGATTCTCCGGGGACATCGATGTGGCGCCAGTCGGCTATGACTTCGCGGCCGCTGGTATCGGTGTAGAAGATCTTGATGTCATAGCCGGTCTCGGCTTCGAGGTCGAGCGCGGCACTGCGGGTGTTGCCGGCGGCCGTCATGGCGACGGTGGTGAAGTCCCCGCTATCGCCCGCGACCCGGTAACCCAGGCTCACACCGTCGCCGTTGACGCGAGCCAGCTCGGCGGCGTCGAAATCTGCACTGACCGCCGTCTGGATCAGGCCGTCATTGTCGCTTACCCAGGTCAGATTCCAGTTGGTCGATACGATCTCATCGTCGTCGTTGGTGTTGTAGCTGGCGACCGTGGCGGTGCGGGTCTGGTGATCCGTGTAACTGACGCCCAGCGAATGGGATTCGGCGACCAGGTCGCCGTAGAACATGTTGTAGCTCTGGGCAATCGTGGTGTCCGGCTCGTACTGCACCGTACCCAGCGCGCGCACCACCCCGCCATCGGTCTGGGCGGCGCCGCCGACGACCAGCAACTGGGTCGAACCGACGATATTTTCCCCATCCGAGGGAATCGTCCAGACCAGCCAGCCGCTGTCGCGATCTTCCAGCACGTCTGTCGCCCGCAACAGGGTACCCGCGGGCGCGCTGTAGCTATCACCGCCGTAATCCCAGGAAAAACTGAATTCGGCTGTGGTGGGGCTGCCGACGCCGCTCAGGGTGGCCTGGTAGCGATTGCCCGATATCAGGGTCATCGCCACGTCCCCCGCCAGTGCGGGCGAGGAGACGACCGGGTTGGTAATGGCGTCGTCGAACTCCACTTCCACCACGAAGTCCGCCCCGGAGCGGGCGATGGATACCTCGTCCAGCCTGGCGGGAACGACCAGTGTGCGCTCCTCGGACCAGGACAGGTTGTTGCTGGCATCCTTGACCACGACGCGGAAGAACACCGTGGTGCCGGCGCTCAGTTCGTCGAGCGGAATGCCGGCGGAACGGCTGGTCCCCGTGCCGCTACTGTTGGTCGCGAAGTCATAGGCGCCGCTGTGGCTGCCACCGGGCGCGGTAGATGGCGCCTGGTTGCCGAGGTCGGCTTTTGAATCCGTGCTCCAGGCCACCCAGGACACCGCGTCGCCGCCGGCCACCGGCAGTTCCCAGCTGACATCGATGGTGCCCGCCGGACCGTTGGACACCGCGGCACTGACACTGGTCTCGAGGACCACCGGCGCCGTGGCGTCCGGATCGCCGCCGGTCCAGGCCTTGGTCTTGAGACCGTTGATGTCGTACTCGATGAAGGAGTAGCCGCCATTGGCGGTGATGGTCTGGGCGATCCTGCCCGCCGCGTCATAGGCGATGCGCGCCGCATTGCCCTCGGGATCGGTCTTGCGGGTCAGGTTACCCGCGGCGTCGTACTCGAAGCTGCTGACGATATCGCCACCCGACGACATGACATCGGTCTGGGTGGTCAGCAGGTTGATACTGTTGTAGGTGTAGCGGGTTTTCTGGTCGCTGCTGCTGTTGGTTGTGATACCCGACAGCAGCGCGGCTGCGCTGGTCGTGGCCAGGTCGACGCTGCCGGCAACCGGGTTGATATAGCGCGCCAGTTCGGTGAGATTGCCGTTGCCATCGTAGGTGAAAGTATTGAGCACCCGGTTGGAGGTCACCACGGCCGTGCGCTGGTTCACCGCGTCGTAGTAGTAGTACTCGCTCTGCTCCTCCGCGCGGCCGCTGGCCAGCGTCCGCGAGCGGAGATTGCCCGCGGCGTCGTAGCTGTAGGTGGTGGTCACCCGCACGTTGCCGCCGGTGGTGAGCACTTCCGGCGAGACTTCCCGCACCAGGCGGTTCTGCTCGTCGTAGTAGCGATCCACCGTGTGCACAGCGCCCGCCGGCGCGGTGGGCAGCGACCCGGCTGTCGTGCTGGGCAGCGCTGTCGCGTACTTGCTCTGGCGCACGACGTTGTCCTGGGAATCGTAGAACGTCCGGGTCAGGTAGCCGCCGCCGTCGACCAGCGCGATCTGCCGGCCGCGACTGTCGTTGAAGCTGTAGCTGTGCACGCCGTTGCGGTCCACCGACTCCACCAGGTTGTCCCAGGCGTCGAAATAGGCGAGTTCCACTGGCGCCTGGATGTTGGTGCTCGGCGTTGCGGCAGCGCCGCTGCCGGAAACCGTGGTGACGGTGATCTGCGGGTAGGTCGTGCTGACCACGTTGCCCATGCGGTCGTAGGTGTTGGTCACCACCGTGGTATCTGCGTTGCTGGTGGGCAGGCTGCCGAGGCTGAAGGCGTCGCTCTCGAAGCGCGCCTTGTAGGTGGTGAGGGTCAACATCTCGCCGAAGGCGTTGTAGGCGTAGCTCTGCAGGCGCCCGTCGACGTTGAGTTCGGCGACGACATTGCCCTTGGCGTCGTACCAGTTGGAGGTCTTGCCGCCCAGTTCATCGGTGCGCTGCACCAGCCGGCCGAGTGCATCGTAGGTGTTGTAGGTCGTGACAGGCCCGCTGACCGCACCGCCGTCGATGGTGTAGGTCGCGTAGCTCGGGGTGGTTTCGCTGATGACCCGGTCGGCCAGGTCGTACTCGAGTGTGATGGTGTTGCCGCGGGCGTCGGTGGTCGATACCAGGTTGCCCACCGCATCGTAGGCATAGCTGATCGTTTGCCCCTCGGCATCGGTGACGCGGGCTACCCGGTTGTTCAGGTCGTAGGTGGTGGTGGTAGCGTGGCCGAGCGCGTCGGTGTTGCTCACCACGTTGCCGGCCTTGTCATAGGCCAGTACCTGGGTACTGCCACCGACGCTCTGGGAGAGCAGGCGATTGGCCAGGTCGTAGGTATAGGTGGTGGTGCGGTCGATATCGACGGCACCGGTAGTAGCCAGGAGATTCGGGTCCTGGACGGTCTCGCTGAGCCGGTTGCCGGCGGCATCGTAGCTATAGGACTCGGTGACGCCGTCCGCGTTGGTGAACTGCACCAGGCGGCCGGAGGCGTCCCAGGCCCACTCCAGCACGCGGCTGCTGGTATCGTGGGTGCGGCCCAGCAGGCCGGCGTCGGCCCCGCTGACATCCTCGGTCTGCCTGAGCAGGCGCCCGACCGAATCGTATTCGTAATAACGGGTCAGCCCGTTGGCGAGGGTCTCGGACAGGCGGTTGCCTACCAGGTCGAAAGTCTGCGAGCTGACCCGGTCGTTCGCACTGTCGGCGACGGGTGTCGGCAGGCTGCTGCCGGGCGCGCTGCCGAGCGCCGTGGCGTACTGGGTCGTCCTCAGGGTGTTGCCCGACATATCCAGTTCGAAGGCGGTGAAATAATCCTCGGCGTCGGCGTAGCCAACCAGCTGGTTGAAGCCGTTGTAGTAGAAGCGCTGGCTACCGGCCTCGGCGTCGACGATGCGCACCCGGTTGCCCACGCTGTCGTATTCGTAATGGGTTGCCGCCCCCTCGGGGTCGGTCTCGGTGATGAGGTTGCTGTTCAGGTCGTATTCGTACTCCGCGACGCGCCCGCCCGGGCGGGATATCCGCGCCGTGTTGCCGACAGCATCGTAGTCAATCTCGGTACGGTTGCCGTAGGAGTCGAGCTGCGCGGTCACCCGCCCGTGGCTGTCGTACTCGAACTCCTCGACCACCCAGACCCCGGCGGATTGCAGGGTTTCGGTTCTGGTTTGCCAGCCGTGGACGTTGCGGGTGATCTTGACCTGGCCGCCGGTGGCGCTGGTTTTCTCCACCAGCTTGCCGTCGAGGTCGTAGACAAAGGTGGTGGTCGACGAGTGATCGGCGTCGTCGCTCTCCCCAACGACGGCCACGCCGCTGGTCTGCGCTATGCGGTTGCCGTGCAGGTCCCAGACGCTGGACAGCGCATTGCCCTCGCCGTCCACGGTAAGGACCAGATGGTCCGCCGCGTCGTATTCGAAGGTGGTGACCTGGGGCGCGGCGCGTGCCGCCCTGGGGTCGGCCGGGTCGCCGCCGAACTGCCCGACCTCCATCCGCACCTGGTTGCCGAAGACATCGTATTCGAAGCTGGTGTAGAAACCCTCCGGGTCGGTCACCCGGGTAACGCGGTCGAGGGCATCGTAGGCATAAGTCGAAGTCAGCGCGGTGTTGCTGCCATCGGCGTACTGAACGGTGGTCGACAGCACATTGCCGCGCTCGTCGTAGACATTGGTGGTCCGGATACCGCCGTGTGCACCGCCCACGCCCACGGTATTGGTGAGCAGCAGGCCCTCGGCGTCGAAGGTGTTCTCGGTCACCGTGCCATCGGCGGTGGTGATGCGGAACTGGTTGCCCTCGGCATCGTATTCGTAGCTTGTGGTTCCACCCATCGGGTCAGTGATACTGATGAGCCGGTTCTGGGCGTCATACCCGTAATAGGTGTGGCGCTCCTCGCCGCTCACGCCCTTGGCCTGGATGGTCTCGATCTTGTTGTCGTTGGCGTCGTAGACGTACTCGGTGCGGATGCCTTCGCCGTCAATCTCTGCGACCAGGCGGCCTTCGTCGTCGTAGACGAACTCATTGACGTAGGCGTCTGCAGTGCCTGCGCCATGGGTTGTCCGGATCACCTGGCCGCTGGCGTCGTAGCCGTACTCGATGCGCTTGCCGACGCTGTTGATCTCGGCGAACAGCCGGCCGAGGCTGTCGTATTCGTAGCTCTCGACGCGAGTGCCGACACCGGCGCCCGAGAGGCTCTGGGTCAGCAACCGGCCGGCGGCGTCGTAGGTGTAGGATGCTGTGGCGCCGAGCGCATTTGTCTCGGAGACCAGCCGGTCGGCGTTGTCGTAGGTATAGGTGGTCGTCCGCGCTTCGGGCAGGCCCGCCGCCTCGGTCATCTCCAGGACATTACCCTTGGCGTCGCGCTCGTAGGTGGTTTCCACACCCAGTGCATCGGTGCGGCTGATGACAAAGCCTTTCCTGTCGTATACGACAGTCTCGGTGCCTGCCGCCATACCGGTGATGGCGGCCGCTGTGACCAGGGACAGCGCAGCAGGCGCGGCGGCTGTGGCCGTGGCGGGTGCGGCGCTCTGGTAGGTGAGCGTGGGGTTGCCGACGGCATCGTACTCGAAATGGGTGGTGAGGCCGGTTGAGTCGGTGGTACTGATCAGGCGGTCGAGCACGTCGTAGACGAAGGTGGTAACGCGCGGGCTATCGGTGGGGTTCGGCGTAGGGAAGTTGGCGCCGGCCATGGCGTAGGTCTGGTTGTACTCCCGCCGCTCGAGTTCGTTGCCCACCGCGTCGTAGCGGGAGGTGGAAAGGTAGCCCTCGGCGGTCAGCTGCTGTACGACCCGGTCGTTGGCGTCGTACTCGAGGTAGGCGGTGTTGCCGTTCTCGTCCTCCACCTGGATCACATTGCCGACGGCATCGTAGCTGGTGGTCTGCACGCCACCGAGGGGGTCGGTTTCGGTGACTAGCCGATTGATCCTGTCGTAAGCGAAGTGGGTAATTTTGCCGAGTTCGTCGGTCTCACGGACCTTGTTGCCCGCAGCATCGTAGGCGTACTGGAAGACCCCACCGTTGTCATCGGTGACGGACACCAGGCGGTTATTGCCGTCGTAGGCATTCGTAAGCTTGCGCCCGGTCTCGTCCTCCTCGACGATGACATTGCCGACCGCGTCGTAGCTCAGTGAGCGCACACCGCCCACCGGGTTGGTCGTGGCAACCAGCTGGTTGAGCGCGTCGTAGTCGTAGAACGTGCTGTGACCCAGCTCGTCGGTTTCCTCGCGCAGGTTGCCGAAGGCGTCATAGGTGTAGTTGACCTCACCGCCGAGGACATCCCTGGTCTTTATCAGGCGATAGAGCTCGTCGTAGAAAGCCTCGCTGAGATCGCCGTTCTCGTCGGTAAAGGCAACCTGGTTACCCACCGCATCGTAGGCAAACAGTGCGATACCGCCAGCGGCGTTGCTGCGCTTCACCTGGCGGTCGAGCTTGTCGTACTCGTAGGTGGTAGTGTGGCCGTTCTCGTCGGTACTGCTCAGCCGGTTGCCGACCAGGTCCCAGGTGTAGAGGCGCTCACCGCCGAGGGGGTTGGTGCGCTTGACCAGGCGGTCCAGCAAGTCGTATTCGAACTGCGTCGTGTGCCCGTTCTCGTCGGTTTCGCTGCGCTGGTTGCCGACCTCGTCATAGCTGTAGCTACGGACACCGCCTTCGGCGTCGGTGACTTCCACCAGGCGGTCGAGTTCATCGTAGACGTAGTGCGTGGTCTCGAGGTTCTCGTCGGTGCGGGAAACTTCGTTGCCAACGGCGTCATAGCTGAAGGCCTGCACCCCGCCCTCGGGGTCGGTCCTGCTGACCAGGCGGTTGAGCTTGTCGTAGGTGAAGAGGGTCGTGCGGTCCGTGGCGTCGAGCGGCACCGCAGGCATGCTGCCCGGTACCACTGCGCCCGCAATCGCCCTGGCGTGCTGGGTGAACTCGACCAGGTTGCCATTGATGTCGTAGCTGCTGCTGGTGGCAAAGCCCAGGGCATCGACGGAGAGGACCAGTTCGTTGGCGGCGTTGAAATAGGCGGTAGTCGCGTTGCCCAGTGCATCGGTCACCCTGACCCGGTTGCCGCTGTCATCGTATTCGTAGCGGGTTGTACCGCCCAGGTGGTCGGTGATTTCGACCAGCTGGTTGTTGTCGTCGTAGGCGTAGCCGGTGCGGTGGTTGAGCGGGTCCACCTTTTCTACCAGGTTGTTGTTCTCGTCATAGGCGTAGGTGGTGACCCCGCCCAGCGGGTCGGTTTCCTCTACCAGCTTGTCGTTGCCGTCGTACTTGAAGGTGCGGGTGCGCGCCAGCGCCGTACGCGCCGCCTGGGTGATCGATACCGCGTTGAATACGTCATTGACGTAGTGTGTCTCCACCCCGGCGGGGTCGATCACTGTCAGCAGCTGGTTGCGCGCGTCGTAGCTGTAGCTGCTTACCCGCCCCAGGGGGTCGGTCTGGCTGAGGGTGTTGCCCACGGCGTCGTAGGTGAAGGCGGTAGTGCCGCCGAGCGCGTCGGTAGAGAGAATGGCACGGTTGAGGGCGTCGTAGGCCGTGCTTATCGCGTTGCCATTGGCGTCGGTCGCCCTGGTCTCGTTATAGACGGCGTCGTAGTCAAAGCTCGACTCCCCGCCTTCGGCATCGATCACCTTGCGCAGGTTGCCTTCCGCATCATACTCGTAGCGAGTCACCTCCGGGCCCAGCGACCCGGGGCCCGGGCCACCCACGCCGGTGGTCTGCACCACCACATTGCCCTGGGCGTCGTACTCGAAGCTGACCGTCCTCCCCTCACCGTCTTCCGAGGTGATCAGCCGATTGCCCGGGTCGAAAGTGAAAACCTGCTCGCTATTGCGCGGGTCGATGATCCTGAGCTGGTTGCCCACACCGTCGTATTCGAAGCGCGTCTTGAGGCTGAGCGGGTCGATGACCTTGATATTGCGGTTTAGTGCGTCGTAGAGGAAGTGGGTCTGCTTGCCGCGCCCGTCGGTGACCTTGATCCGGTTACCCACCGCGTCGTACTGGTAGGCGACCGTATTGTTCTCCGGGTCGGTCTCCTCGACCAGCAGGTTGTTGCGGTCGTACTCGTACTTGCTGACCCGCTCGATGGGCAATCCCAGGGCCTCGTTGCGCTGCACCAGGTTGCCGAAATCATCGTAGCTGTACTGGGTGATGGCACCCAGCGGGTCGGTTTCTTCAGTCAGGCGGTCGCCCGCGTCATACTGGTAGCCGCGCTCCCGGCCCAGTTGATCCAGTTCGCTGACCAGGTTGCCGTTGCCGTCGTAGCGGTAGGCGCGGGTGCCGCCCAGCGCATCGGTTTCCAGTACCAACCGGTTGAGGTTGTCGTAGGCGTACTCGGTGAGCCGCCCCTCGTGGTCGTCCACCGACAGCAGGTGGGACTCCACCGACAGCAGGTTGCCCACCCGGTCGTAGGCGTAGCGCTCGGTATAAAGAGTACGCAGGGCGCTCTTGTCGGTGTCGCTCAGGTCTGCCACCAGGGCGGCGAAGCCCAGGTCGGCGCGCATGTTCTGGTAGAGCGGCTCGTCGCGGCTGGCCAGCGCGTTGCCCACCCCATCGGTTTCCGCGATCAGCTGGTCGAAGGCGTCGTAGACGAAAGTGGTCACCTGCAGGTCCGCTGGGTTGTTTGAATCCCGCAGTTCCAGCCGCGTCAGGTTGTCGTTGGGGTCGTAGGCGTACAGGGTGACGATGCCGTTGGCGTCCTCGGCCCGCACCAGGCGGTTGTCGAGGTCGAACTCAAAGAAGGTGCTGTGGCCATTTTCGTCGACGGTTTCGATCTCATTGCCCACCGCGTCGAGCCTGTGCTCCACGCTGTAGCGGGTCAGCACGGTGGTCAGCGGGTCGATGACTGCCGGACGTTCCTCGCGGATCAGGCGGTTGTTTTTGTCGTAGAAATAGTCCGTGCGATTGCCGTTGCCGTCGGTGATCGACGCGATGGTCCCCGGGGCGTCGTAGGTGTACTCGGTGACATTACCCTCGGCGTCCGTCGCCGCCAGGATCTGGTCCTCACTGTCGTAGGCGAAAGTCAGCTTCTGTTCTTTAGTCGCGTTCTTGAGCTGGGCCCCGGCGAGAATGGTCAATACATTGCGGTTGGCGTCGTAGGTGTACTGGGTGACGTGGCCGATGGGGCTGGTCTCTTTACGCAGCAGGCCGTCCGCGTAATACAGGAACTGGGTGCTGTTGCCGCGGTTGTCGGTCACCGTGATGGCATTGCCTTCGCCATCGTAGGCATAGCTGGTGGTGTAGCGGGTATTCGGGGTCCCGTCCGCGCCGTCGACCGGGCTGGTGATGACATCTATTACCTCACGACGGGCATTGTAGCGGTAAGTGGTGGTGCGCCCCTCGGCGTCGGTCACTTCCAGTTCGTTGCCCACCACGTCGTAGCGGCGAGTCGTCGTGCGGTCCTGGCCCGGGCCACTCTGGGCCGGGTCGATGGTGCTGACAAGGCGGTTGTTTTTGTCGTAGATGTAGGTGATCGTCTTGCCGTTGGCGTCGGTAAAGCTGATCCGGTTGCCCACCGCGTCGTAGCTGTTATGGGTGATATGGCCCAGGGGGTCGGTGATCGACAGCAGGCGATTGTCGCGGTCGTATTCGTAGGTGGTGACGCCACCATTGCCGTCGATGCTCCGGGTCAGGTTGCCGAAGTGGTCGAAGGTGTTGCGGGTCTCGTGGCCCTCGCCGTCCAGCGTGCGCACGTTGTTGCCGTAGAGGTCGTAGAAGTACTCGGTCACCTGCTGCTTGGCCGGATCGACGAGGTCGCCCGAGTCGAGGAAGACGATGCGCTTGACCAGGTTGCCGTAGCTGTCGTACTCCCAGCGGGTCAGGTCGCCGCCGGGATCTTCCTGTTCGATGAGGTTCTGCTTGCCGTCGTAGCTGAAGGTGGTAACGCCACCCTCGGGGCGGGTGATCGTCTCCAGCTTGTTGAAAATGGTGTAGGTATAGAACGTTTTGTTGCCGAGGTTGTCGGTGCTGGTCAGCAGGTTGCCGCGGTCATCGTAGGTGAATTTGCTGGTGAAGGCCGCGGTAAGAGCGTCTTTCTGGCCAGGACTCAGGACGCCTTGCTGGCGGGGGAAGCCCAGGCTCTCGCGCAGGTCCTGGTAGTAGCTGCTGTTACTGTTGACCGCCCCCCAGCCATTGCTGTCGATGACCGACAGCAGGTTGCCGTCGGCGTCGTAGTTGTAGCGGGTTTTGTAGCCCTCCTGGTCGGTCACCGAGGTGATGTAGCCGTCCGAGCGGTAGCTGTAGGTCAGGCTGTGGGCCTCGCGGATGGCCTCCATATGCATGGCCATGGCCGCGTTGTTCTGCACCAAAGTGGCGTCGTAGGTAGCGTAGTAGCCGTTGTCTACCCGCCAGTCCACGTAAAGCGCCTCGTTGGAAGTCGCCCGGGCATTGCCCAGGGCGTCCACCACCCGGGTGGTGCCGCCGTTGTAGAACTTGTCGTCGCCGCCGCCGTCGACCAGGTCGAACTGGTAGTCGAAGGTGGTCACGTTGCCCTCGGCGTCGACCATCCGGGTCAGCACCTTGGCCCGGCCCGCATCACCCGTGGACCAGTTGACCGATTCGTACTCGAAGTGCAGTTCGCGGCTCTCGTAGGTCTCCAGCTTGCCGTCCACTGTCTGCCGCTCCGGCAGCACCATGCGCACCAGGAAGCCATCGCTGGAATAAAAATACCTGGTCGAGTGGCCGAAACGGTCGACCACCTCCACCAGTTGGCCCTTGTCGTAGCGGTACTGGACCAGTACGCCCTCTTCGTTGTCCTCGATCGAGACCAGGTTGCCGCTGCGGTAGTTGTAGGTCAGCACGTGGCCGTCGTCGTCGATCACCTGTACCAGGCGATTCTGCGAGTAGACGAACTCGGTAGTCACCCCGTTGGTGTCCACCCAGGACAGCAGGTTGCCGTTCTTGCCGAAGCTCAGCCGGCTCTGGTCGGCGCGGGTGACCACGTAGTAGATGGTGTCATTGCCCTTGGCACCGAGGTCCTCGAGGGTCTCGTAGGCCCCCTGGCCGTCGGTGGAAACGTAGAGGCCCGTGGCACTGTCGAGGCGGTACTCGAGCACGCTGCCGTCGCCGTAGGTGACGAAGAAGTGCTGCTCGCCGCCCTCGTTGGTAAGGTTGAGGCTGACCGCGGTGGTCAGCGACCAGCGATCGTCGTCGCGCTGGCCGGCGTCGCTGGGTACGCCGCGGGAGTTGTAGGTGCGGATGAGCTGGAAATCCATGCCCCGGCTGGGCATGAAGGCGTCCTGCTGGCTGAGCACCAGGTTGCCGTTGGAGACATTGATGTGGAGCTGTTCGCCCCCGCCGATCTCGGACTCACTGGTCCGGTCGTCCCGGTTGAGCTGGCCAAAGGAGGTGTCCAGCAGACCGGTCTCGTGCCCGCCTACGATTATTGCCATGATTGCGTCCCTACAAGATCGCCGAATCCCTTCCGGGTTAGTGAGCGGACGGCTTTCGACAGGCTGTTTTGCTGCGGATCAGAGCAATCTAGTTGACGACCCGGGTTCCCGCAAGCGCACCGGGGGCAATCGGGGCATTTAAGTAGCCGGGTAGCGCACGCACGCCCAAAGTGTGACCTGGATCACACTTTGGGGCGATTCGCTTGGCCGGCGATCTGTCAGCCGGCCAGGCTGGGCGTCCTGAATACATCACCGCCGACTCCACCGACACTGCGCTCGGCAAAGGCGACGATCGCCGCCTCACTGAACTGGCTCACCTGCCCGGACACCATCCGGTGCGAGGAGAGAACCGCGTCCGTATCGGCCGAGTAGTCCAGCTCGAAGGGACTCAGCACCTGGCTGGTGGTGCTCGCGGCGACATCGGACCAGTTCAGCGAGATCCAGCTGTGCTGGCGGGCATGCTGGTCGGCAAAGGTCGAGCGCGCGTTGTAGTCGCTGATGGGCTCGGGCTCGGCGAAGGGCTTGGTGATGTAATCATCTATCACCGGGTCCGGTTCACCAACGATTTCCAGGCCGAAGGGTTTCTGCAACTCGTAGATCAAGGGGATCTTGAAGGTGCCGACAGCCGGGGCGAACACCGCCAGGCCGCGCAGGGCGCCCTCGACAGAAACCCGGTTGCCGCGCACCAGGGACTCGCCATCGTCCTGGCGCTGGTTGTCGGTCTGGTCGCGAACGATCTCCTCGGCGAAGGAAACCCCGAGGCTGCCATAGGTCGAGACATACTTGAGGGCCTTCGCGGTTTTCGAGGTGCCGAGCCGCGACTGCCGGACCAGGGTTTTCTCCACCACGTTGCCGGTGTCGTCCAGGCTGCGCACTTTCTTCAGCGCGTCGTTGACCGGGTCGACCACCTTGCGCTTGCTGTTGCGGATGACCACCTTGTCCACCAGGCCACCCGCGCCGTCGGAGACCTTGATGATCTTCTTCAGCGAATTCGGGTCGGAACCATCCGTCACCAGCCTGCTGCCGGCTTTCCTGATATCGCGGAATTCCTTGACCGCATCGATAGCTTTGCCGGGCAACTGCTTCACTTTGTTGAACGCGGATTTCACCCGGGCGAGCGGTGAGGTGCTGGCGACGAACTTGGCTTTCACGTCACCGGCGTCATCCAGGTAGCGGACATAGTCCCTGCCCAGACCGCGGAAGTTTTTGAGAATCGTCTTCTGGCTATTGCGGATCACGGTTTTCTCAACCGGCTGGCGCACGCCGTTAACGGTCTCGAAGCCGGAAACTATCTTCTTGGTATAACCCTGGGCGTCCTTGCTGCCGGCAACGGTCTTTCCGGTCGCGCGGAACTCCTTCACCCTGGTAACGGCTTTCTTGGCAAAATTCTTCACTGAGGCGAAGGTCTTCTTGAGCGACTTGAGATCCTGGCCGGGGCCGCTCAGCACGCCATCGAGGCCCTGCTTGGCCGCGGTGGAGAATTTCTTGCTCCTGGTGGCGGCGTTGTTGACGGCATTGAAGGCCTTCCTGGCGTCCTTCGCGTCCTTGACCGCCGCAGTCACCTTGGCCGTCTTGTTGGCGATGCCATCGACATCCACATCGGCCAGGGTATTCGCGGTCTTCGAGGCGCGCTTGCCAATATCGGCAATGGAGCCCAGCGCGCCGCCGGCGCCGGCGAGCACGATCAGCCAGGGGTTGGTGATCTTGCCGTCGTTCTGGATGGTCTGCGAGGCGACCTCCCCGGCGCTCTCCAGCGCAATCTGGCCAACCACGTTGACCACCTTGAGCGTGGTCGTGGCCACCTTGGCCACGGAGACTGCCGCGCCAAGACCGGCGGCGGCGCCGCCGATGGCACCGGTCACCACGTCCGCAAGGACGGCGTTCCAGTCCCACTCCTCCTGCAGCCCACCCGCGACCAGGATGACCTGGGTCAGCACCGAGGCCGCGAAGGCGATGGCCGCGCCGACCACGGCACCGACGGCCACGCCGACCGAGATCGCGGCGATGGTGCCGCCGATGGTACCCGTGGTAATCCCGATCGCCGCGATAGCGGCGGGAGCGAGAACGCCCACCGTGACGATTGTGGCGACGACGGCAATGATGGCGACAATCACGATGGCGATAATCAGGCCGACGATCTTGCACGTTTCGCCGTCGTCAGGCGGCGGGCTCTTGAGGTTCGGCAGGGTGGAGCCGACGATATCACCCTCTTTGTACAGGGTGTGGGTCTCCGCCGTGTGATAGGCGTTTTGCGCGGTGGTGGGGATCAGCAGCGCCGAGCCCGGCTGCAGCGGCTCGGTGCCGGTGAGGCCGTTGGCCTCGGCGATGACGAACCACAAATCGGGCGAGCCGTAGTAGCGCGCGGCGAGTGTCTGCAGGGTGTCGCCCGCCTCGACCGTGTGCCAGAGCACCGCGGTCTCCGGGAAGGTTATCGAATTTTCGCCCAGGCCGGGGTTGTAGCTCTTGACCGTGGCGTAATTGCCCTCGTTGATCGTCGGATTGGCCGGGTCGGTGTATTCACCGACGGCGTAGCCCAGCGCGTACAGGTAGTGGGTCGTTTCGGCACTCTCGTCCTTCATGCCGGAATCGCGGGTGGCAGCGATGATCCTGCCGTCGTTGTCGCGCAGGAAAGTGTTGATCTCGTCGCTTTCCTGGTCCTCGTCGTCGCCCTTGCCGAGATTGACCTTGATCAGCAGGCCGTTGCTGTCGTAGGTCGACTTGGAGCTGCCCTTCGCATCGCCGGTGGCGGTGATCGACTTTTGCAGGCCGGCGTCGGTGTACTCGTACTTGTAGGTGAACTTCAACACCTCGTCCGAATCGGTCTTGTCCTCGAGCTTGGTCTTGGTGACCCGTCCGCTCAGGTCGAAGGTCGTGGTGGTGACGGTGTGGGAATCGCTGCTCTTGTTCTCGCTGACATAGGCGCGATAGCTGTCGTCATAGGTGGTCGTGGTCCACTCGCTGCCGCTCGAGACCCTGGTGACGTTGCCTACCCTGTCGTATTGCCAGGTGTATTTCTCCGAGCCGTTGAGCGTGGCGGTAGTGAGCCGGCCCGCCTCGTCGTAGGCGTAGGTGAAGCTGTCAGTACCGACGACCGAACTCGCGCGGTTGCCCGCGGAGTCGTAGCTGAAGGTCTCGGTGGTACCGGCGCGGTTCACGGTCAGCACGCGATTCGCCGCGTCGTGGGTGTAGGTCGTCGTGGTGCCGCCGCTGTCGGCGATGCTCTCGATATTACCGTCGGCAAAATAAGCGTAATCGGTGGCAATGTCCGTGCTGGGATAAGTGTCTTCCCAGCGCGTCAGTTCACCCTTGCCGTTGTAGCTGTAGGTCTGTGAGCGGCGGAGCGTGCCGTCGATCTCCAGCACCTCGGTCTCGCGATTGCCCGCCAGGTCGTAGCTGTAATCGGTGCGGGCGCCGGTACCGGCATCGTCGATCCAGATCAGCTGCCCGGCGGCGTTGTAGCCCCGGCTGATGTCGTGCTCGTCGCCGTCGGTCTCCGCCACCTGCTGGCCGAAATCATCGTAGCTGTAGCTGAGCCCATAGGCGGTTTCCAGGCGGCCGAAAGCACCGTAGGTGAAGGACTGCGAGCGCCATTCGGCGTCGCTGCTGGTCATCCTGTTATTGAAGACGTCGTAGGTGGTCTGCTCGTGGATGATCGTCTCCGGGCGGGATCCGACGTCGTCCGCGAGGCGGGCTGCCTTCGAGTCCTCGGCCAGGCTTTGCGCTTCGGCGAGATCGCCCGGGGCTGAGGTAAACGAGTATTCGTCGGTGACCTGCCCTGCCTCGTTGTAGTCGCGGCCGAAGAAGTTGCCTTCGGCGTCCTGCAGCCAGACCTGGCGATCCAGTTTGTCGTAGTAGTAGGTGGTGACGTGTTCGTCACCGTCGATCACGGTGCTGACCTTCGCCGCGCGGTTGTGCTGGTCATACTCGACGCTGACCGACTGGTAACCGCGTACAAGCGCGGTGCGCCGGCCGAAAACGTCGTAGGTGTAGCTCTCCGTGGCGTTGGTGAGGCCCTCGAAGGAGGTCTCCCGCAGGAACCCGGCCTGTTCGCCGCTGTAGTTGTAATACAGGCGCTGCACGTGGCCGACCTGGTCTTCCAGCCAGACCAGGTTGCCGAGGCGGTCGAAGGCCTGGGTCGTGGTGCCGCCCAGTTCGTCGGTGTACACCAACAGGTTGCCCACGCCGTCGTAGCTGTAGCTGCTGCTCACGGTGCCGGCGGCAGTACCGCCCGGCTTGCGGATTTGCGTGACCTGGCCGCGGTAGTCGTAATCGGTTTCCGTGACCGGGGCTGCGCCGTTGACCTCGGGGCCGATGCTGACGGTCTCGTAGTTGCGCTTGTCGAAGTAGGCGAAGGTCTCGACGAACGCGGTGTTGCCCTCCACGCCATAGAGGCGGGTGTAGACGGTGTTGCCGTTGGCATCGACGCCATAGGTCTGCCACAGGCCGCGCTCCTCGTTGGAGGCGACCTTGATCCCCATGTCGTTGTAACGGATTTCCGTGTAGTAGGTGCCATCGGCAAAGCCGTCGGCCTGGCGGCCGCCCTCGGCGCCGCCGGTATCGGTCAGGCCGATGATCAGCGCCAGCGTGGCGGGGTCGACGGGGCCGCTGAAGCTGCCCTCGAAGACAGCGCGGGTCGCGGCGCTGCCGGCACCGATCTGCCCGTCGCGCTCGGAGGCCAGTACGGTAAGCGAGTAATTGTCACTTTCCGAGATCGGCGTGCCGACATCGACCTCACGGCTGCCGCCCGGCGGCTTGGAAGTACCGTTGCGGGTGACCGTGCCGTCGTTCTCGTTACTCGACTCGGCGGGCACGTCGATGCGCCGCCAGTCGACGATCACCTCGTTGCCGTCGCTGTCGACGTAGTAGATCTTCAGGTCGTAGCTGGTGTTCTGGGTGAGGTCGAGGGTCGCACTGTAGGTTCCGCTCGATGCACTCATCGCCACTTCGTCGGCGAAGTTGCCGTCGGTCGCGGCCTCGCGGTAGGCGAGCTTCAGGCCGTCGCCATTGACCCGGGCCGCCTCCTCGGTGGAGAGTCCCGCCTCGACATCGGTGTGGATCAGGCCATCGCCGTCGCTCTTCCAGGTCTTCTTCCAGGTCGTCTTGACGACCTTGCCGTCGCCGTCCTTCTCCTCGCTCTGCTTGGTCCAGTCGATGTCCTGGGTGTCACTGAAGCCGATGTCGATGCTGTGGGACTGGGGCGACTCGTCGCCGTAGAAGATATCGTAATTCAGCGCGGCTTCGCTGACCGGCGCGTACTGGAAGGTGCCGTTCACCCGGCTGGTCAGGGAGCTGTCCGTCACCAGCAGCCCGTCGACCACCAGCAGTTGGGACTCGCCGGCGGTGTTGGCGCCATCGGAGGGCACGGTCCAGATGACCGAACCGCTGAAATCGTCGACCTCGGCCTCGGAAGCCCGCAACAGGGTACCCGCGGGAGCGGTATAACTCGCGCTGTTATAGCTCCAGTTGAAGCTGAATACGGCCGTGGTGGGGTCCGCCACGCCGCTGAGGATGGCGCTGTAGCGATTGCCGGACACCAGGGTCATCGTTACATCTGCCGGCAGGTCGCCGGAGCTGATGGTGGGCCCACTGACGGCGTCGTCGAACTCGACCTCGACCAGGAAATCCTCGCCCGCGCGGCTGACTTCCACCTCGGACAGCGTCGCCGGTACCACCAGCGAGCGCTCCTCCGACCAGGACAGGTTGTTGGCCGCGTCCTTGACCATGACCCGGAAGACGATGGTATCGCCGGGGCTGAACTCGTCCGCCGGGATCTCGACGTTGCGCGACAGGCCGAGCGCAGTGCTGTCGGAGGCGAACTGGTAGACCCCGTCGCCGTGGGCCCCGTCCGGGCCGAAGGACGGCGCCTCGCCCTCGCCCACGGCGACGGAGGAGCCGATGCTCCAGGCAACCCAGGAGGTGGCGGTGGCCGAGGGGATATCCCAGTCGATGCTGAGGCTGCCCGCGGGGCCGCTGGAAACACTGCTGGTGATGCTGCTCGCCGCGACCAGCGGCGCGGTGGAATCCGGGTCGCCCCCGGTCCAGGACTTGATCTGCTGCCCGGCGACGTTGTACTCGACAAAGGAGTGGCCGCCGGTGGCAGTGATGGTCTGGATCACCCGGCCAAAGGCGTTGTAGGCCACGCGGTTGACATTGCCTTCCGCGTCGGTCTTGCGGGTCAGGTTGCCGGCGGCGTCGTACTCGAAGCTGGTGACGATGTCGCCGTCCTGCATGACGTCGGTCTGGCTGACCAGCATGTTGACCCGGTTGTAGGCGTAGGTGCTCTCCTGGTCCTGCGCCGCATCGCGGGCGATGCCGGTCTCCAGGGCGCCGAAGCTGGTGTCGGTCAGGTCCACGCTGCCGGCTACGGTATTGATGTAGCGCTTGCGCGACTCGACGTTGCCGTTCTCGTCGTAGCTCAGGGTGTTGAGCACCCGGTTACTGCTGACAATCGCCCGGCGCTGGCCGATGGCATCGTAGTAGTAGTACTCGGTCTGCTCCTCGGCCTCACCATCGGCCAGGGTGCGCGAGATCTGGTTGCCCACGGCGTCGTAGGCGTACGTGGTGGTGACCCGGCTCAGGCCGCCCTCGGTGCCCACTTCCTGGGAAACCTGGCTGACCAGGCGGTTCTGCTCGTCGAAGTAGCGGTCGACGACATGCACCTTGCCCGCGGCGCTGGCATCCGGCAGGGTCTGCGGCTCGGTACCGCTGAGTGCCGTTTCGTAGCGGCGCTGCTGGATCAGGTTGCCCTGGGCGTCATAGGCGGTCTCGAGCAGGTAACCCTCGCCATCCACCAGGGCGATCTGCCGGCCGAGACTGTCGTAGAAGCTGTAGCTGTGGGTGCCGCGCGGGTCGACGGATTCAACCAGGTTGCCCCAGGCGTCGTAGTAGGTCTGCTCGTCCAGCACTTCCATCTGCGCCGAGGCGCTGGCGGCCGCGCCGCTGCCGGTCACGGTAGTGACCTCGACTTCCGGATACACCGTGCGGGTGATGTTGCCCATGCGGTCGTATTCGTTGCGGATCTCGGTGGACGCGCCGGTGGTCGAGGGCACGACGGCGAAGTTCCAGGAGCCGACCGGTTTGTCCAGCCGGTCCTTGTAGGTGACGATGCTTTCCAGTTCGCCGAAGGCGTTGTAGCCGAATTCCTGGAAGCGCCCGTCGACATTGACCTCGGCGATGACATTGCCGTTGCCGTCGTACCAGGAGGTATTGCGCTCCCCGGACTCGTCGATGCGCTCGACCAGGTTGCCGAGGGCATCGTAGATGTTGCTGGTAATAACCGAGCCGTACTGCTCGCCACCCTCGATGGTGTAGGTGGCGAAGTCCGGCGTCTCCTCGGTCAGCACGCGGCCGGCGAGGTCATAGGTGTAGGTTGTGGTATAGCCGCGGCCATCGGTGACGGTTGTCAGGTTGCCAGCCGAGTCATAGCCGTAGCTGATGCTCTGGCCGAGGGCGTCGGTGACAGAGCTGACCCGGTTGTTCAGGTCGTAGGCGGTCTCGGTGACATTGCCCAGGGCATCGGTCTTGCTGACGACGTTGCCGGCCTTGTCATAGCCCAGGGTCTGGACGTTGTCGCCGTTGGTCTGGGTAGCCAGGCGGTTGTTGAAGTCGTAGCTGTACCGCGTCACCCGGTCGGGATCGAGGGCGCCCGTGGTTGCCAGCGCGTTGGGGTCGTGTACCGTCTCGCTGAGCTTGTTGCCCGCCGCGTCGTAGGTGTAGCTTTCGACCACACCATCGACACCGGTATAGGACAGCAGGCGCCCGGCGTCGTCCCACTCCCAGCTGATTTCACGGCTGGCGGTATCGCGGGTGCGCGAGAGCCACTCGGCGTCCACGGCGCCGACGTTTTCGCTCTGCCGCAACAGCAGGCCGGTGGAATCGAACTCGAACTCCCTGACCAGGCCGTTGGCCAGGGTTTCGGAAATACGCTTGCCGTTCTTGTCGTAGGCCTGGGTGGTAACCCGGTCGTTGGCGCCGTCCGCTGTCGGGCTGGGCAGGACGTCACCGGCGGGCACACTGCCCAGGGCCGTTGCGTAGGCGGTGGTGGTGAGCACATTGCCGCTCACGTCCACGTCATAGCGGGTGTAGAACTTCTCCGCGTCGACCACGCCCACCAGCTGGTTGAAGTCGTTGTAGTAGAAATAGGTACTGTTGCCCTTGGCGTCGATGATGCCGGTCTGGTTGCCCACCGCGTCGTAGAGGTAGGTAGTGGTAGCGCCGGTGGCATCGGTCTCGGTCTTGAGATTGCTGTTGAGATCGTAGGTGTAAGAGGTGATCGCGCCGTCGGGTCTTTCTATCGACTCGAGGTTACCCAGGGGATCGTAGGTGCTAATCGTTTCCGCACCGTAGGAATCGGTCTCGGAAATAACGCGGCCATGGCTGTCATAGCCGAGCGTTTCGACCACCCAGACGCCGCTGGACTGCAGTGTGCTGATCTGCTCCTGCCGGCCCAGCGCGTCGCGGACGATGACGACCTGTCCGCCCTCGGCGGTGCGCTTCTCGACCAGCTTGCCGTCGAGGTCATAGTCGAACTCGGTGGTCGATACGTGGGCCTGGTCGGTGCTGTCGCTGGTGGTCTGGCCGACAGTCTGGGTAATCCGGTTGCCGTGCTTGTCGTAGGTCGCGCTGACCTTGTTGCCGTTGCCGTCGATGCTCTCGAGCAACTGGTCCGCGGCGTCGTACCTGAACTCGGTGACCCGGGGGCTGGTGCGCGCCAGCTTCGCCGCGTTGTCCGGGTCGTCGGTATTCGAGTCGTACTGCCCTATCGTCACTTTCGTCTGGTTGCCGAAGGCGTCGTATTCGAAGGTGCTGTAGAAACCCTCGCGATCGGTGACGCGCTCGATGCGATCCAGCGCATCGTACTGGTAGCTGGAAACCAGGGCCGCGTTGCTGCCATCGGCGTACTGCACCGCAGTGGAGAGGATATTGCCACGGGCGTCGTAGACGTTGGTGGTGCGGATGCCACCGTGCGCGCGATTCACGCCAACGGTGTTGGTGAGGATGCGCCCCTCGGCGTCGAAGGTGTTTTCCGTGATGGTGCCGTCGGCGGAGGTGATGCGGAACTGGTTGCCCTCGGCGTCGTAGTCGTACTCGGTGCGGCCACCCATGGGGTCGACGATGGCTCGCAGGCGGTTCTGGCCGTCGTACTCGTAAGTGGTAGTGCGCTCCCCGGCAATCCCCTTGGCCTGGGTCGTGGTCTTCTTGTTGCCCCGCGCGTCGTAGCTGTACTCGATGCGCACGCCCTCGCCATCGATCTCCGCGAACAGGCGGTCGTTGGCATCGTACTCGAAGAAGTTGCTGTACTCCTCGCTGCTGCCCTTGCCGTAGATGACCTGTTTGACGTTGCCTTCGGCGTCGTAGACATAATCGGTGCGGCGGCCCTCGCCGCTGGTCTCGGTTTTCAGGCGGCCGACTTCGTCGTAATCGTAGCTTTCAACCCGGTCGACGACGTCATTGCCGGAGGTGGTCCGGGTCTTGAGCCGGCCAGCCTTGTCGTAGACGTAGGTGATCTTCGTGCCGAGGGGGTTGGTCTCGGTCTCGATGCGGTCTTCGTTGTCGTAGGTGTAGGTGGTGGTGCGCGCGGCCGGTGTACCGTAGGCCTCGGTCATGCTCTCGATGCGGCCCTTGCCGTCGAGCACGTAGAACGTGACGTAACCGAGCGCGTCGGTGCGACTGGTGACCCGGCCCTTCTTGTCGTAGATGACCGTTTCCGTGCCGGCGTTGCCGGTGATCGCCGCGGTACTTCCCGGCGTACCCGCCGGGGCCGCACTTTGCTGCATCGACTTCGAGTTGCCGACATTGTCGTACTCGTACTCGGTGGTCAGCCCGGTGGAATCCTTGTTGGTTTCCAGCCGGTTGAGTTCGTCATAGGTGGACAGGGTAATACGGGGTTCATCCCCGGCGGCGGGCTCGGGGAGCGGCGCGCCGGGCGCGACAGTGTAGACCCGGTTGTACTCGCGGCGCTCCAGTTCATTGCCGACGTCATCGTAGATGATGATGGTGAGATAACCTTCCGCGCTGAGCAGTTTCACCAGCCGGTCGTTGTCGTCGTACTCCATCCGGCTGACGTTCTGGTTCTCATCCTCGAGGCTGGTGACGTTACCCACCCCGTCGTAGCCGATGACCTGCTTGCCGCCGAGCGGCCGGATGGTTTCCTGCAGGCGGTTGAGCACGTCGTAGACGAAGGTCGTGGTGAAATTGCGCTCGTCGGTCTCGCTGGTCTTGTTGCCCGCATCGTCATAGCCATAGCGATAGACACCGCCGAGGTCGTCGGTGACGGAGATCAGGCGGTTGTTGGCGTCAAAGCCGTAATCCAGCGCCCGGTCGGTCTCGTCGATCACGCGAACGATATTGCCAAAGGCATCGTAGAACTGGCGGCGCACGCCGCCCTCGGCACCGGTGGTGTTTTCCAGCTGGTTGAGCGCGTCGTAGCTGAAACCGGTGGTATGGCCCAGCTCGTCGCTCAGGCCGGTCTGGTTGCCGTACTCGTCGTAGAAATACTCGACGGTTTTGCCAAGTGCATCGACTTCTTTCTTGACCCGGTTCAGGGCGTCGTACTCGGTCGTCGATTCGTCGCCGTTCTCGTCGATGAAGCTGATCTGGTTGCCCACCTTGTCGTAATCGAAGAAGGCGGCGTTGCCCGCGGCGTCGGTGCGCTTTATCACACGGTCCAGCTTGTCGTACTGGTACGCGGTTGTGTGGTTGTTCTCGTCGGTCTCGGTGAGGCGGTTGTCCACATAGTCGTAGGTAAATAGCTGCTGCTTGCCCAGCGGGTTGGTGCGGGTCAGGAGCTGGTTGCGCTTCGAGTAGGTATATGTCGTGGTGTGATCGTTCTCGTCGGTCTCGGAGAGGATATTGCCCACGGCATCGTAGACGTATCCCCGCGTGCCGCCGAGGGCGTCGGTCACCAGGTCGAGGCGGTTGAGTGCGTCGTAGCGGTAGGCGGTCGCGTTGCCGTTCTCGTCGATGAAGCCGATCTGGTTGCCGACGGCGTCATAGCTGTAGTAACTCGTATGGCCCTTGGCATTGGTCTCGGCGATGCGGCGATTGAGCTCGTCGTACTCGTAGACGATGGTCTGGTCGGCAGGGCTGGGCGTTGGCGTCGGTTTGGCACCAGGGGATGCCGGCGTCGCCACCGCCGTGGCAAAGCGGGTAACGGATTTCAGGTTGCCGTTGACGTCGTAGCTATTGCTGGTGGCATAGCCGAGAGCATCGACAACCAGCTCCAGTTCATTGTTGCCGTTGTAGTAGTTGGTGGTGACGTTACCGCGCTGGTCGACGATCTGCACCCGGTTGCCGCTGCCGTCGTAGCGGTACTCGACCTCGTAGTCGAGCTCGTCCTTGATGAAGCGCAGCTGGTTGTTGGCGTCGTAGCGGTACTCGGTGCTGTTGCCGCGCTGGTCGGTCACTTTCGTGACATTGTGGTTGGCGTCGTACTCGTAGTGGATCTGGAAACCGAGCTCGTCGGTTTCGGTGACCAACTGGCCGTCGTCGTCATAGACGAAGCTGCGCGTGCGCTCCATTTCGGGCACATTCGCCGCGCGGGTGATGGCGATGACATTGAAGACGTTGTTGTCGTAGTGGGTCTCGACACCCAGGGCGTCGCGCGTCACGATCAGCTGGTCGCGCTCGTTGTACGCGTAGCTGGTGACCCGGTCGAGGGGGTCGGTTTCAGTCAGGACGTTGCCCACGGCGTCGTAGCTGAAGCGGGTCTGGCCGCCCTTGGCATCGGTCACCGCCAGCACCCGGTTGAGGGCGTCGTAGCTGAAGCCGGTGCTGTGCAGATTGGCATCGGTCATCGAGGTCTGGTTGTAGACCCGGTCGAAGCCGTACTCGGTACGCTCGCCTTTCGCATCGACGATCGCCCGCAGGTTGCCCTCGGCATCGTAGGTGTACTGCGTCGTCTCGGGGCCCTCGGAGCCACTGCCCGCGGCGCCCACACCCGTGGTCTGCACGATCACGTTGCCCTGCGCGTCGTATTCGAAGCTGACCTTGCGCCCCTCGCCGTCCTCAGCGGTGAACAGCCGGTTGCCCGGGTCGTAGGTGAAGGACCGGGCGTGATTGCGCGGGTCGATGATCTTTATCTGGTTGCCGACACCGTCGTACTCGAAGCGCGTCTCGAAGTTGAGCGGGTCGATGATCTTGATATTGCGGTCCAGCGCGTCGTAGACGTACTCCGTCGTGTTGTTGCGCGCGTCGGTCACCTTGAAACGGTTGCCCACCGCGTCGTACTCGTAGGCGACAGAGTGATTCTCCGGGTCGGTCTCCCTGACCAGCAGGTTGTTGCGGTCGTAGACGTACTCGCTGACCCGCTCGATCGCGGTGCCCAGCGCCTCGCTGCGCTTCGTGAGGTTGCCGAAGGCGTCGTAGTCGTACCTGGTCAGCGATCCCAGTGGGTCTGTCGCAAGGGTCTGCCGGTCCTCCGCGTCGTACTCGTAGCCGCGCTCGCGGTCCAGCTCGTCCAGCTCGCCGACCAGGTTGCCGTTGCCGTCGTAGCGGTAGGCACGGGTCTGTCCCAGCGCGTCGGTCTGCAGCACCAGGCGGTTGAGGTTGTCGTAGTCGTAGCGGGTAAGCCGCTCCAGGTGGTCCTCCACCGACAGCAGGTTGCCCACCCGGTCGTAGGTGTAGCGCTCGGTGTAGAGGCTGCGCAGGGCGTTTTTCTGCCCGTCGCTCAGGTCAGCCGCCAGTTTGGGGTAGAGCAGGCCCTCGCGCATCGTCTGGTACAAGGCCTCGTCACTGCTGGCCAGGGCGTTGCCCACCCCGTCGGTTTCCTCGATCAGCTGGTTGAAGGCGTCGTAGACGTAGCTGGTCACCTGCACGTCCGCCCGCCCGGCCCCGATCGCCACTTCGGTCAGGTTGTCATTGGGGTCGTAGGCGTAGGTGGTGACGATGCCGTTGGCGTCGGTGGTGCTGACCAGGCGGTTGTCGAGGTCGAACTCGAAGAAGGTGCTGTAGCCGTTCTCGTCGATGGTCTCGACTTCATTGCCCAGCGCGTCGAGCTTGTGCTCCACGGTGTAGCGGGTCGGCGCGTTGGTCTTCGGGTCGATGACCTCCGGGCGGATCTCGCGGATCAGGCGGTTGTTCCGGTCGTAGACGTAATCCGTACGATGGTTGTTGCCATCGGTGACCGAGGCAATGGTGCCCGGGGCGTCGTAGCTGTACTCGGTGATGTTGCCCTCGGCGTCCTCTACCGTGAGGATCTGGTCCTCGCTGTCGTAGGAGAAGCTCAGGTTCTGCCGCTTGTCCGGTGCCAGCTGGGCCCCGGCGAGAATGGTCAATACATTGCGGTTGGCGTCGTAGGTGTATTCGGTGATGTGGCCGAGCGCCGTGGTCTCGGTGCGCAGCAGGCCATCCGCGTAGTACAGGAACTGCGTGCTGTTGCCGCGGTTGTCGGTCAGCGTGATGGCGTTGCCCTCGCCGTCGTAGGCGAAGAAGCTGCTGTACTGGGTCGGGGTCGTGCCGTCCGCGCCCTTCACCGAGGCGGTCTTCACTTCCACCAGCTCGCGGCGGGCGTTGTAGCGGTAGGTGGTAGTGCGCTCCTCGGCGTCGGTTACCGCGAGCTCGTTGCCCACCACGTCGTAGCGGCGAGTCGTCGTGCGGTCCTGGCCCGGGCCACTCTGGGCCGGGTCGATGGTGCTGACAAGGCGGTTGTTTTTGTCGTAGATGTAGGTGATCGTCTTGCCGTTGGCGTCGGTGAAGCTGATCCGGTTGCCCACCGCGTCGTAGCTGTTGAAGGTGGTGTGACCTTCCGGGTCGGTGGTCGACAGCAGGCGGTTGTCCTTGTCGTAGAGGTAGCTGGTCACCTGCTTCAGTGCGCCGGGCGCATCCGGGTCCTGGGCCTTGTCGAGGAAGGCGATGCTCTGGGTCAGGTTGCCAAAGTGGTCGAAGACGTTGCGGGTCCGGTTGCCCTCACCGTCCACGGTCTCGACGTTGTTGCCGAAAAGGTCGTAGGAGTAGTCCGTGACCTGCCGTTTGGCGGGATTGTCGAGGTCATCGGGATCGAGGTAGACGATGCGTTTGACCAGGTTGCCGAACTCGTCGTACTGCCAGCGGGTCACGTCACCGCTGACCCCCGCCTCGCTGGGGTCGACCTGCTCGATCAGGTTTTGCCAGTCGTCGTAGCTGAAGGTGGTCACGCCGCCATTGGCGCTGGTCATCGTCGCCAGCTTGTTGAAGTCGGTGTAGGTGTAGGTCGTGGTGTTGCCGAGATTGTCGGTGCTGGTCAGCAGGTTGCCGCGGTCATCGTAGGTAAACCTGCTGGTGAAGGCCGCTGTCAGCGCGCTCTTGTCCGCCTCTGTCAGGGCACTCAGGGGTACCGGGGCATTGGTTCCCAGGACGCTCTGGCGCAGGGCACGGTAGTAGCTGCTGTCACTGTGCACCGCCCCCCAGCCGTTGCTGTCGATCACCGACAGCAGGTTGCCGTCGGTATCGTAGTTGTAGCGCGTCTCGTAGCCTTCCTGGTCAATCACCGCGGTGATGTAGCCGTCCGCGCGGTAGCTGTAGGTCAGGCTGTGGGCGTCGCGGATCGCCTTCAACTGCATGGCCAGGGCCGCGTCGTTCTGCACCGCGGTGGCGTTGTAGTCGGCGTAGTAGCCGTTCGCCGTGCGCCACTGCACGTAAAGCGCCTCGTTGGAGGTCGCCCGGGCGTTGCCCAGGGCGTCCACCACCCGGGTGCTGCCGCCGTTATAGAACTTGTCGTCGCCGCCGCCGTCGACCAGGTCGAACTGGTAGTCGAAGGTGGTGACGTTGCCCTCGGCGTCGACCATGCGCGTCAGCACCTTGGCCCGGCCCGAGTCGCCGGTGGACCAGTTCACCGACTGGTATTCGAAGTGCAGCTCGCGGGACGCGTAGGTCTCCAGCTGGCCGTCCACTGTCTGCCGGTCCGGCAGCACCATGCGCACGAGGAAGCCATCGCTGGAGTAGAAGTATTTGGTCGAGTGGCCGAAGCGGTCGATCACCTCCACCAGCTGGCCCTTGTCGTAGCGGTACTCGACCAGGACACCCTCGTCCTCGTCGGTGATCGACACCAGGTTGCCGCTGCGGTAGTTGTAGGTCAGGACGTGTCCGTCGTCGTCGATTACCTGCACCAGGCGGTTCTGTGAGTAGACGAACTGTGTGGTCACCCCGTTGGTGTCCACCCAGGACAGCAGGCGGCCGTCCTTGTCGAAGCTCAGGCGGCTCTGGTCGGCCCGGGTGACCACGTAGAAGACCGTATCGTTGCCCGAGGCGCCGAGGTCCTCGAGGGTCTCGTAGGCGCCCTGGCCGTCGGTGGATACATAGAGGCCGGTGCCGGCATCCAGCCGGTACTCGAGCACGCTGCCATCGCCGTAGGTGACGAAGAAGTGCTGTTCACCGCCCTCGTTGGTGACGTTGAGGCTGACCCCGGTGGTCAGCGACCAGCGCTCGTCGTCGCGCTGGCCGGCGTCGCTGGGTACGCCGCGGGAGTTGTAGGTGCGAATGAGCTGGAAATCCATGCCCCGGCTGGGCATGAAGGCGTCCTGCTGGGTCAGCACCAGGTTGCCGTTGGAGACATTGACGTGGAGCTGTTCGCCCTGGCCGACTTCGGACTCGCTGGTCCGGTCGTCCCTGTTCAGCTGGCCAAATGAGGTGTCCAGCAGACCGGTTTCGTGGCCGCCTATGATAATTGCCATGTTGTCCCCTTGCTTCCCTACATATCTGCCCGGACCTTCCCCGAGTCATTCAGGGGCGGAGGGCGTTCCAATTTATCGTTTTGCCGCTATGGGCGTTCAAGCCGCCCAGTTTTTATTGCCTGGGCAGCCGAGAAAATACGTCGAAGAACTTATGGATCAAGAATCCGGGATCCGGAAGAGAGAGTACGGCATGCGGAAATACACTCGCGTCGGCGTACCTGAGAACGCCCTGCTAGCCCTGTAACGCACCGCCATGTCCACCTCAGAGATAGCCGTATCGACCGCGTACCGGTCTCCAGATACCGGTTTGCCTAAGCCCGCGATACGGAACTGCAACTATGTTGCAAAAAAACCTAGCAGTTATTAGTTATTTCAACAAGAAAAAAGCCCGCCTGGCGAAGGTTTTTTTTTAGCGGTGTGAATCGGTGCCAGAATTTTCCGGCGCTGGCCAAAATTTAGCCGGCCAGGGTGGCCTCGAGGCCACTTATTTCCTCCAGGATGCCCTGCATGTCCTCGACCACGGAGAGATAGTGGTCGTTGTTGGCAATACTGGCTTCGAGGTCGCGCACCGACTCCTGCAGGCGATCGGCGAGGAAGTGTTCGATGCCGCGCCGGAACAGGAAGAAGCAGTCGTCTTCCGGCAGGGTCCGGTAGTGCTCCCAGGCCTCCAGCACCTCCGCGCCCTGGCCGTGGGCAAGGTAGATCAGGCCCAGCTGGAACCGCGCCACGTGGAATTCCGGCTCCGACTCCAGCACCGCCCAGAGCTCCTCCGCCGCCCGTTCATGCATGCCCGTCGCCGCATGCACGGTCGACAGCAGGTAGAGCGCCATGGCGTCACCGGGGGTCTTGTCCAGCACCCGCTTCAGGTCGAGCATGGCCGACTCGTAATCCTCGGCCTCTATGGCCGCGGCAACGGCGTCCAGCTGTTCGTCGGTTATTCCCGCTTCCATGGGTCAGTCCCTTTCCAGTAATCGTGGTGGCCCCTGCTTCGCCGCCTGGCGCTGGGCGAAAAGCTCGATCGCATCGATCAGGCGCATGCTGTCCGGCGAGGGTCGACGCAGAAGGGATTCACCAAACAGGCGAACCGCGCGGTCGCGCTGCCCGTGAGCCTCGAGCAGGATGGTCTGGGCAAACATGGCGCCGAAGCCGCCCTTGTTGAGGCCCCGGGCCTTCTTGATTGTTTCCTTCGCCTGGTCTTCGCGCTTGGTCAGGGCGAACACGACGGCGAGCCCGCCGTGAGCCTCACCAAAGTTGCGATCGATCTCCAGGGCCTGGCGGAACGCGGCCTCGGCGGCAGGCAGGTCGTCATGACCGATACAGGCCCAGCCCAGGGTCACCAGGGTACCGGTGTTGCGCGGGTGGTATTCGAGCGAAGTTTTGAAGGCCTCGATGGCGCCGGCGAAGTCCTGCTCGTACATGCGCACCAGCCCCAGCCCCTGCCAGCCGCGAGCGTTGCTGGGCTCACCTTTCAGCGATTGCTCTAGGTAGCGCAGTGCCCGCTCTATATCCTGTTGCTGCAGGCAATAGGTGCCAGCGACGATATTGGCATCGACGTTTTCGGGAAATTCCTCGAGTACGTCGCGGGCAAGTCGGTCGGCGGTTTGCAGGTCGCCGTTGTCCATCTGCAGCAGTGCCACGTAGCTGTTGATCCGCTCACCCGGCGCCTGGCGCGCCGATTCGCTGGCCAGGGCCAGCGCATCGCTGAACTTGCCCTGGGCGTGCAGGC
Source organism: Halieaceae bacterium GM1-29 (assembly GCA_033283265.1). Taxonomy (GTDB): domain Bacteria; phylum Pseudomonadota; class Gammaproteobacteria; order Pseudomonadales; family Halieaceae; genus Mangrovimicrobium. Next base: position 1,174,403 of record JAWMQN010000001.1, read on the forward strand.
AGTGGGCGCGGTAGGCGAGATTCTGCGGCGACTCGACACCCGCCTCGGACGCAGCCTGAAAACCCGCCAGCGCGTCGTCGAATTTTTCCTGGTAGTAAAGCGCCATGCCGAGGTTGTACTGCAGTACCGGCTCGTCCCGCGCGGCATCGGCGAGCGAGCGCAGCAGTGTTTCCGCCTCGGCGAAACGGTGCTGTGAGATACGCACATTGGCCAGCTGGCTGGTGGCCGTGGGGTGTTCCGGCTGCAGGGACAGTACCCGCTTGAAGTGGGCCTCGGCGGTGTCGAAGTCACCGGCCTGGTGACACAGCTGCCCGAGGTTCATCAGCAGCGTGATGTTGTCGGGGTCAGCGGCCAGGAAATTGGTATAGCGCTGGATCTGACCCTCCGTGTCGGCATTCTGCGTGTTATTCATGTGGTCCGCTTGGTCACCGCAAATAGCGGATCATCGTAAACGCTTAGCGCGGGTGGCACAACGGCGCACCCGCTCGAACCCACTATATTCGCAAATCGAGGTGCTGCTCCCGGTCACCGGACCGGCTGCTGGCGACGATCCCCGCCAGCACCGCCTGGTCGACCGGCCGCTCGCGGAACACCACTGTACTCAGGAATGCGTACTTGCGCGGCCGCTCGGCCAGGCGCTGCGGGTCGCGGACGTAGAGCGCGTAGGCCTCGGCGAAGTCCTCGGCGGCGTTGCGCCGGCCGTAGGCCGAGACCGGCGGTTCGCTGCGGTGGAGCTCGGTGACCCAGTGCTTTTTCTCGTAGGAGGACAGCACCCGGAAGTAGACGAAGTGGCCCAGTTCGTGAAACAGGGTGTGGAACAGCTCCTGGCGGTCGTTGCAGTGGTGCAGGTTTATCGCCTGCTCCTCCTGGTCGTAGCGCCCGCGCTGGCGGGAGCGGCCGGGCAGGCGCACCCAGCGGCGCAGGCCCCTAACCAGCGCCCGCTCGCTGTAGGCGATTTTCTTCAAGCCCTCCAGGTGGTGCGGCGGCAGCAACTGCACCGCCCGGGCCACCGCCATGGGGCTGGCGTGGGGGCAATCGCGAAAGCCCCACAGCTCGATGTTGATCGCATTGACACTGCCGTCACCGGCGGCGTTGACCCTGAATACCGGCGTGCTCATCTGCGCTACCGGAACAGCCCCAGCGCCTGGGCCCGGGCCACTGCCTGGGTGCGGTTGCGGACCTGGAGCTTTTCGTAGATCCGCGTGCTGTACCACTTGATGGTGCTCAGTTCGAGGCCGAGCTGCTCGGAAATCTCGCGATTCTTGTAGCCCTCACAGATGCGCTGGAGGATCTGCAGTTCGCGGTGGTTGAGGCTCTCGTACTGGGCGGACACCGCCTCCCGCGCCGGGGCCGAGTGGCGCAGGTCTTTCAGGGCGAATGCCAGCGGGCTCTGCGGATTGAAGGCCAGCGGACGGACATGCACATCGATGAAATCCAGCAGCCCCGACAGTTCCTCGCGGTCGAGGCCGGACTGCACCGCGGCACCCATCGCCGCACCTACCGCCGCCGGGTCGTTGCGCCGGTGCTGCCGGTAGGCATCGAGAATGTGCGCCACAGCAGTCGGCAGCAGCTCACCCGGCTCACTGCCGGTCTTGCGACTTGGCGCCGCTATACGCAGGGATGCGGGCAGGGTTCTGCCACCGACTCCCAGCGCGGCCCTGGCGACACCGGTCGGCGGACCGAGATCTCCCAGCGCGGGAGCGCGGCGGGCCCGGCCGGGAGCACTGCGGTGGCGGCTGTGCTGCCTGTCCTTGAGTGTCGCCAACAGATCCTCTTCGGCGCCCAGCGCGGCCAGGCACTCGATGGCTTCCGCGAGGTAGCCCTGCGCCTCGTACCAGCTGACAGCCCGCTCCTGTACCGCCACATCCAGGCGCTCGCGAGCCGCGCGCAACAAGAGCCCGTCCAGGGTCCTGTCGATGCGGTAGAAACCGGCGTGGCGCGCGCAGGGCTCGACCAGGCCGATAGCGCGACAATCGCGCAGTTGCCGTCCGGCACCGGGGTAAAGATGGGCGAGCAGGTCGAGATTGAGCATGGGTAACAGCGCGACCTGGAACAGCCAGGGGCAGGACGCCTGTAACAGCGGGACCCAGTGTGCCTCGAAGGCATCCCACACCGGTGCCAGCGTGGCGAGCACCAGCGGCTCGCGCTGCCCCGGCGATGGCGCCTGCTGCGCCCCGCCGATGGCGCTGATGAGGGCCTCGGTGAGCACCGGCCAGCCAGCGCTCAGTTGCAGCAGGTCGAAATTCCCGGCAATCGCCGGGCCCGGCGCGCCGCACAGTTCCGGCGCCAGGCGCAACAGGTACTGTATGTCGTCGCGGTTGTAGCAGAAGTCGCGATAGTCGAGCACCTTCGCGCCGCGGGAGGAGCGACCTGCCGGCGCCGCGGGAAAGTGGCCTGCATGCACGTCGACCTGGCCCTGCGCGGCCAGCAGGCGCGCGGCCACCGCGGCGGGGTCGAGGCCGGGGGGAACCAGCACTTGCACGCTGGCTGTTGCAGTGTCCGGCGCACTGGCAATGATCTCGCCCAGGCGCCGCTGCAGGCGCAACAGGTAGGGACTGTCGGGCAACCACAGGCCGGCGGTCAGGGGCGAGCCACTGACTTCGGGCTCTGCGGATATCCTGAGGCTGGTCATGCCGCAAGTGTAGCGGCAATGGCGCGGAAGCCGCCACTCTGTGCCCGGCGGCAACCGGGTTTTACAGGAAACTCCCCACCAGCGCCTGGGTCACCAGCGCCCAGCCCTCGATCAGCACGAACATCAGTACCTTGATCGGCAGGGAGATGGTCAGCGGCGGCACCATGATCATGCCCATCGCCATCAGCACGCTCGCCGCGATCAGGTCGATCATCAGGAAGGGCAGGAAGATCACGAAGCCGATCTGGAAAGCGGTCTGCAGCTCGCTAAGCATGAAGGCGGGAATCAACGCCGTGGTCGGCACATCCTCGAGGGAAGCCGGCGGCGTCTTGCCGGACAGCTCCATGATCAGCGCCAGGTCCTTTTCCCGGGTCTGGCTGAGCATGAAGCTGCGCAGCGGCACGAGAGCCTGCTGCGCCGCCTCGACGGAGCTCAGGTCGCCCGCTGAATACGGCTGCAGGGCCTCGGCGTTGATCCGCTCCAGCACCGGCATCATGGTGAACAGGGTGAGGAACAGGGCGAGGCCGACGATCACCGTGTTCGGCGGCGTGCTGGGCATGCCGAAGGCCTGTCGCAGCATGGCCAGCACGATGATGATGCGGGTGAAGGAGGTCATCACCATGAGGATGGCCGGGGCCAGGCTGAGCACGGTGAGCACCGCCAGCACCTGGAAGGCCGCGGAGATGTCGCGGTTGTCCGCATCCGCGCTGACGTCGACCTTCACCCCCGCGAGATCGAAGCCCTGCGCCTGGGCTAAAGCGGGCAGGAACTGTAATAACAGGGTTATCGCGCACAGGACTGGCAGCGGCAGGCGCCGCGCGGGACTAGTCATCAGCCCTCTCCCCAGGCGACAGTTCAATCAGTGTCTGGCCGCTGGCGGACTCCGCCAGCATGACCCGGCGACCGTCCACGTCGAGCAGGTGCAGCGTGGTGCGGGTGGAAACCGCCTGGCGATCGAGGGTGCGGATGTGCGCGCCGGGTTTTTCCGGCAACGCGCCGCGGGCGACCAGGCGCTGGCGCAGCAGGAAGATGGCGACTGCGGCCACCGCGCAGAGCAGCGCCAGGTACAGCACGATATCGCCGAGGGTATCGCCGAGGTCGAAGTCGGACTGCTTGAAATGCAGGCTTTCCGCTGCCGGGGCTGCGACTGCCGGCGCTTCCGGCACCGCCGTGGCGGATTCCACGTCGTTGGCGTCAGCTGCTGCAGTGTTGCCAGCCAGCGCCGGTGCAGCCACCTCCTCCTGTGCAGACAGTTGCGACGCTGCGCTCAGCAGCGCGAACAGCAGGCAGCAGAGCACCCGTCCAATACGCGGGCGCGCAGGCATGGCGTCGGAACCGCTGTAGCTCACCATCAATCGAATCACTGGCGCCCCGCAGTCAGTCCGCGCTGGGCGCTTCGGTGATCTGCACGCCGAAGTGCTCGTCGACGATCACCAGCCGCCCCCGCGCCACCACCTTGCCGTCGAGCAGCAGGTCCACCGGTGCGTCGGTGAGGGTGTCCAGGGTCACTACACTGTTCTCCTGCAGGCCGAACATCTCGCCCACGGACAGGGTCGACTTGCCGAGCACTGCCGTCAGCTGCACCGACACGTCCTTGACCACGTCGAGGCTCTGCCGCGCCACCACGGCGCCGCCCGCCTCGTCGGCAAACTCCGACAGTTCCAGGTTCTCAACTTTTGTTTCACTCATTGCGTACTCCCGAGCCGGCAGCGCGCGCGTCACGCCACGCCGGCCATTGCTGTTTGAATTGTTCCGCGCCCTATTCCTCGCCGAGGCGCACGGCCTTGCGACCCTCGCGGGCGCCCAGTTGCCCGCTGGCCACGACCTCCCCGCCCGGCGTCACCAGGCTGACGGCCTCGTCCACGCGCTGGTCGAGCCTGAGGATGTCACCGACCCGCAGGCCCTCAAACTCACCGATGGTCAGCGCCGTGCCGCCGAGGGCCGCGCTCAGGCTGGCCGGCTGGCGGATAATCGCCTGCCGCGCGGAGTCCAGTGCCCCTAGCAACCGTAGCGGCTTCGCCGGCACGATCCCGGCGCTCACGGCGGGGCCGAGCAGGAGGGGCAGTTCGAGTGCACCCAGGCGCAGTCGCGCGAGGCCCCAGCCGCTGCCGCAGACAGCCGCGCGGCGCAGCATGCCGCCCACCTGCGCAGCACCGAGCTCCTGCCCCGCGCGCGGCTGCGCCTCGCCGGGAAAGGCGCGCCCGATATCCACGAGACACTGGGCCGCCATATCCGCCTGCAGGGCCAGCAGGAAACTGCCCTCCTCCCCGTCCCGTTGCGCTCCGCCGGGGGTACCCAGCAGGGACCGATCGAGCGCGTCGCGGGCCGCCGCATCCGGCAGCAGGGTGCACCACTGGGACTCGGCGTCACCGTAGTGAGGCAGGTCGGAGCCAAAGGCCTGCAATTGCCCCGGCAGCACGCCGGGAAGGCCGTTGATGTTGTCGAATTCCAATACCAGTTTGCCGGTGCCAAACCAGCGCCGCGACCAGCGGCACAGGGCGTTCTCCAGCGCGGCGGCGATCGCCGCGCACTCTGGCGCGGAGTAGATGCGGAAGGGGCTCACCGCCATCAACGGCCTCCCCGGGTGCTGTTGTAGAGTTCCTCGATCAGCTCGTTGGTCGCGTTGAGCACCTGTGAGGCCGCCTGGAAGCCGCGCTGGACGATGATGATCTCGGCGAACTCGCGCGACAGCTCGACGTTGGAGCGCTCGATGCTCTTGTGTACCAGCGAGCCGAAGGCGCCGTCCTCGCCGCTGCCGAGCACCCGCTCGCTGTCGTCGGCGATACTGAACAGGGAGTCACCCTTGCGCTGCAGCGCGGCCTCGTTGCTGAACAGGGCCAGGGCGATGCGGCCGTCCTCCACGTCATCCTCGTTGGAGTACTGCAGCAGGATGGTGCCGTCGGACTCGATGCTGAACGCGGTGAGCTGGCCGGTGCCGCGCCCGTTGATGTCGTCGACGGTGATCTCCGAGGTGGTGAACTCCTGGCTGGTCACCGCGCTGAAGTCGATCACCAGGTCCTGCAGGCCGGCGCCGCGGGCGTCGACCACCGCCAGCAGCGGGCCATTCTCGGTCACGCCGTTGCTGTAGCTCACCACGACCTGGCCGTTGGACTGCACCTCGATGGCGCTGATCTCGCCGGTCGCGCCGCCGGACTGCACCGTCGCCGTGACACTGGAACTCACCCCGGTCTGCACCGACAGCCCGTTGAGGCCGGCGTCGGCGATCACGTCGAACTGGATGCTGACGCCCTCGCCGTCGGGGTTGGTGCCGCTGAAGGTCGCGCTGAGGTCCTCGCTGTCCAGCTGCCAGCCCGCAGTGCCCTCGCGGACGTAGGACAGCCGCGAGCTGGCGCTGAACTCGTCGTCCTCGCCGTAGTTGAAGATGACGTCGTACTCGACCGTATCCGCACCGCTGACCACGCGGGTGAAGGACACCGTCAGGATGTAGCTGTTGCCCTCGTCGTCGAACACCGTGACCCGGATGGGGTTCTCCTGGCTCTCGCTGCCATCCGCCGCTGTCGTCACCGGGGGATAGACCTCGTTCAGCGGCGCCAGCGCGTTGAGCACCCCGGACAGCTCGATCGCCCGGGTCGCCAGCTGCCGGTTCTCCAGCGCCAGGGTGGCGTCGACCAGCTGGCCGTCATTCGCGGGGGAGCGGGCGGCGAGCACCCGCCCGGTCGCCGCGTCGATCAGGTTGCCCTGGGCGTCGACGCGGAACTCGCCGGACTGCAGGAAGGCGATGTCGCCGCTGTCGCCCGCCCGGCGGGTGATGAAGTCGCCCTCGGACAGGCTCATGGAAAACTCGCCGATCTGTTCCAGGTCGCCGGGGGTATCGGCGATGGAAATGCGTGGGACGCCGTCGAAGCGCTCCGACACCAGGTCGGTGGCGACGTAATCGAAGAGGTTGAAGTCGATGGTCTTCGCCAGGCTGTCGGTGGTCGGCGCGCCGTTGGCGCCGAACTCGATGGTCTGGTTCTGCGCCACCACGACGCCATTTTCATCGACGAAATCCACCTGCCACTGGCTGCCCTGCAGCTTGGTGAACTGCAGGTAGAGGTCGTAGTTCTGGCCCTGGCCATCGTAGACCGCCAGCTTGATGCGCTCCTCGTCGGTGGCGTCGGAGGGCGGGTAGATCTCGCCCTCGGTAGCGGAGCGGTTGAGCACCCCGCGCAGGCGCACCTTGTCGGTGGCGTCGGCGCCGCTGACCAGCCGATCGAGCAGGTTGATGTCCTCGAGCTTGCCGCTGTCGTTGAGCTTGGCCACGCGGAAGTTGGTGCCCGGGTCGACCAGGAAGCCGTCGTCGTCGAGGATGAACTCGCCGGAGCGGGTGTAGTACTCCGTGTTGTCGTCGCGCACCACGAACCAGCCGTTGCCGTCGATGGCGATGTCGGTGTCGTTGCCGGTCTCGGCCAGGTCGCCGTCGACGAAGCGGATCTTCGAGCCGCCCACCGTCACCCCCTGGCCGTTGGCCATTGCCTGGCCGTCGTCACCGGTGTTGCCGAACTGCTGGTTGCCCTCCAGTTCCCGGTAGAACAGGTCGTTGGCCTTGTAGCCGCTGGTATTGAGGTTGGCGACGTTGTTGCTCAGGTTGTCGAGGCCCTGGGTGAAGGCCTTGAGGCCGGACATCGCCTTGTACAGTGTGCCGAGCAGGTCGGAAGCCATATCAGTTCTCCCCGCTCAGTTGGACCACCTGGGTGACCTGGGTCGGGCTGGCAAAAATCACGCTGCCGTCGGCCTGGCTGATGCTCAGCTGCGGCTGGTCGTTGACCAGGCGCATGGCGATCACCTCGCCGGTCGCCTGGCCATTCTCCAGCTGCACGTCCACCGTGCGCCCGAGCAGGCCGATGGACTGCGACAGGCTGGTGACGTCGAGCAGGGCCTCGCTGTTCTCGTTGCTGCGGCTGGCGATTTCCAGCGAGGCGAACTGCGCCAGCTGGGCGAGGAACTCGCGGTTGTCGACCGGCTCCAGCGGGTCCTGGTAGTTCAGCTGGGTGAGGAAAATGCGCAGGAAATCCTCCAGGCCGACACCGGCTGCCTGGCTCGCGACGCCGGTATCGCTGACCCGTCCTATCGATTCAATTGCCATACTTACCTCCCGAGCAAGTCGCTGATGTGGGAAAGGGGCCGACCGTTGAGCATGATGCGCGACACCTGCTGGCCCTGCTCCGCCAGCATCGCCTGCAGGTCGCTCACCCAGTTGTAGAGGTCCTGGGCGTAATGTTGTTTGAAGTCGCGAATCCACAGCACCGGGCCCTTGTCGCCGTGGGTCAGCTGCAGGTTCACGTCCATGAAGCGGGCCTGCTGCAGCAGGGCCTGGTAGCGCTGGCTCGCCTCCGGTTTGTCGGCGGCCAGCCGGGTAAAGGCGTTGGCCAGAGGTACCTGGCTGGAGCGCTGGCCGCCACTGGCGGGCGCTGTCACAGCGGCGTTTGCGGGGCTTGCCGCCTGCCCGCCGTGCGCCTGCCGGGCAGCGCTCGCGGCGAGTTGCGCAGCGCTGGCTGGGACCGATGCAGCGCCCGGGGGCGCTGTTGAACTGCGCCTGTCGCCGGCTGGCAGCGGCGGCTCCAGCAGCGGCTGCCTGAGCGGGTCGGGGACTGCGCCGGGACCGGCCTCGGGGGCGCGCAGGGTGTCGTCCTGCAGGGCGAAGGAGGCGCGCTCCAGCGCCGCCAGCCAGGCGTCGCCGTTACCGGGCTGGGAGGAATTGCGCCCCTGCGGCGGCAGCCCCTGCCCCGCGATATCCATTGCATTGGTTTCAATCGCCATTGCCATCACCTTTTTTGCCGGCTTTTTCGCCTTCTTGTCGCTCATGAGCGGCCACCGTGGCGGCCGATATACATCGCTTCGATTTCATCCGCTTCGCGCAGCGCGCGCTGGCGGTGTGCATCCAGGACCACCTGCCGGTGCTTTTCCCGGCACTTGCGCTCCCGCTGCCGGGTCCTGCCCAGCTCGCGCCGGCACTCGGCGACGCGCTCGCGCTGGGCCGCGACGGCGCGCTCCCATTCAGCCAGGCGCTGGGCCAGCTCGAGCGCCAGCGCAGCGGCGCCTTCGCAGCGCAGCAGGTTGGCCTGGCCACCGGCGAGCAGCGTCGCCCGCTCGTCGACCAGTTCCTCGATCTCCGCTGCGATCTGTTCGCAGCGGCGCTGCCACTGCCGCAGCTGCTCGGCCTGCCGCGCCAGTTCCGCGCCGCTCTGGCGGTATTCCCAGCGGGCGCGGCTGACGATGCGCCGGTGCAGCTTGATGCGCTCGCTCACTGCCCCGCTGCCCCGCTGCGCGCGCCGGCCGCCGCACCGCGCTGTACCGGCGGCTTGCGGTTGAGCGCGGTGTTCAGTTGCAGCATCAGGTCGGCGCAGTCCACGCTCTCGTCGGCGGACTGGGCCAGCAGGCGGTTGACCTCCGGGATCACCGCGATGGCCTTGTCGATTTCCGGGTTCTGCCCGGCCTCGTACACGCCCATGTCGATCATGTCGCGGCTGTCCTCGTACACCGCCAGCAGGCGCAGCAGCTCGCGCACGGTCTGGCGGTGGCCGGGGTTCACCAGCTGCGGCTGCAGGCGGCTGATGCTCTCGAGCAGCGCAACCGCGGGAAACTGGCCGCGGTTGGCGGTCTGCCGCGACAGCACGATGTGCCCGTCGAGGATCGCCCGCAGGTTGTCGGTCACCGGCTCGTTGAAGTCGTCGCCCTCCACCAGCACGGTGTAGAAGGCGGTGATCGAGCCGCCCACGCGGAAGTTGCCCGCCCGCTCCAGCAGCTTGGGCAGGATGGAGAAGGACGACGGCGTGTAGCCGCGCGCGGTCGGCGGCTCGCCGATGGCGAGGCCGATCTCGCGCTGGGCCATGGCGAAGCGGGTCACCGAGTCCATGGCCAGCAGCACGTCGAGGCCCTGGTTGCGGAAATACTCGGCAAGCGCCGTGGCGGCGAAGGCGGCGCGGGTGCGCACCAGGGCCGGCTGGTCGGCGCCGGCGACCACCACCACCGAGCGCTCCAGGCCCTCCGGGCCGAGGTTCGACTGGATGAAGTCGATCACCTCGCGGCCGCGCTCGCCGATCAGCGCGATCACGTTGACCGCGGCGCGGGAGTTGCGCGCGATCATGCCCAGCAGGGTGCTCTTGCCCACCCCGCTGCCGGCGAAGATGCCCATGCGCTGGCCGCGGCCGACGCTGAGGAAACTGTCGATCGCGCCGACCCCGGTTTCCAGCATCTCGCTGATCGGGCTGCGCTGCAGCGGGTTGAGCGGCTCCGGGTAGAGCGGGTAGTTCTCCGAGGCCTCGATGGCTCCGCCCTCGTCGAGGGGATGGCCGAAGGCGTCGACGATGCGGCCGACGAAGCCCCGGCCCACCGGCACGGTGGCGGTCTTGCCGGTGGCGATGATCTCGCTGCCCACGTGCACCCCGTGCAGGTTGCCGTAGGGCATCAGCATCACCTTGCCATCGCGAAAGCCGACCACCTCGGCGATCACCGGTGCCACCTGGGAGGGCGGGTGCACGTGGCACAGCTCGCCGAGGAACACGTCGGGGCCCACGGACTCCACCGCCATGCCGTAGTACTGCGACACCTTGCCCACCCGGGGCACGGTCTCGCAGTGGGCCACCGCGTGCAGCAGGTCGCTCAGGGCATCCATCAGCGGTTGCTCCGTGGAAGATTCACGAGGACACCTTCATCGCCTGTTCGATGGCGTCCTGCAGGCGCTGCAGCTGGGTCTCCAGGCGCGCGTCCCAGATGCCGTTCTCGGTCTCGATCAGGCAGCCGCCGACGCTGACCCGGGGGTCCGCGGCCAGTTCCAGCTCGCTCAGGCGCACGGCTTCCAGCAAGGATTCGTCGATCTGTTGCAGCAGTTCGTAGTCGCGCTGCGACACGTGCACCGCGATGCGGCCCGCGCCCTGCACCTCGTCGAGGGCCTCCTCGATCACCGCGCGGGAGAAATTCGCGTCGGCGTAGCGCTCGCCGACGAGGCGCGCGACCACGGCGAAGGCCAGTTCCACCGCGTGCTGCTGCAGCTTGGCGTTCTGCGCCTGCAGGCCGCTGCTGAACAGCTCCCGCGCCTGTACGTAATCCGCCTCGAGCCGGGCGCGGAACGCGTCCGCCTCTTGCTGCAACTCGGCGAGCCCCTCCCGACGGGCCTGTTCCCGGTGGCTCGCGCTGTCTGCCTCGAGCGCGGCGTGGGCACTTTGCAGCTCGGCCTCGAGGGCAAGCAGCGTCTCCTCGAGTTCCGCGTTGCGCGCTTCCAGCTGCTCCAGCCGGCGTTGCTCGGCGAGCAAGAGGTCCCGCTCCCGGACCAGCGCCTGCCCCGCGGCGCTGGCACTTTCTGCAGCGGCGTCCTGCTGTTGCGGTTTTGCCGCGGCGGGTAGCGCTTGCTGTGTATCGGGGGCGGGCTTGCCCTGCGCGCCCGGGTAGCCATCCCCGGCCGCAGCCTGGCCCTGCCGGCGTTCGGCGCCCTTCACCCGCAGCAGGCGCTCGGTCTCGAGCTTGCGGGTGCCGGTGACGGCAACGGAGCGGTAGATCTCGGCCATCTCAGGACCCCGCCTCGAGCTGGCGCGCCAGCGCATCCGCCAGTGCCAGGGCCGCGGCATCGGTCATCCGTGCAGCGCCGACCGCTGTTATCGCCTGCCGGCGGCGCTTGGCGCACTGCTGCAGGTAGCGCTTCGACTCCTGCCAGAAGCCGCTCTCCACGAGGTTGGCGGCGTACAGCGGGGGCAAGGCATCCACGGCCTTTTCCACTACCTCGTAGGGAATCCGGTTGATGGGCAGGGCGTCGATCTCTACCGCACTCAGGCCGCTGGCGTCGCCGGCCTCGAGGAACAGGCCGAAATCCAGCTGGGCACTGCCGGTGATAGCCTCGAGCTGGCGCAGCGCCACCTCCACCGCCGCGCGCTGTGCCGGCGCCAGCCGGGCGAGAACCCAGCGCCGGTCGGCCGCGGGAATACCGTTCAGGCGCACCGCGGCGCGGCGCGCCGCGCGGGAGGGCGCGCTGACGATCGCGGCGTCCTGTTGCAGTTCGCTGTCCATGATCCTCAGGCCTGCTCCCCCGCGGGGCGTTGCGCCGCATCCTCATCCAGCCAGGCGCGCACCTCGGCGAGCAGGGCGTTGCGTTCCTCGGCACTCAGGCGCGCGCCGCTGGCAGCCCTGCCACCGAGTACGAAGGGCAGCGAAGCCAGCCCGAGCAGCAGCAGGATACCGATGCCGAACAGCAGCGGATCCGGGGCGGAACCATCACCGTCAGTGGCACCGGGTTGCGGGCCGCTTGCTGCCGGCGCTGCCGGTGCAGGCCGTTCACCCTCGCCCGGGACGCTCTCCGCGGGCAGTTGCAGCTGTTTGAACTCGGCCATGGGCAGGGCGAAGATGCGGATGTCGTCGCCGCGCTCGGGGCGCAGGCCCACCGCATTGGCGACCAGTTCGCGCAGGGCCGCCAGGGTGTCCTCGCCGGTGGAGTCCGGCACCATCACGCTGACCGTGAGGCGCTCCACCGCACCGGTGCTTTTCACCACCTGCTCCACGCTCTTGCCGATCCTGTAGTCGTACTCGGTGGTCTCCGAGTAGAGCGGATTCTTGCTGTTGCCCGTGCCGCCCTCGCGCTCCCTGTCCTTGTACTGGCGCTGCACCCGGCTGCGCTCGAGCAGGCCCGCCTCGGGATTCTTCTCCGCCGGTTGGTAGCTCTCGCGGGTCACTTGCACCTGGTCGTAGCTGAGGGACACGTCGATATTGACCACCGCCTTGCCGGGGCCGAAGACCTGGTCGAGGATGCGCGCGGTTTTCACCCCGAGGTAGCGCTCCATATCCTGCTTCTGCTCCAGCCGCGAGCCCATGCCCTCGTCGTCGTCGAAGCGGCTGCGGCTGAGCACCATGCCGGCCTCGTCGAGCAGGGTGACATTGCCTGGCTCCATGCCCTCCACAGCGGAGGCAACCAGCTCCTGGATGCCGCGCACCTGGTCGGCGGAAAGTTGCTCGCCGGGCTCCTGCAGCAGGGTGATGGAGGCCTTGGGGGCTTCCCTGGCCGCCTGGAAGAGCGCTTTTTCCGGCAATACCAGGTGCACGCGGGCGTAGCGGATCTCCTTCAGCCCGACCAGGGTGCGCGAGATTTCTCCCTGCAGGGCGCGCTGGTAATTGATCTTCTGGGCGAACTCGGTCATGCCGTAGTCGATGTCGTCGAACAGCTCGAAGCCCTCGCCACCGCCGATCGACAGCTTGCTGTCGGCCATGGTGACCTTGAGCTCCTCGGCCTGGCTGCTGTCCACCAGCACGGTCGAGCCGCCATCGGCCAGCTCGTAGGGGACTTTCCTTTCCTTGAGTTCGGCGATCACCTTGGCCGCGTCGGCCTGGTTGAGATCGCGGTAGATCGGCTGGTAGTCGACCCGGTTCAACCAGAGGTAGCCCGCCAGGCTGACGCCCAGCACGCCGAGTACGCCGAAGACCAGCGCCGCCCGCTGGCCGAGGTTCAGCTCGCTGAAGAGACTTGCATTCTGTGCCATGAAAAACCGCCCGCCGTCAGATGTTCATGCGCATGACTTCCTGGAATCCTTCCAGGAGCCGGTTGCGGACCTGCACGGTCAGCTCGAAAGAGGTCTTGGCCTTGGACAGCGCGATCATCACCTGGTGCAGGTTGTCCGCCTCGCCCAGCGCCAGCTGCTGCACCTGGTGCTCGGCGGCGTGCAGCTTGTCGTCGGTCTCGCGCACCTGGTTGGCCAGCCAGTCGGCGAAATCGGCCTGTTTGGCCTGTCCGCCCGGATTCGCCTGGGCCAGCTCAGGCAGCGCCTCGACGGCGGCAATAGGTGTCACACTCATTATTTGTCACTCCCGATTTCCAGGGCCCGCATGGCCATGGTCTTGGCGGCGTTCATCACCCGCACGTTGGCTTCATAGGCGCGGGTCGCGGTCATCATGTTGACCATCTCATCGACCGGGTTGATGTTCGGCATGGTGACGAAGCCCTGGGCATCCGCATCCGGGTGGCCGGGGCTGTAGACCGAGCGCGGCGGGCCGAACTTCTCCACCACGCGCACGTCTTCGACGCCGCGCAGCACACTGCCGAAGTCCACCGCGTCGGCCATCGCCACCGCCTCCAGCGGGCGGTAGAGATCGCCGTTCACCCCGCGGGTGGTGTTGGCGTTAGCCAGGTTGTTGGCCACGGTTTCCATGCGCAGGCGCTGGAAATCCATGCCGGTGGCGCTGATCTCGAAAATCGCCGTGTAGTCCATCAGCCCTGCCCTCCCTTGATCGCCAGTTTCATGATGTCGCCCATGCGGTCCCGCGCGTTGAGCAGGGCCTCGTAGTGGGTGGTGTTGCGCACCAGCTGCACCATCTGCTGGTCGAGCAGCACGCTGGTCGGCAGCGGCTCCTGTTCCGGCGTGGCGTCGACCCGGTCCAGGGCGGCGCGGATGCTGTCCTTGCCGGCGCCGGATTCCACCGCCGCCTGCACCTCCTGCATCACCGCCTCGAAGTTGACCCGCAGCGGCCGGTAGCCGCTGGTGTCCGAGTTGGCGATGTTGTTGGCGATGCTCTGGTGCACGCTCAGCGAGACATCCAGGGCCTTGCTCACCAGGTCGCTGGTAATACTGTCCAGGGGTCCGTTCATGCTCTGCTCCTACTGGATGATCAACTGGGCATGCAGGGCGCCGGCGGTCTTGATGCCCTGCAAAATGGTGATGACGTCGCGGGTGCTGGTCTTGATCTGGCGCAGCGCCGCGACCAGGTCGCTGATCGAGGTGCCCGAGGGCAGGTCGACCGCGGCGGCGACGCTCTCGTTGACGTCGATGGTGGTGTTGGGCACGACGATGGAGCGCACGCCGTTGTTCGAGCCGACGATGTTGAAATCGCCGAAATTCGGCTGTGACACGCTGTACTCGGTGGAGATGACCACCTTGATCTCGCCGTGGGAGATGGTCACGTCATTGATCTTCACGTCGCCGCCGGACACCACAGTGCCGGTGCGCTCGTTGATCACTACCCGGGCGACCTGGTCGGGGGTCAGCTCGACGTTCTCGATGGCGGTGATCAGGCCGACCAGGTCGAAGTCACCCGGCGGCACGCTGATGGCGATCTTGCCCGCGTGCAGGGCCCGCGCGCGGTTGTCGCCGAGGGCCTGGTTGAGGGCCACTTTCACCCGGTTGGCGGTGGTGAAGTCGGGGTCGTTGAGCAGCACGTTGACAGTGCCGTCGGCGGAGACCAGCTCGGTCATGGTGCTGCGCTCGACCGAGGCGCCGTTGGGGACCACCCCCACGGTGGGATGATTCTTCTGCACCAGGTTGCCGTTGAAGTCGAAGGTGTAGCCGCCGACCGAGATCTGCCCCTGGGCCAGGGCGTAGATGCGGCCGTTGACTGCCTTCAGCGGCGTCATCAGCAACGTGCCGCCGACCAGGCTGCGGGCGTCGCCGAGGGAACTGACGCTGACGTCGACCTTGTCGCCCGGCTGGGCGAAGGGCGGCAGTTTGGCGGTGAGGATGACCGCCGCCACGTTGCGGCTGTTGACCTCGTCGGCGGAGACGTTGATGCCGAAGTCGGCGAGGGTGTTGGTGATCGACTGCATGGTCGCCTGGCTGCGCGGCGTATCCCCGGTGCCGGCCAGGCCGATGACGATGCCGTAGCCGACCAGTTCGTTGTCGCGGGCGCCCTCGATGCGCGCCAGCTCCTTGAGGCGGATCGCCGCGCCGGCCTGGGCGCAGAGCCCGCAAAGCAGCAGGCCGACCAGCGCCCGTTGAAAAATCCGGTATCCGATGTTCACGATGCCACCCCCTAAATCAGCCCGATCTTGCTGAGCGTGCGATACAGCCAGTTGCGTTTTTCGCCGTCGCCGTTGACGTCGTAGCCGTCGTACTCGATGCGCGCGTTGGCCAGCCGGCTGGAGAGCACCGAGTTGTTCGCGGCGACATCGATCGGCCGCACCAGCCCTTCCACGGTGATCAGCTGCTCCTTGCCGTTGACCACGATGCGCTGCTGGCCGGCAACGGCGAGATTGCCCACCGCGTCCAGCGACTGCACGGTGACGGTCATGGTCGCCTGCAGGGCACCGGTGCGGCCGGTGGAATCGGCCGCGTTGCGGTCGACACCGAGTTCCAGCGTGCCCATCTCCGGTGAGCCGTTGCCCTGGTAGCCCGCCGACACGTCGTACTGGCGGTCGACGCTGCGGTCACTCTGCTGTCGCGCCACGGAGTTCTCGACGATCAGCAGCACCAGCGTGTCGCCCACCTGGTAGGCGCGCTTGTCGGCGACGAAGGACTGGAACTGCGCTTCGGAAAACAGGTTTTCCGCGCTCGCTCCCAACGGGCCCAGGAGCAGCGCGCACAGCGCCAGGCTCCCCGCCACCAATTTTCTGTTCCGGCAGTTCATGGTCACTCTCCCCCACTCGCTGATGCGTCCGCCCACTGGCTGCCGCGCTCGATGGCCGCCAGGTTGCGATCCACGACGCGCGCCTGGAAACGCTCGTCGGAGCTTTTCGAACGCAGGTAAACCAGGTCGCCGACGAAGGCTGTTTCCAGCGCCGTGGCCACCGTCATGATCTGTACATCGCCAACCCGCGACACCACCCGGGTGTCCTCGCCGTAATCGATGGCGGGGGCGAGTTCCAGGTGATCGGCGGTGAGGATGTCGCCGGCCTGCATCGCCGCCACCAGGCGCTGGTCGGCGGCGGGAGCGGCGGGTTCGCCCCGGTCGGCCTCACCGATATCCCGCCAGCGCTCGGCAAAGGCCGCCCCGGCCGCGGCGTCGCGCACCTGCATGTCCGCCAGGGCCTGCCATACCAGTGTTTCGCCGCGCACCTCGAACCACAGCGCGGCGCGCTCCTCGCGGCCGCGAGATTCCATCACCAGCCACACCGGGGTGCGGCGGCCGAGCCCCTGCAGCGCGGAAAAATCGAAGTGGTAGGCGGTTTCCGGCCCGAGGGCGAGCGCGCGCTCCCCCACCAACAGGCTGAACTCGAGGTTGCGGTAACGCCCCGGCCAGGTCGCCTCGGCGTACTTGCGCAGCTCCAGCGCGGCGGCGGCCATGGCTTCCTGTGTCCGCCCGCTGTCGCGGGCAGCGGAAATGGCGACCGTATCCGGCACGACGATTTCCGCCCCGGCCAGCTCGGGCAAATCCGCCAGCAGCGCACGCAAGCGGGGGCCGGACACGCTCTCGCGATGGCGCAGTTGCCCGACCGGCACCTGCAGCGCCTGCAGGCTGCGCCGCTGCTCCCGCTGCGGGGCGATGACCCGCGCCAGCTTGCCCAGCTCGACGCGACCCTGCGCATCCGCCTCGATGCGCACGCGCGGGTACACCGAGACGAATACCGTCGGCGGCGCGGCGGCGGCCAGCAGCGGCAGCATCAGCAGGAGGACCAGGGCGCGGCGCATGGTTGTGCCTCAGGAGCGCAGGTTGTTGTTGATGCGGAGCATTTCATCGGTGGCCCGGATCACCTGGGAGTTCACCTCGTAGGCGCGCTGGGTCACCACCAGGGTCATCATCTCCTCGACCATGTTGACGTTGGAGCCCTCGAGGAAGCCCTGGGCCAGGGTGCCGGTACCGTCCTCACCGGGGATCGAGTACATGGCGACACCGGATTCGTCGGTGGCCAGGTAGAGGTTGTCGCCAATCGCCTTCAGGCCGGTAGGGTTGAGGAAGTTGGCCAGCTCGATCTGGCCGATCTCCAGCAGTTCCTCCTCGCCGCTGATGCGCACCGAGACCAGGCCGGCGCTGTCGACATAGAGGTCGGTGGCATCCGGCGGTACCTGGATGTTGCCGGAGAGGCGCTCGCCGGAGACCGTGGCGAGATAGCCGTCGGCATCGATTTTCATCGCGCCATTGCGGCTGAAGGCGTATTCGCCATTGCCGAGGTCCACCTCGAAAAAGCCCATGCCGCGAATCGCCAGGTCCAGCGGGTTGTCGGTGCCACGCAGGTCGCCGACGCTGAAATCCTTGTGCACGCTGGCCACGCCCGAACCCATGCCCACCTGCAGCACGCCGCTGGCGCGGTCGAGGGTGCTGGACGACGACACCTCGCGGTAGAGCAGGTCGTCGAAGGTGACCGTGCCGCGCTTGAAGGCGGTAGTGTTCATGTTCGCCAGGTTGTTGGAAACCGTGTCCAGCTGCGCCTGTTCCGCGTGCATGCCGGTGGCGGCGATATACAGTGAATCCATCATCTGCGCTTACTCCTCGTTAACAAGCTACAAATCACCCAGTACGTTGATCGCCCGGTCGAGCATCTCGTCGTAACCGCGCAGCACGCGCTGGGAAGTCTCGAAGTGGCGGGTGGTCTCGACGATCTTGACCATCTCGTCCAGCGACTGGACGTTGGAACTCTCGAGGTAGCCCTGCTTGACTACGCCCTCGAAGCCCACCTGCGCCAGCACCCGGTCCGCGGGCAGGGCGAACAGCCCCCGGCCGAGGTAATCCAGTTCGCCGGCGCGATCGAAGTTGACCAGTTTCAGCCGGTATTCCGCGCTGTCGTCCTGGGTCACGATGCCCTCTTCATCGATGCTGAAGGGCCCGTTGCGCAGGTAGATCGCGCCGCCCTCGCCGAGCACCGGTTCGCCGGTAAGCAGCGTCAGCCGGCCCTGCTCGTCGAGCTTCAGGCCGCCCTTGCGGGTGTAGGCGCTGCTGCCGCCGGGGGTTTCCACCTGCAGGAAGCCCTCGCCCTTCAGGGCGATGTCGAAGGCGCTGCCGGAATACTTCAGCGCGCCCTGGCTCATGTCGCGGCTGATCTCGATGCGCGGCAGGCCGATGAGGGCGTCGTTGACGCTGGCGGCGCTGCCCGGCGCGGCGCTGTTGGCCTGCAGGGCCTGCTGGAAGGTCGAGGTGGCGGTGATCTCGCGCTTGTAGCCCTGGGTATTGATATTGGCCATGTTCTGCGAGACGGAACGCATCTGTTCCATGTCGTTGTTCAGCGCGCGGGACAGCGCGGTGATGGCATCAGACACTGGCTGGCACCTCCTTTCCTGTTGGCTGCGATGCGCCCTCTGGCACTGCCTCGGGGCGCTGGCGGGCGCGGTTCATGCGGTCCCGCTCGAGGGTGTTGCGGTCGATCTTGATCACCCCCTGGGAGGCGATATTGATGGTGTTGGGAATCTCGGTCAGCGCCAGCACGGTGAGGTGCGGCAGGACGCGCTCGAGCATTTTCTTCACGTGGCGGCGCAGGCTGGAGGAACAGATCAGCACCGGTTGCAGGTTGTCGAGCATCATCTGCTCGCAGGCGCGGCCGAGTTCCGAGATCACCTGCTCGGAGGTGCGCGGGTCGACCAGCAGGGTGACCCCGGCGTCGCTGGCGCGCAGGCCGGTCTGGAAAATGTGCTCGATGGCAGGGTCGAAGCTGAGCACCCGCAGTTCGCCCTCGGCGCTGAGCAGGCTCTCGCAGATCGCCCGGCCGAGGTTCTGCCGCACCACCTCTATCAACTCCTGGGGGTCCTTGCTGCGCTTGCCCTGGTCGACGAGAGTCTCGAGGATGCTGCCGATATTGCGAATGGACACCTTCTCCGCCAGCAGGCCCTGCAGGACTTTCTGGATGTCGCTCAGGCTCATGGTGTTGGGCACCAGTTCCTCGTAGAGGCTGGCGTTGTTGCTGCGCACCCGCTTGAGCACCTGCTCGGTTTCGACCCGGGTGAGCATCTCCGGGGCGTGGCGGCGGATCACCTCGCTGAAGTGGGTGAACATCACCGTCACCGGGTCGACCACCGTGTAGCCGCTGGCGCGGGCCTCGCTGGCGAGCGCCGGCTCGATCCAGATCGACGGCAGGCCGTAGCTCGGGTCGAGGGTTTCGATACCCTGCAGTTTTTCCGCGCGGGCCGAGGCGCTGATCGCCAGCAGCTTGTCCGGGTGAATCTCGCCCCTGGCCACCCGCGCGTCGTAGACGCTGATCTGGTAGGCGATCTGCTCCAGCTTGGTGTCGTCGACCAGGCGCACGCTGGGGAAGACAAAGCCCATGTCCATGGCGTACTGCTTGCGGAAGGCCTTGATCTTCTCCATGAACAGGCCGTCCTGTTCGCCCAGGGCCGGCACCAGGTCGCTGCCCACCGCGAGTTCGATGGGTTCGACGTTGATCTGGTCGTAGAGGTCCTGGTCGTCCACCGCGTCGTTGAGCAGTTCCTCCTCCTCCGTTTCCTCGTCGCGCAGGCCCTGGCGATAGGCGAAAAACGCGCCGGCCAGCACACAGGCCAGGATGATCAGCACCGGCAGCACCGGGATACCGGGTAGCAGCATCAGGCCGGCGAGGCCGAGGGCGAGCATCACCAGGGACTTCGGGTAGCGCGAGATCTGGTTGGTGATCTCCTCGCTGAGGTGGGCGTCGGTAGCCGCTCGGGTGACGATGATGCCAGTGGCGGTGGAGATCACCAGCGCCGGGATCTGGGTGACGATGCCGTCGCCGACGGTGAGCAGGGTGTAGGTTTCCAGCGCGTCACCCCAGCTCATGCCCTTCTGGGCGATGCCCACGGCCAGTCCGCCGACGATGTCGATGAGGATGATGATGATGCCGGCGATGGCGTCGCCCTTGACGAACTTGCTGGCGCCGTCCATCGAGCCGTAGAAGTTGCCCTCGCGCTCGACGGTCTTGCGCCGCTCGCGGGCTTCCTGTTCGTCGATGAGCCCCATGTTGAGGTCGGCGTCGATGCTCATCTGCTTGCCGGGCATGCTGTCGAGGGTGAAGCGCGCGGCGACCTCCGCCACCCGCTGGGCACCGTTGGTGACCACCACGTACTGCACGACGATCAGGATGAAGAACACCACCAGGCCGATCACGTAGTTGCCGCCGACCACGTAATTGCCCACCGCGTCGATGACGTGACCGGCATCGGCGTCGGCAAGGATCAGCCGCGTCGCCGCGATGTTGAGGGACAGCCGGAACAGGGTCGCCATCAGCAACAGCGAGGGGAAGGTGGAGAAGGTGATCGGCTTGTCCATGAAGAAGGTCAGCAGCAGGATCAGCAAGCCGAAGCTGAAATTCACCAGCAGCAGGAAATCCAGCAGGCCACTGGGGATCGGTGTGAACAGCACCAGCAGGATCCCCAGCATGGAGACCACCAGCACGACCTCACTGCGCGAGCCGAAAAACTGCTGTGCCAGCCCCTGGTTCACGCGGTTTGCTCCCGTTGGCGCCGCAGGTCATAGGCCTGGCTGAGCACCCGCGCGACCGCCGCGTACTGCGCCTGGGGTATCGCCGCGTCAATGGCGCAGCGGTGGAACAGCTCGCGGGCCAGCGCTGGCGAGCGGATCACCGGCACCCGGTGGTAGTAGGCCTTCTCGCGGATCAGCCGGGCCATCTCGCCGGCGCCCTTGCCGGTCACCACCGGCGCGAGCATGGTGGCGCGGTCATAGCGCAGCAGCACCGCGAAGCGGGTCGGGTTGGTGATCACCAGGTCCGCCTGGGGCAGGTTGTTCATGGTCTCGCTGCGCTGGCGCAACTCGCGCTCCAGTTCCTTGCGCTTGCGCTTGATCTGCGGGTCGCCCTCGTGGCGCTTGATCTCGTCCTTCAGTTCCTTGCGGGTCATGCGCATGTCGCGCTGGAAATACCAGCGGCTGAACAGCCAGTCGACAATGGCGATCAGGGCCAGCACCAGCAGCAGGCGGAATATCAGCGTCGCGCTGTGATCGAGGAAGAACTGCACATAACTGCCGGGGTGGCGCTGGTACAGGCCCATCATGTCGCGGATGAAACCGTTGAGGGTGAAATACACCACCAGCGAAAAGAGAATCAGCTTGAGAATGTTCTTGCCGGACTCGAACAGCAGTTTCAGCGAGAACAGCTTCTTGAAACCGGCCACCGGGTTGAGGCGCTGGATATCCGGCTTGATGGTGAAAAAACTGAAGACCGGGCCGGTCTGGATCAGGGTCGCCAGCACCGCGACGATCACGGTGATCGAGACCAGCGGCGCGAGCACGTTCATGCCGGCGAAAGTCCACTCGCCGGTGGTATCGAGGAAGCGGGTCAGCTCGAAATCCACGCTGCCCGCCTGGCTGAGCACCCGGGCACAGAGCAGCAGCGCACTGTCGACGAAGTACTTGCCCGCGGCGAGCAGGAACACCAGCCCGCCGAGCAGCATGAGCAGCGAATTGACCTCGATGCTCTTGGCGACGCCACCCTTCTTGCGCGCCTCCTCCAGTTTGAAGGGTGTGGCCTGCTCCGTCTTTTCCGACTTGTCCGGTTCGTTGCCCGCCATGGCCGCTTACACCGTAATCCCCTGGCGCGGCACCAGGACCATCTGCCAGTACTCGAAGGTTTTCAGGAACAGGCTCTCCAGCAGCGGCGAGAGATAGCGCAGTGCCAGGGCGGACAGCCCCAGGGCCACGCCGATTTTCAGCGGCAGGAAGAGAAAGTAGACATTCATCTGCGGCATGGTGCGGCCCATGACGGCAATTCCCGTGTCGAGCAGCAGCAGGATGCCGATTACCGGCGCGGCGATGACAAAGCCGTAGACGTAGGTCACGCCGAACTGGCGCACGATCTGGTCGAAGGGAATGCCGCCGGGGCCAACCCCGGGTGGCGACACCGCCAGCGACCAGGCGATGCCGCGCAGGGCGATCTGGTAGGCGTCGCTGAGGAAGAACAGGACCACGGCGAGCAGCGAGATGACCGTGCCCAGTAGCGGGCTGGCGGTGTTGGTCGCCGGGTTGAGGATCTGCCCGGCGCCGAAACCGGCCTGGAAGTCCATCAGCTTGCCCGCCACCATGATCGAGCCGAACACGCAGTAGAGGCCGAAGGCCATCATCAGCCCGACCATGACCTCGTACAGGGCCGCCAGCCCCAGTTGCAGCACAGAGTCGGGCAGCTGGGCGGGACCGGCGCCGAGCCCGGTGACCAGCATGGCGGACATCGCCAGGGTCATGTAGACGCGCACCTGCACCGGCAGGCGGCCCATGGCGTCGAAGGGCGTGGCGTAGAACAGGATGCCCATGCGGATGCTGACGAGCAGGACCGCCAGCACCCAGGCGACTCCGATCTCTATGCTCAGCACGCCGCTCATGGTTCAGAAGTACGACGGTATGTTGCTGATGAGGGCGGTGGCGTAATTGACCAGCGTGGTCAGCATCCAGTGGCCGAACACCAGCAGCACCGCCCCCACGGCGAGAATCTTCGGCACGAAGGTCAGGGTCATCTCCTGGATCTGGGTGACCACCTGGAAGATGCTGATCAGCAACCCCACCCCGAGCGCCACGCCCAGGATCGGCATCGACAGGGTGAGCGCGGTCAGCAGCATGTCGTTCGACAGCGCCACGGCCAGGTCCTGATTCATCCCCTTACCCTCACTGACAGCACTTTTTACCCCCCGTGCGCTGTGTTCGCTTGCACGACTCCACCAGTTATCACGGCAGTCTAGGGGCCGGAATTTGTGCTTGCACCCGACCAAAGTCGGGCGCTTTCGCCAAAACCGGGGGATATAATCGCCGGCCGAGGTAACGCGCGCCCTCTCCGGCGCCAGGGACGGGCCCGGTTCACCCGGTGTCGACAATCAGATAAAGTGGGGCGCAGACACCAGGCATGACGTTCCCAGGGAGCTACGGTAAATGACCGACCTAGACGCGGAAGAGCTGTTTCACCTTGCGCTAAAAGCCAGCGAGAGCGGCGACCGGGACAAAACCATCAGCTACCTGAAGCGTTCCATCGCGCTGGAACCGAAGGCCGCCAGCCTCTATATCCTCGCCGCGGAATACGCCGAGATCGGCATGTACGAGCGCGCCACCGCCGGCATGCACGAGGCCATCGAACTCGACCCCAACCTGTGGACGGCCTACTTCCAGCTCGGCCTGCTCTACCTCACCCAGAACCTTATCCAGGAAGCCCGCAACACCTGGGCCACCCTGCTCGAGCTCGGCCCGGACGAGTACCTCTACCACTTTGCCAAGGGCCTCACCGAACTGGTCGACGAACAGGCCGACGCGGCCCTCGAGAGCCTGAGGACCGGGATCGCCCTCAACCAGGACAACCCTGCGCTGAACCGCGATGTCGGCTCCATCATCAAGAACATCGTCAGCGCCCGGGACAGCGAGGCGGACCTGCACGCCGCCGAGGCCGCGGAGCCCGCGCCGGCAGCAGCCGTGGAAGCGACGGCCGCCCCGGCCGAAGCCCGGGCCCGGCAGCACCTGTTCCTCTCCAATTACGACGAGAATGCCGACGGCCAGGCGGTCCGCCGACAGGTGCCCGGGGAAGACAAAAAGGTTTGAATTCAGGCAGTTGAAATCGAGCCCGCCGAGGCTTGACTTGCCGCGCAAGATTCAGGAGAATGCGCGCCTCTTCGGGACGGCAAGTCCCGGCTGCACTTTGTGGCTACGTAGCTCAGCTGGTTAGAGCACAGCATTCATAATGCTGGGGTCGGTGGTTCAAGTCCACCCGTAGCTACCATTAAATCAAAGACTTACGACACTTCGACGCTAAGTCACTTCCTCCGAGTCAACACCAAGTCAACAAGCCGAGAGCCGGTGCTGACCGCTCTTGGTGTTTTCCATTTCTCCGGTTTTGGTGCCAGGTTTGAAACAGCTCCCCAGGGTGCGCCAACACCCCAGGGAACATCGTAAGCTTCCCCCGATTTGGCACATGGAAAAAGACAAGGCCGAGAGCACGGCAGGGGGTGAGGAATGAACGCAGAAATGGATTCCGCCACCCTCAAGCTGATGGAGATATTCTTCCTGCTCTCTGAAAATGGCCCCCCGGCATACTGTCCGGTTAACACAGACACCTGACTCTCGCCGTCCCAACCATCCAGTGTTGGGACGGAAGCTGGACACTCGTCATCTACGATAACGAAAGCACGATGATTCCCCTTAGCTTGAACTGTTGTCGCTGTCAGCGCAGCGCAAAACAAACTGGATTTCTTCCGGGCACCCCCTTTATATTGCCAATCTCCGGTAAACCGGCATTAGCGGAGCACCGGGGCATCAACGGCAAACCGGAGGAAGGTTGAAGAAGCACCCGTCGCACATTTCGCCCAACACGGGCTCCTGCCACGTCAAGCTTGAACTACCGGAACACTGGGCCGTTGTTTGTGTGAGCCTGGTGGCCCTTGTATTCTGGTTCTACTCCTTCGTGTTCAGCTTCTGGTGGTCACACGATGACGGCCACCATCTCCTGTTTGCACTCGAACATCACCCTGCGGAATACCTGTTTGATCCGCAGGTATACAGAAAATTCCATGACGTCCATCTCGCCCCCTGGAACATTCTTTCCTACGACATAAATCTCGCACTGTTTGACGTTCAACCCGAAGGGTTTTTCTTCCACCAGGTGGTTTCCACGAGCTTACTGGCCCTTGCCACATTTACGCTCCTTGGTTTCTGGGTATCCATCCCCTGGGCGATTCTCGGAACGAGCATCTTCCTGATATCGCCTCCCACGATAACCATCGTCAGCCAGTTGATGAACATCCATTACCTCGAAGGCGCCCTCTTTACCGTCGTCGCCATTATGCTCTATCTCTACTCGCTGACCAGTCGCAGGATCTGGTGGTCAGTCCTCGGAGCTGTATTCTACTTCCTGGCTACAGCTTCCAAGGAAATCTATGTACCACTGGTCATACTCCTTGCATTTCTGCCAGTAGCAGGAATCCAGCAGCGCGCACGCAGCCTCACCCCCTACTTTTTTATCGCAGTTTTCTACATTTTCTGGCGGGGCATCTTCATTCAAAATTCATTTGGCACCTGGGTCCAGCTCCTGGAAATCCGCGATGTGGTAACCCTCCCGGCCCGGCTCGCCTGCATTGCAATCGGCAACAGCAAAGCGAGCCTGGTGGTATCGGTGCTTGTGTTGGCGACAGTATCCTGCGCGCTATACCGGAATCCGAGGTACCGGGTTTTTGCCGCCGTGGCGGTCACCTGCCTCACCATTCCCTTGTTACCCCTGGCCGATACAAACCAGCCCGCGCGCTACCATGTTTTCGTAAGCTGGATACTCAGCTGCGCGTTTGCCGTCAGCGCTTTCCTGATTTACCGGGAAGGAGGATGGAAACGCTATGTAATAGTCCTGTGCAGCGTGACTGTTTTCCTCACCATGTTTATCCAATCATCGCGGCATATCGAAAACCAGATTCGGGTAAACAGTCTGTTCGCTACGATAGGCAGGTTCATATATGAGCAGGATGCGGACAAAACCCTGATCACTCCCTCGAACAGCTGGCAAGCTGAGCGCTTCCGGCGGCTCAGAGCGCTACAGGGGAAGGGGCCGGCTCCAGAGCTCTATTATGATGTCAGGCAAATGGACAATTACCGCGATTCTTCTGAACCCCTGTATTTTTACGATGAAGAAAATCTGGAAATTCGCGAGGTCACGGGCCAATGGGACAAATTCACGCGTCAATGGAACAGCCGGGTAAAAGAGGAGAAACTCAGTCTTCATCTCGCCAGGAATGAATACGGCGTCACCTGGTACTTTGGCCCCTACCCGGATCATGGTTACAGTGTCTTGCTTCTGTCCGGCAACGCAGCCTTTACCCGTGTTCAATCGCGGGGCATTTACCGCGCCCCATTGCAACCCATGACCTTTATTCTGAGGTACGCCTCTCCCGAAGGCTGGATTACCTATTCCGATCCACTAACCTGGAACAATGGTGCAACCGAGGTTCTGGATTGGTCACGAGAGTGATTCGGGTAGCAGATTCAACCCGGATAAGGCTTGAGAGTCTCTCACCACGTCAAAACCATATTCGCGAAGCGTTCGGCTCACGACGATCCTCTTGTTTGTCCTGTACTTTTTCCCGCTGGAGGGAGTGAACGCACTTTCAACTCAAGAGCAGAACCGCAGTGATCCGGACTCAGACATTATGGCCTCGTCGCCCAGTGCAGCATCCGGCGACGTAACACGGCTTGTGCGCGCTTATTCAGAGGGCGACGAGGAGCCTGCGGCGCGCTTGACCCGCTAACTCGCCTCAAATGCCCTGTGCAGACAGCCCCCTGGGCGCGGATATCCAACGGATAAAATCCGCCGCCGGCATGGGCCTGCCGAACAGGTAGCCCTGGAAGCGCTTGCAACCGTAGCCCAGCAGGATGTCCCGCTGTACCGTGGTCTCCACGCCCTCCGCCACCACGGGTATCTTCATGTGGTCGCCAATGGCGATCATCGACTCGACCATCGGGTGTTCCACCGCTGCGCTCAACTCGGCGATAAACGACTTGTCGATTTTCAGCTGGTCGAGGGGCAGGTCGCGCAGGTAGGCCAGCGAGGAGTAGCCGGTGCCGAAGTCGTCCAGCGAGATGCGGATACCGAGCTGGCGCAGCGCCGCCAGGCGCTCGATAGTGTCCTCGAGATCGTAGAGCAGCGCGGTCTCCGTCAGCTCCAGCATGATACTGCCCGGGTCGAGGTGGTAGGTTTTGAGGACGTGGCGCACCTGGTCGACGAAGTCGGCGCGGTTGAACTGCCAGGGGCTGACGTTGATGGACAGGTAACCGGTGTAGTGCGGGGCGCTCTTTTTCCATTCGGCAAAGCGCGCGCAGGCCTGGTCGAGCACCCAGCGCCCTATGCTGTGGATGAGCCCGGTCTCCTCCGCGATGGGG
The DNA here is from genome assembly GCA_033283265.1 of Halieaceae bacterium GM1-29. Classification (GTDB taxonomy): domain Bacteria; phylum Pseudomonadota; class Gammaproteobacteria; order Pseudomonadales; family Halieaceae; genus Mangrovimicrobium. The sequence continues at coordinate 1,201,464 of JAWMQN010000001.1, forward strand.
ATGAACTTCTCCGGCAGCACGTTGCCCATCTCCGGATGCTGCCAGCGCAGCAGGGACTCCGCGCCGACCACCTGACCGGCGGCGTCGACCAGGGGCTGGAAATACAGTTCGAGTTCGTTGTTGCCGATCGCCCGGCGCAGGCCGTCCTCCATTTCCAGGCGCCGCGCGGCGGTCTCCTGCATCTCCGGCGAGTAGAATTCGATGGTGCCGCGGCCGAGGTGCTTGGCCCGGTACAGGGCCATGTCGGCGTGGCGCATGATGTCCAGCTCGGTCTCACCCGACTGCGGAAACAGCACCACGCCGATACTGGCACCGAGGGTGAACGCGCGCTCCTCGACGAACAGCGGGCTCAGCAGCTTGTCGAGGATCTGCTTCGCCAGCTCCCCGGCGACCTTGGCCGCCTCCTCGCTGGAGGGCGTGAGCCGGGTCAGCAGCACGGCGAATTCATCGCCGCCGAGGCGCGCGGTGAAACCGCGCTCGCCGACCACGTCGACCAGCCGCCTGCCGACGGCCCGCAACACCTCGTCACCCACATCGTGGGAGAGCGCGTCGTTGATCGTCTTGAAGTGATCGAGGTCGATCAGCAGGAAGGCGCAGCCGTAGTTACCGGAGCGCACGTCCCGCAGCGTGTCCGAAAGCCGTTCGTGCATGTGGGCGCGATTGGCCAGCCCGGTGAGATAATCGTAATAGGCGAGCTTGCGGATGTGCCGCTCCGCCTGCAGGCGGCACAGTTCCGTGCCGGCACGGCCGGCGAATATGTCCAGGATCTCCCGCGCCAGGTCACTGGCTTCATTGGGCTTGTCGTCGGCGATGACCAGGATGCCCAGGGGCTTGCCCCCGGCATCGCACAGGCGGGTGCCGATATAACTGACCGCGTCGCTTTCGGTGACGATTTCGCTGTCGGGGTAGGCTTCCTGCAGGCCGCTGGGATAGACGCAGGTGCCGCTGGCGAGGACTTCCGCGCTGGGCGTGGGCGAAATCTGGTAGCTGAAACCGGGCTGCAACCTGCCCTCGCCAGCGAAGGCGAGCGCCCGCATCCGGTCCGGGTCGTGCTCGTCAATCGCGCCCACATAGGCATACTTCGACTGGAAGATGTCAGTCAGGCTCAACACCAGCATCTGGAAGAACTCGGCGCTGGAGGTCGCGGAAATACCCGCGGAGATCGACCTGATGGCCTCCTCCAGGCGCATGTGCTCGGTGATATCCTCGTTCAGTGCAACCAGGCTGGTGACCTCGCCGAGCTGGTCGCGGATGGGGTAGATATAATTGCGAATCCATTTCTCGCCAATCGGCTTGCCCGCCACGTTGAGGGAACCCTCGGCGTAATACAGCGGGGGAAACTCTATGGCCTGCCCCGCCATACTGGCCTGCAGGGACTCCATGTGCACCTTTTCCAGATGTGTCTGGTCCTGCCACAGGCTGTAACCTTCCAGTTCCTCCAGCTTTGCTCCCCACAGTTTCTCCCAGGCCGGATTGACACTGGTTATCTGTCCCCCGGGCGACAGGAACTGCATGCTGATCGGTGACTGCTCGACCAGGGAGCGGAACTTGTGCTCCGAGGCAATGAGTTGTTCGCGGGTCTCACGGCTCATATCCCAGCTGATGATCACCATGAGTGAGAGAAAGCCAAAGGCGCCCAGGTCGGGAAAGTCGAGCAGCCCCAGTCTCGCCATGGTGCCCTGCATGACACTGAGCATGAACAGCAACAGGCCGAGGACAAGGAAGCGAGTCTTGCCGAAGGTCAGTTTGCGCTTGCCCTTGCGGGTGGCATGGATGGCAAAGGCGATTTCGCAGCCCACGGCAGTGACCAACAGGGCCGACCACCAGTTGTACGGGTCAACCACCCCGACGCCCTTCACGGCGATCTCCCCCCAGGGCAGAGTCGTTGCCCGGATGCCCGAGAAACTGCCGAAATAGAGGCTGTAGGGAAGCACTGCATTCACCACCAGCAGGACCGCGAAAGCCAGGCTGAGCGCCCACAGGAGCAAGCGCGGCCGGATGCCGGAGTACTCCGCGATGAACCAGTGGAACAAGGCAAAAAATGCCAGCGAGCAGGCGAAGTTCATCCGCAGGGCGTGAATATAGGCCTCCGCGCTCTGCGCCTGCATGGTCACGGCCTGATAGACCGCGTAGGGAATCATCGTCAGGCACAGGGCGGCCAGCAGCAGGTAGCGCTTGTCCCGCGGCGGGTGCAGGCCCATGGAGAGGTTGTTGAAGGCAGCTGCAGCACAGAGGCCGGCCAGGGCGTAGATACTGCCGAGCGCAAAGGAGGTCACAGTGCTGTTGTCCCCATCCCCCGGCGCTCGACGACGTCTTTTCGACCTTGCCCGGCGAGCCGCCGCGCTTCGGGTAACCCGGTTACAAACGACATATTGCAGAACTCCCCGCCGCCGTATCGGCAGACGATACCGGGGTCGCCTATCTCCTCGAGCCGAGCGAGACGGCGCACACCATTATTATTATTTCATCGCCTGTTACATGCCCGTGACAGTCGCTCACCGGCCTGGCGTGGCCGACATCCGTCATTGTGCATGCAAGGCTGCCTCAGTTTTTTCCGCGGCCTACAGGCCAGCTACCATCCCCTCGCGGGGTGAGCACCACCTGTGGCAACCGACCGGGGATGGGACAGCTATCGACCCGGCATTGCCGCGCCTCGCCCCGCCGGCTCCTCAGCCCGCCGCGAGCGCCCTTGAACCCCAGGCCGCGGGACAGGGTATCAGCCCGCCGAGCATTTTTCTCCCCCCTCTTGGCGAACGGCCCAAGCCCGGGACAACCAGCGACACTTTCCGCCCGTGAACACCCGGCTGCCAGGACCACACACCCGCAGTTGCGCAAGCGCGGGGCGCGCACTCCTGTCGCATTTAGCGCGAGATCACGGGAAAGGCCAAGGGGTCTTTGGCCCGATGAATGGCCCAGTGTGATACGCACAGCACTGTCGGTAAAAAATTTGTGAGCGAGTTCTCTTTTTTGCGGAGAAACACCGGACGGGTGCAGAGCGAACGCCGAGCCGCGATGAGAGGACCGCAGTTGCCTGGCAGCGGCACATGATAGCGCCCTGCGGCAGGGCGCAAACCGCCCGCAACCTCCGGTCGCGGTTACCAGGGTAGCTTGACCTCGAAGCGGATCGCGTCGAGCTGCGCGGCCTGCTTGCCGATCCTGCCGAGAAACTGCTGCCAGCGGGGGTCCGCGTGGAGCGTGCGGAACAGGATCTCGGCGACGATATCCGCCAGCCCCGGGTCGTGGTACTGCACCGCCTTTTCCAGCCACTCGAAAGCGGCGTCGCTGTCGCCCCGGTACGCCAGCGCGTAGGCTATGTTGTAGGCCCACTGGTCGGCGTACTTCTCTGCGAGCTCCGCCAGGGCGGCGTCCGAGGCAACACTGTCGCCGAGACTGTGGTGGACCATCACCAGGCCGATCAGGCGATAGGCCTCGCTGGGTTCAAGCTGCACCGCAGCCAGCGCCGCCTCGACATCACCGCGCAGCAACTCAGCGGTAGCGATGAAGGAGTGAACCCCGAGATAATCCGGGGCCAGCCGCAGCACGGCGCGAAACTGCCCGATTGCCTCCTCCCAGCGACCGGCAGACAGATAGGTCAGCCCCAGGTTATACATGGCGGTGGGATCGAGGGGGTCGCGGGCCGCCTGGTACTCGATGAGGCGCAGCGCCTCCTCCAGCCGCCCGAGGCCCTTCAGCAGCAGTGCCGCATTACCCACCACGCCGGTGGCTGTCGGGGTGAGTGCCAGGGCACTTTCGTAGTAGGCGGCGGCGGCGGGCAAGTCGTGGTCGAACCACATGGCGACCCAGCCCAGGTAGGCATAGGCGCCGGCACTGGCCGGATCGACCTCGAGGGCCTGCAGCGCCGCCGCTCTCGCCTCGGCGAAGCCGGCCTCAAAGGGCAGGAAGCTGTTGGTGGCCTGGTTGCTGAAGTTCACCGCCAGCCCGACCCAGGCCGGCGCGTAGCGCGGATCGATCTGCAGGGCTTCCCGGTACAGCTTGTTGGACCGCTCCAGGTTCTCCCGCGTGATACTGCGGCCGACGAAGCGGGCCTGCAGTGCCAGCGCGTAGGCCTGGGGATCGGTCACCGAGACGCTGGGCATCTCATTCAGCAGGCTCAGTTTCAACTGGGCGACGGTCTGCGCGGCAATATCGTCCTGGATCGCGAAGATGTCGCCGAGTTCGGCCTCGTAGGTCCTCGACCAGATATGGCTGTCGCTGCGCGCGTCGATCAGCTGGGTGGTTATGCGCAGGCGCTCGGCCGACTTGCGGATCGAACCCTCGAGCACGTAGCTCACCTGGAGGTCGCTGGCGATACGCGAAAGCGGCAGGTCCTTGCCCTTGTAGGCGAAGGCGGTGGTGCGCGAAATCACCCGGATGCCGGGCAACTGGGCCAGCAGGTTGAGAACCTCCTCGGTGATCCCGTCGGAGAAGTACTCCTGCTGCGCATCGCTGCTCAGGTTGAGGAAGGGCAGCACGACGATGGATTTGTCCCCGTAAACCTCGCGGATGGCCTCGCTGCGGCCCGCATCCCGTGCCGATGCCAGCTCCCGGGCGTGCGCCTCGCGCTGCGAACTCTCGAATGCCGGGGTGAACACGAACTTGTCGACAGCGAAGTAGCACAGCGCAAGTAGCAGCAGGACCACGATCAGGCGATCGAAGTACTTGCCCTGGTAGCGGCTGACCGAGTCGGAGTGTTCGATGCTGTCCTCCCGGCGCAATCCTTCGGGCGTGAGCCCGAACACCCAGGACAGCAGGATTGCCGGGAAAAAGCCGATGGCGAGGACAATGACCACGATACGCGCCGGCGCATCGCTGAAACCGAAGAGTGGAAATACCGTTTCCGCGACTTGCACCAGCAGCCAGGCACAGGCCAGGTAGAGGCCTGCCGTGCGGAAGACGTTGCGGCGCATAAGTTCGGAAACGAGGGACACAAGCTCACCAAAAAAACGTGGTGTCTGGCTTGAATAGTCGCCGAATCGCGGATTAAAAGGAAGAGTCCCGTGCCCGGGGTGAACAACTGACCCGGCACTCCCGGACAGGCTTCAATCAGCTGTAACACCGGATAAAGCCCCTGGCTTGCCCGCCGGGGGGCGAAACCGATACCGGGCATGGCACCTGCTGTATCTGCCGGCCTGTTACCTTGTTTGCGACGCCTCCTGCCAGTAGCGGAGTCGAATGTATCCTTTCAAATCAGCCGCGCCATGCCGTTGGCATCGCAGGTAACCAACCGCTCGCAAACGCCTAACGCTCCAGGGTTTTGACCCGGTCTCCGCCGCCTTCCATCGCCTTGTAGAGCGTCTCGTCCGCTACCTTTAGCAGGCCCGGCAGCTCGTCGTCAGGCTGCAGGGTTGCAACAGCAACGGAAATCGTGGGGCCGGGGTAGCTCATGGCACCGTGCCGTACCGGGTTATTCTTGACGGCTTCGCGCAGGCGTTCGGCGGTGAGCATCGCGCCTTCACGCTGAGTGTCGGGAAGAATCACGATAAAGCGGTCGTTCCCGTAACGGGCAACCTTGTCCGATGAGCGAAGGCCACCAGTCAGCGTGTCGGCGACATGACGCAGGACCTGGTCGGCCACGGCGGGCCCATAGTTATCGCTATACGAATCAAAAACATCGATGTTGAGAACAAACACGGTCAGAACGGGCATTTCCATTCCCATCGAGACGTTGACTTTCAGGCGGGAGAAATAATTTTCGACCCAATCGGCGTTGTACAGCCCGGTAAGTACGTCGCGCTTGGCGTGGTCCGCCAGTTCTTCCTTGAGTAGCAGGCTGCTGCCGATGGCTTCATTGCAATAGCGCAGACGCCTGGACAGAAGATACAACACTGATGTGACCACTCAATCATGTAAGTGAGGGTCTCGTGACTGATAACCAGAACGTGTAAATCAGTTTCAGCGACGACAACGGCAGACGGGGTTTTACTGTCAAACAGCGAGACTTCCCCGATACACTCTCCCGCCCCCACGTAGGCCACCGCACCAGTATCGCTGGCACTCAGGTGGATACTCGCCCTGCCGTCGAGAATGATCAGCAAAGAGTTGTTTCTCACTTCCGGGCTGAGCACCCTGCTGCCGGCCTTGAACCACTTCAACGGACTGTTCGCCACCTAGGAATAATCAGGTCCGAGTCCACGCCCTGGAACAGCGACAAGTCTTCCAGGTTATATTTTCTCGCACAGTCCTTGTAGGGGACTTCCAGGTCTGCAATCTCCATATCTGCTCCTTTTGAGGTGTGGCCCTGCAACACGAATGATGGGGTGAGCTTTTTCTAGCAGTGTAAAAAAATGATAATAGGAGCTCGTTGCAATACTGCGCAGTGCGTCACGCAATGGCGTAAAAAGCCATAAATAACAGTATGTTGACGGCGATAACGGCGGAGTGGCGGGCACTTTTCCGGGGGGCGACCTGATTACAATTTTTTCATCTTGGAAGGGCAGGACGGGCGCCTGCGCAATCCCGCGGATGCGGGCTGGCCAGCCCCCGCTTGCAGCCAGGGTCCCAGCTACATGTCCCGGCGAGTTGCACCCAGGGCAAGCAGCGCTGCCAGGGCCATCAGCAGGGCCAGCGCGGCGCTGCCGGCGGAACCAAGTGCGGGCACGGCCTCGGGCGGCGGCGTGGGAGCCGGCGGCGGCGGAGGCGGCGGTGGTATCGGGGCGACGACACTCACCGGGAAAGTCGTGCTTGCCTGGCCCGTGTCGTCATCGACCAGGGTCAGGACGATGGTGTAATTCCCCACGCTGGCATAGCTGTGACCGGGATCAATGCCGGTTGTGCCCGCAGGATAGTTGAAGTTTTCCACCGCGCCGCCGTCGCCCCAGTCCACGCTCAGGAGAAAGTTATCGAGCGTGCCCGGGTCGTCGAGCACGCCGCTGAGGGTCATGGCCACCCCCTCTTCCACCGGACTCGGGACCGCGAGCGAGCCCAGGTTCGGAGCGACGTTGTTGACCGTGACCGGGATCGAGAGGGCGGTGTTTGCCGCGGGATCGGAGACTGTCACCGTAATCTGGTAGTTATCCGACGGCGTGCCGCTGGGATTGTCGTCCAGGTACTGTTGCGGCACGCTGAAACCAATCTCCCCGGTGCCGGCATTGACCGCGGTAATGGAAAGCACCGCCGCGTCCGTCGATGAGTTGAAGGTATCACCGACGCTGAGCACACTGCTTGCCGGCAGCGCGAAATTTGAGTTGTTACCCCCGGTACTCAGGGGGTCGCCCCAGTTGATCTCGACGGCGTGGGTCAGGGCAAGGTTGGGCTCGGTGAATGATCCAATGAGGTTTGCCTGGTCGCCTTCATTTATGGCTGCTACAGGGTTGAGAGTGACGGATGGCTGCGCTGCAACGGACAGGCTGGCGACCAGCAGGCCGAGGACAATGATCAGTCGCAGAATAAAATTGTTGGAGTGCATTGTGGTTATCTCCTCTGGCTGCCGGGCTGTCCGCTCTCACGACCGGGTAGCGTGGCCACAGCTCGAGTATCAGCAGGCGAGATTCGGCCGTCAACTCAAAGCTGGCCGATACTACTTTACTCTGGCGGGCTCCAGCGCCCGGCTGTAGACGCTCGTACCGTCGATATCCTTGAGGCTGACGGTCATGGTCCCACTGCCCGCATCGATGTTCACCTCGCCGAAGAACTGCAGGCCGGCATAGGGTGAACTGCCCTGGGGCAGGCCCTCGGTACCCGGCGCCATTTCAAAGTCCGCCGCGATGCCGAAGGTGAGGTCCCTGGTTTTCGGGCCGAAGGACCCCGCGTTCAGGGGGCCGGCGACGAATTCCCAGAAGGGCAGGAAGTCCTGCATCGATGCATTTTCGGGCGTGTAGACATGCGCCGCCGCATAGTGCACGTCCGCCGTCAACCAGACGACGTTGTGCAGCTGCCGCTGCTTGATGCCGCGCAACAAGCGGGCGATCTCCAGTTCGCGGCCAGCCGCCGGGCCGTCATTGCCGTTGGTGATACCCTCCCAGCGCCGCGGCGGGTGGTGGCCGAAGTCGTCGTCGATATTGAGGCCGATCGGCATGTCCGCGGCGATCACCTTCCACAGCGCCGGCGACGCTTCCATCGCAGCCAGCAGCCAGTCGACCTGTTCATCGCCGAGGAAGGCGGTCTCCGGCCCCTCCACCGGCTGGGTGTTGTGGGTGTTGGGGCCGCGGTAGCTGCGCATATCCAGCACGAATACATCCAGCAGGCTGCCGAAGGCGAGCTTGCGGTAGATGCGCTGCGCTTCCCCTGCGCCGCGCTCGCGCAGCGGCGCGTATTCGAAAAAGGCCCGGGTTGCATGGGCAATGAGCCGGGGCACGCTTTTCTCGACATAGCGCGGGTCGGACTCCAGGCTCTTGGCGTCGGACCAGTTGTTGACCACCTCGTGGTCGTCCCACTGGGCAATGACCGGCACCTCGGCGTGGAAGCGGCGCACGTTGTGGTCGAGCAGGTTGTAGCGGTAGCGGCCGCGAAATTCATCGAGGGTCTCGGCGACCTTGCTCACCTCGGGCGTGACGATGTTGTTCCAGACTTCCCCGTTGCCGGCCACGGCGCTCGGCGGTATCGGGGCGTCGGCATATATGTTGTCGCCACTGTGGATGAAGAACTGCGGTTGTACCCGGCGCATGCTCTCGAAGATTTTCATGCCGCCGAAGGCCGGGTTGATACCCCAGCCCTGGCCCGCGTTATCGCCGCCCCAGACGAAGCGGATACGCTCCCCCTCCCCCACCGTGTGGAAACGGCCAGTCACCTGTTCACTGCGTTCCGGCTTATCGCCAAGCCCCTCGAACCAGACCTTGACGAAAACATCGCGACCCGGTGCCAGGCCAGCGATCTCGACCTTGCCGGTGTAATCTGTCCCGGCCGTGACCAGGGGCCCGGGGAGGCTTGCCGGGTCGGAAAATTCGCTGCTGTAGGCGTACTCGACCAGCATCCGCGAGGCTTCGCTGCTGCGGCTCCAGACGACGATACGATCGCCGCCGGGGTCGCCAAACTGGATGCCCTGCTCGATACGCGGCGCCGCCAGCGCGGCCGGGCCCGCCAGGGCCAGTGACAGTAACAGGGCCAGTGAGTCGAGCCTGTGGATACTTCGGTACATCCAATCCCCCGGATAATTGCCCGGCGCAAGCCAGTTCGCTGCTGCCATCTTAGCGCCTGCGCGCACCCGGCAACGACCCCCGAACCGGGCGCAAGGGCAAAATATCCCGGTGCATCGCACCCGGCGTCCTGCTATCGTTAGCCGCAGTACCCCGTCATCGCGAGTGTTGTGCGCATGTACGCCAAACGACGCCCCATCGGCATTGCCGGAGCCCTCCGCGCGGCCGGTTTGCTCGCGCTGCTCGCCGCTGCCCCGGCGGTGATAGCCGGCGACTGGTCGGACGACATCCTCGACTACGCCAACAAGTCCCTGGAGAACCCGCAGGCCCTGAGCGTCGCCGCGGTGCCCCTGGACGGTCCCGGTACACCCCAGTACATCAACGCCGCGGCACTGATGAGCCCCGGCTCCATCATGAAAGTGGTGACCACCTACGCGGCGCTGGAACTGCTCGGCCCGGGTTATAGCTGGGACACCGACTTCCTCAGTGACGGGCAGATCGAAGGCGACACCCTCAGGGGCGATCTCTACCTGCGCTTCGGCGGCGACCCGAAACTCTCCATCGAGCGGCTGTGGGCATTGCTCAGCGAGCTGCGCGGCATGGGCATCCGCAGCATCGACGGCGACCTCGTGCTGGACGGCAGCCACTTCCGCCTCGGCGGGCAGCAGCCGCGCTTCGAGGACAACGGCGACAATCCCTACGCCCCCTTCCTGGTCGAGCCCTCGGCCTACCTGAGCAACTTCAACCTGCAGCAGTTCCACCTGCTGGCGGACCAGCGCGGCATCGAGGCCTGGGCCTTTCCCGCCCTGCCCCAGGTCAGCATCGACAACCAGGTGAAGGTGGCGCCCCCCGGCTCCTGCCCGGGGCGTGACGATTTCAGCTGGCAACCGCAGTTCCAGCCCGAGGGCAAGGTCACCCTGACCATCCGCGGCAACCTGCCCAGCGGCTGCCGGGTCAGCGCCTATCTCTCGCTGCTGCCCCCTGAACAGTTCTCCGCCGCCCTGGTGCGCGGCGTGCTCGGCGAACTCGGCATCGCCATCCAGGGCAAGGACCGCCTGGCGCTTACCCCGGACAAGGCGCGCCTGTTGTTGCGCTCTACCTCGCCGGACCTGGTCACCATGGTGCGCGATATCAACAAGTGGAGCAGCAACGTGATGGCCCGCCAGCTGCTGCTGTCGATCGGTGCGGAGAAGCGCGCCGGGGAGGAGCAGGATGACCGCGCCACCGGCGTGCGCGAGATACTGGCCTGGATGCACGCCAAGGGTATCGACACTACCGGCCTGGTACTCGAGAACGGCTCCGGCCTGACCCGCGACGGCCGCATGAGCGCCGAGCAGGGTGTCGCCCTGCTGCAGCACGCCTGGGACAGCCCCTTCGCGGCGGACCTGATGTCCTCGATGCCGATCATCGCCATGGACGGCACCATGCGCAAACGCCTGCAGAATACCGGCCTCGAGGGCCGCGGCAGGATCAAGACCGGTTACCTGGAACACGTGCGCTCCATCGCCGGCTTTACCCGCGACAGCAACAACACTACCTGGGCGGTGGTGGCAATGGTCAACAATGATCCGGCGTGGAACGGGCAGTCAGTGCTCGACCGGGTGCTCTACTCGCTGTACTTCCACCCGCCCGTCGCGGCAGCGGTATCGCAGCTCGACGGTGCGGCGGGTGAAACGCCCGCTGCACAGAGCCTGCAGTAACTCCCGCCTCAACAGACCGCCGGGAGCACCCCGACCGGCGGCCAAGCCGCCATTTGTCTCTTATACTGCTTGCTTCGACCGCCCCTGCAGGAGAAACGCAATGGTGCCGGAAGACGCGCTTGCCGCCTTCGCCGAAATCGGTATCGGGCTGGCCGGTTTCTCCGGTCTCGTCGCCGCATTTGTCCAGCACAGCGGGGAGCCCTGGCGGGAGGACCAGAAGGCGCGCATCGTGCTGCTCATCGTGATGTCCTTCGGAATGATCATCTGCGCCCTGCTGCCCTATGCCCTGACCGGGATAAGTACCGCACCAGCGCTGGTCTGGGGCCTGCCCATGGTGATCTTCAGCGCCCTGTGCATCGGCCTGCTCGCGCACTGGGCATTGCTCGCCCGCAGCCGCGGGTTCAGCCTGCGCTTCCCCTGGATTTCCGTCCCGGTGCTGCTCGTCGCGGGCGGGCTACAGCTGCTCTCGTTGCTCAGCGGCCTCGGCCTGGTCTTCCCCTACTCGCCGACCATATTCCTGCTGGGCTTCCTCACCCTGCTGGTGTTTGGCGCGCTGGTGTTCCTCGCCCTGCTGAGCTCAATCTGGAACTGAAGTGGCCGCCAGCCGTGCTACTCGCGCAGGCGCGAGACGCGTACCGGCAGGCTGATCCAGCCGCGCTGGAAGTAGCCGAGGTTGCCCCCCGCCCCGGACAGGTCGATGTCGAACTCCGCCACCCGGGAGAGAAATTCATGCACCAGGACCTGTACCTCCATGATCGCCAGGTACTTGCCGATGCAGTGGTGCTGCCCGGCGCCGAAGGATATCACCCGCGGGATGGTGCGGTTCCAGATAAAGGTGTCGGGTTGCTCGAATTCGCGCTCATCCCGCGCCGCCGAGTAGAGCATGCTCGCGACCCGCTGGCCGGCGTGGATCCTCTGCCCGGCGACGACGACATCCCGGTGCGCGGTGCGGAAGGTGTACTGGGCCGGGGCGCAGAAGCGGATCATCTCCTGGGCCGCAATCGGCAGATTGCCCTCCAGATCGGCCCGCAGCGCCGCCATCTGCTCCGGGTGCCGCCACAACTCGAGAATGCCGCCGCCGGTGACCTTGGGCACCGATTCCATGCCGCCGACCATGGCGCAGACCAGCTGGTCAGCGATTTCCGCGTCGCTCAGGGCGCGCTCATCCGGCGCCTGGCGGTAGTTGATCAGGCCGTCCACCATCGCGTTGCTGCCATCCGCCCCGGCTTCGCGGCGCGCCTGGATCGCCGGCACGATGTATTTCTGCAGCTCGGTGAAAAAGCTGGTCAGGTCGATCCCGGTCCGGCCGGACTTGAAGCGGCCGATGTTGTTGACGCTGGCGATCACCTCGTCGGCGACGCTGAGCGGCAGGCCGAATAAATGACAGATCACCCGCGCCGGCACGATGGCGGTGTACTCCGAGGTCAGGTCGAACTCGCCCCGGGGCAGCAGCTCGTCGAGTTGCTCCCGCGCCAGCTGGCGCACGAACTGTTGCAATTGCGCCACCGCCCGCGGCCGCAGCGGGCCGATGTGCAGCTGGTGCATCTCCTCGTAGTAGGGCGAGTGCAGCTGCGGCCCCGGCGCCATGGGGTTGGTGGACGCCAGCGGCGGCGCCGCGCTGTTGTGCCTGGCGCGCAGGTAATCGGAGGTGGGGAGATTGGTTTCCGTGGCGAGCAGGGCGTTCTTGCCGATCCGCAACACCTCCCACACATCCTCGAAACGGGAGAAGAAAAAGGTGTCGTAATCCGGGTTGTAGTAGACCGGGTGATTGTCGCGCAGCTCCCGGTACCAGGCATCGGGATTGGCGATAACCTCCGGTGAAAACGGGTCGAAATAAAATTCACCCTGGGTGGCGAGCGTCATGGCCTGGAACTCCTGTGCGGCTTACGGGACGGCGGCGAACTTCGGCCGGCGCGCGACACCCGCACTGGCCAGCAGCCCCGGGGTGTTGCCGGTGGGCACGTCGCGGCGGTGGGTGACTTCGCCGTTGACCAGGATAGCCTCGTAGCCGCCCGCCCTGCCCTTGCGCCGCCAGTCGCCGCCGGGCATGTCGTGGACGATCTCGTAGCGGCGGGTATCGAAGTAGAGTTCGTCGATGTCGTAGACCAGCACATCCGCCCAGTAGCCGGGCAGCAGCGCGCCGCGATCGCGCAGCTGCACCGCGCGGGCGGGCTTCAGGGCGAGGTGGAAGTGCATGTCTTCCTGGGACAGCAGTTTTTCCTCGCGGCACAGCCAGATCAGCAGGTCGGTGGGCACATGCCCCATGCCGAAGGACTTGGTGTGCGCGCCGCCGTCGGAGCCCCCGACCACCGTCGCCGTGTGCGCCAGCATGCGCGCGGCCTGGCGCGGGTCCTGCGAGGCCACTTCCGGCGAGCGCAGCTGCAGGGCCAGCGCCGAGCGCCGGGCGAGGTCGAGCATGGTTTCCACCGTGCCCAGCTCAAGCTCCCGGGCGATATCGGCAATGCTGCGATCGAGGTAGCCCTGCAGCTCCGGCGCGTCGCCGACGCCGATCACCAGCTGCCCCTCGAGGCTGTTGGCACCGTTGGTGGAGCCTTTTTCCGCGTACTCTGCGGCAAAGGCCGCAACGAATTCGGGATCACTGATGAGTTGCAGCCGCTGCTCGTCGCTCTTGCAGGCGATAATCCTGCGCACCGAGCTGAGCATGCCGCAGGCCACGTCGAGCTGGCTCATCCCGGCTTCGATCCAGCCCCGGTGCAGGAAGCAGTTCGCGGTGACGTCATGACCCTGCGCGCGCAGGCCGTCGAGCCAGCCGAGGTCGCGGTCGATCATCTCCGGCATCAGGTCGGAGGTGATGAAGGCGTTGTGGACCACGGTCACGCCGCTGCCCTTGCATAACTCCAGCACGCGTTCGGTGAGGCCGCGGTCGCCGTAGATCACCAGGTGCGAGAGCAGCTGGATAACACCCTCGCCGCGCTCCACCAGGGCCCGGCAGATAGCGATGATGGCGTCGTGGGCGAGCACGTCGGTGGGCATGGGCGTGCCGTCGCTATCGAGGTGGGTGTTGCCGTCGGCGCCCATGGAGGACATGGAGATACCGATGGCTCCCGCGTCCATGGCCTCGTTGATCAGGCGGTGGATCTGGGTCATTTCTTCGGCACTGGGGCTGCGACTCTTGGCCGCGTCCACGCCCATCACGTAGATCAGCAGGGGGTTCAGCGGCAGGTAGCTGAGGATGTTCACACCCTTTTCCAGCACCCGGATGCGCTGCAGGTAATCGGGGAAGCTCTCCCAGTCCCAGGGCAGCGCGCTGCGCTGGTGGGCCACCGGGATCTGCTCCGTGGTCTCCAGCATCTGCATGGTGCGTTCGCGGTCGGCCGGCCTGGCCGGCGCCACGCCGAAACCGCAGTTGGCGTTGACCACCGTGGTCACGCCGTTCTCCCCGGAGTTGGACAGGTAGGGGTCCCAGAACAGGGCGACATCGTAGTGGGCGTGCTGGGCCACGTGGCCGGGGGCAACGGTTCTGCCGTGCGCATCGATGACGCTTGTGGCGCTCGCGTCGGCGAGATCACCAATCGCGGCAATGCGCCCGTCGCGAATACCGATGTCGGCGTAGTAGGCGGGGCAACCGGTGCCGTCGACGATGCGGCCGCCGCGAATGAGAGTGTCGAATGCTGTCATGGCAAGCTCCTGCAGGCCCGGCTGCCCTGGTATCCGTGCATCGGGCGTTAGTTATCTCCACGTGGGCGTGGATTTATTGGCCCGGCGTATTTCTGAGCGATCGCTCAGGAATCTACGCCGGGGATGCAGGGGTGTCAAGTCGAGTCGCCGCCACGCCCGCTTCGTTGACTTGACAAGCACCGGCCCGCTGCGTAATTTCCTGAGCAACCGCTCAGACTTCGTGCAGCCCAGCCGGACGTCAGGACATAACAATAATGCCAGCGCAGCACCCAGCCCCGCGCGCCTTCGACCCGGCCCAACTCGGGCCGGGCAAGCGAGGAAACCAGCATGCAAACACTCAGTGACGTCGAATGCGCCATTCGCCAGCTGCACGCCCGCTATGCGGACGCGGTCTGGCGCAAGGACCTGCAGGCTTTCGGCAATTGCTTCAGCGAAAACGCGCAGTGGCGTATCGGTGGCAGAGTCCAGAACGGGCGGGAGGAAATCGTCGAGAACCTGCGCCGCCTGCTGCCCAACTTCGAGCGGGTGCTGATGACCTTCCGCACCCCGATCGTGAACATCGGCGAGGACGGCATCAGTTCGCGCACCTACGTCACCGAGAACAACATCTTCGCCGACGGCCGTCCGGGCTGCACCATCGGCATCTACTACGAGCGCTTTATCGAGGAAGAGGGACTGCTGCGTTTCAACTGGCGCCTGTTCCAGACCCATTATCTCGGCCCGGCGGACATTGTCGGCCCGCTCTACCCGAACCCCGATTTCGGCCCGCCGCCGAATATGCCGGCGCTGGACGCGGAGACCATCGACCACACTGGCCTGAGTAAAAAAGCCTGGAACAAGGACTAGAAAAACCGGTTTCCGCCGCTCGCGGAAAACACCTCGCACACCACACCGTAACAAGGGAATCATTATGAAAAGAAAAATCCTGTTTACCGCGCTGGGCGCCGCCCTCGCACTCGAACCCGCCGTCAGCTTGGCACAGGTACTCGAGGAAGTGGTCGTCACCGCCCGCAAGCGGGAAGAATCCCTGCTCCGGGTACCCGTAGTCGCCTCGGTCCTCACCGGCAACGCCATGGAGCGCTACCAGGTGCACGACATGTACGCGGTGGCCGAGCGCGTGCCGGGCTTTGTGATGGGCGAGTCAGTGGGCACGGTCGGTATCCAGACCTCCCTGCGCGGCGTCGGCCCCACCTCACAGACCGCTACCGTCGACCAGTCGGTATCGCTGAACCTCGACGGACTGTCGCTGACCCAGGGCTACGCCTATGCCATCGGGATGTTCGACGTCGCCCAGGTGGAGGTGCTCAAGGGTCCACAGGCACTGTTCTACGGCAAGAACAGCACTGCCGGGGTGATCTCCCTGCGCTCCAACGACCCCGGGGACGAGCCGGAACTGATTGTCCGCGGTGGCTACGAGACGGAAGCGGAGCAGTACACCGGCGACCTGATCCTCTCCGGGCCGATCAACGACTGGTCCGGCGTGCGCATGGGCATGAGCTACTCGGAGATGGACGGTTACTTCAGGAACACCGGTGAACCTATCCCCGGCCTCGGCAACGCAAGCCCCAAATACCGCGACTTCGCTCCCAGCGACAGCCTCATGTTCCGGGCCACCTACAAGGCCAACCCGGTCGACTGGTACGACACCCGGGTGAAATTCAACCTCGCCACCGCGCGCATGGATGGCAGCGGCGGCGACGGCCAGTTGGTGCTCTGCCCCGACGGCACCGGCCCGGTGGAAGGCGTGGGCATTCCCTTCATCGGCGACGCCGACTGCAAACTCGACGACAAGACCCAGCTCGCCGACTTCGACCCCGCCTTCTGGCCCGGGGTCAGCAACAACGGCGTTCCCTTCGTCGATTCGAAGCAGACCTTCGGCACCTGGGAGCAGAATTTCAACTTCAACCCTGAACTCACGCTGACCTCGGTCACCGGCTACTACGACCTCAACCAGAAAAACCTCATCCGTGGCAGCGGCAGCAGCAACCCGACCATCGCGGCTGACTTCATCTTCGACAGCACCCAGTTCACCCAGGAATTGCGCCTGACCTCGAACTACGATGGCGCGCTGAACTTCATGGTCGGCGCTTTCTACCAGGACGCCGAACAGAAAGTGCGCAACCGCCTGCGGGCGAACACCGCCTTCGGCCTGCCGCCGCTACTGCAGTCGGGCCTGCACATCATCGACATCGAATCGATGTCGGCCTTCGGCCAGGTACTCTGGCAACTCAGCGACAGCCTCGAGCTCGCCGTCGGCGCGCGCTGGACCGACGAGGAACGCGAGCACCGCTTCTGGGACAACCTGCAGGGCGGCGTCGAGATTCCGCTGGCAGACCCGGAACTGGACGCGGACGACGTCTCGCCGGAGGCCACGATCACCTGGACGCCCAGCGAAACCCTGACCTTCTTCGCTGCCTACCGCCAGGGCTTCAAGTCCGGCTCTTTCAACACCGTGATTTCACCAACCAGCGCCACCCTGTCCGCCTTCGACGACGAGGAAGCCAAGGGCGGTGAAATCGGCATGAAAGCGCTGTTGCTTGACGGCACCCTCGCCTTCAACGCCGCGCTGTACTCCTATGACTACAAGGACCTGCAGGTCGGCGCCAACGAGCTTTCCGATAGCGGGGCCATTCTGCTGCGTACCATCAACGCCGCCTCGGCGACAGTGGAAGGCGTGGACATGGACCTGACCTACAACCCCGCCGGCCTGCCCAACCTGACCCTGTTCGCCGCGGTCAACTACAACCAGTCGGAGTTCGACAAGTTCGACAACGCCCAGTGCGGCAACGGCCAGACCATCAGCCAGGGCTGCAACCAGATCCTCAACCCGGATACCGGCCTGTACACTGCCCAGGACCTGAGCGGCGAACCCCTGCTGCGGGCGCCAGAGTGGACCGGCAATGTCGGCTTCGACTACGAGATCCCGCTGGATAACGGCATGACCATCGGCTTCGGCGCCAGCACCCGCTACAGCGACGACTACTTCACCAACCTGGTCGAGCTGCCGGAGTACACCCAGGACAGCTACACCAAGACCAGCGCCAACGTGACGCTGCGCGGTGTCGACGACAAGTGGGAAATCGCCCTCATCGGCAAAAACCTCGAGGATGAAATCACCGCTGGCGTGTGCTCCAACTCCAACACCCAGAACGGCACCATCTTCGGCGGCACGATTTCCGGCGGGCCGGTACAGGGACCGGCGGGCTCCGACGAACTGGGCTGCGTGGCCGAGCGCGGCCAGGAGTTGTGGTTGCGCTTCAGCCTGAAGCTCTGATACACAGGCCCTGTCGCAGCCACCGGCTCCCGGTGGCTGCGCCTTCAATACTCAAATCGCAGATGTTGTCGCGTTCGCCATGAGCAAATCCGATAAGCCACCGAAAGTATCCGCGCGAGACAAGCTTATTGAGGCCGCGGGCAAGCTGATGCTGGAGTCGGGCTATGCCGCCATGACCTCTCGCAGGGTAGCCGCGGAAGCCGGCCTGAAGCCGCAGCTGGTCCACTACTATTTCAGGAGCATGGACGATCTCTATCTCGCCCTGTACCAGCACTTCGTGGCGGGCCTGGTCGAGCGACAGCGGGCTGTGCTGCAGTCGGCGACCCCGGTGCGCGCACTGTGGGAGATGATGTGCGAGTCCCGCGGCGCGCTGCTCACCGAATTCCAGGCCCTGGCCAACCACAAGCCGGCCATTCACCGGGAAATCGCCCGCTTCAGCAGTGAGTTCCGTCGCGAGCAGGTGGCTATACTCGAGCGCGTTTTCCAGCAGCGCGATTTGCCGGATTTCACCCTGTCGCCGGCAATGCTGTCGATGTTTCTCAACGCCCTCTCCCGCAGCCTCGCCACCGAGGAACCGTTCGATATCGATGCGGGCCACGCCGAGGCGCGGGAAATCGTCGAGCGGCTGATCCGGGCCGTGGACGATGCCCCGCCGGCGGTGTCCTAGCATCTGTACGCGGTCGTCCGGGCCATAAAAAAAGCGGGAACCAGGTTCCCGCTTTTTTCTGTCCAGGTCGCGACTCCAGCTCAGGGCATGAAATCCACCACGCTGTCCTCGTCGGCGACTACGCTCACCGGGTCGGCGACGATGAAGATGATCGGCTCGTCAGCGATTTCGGTGTCGTTGGCCGCTTCACAGGTGAAGGCCACGGTGTACTCACCCGGCGGCAGGAAGCCCGCGGTGTAACGCCACTGGCTGCCCTCGAGGTTCACACTGGCGCTGGTCAGCGGCGGGTTGGCGGAGCCCTCGTCGCCGATCACCGTGCCAATACCGCCCGGGTAGACGTAGACCGCATAGGCGTCGGCGGTGCAGTGATCTGCAGTCAGCAGGGAGGCGGCGACGGTACCGGTAATGTTGCCGCTCTCGGCGAAATCGATCAGGCGCAGCGAGGGTTTCAGCTGGTAGTCCGGGAAACCCTGGGGGTCGTTGAGGGATTTGCGCAAGTCGAAGTCGATGATGAAATCGTGGCTGCCACCGGCGAGGATGGTGTAGCCGGTGTTGAGTTTCAGCCCGCTCTGGCTGCCGCTGGGTACATACAGCGATTCGATGGTGCCATCGTCGAGCATGATGATGGAATCCATCTCTCCGCGCTCGGCATCGACGTCGAGGCGCAGCCAGGTGTACTCGCCGGCCTCCAGTTCCACGCCGTCGAGCAGGGTGGCGCTCTCGGTACCCTGCAGTTCCAGCAGGTCGATGCAGCGTACCGTGGCTTCACCTTCAGCGGTGGCGGTGGGCGGGATCGCATCCAGCAGTTCGCCGCAGGTCTGGCTGTCGCCGTCGAGGGGCAGGGAGATTTCACCGCCGCCGGCGGGCTTGAGCACGACACCGGTGAATTGCACCAGTACCCGCTGGGCGCTGTCGACCGGGGCGTCGGTGACACTGACGCTGAGTTCACCGGTGGTCGGCTTCGGTGAACTGCTACCGCCGCCGCCTCCGCAGGCCACCAGCAGCGCTGGCACCGCCATTGCGCCAATCAGGGTTACGGGTTTCATTCTCATGGTGCTTGCCTCCATAGCGTGGTGTTGTAGGAGGCTTTGAAGGCTCGGTGAGAGTGGAGTTCCTGGCGGAAGCTGTGAAATATAACCTTGAAAAAAATGGAATAGTCAGAAGATGCGTTGCCAGTAGCCGACATCGAGCCACTGGCCCTGCTTGTAGCCCACCTCGGAAAATTCAGCGACTTTGCGCATCCCCAGCTTCTCGTGCAGGGCGACACTGGCTGGGTTGGGCAGGGTAATGCCACCCATTACCGCGTGCGCACCCATGCTTTTCAGGCGTTCGAACAGCTCGGTGTACAGAAGGGTACCGAGACCCGCGCCGGTAGTGTCAGGCGCAAGGTAGACCGTGCTCTCCGCCGAGTAGCGATAGGCCACCCGCTCGCGCCAGCGGCTGGCGTAGGCGTAACCGACGATTACGCCGTCCCGCTCGGCCACCAGCCAGGGGTAGCCGGCGCCCTGCACCGACTGCATGCGCGCGGCCATCTGTGCCGTGGAGAGTTCGTCTTCCTCGAAAGTGGCGACGGTATTGTGGATGTAGTGGTTGTAGATGCTGGCGATGGCGCCAGCGTCGGTGGAGACGGCGTCGCGGATCATGGCGAGTGCGGTTCCCTCCGTAGAGTGGGTGTAGTCCGCTGCAATTCCAGCTCCATCGTTCCTTCCGTTCAACTATTCTCGGCGGTTTCCGACTCCTCGGCGGACTCAGCCGAGGGCTCCGCATCTACCGGGCCATCTGCGCCCTGCACGGACAGGTCGACTTCCAGCCTGGCGACATCAGGCTCCTCCTGCTCCTCCTCGATCGGTTCCACGATCAAGGCCAGGCGCTCCGTCTCGAAATCCGCGTGAATTGGCTCGAGCGGCGGCAGGCTCTTGCTGACCTTGGCCGAGAGCTGGCTGAAGCGATCTACCTTGCCATAGAGCCCCTGTTGTCCTGCCAATGCGGTCAAGGTGCTGTCGTACTGCTTACTGGCAGTGCTCAGAGAACCGCCGAGGCTTTTCAGCCGTTCCGCCACCACCCGTACCTGGTTGAAGATATCGCCGGCCTTTTCACTGATTTCCCGCGCCTCCGCATTGCTGCGCTCCATCATCCAGAGATTGGAGACCGTGCGCAGGATGGGAATCAGCGTGGTGTGGGAGACCAGCACGATGCCCTTCTTGTAGCCGTACTCGAACAGGTCCTTGTTGTGCTTCAGGGCCTCGATGTAGGCCGGCTCGATGGGCATGAACATGAGCACGAAGCTGGGGCTGCGCATGCCGACCAGGTTGGTGTAGTCCTTGGCGGACAGGTCGTCGATATGCTTGCGCACCGCCTTGTCGTGTTCGAGCATCGCCAGCTGGTATTCCTCCGGGGTCTCGGCGCCGACCGCGCGGTCGTAGGCGTTGAGGGTCACCTTGCTGTCGATGATGATGTGCTTGCCGTCGGGCAGCTTGACCAGGTAGTCGGTCTGCTTCTGCCGGCCCTCCTTGTCGCGGAAGGAGCTCTGCACCTCGTAGTGGGCGTCCTCCATCAGCCCGCTCATTTCCAGCGTACGGCGCAGCTGGGCCTCGCCCCAGGCGCCGCGCTGCTGCGAGTCGCCCTTGAGGGCGGAGGTGAGGTTGTTGGCCTCGGCGCTCATCTGCAGGCCTATCTCCAGCACCTTGCGAATTTCCGCGTTGAGGCTGGAATTGCCCTTGAGCGAGGCGTCGTGGACCTCGTTGACCCGCTTCTGGAAGCCCTCGATCTGCTCGCGGAAGGGCTTGAGCATAGTGTCGATGCTGGCCTGGCTGGTATGGGTGAAGGTCTTGCCCTTCTCCTCGAAGATCTTGTTGGCGAGGTTTTCGAACTCCTTGGTCAGCGACTGGCGGGAATCGGCGAGCTGTTGCATCTGCTCCCTGAAGTGCTCTTCCTTGCGTTGCAGAGTCGTTTTCAGCTCGGTGTGTTCGTTATCCAGTGAGTGGTGGCGCTCCTGCAACTGCTTGTAGGCCGCGAGCTGGTCTTCCAGATTCTGCTTCATTTCAGCCAGTTGCTTGCGCCGATCCTCGAGACGTTCGGCGCTCGACCGCAGCTCGACCTGCGCCGCCTCCAGCTGCTTCTCCGTGCCATGGCCCTGCTGGCGGACATCTTCCAGCAGCTTGCCCTGGGCGGCCAGCGCCTCCTTGCGCTCGTTCAATTCGTTGTTCAGGCGCTGCTCGGTATCCCGGGCATTGCCCAGTTGGGCGCGCAGGGTGCTCTCCTCGACAGCCCTGGCGTGGTTCTCCTCGCCCAGCTGCCTGATCTCCAGCTGCAACTGCTGGCCGTTGTGCACGGCCTGCTCCAGCTCCCGCCGGACCTGGGCCAACTGCTCCCTGAGCGCGGCCAGCCTGCGGCCCTGCAGGATCATCGCCAGCACAAAGCCCAGCACAGCCAGCAGCGCGCCGGCCCCTGCGGCGAGCGCGACCAGTTCTGTGGTCCACTGGATATCCGGCATGCTTACTCCTGCAAATCGCATTTATTGTTGCGGCCCCGCGGGGCACGCTCCTGACAGCAGACACGATAATACGCGCGACTGGCGACCACCATGCTGTGCAGGCATACATGTTGCCTTTTCAGGCGGGTGGAGTCCAAACCTCCCTAGCGCACTGACTTCAGGGCCAGGGCCAGGTCCTCGCTGTCAGCTGCCCCGCCGGGTGTGTAGGCGAGGCGTTCGTAGCTCTCGGTCACCCCGGCGATCGCCGCTGCCAGCCGCGGCACCGCCTGCGCCGCCCGCGCTGCGAAGGCCCGCGGTGTCTCACCGGGCTGGCGTTCGACACCCATCCGGGCGAGGCGCTCGCAGAACTGCAGGTAGAGCCTGTCGTGGCGGCGCAACGGGTTGCGGCGCTGGCGCAGTAACAACATCACGCCCGCCGGCAGCAGTGCCAGCCCCATGCCGGCGAGGACGAGCCCGCCGATACGCGCGGGACTGACATCGCCGAAGAATCGGTTGAGCAGGTCGAGCTGGCGCTCGGCATTGAAGCCGGCAATCCAGCTCTGCCACTGGTAGGTCAGGGCGTCGTAGCGCAGGCGGATGTAGTTGACCAGCGGGATGCCGCGATAGCGCAACAGCGACAGCGGCTCCTCGGCGAGGAAGGTGCCCTCCTCCGCGACGGCCTCCTCCAGGCCCAGCTCCACCCGCATCGGCGCCACCGCGGATGTCGGGTCGACCCGCACCCAGCCCTCGCCCGGCAGCCAGACCTCGGCCCAGGCATGGGCGTCGAACTGGCGCACCACCACCGTGCGGTTGACCGGGTTGATCTCCCCGCCCTGGTAGCCCGCGACTACCCGTGCCGGGAGGCCCGCGGCGCGCATCAGGATGACGAAGGCCGAAGCATAGTGCTCGCAGAAACCGCGACGGGACTCGAACAGGAAGGCGTCCATGGCGTCCTGTTGCGGCAGCAGCGGCGGCTGCAGGGTGTAGTAGAAATCCTCCCGGGCGAACAGCGCCAGACCGGCGTCGACAATTTCGCGTGGGTCCGCTGTGTCACGGGCCAGTTGTTCGCCAAGCGCCCGGGTGCGCGGGTTGTCCGCCGGTAAGGCGAGCTCGGTGCGGCGGCGCCAGTCGCTGAGTTCGGGCTCGAGCAGTGCCTGCGGCCAGGATTGCGCCCGGTAGTAGAAATCGTCCTCGATGGCGAGAAAACGGAACAGGCGGAAGTCCGGCGCGTTCATGATGCCGCTGTCGGGGCTGTCGGCGTAGCGCAGGCCGTAGACCCAGCGCTGCTGGGTCGGGGTCATGATCACCGAGTAGCGCAGCGGCTCGCCGCGCAGCTGGGGCTTCGGCTCGCGGCGCTGGTCCGCGGGGAGTTCGTACCAGGTGAGCGCGCGCCAGGTGCCCCGTTCCAGGTGGCTCATCACCACACCGCGCCAGTAGAGCTGCGAGCGCGGCGGGATGTCGCCTTCGAAGGCAACCCGGAAGGCCACCGCGCCCGACTGGCTGAGCCGGGAGACATCCCCCGGGCTCATGGTGTCGGACATACCGGTGATACCGGAAGGGCCTTTCATCGGCACCGTCCACAGCGGGCCGATGCGCGGGAAGATGAAGAACAGCACCAGCATCAGCGGCAGCGACTGCAGCACCATCGCCCCGGCCTTGCGCAGCGGCCGGGCGGAAAACTTTTCCTCGCCCGGGCGATGCAGCGCCACCAGTGCGGTGGTCACGATGACGACGTTGGCCAGGCAGAGAATGACCATCAGCAGATCCTGGCTGAACAGGAACTCGGTCAGCACGATGAAATAGCCGAGGAACAGCAGCACGTAGGCGTCCTTGCGCCGGGCCAGTTCCAGCAACTTGAGCGCGAAGGCGGTGAGCAACAGGGCCACCATTGGCTCCAGCCCGATGACCTGGCGAAAGGAGAACCCGATGCCGCCCACGGCGGCGAAGATCAGCGCCAGCTTGACCGGCCAGCGGGGGAAGGACCAGAGGCCGCGGTAAACCTGTATGCGCCAGAGGGCTGCGATGACATAGGTCAGCAGCACCCACACCGGGACCCGCTCGAGGTGCGGCGCCACCAGCGTGAACAGGCTGGCGATAATCCACACCAGCGCGTTGCGCGGTATCTGGTCCGCCTGCTTCACCGCGCACCTGCCTGTACGTCGCCCAGGCCGAACAGCGCCAGCGCGCTGAGCACCCTGTCGCGGTGCGCATCGCCGCGACCCGGCGGGATACTGACCCCGGGGATGCGCAGGCCGTAATCCTCACCGGCGCGCTCCAGTTCGAGCACCCAGTAGCAGAGATGGGAGAGTCGCTGCTCGACCCCGGCCGCGGGAAACATCTCCCAGTCCAGCCAGGCGCTGCGGTCGGCGTGAGTCACGTACTCGGTAACCTGCAGGGTGCGCCCCCGTGCCAGGCCCTTCCAGTAGACCCGGCGCAGGGGGTCGCCCAGCTGGTAGTCGCGAAAGCCGTAGAAATCGTCGTTGCCCGGCTGCGGCAGCGAACTGCCCTCCGGGTCGGCCGAGTTCACCCCCTGCGGCGGCGGGGAAGGCAGGGGCCGCGGGTAGACCAGGGCGCGCAGGTCGAGGTCCACCTGGCTCCAGCAGCGCAACAGGCCGAGCGGATAGCGCGACTCCACGACCAGCCTCCCGGGGTGGTACCAGCCGCGCTGGCTGCCCACGGGGAGGTGCAGGTGAATACGCTGCTGCGCGTTCTCCAGCAGGCTGACCTCCTCGGTCGAGCTCCCGGGCAGGTGCAGGGCCACGCTGAAATGTTCGCGTCGGCCGCGGCGTTCCAGCAGGACCTCGAATTCGCTGTGCTGGCCGGGGAACACCGGGCGGGCGTGCACCCCGCGCAAGGTCAGGCCGGAGAGGTTGGCGTAGGTGTGCAGTACGGCGACGATGAACAGGGTCGCCAGCAGGAAGGTCAGCCCGTAGCTCAGGTTGCTCTGGAAGTTGATCGCCGACAACAGCATGACGAACAGGCATACACCGAAGAAGGCACCGGTGCGGGTCGGCAGGATAAACAGCCGGCGCTGGCTGAGGGTGACGCTGCGCGCGGGAGGGATGCGCTGCTCCAGCCAGCGGGCGAAGCGCTGCTGCATCCAGCGGGCGCTGCGCGGGAACAGGCCGGCGAGCACGCGGCTGAGGATGCCCGGATGCTCCAGCGCGGTATTCACGGCAGGCTCAGGGGCGGATGACATCTACGCTGCGTTGCACCAGGGCCACCAGCGCCGCGCCGTCGCCGGCGTAGTCGCCGCTTGGCACCAGCCGGTGCGCGGCCACCGCCGGCAGCACCGCCTGCAGGTCCTCGGGGATCAGGTGCCTGCGGTTGTGCATCACCGCCCAGGTGCGGGCACAGCCGAGTAGCGCCAGCGCCCCCCGCGGCGACAGGCCGACCTCGAACTCCGGGCGTTCACGGGTAAAGGCCACCAGCCGCTGCAGGTAATCCAGCAGGTTGTCGGTGGCCTGCACGGCGTTCACAGTGTCGCGTATCTCCGCCAGTTCCCCGTTGGAGATTACCTGCTGCAACTGCACCCGCGCGCTGTCGCTGGTGTCCGGCCGCTGGAACATCGCCCGCTCCGCCCGCGGGTCGGGATAGCCCAGCTGCAGGCGCATCAGGAAGCGGTCGAGCTGGGACTCGGGCAGGGGATAGGTGCCCGACTGGTGCACGGGGTTCTGGGTGGCGATGACGAAAAACGGTTCCGGCAGGCGCCTCGTTTCGCCATCCACCGTGACCTGCCCTTCCGCCATCGCTTCCAGCAGCGCGCTCTGGGTGCGCGGGGTGGTGCGGTTGATCTCGTCGGCGAGCAGCAACTGGGTGAATATCGGGCCGGGGCGGAAACTGAAACTGGCGTCCCTGGTGTCGTAGACCTGCACGCCGAGGATATCCGCGGGCAGCAGGTCGCTGGTGAACTGCACGCGCTTCCAGGACAGGCCGAGCACGTCCGCCAGTGCGTGGGACAGGGTGGTCTTGCCCATGCCCGGCAGGTCCTCGATCAACAGGTGGCCGCGGGCGAACAGGCAGCACAGGGCGAGGCGTACCTGCGGTTCCTTTCCCAGCAGGACCTTGCCGATTTCAGCGACGGCGGCGTCGATGCGTTCCTGTAACTGCATGTATCTGGTGCCCTGTTTTTTTGCTTGCGAACCCGGTAACAAGATACCGATTGAAGTAAGCTTTTTCCCGCTTTTTCGGTACATATTGACAAGGGGTGGGGATGGGGATGGTAGTGAACGGGTGCCAGTGGCTCGCGCCTGTAACGCATTGCCCCTACCGAAACACGCCAAAAAGCGTACATCCATGTACAGGCTCAATCGGCGACGTCCTGTCGCCTCATGGTTTCGGTAGGGGCAATGCGTTACAGACGCTGGGGTGGTGCAGAATTTAACTTCTAGTGGCTTTGTTCGGCGATACGCACCGAAAAATAACATAGGGGTAGGCGAGTACCCTTACCATGCAACGGTTAGAACAGAGCGAAGGGATTAACTCCCCGGAACAAGTAAAAGTGCTACGTAGTGCCCCGATTGCATTCAGGCACTGCGGTAGAGGCGTGTGCTGGGGAAACAGCCCTCTGAAACCGTTAGGCGACAGGACGTCGCCGCTCGAGCCTGCACATGGATGTGCGCTTTTTGGCGTGTTTCAGAGGGCTGTTTCCCCATCGCACGCCCGGCCCCAAGCCCCATGGGCAGTCCCCTACAGCGCGTCAAACCCCCGCTGCAAATCCGCCTTCAGATCGTCGACATCCTCGAGCCCCACCGACAGCCGAACCAGGTTGCGACGAATGCCCGCCGCATCCCGCTGCTCATCGGTCAGACGTCCGTGAGTGGTAGTCGCCGGATGCACGATGGTGGACTTGGTATCACCCAGATTGGCGGTGAGCGAAAACACCTTCGTGCCATCGATGAAACGCCAGGCCTCTTCCTGCCCGCCCCTCACCTCGAAGGACAGCACCCCGCCGAAGGCGCGCTGCTGCCGCGCAGCCAGCGCATGGCCGGGGTGTGCCTCAAGGCCAGCGTAGTAGACCTTTTCAACGGACTCATGCGCGTCGAGCCACTGGGCAACCGCCAGCGCATTGGCGCTGTGGGCGTCCATCCGCAGGCGCAACGTCTCCAGGCCCTTGAGGAAAACCCAGGCGTTGAAGGGGCTCATGGTCGGGCCGCAGGTGCGCAGGAAGGTCAGCACCTCACTCATGTGCTCCTCGCGGCCCACCACCGAACCGCCGACACAGCGGCCCTGGCCGTCGAGGAACTTGGTCGCCGAGTGCACGACGATATCCGCGCCGAGGGCCAGCGGGGTTTGCAGGGCCGGGGTGCAGAAGCAGTTGTCCACCACCAGCAGGGCTCCGTGGGCGTGGGCCAGTTCGGCCATCGCGGCGATATCGGCCACTTCACACAGCGGGTTGCTGGGCGTCTCGATGAACAGCATGGCCGTCTCGGGGCGCATCGCCGCCTGCCAGCCCGCCAGGTCGAGCAGCGGTACGGTACTCACCTCGACCCCGAACTTGGCCATGTACTTGCCGAACAGGTTGGTCGTGGTGCCGAACACGTCGCGGGAACAGATGATGTGATCGCCGGCTTTCAGCAGCGCCAGCGCGGTGGAGAGAATCGCCGACATGCCGGACGCGGTGCCCACCGCGGCCTCACCGCCTTCCAGCGCGGCAATGCGCTCCTCGAAGGTGCGCACCGTGGGATTGGTGTAGCGCGAATAGACATTGCCCGGTTGCTCGCCGGAGAAGCGCGCGGCGGCCTCGGCGGCGCTGCCGAATACGTAGCTCGAGGTGGCGAAAATCGGCTCGGAGTGTTCGCCCTCGGCGGTGCGGCGGATGCCGCCGCGGATCGCCAGCGTGTCCAGTGCCGCACCGGCCAGTGGATCGTCGTCGTAGTCAGCCATGGCTCAACTCACGCGTTGTTGTGGATGCCGACCACGGCACCCTCTTCGGTCTGCGCGGCCCGGCTGGCGGACTGCGCTTCGTCGTTGCGCAGGGCATCGATATGATCGAGGTAGGCCTGGTCGACATCGCCGGTGGGGTATTCGCCGGAGAACACCGAGCACTCGAACTCGTCCGCGTTCGGGTTGCCCTCGCGGGAGCACTCGATGAGGTCCTCCAGGTCCTGGTAGACCAGCCAGTCGGCGCCGATCAGTTCGCAGACCTGCTCCTCGGTACGGTCGTGGGCGATCAGCTCGGCCGCGGAGGGCATGTCGATGCCGTAGACATTGGGGTAGCGCACCGGCGGCGCCGCCGAGGCGAAATACACTTTCTCCGCACCGGCGTCGCGGGCCATCTGGATGATCTGCCGGCAGGTGGTGCCGCGCACGATGGAGTCATCCACCAGCATCACGTGCTTGCCATTGAATTCCAGCGGCACCGGGTTGAGCTTCTGGCGCACGGACTTCTTGCGCTGGCTCTGGCCGGGCATGATGAAAGTGCGGCCGATATAGCGGTTTTTCATGAAGCCCTCGCGGAACTTCACCCCCAGCTCATGGGCCATCGACTGCGCCGCGATCCGGCTGGTGTCGGGAATCGGGATGATCACGTCGATCTGCAGGTCCGGTCGTTCGCGGCGCACCTTGGC
Source organism: Halieaceae bacterium GM1-29 (assembly GCA_033283265.1). GTDB lineage: Bacteria > Pseudomonadota > Gammaproteobacteria > Pseudomonadales > Halieaceae > Mangrovimicrobium. The sequence goes on from JAWMQN010000001.1 coordinate 1,229,856, forward strand.
GGCGAGGGTCGCACCCTGGCGCATGCGGGTCTTGTAGACGGAGATCTCGTCCATCAGCGAGTCGGGGCGGGCAAAATACACGTGCTCGAAAATGCACGGCTGCAGTTTCGGGTTGTCCGCGCACTGGCGGCGGTGCAGCTGCCCCTGCATGTCGATGAACACGGCCTCGCCGGGGGCGACATCGCCGAGCAGGCGGAAACCGAGCACGTCGAGGGCGACACTCTCGGAAGCGATCATGTACTCCTTGCCGCCGGTGGCGTTCTCCCGCTCACCCACGACCAGCGGGCGAATACCCAGCGGATCGCGGAAACCGACGATGCCGTAGTTGACGATCAGGCTGACCGCCGCGTAGCCGCCCCGGCAGCGCCGGTGCACGGCTTTCACCGCGTCGAAGATGTCCTCGGCGCGGGGCGAGAGCTTGCCCAGGGTCTGCAGTTCATGGGCGAAGATGTTGAGCAGCACCTCGGAGTCGGAATCGGTGTTGAGGTGGCGCAGGTCGTCCTGGAACAGTTCGCGGGTCAGTTGCTCCGCGTTGGTCAGGTTGCCGTTGTGCGCCATGGCGATGCCGTAGGGCGAGTTCACGTAGAAGGGCTGGGCCAGGGCGGCGCCGGAGCTGCCGGCGGTGGGGTAGCGCACATGGCCGATGCCAATGGTGCCCTGCAGGCGCTGCATGTGGTGCTGGCGGAACACGTCGCGGACCAGGCCCTCGCTCTTGCGCAGGCTGAAACGGCCGCCCTCACAGGTCATGATGCCCGCGGCGTCCTGCCCGCGATGCTGGAGTACGGTAAGGGCGTCGTATATGTCAGGGGCGACGTCGTGCTCGGCTACAATTCCAACCAGGCCACACATGCGGGTTCCACCTCTGGTATCAGGTTACTATCTGGCCGCCGGGCCCGGGTTGGGCGAATACCGCCTGTACCCAGTCCGCCAGCATGGCGATTTGCGGCATCAGTTGCGACTGATGCACCAGTTGCGCGTACTGTGCGGGGGCGAGATTCTTCAGCACCCACGCCAGCACGAGGATAATGATGGCGCCGCGGGCGAAGCCGAACACGGTGCCCAGCAAACGGTCCAGGACACTGAGACCGGCTGCCCGCACGAGACTGCCCGCAACTTTCACCAGCACGGTGAATACCACCAGGGTGGCCACGAACAACAGTGCATAGGCGGCTATGTAGCGCCCGGTGCTGTTGGCGATCACTCCCGCCATTTCCAGTGCCAGCCGGTCGACGAACAGGTTGGCGACGATGAAAGCCACCACCCAGCCCAACAGGGACAATGCTTCGCGAACAAATCCGCGCCAAAGACTGATCAGCGTGGAGATGGCGAGCACGATCACAATCGCCCAGTCGAGGGCGGTCAGCAGGCTCAGGTCAATCATGCGCACCATTCATTGCGGCGCATTCTAACAAAGCCCGGCTGCGGCGCGGAAATGGTTTTATGCGAACAATGCACGCCGGCATCAGGGGTAGTACCGCACCACCAGGGATTTCACGCCGTAGTTGCTGTCGATCTGGCTGCGGATAGCCTCGAGCTTTGCCTTCTCGGCCTTCGGCCCGATACTGATCCGGTAGAGGGTTTTGCCGCCGCTGCGAACCTGTTTGACATAGGCCTTGTGCCCGGCGCCGATCAGGTCGTCGCGCAGGGCCTCGGCCCGTTCGCGACTGCTGACGCTCACCACCTGCAGCGACCAGGCGATGGGAATGCCCTCGTCATCCAGCTTGAACTCCTCGGGCTCGACGCTGCGCGTCTTGCCCGGCGCGGGTGGCGCTGCGGCTTGGGACTCCGGGGCATCGCTGGCGGCAGTTTCCGCGGCGGGCTCCGCGTCGGGGGCCTCGGCACGACCACTGGCGAAGACTTCCGCCGCAGCCAGCTCCGCATCGCTGATGGGCTCGGCCGGGCGCGGTGCAGGCAGTTGCTGCAGCAGGGAGTCATCGGGTGCCGGCAAGGGGGAGGTATCAATGCTGGGACGCGGTGGAATCTGCAAGCTGTCTGCCCCAGTCGGTGACTCGGGGCTGACAAAGATGATCGGCCAGAACACCACGCCGAGCGCCACCAGAATGAGCGCACCGACCAGGCGTTGTTTCATGACATTATTCATTGCTGACAGCCGCTCGCGGCCCTTCCTCCAGAGATGCCAGCACGCCGCCGACGGTATAAAACGAGCCAAAGACCACGGCGCAGTCACCCGGGGCCAGCAGTTCCCGGCAGCGCGCTGTGGCCGCAGGCAGGTCGGCGCACAGTTCGAATTCGTCGATACCTGCCTCCCGCAACATGGCTGCGGTTGCGGCGGCGGGCTGCGCCCGCTCGTTGCCGGGCTGGTCAGGCAACAACCAGTAGTCGACATGGGCAATGCAGGGCCGCAGCATCTCCGCCACCGCCTTGTCTTTCATCGCGGAAAATAATGCAATCCGCCGCCCGCGACAATCTTCGGCCACAAATTTTTCAACCAGTTTGAGCACCGCCGCCGGATTGTGGGCAACGTCGAAGAGGTAGTCACGGCCGGCGATCTCACGGTGCTGGCGACGGCCCCACAGGCTCAGGCCCGCGAGCGCCGCATCGAGGTCTGCGCCTTGCGGATGGACGCCCAGCAGCTGCGCCGACTGCAGCGCGGCGGCGATGTTTACCGTGAGGATTTCAGGGTGCCCGGCAAACGGCAGCGCACACATGGCCCCGCCGGAATCGCGCAGCGTGAGCACGCCGCGCCCGGTGTCATCGGCCAGGAGAAAGTCCCGGCCGACCAGGTACAGTGGTGCGGCGCCGGTCTCTTGCACCGCCTCCAGCAGGGCCGCGGGCGGATCCGGCTCAGCCACCACCACGGCGCGCCCCGGGCGCATGATCCCGGCCTTCTCCCGCGCGATGGCATCGCGGCTATCACCCAGCCACTGCTGGTGGTCGAGGTCGATGCTGGTGATCACCGCGACGTCGGCGTCGACGATATTGGCTGCATCCAGGCGACCGCCGAGGCCAACCTCGAGTATCACCACGTCCACCGCCAGGTCGCGAAACACCCACAGCGCGGCCAGCAGGCCGAATTCGAAATAGGTCAGCGTGGTTTCCCCGCGAGCCGCCTCGATGGCCTCGAAGGCGCGCAGGATGGGCGCGTCGGCTACTTCTGCACCGGCGATGCGGATGCGCTCATTGAAGCGCAATAAATGGGGGGAGGTGAAGGCACCGGGGCGCTTGCCGCACCTGGCAAGCAGCGCTTCCAGGACGGCGACGGTGCTACCCTTGCCATTGGTACCGGCCACCGTAACGACCGGAACGGAAACCGGGACCAGGCCCAGTTCTCGGGCAACCCGGCCCACCCGGGCAAGACCCAGGTCCATGGGGTTGGGGTGCAGGGTTTCGAGGTAACTCAGCCACTGCTTGAGTGGAGTGTCAGTCATCCCCTTCCAGGTCCGGCGCCTCGAATTCCACTGGGGGTTTCGAGTCGGCACCGGGAGCGTCGAGGCCGCCGAACTTCGCCAGCAGCCTGCCGATGGTTTCGCGCATCTCCATGCGGTGCACAATCATGTCGATGGCGCCATGTTCGAGCAGGAACTCGCTGCGCTGGAAACCCTTGGGCAATTTCTGGCGGATGGTCTGCTCGATGATGTTCGGCCCGGCAAAACCCGCGCGTGCTTCGGGCTCGGCGATATTGACGTCGCCGAGCATGGCCAGTGACGCGGACACCCCGCCGTACACGGGATCGGTCATGACTGAAATGAACGGCACGCTGTTCATTTTCATCCGCTCGAGTACCGCGCTGGTCTTGGCCATCTGCATCAGGGAGATCAGCGCCTCCTGCATGCGCGCGCCACCGGAGGCGGAGAAACACACCAGCGGGACACCGCGGTCCATGGCGAGTTGTGCGGAGCGGGCGAACTTCTCACCCACCGCATTGCCCATGGAACCACCGTGAAAGTTGAACTCGAAGGCCACCGTGATGAGCGGCATGCCCAGCAGGCGGCCCTGCATGGCCACCAGGGCATCGTTCTCGCCGGTGGAGCGCTGCGCCGCGGTCAGGCGGTCGCGATAGCGCCGCTTGTCCTTGAACTTGAGGCGATCAACTGGCTGGATGTCACTGAGGATTTCCTCGCGGCCTTCCGCATCGAGGAAGATATCGAGGCGCCGCCTGGCGCCGATACGCATGTGGTGATCACACTTGGGACAGACTTCGTTGTTGCGCTCGAGGTCGGGCCGGTAGAGCACAGCGTCACACTTCAGACACTTCTTCCAGAGCCCCTCGGGTACGCTGGAACGCTTTTTGCCCTCGGGCTTACTTACCCCGGAGGGCAGGATTTTATCAATCCAACTCATGGTTTCCCCCACACCAATGCAGGGTTCAGTATAGAGTGTGTACTGGCGTCTAGGAAGCAGTGACGCTGTCTACGCCGCGACGAATCTCTGCCAACAATTCACAGGCCGCGGCGCTGGCCTGGCTGTGCCCCTCGCCTGCTGCCAGGCGCTCGGCCAGCGATTTAATCAACGCGCTGCCTACAACGACCCCGTCGGCGATTCCGGCCACCTGTGCGGCGGACTCTGCGTCGCGGATACCAAAACCGACAGCGACCGGCAAATCACTGCTGGCGCGAATTCTCGCCACCTGTTTGGCCACGTCAGCGGTGTCGAGATGACCAGCGCCGGTGACACCCTTGAGCGAGACGTAATAGATGAAGCCGCTGGCCTGGGAGACGATGCGGGCGATACGTTCGTCCGGTGTGGTTGGCGCCACCAGGAAAATGTTGTCGAGCCCGACCCGGTGCAGTTCGCGGTTGACCTGCTCCACCTCTTCCGGCGGAATGTCCACCGTCAGCAGGGCATCCAGCCCCGCCGCGGCCGCCGCATCTGCGAACGCGGCATAGCCCATGTGCTCGACCGGATTGGCATAACCCATCAGCAGTACCGGGGTCTCCCGATCCTGCTCGCGGAAGCGGCGCACACACTCCAGCGCGTCACGCAGGCTGGTACCCGCAGCGAGCGCCCGCTCGTGAGCCTGCTGGATGACCGGGCCCTCGGACATGGGGTCGGAAAAGGGCACACCCAGCTCAATGATGTCGGCGCCGCGCTCGACCAGCGCGTGCATCAGCGGCACGGTGATCTCGAGCACCGGGTCACCCGCCACGATGTAGGGGATAACGGCCTTGCGCCCTTCCCGGGCCAGTTGTTCGAAACGTCCGGCAATTCGGCTCACTGTCACTGTCTCCTAAAACTCGATGCCGTCGATCTGTGCGACCGTGTGAATGTCCTTGTCGCCGCGACCGGAGAGATTGACCACGATGATCTGGTCCGGGCGCATGCCGGCGGCCAGCTTCTCCGCATAGGCCAGCGCGTGGCTGCTCTCCAGCGCGGGCATGATGCCCTCCACCCTGGTCAGCGTGTGGAAGGCGCGCAGGGCTTCGTCGTCGTTGATGGATACGTAATTCACCCGGCCGATATCCTTGAGCCAGCTGTGCTCGGGGCCTACACCGGGGTAGTCGAGGCCGGCAGACACCGAGTGGGTGTCGATGATCTGGCCGTCGGCGTCCTGCATCAGATAGGTACGGTTGCCGTGCAGCACACCGGGCGTGCCCGCTGACAGCGGCGCCGCGTGCTGGCCGGTCTCGATACCGTGACCGCCCGCCTCCACGCCGTACATGGCCACGGATTCGTCGTTGAGGAAGGGATGGAACAGGCCGATGGCGTTGGAGCCACCGCCGACACAGGCGACCAGTGCATCGGGCAGGCTGCCCGCCTGCTCCAGGCACTGGGCGCGGGCCTCGCGGCCGATCACGCACTGGAAGTCGCGCACCAGCTGCGGATAGGGGTGCGGGCCGGCGACCGTACCGATGATGTAGAAAGTGTCGTCGACGTTGGTGACCCAGTCGCGCATGGCCTCGTTCATCGCGTCCTTCAGGGTGCGCGAGCCGGACGTCACCGGGATCACCTGCGCCCCGAGCAGCTTCATGCGGTAGACGTTCAGCGCCTGCCGGCGGACGTCCTCCTCGCCCATGTAGACCTGGCACTCCAGGCCCAGGCGCGCGGCAACCGTTGCGGTTGCAACCCCGTGCTGGCCGGCACCGGTCTCGGCGATCACCCGCTTCTTGCCCATGTGCTTGGCCAACAGGGCCTGGCCGACGGTGTTGTTCACCTTGTGCGCACCGGTGTGGTTGAGATCCTCGCGCTTGAGGAAGATGCGGGCACCGCCGACGCGCTTCGACCAGTGGGTGGCCTCGTACAGCGGCGAGGGCCGGCCGACGTAATGGGCCAGGTCCTCGTCCAGCTCGCGCTGAAAATCGGGATCGCTGCGCAGCCTGGCGTACAGCTGCTCCAGCTGGTCCAGGGCGGACATCAGGGTCTCCGCGACGAAGCGGCCACCGTAGATGCCAAAGCGGCCGTGTTCGTCCGGAACGGCGGCGTAATCGGTGGGGTTCACATCTGTGTTCATCTCAATCACCACTTACCGTTTATCGGCGGTTGCCACCGCCGCAACAAATCGCTGAATTTTTTCCGCGTCTTTCAGGCCCGGTTCACTCTCGACACCGCCGCTGACGTCCACCGCGAAGGGTTCGAGGGCCGCAATCGCCGTGCCGACATTCTCCGGCTCCAGGCCGCCCGCCAGCACCAGCGGTGCGCCGAGCTCTGCCGGCACCATGCGCCAGTCGAAAGTCTTGCCGGTACCGCCGGGGACACCTTCCTGCCAGGCATCCAGCAGCACGCCGCGGGCGCCGTGGTAGCGCTGCGCTTCGCCTGCCAGGTCCATGTCCGGACGGCAGCGGATCGCCTTGATCCAGGGCCGGTCGAACTGGGCGCAGTACTCGGGACTCTCGTCGCCGTGGAACTGCAGCAGGCCGACCGGCAGGCTATCCGAGACTTCCCGCACCTGCTGCGGGGTCGCGTCCACGAACAGTGCGACCAGGGTCACGAAGGGCGGCACTTCTGCCGCTATACGCCTCGCCTGCTCCAGGCTCACCGCTCGCGGGCTCGGTGGATAGAACACCAGGCCCAGTGCATCGGCGCCGCTTTCCACCACGGCACGCGCGTCCTCGGGACGGGTGATGCCGCAGATCTTTATTCGCGTACGCGCCAAAGGGATGGTCCTGCCAAGCGTGGAATTTCAGGCGGCGGATGATAGCAGATGGTCAGTTGTGTGTCTGTATGGTGGGTTGAATTCGCGGCGCTTCGGGACTATCACAGGAAAGCATCCAGGATCGATGCCACCCGCAAAAGGCCGGGCAGTTCCTGCAAGGGCCCCGGCCGGCGCTCCGGGAGCCCAAGCTGCCAGGGACGGCGCTTTACGCGGTATTCGGAGGGCTCTTTACCGCAAGCAGGCCGGCAACAGATTCACCGGATTCACCCCACCATTGCACCCAGAACCATGGGTCCATAAGGCGTTGCAGGCAAATCAAACTCCTCCGGATACTCAATATCAGTAAGGTAGAGACCATCCGGTGGCGCGGTATCAGCAGCTACCGTCCGGTCTCTCCCCTCCAGCAACTGCGCAATCCAGCCCGTCGGCTGACGCCCACTACCCACCGCCATCAGCGAACCGGCGATATTGCGCACCATGTGATGCAGGAAGGCATTGGCGCGGATCTCGATTATGACGATATCACCCCGTCGCTGCACCGAGACCTCCTGCACATTGCGCATCGGTGTCGTCGATTGGCAGGTCGCCGCGCGAAAGGCGGAAAAGTCGCGCTCACCGAGCAGCGCCTGGGCGGCGGCGTGCATCTTTGCCGCGTCCAGCGGGTAGCGGTGCCAGGTCACCAGGCCAGTCAGCAGCGCCGGTCGCACCGGGGTACTGGCGATGAGGTAGCGATAGCGGCGCGAGATTGCACAGAAGCGCGCGTGGAATTCTTCCGGCACCTGCTGTGCCCAGTGCAGGCGCACCTCCGGAGGCAGGCTCGCGTTGGCGCCCATCACCCAGGATTTGGGCGAGCGCGGGGCGGGAGCGTCGAAGTGAACGATTTGCGCGTGACCGTGCACCCCGGTGTCCGTGCGCCCGGCGCAGTGCACGCGGACGGGTGCGGCCGCAACGGCAGAAAGCGCTGTTTCCAGCGCTTTCTGTACAGTCGGGACCTCGGGGTCGGGTTGAATCTGCCAGCCGTTGAAGCGGGAGCCGTTGTACTCGACACGGCAGGCCACCCTGCTTCCGGCGGCAAGCGGCTCAGGGGAGAGCCGCAGGAAGGGCTCAGCCAAGGCGGTCCAGCAAGGCCTCCGCTTCGGCCCGGTACTCGTTGCCGCCCTCGGCCACGACTTCCTCGAGGATTTGTCGCGCGCCGTCCTCGTCACCCATATCCATGTAGGCGCGGGCCAGGTCGAGCTTGGTGGACATACCGTTGGCGTCGGCGGCGATCACCAGGTCCTCGTCGTCATCCTCGTCCTCACCCAGCGGGCTGGTAGCGAAATCAGCGGAGAGGTCGAGGTCGTCGTCGAGGTCATCGCCGGGGCCACCGAGACCGCCTTCGATCTCGAGTCCGGCGAAATCGGCTTCGAGCTCACCACCCACGTCCTCGGCCAGGCCGGCGGGCGGCTGGGACTGGGCCTCGCTTTCACCGAGCAGCTCGCGGGCCCGGCTCACTGCGGCGCTGTCACCCAGCGCTTCCAGTTCGTAGAGCTGTTCACGGGCCGCGGGGCGGTTACCCAGGTGAATCTCCGCCTCGATCAGTTTCAGGCGGTAATTGACATTGTCGGGCTCGTTCTGCATCGCATTGCGCAGCAGTTCACGGGCCTGGGGATAACGTCCGTAGGCGATATAGATATCGGCCTCGGCCAGCGCGTCACTGGAGTCGACGTCCGCCGCGTAGGCGTCGTTCTTGCGCTCGCCGTAACCACTGCTGGCGCTCAGCGGCAGCTCCGCTTCCGGCTCCGCCTCGGGGACAGGCGCCGGTTTCTGTTCTTTCAATGCGACATTCTCGAACGCATCGGCGGTGGCCTTGCGCGGGGCGGCTTCCTGCGCCTCCTCCGGTTCCGAGCCGCGACGGCGCATGAACAGGAAGGCGAGAACGGCCAGCACCAGCGCACCGAGGCCGTACAGCGCGTAGCTCAGCCAACCGGATTCTTCGGGGGGCGGCGCGGGGCGCGATACAGGCTTGGGCTGCGGCGCGGGCGCGGCCACTTCCGGCTCGGCGACCTCTTCTTCAACTACCGCAGATTCGGGCTCCAGGTCGGCGGCGAGGCTGCCCTCGCCTTCGCCGGAATCCATGCTGTCGATACTCTCGCCAGCATCGACGGCAGCGCTGTCCATATCGGCGTATTCGTCAGCGGCCAGAACAGCCTCTTCAGCCGCCTCACCGGACTGGGCCGCTTCCAGGGCGGCCTGCAATTCGGCGATCTGCTCGTCTTTCAGGCTCAGCAGGCGCTGCAGGTCTTCCACCTGGCCGGCGAGCTCCGCGTCGCCGCCGCCACTGCCGCCAGCACCCCCGGCGACCTCGGCACTGCCACCGGCGGCTACCGCTGCTGCAGCGCCGGATTCACCCGGCAGTGGTTCGACTTCAGGATCGGCGGAGATGCGCAGGGAGGGACCACTGCCGGGCGTGCTCGCGCGTCCGGCGCGCCAGTCGGCGTTCTGCTGCTTGACCTCGGCCAGGGCGGATTGCAGGTCCTGGGAGCTGATGTCTCCCTCCTGCGGCATGTAGATGATGAACCCGGCCTTGATCCGGTTGATGTTGCCATCGATGAAGGCATCGGGGTTCAGGCGCTGGATATCCAGCATGGTCTGGTGCACGGTGGCTCCGGCGGGTTTGCCCTTCGAGGCGATCTCCCACAGGGTATCGTCGCGGGAGATCATGTAGCGGCTGCCAGGAGTCGGGGCGGCGGCGGTGTCGGCGTTGAAACCACGCTGGGGCATTTCCCCCGGCGCGAGATCGGACTGGCGGACATCGACGCGGGTGCCGCTACTCGCCGCTGCCCCCTCCGGCTTTTTTGCTTCACTCTCCGGGGCAGGAATACCTTCCACCTCTTCTACCCGCTGGCTCGCGGATACGGTGGTGGTACCGGACTCGAACAGCGGCGGATCGAGCAGCACGGTGTATTCGCGCAGCAGGCGGCCGCTGGGCCAGCGCGCTTCAATAATAAAATCCAGGTAGGGTTCGAGAACCGGGTCTTCGGACTTCAGGGTAATCGTGCCGCGCCCGGAGGCGTCGACTTTCACGTCAAACTGGATACTGGTGAGAAAATAGGCGCGATCGACACCGAGACGCTCGAAGTCCTCACGCGATGCCAGCCGCACCCGGATCTCGTCCTGGTGCAGGCCGTCCGTGTTCAGCAGTTCGACGCTGGCCTCGAGTGGCTCGTTGAGAAAGGAGTCGAGTTCGATGTCGCCCAGCCCTAGCGCGAGCGTGGAGCTGGCGTGAAGACAGCCTAGTGAGAACGCAACGGCGGTAAGTTTACGAGCCATACCCAAGCCTTGTTATCTATCCTGCATTTCCCCTACCGACCCCCCTAATTGGCCCGGCACCATACAGAATCCACCGACTCAGGCAGGCTCATTTTTTGCCCCTATGAGCTCCCACAGATTGCGTCCAAGACCCTTTAAAAACGTCTCTTCCGCGCCCCTGGCGGACCTGTTTACCGCTCAAGTATCTGTGATGCCGATACGTTAATCAAGGCAACAACTGGCGTTATCTCCACATATTTCGAGATAGTTTTCAGTTGCTGCCTGGGTCGCCACAACCCGGTCGCCGGGTTGCCGGCGCGCTGATTCAGAGATAATTCTCGATCAGCGCTTCAGCGATCTGGACGCTGTTCAGGGCCGCACCCTTGCGCACGTTATCGGAGACTACCCACAGGTCCAGTCCGCGGGGATGGGAGATATCCTCGCGCACCCGGCCGACAAACACCGGGTCCTGGCCGGCGCCCTCGGTGACCGGCGTGGGATAACCGCCCGCCTCGCGCTCGTCGAGCAGGGTCACGCCGGGAGCGCTGGCAAGCAGTTCGCGCGCTTTCTCGAGGGTGATTTTTTCGCGGGTCTCGATGTGCACCGCCTCGGAGTGGCCGAAGAACACCGGGATGCGCACGCAGGTCGGGTTCACCTGGATGCTCTCGTCGCCGAAAATCTTCTGGGTCTCCCAGACCATTTTCATTTCTTCCCGGGTGTAGCCGTTCTCCTGGAAGGTATCGATGTGCGGCAGCGCGTTGAAGGCGATCTGCTTGGGATACACCTCACACTCGATCGACTGCCCGTTGAGCAGTCGCGCGGTCTGCCCGGCCAGTTCCTCGATCGCCTCCTTGCCGGTGCCGGATACCGCCTGGTAGGTGCAGACGTTGATCCGCTCGATACCGACGGCGTCATAGATCGGTTTCAGCGCGACCAGCATCTGGATGGTCGAGCAGTTGGGGTTGGCGATGATATTGCGGGTCTTGTAACCCTCCAGCGCGTGCAGGTTGACCTCGGGCACGATCAGGGGGATGTCCTCGTCGCGGCGGAAATGCGAGGTGTTGTCGATCACCACGCAGCCCGCGGCGGCGGCCTTCGGCGCAAATTCCGCGGAAATATCGCCGCCGGCCGAAAACAGGCCGATCTGCACCTGGCTGAAATCGAACTCGGCGAGGTCGCCGATGGTGATCGACTTGCCCTTGAACTTGACCGTCTTGCCCGCCGAGCGGCTGGAAGCCAGCGGGTACAGGTTGCGCACCGGGAAGTCCCGCTGCTCGAGAATTTCCATCATCACTTCGCCCACCGCTCCGGTGGCGCCGACAACCGCTACGTCGTATTGCTTGCTCATTTGTCTTCCTCCTGCTTTCTACAATTTGGAAACCGGTATGAATGTCTGCGGCCGGGAATCAGGCCTGCAGCGCCGCCAGCACCGCCTCGCCCATGGCGCGGGTGCCGACCAGTTGCATACCCTCACTGTTGATATCGCCGGTGCGCAGGCCGTCGTCCAGCACCTTGCTCACCGCGATTTCAATCGCCTCCGCCGCTGCCGGCGCCGCCAGGGTGTAGCGCAGCATCATGGCGACGGAGAGTATGGTGGCCAGCGGGTTGGCCTTGTCCTGGCCGGCGATATCCGGCGCACTGCCGTGGCAGGGCTCGTACATGCCGCGACCGTCCTTGTCCAGGGACGCCGAGGGCAGCATGCCGATGGAGCCGGTCAGCATGGCCGCCGCATCGGAGAGGATGTCACCGAACATGTTGCCGGTGACGATCACATCGAACTGCTTGGGCCGCAGCACCAGCTGCATCGCCGCGTTGTCGACGTACATGTGCGACAGCTCGACGTCCGGGTACTCCTGCGCCAGCTCGTCCATCACCTCGCGCCAGAGCACGGTGGCCTCGAGCACGTTGGCCTTGTCCACGCTGCACACCCGCCCGTTGCGCTTGCGCGCCGCGTCGAAGGCGAGGTGGCCGATGCGGCGGATTTCCGACTCGCTGTACTTGTAGGTGTTGTAGCCCTCGCGCTCACCATTTTCCAGTGTGCGGATGCCGCGGGGCTCGCCGAAGTAGATGCCGCCGGTCAGCTCACGGACGATGAGGATGTCCAGGCCGGCGACGATTTCCGGCTTCAGGCTGGATGCCGCGGCCAACTGGGGGTAAAGAATGGCCGGGCGCAGGTTGCCGAACAGTTGCAGTTCGGAGCGGATTTTCAGCAGGCCGCGCTCGGGCCGCAGGCTGCGCTCGATCTTGTCCCACTTCGGGCCGCCGACCGCGCCGAGCAGGATGGCGTCCGCCGCCTTTGCCTGGTCGAGGGTCACCTGCGGGCAGGGCTCACCCAGTTCGTCGATCGCGGCGCCGCCGAGCAGGCCGTTTTCCAGTTGCAGGTCGAGGCCGAACTGTTTGTCGACGGCTTCGAGTACCGCCACTGCCTGGGTGACGATTTCCGGGCCGATGCCGTCGCCGGGGAGAATCAGGATTTTTTTGCTCACGTTTTCTCTACCTAGGTTTGTTGTGCGCTGTTCGGGCTACGCGCGTGCTGCGTTTTCGCCCAATGAAACACGCCAAAAAGCGTACATCCATGTACAGGCTCGAGCGGCGACATCCTGTCGCCTAACGGTTTCATTGGGCGAAAACGCATCACGCGCTCTGTGCCACATACACCGTCGTGCGTCTTTCGGAAGCCTGATAAACATTTTCGTGGCTTATCGGCGGCTTCCGGTTCGAATTACTGAATCGCCCCGAACAACCAGGGGCTCTTCTCCCGCCACTGCGCTTCGTACTCGCGAATCGCCGGCTCGCGCTGCAGGGTCAGGCCGATGTCGTCGAGCCCTTCCAGCAAACATTGGCGGCGGAAGTCGTCCACCTCGAAGGCGAGTTCTTCGCCGGCGGGGGTAACGACGATCTTGCGCTCGAGGTCCACGGTCAGTTCATAACCTTCACTGGCGTACATCTCATCGAACAGGCGCGCCACGATGGCCGCGTCCAGGGCGATCGGCAACACGCCGTTCTTGAAGCAGTTGTTGTAGAAGATGTCGGCGAAGCTCGGTGCGATGATGCAGCGAAAGCCATAGTCTTCCAGCGCCCAGGGGGCGTGCTCGCGGCTGGAGCCGCAGCCGAAGTTCTCCCGCGCCAGCAGGATCGACGCGCCTTTGTAGCGCGGGAAGTTCAGCGGGAACTCCGCGTTCAGCGGCCGCTGGCTGCAGTCCTGACCGGGCTGGCCCTCGTCGAGGTAGCGCAGTTCGTCGAACAGGTTGGGGCCGAAGCCGCTGCGCTTGATCGATTTCAGGAACTGCTTGGGAATGATCAGGTCGGTATCGACGTTGGCGCGATCCATTGGCGCGACCAGGCCGGTTTCCACGGTAAATGCTCTCATCGTTGTCTCCTTACCAGTCGCGCACGTCGACGAAGTGTCCGGCCACGGCGGCCGCGGCGGCCATCGCCGGGCTCACCAGGTGGGTGCGGCCGCCAAAGCCCTGCCGCCCCTCAAAGTTGCGGTTGGAGGTGGAGGCACAGTGTTCGCCCGCACCCAGTTTGTCCGCGTTCATGGCCAGGCACATGGAACAGCCGGGCTCGCGCCACTCCAGGCCCGCCTCGATGAAGATGCGGTCCAGGCCTTCCGCCTCGGCCTGCTTCTTCACTTCGCCGGAGCCGGGCACGACCATGGCCTGCTTGACGCTGTCCGCCACCTTGCGTCCCTTGACCACCGCCGCGGCCTCGCGCAGGTCCTCGATGCGCGAGTTGGTACAGGAACCGATAAATACCCGGTCGGGCCTGATCTCGGAGATCTTCATGCCCGCGCTGAGGCCCATGTACTGCAGCGCGCGCTCGACGGCTGCGCGTTTTGTTGCATCTTCTATACCAGCCGGGTCGGGAACGATGCCATCCACCGGCAACACCATCTCGGGCGAGGTGCCCCAGGTGACCTGCGGCTTGATGTCTTCACCCTTCAACTCGACCACGGCGTCGAAGACGGCGTCGGCGTCGGAGTGCAGGTCGCGCCAGGCGGCCACGGCCAGCTCCCACTGCTCGCCCTTCGGCGCGTAGGGGCGGCCTTGCACGTAGTCGATGGTGGTGTCGTCCACCGCCACCACGCCCATGCGCGCGCCAGCCTCGATGGACATGTTGCACAGGGTCATGCGCCCTTCCATGCTCAGGCCGCGAATCGCCTCGCCGCCGAACTCGATGGCGAAGCCGGTACCGCCGGCGGTGCCGATCTTGCCAATGATGGCCAGGGCGACATCCTTGGCAGTAACACCCTGCTGCAACTTGCCATCGACGCGCACCAGCATGTTCTTCATCTTCTTCTGGATCAGGCACTGGGTGGCGAGTACATGCTCCACCTCGGAGGTGCCGATGCCGTGAGCCAGGGCGCCGAGCGCGCCGTGGGTGGAGGTGTGCGAGTCGCCGCAGACGACGGTCATTCCCGGCAGGGTCGCGCCCTGCTCCGGGCCGACCACGTGGACGATGCCCTGGCGCACGTCATTGATATCGAACTTGACGATATCGAAGTCCTCGCAGTTCTCATCGAGGGTCTGTACCTGCAGGCGCGACACCGGGTCGGCGATCGCCGCCACGCCACCGGCGCGTTCCTCGCGATCGGTGGGCACGTTGTGGTCGGGCACGGCGAGGTTGGCGTCGCGGCGCCAGGGCTTGCGCCCGGCCAGGCGCAGGCCCTCGAAGGCCTGCGGTGAGGTCACTTCGTGGATCAGCTGGCGGTCGATGTAAATGAGGGCGCTGCCGTCGTCGCGCGCTTCCACCAGGTGGCTCTGCCACAACTTGTCGTAGAGGGTCTGTCCTGCCATGGGGCACCTCGGTTGTTCTGGATATGTTCGGGGATGGGAATTATGGGCTTGCAGTGATAATTACTCAAATTTATTATTTTTATCGGATGGATAAATTATTGGAATATTAAAGTGGATTTACAGAACCTCCAGGCCTTCCTCCTCGTGGCCGAGACCGGCTCCTTCTCGCTCGCCGCCGAACAGCTGCACCTGACCCAGCCGGCAGTCAGCAAGCGGGTCGCCCTGCTCGAGGAATCCCTCGGCAACAAGCTCTTCGACCGCATCGGCCGCAGCATTTCGCTCACCGAGGCAGGACAGGCACTGCTGCCCCACGCCAAGCTGATCGAGCAGGAGCTGCAGGTGGCCGCCCGCGCGGTGCGCGACCTCGCCGGCAGCGTCAGCGGCGAGCTGCGCGTCGCCACCAGCCACCACATCGGCCTGCACCGCCTGCCGCCGGTACTGAGCAGTTTCAGCCGCGCCTTTCCCGAGGTGCATCTCGACATCGACTTCATGGATTCGGAACAGGCCTACGACCTGGTGTTGCAGGGCAAGGTGGAACTGGCGGTGGTGACCCTCTCTCCCGGGGAGGAGCCCAGCGTCATTGCCACCCCGGTCTGGCACGACCCGCTGCGGGTGATGATTGCCCGCGACCACGAATTGCTCACGCGCAACGCCGCCCCGGACCTCGACGCCCTCAGCCATGTCCCGGCCATCCTGCCCGGCCTCAACACCTACACCGGGCAGATCATCAAGCAGTTGTTCGACGCGAAGGGACTGGAGCTGAAGGTGATGCTGGCCACCAACTACCTCGAGACCATCCGCATGATGGCCTCGGTCGGGCTCGGCTGGACCATCCTGCCGCACAGCATGCGCGATGATTCGCTGGCCCTGGTGGAACTGGCGGACATCGTCATGGAGCGCACCCTGGGGCTCATCTACCACCGCGGGCGCAGCCTGTCCCGCGCGGCACAGGCCTTCGTCGACACCCTGCACAGCCACGGCGACGACCCGCCCTGAGCGGCTGAAACTCCCGCCACAGCAGCTCTCGGAAGCACTTTGTGTGAACTCGATCACATTTAGTAGCCAACTCTTGACGAATTAGACAGTCATTGACTACTATTATCCCATGATCGACCAGCGACCAGAGAGTTTCCAGCACTTCCGCGACACCGTGGGGCGGGGCCTTGTAGCCCACCTCATGGTGATTTCGCACTTCGTGCACAAGAACACCCTGGAAAAACTCCTGCACGACGGCCGCTACGGCAAGCTCAGCCTCGCCTACGCCGACTATATGCCGGCCCTGGCAGAGGGCAGCTGCACGCCCGGGCAACTGGCGGCGCGGCTCAACACCAGCAAGCAGGCCTGCAGCAAAATCATTCGCGAACTGGAAAAGCTCGCGCTGGTTCAGCGCAGCCCCAACCCGGCGGACAGCCGCTCCAGCCTGCTCAGCCTTACGGACAAGGGCCTGCAACTGCTGCGCGACGGCATGCAGCTGACCGTGGAGATACACGCGGAACTGGCCCGCTCTGTGGGAGCGGAGACTCTGCAGGAACTGGAGCGGGTACTGCTGGAGCTGTGCGCCGCCCTCGGCGTCGAGCAGCCCTCCTACCGTTTCGCCAGCGCCGAACTCGGCAGCGCTCCCAAACTCAACGCCCTGCTGACCCTGCTCTCCGAAGCCCTGCGCCAGCGGCTCGCCGTGGAAATCGCCGAATCGGGTTTTGACGGCCTGAAAACCAGCTTCGGCCAGATCATCGGCCTGCTTGGCCGCCAGGGGCGCCACGTGCAGTACATGGCATCCATTCTCGGTATCAGCAAGCAGTCGGTGGCAGTCACGGTAGCGGAAATGGATGCCCAGGGTTACGTACAGCGCGCCCCCGACCCCAGCGACCGGCGCCAGGTCATCGTGCGCCTGTCGCCGAAGGGCGAGAACCTGCTGGCGCGCTCGGTCAGCTGCTCGCTGGCCCTGCAGGACGAGATCAGGGCCCTGCTCGGCGAGGCCGACTTCCATCTGCTCGAATCGACCCTGGAAGCGCTCTACCTGCAAATGGCGGAACGCTACGACAGCGCCGGGGTACTCCCCGCGCGCATCCAGCAACTTTCGGATTTTCTTCTCGACGAGCTCGGTGTCGCGGGCACCCGCACCCTGGCTCAGCACTTACTATCAATCACCCGAGGTAATTCGTGATGGACAACATCATCTCGACCATTCTGGAAAACGGCCAGTGGCTGCTCTCCCTCTACGCCCTGCTCGGCACGTTCGTCGTCATGGGGCTGGGGCGGGTGCTGGTGCCGCTGATCCCGGCCTTCAAGCACACCGCGCAACTGAACAGGGAAGTTGCGGCAAAGCAGGTGAAGAAAGGCTTCTACATGCCGATCCAGCACCGCAGCATGAAGTGGGGCGTGACGGTGCAGGCTGCCTGCTTCCTGTTCATCATCCCCTTCGTCATCACCAGTGAAGCCCAGCCCTGGTGGCGCATCCCGCTGGATATCTTCGTCATCCTGATGTTCTACGATTTCTTCTACTACCTGACCCACCGCTTCCTGTTCCACGATGGCGGCTTCGGCCCGGGGCCGCTGATGTGGGTTCACGCCGTGCACCACCAGCAGAAAAACCCCTGCCGCAAGGACTCCAACTACCTGCACCCGCTGGAAACCAGCATGGGTATCGGCCTGTTTGGCCTCAGCCTCGCAGCGGTCGGCTACATGATGGGCCCCTTCCACATCGCGACCGTGGTCATCACCTGGGTGGCCTTCTCCGAGATCAACCAGCACAACCACGATCGCATGGAGGTGGATCACTTCCCCTTCAAGTACCTGAACTACATGTCGTTCATGCACCACGTGCACCACGCGCGCTTCACGTCAGGAAACTTCGCGACCATCTCGCTGTTCTACGACTGGCTGTTCGGCACCTACGACACCGGCGATGGCTGGGGCAAGAACAAGCGCGAGCCGCAGCAGAAGAAACCGCAGCAGGAAGTTGCCGAGGCACCGCAGCAACAGGCGGCCTGAGCCCTCACCCGCATAAGCAAAACGCGCCCCAGGGCGCGTTTTTTTATTCCAGGTCCAGGCCCCGCCACATGCCGGGCAGCACATCGCCGCGCTCGCCGACGCCACTGTGCCGGGCGAAATAGAAAGTGCCGTTGAAGCGGGCGACAACCCGCTCCCCGTGGAGGATCCGGCCGTGGGCAAAGCCGAAATGCCGGCGCGCGGAAACGCCCTCCAGTTCGGTGTAGAGCCACTGGCCGAGCTTGCCCGCGGAGATGAAGTCGACATTGAGATTGACCGTCGGCGCCGAAGCCCGACGCTCCGAGGCCAGCGTGGCGCCGCTGGCGGCGGCGATATCCGCCAGGGTCATGATGACCCCGCCGTGGCAGACGCCCAGCGAGTTGCAGTGCTGCGGGCCGACCTGCAGGCCGAAGTCCACGGTGTTGTTCCGGTAGCGCCTGAACATGGGCTTGAAGCCATCGACAAAGCCCAGACCCTCGGGCATCGGGTCGAAATCCTCCGGCACCGCCTCCAGTTCGTAATCACTCATATCCGTTTCCCCTACAGGTTGCGGCACCCGGCGGCCGCAGGTCAGAACACGCCCATCGCCAGGCCGGCGGCAAAGGCCTCGCCCAGTTCCGCCGCCCGCGCGGCCTGCGCCTCGCTCCACTCGCCGCGACAGATCACCGGCTCGGTGGCCTCGCTGAAGGGAATGCCGCGGAGGATTCGCTGCACCTGGCCCACCGCATTGCGGCCGTCGTTGCCGGCGCTGACCAGCAGCGCGTAGGGCAGCAGGAGTGCCCTGTCGATGGCCGGGTAGAAGACCCGGTCGATGAAGCCCTTCATCTCCCCCGCCAGGTAGCCGGCATTTTCCGCGGCGACCAGCAGCAGGCCATCCGCCGCGGCCAGGCTGGACACGCCGGCGTCACAGGCCCGGCAGACCAGCACCTGCACCTCGCCGCCCGCGATGGCAGCCTCGGCAGCAGCCCGCGCCAGGCGGGCGCAGGTCCCGCTCTGGCTGTGGTATACGACCAGCAAAGTGGCTTTGTCTTCAGCACCTGCCGCCAGCACTTCAGGCCTCCATTACACTGCAGTGACAGCCCATGGCGGGACAGGAACCTGCCGCCGTGAGCGAAATTACCAATCTCCGGCTTCCTGCTTTCCAGAACTTATCCACAGACTTGCCTGTGGATAAGTGTGGGGAAAAATCTCCTCGCTCCGGGCGACCCCTTGTGAACATTCTCTGCACCAAATGTGGTCACATTACTGCCATAATTCTTTTTGGTCAGAAAAACAACAACTTAAGTCAAAATCTTCATGCCATAAAACTGTCATGAGTTTGCAGCTCGCGCCCCATGTGCTCGCACGCCCGGTGTGGATAGAACCAGCGCGACTACATTAGTGGCTACTCACGCGGCAGGGCACAGGTGCCCGCATGTTTCCTATTTTTACACGGCCTGCCCGGCCCGGCGGTGAGTCAGGCGGAAGCAGCAGTGAATGCGCTGATTGCGCTCGAAGTCCGGGTCCAGGGTCTCGGCGGTGATGTCGCGGCACTCGAACTCGGCCTCCAGTTCCGGCGCCAGGCGGAAACCGCGCCGGTTGTTGGAGAAGTAAAGTGCACCATCGGAATGCAGCAGGCGCATCGCCGCCCGCACCAGATCCAGCTGGTCACGCTGCACGTCGAAGCTGCCCTGCATCGACTTCGAATTGGAAAACGACGGCGGGTCGAGCAGGACCAGGTCGTACTCGCCCTTGCCCTGTCGCAGCCACTCGAGGCAGTTGGCGCGAACCAGGATATTGCGCGACTCGTCGAGGCCATTGTGGGCGAGGTTCTTGCGCAGCCAGTCGAGGTAGGTGTTGGACATGTCCACGCTGGTGGTGCGCCGGGCACCGCCGAGCGCCGCGTGGACGGTGGCGGTACCGGTGTAACAGAAGAGGTTGAGGAAGGTCTTGCCCCGGGCTTCCGCGGCGATGCGCAGGCGCAGCGGGCGGTGGTCGAGGAACAGGCCGGTGTCGAGATAGTCATTCAGGTTGACCAGCAGCCGGGCTCCGCCCTCGCGCACGCTGATGAACTCGCCCCGGCTGTCCTGCTTTTCGTACTGGGCGGCGCCGCGCTGGCGCGCCCGCTGCTTGTAGGCGATGCGCTCCGGCGGCAGTTCCAGCGCCTGCGGCAGCGCCTCGGCCACCTCCTGCATGCGCCGGGCGGCCGCCTCCGGGTCGACGCCCTTCGGCGCCTGGTACTCGGCGACGTGTACCCGATCGCCATACATGTCCACCGCCACCGCGTACTCGGGCATGTCGGCGTCGTAGAGCCGGTAGCACTCGACCCCCGCGCGCTTGAGCCAGGGCTTGAGACGCTTGCGGTTCTTGCGGATGCGGTTGGCGAACATCGCCGCGCCTTCACTCAGCGGCAGCCGCGGCACGGCGCCAGCGCGCTGTGCGCCCTCCCCGCCGGAGCCCGGCAGCGGCCGCAGGGCGTTGTCGCGCAACTCAAACAGCAACAGGTGGGTTTCGATAGCGCCGTTGTAGAAGCCGTACTGCTTGTGGCTGCGCAGGCCGATGGCGCGGCCGAGGTCGAGGTCCGAGGTGAACACCGCGGCCTGCCAGGTGGGGAACTCACGGGACATCAATTCGCCCAGTTCCCGGTAGAGGTAGACCAGGCTGGCCTTCTCCCCGAGCCGCTCGCCGTAGGGCGGGTTACAGACCAGCAGCCCGTTCTCCAGCGGCCGGTGGGTGGGCTTCTTCACCGCCGCCAGCGGTTTGCAGCTGACCCGGACCAGTTTCTCCAGGCCGGCCTCGGCGATATTCTCCTGGGCGCGGCGGATGACCCTGGGGTCCGCGTCGTAGCCGCGGATCTCCGGCAGTTCCCCGGCGAGGCCGCGCTCCCGGCGGCCGCGGGCATCCGCGACTATGGCTTTCCACTGAGCGTCGTTGTGCTCGCGCAGGGCCTCGAAACCGAAGCGCGCGCGACCGAGGCCCGGGGCGATGTCCGCCGCCATCATCGCGCCCTCGATCAACAGCGTGCCGGACCCACACATCGGGTCGATCAGCGCACCGCCCGCCTCGACCATGGCCGGCCAGCCGGCACGCAGCAGGATCGCCGCCGCCAGGTTTTCCTTCAGCGGTGCCGCACCGGCAGAGCTGCGGTAACCGCGCCGGTGCAGGGAGCCGCCGGAGTAGTCGAGGGCCACCGCCGCCCGCCCCTTGCTCAGGTGCACATTGATCCGCACGTCCGGCCGCCGGCGATCCACGGAAGGCCGCTGCCCGCCGTGCTTGACGAACCAGTCGACGATGGCGTCCTTGCTGCGCTGGGCGCCAAACTGGGTGTTGCGGATGGCCTGGTTCTGGCCGGAGAAGTCCACCGCGATGCTCTGCCGGGCGTGCATCACTGCACCCCAGTCGATGCCCATCAGGCCGGTGTAGAGCTGGTCGGCGTCCCCCGCATCCACCGTCTGCAGTGGCAGCAGGATACGGTTGGCGAGGCGCGACCAGAGGCAGGCCCGGTAGCCGAGCGCCCGCGGCCCGCTGAAATGCACGCCGGCGATGGTCTCGCGGGCCTCACTGGCCCCCAGTTCGAGGAGTTCGTGGTAGAGCAGGTTTTCCAGGCCACGGGGGCAGGCGGCAAACCACTGGATTGCCGCCGGATCGGCGTTACTCATCAGGCTTTCTTGTTCTCGGGACTTGCGGCTTTTTTCGGTCTGCTACTGGTGGCGGTCCCGGCCTTGGCGCTGGGGCGTCGCTTTGCCGGCGCCTTGCGCCTGGGGCTGGCAGCGGCCTTTTTCTCCGGCTTGGTCTCCGCCTCGGCGGCGCTGGCCCGCCCGGCGCGGTGGGCGGCCTCCCGGGCCAGTTTCTCGCGCTGCATCAGGTCGACCACCAGGTTGCCGGAGCTGCCCATGTAGTCGATGAAGCGCTCGAACTCCGCGTCGGTAAAGTTGCGCAGGACATCGTGCTGGCGGTACAGGTTGACGAAGCGCCGCTCGCGCTCGTACTGCCGCGGCAGCGCCATCACCCCCAGTTGCTCCAGGGTTTTTTCCAGCGCCGGATTATACGTGCGCATGAACTTGATGAGGAAGGGAATCGGGTCGTGCCGCGCCAGTAAAGAGGCGCTGCGCAGCATCAGCTCCAGCGGCATGATGGCCTTGCCGTGCTCGACGTCCTCCAGCACCTGCTTGTCCTTCATGCCCAGGGACTCGGACAGTTCGCGCACCGACAGTCCGGCGGTCTCGCGGGCATCGCGGAGGAACTTGCCGGCCTCGCGCATCGCCTCCATACGCTCCGGTTCGAAGTGGTTGAGCACCGTGGAGCGCAGCCAGGTCTCGCCGAACATCGCCGTCATGGTGGCGGTTGTGCGGGCCAGTTCGATGGTACCACCGGCCACCTGTCCGGTGATCCGGCGCAGGGAATCGAGCAGTGAGTCGTTGTGATGATCGTCGTTTTCCATGGGGAATTACCCGGACCGATCGGGGAAGATGCCTGCTAGCATATCCCAACCGGTGGCCAAAACACTATCGAGGCACCGGCCTGCGAGACCTTACTGCGGCTGGCCCTGCCCCGGCAACTCACCCATCTCCAGCGCAAAGATTTCCCGCAGGATGCGCCGCCAGTCTTCGTAGCGCGACTGCAGGCTGCCGCTGAGACGGAAGACCCTGCCGCGCGACTCGACCACCGTGGGGCCGACCTCGTTGTTGAAGCCCAGGGCCAGTTCGTCCATGTCCTGCTGCCGGATGCGGTAGGCGCGGTAGGTACTGTAGTCAGCCAGCATCGCCGCGTAGCTGCCGCGGCGATCGTTGCTCTCGCGCTCGGCCGCGCGCTGCTGGTAGTCGCGCTCGTACACCGCCTGCTCGCGCCAGTTCTGCCGCCACAGGTGATAGGTCGGCTGCAGTTCGTCGTGCAGCCGGGCGTACTGCTCGTCGACGTTGTCGATGAACAGGTACTCCTGCTGGCGGATCCGCTCCACCCGCTGCAGCATCGGGTCGTCCTCAGCCGGCAGGCGCTGCAGGGTGTAGGGCGTGTCGCCGCCACCGGCGAGGTAGTCGGCAAAGGCCTCGGGCGCCAGGCTGCCGGCGTAGCGCAGGCGGGTCAGCGTGCGCAACTGGGCGAGCGCCTGCGGCGACCGGGCCTCGCGCTGGGCGGACAGGTCGGCGGCGATGCGCTGGTAGACACTGGCGAAGGGGTCGCTGCCCGCGAGGCCGGGATAGGCGCTCTCCGCGGCCTGGCCCTGGTAACTCTGCTGTAACCACGGCTGCCCGCTGGCGTCAGTGGCAGTTACCGCCAGCTGCAGCTGCTCACCGCTGGATTGGACGATCTGCGCCTGCACCACCAGGTCGGTCAGTTGCCCGGCCTCCGGCATGACCCGCACCGCGCCCCATTCGCCGCTGTTCTCCAGTGCGCGGCGCAGTTCCACCGCCTGGTAGACCGCCTCCGCCCTGCGCACCTGGGGGAACTGCGGCGAGGCGGACGGCGCATCGAGCCCGGCACTGCCGGGATCGAAAACCACGATGCCGACGTCGAGAAAATCGTCTTCCGCGGCAAGCGCAGGCAGTACCCACAGGCACAGGAGCAGCGCGCTGCACCACTTCACTGTTCGGGCCGCTCCGTGGTGCAGACCCGGCCCCTGGTCAGGGTCTGCCGGCAGCGGATGCCGGAGCGTTCCGGGTCGTAGCGGTTGAAAACCCTGGCCACGGTAAAGGGCTGTGAGACCGAGCGGGAGAACAGCTGGGTGACCACCTGCAGGCGCTCGCCGTCCGGGGCGAGGGTAAAGCGGTGGCGGATATGCAGGCCCTCGGGCAGTTCGACCTGGAACAGCAGCTGGTGATCGCGCCAGCCGCAGAGCTCGCGACCGAACATCGACTCCATTGCCCCGTCGGCGGCAGTGGTGAAATCACACTCCAGGGCGAAACTGCCCTCGCGCTTGACGCTGATATCGGTATCGCCCTGGCGGATGTCCAGCAGCTGCGGTTCGGTCACCAGCTCCGCCATGCGCGCCAGGGCGTAGATGCCCTCGCCGCTGCCGTAGACGGCACTGCCACCGGAGAGGGTCCCCGGCCCCTGCCCCATGCCCTGGGCCTGGCGCTGGGCCTGCCGGCGCAACTCGTTCATCAGCTTGTCGTAGGCGTCGTTGACTGTTTCACTCTGGCTGTAATCCACTTCCCAGGCGCCGGAGAAATCCACGTGGTCACGGGGGGCGACAGCCGCTGGGGGCTTTTTTTCGGGTGCGCCAGCACAGCCGGTGAGCAACAGGCTGGAGAGCAGGAGGCTGGAGAGGATACGGCGCATGGCGGCCTAGTGTAGCGCGGCGCTGCTGCGTGCGAAGTTTCATTTTCGGCAATTTTGTCAATTTATGTAGTGCCGCAGCGGCCTGCCCCCCATCAGTAGTGGAAGGGTGGTTTGCAGCCTGCCGGGGAGGACTGCCAGACAGGCCCCGCGAAAACCGCGTAAAGCGGCGTCCTGCCAGCTCGGCCTCGGCCATCCATGGCCTCGGACGTTTTCGCGGGGCCTGTCTGGCAGCCCACCCCTACTGCAGCACTTCGAAACCAACGGTCTGTGCATGGTGGATACGCGTTGGAATAGCATTCTGGAATACCCGGCATTCCTCCTGCGAGTTCGTCACGCCCGGGCAATCGCGTATACTCTTGCCCTCTTTATTTCCGGCAACCTCCACTCAGCGGGACTTCAGTATGGCAAAGCGTGTATACCTTTTCAGCGAGGGCAACAGGGACGATCGCGAGCTGCTCGGCGGCAAGGGCGCGAACCTCTGTGAAATGACCACCCTGGGCTTGCCCGTCCCCTTCGGCTTCATCATCACCACCGATACCTGCCGCGAGTACTTCCAGGCCGGCAACAAGCTGCCCAACCTGCTCGAGCAGGAGTACCGGGTGGCCCTGGACCTGGTGGAGAAGAACATGGGCGCCCGCTTCGGCGACCCGGAAAACCCCCTGCTGTTCTCGGTTCGCTCCGGCGCGCCGGTCTCCATGCCGGGAATGATGGACACCGTCCTCAACCTCGGCCTCAATGACGAGATCGCCGCGGGCCTCGCGGCGAAAACCGGCAATCCGCGCTTCGCCTACGATTCCTACCGCCGTTTCATCGCCATGTTCGCCGATGTGGTGATGGGTGTGCCGGGGGAAAAATTCGAGCACGAGATCGAGAAATACAAGGCCGCCCACGGCAAGACTCTCGATGTGGAAATGACCGCCGAGGACTGGCAGGCGATCATCGCCACCTACAAGACCATCGTGCAGTTCCCGGAAGACCCCTTCAAGCAATTGAAGCTGGCGGTGGAGGCGGTATTCAAGTCCTGGCACACACCGCGGGCCAATATCTACCGGGAGATGAACAACATCCCCGACACCATGGGCACCGCGGTCTGCGTGCAGGCCATGGTGTTCGGCAATTTCGGTGACGACTCCGGCTCCGGTGTCGCCTTCACCCGCAACCCCTCGACCGGCGAGCACATTTTCTTCGGCGAGTTCCTGTTCAACGCCGCCGGCGAGGACGTCGTCGCCGGCATCCGCACCCCGCTGCCGGTGTCCTCCCTGCAGGAGCGCCAGCCGGAGGTCTACGACGAGCTCTACAAGACCCAGGCCCTGCTGGAGAAGCACTACCGCGACATGCAGGACCTCGAGTTCACCGTGCAGGAAGGCCGCTTCTACATGCTGCAGACCCGCAGCGGCAAGCGCACCGGGCGCGCGGCGGTGAAGATCGCCGTGGAGATGGTCGGTGAAGGCCTGATCTCCGAGCGCGAGGCGCTGTTGCGCGTCTCCCCGGAACACGTCGAGGCCTTCCTCCACCCGACCGTCGACCCGGCGGCCAAGACCGACATCATCGCCACCGGACTGCCCGCCAGCCCCGGCGGCGCCACCGGCAAGGTGGTGTTCTCCGCCGACGAGGCGGAGCAAGTCGCCGCCGACGGCACCAGTGTGATCCTGGTGCGCCGCGAGACCACCCCCGAGGACATCCACGGTATGAAGGTCGCCGCCGGCATCCTCACCGAACTCGGCGGCATGACCTCCCACGCGGCGGTCGTCGCCCGCGGCATGGGCGTGTGCGCCATCACCGGCTGCGGCAGCCTGCACATCAATACCGCGGAGGGTATTGCCCACACCGCCGACGGCAGCGTCACCCTCAAGCGCGGTGACCTCATCACCCTGGACGGCAGCACCGGCGATGTGATGCTCGGGGATATCCCGAAAATCGCCGCCAGCTCGTCCGACGACTTCCAGACCCTGCTGTCCTGGGCCGACAAGCACCGCAAGCTGAAGGTGCGCGCCAACGCGGAAACTCCCGAGGACGCCGCCCGTGCCCGCGAGCTGGGTGCAGAGGGCATCGGCCTGTGCCGCACCGAGCACATGTTCTTCGAGGCCAATCGCATCGAGAAAATGCGCGCGATGATCCTCAGCGAGAGTCTCGCCGAGCGGCAGAAATACCTGGACGACCTGCTCGAGTTCCAGCGCAGCGACATGCTCGCGCTGTTCGAGGTGATGGACGGCCTGCCGGTCACCATCCGCCTGCTCGACCCGCCGCTGCACGAGTTCCTGCCCCACACCGAGGAGGACATGCAGGCGCTGGCCACCGCCGTTGGCAAACCGCTGGAAACCGTGCGCGAAATCACCGAGAGCCTGTCCGAGGTGAACCCGATGCTGGGCTTCCGCGGCTGCCGCCTCTCCGTGGTCTACCCGGAAATCACCGAGATGCAGGTGAAGGCGATCATGAGCGCCGCCGTCGAGGCGACCCGCAAGGGCCTCAAGGCGCTGCCGGAAATCATGATTCCGCTGGTGGTCAACGTGCGCGAGATCCGCCTGATCACCGACATCATCGACCGCGGCGCCCAGGCGGTGCTGCGCGAGGCCGGCATGTCCATTCCCTACAAGGTCGGCACCATGATGGAAACCCCGCGCGCGACGCTGGGAGCAGACCGCCTCGCCCCTGCGGTGGAGTTCATGAGCTTCGGCACCAACGACCTGACCCAGATGACCTACGGTTTCTCCCGCGACGACGCCGGCAAGTTCATCCCCGACTACCTCGACAAGAAACTGATCGACAGCGACCCCTTCGTCTCCCTCGACCAGCGCGCCGTGGGCCGGCTGATGGAAATGGCGGTGGAGGACAGTCGCCGGGTGAAAAAGAACATCAAGTACGGCATCTGCGGCGAACACGGCGGCGACCCGCGCTCGATCCGCTTCTGTCACCGCCTCGGCCTCGACTATGTCTCCTGCAGCCCGTTCCGCGTGCCTATCGCGCGGATTGCGGCTGCCCAGGCCCGCGTCGAGGAAGCCGGGGACGACTAGTGCATGATGACATGAGGCCCGGGGACTGGCAGTGATTGCCAAGACTACCCGGGCAAAGGACGGGGTTCATACCTGACACCTGAGCAAGCCCTGTAACGGCCGGTGCGTTATCGCCCCGGCCGTTTTTGCTGCTTGGGTTTACCGCTTGCGGGACATGCGCAACGTGCCCAGTCCCAGCAGGTTGACCAGCAGGGCCAGCATACCGAGCAGGGACAGGGGCAGCGTCGGGATTTCTTCCGGCTCAGGCGGCGGCGCCGGAGGTGCGGGAGGTGCGGGAGGCGCCGGCAGGGCCGCAACATCCAGCGTTGCCGAAGCCGGCCCACTGTTGCCAATCGAGGAAGTCAAATCCCCGGTCACGTTCAACTGACTGCCAGTAGAATAGGCGAGCACGTCCACGCTGACCGTACATGCACTGGCGGCAGCTACCGAGCCGCCGGTGTAACTGACGACAGAAGTGCCTGACACCGCCGTCAGCGTACCCCCGGTACAGGTGGTCGAGGCATTGGCCGGATCGGCGACCTGCAGGCCAGCGGGCAGGTTGTTGGTGAAATCGAGGCTCGTCGCACTCACTGCCAACGCGCTGTTGTCGATACTGTAGGTCAGCGTGCTGATCGCGCCCACGATGACGCTGGCAGGTGCGAATTGCTGTGTGAACGTCGGGGTGAGCAAGGTAATCCGGACCAGGCCGTCATCCAGTTGCACGCCGGCGAGATTCACCGGATTTGCGCCCGCATTGAAAGAGCCACCGCCGCCACCGGCCGCGCAGCAGGTACCGGAATTGTTGTTGCCGCCACCGCCGCCGCTGTAGCCGCCACCACCACCGCCGCGGTAGTTGTTCCAGGAGCTGGTGCCTCCGCCGCCGCCAAAGCCGCCGAAGCCCTCGTCAAAGCCACCCGCACCGCCGTTGATGAACGCCAGCCCGCCAGCTATGCCGCCCCCGTTTCCGAGCAGACCGCCACCGCCATCAGCACTGAGAGTCGACTGGCCACCTTGGCCGCCGGTACCACCCGCAGCGCTGAGGACCCCTGCGGCACCTGCCGCACCATCCTCGGTGATTTGCCCGTCAGCGCCGGCGAGAAACGACGCCGCATGGCTACCGCCACCGCCGCCCGCGACGATCAGCGGTGTATTGTCCAGCAGGGTGACGAACGAACCGCCGCCCCCGCCAAACTGATGGTTGTAGGTTGTGGCGGGAAAGCTGAGGTAGGGCGGCGCCTCCTGCCCCACCAGGATTTTCAGGGTAGCACCTGCAAGCAGGTCGAACTCGCCGCTGATGTGCGCGCCCCGGCCGCCAAAATTGCCATAGCCCTGCGCGCCGTAAGCCTCGATCTGGTAGGTACCAGCAGCGGGCACTACCCATTGCTGGATACCGCCGACCCCCGTTACCTGACCATCCAGGCTGGTACCCGTGTAGGCCGCATCGATCATCGTTTGATCGGGGCCGGTGGTACCGGCCGCTCCGGCGGTAGTAAAGGTGTAGACTGTCTGTGCCTGTACACCGGCACAGGCCAGCGCACAGCTGAAGATTGCTGCCGTTAATGAAACTCTCAAGATGTTGTCCCCTGTTGTTACAACCCGGCCCCCAAAGCTTCCCTGGTATCTGCCTACGCCATGCCTGGCATGCGGGGGTGACCTGTTAATGAAACAGCCTGAATGCAGCCGTGGCTCCACGACTGCAGTTATAATGCTTGAATACAACGCTTCGGCGGCGAAAGCTTTGCCCCCTCGAACACCGGGACTGCCGTCGCGCTACCGCTCGGAACAGTAGTTGCTATCTTCGAGCCTGTCAAAGCGGCCGGGGAAACAGTACCCCCATCACCGCTTCTCCATTTACCGGCTCAATAATGGGTACTTCCGCGGGAACGCTTAAGCTGGGCCTGAAAACCTGCTAAGTTTGCGCGCTAAATTGTGCAACCACCAGATTCCGGGAAGCCAGCCGTCATGACCCACAGTTTTTACCCGCCCCAGCGCATCCTCATGGGCCCCGGCCCCTCCGACATTTCCCCGCGGGTGCTGGGCGCCCTCGCCCGGCCGACCATCGGCCACCTCGACCCGCAGTTCATAAAACTGATGGACGAGATCAAGGGCCTGCTGCAGTACGCCTTCCAGACTGAAAACGAGCTGACCCTGCCGGTCTCCGCGCCCGGCTCCGCCGGCATGGAAGCCTGCTTCGTCAACCTGGTCTGTCCCGGTGACACCGTCATCGTCTGCCAGAACGGCGTGTTCGGCGGGCGCATGAAGGAGAACGTCGAGCGCTGCGGTGCGACCGCGGTGATGGTGCAGGACGACTGGGGCCAGCCGGTCAGCCTCGACAAGGTGGAAGCGGCCCTGCAGGAAAACCCCGAGGCCTCGGTGCTCGCCTTCGTCCACGCGGAGACCTCCACCGGCGCGCGCTCCGACGCCGCCGCGCTGTGCGCGCTGGCGCAGAAATACGGCGTGCTCTCGATCGTCGACACCGTCACCTCGCTCGGCGGTATCGAAGTCGCAGTGGACGACTGGGGCGCCGACGCGGTGTACTCGGGCACCCAGAAATGCCTGTCCTGCGTACCCGGTATCTCCCCGGTGACCTTCAGTCCGAAGGCGGTCGAACGCATCAACAGCCGCGAGCACAAGATCCAGAGCTGGTTCCTCGACATGCAACTGGTGATGGGTTACTGGGGCGGCAGCGCCAAGCGCGCCTACCACCACACCGCGCCGGTGAACGCGCTCTACGCGCTGCACGAATCGCTGGTCATGCTCGAGGAGGAAGGCCTGGAAAACGCCTTCGCCCGCCACCTGCGCAACCACCAGGCGCTGGTCGCCGGCCTGGAGGCCATGGGCCTGTCGATGGCCGTGGCCGAGGAACACCGCCTGCCGCAACTCAACGCCGTGAACATTCCCGAGGGTGTCGACGACGCCGCGGTGCGCAACGCACTGCTCAACGACTTCAACCTGGAGATCGGTGCCGGCCTTGGTGCGCTGGCGGGCAAGACCTGGCGCATCGGCCTGATGGGCCACGCCAGCAGCGAGCGCAACGTCCTCACCTGCCTCACCGCCCTGGAAGCGGTGCTCGGTCAACAGGGTGCAGGTCTCGCCACCGGCAAAGCCCTGCCCGCTGCGCGCGCCCGCTTCGCAGAGTAAATCGAGGGAAATAGCGTCAAGGTGAATAGTGCGGAAAATTTCTGCGCCGTTCGCCTGTCTATATGCCGGTGAAGAGCGTTAACAGTCTATTTTTTACTGTTCTTAACTTTACCTGCATTCGCCGGAATGCGACGTTACCACAGGATAAACAGGGAGCTTACCAAACATGCGTAAAATCAAAGCCGTAATCGCAGCGACAACTCTTTCCGTTCTCGCCGCCTGTACCACCAACCCCTACACGGGCGAGCAGCAGGCCAGCAAGGCGGCAACCTACGGCGCCGGCGCAGCCGTCGTCTGCGGCCTGGTGGGTGCGATTGAATCCGGCAAGCGCGCCCGCAACGCCGCTGCCGGCTGCGGCCTGGTCGGTGCCGGTGTCGGCGCTTACATGGACGTGCAGGAAGCCAAGCTGCGCGAGGAACTGCAAGGCACCGGGGTGCAGGTCGCGCGCGAGGGCGACAACCTGCGCCTGATCATGCCCGGCAACATCACCTTCGACACCGATTCCTACAACCTGCGCTCGGGCTTCTACCCGGTACTGAACTCCGTCGGCGAAGTGCTGGCCAAGTACGCCGATACCACCATCCGCGTCTCCGGCCACACCGACAACACCGGCAGCCGCCAGCACAACCAGACCCTGTCCGAACGCCGCGCCCGCAGTGTCGCCGACTATCTCGCCACCCGCGGTGTCGGCAGCAACCGCATGCTGGTGCAGGGCATGGGCTTCGACCAGCCAATCGCCGACAACGGCACCCAGGCCGGTCGCGCCACCAACCGCCGGGTGGAGCTCTACATCCTGCCCAAAACCTGAAGCGCAATGCTCGCCCCGTCGCCGCTACAGCGGCGGGGTAATCACCCGCCAGCGCACTCAGTCGATGTCGAAGGAATAATACAGGTCCACCGAGTTCTCCAGCCGGCTCACCACCTCCAGCCACAGTCGGCTCTGCAGATACAGGCGCGCCGTGAACTCGTTGATCGGCTCGTACAGCCCCACCCCGTAGGACAGATAGATACGATCGCCGAGGTAGCCGCCCACGGTCGCCGCGGTCTCGTCCTCCTCGCCACTGGAACCGAAGGCCACGTTGTTGACCAGCGGTAGCCGGTTCAGTCCCGTCACCACACCACTCTGGTTGACCACGTCTGCCCCCACCGCCAGCGCCAGGGCGGTGCCGTCGGCGCTGGCGCCGGTGTCGAGGCCGCGGCCGCGGATCAGGTAGGACATGGCCTCCCCCTGGGACATCGGCGGGTCGGAGTAGATTTCCATCTGCGGCGCTTCCAGGGTACCGAAGAGGTGGGCGCCGACGGTCACGTCGTCGGCCCGGATCCTGCGCTCCGCGGTGACATCCAGCCCCGGGTTCTGCAGCGGGCCGGTGAAGTCCACCCGGCCGCGGCGGATCTCCAGGCGCTGGCGGTAGGCCCTGAGCTCGCCGCCGGCAATGTTCAGGGAGCCGTACAGCTGTGGCGATACGCCCGGTTCCTGCTCGAGGCTGAGCGCACCCCCCAGTACCGCCTGGATATTACTGCCGCGCACTTCGAACCTGTCGTCGATGTAAAGCTTGAGATCGGCGTGTACCTTGAACGGCCGCTCGGCGCCGAGGCTGTTGCCGGCGGGATCGACCTCGACCACGTCCGGTGACAGCGCCACGCTGTCCTCGGGCAGCTCCTCGTGACGCAGGATGCCCTCCCGGACCCGCATCTCCCCGCGCAGGTCCAGGGTGTCGCCGCTGTAGGCCAGGCGCAGTTTTTCCTCGATGGTGACCTCCGAGACTGGCGGCAGCAAAATCCGCTGTCCCTCCCCCTCCACCGACAGGGCAAAACTCAGGCCCGGCCGCCAGTCGAAATCGCCCTGCAGCCGCAGCGGTCCCTCACCGAGCAGCCCGGCGCCCTCCAGCCTGCCGCCGTGGCCGTCCAGCGCCAGCGTGAGATCGAGCCCGGTGAGCACGGTCGGGTTGCCCTCGAGCAGGAGGTTGCCCTCGCGCAGCTGCAACTGGCCGAATACCGCGGGCGCCTCCAGCGAGCCGGCCAGCCGCAGGTTGCCGGAGACGGCCCCGCCAAGATCGGTGAACAGGGTGGCCCAGGGAGCGAAGGCCGACACTTGCAGTTGGTCGAGCTGCAGCGCCCCCTGCATCTCGCCCTCGGGTTCCGGCGGCAGGCTCGCCTCGAGCGCGACCACCCGACGGCCGTTGCGCTGGATGCTGCCACTGAGCGCCAGGCGGCGGTCCTCGCCGCGCTGGACATCGACCTGCGCCAGGTCCCAGCTCAGCGTGGCACTCTCGCCGAGGCCGAACAGCCGGGTGATCCGCACATCGTGGGCTTCGCCGTGGGCGGCCAGCTGCAGGCTGCGGCCCTCGCCCCAGCGGGCGGCAAGGCGGGCTTCCAGCTGGCCCAGCAGGCGCATGTCCACCCGCAGGAGACCGTTGAAGGCGCTGACCTCACCGGTCAGCTGCAGGTCCAGCTCGCCGTCCGCGCCGAGCCGTGCCGTCCGCGCACAGAGGTCGAAGTCCGGATGCCGCCAGCAGTGGGGGCTGACCAGCAGGGCCTCGCCCCCGGCCTGCCACTGCAGTTCCACCGGCTCGTAGAGGTGCCAGGGCCCGGAGGGCGTGCCCAGCTCGAGTGGCGCGAGCACCCCGCGCCAGCCCCAGTCCTCGGCAAGGCTGCCCGCCACACTGAGGTGAGTCTCGAGGTCACCCGCTGTCGAGATATCGATGGTGTGCGCCGGGCCGCTGCCCGCGACCTGCAGGGACAACTGCTGAAGCTGACGCAGCCCGTAAGCGAGTTCCGGCGCCTGCAGTTCCAGGCGCAGGCGCTTGCCCTGGCGCTGCCACTCCCCATCCAGGCTCGCTGTCGGCAGGTCGAGCTGCTCCAGCTGGATGCCGCTGGCCTCGCCACCGATCAGCACCCGGCCAGTCGCCAGCTGCCCCCTGCCCCAGAGGACGAGACTGCCGCGGGCGTCGCTGACCCAGCGACCGAGATCGTCGACGGCGAGGCGGAACTCGTCGGGGGTATCGGCCTGCTCGTCGATGCGCAGGCTGAGCTGCGCCCCGTTGAATTCACCCTGCAGTTGCGCCGGCAGCGGATCCAGCGCCGAGTTGATTCCGGCGTGGCCGTGCAGGCGCGCGGGCATCCCTTTCACCCGGCCCTGGATATCCAGCCCGGACAGCCACAGCTGCCACTGCTCCCCGCGCCCCTCGGCGCGCAGCCGCGCCGTTCCGCGGAGGAATTCGGGCGCCGCGGACAGACTTCCCTGCGGTAGTACGAGGCCCTCGCTGACCACGCTGCCATCCACTGTCCAGGTCTCCCCCGGTACCAGGCGACCGCGGAAAGCGAGGTCGGACTGGCTGGCGCTGTCGCGCAGTGCCAGCGACTGGATCTCCAGTTCACCGGCCAGCCACTGCGCCTGCCCGCTGAGTTGCAGGTCACTGTAAGCGGCGCCGCGCGCCTGTGCCGACAGGAGCAGGCTCTGGGTTTCCAGGTCGCCGCTGGCGTTCAGCTGCAGGGGGCCGCTGAGTTGCAGGTCGGCCAGCGCTTCCGGTACGCCCGGGCCGATTGCCGCCAGCCGGGCCCCGTCCGGCCAGGCCAACTGCGCTGCGGCGCTGAAGGGCAGGCCCGCCTGGAGAATATTGAGGCTGGCGCTGAGGCTGATGTCCGGTTCCCCGGCGCTGCGCAGTTCCACCGCCAGCGCGGCAAAATCGCCGTCGACGGCCGCGCTGAGACGGCGCCGCTCGACCGCCCCCGGCGACAAGGCCATGTCGGTCTGCGCCGCCAGCTGCCAGCGGGTGGGCCAGTGGGCGGAAAAGTCCAGCTGGCCGCTGCCCTGCACACCTTGCAGCACCCGTTCCGCGCTGCCGAAGCTGCCTGCTCCGAGACTCTCCAACTCGAGCAAGGTACCGTGCCAGCCCCCCGCCAGCGCCAGCTGTTCCAGTTCCGAACGCCAGCCGGCGAGGTCCATGCTGGCCCGCGCCAGGCTGAGCTGGCCGACCTCGATCTCCAGCGGCAGGAAGACCCGCACCGCCTCGAAGCCGGTGTAGGGCTCATCGCTGTCATCGGTGTCGATCACCAGCCGCCCCTCGGCCAGCTCGGCGGACTCGATTTGCAGCAGCGGGCCGACAAAGCTCGCCGCGCCGCGCATGCCCGTCTGCGCCCAGTGACCGCCGGGCCAGCTGACCCGCGCCTGCTCCAGGCGGATATCCGCGCTGCGCAGGGGGTAGGGCATGGCGACCAGGCTGTCGTCCTCCTCGCTTTCGCCCGCCAGCGCAGCCTCGGTAACGTCCACCTCGAGGGTTCCGGCGTGCAGATAGGAGAAGCAGAACTCACTGCGCAGCAGACAGCCCCGTTCGAGGCGCAGGCTGATATCGGTGAGGGCGACGTCGACGCCCGCCACCGACAGCCGCAGGTGACTCAGCTGCAGATCGCCGGCGAGACTGCCAGCGCCGTAGCCGATATCCAGCACCTCGAGGTCATCCACGCGCTGCAGCAGCCAGCGGCTGCCCGCCGCGGAAAAAGGCAATGAGCAGAGCAGTACCACGACCAGCAGCGGGACCAGCAGGACGAGACCCAGGGCCCTCAAAACTCGGCTCCTATGGCGAGGTGCACGCGCCAGTCGGGATCGTCTTCGGTGTAGGGGTAGGCGATTTCCAGGCGCACCGCACCCACCGGTGTGACGTAGTGCACGCCGACACCGGCGCCGCCGTGAAACTCGAATTCCTCCTCGTCAAAGGCGTCGCCGCCATCGACGAACAGCGCGCCGCGCCAGGTGTCGTTGAAGCTGTACTGGTACTCGGCACTCGCAGTCGCCAGGCGCTCGCCGCCGACCACGATGGACACCGGATTGCCTTCGGCATTGGTCGCGACGATTTCCGTGCCGATCGACTGGTAGCCGTAACCGCGGATGCTCTGCCCGCCACCGGCAAAAAAGCCCAGCGAGGGGGCGAGGTCTGCGCGCTGGCTATCGGACACCAGGGCGATGCCGAGGTCCGCGCGCAGCACCAGCCGGTGGCGCTCGGCGAGGGAGTGGATCAGCCCGTAGTTGGCGGAGGCCCGGAACAGGTCGATGTCCGAGCCGAAGTCGTCACCCCCGGCTTCGAAGCGGTACCACTGGCTGAAGCCGCTCGCCGGGTTGACCAGGCTGCCGCTGCGCAGGCGCTGGGAGATCGAGAAGCCGGGCAGCAGGTACTCGCTGCGACGGCTTTCATCCAGCACATCCCAGCTTTCGCGCAGGCCGCGCAGCGAGTAGCTGTACACCCAGCTGTCGCGCTTGAACTCGCGCCGCCCCGCCAGTTCCTGCTGCAGGCTGTCGAGATCGCCAAACTCGTTGTCCTCGAGGCGGGCGGAGAATTGCAGGATGTCGTTGAGCGGGTGACTCATGGGGATACTGTAGGTGAAACGCCCGCTCGGGTTGATCTTGGAGTACTGCAACCGCGTCTCCTGGCTGTGGCCCCAGCGGTTGAGGCGCGGGGTGCGCCAGGCCACGGTCAGGCGCTCCTTGGTGTCGGTGCTGAAGCCGACGCCGACATCGAAGCTGTGCCGCTTGGCGGGATACAACTGCAGCTTCAGGGGCACACTGCCGTTGGCCGCCGCCGCGCGGTCCGGGTGCAGGATCACCGTGGAAAAAAAGCCCGTGCGCTGCAACTGCACCTGGCTTTCGCGCAGTCGCGCCTGGTCGTAGGGCTCGCCGACGCGGGCGGTCACCAGTGGCTCGACCAGTTCCGGGGCAAAGTTTTCGCTGTCGAACTCCAGCTCGCCGAAGCGGTAGCGCGTCCCGCTGGCGTAGTGCAGGTCGATATCCGCCGTGCCGCCAATCGGCTCCACCGCCACCCGGTTGCGGGTGAAACTGCCATCGAAATAGCCGCGCTGCAGGCCCAGCGCATTCAACCTGCGGCGCACCCTGTCGTAGTCGCCGTGGTTGAGCACCGCGTCCGTCTTCAGGCCGGTGTCCTGCAGGTAAGTGGTGAACACCGGGTCGGCGGCGGCATCGCCGTCGACGGTGATGGCGATGTGGCGCAGGTGGACCGGCTCGCCCGGAGTCACCTGGATGGTCAGTTGCCAGGGATCTGTCGTCCGCTCCAGGTGCAGGTCTATCTGCGGGCGGTAGTAACCCAGCGCCTCGAGACTGTGGCTTACGCGCTCCTCGACACTGTGCAGGTAGTTGGAGCGGGCGTGCGCCGTCTGCGGCGGATCGCCGAGCCAGGCCAGCGCGTTCTTCTTCAGTTCGCCCTCGAGCCCCTCGAGTTGCACCTTGAGCGCGTCGGCAGTGGCGGATAACGGCAGAATCAAGAGCGCAAGCGATAGCGCGAAGCCCCGAAATGTTCGATCGCTGCTCTTCAATGCTTGCCTGAACTCCTCACCCCGGGGTACACGCCGATACTGGCCCGGGTGATTATAGTCGCCCGGTCGATGCAAAAATACGCCGCGGGGGCGCTACTGCGCTAGGCTTGCAGGTGGGGAAGGAAAAATGGGCGGTATTTTCCGCCCGCCACAATCCAGTCAACGAAAGTCGAATCAACACGGGTAACTATGGCGAGCAATTTCTTCGATCGCTTCGCGGTGCGCAGCGCGGTGGGCAAGGACGCCTACAAGGCCAGCGTGGAGCAGCTGCGCCGCGACCTGCTGCAACAGCAGTTCGCACTGGCGGAGTCCGGGCAGTCCCTGATCCTGCTGATCGCCGGCCTCGACGGCGCCGGCAAGGGGGTGCTGGTGCACCGGCTCAACGAGTGGATGGACCCGCGGCGCATCCAGACCAACACCTTCTGGGACCCCTCGGATGAAGAGGACGAGCGCCCCTATTTCTGGCGTTTCTGGCGCCACCTTCCCGCCCGCGGGCACAGCGGCATCTTCCTCGGCACCTGGTACCGGCGCCCCATCCAGCAATACCTGCTGGGCGAAACCGGCGCGGAGGCCATGGCCGACAGCGCGCAGAGCATCCGCCAGTTCGAGCGCCAGCTGAGTGCCGGCGGCGCCATTGTCGTCAAGCTGTGGCTGCATGTCTCGGAAGCGACCCAGCGCAGGCAGCTGGAGGAGGAGGCACCGGCCAGGGAGCAGAACCCGCGGGTCAGCGACCACCCCTACGAACTCTACGGGCGCTACCAGGAAACACTGGACGCCGCCGAACAACTGATCCGGCAGACCCAGAGCAGCGACTGCCCCTGGCACATCGTTGACGCCGAGGAGCGTCGCGGGCGGGAACTGACGGCGGGCGAGATCATCCTCGACAGCCTGCGGCGCAGGCTCGGTGCTCCGGCTAACGGCCACACCGCTGAGCCGCCCTCCCCCGCACCCGACCATCTCGGCCGTGTGCCCCTCGAGCGCAGCCTCGATCGCGACGACTACCAGCGCCAGCTCAGGCGCTACCAGGGCCGCCTGCAGGACCTGGTCTGGCAGGCCTACCGCGAGCAGCGCTCCCTGGTGGTCGCCTTCGAGGGCTGGGACGCCGCCGGCAAGGGCTCCGCCATCCGCCGCGTCACCTCGGCCATCGATCCGCGGCTCTACCAGCTGACGCAGATTGCCGCCCCCAGCGACGAGGAAGCCGCGCAGCACTACCTCTGGCGTTTCTGGCGGCGCCTGCAGCGCGACGGCCGCGCCGCCCTGTTCGACCGCTCCTGGTACGGGCGGGTACTGGTGGAACGGGTGGAAGGCTTCGCCCGGGCAGAGGAGTGGCAGCGCGCCTACGCGGAGATCAACGAGTTCGAGCGCGAGCTCACCGCCCACGGCTCGGTGGTGGTGAAGTTCTGGATTCACATCAGCCCCGAGGAGCAACTCGCGCGCTTTCGCGCCCGGGAGCAGGAGCCGCACAAACGCTACAAGATCACCGACGAGGACTGGCGCAACCGGGAGAAGTGGCCGGCCTATGCCGAGGCGATCAACCAGATGGTGGAGCGCACCGACACACCGGACGCCCGCTGGCACCTGGTCGCCGGCAACGACAAGCTCTACGCCAGGGTGCGGATTCTCAAGGTGCTGTGTAAAACCCTGGCGGCGGCGCTGCAGTCAGTCCCCGCCGGCGACTGACTGCGGCCGGGGAAAGCTCAGGCAGCCCGGGAATAGGCTTCCGGGTCGAGGCGGCGCATTTCTGCCTCGATCCACTGGCCGACCTCGGCCATCAGTTCACCCTGCTCGCGGCCGCGGGAGGAAATCGGTGCCCCGATGGAGACATCGATCACCCCGGGCACGAAGAAGAACGACCGGCGCGGCCAGCAGCGGCCCGAGGTCACTGCGATGGGGATGATATCGGCACCGGTGGTTATCGCCAGCCGTGAACCGCCGGTCTTGTATTCGCCGGCCTCGCCACGCTCGGTGCGCGTCCCCTCGGGGAAGATGATGATCCAGCGTCCGCGGTCCATCAGCACCTGCCCCTGTTCCGCCACCTTGGTCCAGGCTTTCTTGCGCTGGCTGCGGTCGATGTGAACCATGTTCAGGCGCCCCAGGGCCCAGCCGAAGACGGGGATGCGCAGCAGTTCCTGCTTGAAGACATAGGAACAGGGGTGCGGCGTCATGCCCGGGAGAAAAAAGGTCTCCCAGGTGGACTGGTGCTTGGCACACAGAACGATGCGCCGCATGTCGTGCTTGGGCGGCAGGTGCTCGGCGCCCTGCACCCGGTACTGGACCCCACCCACCACGCGCGCCGCGCCAATCACACCGCGCACCCAGGGAATGGCAAACCACCACCAGAGCTTTTCGTCGTCGAGGAACAGGGAACAGATCAGCAGCGCCAGCCCCATCGGGACTACCGAGATAACAATCCAGAGAAAAACCAGCGCTGAGCGGATGATCCGCATTGATTGGCCCCAAATAACGAAAGCTGAGCATTAAACCAGAGGCGGGACTGGGTGAAAACCGAAAACTCGTCAGCTTGGGTCACCGGGCGACCCGGGCGTATTGCCCGGGCGAAACTGTCTTTCCCCGGGGGCATGGGTATACTAGGGGTTTTGCCCTAGGGCTGTGTTTTCAGGGAATCCGGCACCCGGTGAAGAAACCCGTTACCAAAGCAGACCTTCGCGAGGAGTTGGAAAACGCGACACAACGCTTTCTCCAGCAGGGCGGGCACGTGCAGCAGATTCCCAACGGCACCAGCGGCAAGGACCCCAGCGAGCCCCCCTTCTTCCTCAACCAGCGCCTGTTTACCGAGCCCCGCGCCGAGCGCACCCCGGTGCCCGAGGTCGTAGCCGCCATCGAGGCACGGCGCCAGGAACGCTTCAAACGCAGCCCCACGCCGCGGCGCTCGCGACTGCCGAAACCCCGGCGCAAGGTGATTTACGATGACTTCGGTGAACCGCTGCGCAAGGTGTGGGTGGAGGAGTAAGCCGCCGACCTAGCCCTGTCCGGGCTCTTCTTCGTCGCTTCCCGGCCCGGTCATCAGGCTGCTGCTGAAGGGGCGCGGTGTCGGCGTCGGCGCGGGCGTCGCCTCCGCGCTGGGAGAGGCGCCGGTCTGCAGGCGCGGGCCGGGAACCGGAGACTGCCCAGCGGGCTCGCGCCGGGGGGGCGGCGCCGCGTAGTCGCGGCTGTCCAGCGGGTGGGCACTGCGGGTTTTACCCGCGGGCACTGCCGGGCGAGGTCCCTCACTGCCGATGAAGTTCAGCCGGTCGAGATAGTCGGCCGCGGGCCTGGCCGCTGCCGGGGAATTTCCGTAGGCGGTTGCGATGCGGGCGAAATTTGCCCCCAGC
The DNA here is from genome assembly GCA_033283265.1 of Halieaceae bacterium GM1-29. Classification (GTDB taxonomy): domain Bacteria; phylum Pseudomonadota; class Gammaproteobacteria; order Pseudomonadales; family Halieaceae; genus Mangrovimicrobium. The sequence goes on from JAWMQN010000001.1 coordinate 1,270,024, forward strand.
GAATTGAGTGCGGGCACTTCCTGCTGTGGCGAGGCTGCTACAGGCTCTGCGGCAGCCTCTGTCTCTGCCTGTGTCTCCAGATCCGCCTCTGACACGAGTTCCGGCAGTTCCTCCTCGCGCAGCGCACGCTGGCGCATCAGTTCGTGGGCACAATCGGACCAGCGGCCGAAATGCACCGACTCCGCGGGGTCCGGCATGCGGTGCTTGCGGAACTCCACCATCGCCCGCATGAAGCGCCGCTTCACCGCCTGGTAGTGGTAGATATGATCCTCGGTGCGCAGCGGCAGGAGATCGGCTTCACTGCGGATCAGCAGCATCTGCGGCGGCAACTGCCCCTGCAGGCTGTGCAGGAGGTCGGCGAGAAAACACAAGCGGAAAGCGGAGGAGAGGGTGGTCTTGGCCTGCGTATCGCAGGGCAGGTAGAGATAGTTCCCGAGTTCGGAATAGCCGCTGGTGCGCATGAGCAGGTTCACCGCACCGGACAGCGGACCCACGGCCAACTGCCCGTTGATAATGAAATCCACCCCGTTGCGCATCGCGCCGAGGGTGGCGGTGCGCCGCTGGGGCTCATCCGCCTCGCTATCGATAACCTCGACATGTTTCTTTTCCGCGCGCAGTACTTCGACGAGCGCATCCTGGCGGGTGTCGGTGCCCGGCGGCGCAGGGGCATCGGCATCGGGGGCGATACCGTGATCGGGATTTTCGAGGGTCAGTCGCTCCATCCAACTGGCGAAGGGCGACTCGCGGAACAGGACAATATCTTCGGGACTGTAGGTTACGGCATTGTCTACGCAATAGCGGTACATGGTCTGCTGTTTGTATCCCCTGGTCGGCTGCAAACAGCATTAAGGCCTCACGGGCGCTTAAGCCGTTTGTGTAGTTATATCGGAATGACCGGGCTGAGGCAACGGGTGAAGCCGGGGATCAGGCCGCGCATGGGCAGAAAAGCCCTTGATTAATAGTGTGGCGGGCGCTCGTCGACGGGGTTGCTGACCTCCTCTCCCGGGCGCTGCTGCAGTTCGTCCTGGCGACGCTTGAGCAGTGTAAGCTGTTCGCGCAGGACGAGGATTTCCCGCTGCTGGGTGGAGAGCGCGTCATTCAGGCTGCTTAGCGTATCTTCGAGGAAGGCGACCTGGGTCTGCAGGGCCTCGACCTGCCCGTTCAAATACTCGATGTCCTGCCTGTCCGCCATACCCGCTCCGCGTGTTCCCCCTCTGTCCGGGGCCCACTATACTGCCGCGCCAGATGAATGCACACGGAAAAACCATGCCGAAGCAAGCAAAACAGGGCCGCCTGGTGTACTCCACGGACAAGGGACGGCTGTGCCCCGGTTGCAACGCGCCGGTCGCCGAGTGCCGCTGCCGCCAGCAACAGGCCGCTCCGGGCGGCGATGGCATCGTGCGCCTGCACCGGGAGAGCAAGGGCCGCGGAGGCAAGGTGGTCACCGTGGTGCGCGGCCTGCCCCTGGCCGGTGAGGAGCTGAAGACCCTGGCGAAAAAACTCAAGCAGAAATGCGGCGTGGGCGGTGCCATCAAGGATGGCTGCATCGAAATCCAGGGTGAACAGCGTGAGCTGATCAAAGCGGAACTGGAAAAGTCGGGGTACCAGGTCAAAATCGCCGGAAGCTAGGTTTTTATGGACTATAGAAGCATTTGGCCACATTTTAACCCCATTTTTGCAGAAAATTAATCCACTCGCCAGCTCGGCCGAGGCCGGCCGCACGCCAAGTTACAGGCACTTCCCGCCACTCAAGATTAATAAAACACTGCAACACCCTATTTTTATTGGAATTTATTTTTTTCTGTGCTAAAAATACCCGGGTGAGCACGGAATAGCGTGGAAAAGGGGCAAAGTTTCCACGCGCAAAATAAACCGCGCCAACAGACCGTAAGGAAGTGAAACGGCAGTATCTGACGGATGTGACAACATCCCTGCGAGGAAAGTAGGTTATGTATGTTACCGCGGAACACCTGAGGGACCAGGTCATACGACCGACCCTCAAATACCTGGGGAAGTGGACACCGGCTTGCGAAGCCTTCCTGCTCGATGCGGCAGTTGACGCACCTGAGCTGGGACTGTTCTCGGCGCGCAACGACGGACTCGGGCTGTTCAATATCACCGCAGCGCAGCACCGCGACCTGTGGGACCGCTACCTGGCATTCAACCCTGATATGGCCAGCCGCGTACGCGGCCTGGCCAGCCAGCGCGCGTTCCTCAGCGACCCGGACGGCGAGTTGCAGACCAACCTGAGCTATTGCACCGCCATCGCCTGGTTACTCTACCAGCGCGCGGGCCTGGCCAAGGAAGCTGACGCAAGCCACACGCTGCGCGCCCGGGAAACCGCCTGAGCCCCATGCTCCGGGCGGTACCAGCGAGCTGCCGGGCGCGCTAGCCGGCAGCGGCCGGCGGCGCGCTCAGTAGAACGCGCTGCGCTCGGCGTCGCTCAACAGGCGCGGCGTCTCGCCCAGGCGGTGCTGGAAGAGCACGTTGTAGGCCAGCACGGCCTGCACGTAGTTACGCGTCTCCCGGTAGGGAATCGTCTCCACCCAGATATCCACCGGCACCCGCTCGCCGCGGCTGTTGCGCCAGCGATCGACCCGGTGCGGGCCGGCGTTATAGGCGGCGAGCGCGAAAATCCGGTTACCGTCGAAACGCTCCAGCAATTCCCGGTAATAGGCGCTGCCAAGCTCCACGTTGTACTCCACCCGGTACAGGTCCGAGGGCTGGAAACCCAGGCCCAGCTGGCGCGCCACCTGGCGGCCGGTCGCCGGCATGATCTGCATCAGCCCCAGCGCCCCGGCCGGTGAATTGGCCCCGGGGAAAAAGGCACTCTCGCGCCGGGCAATCGACATCAACTCCGTGCCCTCGACCCCGCGACGCTCGGCGTTGGCCTGGAAAATCTCCCAGAACGGGGTGGGAAAGCGCACCGCCAGCGCGTCCCAGCTGCGGGCCCGGGTGGCGCCGTCTATCGCCATTCGATACCAGCCCTCGTCGAAGGCCAGCTGGGTCAGCGCGCGCAGCTCGGCCTCATCGCCGGTATCCTGCAGCAGCTTGTACCACTCGGCCTGGCCGTCCAGTTCGCGGCCGTGATAGTTGAGCTCGCGTATCCGCTGTATCGCCGGCAGCTGGCGCAGGACGTCGATGCTGCCGGGAGCGACCTCCAGGGGCACGTCGTTGTAGCTGTACTGCTCGCCGATCCGGTCTGCGGCGAGAAAGCCGTGAAACTCGCGCTGCCCTGCCAGCGAGCGCAGCACCTCGGACGCGGCCCGGTCGTCCCCGGCCTGGGACAGGGTCCGCGCGTGCCAGTAGCGCCAGGTAGCGCTGTCGCGGGCCTCCGGCGACAGCAGCGGCAGGGTCTCTCTGACGGCCGGCCAGTCCTGCTCCGCAATGGCCCAGCGCAGGCGGATCTCCACCAGTTCGTTGTCCTGCAGCCTCTGCAACGCAGCGGGTATCCAGAACAGGTTGGCCTCGGTCTCGGCAAACAGGCTGCGCCGGGCAATGGCGGATTCGGCATAGCGCTGCTGCGCCTCGCTGAACGTGAGCTCGGCCTGGTAGCGCTGCCAGTAATCCAGCGCCTGCGCCGGGTTGTAGCGCGCCAGGTAAGCGACACCGTGGGCGGCGATATCCGCCGAGTAACTGCTGTTCGCCGGGAGCTGCACCCGGCGCATTTTCGCCGGCTGGGAATAGACCGCAAGCAGGCGCTCCGCCCAGGGTTTGAGGGTGGCGCTGCCCTTGCGCGCCACGTACTGCATCAGCGAGCCCTGCCGCGCGTCAAAGGTGGCCAGCAGGCGAGCCCAGACCAGTTCGTCGTTGACAGCCCCGGTCTTCATCCAGGCGTCGAACAGCGGGTCGCACTCCTTGGGACGCGACTCCCCGTGCACCCACAACTCGCTGGCCCCTTCCCAGGCGCTGCCCGGCTCACCGGTGGCCAGGCGCGCGCGGAAGTAATAACACTTGAGATCGATGCTATTGGGCTCGTCTTCCTGCACCGCCAGGAAATCGGCCCAGCGCCGCTCGCGACCGGCCTGGCGCAGCCAGTTGCCGAGGAAGCGCAGCGCCAGCGGCGTGTCCGCACTGCGCTCGATAAACGCCAGTGCGGCCTGCGGCGAGACATCGCCGGGGCGCCTGGCGAGCTGGTTGTAGTCGAGATAGATGGCCAGGGGATAGTCGTCGAGCCGGTTGCGCAACGCCTGGAAGTCCCCCGTCCGGCCCTGCCTGAACGCCGCCTGGGCAGCGCTGTAATCGGCGCGGGCAACCGCGAGCGGGTCGTCCTGCGCAAACGCATGAACCGGTGTAAAGCCGAGGGAAAGGAGAAGAACGACTGACTGCAACGCCCTGTACAACAAGCTGGCGAACCCTGTGTGCGATGGATACCGAATCACCGGGCCGTTTATTCTCACTCTGCCCGGACTGCCATAAGCGTGGGCCGGCGCGGCGCGGAATGCAAGAGCCCCGGCGGAATATCCTGCGCTGGCGGCAGCTGCCGCAAACGGATTTCGGGAAAGAGCCGCAGGGGAGAAATTCGCGAAAAAAACGCGCTATTTTGTTATCAAACATTCGTTTATGGTGTACTTTTTACCCAAAGGAACCCCAATTAATGTGACCCAGCTCACAAAAATGGCTAGATTTTAGCGAATGAGTGATCATTTTTCGCCTCGCCCCCCATCCGGTCCGCCCCGCAGCAAGGGCCAGCGCACCGCCGCGCGGATTATCGACGCCGCGGAACTGCTGTTTGCCGAGCAGGGTTACGCCGCAACCAGCCTGCGGCAGATTGCCGAGGGAGCCGGTATCCGCGAGCCCGGCATCTACAATCACTTCGCCGGCAAACAGGAGCTCTACAACGCCGTCCTCGACCACGCGCTGGCACCGCTCACCTCGGCGCTGAGCATGCGCCTGCAGGACGCCCGCGGGCTGCCCGACTACACCGATCTCCCGGCCTTGCTCACCGATCTCCTGCTGCAGCGGCCACAGCGCGCGGCCCTGCTGCTGCAGGCGCTGGCGGACAACCCCGCGAGTGCGCTGCACATCCGCTACCAACGCTGGCTGCTGGAGATATTCAACAAGGGTGTCGACGGCATGCACCGCCTGGGACTGGGCCAGGACGTGGACCGCCAGAGCCTGCTGGTCAACCTGATCGCCATTCTCAACCTGACGGCGGGTTATGTGCGCTCGGGCGATTCACTGCGCCTGATGGGCGGCGGCGACATCGCCGACCCGGCCAATGTCGCGCGGCAAAAAGCCCTGCTGCACAAGGTGATCCGGGCGATGCTGATCAGCTGAAGCCGCGGGCCGCCCGGCAGCCCGCTGCCGGCTTGCAGATTTGCTGGCTTGGACTAACTTTATCCCTGAGTCCGGCCAGGCCGGAAGTCCGCACGTTGTAAAGCTGGTATTCACATCCGGGGAAGCTCAGGCAGCAGGCGCGAATAAAAGCACTCTGACGCTTTTTCAAACCTGCATCGACCCTGACGCATTGGGGGAAACAGCGGCCACAAACCGCCGCGACACTGTGGTGGAAGGCAGGTTCCGGTCGGTCCCGCCAACCACGAGGTCACGCGCCAGACCCAGCCGGCCGATGCGATTCGGGAGTGCAGCACGTCTCTCCCGAAGGAGTGATACCCATGTTACCCCTCCCCCACAGGAGGTCATTCTGTACCGGAGTGGCCTCTGGCCTGTTTGCGCTTTTCTCCTCCCTGGTGATGGCCGCCCCTCCCGGCTCAATCACGCTGACTGCCGGCAGGATCGAGGCAGCGCCCGCCTGCGACCCCCTTAAACAGACGATCGATGTCGATTTCCGCATCGCCGATTTCCAGGGGGATGGCAGCTGGAACAACGTCAGCCTGGCGGCAGCAGAGGGCTCGATCGCCATCGGTCAATGCGGCAACGCCAGCGGCTTTTACGGTGCGGGCGTGAATGACGGCAACCCCGACAACCCAAACATCCAGAAAAGTGAGGCGTTGCTGGTCGATTTTAGCGGCGCCGGCGGCAACGGCGCCTTTGACGTGACCGGGATGTTTGCCGGGAACATGGTGTCCTCGGGCAACGGCGAAACCTGCGCGGTGACCCTCACCCTGATTGATGACAGCGAGCAAACCTTCGTCTTCAGCCGCAAGAACCCGCTCAACACGCAGTCGCCAGGGCCCAACCCCAATAACGAATTCTTCGTACCCTTCGTCGATACCACACGGGCGGATGCGCAACCGCTGCGGATCACGGCCGCCCGGGTCACCGCCACCAGCGGCGACTGCAGTGTGATCGGCTTTACCAACAACCCGGTGTACTTCGCCGAGGGCAACTGCAAGCAAGGCCAGCCGGTTACAGCCAACTGCTCCGCGCAACTGGCCCAGGGTATTTCGCTGGAAATCGAGAACACCATAGGGAATCTGATCGGCACCCTGTACAAACAGGGGGTGGTGATCGCCCTTGACGATCGCCCCTTCTGCCTGGGTCAAGCGGCCGTGCCCGAAATCCTGCCGGTCGACCTGAACGGCGACGGAACACCGGACGTTGCAATACCCGAGACCCACTGCGGCATCCCGGACGCGCTTGGCAATCCGGAGATTCATTTCCTCATTCTTGACAGCGAAGTGGAAATCGAGGCCGACGGCATACAGATGCTCTTTGAGGATGGCGACGCGCAGGAACTAGGGTTTGTCTGCACCTCCGACGACCCCGCAAAACGCCCGCAGATACTGCATGTCCCCAATAACATGGTCGCGAACCCGGGCAACGATTACTACCGCATGCCTGCCGGAGTAGAGGAGATGCCCTACCTCGCCCCCTACCCACTGCCTTACGGCAGCGGGTACGTGGATACCGTCGCTGTCGATGTGGACGGCCAGGCGGTACAGGTCCCGCTCACCCGCGAGATCACCATCGGTCCCTGCGGCAGCACACGCGGCTACAGGGACCCCTCGGTCTTTGTCTCGCATGTGCGTCACGCACTGCCCCCGGACACCTACAGCGCGGGCGATCCGCTCGACGCCAGTATCTCGGCCTTTTACCGCGACCTGTTCATTTTGAGCCTCGACAGGCTCGAGCAAAACGTCAACACGGTATTCGCCTGCATCGACCGGTACGGCACCGCACAGTCCACGCTGCAGTACTACCTCAGCCACATCCGGGAGAACTTCAGCAAAGACAAGTATGTCGATGCCGCAGCCTACCTGCAGGGCTTCCTGGCGCGCATCAAGGATCCGACATCGCAACTGTACGACGAATTGCTGGTCTGTTATTACGACCTCGACTTCGATTTCTCCTTGGGTCCGGTCACGGCCAGCGTGACGCCCTACGTCGACGAGGACGACAACCCGACTTTCGGCGACCCACTGATCCCCGCCAATGTGATCGGACATCTGCAAGCAGACTTGTTGCACATGCTCTGGCTGATCTACAGCGGTACAGGGATGTATCCCCCGGCAGGCGCACCTGGCACCGTGCCCAGCACCGCCTGTGAGCTCCCCTACTTTGGCGCCCCCAGTTCCGGCCCCGGCCCGGACTGTCAGGCCCCTCAGTAGATTCCGCGGCCCCGCCCGCCCCTGCCTGGCAGGTAAATCGTGCGGGGCCGATTTCAAGCGGATTTTCCCGTGGCGAGTCACCCCTATCCAAATTGGCAACTGCGTATGACGTGAAGGATTGAGAATGCCCCAGCTGGACGGACCCACACACAAGGATGACTTCGCTCCCGGTCACAAGCCGGCAAGCTTCATTTCGCGCCACGAGTGGTCGCTGGTAGGACTGCTGGCGGTTTTTGCCTTTCTTCTCGGCTGTTACGGCTATGCGCGGGTAATGCCCTTTGCCGATGAAGGCGGCGAACACACCCGGTGGGACGTGATCTACGCCAGCCTGCAACTGTTCATATTCGAGGGGCCGGACGCCACCGCCAACTGGCCCCTGCACCTGCAGATTGCCCGTGCCCTGGCCCCCATGATCCTGCTCTACACCGCGGCCAAGGCCGTCTGGCACCAGGTGCATCACCAGGTCTCCCTGTACTGGCTGCTGTCGCGCAAGCGGCGCTTCGTGGTGATCGCCGGTATTGGCGAGACCGGATTTCGTATCGCCAAGGACTACCTGCTGCGAACCGGCAAGGGCGTGGTGGTCATCGACAACGATCCATTGAACCCGCTGGCCGCAGAGCTGAAGAATATCGGCGCCATCGTGATGCATGGCAACGCGATGGACCCCCTGATCCTGCATGACGCGCGGGTGGAATACGCCAAGGAGCTGTTCCTCTGCACCAGCGATGACAAGGCCAATATCGCCATCGCCAAGGCGGCGGAACGCCTGACCCGCAGGCTCACGGAGCGAGAGGTGAACCGGCTCGAACAGATCGCGCGACGCCACGAACTGGCCTTCGGCGGCGAGCCCGCGCACCTCGGCCTGCGCTGCTTCATGTGCGTGGACACGCCGGATATCTACGAGGTTTTCAGCGCCCACAGTTTTTTCGAAACCAATACCCCGCGCTTCGCCATTCGTCTTTTCAACCGGCGCGAGACCATGGCGCGGAATATCTTCCAGCACTGTGCCCCGGACCTCTACCACCGGCCCGTCGACACCACCTGCGAACCGATGCACGTCCTGTTCATCGGCTTCACCGCGCTGACCCGGGAACTGATCATCCAGACTGCCCTCACCGCCCACTACACCGATTTCCGCCTGCCGCGGGCCACCGTGCTGTGCTCGCCGGAGCGCGAGGAAATGGTCGGGCGCTTCCTCTACCGCTATCCGCACCTGCGCAAGACCCTGGAGATCGAATTTGTCTACGCCGATCCGCTGACCATCGCCGAGGAACACTGGCGCGACCTGCAGGCGGCGTCCACCTTCAAGGTCTGCTATGTCGCGATGCAGCGCGATGTCGAGGGCATTCTCTGCGCCCGTCGCCTCAACCGGCTGCGCCGCCTCGCCGAACTGCCGCCGCTGAATTTTGTCGTCTGCCTCAACCAGCAGAACTTCCTCGCGGAGATTATCGACGACGACTTCGAAGCGATCAGCCTCGACAAGAGCCGGTTGCCGGCTCACGAGCCGATCGAATACTTCGAGACCCTGGACGAGACGCTGACCATCGATGTCGTGGTCAATGAAACCCTCGACCTGATGGCGCGGACCCTGCACAACGACTATGCCAGGACCCAGATCTCTCGCGGCGACAACAGCGCAAACAACGCCTCACTCATACCCTGGGCTGAACTGCCGGCGCACAAGAAACGCGCCAACCAGCGGGCCGCCGCGCATATCGACGTCAAGCTCAGGCTCTGCGACTGCACGACCTACAGCGAGGCCGCCGCGGCGCCCGAGATCGCATTCCCGCCCGACGCTGAAACGCTGGAAAACCTGGCAATACTCGAACATCAGCGCTGGATGGCAGACAAACACCTGGCCGGCTACAGCTACGGCCCCGTACGCGATGAGGACCAGATGCTGCACCCGGACCTGGTGCCCTGGGAAAAACTCAGCGATGCGGACAGGGAGAAGGATCGCGACAATATCCGCCGCATACCATCCCTCCTGCGGCTCCAGCAGATGAAGGTCTGCCGGCTGGGGAGCTGAGCCTGTGGCCGAGACACCGTTCAAGTACCGCGCCTTCATCAGCTACGCCCACGCCGACGAAAAGTGGGCCCGTTGGCTGCACAAGTCCCTCGAGACCTACCGTATTCCCCGCCGCCTGGTGGGGCTGAAAACCGAGTTCGGCCCCGTTCCCGCCAAGCTCGCACCGGTGTTCCGCGACCGCGACGAACTGGCCAGTGCCACCGACCTCGGGGAAAAGCTCACTTCAGCGCTGCAGGGCGCGGCCTCGCTGGTGGTCATCTGTTCGAAGGCCTCGGCGCAGTCACACTGGGTCAATGAGGAGATACTCGCCTACAAGCGCCTCGGCCGCTCGCAGCGGATATTTTCGTTGATTGTCGATGGAGAACCCTACAGTACCGGCATCCCCGGCGAGGAGGAGAACGAATGCTTCCCCGCCGCGCTGCGCTTCCAACTTGGAGCGGATGGCGAGCTGAGCGATGTCCAGGCGGAGCCGATTGCCGCCGATGCCCGCCCTGGCAAGGATGGCAAGTCCAATGCCCGGGTGAAGTTGATCGCCGGCATACTCGGTGTCGGCTTTGACGACCTGAAACAGCGCGAGCTGCAACGTCGCAACCGACGGCTCGCCTTCATCTCCGTATCCGCGGTGGCCGGCATGCTGTTCGCCATCGGACTCGCGACGACCGCCGTCATCGCCCGTAACGAAGCGCAGCAGCAGCGGGAAAGGGCCGAACGCGAAGCAGCCACGGCGCAGCAAACCGCGAATTTCATGGTCGACCTTTTCGCCGTATCCGACCCGGGCGAAGCGCGGGGCAGGTCCATCACCGCGCGTGAAATTCTCGCCAAAGGTGCCGAACGAATCCGCAGCGAACTTAGCAGTCAGCCGAGAGTGCAGACCACGCTGATGGATACTATCGGCAAGGTCTACACCAACCTCGGACTGTACGACGACGCGAGTGAGCTGCTCGAGGACGCGGTCGAGTTACGCGGCAGGCTGCCGGGCCTGACAGCGGAGGAGAATGCACAGTCACTACTCAACCTGGCGAATGTGGTCACCGAGAAAGCCGACTACCCCTACGCGGCCTCGCTCTACCGGCGGGCACTGGCGGAGCTCGAGGCTGCGGGCCGCGGCGATATCCCCCTGCACATCGACATACTCGCGGCGCTGGCTGAACTGCATTTTCGCGAGGGCAAGTTCGAGGAGGCGGAACCTCTGTTGCGCGGTGTCCTGGACGAGCGCCTGCAGCGCTACGGGCGCGAGGATGCCTCGGTCGCTGACGCCATTGAAGAACTCGGCCTCAACCAGTTCGACCAGGGACGGCTGCCGGAGGCGGAGAGCCTTCTGCGCGAGTCCCTGGAACTGCGCTGGCAACTCCTCGGCCGCAGCGAGCCCCACCCCGACCTGGCTGAAAACATAAGCAACCTGGCACTGATCCTCGGCACGCAGGGCAACGTTCGCGAGGCCGGGGCCCTGTACGAACAGGCACTGGAGATGAACCGGGCGCTGTACAAGGGCCCGCATCCGCTGGTTGCGCTAACCATGAGCAACCTCGCCCACACCGAAGCCCAGCAGGGCAAACTCGATCTGGCCGAACAGCTCTTCGTCGAGGCCATTGCGATGCAAGTTGAGCTCCTGGGCGATTCCCACCCCGCCGTGGCCCAGTCGCAGGACAACCTGGCACTGGTCTATTACGAGCGCGGCGATTTTGCCCAGGCAATCGACGCCGCAGGTGATGCGCTGGCAATCCAGCGCAAGGCTCTCGGCGAGAATCACCCGGAAACAGCCTATACCCTGCGCCTGCTGGGTCGCTTCAACTTCAGTGCGGGCAATGTCGACCAGGCGGTGACACTGCTGCAGAAATCACTGGCGCTGCAGGAGTCCCTGCTTGGCGCCGGTCACCCGAGCACCGCTGTGACTCGCATGGAACTGGCCCGCGCCCTGCTGGGCCAGGAGCGGGTGGAGGAAGCGCTGGCCCAGGCTGCCAGGGCGGAAGACGATCTGCGCAGCGCCTTTACGGCCGAGCACGAACTGACCGCGAGGGCCATGGGCGTACACGGACTGGCATTATTGGCCCAGCGCGACTATGCCGCCGCAGAGCGGCTGTTCCTGGCCAGTTACGATTACGTCGCGAGCCGCCCGGGGACCGCACCTGCGGACCGCGAGGAGGCGCAGGGCCACCTGCAGCAGCTCTATCTGGAGTGGGGCAAACCCGAACGCCTGCAAAACCTCGAAAAGCAGCCGCCCGCGACCATACAGGCGACCCGCTAGGCGTCCAGCCTTGCCATCCCGAGGCTGAATCGGAATAATGCACCGCTCTCCCCTACCCGCCTGTAGCTCAGCAGGATAGAGCAGCCCCCTCCTAAGGGGCAGGTCGCAGGTTCGACTCCTGCCAGGCGGGCCATTTCCCGCAGGTCTGTTCCGGCCGCACAGGTGACAGGTCGTGCCGCGAGCAGGCTCTACCCCAGCCACGGGCAACAGGCATCCATACCATACCCACCCGATTGAAAACGCGCAGCGGCAATCGCCTGCAATTGCTCTGGAAACGGACCGCGTCGCGATTTACACACTGCAAAACAAACATTAGTATTAAACGCCACCCCGTCTGACTGAGGGGCAAAAACAACGAAAACAACAGGGACGCTGCATGAACTTTACCTCACTGGCGATGACAATCGTTATCGCATCGGCTTGGTCATTGCCTTCTTTCGCACAAACCTCAGTGCCACACGTGTTCAAAAACGGCGCGATAGCGAACGCGGATGAAGTCAACGAGAACTTCAACGCTCTGGCGGAAGCGATCGACAATATCCCCGCAGGTCCGCAGGGGGAACAGGGTGAGCAGGGAGAGCCGGGGCCTACCGGAGCAACGGGAGCTACGGGCGCTACAGGGGCGCAGGGACTTGCCGGCGTTTCAGGATATCAGGTGATAACACAGGACGTTTCCGTGGCTGCCGGCAGTTATACCGGGACGTGGCAATTGACATGTCCGGGTTCAAAACGGGGGTTCGGCGCTTACATTAGACGGAACGGTCTCACTGGGGCCAATATCCTGAGCGAGAGTACTTATCCAATCACCGGCAATTTCACGGTCTACCCCTGGCAATTTGATATATCAACCAACGGCAGCCTTGCGGAAGCAAAATTGATACTGATATGCGCGACTGTAAGTTAGGCACTGCGGCAAAAATATTTGTGGTAAAAAACGCAGTGCCAATATACCCCCTACCCGTTTTTGTGAGGCGCAAGAATGAAACATCGATTGACCGCAATCCTGCCGCTCGCCCTTGTCGCGAGCAGTGCGTCCGCCGCAACCTGGGGTAACTTTCGCTGGGGCGTCTCGGCCCCGCAATACTTATGGGGATACATTGCCACCGCGGTGCCAACGAACAATCTCTGGATGCTGGCCTCGACGGCGGCCATTATCACGCTGCTCGCCTTACGCCGACTGAAATCCCGCTCCACTCGAAGGAACTGAGCGGCTATAAATTTGAAGATTCCGCAAGACCTGCCCCACCTTCCCGGGGAGACGACGACAGCTGTAGAATTGCACTGAATTTCGATCCATTTCTAACAGGTCTTTGCATTCGAAACTGACCCACGCTTACTTCAGAAATCAGCTGCATAACAATCGGTTGTATTCTCTCGCCAGGGCTAATATTCAGTGCAAATTGCGGGTCAAAGTTCAGTGCAATTCAACAGCATAGCCCCTCCCCTCCACCTGCCGAGTCAAAGGCGGCAGTCCCTGCACACTACCCGATCAGCGCCGCCTGTCATTGAAAGTAAATAAACGCCGGGTCAGCACTGACTGGAACAGCGGGTCCACCCAGCGATACAGCCGCCCGGATACATACACCCGCTTGCCTTTTTCCACCGCAGCCAGGCCTTCCCGGACCACTGTTTCCGGCTCGTACCAGAGCCAGCGCGGCAGGCTGTTCTTCATTTTCATCAGGTCCGCACGCTGGTGGAACTCGGTATGGGTAAACCCGGGGCAAAGCGCGCAGACCTTGACGCCGGAGCTTCCCACGGTGAGTGCGAGTTCCTCCGACAGGGCAATCACCCAGGCTTTGCTCGCGCCGTAGTTGCAGTCCCCGCCGAGCGCAATGCGCCCGGCAACCGAGGCGATATTGAGCACCCTGCCCCAGCCACGTTCCACCATCGGCGGAACGAAGAGGTGGCACAGGTGGGCGATCGACAACATCATCAGCTGGAAAAAATCCTGCTGTGCGGACCAGTCGCGCTCGGTCAGCAGGGGGTAACCTGCAATACCCGCATTGTTGACGAGATAGTCGACCTCGACACCCCGGGACTGCAGCTGCTCAAAGATCTCGCCCGGCGCCTCCGCCCGGCTCAGGTCCGCGGGGAGCACGATGCACTCGACGCCGTCGCTGCTGTGCAGTTCCTCCGCCAGTTGCTCCAGGTCCGCACGGGTCCGGGAGACGAGCACCAGGCGATAGCCCTGGCGCCCGAGCTGGCGGGCGAATTCCCGGCCCAGGCCGGCGGAGGCCCCGGTAATCAGGGCGGTTCGACCGCGTTCGGACATGATCAATTTCCCCAGTTGACTCGAATCGCGCCAATTAGAGCATGACCTGCCTCAGGGTGGGACCATTAGTTCGCGCCCGCGCTTCGCGGCGCCGCCGGCCGGTGTCTAGCCGTAGTACTGCTGGCGCAGCTCCAGCATCCGCCTGCCACTGAGTTCAGCGTTGTCGCTCTGGCGGATGACACTGTAATTGCTGCCATCGAAAGTCACCGGCTCACCGGCCTCGGCAAACGCAACCACGTTTTTCTGCGGGTCGAGGGTGCGCAGGTAGGCGCCGCCGATGTACTTGTTGTAGTCGGCGACGATGCCGCCGTGGGGCGGGTGCCCGACCACGTTCCACCAGGGCACCGCGACACTGTCGTGTGCCCAGCGATCGCCGCTGGATTCGGCGGGCAGGTAGCGTTCGACCAGCACGGCATCGACCACACCGTACTGGTAGCGGCAGGTCTTCTCGATCGGGCTGTTGTTTCTCGGTTCGCGAACCTCCAGTACTTCGGCGTTCACGATGCTGCCCGACATGTCCAGCATACGGTGGGTTTGGCCATCCAGGAGTTTGTGTTCGAACATGGAAAGATCTCCTCTAACGAGTGATTGACAGGGTTTGTTTGACTGGCAGGTGTGCAGGCTCGATGCCTGCGGTGGTCTGGCTGATGAGTTCGAGGTAGGGCGCAAGGCCGGCGACACTGGCCCGGTAGACTGCGAAGGCCTCCTCCGGGTCGCGCGCGTGCAGCGACTTCACTTCGCCGACCAGCAGAAAGAGGGTTTTCAACAGGGTATCGATATTCATGGCGAGCCAGATGTCGTTGTCGATCCACTTGTCGATATATTCGTGCAGGCGGGCGAAGGCCTGCTTCAGCAGTGGAAAGCTGGTCCCGACCTCGCGGCGCTTGCGGAACTGCAGGTATTTGTGAAAGGTCAGCTCGGCGTTGGCGCGCGCCTCGCTGAGCGCTGCCTGGTAGTGGTTCTCGTACCATTCGGCGCTCGCGCCGAAGCCCTGGGTAAAAGCCTCCTGTGAATGGAAGGCGAGCACTGGCTGCAAGATCGTCTCGAGACCGCGATAGGTGTTGAGGATATCCAGCAGAAGGCTGGTGTATTCGTCGAGAAAGTCCGCACTGCCTATCTCGCCGGTGATCAGCGTGTCGACGGCCGCGAGTTCGACCGCGGTCGCGCTGATCGTCGCGATGGCCTTGAGCTCCTTGAACTCATTCCCCATGCAGCTACCCCTTGTTGCTGGCGTCGACTGACGCGAGCGCCGCTCGTTGTGTGTCAGGGGCTTTTGCAATAACTGTGCAAACTCCGGCCGTCGGGCCGCACAGGGGGCTGGCGCCGTCACCAGCCAGCCGGCGCTACCGCTGGAAATACTGATCGTAACGCGCCATCTCCTTCACACTGCGTGCCTCATTTTTCACCGACGCCTGATCAACCACGGCCCCCGGGCGAATCACAGCGTCTGTTCCAAACTGACAAAGGTCGGTGAAAATGTCCGTTTTGCTACATTTTTTTCCCCGAAACACGCGCCCGGGCGCCCGTAGAAACGATGGCGCGTTGTTTGCAATGTCTCCCCGGCAGAGCAAGCGATCAGGGGCTGGCACGGTTCGGCCGACAACATCCATACAAGGGAGATATCTCATGGGCGCCACATTCCACATCACCACGGTTGAAGACGGCTTTTACCGGTTCAACTATCGCAACGGGCAGGGCGAGAGCGTGCTGGTCAGCCCCGAGTTCGAGAACAGGTCGCTGCTGGAGCAAGCCATCCAGCAGGTCCGGGTTGGCTCGCTGATGAGCCAGCAGATTGCCAAGGGCAGGACGCCCGGCGGCGAGTTCTTTTTCATGATCAAGGACGGCGACGGGCAGGTGGTCGCCAAGAGCATCCTCTTCGATACCGAGATGCTGTTCGACAACGCCCTGCACAACGTGCGGGAAAATGCCTGTGTGGCCGAGATGATCTTTGCCTGAGGGCACACCGGCGCGTGGCCGCTTGCCGACAAGCTGTCGTCTTTGTCGGGTTCGAGACAGGATTCGCCAGCGACTGCCGCCGGCTGAAAATCCAGGTCGTTGATTTTCAGGCAGTATTTGTCGCCGGGCTGGCAAGCATCGCTGGCCCGTGAATTGCTATTGCGACATTGGGTACCCGGGAGCCCGGCTGCCGGGTGATAACACGCAATTCCACAAGGGAGACGACTATGTCCATCGAGCAAATTTCAGCATTTGCCGCCAAGGCGAAATCCGACGCGGCGCTGGGAGACCAATTGAAGTCCTGCCAGAAACTCAAGGAAATGTTTTCACTGGCCGCGGAGCACGGCTTCAGGTTCGAGGAGGATAGCCTCTATCCGCCGAACGAACCGCAGTTCACCGAAGACCAGCTCTCCGAGCGGCTGGTGAAGGCCCTGCTGCGCGTATGAGCGATCGCCGCCCCTACTCCGGCGGCGCCCTGTCGCCGGCAGTGGGTCGGCCCGACCTTTACTGTCCATCCAGGTACTGGCTTGTCCCGGGGTAATCACAGGCGATGAAACTACTGGTAGAAAAGCCCTTTGTCGAAGCGCTGGCGCAACGTTACCCGGACATGGCCGTGTACACCGAGCAACTGAAATTCGGTGCCCGGGCGGAAATCCCCAGCCATCAGCTCTCCGGCCCCCAGCTCGGCTTTCTCAGCGAACTCTACCGGCAGGCGGGCACCGGCATGCAGGGACGTGCGGCGCAAATCTCGACCCTGCGGCGCGCCCTCGACGAGGAACTCAGGGTCTGGCAGGAGGGCGAACTGGAACAGCTGGTTTCAGGTATCGCCGAGTACCTCCTGCGCGACGCGATCTGCGGCTGGCTGTTCCAGGCCAATACCACCGGCAAGCCGATAGCCTTCCTTGTCTCGCGCATCGATTACACCCCGGCCGGCGAGGAGGAGACCGGGCGCATCCTGATCGACCTGCAGGCCAACGCCATGGCCAGGATAGTCAATCATTCGCTGACCATCCGCGAACGGGATATCGCCGGCAAGAGCATCGCCCAGATCTTTGCCGACCGCGGCTTCTTCAAGGAGACCGCTGAGCTGATGGACGCCTACGAACGCTCGGTGCAGCGTTTCTACCGGTGGCGGGCGGATTACGGCCGCCAGTTTTCCGGACGCGGCACGGGCATCTTCGCCGAGGACCCCACCGCTTCCCATCGCAATACCGACTGGTCGCGCAAGAGCCGCGTGGTACTGTCCTCCAGCGGCAGCGCCGCGCGTCTGGTCAACGACGAGGAGATCATTGGCGAGCGGGCCCTGAGCCTCGACGCCACCGGCAATATCCTCAGCAAATACCTGCGCAAGGCCGGCCGCAGCACCAACTACGATGAACGCGTGGAGAAGGCAGCGGAGGCCCTGCGCGAAGGCATCCCCGACGATCTCTTCACCCGCCTGCCGGTGCACGGCTACATGCTGATGTTCCACCTCGAGCTGCACCATCACCTGTGGGTACATGTCGACGACATCGAGCCCTACGACTACCAGCCCGAACTCAAGCAGAAGCTGATCCTGCCGCCGGAACAAACCGACCTGATCGACATCCTCACCGCGGAGATGGACGTGCTGATGGACGATATCGTCGAGGGCAAATCCGGCGGCACCACGGTTCTGTGCTGCGGCCCGGCGGGCGTGGGCAAAACCCTCACCGCGGAAGTCTACGCGGAGATTATCCAGCGCCCCCTCTACCGGGTGCATTCCGGTCAGCTGGGGCTGAACGTCGCGGAAATGGAGAAAGCGCTCAAGGACACCCTCACCCGGGCCCAGCGCTGGGGCGCGGTGATGCTGATCGACGAGGCCGATGTCTATATCAAGCGCCGCGACGACAACCTCGCGGCCAACGCGGTGGTCGGCGTATTCCTGCGGGTACTCGAGTATTTCAACGGCCTGCTGTTCCTGACCACCAATCGCACGGACGACATCGACGAGGCGATTGTGTCGCGCTGCATTGCCGTCATCAAATACGCCGCGCCGCACCGCGACGATCGCCGCAGGATCTGGGCGGTGATGACCGAGCAGTTCAGCCTGGATATCGAGCACGGCCTGCTCGACACCCTCGCCGACCTGTTCCCCGACGCCAGTGGCAGGGACATCAAGGGGCTGACAAAATTGGTCTCCAAGTACTGCCACCACAAGTCGGTCGCGCCCAGCCTGGAAGTGTTCGAGCGCTGCAGCATTTTTCGCGGCCTGCGGATTCACCCCACGGGCTGAGAGCGAACCGGCCCCGGCACCAGTGACACGCACAGCGAGGTAACGACCGTTTTGACCGACGCACACTCCAGCAACCAGCCCGCCTACGGCGTCGGCGACGCCACCTATCGCGCCGCCGGCGAACTCGCGGGTATCACCCGCCTGGTGAACCTTTTCTACGACACGATGGACAGCCTGCCCGAAGCCGCCGCGCTGCGTGCCATGCACGCGGCGGACCTGTCCGAGTCGCGGCGCAAGCTGATCTATTTCCTCTCCGGCTGGATGGGCGGCCCGAAGCTGTTCGCCGAGCACTACGGCTCGATCAGCATTCCAAAGGCGCACGCCCACCTGCCCGTCGACGAGAGCAGCAGGGACGCCTGGCTGCTGTGCATGCGCCTGAGCCTGGAGCAGCTCGGCTACCCGGCGGACCTGCGCGACTACCTGATGGAGAAGCTCTCCATCCCGGCCGAGAGCATCCGCCTGATGTGTGAATTCAGTCGCGCACAGGCCGGCGCGGCGCAACAGTGACCCGCAGGCCACGCTGGCGGATTTGGGCACAGGACTGAAACGGGGGAAGTTATGCAGAACATTGGTATGTTTTTCGGCACCGAAACCGGCACCACGCGGCTTATTGCGAAGAAGCTCTACAAGCTGCTCGGCGAAGACATCGCCAGCAAGCCGCTCAACGTCAATCGCATCACGGCCGAGGAATTCCTGCGCTACGATGCCCTGGTACTCGGCACCCCCAGCTACGGGGTCGGCGACATCCCCGGGCTCAGTGCCGGCTGCCTCGAGCGCAACTGGGAGGAGTTCCTGGCCCTGCTCGGCACCCCTGACCTGTCCGGCAAGCGCATCGCGATGTTCGGGCTGGGCGCGCAGGAGCGCTACGCGGAGCGCTTTGCCAGCTCCCTCGTCGCCCTCTACCGCGTGTTCGAGGGCCTCGGCGCCGAGATGATCGGCGACTGGCCGGTCGACGGTTACAGCTTCGAGTACTCTGCTTCCGTGGTCGACGGGCGCTTTGTCGGCCTGGTGATCGACCAGCGCACCCAGGGCATGTACACCGAGGCGCGCCTGCAGGCCTGGGCGGAACAGGTCCGGCCCCTGCTCTTGCAAAAGCTGCAGCGGGCGGCCTGAGGCAGCCAGCCCCACAGCGCCCGCCGGAACTCATGGGCGCTAGCGCTGCCAAACTGTGGCGGCCACCCTTCGGCAAGCAACCCGGCGCCAGCCACTGCGACCCGGGTGGCCCGCGAACCGTGCCGCAGCACTGCTGGACCGCCGCCTTCCGGATAGCCTGGGTTTTCCTATGCAAGCACTCCTCTCGCTCCTTCACTTGCCGCTTCGCGCCGGACTGTGTGTACTCAGGCACCCGCTGCTGAGCGCGCTGATTGCCGGCCTGCTCGCCTGGAGCACCATCACCACCCTCGCCCTGTTCAATCCCGCCATCGGCGAGCGCTTCAACCGGGCCGCCGCGTCCTTCGGCCTGGCGACCAGCGCCTACCTGGCCTCCTCCCTGGCCAGCGACGCCATCGACAGCAGCTCGCGCAGGCTGGCCAGGGTCGAGGCCGACCTGGCGCTGCAACGCAAGCAGTCGCAACAGTTGCAGCAGCGGCTGGCCCGGCAGAAGCAGTCGATCACGCAGTTATCCGGCGCGCTGGAGCGACAAGCCGCGGAACTGAAAACGACCGGGGAAAAACTCAGGGTAGCCAGCGGCGAACTGGATTCGCACCAGCGCAAACTCGCCAGCTTCAAAGCGGAGGGCAAGCGGCTGGAACGGCGCGCCTCCCAGCGGCTCACCAAGGTCGTGCTGGCGGACGCCTCGGGTGAAGTCCTCGGCTGGGTCCCGGTGGTCGGCGATATCGCCAGCATGGGCCTGGCGGCGAAGGGGGTCTACGAGATGTGCCAGATGTTCCGGGAGATCGAGAACGCCACCGACCGGCTCGGCGCCCGCTACCAGATCTACACCGACACCTTCTGCGCCAGCCCGGTGGAGAAAACCATCGACGTCGCATCGGACACGGGGAAGCGCCTGGTCGATGGCGTCTCGGCGCAGATCAGCTCCGGTGGCGAATACTGGAAATACACCCTGTTTTGAACGCCCGGCTGCGGGCCGGCGATTTACACATAGGAACCGTCGAGCCCGGCGCCATACTGCTGCAGCCAGTCCGCAACCGGTCCCAGCGCCGCTTCGTCGTATTCATCGCGCATCGCGACGATCTGGTCGCCGGCGATCGTAACCGCGGTGCGGCCGGGCAAATCGAGCACGGGCGAATCGCCAAAGCTGTAATTCACCAGCCAGTCGATACTCACCTCCCGCCCGCCGACGACCGTGCGCACGTGGGGGCCATCGGTGATGCTCAGCACCCGCTCGTCGCTGCGCCGGTCGAAGCCGTCGAGGGACTTCTTCAGCCCCTTGAATATGGCCTCGCGCCCCTGCATCGCGCAGGCCAGCGGGCCGCCGCGGATCTCGTAGGACGCGTCCGGGCTGAATAAGGCGGCGAGGCGCGACCAATCGTCGTCGCGGAAGGTCTCTTCGAAGGCCGACGCGTAATCCAGAAACAACTGCAGTGCCTGTTCCATAGTCCTGTCCCTGTCGCGGGAAACTCACTGAAGATAGCAGAACAGGCGGCGGGCGTGGCCCCGGGCTTCGCTGCCCCTGCCCGGCCTCCACGACGACGCAGGGCTTTTGGCACTCCCCGGGGTGATCACCTAAGCTGGGACGAGCACGGACGAGCGTTCCACGGAGGGTGCCATGAAACTCATCCTGAAAATCGCCGGCGGCCTGATCACCCTGCTGATCCTCGCTGCTGCCGGCCTGATGGCTGCCGACAGCAGCTATTCGCAACAGTGCCTCGACAGCCCGCCCGCCGGCACCGTCATCCGTATTCCCGGTGAAACCATGACCCTACTCGCCGTCCCGTCCGGCGACGGCGAACCGCTCGTGGTAGAGGTGACCCGGGAGCCCTACAAACCCGGCTACGAGATATCTGCGGCCCATGGCCACCTCCACCCACACCAGGAGGAGCGTTTCGAGTTGCTCGAGGGGCGCGCCCGCTTCCTCGTCGGCGAGCAGACCCTTGAGGCCGGACCCGGCGAGGTGGTGGTGGGGCCAGCCAACACGCTGCACCACTGGATGGCACTCGACGGGGCGCCGGTACGGGCCAGGGTGACCTTTACCCCGGGGGACGGCGTGGCGAACTTTTTTCAGCACTTCCACGCCCACCTCAACGCGGGCCCGGTAGACCCGATGCAGGCCGCGGTGATCGCCCGGGAATACCCGCGGGGAACCCCCCTGCCGGTCGACCCTCACCCGCGGGTCTGGGATATCGCATTGCGGGTGATGGCGCCGATTGGCCGCCTGCTGGGTTATGCGGCCTGCTGAAGGCGCCGGGCGGTGGCGACACGCTGCGCCGACTTGTTATTTCCCGGCCCGGCGTCTAGGTTTTCAAGGGAGCGCAGCGGATTCCCCCTTCGCCTTCTCACCTGAGCAACCAAGAGCCGACCATGATGAGCAAGTGGATACCTTTGACTGCCTGCCTGCTGGCAGCTACCGCCAGCGCGGGAGATGATTTCCGGATGGTCATCATGGATACCATGGTTATCACCGGCAGAGGCGTGGTGATCACCGGCCAGATCGGCAGTGGCACAGTGAGCAAGGGCGATACCGTCTGCCTGGTCAGCGCCAGCTCCGATAGCGCGCGGGAGTTCACCGTCGGCGGTATCGAACAGTTCCGGAAATTGCTGGATTCCGCCAGCGCCGGCCAGTTCGTCGGGCTGCTGCTCGACGGTCTCGCCAAGGGTGAGGCGGCGAAAGGCGATGTACTCGAGGAGGAGTGCTGACCATGGCGATACGCCGACCCTACGGCTTCCCGGGCATTCTCGTGGCGCTGCTGGCAGCGCCGGGCGCACTGGCGGATTCCCAGCCGGGCTGGCAGATCGAGGTCGAGGGCCTGCCCCTGCTCAGCGGCAAGAATGTCATGCCGATGACCATCGGCGACATCCGCAAGAGCAACCTCATGGGCGCCAACGCCATCGTCAACTTCTCGGTCGTCGGTACAGAGAGCGTGCAGATAACCGGCGCCCAGGTCTACTACCTGGATTCCGGCACCCGCTGTGACCGCGGCCACGGCTCGCCCGGCACGGGCGAACTGGTCGTCGAGCGGGACGGGGAGCGCATCCTGGTGTCGGGCAGGATCAGCTGCCAGTCGACGGCGGGCGGCGACGCCGGTATGCGCGCCATCTCCGGCTGGTACAGGGACTAGGCGCTCCAGCCCACAGCCGGCGGCCAGCCCGAACCTGCACTGTGGCAGTGGCCGGCCCGGGGAGGGCCGGCGGAAGATTCAGAGGTTCCTGCAGCTGGACCGCTCGAGCTGCGATGTCGCTAGCAACCGTCGCCTATCGCATTGTTACCGTCATCGCAGTCATCGCCATTGGTGACATGCCCGGACGGCAGGGTGCAGGCGCCGGTAGCCGTGGCCGGGTCGCCGAAGCCGTCACCGTCCACGTCCATGAACACCTCGAAGGCCAGCGGCGCGTCGCAGGACCAGCCGGCGGCGCCGCCGCACTGCCAGGTGCCGCCACAGGTGCCGTAGGCATTCGAGGTTTCGCAGGCTTCCGCCGGCGGGATGAGGGAGTCGTCGATCAGGTTGTTGTTGTCGTCGTCGAGACCGTTGCAGACCTCCGGGCTGGCCTCGGCAACACACATGAAAGTGTCGGAACAGACCAGGCCGCCACCGCAGGACCCGCAGCTTCCGCCACAACCGTCGTCACCGCAGACCTTGCCCGAGCAGTTGGGCGAGCAGGAAGCCTCGCAGTCCGCGGGGCAGGTGCCCAGGGTGCCGCATTCACCGCTCTCGGGTATGCCGTTACCGCACACCGGGAGGGTCAGCTCCAGGGTACAGGAACTCGAACAGCCATCGCCGTCCGCGAGGTTGCCGTCATCGCACTGTTCGCCGGCCAGCGTCGCGACGATACCATCGCCGCAGGCGGCCAGCTGGCAGCTTGCGGTACAGAAATCCTCGTTGATGCTGTTGCCGTCATCACAGCTCTCTCCGCTCTGCACGATGCCGTTGCCACAGACCGGGCTGCAGTCGTACACCGTGGAGCAACTGGCCTCCTCACTCAGCACCTTGCCTTCCAGGCACTCGTCAGCCGGGGAGGTGGTGGCGCAGGCCGGCGGCGCCACCACGCTGCCGATCTCCAGAGGTACCCCGGAGACATTGGTATAGACGGTGTCGCTCTGGGGAATGTCGACCGTACCGCCGTCGGGGTTGTCCAGCTCGACCATGTTGATGGCGACCGCGACCGCCCCGGGGATATTCAGTCCGCCGGTAATACCCATGCCGAGGCCGGCAACGATCAGCAGGACCCCGAGGAGGCCGCGCCCCGACTGCCTGCGCAGTGTGCGCAAACCGAGCCAGGCCAGCGCCAGGCCGAGGGGCAGGAGAAACAGCAGGGGAATCGGTACGGCGTTCACCACCGCCGCAGCGGCCGCCGGCGGGGCCGCACCCGGCGCCACCGGTCCGTAGGCCAGCGAGCCGGTCGATTGTGCCAGCACGGGACTCGCCAGCGCGAGCAATGGCAGCAGAAACGAAAAGCGTTTCATTCCCAGATCCCCCAACCCAAAAACAAAGTTGCTATTTGTTTCCAGTAGATCACAAGCCCGCGGCGAAGGGTAGTTTTTCCCGCGAGCCCCTGTTTCCGCGGGTTTCGGGCGGGCGGCACGGGCCCGGGGCGCGCCCCGGCACGCTGGCCCGGGCGTCCGCGCCGCGGGCGCTCCCCGCTGGTCAAAAATCCACCCTATCCACCCGCCCCCGGACCCATTATCATCCCGCCCCTTTCCACAATAGAATGGCCGGTTTGTCACCGCCCGCTAACCGGCAGGCAGACCTCCCAACACCAGACGTAACAGATGCACAGGTTCCCGACGCCCCGACAAGCCAGCCCCGCCGGCAGCCGCCTCGTGCAGCTGCTCGGCCAGCTGGACCGGCGGCTGGCGGGCCTGCGCCACGGCGACTTCGCCGAGCGCCTGGGCCGCCTGTTCGACCTCTCCGACGCCATCGCCCTGGACGGCGCCACCCGGCACAGCCCGGCCGGCCCCTTCGACGCGCAAGAGGAGCTGCCCCGGCGCCTGCAGGAAGACCTGCTGGCGACCCGCGGCGGCCTGCTGGAGCAGCTGACCCGCAGCTTCAACGGCGAGCAGGGGGCCTCGGTGATCGCCCTGCCCGCCCCCGGCGCCAGCGCCGAGTCCGGCAGGCGCCCGCCCTTCAGTACCTACAGCAACTTCTACCAGGCCCACCAGCGACAGATCATCACCGCCATCGCCAACCTGCGCCTGCGCTGCCGGCGCCAGCTGGCAGCCCAGAACCCCGCCCTGGCGCACCTGGCGGAGCTGGACACGGTCTTCGAGAGCACCCTCGCCGGCTATGCCCGCCAGGGCTTCAGCAGCCTGCCCGGCGGATTTCTCGAAAACCGCTATCGCGCCCTCTGGCAGCAGCGTGACGCCGAGCCCGGCAGCGCCGGCTGGCTCGCCCCCGGGGGCTGGCTGCAACAATTTCGCGCGGAGCTGAAACTGCTCCTGCTGGCCGAGCTCGACGCCCGCCAGGAGCCGATCCTGGGGCTGATCGCCGCGGCCCGGGAGCAGTTCCCCGGCTCGCCCGGCCCGGATGCCAGCGGCAGCGCTGCCACGCCAAAGCACAACGAGGTAAGTACCACCCGATGAGACGCCTTCTGTTTGCCGCCCCGGTCATTCCCGGGGCCACAGCCGTACTCTGGATTGCCGCCACCTTCCGCGACAACCCGGTGGCCCTGGCGGTCACCCTGATCATCGCCGCCGGCTACGCCCTCGGCCTGGTCGAACTGCTGCGCTTTCGCCGTGACACCGCCAGCCTGGAGCGCCAGCTGGATCACCTGCCCGCTACGCGCGAGGACCTGCGCGGCTGGCTGCAGGCCCTGCCGGCAGCGCTCAGCCACAGCGTGCAGCGGCGTATCGACGGCCACCAGACCCCGCTGCCCGGCCCGCTGCTGACCCCCTACCTGACCGGCCTGCTGGTCATGCTCGGCCTGCTCGGCACCTTTGTCGGCATGATCGTCACCCTGCAGGGCGCCGCCACGGCGCTGGATGGCAGCAGCGAGCTGGCGACCATCCGCAGCGCGCTTTCGGCGCCGATCGCCGGCCTCAGCCTGGCCTTCGGCACGTCCATCGCCGGGGTCGCCGCCTCCGCCATGCTCGGCCTGTCGGCCACGCTGTGCCGCCGCGACCGCCTGCTGGTCTCGCGCCGCCTCGACAATCTCTGCGACAGCGCCCTGCACGGTTTCTCCCAGGACGCCGAGCGCGCCGCCGCCTACCAGGCGCTGCAGCAGCAGAGCGAGTCCTTCCCTGCCCTGGTCGCGGCCCTGCAGGAGCTGACCGGGCGCATGCAGCAGCTGGGCGGCGAACTGCACGAATCCCTCAGCGCCAACCAGCGCAGTTTCCACGCCAGCGTCGAGAGCCAGTACCGGCAGCTGGCGGAATCCGTCGGCCAGTCCCTCGACGCCACCCTGGCCGCCAGCAGCCGCCTGGCGGTGGACAATATCCGCCCGCTGATGGAGCAATCCCTGGCCAGCCTCAGCCAGCAGGTCGAGGCCACCCACCGGCGCCTCGGCGAGCTGACCGAACAGCAGCTGGGCGCGCTGGGCCAGCAGTTCCGCGAGACCACCGAATCCGCCGCCGGCCACTGGCGCGCCGGGCTGGACAGCCAGCAGCAGAGCAGTGCCCGGCTGCTGGGCGATATCAGCGGCGCCCTGACCCAGCACCAGGAAAAGCTGCGCAGCGACAGCGAGCAGCTGCTCGCCAGCCTGCGCGACAGCCAGCAGGCACTGGCCGAGAGCAATGTCCGCCAGTTCGAGGCGGTGGCGGAGCAGTTCCGCAGGAGCGGCAGCGACGCCCAGCAACGCTGGCAGGAGCAGCTATCCGCCCAGCAGGCCGCCAGCCTGGCAACCCTGGAGCAGGCCCACGCCAGCCTCGGCCAGCAGGCCGAGCTGCACCAGCAGCAGCTGTGCACAGCCACCGCGCAGTTCAGCGCCGCCGTCGAGCAGGCCGGCGCGCAGTGGCTGGCGCAGGGCGAACAGCAGCGGGCCAGTGGCAGTGAACTGCTGGGCGAACTGCGCGATTGCCTCACCGAGCACAACCGGCAGTTCCAGGCGGACGCCGGCGCACTGCTCGACAACCAGCGCCTCGGCCTCGATACGCTGGTTGCCAGCATCGGCGGGGAGCTGGCCAGCCTGCGCGAGGCGGAGGCCGCCCGTGGCGCCGCCGCCGGCGAGCGACTGGCCGCGCTCGAGGGCACTGTCGCCGAACACCTCGGCAAGCTGGGCCTGCGCCTCGAGGAGCCCATGACCCGGCTGATCGAGACCGCTTCGGAAACCCCGAAGGCCGCCGCCGAGGTAATCAGCCGCCTCAACGAGGAAATGGGCCGCAACAGCGAACGGGACAACGAACTGCTCGAGGAGCGCCGCCGCATCATGCAGGAACTCGACGCCCTGCTCGGCAGCCAGCGCGACACTGCCGGCGCCCAGCGCGAGGCGATCGAGACCCTGATCGCCCGCGCCAGCGAGACCCTCAGCCAGGTCGGCGAGACCTTCAGCCGCGAGGTCAGTGCCCAGGGCGAGCGGCTCAATGAACTGGCCGGGGACGTCGGCGGCAGCGCCGCCGAGGTGGCCAGCCTCAGCGATGCCTTCGGCGCCGCCGTACAGCTGTTCAGCGAGAGCAACGACAAACTGCTCGACAACCTGCGGCAGGTGGAGGCGGCACTGGCGCAATCCGCCGCCCGGGCCGATGAACAACTGGCCTACTACGTCGAACAGGCCCGCGAGGTGATCGAGCTGAGCATGGCCTCGCAAACGGAAGTCATCGAAGCCCTCGCCGCCCTGCCCAACGGGGCCGGGCAATGAACGAACTGCAGGAGCAGGATGGCCAGGCCTCACCGGTCTGGGCGGTTTTCTCCGACCTGATGGCCGCGCTGGTCGGCATCCTGGTGCTGGTGCTGGTGTGGGTGATCGGCGTCCAGCTCGAACTGAGCCTGTCGCTGGAACAGGAGAAGGAGAAGCGCGTTGCCGAGGAGCAGCGGCGTATCGCCCTGGAGCAGGCGCTGGCCGACCCGCTGGCCAGCGGCCGGGTGACCTTCCGCGACGGCCGCATCGGCATCAGCGGCAGTGTGCTGTTCCGGCTCAACTCCGATGAACTGGAGCCGGAGGGCGAGACCCTGCTCCGCGACCTGGTCAAGCCGCTGCTGCTCTACCTCAGCGAGCACGACGAGCTGCTCATGGTCAGCGGCTTCACCGACGACCTGCCGATCCAGCGCGGCAACCGCCGCTACGAGGACAACTGGGGGCTCTCCGCCCAGCGCGCGCTGACCGTCACCCGCACCCTGATCGAGCAGGGCATGCCCGCCGACCAGGTCTTCGCCGCCGCCTTCGGCCCGCACCAGCCGGTGACCCCCAACGACAGCGACCAGCACCGGGCGATGAACCGCCGGGTGGAACTGACCACCGTGCCCCGCCGCGACACCGACAACAGCCGGGCTGCAGCGGCAGTGGGCACCGCGGAGCCGGACCTTGGCTGAGGGCGATCCGCAACTGGCGGGGCTGGCGGCCGAGATCGAGCAACTGGCGTGCGGCACCGGGGGCCGGTTCGACCCGGTGCGCTGCTGCTTCCTGCAACAGCAGAGCCAGCGCCTGCAGCGGCAGCGCCACTGCAGCGCACACAGCCTGCAACGCCTCGCAGACGCGCTCGGCGAATATCGCCAGCGCCTGGCGCAGGCCCGCGACAACGCCCGGCAGGCGCTCGGTGAGAGCCCCGAGCCGGCGCTGCTGGCGCTGTTCGAGGCGGGGGAATTGCGCGAGTTGCAGCGGCGCCTGCGCGGCCGTGGCAGCGAGACGCCCCTGCGCCATCTGGGACAACGCCACCGGCAACCTGACGACACCGTCGCGGTGCCCGGCGACCCGCTGCAGCGCCAACTGCAACTGCAGGAGAGCGCGCTGCTGTCGCCCGCGGCCGACACCCCGGCACCCGCGCAGGGCCCCCTGGAGATCCAGGCCCTCGGCCGCGCCCGCGCCGCCAGCCGGGAACGCCACCGCCGCCAGCGCATCGACAAGGCCCTGACCCAGACCCCCAGCGACGCCGGCCCGCTGAATTCACACCGGCTGGTGACCCGCGCCATCAGCACCCTGCTGGAACTCTCCCCCGCCTACCTCGACCACTTCGTCAATTACGTGGAGACCCTGATGGCGCTGGAAAAGCTCGACAGGAAACGCTCGCCCTGAACGCCCCGCCCGCGCAGGGGCTCCCGGCCTAGCGCGGTTGCAGCATGCCGGCCAGGACCTGGGCGTGGCTGAGGGCCTCGATGCCCTCGTCGGTCAGGTAGCCGCCGTCCCGCTGGGATATCAGCCCCTTGGAAAACAGGCTGCAGCAGGCGTTGACGACTTCCGCCCGCGCTGAAGAGTGGACCTTGATGCCCGTCCGCATGGTACTGCTGTCAAACTGCAGCAGCAGGTTCAGTTCTTCCATAGTGTCGGCATTGAACAACATAGTGCTACCTCATTATTTTTATCCGGCCATCCGCAGCGCGCCGCGTTCTGGCAAAGGCCACCGGGCCTGTCCAAGTATCACGGAGGGAAACGGCGCCGGCAAGTCACGGGGGGCGCCCGCCCCGGGTGAGGTTGCAGAGATTGCCGCTGTATACCAGGGTCTTGCCGGCGGTGTGTAGCTAGTTACTGCCGCAACCCGCCAGCGGCAGGCGGTGATCCAGTCCCCGTAAACCTGCGTATCAACCATCTGAGTATCCTCGGCCCAGGCAGCGTTTTAGCCTCCGCCTGAATGCAGGAACAGGCGTGCGGCGAAAACAAACTTGTTAGCCTGAATTTGTTGAACTAGCTTGAGGGTACTTGAATACGGCGGTTTTCGCGTATTCAGCTGCGATTTCGCAGCGAAGCATTGCAGATTGTTTGCGGTATATATAAGTAGCTTGAATTAGCTTGCATCGATAGAACACGGGTGGGCCCGGCCCGCTGGTAAAGCCAGGCCCACATTCAATCGAACAGCGGTATCCAGGCAAATAACAAACCATGCGCAGGCTCCTTACACGGTTAGGCAGATCTTTCGCACTGGCGCTTACATTCTCCACGCCCGCCCTCGCCGTGGATGTAACCTACCAGAACGGCTCCTACATCATCGACATGGGCCAGTCCACGCCCACCGCCGAGAACAGCCTGAAACCCTACGGCCTGGTCTACGACCTGACCACCAACTACCAGATCCCCGTCGACTGGATCATCCGTCCGGGCAAATCGTATACCTTTGAAAGCCTCGCCAACGCCGCCGACTTCACCTACAACGGCAAGAACTATTACGCCGGCCCGCTGATCATTCCCGCCGAGTACGCCGCCGACGCCAAGCCGGTCATCGACGCCTGGGTGGCCAAGGGCGTGGTGGTAGACGAGATGACCAGCGGCCCGCTCACCGCCAACGCCTACGGCACGATCACCTCCTTTCCACGGGTGCTTCTGGACGCGGCCAATGGCAGCATCGCCGCCAGCGCCTTTTTCGAACCGGCCGAAGTGCCGACCACAGCCTACGCCCTCGGCGAGCCCCTGGAACTCACCGAGTGCAACGATATTTACATTCTTCCGCACGCCGACCCGCAGAGCTGGGACGACGCAACCAAGACAACGTTTTCCAACTTTGTCAGCGACGGCGGCTACCTGTGGTCCGCCTGCCACGCGGTTGGCTCGATGGAAGCCGATGCCGCACTCGGCTTCCTCGGCCTTGAGATGCTCACGACGGCGGGCCTGGAGGACTTCGGGGCCATCGATAACAGCAATACCACCAGCTACAGCTACGACCCGGACGCCGCAGACGACCCGATCATGCAGTTCTACGCCGCGCTGGCCGATGGCAGCAGTTCCGCGCTGTCCGGAGGCTCGCAGGAAGTCAACGTGCTCGACCTCGACAGCGACTGGCGCGCCACCACGACAGTCGCCGTGTCCGACCCGACCAACCCCAACGTTGCCGCGGGCGGCGGCAGCTATCCGGAGCCCGCCGGCATCGTCACCTACGGCCCCACCTTCGGCACCGGCCCGGGCTTCGTCGTCTACGAGACTTCGCACTCGATACAGGGCGGCACGGATGAACAGAACGTCTCCGCGGCGCGAATCATCGGCAATTTCCTGCTGCAGGCATCCATCGCCAAGAAGCCGATCATTGAAAACTTTTCCATCGATGGCCAGTTGGCCAGCGCTGGCGCGAGCATCGTCGTCGAGAGCTTCGAGACGGTTCCGGTGAGCGCCGATGTCGGCCCGGCCGACGGGGTCACTGCCACCACCTTCAACTACCAGTGGACCAGCACCTGCGGCGGTGTGTTCGACCAGCCCAGCGGCACAGCGAGCGGCGACCCGGCGATGCTGGCGACCAACTGGACCGCCCCCGCCGACGTCGGCGGCTGCATTATCCGCCTGACCGTCGAGGACGACTGCGGCCGCGTCACCTTTGAAGCAGCGCCGCTGGAGGTCATCCAGCCGCAGACCCTGATGCTCGCCAAGAGCGTGGATAAAGTCGTGGCGGCACCCGGGGATATTCTCGGCTACACCCTGGTGCCCGACTACACCGGCAGCCTGCCACTGGTCGATCTCTGCGTCTCCGAGGACCGGCCGGCCAACACCACCTACCTCGCCTCGCTGCCGGCCTTCAACACCGGGCCCAACTGCACTGCGCCGGGCAACTGGTACCTGGGCAGCAACACGGCGGGCGTCCCCGGCGTCGTGCCGCCGACCTTCGACCAGCAGGTCTACACCATCGACAGCACGATCCTCGCCAACAACGACACCGCCGACACCTACCTGTCGCAGAAGGACAAGGACAAGGTCTTCGGCACGGAAGACATCCTGATCACCTCGCGCAAGGACGGCGAGGACTTCGTCTCGCTGGTCGGCTTCGATATCGCCGAGCAGGTCAGCGTCGCCTCCCTGCCCGCGGGCTGGGAAGTGGCTTCCGCGACCATGGCCGTCACCGTCACCAGCGCCCAGGACAACACCGGTGCCAGTGTCTTCCGCATGCTCAGCAACTGGAGCGAAGCGGGCGCGAGCTGGTCCTCGCCCACCGGCATCGGCACCTGGAAGGCCGGGGAGTTCTCCTCTCTGGATTATGTCGCCAGCGTGCTGGGCCTGATCGACCCGACCACCGAGGGGCTGAAAACCGTCGACCTCACCACTACCGTCGACGGCTGGCTGCGCGGCAATTTCGCCAACTATGGCGTCGCCCTGGTCGGCACCCTCGGCGACAAGAAACCGGAGTACGCCGCGCGGGAACTGCAGGATGCCGCCCAGCCCGGCCCCGCGCTGGACATCGTGCTCAACATCCCCAACAGCCCCAGTTCCACCGTCACCCTGACCGCGCTGCCGGCGCTGGCGACCGAGGGCGACGTCATCACCGTGGTGATGGAAGTGCAGGCCAACCTGATCCCCGGCGCTATCGACATCACCATCCCGGCCCTGGCGACGACGACCAGCGGCGGCGCGGCAGTCACCTGCGGCGCGCCCAGTTCCGCCAGCGTCAGCATTCCCGCACCGGGCGGGGCACAGCAGGTGACCTTCCAGTGCACGGTGGACGCCGACGACGCCACCCTGACCCAGGACGTGGTCTTCGACACCCCGGCGTTCGCTGCCGACGACAACAGCATCGACTTCGCCGCCGCGCTGTCGAACAGCGTCATCATCAGCCCCGATCTGAAATTCGCCGTGCAGGTCGACCCCGGCATCACCCCGCTGCCCAACCAGATAGACAACACCGGCCATATCAGCGACTCCGGGGTATTCCTGTCGCTGGTCGATTCCAACCTGGTCTCCACCGTCATCCAGAACAGCGTCGACCTGGCAATAGCCAAGACGGTGGATATCGCCAACCCGGTGGTCGGCACCAACGTCGTGTTCACACTGGCAGTAAGCAACAACGGCCCCGGCAACGCGAGCGGCGTGCTGGTCGACGACCCCCTGCCCTCGGGGTATGTCTTCGTCGGGTACACGGCCTCCCAGGGCACCTACGACGGCACGACCTGGTCCGTGGGCAGCCTCGCCAGTGGCGCCACGGCCACGATCGACATCACCGCCGAGGTCCAGGCCGCGGGCGACTACCTCAACACCGCTACCGTGTCGGGTAACGAGGCGGATGCCGACCTGTCCAACAACGTGGATACCGCCGGGGTGCTGCCCGGCTTCCCCTCGCCGATTGCTGACGTGGCGCTGAACAAGTCGGTGGACAACACCACGCCGATCATCGGTAGCGACACGGTCACCTTCACCATCGCTATCATCAACAATGGCCCGGACGCCGCCGACAACGTGCAGGTGAGCGACACCGTGCCGGCGGGCTATACGGTGACCGGTGTAGTGGCGACGACGGGCAGCGCCGGCAATACCGGCAACGACGTCAGCTGGACCGTCGGCACCCTGAGCAGCGGGCAGAGCGAATCCCTGAGCATTCAGGCGACGGTCAACGAAACCGGCCCCTACGACAACAGCGCGAGTGTCACCACCAGCACGCCGGACCCCGACAGCGGCAACAACATCGACACCACGACGACCTCGCCCACCACCGCGGCAGACCTGTCCATCGTCAAGGACGTCGACAACGCCACCCCCGATGTGGGCACCGACGTGACCTTCAGCCTGACGGTGAGCAACGCCGGCCCCAGCGACGCCAGCAGCGTGCAGGTGGTGGACACCCTGCCCAGCGGCTACGCCTATGTCAGCAACGACCAGGGCGCGACCTGGAACGCCACGGCCCGCACCCTGACCTGGGCCATCGGCGACCTCGCCGACCAGGCCTCGGCGGTGATGCAGGTCGTCGCGACGGTGCTCGCCAGCGGCGACTACACCAATACCGCCACGGTGGATGCCACCGAGACCGACCCGGACGGCGGCGACAACACCGACACTGCGGTGACCACCCCCTCCACCACCGTCGACCTGTCGATAGAGAAGCTGGTCGACAACGCCTCGCCCACCGTGGGCGACACCGTGACCTACACCCTGACGATCGCCAATGCCGGCCCCTCGGACGAGACCAACGCGGTGGTCACGGACGTCATCCCCGGCGGCTACACCTACCTGAGCAACGACCGCGGCGCCACCTACGCCGCGGCCAGCCGCACGCTGACCTGGAACATAGGCAACCTCGGCGCGGGACAGGGCGACGCCATGCAGGTGATGCTCACGGTCAACGCCTCCGGGGATTACGCCAACACCGCCACCATCGACGGTGACGAGGACGACAGCGATAGCGGCAACAATTCCTCGACCGATACCATCAGTCCCCTGCAGTCCGCGGACCTCGAGATCAGCAAGCTGGTGGACACCCCCCGGCCCGCCCCCGGGGACACCGTCCAGTTCACGGTGACAGCGACCAACAACGGGCCGAGCAACGCCACCGGCGTCGTCGTGACCGATGCCCTGCCCGGCGGCTACTCCCTGGTCAGCGCCACCCCCTCGAAGGGTAACTGGAGCGACCCGACCTGGACCGTGGGTACCCTGGCCAATGGTGAGACCGCCACCCTGGCCATCGTGGCCACCGTCAACGACGTTGCCCTCGACTCGGGCGGCTATGCCAACTCGGCCGAGATTACCGGCACCGAGCCGGATCCCGACCCGGACAACAATATCGACACCGCCATCACCTCGCCGGACAAGTCCGCCGACGTGGCGATCAGCAAGACCGTCGACGACCCCACACCGGTGGTGGGAAGCGATGTCACCTTCACCCTCAGCGTGACCAACAACGGCCCGGATATCGCCACCGACGTGGTGGTCACCGACTCCCTGCCCGCCGGCTACACCTTTGTCTCGGGCACACCGCAGGGCCCGACCACCTTCGCCTACCCGACCTGGACGGTCGGCACACTCTACCCCGGCGATACCGAGACCCTGTTGATCGTCGCCACCGTCGAGGCGAGCGGCCCCTACGCCAATACCGCGACAGTGACCACCTCGCCCGACACCCCGGACCCGGACGGCAGCAACAACACCGCCACCGAGACCACCAACCCGGTGACCGAGGCGGACCTGGCGATCGACAAGGTGGTGAACAACCTGCTGCCCATGGTCGGCGACACGGTGGTGTTCGCGCTGCGGGTGGTCAACAACGGCCCGAACACCGCGACCAACGTGGTCGTCAACGACCTGCTGCCGCCGGGCTATGCGTACATCTCGGACGTGCCGAGTACCGGCACCTACACCCCGGCGACCGGTGTCTGGAGCATCGGCACCCTGGCCAACGGGGCGGCCGCGACCCTGCAGATCACCGCGCAGGTGGTCGACGCCCCGATCGGGGTGGGCAGCTATCTCAACAAGTCCGTGGTCAGC
The DNA here is from genome assembly GCA_033283265.1 of Halieaceae bacterium GM1-29. GTDB lineage: Bacteria > Pseudomonadota > Gammaproteobacteria > Pseudomonadales > Halieaceae > Mangrovimicrobium. Next base: position 1,304,659 of record JAWMQN010000001.1, read on the forward strand.
GGCAGCGAGACCGACCCGGACCCCGGCAACAACAACGACAACGCCTTCACCGTGCCGCTAGGCCTGTTCGCGGCGGACGTGCAGATCAGCAAAACCGTCGACAACGCCGCCCCGGTAGTCGGCAGCACCGTGACCTTTACCCTCACGGCGACCAACAACGGTCCCGATCCGGCGCTCGGCGTACAGGCTAGCGACATGCTGCCCTCCGGCTACACCTTCGTTTCCGCCGTGCCCTCGGGGTCGACGACGTTCGACGCCGGCACCAGCGTCTGGAGCATCGGTGTCATGTCCGTCGGCCAGGTGGAGACACTGCAGATCGTCGCCACGGTCAACGCCTCCGGCAGCTACAACAACGTGACCAACATCAGCAGCACCGGCCCCGCCGACCCCGACCCGGGCAACAACACCGACAGCGCGATCACCGTGCCGGTGACGCTTGCCGACCTGGCCGTGGTCAAGACGGTCAACAACCAGTCCCCGGCGGTGGGCGACAACGTCACCTTCGGCATCGCGGCGACCAACAATGGCCCCAACGACGCCACCGGGGTGGTTGTCACCGACTACCTGCCGGTGGGCTACGCGGTGGTCAGTGCGACGCCGTCGGCGGGCAGCGTGATCGGCAATACCTGGGTGATCGGCGACCTGGCCAACGGCACCACGGAGAACCTGCAACTCGTGGTCACCGTGCTCGATGTGCCCAGCGCCACCCAGGACGATTTCACCAACCGCGCCAGCGTGAGCGGCAATGAAACCGACCCGGACAGCGGCAACAATACCGACAGCGCATTTACCGACCCGAGCGGCTTGATCACCTCCGACGTGGTGCTGGAAAAAACCGTGGACGACGCCAGCCCGCTGGTCGGCAGTGACGTGGTATTCACCCTGACCGCAAGCAACAACGGACCGGACCCGGCCACCAACGTCGTGGTGACCGACGTCCTGCCGGGCGGCTACACCTTTGTCAGCGCGGCCCCCTCGGGCGCGACGACCTTCGCCGGCAATACCTGGACCATCGGCACCCTCCCCGTTGGCCAGGTGGAAACCCTGCTGATTACCGCCACCGTCGAGGCGAGTGGCGACTACAACAACATCGGCTCGATCACGGCCACAGAGCCCGATCCCGATCCCGGCAACAACACCGACAACGCGCTGACCCTGCCGCGCACCGAGGCCGACCTGGTCATCGACAAGGAGGTGAACTACCTGACGCCGATGGTCGGCGACGACGTGGTGTTCTCCATCAACGTAACCAACAACGGCCCCAACCTGGCCACCGGTGTGACGGTGACCGACCTGCTGCCCGCCGGCTATGTCTATGTCGACAGCATTGCCAGCCAGGGCAGCTACGACAATGTCGTGGGCATCTGGACAGTCGGCGCGCTGGCCAATGGCGCCATCGCCAGCCTGCAGATACAGGCGACGGTCGTCGATACCGCGTTCGGTGTGGGCAACTACGTCAACCGCGCCACCGTCACCGGCGACCAGACCGACCCGGACGTGGGCAGCAACACCGACAGCAGCTTCACCATTCCCTTCGGCCTGTTCGCGGCGGACGTCGCCATCACCAAGGTCGTCGACAACCCGACGCCGGTGGTGGGCGAGAACGTGATATTCACCCTGACGGCATTCAACAACGGGCCGAATGGCGCCGGCGGCGTCACCGTCAGCGACCCGCTGCCCGCCGGCTACAGCTTCGTCAGCGCCACCCCCTCCGGCTCGACCACCTACGATCCGGCGACCTCGGTCTGGACCATCGGCTTCCTCGCGGTAGGCAACACGGAAACCCTGGCCATCGAAGCCACGGTCGGCTATACCGCGAGCTACGATAACGTGGCGACCATCTCCGCCTTCTTCCCGCTGGACCCGGTGCCCGACAACAACGTCGACAACGCCATCACCACACCGCAGCTGCTGGCCGATATCGAAATCGACAAGGTGGTGGACGTGCCCGAACCGGCGGTCAACACCGACGTGACCTTTACCCTGACCGTCGCCAACAACGGGCCGAACAACGCGACCAATGTCGCGGTGACCGACGTGCTGCCGTCGGGCTACGTCTACGTCGGCAGCAGCGTGTCCAAGGGCACGGTCAACGCCAACAGCTGGGTGATCGGCGCCATGGCCAACGGCGATGTCGAAAGCGCGCAGGTCACCGCGACCGTCATCGACGTCGACGGCGACGCCACCAACTACAACAACGTCGCCAGTGTCACCGCGACGGAGACCGACCCGGATACCAGCAACAACATCGACAACGCACTTACCAACCCCAGCGGGCTCATCGTCTCCGACGTCGGCGTGGCCAAATCGGTAAACGACGCGACGCCCATCGTCGGCAGCAATGTCACCTTCTCGCTGATCGCCACCAACTACGGGCCGGATCCGGCCACCAACGTGGTGGTGACCGATGTACTGCCAGCGGGCTACAGCCTCGTCAGCAGCACGGCCACGGCGGGTACCTATAACGGCACCCAATGGATGATCGGCGGCATGCTGCCCGGCGTCAGCGAGCAACTGGACATCGTCGCCACGGTTAACGCCAGCGGCAATTACAATAACGGCGCCCTGATCACGGCAACCGAACCCGACCCCAATCCGGGCAACAACTTCGACAACGCGATAACCACGCCGCGCACCGAGGCCGACCTGTCGATCGTCAAGACCGGCAGCCCGGCGCTTCCCAACCGCCCGGACTTCGGTGACAACATCACCTTCGATGTCGTGGTGACCAACAACGGCCCCAACACCGCGACCGGGGTCGTTGTGACCGATGTCCTGCCGCCGGGCTATGTCTACGTGGGCGACGCCCCGAGCCAGGGCAGCTACGACAGCGCGACCGGCATCTGGACGGTTGGCAGCCTGGCCAATGGCGCCTCGGCCACACTGACGCTGACCGCGACCGTGGTCTACCAGCACGGCAACCTGGATGTGAATTACGTCAACGGCAGCTCGGTCACCGGCAACGAGACCGACCCGGATACCGGCAACAACACGGATACCGGCTTCGTGCTGCCGACCAACCTGTTTGCCGCCGACATCGCGGTCGAAAAGGTCGTGGACAACCCCACTCCCTTCGTCGGCGAGACGGTCAATTTCGACATCACCGTGACCAACCTCGGGCCCGACCCGGCGATAGCCGTGGTGGTCTCCGATCTGGTGCCCTCGGGCTACGCCCTGGTGAGCGTCGGCGCCCCGAGCAAGGGCAGTGTCGCCGGCACCACCTGGGACATCGGCAACATGGCGGTGAACGATATGGAAACCCTGTCGATCGCTGCCGAGGTACTGGCGTCGGGCAACTACGCGAACACGGCCACCGTCGACTCCCTCGGCTTCCCCTACGACCCCAACCTGGGCAATAACATTTCCGACGCGCTGGTCGACCCCGCGGCGGTGACCGACCTCAATATCATCAAGTCCGTGGACAACGCCTCGCCGCTTGTCGGTGATGACGTGACCTTCACCATCGTGGTCACCAACAACGGCCCGAGCAACGCCACCGGGGTCTTTGTGACGGACGCCCTGCCCTCCGGCTATACACTGGTCAGCTATAACGCCAGCAAGGGCAATGTCATAGGCGACACCTGGACAATCGGCAGTCTCGCCAATGGCGCCAGTGCGACGCTCACAGTCACCGCCACCGTCCTGGCAAGCGGCGACTACCTGAATACCGCTACCGTCGGCGGCAACGAAACCGACCCCGACGGCGGCGACAACACCGACACTTCCACTGTATCGCCCGGCGCCGCCGCCGACCTGGCGATCAGCAAGACCGCCTCCCCGCCCTTCCCCAGTATCGATGGCGAGGTAACCTTCACCGTCACCGTGACCAACCTGGGGCCAAGCGAGGCTCTCGACGTGGTGGTGACGGACAACCTGCCCTCCGGCTATGACCTGGTCAGCACCTCGGTCAGTACCGGCTCGGTCAGCGGCGGCACCTGGAACATCGGCAACATGGCGGCGAATACCTCGGCAACCCTGACCGTGGTCGCCACGGTCAACCCGCTGGGCGATTATCTCAACACGGCCTCGGTGACCGGGCCGGTCACCGACCCGGACGGCGGTAACAACATCGCTACCGCCGGGCGCGACCCGAGTGACATGCGGGCGATTCCAGTCCAGCCGCCGCTCTACCTCCTGGCTATGTACCTGATGGTTGTTGCCAGTGCGATGTGGAATTTACGGCGCAGGCAACCGCGCCAGGGAACAGTCCGCCACCAGTCAATGCCCCCAGCAGTGCCTTCAGATGGAGGTCGCCGACAGCCGCGCCGATAGCGTCGTGGATATCCGCCGACACGACGAATGCCGCCGATAAGCCCAGCCCGCCTCCCTCGACTTCATCAGCACAATCCAGCATCCTCACAGCTGAAAAACCAACCCCGTTTTGAACAGGCAGTCGAGGTAGATATGGAAGAGGCGCTGGACCTTGATATCGACACACTAGAAAACATCTACACCACCGTCGCCGAGTTCCTGGTCAACTACAGTTTCCAGGTGCTCGGGGCGATCATCATCCTGATTCTCGGCTGGATTCTCGCCGGCTGGCTGAGCCGGGTGATCGTGCGCTTCTGCGACAAGCGCAACGTCGACGTCACCCTGGCGAAGTTCATCGGCTCCTGCGTCTACCTGCTGATCCTGGCCTGCTTTGTCATCGTCGCCCTCGGCAAGTTCGGCATCTCGGTCGCGCCCTTCGTCGCCGCCGTCGGCGCCCTGACCCTCGGCGCCGGCCTCGCCCTGCAGGGGCCGGTGTCGAATTACGGCGCCGGCTTCATCATCATCCTCACCCGGCCCTTCGTGGTCGGCAACACGATATCCGTCGCCGGTATCTCCGGCGTGGTGGAAGAGGTGAAACTCGGTATGACCCTGATGCGCACCGAGGACGACGAGCTCATCGTCGTGCCCAACCGCCACCTCATCGGCGAGGTGTTGTACAACTCCTTTGAGAACAAGATCGTCGAGGGCAGCGTCGGCATCGCCTACGGCAGTGATACCGAGCAGGTGATCGCGCGGCTGGCGGAGCGGCTCAGTGGGCTCGACTGCGTGGCCGCGACACCGCAACTGAAGGTCGGCATCGAGGAATTCGGCGACCACGCGATCGTCATCGGCCTGCGCTACTGGGTGCCCTCGAAAAACTACTTCGAGCACAAGTACGCCGCCAACGCCGCGGTCTACCAGACCCTGCGCGAGATGAATATCAGCATTCCCTTCCCGCAGCGGGAAGTGCGCCTGCTGCAGTAAGTCCCGTCGCTGCGCCGGGCGGCTATACTGCTGGTGGATGCGGCGCCGGCAACGGAAGGAGCGAGACAATGATCAAAACCATTTTCCTGGTCGGCCTGGTCGCCTTCGGCTGGTGGTATTACACCGGCCCCTACCAGGCAGACAGGATGTCCCCGGCGCAGCAGGGCCAGAAAAACCTCCAGTTCATGAACAGCTGCATGCGCCAGGAGGCGCGCATGGCCGCGGGCGCCGGCATGGCAGGTGTCATGAGTGATGCCGGCGACGTCGAGGCGATCTGCGCCGACAAGCTCGGCCTCGAACTGCGCGACGGCGAGTGGCAGGAGATTCGCCGCTAACCACCCACCCGCCCGCTCCCGCCAGCGCGCGCAGCCCCTGCTGTCGCGCCTGCAGATTCACTGAATATTCACACTACGTTCACACACCTCCCCTAGCGTGATAGCCCCTGGTGCGTATCCGTGCGCGCCAGCCCGCGGCCGCCTGGCCGGACAACAACACACCACGCTCCCCCATGGAGGACCGATGAAACTCTCTGGCCCCACTTCGCTGTCACTGAAAAAAATTTCGCTAGCGACCGCTATCGCCGTGCTCACCGCCAACGGACCGGCCCACGCCGGGCAGTCGGAGGCCGTGTTCAACAAACTGAGCACCTTCGACGTCATGGCCGGCAACGGCTCCGGCGTCGCGGAAATCGTCGACACCTCGCCCAACGGCAAGCAACTCGTCTATACCGATGCGGAGAATGGCGAGATCGGATTCGTCGACATTTCCGACCCGGCCATGCCCGTGGGCGCCGGGACTGTCGCACTGAATGGCGAACCGACCAGCGTGATCGTCGCCCGGCAGTACGCGCTGGTGGGTGTCAACACCTCGCCGGATTTCGATAATCCCGCCGGCGAACTGGTGGTAATCAACCGGCTTTCCCGGGCAGTGGTCGCGACCCTGGACCTGGGCGGCCAGCCCGACTCGCTGGCGCTGGCGCCCAACGGCATGCGCGCGGCGATCGTCATCGAGAACGAGCGCGACGAGGACGAGAACGACGGCCTGCTGCCGCAACTTCCCAGCGGCAAGCTGCTCATCCTCGACATGAAAGGCAAGCCGGATAAATGGACCCTGCGCGAGATCGATCTCTCCGCGGTGGCGGCCAGCGCACCCGGCGAGGGGGACCTCGAGCCCGAATTCGTCGATATCAACAAGCAGAACGAGGCGGTCGTCACCTTCCAGGAAAACAACTACCTCGCCGTGATCGACATCGCCAGCGGCAGCGTTCTCAGCCATTTCTCCGCGGGCTCCGCGGAAATTTCCAAGGTGGACAACGAGGAAGAGGACCTGATCAATTTCGACAGCGACCTCGAGAAGCGCCGCGAACCCGACGCCGTGACCTGGATCAGCGACGATGTCTTCGCCACCGCCAACGAGGGTGACTACGAGGACGAGAACGGGGAGGAAGGCGGCAGCCGCAGCTTTACCCTGTTCCACCAGAACGGCGAGGTGCAGTACGAGTCAGCCGAACAGTTCGAGCACTGGCTGGCCTCCGCCGGCCACTACAATGAAGGCCGTTCGGAGAACAAGGGCTGCGAGCCGGAGGGCATCGAGTCCGGCAAGTTCGCCAACCGCACCCTGCTCTTCGTCGGCTCCGAGCGCTGCAACGCCGTCGGCGTCTACGACGTCACCAGCGGCCTGCCCGAACCCCTGCAGGTCCTGCCCACGGGTATCGGCCCCGAGGGCCTGAAGGCCATCGGCAGGAAGAAACTGTTCGTGGCCTCCACCGAGAGCGAGGAGGCCGGCGACGGCATCCCGACCATGGTCAACCTCTACCGCGCCGCGCCCGGCGTCCCGGCCTACCCGATGATCGAGTCGATCGCGGTCGACGGTGCACCGATTCCCTGGGTCGCCCTGTCCGGCATGGTCGGCGACAGCGAGGACCCCGACACCCTCTACGCGGTCAGCGACTCCTTCCTCGCCGAGGGCTTTATCTACACCGTCGACGTCAGCGGGAAACCGGCGAAGATCGTCGATCGCCTGCAGGTGGTGGGCGCCTCCGATGACCTCGACCTCGAGGGTATCGCCCAGGGGCCCGACGGCGCCTTCTGGCTCGGCAGCGAGGGTGGTAACCCCGGCGCGCGGGAAAACCTGGTGCTGAAAGTCGGCACGGACGGCGTGGTGATGGAAGAGATCGCCCTGCCGGCCGACCTGGTCGACCAGCGCCGCAGCAACGGCATCGAGGGTATCGCGGTGACCGGCGAGGCCGGCGCCGAAGTGGTCTACGTGGCGATCCAGCGCGCCTGGCCGAACGAGGGCGACACCGACGGGGTCGAAACCAAGATCGGCCGCTACGATGTCGCCAGCGGCGAGTGGGGCTTCGTCCACTACCCGCTGCAGAGCGAAGGCGCCGGCGGCTGGATCGGCCTCTCCGAGCTGACCGCCCTGCCCGACGGCAGCTTCGCCGTGATCGAGCGCGACAAGGGCTGGGGCCCGAGCACCGGCCCGGTCGCCGAACTCAAGGCCCTCTACGGCGTGGATCTCGCCGGTGCGGACTTCCGTCCCTACGGCGAAGCCCTGGAGACGATCGCCAAGACCCCGCTGCGCGACGCGCTGCCCGACCTCGCCGCCGCCAGTATCTGGACCGCGGAAAAACTCGAGGGTGTCGCCGTGACCAGCGACGGCCAGTTGTACATCTGCACCGACAACGACGGCGTCGATGGCGCTACCGGCGAGACCCTGTTCCTCGACCTCGGCGACTGGCAGGCCGCCCTCGGCCTGTAGGCCGGCTCCACCACCGCCGCGCCCCGCCGGGGCGTGGCGCCTACTTACTCTTGCGATCCGCCGGAATCCCGCCCACCCGGTAGCGGTTGTAGTCGAGCAAACCACCTTCCAGCGGCTGCTGCTCGGCAATCAACCGGTGGAACTTGTCGCTCACCCGCCAGAACCAGGGGTCGGTGCGATTGACGCCCCAGCGGGCAACCAGTGCCTGGTAGTCCTGCGCCGATTTCAGCCCGGCCACCTCGCGGGCGAAGGCGGGCATCTCCTTCTCGTGCACGATCAGGAAGAAGTTCGGGTAGGCGCCGAGAAACCCGGGGACGACGGTCATGGCATCCTCGTCCGGCAGGCGCCGCTCGTGCTCCTCGAACAACTGGGCGATGTTGCTGTAGCCGGAATCGCGCACCAGTGAATACACCTGGTCGGTGTTCTCGCCCACCACGTTGAGGTAGGTCACCTGGGGGAAAAAGCTGTTGTGCCGGCCGACGTTGCGCTGCATGCCGCTAAAGATCTCGACCAGTTCCGCGCTCGCGCTGCGGCGAAAATCCCAGCGCGGGGCATCGGCACCCGGTACCCGGGCCTGCACTTTGCGCAGCAACTCCGCTTTCGGGTCGTCGCTGTCGTAGCTGATACTGGTGGGGATGTCGTAGGTTTTATCCAGCCCGCCGAAGTATTCCTGCACCGAGTCCGGCGCGTCCCGGTACCAGTGCCGCAGGATATCCGCGCGTTTGTCCTCGGGCATGAAGGCGAGGAAACTGCTCTCCCCCTCCATGCGCAGGAAATCCATGTAGAGGCGCGACTCGAGCTGGTGGGACAGTGCCCCGTAGACATCGTAGTTCGCCACCAGCAGGTAGTGGATGCGCTCGAGCAGCGGGTAGCCGACAACCCAGGCGGTCTTGGGAGTGTCGCCGACAAAGCCCTTCACTACGGTCGCCGAATCGTAGTGGCGCAGCACCGTCAGGGCCGCGTTGGGATTCTCGCCGTCGCCATCCCAGATACTCTCGAGGGTGATCTCGCGGTGCTCACTGCCCAGTTCCTGCTCGAGGAATGCCGCCCGCCGCAAGCGGTACTCCATCGCATCCTTCGCATAGCGGTGCCACATCACCAGGTCGATTGCGGTACCGGTGCGCACCGTGGGCAGGCGCATGATCTTCGCCTCCTGCTCGAGGAAGCTTTCATCGCTGGTGCCCGCGTGGAAGTCCGGGTCGACGAACATCACCCAGAAGCGGTCGTCGATCACGTTGAGCGCGACGCTGCCCCGGCACACCGGCCCCTTGATGAAGTTCATGATGGTGAACTGGGCTTCATCCAGCATGAAACGGTAGCGAGACAGCGCGGGGATGGCCTTGAAGCTGCGGAAGGGATTGGCGGCGATCTTGGGTTCATAGCCCGGCAGCCTGTCCACGCTGTACTCCGGCTCCAGGAACAGTTCGCGGTAGCGCTGCAGGCGCGTCGCGTCCAGCCGGTAGGGCATGTGGTTCTTCATCAGCGGCGTTTGCGGCATGCGCATGAAGCGGTAGTAGAAGGCCTTTGCGCCCGGGTCGTCGAAGGGGCGCCGGCTGGGTATGACCCGCAGCGGCTCTCCCGGTGGTGTGGTCGAGCGCACCATGCGGAACCAGGCCGGTCGCTCGCCGTCGCCGAAATAAATATCCCCGAGGAACAGGTGCTCGAAGATATAGCGCGCCATCAACCGCTGCTTGTTGCTCGCGCCGTTGAGGAACTGCTCCCACTCGTCCAGCGCCGCCTGCTCCGGCGGCGAGAGCGGCGCCAGGGGCAGGGCCGGCGCGCCCGCCTGCAGCCAGTCGAGCATGCTCTGGTGTTCCTGCGCATCGAGCCCCGGGAGGCCGAAGGGCATGCCCCACAGCGGATATTTCTCACTGAAACTGTCGAACTCCTCCGGCTTCGCGCACTGCTGCTCGCGGTCGAGGGAGAAGTCGAAACCCTTCGGCATCCTGCCGGAGGGCGGCAAGGGGTGGGCCTGCTTGAGCGCCAGCATGCGGTAGGCCAGGCCCCGCTCGGGCTGGTTGGGGTCCAGCACCGGAAAAAAGCCTTTCTCCCGCCAGCCCTCGACGCTGTCGGCATCGATGAACAGGCGGCTCATCTCCGCCGCCTTGAGGCGGGCGGCGTCGTAGACCAGCGTCTTGTTCGCACCGCGCTCGAGTCCGGCACGGGCTTCCAGCTTGAGCTGGCAGGGCGCGTCGTAGCAACCGTGGCAGACCATGCAGCGCTGTTCCAGCAGCTTGGCGGCGCGCTCGGCCAACTCCTCCTGCGCCGCCGCTCCCGCGGGCGCGGTGGCAAAGGCGAGCATCAGGGCCGCAAGAACAGCGGTAAGAATCTGTCGCATGGTCAAATGACACGGTTGCCGGGGAAGCGGTTATAGTACTTGCCCATGTGTGGCAAAACGACCCCTGGCTCCGCTCGCCCCCGCCTGCAAGTGCTGCTGGGCGCGCTGTTGCTGGCTTTTCTCCTCTGTCCGCCTTGCGGGCACGCGGCCCCGCAAGCGCTGCCCACGCTGCTCCTGCCCGACCCCGGCCTGCAGGCGCGACAGCTGGCCGTGGTGGTCAACCGGCGCGACCCGCTCAGCGCGCAGATCGCCGACTACTACCTGCAACAGCACGCCGTGCCGCGGGAGAATCTGGTCTATGTCAGCTTCAATCCAGGGAGCAACAGCGTCCCGCCGGCGGAGTTCCGGCAGGCGATGCAGGCGCTCGACGCGCAGCTCGGGGACAATATCCAGGGCCTGCTGCTGACCTGGGCCCGCCCCTACCGTGTCGGCTGCATGTCGATCGGCGCCGCCTTTACCTTCGGCTACGACGAGAAGTACTGCGCCAGCGGCTGCAAGCCGACCGCGGTGAATCACTACGCCCAGGGCAATTCCCTGCAGCCGCTGCGCGATTTCGGCATCCGCCCGAGCATGCTGCTGGCGGCCACCACCCTCGCCGATGCGAAGGCGCTGATCGACCGCGGCAAGGCCTCGCGGGGCTGGTACTACCGCGCGCCGCAAGCCCACGCCGCGGCCTGGCTGCTGGAGACATCCGACAGGGCGCGCAGTGTGCGCAAGCATTTTTTCCCCGAGGCGGTGCAGAGATTCGGCGGCCTGCTGGACGTCCACAGTGTGCAGGCGGAGTCGGTGCAGGGCGAGCGCGACATCCTGTTCTATTTCACCGGTGCGAAGCAGGTCGCGGACATCGACAGCAACCACTACCTGCCGGGGGCGGTGGCGGATCACCTGACCTCGACCGGCGGCCAGCTCACCGACAGCCGCCAGATGAGTGCCATCGAGTGGCTGCGGGCGGGCGCCACCGGCAGCTACGGCGCGGTGGTGGAACCGTGCAACTTCCCCGGTAAGTTTCCCCACCCGCCGCGCTTGATGGAGCAGTACATCGCCGGTCGCACCCTGCTCGAGGCCTACTGGAAAAGTGTCCTCATGCCCGGGCAGGGCGTGTTTATCGGCGACCCGCTGGCCGCGCCCTTTCGCGGCTACCGCATGCGCGCAACACCCGCCGGGATCGAGGTAACCAGCTCGCAGCCGCTACCCGGCCGCTACCAGCTGGAAGTTGCGGAGACCGAGGGCGGCCCCTTCACCGCTGTCGGCGAGGCCTTCGAGCTGCGGCGACCACCGCACCGTTTCGTGCTGCCGCCCGCCCCTGCCGCGGTCTACCGGCTGACGCAGCTTCCCTACATGCTGCGCTAGTCAGCCACAGTACTGCGCCGCGAAAGCGGCGCAAAGGCCGCTGGGGCTGGCCTGCCAGAGCCCCGCCGGGCTCGGCACCGGCCCCGTGTCGGCGTGGGCGAGGCGCGCTGCAACGAGCGGCAGGGCAGAGGCTGCCAGCCCGATACTCACCGCGCGCAACAGCTCGCGCCGCCCCCAGGCGGGGCCGGCGGGTTCGGGCAGCCCCGGTGAAACGGGGCTACGCTTGGGGGGTTCGTGTCTGGGCATTCTGGGCACGTTCTTCCTCACGCTGATAAAGGAGATTGTTATGGATGTGACCGGGCTGATTATCTGGCTGATTATCGGCGGTGTCGCCGGCTGGCTGGGCAGCACCCTGATGAAAGGTAGCGGTTTCGGCGTGGTTGGCAATATCGCCGTGGGCATTGTCGGCGCCGTGATCGGCGGTTTTGTGTTCGGCCTGCTGGGGATTTCCAGCAGCGGCCTGATCGGCTCCATAGTCACCGCGACGGTGGGGGCGATTATCCTGCTCTACGTCGTCGGGCTGATCAAGAAAGCCTGAAACGGCAGCGGCGCCACGCCGGCCAGGCCGGGTGAGCGCCGCTGCCCCCGCTTGCGGGTCGCTCAGTGAGCGTGCCCGTGCTGCACTTCCTCGTCACTGGCCGCGCGCACCGCGACCACCTCGACATCGAAATTCAGCTCCACACCGGCCAGCGGGTGATTGCCGTCGACCGTGACCTGGTCGCCCTCGACCTTGGTGACCACGATGCGCCGCGCGCTGCCGTCGGACTGGCGCGCCTCGAAGGCCATGCCCGCCTCGACCGACTCCACGCCCTGGAAAGCCGCCATCGGCACGGTGTCGATCAGCTGCGGCACGATCTCGCCGTAGGCTTCCGCGGGGGGGATTTTCACCTCCAGCTTGGCGCCCTCGGCCTTGCCCACCAGGGCATTTTCCAGCCCGGGGATGATATTGCCCGCACCGTGCAGGTAGTTCAGCGGCTCGGCGCCCTCGGAGCTGTCGAGGACTTCGCCGTCGTTGTTGGTCAGGGTGTAGTGGATGGAGACGACGACTTTGTCGCCAATCAGCAGGCTCATGGTGATGCTCCCGGTTATCTGGTGAATTGATCCGCGCGCTACGGCCGCGGACAGCGCGTGGTCTGCCGCCGCCGGCGGGCTGCCACACAAGGGCGCTTGAGGGAGATCAAATATCCATGACCGACAGAAAGAGGATCAGCCGGACTGAACGCAAGTGAAGACCACAAATAGATGGGCTATCAAGCTCCGCCCAGTATAAAAGCCAGGCTGCGCCAGTCAACGCCGCCCCTTACCCGGGCGCGGCGCCAGCCCGGCGGCTCAGGACAGCGACAGGCTCGCCCGATCCACCGTCAGGGTGCGGCTCGCCGCTTCATCCAGCAGGTAGTCAGGCGTATCGATGGCATCGACAAAGTGCCAGCGGGCTTCCACCGCATCGCGGGTGAAGTGGGTTTCCAGGAAGCCGCGACTGAGCAGGTTGGCGTATTGCAGGTCGTCGACCAGCCCGGTGACGATCGCGGCAAACAGCGCCGCGTTGCCCGCCCCGACCCGGCCCTCGGCACCCGGCGAGGTCACACTCGGCGCGGCCAGTTCCACCCCCGCCACGCCGCCGCCGGCGGTGGTCAGCAGGGAGGCCCAGGCGTTGTGCGTATCGCCGGCCAGCACCACCAGGCGCGACTGCAGTTGCGCGGCGTGCTCGAGCAGCAGGTCGCGCTCGTAGGCGTAGCCGTCCCAGGCGTCGAGGTTGAAGGGAATCGCCGAGTCGAGCAGCGCCTGCTCCTCGGCGCTGCGCTCTTCCGCGGGCTTGTTCTTCGCCGCCACCGCTGCCAGCAGGGCGCTGGTCCCCGCGCTGACCGAGGCGTTGTTGAGCGCTGCGACGACCGGCTCCGGCAACAGTTGCCGCGCCATCAGCACCTGCTGGCCCAGCACCTGCCAGCGCGCGGCGCTGTCGGTCAGCGCCGCCTGCAGCCAGGCGAACTGCGTTTCGCCGAGCAGGCTGCGGCTGCCATCGCCGGTGGCGGCGCGCACGGCGTCGACATCGATCATGCCCCCGTTGGTGAAATCCGCGTAATCGAGCTGCTGGTCGCGGCCGACGTTGCGGGTATCCAGCATCAGCAGGTCGAGGAGGTCGCCGTAGCTGAAGCGGCGGTAGATGATCTCCTGCTCGTCGCCGGGCGGGCGCACCGGGAGCCACTCGTACCAGGCCTGGATCGCCGCCGCCCGGCGCTCACTGAATTCGCCCTCGGTGTCCGGATCGTGGTTGTTGGCACCCTCGCGCCAGGTGTTGTCGGCAATCTCGTGATCATCCCAGACGATGATGAAGGGATGGCGGGCGTGGCAGGCCTGCAGGTCCGCATCGCCGTGGTACTGGGCGTAGCGACTGCGGTAGTCGGCCAGCGAGACGAGCTCGTGGGGCGGCACCGGGACCCGGCCGAATTCCTCGGCCCGCTCGCTGGCGTAACCGCCGACACCGTTTTCATAGATGTAGTCGCCCAGGTGCAGGACCGCGTCGACGTCGCGCCCGGCGACCTCGCGATAGACATTGAAGTAACCCGCGGGGTGGTTGGCGCAGGAGACCACGGCGAAGGTCGCGGCTGCGGTGAGACCCTGCGGTGTAGTGCGGGTGCGGCCGACCGGGGAAACACTGTCCCTGCAGGTAAATCGGTAGTAGTAACCGGTATCCGGCGCGAGTCCCTCGGCGTCGACCTTGAAGGTGTAGTCCACCGCCGCGCTGGTCTCGCCCCGGCCGCTGGCGACGACGTCGTCGAAGTCCGCGTCCAGCGCCACTTCCCACTCCAGCACCACGTCACCCTCGCGCTCCGGGGTGGCCCGGGTCCAGAGGATGACCCGGTCCTGCAGCGGATCGCCGGAGGCGACGCCGTGCTCGAAGCTGGCGACAACGCCTTTTTTCCGACTGGAACTGTTATCGCAGCCCGCCAGGTTGGCGCTGAGCAGCGGCAGCAGCGCGCTGGCGCTCAGGCCCCGGAGGATGGATCGGCGGGTGAAACGGTTGGCGGGCGCGGGCATGTATGAAGCCTTGTGCAGGTAGAAACCAGCCATTGTAGCTGCAGCTGTTTGCACTGCCATGACCGCGCGGCAGAAAGCTGCGGTTTTTTTGCTTTTATTTCCGCAAGCGCAGTGGGCGCGGGCTGTCGGGCAGCGGCCCCGCTGGCAAACCCCACAGCATGAACTAACGTAATAGGGACTCCCTTCCAACGAGGCCCCTGCAATGAGCATCCTGCTGTTCCTGGTCACCGCTCTGGTTCTGATTTACCGGCGGGTCGCGGGCGATACCGCTATGGTCGCCCTCGCCATCGCCACCTTTGTCGGCTGGCTGTTCGACGGTTTCGGTTTTTTCAGCCTGGTTTTTGGCGCGCTGCTGCTGGCGGCCGCCTTCGTGCTGGTGCGGCCCAGCGACTTCCGCCTGCACAAGGTCAGCCATCCGCTGCTCGGCTACGTGCGCGGCATGCTGCCGAAACTCTCCGACACCGAGACCGAGGCGCTGAAATCCGGCTCGGTGGACTGGGACGGCGAGCTGTTCTCCGGTGACCCGCAGTGGCACAAGCTGTTCGACGCCCGCCCCGCCCAGCTCAGCGAGGAGGAACAGGCTTTCGTCGACGGCCCCACGGAAACCCTCTGCACGATGCTCGACGACTGGGCCATGACCCACGAGGAGTACGACCTGCCCAAGGAGGTCTGGGACTACATCCGCGGCGAGGGCTTCTTCGGCCTGGTGATTCCCGAGGAATTCGGCGGCAAGGGCTTCTCCCACACCGCCCACTCGGAAATCGTCATGAAGCTCTCCACCCGCAGTGTGTCCGGCGCGGTCACGGTGATGGTGCCCAACTCCCTCGGCCCCGGCGAATTGCTCAACCACTACGGCACCGAGGAGCAGAAAGCCCACTACCTGCCGCGGCTCGCCTCCGGGGAGGAGATCCCCTGCTTCGCCCTCACCTCGCCGATCGCCGGCTCCGACGCCGGGGCGATCCCCGACAAGGGCATCGTCTGCCGCGGCGAGTGGAACGGCGAGGACGTGCTCGGCATGAAGGTGACCTGGAACAAGCGCTACATCACCCTCGCCCCGGTGGCCACCCTGATCGGCCTGGCCATCAAGGTCTACGACCCGGAGGGGCTGCTGGGCGACGAGGAAGTGGTCGGCGTGACCTGCGTGCTGGTGCCCCGCGACCTCGAGGGCGTCAATGCCGGCACCCGCCACCTGCCGATGAACACGGTGTTCATGAACGGGCCGACCTGGGGCACCGACGTGTTCATCCCCATGAGCCAGGTGATCGGCGGCGAGGCCATGCTCGGCAAGGGCTGGACCATGCTGCTGGAGTGCCTGTCCATCGGCCGCTCGATCTCGCTGCCCGCCCTCGGCACCGGCGCCGGCAAGCTGGCCTCGCTGGTCACCGGCGCCTACGCCTTCACCCGCGAGCAGTTCGGCCGCAACATCAGCCAGTTCGAGGGCGTGCAGGAGGCGCTGGAATCCCTCGCCGGCTACACCTACCAGATGAACGCCGCGCGCCTGCTCACCGCCGGCATGCTCGACCGCGGCGTGCGCCCCTCGGTGCCCTCGGCCCTGCTCAAGTACCACAACACGGAGCTGATGCGGCAGGCCATCAACCACGCCATGGACGTGGTCGCCGGCCGCGGCGTCATCACCGGGCCGCGCAACTTCCTCGCCCGGGCCTACCAGGCGGTGCCGATTGCCATCACCGTGGAGGGGGCCAACATCCTCACCCGCAGCCTGATGGTCTTCGGCCAGGGGGCGATCCGCTGCCACCCCTACATCACCGAGGAGATCATGGCCGCGGAGAACCCCGACGGCGCCGCCGGCGCGCGCGATTTCGACGCGGTGTTCTACCGGCACATTGCCCACACCAGCCGCAACGGCCTGCGCGCACTGCTGCTGGCCTACGCCGGCGGCGCCCTGGAGAGCGTGCCCGACACCGGCGGCCTGCAGCGTTACTACCGCCAGCTGTCGCGCTTCTCCGCCGCCTTCGCCCTGCTCACCGACGTCACCCTGCTCAGTGTCGGCGGTGGCCTGAAGGCCCGCCAGCGGCTCTCGGGGCGCATGGCGGACTGCCTCGTCCACCTCTACTACGGCAGCGCGGTGATCAAGTTCTGGCTCGACCAGGACCGCCCGGACGACCAGCGGCCGCTGGTGGAGTGGAGCCTGCAGACCAGTATCGCCGGCGCCCAGGAGGCCCTGCTGGCGGCGATCGACAACTTCCCGGTGGCCGCCCTGCGCTGGCCGCTCAAGCTGCTGGTCTTCCCCCCCGGCTACAGCCGGCAACGGCGCCCGGACGACGCCCTCGGCACCCTGGTCGCAGCGACCATCGTCGAGGACACCCCGCTGCGCGAGTTCCTCGCCGAGGGCGCCTACTGGAACGACAATCCCCAGGATCCGGTGGGCCGGGTGCTCAATGCCTACCGCCTGGCCCAGGACACCCGCGCCACCCGCGACAAGCTGCACCGGGCGATTCGCGCCCGCGACGAGGACCAGCTCGACGCCATCGCCCTGCTGCTGGGACACCAGCGGGCGGAACTGGTGGAGTGGGCTGTCGCAGAGAACATCATCGAGGAGAGCGAGGCGGAGACCCTGCTCGACGCGCTCAACGCCCTCTACGACGTGATCCGGGTCGATGCCTTCGACGCCGAGGGCATCCGCCGCCTGGCGGAGTGCGCGCGCGGCAAGCGGCAGGTGGTGGAGCGGCCGCCGCGGCCGGCGGGGATTCCGCGCTAGGGGGTCGGGGCACTCCGTAGTGGGGTCAGAGTCGTGACTCTGACCCCGATCAGAGCGAGTCCTGCCCTCGATCGAAGTCCGAAAAAACCACGTGCCCACCCGCCAAAACTCTGCTATTTTCCGCGCCGGCCCCGCCCTCCCGGCGGGGCACTGCAGCTTCCCTGTCTCGCAGGCGCTTCCCGCCTCCCTGAGGACCACCGCCACAATGTTGAACACCTCCACCGCGCTTGCCGACGACGGCCGCTCCGGCGAGGAGACCCTGTTCGCCCGCATCGCCGGTGATATCCGCGCCCAGGGCTACAGCATCAACCCCCTCGCCCTGCCGCCCGAGCTGGCCCTGCCCCTGGCTGGGCACGTGCAGGCATTGGCGCCGGCGCAATTCGCCCGCGCCGGCACCGGCCGCCAGCAGGATCACGGGCTGAACGATTTCGTCCGCCGCGACGAGATCTGCTGGATAGATGGTGAGTCGAGCGCCGGCGCGGCGTGGCTGGGCTGGGCGGAGCGGCTGCGCTGCTTCCTCAATCGCGAGCTGCTGCTCGGCCTGTTTTCCTTCGAGAGCCACTTTGCCCACTACGGGCCGGGAGATTTCTACCGCCGTCACCTCGACGCCTTCCGCGGCGAGGCCAACCGCATGCTGTCGCTGGTCGCCTACCTCAATTCCAGCTGGCAGCCCGGCGAGGGCGGCGAGTTGGTCCTCTACCGGAGCGCCGAGGACAGCGAGGGAATCCGGGTGGTGCCGGCCATGGGCAGCGTGGTGGCCTTTCTCAGCGAGGAGTTCCCCCACGAAGTGCTGGCGGCGGAGCGCGACCGCTACTCCATCGCCGGCTGGTTCCGGCTCAACAGCTCGGTTGCGGGGCGGATCGACCCGCCCCGCTGATCGAAGCGCGCAGCGGGCTGCCGGTTACAGCCGCCAGCCAGTGACAACCCGCTGCGCAGACAGGTCACGGAGCCGGGGCTCAGTTGCACTCGTAGGGCGGCAGTTCCACCCGCCGCTCGCTGCCGTCCTGGTAGCGCTCGATACGGTAGCAACCGCTGACGGTGGACGGCGCCTGGGTATAGGTCGTCGTCGTGGTCACGCTGTTATGCTGACTGTGACCCAGCGAGTAACCGATCGCCCCGCCAACCAGGGCCGCGCCCAGCGGCAGGTAGGGGTCGTAGTTGCTGTAGTAGACCCGCGTGCCGCGATAGTAGCGGGGGTAGTGGTGGACATAATGATGCCGCACCTCGGGCCGGTAGTAGCCGTGATGGGAACCTGAATACTTGCCGCTCCAGTGCTTGCCGCCGTGGTGGCTGTCCTTGTAACCGTGCCCCTTGTTCCAGCCCCGGTGGTCGTTCCCCTGGCCGCCGCGATCAGCCAGCGCCAGCGTGGAACCGCTCGCCAGTACCAGTGACATCAGAATTGCCGAGAATCGTTTCATTGCGTTGGTCCTCCAAAGTGCTCATGCACGCTCACAGATTAGCGAGCGGGAGCTGAACCGAGGCTGAACGCAAAAAAGATTTTCGTTCAGGGAGGGTTCAGCTCCCGGGCGGGAGAATAGGCATGAGTAAATAATCCCGAAGGAGAGACCGCCATGTACAAGACCCTGATCGCGACAGCGCTGGCCCTGCCCGTGGCGGTGGCGCAGGCCCAGGGCAGCAGCTATATCAACGCCCCGGTGGTGCAGAGCGAGCCGATTGTCGAGGTGGTCACCCGCAAGATCCCCCACGAGTCCTGCCGCGACGAGCAGGTCCGGGTGGTCAACAGCGGCGGCCACTCGGCGACGCCGGGACTGCTCGGCGCGGTGGTCGGCGGGGTGGTTGGCGGCGCAGCGGGGCACAACAGCCGCTACCAGCCGGTGATCGCCGGCGCCGGCGCCCTGCTCGGCGCGTCCATCGGCACCGACATGGCCCACCGCCAGTCGGCCCAGGCCTACTATGTCAACGAGCGTCGCTGCAGCACCGAATATGAACTGCGCGACATCGAACGTGTCGTGGGGTATCGTGTCGCCTACCAGTATCAGGGCAATACCTATTACACCCGGACTGACTCAGCGCCGGGTAGCACCATCCGGCTGCGTGTCGACGTGACCCCGGCCGGGTACTGACACCGAGGAGCTCCTGCGCGACACCATGCCACGCCATTCATTGCTGCGAATCCTTTGCCTCGGCCTGGTTTGTTGCGCACTGACGGCGATCCCGGCCACGCCCGAGGCCATCGCCCAGCCCGGCAAACACGCCAGCCAGGGCGGCAAGAAGGACAGTTCCGGCCAGCAGCAGAAACAGAACAAGCAGAAGTCGTCAAAGAACGGCGGCCAGGGGATGAGCGCACAACAGGCGGCGGCACAGGCCCAGGCGCGCTACGGCGGCCGGGTATTGAAGGTCGAGCCGCGCGGCGACGGCTACAGCGTGCGCCTGCTGCGGGATGACGGCCGGGTGATCACGGTTTCCATCGGGGACTGAACGTGCGGATGCTGATTGTCGAGGACGACACCCGGCTGCGCGAGCAACTCGGCGCGCTGTTCCGCGGCAGCGGCTGGGTGGTGGACAGCGCCGCCGATGGCCGCGAGGGCGAATACCTCGGCAGCGAGTTCCCCGTCGACGCGGCAATCGTCGACCTCGGCCTGCCGGACATCGCCGGCATTGAGCTGATCCGCCGCTGGCGCGCCGCCGGACGCGACTTCCCGATTCTCATCCTCACCGCCCGCAGCGACTGGCGCGACAAGGTCGAGGGCCTCGAGGCCGGCGCCGACGACTACGTCACCAAGCCCTTCCAGCCCGAGGAGGTCAGCGCGCGCATCGCCGCCCTGCTGCGCCGCGCCGCCGGCCGCAGCCGCGACCTGCTGGATTACGGCAGCGTGCAGATCGACTTCGCCAGCCGCCGGGTGCTGCGCGAGGGCAAGGCACTGGAACTCACCAGCTACGAATTCAACACCCTCGAGTACCTCGCCAGCCGCCCGGGCCAGGTGATTTCCAAGTCCGAACTCACCGAACACCTCTACGAGCAGGACCACGAGCGCGACAGCAACGTGATCGAGGTCTTCATCGGCCGCCTGCGGCGCAAGCTCGACCCCGAGGGCAGCCTGCAGCCCATCGTCACCGTGCGCGGCGCCGGTTACCGCTTCGCCCTGGAAAGCCGCCAGTCGTGAACCTCCTGCTCAACTCCATCTCCGGGCGGCTGGTGCTGGGCAGCGCCCTGTTGCTGGCGCTGTTTCTCTCCGCCAGCGGCTGGTACCTCGAGGGCAGCCACCGGCGCAGCCTGGAGGCGGCCCAGGCCGAGCGCC
Source organism: Halieaceae bacterium GM1-29 (assembly GCA_033283265.1). Classification (GTDB taxonomy): domain Bacteria; phylum Pseudomonadota; class Gammaproteobacteria; order Pseudomonadales; family Halieaceae; genus Mangrovimicrobium. The sequence goes on from JAWMQN010000001.1 coordinate 1,325,360, forward strand.
TGCAACTGCAGCTGTTCACCCTGCTGGCCCAGACGGAGTTTGGCGCCAGCCTGCAACTGCCGGCGGAACTCGTCGAGGGGCGCTACAACCAGCCCAACTCCGGCCTGTTCGCCCGCGTCACCGACGCCAACGGCAAGATCCTCTGGCTCTCGCCCTCTTCGGTGACGCTGCCCACCACTGTCACCAGTGCCGCGCCGACGCCCCTGCAGCCCGGCGAGCACATGTTCGCCCGCCGCGACGACCTCTACACCCTGGTCTGGCAGGTGGTGTGGGCCACCGACGAGGGCGAGGAAATCCCCCTCCAGTTCATGGTGATGGAGACGGCGACGCCACTGGAGGCGGATCTCGCCGTCTACCAGCGCGGGCTGCGCCTGTGGCTGGGCATCTCGGCCCTCCTGCTGCTGCTGTTCCTCGCCGCGGTACTGAGCTGGGCCCTGCGCCCGCTGCGCCGGCTGGCGGCGGAGGTCGCCGCCATCGAGGCCGGCGAAGCGGAGCAGCTGGGCGACAACTACCCCCACGAGATCCAGCCGCTCACCGGCAACCTCAATACCCTGCTGGCCGGCGAGCGGCAGCGCCGGGAGCGGGTGCGCAATACCCTCGGCGACCTCGCCCACAGCCTGAAAACGCCGCTCGCAGTGCTGCGCGGCGCCGACGCGGAGCGGCCCGACTACCCGGAGCTGGTGCGCGAGCAGAGCGCGCAGATGGAACAGATCGTCAGCTACCAGCTGCAGCGGGCCTCGGGCGGCAGCCACCGCCTGCTGCAGCTGATCGCGGTGGCACCGGTGGTCGAGCGCCTGCGCCAGTCACTGCTCAAGGTCTATGCCGACAAGCGGTTGCTGATCAGCTGCGAGGTCGACCCGGCCTGCCGCTTTCGCGGCGACGAGCGGGACCTGATGGAAGTGCTCGGCAACCTGATGGACAACGCCTGCAAGTACGGCCACAGCCAGGTGCGGATTCGCGCCGAGGGCAGCGCACCGAAGACCCTGCGCCTGAAGATCGAGGACGACGGCCCGGGGATTCCGCCCGGGAAGCGCCAGCACAGCCTGCTGCGCGGCACCCGCCTCGACCAGATGAGCCCCGGCCAGGGCCTGGGCCTGGCGGTGGCGGCGGATATCGTCGAGTCCTACCGCGGCTGGCTGGAAATCAACGACAGCAGCCTGGGCGGGGCGCAGGTGGCGGTCGTCCTGCCCTGAGCGCCCAACCCGGCCAAGTTCAGTCAGCCGCGGTAAAGCTCGCCGCCCAACTCTCCACCTGGCCGCGCTGCACCCGGTCGACGATCTTCGCCAGCTCGGCAAAGCCCTGCTCTGCATAGCCACTCACCCGGTATTCGTGCACCAGCCGCGTGGCGCCCGCCCCGTCCGGCTCCAGCACGAAACTCGCTGCCCCGTGCAGGCCCATCGCCTGCAGCGGCCCGAGACCGCCCAGCAGCACCAGGGACTGGCCCGGGCGCAGCTGTGACACCACCAGGTGCTGCACCGCCAGCCCGTCGGCGCGCTCGCAAAAACAGCCCCCGGGCTGCAATTCCAGCGAGAGATTGGCGCGGCCCCCGGACCAGGTGTGGGCGGCGTCCCACCACTGTTCGGGATGCACCAGCCGCTGCCAGGCCGCATCGATACCGACCGGCGCCAGCGCCTCGACCCGCAGCGCGAAGCCCGCACTGTTGCTGCCGAGAACCTCGGCCTGCAGCGCCCCGGCCCAGAGGCTGAGTGCGCCTGCGGCCAGCCGCGCGAGAAGCCCTGCGCCTCTGCGCCCGCCTGTAGCTGTAGTCATGGATTTCGCCCCCCTGCTGTCTCGACTGCAGTATAGCCCCGCCCACCTACGCTAAACGACGTATTGGCCAAAGCGACACGGTATTGCGATACTGCCTGCTTTCCTCCGCCTGAAGCCGGGCCAGGGCTGCTACCCTGCCGCCTGCCCGCTGCCCGGGCGTCAACCACCACGGCGACCAGCAGGCGAGACACCCAGGCATTCATGCGCCCCTCACAGCACATTTTCCGCACCCGCCGCCAGTACAACCAGTGGGTGGGCAACCAGACGCTGGAGGATTACGCCCTGCGCTTCACCGCCAAGCGGGCGCGGCGCTTCAAACCCTGGGTGGTGGCGACCACCGCGCTGGGCGGCGCCGCGGCCTTCCTCGCGCTGGAGGCGATCGGCGGCGCCATCACCCTCAGCTACGGCTTCGTCAACGCCTTCTGGGCACTGATCACTGTCGGCCTGGTGATCTTCATTACCGGCCTGCCGATCACCTACCACGCGGCGAAATACGGCGTGGACATCGACCTGCTGACCCGCGGCGCCGGCTTCGGCTACCTCGGCTCGACCATCACCTCGCTGATCTACGCCTCCTTCACCTTCCTGTTCTTCGCCATCGAGGCGGCCATCCTCGCCATGGCGCTGAAGGCCCTGTTCGGCATCCCACCGGCGATCGGCTACATCCTCTGCGCGGTGGCGGTGATCCCTATCGTGACCCACGGCATCACCTTCATCTCGCGCTTCCAGGTACATACCCAGTACCTGTGGATCGGGCTGCAGGTGCTGGCCCTCGCGGCGATTGTCGCCAACGAGGCGGAGAACCTCGGCGGCTGGGTGGAGTTTGCCGGCACCGGCGCGGCGGCCGAGCGCGGCGGCAGCTTCGACCTGCTGCTGTTCGGCGCCGCGGCCTCGGTACTGTTCGCGCTGATGGCGCAGATCGGCGAGCAGGTCGACTACCTGCGCTTCCTGCCGCCGCAGGAGGAGACCGGCAAGCTGCGCTGGTGGGCGGCGATGGTGATCGCCGGGCCGGGCTGGGTGTTCATCGGCGTGCCGAAGATGCTGCTCGGCTCCTTCCTCGCCTGGCTGGCCTTCAGCCGGGGCGTCGGTGCGGAACTGGCCGCCGACCCCACCCACATGTACCAGGGCGCCTACAACTACATCACCAGTTCGCCGACCGTCGCCCTGGTGCTGGCCGGGGTGATGGTGATCATCTCCCAGCTCAAGATCAACGTGACCAACGCCTACGCCGGCTCCATCGCCTGGTCGAACTTCTTCTCCCGCCTCACCCACAACCACCCCGGCCGGGTGGTGTGGCTGGTGTTCAACGTGGCCATCGCCCTGCTGCTGATGGAGCTGGGCATCTACCGCGCGCTGGAGAACATCCTCTCGGCCTTCGCCATCATCGCCGTGAGCTGGCTGGGCTCCCTCAGCGCCGACCTGATGATCAACAAGCGCCTCGGCCTGTCGCCGCCCTTCATCGAGTTCAAGCGCGCCTACCTCTACGACATCAACCCGGTGGGCGTCGGCTCGATGTTCCTCGCCACCACCGCCGGCATGCTCTGCCACCTCGGCGTGTTCGGCCCGGTGCCCGCGGCGCTGACCCACTTCATCACCCTCGGCTGCACCTTCGTTGCGGTGCCGCTGATCGCCTGGATCACCGGCGGCCGCTACTACATCGCCCGCCAGCCCGACGAGCACCTGCTGGCGCGCAGCGAGCACGAGTGCGTGATCTGCGAGAATCACTTCGAGACCGAGGACATGAGCGGCTGCCCGGCCTACCAGGGCCCTATCTGCTCGCTCTGCTGCACCCTCGACTCGCGCTGCTACGACGTCTGCAAGAGCGAGGCGCGCTTCTCCACCCAGGTGGTGCAGTTCCTCGGCAAGCTGCTGCCGCCGGTGGCGATGCGCCGGGTGGACAGCCGCCTGGGGCGTTTCCTCAGTATCCTGCTGCTGATTTCCCTCGCCAACGGGGCGATGCTCTCCCTCGCCTACTACCATATCGACGCCCAGGACCCGGTGGTCGCCGAGACACTCAGGCAGTTGCTGAACACCCTGTTCTTCCTGCTCATGATCATCTTCGGGGTGATCGCCTGGCTGTTCCTGCTCGCCCACGAGAGCCGCGCCGTCGCCCACGAGGAGACGGCGCGGCAGACCGAGCTGCTGTTGCAGGAGATCGAGGCCCACCGGCAGACCGACCGCGAACTGCAAACGGCCAAGGAAATCGCCGAGGCCGCCAACGACGCCAAGAGCCGCTATCTCTCCGGCATCAGCCACGAGTTGCGCACGCCGCTGCAGTCGATCCTCGGCTATACGCAGATCCTCGCCCGCGACGAGCGCATCCCCGAGGACCGGCGCAATTCGCTGGCGATCATCCGCCGCTCCGGCGAGTACCTGGCCGACCTGATCGAGGGCCTGCTCGACATCTCGCGCATCGAGGCCGGCAAGCTGCGCATCCACCGCGACCGGGTGGACCTGGAGACCATGCTCAACGAGATCGTCAACATGTTTTCCCTGCAGGCCGCGGGCAAGAGTATCGAGTTCCGCTACGAACGCGACACGCACCTGCCGCGCTTCGTCTATACCGACGGCAAGCGGCTGCGCCAGGTACTCATCAACCTGCTCTCCAACGCGGTGAAATTCACCCATAACGGCGAGGTCGTCCTGCGCATCGTCTACCGCAACCAGGTGGCGAAAATCAGCGTCAGCGACACCGGGGTGGGGATTGCCGAAAGCGACCTGCAGCGCATCTTCAACCCCTTCGAGCGCGCCCACACCAACGGCAACCCGGAGGTCGCCGGCACCGGCCTCGGCCTGACCATCGTCAAGTTGCTCTCGGAGATCATGGGCGGCGACCTCGAGGTGCAGAGCACCGCCGGCAGCGGCAGTACCTTCACCCTGAGCCTGATGCTCAACAGCGCCGGCCCACTGCAGGCCGCGGTACCCGAAGGCGGCAATATCACCGGCTTCAGCGGTGCCCCGCGCACGCTGATGGTGGTCGATGACGAACCCACCCACCGCAGCCTGATGAGCGACTACCTCGCCCCCCTGGGCTTCACCGTGCTCGAGGCGGAAGACGCGGAAAACTGCCTGGAACTGCTCGGGCGCCACGCCGCGGACGCCTTCCTGCTGGATGTCTCCATGCCCGGCATGAACGGCCTCGAGCTGGCCCGGGCCCTGCGCAGGCAGGGTGTCACCGCGCCGATCATCATGGTCTCCGCGGACGCCCAGGAGCGCCGCGCCGAGGACAACCCGGACGCGGCCCACGACGCCTACCTGGTCAAGCCGATCCGCTTCCCCATGCTGACAGACGTCCTCTCCAACCTGCTCGGGCTGAGCTGGACCTACTCGCCGGGGGCCGGCAGCCAGACACCCGACGGCAAGCCGCTGCAGCTCTCCCCCGCCGCCGCCGCCGGCGCCAGCCGCCTGCGGGTCTACGCGGAGATCGGCTACTCGAAGGGCGTCACCGAGGAACTCGACCAGTTGCAGCAGGGCGGTATACTGCCGGCCGCTGCGCTCGACCAGCTCGCCCTGCTGGCGAGCCAGATGCGTTATGGCGAAATCGTTGAACTGCTGAAAAGGAGCGAACGCTGATGGCACAGTTACAGACTGAGGCCAGCCAACCCAGCGCGGACCTGTCGAAAGGCGTGGTACTCGTTGTCGATGACTCGCCCGACAGCCTGAGCATGATCAATGCCGCGCTGGAGCAGCAGGGCTACACGGTACTGATCGCCCTCGAGGGCCGCCAGGCGCTGGCCATCGCCGGCAAGATCAACCCGGACATCATCCTGCTCGACGCCATCATGCCCTCCCTCGACGGCTTCGATACCTGCCGCCTGCTCAAGGCCGACCCGCAGCTCGCCGAGATCCCGGTGATCTTCATGACCGGCCTCACCGACACCGACAGCATCGTCAAGGGCCTCGACGCCGGCGGCGTCGATTACCTCACCAAGCCGGTCAATATCGACGAACTGGTGGCGCGCATGCGCGTGCACCTGGCCAACGCCAAGCTCAGGAACAGCGCGCAGCTGGCGCTGGATTCCACCGGCCAGCACCTGTTCAGCATCAATGCCGCGGGGGAACTGCTCTGGGCCACGCCGCAGACCCGCGACCTGTTCGGTCGCGCCGGTCTCAGCGAAAGCTGGCTGGCGCAGCAGCTGCCCGGGCAGCTGCGCCGCTGGCTGGCCTTCAGGCCCGCCGACGGGCAGGTGCTGCCGCTGGAGGAACTGGACTACCCGCTGCAGGTGAAGCTGGTCGGCCACGCCTCCAGCGGCGAGATCATGCTGAAACTGCTCGACGGCCAGGCGCCGACCGGCGCGGAGAAACTGCGCCATAACCTGCCGGTGACAGAGCGCGAGTCGGAAGTGCTGTTCTGGATCGGCAAGGGCAAGACCAACCGCGAAATCGGCCAGATTCTCGACACCAGCCCGCGCACGGTGAACAAGCACCTGGAGCAGATCTTCCGCAAGCTGGAGGTGGATAACCGGACTTCGGCTGCGGCGATTGCGCTGCGGTTTTTGCTGGATGAGGTTTAGGGTTGGAGTATTACCGAGGCGTCGCGGTGCTCCGTAGGGGGGTCAGAGTCGTGACTCTGACCCCGGGTTGGGGGCGGAGTATTGGCGGGGTGCTGCGGTACTCCGTAGGGGGGGCAGAGTCGTGACTCTGACCCCGGGTTGGGGGCGGAGTATTGGCGGGGTGCTGCGGTGCTTCGTAGGGGGGTCAGAGTCGTGACTCTGACCCCGGAGCGGAGCTCCCCCTGCTTCGTTCAGGGGCCTACGCCGAACAGGCGTCCGATGAGGGCAGTGACCAGCATCGCACCCGCCCCCCAGGCCGTGACCCGGGCCGCGCCGATGCGCTTGGGCGCCCCCCCGGCCCGCGCGGCGACCGCGCCGAGCACGGCGAGGAAGAACAGCGAGGCGATAGCCACCAGCGGAATCAGCAGCGGCCCGTGGGCCAGCCAGGCAAAGAGTACCGGGCAGGCTGCACCGACAGTGAAGGTCGCCGCGGAGAACACCGCCGCCTGCACCGGCTGGGCGTTCACAATTTCCGAAATGCCGATCTCGTCCCGGGCGTGGGCGCCGATGGCGTCGTGGTCCATCAGTTTCTCCGCCACTTCCAGCGCCAGCGGCCGTTCCAGGCCGCGGTTCACGTAGATCTCCGCCAGCTCCCTGACCTCCGCCTCGTAGTGCTTTTCCAGCGAAGCGGCCTCCATTTTCAGGTCGGCTTTTTCCGTGTCCGCCTGGGAACTCACGGAGACATACTCCCCCGCCGCCATCGACATGGCGCCGGCCACCAGGCCGGCGACGCCGGCGATCAGGATGCCCTCCCGCGAGGTTTGCGCCGCGGCCACGCCGATGATCAGGCTGGCGGTCGAGACGATGCCGTCGTTGGCCCCCAGCACCGCCGCGCGCAGCCAGCCCACCCGGTGGGAGCGATGATTTTCCTTGTGAGTCATAAACCTCTCCGGTGCCTGTTTATCGCCTGGTGTTTGCGTTCAGGCCTGGCGCAGGTCTTCGAGGACCTGGCCGTAGGCGCGAATTTCTTCTTCGTGCTGGCTCTCCCGCCAGGGCTCGCACAGGGCCGCCGCCTCCCACTCGCGCATCGACGGGAGTGACAGCAGGCGCAGGCTGTACTCGCTGGAGGCCTCGGACAGCGCCAGCCCGTAGGTCTGGATGCGAAAGGCCACCGGGGCGTAGAAGGCGTCGACGGCGGTGAAGGCAGGGCCGGCGAGGAAGGGACCGCCAAAGCGCTCGAGGCCCTGCTGCCAGAGTTCGTCGAGGCGGGTGAGGTCCCTGCGCAGGCCGTCGCTGGCGGCGGTAATCTCCACCCGCAGGCCGCAGTTCATCGGGCACATCTGGCGCAGGGCGCCGAAGCCGGCGTGCATTTCCGCGCTGGCACAGCGCGCCCAGGCCCGCGCGGCCGCATCCGCCGGCCACACCTCCGGGTGCTGCTCACCGAGCCAGGCGGTGATGCCGAGGGAGTCCCACAGGGTCAGCTCGCCGGCGACCAGGCAGGGTACCTGGCCGGTGGGGCTGAAGCGGCGGAAGCTCTCCCAGCTGGAGCCCTCGTCGAAAGGCGTCAGCACTTCCTCGAAGGGTATACCCAACTCCCGCAGCAGCACCCAGGGCCGCAGGGACCAGGAGGAGTAGTTCTTGTTGGCGATATACAGGCTGTACATAGTCCGCTCCGGTCGGGATGCGCGCTCAGCGCAGGGGCAGCCCGGCACCTTCCTTGATTGCCCGCAGGCTGAAATTCGACTCGATGTTGCGCACACCGGGAAACTTGAGGATACGATTCATACACAGCTCGGAAAAGTGATCCATGCTGTAGGCGAGGACTTTCATCAGGTAGTCGTGGGTGCCGCTCATGGCGTGGCACTCGACGATGAACTCCTCGGCCTCCACCCGGGCGAGAAACTCGCGCTGCTTGCGCTCGTCCTTCTCCAGGTTGACCTGCACGAAGGCGGTCACCTGCAGCCCCAGCTGGCGCTGGTCGAGGCGCGCACCGTAGCCGCGGATGAGCCCGCCCTCCTCCAGCTTGCGCACCCGGCGGAAGCAGGGCGATTCCGACATCCCGACGCGTTCGGCCAGCTCGACATTGGAGATCCGCCCCTCGCCCTGCAGGACCCGGAGTATCTCGATTTCGCTTCGATCCAGCGCCATGGCAAGAATCCCTCCCATTTACCCTGAAAATAGAACATTTCTTGCCGCCAGGAGCAACATCCCGCCAAAAATAGAATAAAACCTCCGATGCTTCGAATCTACGCTTGTAGCTCAGGCAGTCGCAAGCGCAGCAGAACAAGTACTGGAGAAAAGCCATGCCGATGAACCCGACCAACCCCATGGGCCTCGACGGCTTTGAATTTGTCGAATTCGCCGCCACCGAGCGCGGCGTGATCGAGCCGGTATTCAGCAAGCTCGGCTTCAGCCACGTCGCCAGCCACCGTTCGAAGGCCGTCGACCTGTGGCGCCAGGGCGACATCAACTTCATCATCAATTACCAGCCGGGTTCGCCGGCCTGGTACCACGCGAAGGAGCACGGCCCCTCCGCCTGCGGCATGGCCTTCCGCGTGGCCGATGCCAGGGCCGCCTACGAACTGGCGCTGGCCAGGGGCGCCCAGCCGATCGACATTCCGGTCGGCCCGATGGAACTGCGCCTGCCGGCGATTCGCGGCATCGGCGGCGCCATCGTCTACCTGATCGACCGCTACAGCGAGGGCTCCTCGATCTACGACATCGATTTCGAGTACCTGCCCGGCGTCGACCGGCACCCCTTCGGCTGCGGCTTCGAAGTCATCGACCACCTGACCCACAACGTCTACCGCGGGCGCATGGATTACTGGGCGCACTACTACGAAGACCTGTTCAACTTCCGCGAGATCCGCCACTTCGACATCAAGGGCGAACACACCGGCCTCCGGTCCCGCGCCATGACCGCACCGGACGGCAAGATCCGCATCCCGCTCAACGAGGAGGCCAGCGGCAACGGCCAGATCGAGGAGTACCTGATGCAGTACAACGGCGAGGGCATCCAGCACATCGCCTTCGCCTGCGACGATCTCTACGCCTGCCTGGACCGGCTGCAGGCCCGCGGCGTGCCCTTCATGCCCGCCCCGCCGGACACCTATTACGAGATGCTCGCGGAGCGCCTGCCCGGTCACGGCGAACCGCTGGAGGAACTGCGCTCCCGCGGCATCCTGCTCGACGGTTCCACCGAGGGCGACAGCCCGCGCCTGCTGCTGCAGATATTTTCCGAGACCCTGATCGGGCCAATCTTCTTCGAGTTCATCCAGCGCAAGGCCGACGAGGGCTTCGGCGAGGGCAACTTCCGCGCCCTGTTCCTGTCCATCGAACAGGACCAGTTGCGCCGCGGGGTCCTCGCGGACAGCGGCGCCGGCAGCTGAGGAGGCGACCATGCAGCTGAAGCGAATCCACCACGTGGCCTACCGCTGCCGGGATGCGCGGGAGACCGTCGAGTTCTACCAGCGCCTGCTCGGCATGGACTTCGTGCTCGCCATCGCCGAGGACCGGGTGCCCTCCACCGGCGCTCCCGACCCCTACATGCACGTGTTCCTCGACGCCGGGATGGGCAATGTACTGGCCTTCTTCGAGCTGCCGAACTCGCCGGCGATGGGCGCCGACCCGAACACCCCGGACTGGGTGCAGCACATCGCCTTCGAGGTGGAGAGCGTCGCCGCCCTGGCGCAGGCGCGGCAGCGCCTGCTGGCGGAGGGCCTCGAGGTCATCGGCCCCACCGACCACGGCATTTTCCAGTCGATCTACTTCCGCGACCCCAACGGCCACCGCATCGAGCTCGCCGCCAACTGCCACAGCGCGGAGGAGATGGCGGAGCTGCACCGGGTGGCCCCGGCCATGCTCGAGGAGTGGAGCCGGACGAAAAAGGCGCCGCGCCACGCCGCCTGGCTGCACAGCAAACAACACGGGGAAGCAATACGATGAAAGTCGCCAGTCTCAAATCCGGCCGCGACGGCCAACTGGTGCTGGTCTCCAGCGACCTCGAACGGGCAGTCCGCGTGGCCGATATCGCCGCCACCCTGCAACTGGCTCTGGATGACTGGGCACAGCTGGCGCCGCGGCTGGCCGAGCGCAGCGCGCAGCTGAATGCCGGCGCGCTAGCCGACGCCTTCCCCTTCAATCCAGCGGACTGCGCCGCCCCCCTGCCGCGGGCCTACCACTGGGCGGACGGCAGCGCCTACGTCACCCACGTCGAGCTGGTGCGCAAGGCCCGTGGCGCGGAACTGCCCGAATCCTTCTGGAGCGACCCGCTGGTCTACATGGGCGCCTCCGACGCCTTCATCGGCCCCCACGACGCGATTGAGGTGGAAGACGAAGCCTGGGGCATCGACTTCGAAGCCGAGGTGGTGGTGCTCACTGACGACGTCCCCGCCGGCGTCAGCCCGGCGCAGGCGGCGCAGCACATCCAGCTGATCGGGCTGGTCAACGACGTCTCCCTGCGCAACCTGATCCCGGCGGAGCTGGGCAAGCAGTTCGGCTTCTACCAGTCCAAGCCCTGGACCAGCTTCAGCCCGGTGCTGGCCACGCCGGACGAACTGGGCGCGGCCTGGGACGGCGCGAAGCTGCACCTGCCGCTGCGGGCCAGCCTCAACGGCGAACTGGTCGGCGCGCCCAACGCCGGGGTCGACATGACCTTCGACTTCCCCACGCTGATCGCCCACTGCGCGAAGACCCGCTCGCTGATGGCCGGCACCGTGATCGGCTCAGGCACGGTCTCCAATGTCGGCAGCGCGAGCGGTTCCTGCTGCCTGGCCGAGGTGCGCTGCCTGGAAACCATCGCCAGCGGCGCCCCCAGCACCCCCTTCATGCGCTTCGGCGACCGGGTGGAGATCGACATGCTGGATGCCGATGGCCGCAGCGTGTTTGGCAAAATCGACCAGTTTGTGCGCCAATACACTCCGCCACGTTAACCAGGACAAGGCCATGAAGCTCTATTCCTACTACCGTTCCAGCTGCTCCTACCGGGTGCGTATCGCGCTCAGCCTGAAGGGGCTGGACTACGACTACGTCGCGGTGAACATCCTCCAGGGGGAACAGAAGGGCGGCAGCTATTTCGCCGACAACCCCCAGGGCCTGGTCCCCGCCCTGCAGCTGGACAGCGGCGAGATCATCGCCCAGTCCACCGCCATCCTCGAGTGGCTGGAGGAGACCCACCCGGCCCCCGCCCTGCTACCGGCCGACAGCGTGCAGCGGGCGCAGGTGCGCGCGCTGGTACAGAACATCGCCTGCGACATCCAGCCGCTCAACAACATCGCCATCCTCAACTACCTGAAGCAGGATCTCGGGCAGGCCGAGGCCGCCGTCAACGCCTGGTACACGACCTGGATCCGCCGCGGCTTCGACCCCATCGAGCAGACCCTGGCGCGCAGCGGCGGCCCCTTCTGCTTCGGCGACACGCCCGGCATGGCCGACTGCTACCTGGTGCCCCAGGTCTACAACGCCGACCGCTTCGGCATCGACACCGCGGACTACCCGCACATCCGCCGCGTCTACGACCACTGCCGCGCCCTCGACGCCTTCGCCCGCGCCGCGCCGGAAGTGCAGCCGGACGCCGTCAGCTGAGACCGCCGCCGTGAACCAGCACGAGATCATCGCCAGCCTGCCGGTCCACCTGCGGGCCTTCGCCAGCGTGCAGAGCGCGGCGCACTACACCCCGCGGGACCACGCCCTGTGGCGCTTCCTGCTGCGCCACCTGACCCGCCAGCTGGCGGACAGCGCGCACCCGGTCTATCGCGAGGGGCTGGCGCGCACCGGCATCAGCCTCGACGGCATTCCCTCCATCGACGTCATGAACGCCAGCCTGGAACAGCTCGGCTGGCGCGCGGTGGTGGTCGAGGGCTTCATCCCGCCGTCCATCTTCATGGAATTCCAGGCGCTCAAGGTGCTGCCCATCGCCCTCGACATGCGCAGCGTGGAGCACATCTTCTACACCCCGGCACCGGACATCGTCCACGAATCCGCCGGCCATGCGCCCTTCCTGGTGGACATCGACTACGCCGAGTTCCTGCAGCGTTTCGGCGAGATCGGCATGAAGGCCATCGCCAGTCGCGAGGACATGGCGATCTACGAGGCGATCAGGAAACTGTCGGTGCTCAAGGAGTGCCCCGCCACCAGCGCGGCGGAACTCGCCGCGGCGGAGGCGCAACTGCAGCAGCTCAGCGCCGCCGACCGGGCGCCCTCGGAGGCCAGCCTGCTCAGCCGTCTGCACTGGTGGACGGTGGAGTACGGCCTGGTCGGCAGCGTCGACGACTACAAGATCTTCGGCGCGGGCCTGCTCTCCTCCCTCGGCGAGAGCCGCCACTGCCTCGACGATACCCGGGTGCGGAAAATCCCGCTTACCGTCGACGCGGTCAGCCAGCCCTACGACATCACCTGCGAGCAGCCCCAGCTCTACGTCACCCGCAGCTGCAAGCACCTCAGCCAGGTGCTGGAGGAGTTCGCCCGCGCCATGGCTTTCCAGCGCGGCGGTGCGGAGTCACTGCGCAGGGCGATTGCCGCGGGCACGGTGTGCACCGCCCTCTACGACTCCGGCCTGCAGGTCAGCGGGGTGTTCAGCGAAGTGCTCTGCGACAGCGTGGGCAACGCCATCTACCTGCGCACCGCGGGGCCGACCCAACTGGCCTTCGCCGAGCGCGAGCTCTACGGCCACGGCACCGGGCGGCACCCGGCGGGCTTTGGCGCCCCGGTGGGCCTGCTCAAGGATTTCAGCCGCTGCCTGTCGCGCTACACCATCGACGAACTGAAGGCCCACGATATCCGGCTCGGCGAAGCGGTCACACTGGAGTACCTCTCGGGGATCAGCGTACACGGCATCCTGCGCGGGATCGTCCGCCAGGAGCAGCACAACCTGGTGCTCAGCTTCGACGACTGCCGCGTGACCGACCGCGAGGGCCGGGTCCTCTTCGACCCCGCCTGGGGTAGCTACGACCTGGCGGTCGGCTCGCGCATCAGCTCGGTCTACGGCGGGGTGGCGGACAAGCAGCGCTGGCAGCTGTACGCGCCGGCGACGGGCGAACGGCCTCCCCCGCCGCAGGATGAGGCGGACCTCATGGCCGGGTACGCCGCGGTTGCCAGGCTCAACCGGGCGGAAGCGCGGCGCGGCGATCGCACCCTGCCCGCGCTGGAGCACTGCCTCGAGCGCTACCCGGACGAGTGGTTGTTGCGGGTCGAGATGCTGCGCCTCGGCGACGGTGCCCTGCGCCAGCGGGCCGCCGCTGAGCTACGCGGCTACCGTGACCTGCCCGAGGAACTGGCTGAACTGATCGAACTGGAACTCGGCGCCGCGGAATGCGGCGCAGACGTCCCGGCCCTGGCCCGGGGCGGTTGACTGCCGACCGCAGCCGGCGCCGGCGTCAGGGTTGTGGTGCGGGGATGATATCGACGGTAAAGGCGGTCGCCACCGTATCCCCATCGTTGCGCCACCAGTGGATGGTGCCGTGGCTCTCGAAGGTCATCGCACCGGCCTGCCAGACGATCGGCTCCGGGCTGTCGCTGCGCATCTCCGTCATCTGCCCCTCCAGCACGTAGAGCGTGCCGGGGCGGCTCTGGTGCTGGTGCACGCCGACCACGCCGCCGGGGGCCACGCTGATGCGCCGGGCGCGCATGACATAGCCCTCGAGGGCGGCGAAGTCCTCGCCCAGGGGCATCAGCCCGAGTACTTCCGCCGAGAGGATGCCGCTGCTCTCGGTGGGGCCGTGGACGCCGAGGTCCTGGGCCCGGGCCAGGTCCGCGGCGGGGATGATGGCGTCACCCTGTTCGGCGGCGACTGTTCCCCCCGCCAGCGTGAGCGCCGCCAGCAAAAGCCCTGTTTTTATCCTCCTGTTGACCCTCACCACGGCTTCAGGCCTGCACCCGGATCTCGCGCGCCGGCAGCATGCCCTCGCGGACGATGAAGGCGATGATGTCCTCGAGGCCATCGCCGGCTTTCAGGTTGGAGAACACGAAGGGCCGCTCGCCGCGCATTTTCTTCGCGTCGCGGTCCATCACTTCCAGCGAGGCGCCGACCAGCGGCGCGAGGTCGGTCTTGTTGATCACCAGCAGATCCGAGCGGGTGATGCCTGGGCCGCCCTTGCGCGGGATCTTGTCGCCGGCGGAGACGTCGATCACGTAGAGGGTGAGATCGGACAGCTCCGGGCTGAAGGTGGCGGAGAGATTGTCGCCGCCGCTCTCCACGAAGACCACGTCGAGGTCGCCGTGGCGGCGCTGCAACTCGTCGATGGCGGCGAGGTTCATCGAGGCGTCCTCGCGGATGGCGGTGTGCGGGCAGCCGCCGGTCTCGACGCCGAGGATGCGGTCCGCCGGCAGGGCCTCGTGGCGGGTGAGGAATTCCGCGTCCTCGCGGGTGTAGATGTCGTTGGTGACCACGGCGATATCGTAGACGTCGCGCAGGGCGGCACACAGGGCGCGCAACAGCGCGGTCTTGCCCGAGCCCACCGGCCCGCCGACACCCACCCGCAGGGTCTGTTTGCTGCTCATCTTGAATCTCCTCTCAGGATCTGAATAAACGTGTGTACTGGCTCTCGTGCCAGCCGCAGGCCAGGGCCAGGGCCGGCAGGGAGGCGCCGATATCGGCGTCCTCCGCACGCCCGCCCTCGTCCGCGGCCTGCTGCAGCAGCGGCAGGAGTTCGCCGAGCAGGCGCTGGGCGGCGCTCTGCCCGAGCGGCACCAGCTTGGTGGCCGCCGCCACCTGGTTTTCCAGCCAGGACCAGAGCAAGCCGGTGACGGCAGCCTGTTCGTCGATCTGCCAGCGCGCCGCGGCGATGGCGAAGGCGGCGACGAAGCTGGTCTCCCCGCCCAGTTCTGGCAGGGGCTCGCCAAGCTCGCGCAACAGCCGCGCCAATGCGGCGCCCATGGCGCTGTCGGTCAGGCGCAACTCGGCGCTCTCGCGGCAGGCCAGGGTGTAGGCGTTGAAGTAGGCCAGGCGCTCGCTGTCCCCCGCCAGGCAGGCGCGGTGCAGACGCAGCAACAGCGGCACGTCGACCCGCGCCAGCGCGTAGAGCAGCTGCTGCTGCAGCCAGTCGCGGGTGCTCGCCGCGTCCCTGACCCAACCCAGTTCCACCGCGGTTTCCAGGCCCTGGGAAAAGGCGTAGCCGCCCACCGGCAGGGCCGGGCTGGTCAGCTGCAGCAGGCGCGGCAGGGCGCTGTCAGTGGGAATGGCCATGACCGTGATGGCTGTGCCCGTCATCGTCGTCGTGGTGATGGTGGTGATGGCCGTGCCCGCGGCCGGCGTAGGCGCCGGGCTCGGGGATGAACACGCTCACCTCCTCGCGGGTGCGCAGGCCGAGGTCGCGCAGCATCTCCGCGAGCACGTGGTCGCGGGCGATGCGCAGCCAGCGCTCGCCGATCTGCACCTTGGTATGGCGGTTGCCGAGGTGGTAGCAGGCGCGGCTGAACAGCTGCCAGTCGTCGCACTCGGCGTAGGTCACCTCCTCCTCGGCCCCGGCGACCACGAAGCAGCTGCCGCAGCTGGCGCGCAGGAATTCGCCGACCCGCAGGGTCAGGCCGCGCTCGAGGAACACGCGCACCTCTTCGCCGTCGGCGGTTTCTGCGCGGAAGCGCCCGCGCTCGCGCTGCAGGTGGTCGAGCACGATCGCGCCGCGGATTTTCTCCGAGGGCGCCGCGGACATGCGTTCATACACTTCAAACATGGTCGTCTCTAGAACAGGTTGTAGAGCTGGGCCAGGGGCAGTATTTCCGCCGGCTCGCAGATCAGCAGTTGGCCGTCGGCGCGCACCTCATAGGTCTGCGGGTCGACCGTCACCACCGGCTGCCAGGCATTGTGGATCATATCCGACTTGCGGATGCTGCGGGTGTTGCGGCAGGCGATCAGCTGCCGGCCCAGGCCGAGGCGCGCCGCCACTCCCGCCTCGATGGCGGCGCCGGCGACGAAGGTCAGCGAGGTGCGCATGGCCGCCTCCGGGTGGGCACCGAACATCGGCCGGTAGTGCACCGGCTGCGGCGTGGGAATGGAGGCGTTGGGATCGCCCATCGGCGCCGCGGCGATCATGCCGCCCTTGATGATCATCGAGGGCTTGATGCCGAAAAACGCCGGCTTCCACAGCACCAGGTCGGCCAGCTTGCCGACCTCGATGGAGCCGACCTCGCTGTCGATACCGTGGGTGATCGCCGGGTTGATGGTGTACTTGGCGATGTAGCGGCGGGCGCGGAAGTTGTCCATGCGCTCGCTGTCTTCGCGCAGCGCGCCGCGCTGCAGTTTCATCTTGTGCGCGGTCTGCCAGGTGCGGGTGACCACCTCGCCGACCCGCCCCATGGCCTGGGAATCCGAGGAGATCATGCTGAAGGCGCCGAGGTCGTGGAAGATGTCCTCAGCGGCGATGGTCTCCTTGCGGATGCGCGAATCGGCGAAGGCCACGTCCTCGGGAATCGAGGGGTCGAGGTGGTGACAGACCATCAGCATGTCGAGGTGCTCGTCCACCGTGTTGCGGGTGTAGGGCCGCGTCGGGTTGGTGGAGGACGGCAGCACGTTGGACTCGGCGCAGGCGCGGATGATGTCCGGCGCGTGGCCGCCGCCGGCGCCCTCGGTGTGGTAGGTGTGAATCGCCCGGCCCTTGAAGGCGGCGATGGTGTCGTCGACGAAACCCGATTCGTTGAGGGTGTCGGTGTGGATCGCGACCTGCACGTCGTAGGCCTCGGCCACCGACAGGCAGTTATCGATGGCCGCCGGGGTGGTGCCCCAGTCCTCGTGCAGTTTCAGGCCGCAGGCGCCGGCCTGCAATTGTTCTTCCAGCGGGATCGGCAGGCTGGCGTTGCCCTTGCCGAGGAAGCCGAAGTTCATCGGCATGCCGTCGGTGGCCTGCAGCATCTTGCCGATGTGCCAGGGACCCGGTGTGCAGGTCGTGGCGTTGGTGCCGGTGGCCGGCCCGGTGCCGCCGCCGATCATGGTGGTGACGCCGGACATCAGCGCCTCCTCCACCTGCTGCGGGCAGATGAAGTGGATGTGGGCGTCGATGCCGCCGGCGGTGAGGATGCTGCCCTCGCCGGCGATGACCTCGGTGCCGGCGCCGATGTGGATGGTCACGTTGTCCTGGATGTCGGCGTTACCGGCCTTGCCGATGCCGCTGATGCGGCCGTTCTTGATCCCCACGTCGGCCTTGACGATGCCCCAGTGGTCGAGGATCAGGGCGTTGGTGATCACCGTGTCCGCCACCTGCGCCGCGGAGAGCTGGCCCTGGCCCATGCCGTCGCGGATGACCTTGCCGCCGCCGAATTTCACCTCGTCGCCGTAGGTGGTGAAGTCCTTCTCCACCTCGATCACCAGCGCGGTGTCGCCGAGCCGCACCCGGTCGCCGGTGGTGGGGCCGAACATGGCGGCATAGGCTCTTCTATCGATACGTGTCATGGCTTGGCACTCCCGTCGAGATCGCCCATCACATCACCGCGGAAGCCGTAGACCTTGCGCGCGCCGGCGTAGGCCACCAGTTCCACCTCCCGGTCCTGGCCCGGCTCGAAACGCACCGCGGTGCCCGAGGCGATATTGAGGCGAAAGCCGCGGGCCGCCTCGCGGTCGAAATCCAGTGCCGGGTTGACCTCGAAAAAATGGTAGTGGGAACCGACCTGCACCGGCCGGTCGCCGGTGTTCTTCACCGTCAGCGAAAGCGTCGGCCTGCCGGCATTCAGTTCCAGCTCGCCGTCCGCGGGAAAGACTTCTCCGGGTTTCATCTGCTGCCTCTCCTTGCTGAATCAGCGTTACTGTATCGGGTCGTGGACGGTGACCAGCTTGGTCCCGTCGGGGAAAGTGGCTTCCACCTGCACTTCGTGGATCATCTCGGCGACGCCGTCCATCACCTGGTCGGCGCTGAGGATCTCGCGGCCGTAGCTCATCAGTTCCGCCACGGTCCTGCCGTCCCGCGCACCCTCCATGATCTCCAGGGTCAGCAGGGCCACCGCCTCCGGGTAGTTGAGCTTCAGGCCCCGGGCCAGCCGCCGCTCCGCCAGCATGGCAGCGGTGACGATGAGCAGCTTGTCTTTTTCTCTCGGTAACAGTTCCATCGTGTGCTTCCGTTGTTCAGGTGAACAGGAGTTCAGGTGAGCCAGATGCGCGGGGCGCAGGCCGCGCGCTTGAGCAGGACGGGCCGCAGCAACTCCCACCAGCGGGTGAAGTGGCGGCGCGCGCCCTCGGCGCTGGGACCGAGGTAGCGGCCCAGCAGCATGTCGCCGACCCGGGTGACCGCCAGCATCGCCTCCGCCGGCTGCGACATCCGCGCCCCGGTGGCCAGCGGGGAGCACTGCCCGGCTGACATACGCAGCGCCTCCATGAGGGTGTCATCCAGTACATCGGCGGCAAAGGGGCCGGCGAGGAAAAAGCCGCTCACCGCGTGGCCGCGCATGGCGGTAGTCCCCTGCAGCAGGGCAGCGCGGTTGCTCGCGTCGATGGACAGCCCGTCGACGAACAGCGGCAGGCCCTGGCGGTGAATGCGGTAACGCTGGCGGAAGCTGCCACTGGTGAAGGGCGCGCGGGCAGCCGGCAGGCCGAAGCAGGTCAGCTCCCAGCCGATGAAACAGCTGTCCCGCCCCAGTTGCACGTCGGTGGTCATGTCGACGCAGGCGCCGTCGTAGACGATGGTTTCCAGCGGGAACCACTCCAGGCTGGCGCCGTCGGCGAGGCGCAACTCCGCGCGCTGGCGCTGTTCCGGCCGTGCGTCCCGGGCGCGGTAGATGCGCCCGGCACCGGGCGTGGTCACCAGGGCGCGGGCCTGCTCCGCGCAGTCGACGCGGATGTGCAGGCTGTCGCCCGATACGACGCCCCCCGGGGGGTGCAGCAGGTAGAGATGGGCGAGATCCTCGCCCTCGGGGTAGAACGCCCGCTGCACGTAGAGCGGGCCGCTGTGGTGGCAGCGCTGCAGGCGGCTGCTCTCGCCGCGCCGGCCGATGTGCAGGGACAGCTGTGCCGGCCAGGTGCCCGCCGTGGTTTGCGTTGGGGTTTTCAGTGGGCCGACTATGGGCTCTGGGCTGTTCACTGGGCGTCAGGCCGGTTACCGGGACTCAGTGCGATTCACTCACCGCGCACTTGCTCGCGCCGCAGCACGGCACGCGAGCGCAGCCAGGCTGTGCTCGCGGCGACCAGGCCGAGAACCGCCACCACCGGCAGCCAGTGATCGGCGTGGGTCCAGATGTGGCTGAGGGCCTGGGCGACGCTGCCCTCGTGGTGGCCGGGATGGGCGTAGGCCCCCGCGCTGGCTACGAGTGCGGCTGCGGCTGGCAACATTTTATGCATTGAGTTTTCTCCTGTCGGCCGTCCGTGAGCACAGCATGGTACACCGGTCGGCGTTGCGCGATAAGGTTCAGACCGCGAGGTGCCTGGCAATCAGCTCGTCGGTCAGGCCGGACATGGCGCCGGAGGCCACCACCCGGCCCTTCTCCATCAGCCGGAACTCGCGCCCGACGCGGCGGGCGAAGCCGAGCTTCTGCTCCACCAGTACCACCGTCATGCCATCCTCCTCGTTGAGCTGGGTGATGACGTCGCCTATCTGCTTGACGATATTCGGCTGGATGCCCTCGTTGGGCTCGTCGAGGATGAGGATCTCCGGCTGCAGCACCAGGGCGCGGCCGATGGCCAGCTGTTGCTGCTGGCCGCCGGAAAGGTCGCCGCCGCGGCGGCCGAGCATTTCCTTGAGCACCGGGAACAGGTCGTAGATCTTCTCCGGGATGGCGTTGCCGGGGCTGCGCCCGGCGGCCAGCGCGGTGCGCAGGTTCTCCTCCACGGTGAGCAGCGGGAAGATGTCCCGGCCCTGGGGCACGAAGCCGATGCCGGCCCGCGGTCGCGACTCGGCGTTGCGCTTGCTGAAATCCTCGCCACCGATGGTCAGCGAGCCCGAGGCGATGGGCAGCAGGCCCATCAGGCATTTCAGCAGCGTGGTCTTGCCGACGCCGTTGCGGCCCATGATGCAGGTGACGGAGCCTCTGGAGATTTCCATGTCCAGGTCCCAGAGGATCTGGGTGCCGCCGTAAAGCTGGTTGACCTTCGTGAAACTGATCAATGTGATTCCCCCAGGTAAACCTCGATCACCCTCGGATCGCTCTGGATCTGGTCCATCGTGCCTTCTGCCAGCACCGTGCCCTGGTTGAGAACGGTCACCGTGCGGGCAATGCTGCGCACGAATTCCATGTCGTGTTCCACCACCACCACGGTGCGCTGCCCGGCCAGGGAAGTCAGCAGCTCTGCGGTGCGCTCGGTCTCCTGGGCGGTCATGCCGGCCACCGGCTCGTCCACCAGCAGCAGGCGCGGGTCGGCGATCAGCAGCATGCCGATCTCCAGCCACTGCTTCTGCCCGTGGGACAGCGCGCCGGCCGCCTTGGCCCGCTCGTCGGAGAGACCGATTGTCTTCAGCACCTCGTCGATGCGGTCGCGCTTGTCGCTGGTCAGCCGCGAGGTCAGCGAGGGCAGGATGCCCTTGTCCGCGCGCAGCGCCAGTTCGAGGTTGGCGTAGACGGTCTGCGCCTCGAACACCGTCGGCTTCTGGAACTTGCGGCCGATGCCCAGCTCGGCGATCTCCGCCTCGCTGCGCCCGAGCAGGTCGATGTTCTGGCCGAAGTAGACATCGCCGGTGTCCGGCTTGGTCTTGCCGGTGATGATGTCCATCAGCGTGGTCTTGCCGGCGCCGTTGGCGCCGATCAGGCAGCGCAGCTCGCCGTCGTTGATGTAGAGATTGAGGTTGTTGATGGCGCGGAAGCCGTCGAAGGAAACGGAAAGCCCCTCGATGTAGAGCAGGATGTGCTTAGACACATCCACCCGTGGCCCGGTATCCGGCATAAGGAAGGGCCAGACCTCGTCGCGCCTGGCGAACTGGTGCATGGTATCGCGCAGGCTCATGCGGCGGCCTCCTTCAGTCCATTGCCCTTGTCGCGCCTGAAGGGCAGGTAGTTGGCCGCCAGCCCGACCAGCCCGCGGGGCAGGAACAGGGTCACGGCGACGAACAGCGCGCCGAGGGCGAACAGCCAGGCCTCGGGCATGATGGCGGTGAAGCGGGTCTTGGCGTAGTTCACCAGCACGGCGCCGATGACCGCACCGTAGAGTGTGCCGCGCCCGCCCACCGCCACCCAGACCACGATCTCGATGGAGTTGAGCGGCGAGAACTCACCCGGGTTGATGATGCCCACCTGGGGCACGTAGAGCGCGCCGGCGATCCCCGCCAGTACCGCCGAGTAGACGAATAGCCAGACCTTGTAGCCCTCCGTGCGGTAGCCGGTGAAACGCGTGCGCGCCTCGGCGTCGCGCACCGCGAGGATGACCCGGCCGAACTTGGAGCCGAGGATCAGCTGGCTGGCGCAGTAGGCCAGCGCCAGAATCAGCGCGGTGACCATGAACAGCGCCACCCGGGTGCCGTCCGCCTGCAGGTCGAAGCCGAGGATGTCCTTGAAGTCGGTGAGGCCGTTGTTGCCGCCGAAGCCCATCTCGTTGCGGAAGAAGGCCAGCATCAGGGCATAGGTCAGCGCCTGGGTGATGATCGACAGGTAGACCCCGGCGACCCGCGAGCGGAAGGCCAGCCAGCCGAACACGAAGGCGAGCAGCCCCGGCGCCAGCAGCACCATCAGCATGGCGAAGCCGAAGTGGCCGAAGCCGGACCAGTACCAGGGCAATTCCTGCCAGTTGAGGAAGACCATGAAGTCCGGCAGGTCCGGGTTGCCGTAGACCCCGCGGTCGCCGATCTGGCGCATCAGGTACATGCCCATGGCGTAGCCGCCGAGGGCGAAGAACGCGCCGTGACCGAGGCTGAGGATGCCGCAGTAGCCCCAGACCACGTCCACCGCCATGGCCAGCAGGGCGTAGCACAGGTACTTGCCGAGCAGGGTGATGGTGAAGGTGCTGACGTGGAAGATCGAATCCTCCGGCAGCAGCAGGTTGCAGGCCGAGGCCCAGGCGGTCACGGCGAACAGTACCGCGACGAAGACCGGCGCCTTCTCGCGCAGCTGGTGGAGGGCCGAAAACTGGCCGTAGAGATTGCTCATTCCGCGGCCCTCCCCTTTTGCGGAAACAGCCCGCGGGGCCATTTCTGGATGAACATGATGATGAATACCAGCACGAGAATTTTCGCCAGTACGGCGCCGGTTGCGGGTTCGAGGAATTTGTTGGCAATGCCGAGGGTGAAGCCGCCCACCAGGGTACCCCAGAGGTTACCCACGCCGCCGAAGACCACCACCATGAAGGAGTCGATGATATAGGCCTGGCCGAGGTTGGGGCCGACGTTGGTCAGCTGCGACAGCGCCACCCCCGCCAGGCCGGCGATGCCGGAGCCGAGGCCGAAGGTCATCGCGTCCACCCACTCGGTGCGGATGCCCAGCGAGCGCGCCATGTTGCGGTTCTGCGACACCGCCCGCACGTGCAGGCCGAGGGACGTCTTCTTCAGGATCAATTGCAGGGCGAAGAACACCGCCAGCGCGAACAGCAGCACGTAGAGGCGGTTGTAGGTAATCGAGAACACCGCGTTGAATTCCAGCGAGCCGGACATCCAGTCCGGCGTCGACACCTGGCGGTTGAGCGGCGAGAAGATGCTGCGCACCGCCTGCTGCAGCACCAGGCTGATACCGAAGGTGGCGAGCAGGGTCTCCAGCGGCCGGCCGTGGAGGAAGCGGATGACGCCGCGCTCGATCAGCACCCCGACCAGGCCGGAGACGATGAAGGCCGCCGGGATCGCCACCAGGATGGACAGGCCGATATTGTCCGGCATCAGCAGCTGTACGACGTAGGTGGTGTAGGCGCCGAGCATGATCAGCTCGCCGTGGGCCATGTTGATCACCCCCATCACACCGAAGGTGATGGCCAGGCCGGTGGCGATCAGCAGCAGCACCGAGCCGAGGCTGAGGCCGAAGAACAGGGTCTCGAGGAAGCCGTAGAAGGCGATCTCCGACTCGATCTCCGCCAGCATGGTCTTGGCCTTGCGGCGGATTTCCGCCACCGGCTCGACGTCGGGCTTGAGCAGAGCCTGCAGGGCGTTGCGCACCTCCGGCTCGACACTGCCCTCGAGGTGTACCAGCGACTGCATACGCACGGCGGGATCGTCGCTGTTCTGCAGGTCGAAGATGCCGATCACCACCCACTGCAGTGCCGCCACGGTCGGGTTAGCCTCGTTCACCACCGCGTCGCGCAGCAGTTCCACGCTCTCCGCGTCGGGGCGCTGGAGGATGTTTTTTACCGCGGTTTTGCGTACCTCCGGGTCCTTGGCCAGCAGTGTCGACCGCGCGATCATGCCGCGCAGCTGCACCCGCACCGTGTTGGTCACGCGCAACTTTTTCAGCTCGGATTTCGGTTGTTCCCCGAGTGCGCTGCCGTCCAGCGCATCCACCAGGCTCAGCTGGCCGCCGCCGGCATCGCTGCCGATCACCAGTTCGCCGCCGCTTTTCCGCGCGTAGAGGTCGCCCTCCAGCAGAGCCCGCGACAGCGGCACGACCTGCTCGCCACCGGCCGCTTCGAGGCGCTCCAGCACCCCCGGCATCTTGCTGAGCGAGACACTGCCCAACTCGGCGGCGATGGCGCGCAAATCCCCGGGACTGTCGTCCTGCGAATTGGCCGCCAGCGCAAGCAGAGTGAGGAAGCAGGCAACGAGAACTTTACTGAGAGTGTTCAAGCGACATCTCCGGAAACAATCGAAATCCATAAAACACGAAGGGAAAAAGGAGAGGCCTGGCGGCCTCTCAATGTCTCACACCTGATTGTGTCCCTTAAGCAATCAGTAGTTCTGCCCCGAACAGGTCTTGGTGGCGGTGTTGTAGTTGCCGCATTTGATCGGCGCGGTCCAGTCGGCAATGATGTCCTTGGAACCGGGCAGGAAGTCGGACCAGGCATCGCCGGGCACCAGGTCGGTCTCGGATACCACCAGGAACTGGCCGTCATCCTGGATCTCGCCGATCAGTACCGGCTTGGTCAGGTGGTGGTTCTTGCCCATGGTGGCCATGCCGCCGGTCAGGTTCGGTGAAGTGATGCCGATCATCGCCTGCTCCACCGCGTCGACGTCAGTGCTGCCGGCTTTCTCGACCGCCTTGACCCACATGTTGAAGCCGATATAGGTGGCTTCCATCGGGTCGTTGGTCACGCGCTTGTCGTCGCCGATAAAGGCTTTCCACTGCTCGATGAAGGCAGTGTTGGCATCGTTCTCAACGCTCTGGAAGTAGTTCCAGGCGGCGAGGTGGCCGACCAGCGGCGCGGTGTCGATACCGGACAGCTCTTCCTCACCGACGGAGAAAGCGACTACCGGGATGTCTTCCGCGGAGATGCCCTGGTTACCCAGTTCCTTGTAGAACGGTACGTTGGCGTCACCGTTGATGGTGGAGACCACCGCGGTTTTCTTGCCGGCGCTGCCGAACTTCTTGATGTCAGCTACGATGCTCTGCCAGTCGGAGTGACCGAAGGGGGTGTAGTTGATCATGATGTCCTCGGCGGCCACACCCTTGGCTTGCAGGTAGGCTTCGAGGATCTTGTTGGTGGTGCGCGGGTAGACGTAGTCGGTACCGGCCAGTACCCAGCGCTCCACTTCGAGGTCGTTCATCAGGTAATCCACCGCCGGGATGGCCTGCTGGTTGGGTGCCGCGCCGGTGTAGAACACGTTCTTGGAGGACTCTTCACCCTCGTACTGCACCGGGTAGAACAGCAGGCCGTTGAGCTCCTCGATCACCGGCAGCACGGACTTGCGGGAAACGGAAGTCCAGCAGCCGAAGATGACGTCGACCTTGTCCTGGGTCAGCAGCTCGCGCGCCTTCTCGGCGAACAGCGGCCAGTTGGAGGCCGGGTCGACGACCACGGCTTCAAGTTGCTTGCCCATCACGCCGCCTTTCTTGTTCTGCTCTTCCACCATCATCAGCACGGTGTCTTTCAGCGTGGTTTCACTGATCGCCATGGTGCCGGAGAGGGAGTGCAGTACACCGACCTTGATGGTGTCCGCGGCCATGCTGGCGGCGGAAACCACCAGCGTCAGGGATGCCGCCGTTGCAGTTATGAGTTTTTTCAGTTTCATGGAATTCCCCTTGTTTACCAGGTTAACAACGCTTCGATCGCGTAGGAGTCAGTATCGATGCCAGTCACGTCCTCGCTGTCCATGCGGTATTCCGCCACCAGCAACAGGTTGGGGTGGATCTTGTAGCTGGGCGCGAAGGTGTAGCTGCTCACGTCCTCAACCGTGTCACCGCCTTCGGTTTCCACTTCCCATTCGGCGTAGCGGAAGGTGAGGCCCCATTTCTCCCACGCGTAGTTCACCATGAACAGGCCACCGGTCGCCTCGGCGTTGTCGCCGGCCGCGAAATAGGCGGGTACGTTGTTTTCGGAGTAGTTGCCCTCGAGGGCGAAGGTGAAGCCGCCGAGAGCGTAGCTCGCCCAGGAGTTGATCATGGTGATGTCTTCACCGTTGAAGTCGCTCTCCTGGCCCATGTAGAAGGTTTTCCAGGTGACTCCGCCGAGGTTGAAGGCCGCCATGGCTTCCACCGCCAGGTTCTCGGTGTCCTTGATGTCGCCCTTGAGGTTGCCGATATCGGTTACCAGGGAGACCGCACCGGTGAAGACGTCACTGCTGTACATGCCGGAAAGGCCCTGCTGGTAGGCGCCGTAGAAATACTTGGCGTAGCCGGAACCGGAGTACTGGAACAGGCCGGTGGGGTCTTCGGTTTCCCAGCCGGAGTAGCTCAGGAAGCGTCCCGCCTTGGCCGTCCAGGCACCGGAGCCGTAGGTCAGGTAGGCCTGCTCCAGGTGCATTTCCTCACCGTCGCCGTCGCCGTTGTCCTGCCATTCGACGTCTACTGTCGCGGTCAGGCCCTCGCCGAAGTCATACAGCAGGTTGATTTCCCACTGGTCGACGCCGGAGCTCTCCACCTTCTCCCCCTCGTCGGGATCGGCCACGTTGTAGGACATGTCGAGAAAGCCGGTAACCGACAGGCCGGGTGCAAGCTCAAAGCCGTCGGCATGGGCGTAGGACGCCGACAGGCCGGCGGCCAGCAGCCCGGCTGCCAGCGGCTTCAAACCGGTCTGGCTGGATTTGCGTAGTTTGGACATTTGTTGTTCCCCCAAGGTATCGAGTATTCGGTCGGATGCTCTGTACATCGAAGTCGATGCTCCGTAGTCCCCAGCTTCAGCGCGGCGTCACCCGCAAGGGTGAAGGCCGGGCGCTGCCCTCTGCCGTCGTTGAACTTGTGTAACCCGGGTGAGGGTTCGCGCGGCAACGGGAGCTTTCGACCCGGCCATTATTGGGGGCGGCGGGAGGGGCGACCATGCGTCAAGCGACGCAGCGTGCTACGTCATTTGACGCAGGCCCGCCGTCGGGAGGGCCCTACATCTGGCTGTCGACGGCTGCGTGGGCACTGTCGCTCAGGCGCTGTCTTCCTTCTCCTCACTATCCGGTACCGGCCCGGGCCGACCCTGTACCCGGGGTAAGAAACCCCGTGGCGGAGCAGCGCTGGCAGGCCCGGGCGAGCCCCCCGGCAACGGCGGCAGGGTAAGATATGGACTAGACTACAGAGACCTGTTGCCCGGCTGGACCGGACTGGCGTCAGCGCCCGGCAGTACCCTGCGCAACCCCGGCCCCCTCCCGCCCCATCCGGCGAGACACTTCGCCCACGGAGAAAGCCATGCGTGCCGTTCATCATCCTGCCCCAGCCTTCCCCCTCCACCATGTTCCCCTGACGCGACCGTTCATCTGGCTGGCCGCCGGCTGGGACGGGCTGACCCACAGCCCCCTCCCCAGCCTCGCCTACGGGGTTATCGTCGCCTTCCTCGGCGCACTGATCCTCGCCTACCAGCAGAACCCGGTCTACGTCGGTATCGCGATCACCGCCTTCCTGGTGGTCGGCCCGGTGGTCACCGCCGGTGTCTGCGAACTGTCGCGCTGCCGCGATCACGGCGAGCCCTGCGATTTCCAGCACTCGCTGGAGGTGGTCACCCGCAATCGCGAGCGCCTGCTGAACTTCGCCAGCATGCTGGCCCTGGTCGCCATCGCCGGGCTGGTGTTCGCCAGCCTCTTCCTGCTCGGTTCCGGCGAAGCGGTGGCGCCCTCGATCGAGACCACGGTGTGGGGTGATGTCCTCGCCCGCATGAGCTCGCTGCAAATGGCCACCTACGCGCTGACCTTCCTCGGCGTCTGCGCCGTGGTATTTGCCCTCTCGGTAGTCACGGTGCCGATGATCATCGACCGCCATGTCCAGCCCTCGGTGGCCATGCGCACCAGTCTCAAGGCCTTCTTCCGCGAGCTCCCGGCGATGCTGCTGTGGGCGGTGGTGATCCTCGCCCTGGTCGCCTTCGGTTTCGGCACCCAGATGTGGGGCATGATCCTGGTGGTCCCGCTGCTCGGCCACGCCACCTGGTACGCCTACCGGGATATCGTCGAGGAAGCCTGAGGCCCGTGCGGCTGGAGAATGCCGCCGGGGCGTGGGAAGATTGAGCGGAACTGAAAAGCCGGAGATCTACCCGCGTTGAAGCCCGTGATTTACTGGTTCCGCCAGGACCTGCGCCTGACGGACCTCCCCGCCCTGGCGGACGCCGCCGCCAGCGGTTCGCCCATCATCCCCTGCTACGTGTTCGACGAGGAAGGCGCCGGGCACTGGCCCCCCGGTGGCGCCAGCCGCTGGTGGCTGCACCACAGCCTCGCCGCCCTCGACGGCGAATTGCGCAAGCTCGGTAGCCGCCTGCTGCTGTTGCGCGGCAGGACGGCACACGAGCTGATCCAGCTCGCCCTGGAAACCGGCGCCAGCGCAGTGTACTGCTCCGAGGCCAGTGAGCCCCACGCCCGCAACCTGCGGCGCAATGCCTGCGACAGCCTGTGGGCTGCGGATGTCACCGTGCACGTCCACCCCGGCAACCTGCTGTTCCACCCGGAGGCGATCCGCAGCGGCAGCGGCCAGCCCTACCGCGTCTTCACCCCCTTCTGGCGCGCCTGCCTG
This sequence comes from Halieaceae bacterium GM1-29, assembly GCA_033283265.1. Taxonomy (GTDB): domain Bacteria; phylum Pseudomonadota; class Gammaproteobacteria; order Pseudomonadales; family Halieaceae; genus Mangrovimicrobium. The sequence continues at coordinate 1,353,517 of JAWMQN010000001.1, forward strand.
CAGGCACCGGAACCACCGCTGCCGCTGCCCGCGCCCCCGGCCAAAGCCTTCGCCAAATACTCGCTGCAGGGCCTGCCGCTGGAGGAGCTGCAACTGCTGCCGACCGCACCCAACTGGGCCGACGGTTGGGAGGAACTCTGGCAGCCCGGCGAGGCCGGTGCCGCCAGCGCGCTGGCCGGGTTTATCGACAGCGCCCTGGAAAACTACACGCAGGGCCGGGACTTCCCCGCCGAGGCCGCCACCTCCCGCCTCTCCCCGCACCTCCACCGCGGCGAGATCTCGCCGCGCCAGGTCTGGCACGCCCTGCGCCAGTGCGCCGCGCCGGACAGCGAGAAGAGCAAGTTCCTGGCCGAACTGGGCTGGCGGGAGTTCAGCCACCAGCTGCTCTTCCACAACCCGGAAATGGCGGAAAAGCCGCTGAAAAACAACTTCGCGGCCATGCCCTGGCTGGCGGATGAGCAGCACTACCAGGCCTGGCAACAGGGCCTGACCGGCTATCCCATCGTCGATGCGGGCATGCGCGAACTGTGGCAGACCGGCTTCATGCACAACCGGGTGCGCATGATTGCGGCCTCCTTCCTCACCAAGCACCTGCTGCTGCCCTGGCAGTGGGGCGCGCGCTGGTTCTGGGACACCCTGGTGGACGCCGACCTCGCCAACAACAGCTGCGGCTGGCAGTGGGTGGCCGGCTGCGGCGCCGACGCGGCGCCCTATTTCCGCATCTTCAATCCCATCCTGCAGGGCAAGAAGTTCGACCCCCAGGGGCAGTACATCCGCCGCTGGGTGCCGGAGATCGCCGAGCTGCCGACCAAGTACCTGTTCGCGCCCTGGGAAGCGCCGGCCGCGGTACTCGAAGCGGCCGGGATCGCCCTCGATACGCACTACCCGCTGCCGATAGTCGACCACCAGCAGGCCCGGGAAACCGCCCTCCAGGCCTATGCGGCAATTGCGGACAGCTGAACCCGCGCCGAAACCCCACGCGAGTTGCCGTCGGCTACCCGGGGAGCGGGCCTACAGTTCGCCGATCTGGTATTCGCCCTGATCGATGAGGCCGGGAAAAATTGTTCCCAGGTTTCAGTCGACTCGCTTCCAGGTGAGCGTTCGGGTGACAGGCTCGTTGTCTGCGGTAGTGCTTGCCAGCCTGATCTGGAGTTGATCCCCCGCAACTTCGAGCGGTTGCCTTCACCTCTGAGCAGACATGGTATTAAGCAAAGGGCATGCTTGATTACTTCGCGTGGCCGTCGGGCCACAACTGGCACGAGACGTGATGCATTTACTCCATGCGCCGCGAGACACTGGAAAGTTCACCTTGGCACCCAGACCGTCGGATTGTTGGATGAATCTTTACACTGGCTCCTAGTGACACTCGAAATCGTTGTCGCCAACGGGCTTGCAGAAATCACCCCACTTGCCGGTAGCACGCCAGTAATCCACCAGGCCGAGATCGATGACCAATTGCTTGAAACCGGGCAAGCGACGAATTTCCACAAATAGTGGATGCCAGATCTGAAACGGGGGTAATACCGATAGTTCGTCCCCGTTGTAATGCCGATCGAGCCCGTCGAGCGCAAGTTGCGGGTCGCCGAAATAGGCTGCCCATGTCGCCATCGGACTTCCAAGAAAGGGATTCTGGTACCTCGGATCAACTGCAATACGGCGCAGCTCGTCCAGCGCAGACAGGGGTGAATCCATCAATGGCGCCATAGCGGAGGAGAAGTCCGACGCCTGAAAGCCGATTCCGCTATTAAAAGGTTGTCTCAGGAAGTCCTCCAGCGCGCTTTTAACCGCCACACTATCATGCTGGGCCATGGCCAGGAGAAGCTCGCTGTTGGCGACCACTGAGGTCTTGCCTGCAGGTAGGTTTTTGGCCTTCTCGATGCTGGCCCGTGCCGCCTTGTAATCGCCCAGCATCGCGTACATTCCACCAACTAGTACAAGGGGTGACTGGTTAAGGGGTTCCGCGCTGGCCGCTTTCTCGAACAAGGCCAGGGCGGCTCGGATATGACCGAGGTTGGCTTCGAATAAACCTGCACTAAAATCCACCGGATACAGGTTCTTTTCGGTTGCCAGGCGCTGGAAAAACTCTTCAGCCTCCTGCCAGCGGTACTGTGATAGTAGTGTATCGGCATGAACGAGCCGCACAGTCCATAAGTTCGGGGCCAGTTGCTCCGCCCTGGAAAGTGCCGCCTTTGCGCGCTGCTGATACAACAACGCCTGATCAGGTAGAAAGAACCGGCCCGTAACCGCATATGTGTTTGCCAACAATGCCCAACCGAGCGCAAAATTCGGATCGATATCAACGGCCTGTTCCAGCCCCTCGTTGGCGCGTAGATAATGACTGCGGTCCGCATAGGTAATCTGTTTGCGCGCCTCTAGCAACAGCTCGTAGGCTCTCACGTTGCGGGTCATGCCGGATTCGTTGCCCAATTCACCGATTCCCAGTGATACTTCGAGGCTGGAGGCAACTGAAGTGGCGATGTCCTCCTGAATCGCAAAGATATCGTCCAGCACCTCCTCGTAGGTCTTAGACCAGAGGTGTACATCGCTCGGCACGTGAATCAGCTGTACCGTAATGCGCACCCTGTCGCCCGACTTGCGCACGCTACCCTCGAGTATATGGTCCACATTCAGTTTCGCCGCAATGCTCTTCAGGTCTTCATTGCGGCCCTTGAAATAGAAAGATGATGTACGACCACGAACCTGTAATTGCGAGATTCGCGACAGCGCGTTGAGGATTTCCTCGGCAACACCGTCGGCGAAATACTCCTGTTCCGGATCGCTGGACATATTCGCAAACGGCAGCACGGCGATCGTTGGTTCGGTGGCGATCACGGTAGGCGGAGTGCTCGGCGATAAAGATTGATTATCAGGCTGGACAGTGGCGTCTGCGGTAGCAGACAGATCTGGTTTGGGAGATGTGGTCTTCAGGTAATCCATGACCTGTAGGCCGACGGCGATTGCCATCAACACCAGAATCATTAAGCTGATCCGCATGCCGGTTAAGACATTAGTCGATTCGCCGGGAGCGATATCCCTCTCCCGTTTGATGCCTTCGGGGGTGATCTCGAAGACCCAGGAAAAAATCAGCAGGAGCGGAAACCCCAGTGCCAGCAACACGAGGATCAGACGCAGCCATTGCTCCGGCAGCCCCAGTGCGTCCAGTAGCAGTTCGGCAACCTGCAGGATAACCCAGGATGTAACCAGGTAGAGAGCGCTGCCCTTGAAGACGTTGCGTCGCCTGAGTTCAGCAAAGAGGCCGTCTGAAGGCATCTTTCGTTCTCTTTGGAATTTGCCCTAGTAACGACTATAGCACTCGGAACGTTCTCGTCCAGAAGGCCAATAATTGACAAGAAGAACATGGATAGCTGGATAGAATTTTACTGGTATATTGCACGAATGCCGCGGACATGGAAGTCGCAACATAGGCGAAAGCGGTCCTCTGTAAATTTCCTGCGCCCTCGATGTGGCGGGTGGCCGCCGTCAACTCAAGGCGGCCATGTTCGACATGTCATACTTACTTGATTCCGACTCAATTAGCTTAGAGACAAACCTCGAAAATTCCTCATCAAAAGCCATATTTCCACCCTGCTCCCAAAACCACTTTCCACCGTCAGAACCAAGTATGCTGGCCATGTCTTTGCAGACGATGTTCCACTGCCTCTCGGGGAGCATCTTGTCATCGTACAGTTGATGCATTACCGACCACATATTTGAGTACTGCCCTACATACATGAGAAATTGCATCCTTTCGTCACTCGTCAGAATACAAAAGGGATTCACAGCACCATTTTGCTCACCCTCCTGTCCCTCGGCTCGGCCGGCATCGCGGCCCAGGACGCGGCCTACTACGGCGTGCCCCTGGAGCCGGGCGACTCCGGCATCCAGCGGGAGCGGGCCTACAGTTCGCCGATCTGGTATTCGCCCTGATCGATGAGGCCGGGAATAATTGTTCCCAGGTTTCGGTCGACTCTCTTCCAGGTGGGTGTTCGGGTGACAGGCTCGTTGTCTGCGGTAGTAGTTGCCAGCCTGACCTGGAGTTGATCTCCCGCAACCTCGAGCGATCGCGAGACCTTGATTCCCACATTTTCAGGGGAGGGAACACCCTCCAGCTGATGAATGGCCTCACCGGTCTTCTCGTCGATTCGATAAGTGCCAAAGTAGGCATCATAGCCTCCGACAGCCGCAGTATTATTACTGCCGGGATTCGATACGCTGGAGTCGGCCAAACCGGAGCGATCCCGTTTCATGAACTGGGCCGATTTGGCTGGCGCTTCCCTTCCTGAAGTCGGGCGCTGGAGGAAGTTTCAGCCCCCTGCCAAAGCAACTAACCTTGCTCGCCCTGTAGCCGCGACGCAATCTCAATCCACGCTTCTAACTCAGGCGCTCCAACAGCTTCAGGCGTGCCAGCCAGCAACCGGTCAAAGTGAGCGACAAAATCCGTCGAATGGTAGGAGCGGTTCTGCTCCCAGTAAATGCGGAACCCGCGATAGGCGAGAATCTGCGCAGCTATCATCTTCTCGTAGCCCTGGTAGGAAGCAGGATCGAGTATTCCGCTGCGATACTGGTAATACTGGTTTTCGAAACCCATGAACATCGATCTCGCCAGACAAACGAATTGCGTATAGTTAACAGGCGAGATGTCCGCACGGCCCTGCATGCCGGTGGCGAAAATCCTTGCCATTTCCGGCTGGGCCAGTTGCAGGAACAAGTCTCCCCAGAAATCGGTATTTTGCTGGAGTGTGTAGCCGCGCACTGTCCTGGTGGTATGGCGTACCTGCAATGCCAGGTAAATCAGTGAAACAATAACTGCAATTCCACCGATGAACTCTCCAATGTTCGCTAAGTTGGCGAGAGTCATAATGTCCACGAATTTAAATACCTTAAGCGGTTACAGATCATTTGTAAGTGCTTTCCGGAAAGCTATCCAGGCACATGCGGCTCCTGCCAGCCACTAGTCACCCAGCATGGCCAAGGCTACCACTGCCAGGCCCAGCTCGTTGTGCATGCTTTGCTCCGAAGTACCCCATAGAGCTTCACTACCGCGACTGTGCAGTGTTACTTGCAAAACATCGTTCTCTCGCTGGAAGGCGATGGTCTGGTAACGACTTTCACAGTCGGACAGCTTCATCTGCAGCCTCATTTTTATGGTTTGGCGATTGGCTTCTGCAATGGCGCAAGCGTCTACGACAGCAGCCTGCACATCTGGAACGAGCACAAGCCAACATATAGCGGCCCATTGGCGCTGTCCAGCACGAGGACTGGGTTAACCTGTGCTGGTGAGGGGGTCCGGTTGGGGGGGCTGTTTACACCTCATAGCCGACACTCTCAATGGTGTTTGGGCATACCTCCAAAGCCGTGGGTACAGATAATCAAGCTACGAGCGTCTCTTGCTGATTCATATCAACGAAAGCAGACATTAGCGGCTGCTCCTCACTCTCCTTTGCCCGGTTTGGGCTATAGTCTTAGCCAACCCCCATGCCCGTGGCCCGGACAAACATACTGACTCAAGCCTTTGCCACCAGGACAGGCGGTACGGGGCTGGTTCAAACCGGAGATGCAATGCATATGCGCAACATATGGACTTTCGCCCTGACGCTACTGCTGGTCGCTGCTGTTAACGCTGCCGAGCCAATCCAGTACCAACCAATCCCACCGTCCATCCTGACCCCGGACCGTATCGAGACCCGCCTGGGGCCGCTCACTTTCTTCGACGGCTACCCGAGCGCAGAGACGGTCGATACGGTCTACGACAACCTCGACTTTCAGCGCGGCGTGCGCGCGTTTCTCGACAGCCTGCCCATCGCCTCACTGTACGCGATGCGCGAGGGCCTGCGCGAGGCCGGCGCCGTCAACGGCACGGTCGGTATCTTTGAAAACCTGATGGATGCCCGGACGCTGTTCCTGACCGCCAACACCGAGAGCGTCTATGCGATGACGTGGCTCGACCTGAAGGACGGACCGATGGTGGTCGAAAGTGCGCCCAATACGCTCGGCATCCTCGACGACTTCTTCTTCGGGCACGTGACCGACCTGGGCAACACCGGACCGGACCGGGGCCAGGGCGGCAAGTTCCTGATCCTGCCACCCGGCTACGACGGCGAGGTGCCCGATGGCTACCACACCTATACATCGCGCACCTACGGCAACTGGCTGATCTGGCGCGGCTTCCTCGAGGACGGCGACCCGCTACCGGCGGTGGCGAACCTCAAGGCGAACACGCGAATCTACCCGCTGGCGCAACGCGACGCGCCACCGGCTGCTGAATTCATCAACCTGTCGGGTCGCTCCTTCAACACCATCCACGCCAACGACATGACGTTCTTCAATGAGGTTCACTCGGTGATCCAGGAGGAGCCCGTCGACGACCTCGATCCGGAGTTCCTCGGTCTGCTGGCCGCCATTGGCATCGAGAAGGGCAAGCCGTTCGCGCCGGACGCCCGCATGGCCGATATTCTCAACGACGCGGCCGCCGTGGGTAATGCCACGGCGCGCGCCCTGGTCTTCCAGACCCGCGATCCCGAGTTCTTCTACTACGAAGGAAGCGCCTGGAAGACAGGCTTCATCGGCGGCAGCCACGAGTTCGAGGTTGACGGCGTACGCCTGCTGGATGGGCGAACGCTGTTTTTCTACTACGCCACCGGCATCACACCGGCGATGGCCGCGAAGATGGTCGGCGTGGGCTCACAGTACGCTGGCGCCATGGTCGATTCGAAAGGTCGCGCACTGGATGGCGGCCATACCTATCGGCTGCATATACCACCGAACGTGCCGGTAAAGGACTTCTGGTCCCTGGTGCTCTATGACAACCAGACCCGCTCCATGCTGCAGACCGACCAGCCGTTCCCCAGCCTCAACAGCGAGCGTGGTGTCGTGGCCAACGCTGACGGTTCCACCGACATCTACTTCGGACCCAGCGCTCCAGAAGGAAAGGAAAGCAACTGGATCCAGACCATCCCCGGCAAAGGCTGGAGTGTCATCCTGCGCCTGTACGGCCCCCTCGACCCCTGGTTCGACAAGACCTGGCAACCGGGCGAGATCGAGCGCATGGATGATATTCCGGCGGTGGCGCCGACAGGTAAGCCGCCAAGGATGGCCAGCGCAATTCCCGCCTCCATCACAACACCCGACCGCGTCGAGACCCGTATCGGAACCCTGGAGTTCTTTGACGGATTCCCGACCCCCGCCACGGTCGACCTCCTCTACGACAACCTCGATTTCCTGCGCGGCGTGGAGGCATTCCTCTCCACGTGCCCGGCCGCCTCACTCGAAGCCATGCTCGAAGGTATTGGAAGCCTTGGTGTGGACCGGAACGGCGCCATCTCGATTACCGAGACCCTGCTGGATGCCAGGGCGCTGTACCTGACACCCAACACAGAGAGCGTCTACATCGGCGGCAGGCTTGACCTTCGGGACGGCCCGGTCGTTGTGGAGAGTCCCCCCAACACCCTGGGCATGGTTAACGACCACTTCTTCCGCTACGTGTCGGACATGGGTAACGCCGGGCCCGACCGCGGCAAAGGCGGCAGGTTTCTCTACCTGCCACCGGACTGGGACGGCGACGTTCCCGAAGGCTACTTCACCTTCCGCTCACTGACCTACAAGAACCTGATGTTCTGGCGCGGCTTCCTGGTCGATGGGAGTCCCGAATCCGCCGTCGAGGCCGCCAAAGCATTGATCAAGGTCTACCCGCTGGGCGAAACGGCGGACGCTGCCGACATGGAGTTCATCAACACCTCCAGCCGCTTCCACAATACGATCCACGCCAACGACTTCCACTTCTACGACGAGGTGCGGGCCGTGATCGACGAGGAGCCCGCCGCGGCCTTCAGCCCGGAGATACTGGGCCTGCTGGCGGCCATCGGTGTCGAGAAAGGCCAGCCCTTTGCTCCCGACTCGCGGATGGAGAAAAACCTCAAAGAAGCGGCGGCCGTCGCCAACGCAACGGCGCGGGCGATCTCCTTCCGCACTCGCGATTCCCGCGCCTTCTACTATGACGGTTCCGCCTGGTTCACCGCCTTTGTCGGCGGCAACCACGAGTTCTTGCGCGAGAGCGGCGCCCGTGATCTCGATAGCAGGACCATGTTCCACTATGGGTACACGGCGGTGACACCAGCCATGGTGGTCAAGCTGGTCGGGGTCGGCTCGCAGTACGCGGTCGCCGCCCTCGATGCCAACGGTGACTACCTCGACGGCTCGAAGACCTATTCACTGACGCTGCCGGCCGGCATCCCGGCCAGGGACTTCTGGTCCTTCGTCAACTACGACCCGCAGACCCGATCCCTGCTGCAGACGCCAGGCACCCCATTCCCAAGCATCAGCAGCCAGAGCGGGGCGGTGCAGACCAATGCCGACGGCAGCACCACCGTGTGGTTCGGCCCCGAGCCGCCGACCGGGATGGAATCCAACTGGGTACCGACCGTTCCCGGCAAGGGGTGGTTCACGGTGTTGCGCCTGTACGGACCGCTTGAACCGTGGTTCGACCAGAGTTGGCGACCGGGCGAACTGCAACCGGTCGACTGAGCGCCCACTTCACCGGGAAAAACAAATCGATGCGACATACACACCCGAAAGCTGCCACTGAAAGCGAGAACTCGCCCTTCCCTAGCGTTATCGCCTCGTACCTCTCCCGCCGCATGGCGAGGATTACTCCCAGGTCCTGGTCTCTTGGGATGACCTCGCTCTTTCTGCTGCCCAGCCTTGCCGCCTGCGCCCCCGGCGCTCAATCCACAGTCCCGGATAAAGTCGCGTCCCGGGAACGGCCGCGGCTGATCCTGCAGATCACCGTGGACCAGCTGCGCGGCGACCTGCCGCTTCGGCATCGCGAGCAATTCGGCGAAGGTGGGTTCCGCTACCTCCTGGAGCAGGGAATCCACTATGACAATGCGCACCACGCCCACGCGAACACCGAGACGGTCGTCGGCCATACCACGCTGTCCACTGGCGCGCACCCGGCCGCCCACGGCATGGTAGGCAACCTATGGTTCGACCGGAAGGCCGGCCGCACGGTGTACAACATCGAGGATGCCGGCTATGAAATGCTGACCGGCGGCGCGGGCGTAAACTCGGACACGGAAGTCGATCCGACGCAGCTTGCGGCGGCAACCGACGGCCGGTCACCCGCGGCCATCCTGACCTCCACATTCGCAGATGAATTGTCGATCGCGACACTGGGCAAGGCGAAGGTGTTCGGTGTGTCGGTGAAGGATCGGGGCGCGGTGGCGATGGCAGGTCACACCGGGAAGGCATTCTGGTTCTCAAAATCCGCGGGGCAGTTCGTGACCAGCAGCTACTATTACGACGCCTATCCCGAATGGGTGGAGGCGTGGAATGCCAGGGGCATGCCGGCGAGCTATGACAACGCATCGTGGAATCTTCTTCACCCGAATGCAGACTACCTCTTCGGTGATCGTGACGATCAGGCCTGGGAGCCCGACTTTGCAGGTTTCGGCCGGACCTTCCCGCACCCGTTCTCGACCGTCGCGGACCCTTATTTCTACACCAGGCTGACCTTCAGCCCCGCGGGCGACGAGATAACCGCCGATTTCGCCAAGGCCCTGATCGACGCTGAAGACCTCGGCGACGACGCCGTGACGGACTTTCTCTCCATCAGCTTTTCATCCACGGATTACATCGGCCACCTGTTCGGCCCATCGAGTCTCGAGACCGAGGACAACCTGCTGCAGCTCGACCGGACGCTGGCCGACCTGTTCGCCTACATCGACCGGGAAATCGGCCTGGACCGCACGCTGATCGTGCTGTCTGCCGACCACGGCAGCCCGGAGGCGCCGGGCTACCTGCACGAGCTGGGGAAACTGGGCGGCTATGTCACGCCCGACCAGTGGGATACCACAGCAGCCGCCCAGCGGATACGCGATAAGTTCGGTATTACCGGCAAGCTGATCCAGGGTTACGACCACCCCTATCTCAACCTGTCCGACGAGGCCCGCAATGCCGAAGGCGTCGATCTGGTGGCCCTCGAGACGGCGGTCGCCGAGGCACTGGTGGGGTTCGAAGGCGTTGCCTACGCGTTGCCGAGTACCCGGCTGGCGCAGGGCTCGCTGCCCGAAAACGGACTGACGCGTGCGGTGCTCAACAACTACAATCCCGACCGGTCCGGCGATATCTATGTGGTCTTCAATCCGGGCTGGTTCATCAACGACTTTGACGGACTCTCGGTCACGGTCACCCATGGCTCGCCGTGGCGCTACGATACTTTTGTACCCATCATTTTCGCAGGCTACGGCCTGGACCCGCAGACGGTGTCACGAAGGGTGCACACTGTCGATGTCGCGATCACGCTTGCTACGATTGCGGACACACGACCGCCAGACGGTGCCGCTGGTGATGTATTGCTGGAGGTTCTCGGGCGCTAAAAGCTCATTGATCCATTATCGCGTTTGTTGGACTGTCTGCTTGTAGGCGAAAGCGGTCCTCTGCAATTTGCCTGCGCCCTGGATGTGGCGGGTGGCCGCTGTCACCTCATCGCTGTCATTAGCATCGTTCCACTGCCCTCTGAAACAGAAAGGGAGGGTGAGCGAATGGGATCAAACAATCCTCAGATGAATAAATCAATTTGTCACGCCCGTTAACTGAGTGATCTAGACTTGAGAAACAAACGTAGTCATCGTTACCAGCATCCTTATATCGAGGTCAGGAAAAATGCGAACTTGCAGATTGGGGGTTAACGGGATATTCATAACATTTTTGTTGGTATTTGCGGCGTCTTCCTACGCAGCGAAGCCTAACATTCTGGTGATCTGGGGCGACGACATCGGCTGGTCGAATCTCAGCGCGTACAACCACGCTGTCATGGGTTACTCGACTCCCAACATCGACAGAATCGCCGAAGAAGGCGTGATGTTCACCGACCACTACGCCCAACCGTCCTGTACCGCCGGGCGGGCAGCCTTTATCACCGGCCAGTACCCGATCCGCTCAGGCATGACCACGGTCGGGCAACCGGGCGACGCACTAGGCCTGAAGAAAGAGTCCCCTTCGCTGGCCGAGGTACTGAAGGCCGAGGGCTACCGCACCGGGCACTTCGGCAAGAACCACCTGGGCGACCGCAACGAGCACCTGCCCACCGTCCATGGTTTCGACGAATTCTTCGGTAACCTATACCATCTCAATACCCAGGAAGAAGCCGAACAGCGGGACTACCAGAACTTCGGCAAGGCCTACTCGGGCAGCCTTGAGGCATATGAGGAGAAGTTCGGCACCCGCGGCGTACTCCACTCTTTCGCCACCGACAGGAACGACACCACCAGGCACCCGCGCTTCGGGGTGGTGGGCCGGCAGACCATCACCGATACCGGCCCCCTGACCCAGGAGCGGATGAAAAACTTCGATGCCGGTGAAGTGATTCCCAAAGCACTGGACTTCATGGAGAAGTCCCAGCAGTCGGGTGAGCCCTTCTTCGTATGGTTGAACACCAGCCGCATGCACCTCTACACCCGCGTCGATGACGAGTGGCTGCGCAAGGTTGAGACCATTACCAGCGAGGCGGACTACCACGGTGCCGGCATGCTGCAGCACGACCACGACCTGGGCATTGTGCTGGACTGGCTCGACAAGAACGGTCTCGCCGCAAATACCGTCGTGGTGTACTCGACTGACAACGGCCCCGAGCACTCTTCCTGGCCACACGGCGCGACGACCCCGTTCCGCGGCGAAAAGATGACAACCTATGAAGGTGGAGTGCGGGTTCCGATGATGGCGCGCTGGCCTGGCAAGATTCCCGCCGGCAGCAAGCTCAACGGTATCCAGGGTCACCAGGACCTGTTCACTACTCTGGCTGCAGCAGCAGGCGTACCGGACGTCGCCCAGCGCATGATGAAAGAGAAAAAGCAGTACATCGATGGCGTCAACAACCTCGACTACTGGATGGGCAAGGCGGATGCGTCCAGCCGCAACCATATTTTCCACTACTACGAGAGCAAGCTGACCGCCGTGCGCATGGGCCCGTGGAAGTTCCATTTCTCCACCAAGGAAAACTACTACGCCAACGTGGTCCCGCGCACGGTACCGCTGGTGTTCAATATCCGTATGGACCCATATGAAAGCTACGACAGCCCCGACTCCTACGGCCACCTGATGCAGAAAGTCTCCTGGCTGATCCAGCCCATGGGCGAATTGATGGGCGCCCACCTCAAGTCTCTGGCGGAGTTCCCGCCGGTGCAGGGTGGCAAGTCTTTCGATATGTCGAATGTCGTTGATGAGTTCATCAACAAATCCACGCAGTAGGGAGGACTGGCGCGCGATAGGAGGCTCTTTTCGTTGGCTTAAGGCCTGGCACAGTTGAAATAACCTTGCATCAGCGCAGGATTATCGGTTCTGCAGAAACGATCGCTATCAGGCGATAGCTGCCGATCAGCCCGCGTGTCCGCAAACAGGCCTGAGCCATTCCCCGTTTCCCCCCGGCCCGGCCACTGCTTGCTGCCCGCAGTAGCGTGGACTAGTCTCAGAACACCCGCACGAAAGTAGATAAATACGCCCCTGGCCAAGCGGAGTGGAAACCATGCGCCGAGTAATCACAGTCACCCTGGTTGCGACCCTGCTGGCGGCCTGCAGCGACGACCAACCCGCTACCTCAAGCGCTGAGCCCGCAGCGCAGGCGAGCCCGGCTGCAACGCCGCCTGCACCGACCGCTGATACCGCACAGGCAGCAAGTTCAAACCCGCTGCGGGAGGCCTACTTCGGCAACCTGCACGTGCACACCAGCTGGTCTTTCGACGGCTACATCAACGGCTCGATCACCGGCCCCGACGACGCCTACCGCTGGGCCAAGGGCGAGGCAATTGCCGGTGGCGGCGACGGTACGCCCCTGCAAATAAAGGCCCCCCTCGACTGGTATGTCGTTTCAGACCATGCCGAGTACCTGGGTGCGCTGCCGCTGATGGGCGACCCTGACAGCCCGGTGAGCAAGCACGCCCTGGCCGCGGCAATTACCGGCGGCGACCCCGCGGCTTCCTTCAACGCCTACTCGGAAATCCTCGACGGCATTTCCAACCAGCGCAAGGATGCAATCCTGGGCGATCCGCAGTTCTCCAGATCCATCTGGAAGCAGGTCGCAGATATCGCGGATGCCCACTATGAACCGGGTGTATTCACCACGCTTGCCGGCTTTGAATGGACCTCAAATCCAGACTGGCGCAATTTGCACCGTATAGTCATTTTTGCCGACACGGACAAGCTGCCCGAGCAGCCATTCTCCGCAATCGACTCCGACGTACCGGAGAATCTGTGGGCGTGGATGGATGCACAGCGTGCCTCGGGTTCGCGGCCGCTCGCAGTACCGCACAACGGCAATGCCAGCGACGGCCTCATGTTCCCGGTGGACAAGTCCTATGGCGGCAGTGAACTGGACGCCAACTACAGCGCGGCGCGTATGCGCAACGAGCCCGTCTACGAACTCACCCAGATCAAGGGCACCTCGGAAACCCACCCCAGCCTGAATCCCAACGATGAATTCGGCAGTTTCGAGCTCTGGGACTACACCCTGGCATCCACGGCGACGCCCCCGGAACACAAACGCGGCGGCTACGCCCGCGAGGCGCTGATCCGCGGCATTCGGCTGCAGAGCGAGGGCAGGGGCAACCCTTTCAAGTACGGCTTCATCGGCGACTCCGATACCCACAACTCGGCTTCCACCGTCGAGGAGGACAACTACTCCGGAAAATTCGGCTTCGAGAACGATCCGAAACACCGCCTGCAGGGCCCGCCCGGCACCCCGCCCGCGGCAGCGAAACAGGTGCGCAGCTTCAGCAGCGGCGGGCTCGCCGGGGTGTGGGCGGAGGCCAATACCCGCGAGGGCATCTTCGCGGCCATCCAGCGCAAGGAAACTTTCGCCACCTCGGGGCCGCGGATGAAGGTGCGCCTGTTTGCCGGCTTCGGTCTCGCTGCACCCTCACTGGCCACGGCGGAGGGACTGCAGCAGGCCTACACCACCGGCGTCCCCATGGGCGGCGATCTCCCGGCCGCGCCAGAGGGACAGGCGCCGACCCTGATGATCCACGCGCTCAAGGAAGTCGACGGCGCCAACCTGGACCGTATCCAGATCATCAAGGGCTGGGTGGACGCCGAGGGACAGGAGCAGTCGAGGATTTTCAACGTCGCCCTCTCGGATGAGCGCGTCGCCGATGCCGACGGCAGGATCCCCGCGGTCGGCAATACGGTGAACGAGGCGGACGCCAGCTACACCAACACTATCGGCGCCACAGAGTTGAGCACCACCTGGACGGACCCGGAGTTCGATGCGACCCGGCCGGCGCTCTACTACGCACGGGTCATCCAGATCCCGACGCCGCGCTGGTCCACCTACGACGCGGCGCGTACCGGGCTGCCGCGGCCCGAGGATGTGCCGGTCAGCATCCAGGAGCGGGCCTGGACTTCGCCGGTGTGGTATACACCCTAGCCGCGCAATAGCCGGCCGGCGGCCCTGCGGCCGCCGCGCCGCAAGTGCCCGCAAGCGCCCTGTGGCAGTGGCGACAATGCCCGGCGGGATTACTCCTCGCCAGCGCCGACGGCGTCCTTGGTCGCATCCCAGGCTTTTTCGGATGTTTCCCTGGTTTTGTCCCAGGCTTTTTCGCTGCCCTCCCTGGTAGCATCCCAGACCTCGCCCGAGGTCTCCTTGGTGGCATCCCAGGCCTTGCTGCTGCCCTCCTTGGTGGCGTCCCAGGCCTCGCCCGAGGTCTCCTTGGTGGCGTCCCAGGCCTTCTTGCTGCCCTCTTTGGTAGCGTCCCAGGCGTCCTTCGAGGTCTCCTTGGTGGCGTCCCAGGCATCGCCGGAAGCTTCCTTGGTAGCATCCCATGCTTCGGCGGAGGACTCCCTGGTTTTCTCCCAGGTGCCTTCCTCTTCGGCCTGCACTGCGCCAACCACGCCGGCCAAACACATCGCCAATACGAGCTTTTTCATACGCTAGATCCTGTTATTCACAGTCGATAGGTTCCAACCGAGGCTAAGTATAGAACCCCTGCGGAAAATCGAAAAAAATTGCCTGCGGCGCGCGCTACCGCCTTTCCAACCAGCGCCGCTCGACTAAACTGATGCCGGTCTATTCCGGAGGGTCGGGCATGTCGGTCACGGGAAGTTGCCTCTGCGGCGCGGTCGCCTACGAGGTCGACGGTTCATTTGCGTTTGCGGGAAATTGTCACTGCTCCATCTGCAGGAGGCTGCACGGTGCCGCCTTCGCCACCTGGGGCATCCTCGGGGAGGGGGAGTTTCGCTGGCTGAGGGGCGAGGAGCAGCTCACGGCCTACGAGACTTCCGCCGGCAACAGCCGCGCTTTCTGCAGCCGCTGCGGCTCGCCGCTGGTCAGCATGCATTCGGGCAGGGTTGGCGAGATTGTACTGGCGAGTGTCGATGGCGATCCGGGGATGAAACCCCGGGAGCATATATTTGTCGGCTCGAAGGCTGACTGGTACGACATCAGCGACTCTCTGCCGCAGCACGAGGAGTGGCCCCCGGGCCTCGGTGGATAGCGCGGATTAACGAGGGGCTGACAAAAGGGGCAGAGTCGCAACTCTGCCCCTTGTCTACAGGCCGAGTTCGGTCAGCCCCGGATGATCCGCCGGCCGCGGCCCCTTCGGCCAGAAGAACTTGCGGTCGTACTCGCCGATGTGCAGGTCGTTGATACTGGCGTGGCGCGCGCGCATCAGGCCGTGCTCGTCGAACTCCCAGTTCTCGTTGCCGTAGGAGCGGAACCAGTTGCCGCTGTCGTCGTGCCATTCGTAGGCGAAGCGCACGGCGATGCGGTTTTCGCAGTGGGCCCAGATTTCCTTGATCAGGCGGTACTCGAGTTCCTTCTCCCACTTGCGCTGGAGGAACCAGACGATCTGCTTGCGACCATGGAGGAATTCGGCGCGGTTGCGCCACACCGAATCCGGCGAGTAGGCCAGCGCGATGGCCTCGGGATTGCCGCCGTTCCAGGCATCCTCTGCCTTGCGCACCTTGAGCACTGCCTCCTCGTAGGTGAAGGGCGGCAGCGGTGGGCGGGGTTCGACCCCCGCCAACTCGTCGATCGGGGAACTGGCAGTCACGGCTTTACCAGCTCTTGTAGGGCAGGAACTTACCGTTCATGGTGAGCAGCACCCGGTCGCCCTTCGGGTCCTCGATCTTGTCCACTTCCATGGAGAAATCGATGGCGCTCATGATGCCGTCGCCGAATTTTTCCTGGATGACTTCCTTCAGGGTATCGCCGTAGACACCGACAATCTCGTAGAGGCGGTAGATCAGCGGGTCGGTCGGCACGGCCTGTTCCCAGACCTTGGTCGGGAAGGCTTCCAGCGCCGTGGCGACTTCCGGGCCGAGGCCGAGATACTCGGCGATGGCCGCGGCCTTCTCCGGCGGCGCGCTGTTCATGCCGAGGCAGGCCGAGGTCAGCCAGACCGGCGACATGCCCAGGTCCTTGCCCATGCCCTCCCAGCTCAGGCCCTTGGCCAGCTTGGTGGCGACGATGGTTTCAGTCATGGTGAGTTTATCCATCAGATATTTCCTCTTGCTCGCGATGGTTATGTCAGATGGCGGCCTTGACCGCCGATGTCGTTGAATCCGGGGCGCCCTGGCCCTCTGAAAGCTCGGGGTCCGCCGAGGGGTCCACCTCGCGCGGCGCTCCCACCGGCGAGCCGGCGCCGGACAATTCGCCGGAGCGATTGACCAGGAAGTTCACCAGGTAATTGCGGATGCGGTAGTAGGCCGGGTTGTCGATGATCTCGCCGCGTTTGCGCGGGCGCGGAATGTTGATCTTCACCGACTCCGCCACCCGTGCGTGGGGGCCGTTGGTCATCAGCAGGATGCGGTCGGCGAGCAGGATCGCCTCGTCGACGTCGTGGGTGATCATGAACACGGTCTGGTGGGTCTCGCTCCAGATCTTGATCAGCTCGTCCTGGATGATGCCGCGGGTCAGCGCGTCCAGCGCGCCGAAGGGCTCGTCCAGCAGCAGCAGTTTCGGGCTGGTGGCGAAGGCCCGGGCGATACTCACCCGCTGGCGCATGCCGCCGGAGAGTTCCGAGGGCTTCTTGTGCAGGGATTGGCCGAGGCCCACCATCTCGAGAAACTTCGTGCTCTGCTCGGCGACCTGCTTCTTGTCCCACTGGGGAAAGCGCGCGCGCACGCCGAACACCACGTTCTCCAGCGCCGTCAGCCAGGGCAGCAGGGAGTAGTTCTGGAACACCACGCCGCGGTCGAGGCTCGGCCCGAGCACTTCCTTGCCGTCCATGACGATGTTGCCGGCGCTCGGCGTATCGAGCCCCGCCAGCACGTTGAGGATGGTCGACTTGCCGCAGCCGGAGTGGCCGATGATGCAGACGAACTCGCCCTTCTCGATGTTGAAGCTGACATCCTCGAACACCACTGTTTCACCGTCCCTGGACGGGTATTTCCGTGCGAGTCCCTCAATACTGAGGAAAGAATGACTCATGTTTACTCCTCGTACTGGACGAGTTTTTCCACCCGCCCGAGAATCATGTCCAGCGCCATGCCCACCACCCCGATCATCAGGATGGAGAAAATCACGCTGTTAAGGTCCAGGTTGTTCCACTCGTTCCAGACGTAGTAACCGATGCCGGTACCGCCGACGAGCATCTCCGCGGCGACGATCACCAGCCAGGCGATGCCGATGGAGATGCGCATGCCGGTGAGGATGGTCGGCGCGGCGGCCGGCAGGATCACCTGGAAGGCGGTCTGCAGCGGCCCCAGTTCGTGGGTCTTGGCCACCCGCACCCAGTCCTCGCGGACGTTGGCGACGCCGAAGGCGGTGTTGATCAGCATCGGCCAGATCGAGCAGATGAAGATGACGAAGATCGCCGACTGCTCCGAGTCCTTGATGATGAACAGGGCCAGCGGCATCCAGGCCAGCGGCGAGATCGGCCGCAGCACCTGGATGAAGGGGTTGAGCGCCTTGTACATCAGCGGCGACATGCCGACCACGAAACCCAGCGGGATGGCGATCAGCGCCGCGGCGAAGTAGCCGGTGAGCACCCTGAACAGCGAGTAGGCCAGCTGGATACCGATGCCCTTGTCGTTGGGGCCGGCATCGTAGAAGGGGTCGCTGAGTTCCGCCCAGGCGTGTTTCACCACGTCGGAGGGCGGTGGCACCCGCGCCTCGTCGTCGGCGCCGCCCATCAGCAGCTCGAACTCGGACATGGCCTCCGTGGCCTCGGGAGGCTGGTTGAGCACCTCCCAGAAGCCGAGGCAGACCACCAGGATCATCAGCGACACCAGGGCCGCCCGCATGTTCAGGGAAGCCATGCTTATACCCGCTTGATGGCGAAGCTGTTGATGTATTCCTCAGGCTTGGTGTAGTCGAACACCTTGCCCATGATGGTGTAGTTCTCGTAGGTGGTGGCCGGCGGCTCGTAGCCCAGGCTCTTCATCACCTCGGCGGTCTCCGAGGCCACGTAGACCTTCTCGGCGATGCCGTTGTAGTCGATGTCGCCCTCGACGTAACCCCAGCGCTTCATCTGGGTGAGAATCCACACCGCCATGGAGTGCCAGGGGAAGGGGTCGAAGTCGATGCGGTCGGGCACGTCGTGGACCTTCTTCTCCAGGCCGTCGACATAGCGCCCGGTGAGCACCTGGTTGACCACGATCTCCGGCTGGTTGAGGTAGTTCTTCGGCGAGATGGCCTTGGCGATCTCGGCGCGGTTCTCCGCCTTGGCCGAGTAGTGGGTGGCGTCGACGATGGACTTGAACAGCGCCGCGTAGGTGTTGGGCATCTCGGTGGCGAACTTCTGGCTGCAGGCGAAGGCGCAGCAGGGGTGGCCCTCCCAGATATCCTTGGTCAGGGTGTGCAGGAAGCCGACCTTCTCGTACACCGCGCGCTGGTTGAAGGGGTCCGGCGAGAGGTAGCCGTCGAGGTTGCCGGCGCGCAGGTTGGCGACCATCTCCGGCGGCGGCACCACGCGGATCTGGATGTCCTGGTCCGGGTCGATGCCGTGCTCGGCGACGTAGTAGCGCAGCAGGAAGTTGTGCATGGAGTAGTCGAAGGGCACGCCGAACTTGAAGCCCTTCCACTGTTTCGGGTCGCGCTTGTCGATGTGCTTGTTGTGCAGCACGATGGCCTGGCCGTTGATGTTCTCCACTGCCGGCATGATGTAGGGAGTCGCGGTGGAGCCGGCGCCCATGGTCATCGCCAGCGGCATCGGGGTGAGCATGTGCGAGGCGTCGTATTCACCGTTGAGCGACTTGTCCCGGGCCACCGCCCAGCCGGCAGTCTTGATCACGTCGACGTCGAGACCGTACTTGGCGTAGAAGCCCATCGGCTGGGCCATGATGATCGGTGTGGCGCAGGTGATCGGCACGAAGCCGACCTTGAGCTTGGTTTTCTCCAGCGGGCCCATGGAGTCCTTCACGGCGGCTTTGACTTTATCCATGGGCAGGATGGTGGCCAGTGCCGCCGCCAGGGTGCCGCCGCCCACCAGCTTGATGAAGTTGCGGCGACTGGCATCGCTGTGGCCGAACATGCCGCGCACGATGGCAGACTCGATTGCCCGGTCCATCATGTCCTCGGAGCTGTCGAACTGCGGGCCGGCCGCTGCCGGAGCGTGAGCGTGGCCGTGCCCCGCCTCCGCCTGCCGCTCCATCAGGACCTGGCGTTGGCGATCGTCCAGTCCGCCGGGGCTCTTCGCCTCGGCTGCGCAGGTGTCACAGCTGCAACCTGCGGTGTGCGTGAGTCGGGTGTTGGCGTCGAAGGGGTTGCCAAGGCTCTTGTTGCTCATAGGGGTGTTTCCTCATCCGGTTGGCGGTTCGTGGCTCAAGGTGGTGCACGCGGGCGGGTGCTGGTCGACTTCGGGGCATTTTTGCTCCCTGTGTTCCCTGCACACCGCGATAGGGCCTCCGGCGGCAGCGCACAACACTTCGCTTGAGGGGAAGGGTGCAATTACGGTGCCAGTCTTGGGGCAATTCCATAAGCAACTGAAATTCAATGGTTTTTAGTAGTTCCGACGAAGGCCCGGATGGCTACGAATTTTCGTGTTTTACGAAGTGCCGTAGTTTTTGATTACGAACTTTCGTGGTTTTGGCGTGATTCTTGATAGGCAAACACAGCCGGACGCTCTCCACCGGTCTTTGACGGGGTTTGCCTGCTGCAGCCAGCAACTGCGCACAGCGGAAGGCTTCTGGCAAAACCCCTCTGGTGAAACCGTTAGGCGACAGGACGTCGCCGCTCGAGCCTGCACATGGATGTGCGCTTTCTGGCGTGTTTCACCAGAGGGGTTTTGCCAGAAGCCTGGGGGGAAAAGGCACCTCTGAGCACCCGACTCCAGAACGCCGTGAGCGGATTGCAGAAAATGAAAAGGCAATTGGAAACAAAACCCGCATGAACACCTACAACCGCCACTTCAACTACGCCGCCACCGCCCAGCTGATCATCGACCCCCTCGAGGACAGCATCATCGAGGCCAACCAGGAGGCCTGCCGCCTGCTGCGGCTGGACATCCGGCAGTTGCTGGAGCAGCGCCCCAGCCGCATCTTCTCGCCGAGCTTTCCCGGCTTCCTCGCCTTCTCCCAGGAACTGATCGCCCGCGGGCGCGGCTGGTCGGACCAGTTGCAGGTGCTGACCGACAACGGCCCGGTGGCGATCGAGCTGACCGGGCGCTACAGCGAGTCCGGCGACGAGCGCCTGCTGCACCTGAGCATGCAGGAGTCGGCGGAACTGGACGAGCTGCGGGCCCGGGCCGACGCCCACCGCCACTATCTGTCGGGCATCGGCCACTGGCGCCGGGTGTCGCAGGTCTTCCAGGAGTTCGAGCGCGAGAACCAGTTGCTGCTGGACGCGGCCGGGGAAGGCATTTACGGGGTCGACGCCAACGGCAACACCACCTTCGTCAACCCGGCGGCGGAGCGCATCCTCGGCTACAGCGCCGACGAACTGGCCGGGCGCAACATGCACAAGATGGTGCACCACTCGCACTCCGACGGCTCCCACTACCAGATCGACGCCTGCCCGATCTTCGCCGCCTTCCGCGACGGCACGGTGCACCAGGTGGAGGACGATGTGTTCTGGTCGAAGAGCGGCGAGCCGATCGATGTCGAGTACACCAGCACGCCGGTGCGCGACAACAACATCATCGTCGGCACGGTGGTGATCTTCCGCGACGTGTCGCAGAAGAAGGCCGACCGGCGCCGGCTGGAGGCGGCGCTGGCAGAGGTGGAACAGCTCAAGCACCGCCTCGAACTGGAGAACGCCTACCTGCAGGAGGAGATCAACTCGGTCTTCAGCCACCACATCATCGGCAAGAGCGCGGCGATCCAGAAGACCCTGCAACAGATCGAGCTGGTGGCGCCCACCGATGCCACGGTGCTGATCCACGGCGAGTCCGGCACCGGCAAGGAACTGATCGCCCGCGCCATCCACGACACCAGCGCGCGCTCCCAGCGCTCGCTGATCCGGGTCAACTGCGCGGCGATTCCGGAAGAGCTGTTCGAGAGCGAGTTCTTCGGCCACCGCAAGGGTGCCTTCACCGGGGCCACCGACGACCGCGCCGGGCGCTTCGAACTGGCCGACGGCGGCACCCTGTTCCTCGACGAGGTCGGCGAGATTCCCCTGCGCCTGCAGGGCAAGTTGCTGCGGGTGCTGCAGGAGCAGCAGTTCGAGCGGGTCGGCGAGGGGCGCACCCGCGACGTCGACGTGCGCATCATCGCCGCCACCAACCGCGATCTCGCCGCGCTGGTGCAGGAGGGGCAGTTCCGCGAGGACCTCTACTTCCGCCTCAACGTGTTCCCGGTGGAATCGATGCCGTTGCGCCAGCGCCGCGACGACATTCCGATGCTCACCCAGCACTTCCTGCAGAAGGCCTGCCAGCGGGCCAACAAGGGCGAGCTGAAGCTGCCCCTGTCGGAGCTGGAGAAGCTGGCCAACTACCACTGGCCGGGCAATATCCGCGAACTGGAAAACGTGATCGAGCGGCAGGTCATCCTCACCCGCGGCGAGGTGCTCAAGTTCGAGCCCCACGTCTTCGCCGCCGCCGCGCCCCCGGAGAGCAGCGCGCTGACGCCGGTGACCCTGGCCAGCGCGCCGGTCGCCTCGGACGGCGATATCCGCCTGCTGCAGCGGCAGAACATCATCAGTGCCCTGCAGCACAGCCGCGGCAAGGTCTTCGGCCGCGGCGGCGCGGCGGAACTGCTCGACGTGAAACCGACCACGCTCGCTTCGCGGCTGAAAAAGCTCGGTATCGATGCGCGGCGTTTCAAGACGGCCGGGGTGCTTCGAGAGGGGTCAGAGTCGTGACTCTGACCCCGGTGGGAGCGGGGGCGTGGGGCTTCGAAACGGGGCTGCGGTGCTTCGGGAGGGGTCAGAGTCGTGACTCTGACCCCGGTGGGTGCGGGTCCGACCGCTGCCCGGCAAACTGCCGCAACCAGTCCAGCACGGCGGCCCGCTGCGCCGGGCTCTCCTGCGTCCCCGCCTTCAGGTAGAGGGGTTGCGCCTCCCGGTCGAGGAACAGGCCACCGGAGACCTCCGCCGCCTCGCTGGCGGCGGCCAGCCAGACAATGGTGTCTGCGCCCTGCTCCGGCGTGCGCAGGAGATAACGCGTCAGCCGGTGGAAGCCGGGCAGGGCCTCGCCGAGGCCCGGCGTATCCACCCAGCCCGGATGCATGGCATTGACCGCGATGCCGGCCGCGCGCCACTGCGCCGCCCACTCCTGCGTCACCGCCATCAGCGCGCGCTTGGCCTGGGCGTAGGCCACCGGGCCGGAGAAGTCCTGCGGCGGGTAATCGACCAGCTTCGCCAGGTCGAGTTGCTGGGTGTACATGCCGCCGGAAACGACGTTGATCACCCGCGCCGCCCCGCTGGCCTCGAGCAGTGGCAGCAGGCCGAGGGTCATGCGGTAGGGCGCCAGCAGGAGCAGCGCCAGGCTGCGCTCGTGGCCCTCCGCCGTGCGGGCGTACTCGCCGAACAGTGCGCCGGCGTTATTCACCAGGATATCCACCGGCCGGGCGCTGGCGCGCAGGCGCGCACAGACCGCGTCGACCTCGCCCAGCAGGCTGAGGTCGGCCAGTTCTATGGCGATCTCCCGGTTGCCGGTCTCGGCGCTGATGGCATCACTCAGCTGCCTGGCCTTGTCGCCGTCGCGCACCACCAGGGTCAGGGCGGCGCCGCGGCGGGCGAGCTCCAGTGCGGTGACTGCGCCCAGCCCCGAGGTGGCGCCGGTAACCACCGCGTGGCGGCCCGCCAGCGAGGCCGACATGGGCAGCCAGCGCTGGCGCGCCGAGCTGTAGCCAAAGCGGGTAAAGCGTTTCAGCCGCGCCGGCAGCGAGCAGCTATCCCCCTGCAGCGAGGGGGCCGGGTTGCGGTCGGCCAGCGCCGCCTGCATGCCGGCGATGGATTCCCTGCCCATCTGTTCCAGGCCGGGTCGCAGCCTGTCCTCGAGCCCGCGCAGCCAGCGCGGGAAGCGGAACTCCGCCCGGTAATCGAGGCTCACCCCGCCCGCGCTGTCCTCGATGGTGATGCGGTCGGTGATCTCGAACAGGCGGCTGCGCCCCTGCAGCTCGATGCGCCGCGGCGGTTCGAAGGCGCTCACCCGGTAATCGATGTCTATGCTGCCCAGCGGCAGCGCACAGGTCACCCGGAACTGCGTACCCGGCGCCACCGGCCCGGGGGTCAGCTTCTGCGCCCGCTGCGCGGTGGCGTCCCACTCCACGGTGGTGCGGAAGTCGGCGACGTAAGCGAACACCGCGTCGGCGTCGCGGTCGACCTGCAGTGTTTCGTGCAGTGTGATCACGGCGTGTCCTCGACCTCGCTGGCGCCGGGCACTGCGGCGTACTCGTAGCGTATCTCCACGGCCTGGCTGCGGCCCTCGCTGTCGGCGATATTGCTCACCCCGCGAAACTCGAGCAGGCGCTGGCCGGCGCGCGAATAAACCAGGTCGATCTCCTGCACCACCAGCCCCAGCAGCCAGTTGTTCGGTTGCACGCGGATGCACAGGCGCTCGCGCTCACAGTTCTCCTCGACCTTGGCGCGCATGGCGATGGGCCGGTCCAGCGCCACCGGCTGGAACTCGAACACCACGGTTTCGCCGGCCACCAGGGCCGGCCACTGCTCACGCACGAAGTTGTCGAAACCGGCATCGATGACCACCCCCGCGTCGACCTTGTCCGCCTCGATGGTCTGCTGCTCGTCGTGGCGGCTGTCCTCGAAGTGCACCGAGGGCGCCCAGGGTGCGCGGCTGTAGTCCAGCTGCTTGAAGGCAAACAGGTGCTCATCCGCCCCGCGGTACTCCACCCGGCAGTGAACGCCGCCGGGCTCGCAGCGGTGGAATTCGCGGTAGAGCAGCTCGCCGCCGTCGACGCTGCGGGCACTGCCTGTGGCCTCCAGCGCCCCGGCGGGCAGGCAGAGGCAGCCCAGGCACAGCAGCGTGAGAAGAGACTCAGCGCGCATAGCCGGCGCCCTCCCCGCCGCTGGCCACCAGCCGCCCGCCGACGTGCAGGTAGAGCGGGAACAGGATCGCCCAGAGCAGGGCCAGCACGACGCCCGTCAGCAGCGGATCGCCGAACTCGATCGCGCTCATCGTCGCCCCCAGCCGGTAGCTGGCGTAGCCCGCCACGGCGCCCAGCAGCGCCGCCAGCCAGGGGTGCGGGCCCAGCCCGGCGAAGGCGTGCAGCAGGGTGATGGCGAACAGCGGCCAGAGCGCACTGAGCCACAGGGGCGGGAAGCCGGAGCCACCGGGAATGCGCAGCAGGCCGCTGGCGAACAGCAGCTGGTCGAGCAGCAGGCCCACCACCGCGACCAGCAATACCAGGCGCAGCTCAGCCATGCCCTTGCCAAACCAGTACAGGTGGGCCGTCACCACGGCGATAGCCAGCCCCCAGGACAGCAGCGCGGACTCTGAACCCACCACCGCCAGCCAGCAGAGGTTGAACAGGATGCCGTTGGCTATGCGATAAGCCATACGCCTCAGGCGCCAAAGCGGTAGCCCGGCTTGGCCAGGGTCAGCTGCACGGTGGAGATGATGCGTTCGCGGAAGCCGCCCTCGCAGTAGCACAGGTAGAACTCCCACATGCGCTCGAAGACCTCGTCGAAGCCCTGCGCCCGCACCTCCTTGCGCGCGGCGAGGAAGCGCTGGCGCCAGTCGGCCAGGGTGCGGGCGTAGTCCGCGGTGATGTCGCGCAGGCCGACTATCTGCATGTCGCTGTCGCGGGCCACGTGGCTGGCGATGACCTCCACCGAGGGCAGGCTGCCGCCGGGGAAGATGTACTGCTTGATGAAATCCGCCTCGTCCCGCGCCCGCGCGCAGCGCTGGTCGGCAATGGTGATCGCCTGCAGGGCGAACTTGCCGCCCGGGGCCAGCAGGTCGCTGCAGCGGCGGAAGTAGTCAGCGTAGAAGTCGTGCCCGACGGCCTCGATCATCTCCACCGAGACCAGCTTGTCGTAGCGGCCCTCGAGGTCGCGGTAGTCCTTCAGCAGCAGCGTGATGCGGTCCTCCAGCCCGGCCTCCCGCACCCGCTCGCTGGCGCACTCGTACTGCTCCCGGGAGATGGTCGTGGTGGTCACCCGGCAGCCGTAGTGCCTGGCGGCGTGAATGGCCAGGCCGCCCCAGCCGGTGCCGATTTCCAGCAGGTGGTCGTCGGGGCCGAGCTCGAGCTGCTGGCAGAGCAGGTTCAGCTTGTGGCGCGAGGCCTCCTCCAGGGTCGCCTCCGGCGAGGGGTAGACCGCCGCGGAGTACATCATGCTGGGGTCGAGGAAGAGCCGGAAGAAGTCGTTGCCGAGATCGTAGTGGGCGCTGATATTGCGCCGCGAGCCGCTACGGGTATTGCGGCTGCGCCACAGGTTGACGCGCGACAGCCAGCGGCGCACGAAGGAGGTGGCCGAGTCCATCTCGTCCATGGCGGCGATATTGAGGCTGAACAGGCGGATCACCGCCACCAGGTCCGGGCTGCTCCAGTAACCCAGCATGTAGGCCTCGCCGGCACCGACGGTACCGCCGGAGAGCACGTACTGGTAGGCCCGCGCATCCAGCACCCGCACCTCGGCCTCGACGCCGTCGCCGCTGCCATAACTGCGGCTGCTGCCGCCCTCGTGGACTGTCAGGCGGCCACCCTTCAATCGCTGCAGCAGGCTGGGAACCAGCCGGCGGGCGATATCACCGCGGCGCCAGAAACTGTTGGCCGCGGGAAGATTGATGGCGCTGACACTACTCGCGTTACTCATGCTCTACTTTCTCCTTTCACCGAATCCGGGTGGGGTATGAAGGGAATGCCCTTGATCCACAGGCGCAGCGCCTGCCAGTAAATAGCCCCCGCGACGCGCAGGGTCATGAAGGGATACAGCGCCAGGTAGCGGGCGAAGGTGGCCGGGCTGCTGCCGCGCCGGCGCAGCTGCAGGCTGGCCTCGAAACAGCGCTCCTCGCCGCGGTAGTTGGCCAGCGACAGGCGCACGGTTGCGTCGGGGGTATTGCTGCGCCAGTGGTAGCGCATGTCCATCGGCATGAAGGGCGAGACATGCATGGACTTGTCGAAGCGCGCCTCCAGCCAGCCGGCAGCGTCCGCACCGCGGACCACGTAGGCGTGGCGCTCGCCCCAGGGCGTATTGGTCACCTCGGCGACCACGCACTGCACCTGGCCGGCCCAGTCGAGGCAGTAATAGCAGCTGATCGGATTGATCAGGAAGCCGAAGTAGCGCAGGTTGGCGAGCATCAGCACCGGGCCTTCGGGGCGCTCGCCGGTCTCCGCCTCCACCAGGTCCAGTACCGCCTGTTTCAGCGGCAGCGCCGGGTCGCCGAGGAAGTCCTCGCGGCGAAAGCGCGCCGGCGACCAGCGCCCGGCGGACCAGCCCGGCAGGCGCGGCAGCAGCTGCGGCAGTTCGTCGAGGTCGAACAGGGGCATGAACACCCGGTAGCGGAAGCCGTGCCCCTCCGGGGACAGCCGCCGATGGGACACCCAGCCACTGTAGATGGCGCTCCTCACGCGGCGCTACCCAGCAGCGGGGCGCGCCCCGCGCTCTCCACACCCAGCCCGCGGGCGACGCGCAGGGCGGAGCTGACGCCGTCCTCGTGGAAGCCGTTGTGCCAGTAGGCGCCGCAGAACCAGGTGCTGCCGCCGTTGATCTCCTCCCAGCGCTGCTGGGCCTGCATGCCGCCGAGGGTAAAGACCGGGTGGGAGTACTCGAATTCGCCGAGGATCTTGTGCGGGTTGATCGCCTCGCGGTCGTTGAGGGTGACGCAGAAGGTCTCCGGCGCGCTCAGCCCCTGCAGGATGTTCATGTTGTAGGTTACGGTGGCGCGCTCCGCTCCCGGGCGGCGCAGGTAGTTCCAGCTCGACCAGGCGCGGTGGTTGCGCGGCAGCAGGCGGATGTCCGTGTGCAGGGTGACCGTGCTCGCCTGGTAGGGAATGGCGCCGAGCACCTGGCGTTCCTGCGGCGTCGGGTCCGCCAGCAGGGCCAGGGCCTGGTCGCTGTGGCAGGCGAATACCACCGCGTCGAAGCGTTCGGTCGCCGCGTTGGCAAAGGCGATGCGCACGCCGTCGGCGTCGCGCTGCACCCGCTCGATCTTCAGCCCGGTGCGGATGCCCCGGGCAAAGGGCTCCACCAGGGGCCGCAGGTATTCGCGGGAGCCGCCCTCGATGACCCGCCACTGGGGCCGGTTGTTGATGCTCAACAGGCCGTGGTTGCGGAAAAAGCGCAGGAAGAAGGCCAGCGGAAAATCCAGCATCACCGGTACGTCGGCGGACCAGATCGCCGAGCCCATGGGAATCAGGTAGTAGTCGCGAAAGGCCGGTCCGTAGCCCTTCTCGGCAAGGTAGGCGCCGAGGGTCTTGTCCGGGGCGACCCGGCCCGCCTCCAGCTCGGCCACTGCCTCGCGATTGAAGCGCAGGATGTCCCGCAGCATGCCGAGGAAGCGCGGCGAGGCGAGGTTGCGGCGCTGGGCGAACAGTGTGTTAAGGGAGGAACCGGCGTATTCCAGCCCGCTGGCCTGGTCGGAGAGGCTGAAGCTCATCTCGGTGGCCTTGCCCTGGATGCCCAGTTCGGCCATCAGGGCGATGAAATTGGGATAGGTCCAGTCGTTGTAGACGATGAAGCCGGTATCCACCGCGAAGCGGCGACCACCGACGGCGACATCCACCGTCGCCGTGTGCCCGCCGATCCGCTCCTCCCGTTCCAGTACCTGGACCTCGTGGTCCCGGCACAGGAAGCGGGCACAGGCCAGGCCCGAAATGCCTGCCCCGATAACCGCTATTTTCTTTCCGCTCGTCCCCTGCAGCACTCAATGCCCCCTTGCGCGCGCCACGTCTAAGATTAGTCAAGAATACGCATCCCGCCCGCCGGCGGATCAATGCAAACGCGGTGATCCAGCCGCGGCCCGCGAGCGTATACAGGACTGATGCTAGACTCGAATGCACCAGGCGGGCCGGAACACGTGAGGCAGATGAGTAACATACCCGAAGCACCTGCTGCGGCGCGCAGCGCAGAGCAACTGAACGCCGACCTCGAAAAGGTTGGCAGCGCACGTGACCGCGAGGCCTTCGGCCGGCTGTTCAAGCACTTCGCGCCGCTGGTCAAGGCTTTCGCCCGCAGCGGTTCGCCGCTGGCCGCCAGCCACGCCGAGGAGCTGGTGCAGGAGGTGATGATCAAGGTCTGGCAGAAGGCCGACGGCTACGACGCGCGCAAGGCCTCGGCCAGCACCTGGATCTACGCCATCGCGCGCAACTGCCGCACGGACATGTACCGCCGCCTGCAGAAGTTCGACACGCCGCTCAGCGCCGAGGACATCTGGCCCGATAACGAGGGCCTGGAGCTGTTCACCAGCGTACAGCTGCAGCGCGACGCGACCCGCATCCGCGAGATGCTCGGCCAGCTGCCGCGGGACCAGGTACAGGTACTGGCGAAGGTCTACCTGGAGGGCAAGTCCCAGGCGGAGGCGGCCGAGGAGCTGGACCTGCCCCTGGGCACAGTGAAATCCAGGGTCCGCCTGGCAATGGCAAAACTGCAATTAATGGTAGAGCGTTAGGGCATGATCAAACACCACCCCGACAACGATATCCTCACCGAGCACGCCGCCGGCACCCTGGCGCTGGCGCCCTCGGTCTGTGTCACCCTGCACCTGGACAGCTGCGAGCAGTGCCGGCGCCAGTACCGCCGCCTGCAGGACCTCGGCTCCGCCCTGTTCGAGCAGCAGCCGCAGGAAGCGGTGAGCGCCGGGCTGCTGGACACTGTCCTCGCCCGTATCGAGGAAGAGCCGGAGCCCCTGAGCTACCGCCAGGCTGGCGGCGACCCGGACTGCCCGCCCCTGGTCCAGCGCCTGATGCAGCGGGACTTCGAGCACCTCGACTGGCGCCGGATAGGCGCCGGGGTACAGACCTGCAATCTGCGCACCGGCGATCGCAAGCACGAGTTCGCCCTCTACCACATCCGTGCCGGGGGCAGCATCCCCCGCCACAGCCACCGCGGCACCGAGTACACCCTGGTGCTGGAGGGCAGCTTCTCCGATGAGTCCGGCCACTACGCTGCCGGGGACTTCATCCAGCGCGACGCCAGCCACCGCCACGCGCCCACGGCAACCCGCGACCGCGACTGCATCTGCGTCGGCGTGCTCGATGCCCCGGTGCGCTTCACCGACTGGCGCTTCCGCCCGCTCAATCCCTTCCTGCGCCTTCACGCCCACTGAGGGCGCAGGACCTTCCCCTGGGCCGCGCCCCCCGCGGCCCCTTTTTTTGCCCCTCGAATAGCCGCCAGCAGAGCCCGCACGTTCCACCGCCTCCCGGGATGGACTAGACTTTGCTGAAGTCAGGGGCAACCATCATGATCGAGATTCTCCAGGTTCCGGTGCCGGGTCAGGGGCTGCACGCCTTTACCCGGCAGGTCAGTGCCGCGGTCGCCGCGAGCGGCGTGGACGAGGGGCTGTGCACCCTGTTCATCCGCCACACCTCGGCCAGCCTGCTGATCCAGGAGAACTATGACGACAGTGCCCGCCGCGACCTGGAAAACTGGCTCAACCGGCTGGTGCCGGAGCACGACCCGCTGTACACCCACACCCTGGAGGGCCCGGACGACATGCCGGCCCATATCAAGGCGGCGCTGACGGCGACCCAGCTGAGTATCCCCTTCCAGCACGGCGAGCTGCTGCTGGGCAGCTGGCAGGGCATCTACCTGTGGGAGCACCGGCGCGCCCGCGGCACACGGGAGGTAGTATTACAGCTGTGAATAGCAAAATTTTCTGCGGGCAATTGCTACAGCGCTCCCCGGATGTCCGGACTGTAGTAACCTACGCCCCTCACCGATCGACTGGCCGCGCCCCGCGGGGTGCCACTGACCCCGGGAAGCCTCGCGGATGACCTATCCCATCGAAAAACTGCTGCTGCAAACTGCCTACGAGCACGAGAAAAACAGCCCCGAGCGCGTTTTCATGACCCAGCCCGTCGCGGGCGGGGTAGTCGACTACAGCTGGCGCGAGACCATGGACCAGGCCCGGCGCATGGCCGCCCACCTGCGCGCCCTCGACCTGCCGGCCAACAGCAACATCGCCATGGTGTCGAAGAACTGCGCCCACTTCGTCATCGCCGAGCTGGCCATCTGGATGGCCGGCCACAGCACCGTGGCCCTCTACCCCACCCTCAACGCCGAAACCGTGGCCTACATCCTCGATCACTCGGAATCCCGCCTGCTGTTCATCGGCAAGCTGGACGAGTGGGACAAGATGCGCAGCGGGGTACCGGAAGCGCTGCCGAAGATCACCTTCCCGCTGGCGCCGGACACCGACTACCCCAGGTGGGACGAGGTGACCGCCGCGCAGACCCCTATCGCCGACAGCCCGGAGTGGCCCGCCGAGCAGCGCGCGCTGATCTGCTACACCTCGGGCAGCACCGGCAAGCCCAAGGGCGTCGCCCACTCCTTCTACTCGATTTCCGCGCCGGCGGAACTGGTCCGCGACGTGTTCGGCACCACGGCGGATGACCGCATGCTCTCCTACCTGCCGCTGGCCCACGTTTTCGAGCGCGCGGTGGTCGAGGCCGGGGCGATCTACCACGGCTGCCACATCTTCTTCGCCGAGGAACTCGACACCTTCCTCCAGGACATGCTGCGGGCCCGCCCTACCCTGTTCCTCAGCGTGCCGCGCCTGTGGCAGAAGTTCCAGTCCGGCGTGCTGGCGAAGATGCCGGAGAAAAAGCTGCGCCGCCTGCTGAAAGTCCCCATTCTCAGGGGTATCGTGCAGAAGAAGATCCTCGCCGGCCTCGGCCTCGGTGACGTGCGCCTGGCCGTCTCCGGCTCCGCCCCCCTGCCCCCCGAACTGCTGCGCTGGTACGACCGCCTCGGCCTGCACATCATGGAGGGTTACGGGATGACGGAGGACTTCGCCTACTCCCACGTCAGCCTGCCCGGATCGCGCAAGATCGGCTACGTCGGCAAGCCGCTGAAGGGGGTCGAGTCGCGCATCTCCGAATCTGGGGAAATCGAACTGCGCGGCCCGGGCCTGATGATGGGCTACTACAAGGACCCGGCCCAGACCGCCGCGGTAATGACCGACGACGGTTTCTTCAAGACCGGCGACCGCGGCGAATTCTCCAGCGACGGCCTGCTGCGCATCACCGGCCGGGTCAAGGAGCTGTTCAAGACCAGCAAGGGCAAGTACGTGGCGCCGGTGCCGATCGAGAACCTGCTCAACGCCCACAACCTGGTCGAGATGAGCTGCGTCTGCGGCGCCGGGCGCCCGGCCTGCTTTGCCCTCGTCCACCTGGCCGAGGGCGATCACTCGCGCTACGACGAGCCGGCCTTCCGGCAGCAGGCTGAAACCGAGCTCAGCGCCCTGTTGCAGCAGGTCAACGGCGAGATCGAGGAGTTCGAGAAGGTGCAGTTCCTCGCCGTGGTGCGCGAGGCCTGGACCACCGAGAACAACTTCCTCACCCCCACCCTGAAGCTCAAGCGCGATGTCATCGAGGCCGCGTTCGAACCGGAACTGGACCAGTGGTACGCAGAAGGGAAAAAAGTGATCTGGCAGGACTGAGATGCCCCCGGTCACCATCCACTACCTGGAGATGCACTCCCCCGCCGAGTTGCTGCCCGGCAAGCTGAACGCGGCACTGGAAATCCGCGAGGCCAGCATCAAGCAGTTTCCCTTCAACCGCTTCCTCTACCAGTTCATCGGCGGGCCCTGGGACTGGCTGGACAAGAACAGCTGGAGCGACGAACAGTGGCGCGCATACGCTGAGCGCCGGGAACTGCGCACCTGGGTTGCCTGGTGCGAGGGCTCCCCGGCCGGTTACTTCGACCTCGAACTGCAGTCCGGCCCGGAGGTGGAGATCAAGTACTTCGGCCTCGCCCCGGCTTTTATCGGCCGCGGTTTCGGTGGCCACCTGCTGACTCGCGCCATCGAGGAAGCCTGGAACTGGGATTCCCCGCGCCGGGTCTGGGTGCACACCTGCACCCTCGACCACCCCAATGCACTGGCTAACTACCGGGCCCGGGGTATGCGGCTGTATCGCAGCGGGACCGCTTCACCAGCCTGAGCACGGTTCATGCTATGCTCGTCACCCTATACACCGGCTTTCGAATCCACCCGACCAGATGCCGGTGACTATCCGCACCGATGCCGACAACGGAAACCAGATGCCCGAACTACCCGAGAACATCCAGCAACGCCAGGAAGAAGTCTGTTGTCACCCACCACGCATCACAGCCGATCACGGTGAAGCGACAGTCGCCGCGGCGCGCCAGCAATTGGCAAAGATCGCCGGGGCGGGAAGTGGCAAAGCCGTCGACATCGACGCGATACCCATTCCCGAAATGCTGCTCACCGTGATGTGCCACCAGCCCTTGTTCGAACGGGTAGCGGAAGTTTCCCTGCAATTACTGAAAGAACCCTGCCTGCCCCTGCGCGACCGCCAGTTGCTTATCCTGCGTACGGCCTGGCTGCGGCGCGTTCCCTACATATGGGGTGAGCATGTGCGGGTCTCGAAATCAGTTGGGCTAAGCGCCGAGGATATCGAACAGGTTACCGTGGGGCCTGAATCCGCTCACTGGAACGACCACGAGCGGGCTTTACTCACTGCAGTGGAAGAACTTGGCGACAGCGCCATGATCTCCGACTCGACCTGGAGCACCCTGACCGAGCGCCTGAATGACAAGCAAATGTTCGAACTCACCGTCCTGGTAGGGCAGTTCACGACCGTGGGTTACTTCCAGAATGCCCTGCGCATCCCCCTGGCACCGGGCAACGAGGGCCTGGCGGCGCGCTGACAGGTCAGGTGCAGCAACCGCCGTTGACGCCCAGCGTCTGCGCTGTGATGTAACTGGCCTCGTCGGAGGCGAAAAATGCACAGGCGGCTGCAACTTCCTCCGGTTGACCAACCCGGGGAATGGGATAGCCCGCGACGATATCTTCCGGCGGGATGGGAAAGAGCTCGCGATCGATGGCCCGCTGGGCCATTGGCGTCAGCACGAACCCGGGGGATACCGCGTTCACCGTGATACCTTTCCCGCCCAGTTCCACCGCCAGTGAACGTGTCATGGCGGTCAGCCCGCCCTTGGTCGCCGTGTAGTGCACCATGTTCGGGGCCCCTGTCTGGGCGCCGAGGGCCGTGAGGTTGATAATCCTCCCCCACCCCGCATCGAGCATGTCGGGCAGGACCGCCCGGGTCACCAGGTACGCGCCACGCAGATTGACCGCCATCTGCAAATCCCAGTCGTCATCGACGATCTCCATGAAAGGTTTGAACTCCTCGATACCGGCATTGTTGACGAGGATCGTGACCGGCCCCAGTACCTCGCGCAACTCCGCGAGCGCAGCTTCCACCTGCCGCCTGTCTGCCACGTCACAGGCAAGCGCGTGCGCCGTCCCACCCCTCGCCCCTATCAGCCCGGCCACTTCGCGACAGGGCTCCGGGCGCCGCCCCAGGACCGCAACTGCGCGACCCTGCTCCGCCAGCCGGAAACAGGTCGCTGCACCAATACCGGAGCCGCCGCCAGTGACCAGCGCGACCCTGGGGCTTGAGTTTTCAACCTCGGCCATGACCACCTCTCTCTCGCCGTGATTATCCTTGTGAGCGAGTTCGTCATAGTGTTAGCATCGCGCTCGCCTGTCAAATTACCTCTTTCCACGATCACAGGCACAGGAGTTAGCCGCCATGCCACTCGATGCCGAAATCTGCACCCGGTTCGATCTCTCAGGCAAGGTCGCCGTCGTCACCGGCGCCGGCTCCGGACTCGGGCAGGAAATCGCGCGAGTGCTCGCCCTCGCCGGTGCCAGCCTGGTTCTCACTGACATCGACGAGGAGGGGCTGCGGCAAACCGCGGCGTCGATTGCAGCCGCCGGCCACATAGCCGCAACCGAAGTCCTCGACGTGACCCGGTGCGAGGCAGTGAACGCCCTCGCCGAACTGGTAGTGGATCGCCACGGTCACCTGGACATCTGGGTCAACTCCGCCGGGCTGCCACTGGTCTCTCCGATAGTCGAAACCAGCGGCAGCGAGGCGGACAAGGTCATCGGCGTGAACATGCTTGGCAGTTTCTGGGGCTGTGCAGCCGCCGGCCGGCTCATGCAACGCGCCAATAAAGGCGGCAGTATCATCAATATCTCCTCCGGCGGAGGTGAACACCCGGTTCCTGGGCTGGCAATGTACGGTATGACCAAGGCCGCGGTTAACCAGCTGACAAGGACCGCCGCCCACGAGTTCGGTAGCGCCGGCATCCGGGTGAATGCCATCGCGCCAGCCTGGGTCGAGACGCCAATGGGCACAGCCCTGTTCCGGGACGAGGCAGGCAATATCAACACACACTTGCAGGAGAAGGTACGCCGCGAACAGGCCGCAGCCAACCCCCTGGGTCGGAACAGCACAGCGATGGACATCGCCATGGCGGCCCTCTACCTCGCTTCAGACGCAGGGAACTTCATCAGTGGGCAGGTGCTGCATGTAAACGGGGGCGCGCACAATTAACCTACCCTCGCGGCACCCAACCCGTGAGATGCTCGCGCAGCGTACAGCGCTCTATCAGCCCCATGGCTTCCTCACCGTCCCAGCGATAACGGGCAACTCCCTGGTGGAGCACAGAGGACTCAGCCATTTCGAACAGGTGATGATCGAAAGTGGAAAGTACAGTTTGTCCCTCGATCGTCACCGTACCACGTGCCGTTCTCAATTCCAGGGTTGCGTCTTCGTCCGCGCCGCCCAGGCTGGTCATCCACGGCGCCCGCGTCACTTTCGCCGGTAACAGCTTTCCATCGCCGAGAAATACGAAGCCCTCGTTGAAAGCCTGTTTGCCCTGTGCATCCGGTGCAAATGCGATCGCTCCGAATGCGCGTCCCGAAGGGAAAAGCGCCGAGTGCTGGCAGTGCCCGGTAGCGGCACCCATGTTGCGCACACCCCGGCGGCGCACGCGCATCCCGGTTCCTGCTATCGGGTACTCCCGGCCATCGATCCTGGCCACGCCCTGCAGCCGGCACAGTTGCTCGTAGCGGACACCACCCATCAGGGCTCCGGCTGCGGCGGTTTTCATTCCTCCCGCGGCCTCGGCGGTCATCGCTCCCATGAGCCAGGGCGGTGCCATCATCCGGGCCTCCACCTCGAATGACATGTCGACCGTCTCGCCGCCACGCTCACCGCGTTTTTGCGCGCCGCTGGTGCTCTGCTGCGCGCTACCGGCGAAACTCACGCGCCAGAGGCGGAAGGGCTCGACGCAATGGAAGCGCAGGGGACCCGCCCCGCGGATTGCCGAACGTCCCGCAGCGTCAATGGGGGACAGGGCAGGCGCCTCTGTCCAGACCCGCAGGGTTGCCCCTCCCTCGAGGGCTGTATTGATCTGCAATCGGGGGCGGTCCCACTCCTCGCCGATTGCGTCTATGGTGATTCGCGGGAATCCCAGCCTGCCGTCATCATTCACGATCCAGAGTGACGCCGAGTCACGGATCTCCGGGTTTTCCGGGCGATGGGACAGGAAATACTCGAGCCCGGGGTCGAGTCCGCCACTCAAGTCGATCGCCATAGCGCTCAGCCCTGCAGTTCCTGGCGAATGTCAAAACCGAAGCCAAAGCGCTCGATGTAGGGCGCCAGCTGCCGGTTGATCGCGTCGCCGTCGATGCCGAACGCCTGCGGCGAGTGCCGGTGTACGCCGTGCTTGGTCTGCGGGTTGTTACGCAACCACGTCTCGATAGCCCTTACATGCTCCTCCGAGACAGCCAGTCCGCAGTGACTGTATATTCGTTCCACGACGGCCACGGGGCCGGCCATGACGTCGTGGTAGGAGATATCGACAAAGCGCTCCTCCCCGATCCTGTTGCGCGCCCGCATCCCCTTGAGCAGGGTCGCGCACTGGTGTTCAACGGCTATCCGACCGAAGGCGATGCGTTCATCGCCCTGCGGCGCCTCACCCGCTATGCCCTGCAGGATGGCCTGTACGCTGACAAGGGAAGGCAATTGCTCGGCGAGGTCGCGATGGGTCCATACCAGTGTCGCGTCAGGGTATTGTGCTGCCAGTTCTTCCAGCCAAAGCAGGTGGTCGGACCCCTTGAGCGCCCAGCGAGTTCCCGTCGCCCCCCATTGCAGGTGCTGGAGAAAGTCGTGATGAAAGCCCAGCGCAGCACTGTGGTCCGCCTCGAGCAGGTAGCGCCGATAGGATTCGCTACGGTAGAAGCAGTACAGCTGCTGGGATGTGAATGTCATGTTGAGAATATCGCTGCCGCACTCGGCCAGAGCACTCGCCCCCTCCTCGATCATGTAGGGGTGGGTGACGAAAATATCCGGAATCGGTTCGAACAGGCCCATCAGGCGCTGATGGGCACTGCGCATGCGCGCCGGGTCCGGCGAGCCAAGGGCAGGCGGCGGACTGGGCTCGAGGCATACCCAGTGTTCCGCGACGTTATTCGCCGGATCCTGGTTAAGCAGTGTGTGCAGGAGCGTCGAGCCCGAGCGCGGTGGCCCAACGATGATGATCGGCGCACTGATTTTCTGTGCGCCAATCTGTGGATAGCGCTTCCTGTCAGCGACCAGTTGCAGGCGCAGGCTGAGCAGGTGGACAAAGTACTCTACCGCGGCAGCCCGGGCAGGTTCAGCCATCGTAGCCCAGCGCTCCCTGGCCAGCCCGTCAAGGTAGGCGTGCAACCCTGCCTGCCGGCGAGAGTCTCCGAAATCGGTCAATCCGGTTCGCTCACTGGCCAGGGCCAGCAGATCCTCCACCGAGGGACATCTGTACGGCATGATCCCGACTCCCACTTTCCAGGGCTAATTACAAGGCGCTGTTCGTCATATTATTAGCATGAAACAGGCAACACAAGAGCACAGGCCACCAGGGTGCCTGCGCATACGTTGACGCACCTCGCCGACAGCGCTAGTATCCTGACGAACACAAAGATAACATTCGCAAAAATTCCGCCGCAGCGGGTAACAGGACTTTTCGACATGACCGAAAAAACACTCGATTGTTCCGATCTCGACAACTATATCGGCAAGCCGATGACCCCATTCACGCTCAGGGATCCCCTGCACAATACCGACTTCCGGCGCTGGGCCCAGGCCATGCACTACCCGAACCTGCTGCACTTCGACGACGAGTTTGCGGCTCGCAGTCGCTATGGTCGCCTGGTAGCACCGCAATCCTTCACGATTGCGGCAGCGGAAGGTCATGGTGCCTGCCCCGCCGGTATCGGCCACATCCCCGACTCCCACCTGATTTTCGGCGGTGACGAGTGGTGGTTTTACGGCCCACGCCTGTTTGCCGGCGATCGCGTAATTCACGAGAAAATTCCCTTTGACTATGTGGTCAAGGAAACCGGCTTTGCCGGCCCAACCTGCTTCCAGCGGGGCGATAACAACTATTACAACCAGGACGGCACCTTGTTCGCCAAACAGCGCTCTACGTCCATCCGCTACCGGCGCGACCTCGCGCTTGAAAAGGGCTCGCTCACCCAGACCGAGGACCCGGCGTGGACCGATGGGGAGCTGGCGGATATCGAGGAGCGCAAACTCGAGTACATCAACATGATGCATGAACTCGGACACGACCGGCGTTTTTGGGACGACGTGGATATCGGTGACGAACTGCCGGTGCGGGTGTTCGGCCCGCACAGCGTCGCAAGCTTCGCCACCGAATGGAGGGGTTACCTGATGACCGTGTGGGGTGCGGCCCATCGCAACCGCGATTGCGACCCCGCTGCAATTGGCTTTGTCGGGCCGATGGCGGGTTGGGAGATGGACCCGGTCGAGGAGCGAGTCAATCCGGAAAATACCGACGGCGCCTATATCGGCCCCTCACGCGGCCACCTGTTTACCCGCTGGGCCCAGTACATCGGCATGCCCCGGCCCTACGGCTACGGCGCCTCGATGGGCGCCTGGATTCTCGACTATCTGGGTGGATGGGCCGGCGAGTGGGGCGCAGTGGTACACTGCAACTCCCAGTACCGCGGGCCGGCATTTTCGGGTGATATCACCATCCAGACCGGGGAGGTCGTCGACAAACTCTGCGACGACGAGGGGCGCAACCTGGTACAGATCAAAACCAAAATGGCCAACCAGGATGGTACGACCATGGCAATCGCGACAGCCGAAGTGGAGCTACCCAGGCGGTAGCTCCGAAACCCGGCTTTCTCCACCGCAAGACATAACCAAATCCAGCAGGCCCCGCAATGAAACACCAGGAACCAGACTTTTTCAGCGATCCCGCTGTCATTGATGATCCCAAAGCCTATTTCGATCTCAAGCGCGCCCAGTCAGCGGTCTCCGAGGAGCCCTACTACCACACCTTGATGGTCACCGGTTACGACGCGGTACAGGAAGTGCTGCGCAGCAGTGATGATACCTTTTCCTCCGCCGCTTCAGTTGTCGGGCCGGTTACCGGCCTGCCCTTCACCCCGGAAGGCGAGGATATCAGTGCGCAGATTGAACAACATCGCTACGAAATGCCCTGGGGACAGCACATCGTCTGCTTCGACGGCCAGCAACACACGGACTATCGCGCCCTCATGGCTGGCATTCTCAATCCGC
This sequence comes from Halieaceae bacterium GM1-29, assembly GCA_033283265.1. Taxonomy (GTDB): domain Bacteria; phylum Pseudomonadota; class Gammaproteobacteria; order Pseudomonadales; family Halieaceae; genus Mangrovimicrobium. The sequence continues at coordinate 1,392,412 of JAWMQN010000001.1, forward strand.
GCCGCATCAGGCAGAACGAAGAGTACCTGTATGGCCTCGCCGACCGCCTGCTCGACGGCCTGTTGGAAAAAGGGCGTTGCAATATCGTTCCGGAGTTCGCCCACGCCGCCACCACCTACGCGATTTCCGACCTGATGGGCATCCCTGTGCCAGATCGCGCGGAGTTGCTGGAACTGATCGGTGCACCGCCCAGCCAAGTGGACGGTGACGCGGTCCACAAGGTGGGGCCCGACCCGCTGGTCTTTCTCAAACCGCGCTTCGAGCAGTACCTGCGCGAGCGCCAGGAAAACCCCGGCAACGACCTGATGACGGAAATGGCTACCGCGACCATGCGCGACGGCTCGCCACCTGATTTCGACACCCTTGCCCGACTCGCCTGCTTCCTCTTCGGCGCCGGGCAGGACACCACTTCCCGCTTGATCGCCATGGGAATCAAAATTCTCGCCGAGGACAAGGAACTGCAGAACCGGCTGCGTCGCGAGCCGGGGCGTATCCCCGACTTCATCGAGGAAACCCTGCGCTACGACGCGCCGGTAAAGGTGGCCTACCGCCTGGCTCGCCGCCACACCACCATCGCCGGTGTAGACGTACCCGCGGGCACCATCGTCACCGTATGCATGACCGCGGCCAGCAACGATCCGGGCCACTTCGAAAATCCGGAGCAGTTCAACATCGATCGCCCCAACCTGCGCGATCATATCGGCTTCAGCAAAGGCCGGCACACATGTATCGGCGCGCCGCTGGGTCGACTGGAATCGCGTATCGCCCTTGAACGCTTCCTCGCCAGGACGTCCGACGTCAGCATCGACGAGGAACACCACGGCTCGGAAGGCAACCGACACTACCGCTACGAACCGACCTACACCTTCCGCAGTCTGTCGGACCTGTACGTGACGTTCACGCCGGCTTGACCCGGCAGTGATTGTCGGCCGTCAGCGCTCGATCAGGCCAAGCGCGCGCAGGCGCGCCGTGGAGCCACCATCGACGGGCACATCAATGCCATTGATGAAGCTGGCGGCATCCGAGGCCAGGAAAGCAACCACGTCGGTTACCTCCAGCACGCTGCCCTGGCGCCCGAGCGGCACTTCCAGGGCCGCCTTTTCACCGCGGGTGACCAGGCGTTTGTTGCCCGCACCATCGAACAAGGGGGTTTTCTGACCGCTGGTACGCCCCATGCTGGTATTGATCAACCCGGGCGAAACAGAGACGGCGCGAACCTGCCTGGGGCCCCAATCCAGTGCCAGGCGCCGGGCGAGACGGTTTACCCCCTGCTTGGCCATGAAATAGGCCTCGAGAAAATCGGGCTCGCGGCCGAAGGCCTTTTCCAGTTCCTCCATGAAGCCCGGTTGCAGTGGCGCATCGAGCAGCGCTTCTATACGGGCATCAACCGGGCATTGATAGCTGCCGGTTGAGGAAATCAGTACCGCTACCCCGCCGGCCGCCATGGCGGGGGCTACCGCGTTGGCCACGAGGTGAGCACCGAGCAAATCGACTTCCATTACCCTGCGCCACCCAATTGTGGCGCCGGCGACCGCCGCCACGTGGGCCAGCACTCCGACGCCAGGGCCTCTGGACAGTCGCTCGCCCAGCGCCGCAACGTCCCCGTGGTCGGCAATATCACAACGGTGCCCGGTTACCAGGTATCCCTCCAGTGCCAGCGCTTCGGTGCTCACAGCGAGTCGCTGCTCGTCGATATCGATAAGCATAAGCGGCCGGCGCTTGCCGAGGACGCGAGCGCAGCCCATACCCATATCGCCGCATCCGACGATCAGCGCAAGCGGCTGCTCGGTGTAGCAAGCAGCTCTCTCAGTGAAATCAGGCATGATGCGCTCCCCGGCGACGATGGACGATGCCAGCCCATGCTAGCCCACAGTCAGCAAGTCTCTCCCGCGTCGACAAGAAGGGTGCTTCCGGTCATGAACATCGACATATCCGATGCGCAGAACAGCACCGCGCGGGCGATATCATCAGGCACCCCGACACGCCCCAGCATCGAGGTCAGCGTGGACGCAATTTCCGCGCGTACACGCTCGGGCAATTGATTAAGTGCAGCCATGTTACCCTCGGTTTCACAGAAAGTGGGCGCCACACCCAGGACACGGATGTCGTGGGGCGCGAGTTCCACGGCCATCTGCCTGACCATGCCCCGCACACCGTGTTTCGACGCAACGTAGGCGGACACGCCCGGCGCAACTCCCTTGAAGCCCGCGGTGGAGACGATGTTGACGATAACACCACCACGACCCGCATCGATCATTCGCTGGGCGGCCTCCCGGGAACTCCTGAATACACCGCGGAGGTTGACTGCCATGACGTCGTCCCAGAGTTCGTCCGACATCTCGAAGAGGCCGACATTGGGATACAGCCCGGCATTGTTGACCCAAACATCGATACCGCCAAATTCTGCTACCGCCAATTCCGCTGTGGCGACGATGGAACTGCTGTCGGTCACATCAAGTACCGTAGCCAGTGCCTTGACGCCATAGTGTTCGCACAATTCTGCCGCCGCTGTCTCGGCCTGCCCTATCTTCAGGTCGCCGATGAGTACATTGGCGCCAGCCTCGGCGAGGCGATTGGCTATCGCCCGGCCCAGCCCCTGGGCGGCGCCGGTAACGACTGCCGCCCTCCCCTCGAGGGAGATGAGCTGGTGGAGCGATTGGCCGGAAACGTCAGCGATAGTCATTATTCTCACCCTAACAAAAGCACATGGGAGCGACACCCATTGTGACAGGGAACCGGAGCTTCACAGGAGGCATCCGGCTGCTTATTCGTCACATTATTAGCAGCCTCGATTTGGGTGTCAACTTCAACCGGCAGTCCGCAATGGTCGAGCCGTTACGGATCAAGGTGAAACCATCACCCAGGCCGGCGTGCCGCATCCACGCCGCCAACAGGCGGCGCGCCCGGGTATTTGCTGGCGGCCGTGGGAAACCGCTCTCGCAATCCAGGATTCACCCGCACCACTAACCCTGTTCGTCATGTTATGCTACATCGCCGGCAGCTTCCGGAGTGATTGCGGCACGGCGGGGCAAGCACGATGTACCTGCCGCCAGTCGACTGGCCGGGACTCGATGCCCTCTCGCCTGACTGCCGCCACGGCAGCGCCAGTGATTTGTACTACCCCTGTCAGGAGCAAGGGAATTGATTACAATAAAAGCCCCCTACAAGGGCTGGAATATCCTTTTCGGCTCGTTCCTCTGCGCTGGTGTCGCGGTCGGGTCCACGTCCTACATTTTTGGCATGTTCACGATACCGGTATCTGCAGAACTGGGACTCAGCAGGGCCGATTTCAATAACGGCATGATCGCTTTCATGCTGGGCATGGCCGTCATGTCGCCGCTGGTTGGTCACCTTCTGGACAGGTTTTCCGCCCGACGCCTGCTGGTCGTCGGCGGCGTGCTCTTCGGTCTCAGCCTGACACTCCTCTCCAGGATGCACTCGGTTCCACTGATGCTGGTGTGCATGGCGCTGCCACTGACTTTCGCTACCGGGGCCTGTGGAATGATCAGCGCCAACACCGTGACCGTACGCTGGTTCCTGCGCCGACGCGGACGGGCCCTGGGCATCCTCGCCCTGAGCACCTCGGTAGGCGGCTTTGTCATGCAACCCCTGTCCGCCATCCTGATCGAAACCCTGGGCTGGCGTGATGCGCTGCTGACTCTCGGCCTGGTCGGGATGGCAGTATTTCTCGCCATAGGCCTGTTTGTTCTCCGCGACCGCCCCCGCGGATCAGAACCGGGATACGACGTCGAGTTCCAGATGGGATCCGCAGCTGCGACAGCCGCCGGCTCGCCGAAGGGGGTCGACCGTGTATGGCACAAGGGTGAGTTATTTCGCAACCGCAACTTCTGGCTGCTGGCAATATGCGTCGGCGTCATGTTCGGAATCGATCAGGCGGTTCTGGTCTCGCAGGTGCCTTTCTTCCAGGACCTGGGACTCGACCTCACGACAGCCGCGCTACTGGTCTCGGTCAAGACCATTTCAGCCATAACCGGCAAACTGCTGATCGGCTTCCTTGCCGACCGGGTGGACCTGCGCCTGCTGTTTCTCGCTGTCGCCGGCTGCAACGCCACGCTCATGGCCATCTACATCAGCCAGCCTTCGGTTTGGGTCCTGTTCCTTTCCGTTGCCCTGCTGGGTGTCGCGGTCGGCGGGATTTTCCCGGTCTGGACTACCCTGATGGCCTGGCTGTTCGGCTCTCGAAGCTACGGTACGGTAATGGGGTTCATGTCGATCATCATGCAGCCTTTTGCCATGGCCACACTCCGCTTCATTGGCGAAGTGCATGACCGTACCGGCAGCTACCTGCCGGCGTTCGGGGTGTTTATCGCCCTGGCCCTTACCGCCTGTTCACTGGTGTGGCTGCTCAAACCAGAAGAAGGCCACGGCGGGCGTGCCGACGCCACGGCGACCGCGGGCAGCGCCACATCCCGGTAGCGCCATCTTCGCGTCGAGGAAAGGCAGGGATAAAACAGGCGAATTGGGCAAAAAAAGGCTGTAACGGAAAAAAACGTGTCTGGAAAGAGGAAAGACCGGTGAGCATATCCCTTCTATATGGCTGCTGCCACGTCGAGACCTGTACCACCGACCTCGACGCGGCGAGGGCCTGTTTTAGCGACACTCTCGGCGCTGGACCCATCGAGCAGGAACTGGCAAAGCAGATCGACTCAATCGCTCCTGGCACCCGCTACCGGTGCGACCATGTCGGTGTCGGCGAAGCGGTTTTCCAGATCAATCAACCGGACCCGGAAATGGTCTACAACGGCCACCCCTCAATACACCAGTCCTACCTCGACCGAATTGGTCCCTGTGTCACCAATCTCAATTTTTTCATCGACGATTACGCCCACGCCAGGCAACTGCTTGAATCGATGGGGGCCGCTACCCACATCGAGGGGCCCAGTGATGCAGTCGATGCACTGGCCGACTATGGTCGCGGGAACACCCGGGAAGGTGGCGACTCCCGTCCATTTCTGTTCATGGGAACACGCGATCTGATCGGCTTCGATCTTGAAATCATGGAACCGAACTTCCTGCGTTTCAACGAACAATCCCGTCAGTACCCGGCTTTCGTCCATCCGCGTCCAGAGAGTGGCGGCATTGACCTGCGACTGAGACGACTGAGGGTCGTCGTAGGCGACCTGGATGCGACACGTGCCAACCTTGCCCGCATGTTTACGCCGGCCTGTTGCAGCCGTCCTTACGCGTCTCGGGAAGGCCGTCTGGGCAGCGCATTTTGTGTCTGGCTGGGAGGCCTCGAAATCGAGTATTTCCAGCCACACGGCTCGACAGGCCGCCTGGCGGACTTGTACGCCAGTTTCGGCCCCGGCGTACTGGCGATCCTTTTCGACAGCGATGACATCGAAAGCGCTCTGGCGCGCTGTCGCGGGAAGTCGGCAGCCTTTGAGGAGACTGACCTGCTAGGCATGAGTGGCCCAACAGGTCGCTACCAGATTGACAGTCGCGACCCCATTGGCTTCGATGTGGTTTTGGGGGCGGCGTCCTCCAGCGAACGGTAGAGAGACAGGCTGCAACGATCAATTCCCGTATATCCGCCATCGGCCACCACAAAAAAAAGTCGTGCGGGGCATTGAGCCGCATCCAGCCTGTACCTCCCGGCCGCTAGTCGGGGAATTGCTTTCCCAGCGGATTTTCGTCACTATGTTAGCAGACTCGGCGACAGTCTTCCGGCCATAAGCTGGAGTGCCCTCCGGGCCCAGATTGTGGTTATGCCGGGAAGCGGATAAATAGCGATAACTAGACAGGCCTCTCATGAGCACCAGACTTTCAGAGTTCTCCGGCATCCCGCTGGCGGAGGAATCCGGCATCGGCGCCCTCACCCTGTGCGGGTTCGCCCGCGAAGTCAGCGAGCGCTTCAGTGAACACGAAGCTATCTGCTGGCGAGATCAGACCGGCACTATGCGCCGTTATAGTTACCAGGACTTCTATAGCCAGAGCAGGAAAGTCGCCAGCGCCCTGCTCGCCCTCGGCGTCACCCGGGGTACACGTGTCGGCATTCTCGCCAGTAACCGCCCGGAGTGGCTGTTCTGCGTATTCGGCGCGTCGATGGCCGGCGCCACAGCGGTGGCACTCAACACCTTTTCTCCCCAAAGGGAACTGAGGCTTCAACTCGAGATTGCCGATGTGACGATACTGCTGATGGAGGCCGGTGTCGGAGCGCGCAGTTTTGTGGAGGAGATCGCTGGTATTTGCCCCGGCCTCGCGGAGACGGCGCCGGGGGCACTGCATATGCCGGAACTGCCGTTCCTGCGCCGGGTGGTATGTTTCGAGGAGAGCGCCAGTGTTGCGGGAATCCAGACCTGGACCAGCTTCCTCGCCGCCGGGCAAGCGATCGCCAATGAACTCCTGGATGCTGCAATGGCTCAGGTCAGCCCCGCAGATGACGCACTGATCTTTTTCTCTTCCGGCTCCACGGCACTCCCCAAGGCGATTCGCCAGAACCAACGCGCGGCCGCACTGCAATGCTGGCGCTGCGGCAAGATGTTCGACCTCGACACCGACTCACGGGTTTGGAACGCCAACGGATTCTTCTTTTCCGGCAACTTCGCCATGGCCTTCGGCACCCTGAGCCGAGGCGGTAGCATGGTCCTGCTGCGCTATTTCGACCCTGACAAGGCACTGGAATTGATCGAGCAGGAACGCGTCACCTGTGTCCTCGCCTGGCCACACCAGGAGGCACGCCTGAAGGAGTGCCCCGGCTGGGCCGGAGGCGACTTTTCATCGATAAAGCGCATGGTGGCGGATTCCGCCTTTCGCGACCACCCGAGCGTCAGTACCGGCTGGCAGGGAATGAACGGTTACGGTTGTACCGAGACCTTCACCTTTGTCGCTGCCGTATCAGGCGAAGACTATAACGAAACAAACCAGGGTACAGTCTGGCCGGGCAACACCATACGTATCGTTGAACCTGGGGGCGGCACCACCCTTCCCATCGGCGAGACCGGTGAAATTATCGTCAAAGGCCCCACCCTGATGCTCGGCTACCTCAAAACCAATACTGAGGACTGCTTCGATACGGAAGGCTTTTTCCATACCGGGGATGCGGGCTATTTTTCCGAGAGCGGCAACCTGTACTGGAAAGGCCGCCTCAGCGACATCATAAAGACGGGTGGCGCCAACGTTTCTCCCGCCGAAATTAATGAGGTCCTCAACCAGCACCCTGCTGTACAGTTCTGTCACACCGTAGGCATCCCGGATGCCACTTTCGGTGAACTGGTTGTAGCCTGTGTGCTTCTGCGAGACGGGGCGACAGCCGACGAGGGGGAACTACAGGCCTTCGCCAAAGCGAGTCTGGCTTCCTATAAGGTGCCGCGCAAAGTCCTGTTTTTCGAAGAGTCGGAACTCCCGCTTACCGGGAGCAACAAGGTCAAACTCGCCGAGTTGCGTGCGCTGGCCACAGTACGATTGAATACAGACTCCTGATCCAGACATAGCGCCATTACGGATACCCCGATGAAAGCGACCAGTAATATGCAGGAAAGCTACGACTACATCGTCATTGGTGGGGGCTCGGCCGGCTGTGTCGTCGCCGCGCGCCTGGCTGAAGAAGGCAGCGGTAGCGTACTGCTACTGGAAAGCGGCCAGTCCGGCCATGAAAACCCCGAAGTACTCTCCGCCGACGGCTTCAAACTGGCTTTTGCCAACGACGCCACCATGTGGGATCGCATGTCCGTGCGACAGGCGGGGGCGGGCAACCGATCGATTTATGCTGGGAGCGGCACCGGTCTCGGTGGTTCGGGTTCGGTCAACGGTATGGTTTACACCCGCGGCGACAAGTTCGATTTCGCACAATGGCCCGGGAACTGGCAGTGGGATGATCTGGCCCCCTGCTTCGAGGCCCTGGAGCGGCGCCTGGACATCCGCCGCCGGTCCGCCAGCAAGTTTACCACCGCCGCGATCGACGCGGCGCAGGATGTTGGTTTCACCCGCAAGGACGGGCTTAACGACGGCAGTCTCTGCGGGTATATCGGCTACAACGACATGAACTTCCGCGGCACAGAGCGCCGCAGTTCCTATTCCGCCTACATTTATGGCCGTGAGGATGAACTGGAAAGGCTTACCATTCGCACAGGGGCCAGGGCGCAACGCGTCCTGTTTGACGAGCATCGCAACGCGATAGCCGTTGAATACCTGCTTGGCGCTGAAGTCCATGTGGCGGGAATCCGCGGGGAACTTATCCTGTGTGCCGGTGCAATTGAAACGCCGAAGCTGCTGAAGGTTTCCGGTGTCGGCCCCGGCGAGGAACTGGAAAAATTCGGTATCCCCGTGGTAGTCGACTCTCCCGGCATTGGAGAGAATCTGCAGGACCACCCCAGTGTATGCGTTTTCTATAAAGGGGAAAGCGCCGTCGACTTCCACCACCCGCAAGTCTACGGTTTTCACCGCTGCAACGAGAAGCTGGACCTCCCCGCCCGACAGGCAGACACCTGCTTTGTCCTCCTGTCACTGGGCTCCGTGCTCAAGTATACATTGCTGCGCATGGTGCCGATCATGATGCTACCTGGCAGGCTCTATCACCGGCGTCGCCTCCGCGAGGGCCTGCGCTCGCTGATAAAACTGGTCTTCAAGCTACCTTTCATCAATCGATATGCTGCTAAGGTTTATGGGCTGGTAGTCATTCTTGGCAAACCCCTGTCCCGTGGATCGGTACACCTGCAATCTTCCAACCCGGGTGACGACGCTGCGATCGACCTCGCGTATTACCAGCACCCGGAGGATATGGAAACGATGATTGCCGGTGTCGAGCGGGTGATCCGGATGGCCGAACAGTCCGGGCTACGCGCGTGGGGAAACAGATTGTTGTCCAAAGCCGCTGGCAGCAAGCAGCGGCGCAAGTTGGAGCAATGGATCAAGCGGGGCACGATTACCGTATTCCACTTCTCGGGTACCTGCGCCATGGGGGAACACGGCGATACTCCCGTTGATACCGAATTGCGTATCCGCGGGCTCAACAACGTGCGCGTCGCTGACGCCTCGGTGATACCCGTGGTACCGGTATCGGCGCTCAACGCGCCCAGCATGGTAATCGGCTATCGCGCCGCCAGCTTTATCCTCGCTGACCAGGCAATCGCCCCCCTGCAGGCATCGGCGCAGGCTGTGTAGCAGGCTCAATCCGTAGCCGAGGTGAATTCATGAAAAGTACCGGCAACATTGAAAGCCGTCTGGCCATCAGGGAATTTTACGGCAGCTTTGCTCACGCGAGCTCATTCGGTCTCACAGAGGACTGGATGGCGCACTGGGCGGACGAGTGCACCTGGGAGACACCTCACTTTGCTATCAGTGGCAAGGCGCGCGTGCGCGAGCAATGGAACGCACTTTGGGCAACGTTTGAAAGCGTTGCCCTGATTCACGAAATCTGCGCGATCCGTTGTGAAATCAACAGCGCATCAGCAGTTTGTATCGCGCGCGAAATAATTCAAATGCGCGGCGGCGCTGTGTACAAACTGGCCGGCTGCTACGAGGACGCACTTGTCCTCGAGGGTGGCAACTGGATGTTCACTGACCGCCGCTACCGGCAATTGGTGGAAGAGGCGCCCCTGCCCCACGCCTAGTTGCGGAAGTGTGGCATCACTTCCTTGGCGAACAGCCGTAGCTCCCTTATCTGCTGCTCCGGATCGGGAACACCCGTCGGGGTGATAAAGAAATACTCCGGATTGACGAGATCGCGAATTCGCTCCATCTCCCTGCAGCAATCATCGGGAGTTCCCACTACCGCGCGATTGGGGGCAAATTCCTCGAGTGTCACCTCTTTGCCACCGAACATGACTTCGTTGGAGAGCTCATCACGGTCGGCCTTCGAGCCAAGATCATCGTAACTCTGCCAGACCTTGATAATGTTGGGCAGGAAATTGGGATCAATTGCCGCCCGCGTCGGCGCCACATGCACGTCACGCATCAGCGCCAACGTGGAAGGGCGGCCATGCTCTGCCGCCAGGCTCCGGTAACGCTGGACTTTTTCTGCCAGTTCCAGCAGGTGCTCGGCAAAACTGATCTCCCATCCGTCTCCCAGCCTCGCGGCACGCAGCATCGCCGGCTCGCTGACTGCGCCGATCCACAGCGGCGTGTGGGTGCCGGGCAGCGGTGGCGGCGTTACCATCACGTCTTCGAAATTGAAAAAATTGCCCTGGTAGGAAAAGCGCTCGCCGCTCAGGGCGAGTCGCAGCACCTCGAGGCACTCCTCGAAGCGCCTGGCCCGGGTCTTGAAGTTCCAGCCTACGTTTTCGAATTCGTCCGGCTTGTAGCCGATGCCCGCACCGAGAGTAAAGCGGTTGTTGGACATTTCCTGCAGCGTATTGATCTGTTCCGCGACTTCCAGCGGGTGGTGCGCCGGCAGAAGCATGATGTTGGTAGCGAACTCCATGCTGGTGGTACGGGCCATCAGTGGTGCGAGCATCGCCAGCGGCGCCGAGGGCTCGGTCGCCGTATCGCCACCGAACGCGGTGGTATCGGAGAAACGGTGCTGGCCACACCAGGCCATATCGTAGCCCAGATCTTCCATCTCGTTCAGGTAACTGTAGAGCCTGCCGTAGGGATCGGAGGAATTGCGATCAACAAGCTTGCGGTTGATGATAATGCCGAATTTCATATACCCATGCTCCTGGAATGCTGGACTAGCGCCCGATCAGGCGTCGACGAAGGGAATCACTTCGTCGTTATAATCGATGTCACCGAGGATGATGTTGGTATTCATCACTTCTCCGGCATTGCGCTCCCACAATTCGAGCTGGTCATGCCAGGGCGAATCCGGGTGATCATCCATGAGCGGGCCGACCTCAAAGCCGAGTTTTTCCAGCCGCGCCTTGTGCGCATCGAGGTCCTTGACCCCGAACACCACCGAGGACACTCCCTCGCCTTTTGCCTCCAGCTCACTCCACAACCACTGGTTGAAATCTGTCCGCTCTTCCATGGGCGCCACGACCTCAAGCCCGGCCTCCCAGCTGATGCACATGGTGAAGCCCATGTCCTTGCGGGAAAAACGCCTGAGCGTGGCCCCGGTGATCTGCTCGAGCCGGGCGACATTGGCTTCCAGGTTGTCCGGATGGGAAAGCCAGGCAACATGGTCCACGTGATTGATAAATTTTTTCATCGCTTTCTCCTTATTCAACTGCAATGACACTGACTGGCCTTCTTCAACCCACCGCGCCGCCATTGACACCCAGCAGCTGGGCGGTCACGTAGGCCGCGTCCTCCGAGGCAAAATAGGCACAGGCCGCGGCAATTTCCTCGGGCTTGCCGAGGCGCTGGACAGGGTAGGCGTTGTAGATGGTCGAGGGATCGGCAAGGTCACCACTGTCGATAGCGCGCCGCGCCATCGGGGTATCGATGAAGCCGGGCGAGACGGAATTGACGGTGATACCTTTCGGCCCGAACTCCGCCGCCATGGCTCGTGTAAGCGAGATCACCCCGCCCTTGCTCGCGTAGTAGTGGCTCATGTAACCCTCGACCAACTGCGCACCATAGGCGGAAATATTGATGATTCGCCCCCAGGCCGCCGCTTCCATGTCAGGCAGCACAGCCTGGGTCATGATAAAAATGCCCTTGAGATTGACCGCGAACATGCGGTCGATTTGCTCCTCGGTGAGTTCAGCGAAAGGACAAAACCCCTCCATCGCTGCGTTATTCACCAGCACCGTCACCGGCCCGAAGTCCTCGCGGAGCGCAGTTACTGCTGTGTCCACTGCGACCCGGTCGGCGATATCGGCCTCGAGAGCCATGGCCCTACCGCCCGCCGCGGTGATCTTCCGGGCTACCGCGCGGGCCCCCTCGATGTCGATATCGAGTACGCCCACGGCCATGCCATCCCGGGCAAAGCGCTCACAGGTAGCGGCGCCCATACCGGAGCCGCCCCCGGTCACCAGAGCCGTGCGTTTTACTGGGTCGTTCACAGAGAATCCTCAAATTGCCACTACAGGTGGCCTCGGTCGCGCCATGCCTTACCGGCTGACCTCATGTTTATTGTCTAGAGCATGGTCGCTCCGCCCTCCGCGCAGATGGTCTGCCCGGTGACGAAGTTGGACTCATCGCTGGCGAGGAAGATAGCCGTCGGCGCAATATCTTCGGGCGTGCCAAATACCCCCATGGCAACCTTGGCCAGTTCCTGATCATAGGTGCCGCTGTCTTCGAGATACCATTTGGCCTTTGGCGACAGTGCGGCGGGCAGAATCGTGTTAACCCGGATCTTGTCCTTGCCCCATTCCCGGGCGCCGGTTTTCGTCAGCGCCCGAATTGCTTCCTTGCTCGCGGCGTAGGCAAGAAAACCCGGCTCACAGCGAATGCCGAAACTGGAACCCATATTGATGATCGAGCCCCCGCCCTGCTTGACCATGTGCGGGTAGCACAGCTGCATCAGTTGCAGGGAGCCGAAGAAGGCAGACTGGAAATCGACTTTGCAGTTCTCCTCCATGTTTGCTTCCGCCAGGGGAAGGTAGTCGGTAAAGGAGTGCGCGTTATTCACCAGGATGTCCACCCGGCCCCATTCAGTGAGCGCGAGATTGACTGTCTTTTCCGAATCGGACTTTTCCCCGGCGACCGCCTGCAGCGGAATGGCCTCACCTCCCGCTGCCTTGATCTTGCCCGCGACTTCCTCGACCTTGCTGAACGTCCTGCCGGTGAGAATGACTTTGGCACCCTCTGCTGCGTACGCCTCGGCAATCGCCGCACCGATGCCCTGGCCGGCCCCGGTGATGATGGCGACTTTGCCCTCCAGGCGGTTTAATGTTTTGGTCATGCGCTTTCTCCCATCGTTATCTGTATCTATTGCTGCCCTGCACCCGTGACTGTCACTGGAACCCGCTAATCACGCGCCAGGATGTCCTCCGGTGCACCGGTTCCCATGTACTCCGCCAGAGTGCGGTGAAAATGAATAACCGGCACTTCCTGCACCGGGCTGGGCCGCGGCCCCTTGAAACCACGCGATTTGATACCGTGCTGGACTTCGGGCATGTTCTGGAAATCCTGGCTCAGAATCTTGCGCCACTTTTCCTCGGTGGGGTCGGGCTCGTAGACCCACTCGGTCTGCGGCTCTTCGCCCTCCGGGTAGCGCTCGATGATGTAGACCTCGAATATGCAACTGTTGGGGTCGTATCCGTGCGGCCTTGCACGGTAACAAAGTGCGTAAGTCATGCCCGGAAGAATCGCGGAATTGGGGAACACGTGCCAGTCCAGGCCGCACTCTACATAGTGTTCGGGACTCATCTGCGGCCAAAAAACGCCGCGCTCCGCATCCGCCATCGCCGCCGACTGCATGACAAATCCCGCGACTTCCTCGGGGGCCGCGCCTGCCGGCAGTTCCTCCTTCGCGCGCGACGCCGCCTCCACCAGGGTCTCTGTTGTGGTACCGACGGTATCCCACAACTCCTTGAACAGTTCGTACATCGTGACCCGCGGATCGAGATCACCGGCATCGCCACGCGGGGCGCCTATTCCATGCCAGGCGTGCTTGCCACCCGTGCGGCACCACCAGCGGTTGGTGCCCCACTGGCCCAGTTGGGGATGGGTGGCATCGACATGAAAACTTTCGATAAAGGATTCCAGGGCCGTCTTCCAGTTGCAGGGAAAATACAGCCACTGCCGCCAGCGATATCGCATCTTGTCGAACTCGAAAGCATCGAGCATGGGCGATACCGGGTTGAGATACTCGCTCAGAGGCTCGCAGTCCGGGTCCATGTTGACCCACACCCAGCCGCCCCAGGTATCTACCTGTACCCGGGGCAGGCGCGTGTTTTCCGCATCCAGCGCCTCGCACCAGTCTTCCCTGTCGAGGATATAGGTATTCTCGCCATCCAGGTCCCAGCGCCAGCCGTGGAAACGACAGAAGAACTGCCGGGTTCGGCCGCAGCCTTTGGTCAGACGCCGGCCTCGATGCTGGCAGGCATTGTAGAATGCGGAGATTTTCTGCGCATCGCTGCGCACAACAATGATCGATTCGTCGAGGATGTCGTAGGTCACATAATCCCCGACGTTGGCAAGCTCTTCCTCGCGACACGCGATCTGCCAGACCTTGCCCCAGAGCCTCTCGTTTTCCGCGCGAGCATACTCCTCCGAGACATAAGCCTCCACCGGTATGCGCACTGGCACTTCTTCAAACGGTAACTTGCCCGATGTCATAGCTCGATTTCCCGCTACATTTCTGAGTCGAGGTTGAAGCGCGCCGGCTCCATCACCCTGCCCTGCTCCGCGGAGCGCCCACGGTAGAGGAAAGAGCGATGTTCGGTGAGCGCTTCGCCGTTTTTCAGGCTCTCGCCACCGTCGATCGGTACGCAGTTGATGTAGTAGTCGTGACCGTCCCCGCCAAAGCGCACCTGGGTTATCGCTTGCCCGGGGGTTTCGACTGCGGGCAGGAGGGTGCCGTCCGGACTCACGCGTGTCAGAACGCCGTGCTTGAATCCGGTAATCCAGACATTTCCTGCCGCATCCAGGGTCATGCCATCGACGTCGTCGCGCTCGAAGAAAGCGCGCTTGTTGTGCAGCGTCAGGTCATCCGCGACATCGAAAGCCCAGGTGCGGTTGAAGGTATCGTTGCAGTACAAGACCGCGCGCCCGGGGTCATACATGATGCCGTTGGTGAAGCCGATGCCCTCCGCCAGGAGGATCACTTCGCGCTCTGCGGTCAGGCGGTAGAGATTGGTCGGTCGCGCGGTGGCGCCCTCGATCACCATATCGATATCGACAGTACCGAAGAAGATGCCGCCAGTGCCATCAGGCATCATTTCATTGATGCCGTTGATCGGCTTGCCGTCGATGGAATCGATCAGCCAGCCGGACTTGCCACTGTCCGGATCGTTCCACATGATGCCGCCCTGGCCCGAGGAGAGCACGCAGCCGTCGTGGTTCATCATCACCCCGCCTGTCCACATGCGGCCGGGGTTGAAGGATTGGATACTGCCGTCGGGCATGACGCCGTGCAGGCCACCGCCGACAACATCGCTGTACCAGACAACCTCGCGCGCCTGGTCCACGGCCAGGCCCTCGAGATAGATACCCGCCGCCAACTGCTGGAATTCGCCAACTGCCACTTGCTTCATGGTGCCTCCGATATTTCCACACAGCGACTGCGCCATCGGCCCGCGCCTGCGGATTACTTGATTAGAATTGGTCTCTGATCGGGGCTGAGACAACTGTTCGTCAGTTTGACAGCAGGAATTGGAAACTGTCAAGAGTTCGCAGGTTTCCCGCATGGACGGCATTGCCCCGCACATCATCATTGCCGGGGGAGAACCGGCCGGGCGGCCGGGCTGTAGGCGCGTTTTAGCGGGCTCCAACCCGGGCTCGACGCGCCCCGGCAGGCAACACAATTTTATCGAACGATAGCTTCAGTTCTTTCAAATGTTCCCCTGACGCGAGCTTGTGTAAATTGATCTCAACGCTCGAGAGAGCAGGACAATTTACCTACTTAGCCCAGGAGAAGTACGATGAAAAAGATGATTTTGACCGCAATCGCAGCGAGCATGATGTCCGGTGTGGCCTTCGCGGACGACAGCGTGAACAACGCTGACACTACTGCCAAGACCAGGGAGTACAAGTGCACCGTGCCGAAACCGGCAAACCGCAATCACGTGCCCGTTCACCAATCTTGCCGCTAGGCAAGGCAGTGGAGCGGCGAACCGCCCACCGGCGGTTCGCCTCTCCCGTTCTGACTAAACCAGGAATAGAGGGAGCAGACCACGGGCCCGGCTTCAATTCCGGCGCCGCTTCACCTTGACCCTGAAGCCCATCTCCGGGCCCGGTGTCGGCGCGGTCTTGATCTTCATGACGTAATCCGCCGGGGTCAGCTCGAGGTCGAAGAGGTAGAACAACTCCCCCATCGTCATCATCAGCAGAACGTCAGCCTGGGTCCTGCCGGCACAGGTATGCGGGCCGCGGCCGTAGGGTGAATAGGCGCCCGACTGCATGTGCTCCTTGCGATCTTCGCTGTAGCGCTCGATGTCGAAGGCGTCGGCATCCGGGTAGAACCGCTCCTCGAGGTGGGGCACCGCCGTGGCGAGGTAAATGAACTGCCCCTCCCGGTAGAGGTGACCGCCAAACACGAAGTCCTTGTTTGCCACCCGCAGTTGCGCCACCGCGATGGGATAGAGGCGCATGGTCTCCATGATCGCACCGCGCAGGGCCGGCATGCTGTCCATGAAGGTCGCTTCGTCGATGGGCCGGGAAAACACCGCATCTACCTCGGCCTGCACCCGGGCCAGTACCTCCGGGTGCTTGAGGATGGTGTAGACGATGGCCGAGGTGGTATTGGCCACGGTATCCAGGCCCGCCACGTAGGGGCCGGCCATCAGCATCGGCAGGTCGCCCGCCGGGATCAGTTCCGGGTCGCGCTTGTGCGCCGCAACGATATCGTCGATGAGGGTCTTGCGCTCGTCCGGGCCGGGCTCGGGCCGGGACATGACGTCCTCGACCATCTGGCGCGCCAGTTGCATCATGCGCGCCTTGGCCCGCTTGTACTCGGGCATCTGCAGCATGATCCTGGGCCGCTGGTGGGTCACCAGCACGTTGAGGATGTAGAGAATGGTAGTGCGGATATCCTTGACGTACTCCCGCGGCGCGTAGCCGGTGAGGCTCATGCCCAACTGGTCGATGACCAGGTACTGCATGGCCTCCACCACCGGCACATCGGTGCCCGGCTTCCAGTCGCGGAGCAGGGAATCCCGGGTGGTATCCACCATCTCCTGGAACAGGCCCTTGAGCGAGTCGCGGGAAAAGCCGCGGCGCATGACGTTGCGCAGTTCCATGTGCAACTTGCCATCTACCCCGGTCATCACCTTGGTCGCGCCGAACTCCTCGGCCAGCGGGTGAAACACTTCCCTTGAGCGCAGGCACTCGCGCCCCTCCGGGCCGTTGACGAAATTGGCGGCGTCGGCCCCGGCTATCACGTTGATCTCGTTGCCGAAGACCTTGACCCGGAATGCGGGGCCGTAGCGGTCGTAGCACTGCTTGAAGAAGCGACCCGGGTCGCGCGACATGGGAATGGTACTACCGATGATCGGCAGGCCACTCACCACTGGCGGCAAGGGCAGGTTCTCGGCGTCCTTGGGTAATATCTGCGTGGACATGGTCACGCCCTCCTGGCGAAATTTTGTTATTGAAATCCGCGGTTCGCGCCGGGAAAAATACGCGATACGCACCGCCGGGCAATCTACCGCCCCGGGACAAGGCGCTCACCTCGACCCCGACCGGATTATATTGCAACATATGGTTGCAATATACAGCCTCAACTGTACCCCAGCGCTATTCCAGCGCAAGCCTTGCGCGCCCCGGGGCGATAGTCCCAACAGACTATCCAACCCGCTCAGTCGTAGTAGAGGCTGATGGTGTCGACCACACAGGCGGGGCGCTCGACGCCCTCGATCTCCACACTGATACGCACGATGGAGCGGATGCCGCCCTTGGCCTCGTCGACCTTGATGATTTCGCCGCGGCCGCGGATGCGTGAATCGACCTTCACCGGCGCGGGAAAGCGCACATTTTCCAGCCCGTAGTTGACCCCCGCGCTGAAATTGCGGATCTCCAGCATTTGCGGCAGGATCAGGCTGCACAGGGAAAGCGTCAGGTAGCCGTGGGCGATCGTCGAGCCAAACCCGGAGTCCTTTGCGCGCTCCTCGTCGACATGAATCCACTGGTGGTCGCCGGTGGCGTCGGCAAACAGGTTGATGCGCTGCTGGTCTATGGTCATGAATTCCGTGGGGCCCAGTTGCGTGCCCTCCTGCCCGAGCAGTTCCCGGGGCTTGTCGTATACCTTGGTGCTCACTGTTGTTCTCCTGCGCAGGCTGCCGCTGATTGGCGCGGGCAGCTGTGCAGCCCACGCAGGGATTCTAGCGACTGGCCGGCTCAGGAAATACCTGCCCGGGGGGAGAAAGCCCCGGAAATAGTCCGTATGCGGTAATAAGCCCGGGGGATTAGTTGCTACTCTTTTCCCTCTATAATCTGCCACAGCAGCAGGCGTGCACCCGACGGGAGCCGCCTGCCCTCTGGCGAATAAGACTGTGCCGCGAATGGCGCGATAAACAGAGCAGCAGATGGGCGATTACCAGGACAAGACAGTCATCGTGACCGGTGGCGGCGGCCATATCGGTCGTGCGATTTCCCGCGCCTACCTCGCCGCCGGCGCCAGGGTAGTGATCTGCGGTCGCCGCGAGCCGGCCGAGCTACCCAGCGCCGGTGGCAACAGCGCGTACTTTGTCCAGGCCGACATTCGCGACCCGGCACAGTCGCAGCGGGTAGTCGACGCCGCAGTGGAACGCTGCGGCCGTATCGATATCCTGGTCAACAACGCCGGCGGCAGCCCGCCGGTGGACGCCGGCAGCGCCAGCCCCTCGGTCACCGAGAAAATCATCAACCTCAACCTGGTCGCACCGCTCACCCTCTCCCAGCAGGTCTACACCGTGATGCGGCAGCAGGACGGCGTCGGCAATATCATCAACATCGCCAGTATCAGCGGCGTGCGTCCCTCCCCCGGCACCACCGCCTACGGCGCAGCCAAGGCCGGCCTGCTCAATGCCACCCGTTCGCTGGCCCAGGAATGGGGGCCGCAGGTGCGGGTCAATGCCCTCGTCGTCGGCCTGGTGCGTCACGACGGTGGTGTCGAGCACTACGGCGGCGAGCAGGGTTTTCGCCGGATCGCCGGGATGCTGCCGCTGCAGCGGATGGCGGAGCCAGAGGATATCGCCAACGCCTGTCTCTACCTGGCTTCGCCGCAGGCCGCATACGTCTCCGGCGCCAGTCTCGCCGTGGACGGCGGCGGTGAGGTCCCGGTGTTTCTCTATCTCGCCGGCGAACAGGGGCAGGGAGAGAGCGGCTGAATGCAAACGCGACTGACTGCACTGCTGGGCTGTGAGCACCCGCTCATCCAGACCGCCATGGGCTGGGTCGCGGACCCTGCCCTGGTGGCCGCCACCGCTGAGGCCGGCGGCTTCGGCTTCCTCGCCGGGGCGGTGATGACCCCGGCGGAAGTCGAGGCGGGCATCGCCGCCATCAGGCAGCGCAGCGACAAGCCCTTCGGTGTCAATTTCCACATGTATTCCCCGGGGGCGAAGGAGATCATCGAGATCTGCATCCGCGAGGGCGTGCGTGCGGTGAGCTACAGCCGCTCGCCGGAGGCGGCGATGATCAGCCGGCTGAAGGACGCCGGCGTCGTCTGTATCCCGACGGTCGGCGCGCTGAAGCACGCGGTGAAGGCGGTGCAGATGGGTGCCGACGCGGTGGTGGTACAGGGCTCCGAGGGCGGCGGGCACACCGGCAGCGTGGCCAGCAACATCCTCCTGCCCCAGGTGGTGCATGCGCTCGAGGTGCCCGTAGTCGCCGCCGGCGGCTACAAGGACGGCCGCGGCCTGGTGGCGGCGCTGGCCTACGGCGCAGCGGGCATCGCCATGGGCACGCGCTTCCTCATGACCCGGGAATCCCCGGTACCCGAGGCGACCAAGTCGCGCTACCTGCAAGCCGGGGTCGAGGAGATCATCGTCAGCACCCGTCTCGACGGCATGCCCCAGCGCATGATCTACAACCAGTGCCTGCAATCGCTGGAGAACACCTCCTCCCTGGGCATGCTGGTGCTGGCGCTAAAGAACGGCCTGACCTTCGCGAAAATCAGCGGCGATTCCCTCTACGCAATCCTCGCCGGGGCCTGGCGCATGAAGCGCAGCAACAACATGAGCTTCGCCCAGACCCTGATGTCGGCCAACGCGCCGATGATGATCCAGGAGGCGATGGTCAGGGGGCATCCCGACACGGGCATCCTCCCCAGCGGGCAGATCGCCGGCAATATCGCCGACCTGCCCGCGGTGGCGGACCTGATCGGGCAGATCATGGACGAGGCCTATCAATCGCTCGACAGCCTGGCGGCGCTGCGCCAGGCGGGCAATACACCTTAGGGAGCAGGTCCACATGGCCTTCGAATCGCACATCGACAAGGGCATCGCCGAAGTGGTCTTCAACAAGCCGCCGGTCAATGCCTTCAACTCCAGCGAGTGGGCGGCCATCGCCGCTCACCTCCGCGCACTGGGTGACGACCCGGCGGTGAAAGTCATCGTCATCCGCGCCGAGGGCAAGGGCTTCTGCGCCGGTGTCGACATCAAGGAACTGGCCGCCGACGGCACCAGGATCGTCGCGGTGAACAAGGGCAACTACGACACCTTCGCCGCGATCCACCGCAATCCCAAGCCGGTGATCGTCGCCGTCCACGGTTTCGTCCTCGGCGGCGGCATCGGCATCTCCGGCGCGGCGGATATCATCGTCGCCGCGGACTGCGCCCGCTTCGGCGTGCCCGAGGTGGACCGCGGGGCGATGGGCGGCGGCGCCCACCTGCAGCGCATGTTCCCGGTGCAGAAAGTGCGCTACATGTATTTCACCGGGGAATTCATCGACGCCGCGGAAGCCCACCGGCTCGGCGCGGTGGAACGCGTCGTGTCCCGCGCAGAATTGCGCGACTGCGCCCTGTCCATCGCGACGAAGATCGCCGCAAAGAGCTCGCCGATGATCCAGCTGGCCAAGGAGGCCCTGACCGGCATCGAGGACGGCAACCTCGAAGACAAGTACCGCTGGGAGCAGGGTTTCACCCTGCAGGCCTATACTGACGACGATTCCCAGGAGGCGCGGGACGCCTTCGTGGAGAAGCGCGACAGCAAGTTCAATAACTAGAAAAACAGGCAATCGCCCTCGCGCGGCTGCCGTTGCTCTGAAGGAGGATACCTTGGCCACGTCAAAGGATTACAAACTGGGGCCGGCAACGTTTCCCCGCGGCTGGTTTATCGTCGCCGAGGCCTGCGAACTGGACGCGGGCCCCAGGGCCATCCACTACTTCGGCGAGGACTACGTCCTCTACCGCGGCGCCAGCGGCCGCGTGGTCATGCTCGAGGCCTACTGCCGGCACATGGGCGCCCACCTGGCCAGCGAGAATGCGGCGATCGTCCGCGACGGCAAGCAACTCGAGGGCGACGGCATCCGCTGTCCCTACCACGGCTGGCGCTACGACCCGGAAGGCAGGGTGGACGACATTCCCGGTATGGACAGCTGCCCGGACATCCCGCCGCTGAAATCCTTCCCGGTGCGCGAGGTGATGGGCTGCATCATGACCTGGCACGACCCGGAGGGCGCGCCGCCGGCCTTCGAGCCGCCCTACCTGAAGGAGTGGGACGATCCGCGCTGGGTGCGCTGGCAGCTCGACCATGTCGGTACCCTGGACATCCACTGCCAGGAAATCCTCGACAACATGGCCGACGCCTCCCACCTCGGGCCGACCCACGGCGCGCCTTGCGAGGAGTTCGAGAACGAGTTCCGCGACCACATCTACATCCAGCGCCAGGGCGGCTTCCACCAGGACTACAAGGCCCAGCTGAACACCGTCACCTGGTACACCGGGCCCGGCATGTTGCTCTCCAAGCAGGAATTCGGCCCCATGCTGACCTTCGAGATGATCGCCAACACGCCGGTCGACGACGGCGTCAGCCGGGTCTGGCACGCCTGCCTGAGCCCCGCCGAGGGGGAGGAAATCACCGAAGCGGATATCGAACGGGCGCGCGCTATCCAGGCCAATGCCCTGCAGATTTTCGGCAGCGATTTCGAAATCTGGAAACACAAGAAGCCGGCCCTGCGGCCGATGCAGATGCCGGTGGACGGCCCCTTTTTCAAGGGCCGCCAGTGGCTGAGCCAGTTTTACGCCGAGAGCGACAGGGTCGGGGAAATCCAGCAGGCGATCAACGGCTGCCACCACAGCCAGGCGATTCCCGCGCCGGGCGAGGGCATTCGCAAACTGGAGACGGGCCTGTTCGACTGAGCGCTTTGCCGCAAGCGGCAGGGGCCGCGCCTGGAGACTGTGGGCCAGCGCATTGCCCTCCTAGACAGCCTTGACGATCAGCCCCACGCCGCTGGCATCGCCGATGCAGTGACTGCTGAAGCCCCCCGCCAGCAACTGCTCGTGCAGCGAGGTATCGGCGACGGCGGCGCCGGCCAAGATCACCGAATCCGCCGGCAGGAACACCGGGCGCCCGCCTGATCGCCTCCGCCGCGGCCAGCGCCGCAGTGTCGTAGGAGTCCCGGCCGCCCGGCACCCGCTCGAAGCCGGAAATGCGCAGGGCCAGAGGGAAGTCGCTGCCCGCTTCAGACCTGATCTTGCCGATCACCCGCAGCAACAGCCACGCGCGCTCCACCAGGAAATCCTGCAGGCGCGGTGAGGGCGTCTGGTCCGCGTTGGCGTGGTTGGTGGTCATCGGCGCCATGACGATGCGGTTCTTGAGCCGCATGTTGCCGATGTTTATCGGGCTGAACAGTTTCATCGGGCCTCGCCTGTCGGGTTATTTTTATTGTCCGGCGCACTCCATCTACTCTTGAGCTGGCCACCGCCAGCAGCGCAAGAATTCCCGCTAGAGCAGCTGGTTGAGCTTCTTCACCAGCGTCGCCACCTCACCCTGCTCCAGCCGGGCTTCCTCTGCACTGATACCGCGGAAGACGAGCTCGGTCAATTGCTCCGACACCCGCTCCACGTTCACCGCCCTGCCCTCGCTGACCACGTCCCACAGCACGTGCTCGATATTGCCGTAGACGGTGTTCCTGACCAGGGTGGCCGAGGTGGACTCCCTGATTTCCCCGGCGGCGATACCCTGCTTGACCACGGCGATCAGGTGCCCGGTGTAGAGACGGTTGAGGCGGTGGATCTCCGCGGAAAATTCCGGCTCGAGGCCGCGCGACTCGCGCAGTATCACCGCACAGAGTTCGGCGCTGCGGCTGACCGTGCGCAGGTGGAAGTGAATGATGAAATGCAGGCGGTTGCGGGTGCCGCGAACCGCGGCGAGACCCGCCTCCAGTTCGGCGGTGATCTCCTGGTAGAAGGTCTCGATCACCTTCAGCATCAGGCCGCGCTTGCTGCCGAAGTAATGGAACACAGTACCTTCCACCAGGCCCAGTTCCGCCGCAATCTCGGCGACAGTCGTGTTCTCGTAGCCCTTGCGCTCGAAGCTCTCCCGGGCCCGGGCGAGTATTTCCGCCTCGCGGGCTTCCCGCGGCAGGCGGGTCGACTTCTTGCGTTCGCTGGTTTTGCTCACTGCTGTGCTGCTTCCTCAATCGCGCTCGATGGGCACCCGGCTGGCGAAGTCGATGAAGAAATCGATGGCCTGCGGGTTGGCGCTCGCCTCGAGCTTGACGGCTTTCTCCACCGGAACCCCGAGCAGGAGTTTCTTCACCGGGATTTCCTGCTTCTTGCCGCTCAGGGTATAGGGGATGGCGTCGACCACGTGGATTTCATCGGGCACGTGGCGCGGCGAACAATTGCTCGCCAGCGCCTGCCGGATAGTGTTGCTCAGATTGTCGTCGAGTTCGACGCCCTCATCCAGTGTTACGAACAGCGGCATGAAGAATTTCGCCCCGGGCAGTTCCAGGTTGACGATCAGGCTGTCGGCGATGCCCTCGATGCCCTCGACGTTGCGGTAGATCTCCGCCGTGCCGATGCGCACGCCGTAGCGGTTGAGGGTGGCGTCGCTGCGCCCGGAGATCACGCAGCCCATGCGCCGGTTGCAGCGGGCCTGGTCGCCCTGGCGCCACACCCCGGGGTAGGTCTCGAAGTAGCTGGCGCGGTAGCGCTGCCCGTCCGGGTCGTTCCAGAAGCAGATCGGCATCGACGGCATCGGCTGGCGCACCACCAGTTCACCGTCCTCGTCCAGCACTTCCCGGCCCTCCTCATCGAAGACGCAGACATCCACCCCCAGGCAGGGTACCTGTATCTCGCCGGCGTGGACCGGCAGGATCGGCACGCCGCCGACAAAGGCCGCGGCGACATCCGTGCCGCCGCTCATCGAGACCACGTGAATGTCATCGCCCACGTTGCGGTAGATCCAGGCGAAATTTTCCGGCGAGACCGGCGAGCCGGTGGTGGCGATGGTGCGTATTTTCGCCAGGTCGAAGTGCTCCCGCGGGCAGTAGTGGCGGTTGGCGAGGGCATTGAAATAGGTCGGGTTGGCGCCGAAGTAGGTGATGCCCAGGCGCTCGGCCATTTCCCACAGCCGGCTGTAGTCGGGGAAGCTCGGGCAGCCGTCGTAGACCACGATGGCGCTGCCGGTGGCGAAACCGCCCACCAGCAGGTTGAACATGGTCCAGCCTGTGGTGGTAAAGAAGAACTTTACCGACTCCGGCTTCAGGTCGTCGTGCAGCCAGCCGTACTTGGTGAACTCCAGGGCAATGCCGCCCTGGCTGTGCACGATGCCCTTCGGCAGGCCCGTGGTACCGGAGGTGTAGAGCACCCACAGCGGGTGGGAAAACTCGACCTGCTCGAAGGCGAAATCCGCGTAGCGGGCATCGTTGTCCAGCGCCGCCGCCCAGTGACTGAGTGCGACTGCGCCGGGCACCCGCGGCGCGTCGTCGTACAGCCAGGGCAGGTAGACCAGTTCCCGCAGGCTGGGCAGCTGGTCGGCGATGCTGGCGAGGTCGGCCTTGCGATCGAAGGCCTTGCCGTTGTAGCGGTAGCCGCTGGCGGCGATCAGCACCTTGGGGCCGACCTGGGAGAAACGCTCCAGCACGCTCCTGGCGCCGAAATCCGGCGAGCAACTCGACCACACCGCGCCGACACTGATGGTGCCGAGCAGGGCGACCACCGACTCGATGGAAATCGGCAGGTAGGCCGCGACATGATCGCCGGGACCGACTCCCCGGCTGCGCAGGAAGCTGGCGAAACGCGCTACCTGCTCGCGCAGCTCGCGCCAGTCGATCGAGCTCGGGGCGAAGGTCTCGCTCTCGGCGAAGATCGCCGGACGCGCCAGGTCGCCGAGCTCGCCCTGTTGCAGCAGGTGTTCGGCGAAGTTGAGCCGCGCGCCGGCGAACCAGCGCGCGCCGGGCATCTCATGGCCGGACAGAACAGCGCTGTAGGCGGCGGAAAAGTGCACCTCGTAGCAATCGCGCACCGCCACCCAGAAGTTCTCGATGTCATCAACTGACCACTGCCACAGGTCGCGATAGTCCTTCAGCGACAAACCGTATTGATCGTTGACCCAGGCGATAAACGCCGTGATACCGGCGCCCTCGATGCGCCCGGCGGAGGGCTCCCAGAGCAGCTTGCCGGCGAGGGAGTCCGTCACCCTTCGCCCTCTCCCGCCAGTTGCAGCAGGCGGTGGGCGCGCTTCAGGTGGGGGATGTCGAGCATCTTGCCGTCGAGGCCGATGGTGCCGGCGCCGTCCGGCGCCTCGGCGAAGGCGCGGATCACCCGCCGCGCGTAGTCCTGCTCTTCCGGTGAGGGCGTGAACATCTCGTTGATGGCGGCGACCTGTGCCGGGTGAATGGCGATCTTGCCGGTAAAGCCCTCCATGCGCGCCCGGCGGCACTCCTCGCGCAGCCGGGACTCGTCGCGAAAGTCGGCGCAGATGCCATCCACCGGCTGCATGCCGCCGGCGTTGCACACCAGCAGGCAGGCGGCGCGGTTCATCTGGTGGACGAGGAAGAAATTACCGGCCTCGTCCTGGTTGGTGCTGGCGCCGAGATCGGCGGACATGTCCTCCGCGCCCCAGCACATGGCGCCAAGCCGCGGCGAGGCCGTCGCGAACTGCGCCTGGTTGAGGGTGCCCACACAGGATTCGGCGACGCTCATGATTTTCGTTGCGCCCGGCTCCAGGCCGTTCTGCGCCTCCAGCGCCGTGAGGTAGTTATCCAGCACCCGGAAATCCTCCGCCGAGGAAGGCTTGGGCAGGAACAGCCCGAGCGGCGCGCCGGGCATGACCTCGACCAGGTCGCGCAGCAGGTGCCCGGTGGTGAGCGGGTTCACCCGCACCCACAGCTGCGGCAGGCTCTTGCCGCGGTGGGCCTGCAGGTACTCGCGGACGATGACCCGGGCCCGCGCCTTGTTGGCCTCCATCACCGAATCCTCCAGGCAGAGGATCACCGCGTCGGCGCCGGACGCCTGGATTTTCGCCTGTTTTTTCTCGCTGTCGCCGGGGACGAAGAGGTAGGACTTTGCCAGCATCTTTCAACTCCACTTCACTGCTTGTGACTCGGACTCAGGCCGGCCGCTTCTGCATCAGGGCCTTGCGGATCATGGTGCAGACGATCTCGTCGCGCTGGTTCCAGACCCGGTGCTCGAAGGTGACGATGCCGGCCTCGGGCCGCGACTTGCTCTCCCGCTTGTCCACGATCACCGTCGTCACGCGCAGGGTGTCGTTGATGAACACCGGCTTGGGAAAGGTCATCTCGCCGAAACCCAGGTTGGCCACCAAAGTGCCGAGAGTGGTGTCCTCGACCGAGACACCGGCGGCGTAGGAGGCGGTGTACATGCTGTTGAACAGGCGCTGGCCGAACTCGGTCTTGCCGGCGTACTCGGCATCCAGGTGCAGGGGCTGCGGGTTGTGGGTGAGGCAGCAGAACAGCACGTTGTCCGCCTCGGTCACCGTGCGCGACATGCTGTGCGCGATCTCTTTGCCGATCTCGGCCTCTTCGTAATAGATACCTGGCATGGCTTTCCTTCCGCTGCTGTATGTAATTCGGGAGCCCGCGCAATCCCTGCGGCCCCAACCATTTATTGAGCTTTACTCAACTTATACAAAATTACCCTGGCGCAGCGCAATAGTCGGCTTAAAAAGCTATTTAATCCAAACCAACTATGCGATTAACAACCTGGCGAGCACCTCACCCGGTTGACGAAATAATTTTTATTGAGTTACGCTCAATTGTCAACGAGATAGCCGGAGCAGGCAACAGTGGCGCTATTCAACAAGGTGCTGATCGCGAATCGCGGCGAGATCGCGCTGCGGGTGCTGCGCGCCCTCGAAGCGCTCGGCATCGCCTCGGTGGTGGTGTTCCACGAGAGCGACCGCGCGTCGCCGGCGGTGCGCCGGGCGGACGAGGCGGTAGAGATCAGCGGCGACAGCCCGAGCAGTGCCTACCTGGATAGCGGGCAGATCGTCGCCCTGTGCCAGCGCCTGGGGGTCGATGCGGTACACCCCGGCTACGGCTTTCTCTCCGAGAACGCCGGCTTCTGCCGCGCCCTGGCCGCGGCGGGCATCGCCTTCATCGGCCCCGGCGTCGAGGCCATCGAGCTGATGGGCGACAAGATTCGCTCGCGGGAATTCGTGCAGGCGCACGGCTTTCCGGTGCCCGCCTCGCTTATTCTCGACGCGACGAGCCCCGGCGAGGGCGACATCGCCCGCGGCGTGGAATCCGTACCCGGCCTGACCTACCCGCTGGTGGTCAAGGCCTCCGCCGGTGGCGGCGGCAAGGGCATGCACATCGTCAACTCGGCGGATGAACTGGAAAGCGCCGCCCGCATCGCCGCATCGGAGGCGCAGAAATACTTCGGCGACGGGCGCATCTACCTGGAGCGCTTCTTCCCCAGCGCCCGGCATATCGAGGTGCAGGTGCTCGGCGACGGCGAGAACGTCGTGCACTTCGGCGAGCGCGAGTGCTCGATCCAGCGCCGCTTCCAGAAAATGATCGAGGAGGCGCCCTCCCCCGCGCTCAGCGAGGCCAAGCGGGCGGAGATCTGCGCGGCGGCCGTGGGCATCGCCGCGGCGGCCAACTACAGCAGCGCCGGCACGGTGGAGTTTCTCTACACCCCGGAGGGCGAGTTCTTCTTCCTCGAGATGAACACCCGCATCCAGGTGGAGCACCCGGTGACCGAGATGGTCTACGGCGTCGACCTGGTCGCCGAGCAGATCCGCATCGCCGCGGGCGAGCCGCTGGGCATGGCGCAGGCCGCCGTGACCATGCAGGGCCACGCCATCGAGTGCCGCATCTGCGCCGAGGACGCCTTCGAGGGCTTCACCCCCGAGACCGGCCGGGTGCTGTTCCTGAAGGAACCCCGCGGCGATGGCCTGCGCTTCGACAGCGGCCTCTACCTCGACCAGCAGGTCACCGCTTCCTTCGACCCGATGCTGGCCAAGCTGGTGGTGCACGCACCCAGCCGCGAGCAGGCCATCCAGCGCGCGGTGAGTGCGCTGCAGGAACTGGTCATCCTCGGCGTCCGGGTCAACAGCGAATACCTCGCCCGGGTGCTGCAGCACCCGGCGTTTATCAGCGGTGATACCGATACCGCCTTTGTCACCAGGCACGGCGCGCAACTGACCGCGGCCACGGCCAGCCGGGAACAGCTGCAGGCGGCACTGGCCGCCGCCTACCTCGCGGACCGCACCACCCGCCTGCTGCACGCCGCCACCCCGGAGCCCTACGGGGCCATCGGCCACTGGCGCAACTAGGAAGAGGAAGAAGACCGGCCATGCAACCACGCTACATCATCGGCGACACACTCCACGAGGTCACTCCCCGACGGCTCGGCGAGCAGGTCAGCCTGGAAATCGACGGCCACCTGCTCGATGTGCGCCTGCAGTGGCAGGGCGACAACCAGGGCGAACTGACTGTCAACGGCAGCGCCTGCCAGGTCTACGTCGCCCAGGACGGCAATACCCTGCACCTGCACTTCGCCGGCAGGACCTGGCGGGTCGAGGCCAGGGACGAATTCGCCGGCGCCGGTGGCGAGGGCGCTGGCGCCGGCCAGGTCCGCGCGCCGATGCCCGGGGTAATCGTGGAAATCGGCGTCGCCGAGGGCGACATTGTTGAACCCGGCCAGCCCCTGCTGCTGATCGAGAGCATGAAGCTGCAGACCCAGATCAGGTCCGGCGTCGCGGGCATCGTGCGCAGCAGCGGCTTCGCGGTGGGCGACAACTTCGACAAGGGCGCGCTGCTGGTCGATATCGAGGTCGCCCTGGCCGCGGGCGAGGAATGAACATGCAGGCAGCCGCGACCATAAATTATTTGCAAGCCGCCCACACAGGACAAGAGCCGTGCGCAGGATAGAGTCCAGGATCAACACCAACAGCAGCGAGTTCCAGCAGTACCGGCAGCACAACCGCCAGCTGGTGGAGGAGTTCCGGCGCAAGCAGGAGGCGGCGCGCCACAGCCGGCCGGAGCGGGACATCGAGCGCCTGCGCAAGCAGAACAAGCTGCTGCCGCGCGAGCGCCTGGAACTCCTCCTCGACCCCGGGACACCCTTCCTGGAATTCTCCTCCCTCGGCGCGGGCGAGGCCTATGAGGGCACGGCGCCGGGCGCCAACTGCATCACCGGCATCGGCATCGTCGGCGGCCGCGAGGTACTGATCAACGCCTCGGACAGTTCCAACAAGGGCGGCGCCTGGTACCCGCTGTCGGTGAAGAAGATGGTCCGCGCGCTGGATATCGCGGTGGAAAACCACCTGCCGGTGATCCACGTCTGCGACAGCGCCGGCGGCTTCCTGCCCCTGCAATCGGACCTCTTCGGCGACAAGTACATGGCCGGGCGTATCTTCCGCAACCAGGTACAGCTCTCCAAGATGGGCTGCAAGCAGCTGTCGCTGGTCTTCGGCCACTGCACCGCTGGCGGCGCCTACATCCCGGCGCTGTCCGACTACTCGGTGATCGTCGAGGGCACCGGCGCCGTGTTCCTCGGCGGCCCGCCGCTGGTGAAGGCCGCCACCGGCGAGGATGTCACGGTGGATGAACTGGGCGGCGCGCGCATGCACACCTCGGTATCCGGCACCTGCGACTACTACGCTGCCAACGAGAAGGAAGCCATCGCCATCGGCCGCGAGATCGTCATGCAGTGGGAGCAGAAGGCCAAGTACCCGCTACCGCGGGAGAAGCCCGAGGAGCCCTGGTACGACCCGGCGGAGCTCTACGGGATCATCCCCAACGACATCAAGAAGCAGTTCGACATGCGCGAGGTCATCGCCCGCATCGTCGACGGCAGCCGCTTCGCCGAGTACCAGCCCGACTACGGCACCACCCTGGTCTGTGGCTTCGCCAATATCTGGGGCTACAAGGTCGGCGTACTCGGCAACAATGGCGTACTGTTCAACGACAGTTCGCTGAAAGCCGCCCACTTCATGGCCCTGTGCAACCAGAACAATACGCCGCTGGTCTTCCTGCAGAACATCACCGGCTACATGATCGGCCGGGAGTACGAGCAGCAGGGCATCACCAAGGACGGCGCCAAGATGCTCATGGTCCAGGGCGGCGTCGACGTGCCCAAGTTCACGGTAATGACCAACGGCTCCTTCGGCGCCGGCAACTACGGCATGTGCGGCCGGGCCTGGGACGCGCGCACCCTGTTCAGCTGGCCCAACAGCCAGATCGCGGTAATGGGCTCGGATCAGGCGGCCAACACCCTGGCGACGATCAAGATCAACCAGCTGAAAAAGCAGGGCCAGGATCCCGACGAGGCAGAACTGGCGCAGATCCGCGCCGAGGTGCTGGCCAACTACGAGAACAGCACCTCGGCCTACGCCACCAGTTCGGAGATCTGGGACGACGGCATCCTCGACCCGGTGGACACGCGCAACGCCCTGGGGATTTCGATTTCCGCCTCGCTCAATGCGCCCTTCGGCGGCACCAGCTATGGCGTCATGCGCTACTGACAGTTTGAAAAATTGCGGGTAAAGACCATGAACCAGTTCAGACTCACCTCGGAACAACAGCAACTGCTCGACCACGCCGACCGTTTCGGCCGGGAGCAACTGCTGCCGCTCGCGGCGAAAATGGACAACGAGGAGTGGTGGCCCGCCGACCTGCTGCCGCAGCTCGGCGAGCTGGGCTTTCTCGGTGTAACCGTCGCCGAGGAGTACGGCGGCGTCGGCATGAGCCTGCTCGACGCGGGCCTGATCCTGCAGGCCTTCTCGCGCTACAACCACGCCTTCGCACTTTCGTGGGTCGCCCACGACAACCTCTGCGCCAACAACATCTACAACAACGGCAGCGAGGAGGTCCGCCGCCGCTTCCTGCCCAGACTCTGTAGCGGCGAGTGGACCGGCTGCCTCGGCCTGACCGAACCGGGCGCCGGCTCCGACGCCCTGGGCTCCATGCGTACAAGAGCCGTGCGCGACGGCGACGACTTCATCATCAACGGCTCCAAGCTCTACATCACCAACGGCCCGGTGGCGGACATCTGCCTGCTCTACGCCAAGACCGAGGAGGGCAATGGCTCCAAGGGCATCACCGCCTTCGTGGTGGAGACCGACACCCCGGGCTTCAAGGTGGCGCAGAAGCTCATCAAGATGGGCTTTCGCGGCAGCCAGACGGCGGAGCTGGTGTTCGAGGACATGCGCGTCCCCGCCGCCAATATCGTCGGCACCGAGAACATGGGCCACCAGGTGGTGATGAGCGGCCTCGACTACGAGCGCGCGCTGATCGCGCCGATCAACCTCGGCATCGCCGAGCGGGCGCTGGAACTGTCCGTCGACTTCGCCAGGACGCGGGAGCAGTTTGGCCAGCCCATCGCCAGGTTCCAGATGGTGCAGTCACGCCTCGCCGACATGTACGTCTGGCAGGAAACCATGCGGGCGATCTGCTGGTCGGTGCTCGCGGAGATCTGCGGCGTCGACGAGACCCAGGCCGGTCACGGGCAGATTCACGCCCGCACCGCCGCCTCCGTCATGTACTGCGCCAACATGTGCAACCAGGTGCTGGACAACGCTGTGCAGATCTTCGGCGGCAACGGTTACATCTGGGAATCGGAAATCAACCGCCTGTTCCGCTCCACCAAGCTGCTGGAAATCGGCGCCGGCACCACCGAGGTGCGCAAGATGATCATCGCCGGCGAACTGCTCAGGTAGGGGGAACGCGACATGACCAAGCCCTTCGGCATGACCGATGAAGACCTGGCCGCCGCACGGAGCATCTACGCCGCGGACCTCTTCGCCGGCAAGCGTGTGCTCATCTCCGGCGCCGGCAGCGGCATCGGCAAGGCAGCGGCCTGGCTGCTCGGCAGGCTCGGGGCGGAAGTGGTTATCGTCGGCCGCACCCTGGAAAAACTCGACAGCGCCGCCGCAGCCATGCGCGCCGCGGGACTGCAAGTCATCACCTATTCGGTAAACATTCGCGACCCGGAAGCAGTGGACGCGCTCTTCAGCGCAGTCTGGGAAGAGCACGGCCCCATCGACCTGCTGGTCAACAGCGCCGGCGGCCAGTTCCCCCAGCAGGCCATCGACTTCAGCCCCAACGGCTGGAAGGCGGTGATCGACACCAACCTCAACGGCACCTGGTTCATGATGCAGGCGGCCGCGAAGCGCTGGGCCGAAGCTAAAATGCCCGGCAACATCGTCAACCTGGTCACCGTGATCGACCGCGGCATGCCCGGCGTGGCCCACACCTGCGCCGCCCGGGCCGGGGTGATCTACGCGTCAAAATCCGTGGCCGTGGAGTGGGCGCCGCTGAATATCCGCATCAACTGCATCGCGCCGGGCATCATCGATACCGAGGGGATGAACGTCTATCCGCCCGAGGCGGTGGAAAGGTTTACCGAGTCCAACCCGATGCGGCGCTTCGCCTCGGCCTGGGAGGTGGCGCAGATGGTCGCCTACCTGGGGTCGGAGGCCTCGGGCTTCATGACCGGAGAGGTGGTGACGATGGATGGTGGCGGGACGCTGTGGGGGGAGTTGTGGACGGCCGGGAAGCCGGAGTATTTCCGCACAAAACCTTGAAGTAGCGGCACGTTGTGGCGTGTGGCGTCGCGGTGCAGGGTTAGTCAGGCTCGGGGGTCAGTAGCGTGGCTGCGCCCACCGCTTTTCGGGTCTTATCAGTAAAAAAAGGGCTCCGAGCCCTTTTAACACTCTCAGCCCGCTCTCGCGGCACTGACCACCAGCCCGGCGACATCCATCCCGCGCTCCTGGCGTAAACTAGCCGTACGTATGTCGATATCAACAAACCCGGCCTGTTCCAGGCAGCGGCGGGCATAGTGCTCGCCATGGCGGTAGCGCCCGCTGAAATCCAGCTGGAACTCCGCCAGCTCTCCAGCCCCGCATTCCAGGGTGAATACAAACAGGCCGCGGGGCTTCAGCGCGCGCTGTGCCGCCGACAGCACGTCATCCAGCCGGCCGAAATAGCACAGGGTGTCGGCGCTGACGACGAGATCGAAGCTGCCCGGCTGCGCCTCGAGCCAACCCGTCAGTTCCGCCTCAACCAGCCTGTCATACTGCCCCCGGTTGCGCGCGCGCTCCAGCATGCCGCCTGAGAGATCCACTCCCACCAGGTGTTTCGCCCGCGGCCGCAGGAACTGCGCACAGAGCCCGGTACCACACCCGGCATCCAGCACGGCCAGCTGGCCGGTTGCGTCGGGGCGCTTCTCTTCGAGCACCTCGGCGATCAGGGCCGGCGCCCTGTAGCCCAGCCCGTCGAGCACCTTGTCAAAGCTCTGGGCGAAGCTGTCGAACAGTTCCCGGACATAGCCATCCGAAGCCCGGTCGGGAGCGGGCTGGCCCGAGCAGGCGGCGAGCATATGGCTTGCCACGCTGTTGCCCGGGTCCACCCGCAGCCAGTTTTCGTAGACCTTGATCGCCTCATCCACGCGCTCGCAAACATACAGCGCCTGGCCGAGCGCTTCATAGGCCAGGGTATCGTGAGGCTTGAGTTCGAGCACCTTGAGATAGGCGGCCACGGCGGCCTCGAACCTGTCCATGCCCGCAAGCAGGTTGCCGTAGTTCTGCCAGGCAGCGATGTAGGTGGGACTCGCGGTGGTGGCGCGCCGGTAGGCTTCTTCCGCCTCCTCGAGCAGGCCCTGGGCGCGCAGCACTACCCCGAGGTTGTTCCAGGCGCCAGCGTGGCCCGGCTCGAGCTCGACGGCGCGCCGGTAGGCGTCGACGGCCCGGGCCAGCTGCCCGGATTCCTTGAGGATATTGCCGAGGTTGTTATGGGCGTCGCAGTAAGACGGCGCGAGCGCCAGCGCTCGCTCGATCGAGCGAATGGCCGGCTCGCGCCTGCCGCGCTGGAACTGCAGAACGCCGTAGAAGTGCAACGCGTCGACGTGATCGGGGTCGGTCTTGAGTATGCGCTGGTAAAGTCGCGCGGCCTTGTCCAGCTTGTTCGCCCGGTGAGCGGCGATGGCCTTCTGCACAAAAGCCGGGTCAACCATTGCCAGCGCCTCCGCGGCGACACAGCACCTGTGAAGGGGTTTTGCCTGTCACCTACCGGAGAATCCGCTGAGGCGGCGCGCGCAACGCCGCCTGATCAGCCGGAAACCCGCCGTCAACGGCAGGTGCCCGTACTGTTGATGTAGGCCCGGGTGACTCTGCCGGGAGACAGATCGTCTGCCTGCTCGGTATAGACCCATTCGGCCTCGGCAAAATTCAGCGAAAAACCGTCTACCGGCGAGGGATCGCCGCGCTCGCCGCCGGTTCTGAAATCACTGATGCTTACATCTCGCATCTTGATCGAGATAATCTCCAACGCGGGCGCGCCGGATTCGCTCTGTACAACCGACAGGACCGCGCTGTCGTAACGCGCACCGACCATCGCCGCGGTGATCAGGCCCGCCGACGCCCGGTCGACGTTCTTCGCCAGGGACATGGCATCCACGCAGGTACCGGCGTTTTTGCCCTGCCCTTCAGCCTGGCTGGTTCCCCAGGACCAGGACAGCACATCTATCGCGCCTTCGTAGCCCACCCGCTGGGACTCGCCCTCGATATCCGGAATCTTGAGGTACACGTCTACATGGGCGGCCATACTTGGCGCACTCAGTACGCCGAGCATCATTGCGGCAGCGGTGGTAATCGGTTTACTCGTGGCTGGCTTCATCTTTTCTCCTCCCTGAGCCCACAGGCCCTCCTTGAGACTTGGATCAAATAGCAACATGAGCGGGCTGGCGACACGCGGTCGCGGCCCACCACTAAGGGTAAGCCATGTTGCACAATCATCAAGCAAAAAGCCCCGATTCAAGGCGGTACCCGATCCCGGCGGCAGGCCTCGAGAGTGCCGGCAAGTGCTCGCGAGGCCCGTGAACGCCGCGCAAGCCGGCGAACTCGCCTACGCTCCGCAGCTTGCATGCGCTGGATAGCTGGAATACTTCGGCTAGACTGAAAATGGCCGGGCTCGCCAGGAGTCGCACACCAGGCCCGATGTATTGAAAAATGGAGTTTTCAAATGCATAAGCTCTCCCGCCTCATTTGCTTCCCCACCCTGATTCTCTGTCTTGCTGGATGCGCGAGCGGGCAAAAGCGAACGCAACTGGAAGAATGCGTGGAAGCAAATAACCAGGCGAACTGCGGTTCGAGCGTGTACACGATTCTCAGCGATGGCGACGACAACCGGGGCTGGCAACCCAAAATCGGTTACTTCGAGTTTAACGAAGCAGGGCTGCCCTATGACGCAGCCCTGCACGCGGCCCTGCTGAGCAAGATAGAGCAACAGGCGGCCCTCTCGGAACAGGCCGAGCGACCGCTGCTGCTGATCGTGTTTATTCACGGCTGGCTGCACAACGCGGCGAATGACGACAGCAACGTCGTGTCTTTCAAGGAATTGCTGCAACAGGTCCAGGCCGACGAGGACATTTCCGAGGTTGGGTCACGGCGCAATGTCGTCGGGCTGTATATTGGCTGGCAGGCGAAATCATCCAGTAGCGACCTGGTCAATCTGCTCTCCTACAAGCGCAAGAAGGAACTCGGCATTGAAACCGGCAGGGCCAGCGTAACCCGCCTGCTTGAACAACTGTACGACATCCGGCAGAAGAACGAGCGCAACAGGATGGTGTCGGTGGGCCACAGCTTTGGCGGCGGGCTGCTGTTCTCCGCGACCAGGGAGCAACTGATCGGCGCCGCAATGAGCGAGACGGGTACGCAACGCAAGGCCTACTCTGACCTGGTTGTTCTCGTCAATCCGGCAATGGCCCCTCGCCAGAACCCGCCGGTGAAGGGAAAGTTTCAGGTATCCGCGGCCAGTCCCAGCCTTACATTCTCGCGGTGGAACATTTCCCGGATCCTGCGCCCGTCGGAAACCTCCTCCTCCAGTGTTTCGGGATTCCACTGGCTGCGGGTGGTGCCGAAGAAATCCCCGCCATAGATGTGAATGCCACCGGTAAATCGCTGCAATGGATTGGTCACCGAGTGCAAGGCTTCCGCGGGCAGCATGGCGGTGTCTTTTTCAAACAGGGCGTCCGCGCTGTACGCCCTGATCCCATCCGCTGTCCGTTTCCAGAAAATGTTGTCCTCACGCCCTGTGTATATCCCGATGTTGGCCCACATCAGGTGATCATGCGGCATCAGGTTCATCTGCGGCGTCCAGGTCGCGGCAAAAATGGTCAGGGTTGGCGATTCCAGCAACACATTGAGCCCCGCTTTTCCGGGTGCACCCAGCGCTGCCAGCACTGCGCCCGGGGTGGCAACGGCGCGCGCCAACACCTCGTTAACTGCAGCCTGGGCATCTGCCCCGGTGTTTGCGGCGACGCAGTCAGCAACAAAACGGTCAATATCCATAGCCTCTCTCCCGGTTGGGGCAGGTCGCCTGGGGGCGGCAAAGGTCGCCGGTGAAGAGAGCGGCAGGACAGACGCTGCCGCTGCCAGTGCGACGAAGGTGCGGCGTCGATACCTGGCTCGCGAGCCGTAGAGCTTCGACATCAGTCCTGCCTCCGCGACAGTAGCCAAAGTGAACGCCCAGGCGGCGCAGGAAGTGTGACGCGGCTCGTCGGGCAAAGCCGTGTCCAGAAGGCTCGCCATGAGTCACGGCCTGGCACCCTAGCAGTCTAGACCAAACCGCAGCCTGCGGGCGGAAGTGTTTCACCCACCCCGGAGTCGCAGTCCCTCGCACCTTGGCGTACCATACCCGCCGCTTTCAACCCGAACACCAGGCTTTGCCAGGGAACACCCATGACCACCGCCTTCAATTACCTCAACTATTCCGTCAACAACAAGGTCGCCCTCATCCGCCTCGACGACGGCAGGATGAACACCATGAGCGTCGACTCGGTACGCGAGTGGGTGGCCGCCATCGAACTGGCCAACGCAGATGACGCTGTCGGCGCCATCGTGGTGACCGGCGCGGGCCGCGCCTTCAGCGCCGGCGCCGACATGCAGGGGCTGTTCCTGCCCAAGATGCGCGGCGAGGAGCCTTACGACGACGATGACCACTTCCTCGGCGGGCTGGCGCTGCTGCCCACGGACTGGACGACCTTGCTGCGCGAATCGAAACCGGTGGTCGCTGCCTTCAACGGCGCCGCGGTGGGCGGCGGCATCACCGCCTTTCTCGGGGCCGATGTGCTGGTGGCCTCGGAGAAGGCCAGCTTCCACTTTCCCTTTGCCAAACTCGGTATCGTCCCGGAGCTGTGCTCCACCCGCTACCTGCCGGCGCGGGTCGGCCTCGGCCGCGCCAGCGAGATCCTGCTCTCCGGGCGCGCGGTCGCTGCGCAGGAGGCGCTGGATATCGGCCTGGTGGATTACCTGTTCGGGGCGGAGGAAATGCTCGACGAGGCGATCAGGATCGCCACTGGCATCGCGGCCAATCCGGTGCCCATGCTGAAGATGATCAAGCAGTTGCTCGACGCCAACCGGCTGGAGCCGGATACGGGCAAGGTCTGGCGCCGGGAGTCGGACGCCCTGCGCCAGTGTTTCGCCATGCCGGAGCACAAGAGCGCGGTGGAAAACTTCCTGGCGAAAAAATAGCGAGCTCGAGAGCCGGTCACCCTGCAGGCACCCGCTGCGTGGGCGAAGGCCAGCGGAACGGATTCCTTCAGGGGCCAATCGCTGGCGGAGCGAGCCCCTGCGGGTTCGGCTAGAAAATCTCGAACAGCGCCGCGCCGCCCATGCCGCCGCCGATACACATGGTGACCACGGCGTACTTCACCCCACGCCGCCTGCCCTCGAGCAGCGCGTGCCCCACCAGCCGCGCGCCGGACATGCCGAAGGGGTGGCCGACGGCGATGGAACCGCCGTTGACGTTGAGTATCGAGTTGTCGATGCCGAGTTGGTCCTGGCAGTAGAGCACCTGGGAGGCGAAGGCCTCGTTGAGCTCCCACAGGCCGATGTCGTCGACCGTCAGGCCGTTGCGCTGCAGCAGCTTGGGCACGGCGAACACCGGGCCGATGCCCATCTCGTCCGCCCGGCAGCCGGCTACCGCCATGCCGCGGTAGGCGCCGAGCGGTTCAAGGCCGCGCTGCTCCGCCAGCTTCGCGTCCATCACCACGCAGGCCGACGCGCCGTCGGAGAGCTGCGAGGCGTTGCCCGCGGTGATGTACCTGCCCTGCTTCACCCACTGGCCGTCCTTCCACACCGGCTCGAGGGCCTGCAGGCTCTCCAGGGTGGTTGAGGGGCGGTTGCACTCATCGCGGTCGAGGGTAATTTCCACGTAGCTGGTCTCGCCGGTCTCCTTGTTGAAGTCGGCCCTGACCGTCTGCATCGGCACGATCTCGTCGGCGTAGAGGCCCGCTTCCTGCGCCGCGGCCACCCGCTGCTGGCTCTGCAGGGCGTAGGCGTCCTGGCGTTCGCGGGAGATGCCGTAGCGCTCGGCAACGATTTCCGCGGTCTCGATCATCGGGATATAGGCCGTGGGGTCAATTTCGGTCACCGCCTTTGAGACCGCGCGATAGCTGTTCTTGTGCTTGTTCTGCACCAGGGAAATGGACTCCAGCCCGCCGGCCACGGCGATATCGATCTCGTTGGCCATGATGCTCTTCGCCGCCCAGGCGATGGACATCAGGCCGGAGGAGCACTGCCGCTCGATGGTCATGCCCGCCACGCTCTCCGGCAGGCCGCCGGTGATCGCGCAGAGGCGGCCGAGGTTGTAGGACTGGGTGCCCTGCTGGGCCACGGCGCCGATGATGCAGTCGTCGACTTCCGCCGGGTCGATGCCGGCCCGTTCGACGGCGGCGCGCACCACGTGGCCGCCCATGGCCGGGGCCTCGGTGTCGTTGAGGGCGCCGCGGAAGGACTTGCCCAGCCCGGTGCGCGCTGTCGCTACGATGACCGCTTCTTTCATGCTGCTTTCCCTGTATTCCTGTAGTAAGAACTAGGCCTGCTGGCTGGAGCAGGCGATGGATTCCCCGGTGAGGTAGCTGGCGTAGTCGGAGGCGAGGAACATCATCACGTTGGCGACTTCCCAGACTTCGGCACCGCGGCCGTAGGCTTCGCGGCCTTCCAGTTCCGCCAGCAGTTCCTCCGGGGCGGATTTCTTCAGCATCGGGTGCACGGCGAGGGAGGGCGATACGGCGTTGATGCGCACGCCGAATTCCGCCGCTTCCAGCGCCGCGCAGCGGGTCAGCGCCATCACCCCGGCCTTGGCCGCGGCGTAGTGCGCCTGCTCCTTCTGCGCCCGCCAGCCGAGCACGGAGGCGTTGTTGACGATCACCCCGCCCTCGCCCCGGGCCTTCATCACCTGCATCATGTAGCGGGTCATGCGCATGGTGCCGTTAAGGGTGACGTCGAGCACCTTGTGCCACTCCTCGTCGGGCATGTCGATCAGCGCCTTCGAGGTGCCGAGGCCGGCGTTGTTGATCAGCACGTCGACGCCGCCGAGACTCTCCCCGGCGAAATCCACCAGGGCGCGCACCTCCGCCTCCACAGTGACGTTACAGACCTTGCCATACACTGCCTGCAGCCCGGTTTCCTCCTGCAGCTTCGTAACGGAAGACGCCAGGCGGCCCGCGTGAATATCGCTGATCACGATGCCGCGGCAGCCCTCCTCCACCGCCCGTTTGGCAGCGGCGAACCCGATGCCCGCGCCGGCGGCGGCGGTGATCAGCACCGAGCGCCCCTGCAACAGGCCGTGGCCCTCGACGTAGGTCGGCTTATGGATGTCCATCACTTGTCACCTCGTTATTTTTCGCGCGGCCCGCACTAGCGCTTCGGCTCCGGCCGCGCTTCCTTGGGCATGCCCAGGCCGCGTTCGGCAATGATGTTTTTCTGGATCTCGTTGGTACCGCCGTAGATGGTGTCCGAGCGCACGAAGAGATACATGGATTGCAGACGGCTGAGTGCGTAGGGCGCACCCTCCAGCACCTGCCCCTCGGGCCCGAGCACGTCGATCGCCAGTTCGCCCAGCGCGCGGTGCCAGGTGGCCCAGAACAGCTTGTAGATCAGTGCTTCACGCTGCAGCGAGCCGTCGCCGCCGCTCTGGCCGGAGAGCATGCGCATGGCGTTATAGCGCATGATCTTCAGCTCGGCGTGGGCCTGCGCGATGCGTTGCCTGATGAGCGGGTCGCGCGCCGCGCCGTTGGTCTTTGCAATGGCGACGATCTCGTCCAGCTCGTTCTGGAAGGCCATCTGCTGGCCGAGGGTGGACACGCCGCGCTCGAAGCCGAGCAGGCCCATGGCCACCTTCCAGCCCTCCCCCGGTGCGCCGACGATGTCCTGCGCGTCGCACTCGGCCTCGTCGAAGAAGACCTCGTTGAATTCGCAGGTGCCGGTGATCTGCTCGATCGGCCGCACCTCGATACCCGGCTGGTCCATCTTCAGCAGGAAGAAGCCCAGGCCCCGGTGGGCGACGGAATTGGGATCGGTGCGCGCCACCACGAAGATGTAGTCGGACTCGTGGGCCAGGGAGGTCCAGACCTTCTGGCCAGTAATGCGCCACTTGCCGGAGGCCTCATCGAAGCGCGCCTTCGTCCGCACGTTGGCGAGGTCGGAGCCCGCACCGGGCTCGGAATAGCCCTGGCACCACAGTTCAGTGCCGGCGACGATGCCAGGCAGGTATTTCTTTTTTTGCGCCTCGCTGCCGAAGGCGATCAGGGTCGGGCCGGCGAGGCCCTCGCCGATATGGCCGACCCGCCCGGGGGCCTGCGCCCGGGCGTACTCCTCGAAGAAGATCACCTGCTGTTCGATGGACAGGCCGCGGCCGCCGTATTGCTCCGGCCAGCCGACGCAGGTCCAGCCACCCTCGGCCAGCTTCTGTTCCCAGCGCTTGCGTTCTTCGGGATACATGTGTTCGTCGCCGGGGCCGCCGCGCCCGCGCAGGGCGGCGAACTCGCCGGCGAGGTTTGCCTCCAGCCAGCTCGCCACCTCGGCGCGGAAGGCCTCGTCCGCCGGGCTGAAACTCAGCTTCATGGGGCGGCCTCCGCAAGATCGGCATCCAGGAGCAGCCGGGCGAGGCGCTCGCGATGGTAGGCGCCGTTACCGAGGAAGTGTTCGTCGCCCTTGGCGCGCTTGAAGTACAGGTGCACGTCGTACTCCCAGGTAAAACCGACACCGCCGTGAATCTGCAGGGCCTCACTGGCGCAGCTGAAACAGGCATCGCTGCAGTAGGACTTGACGATGGACGCCGCCTCCGCCAGTTCCGCGGCCAGCGGGCCGCCACCGAAATACTCCTGGGCGACGCAGGCGGCGTAGTAGACGGCGGAGCGCGCCACCTCGACCTGCAGCATCATGTCCGCGGCCTTGTGCTTGGTGGCCTGGAAGCTCGCTATCGTGCGGCCGAACTGCACCCGCTCCATGGCGTAGGCGACACTCATGTCCAGCGCCTGCTGGGCCGCGCCGAGCTGTTCCGCCGCCAGGCCGATGGTGGCGAGGTCGATAATGGTCGCCAGTTGCGGCCAGGCCGAGCCCTCGCCGCCCATGCGTTGCGCGGCGGTAACCCGCACGTGGTCGAGGCTGATATGCGCCTGGCGCCGGGTCTGGTCCATGGTCGGCAGGCGGGCGCGCGACAGGCCTGCGGCGTCCCCCGGCAGCAGGAACAGGCTGATTCCAGCCTCGCCGCGGCTGCCCGCTTCGCGCGCTGCAACCACCAGCACTTGCGCGGTATGGCCGTCGGCGACATAGCGCAATTCGCCGTTGAGCAGGTAGTCATCACCCTCGCGGGCCCAGGTCGCCTCGACCGCGGTGTGATCCCAGTGCCCGCCGATACCGGTGTAGGCCAGGGTCGCGGTCAGGCTGCCCTCGGCAATCCGCGGCAGGTATTCGGCTTTTTGCACCTCACTGCCGGCCACCAGCAGCGCGTTGACGCCGAGGCAAACGGTAGAGAAAAACGGCGCGCAGAGCAGCCTGCGCCCGCACTGCTCGAGTATCGCCGCGAGTTCCACGTAGCCCAGGCCGAGGCCGCCGAACGGTTCCGGGATGTGCAGGGCCTGCCAGTACATCTCGGTGCTGATACGCTCCCACACCGCGGCCTCGTAGCCTGCTTCGCTGGCCATCGCGCGGCGCACGGCCGCGCTGCCGGACACTTCAGCCAGGAAGGCCGCCGCGGTGTCGCGGATCATCAACTGTTCGTCGCTGAAGCTGAAATCCATCCAGGCTGCTTCCCCCGGGTGCCTCGTCACTTCAGGTGCCCCAGACCTGCTGGGCCGGTACTTCCTGCGCCAGCAGTTGCTCAATAGCCTGGCCGACTTCCGCCGGCGCCCAGCGCGCGCCCTTGTCGACGCCCTCGGTGGTGCGCCAGCCGTCGGCGATGCAGATCCTGCCACCGTCGGACTCGAGTACCCGGCCAGTAAAATTCGCCGACGCCGGCGAGGCC
Source organism: Halieaceae bacterium GM1-29 (assembly GCA_033283265.1). Lineage (GTDB taxonomy): Bacteria > Pseudomonadota > Gammaproteobacteria > Pseudomonadales > Halieaceae > Mangrovimicrobium. The sequence continues at coordinate 1,434,559 of JAWMQN010000001.1, forward strand.
AGCCAGGCCACCAGGCTGGAGACATTCTCCGGGGCGAAATAGTCGAAGCTGCCGTCCTCGGGCCTGGCCATGCGCTGGGCCATGACGTCCACCGCCATGGTCATGTTGGTCCGCGCCGAGGGAGCGATGGCGTTGGCGGTGATACCGTAGCGGGCCAGTTCCGCGGCCTGGTTGAGGGTCAGGGCAGCGATACCCGCCTTGGCCACGGCATAGTTGGTCTGGCCGATGGAACCCTGCAGGCCGGCGCCGGAGGTGGTGTTGATGATGCGCGCGTCCACCGCCTCGCCCGCCTTGGCCCGGTCGCGCCAATAGTGCACGGCGTGGGAGGAGATGCAGAAATGCCCCTTCAGGTGCACTGCCATGATCGCGTCCCACTCCTCCTCGGTCATCGAGGCGAACATGCGGTCGCGGTTGATGCCGGCGTTGTTGACCACGATGTGCAAATCGCCGAACTTCGCCAGCGCCTGCTGCACGGCCTCCTCGCTGTCGCTGTAACTGGTGATGTCGGAGCTGTTGACCAGTGCCCGGCCGCCGGCGGCGACGATCTCGTCGACCACCGCCTGAGCGCCGGCGAGGTTGATGTCATTGACGACGACCGCGCAACCCTCCTGCGCCATGACCTTCGCGTGCGCTGCGCCCAGCCCGCCGCCGGCGCCGGTGATGATGGCCACACGGCCCTGCAAAATACCCATTGTCTGTTTCCTCCCGCTATTTACTGCGACCGCGCTACAGGCGCTCGATAATCGTGACGTTGGCCTGGCCGCCGCCCTCGCACATCGTCTGCATGCCGTAGCGGCCGCCCGTGCGCTCGAGCTCGTGCAGCAGCGTGGTCATCAGCCTTGTGCCGGTCGCACCCAGGGGATGACCGAGGGCGATGGCGCCGCCGTTGACGTTGGTTTGCTCGTGGGGATAGCCGGTTTCCTTCAACCAGGCCAGCACCACCGAAGCGAAGGCCTCGTTGATCTCCACGAGGTCGATATCCTCCAGCCGCATGCCGGCCTTCTTCATCGCGTGGGCGGTGGCGGGGATCGGCGCGGTGAGCATCCAGATCGGGTCCTCGGCGCGCACGCTCATGTGGTGGATGCGCGCGCGGGGTGTCAGGTCATAGCGTTTCAGCGCCGCCTCGCTGACGATCAGCATGGCGCTGGAACCGTCGCAAGTCTGTGAGGAGACGCCGGCAGTGACCTTGTCGCAGCCGAAAATGCCTTCCAGTTCCGCCATTTTGTCCAGCGAGGACTGGCGCGGGGTCTCGTCGTTGTTCACCCCTTCCAGCGGCACGATCTCGCGCTCGAAGCGCCCTTCGGCGATGGCGCGCAGGGCCCGGGTGTGGGATTCGAGGGAGTAGACCTCGAGGTCGCGGCGGGAGAATTCCCACTTGTCGGCGATCATCTGCGCCGAGTTGAACTGGGTCGGTGGCACGTCGCCGTAGCGCTCCACCCAGCCGGTGGAGCCGGTGAAGGGATTGCTGAAACCCAGCGGTTCCGCCGCGGTCATCGCCGAGCTGATCGGAATCTGGGTCATGGTCTGCACGCCGCCGGCGACCACCACGTCCATGGTCCCGGACATGACCGCCTGGGCGGCGAAGTGCACCGCCTGCTGGGAGGAGCCGCACTGGCGGTCCACCGTGGTGCCGGGCACCGCGTCGGAGAGCCCGGCGCAGAGCCAGGCGGTGCGGGCGATGTCGCCGGCCAGCGGGCCGATGGTGTCGACGCAGCCGAAGATGACATCATCGTACTCGTCATCGGGGATGCCATTACGCGCGACCAGCGCTTTCAGCACGTGGGCGCCGAGATCCGCGCCGTGCACGTGGGCGAGCCCGCCCTTGCGGCGCCCGGTAGGCGAGCGCAGCGCGTCGACGATATAGGCCTGTGGCATTCCGCTCATTGGGCAACCTCTTCCAGTTCATTATTGTCATTGTTGTCGCCGGGTATGCGGCCGGCGCCAAAGGTGTTTTCCGGCCCCAGCGGCACGTCCGCCATCAGCAGCCACTCGTGAATCCGGTTCTCGTGAAAGCCGGTATCGCCCCAGGCCTTGTCCAGCGCCCAGCAGCGCTTGGCCCAGATGTGCAGGTTGCACTCCCAGGTATAGCCCATGGCGCCGTGTACCTGTAGCGCATTGCGCGCGCTGAGGGTAGCGGCGCGGGCGGCGGCGGCCTTGGCGTGTGACACCACACAATCGGCCCGGCGCGCGTTCACCGAAGTAGTGTAGGCGGCGCGGTAGATAACCGGCCTGGCGAATTCGTTCTTCACCGCACAGTCGGCGAGCAGGTGCTTCACCGCCTGGTTGGCGCCTATGGCGCGGCCGAACTGTTCGCGCTCGCCGCTGTAGCGCACCGCCTGCGCGACCAGCGCCTCGGACAGTCCGACCAGCTGCGCCGCGCTGCCGAGCACGCCGCGGTTGAGGGCCGCGCGCCAGAGCCGTGCGGCTTCGCGGCCATCCGCCAGCCGGGTTGCGGCGCTGGGCTGCCAGTCGGCGATGCGGTAGAGGCGGCGGCTGGGATCGACACTTTTCAGCGCCTGCAGGCTCACTGCATCACCTGCCACCAGGTGGACTTCCTCGCCGTAGGTGAGCAGCAGCCAGTCCATCTCGGCGGCAAAATTCAGGTAGGGATTGATAACGTGGGCGGCGGCGATCCGTGTACTACCATCGGCGAACCGGGCCAGCAATTCGCCACAGCGCTCGCTGCCCGGGCCGTTCATCGCCGCCAGCTCGGCGAGCATCGGCACGGCGACCAGGGCGCTATCGACCAACGGCTCGGGCAGCGCGACGCGCCCGCATTCCTCGGCCAGCTGGATGAAATCCACCTCGTCGAGGCCCAGGCCGCCGTACTCTTCCGGGACCAGGGCCGCGGTCAGGCCCAGTTCGGCGCACTGGCGCCAGGCGTTTTGATCGAAGCCGCTGGCGCTGTCCCAGCGCGCGCGAATGGCCTCCGGTGTGATCTCCGCGGCCAGCATGCCGGCGACGCTCTCCCGAAACAGCCGTTGGTCATCGCTGAAAGTGAAATCCATGTTCTATTCCTGCCATCCCGCCCGGGCGGCCCAAAACTGCGCGCGCTGGATTTTCATTATTCTCTCGGCATGCCCAGCATGCGCTCGGCGATGATATTGCGCTGTATCTCGTTGGTGCCGGCGTAGATCGGCCCGGACTGGGCGAAGAGGAAGCCGTCGAGCCACTGGCCGAGTTCCTCGCTGCCGCCCTCGCCTTCCGGCAGGATTTCCGCCCTGCCGCCGAGCAGGTTCAGCGCCGCGCTCTGGATGCGGATATCCAGTTCCGACCAGAAAATCTTGTTGTAGCTCGACTCGGGCCCGATCGAACCGCCCGCCATCAGCCGCGAGGCGGTCTGGTAGGTCGACAGGGCATAGGCCTCCGCGTCCATGTAGCAGCTGACCACCTCGCTCTCCAGCGAGGTGTCGAGAATCTCGTTGCGCTTGCGGTAGTAGAGCTGCAGCAACTGCTTCGCCGACTGCTGGAAGCGCGCCGGGCTGCGCAGCATCAGGCCGCGCTCGAAGCCGGCGGTGGACATGGCGATCTTCCAGCCCTCGCCCTCCGCGCCGAGGCGGTTGAACACCGGCACGCGCACGTCGTCGAAAAATATTTCCGCAAAGCCCGGCAGGCCATTGAGCTGCTCGATTGGGCGCACGGTCACGCCCTCGGCGTCCAGCGGCACGAAGATGAAGGACAGGCCGTGGTGGCGAGTGGACCCGGGATCGGTGCGGAAAATACAGAACACCCAGTCGGCGAACACCGCGCGGGTCGACCAGATCTTCTGCCCGTTGATCACGTACTCGTCGCCGTCGCGCTCGGCGCGCGAACGAATCGCGGCCATATCGGAACCGGCCCCCGGCTCCGACCAGCCCTGGGCCCAGATTTCCTCGCCGCTGGCCATGGCGCTGATAAAGCGATTTTTCTGCTCCGCCGTGCCGTAGTCCATCAGCGTTGGCCCGAGCAGGAAGATGCCGTTCTGGTTGACCCGCAGCGGCGCCCCGGCGCGGTAGTACTCCTCCTCGAAAATCAGCCACTCGACGAGGTTGCAGCCGCGGCCGCCGTACTCCCGCGGCCAGGTGACCATGCCCCAGTTGCCCTCGGCCAGGGTCTGCTCCCACTGGCGGTGTTGCTCGAAGCCCGCGCGGGTATCGAAGGAGGGCAGCGGCTGCGCGGGTACATTCTGTTCCAGCCACTGACGCACTTCCGCGCGAAAGGCCTCCTGTTCCGGGGTGTATCGCAGTTCCACGTTTCGCCCCCTATGCCGCCGCGCGCACGCCCGGCGGGTTGCCCTTCAACTGGCGGGCGCGCAGGTTCAGCGGGTCGAGCGCGGCGATGATTTCCAGTTGCTCCGGCGTCGGCGCGGCGGTCTCGGAGACGTCGTCGGGGATGTGAATCTCGAAGGCGGTATTCTCGACGACCTCCTCGACGCTCACCCCCGGGTGCAGGTGGCGCAGGCGCAACTGCCGGTCCGGCCCCAGCCAGTCCATGACACAGAGGTTGGTGATCACATTGCGAATATCGATGTCATCGAAGCTGTAGCCCCTGGGCAGGCGCTCCGGGTTGTAGCCGATGGAGCAGACCACGTCGCACTCGCCGGCGACGAACACCCGGGTGCTGTGGGCGGGCACGAAAAAGGAATTGGCGTGGTAGATGGAGTTGCCGGGAAAACCGCGCACGCCGAGCATCTGCACTTTCGGTTGCTGGTAGCTGCCGCCGAGGGCGGAGATATTGGCCTGGCCGAAGCGGTCGACCTGGGTCGGGCCAACCATGGCGTGGCGCTTGCCGCTCCAGACGTTGTCGAAGATGCGCGAAAAGCCCATCCAGGTTTCCTGGGCCTGGGCCTGGCCCGGCTCGCGCCCGCTGACGGCGTTCGGCTCGCTGAGCATCCAGGACTCGGAGTCGGTCATCATCAGGTCCGGATTGAAGGTCTGCATGGCGAGGCTCGCCGCGAGGCGCGGCAGCAGGCCGATGCCGGTTGCCAGCACTTCGCCGTTGCCGCGGAAGGCCTCGGCGGCGGCGACGATCATCAACTCGGCGAGGCTGTAGGCGGGTTGTTCACTGCTCATGGGGTGCGTCCTGCTGGTTCCTTGTGGCGGGAGATAAGACTGTCAGTAGACCGGCAGCGGCAGCGCGCGGATGGCATCGAGGCCGCCGACCGACTGCTGGTATTCCGCTTCCGTCCTGCCGCCGATGAATTTCTCGAAATAGGCCGCGAAACCGCCCTCGGCGGCGCTGGCGCTGTATTCCTGGAAGTGCGCCACATCGAAGCCGTAGAGCGGCGAGCAGGACGTCGGGTGGGCGCCGCCGGCGATGGGCACCACGGCGCTGGTCGCCGAGCGCTCCCAGAAGACGTAGCGGGCTTCATCGCCGGCGTGGAAGTATTCGCTCGCCACCAGTTCGTCGCAGGAGACGATGGTTTGCTTTGCCGCCCGGGCGAACATGTCGTCCATGTAGAGGTCCGGCCCCCTGACCTGGCAGACACCGCGGCGGTCGGCGCGGTCGACATGCAGCAGGGAGACATCGAGCTGGAGGGCCGGCATGGCCACCCACTCCTTATCGTCGTAGGGGCTGTCGACCAGGGCGATCTGCGGGTTGTTGCGCACTACGTCGGTGCCCAGGCCGATCCGGGTGGGAATGAAGGGCAGGCCCCAGGCGGCGGCGCGCAGGCCGAGCAGCAGCATGCCCTCGTCGATTTCCATCACCTCGATCTCGCCGCCCTGGCGCACCTGGCGGAAGAAGGGTTCGAGGGGAATGAAGTCGAGGGAGACGAAGGCGAATACGAGTTTCTTCACCTTGCCCGCGGCACACAGCATGCCGACGTCGGCACCGCCGTAGGCGACCACGGTCAGGTCCCTGGCATCCGAGCGCAGCAACTCGCGCACCAGGGCCATGGGCTTGCGCCGCGGCCCCCAGCCTCCGATACCGATTGTCATGCCGCTTTCGATTTGCGCGACCGCGGCCTGTGCGGATAGAACCTTGTCCATGACACCCTGCTTGCGTGCTGCGGCTTCGGCCTTGCCACTCGAGTTTTTATCGTTGGCGGACTACCGAAGCCGGCTTAATGGCGGAACAATCCCGCGGCTGTAGCCGCTGAAATTTTCCTGTTGTTGGCGTCGGGACATTATCGGAACTGGCCGTAAGCCAGGCATCATCAATACGGACTATGACGCTATTTTGGCCATTGTCTATATTAGCCCCTCGATAAGACAACAAGCCTCGATTTCATGCCGCAAGCGTCTGCAACAGCTACCGCCAGCGCGACCACGACACCGCAACTGGTACGCGCCGCCGCGGCCGTATTCGGCGATTGCGCTTTTATTCGCGATGGCGATGTCGAGATTTCCTTCGGGGCATTCCTGCAACTGACGCGGACCGCCGCCGCGGGACTGGTGGCCGGGGGATTCAGGTCCGGTGAGCGGGCGGCCATCTGGGCGCCCAACTGTCACCAGTGGGCGGTGGCCGCACTCGCCATCCAGTATTGCGGCGGCACCCTGGTCACCCTGAACACCCGCTTCAAGGGCAGCGAGGCGGCCACGGTATTGAACGCCAGCGGCGCGACAGTGCTGTTCTGCGCGGGAATTTTTCTCGATACCGACTATCCCGCCCTGCTCAGGCAGCAATCGCTGCCGGCACTGCGGGAGACTGTCCTGTTCGCGGATACAGCCGCCGGCGCCGGCACCCGCTGGGCGGACTTCATGGCCCGGGGCGAGACATTCCTCGCCAGCGAATCCGGAAAATCCATCGACGCACTGGCCGACGCGGTAGACCCGGCTGCCCCCTCCGACATCCTGTTCACCTCGGGCACCACCGGCACGCCCAAGGGCGTGATCACCGGTCACGGGCAGAACCTCGCCGCCTTTCGCACCTGGGCCGATGTACTCGGCCTGGAAAGCGGCGACCGCTACCTGGCCATCAACCCCTTCTTCCACACCTTCGGCTACAAGGCGGGCATTCTCACCAGCCTGATGCAGGGCGCGACCCTCTACCCCTGGCAGGTTTTCAAGGTGGATGCGGTGCTCGCCTGCATCGAGCGGGAGAAAATCTCCCTCCTGCCCGGCCCGCCGACCATCTTCCAGTCCCTGCTGAGCCATCCCGAGCGGGAAAAATACGATATTTCCAGCCTCAATAAGGCAATAACCGGCGCGGCGTCCATCCCGGTGCAACTGATCACCGACATGCAGACGACGCTGGGTATCGGCACCGTGCTCACTGCCTACGGCCTGTCCGAGTGCTGCGGTCTCGCCACCATGTGCCGCCGGGGCGATGCCGCGGAACTCATAGCCAACACCTCCGGCCGGGCGATTCCCGGTGTGGAAGTGCGCTGCGCGGCGGCGGATGGCAGTGAGGCCCCGCGCGGCGAGGCCGGGGAAATCCTCGTCAGGGGCTTCAATATCATGGCCGGCTATCTCGACGACCCGGCGGCCACCGCCGAAACCATCGACGCCGGGGGCTGGCTGCACACCGGCGATATCGGCGTGATGGACGCCGACGGCAACCTGTCGATTACCGACCGGCTGAAGGACATGTTCATCACCGGCGGCTTCAACTGCTACCCGGCGGAAATCGAGAACCTGCTCGCCGGCCATCCGCAGGTCGCCATGGCCGCGGTGATCGGCGTTCCCGACGAGCGCATGGGCGAGGTCGCCATGGCCTGGATCGTTCCCCGCAGCGGCGAGACGGTCGACTGCGAGGCGCTGCGCGACTGGTGCCGGGACAACATGGCCAACTACAAGGTGCCGAGACTGTTCGCCTTCGTCGACAGCCTGCCGACCAATGCCGCGGGCAAGGTGGTCAAGGGCGAGTTGCGCGAGCGCCACCGGCAATCCGTTCGCGAAGACGCATAAATCAGCAAGTGAGGAAGTCACCATGCCAGTCAACAGCCTCGGCTATATAGGCGTTTACACCACCGACCTGCCCCGCTGGACCACCTTCGGCACCCAGGTGCTGGGGATGGAGGATGTCAGCGCCCACGTCAACGACGGCAGCGGCAACCTCTACCTGAAAATGGATGAGCATCCCTTCCGCGTCATCGTCGAGGAAAATCCGGTGGACCGCTTCGGCTTCTGCGGCTGGGAGTGCAACACCGAGGCAAACCTGCTGGCCGCGGTCGAGCGCCTGCGCGGCGCCGGCACCGCGGTCGAGGAAGCGAGCGAGGCCGACCGGCTGTTGCGCAAGGTCAGCCGCCTGTTCCGCTTCGAAGATCCCGCGGGCAACCGCCACGAGATCTACTGGGGCAGGATCTCCGATTTCCGCCGTCTGGTCTCCCCGGCAGGGGTTGGCAGGTTCGTCACCGGCGACATGGGCTTCGGCCACGTGGTACTGCCCGCACCCAATTTCGATGAAACCCTCGGCTTCTTCCGCGACAACCTCGGCTTCGAACTGTCGGATTTCATGCACATCCGCTTCACGCCCGACCCCAACGAACCGGTAAAACGCCTGTTTTTCCTCCACTGCAACCCGCGCCACCACAGCCTGGCCCTGTTCGAGATGGAGCACCCCGCCGGCTGCGTGCACTGCATGGTGGAGGTCGAGAACCTCGACGAGGTGGGCCGCCTGGAAGACCGCCGCATCCAGCACAATGTGCCGCTGGCCGCGACCCTCGGCCGCCACGCCAACGATCACATGGTCTCCCTCTACATCACCACACCCTCGGGTTTCGATGTGGAGTACGGCGCCGAGGGCATGCGGGTGGACAACTGGGATGCATACAGCGTGTTCGAAAGCACCGTCCCGAGTTTCTGGGGCCACGAGTTCAAGGGGCCCGGCTAGCGCGCGCGGTTACTTCATATGGGGTATGCGCGTTCGCGACCCCTGAAGGATCATGGAACGCACTTGCAACCCGGCAATTCCGAATTTTCCGACAAGGGCCTGGTTGGATGAGCGTTGTAGACAGCCGGGAACTGCGCAATGCGCTGGGCGTGCTCGGCAACCGGCAGCCCCTGTGCGCCGGAAGCGAAAGATAAAAAGAGACAGGTACCATGCAAACAATAAACGATGACATCCTGGCCCTGGTCGCCAGTCATGCACAGGCGAACCGGGCCAATCGCCAGGTAGCGCCTGAAGTCGTGCAGGCTCTCAAGGATTGCGGTTTCCTGCGCATGTTCCTGCCGCAGCAATGGGGCGGCCTGGAATGCCGCCCGCAGGATTATTTCCGCGACCAGATCCGCCTCGCCGAAGCCGACATGAGCACCGCCTGGATCGGCGGGGTGATTGCCGTGCACGCCTTCCAGCTCGCCCTGATGGACGAACAGGCCCAGGCCGATGTCTACGGCGGGGATCCCAACACCCTGATCAGCAGCTCCTACAACCCGATGGGCGCCCGGGTCACTGTAGCCGAGGGCGGCTGCATGGTCAGCGGCCGCTGGGGCTGGAGTTCAGGTTCCGAGCACTGCCAGTGGGCCCTGCTCGGCGGCATCGTCCCCGAGGAGGGCTACCGTACCTTCCTGATTCCCCGCAGTGACTACCGCATCGAGGACACCTGGTTCGCCATGGGCCTGCAGGGGACCGGCTCCAACGACGTGGTCATCGACGAGCCGGTATTCGTGCCCGATTACCGCAGCCACAAGCGGCTGGACGGCTTCAATTGCGAACACAAGCAGAGCAACCCGGTCTACAACATGCCCTGGGCCCAGGGCTTCATCCGCGTCGTCAACACACCGGCCATCGGGGCACTGAAACACGCCCTCGCCCTGTTCGTCGAATCGCGCACCGAGGCCAGCACCGATCCCACCAAGCTCGCCGGCGACAGCGATACCCAGGCGCGCATCGCCAGGGCGTGGAACCTCGCCGATGAAGTGGAGACCGTCCTGTTCAAGAATTTCGACGAGATGGAGGCCAACAACTGGCAGCCGAGCATCGAGCAGCGGGTGAAGTACCGCTACCAGGCCAGTATCGTGATCGACAAATGTATCGAGGGCATCGACACCCTGTTCGACGTGGCCGGCGGGCGCTCGGTGTTTGTCGGCCACCCCCTGCAGGACATCTGGCACGACATCCACATCGCCCGGGCCCACGTCGCCAACAGTCCCGCAGCCTTCGAGCGCAACCTCGGCATCGTGTCGATGGGGCTGGAAAACACCGACATGTTTATCTGATGGAGCCGCTGATGGATTCCTCGCTGCCGGAAGGTAGTTATCTCGATCTCAGCCGGGACATGCGCCTGCATTACCTCGACTTCGCAGCCGCGACAGCGGCCGCCAAAGGCGTCGTCATCCTGATCCACGGCAGCGGCCCCGGCGCCAGCGGCTGGAGCAATTTCCAGCACAACGTCAGCGCCTTCAGCGACGCCGGCTACCGGGTGCTGGTGCCGGACCTGCCCGGCTACGGCTACACCAGCAAGCCGCAGGACGCGATCTACAGCCTCGACTATTTCACCGGCTACCTGGCGGAGTTCATCGACAGCCTGGCGCTGGACAGCGCGATCCTGGTCGGCAATTCCCTCGGCGGCGCCATCGCCATCGGCTACGCCCTCGCCCACCCGGACCGGGTCGGCCAGCTGATCCTGATGGCCAGCGGCGGGCTCGAGGACAAGCCGGTCTACTTCCAGACCGAGGGCATCCAGGCCATGGTGAAATATCCCATGGGCTCGCCGCAATTCACCCGCGAGGTGCTGCGCGAACTGCTCGGCCTGCTGGTCTACGACCGCGCCCTGGTCAGCGAGGAACTGGTCGACCAGCGCTGGCAGGTCCTGCAGACCCAGAACCCCCAGGTGCTGGTGTCGATGGATGTACCCAATCTCTCCAAGCGCTTGCGGGAACTCAGCTGCCCGATCCTCGCCTTCTGGGGCCAGGACGACAGGTTCTGCCCGATCTCCGGCGCTACCACCCTGGTGGAGAACTGCGCCAACGCGAAGATCACCCTGCTGACGCGCTGCGGCCACTGGGTGATGGTCGAATACGCCGACTACTTCAACCGACAGTGCCTGGATTTCCTCGGCCACGCGGGGAGCGACTGAGCGTGGCGCTCGACGAGCAGACCCGCGCGTTCATCGGCGCCGCACTCTACCGCGCCATGCGCCGGGGCAGCACCCTCGCGCCGCTGACCGGGCAGTACCCGGACATCGAAATCGAGGACGCCTACCACATCTCCCGGGCCATGCTGCAACAGCGGCTGGCGAAGGATGGTGAAGTGGTGGTCGGCAAGAAGATCGGCGTCACCTCCGCCGCGGTGCAGGACATGCTCGGCGTGTTCCAGCCGGACTTCGGTTTCCTTACCGACCGCATGGCCTACGCCAACGGCGCGCAGATCCCGGTCGCCGGCAACCTGATCCAGCCCCGCGCCGAGGGCGAGATCGCCTTCCGCCTGAAGGCGGACCTGCGCGGCCCCGGCGTTAGCGAGGCGGACGTGCTGGCCGCTACCGAGTGCATCCTGCCCTGCTTCGAGATCGTCGACTCGCGTATCAACGCCTGGAAGATCCGCATCGAGGACACCATTGCCGACAACGCCTCCTGCGGCGTTTTCGTGCTGGGGGACACCGAGATCGACCCCCGCGGCATCGATCTCGCCGCGCTGGAAATCCGCGTGTTCAAGAACGGCGTCGAGATCAGCTCCGGCAGGGGCGCCGCGGTACAGGGCAACCCGCTGACCGCCGTCGCCTGGCTGGCCAACACCCTCGGCGAGTTCGACATCCCCTTCCTCGCCGGTGAGGTCATCCTGTCCGGCTCCCTGGTGCCGCTGGAGCCGGTGCTTGCCGGCGACAGCATCCGCCTGGAGATGTCCGGCGCGGGCATCGAGACCTGTTCCGTCCACTGCAGTTTCATCCATTGACCACCACGTGAAGAAGTCCCGACCATGACAGACAAAGCCCTTCCCCGGAAAGCCAGGGCCGCCATCATCGGCCCCGGCAATATCGGCACCGACCTGCTGATGAAGGCCCTGCGCAGCGAGTGGATAGAACCGGTGTGGATGGTCGGCATCGAGGATTCCCCCGGCATCCAGCGCGCCCGGGAGATGGGCCTCAAGGTGACCACCGAAGGAGTCGACGGCCTGCTGCCCCACGTCGCGGAGGACCGCATCGCCTTCGCCTTCGATGCCACCTCGGCCTACGTGCACCGGGAGAACTCCGACAAGCTCACCGCCGCCGGCGTGACCATGATCGACCTCACCCCCGCCGCGATCGGGCCCTACTGCATCCCGCCGGTCAACCTGCACGCGCTGCTCGAACAGGGTGTCGAGTCCAACGTCAACATGGTCACCTGCGGCGGCCAGGCCACCATCCCGCTGGTCGCCGCGGTGAGCCGCGTGCAGCCGGTCAGCTATGGGGAGATCGTCGCCACCGTCGCCTCGCAATCGGTCGGCATGGGCACCCGCGACAACATCGACGAGTTCACCCGCACCACTTCCGCCGCGGTGGAACAGATCGGCGGCGCGGCCAAAGGCAAGGCGATCATCATCATCAACCCCGCCGAGCCGCCGCTGATCATGCGCGACACCGTGCACTGCCTCACCGAGAGCGAACCGGACCGGGAGGCGATCACGCAGTCCTTCCGCGACATGATCGGGGAAGTGCAGAAATACGTGCCGGGCTACCGCATGCTCAACGCGCCGATCTTCGACGGCAATCGCGTCACCATCTCGGTGGAGGTGGAGGGCCTCGGCGACTTCCTGCCGAAGTACTCCGGCAACCTGGACATCATGACCGCGGCCGGGCTGCGCACCGCCGAGATGATCGCCCAGCAGCGCGCCGCGGGCTGAAACCGGCGGGCGCCCTGGCGCACTACCATTCGTAGCAACATTCGCAGCAACTTTCGCTGCGAAGAAACGACGAGCGAACTGATTATGGACCTGGCAGGCAAGCAAGTAGTACTCCACGACATGTGCCTTCGCGACGGCATGCACCCGAAGCAGCACAAGATCACTGTCGAGCAGATGGTGTCCATCGCCACGGCCCTCGATGCCGCCGGTGTGCCGCTGATCGAGGTCACCCATGGCGACGGCCTCGGCGGCGCCTCGGTCAACTACGGCTTTCCCGCCGCCAGCGACGAGGAGTATCTGTGCGCGGTGAGCAGCGCGGTCAAGCAGGCGCAAATATCCGCCCTGCTGCTGCCCGGCATCGGCACCGTCGACCACCTGCGCATGGCCGCGGATTGCGGCGCCAGCACCATTCGCGTGGCCACCCACTGCACCGAGGCCAATGTCTCCCGCCAGCACATCAACCTGTCCCGGGAGATGGGCCTGGATACGGTGGGCTTTTTGATGATGGCGCACATGATCGAGCCCGCGCAGCTGCTCGAGCAGGCGAAGCTGATGGAATCCTACGGCGCCAACTGCATCTACTGCACCGACTCCGCCGGCTACATGCTGCCGGACGATGTCAGCGCGCGGATCGCCCTGCTGCGCGCGGAGCTGAAACCGGAGACCGAGGTCGGCTTCCACGGCCACCACAACATGGCCATGGGCGTGGCCAACTCGCTGGCGGCGCTGGAGGCCGGCGCCCTGCGCATCGACGGCTCCGCGGCGGGGCTCGGCGCCGGCGCCGGCAACACCCCGCTGGAAGTGATGGCGGCGGTGCTCGACCGCATGGGCGCGGTCACCGGGGTCGATATCTTCAGGCTGATGGACGCGGCGGAGACCGCCGTGCTGCCGATCATGGACGAACCGGTGCGGGTGAGCCGCGACGCGCTGGTGCTCGGCTACGCCGGCGCCTACTCCTCCTTCCTGCTCTTCGCCAAGCGCGCGGAGAAAAAGTACGGCGTGCCCTCCCACGAAATCCTGCTGGAAATGGCCCGGCGCAAGACCGTCGGCGGCCAGGAAGACCTGATCGAGGACGTCGCCATCGCCCTATCCAGGCAGCTTTGAAGCGGCGCTGGCCCCGCCGCGCCAGAACGGGCTAGAATGGGCCCGCCAATCACCCCGAGATCAGCTGTACATAATTATGAAAGCGGGTTTGACTCTCCCGGAATTCAGCAAGCTTCTGGGACATCTCTACGGCGGGCACATCGAAGAGGACCCTTACAGTAATTTCCTGGAAATGCTGCGGGAGGTGCTCGAATGCAATTTTGCCTCGATGACCCTGAGGGAACCCCTCGGCGACGACGGCGGCCTGCTGTTCGTCTCCAACGACCTGCTGCAGAAAACCTTCATCGACGACCACAGCAACCCCTACACCGACCAGTACTACACCTCCAACCTGATGGTGAACCTGCCCTGGGGCGAGGTGAAGACCCTCGACGAACTCACCTCCTACGCCACCCTGGAATCTACCGACCTGTACCGCATCTGCATGGAGCCCATCAACATCTACCACATGATGGGCGCGGACCTGCGCGGCGCCAGCGGGCAGCGCTTCAGCGTGCGCCTGGCCCGCTCGAAGGACATGCCCAACTTCAATGCGGAGGAGAAGGCCTTCTTTGCCGATCTCGCCTCGCACATCCAGCGCGCCGTCGCCAGCGGCGTGCAGCTGGTGCAGATGGATCTCGAGCGCAAGCTCTTCGCCAAGACGATTTCCGGCCGCTCCATCGGCACCATCACCCTCGACGAGCGCGGCAAGGTGGTCAACTGCAACTACGCCGCCAACGAGTTCGTCCGCGACAAGGACGGCATCGGCATCGTCAACGAACAGATTCACCTGGTCAGCAGCGCCAACCGGGACCGCCTGAACGGCTACATCCAGGAGGTCATTGCGGCCAATCGCAAGCAGGCGCAGTCGCCGGTCTACGCCATGGCGGTGGACCGCCAGTCGGGCCGGGCGCCCTACGAACTGCTGATCAAGCCCATCGCCATCGACAAGACCGTCGAGTCGGCGCGCACGCCGCACCTGATGGTGTTCATCAGCGACCCGGAAAAGAAATACGAAATCGACATCAAGATGCTGATGTCCCTCTACGGCCTGACCCGGGCCGAGGCCCTGCTGGCCAAGAACCTGGCCGAGGGCCAGAGCCTCGACCAGAGCGCCGCCAGCCTCGGCATCGCCCGCAACACCGCCCGGGCACAGCTGCGCTCGATCTTCTCCAAGACCGGCGTGACCCAGCAGTCGATGCTGGTCAGCCTGATCCTGAAAAGCCTGGCCACCTTCTCCTGAGCCGCCGCGCGGCGCGCAAGCCTATTCCGGCAGGTCCATCGGCTGCGCCGCCGCAGCCTGGCGCCCCGCCCTGCGCCCGAACAGCGTGGCATCGGCCACCGACATGCCGCTGGCGTAACCGGCCCCGGTCCGCGGGATGCCGCAGGCGGTGCGACCGGCGGCGTAGAGTCCCGGAATGCGCTCCCCCTCCGGCGTCAGCACCTCGCCGCCGGGCAGGGTTTCCAGCCCGCCGAGGGTGAAACAGGCCGGCTGCAGGGTCGCCAGGCTGTAGTCGACCAGGGCGAAGGGCCCTTCGCGCAGGGGCGTGAGCCACTCCGGGGCCTTGTGGAACAGCGGGTCCTCGCCCTGCTCCGCGTGCCGGTTGTAGTAGGCAACGGTGTCCTGCAGGGCGTTCGGTGGCAGCCCGGCGTCGCGCTCGACTTCTTCGACGGTCTCGCCGACGGCGACGATCTCCGCCCGCTCATGGTAGGCGGGCCGGGCGAAGTGGGCGTCGTCGATGAACATGTAGGCGCGCATGCCGTCCTGGCGGGCGACCGCGTCACCGAGGCGGGAGAGGTAGACGTCCTCGTTAATGAAGCGCTGGCCCTGGCGGTTGACGAAGATGCCGTAGGTCAGCTGCGCCGGCGGGTAGTGGGCGACGCCGACAAAGGCCTGGCCCATGTGAATCGCGTTGCCGCCGGCGGCCACACCGAGCAGGATGCCCTCACCGCGGTCGCCGGGGTTGCCGTGGCGGGTGCAAATCGCCGCGAGCTGGGGAATGTGCCGTTCGGTCATGCGCTCGTTCATGATGAAGCCGCCCATGGTGAGAATGACACCGCGCCGGGCGAGCAGGTACTGCAGGTGGTTGTCCGCCTTGACCACGACGCCGCAGATGCGTCCCCCCTCCGCCTGGATCAGGGACACGACCCGGGTGTCGCAGCGCAGGTCGATACCTGATTCGCGCACCTTGCCCATCAGCGCGTTCATAACCACCTGGCCGCCCTCGTGTCCGGCTTCCTCGGGCAGGTGGCCGCGCGGCACCGGCCGGGCGATCTCGAGGAACGGCCAGGCGCGCTCGTTGCCGGTGTACTGCAGGGAATCGCCGGTGAGCGCCACCACGTCGCGACCCTCGAACAGGCTGCGCCGGTAGGGAATACCCTGGGCCTCCAGCCAGTCGAAGTGTTCCGCCGCGCCGTCGACAAACGCCGCGATGCGCGCGTCGTCGGCGAACTCGCCGAAGCAGGTCTTCAGGTAGTCGCGCATGTTCTGCGAGCTGTCCTCGATGCCGAGGTCGCGCTGCAGGCGGGTGCCGCCGCTGCCGCCGAGGTACATCTCGCAGGCGGAGAGCATGGTCGAGCCGCCACCGCCGCTGAAACGCTCCAGTAGCGTGACTTCCGCCCCCGCCGCGTGGGCTTCCAGCGCCGCGCAGGTGCCCGCACCGCCAAAGCCGCAGACGATCACATCGCTGACATGGTCATGCCGCGGCAGGGATGCAAGGGCAGTGATCTCGGGCATGCGGGTCTCCATGGGCGCCGGGGCATTTAATCAATTATTATTGACCATAAGACAATTCTTACTTACGATATCAACGCCTGATTCTAAAAACAACCGGCAAGGGCAAACGATGGCACTTCATTACGACTGGCAGGCCAGCCTGATCACGCTCGCCGCGATCTTCATCGCCGGCGGGGTTCTCAAGTTCCTGGTCCTGCAGATTCCGGCCCTGAAACGCAGCCGGGCAATGGACCATGCGGAGAACGAGCGCAAGCTGACCCAGCGCGCGCCTCTCTACAGCCCGCGGGTCAAGCCGGCGCAGCGGGTCGGCATGGCGACTTACCTGTTCAGCCATGTCGCCATCCTGCCCTTCCTGGTGACCATGGCGCCGCAACCGCTGTGGCGCGTCGCCCTGGACGTGTTCCTGATCCTCATGGTCTACGACCTCTTCTACTACGTGACCCACCGCTTCTACTTCCACGGCAAGGGCTACCTGCGCCAGGTTCACGCGGTACATCACCAGGCGCGCAGCCGGGTCAGCAGCATCGACTCCCACCTGCTGCACCCGATGGAAGTGCTGATCGGCATCGGCCTCTACTACCTGACCATCGTATTTCTCGGCCTGCTCGGCATGGCGCCCTTCAGCATCGCCAGCATCGTCGTGTCCAGCCTGATCTACGTGCACCTGAACACCTTCAACCACTGCCGTTTCGATCTCGACCAATTCCCCTTCCGGCTGCTCAACTGGATTGCCATGAAGCACGACGCCCACCACCTGGACATGCGCCACGGCAACTACGCGACCATTACCCTGCTTTACGATAAATTGTTCGGCAGCTACGAGATTCACCCCCGGGAGCTGGAGAGCGAGAACGGGGCAGATACCCCCGCGGCGAGCTGATACGCCGGCGCGGCTTGCCCCCGCAACCGAACCCGAACCCGAAAATCAATAAGCAAAAACAAGGGAGCAGCCTCATGGACACAGCGGTTTCAATGACAGGCAAGGTGGCCCTGGTCACCGGCGCGGCGGCCGGCCTCGGTCGCGCGACAGCGCTACAACTGGCCGGCGCGGGCGCCCGCGTGTGCCTGGTCGATATCGACGCCGACGGCCTCGCCGACACCCACAGGGCGATCAGCGAGATGAGCGGCGAGGCGCTGGTCCACGCTGCGGACCTCGCTGACAGCGACAACTGCCAGCGCGCCGTCAGCGCTGCCGTGGAACACTTCGGCCGCCTCGACGCGCTGTGCTGCGTCGCCGCGATCCTCGTCGCCTGCCACGCCGCGGAGATGAGCGACGCCCAGTGGGAAAAGACCATGGCGGTCAACCTCGGCGCCCCCTTCCGCCTGTTCCGGGCGGCGATCCCCCACCTGCTGGAAACCCACGGCGCTGTGGTCAACGTCACCTCCTGCGCCGCCGCCCAGGGCCAGGCCTATACCGCCGCCTACTGCGCCAGCAAGGCCGGGCTCACCAACCTGACCAGGGCCCTCGCGATGGAATACATGAACCAGCCGGTGCGCATCAACGCCGTCGCCCCGGGCGGCATGGACACCGCCCTCGCCGCGAGCTTCTGGACACTGCAGGACGCCGACCCCGCGCTGATCCAGCGCTACACCGCCCTGCGCGGCTCGATCGCCGTCGAGGACGTGGCGGCAATGATCGTCTATCTCGCCAGCGATGCGGCGCGCGCTATTCACGGCGCCTCTTTTGCCGTCGACAACGGGATTACCGCCGGCTGAGGGCGGCGCGGCAAACAGGGAGGGGAAACATGCAGAGCCTGCCACAGGAACTCCACCAACTGCTGGCCAAAGAACAGATCCGCGAGCTGGCACTGCTCTACAGCCGCGGAGTCGATCGCAAGGATTCGCAGCTGCTGCGCACCCTCTACACCGAGGATGCCACGGATACCCACGGCCACGACTTCGACGGTAGCGCCGAGGGTTTCGTCGACTTTCTCGAGAACGCCTTTACCTTCATGCGCTACAGCGGCCACCACGTCTGCAACCACCTGATCTCCGTCGACGGCGACAGGGGCGAAGGCGAGGTCTACGCCCTGGCCTACCACATCCTGCCCGACGGCGAGGACGGCTGGATCGAGGACTTCCTCTGCGTGCGCTACCTCGATCACTACCGCCGCTGCGAGGACGGCCGCTGGCGCTTCAGCAAACGCCTGGTCACCTATGACCTGCACACCCAGCGGCCCTACACGCTCACTGATTCCTCCGAGGTGCCGCAGGACCCCAGTCATGGCGAACTCGCCAGCCGCCTCTTCGCCCGGGGCCCGCGTGCCTGACTCGCAAGTGCCGCGCGTTGACTTTCCCTCGCTATCAATTACCATTTGCACGCAATGTTTTTTCCTGTGCGCGCCGGTCAGTTCGACCAGTGCACAGCCTTCCCGCGCAAGCATTCGCGGGCCATGGAGAACAATAAGAATGAAAGTAGTAAACCGGGCCGCGCGCCTTTCGGCGTCGCGTGCGAACAGGGGTCTCAGGGCTTTCCTGCTGGGCCTGACGTGTAGCTTCACTTGTGCCACAAGCCATGCGGTCAGCGTCGACAACGCGCTGCTCGCGGACGAGTCCAACGGCAGCCACTGGCCCGCCTACGGCCGCACCTTCAGCGAGCAGCACTACAGCCCCCTCGAGCAGGTCAACGCAGGCAACGTCGACCGGCTCGGGCTGGCCTGGTCGCTGGAAATAGACGGGCTGTGGAATATGGCTACGGTGCCCATCGAGGTCGACGGCGTCATCTACTTCGCCGCCGGCTACAGCATCGTGCACGCGGTCGACGTGCGCAGTGGCAAGCTGCTGTGGAAGTACGACCCGAAAGTCGACGGCAAAAAAATGCGCATGGCCTGGGGCAGCCGCGGCCTGACTTTCTGGAAAGGGAAAATCTACAGCGGCGTGCAGGACGGCCGCCTGTTCGCGCTCGACGCCAAAACCGGCGAGCTGGTCTGGGAGACGCTCACCACCACGCCCGGCGACAACCGCTACATCACCGGTGCACCGCGCGCCTTCAACGGCAAGATCATCATCGGCCACGGCGGCGCCGACTTCGGCCACGTGCGCGCCTATGTCACCGCCTACGACGCCGAGAGCGGCGAGCAGGCCTGGCGCTGGTACATCGTGCCCGGCAACCCCGCCGACGGCTTCGAGAACGCGGCCATGGAGATGGCGGCAAAGACCTGGACCGGCGAGTGGTGGCGCTTCGGTGGCGGCGGCACCGCCTGGAACGCCATGACCTACGACCCGAAGTACAACCGGGTCTACATCGGCACCGGCAACGGCGCGCCCTGGAATCACCAGCTGCGTTCGCCGGGGGGCGGCGACAACCTCTTCCTCTGCTCGGTCGTGGCGCTCGACGCCGACACCGGCGAGTACGTCTGGCACTACCAGACCAACCCCGGCGAAAGCTGGGACTTCAACTCGACGATGGACATCACCCTGGCCACCCTCGAGATCGACGGCAAGCCGCGCGACGTGCTGATGCACGCGCCGAAAAACGGCTTTTTCTACGTCATCGACCGCGCCACGGGCAAACTGCTCTCGGCGGAAAAATTCGACAAGGTGACCTGGGCCAGCCATATCGACATGGCGACCGGGCGGCCGGTGGAGAATCCCGGCGTGCGCTACGAGGACGGCGAGGCCCTCACCTTCCCCGGCTCCGGCGGCGCCCACAACTGGCAGCCGATGTCGTTTTCGCCGCGCACCGGGCTGACCTACATCCCGGCCATCCGCATGGCCGGCTACTACAACCAGGGCAAGCGGGTTCCGGAAACCTGGGACTACACCGATGTCGACTTCAGCGGCCTCGACCAGCCCTTTACCGACGTGCCCAAGTCCGCCGCATCCAGCAGTCTGCTGGCCTGGGACCCGGTGGCGCAGGAGGAAGTCTGGCGGGTGGAGAAAACCGGCTCGCACAACGGCGGCACCCTAGCCACCGCCGGCGACCTGGTATTCCAGGCCCAGGCCGACGGCGAGTTCATCGCCCACGACGCGCGCAGCGGCGAGGCCCTGTGGCGCAGCTTCATGGGCGTGGGCAGCGTCTCGGCGCCGATCAGTTACGAGGTCGACGGCAAGCAGTACATCACCGTGCTCGCCGGCTGGTCCGGCGGGCAGATCCTGCTTGGCTCACTGTCCGCGCAACACGGCTGGGTCGGTCGCCACCACCCGCGGCGGGTGCTCACCTACGTGCTGGACGGCGCCGCGGAGATGCCGCCCTCACCACCGAAAAGCGTGGTCGAGCCGCTGATGGCGCCGGAGTTCGAGGTGGACCCGGAACTGGCCCTCAAGGGCAGGGACGTCTATCTGCAATGCACCATCTGCCACGGTGTCAGCGCCGTCGCCGGTGGTTTCGCCCCCGACCTGCGGGCCTCGCCGATCCCACTGTCCTTCGACGCCCTCTCCGCGATCGTGCGCGACGGCGCCCTGGAAAGCGTCGGCATGCCGGCCTTCCCGGAACTCAGCGATGCACAGATCGTGCAGCTGCAGCACTTTTTCCGCGCCCAGGCACGCTACGAGGAACCCTTCTGGGACCAGGTGAAAACCGCCTGGCACATGCTCAAGCTGATGCTGAAGATGGAATTGATGCGGCGCGGCTGGATCGACGTGGACACCGGCCCACCCGGGGCCCAGGCGCCGGCCAACGGCAAGGCGCCGCCGCTGCTGCCGCCGGCGCCAGCGCTCACCGGCGAGTAGGCCGGATCAACAGCTCAACAGGCAAAGGAAGCAAGGCAGATGGATGTGACACCAGCCACAGTGCGCGAAGTGATCGAGCGCTATATCCACGCATGGAACAACAACGACAAGGCATTGCTACTGTCACTGTTCGCCGCCGATGCGCAGTGGACCGATCCTGTCGGCGGCCCGACCTTCGCCGGCCACGAGGGAGTGGCGGCGTTCTGGGATTTCGCCCACCAGGGCCAGGCGCGTGAATTGCAGGCGGTGCCGCGGGAAATCATCGCCTGTGCCAACGAGGGCATCCTCCACTTCACCATGCAGGTGCGGGTTCCGGCGGAAAACAAGGGACTGGACCTGCAGGTCACCGATCATTTCGTGCTGAACGAAGCAGGCCTGATCGCCAGCGCGCGGGCCTTCTGGGACGAGGGCTGCGTCCACTGCCCCGTGGGCATGGACCTGTTCGTTCCCGATATATCCTGAGCGGGACTCGCGGCCACAGGGCCGGCAAGCGGCCCGCAGCGCGGAAAACACCCTATTCCGCAGCCTCCCCGCTCGTGGCGGCCGCCTCGGCGATCGCCTCTTCCAGTGGCATCAGCATCGCCGCCGCCCGCGGGTAGCCACAGTACTGGGCGATGAACAGCAACAGCTCCCTGGCTTCATCGGCGTTCATCTCGCCGCGCTTGAGCGAGGCTTTCACCTGGGTCTTGAAAGTATCCCGCTCGCCCTTCTCGGCAATGATGCCGAGGAGCAGCAGGCGTTTGTCGCGCATGGCCAGGGTGTCGCGGGTCCAGATCTCCGCGAACAACTGCTCCAGCATGATGTCGCTGAAGGTGTAGCCCTCGGGCGGGCAGATCACGTCACCCGCGTAGACGTCCTGGATGGTTTTGAAACCGAGTTCACGGCGTTCCTTGTTGCTCATGCGTACCTCAATTGTGTTTATCGAATATTCATCGCCGCTGTCCGCCGTGGGTCAGCCTGGCAGCGCAGTGACAGTCTCCGACAACGGCGGTGCAGCGTCAAAACTCCAGTTTCAGGTCCAGGCCGTAGGTGCGCGGCGTGGCGAACTGGTAACCCAGGCTGGAGAGCGTGTAGACGTACTTGTCCTCGTCGGTGAGGTTGCGACCCCACACGGCGACGGTCAGCGGCATGCCACCCACTTCCCAGTCGCTCAGCGCGAGGCGCGCACCGAGCAGGCCGAGCTTGGGCGCGGTGATGTCGGTGGTGCCGGTCAGGTAGACCTCGTCGCGCCAGACGTAGTTCAGGTTCAGGTCGAGGCTGGCCCCACCGGACAACATGAAGGAATGATCGAGGGAGAGCGAATAGGCGCTGTCCGGCGCCAGCGGCAGGTAGGTGGAATCGGAAATATCCTGGCCGCGCTCGTCCACCGGGCTGAAGGGCGGGCCGGAGAGCAGGATGCTGTTCTCGGACACGACGACGTCGCTGAGTTCCGTGTCCAGCCAGGTGTAGTTGAAGGTCAGGGTGGTCGCCTCGCCAATCTGCCCCACCACATCCAGTTCGAGGCCGTCGACCCGGGCTTCACCGGCGTTGAAGTTTTCCACGTAGGAGGCGTAGTCCGGCGGCATCCCCTCGATTAGCACCACCAGGTCGTCGTAGTCAGTGGTGAACAGGGCGGCGTTCACGCGCAGGCGGTGATCCAGCCACTCGGATTTCAGGCCCAGTTCATAGCTGACATTGTCCTCCTGGTCGAAGGTCAGGCTGAAATCGAGGGTGCGTTCGCCGGAGCCCCCGGCGCGGTAGCCGGTGGCGGTGCGGAAGTAGACGCTGGCGTCAGCGGAGAGTTCGTAGTCGAGGACGAAGGTGTAGTCGGTGTGATCGTAGTCGAGGCTGTTTTCACCGGGAAAGTGAGTAATGCTCGGGTTGCCCGGGTCGACGCCCCTGCTCGCCTCGCGCTCGTCTTCGGTGTAGCGCAGGCCGACGGTGACCGCCAGCCGCGAATCGAGGATGTCCGGGGTATAGGTCGCCTGGCCGAACACCGCCTGGGACTTCAGGTTGGTATCGAAGGTGCGGGCGCCGAGGTTGTTGCCGCCAAGCAGCAGCGAGGTCGAAGCCAGCGGTTCGGCGAGCGCGTCGAGGGCGAAGGTGACGCCGTTGGTCCAGGACTCCTCGGTCTTCTCGCCGTCTTCCTCGAAATAGTAGTAGCCGAGGATGTACTCCAGGCGCTCGTCGAAGGCGTCACCGAGCAGCTGGAACTCCTGGCTGAGCGCCTCGGTGGACCAGTCCACCGCGGTAGCGAAGAACAGGGTGTCAGACCAGTTCTGGATCGAGTACTCCTCCATCTCCCGGTAGCTGGTGATGGACTTGAGGGCAAGGCTGTCGCTGATCGTCCAGTTGAGCGTCAGGTTGTGGCCCCACAGGGTGGTGTCCGACTCGGGCAGTACGTATTTAAAGGGTGCGCCGCCGAGCAGCAGGTGGGAGGTCTCCTCCTGGCGGTCGCGGGACTCGGTCTGGTAGTAGGGCGGCGTGCTGTTGACCTCGGCGTGATCGTAGCTGTAGTCCACGGTCAGCGCATCGGTCGGGTCCCAGGCCAGGGCCACCCGGTAACCCTCCTGGTCCTGCTGGTAGAAGTCCTCGCCGGGCTGCCCGGGCACCGCGTTCGGCCCCTTGTTCTCGACCCAGCCGTCGGTCGCGGAGCTGTCGTAGCTGATCTTGCTGCGCAGGGTGGAGGTCAGCGGCACGTCGAGGGTGAGCCCCGCCTCCCAGGCGCCGAATTCGCCCATGCCCACTTCCAGCTTGCCGGCGAATTCGTCGCCGGGCCGCTTGGAAATAAAGTTCACCGCGCCGGCTGAGGAGTTGCGGCCGAACAGCGTGCCCTGGGGGCCGCGAAGGATTTCCACCCGCTCCAGGTCGAGGACGTCGATGGTTGCCCCCGAGGTGCGGGCGATATAGACGCCATCGATGTAGATGCCGACCGGGTTGTCGATGGTCAGGGTCTGGGAGTCGGTGTTGCCGAAACCGCGGATGAACAGCGAGACATTACTGGTGGTGGTGGGAAAGTCGTAGGCCTGCAGGCTCGGCGACTGGACGCTGAGGTCGGCGAGGCTGGAAATACCGCGGGCCTCGAGTGCGTCCTCACTGTAAGCAGCGACCGACAGGGGCGTCGACTGCAGCGGTTCGGCGCGTTTTTGCGCGGTAACGATGACTTCTTCCAGCTGGGCAAGCGCGGGAGTTGCGCTCACCCCGATTGCCAGGGAAATAGCCAGCCCCAAAGTGTTGCGAGTGTATCTGATCATCCGGCAGGACTCCCTCTTTTAGTGTTATGGCGATGCCGTCCTGGTGCAGAAAGCCGCTGCGTGCAGTGACGCCCGGCAGGGAGTTCGATTGTAAGGCAGAGGGTAAAAAGAGTTATAAAATCGCTTTAGTCCGAATAGGGTATTCAACATCGGCCGTAGGAAATACAGAATAAATTGCCGGCCCGGATGCCGCTGGCGCGAGCAGACCCGCAGCCCCGGGACAATAAATATAAGGAGCAGGCATGCGATTCAGTTACCAGATCGGCATGTGCGAAGCCGATCATTACCTGCCTCTGGCCCGCGCCGCGGAGGCGGCGGGTTACCACGGGCTGACCATCCCGGACAGCATCTGCTACCCCAGGGAGGCCAGCTCCAGATACCCCTACAATAGCGATGGCAGCCGGGAATTCCTCGAGAACATTCCCTTCATCGAGAGCCTTATCGCCATCGCCCACATGGCGGCGGCCACTGAAACCATTCGCTTCGCCACATTTGTCTACAAGCTCGCCGTGCGCCAGGCGGCGGTCGTCGCCAAGCAGGTGCAGAGCATCCAGGTCCTGTCCGGCAACCGGCTCGATTTCGGTATCGGCATCAGCCCCTGGGAAGAGGATTTCGCGGTCTGCGGCGTGCCCTTTGCAAAACGCGGCCAGCGCTTCGACGAGCAGATCGAGATTCTCCGCGGGCTCGAGAGCGGCGACTACTACGGCCATGAAGGCCCCGTGATCAGCATGCCCGCGAACCGCATGTGCCCGACACCGACCCGGCCCACGCCCCTGCTGATCGGCGGCCATGCGGAGCCCGCGCTGCGCCGCGCGGCGCGGGTCGGGGACGGCTGGATGTGCGCGGGGGCGAGCCTCGACGACCTCGCTGCCTACATTGCGCAACTGAACCAGTTGCGCGAGGAATACCGCACCGCCGACCGGCCGTTCCGTATCTACACCACCGGCCAGGACGCCTTCAGCCGGGAGGGCATCGAGCAACTGGAGGCGATTGGCGTCACCGATGTCATCATCGGTTTTCGCGACGTCTACGCGCTGGAAGAAGACAAGCCGCTCGAGGAAAAGATCGCCCAGCTCGAATGGTACGCGGGCGAGTTCATTCGCGATTAGACCCCTGTTGCAACGGGGAGGGAGGCAGGATGCTGGATCTGCAGGCCATAGAACACATCAGGCAGCTCAAGGCGCGCTATTTCCGCTTTCTCGACACCGCGGATATCGCGGGGCTGCGCTCGGTTTTCTGCAGCGATGCGATCATCGATTTCAAGAGCCCCTCCTACGCCATCCGCTTCGCGGGCTGGCCGGAACTCGAAGGCTTTTTCCGCCAGGCCTTTTCCGTGCGCAAATACGGTGTGCACAACGGTCACCACCCGGAGATCGAGGTCGCAGGCGACACCGCGACCGGCCTGTGGTACCTGCAGGATTTCTTTATCAACGAGGAGGAGAAGCTGGTCTGGCAGGGCTCGGCGCTCTACCAGGACCGCTATCTCAGGCGGGGTTCCGAGTGGCTCATCCAGTCGTCCGGCTACGAGCGCCTGCTCGAGGTGAAGTCGCCACTGCCGGCGAACTGGGAAATCACCAGCCGGCCGGTGCGCGGCTGAACCCCGGGCATGCATGTGCACCACTGCGCCGCGTGCCAGCCAGGCTGAGGCGAGACTCAGCCGCGGAACACATACTCCGACATGGGAATGACGTCGATCCGCTCGAAATCGATGAAGCGGGCACAACTTTCCATCATCCGGTCGAGGTTGGCCTGCAGGAGCGACGCGTCGTCGCCGGCGGCATAGAAGGCCATGCGCGAACGCATCGCCTCAGGCGGGAAGCCCTCCTCCACTATCGCATCGTACGCGGGTGCCGACGGGGTCAGGGCGCGGACGATCACGTTTTGCCGGTAAGCGAAGGTGGACTGGGTCTCGATGGCGACCCGGGTATGCTGCCCCTGCCAGAGTTCGAGCCAGTCCGGGTAACCGAGACGCGCGGGTTTTTGCAGTATCGCCACCTGGTTCATGCCGTAGGTGCGCGCGCCGTCGACGGCGGGGTGCAGCGTGTTGGGCAGTGGCTCGGATTCCGTCACCAGGTAGCCGTGGAACGCCAGCCCGTGATCGCCCAGGCACTGTTCCACCGGCTGGCGCGCCGTGCAGGTGTCCAGCCACAGCGAGAGCAGCGCCCCGGGCAGTTCAGCACTGCTTTGCATGCGCAGTTCCCGGGCCGCTTCCACCGCAGAGTCGGCGAGCGAGATACGCAAGCTGTGGAGCCCCGGCCGGCCGAGCAGGCTGCGGGCGACGGTCTCCTTCAGGAGGCTGGCGAAAGCCTGAGGGGGCTGGCCCTCGGGCGGGTAAACCAGGTAGAGCAGCTTTTCCACAATCGCACTCCTTCGCGGGCAGCGGGCGCTGAACTGCAATATAAGTGGTTTCGACGACAGTACAAACGTCATTGGGATAAAAACATGAAGTACCTCCAGACACTGCCATTGCTCTGCTGCCTGCTCGGCGCCTGTGGCCCGGTCGACGACCCGAGCCTGGAGCCCCTCTACTCACCCGGGTCCGCGCGCCCCGTCCCCACCAAACCTGCGACCGCGAGTAACGAGGACAGGACGGTGTTTTTCGGCGACCTGCATATCCACACCAGCTACTCCACCGACGCCTACACCATGGGCGTCAGGACGACCCCCGACGATGCCTACCGCTTCGCCCGCGGCGGCGAGATTCCCCACGCCACCGGCTACGGCATCAGGCTGCAACGCCCGCTGGACTTCGCCGCGGTGACCGACCACTCCGAGTACCTCGGCGTCATCCGTCACATGGACCCGGATTTCCCGCTGAAGGAGCGCGGCCTGCGCCAGCGCCTGCTCGAGGACAGCCGCCTCAGCGTCACCTGGTTCCTGGTCCGCTCGCTGAAGGACTTCGACCTGCGCAGTGTCGTCAGCGAGCAAGCGCAGGCCATCGGCAGGAGCGCCTGGGCCGACACCGTGGCGGCGGCCCGGCGCAATTACCTACCCGGCGTGTTCACCACCTTTGCCGGCTACGAATGGTCCTCCATGCCCAATGGCCGCAACCTGCACCGCAACGTGATCTACCGCAGCGAACAGGTGCCAGGGCTCCCCTTCAGTTCCATCGACTCCGAGGACCCGCGCGATCTGTGGCGGACGCTGGAGACTCAGCGCCAACAGGGCATGCAGGTCCTGGCCATCCCCCACAACGGCAATGTGAGCGATGGCCTGATGTACGACGCCGTCGCCTACGACGGCGCCAGCTTCGACGCGGACTACGCGAAGACGCGCATGTTCAACGAACCCATCAGCGAGATCTTCCAGGTGAAGGGCTCCTCCGAAACCCATCCCGCGCTCTCACCGCAGGATGAATTCGCCGGTTTTGAACTCTACGAAACCACGCTGTCGCAAAGCATGGAAACGTCAAAACCCGCGGGCAGTTACATCCGCGACGCCCTGCGCCTGGGTCTCGAGTTCTCCCACCAGCAGGGTTTCAACCCCTACCGCTTCGGCGTCATCGGCTCCTCCGACGGGCACAACGCCAGTTCCCCGGTCGAGGAGGACAACTACCACGGCAAGCTGCCCCTGCTCGACGGCAGCGCCGGGCTGCGCATGCGCACCGCCTCCTATTTTCCCGAGACCATGCCCGGCGGCCGCCTGTGGAGTGCCGCGGGACTGGCGGCGGTCTGGGCCGAGGAAAACACCCGTGAATCCCTGTTCGACGCAATGCGCAGGAAAGAAACCTACGCCACCTCCGGAACGCGGATCGGCGTCCGCTTCTTCGCCGGCCGGGACTTTCCCCCGGACCTGCTGCAACGACCCGAGTGGGTCAGCCTGGCGCGCGAGCGCGGCGTGCCGATGGGGGCGGACCTGCCCGCCGGCGATGGCGCCCCGCAGTTCCTGGTATTCGCCAGCCGCGACCCGCAGGGGGCGAACCTCGACCGGGTCCAGGTGATCAAGGGCTGGGTCGACGCCGCGGGGCAGTCACAGGAGCGGGTCTACGATGTCGCCTGGGCCGGCGAGCGCAGTATCGATCCCGCCAGCGGCAAGTTGCCGGCAATCGGCAGCACGGTCGACGCCAGCACTGCCACTTACACCAATACCATCGGCGCCGCGGAACTGTTCACCCTCTGGGAAGACCCCGAATTCTCGGCAGAGCAGGAAGCGTTCTACTATGTCCGCGTGCTGGAGATCCCCACCCCGCGCTGGACGACCTTCGATGCGCTGACCCTGGGGATAGCAGCACCGGACCCGGTCTCACTTCAGGAGCGGGCAGTGACCTCGGCGATCTGGTATCGCGGGGCCGTTCCGCCCCGACCGTAGTCCATTTGAATTATGCCTTACACGGGAAGCCGCACAGCCAAAACCATACACTAGGGCCACCTGATCAATGACGCAGTGAAGCGACTGAAATACAGCCAAACGCAAGGAGCGATGATGTGCCACCGGAAAGAATATCCCTGATGTGCCGCCCGCCTGAGGTTGGGCGCAATACCTGAAGAGCAGCCTGGCGTTGCGACGCACAGCGAATATCAATAATAAGTTAGAAGGTAAGCATCATGATCACGCGCAGAAATTTGCCTTTGCCGCAGTTGTCCCTGGCCGCCCTGGTAACGGCCGCCCTTCCCGCCGGCGCCCTGGCGCAGGAACCGGCGCCCCGGGCCGACAGCTCGCTGCAACTCGAGGAAGTCATCGTCACCGTGCAACGCCGGGTCGAGTCACTGCAGGAAGCGCCGGTATCCGTCTTCGCCTTCAGCGCCGAGGATATCGAGAAGCAGGGGATCAGCGGGATCGAGGACATCCAGTCGAGCATCCCCAACTTCCAGCTGGCGCCCTTTGTCACCAACGCCTCCTCGCTGAACCTGTTCATCCGCGGTATCGGCGTGCTGGACTCGCAGGTCACCATCGACTCCCCCGTCGCGGTTTACCTGGACGGGGTGTACATCGCCCGCAACACCGGCCTCGCCATGGAGGTCTCGGACCTGCAGCGCATCGAGGTGCTGAGGGGGCCCCAGGGCACCCTGTATGGCCGCAACGCGGTGGGCGGCGCCCTGATCATGGAAACCCGCCGGCCCTCGACAGAACGGCTGGAGTTCAAGCAGAAGTTCACCGTCGGCGACCGCGACCTGGCCAGCTTCACCATGCTCAACCTGCCGCTCACCGACAAGCTCGCGGTAAAGGCCACCGGCCTGTTCAAGGACCAGGACGGCTTCATCGAGAACCCGACGGGCAAGCAGGACTGGGGCGACATGGGCTCCGACGCCGGCCGCCTCGACCTGGCCTGGCAGGTCTCCGACAGCATCTCCTTCGACTACGGCTACGATTTTGCCAACCTGGAATTCTATAACAGCACCTACCAGTCCGTTGTCCCGCCCGAACTCACGACACCGCCCGCCACGCCACTCGACCCGTTTTTCATCCAGGCGGTCGAAGCCGGTCCGGGCTATACCGGCAAGCGCCTCGACAAGCTGCGCTCCAAGGACCCGAACCAGAAGTCCTGGAGCGATATCACCGGGCACACCGCCGTACTCACCTGGAGTACCGACAGTTCAGAGCTGAAGTACATCTTCGGCCACCGGGAAATGGATAACGCGAGCTACGTCGACCTCGGTGGCGGCGCGCAGTTTTCCCTGGCGACCATCGCCTTTACCGCGCCCGACGGCGAGGAGTTCCCGCTCGGCCGCTTCAGCGTCGACCAGGAGCAGACCTCCCACGAGTTGCAGTTCAACCTCGACCTTCTCGATGACAGGGCCCGGCTGCTGTGGGGCGCGGTGTATTTCGAGGAGGACGTATCGGAGAGTGAATCGCCCTGGCGCCACCAGTTCGATGGCACCGTGATCGACCCGGCCTCGGGCCTGAACGGCGCCACCGTGGCCACCTATATCGATCGCCAGTCCACCTCCAGCACCGAGGGCTGGGCCAGCTACCTGCGCCTGGACTACCGGCCGCAGATGTTCGACGAGCGCCTGAACCTGAGCGCCGGTGTCCGCTACTCCGAGGACAAGCGCCGGGCCAGTTCCTCCCGCTACAGCCGCACCGGCATATACCTGGGCAGCATAAAAATCATCGACGCCCTCGAGGGGTGGGAAGGCAGCGGCAAGCGCAAGGACGACAACACCTCCATCGAAGTGATCGCCACCTACCAGTTCAACGATGACATCAACCTCTACGCCAAGTACAGCGAAGCCTACGTGGCGGGCGGCTTCAACGTCCGCGACCCCGACGCCGATGGCTCCACCAGCGACTTCGGTGTCGGCTTTGCCGATGGCTTCGAGCCCGAGAACGTCGGCACTTACGAAATCGGCGTCAAGAGCGAACTGTTCGGCTCCCGCGCCCGCCTCAACGCCAATGTCTTTTTCACCGACTACGAAGATCGCGTCACCAGCTTCGTCATACCGGGCACCGCGATCGGCGATACCAAGTACATCAACGCCGGCGAAGTCTCCCTCGATGGCCTGGAGATCGACGCCATCTTCCTCGCCACCCAGGACCTGCGCTTCAACCTGAGCTACGCCTACCTGAATGGCAAGATGGAGGAAGTGCGCAATCCGCTGACCGGCGAGGACGTCACCGACCGCTACCAGCTGCCCTCGGCACCAGAGCATTCCTACAACCTGGGCATGAACTTGACCATTGCCTCCGGCGGCTGGGGCGAGGCCGATCTCTACCTGAGCTACAGCTACATGGACGACCGCAACGGGGTCGCCGACGTGGAAACCCCGCCCAACGATTCCAGCTGGCCTTCCTACGACCTGGTTAACGCGCGCCTGAGCTGGACCGGTTTCAATATGCTGCACGGGGAAGTCGCCGCGGCGCTGTGGGTCAAGAATGCGCTGGACGAGGAGTATGTGGTCAACGCCACCAGCGAATACCCGCATTCGGCCAGGGGCGTAATGTGGGGACAGGCGCGCTCCTTCGGCGTCGACCTGAGCTATACCTACTAGGGTCCCGCCAGCGGCGCAACGCAAAAGCCCCGGTCGCAGGACCGGGGCTTTTTTGCGCCAGGGCGCCGCTCAGTGCCGGCGGCCCTGCACCCTGACCTTGAAGCCCATGGACGGCCCCGGCGTCGGCGCCGACTTGGTCTTCAGCACGTAATCGGGCGACGGCAGTTCCAGGTCGAAGAGGTAGAACAGCTGCGCCATGCTCATCACCAGCAGCACATCCGACAGGCTCTTGCCGAGACAGGTGTGCGGGCCACGGCCGTAGGGCGAATAGGCGCCGGGCTGCATGTGCTCCTTGCGCTCGTGGCTGTAGCGGTCGATATCGAAGGTCTCCGCGTTCGGGTAGAACTCCTCCTGGAAGTGCGGCACCGCGGTGCCGACGTAAATGATCTCGCCCTCCCTGAACTGGGTCCCGTTGAAGACGAAGTCCCGGTTCGCCACCCGCAGCTGGGCGACGGCGATGGGATACAGGCGCATGGTCTCCATGATGGCGCCGTGCAGCGAGGGCATGCTTTTCATGAAGGTCTTTTCGTCGATGGGCCGGGACAGTACCGCGTCGACCTCCGCCTGCACCCGCTCCAGCACACCGGGCTCCTTGAGCACGGTGTAGACGATGGCGCCGGTGGTATTGGCGACGGTATCGAGCCCCGCCACGTAGGGGGCCGCCATCAGCATCGGCAGGTCCTGTTCCGGGATCAGCTCGGGATCGCGCTCGTGGGCGGCCATGATGTCGTCGATCAGGGTGCGTTCATCTTCGGCAACCGGGGTGCTACGTGCACGGTAATCGGCCACCATCTTTTCACCGAGTTCGATCATGCGCGCCTTGGCCCGCTTGTACCGGGGCATCTGCAGGAAGAACTTCGGCCGCTGGCGGGTGACCAGCACATTGAGGATGTAGAGGATGGTGGTGCGGATGTCCTTGACGTATTCCCGCGGCGCCTGGCCGGTCATGGAAATGCCCAGCTGGTCGATCACCAGGTACTGCATGGCCTGCACCACCGGCACCTGCTCGCCCACCTGCCAGTCGCGCAGCAGGGCGTCGCGGGTGATATCCAGCATGTTCTGGTAGCGGCCGCTGATCGTCTCCTTGGAAAAGCCGCGCTTCATCACGTCGCGCAGGCGGGCGTGGTTCTCGCCGTCCTCTCCGGTAAGAATTTTCGTCGCGTTGAACTCTTCCACCTGGGGCTGCCAGACCTCTTTGGAGCGCAGGCACT
Source organism: Halieaceae bacterium GM1-29 (assembly GCA_033283265.1). Lineage (GTDB taxonomy): Bacteria > Pseudomonadota > Gammaproteobacteria > Pseudomonadales > Halieaceae > Mangrovimicrobium. Next base: position 1,467,101 of record JAWMQN010000001.1, read on the forward strand.
CCTTGCCCTCGCGGGTGCCCATGAAGGTGGCCGCCTCGGCGCCGGCAATCACGCTGAGTTCGTTGCCGAATACGCGCACGCGGTAGCTGCTGCCGTAGGCGTCGTAGCAGTCCTTGAGGAAGCGCGCCGGGTCCTTCGCCATCGCCAGGGTACTGCCGATGAGTGGCAGGCCCGCGACGAGCGGCGGCCTGGGCGTATTTTCAGGCACCTTGGGCATGATATCGGTGGTCATCGCTGCTACTCCTTAAGGTATTTATATGCGTAGCGTGTGCACCCAGCGGAGCCGCTGGCAGGGCGGTCCGGCGCCCTCGGCAGCGCGTTTTGGCGGGGCTGCCGGCGAGGCTCCGGGAATATTGCAACCAGGACTTGCATAAGTCAATATTCCAACGGAGTAACGTGCGCTGGCCTGCCGGGGCGCCGCCGTGGACTCCCCGCGACACATTGGTTTAAGGTAATCATCCAAGTCGAGAGCACCCGCAATGAGCAAGACCTTGTCAGCTGTAACACCCGCCCACCCATGAGCAAGACGGAGCGAACAGTCGGCCGGCCGCGCAGCCTGACCATGCTGCGCATCATCGAAACTGCGATCGAACTGGGGCTCAAGGAGCTCAACATGAAGGCCCTCGCCGCGGCGCTGGAGGTCAACGTGGTGACCCTCTACCGCCATGTCGGCAGCCGCGACGAACTGATGCGCGTCGCAGTCATGCACCTGATGCTGCAGCGCCAGCTGGGCCAGGGCGCCGGGGAGCACTGGGCGGAGATCGCCATTCACTACGCCGGCAACCTGTTCGAGCTGTTCCGCGCCGAGCCGGGACTGCTGGTCGAACTGCTCAACGGCAATCTCCAGCCGCACAGTGAAATCGATGTCCTGGAGCAGTTCCTGCAAGCCATGGCCAGCCACGGCTTCAGCTTCGAGGACGGCCTCCGGCTGCACCGGGAGATCGGCCTGATCGTGCTCGGCAGCGCGATGGGTATTACCGGCATGCAGGCCGCCGAGGAGCGCGGCGACTCCTGGCAGGACGATTTCGTGCAGACCCTGAAAAAACGCGATGCCAGTGAACTGCAGGCGGTACGCCAGGTGCTCGACAGCTTTATCGCCTACGACCCGCACCTGTGGCTGAAAACCCTGAAAACCCTGCTCGCCGGCATCGCCCTCGAGCGCGGTGAAACCCTGCCGGATCTCGAGGCCCTGTCGCCGATCGCCGGCGGCGACGAAACTAGCTGAACGCCGGCGCCGCACCCAGCGCCGCGTCCACCACTTCCTGCACTGCCTCCTGCACCCGGCCGCGGCTGTAGCCCAGCTCGCCGTTGTCCGGCTCGTAGTAGACGGTGGCGTTGCGCCCGGCGAACAGGATGGCGTCGGGCAGCAGGGGGTGTTCGTCGCCGCTCACCGGCAACTCCTGCGGGTTGCCGGCGGCGGCGCAGAACAGTTCCAGGCAGGCTTTCCAGCTCAGGTTCTCGTCGCCGACGAGATAGGCCCGGCCGGCGACGCCGCGCACCAGGGCACCGGCGATGGCTTCCGACATCGACGCGGAGGCGATGAAATTCATGCCGCCGTCGGGTGCAAGTTTCGGCACTCCCCCGAGTTGCCCCGCGCCGAACAGGGCCAGGGCGGCGAGGTGCCCGACCGGCAGGCCGGGGACATGACCGATGATGAAGGGCGCATCGAGGCAGCAGGCGCTGAAATTTTCGTCGCTGAGCGCCAGCGCACCCTCCCTTGAGAGGTAGCGTGAGCGCACATAGGCGTCAGTCTCGATCCTGTGCGGGACAATGTGCGGGTAGAAGCTGCCCACCAACACGGCGCGGCGGATGCCGGCGGCTTTGGCCGCGGCGAAAAAGCGCGGTATGGCCAGGGTATTGGCCGCGTGGTAGAGCGCCTCCGCGTCCGCCCCGGGCGGCACGCCGCGGATGTCGAGGCCGGCGCAGAACACCAGGGCGTCGAAGCCTCCCAGTCCGTCTGCGCCCAATTCGTCGGCAACGTAGTCCGCCGCCCGGTGGGCAAAGCCCGCCAGCGGTGAATCCACAGCCGGGGTCGAACGCGACATGAGGGTGACCTCATGGCCGGCATCGCGCAGGTAGAGCGCGGCGTGGGCCCCTGTGAGGCCGGTACCGCCGACAATCAGTACTTTCATGCTGGATCTCCCGCCGCGGGTTTTCGCCCGCGCGCTTTCACCCGGGTACCGTGCCCAACCAGGCGTCTACCCGTCGCCAGAGCGTTTCCCGCGACGGGAAGATGAAATGGGTGTGGCCGGTTTGCGGCAGCAGTGCAAGGCTCACGTGGGGCGAAGCGCTGAACCAGGCGGGCACCGCGTAGGGGTTGTCGCAGATGTCCTCGTCGCCGAAGACTATAAATACCGGAACGTCGATGCTCGCGCACTCCGGCCCCCAGGAACCGGGGATCATACTGAACATACCGGCGACCGCCAGCAGGTGGCAGCGCACCTCGCGCAGCGCACTCGCGCCGCGGCGGTCGCCACCGCGAAACATCTGTTTCGATTGCGGGGACGCGGGGAGATTCCAGTAGGCCTCATCGCTGCCGGCTTTGAGAATGCCTGCCAGCTCGCTGTTGGCCCGCTGCGGATCACCCGCCAGGGCCTTGAGCGTGTCATCGAGGTAGTCGTAGAGACCGTAGGGACCCGCACCGAGAATGACGATGCCGTGGTAGGGACGGAAGCGGCCCTGGGTGAGCGCGGTGAGCATGCCGCCCATGGAGTGCCCCACACCGATCGCGAGAAAATCCCCCAGGGGCGGATAGCCCTCGACTTCCCCCGCGCGCAATGCGGCCGAGAGTGTGTCGACCACTTCCGCGGTGGCGGCGGCGAGTACACCCGGATGGAGGAGAAAGCCGTCCTCGGGCTGGCTGCTCGCCCCGAGGCCGAGGTGGTCGATGAGCACCACGACGTGGCCCCGTCGCGCCATCGCCTCGGCGAAGCTGTAACTGCGGTCGCCCTCGGCATCGAGGTCGAAATAGGCGCTGGTCATGCCCCCGCCGGGCAGGCAGAACAACACCCTCGGTGTGTCTGCCAGCGCGGCGGGCGGCGGCAGTACCAGGCGGCAGGCGACCGTCAGCTCCGGCAGGCCCTCGCCGGCGAGAACCTCGACCGGAACGGCAATTGTCCTGCGCGCGATTTCAGCCTGCATGGCCTCTCCTTCGCCTGTCCTGTTGCTGCTGCGAGACAGCGCCGCGCCCCGTTCAGGGACGCATCAACTGGCCGCCGTCCACATTGAGGATGTGGCCGGTAATCCAGCTCGCCTGGTCCGAGAGCAGGAACAGGGCGGCGTCGGCCATGTCCTCTACCGTGCCCAGGCGCTTCAGCGGCATGGTCTGCAGCATGTGCTGGACAAAGTCGCCGGCGGTCTTCTGCAGGGCCCCGGTGTCGGTGGGACCCGGCGCGATGGCGTTGATGCGGATATTGAGTGGCCCCAGTTCCTGCGCCAGCGACTGGGTGATGCCGTTCAGGGCCAGCTTGGCCACACCGTAGTAGCCGGCGCTCATCCAGGCCGCGGTAGAGGACTGGTTGATGATGGCGCCGCCACCGGCCGCGGTCATCGGCTCGACCACGGCGCGGATCATGATCAGCGCGCCGTGGGTGTTGATGCGCATGAATTTTTCCAGGTAGTCCATGTCGACGCTGAGGTAGGGCTGGACTTCCATGTTGCCGAAAATTGCCGCGTTGTTGATCAGGTAGTTGATCGCGCCAAAGGCCTCGACCGTCGCGGCGGCGCAGGCCTGGGCCGAGGCCTCGCTGCCGACATCGGTCTTGACGAACAGCGCGCTGCCGCCGGCCGCGTTGATCTCGTCGGCGACCCGCTGGCCGCCCTCCTCGTTGAGCTCCGCGATAACCACGTGCATGCCCCGGGCGGCGCAGCCCTTCGCGTAGCCCTCGCCGATACCGCCGCCGGCGCCGGTAACGATCACACTCTTGCCAGTGAAATCCATGTTGTCCTCCCGGTGTTTATACTGTTGGGGAAATCACGCCGGGGTCGGCACGCCGATGGCGATGGTCTTGGTCTCCAGGTATTCCTCGAAGCCCTCCGGACCCATCTCCCGGCCCACGCCGCTCTGCTTGTAGCCGCCGAAGGGCGCATCGGCCTGGTAGAAGTTGCCGCCGTTGACGTTGATCGTGCCGGTGCGGATGCGCCGGGCCACGCCCAGTGCCCGCGCCTCGTCTGCGGACCAGACCGAGCCGGACAGGCCGTAATCGGAATCGTTGGCGATGCGGATAGCGTCCTCGTCGTCGTCGAAGGGGATCACCGCCAGCACCGGGCCGAAGATCTCCTCCCGGGCGATAGTCATGTCGTTGCTCACGTCCACGAACACCGTGGGCTCGACGTAGTAGCCCCTGTCCAGGTGTGCGGGCGTGCCTCCACCCAGCAGAAGCCGCGCGCCCTCGGCCCTGCCCGTCCCGATATAGCCCAGCACCCGCTCGCGCTGGCGGGCGTTGATCAGCGGACCCATGATCTGGCTCTCGGACGCCGGGTCGCCGTACTCGATAAAGCCAAAATAGGCCTTCAGCATCTCCTCGACCTCCGCCTGCCGCGCGCGCGGCACCAGCAGGCGGGTGCAGGTCGCGCAGCCCTGCCCGGCGTGGAAGCACACCACCAGGGCGCTGAACAGCGCGGTGTTGAAGTCCGCGTCGTCGAGCAGGATATTGGCGGACTTGCCGCCCAGCTCCAGGAATACTTTTTTCACGGTCTGCGCGGCGGTGGCCATGATGTGCTTGCCCACCGCGGTGGAGCCGGTGAAGGAAATCATATCCACCCGGGGATCGGAGATAAGCTGTTGCCCGACTTCCCGCGGATCCTCGGAGGTGATCACGTTGAACACGCCCGCGGGGATGTCCGTGCACTCCTTTACCACCTGGCCCAGCAGGGTCGCGGACCATGGCGTGTCCGGCGCAGCCTTCAGCACCACCGTGCAGCCGGCGGCCAGCGCCGGGACGCACTTGGCCAGGTTGATCTGCAGCGGCACGTTCCAGGGGCTGATGCAGGCCACCACGCCGACCGCTTCCTTCTCCACCAGGCGCCGGCTGCGGATGGTCATCATCTCGGTCTCGCCGATATCCCGCGACCACTCGTAGTCTGGCAGGGAATCCAGGGTGAAATCGATAAAGCCGATGGGCACCTCGCACTGCGGGCCGCCGAGGCCGCACAGCGCCATGGTGGCGCCCGTCTCCGCGGACACCTGGGCCTTGAACTCGTCGAGCCGGGCCAGCAGCCCGGCCTTCAACTGCCGCAGGCAGTGCAGGCGGAATTCGTGGTTGGTGGACCAGTCGGTCTCGTCGAAGGCGCGGCGGGCGGCGGCGATGGCACGCTCCATGTCCTCCGGACCCGCATCGGCCACCTCCCCGATCACCTCCTCGGTGACCGGGCTGATGTTGGGGTAGGTCCTGCCGGAGGCGGCCGCGACCAGCTCGCCATCGATAAACAGCCGGGATTCGGGATTCATCAATTCTCGCCCATGAACAGCCTGTACACCACGTCGCGCAGGCGCTGGGTGGCGGGCAGGTTCACGCCCAGCTCGCCGGCGGCCTCCAGTGCGCAGTCGAGGTCCTTCTCGGCGAGCTTGCCGAACACGTCGAAATGCTTGATCACGTCCTCGCCCGGCTTTTGCTCGGCGCTCATCATGGTGTTGCCCAGGGCAAACAGGTACATGCCCTCGCAGACCACGCCGTTGGTCGCGCCCACCTCGCGCAGCATCTCCACCGTCAGCCCGCCGGCCAGCGCGAGGCGCGCGGACTCGGAGATGGCGAGGTACTCCGCGTAGGTCATCATGTTGTTGCACACCTTCAGCAGCATGCCGTTGCCCAGCGCGCCCGCGTGCACCACCTTCTGCGCGGAGGTCATGAAAACGGGGGTAGCGCGCTCCACGTCCCCGGCGCTGCCGCCCGCCATGTAGCACAGGGTCCCCTTCTCTGCGACAGCCGCGCCGCCGGAGATGGCGGCGTCGATCAGCGCCAGGCCCTTCTCCCCGGCGTCCGCGGCCCAGCGCTGCAAACCTTCCCGGGTCACCGTGCTGTGAATCGCGATCAGCGTGCCGGGCTGGGCCCTGGCGATGAGGCCGTCGTCACCGTAGAGCAGCGCCTCGACCTGGGCGTCGTCGCGCACGCAGATGCCGATATGCTGGCACTGTGCCGCCAGTTCGCCGTGGCTCGCGCAGCCGGTCGCACCCTTCGCGACCAGTTCCTCGACCGCGGGGGCGTAGACGTCGTAGACACAGGTTTCCCAGTCGCCTTTCAGCAGGTGGACCGCAGAGGGCTTGCCGATATTGCCGAGGCCGATGTAGCCGACCCGTGAAAGTGTACTCATTCTGGCTGACTCCATTGTTATTCTGCGCCGACAGGGAAGGCCGGCAGTGAAGACCTATCTTAAGTGGGCGTCGGCTAAAGTCAATACGATTTGTCTTTAGGTAAAATATAACTTACTTTATTGTCATGTAATGCAATTGGCCTATAAAAATATCACGGAAAAACATTTCATCCAAAAGGTGTTTTGCTAGTATTGGCCTGCTGAAGACCCGCGCGAGGATAATAATGTGAAGCACTGGCAGAGTCTGGCCATGATCGACATGAAGGAACTGCCCAGGCTGGCACGCCACGCGGAAGAGCTCGGCTTCGAGGGCATCACCCTGGCCGAGCACCTGATCACCTTCTCCGAGCAGTACGAGAGCTACGACTACAGCAAGGACAACCTGATCCGCTGGTACCCCGACACCCACTGGCCCGACCCCTGGGTGCAGATCGGCGCACTGTCGCAGGTGACCAGCACCCTGCAGTTCCTCACCAGCGTCTACGTACTGCCCATGCACGATCCCTTCGAGGCGGCCAAGTCGATCGGCACCGCGGCCAACCTCTGCGCCGGTCGCCTGTCACTGGGGATCGGCGTCGGCTGGCAGAAGAGCGAGTTCGAGCTGGTCAAGCAGCGCTTCGACAACCGCGGCCGGCGCTGCGACGAGATGCTGGAGGTGATGGCAAAACTGTGGCGCGGCGGGCCGGTCTCCCACGCCGGGGAATTCTTCGACTTCCCCAGCCTGCAGATGTCACCGGCACTGGAGCAGCCCCTGCCGGTCTACATCGGCGGTTTCAGCCCGCCCGCGCTGCGGCGCGCGGCGCGCCACGACGGCTGGGTCGGCGGGCAGCACGAGATGGGCGAACTGGAGCAGCTGCTGCCCCTGTTGCAGCAGTATCGTGCGGAGCACGGCGGAAACGACGGCAAACCCTTCGATATCTGCGTGGGCCTCTACGACCCCAGCGAAGCCAACATGGCCCGCTGCGAGGAACTCGGCGTGACCCAGCTCTACCGCCACGCCTTCTGCGATGAAAAGGGCATGGCCAGCCGCTTGAGCCTGGACGAAAAACTGCGCGACATGGAGGCCTTTGCCGCGCGCCACCTGGGCTGAGCACGGCAAGCAGGACAAGCATGCACAACTACCCGGCATTCCAACGATGAGAGTTCTGGTGACAGGCGCGACCGGTTTTATCGGCTGCCACGTGGTCGACCAGGCCCTGCGCGCCGGACACAGTGTCGGCGTGCTCGCCCGCAACCCGCACAAGCAGCGCGATGTGCTCGCCATGCTGGGCATCGACCCCCAGGCCGTCACCATCCACCCGGGCGATGTGCTGGATTGCGACTGGGAGCCCCTGCTGGCGCAGTACCAGGCGCTGGTGCACTGCGCCGGGATGATGTCGAAAAACCTGGCCGACGCCGAGCGGCTCTGGGCGCTCAACGTCGAGGCCAGCGAGCGCCTGTTGCGCGCGGCGGTGAACGCGGGCCTCGACCCGGTGATACACCTGTCGAGTTTCATGGCCATGTTCCCGCCCTCGGGCCCACTCATGCAGGCCGACGACCCGGTGCGCGAACCCGACGCGATGTACGCGAAGACCAAGGCCCAGGCCGAGCGTGACGCGCGCGCCCTGCAGGCGGAGGGCGCACCGGTGGTCTGCGTCTACCCGGCCTCGGTCAATGGCCCCCTCGACCCCACGGTGGGCAGCGGCCAGGAGTTCCTCGCCCACGGCGTCAACGATGGCAGGCTGCTGGTCACCGAGGGCGGCCTCACCTTCACCGACGTGCGCGACCTGGCGCTGCTGGTCACCCGCCTGCTCGAGCCCGGCCGCGGGCCGCGCCGGATCATGGCGACGGCGGACTACCTCAGCCACCGGCAGGTGCTGGACATCATGCGCCAGCAGACCGGCCGCGACCTCAGGGCCATCAACATGCCCGGCTGGATGATGCGGCTGCTCGGCCGGCTGGCGGACGTCCGGCAAAAACGCTTCGGCGGCCCGACCCCGGACCTCACCTACGAGACCGCCCTGGTGCTGACCCGTTGCGTCCCCCAGGACGATGCGCAAGCGCGGGCCATCCTCGGCGCGGACCTGATCGGCGGCGAGCAGAGCCTGCGCGACATGTGCGAGTGGATGCTGGACCAGGGCATTATCAATTGAATAACGGGACAACGAGGCGGGAGCAGGACAGATGCTGAAGGGCTATTGGTTTTCCACCAACCCGGACAAGGCCTGGGCGGAGAAGTTCTTCCTCACCCTGATCCCTTTCTGGTTCTTCTACAACATGCTCATGGTACAGATGGGCTGGCTGGAAACCGGGACTTTCTGGAACTTCATGCAGAACTTCCTGATGTGGTTCCCCTACTGCGTGCTGGTGCCCTGCTTCCTGCGCCGCAACAGCGGCGTGCCCTGGAACCAGAGCTACTGGTTCAAGTTCAACGTCTACATGTTCTGGTGGGTGTTCCTGGCCACCTACTTCCACACCGAGTATTTTTTCGAGGTGCTCGGCCTGCGCTACCGCTTCGACAATGTGCATCTCTACCTGGACTCGGCACTGGTCGGGCCCGATGAGAGCACTGCCCTGGCGACGTACCAGAAAGTGCCGCCCTCCATGTACATGAACGCCATCGTCTTCTTCGCCGTCTACCACATCACGGCGATTATCTGCATGCGCCGCATCCGCAGCATGACCTTCGGCTGGAGCGCAAAAGCCGCCCGCTTCGTCGCCTGGTGCGCCATCGTCGCCGTGGTGTCAGCCTTCTGGGGCTGGGGCGAAACCTACATGTATTTCGTGATGATCTCCCACGGCGACGACCCGGCGAATATGAACGTCTGGTACGAGAACCTGCACAACATGCTCTGGGTCGGCTCCTGGTTCTACGCCCTGTACTTCATCGTGGCATTCCCGAATATTTACCGCATGGATGAGGACAAAGACGGCGAGCGCTGGAGTATCCGGCGCGTACTGGTCGAGTCCTCCTTCGTCGGCATGCTTACCCTGCTGCTGATCGACCTGGCGAGTTGGGTGATCAGGCTGGAGGGCATACACATCTACTGAGGCCGGGGAGCAATCCCCGTTGGCAGCAGGGTAAATTCAAGGCTATTCTGGCTCGCTCCAGATAATAATAATCTCAGGATGAGGCTCAGGTGGAAAACAACCGAGTAGAAAAGACCCTGGAACAGCAGGTAGTCGACGGCGAGGTCTGGGAGGCGTTTTGCGACCAGCTCAAGCAGGCCGGCCAGCAGATCCTGCGCCCGGAGACGCCCGCAGATGCCTTCAACCGCGCCGAGGGCTGGCGCTATCTCACCCGGCTCACGCGCATCGCCCTCGACATGTTCATGGAATGCAGTGACCGCGACTTCCCCACTTTCTACCTGCCCTCCCACGAGACCGCCAAGATCGGCGCGGACAACCCCGACAACCTCTACCTGCGCGCCGAGATCGACGGCAGGCACGAGTACCGTGTATCCGGCTCACGCGGCAGCGTGCCCTACCTCGGGCTGATCGCCATTGCCGGCGGCTACGAGAACAGCGACGCCAGGATGCAACCGGTCGCGGCCATCGACAGCCACCAGGGCCTCAGCGCCAATCCCGACGGCTCCATCGAAATCCTGCTCAGCCGCGAACCCCGGCCCGGCAACTGGCTGCCGCTTACCGAGGACACCTGCGCCGTGCTGGTGCGCCAGACCTTCCTCGACCGCGGCGCCGAAGAACCCGCGCGCCTCACCATCGAGCGGGTCGGTGCCGCGGAAAAACCCCGGCCGCTCAGCGCGTCACAGCTGGCGCAGAACCTGCGCGCCACCAGCGCCTTCGTCGAGGGTACCGCGCGCCTGTTCGCCGACTGGGCGCAGGCTTACACGGCCCGGCCCAATACCCTGCCACTGGCGGACCAGGCCGTGTGCCGCAAGGCGGGGGGCGACCCGAATATCCTCTACTACCACGGCTACTTCGAACTGGACGACGACCAGGCCCTGGTGGTGGACATCGCGCGCATTCCCGCCTGTGAAACCTGGAACCTGCAGGTGGACAACTACTGGATGGAATCGCTGGACTACCGCTACCACAAAATCCATGTGAACAAGCACACGGCCCGCTACAACGACGACGGCAGCGTGCGCATCGTCATCAGCGCGCGCAACCCGGGCCACGCCAACTGGCTGGAAACCGCCGGCCACCGCCTGGGCACCCTGTGCTTCCGCTGGGTCGGCGCCGCGGAACAGGTCGACCCGCAGACCCGTGTGCTCAGCCTGGCGCAACTGGAGGGCCTGGCATGAGCGAAGCGGCCCTGCCTGCGGTAGACCTCGAGCCCGACGCCATCGTCCGCGACGCCCGGGCCGCGACCGGCCTGCAGCATTTCGCCAGCGACTGGTATCGCGCGCCACTGGAGCACATGTGCACCTCGCTGGCGGAGGAATCCAGGCTCAATCCCCTCGGCCGGATTCTCATGCGCCAGCGCCTGGTCGACATCCTCTCCTGCCAGCTGCAGGTCGAGGATTTCTGCCGCCGCTACCCGGAAATTCGTGCGGAGAAAATCAGCAGCCCGCTATTCATCATCGGCCTGCCGCGCACCGGCACCACCATGCTGCACCGCACCATCGCCGCGGACCCGCGCATGTTCGCGCCACTGTGGTACGAGGTGCGCTACCCCGCACCGGACGCCGACTGGGACTTCCGCAGCCCCGACCCGCGCATCGCCCGGGCAACCACCGAGATGGACCAGATGCTGGCGGCCTCGCCGGAACTGACCGCGAGCCACCCCATGGACCCGGTGGGCCCGGACGAGTGCATCATGCTGCTGGAGCAGAGTTTCTACTCCTACAACACCGAGGCGCTGGCGCGCCTGCCCGGCTTCGGCGCCTGGATCGAACAGCAGGACCACGGCCCGGGCTACGAGTATTTCAGGCTGCTGGTGCAGTTCCTGCAGTGGCAGAAAAAGCGCAACGGCCAGTGCGCCGAACGCTGGACACTCAAGGCGCCCCATCACCTGCACTTTCTCGACCTGGTATTCAAGGTATTCCCCGACGCCCGCGTGGTGCAGACCCACCGCGATCCGGTGCAGACCATTCCCTCGCTGATCAGCCTGATCTACGGCTGCTGGAAGATCTATTCCGACGACACCGACCCGGTGGAGTGCGGCGCGCTGTGGGCGCGCAAGTTCGCCGAGGGCACGCGCCGGTCGCTGCAGGTGCGCGAGCGGCTCGGCGAGGAGCGTTTCCTCGATCTCTGGTTCGAGGACACGGTGAGCCAGCCGCTGGAGGAAATCCGCAGGATCTACGATTTCATCGGCATGGACCTGACCGCAGAGGCGACCCGGGAAATGCGCGCCTGGCAGGAGTTCAATCGCCGCGAACTGCGCCCGGAGCACCATTACACCCTGGAGCAGTTCGGCTTTACCGAAGCTGGCCTGCGGGCGCAGTTCAGGGAGTATCGCGAGCGCTTCATCAGCAGTCGCAACTGATCAAGACTACAAACGGCCCACCCAGGCGGGCGCAGGGCAACGGAGGTGCAAGATGCTTAAAGCTCAGAAAATACTGGTTACCGGTGCCACCGGGCAGGTGGCCCGGCCCATCGCCGAGTCACTGGCCGCAGACAACGAGGTCTGGTGTATCGCCCGCTTCAGCGACCCGCAGGCGCGCGAGGAGCTCGAGGCGCTCGGCATCACCACCCGGGCCTGGACCCTTGGCGCCGACAACGCCACCGACCTGCCCGAGGATTTCGACTACGTGATCCACGCCGCCGCCGGTATTTTCGAGGTAGCCAACGACTACGACGCCGCCATCCGGGTCAACGCCGAGGGCACCGGCCTGCTGATGAGCCACTGCCGCCGCGCCAAGGCCTTCCTGCATATCTCGACGATGAACGTCTACAGCAGGGTTGAGGACAACAGCCAGGTGCGCCAGGTGACCGACGCCCTCGGCTGCCACCCGGCCTACGCGCCGAGTTACAGTATCTCCAAGGTCGCCACCGAGGCGGTGGTGCGCACCCTGGCGCGCCAGCTCGCCCTGCCCACCATCATCTGTCGCCTGGGCATGGCCTACGGCCTGCACGGCCACGGCGGCGTGCCGACCATGCTGTTTCGCGCCATGCAGGCCGGGGAAACCATTCCCTTGCCGCCCGAGGGGCGCTCCTGGTGCCCGCTGATCTACGAGCGCGACATCGTCGACCAGGTACCCGCCCTGCTCGGCGCCGCCAGTGTCCCGGCGACCATCGTCAACTGGTGTGGCGACGACCACACCGACGAGGTGGGCCTGGTGCGCTATATCGCGCAGATCAGTGGCTTCGAGCCGCAGTTGGTAACCAGTGAAGATGCGGGCTACTACGGCGGGATCGCCGACGTCAGTGGGCGCCGGGCGATTACCGGGCCCTGCCAGGCCGGCTGGCGCGAGGGGATCCTCGAATGCCTGCAGCGCAGTTTCCCCCGGCACGTATTCCAGGCACCGGAAAACTGAGGGTCGCGCTCCCGGGTCAGCCGGCCAGGGCCTCGATGTCCCAGTAGGCCCTGAGGCTGGCCACCTTGCCCGCAGCGTTGAGTTCGTAGGCGACGATCATCTCCACGGCGATCAGCTGGTCGCCCAGTTCGTTGCGCGCAGTCATCGTCACCGCGACGATGTCTTCACCACAGGGGTAACGTGCGTGTGGTTCGAGGTGGAGATTGCCGGGGCCGATCATGATGTCCCAGAACTCGGCCAGCCTCTGCTTGCCGCTGAAACCGGCACCTTCCGGGTCGTGGGGGGATTTGCCCATCGGGTCGTGGATGGTGGCATCGTCGGCGAACAGCGCCAGCCAGGCCATTTTGTCACCGGCCATGGCGCAGGCTATCGACGCCTTGTGCGCGCGCACTGCCCTGGTATCTCTTTCCATGCTGCCTTGCTCTTATTGCTATCGGTAGGGCTGTTGGCGGGGCAAATCCGCCGCGCCGGGGCTACACGTTAGCACTGCAATGTTTTTTATCACAAGTAGCGCCGGGTGTGCAGACAGGATCAGTCGTACAGCATCCCGTGGAGGACCGACTTGAGGCGCTTCATGTGCGGCTTGGGCGAAAAGCTCTCGGGCTCCAGGGCGATCTCGATCAGTATGCCGGTGAGCATGCAGTGCACCAGGTAAATGGACTCCTGGATCAGTGCGTCGCTGGCCCTGCTGTCGTGAAAGATGCGCCGGGCGAGACTCATGTGGGCGCTGCGGCTGCGGCTGACCGACAGGTCGTTGCGCGCCTTGCCGTGGCCGCGGGTGGCCAGCAGGATCTCCAGGGTCGCCATGTATTCGTCGCCCTGGTAGTGGTACCAGGCGGCGTCCACGTACTTGGCAATGCGGCGGGTCGGTGTACCCGTGGTGAAGCGATTGGCACTCAGGGTTTCCTGGAACTTCAGGTGGGAGCGCTGCAGTACTTCCTCGAGGATTTCCTCCTTGCCGCCAAAGTGGTGCTGCACGGCGCCCCAGGTGACGCCGGCGCGCTTGGCAATCTGGCTGGAACTGGCGGCGGCGAAGCCCTTTTCCTTGATCAGGCTGATTACCGCCTGGATGATCTTGTCCTGCGTCGCCTTGCTCTTGGCCGCCTGACGGCCCATCACATCGATATCGTCGGCATCGAGCCTGGCCACGATAGCCCCTCCGGAATAGGTTATGTTGTAGAGCCGCTAATGTAGCAGACAAGCCGTGCCGCGACATCACCGGGCCGCCAGACAGCGCACTGGCTTGCGCCTGTACAGGGCTTCAATTATACTCAAAAAAATTGCACTTGGAATGTTTTTTTAAGCATAAGAATTCGAGGTAAGCATGAGTGAATCCAGCAGTGGCATCCAGCTTGTAAGCGGTGCCAGGAGCCCGGAAGAAGGCGGGCATTTCGAGGAGTTCTGCAGCCATCCGGCCAATTTCCTCATGCGCGCCTACCAGGAGTGTGGCGAGCTGGCCGAGTTCGACATGGGCGGGATGCCCACCGTGCTGATGGTCGGCCCGCAGGCCCACGAAGCGGTTTTCCGCGCCGACGACGTCAAGGTCAGCGCCCCCGAGGCCTACCAGTTCATGGTGCCGATCTTCGGCAAGGGCGTGCAGTACGGCGCACCGCTGGACATCGAGCGGCAGCAGTTGCGCATGCACTCCCGCGGTCTGGCCAGCGAGAAGATGATCCACTACGCGCCGATCATCGCCCAGGAGACCCGCGACTGGATCGCCGACTGGGGCGACAGCGGCGAGATCGACTTCTACGAGGGCTTCGCCCACCTGACCATCAACACCTCCACCCACTGCCTGCTGGGCCCCGAGTTCCGCTACTCCCTGACCGACGAGTTCGCCTCCCTCTACCACACCCTCGGCGCCGCGGCGGATGCCGCCGGCCTGAACGACCCCTCGGCGCGCAAGGACGCCTACGACGCCCGCGACCAGGCCCGCGCCCGGCTGGAGGAACTCATCGGCGCGCGGGTCGAGAAGCGCCGGGCCAGCGGCGAGGTGGAGCCAGACCTGCTGCAGGTCTACATGGATGCCACCTACGCGGACGGCACCCACCTCAGCACCAGCGAGGTCACCGGCATGATCGTCTGGTTCATGTTCGCCGGCCACCACACCAGCGCCAACACCGCCGCCTGGACCCTGGTGGAGATGGCCCGCTACCCGGAACTCGCCGCGGAGGTCGTGGCCGAGGTGGACAGCGTCATGGCCGCCGGCACCGCCGACGACCTCAAGGTGCTGCGGCGCATGTCGAAACTGGAGGGCTTCGTCCGCGAGGCACTGCGCCTGCACCCGCCCCTGAACACGCTCACCCGCCGGGTGATGGAGGACTTCGAGTACAAGGGCCACGTCATAGAGAAGGGCAAGAACGTCATGCTCTGCCCCTACGTCGCCCACCGCCTGGAGAGCGAGTTTGAGGACGCCGAAACCTTCAGGCCCGGCCGGCCGATGCCGAAGAATCCCTTCGCCCTCATCCCCTTCGGCGGCGGCCAGCGCAAGTGCGTCGGCAACGCCTTCGCCATGCTGCAGGTCAAGGTGATCTTCTCGGTGCTGCTCAGCGAGTACCAATTCGAACTGGCGGGTCCGCCCGGCGAGTACGCGGAGATCATGCCCTCGCTGATCCTGCGCCCCTCGGATCCCTGCATCCTGCGCTACCGTCGCCGTGCGCGCGCCGACGCGGCCTGACGCCCTGATAACGGAGCCCGGTAAAATGCCGAAATACAGAATCCAGGTCGATCTCATGCTCTGCCAGGGACACGGCGTCTGCAGGGAGGAGTGTCCCGAAGTGTTCGATGTGAAAGAGATGAAGAGCGGCTACCCGAAGGTGCTGGTGAAAAACCGCTTTCCCGACGAGAGCCTGATGGAAAAGGTCCAGGCCGCCGTGGACTACTGCCCCAACCAGACTATCTCCCTGGTGGAGATCGAGGGCTAGCCCGGCGCTGCCGGCATCAGCCGAGCATAAACAAGCCGGGCAATAGCCCGGCTTGTTTATGCTCGCCGCCCGTTACAGCTCAAACTGGCTGGTGGCATAATTGGCCATGACCTCCCCGCATACCGGGAATACCACTTCCGCGTGGGCAGCGTGGGTCGAATAGGCCAGGAAGTCCTCGGCGCTGGCGAACTCGGCGACCACCGCGAGCCCGGCGTTACCCTCCAGCAATTCAAGGTCGAGACCGCAGCGAAAAGCCTGCACCCCGGGAATAAGCGCCGGCAGCTTTTCGAAAGCCGCCAGCACTGCCTGCTTGCGCCCGGCGTCGGTACCCTCCTTGAAGTAAACCAGGGTGATGTGCTGGATCATGCCTGCTCCGCCTTGTTCTGCCTGGCCGCCACCTCGGCCTCGTGTTTCCTGATGGCGCTCTCGATGCCGCCCATGTACTCCGCCATGAAGCGATCCGCGTTGGAAGCCGCCCATTCGAGGGAAGCGGTGCGATTGTCATTGCAGTGCTGGAAGTGCGGCATCACGTACTGGGCCAGCAGTTCGTAGGATTTTTTCGTCGCCTCGTAGCTGGCCGCGTTGTGCGCCAGGGAGAGGAAGGCCCCAAAACCGCCGGACTGCTCCTGCAGCTTACTGATGTGTTCCACGAGATCATCGGGCGTACCTACTATGCCGACGCCGAAGGCACCGAGACCGCCGGTGCACCAGGTCTCGATGGCTTCATCCAGGTCCCTGGCCTGCGGGAACAGGTCGCCGCCGAACTTGTGGAAGTAGTTGAACATGTCCATCAGGCCGAACTCGAGGTCGCGGCGCGCCTGCTCGCGGGTCTCGGCAATGTGAAAAGGCGCCACCACCCGCCACGTACTGCGATCGATGGCCTGGCCGTATTCCTCGGCCTTCTCCGCGCAAATGCTCCAGCTGTCGGCCAGGGCCTCGAAACCCTTCGGGCTGGAAGCGGCGACGGAGAGCATACCAGCGCCATACTGGCCTGCCAGCCGGGCCCCGGTGGGGGAAATCGCCGATGCCACTACCACTTCCAGGTCGGCCTGGTAGGGCAGGATGTGCATGCGCGCTTCCTTCAGGGCGAACCAGTCAGTCTGCGCCGTCACCGTCTCGCCCCTGAGCAGTTTCACCAGCACGTCCAGCGACTCTCCCAGGCGGTCGCGCAGGCGCTGCGGGTCGACCCCCATCATGTAGGCATCGGCAATCAGCTGGCCGGGGCCCACACCGAACATGACCCGGCCGCGAGTCTGGTGATCGAGCTGCGCGATGCGATCGGCCAGGATCAACGGGTGGTGATAGGACAGGGAGCTGACACCTGTGCCCAGGCGAATCCTGCGCGTGCGCTCGGCCGCCGTGGCGATAAACACCTCCGGGGAGGCGATGCATTCATAGGCGCCGGAGTGGTGCTCACCGATCCAGGCCTCGTCGAAGTCCAGCTGGTCTAGCCAGCGCACCAGGTCCAGGTCGCGCTCCAGGGCAAAGGTCGGGCTGGTCCTGTCGTTGTGGAAGGGTGCGAAAAACGCACCAAAGCGCATTTTTTTCGGTTTATAGGTCACTCATGCCTCCTTTGCAAAACATTCCTTTTGCAATGTTTTTTGAGAATATATACCCGGACCGGGGGAATCGCAAGTTTCATTCGGCGCGCGGACTATCCATTCGGACTGCCCAGGTGCCCCGCGGCGA
This sequence comes from Halieaceae bacterium GM1-29, assembly GCA_033283265.1. GTDB lineage: Bacteria > Pseudomonadota > Gammaproteobacteria > Pseudomonadales > Halieaceae > Mangrovimicrobium. Next base: position 1,484,445 of record JAWMQN010000001.1, read on the forward strand.
TATAGCCAAAGGTCATTGCCGGCCCCAGGGTGGCGCCCGCTCCCGGGTAATAGCGCCCCATCGGTGAGGCGGACGTGTTGCCTATGGCGTAAAGCCCGGGGATCGGCTGGCCCTGTGTATCCAGCACCTGGGCGTTGGCATCGGTGAGCAGGCCACCCTTGGTGCCGATATCGCCGGGATAGACCTCGATGCCGTAGAACGGCGCCTTGGCAAGCTCGGCCAGGCAGGGGTTGGGCTGCAGGCGCACGTCGCCATAAAGCTTGTCGTAGCTGTTCTCACCGCGGTGGAAGTCTTCATCCACGCCCCTGGCGGCAAAGCCGTTGAAGCGCTCCACGCTACGGGCAAGGTTCGCGCCGTCAATGCCGAGTTTCTGGCCCAGTGCCTCGGGGCTGTCGGCGACGGTGAGCAGGTCCTTGCGCACCTTGCTCGGCTGCATGAAATCCATGTGCATTGCCCCCGGCAGCAGGGGGCCGAAGGGATACTCGTGGCGATAGCGACTGTCAAATATGGCGTACGAGGGCAGGTTCTCCCCCTCATACATCGCCTGCACCGCAGTGGTGTAGGCGACCGACTCATTGACGAAGCGCTCGCCTTTTTTATTTACCAGGATGCAACCGGGCATGGAGCGCTCGGTAAACAGCATGCGCGCGCGGTCCTCGCCCTCGATCACTATGGTCGGCCCCCACCAGGCCTCGTCCATCAGGTGCGTCGCCGCGCCGATGGCGGTTCCCGCGCTGATCAGGTCGCCGGTGTTGGCCGGATAGGCCGCCGACCACTCGGTGCGGGTCGGCCCGGGGAGATGCGCCTTGCGCATGTCGGGGGAGTGCTCGAAGCCGCCGGCGCCGACGATGACGCCCTTGCGCGCGCCGATGCGCAGGGACTTGCCCGGCTGGTTGACCACCACGCCGACAACCCGGCCATCCTGCCTGACCAGTTCGGTCACCGGCGAGGACAACTGCACCGCCACACCACGGTCATCGAGCGAGCGTCGCAGGCGGCTGATCAGCGCATTGCCCATGACCAGGCGCCGCGAGCGGCGACCCTTGAGGCGCGCCGGGATGTCGAGAAAGTACTCGAATGCCAGTTTCAACATCACGCGCCACCAGCCGGGCGCCTTGCTCAGCAGGGCCCCGCCCTCCTGGTTGGAATAGCCCATCAAGCCCATCACCCGGGTCTGGATATGCGGCATGCCGAGCGTCTGGAAGGATTCGCCCAGGTCCCGGGCGTGAAAGGGCAGCGGGTCGATGGAGCGCCCGCCGGGCCGCGAGCCGGGCAACTCCTGGTAGTAGTCGGCGTAATAGGTCATCGCCTGGAATACCACGTGGGAGCGCTCCTCGAGGTAGCGCAGCATCACCGGCCCCTCGCGCACGAAGGCCTCGACGACATCGCGGGCGACGTCGTCACCGGTCAGCCGGAGGATGTACTGCAGCGCGTCTTCCTCGCTGTCCGCTATGCCCGCCGCCAGCATGAGGTGGTTGTTGGGTATCCACAGACCGCCACCGGAGCTGGCCGAGGTGCCGCCATACTGTGCGGTTTTTTCCAGCACCAATACATCGTTGCCAAGATCGCTGGCGCGCAGGGCTGCGGTCAGCGCGCCGGCACCGCTACCCACGACAAGAACGTCGTACTCTGCGTCCCACATGCCGTCAAACACTCCTCTTATTATTCGAGATTTCGCGGGATAATAGCATATAAAACATTGCAATAACTATGTTATTATCTTCGACCGGCGCGCCGCTCAAGGCTCAAGCACGCTGCGAAAATCAATAACGCATAAATATCAGGTATACCCGAGTCGATGAAACGCCGCTTTTCGCTGCCAGTCCTGCTCCCGTTGTTTGGCGCCCTGTTATCAGTAGCCTGCAAACCTGCGCCGCCGCAGGACAGCGGCGCGGCAGAGGGCTGGCCCGCGGTGGGGGGCACTGCCGCGGGCCAGCGCTTCAGCACGCTGCAGCAAATCAGCCCGGAGAACGTCGCCAAGCTGGAAATCGCCTGGGTGTATCACACCGGCGATGTCTCCAGCGGCACTGACACCCACGGCGCCACCGCCTTCCAGGCGACGCCCCTGGTGGTCAACGACAGCATGTATTTGTGCACCCCCTACAACCGCATCGTTTCCCTGGACCCGGAAAGTGGAAGCGAAAAATGGACTCACGACCCGCAGGTGGACCTGACCGGTGTCTACACACCTACCTGCCGCGGTGTCGCCTACTGGGAAGCCGGCGCTAAAACTGCAGCGAATACGCAGTGCCAGCGCAGGATACTGTCCGCCACCCTCGACGCCCGGCTGGTGGCCGTGGATGCGGACAGCGGCGCAGCCTGCGAGGATTTCGGCGTCAGGGGCAGCGTGGACCTGACAGCCAACCTCGGCGACCTGCGCCTGGCCGAGTACTACGTGACCTCCGCCCCGCTGGTGATCGGCGATCTCGTGGTGACCGGGGCCTTCGTCAAGGACGGGCAGCGCACCGACGCGCCCCCCGGCGTGGTCCGGGCCTTCGACGTGCGCAGCGGCGAGCTGCGCTGGGCCTTCGACCCGGTACCGCCGGACATGCAGCCGGTAAGCGCCGAAGCCGCCCGCGCTGGCGCCACCTTTACCCGCTCCACACCGAACAGCTGGGGCAATATCTCCGCCGACCTCGAGCGGGGTATCGTCTACCTGCCCATGGGCGGCCCGCAGCTGGACCACTACGCGGGGCCGCAGCGCGGCAATCTCGACCACTACGGCACTTCCGTGGTCGCCCTCGACGCCGCCGACGGCAAGCCACTGTGGCACTTCCAGGCGGTTCACCACGACATCTGGGACTGGGACGTGGCGGCCCAACCAGTGCTGTTCGAACAGCACGGCAAGACGCCCGGCGTCATCGCCGCGACCAAGATGGGCCATATCTTCCTGCTCAACCGCGAGACCGGCGAACCACTGTTCCCCGTCGAGGAGCGGCCTGTTCCCGCATCCAGCGTACCCGGCGAGCGCAGCGCCCCGACCCAGCCCTTCCCCACCCTGCCCCGGCCGGTTCACCCGCCGACACTGACCGATGACGACATCTGGGGCATCTACCCGGGCGACCGCGAGGCCTGCCTGGAGCAGTTCCGGGAGATGAACTACGAGGGCATCTTCACGCCGCCCTCACTCGGCAAGTTCTCCCTGCTCTGGCCCGGCCTGGGTGGCGGCGTCAACTGGGGCTCGGTCTCGGTGAACCCCGAGCAGAACATCATGGTGGTGAACTCGATGCGCGTGCCCTACACGGTAAAACTGATTCCGCGCGAGGCAGCGGACAGCCTCGACGGCAGTGACCTGGTCGGCGCCAACGCCCAGGAGGGCACGCCCTACGTGGTCATCCGCGGCGGCTTCCTCTCGCCGCACAACACTCCGTGCACCGCGCCGCCCTGGGGGGTGCTGACCGCCATCGACCTGGATAGCGGCGAGACCCTGTGGGAGAAGACCCTCGGCAATCTCGAGGAACTCGCCCCGCTGGGCGTGGGCAAGTGGTTCGAGTGGGGTACGCCGAACACCGGCGGCACCCTGCAGACAGCGAGCGGCCTGGTATTCGTCGCCGCGACCCTGGATGGCTACATCCGCGCCTTCGACCTGCACAGCGGCGAGCGCCTGTGGCAGGACAAACTGCCCGCCCCCGCGCAGGCGACACCGATGACCTATCGCCTGCGGGAAAACGGCAAGCAGTACCTGGCCATCGCCGCGGGCGGCCACGGCCCGCTCGCCTACGCGGCGAAGGGCCCGGAAAAGCTGGGCGAACTGCTGGGCGACGCCCTGGTGGTCTACCGGCTGCCGGACTGAACACACGAGCAACAACCCCCTGATCCAATAATCGAGAACCGGGAGAGGCCATGACGATAGAGAACACTTTCAAGCACCTTCAAGCCGGCGCACAGCACTACGCCCTCACCACGGCGGAAGAGCGCCTGCAGCGCCTCGACGCCATGTGGCAGGGCCTGCTCGAGTGCAAGGGACAACTCGTCGAGGCGGCCTACCACGAACTGCGCGTCGATGAGGAAGGTGTCCTCGGGCAGATGATGATGGTCAAGGCCGAAGTGGATTTCGCGAAGAAACATCTCGCCCGGTGGATGAAGCCCAGGCGGGTCAGGAACAGCTCCGCGACCATCGGCAAGAAGTGCTATGTGCGGCCGCAGGCGAAAGGCGTGGTGCTGAACCTCTCCACCTGGAATGCACCGATCTGCATCAGCTTCGTGCCCGCCATTGCCGCCCTCGCCGCGGGGAACACCGTGTGCATAAAACCCTCGGAGCTGGCGCCGGAAACCGCCGAGCTGATCGCGCAGATGGTCGACAGGACCTTCGATGCCGCCGAGGTCGCGGCAGTCACCGGCGGCGTCGAGGCCGCCAGCGAATTGCTGCAGCAGCCTTTCAACCATATCTACTACACCGGCGGCCAGCGGGTGGGCTCCATCGTGATGAAGGCGGCGGCGGACCATTTCGCCGGCGTAACTCTGGAAATGGGCGGCAAGAACCCGACCATCATCGACGCCAGCGCCGATATCAGGGACGCCGCGCGCAAGACTGCCTGGGGCCGCCTGGTCAACAGCGGCCAGGGCTGCGTGTGTCCCGACTACGTGGTCATCGAGCAGTCGGTCATGGAGGAATTCGTCACTCACCTCGCCGGCTTCATCGAGAGCATGTACAACTCCGATGGCAAGGGCCTGGCCCAGTCCACCTACCTGCCAGTGCTGATCAACGACCAGCAGTACCAGCGGGTGGAGAGTCTCGTCGAGGATGCCAGAAGCAAGGGGGCCAGCGTGCGTTTCGGCGGTAGCGGCGACGCGCAGACCCGCTTCTACTCACCGACCATTCTCTGCGATGTGTCCGAGGACATGACCGTCATGCAGCAGGAGGTGTTCGGCCCACTCATCGCCATCGTGCCCTTCCAGAGCCGCGAGCAGGCGGTGGAGATCGTCAACCGCCGGCGCAAGTCGCTCTCCCTGTACATATTTTCCCGGAACCGCGACAACATCGAGTACTTCACCCAGCGCACCGAGTCCGGCGGCCTGTGCATCAATCACAACGTGGTTCACGCCGGCACCAATCCCAACCTGCCCTTCGGCGGCGTGAACCAGTCGGGCATCGGCCGCATCGGCGGTTATCGCGGCTTCATCGAGATGTCCAATGAACGCGGTGTGCTCGAGCAACCGCTGGGCTGGCGGGACTTCAACGTGAACTTCCCGCCCTATACCAGTTTCTTCAGGAAGATGATCCGGGCCGGCATCAAGTAACGGCGAATGCCGGCGCTGCCGGCACTCTCCCATTAATTGCAGAATATTATCGAAGCGGAAAACCCGTGCTGGTCGCTGGCATCCAGCACGGGCGCAGCCACTGCCGCCGGGCTTGCGCCTCAGCCCGTGGCCGCCTCCTGCGCCTCGCCCTTGTCCAGGCCGAGGTCGTACATGTAGCAGGATTCGTCGACCACGACCTGGGCCTCGAACAGCTTCGCCTGTTCGTCCTCGGAATAACCGAGTTCGGCGAGGATCTCGCGGGTACACTCACCCACCAGCAGCGGTCGGCTGCGGACCGCGGGCTTGCTGTCGGAGAAGTCGTAGGGAATGCCGACGTGGCCGATGTGCCCGGCTACCGGGTGCGGCAGGTTGACCAGCCACTGGCGCTGGCGGATGAAGGAGTCGTCGCGCCACATCCACTGGCAGAAGCGCTCGTCGTCGATCTCACAGGGCACACCGGCGCCATCCAGCTGGGCGAAGACTTCCCGCGCCGGGCGTCCGGCCACCGCCGCGGCGATGATCGCCGTTAGCTCCGTGTCGTTTTCGTCGCGCGCCTGTGCCGAGGCGAAGCGCGGGTCGGCCGCCAGCTCCTCCCTGCCGATGGCGGCGAACAGGGCGCGCCAGTCATTCGGCTGCTGCGCCGCCAGGCACAGGTACTGGTCGGCGCACTGGTACAGGCGGTAACCGGCGGAGTAGCCCAGGCCGTCGCCGCGCAGGTGCGGCCGCTCGAAACCGCTGCCGTCGTTGCGGGCGATCACCTGGGAGCAGTTGAGGATGTGGGCGTTGACGATGGAGGTATCGACCCACTGGCCCTCGCCGGTTTTCTCCCGCTCCATCAGCGCCTGCACGATAGCGATCGCCGCGAGGTAGCCGTTGCCGGTGTCGCCGAGGGTGGTCTGCGACCAGTAGGGGCGACCCTCCGGGTAGGCGCAACCGCCGTCCTCCCACTGCACGCCGGTAAGCGCGGAGCCGGTCTGGTCGTTGCCGGGCAGCGGCTCGCGCGGCCCCTTCTCGAAGCCGCGGGTGTGGCAGTAGACCAGGCGCGGGTTGATCTTCTTCAGGGTCTCGTAATCCAGCCCCTTACCTTCCACGGCCTTGTAGCGCATGTTGTGCATCACCACGTCGGCTTCGGCGCAGAGCTTCTGGATGATCTTCAGGCCCTCCGGGTCGCGCATATTGACGCCGATGCTGCGCTTGCCGCGGTTGGCGGACATGGCGATGCAGTTGGAGTGCCAGTACCAGTCGTAGGGCGGGTTGATCTTGATGACGTCCGCGCCGAGATCCGAGAGCACCTGGGTGCCGAAGGGGCCGGCGATGGCCAGGCCGAGGTCGATGACCCGGATACCCTCGAGCGGCCGCGCGGGCATCGCCGCGTGGCCCAGGCCGGCTTTGGGCGCTGCCGCCGCAGCGGCCTCCGCCCTGACTTCGGCAGTGTGCTCCCCGGGCCGTGCGTAACCCTGCCGCACCCGGGCCGGGTTTTTTTCCAGGTTGTAGAGAATGCCCGGCTGGCGGGTGGTGCCCAGTTCCGGGTCTTCCACCTCGGCGACGCAGCCGTCGGCGAGGAAGTCGGGGTCGTTGAGCCCCTCCTCCGGCGAACGGATTTTCTGGATGCACTGGCCCGCGACCGCGCCGGCCTCGACCCAGTCGTCGGAATCGAAGCGCTTGATCGCCTCGGCCAGCAAGGGGTAGTAGTGGTCGATCACCAGGATGTCTTCCTCGCCCGGCATGATGCGGTCGGGGTCCTGCCGCGCGGACATGTCCGGGGACGGGTTGAGGGTGTCGCCCTCGGAAGCGCCGAGCACGAAGCTGGGATTCGGCACCCAGTTGATCACCCAGCGCCCGTCCTTCGCCGCGAAATTACCCTTCGGCGCGCGTGAGTCGTTGATCCAGGTGGCGAAATAGGGAGCGTCGACATTGTCCGCCCGGCTGAAGGCCAGGGTGCCGGCGGTGAGCGCGCCCTGCAGCAGGCTGGTCTCGACCCACTGCCCGAGGCCGGTTTTCTGGCGCACGAACAGCGCGCCGCTGATTGCCACCAGGGCGGCATAGGCGGCGCCGCAACTGGGCCAGTAGGTGCCGGAGAACACCGGCCCGTCGCGGTCCGCGTGGCGCGGCCCCATCACCGCATCGGCCTGGAACTCGTGCTCGGCGAAGGAGGCCTCGCCGCCAGCGGCGAAACGGATACCGCCGACGCGGCCGCGCTGCTCGTAGTGCAGGCCGACGCGGGCGGCGACCAGGGCGTCGATCGCCGGCCGGTCGGACAGTTCGTTGTCGCGGCCGTAACCGGTAATGGAACAGTAGACCAGGGCGGGATTGACAGCCTTCAGGCTGTCGTAGTCGATTCCCAGCCGCGTGGTCTCACCGGGGGTGTAGCTCTCCACCAGCACATCGGCGCTCTTCACCAGTTCGAGGAAACTGGCGCGATCCGCGGCCTGCTCGAGATCGAAAATGGCATTGCGCTTGCCGCGCTGCCAGGCGTGGTAACCGAGCCTGAATGTTTCGCGGAAGGGGTCGCCGGCGGGGGATTCGATCTTGATCACCTCGGCGCCCTGGTCGGAGAGGACCATGGTGGTCAGCGGGCCCGCCATACCCTGTGACAGATCGAGGATGCGAATTCCTTCAAGTACTGCAGCCATGCTTTCCTCCGCTGGAGCTCTATTGGATTTATTGTTTCCCGGGTGACAGCTGTGCGTCTGGATTTGCCGAGCTTAGCCCAGGCCGGTGTTCCACCCCATAGCCAAAACTGCCAGCGGGCACACCCGGACCTTACAAGTTACCGCGCGGCCCGCCTCAATCGACGCCGAGGATGGCACCGGCGGGGCCCGAGGTGGCCAGGCCCAGTTGCGCTCCCGCCACCTGGTTGTGGGAAGTGCCGCGCAGCTGGCGCACCACCTCGATGATGCTGTTCATCCCGTGCACGTAGGCCTCGCCGATCAGGCCGCCGTTGGTGTTGAAGGGCAGGGCGCTGTCGATCTGGCCGAAGCCGTCCGCCAGCAGGTCCTTCGCCGCACCGGTCTCGCAAAAGCCGAAGGCCTCGATCTGCATCAGCACCGCCGGGGTGAATGCGTCGTAGAACATCGCCACGTCCATGTCGGCGGGGCTCAGGCCCGCCTGGCGGAAAATACGCGGCGCCACCATGCGCGACTCGGTCATTTCCAGCAGGTCATCGCGGTAGAAGTTGGTGATGACTTCGTTGTTGGTCGGCAGCGAGGAACTCGCGGCGAGGATGCGCACCGGTTTCTGCTGCAGGTCGCGGGCCCGCTCCAGGCTGGTGACGACCAGCGCCACCCCGCCATCGCTCTCCTGGCAGCAGTCGAGCAGGCGCAGGATGGGCTCGACCACCCAGCGCGAGTTCTGGTGATCCTCGAGGGTGATCGGTTTGCCGTAAAACCAGGCGTCGGGGTTGTTTGCCGCGTAGGCGCGCTGCAGCACGCTCACCAGCCCCAGGTCGCGGTTGGTCACGCCGTAGGTGTGCATGTACTTCTGCGCCGACAGGGCCAGCCAGCTGCCGGGGCTCTGGGCGCCGTAGGGAATGGCGCTCATCAGCGACGAGGCGCCGACGCCGGCGGTGCTGGCCCCGCCCGCCGAGGGCTGGCCGAAACGGTACTGCGAGCGCTCGTTCATCGCCCGCCAGATGACCACGGTATCGGCGATGCCGGAACTCACCGCGGCGGCGGCGTGCTGCAGGGTGGCAACCGAACCGGCACCGCCACCGGGCACCCGCGCGGTGTAGGCGAGGTCGCGCACCCCGAGGCAGCGGCAGAGGCCGGTCTCGTCGTTGTTATCGATGGTGAAGGTCACCATGCCGTCGACATCGGCGGGCTCTATGCCCGCGTCCTGCAGCGCGGCGAGGCTGCACTCGGCCGCCAGTTGCAGTTCGCTGCGGCCGGAATTCTTCGAGTATTCCGTGTGCCCGATGCCGACGATGGCGACGTCCCGTCCATTGAAACCCATGCTGCTTGCTCCGCTTTATTGTCTGTAAGGCTTGCGTTGTGTTTCGGGTTCAGCCGAGCGGCCTGAACACCGGCAGCTTGCGCCCGCCGGAGGTCTCCTGGAAATCGACGCTTACCGGCATGCCCATGGCGACGTCCTCAGGAGCCACGTCCAGCAGGTTGGCGATGACGCGATAACCCTCCTCCAGCATGACCAGCACCACGAGCGGCGGCGTATCGAAGCCGAAAGAGCGCGGGTGCACCGGCGTCACCCAGCTGTCGACCACACCCTTGCCACTGAGCGCCACATGCTCGCGGCCGAGGCTGTGGCAGTGGGGGCACATGGGCCGCGGCGGGTGGCGAAAGGCCCTGCATTCAGTGCAGCGCTCGCCGAGAAACTCCCCGCGATCGGCGCCCTCCCAGTACCACTTGTCTTCCATGTTGGGGATGGGATCGACAGGTTTCTGTGCTTGCTCGCTCATTGGGAATACCCTGCATTCGCCGTATATTTTTTATTCGGGACACATCGTCACCCGGTGCTGCAAACGGATGGCAACAGCAGGCTCGATGCGTATTAAACGCCTTCTTATGGTCGCCCCAGTGTAGCGGGCCACCCCCACTTGTCAATTGAATCTTACTTTGAATCAACTATTATTGACTAAAGTCCCGACAGGGGCGAAGCCGGCCGCGCTGCGTCGGATAAAACATTGTTGAGGAATTGTTTTATACCTATACTCGGCAGGTCGCACTACCCCCGGCGCCACGCAAGGGACGCCGGGAGATAACACAACAATAACAAGGAGCAGCATGAGCGCGGACCTCGAACAACGGCTGGCGGCGCTGGAGGATATCCGCGCGATAGAAGTGCTCAAGTGGCGCTACCTGCGGGCCTGCGACCGCCAGCAACCCGAAGTGGTCCGCGAGTGCTTTATCGCGGACGCGGTGATCGACTACGAGGGCTTTCCGCGCTTCGAGGATCGCGACAGCTTCGTCGAGGTCTACCGCCAGTACGGCTGCCAGCCGCATATCGTCGACATGCACCACGGCCAGAATCCCGTCGTCGAGCTGACCGGCCCGGACAGCGCCCGCGGCTGCTTCGACCTGTTTTTCTTCCAGATGGACCTGCGCAGCAATCGCCACTCGCAGATGGCCGTGGCCTACGACGACGACTTCGTCCGCCGCGAGGGGCGCTGGTGGATCGCCCGCAGCGTGGCGCGGCGGGTGTCGGTAAGAATCGAACAGCTGTCACCCGACAGCCCGCCCGCGCTGCTGTTCGCCGGGCGCAGCGAGCAGGGCGGACGCGACTGAGCCGGCCCAGGCAGGCCGGGGAGAAGGACATGACACAGCGAAAAGTCGCCCTGGTTACCGGCGCCAGCCGCGGTGCCGGCAAGGGCATCGCCCTGGCCCTGGGCGCACACGGCTATCGGGTCTACATCAGCGGGCGCACCCGCGAGGATGGCAGCGCGCCGCTGCCCGGCACCATCGGGGAAACCGCCAGCGCGGTGAACGCCGCCGGTGGCGAAGGCATCGCGGTGGCGGTGGACCACGCGCGGGACGCGGATGTCGCGGCGCTGTTCCGGCAGATCGCCGACAACGACGGCAGGCTCGATGTACTGGTCAACAACGCCACCTTCCTCCACGACGAACTGACCAGCCCGGAGCCCTTCTGGCAAAAACCCCTGGAACTGGTGGATATTCTCGATGTCGGCCTGCGCAGCCACTACGTCGCCTCCTGGTACGCCGCCCCGCTGATGGCGGCGGCACAGTCGGGCCTGATCGTATTCACCTCCTCCTTCGGCTCGGTCTGCTACATGCACGGGCCGGCCTACGGCGCGCAGAAAGCGGGGGTCGACAAGTTCGCCGCCGACATGGCGGTAGACCTGCGCGAGCGCGGTGTCGCGGCACTCTCCATCTGGATGGGGCCGCTGCTCACCGAGCGCTCCAGGCGCTCGCTGCAACAGCACCCGGAACAGTACCGGGAATTCATGGCCAACGCGGAAACCCCGGAATTTACCGGCCACCTGATCGCCGCACTCGCCGCCGACCCGGACCTCATGCAGCTTTCCGGGCAAACCCTGATCGGCGCGGAGCTGGCCCTGCGCTACGGCCTGCGCGACGCCGACGGCCGGCAGCCGGGCTCCTACCGCGAGATGCTCGGGGCACCGCGCGTTCCCCACCCCGCCATCGTGCGTTAGGCCTGTAGCACAAACAGACGATGGAGCCGGGTGGGCCAGGAACTATAGTAAGGCGACAACTCGATGACCGGGGTCAGCAGTCCCTTGCCTGAATCGACACCCAAGTTCTGCAGCGCCTGCGGTACAGCGCTGGTGCACAGCGTTCCCGCCGGCGATCACCGCGAACGGCCAGGCTGCCCCGCCTGTGGCTTCATCCACTACGACAACCCGAAGATCCTCGTCGCCTGCATCGCCACCTGGGGGGAGAAAGTCCTCTGGATCAAGCGCGGCACGCAGCCGAAACAGGGCCACTGGGCCATTCCATCGGGCTTCGTCGAAAAGGGCGAAACACCGGAACAGGCCGCCTGCCGGGAACTGTGCGAGGAAACCACGGCGCGTATCGATCCCGCTTCACTGCACCTCTACCTGGTCGGCTCCCTGCCCGAGATCAGCGAGGTCTACCTGGTCTACCACGGCGAGTTGCAATCCGACCTCTGCGCAACCACCGCGGAGGCGCGGGAAGTGGCTTTCTTCGGCGCCGGGGATGTTCCCTGGGAGGACTACGCCTACCCGGATGTCGCGGAGGCGATGAAACAGTTTTACCAGGACCACGCCCGGCGCACTTACGGCGTTTATGTCGGTCGTTACGCGGCTGGGGTCAATACCTTCACCCGGATCAGGTCACAGCACTGAGCGCGGCGCTTTTGCGGCAAATTCCCTGCGATTTTCGCCTTTCAGCCGTGGAGCGAACTCCAGACATATAGTCAATGCTTGTTGACTATAAACCCCTGTTGGTGCAACCTGACATGACATTCCAATAAGACACCGCCCAGCGGGCTGTGCGTCAGCGACGGGCGCAGCGAGGCTTTGCATGAACCCCTTTGACTTGAGCGGCAGGGTTGCCATCGTCACCGGCTCCTCCCGGGGCATCGGCCGCGCCATCGCCGAGGCCTTCGCCGCGGCGGGTGCCAGCGTGGTGATCTCCAGCCGCAAGCAGGAGGCCTGCGAGGCAGTCGCGCAGGCGATCAACGCCAGTCATGGCGAGGAACGGGCCGTGGCCATGGCCGCCAGCATTTCCGACAAGGCCGCCCTGCAGGCGCTGGTCGACGCCACCGAAGAGCGCTTCGGCAGGATCGACATCCTGGTCTGCAACGCGGCGTCCAACCCGCATTTCGGTTCACTGGCCACGATCAGCGACGAGCAGTTCCGCAAGATTCTCGACAACAACGTGCTGGCCAATCACTGGTTGATCAACATGGTCGCACCGGGCATGCGCTCGCGCGGCGAGGGTTCGATCATCCTGGTGTCCTCGGTGGGAGGCTTCATCGGCAGTGACAGCATCGGCGCCTACAACATCTCCAAGGCGGCGGACCTGCAACTGGTGCGCAACCTGGCGGTGGAATTCGGCGCCGGCAAGGTGCGTATCAACGCCATCGCCCCGGGCATCATCCGCACCGACTTCGCCCGCGCCCTGTGGGAAGACCCCAGGGCCGAGGCTGCTTTCCGGCGCGGCGTGCCCCTGGGCCGCATCGGCGAGCCGGAGGAAATCGCCGGTGCCGCGGTGTTCCTCGCCTCCAGCGCCTCCTCCTACATGACCGGGCAGAGCGTGATCATCGACGGTGGCATGACCATCAAGGGCTCACTGTGAACCCGGACAGCGCCTGCGTCATCCCGTTTTCTCGCGCGTAAATTGCACTGACCAGGCACTGACCAGGCCTTGACCAAGAGAGCAAAATGATAGAAACCCAACTGCACGACGACGTAGTCGAAATCGTCATGAACAACCCGCCGGTCAACGCGCTCGGGCGCGAGCTGCGCGAGGGCCTGGAACAGGCGGTAAATGCAGCCCTGGCGGACGACGCGGTTCGGGCCGTCGTAATCCGCGGCGGCGGCAAGCTGTTTTCCGGCGGCGCCGACATCACCGAGTTCGACGCGGGCACGGTCAAGGACGGGCCCTGGCTGCCGGACCTGATCGACGCCATCGAGGCCAGCCGCAAGCCGGTGGTGGCGGCGATCCACGGCATGGCGCTGGGCGGCGGCCTGGAAGTGGCCCTCGGCTGCCACTACCGCCTCGCGACGCCAGGGGCGAAGCTCGGCCTGCCGGAGGTCAGCCTCGGCATCCTGCCCGGTGCCGGCGGCACCCAGCGCCTGCCGCGCCTGGCCGGTGTGGCAGCGGCCCTGGAAATGATCGTCCTCGGCGCGCCGATCAGCGCGTCGCAGGCGCTGCAGGTTGGCCTGGTCGATGAACTGGTCGAGGAGGAGCAACTCGCCGCGCGGGCTATCGCCTTCGCCCGCGCTGCGGCGGGGCCGCGCCGCGCCAGTGAATTGCAGGCGGCCGCCGACGAAGCCACCTTTGCGGCCTTCGCAGAAAAACACGCCCGCAAGATCGACGGCTTGCACGCACCGCTCGGCTGTATCGAGGCGATCCGCACCGCGACCCGCAAGCCCTTCGCCGAGGGCCGGCAGAAGGAGGAAGCGCTGTTCGAGCAACTGGTCGCCGGCGAACAGTCAAAGGCCCTGCGCCACCTGTTCTTCGCCGAACGCATGGCGGCGAAAGTCGAGGGCCTGGGTCGCGAAGTCAAACCGCGCCCGGTCGCGCGGGTGGGCGTGATCGGCGCCGGCACCATGGGCGGCGGCATCGCCATGAATTTTCTCAGCGCCGGCATCCCGGTGACGATTGTGGAGATGAGCGAGGAAGCGCTGGAGCGCGGCGTCGGCGTCATCCGCGGCAACTACGCGGCCAGCGCCGCGAAAGGCCGCCTGACGCCGCAACAGGTGGAGGCCGCCATGGGCCTGCTGCAAGCCACCCTCGAATTCGCGGCGCTCGCCGACTGCGACCTGGTGATCGAGGCGGTGTACGAGGACATGGCAACGAAAAAGGCGGTATTCCGCCGCCTCGATGCCATCGCCAAACCCGGCGCGGTGCTGGCCTCCAACACCTCCTACCTGGATATCGACGAGATCGCCGCGGTGACCGGCCGACCGCAGGACGTGCTCGGCATGCACTTCTTCTCGCCGGCCAACATCATGAAACTGCTCGAGGTCGTGCGCGGCGCGCAGACCGCCCCCGACACCCTCGCCACCGCCATGGCCATCGGCCGCCGGGTCGGCAAGATCCCGGTAGTGGCCGGCGTGTGCCACGGCTTCATCGGCAACCGTATGCAGCAACCGCGCCTCGACAACGCCGAAGCGCTGCTGCTGGAAGGCGCTACGCCGGAACAGGTCGATAGGGTCTCCACCGACTTCGGCATGCCCATGGGCCCCTTCACCATGTTCGACATGGCCGGTGTGGACATCGGCTGGCACCGCGACCCGCAGCGCATCGAGACCCTGCGCGACGCGCTGTGCGCACAGGGCCGCTGGGGACAGAAAAAACTCGCCGGCTTCTACGACTACGACGACAGGCGCAAGCCCTCACCGTCTCCGCTGTTCGGGCAGATACTCGCTGACTTCCGCCAGCAGCAGGGCGTGCAGGCGCGCCGGATAGAGGACGAGGAAATCGTCGTGCGCACCTTCTACACCATGATCAACGAGGCGGCAAAAGTCCTCGAGGAAGGCATCGCCCAGCGGGCCTCGGATATCGACGTGGTCTGGCACTGCGGCTACGGCTGGCCGCGGCACACCGGCGGCCCGCTGTTCTGGGCCCAGGGCATCGGCCTCGACAATATCATCGCCGGCCTGGAGCGCTACGCCGACCGCCTCGGCGAGGATTTCTCCATCGCCCCCCTGCTGCGCCAGCGCGCGGCCGAAGGCGCCGCACTGTGACTACAGCGCAATCGCATAAACCCAACATCACCAGGGAATGACGCCATGAACCTTAATTTCACCGCCGAGGAAGAGGCCTTCAGGGAAGAAGTGCGCGCCTTCCTGCGCGACAGGCTGCCCACCCGGATCGCGGAAAAAGTCCGCACCCACAAGCGCCTGGACAAACAGGACATGGAGGAGTGGCACGCCATTCTCAACCAGCGCGGCTGGTACGCCCCGCACTGGCCGCTCGAGTACGGCGGCACCGGCTGGACGGTGGCCCAGGAACATATCTTCGACGTCGAGTGCTTCCTCGCCCACGCGCCGATGATCGTGCCCTTCGGCGTCTCCATGCTCGGCCCGGTGCTGATCAGGTACGGCTCCGCGGCCCAGCGCCAGCACTGGCTGCCGCGCATCCTCAATGGCGATGACTTCTGGTGCCAGGGCTACTCCGAGCCCGGCGCCGGCTCCGACCTCGCCAGCCTCAAGACCAGCGCCGTGCGCGACGGCGAGCACTATGTCGTCAACGGGCAGAAGACCTGGACCACCTGGGGCCACCACGCCAACATGATTTTCTGCCTGGTGCGCACTTCCAGCGAGGGCAAGCGCCAGCAGGGCATCTCCTTCCTGCTGATCGACATGACCACCCCGGGGGTCGAGGTGCGCCCGATCACCCTGCTCGACGGCGAACACGAGGTCAACGAGGTGTTCTTCACCGACGTGCGTGTGCCGGTGGAAAACCTGGTCGGCGAGGAAAACATGGGCTGGACCTACGCCAAGTACCTGCTCACCTACGAGCGCACCAACATCGCCGGGCTGGGTCACGCGATGGCGGCCTTCGAACAACTGAAGCACGTGGTGAGCGGGCAGCGCAAGAACGGCAGGCCGCTGATTGAAGACCCGGCTTTTGCCGCGCGCATGGCACGGGTCGAGATCGACCTGGAGAACGTGAAGACCACCAACCTGCGGGTGCTCGCCGCCACCGGCCAGGGCGCCGCGCCGGCCGCGGAGGGCTCGATGCTGAAAATCCGCGGCACCGAATTGCGCCAGGAAATCAGCAGCCTGATGCGCCGCGCCCTCGGCCCCTACGCCCGGCCCTTCGTCTTCGAGGCCATGGAGGAAGGCTACAGCGGCGAACCCATCGGCCCCGAGTACGCCGCACCGCTGGCGGCGAACTACTTCAACAACCGCAAACTGTCGATCTACGGCGGCTCCAACGAGGTGCAGCGCGAGATCATCACCAAGACCATCCTGGAGCTCTGAGCATGGATTTCAAGCACACGGAAGACCGCCAGATGCTCGCCGGGTCACTCGGCCGCTACCTGCGCGAGCGCTACCCCATGGACGAACACCACCGTATCTGCGCCTCGCCGGAAGGCTTTTCCCGGGAGCACTGGAACGCCCTGGCGGAACTGGGCATCACCGGCGTCCTCTTCGACGAGGCCAGCGGCGGCTTCGGCGGCAGGGGCTTCGACCTCGCCGTGGTCTTCGAACAGTTCGGCCGGGCCCTGGTGGTGGAGCCCTTCCACAGCACCCTGCTGGCGGGGCGCATCCTGGCCGCCAGCGGCGGCCACGAGCAACTGCTGGAAGCGGTCATCGGCGGCGGCAGCCTTGTCAGCTTCGCCCACGATGAACCCCAGGCCCACTACGATCTCACCGACATCGCCACCCGGGCCGAAGGCAGCGGCGACGGCTGGACGCTCAGCGGGAGCAAGGCGGTAGTGCCGCAACTGGCCGCCGCAAGCCATATCGTGGTTTCCGCGCGGATTGGCGGTGAACCCGGTGAGGCCGCGGGCATCGGTGTGTTCCTGGTTGACGCGGGTGCCGCCGGGCTCACACTGCGCGACTACCCACTCATCGACGGCGGCAGGGCCGGCGAACTGGGCCTCGCCGACACACCCGCCACCCTGCTCAGCGAGGACGGCCTGGCCCTGATCGAGGAGGCCTGCGCCGCCGGCATCGTCGCCCTGAGCTGGGAGGCTGTCGGGCTCATGGACGTGATCCGCGACAGCACCCTGGAATACCTGCGCACGCGCCAGCAGTTCGGCGTGCCCATCGGCAAGTTCCAGGCCCTGCAGCACCGCATGGCAACCGTCGCCCTGGAAATCGAGCAGGCGCGCTCCGCGGCGATCAACGCCGCCAACGCGCTGGAGAGTGAGCGGTACGTTCGCGAGCGCGCCGTCTCGGCGGCGAAGTACACCATCGGCCGGGTCGGCACACTGGTCGCCGAGGAGGCGATACAGATGCACGGCGGCATCGGCATGACCTGGGAGCTGCCACTGCCGCACTTCGCCAAGCGACTGGTGATGATCGATCACCAGCTGGGTGACGAGGATTACCACCTGGCTCGCTTCGTCGCCCTTGGCGCCACGGCTGCGCAGCCGGGCTAGTCAGGCAAAATTGACCGTGTTTGGCCGGTTCATTACAGTGCGGGAGTATCGACCCTGAACAGCGACCTGATGGAAGACCCGACAACCTGGCTCAAATACCGCAGCAACTTCCCGCGCAAGTTGCTGGCGGTGACCCATTACCTGCAGACTGAAATCATCCGGGTCATGGCCATGCGCAGCGGTCACAACCAGCTCAGGCGCAACTTCGAACCCTACCTGATGCTGATCAACGATGGCTGCAACGGTCTCAGCGAGCTGGCCGCCAACCTGAAGATCACCAAGCAGGCAGCGGCGCAAACCGTGTCGGAGCTGGTGCGGCTGGGCTATGTCGAGCGCAGCCAGAGCGCCGAGGACGGGCGCGCCAAGACGCTGACCATCACCCGCTCCGGGCAACAGATGATGGCCGACGGCATGCGCGCCTACCTCGTGGTGGAAAAGCGTTTCCTCGAGTTCGCCAGCGCGCGCCAGCTGGAAGCCGCGCTGTCGAGCCTCATCGCGATCAACCGCGCGCTGTCCCTCAGCCACTTCAATCCCGGGCGGCAGTCGGCCGGCCGCGGCGGGCTCGGCGTGCTGCTGTCGCGGGTCAGTGACTACATGAGCTACCGCCTGATGGAACTGACCCGCGCCCAGGGGCACGCCAACCTGAAACTGTCCTTCGCCCATGTGCTCACCCTGCTGCGCCCCAAAGGCACGAAAATCCAGGACATCGTCAGGGTGCGCGGGCTGAGCAAACAGGCGGTCGGCGCGATTGCCAACGAACTGGAAGAGCTCGGCTACATCTACCGCAAGTCGG
Source organism: Halieaceae bacterium GM1-29 (assembly GCA_033283265.1). Classification (GTDB taxonomy): domain Bacteria; phylum Pseudomonadota; class Gammaproteobacteria; order Pseudomonadales; family Halieaceae; genus Mangrovimicrobium. The sequence continues at coordinate 1,502,716 of JAWMQN010000001.1, forward strand.
ACCCGGAATCGCCGCGGCAGCAGCGCCTGCACCTCACCGAGCATGGCTTCGCGCTGCTACAGCACTCCGCCACCAGCGTCGACCGGCTGGAAGCGGAACTGGCCGAACACATCGGCAAGACCAGGCTCAACGCGCTCAAGCGTTGCATGGAGACGATCTACGACGGGCTGGAACTGGCCAAGGTCGAATTCGGTGATTTCTTCGACCTCGAGCTGGAACAGCGCGCCGCCGAGTTGCAGGCGGAGCTGGGTCCGGAGCGGGCCCGGACCCTCGGGAAAATCCTCAGCAGCTGATACTGTACCGGGCGGCCATCACCCCCTGGCCGCCGCGCTCTTGCCGGCCATCCGGCCGGAGAAGGTCGCGTCACCCACCGACATGCCGCTGGCGTAACCGGCCGCGGTACGCGGAATCCCCGCTGCCGTCCTGCCCGCGGCGTAGAGCCCCGGGATCGGCCGCCGGTCGGGCGTGAGCACCTCGCCGCCGGGCAGGGTATCCAGCCCGCCGAGGGTGAAGACGGGATAGTAGGCGCCGCGGCCAATGGTGCAGTCCAGCGCGACATAGGGCGCCTTCAGTTCCCGCAGCCAGGCCGTGTCCTTGTGGTACAGCGCATCCTCGCCCACTGTGGCGCCGGCATTGTAGCCCGCGACAGTCGCCACCAGCGTTCCCGCCGGCAGTTGCAGCTCGGCCTCCAGTTCCTCTATCGTCTCGCCGGTCGCCGCCACCGGCGCCTGCAGGTAGCTGGCCTGTTCGTAGTCGGCGTAGGCCTCGACGTCCGCCACCAGGTAGACGCGGCGGGAGCCCAGGCGCTGCTGCTCGATCACCGCCTGGGCGACCCGCCCGTGATAGCAGTCCTCGTTGATGAAGCGCTGGCCCCTGTCGTTGACGAAGATGCCATAGGTAAGCGACGCCGGGGGGTAGAACGGCAGGGTGACGAAACACTCCTGCATGTTCACCACGCCGGCGCCGGCACCCTGGCCCATGAGGATCCCGCTGCCGGTATCGCCGGGGTTGCCCAGCGGCGCCAGGTCCCCGGCGTAGAACGGCGCGTAGTGCTCGAGCATCTCCTGGTTCATGCAGAAGCCACCGGCGCAGAGGATCACCCCGCGGCGCACCCGGATGGGCACCTCCTGCATGTCGATGCGGGCGACCACGCCGACCACCGCGCCGTGGTCATCGGCGACCAGCGCGATGACCCGGGTGTCGTAGTGCACCGCGATGTTTTTTCTCTGTTCCACCTGCCCGGTGAGGATCTTCATCAACAGCGGACCGCCGTTGTCGCCGACGACCTCCAGGTTGTGGCCCCGGGGCACCGGCTGCGCCGCCTCCCGGAAGGGCCAGGCCTTTTCGTTACCGGTGTAGAGCAGGCAGTCGTCGGTCAATGCCATGATCGCCCGCTCCTTCAGCTCCGAGTGCTTGAAGGGCACGCCCATGCTCACCAGCCACTCGTAGTGGCCGACCGAGTTGTCGACGTAGCAGTCGATCTTGTCCGCATCGGCGTTGGCGCCGAACACTGCCTTGAGAAAGGCTTTCATGTTGTCCGAGGAGTCGGAGTAACCGCAGCTGCGCTGTACCGGGGTGCCGCCGTTGCCGCCCATGTACAGCTCGGCGCTGGACAGCGCGGTGGAACCGCCGCTGGCGCTGGCGAGTTCGAACAGCATCACTTGCGCGCCGGCGTCCGCCGCCTCGATTGCGGCGCAGGCCCCGGCGCCGCCGAAGCCGACGATCGCCACATCAGTCTCGAATTGCCATGCCCCGATATCGCGGCTGCGACGCGTCATTACCGGTGTACTGCCTGCCATACCCCTACCCTTCACTGCTCCGGGTTTTATGCATCTTTGGCCCGGGAATAAAAAAGCCGGCCGACCAGTGTCAGGGCCGGCACACGGTGAAAAACCGCAAGGACCGCGAGCTGCTCAGAGCCCCAGGTTGAAGGACCTGGCCGCGTTGTCGCAGACGATCTTGCGACGGTCGGCGTCGGGAATGCCGGCCTCGGCAAACTGGCTGACCACCTGCTGCTGGGAGTTCGGCCAGCAGGTCGCGGGGTGCGGGAAGTCGGTCGACCAGTACAGGCAGTCCGCGCCGAAGGCCTTGTACATCTCGCGCAGGCCGTCCGGCTCGTACATGAAGGTCGCACCCATGTTGCGCTGGAAGTACTCGCTGGGCTTGAGCTTCATGCCGGGGAATTCATAGTGTTCATCCATGCGCGAATCGAGCCATTTCAGGAACATGGGAATCCAGGCCAGGAAGGGTTCGACCAGGATCACCTTGAGCTTCGGGTGGCGCTCGAGGGTACCGGTAAGGATCCAGAACATGATGGTCTCGTGCATCTGCATGATGGGCATGGCGGTGAAGATGCCTTTCTGCGGCGTCGGGTCGCTGCGGAAAACTTTCCAGAAGTGTTCGCGCAGTTCCAGGTGGTTCAGCACGGCAATGCCGGTCTCTTCCAGCCTTGACCAGAGCGGGGCGTAGCGCTCGTCGTTCACCTCCGGCAGACCGAGTTCGCTGGGGAAGCTGGGAATCTGCACGGCGCGCGCACCTTTCGCCGCGAGGCGGTCCACTTCCTTGATGGCGAAATCGATGTCGAACAGCGGCAGGTGGTAGGCGCTGAGCAGGCGGCTGGGATTGACCGAGGCAAATGCCGCCATGGCGTCATTGAAGCCGATGAAGGCGTCCTTCCAGGCGGGGCCCATCAGTTCGGGCGTGGCCAGTTTGTTGCCGCCGACCTCGGAGAAGATAACCTCGGCCTCGACCTGGTCCCTGTCCATGGCTTCCAGGCGCTTGTGCGGATCCAGGTAACCCGGATCCTGGGCGGCTTCCAGGTCGACGAAATCCTCCATCTGCAGGCCCGGCTGGCCGCCGCGCAACTCTTTCGCCTCGTAGGCATTCAGTTTTTCCCGCGCCACGTCCCAGGCTTCCCTGGTTTTGGTGGAAAAGTGCGCCTTGATGTAATCGTCGGAAAGGTAGGCATGCGAATCGGCAGAAATAAGACGTTCGGTCATCGTTATATCCTCTGGTTGGGTACCTGAACTCTATACTGGGCAAAAGTGTAGGGGCCGCGATTGGCCGTGCATATATCCCTTTCTGACAACCGGCGCCTACTTTTGTGACAGCTGGAATTAAATGCCACTTTTTGCGTGGCGCGGCGTGTTTACTGGTAGTATTTGCCCAAGAAAAAGGCCGGTTTCGTCAGGCTTTTTCGAGGTCGAGTAGTGTCCACCGGGACCGGTTTACCACGCTTGACCTGCAAGCCCGTAGACACCCGCGATCAACGCAATCGCATCCAGTAGGCAAAGGGTAGAAGCATAAATTTCTCAAGCAGCAGTGAGCCCCGACTTCCCCCGCTGATGGAGCGCTTCGTGCGCGCCATGATCCACGGCGCGACACGCCGGGGGCACGCGATCGAGACTGTCTTCAAGGCCGTTGAGGTCCCGATCTCCTATCCGGTCAGCGTGGCGGAGATCCCGCCGACACGTAAGGCACTGGCGACTTTTCGCCGCGATGTCGAGAACTCCAAGCTGTCGCGTCCGGTACCGGACCTCGAGCAAGCCCTGGCCGTCAGCCCGGCGCTGTTTTTCGCCATGCAGCGCAATATCAAATGGCTGGTTGGCGACGATTTCTACGGTCTTACCGAGCATCCCTGCAAGGTCGGCACCTACCTGTTCATGATCGAGATCGCCATGAACTTCCACACCCTGGAGGAGGCGCTGGGCAAGGCCATCCGCTACTACCGCGTGGCCACCGAGGATATCCGCTTTTCCATGAGTCGCTCGGACCAGTTCGCCGAGATCCGCGTGGAACTGGACAATCCCGAGTTGGATTACATGCACTTCCTCGTCGAGTGGCAACTGATGCTCTGGCACCGGTTCGCCAGCTGGCTGGTCGGCGAGGCGATACCGCTGACCCACGCCGAATTCGCCTATCCCATGCAGTCGCCGCTGGAGGACTACCAGCGCATGTTCTCGCGCAACTGCCTGTTCGAGCGCAACTCGACCCTGATCCGCTTTCACGCCCGCTATCTCGACAAGTACAACGTGCGCAAGACGGCGGAGTTCAATGACTTCATGGACAGTCGCTACGACCTGGCCTACATACCGGGCGTCGACAGCGCCATGGCGCCCCGCCTGGAAGCCAAGCTCGAGCACTACTTCAACGAGACACTGAGCTTCTTTTCCATGGAAGATGCGGCCAGCGAAAACAACATGAGCAGCCAGACACTGCGCCGGCGGCTCGAGGAAGAAGGCACCAGCTTTCGCCAGATCAAGGACAACGTCCGGCGCAAGGTAGCCATGCAGTGGCTGCGTGATCCCGCGGTTCCAATCGCGGAAGTCGCGCGGCTGTCCGGCTTTGCCGACCCCAACGGCCTCTCGCGAGCAGTAAAAAGCTGGACGGGGAAAAGTCCGTCTGAGTTCAGGGCCGGCATGCCGGCAGAGTAATTGCCCTGCGCGATCGGCCTTGATCGACCACCACATCGCGACCGGCCCATTTTAGTCAATTACCATTGACCAAAAGTATCTCCATACTTACCATGGCGGGCATAAGATGACCCAGCACCGGGCAGCGGCCGCTTCCGCAAAACTGCTGGAACCACAGGCAGCGCTGCGCGCAACGAGGAGAGGCTCCAAGTGACAGAACAATTTCCGCAAGGTATTGCACTGGTCGTCGGCGGCAGCGGCGGCACCGGTTCGGTGATCTGTGAAAAGTTCGCCGAGGCGGGCTCGGACGTCGCGCTCACCTACCACGGCAACGAGAACCGCGCGCGGGAAGTCGTAGAACTGGTGCAGTCCCACGGCCGGCAGGCGGAGTGCCACCAGTTGTCCATCGGCGATGCGCCGCGGGTCGGGGCACTGGTCAGCGACCTGGCCTCGCGCCACCGCATCCACACTGTGGTGATCGCCGCGGGCTCGGACATCGAGCAGCTGATGATTCGCGACCTGACCCCGGCCAGGTGGCAGGCCGTGATCAACGCCGACCTCAACGGCTTCTTCAATATCGTCCACCACACACTGCCGCACATGAAGGCTGCGGGCGGCGGCTCCTACGTGCACATCAGTTCCGCCGGCCTGCACAGGTGGCCGGAGCGGGACGCGCTGTCAGTGGCGCCCAAGGCGGCGATCGAGAGCCTGGTCCAGGGCATCGCCAAGGAAGAGGGCCAGTTCGGCATCCGCGCCAACAGCGTGGCCATCGGCGTGATCAACTCCGGTATCTTCAAGCGCCTGTGGGCGGATGGCACCTTCGACGAGCAGTGGAAGGAGGCGGTGCAGGCGGGACTGTGCGTCAAGCGCTGGGGCGAACCGGAGGAAGTGGCCTATGCCACCGTCTACCTGGCCTCCAGCCGCGCGGGTTACGTGACCGGCCAGGTCCTGTCGGTGGACGGCGGCTACGGCGTCTGAAGCGACAGGCCCGCCGATTCGACAGCCCATTCGACAACAACAGGAGCGGCACATGATCTACCCCCGGGATGAGGTGATCGACGCGGCGGAACGCCTGCGCGCGGCCTTCGTGGAGGCGGAGCGGCGCAATACCTGGTCGTGGATCGCAGACGAGTTCTACCACGAGGACGCGAGCTATTTCTGCCCTTACGGCGGCTGCATGCCGGTCATGGCGCGCAACCGCGAGGAGATCCGCGCCACCCACTACGGCCGCGACATGGAAGTGGGCTCGGGCTGGGCCGGCTGGAGTTTCCCCATCACCCACATCGCCGTCGACGGCAACCAGATCATCACCCGCTGGGTGAACCGCGGGCCGGGCACGCGGGCGGACGGCAGCTTCTATGAAACCCAGGGCGTGAGCTTCATCACCTACGGCGGCGGCGGCAAGTTCTCCGCCCAGTATGACCTCTTCGACATCTGCCACCAGATGAAACTCTGCGACGAACTCAAGGCGGCGGGCCTGCTGGATCCCAGCCTGGAAAAGTCCTGGGTCAAACCGATGAAACGGCGCATTATCGACGCGCAACTGGCCGGGATCCCACCCGCGGACAGCAACACACCTGGAGCCAAGCCATGACTATCGAGCGCAACAAGCAACGGGTACGGGAGTTTTTCCAGGCCATGAACGAGGGCGACATGGACGCCATGGTCGCCAGCTACGCCGACGACGGCGACGTCCGCACCATGGGCAATACGCTGATCTCCAATACTTACAGGAAGGCGGAAATCGCCGCCTATGCGGGGCAGATCTACGAGGCCTTCCCCCTGGGCATCCGGTTCACCATCCACGGCATCATCGCCGAGGGAGAGCGGGTCGCGGTGGAAGCGAGCTCCCGCGGCGATCACGCCTCGGGGCAGGTCTACAGCAACGACTATCACTTCCTGTTCGAATTCCGGGAGGGAAAAATCCTCCACCTGAGGGAGTACCTGGATACGGAAAAAGTGACCGCGGTACTGTGCGCCGGGCAGCGTCCCTGAGCTGATCCCCCGGGGGAAGCCCCGCAGTTTGGCCAACTCGGCCGGAGCTGCGCTAGTCGGCTTCACCCCGGCAGTGGGCGAGTATCTCCGCGCAGCGACGCTCCACGCCCTCGCGCACTGACTCCGGCTGCGGCAGCAGCCAGAACTTTCCCGCCTCGATGTCGCGAAAGGCCCGGCGCGCAAGCTCTTCCGGGCTGATACCGTTTTGCTGCTGTTTTTGCCGCAACTTCTGCACAAAGCGCTGCACCCGGGGGTGTTGCTCCGAGCCACCCTGGGTCTCGTCGAGAATATCGCTCAGTACCGGCCCGGGGCAGAGCACGGAAACCCCGAGCGGCAGCTCGAGCATCCTCACCTCGTCGCGCAGGCTTTCCGAAAACGCCACCACAGCAAACTTGGACGCCGCGTAGGGCGCCATTATCGGGCTGGAGACAAGCCCGCCCATGGAAGCGGTATTGACGATATGCCCCGGGCGGCCCTGCGCATTCATGCGAGGCAGGAAGGCGCGCACGCCATTCACCACACCGTTGAAATTGACCGCCAGGGTGCGCTGGAACACCTCCGGGCTGATTTCCCACGAGAGCCCCGTCGCCATGATCCCGGCATTGTTGAACAGCAGGTCGACGCAACCGAAAGCCCGGTAACTCTCCCCGGCCAGGTGATCGACCGCCGCGGCGTCACTGACATCGACCACCTGGGTGAGCACCTCGACGCCAGCCAGCTCAGCGGCGGCCGCCTCGAGCGCCGGCACGTTCACGTCCGCGAGCACCAGCTGCATGCCCTGGCTGGCGGCGTGCCGGGCCAGCCCCCTGCCGATACCACTGGCCGCGCCGGTGATCACCGCCACCTTGCCGGCCAGGGATTGATTGTTGTTCGGCAAACTCGGACCTCCGGTGAGGCGCGGGAATACTGGCGACGCTGTGGCGGGGCTCAGGCTTCCAGCGCGTCAAAAAAACCGCGGATGGTTTTCTTCACCGCGCGGTGCCCCTTGCTCACGCCGAGCGAGGCCTCCCGGTTCAGGGCCAGCGCGAGGCTGGTGCCGAGAAAGGCGATGACATCCGGCGAGAGCCCCTGCTCGAGACTGCCGTTCTTGACCATTGCCTTGCGCAGGGCGGTGACCTGGATCTTGCGCGACTCCTCGATGAAGTTGACCACCTCCTGGCGGACACCCTCATTGCGGTTGGCCAGCGCCATGAACTCGGAGATCAGCCGGGCATCGCTGGTGTTGATGCAGATGTCCCAGACCTCGTGCAGCGGCCGCGCCGAGGCCAGTGCTTCCCGCAGCCGCGCCAGCTCCCGGACGGAGAGGCGCTTGAAGCACTCCTGCACCAGGTCGTCCATGGTGCGAAAGTAGTAGTACACCAGGCGTTGCTTGACCCCGAGATACTCCGCCACCCGCCGCGAGGTCAGCGCCGCGTAACCCTCTTCCTTGAGTATCTCCTCTGCGGCATTGAGCATGCCCGAGCCCATGTCTGAATCGATGGGGCCCATTCTTCGGTTGGAGGTCATTGCTTGTCCCTGTCAAATAGGACGCAGTGTAGCGTCCGGGCCCCCGAAGGGAAATTACCTAGCCGCGAGTCGCGCGCCGGGGTTTCACCCCCGGCCCCTTCAACAGCAGTTCCAGCCGGCTCTCGGCCAGCAGTACCGAGCGCTCGATGCTCAGGTCCCGCAACAGGCTCTGCAGCTTGGCCTGGGGCAGCGGCGCATAGCCGGGCAGCGGGGCCGGGCGCGGGCGCAGCTTCATCTCCGACCGCGACAGCAGGCCGTACTGCTGGGCCTTCTGGCTGGCGCGGGTGTTGTGCACGCTGAAGGCGTGGGCCCGCACCGCCGGCGTCAGCAAAGGCTGCAGGCACGCCATGAATGCCCCGGCCGCCTCGGCGTCCAGGTAATTGAAAATATCCCAGAACAGGCACAGGTCGAAGTTGGTGCCCGGGGGGAAATCCAGAAGTTCCTGCATGTGCTGCTGCACGGTAAGTTCATCCCCCGGCTCGAAAGCCAGGGGCAGTTCGGCGAAGAGGTCGACGAAGAACAGCTTGCAGCGGTAAGCGGAGAAGAACTCCACCGTCTCCGGCAAAGCGGGGCCAATGTGCAGGACATTGACCCTCACTTCCTCATTCAGCCGCTCGAACAGGCCGGGCAACAGCTGGCTACTCTGCTGCTCGCTCATGCGTGGGTTGCGTTATCAGCCCTGCTTGAGGTCCAGGCCAGGGGCCTTGTCCACCGGCGGCGCAGCGGGTGCGGCAGCCGGCGGGGCCTTGGGCGCGAGAGAGACCTTGGGCTCGCCCGGGTCCATGTCGATGGAGCCCTTGAAGATGGCGCCGTCTTCCAGGGTCATGCGCGGGGCGATGATGTTGCCCCTGACGTTGCCGGTCTTGGAGATGACCACTTTCTCGGTGCCGCGGATATCGCCGGCAACCTCGCCGTCGATGCGCACGGTGCGGGCGGTGATGTCGGCATTGACCTTGCCGGATTCACCCACGGTGACCTCGTGCGCCCCCAGATCGATGGTGCCCTCGACCTTGCCCTGGATGAGCAGATCCTCGTCACCGCTGACACTGCCTTTGATTTCGATACTGGGTCCAATCATTGCTTTACTCCTGGTGGTTGCAGCTGCCGGGGTCGCCGGTGAAGCAGGCGGTGGCGTGACAGGGGGTGCAGGCTTTGCAGCTTCCGGGGCGGGAGCCGGGGGTGCCTGCCGGTTTTTATTGCGATCAAACATCGGATTGCATACCTCGCTTCTTCCGGGGCAGACCATCCTACCAACAGATTTTCTGGCCGCCTATAGGCTACTCGAGAATTGTCGAGAAAACGCCAGGATGACGATTTTGTTATATGGAATTCCGGCTTTCAGAACGAATCGTTGTTGGCATCTGCCTCCCCTGTCTGGTTTTATGAAACCGTGCCTTCGGGCACCCACTGCAGTATTGCCCCGCAAAAGAGCATTACCGCGAAGTAACTCAACAAGCCTGTAAACAACGCGAAAACATGACAATCGACCACCGCTGGAGGTGGGCGCGACGCAACTCTCGCGGCCCCTGCCGGTGGCGCCGACGCCAGAAACGGAGGCTGTTTTATGAGAAGACGCAAGCGCGACATGAGTTCCCGGGCATTTGACAAGGGCTACCAGGCCGGGGTCACCGGCCGCAGTATGGACTACTGTCCCCACGAGAACATCACCCAGCGACAGAACTGGATTTCCGGCTGGCGTGAGGGCAGGTCCGACCAATGGGATGGCCTGACCGGCGTGTCCGGGGTGCACAGGTTGCGCACCCTCTAGGTAACCATCGGCGGGTTACCGCCTCAACTCCCCGTCGCCCGAACAGCTGGCGGCGGGGACCCAAACCCCCTCCCCCAGACTGATCACTCCCCTTTTTGAACCCCAGCCGCGCCGCGGCCACCCACTGACTAGCGTCCGTTCAACTCCGCCAGCCGCGTGCTGCTCTGGGCCAGGTCGAGCAACTCGCGGTTGGCCACCGCGAACATGGTGAAATCCGGCGTGTCGGTGGCGTGCAGTTCCGCCAGCATCTCCCGCCAGCGCTGCAGCAGCGGTTCCTGCCGGGCCTCCCACTGCCGCAGGCAGGCTTCCACCTCGCCGTCCGCGCACATGTAGCGCAGGGCGCCCACCGCCAGGCTGCGCTGCTGCCACTCGAGGTCCTCCAGGTAGGTGTCGCGGGCCATGGCCTGCCACTCGTTGTCGACATTGGCGGCGAGGATCTGGGCGCTGAACCAGTCGAGATCGAGCCGCTCGCCGAGGCTGAAGTAGAGCTTCGCCACGTGCTCGAGGGGCGCCTCCTCCTGCGCCGCCGCCTGGATGATGCCCAGGGCCGTGTAGGCCTGGTGGGTGGCCGCGACCCGCTCGGCCAGCTCCTCCCCGACCCCGGCCTCGATATAGCGCTGGCGGCGCTGGCGGTACTCCCCGGCGGCGCGGCCGCGCAGCAGGCGCGGCAGGGCTTCCGCCAGCTGCTCCAGCCCCGGCTGGAACTCCGCCACGAGGACGCTGGGGCGCAGTTCGTGGCGCCGGTTGCGCAGCAGCCAGCGGGTGGTTCGGCGCACCAGGCGCTGCAGGTTGAGCATCATGTCCTGCTGCACCGCGTTGGCCACCTTGTGGTCGAGCAGCTCGATCCAGTCCCACAGCTCGCGCAGCCGGTAGGTCTCCATGACGGTGATGTAGGCCCGCGCCACGTCGGCCACCGGGGCGCCCGTGGCCCGGCTCTGGCGCAGCACGAAGTTGATCCCCATGCGGTTGACCAGGTCGTTGGCCAGCTGGGTGGCGAGGATCTCCCGGTACAGGCCGTGGGCCTGCACTTCCTCGGCATATTCCTCCACCAGCCGCGGCGGGAATGCGGTGGCGACCAGCGCCGCCAGGATGGGATCGGTGCCGAGATCCGCCGCCATCAACATTTCCTTGAGGATGCCCTTGGTATAGGACACCAGCACACTCAGCTCCGGCCGGGTCAGGCTCTGGCCGCGGCCGCGGCGCTCGAGCAGTTCCTCGTTCGCGGGCAGGAACTCCAGGGCGCGGTCGAGCCGCCCGCCCTGCTCCAGGGTCTCGATAAAGCGGCTGTACTCGCCAAAGCGGGCCTGGGCCTGGGATTCCACCAGGCTGACCGCCTGGGTCTGGCGGTAGTTGTTGTGCAGCACGAGCTGCGCGACGCTGTCGGTCATCTCCTCCAGCAGCTGGTCGCGCTGCTTGCCGGTGAGGTCGCCGCGGGCTACCACCGCGTTGAGCAGGATCTTGATGTTGACCTCGTGGTCGGAGCAGTCCACACCGCCGGCGTTGTCGATGAAATCGGTATTCAGCCGCCCGCCGTGCAGGGCGTACTCCACCCTCCCGAGCTGGGTCAGGCCGAGGTTGCCACCCTCGCCCACCACCCGGCAGCGCAGCTCGCGGCCGTCCACCCGCAGGGCGTCGTTGGTCTTGTCGCCGACCGCCACGTGGGCCTCGGCGGAGGCCTTGACGTAAGTGCCGATACCGCCGTTCCAGAGCAGGTCGACCTGGGCCTGCAACAGGTGGTGGATCAGCTCGTTGGGGGTCAGCTGGGCCTCGCCGATGCCGAAGCGGGCGGCCATCTGCGGGCTTATCGCAATCGACTTGGCGCCGCGGGAGAAGATGCCCCCGCCGGCCGAGATCAACTCGCGCTGGTAGTCGGCCCAGCTGGAGCGCGGCAGTTCGAACAGGCGCTGGCGCTCGGCGTAGCTGGCGGCGGGGTCGGGTTCCGGGTCGATGAAGATATGCAGGTGGTTGAAGGCTGCTACCAGGCGGATGTGCTGCGACATCAGCATGCCGTTGCCGAACACATCGCCGCCCATGTCGCCGATGCCGACCACGGTAAAGTCCTCGTTCTGCACGTCCACCCCCAGTTCGCGGAAGTGGCGCTGTACCGAGACCCAGGCGCCGCGGGCGGTGATGCCCATTTTCTTGTGGTCGTAGCCGGCGCTGCCGCCGGAGGCAAAGGCGTCGCCGAGCCAGAAGTCGTACTCCGCCGAGATGCCGTTGGCAATGTCGGAGAAGCTCGCCGTGCCCTTGTCCGCGGCCACCACGAGGTAGGGGTCGTCCTCGTCCTTGGCCACCACGTAGGGCGGGCGGATGATGGCCACCTCACCGCGGTTGTCGGTGATGTCCAGCAGCCCGCGGATGAACAGCTTGTAGCACTCGATGGCCTCCGCCTGGGCCTCGTCGCGGCTCATCCCGGCGCTGAGCTGGCGGGCGACGAAACCACCCTTGGCGCCCACCGGCACGATCACCGCGTTCTTCACCTGCTGCGCCTTGACCAGCCCGAGCACCTCGGTGCGGAAATCCTCCAGCCGGTCGGACCAGCGCAGGCCGCCGCGCGCCACCTTGCCGCCGCGCAGGTGCACACCCTCGACCCGCGGCGAGTAGACGTATATCTCGAACATCGGCACCGGCTTCGGCACCTCGGGAATCTCCGCCGGGCACAGCTTGAGGGAGAGGTAGGACTTGAGGTTGCCGCGCTCGTCCTGCTGGAAGAAGTTGGTCCGCAGGGTGGCGTTTATCACCTTGACGTACTGGCGGATGATGCGGTCCTGGCCGAGGTTCTCCACCTGCTCCAGGGAGGCGAGGATTTCCAGCTCCACCTGCTCCTCGTGCTGCTCGCGCCAGGCGTCGTCGCCGTCGAACACCGGCGAGAAGCGGGTCAGGAAGAGCTCGACGATCTGCGCGGTGATGTGCAGGTGGTCGGCCATGGTCTCGGCGATGTACTCGACGCTGTAGGGGAAGTTGAGCTGGCGCAGGTAGCGCGCATAGGCCCGCAGCAGGGCGATCTCGCGCCAGTTGAGGCGGGTGCCGATCAACAGGCGGTTGAAGGAGTCGCTCTCGGCCTCGCCGAACCAGATGCGGGCGAAGGCATCCTCGAACTCGTCCTTGACCTCCTCCAGGTCGATCTGCTGGGAGAGGCCGTAGTGCATGCCGAATTCCTGTACCCAGAAGGTCTCTCCCGCGGTGCTGCGCACGCCGTAGGGGCGCTCGGAAATCACCCGCAGGCCGAGGTTCTCGAGAATCGGCAGCACATCCGACAGCGGCAGGCTGTCGCCCTTGTGATAGAGGCGCAGGCGCAGGGTCTGGACGCTGTCCTCGGGCTGGCGGTAGAGGGACATGGCCAGCGGCTCGCCGCGGATCAGCCGCAACAGCTCGCGGATATCCGCCACCGCGACCCGCGGGTCGCAGTCGTCGCGGTAGCCCGCGGGGAAACCGTGGCCCAGCAGTGCGCTGTACTCGTGGCCGAGCTCCTCGCCAAACTCCTCCAGCAGGCGCAGGCGCAGCCGGTCTTCCCAGGCCAGTGCCGCCTGAACCACCTGTTCCTCGAGGGCGCGATTGTCCACCTCGACCGGCCGCGCCGGGTTGACCCGCAGGACGAAGTAGACCCGCACCAGGATCGACTCGGTGAACAGGGTGGTGAACTCCGACTCCTCGGCCTGGAAGGCCGCGCAGAGAATCCCCTCGATCTTCTCCCGCAGCTCCGTGGTGTAGCGGTCCCGCGGCACGTAGACGATGCAGGTGACGAACTTGCCGTGCAGGTCGGTGCGCACGAACAAGCGGGTCTGGCGGCGCTCCTGGATGCGGTTGATGGCGTTGACCGTGTCAAAGAGTTCTTCCACGCTGGACTGGAACAGTTCGTCCCGCGGGTAGAGCTCCAGCACCCGGGCCAGTTCGCGGCTCTGGTGCTCGGCCCAGTCGGAGTTGGACTTCTCCAGCACCGCCTGCACCTTGCGCCGCAGGATGGGAATGAAGCGCGGGTCCATGGTGTAGACCGAGGAGGTGTACAGGCCGATGAAGCGATGCAGGCCGACCACCTCGCCGTCGGCGTCGTAGACCCGCACGCCGACGTAGTCCGGGTAGGTCAGCCGGTGCACCCGGGAGCGCTGCCGGGACTTGGAGAAGCTCAGCGGCTCGTCGCACAGCTGCCCCGGGGTGAGATGGCCGAGGTCCGCCTCGAGGTCGGCGACACCGCGGGTTTCGCGCTGGCCGAGCAGGCCGAGGCGGCTGCCCCTGTCGACACTGACCAGCGGATGGGCGGCGCTGCGATCGACGCTCAGGTACTCGTAGCCGAGCAGGGTCATGTGCCGCTCACTCAGCCAGCGCAGGAAGGCCGCCGCCTCCTCCCGCGTCGCCTCGGGCACGCAGGTCGCGGCGAGCAGCTGCGCCACCACGTCGCCGAGCTTTCCGGTCATCGGCGAGAAGTCATCCACCACCCGCTCGACCTCGGCGAGGATGTCGAGAATCACCCCGCGCAGGCTCTCCAGTTCCTCGGGGTGCGAATGGCGCGCCAGCTCGAAGTAGATCACCGCCTCGCTGTGGCAGTGCTCGTCGCCGTCGGCATTGCAGGTTTCGCTGTTGCCTATGACATGGCGCAGCGCCCCGGCGCCATCCCGGCGCACCACGAGGTTGGAGCTGGCGACGACGTGCACCGGCAGGTTGCGCCGGTTGAGTTCCCCGCGCACGGAGGCGGTGACGAAGGGAATCCCGCGGCAGAGGATCAGCAGCACGGTGTTGGGGCAATCCCAGCCGTGGCTCTGCACGCCGGGGTTGAAGAACTCGACATGGGGTGTCGCGCCCGTCCAGCCCTGCATGGCGTGGTATATCCAGTACAGGCTGCCGTAGAGGTTTTCCACCGAGCTGCCGCGCAGGTCCTCCACGCCGAAGCGGCCGTAAAACGTGTGGGCGAGGTTTTTCAGTGATTCGCGATCGCTTTCCTCGGCGTGCTTGCCCAGGTAGGCGTCCAGCTCCTTGAGCAGGTGCTGTTTCGGGGTATCCCAGATCATGCGTCCGGTCCTGTTACTTCTTTGTGTGTGACCGCTTGCGGGCGGTGTCTTTGGGTTCAGTCTAGCAAACTGGGCTTTGGTTCCGCGGCGGGGAATAGTGTGATTCTGACCGGTGGTTGTGGGGGGCTGTAGCAGCAGCGGGCAGGATTCCTTGGTTCGTTTTGCACGGCCCGGCCACGATAGCCGGCACGCGGTGTCGGTGCCGCTCGCCCGGCCCGGCCGCGAACAGCTGCCTCCCGAAAGTCGCAAAAGCGCCATCCCTGGCAGCTCGAGTTCGGCCATCCATGGCCTCACACGCTTTCGGGAGGCAGCTGTTCGCGTCCAGGCCTCTGCCGTGCCGGATTCAGGACGGTTCTCTGTGCGAGGAGAGTTATTTCCCAACTCAGGTGCCCTGTGGGGAGTCGGGTGTGCCAGTCGTTGAACTGGCACTGCGTCAGGGCCTCCGGTTCCACGGTGCCCCGCGGGGGCGTCCGAGGACAGGACGTCCGAGGTCGAGCCTGCACATGGATGTGCGCTTTTTGGCGATCCCCCGCGGGGCACCGTGGAATCGGAGGCCCGGATTCAGATGCTCCCACGTTCCCTTGGCACACCCTGGCAGTACGACAAAACAAGGAGTGAACTTTCACCCAGCCAGCCAGTCACACATCGCGTCCGGCCACAGCACCTGTACCCGCGCGCAGGCTGCGTTACAATGCCGGCCACCCTCGCGGGACAATCGAACGGAACATCAGGAGAACGCGTGAACGGCGCAGCATTGCGAGCCCTCGAAGACTGGCTAAGCGGTCAGATTATTGGCCAGACCCACCTCGTCCAACGCCTGATCATCGCCCTGCTGGCAGACGGCCACCTGCTGGTGGAAGGCGCCCCCGGCCTCGCCAAGACCCGGGCCATCAAGAGCCTGGCAGACGGCATCGAAGGGGATTTCCAGCGGATCCAGTTCACCCCCGACCTGCTGCCCGGTGACGTCACCGGCACCGACATCTACCGGCCCCAGCAGGGCCACTTCGAATTCCAGAGCGGGCCGATCTTCCACAACCTGGTGCTCGCCGACGAGATCAACCGGGCGCCGGCCAAAGTGCAGTCGGCGCTGCTCGAGGCGATGGCCGAGCGCCAGGTGAGCGTCGGCTCGCGCACCTACCCGCTACCCGAGCTGTTCCTGGTGATGGCGACCCAGAACCCGATCGAGCAGGAGGGCACCTACCCGCTGCCGGAAGCCCAGCTCGACCGCTTCCTGATGCACGTCAACGTCGGCTACCCGGACGCCGAGGCGGAGACCCGCATCCTGCGCCTGACCCGCGAGGAGGCCTCCGGGGGGGCGGCCAGGCGGCCGCCGCCGGTGGCCCAGGACGTCATCTTCGCCGCCCGCCGCGCGGTCCTCGCCATGCACATGGCGGAGCCGGTGGAGCAGTACATCGTGCAACTGGTCATGGCCAGCCGCCAGCCGGGCGTCTACAGCCCGCAGCTGGCCCGCTGGATCGACTACGGCGCCAGCCCCCGGGCCACCATCGCCCTCGACCGCTGCGCCCGCGCCCACGCCTGGCTCGCCGGCCGCGACTATGTCGGCCCCGACGACGTGCAGGCGGTCGCCAGCGACGTCTTCCGCCACCGCCTGCTGCTCGGCTTCGAGGCGGAAGCCGCCGGCGTCACGCCGGACCAGGTCACCGACGAGCTGCTGGCCCTGGTGCCGGTAGGTTAAGGCCCGTGCAGGAGCTGATCGACAGTCCGGCGCGCGGCGCCTATGTCGAACTGGAGGACTTGATCGCCCTGCGCTTCGTCGCCCGGCAGCTCAAGCTCACCCGGCGCAAGCGCGCCCTGGCCCGCCTCGCCGGCGCCAACCAGTCCAACTTCCGCGGTCGCGGCATCGACTTCGACGAGGTGCGCGCCTACCAGCCGGGGGACGATATCCGCAGCATCGACTGGCGGGTCACCGCGCGCAGCGGCGAGGCCCACACCAAGCTGTTCCGCGAGGAGCGCGAGCGGCCGGTGCTGGTGGTCGTCGACCAGCGCCCGGACATGTTTTTCGGCTCCCGCCACTGTTTCAAGTCGGTGCTCGCCGCCCAGCTCGCCGCCCTCTTTGCCTGGGCGGCGCTGGAGGGCGGCGACCGGGTCGGCGGGCTGGTCTTCGACGGCGAGCGCCAGCGCGACCTGCGGCCGAAGCGCTCCCGGCGCAGCGTGCTGGCCCTGCTCTCCGAGATCAGCACCTACAATCACGCCCTGCCGCAGGCGGGCCGCAGCGACGAGCTCGGCTTCGCCGCCATGCTCGGCGCCCTGCGCCGGGTGGCGCGGCCGGGCAGCAGCGTCTACCTGCTCAGCGACTTCCGCGGCGCCAGCAGCGAGGAGGCCGGCAAGCACCTGTTCCAGCTCGCCCAGCACGTGCAGATCACCGCGGTGTGCTGCCGCGACACACTGGAGGAAGAGCTGCCCCAGGCCGGCAGCTACGCGGTGACTGACGGCACGCAGCGCAGCCAGCTGCACACCGCCGACCGCCGCCTGCGCCAGCGCTATGCCGTGGAACAGTCGGAGGCCCGGAGCAGGTTGCACGCCCAGATGGCCCGCCTCGGCATTCCGCTGATCGAGGCCCACACCCACGAGGCGCCCTTCCGCGTCCTGCACACCTATTTCGGCGAGGCGCGCCGGTGAACGGCCCGGCCCCGCAAACCGGCGGCGTCGACCCCCTGGCCGCGCTGCGCCCGCTGCGCGAGCCGGAGCTGGTCGGCTGGTGGCCGCCGGCCCCGGGCTGGTGGATTCTCGCCGCGCTGGTCCTGCTCGCTCTCGGCGGCCTGCTCTGGTGGTGGCTGCAGCGCCGCCGGCGCGAGGCCTACCGCCAGCGCGCCGTCGTCGCCCTGCTGCGCATCCGCGAGGACTACGAGCGCAGCGGCGACGGCCTCGCCTGCCTGGCTGGCACCAACGCCCTGTTGAAAAGCGTCGCCCTGCAGGCCTTCCCGCGGCGCGACGTGGCCGCCATGAGCGGCGAGTGCTGGCGGGCCTTCCTCAACGAATCCTGCGCCGCGGAGCTGTTCGACCAGGCCCTGCTGGAAGCCCAGTACCGGCCGCAGCCACCCGGCGCCGAGGTGAACCGGCAGTTGTCCGCGGCGCAGCAGTGGCTGCTGCAGCACCGGAGGCCGGCGTGATCGAGTGGCTGTGGCCCTGGGCGCTGCTGCTCGCCCCGCTGCCTTTCGCGCTGCGCCTGCTGCTGCCGCCGGCCAGCGGCGAGGAGCCGGCGATCCAGGCCCCCTTCTACCAGCACTGGGCGACGCTCGCCGAGACCCAGGGCGCGGCCACCGGCAGCGGTGGCTGGCGCAGCCTGCTGACCCTCTGGGCCATCTGGCTCCTGCTGCTGCTGGCGGCGGCGCGGCCGATGTGGATCGGCGAACCCATCGAGATGCCCGAGAGCGGCCGCGACCTGATGCTGGCGGTGGATATCTCCGGCTCCATGCAGATCGAGGACATGCAGTCGAGCCAGCGCATGGTCAGCCGCATGCAGGCGGTGAAACAGCTCGGCCAGCAGTTCATCGACGAGCGCAGCGGCGACCGCCTCGGCCTGATCCTGTTCGGCAGCAACGCCTACGTGCAGTCGCCGCTGAGCTTTGACACCGCCACCGTCGGCCGCTTCCTGGAGGAGGCGCAGATCGGCTTCGCCGGGCAGGATACCGCCATCGGCGATGCCATCGGCCTCGCCGTCAAGCGCCTGCGCGAGCGCCCGGCGGAGCAGCGGGTGCTGATCCTGCTCTCCGACGGCCGCGACAACGCCAGCGCCGTGCAGCCCCTGGATGCCGCCCGTCTCGCCGCGGAACTCGGCATCCGCATCTACACCATCGGCATCGGCGCCGACCAGATGCTGCTGCCGGGCATGTTCGGCACCAGCTTCGGCGCGCGCCAGGTGAACCCCTCGCGGGAACTCGACGAGGGCACCCTGACCCGGATCGCCGAGCTGACGGGAGGCCGCTATTTCCGCGCCCGCAACCCGCAGGAGCTGGCGGAAATCTACAGCCTGCTGGACCAGCTGGAGCCGATCGAACTGGACGTCGCCACCTACCGCCCGCGCCAGGCCCTGGGCTACCTGCCGCTGGGCCTGGCCCTGCTGCTGAGCTTTGCCCTGGCCCTGGCGCGCCTGCTGCGCCAGGGCGCCCTGCCTTTGCCCTGGCGCCGGGAGCGTGTCGCGTGAACCTGCACCTGATCCGCCCTGAATGGCTCTGGGGCATTCTCCCCGCCGCGCTGTTTGCCCTGGCCCTGTGGCGCGGCAATCGCCAGCAGGGCCAGTGGCGCAGCGTGATCGACCCGGAACTGCTCGCGCACCTGCTGCAGGGCAGCGATGACGGCAAACACCGGCGCAACCTGACCCCGCTGCTCCTGCTGCTGTGGGTGATCGCCTGCGTGGCGGCGGCCGGGCCCAGCCTGCGCCAGATCCCCCAGCCAGTGCACACCACCGAGGATGCGCTGGTGATCGCGCTGGACCTCAGCTACTCGATGAAGGCCGCCGACCTCAGCCCCTCGCGGATCGACCGGGCACGGCAGAAGCTGCGCGACCTGCTGGCCCAGCGCAAGGAGGGGCAGACCGCGCTCATCGCCTACGCCGGCGATGCCCACGTGGTCACCCCGCTCACCGACGACAACCCGACCATCACCAACCTGCTGCCCGCCCTCGACCCCGGCATCATGCCGCTGCCCGGCTCGCAGCCGGCCCAGGCAGTACAACAGGCGCTGCAGCTGCTGCACTCCGCGGGCCTGCAGCAGGGGCGCATCCTGCTGCTCACCGACGGCATCGACCCCAGCGACCGCAAGGCGATCAGGGAGGCCCTGGAAGACAGCCCGGTCTCCCTGTCGATTCTCGGCATCGGCACCCGCACCGGCGCACCGCTGCCGCTGCCCGCCGGTGGCTTCCTTAAAGACGAAAACGGCGCCATCGTCACCCCGGTGCTGGACGAGGAGGAACTGCGCCGCACCGCCGCGGATACCGGCGGCCGCTACCGGCGCATGCAACTGGACGACAGCGACATCGCCGCGCTGCTCGCTCCCGACGCTATCGCCCAACCCGGTGAAATCCACGCCCTCGGCCGCAGCACCGACACCTGGGAGGACCAGGGCTACGTACTGGTATTGCTGCTCCTGCCCGCGGTCCTGCTGCTGTTCCGCCGCGGCTGGCTGGTCTGCCTGCTGCCGCTGGCCTTCCTCGCCACACCCGACAGCGCCCGCGCCGCCGGCTGGGATGATCTCTGGCTGACCCCCGACCAGCAGGGGCAGAAGGCCCTGCAGGCGGAGGACTACGAGGCCGCGGAGCAACTGTTCGAGAATCGCGACTGGGCGGGCACCGCCGCCTACCGCGGGGGCGACTATGAGAAAGCCGCCGATGCCTTCGCCGGCAGCGACAACGCCGACGCCCTCTACAACCGCGCCAACGCCCTCGCCCGCCAGGGCAAGTTGCAGGAGGCACTCGACGCCTACGACGAATCGCTGCAGCGCAAGCCGGACATGGCCGACGCCGAGGCCAACCGGGAACTGGTCGAGGAACTGCTGGAACAGCAGAAGCAGCAACAGCAGGAACAGTCCGAGGGCGATCCCGGCGAGGACGAGCAGCAACAGCAGTCCGCTGACGACTCCGGCCAGCAGCAGGGCGAACAGCAGGAACAGGACCAGTCCGGGCAACAGCAGGGCCAGCAGCAGGACAGCGGCGGACAACCGGGCGAGCAGTCACCGGATTCGCAGCAGCAACAGGACGGCCAGGGCCAGTCCGGCGAGCAGGATCAGTCCCAGACCGGCGAGCAGCCCCAGTCCGGGCAACAGCCGGGCGAGGAACAACAGGCCGGGGATGAGCCGGGCGACGCGCAGCGCGAGCAGAACGCCGGCCGCGCCGACGGCGGCGAGCAAAACCCGAAACAGGACGAGGCCAGCGGCATGGCCTCCGGCGACGGCGAGGCGGCCGACCAGGAGCAGGAGCGCGACCAGGCGCTGGAACAGTGGCTGCGCCGGGTGCCGGACGATCCGGCCGGGCTGCTGCGGGAGAAATTCCGCTACCAGAGCCGGCAACGACAATTACAGGGCGAACAGGGTGATGACGAGAAATACTGGTAACCGGCAACGATTGGCGATGCTGTTGCTGCTGCCCTTGCTGCTACTGGCGGGCTTGGCCAGGGCAGAGGTCAGCGCCACCGTCGATCGCAGCAGCGTCGCCCTCGGCGACACCCTGCAACTGGTCCTCTCCGCCACCGCCGACGATGAAAACCTGCAGGGCGTGGACACCAGCCACCTGTCCGCCGATTTCGAGGTGCTATCGCGCAACATGCGCAGCAGCATGAGCGTGATCAACGGCGTGCAGTCGCACAAGCGCGAGCTGAGCCTGGAGGTCGCCCCGCGCCGCAGTGGCACCCTGACCATCCCCCCGTTCAAGATCGGCGCCAGTCGCACGCGGCCGATCGAGATCGAGGTCAGCGACAGCCCGCAGGTCGACCCCGGCAACGAGGTGGTACTGTTCGACGCGGAAGTGGACAGCGCGGAAGTCTACGTCCAGGGCCAGTTGCTGCTGACCCTGCGCATCCAGCAGTCGGTCAACCTGGAACAGGCCGGCATCAGCGAACTGAAACTCGACGACGCCTTCGTCGTGCCGCTGGAGCAGAAGTCCTACCAGCGGCGCATGCACGGGCGCCTGTGGCTGGTGCAGGAAGTGCGCTACGCAATCTTCCCCGAACACAGCGGCACCCTGGAGATTCCCCCGCAGCAGTTCTCGGCGCGCGAGAGCACCGCCCGCCGCAGCCTCTTCGACCCCGCCAGCCGCGGCCGGGTGGTGCGCCGCAGCACCCCGGCGCTGCAGGTCGAGGTGCTGCCCAAGCCCCTCGACTACCCCGCGGGCGACTGGCTGCCGGCGCGCAGCCTACAGCTCGAGGAGGAGTGGTCGCAGGATACGCAGAACCTGCGGGTCGGCGAGTCGGTCACCCGCAACATCCGGATTCGCGGCGAGGGCCTGCAGGGGGCGCAACTGCCGCCCACCCTCTTCCCGCAGCAGCCCGGGCTCAAGTTCTACCCCGACCAGCCGCAGATCGACGACAACGAGATCGCCAGCGGCCTGCAGGGCGTGCGCCGCGACAGCGTCGCCATCGTGCCCCTGGAAGCGGGCACGGTGAGCCTGCCGGCGATCGAGATTCCCTGGTGGGATACCAGCACCAATACCCTGCGCAAGGCGGTGATCCCCGCCCGCACCCTGACCATCGCCCCCGCGGCGGCCAGCGCCCCGCCCCCCCTGGCCGGGGACACGCCCGGCCAGGCGACGGATGCCGGCTACGCCAGTACCTCCGGCCCGGTCCTGCTCTGGCAGGTGCTGGCCCTGGCCTGCGCCCTGGGCTGGCTGGCGACACTGTTGCTGTGGTGGCACAGCCGCCGCTCCGCCGCGCAGGCAAGCTCCACCAGCGCGACCCGCGGCGAACCCGAGAGCGCCCGCGCCGCCTATCGCAACCTGCAGGCGGCCTGCAGCTCCGGCGCCGCCGTCGCCGCCCGCGCGGCGCTGATCCGCTGGGCGGACGCGCTGGCGGACGACGGACGGGTTGCCACGCTCAGCGAGGTGAAGGCGCTGTTTGCCGATGCTGAGCTGGATGCGGCGCTGGAGGATTTGGAAGCAGGGTTGTACGGCGGCGAAGGGCGTACTCACTGGGATGGGACACGTCTCCGGGGAATTGTCGAGCGCCTGCGCAAACGGTGGGTGCCGGAAGAAAACGGCGGCGACGCGCGGAAAGAATTCGCGCTATATCCGGGTAAATAAGCAAAGACCTGTGCAGGTAGCGCGGTTCCTTCCAAACTTCGCTCACTTATTCTGGCTCCCAGTGGGTGCGAGACAGCCCAGCACTTGAACGGAGTGCGAATCTTACTTATTTTGGATTTCGGTTTTATCACAGGCGGAAGTGCCTGAATGTAGCTTAATGCCCATGGACTACTAGTAGTCCTAGGCAGGACTTGGCGGTCCGTGCTGCTCGATGCAAGTATTAAGCTTGTGTAGTGATATCTAATTGGGGGATGACCGTAAGGTTGGCCCTGTTCACGAGGAGGAGAGCCCTTAGCTTTCTCGTGACGCCAATTTCATGGTTATCACTATGCAAAAGCGTCAGAAGTCCAAAAGTCGGCGATCCCTGAAAAAACCCCGTCAACAAGCCTTCGAGCAACAGCGCGGTCAGTGCTTTTATTGCGAGCAACCAACGTGGCTTCATTCACCATATGAGTTGATCTCTAGATATGGCATCACCCCGGGGGAAGCACATATTTTGAAATGCACTGGCGAGCACCTCCACGCATTCTCGGCAGGTGGCGACACCAGTCAAAGCAACATTGTCGCTGCCTGTCGATTTTGCAACAGCCACAGGCACCGCAAAAAAAACCCTTTGCAACCTGCTGAATTCAAGAAGTACGTTATGAGAAGGGTATCGAAAGGACGTTGGCATGGCATGCGCCTCACTTGCTGACAATTCAGACCTGGCCGTTTTGCCGAACACAGTCATATGCTCAATAAGGCGACAGATGGCATCCATACAGTGTTGGGATAGCAGACACTTGCGGCGCATACTGCGGGCATGAACAGATTTTATGCACCTGCCGACTCAGCTGACCAATGGCAAGCCCTGCTCGCCAAACCACAACTCCACTGGAAGACCGGCTATTCAGCGAAAGCCCTTGCGCACTGCTGGACCGATGCCGGTGGGTTCCCCTCCGAAATCCAGGAAGCGCTGGCACATTCCGACAGTCCCTCCCTGAGAGAGGCGCAATTTCTACTCGGCTTCCCGGAACACGAAGTACAACTACCTGGTGGCACCCGCCCATCCCAGAATGACATATTTGTTCTCGCCCGCTGCGCTACCGGCCTGATTTCCATTGCGGTGGAAGGAAAGGTATCAGAGCACTTCGATTTGCCCATCGGCGAGCGCTTTCTCAACCCGAGCTCTGGCCAGGTGGAACGGCTCGAGTACCTGAAAACCCTGCTCAGGCTTTCTCAGCCACTCGATCACATCCGCTACCAGCTGCTGCACCGCACGGCTTCCGCTATCATCGAAGCACAGCGCTTCGGTGCCAGGCATGCGCTCATGCTCGTACACTCTTTCAGCCAGACACACGAGCATTTCGAGGATTACCTGGCTTTCGCAGACTTGTTTGGCCAAAAGCCAAACATAAATTCGATAGTGTCAGCCGCCAATTACGACGGGATTACACTTTATCTGGGCTGGGTAGTCGGAACACAGGAGTATCTCGAACGATGAGACCAAGTGCTGGAATACTCGACGGCGTAATGGATCTGGTCCCGGAATCACAGGGAAGAGCTCGGCTACAACGAAGAGAATCAACCCTTGCTATGGGCTGATCGGATCACCCTGTGTGTTCTCGCCCCGGTGTGCTTCTATGCTGACTACGTAGACTGGGCGCCGCTGGCCAAGGCTATCAACGAGGGCTTGCAAGAATTCGAGTCTGTTTCAAGCCTCAGCACCTCGTTTGAGTTCACCAGGTTTGGCCGTGATTTCAACCCGGGCGGAACACCCGCACAAGTGCTGGACTGGGCTGAGCGTCGCGAAGCTCTCTGAGCACTGTCTGCTGTACGGATACTCTGCCGCTCACCCCCGCAGCACCCCCACCTCCCCCGCATTCTCCCGCTGCAGGGTCCGGTGCAAAAACCGCTCCGCCCGCTGCCGCGCCGAGGCACTGCTGGCAAAACGGCTCTCGAGGAAAGCGTGAGTCGCCAGGTTGGTGAACATGTGCTGCCGCGCGGCCTTCATCGCCACTGGCACCAGCGGCTTGGTCAGGGGGGCGATATCCTCCTCCGGTTCGACCACGCCGACAGCACTGCCACCGAGGTCAGCGACAAAATCCCAGGGACGCTTGTCGATATTTCGCCGCAGCATGGAACAGGCCAGACTGTCGGGGTTCTTCATCAGCCGCATCACCGTCGAAGCGGGCTGGGCGAAACCGGTGTGGGAAGCGCGCTGCAGGCGAACCAGGGTGGCGTCCTGGATCGCGTCAAAGGCTGGCAGGGCGTGATCGTCGTAGTGCACGATGGAGTCGGAGTCACCGTAAACCAGCAGGGCTGGCGTGGTGTTGTCGCGGAAGAAATCCGCCGACAACATGGACGTCGGCCCGGCGATCGCGATCACCGCCCCGATTCGGCTGTCCCGCCAGTCGCGGTGATAGGTGGCGAGCAGCGACGTCAGCGCGCCGAAAGACAGTCCGACCAGAGCGATCCGGTTGGGGTCGATGGACCCGTAGAGGCTGTCATCCGGGTCGCTGTTGCGCGCCAGCAGGTAGTCGATCAGCGCGCTGATGTCCCCCGGCTGGTTGACGATGTCAGGGGCGTGCGGCTTGCCTGCCGCCCGCCGCCCGGTCAGGGGAAAGTCGAGCGCCGCCACGTTGTAGCCATGGCTGGCAAGAAATTTTGCCAGATAAAGCGCCTCTCGACGGTAGGACATGAACCCGTGGTTGTAGATCACCAGCGGCCGGCCCGCTGTCTTTACCAGCGGCCGCCACAGTTCCCCCGGCAGATCGCGGCAGGGGCGTGCCGGGTTGCCCCGGTAGGCGGGCGTCGCGCGGCTGTGATCGCGCAGGCGGAAACGCTGGTTGAAAACAGTCGCCCGGCCGAACTCGCTGCGCGAACGACTGCTGCGACCGCAGGGAGTGGATTTACCGGGTACGTTGAAAAAATAATAGGCACCGGCGGCGAGGGTCGAAAAGTAGGGCATGGCAAATTGTTTTACTGTTATTGTTGTTCTCGGGCCGTGCTGGAGGCGTGCATCCGGCGACCAGCCCTGTTCACTGGCGATACTAACAGCTTGGAAGCGGGCATCCAACCGGGGGGAAGACCCACATGCATAACCTGAAAACCATCTGCGCGTGGCTGCCCTTGCTGGCCGGAATGGGCCTGCTCCTGCCTGCATCCCGGCACGGCACGGGGACACTCCTGCTGGCACTGCTCCCCGCAGTATTGCTGATCAGCGGTGGCATACGCTCGCTGTTGTTTCCCGATCTCCGGGCGCCGCAGATCTCCGCCATCGGCAGCGTGGCCGGCGCGCTGCTGGCGCTGCCCCTGGGCCTGGCCGGGGGAGCCGAGCTGGGACTGGTCGCCCTCGCCCTATCGCTGCTCGGGCTGTTGTCCTCCGGCTGGTTCAGCATCCGCCAGCAACCGCCGCTGGACGGTGTCCCCGCGCCGCGGGCCAATCCGCTCTACTGTCTGCAGGTAGCACTCGACAACACGATCAGCGGCTTCATGGCCGCCCTCACCCCGGACACCGACCTGAACACGACCCGCGCCGCGGTCGCCGAGGCACAGGCCGCTCACGACCTGCTCGCCGCAGGTGGCTACCTCGCCGACCCGGCCAGCTTCCACAGCCAGCCACCCCCGGTGGAAGAAACCCGCCTGGTGCCACTGAAGGTCGCCGGGACGAACTGCGAGCACCTGCAGTTCGAGAGCGGCTTCGAAGTGCTGGCCGGACTCCCCGGCGCCGAGCGCTGGTCCAGCTATGAGGAGAACCACACCTGCCACGCGCTCCTGCTGCGCGCAGCGGAGCCGGCGCCCTGGCTAGTCTGCGTACACGGTTTCGGCATGGGCGACTACCAGCGTGATTTCAAGGCCTTTCGCGCCGCCGAGCTACACCGCGAACAGGGCGTCAATATCGCCCTGTTCACCCTGCCGGTACACGGGCCGCGTTCACCGGCGGGCTTCAACGGAGAAAAATTCTTCGGTGCCTCGATTCTCGATTTCATCCACGGCGTCAGCCACGCAGTGTGGGACCTGCGTCGCCTGATCGGCTGGCTGCGCAGCGACGCCAGGGCCACCTCGGTCGGCGTACTGGGGCTGTCGCTCGGCGGTTACACCAGTGCCGTGCTGGCGGCGGTAGAGGATGACCTCGCCTGTGCCATCGTCGGCGTCCCCCCAACCGACATGGTGGCCCACCGCCACTACCTGGACAGCCCCTACCAGGCCCGGTTGGCGCGTATTGCCGGGGTCAGCGATGAACTCGAGCGCGAGGTCTACCGCGTGGTCGCGCCCCTGCAGCTGGCGCCCCAGGTCGTTCGGGAGCGGCGCTACATGTTCGCCGCCACCGGCGACCAGTTCGTCCCCCTGGAACAGGTCCAGGCGCTGTGGCAGCACTGGGGGCAACCGCAGATCAGCTGGTGCACCGGCGGCCACGTGAGCGCACTGCTGCAGCGCGCCCCGCGCCAGCTCATCGACCGCGCCGTGGCGGAATCCCTGGCACCCTGGCGGAACTGAGGTCGCCGGGCCTAGCCGCCACTGCCCTGCGCTGCCGCTACCACATCATCAATCCCCCGCTGCAGGCACTCACGGTACAGGTCCGGGTCCGGCAGGAGATCCCGGCAGGCGGTAAAGGAAAAAATGAACTCGCCGTTGTAACTGCCGACACAGTGCAGCACCGCGCTGCCGTCCATCAGCGGCGGACTGCCGAACATGTGCACCACGCGCGCACCGAGAAAATAGATCGGCTCCAGCGGGCCGGGCACATTGGTCACCATGGTGTTACAGAAACTGGTGGAGCGCGTCACCATTAGCGGCATTACCCTCGCGGCCGCGCCGACCAGCGCCCCGGGCAGATTGTGGACGACATCCAGCAGGACATTCATTACCACCCCCTCCTGCATCGCCTTCATCTTTTTCGTGTCGCCGGTAATCGCCGCCAGGCGCTGCAGCGGGTCGGCGATATCCGTGTGCAGTGATATCCGGGTGATCATGATCTGGTTGCCACCCCCGGCAGCCTGGTCCGGCGTGCGGGTCGACACCGGCACCACCGTCACCAGGGGTAGCGCCACCTGCTCTCCCAGCGTTTCGAAGTAGCGCAACATGCCCTGGGCGATCATCGCCAGGCAGACATCGTTGATCGTGGCCCCCTCGACAGCCCGGCGCACCATTTTCAGGTCCTCGAGCGGGTGAACCAGGAAATCCACGATGCGGTGAGAAGAAATATTGGCGTTGAGTGAGGTCACCGGCGCTTCCAGCGTGAAATCGCCCTCACTGCGGATTTCGCGATAGCCCGCGTTCACCAGCGCGCGGGCATTGGCCAGCAGCTTGCGGGAAATCGCCAGGGGCTTGCGGATACTGTTGACAGCCGCCCTTGTGATCAACTCCCGGTTACCGGGTACGGACTCCGGCTGCCAGTCATCGGGCAGCTTTTTGGGTTTCTTGCGCGGCGTGTCGGCATGGATTGCGTTGATCAGCGCCACCCCCGTCTGGCCATCGATCGCGCAGTGGTGAATCTTCAACACCATGGCGAAGCAACCAGGCGGCAGGCCTTCAAGGCTGTCCAGCCCTTCGATGATATTGATTTCCCAGGGCGAACGCGTGAGGTCGAGGGGACGGGAAATCAGTCGTGAGACCTGAGTGCGAAACTGTTGCCAGTTTCCCGGCCGGGGCAACGCCAGGTGGCGGATGTGGTACTCGAGATCGAAATCCTCATCCTCGATCCAGTAGGGGTAGTCGAGATCCAGTGGTACACGGACAATCCTGCGCCGGAAGCTATCGGCTGCCGGCAGCGAGCGGCGCACGGCCTCGAGGATGTCCTCGAAGCCCGGGGGGCGCCCGGGACAGGTCGACGGGTCGTAGATGGAAACGGTCGAGACATGAAACGGGGTATGGGCGGACTCGAGAAACAGCAGTGCTGCGTCAATGGGATTGAACTGGTGCATATTATTATCCTTGTTCAAGCGCTTGCGGACGGGGCACTCAAGGGTGCCCTCAACCGAGTATAGCCGCCCGCTGGGCAGGGGCCCGGGCACCCGGCGACGCGCTGCCCGGGCGCTTGCTCACAGGGACAGTTCAGCGCAGCGGCGGTTGCGGGTAGTCCTGCGCAAACTGCTTGCAGAGGTCGATGGCCCCGGTGGCCCGGTCGTAGATGCCCTTCCACAGAAACGACATCCCGCCGGTGGCCACGGCCGCCCCGGCGGTCAGCAGCGTACTGGTCTCGTTGAACCCTACCCTGGGCTGGGCCAGGGTGCCCTCCAGGGAGACGAAGGGCGTGACGAACATGTCCGCGCTCACCCCGACGCCCTCCCGCGGCTTGGTGTTGAACTCGATATTGAGCTTCTCGCTATGCAGGTCCAGCTCGCCGCCGGCCACCACCTTCAACTTGTCACTCTGCATCGCCATCGGCTCGATGCTGACCATGCCACTGGCGACCTTGGCCTGCACTGTCCCGCACTGCAACTGCATTTTCGGGTTGGTCTTCGCGAAGGGATTCAGGGCGGACACCAGTTGCGCGAGGATATCGCCGGAGAACTTTTCCACCAGGCTGTTGGCGAGCACTCCGGGGCCGATGGTGAGCAGGGCGGAGCCATTGCTGCCCGCCGCCAGTGCCCTGGCGCTTGCGCCGGAAGACTGCAGGTCGAGGGTCAGGCTGAGCGGCGGGATGTCGCTGCTGCTCGCCACCTCGCCGGAAAGCAGGTTGACCCGCAGGTCGCGCAGCTGGTTCTGCAGCGCCACCTCGGCCCCCTCCTCCGTGGTTTTCAGCGTGAGCCGGTTGCGGCCGACACCGCCATCGGCGGTGCGGAAGTCCGTGTTCAGCTGCAAGGTGCCCTGGCTCAACTGCAAATCGAGCTGCACCGCGCTGAAGGCCAGGGCTTCGGTAAGCAGGTCGTCGATCTGCCAGTCCAGCTCGACCTCCTTGCCCTGCAGGGCGTCGAAGGGCAGCGGCTCCTCGCTGAAGACATAGCGCCCACCAGGCGCGGCGCTGGCGGCCGGGGAGTTGGGATCGGGCGCCGCCGCGGCGGGCCCGAGCAATTGCGGCAGGTCGATGCGCTTCGATTGCAGGCTGGCGGTGATGGCACCACCCTCGCCGCTGGCCAGCGCAGCCCGGCCGCTGATATCGCTGTCGCCCAGCACCAGGTGGAGGGGATCGGCGCTGAAGCCGGCCGGAGAAGAGTCGACTGTGGCATCCAGCTGGAACGGCAGTGCCGGCAGCTCGCCGTTCCACTGCGACGCCAGTGCACCGCCGGCCTTGATTTCGAGGGTGCTCGGCCCCGCCTGCCCGGCGAGACGCCCCGCGGCCTCGACACGGGTATCGCCGCTGGTGAGGATCAGCGACCTGATCTCCAGCAGCCCGGCATCCAGGCCCAGCGTGGTATCGAGTTCCAGGGGCTGCGCCGGCAGCCCCTCGACCGCCAGCATGGCGCCGAGGGTGGCGAGGCTGGCGAGCTGGCCCTGGATGTGCAGGGCTTCCGCGCTGCCCTCGATACTGGCCCCGAGCGCGAGTTCGCCCAGGCTGCCCTGCGCCGTACCGGCCACGGAGCCGTCGCCCAGTTGCAGGTCCACGTCGAACTGGGTCGCCCCGTTGACGCTGAGCGGGACGGCGAAGCGGTCGAGCAAGAGCTGCAGCTCGCTGGCCTGCACCTGCAGGGTGAGATGCTCCACACCACTTTCCGGCTGTGCCCGCTGCCCCGCCACCACGACTTGCGTCGCTCCCAGCGCCAGCGCCAGGTCGTAGTGCAGCGCGCCGGTGGCGGCGACCTGCTGGCGGGTGTCGAACTCGCCGGCAATGCTGAAGGCCAGGTCGTCGGCCTGCCCCTTGCCGGAGAGCAGCTGCCGGTCATCGGCGTCCGCCGTCAGTTCCAGCGCGGCCAGCTGGTAGATTTTTTCTTCGCCGCCACTGCGCTGGCGCAGGCGCAAATTCTCCAGCAGCGCCCGGTCGATGATCAGTCCGGTGCCCGTCGGCGGCGGCTCGACCGCCACCGGCTCATCCGCATCGCTGCTGTCGGCAGCGGGAAAATCCCAGTTGCTGGTGCCCGCGGCGTCGCTCTCAAGCAGGATGTCGACCTGCCGCAACTCGAGGTCGCGGATCAGCAGCGGCCCGCGCCACAGCGAGCGGGTGGCGATGCGCAGCGAAGCGCGGCCGACGCTGGCCATGGTCGGCTCGCTGCCCCAGTCGGCATTGGCGACGCTGACATCGCCGATGGCGAAATACAGCTCCGGCCACAGGTCGACATCCAACTCGCCGTCGATGCGCACCTCGCGGTCGATGGCATTGCCGACCAGCGCCGCGATCCGCTCCCGGTATGCGCCGAGATCGGCAAATTGCAGGTAGGCCAGTGCAACGCCACACAGGAGCAGGAGGGCAAACAGGAGGGCACAGAGAAAGGTCAGGAATTTCATCGGGCGGGTCTGGTGGCGGCTGGCGGTCGTCGGGGGCTAGGTCGACTATCAGTGTAGTGCGGCCCGGCCATCCCTGCGCAGGTCCCGGGCCCATGCCCCCGGGACCGTGCACAAGGCTGCGCCTAGAGCGACTTGCTCACCAGTTCGTAGACATCCGGCGACAGGTCTTCCAGATCGGCGAGACGCTGCAGCTCCGCGCGCATCAGTTCGGCCCGGCCCCGGTAGCGGCGCCAGCGGGTCAGCGGCGAGAGGATGCGCGCCGCCAGCTGCGGGTTGCTGCCGTTGAGCTTCTCCACCACCTCGCCGAGCAGCCGGTAGCCGGCGCCGTCGGCGCGGTGGAACTGCAGCGGGTTCTGGCCGGCAAAGGCGCCGATCAGCGCGCGCACCTTGTTCGGGTTGCGCAGGTCGAAAGCCGGGTGCTGCATCAACTCGCGCACGCGCTCCACGGCCCCTGCGTCGGCCATCAGCGCCTGCACGGTAAACCACTGGTTGACCGCCAGGGCCTCGTGCTGCCAGTCCTCGTAGAAACGCTGCATGGGGCCGGTCCAGTCGCCCTCCTCACCGTGGAAGGCCAGGGCGCGCAGCGCGGCGAGGCGGTCGGTGATGTTGTCCGCGGCGCCGAACTGGTCCCGGGCCAGGCCGAGGTAGTCGCGGTTGGCCGCGGTGAGGTAGTCGAGGCAGACATTGCGCAGGGCGCGTTTGCCGATCTGCTCGCCGTCCGCCGCGTAGGGCTCAGCCACGGCAAGCGCCTGGTAGCGCTGGCTGAACAGCTCGCGGCACTGCTCGCCGACAGCGGCCTTGACCGCTGCGCGGGCGGCGTGGATCTGCGCCACGTCCGCCTCGCCCTCCGCTGCCTGCTCGGCGAGATAGTTGACGCTCGGCAGGGTGAGCATCTCCGCCACCATGGCGGGCTCGAGGGATTCGTCGGCGAGCAGGTCCGCCGCGGCCTGGGCCAGCAGCGGGTCGACCAGGGCGAGCTGGCCGTCGGCCATCTGCCCCTGCACGTCCTCGATAATCCGCCGGGACAGGCTCTGCGCCGCGTCCCAGCGCACGAAGCCGTCGTCGTCGCGGCTCATCAGCTCACGCAGCTGGCCGCGGCTGTAGGGGTAATCCAGTTTCACCGGCGCGGAGAAACCGCGCAGCAGGGAGGGCACCGGGTGCTCGGGTACCCCCTCGAAGACGAAGGACTGCTCGGCCTGGTCCACCACCAGTACCTGGTGAGTGTTGTCCTCGGTCTCGAAGTCGGGCTCCTCCCCCGCCACCTGCAGGCGCAGGTTGCCGGCGTCGCCGAGCAGGCCCATGGCCAGCGGGATGACGAAGGGCTCCTTGTGCGGCTGGCCGGGCGTGGCCGGGCAGCTCTGGCTGACGTGCAGGGTGTAGCTCTGGGCCTCCTCGTCGTACTCGTCGAAGACCTTGAGCAGCGGCGTGCCGGACTGGGAGTACCAGCGGCGGAACTGGCCGAGGTCGGCGCCGCTGGCGTCCTCCATGGCCTTGACGAAATCCTCGCAGGTGACCGCCTGGCCGTCGTGTCGGCGGAAGTAGAGGTCGGTACCGGCGCGGAACAGCTCGGGGCCGAGCAGGGTGTGGATCATGCGCACCACTTCCGAGCCCTTTTCATACACGGTCAGGGTATAGAAATTGTTGATCTCGATGTAGGCCTCGGGGCGCACCGGGTGGGCCATGGGGCCGGCGTCCTCGGCGAACTGGGCGGTGCGCAGCAGGGTCACGTCCTCGACCCGCTTGACCGTGCGCGAGCCCATGTCGGAGGAGAACTCCGCGTCGCGGAACACGGTGAAGCCCTCCTTCAGGCTGAGCTGGAACCAGTCGCGGCAGGTGACCCGGTTGCCCGACCAGTTGTGGAAGTACTCGTGGGCGACCACGCCCTCCACCCGCTGGTAGCCGGCGTCGGTGGTGGTGTCCGGGTGGCAGAGCACGCAGGAGGTGTTGAAGATGTTGAGACTCTTGTTTTCCATCGCCCCCATGTTGAAGTCGTCGACCGCGACGATGTTGAAGACGTCGAGGTCGTAGAGGCGGCCGTAGACTTCCTCGTCCCAGGCCATACTGCGCTTGAGTGAGTCCATGGCGTGGTCGCACTTGGCCAGGTCCTTCGCCTCGACGTAGAGCCTGAGGGCGACTTCCCGGCCGGAGGCGGTGGTAAAGCTGTCTTCCACGTGCTCCAGGTCGCCGGCCACCAGCGCGAACAGGTAGCTGGGCTTGGGGAAGGGGTCGTGCCAGAGCACCTGGCGGCGGCCGTCGTCGAGGGTCTTGTCCTCCAGCAGGTTGCCGTTGGAGAGCAGCACCGGGTAGCGCGCCGGGTCGGCGCTGATGGTCACGGTGAACACCGACATCACATCGGGCCGGTCGAGGTAGTAGGTGATCTTGCGGAAGCCCTCAGCCTCACACTGGGTGCAGAACATGCCGCTGGACTTGTACAGGCCTTCCAGGGAGGTATTTTCCTGCGGCCGGATACGGGTGGTCATGCGCAGCACGCACTGCTCGGGGACCTTGTCGATCACCAGCGAGTCCTCGTCGAGCTCGTATTGCTCCGCGGTGAGATCGTCGAAGTCGATGCCGATGGAGAGCAGCTCCAGTTGCTGGCCCTGCAGCTTCAGCGGCACGCCGTCCGGGTGCTCCGGCGAGCGCAGCAGGTGCAGGCGGGTGTGGACCAGGGTCTCCTCCTCGCCCAGCTCGAAATGCAGCTCGGTACGGTTGATCAGGAAGGCCGGCGCGGTGTAGTCCTTCAGGAAGATGGTGCCGGGATTTGCGTCACGCATAATTAGCCTCAGTTGATGCGGGAGATGGCGAGGTCGTAACCGCCGTACTTGCGCATGTTGATTACACCGGTGTCGAAAATCAGGTACTGGCCCTTGATGCCCAGCAGCGTACCCTCGATCAGTGGCGCCTTGTCCAGGTTGAATGATTTCACTTTGCTCGGGTATTCCAGCACCGGGTAGCTGATGCGGGTTTCCGGGGCGGCCTCCAGCGCAGTGATGGCCTGTAGACCGTGCGCCGCGCGCAATTGTTCCACCGCGGGCTCACAGGCCTGCATCAGCCGCTGGCGCTCGGCCTCGAGATCCAGCGGGTCGTTGTCCCCCTTCAGCATAGCCTGCCAGCTGGTTTTGTCCGCCACGTGATCCTTGAACAGGTGTTCCACCAGCCCGGAGTGCAGCCGGGAGTCGACGCGGAAAATCGGCTGGGCCTGGGTCGCGCCCTGGTCCATCCAGCGGGTCGGCACCTGGCTGTGGCGGGTGATACCCACCTTGAGGCCGGAGGTGTTGGCGAGGTAGACGAAGTGCTCGATCATGCAGTTGGCCTCACCCCAGGCCGGCTCGCGGCAGGTATCGAGGTGGTAGTGGCACTTCTCCGGCGACATGATGCAGCTGTCGCACTGGGCCAGCGAGCGAAAACAGGGAAAGCAGTAGCCCTGGTTGAAGCTCTTGTTGCTCTTGCGGCCGCAGTGGATGCAGTTGATCAGGCCGCTGTAGTTGAGCTGGACCTGCTGGCCCAGCAGGGCGTTCATGGGGACTTCGCTATCACCCAGCGGCAGCCGGTACTGCACCTGCTCGCCGAGTTCGGTCTTCATCTTGCGCAGCATTCCGCTGGCGAGGAGTTCACTCACGCTAGGGCCTTATTTCCAGTTGAGGGGGGTTTCTGCGGGGTCGTCGCAGACATCGCCGGCCTTGTGGCCGCGGTCGATGTAGCCCACCCGCTCCTCTGGCGGCAGGTGCTCCTGACCCCAGGCGATCACGGCCTGCATGGCATGCTGGCGCTGCTCGGCGCTGACCGGGCTGCCGTCGGGCCACTTGCCGAGCTCGATGGCGCGGCGCAGGTTGCGGTAGATCTCCGGGGTCATGCTGGCGATCATCTGGCGATAATCCATGGTGCTGTCTCACTGACTTTCGGTGAGTGGCGATTATACCTGTGTGGGGCGGGGTTTTCGCGGGGGTCCGGTTAATTAGCCCGGCTGAGAGCCCGGTCTCGGGCTTGATTGTTAAGGTCCTGGAAAAGAGCGGCTTCGGAAATCGTTCCAGCACCAATATCCCCCTGCCGGGACACGTCAAAAAGCGTACATCCATGTACAGACTCGAGCGGCGACATCCTGTCGCCTAGCGGTCCCGGCAGGGGGATATTGGTGCTGGAACTCGGGTCGATCTAGCCCAAACGCAGTTACTTCGATACATCGCAGCTTCCTGCCGGAAAAACCAGCTTTCAGGAATCCGGCTGTTCCTGAGATTTACGCTGCCCGGCACTGCGCCAGCCCGCACCGCTGCATACCCTCTCCGGAAACCATGAGGCGACAGGACGTCGCCGATTGAGCCTGCACATGGATGTGCGCTGTTTGGCGTGTTTCCGGAGAGGGCTTGCGGCGGAGCGGGCGACCTACCGGCACCACTTCCGCTTTTCATTGCATGTCACAGAAACGTCCGGCTGGGACAACCCAGCACCAAATACCCGACTATATTCAAGCTGGGATCAACAACAATAACCTGCAGGAGCATGCATGCGGCCACTCATCCTCGGACTCGCCTTCCTGGCAGCCGGCCACACCCTTGCCGCCGGATCGGGCGAAGGTGCCGGGAAAAGCGAACTGGCCCAGTACCGCCAATGGGTCGAAGCGATGAAAACCGCCCCCCGCGGCCCCTTCAGCGAAGTCCTGTGGTTCTGCGAGGACGGCACGACCCAGCCGCCGCGCCCCTACGCCTGCAAGGACCACGGGGGCGGCCGGCAGCACGGCGAGTGGACCGAACACACCAGGGCCCTGCGCGCGCAGGGCTACTATGTCGCCACCCTGCTCGCCGGCGTCGACCCGGCGGATTACACCGACGGCCTGCCCGGCGCCGACCGCTTCGGCCAGCTGCTGATCCAGCAGTACCTCATCGGCGCCGACAACGGCTGGGTCTTCCGCCGCGCCCTGTTCTACCGCGGCGCCATCCAGGAGGAGGCCGAGCGCAAGGGCGCGCGCAGCCTGTTGCAGGCCATGGCCGCGGAGCCGGCGTACCTCGGCAGCCACTACCTCGCACTGCGCAGCGGGGTGAAACTGCTGCCCCACGGCAGCGACTCCGCCTCGGCC
Organism: Halieaceae bacterium GM1-29; assembly: GCA_033283265.1. Taxonomy (GTDB): domain Bacteria; phylum Pseudomonadota; class Gammaproteobacteria; order Pseudomonadales; family Halieaceae; genus Mangrovimicrobium. Next base: position 1,538,582 of record JAWMQN010000001.1, read on the forward strand.
CAGCAGGTGCGGCAGCTCTCCGCCAACCTCTCGGACACGGACCGGGCCTTCATGCCCTTGCGGGCGAAAATCCACGGCGCCCCGGATGCCGGTGACGCAGGGCGGGTGCGCGCCTACGCCGCGAATGTCGCGGACCCGGCGCTGGCGGCCCGCTACGAGGAACTCGCCCGGACCATCGACGAGGTCTACAGCCCGGAACCACTGGCCGCGGTGCTGGCCAACGCCGCCCGCTTCTACTCGGCCGCGCCCTGGCTGCAGGAAATACTCGACAAGGCCGGGAGCAGCCTGCGCGAGGACGACAGCGCCGCCAGTCGCTTCGGCACCACGGCCACCCTGCTGGCCCTGCTGCGGGACAATCTCGCCAGGGTGCGGGCCCCCTCGGCGCGGGTCGGCGTGCTCGACCTCGGCCTGGCGGTGGAGGCGGAACACTTCCGCGCGGCCAGCGAGTTGCGCAGCCAGCTCGCGGGCATGAGCCGGCAACAGCGGCTGGACCTGCTCGCCTCCGCCCTGGATGCCAGCTACGGCAGCGGCCTGATCAAGCAGCGCGAGTGGCAGGCGGCGCAAGCCAGCATCGGCGCGCTCGCTGCCGGCGAGGTCGCCCTGGGTGACTACCTGCAAACGCTCAACTACCTCGGCCGGGTACCCGGCTGGGCGACGCAGAACCTGCGCTTCTTCTTCCAGTTGCCGATGGACAGCCTGGCGGCGGTGGAGCCCAGGGCCATCCTGTTCATCCAGGACCAGCTGCGCGGCAGCCCGCTGCTGTTCTTCTCCCATGTGCTCGACGGCCTGGCCCAGGACGGCAACCGACTGGCCGGCGTGCGCCACACGATCTTCGCCGAGGAGGTCGGGGTCGGCTTCAACGCCCTCAACCCGGGCCTCGCCCGCGGCATCCTGCGTGCCGGCGGCGACGAACTGGACATGGAGAACCTCGACAGCCGCGGCATCTACCTGCTGCCGGAGACGGTCTCCGACCTGCCGCCCATCGCCGGCATCCTCACCGCCGGCGAGGGCAATCCCCTGTCACACGTGCAGCTGCTGGCGCGCAATCTCGGCATCCCCAATGTCGCGGTGCAGGAGAGCATGGTGCCGCGCCTGCGGGCCCACGACGGCGCAGAGGTGGTGATGGCGGTCAGCCCCGCCGGCCTGGTGGAGCTCTCCGACTTCGATGCGCAGTGGGAAGAATTCTTTGCCGCGAACCGGGGCAGCACTGGGGTGGTCATCCGCCCCGACCTCGACAAGCTCGATCTCGGCGCTCGGCGCTTCATTTCCCTCGACGAATTGCGCGCCGCCGACTCCGGCCGCACCGTCGGCCCCAAGGCGGCCAAGCTGGGCGAGCTGCGCCACGCCTTCCCCGGCGCGGTGGCCCCCGGCGCGGCGATTCCCTTCGGCCTGTTCAAGGCCGAGGTGCTGGATCGCCCCTACCGCGACAGCGGCGGCAGCATCTTCGACTGGATGCGGCAGCAGTACCGGGCCCTCGAGGCGCTGCCCGCGGACAGTGCGCAAAGGGCGGCGAAAACCGAAACCTTCCGCGCCGAGCTCTACCAGTTGATTCTCGATACCACGCCGAGCGCGGATTTTGTGGCCCAACTGAAGGCGGGGATGCAAAGCGAGTTCGGCAGTGGCGACACCGGCGTCTTCGTGCGCTCGGATACCAACGTGGAGGACCTGCCCGGCTTCACCGGCGCCGGCCTCAACCTGACCCTGCCCAATGTCATCGGCTTCGAGAACTTGCTGGCCGGGATCAAGCAGGTCTGGGCCTCCCCCTTTACCGCCCGCGCCTTCGCCTGGCGGCAGTCGCACATGGAGAACCCGGAGCATGTCTACACCTCGATACTGCTGCTACAGGCGGTGCCCTCGGACAAGTCCGGCGTGCTGGTCACCCAGGATCTCGACAGCGGCGACCTGCAGACTGTATCCGTGGCGGTGAACGAGGGCCTCGGCGGCGCGGTGGACGGCCAGGCCGCGGAATCCCTGCGGGTGGATACCCGTGACGGTGCCGTGCGCCTGATGGGCACCGCCACTGCACCAACCCGGCGGGTGCTGGTGGCCACCGGCGGGATCGCCGCGCTGCCCGCCTCCGGCGCCGACAGCGTGCTGCAACCCGCGGAAATCCAGCGGCTGGTGCGCTTCGCCCGCGACGAATTGCCGACGCGCTTCCCGCCCGTCACCGACGACGACGGCAAGCCGGCGGCGGCAGATGTGGAATTCGGCTTCCTCGACGGCGAACTGCGCCTGTTCCAGATCCGCCCCTTCCTCGAGAGCAAGGGTGCGCGGGGCAACAGCTACCTGATGCGCATGGACGACTCACTGAAGGCGGTAAAACAGCGCGAGGTGAACCTGCAGGAGGTACCGCAAGCATGAACCTGAAACCCATGTCCCCGCTCTTGCTGGCCCTGACAGTCAGCGCCCTGCTCGCGGCCGGCTGCGGCGGGGTCGCGCAGGGCTACCCGCTGGACGGCGATGCCCACACGGGCATACCGCGCCTCGAAGCCTCGCGCCTGGAGCACACGGGCGTCATCGCCGGCGAGAAACAGCCTCCGGGGGCCCTCCTGGAACTGGAGCAGGTGCAGCCGCGCCTCAGCGCCCTTGCGCCCTTTCCCATCCCCCCCGCAGATCCCGGCTTCAGCGCGCAGATTACCGCCCTGCTGGAAGATAACGCGGATAACTACGGCATCGCCGTGCTCGACATCAGCGACCCCAACAACCCCCGCTACGCCGCCCACCGCGACACTCACAAACAGAACGTGGGCAGTGTCGGCAAGCTGGTGGTGGCGCTGGCGATCTTCCAGGCGCTGGCGGATTACTGGCCTGAGCTAGTCGACCGGGAGCGGGTCCTGCGCGAGACCATGATCACGGCGGATGACTTCGCCCACTCGGACCACCACACGGTGCGCCTGTTCGATCCGGCGACGCGAAAACTCATCCGCCGCACCCTGCAGGATGGCGACCGGGCCAGCCTCTGGCAGTACCTCGACTGGATGCTCTCGCCCAGTTCCAACTCCGCCGCCGGCATGCTGATGCGCGACGCCATGCTGCTGCGCCAGTTCGGCCGCGACTACCCCCTGCCGGAGGCAGAAATTCACGCCTTTTTCACGAATACCCCGAAAAGCCAGCTCACCGAGCTGTTCAGCAGGACCTTCCACGAGCCGATGCAGCGCAACGGCTTCGACCTCGAACAGTTCCGCCAGGGCAGTTTTTTCACCCACCAGGGCAAGCGCAACGTGCCCGGCACTGGCACCAGCTACGCCACCGCGCGGGCACTGATGCGCTACGCGCTGCTGCTGGAACAGGGCCAGCTGGTGGACGCGTTCTCCAGCCGCGAGATCAAGCGCCTGCTCTACGTCACCGAGCGACGCATCCGCTACGCCTCGTCACCCAAGCTCAAGGACGCCGCGGTCTATTTCAAATCCGGTTCGCTCTACCAGTGCAAACCCGAGCCGGACTTCCAGTGCGGCAAATACAAGGGCAACGTGATCAACTACATGAATTCCTTCGCCATCGTGGAGAGTCCCGCCGGCGCGCCGCGCCGCCACTACCTGGTGATGCTGATCTCCAACGTACTGCGCAAGAACTCCGCCTACGATCACCAGGACCTGGCCGGGGCGATAGAGGCACTGCTGGCCGGCGAGCACCCGGCGGGGGCCGCCGCGGCGACGGCCGATTAGTCGACTGCCTGGCGCGCCAGTGCGGGCGGTGGGGTGGGGCTGTTGCGGCCGAGCAGCTCGTAGAGCGGCGCAGCGAGGTTCGCCAGCCACTGCCCGCCCTCCGCGTTCTCGGCGATCGCCACCATGACGTAACTGTGGCCGTCCGCCTCGACCAGCGCGGCGTCGGCGTGGAAATTGCGCCAGCTGCCCGACTTGCGGTAGATCTCCGCCTCCGGGTGCGAGGCCAGGCCCTTGACGAACTTGTGCTCTATACCCGGCTTGGAGAGCATCTCCTTCATGCTGTCGTGGTACTTGGGCAGCACCAGGCCGCCGTTTTCCAGCAGGAAGAAGTAGCGCAGGACCTGGTAGACAGTCGCCCCGTGGGAGATGTTGTGCAGCGGGTCGCGGCGGTAGGCGCCCACCGGGCCGTAGTCCTTGCCCACCCACAGGCCGCCGTTCAGTTCCGGGTCGTAGAGGCGCAGCGCGTCCGAGCGCAGCAGGTCGATGAGATAGCGCCGCCCCACCCGGTTGAGGATATCGGTCGCCGCCGCGTTGTCCGAATAGCGGATCATGTCGGTCATCTGCTTGCGGGTGCGGGCGTCGAGAGTGAGCCCGCCGGTTGCGGCCCGGTGGTAGGCGCCGAGCAGGATGGCGATCTTCGGCAGGCTGGCGGCGTACATCATGTGGTGCGGGTTGACCGCCGCGTAACGCGGCTTGTCCGGATCGGTGATATCGAGAATCCCCACTGCCAGCTTGCCGCTGGCGGCGTGGCGGGTCAGGGACTGCGCCGCGAGCAACTGTTCCAGGCCGGCCTGGAGCTGCTTGTCGCGGAACTGGGAGAGATAGAACGGCGCCCGCTCATCGGTGATGTTGCTGCGGGCCGCACTGGGCTGGGCGAGCCCGGGGAGAGCCGTGTACCCGCCGGTGGCGAGCAACAACAGCAGGCTCAGCCCGAGGCGGGAAACAATTCGAGACATGTAGCGTTACCGGGTGATACCAGCACTCAATCGGGGCGAAGGATGTGGCGATTCGGCGGCGGCGTCAACTGGCAGAAAGTCACAGGGGCCAGGCTTCACCCGGCCCGGCCGGGGGGCCTAGGGGCACACGGTGTCGCGGTCGCCCTTGATCACGCCGCGGAACCAGTCCAGCAGGGTTTCCTCGCGGTAATCGCGGAACTCGCCGGCATCCATGAACATGCCGTGTTCCTCGCACCTCTCGTACCAGATATGTTTCTGCTTGGCGTCGGAACAGGCTTCCATCGGTTTGCCGCAGCGCGGGCAGTCGATCTCGGCGTGGGCGTCGTAGTGCACCCCAACCTCGGCGTCGCCATCATCGAGAACATGGCTGCCCGGCAGGCTCTTGAGTTGCAGCGCCTCGTCGGCGTCGAACCACAAGCCGTGGCAGTTGGTGCAGCGGTCGATGACCACCTCGCCGTGGGCGACCTCGAGCATACCGTGGCCGCATTTGGGGCATTGCAGGCTGTGCTGTGCTGCGTCGAAATTCACGCTCGCCACCTTCGTTATCATGTATACGGTCCACCCAGTATAGTGGCAGGCCAGTGGCAGACAAGTTGCAATTCCCGGCCGCCGGCATACCTGCAAATGACGTACTAGACTTCAGGCACCAGCACCCTCGCAATCGTTCGCCTGAGTCGATCACAACGTTCTGTAATTGCTGATATTCACAGTCGCTGCCGAGGTCTATAAAGGTCAACAGAACCTGTAAGTTTTCGCAAAAGCAAAGGAGTCACAAGAATGAATGACATCAGCAAATGCCCGGTAATGCACGGTTCACTCTCCCGCACGTCGGGCGGCGGCACAGCCAACCACGACTGGTGGCCGAAGCAACTCAATCTCGCCATCCTGCACCAGAATTCCACCAAGTCGGACCCGATGGGCGCCGACTTCGACTACGCCGAGGAGTTCGCCAAGCTCGACTACGCGGCGCTGAAAAAGGACCTCGAGGCGCTGATGACCGACTCCCAGGACTGGTGGCCGGCGGACTTCGGCCACTACGGCCCGCTGTTCGTACGCATGGCCTGGCACGCCGCCGGCACCTACCGGGTCGGCGACGGCCGCGGTGGCGCGGGCACCGGCCAACAGCGCTTCGCACCCCTCAACAGCTGGCCCGACAACGGCAACCTCGACAAGGCCCGCCGCCTGCTGTGGCCGGTCAAGCAGAAGTACGGCAACAAAATTTCCTGGGCCGACCTGCTGATCCTCACCGGCAACGTGGCGCTGGAGTCCATGGGCTTCAAGACCTTCGGCTTCGCCGGCGGCCGGGCGGATGTCTGGGAACCGGAAGAGGACGTCAACTGGGGCAGCGAGACCGAGTGGCTGGGCGACAAGCGCTACAGCGGTGACCGCGAGCTGGACAACCCCCTCGGGGCCGTCCAGATGGGCCTGATCTACGTCAACCCGGAAGGTCCCAACGGCAACCCCGACCCGCTGGCGGCCGCCCGGGACATCCGCGATACCTTCGCCCGCATGGCCATGAACGACGAGGAGACCGTCGCCCTGATCGCCGGCGGCCACACTTTCGGCAAGACCCACGGTGCGGCGCCCGACAGCAATCTCGGCCGCGAGCCGGAAGCCGCCGGGCTGGAAATGCAGGGCCTGGGCTGGAAAAACGCCTTCGGCAGCGGTGTCGGCAGCGATGCCATTACCAGCGGGCTGGAAGTCACCTGGACCACCACCCCGACCCAGTGGAGCAACAACTTCTTCGAGAACCTCTTCGGCTACGAGTGGGAACTGGAGAAAAGCCCCGCCGGCGCCCACCAGTGGGTGGCGAAGGATGCCGAGGCGACCATCCCCGACGCCTTCGACAGCAGCAAGCGTCGCCTGCCGACCATGCTCACCACCGACCTGTCGCTGCGCGTCGACCCGGCCTACGAGAAGATCTCGCGGCGCTTCCACGACCACCCGGAGGAGTTTGCCGACGCCTTCGCCCGCGCCTGGTTCAAGCTGACCCACCGCGACATGGGGCCCATCGCGCGCTACCTCGGCCCGGAAGTACCGGCCGAGCAGCTGATCTGGCAGGACCCGCTGCCCGCGGTCGAGCACGAGTTGGTGGACGCGGCGGATATCGCCGCCCTGAAGGCGAAGATCCTCGCCTCCGGCCTGCCGGTCAGGGAACTGGTGGCAACCGCCTGGGCTTCCGCCTCCACCTTCCGCGGCTCGGACATGCGCGGCGGTGCCAACGGTGCGCGCATTCGCCTCGCGCCGCAGAAGGACTGGGAGGTCAACCAGCCGGAGCAACTGGCCAAGGTGCTGAAGGTGCTCGAGGCAATCCAGGGCGAGTTCAACGCCCAGGGCGGCGGCAAGCAGGTGTCACTGGCGGACCTGATCGTCCTCGGCGGCAGCGCCGCGATTGAAAAAGCCGCCAGCGAGGGAGGCCACACTATCGAGGTGCCTTTCGCGCCGGGTCGCAGCGATGCTTCCGACGCCCAGACCGACGTCGATTCCTTCGCCCCCCTGGAGCCGGTCGCCGATGGCTTCCGCAACTACCTGAAAGGCAGCTATTCGGTGCCCGCGGAGGAGTTGCTGGTCGACCGCGCCCAGTTGCTGACCCTCACCGCGCCGGAAATGACCGTGCTGGTCGGCGGCCTGCGGGCGCTGGACGCCAACTACCGCCAGGACCGCAGCGGCGTGCTCACCGCCCGCCCCGGGGTGCTCAGCAATGACTTCTTCGTCAACCTGCTGGACATGGGCACCGAGTGGAAGCCGGCCTCCGGGTCGGTGGGCGACTACGAAGGCTTCGATCGCAACAGCGGCAAGCTGAACTGGACCGCCAGCCGGGTCGACCTCGTGTTTGGCTCCAACGCGCAACTGCGGGCGATTGCCGAGGTCTACGCGCAGAGTGACAACGGCGGGAAGTTTGTCAGCGACTTCGTCGCCGCCTGGGTCAAGGTGATGAACGCGGACCGCTTCGACCTCGCCTGATTTACCGCCCCACCCTGAAGGCCGGTGCCCTGCACCGGCCTTTTTTATTGCAGCTGCTGCCGCGACAGGCCCGCGAACACCACGCCCAGCAGGGCCCCGGCGACCAGGCCGCCGAAGTGGGCGGCGTTGGCGATGGCGCCAAAGCCCACCGCCTCCACCAGCCCGGACATGCACACCACCAGCCAGCCGAGCATGAACACCAGCACCGGCTTCGGCGGCGTGATCGGCCAGGCGGGCTGCAGCTTCGGCGCCACGGCGCAAAAGCCCAGCAGGCCGTATACCACGCCGGACATGCCGCCAAAGGGGGCGGCTCCGCTGGCGAGGAACTGGCTGAAGTTGCCCACCACCGCGATCACCAGCAGGATGCCGAGGTAGTTCCAGCGCCCGGTGAGGCGCTCCAGCCGGGCACCGAACTCCCAGAACCAGAGCAGGTTGAAGGCGATGTGCAGCCAGCCGAAATGCAGGAACACCGGCGTCAGCAGGCGCCAGTACTGGCCGCCCATGGCGCCCAGGCCCGCATCCCCACCAAGCGCCTGTAGCGGCAGGAAGCTCAGCGCGCCGATCCACTTGCCCGGCGCGAAGGGCATCAGCATGAATACCGCGATGCAGATCAGCACCACCGCCACCGATACCGGCGACTGCTTCCACTGCAGGCGATTGCGCAGGACCGTCGCCGGGCTGCCCGGCTGCATCTCGATGCGCACCTCGCCGTCGCGCCAGGCCCGGTAGAGGGCCTGCACCGGCTCGACATGGCTCTCGTCGAACACCGCGAGCACCTGCTGCCCGCCCTCCTCGAAGACCTGGTGGGGCAGGCCGCGGGAGCGCAGCAGCGCGGTCAATGGCAGCAGGTCCTCCTCGAGGGAGGTGCTGAGTACGGTATAGGTTTTTGGCATCAGTCGACGAGTGCGTTGCTCCAGCGCAGCTTGTCGCGGCAACTGGCATAGAAACTGTGGCCCAGCGGGTGCAGCAGGGTCAGGCGGTGGGGATGCTTGCAGATCACCACGGAATCCCCCGGTCGGGCGGTCATGTTGACCTGGCCATCGCAGGTCACCGGCGGGTGGATACGGTTGCGCTCGAGGATGTCGACGCGGATCTCCGAGTCCCCGTCGACCACGATCGGGCGGCTGCTCAGGGCGTGGGGGAACATCGGCACCAGCACGACCGCGTTGAGCGCCGGGTGCATGATCGGCCCGCCGCCGGACAGGGAGTAGGCGGTAGAGCCGGTCGGGGTGGAGACGATCAGGCCGTCGGCGCGCTGCCGGTAGACGAAGATATCGTCGATATACAGCTCGTACTCGATCATCTGCGCCGAGGTGCCCGAGTTGACCACGATGTCGTTGAGCGCCTCGCCACGGGCAATCTGCTCGCCCTGGCGGATAACCTGTACGTCCAGAAGAAAGCGGTTCTCGAGGGTGAACTTGCCGTCGAGTACCGCCGAGACCTGTTCGTGGATCTGGTCCGGGGTGATATCGGTAAGGAAGCCGAGGCGACCGCGGTTCACGCCGAGCACCGGGGTGTCGTAGCGGGCCAGGGTGCGCGCCGCGCTGAGCAGGCTGCCGTCACCGCCGGCGACGATGACCAGGTCGGAGGCGTCACCGATGTCGTCGCGGCTGCCGAGATCGACCGGGCTGCCCGGCACCAGTTCCGCCAGCCGGTCTTCGAGTATCACCTGGTGGCCGCGTTCGGCGAGCAGCTTGAGCAGGTCCTGCAGCACGCTGTCGAGACCTTCCTGCTGGCTGCGACCGACCAGGCCGATTTTCTTGAAGGACCCCGGCATTCCCCACGCCCCGGCTATGTTTGACCTGTATTATAAACACGCCCGGAGCATGCGCGGAAACTCCCCCGCTTTCGCCCCGCGCAGCTAGTCCAGCGAGGCGACGATGCGGCCGACCACGCCGCCGCGCTGCAGGCGCTCGAGGCCGGCGGGAATCTCCGCGAAGGCGATGTGCTCCGCCTGTATGGCGAGTTCCCCGCGCGCCATGTGTGCCAGCACTGCCCGGGTATCCTCCGGTGTGCCCCCGCCCGACCCCAGCAGGGCTACGGATTTCGCGATCAGCGGCATGGTCGGGATCAACGCCTCGGTGCGGCCGAGGCCGACCAGCACCACCCGCCCGCCGGGCCGGACCACGCGGATCGCCCCGGCGGTGGTTTCGCCGAAGCCGGCAAAATCGACGATGAGGTCCAGCTCCCGCCCCGCCAGTTCCTCGATACCTGCTACCACTTCGCTGACGCCCTGCGCCTGTGCCGCTGCCCAGGCTTCGCGCCGCGGCTCCGCGGCGAATACCGTCGCGCCGTGCAGTACCGCGATTCGCGCACCGGTCATGCCGAGGCCGCCGAGGCCGACGATACCGACCCGCTCCCCTGCCTGGACCCGCCCGACCGCGACCACCGCGTGGTGCGAAGTCTGCCCGGCATCGGTGGCGGCGGCGCCCTGCTCGAAACTGACCGCGTCCGGCAGGGGCAGCAGGCAGTGCGCGGGCAGCGTGCAGTGGGTGGCGTAACCGCCGTCGGAGTTGCGCCCCGGGCAGTAGGCCTGGGTACCCGAGGCGACGACCCGCTGGCCAATGGCAAACGCCTCGACGCCGTCACCGAGGGCGAGAATCTCGCCGGCAATCTCGTGGCCGAGGGTGATCGGTGGCGGCTTCGGCATGAAGGGTGTCAGGGTACCGTCCATGCGCCCGACATCGCTGTGGCACAGCCCGGAGCCGCGCACCCTGAGCAGGACCTCACCCGCCGCCGGCGCCAGCGCTGCCTGCTCGATCAACTCGAGGGGCTCCCCGACGCCATTGAACCGCCACGCTTTCATGTCCATGGACTATGCTCCGATTGCCAGTGGACAGGACGCGGATTGCGACCGCCCGGACTCTGCAGCCATACTGCACCGTCCTTGTCGCGCTGGCCAGTTCGACACTGTACCCGGGGAGCACAGACTATCGTCCGCGACTGCAACAGCCTGCTCGACACCCTGCACAGCGCCGCGGTGCGCGATCTGGCCTGGGCCTGCTTTTCCGCGCCGCTGATCGACTGCGTCGAACTCGACGACCGCCCCACCCTGTACAACTGCGACTTCCCACTCACCGCCGCTCGCCGGCAGTGGCTGGAGGAGCTCGACCGGGCACCCGCGCCGCTGGAAGAGTGGCTGGACGACGCTGGCAGCGGGCGTCTCGGGCTGTACTTCGAAAAGCTCTGGCAGTACTTCCTGCAGCAGGATGGCGAAGTGGAACTGCTCGCCCACAACCTGCCGGTGCGCGATGGCACGCGTACCGTCGGCGAGTTCGACGCCATCTACTACTGCCGCCGGCGCCAGCGACACGTACACCTCGAACTGGCGGTCAAGTTCTACCTGAAGCGCGGCGGCGCCAGCCCCGACTGGCGCTCCTGGCTCGGCCCCAACAGCCAGGACCGTCTCGATCGCAAGCTGCAGCGCCTGCGCCAGCACCAGATGCGCCTCGCCGCATCGCCCGCCGGGCACACTGCCCTCAAGGCGCTCGGGGTGGACGCGGTGCTGCATGAAATGGAGGTCAAGGGTCGCCTCTACCAGCACCCGGGGGAACCCCGCCTGCCCCCGCCTGCCGCCAGCGCCGAGCTGGCCTTGCAGCGCTGGCTGTACCTCGGTGAAATCGACAGGGTACTGTCCGGCGAGGGCGACTACCGACTCCTGCAGCGCCGGCAGTGGCTGGCACCGGTGCGCCGCGACGACACGCCGCAGCCCGCAGCCGGGAAATTGCGGGCACAACTCGAAGACAGCCTCGTAAGCAGCGCGCGACCGCAGCAGATTGCCCGCTTCGACGGGGCCCTGGAGGTGGAACGCCTGTTCATCGTGCCCGATGACTGGCCGCATACCAGGGCTGGCTGATTTGCCCGCAGCGCTGAGCCGTACTAGGCTCAGGTGACCCTGTGCCATGTAGCGGGCACAGACCGAATAACAAAGGATTCCGGAGCATTGGCGCACTGTGCGGTCACATGCGGCCGGACGCACAGGAACAGGAGGTTCAGCATGTTCGTCATCACCAATCGCACCCTGCACAAGGACAAATCCGGCCTCGCGGTTTTCGGTCGCACACCCAACGACAGCGGCCCGAACGAATTGCGCCTGGTGAAGATCGTCGACAAGAACCGGGTCGACATTCTCGACGACGAACTGACCGCGGCGGAAGTCGCCGCCATCGCGGCCCAGCACCCGGGCATCGACCTGAGCCTGCCGCCGGGTGAGCACTGGTACGCCAGCCTGCAGGTCGCCAGCGAGATTTTCCTGCGCGCGCGGCGGGAGAAAAAACACATCCTGCTCTACGTGCACGGCTACAACAACGACCTCGGCGATGTTTACAGGACCGCGCAGAAACTGGAGAAGCTGTACAACGTCATCCCGGTCATTTTCTCCTGGCCGGCCAACGGCGGCGGCCCGGTCAGCGGCGCCGCCGCCTACCTCAGCGACAAGGATGACGCGCGGGCCTCGGCATCGGCCCTGCATCGGGCCGTGGGCAAGATTCACAATTACCACCGGCTGTTCACCCGCCACCAGCGCCAGAACGCCATCGAGGCCGTGCAGGCACGCCACCCGACCTTCGATGACGCCGCCCGCCGCATGCTCACCCGCAAGCTGCTCGCCGAATGCGACATCACGCTCAACCTGCTCTGTCACAGCATGGGCAATTACGTACTCAAATACGCCAGCCAGCCGGGCAACAGCAAATTACGCGAGTTGGTGTTCGACAATATCGCCATGGTCGCCGCGGACGTGAACAATCCCGGTCATGCGGACTGGCTGCCGCGCATGCCGGTACGCAACCGCTTCTATGTGGTCATCAACGAGAACGATTCGGCGCTGGCCTGGTCCCGCCGCAAGCCCGGTGACGAGCAACTGGCACGCCTCGGGCACCACCTGCGCAACCTCGATGCGCCCAACGCGGTGTACATCGACGTCACACGCAACAAGGGCGTCGGCGATGAGCACAGTTATTTCAAGGACAAGCCGGTGGAGGGCAACGCCACCCTCAAACAGCTCTTCGCGCGCATTTTCGAGGGGGGCGAGGCGGAGAAGTCGCTGGAGTACCACGCGGACTTGAATTTGTACCGGAGTTAGTTTGTCCAATGCCTGATTTTTGCCGCGCATCCTGATTTGCGGTGGATCCGACCGCTTTCGCCTATTTGAAGACATCCTCTCGGAAGAAGCTTTGATCCTGGTCAAGAAGGTACGACGACCGACAGCGGAAGCTGCTATCGGTGACTATACTCTGGCTGATTAATAGGATTCTTCACTCCACCTAATTCCGTTTAAGAGGAACAAGGTGCGCTCGCCCTTAAGGACGGCAGGGTGCTCGACGTTAACGCCGGGCAGCCAAATCGTTATCCGTTGAGTCAAAGGGGCGCTTCCTGCTGGTTGAAGTCAACAACTGGCACAATGCTATGGCCATCAGGACCCCAGGGGCACAAAACATTAACGGGAAGGACACCAATACGGTGGTTAGAAAGCAAGAGGACTAAGCTCATGAAAAAAATCATACTGGTAGTGCTGGTTTGGACGAGCCTGATACTGACGCTGGCGACGCCTGCCATGGCGCAGGGAGCCAAGACTGTGAGCCGAGTTCTCCTCACCGATGCCAATATCTTCGACGGCCAACACGAGGAACTCGCTACAGGCATGAGCGTGCTGGTCGAGGGCAACAGGATCAGCAGGATCGCCAAATTCATCCCCGCCCCCGCGGGGGCGACGGTGATCAATGCCAAGGGAAAGACCCTGATGCCCGGGCTTTCGGATATGCACTGGCACGTAATGTTCAATGCCCCATCCATGCCCGTGCTGCTTACAGCCGACATCGGTTACCTCACCCTGGTGGCTGCCCAGGCGGCACATGATGACCTGATGCGCGGTTTCACCACAGTGCGTGATGTTGGGGGGAATTCCTTCGCCGTCAAGCGCGCGATCGACGAAGGCTTGATAGCGGGGCCGCGAATCTATCCCTCCGGCCCGATGATCAGCCAGATTTCCGGCCACTCAGACAATCGTCCTCCCAACGAGCCTGAGCATGAGACTTACCTCGAGAAGAGCCACATGCTCGCGGTCGCCGACGGGGTGCCCGATGTAATGAGGGCCGTGCGCGAGAACCTACGCATGGGAGCGACCCAGATCAAGATTGCCGCTGGAGGCGGGGTCTCGTCGAACTACGATCCCCTGGACGTGACGGAGTACACGTTAGAGGAGATGAAAACCGCCGTAGATGTCGCCAAAACCTGGAACACCTATGTGGCTGTCCACGTCAACACGGACAACGGAGTGCGCCAAGCGATCGCGGCGGGTGCGAAGTCGATCGAACACGGCTTCCTGATGCAGGAGGGGACACTGAAACTGATGGCCGAGAAGGATGTCTGGTTCAGCATGCAGCCGCTGCTCAACGACGAGGACGCGATCCCTTTTCCGCCCGGGTCGGAGAATGAGAGAAAGTGGATAGAGGTGACCGACGGCACCGACAAGGTCATCAAACTGGCGAAGAAATACGGGGTCAAGACGGCCTTTGGCACCGACGTGCTATTCGACCCGGCGCTCGGCGCAAAGCACGGCAGGCTGCTGGCCAAGCTCAAACGGTGGTACACGCCCTACGAGGCGTTAAAGATGGCTACCTACGACAACGCCCAGTTGGTCAAGCTGTGCGGGCCGCGTGACCCCTACCCTGGAGAACTGGGTGTGGTACAAGAAGGCGCGCTTGCGGACCTGCTGCTGGTCGATGGCAATCCGCTGGAGAACCTCGATCTCGTGGCCGACCCGCACAATAGCTTTGTACTGATCATGAAGGACGGGGTGATCTACAAGAATACCATCAAGTAGCCGTCGTGATGCCCAACAATCGGTTACAACGTACTGCGCTCCACGCCTTCTCTGAATCGAGACATTGACGTCCGCTTCGAGGTGGAAGCGGCCAGGGCAGCTTTCGCCTATCTGCCGACATTCAGTCTATCCTCCTTCCAGGCTTTTCAATCGTGGAGCTCACCTATGACCGCCTATGAAGCAAGTGACCTTCTTAATGGAGCAATTAGCAACCAGTTGGGAAACCAGGCGTCTTTTATGACTATAGTCTCGGCGTACCTGGTCGTTGCCTACACAGTTGGGATGCAGTTAACAAAATATCAAGTTTGGTTCATCAGCTTTACGTTCTGTCTTTTCGTTTTGATGGATCTTGTAGGAGCGGCTTCGTTAATCAGTTGGATCGATCAGTACAATTTTATTAGGGCAGAGCTAATTCCGGGTGCGGAGTCCAAGGTGCACTCTGCGAATGGGGTCTTCTTGATAACGGCGGGAGTGAGGCTGATCCTGGTGACAGGCTCGCTGATATTTATGTGGCAAGTCAGGCACGCAAAGACAGAGTGACCGCTGAGGTAAAAGCGTTATCTAAAATGGATTTGATTTATATCTCATAGGAATATGCTATTTAGGTGAAAGCTCTTACATATTCATAGGAAAGAATAAACAGGGAGAATAGATTGAGCCTGAAGTTATCTGATTGGGCACGTATCGCAGAAATTATCTCAAGCGTTGCAGTCGTGATTTCTTTGATATTCCTGATATTTGGCGTACAGGAAAATACCGAAGTAACGCGTGCAGCTGCCTATGATAGAAACGTCGATGCTCTAATCTCTTTTCGAGAGAAAATCGCTATAAATGATGACCTGGCCGCCTTATGGCTCGCTTTTGAAACTGGTGAGGCCGAGAATCTTGATCGCATTGAACGTCTCAAGCTGAATCACCTGATTAACTGGGTCTTTGGAAACTACGAAAAAGCTTATTTTAACCACAAGTATCACCTGTTAGGTCAATCAGAGTGGGTTAGATATGAACGACAGATATGTATAAATCAGAATCGCTTAAAAAACTTTCCCGACCTGAAAGTCGACATGGGGAAAGTCGTGACAAGTGAATTTTTTGATTATATAAATAAACTCTGTAGTGAAGATTGATTATTGAATATGCAATTAGTATTTTCCGAAAGTTGCGGAGCAGTATACTTCAGTTGATATATGAATTGACGAATCGGCATTACTCGCCACGTACGACAGACCTCATTACGCTAGGCGGCTTTTGAAGCCTGAAATACCTATTGGGGCGAAAGCCAATACCTTCCTATCTGGTAGATAAAATCGGCGACAATTACCGCTTCGAGGTGGAAACGGCGCTGGCTGATTTCGCCTACGAGCGGGCTTTTGGTCCAAATCTGCGGCGGAATTTCTCTTCCGGCTCAAAAGGGGCGGTCACAACTCCCGGTATTTGCGACAGATATGTCGCTTCGCCAAATACATTGCCGCTCCCTGGCTTTGACTTGGCATTACGCAATGCCACGCAAATTTATGCAGTCATGGCGGGTCAATGCACGCTGCGACTTTGACGGCAAAGGGCCGGGCAAAATGCTACCCTGAAGTGCCACGCAGTGAGACGGTCGACCCATGGATACCCTTGCGCCAGTTCTTGCACCCGCGGTTCGGGTATATCGAGGATCGACCACCGACCCGTCGCGTTGGGTGACGTGGCGCCCGAGAAAGGGTGACATCCTTGTGTGCACGCCGCCCAAGTGTGGAACAACCTGGACTCAGGCCATGCTCGCGATGCTTGTCAACGGCGGTTCGAACCTGCCGGAAAAGGTACCGGTACTGTCTCCCTGGGTTGACGCGGACCTTGGTGTTCCCGCCGATGAAGTTGCCGCAAGACTGGCCGCACAAAAGGGGCGGCGGGTGGTGAAGACGCATACGCCGGCAGATGGGTTTCCGATCTGGGACGGTGTAACAGTCATCGCTGTCTATCGACACCCGCTGGATGTCTTCTTTTCCCTTCGCAAACACCAGGCCAACAAAAGCGTGGCCACCCCGGATCATCCGATGTGTTTACCCATCCCGGACTCTATCCGTGAGTTTATCAACGGACCAGCAGACCCGGACGATTTTGATAGGGACACCCTGGCGTCCTTGACCCTCCACTACTCCGAAACGGCCCTTTCCGGGCGCTATCCGCAGCTCAAGGTCCTGCACTATTCGGACATGTTGCGCGACGGCCGTCGCACCGTGCAACAACTGGCCAGCGCAGCTGGCATCGGGGCTGACGCGCAACTGCTTGACGAGGTCGCAGCAGCCACGGTTTTCGGGGCCATGAAGGCCAGAGCCATCGACTATGCTCCCGTGAGCGGTACCGGCTACTGGAAATCCGACGACGGTTTTTTCGATTCCGGCAGTTCTCGCAAGTGGGAAGGCCAACTCTCGCAAGCCGAGGTCGAGCTGTTCAATACCCGTCTTGCCGAACTTGTGCCGGACGAAAAGGCGCGAACCTGGCTGGTGTCAGGCGGCGGTTAGTTGCACTTTCGAGCCGTCTGAGCAGCGTTTCCTCGAAGATTTCTGCGACCGCGGTGGGGTGGTAGCGAAAAATAAGCACCCAAGACATCCGGTATACGGCGGGCGGTGACAACCACTTCCTCGAGCATCGCGCTACCAACTCCCGGCTGGGCGACCAGCGTGGTCGCAATCCCAGCACTCATGGACACCGAGCCCGTGACAGGAATGCCACTGTGCTGGTAGCGCTTGCCGCGCATGGAACTCCTCCTCCCGATAGTTATGCTAATTGTCTGTGCGAGCCGTGCTATTTTCCCGGGGGATTGAAATCGAAGACGATGTTGGAAAGTTTCCCGCCAAAGGGCTCACCGGACTTCATTCCCGCGAGAATCGTCGAACCCTGATCAACCCCGATGTCGAACGTCTCGGGTATGCCAAAGGTTCGCGGCAGCAGCATCCGCAGGGTGCCTTCAGCAGCAACTTCACCGTTGACGCGAATGCGCACCGGATGGTCGGGTGATTTGGCGCGGTTTCCAAAAGACAGTTCCAGGCTGGAGACGCCTACGGGCAGTGCTTGCTTCGCCTCCACGCGCATGCTCTCCCCTTTCAGGCTGTTGAGAATCAGTACCGGCCTGCCTTCCTCGAGGTACAGGCCGATGCCGCCGAGCGCACCGCCATAGGCGAAAATCGGGCCGGTAATATCCCGGGACGGGATCTCGACCTGTGCAGACATGGTGTAGCCCAGCATCTGTACCGGCGGCGCTACGAAGGCGGCGACATTACTTACCGGCGTTGCATAGCTCCACAACCCCTTGCGCTGCGCAAATTCCATGCTGCCCTTGCGAAAGGCCTCCTGTGCGCCTTCGCTGAGATTACCCATCGGGTAGACGTTGTAGCGTCTGGCCTGCTCGTCGAACAGTTTGTCCATCGCCGCGACACGGTCCGGATATTTCCCGGCGAGATTATTGCTCTGGCCCGGATCACTGCTCAGGTCATACAGCTCCCAGGCTTCGTCTATCGGTTCGTTCGTGTAGACATTCCACGTTTCCATCCGATGACTGGTGACGATGGACCAGCCCTCGGACCACAGGCTGCGGTTGCCGTACATCTCGAAGTACTGGGCCTGCTTGCGATCCGCTGCGTCATGGTCGTCGAGGCTGTAGCCGAAGCTCAGGCCTTCCATCGGCTGCTGCGGCACATTGTTGACGTAGTCGGCCAGGGGCACGCCGGCGAGATCGAGAATTGTCGGGGCGATGTCGGCGACATGCACAAACTGACTGCGCAATTCGCCGCGGGCCTGGATGCCCTCCGGCCAGGCGACCACCAGCGGAACGTGTATGCCCCCCTCATGCGCTGTCTGCTTGTAGTAGCGGAACGGGGTATTGCCGGCGACCGCCCAGCCGAAGCTGTAGTGCGGGAACGTCTCCGGGCCTCCCCACTGGTCGTAGAAGGGCATGTTTTCCGCCACGGTGGAGGTCTCACCGCCACCCAGCATGGCCTCGTTGTAGAGACCATGGTAGGCCCCCTCGGCGCTGGCGCCGTTGTCCGAGGTGATGATTACCAGGGTGTTCTCAAGTTCGCCCTTGCTTTCCAGCGCGTCGAGAATGCGCCCGAACTGCTCGTCAGCATGCGACAGCGCTGCGGCAAAGGCCTCCATCTGCCGGGCATAGAGTTTTTTCTCTGTGCGCCCCAGCGTGTCCCAGGCCGGCATGCCATCGGGCCGGGGCGCGAGAACGGTGCTTTCCGGCACCAGGCCCTGTGCCTTCTGCTTTTCCAGAATGCTTTCGCGGACCTTGTCCCAGCCCGTGTCGAAGCGGCCGCGGTAGTGTTCGATCCACTCCCGGGGTGCATGGTGAGGCGCGTGCGCCGTGCTGGTCGCCCAGTACATGAAGAAGGGCGGCTGCGCAGGCAAGGCGTCGCGTTGCGAGATCATCGAGATCGCCTGGTCGGCAAGGTCATTGTTCAGGTGGTAATCGGGGGAGTCGGGCCTGGCGACAGGGGTCAGGTCCTGGATCAGGATCGGATTCCAGTTGTCCGCGTCAGCCGCCAGGAAGCCGTAAAAGCGATCAAACCCCTGGCCAGCCGGCCACTGGTTGTAGGGCCCCGCAGGCGAGGCCTCACCCCCCGGCAGGTGATCCCATTTACCCAGGGCGTAAGTGCGGTAGCCGGCCTGGTGCAGATTGTCGGCAATGGTTCCGGCGGACGCGGGAATACGCGCGTCGTAACCGGGGAAAGGTCTCGCGCTGGCGGCGTGCCCACCGAGGTGCAGGCTGTGCGAATTCCTGCCCCCGAGCAGCGCTGCCCGGCTCGCGGAACAGATCGGGGTGGTGCGGAAGTTCGAGTAGCGCAGGCCGGTTGCAGCAATCCGGTCGATGTTCGGCGTTTCGACCATTCCACCGTAACTGGAGAGCTGGGCGAAGCCGACGTCGTCCAGCATCCATACCAGCACGTTGGGCTGTGGCTGCTGGCCGGTATTTTCCGCCGCCGAAGCGGCAGTCGCGGACCCGCCTACGCAGAAGGCCAGGGCGAGCACGGTCTGTCCGACTCTACTTGCGCAGAGCCGTGAAATCATCGAAAGCATTTTTTTATCCTCTTGTATTAGCCGATGTGGTGAACGATCACTCGCGGGGCGGCGTGAAGTTCACCCGGGATGACATCGCCGCGGCAGCCATACCGATACTGTCCAGGAATACCGCCTCCCGCTGCGGCGCGGAAAGCTCACCGGAGTGGGCAAGGTCTATCCTGCGCAGGCAGGCAGTCACAATGGTGGCCGCGGCATTGAGCCGCTGTTCAAAGAAGCCTGTATCGAGTGCTGGAGCCAGGCTGCGCATTTCAGCGAGAATCGTTTCGATGGCAGGATAATTGCCGCGCACCGCGCGACGCATGCTGCCGTGACCCGAGCGAATCAGTTCGCTGAGGAAGCCCGCGTAACTGTGTACTCCCTCCTCGTTCGTCTGCTGGTAGAAAGGCCACCAGAGCGCGTACTGCAGGTGCACCATGTCGCGCGCCCCGGCCTCCACACACTGGCGGTAGAGTTCAGCGCGCTGTTCATCCAGCCAGTGCAGGCGATGCTCGAAAATTTCGTTGATCAGATCGGCCTTGGTGCCGAAGTGGTAGCCGACAATGTTGGTATTGGCAGAGCCGATGGCGGTGCCAATCCTGCGCAGGGAAACGGCGTCAATACCTTCCTGGGCAAAAAGCGATTCGGCAGCTTCGATCAGCTGTTTCCTGGTTTGCTCGCCCCGATCCGGCCCGCGCGTGCTTTCCTCGGATTTTTTGTTCACCCATGACTCCTTGATTTGACCGGCGAGCTTATTGCCGCCAGAGAACCGGGAAATTTCCCTTCGG
This sequence comes from Halieaceae bacterium GM1-29, assembly GCA_033283265.1. Classification (GTDB taxonomy): domain Bacteria; phylum Pseudomonadota; class Gammaproteobacteria; order Pseudomonadales; family Halieaceae; genus Mangrovimicrobium. The sequence continues at coordinate 1,558,821 of JAWMQN010000001.1, forward strand.
CTTTTCGAACCAGCTGAAAAACAGGCCGGGAAGTTCCGCGTCTCCCTCGATGTCCATTCCTCCGGGGAGGCGACCGCTGAACACCGCTGCTGCCAGCTGCATTTTGGCCAGGCTGACGGAGGCATCGCACTCCTGCGCATCCGGCCGCGATTTCCTGAAGGTCAGCACGTCGTTGTGCACACTTGCATCGAAGACTTCACCGGTATCGACCAGTTCGAAGCGGATTGACGCGCCCTGCCCCTCGCTCGCCTCGGGATTCAATCGAACCGCCAGCATTTCGAACAGGGTTTCAGTTGGAATGACCTTGAGCAGGGATGCGCCGCCGAGGCTTTGCATTTGTGCGCTGGGGATGCCCTCTCGCAGTTCCTTCGCGGCACTGAGGTACATGTTTCGCCACATGCCGTTTTCCTGCCAGTAGGCCATCTGCTGGTAGCAATCCGCCAGCAGGTTGCGAGCCTCCTGGTCTCCTGAATCGCTCATGACGACGCGGTTGAGCAATTCCGAGGCCCAGCGAAAGTCCTCGCTCCTGATTGCGACCTGCGCCTGCTGCATCACGCTGTCACGCCCACCCATGGCTTTCACGTAGCGCGTCGATTCCTCGAGCGGCTCGTAGGGTGCGAGATTCACCGGGTTGGCGTCATACCAGCCGAGATATCGCTGGTACACGGCGCGGCTGTTGAAGCTCAGGCTGCCGTAGTAGCCGTGGTTGTACCATTCCCTTTCCAGGCTTGCGGGGAGGCGGATGCGGTTGCCGATTTCATCCGGCAGCAATCCCTTGTTCATCATGCGCACGGTCTGGTCGTGCAGATATTTGTAGGCATCCCTGTGTTTCGACAGGTAGTCCACCGCCTCAGCCTGGCCGAAACGCGGCCAGCCGTGGGCGATGATTACCGCGTCGATTTTATCGCCGAACAGGTCGATGGACTCGCTCAGGTAGTCGGCCCAGGCTTTTGCATCGCGGACTTCCACTCCGCGGGGGGAAAGCACATTGTGCATGGTGTTGTTGGCGTTCTCGGCCATGTGCAGTACGCGGAAGCGGGGCAGATAGATATTCATTTCCGCCGGCGCTTCCGTCCCCGGCGTCAACTGAAAGACGAGTTCGACACCATCCATAGTCAATGTCGATTCCCCTGGTGACACCGTCAGCGTGGGGGGAATGAAACTCATCGGCCCTCGCGCCGCGCCATTGGATAGGCCGACACCCACGCTGGCGTATTCACCTTGCTCGAGGGCAATACCGGCAAACCCGGTGCGCCGTCGCGTCGCCTCACCGTTGACGAGGAATTCCCGCAGCGCTGCGTCGACAAATCCTTCGGGCGCGATAATCGACACCGCACCGCCGGCGATCTGCGCTTCGGTGACGAGACCGGCGGCGCCGCCGAAGTGATCCAGGTGGGAGTGGGTATAAATGACTGCCCTGATCGGGAGCTCCCCCAGTTGCTCGCTGACCAGCTCATAGGCCGCCTTCGCCGCGGCGGGCACCAGCGCAGGGTCGATGACGATCCAGCCGGACTCACCGCGGATGAAGGTGATATTGGTGATATCGAAGCCGCGAACCTGGTACACCCCATCGACCACTTCAAACAGGCCGTGGTGGCGCAGCAGCTTCGCCTGGCGCAGCAAGCCCGGATGGACATAGCGCGGCTCGAGCTTATCGATAAACGCATTGGCCTCGAGATCGATCGCCAGCGTCCCGTCCGGGTTGCTTATCAGCGACTCTTCACGTGTCGCAATAAACCCGCGCGAGACAAAATCCCGGTCACGCTGGTCATCCCAGTTACTGACCGACTCGGTGAAACGGATTGGACGTACAGGCTCCTCCGCCCCGTAAGCGGGCAGGCCGGCGGCTATTGACGCCAGGGCGAGCGCCAGCAGGCGAAGACCTCGAAATTTTACTGTCATGGCATACATACTTTTATTGTCGGTACCGCCTGATGGGATATCAGCAGCGGGACTTTTTAATGCGCGTGCGTTATTAAGTCATGCACATTATTAACGCGCATGCATTATTAACGCAAGTGCTTTATTTTGATGGGCAGGCGCTCGACGATTTCCCATCAGTCGCGACGGGCGTGTCACGCACCTCACAGGGACATCCCCACAACCCAAGCGCGTGAACTTACACCGGGGGGACCTTGAGATCGGCAGTGCCGCTACAGGAAACAAACAGGGCGCGAGGCTGGCGACCGCTCGTCTCGGGCCGGGTTCGCAACACTCGCCAGCCAGGAAAAACCCCGCCGCCCCTGCAGGCCACCCGTGTGGATGGCCAGGAGCGGCCGGTCTGTACACCATGCCCCAGCGGCCAGCTGACGATGAACGGCCAGCATCAGTTTTCCGGTGTACAGGGGTTCCAGTGGAATACCGGTGGCGGCCTCGAAGGCGGGAACGAATTCACGCAGTTCGGAGCTCACTTTGGCGAAACCGCCACAGTGATACTGGTGCTCGATGCGCCAGGGAGTTTGTGCCGGCGTTCCAGCGGCTTCGAGTAGCGAGGCCACCCGGCAGTCCAGGTCCCGGGCGCCTTTCAGCGCGGCAATACCGACGACTTCCCTGCAATGCTGCATGCCCGCGGCTAGCCCGGCCAGGGTGGTCCCGGTGCCCACCGCCAGCACCACCCTCTCCCAGTGACGATCACCCGACTCCGCCAGCGCGGCGATCTCCCGGCAGCCGAGTAAGCCATCGACATTGGCCCCGCCCTCGGGGATCAGCAGGCAGTCGTCGAAGCCGGCCAGCACTTGTTGCTGGTAGCCGGGATCATCCCGCCGCCGGTACTCCTCGCGGCTGACCGGGTGCAGCTGCATCCCCCAGCGCAGCGCATCCTCGAGCATGGCAGTGGGCGTTTCACCCCCGCGCAGCACGCCGATGGTCTCCAGCCCCAGCTCCGCACCGACCGCCGCCAGCGCATGCAGGTGATTGGACCAGCCGCCGCCGAAACTGAGCACCCGACGGACACCCCGCGCCCGCGCCCTGGCCAGGTTGTAGCGCAGCTTGAAGGACTTGTTGCCCGGCGCGGCGCCGCCCATAAGGTCCAGGCGCAGCACGCTGACATTGTCCAGCGGCACGCCCAGCACGCTCACTCCGCGCAGGGACTGGATCAGCGCTGGCGGTAGGGAATCTGGCAATAGCTGATACCGCGGGCGGGCGCGGCGCCCTGGTAGTGCAGGTAGAGGCCGAGGGACTTCATCGACAGGTCGATATTGGCGGTGGGGCCGAGAAACACGTGCTCCAGCGCCAGTTGCCCGCGCTCGGGAGAGGTCAGGTCGAAGGCGAAGTACGGCACCAGCAGCGAGCGCCCCTCGCGAAACTGCACTGGCGCGGCGTCGCCGGGTTCTATCGCCGGGGAGACGATGCGCCACTCCTGCTCTTCTTCAAACGAGGGATGTTTGAGTATTGCGGCCATGCGCAGGAGGTCCTCCTCCGCCTGCTCGAAGACCGGCGTCCAGTCATTGCCCTCGACTGGCGCCCGTTGCGCCAGGCCCTCTATCGCGTCGACGGCGCGCTCGATCAGCTCACGCTGCTCCGACTCGCCGTACAGACAGCGCCCGACCTGGAAGCGCTGGCGTTCGGCGCAGGCGGTGATGAACTGCGGCGCGAAGCCCAGGCTCACCCCCTTGCCGTGCACACTGTAGCCGCGCCACTGGCTGAGCAGGTTGCCGTTGGCGCGAAAGGAGGCGCCGAAAATCATCGGCCCACTGGCGATGCGGTGGGACAGCCACTCGAGCAACTGGCTGAGCAGGGCGGGATTGTCCGTCCCCGCATTGATGCGTCGCGAGATGTGCCCCTGCAGCAGGTCGAGGGTGTGGCGCAGCTCCGCCGAGTCGTTCATGTAGCGGATGTCGGAGGCGCGCAGCACCCCGCTGCCGACGATGCCGAGCAGGCCGGAGAGCGAGGTGTAGTGGTAGAGGGTTTCCCGGGGCGGGTCGGCGAAGAGCTGGCGGGTGATGTCGGCAATCATGGGCCGGAGAACTTACCCGCCGCAGATGACAGCTTGGTGAAAACGCGGCTGCACGCCGGCTCAGCCGAGGCCGACGTTGTTCTTCTCCAGCACCTGTTCCGCGCGGTAGCTGGAGCGCACGAAGACCCCGGAGACCACTTCCAGGAAGCCCTTTTCCAGGCCGATCTGCCGGTACTGCTCGAACTCTTCCGGGGTGACGTAGCGGTCGATCGGGTAGTGGTTTTTGGTCGGCTGCAGGTACTGGCCGAAGGTCAGGATATCGACATTGGCGGCGCGCAGGTCATCCATGCACTGGAGGATTTCCTCGTGGGTCTCGCCGAGGCCGAGCATCAGGCTGGTCTTGGTCAGCACATCCGGGCGGTGTTGCTTGGCGTGGGCCAGTACCTCGATGGTCTGTTCATAGCTGGCCCGCGGGTCGCGCACGGGGTGGGTCAGGCGTTTCACGGTCTCGACGTTCTGGGCGAAGACCTCGATGCCGGAGTCGACCACGGTCTCCACGTCAGCCAGGACGCCGAGGAAATCCGGCGTCAGCGCCTCCACGGCGGTGCCGGGATTTACTTCCTTCACCCGCCGCACGCAGGCGGCGTAGTGGCCGGCGCCACCATCATCCAGGTCGTCGCGGTTGACCGAGGTCAGCACCACGTACTTGAGGCCCATCAGCGCCACCGAGCGCGCGGTGTTATCCGGCTCTTCCTCATCCAGCCAGCCTTTGGGGTTGCCGGTATTCACTGCGCAGAAACGGCAGGCGCGGGTGCAGACGTCGCCCATCAACATGATGGTCGCGGTGCCGGAGCTCCAGCACTCGCTCATGTTGGGGCACTTGGCCTCCTCACAAACGGTCGCCAGGCGGTGCTCGTGGACGATTGCGTTGACTTTCTCGAAGGTTTCACCGCCCTTGATCCGCACCCGCAGCCAGTCGGGCTTGCGCATGCTGGCGCCCGCCGATGCGCTGGCCTTGATGCCGTCCTTGATCGCGGTGATGCCGCGGTCATTGACGAACTTCTTGCCGCTGGGGACTTGCTGGACGGGGATGAGCTCCGGATCGGACATGGGGCTGCTACCTGGGAGGGTGGTGATTGAGGGGGCGATTATACAGGACGGAAGGGGTGGCTGCGATGTGCCTGTAGCGTCACCAGCCGGCGGCAAAAACACCCCACTACAATGTGCAGACGAGTCACCAAGTATTCTCAGCTAAGCAGTAGTCGGCACCAGGCCCACAACGTAGAATCCCCCCATGCCCCGCCCCTCCAAAATCACCTTCGACCCCGACGCCACCATCAACTGGGGCATCCTGCGTCACCTCGTCCCCTACCTGCTGGAATCCCGCTACCGGGTAATGCTGGCCATGGCCTGCCTGGTCGCCGCCAAGCTGGCCGTGCTGGGCATACCCTTCCTGCTCAAGTACCTGGTCGACAGCCTGGAGAGCGGCAACCTCGCCAGCCTCGCGCCGACCCTGCTGGTGGGGCTGGTGCTGGCCTACGGCGGCGCGCGCTTCGCCAACGTGTTCTTCGGCGAACTGCGCGATACTATCTTCGGCCGGGTGACCGAGCGCGCCATGCGCCGCATCGGCCTGCAGGTGTTCCGCCACGTGCACGCACTGGACCTGGAATATCACCTCGGCCGGCGCACCGGCGGCCTGGCCCGGGACATCGAGCGCGGGGTCACCGGCATCGGCTTCCTGCTGCGCTTCTTCGTTTTCAACATCGCGCCGACCCTGTTCGAGATCAGCATGGTCATCGGCATATTCCTGTTCGGCTACGGCGTGTCGTTTGCCGGGATCACCCTGGTGGCCATCCTCGCCTACGCCTACTACTCGCTCTACGCCACCGAGTGGCGCACCCGCTTCGTACGCGAGATGAACGAGGCAGATTCGGCCAGCAACACCCGCGCCGTCGACAGCCTGCTGAATTTCGAAACGGTGAAGTACTTCACCAACGAGGAGTTCGAAGCCCGGCGCTACGACCGCGAACTGGAGCGCTGGGAACTGGCGCGGCGCAAGAACCGGCTCTCGCTGTTCGCGCTGAACGGCGGCCAGGCGCTGATCATCGCCCTCGCCCAGACGGCGATGATCGGCCTCGCCGCGTTCCAGGTGAAAAACGGCGAGATCACCCTCGGCGATTTCATTCTCATCAACCAGTTCATGATCCAGCTGTTCCTGCCGCTGGGTTTCCTCGGTTTCGTGTTTCGCGAGATCAAGGGCTCCATGGCGAATATCGAGAAGATGTTCGAGCTGATGGCCTCGCGGCCGAAGGTGGTGGATGCCGAGGACGCCCGGGAGCTGCAGCTGCAGGCCGGCGGCATCCGCTTCCGGGAGGTGGATTTCAGCTACCACCCCGAGCGGCAGATCCTCGACGGGGTCAACCTGGAGATCCGCCCCGGGGAGAAGGTCGCGGTGGTCGGCGCCAGCGGCTCCGGGAAGTCCACCCTGGTGAAACTGCTGTTCCGCTTCTACGACCCGCAGTCGGGCAGTATCGAGATCGACGGCCAGGACATCGCCTCGCTCACCCAGCACAGCCTGCGCGGCGCCATCGGTATCGTTCCCCAGGACACGGTGCTGTTCAACGACAGCATTTTCGAGAACGTGCGCTACGGCAACCCCGAAGCCAGTGACAGCGAGGTGCGCGAGGCCATCCGCCTGGCCCACCTCGACCACTTCATCGCCGCCCTGCCGGAGGGCGTCGACACCCTGGTCGGCGAGCGCGGCCTGAAACTGTCCGGCGGGGAAAAACAGCGGGTGTCGATTGCCCGCACCATCCTCAAGCGGCCGCCGATCATGGTCTTCGACGAGGCGACCTCCTCCCTGGACAGCCACGCGGAGCAGGCCATCCTGCAGGCCCTGCGGGAGATCTCCCGGGGCCATACCTCGCTGGTCATCGCCCACCGCCTGTCCACCATCGTCGATGCCGACCGCATCGTGGTGCTGGACGCGGGCCGGGTGGTGGAGTCGGGCAATCATCAGGAACTGCTCGCCGATGGCGGCGCCTACGCGGCCCTGTGGCTGGCGCAACAGCGCCTGCAGCCCGCCAGCAAAGACGCGATTCCCGCCGGCTGAGACGAATTGCAGCTGCGCTGCGACGAGCTGCGGGAACTCCACACACGCGCAACGTATAATCCTGCAATGGACTTCCAAGCACTGATGAAAGACAAGCGCCACCTGTTCTGGGCCCTGCAGTTTGCCGGCTGGAGCGGCTGGGCCATGTCGTTCTACCTGGGTGTCGTGGTCTGGGGTGACGTGCCGCCCAACTACAACTGGTACCCGCCGATGATCGCCACCATCGGCATGCTGCTGACCCTGCCGCTGCGCGCCCTCTATCGCTACATGTGGGACATGGCGCTGCCCCGGCGCATTCTCGCCATCGCCGCCGGTTCCTACGCCGCCGGGCTGGTGTGGATGTCGATTCGCGGGGTCATCTTCTACAACATGTTCCCGAGCGAGCGGAAAGCCGAGGATATGCAGGGGCTGGAGATAGTCTTCAGCCACTTCCAGGGCGCCGTCTCCGCCTTCTGGGTCATGCTGGTATGGAGCGCGCTGTATTTCGGCATCAAGAACTACATGGCGGTACAGGAGGAGAAGCAGCGCAGCCTGAAGGCCCTGTCGATGGCCCACGAGGCACAGTTGAAAATGCTCCGTTACCAGCTCAACCCGCATTTTCTCTTCAACACCCTGAACGCTATCTCGACCCTGGTCCTCGATCACAACAACCAGCTGGCCAACGTGATGGTGACCCGGCTCAGCCGCTTCCTGCGCCACACCCTCGACAACGACCCGATGGAGAAGGTGACGGTCGCCGAGGAAGTCGAGGCGCTGCGGCTCTACCTGGACATTGAAAAGGTCCGCTTTGACGAGCGGCTACAGCTGCACTTCCACATCGACGACTCGGTCACCGAGGCCCTGGTGCCGAGCCTGCTGTTGCAACCGCTGGTGGAAAACGCGATCAAGTACGCCATTTCCAGGGCGATCAAAGGTGGCTCGATCACGATTACCGCCGCGCCCCGCGACGCTGCCACCCTGCAACTCCAGGTCATCGACGACGGCCCCGGCATGGAGCTGGATAACGGCGTTTCCGGCAAGGGCGGCTGCGTCGGGCTGGCCAACTGTCGCGACCGCCTGGAAGTACTCTACGACAACCGGCAGTCCTTCGAACTCAGCAGTACCGATCCACACGGCCTGACGATTACCATATGCATTCCACTGGAAACCGCCGACACTTCCCCATGAGCAGACTCAATGCCGTCATCGTCGACGACGAATCACTGGCCCGGCGCGGCCTCTCGCTGCGCCTGCAACAGATTCCCGGCATCGATGTCGTTGCCGAGTGTGCCAATGGGGAGGAAGCGCTGGCGGCCATTGCCGAGCACTCACCGGATCTCGTTTTTCTCGACATCCAGATGCCCGGCATCGACGGCTTCGAGGTCATTCGCAAGCTGCAGTCGGACAACATGCCGATGGTGATCTTCGTCACCGCCTTCGACCAGTACGCCATCGACGCCTTCAAGGTTCACGCGGTGGACTACGTGCTCAAGCCCATCGATGACGATCGCCTGCACGCGGCCATCGAACGCGCCCGGGCCTTCCACCAGCAGGAGGAATCGGAACGCGCCAAGCAGCGCCTGATGGAACTGATGATGGGCATGACCGGCGCCAGCGCCAGCACCATCGAGGAGATGGCGCAGGGGGAGTCAGCGCCGAAGCAGTGGCCGGAGAAACTTGCCATCAAGGACGGCAGCGACATCCACCTGGTGCGCAGCAGCGATATCCAGTGGGTCGATGCGGCCGGCGACTACATGTGCATTCACGCCGGCGGCAATACCCATATCATGCGCATCACGATGAAGGAGCTGGAGGGCCTGCTCAACCCGGCGAAATTCCTGCGGATTCACCGCTCGACCCTGGTCAACCTGAACGCCATCACCGGCGCTCACACCCTGGGCAGCGGTGACATGACCCTGGGCCTGGACGGCGGCGTGCAACTCAAGGTAAGCCGGGGCTTTCGCGACCGGGTCAGGGAACTGATCGGCGCCTGAAGGCGCGGCCGTCAGGCGCCCGGAGCGTACTGGTGCAGCTTGAGCCGGGTGCCGGCCTGGCCGACCACCTCGACACCGCAGTTCTGCCAGCCCGCCGGCACCTGCCAGTGGGTGGTTGAAGGATAACGCAGGGGTTTTTCACCCCCGCTGCAGACCAGGTACACCGCGCCCACCCGGCCGTGCACGCCGGAGATTGAAAACTCCGTGCGGGTCAGGCCGCTTTTCCAGGAACCCGAGCCCCCCTGGTAGAGCGGCACCAGTTCCCCGGACACCACTACCTCCGGGCGGCTGCGGTAATCCTGCTCCGCCGTGCGGTAACGTGCGGCGGCCTCCTCCACCAGCGGGCTGCCGCGCCCGAGGCGCTGCATGCGGTCCAGGGTATTCCCGGCATCGGCCAGCATCATACGTTGCAACTGCAGGTCGAGAATGCGGCCGAGGATCTGCAGGAACTGGTCATGGGGTACGTAGGTGTTCTTGAAATTGTTGTCCATCGCCAGGGACTGGAATTCAACCACCCGCGAGAGGTGCTGCAGCTCAGCGGCACCGTCCTTCCAGCGGCTGGCAAGGGAGGCGGCGAGAATCTGGAACTTTACCTCTTCAAGCGCATTGCGGCCGGGATAGCTTTTCAGTTCCACCGCCTGTTCGAAGGCGGCGTCGTAGTCCTCCTGTGAATAGTAATCCCAGGCCTGGCGGTAAATATCGGCAAAACGCGGGGACATCTCCCGCGGCAGATCGAGAATCCAGGTATAGACCACCGGCTCCGCTGGCACCTCTACCGGCGTGCCGTTACGGGTGGCCGGCTGGAAGCGCATGTTGCGCAATTGCTGTAGCACCGCCTGCTCGACTTCCAGCACCCCGTTGGAGCTGTGGATGGTGGGGTTTACCACCTTCCCGGTCTCATCGATGTCGTAGGTGTACACCAGCCAGGCGTCGCTCTGGTAGCTGCTGCCAAGGCGGATGGTGGCACCCGCCGGGTCGAGGTTGCGCGGCGGCACGAACTGCGCAAATGCGAGGGTCGCAGGAAGGAACAGCAGTAACAGCACCTGACCAGTACGCCTGAATGCGCGGGACAGGGCTTTCGCGGGAGCGCTCATGTTTTCTCCATCGACCAGAGTGTGCGGAAGCTCCCAGTGTAACAAAGAGTGCAGCTCGACTCAGTACACCCCGAGGCGCCGCCGGGAACTGGTGCGGGCTTCCTCGATTTCCGATTTCAGTTCCTGCCACAGGGGATCGCCGGGGAAGTCCCGCTCGGCGCGCACGATGGCGTCGGCGGCGGCGTCGTACTCGCTGAGCCCGATTTTTTCCCGGGCTACACCCGCATAGGCCTGGCGCAGGCTGCTGCCCAGTGTCGTCACCGAGGGCAGGTCGGGATACTCCGCGAGCACCGATTCGTAGGCCTGCATGGCAGTATCGAGATCGCCCGAGCGAACGGCGCGCTTGCCCGACTCGACCGTGTCCTCCGCCGCCTCCATCGCGGCGATCAGCCGTTTGCGCTCGGCTTCGGCAGCAGCCGCCGCCTCTGCCCGGGCGGTTTCCTTTTTCTCCCAGTCGGCTTCCAGGGCGGGCAACTCGGCCGTGAAGGCCGCCAGAGCAGCGCCCCCGGGAACCACTTTCTCGCCGTCGGCCAGCCGCGCTCGCGCCGTGTCGAACTTGCCCGCATCGGCTGCACTCTCCGCCTGGGCGACGTAGTGTTTCTCCAGTTTGGCCAGGCCAGCGCTCGCCCGAGCCTCGTCGGGATACTGTGCTGCCACCTCGCGATAGATCGCCGCGGCGGTCGCAGCATTTTCCGGTTTGTCGGCAAGTGCGGCGATCGCTGCGTCGGCTTCGTCAAGGCGCTGCTGCACCTCGGCCAGCACCTCTCCCTGCGCCTCTGCCAGGCGAGCCTGGCGCGGCGCCAGTTCCGGCGCCGCCGGATCGACCTCGGCGGCACTGGCCAACGCCGCTTTCGCCGCGGCCAGGTCGGACGCGTCGAGGGCGGTGTCGGCAGCGCTGATGGCGCTGGCAAATGCCTCACGCTGCTCCGTCGAGAACGCAGCCCAGCGCTGTTCGTAGGCGGCGGATTTCTCCCGCGCCGCGGTCAGGGCCGCGCGCTGTGTGTCCAGCTCCGCTGCCTCCGGGTCGATCGCCGCCGCCTGGGAAATACGCTGGTCGGCGAGGTCGAAATCCTCGCTGGCAATCGCCTGGGAGGCCTGGCCCAGCAGCTTGGCCACCCGCGCCGACTGCGCGTCCGCGAGGCGTTTCTCCTCGTCGGCCAGTTCGATAGCCGCCTTCAGGTCACTGAGATTGGCTGCCTCGGAAAAGTACAGCCCGTAATCGGTGAGCAGCTGGCGAGCCCTGGTCGAATCGCCCTTCTCAACTGCGCTTTCGATCGCCTTGCTGAACAGGCGACCCACCTCATTCTTGCCATCCAGAGCCGCACTGTTCCGGCTATCGATGTCGAGCACCTTGGTAAAGGAGGACGCGGCCAGTGCCAGTTTGTCGTCGTTCATCGCGCTGTAGGCGCTGGCCAGTTCCGAGGCGAGCGCGCGCTGGCTGACCCGCTCGCCGCTGGGCTTGCCCTGTCCCTGCCACCAGTAGTAGCCACCACCGCCAGCCGCCAGCAGCAGGATCACCAGCCCCAGGAAGGGGGCACTGCTGCCGCTCTTTTTCTTTTTCCGCCGCCCGCTGTCATAGGCGCCGCTGACCAGCCGCTCCCGCTGCTCGCTGCCTTCCAGCCGGTAGGGCCGGGAAGAGCCGGAGACTACCGAGGAGGACGAGCCACTGAGGCGGGTGGACCCGGCACCGGAGAGCGAGGTCGGTTCGATATTGCTCGTGGATTGGGCGGAGACGCGGGAGGGCCGCGGTGGCGCCGCAGGGGTCAGCACCTCGTCGTCGGCGAAGCCCGCGCTCGCCTCCATCATGGCCGCATACAACTCGGCCCCGGTCTGGAAGCGCTCCTCGCGCGACTTGGCCAGGGCCTTGTTGATAAACGGCTGATACGCCGAGAGCTTCTCGGGCAGCGTGGGGATCGCCTCGGTCAGGTGCTTGACCGCGGTGGTCACCGCCGAATCCGACTCGTAGGGCAGCTGCTTGGTGAACATCTCATAGGTCAGCACACCGAGCGCGTAGAGATCCGAGCGCCCGTCGACCTCCTCCCCCTTGGCCTGTTCCGGGCTCATGTAGCTGGGGGTGCCGACCATCAGGCCGGTCTGGGTCATCTGGGTACCGGAGTTCGCCGCCCGGGCAATACCGAAATCCGCCAGCACGAAATCCTCGGGCCCGCGCAGCATGATATTGCTGGGCTTGATATCGCGGTGCACGTAGCCGCGGCCGGCAGCGTAGTCGAGGGCTTCGCTCATCTGCTTCACGATCATGTAGATCTGACGCTGGGGCATCGCCTCGTGAATGAAATCCGCCAGTTCGCCACCGCCGAGCAACTCCATGGCGATGTAGTTGAGCCCGTTGAAGGTATTGACGTCGTAAATCTGGAGAATATGGGGGTGGGTGAGCCTGGCGGATATACGCGCCTCGCGGATGAAACGCTCGGAGAAACTCTCGTCTGCGTTCATGGCCGGGTCCATGACCTTGATCGCCACCTCGCGATCCAGATTCAAGTGCAGGGCGCGATAGACTGTGGCCATACCTCCACGTCCAAGGCGCTCGTACAGTTCATACCCCGGTAATTCGAAATCTGCCATGGGACCCAATTTAACTCGCTAGCGGTTGATAGCATAGATGGTGTTAGGCTTACACTCAATTACCGCAGGCGAGTAAAAATTTCGCTCGATGGATTTCGATATTGGTATACACTGCCGTGAGACCACGCCGGCAAGGGACTGGATAGAAAAACATTAATGACTGCCTCCTACGCCGACAGCCATCCGGGACACAAACGCAGCCATAACGAGGATTGCTACGAAGCAAACCCGGAGATTGCCCTGTGGCTGGTCGCTGACGGCGTCGGCGGCCACGCCAACGGCGAAGTCGCCTCGGCCATCGTTCGCGACACCCTGACAAGTGACCTGCACAAGGGCGGTGGCCTGGTCGATGCCATCAACCACGCCCACGCCGTAATCCTCGGCGAGATCGAGAGCGGCCCGGCGAACAACATGGGCTCTACCGTCGTCGCCCTGCGCACCGAAGGCGAGCGCTATGAAATCGCCTGGGTCGGCGACAGCCGGGCGTACCTTTTCGACGACGGCGCGCTGAAGCAACTTACCCGCGACCACAATCCGGTCAGTGAAATGCTGGCCCGCGGCATCCTTACCGAGGAACAGGCTGCCAACCACCCGGAACGCAACGTGCTCAGCCAGTCCCTGGGCGTCTCCAGTGAACTGAAGGTCAAGCCCGACCGCATTCGCGGCGAGTTTCACCCCGGCCAACAGTTCCTGCTGTGTAGCGACGGCCTGACCGACGAGCTGTCCGACCGGGAGATCTGCACCCTGCTTGCCCAGCACGAGTCCCCCGCGGAACAGGTGGCGGCCCTGATCGCGGCCGCCCTTGAAGCGGGAGGGCGCGACAACGTCACCGTGGTGGTGGTGGGCGACAAGCGCGCCCGCCAGGCTGCCTCGACGGCGAGCCCCGAGACCACCCTCGATTCAGAACCGGCGGTCAGTGCGGAAGTCGTAGGTCAGAGTAACGATAAACTGGCCTGGATGGTGCTGGCCGGGCTGGCCGCCCTGGCCTTGCTCTGGGTAGTCCTGAAAGCCTGAGGGTCAGGACTGGCGGCCGCCTCGTTCCAGTTCAGAGGCGTGAATAAAGGTGGTCTGGTCGTTTGCCTGGCGCTCGCTGCGCGGGCGCGACATCTTCTCGGTTACCCGGAAAATGATATCGTGCAGCCGCACTTCATCGTCGTGGCGCAATTGCTGGCGCGACACGGCGCGCTTGCCATTGACCATGGTCCCGTTGGAAGACCCCAGGTCTTCTATATATAGCCGGTCATCCTCGTCGATCTCCAGCCTGGCGTGCTGGCGGGAGACGTGGGGGGTGACGATGGCGAGGTCGCACTCCAGGGCCCGTCCCAGCACCATGGCGTCGCGCACCGGATAGGTGAGACCGCTTAAGGGACCGGTCTCCGCCGAAATCAGCCACTGGTGGCCGAACTCGCTCTCCGCGTTGCGCTTGAGAAAGCCGGACACCCCGTGACTGCGACGGTCGTTGATCGGCGGGACATTGTTCAGCACGCGGCGCTCCTCGAAGGTGCGGGTGCGGGTAATGCCCTGGCTGGAAATCTGGAAGAACCAGGCCAGCGCAAAGCAGACCGGAAAGCCCAGTACGGCGGCATAGAGAAGGTAGCGTGAGACCTCATCGTCGTCATAACCCAGGGCGGGAGCGACGATATCGGCCACTTGCAGCGCACCCCAGCAGAGCACGACATACAACAGGCAGGTGCGGATGACCTTGCGCCTGCGCAACTCGCTCAGGAATGATCCGCTTTTTTTGCCATCCTGGTCCATGGGTCGGCCGTCACCGGAGGGGGGGATTAGCTGCAACTATAACGTACTTTTTCGCCGCATGTGAATGCGTCGTTTGCCCCTGTCCGCGGCGCCTTCGAAGTAAATGGCGAACGCGGCATGCCGCTCCTCGGGGGTTATCGCCAGGGCCTGGGCCACCTCGTCCAGCGCGGCCAGTTCATCCACCCCCTGGCGGCCGTCGGCGGCGATGACTTCCAGCAGCATCACCACCACTTGCAGCCTTTCGCCGGGGTCGAGGATTTCCACCAGCACCTGCCCCGTCTCGGCGAGGTCGAGACTCCGGGCGTAGAGCCCCAGCGCCTGCACGAAGCGCTGTTCCGCCTGTTCCGGCGGCAGCGAAAAATGCCCTGCGACCAGGCTGATCATGGTCTGGGTTTCGCGTTCGCACACATGCCCGTCGCCCTGCGCCACGTGCTCCAGCAGCGCCGCCACCAGGAATCGCGGGTCGAAAAAGCTGGCCCGGGGCGCGCGGACAACCAGCATCCGCCCCTGTTCCAGAACCAGCCCGTAATTGGTTTCCTTCATCGCCAGGCTTCCACAATAATCTTGCCAATTATAGGCGAGCCCACGGCGGTGTTGCAGCATGGCAGGAAAACGCCGTCTGCTCATTCCTGTGCTAGGCTGGTAGAAAACAGGGGCCGCGCGCCACTCGCACGGCAACGCTACCGCCCCACCCGCAAGACGAACGGAGGATGCAAGCATGCAACCCCAGGACCAGACAGATCATATCGCTATCCTTTCCCTGATGATGGTTGGCGTGCTGACCCGGCGAATGAAATCGCTCGGGCAACTCGACGGCGAGACCGAGCGCCACCTGCACCAGCTGGTGAAATCAGTGCGCGAGCACGCCGCGCTGACCGGGGTGGCGGACCTCAACACCCTGTTCGACAACATCGACAAGGCGCTCGATGGCTGAGAGCGCGTTACAAATCGTTTAAAAAACCCCGCCGCAACCCCGTTTTGGGGTAGCATCGACGCTGTCATTCATAAAACCCGGTTTTGATAGTCACCGCCGGAGCCCTGCGCTGCCAGCCGGCGCCGGGCCATGGCTCACGCGGTAACCCGACGCCAACTCACTCAGTCATACTTCATGATCAAGCGCATACTCCTCGCCACCCTTTTCCTCGCCCTGATTTTCGGCGGCGCCATCGGCTTCAAGCTCTACAAGCGTGCCGCCATCCGCGACTACCTCGCCAGCCACAGCAACCCGACTGTGCCGCTGCGGGCGACGCTGTCGCGCGCTGAGCTGTGGGACCAGCGCCTGCCGGCCATCGGCACCCTGCGCGCCCGCCAGGGCATCGAGATTCGCAGCGAGGTGAATGCCGTCATCCGCCGACTGCACGTCAAATCCCGACAGCAGGTGGCCGCCGGCGACCTGCTGGTGGAACTGGACGACACCATCGACCGGGCGACGCTGAAAAGCGCAGGCGTGCGCCTGGAGCGCGCGCGCTCGAATTTCAAGCGCGACAGCGCCCTCTTCGAGCGCTCCCTGCTCTCGGAAGAACAGTTCGAGGACAGCCGCAGCGAGCTGCAGAGCGCCGAGGCCCTGGTAGAGGAAACCCAGGGCGTGATCGACAAGAAGACCATCCGCGCGCCCTTCGACGGCACCGTCGGCATCCACAACCTGAGCGAAGGGCAGTACCTGGAGCAGGGCTCGGAGCTGGTCACCCTGCAGGCACTGGACACTCTCTATCTCGACCTCAACCTGCCGGAAAAGGAACTCGAGCGCCTGCGTCCCGGGCAGCGCGTGGAGTTTCGCGTTCCCAGCCATGGCGCAACCGATTTCGAGGGCCTGGTGCGCTACATCGACGCCCGCGTGGAGACCAGCACGCGCAATATCCTGGTCCGGGTCGAGGTGGAAAACCCGCTGCACGTCCTGCTCCCGGGCATGTTCGCCAGCGCCAACATCATTCTCGACGAACAGCTTTATGTGGTAACCCTCCCGCGTGAAGCCGTGGCCTTCTCGCTCTACGGCGAAACCGTCTACCTGCTGGAACAGGAACGGGCCGACGGCGGCTACACCGCCCGGCGCCGCGCGGTCAGCAGTGGCGAGGCCCGCGACGGCCGGGTCGCGGTGAGCGGCATCAATGCCGGCGCGCTGCTCGCCCTGGATACCCAGAACCGCCTGCTCGAAGGCACTCCGGTGGAGATCGTCAACCTCCCGGAAGTAGCCGGCGACGCAGACCCGGACTCCACTGACAGCAGTGCCGCAACGGCGCCGGCGGTCACCGGTTCGCCGGCGGGACAGGCAGAGACGCCCTGATGCATTTCACCGACATCTTCATCCGGCGCCCGCTGCTGGCCTGGGTACTCAACGCCCTGATCCTGCTGTTCGGCATCGTCGCCTTCAGCTACCTCGACCTGCGCCCCTACCCGGAG
The DNA here is from genome assembly GCA_033283265.1 of Halieaceae bacterium GM1-29. Classification (GTDB taxonomy): domain Bacteria; phylum Pseudomonadota; class Gammaproteobacteria; order Pseudomonadales; family Halieaceae; genus Mangrovimicrobium. Next base: position 1,575,633 of record JAWMQN010000001.1, read on the forward strand.
GTGGAGAGCGCCCAGATCAGCGTGTCCACTGTCTACCCGGGCGCACCCGCTGACGTGGTACAGGGTTTTGTCACCGGCCCCCTGCAGCGCGCCATTGTCGGCGCCGAGGGTATCGACTACTACACCTCCGGAACCAGCGACGGACACTCCACCATCACCATCTTCGTCGACAAGGGTCGCGACGCGGACAAGGTGATGACCGACATTATCGGCAAGGTCTCGGCAGTGCGCGGCGAATTGCCGGACAACGCCCTGGAACCGGTAATCAGCAAATTCTCCGGCGATACACCGCCGATCTGGGTGCGGGTGCGCGCCCGGGACGACAGCATGTCGCCGGAGCAGCTGACCGAATTCTTCTACCGCGTCCTGCGGCCCGCCCTGCTCACCGTTGAAGGTGCCGCGGACCTGAGAGTCATCGGCGAGCGCCCCTTCGCCATGCGTCTGTGGCTGGACCCGGTGCGCATGGCCGCAGTGGGCGTCACGGCCACCGACCTGCTGCAGGCGGTGAAGCGCAACAACTTCGTCAGTGAGGCGGGGGAAATCCGCGACACCTACACCGTACAACCGGTGCGGGCGAGGACCGACCTCACCACCCCCGCCGAGTTCGCCGCCATCGTCATCCGCGAACACCAGGGCGCCGTGGTGCGCCTGCGCGACGTCGCCACCGTCGAACTGGCCTCGGAACCCCAGCGGAAAAAGGGCTTTTTCAACAATGAGCCCGGCCTGCTCACCGGCATCGCGATGACCCCGGACACCAACCCCCTCGCCCTCAGCCACAATGTCCGGGAGGCGGTCGACGCACTGCAGCCGAGATTGCCGGACAATGTCGAGGCCGAGGTGTTTTTCGATATCGGCCAGTTCGTCGCCGGCGCCCTCGGCGACCTGACCAGCACCCTCTTCGAGGCGCTGGCCATCGTCGCCCTGATCACCCTGCTGTTCTTCGGCAGCCTGCGCTCCATCCTGATCATGCTGATCAGCATTCCCCTGTCGCTGGTCGGCACCTTCCTCGCCATGTGGCTGCTGGGCTACTCGCTGAACCTGTTCACCCTGCTGGCGCTGGTGATTGCCATCGGGCTGGTGGTCGACGACACCATCGTGGTGGTGGAAAACATCCACCGCTACATAGAACACGGCATGCCGCCCCTGGAAGCGGCCGTTACCGGCACCCGGGAAGTGCTGGCGCCGGTAATCGCCATGAGCCTGACCCTGGTGGCGGTGTTCCTGCCCATCGGTTTCATGGAGGGGCTCAGCGGTGAGCTGATCGCCGAGTTTGTCTTCACTCTCGCCGGCTCGGTGGCGATCTCCGGCATCGTCGCGCTCACCCTGTCGCCCATGCTCAGCTCGCGGATTCTCTCCAGGCAGCAGAATACCGGCCTCGCCCACTGGCTCGACGAGCGCTTCGACGCGCTGCGCGAGCGCTACGCAAGGCTGCTCGGCAACGCCCTGCGCTACCGCCCGGTGTGGCTGCTGGTGGCCGCCGGGGTGATCGCCAGTATCCCGCCGCTGTTCCTGCTCTCGAACCAGGAAGTGGTACCGGTGGAAGACACCGGCTACCTGCACATGGCCTTCTCCACGCCGCGCCACCTCAACGAGGACTACACCACCGCCCAGGCACAGCAGCTGGAGGAGATCATTCACAGCCTGCCCGGCGTACAGGGCTCGCTGCGGCTCGAAGGCATGATGCCCAACGGCGCCTCGGTCGCCATCGCCGAGATGCTGCCCTGGGACCAGCGCGACGACTCCACCGTCGATTTGCTGCCACAGGTGCAGGCAAAACTGAGCAAGGTACCGGGCCTGGAGGCCAACGCCTTCATTATCGACATCTCCCCCGCCGGTGGCGCTGCGTCACTGCCGGTACAGATGGCGGTGCAAAGCACCGACGACTTCCGCCACATCGCCGAGGTCGCCGACCGGCTGTTACAGCGGATTCGGGAGAGCGGCAACTTCGCCTTCGCCGCCAGCGACCTGAAGTACGCCAACCCGCAGGTCGAGGTGACCATCGACCGCGACAAGGCCGGCGAGCTTGGCATCAGCATGGAGGACATCGCCACCACCCTGTCCGTCCTGCTCGGCGAGGGCTACGTCAACCGCTTCAGCTACCAGGGCGAGAGCTACGACGTCATTCCCCAGGCCGGCGCGGAGCAGCGCTTCGACCGCCGCTGGCTCGAGCAGTACTACCTGCGCAGCGCCAGCGGCGAAATGGTGCCGCTGGGGGCACTGGTCGAGACCTCCCTCGGCAGCAAGCCCTCCGAACGCAACCAGTTCAACGGCCTCAACGCCGCCACCCTGTCGATGGTCATGACGCCCGGCGTGTCGATGCAGGAAGCGCTCGACTACCTCGAGGAGACCACCCGGGAGATGCTGCCCCAGGGCTACAGCACCGACTACGGCGGCAAGGCGCGCACCTTCCTGCAGTCCGGCAACACACTCATGCTCGCCTTCGCGCTGTCGCTGCTGACCATCTACCTCTTCCTCGTCGCCCAGTACGAGAGCCTGCGCGACCCGCTGGTGGTACTGGTGACGGTGCCCATGTCGCTGAGCGGCGCCCTGCTCTTCATCTGCACGGACTTCGTCACCCTGAGCCTGTTCAGCCAGGTCGGCCTGATCACCCTGGTGGGCCTGATCAGCAAGCACGGCATCCTGATGGTGGATTTCGCGCGCCGGCTGCAGGAAGAGGGAATGGCCTTCGAGGCGGCAATCATCGAGGCCGCCTCGGTGCGCCTGCGGCCGATCCTGATGACCACCGCCGCCATCGTCATGGCGGTTGTGCCGCTGATCATCGCCTCCGGCCCCGGCGCCGTGAGCCGCAACCATATCGGCCTGGTGATCGCCTCGGGGATGACCATCGGCACGCTGTTCACGCTGTTCGTGCTGCCGGTGGTGTATACGTTTATTGCTCAGCGGCGGGGAGTAGCTGCGGAGGCTGTGGACGCCGGGAACGGGTGAGCCTTTGCACTGCCCAGGCTCTCGCTGAAACCCGCAGCACGCGGTGCATTGTCCTGTGCTCCTCCGAAAGCGTTTATAGTCGTCGCACAGAACAATGCACCGCGTGCTGCTCGTGCCGGGCGTAATTCCGCTCTCGTTAGGGCGCGGCGCAAGACTTCGAGCCGGACAGCGCCCACGCAGTGACTATAAACGCTTTCGGAACGAAGTGGGCGCTGTCCGGCTCGAAGTCGAACTACAAAGCACCACCAGGAATTACGCTAACTCCAGGCATAAAAAACCCCCGCCAGAGCGCAAAAAATGCGCTCCGCGGGGGACCCAATACAGCTATCAGATCAGTGCTTTTTCAGCTTGTAGGCCACCACCGAGTCACCCGGCGTAGAGCCGTACATGCTGTGGCCACCCGCCGCGAGCACCACATACTGCTCGCCATTCACCTCGTAGGTGACCGGGATGCCGTGACCGCCCGCGGGAATCTCCGTTTCCCAGAGAATTTCGCCGCTGTCGACGTCAAAGGCGCGCATGGTGTCGTCGAGGGAGAAGCCGATAAACACCAGCCCGCCGGCTGTCAGCAACGGCCCGCCGGCACCCGGGGTACCGAGGTGAACGTCCAGCGGGAAAGGCGCCAGCTTCTTGATGCTGCCCAGCGGGACTTCCCACAGGATCTGCTTTTTCACCACATCCAGCGCGACCAGTGAAGCCCACGGCGGTTCGGCACAGGGTGTACCCAGCGGCGACATGAAGGGGATCACCTCCAGCGCGTAGGGCGAACCGGGCACCGCGAAATGCATCGGGCCGCGGCCCTCGACTTTCTTCGTTTCCGTCGACTCGGCCTGCTCCCGCGGCACCAGCTTGACGATCATCGGCACCTGGGTGCTCGGCACCACCATCACGTTGCTGTGCGGATCGTAGGCGCCGCCGCCCCAGTTGGGCCCGCCGCCCGCCGCCGGGCTCATGATGGTGCCCTGCTCGGTGATCGGGGTGTAGATCGGGCCGTGGACGTATTTTTCCGCCTCCTTGCCGCAGAGGTAGGCATCGATCGGCGTCACGCCACCGGCGGTTTCCGGGTCGAAGCCCTGGCGCGCCACCGCCGGCATGCCCACCGGGAAGGGCTGGGTGGGCGAGAGCACCTCACCCGGCGCTTTCGGCCCCTGGGGCACCGGGCGCTCCTCGATCGGCACCAGCGGCTCGCCGGTGGCGCGGTCGAAGATGAATACCAGGCCCTGCTTGGTGTTCTGCACCAGGGCCGGGACCATCGCGCCGTCCTTCGGATAGTCGATCAGCATCGGCCGGGTGGGGATGTCGTAGTCCCAGACGTTGTGGTGTACCAGTTGCTGGTGCCAGACGACCTCGCCGGTGGCACCGCGCAGGGCGACGACAGAGGTGGAGTAGAGATTGTCGCCGGGACGGTTGCCACCGTAGAAATCGTCGGAGGCACTGGTGGTCGGCAGGTAGACGAGATCGAGGGCGTTATCCACCGCCATCGAACTCCAGACGTTGGCCTGGCCGAAACCCTCCGTACCCTTGGGCCAGGTGGCCATCGCCGGGTCGTTGGGGTCGCGCGGCACGGGATCGAACTCCCAGCGATACTCACCGGTGCGGGCGTCGTAGGCCAGTATCCGGCCGCTGGGCGCATCCACGCGCTGGTTGTCCGCCACCGAGGAGCCGACCACCACCACGCCATTGACCACGGCGGGGTTGGAACTGGCGACCACTTCGCCATCCCAGAGTACCGGTTTGCTGGTCGGCATCTGCACCACACCGTTGTCGCCGAAGGCCGGACAGGCCTTGCCGCTGCGGGCGTCAATCGCGAACAGGCGGTAGTTGGTAGTCCCCAGGAACAGGCGCGTCCTGCAGGGGGCATCCGCCGGCGCTTCCTCGTCCACCCAGCTGCCGACACCGCGACACTTGCGCATGCCGGTCAGCGGGTCCTCGGGATCGAACTCCCAGCGCTTCTCGCCGGTGGCAGGGTCCAGGGCGAACACCTTGCGGTGGATGGAACAGACGATCAGGTTGCCCTCGATCAGGGTCGGCTGGTCCTCCATGGCCACCATCCCCTCGATCTCGGTGGGATCGTCACCGGTATGGAACTCCCAGGCCAGCTCGAGTTGCGTGACGTTGCTCTTGTTGATCTGCTTCAGCGCGGAGTACTTGGTCCCGGCCTGGTGATCTTCGGTGGTGGAGGCAGCGGCGCCAGGGTTGAACGCGGCCACGGCACAAGCGAGCGAAGCGGTGCCAAGCAAGCTCTTGGCAAAACGCCCGCGGGGAGTCATTTTGATTGTCATTGGAGGATGCCCGTTCTGATACTTTGCATGGCCGGGCCAAGCGGGCCGGCGGGCAGCATTGTCACCCGCCACGGGCAGAGATGCAAATTACGGTCATATAAATGACGCGAATGTAATGGACGCCCGCTCAGGCCCCCGCGAGGCGGTATTCGATAGCGGGGGCATGCTCAACCATATGGCGGAACTCGCTGCCGTAGAATTCGCGCCGCGCGGCCCAGGTGTAGCGGAAAGCCGGCAGGGTGAAGAACTGCTGGAACTGGCGATTCATCCCGTCCCAGTGGTTGGCATCGAGGTAGCCATCGCGGTGCATGTAGAAGGCCTCCTCCCACACCCGCAGGCATTTCTGGCAGCCAATCAGCAACTGGAAGCGCTGGTACTCCTCGAGGTGTTCCATGCCCTTGGTGGCGCTGACAAAGAGCTGGGCCATCTGCTCGGACTGGAAGTGGGCGATGGCGTCGCGCAAGCCCACGGAGATATCGTGCATGGCGGAAATACGCGACTGCCGGGTCTGCGCGCGAATCTGCAGGCCGAGGTACAGCAGGGAGACGACAACCGCGCCCCCGCCCAGGACCTCCCCTATGGCACCGACGGCGTCCCAGCCGATCAAGCGCCCATGGCCTCCGCGGCCAATGCTTCTATCTCGTCCCAGCGCCCCTCCTTCACCAGCTTCGGCGCCACCATCCAGGAACCGCCACAGCAGACCACGTTCGGCTGGGCGAGGAAGTCGCGAAAGTTCTCCGGCGTCAGACCGCCAGTGGGGCAGAACTGCATGTCGGGGAAGGGGCCGGAGAGCGCCTTGAGCATACCCAGGCCACCGACCACGGTTGCCGGGAACAGCTTGCAGACCTCGAAGCCGCGCACCTGTGCCGCCATCACCTCGGAGGGTGTCGCCACGCCGGGCACGAAGTCGAGCGGCAGGCGCGCCGCCGCGTCGAGCAAGTCCAGTGAGCCGCCGGGGCTGAGCGCCAGGTCGATGCCGAGGTCAACCAGCTTCTCCAGTTCCGCGGGAACAGTCACCGTACCGGCGGCCACCCACAGCTCCGGGCAGGCCTGCCTGACCGCCACGATGGCGTCGAGGCCGGCGCTGGTGCGCAGGGTAATCTCGATGGCGCGCATGCCACCGCGTTGCAGGGCCCGGGCGAGCTGCACGGTGGAGTCCACATCCAGCGCTGTCACTACCGGCAGCAGCCGGGCTTTCTTCAACTGTTCGAGGAGCACGCTCCACCTCCAGGCGATTGTCAGCCGATACATCGGGTTGGCGCCAGACACCACAGCATGAGGGGAAGCCGTGGGACGGGCATTAATGTAATTAAATTACATATGCAACTTTAGCTGCGGATGCCCTGCCCTGCAACTTCACCAATTGAAAAAGCGTATAAATCCCCATATTTGCGAAATTTCAACGAGGGACCCAGTGTGCAGCCCTCTCCCCACACAGCGGGCTTGACGAATAAATGTAATTTTACTACATATAGGCAAGCCCACAGCAAAGGCCGCCCCATGACCCTGATCGCCCGCCTGGCCGATCCCACCGCCAGGCAAAGCAAGTCCGCACGCAAGCTGAGCGCCTGCATCAGCGCCGATCCTGCGGCCTTCACCGCCATCAGCACCGCTGCCCTGGCCGAACTGGCCGGGGTGAGCGAGCCGACCGTGCACCGCTTCTGCATCGCGCTGGGCTACAAGGGCTTCCCCGACTTCAAGCTGGCACTGGCGGCGGAGCTGGCCCAGCGACAGCCGCGTATCGCCCGCGATATCGAGCCGGAGGACTCCACCGGGACAGTAGCCGCGAAAATCTTCGAAGCGGCCCACGCCAGCCTGCACGACACGCTGCAGGCGCTGCGGGCGCAGGACATCGCCGCGGCGGTGGACGCCCTGGCAAACGCCGGCAGCGTCATGCTCTGTGGCCTCGGCGCCTCCGCCTCCGTGGCCACGGACGCGCAACACAAGCTGCTGCGCTTCCCGCTGCACGTCAGTGCCCACAGCGACATCATCAACCAGCGCATCGCGGCAACCGGCCTCGGCGGCGGCGACTGCCTGCTGTGCATCTCCCACTCGGGGCGCAGCGAGGCGATCATCGAACTGGCCCGGCTGGCGGCGCAAAACGGCGCGACCGTCATCGCCATCACCGCCGCCGGGTCGCCGCTGGCCCGCGAGTGCACAGTCACCCTCGGCGTCGAGGGCGGCGAGGATACCGACATCTACACGCCAATGAGCTCCCGCATCGCCCAGCTCGCGGTCATCGATACGCTGGTTGCCTGCCTGGCCCAGCGGCAACCGGACCTGTTCGCGCAGCATCTGGAACAGGTGAAACGCAACCTGCGCCCCACCCGCCGTGGGACGCGCCAGCGAAAATAAGGATTTACCATGCAGCTCACACGACTTCTCCGACGCCTGAAGAACGCCTTCGCCCTCGGCCTCCTGCTGGCCGGGAGCATCACCCATGCCGCTGCGGAAGATAGGCCGCACACGGTGTTCCTCGCCGGCGATTCGACCATGGCGGAGAAACTGCCGGAAAAACGCCCGGAAACCGGCTGGGGGGAAATGCTCCAGGCCCACCTCGACCCCACCCGGGTGCAAGTGGACAACCGCGCCCGCAACGGCCGCAGCACCCGCACCTTCATCGAGGAGGGCCGCTGGCAGGCAATCCTCGACAGCCTGCAGCCCGGCGATTACGTCTTCATCCAGTTCGGCCACAACGACGGCAGTGAAGAGAAGAAGGACCGCTACACGCCGCCGGCGCAGTACCGGGAAAACCTGCTGCGCTTCGTCAACGAGGTGCGGGCAATGGACGCCCACCCGGTACTGTTCACCCCGGTGATGCGGCGGCGCTTCGATGAAAACGGCAATTTCTTCGATGCCCACGGCGCCTACCCCGGCCTGGTGCGCTCGGTGGCGAAGGAAATGCGGGTACCCCTGATCGACATGCACCGGGATTCCGGCGCGCTGCTGCTGGAGCTCGGGCCGGAGGCCTCGAAGTCCCTGTACCTGATTCTCGCCCCGGGCGAGTCACCCAATTACCCGGAGGGCCTGGAGGACAACACCCACTTCTCGCCCGAGGGCGCCAGCGTGATGGCGGCGATGGCCGTGCAGGCCATCCGCCATTCGCAGATGGAACTGGCGGACTACCTGCTGGCGGACTGAGGTGCCGCCAGCACCCGGTCGAGAAAGCCGGATATCTTCTCTACCGTCTGCGCAAACCAGGGATGAAACAGCCAGAAGGTGTGCGGCGTATCGGCTATCGTCTGCACCTCGGCGGCTATGCCATGGCCCTGCAGGCGGCGGACAAACTCGTCCCGCCCCATGTGGAAGCGCGGCTGGGCGCTGTTGATAAACAGGGTCGGAGGGGATTTGCCGCCCACCCGGAACAGCGGCGACGCCTCGCGCCACAACGCCGGGTAATCGCCGTAGCGCCCGCCGATCCACAGCGCGAAGGCCGCCGGCTTGCCCGGGTCGTCCTCGAACCGGCGCACCTCGGGCGACACCAGCTCCACCACGCCGTCGACATTCACCAGCGCCTGCACCTCGCCCGCCGTGGCGACCGCGACCAGGGAGGCGAGATGCGCCCCCGCCGAGGTGCCGAGCAGGGCAATCCGCTGCGGATCCAGGCCGTAGTGTCCCGCGTTGGCGCGCAACCAGCGCAATGCGGATCCGATATCCTCGAGCGCAGCCGGGTACAGCGCCTCTGCCGAGAGGCGATAGTCGACCGTCGCGGCGACATAGCCCCGGGCCGCCAGCGCGGCAGCCAGCGGATTGAGAAACTCCCGCGAGCCGCTGCGCCAGCCGCCGCCGTGCACCAGCACGATACCCGGCACCGCACCTGCGCCCCGGTGCGCCGGGAGGAAAACGTCCGCGCGCAACTCGCGCCCGTCAAGGGCGGTGTAAACCACGGCACGCTCACTGGCGACGGCCGGATTGTCACTGGCCACTACCAGTTCGACCCCCGGCCACTGCCGCCGATGTTTTTCCAGCTCCCGCTGCGGTGAATAGGCCGACTCCACCGGCAGCGGTAAGGGCACTCGCGGGCGCCAGTCGCCGAGCACCCTGAAGGGCCAGTAGGCCGCCGCGTCATCCCGCGCCAGCTGTCGCCGCGCAGGGGACTGCAGCGCGCCCGGCCCGGAAGAGTTGAACTCGAAAAAACGCGCCGATTCCGGCGGGAACTGGATTCGCCCGCCCGCCTTCGCCGTGCCGCCCATGGCGGACCAGCCGGCACTGCTGATGTGCGCGTCCATCCAGCTGTTGATGAACACCACCGCGGCGATGGCATCCGGGTCCGCGTAGCGCCCGTCGGCGAAGCTGGTAGTGGGATGCCAGGGACGGCCGAGGCTGGTGCTACCGTCCGCCACACCCGGCTCGCGGGTGAGACGGCAATTGAGGAAAACAAACCCGTAGGGCTCGGCGATATCGGTGCTCGCCGCCGTCAGGTAACCGGCAAGCTCATGCGCGGAGGCGCGCGGGCGCATGCGGATTTCCGAATTGACGAACAGCGCCGTGCCGGCGCCAAAGATGAAATCGACATTGCCGCTGATCATGCTGTCCATGATCAAGGCACGCCCGGCCTGCAGGAACAGCGTGTCCTGGTAGCCCTCGACCGCAACCCGCTCGAGCAGGACGCGATCGCTGCCCTCGTCGAGCATCAGCGCCACCGCCTGGGTGTCGCGAATCTTTGCCGGGTCTGCCTTTGCCAGGGCGTCGTTGGCGAGGAAATCGAAGCGATTCTGGATACTCAGGTCGCGGGCGCTGAAATCCGCCGCGCGCACGATGACCGTCGCCGAACCCCAGGTGGTCCAGGTGCCCTCACCATCCGGCTTCGGCCTGCCGGCGTAGTCGTCGAAGTGGATGACCGTCGCGCCCTGCCCCGCGCCGATCAAGGTCACGCCGGGTACATCGACGAGAATTCGCTCGCGGTATTCTCCCGCGGGGATAAATACTTCCCAGCGCTCACCGGCATGGCCGCGGCCGCTGTCGATGGCCGCAGTAATGGAAGGAAAGCCATCAACACCCACGCAAGCGTCGTAATCGCAGGCGTAAGTGAAAGCTCTCCCGAACGAAAAGAGGAGCAATAGAACGGCACGGCATAGGCCTGAGCGCGCTACAGGGCTTCCCGGAAACGTCCGAGGCCAGGGATGGCCGAGGCCGAGCTGCCATGGATGGCGCTTTACGCGGTTTCCGGGAAGCCCTGTAGCGCGCTCGGGCCGGGCTACCTCTGCGGCCCTGTTACCCTCGAAAAGACGACGGCGGAAAATAGCTATCACTGGGAAAGGCATTTCAAGGCACGAGCCAAACGCTCAAAACACAGGCACAAAACGCTCATATCCCGCATCAAACATCGACTGCACCCCAAACATCAGGTCCGCCGACGCCCGGTTACAGGCCACCGGCACGTTCCACACACTGCACAAACGCAGCAGCGCCTTCACATCCGGATCGTGCGGCGCCGGGTCCAGCGGGTCCCAGAAAAACACCAGCGCATCCAGGCCGCCGACAGAAATCAGGGCACCGATCTGCTGATCGCCCCCCAGCGGCCCACTGTTGAACTTCTGCACAGGCAAGCCGAGCGCTTCCTCGAGCAGGGTACCCGTCGTCCCGGTAGCTACCAGATGGTGCGGCGCGAGCAACGCGCGCTGGGCCCGCGACCACTCCAGCAGCTCCGGCTTCTTGTGATCGTGGGCAACCAGGCCGATGGTGCGCTGGGCGCTGGCACTACTCATACGGTGGCCCCTATTTTCCACGGGTTGAACTCGTTGTCGCCGTAGCCGAGTTGCTCACTGGCGGTGCGCTCGCCGGAGGCGGTGGCGAGGATGCGGCGGAAGATCTCCTCGCCCATGGCCGCCATGCTGACCTCGCCCTGCAATACCTTGCCGCAGTCGATGTCCATGTCCTCGCGCATGGTCTCGAAGAGGCGGCTGTTGCTGGCCAGCTTGAGGCTGGGCACCGGCTTGAAGCCGAAGGCCGAGCCGCGACCCGTGGTGAAGCAGACGATATTCGCCCCCGAGGCGACCTGGCCGGTGACCGATACCGGGTCGTAGCCGGGGCTGTCCATGAAGGCGAGGCCCTTTTCCCGCAGGGGCTCGGCGTAGCGGTAGACACCGGTCATCGGCGTGCTGCCGCTCTTGGCCTGGGCGCCGAGGGATTTTTCCAGGATGGTGGTCAGCCCGCCGGCCTTGTTGCCGGGCGAGGGGTTGGCATCCAGTTCGATGCCGTTGACACGGGTGTACTCTTCCCACCAGCGAATGCGCTCGAGCAGCGCCTCGGCCACCTCGGGCGTGACCGCCCGCTGGGTGAGCAGATGCTCGGCGCCGTAAATTTCCGGGGTTTCCGAGTAGATCACCGAACCGCCGTTGCGCACGAGAATGTCCCCGGCAACACCCAGGGCCGGGTTCGCGGTGAGCCCGGAAAAGGCATCCGAGCCGCCGCACTGCACTGCCAGGGTCAACTCGCTGGCGGGCACCGGCTCGCGCTCACAGTCTGACGCCAGCGGCAGCAACTCCCGCAGGGCAGCCAGGCCGCGCTCGATGGAGGCGCGGGTGCCGCCGCTCTCCTGGATGGTAAAGGCGCGGATGTGGCCGGAGCCCTCGAGGCCGCTCTCCTCCAGCAGCCGCTTGACCTGCATGGTTTCGCAGCCCAGGCCGACCAGCAGTACCGCGGCGAAATTCGGGTGGCGGGCATAGCCCTCCAGGGTGCGGCGCAGCGTCAGGTAGCCCTCGTCGTCGCCCTGCATGCCGCAGCCCGAGCTGTGGCCGAGGGCGACGATGCCGTCGATGGCCGGGTAGTCGCCGGCGGCGAGCAGTTTCTCGCCCTCGGCGGCGATGCCCTTGGCCACCGTCGCGGAACAGTTCACCGTGGTGATGACCCCGAGGTAGTTGCGCGTCCCGACCCGGCCCGAGGCCCGCCGGTAGCCCATGAAGCTGGCCCGCTGCGCCTCCGGCACGAAGTCGACCGGGACCACATTGCGGCAGAAGCCGTAGTCCTTCTCCAGCTCCCCCATGCGACAGTTGTGCACGTGCACGTGCTCGCCGGGAGCGATGGACTGGCTGGCGAAGCCGATCACCTGGCCGTACTTGCGAATTGCCTCGCCCTCGGCGATGGGCACGATGGCCACCTTGTGCATGGGCGGAATCTGCGCCTGCGACTCGAAACTCTCGCCCCCCGCCGCGAGCAGCACGCCCGGGGGAATCTCGTTGACCGCGATGGCGACGTTGTCGTCGGCGGCAATCCTGATCAGGTTCATCAATCACTCTCTCCGGCATCGATGGCCGGCCTGCACAAGGGCATCACCCTTCACAGATATAGCGTTAAATCCGGGCAATTGCCGGCAAATATTCGCGGCAGCGGGCCCTGGCCGCGCTTGCCATGGAGAGCACAATACCTTACTATGCCACCGGTAGCAATAACGTGACAGCAGCAGGCATCGCTATGGCCGAAACATTGAAAAAGCCCCTCAACCTCAACCCCGACAGGCTCTTCCCGACCGAGCCGGGCACCCGCGCCATCGCCCGGGAGCTCTACGCGGGGATCCGCGAGCTGCCCATCATCAGCCCCCACGGCCACACCGACCCGAGCTGGTTCGCCGGCAACCAGCCCTTTGCCAATGCCGCGGAACTGTTCATCACCCCGGATCACTATGTGTTCCGCATGCTCTACAGCCAGGGCATCAGCCTGCAGTCGCTCGGCGTGCCCACCGCCGACGGCAGCCCGGTGGAGACCGACGGGCGCAAGATCTGGCGCCGTTTCGCCGAGCACTACCACCTGTTCCGCGGCACCCCTTCGCGGCTGTGGCTGGACACGGTCTTTGCCGAGGTCATGGGGCTGGAAGTGCAACTCGATGCCGGTACGGCGGACCTCTACTACGACCACATCAACGAACAGCTGGCCACCGCGGCTTTCCGCCCGCGCGCCCTGTTCGAGCGCTTCAACATCGAACTGCTGGCCACCACCGAGTCGCCGCTGGATGACCTCGCCCACCACCAGGCCATTCTCGACAGCGGCTGGTCGGGCCGCGTCATCACCACCTACCGCCCGGATGCGGTGGTCGACCCCGACTACGAGGGCTTCGCCGACAACCTCGCCCGGTTCGCCGAGCTGACCGGCGAGGACACCTCCAGCTGGAGCGGCTACCTGGCCGCCCACCGCGTGCGCCGCGCCTTCTTCCGCGCCATGGGCGCCACCGCCACCGACCACGGCCACCCCAGCGCCACCACCGCCGACCTCTCCGCGCAGGAGTGTGAAGCCCTGTTCCAGCGGGTGCGCGGCGGCCAGTGCAGCGCCGCGGACGCCGAGCTGTTCCGCGGGCAGATGCTCACCGAGATGGCCGGCATGTCCCTCGAGGACGGCATGGTGATGCAGATCCACCCGGGCAGCTTCCGCAACCACAACGGCTTCGTGTTCCGCCGGTTCGGCCGCGACAAGGGCGCCGACATCCCCTCGCAGACCGAGTACGTCAGGGCCCTGCAGCCGCTGCTCAGCCGCTACGGCAACGAGTCCGGGCTGACCATCATCCTCTTCACCCTCGACGAAACCAGCTACAGCCGCGAACTGGCACCGCTGGCAGGCCACTACCCCGCCCTGCTGCTCGGCCCGCCCTGGTGGTTCCACGACAGCCCCGAGGGCATGCGCCGCTTCCGCCAGCAGGCCACCGAGTCCGCCGGTTTCTACAACACCGCCGGCTTCAACGACGACACCCGCGCCTTCCTCTCCATCCCCGCCCGCCACGATGTGGCCCGGCGCATGGACTGCGGCTTCCTCGCGGAGTTCGTCGCCGATCACCGCCTGGAACTGGACGAAGCCCACGAGCTGGCCCTCGACCTCACCTGCAACCTGGCCCGGCGCGCCTACAAGCTGTAAGCGAGGGGAGATTCCATGCGTATCGAACACGTCGCCTTCAATGTCGCCGAGCCTGTCGCCGTCGCCGCCTGGTACTGCGAACACTTCGGCATGCGTGTATTGCGGGCCCTGGACGACGCCGCGAAAACCCACTTCCTGGTGGATTCCGGCGGCCAGATGCAGCTCGAGATCTACCGCAACCCGCCGGACGACGTCCCCGACTACCCCGCCATGCACCCCCTGCAGCTGCACCTGGCCTTTGTCGCCCCCGAGCCGCAGGCGGACCTGCAGCGCCTGCGCGCGGCCGGGGCCACCCTGGTGGAAGACCTGCACCTGGCCGACGGCTCCAACCTCGTCATGATGAAAGACCCCTGGGGCCACTCCATCCAGCTCTGCCGCCGCGGGCCCTGAGGCCGCCCGGCCCGACCCCGGCCCGGGGTCGGAGTCACGACTCTGACCCCTTCGCGGCAGCTCCCCCCCACCTCGAACCCGAAGCAGTGCATAATGCCCGGCCAAGGCAACAGAGCACGAGGATAGGAGTATGGGCAACGACTACAGCGGCAAGGTCGCCATCGTAACCGGCGGTGGGCGCGGTTTCGGCAAGTCCTTTGGCGCGGCGCTGGCCGGGCGCGGCGCGTCGGTTTACCTGGTCGATCGCGATGGCGAAGCCGCGCTGCAGGCCGCCGCGGAGATCGGCGCGGGTGCGCTTGGCCTGTCCGCCGATGTCACCGACGAGGCGGGCATCGGCGCCCTCTGCGCCGAGATCGCCGGCCGCCACGGCGGCATCGACATCCTGATCAACAACGCCGGCCTGCACAGCCACGAGTACAGCCGCCCACTGTCCGAACTGGGGCTGGCGAAAATCCGCCGCCTGTTCGACGTCAACGTGATGGGCACGGTGAACTGCTCCCTCGCCGCCGCGCCGCACATGGCCGGGCGCAGCGGTGCCAGCATCGTCAATATCGCCTCCGCCGCCGCCTTCTCCGGCGGCGGCTACGGCACCTCCAAGCTGGCGGTCATCGGCCTGACCCTGACCTTTGGCCGGGAACTGGCGGCGGACGGCATCCGCGTCAACGCCATCGCCCCCGGCGTCATTCTCACCGATACCATCCGCACGGAAATGGACCCGGAGACACTCGGCCGCATCAAGGCGATGCAGTATCTCTCCAGCGACGGCGAGGAGCAGGACATCGTCGATGCCATGCTGTTCCTGACCAGCCCCCAGGCGAAGTTCATCACCGGTGAAACCCTGCGGGTGACCGGGGGCTTCGCCGCGGGAATCTGACCGGGCGGAAGGCAGGCACGCGCTTGCCGGCAAGCGCATTTGCAAGGGCGTTCCGCCAGCTGTCCCAGCATGCCGGTTGCTGGCCGGGGGCAGACCAAGCTAACAGGACTGTCACTTGCCACGCCCGCCGTTTGGAGTGACGATTGCGGGATAATATAAATCCAGTCACGAGACGGAGCCCGCGCATGACCAGCATCACTATTCGCGACCTGCGAGACGACCTTTCCTTCGGTTCCATCGTCGAAGGTGTGACCTACGACACCCTCGCCGACGAGGCCAACCGCGAAGCATTGCGCCAGGCCTTCAAGGCACGCGGCGTCCTGGTATTCAAAAATGTCGAGCCCAGCTCGAAGATGCAGGTGGCGATCAGCAAGGTCTTCGGCCCGATCAAGGATCACCCGACCAAGACCACCCCCCGCGACGAGGAGACCGGCGACGCCGCACTGGGCGTCATCGACATGCACTACATCCCCGACGACGAGAAGCACGCCTCCGGCGGCCTGGTGGAATACCAGGGCCAGGTGCTGGCGCGCTTCTCGCCCTGGCATTTCGACCACTGCTACAACGACGAACTCAACCTGGCCGGCGTGCTGCGGGCGCCGATCAATGCGCCGGTCGGCGGCCGCACCGGCTTCATGGACGGCATCGAGTGCTATCGCCAGTTCCCCGAGCAGCTGCGCGAGAAGATCGAGAACCTCAACATCATCTACTCGCTGGATACCCGGCTCAGCACCATGCGTTTCGGGGTCAATTTCAAATCCTACCGCGAAGACCCGATCAACGAGCAGCTGCTCAAGGAGGCGGCCACCTTCCCCCGGGCCATGCACCCGGCGGTGTGGACCCGCGACAGCGGCGAGAAGGTCTTCCACGTCGGCCCCTGGATGTCCCTCGGCATCGAGCACCACGAGGACCCGGCAGGCGACGCCCTGCTCGACGAGGTCTGCCACACCCTCAACGCCCTCGGCCAGGGCAGCAGCGCCTACTGGCACGACTGGTCCGACACCGACATGCTGATCTGGGACAACCATCGCATGCTGCACGCGGTGGAGGGCTGCGATGCGAAGTACGAGCGCCAGACCCTGCGCACCACGATCAAGGGCGACTACGGCCTGGGTTATTTCGAGGATGGGAAGAAAGTCGGCGAGGTCAACCGCGTCGTCGCCTGATCGCCGCCCGCGGCCGGCGCACGGGAGTCAGGGTGTGAGTACCTCCAATGCCCCGCTCGTGCCCTGCGCCCCGACCCGGGTCGCACCGCCGAGCGCGTAGAGCAGTTTCCCGGTACTCACCGCACCCAGGCCGTGCCGCGCTGTGGGCATCGCCGGCAGGGCCTCCCACACATCCCGGGCGGGCAGATAGCGCCACACATCCCTGAACACCCCCGCCCCCTCGGCGCCAAAATATTCGCCGCCCAGCGCGATCAGGTCTCCCATCAACTCCGCTGCCGCGAGCCCGCCCTGGGCCTGCGGCAGCGGCGCGGCCTGGCGCCAGCGGTCTTCCCGGCGGTCGTAGATTTCCAGAAGGGCGAGATTGCTACCGCTGACGGTTCTGCCACCAAGCACATGGAGCTGGCCATCGATAACCGCGCCGGCGGCGCTGTTGCGCGCCACGCTCGGCGGCGCAAGTTGCGACCACTGGCCGCCGTCACTGTCGAATACCAGGTGGCGGCGGCTGTCCACGTGATCTTGCCAGCCGGCGTTACCGCTGCCCTTCGGCAACCGTCCGCCGACGATGTGGACAAGCCCGTCGACCGCCAGGATCACCGACTCGGCGTGGGGTTCCGGGGCGGGGGTGCCTGCGAACCAGGCGTTCTCCTGCACACGGTAGACCCAGCTCTGCGAGGCCATCGACCAGTTACCTGCCGCGCCCGAGCTGAAGCCGCCGAAGGCGAACAGGGTGCTCGCGGCGACGGCGAGGCCGAGGTGGTGGCGGGCCTCCGGCAGTGGCGCTGCGCTGCTCCAGCGGTCCTCGCCGATGCTGTACACCTGGTGTGCGTCGGTGACACTGAAGCTACCCCCCTGCGCGGCCGCCAGGCCGCCGGCGACGTGAATCTGCCCGCCCAGCAGCGCAGGGTAGACCTCCTGCACGGGCACGGGCATTGGCGCGCGTGACTCCCAGGCCAGTGCCGCTTCGTCCCGTGCCAACGCCTGCCAGGGCAGCGCCACGCCCAGCGCGGCGTAGCGGATAAATCTGCGTCGTCCGTGCACTTCAGGTCCCGGCCACGCAGTTGTCTGGCAATGACCGCACAAGCTGGATTTCCCCTGGCGCGGTTGTGTACCCGTGGCGCATTACTGTAGCCCTCTCTATGCCCTGCCCTTGTGGCTGTCACCCCCGGCCAGTCAGTCGGGAGTGACTGCGAGGAATGCTACCAGCCGCGCCATGTTGGCAACATAGGCATCGATGCCGATCACCTCCATGGCTTCATCGACGAGAAAGGGCGAGGTATCGCTGGCGTCCCCCACCCAGGTGGCGGCGTAATCACCTTCCGCCACCGCCAGGGGAGCCGGGCCGCTGTAGGGGTGGGTGCGGCGCGTGATCATGCTGGGCCAGTATTTGCCGTATTTCAGGCCCGCCGCTATCGCCCGCACATCTTCACTGCTGGGAGCACCTTCGATAAAGCGAATATCGCTGCCCTTGATCCGCCCCGCGCTGTCCCCGTCGATGTAGTAGCGGGGCAATTGCAGCAGCGGCGCCGCCGCTATGCGCTCCTGCAGGGTGCCGCTGATCGCGGCCTGCTTCGCTGCGTCGTAGGCTCGCCACAATGCCTCGGTATCGATGCGGCCAGTGGAAGGATAGTGAACCACGGTGGCGCCAGGCTGGTAGCTGAAATAGTACTCGCCGTTGCGGGCATTGGAGCCGCGCCGGTGAATGTACAGCGTGCGGTCCGTGCCCTGCTCCACCACCCGCGGGTGGGTGCGACCATCGACCACGTCCGCCTCTGGCAGGCGCACTGATTCAAGCCAGCGGATGGCCTCGGGGATTCGCGCCAGGAAGCGCTTGTCGCCGGTGAGCCGGTAAAACAGGGTCTGTGCGCCGACATTGCCGGCGGTCGCGGCGGTGGAGACCGCCGCCGCCTCGTAGCTGCGCGCCATGGCCGGCTCGAGATCGAGGCTGTACTGCAGGGCCCAGCCGGGCTGTGGCTGCGGCAACTGCAGGCGGTTGACCGCCTGCATGCCGCGCAGTGCCGCGTCGAGCAGGCGCTGCTCGCCGAGCAGGCGGTAACTGGTCAGCAGCAGGCGGATATTGCCGAGGCCGACATTGTCGTTGAAGGTGATGTAGCTGCTGTAGGCCAGCGGCCCCTCGCTCACCAGGGGGTAACGCTGGGGCCAGCCGCCGACGGGGTACTGGCTGTCGAGGACGAAATCCAGGGCTTTTTGCAGGCCCGCCCGAAAGCGCGCCTCGCCCCGGGCCTCGACCATGCGCAGCAGGAAGAGCGCGGCCTCGTAGGTACCGCCGTCGTCGAAGGTCGCGTTGCCCGCGTAGTGCTGGAACTCCTCCAGCCGCCAGGCGTTGGCGCCGACGCTGGCGTACCACGCCGCGAGATCGGCTTCGCCGTCGAAATCGTAGAGGTAATTCCAGCCGCCCGCCGGATGCTGCGCCGCCAGCAGGGCGTCGCCGACCCGCGCCGCCATGCGGTAGAAATAGTCGTCCCCGCTCGCATGCCAGGCGTCGAGCAGGACATGCCCGACCGTGGCCGTGCCCGGCGGCTGGATCCAGATCATGCCGGGGCGCGCCTCCAGTTCGCCCCAGCGGCGCGACAGGTCCGGCAGGTAGTACCAGACGAAACCGCCGCGCTCACTCACGTGCTCGAAGAGGAATTCGCTGGCGTCGCGCATGGTTCGCAGTGCGACCGCGCGCGGGTTTTCGCCGGATAGGCCGGGCGCGTCACTGGCTTCGACGCCGGTGGCGATCAAGTGCGGCGACAGGGCGAGAAACCCCAGGACCACCAGGGTCCGCAGGCCGGCGCGGGCATTTTTCCAGGACTCAGGCATCAACAGCAGCAGCCCGGGCAGCCCATCAGGCAGCTACCATCCCGCGCAGGTACCCCTCGACGCCCTGCTCCTCCAGCGCCGCGATGTGCGCCGCGACCTGGGCGGCCAGCCCGGGCAGTGGCGGCAAGCGGGTGCCCCAGACCTTTGCGTCGCCGAGCACGGACGCCACGGCAGCCTCGGTGGATGCCGCAGAGAATGCTGCCTGGATACGCGCGATCGCTTCCGGGTCATCGCGCACCGGCAGTTGCTCGCCGCACCAGGAACCGCGGTAGAAGGCCAGCAGCGCCGCCAGCGACAGGCTCAGCAGGGGTGGGTAATCACCGCGCTGCGCCTGCACATCGCACAGGGTGGGCAGCAGGCGCGCACGCCACTTGGACAGGGCATTGAGGGCGATGTCCTGCCAGCGGTGCTCGAGATAGGGATTGTCGAAGCGCTGCAGGATGGCGTCGATGTACTGCCGGTTGGCAGCGCTGTCACCACCGAGGGTCGGCGCGATTTCGGCGCGCAACAGGGACTCCAGGAAAGCGCGCAGGTAGGCCGTCTGCATGCTCTGGTAGACCGTCGGCACGCCGGCCATCAGGCTGAGGGCGAAGGTCGCGGTGTGCGCGCCATTAAGCACCCGCACCTTGCGCTCCCGGTAGGCGCGCAGGTCGTCGACGAACTCCACCTGCAGGCCGCTGTCGGCCACCGGCAGCTTCCCTCGCACCCAGGCCGGCGCCTCGATGACCCAGGCGTGGAAGGCCTCGGCCTCGATCACCAGGGCGCCCTCGGGCAGCTCGACATTGCCCGGTCGCGCCGCGGTCTCGCCAGTCACGATGCGATCGACCAGGGTATTGCAGAAGGCGTTGGACGCTTCCAGCCAGTCGGTGAATTGCGCCGGCAGGCCCCAGTCCGCCGCGTGGCGCTGCACGATAGCCAGCAGGCTGGCGGCATTGTTCTCGATCAGTTCGCAGCAGAGTATCGCCAGGCCGCGCTCCGCGGCGCCGTCAAACTGCCTGAAGCGCTCGTACAACAGCGCGGTGAGCAGGGCGGGAAAGGTATCGGGCAGCGCACCATCCTGAGGGCTGGCCTGTTGCCGGTAATGGATGCCCGCCTCGGTCGTGTTGGAGATCACCCACTGCAGCTGCGCGCTGCGCGCCACCTGCAGGGCGGCGGCGTAATCCGCGAAGGGATTGATGGCCCGGCGCAGGCAGTGCACGCTGTCGACCCGGTCCACCAGTTCCTCGCCGGCATAGCCGCGCAACCAGACATGGAATTCACCGCCGTGGCGGTTGAGGGGCGCCAGCGAGGCGCTGCTGCCGGGGCGGGCCTTGAAGGCGACGATGCCGCCGGCAAAGCCGCTCTTGCGATTCAACTGCTCGACGATCCAGTCGGCAAAGCCGAGCAGGAAAACACCGGTACCGAACTGGAGGATGGTTTCCGGCGGACGTGACCCTGACGTATTCACGCGCCTGTCAGTCCTCGCCGGCGGGCCGGCCGATGGTGGCGAGGATGCCGCCATCCACGTAGACGATCTGGCCGTTGACGAAGTTGCTCGCGTCGGAGGCGAGGAATACCGCGGTGCCCTGCAGGTCCTGCGGGTCACCCCAGCGATTGGCCGGGGTGCGGTGCAGGATGAATTCGTTGAAAGGATGGCCCGGGGTGCGGATCGGCGCGGTCTGGCTGGTGGCGAAATAGCCGGGGCCGATGCCGTTGACCTGGATGTTGTGCCGCGCCCACTCGGTGGCCATGTTGCGGGTGAGCATCTTCAGCCCGCCCTTGGCCGCGGCGTAGGCGCCCACGGTGCCGCGCCCGAGCTCGCTCATCATCGAGCAGATATTGATGACCTTGCCGCCACCGCGCTGGATCTGCCGGCGCACCACCGGGCGGGTCATGACAAAGACGCCGGTGAGGTCGGTGCGGATCACTTCCTCCCACTCCGCCAGGGCCATCTCCAGCATGGGCACGCGCTTGATGATACCGGCGTTGTTGACCAGGATGTCGATCGGCCCGACTTCCGCCTCGATGCGCGCTACTGCTGCCTCCGCCGCGCTCTCGTCGCAGACGTCGAACTGGTAGCCGTGGGCGTCGATGCCCGCGGCCTTCAGCTCTGCCACCGCCGCGTCGATTTTCTCCTGCGAGGAACGGCCGTTGATCACCAGGGTCGCCCCGGCATCGCCCAGGCCGCGAGCCATGGCGAGGCCGAGGCCGTGAGTCGCGCCGGTAACCAGCGCGCGCTTGCCGCTGAGGTCGAACAACTTGCTCATGCTGCGCTCCTACAACAGTTCGTTGGGCTGGAATTTATCCATGTCGTCGTAGTCGAGGTTCTCCCCCGCCATACCCCAGATAAAGGTGTAGCTGGCGGTGCCGACGCCGGTGTGCATCGACCAGGGCGGGGAGACCACCGCCTCCTCGTTGTGCATCCACAGGTGGCGGGTCTCTTCCTGGGGCCCCATGAAGTGGCAGACCGACTGGCCCTCGGGGATTTCGAAATAGAAGTAGGCCTCCATGCGCCGGTCGTGAATGTGCGCCGGCATGGTGTTCCAGACACTGCCCTGGTGAAACTCGGTGAGGCCCATCTGCAACTGGCAGGTCTGCACCACGCTGTTCACCAGCAGCTTGTTGATGGTGCGCTCGTTGCAGGTGTCGCCGGAACCCAGGGTGATGGAGTCGGCGTCGGCAATGCCCACCTTTTTGTCCGGGTAGGCGTGGTGGGCGGGCGCGGAGTTGATATAAAACTTGGCCGGGTTGCCGGCGGACTTGCTGGCGAAGCTGACTGACTTGTCGCCGGCGCCGATGTACATGGCCTCGCGGTAATCGACATCGTAGCTCTCGCCGTCGATGTTGATGACACCCGGGCCGCCGACGTTGATCGCACCCAGCTCACGCCGGTGCAGGAAGAACTCGGCCTTCAATGGGTCGATGGTCTTCAGCGGCAGCGCCTGCAGCACCGGCATGGCGCCGCCGACGATCAGGCGCTCGTAATGGGTGTAGGTCAGGCTGATCCTGTCCTGCTGGAAGACCTTGCCGACATGGTAGTGGCGGCGCAGGGTTGCCGTGTCGTAGTTGCGGTAGTCGTCGGGGTGGGTGGCGTAGCGCACCTCGTATTCCATTGTCATGGTTGCTCTCCTTTGGCTGGTGAACGCCGGGGACGCTCAGTCCAGCAGTTTTGCGATTTCAATACTGGCGAAAATGAACGGGGCCAGGCCTTTCGGGTCGTCGGCGATCAGCCGTTCGCTCATGTAGTAGTGGTAGCTGCCGTCGCGGCCGAAGCCAAGCCCGGCCACCGCACAGTTGTGGGTGAGGCTCGCGCTGCCATCCGGGTGCGGTTCGACGAACTCGCGCAGCAGGCCCTCATAGGACGCCACCGCGGCCGCCCTGTATTGCTCGGGCAGAATTCCCTCGTTCACCCCCTTGGCCAGCATGTAGGTGAACATGCTGCTGGCGGAGGACTCGCGGTAATTGCCCGGGGCGTCGGGCATGTCGAGAATCTGGTACCAGGTGCCGCTGGCACTGCGGAACCTGAGCAGGGTGTCGGCGAGGTCGCGGGTCATGTCGATGAGGACCTGGCGCTGTTCCGGGTGATCTGCCGGAATGTAGTCGAGCGTATCGACCAGCGCCATGGCCAGCCAGCCGAGACCGCGGGCCCAGAAATATTTCGAGCGGCCGCTTTGCGGATCGGCCCATACCTGTTGCCGTTTCTCGTCGAAGGCGTGCCAGTAGAGGCCGGTCTGCGGGTCGCGCAACTCATCGCGGGCGACGGTGAATTCCGTCACCGCGTCCTCGAGGCTGGCGCCGCCCTCGAACAGCACGGCGTACTCGGCGAGAAAAGGCGTGGCCATATACACACCGTCCAGCCACAGCTGGTAGGGATAGCGCTGCTTGTGCCAGTAGGCGCCGTTGTCCAGCCGCGGATGGCTCGCCAGTTGCTCGCGCAGGAGGGCCGCGGCCTTGCGGTAGCGCTCCTCACCGCTGCGCGCATACAGGCGCAGCAGCATCTTGCCGCTGTTGACGCTGTCGATATTGTACTTCGCCATGTCGTAGGAGTGGATGCTGCCGTCCGCCGCGACATAGGAGCTGATCACCTGTTGCGCCAGCGCGTTGTACTGCGGCTTGCCGAGGGCCAGGCCGAGATCGTCATAGGCCTGCATCAGCAGGCCGGTGGAGTACTCCCAGTTGGAGGGCCGCTCACGCAACTCATCCCAGCCGCCCCAGGCCAGTTGCGCACCGTGGCGGGCGATTTCACTGTCGGCCAGCTGCCGCGCCCAGCGCAGGGCCTCCTCGCCGCTCACCGGGAAGCGCTTCTGCTGCTGCGCAAACCCGCTCCGGACGCTGACCCGGGGCTCGATGGTCAGCATCTCCACCTTCTGCTCGAGGTAGGACTTGAAGGCCTCGGCACTGTCGATGCCATTTTCCGCGCCATCCCAGGCAGCCAGGAAAAAATACTCGAGGACATCCCCCCTCGGCTCCAGCACCGCGACGTGGTTGAACTCGTCCGCATCGAGGGCGCGCAGGTCCCGGCGCTGGAACAGCACCGCCATGCCGAGATTGCCGCCGTCCAGGCTCTGCGGCCCCCAGGTGGCGAGGTAGGTGTAGGCGTCGCCGGTCACTTCCATCTCGCCGGTCAGCACTTGCGTGCCCTCGTGCCTGACCAGGCCCGCGGCGATGTTGTCCAGCGGCTCGCTGGATTTCAGCCGCACATGCACCAGCTCCTGGCCGGCGCGCATGGTGAGGCTGCTGTCCAGGTCGATCTTTTTGCCGGCCACCTGCCACTGCTTGTAGTGAATGCCCAGCTGCGATTGCAGCGCTCCGTTCTGGCGGACGCTCGCTGTCCAGCCCTCCACGTCGGAAACCCGCTCTACCTTGCCCTCGCGCCAGTAACCGTAACCGCCGATACCGAGGGAGGGCCCGACCTTGAGGATGTCC
The DNA here is from genome assembly GCA_033283265.1 of Halieaceae bacterium GM1-29. Lineage (GTDB taxonomy): Bacteria > Pseudomonadota > Gammaproteobacteria > Pseudomonadales > Halieaceae > Mangrovimicrobium. The sequence continues at coordinate 1,599,860 of JAWMQN010000001.1, forward strand.
ATGCCCCAGTCCGCGGGCTCGTGGTAGGAGGCGAAGCCGTCCAGCCCTACCTTGTGCAATACCGGCTCGGCCACCCGCTTGCCGAATATGTCGAAACCGTTGCGCTCGTCGAGGTAGACCCGGTAGCCGACCCTGTCTGACTCGATGCCGGGCCCCTCGTAGCGGATGAACTCGGAGTGGTCGGTGTGCTGCGGCGGCGGCGTGAGCTCGTTTACGCCGGTCCACTCGCCGCCGATGTACTTGCGGCCTTCCCACCTGCCGCCCCGTTTGTGGGACAACTCCGCCTGGGTGCGCCTGGTGAAACTTTGTTGCCCGGCCTTTGCCGCATCCTCGGTAACGGCGAGAGTGACCGCAGCGGCGGCCTCCAGGTCGAGGACCGTCAGCAGCAGGTCGGCTGCGCCATCGCGGTTCATATCCAGGAGCTGCACGGGCAGCGACTTGCCCCTGTCTTCGACCACCAGGTTTTTCGCCCCCGGGTAGCCATCGGCGATTCCGAGGGAGGAGAAAGGAAGCTCGATCCACTGGTCGGCGCGCGCGAACTCCGAGGGGTTGCGTACTTCGACGCTGGCCAGCTGGACGGCGGGCCCGGCGGCCTGGGATGGCAGGGCCAGTGCGCCCAGGGTCGTCACCGCCGCCAGAAGTGCTATGCGCATTGTTATAGTTTCCTCAAATCTCTGCCATGAGCGCCGCGGTTGAGGCGAATGGCGCCCGCCATCAGCGCGAAAGGTCAGTGGCATTGGGCGGTGAATTGCCGCTGTGCCACCGGTAGCACATGTTAGCCCATGTCACCCCCTGCCGCAAGTTCAGCGCGCCGGTCCGGCCCGGTAATTTGCCCGCCCATGCCGGCGATCAGCCTGCCCGCGAGACGCGATTGCGCAGGATAAAAAAAAGCCCACAACCAGTTGCCTGGCTGTGGGCACAATGGGAACCTGGCCCAAAATCCCCGGGTAAAACCCGTCAATTCCCCAAGGACCGGCTCCCCGCTCGCTCAGAGTTTCCAGCGGAAGCCGAGGAAGTAGTTCCGGCCGGTGTGGTGGTAGACATAGCTGAGGTCGACGAGGTCATCCCCTACCAGGTGGTTCTGGTCAAAGAACTCGTCGGTCAGGTTGATCGCTTCGAAGGTCAGCTGGAGGTTGTCGTTCCAGTTGTACGACGCCGAGAAATCGAGCTGGCTGGCTTCGTCCACCTGGCGATCCGGGAACTGGATCAGGTACTCGTCCCGGTAGTTGTAGGAGAAGCGCGCACTGATCTTGTCGCCCTCGTAATAGAGGGTGGCGTTGTAGTTGTTCTCACTGGTCTGTACCAATGGCCCGAGCTCTTTCTCTTCACCCGGCGACGCGTAATCCACTTCCGAGTCGACGTAGGTGTAGTTGGCCGCGATACCGGTGTTGCCAAGCAGTCCCGGCAGGCCGGTGAACGGCATCTGGAAGATGATCTCGAACCCCTCCAGGGTACCGCCCTTGCCGTTGGTGTTGCGGGTCACGGTAAACAGCGTGTCACACTCACCCTCGATCGGGGAGGCATCGAGCAGGCTGCAGGGAAGACCCAGAGTGCTGAAGGGAATGTTGTCCTCCGAGGTGCGGGCTACGAACGAAGCGATATCCTTGTAGAACATGCCGACGGAGAACAGCGCCTCATCCATGAAGTACCACTCGAAGGACATGTCGTAGGCATCCGCCTCGAAGGGTGCCAGCGCCGGATTGCCGAAGCTCAGGGTCGGGTCTCCGAATACACCGATAGAGCCGCCGGGGGTCAGGTTACCCAGGTCCGGGCGCGCCATCACTTTCGAGTACGCGGCGCGCACGGTGACTTCTTCCGTCAGCCCGAGGGAGACGTTGAGGGCCGGCAGCACATCGTCGTAGCTGTTGTCGACGGTCACCTGCTCCCCGGAGAGGAAACCGGTAGAGGAAATATCGGTCTCGTAATAACGCAGGCCGGCGTTCGCGCGCAGTTCCATGTCGCCGATCGGGTAGAAGAAATTGGCCTGGACGTAGTAGGCCAGGGTTTCTTCTTCCACCGAGCGAATGTCACCTTCGCGGGGCGTAGCCTCGATATTGTAGAGATCAACCAGTGCGGCGCCGGCCGCGATGTTGGGCACGACCCAACTCTTGTCATTGCCACCCGGCATGCCGAGGCCGCTGCCGAAACCGCGCAGCATGGAAGCGAGTTCAGCGGTCACGGGCACATCGGCGCCCAGAATATCATCGACGGACCCGTCACGCCGGGCCTCGGCCACCTCGAAGGTGTATTCCTTGTAGGAAACACCGGTTTTCAGGGTGATGGCCTCGTTCAGATCCCAGCTCAGGTCGAGCTTGTAGTTGTCGAACGTGTTGTCCACCGAGTTCGGGCGATCGCGGAATTCGGTGTAGACGAACTGGCTCGGGTCGGTGACATCGAAGCCGTAGTCCAGGCGCGGCAGTTCTTCGTCGCGGTAGTTGTAGCTGTAACCGTCGACGAAATTATCGAAGATGATGGTGGTCTGGCGCGGGTTGGTGAACTCCGATTCCGAGGTGCCGACCATACCCTCGATACGCAGGTCATCGGTAATGTAGTGCGAACCGGTCAGGGTGAACTGGGTGAACTCGGTTTCCAGGTCGTCGATGCGGTTCTCGATACGCACGAACGTATTGTCGAAGGTGCCCGCGGTCATTACGCCGGCATTGTTGATCGTGTAGTCGGTGACGTTCATCACGTCTTCTTCATTGCGGATCAACGCCTCGAGGTATTCTTCCGAGCGCGTGCCCTCGAGCGTGCCGTACATCCCCTCGAGGATCAGCTCGGTGCGATCGGTGGGGCGCCACTGCAATGCGCCGTTGATGCCCAGCCGTTCCTGCTCGTGGGTCAAGCGTCCGTAGCGGGGAATGCGCGGGTGGTAGGAGTCGTTGACCGCGTCGATATCCGCCTGGCTGCCACAGGCAGAGCAGTTGGCCCAGTCGGCGCTCTGCCAGCGCACGGTCGAGGCGCCCTCTTCGAGGATCTGCCGCTCGGTGTAGGCGAAAGCGATCAGGCCACCGAGCGTGTCATCCAGCCACACGTTGCTGTATAGACCGGCGATGCGCGGGTCGACTTCTTCGGCAAGATCGTTATACATGCCCTGGGCGGACAGCGCCGCCGCCTGCTCGCCGTAGTCGAAGGGGCGCGCGGTGCGCAGGTCGACGGTCGCACCCAGCGAGCCTTCATCCACCCAGGCTTCGGAAGTCTTGCGCACGACGATGCTGTTGAACAGTTCGGACGCGAAAATGTTGAAATCAAACTGGCGATCGCGGTTGGTGCCGCCGGAGCTGTCGGTGCCGCCACCGGTGCTCAAGCCCTCCATGCCATTGACCCGGACCCGGGTAAATTGCGGGCCGAGGCCGCGGACCGTGATATTGCGGCCCTCACCGGCCTCGCGACGAATCGCCACCCCGGGAATACGCTGCAGCGATTCCGCCAGGTTGAGGTCGGGGAACTTGGCGATATCCTCGGCGATGATCGCGTCGACCACGCCGACTTCATCGCGCTTCATGTCGAGGGAGGCCTTGAGGCTGCTGCGGTAGCCGGTGACCACCACCTCCTCCAGGGCCGCCTCGGGATTTTCCTGGGCCAGCACTGGCGCGGTGTAGGCCACGGCACCCAGGCTCGCTGCGGCGACACCGAGTGCCAGAACATTACGCTTGAAATGTCGTTGCTTGATCATGTTGTGCACCTGTCACTTTATTTACGTTATATGGGCGAAGGCTCGACCGGGTTCGCTTCACAGCGGAGGTCGCTTCACTGCAGGCACCCCCGAATCCGTTGCCGTGAGAATGCAGCTGTACGCCTTGTTTGCTACCGGTAGCACATATTCAAGCACCTTATGCCACCGATGGCAACCCCCGTGACACAAAGATTTGGGATTTACGTAAATGCGGAAAAAATAAGGGAAAAAATGAAAAAAGGCGCTGCAAAGCAGCGCCTTTTTTCATTTTCTGGTTTTAGCGTTTGCCAGGCGAGCTGGTGGATTCCCGTGGCACGAGTTCCGGAGCGATAGTCGAAGGCAATTCCTGCGCCTCTGTACGATTGCCTGCAATGCAGGCGATAAGCTTGCGCACGGCGATGGCCGCCATGGCTTCGTTGTGACGGCGGAAGGTCGTCAGCGGCGGTACGATCTTGGAGGCCAGCGGGCTGTCGTCATAACCGGCGACGGACAGATCCTCGGGAACCCGCACACCCAGCTCCCAGGCAGCGCGGATCACACCCGCAGCCATTTCGTCGTTGCTGGCAAAAATCGCCGTCGGCGGATGCTTGCGCGACAGCAGCCGCTGCGCGCATTCGATACCGGATTCGTAGCTGAAATCCCCCTCCACCACATTGCGGCTGTCCAGCTTGACGCCGCAGTCGGCGAGCCCGTCGCGAAACCCTTCCAGCCGCTCCTCCGTGGCGAGGCGGTACTTCGGGCCGGTAATTATCGCGATTCTCTCATGCCCGGCGTCGACGAAGTGCCGCGCCAGCTGGTGCATCACCTTGCGATCATCGGACACCACCATGCGCTCCGGCTTGTCCAGAGAGACCGCGGCAAGGCGCACGTACTCGAAGCCCTCCCTGTCCAGCGCCGAGGCCAGCTTGTCGTCGGCTGACAATGGGGGCAGGATGACCACGCCATCGAGCTTGGAGCGGGTAATCAGCTGCTTGACCCGGGAGACCAGGTTGCTGGCGCGGTGGTCGCAGGGATGCACCACCAGCTCGTAGCCGGCATCGACGCAGACACTGAGGATGCCGCGCTGCACCGCGTGGATGAACAGCGAATTCGGGTCGTCGTAGAGCAGGCCGATCAGGTAGGAGCGGCTCGAGGCCAGCCCGCGGGCCTGGGGGCTCGGCACGTATTTCAGCTGCTTGATAACCTTCTGGATGACCGCGCGGGTCTCCTCGTTGACCTTCGGCGAGTCGTTCAACACCCGCGATACCGTGCGCTTGGACACACCGGCGAGCCGGGCGACATCGTTGATCGTCGCCTTCGAGGACTCTTTACTCATAGCACTCCACCGCTCCAGCTTGCGCCTGCTTTCGGCCTGTCGGTCAACACGCCGGGTAACATTCGCCGTTTATCTCAACGCCCTGCAGGTGCAGCGGCGTCACATTCTCGATGATACCGACCTCACTGGCGCGGGCCACGCTGATATCCAGCAGCCGCAGGTCGCGCACCGGGTCGCGCCCGAAGCCCCTGACCTGGAACACCCGCTGTGCCTCGCGCACGGTCAGGCCGCGCACTTCCACGTCCCGCACCAGCGGATCGAAACTGCCGGCGTCCCCTTCCTCGTAGTGGTAATTGATCACCAGCACGTCCCTGACCTGCCCCACTTCGATATCGCGGTAGTAGATGTGCTCCAGCACACCGCCGCGCACCGAGTTGGTCTTGATCCGCAGCGCGCGTTCGAGCTCGGGGCTGCTCATGCGGCAACGCTCCGCGTAAACATGCCGGACGCCACCGGAAATTTCGCTGCCGATCACCACACCGCCGTGCCCGGCACGCATATCGCAATCGCTGATGATGAGGTTTTCACAGGGCACGGCGATGCGCCGCCCGTCGGCGTTGCGGCCGGATTTTATCGCGATGCAATCGTCACCGGTATCGAAGCTGCAGTGCTCGATCAGCACCCGCTTGCAGGACTCGGGATTGCAGCCGTCGGAGTTGGGGCCGTGACTGGAGCAGGTCACCCCGCGCACGGTGACATCCTCGCAGAGCACGGGGTTGAGCAACCAGAAGGGCGAGTCCCTGAGCGTCACCCCCTCCACCAGCACCCGCTTGCAGGCGTAGAACTGTACCATGGGCGGGCGCAGCCAGGCGCCGTCGCCGTAGATCCGCTGCGCGACCGGCACACCCGCCTCGACCTGTGCCTGCAGGCGATCCCTCGCCGCCTGCTGGTCCTCGCCCGGGCGCAGCGCCCAGTGCTGCTCCGGGTGCGGCCCTTTCCATGGCCACCAGGTGTTGTCATCGGCGTTGCCGTTGAGCGTGCCACTGCCGGTGAGCGCCACGTTTTCCGCGCCGAAGGCGTAGACCAGCGGCGAATAATTCATCAACTCCATGCCCTCCCAGCGGCTGAACACCGCGGGAAGATAGCGCGCCGGATCGGTGGAAAACGACAGTTCCGCGCCCTCGGCAAGGTGCAGATTCACGTTGGACTTGAGGTGAACCGGGCCACAATCGAACTTGCCCCGCGGCACCACCACCCGGCCGCCGCCCGCCTCGTGGCAGGCGCGGATCGCGCGGGCGATCGCCTCGCTGGCATCTTCACCGACCTCGGCACCGAAGGCAGTAATCGGGAAATCCCGCCGGGCGAATAGCGGCTGGACCACCGACTCGCGGATGCGCTGTGCCACCGCCCAGCCGGCCTCCTCCCGCTCGCCATCCCGCGCGCCTGCCAGCACCGGCAAGCGAAGACCGATACCGGCGATACCCAGCACACCGGCGGCGAGCAGCTGCCGTCGCTGCAGTGCCAGCTGCAGCGGGCGCGCCCTGGAGACACTGCTGGAGTCCAAGTCCTTACCTCCGCTCTCAGGCATTGCGTCGCGGCATTTTTTCCGCCGGAATGATCGCGCCGCGGCACTGGATGACCTGTGCCGCCAGCTGGTGTCCCTGCCGCGCCGCCGGCTCCGGCGCCAGGCCGAGCAGGCGGCCGGCGAGGTAGCCGGCATTGAAGGAATCCCCCGCAGCGGTGGTGTCGACAGGCTGCGCGACCAGTTCGGCGGGCACCTGCCAGCGCGCCCCGGCATGGCTGATAACACAGCCCCGGGGGCCCTGCTTGAGCACTATTTCGCTGGCACCGGCGGCGGCGATGCGCGCCAGCGTTGCGTCAGCACTGGCGTCGCCGAACAGGGCCTGCTCGTCCTCGAAGGTCGGCAGGACGACATCCGCCAGCGCGCAGGCGCGGCTGAAGGCGTCGCGCGCAGCGCCGGCATCCGGCCAGCCGGCGGGGCGATAATTGCCGTCGAAGGCAATCTGCACACCCTGCGCCCGCAGCGCCCCGAGCATCGCGAACAGGCGCTCGCGGCCCGCCTCTGCGTAGAGCGACAGGCTGATGCCGGAGAAGTAGACCAGGTCCACCTGGGCCAGCGCCGCCTGCAGCCGGGCAACGTGGGCGGCATCCGCAAACAGCTCCCGCGCCGGGGCCTCCTTGCGCCAGTAGCTGAAGCGGCGCTCGCCAGCGGCGTCGGTCTCGATCAGGTACAGGCCCGGGAGGCGGCCGGGGAATTGCACCACGCTGCCGGTACCGACACCCTCCCGCTGCCAGCTCTCCAGCATCCACTGGCTGAGATTGTCGTCGCCGAGGGCGGTGACGTAGTCCGCCTGCACACCGAGGCGGGACAGATAAATCGCCGTATTCAGGGTATCGCCGCCAAAACCCATGCGCAGCGCGCTGGCGGCGGGATCACCCGGCGCGGCGGACAGTTCCAGCATGCACTCGCCGATGGCGGCAACCCGGGGCCTGGTCATGACGGCTCCCTATTCATAAAGGCCGAAGAAGCGCGGCAGGGCTTCACTGAAGAATGGCACATAAGTCACCAGGAACAGTGCCACGATCATCGCGGCGTACATGGGCAGGAGCGGGCGGATGATGCGCGCGATCGAGGTCTTGGCGATCGCGCAGCTGACGAACAGCACGCTGCCCACCGGCGGCGTGCACAGGCCAATGGACAGGTTGAGCACCATCATAATGCCAAAATGCAGGGGCGACATGTCCAGTTGCACCGCCACGGGCAGGAAGATCGGCGTGAAAATCAGCACCGCCGGGGTCATGTCCATGAACGAACCGACGATCAGCAGCACGAGGTTGATCATCAGCAGGATCATCAGCGGGTTGTCGCTGATTCCCAGCATGGCCTCGGCGACGATGGTGGGAATATTCTGGAAGGCGAGCAGCCAGGACATCGCCATCGAGGTGCCCACCAGCAGCATGACGATGGCGGTGGTCTCGGTCGCTTTCAGCAGTATCTCCGGCAGCTGGCCCACGCTGACCTCGCGGTAGACCAGCACCGACAGCGCCAGGGCGTAGAGCACCGCGATGGCGCCGGCCTCGGTGGCGGTAAAGATCCCACCGACGATGCCGCCAATCACCAGCACGATGAGGAACAGGCTCGGCGCCGCGGCCAGGGTGTTGCTCGCCAGTTCGCGGCCGCTGACCACCCCGCCGGCGGGCATCCTGCGCCGCTTCGCGTAGATCGCGCAGACCACCATCAGGCTGATGGACACCAGCATGCCGGGCAGGTAACCGCCGAGGAACAGCGCGGCGATGGACACGCCACCGCTGGCCACCGCGTAAACGATGAGGATGTTACTCGGCGGGATCAACAGGCCGGTGGTGGCGGCAGTCGCGGTCACCGCGGCGCTGAATTCCCGCGGGTAATTTTCCTCGTCCATCGCCGGCACCATGAAACCGCCGACCGCGGACGTGGCGGCGACCGCCGAGCCGGAGATCGCCCCGAACAGGGTACAGGAGACGACATTCACGAAGGCCAGCCCGCCGGGCACCATGCCCACCAGGCACTTGGCGAAGTTGATCAGTCGCCGGGCGATACCGCCCTGCCCCATCAGCAGCCCGGAGAGAATGAACAGCGGGATCGCCAGCAGGGCGAAACTGTTGATGCCCCCGGCCATGCGCTGGGCGATGGTGGTCAGCGCCGGCAGCGGGTCGATGGAAACCAGCATCGCCAGCATGGTGGCCAGGCCGATGCAGAAAGCCACGGGCACGCCGAGCGCCAGCAGCACGAAGAAAGTAAACAATAGCGCCAGTTCGGCCATGCTCAGTGCTCCCCTGCCGCCCGGTTGTTGTCGCGCCAGCTCTCGATGGCGTTCTCCAGCGCGTAGAGCACGATGAGCACACCGCTGAGCGGCACCACCGCGTAGACCCAGGCCATGGGAATTCCCAGGGCCGGGGATATCTGCTGCAGTTCCCAGGTCATCGCCACCAGGTTGCCGCCGCCGACGACCATGACCGCCACCGCGAAGAGGATCACCACCGAGTTGACCAGCAGCTCGAGCAGGGCCAGCCTGCGCCCGCTGAGTTGCTGCGGCAGCAGGTCGATGCCGAGATGCATTTTCATGCGGTAGGCGTAGCTCGCCCCCAGCACACCGATCCACACCAGCAGGAAGCGCGCCAGTTCCTCGGTCCAGGAACTGGGTTCGGCCAGCAGGTAGCGGGAGAGTATCTGCCAGGTCACGGCCACCACCAGCAGGGCCATCAGGGCGGAGAGAAAAATGCGAAAGGCGTGGTCGACGATTTGCAGCACGGTTATTCCCCCACCTGACGGATCTGTTCAATCAGCTCGCCTACCGGCGTGCCGGCGTAGCTGGCCTGCATCGCACCGACCCGGGCCATGAAGGCGGACTTGTCCGGGCGGATGATCTCGACGCCGGCGGCCGCCACCGCTGCCAGCGCGGCGTCGCTGTCCTCGCGCCACAACTCACGCTGCAGCGCCACGGAGTCGTCCACCGCCTGCTGCAGCCAGGCCTGCTGCTGCCGGTCGAGTGATTCCCAGGCGACAGTACCGATCAGCAGGAGGTCGGGCACCGCGGTGTGCTCATCGAGGGTGTAATAGCGACAGACCTCGTAATGGCCGGAGAGGTAGAAACTCGGCGGGTTGTTCTCCGCGCCGTCCACCACCCCCTGCTGCAGGGCGGTGTAAAGCTCGCCCCAGGCGATCGGCGTCGCCGAGCCGCCGAGGGCGCTGACCATGCGCAGGGCCGTCTGGCTCTCCTGCACACGGATTTTCAGGCCGGCGAGATCCGCCGGCTCGCGCACCGGCTTCTCCACCGTATAGAAGCTGCGGCTGCCGGCGTCGTAGTAGCCGAGCCCCTTGAGGCGCACCGGCAGCGGCGCATCCAGCAGCTGCTGGCCTATCGGGGAGTCGAGCACCGCGGTGTAATGGGCCTTGTCGCGGAACACGTAGGGAATATTGAACACCTGCATCTCCGGTACGAAGCCCTCCAGCGGGCTGGCGGAGACCTTGGTCATGGCCAGGCTGCCGATCTGCAGCAACTCGATAAGCTCGCGCTCGTTGCCGAGCTGGCCGCCGGGATAAACCTCGACACTCATCGTGCCGCCGCTGTAGGCCTCCAGGCGCTCGCCGAGGTAGAGCATGGCCTTGTGCACGGTGTGGCCGGTGTCGAGGGTGTGGGCCAGGTGCAGCACGGTGACGTCCCGGCCGCCACCACAGGCCGCAAGGACAAGGCAACAGCAGGCAGGTAGAATTCGTTTCAGCAGTGATCGCAGCATCTATTCTTATTTCCGCTTTCTCGCACTGCGGGTCCCGATGCTCGATGGCGTCGGTCAATCCCGGCGGTGCTACCGGTGGCAGTCTAATACAGCTTTGTCCCGGGTGACAAGCCCGAACGACGCGGGACAAGGTGGATGCCAGCACCCGCCGCCGCTGGTAAGCTGTGCCCGCCAACCACTACCACCGGGAAAATCGCCGTGAACACACCGCAAGTAACCGACGCCATCCTCGCCATCGAAGGCCGTATCGCCCGCCTGACCCTGAACCGCGACGACCTGCGCAATGCGCTCACCGGCTCCGCCCTGGGGGACGATATCGTCAACGTCTGCCAGTGGGTCAACAGCAACCCGGACATCTCCGTACTGGTTATCACCGGCGCCGGCAAGGCCTTCTCCTCCGGTGGCAATATCAAGGACATGCGCGACCGCAAGGCGGATTTCGCCGGCGACGTCGCCGAGCTCGAAGCCAGGTACCGCGCCGGTATCCAGCGCATCCCGCTGGCCATTGACGCCCTCGAGGTGCCGGTGATCGCCGCGGTCAACGGCCCGGCCATCGGTGCCGGCTTCGACCTCGCCAACATGTGCGATGTGCGTATCGGCTCCACCGAGGCTATGTTCGGCGAGACATTCGTCAACCTCGGCATCATCCCCGGCGACGGCGGCGCCTGGTTCCTGCAGCGTGTGGTTGGTTACCAGCGGGCGGCGGAACTCACCTTCTCCGGCCGCATCGTCAAGGCTGAGGAAGCGCGCGAGATCGGCATCCTGCTGGAAGTCACCGAGCCAGAATCGCTGCTGCCCAGGGCCATGGAACTGGCGGCGACCTTTGCCAGCAAGCCGCCTCAGGCGGTGCGCTACACCAAGCGCCTGCTGAAGAAGGCCCAGCGTTCAGAGCTGCGCGACTTCCTCGACCTGTGTGCGGTGTACCAGGGGATCAGCCACAACACCGGGGATCACGGGGAGGCGGTGGCTGCGTTCCTGGACAAGCGTTCGCCGGAATTCAAGGGGTGTTGATTGGGTGGGCTGCGCTGCGAAAAAGGCGTCGCGGCACTTCGATAGGGGGTCAGAGTCGAGACTCTGACCCCGGCATGTGCTGCCCCCCGGTCTTCGTTTGGCACACCGCGGACCACCGGGCAAAAAAAAAGGGCGCCCGGGGGCGCCCAAACACATCACCTGGAAATCGCGTTCAGTCGCCGAAGTCGTAGCGCAGGGTCAGGGCCACCGTGCGCCCCTCGGAGGGTTTCACAATCACCGAGTCGAACAGGTCGGCCGAGGTGAAGTACTCCTCGTCAAACAGGTTGTTCACCTGGACCAGCGCCGAGAAGCGGTCGTAAACGTAGCCTACCGAGCCAGTCCAGATCGTGTAGTCGGGCAGCATGATGGTCTGCAGCGCGTCGGTGTAGGTCTCGTCCACCCAGGTGAAACCGAGGGAGGCGGTCAGCTCGCCATCGAACAGCTCCTGGTTCCAGGTGCCGTAGAGGCTGACGATGTTGTCCGGCAGGCCACCCCGCTCCAGCTCGGCACCGGCACCGGTGAAGGTGTCCCGGTCGCCAGCGATCCGGCCGCCGTAGACGTCTTCCGGGTTCAGGCCGTTCTGGGCAGCGAATTCCGCGCCGTTGATAACCACGAAGGTATTGCCGATTTCCGTCGTCTCCGTGTGGGTGGCAGTCGCGAGGAGCGAGAGGTTGTCGTTGATCACGCCGCGCAGCTCGAACTCGTAGCCGTCGGAGAATACCTGCACCAGCTGCGCAGTCTGCCCGGCCCGCTCGGTTTTCTCCTGGTCGTAGTAGGCCAGGGTTGCGTAGAGGCGATCGTCGAAGCCGGAGAACTTCACGCCGATTTCCTTCAGTTCCGAATCCTGCAGGAACAGGCTGTCGACCACCGAGCCGGGGATGATGTTGCCCAGCTGCTCGGTGCTGAGCGAGCTCGCCTCGGCGTAGGTGGCGTAGGGAATCAGGCCAAAACCGGTGTTATAGGAGAGGCTGACGTTGAAGTTGAGCGCGTCGTCGTCGCCGCTGACCTCGCCCTCGGGGATGCTGTCCAGGCTGGCGTAGGGGATGTCGAGCAGGGTGACCGCGACCTCCTCGGAGTCCACGTTGTACTCGTCATAGCGCGCGCCCAGCAGGAGGGAGAAATTGCCCAGGCTGATATCGGAGACGAAGAACACACCGAGATCGTCGTTCACCGACTTCTGGCCGAGGTTGTAGTTACGGCCCGGGTCGCCGGAGGCGATGCCGGTGTTGTTGCCGTTCTCGTCGGTGGTGAAGGTCACGTCCTTGAAAGGGCTGGTGGTGGCCGGGGCGATGCGGTCGTTGGGCGTGGGCCCGACGGTCAGGTCGCGGAAGTCGAATGTCTCGTCGAAGAAGGCGTGGTTGAGTTCGAGATCCTCGCGGCGGAAGCTGGCGCCGACGACGTTGTCGAAGGTGATGCCGCCCATTTCAGCCTTGAAATTCAGGCTGCTGCGGAACTCCCACAGGTTGGCATCCGGGTAGTAGGCGGTGAAGCCCCAGCTCTGGTACTTGGTGTGGTCCATGTAGTCGTAGAAGAACTGGTTCTTCCACACCATCTCGTTGTCGAAGGTGTGCGTGACATCGAAATAGGCGGTGATCGCCGTGGTGTCGGCGAAGTCGCGCCCGTCGATAAAGGTGGTGTCCATGTCCAGCTTGGCGGTGCCGACATTGCTCAGCGGCGAAATCCACGGCGTGTCGTTGCCGCCGAAACAGGTGATGTCACGGCCGTCGTAGGTGGCGACGTTGAAACCCAGGCTGGGTACACAGAAGGTACCGACGCCGGAGAAGGAGTTGTTGATGTCGACCCCCGCAGCGCCGGAGATGAAGCCGGACTCGTTAGGCCGCAGGTCCGGACCGCCGTTGCTGTTGCGGTCGGGCGGCGTACCGGTGATATAGGTGCCGTTGTCGATCAGGTCCTGGGTCACGCGGTTCCAGCCGGGCACCTGGATGCTGTCGGTGGTCTGGTACTGGCCGCCGAACTCCAGCTTGGTCTTCTCGTTGAGGTCGATGTCGAAGGCGATCTGGTACAGCTCGCTGCTCGGCTCGTAGCCGTCGAAGTAGGACTCGGAGTCCTCCACCTCGGCGAACAGTTGCACACCGCCCTCCGCCTCGCCGATGGTGAAGGGCATGCCGAACTCGCCGGTCAGCACACGCTGGTTGTAGGAACCGTAGGTGGCCTGTACCTGGCCACTGGGGCCGGCGATGTACTTGTTGTCCTCACTCTTGGCGGATTTGGGTATGTAGTTCAGCTGGCCGCCGATACTGCCGGTGCCGTAGAGCGGCGAGACCGGGCCGCGGAGGATTTCCAGGCGCTCGGCACCGCGCACGATGGTGTTGAAGGCACCCGGGTTGGCGATGCGGCGGAAGCCGCGGAAGTAGTTGTCCGCCGGCTCGCCGCGGATATCCATGGCACCCTTGATACCGAAGAAGGAACTGGTGAAGGCCCCCGGGGTCAGCCGCACGAGGTCATCGACGCTGCGCAGGGCAAACTTCTGGATCAGGTCCTCGCGCACCTCGGAGATCGAGCGCGGGGTCTCCGCCAGGGTCTTGTTGAGGCCGAAGGCGCTGTCGGTAGGCTGGTCCGGGAGGATGCTGAAGTAGTCGCCCTTAGCGGTGACCACGACCTCCTCGAGGCTGGTTTCGCTGGCCTGCGCATGCAGCGACTGGCTGTTGGCGAGTAACAATGCGCTGGTCGCTGCCAGCACCGCTGCGGCGACAGGCCGTCGTGCCGGTCTGAAAATGTTGTCCATCTGAATTCCCCCAGAGATAAAACGCGAACAAGTAGAACGGAACTGCTTTTTGCTGCTGCACTGCCCAAAGCACGTTCTGTGCCACTTTTTTGACATGGCTGTCAGGTTTGCTCCGCGGAAGCGGCAAAAGCTTTTTTTCCCCGTGTTTTCCGCTAGTCTTGCGCCGCCTGCACGCCGCCATTACCGCCGGTCCCGGGCCCCTGCGCGGGTCCTGCCGCCCCGCAGCCGGTGCTTGTTAGTGGTGCGGGCATGCACTTAATCTGTGCATTTCTTGACACATGTGTCAGATTTTTTCGGGCAGAAGGAAGCGGAAGGCCCGCAATTGCAGGTGGCGAGCGGCTTGGCACATATCCTGCGTTAGCAGCCTCGCCTGAAGGTGGCCGCCAGCCCTGCGCGGTGCACCCCTGACGCCGACAACAGGAAACACGCATGACCCGATCTTCGCCCTCAGAGCTCATCTACCAGCTGGAAGACCGGCCGCCGGTAGCCGAATCCACTTTCGCGGCGCTGCAGCACCTGCTGGCATCTTTCGTCGGCATCGTCACGCCGACCCTGATCATCGGCAATATTCTCGGCCTGCAGGCGCAGATCCCCTACCTGATCAGCATGGCGCTGCTGGCCTCGGGTATCGGTACCTTCGTGCAGGCCTGGCGGCCACTGGGCATCGGCGCCGGCATGCTGTGTATCCAGGGCACCAGCTTCGCCTTCCTCGGCGCCATCCTCAGCGCCGGGTTCATGGTGAAAAACAGCGGCGGCGGCCCGGAGGAGATTCTCTCGCTGATCCTCAGCCTCAGCTTCGTCGGCGCCTTCGTGCAGATCGGCCTCAGCCAGGTGATCCCGCGCCTGCGCCGGGTCGTCACGCCGCTGGTCACCGGCATCGTCATCACCAGCATCGGCATCAGCCTGATCAAGGTCGGCATGACCGACCTCGCCGGCGGCATGAACGCGGAGGACTTCGGCTCGAGCGACAACCTCCTGCTGGGCCTGCTGGTGGTCGGGTTCATCGTGGCCCTGAACATTTCCTCCAATGTCTGGCTGCGGCTGTCCTCCATTATCATCGGCCTGGTGGTCGGCATGCTGGCGGCCGTGTTCATGGGCAAGCTGGACCCGGCCGACATCAGCCTGTCCGCCGAGCTGGCCGTGCCGCGCCCCTTCCTCTACGGCTTCAGCTTCGACCTGGCGGCCTTCATTCCCCTCGCGGTGATCTACGTGATCAGCTCGGTGGAGACCACCGGGGACCTGACTGCCAACTGCGTCATCTCGCGGCAGCCGATCGAGGGCGAGAGCTACCTGCGCCGCATCCGCAACGGGGTCCTCGGCGACGGGCTGAACTCGCTGATCGCCGCCACCCTCAATTCCTTCCCCAACACCACCTTCAGCCAGAACACCGGGGTGATCCAGCTCACCGGCATCGCCAGCCGCTACGTCGGCATGTACGTCGCGGGCATGCTGGTACTACTCGGCCTGTTCCAGGGCATCGGCGATTTCCTGCTGAGCATTCCCAAGCCGGTGCTGGGCGGCGCCACCCTGGTGATGTTCGGCACCGTGGCGGCGGCGGGCATAAAGATCCTGGCAACGGAACAACTGGACCGCCGCAAGGTCATCATAATCGCGGTATCCTTCGGCATGGGCCTGGGGCTGGCGCTGGTACCGGAGGTGTTTTCAAGGACGCCGGAACTGGTCCAGAATATTTTCAGCTCCGCCGCAGCCACCGCGGGGCTCACAGCGATCCTGCTCAGCGTGGTGCTACCGGAACCCGCTGAACCGGTCATGGAAGAAGTCCCGGCATGAACACGGAGGAAGCCCCGGCATGAACAAGGCCGCCAGTGTGGAACTCGAACTTCCCTCACACAAGGGCGAGAAGGCGACGGGGCGCATCCGTCGCAAGAACGAGCAGCTCATCGTCAACGCGGCGAAGGAGGAGTTCGCCGCCAAGGGCTACCACGGCGCGACCATCGACTCCATCGCGCGCCGGGCGGGGCTGCCGCGCCCCAACGTGCACTATTACTTCGACAACAAGCTGCAGCTCTACGCGGAAATCCTCAGCATCATCATCGACCTCTGGGACGACGCCCTCAACGACCTCGACCCGGCGGAGGAACCCGCTGTCGCGCTGCGCGAGTACATCGAGCGCAAGATGGCCTTCTCGCGCAACTACCCACTGGATTCGCGCATCTTCGCCAAGGAGATACTGTCCGGTGCGCCGCGGCTGGAAACCTATTTCAAGAGCGGTTACGGCGTGTGGTTCGAGCGCAAGACCCGGGTGTTCCGCGAGTGGGCCGCCCAGGGCAAGATGGACGCGGTGGACCCCACCCACCTGATGTTCCTTATCTGGAGCGCGACCCAGCACTACGCCGATTTCGAAACCCAGATCAATGCCGCCGTGGGGGTCAACCGGCTCAGTGACGAGGCCTACGCCGCGGCCACCGAGACCGTCGTGAGCGTGATCCTCAAGGGCATCGGGGTCGCCTGAGGATGCACCGGAAAGGGGCAAAAACCGCTAAAAACACCGGGAAAATCCTGTTTTTAGCCGTGCTCGCTGCGACCTGAAAACATCAACATATTGAAAGACCGTGGATTTGTTCAGGCTGGCACGCTTCCTGTATAGTCCACCCCGGATTTAGCCCCGCGCCCGGCGCGGGAAAAGAGTAGAAGCTGTCAGGTACCCGCCGCGCGCAGCGCGACACCCAACGGGTTCCGGGGCATTGCTCGCAACGGTCGGTTCGCGCTTATGAACTGGCGGCGAGTGGTGCGATTTTCGCAACATCCCCCCTCCGCCTTTAGACTCCCGCGAACCGCTGGCACACAGTCAACGCAGGAAATAAAGGAACGCCAATGAAATTTCCCAACCCGCTCCAAGGCCTCACCCTGGCGATGCTGCTCGCCCTGCCAGGGCTGGCGTCGGCCGCGGACAAGGTGACATTCCAGCTGGACTGGCTGCCCGGCGGCGACAAGGCGCCAGTCTACGTCGGCGTGCAGCAGGGCTTCTTCGCCGCCGAGGACCTCGAGGTGAAAATAGTCCAGGGCCGCGGCAGCACCGACTCCCTGACCAGGCTGGCCACCGGCACCTCGGACATCGGCCTGTCCGACATCGCCGCCCTGCTCGCCGCCCGCGCCCGGGAGGACGTGCCGGTTTCCGCCGTGCTGAGCGTGTTCAGCCAGGGGCCGCACGCCTTCTATACAGTGGAGGGCAGCGGTATCGAGTCGGTGGCGGACGTCGCCGGCAAGCGCATTGCCACCTCCGCCTTCACCTCGTCCAATGTCTTCCTGCCACTCCTGCTGGCGACCAACCAGGTCGATGAAGGCAGCATCCGGCTGATCAAGGCCGACGCCGGCGCACTGGGGCCGATGCTGCTCACGGGCAGTACCGATGTGGTCATCTCCTGGGTGACCGACCACCAGAAGTACAGCGCCCAGGCCCGGCAGATGGGCCGCAAGCTGAAAATGCTGCCCTGGTACCAGGCGGGCATGGAGGTCTACGCAACCAGCCTCGTCGCCAACGACCGCTTCCTGCAGCAGCGCCCCGAGGTCGCGCGACGCTTCCTGCGCGCCTACCTGAAAGCCATCGAATTCACTTTTGCCGAGCCCGACCGCGCCGGCGCGATGGTCTCGGCGATGGTGCCCGAAGTCGAGGCTGCCGTGGCCGCCGAGACCATCCGCGCGATGCGCGAGCTGGTCTACAACCCGGTCAGCGCCGAACAGGGCATCGGCACCATCACCGCCGAACGGCTGGCGAGCACCTGGTCCTGGGTGGCCCGGGCCCAGGACCTCGACCAGGACGCCTTCGACCCGGAGTCCGCCATCGCACGCTCCATCATGGCCGGCATCGTGCCCCAGCCCGCAGAGCAGCCTGCAAAGGAGAGCACACCATGAAACCCCATGTTCACTTCGACAACGTGAGCCACGCCTACCCGGCGGAGAGCGGCCGGCCGGTGGAGGCCATCCGCAAGCTCGACTTCACCATCGAGAAAGGCGAGTTCGTCGCCGTGCTGGGGCCGTCCGGCTGCGGCAAGTCGACCCTGCTGCGCCTCCTGGCGGGGCTGTTCCCGGCGACCTCGGGACAGGTCTCCGTCTACGGCCAGCCGGTGGTCGGACCGCAGGAGAATACCGGCATCGTGTTCCAGAAACCGACCCTGCTGCCGTGGAAAAACGTGCTGGAAAACGTGCTCTTCCCGATCCGCTACAAGACCGGACGGCCGCGCGCCGCCGATATCGCCCAGGCCAGGTCCCTGCTCGCCATGGTCGGCCTGGCCGACTTCGAGCAGCACATGCCCGACCAGCTCTCCGGCGGCATGCAGCAGCGGGTGGGCATCGCCCGGGCGCTGCTGCTGGACCCGGAAATCCTCATCATGGACGAGCCCTTCTCCGCCCTCGACGCGCTGACCCGCGAGGAGATGGGCTTCGACCTGCTGCGCATCTGGCGGCAGAAACCCAAGACCGTGCTGTTCATCACCCACTCCATCGCCGAGGCGGCACTGCTCGCCGACCGCGTGCTGGTGCTCAGCGAGCGCCCCGCCACCCTGCTCGAGGAAGTGCGCATCGAACTGCCGCGTCCGCGCACCCCGGACACCATCCACGAGCGCGCCTTCTCCGATTACACCCACCGCCTGCGCGAGCTGATCTACCAGCCGCGCCTGAAGGTAGTCGCCGGGGGCGCCGGCCAAAAGGAGATCCAGCATGCCAAGGCCTGAACAATTACTGCGCCGGGCGCTGCCCGCGCTGACCCTGCTTGGCCTGATCCCGCTGTGGGAGCTCGCCTGCCGGGTGCTCGAGATTCCCGCCTTCGTGCTGCCCTCGCCCTCGGCCATCGCCACGGCCTTCACCGAGGTCGAGATGAGCCGCTGGGCCGGGCACCTCTGGGCCACCCTGCGCGTCGCGCTGGCCGGCTTCGCCATCTCCCTGGCGATCAGCATCCCCATCGCGGTGCTCATGGTGCGCTCGGCCTTCCTGTCGAAGACCCTCTACCCGCTGCTGGTGGTGATCCAGTCGACACCGATCGTCGCCATCGCCCCGCTGATCATCGTCATGTTCGGCACCGGCTGGGCGCCGCGGCTGGCGATCACCAGCCTGATCACCTTCTTCCCGCTGGTGGTCTCCGCCACCACCGGCATGCTGGCCACGCCGCCGGAACTGATCGAGCTGTCCCGCTCCCTGCGCAGTTCAGCGACCCGGGAGATCTGGTACGTGCGCCTGCCCTACGCGGTCCCGCACCTGTTCAGCGGCATGAAGGTCGCGGTCACCCTGGCCATCATCGGCGCGGTGGTGGCGGAGTTCGTCGCCGCCGAGGAAGGGCTGGGCTATTTCGTCCAGTTCTCCACCTCCTATTTCAAGATTCCGCAGGCTTTCGCCGCGCTGCTGTTCCTCTCCCTGGTCAGCCTCGCGCTGTTCAAGGCGGTGCAGTGGCTGCAGCTGCTGTTCTTCCGCTGGAGCCTGCCGAAGGAGTGACGCGGTAGCGCCGGCGAGAGCCGGCATCAGGCCACGGCAGTGGCAAAGTACGGAGTAGAAGCGGCAGGTAACGACCCGGCATTGCTCCATTTTCCAATGACAGAGCACCTAAGGAGCGCGGTCATGAATACAGAGAAAATGAGCACTACCTACCAACTGGAGGAACTGGACCTGGAGCGCCGCATCGGCGGCGCCGGCGAGGAACTGGGCAGCGCGGTGATCCCGCTGGTCGATCTCAGCGATTTCGGGCAGCGTCGCGAGGAGATCGCCGACCAGCTCTGGCAGGCCGCCACCGAGGTCGGCTTCTTCCAGCTCGACGGCCACGGCATCGCGCAGGCGGTGATCGACTCCGCCTTTGCGGCATCGGCGGACTTCTTCGGCCGCGACGCCGAATTCAAGGGGCAGTTCCCGCTGAAAGAGGGCCAGAACGCCGGCTGGGAATACCAGGCCCAGGTGCGTCCCTCGGTCGGCATCGCCGATCGCAAGGAGTCCTACCAGATCACCCTGCCGCGGATGGCGGGACTCTGGCCCGGGGAGAGTGAGCTGCCGGATTTCCAGCGGGCGACCCTGCAACTCGAGGCGGAGGCCTGGGCACTGGGCATGCGCGTGCTGAGCTGCTTCGCGCTGAAACTCGGCTTCGACGCCGACTTCTTCACCCGCGCCCACGACCGCGAGCAGCCCGACTACCAGAGCACCCTGCGCCTGCTCCATTACCTGCCGCTGGAAGACGACGCGCCGATAGCGGAAAACGTCTGGCGCGCCGGCGCGCACACCGACTTCGACTGCCTCACCATGGTGTTCCAGAAAGCCGGCCAGGGCGGCCTGCAGGTCTGCGCCGGCAAGGACGCGGCGGTCAGCCAGTCCTGGGCGCCGGTGGAACCGCGCGACGGCATCATCACCTGCAACATCGGCGACATGCTGATGCGCTGGAGCGACGACCGCCTGAAATCCACCCTGCACCGGGTGCGCATGCCGCGGGCGGACGAGTACCGCGGCTCACGCTACAGCATGGCCTTCTTCTGCCAGGCCAACAGCCGGGCAGTGATCCAGGGGCCGGGCAAGGTGTACGAGCCGATCACGGCGGAGGATTACCTGAAGATGCGCCTGCAGGCGAATTTTGGCTGAGGGAACAGAAACAAAAAAGCCCCACCCGATGGGTGAGGCTTTTGCGTATATGGCGGACCGGACGGGACTCGAACCCGCGACCTCCGGCGTGACAGGCCGGCATTCTAACCAACTGAACTACCGGTCCAAATTCGGTAGATTTTTTCGTTTCGGTAAGTGGTGGGTGATGACGGGATCGAACCGCCGACCCTCTGCTTGTAAGGCAGATGCTCTCCCAGCTGAGCTAATCACCCCCGAACCGAGAGGCGCATTATAGAGATTTCGCCTTGCCTGTCAAACGTTCCGGCGAAAAAACTTTTCGCCCTGCGCTAAACTGAAAAAGCCCGGATTTTGGTAGTAAAATCAGCGCCTCCGGAGCCGCGGCCGAGCTGGCCCCGAGCCCATCCACACGGCGGAATCACCCATGGAAATCTACAAGGACTTTCACTTCGAGGCGGCCCACCGCCTGCCCAATGTCCCCGAGGGTCACAAGTGCGCCCGCCTCCACGGCCACTCCTTCCACGTCCGCCTGACGGTGGCCGGGCCGGCCAGCGAACCGAGCGGCTGGGTGATGGACTTCGCCGACATCAAGGCGGCCTTCAAGCCGGTGCTGGCGCAACTCGACCACTACTACCTCAACGACATCGATGGCCTGGAGAATCCCACCAGCGAGAACGTCGCCCGCTGGATCTGGGTGCGCCTGATCGACCAGTTGCCCCAGCTCAGTGCGGTGGAAATTCGCGAGACATGTACCAGCGGCTGCATCTATCGCGGCGACTGATTGCAGTTGTATTTTTTCGGTAACACTTCCGTAAACTACTTGACGTATTTTCTTAATCTATAAATACAGTGGTTTGCTTCGCGACCCCGCGAAAGGGGGAGGTCGACAAATTGGCAGGCTGTTTCCCAAAACTGCGACAAGTTACCGGGCGTAGCACTTGGGGAAATGTTATACACACCTGCCCCCCTGCCAGCAAAGATTCACACAGTTAGCTCCCGCAAGCATTCCCCTTCTTTAGGAACAAAGCATAAGTCTATATTTTTATTGGATTTTTGCTATTTGTTCGAAAATTAACCAATCTGTCATGATCGCTGTTTCGCGGGGAGTGCGGGGCCGGTTGAACAATTTACCCACCGATTTATCCACAGATTCTGTGGAAAACTAAAGGACCGCCGTGTCACCTGTACGGGCACTTTATTGGTGCCTGGCGTGCACCACCGGTAACACCCCGCCCTGGGCCGGGCGGAGACGACCGGCGGGATGACGCCGGCAGTGATAAATGTGACAGGGACGGGACAGCGGGGCCGCGCAAGCGCAGCCCCGGCGTGGTCAGTCGGCGGGGAAGCGGATCAGGGAGGGCCGGGAAGAACGCTCGACCATACCGCTGGCCTCCTCGTCGCCCCAGCGATAGCGCACGTGGGCCTGCTGCACCACCGGGAAGTCCGGCGGCAGGACAGTCTGCCCCTTGTGCACCGAGCGGGTGGCGATAAAGGTTTCCCCCTGCACCTCGACGCGCTGGCCATCGATGGTTTCCAGCGCGAAGCTGACATCGTCGCCGTCGATATCCAGGTTGTCGAGCCAGGGCACGTCCACCGCCCGCGCGGGAATGCGCTTTTCGCCGTCGAAGATGAAGCCCTCGTTGAAGTTGGGCAGGCCATCCTCGCGCGGCGGGTAGATGCAGAAGCCGAAGGCCCTGCCGCTGGGGAAGACCGCCGACTGCCAGCAGTGACCCCAGAAACCTTCCAGCCGGCGCACGCCCTGGCGGCGGATGCGCAGGCCCTTGCCGGTGAATTCGCGGCGCTCGCCGTTGACCTCCAGCCAGCCCCTGGCGGTAAACAGCTGCTCGTAGCGCGGGCTCATGTATTCGCCCTGCTTGCCGGCCATCATCTCCCCGGATTCGGACAGCAGGGTCCCGGTCACCCAGGGCGGCACCGCCATATCCATCTCGATATCGAAGGCCAGCTGTGCACTGGCCGGGTCCGCGGGCAGCGCATCCCGGGCCAGGCCCTCGGCGGTCAACTCGGAGGCGCTGCCGTCGTAGGCAACGCGCCACCGGGCGAAGGGCTCCAGGCACTGGAAACGCACCGGGCCGGCGCCGCGAATGGAGGCCCGGCCCGCGGCGTCGTGGACCGGGTGCGGCGTCCCCGGCACCCGGTAGTTGAGCACCCGGCCGCCGCGAAAGGCGACATCCAGCCAGATATCGTGGGCGTCCCACTCCGCGGCCAGCGCCTCGATACCCACCCGCATGGCGAAGTCGCAGTCGTCGGATTCGATCCAGACGTTGACTGCGTCGCGCACCTCCGGGTTCTCCGGGCGCCCATCGAGCACCCATTCGGTAGCGGGATCAAGGCCGGCGCTGAGATCAAATGTCACGTGGAAGTCTCCTCTGTAGTCTTGTCGCTGTTGTTATCTGGAATGCGTCTGACGGGCCAGCTTACGCGGCGGCGGGGAGTGCGGCCAGCCGATTCGGCTATGAATTCAGGACACCGGCGGCGCCCGGGTGGAAGTGCAGCGTGACGACAAAGCCGCCGCCCTCGAGCCGCTCGCCCAGGCCCAGGCCCGCCCCGTGCAACTCGGCGATGCGGGCGGCTATCGACAGGCCCAGCCCCACGCCGGATGCGGTATTTTCCGGCAGGGTGGTGAAGCGCTCGAGCAGGCCCTGCCTCACCGCAGGCGGGATCGCTGCGCAGTCGTTGGCGATCTGCAGTTGCACACCTGCCGGCCCGGCATCCAGGTCGATCTGCACCGCGCTGCCCTGCGGCGAGTACTTGAAGGCATTGGCTACCAGGTTGCGCAGCAGTATCTGCAGCCACTCCCGGTGGCCGCTGACCTCCACCGACGGCAGCTCGCCCAGCTGGATGTCGAGGCTGCGGTCCATCGCCCGCCCGCCCTCCTCGGCAATCACCTCCAGCAGCAGGCTATCCAGGCGCACCTGGCGGCGCTCGAATTGCTGCTCCGGGTCCAGCCGCGCCAGGGTCAGCAACTGGCCGACCGTGTTGCTGGCACGGGTCACCCGGGCCGCGATGCGCTCGAGCATATCCTGTGCCGCGCTGTCGCTGGCCTGGCGCTGGTAGCGCTGCACTTCCGCCTTGATCGCCGCCAGCGGTGTCTGCAGTTCGTGGGCGGCGTTGGCAGTAAAGCGGCTCTCGCTGGCCAGCGCGCGCTGCAGGCGGTCGAGCAGGCCGTTGAGTGCTTCCACCACGGGGCGCACTTCCAGCGGCACGTCGGCTGCGTCGATCGGTTCCAGCGCGTGCGGGTTGCGGGCCTCGATGTTGCCGGCCAGGCGCTGCAACGGGCGCAGCCCCCGCTTCACGCCCCAGAGCAGGATCAGTACGGTGAGCGGTAAAACCACCAACAGGGGCAGCATGGCCCGCAGCAGCGCGGCGCGGCCGAGGCCGCCGGCGTGCTGCAGGTTCACCCCCACCGCTATCCAGACGCCCAGTTCCGGGTCGTGGCGGTAGAGAACCCGCCAGACAATCAGTTCGTCGTCAGCGCGCTGCGGCCAGGTAACGAAGCCCGTCTCCACCGGCGCGGGAAAGGCCGGCGCGAGCTCGCCGACGAGCACCTGCTGGGTGTCGAACCAGAGATTGACCGCCTGCTCGCGGCCCTCGCTGCCGAAACCGCGCACCCGGGTGATTCCCGCCTCCTGTGACAGCAGCATGTCACGCTGCCAGAAAAAATCCTTGAGCGGGTCGCTGCGCAGCACGATGCCCTGGGTGTGGTGGGCCATGTCCATGTACTGGACAAGCTGGCGATCCACCTGCTGCACCACCAGTTGCTGGGCCAGCACCACGGTGACCAGCGCCGCCAGCAGCCAGCTGAGCAGGGTCAGCGTCAGCAGGATGAGGACCAGGTTGCGGCGCAGGGAGGGAAGCATCATTTCACCCGGTAGCCGACCCCGCGCAGGGTTTCGATGCGCTCGCGGCCAAAGCGCTTGCGCAGCCGCGAGACATAGACTTCGACGGTGTTCGACTCCACTTCCTCGTCCCAGCTGTTGCAGGCCTCCAGCAGCCGGCTCTTGGTGACGAAGCGGCCGCGGTTGCGCAGCAGTGTCTCCAGAATGGCGAACTCCTTGGCGGTAAGATCGGCGATTTCCTCGCCCTGGAAGCTGACCCGGCGGCCGGCGGGATCGAGCTCGAGGCCCTCCGCCCGCAACACCGGCGCCTTGCTGCCGGTGCGGCGCAGCAGCGAGCGCACCCGGGCGAATAATTCGTCCATCTCGAAAGGCTTGGTCAGGTAGTCGTCGGCGCCTGCATCCAGTCCCGCCACCTTGTCGGAGAGCGCATCGCAAGCGGTTAGCAGCAGCACCGGGGTCTGGATATTCTCCGCCCGCAGGCCGCGCAGGATGTCGACGCCGGACTGCCCCGGCAGGCGCACATCCAGCAACACGAGGTCGAAGCTGCCGGACTGCATGGCGCCGGCGACCAGCGCGCCGTCGTCGAGCCAGTCCACCGCATAGCCCTCGGCGGACAGGGCCTGGCTGACCGAGTCGCCGAGCTGTTGATCATCTTCCACCAGTAGAACGCGCATTATTGTTTTCGCCGCCGCCATGTCAGGGCAAGCTTACACCAGCAGGAACGCCCTGCGGGTCAGGAAAGCAGCTCGCCAATGGTCCGGCTGGTTTCCATGTTCTGGGTACCCCAGCGATCCACCTGCAGGCCCATGGCCTGTTGCACGGTGAGGCCGATACGCGAGATCGGGTCGGCGTTGCCGGCCATGTGGAAGCCGGTGCGCACCCGGCCGCCGGCGTTGCCCGCCACCATCGCCGGGATGCCCTCCACGGCGTGGGACTTGGCGATGGAGCAATCGGAGTGGGCCAGCACCATGCAGTTGTCGAGCAGGGTGCCGTCGCCCTCGGGGATTGCCTCAAGCGCATCGAGGAAGTCCTTCCAGGCCACCATGCTCTTCTGCGCGAACCAGGCCACTTCCCGCTGGTGGCCGAGTTCCGGATCGTCCGGCTCCTCGTGGGTCAGGGTGTGGTGGGTGGAGGAGCTGCCCGGGCGACGCAGGTTGGATGCGGTGTCGGAGAACAGCACGTTGAACACCCTGGTCTGGTTGCACTGCAGCGCGCGGGCCAGCAGGCCGGCCATCAGCTTGTGGTTCTCCATCACGTTGCCCATTTCCGAATCGATCGGCGTTTCCCGCGGGGCCCGGGGCATCTCGAAGTTCTCCACCGGAGCCGGGGGCTCCAGTTGCAGGGCCAGTTTCTGCTCCAGTTCGCGGATGGAGGTGAAGTACTCGTCGAGGCGCTGGCGGTCCTCGGCGCCGACTTCCCGCATCAACTGCCTGCGTTCCTCCTGGGTCGCCGAGAGCACGCTCTTGTGCACCATGTAGCGCGGGTCGGGAGTGAACCCGGCAGCGTTCGGATCCTGGAAGCCCTCGCCGAAGATGCGCTGGTAGAGGGCCAGCGGCGAAGTCTCGCTCGGGTTGGGCGAGCCGGCGTCGCGGTAGGAGTAGGAGCGCTCGATACCCGCGGAGCAGACCTCGATGGAACTGAAGCGGGTGTCGGCGATCTGGTCGGCGATCAGCACGTCGAGGGTCGGTGCCTTGACCTTGTAGTCCGGCACCGGGATGCCGGTGCGCAGGCCGAAACAGCCGGTGACATGGGGCTTGTTGGGCACCCCGTCGAGCTTCACGTCGAAGCCAGTGAACAGGGCGAGCTTCTCGCGGTAGGGTTCCAGCAGGGCGATATGCGGCGGCAACTCGTAATCGCGGCCGGTCTGCTGCGGAATCCACAGCTCCGGAATGAATCCGCAGCCCCAGACCCAGGTGCCGAAGCGCACCGGGATGCGCTGACCGGTGGCGGCGAAGGCCCGGCCACTGTCGTTCAGCATGCAGTTCAGCAGCGGCAGGCCGACGCCCACCGCGGCGCCCTGCAAGGTGCCGCGAAGAAAACCCCTGCGGGATAACTTGCTCATGACTGCTCCCTCTCGTGTTTTGCGCTATGCGCCAGCTGCCCCGCCGCTTCCCGCGGGGTGATGGCGAAGAAATTCTCACTCAGTGCAATCGCCCGCATCAACTGGGGCAGGCGGTAGCCGTCCGCGGCGAAGGCCGCGATCAGGTAATCCATATAGGCCCGCTCGCCCCACTGCGTGTCCCGGCCCACGGCGAAGCGGTACATTTTTTCCACCGCGCAGCGCGGGGTTTCCGGGTGGTCGTGCAGGGCCCGGGCAAGGCCCGCGCTGTCCTCGTAGGCCATGCCGTCGAGAAAGCCGCTGGCGTCGATCGGGGCGCCGTATTCGTGGGTGCGGAAAACGCCGAGGCCGTCGTAGTTCTCCAGCGCCAGGCCCACCGGGTCCATCACCTTGTGGCAACCGGAACAGGCGGGCTCGGTGTTGTGGGCGCTCAGCCGGTCGCGGGCGGTGGGCATGTTGTCCGGCGAGGGGTTCTGCACCACGCTGAAATCGATATTCGCCGGCGGGTCGGGGACCTCCTGGCAGAGAAAGACGCTGCGGATCGCCTCGCCGCGCAGGGTCGGCGAGGAGCGCCCCGGGTGGGCGTGCAGGGCGACGAAGGAGATATGGCTCTGGATGCCGCGGCGCTCGCCGTCGTGGGAGAGCTGCGTGCGCTCCCAGCCGTCCCGGGACACCACCGGCTGGCGGTAGATCACGCCGAGGTCGCGGGACATCCAGGTTTCGCTGGCGGTGAACAGGTCGCGGTAGTCGCCCCGTTGCTCGACCAGCGCGGTGACGATATCCCGCAGGGTCTGTTCCTGGGCGTCCGCCGCCACATCGGAATTGAAGGCCGGGTAGATTTCCCCGTCCTTGGCGAGATCGTCGAAGAGGTCGAACTCGAGCATGTCGCGGAAAAAGGCGCGCACCGCAGACTCGAAGCGCGGCGAGGCGATCAGGCGGTCAACCTGTCGCTCCAGCCCCTCGCGGGAGCGCAGCTCACCATTGCCGGCGGCGCGCAGCAGTTCGCGATCCGGCGTGGAGTCGGTGAGAAAGTAACTCAGGCGCGTCGCGGCGGAGTAATCGTCCAGGCGCAACAGGTCGGGATGGGCGGGGTCGGCTTCCGCCCGCTCGATGCGCAGCAGGAACTGCGGCGCGGTCATCATGCCCACCAGCGCGTATTTCATTCCGGGGTAAAAACCACCGAGTTTCTCAGCGCCGAGTTCCGCCGCGGCGAGATAGCGTGCGACCTGCTTCTCCGAGAGCGGGCGGCGGAACAGCCTGGGGCCGTACTCGGTGATGAACTGCAAGGCGCAGCCGGCGTCGAAGGCGGCTGCGTCCGCCGGTTTGCAGGCGAGATAGCCGGCGCGATGCGCCTCGCTGAACACGTAGTCGGCGACCCCCTGGGCCGCCACATCGTACTGCTCCACGCTGAAGGGCGACATGCCCGCCTCGCTGGTACCGACGGCGATCAATCCCTCGGCGCGCAGGGCGCGCTCGAAGCGGGCAACGATCGGCGTCTCCGCACCGAAGATATCGGCGACGCTGGCGCGGTACTGGGACTCGGTCAGGCGCCGCAGCAGTGCCGGGCCGCCCACCGGCTCCGGCTCGCGCAGGGCCTGCGCGGAATCTTTCTCTGCGCATCCGCCAAGGGCCAGCAGTGTAATTGCCAGTGCGGCAGGTATCAGCCCGCGGCGTGGAAACCTGGTTCGCGTCATTGCTCTATCTCCTGCTGCCCGCCGCCCAGTGCGGCCACGGTTCCCTCACGTTCCACAACAAATGCGGGGAGTGCCTCGATCCGGTATTGCAGGGATATAGCGGTATTTTCTCCGGTCACCGGGTCGGGAAACGCATCGGCATTGGCCTTCAGCGCCTGGTAGGCCCCGTGACAGGTGTGGCCGAGCACGAAGGCCGCGCCGTTGGCGGAACCCGCCCGCAAGCGCAGGGGGGCCTGCTCACCGGTGACCAGCACCCCGGAGCGGAAGGCGAAGGCGGAGTCGTAGAGTGCTTCCACCGGCATGTAACCGGCGAGATAGCCGCTCATTTTGCCCTGTCCGTCGATGCTCACCTGCAGCCGGGCGGCGCGCAGGGGCCGCTCGGTGTACATGCTGTTGGTCTCGTTCTGGAAGCCCGCATCCACGGGTTCGGTGGTCAGCACGCCGTCGACTATTTTTCCCGTGGTAGTGGCGCGATAGCGCGGCTCGATTTTCGGCGAATAGGTGGCGTAGTCGAGCGGCTGGCGTGCAGGACTCAGGCGGATCGGGTCCGCGCTGGCGTAGAAATGCACGGTCACGGCGTCGTCATTGCGGAT
Organism: Halieaceae bacterium GM1-29; assembly: GCA_033283265.1. Classification (GTDB taxonomy): domain Bacteria; phylum Pseudomonadota; class Gammaproteobacteria; order Pseudomonadales; family Halieaceae; genus Mangrovimicrobium. The sequence continues at coordinate 1,628,598 of JAWMQN010000001.1, forward strand.
GTCGTCAACGCCCTCCAGTTCGAACAGGATGCCCCAGGAGCCGGTGAGCATGGCGATATTGAAGCCGTTGGACTGGCCGTTGGACTGGTAGGAGCGGCTGCAGCCGACCACCCGGTACCACTGGTTGTCGACGCCCGCGCCACCTTCCATGCCGGGGAAGTCCTCGGCGCTGTTCTCACCGTCGAGATCGATGCCCCAGACGGGCACGTCGGAGCCTTCGACAATCTTGTAGTACGGATCGGGCTCGGCCACTTCGGGGTTCATGCACAGGTCCTGGCCCTCGGGGCTGGTGCCGAGCGCTCTCGACGCCGCGCGCATACGGTCGAGGTAGTCCTGGTCGCCTTCGCCGGGGCGCTGCTTGCCTTCGGGGGTGAGCTGGTGGATTTCCACGAGGTTGAGCGGGGTGCCGTGGGGGCAGGCGCCGTTTTCGCTGAAGTCCTCGGCGAGGGCGTATTCGATGTAGGAGACAATGAAGCCGGCTTTGCCGTCGCGGAGGAAGGCGGGGTCTGCGTATGCCAACCGGGAGGGTAGTGCCAGCAGAACCAGTGCACTGATCAGGTACCACGCGGCAACAACGAGTCCCTTGCCCCGGGAACACGCCAAAAAGCGTACATGCCCGAAAAAGAGGGGCAAGCTCTCCATGTACAGGCTCAGTCGGCGATGCTTTTGTAAACAAAGAGCTGTCGCCTCATGGTTCCCGTGGCAAGGGACTCGTTGCTGCCGCTCCGAATTCGTGACAATGGCGCTTTTATCAGGAGTGCTCATCAACGCTGTCCCTCTACTTCACCCGGCGTCACCGCCCCGGCACCGTTACCGAACTCTTCTCGTACGTAGCTCGCCACCGCCGCAATATCCGCATTCGACAAACGCTTGCCGAACATCTTCATCTTGCTGCGGTCGGTCACCAGCCGCTGTGGCAGGTGCGGCCCGTAGAGAATCACATTGAGCAGGGACGCGGGATCGCTGGCCTGCACGATGGGATTGCCGAGCAGTGACACCCCCAGGCCCGCGTCGCCCTCGCCCGAGGGCAGGTGGCAGGAGCCGCAGTGCACGGTGTACACGACTTCGCCCTCGGCGAGGGTGTCATGGTCGGGCCGCGGGCCTTTGGGCTGGGCCCTGGCGGGCAGGCTCTTCAGGTACACCGCCATCGCCTGCAGATCCTCGTCGCTCAGCTGGCTGGTGGAGTTCATCACCACTTCGCGCATCGGGCCGTGGACGATGGCGTTGCCGCTGATGCCGTCGCGCAGGTAATCGACGATGTCCGCCTCGCTCCAGGCGGCCAGGCCGGCTTCGTGGCCGGTGAGGTTGACCCCGGACCAGGGGCGGTAGTAGCCGAAGCGCACGCGGTCGAGGTAGCTGCCGCCGGTCAGTGCCAGCGACTCGTTTTCCGCACCGAGTGCGTTGCGCGGCGTGTGGCAGGCGCCGCAGTGGCCGGCGGCCTCGACAAGGTAGGCGCCGCGGTTCCATTGTTCCGACTGCGCGTCCTCGGGCCGGAAGGCGGCGGGGTCGTGGTAGAGGGCTTTCCAGCCGGCGAGCAGTGCCCGCTGGTTGTAGGGGAAGGCGAGTTCGTTTTCCGGCGCGGCCTGTTCCACCGGCTCGATGGTTTGCAGGTAGAGGTAGAGGGAGGCGATGTCCGCGTCGCTCAGCTTGGCGAAGTCGGTATAGGGAAAGGCCGGGTAGAGATGGCTGCCGTCCGGCCGCACACCGTGTTTCATCGAGGCGTGGAAGTCCTCGAAGCTCCACTTGCCGATACCGGTGTTCGGGTCCGGGGTGATGTTGGTGGAGTAGAGCACGCCGAAGGGCGTGTGGAACGGCAGGCCACCGGCGTAGGCCGCAGCGTCCTCGACCGTGTGGCAGGTCTGGCAGTTGCCGGCTTTGGCAAGGTAGGCGCCCTGCTCCACCGTGGCGGCATACTCGGTCAACGGCAGCGGTGCCACCCTGTCGCCGCTGGCGATGTAGCCGTAGGCCAGGGCGGCGCAAGCGCTGGCCAGCAGCAGCGCGGCAGCGCGCCACAGGATGCGCGGTGCGGGAATCATGGGCGGCGGGCCTCGGCCCGCGCAGGAATGGCCTGTAACAGTCTGACGGGCACCAGTAGATAGCCTCTTCGCCGTTATTGCTTTTGTCGAGGCTGCTATGAAAACCCGCGAAGCTGAAATGAACCTGAAGCAGTGCGGGGCTTGCTCGGGCCTTCCCTCTACCCGGCATCCCCTGCTACCGGGCCGCCCCGGCTGAAGGCGCTACTGGCAGTGCGCAGCCGGCAGTCACGTTCTGCTGTGGCAGGATGCGCGAAATCAGCATTCCGGGCTTCCTGCGATCCAGGTTTTTGCGGCCCAGCTCCGCGTTGTCGAGCTTATAGCGGCGCTCAACGAAGCTCGCGCAGGTGCTCCGGCCGCAGGTCGTTGACGTCGGCCACCCCGAGCAGGGCGAGCGAACGCTCCAGTTCCGCTTTCAGCAGTTCCAGCGCCCGCTCCACCCCGGCCTGGCCGCCAGCGGCGAGGCCGTAGAGATAACCGCGGCCGATGGAGCAGAAGTCCGCGCCGCGGGCGAGGGCCTTGATGACGTGGGTGCCGCGGCGGATGCCGCCGTCGACGATCAGCTCCAGCTGGTCGCCGACCGCCTCGCGCATGTCCTCCACGCAGTCGAAGGGCGCCGGCGCGCCGTCCAGTTGCCGGCCGCCGTGGTTGGAGATCATCACCCCGCTGGCGCCGATCTCCAGCGCACGCTTGGCATCAGCCGCCGACTGCAGGCCCTTGACCAGGAAGGGTCCGTCCCACTGTTCCACCAGCCAGGCGGCATCGTCCCAGGTGACGCTGCGGTCGAACTGGGAGTTCACGTAATCGATCAGCCCCATGGCGCCGCCGCCCAGCGCGTCGACCCGGTGGGCGACGTTGGCGAGGCGGAAATCGGGGTCTTTCAACATGTTCAGCCACCACTCGACACTGCTGGCGTAGCTGAAAAAATTGCCAACACTGGTGATACGCGGCGGCATGGTCATGCCGTTGACGAGATCGCGCTCGCGGTTGCCCGCCACCATGGTGTCCACGGTCAGGCACAGGGCGTGGTAGCCGCTGGCCTTGCAGCGCTGTACGAACTCGCGGGTCAGCTCGCGATCCTTGAGAATGTAGATCTGGAACATCTTCGGCCCGGGGGTTGCGGCGGCCACGTCCTCGAGGCTGGTGGTGGACAGGGTAGAGAGGCTGTAGAGGGTGCCGAACTTGTCCGCCGCCCGGCAGGCACCCAGTTCCTTCTCGTGGTGGAAAAGACGCGACATGCCGGTCGGTGAGAGGAAGAGAGGCAGGTCCAGTTCCAGTCCCATGACTTTTTTGCGCAGGTTGATCGCGGAAATATCCCGCAGGTACTCCGGCATCAGCTCGCAGTCGTCGAAGGCGCTGGTATTGCGCCGCAGGGTCCATTCGTCGTCGGCACCGCCGTCGATGTAGTGGAACATCGGCGCGGGCAGCTTGCGCTTTGCGCGACGGCGCAGGTCGCCGATGTTGTAGCATTTTTTCAGTGCGGGCACGGTATCTCCCCAGGCGTTTTCCGGTTCATTGAAGCTCACTCTGCCGCTGTTCCACACGCCGCCGCCACTGTTCGCGATAGGCCGGCAGGCTCCTGATTCTGGTTGCAGCTACCGGCTGCATGGCTTCCAGGCGCGGCGGCTGCTGCCAGTTCGCCAGCATGGCCGCGCCCTGTACCGTGCCGGTGACGTCAGCGGAGCGCAGCACCCTTTGCGGCGCGCGCAACTGGGCCAGCAGCGCACAGAGTGTCGGGTTTTTCAGGAAGGCACCGCCGACGATGACATCACCGGAAGAGGCGACCAGGTCCAGCTGGTAGTCGAGTATCAGGGCGCAGTAGAGACTGGCGAGGGCCGCGGGCACCGTGGTGGACTTCACATAGCCCTGGACAGACGGGCGCTGACCGCCGAACGGGCCGCAGCCCGGTTGCCAGGCGGGCAGGCAGAAAAGATCCGCCGCAATGACGTCCGCGACGTCAGCAGCGGTGAAAGGCGCGTCGGTCGCTCCGCCCAGGTGCTCGCACACCGACTGGTATTCCCGCCCACCCATGAAGCGCGAACAGACAAAGGGCTCTCCGAAGACGTCGACATTGGCGAGCATGTCCCGGCCGTCGAGCAGGCGCTCCTGGCCGGCGCTGGAATCCATCACGATGGACCAGGTACCAGTGGAGACCACGCTGAAGGGCAGGTCGGGCAAACCCCTGCGGTAGCGCAGGTAACTGGCGTTGCTGTCGTGCACGCCGACGTAGACTGCGCAGTCACTGGCCAGCCCGGTGTGCGCCACGATGTCCGCCCGCAGTCTCCCCGCACAATCCCAGGCGTGTGCCAGGGGCGGCAGCTTCGCCGCCCAGCCCCGCGCGGTTGCCAGCGTCGAGTAACGCTTCTGCCAGGGGAACCACAGGTCGGTGTGGCAGCCCAGGGAGCTGACTTCGCTGACCCGCTCGCCACACAGGCGCCAGACCCAGTACTGCGGGTACAGCAGGATATCCGTGGCTGAATCGAAGGCATCGGCAAAGCCCGCTTCCAGCCAGGCCAGCTGGCGCCCCAGATTGAGTCCCGCGGGGAGCCCCGGCGAGCCGGTATCGGCAAAGGCGGGCCGCTGTGCCTCGTAGCGCTCACTGATCGACTCGATGCCCGCGTACTCGTAATCCAGCACCGGCAGCACCAGCCCGTCACCTCCGCGGGCCCGGTCCACCAGGGCCGCGGCGGCGCCGTGGGTCGTCACGGTGATCGTGTCTACCGGCTGCAGCCGGTTGAAGTCGCTGAGGCAGCCAAGCAGGAACTGCCAGATGGCATCGGTATCGAAGTGCGGGTAAGCGCCGTCCCTGACTACCCGGTTGACGGTTTCGCGCACTGCCAGGGAGCGACCCCCGGCATCGAGCAGGTGGGCCTTGATGTGGGTCTTGCCAATATCAAGGATGAAACTGTGCTGGTTCACGCTCGTACCCGTCCCGGCCCTACGCCTGGCGCCGCCCCCTGGCTTCCCGGCTCACCACCCAGAGGATAGCCGCAATGAAGTACACCAGCGTGGGCAGCCACAACCAGCCGCGAAACTGCGCCAGGTCGCCGCTGGTAAAGGCCTGCAAGGCCATCACGGCGCAGGCCGCGAGCGCCAGCAGGGCAACAATTGCGGGCGCGCTGCGCAAACCGGCGCCGGCGCCTGGTTCCTCCGCCACAGCTGCGGCCGCACTCGCCAGAAACTTGGCTTCAGCCGACTTGCGCTGCGTTTCCGCAGCGGCATCGGCCGCCGCTTCGGGATAGTCCTGCCGGGCACCCATGGCGCCCGCGAGCACAATGTAGCCCAGCGTCGCGGTAATCCACGCCGGCAGCAAGAGGAAGAACAGGTGCAGCCCCGCCTGGTTGAGGCCGAATGCGACGGCCAGCGCGAGCGCCCAGGAAGCCACCGCCGGCAGGTTGGTGCTCTGGCCGCGGTAATGGGACCAGTAGCGGGTAAAGCCGAGCCGCGGGAAGAGCCAGTGTTCGGTGACGATGACCGCGCCAATGGGCGCCAGGATCAGCCCCATCAGGCCGACGAAATCCATCAGCCGGGAAAACACGAAGGGGAAACAGGCGATCACCGTGGTCACCGCGCCGACCAGCGCGGTGACCAGCGCGCGGTTCCAGCTCGGCCGGAGCGAGTGAAATGCCAGCCCCGCCCGGTAGATGGTGGGGTTGGAGGTGGTCCAGCCGGCGATGATGACCGCCAGGATGCCCGCCGCCCCCAGTGCCTCGTAGGCCACGCCGCCCGCATCCAGCTGGCCGATGGACTGGCCCAGCAAGAGGGCGGCCCCGGCGCCCATCACCCCGGCGCAGACCCAGGCCAGGTAGTGGCCGATAAACATGCCGAGGACGGAGAAGTAACCGTACTGGTAGCGTTTCGCATAGCGCAGCACGGTCATGTCGGACAGCCCCCCGTGCATGGCGAGATTGCAGATCCAGGCGAAGGCCGCCACGTGCCAGGCGGTGAACTCGGAATTGTCGCCACGCCAGATGAAGCTTGCCGCCACTTCGCGGAAGCCGGCGCCCTCCCCCAGTTCCGCCCGCAACAGCGGGTACATGGACAGCGCACCGGCGATAAACATCAGGATCATCCACGGCGCACACACTTCGGCGAACTGGGCCACCCGGCGAAAACCCTTGATGGCAATGGCGACGACAACGGCGCCCACCGCCATGGCCACCAGAACAAAGCGCCAGTCGCTGGGATACCAGTGCACCTGGGCGGGAATGTCGAACAGGATACGCACCGCCGAGGCGGACACGGTGATCATGGTGCCGGCGAGAATGCAGAACAGGATGCCGTTGACCACGCTGTAGATGCGGATCGTGCCGGGCCCGGCAATCCGCTGCAGGTAGGCGTAGAGGGTCAGGCGGGTATCCACCGCGATCGGCGCGCAGACAAAGGTCCAGCTCAACACCGCCAGCAGGTTGCCCCAGAGCAGGCCCCAGAAGATGTCCGCGGTGCTGACCCCCCAGGCGACGAACATCGCGCCGATCACGAATTCGGTACCGGCTACGTGTTCTCCGGCAAAGCTGGCGGCAAAGTAGCGGGCGGGTTGCAGTTTGTCAGCGGTGACCGGCGTCGTCTCGAACTCGGCGGTGTCGGACATGAAGGCTCTCCAGAGCTGTGGGCGCGATCTGTGCCGCCACCCTGATTATTTTTGAAGGTTTACCCGCGGGAGATAGTACCCATCAATCGCATATTTCGCAATATTTGCCTTTTTCAATCATTTGAATCTGACCTAACAAGCATTTACAATCATTTACAAGCATAACAACGCTGGCCGTCCACGCACTCCTGCGCCCGCCGGCATCCGACAAGACTACTGTAGAAGAGTACCCGCCATGGCCCAACGCCTGCCCATACTGTGGGATGACCACCACGCCGCCAGCCTCTGTGAAGAGGAACTGCTCCAGTACCGCTCGAACCTGCTCGGCTCGGACCTGCGCATCACCAACTACGGCGGTGGCAATACCTCCGCCAAGCTGCGCCAGCGCGACCCGCTGAGCGGCGAATCGGTGGAAGTGCTGTGGGTGAAAGGCTCCGGGGGCGACCTGGGCTCCATACGGCTGGACGGCTTCGCCACCCTCTACATGGACAAACTGCAGCAGCTCAAAAACCTCTACCGCGGGCTCGAAGAAGAAGACGAGATGGTGGGCTACCTGCCGCACTGCACCTTCAACCTGAACAGCCGCGCGGCGAGTATCGATACCCCGCTGCACGCCTACATCCCCCACCCCCACGTCGACCACATGCACCCGGACGCGGTCATCGCCATCGCCTGTACCCGCAACAGCCGGCAGCTGACCGAGGAGATTTTCGGCGGCGAGCTGGGCTGGCTGCCCTGGCAGCGCCCGGGCTACGACCTCGGCCTGAAACTGGAAGCCCTGTGCGTCGAGAAGCCGCAGCTCAAGGGCATCGTGCTCGAGGGCCACGGCCTGTTCACCTGGGGCGAGAGCGCCAGGGCCTGCTACCTGAATACCCTCGCGGTCATCGAGCGCGCCGCCGGCTGGCTGGCCGAGCACAACCGCCAGCCCGCATTCGGCGGCCCGGCGCGCCCCGGGCAACTGGCCGAGGTCGAGAGCGCCCGCATCGCCGCCCGCCTGATGCCGCTGATCCGCGGCCGCACCAGCGCCGGCCAGCGCCAGGTCGGCCACTTCAACTGCAGCCCGGAGGTACTCGAGTTCGTCAACGCCCGGGACCTGCTGCCACTGGCGGCGCTCGGCACCTCCTGCCCCGACCACTTCCTGCGCACCAAGATCCGCCCGCTGGTGCTCGACTTCGACCCGGATGCCAGCGACCTCGAGGCGGAACTGGAGCGCTGTGTCGCCGCGCTCGACAGCCAGCTGGACGCCTACCGTGCGGAGTACGCCGCCTATTACGCTCGCTGCAGGCACGCGGACAGCCCGGCCATCCGCGACGCCAACCCGGTGGTCTACCTGGTGCCCGGCGTTGGCATGATCACCTTCGCCAGGGACAAGGCCACCGCCCGCATCGCCGGCGAGTTTTACATCAACGCCATCAACGTGATGCGCGAAGCCAACGGTGTCGACGAGTACATCGGCCTGCCGGAGCAGGAAGCCTTCGATATCGAATACTGGCTGCTGGAAGAAGCGAAGCTGCAGCGCATGCCGAAGCCGAAAGCACTGGCGGGGCGCGTCGCCTTCATCACCGGCGGCGCCGGGGGCATCGGCCGGGCCACCGCGGTGCGCCTGCTGCAGGAAGGCGCCTGCGTGATGCTGGCCGATATCAACGCGGAAGCACTGGCTGAAACGGAACAGGCCCTGGCGGAAAAATTCAGCGCGGATGTGGTGGCCAGCACCCTGTGTGACGTCACCGACGAAACCGCCGTTGTCGCCGCCGCGCAGCGCAGCGCACTGGCCTTCGGCGGGCTCGACATCCTGGTCTCGAACGCCGGCCTCGCCAGCGCGGCGCCGCTGGACGAGACTTCACTCGAGCTGTGGAACACCAACATGGGCGTCCTCGCCACCGGCTACTTCCTGGTCAGCCGGGAAATGTTCAAGCTGATGAAAGCCCAGGGCACCGGCGGCGCCGTGGTCTTCGTCGCCAGCAAGAACGGCCTGGTGGCCTCCCCCAACGCCTCCGCCTACTGCACCGCCAAGGCGGCGGAAATCCAGCTGGCCCGTGCAGTAGCCCTGGAAGGCGCGCCGCTGGGAATCCGCTGCAACGTGGTCAACCCGGATGCCGTCCTGCGCGGCTCGCGCATCTGGAGCGGCAAATGGCGGGAGGAGCGCGCTGCCGCCTACAACATGCGCGAGGACGAACTGGAGGCCCACTACCGGGAGCGCAGCCTGCTCAAGCGCAACGTCTTTCCGGAGGACATCGCCGAGGCAGTCTATTTCCTCGCCGCGGATGTATCATCCAAGTCCACCGGCAACATCATCAACGTGGACGCCGGACACGCGCCCTCCTTCACCCGCTGAGCCCCCTGAACCAGCGTCGACAAAACGAGATAATTGCAGGTAAACCGCCATGACCGAACAGATCAGAATCAGTGATACCCGGGTGCAGGAGCACAATCTTCCGCAGCTGGCCGCGCTGGAAGAGGACTACGATGCACTCGGGCGGCAGCTGTCCCGCCGCGGCGTCGACATCGAGGACATCACCGCCCGCGCCATCGACTTCAATATCGCCGTGCCCTCCTGGGGTGTTGGCACCGGCGGCACCCGCTTCGCCCGCTTCCCCGGCGTCGGCGAGCCGCGCAACGTCTTCGAGAAGCTGCAGGACTGCGCTGTCATCCAGCAACTCTCGCGCTGCACGCCCAGCGTCTCGCCGCACTTTCCCTGGGACCGGGTGGACGACTTCAGCGAACTGCGGCAGTACGCCGATTCCCTCGGGCTGGGCTGGGACTCGATCAACTCCAACACCTTCCAGGACCAGCCCGGCCAGGCGCATTCCTACAAGTTCGGCAGCCTCACCCACACCGATGAGGCCACCCGCATGCAGGCGATCGAGCACAACATCCAGTGCATCGAGTGGGGCAAGCAACTCGGCTCGGACTGCCTCACGGTATGGATCGGCGACGGCGCCAACCACCCCGGCCAGCAACACTTCCAGCGCGCCTACGAGCGCTACCTCGACAGCGGCCACGCAATCTACGCGGCGCTGCCGGATGACTGGGAAATGCACATCGAGCACAAGATGTTCGAACCGGCCTTCTACGCCACCGTCATCCAGGACTGGGGCAGCAACCTGCTGGCAGCGATGGAACTGGGCGACAAGGCGAAGAGCCTCGTCGACCTCGGCCACCACGCGCCGAACACCAATATCGAGATGATCGTCTCGCGCCTGATCCAGTTCCACAAACTCGGCGGCTTCCACTTCAACGACAGCAAGTACGGCGACGATGACCTCGACAGCGGTTCCATTCACCCCTACCAGCAATTCCTGATCTTCAACGAACTGGTGGACGCGGAGTACCGCGAGCAACCGGGCTTCGGGCCGCGCTACCTGCTCGACCAGTCCCACAACGTGACCGACCCGGTGGAGAGCCTGATCAACTCGGCCCTCGAGGTGCAGCGCTCTTTCGTCAAGGCCCTGCTGGTGGACCGCGAGGCGCTGGGCCACTTCCAGCAGGACAACGACGCCATCATGGCCAGCAACACCCTGAAAGCCGCCTTCAATCGCGACGTAGCACCCATCCTGGCCATGGCCCGTCACCGCCAGGGCGGTGCGATCGACCCCATCGCCTGCTACCGGGCGGCGGGATACCGGCAACAGGTGGCCGCAGTGCGCCCGGCCTCGGGCCACAGCGGCAGCGGTATCGTTTAACCTTCACTTAATATCGGTCATAATCGATCGCGCATGACCGATTTTAAGCGATACACATAACAGCAAGGGGCCAGCGTGCTGGAAAAACAGCGCCACCAGATGATTCTCGACCTGCTCGGGGAACAGCAGTTCGCCAGCGTGAGAACCCTCACCGAGCAGCTCAAAAGCTCGGAAGCGACCATCCGCCGCGACATCAACAAGCTGGCGCAGCAGGACAAGTTGCGCAAGATCCGCGGCGGCGCCGAGGCCCTGGAAGGTAGTGGCGGCGCCCTCAAGCGGCCGACGCTGAACAGCGGCGCTTTCCTGCTGGACCGGGAGAAACACACTGCCACCAAGCGGGCCATCGCCGAACGCGCGGTCAGCCTCTGCGAGGAAGGCGACTCCATCATCATCAACGGTGGCAGTTCCACCTACATGATGGGCGAGTTCCTGGCCCGGCGGCAGCTCAACATCCTGACCAACTCTTTCGTGCTGGCCCAGGAACTGGTCGCCAGCAGCAACAACCAGGTGACCCTCCCCGGCGGCGAGATCTACCCGCGCCAGGGCATTGTCCTCAGCGCCTTCGATAACGACACCATCCAGTACTACCACGCCAGCAAGATGTTCATGGGCACGCCCGGCATCGGCGAATTCGGGGTGATGGAATCGGACCCCCTGCTGATCCGCTCGGAGCAGAAACTGCAGCGCCAGGCGGACGGCCTGATCATCCTCGCCGACAGTTCCAAGCTCGGCCGGCGCAGCAACCTGATTTTCACCCCGCTGGAGAACGTGGATGTGTTGATCACCGACTCGCGGGCGCCGGACGCGATGGTGGCCCTGTTCGAGCAGGCGGGAATAGAGGTACTGGTGGTCAACTATCTCGAGGACACTTCACTCAGCAGTGACTGATGTGAAGGATACGTGCCGGCCCGGCACCCGATCCGCGGCCCTGGAGCGGTAGTCCCGGTGGTAACGAAGCACCAGCCAGGCGCGGCCCGCTGAGTCAGGCCAGGTAACTGCGAATCGACGAACTATTCACCCGCCTCAATGCTGAATAAAGGTTGAAAATAACGACCATCTTTTTCGACTCGAAGCGGGCAATCGCCGAGCTGAACGCGGGCCTCTGCTGCAGCTGCCCCAACCAGTACTCCACCCGTGGGAACGCGGAAAGCGGATAGTGCATGTGGCTCAAGCGATAGAGGTTCACTACCCAGGAGATATCGGTCAAACCAAATTCCCGCCCCGACAACCAGCGCTTGCCTTCCAGCCTGTCCTCCAGCGACCTGAGTATGTCGTCTGCTTCCCGCACGGCTTCGGCAATGCGCTCGTGACCAAAGCCCTGCTTCGAGGAAAACTCGCGCATGAACTGAATCAGCTCCTCGTTATTGGTACCAGCGGCGTAGGCATCGAGCTGGCTCTCGTTCATCCTCCGGAAGGGCTTGAACAGAAATTCATGTGTCAACAACTTCAGCGCGGGCTGGAAAGCGGAGGAGCGAACCAGGCTCTCCTCCAGGTACAGCTGGTCGTCCCGGCATTGCGGCGTAAGCACGGGACCGGCAAAACTCTCGTCGACGTACCGGATAATATCGTTGGACTCGGTATGGGTTACGCCGTCGTGGATCAGGACGGGGACAAGCCCCTTGGGATTGATTGCGGTAAATTCCGAGGTGGCGTTCTCGCACTTCACGAGATCAACATGGTGGCTGACCCAGTCGACCCCCTTTTCCTCAAGGGCGAACCTGACCCGCTGGGAGCAGTTTGAAGTGGCGAAGTGGAAAAGATGTACGCCCTGAAGTGCCCTGATATCATCGCGCCGGGTATCTATGACGGGCATGTTTTCACACTCCGAGCGCAATCGGGCTTGCGTGAGGCAATCGGTAGTTGCGCATTCCCCACAGGCCGACGGCGAAACACGCCATGGGCAAGCCCGTGATCAGGTAACGCAGTCCTCCCAGGCTTGCGGCCTCGTTGACAGCCGCCGGGGAAGGGTCGAATCCCGTCATCGGTAACACCAGGAACATCAGCGCGACGGCCAGGGCCGAGGAGACTTTACTGGTGGATTGCAGCAGGGCCACGTAGACACCGGTCCGCGCTGCTCCGACCCCGGTGTCGACGTCTTTCAGGTCGGCGATCATTGCCTGCGGCAGGAATATTGCGCTGCCATTGATCGCCCCCAGCACCATGAAGCACAGCACGGTGACGAAGATGTTCCCCTCGGGAATTATCAGGAACAGCGGCTGGACGAGTATCTGGAAACACAATACGAGGCGAAAGGCCTGTTGTTTGCCAAACCTCAATGCGAGGTGCTTCAGCAGCGGCAAAAAAAGTATTCCGGAAAAAAGCAGGGGGACAACGGCAAATGTCGCCCACTCGCCCAACTGCAATACACTCTCGACGTAGAACAGGAGCACACTGGACATCGCGGCTATGCCCAGCAAGACCGCCATATTACCGAGCAGGAGTGCACGCAGTGCCCGGTTACGAAAAAGAATCGTCAACACATCATGCCAGCGATAGTTATGCGCGGAGCTCACTCTTGAAGCACCCGTGGGTGTGGCCAGGAGTGTCGCCAGCATCAGCAGGGGTAGTGTGACCAGGACAAACAGTCCGATAAAACTGACACGGGTTGATTCCGCGACCCCACTGAACAGGTCGCTGAGCACCGGGATGAACACGACGACCAGGCTACCGACGAGCGCGGCAAACTGCCTGTAAGCGGCAATCCGACCGCGCTCGTGGTAATCATCGGACAGCTCGATGCCCCAGGAGATATGTGCAATCGTGAGCAGGGTCCAGCCGACGTACAGCAGTAGCATCCAGCCGGCAAAGTAGGTCCACTCTATGTTGTCCGGCGGCAGGAAGACCTTGTACACACCGAGCATCATCAGCGGCAGCGAGACCAGCAACCAGAACCGCCACCTGCCATGCTCCGGCCCAACCCGCTCGATAATCGACCCGGCGATGGGATCCGTCAGGATATCCCACAACTTTGCCAGCCCGAAGATAAGGCCTACCGTCGCCAGTCCGAGCCCCATCTCCCCGGCATAGAACGCCGGGATATACACAACCAGCGGCGTCAGGAATGCCGCCATTGGAATTTCCAGCGATGCGAATGCGGCCAGCCGTCCCGCACTGAGCGGGTTTTCACTATTGGTCATCAGCTCAGACTATCTCTTGATATAAATGGTCTTCTCTTCCTGGAAGAACTGGATGCCGGTGCTGCCCGCCTCCGGCAGCCCGAACCCGGATTCCTTGACGCCACCGAAGCTGAACTGGGGCTCCTTGTACGCCGAATGCATATTGATGTGCGTCAAACCGGCCTCACTGCGCTCGGCGAAATCCAGTGCCCGGTCGAGGTCCGAGGTGAAGATCGAGGAGGAGAGCCCATAGGGCACGTTGTTGGCGAGCGTGATTGCGTGTTCGTAATCCCTGGCCTTTTCGATAGCCAGCACAGGCCCGAATACTTCCTCTCGCGACAGGTCGAAGCAGTTCCCGTCAAGGTCGAATACCGTGGGCATGACAAAACAACCGAACTCCAGGCCACCTTCCATACACTGTCCACCGCCGTGCAGCAGGCGTCCGCCCTGCTTCCAGGCAAGGGCAATATGGTTGAGAACCGAGGAGAGTTGCACTTCGCTGCAAACCGGCCCCATGGTCGATGCGGCATCCATACCGTTACCGGGGACGATCCTGCCCACACGCTCGAGAATTTTACCAACCAGGATCCCGTGTATACCCTCCTCCACGATAAGACGGCTGGTAGCGGTGCACCACTGGCCCGCACAGGAGAAAGCCCCCACAACGACCTGGTCCGCGACCAGTTCGAGGTCCGCGTCCGCCAGCGCGATGACAGGATTTTTTCCACCCATCTCGAGCTGCGTACGCACGAATCCGGGTGCAGCGGCCTGTGCAATCCTGCGCCCGACCTCGGTTGAACCAGTGAAGGTGACCGCACGCACCGGCTGTGCCGCCACCAGTCCGCTGGAAAGCTCGCTGCCGGAACCCGTCACAAATTGCAGGACGTCCACAGGCAGTCCAGCCTCGGTCAGGATATGCACGACCAACTCCCCGGTCCCTGCTGTCTGGCTGGCCGGTTTGAGCACAGCGGTGTTTCCCGCCATCAAGGCGGGGACGAGCTTGCGAAAGGGAACATTAAAGGGAAAATTCCAGGGAATGATGACGGATACCACGCCCACGGGTTCCAACCTGCTGACTCCCCAGGCGCCTCCCTTGTGGGACTGGTTAGCCCTTCCGTATTGCCGCTCCCCCTCACCCACCTGAAATTCCAGCTCGGCGATGGTGCTATCGATTTCGGTCAATGACTCGGTAAACAGCTTGCCGTTTTCCCGGGTAATCAATAGCGCAATCTGCTCGCGATTCTCGCCGATCAGGCGCGCCGCGCGACGGAAGATCGCGGACTTCTCCGCTACTGGCACCTTGCGCCAGCGACCCAGGGCACTCGCCGCAGCCTCGACGGCAAGCAGTGCCTCCCGCTCGCTGGACAAGGGATAGCGGTGCACCACTTCCCGCAGGTCTGCCGGGTTGCGTATGCTGTAGTCGCGGGCGCTCGCGGCGTCAGACCATGCACCGTTCAGGCGGTTCTGGTTGCGCAGTACAAGGGTCATCGCATACTCCGCCGTGGCCGCCCTGGAAGGACAGGTGACGAGCGCCCCGCGTAATGCGCACTCCCTACGCTTCGCCGGAGAGCCACTCGGCCACCTTTCCGCCCCTGAGTGCATTCCAGGCTTCGATGCCTGGCGGCCAGACGTTGGACTCCGGGTCGATCACACAGTGAATGACCGATACCTTGCCGGAGGCCACTGAACGCTCGAGCGCCGGCTTCATCTCCGCCGCACTGCTTACAAATTCACCGTGGCCACCCATCGACTCGCACACCTTGTCGTAGCGAATCTCCTCCGCATTGAAAACCTTGAACCAGGGTGCTTCCCTGCCCCAGGTTCTGCGCTGCGCAGTCTTTTCCATACCCCAGGCGCCATCCACCATAACGACGCAAACGACCGGGAGGTTTTCGCGCACAGCAGTTTCGATCTCCTGGATATTGAAGCTGAATGCGCTGTCGCCGGTGACACAACACACAGGTCGTTCCGGAAAGGCTAGCTTGGCGCCCAGTGCGTAAGGCAATCCCGTGCCGAGGTGTCCGTAGTTGGAAGACTGCAGTACGGATCGCTCACGCCGCGCGTTGGCATACTGTATGCCCCACCAATTGGTGTTGCCTCCATCCAGGGAGAAAATGGCATCCTCGCCAAAAAAGCGGTTGCACTCCCTGACCGCCGCGCCCACGCACATCGGGTCCTGCATCTGGTCGGCCACATCATCAAGGCCCTGGCGCCATTGCGCCTCGATGGCTTTATAGCCCTCGATTTTTTCGTGCGGTGCACGCGGGCCGGTCAGTTCCCCGACTGCACTGATCAGTTGCCGGAGTACCGCCCTGGCGTCACCGACCAGCCCGATATCAACCGGTCGGTTCAGGCCAATATTGTTCGGTTCGGAATCAATTTGAATCGTCTTCGATGATGCCGGGTCACCCCACAGCGGCGGCTTTCCGAAGTTGCTGAGCTCACCCATTCGGGTACCGACCACGAGCAATACGTCGGCCTCCGTATTGGCCAGGAAGGCCGCGGGCGAGAGCGTGTGGAGCGCAAGGTGATGACAGCATGGCACCACCGCGGCGCCGCGTCCGGTTTTGGTAATGGGCATTCCGAGGTACTCGGCCAGCTCGCGGACTTCTGCGCCGGCCTCGGCTCGCTCACAGCCATTGCCGACTCGAATGGCGACCAGTTTTGCCTCTGCCAGCATTTTGGCGGCCCGCTCGATACTGTCGGGCGCTGCTGTCTGCCGGAACATTGCACTGGTACGGTAGCGAGCTGGCTCTATCAGCTCGACAGACTCGAGAGCCCCATACCCGTCCAGCACATCCTGGGGTATCAACAGGTGCACCGGTCCAGGCCTGCCACTCAGGGCGACGCGAAACGCGTGGCGCACCATGGCTGGAATTTTCTTCCAGTGGTCGACCTTGCCACTCCATTTCACCGCGGCCTTGAAGTATCCCAGTTGGTCTCCGACCTGCATGGCGGCCTCGTGGGCATAGGAGTCGCCAATATCGCTGCGCCGGGTTGTCGTGATGGCCACCACCGGGCTGCCCTCGGCTTCGGCACAAATCATGCCGGAAAGCAGGTTCGCGGCTCCCGGGCCGGCACACGCCATAACAACGGCAGGTTTGCCGGTAGCACGTGTGTAACCGTCGCACAGGTGCGCCGCTGCGGCTTCGTGCCGAGGGACGACGAGGCGTACGCCCAGTTCTTCCCCGAGCCGTTCCAGTGGCTCAAGGAAAGACATATAGGTTCCATCGGTGATGGCATGAACGTGTTCGATGTCTTCCATGGCGAGAGATCTCAACAACAACTCGCCACCCTTGATCTCACTCACAATTATTTCTCCTCTAGAGAGCGGTACTTCAACAGGACACAGTAAGGTCGTTATTCCTGGTCGAGGTTTGCCCTCGACCGGGTAATTTCATATATCGCGCTCCAATCGAGAGCTTCATAACCCGCCCCGATCGCTTCATACATTTTTCCCTCGATAATCTCGCCGATATCGAAATGGGTACCAAAGCGCTCCGCCATGTCGAGCATGAGCTTCACGTCCTTCAGGCCTCCCGTCATGCGGAAACCGCCATCCTGGAACTCTCTCTTGCGCAGTTTCTCCGCGTACATGTGCAAGACCGGAAAGCCGTATATCACCTTGAAGAAGCCCTCGACCTCTTCCAGTTTCAGGCCGGCCTTTTCACAGCAGGCGTAAATTTCACCCATCAGTTCGATACTGGAGATCACGGCATAGTTGAGGCAGAGTTTCATCGTTGCCGCGTGACTGGGGAGCGACCCGACCGGGAGAGCCATACTGGTAAACGCCTCCACCACGGGCTTCGCCGCTTCCAGGCCGGCTTCGGACCCGGCTGTAAGTGCAATCAGTGAGCCCTCTGCCGCGGCGTCCGGACGCCCCAGGACCGGGCATGCGACAAATTCGACCCCCGCGGCCCTGTGCGCAATCAGCAGCTGGTCAGCCAGCCCCGGGGAGATGGTGGTGACACAGACATGGGTGGCACCCGGCGGCATGTTGGCGATCACACCGCCATCGCCCTGCACATTTTCCTCTACCGAGGCGTCGTCCATCAGGCAGCTCACCACCACTTCTGCGTCCTTTACTGCCTCGCCGACACTGGACGCGACCCTGGCGCCATTGGCCGCAAGTGCCTCCGCCTTGCTCGCAGTGCGGTTCCAGACGACAAGATCGTGGCCGGCTGCAAGAATATTGCCTGCCATTCCCGAGCCCATATTTCCCAAACCTAAAAATGTGACTTTCATGAATATGCTCCAAGGATCACTTGATTGAATTTGTCATCTACTGCAGTAATCGCAGATACCCGGCCAGCTGAATCCAGCGCACCGGGCCCGAGCGTGTCGCGCCCGAGCCTACACCTACATGCGGTAGGAGAATTCCAGGAACAGTTCCCTGCCAGGCTGTACGGACGAGAAATAGGCCTCGTCAATCAGCGGGGTGCTATTGGCAAAAAATGGCACCCGCTCATCCGACAGGTTCTTCCCCAGCAATGAGACTTTCCAGGTCTCGTCATCAGACCCGATCCATACCAGCGCGTCGGTCTTCGTATAGGAGTCCAGCCGCAGGTAGGGATCGTTGGTAATCGACAAGTAGTAGGAGTCGGAATAATTGGCCGTCAAGCGGAGCCCGAAGGCAAGGCCACCCGAGAGGTTGTGCACGTACTCGACAAATGCATTCGCCGTCCACTCGGGCGCCTGCCGCAGCTCATCACCCGCGGCATTGCGTGTATTTGCGTCGTCACAATCGGCCTCGCGACTCTCACCGACCGAACAACTCGCCCCCGGGTAGTCATCGTACGTGGCATCCAGGTAGCCCACTGCCGCACCCAGCTTCCAGTCGGCGTTCAGCGCATATACAAGGTCTGACTCGAAGCCTTCTACCGTGGCCTCTGCGGCGTTGTTGGTTATGAAGCTGTTCTCGGTAGCGTCCCAGGCACTTACCTGCAGATCGAGATACTCCGTCGAGAAGACCGCCAGGTTCCACTGCAGTTGATTGTTCAGGAACGACAGCTTGGCCCCCACTTCGACGCTGGTAGCCTGCTCGTTATCGTATTCAAAGCTGAGGCCATCGAGGTCGCCCGCGTTGAAACCACCGGCCTTGGTTGCCCGCGTCCAGCTGGCATATAGCATGCCCGCGTCGCTTACATCCCACTGGAATACCAGCGATGGGTCGAGAGTTTCCTCGTCACGGTCGCTGGCGTTGGCCCAGTTGGTGGCGAAAATATCTGCTATCGGGTTGAAGCCCGGACTACCGGGCGGCTGGCCGCCCACGACCTGTGTGCGATCGGTGGACAGCAGACGCAGTGAAGCGTCTGCCTCTTTGCTTTCCTCGGTATACCTGAGGCCGAGTGACGCGCGCAGCCGCTCAGTCATATTCCAGGTCGCCTGCCCGAACACGGAAATCGATTGTGTCTCCTGCGAGAAGTCGTCGATGGGAAGGAAATTCCACTCGCTCGGCAGCCCCAGACCCGCAGCACTGATCACCGAGTCGTTCTTGCCGATATCCAGCTCGGAAGACAGCAGGTACATTCCGAACAGGTAGTCGATGGTCTCGCCACCCGGGGAGATGTAACGGAATTCCTGTGTGAACTGGTCAAAGCTCTCGTCTTCGTCGTCGTCGCCCGAGACGATGAAGTCTTCAGGGCGAAAGGCCTGGGTCAGCAGGCCGTAACTCGAGTAGGTGAGGTAGCCGGTGATACTGCTGAACTGGCTGCCGTTGGCAAACTCCCAATCAAATATCGCCGACAGCATGTCCGCATCGGTTCCCGCTTCCGGTCTCTCGTTGCTAACCGACACATTACCGGCAGCATCCACCTTGAGAAGCTTGCCGTTGGAGATGACATCATTGGTAACGAAATCGAAGTTCGGGTCGGCCATCGTGTACTCGGCTACCAGGCCGTCCGCCACGCTATCCTGGAAGAGATAGGGGCCGAACTCCGTACCGAACTGCCTGGCTTCCTGGCGGTAGTAGCGCAGCAACAGCGACATGTCGTCTGCCGGCTCGTACATCAGGCTGCCTTTGAAACTCTTGTACTCCGACTCGTTCTGGTCGTCTCGACCAGTGCGCGGAAAATCCAGGTAGCCGCCAGTTTTCTGGTACTTGACCACTGCGCGGCCCGCCAGGTTGTCCGTCATCGGGCCGGAAACCCAGGCCTGCCCCGAGTAACCCTCGTTCTCGAACTCGTAGCTGGCGATCAGGCCCGCCTCAAGCTCACTCGTGGGTTCTCGCGAGTGTATGTTGATCGCCCCGGCAATGGCGTTCTTGCCATTGAGAACCCCCTGGGGCCCACGCAGGACTTCGATCCGCTCCACATCGATGAACGAAAGGTTGTAGAGCCTGCCACGCGAGACGTATACCCCGTCCGCGAAGACGCCTACCGATTGTTCGAAGGCCGGGTTGCCGGTGGCCGTGAACAGGCCGCGAATCCCCAGCGCCTTGTCCAGCCCCGGGCTGGAAATGAACTCGACATTTGGCAGGTCGGGAGCAAGGTTTTCAAACGTGAAGAGCTGCCGCGACTCCATCATGTCGCCACTGATCGAGGAAATGGAGATCGGCACATCCTGTATCGACTGGGTCCTCATCTGGGCGGTGACAATCACTTCTTCCAGGTACATTGTCGCCGGCCCCTCGGCTGAGGAGGCGCCAATCGCGATGGGCAGGTAAAACAGCCACGCCGCTGAGCCTTTATAGTTCATAAAAACACCTACTTATACTTATATGCGATTTACGAAGTGAAATTATCGTAACTCGTTACGATTATATTCGCAACACGTTATGATAAAAAATTCAGGCGGCACCCGGAGCCTCCCAAGGCAGGCGAATCCGGGCCGACAGATCGGCGACGACCCGGACCAGGAACAGCAAGAGCCGATCCAGGTAAGGCACAATATCTGGCGGGTTGCGAGGGTCAGTCCGCCGGAACGGCGGCAGCAACAACCCCTGCAGGGGCGTTGCGAGGAGAAAAGCGACCGGCGGGATTCCTCTCGCCGGCGGAATATGTCGAAGGGAGCCGGCGCAGGCCATCACCCAGAACGCGCAGAGATCCGGCAAGCCGACAGGCCTGGGGGTGCGCGAGACTCACTCGCCGACATCGACACCGAATGAGTCGGCCACGTCACTGACCCTGGTTTTCGAGTGAACAAAATCCTTCTTGGCAAGGTGGCCAAACATCTGCATTCCAAAGCCACCATCGAGATCATCGGCGACACGCTGCTTCCACGGCCTGCGCACTATCTGCGAGGATAAACGGCGGATCACGCGCTTTTGCTTCATCACCATATCGGCGATTTCATAGGCGCGATCCATGAGCTTCTCCCGGGGAACAACTTCATTGACCATGCCGAATTCCAGGGCTTTCTGCGCGTCGATAACCTGGCTCGTGAGCAGGGCGTAGGCCGCTCGCTTTACGCCCAGAATTTCAATAAAGCAGCTGTGAATGCCATCGCCGGGAACGGAGCCGATGGCGTAGTGGGGATCCCATATGATTGCATCATCACTACAGATTGTGATGTCACACATAAGCGCCATTTCAGTGTGCGCACCGGGCCCGTTCAACACCCCGATGGTCGGGATCTCGAAATCGTTGACGAGCGCGCTGACGTTGATCCGGCCATCCTTGTAGGCATATTCATAAGCCCAGTATTCCAGGTCCTGCTCTTCCAGTGCGAATCCGTCCGGGTCGATTCCGGCGAGAAATGCGGCACCCGTACCGGTAAAGATCATGAGTTCGTTCCTGGGGTCCGCCCCCACCACTTTCAGCGCCTGGCCTATAGCCCGATGGCTCTCCACGCTGAGTTGGTAAGGACCGTCCTGGGTGTGGAGGCGCATGGTCACGACCCCATCCTCTCGACGGTCAATTTTGAAGTGTTCGGCGAAAGTTTCGCGGTAGGACTCCAGTTCGGGCGTGGGAACAAAGCTCGTCAAAGACATGAAATGCCTCCCTTTAAAATAATTCGTGCAATCGAGTCTGCTTCTTCCGACACATCCTCGACAACTCAGTCTTCGAATATATTCGTAACACGTTATGATTATGTTTACAATACGCGCATAGCCGGGAGCCGGAGCGCAGCCCACCGCGGGCCCTATTGGTGAGACCTTGTACCCGGTTTATACTGAAAACGGAGCTTCCATCCCCACCCGGTCTGGCCCGAGGTCTATTGAAAGCGGCAATAATCTGGAAAATTAAGCGTTACTTTCCACTGGAGGAAAATTTGGCCGAAAGTGCAAAATCCCTGACACCGCGCCAACAGGCCCGACGTGACGCCATCCTGGAGTCGGTCAGAGTACAACTCGCAGAGGATGGGTATGAAGGCGTGAGCATGCGCAAGGTGGCGGAACAAGCCAACGTATCGCCAAGCACCCTGTACGAAATTTATCAGAGCAAGGAACACCTTATTCTCTACGCCGTAGCGGAAAACATTCGCAGCCTGGGTATCGAGGAAGACAAATACGAACCCGGCATCGAACGCTTCATCCACCGACTCGAATCCATCGCCAATTTTTTTGTGCGTGATGCCGATACCGGGCTGGCCGTCGCCAAGCTATTTTTACGTGCCGACAAGGACTCGCCCGCCAACGAGGTATTTCTGGTCAATGCGATCGAGGCGAGAAAAACCTCATTGATCGAGATGCTCGAAATGAAGCAGCTGAAACGCGGAACTGATGTCGAGTTTTACTCGCGATCACTCATCTCACTCACCTGGGGCACGGCGATACTCTGGGCGCGGGACTTCCTGTCCAGCAAGCGGTTCCACAGTGAACTCATTCGCGGATCCATGTCGCTCATACAGCCACAAGTCACCACGAGCGCTGCCAAGCGGGTGTCGGAAATTATCAATCTCTACTCGCACGACTGACGAGTGGATTGCAGCCCTCGGCTGGAATTACCGGTTCGCCCCCTGCAGCGCAGGAGCGCTCCAGCGTACCCGGGACCAGGCATCCGAATCACAAGGTTTACGAGGGGTCGCGAACCCCGACCATCAATTCCTGGACCGCGGTGATGATCAACTCGCCTTTCTGGTTATAGATTGCCCCGCGCGCCAGGCCTCGGCCATGGCCAGCCCAGGGTGTATCGGTGGTGTACAACAGCCACTCGTGGGCATTCGCCGATTGATGAAACCACATGCTGTGATTGAGCGTCATTACAATCATGCGCTCAATCTCGACCGGAGAGAGATGCGGTGCCAACGCGACCCCGCCCAGCCTGTAATCCGCCAGAAACGCCAGCATACAATTGTGCTCGGCAGGCGTGGACAAGCGGGCAGCCGAGGGCATGCGGAACCAGTAATTTCTGCTCGTTTGCAAGCTACCCTCGAGGTACATTTTCTCGGCATCGACTACCCGTATTTCTACCGGAAAAGGCAACGAGAGCGCCGTCACTGCAATTTCTGGCAATTGCTCTGAGTTAGACCTTACAAATTCACTTTCAGCAAGCAGATCCTCCGGGCGCGGCACCGCCGGAGGCTGGGTAAGCTGGTGTTCCAGCCCCGGCCCTTCCGCGGTGAATGCGCACAGCATGTCGAGGATGACCTTGCTGCCCTGCATACCCGTGACTCGACGATTGGCATAACGAGAGCCATTACGCACCACTTCAACGTAATATTCGACCGGCTCTCTGGAGCTTCCCGCACTGGGGAAATAGGCGTTACAGTTATGGACACGCCATGACGCAACAGTCTTCTGCGCGGCCGCCAGCCCCTGTGCCAATAACTGGCCGCCAAACATCATCCCGACCTGGCTGTCCTGGTTGTAGCAGTTCCGGAAGTGGTTCTCACCCAGTTCCTCCAGCTCTACCAGTGCCTGCGCCACCTCTGTGTCATGAACACCTGATTTCATCTGCTATCACCTGTTTCCAGCTCACTTGACTAACGCGCTACTCGAACAGTGCCCTTTTCCCCTGGTGTGCTGAGCACGGAACCCGCTGCAGCTAATCTGCGGGTATCGGCTCGAGGAGATTGGCACGTACCCGCCTCATCTCTTCCTCAGTAACCTGCAACTCATCCCGGATATAGGTCATCACCGAGCCATAATTTTCCTCGATAGCCGTAAACGCAGCGCTCAGGTACGCCGGGTTGGACGCCAGCAGGGGCGCGGTAATCGCGCTGGGCATGGACCGCATCATGGATTGTGAGCTGTCCTCATCGAACTGGTAGTCTTTCCCTTCCAGCACCGGAATCTGCTGATGTTTGTCGGACATCGCATAGTCTTTCAGGATTACATCTCGCGGCACACCCAACGCGGTCAAAACCAGCGCAATTCCCAGTCCGGTTCGATCCTTCCCGGCAGAACAGTGCACCAGCAAAGGCAGGTTACCTTTTGCGATTTCATCGAAGATTACACCATAGTGCGATGCCTGCTCGCCAGGCAGGTTGCGGTACTGCTGGATCATCACGTTCTCGACATCTTCCCGGGTCAAGTCCTTCTTCGAGAACACCTTGACCATGGCTTCAAGCATATCCGCCTGGGAATACGTCCAACTGGCTATTTCCGCCTCTCCAGCTCGCCACATCGTCGGCTCCGCCGCACGTTCCTCGTTGGTACGCAGGTCGGCAATAAAGGATATTTTTCTCTTGGAAAGCAAGGCAAAGTCGTTGTCCGTTAACGCGTAAAGCGTTCCCGAGCGATAGAGTTTCCCCCATTGCACGCGTGTAGATTCATCTACCGTATAGCCGCCCGCATCACGAAAGTTGCGCCCTCCCTCGAGCGGCAGCACGCGGGAATTGCCATCGGAAGAGATTGCCGCGCTGCAGCCCAGGGTGACAAAAACTGTAGCGAACGCAATCGCGTGCAGAAGCGTTTTCATATCGTGATTCCAATTTTCAAAGATTCATCTTGTACGGGGGGAGTAGCTCAAGCTAGAGGCGCGTTGACGAGGGGGCGAGGGTTAGAAGCCGCTCTCACACGGCCCCCTGGCCGGCAGGCGGCCTCCCCGCCCGACAACCGGGCGGGTTCGAAAAATGAGGCTCTTCTGTACCCGGCCCATTCGCTGGGCCTGGCCTGTCAGCGCTCCTCTACCTGCCCTTGCCTGCAGGCCGATGCCGGGATTCAACCAGCCTTGATGCACCAGGCGACGATTTTGTTCCCGGTCGGATCGCGCAGGTAGGCGGCATAGCTGCCGGGGATGGCCTCACGAGGGCCTGGCGCACCTTCATCGACCCCGCCCGCCGCAATGCCCGCTGCGTGGAATTTATCCACCGCATCCGAATCAGGCGCGCTCAGGCCGATGGTACCGCCGTTGGCGAATGTCGCCGGCTCACCGTTCAGGGGTTTGGTGATCATCAGGATTCCGCTCGCGGCCTGGTAGATGACGCGCGCGCCATCCGGAGTTTCCGCACCGGGGCCGTGACCAAGCGGGGTGAGGGCTGCGTCGTAGAACTTCTTTGCGGCGGCTATGTCGTCGGCGCCGAGGACGATATGGCTGAACATACGGGGGGTTGCTCCATCGATTGTTTTTAGCATAAAAGCCTGTCCGCTACCGTAGGCACGGCGCTGACAAGCCTGTGGCTCAAGTGACGCTAATATACTGACGAATTACTCAATTTGCTACAGCTAACCGGCTGGTAAAACCGGCTGTACGATGACAACTTCACCGGTTTTTTGCCCGCTACGCGAGAAAACCGGCCCCGGCCCAAACTGCCAGCGCCGCGTATTATTTCGTCTGGGTCAGGCTGTCCGCGATAATCTGCTCGGCTTTCGCCAGAACCGGCTTGTCGATCATTTTTCCGTCGACTGCGGTAGCACCGCCATTGCTCGACTCTACTGCCAGGACCACGCGCCTGGCCCATTCAATTTCCTCGCCTGACGGCGCGAACGCTGAATTCACCGGCTCTACCTGCCGCGGGTGAATGCAAAGCTTCCCGCCAAAGCCCAGAACTCTTGAGCGTAGTGCCTGCTGTTTTATCACCTGCGCTTCATTGAATTCCATGCAGATGCCATCGACAGGCGGCAGCAAGCCGGCAAGACAGGACTCGAGGACGATCTGGTTGCGTACAGAAGTAAGCGCATCGGCGTCATCGTCAATGCCGCTCTCGAGGCTGAAATCCACACTGCCAAAAGCCAGGCGAGTGAGCTGGCCTGCAGCGACGATGTCGCGCAGAGTCATCACTCCTCGCACTGTTTCGACCAGGGCAATAAGGGGCCGGCCGGCAAACATGCTGGCGACATGCCGTACACTCTCTGCCTCCGCTTTCGGCAGCATCACCGCGGCCGCGGGGAATTGCGCCAGCATGTCGAGATCGGCTGTAAACCACTCGCTCTCCATGCCGTTGATCCGCACTGTCGTCGGCACACCCAGGCTCAGCCATTCAGCCGTAGCCTGCCGCGCCAGTGCCTTGTTATCGAGTGCCACGGCATCTTCGAGATCGATTACCAGCTCATGGGCTCCCGCCGCGACGGCCTTTTCGAACCGCTCCGGGCGGTCGCCGGGGACAAACAGTAAACTGCGCGCTATCGATTGCATTCTCTATGCGAACTCGACGGCGGTGGAAGTGCTTACCGAGCAGAATCGCTGGAGGCTGGCCATGGCAATGTCGTGCTCTTCCGTGGTCAGGCCGCAGCAGCAGTCTTCCAGCACGATCATTGCATAATCCCGATCGTGACCCTCACGTACCATGGCCTGAACCACGGCATTGGTGGAAATACCCGAACAGTAGATTCTCCGGATATCCCTGGCGCTAAGGATAGCCTCCAGGCTGGTAGCGTAGAACGGGCTCACACGGTGCTTTACGATGTCAAAGTCCTCATCGCGCTGTCCGAGGTCGGGATGGGTCTCCGTCCCCCAATCGCCGAGCTTGAAGATCCCGTTGCTGCGCGCAGCGGAAAAAATCGGTGAAGTTGGCGGGCATTCGCGGTAGTCGGGGGAAAACCCGACCCGCACAAATCCAACGGGGATGCCGGCATCGCGCGCCCTGTCGATCGCGACACGGGTGTTTGCCACGATATTGCGCGCCCTGGACTGCTCGCCGTAGGGCCCGTTACCGTTGGGACCATCGGGATGAACGAGATCGTTCATCATGTCCAGAACGAGGTAGATGGAATTACTCATGCTTTTCGCCTGCGTGACTGTTTGTTCTGGTGGAATCCGGGGAGTCTAGAAAATGATCTCCCTGTTCTCAAGGTCCACCCTTTGTTCACGACCCATCCCCAGCAATTCACCGAAGACATAGTCTTCGTCCTGGCCCAGGTCCGGTGTGCCGCGATGGATACCCACGGCATCGGTCTTGCCGTAACGCGCCGGGGAACCCACCGCGAATCGCTGTTCCACGCTGGGGTCCTCGACCTCGACCAGGGAGCCTCGCTCGTGCAAGTGCCTGTCATCGGCGATATCCTGCATACTGAATGACACGTGCGCACAGACCCCTGCTGCCTGTAGTTGGCGGGCAAGCGTATCCGCATCAAAACGGCTTAACCACTCGCTCATCCGGGCATCGAGGAACTCGCGATTCTCACGCCGGCCGGAGGCCGTCGCGAATTCAGGACTGATGCTGTCCCGGGCGACCCCCATCACGTCCAGCAGTTGCTGCCACTCCGCGTCATTGCGGATTGCAATACTCAGCCAGCGATCCGCCCGGCTCGTCGCATAGACACCGTGGGGCGCCATGGCAATATCTCCGTTCCCCGGACGCTCGGCGCTCTTGCCAAAGCTGGCCATGACCAGCGCATCGCCAATCAGCGCGGAGGAAACTTCGCGTGCAGCCAGATCAATGTATTGCGCCTCGCCCGTGCGGCGGCGCTGGTACAAACCGGCAATTATGGCGAGTGCGGCGTGGTAGCCCGTAGTGTGGTCCATCACGTGGCGGATCTCTACCGGCGGCCCATCGGGATAGCCGCTCATCCAGCCCAGGCCACCCCAGGCGCCGAACAGTGGCGCGTAGCCGGCGAAATGTGAATCGGGGCCGGATTGCCCGGACGAAGACAGTGACAGCATCAGAAGATCGGGACGCACCCGGACCAGTTCGTCAAAGCCAAGGCCCAGCCGTTTGAGCACTCCGGGGCGAAAACTCTCGGCAGCGACGTCGGAAACCGCGACAATCCGCTTGGCGATTTCCACCGCTTCCGGCTTTTTCAGATTCAGGCGTACGGAGAGTTTATTCGACGATACCTGGTCAAAGGTCGCCGCAGTCATCCGGCCATATACCGCATGGGGTTTGCGAAAGGCATCCGGCCGGGTCTTGCTTTCGATCTTGATACACTCGGCACCGAGTTGCGACAGGATATGTGTGCCGAAGGGGCCTGCCGCATGAATGGTGAAATCGGCTACACGAATGCCTGCGAGCGGTAACTTCATTGAACTCATGCCCGCGCTCCCTGCAAAGTCCCGGCGTCTCCGAAACTGCCCAGCGCTGGTACGCCGGATTGGAAATGCAGCGGCGACGTAGCGAACTGATAGGGCGCGACAAGTATTTCAGCTCGCCGGCCATCGGCGAGTTCCGTAGCCTCGAACAATCCACGCGAAGCTTCGTGCGCACCGTGCAACACATCCTCCGGTGTCCTGTATTTGGCCGCCGGCACGCCCAATTGCTGGGCCGCCGCCACGATGTCCTCGACCTTGCGCTGCGCCATCCACTCGCGGATATGGTGATTGATCTCGTCGCCGCGGCGGCTCCGTTCCAGGGGATCCTGCAGGGCTTCCTCCTGCGCCCAGCCGGGTTCGCCCAGCAATTTCACCAGCCCCTGCCACTGGCGATCTTCCAGGGTCAGCAATTCGACATAGCCATTCGCGGTTTCGAATACGCCACCGTAGCGAAACTTCCTCGTCGCGCGATGCTCGAGGGAACCGTCGCCGAGCCGCTGCAGGGCGAAGGCGCCACACAGCAGCATCGCATCCTGGCAGGAAACATCGATGTACTGGCCGCCCGTCTGCGCGACACACCAGAGCGCCGACAATGCGGATATCGCAGCTGCCACGCCGCCCTGGTACTCGGCGAAATGGCCGTACATCTTCAGGGGTGCCCGCTCGGGGAACAATTCATGGGAATAGCCATTGGGCAGCAGGAAACCTTCGCCGGAGGCATGCACGAGATTGACTTCCTCGGCATCCCAACTGGCCTTGCAACCGCTTGCCCCGAACGGCAGCACACTCACATGGATCAGTTCGGGGTAGGCTTCGGCTACCGTGTTTTCCTCAGTGCCGAAGCCAGGCCTGCTAGCCAATGGGGTATCGTCTATCAGGATGTCCGCAGACGAGAGCATTTGCTGCAATAACACAGCACCGTCCTCGCTTCCCAGGTCACAAACAGCGCTATGCTTGCCCACCGCCAGATAGGCGAACAGCGCACTTGCTCCGCTGTCGCCATCGAGCAGGGGTGGCGTCCTGCGCAGGGGTGAACCTTCGCTGGGTTCGAGCATGATGACCTCGGCCCCCATCGTGGCGAGGAGGCGCCCGGCATAGGCCGCGGCCACGCCGCGGGAAATTTCAATAACGCGGCAGCCTGCCAGCGGCAGGTTGCCCGGCGGCGCATCTGTGTCCCGCATCCTAAACCGCCCTGCGTATCAACGGATGATCGGCAGTTCGAGGTCGCAGCCGGAGCCGTCGAGGAACGCCGGCAGGCTGACATCGCGGGAAGGCAGCGCAACAGTAGCCAGCCCCGGTGTGGTCACTTCACCACGCTGGTTTTCAGCGGCGATTTCGATATCCACCAGCGGCGTCTGGTCCTTGACGTATTTCTTGATCACCTTGCCCTTGCAGAAGGTGGTGTCTCCCATGATGTTGAAGCGACGCATCTGGGTACGAATACGCTTGAGCACACCTGCATCGCCCATCCAGTTGGTCACCAGGGAGCACATCCACGCAGAGCGCTGGGGACCGTAGTCATAGGTGCCCGGCACACCCACGTCCTTCGCCGTGGATTCGCGGTGGTGGCCGATACCGGTGTACTCCACGCCGCCGCCGGCCTCCGGGTTGCGGAAGAAGTGACCCGGGTGCTTGACGGCGTTCTGCAACACCACGCCGTGAGTGTGGCCGCGGCCGCAGCCGACGAGGAAGCCCATGGTATCCATCAGCGACAGTGGGCCGCGGGCGATTGTCGGCAGTTCCTCGCCCTCCTGCACATCCTCCCAATAGCGAGTGTGCTCACCGCGGATATTCTTCACCTCGTCCAGCACCATCTGGTCGATGCGATCGTGCTCTTCGTTGGTGTACTGGTGGGTTTCGATTTCCTTGTACTTGCCGGTGTCGCGCGCCGCCTTGCGCTCATGACGGGTACAGGTGCCCAGCGCCCTGGCAACCAACTCGCTGCGCTGGTTGTAATAGCAGGCTTCCACGTACTGCAGTACAAGGCGCCCGGAAAACTTGCTTTGCTTTTCTTCCACGCCGACGACACGTTCGATGGCGGTAATACGGTCGCCGGGGCGGATGTGGCGGAAGAGTTCCCAGTCGTTGCCGGCGTAGAAACCGTGCACGCCGGACAGACCCCAACGGGTGCGCCCGAGCCAGCCAAAGGCCATCGGAAAGTTGGGGTGGGCGATCATGGTGCCATAGCGACTGCCGGGGCCATAGCCGGGGTCCCGGTAAAGCGGATTCAGGTCACCGATGCCGTTGCACCAGTTGCGCAGGGTGTCTGCGGTCGCGTCCTGCAGGTAGGGGCCTTCCGGGCGCAGTTGCAGGCCGATCATGGCCTTCGCCTTGGCAATGGCTTCGTCGGTAATCTTGCCCTCGGCGGGTGCGCCGCCGACGTTACTTTGCTCTGCTGCTTCGCTCACTGTATCTCTCCGTTAAGTGACAAATCGTGAATGGGAAATTGGCAAACGCCGCGGGGGCGCGGCCTGTCAGGGCGTCCGCTTCACCGGGTGCTGTCCTGATCCTGTCTTTTTGGCAGCGCCGGTCGCCTGGGCGTGGACACCAGACATGATTGATCTGTGAATGCATAATGCATTATATTTATTTCACCGTCAACGCAACAGACGGCTCTTCTCGCCGGTAATTCGCTCCGCTGCCTAGTAGGCCAGCGCCAGGCCGGGCCGTGGCCAATCCACCGCCAATAGCTGGCCGTAGCCCGACAGCGTGATATAAGCAGTCTTCCGATCCGGCCCGCCGAAGCAGATGTTGGTGCAATAGCCCTCCGGCGCGCGGTGAAACTCGAGCAATTCCCCGGCGGGCGAGAACACGCTGATCCCCCCCTCTACCAAGGTCGCGACACAAATGTTGCCGGCCTCTTCCACCGCCAGCGAATCGAAACGCTGGTAGCCGGGTAATCCGTGTACCAGTCGCCCTCCATTCGGCGACGGCCACTCCTCCAGTTCTGCTTTCCCCGGGCCAGTGAGCGGGTACTGCCAGAGGCGGCTGGTTTCCGTCTCGGAGACGTACACCGTGTTGCCGTCTGGCGACAGGCCCACGCCGTTGGGAGTCAGCAGGTGGTAGGCCACCCGCTGAATGCTGCTGCCGTCTGCAGCTGCGTAATAGAGCGAGCCGTGCTTCAGGCAGTCGGGGAGTTTCTTGCCAAAGTCGGTAAACCAGAAACCGCCGTGGTCATCAAACACGATATCGTTGGGACCGTGCAGCAACTCGCCCTCGAAGCCGGCATAGAGAACCTGGACGGCGCCAGTCTCCAGGTTGACCTTCTGGATTGATCCGCCTGCATAGCCCTCCGGGATACCGGTGGGTCGGGAATAACCATCGTCTGTACGCCAGGCAAAACCGCCGTTATTGCACACATAGCAGTGCCCATCGGGGCCAATAGCCGCGCCATTGGGGCCACCGCCGAGTTCGGCCACGACCGTTTTGCGGCCGTCGGGGTCCACCCGCGTGAGCCGGCCGCCCTTGATTTCCACGACCAGCACACTGCCATCGGCGAGTGCGATCGGCCCTTCGGGGAATTCAAGTTCCGTGTTGAGCAGCCTGCCCTTGAGCTCGAATTGCTTGGTCATCAGTTGTCATCCGGAGTAATTATTGCTGTTTGAGAGACATCGTTGTTGCGCAGTCATTCCAGCGGAATATCGCGATCGATCACTTCGATGACCGAGGGGAAATAACGTCCCGACCAACCGTTTTTCGCCGTGGTGTCGTAGTAGCTCTGGGCCAGTTTTGCCACGCGCGCTGACACCCCGACCTGCTCCGCGAGCTCGAGGACATAACTCAGGTCCTTGACGGCATATTCCGGGGGGAAGGCCTTCTCGGGAAACTCCCTGGGCACCAGGGATTTCGGGCCGTGGTTGCGCAGCGCGAAGCTGTCGCCCGAGCCCTTGGACACGCCCTCCAGCAGCAGCGCGGGGTCGACACCGGCCCGCTCCGCGACCACCATCATCTCTGCCAGTGCCAGGGTGTTCTCGAACACCAGGGCGTTGTTCGCCAGTTTCACCACCTGGCCGCAGCCGACATCACCGCAGTGAGTGAGATCAGTACCGATATAGCGGAGCAGTGGCTCCAGTTGTGCAAACAGGGCCGGTGTAGCACCGACCATAATGCTGAGCTCACCGCGTTGCGCCGCTTCGCGGGTGCGCGCCACCGGTGCGTCGGCAAAAAGCACCCCGGCCTCGGCCAGCCCGCTGGCGACATTGCATGCGGCCTGGCGGGTCGTGGTACTGAGGTCTACCACGATGTCGGGTTTGTGCGCGCCCGACAAGAGCCCCCCTTCGCCAAGGCAGACCGCCTCGACCTGGGGCCCGCCGGGCAGGGAAAGAAAGACAATATCCGCCTGCTGTGCCAGTTCAACGAGGGACGCGACCCACTGCGCACCAGTGCCCTCAAGAATCTCGAACGCCGCGGGATGTACATCGTGAGCCAGCACCGTGCCTGCGTGCTTCTGCGCCAGGTTGCGGCACATCGGCCCGCCCATTACGCCCAGCCCCACAAAGCCCAGTACGGCTGCCTTATTGTTATCCATGGGAATACCTCGATCGGCTATGTGCGCCGACAAAACACGTTACACAAAATAGTCCGGCCGCGCTGCAGGCTCAGCCGGCAAAAACGGCGCTCGCCTGCATCGCCAACTGGCCCTCGGGGCCCCGTGCCCAGACTTCCAGTGTGTTTTCGCCCTCGCGCCGCGCTTCCAGGGTGAAGGCCCGATCGACAAACAGTGGGGAAACCGCACGGAAATCAAACTGCTGCAGGCGCCGGCCCTCACCGTGCTCAAGTGCGAACTGCTGCAACAGGGTCGCGGTCAGCGGCCCGTGAACAACCAGCTGCGGATAGCCCTCTTCCTGCCTGGTGTAGTCGAGATCGTAGTGGATACGATGGCCGTTAAAGGTCAACGCGGAATAGCGGAACAACAGGGTCGTGTCTGGAGTCACCCGGCGGGTCCACTCGGCAACACCCTCGTAAACCCTGGGCTCAACGGGAGCCGAGCCGGGCGGAGTTGCCTCTTTGTAGACGATATCCTGCTGCTCGACAATGCAGGCGCCGTCGGCGTCGCTGACGGTGTGCTCCACGGTAACGAAACAAAGGGCGCCGGCCTTGCCCTGCTTGTTGGCAACGCTGAGAATTTTGCTGCGCCGGGTGGCCTCCAGCCCAATCGAAAGGGGGCGCTCGTAGCTGATACGGCTACCGGCCCACATGCGCCGCGGCAAGGCTACCGGCGGCAAAAAGCCGCCCTTGGCCGGGTGGCCATCGACGCCCAGTTCGCTGCGCCGGACAGCGGGATTGAAATACAACCATTGCCAACCGGGAGGCAGCATGTCGCCGCTGGACGGTGCAGCGGGCAGGTCGAGGGTGGCCGCCATTGCCCCTGCTGCGGTCTCGGCAATCACCTGGGTTACCGCCTCCTCGCGCCCGACCCAATCCTGGTAAACGCTATCTTCTGCCTGGGAACTCATATATTTGCCGCTACCTCCTTTCCCGGGGCGAGTCTGGAGTTACAGTCGCCGAAAGGGAAATATAATATATTATGCATGATATTGATTTGTGCGGTTATACTCCGATGAGCGCCCCCCTTTGTCAAGCCAGTTGCCGCAGTCCGGGGCTTGCTGGCGGCACTGAATGTGCGGGGTTCAAGTCTTTGTTGCTGTTGGCGGGTAATTTCTAGCGATAACAGGCACGCCTCGCTAGAATGCATGATTTGATAACAGCCGGAGCCAAACGCTGATGATGGACTACAGAACCAAGGAGGAGCAGGTCGCCGACTACCTGCGGGAAAACATCATCTCCGGTTCGTACCCCCGCGGCTCGCGCCTGAAACAGGCAGAGATTGCCGAGCAACTTGGCCTGAGCATCACCCCGGTGCGCGAAGCATTGAAAATGCTCGAGGCCGAGGGCTACATCACCCGCGACTCCTACAAGGGCGCACAGGTGGTTCCCTTCGACACCGAGGCCTCGGGTGAGATCCTGCAGCTGCGCCTTATCCTGGAAGCACGGCTGGTACAGGGGGCAATCGAGAAGGTATCGAGCGAGGACATCAAGGAACTGCGTACGCTTGCCAAAGATTTCGAGACGACCTTCGCCAGCGGCGACCGCCACGCCGCCCGGGGCATCAACTATCGCTTCCACCGCAGGCTCTATGATATCGCTGACATGCCGCACACCCTGCACTTCGTACAGATTCTCTGGGCCCGCTACCCCTTCGACCTGATCAACGCCGCCACGGGACGCGGGGATCAGGCAGTGGAGGAGCACAAGGAAATCCTCGACGCGTTCACCGCCCGCGATACCTCCGCCGCCATGCTGGCGATGCGCAACCACATCGAATCTGGCTGGGACGTGCTGAAGAACCCCGAGCAAGCGGAGGCCTGACCAGGCCCCGCACTCAGCCGGGCTTGCGCACCCTGGCCCAGCTGAACTCGTCCGGGCTAGCGACCTTGACCGCCGCGCTCTGGAGCAACTCTTCGCAGTCCTGACCGGAATACCCCAGCTCCTGCAGTAAATCCAGGGTATGCTCACCGAGCTCCGGTGGCGGCAGGAATTCCTGGCCGGACACAGGCCCGGGAAATTCCGGGACCTCGAAATCAAGCCCGCGAAAAGACAGCTCCCTCAGCTTGCCGGGGTGTCGCGCCTGCGGCGCTTCGAGCACCCGCTCCAGCGGCATCACTTCGGTATACCCCACACCGAACTCTTTCAGGCGAGTGGTAATCTCGTCGTATCCCAGGCCGGACACTGCATTGCGCACTGCCGTCTCCACCCGCTCGCGTTGTTTTTTACGTTCGCGCAGACGCTCCAGCTCCGGATCGTCCTGCTCCGGCATGGCGAGGGCCCGGGTCAACTTTTTCCAATGAGCGTCGGTGATCACCAGGAGATATATCCAGCGCCCGTCGGCACTTTCATAAGCCCCGTAGCCCGGCATGGCGAACTCGCCGCCCGCCTCTTTCTCGGCCCGGCCCAGCAACTGGGTCTTGAGTTGCAGGCCGGCCAGGTCGCGCGAGGCGAGGTGCAGGCCGGTTTCGTAGAGCCCAATTTCGATATAGCGGTCCTCCGGCGCCGTCTCCGGGCCCATCAGCGCGGACATGATGCGGATCACCGCGTAAGTACCGGCAAATTGATCGTGGTAGGAAGGGCCGAGCCGGCTCGGCCGGCCATCGATGCGGTGATCCTCCATAACCCCCGTGGCCGCCTCGGCCACGGGATTGGTAGCGAGGTCATCTTCCTGGGGCCCGGCGGCATAGCCGCGAATATGACAGTAGATCAATGCGGGATTGATCCTGGCAATGTCCTCCGCGGCGACCTTGAGCTTGCGGGCCGAGGCCGGGGCAAGATTGTGGATGAACACATCCGCCGTGGCGATCAGCCGGTAGAAGACCTCAATCCCCTCATCGCTGGCGAGGTTGATGGAGACGCCTTTCTTACCGTAACTGTAGGCGATAAGCGTGCCACTGGGACCGCCGCGAACCAGTGCGCGGGTGGTGTCCCCGGTGGGTGGTTCGACCTTGATAATTTCCGCGCCCAGCTGGGCGAGGATGTGGGTCGCAAAAGGAGCTGCGACCATGGTGCCCATTTCGATAACGCGCTTTCCGGCCAGGGGTTGATGTGCCATGAAAATTCATCCAATCCAAAATAATGCATTTTACATTATATCTTGAAAAGGACAATCCCAACCCTGCCTCAGGCCCGCTGGCCGAAGACTTCCTCCAGGTGGGAAGCGGGCAAACGCACGCTGACCAAAGACACCAGCACCGCGAGGGCAATGCTTACCGACTCGCCCAGTACCGCACAGGCGTAGGGGTTGGGCGCCTGCCGCTGCAACCAGTCGGCGGCAGCCTGCACCACGCCGGGCGGAAACCACCGGGGGTCAATCGCGCCACTGTGCAGGAGGACAAAGGTGATCGCACCGCCGAGAAACCCCGCGATGGCGCCAGCCGTCGTGGTCCGCCGCCAGAGCACCCCGAGAATCAGCGGGCCGGCCAGCGCGGCCATCATCCCGCCAAGTCCGACCCAGACCAGCAGCAGCACGTTCATGGAGAGAAATTTCCAGGCCAGCAGCGCGGATACCAGCAGGGTGGCAAGGGTCGCCCAGCGGCTGATCGACAGGGTCCTCGCCTCTATGGCAGCCTCGCTCCAGTCGCGATGTATCCGCCGTGCAATGGAGCAGCGGTACAGGTCATTGGCGATAACCTGGCTGCTGGAGATGATCAGGCCATCCGCCGTGGACATCACCGCCGCCAGCACACCCACGCCGAGCAGGGCCGCGACCCAGGTGGGAAACAACTCGATGAACAGCGCCGGAATGGCCTGGTTGCTACCGCCGGCTGCTGTCAACAGGTCGTCGCCGAAGATCGCCCGCGCCAGCAGGCCTCCCAGACCGATGGCTGGCAGCGCAAGCCCCATGGCGAAGGCATAGATCAGGAAGCGTGAGCGCTGGGCATCCTGCCGCAGGGCCCAGAGCTTGTTGCCGAGGTGTGGCAGCAAACCGAGGGGAATTGTGGACAGGGCAAGGCAGAGCACCGACCACCAGGAATTGACCAGCACGGAGTCGGGATTCAGGACTTCGACCAGTTCCGGCCCCTGCGCCCGCAGGTTTTCGACCAACCCCGACATCCCTCCGGGCACGCCGTAACCGATAAAAAACAGGATCAGCACCAACAATGCCAGCAGGAGCATCAACATGCCCTGCACACCATCGGTAAGGATATCGGCGTGGGCCCCCCCGGCCATCACGTACACCAGCAACACACCACAGGTGATGGCAATGCCCCAGGCCGGTGGCACCCCGAGCATCGACTGGAACAGCACCAGGCAGGAGACCAGCTGCCCGGCCAGGTAAAAAAACAGCAGCAGCGAAAAGCACGCCACCAGCAGGCGCAGGAACTCGGACTGGTAGCGATCTCCCAGGTATTCGGGGATCGAGCGGCTGCCAAAGGATGCGCCACCCCGCGCGACCATTGTCATGCACAGCCATACGCCCGCATACACGCCAATGGGGTAGAGGAACAGCACCCACATTGCGGACAGGCCCGTGGTGTAGGCAATCCCCGGGATACCGATGAAAGTCGCACCACTGGCAGTGGTAGCGGAGAACGCGAAAGCCAGGAACAAGGGGCCGTAACCGCCCCGCGCGGTTGCAAAGTCGTCGGCATTTCTGACCCTGCGCTGGCCGAGATAGCCGAACAGCAGCATGCCGCCGATGTAGAGGAGCAAAAACCCCCAGGACCAGAACAGCAGGTCGCCTTCAATATTGCCCATGTTATTGTCGCTTGGTTATTTTGTGATTTGCGGCCTGCCTGTGCAGCACGCGAGGTACTGTCGACGCGCGAGGCTTCCGGCGCGAAGGAAGGGAACGTACTTGTCCCGGCTCCCACGCGGCATGTATCATGCATCATGCATGAATAATTCCTAAATGTGCAAGACTGGCATCAGGCCTGAAGGTCGGGGAAGGCCAGCAGCCAGCGCGGGCCCAACCGCGGCTTCTACTCGGGAGGTAAGTTTTTCCATGGGCGATCAATACCAGATGTATATCAATGGCGAATGGCGGGACAGCGCCAGCGGGGCGACCATGGCCTGCGTCAACCCCTTCGACCAGAGCGAGTGGGCGCGGATCCCCATCGCTTCCGAGAGCGATGTCGAGGACGCCATAAGGGCAGCACGCACCGCTTACGATACGCACTGGCGCCACACTGCACCCGGTGCCCGCGCCGCCATGCTCAACAAACTCGCCGACCTGATGGACGCCAATGCAGACCGGCTCGCGCTGCTCGAAACCACTGACAACGGCAAGGTGATTCGCGAAACCCGCTCCCAGGTAGGCTATGCCGCGCGCATATTTCGCTACTGCGCCGGCTATGCAGACAAGCTGCATGGCCAGGTCGTTCCCCTTGACCAGCAAGACGTGATGGATTTCGCGCTGCGCGTCCCCTATGGCGTGGTGGCCGCCATCACCGCATGGAACTCGCCGATCGCCATCCTCGCGAACAAACTCCCCGCGGCTCTGGCGACTGGCAACTGCGTGGTGGTCAAACCCTCCGAGCACGCGTCTGCGACCACACTGGAAATCGCCAAACTGGTTGAAGCCGCGGGTTTCCCCCCCGGGGTCGTCAACGTTGTTACCGGTGCGGCGGAAGTAGGCAAGGCACTGGTCAGCTCTGACCTCGTTGACAAGATCAGCTTCACCGGCAGCCCGGGGGTTGGCCGCCTGATCGCAGAAGCTGCCGGCCGCAACCTGAGACCGGTATCGCTGGAACTGGGTGGCAAGTCGCCCAATATCATTTTTGCCGATGCCAATCTGGACAAGGCCGTCGTCGGCGCACTGGCAGGCATTTTCGGCGCCACGGGGCAGACCTGTATCGCCGGCTCCCGGCTACTGGTGCAACGCCCGGTTTACGATGAAGTTGTTTCGCGCCTCGCCGCACGCGCCGGGGATATCGTGCTCGGCGACCCGCGCGATCCTGCTACGGAAATGGGCACCGCCGCCAATCAGCCCCAGTTCGACCGCATCATGGCATTTATCGAAGCAGCCAGGACGGACGGGGCAAGACTTGTTGCCGGCGGTGGCGCGGCGCGCGAGGGAGAACTCGGCAAAGGACTGTTTATTCAACCGACGATCTTCGCCGATGTCGACAACAACATGCGTGTAGCCCAGGAAGAAATTTTCGGCCCGGTGCTGTCGATCATCCCTTTCGACACCGAAGACGAAGCGATAGCCATCGGCAACGCC
This sequence comes from Halieaceae bacterium GM1-29, assembly GCA_033283265.1. GTDB lineage: Bacteria > Pseudomonadota > Gammaproteobacteria > Pseudomonadales > Halieaceae > Mangrovimicrobium. Next base: position 1,667,029 of record JAWMQN010000001.1, read on the forward strand.
ACGCCCTATGGCCTCGCAAGCGGAGTCTGGACCCAGGACGTCTCGCGCGCCATGCGTATGATGCGCGCGCTGGACAGTGGTGTGGTATGGGTCAACACCTACAGGACCTCCGCCCCCCAGGCTCCTTTCGGCGGCCTGAAGACCAGCGGTTTTGGCCGCGAGCGCGGCGAAGCCGGGTTGCTCGAGTTCACCACACTGAAGAACGTAATGATCGATTACTCAACCGATGCACGCGACCCCTTCACCATGAAATTCGGCTGACAGGCATCGGGACAGTTTCCTGCACTACACGGGAAACAGGCGACGAATCAGCGAACCCCGGCCAAACCGGCAAGAGAAGAACCCGCCTTGAAACCCGGGCGCCCTGGAACGGGCGCCCGGCCTGAAAGCTACAGCGACATTCCTCCGCTTACCTCGATAATTTGTCCGGTGACATAACTCATCTTGTCTGAAATCAATGAGACAACGACACCGGACAGATCCGAGGGAACACCCAGTCTCCTCAGCGGAGTAGTCTGGAGGAGGTAGTTCTTCATCTCTTCATTCGCCCGCACATGGGCGTTCGCGTCAGAGGTGATGAGGCCTGGCGAAACACAGTTTACGGTGATGTTTCTCGGCCCCAGTTCCTTGGCCATGATCACAGTGAGTTTTTCCACCGCCGCCTTGCTGAACGAATAAACCGCGTAGTCGGTGAGCGCCGTCCTTGCTCCCAGGGAACTGGTGAATATCACCCGGCCGCCGTCGCGTAATCTCGACATCAACAGGCGGGAAATGTGGAACGGCCCGCTCAGGTTGTCAGCGAGTATCCTGTCGTAGACTTCCGGCGTACTCGCCTCGATATCGACCTGCGGCCCGCCACCGGCATTGTTCACCAGGATATCCAGACCGGTACTACCCGTGCGCTCCTGAAACTGCCTGTCGAGTTCGGCGGCGAGCTCCTCGGCCGCGGCGAAGCTGCCCTGCGCGGACTTCACCAGAAAGGCCTTGCCTCCCCGGGATTCGATCGCAGCCAGTGTTTCATTTGCAGCGGCGTCATTGTTCGCGTAGTTGATGGCCACGAGGGCACCCAAATCCGCCAGGTCCTCTGCCACGGCCCGACCCAGGCCCCGTGAAGCGCCAGTTACCAGCGCTGTCTTTCCCTCCAGAAATCTGTCCATACCTTCCTCTATTTATCTCATTGAAGACATTGCGCCCCCGGGGGAGCTCCGCCCCTCGTGAATTCCATCATCCTCACCGCCCGCAACGCGGCCCGGTGGAGAGGCTCAGGGGGCAGCTGTGCTGCCAGACGCCGCCGGTTTACTGGTCGTACGCTTCGCCTTTTTTGGCTTCGCCCGGCAGGGCCTGCAGGTAAACGTCGAGATGCCTGATCTTTCCGGCGTCGTCAAACTCATACACGGAAACCGAGTTGACCGCCTGTTGATCCGCGCCGAGGTTTACCCTCTCCTCGAGTTCGAGAAATACAACGTTGTCATATTCGGAAACACGCTTGAATGACCCTTCCCAGTGCTGGGTCGGAGCCCAGGCCTGCAGAAAGCGGATCATGTCGTCGAAGGTCATCACTTCCTTGAATGTGCCGATCCGCTGGAAGTCATCGGTGACGAATTTCCTGAGTCCCAGCCATTCATCTGGCGAGTAATCGTCTGCCTCCTTAGAGCGGTCCATGAGGCGCTTCTGGAACATGCCGTACTCGATTGCTGTGCGCGCATTGCCTGTATATCGCTCCGCCGCTACGGCGATTTCCTCAAAAACTTTTGCGACCATTATCAAATCCTCCAATTGGCAGGTAGTTAAAGTTGTTCTCAAGCCTGGTGCACAGGCGACTGCCGAAGCCTTTCACCAGAAGTGCCCTGTTCCTGGGCCTGTCGTTCCAATTCCAGCAAACCGACCACCTGGCGCTAAGCCCTGGAAAAATCGACGTGGATATTCTGCAGGGCGCGCTGTGTGTAGTTGGGTTCGTAGTCGTAGTGGCGGCTTCCGGCGGGTCCGTGCCTGGCCTCGTTGATGCGGATGTCGACCATTCGCGCCAGGATATGTTCAAGCGCCAGCTTCGCCTCTGCCCGGGCCAGCGGCGCACCGATACAGGTGTGAACGCCCTTACCGAAACCCAGTTGCAGCTGTATGCTCTTCCTGTCCAGGCGGAATTCGTTCGGGTCGGCGAATTTGCGCGGATCCCTGCTCATCGCCCCAAGCGCCAGCATGACCACTGTGCCGGCTGCGACTTCGACATCGCCAATGCGCGATCGCTTCCTGGCCAGTCGATAGGTAGATTTGACCGGGCCATCCAGGCGCAGTACTTCTTCGATAAATGCTGTATGCAGGCTGCTGTCCTGCCGTAACTGTTGCTGCAGTGGAGGATTTTCGCCCAGTGTTTTCATCATCGCCGCGATCAGCCGGACAGTAGTGTCCTGCCCTGCCCCATACATGGTCGCGGCGTGGGTGGTAATCACCTCGATGGGGGGCAATTCACCATCGGTGTAGCTCGCCTGGGCCAGTTTGGTCAGGACATCCGCTCGCGGGTTACTGCGTCGGTCGGACAGGTACTCATAGAAATACACGCCGACCTGCATCATCGGGTTGTTTTCCACCTCGTCATCGCCCCCTATACGGCCGGGCAACTTGCCGAGCAGCGGGAGAAACTTCGCGTGATCTTCCTCGGGCACGCCGAGCAGATCTGCAATGGTGAAGGTGGCCAGGGGGTAGGCAAATTCCGCGATGGCCTCCATGTGGCCGCGATCAATAATCGCGTCGATCAGGCTCTCGATCGTTCGCTTGATGAATTCCTCGTTCTCCTTCAGGCGTTGCGGCGTCAGCAGGCCCACCAGCAGGGAGCGCGAACGGGTATGCTCGGGCGGATCCTGGGCAACCAGCATTGACCCGAAGGCCATGGTGGGCCGGTGTTGTTCCAGTTGCTCATTGATATCGTCGCCTTCAGGCTCAAAGGGCAGAGGCGGAAAGGGTCCGGTTGCCGAGTTGATCGAAGAAAAGCTTTCGTGGTCGCGCATCACCGCCACGCCTTCGTCATAACCAGTAACCGAGACCACGTTATGCCTGGGCAGGCGCACCACGGGCCCCCGGGCACGCAAATACTCGAAATAGGGATAAGGATCCTCGACCAGATCCAGGTCGTTGAAAAAATCTGCGTCGTTGAAATTCATCAGTCCTCCCGGAACTTTGCGGTCTGCGAGAAGTTATTCGGCCCTGCCATGACAACTGGCCCGCTGGGTTTACAGGGCGCCATTGCGGCAGTCGCCCAGGCGCACCCCGGTCATCTCTTCCGATACCGACCAGAGTTTGCGCGCTGCCGATTTATCCATCGCCTTCTGGTGCGGCCTGACCTTGACCGGGCCACCACGCATCTCCAAAAACCCGCCGGGGCCAAAATAGTCGCCTGGCGATGCATCGGGATCGAAGGCGGCACGCAGTGTCGGAAGCGCCCCCTGTTCCGCGGTTTGCGCCACCACCGCATTGATCAATCCACCGATCACGGAATGACGGGCAAGATCGGTTTTTGTAACCCCGGGATGAGCCACGGTGACCAGAGGCGAATTTGCCCTGTCCTTCTGGTTTTCTATCAGGCCTTGCACAAACCACATGTTGGCCAATTTGCTGTCACAGTAAGCATTGCCGGGACTGTACTTGCGCTTCTCCCAGTTCAGATCGCCAAAGTCCGGCTTGCCCTGTTTATGCGCAAGGCTGGACAACACCACGACTCTGGAATTCGCAGTTTTTTCCAGGAGTGGCAACAAGCGCAGGGTCAGGGCAAAGTGCCCGAGATGATTGGTCGCGAACTGCATCTCAAACCCGTCCGCAGACTTCGCAAAGGGGCACATCATCACCCCTGCGTTATTGATCAACACGTCCAGCCGCTCAAAATCCGAGAGAATTCCCTCGGCAAATGTCTTCACTGACTCCAGGCTGGCGAGGTCCAGTATTCCGACGCTGAGGCGCGCAGAAGGATATGAGCGACGAATTTCTTCCGCAGCTGATTCGCCCTTCTGCTGGCTACGAACCGCGAGAATGACCGAGGCGTTGGCAGCCGCCAGGGCCCTGGCGTTCTCCTTCCCGATCCCCGTACTGGCGCCGGTTACAAGCACTACCTTACCGCTGAGGTCGGGGATATTTGCCGTGCCCCAGTTCTCGTCTTTCATGTTATCTCCGCACTTCGAACATTATTATTGGAACAAAGGTTGCCGGACAGCGCCGGTCCTTGAAACGGGCACCGGAACCCGTACAGACGCCAGTTCCCTGATCGAACCTGTGAGCTTTGGTCCTGCACCATGCCCCCGATGCCGGGAAGACAAAAATCGGAGGGGGCCATGGCTGAACCAGCATTGTCCCGGTCATCAAACGCCTGCAGGAAGGCAAGGCGGAAACCGCCAGTTTCTCTTCCTGGCATCACATGGGCGAGGGCGAAACCTGTGATTGCTGCCAGCGCGCTCGCCATCGCACGAGGCAGCAGGGGTGAGCGTATCATGCCCGGAAATAATATAGAATGCATTATATTGCGTCAATCACTCATCACCCACCAGGATGCTCACGGCGACAGGAGGCCCCCCTTTTCGCCGCCTCCTCCAGGCCTGGCGGCCACCGCTGCAGCCATTACGCAGATACTCCTACCACGCTGAACCGGCTGCTCGCCGACAACGCCGGCTGGCGAATGGCTTGTACCGGCCTCGGGTCTGGCGAGGCCACACCACCATTCATTCTCGTGATTATTTCTTGCGGGTTGCTCGAGACCGGGAACGCCTGACCAGGGCGGCTCAGACCAGGGTGATATTTCGCGGGCGTGCGGCCACGTCGGAGATCAACGCGTTGAAAATAGTCACCACGTTCTCTATCGGGTAATCCTCCGGCTGCGCCATCCACCAGGCAAATATCTCGAAGATGCCGCTCGCGACGAAGGGAACGGCGAGATCGAGAGGCAACCAGGGATTGGAGCGGGTCCGGGACTGCGCAGACTCCCGCGAGATGCGCATGAATTCCTCGCGCATCGCCGCCGCCGCACCACCTGTCAGGAGTGTCTTCCAGAGCCCCCTGTGATTCTGGATATACGCGCACATGGCTTCCACCTGCTGTGTGGATTCGCGCTCGTCGAAGGCTTTCATTCCGAGCGAGAGCAAGCGTCGCACTTCCTCGGTGGCAATATCCGCGAGCAGTTCATCCTTGCCACCGTAGCGGCGAAAAAATGTAGGGTAACTGAGGCCTGCGGTATCGGTGATTTCCTTGATGGTGATTTCTTCCAGAAGCCTGGTTTCAAGCAGCTTGAGGAATGCCTGGCGCAGCGCATCCAGGGAACGATGGGCCCGGGCATCATCGGGCTTGGTCGGTGTGGTCGTGCGTTGTCTGGCCAATGCGAAGTTCTCCACTGAGCACGGCACTGCGGCTTTGGTAAAACGCGGCTATCCCGACCCGGCGCAATCGCCGGGGCGGGGCATCGTGCTTGTAAACGGGTTTCTGCCCCGGGGAGCCGCCCCACCCCCGGGAGACTCCCATTGTAGCGGCTGGCAGCAGAACAAACGAGGCGGGGCATGCTCAGCCCTCACCTTCGCAGCCATCCTCGTTAGCCATCCGGTGCACAGAGCGATGCGAGGGATTCCTGGCGTCATGTGGCTTGCCAATGCCGCCCGGCCGGGCACGAGACTGTCGTGGTCTGTTCCCGGCGTGGCACAGCTCACCCCGGGATCCCGGGAGCGGTGAGCATGATCACTGCCCTCGATCAGTTTGCCCGCGACAAACAACGGCGCCGAATCTGGCGTCTCGCGCCCGCTCTGTTCCTGACCGCCCTGGTCGACCTGTGTATGCATCGCGCCAATGCTGCGTTGCAATTATTCAGTGGTGGAATGCCGTCGCTCAGGACATGCCTCTCACATAGGCGTCTACAGTCCCCGCGCAACCGATCTTGTCGTCCCCCTCGAGGTCGGTATAACGAACGATGTTGTCGGCTATCGACGGAGTGCCGGCACCACAGGCGCAGGGACTGAAGTCCACCTCTATCCGGTCGCCGGATATCACCCCGCCCCAGCGTCCGTGCATCGACAGGTCGAAAAACGCGGCGCGCCCCTCTACCGGCCCCTGGTCGACGGGCAACAGCTCGTCGCCCTGCTTGTTGAGCGGCAGGCAAACTACCCACGGTGGGACATGGTAGCGCTGCCCTGCCTGACAACGCGGCATCGACGAACCCAACTCCTGCATGCCATACATCTGGTAGATATAGCCCGGCTGAAGGTTAAAGGTCTCGAAGACATATTCCCTGAAGTCCGGGGGCAACTGCGCGCGCTTGAGTCCGCCACCCAGGTAGACTGCATTTTCCGGGTGAAAGTCGCTACCACTGTAGCCGCGGCTACGCACCTCCTCGGCCAGTTTGAACAGGTTGCCCCACATTCCGGTCAGAAAGAGCCTGTCGCCACGCTTGCTGACCAGGTCCTCGGCAGCTACCTGCACGGCCCGCTCGAGCGCCGCCTCGCGCTGCCGGGATTCCTCTTCGTATTCAGTGATTTCACCGGGCTTGGCGCTACCCTCGGCGATGGCCTTGCGGAGCCCGATCATCTTCGTGATCGATCCGATGGTGATAGGCGGGATGCCGGTGTCGGCCTTCGGCTTTTGCATATCGACAAAAGCCGCCATCATCGCCTGGCCCATTGCCGCATTCTTCGGTGTATAGGTGACTGTGCCGTAGCCTGCCGCCGTTCGCTTGTCGCCGACGCGGATACCCGAGCCCCACTCCACGGCGGTAACTATGTCTTTGCTGGAGAACGCCAGGTCCGCCGCGGAGGCGGCCAGCATCGCGGGCTTGCCAGTGGTACCGCTGGAACAGGAGACGAAGAGACCGGCCCGCTCGCAGCGCCGGCCCCACTCGTCGATATCCTCCACGCCATCGAGATCGACGGCATCCACAGGCGGCCTGGCCACCGTGCCGAGCCATCTGGTCAGCCGGTCGAAACGCTTCGCGACAAGAAAACTCTCGGGATAACTCTTGTAGGCCGTATGCGGAAGCAGCAGCGGAACCGCGTCTTCCATACAGCGGATTTCGCTGATCCCCTGCTCCTCCGCCCGGTGCTGAACGATCTTGATGCTATTTTTCTGCTCCTGAAATCGCTCGTTCATTGCGCCGATCTGAAGATCGCGGACCTCTTCGAAAGGAACTTCATAACACGCTTTCTGCGACTGGTAACTCAACAGTGTGTCGGCGCACTCTCCCATGATTATTCTCCTCGGCTCTGGCTCGCGGAGGTCATCTTACAATGTTCTTTTATATTACACAAATAACATTGCCCGGCTTTTGCCCATGGCAAAACCGCTCGAAGGTCAGTCGCCTGCTGCAGGAAGACGTAATGTCGACCGACAGCCGGAGACCACCCTGGAAGCGGAATAAAAAACACTTTACGCTACACTGTATAGCGCACATAATGCATCATATATTACCGTGCATGTCTCCCGTGTGGCCAGCCAGCCCGGTAGTAATGTTAGTTAAATCAATAACTTATAAAACTCTTCGGAGGCAGGCATGAGCACCCAGGTAAAGTCAACCGAGACCCCACACCAAACTCACAAGCAGCAACAGGCGTTGTTCACGCGTTCAACAATCTCTGCGGCGCTCCTCGCGGTGGCGGCGGGCGTATCCACAGGCGTCCACGCCCAGACGGGCAGTACGGCAAGGCTGGAAGAAGTCGTGGTCACCGCCCAGCGCAGGACGGAGGGCCTGCAGAGCATCCCCATCAGTATTGCGGCGGTCACCGGGGACGACCTCTCGGAGATGGGCATCACCGGGTTCCAGAGATTGTCCGAGGCCGTACCTGGCCTGTATCTCGAACGGCCCGGCTCTGCTGTCACCAGCGCACTGTACATCCGCGGTGTCGGCACTTCGGGCCTGTCTTCAGCCGGCCAGTCGGTGGGTGTCGCCGTGGACGGCGTGTACATCTTGCGCCAGGGGGCCGTTTTCAATGAATTGATGGATATCGACCGGATCGAAGTATTGCGGGGCCCCCAGGGCACCCTGTTCGGCAAGAACACGACAGCCGGCGCGATCAACGTGATCACGCGTGACCCCGAGACAAGCGAGTTTTCCGGCAGCATCCAGGGTGTGGTCGGAAGCCTGGACAACACCGAGTTGAGAGGTGTCATCAACGTTCCGCTGATCGAGGACAAACTTGCCATTCGCCTGGCCGGCTTTACGGCGCGGCAGGACGGCCCTACCGAGAACGTTTTTATCGATGAGAACACCCGCAATATCGATCGGGAAGGTTACCGCGCCAAGTTACTGTGGAACGTAACCGACAACTTCCAGATGAAACTGGGTGCGGAAAAGATCGACAATTACCAGGACATGGACCAGGGCAACGTCACCACCGGCGTAGGCCTGGGTGAATACAGCCAGCAGCACGGCTATGTTTCGGAAGACATTGAACGCTACACCCTGCACATGGAGTGGGAAGTCGCGAATCACGTGATTTCGACCATTTCGTCCTACGACGAAACGGTGCCCATCCTGTTTAACGACTACGATGAAACACCGATTCCCATTCTGTTGCTGAAAAATACCAGCACTACGGAAGTCACTACCCACGAGATCCAGCTGGCTTCCGAATTCGACGGGCCATTCTCGTATATTGCAGGTTATTTCTATCAGGAAGAAAAACTTGATAGCCCCACGGAAATCAACGGCAACCAGGTCATTACGACTGTCCGGGACCAGGACAGCCAGGCGGTATTCGGCACGGTGAACTACGAGTTCAACGACCAGTGGACTGCCAGTGTCGGCCTGCGCTACACCGAGGACACCAAACAGGGCACCAACGTTGTTTTCTCCGGCGACAAGACTTTCAGCAAGACGACTTATTCGACCAAGCTGATGTACCAGTTGAACGTCGACACCATGCTCTACGCATCCTACGGGACGGGCTTCAAGGCGGGCGGCATCAACAACATCAACAGCCTTGCCCAGGCCGACAAAGCCTTCTGGGACCCGGAAACCACTGACGCCTTCGAACTGGGCATCAAGAGCGAATTGCTGGACAACCGCCTGCGCGTGAACGCCACTGCCTTCTACCAGACCTTTGATGATTTCCTCGTGTCGCAGACCTATCCCAGCGAGGTACGGTCTGTCGTCACCAACGCGGCTGAAGTGGAGTCGATGGGGATTGAAGCCGAATTCACCGCCCTGGTGAACGACAACCTGACCATTAACGGCAGCCTTACCTGGGTCGAATCGGAATACGCGGACAATGAAAACCAGAGCTGTGTCATCACTGACTACCCGGGTTGTGTTAATGGCAGCCGCGACCTCACCGGCGAGACACTGGACCACGCGCCGGAGTTCAGCGGGAACCTGGGCGCGGAATGGCGCCAGTCCTTTGTGGCGGGCACCGAATGGTTTACCCGCATGGACGTGATCTACCGCGGTAGCCAGTACCTCGAAGTGTGGCTGCCGGAAGAAACCAAGGAAGATGCCTACACCCTGGCAAATCTCCGCCTGGGCCTGCAGGGCGAAAGCTGGAAGGTGACGGGATGGGTCAATAACGTCTTCGACGAAGAGTACCGCACCAGCGCCTTCTGGACGGTGTCACCCATCGGTACCGGGCCCTACTTCCACGAGATTCCCAACCTCGAGCGAACCTACGGCGTCACTGTCGACTGGAGCTTCTGACGGCGGGCTTACCCACCGGGGTACGTCGTCCAAGCGCAGCACGGCCTGGCCGTGCTGCGTCTCCTTCCACAGCGGATTTTCGGTGCACCGCCGATACTCCGCAAGCTGTCGGTGTTACCGCTCTGCTGACAGCAACCATCCTCCCATAGATAGCCAGGTGAGGTTATGCACCCACTGCAAGATTTCGCAATATCAACGTTCCCCAGGGTTGCGATGCTCTGCTGTGCCCTGGTTACTACCGCCCCGGCCAGCGTCGTAAAAGCCGATACCCTCGCAGATGGCCTGGCGCAGGAACGCCCCAACGTGCTCCTGTGGATGCTCGACGATGTCGGCTACGGCCAGCTTTCCAGCTATGGCGGGCTGGTCGATACGCCCAATATCGACAGGATCGCCAAACGCGGGCTGCGCTTCACCAACTACCACACGGCACCGATTTGCTCGGCGAGCCGGGCGGCGATACTCAGCGGCCGGAACCCCCACAGCGTTCACCTGGGTGGCCACGCTGTGGCGCCGCGGCCTTTTCCCGGCTATGACGGCAAGATTCCGCGCTCCGCGGGCAGTATTGCTGCGAACCTCAAACTCGGCGGTTACCTCACCTTCGCCCTGGGAAAGTGGGACCATATCCCCTCCGATGAGGCATCTCCCGCTGGCCCCTTTTACCACTGGCCTACGGGCCAGGGGTTTGACCGCTTCTTCGGCTTCCTCAGCGCGGACGCCGACAACTGGAACCCGACCCTGGTGCGCGGCGTCGAGGCGACCAGCGCCCCCGGCACCCCTTACCACCTCGACAGATTGCTGGCCGACGAGGCCATTGGCATGATCGCAAGTCGTGATGCCCGCTCCCAGAGAGCACCGTTCTTCATGTACTGGGCAACGGGGACCGCACACGCGCCCCATCACGCGCCACAATCCTGGATCGATCGCTACCGCGGCAAGTTCGATATGGGCTGGGACCGGGCCAGGGAAAAAATCCTCGCGGCACAGATAGCGCAGGGGGATTTCCCGGCGGGCGTCGAGTTGGCGCCACGCCCGGAGGGAATGCCGCCCTGGGACAGTCTCGATGCGGAATCCAGGAAGCTTTACGCGCGTCAAATGGAAGCGTTCGCGGCTGCCCTCTCCCACGCCGACCAACAGTTCGGGCGTATTCTCGACGCGCTCGAGGCCAGGGGCGAGCTCGACAACACCATGGTCATCATCACTTCCGACAATGGCGCCAGTGCGGAAGGTGTTTACCATGGGCTGTATAACGAGGCACTGCTGGGCTCCGGCATGCAGGCCAGCGTGTCGGACAACATGCGTTTTTACCAGCGCTGGGGCGGGCCGGAAACCTACCCCCATTACAGCTTCGGCTGGGCAGTCGCGGGGAATACACCTTTTCGCTATTACAAGCAGACGGCCCATGAAGGAGGGATAAGAGTCCCCCTGGTCGTCTCCTGGCCACGGGGAATCAAACAGGGCGATGAGTCGCGCGCCGGGTTTACCTACGTGGCGGACATCGCGCCTACGGTGCTCGAAATTACCGGAGTCGGGCTTGCCGCGACGATCAACGAGGTCGAGCAACAACCCATGGATGGCCAGAGCTTCGCCAGCATGTTCGCCAAAGACAGCCCGGAGACCCGGCGCACCCAGTATTTTGAAATGTACGGCAACAAGAGCCTCTGGTCCGAAGGCTGGTCCATCGTAACCACCCACCGGACAAAAACCTGGGACACGATGGACAGTTCGCCGATCGATGAGCCCTGGGAACTCTACGACCTCAGCCGTGATCCCGGCCAGGTCCACAACCTCGCGGCCAAATACCCGGCCAGGGTGCGCGAATTGAACCAGCGTTTCGATGCCCAGGCACTACGCTACAACGTCCACCCTGTCGGTAACCTGAGCGAAGGGGCCGCGGAGTCCATGCGCAGGGCTCGGGCAGCCTTCAAGGAAAGAGACGGCAAATGGCAGTTCCGCGGGCCCGTCGGCAATATCCCGCCCGGCGCGGGACCTCCCGTGACCGCACTCAGTTACCGGATGCGCGCGGAACTCAGCTTGCCGGAAGCGGGCGTGACCGGCCCGGTCTTCGTGTCCGGCGGGCAGCTCGGCGGAGCGGGTCTCTACCTTGTCGAGGGCAAACCCACGGTGATTCTCAACTCGCTGGACGGCGAATCCAGGCAACTGGCGGCCGCGCAGGCGCTGCAGCAAGGCGATGTGCTGCTGGAACTGTCGTTCAGCAATACACCTGGATCCGCGGATCACCTGATTGAGATCAGCGCGAATGGCGAGCTGCTGGCCAAAGGCCACCTGGATTACGCGATGCCCGTCACCTTCGGGCTCTCGGAAACCTTTGCGGTGGGGGTCGATCATGGCTCGCCGCTGCTGCCGGGTTCTGCGCCCGGGATCACCTTTCCGGGCATGATTCACCACCTGCTTTTTGACTTCTCCCCGTGACCCCTGGTCGCCGGGCCAACAAAGGACTTGCATTATGTGTTATTTATTATAACATATATTTCAGAGGGCGAGACCGGTTACAACCGCGCCCGCAATGTCAGTAGCTGCCAATAAACCAACCTCAAGCGAGGTAAATTACATGCCCAACTCCCTTCCCGAACCCGGACAACACCACACGCCCGCCATCGCCGCCCCGTTTTTCATCCGCGGCAAACTGGTTCAGGGCATGGACAACCGCCACAGCTCCCGCGACCTGAACGCCGACTTCATCACCCCGGCGCTGGATGCCAACGCGATAGTCTCGCCGCGCTCGGAACTTCCGCCGCTACTCGATGTGAAGGTGAGCGAGATAATCGATTTCCTGGTTGAAACCGGCAAACGCCTGACTCTCGAAAGCAATCCCCACCTGCGAAAATGTCTCGAATTACTTTCGACCACCAACCCACTGCCTCGCCGTGTCGTGGAGAACCTCTACCACTCGGCTCCTGCAATGCTCACCCGTGAGTCACTGGAGGGAATGGTAAGCACGAACTTTGACAACCCGGCCATACTCGATGGCTGGGTTCACGAACGTAGCGACGGCCGCGGCAATACCGGTTCCATCCGGGCCTACCCTCCTCGCATGATTCACATGCTGGCGGGCAACTCCCCGGCCGGCTGTATTGCCTCAATTGCGCAGGGCGCACTGGTAAAAGCGGTGAACGTGTTCAAGATGCCGTCAAGCGACCCTTTCACCACTGTCGCCGTGCTCAGAACCATGGCGGAGATAGACCCGGATCACCCGGTCGTTCGCTCGATGTCTGCCGTCTACTGGCGCGGTGGCGACGAGTCACTGGAGAGAACGCTCTACCGCCCCCAGTATTTTGACCGGATCGTGGCCTGGGGCGGGGGCGATGCGATCAACAATGTCATCCGCTATCTTGGCCCCGGCATCCAGCTTGTTTCCTTCGACCCGAAAACATCGATTTCGATGATCGGCCGGGAAGCGTTCGACAGCGCGGCAGGCATTGCCGACATGGCGGAGCGCACTGCAGCAGATACCACGGTGTTCAACCAGGACGCCTGCGTAGCCAGCCGTTTTGTTTTCGTCGAGGGGGAGCGTGAAAAAGTCGAGGCATACTGCGCCCGCCTCGCGGAGCGTCTTGCGGTGGACCGCGCCTTTGCCTCTGCTGATGCGCCGCCCCTGCCAGCGGAGACGCGCGAAGAAATAGAGGTACTGAGCGCGATGGGCGAGGTGAAAACCTGGGGCAAAGCCGACGGCAGGGGCCTGGTCATACTCTCCGACGAGCCCATGGATTTCCATCCGAGCAACAAAACCTCCAACGTGGTAATGGTCGACAAGCTCGAGGACGCGGTGCGCTATGTGAACGTGGCGACACAAACAATCGGCGTATGGCCCCCTGAGAGAAAAATTGAACTGAGGGACCGACTGGCAAGTGCGGGGGGCCAGCGTATCTGCCGCCTGGGAACCGCGTGGGGCCATGTTCCCGGCGGCCCCCACGACGCCATGTTTGCGCTACAGCGCTTCGTCAAATACATCGGCGAGGACGATATCGTCAACATGGAAGCCAACCCCGAAATCGAACAGGCGGTCTCAGTAGCCAGCGTAAACCAGGTGTAACGCAGTTCCGGTGATTATTTTACTTCGACAGGAATTTCTCATCTGGAAAACGGTGCAGCTTTCACTCTCCAGCAAACAAATTCAACGATAGAGGATTAGCAAGATGGGCGAGATAACTGACAGGCTCCTCGGCTACGCAAACATCAATTCCGGCTTCGACACACCTTACGAGGCGGTCCGTGAACTACAGCTTGCTGCGCTCAACGAACGCTTCCAGGAGGAAGTCGACAAGATAAAGCTGGTCTCCATGCGGGCCAGCGATGCGGGTATTTCCGCGATAAACACGCTCGAGGATATCGTTCCCCTGCTCCTGCCGCACACAGCCTACAAGAGCTACCCGGAGAGCTTTCTGACCGGGCAGAAGTGGGACAAGCTGACCCGCTGGCTCAATACCGTTTCGGCTCACCCCACGGACGGCATCAGCTTTGACGGTATCGAGGATATCGACGACTGGGTGCAGCGCCTCATGGAAGGCGGCCACTACGTTTCCTGCTCCAGCGGCACGACGGGAAAATCAGCGATGCTGGACGCCTCTGCGAAGGATTTGGAATTCGGCAAGCTGGATATCATCCGCGCCTACTGCTGGGGAGCAGGTGTGACCGCGGCGCCGGACTACCACGTGTTCGGACTCGCCCCGGTGGCCCAGGTGCCGAAGAACAGCGCCCTGGGCGACGCCCTCAAACAGACCTTCAGCGCTCCGGGGGTCGAACCTTTTCAATACCCCGTGCCGCCGATCACCGTCGGATCGATGACCAGGATGATCGCGCTGCGCAAGGCAATGGCAGACGGCACAGCGCGCCCGGGCGACCTTGCTGAGTTCGAAGCGACTTCGGCAGCCCGGCAAAAAACGGTTGATGAAGCCGTCAGCCTCAGTGCGGATGCGCTTATCGAAGCGCGCCACGAAAAAATATTCCTGATGGGCATGTGGGCCAGTTTCCATGCCATCGCCACCGAAGTCCGTAATCGCGGCTACAGCGCCAAGGACTTCCAGCCCGAAAATCTTATCTATGTCGGCGGCGGCCTCAAGGGAGCACAGCTTCCGCCCGACTACCGCGAGTTTTTCTACGAAACCTTCAACATAAAGCCCGAGCGGAATTTCATGATGTATTCGATGCAGGAGATCAATACGTCAATGCCCCGCTGCCGGGAGGGCGGACGCTACCACATTCCGCCGTGGCTGATCTGCCTGCCTCTCAACCAGAATGGTGACGAACTGCTGCCGATTGGCACGGGAGGAGAAATCGAAGGACGCGCGGCGTTCTTCGATCTGTCCCTGGACGGTCGCTGGGGCGGGATCATTTCCGGCGATAAAATCGAGGTCGACTTCAGCCCCTGCAAGTGTGGCGCCAGGTCACCTTCCATACGGGACAGTGTCGTGCGCTACTCGGACTTGCAGGAAGGCGACGACAAGATCGGCTGTGCCGGCACCGTGGACGCTTACGTCAAGGGGCTCACATAATCCTGCTCGCGTCATTTCGAATCATGTGCCCGCGCCATGGCCAGGGCGCGGCCAGCTCGGGGGGGGGCTGTCTGCCTGCATGCCCGTGAGCACCGTAAAGCCCGGGCGAGCCGGCTGTCCGTTGGCGCGGCTGCCGGCAAGCAAATAGCGGCTGAGCCTGTCGCCACGCTTGTAACAGGCCTTGCCGGTAGTGACGTCTTCAAAAATGCCTGATCTGTCAGAATTTTCCGGCCCGCCGCTGGAGATCGAGCCCGGTATCGGCCCTCTGACACTGCCCGGATTTCTCTACCACCTCGCCAGGTCATACCCCACTAACGAGGCACTCAGGTGGCGTTCCGTCGACGGATTCGTACACAGCTGGTCCTTTGCCGACCTGCTGCTGGAATGCAGCCGTGTCGCCAGTTCACTTCTGGCTCAGGGTATCGGCAAGGATACGCGGGTTGGCGTACTGGTCAGCAACAGGCCTGAATGGATCTTCAGCGTGTTTGGCGCATCCATGGCGGGAGCGGTAGTTGTCGCCATGAATACCTTCTCCACCCGCCAGGAACTGCGCTACCAACTCGAGACCGCTGACGTTGATACCCTGTTCATGGAGGCGAGTGTCGCTTCCAGGAACTTTATCGAGGATATGCTCGCCCTGTGCCCGGAGCTCGCATCAGTGGAGCCCGGAAAGTTGTACAACGATTCACTGCCGTTCCTGCGCAGAGTCATCTGTGTAGATGAACGGCCGACTTGCGGGGGCATCCAGAGCTGGCGGGATTTCCTTGCCGCAGGAATCGGGGTTCCGGCTTCGCTCCTGCGGGCCACCGCAGCATCGGTCAGCATGGCAGACAGGGGGCTGATATTCTTCTCCTCAGGATCGACCGCCTTGCCCAAGGCCATTCAGCACACCCACCGGGCCGCCATGCTCCAGTGCTGGCGCCTTGGCAAGTGGTACGAATTCGACGGTGTTATCCGAACCTGGAGCGCCAATGGGTTTTTCTTTTCCGGTAACTTCGCCATGACCTTTGGCAGCCTCGCCCTCGGCAATTGTGTGGTGCTGCAACGCTATTTCGACCCGGATGAGGCACTGGAACTGTTCCAGACCGAGCAGGTGGGCTGCGCCATCGGCTGGCCGCACCAGGAAGCCCGGCTGAGGGAGTGCGCAGGGTGGGAGAGCGCCGACCTTTCTGCGCTCCGCTACGTCGACTGCGAGGGTGTTCTGGCGACTCACCCGACGATCGACACCCGCTGGCGCTACCCCTGGGGTTACGGCAGTACAGAGACCTTCACGGTGGTAACCGGCATGGCCGGCAGCGCAGCCGACGCTGGGACTTACGGCCCCGTGCTACACGGGAACACCATCCGCATCGTCGACCCCGGGAGCAATGAAATCCTGCCGCTCGGTGAAACCGGTGAAATTCTGGTCAAGGGACCGACCCTGACCCCGGGCTACCTCAAAACACCCCCTGAGGAGGTTTTCGACGAAGAGGGCTTTTTCCACACGGCGGACGCCGGTTACTTCACTGCCGCTGGCCACCTGTGCTGGCAAGGAAGGATCGGAGACATCATAAAAACCGGCGGGGCCAATGTTTCTCCCACAGAGGTCGACGCAGCGTTGTCCGCGCACCCCGCCATCCTGCACGTCATTACAGTGGGCCTTCCCCACCCATCGCTGGGTGAAATCGTGGTTTCCTGCGTGGTGCTGCGAAATGACCACCATCTGGACGCCGAGAGCTTGAAGCAATACGCAAAACCCCTGTTATCGAGCTATAAAATTCCGCGGCAGGTCCTGTTCTTCACCGAGGAGGAACTGCCCATGACAGGCAGCAACAAGATTCGCCGCCAGGCCCTGCAGCAACTTGTGAAGGAGCGACTCAAGAGGCAATAGCCAGGGAATCGCCAGCAGGCTGACCCGGACCACCGCATGCAGCCCCGTGCTGTGAAAAAACATCAAGGATCATACTAATGCATAAAAAGTATCCCAATGTCTTCAGCCCCATCAAGCTAGGCCCGGTATCACTGCCCAACCGGTACTACTTTTCCCCACACGGGCTGCCACTTGCGGTGGGCTACAGTCCTTCGAATGACCTGGTAGCCTATTACACCGAGAGAGTAAAAGCCGGCGGCTGCGGGCTGGTCATTCTCAGCTGCCCCGTACACCACCGGGGGCGCGCCTATCAGCCGACACCGTACGCCGAGGCGAGCATCGGGGCCTTCCGCGCTCTGGCCGATGCCGTGCATGACGCCGGCGGCAGGATTTTTGCCCAGTTGTGGTACAACTGGAACGCGCCCGGGCACTGGCAACCCCTGGCTCCCGCGGCGCCGACACTTGCCCCTTCCGCCTCCCAGTACGCCATCGGGGGCATGAGCGTGGGCACCCGTGCACTCACCCGGGAAGACATCCGCCTGATGGACGAGGCTCACCGCCAGTCCGCCCGCAACCTCCGTGCGGCGGGATTCGACGGCATAGAAATTCACGCGTCACACTCCGGCATGATCGAGCAATTCCTCTCCCCCTACTTCAATCAACGCGAGGACGAATACGGCGGCAGTCTCCAAAACCGCATGCGCCTGCTCGTCGAAACCCTGGAAACTACCCGTGAGACTGCCGGTCCGGATATGGCAGTGGGAATGCGCTTCAACTGTGACGAACTGATCGAGGGCGGCTATCACACTAGCGAAGCCAGCGAAGTCCTGGAGAAGATTTGTGCACGGGGTCTACTGGATTTTGTCGACCTTGACATCGCCATGGAACCGTTACAGCTGAAATACGGAATGCCCTCGGTGTTTATCGATGAGTTCGTCTACAAACCCTATGTGGAAAAAGTTCGCCAGGCGGCCGGCGATGTGCCCGTACTGAGCGTTCTTGGCAGGGTGACACGTATGTCGGACGCAGAGTCCGCCATAGGCAGCGGAATCTGTGACCTGGTCGGCTCAACACGGGAACTGATTGCCGAGCCACACTTTGTCAAACACGCCTATGAGGGCACCGAAGAACGCAGCCGTACCTGTATCGCCTGCAATTGGTGCCTGGGAGGCATGGCAGACGGCGCCTTCGGTTGCACAATCAACCCTGCCAGCTATCGCGAGCGCTTGTGGGGAGTGGAGACCTTCAATCCTGCCCCGCGGCAAACCTCAGTAGTTATCGTCGGCGGCGGCCCCGCCGGCCTGGAAGCCGCCCGGGTCGCCGCGCTGCGCGGCCATGAGGTCACGCTCTTTGAAGCAAGGGACACCCTGGGCGGCGGACTCGAACTTTGGGCCCGCCTACCCGGGCGGGATTTCTACCGCCAGGCCGTGGCGTGGTGGGAACGGGAACTCGCTAGGCTCGGCGTAACGGTCTGCAAGGGCGACCCCGCATCGGCGGATACGATTCTGCAAAAGTCACCCGGGGCAGTAATATTGGCTACTGGAGCCATATTCAGCCGCGGCGGCCGCAGCAGCATAGTAGACCGGGACATTCCCGGCGCCGACAGGGCACATGTCTACTGTCCCGAAGACATTTTGCAGGGGACCACGCAGCTTTGCGGAAAAGTCGCCGTTGTCGATGGCGAGGGCACGCATGCCAGTGCGGGTATCGCGGAGCTTCTCGGCCGGCAGGGTGCAGAAGTCGTCATGATTTCGTCGGCGTATGCCCCCTACTCCCACCGCGTGCTATTTGCGTTTGAGGGCGAATCGATTGCCGAACGACTGGCGGAGGCTGGGGTGTCCCATCTTCCGGCAACCTGGGTACGCAGCATTGGAGAGAAGCATATCGTCCTGTTTGACGTGAACAGCGGGCGTGAATTCGCCGTGAATGATATCGATGGGGTCGTACTGGCGACGGGAAGAATACCTGTGGATGACTTGAGCCGGGCGCTCGAAGGCAAGATCGAGCAGCTTTTCACCATTGGCGACGCACTGGCGGTACGCCCTTTTGCTGCGGCAGCCTATGAGGGGCAGAAATTCGCGCGGCTGATAGGGGTGCCAGGTGCTCCGTCAAGCGTGGCCCAGGCCTATTTCCGCGAAGATGATCCGGCAGTTTATCCATCGCCTGCGGGTAGTTGATACTCCGCAACGCCGGGGCCGTTGAAGAGTTTCCCCTCAGCGATTGGCCGGTTCGATCCAGCCTTGCACGGTCAACCAGTGCTCGAATAAGTCCAGCCACTGGTCGGTCGGCTGATCGCGCTTCACCGCACCAAAGCCGTGACCGCCCTTTGCGAAGATATGCAACTCGACCGGCAGGCCAGCGCTCGACCAGGCTTCGTACATCAGAATGCTTTTTGACGCCGGCACTACTGGGTCATCCGCTGCGTGGACGATAAACAGCGGAGGCGCTTCGTCGGGCGCTGTCGCGGCCGGCATCGCACCATATACCGGTGCGGCAAAATTCGGCAATTCCTCTTGTTTCCCCTCTGTGACAACACTCATTGTGGTCATCGCGCCTGCGGAGAAACCCACCATCCCGATCCGCTCCGGATCGATACCCAGTTCGGGGGCCCTCGTTCTCAGGAGTCGCATCGCCTGCACGGCATCGGCCCCGGCAATTTTTCGCCCGGCTTCCAGCGCACTGGCCCGCTGGTCGAAATCCTCCGTGGCTTCGGGCGCCCCGGCTGGCGTGGCGAAGGCGCTGTGGCGGACGCGATACTTCAGGAGAAAAGCCGTGATACCCAGGTCCGCCAGCCACTCGGCCACCATGGTACCCTCCTCGATAATAGCCAGCCCGGTAAAGCCGCCGCCGGGACATACGACGACCGCGCTCCCATTGGCGCGCGCGGGCGCGGGCCGGAACACCGTCAGGGTGGGTACTGTGACGTTGGTTACCGAGCGTTGCCCTGCAAATTCCGCCCCTGACCAGTCTTCCGTCCCCGGTGCGCCGTCCGGCCACAGGTTGATCACCTCGTGCCCCTCCAGAGCAGCCTTGACGTTGGCATAGGCAGTATTGTGTACCGCCAGCACCAGGCAGAGACTGAACACCTTCAGCAGCCGCCCTGAATGCCTGATTCTTCTGATGAAATTATTCATATTTCAGTACCTTTTTACCGGACATTGACTCTTTTCGGGCGAGGGATTTTTGATGCCAGCGAGCAGGTAATGTACTCTTGGCCGGATTGAACTGTAATCGTTATCATCGATTGAGGCAAACGGGTCTCAATTTCTACTAGACTTGTCCAATAACACTACTCAAAGCCGCTCCGTATGAAAACAACGCACCTCTTTCCAGGCCTGTTACTTGCCAGCGCACTGCTTGGCTGTGAAGCGCAGGACCCATCCACAGGAAATCTCCTCTCACTGTCGCCGGAGGGCATGCAGGCCACCGGGCGCGTGAGTGACCGGTTCCTCGCCTACAATGTCGAGATGGTGGAGGTCACCGGCGGACGCTTCTGGGCCCCCTACGTCGATGGCAAACCGGCGCAGGGCGAAGACCGTTACGAATACCGCCCACCGATCGATTTGACCAACGCGCGGCTGCTGAAAATGGCGGCGGCACTGGCACCGTCGTATGCACGTTTTAGCGGCACCTGGGCCAATGCCACTTACTTCGCCGATACCGACCATCCACCTGCTGAACCACCCGGTGGTTTCGACGCAGTACTAACTCGCGACCAATGGCGTAAAGCCGTGGCCTTTGCCCAGGAGGCCGATGCGGGCATTCTCCTTTCGCTCGCCACCAGCCCCGGCGCCCGGGACTCCGCTGGCGAATGGCGGCCCGACAACGCCGAAAAGCTTATCACCTACACCGAAAGCCTCGGCGCACGAGTTGCCGGCATCGAGTTCAGTAATGAGCCGAACATGATCGGCCTGACCCAACCGCCGGCGGATTACACACCCGCGGACTACCAGCGTGACTATGCCCGCTTCCACCACTGGCTCAAGCAGCGCTCCCCGGAGACCCGAATACTCGCACCGGGCGCGGTGGAAATGGGCGAGCCCATGCGCACCATGGCCTACCTGTTCGGCGGCGAGACATTCAGGCCCGAGCAACTGTTGACGGAGGACTCACCCCGGCCGGATGTGTTTTCCTTCCACTACTACGGCGCCTCCTCGCAACGCTGCCATATCCCCCTGCTCGGCAGCTACCCCGCCGATGCCTACGATCCCGATTGGCTGGCAGGTATCGATGACGGCATTGCAAACGCCAAAGCCCTGCGTGATCACGCGGCCCCCGGAGCGCCATTGTGGATTACCGAGAGCGGCGAGACCGCCTGTGGCGGCAACCCCTGGGGCGCGACCTTCGCCGATGTTTTCCGCTTTCTCGATCAACTGGCACGCTCGGCGCAACAGGGCGTGCAGGTATTCGCGCATAACACACTGGCGGCAAGTGACTACGCGTTGCTCGACGAACACAGCTTCGCGCCCCGGCCCAACTACTGGGCGGCCTGGCTCTGGCGCAACCTGATGGGTACCACGGTGCTGGATCCCGGCACCGGCACCAGCGATGCGAATATCTATGCCCACTGCCACCGCGCCATTCCCGGCGCGGTCAGCGTACTCGCCGTCAACCTTCAGCAGGACAAACCGCGCAAGCTGAAGCTGGCTTCGGAAGGACTGATCTACACGCTGACGGAGGCCCAGGAAGGCCCACAGGGCGCGGCGCTCAACGGCACAACGCTGCGCCTCGGAGCGGGAGACACGTTTCCGGCGCTGGTCGGCAAACCACTGCCCGCTGGTGAAGTTACCCTGCCCCCCGCCAGTGTCAGCTTCATCGAGTTTCCCGAGGCATCCAATGGCGCATGCCAATAGGCCAATGCCTGCGCGGGCGAACAGTGGACCCGCGCCACCCTTCCCCGACCAGCGCTCGCCCGAGAGCAATACCGGGGCCTCACGGTATCGATACCCGGGGAATCAGCGGAATATGTGACGCGAAGACCCGTGGGCGCCAGCAGGAGAACAACACTACGGGCACTGGAGAGCGTCATAAAATAAACTTAAAAAAAAATTTATTGTTCCGAAAGACTTCACCGGGACCTGCTGCAGCGGCTGGCAATACCTCCCGGGGCAGGAACATGAATTTCCGCTTACCCTCTGTTCGCGAGGTTTATGCTTACCCGGAAGCAAATTTGCCAGGCACCTGGGTTACACTAAGTGACGAACAGGCATAGAGGAAACCAGTATGCAGATCGGAGCGATTTTCCCGCAGACAGAGATCGAAGCAGACGCCGGCGCCATCCGCGAATATGCGATTGCTGTAGAGGAAATGGGATTCACCCACATATCAGCCTACGATCACGTGCTGGGCGCCAATACCGCAAGCCGCCCCGACTGGAACGGACCCTACCGCCTGGAAACTTCTTTCCAGGAGCCACTGGTCCTGTTTTCATTCATGGCAGCAGTCACCTCCAGAATCGGGTTCTTCACCGCGATTCTCATACTCTCACAACGCCAGGCGGCACTGGTGGCGAAACAGGCGGCCTGCCTCGATATCTACTGCGAGGGCCGATTGCGCCTGGGGGTTGGCACCGGCTGGAACCAGGTGGAGTACGAGGCGCTGGGCATGAGCTATTCCGGGCGCGGCAAACGCATTGAAGACCAGATCGAGGTAATGCGCGCCCTGTGGAGCCAGGAAGCCGTCAGTTTCGATACCGAGTTCCACAAGATTACCGACGCCGGGATCAATCCCCTGCCCGTGCAGCGGCCCATTCCGATATGGCTGGGCGGCGGGAGTGATCGACCACTGTTTGGCGCGCGCGCAAACGAGAAAGTCATTCGCAGGATTGCCCGCATGGCCGACGGGTGGTGCCCGATGTGGCAGCCCGGCCCAAGGGCCGAAGAACTGATGGAAATCTTCAGGGGCCATTGCCGGGAGTACGGGCGCAATCCGGACGATATCGGCCTGGAAGGTTCCTACGTGGCAGCGCGCAGCGAGCAGGATCATTGGGCCGAGGACATTGAAGCCTGGCGGGCCGCGGGCGCCAGCCATTTGTCGATCATCACGATGGGTGAGGGCTTGCAGGGCGTTAAAGCGCACCTGCAGCGCCTGGAAGAATTTCGCTCAGCACTATGAGCCCATGGCGATCAGGCGCGGGGCGTGCTGGTCATTGCCCTGCGGCACTGTTCGCCGCCACGAAGCCGAACACGCTTGAGCAGCCGATACTTTGCCCGGCCCCCACATAGTGCGGACCACAAAGCGAAGCCGCACTGTTTCCCGCCGCATAGAGCCCGCCTATCACTGAGCCGTCGGAGCGCAATACCTCTGCGCGCTCGTTGCTGATCACACCACCGCAGGTTCCAACGTCGCCGGGGTACAGGGGTGCGGCCCAGAAAGGTGGTTCGGCGATGCTGCCGAGGCAGGGATTGGGGCCGTGGGCCGGATCCCCATAGTAGCGGTTATAGGCACTCTCTCCCCGACCGAAGTCCTCGTCACGCCCCGTCGTTGCAAAGCGGTAAAAGCGATGGACGGTCTGTTCAAGCCCGGCGGGATCGATGCCGCACCGGGCAGCCAGGCCGGCCACGCTGTCGGACTGTTTTATACAACCGCTATCCAACCAGTCCTGCGGTATTTTCCCGGGAAACTTCAGCGCAAACATGTACTTCTTCCGCGCTCGCGCATCCATGACGACCCAGGCGGGAATCGCCGGTGTCTCTGCGTGACGCGTGTACATGGCCCGGCCAATTTCCATGTACGAATTCGCCTCATTGACCATTCGAGCACCCGCGTGATCAACGAGGATGGCGTGAGGTTTGGCCAATTCGGGGATAATCTGCTCCACCCGCTCCGGACCAACCCAGGAGGGGACCCACCACGCCTCCTGCATCACCGCAAGAGCCGCCCCGGCGCGCCGCATCAGTTCGATACACTCCCCGGTATCGCCCGGGTTTGCATGGGTCCACTCGTCACCGATAGGGTGGCGCTGGTACTCCTGGCGCATGGGCGCGTTGTGGGAGAACCCACCCGCGCAAATCAGCACGCCCCGCGGTGCCGCGATGGTCATGGGCTCGCCAGCGCGGTGCACGTGTACGCCCTCAACATTGCCATTGCGGATATCGAGATCGTGCAGGCCCGTATCTGTCCAGATATCGACACCGAGCTGTAACGCGATCTCGAGCATTCTTCCCTGCAGCGCGCCGCCGCTGCCGTAGACCTGCCGCCCGGCAAGCCGGGCGGCGAGCATGCGTGTACCCACCCTGGCGAGCATCCATTTTCCAGCCAGGGTGGTGCCCGCCAACATCAGTCGCGCTCCCTCCGAGGTGCGCACCGGGAGCGCGACGTACGGCAAGCGCAGCCGCGATTTCCAGCTTCCCAGCCGATTGGCGTTGTAAAGTTCAGCCTGGATCGAACGTCCCTGGGCGTTGCCTCCCGGCAGGGTGTCGTAGTAATCGCTGTAGCCAGGGCAGCGCAGGTACTTCATGCCCTGCGCCTCCATCAAATCCATCATCGGCTCGATATTGTCTACATAGGCTTGCCTGCGCTCGGGCGTCGAATAAGTGTCATCGCTGCCGACAAAATTGGCCAGGTATTCAAGCGCCTGCTCACGGGAGTCAACGACGCCTTCCCGCCGCATCAGCGTATTGTTGGGTAACCACAACACGCCTCCCGACATCACCGAGGAACCACCTACAAGCGCGGTTTTCTCGATCAGGAGTGGACGTAATCCTCTGAGTTTGGCTGTGACAGCAGCCGCGAGTCCGCCCGCACCACTGCCAACAATGACGAAATCGAAAACCGTACTGGACATAGCGATTGCTCTTTTCTGGACGGAGCTTTATTGGCTTTTTAAATACTTTACTGAAGTATCAGCCGGATACACCAGCAACCGGCAGATTACGGAAGACCTCGCGCGCGGAACTCCCAATCGCTATCCGTACAGAGGTGACAGTCCTCACCTGCAAAGTAGCTGGCCGCCTCCTGGTCGCCCTCCAGGTGCCATTTCAGCCATTGGAGGGCGACCTGGGCCGCTTTGCCGCCATGCGGCTGATCGAAAGTACCCTCGTGACCCGCGTCAATGCTCGCAAACGCGACAGGCACTTGCTGGATAAGCTGAAACGCACGTTTTCCCAGTTCGTAAGCGAGGTCCCGCTCGCCACCCATAATCAGGATCACCGGAGACCGGATTCCCTGAAGCCGTTGTTCGTGCATCACCAGAGGAGGGCGATCGGGCATTACCGCAAAAATTCCGCTGTTGTGAATGATGGTTGCCTTGATCCGAGAGTCGTCAGCCAATAGTACCGAAAGCATACCGCCGCAACTGTGCCCCGCGGCGGCGACCGCTTCGACATCAATGCGTTGGTAGTACGGGCTGCCCCGGCGCTTGTTCTCGGCGAGCGCCCAGTCCAGTGCGTTCCTGGTGTCCTCAATTGTAATCTGCATCGGCACTGGGGCCGGGCCACCTACCGGTGCCGTCGGCCCTGAGAGCATCTTCCCGGGTGCAATCACGAGATAGCCATTCGACGCGATTTCTGCCAGGTGCTTGCGCGCACTGGCCCCGTCGTTGCTGCATCCGCCATTGCCCCAGATCACAACACCCAGTTTTCGCTGCCCCAGCGCCGCCAGATCCGCCGGGCGGTAGAGAGTTGCATTCGGCAGAGCGAGATCAGTTTCCATGCGGGCGGGATACGGCCCACTACCCATGATTTCAGGGGTCGCGTTGGCTGCGTCAAGAATTGCGGCCGCCCGCAGGGTTATTGCGCTCAACGACGATAGCTGAGCTTCCGCACCTCCCGGCACTTCCTGGGCTTCCGCGGCAGGCACCAAGCCGATAGAAATCAGCAACGCCAGTACAGCTGTATTCAACATCTTTCCTCCTCTGCTCCAGAGTTCCTGGAGTCCCCATTTAACGGGTGGGGTAGCCCAGACTACCGCGAGCCCATTGCGTAACGCAGGTTGACGCCGAATTCACGCTCGGGGAGAACCCCTACTGACTGGTAACCCGAGGCAGGAGCGGGGAAAAATTCATTTGCTCTCGCGCCTGTGTTTACCTCAATGGTCGACCCGGAGACCACCTCAAAGCTGTCAGTCGCATTTTTGACGAACAGCGTTATCTCCCAGGCTCCGTCGTCAGCGGCTATGCCGGCATACAGGTTCAGCAGATCATAGGAATCGACCTTGCGGCCCTCAATGGCCTGGTCGTTGTCGGGGTAATAGACGTAATTGCCTCGAATGACAGCATCCAGATTTTTGGTCAGAGGGTGTCTATAGTCTGATTGCAACGTAAAGTTCCAATCAGGTGTCCGTGCGATCGGACCACTTGCGGCGCAGCGGGCTACCATCGTACCGGCAGTAATGAAATCCTGTACGGTTGGCACGATTGCATCTGGCTTGCCGTCGAAATTACCGTCATTACAGGGCACGCTACCGCCAGTCAACTCTGAATCGGCGTAGCTGAGTCCCATATTGGTGCTCCATCCCTCAGCCAGTTGCAGGGCGAGTTCGATATCAACGCCCTGGGTTTGCGCGTCGGCGCTACCGGTGAATTCGAAAGCACTGACCTGCCCTAGCGTCGGGTCGGCAACGGCCTCGGGGCTCGACAAGGACAAATAGCGCGCCGACTGGGACAGGTAAATATAATCATTGAACTCCTGATGGAAAAAGCTGATGTTGAACAGGCCACGCCCGTCCCAGAAGTTGGTCTTGAGGCCGATCTCGTAGCTGATGGAATCCTCTGGCGGATGGAAAATCAGGTCCCGTATCGAGCCCAGGTCAACCGAGGTACAGCATTCTGCCGGTGACTGGATGCCGATGGACTGGCCGGCAGTGCGAAACGCCGTACCCACTGTGGCATAGGCCATGAGGTTGTCGTTGAAATCGTGCGACAGGGAGATGTTGTAGACAAAGTCATCTTCGGGCGCATCCTGGGATGCGGCCTGTATGACCGCCCCCGGGAGAAACAGGTCGCAGGAGCCGGGGTAAGTCATGCTGGGCGAAGCGTCTGGAAAAGTAGTACAGAAACCAGGGAATGGCTCGGGAAATGCGATACCCCCATCCAGCGTGGCAATCGAGAATGCCTCATTACGTTCAAAGTCGATATGTCGTCCGCCAACCGTCAGTTCGCTGTCCTCGCCGAGGCGAGTGGTAAGACTGGCAAAGAACGAGACCTCCTCGGCTTTCTGGTCGATGTCGATCGCAAGCGGCACTGAATATTGCAGGTCGGGATCGCCGGCTACCGGCGGCAGAGCGGGGTCACCGAAGGCTCCCCCCAACAGGACCGCCGTAGAAGTCACGTAGGGCTGACTTTCCTCCCGGTCGAAAAAAGCGCCTATCGTGTAGTCAAACCTTCCGGCTGACGCAGCCCAGCGTAGCTCGTGTGAGAACTCCTCTGAAGGCACGTCGGCGTTTTGAAACCATTCACCGTCCGCTACTATATTTGCAGAATCCTGGGCACCGAGAGTTATTCCGTGGGAATCGCGGTAGGAACCGATATAGCTGAGTTCACCAGGGCCAATTTCCCAATATGCCTGCAGAATGACAAACTCACTGGTCGAGTCGTTGCGATTTGGCTTGTCAGTGACTCCCAGGCGTCCATCGGCGCTGATTGACGGCCCATTGAGTCCGTTGCCGGGACCCTCCACCTGGCCAAATGACCTTGAGTTCTGGTCCATCCGCTGATACATGAGCGAGGCGCTGAAATTATCGGTCGGCTCAAATCCCAGGGTCGACCTCCAGGACTCTGTAATCGAGCGAGGCCTGTAATCACTGTTGGCGCTTTCGACGCGACTGCCCTCGCTTTCGTCGCGCACCCCCGCCAACCGCAGGCCCAGCACACCCTGCATCAAGGGTATATTCAAGGCGCCCTGCAGGTTGGAGCTCTCGACATCGGAGTAGACTACCCCCACCGATGCGCCAAATTCTTCCAGGTCAGGCCGTTGGGTGGTCGCGGTAATGGTACCCATCGGCGCCGAACGGCCGCGCAACGTACCTTGCGGACCTTTTAGCACCTCGACCTGGCCGATGTCGTAGAGCGAGGAGATTATTCCAGGCCCGCGCCCGACGGGCGCCTCGTTGAGATAAAACTGAACCACGGGACTCGCGGCTGAGTTCAGAAAGGTCGGGACACCACGTATTGATGAACTGCTGCCAAAACCCCCACTACCAGAAGAGCTGCCCTCGATACTGACCCCCGGAACCACCTGCTGAATATCAGCGACGTCTGTAATCACCAGTTCGCGGATCCTGTCACCCGAAACGGCGTTCACAGTCAGGGGCACATCCTGCAACGCTTCACTGCGCCTGCGCGCAGTAACGACCACTTCTTCCAGCATAGTCGAGCTACCAGACCTGCCTTCCTGCTGTTGTGCTTCGCCAGGGTTCCCGGGCTGAGCGATGGACGAGGGCGTAAAAGCGATGGCTCCGGCAGCCGCAACAGCAGTGACGAGGCTTAATCTGGACGTACGGATCATATGTATTCTCCATTATTATTTGTTCGTCTGACGCTGTTGGCGAAGGATATGTACAACAGGTGGGTCGCTTCGCGAGGCGTGATGTTAACGTTTACATTTCAAGTCCTTTTCTTCGCGCCGTTCCTGGCACTGCAGTGAGAAAATCAGTCGGGCTTATCTCGTGCGCGGGATTTCCCTATCAGCAAATGGCAGGCGTACCGGTTTATCGGTTGTTTTCGTACGCCCTGCTAATACCCGCGCGAAGTGACCGTGGCAGCCACCCTTCCTAAATCTATCAAAACACGCGGGGCTGTCAATGCAAAATGCATTATACATTTAAAGCCCTGGGCCTTCCGGGAAGGTCCCACGTCAGCCGGAACCCTGTTGTGCAAGAAATTGTCGCGAGCGCGTGTCACTCCGGGGATTTGAATGTCATACCATCCAGCGTTGTTGTAAGGGAGCCCGAGAACTTACCCGCCGCACCAAGACGGGACAGTTTGACGACGAAGCCTCCAGGCTCGCTGGTTTTCCTTGTGCCCTCGTGCAAACCGCTGAAGGTGAGATCCGAGTGCCAGGTGATCGTGGTTCCACCGGAGCCCGATATACGTTCGCCGGATTCACTGCCATCGATGAAGTTGATGCCGTCCGAGCTGTAATTGCTGTACATGACGGAGACAGAATCCAGTTCTGTTTCCCCTGCATTGAAGCGGGACGGAACTTCGGTCACCACCACTTCAGCCGAACCGCTCTCCCCCATCAGGACGTAGGTTCCCGCAGGCACGGTCTGTCGTACGGGCGGCAGTGGATCGCCAAATTCGTAGGGCGTGCCCCAGGGCACCTCGTCGGGCACCGGATCCGGTTGCGCCAGGGGCTCACTGGGCTCGCGGTCCGTCAGCCTGGCAATCATCAGGCGGGACTCCCGTTCGCCCGGCTCTGACGAAGGCGGGCACTCCGCCGGCGCCGGGTTGCAACCGCGTCGCTGGTAGTACACCACCGCG
Source organism: Halieaceae bacterium GM1-29 (assembly GCA_033283265.1). Taxonomy (GTDB): domain Bacteria; phylum Pseudomonadota; class Gammaproteobacteria; order Pseudomonadales; family Halieaceae; genus Mangrovimicrobium. The sequence continues at coordinate 1,696,452 of JAWMQN010000001.1, forward strand.
GTGCTGTCAGGCGACCAGGCCGGGTCGGCACCGCCGAGCCACAACGGGTCACTGATACTGCCACTTCCCGCAGCAGGATCTCCCCCGGCGTTGAGTTGCTGACCGTCGTGGATCTCGGGATCGTCGACTGCGACCGCTTTCTCAAGGTCTATCAGGTAGGGCTGCAGGAACGACCCCCTGGCCGGGAGGGTATAAATACCCGCAATGACCTCCGCAATGGCGAGATCGAGCAGGGGAGGAACGCCTATGCCGGCACTGGCAAAGTAGAGCCGGCCATCTGAACCCGCCGGGTTTGCCCCTGGATAGCCGGTCTCCGTCGTCACCCGTCCGTCCATAATGACCATGGATTTTCCGTCCGGTGAGATCACCACAGGGTCAGTGTAAGCGGGGTCCCGGGTAAGCCGCCTGGAAGCCCCGGTCTCGAGGCTGGTGGCGAATATGTCGTAATTGAAAGAGTCCTGGGTCCCTATCCCCAGGGTGTGTTTTCCGTCCGGGGTAAAGCCGCGAAACTCACCTATCACACCGGTGGGCGGTTCGAGGCGGAGTTCCCCGGCTGACTTCAGGCTGAAGAACCGGCCCGACTTACCCAGTTCAGGGCTGAGCAGGAAAGACACCTTGTGCAGTTCGTAGCCCGGCGGGCCAAACTCGGGAGACGGGTTGAACTCCAGCCGCCCAAAGGCCGCAAACTGCGTGGCACTGGAAAAGTCAGCGGTGAGGAACAACTGGTTCCACCCGAGGTGCACATTGTCCGGGTGCAAACGCAGTTCGCGCATGATACGAAAGTTGAAGAAAGGCGATTTGATAGGATAAATATGCAAGCTTTCAGGTGTACACAGGGGATCGGTGACCTGGTACGGGCTGCAGTCGAGAATATTGGTACCCATCTTGACCCGCATCCCATCGCGGAATGCTTCAGGGTAGGTATTGTCATCGGGGTTGTTGATCCCGACCCGGTTTTCTTCGGGCACACCACATGTCACGCACTGCCAGCCGTCCCCGTTTTCGAAGGTTGTACTGTCGGTTTTTACCAGGATCAGCTGGCCGCCGGCATAGATACTCCCCGGGTGAGGTGCATCGGGTGCTCCCGCAAACCTTACTGAGACGTAGACGTGCTTGCCGTCGGGGCTGAAGGTCCTGGCGCCGTCGATACCTTCGCGACCCGGGCTGAGGCAGCCAGTCGCATTCGGATTGACCGCAAGAGTACATGAGCCCGCATCCCTTGAGGGTGCGGTCGGTGGTAGCGGCAGCGGCTCCACGACCACCGTTTCGGGTGAGTTGTCCTCCACTGGATCGGGATCATTCGCCCGACTGCTGCTACCGCCATTGTTATCGCAGGCGCCAAGCGAAAAGCACAGCAGCAAGCAGCCCAGACTACTGGAGAATGTGCCAGGAATTATCATTGTTATTGTGCTCCCTGGCCGGGAACTGCTCCGGCACTGTATTCGTTTACATTCCTGTGCGCTTTTTTACCCGTGAGTCGCAGCAAATTCAATTGCCCTGCCGATGCTCTTTTGCGGCGGCGCCTAAGGTGCGCCGTGTTCCGCCGCCAGTTGCAGCAGTTCTTCCTTGCGCTCGACGCCCGCCGAGTTCATGACGCCCGCCACCATGACGTAACAGCCAACGGTGAACATGAAATCAAGCAGCTGCTGTTTTCCCCATTGGGCTGAAAGCGCCTGCCAGCTTTCATCACTGATCCGCTTTTCGTGCACCAGTTCGTCCGTGGCCCGGATAACCGTACTTTCGAACTCGGAGAAATACGGATCCTCGGCACCGTTTTTAACCGGGTCGAACATGTCGGTGGACAGACCGCAGCGCTGGGTGGTCCGCAGGTGACTGGACCACATGTAGGTACACTTGCAGATCCACGCGGTACGCATGATGGCAATCTGGCGCTGTTTTACCGGCAGGCTGTTGGCAGTCAGCAGGTGCACGTTCAGCGGCGAAAATGCGTTGGCCAGTGCGGGGTGGTGGGCGAAGGTCAACAGCACCGGGTTCGAGTCGACGTTATTGAAGAAACCATCGCTCCACTGGGCGAAAAATGCATCGGTTTCCTCAGTAAACTCGTCCCTGGTGATCTGTGGAAGGCGGGCTGGAGGGTCTGGCTGGATCACCCTTTTTTCTCCGTGCCCAGGATCAACACGTTCTCGACATCCTGCACCTGCTGCATATAGACCCTGAGGCTGGTTACCTTGTCGTCATCGTTGAATTCGAATACCGACATTGTGTAGATGACATTCTCCCCGTGAGGACGGGTAATCGTTTCTTCCAGTTCCTGGAATACAAGATTATTTACTGAATTGATGTAGCGCAACTTATCCGACCATATCGAGGTACCTGCAAACTGGAGATACTTCTCCAGGCACAGCGGCCAATCCGCCTCGTCCTTGAATACACCGATACGGGTGAAGTTCTCCTTGTCGATCACATTGGCAATGGGGTCGAAGTCTTCTTCAGTACAGGGCCTGTTCTGGGTAGCCCTGGTAATTTTTGCGTAATCAGCCGACCACTGACGGACGATTGCAATAAGGCGATCAGCGCGGTTTGATGAATCGGTCATTAGTATTTTCTCCGCAAATAATTTTTCGATGAAATTAACGTATGGATTTCCGGGAGTTTGTGGCTCCCGCAGTGTACGCCCGACGTTCAGGCGCGCATAGTTGTGCCACCATCGACACAGAACACCTGGCCGGTGATATAACTGCCCTCGTCTGACATCAGCAACGCGCCGAGTGCCGCGATGTCGCCGGGTCGCCCGGTCCGACTCTTGATGCTGGAACGGGCACAACACATTTCGAGAAGTTCGTCCGAGATTTCCGCCTCTGCTGCCGGATGAAGAATTAGCCCTGGCGCGATCGTATTTGCCCGTATACCGTGGGGCCCGAACCGGGTGGCGACATGGCGCATCAGTGCATGGCCCGCAGCCTTGCTCATTGAATAGGCCACCTGGGCCGCGCCACCCGTGTAGGCGCCGATAGAACTGGTATACACGATGGAGCCACCTCCACGCGCCATCAGCAGCGGCAGCGCAGCGCGAGTACAGAGGTAAAAGCCCCGCGAGTTGACCCGCTGCGTTTCGTCAAAAATCTCGAGGGGCAACTCTAGAATGCCGTGCTCGCGGTTGCCGTCGGCCAGTGAAGCGAAGTTGATGTGGATTCCATCGAGGCCTCCCAGGGTATCCGAGCAATAGCGCATGGCGGCTTCCACCGAGCTCTCATCGGAGCCATCGAGTCGTATACTCCATGCTTCGTTGCCCGCGCCGGTTATCTCCCGGACCACATCCTCCGCGGATGCTTCGTTGACATCGCCCAGCAGCACCCGGGCACCCTCCTCCGCATAGCGCGTTGCAAGGCCTCCACCAATGCCGCCTGCACCAGCGATGAAAATACTCCTGCCTTCCAGCCGTTTCATAGGTTTCATCCCGATTCGATTTGACGCCCGGTGATACCTGCCCTCAGGGTGCAAGCAATAAGTGAACGTTCAACAGGCCACGCGCTATATAGCTGGGATCGAACTGCATTTTTCGATCTCCCGGCGCACCGTGCTCCGCCTCGTTCAAGCGGATATCCGAGGTGTGCGCAAAAAGCCGCTCAATGACGACGCGGGCCTCGGTGCGAGCCAGCGGCGCGCCGGCGCAGGTGTGTACACCCCGGCCAAATGCCACGTGCTCGCGGATCCCGGGACGATTCAGCTGAAACTCGTCAGGTGCTTCCCAGCGCCCGGGATCACGGTTAGCAGCCTCAAAGGCTACCGCGACCTTTGTCCCCGCAGGCACGTCGATATCGCCAATTTTCGTGTTCCTGCGTGCCAGCCTGAATGTCGCCTTGGTGGTCCCCTGGAGGCGCAAAACTTCCTCGATAAATGCCGGGATAAGCTTGTGATCCCTGCGCAGTTGCTGCTGAACCTCCGGGAGGTCGGCGACAAAGTAGAGGCAGGTCGCGAGGAACTTGGAGCTGCTCCCCCGACCGCCAACAAACAGGAACATTGCGAGCTTGACGATCTCCATGAGCTCCGGCGTCGATCCGTCAGGATACGTGGCTGTCGCGAGTTCGTGCAGCACATCGGGCTCCGGGTGAGCCCTGCGCTCGGTGATGTAGCGCTTGAAAAAATCTGACATGTAACCAAAGTGCGGGATCTGGGTCTTGACGTCATTCGGATCCACCTTCGAGCCAATAGGCGGCGAGGAAGCTATCGCCTCCATGAACAGCTCGCGGTCTCCGTCCGGGATACCGAGGAGGTCCGCGATTACCCCAGTGGCGAAGGGCAGTGCAAAATCGGCGATAAATTCGCAGCTACCACGCGGAACGAGGTCAGTAAGCAGTCGATCCGCATGCTTGTTCATGAAGGCCTCGTTGGCCTTGAGGCGCGAGGGGGTGAAAAGCTTGTTCAGGATGGAGCGGTTCGCCGAATGAAAGGGTCCGTCATAACTTACCAGGAGGTCGTCCGGGGTTCGGCACGACTCGATTTGTTCCGAAATATCCTCGCCTGCGGGCTCGAACGGGAGAGGCAGTCCGGCACCGTAGGGCGAAAAACAGAATATTGAAGAAAAGTCCTCGGTATTTCTCACGACCTCGATGCACTCCCGGAATCCGGTGACCATCATGTAATCCCTGCCCGGCACATCGTATACCGGCGATCGGGCCAGGCAACGGCGGAAGTATTCCTGGGGTTCCCGCAGTATTTCTTCGTCGCTGAAATAATCGCGATCTTCAAGTTTCTGCTCAGACATAAACTTTCTTCTCAATCTGGATCAGCCAGCGACTGACGATACATGTTGTCTGTCAGCCCAGCCGGCTGGTAAACGCTAGAAAAACAAGCCACCGCTGACTTCAACTACCTGCCCGGTAACGTAGCCCATTTGCGGCGAGACCAGGGACAAGGCGACGCCCGACAGGTCCGAAGGCTCTCCGAGGCGGCCCAGCAGCACATTTTCCTCGAAGTGTTTTCTCGCTTCCGGGTCCGCGCGCAATTCCGCATTGGCATCTGAAGCGATCAGACCGGGCATTATGCAGTTCACCGTGATACCCCGGTGACCGAGTTCCTTCGCCATCACAAATGTCAGGGTCTCTATCGCCGATTTGCACATGGCGTAAACGACAAAAGCCGGTCGCGAGTGCCGTGCACCCAATGAGCTGAAAAAGAGCACCCGCCCGTTGTCACGCAGGATTGGCTTCAGTACCTTGGTAAGGTAGAACGGGCCGCGCATATTGTCCGACACGATCTGCTCGAATATTTCAGTCGTGGTGTCGTCGATATTGGCTACCGGGCCACCGCCGGCGTTGTTAACAAGGATGTCGAGCCCGGGGCTCCCGGTGCGCTCGAGCAGCTCGGCTTCGAGAATGGATTTCACCTCTTCAGCCGACTCGAGACTCACCAACGGCACCTTGATCAGGAATGCCTTACCGCCGCCGTCCTCGATAATCTTCAGGGTTTCAGCAGCTGCTTCGTCGTTTCGGGCATAATTGATCGCCACGAGCGCACCCTGCTTCGCGAACTCGATTGCTATGGCGCGCCCGAGGCCGCGGGAAGCACCGGTAACCAGTGCGGTTTTATTTTGGAGTACAGCCACTTTATTATCCTCTCGCCGGGCCAGGCCCGACTGGGTTATTTATCTATGCTATACTGTGTAGCATAGATTCAAGGAGCGATTTGTGTCAAGCAGAGAAGACCCGAGAACAATAAGAAGCCGGGAAGCCTTGCATCGTGCGTTTCTGGCGCTGCTGGAAAGCCATGCACTGGAGGACGTAACCATTCGACAAATCTGTGCCGATGCGGACGTGCACTACACGACGTTTTTCCGGCATTACCCTTCCAAGGAGTCGCTGCTGAATGCCATTGCCGCGGAACAGTCAGCGCAACTCGTCGCGCTCTCAATGCCCGTGGTCGAGACCAATGACAGGCATCAGGTTCACCTGACCTTGTGCAATTTTATCAACGAGCACCGCCAGCTTTGGGTGTCACTGCTGACCGGCGGCGCCGCCGGCACAATCAAGGCAGAATTGCTACGCCTGTGTATGCAGCCCGCGGTCCGGCGCGTGCCCACGGCGACCAGCATTCCTGTTGAACTGATCGTGATAAGCACAGTAAGCGTGCAACTTGAGGCGCTTGCCTGGTGGTTGGCGCAGCCGGCGGATCGATACCCCGTGCAACAATTCGCTGCAATGCTCGATGAGCTGGTCTATACCTCACTCAAATAAAGCAGGCTCGCAGGATAACTTCCCCGCCCACGGCGAATTGCCCTGAACTGGAGCAATTCGCCGCCAGGAGGACGTGTATTTACTCCGTATCCAAAGTCAGCAGACGGACAGGGCCAATCAAGCCGGCAGGGCGAAGTGTCGCGTTTTCCGCATAGGTTGGCGTTACTGTAAAGGCGATTTTTTCCGCCCCGGGTTGAGCGTCCCCAATCAGTCGATTAACCCACCGGTTCGCCACTCGTATCTCGAGCCGGTTTTCCCCCGCAACAAGCAACGACGAGATGTCGGCGCGGAAGGGCTTGTGCCAGAGCACGCCGGCCTGCTGCCCATTTACGCGGACTTCCGCGAGGTCGCCGACCTCGCCGAGATCAACCAACAATGGCTGACCGGGTGAATAATCCTCACCGAGGCTGAAGCTCGTCGAATACGTAGACTCCCCGGAGAAATATTTTATTCCGGGCACATCACTCTCATTCAGCGGCATCAGTCGATTCAACTGCGTGCCGGCCGGGGCGCCGCGCCCCTCCTGAAACACTACACTCCAGGGCCCTGCCAACTCGGCCACGGCAGTGTAAGACGGCGTCGCAAGCACTTCCGACTGCGCGGAGGTGTCTTCAAGGAAGGAGACGAAATAAGACTCCTCCGCCTCGAAGCTGAGCGGCACCACAGTGAGATCACCCTCCATGCGGTACGACACCGGCACGACCTGGCCAGTGTCTGCGCGCCAGATCCGGGGCTTTTTCCCGCTTACCCGAAAGCGGGCCTCGACCGACTCGACACGATTGTTGCGATTGCTGAGAAAGTAGACGTCACCGTACTCGAGTTCGCGATGAACAAAGGGAATCTCCGCACCCGCCTGCGCAGCGTCAATACTGACATCGGGAGCAATACCCAGCTCCACGAGCACCTGCTCAACGTCCCGGCTGGTGATCACCCTGCCCTTGCCCAAGGAGGTGAGCGCTCCGCCCGACCAGAGCCGGGCGACCAGTGCCCGGTATTCCTCGGGATCATCCTGGAGCGCAGGTGATTCAAGCGGAGCGTCACCCACCACCGTGGCGCCTGCGGCTACCAGCTCGGATATGCGGCGCAGCACCGGCAGGGTCATGCGCTCGCTGGTACCGCCCAGATAGAGCAGCGCATAACTTGCACCACTGTCCGTCACCAATCTTCCCTGTTCGACCCTGATCAGGTTCAGCAACGCAGAGGGGTTAATAAAGTCGTAGCCGTATTGCGCCGGTACATCGTCGAGGTAGCCGTCCCAGACCAGCGCGCCCAGCGGCGCTTCCTCTCCATAGAAGTAGGCGACATCGGCAACAAAACGCCCCTGCTGCAGCATAAAACTGCTCCGCGCCATGTAGTCGATCCAGGGCCTGGCCAGGTCGGACCAGGCCGTGTGCCGATTGAAGAACTGGCCGATGTGCCGCAATGACAATCCGGGTTGTTTTTCGTCCAGTGGCTGGTGAACGGAGGAGTGTATTACCACACGGTTGATACCGTGGATGAATTCCAGGTCGACGACACGGCGCAGGTCTGCGGGCACATGGTCCCAGGGGTGACGCGTGGACGTCATCGACTCAGCGGCCGCGAGATTCTGCCCGTAAAGGTGCGCGACAGATGCGGCGCCACGCATGTCGGCAAAATACAGCGGCCTGGCACCTTCTTCCCGGTTGTAGGACCACAGTGCCGCCATGGGGAAGTCCGTGTAACGACGCATTTCCAGATCGTCACCGAGTGAAGGTCGCCAGCCCTCCAGCGACTCGCCGTACACCTTCAGCCCATTTTCGTGGGCAACCTCGGCGACGGTGCCGTAGTGCGCCGCGGCGTGCAGGTCAGCAATGGTCCGGCGATAGTCGTAGAGAAACTGGTCGCTTTCCTTGCGCGAGCCAACGATCTCCCCTGTCAGGGCGGGGAGCCACTGCAGGGCACTGTAGCCGCGCAGACGCTGGAATTGTTGCAGCATGTCCGGTGTCCAGTTGAAAGCGCCCACTTCTGTGCTGTCGGTAAGTATCGCCCCGATGCCGCGCTCACCAATCAGGTCGACGCCAACCGCGTTACGGTAATTCTGGAGGTAGGTTTCGATGTAACGGCGCACCGCCACGGGGTCCATCTTGTCGACTTCCAGCCCGGTTGCCTCGGCCACCGCGGGATGGTTGGTTTTACCCAGCAATGAATAACCCAGGCGCAGGACTTTCCAACGGCCGGCCGGCGGAGTCCAGGCAAGTGTGCCATTCGGCGCCATCTGCGCAGTGAGGTCAATGACTGCGTCCGCTGCGACGCTTTCGCCGGCACCGGCCTCAGTATCGATGCCGGGTTGCAGCGAATAGTAATCGGGCGCCACGGTAAAACCCGACTTCGCTTCGAACTGGTGGACACGGAGGGCGGCGGAAAGACGCAACTCGCTGAGCTGGATGGTTTTGCCGCCACTGAGGAAGGCCGCTATGGCATCCATGTACCTTGAGTCAAAGCCCGGAGCTGACGCCCCACTGTTATTCAGCGCGCCCTCTACCGGGGACATGGAAACCCGAAACCGGCTCCCCGAGACTGCGTCGAAAGCGATCGTTGTCGGCACCGTGCTCAACTGGAAACCGGCAACCGATGCCCACTCCCCGCTGCCTCGCTGGACCTCAAGCACAGCTGTGAATTTCGGTCCGGCATAGATATCCGCCTGGTCGGGCAGGAATAGCGTCGCCGAGCGGACGGTTTGCGGCCTGTCGAAATCAATGAGTATCTGGGTGGGAGTTCCGGCGACGGGCCTGGGTATCTCCACTCCGGCCGAGAATTGTTCGTCGGTCAGTAGCCCTGACTGGAGTACTGATCCATCCGCCAGCGAAACAGCGGGCTCTGACAGGGCCGGCTGTTCCTGTACCGGATAAGCCAGCACGGCGATATCCGCGTAGTAAACCGGATCAGCTGGTTTCGGGGTTGGGTTCAATTCTTTCGGCGGCCCCAGGTCCTGGAAAGGCCCGGTGGTCATCGGCGGCTGGGACAATACGCCCTCGAATGCCTGCCCACCATTCACAATGGTCTCGCTCCAGACGAGCTTTTTCATCCCTTCTTCAGGCTCGACCCAGGGTCCTCCTGTCTCGCTCCAGCCCGGCGAAGCCGCAATGGTAAACTCGAGTCCAAGCTCATCAGCCAGGGACACGCTGTAGCGATACAAGTCCTTCCACTCGTCAGACATGTAGGGAATAGGCTCATCGACAATACTCGGAACTGCGAAATTCACATCGAAGTTGTGCAATCCGCCAATGCCGCTGCGCTGCATCCACTGCAGATCTTTCTCTATACCGTCTTTGGAAATATTCCCATTTAGCCAGTGCCACCACACGCGCGGGCGCGCGACATTGGGAGGGTCTGCAAACTGCTGCTCCAGCGAGTCTATACCGGCTTGTACAGCGGGTGACTGAGCATTGTCGTGCACACCACAAGCGGTGAGCATCGACAGTGCGAGCGTGAAGATTTTCAGGTCTGTTCTGGGCTTGGGCATCGGGAATTCTCTATCGATACAGGCTCTGGTGAATTTATTCAAACGAAGATTTTGCGGCTATAAAGGGTTTGCATCATACTTGTCGAAAAGTTCAGCCAGCTCGGCGCGTCCGCGCGCGTGGTGAATAATTTTCCGGGCTGACTGCAGTGACTGGAGGGATTTTGGAAGACATACTGCTCACACACGCAGAACTCGCCGCAGCACTCGCGGGTTTCGCCAGTGTCGTCGCGGCATTTCAACGACCGCTTTCACCGGTGCAGCGCCATCGCTTTCTCACCATCCTGTTCTCGTCGTTGCTGCAGATCATGGGCTGCCTCGTTCCGGTATGGATGCATGCCATGGGCGAGGTCGGACCCTTGTTCTGGAGCATTGCCTCAGGCGTTCAACTCGGCCTTTCAGTCCTGCTCTGGGCCGTCCTCGTCTACCCGCTGCGCTCGCTTGGCAAGAGCGTGGTGATCGCCATCAACCTGCCGGTCAGCATCGTCGTTTACGCACTGGCGCTTTCGACTATGGGAGTGCTGATCGTCAATACCTTCGTTTCGTCGATCGCCGGCTTCGCGCTTTATTACTCTTCGCTACTCGGCGGCCTCTCCATTATCTTCCTGGTCTTTGCCGACGTCGCCACACGCACCGACTGAGCGGCGGCTTCCCGGGCAGCGGACGTCGACACACCGGCCTCGATCAGCGACCCGGAAACGGCGCAGGAAAAACCCCGACGTAGATTTACGCCGGGGTTTTCCGCATGCATATGGCCCTCGCTCAGAAATCAACGATGATATCTATGCCAAAGGTCCTGGGGGCCGAAGGCGACTTGCCAACATAACCCAGGGGGCCATCACTGAGGTCGAAGCCGCTGTTGTACCACAGTTCGTCACCCAGGTTCTTGCCCCAGGCGGCGAAGCTGATGCGCGAGTCTCCCGGCCCGGGTAACTCGTTCAGGGCGATGCGCGCATTGATGGTTTCATAGCTCGGCGCCGCGTTGCCGTCGACCAGGTCGGGTCCGTTGGCGGTGAGCAGGAAGTAGTCGTCAACCCAGCTGTAATCCACGCGCATTACCAGGTTGCCGCCAAAAACGTCCTCGACCTCGTAGCGGGCATACATATTGAAGGTATTGTCCGGTGAGTGGGCCCAGTGGTTGTTGCTCAGGTCCACGTCATCCGAGGGGTCGCCGGGGATACCCTCATTGATGTAGGTCTTGTATTTCGGGTCGAGGTAACCGTAACCGCCACCGACTTCAAAATTGTCGGTGATGACCGCGGTCACCTCCAGTTCCAGACCGGTGATCTCCGCATCGCCGGCATTGTCGATATTGTTGGAGCCGGTGTCGGTCAGCTGGTTGACCTGCAGGTCACTGTAGTCGTTGTAGAACAGGGCACCGTTGACCAACAAGCGGTTGTCCAGCCAGGTAGTTTTCCAGCCCAGTTCATAGGTGATTACGGTCTCTTCATCGTAGCCCGGGTAGAACAGCAACGGATTCCCCTGGCGCGCGTTAAGGCCCCCGCTGCTGTAGCCCTTGGACACCTTGAAATAGGTCATCAGGTCATGGGTCCAGTTGTAGCTGGCGCTGATGGTGCCCGACACGTCGTCGTAGTCCTGCTGGGCATCGGGGTTGGTGATGTCGGAAATCACGAACCCGCTGCCGAGCAGTATGGTAGACGCCCGGTTGGTCATGGACCTGTCTTCCTCGGTATAACGCAGGCCAAGGGTCAGGTCGAGCTTTTCGGTCAGGCTGTAGGTGCCCTCACCGAATACTGCCCAGACCTCGTTCTTCGCTTCAGCTCCCGAGGCCAGCCGGATACCGAGGCTGCCGAGATCGACATCCTGGTAGGTGTCCTTGATATCCTCATCCATGTAAAAAGCACCGACCACGTACTCCAGGTTTGAGTCGAAGGCCTCGCCGACCAGGCGGAACTCCTGGGTCAAATTCTCGTAGTCATCGCCGGAATACACATGCCCCTGGAACACAGGCGTGGCGTCGGAATCCTGAAAACTGTCGACCTGGAATTCGCGCAGACCGGTAATGGACACCAGTGCGAGACTGTCGTTGAGCTCCCAGTTAATGGTCAGGCCATGACCCTCGATATCGGCCTTCGTGAATGTATCCAACCCATCAAAATAACGGTCCTCGGTGCCATCCTGTACCCACGGTGCAAGCTGCGGCGCTAGCGGCCCGTAATTGACGGTGGCGCCGGGGTAGAAACCCTCGTCGATATCGGTCTGGTCATAGGCATAGAGGATGTTGAGGCTATCGCTGGGCTCCCACATCAACTGCAGGTAGGCGGCCTCGCGATCCTTGTCACCCAGGGTCTTGCCGTCCAGCGCATTTTCCCAGTAGCCGTCGCGTTGCAATGAGCCCAGGCTTGCCTTGAACGCCAGCGTGTCACCCAGGGGTACGTTCAGCACACCCCGCAGGTCGCGCTGGTCGTAGTTGCCAAAGGTGGTGGAGAGCTTGCCGTGGAACTCCTCGGTGCTCGGCTTCTTGGTAATGAAGTTGACCGCGCCGCCCACGGTGTTGCGCCCGTAAAGCGTTCCCTGCGGCCCGCGCAGGATTTCCACCCGCTCCAGGTCGAGGATGTCGAAGACCGAGCCGGCGCCCTTGGCGAGCAGGACACCGTCCAGGTACAGGGCCACCTTCGGTTCGAAGGTCGCGAAAGTCTCGGCGTTCTTGAAGCCACGGATGGAGATGGCGCCACCGGCCTTGCCGGGCATCTCGTGCATCAGTACGTTGGGCGCCAGCGCGGAGAGGTCCAGATAGTTCTGGATCCCCTGCTCTTCGATACTTCGGGTGGAGAATACTGCCATCGAAATGTCGGTATCCTGGAGGGATGCCTCGCGCCGCTCTGCGGTCACGATGACTTCCTCAAGCTGCGCGTTGGCAGCCGGAACCATGCTCAGTGTCTGCGCGAGAGCAATAGCGACCGCGCCATGGATGCGAGTGTGTTTCATTGCGTAACCTCTTTTATATTTATCAACTGTGTTTTTTCAACGCTGTGGATCCAGCGACGCGGGCAGTCATCAGGCCTTCATCCTACAGCTTGATTCCGCGGAAAATTCTGACCTTTCCCCAGTGCTCCCGTGCTTCTGGTACTGCCCGGGTGATACTGCCCGAGCGGAAGCCCTACTGCCAGCCACCACTATGCTACAGTGTGTAGCTTAGAAGCGGAAGGAATTTCATGTCAAGCCGGGAGGCGGCGGTGGTGCACCGACACGCTCCCCGCTTTGACTCAGGCCCGCCGTTGACCTGGCGGACTGCTGACGTTTAGCGCTTAGAAAGTCTTGGTCAAGCCCAGTTTGTAGACCCGGCCCAGGGTAAAGCCCACGTAGTTGGGGTTCTGCTGCCGGCGATACTCCGGCGGCTCCTCGTCGAGGATATTGTCGACGATGAGACGCAGGGAGAGCCCGCTGGTAAAGCCGGAATCACTGTCAAACTCGTAAGCGGCGAAAAGGTTGGTCACCAGGAAACTGTCCTTGGAACCCTGGTTGACCGCCTCCGTGGGATCGGCATCCGAACCGCCCGAATAGTTCAGTGTCAGCTTGGTCCGGAAATTGTCCCTTGTCAGGCCAACAAAACCGGACATGGCCAGACTCGGGTTGTATTTGAGCTGGTCCGATGAGAACCCGTTTTTAGTAATGTCGAAAGACTCTGTATAGGTCCCGGACAACCCGTAGGCCATCTCGCCAATTCCTGTTTCGTGGAAATACTGCGCGCCGAAATCAAAACCCTTCAAGCGAGCGCTATCGGTATTGGACTGACGCCGATCGACAATCACACCCATGGTTGCCGCGTCCAGATCGCCGAACTGGTCGGCGTTCTCGACCTGGGAGATGAAGAAATCCAGCTCTTCCTGCGTCGGGCTGAAGACAATTCTGTCCGGGTTTTGCTGGACCGCCGTCGCCGACGTCGGGTCGACCGCACCGAGCAGATCGACAAAATCAATGTCGTAGTAGTTGAGATTCAGGCGCAGGTTTTCCAGCGGACGAAGAACTATGCCAGCCGCCCAGATTTCTGCGGTTTGCGGTTTCAGTGAACCGCCAGCGCCTTCCAGCAGGAACGAATCCACGCGAGCCGGGTCGGTCAATTCCCCATTGGGGTCCGGAACGACGTTCGCCTGGTTGGGGTAAAACCCACCTGTCGCTGTAGCCAGGCTGTCCAGCAGTGTCGGTGCGTTAAAGGACTCGCCCCATTTCCCATACACTTCAATCCACTCGGCAGGAGCCCAGGTGAGACCGACACTTGGATTGGTGGTGTCGCCAAAATCGCTGTAATCGTCATAGCGGGCCGACAGTGCCATATCGAGAGTGTCCAGGACAGGAACGGACAATTCGGCGTAGGCTGACGTTATCTCGCGGTCCCCTTTGTTCCAGCCAAGATCACCCAGCCCGCCGATCACGGTGCTGCCGCTGCGTTTTTTGGCTTCGTCACGGGCATATTCCACACCCACGGCCGCACGCAGAGGACCCGCCGGGAGTGCAAATAATTCACCGTCGCCGATCGCGCGGACAAAAAACAGCTCCTGCTCCGTCTGCGTGCCGGTCCCCCAGTCCAGGATGTCGGCCACCACCGCGGGATCTGCCGCAGCGACATTCAGCGGATCAAACTGGCCGGCCTCGACGTAAGCCAGCATCTTCTCGCGGTTTGAATCCGGGGTGCTCACCTCGTTTTTGGAAATGCCGTAATGCAGGGTGTTGCGCAGTTGCCAGCTAGTGTCGCCAAGCTGCATGACCAGTTCCGGCGTGATACCCCAGGTCTCTATATCGACCTCGCGCTCGCGATGCCTGTAGGCGGAACTCGGGGCGTAGGAAAAGCCCACCGCTGGCTGGTCGTACAGGTCGCCGGTTGCCTCCCCCTGGATGCCCAGTTCAGTCGGCGTTTGCCCGGTGATCGAGTCCCCCAGCGGATACAGTGCATAGCTGGTGTTTCGGTCCATGTAATACGCCTTGGCGCTGAGGGTCATCTTGTCGCCAAGATTTTGCGTCACAGAGCCGTAGATATTGTCCCTGTCCTGCTCCGGCAGCAGGGCCTCTTCACCGCGGATATCACAGGGGTCCCCGACGGGAAATACGCCGGTTCCCGGTGCAGCGGGATTATCTGTCCAGATATTCAGGTCGTTGCCGCCGACATTACCCACCCAGAACCACCTGTTCACCGAGCCTGCCGGTTCTATGCACTCCGTGCCGCTCGGCGTAAGCTCCGTTCCATCCTCGTTCCAGTTGCCGTAAGTCGCCCAGTCCCGCTCCCGGTTGAGGACTTCACCGCGATCGGTCGTGGAAAGGGAGATATAACCATTGCCGTTTTCCCACGAGGTACCCGCCAACAGTGCAACCTGCGACGCGTCGTAGTCGTCGCCAGAGTCATAGCCGAGATCAACCTTCACGCCGTCGAACTCATCCAGGGTCATGAAGTTGATGACACCACCTACCGCGTCAGCACCGTAAAGTGACGAGCCTCCATCGGGAACAATATCTATCCGCTGGATGACGTTCGCCGGAATGACATCGGCGTCGAGCGAAGATTCGTTTACGCCCATGGGTGTCAGGCGGTGGCTGTCGACCAGCACCAGTGTGGTAGCGCCGGAAGCGGAGTTGATTCCCGGCAAGGCCCGCAGGTTGGGCCGGTTCAGGGTAAGCCTGTCGGTCGCCCGCGGATCCTGCTCGGGTCGGGAATTGAAGAAATTGGAAATTTGCGGCACGGTGGCCAGCAGTTCATTGGTAGTGACTGCCCCCGTTTCAAGCACGACATCCTCGTCAATGCCGATAACCTGCGACCCGGTCGGTTCAACCCCCCGAATCAGGGTACCGGTGACGACGACCTCCTCCAGTTGCATCAGCTTGCCTGATGCCTGCTCCTGGGCGGACACCGCAGTCGGCACCAGCGCGATTGTCGCGGCACCGGCGGCCAGGCATTTGACATAGTTGCGAACAGCAATTTTCAGTGTAATCGACATTTATAGTTATCCCAGATTTAAGTAATGAGAGCCCGGATCAACAGGCTGTTACATGACTTGCGCGCACCTCTGTCATACAGAACGCAACCCTCGCCGGTCTTCAGTCAGCGTCGAACGCCGCATACTGACAGGCAGTGAAGGTCTGGTGAGGCCGCCACTCGTTTCGTTTCCTGCTTCGTCAGGCCGATCGCCGCCCGACTACTCCACTTCCGGCCAATGTGCGCGCGCGAACATGCCACCATCCAGGTAGATGCCCTGCCCGGTGATTATCGAGGCGCGATCAGAGAGCAGGAAGGCGACGGCATTGCCAATTTCTTCCGGTGTACCGGAGCGCCGCAGGCAGTTCAGGTCACTGAAGCCCCTGGCCATTTCCTCAGGAACGTATTCCGGCAATACGAAGGGATACACGGCGTTTGCACGAACCCCCTGGGGACCGTACTTCCGCGCGATATGGCGCACCACCGCATCGAGCCCCGCCTTGGAGACACTGTACCCAAGGCGAATTCCGTCAGCGTACTGGCCCGCCACGGAGGAGTTGAATACGAATGCGCCGCCCCCCCGCTCGATCATCCCCGGCACCGTCAGGCGTGCCGTGGTGATAGCTCCCATGAGATTGACATCCATCGTGGTCTGCCAGAGCTCGGGATCGATATCCAGGGCGACGTGCTGATGGTCATAGAATGGCGCGTTATAGAAGACGGAATCGATAACACCAAAGTGATCCGTAGTCGCCTTGATAGCCGCTTCGAGCGAGGCCTCATCGGTGACATCACATTGCACTGCAATGGCCTCGCCGCCGGAAGCCACGATCTCCTCGGCAAGTGCCTCAATCGTATCCCGGCTTCTGGCAGCCACTGCAACCCTGGCCCCTTCTGCTGCTGCGATGCGGGCTGTAGCCTGCCCCATCAGTGGCCCCACCCCGGCCATGAATACCAGCCTGCCTTCCAGCAGGCCAGAGCCGTTCTGTGTCGTCATGTCCCTTTCCCCCAGGTTCGATGTTTTATTTGGCGATGCCTTTATAGCCGTCGGGTACTTCCGCTGAGGAAGCCGGCTGCTGCTGCAAGTAAACATCGAGACGGAAGATCTTTCCGGTCTCGTTGAACTCGTAAATGGAAACCGTGTTCACCACGTTGGTGACACCGTCGAAGGTCGCGCGCTCTTCCAGTTCCAGAACGACAACATTATCCGACTCGGTAATTCGCTTGAACGAGCACTCCCAATAGGACTTCGGTGCCCACTGGGTCTGGAACCGCAAGTAGGTGGGGTAGTCCATTACTTCCTTGAGGTGGCCGATGCGCTGGAAGTTTTCGGTGTCGAATACTTTGGAAAAATGCTCGTCCCAGGCCTCCTCGGGGAATTCGGGGCTCTTGCACTCTTCGTTCATGCGCTTGGTGACAACGTTATAGTCCAGCACCTTCCTGGAGAGGCCGGAATAGTTATCGATAATTTCGGAAACGTCTTTATAAACCTTGGAAACCATTTTTATTACTCGCCATTCATTCTTGTGTATGCCCCGCCACCTTCTCACGCAGGATTCGCGCGGGCGGGGCGCAGATTTTTCGAAGCACGGAACCAGACCGTGCCGATGCCATGCCTTATGCCCGGGTCACCGTGCCGCCGTCGACACACATCACCTGACCGGTGATATAGGAACCTTCGTCAGACATCAGGAGCGCTCCCAGGGCCGCGATATCTTCAGGCCGGCCGACGCGACTCTTGATGGAGGCCGCTGCCTTGGCCCCGCTGATGAACGCTTCGGGCAGGACCTCTTCAAGTGCGGGATGGATCGTCATGGCCGGAGCAATTGTATTGGCGCGTACCCCTTGTGGCCCGAAGCGTGCCGCGACATGACGCATCAAGGCGTGTCCGGCTGACTTGCTCATGGCGTAGGCAACGAAGGCTGCCCCACCGCTATACGCGGCAGCGGAACTGGTGTAGAGGATGGAACCACCGCCGCGGCGCAATATCTCGGGCAGCGCTGCGCGGGTAAACAGGTAGAATCCGCGCGCGTTGACCCGCTGGGTCTCGTCGAACACCTCCAGCGGCAGTTCGAGTATGCCCTGCTCCGGGTTGCTGTCGGCCATCAAGGCGAAATTGGCGTGCAATCCGTCGATGCCGCCGTAGCACTCCACCGCCTGCTCAACTGCCTGGCTCACGGCTTGTTCATCAGCGCCGTCGCACTCCAGCGCCAGCGCCTCGCCACCGAGCTGCCTGATCTCGTCCACGACTTCCTGCGCCGCCGCGAGCCTGATATCGGCCAGCACGACCTTCGCACCTTCATTGGCGTAGCGCAGGGCCAGCCCGCGACCGATACCGCCGGCTCCGGCCACAAGGATTACTTTCTCTGCCAGTCGATTCATCTCTCTTCCCCGTTACCCTGGATTGCAGGCGCTTCGCCGATCAACATTTCGTGAACTCCAGGTGCACATTGCAAAGCGCACGCTGGGTGTAGTTGGCTTCGTACTCGTAGTGCCGAGCCTCTTTGGGTCCGTGCATTTTCTCGTCAATCCGGATGTCCCGGATCCTGTCGAGAATATGCTCCATGGCCAGCTTCGCTTCCGTCCTCGCCAGTGGCGCTCCGATACAGGTGTGAATTCCCTTGCCGAAACCGAGCTGGGTTTGCAGGTTGTTTCGATCCAGGCGGAACTCATTGGGCGACTCGAACTTGCGCGGGTCCCGGCGCATCGCGCTTTGCACCAGCATGACGGTAGTGCCAGGCACGACATCGACATCGCCCACCCTGGCATGGCGCTTTGCCAGGCGGAAATGTGTTTTCGTCGGCCCGTCGAGACGCAGGACTTCCTCGACAAACGCGGGAATCAGCTCGCGGTTGTCGCGAATCTGCTGCTGCAGTTCGGGCATTTCGCCAAGTGTCCTGAGCATGGCTGCGAGCAGGCGGACCGTGGTGTCCTGCCCCGCACCGAACAGTACAGCCGCGTGGGTGACCACCTCGATGATGTCCGGCAGCTCGCCGTCACGGTACTTCGCCTGGGCGAGTTGCGTCATCACATCGTCTTTGGGTTCGCGTCGCCGGTCGTCGATATAGGCATAGAAATGCGCACCGACCTCGACCATCGGGTTGTTCTCCAGGTCATCACCACCGATCTGCCCCGGCAGGGGCCCGAACAGCGGCAGGAACTTGGCGTGATCCTCTTCGGGTACACCGAGCAGGTCGGCAATCGTCAGCGTCGCCAGCGGGTGGGCGAATTCCGAGATCGCCTCCAGGCGGCCGTTATCGACAAATTTATCGATCAGCCTGTCGATGATTCCGCGAATGAAAATCTCGTTCTCCCGCAAGCGTTTGGGCGTCAACAGCCCCACCAGCAAGGAGCGCGAACGCGAGTGCGCGGGAGGGTCCTGGGCCACCAACATCGAACCGAAGGAGGTTTCGCCCCGGTGGCGCTCGATCTGCTCGGTAATATCATCGCCTTCCGGCGTGAAAGGCATCGGCGGCAGCGGACCGGTTGCAGAGTTGATCGAGGAAAACGATTCGTGATCCAGGAGCACCTTCACGCCTTCATCGTAGCCGGTTACCGCAACCACGTTGTGCTTTGGCAGCCGTGTTACCGGCCCCTGCGCGCGCAGGTATTCAAAATAGGGATACGGGTCTTCGACCAGTTCGAGGGCACTGAAAAAATCTACTTCACTAAAATCCTGCATTTATATTCTCGCTTGCGTTAGTCGACCAATACTCGGCTAAAGCGGTCTTCCCCGGGCTTCGGCCACCAGCTACCCGACTCCACCCCGAGTTGAGCAAGCGAATTTATATACCATTCGGTATGGTATTTCAACCGATCGGTATAACACGTGCTGCGACTTGTCGGGCCCCGCTGCCGCAAGGGGCAGCAGAGGAAATCAGTGCTCGGGGGATGAAGTGCCGGGTGCAAGCGCCTGGCAGGCCCGGCCAGGCTGCCAGCGGCAGGCTAGTGCAATGAAAAATGGGCCCTGCAAGGGGGATCTCTGGCGGCGGCGCCAGAGCCAGAGCGTCGGGTTTGCCCCTAGGCGGTATCGCTTATCGCACCCACGATGGGCTCCAATTGCGCCTCGGTATCACCTCTCGATTCGAAATGACTCAGGGAGGCTTCCACCAGCGCCTCGGCCTCCTCGTGGCCTCTGACGATTCCGAGGACGGATTCCTGCACCAGGAGACGGGCCAGGGCATTGGTCAGCACCGAAACCATTTCAGGGGAAAGTCGCGGCGCGATCCCCCGGTCGGCGAGATGCTTCTCGATAGCTGCCACTTCGAGAGCGCGGAATTTCCCGGAGTAATCGGCAATCTCGGCACGAATCGCTTCGTTGTGGTTTGCCAATGCCATGAATTCCAGACCCAGGCCGGTGGTGCTGGGATCACGAACCACGTCCCAGATCGCGCGGATGGGGTGATCGAGATCCAGTACCTCGCGCAAACGCTCGAGGTGCATTTCGGCGGAGCGCCGGTACAGGGAAACCAGGAGTTCCTCCTGATTGCCGAAATAATAGAAGACCGCCTGGTGGGTTATTTCGGCCTTGCTGGCGATGCGCCGCACTGTGGCCGCAGCGTAGCCCTCTTCCCGGATTACCGCTTCCGCTGCGTCGAGCAACTTGCTGCGCATGTCCGGGCGATCGGCGTAACGCCGCTTGCGAGTTGCCTTGGGGGGAGCTGACATGCCTTGTACCGGGAGAAAAACAGAAGTTGGACCAATCGGTCGCATTACACCATAGCGCCTTACGGCTGTCGAACATTCAACCGCCAGGCCCCGCTTGCAGGCGCACGCAGCTTTATTGCTGCGCGAGACAGCCCCCCGCCTCGCCCGCGGCCCATTCGATTCCCTGCCGCAGTAACTCCAGGTGATTGGGATCGGAGTAGGTTTCCGGGCGGTGGCCTATCGCCGAGTAGAACGAGCGGCCGTCGCCAACACAACGTGCCCACGCGATGGGATGCTCACCCATACGCAGGTCCCGGCCGTGATAATCGCCGGGCACATAGCTGGATTCGTCGAGGCTTGCGACAACCATCGCACCGGTCTCCCCCGGGTTGGGTGCGAAGGAGTACCACTCATCAGTCATCCGGAAACCGGGTGGCATGCCACGACCAATCCCGCTGGCATTGCCGGTGATCTGCACAGTCGCCTGCTGGAACTGCGGGTCCCTCGGATGGCCGATAAACCGGGCACCGAGCAGATCATCGACGTACCAGTCCCACAGGTACATCGGGTCACCACCGGAACCGTGAATGCCGACATATCCGCCGCCGCCCTCGATATAGCCGCGGAAAACCTCGCGCTGGGTCAGTGTCAGCACGTCACCGCTGATGTTGTTCCACAGCACCACATCGAACTGCTCCAGCAGTCCGGGGCTCATGACGGCGCCGTTGTCGCTGCGCACCAGGGCCCAGCCCTGCTGCTCGGCCATTGTCTGCAAAGCCAGCGTGGCCGCCTCCACCGAAGGCCCGTCGCGAAAGCCCGTCATTTTCTCGAACAGCAGCACCCGCGGGCTCCCGTCGGGGATCACCAGTTCCGGCGCGGCAGTGTCGTAGCGGGCGCAGCGCAGCCGCCGGTCGGCGTCAGTGACGGTCAGCTGGGCCAGTTCCCTGTCTATTGGCGGCAGCGCGTCCTGGGGAATACCCGCCAGGCCCGCGAGCTTGCGCAGGTCCAGAATGGCACTGAACGAAGGTGCCCTGCTGCTGACGAACTGCTCCGGCATCTTGTCCAGGGCGTCGTCCATGTGGCGATTGACCACAGCCACCGCCTCGGGCTTCAGCAGGATGTCCATCAGCGGTGTGTCAATCGAGTAGGGCGCATCCCGCAGGGGACAGTCGATGAGATCCTCCGCGGCAGTCGGTACGGCGCCAAGCAAACTTGCAGCCGCGATCACCCCGAAAAAGACTCTCAAGCGCTTGACGATATTATCTGGGCTGGATTTCACGCGCACGCTAGCTCCCGTATATCACTATGTTTCTATTCACAGAGACCGGCACTGTCCTCTGCCGTAGTCCCGATCACGCGGCAACAGTTACATTGAATCCAGGCCTAGTGCAACACCCGCGGCCCCTCGCTGACCACCACCGAGACCAGCCGCCGGCCGAGCATGATCACGTGGCCCTGGCGCCGCTCCACGCCGTCGAGGCTGTAGTCGAAGCGGTACTGGCGCCAGATGCGCCACTGGCCCTCGCGGTCGCGGCTCAGCGACACCTTCTGGATCTGCACCGATT
Organism: Halieaceae bacterium GM1-29; assembly: GCA_033283265.1. Classification (GTDB taxonomy): domain Bacteria; phylum Pseudomonadota; class Gammaproteobacteria; order Pseudomonadales; family Halieaceae; genus Mangrovimicrobium. The sequence continues at coordinate 1,718,265 of JAWMQN010000001.1, forward strand.
CATCCAGCAACTGGAAGCCGTCGTGGCGGGCCGTCTGCAGCACGTGCTGCAGGGCCAGTTCGCGAATCCGGATCGAGGAGAGTATGTAGAGCGCTACACCACCGGCCATGAACAGGGCCAGCACTTCGCCGAGACTGATGTACATGGCGACCTCAGTCCGCGGCGCGGTGGGCGTCGAGGAAGCGCCCGACGATGCGGTTGAACTGTTCCGGCTGCTCCGCGTGCAGCCAGTGCCCGCAGCCGGTCATGACTTTCATTTCCGCGTTGGGGAACAGTGCGAGCACCCGCTCGCGGTGCTCGGGCAGGATGTAGCTGGAGTCGCCACCCTTCACGAACAGCACCGGGCCGCTGTAGGTCGCGCCCTGCGCGGGACCGCCGCGCACCTCGCCGTAGCTCTCGCGCATGCCGCGCAGGTTGAAGCGCCAGTCGAAGACACCGTCCTCGCCGCGCTGCAGGCTCATCAGCAGGAACTGCACCACCCCCGGTTCATCGAGGTAGCCGGCCATCACCTCCGCTGCCTCGTTGCGCGAGCGCACACCCGCGGCGGCAACCGCTTCCAGCGCCGCGAAAATATCGTCGTGGCCACCGGGCGGGTATTCCACCGGGGCGATATCCGCCACCACCAGGGCGCTCACCCGCTGCGGTTGCGCCAGCGCCAGCTCCATCATCACCTTGCCGCCGAGGGAGTGACCGACACAGGCCGCGCTGGCCAGGCCCTGCTCCGCCATCCACTCGCCGAGCAGGGTCGCCATCGCCGCGGGACCGGCCTCCTCGACCCAGCCGGAGCGGCCGTGGTTGGGCAGGTCGAGGCTGTACACGCGGTAGCGGTCCGCCAGCGAGCGCGCCAGCGCACCGAGGTTGGAACCGGCGCCGAACAGCCCGTGGAGGAGAATGACCGGCGGGCCCTCGCCCGTGCTGCTGTGCCAGATTGGAGATTTTGCTACCATGCCCCACTCGTTGAATAACTGGATTTCACTATGCTTAACCTGTTTTCCGGCGGCCTCAAAGGCTTTTTGCCCCTCGCACTTGGCGTCCTGCTCAGCGCCTGTGCCGGCGCGCCCACCTACAATCCCACGACCTTTCCCTTCGAAATGAACGCGGAGAAAATTGCCGCGGATGATATCAGGACTGTGGTCATCCCTCACGTCAACCTCGGCGCGCCCTCGCGCAGCTACCTCGAGGAAGCCGCCCCGCGCATCGACGGCTACGTCAGCGCCTACCTGAAGGAAAAGGGCTACAAGGTCATACCCCAGCGCGAGTTCGAGCAGCGCTGGAACACCGCGGTGCGCGCCTACGGCAACCCGGTCGACCCGACCACCGGGCGCACCAACATGAAGACCTTCGCCGCGATCATGCAGACGATACGTGACGAGATGGTCAGGGACCTGAACCTCGACGCCTTCGTCTTCACCGACCTGGTCGAGGTCGAGGTCACTTTCTCTGGCGGGATGAAGCACCTCGCCAAGTGGGACGGCGTCTCCCGCGAGCCGCCGGTACAGGGCCCGGGCAACAGCGTTTCCGCCGACTTCAACTGGGGCGCGCTGGCCGCGGCGGCCTCACTGCAGGTGGCGATCTTCGACAGCAGCCTGGAGCGGGTCTTCTTCAGCCGCGGCGGCCTCGATGCCACCGACGCCGTGGATACCCGCAAGGAGCGCTTCGCCCGCCGGCGCAGCATGCTGGAAAACACCTCGAACATCGAAGAGGGTGTGCAACTGGCCTTTCACCCCTTTATCGACATGGAGGCCTGGCCGGGCAATCCCTGAGGCCCCCTGGCGCGGGTCCCGAACCCGCGCCGCCCTCTCCTACCACTCGCTGACGTAGTCGGCGAGAGTGAGCTGCGGCACCGGCCGCGCATCCCCCTCGCGGCTACCGAGATAGATGAAGCCGGCGATTTCCTCGCTGTCCGCCAGCCCCAGCATGCGCATCAGGTTGCGGTCGAAGGCCACCTCGCCGGTGCGCCAGATCCCCGCGTAGCCCAGCGCTTCCGCGGCCAGCAGGATGCCGTAGGCGGCACAGCCGGCGGACATCCGCTGCTCCACGTGGGGCACCTTGGGGTGCTCCAGCAGCCGCGTCACCACGGCCACCACCAGCGGCGCCCGCAGCGGCGCACTGGCGGCCTTGTCCTGGGCGGCCTGGTCCGCCTCCGGGTCGCGCAGCAGCAGGGCCTCGCGGAACAACTGGCCGAGGTCGGCACGACGCTCACCGGCGATACTGAGGAAGCGCCAGGGCCGCAGGCGCGCGTGATCCGGGGCGCGGGCGGCAACGGTAAAGATGGCTTCGAGCTCCGCGCCACTGGGGGCGGGCTCCAGCAGCCGGCTGGAAGACGAACGCTGGCTGAGGAAGTTGAGAATATCGTTCATAAGAGAGTCGGGCTTGAACCAGTATCAGTATTGAGTACGCCGCCGGGCGCGAAGACAGGGACGGGCTAGTGGGCTTTCACCCGGGTCTTGCCGCAGCGGCTGCAGCGGTAGACGGTGACCAGCTTACCCTCTTTCACGTCGAACTGCTTTGCCTTGTCCACTTCCCACTTGTGGTGGTTGTTGCGGCACAGGGTGTTGCCCTTGTGCTTGTCCTTCGCGGACGGCCGGCGGAAGGGAATGATATCAGCCATCAGAGCAGGGTGCGCTGCAGGGCGGCGCTCCAGGAGGCGAGGCGATCGCGGCGGGCACGGCTACCCATCTGCACGGAGAACTCACGCTCGGCTTCCCAGATGCCGCGGATCTGCTTCTGCCCGGACCACAGGCCGACGCCGAGGCCGGCGAGGTAGCAGGCACCGGCGACGGTGGTCTCGATCACTTTCGGCCGCACCAGCTTGCGCCCGAGCACATCCGCCTGGATCTGCATCAGCAGGTCGTTGGCAGCGGCGCCGCCGTCCACCCGCAGGGGCTTCATGCGCTTGCCCAGTTCCTCTTCCATGGCGCGCAGGATGTCCGCGTTCTGCAGGGCCATGGCATCGAGGGTGGCGCGGGCGATATGGCCGCTGGTGCTGCCGCGGGTGAGACCGCTGATGGTGCCGCGGGCCTCCGGCGCCCAGTGCGGTGCGCCGAGACCGGTCAGCGCGGGGACAAACTCGACGCCACCGTGATCGGGCACGCTGGCGGCGAGGGCTTCCACCTCGGCGGATTTGCGGATCAGGCCGAGCCCGTCGCGCAGCCACTGCACCGCGGCGCCACAGACGAAGGCGCCGCCCTCGAGGGCGTAAACCGGCTTGCCGCGCTCGCCGAGCTGCCAGGCCACCGTGCTGAGCAGGCCGTGGCCGGAGCGCAGCACCTCGGTGCCGGTATTCATGACAATGAAGGAACCGGTGCCAAAGGTGCACTTGGCCTCGCCGCTGTTGAAGCAGGCCTGGCCGAACAGCGCCGCCTGCTGGTCCCCGGCCATGCCGGCGATGGGGATGCCGTCGGGCAGGCCCGGCACGCCGCTGGTGTGGCCGAGCACGCCGCTGGAGGGCACGATGCGCGGCAGGATGTCGCCGGGCACCTCGAACAGGTCGAGCAGTTCCTGGTCCCAGCTGGCGTGTTCGAGGTTCATCAGCGAGGTGCGCGCGGCGTTGGAGATATCGCTGACGTGGGTGCTGCCGGCGGTCAGCTGCCAGACGAGGTAGCTGTCCACGGTGCCGGCGCAGACCCGGCCAGCGGAGAGCCGCTGTTTCATGCCCGGTGTATTGCGCAGCAGCCAGCGGTACTTGCTGGCGGAGAAGTAGGGGTCGAGCACCAGCCCGGAGCGCCTGCGGATAAGCTTCTCGTGGCCCTCGCTGCGCAGTTTCTCGCAGAAATCCGTGGTCCGGCGGCACTGCCAGACCACCGCGTTGTTGAGCGGCTCGCCGGACTTCCGGTCCCACAGGATGGCCGTTTCACGCTGGTTGGTAATGCCGATGGCGACAATATCGCCGGGCTTGCAGATGCGCTTGCGCAGGATGGCGCGGATGCCCTTGAGCACCGACGCCCAGATTTCCGCGGGCCGGTGCTCGACCCAGCCGGGCTGCGGGTAGACCTGCGGGAATTCGTAATTGACGCTGGCGCGGAGCCTTCCCCCGGCGTCCATCAGTGCCACGGTACTGCCTGTCGTGCCCTGGTCGATCGCCAATACAAAACCCGACATCCACACTCCCCCCGGCCATCGGCCATTCGTGAAACCGGCTGGTGAACACACTGCTCCCTGCGCCACCCCCTCGCCCCAAGACTACGCCATCCACCGGGACCACGCCACGGCCTGGCTGGGAGTATTTCGAGCTGTCGATCCCGGTGAATTTCTCCCCCGGGCAGGCCGGCAACCAGGGTCTAGCCGCCAAAGCCCTCCACCGCCTTGGTCTCGAGGAAGTCGGCGAAGCCGTGCTCGCCCCACTCGCGGCCGTTACCGGACTGCTTGTAGCCGCCAAAGGGTACCGAGTAGCCGCCGAAGGCGCCGTTGATCTTCACATTGCCGGCGCGGATACGCGCGGCCACCCGCCGGGCGTGATCGATGTCGCCGCTCTGGATATAGGCGGCCAGGCCGTAGGGCGTATCGTTGGCGATGGCGATGGCCTCCTCTTCACTGCTGTAGGGGATGATGGTCAGCACCGGGCCGAAGATTTCCTCGCGGGCGATGATGGCGTTGTTGTCCTTGACCGAGAACACCGTCGGGCGGACGAAATAGCCCTTTTCCAGGCCCTCGGGCTTGCCGGGGCCACCGGCCACCAGCTTCGCGCCCTCGGCGATGCCGGCGTCGATCAGGCCCTGGATCTTGTCGAACTGCATCTGCGACACCACCGGGCCCATGCGCACGCCCTCCTGCTCCGGGTCGCCCACGCTGACGCTGTCGGCCACCCGGGCGGCGATCGCCTCGGCCTCGGCCAGCTTCGCGGCGGGCACCAGCATGCGCGAGGGCGCGTTGCAGGACTGCCCGGTGTTGCCGCACATGTGCAGCATGCCGCGGGTGACCGCGTCCTCGAGGTCGGCGTCGTCGAGGATGATATTGGGGCTCTTGCCGCCCAGCTCCTGGGCCACGCGCTTGACCGTGGGCGCGGCATTCTGGGCCACCAGCACGCCGGCGCGGGTGGAACCGGTGAAGGAGACCATGTCGATGTCCGGATGGCTGGATATGGCCGTGCCGACGGCGGGGCCGTCACCGTTGACCATGTTGTAGACCCCGGCGGGCACCCCGGCGGCGTCCATGATCTCGCTCCAGATCCAGGCCGACAGCGGCGCGATCTCGCTGGGCTTGAGCACCATCGTGCAACCCACCGCCAGGGCGGGGGCGACCTTGCAGCCAATCTGATTGACCGGCCAGTTCCACGGCGTGATCAGCCCGCACACGCCGATCGGCTCCCTGAATACCCGGGCGTTGCCGATCACTTCCTCGAATTCGAACTCGCGCAGCACGCGCAGGGCTTCCTTGAGGTGGCCGAGGCCGGTGTCGGCCTGCTCCTGCAGGGCGAACTTGTGCGGCGCGCCCATCTCCTCGCGGATGGCGGTGGCGACATCGTCGTAGCGGCGCTGGTACTCGGCGACGCAGGCTTCCAGCAGTTCCACCCGCTCGGCGCGGCTGGTACGGCTGTAACTGTCGAAGGCGCGTTTCGCAGCGGCCACCGCGCGGTCGACGTCCGCCGCACTGCCGAGGGAGATCACCCCGCAGACTGCTTCCGTGGCCGGGTTGATCACCTCGAAATCGCGGGCAGTAACGGGATCGACCCACTGGCCGTCGATGTAGAACTTGCGGTAATCGCGCATGGAAACCTCCGGGGAACGTGGCTGAAAATCTCAGGAATTCTAGCAGCCAACAGCCGTCGCGCTATCACCCGCGAGGGGTGGTTGCCGCGCCGCAAGCACAGCTGCCCCTAATGCAAAGTACCGGCGAGGCCGAGCAGGGAGAGCAGGAACAGTCCCAGGGTCAGGGTGATGGCCGAGAGCAGCGTGGTCAGCACGATGATGTTGGCGGCGCGCACGGCATTGCCGCCGGCCGCCACCACCATCACGTAACCGGAGGCCGCCGCCGGCCCGCCGACCAGCAGGAACAGCACCCCCAGCGCCTCGCCGCGCACCCCCCAGGCCAGGGCGATCAGCACCGCCAGCAGCGGTGCCACCAGCAGCCGCCAGGCGGTGGACTCCCAGGCCAGGGCACCGGCGTGGCGCAGGTCGCGCAGCTGGATCGCGGCGCCGATGCACAGCAGCATCAGCGGCAGGAAGAAAGACGACAGGGCGACACTGGCGGGGCCGAGCAGTGCCGGCTGCGGCAACCCGGAGAGCGAGTACAGCACCCCGGCGGCGATGCCGATGATCAGCGGGTTGCGAGCGATGCCGAGCAGCACCGCGCCCAGACGGGTGCTGCCGCCGAGGGTGGCGTTGAAGACAAAGACAATAATCACGTTGTAGAGGCTGGTCATCAGCGCCACCGGCAATGCGCCGAGCGCCGCGCCCTGCTCACCGTAGGCGGAGATGCACAGGGCCAGGCCGACGATGGCCAGGTTGGAGCGGTAGGCGCCCTGCACGAAGATGCCGCGCTCCGCCAGCGGGTGATCGCGCCAGCGGCTGTAATACCAGGCCAGTGCCGTGATCAGCAGGGTCGAGACCACGCCGGCGAAGACGTAGCTGGAGTGCAGCGCCTCGCCGTAATCGACCCGCGCGGCACCGGTGAACAACATCACCGGAATGCCGAAGTTGAAGGCCAGCTTCGAGACGCGGTCGTTCAACCACTGGGGAAACCAGCCCAGCCGGGCCAGCAGCATGCCGCCGATGACCCAGGCGAAGGTCGGCAGGGACACCCGCAGGCAGGTCAGGAACAGCTCTCCCGCACCCGCGCCGGTCATGGCGTCGGTCCTCGCGTCAGGCCAGTTCTTCCAGGGTATCGGCGAGGGCCGAGCAGAGGCTGTCGATCTCCGCCTTCTCGACGATGAAGGGCAGGCCCATCTGGATGGTGTCGCCGCCGTAGCGCACGTAGAAGCCCTTCTCCCACATCTTCATCGCCACCTCGAAGGGGCGGCGGGCGGGCTCGCCGGGATGGGCGGCGAGGGTCAGGGCGCCGGCGAAGCCGTAGTTGCGGATATCGTTGACGAAGGGCCGGCCCTTGAGCTCGTGCAGCGCGCCCTCGAAGTAGGGTGCCAGTTCGGCGACCCGCGCCGGGTAGTTCTCGCGCTCCAGCACCTCCAGGGCAGCGAGGCCGGCGGCGCAGGCCACCGGGTGGGCGGAGTAGGTGTAGCCGTGGGGGAACTCGAGCATGTAGTCGGGGCCGCCCTGGGCCATGAAGGTCTGGTAGATCTCGCTGCTGGCGATCACCGCGCCCATCGGCACCGCGCCGTTGGTCAGCTGCTTGGCGACATTCATGATGTCCGGGGTGACACCGAAGGCGTCGGCGCCGGTCATCGCCCCCATGCGGCCGAAGCCGGTGATCACCTCGTCGAAGATCAGCAGGATGTCGTTGGCGTTACAGATATCCCGCAGGCGCTGCAGGTAGCCGGCCGGCGGCGGAATGACCCCCGCAGAGCCGGCCAGCGGCTCGACGATCACCGCGGCGATATTGGAGGCGTCGTGCAGGGCGATGAGCTCGTTCAACTCCTCCGCGAGCTGCCAGCCGCGGGCCGGCATGCCGCGGGTGAAGGCGTTGTCCGGCAGCAGGGTGTGGGACAGGTGGTCGGCGTCGACGGCGGTGCCGAAGAGCTTGCGGTTGGCGCCGATGCCGCCCACCGAGATTCCGCCGAAGTTGACCCCGTGGTAACCCTTGGCGCGGCCGATGAGCTTGGTCTTGGCCGGCTGCCCCTTCAGGCGCCAGTAGGCGCGGGCCATTTTCAGGGCGGTGTCGGCGCTCTCGGAGCCGGAGTTGGTGAAGAACACGTAGTCGAGGCCGTCCGGGGTCAGCTGCTTGATCCGGTTGGCCAGTTCGAAGGAGCGCGGCTGGCCGAACTGGAAAGCCGGGGAGTAGTCCAGGGTCTGCAACTGGCGGGTGACCGCCGCGGTGATTTCCGGGCGGTTGTGGCCGAGGCCGGAGCACCACAGGCCGGACAGGCCGTCGAAGATGCGCCGCCCCCTGTCGTCGATATAGTAGGCGCCCTCGGCGGCGACGATCATGCGCGGGTCGGCCTTGAACTGGCGGTTGCCGGTGTAGGCCATCCAGTGGGCTTCGAGGTCCTCGCGGCTCAGTTGGTGGGCTGCTTGCTGCTGCGTTGTCATGCTCTTTACTCTGTTGAATTGGCTACCGTTCTGGCCGCGCGGACCGCCGCGCTGCGAAGCAGGCGACCGTACTGGAGGCCCGCTGCGCAGGCCATACCCCATGTGGGGAGTCCGCGCAGTGACCGGCCGCGGAACGCGCAGGGCCAGCGCCCGGCAATTGCCGGAAAAAGTGCTTTTTCTGGCGCGCAGCGACTGGAGTTTGGGTATTGTAGATGAAAGCCGGGCAGCCCAGTGCTGCTCTTTTTTCTGGCACAGATCGACACACAGGAATTACCACATGCGATGGATTGTCGTTTGCCTGCTGGTGGCGGCGGGCTTCTGGTATTACACCGGGCAAACACAACCGGGGGCCACAGCCGGCACCGCGGACTACCTGATGCAGGACTGCATGGCCAAGGCCCGCTACGCCGCCAGCCGCATGGCCGGGACGGACGCCGGGGCACAGCAGGAGTGCGCAGACAGGCATAACCTCTACCACGAAAACGGCCACTGGTACCGCTACTGAGCCGCGATCGCTTGCCGGGGCTTCCGGTCTTTGCCTAAACTGGAAACCGTTGCACCTAAATCAACCCGCCCCCCCGGAGGAATTCCATGCGCAAGCTTTCGCCTGCCCGCCTGTTCACCCTGCCCCTCGTCGCACTGGGGCTCGCGCTGTCGCTGAATGTCGCCGCCCACCTCGACGACAAGGAACCGATGCAGTCCTACCGCCAGTCATGGTTCGCCATGCTGGGCATGAACTTCGGCCCCATCGGCGCCATGCTCAAGGGTGAGATGCCCTGGGACGAGGCCAGGCTGCAGATGTTCGCCAACGACATGGCCGCGCTCACCAGCATGGATGTCTCCCGCGCCTTCCCCCCCGGCTCCGACAAGGGCACGACCCGCGCCAAGCCGGAAATCTGGAGCGACATGGACGACTTCAAGGCCAAGCTCGACGACCTGAAAACCGCCGTGGCGCAACTGCAGGCCGCCGCCGGCAGCGGCGACAAGCAGGCCATTGCCACCGCGGTGGGTGCCACCGGCAAGGCTTGCAAGAGCTGTCACGATGAATACAAATCCAAGGACTACCTCTACTGATCGACCCGTGGCCGGGCGCCCTTCACGGCAGCGCTTCACGCGCTGCCTGCAACTGACGGCGCTCGGCGCTGTCCTGAGCGCATCTGCACTCGCATCGGCCCAGACAGAGGAGGCCCGGGCGATCATCGAGGCCCGCGGCCTGAGTGAGAGCGCGCAGGCCCTGCGCGATATCCCCGGCTGGCAGCCGCGCAAGGTCGTTGTCCGCCTGCCGCAGCACGTCGCCGATACCCAGCCGGAGATGAAGGCGGGCTTTGTCGCCGCCGCCGGCGACAGCGTGACCCTGGTCTTCGACCACAGCGCCGGCTGGGTACCCGACAGCGGGCCGGTGAAGGGCGCCGACGCCCTGATCGGCTACTGCGTTCCGGAGGTGTTCCGCGACGCCGGTGAATCGCTGTTCTGGCTGCACAGCTACAGCATCGGTGTCGACCGCTGCCTCGAAGTCGACGACGCCGAGTTCGAGGGCCGGGTCTTCAGCAACAGCAAGCGGCTCTCCGGCCCGGCCATGGCCGAGCACAGCATCGCCATGCTCATGGCGCTGGCCCGCGGCCTGCCGGACTACCAGCGGGCACAAATGGACCGGCGCTGGGACCGGGACATCCCCGGTCGCGAACGCTTCGGCGAACTGGCGGGCAAGACCCTGCTGGTGGTCGGCCTCGGCGGCATCGGCAGCGAGGTGGCGGAGCGCGCCCACGGTCTCGGCATGCGCGTCATCGCCACCCGCAACTCCTCGCGGGAGGGCCCGGACTACGTCGACTACGTCGGCCTGGCGGACGAGTTGCACAAGCTCGCCGGCGAAGCCCACGCCATCGTCAACACCCTGCCCCTGACCGACACCACCCGCGACCTGCTCGACGCGGCGTTTTTCGCCGCGGCACGGCCGGGAGCGATCTATATCAACGTCGGTCGCGGCGCTACCACGAACACTGACGCCCTGGTGGCAGCCCTGAATTCCGGCCAGGTCTACGCGGCCGGGCTGGACGTCACGGACCCGGAACCCCTGCCCGCCGACCACCCCCTGTGGAGTATGCCGCGGGTCATCATCACCCCCCACGTCGCCGCCACCGGCGGCGACAGCTTCCGCCGGGCGGCGATCATCGCCCAGGAAAACCTGCGCCGCTATGTCGCCGGCGACAGGCTGCTCAACCCGGTGGACATGAAAAAAGGTTACTGAACATGGCCATAGACGGGCTCAACCACGTCAACATCCGCGCCCCGGCAGAACTGCTGCCGGCAGTGCGCGACTTCTACGTCGAGATCCTCGGCCTGGTGGACGGCGAGCGCGGCGGCTTCGGCCGCAAGGGCTACTGGCTGTACGCCGGCGGGCAGGCCATCATCCACCTGGGGCAGCTGGCCGAAGGCGACGAGCGTGTGCTGTCGGCGGAACACAGCCCGGTCGATCACATCGCCCTCTCCTGCAGCGACCTCGCCGGGACAGAGCAGCACCTGCAGGCGCTGGACACGCCCTACCGCAGGAACGACATGAGTGAGCGGGGCATGGTGCAGCTGTTCGTGGAAGATCCCACCGGGCTGCGTGTCGAACTCAACTTCAGCGTCTGAGCGCCTGAATTACCAGTAGGACTCGGGCTGCGGCGCCTGCTCCAGGCCGAACCACAGGGCCGCCGCCACCACCAGCAGCAACAGCAGCGCCAGCCAGGCCGGGCGCGGCGCCTCGATGCCCGCCTTGTTCGCCGCGCGCCCCAGCACCATGGCGTGAATCAGCTGGTCCCGGCGCAGGAACTGGTAGTAGCAGACGGCGAGGACGTGCAGGCCGACAAAGGCCAGCAGCGTATTGAAAGCGATCTCGTGGACCTCCCCCATGGCGTCGCGGAATTCAGTGGATGCCGCGTAGTACAGTGGCCCGGAGAAGAGGACATCATCGCTGTTGAACAGGCCGCTGACCCCCTGGGCCAGCAGCAGCGTCAGCAGCAGGAGCACCGACCAGCCGCCGACAGGATTGTGCCCCGGGGTCGGGCTGCCCGCCCCCCTGAGGTAGGCGATGACCGTCCGCGGCCCGGCGAGAAAGTCACTGAAGCGGGAGTGGCGACTGCCGAAAAAGCCCCACAATACCCGGCTTACCACCAGCACCAGGATGCCGTAGCCGACCCACTCGTGCAGGTCGTAGCGCTCCTCCTCGGCGCTCCACCAGGCGAGGCCGAGAGCCACCACCAGCAGCCAGTGAAAGACCCGGGTGGGAATATCCCAAAGCACATTTGCAGTCGTCATCTTCGCTCTCACTCAAGCGGTAACAGGGGAGGATAGGCAGCATCGACGCCTTCGTACTGGTAGACCCATTCGACGCCGATCTGTGCGGCCCGGTGGCGCGCCCCGGGCAGCGAGGGATCGCCCGCCGCGTAGCCGGCATCACCGGGATACAGGGATACCAGCCCGGCCTCGGTGCGGCACAGGCAGGGAAACACCTCGGGCACCGGCAGTTCGCGGGCCGCGGCAAGGAAGCTGTCCACGCGCTCGAAGCCGCACAACAGGCGCAGGGTAACCATTGTCGGCGGCATCACGTCGAGTTCCCCGGCGCGGTGCATGGCCAGCGCCGCGGCTGCGCTCAACCAGCGCCCCTCGTCGATTTCCCCGCCGTCGACCTGTACCGCGGACGCCGCGCGCAGCGGCGCGGCGAAGATATAGGTGGAGAAGCGCCGCGAGTGCCCCGCGGGCGTGGTCCAGCGACTGAGCAGCACCATGTCGTCGGGCAGCGGGTTCTGCCCGCACTCCTCGTCGGCTTCGCGGGCGGCGCCGATGCGGGCCGCGACCTCCTCCGCTCCCCCGGCGCGCTCGAAATCCACGGGGTCGAGGCGGCCGCCGGGAAAGACCCAGCGATTGGGGGCGAAGGCGAGCTTTTCGCTGCGGCGCAGCAGCAGGGTTTCGATTCCGCTCTCACCGTCGCGCAGCAGGGCGACGGTACTGGCGGGGGCGATGGTGTCAGCTTGGCTCATACGGGTCGTGTTTCGTTGCTGTTATGTAGTGTCGCAGGGTGTTGTTTCAGTTCATGCGCGCGGCCATGGACAGGTCGAAGCCGATCTTGCCGGCCAGTTGCGCCGCCGCCTGGCGCTGCTCCTCCTCGCGGGAGGCCACCCACAGGTTGGCGCAGCGGGTACCGGTGCGGCAGAAGGCGAAGGCCGGGCGCCCGGCGTCGTCGAACAGGCGGGTCATCTCGGCGAACTGGTCGCCGGGGAAGCTCATGGCGGTCACCGGCATGTGGTGGTATTCGAGACCGGCGGCTTCGGCGGCGGCCTGGATGTCGGCACTGCTGGGCTGGCCGGGCTCTTCGCCGTCGGGGCGGTTGTTGATCAGCACCTTGAAGCCGGCGGCGGCGATTTCGGCCACTGCGGCGGGGCTGATCTGGCCGCAGACGGCGAGGTTTTCGGTGAGTTTGTAGGCTTGCATGCTTTGATACTCCGGGCTGAAATTCGTGGCGCCAGTTTGCGGCGACGGCTCGCTACCATAGTTGCCCGGTGAAACTCGCCAAACAGCGTACATCCATGTACAGGCTCGATCGGCGACGTCCTGTCACCTCACGGTTTCCCCGGGCAACTTCGGCAGCGAGCCTCAGTGCCACCCGGTCAGGTCGGGGGACACTTTCGGGATAAGGTGGAATTCTACATCCAAACCGCGCGGTAGCCTTCCCACAGCAGTTTAACACCTACCACCAGCAGGAAAACGCTGATCACCTTGTAATAGAAGCGCGGCGACGAGCGCTTGGTGAGGGAGTGGCCAAGCTTCACGCCCAGCGGCGCCAGCGGCACGAGCACCAGTGAGTAGAGGAGATTGTCGGCGGTGAACTGTCCCAGCATGGCGTAGGGAATGACCTTGAGCGCGTTGACCACGGCGAAGAACACCGCGGCGGTGCCCGCGAACAGCAGCGGGTCGATGCGCTTGGGCATCAGGTACATGGTGAAGGGCGGGCCGCCGGCGTGGATGCTGAAGCTGGTGAAGCCGGCGATGGTGCCGAAGATCGAGGCGGCCACCGGCTGGTGCTCGGCGGTCGCCCGGGCGCGAAAGCCGGTTATTTGCTGCAGGGCGAAGAGCACGGAGATGGTCCCGACCATCAGCCGTATCAGGCCCTCGCTCATGAACTCGACGCTCAGGTAGCCGAGCATGGCGCCGAACACGGCGCCGGGCAGCAGCAGGCGGATGGCGCGGCGGTCGTAGTGACCCCAGTAGGTGCGCACCGCCAGGGCGTCCATGACGCAGAGAATGGGCAGCAGGATGGCCGCCGCCTGGGTCGGCGGCATGACCAGCGCCATCAGCGGGACCGAGAGCACCGCCACCGCGCCGCCGAAGCCCCCCTTGGCGATGCCGTAGAGCATCACCGCGGGGATACTGACCAGGTAGAAGAAGGGGTCGCTGAGCACGCGGGAGCCGGGCTCCGCCGGTGGCGATCAGTCGACCAGGCCGTAGTCCCGACGCAGGATCTCGACGATCTCGGCCTTGGGGTTCTCGGACAGCACCACCGGGCGGCCGATGATTTTCTCGGCGATGTCGGTGTAGGTTTTCGACACCGCCATCAGCACTTCGGTGGGCAGCGCGTTGTCGCGGGCCAGGGCCGCGCGCTCGGGCATGCGGTCCTTGTTGAGCAGGATGTCGGGCTCGGGGAAGTGACTGAGCAGCAGCTGGCGGAAGCCCTCCTTGGAGTTCTCGATCACCTTGCCCTCGCGGAAGGCGGGGCCGTCCCAGATGCGCGAGGAATCCGGCGTGCCGACTTCATCCATGTAGATGAGCTTTTCCTGGCCGGCCTTGTCGGTGACGTAGCCGAACTCGAACTTGGTGTCGACGAAGATCTGGTCCAGCGCGGCCAGCTTGTCGCTGATCAGGTCGAAGCCCTCGCGCAGCAGCTTCTCGTAGAGATCGACGTCCGCCGGGCTGCGGAAGTTGAAGGCGGCGAAGTTGGCATCGATGTCGGCGCGGGTGATGTTGACGTCGTCCTGGGCCGGCACGCCGGGGATGCCCTCGAGAATGCCCTTGGTGGAAGGGGTGATCAGCAACTCCGGCAGTTTCTGGTCTTTCTGCAGGCCGTCGGGAATCTGGATGCCGCAGAACTCGCGCTCGCCCTTGCTGTAGGAGCGCCACATGGAACCGGTGATGTACTGGCGGGCGATCGCCTCGATCATCACCGGTTTTGCCTTCTGCACGATCCAGACGAAGGGATGGGGGATCTCGAGGATGTGGCTGTCCGCCAGGCCCTGCTCGCGGAAGCACTCGAACCAGTGGTTGGAGATGGCGTTCAGCGCGGCGCCCTTGCCGGGCACGCCGGCCATGCCGCCCTCGCCGTGCCAGATGCAGTCGAAGGCGGAGATGCGGTCGGAGATCACCATGATTGCCAGCGGCGCGTCGGCGGCGACGTCGTAGCCGCGCTCGGCGATCAGCCGGGCGCTGTCGGCGGCGGTCAGCCAGTACACGGAGCGGACCTTGCCACTGTGCACGGGGGCGTCGGTGCGGATGGGCAGGTCGTTGTTAACGGCGAGAACGGAATCAGCGAGACTCATGGTTTATCGTCCAGTCATTGATCAGCAGAATATTGCGGGAATGCAGGCTGGGGGCCGGCTGGAAAACGGGCGATTCTACCAGAGAGATGGGGCTTGGGGCACCCGGGGGTTGGCGGGATTGGTAGCTCGCGTGAGTGCCGCTCCCAACCCCGGCCCGACCTCGTGGGGCTCGCTAAATTGGGCGCCGCTCGAGCCTGCACATGGATGTGCGCTGTTTGGCGTGTTCCAGCAGGCATTGGCCGTCACCTGGCGGATTCGAAGCCGCCCCCGCACATAGCACTGCGCTATTTCCTACCCAAAGTCACCCCAATCTCCCCCGCTTGCAGTTGTTTTCCCCAGGCCCGACAATACAGCCCGGTTTTCCTTTGCTGCCCGCCAGCGGACCACGGCGGGCGCCTAACTACCCAGGGACAGGCATTAGCACCCGACGATAATATGAGCCAAGCAGCATCCCCCTACCAGATCCTCGGCGAAGACGGCATTCGCGCACTGACCAGTGCCTTCTACGACCTGATGGACGAACTGCCCGAAGTGGCCGAACTGCGCGCCCTGCACGCGGCGGACCTCGGGCCGATGAAACTCAAGCTGGCCGAATACCTCATCGGCTGGATGGGCGGCCCGCCGCTCTACGCCAACAAGTACGGCGGCGTGTGCATGACCGAGCCCCACGCCCCCTTCGCCATCGGCCCCGGCCTGCGCGACCAGTGGCTGCTGTGCATGGAGCGTGCGCTGGAGCGTACCGAAGCCTCCCCGGAAGTGCGCGAGATGCTGAAAATACCGCTGTTCCGGATCGCCGACGCCATCCGCAACCGCGAATCCGACCCGGGCGACAACCCGGACCTGATCGCCTCGATATAAGAACTCTATTGCCATGAAAAACCTGATTGGCGCGGCAGGGATTGCCGCATTGCTAACGGGCGCCGCTGGCGCCACGGCCCAGGCCACCGGCCCCGAGCAGATTCTCGTCACCGCCAGCCGCCTGCCGGAACCGGCCGCCGCACTGCCCCTGTCCTGGACCAGTATCGATCGCTCGGCCCTGGAACTGACCAATGCGGTACACATCAACGAGATCATGCAGCGCGTCCCCGGCGCCTGGCTCAGCCGCGGCAACGGCCAGGAGAGCCTGCCCGCCCTGCGCTCGCCGGTACTGACCGGCGCCGGCGGCTGCGGCGCGTTCCTCATGGCCAGCGACGGCATCAGCCTGCGCGCGCCGGGCTTTTGCAACGTCAACCAGATGTTCGACGCCAACGTTGAGCAGGCCGGCAGCGTCGAGGTGATTCGCGGCCCGGCGACCGCGCTCTACGGTTCCAACGCCATGCACGGGGTGATCAACATCCTCAGCCAGGCCCCCGCGGCGCAGCAGAGCCAGCGCATCTCCCTGGAAGCCGGCCCCGACGATTACTACCGCGGCAAGTACCACTACGGCAACACCTTCGGCCGCAACGGGCTCAGCCTGAGCGCCAACGGCAGCAGCGACGGCGGTTACCAGGACGACTCGGGCTACGACCAGCAGAAACTCACCCTGCGCCACGACTACGCCGGGGATACCTGGCAGTTCAGCAACGTGCTGGATGTCAGCAACCTGAACCAGGAGACCGCCGGCTACATCCAGGGCGACGAGGCCTACAAGGACAGCGAGCTGCGCCGGACCAACCCCAACCCCGAGGCCTACCGCGACGCCTGGTCCGCCCTCGCCTACAGCCGCGCCAGCCGCGATCTCGGCGATTCGCACCAGCTGGTGCTGACGCCCTACCTGCGCGACAACGAAATGCAGTTCCTGATGCACTTCGTGCCCTGGCAGCCGGTGGAGGAGAACGGCCACCGCAGCGTCGGCCTGCAGGGCGCCCTGCACTCGAACCTCGGCGACTTCAACTGGATCAATGGCGTCGAGTTCGACTACACCGACGGCTGGCTCAAGGAAATCCAGGGCGAGGACTTCAGCCCCAACCAGCCCGCCGGCACCCACTACGACTACGAGGTGCTGGCCACCACCGCCGCCGCCTTCAGCCAGCTGCGCTGGCAGCCGGGGCCGCTGGAGGTGTCCGCCGGCCTGCGCTTCGAGCACACCAACTACGACTACGACAACCGCGCCAGCGACGGCTCCGCCTGTGCCCCCGGGGCCAGCGCCTGCCGCTTCTACCGGCCCGCCGACCGCGAGGACGATTTCGACAACCTCTCGGCGAACATCGGCGCCAGCTATAGCTACGCCGCGAATCACCTGGCCTACGTGCGCGCCGCGCGCGGCTTCCGCGCGCCGCAGGCAGCGGAGCTCTACCGCCTGCAGTCGGGCCAGGCTGTCGCGGACCTGGACTCGGAGGAACTGGACAATATCGAGTTCGGCCTGCGCGGGCAGTTCGCCGGCGGACTCGGCTACGACATCGCGGTGTACTCCATGGAGAAGGACAACGTGATCTTCCAGGACGCCGACCGCTTCAACGTCAGCGGCGCCAGCACCGATCACGAGGGGCTGGAACTGGGCATCGATTACCGCAGCGGCAACTGGCATATGGACGCCAAGGCCAACTTCGCCCGCCACCGCTACAGCAGCCGCACGCAACTGCTGGGCAGCAGCGGCGACATCAAGGGCAACGACGTCGACACCGCTCCCCGCAGCTTCGGCAGTGCCCGGCTCGGCTACACCTTCCCCCGCGACGTCACTGCCGAGCTCGAATGGGTGTACATGGACGAGTACTACCTCGACCCGGATAACACCGCCGAGTACGCGGGGCACTCGCTGTTCAACCTGCATCTCCAGGCGCCGGTCGCGGGCCACTGGCAACTCGGGCTGCGGGTGACCAACCTGCTCGACGAGGATTACGCCGAGCGCGCCGATTTCGGTTTCGGTGAATACCGCTACTTCGTCGGCCAGCCGCGCGGGGCCTTTGTCGAGATTGCCTACGTCAAGTGAGACCAACCGGGCCGACCGGCAGGCCGGAGCGTACCGCTGACTCCCGCGGAGCGATCAGCCGGGCGAACCTCGCGGGCCATGCTCGCCGTGAAGCCCGAGAAATTCATTAACTTCCAGCCGGTTTTCCTATATAGGTAGACTTGGAGACCATCAAGGCCTCCCAGCGCAATGGCCGGCACCGGGACCAGGGCAGCTTGCATTCCGCTCACGCCATGCGCACTTACTTGTCAGGTTATTGCCAGCTCTAGAGGTGACATCATGGAGTCAGTGTCCGTCCAGGATTTGATGAGCAAGAGTTTCGCGAAGATTCACCCCGACATGCCGGTGGTGGAAGCATCCAGCCACCTGATCAAACAGGGGCTGCTGGGCAGCCCGGTCACTGACGACGCGGGAACCATGCTCGGCTGGATCAGCGAGCACGAATGCCTGCAGGCCGCCCTGCAGGTGGTGTATTACAACCAGCGCGTGGCCACGGTCAAAGACCTGATGCGCACCGACGTGCTGACAGTTTCCCTGGCGGACGATGTGCTGACGCTGGCACGGCAGATGCTCGAAGCCAAACCAAAGATCTACCCGGTGGTGGACGCCAACAACAGGGTCCTCGGCGTGATCAGCCGCTGCCACATGCTGAAGATGCTCGACGGCAAGCTGCAGCAGCTCACCCGCAAAGCCTGACCGGGAAGATTGCTACACCTCCCGGGCCACTCCCGGCAAGCGGCGCCGGGTGACTTCAACCCGGCAAACCGGCTGCGGGCTCACTCGCGGTAATTCTGCTGGCGGAGCTCGGACCGCTCCAGGATCAGCTTGCGGGCAGTTTCATCCAGTGTTCGCCAGGCCCTGATCTCATCGGTGGTGCGAAAGCAGCCGCCACAGATATTCGAACCCTCGATCAGGTTGCAGTAATGCACGCAGGCCGATACCAGTTTTTGCGCTTCGGTTTTATCCCACCTGCTCATGCTCACCTGCTCGTCGTGTAACGCGCGGCAAGTAGCGCCCGGCGCGCGCGGCTGCCCGAACACCTGCAACTGCGTGAAGGGAAGCCGCGGAACGGTACAAGGGTACCGCCCTCAGAAGGGGAAGACCATCGGCACCAGGACCAGCACCGCGGCCGAGTAGACCACGGAGACCGGCAGGCCGGCGCGGAAATAATCGCCCATGGAGTACCCCCCCAGGTTCTGCACCATCAGGTTGGTGGTGTAGCCGAAGGGCGTCAGGAAGCTGGCGCTGGCGCCGTAGGCCACCACCATGACGAAGGGCATGTGGGAGACGCCAAAGCTCTCCGACAGGCCGAAGGCGATGGGGAAGGCCAGCGCCGCGGCGGCGTTGTTGGTCATCAGTTCCGTCAGCAGCAGGGTGCCGAGGTAGATGCCGGCGAGCGCCGCGTAGGGTCCGAGCACCGAGAGGTGCTGGTGCAGGAAATCGGACATCACCCCCACCACGCCGCTGTTGGTCAGGGCCTGGGAGAGGGTCAGTGCCGAGGCGATGATCAGCCAGAGTTCGAAGGGGAAGCGGCGCCGCAGTTCCGCGCCGCGCACCACCCCGAGGACAAGCATGCAGACCAGCAGGAAGGTCATGCCCTTGATCAGCGATACGGTCTCAGTGGTGGCCAGCACCACCACCACGGCCAGCACCCCGGTAATCGCGTAGTTCTGCGCCGGGCTGGTGCGGATGCGGCCCACCGAGTCGTCGATGACGACGAAATTCTTGCCGAGGTTCTTGCGCTCGTTGAAGTCGGCGCCGACCGCCAGCACGAGGTTGTCGCCGGCCTGTATTGTGATATTGCCGAGCTTGCCCGAGAGCCGCTTGCCGCCGCGGCGGATGCCCACTACCGCCGCGTCGAACTGCGAGCGGAAGGCGCTTTCCTTGATCGTCTTGCCCTCGATGGAGGCGTTGGGCATGACGATCACCTCGGTCATGTTCTCCTGCAGCAGGCCCTCCTCCACGGCGAACAGCTGCAGCCCCTCGAAGGCGTCGAGCACCGACACCTGCTTGATGTCGCCGGAGAAGATCAGCTTGTCGCCGGCCTCGATATGCTCCTGGGGCGTGACCGGCGAGATCAACTGGTCGCCGCGCACGATCTCGACGAGGAACAGGTCCTCGAGATCGCGCAGCCGGTTTTCCAGGATGCTCCTGCCGACGAGGTTGGAGTCCGCCGCCACCTCGGCCTCGATCAGGTACTCGTTGAGTTCGATTTCACCGTCGTCGGAAGCGGGCAGCAGGCGCGAACCGAACCCCATGGCGACCAGGCCCAGCACCGTGCCGGTGACACCGACGATGAAGAAGTCGAAGAAGGCCAGCCCCTGCCCCGTCGCGTCCTCGAGGAAGCTGCTGACGATCAGGTTGGTGGAAGTGCCGATGAGGGTCATGGTGCCGCCGAGGATGGCGGCGTAGGACAGCGGTATCAGCAGCTTGGAGCCGGGGTGGTAGCGATTGCTGCGCACGGTGTGGGCGAGGGTCGCCACCACGGCGGTATTGTTGACGAAGGCGGAGAAACAGGCGGTGACGCCGCCCAGCCGCAGCAGGCTGAGGGCGTAACTGGGCGAGATCAGCTTGTCCGACAGGCGGCTCAGCCAGGAAAGTTTTTCCAGCCCCACCGAGACCAGCAGCAGGATGATCAGGGTCATCAGGCCGCTGTTGGAAGCTTTGGACAATACGTCGGCGGTGTCGACGAGCCCGAGGAAATAGGCCGCCAGCATGGTGCAGGTGAAAATGCCCACCGCGGGCCAGTCGGTGAAGATGAGGCTGGCCAGCAGGATCAGGAACAGGCCGGTAATCAGCAACTGGTCAATCATCGAGTGCGGTCCCGCATCCCCTGTTGTTATTCATGGCCACGAGCTTGCGGCAGCGCGCGGCGTTTGTCATCAGCAAGAATGCCGCCAAACACTGAAATAGGTCATTTGGCGGCTTCCCGTGACTAGCTGTAGGCGGCGGAGAAGGCCTCGACGAAGCGCTCGAACTCCCCTGCGGGGAGGTCGTTGATGCCCGCCGCGGCCGCCCGGCCACCGCCGGTGGCGAACTGCATGCACAGTTCCGCCGCGCCCTGCTTGTTGCTCAGTGGCGCACGCACGCTCACCAGGTAGTTGCCGTTGGCCTTCTCGGTCAGCACCGCGTGGGCGCGACCCGGATTGCCGGTGGCCAGATCGTTGCTGTAAACGCCGCTGACCCGCCGCGCCCAGGCTTCGTCCGGGAGGATGAAAACCGCGACGCTGTCCGTGGCGTGTTCCGGCTGCAGCGACTCGGCCTGCCCCATGTCGGCGTCGTAGCCCTCGCTGAGCTTGCGGTAATCCGCCGAGGAGGCGACAAAGTCGAGGGGGCCATCGGCCGCGTAGAGGGTGCGGTAGAGCGCCGCCGGGTCGAAGTGCAGGTCCTCCAGCGCGGGGCCGTAGCCGTTGTAGTTGATGCAGGTACCGAGGCGCTCGAGCAGGGCCAGGTCGCTCGCGGAGATTTCCATCTGCTGCGCCAGCCTGTGCGCGGTGTCCTTGAGGTTGTCGCCAAAGGCGCCGGTCACCGCCCAGGCGATATGGGCGCCGCGCAGGTGACCGTTGACCAGCACTGCCGTGCAGACATCGGGAGCCTCGTTGATGATGCTGGTGAGCTTGCTGTGTGCGGGGATCTCGCCGGGGAAGTGGTGATCGACGTAAAACACCTCGGCGCCGGCGGCCAGGGCAGTGTCGAGTGCGGCCCGGTTCTTGTCCATCGACACGTCGAGGACAGTCACGCGGTCACCGGCGGCTGCGTCGATCCTGGCCATCAGGTTGATGTCGCGCTTGACCCCGGTGACCAGGCTGGCGTCGCGGGGCTCCGCCTTGCGCAATTGCAGCAGCGCGCAGATGCCGTCGGCGTCGCCGTTGAAAATATCGTAGTCCATGAATACCTCTCGCGGCCCTTCTCCGGCCGGCTGTTATTGTCCTGCTGCACGACCGCGGACGCGCACCTGCGGCAGGCGCGCGCCCGGGGGTTTCCCCTGGAGGCCTCAGCTATCCAGCGACTGGTAATAGTCGGACAGGATCTTCGCCACTTCCGGGCGGGAGAACTCGGGCGGCGGTGCGATACCCTGGCCCAGCATCTCGCGCACCTTGGTGCCGGAGAGCAGGACGAAGTCCTCTTTCTCGTGGTCCGGTGCGTCGCGCATCATGACCACCTTGCCCAGCTTCTTGCTGTAGGCGGTGTGGTCGGCGCGGTAGATCTCGATGTCCAGGGCGCCTTCCGGCACTTCCTCATCGAAGATGGTCTGCGCGTCGAAGCCGCCGTAGTAGTCGCCGACACCGGCGTGGTCGCGGCCGACGATCAGGTAGGAGCAGCCACAGTTCTGGCGGAACACCGCGTGCAGCACCGCCTCGCGGGGGCCGGCGTAGAGCATGTCGAAGCCGTAGCCGGTGATCATGACTGTATTGGGCGGGAAGTAGACTTCGACCATCTTGCGGATCGCCGCGTCGCGCACTTCGGCGGGGATGTCGCCCGGCTTCAGCTGGCCCAGCAGCATGTGGATCAGGATGCCGTCGGCGCCGAGGTCTTCCATGGCCATGCGGCACAGCTCCTCGTGGGCGCGGTGCATCGGGTTGCGGGTCTGGAAGGCGACAACCTTGTTCCAGCCGCGCTCGGCGATCTCGTTGCGGATTTCCACCGCGGTGCGGAAGGTGTCCGGGAAGTCGGTCTGGAAGTAGGAGAAGTTGAGCACCTGGATCGGGCCGGAGAGCATGGTGCGGCCGAGGTTGGTGAAGGTCGCCACGCCCGGGTGTTGCGGGTCCAGGGTGCGGAAAATGCGCTCCGCCATGAAGGCCATCTGGGTGTCGGAAACCGGATCGGCGCGCTCCACGTCCATAATCGCCAGTACCGGGTGGCCTTCGACGTTGGGGTCACGCAGGGCGATGCGGCTGCCGGGCTCGACGCCCATCGCCTCGGTCAGGTTGACGACGGGCACCGGGAAGAACAGGCCGTCGGTGGTGTGCATGCTCTCGGCAACGGAGAGCGCATCGGCCAGGTTCATGAAACCGGTCAGCGGGTTGAAGTAGCCGCCGCCGAGCATCACGGCGTTGGCCGCCGCGGCGGAGTTGAGCAGGATGGAGGGCAGTTTCTCCGCCTCTTCCACCAGGGCGTGACGCTTGGCGCTGTCGTAGACGAACAGCGGGTTGAGTTCGTCGGAACCGTGGGGCTTGATCATGGTGCTACTCCTGCTTACTTGTTGATGATGCCGCGTTCGCGCAGCAGGGCCAGAATCTGCTCCACCTCTTCCTCCAGGGTCTGCTGGTCGGAGTGCAGGTGCAGTTCGGGTGACTCGGGGGCCTCGTAGGGGTCGTCGATACCGGTGAAGTTCTTGATCTCGCCGGCGCGGGCTTTCTTGTACAGGCCTTTCGGGTCGCGGGCTTCCGCCGCTTCGAGGGAACAGTCGACGAAGACCTCGATGAAATCCATGCCAGCGGCGTCGTGCAGGGCACGCACTTCATCGCGGTCGGCGCGGTAGGGGCTGACGAAGCTCGACAGGGCGATCTGGCCGCTGTCCACGAACAGCTTGGCGATCTCGCCGATACGGCGGATGTTCTCGGCGCGGTCCTCGGCGGAGAAGCCGAGGTTCTTGTTGATACCCAGGCGCACGTTGTCGCCGTCGAGGCGGTAGCAGGACACGCCCATCTCGAACAGGCGGCCTTCCAGCTCTACCGCCACGGTGCTCTTGCCGCTGCCGGACAGGCCGGTGAACCACAGGGTCGCGCCCTTGTGGCCGGCGAGTTTCTCGCGGTGCTCGCGGGTGATGTCGCCTTCGTGCCAGTGCACGTTAGTCGCTTTCTGTTCTGCCATTGTCGAATCCTCGTCGGGTAGGAGCTTGCTGGTCATACCACTTGCGGCGCGGGCCGTGACCAAATCGTTATCTGGTGGCGCAGGTTACGGGCGTTGGTACTGCTTGTAAAACAGGATATTATGATTGTCTCCATCGGATTTACCGATGGCCCGGAGTCCCCGCAGTGAAATACACCCTGAGACAGCTGCAGATCTTCCTCGAGGTGGCCCGCCAGGGCAGCATCTCCCGCGCGGCGCAGATCCTGCACATGTCCCAGTCCGCCGCCAGCGAGGCCCTGCAAAACTTCGAGCATGCCTACGACATCGCGCTGTTCGACCGGGTCGGCAACAAGCTTACCCTCAACGCCGTGGGCCACACCGTGCGCAAGGAGGCCCAGTCGCTGCTCGACCACTGCCTGAGCTTCGAACAGGTGCTGAAATCCCACAAGGCACTCGGGCACATAAAGGTAGGCGCCAGCTTCACCATTGGCAACCACCTCGCCACCCGCTGCCTCGCCGGCTACCTCGCCAGCTACCCGGAGGCGGACGTCGGCCTGGAAATCGCCAACACCCCGGAAATCGTCGCCAAGGTGCTCAACTACGAGGTCGACATCGGCATGATCGAGGGCGAGGTCTTGCATCGCGAGCTCGAGCTGATTCCCTGGCGGGAGGACGAGCTGGTGATCTTCTGCGCTGCCAATCATCCCCTGGCGAACAAGAAGGTACTGACCACAAAGGACATCAAGGAGGCCGCCTGGATTCTCCGCGAGCCCGACTCCGGCGCCCGCCAGACCTTCGACAAGGCCATGGCGGGGCTGCTCCCGGAGCTGAATGTCTACATGGAGTTCAAGCACAACGAGGCGATCAAGAACGCGGTCGAGTCCGGTCTCGGCATCGGCTGCCTGTCGCAGATCGTGCTGCAGCGCAACTTCGCCAACGGCGACCTGGTGCCGCTGCAACTGCCGCGCCGGGACATGCGCCGCACGTTCTATTTTGCCCTGCCGACGCAGCGCTTCCCGCTGGAGTCGGTGCGCTGCTGGATGGATACCTGCAGGGCTATCGAGACCTGAGGCTGGAAGCCAGAAGGATCACGCCCACATGGCCTCCGCTTGCTCAGACAGCGTTTATATTCGCCGCGGAGGCCATGTGGGCGTGATCCCCGGGGGCGGCTCTGGCGGCATCGCGGAGCGGTTGTTCCATGCGCCCCCTGACGCAGGCACCGACGCAGAGACTCACACCTGTATCGCCTCCGCTGCGAATATAAACGCTGTCTGAGCAAGCGGAGGCGATACAGGTGTGAGTCTCGATATCAACGCTCCCTTACCGTTACCCTGCACAAGCCAAACCGACCCAGCTCAACGCCGATCAAACTTCGTCGACAACACAATCGCCGAGTCGGTATCCCGCACCCCCTCGAGCTCGCCAATCCGGTCCAGCGCCCGGTCCAGCTCACCCGGCGACTGCACCCGCACGATGGCGACCATGTCGATCTTGCCGCTGACCGTGAACAGCGCCTCCACCTCCGCCATGCGCTTGAGGGCCGTGGCGACCTGGGCGGACAGCTTGGGGTCGAGCACCAGGCTGACATAGGCCTGGAAGGTGCTTGCACGGTAGCCCTCCCCAAGCTTCAGCTGGTAGCCGGCGATCACCCCGTTCTGCTCCAGTCGCGCGATGTGCTTCTGCACCGTGGTGCGCGAGAGCGCCAGTTCGCGGGCCAGCGAACTCACCGACTTGCGCGCGTCACGCTGCAGGGCCTGGAGAATGCGTCGCTCGGTCTGGTTCAGTTCCATGGGGCGCTCCTTGGCTGTCGGGGAGAAGTGCTAAACACTTTGCCTAATTATATGGTCACTATGATCAATAGTGTGGCAAATCGCCCCACGACTGCAACTATCCGCTGGCCACTCCACATCCCGACAATAGTTACAGCGACCACCAAGCCACCTCACGGAGACCACGATGACCGGGAATCTCGCCGCCGCCTTCCAGCTCCCCGCTGCCGCCAGCCGCTACCGCGACTGCGCCGAGATCACCCGCCTGGTGAAGCCGCTGGAGCCGCTCTACCTGTTCTGCCCGGGGCAACTGCAGGTGCGGGCCGGAGAGTTTCTCGCCGGCTTCCCCGGCACGGTGAGTTATGCGGTCAAGGCCAATCCGGAAACCCGCGTGCTGAAAACCCTGCACGCGGCGGGCATCGGGCACTTCGACGTCGCCTCGCTGGCGGAGGTCGCGCTGGTCGCCGAGACCTGCCCCGGCGCCGTCTTGCATTTCAACAACCCGATCAAGTCGGAGGAGGCAATCCGCGCGGCCTACCTGCGCTACGGCGTGCGCTCCTTTGCCCTCGACGAGGCGGGCGAACTGGAAAAAATCTCGCGCTGTACCGGGGCGGCCCGCGACGTCACCTACAGCGTGCGCTTCAAGCTGGGCCATGCCGGCGCGGCCTATGACTTCGGCAGCAAGTTCGGTTGCGACGAGAACGGGGCGGCGGCACTGCTGCGCAACATCCGCGGCCGCGGCGCCCGTGCGGCACTCACCTTCCACCCCGGCTCCCAGTGCACCGACCCGGCCATGTACGGGCGTTATGTCGCCGCAGCGGCGGCGATTGCGAGGTCCGCCGGGGTAACCCTGGCCGAGCTGAATGTTGGCGGCGGTTACGCCCTGCCCTACGGCGATGCGCCGACGCCGCCGCTGCAGGACTATTTTGCCCAGGTGGGCGAGGCTGCCGGCAGCGCCTTCGCCAGTGTTCCACCCCTGCTTTGCGAGCCGGGCCGGGCGCTGGTCGCCCCCTGCACCAGCCTGCTCACCCGCGTGGTCCACGTGCGCGAGGACGGCCTGACCCTGTTTCTCAACGACGGTGTCTACGGCGGCATGCAGGAGCAGTCGATCGTCGATCTGGCGCTGCCGGCGCGGGTCTGGCGCAATGGCCGGGCGCTGCGCGGCGCGGCCGTGGACTACCGCGTATTCGGCCCCACCTGCGACCCGGTCGACCGGCTCTCCCGGCCGCTGCCCCTGCCCGCGGGCATCCGCTGCGGCGACTACATCGAGTTCGGCCTGCTCGGCGCCTACGGCTCGGCCACCACGACCCGCTTCAACGGCTTCGGCTCCAGCCATTACGTGGATGTGGAATACGGCTGGAACCACCACTGACCTGCTTGCCAGCGCGAAACGCAGGCCTTGCAGCAGCGCTGGATTGTACGGCTACCTGATCCCGTTCATACTTGGCCCGCCTCGAATCACGGAGAAAACGCTCAATGTTGCGTGCCACCGCAATCGCACTCGGACTGTGCCTGCTCAGCGCCTGTGGCGCCGGTATCGACGAAGCCAGGCAGTCGCTGACGGCGAGCCTCGCCATTCCCAAGGAAGTCGAATTCCGCGAAATGAAGAGCTATCCGGGTGACGCCGTCTGCGGCGAGTACAGTGCCTACAGCTCGCACATTGCCCCCAAGGACGACTTCAAGCCCTTCATCGTGGTGCGCGGCACACTCTACCGGGAACCGCTGCCGATACAGCTGGATATCTACTGCAGCGACGATCCCGCCGCCGCGCTGCTGAAGCAAACCGGCGTGGGTCCCTACGATGCGGACAACGAGGCACTCGCCCGGATCTCCGCCGACTACGCGGCGCTCACCGCGGCGCTCGAACGCTACTATGTGGACAGCCACTACTACCCGACCGCCGACCAGACCCTGGAGGCCCTGGTCCGGCCCATGCCGCGCCGCGACCGCCCCCTGCCGAAATTCCCCGCAGACGGCTACCTGCCGGCGATTCCCAAGGACCCCTGGGGCCGCGACTACATTTACAGCGATGAACAGTGGGGCCGGGTGAAAGGTCGCTACGAGATCCTGACCCTGGGCGCCGACGGCGCCGTGGGCGGTGGCGGGGTCAACGCCGATGTCAGCTCGAACATCTTCCCCTACCTCGATCACGTCGCCCACAGTCTGGGCCAGCGCTAGGCGGCACAATCGGCGAATTTCAGGCTAGTATTAGGGGCTCCTGCCGCATGGGTAGCCCCGGACAGCACTGTGCCGATTCCAGTTATAGCCCGCTACAGCATCTTCGCCCTGGGGCTCATTGCCTCGCTCGCCCACGCCAGTGAGAACCGCAAGGTCGACGTCGTCACCCTCTACAACGGTGATCGCCTCACCGGGGAAATCACCTCGATGGAGGGTGGCCAGTTGCAGCTGTCTACCGACGCCATGGGCACCATTGCCATCGAGTGGCCGAACATAGCGGCGGTGCAGAGCGGCTTCCACTACGAGGTGAGGCTGAGCGACGGCAACCGCCTGTACGGCTCCTTCAAGGAAAAAGCCCGCCCGGGGCAGCTGGCGCTGGTCGACCCCTTCGGCCGCCACGAGCTCGAATTGCTGCAGGTGGTGGAGATCAGGCCAATCGAAGACACCATCATCGAGAGGATCGACATCTATCTCTCGGCGACCTTTTCCTACACCAAGGCCAGTTCGGTTGGCCAGGCGACGGTAAATACCAGCGTCGGCTACGAGGACAGAAACTCCTCCAACCAGTTCACCGCGCGCACCGACGTCTCGCGCACGGATACCGACGAGACCTCGAGCACCGACATCAACTTCACCCGCAACACCTGGTCACAGGACCGCGGCAACGCCTTCCGCTCGGTATTCGCCAGCTACGAAAGCAACGACGAACTCGCCCTCACCCGGCGGATCGGCATCGGCGCCGGCATCGGCCGCTATTTCATCGATACCCACAGCAACACCCTGACCGGCACCGCGGGTCTGCAGGTGGTGAACGAGGATTCCGATGGCGAAGAGGCGACGCAGGAAGTGGAGCTGTTTCTCAACACCCGCTACGCCATGTGGAAGTTCAGCTCGCCGGAAATGGACCTACTCCTCGACGTCGACCTCTACCCCAGCGCGACCGAGTTCGGCCGCCTGCGCAGCAGCACCAACCTGCGGCTGCGCTGGGAGCTCTTCGAAGACGTCTACTGGGACATCACCGCCTGGGCCAATACCGACAACGATTCGGCCACCGGCAGCAGCACCGACTACGCTATCACCACGGGGATCGGCTGGACCAACTGAAACTCAGCTGTCCTGCCGGTAGACATGCACATCCCGTTGCGGGAAGGGAATGGTTACGCCCTCGCGGTCAAAACGCAGTTTCACCTCGCGGGTGACATCCCAGTAGACGTCCCAGTAGTCCTCGGTTTTCACCCAGGGGCGGACGATGAAGTTCACCGAGGAATCCCCCAGCGCATGTAGCCTGACCTTGGACTCCGGGGTTTCCAGCACCTTGGGGTGATCCTCCAGCACCGAGCGCAGGATGCGCTCGGCCTTCTCCACCTCGTCGCTGTAACTGATGCCGAACACCAGGTCGACGCGGCGCACCTTCTGTGCCGTGACGTTCTTGATCACATCGCCCCAGATCTTGCTGTTGGGCACCACCAGCGTCTGGTTGTCGAAGGTGGCGATGGTGGTGGAGACCAGGCTCATCTTCTTGACGAAACCTGAAGCGCCCGCGACCTCGATAAAATCGTCGACGTCGAAGGGGCGGTAGATCAGGATCATCGCCCCCGAGGCGAAGTTGCCCAGGGTATCCTGCAGCGCGAAGCCGACGATGAAACCCGCCACACCGAAACCCGCGAGCATCGGGCCGAGGGAAATGCCGATCTGCGACAGGGCGATGAGCAGGCCGAGTAAGGTCACCGTGCCGCCGGTGAGCGACACCATGGTGTTCTTGTGCAGCGTCGACATCTTCACCCCAGGGCGCTCGCAGGCAGCCCTGACGCCGCGCTTCGCCAGCCGCCCGAGGGAATAGAAACCCACCACGATCAGGAAGAACACCACGACGTTGAAGATGAAATTCGGCGCCCTGGTCACCAGGGCCTCGCGCGCGGAGGCCCAGGCCTCCTCGAGCAGGGTGCCGAGCGCCCCGCTCTCCAGGGTCGAGAGGGAAAGCCCCTGGCCCTGCTGCACCAGTACCGCGCGGTATTCCTGGGTTGACAGCCCCAGCCGGTCGAGCAGGCCGATAACCTGGGACAGCGCGTCGAGATCGCGCTGTTGCTCGGTACCCAGGGATGCGATGGCGCTGTCCAGGTCGGCGCTCCCGCCCCCCTTGGACTTGCGAATGCGCAGCTCGCGCAGCACGCTGCCGTTGTACTCCAGCCGCCCCACCAGGGCCTCGACCTGGATCTCCACCATCGGCATGAAACTGTTGATCAGGTCATCCGCCGGGATGGACAGCGCCCGCAGGCCCTCCACCACGCCGACCAGCGCGCCGAAGTAGCGATAGCGCTGGTTTTCAAGTGCGTGGACGGTGGCTTCCTGTTCAATTTTTGCCGCGCCATCGAGGGATTCTGCCTCCTTGCTCAGTGCCGCCACCTGGTCGCCCAGGGCGTCGATGCGGCCGAGAATTTTCTCCCCCGAGTAGTTCAGGTAGGGCTGCAGCAAATCGGCGCCCTGGGCCCGCAGCGGGTCGTCCTCGGGCAGCGCGACAATGCCCTTCACCAGCCGGTCGATCTCCTGCAGGGTCTTGAAGGCGAGATCGTCCCGGCGCACGCTCAGGGAGCGCTGGTAGCGCTCCGGCGCCGTATCCATCTGGTCGTGCAGGCGGGCGAGTGCGGTGAGCCGCTTCTGCAGGCCGGCGGCCATCTCCGCCACGGAGGGCTCCGGCGCCGGCACTGCCGCGGGTTCTTCCGCACGACCTCCCGGGGCGAGGGCAAGGCAGCAGAGCAGGGCGCAGAGCGCGAACAGCGCCGGCCTGGATTGTAGCAGCCAGGCCACCGACTTCAGCCCCCCCGGCGCGCCCGCACGGCGGCGGCGAGGTCGCGCAGCAGCGGGGTGGTGTCGTCCCAGCAGATGCAGGGGTCGGTAATGCTCTGGCCGTAGGTCAGGGACTGCCCCGGCACCACGTCCTGGCGGCCTTCCACCAGGTTGCTCTCGAGCATCACGCCGAAAATGCTGCGGTTGCCGCGGGCCACCTGGCTGGCGATATCCCGCCCCACGTCGAGCTGGCGGGCGGGGATCTTGCGGCTGTTGGAGTGCGATGCGTCGATCATGATGCGCGCCGGCAGGCCGGCCTTGGCCAGCATCGCACTGGCGTCATCCACCGAGAACATATCGTAGTTGGGGTGCTTGCCGCCGCGCAGGATGATGTGGCAGTCCTCGTTGCCGGTGGTCTGGAAGATCGCCGAGTGGCCCTGCTTGGTTACCGAGAGGAAGTGGTGCGGCCGCGAGGCGGACTTGATCGCGTCGATCGCCACCTGGATGTCGCCGTCGGTGGCGTTCTTGAAACCGACCGGGCAGGACAGGCCAGAGGCCAGCTCGCGGTGGGTCTGGCTCTCGGTGGTACGGGCGCCGATCGCTCCCCAGGAGACCAGGTCGGCAATGTACTGGGGGCTGATCAGGTCGAGATACTCGGTGCCGGTGGGCAGGCCCATGTCGGCGAGGTCCGCCAGCAGCTGCCGGGCGAGGTGCAGGCCCTTGTTGATCTGGAAGGTGTTGTTGAGGTCCGGGTCGTTGATCAGCCCCTTCCAGCCGACGGTGGTACGCGGCTTCTCGAAATACACCCGCATGACCACCAGCAGGTCCTCCGCCAGCTCGTCGGCCAGGGTCTTGAGCTGGCCGGCGTAGTCCAGCGCTGCCTCCGGGTCGTGGATGGAGCAGGGGCCGACCACCACCAGCAGGCGGTCGTCGTCACCGGCCAGGATCTCGTGGATGCCGGCACGGGCGCCGGCGACGGTGTCCGCCGCGGCGGCGTCGATGCCGATTTCGGATATCAGCGCCTGCGGCGCTATCAGTTCTTTGGTCTTCTGGATGCGAAGATCGTCGGTTGTCGTGGTCATGTCATCTCAATCCAATACACCGCGCCTGGCGCGGTAAAGCTCATTCGGGAAAGCCGCCAACTATAGCACTTCAGCCCGGCAGCGCGGTGTCCCGGGGGCGGAATTATTCCCCGGCCCAGTAGGCGTCCAGCAGCCGGCCCACGCAGTTCGGCTCGACCAGGTGGGCGGCGTACCAGGTGTGCAGGCAGCGAATCCGGGTGAAGTCGGCGATACCGCCGATACCCTTGTTTTGCAGCACTTCGCCGAAGCCCAGTTCCTCGAGGCGCGCCCGCTGCCGGGCACTGATATAACTGTCGCGCAAGCGGATATGGCGGCGATGATCCTCCGCCATCCCGGCCTGCAGTTCCGGGCTGGCGTCGATGCGCGCCTGCAATTCGGCAATCAGGCCGCCCGCCTCGACCACGTCGATGCGGTAGCTGAGATCGGCGTCCACCAGCCAGAACAGCGTTGGGAAGGGTTTGTCGTCCACCAGTGACTCGACGCGGATGACCATCGGCCGCCCGTCGGCATGGGCCACGGGAATGGCCGCCAGCCCGCGGGGCTCGCGCCCCAGCAGTTGGCGTACCTGGGCCAGTTGTTGCTCTGTAATCGTGCCGCTCATTGCTCCCTCCGTCCTGCGGCGGGATTGTACGCGATAGCGGGGCATAAATTGACAAGGATCGAGGCACGGCCCACAATCGCGCCCGGTATCAGGTCCCCACAGCAATGTGTGGGTAATTGGGAAGTGTGGTGAGATGCCACCGCTGCCCCCGCAACGGTATGCCGTAGTCACGGCGAGCCCGACACCAGCCTGGTATCAGCGGAATTCAGCGACGTTTTTTACACGGTGACGTCGCTCGCATCGTCAGCTGGATTCCTCGCACGACCATGACACCGATGGAGCGGAGGGCTTCATGCAAGGTAATCGATGCCCGCATCGTGTCTCCTGATCCCCTCCCTCAATCGCCAACCCAGGCTTTTGAGGACTAACATGAAAATCAAATCCACACTTCCCCTGCTGGCCGCCTGTGCGTTCGGCACCACGGCAATCGCTGAAAACCCCATGCTGGAGGAGATTATCGTCACCTCCTCGCGCATCCCGATGACCCTGCGCCAGCTCGGCACCTCGGTGTCAGTGATCAGCGAGAGCGAGATCCGCGAACTGGGCTTTACTTCCCTGCACGACGTGCTGCGCACCCAGCCGGGTATCGCCGTGACCAATACCGGCGGCGCGGGCAAGGTATCCAACCTGCGTATTCGCGGTGAAGATGGCTATCGCACCAAGGTCTTCCTCGACGGCATCGACATCTCCGACACCAGCTCACCGCAGTTCTCGCCCCGCATGGAGCAACTGCCGTCCAGCGGCATCCAGCGGGTGGAAATCCTCCGCGGTCCGCAGGGCATGATGTACGGCGCCGACGCCGGCGGCGTGGTCAGCATCACCAGCTGGGCACCGGAGAAAGGCCTCACCGGTGACGTCAGTGCCGAGGGCGGCCGCTACGACACGCAGCAGCTGGCGGCGAATATCGGTTTTGGCGGCGAGCGCCTCGAGGGCAGTTTCTCCGCCACTGATTACCAGACCGAGGGCTTCAATGCGCGCACCACCGACACCAATCTGCGCGACGAGGACGGCTACGACAACACCACCCTGCACGGCCGCCTCGGCTGGCAGGCCTCCGATACACTGAGCTTCAGCCTGGTCGGCCACAGCATCGAGGGCGACAGCGAGTACGACGGCTGCTACGCCGCGGACTTTTCCCAGACCAATCGCTGCAGCGACTCTTTTGAGCAGGAGGCCTGGCGCGGCGGCGCCAAATGGCAGGGCGAGCGCTTCGGCCACGAACTGGCTTACAGCCACAGTGACATGGAGCGCACCAATTATTCCGATGGGCTGGAAAGTTTCGCCAATGACGGCGAACTGGAGAAGTGGTCCTATCTCGGCAGCTTCAACGGCAGTGAGCTGGTGCAGCTGGTCTACGGCGCCGAGCTGGAAACCGCCGCGCTGGAAGAGGCCGGTGATGAAAAGTCGCGGGATGACCTCGGCGTCTTCCTCGAGTACCAGGGCGAAGTGGCGGAGAACCTTTACCTGACCGCCGGCGCCCGCCACGACGACAACGACGATTTCGGCGAGTACACCTCCTGGCGCCTGAGCGCCGCGAAGCTGTTGCCGATGAGCGCCGGCGAGCTGAAATTCCGCGCCACCTACGGCACCGGCTTCCGCGCCCCCAGTCTCTACGAAATCGCCACCAACAACAGCCCCTGGGCCTTCCCCCCCGCCGCCGGGACCGTGCTCGATGCGGAGGAGAGCGCGGGCTATGACCTCGCGGTCTCCTGGTTCGGCAACAACGGGCTCTACCTGGAGGCGGTCTACTTCGACCAGGACATCGACAACCCGATCACCTACGACCTGATCTACTACTCCGGCTACCTGCAGGACGCGGGCACCACGACTTCCCACGGGGTGGAACTGATCGCCGAGTGGCCGCTGGCGGAAAATCTCTCCCTCAGCGGCAACTACACCTGGAACGATACCGAGACCCCCGAGGGGGAACAGCGCATCTACCGGCCGGAGCACTTCGCCAACCTCGGCCTTGTCTGGCAGCTGCTGGAGCAGCGCCTGAGCCTCGGCGTCCACGCCCGCAGCGCCCGCGACACGGTGGACACCTTCGGCCAGTCGATGGACGATTACACCGTGGTGGACGCCCGCGCCAGCTTCGCGCTGTTCGAGGGGCTGGCCATCTACGGCCGGGTGGAAAACCTGTTCGACGAGGACTACGAGGAAACCCCCAGCTACAACGTCAGCGGCACGGCTGCCTATGCCGGCATCCGCTACAGCTTTTAAGTATCGGGAATAACCCATGAGTGACGATCGCAAGAACGCCAAACACAAGGCCTCGATGGAAAAGCAGAAGGCCAAGGTCGATGCGCGCATCGAGGAAGCCAGCGAGGAGCGCGGCGTCGCCCTGCTCATCACCGGCAACGGCAAGGGCAAGTCCAGTTCCGGCTTCGGCATGGTGATGCGGGCCCTGGGCTACGGCCAGAAAGTCGGCGTGGTCCAGTTTATCAAGGGCCAGCAGCTGTCCGGCGAGGAAATCTACCTGCGCGACCAGTGTCCGCAGGTGGAATTCCACCAGATGGGCACCGGCTTCACCTGGAACACCCAGGACCGCGAGGGCGATATCGCCGCCGCACAGCGGACCTGGGCGCTGGCCAAACCGATGCTGGAAAACCCGGACTTCGACCTGGTACTGCTGGATGAGCTGACCTACATGCTGGCCTACAAGTACCTGCCGGAAGAGGAAGTGATTGCCGCCATCCGCAACCGCCCGCGGGAGCAGAGCGTGGTGGTCACCGGCCGCGGCGGCGGCAGCGCCCTGCAGGATGTCATGGACACGGTGTCCGAGGTCAAGGACGTCAAGCACGCCTTCCGGGCCGGCGTGAAAGCGCGCAAGGGCGTGGACTTCTGAACAGGCTGACTGCGCGGGGCGCCCGGTGAATCACAGCGCCACCCCACGCCCGCTTGCGCTGATGGTGCAGGGCACGACCTCGGACGCCGGCAAGAGTGTGCTGGTCACCGGCCTGTGCCGGGTGCTCGCCCGGCGCGGCGTGGCCGTCGCGCCCTTCAAGTCCCAGAACATGTCCCTCAACAGCGCCGTTACCGCCGAGGGCGGCGAGATCGGTCGCGCCCAGGCCCTGCAGGCCCTGGCGGCGGGTGTCGCGCCCCACGTGGACATGAACCCGGTGCTGCTGAAACCGGGCAGCGACAGCCAGGCCCAGGTCATTCTCTGCGGCAAGGCGGTGGAGGATCTCGACGCCCGGGAGTATCACGACTACAAGCGGGTGGCCATGGATACGGTGCTGGGCGCCTGGCAGCGCCTCGGCAGCCGCTACGAGGCAGTGATGGTCGAGGGCGCCGGCAGCCCGGCGGAGATCAACCTGCGCGAAGGCGATATCGCCAACATGGGCTTTGCCGAGGCGGCTGACATCCCGGTCATCATCGTTGCCGATATCGACCGCGGCGGCGTCTTTGCCCATCTGGTCGGCACCCTGGCCCTGCTCTCCCCGAGCGAGCAGGCGCGGGTCAGGGGTTTCGTCATCAACCGTTTCCGCGGCGACATCGAGTTGCTCAAGCCGGGCCTGGACTGGCTGCAGCAGCGCACCGGCAAACCGGTGCTCGGGGTGTTGCCCTACCTGCACAACCTGCGCCTGGACGCCGAGGACGCCATCCAGACCGAACAGGAAAACGGCGACGGCGAACGCCTGCGGGTGGTGGTGCCGGTGCTGCCGCGGATTTCCAACCACACCGACTTCGACGCCCTGCGCCTGAATGCGCAGGTCGACCTGCGTTACATCGGCGAGGGCGAAGCGGCGCCCGGCGCAGACCTGCTGATCCTGCCGGGCAGCAAGAGCGTGCGCGACGACCTCGCCTGGCTGCGCCGCAACGGCTGGGCGGGCTATCTGCAGCGCCACCTGCGCTACGGCGGCCGGGTGCTCGGCATCTGTGGCGGCCTGCAGATGCTCGGGCACACGATCCGCGATCCCGAGGGGATCGAAAGCGCTGCCGGCGAGAGCGAGGGCTTCGGCCTGCTCGACATCGACACCACCTTGCTGCCGGGCAAGACCCTGCGCCAGGTTCGCGGGCAGATCCCCGCGCTGGGCAGTGCCGTGGCCGGCTACGAGATCCACTGCGGCGAGAGCCGACGCGGCGCGGGCGCCACGCCTTTCGCCCTGCTGGAGAGCGGCATCGAGGACGGCGCCCTTTCCGCCGATGGCCTGGTCGCCGGCACCTACCTGCACGGCGTATTCGACACACCCGACGCCTGCGCCGCGCTGCTGCGCTGGGCGGGACAGGCAAACGCCGCGGGCGAGGACCTCGCCGCCCTGCGCGAGCGGGAGATCGAACGTATCGCCGACTGCCTCGAAACCCACCTCGACCTGAGCGCGCTGCTCCCGCAATGGCCAGCCAGAGCCTGACCAGCCGCAGCAGCCGCGCCCGCAGCCTGCTGGCATTGCAGGTATTGCTGCTGCCACTGGTGCTGCTGGCGGCGATCTCCCTCGGCAGTGTCAGCCTCGGCTTCGGCCAGAGCCTCGCGGCGCTGTTCCACGCCGGGGATGCCGGCCAGGCGGCGGCCATCGTGCAGCAGATCCGCCTGCCCCGGGCCCTGATGGCCGCCCTGGTGGGCGCCATGCTCGGGATCAGCGGCGCCGCCATGCAGGGCATCTTCCGCAACCCGCTGGCCGACCCCTCGCTGATCGGCGTCACCGCCGGCGCGACCCTCGGCGCGAGCCTGGTGATCGCCCTCGCCGGCCACTGGACCGAGGGTTTCAGCGGTCTCGGCCTGGTTTCCATCGGCGCCTTTATCGGCGGGATCATCGCCGTACTCGTGGTCTACCGGCTGGCGCGGGTGGATACCGGCACCTCGGTGGCCACCATGCTGCTGGCCGGCATCGCCATCACTGCGCTGGCCGGCGCCGCGGGCAATATTCTCGAACTGTTTTCCGACAACGACACCCTGCGCCGCATCAGCCTGTGGCGGATGGGCGGGCTGGACGGCGCCGACTACCCGCGCACCGCGGTGGCCGTGGCGGCCGCCCTGCTCTGCTGCAGCCTGCTGCCGCGCTTTGCCACCGCGCTCAATGCCCTGCTGCTGGGCGAATCCGAGGCCCGCTACCTCGGCGTGAATGTCGAGCGCACCAAGACCCTGATCATCCTGCTGGTGGCCCTCGCCGTCGGCTGTTCCGTCGCACTGGCGGGTACCATCGCCTTTGTCGGGCTGGTGGTACCGCACATGGTGCGGCTGCTGATCGGCCCCAATCACCAGTTCCTGCTGCCGGCATCGGCCCTCGCCGGGGCCATACTGTTACTGCTCGCCGACACCCTGGCGCGCACGCTTATCGCGCCCTCGGAACTGCCGGTGGGCGTGGTAACCGCCCTGGTGGGGGTGCCGTTCTTCATCTCCCTGCTGCGGCGCCGCCGCGATTACGGGATGGCCTGATGGACACCCTGCTGCAGGTCCGGGAGCTTTGCGCGGCACCCTACGGCAGTGCGCTGCTGCAGGGGATCGATTTCCGGCTCGGCCCGGGGCAAACCCTCGGCCTGGTCGGCCCCAACGGTGCCGGCAAGAGCAGCCTGCTGCACTGCATTGCCGGTGGGCTTCCGCTAAGCGGGGGCAGCGTGAGCCTGGCGGGCCGGGCGCTGGCGCACTGGCCGCAACTGGAGCGCGCCCGCGCCCTGGCCGTACAGACCCAGCACGCCGCGCTCAACTTTCCCTTCTCGGTAGAGGAGGTCGTGCTGCTGGGGCGGATTCCCCACGCCTCGGGCAGTGCCGTCGACCGGCAGATTCTGGAAGAGGTACTGGCGGCCACCGACACCGCCAGCCTGCGCCAGCGCCCCTATACCCAGCTCTCCGGTGGCGAGAAGCAGCGGGTGCAACTGGCCCGCGCGGTAGCCCAGGTCTGGCGCGCCGCGGACTCGCCGGCCCGCCTGCTGCTGCTCGACGAACCCAGTGCCGCGCTCGATCCCGCCCACCAGCGCATGGTGATGCAGGTGGTTTCGCGCATCGCCGCGGATGGTTGCAGCGTGCTGATCGCCAGCCACGATTTCAATTTGCTGGCCTCACAGGTCGACCAGCTGCTGGTAATGAGGGCCGGCAGCCAGCACGCTTTCGGCCGCCCCGGCGAGGTGCTTACCGAAACCTTGTTCGAAGAGGTTTTCGAGGTGCCAGTGCATGTGACCGCACACCCGCAGTCCGGCCGGCCCGTCATCATTCAATACTGATTTTTTGCCTGTTTTACCGGGAAAAACCCGCCAAAGTGTAAACAAAGCTGACACCTGCTGAGACCTGGTTGGCAGATCTGGATTCCCGTCCGCACAGCGTCAGGAACTTGCAGTATGATCCCCTCCAACTCGCGCCAGGGTCGGCGCGAAGGGCCTAATCTCATCCGCTCCTAATAATAAAATTGGATGACTGTCCTGCGGAGGACAATGCTATGCCAGTATTGACGCTATGCAGCTATTTCCTGGTTGCAGGCATCAGCGCTTACGCCGCCATGTGCCACCTGAACTACAGGTTCGGCGGCGACATCCAACGCACCCACCGGCTGTTTGGCTGGCTCTGCGTATTGCTCGTGCCCTACCTGGTGATGCACGCGATGGCGATGCTGGCAAGCGACGAAGCCCGGTACATCGCACTGACCCGCTGGAGTGTAACCACCGGCCTGCTCAGCCTCGCGCTGCTGCCCTGGTATACCGCCGAGCACACCGGCTACCGCCCCACCGCCCTGCTGGTTGCGCTGACCACCGGCATGCTGCTGGCCATCGCCGCCAATCTGGCGCTCCCCTACACCCTGCAGTTCGACACCTTCCATGGCCTGCAGCAGGTCAACCTGCCCTGGGGCGAGCGCATCACCGTCGGCGCGGGCGAGCTGGGCATCAGTGGCTTCCTATTTTTCTTCGTCCTCGCCGGGATCTGCTACTACTGCTTCGTCGCCACCCTGCGCAGGCATGCACCGAGCCGGCGCCCGGGCGCGGGCTTCCTGCTGGGCTGCCTGGTGTTCACCGCCTGCGGGGTACAGGGACTGCTGGTGCGCTCCTCGATCATCCAGAGCGTGGACCTCGCCCCGTTCAGTTTCCTGCTCTTCGCCCTGCACATGAGCCTGTCGCTGAACCGCGACAGCCAGGACCAGATCCAGCGCTCCGAGCGCCATTTCCGCGCGCTGGTCGAGCAGTCCCCGGTGGGTATTCAACTCCTGCGCCCCGACGGCACCACGCTCAAGGTCAACGCCGCCTGGGAGCGGATCTGGGGGCACAGCGCGGCACTGCTCGAGGGGCACAACGTTCTCGAGGACGAGCGGGTCAAGAGCCTCGGCAGCCACCTGGAACCGCTGCAGCGCGCCCTGGCGGGAGAAACCATCGAGATTCCCGCCGTCCTCAACGAATTCAGTGACCCCGGGACCAGGCGCGACCGGGCCGAGCAACACTGGGTCAGCACCCATCTCTACCCGGTGCGCGACGAGGCGGGCGAGGTGGATTTCATCGTCGGCGTCAGTGAGGACGTCAGCGAATCCCGGCGCGCGGAACAGGCGATCAAGCTGATCGCGTCCGGCGTCTGCGCCTCCACCGGCGAGGGCTTCTTCCAGCAGTTGTGCAACAGTCTCGCCGAGCTGTTCTCCGCCCGCTATGCCTACATCGGCTGCATGGATGAAAACGACCCGGACTGGATGAAGATCCTCAGCTTTACCTCGCGCCACCAGGGCGGCGATATCTTCCCCTACCATCTCGGTGGCACCCCCGACACCGAAGTCCTGACCAACGGCATCCGCGCCTTCCCCAAGGACGCCCGCCACCACTACCCGGATCACCGCCTGCTGCAGGCGCTGGATATCGACGGTTTCGTCGCCACTCCCCTGCGCGACCGCCACGGCCAGCCGCTGGGCATCCTGGCGGTGATGGACAACCAGCCGCTGCAACTGAACGACAACCTGAAAGAGATCCTGGAAATTTTCGCCGCCCGGGCGGGCGCCGAGTTGCGCCGGGTGCAGGCGGACGAACACATCCGCCAGCTCGCCTACTACGATTACCTCACCGGCCTCGCCAACCGCGCCCACCTGCACGAGCACCTCTCGGAGACCTTGCGCGAAATCCGCGCCAGCGACGGCAGCGGCGCGCTGCTGATGATCGACCTCGATCACTTCAAGACGATCAACGACGCGCTGTCCCACGACATCGGCGACGAAGTCCTGCGCGCCGTAGCCCGCCGGCTGCGCGACGTGGTCGGCAACCGCGGCTTCCTCGCCCGCCTCGGCGGCGACGAATTCGCCGTGGTCATGCATGACCACAGTGCCAAGGCCAGCCTCGACATGGACGAGGTCCAGGCGCTGGCCAGCCAGCTCATGGAGAAACTGCTCAGCCCGCTGTTCGTCGAGGAGCGGGCGTTTACCCTCGGGGCGAGTATCGGCGTGGTCATGCTGCCCCAGGGCGGCGAGTCGGAACTCGATGTCATGCGCCACGCGGACATGGCGCTGTATCGCGCCAAGCACCTCGGGCGCGGCAACATCCAGTTCTACTCACCGGACATGCAGGAGATCGCCGCCCGCCGCCTGCTGCTCGAGGACGGCCTGCGCCGGGCCGTGGGCAATCACGAGCTGGACCTCTACTTCCAGCCCCAGGTGAATGCCCGCGGTGAAGTCATCGGCGCCGAGGTGCTGCTGCGCTGGTCCCACCCGGAACTGGGCAACATCATGCCGGACAGTTTCATCCCCATTGCCGAGGAGACCGGGCTGATCCACAGTGTCGGGCGCTGGGTCTTCGACCAGGCCTGCGCCCGCTTCACCGCCTGGCGCGAGCAGGGCATCGACTTCAACGGTTACATCTCCATCAACGTCTGCCCCTGGCAGTTCAACCGCGCGGACTTTGTCGAGCAGATCCGCCACGCCCTGCACCAGCACAACGTCGACCCCGGCGACATCATGATCGAGCTGACCGAGACCGCCCTGCTCTACGACCTCGAGGAGGCGGTCGAGCGCCTGCACAGCCTGCGCGCGCTGGGCATCCGGGTGGCCCTGGACGATTTCGGTACCGGTTATTCCTCGCTGGCCTACCTGCGCGACCTGCCCCTCGACCAGCTGAAGATCGACAAGTCCTTCATCGCCGAACTGGACAGTTCGGTAGAACATCCGCTGGTAGAATCGATGATTGCCATCGGCGGGCACCTCGGCATCCCGGTGGTGGCGGAAGGTGTGGAGACGGTGACCCAGCGCAGCATCCTGCAAAGCCACGGCTGCGAGCGCTACCAGGGCTTCTATTTTTCCCGCCCCCTGGCGGAAGCGGATTTCCTGCACTGGCTGGAGCAGCACCAGAGCCGGCAAAAGCCGCCCCTGCGCCCCGAGCTTGCCGGGCCGGCGAACCTGACCCTGGTGCAGGACAAGCCGCGCTGAGCCGGCTCAGCGCCTGACGCTGAGCAGCGCGCCCATCCCCTCGGGCAGGTCGGCGCCGGCCGCGACTTCATCCGCCAGCAACTGCAGTGGCGCCCCCATCCGCGGGCTGACCTCTTCCGGCCGCAGGGGCGCGTGACACTCGCTGCAGCTCAGCACCGGGTGCATCTTCTGGCCGCAGGTCTGGTGAATGTACTCGAGCGGCGCGCCCTCCCCCTCGTCCATCCACTCATCGCCCCAGCGCCCCATGGCCAGCAGTACCGGATAGAGACCGAGGCCCTTGCGGGTGAGGCGGTATTCGTAGCGCACCGGGCGGTCGGTGTAGGGCACCTTGACCAGCACTCCCGCCTCCACCAGCTTACCGAGGCGTTCGGAAAGGCGGTGGCGGGTGATGTCGAGATTGGCCTGGAACTGGTCGAAGCGGCGCACACCGAGGAAAGCGTCGCGGATGATCAACATGGTCCAGCGCTCGCCCACCACTGACAGGGTCCGCGCCACAGAGCAGAGCTGTTTGTCGATATCTTCCCAGCGCATGGAGGGCACCCCTCGAGGCAATAAAAGGTATCGAACTCTAGCACAGGGTCAGTGCTTGTGAATCCCGGCGAGAGCCGCCGGGGGGCAAAACCAACACGGGCCACCCTTGCGTGGTGGCCCGTCCAATGTTGCTAAGGAGGCGCTGGCGCGCCCGGTCTTACTCTGCGTCGGGAGCAGCGGGCCGCGGCGGCTTGCCGCCTTTGCGCTCGCTGCGCTTCTCGGCCTGCGCATCCATCTCCGCCCGCTGCTCAGGGGTCAGTACAGCGTAAACCTTGGCGCCGACTTCGGCCTTGCGGTAGGCCATGCGACCACTGACTTCGCCCAGTTCGGTCGCCAGCGTGCGCGCCTTGGCAGCATCGAAGTCTGCACGCATCGCGCGCAGGGATTCCTGCAGCTCACGCGCGCGCTCCATGTCCTCGGAGCCAGCGTCCCGGGATTCCTTGAGCAGGGTCTTGAGCTGGCTCTTCTGCTCGTCACTCAAATCCAGGTCGCCGACCATGCGCATCAGCATCCGCCCATCGTCGGGCCGGGGACCCTCGCCTCCGCGCGGGTGCTCGCCAGACCAGCCAACGGCGGATAGCAGCATCAGCGCGGCGAGAAGCGTAGCGGGAACAATTTTCTGCATGGTTGTTGTCACTGTCAGTACTCCTATGTATCTCTATCAGGGCCGGTGGCATCGCCACCCGGTCAGGTATCAATGTAGCCAGCCTGGGCGTAAAGCTCATCACCATAGCGGTAAAGTTTTGTTAATGGTGGATGACAACTCTGAACGGCTTGCACAGACTATACACATGTCCGATCAAGTACTCATTATCGACGACGACCGGGAGCTCTGCGCACTGCTCCAGGAGTACCTGCAGTCGCAGGGATTGAGCTGTCGCGCCATACATGACGGCGCCGATGCGGTGCGGCATTTGCGCGAGCATCACTACAGTGTCCTGGTGCTGGACATCATGTTGCCCGGCATGCAGGGGCTGGATGTCCTGCGCAAGCTGCGCGAGTTCGACAACACCCCGGTCCTGATGCTCACCGCGCGCGGAGAAGATACCGATCGCATCGTCGGCCTCGAGATGGGTGCTGACGATTACCTGCCCAAACCCTGCAATCCGCGCGAACTCGCCGCCCGCCTGCGCGCCATCCTGCGCCGGGCCAGCGGCAGCAGCCCGGGACCCGCCCGGGAGGAAATCGCTGCCGGAGCCACCCACCTGCACCTGCCCAGCCGCAGCGCCCGGCACGCGGGGCAGGCACTGCAACTGACCAGCGCGGAGTTCAACCTGCTCAGCGTACTGCTGCTCCACGCCGGCAGCGTGGTCGACAAGGACACCCTCAGCGTCGAGGGCCTCGGGCGCCCGCTGGCGGCCTTTGATCGCAGCGTCGATGTCCACATCAGCAAGATTCGCCGCAAGCTGGCGGCGGCAGGTGGTGATGACATCATCCTCAGTGTGCGCGGTGCGGGCTACCAGTATGCGCTGGAGAGCGGCGGGGCGCGGGATGCCGAATAGCCTGTTCGTCAAGATATTCCTGGGTTTCTGGCTGGTTTCAATCGCGGTCCTCGGAAGCTGGACCCTGGCCACCAGGTATTTCGATGACCTGCCGGTACTCGACAGTGACCGCCACCAGCGCGAGGGGCCGCCGCGGCGTGCCTTTCTCCGTCTCATCTACAGCCTGCAGAACGCCCCCGTCGAATCCCTGCCGCTGATCCTGGAGACCAGCGTACAGGAGCACGACATCGGTATGTGGCTGCTGCGTGGCGATGGCAGCGAGGTGCGCGCCATCCCGGTGCCCCCGCCGGTGCTGCAGCTGGCCGGCGAACTCGGCAAGGGCCAGCGCAAGGTCTTCAGGCGCACCGACCGGGCCGACCTGATGGGCCACCTCATCTACCGCGAGGACGGCCCGCTCAGGCTGGTGGTCGCCCTGCCCCCGCCGCGGCACCCGCTGCTCGGCTTGCTCGGCGCCAACCACACCCTGCGCCTGCTGCTGGCGATCGTGATCAGCGGGCTGATCTGCTACGCCCTGTCACGCCTGGTAACCAGCCGTTTGCGGGCTATGAGCCGGGCCTCGCACAAGCTCGCGGAAGGTGCGCTGGACACCCGGATCAAGGTGCGCGCCTCGGGGGGCGACGAAACCGACGCGCTGGCGCGGGACTTCAACGCCATGGCGGCGCAACTGCAGGCGCGCATCCAGTCACAAAAGCGCCTGCTGAGCGACGTCTCGCACGAGCTGCGCTCGCCGCTGGCGCGTCTGCGGGTCGCCCTGGCCCTGGCCCTGGACGCCGAGGAGAAACGGCCGGACTACCTGGAACGGATGGAGCGCGACACCGAACGCCTGGAGGAGCTGATCGGCCAGCTGCTGTCCTCACAACAGGACAGCGTTACCCTGGACAACCACATCGACCTCGTTGCCCTGCTGCAGCAGTTGTGCGACGACGCCAGCTTCGAGGGCGGTGGCGATGGCAAGTCCGTGCTGCTGGAAAGCGCGCTGGAGGAGGCCGTGGTCGCCAGCCACGGCGACCTGCTGCAAAAAAGTTTCGACAACATGATCCGCAACGCCCTGCGCCACACCGCCGCCGGCACCACGGTGCGAGTCATACTGACACAGCGCGACGCGCTCTTCGTGGTCGCCGTGGAGGATCGCGGTCCCGGCGTGGCCGAGGAGGAGCTGGCGCGTATTTTCGACGAGTTTTACCGGATAGACAGCGCCCGCACCCGCGAGGCCGGTGGCTACGGCCTCGGCCTGACCATCGCCCGGCGCGCCATCGCGCAGCACGGCGGCCAGTTGCGTGCGGAGAATACCGGGCACGGCCTGCGCCTGGTGGTTACCCTGCCGGCGGGCGAACACTAGGCGCGAGTACGGCGACCTGGTGCCCCGGTGGCGGCGAGACGCCGATCAGCCAATCGCGCTACACTGGACGGGCCCGGGAGGCATGCCTGA
Organism: Halieaceae bacterium GM1-29; assembly: GCA_033283265.1. Classification (GTDB taxonomy): domain Bacteria; phylum Pseudomonadota; class Gammaproteobacteria; order Pseudomonadales; family Halieaceae; genus Mangrovimicrobium. The sequence goes on from JAWMQN010000001.1 coordinate 1,762,845, forward strand.
GATGACCGACAAATTTCTGTTACCGCCCCGCACCCTCAATGAAAGCGGCGACGCCCGTGCGGCCGGCTTCGAGTTCGAGTTCGGCAACCTGCCGATCACGGCGACCGCGGAGGCCCTGCACCGGGCCCTCGGTGGAAGGCTGGAGAAGCTCAGCCCCTTTGAAGCCGTCCTGCACGACTCCAGCCTGGGCAAACTCAAGGTGGAGCGCGACGCCGACCTGTTCAAGTCCGGCCGCTACCGCAACTGGCTGCAACAACTGGGGATGGAGTTTACGCCGGGCTCGCTCGGGCACGAGCTCGAAGCCAATATCGACAACGCCAGCCGCGGGCTGATTCCCTGCGAGGTGGTCACCGCCCCCGTACCCTTCGACCAGCTCGGGCAGTTGCAAACCCTGGTCAGGACGCTGGAGAGCATGGGCGCCGAGGGCACCGGCGAGTCGCTGATCTACGCCTTCGGCCTGCATATAAACCCCTCGCTGAGCGAGCGGAGCAGCGCGAGTATCCTGCGCAGCCTGCAGGCCTTCTTGCTGCTCTACGAGTGGTTTGTCGAAGTCGGGGAGATCGACCGCACCCGGCGCTACCTGACCCCCTACATCGACCGTTTCCCCCAGGACTACCTGGAACTGGTGCTGGACCGGGAGTACCAGCCGGACCTGGACAGGCTCATCGACGATTACCTCCAGCACAATCCCACCCGCAACCGCGCCCTGGACATGCTGCCGATCTTTCACCACCTCGATGCGCCGCGGGTGGAGGCCGGCCTGCCGCGGGACGAGCGGCGGCTGGTCAAGGGCCGGCCCGCCTACCACTACCGGCTGCCCGACTGCCGCATCAACGAACCCGGCTGGCACCTGTCGACCGCGTGGAACAGCTGGGTCTACGTCGAGCGCATCGCCGAGGACGCCGCACTGCTGGCGGACCTGATCGCCAGCTGGCAGGCCCACTACGAGGAGTTCCAGCTGTCCCAGGACAGCCGCTGGGTGAAACGCCTCACCTCGATCCTGTCTGAACGGTTTCTCGCTTCCTGAACGGCATGGCGGCGCAGCCGACTCCCGTCATCGCTGTCACCGGACCGGACCGCGGCGGCTTTCCCGCCTGGATCATGACTGCGCTCGCGGTGCGCCGCGCCGGCGGTAAACCACTGCGCATTCGCCCCGGCAAGGCAAATTCCGGGCTCGACTTCGACGGCCTGATTATCGGCGGTGGCTCGGATGTCGATCCCCTGCACTACGGCGAGGAACCACTGCAGGCAGAGGAAAGTGCCTCCCGACCCCGCCTGCGGGACTGGCTGGTGGCCCTGCCGCTGGCCCTGCTGCGCATCCTGTTTTCGCGGCACACCCGGGAAAACTACGATCCGCAGCGGGACAACATGGAAAAACAGCTGATCCGGCGAGCGCTGCAAGCGCAGATTCCTCTGCTCGGTATCTGCCGCGGCGCCCAACTGATCAACGTCACGCTGGGCGGCAGCCTGCACCAGCGCATCGATCACTTCTACATGGAAGGGACCAGTAACCTGCGCAGCGTGCTGCCGCGCAAACGGGTCGCCATCGAGGCGGACTCGCGCCTGGCGACAATTCTGGCCACGCAAGCTTGCCAGGTGAACGCACTGCACGACCAGTGCGTGCGTGAGGTCGGGGAAGGTTTGCGGGTGGTGGCCTGCGAGAGCAATGGCGTCACCCAGGCTATCGAGCTGTCAGGGGCGGAGTTTGTCATCGGCGTGCAGTGGCACCCGGAGTACCTGCCGCAATCGCAGCGTCAGCAGCGCCTGTTCCGGGCGCTGGTGACAGCCGCCCGCTGATGTTCAGCGAATGGGCGTGATACCGACGGCTTGCCGCACCTTCTGCATCAGGGGCGCACTGTGTTCCCGGGCCCTCTCGGCGCCCTTCTGCAGCACGCCTTCGACATGGGCCGGGTCTTCCATCAGCGCATTGTAGCGCTCGCGGGCGTCCGCCAGCTCGCCGTTGACCAGCTCGAACAGCTGCTTCTTGGCTTCCCCCCAGGCGATGCCATTCTCGAATTCGCGGCGCATGCGGGCGGTTTCCGCCTCGTCCGCAAACGCCGACCAGACCTGGAAGACGGTGGAGTCGTCCGGGTCCTTGGGTTCGCCGGGCTCGAGCAGGTTGGTCTTGATCTTGTTGATGGCCTTTTTCAGCTGCTTTTCGCCGAGGAACAGCGGGATGGTGTTGTTGTAGCTCTTCGACATCTTGCGCCCGTCGGTGCCCTGCAGCACGGCGACCGTGTCGTCCACCACTGCCTCGGGCAGGGTGAAGGCCTCGCCGTAGATGTGGTTGAAACGCGCGGCGATATCCCGCGCCATCTCGATGTGCTGGATCTGGTCACGCCCCACGGGCACCTTGTGGGCATTGAACATGAGGATGTCGGCCGCCATCAGCACCGGGTAGCTGAACAGGCCCATGGTTACGCCGAAGTCGGGATCTTCACCCGCCTCTTCATTGGCCTGAACCGCCGCCTTGTAGGCGTGGGCCCGGTTCATCAGGCCCTTGGCGGCGATGCAGTTGAGCACCCAGGTCAATTCGGCGATCTCGGGCACGTCCGACTGGCGATAAAACAGGGTTTTCTCGGTATCCAGCCCCAGCGCCAGCCAGGTCATGGCGATCTCCCGGGTCGACTGCTGCACCAGCGCCGGGTCCTGGCACTTGATCAGGGCGTGATAGTCAGCGAGGAAGAAGAATGAATCGACCGCCTCGTCGCGCGATGCCTCGATCGCCGGGCGAATGGCGCCCACGTAGTTGCCCAGGTGCGGGGTGCCGGTAGTGGTAATGCCGGTGAGTACGCGTTGCTTGGCCATGCTGAATCCGGTTGGCGAAAAAGGCGCACATGATACCTAGCTTGACTGTATGAGGCTATCCTGCGGCCGCGAGCCCGCCGAGCACCTGCGCGTACTCCTCTCGCAGGCTCGCGAAACTGCAGGCCGAGATATCCGGCGGCCGGGGGCCGCGCAGGGCGATCGCGGCGATATGGCCGGCGGCTGCGGCCGCTTCCGCCTCGATGTCGTCGAGGTCAGAGACATAGCGGCAGCGCGGCGGGAAAAAATCGCGGTAGGCGAGGCGATCCGGCAACACCGGCTCACAGCCCTGCAGCACCGCCTCCATCACGGCCAGACCCTGAAACTCGTGCAGCGCGGTGGACAGGACCAGGTCGGCGCCCCGCTGCCAGGCCCGGTAGACCGCCGCATCCTCGAGGTAGCCAAACTGTAGCAAACGGTGGGCAAAGTCCCGCTGGATGCTGGCAAATACCGGCGGCGACTGGCGGAACTGCTGGCCGGTCAGCGCCAATTGGTAATCGACAGCGAGTTCATCGAGCTGGCGCAGAATCGCATACAGGCGTTCGCCGCCCTTGTCGTACTCAAAGCGCGCGCTCCACAGAATGCGCAGGCACTTCCCCTCACGCACTGGCCAGGGGTCGGCGGTCTGCGTCGGCCCCGGCACTACCGGAACTGGCAACAACCGGGATTTCTGCTGCAGGCCGTCCACGATCCCCGCCGGCAGGTAGTCCGGCAGGCGGGCGAGCAACTCGGCCAGGCCGCGAAAGAAAGTCTCGCGGTTGTAGGCGGAATTGAACAACAGGCAGTCCGCCGCCAGCGCGCTGTAGAGACTCACCATCTGCGCCTCCACAGAGCTGTGCTGCTGCGCTGTCTGCGGGTAGGCGAACTGGTTCTCATGGAAGTACAGCGCCGTGGGCAACTGTGCCAGCGAAGGCAGCAGCCCGCGCAGGGTTGCCAGGTCGACCATGGAAGTCGCCAGCAGCAGGTCGTATTCGGCTTCGAGCACGGCGCGCTGGTCGATACCCCAGTACAGCGGGTTACCGCGCACCCGCCAGCCGAAATACCTGGGCGGCAGTTCCAGCACCTGCCACTGCCAGTGCGGAAACATCGTCTGCAGCGCCGTCCGCCAGTAAACGTGGCTCTGCGCGGCGTAGGCGGATAGCAGGAGAACCCTCATCGAAACGGCCGTTCAGTCCCCGCGACCGGGAATCTCAGCTGGCGCCCAGGTCACCGGCAGTGTTGTAAAAGCGGCGCAAGACGCGGGAGAGGTTGTAGCCGTCGGCGGCACCCGCCAGTTCGCGGATCGAGTGCATGCCGAAGGTGGGCACGCCGATGTCGAGTGTCCGCACCCCGACGGTGCCCGCGGTAATCGGGCCGATGGTACTGCCACAGGCCATATCCGTGCGAACCACGAAGGATTGCACGGGAACGCCCTCCTCCGCCGCCAGCATGCGGAACAGGCCGGCGGTCTCGCTGTTGGTGGCGTAGCGCTGGCTGGCATTGATCTTGATCACCGGCCCCCGGTTGAGCAGCGGGCCGTGATTCTCATCGTGCCGATCGGCGTAATTGGGATGGATGCCGTGGGCGTTGTCTGCGGAGATCATCATCGAGCGGTCGGTCAGGGCAGCATAGGCTGCACGGCTGCCGGCGATGCGCTCCAGCACCGAGGCCAGCAAGGGGCCCTGCGCGCCGCTGGCGGAAAGACTGCCCACTTCCTCGTGGTCATTGCAGACCAGCAGCGCGGTGGACACGCCGTCCCAGTCCAGCAGCGCCTGCATGCCGGTGAAGCAACTGAGCAGGTTGTCGAGCCGGGCGGAGGCGATGAATTCCCGCTTCAGGCCCACCAGCGCTGCGCGCTGGGTGTCGTAGAAGCAGAGCTCGAAATCCAGCACTTCCGCCACCGCGCAATCGGGGTGTTCCAGCAGCAGGCGCTCGCGCAGCAGGGCGCGGAAGTCCACCGCCTCGCCCTCGTCGAGCTGGCACAGAATTGGCGGGATATCCGTCTGCGGGTTTACCGTGCGGCTGTTGTTCGCCTCCCGGTCGAGGTGAATGGCGAGGCTCGGGATCACCGCCACAGGCTCGCGGTAATCCACCAGGGCGCTGCGCAGCCTGCCGCTGGCATCGCGGAAGCTGACGCGACCGGCGAGGGAGAGATCGCGATCGAACCAGGGGTTGAGCAGGGCGCCGCCGTAGACCTGGACGCCGACCTGGAAGTAGCCCTGCCTGACCCGCTCCGGGTTCGGTTTAGCCATCAGGCAGGGGCTGTCCGTATGTGCCCCGACCATGCGCACTCCCTGCTCCGCCCCGGCCTGCTCACCGATGCCGAACGCGACGATGGAACTGCCGTTGCGGGTAACGAAATAGCGCCCGCCCGACGCCAGCTGCCAGTTCTCGTTCTCCTGCAACTGGCTGAAACCCGCAGTGCGCAAGGTCGCCGCCATGGTAGCAACGGCATGAAAAGGCGTGGTGGCATCGGCGAGGAACTCGCAAAGCGCGCGGTTGAATGTTTGCTGGTCGGACATCGGGGATAACTCGGCGATCTGGACGATTGGCTCAGGTAGCGCAGTCTACTATCCCGCGACAGCGGGCAGAAGGCCCGGGGCCTGACTCACCCGGCCAGCCACAGGCCATACAACAACAGCGCGAGCGCCACGCGGTAGTAGACGAAGGGCATCATGCCCACCCGGTCGAGCAGGCGCAGGAAGACCGTGATACAGGAAAATGCCGTCACCCCGGAGATCACCGCCGCCAGGGCGAGGCTGCTCCAGTCGACCGGATGGCCGCTCGACGCCAGCTCCGCACCCTTGAGCAGGCCGGCACCGGCGATGACCGGGATAGACAGCAGGAAGGAGAAGCGGGCTGCTTCCTGCCGGCTGAGGTTGAGGAAAAGGCCCGCGGTTATGGTCACCCCGGAACGGGACACACCGGGCACCAGCGCCAGGGCCTGGGCCACGCCGATCACCAGTGCCTGGCGCCAGCCGATTGCCGCATCCCCGGGAACTCGAATGGCGTGACGGTCCGCCCAGCCAAGCAACAATCCAAACACCAGTGTCGTGGTGGCTATGACGGCGAGATTGCGCGCGTGAGCCTCGATGAAATCGCCGAGCAGCACGCCTGCCAGGCCGGCGGGAAGTGTCGCCAGAGCGAGGTACCAGACCATACGACTCTCGGTGCTGCTACCGCGCCCCAGCAGGCTGCCGCCCCAGGCCAGGGCCATGCGCCACAGGTCGCGACAATAATAGAGCAGCACCGCGGTCAGGGTGCCGACGTGCACGGCAACATCGAAAGCCAGCCCCTGGTCGCGCCAGTCCAGTACCAGCGAGGGAATCACCAGGTGCGCCGAACTCGAGATCGGCAGGAACTCGGTCAGCCCCTGCAGCACAGCCAGGATAAACGCCTGAAAAATATCCATTACTTTTGCTTTCCTTGCTCTGCCAGTTTCTTCCAGTTGATTTCATCGCGCACGTAAACCGGTTGGACCTGCTGTGCCGTTTGCGCGCCGCCGCTGCGCCATACCTCGAGCGCCAGGGGCACGAGGTCGCGCGCCCGCGGCAGGAGTTCCGGCTGCGAGCGAGCAATCCGCTGCTGTAGCTCCAGGGGAAACCCGGGCAGCAGGTTCGCCCCACTGCCGACAGCAACGATCTGCTCGCTGCCAGCATCTGCCGTGAATTGCGCGGGTGCGCAGGCGCTGGCCGCGGACAGCGCGACAGGCAGCCCGCCCTGAACCCGGTACATACCCGCATACACTTCGTTGATGCGCGCGTCGATCAGGCTGAGTACCAGGTCGCCCTCGCCAACCAGGCCCTCGCCCAAGGCCGTCTGTACCTGGCAGGCAAGGGTAGATACCGGTAATGCCGGCAAGCCGGAGCTGTAACACAGGCCCTGCACCGCGCTCGCGGCAACCCGCAGCCCGGTAAACGAGCCGGGGCCGCAGCCATAAGCCAGGGCTTCCACTCCCGCTGCCCGCAGATCGCCACCGGGCACCAGTTCACCCAGCATTCCCAACAGTCGCTGGCTGTGCTGACGGGGAATGATTGCGTGGCGATCCTCCACCGCGCCGTCGCGCCACAGGGCTACAGAACACGCGTCTGTCGCAGTCTCAATCGCCAGCAGGCCTCTCATCGCGATGCCTTAAATCCATTGTCGGGTGGTAGAATGGCTGCGAATTATCCCACAGTGTCCCGAAGCTAAAAACCGCCTATGCCATTCAACAGTGAATCTACTTGCGACGGCGAGGTCACGGCACTGATTCTCGCTGGCGGGGCGGGCACCCGGATGGGGGGCGCCGACAAGGGGCTCGCGGACTGGCACGGCAAAACCCTGGTGCAGCAGGTTCACGAATGTATCGGTACCCAGGTGGATCGCGTGCTGATCAGCTGCAATCGCAATCGGCAGCGATACGCGCTGATCGCCGAACTGGCGCCACCAGATCTGCGCGCCGGGTTCCAGGGGCCGCTGGCGGGACTGGAAGCGGCAATCCCGGCAGTGCATTCGCCCTTGCTCCTGCTGGTGCCCTGCGATTCGCCCCTGCTGCCGGCAGATCTCGTCACCCGCCTGAGGCAGGCGCTGGGCAAAGTGCCGGACAGCAATGTTGCTTATGCCACCAGCGCGGGCGACAACTTCTATCTCTGTGCGCTGTTGCGCACCTCCTGCCTGCAAGCACTGCCGGACTTTCTCGACACAGGCGGGCGGGCAGTGCGGCAGTGGTATCAGTCCATCGGGGCAGTCGAGGTTAACTTCGACGACGAGGCCGGTAATTTCCTCAACCTGAACCACGCCGGGCGCCCCTGAGGGCAGCCTCGCAGCGTATGCCGATAAACGAAAAAAGCCCACGAACGCTTGCGTTCGTGGGCTTCGTGTCGGCAGCGGCAGGTTTCAGGGCTGAGCTTTAGCCGGGGCTTTTGCCTTGGCTTTGCGTTGCGGTGCAGCCTTCTTCGGAGCAGCGGCCTTGGTTTTCGCCTTGGCCGGAGCCTTTTTCTTGGCCGGAGCCTTTTTCTTGGCCGGGGCTTTTTTCTTCGCGGGCGCTTTCTTCGCTACCGCCTTTTTCTTTGCCGGCGCCTTGCTGGCTGCCGTTGCCGCGGCTTTAGCCTTTGGTGCGGCCTTACGCTTCACCGCGGCCTTTTTCCGGGTAGCCTTTTTAGCTTTAGCAGCTGCTTTTTTCTCCGCGGCCTTGGTCTTGGCGAGCAGTTTGCGCTCCGCCGCGGCAAGATCCTTCAGCAGGCGGGCTTCAAACGCGGCAATTTTCTTCGCGTCGGAACGGGCGCGGGATTTCACCCATGCCTGTGCCTGCTTCGCCACCGCCTTCAGCTTGTCCGCCTCAGTCTTGGCAGCCAGTTCCGCCTTGCGCGCGAGGAGTTTTTCCTCGGCGGCGATCTTTTTCGCCTGAAGACGCGCTTTGTCGACGTTTTCGCTGACTTTCTGTTTTGCCTCGGCCACAAGGGCTCGAAGCGCCTTGAGTTTCTCATTGCTTTTCTCTGCAGCACTGCGAGCAGAAACTACGGCGCGCTTGTTCGCCGCTGTTTTCTTGGCTGCAGCCTGTTTACGTACGGTCTCGAGTTTGGCCTTGGCCTTTTTCACATTCTGGCGTTCGCCATCGAGGGCTTTCTGCAACTTTTTCAGGGCATCGTTGGCACGTACGACTGCCGGCGATGCTGCTGCCTGCTTAACAACTGAAGTTTTTGCAGGAGATCGTTTTGCCGCGGCTCGTTTTGCTGCCGGGCGTTTTTTAGCGGGCGCCTTTTTGGAGGCTGCCGTTGCTTTTTTCGGCGCACTTTTTTTCTTTGCCGTTGCCATTACACTTCTCTCCGGGTTGTTAGTAAGGTAACGCAAACCAAAAATAGCAATAAAAATCAGGACTTACAACAATCCACCAAGGGAAAAAATCAGCAAAAACCAAAGGTAAGAAAAGTAATTTCTGATTACCTCAGCACGAATTTAAAGATTTTTAAAATTCGATACTCGACGAAAAAGCCTGTTTTTATAGCGTGAAATTAATACTGGCAACAAAAAAGGGGAGCCTTGGCTCCCCTTCTTGCGATCTGCATGGCTCAGCCATCCAATTGTGAAAATATCGCATCCCGGATGTCATCGACCGTCCCGACACCGACGACGCGGTGATATTGCGGGGCGTTTTCGCCTTCCATATCGCGATAAAACGCCACCAGGGGGCTGGTCTGGGAGTGATAGACTTCGAGGCGTTTGCGCACGGTATCCTCTTTGTCGTCATCGCGCTGCACCAATTCATCGCCGGTTTCGTCATCGAGCCCTTGCTCGCGCGGCGGGTTATACAGCACATGGTAAACGCGACCCGAGCCCGGGTGCACACGGCGACCGCTCAGGCGGGAGACGATTTCCTCGTCTTCAACGGCGATTTCCACCACATGGTCGATATCGACGCCGGCATCCACCATGGCCTGCGCCTGGGGGATAGTCCGCGGGAAGCCGTCGAAGAGAAATCCGCGGGCACAATCCACCGCCGTGATCCGCTCTTTCACCAGGCCGATGATAATGTCGTCGGAGACCAGGCCGCCGGCATCCATCACTGCCTTCGCCTGTATTCCCAGCTCAGTTTGCGCCTTGACCGCCGCCCGCAACATATCGCCTGTTGATATCTGTGGAATTCCATAACGTTCGGTGATGTATTGGGCTTGCGTGCCCTTGCCTGCGCCGGGGGCGCCCAACAGTATCAGTCGCATAGGCGAACTTCCTCGTCAAAAGATTATGCCGCTGGGGCACTTCGGTAGGTGAGATGGGTCAATAAAAGGCCAGTAACCATACACAGCGCAGGGTTAGGTTACAACCCCCGCTCGCGGGGGGTACTCAGGCCTTTTTGACCTGTTCCCACAGTGTCTCCATGGCCTCCTGGCCAAGTTCCTCGAGCGTTGAACCCCGGTCGCTGGCCAGGAATTCCATAGCCCGAAAACGCGTTTCAAACTTGCCCGAAGCAGCGCGTAACGCGCTCTCCGCGTCGATATGCAGGTGGCGCCCGAGATTGACGCAGGTGAACAGCAGATCGCCGAACTCCTCGGTAATCCCCGCGCTGTCGCCCTGGCTGAGCGCCACATTCAGTTCGGCAATTTCTTCACCGAGCTTGTCGATTACGCCGGCGGTAGAGCTCCAGTCGAAACCCACCCTTGCCGCGCGTTTTTGCAGCTTTTGCGCCCTCGGTAAAGCGGGCAGTGCTACCGGCACGTCGGCCATTGCACTGTGCAGGTCGCGGGAGGAGCGCTCGCCCTGTTTGATGGCTTCCCAGGTGGCGTTGACCTGCTCGACACTCGTCTCGTGCTCGACCACACCCTCGATTTCACCGTCGGCAAAAACGTGGGGGTGGCGGCGGATCAGCTTTTCCACCAGGGTATCGACGACCTGGGGAAAGTCGAACAGCTTGCGCTCACTGCCGAGCTGGCTATAGAAAATCACCTGGAACAGCACATCGCCCAACTCCTCTGCGACATGCTCATAGTCTTCCTGCTCAATTGCGTGAGCCAGTTCGTAACACTCCTCCAGGGTCGAGGGAACGATGCTGGCAAAGTCCTGCTTAAGATCCCAGGGGCAGCCCTGTTCGGGGTCGCGCAGGCGCTGCATAACCCGGATCAGGTCTGCAACGCTGTAGGTTTTGCCGGGCCCGGTATTCATTCGCTGATCCTCACGGCGGAGATCACGTTGTGCAGGCGGTTCAAGCGCTCGAGCAGTTTCGACAACGCGGCCAGGTTGGGAACCTCGACACGCAGTTGCATGGTCGCCGTATTGGTCTTCTTCAGCGACAGGGTATTGATCGCCAGCACGTTGACATGGGCGTTGGCGAGCAGGCCGGTAATGTCCCGCAGCAAACCCTGGCGGTCGTAGGCTTCGATCGCCACGTCGACCTCGTAGTTGTCGGTCGGGCCGCCGCCCCAGGCCACGTCGATAACCCGCTCCGGGCTCAGTTCCGACAGTTTCACCAGCCGCGCGCAGTCGCTGCGATGGATGCTCACACCGCGACCGCGGGTGATGAAGCCGGTGATGGCGTCGCCCGGCAGCGGCTTGCAACATCCGGCCATGTGGTTGAGCAGGTTGCCCACCCCCTGGACCTGGACTTCACTGCGCAGGCGTGTGGCGCCCGGGCGCGCCACCTTGAGCTGTGGCTCCGGCCGCCGGTCGACCAGGCCCTGTGCCGCGTGCAGCACCTGGGCCGAGGATATCTCCCCCGAACCCACCGCGGCATACATTTCGTCGACGGTCGGCACCTGTACCTTGCGGGCGATGCGCTGGTAGTCGACGCTGGTAAGCGCCAGGCGCTTGAATTCCCGTTCCAGCAGGTGCCTGCCGGCGGCAATATTTTCTTCCCGCGCCTGGCTGCGGAACCAGTGCTGAACTTTCGCCCGGGCCCGCGACGTGCGCAGGTAACCGAGACCCGGCTGCAGCCAGTCGCGCCGTGGCTGCCCTTCCTTGCTGGTGAGGATTTCCACCCGTTCACCGGTCTTCAGGGTGTAGGTCAGCGGGACGATGGAGCCGTTTACCTTCGCCCCGCGGCAGCGGTGGCCCACCTCCGTGTGCACGTGGTAGGCAAAGTCCAGCGGGGTCGCCCCCTGGGCGAGATTGACAACGTCGCCCTGGGGCGTGAAGACATAGACCCGGTCCTGGGCGACATCGAAGCTGAACTGCTCGGCGACACCGCCGGCATCACCGGTTTCGTCGTGCCAGTCGAGGACCTGGCGCAGCCAGGCGATTTTTTCCTCGTAGGTGCTCGCCATGCCGGATTCGCCATCGGAACCCTTGTAGCGCCAGTGGGCGCACACCCCGAGTTCCGCCTCTTCGTGCATGCGCCGGGTGCGAATCTGGACCTCGAGGACCTTGCCATCGGGGCCGATCACCGCGGTATGCAGCGAGCGGTAGCCGTTCTCCTTGGGGTTGGCGATATAGTCGTCGAACTCGTTGGGGATGTTGCGCCACAGCCCGTGCACCAGGCCCAGGGTGGCGTAGCAGTCCTTGATTTCAGGCACCAGTATGCGCACGGCGCGGATGTCGTATACCTGGGAAAAACCGATACCCTTGCGCTGCATTTTGCGCCAGATACTGTAGATGTGCTTGGCCCGCCCCTCGATATCGAAGTCGACGCCTGCGGCCCGCAGCACCCGGTCCAGGGTGCTTTTCACATCGGCGATGAACTGGTCGCGCTCCAGCCGCTTGCCGTCCAGCAGGCGGGCGATCTTGCGATAGGCTTCCGGGTAGATATAGCGGAAGGAGAGGTCTTCCAGCTCCCACTTCAAATGGCCGATACCGAGGCGGTGGGCCAGCGGCGCATAAACATCGAAGACTTCCCGCGCCACACTTTCGCGCCGTTCGTCGTCGTGCTTGACGGCGCGCAGGGCGCAGGTCCGTTCAGCCAGTTTGATCAACGCCACGCGGACGTCATCGACCATGGCGACCAGCATCTTGCGGATATTGTCCTTTTGCGCGTGGGCCTGGCCGAGCACGGGGCGATCCTGGTGGGTGCGCAGTTCACCTATGGCGGCCATGCGCAGTACGCCCTCGAGCAGGTGGGACACGGTCGGGCCAAAGCGCTCGCCGATCTCCTCGAGGCCGATCCGCTCCTCGCGTACCGCGCGGTAGAGCATGCCGGCGATCAGGCAATCGGCACCCACATGCAACTCGGCAAGGATGAGTGCCACCTGCAGTCCGGCGCGGAAGCTGTCGCTCTCGCTGGCCCAGTCCAACTGGTCCACCCCGGGGCCGCGGGATATCTCGCGTACCAGTACCGCGGCCTCCTTCAGGCGGCCATCACCGACCACTTCCGGGTGCAGGGGCAGGCGCTGCAGCCAGTGGTCGATATCGACTTCGCCATCGCTGGCTTCGAGTACGTCTTCCTGCCGGACGCGAACCATACTATTCCCCGGCGAAGACGCCGGTGGACAGGTAGCGGTCGCCGCGATCACAGATAATCGCCACGATCACCGCGTTTTCGACTTCGGCGGAAATCCGCAGCGCACCGGCGACGGCCCCGCCGGAGGAGACGCCGCAGAAGATGCCCTCTTCCGCCGCCAGGCGACGCATGGTGACCTCCGACTCGCGCTGGGAAATATCCAGTACCCGGTCCACCCGGGCGGCGTCGTAGATGGCCGGCAGGTAGGCTTCAGGCCAGCGGCGGATGCCGGGAATGCTGGAGCCATCCTCGGGCTGTAGCCCGACTATGGTGATATCCGGGTTCTGCTGCTTGAGAAAGGCCGAGCAGCCCATGATGGTGCCGGTGGTGCCCATCGAGCTGACCAGGTGGGTAATGCTGCCGCCCGTCTGCTGCCACAATTCCGGACCGGTGCCGGTGAGGTGGGCCCTGGGGTTGTCCGGGTTGGCGAACTGGTCGAGCACCCGTCCCTCGCCGCGCTGTTCCATGGCCCGGGCCAGGTCGCGGGCACCTTCCATGCCCTCCTCACGGCTGACCTCGACCAGTTGCGCGCCGTAGGCAGCCATGGCCTGCTTGCGCTCGTCGCTCATGTGCGAGGGCATGATCAGGACCAGGCGGTAGCCGCGGATGGCCGCGGCCATGGCCAGGGCGATGCCGGTATTGCCGCTGGTCGCCTCGATCAGGGTGTCCCCGGGGCGAATGTCCCCGCGCGCCTCGGCCTCGCGAATCATGCTCAGGGCCGGGCGGTCCTTGACCGAACCGGCCGGGTTGGTGCCTTCCAGCTTCAGCAGGATGGTATTGCTGGTTTCACCCTGCATGCGCTGCAGGCGCACCAGTGGCGTGTTGCCAATGCAGGCTTCAATCGTGGGGTATTCGCGCATAGAGACTCTGACTATCTGGCCCGGCGGAAAGTTTACCCTGTCCGGCGATGCTCTGCATGGGCCAATCGCACCGACCTTAGTCTGCTGACTCACCACCGGATGGGCTGCGCCGGAACAACTCCCTACTCCGCAGTGGTGCCGGGCCCAACTGCTCGGCGAGGGCAAGGCGCATCAGGCGCTTGGCCGCCGGCCCGGCCGGCCCGCTGAACTCCCCGCGGCCGATGGCCAGCAGGTCGGCGCCGGAAAAGGCGCCCCGTGTACCCCGGGGCGCCGTCACCAGCCCCAACTCCACGTCGTAGAGGTAACACAGGCCCGCGTCGAGCGGCTCACCACTGCGGCCGTCCTCGGACAGGGAGAAGCTGTAGCCGAGCTCCGCAAGCAGATTCAGCTCGAACCTGCGCAGGATGTCAGCCAGGCTGTCCTCGCCCCCCAGGCGCTCGAGGGCATCGCCGTAACTGGCAAACAGTGTCGGGTGGGGATCGTGGCGGTGCAGCAGGCGCACCAGCAATTCATTGAGGTACATCGCGCTGTAGAGCCGGTCGCCGCGCAGGCGGGCAGCCGCCCCGGCCGCCTCCACATGGGTCAGGGTCTTCAGCTCCCGCAGACCGGAGAAAGACACCAGCAAGGGAGTGAAGGGCTGCATCAGGGCTGCACTGCTGCCCCCCCGGCTGCGCCGCCGCACCCCCTTGCCCACCAGGCTGATACGCCCGTGCTCGGCGGTGAACAGCTCAAGCAGTGAACTGGTGTCGCGGAAGGGGCGCTGGTGAAGAATATACGCGGGTTGCAGTTGAACGCGCATTGCTCTCAGACGTCATCGAATCCCAGGCTGCGCAGGGCGCGCTCGTCATCCGACCAGCCTCGCCGCACCTTGACCCACAGCCGCAGCATCACCTTGCAGTCGAAAAGCTTTTCCATGTCCTTGCGCGCCTCGGTACCGATTGAGCGCAAGCGGGCACCCTTGTCACCGATGACGATCTTCTTCTGGCCCTCGCGTTCGACGAGGATCAGCGCCGAGATATGAGCGGTAACACCCTCGAAGGCAAATTCCTCGATTTCCACCGCCACCGAGTAGGGCAGTTCGTCGCCCAGCTGGCGCATGATTTTTTCCCGGACGATTTCCGCAGCGAGAAAGCGCTGGCTGCGATCGGTGATCTGGTCCTCGGGGAAAAAGTGCTGCGACTCGGGCAACAGGCGCAGTATCTCTGCTTCCAGTTCCGCGACGTTGTGATGTCGCAGCGCCGAAAGGGGCAGAATGGCGGCGAACTCGCCGCGTTCAGTCAGCCGTTCGAGGTGCGGCAGCAGCAGCCCCTTGTCCTCCAGCAGGTCCACCTTGTTCACCACCAGCAGGGTCGGCGCGCCCGCCGCCTGCACCTGCTGCAGGACCATCTCGTCCTCCTCGGTCCAGGCAGTGCGGTCCACCACCATCACCACGACATCGACGTCCCGCAGGGCGCTGCTCGCGGCGCGATTCATGTAGCGGTTGATGGCCTTGCCGGCAGCGCGGTGCAGGCCCGGGGTGTCGACGTACATGATCTGGTCACGGCCCTCGGTCTTGATCCCCAGCACCTGGTTGCGGGTGGTCTGGGGCTTGCGCGAGGTGATGCTGATTTTCTGGCCCAACAGGTGGTTCAGCAAGGTGGACTTGCCGACGTTGGGGCGGCCGACGATAGCTACGTAGCCGCTGCGGTTCTGTTCATTTTCCATTCGATTCCAGTCTCTGCAGCGCGGCTTCCGCCGCCGCCTGCTCCGCCTTGCGCCTGCTGCTGCCACTGCCCTCCAGGGTCAGGGCGGGCTTGGATATTTTACAGGCGACCAGAAAGCGCTGGTTGTGGTCCTCGCCCTCGACGCCGAGCAGTTCGTAGTCGGGCAGCGGGATGCCGCGCCCCTGCAGAAACTCCTGCAGCCGGGTCTTCGGGTCCTTCGCCACCGTATCGATGCTCAAGTGCTCGAGCCGGCCGCCATACCAGGCCAGCACGCAGCGCTGGCAGGTCGCGAGCTCGGCATCGAGGAATATAGCACCGGCGACGGCTTCCAGCGCATCGGCAAGTATCGAAGCGCGCCGGCGACCGCCGCTTTTGCGCTCGCCGCCGCCAAGCTGCAGGTGGTCGCCCAGTTCCAGTTCGCGGGCCAGGCCGGCGAGTGTTTCGCCTTTTACCAGCGAGGCTCGCAGGCGGCTGAGCACCCCTTCATCGGCTTTGGGAAACTTGTAGTAAAGGGCCTCGGCGACGATGTGGTTGACGATCGAGTCGCCGAGGAATTCCAGCCGCTCGTTATTGCGACTGCCGCTGCTGCGGTGGGTGAGCGCAAGTTTCAGCAGGCCCAGGTCGGCGAATTGATGGCCCAGGCGCTGCTGCAGATCAGATAAATGGCGTTCGCTGTCACTGCTCACTTGGCGTTTGGCTGGCCTACCACATACTTGAGGTCGTCGAATTTCATAACCGCATCAATGCGCCAGGCGATCGGGAGACGCGCCTCGTAACTGGCGTCGATATAGGTCACGCCTTTTTCCCGATAGATCTCGACGTCGCCGGTCTGGATCGCGTAAATCTGGTTGGTGATGAACAGGCGGTCGATCCGCCGGCGGATTTCGGTCAGGGTTGTCGCCCCGGGCTGGTGCTCCGACGCCACCTGGCTGACGATGCTCTTGACCTGCATGTACTCGGAATAGTACGGCACCATCTTGACGAAACACATGATGTAGAACCCGGCCATGATTGCCACGACCACCATGCCCGGAATCCCCATTCCCCTCTGGCGCTGAGGTGTCCTCATTTCCCTATCCCCTTGTTTATATCATTCTATGAAGCCAGCGCGCCGGAAGCTGGGAACACTGAGCAGGGCTTCCCAGTGCATCCAGACCGCGAAGGCCTTTCCAACTATATCTTTTTCCGGTACCTGCCCCCAGACCCGGCTGTCGGAGCTATTGTCACGGTTGTCACCCATCATGAAATAGTGGCCTGGCTTGACCACGACGGAAAACTGGTCCGGCAAGCGGGCGTCGCTGGTCTGCATGGTAAAGCGGGCGTCACCCAGTTCCTCGATACCCAGCCGGTAGCGGGCGTGGGGGCCGGGGATCACCGCCACCTCCTCGTGCGAGACAGGCTCACCGTTGATGAACAGGCGCTTGTCGCGATAAGAGACGGTATCTCCGGGCAGGCCAACCACCCGCTTGATGAAATAGGTCTCATTCATGTGCGGTGGAAAGAACACCATCACATCGCCACGCTTCGGCTCACCGATGTCGACTACTTTGGTACGGGTAACCGGCAGGCGCAATCCATAAGTGAACTTATTTACCAGAATGTAATCGCCGACCTCGAGGGTGGGCACCATCGATGATGAGGGAATCTGGAAGGGCTCGACGATAAAGGAGCGCAGCACGAAGACGACCAGCAGTACCGGGAAAAATGACTTGGCATATTCCACCACCACGGGTACCGCGGCGGTGTCGGCGACCCGCGCCTGGTACTGCTTCTCCTGGGGGTGCCCCTCCTCCTGCCACTGGGGATACTCCTGCTGCAGGCCCGCCATGGCCTTCTTGCGCCCGGGGGCGAGGAACATGGCATCCAGCAACCAGATCAGCCCTGACCCCGCCACCAGAATGGTGAGAATCAGGGGAAAATCGATATTCACTCCGCTCATCAGCTATCCACCTTGAGAACTGCCAGGAACGCCGACTGGGGAATCTCTACCCGACCTACCTGCTTCATCCGTTTTTTGCCCGCTTTCTGCTTCTCCAGCAGTTTGCGTTTACGCGATACGTCGCCACCGTAGCACTTGGCCGTTACGTTCTTGCGCAATGCCTTGACCGTCTGCCGCGCCACCACCTTGCCGCCAACAGCGGCCTGAATGGCCACGTCGAACATCTGCCGCGGAATCAGTTCCTTCATTTTTTCTGTCAATGCCCGCCCGCGGTAGGGCACCTGCTCCCGGTGCACGATCACCGCCAGCGCGTCCACCCGCTCGCCGTTGATCATTACGTCGAGGCGCGACAGGCTCGCCGCTTCGAAGCGTTCGAAGCTGTAATCGAGGGAGGCGTAGCCCCGGCTGACGGATTTCAGGCGGTCGAAGAAGTCTAGCACCACCTCCG
This sequence comes from Halieaceae bacterium GM1-29, assembly GCA_033283265.1. Classification (GTDB taxonomy): domain Bacteria; phylum Pseudomonadota; class Gammaproteobacteria; order Pseudomonadales; family Halieaceae; genus Mangrovimicrobium. The sequence goes on from JAWMQN010000001.1 coordinate 1,780,480, forward strand.
CCATGGGAACATCGTAGGTCACCTGCACCTGGGTGCCGAGGAACTGCATGTCGACCTGGACACCGCGCTTCTCCACACACAGGGTAATCACGCTGCCGAGATAATCCTGGGGCACGAGGATGTTACAGCGGGCAATCGGCTCGCGCATCTCCTCGATATCGCCCGGATCGGGCAGCTTGGAGGGGTTGTCGACATGGATCACTTCGCCGTTCTTGTTCACCACCTCGTAGATTACCGTCGGCGCGGTGGTAATCAGGTCGAGGTCGTACTCGCGCTCCAGGCGCTCCTGGATGATCTCCATGTGCAGCATGCCGAGGAAGCCGCAGCGGAAGCCGAAGCCCAGCGCGTCCGAGGTCTCCGGCTCGTAGAACAGGGACGCGTCGTTCAGCGTGAGCTTGGCGAGGGCGTCACGGAAGTCCTCGTAGTCGTCCGAGGACACGGTAAAGATACCCGCGTAGACCTGCGGCTTGACCCGCTGGAAGCCGGGCAGGGCCGGCACATCCGTGTGGGTGGCGCTGACCAGGGTGTCGCCCACCGGCGCGCCCTGGATCTCCTTGATACCGGCGACCACGAAGCCCACCTCGCCGGCCCTCAACTCGCCGGTCTCGGTCTGCTTGGGGGTAAAGATGCCGATGCTGTCGACCTGGTGGGCCTTCCTGGTGGACTTGACCACGAACTTGTCGCGCTTGCGCAGCACGCCCTGCTTTACCCGCACCAGCGATACGACACCCAGGTAGTTATCGAACCAGGAATCGATGATCAGGGCCTGCAGGGGTGCATTGCGATCGCCCTCTGGCGGGGGGATATTCGCGACCAGGTACTCCAGTGCGTCCTCTACCCCAAGGCCGGTCTTGGCGCTGACCGGGCAGGCCTCGGTGGCATCGAGACCGATGATTTCCTCGATCTCTTTCTTCACCTTGTCCGGGTCGGCCTGGGGCAGGTCCATCTTGTTGAGGATGGGCAGGACTTCGAGGCCCTGCTCGATCGCCGTGTAGCAGTTGGCCACCGACTGGGCTTCCACCCCCTGGCCGGCGTCCACCACCAGCAGCGCGCCCTCGCAGGCCGCCAGCGAGCGCGATACCTCGTAGGAGAAGTCCACGTGTCCGGGGGTGTCGATGAAGTTGAGCTGATAGGTCTGGCCGTCGCGGGCCTTGTAATCAAGGGTGACACTCTGGGCCTTGATGGTAATGCCGCGCTCGCGCTCGATATCCATGGAATCGAGCACCTGCTCCGCCATTTCCCGGTCGCTGAGGCCGCCACAGTGCTGGATGAAGCGGTCGGCCAGCGTGGATTTGCCGTGGTCGATATGGGCAATAATGGAGAAATTGCGGATGTGTTGGAGGTCGCTCACTACTCAGGGCCTGGGATGCGGCGCGCGGCGCCGGAAACGCAACAGGCCGCCCATCGGGGCAGCCCGCCAAAAAACGCGCGATTGTAACCTATAGGCCGGGTGGCGGCTATCGGGCACATGTTGGACTAATGCACACAGGCAGTGCCCGGTGCTGATGGGCCCAGAACCCGCACCACGCCAGGAACGGCCCGCCGCAGTGCTCGCGCTGCCGTGCGGTCAGCACAGCGCAATACTCGGACCTGGCGGATCGTCGTATCAGTCTGGCAACTTCAGGCCGATAAACAGCGGCGCACCACGACGCGTCAGCCGCAGGGGCACCGAGGTCCCCGCCCGCAGGCTATCCACTGCCTTCTCGAAGGCGCTGATGGATTTCACCGGGGTGCTGCCCACAAGGGTGATGATGTCGCCGGCCTGGACACCGGCATCGGCCGCCGCCGAGTCAGGCACCACTTCGCGCACCTGGACACCACCGGATAGGCCCCAGCGTTCGAGCACTTCCTGCGGGGTCTCCGCGACCACCACGCCCAGCTTGCCGCCGTTGCCGGTCTTGGCACCGCTGGCAAGGGTGTAGCTGTCGCCGGCGTCGAGCCCGCCGACCTCGACTTTCAGCGTGCGGCTTTTCTGTTCGCGCATGATTTCCACCGGCACCTTGCTGCCCGGGGGAATCAGGCCGACCACGTGGGGCAGCTCGGAGGAGGTGCGGATCTCCTTGCCGTCGAAGCTGAGGATCACGTCGCCCTCGCGCAGTCCGCCGTCCTCGGCGGGGCTGCCCTCCCCGACCTGCACCACGAGGGCGCCGCGGGGGCGGTCGAGGCCGAAGGATTCGGCGAGATTGCGGTCGACATCCTGGATGGTCACGCCGAGCCAGCCGCGGGTGACATGACCGTTCTCCTTGAGTTGATCCACCACGTTGTGCACCACGCTCACCGGGATGGAGAACGAGAGGCCGATGGAACCGCCGCTGCGGGTGAATATCTGCGAGTTCACGCCGACCACCTCGCCGTCCAGATTGAACAGCGGGCCGCCGGAGTTACCGGGGTTGATCGCGACGTCGGTCTGGATAAAAGGAACGTAATTCTCGTTGTTCTCCGTCGGCAGGCTGCGCCCCATGGCGGAGACGATGCCCGCGGTTACGGAGTAATCGAGACCGAAGGGCGAGCCGATGGCCAGCACCCAGTCGCCCACTTCGATTTTGTCGTCAGCAGCCAGTTTCACGGTGGGCAGCTTGCTGGCCTCCACGTGCAGGAGCGCGAGGTCGGAACGGGGATCGGTGCCGACCACTTCCGCGTCGTACTCGCGGCGGTCGTTGAGGCGGACCAGCACGCTGTCCGCACCCTCGACCACGTGGTTGTTGGTCACGATGTAGCCATCCTGGGAGATGATGAAGCCGGAGCCCATGCCCATCCGCGAATGCGGCGTCGTGGGGGGGCCGCCGCGGAATTCGAAAAAGCGCCGCAGGTACTCGGGAATTTCTTCCGGCCCGGGCTGCTCGCCGTCGGCGCGGCCGTCGGATTCAACGATGATCTTGACCACCGCCGGGGAGTTGCGTTTGACGATATCCTTGAACTCCGGCAACTGGGCCGAGGCCTGGCCGGCAAGCAGCAAACCACCGAGCAGCAGGCAAAGGGACGTCAGTCTAGTCATTACAGTCATGCGCTATTTCCAAGTGTTTGTTGCAGAAAACTGAGACTGTACCGCGCCTCAGCTGATCTTCAGCGGTTGCGGAATGTCGCGCCGCAGGCTGACGAGGGTGGGTTGCAGCAGACGATCATAGCGGTGGCGCCACGCGTGCAGGCGCACCAGCAGGTAGCCGACGGCAATCCCGACCAGCATCCCCACGGCGCCTCCGGCATCACTGTTCGCGGGCAGCAGCGAGGCGCCGAGCGCGGCGCCACCGAGCATGCACAGCAGCGGAAGAATATAGACCACCAGCGAGCCGCGCAGGATAACCGATTCGGGAATACTGATCTGGACCTCGTCACCGACCTTGCAATCAGTGGGTCGCAGGTCGCCGGCCACCGCCCGCACCAGCGGCTGGCGCCCGGGCAGCAGGCGGTTCATCAGGCCGTGACCACAGCCCTTTTGTACGCTGCAAGTGCCGCAGGTCGTCTTGCGGATGGTTTCCACCCAGACCGCGTCCGCCTCTACCGCCATGACCGTGCCGGTTTCAGTCAGCATCGGCACCTGCCAGGCTAACCGAGTCGGCCACCATGCGTGCCGTATTTACCGGAATCTCGCCCACCACGGTTACCAGGACAGGCTGGTCACCGAGCGACTTGCCACGGGTATATACGGTGGTGCTGCCGGCCCGGGCGAGACCATCGCCAGGCAGGATGGCCCTGTCCAGTTCTTCCACGAACACCGAAAAAACCGCCATGCCATCGGTATAGGTCCTGCGGGAAGACCCCGCCCCCGGCTCCTCGGTGGCGATAAAGCCCCGCGGGAGCCAGCGCGGCAGCCACAGGCCCGAGGGTGCTGCGCCAGGCTCGACAACACCGGCGCCCGGGTGCTCGGCGTTGTGGACGAGGCTTACCTCGGCACTGTCACCGATACGTTCGTTGAAGGAGAGGTCCGCGAACTGGAATTTTTCCAGCACCCGCTTGCCCCGCCCCAGGGTCTCCGAGCGCAGCAACAGGCCGGTGGCGCGATCCAGTTGCAGGACATAGCCGTAGCGGTACATATCCCGCGGCATGATTTCCAGCTGCACCGCACGGCGTCCGGCGACCCGGCTGCCATCACTGACCCGCAAGCGATAAAACTCCGCCAATCCGCAGGAGCCATCGCTACCGGCTACGGCTTCGCCACCGGTGCGCAACAGGTGGTGGCCGGGATGGACACAGTGCAGGGGATGTCCCAGACGCTGCACTTTGGCGCCCTGGCCGGTGAGCTGGGTCATGCGCTCGCTACTGGTGGCGTCGTCTACCGCGCTGGAGAGCTGGATCACCTGCATGTCCTCGCCCTGTCGCTGCAGGGTGACCACGCCGTGATAGCTGTATTCGTCGCTACTGCGCGCCATGCGCTCGAGCCAGCCGAGGGCCTCGATATCGCGATCATTGCAATTGCTGGCCAGGGCCAGCGCGGCGGGCAGGAACAGGAGGGGGGCTGCGAGTACCCTTAACCAAAGTTTGCTGTACTGCAGCGGAATCACGCGTCGTTTACTCGTGGATCTCCGGTACCCGGGCGAAGGGAATCAGGCCCTGGGGAGAGTTCAGCGCAGCCTGCTCGGCGTGCGCCTGCATGTACGACTGCATGCGCTGGCGGGCCAGCTCTTCGTAGGCGTTGCGGGTAGAGGGGGTCAGCACAGGAACCGCTACGGCCTCGGTGCCGTAACTGGCACGCACGGGAACCGCCCCGATACTGTTGACCATGCCGACCGGCGAGACGCCGCCGGTAGACGCCGCTTCCACCCCGTAGGGGTCAGGCCCGCCGACGCTGGCAAGCTGCTGGCCGCCGATGACCACGGTGGCCGCCACCGAGGCCGCCACCGCGAAGCTGGCGAAGGGGCGCCGCAGTTTTTGTCCCAGGGAGACTGTCGACGACTCGCCGGACGCTGCCAGCGCATCGCTCACCCGCGCGGATATATCCAGTTGCAGGCAGTGCTGACCAGACATGGAGCTGCGCACCATTTGATAGCGTCGCCAGGTCTCGCGCAACTCCGGATCCTCGTCCAGAGCCCGTATCACACGTTGCGACTCGAGCTCATTGGCCTCGTCGTCCAGCATCGCGGACAGGGATTCCCGCAGGCGTTCACTCATCGCTTGTTCCTCCGCACTGTGTGCGATCTCGCGTATTTGTCCATGCCATCTGCCCGGTCTCAGGACCGGCCTTCCATCTGTTCTTTCACTTTGAGGTCTATCGCCTCGCGCGCCCGGAATATGCGTGAACGCACTGTACCCACCGGACACTCCATGACATCGGCGATTTCCTCGTAACTCAGACCATCGAATTCGCGTAAAGTTACCGCAGTTCGCAATTCATCCGGCAAATCAGCGATCGCGTTTTCCACTACCGCCTTGAGTTCGGCGCCAAACAGGGCGTTTTCCGGCGTCTCGATTTCCCGCAGCGCGCCGCCGCCCTCGTAATACTCCGCATCCGCGATTTCCACATCGCTCCCCGGTGGGCGCCGTGAGCGCGACACCAGGTGATTCTTCGCGGTGTTCACCGCGATCCGGTACAGCCAGGTGTAGAACTGGCTGTCGCCGCGAAACTTGGGCAGCGCCCGGTAGGCCTTGATGAAGGCCTCCTGCGCCACATCCTGCACCTCATCGGCGTCGTGCACATAGCGACTGATGAGGCCAAAAATCTTGTGCTGGTATTTCAGCACCAGCAGGTCAAACGCCCGGGTGTCGCCCTTTTTAACCCTGGCGACCAATTGCTGATCCGTGTTGGCAGCCGTCACCTGATATACCCCTCCATGACCAACGGCGGTGCTGCCATGTCAAAAGAATCCAATTGCCTCGTCACCATCCGGCACACTGCTGGCACCGGCCCCGGTAAGCGCGGGCAAGTGTATGAGGGGCGTGCCCCTGAAAAGTTCCCCAAGGAGGGATTTCCTTATTGTGCGGGAGGTCGTTTATACTCGCCCCCGAAGTGTCTGATCGCGCTAAGCTGTTGAGGCACATAATATATTTCACTTCCAGAGCCGGCAAGCGACAGTCCAGTGCCCACCGCGTTTGAACACGACGTCCTGATTATCGGTACCGGTGCCGCCGGCCTCAGCCTGGCCCTGCACCTGCCCGCCCACTATCGCATCGCCCTGTTATCCAAGGCGGACCTCAACCAGGGCTCCACTTACTGGGCCCAGGGCGGCATGGCGGCGGTACTGCACGACCGCGACACCATCAACTCCCACGTCGAGGACACGCTCACCGCCGGCGCCGGCCTGTGTCACCGGGATGCGGTCGAGTTCACGGTAAAAAACAGCCGCCACTGCGTCGAATGGCTGGTCCAGCAGGGCGTCGACTTCGACCTGCGGGAAGACCAGCTCGACGCCGAGACCCGCGAGTTCCACCTCACCATGGAGGGCGGGCACAGCCACCGGCGCATCATCCACGCCGCCGACCGCACCGGCCGGGCCATCTCCGAGGTCCTCACCGAGCGGGCGCTGGAGCGCGACAACATCGATGTCTTCACCCACCGGGTGGCGGTGGACCTGGTCTGCGAGGACGGTCGCTGCCAGGGCGCCTACGTGCTGGACAGCCGCAGCGAGCACGTCGACCTGTTCCAGGCCCGGGCAGTGGTGCTGGCCACTGGCGGAGCCAGCAAGGCCTACCTCTATACCAGCAATCCCGACGGCGCCAGCGGCGACGGCATCGCCATGGCCTGGCGGGCCGGCTGCCGGGTCGCCAACCTGGAGTTCAACCAGTTCCACCCGACCTGCCTTTACCATCCCAGGGCGAAGTCCTTCCTGATCAGCGAGGCACTGCGCGGTGAAGGCGCCCACCTGCTGCTGCCGGACGGCACCCGCTTCATGACCGCCTTCGACGAGCGGGCGGAGCTGGCGCCGCGGGACGTGGTGGCACGGGCCATCGACCACGAGATGAAACGCCTCGGGCTGGATTGTGTCTTTCTCGATATCTCGCACAAGCCGCGGGAGTTCATTGAAAGCCACTTCCCCACCATCATGGCGCGCTGCGCGGAGTTCGGCATCGACATCGCCGCCGAGCCCATCCCGGTAGTGCCGGCCGCCCACTACACCTGTGGCGGGGTCATCGTCGATACGGCCGGGCGCACCGACCTGCCCGGGCTCTACGCCATCGGCGAACTCTCCTGTACCGGCCTGCACGGCGCCAACCGCATGGCCTCGAACTCCCTGCTGGAGTGCATCGTCTACGCCGAGTCCGCCGCCGCGGATATCGCCGCCAGCATCGACACCCTGCCGGCCCCGGCGGCAGTGCCCGCCTGGGACGAGAGCCAGGTCACCGACTCCGACGAGGACGTGGTGATCTCCCACAACTGGGACGAGCTGCGCCGCTTCATGTGGGACTACGTGGGGATCGTGCGCACCAACAAGCGCCTGCAGCGGGCCCTGCACCGGGTCACCCTGCTGCAGTCGGAGATCGCCGAGTACTACGGCAACTACAAGGTCGGCACCGACCTGCTCGAGCTGCGCAACCTGGCCATGGTCGCGGAGCTGATGATCCGCTGCGCTATCGAGCGCAAGGAAAGCCGCGGCCTGCACTATACCCTGGATTACCCGGACACCCTGCCGCAGGCGGAAGATACCGTCCTCACCCCCTCAAACTCCCCGCTGCAGGGTTAAGCGCACGCGCAGGCGCCGCAAGTCGTCGCGCGGCGCGCTGTCCTGGAACAGCCAGACCTCTCCCCGGCCGCCACCGTCCTCGCGCCAGGCGAGGTAGGTGCACCAGGGCAGGCAATGCCAGCGCAGGGGAACGATACCCCGGCGGTGACCAGCGGATTCCAGCCACCAGCGCCCCTGGCGCCAGTGCAGCGAGCGCGGCGCGGCGGGTCGATCAGCCCTGCGCGTGAATGAAGATGCGGTGAGCAACAACCCGCCACAGGGGGCGAGGAGTAGCGCCAGCAGCCCGCTTACGGCGAGCATCCACAGCCAGGCCTCGCTGCGGGCCAGCAGCCCGAGGCCCGCCAGTTGCAGGCAGAGGAAGATAGCCGCCAGCAGGCGGGGGTAGCGCGATTCAGCGATCGGCAGGTGGAGTTCGGGCGAAGTCGAGTATGTCGCGGACAATGGTGGCCAGCTCCTCGTCCGGGGGCGTCTCGCGGCGCAGGAACCAGGCGAAGAGATCCTGGTCTTCACATTCCATCAGGCGCCGGAAGCGGACCTTGTCCCCCTCGTCGAGAGACTGGAAGCGCCCGTTGACGAAGGGTTCCAGCACCAGGTCCAGTTCCAGCATGCCGCGGCGCGCCGCCCAGCGCATGCGGTTGAGTTCATCATCAGCGGTTACCATGGACCGGTTGCCTCGAGGGGTACACATCAGGGGGAGGCATTATACCGTCTTATTGCGCCACTGCACGGTGCGCGTTGGCTGACAGGAGCCGGCGCAGCCCCTATGATGAATCTCCCAGCCTACAGAGACCGAAACCGTGAGTGCGTTGTACGCCAGATTGGCCAGCGAGGGCCTGCTGCACATCGAGGGCCCCGACACCCTGACCTTCCTCCAGGGCCAGACCACCTGCGACACCCGCAAGCTGTCGCCCGGCCTGTCCCTGCCAGGCGCCTACTGCAGCCCCCAGGGCCGGATGGTCTGCGACTTCCTGCTCTGCCAGCTGGGCGAGGACCACGTCGCCCTGCGCATGCGCAGCTCGGTCATGCCGATAGCGGCTGGCGCCTTCGGCAAGTACATCCTGTTTTCCAAGGCCAGGCTGGATGCCCAGCGGGATGACTGGTCCGCCTACGCCTGCTGGGGCGAGAGCGCCCCAGCCGTGATCGAGTCGCTGGTCGGGGCCGCGCCGGCCGAGGCCTACGCGGCGGCGGCTGTGGCAGGTTGTGTGGTGATACGCATGCCGGGCGAACTGCCCGCCTTCGAGGTCTACCTGCAGCAGGGGCAACACCCCGGCCATCTGCAGGCGCTGAGCGCGGCCGCGGAGGAAATGACAGAATCCACCTGGCAGGCCCTGCAGATCCAGCAGGGCATCGCCCGGGTCGAGGCGGCCACCAGCGGCGAGTTCATCCCCCAGCTGTTCAACTACGACCTGACCGGTCACGTCAGCTTCAACAAAGGCTGCTACACCGGCCAGGAAATCGTCGCCCGCCTGCACTACCGCGGCAAGCCGAAGCAGCGGACGCACTTGTTGCAACTTGAGGGCGCACAGGAACTGGCCGCGGGCAGCAAGCTGTTCACGCCCGGCCAGGACAGCAGCACCGGCACCGTGCTCAACAGCGCTGTCGACGGCGGCACCACCTGGTGCCTTGCGGCCATCAATGCCCAGGGGCTGGCCGGGGGCCTGCAGTTAGAAGGCGGCCCCGGCCTGCAACTGCTGGAGTTGCCCTACGCGCTGCCCACCTGAGGCAGCGGCCGGTCGAGGCGGCTGGCCACCGCATCGAGGAAGCCCTGCATATCGACCACGGACTCGCCGTCCGGGTCGGAGGTCTTGCCTTTCAGGTCGCCGGTGATGATACCGTCGGCGACGGTTTCGATCAGCGCATTCTTGAGGTGAGCGGCATAATCCGCCAGTGACGCGTTATTCTCCCGCTCCGCCATCGTCTCCAGCGCGTTGGCGACAGCGTAGATCAGGGCCGAGGAGTTGAAGTTGGCCTCTTTGCCATCGGTTTCCAGGTAGCGCAGGTAGAGGTCGTGGGCAGTGCCGTGGGGCGCCTCGAAGAGCATGGTGCCGTCCTTGCTCTCGATGATGGAACTCGCCGTGGCCAGGCTGCCGCCGAGCGCGGCGGCGATATCCGAGAAGATATCCCCGTCGAGGTTCTGCGCCGGGTACAGCGCGTTGCGCGGCGGGTCGCAGATCATTTTCTTCAGCTGGCTGGAGGGCCGCATGATCATGAACGAGGGCGGGCGCACCCCGGTATTGGCGAGCTCGTAGCGCACCTCCAGCAGCACCTTGCTGAACACCTCGTCGTACTCCATGTACTCGCGCTTGAGGCCGAAGTAGACCTCCTTGTTCTTGTTCGAGGCGTCGCGGAACACCTGCAATACCCAGTCCTTGATCGCCTGGCGGTCGTTGGACATGAACAGGATCGGGTCGCCCCGCTTGACGTCGCGGGCGTGCATCTCCTCGCCGTCGATCATCACCTTGAGGATGCCATCCTCGGGCAGGGCGGTATTGTAGCTGCCGTACTGGTCGCCGCCGCCGGCGCTCATCCGCGACAGGGAGACGTGGAACTTGCGCTTGGGGATGCCGTAGCGCTTCAACTCGTTGACCAGCTTGAACAGCTTGCGGCCGCTGGTATTGTCCGGCACACCCCAGAGGGCGCGCTCGGGCGGGTTCGCCACCATTCGCGCCGCCTGGGCGTCGATCAGTTCGTAGAAGTACTTGAGGCCCGCGGCGGCGAGCTTCTCCTTGTAATCGCGCTCGTAGACCTCCTCGATAGCCGCGCGCATCACCCCGTCGTAGCCGGGGATGACCGTGTCCTTGAGGCCGAGGTAGGCATCGCGCTTCTCGTCCAGTGCGCGCTGGAAGAACTGGTGGGCCCAGGCCTGCACGTCGTCGAGGGAGTTGGTCGCCAGCAGCCAGGGATCGCCCTTGCGCAGGGTGCGCCGGTGCAGTTCGACCGGGTCGCCGCTGCTGCCGATGAAAATCACCTTGGCCACGCCGGTGGTACGGGTCAGGGCGTTGGCGCTGTGCTTGATGCCGCCCTCCTCCATGGTGAAGACCTCGATATCGCGGCCAACCCAGTCCGGGTGCTTGACCTCGAGGTTGCGGAACTGGATGTCCTCGCGGGTAATGTTGCCGCCGATACCCTTGCGGATTGCGCCGTTGGGTGACTTGGTGGCCAGCTTGTCCAGCTCCGCCTCGACCACCTCGGGATAGCGCGCCAGCAGCTCGTCCAGCTGTTTGCGGTTCACTGTCATCCCGGCATTCTTGATGCCGACACCATGCTCCTTCAGTGCCGCGATCGCCTCGGCGACTACCTCGCCGTTACTCACCAATCGTTTCTCGGCCGAGAGGTCGATCTCCACGAGCGGTATGGCCAGCTTGCTGGTGACGAACATGTCGAGGATGCGCTCGAAGGCCACCTGGGCCATTTCATCCCCATGGAGAATAACCAGCGGCTGCTGAACCTGGATTTTGGCTGTCATCGTACCTCTCACCTGAAACGGTCTGACGTCGGAACTGTTGGACGGGCACTCCCGAAGCAGGGCGGGAGCTGAACCCTTATTCTAACCGACTTGGGGGATTTCTTCGGGGGAAATTTTTCGCACCGGGGCGCTTCCGCCCCGGCGGGCGATAGCCGGCACCGTGGGGCTGGGTTAGCATGCGCCACTTTCCCAAGGATTCCTGACATGCGCAGCTTCCTGCCCCTGATCCGCGCCGAGTGGCCCCTGCTGTTGTTCGGTTTCAGCATGATGTTCTGCTCCAGCTTCGGCCAGACCTTCTTCATCGGCCTGTTCAGCGGCGTCATCCGCGAGGACCTCGGGCTCAGCCACGGCGAGTTCGGTGGCATCTATTCCGCCGCCACCCTCGCCAGCGCCATCGTGCTGGTCTGGAGCGGTGCGCTGATCGACCGCCTCGACCTGCGCCTGTATACCTGTGCAGTCGCCTGCGGCCTGGCCCTCGGGTGTATCGCCCTGGCCGGCAGCCAGGGCGCGCTCAGCCTGCTGCTGGCGATGTTCCTGCTGCGCCACCTGGGGCAGGGCCTGCTCGGCCTCTCAGGCCCCACGGCGACCATGCGCTATGTCTCCGCCAGCCGGGGCAAGGCCAACGCCATCGTCGGCATGGGCTTTTCCTTCGGCGAGGCGCTGCTGCCCACCGCGGCCATCGCCCTGCTCGCCGCGCTCGGCTGGCGCGGGTCCTGGCTGCTCTGGGGCGCCGCGCTGCTCCTGCTGGCGCCGGCACTGTGCCTGTGGTCCCTGCGCGGCCACGGCCAGCGGCACAGTGCCTACGTGGCGACACTGCAAAGCCAGCAGGCCGGCGCCGCAGCCGGCAGCCAGCGCCAGTGGACCCGCAACGAGGTGATCCGCGACCCCCTGCTCTACCTCTTCCTGCCGGCCTTGCTGGCGCAGCCGATGCTGTTCACCGGCTTCATCTTCCACCAGGTACAACTGGTCGATGAGAAGCACTGGGAGCTCAGCACCTGGGCCGGGTTGTTCGTGTTCTACGCGCTGGTCAACGTGATCTGCAAGCTGGCCGCGGGGCTGATCGTCGACCGTTTCGGGGCGGTGCGCTCGGTACCGCTGGTGTGCCTGCCGCTGGGACTGGGCTTCCTGCTGCTGGCCAGCTCCGACAGTTTTCTCGTCGCCTGGGGTTTCATGGGCCTGATGGCGGTTTCCGTCGGCGCCTACTCCACCCTGTCCTCGCCCTTCTTCGCCGAGATGTACGGCACCCTGCACCTCGGCGCGATCAAGTCCTTCACCGCGGCGACCATGGTTTTCGCCACCGCGGTCGCGCCGCTGATCATGGGCTGGCTGATCGACCGCGGCACCAGCATGGATGCCATGGCGCTGGCGGCTGCGGTCTACGTGGTCATCGCCAGCCTGCTGGCGCGCTCGGCGGCCCGGCGCAGGCAGGCGGCGAGCAATCCCTAGCCGCAGTCGAGCTTGGCGTTGTGGATGCACTCGGCGAGAGGATCGGCGATGCTGCCCTTGCCGGCGCGGATCTCGTCGAGGCTGAGGCCCTTCAGCTCGTGGGGGAAGACCAGCCAGTCGTCGGTCTCGTGGACGTAGTAGTCGGGCCGGATATCGGTGACGTTCTTGTTCGGCTTGTACCAGGGGCAGGCGATGCGGATGGTCCGGGGCAGGTTGCGGCGGCACTTGTCCTTGAGTTCGGCCAGCGTGGCGCGCAGGCTGCGGCCTGAGTCGAAGACGTCATCCACCAGCAGCATTTCGTCCTCGGCATTGACGTTCTCGATGATGTAGTGGAGCCCGTGGACGCGCACGGTCTTCTCCTGCTGGCCGATCCCGGTATAGCTGGAAGTGCGAATGGCGATGTGGTCGGTTTCCACGCCGACGTAATCGAGAAACTCCTGCACGGCGATACCCACCGGCGCACCGCCGCGCCAGACGCCGATAATGAAATTGGGGCGAAAGCCGCTTTCATACACTTGCTGGGCGAGCCGGTAGGAATCGAGCAGGAGATCGTCGGCGGTGAGAAAGATTTTGTTCACGGGCTGGCTCCGGGTGCGTCGCGCTATGCTGCGTCAGTCGTTATCGCTGTCCGACACGGGCGCCGGGCGATCCTGGCCTAAGTGTAACGTAAACTCCAGCCAGCGGGGCTCGCCGAGCCCCGGCCCCTCAGTGGATCGCACGGCCCTGGGCCGGTGCGAAGCGTGCCGCCGCCCGGCTGACCAGAAATGCCGCAATCGCCACACCAGCGGTATTCGCCGCGAGGTCGCCCAGGGACATCATCCGCCCGGGAACAAAGGACTGGGCGTATTCCATCAATGCGCCGTAGGCGACGACCGCCAGGCAGACCCAGGCGTAATGACGCCCCTCCCGCAGCACGCCGTAGCCCAGCAGGGCGAAGCCGCCGTAGGCGAGCAAGTGGTAGAGCTTGTCCCAGTTGCCGGGGATCTCACCGACCATCGGGCGCAGGGAGAGGTAGGCGATCAGCAGCGCATAGGCGGCGAAGGCAAGTCTGCACAGAACACGCGCCATACAGGTCAGTCGAAATAACTGCAGCAGTAATCAGTGACCGCGAGGATCTTCAGTTTGAAGCTGGAGTTGGCCGGAACCTCGAAGGACTGCCCACCGGATACCGGCTTCCAGTCTTCACCCGGCAGTTGAATTTCCAGCTCGCCGGAGAGAATCTCCATCAGTTCCTTCGCCTCGGTACCGAATTCGTAGTCACCGGGCAACATGATGCCGAGGGTTTTCGTGCTGCCGTCGGCGAAGTGCACGGCGCGGCTGGTGACCCTGCCGTCGAAGTAGATATTGGCTTCACGGGTGACGGTTACATCGGTGAACTGTGACATCTCGGGCAACTCCAAAAGCAGGTAAAGGTAAAGCGCCGCCGCGGCGGCGGCGCAGTATAGCTGTTTTGGAGGCCGTCAAAACAGGGCTTTTTCCGGCTGTCGCGACAGCCTGTTGCGCCCGCGCTTCAGGGGGATTGGAGCAGTTCGATCAGGGCTTTGGCCACCGCCTCCGACGAGGCGGGGTTCTGCCCGGTTATCAGCAGGCCGTCAACTACTGCCAGTGGCTGCCAGTCCGCGGCCTTCTGGTATTGGCCGCCCAGTGCCTTGAGTTCGTCCTCGAGCAGGTAGGGCACGACCTCGACGAGACCGACCGCCGCCTCCTCCGAGTTGCTGAAGCCGGTGACCCGCCTGCCCCTGACCAGTGGCTCGCCCGCCGGCGTCCTGGCCCGCAGCAGCACGGCGGGCGCGTGACAGACCGCCGCCACCGGCTTGCCGGCAGCGACAAAGCCTTCGATGAGGGCAATCGAGTCCGCGTCGGCGTAGAGGTCCCACAGGGGGCCGTGGCCACCGGGGTAGAAGACGGCGTCAAAATCCGCCACGTTCACGGCCGCCAGCTTCGCGGTGTTGGCGAGATCCTCCCGCGCCGCCGGGTCGGCGTCGAAGCGGCGCGTATCCCCGGTCTGGGCGTCCGCCTGGTGGCTTTTCGGGTCGAGTGGCGGCTGGCCTCCGAGGGGTGAGGCGAGCGTTACGGCGACCCCGGCATCCTTGAGGCGGTAATAGGGACTGGCGAACTCCTCGAGCCAGAAGCCGGTCTTCTCGCCGCTGTCTCCCAGCCGGTCGTGGGACGTCAGGACTATCAGTACTTTCATCGTGCACCTCCAGTTCAAATCAGTGTCGGGCCGGCTGTGAGCACCTGCCCTGTTGGGGCTGTCGGCAGCCGGGCCCGCTTGGCGTTGGGCAGTGGAAGTCTAGTCGCTAATGCCGGATCGACCTGCGAAGGAGGCTAGCGCTCCGGGTGGGTTGCCCGGAGCTTCTCCGTGATGTGCGCCCCGGCGGTGATCGGCGGATAGAGCGCCGGCCGCCCGGCCCCGCTGCAACCCGGCAGGCATTGCACCAGGGTATCCGGGTCCGGATCGAGGAACATGGCAATCGAGTAGCGTTCGCCGCCGCCGTTGCGCGGCTGCACCCGGTGCAGGCTTGAGTGGTAGAGCCGGTTGGTCCAGCGCTCGGTGAGGTCGCCGACATTCATCACCACCGCGCCGGGAATCGGCGCCACCGGAACCCAGTCGCCGTTGCCGTCGCGCACTTCCAGGCCGCCGGCCTGGTCCTGGAACAGCAGGGTGATCATGCCGTAATCGGTGTGGGCGCCGGCACCCAGTTGCCCCTCCCGCTCGGCAAACAGCGGCGGGTAATGCAGCAGGCGCAGGGAACAACTCTCCCCCGAGTGGACATCGACGAAGTAATCCCGGGGCAGGCCGAGATCGACGGCAAACACCCGCAGGACCCGGTAGGCCGCCTGCATGCAGTCCTGGAAGAACTCGAGCAGCAGGTCGCGAAAATCGGTATCCGGCCAGGGATAGTCCATCCGCGCCGGCAGGTTGCGCAGGGTCAGGGATTCTTTCAGGTCCGCCGGCTGGCCCGGCTCCAGGCTCTCCTCGCCGATGCCCAGGTAGCCAAAATTGTCGCTTGAACTGGAGTAGCCCAGCTTGCGTTTCTCGCTTTCGGCCTGGGCGAAAAAAGCCTTTGACGCGGCGAACACCCGCGCCTGCAGCTCCGGATCGATACCGATGTTCTGCAGCGACAGGAAGCCGATCCCGGTGAGCGCCTCGTGCACCGCACGCGCCAGCGCGCGCAGGCTCTCCTCGCTGCTCTCGTCGTAGCTGGAAAAGTCGATCAGCGGAATCTGCATCAGGTCCCCTCGTCACTCGCCGCGGCAGGCTGGGCAGCGCCCACCTGTCGCAACCAGGCCAGCAGCAGCTCGCGCTCCTGCGCCTGCATGCCGGTCAGGTTGCCCAGGGGCATGTACTGGCTGGCGACGGCCACCGCGGCCCGGTCGGCATGATTGCGCAGGTCGGCCTCGCTTTCCAGTACCACACCGGCGGGCGGCGCGACGAAGCCCGCCTGCGAGGGCTGCCTGGCGTGGCACACGGTGCAGTGTTCGGCGGCGATCGCCAGCGCCTGCGTGGAAGCTACCCGCGCGGCTGCGCCCGCCGGCGCCGGCCGGCCGTCCCAGGCGATCGCCAGTGCCAGCAGGACAAACAGCCCGGTGCAGGCGAGCAGGATGGCGGGGCGATGCGTGCCCTTGTGGCGCAGGTTGAAATACTGCCGCGACGCCGCCGCGACAAACACGATGTAGACCAGGATCAACCAGGCGTAGCGGTGGCCGTAGAGCAGCGGGTAATGATTCGAGACCATGCAGAAGAGGACCGGCAGGGTCAGGTAGTTGTTGTGGGTCGAGCGCAGCTTGGCGCGGGCCAGGGCGGCGACATCGGGCGCCTGGCCGGCTTCCAGCGCCCGTACCATCGCCCGCTGGGGCGGGATGATGCCAACGAATACGTTGGCCACCATCACCGTGGCGATCACGATACCGACGTGCAGGTAGGCCGCCCGCGGTGCAAACAGCAGGTGGGCGGCATAGCTGTAGGCGAGCGCCAGCAGCAACGCCGCGGCAATCAGCACCAGCGGGCGGCCGGTGACGCCGGAGCGCAGCAGGACCTCGTAGACCAGCACTCCGGAGAGGATGTAGCCGAGGCTCGCAAGCACCGCGCCGAACGGTTCCCGCACCAGGCCATCGGCACCGATCAGGTAGGTATCGGCGCGGAAATAGTAGGCCACCATGAGCAGCGCCATGCCGGTGATCCAGGTGGAGTAGGCCTCCCAGTAGAACCAGTGCAGGCGCGCCGGCATTTCCGGCGGCGCCGCCTGGTACTTTGCTACCTCGTAGATACCGCCGCCGTGGAAGGCCCACAGGTCGCCCTTCACGCCCTGCTTCGACTTCCAGGCCGGTGGATCCTCGAGGCTGTTGTCCAGCCAGACGAAGTAGAAGGAGGCGCCGATCCAGGCTATGCCGGTTATGACGTGCAACCAGCGCAGTGCCAGCTCCAACAGATCCCACAAAATCGCTGTCACCCGTTTACCTCGCGCCCCGCAACCCAGGTCTGCGCCACCAGGCGCTCATCACCCAACATCATGTAGACAAACCACTCCTCTTCGATGCTTGTTATATCCTTCGCCCGGCGCTGCACGCGCGCGTCCACAGCCGTGTCCAGCACCAGGAAGTCGGCCTCGTTGCCTACGGCGAGACTGCCGATCCTGCCCTCCAGCCCCATCGCGCGGGCATTGCCCAGGGTCACCGCGTAAAAGCCCTCCATGGGCGACAGCGACATGCCCTGCAGCTGGCACACCCGGTAGGCATCGCCGAGTGTACGCAACATCGACAGGCTGGTGCCCGCGCCGACGTCCGAGCCCAGGCTGATGGCGATGCCGTCCGCGCGCAGTTGCGCCCAGTCGAACAGGCCGCTGCCGAGAAACATGTTGGAACCGGGGCACAGGGAAATCCGCGAGCCGGTTTCCGCCAGGCGCCGGCGCTCCGCTTCCTGCAGGTGGACACAGTGGGCGAAGAAGGAGCGCTCGCCGCACAGGCCGTGGCGGTCGTAGGTGTCGAGGTAATGCGCCGCATCCGGGAACAGCTCCCCCACCGCGGCGATCTCGCCGAGGTTTTCCGCCAGGTGAGTCTGCAGGTAGACGCCCGGATACTCGCGCAGCAGCCGTCCCGCGGTCGAGAGCTGGGCGTCGCTGCTGGTGATGGAGAAACGCGGCGTCACCGCGTAGGCCAGCCGGTCGGTGCCGTGCCAGCGCTCGATCAGCCGCCGCGAGGCCGCCTCGCCCTCCGCCGGGCTGTCGAGCAGTGCCGCCGGGGCGTTGCGATCCATCAGCACCTTGCCGGCGACCAGGCGCATCTGCCGCTGGCGGGCGGCTGCAAACAGCACATCCGTGGCCGCCTCGTGACTGGTGGAAAACACCAGTGCGCTGGTGGTACCCGCCGCGAGCAGTTCATCGAGAAACTCCGCCATTGCCTGCGCCGCGTAGCCTTCGTCGGCAAAGCGCGCCTCGGCGGGAAAGGTGTAGCGCTCCAGCCAGGTCATGAGCTGCTCGCCATAGGAGCCGATGATGTCCAGCTGCGGTGCGTGCACGTGGGTATCGATAAAGCCGGGGACGATCAAGGCGGCGCCGAGGTGGCGGATGGCATCGACATCCATACCCTGTGCCCGCGCCTGCTCCGTCGCCAGCAGCGCGGTGATCCGGCCAGCGTCGAAACACAGCACCGCATCCTCGAGGTACTCCACTCCGCCCGCGGCAGGCGTATCGGTGCAGTGCAGGACGCGCCCGCGCAGCTTGCCTCCGCTCATTCAGCTGCCCCTGTAGGTCGAATAGCCGTAGGGGCTGAGCAGCAGGGGGACGTGGTAGTGCCGGTCCGGGTCCGCCACGCTGAAGTCGATGAGAATCCGCGGATGAAAGCCGCTGCTGCCAGTGGCGGCGCGCCAGCTGCCGGTGTCGAACTGCAGCCAGTAATCGCCCGCCTGCAATGCAATGGGCACACCCCAGTCACCGATCCGGCCGTCGTCATCGGTCACCGCACTGGCGAGGGTGGTATCGCCCCGGCCCAGGCTCACCGCGATGCCCGCAGCGGGGTTGCCGGTCTCGAGATCGAGTACATGGGTGGAAAGACTGCTGCTCATGGATTGTCCCCTGCCTCGGAAAACTGCCGCGCCAGGCGCAGCGCGGTGATTTTAGCCTGCTCGCCGGCCGCGGTGCGCAATTCGCTGTCGCGCGACTGGGGCAGGCGCTGGCGCAGCAGGTCGCGCATTTCCGCCGCCGACTTGCCGCTGGCGCAGACGATGAAGATAAAGCCGTGCCGGGCCTCGTAGTCGATGTTCAGTTGCAGCAACTCCTGCAGGACCGCCTCGTCCGCCGCGGCCACCTGGCCCTGCTCCTTCGACGCGCTGGAGTACTTGTCGCGCAGCGCCGAGAGATCGCCGATGCGTGCGTGGCCGGCGAAGGATTCCAGCCACTCCGGCTCGCCCATCTGCTGCCAGCTTGCCAGCGCCTGCTGCTGCAGCTCCGCCAGCGTGGCGAAGGGGCGCTGCGCGGCCAGTTCGGCGGCCCAGCGCTGGCAGTGGCAGCAGCTGGCGAGGAATTCCTCGGCATCGCCCTGGGTTGCCGCATTGAACTCCGCCAGGGCCTTATTGCTCACCGGACACCTCCACTTCGCGCAGGGTGCGGCGCATCTCCGGCCAGCTCATCTGCTGTTCCTGTGCTGCTGCGACCGCTGTATCCGCCTGGGCAAGCAAGCCCGCCGCGATGGCTATCGCGACCTCCATCGGCGCCTTGCCGCGCACCCCGGGGATGCCGACCGGGCACTCCAGCCGCGCCAGTTGCGCCTCGCTGAAGCCGTCCTTGGCCAGCCGGTGGCGGAAGCGCAGGGACTTGGTTTCTGATCCAATCAGCCCGAGGCTGCGCCAGCCGCCTGTTGTCAACAGCGCGCTGACCAGGCGGTAGTCGAGCCCGTGGTCGTGGGTGAGGACCAGCATGTGGGCGCCCCCGGGCAGTTGCCCGATGGCAGCGACCGGGTCTTCCGCATAGTGGCAGTGCAGGCGCTCGGATGCCGGCAACTGCGCGAGCAGTTCCGCGCGGTTGTCGATGCAGGTCACCCGGCTGTCGGTCTGCCGCAGGATGTCCACCAGCGCCCGGGTGACATGGCCGGCGCCGAAAATACACACCTCGCGCAGGGCCGGGACGAAGGTCTCGAGCAACAGCGCCACCGAACCGCCACAGCACTGGCGCGCCTCGGCCGCCAGCGGAAACTGTCTAATCTCCTGCAGCGATTCACCGCGGCCGAGGATTTCCCGCGCCTGCTGCACCACCAGGTGCTCGAGCTGGCCGCCGCCGATGGAGGCGTAGGTATCGCTGGCGGTGATCACCATCTTGGCGCCGCGCTCCCGCGGCGTGGAGCCGGCGGTGGCGATCACGGTGGCCAGCGCGTAGGGCACGCCGGCGCGCTGCAGCCGCGCCGCCGCCTCACTCCAGTGCTGTTGCTGCATACTCATGGACGGCCTCCCCGGATGGCTTCCTGTGCGGCCCAGTAAACCCGTTCGGGCGTCGCCGGCGGGTCCATGCGCGGGTTGAAGCGATAGTCACAGAGGCTGGCGCAGGCGTCGCGCAGCGCGCACCAGACCGATATCGGCAGCATCAGCGGTGGCTCGCCCACGGCCTTCGAGCGGTAGACCGCCTCGGCGTGGTTGGGCCGTTGGAACAGGGCCACCCTGAACTCCGCCGGCACATCCGCGGCGGTGGGAATCTTGTAGTTGGCCGGGCTGTTGGAGGTGATGGCGCCGGCCTCGTTCCAGCTCAGCTCCTCGGTGGTCAGCCAGCCCATGCCCTGGACGAAACCGCCCTCGATCTGGCCGATGTCGATGGCCGGGTTGAGCGAGTCGCCGACATCGTGAAGGATGTCGACCCGGGTCACCCGGTATTCCCCGGTACTGGTGTCCACCAGCACCTCGGAGCAGGCGGCGCCGTTGGCGAAATAGAAAAACGGGTGGCCCTGGCCGGTTTCCCGGTTGAAGTGAATTTTCGGCGTGCGGTAGAAGCCCGAGGCGGACAGCGAGATCCGGTTCAGGTAGGCGAGGGAAATAAAGTCGGCGAAGGGCAGGCACTCGCCGCCGGCAAAGACGTGGTCGTCGCGGATTGCCACGCTGGCCGGATCGCAGCCGAAATGTTCCCCGGCGAAATCCACCAGGCGCCGGCGGATCCGGTTGCAGGCGTCCAGCGCCGCCATCGCGTTGAGGTCGGTGCCGGCGGAGGCGGCCGTCGGCGAGGCGTTGGGCACCTTGTCGGTCCGCGTGGCGCTGGGCAGCACCCGCTCGATGCTCACGCCCAGCGCCCGGGCGACCACCTGGGCCACCTTGGTGTACAGGCCCTGGCCCATCTCGGTGCCGCCGTGGCTGAGGTGCACGCTGCCATCGGTGTAGATGTGGACCAGCGCGCCGGCCTGGTTGAGGTGGGTGGTGGTGAAGGAAATACCGAATTTTACCGGGGTCAGCGCCAGCCCGCGGCGCAGGATGCCGCCCGCGGCGTTGAAGGCGCTGACCGCCGCGCGGCGCGCGCGGTAATCGCTGCTCGCCTCCAGCTCAGCCACCAGGTCGACCAGTACCGACTCCTCGATCACCTGGCCGTAAGGCGTGCTGTCGCCGGGCCGGTAGAGATTGGCCTTGCGCACGTCGAGCGGGTCGCGCCCCACCGCCCTGGCGATGTCGTCGATGATGGCCTCCGCGGTCACGATGCCCTGGGGGCCGCCGAAGCCGCGGAACGCCGTGTGCGAGACGGTGTTGGTACGACAGCGGTAGCCGGTGACCTGGGCGTTGTGCAGGAAGTAGGCGTTGTCGGCGTGGTTCACCGCGCGGTCGACGATGCCGTCGGAGAGATCGGCGCTGCAGCCGCAATTGCCCGCCACATCCATCACCAGCCCCTGGATCACTCCTGAGCTATCGAAACCGACGCTGTAGCGATTCCAGAAGGGGTGGCGTTTGCCGGTCTGTACCATGTCCGCCCAGCGCGGCATGCGATAGCGCACCGCGCGGCCGGTGCGGCGGGCGAACAGCGCCGCCATGCAGGCCAGTGGCGCGGCCTGGGATTCCTTGCCGCCGAAGCCGCCGCCCATGCGCCGCACCTGCACCTGCACCGCGTGCAGCGGCAGGTCGAGCACCTCGGCGACCAGTTTCTGCACCTCCGCCGGGTGCTGGCTGGAGCTGTAGACCTGCACACCGACCTCGTCCGGGTGAGCCACCGAGACCTGCCCCTCGAGATAGAAATGCTCCTGCCCGCCGATCATCATCTCGCCCTCGAGGCGCAGCGGCGCGGCGGCGATCGCCGCCTCCGGGTCGCCGAGGCGCGAGCGCCGCGAGGGCAGCACGAAGTCCTCCTGCGCCAGCGCGGCCTTCACGTCGAGCTGCGCCTCCAGCGTTTCGTAGCCGACACGCGCCAGGCGCACGGCGCGGTGGGCCTGCTCGAAACTGCGCGCGGCCACGGCGAAGACCGGCTGGCCGACATGTTCCACGGTATCGCCAGCGAGCAGCAAATCGCCCTCGAACACCGGCGAGATGTCCGCGCTGCCGGGAATATCCGCCTGCACGATCACATCGACCACCCCCGGCGCGGCGCGCACCGCGGCGAGGTCGATGCCGGTGATGCGCGCGTGCGCGTGTGGCGACACGCCGACGGCGACGTGCAGTTCATCGGGATAGACCGGCATATCATCGACGTAGACCGCGCTCCCCAGCACATGGCGCAGGGCCGAATCCTGGGGCAGCGACTTGCCGACCGGGTCCACCGCCGGTATCTCGCCGGGCTGGTAGGCGGGGCTCAACTTACGCATGGCTCACCCCCGCCTCGCAAGCGTCGAAGACACCCGGCGGGTCGCCATCGCGCAGGGCCAGCAGGGCGCGCTGCAACAGGCCGGCAGCCATCGCCAGGCGGTAGGCGGCGCTCGCGCGCACATCACTCAGTGGCTGGAAGGCGGCAGAGACCGCGGCGCAGGCCCGGGCGATGCTCTGATCATCGAGCCGCGCGCCGCGCAGCACAGCCTCGGCGGCAACCGCCCGCTGCGGCACCGCGGCCATGCCGCCGTAGGCAATGCCGACCCGCGCGACCCGGTCGCCGTCCAGCGCCAGGCTCACGGCGCACATCACCGAGGAGATATCGTCCTCGTAGCGCTTGGTCAATTTATACAGGCGGTGCGGGGTCGCCAGTGCGGCCCTGGGCAGGCGGATCGCGCTGAGGTATTCCCCCGGCTGCAACACCGTCTGCCGGTAGCCGAGGTAGAAATCATCCAGCGGCAGCCAACGCTGCCTGCCGGCGGTATCGGTAAGCGCCACTTCCGCCTGCCAGACCATGAGCGCGGGCGGCATGTCGGCGATCGGCGAGGCGTTGGCGATATTGCCGCCGACGGTGCCGCGATTGCGGATCTGCTCGGAACCGAGCCGGCGCAGCAGGGTCGCCAGCGGCGCCGAGGGCAACAGCGGGTGGCCGAGCAGTTCGCGGTAGCTGGTGGCGGCGCCGATGCGGATAAAGTCGCCGTCTTCGTCGACACCGCGCAGGCTGTCGATAGCGCTGAGGTCGACCAGCACGGGAAACTGCTCGAAGCGCTGGGTCACCTCCAGCATCAGGTCGGTGCCACCGGCGACCAGCCGCGCCTCCGGCTGCGCCGCGAGAATCTCGCGCAGGCTTGCCTCCGCGCGCGGCAAGTAGTATTGGCGCTCGCCATCGAGCAGCGGGCGGGTGTCAGGCTCCCCCGCCGGCGCACCAGATTGGCTCCCGGAATCACCCAAAATGGCGCGCTGCGGGTAATCCAGCATACGCTGTGCCGCTTCGACAATGGGCCGGTAGCCGGTACAGCGGCAGAGGTTGCCGGCAATGCACTCGACGATCTCGGCACGCTCCGGCCGGGTCTCCCCATCGCCCTGGTAACGCTGGTAAAGCCCGGCCAGCGACATCACAAAGCCGGGCGTGCAGAAGCCGCACTGGGAGCCGTGGCAGTCGACCATGGCGCGCTGCACCGGGTGCGCCTCGCCGCCCTGCGCCAGCCCTTCCACGGTCAGAACCCGCCGGCCTGCAAGGGATCCCAGCGGGGTGATGCAACTGTTTACGGCGCGGGCCTGGCCGGTGCTGTCGGCCACCAGCACGGTGCAGGCACCACAGTCGCCGGAGGCGCAGCCCTCCTTGGTACCGCTCAGGCCCTGCCCCGTGCGCAGGTACTGCAACAGGGTGGTATTGGCATCGTTGTCAGAGCATCCCTGGGGGACACCGTTCAGGTAAAACTTCACTCGGCTATCCTTGATCAACCGGACCGTCGCTCGATCCAAGCAGCTCTTTGCAAATATTAGACCAAATGGACAGTTTTTACCTGAGAGAAAAACGGAGGCAGATTTTACTGCCATCTCGTGGCACACTAATTGCTGGATAATCGATTTGAGCTGGCTAAAGTACTCCACGGAGACATGCTGTCATTCCGTCCCCCCGGGCGACACAATCCAATTCTTGACCAGATGTTCATAAAATGACCGAGCGAGCACAGGGGCGAGACCCACGCGCCCACAACCCACTGCAGCACACCGCTGCCGGGGCGACGTTTTCCCCCGGACCGCGCGGCGCCGCGGCGAACTGAGCCTCAGCCCCGCCAGTGCTCGATTGCCGAATTCAGCCGCTCACGCAGTGCCCACTTCTCCTCCGGCGGCAGGAAACTCGCCGCAAAACTGTTGTGGAGCAAAGTCGTCGCCTGGCTTTTGGTCAGCGCGAGGCACTGCGCCAGGGCGAGATAGTTCTCGTTGAGATAGCCACCGAAGTAGGCCGGGTCATCGGAATTCACCGTCACCAGCAGGCCGGCATCGAGCAACTCAAGCAAATTGTGTTCCGCCATCCGCGGAAACACGCACAGGCGCACGTTGGACAGCGGGCAGACCGTAAGCGGGACCTGGCGCCGGCGCAGCTCCTCGAGCAGCGCCGGGTCCTCGACACTGCGCACCCCGTGGTCGATGCGGCTCACCCCGAGCTGCTCCAGCGCCGTGCGCACGTTCGCCGCCGGCCCCTCCTCCCCCGCGTGTGCGGTCAGCGCATAACCGCGCTCGCGGGCCGCGGCGTAGAGCCGGCGGAAGCCCTCCGGCGGGAAACCCTGCTCGGAGCTGGCCAGGCCGATGGCGACGAAGCTGTCGCGGAAGGCGTCCGCCGCCGCCAGGGTCGCCAGCGCGTCCTCCTCCGGCAGGTGGCGCAGCATGCTGAGAATCAGCAGCACCGACTGGCCCCAGCCCGCCCGGGCCTCGTCGATGGCCCGCTGGAAACCGGCCATGATGATCGCCAGGCCGACACCCTGGGCGGCGTAGGTCTGCGGCTCGACCATGATCTCGCAGTGGACGATGTTCTGCTCGCGGCAGCGCTGCAGGTAATCCAGCATCAGCCAGTAGAAGTCCTCCTCCTCGCGCAGCACCGAGGCGCCGAGGTAGTAGAGGTCGAGAAAACTCTGCAGGTTGTCGAAGCGGTAGGCCGCCTCGACCTCGCCGATGCTGCGATAGGGCAGCGCGACGCCGTTCTTGCCGGCCAGTTGCAGCAGCCGTGCCGGTTCCAGGCTGCCGTCGATATGCAGGTGCAGCTCCGCCTTCGGCATTGCGCACAACCAGTCGCGGAACTGCGCTGCGCTCATCTCGTCACCCATGCTGGGACTCCGTTGCAGAATTCTCACCTCCCGGCGGCGGGGCGAACCCGGCTCATCGACTGCGCCACCGCGGCCAATGCCGGCCAACCCGGGAAGTGTCGTTTAGACCAGTACATTAGACCATCCGTCACCGCAGCCGGGCTACGCCCCGCGTGGACCCTGCGAGAAAGCGGGTGTTATTCTGGCCGCGGCGGCCTTATATCCTGACGACAGAAGATCCGGGAGCACCATGGCAACAAGGAAAGAGGCGAGGAACGGCGGCACCAAGCGCGGCCCCTACAAGCCGGGAAAAATTCGCGACCACAACTTCCAGGTCATCCTCAAAGCCGCCGAACAGGAGTTCGCGCTGAACGGCTACAAGGGCACGACCACGCAGAAAATCGCCGACCGCGCGGGCGTCGCCAAGCCCAGCATCCACTACTACTTTTCCAGCAAGCACAATCTCTACCTGACCGTGCTGGACAACATCATCCACCTCTGGAACGACTACCTGGATACCGTGGCCATCGAGGACGACCCGGCGGAAGTCCTCGACATGTTCATTCGCAAGAAAGTCGAGCTGTCGTTTTCACACCCGGAGGCCTCCAAGGTGTTCGCCATGGAGATCATCCAGGGCGCGCCCTTCCTGCGCGACTACATCCGCACCGAGATGCGCACCTGGGTGCGGGAGAAGGCCGCCTTCATATCCCAGTGGATCGAGCAGGGGCGGATGGCGCCGGTGGATCCCGTGCAGCTCATCTTCCTCATCTGGTCCTCCACCCAGCACTACGCCGATTTCGACACCCAGGTGCTGACGGTAATGAATCACGCCGAGTATGAAGCGGAGATGATCGAGCATATCTCCGATTTCATCAGCGGCATGATCCTGCGCGGCTGCGGCCTCAAGCAGCCGAGCCAGCGAGGCGGTGCCGGGCGCGCTGCGCGCTCCGCATGAGCGCTGCCGCACCCGAAGCGCGGCTGTGGATCGCCGGGCCGGCGGCGGCGTGGAGCCCGGAGCCGGGAACGGATTGCAGCGGCGGCATCGTCGTGCAGGGCAATCGCATCGTCGAGTGTGTCGGCCGCGGCGCTCCCGCGCCGGCCCATGACGAGCGCTTCGACGCCCGCGGCCTGGTGCTGCTGCCCGGGCTGGTCAACTGCCACCACCACTTCTACCAGACCCTGACCCGCGCCCTGCCGGCGGCGCAGAACCGCGAGCTGTTCGACTGGCTGCGGGCGCTCTACCCGGTGTGGGCGGGCATGGACGAGGACTGTATCGGCGCCTCGACCGGGCTCGCCCTGGCGGAGTTGCTGCTCTCCGGCTGCACCACCGCCTCCGACCACCACTACCTGTTTGCCGACGCCTTCGCCAACGCCATCGACATCCAGGTCGAAACCGCCCGGCGCATGGGCCTGCGCGTGGTCCTCACCCGCGGTTCCATGAGCCTCGGCCAGTCCGCCGGCGGCCTGCCGCCGGATCACGTGGTACAACCGGAACAGCGCATTCTCGACGACTGCCTGCGGGTGGTCGGCGCCTACCACCAGCGCGAGGAGGATGCCATGGTGCAGATCGCCCTGGCGCCCTGCTCGCCCTTCTCGGTCACCGAGGAACTGATGCGCGAGTCGGCGCGGCTGGCCCGCCAGCACGGCCTGCGCCTGCACACCCACCTGGCGGAAACCGAGGACGAGAACGCCTTCTGCCTGGAACAATTCGGCCGCCGCCCCCTCGACTACCTCGCCGACCTCGACTGGCTCGGCGACGATGTCTGGCTGGCCCACGGCATCCATTTCAGCGCTGAGGAAATCGCCCGGCTGGGCGCCGCGGGTGTGGGCATCTGCCACTGCCCCTCCTCCAACATGATCCTCGCCTCGGGCAGTTGCGCGACCCTGGACCTCGAGGCGGCGGGCTCGCCGGTCGGCCTCGGCGTCGACGGCTCGGCCTCCAACGACCACTCCAACCTGATCCAGGAGGTGCGCCAGGCTTTCCTCCTGCAGCGCCTGCGCTACGGCAGCGCGCGGGTCGCGGTCACCGATGCTTTGCGCTGGGCTACTGTCGGCGGTGCGCGAGTGCTCGGGCGTTCGCAGCTCGGCACCCTGCAACCAGGAGCGCTGGCGGATGTGGCGCTGTTCGACCTGGAGGCGCTGCGTTTTTCGGGGGCGGGGGATCCGCTGCTGGCTCTGGTTACTTGCGGTGCCGAGCGTGCGCGGCATGTGATGGTCGATGGGGAGTGGCGTGTGGTGGATGGTGCGATTCCGGGATTGGATCTCGAGGCGCTGGTGGCGCGGCATGGGGAGGCGGCGCGGAAGCTGCAGGGGAAGGCTTTGTAGGTGTTCGTTTTTGTTACTTTCGTTTGGCGGCCTGAGTGATTGGCAGGACGAGTCCGCGGTGCGAGGTACTGGCTCATCGGGGACGCCAAAAAGCGCACATCCATGTGCAGGCTCGGGGCTCGGCCGTCCTGGCCTCGCACGCCCCGCTGAGCCAGTACCTCGCACCACGGACTCTCGCACTTCGCGATTGGCGGAGTCACCCTCCAGTATTCGCCGGAAATTACCTGAAAGCAGCAAACAGTTTTCAGCGAACCTTCACTATGCATTCGGTCCAGAGCCTTCTACGAAGCGCGTCCTCGCCCCAATCGAAAAAACCAACGGCAAGCTAAAACTCGAAACTACCCTGCCTGGGGATATCCTCACGAACAAAATCCTGTGCCAAGGAGACAGCTTCACGAGCACGCAGGGGCTCCAGACCCGACACCGTCAAGCCAAGCAACCGCGCCCCCAGCGGCAAGGGCAACTGCTCCGTCAGCAGTTCCTGCGCGACAGCGGATAAAGTCTCACGATCAGCCAGCGGCCCAGGCAGCGAACGCGCCCGGGTAATCTGGCGAAAATCGCTGTACTTGAGCTTCAGGGTCACCGTCCGCCCGCGGCTGCCGTGTTTCTGCACCCGATCCCAGACCGTGTCGGCAATCTCCGCCAGCGCCTCGCGCAGTGCAGCCTCCTGCCACAAGTCTTCACTGTAGGTGCGCTCCGCGCCGATCGACTTGCGCGTGCGCTCCGGTTTCACCGGGCGGTGATCGATGCCGCGGCTGGCGTGGTAGAGATATTCGGCGGACTTGCCGAAATGCTGCTGCAGGAATTCCAGCTCGCGGGCGCGCAGGTCGGCACCGGTGTGAATCTGCAGCCGCGCCATCTTTTCCGCGGTGCGCGGGCCGACGCCGTAGAAGCGGCGGATCGGCAGGGCGGCGACAAAGCCGGCGCCCTGCTCCGGGCGCACCACGCAGATGCCGTCGGGCTTGTTCTGGTCCGAGGCGATCTTGGCGATGAACTTGTTGTAGCTGACCCCCGCGCTGGCGGTAAGCCCGGTCTCCTCGCGCACCTGCTGGCGGATCAATTCGGCGATGCCGGTGGCGCTGCCGATGCCGGCGTCGTCGGCGCTGACGTCGAGGTAGGCCTCGTCGAGGGAGAGTGGTTCGATCAGCCGCGTATAGCGGCGGAAGATGGCGTGAATCTGCTGCGACACCGCGCGGTAGACCTCGAAGCGCGGGCGGACGAAGACCAGTTCGGGGCAGCGCCGCTTCGCCGTCACCGAGGGCATCGCCGAGCGTACGCCGAAGGCCCGCGCCTCGTAGCTGGCCGCGGCCACCACCCCGCGGGCGGCGCTGCCGCCTACCGCCACCGGGCGGCCGCGCAGCTCGGGGTTGTCGCGCTGTTCGACACTGGCAAAGAAAGCATCCATGTCGATATGGATGATTTTTCTCGCGTTGGCTGCGGCGGTTTCCGGCATGGCGCCGATGGTAGGCCGGCGCCCGGGCGGGGACAAGCGCGGGCTCAGCCGCCGGGTGTTTGCGTGACTGCCGATGAACCGCGGGTCATGACGCGGGTGAAGCGCGCGAAGGCGGCAGCGGCGTCGGTCTGCAGGCAGACCTTTGTCGCCGGGCCCTCGGCGACGCGCCGCACCACCCCGGCGCTGGCGGCGTCGAGGAAGCTGCGCGGCGCACCGTCCCAGCGGGTTGCCGGCATGTTCGGGTCGGAGCCGTCCGGCCACAGGGCACCCGCGGGCCCGTGATCGACACCCAGGGCGAAGGCTTCGCCGCGGCAGAAGGTCTGCGCATCGACCAGGGTGAGCGCGGCGAGCACGTCCCACAGGTAGTACTCGCCGGAGGCGATGAACCAGTCGTTGCGGTCGAGCACCTCGTCCCAGAACTGCGCCGCCGGGTTGTTCACCCGGGTCTTGAAGTCGGCGGCGAAGGCCGCGGTGACCCGCACGGTGTTGGTCACGTCGAGGCCGACCATCTCCACCGGCAGGCCGGAGCGCAGCAGGATATCAGCCGCCAGCGGGTCGATGTAGAAGTTCCACTCCGCCCCGGTGTTGGGGTGGCCGTCGGTAAAGTCGGGCACGATGATATTGCCCGGCGCGTCGAGGCTGCCGCCCATGATCACCACCCGGCTGACTTTCTCGCGATCCTGCGGATAGCGCTGCAGCCACTGGGCGAGGTTGGTCATCGGGCCGGTGGCGAGGATGGCGACCGCTTCCGCACTGGCCTGCAGGGTGGCGTGGATGACCTCCACCGCGTGGCGCGGGTCCGGCTGCCGCGGGCTCGGCGGGATCTCAACCCCGGAGAGGATGTCCATGTCCTCCTGCCAGGGCAGGGGGAAAACGAAATAGCCGTCCAGCGGCCAGGGATCGCCGCAGGCCACCGGGATGCTGTCCGCCGCCGCGGCCAGTTGCAGCAGGGCCAGGCCGTTGGCCAGGGCCGGCGCGCAGTGCGCCTCGCCGCTGCCGGCGACGGTCACCGCGAGCAGTTCCACCTCGGGGTCGAGGGCCAGGAACAGCAGCGTGGACCAGTCGTCGATCGCCATGTCGTTGTCAAAGATTACCGGTGTGGCGGCGCGCGTCGCGGGAGCGAGCAGCAGCGCCAGCACCAGCAGGACGGCGCGGGTCACGCGGCCTGCCCCGCTGGGTACTGCCGCGCCAGTTCCAGCAGCAGGTTGAGGAAGGCGGCGGTGGCCACGGCGACATCGGCCTCCGCCACGCTTTCGTCCGGGTGGTGGCTGACGCCACCGGCACAGCGCAGGAAGAGCATGCCGATATCGGTGATGCCGTCGAAACTCATGGCGTCGTGCCCGGCGCCGCTGACCAGCGACACCGGCGTCAGCTGCATCGCGAGCAGGACGTCCTCCATGCTGCGCTGCAGGCGGCTGGCGCAGCTCACCGCCGCGGCGTTGTGGGTCTCCTGCCACTGGCTGCTGAGGCCGCGGCCGGCGACCATGGCGTCGATCTCGTCGCGCAGGATGTCCACCGCCAGGTCCCGGGTCTGGTCGCGGCCGGAGCGGATGTCGATGGTAAAGCGGCACTCGCCGGGGATGACGTTCGGCGCGCCGGGCCAGCACTGCAACTGCCCCACGGTGGCGACCACCTCGAAGCGCTGGGCGATCTTTTCCACCATGCCCACGGCGAGCGCCGCCGCGGCCAGCGCATCCTGGCGCATGGCCATGGGCACGGTACCGGCGTGGCCGGCCTTGCCGTGCACCTGTACGACAAAGCGCCGCGCGCCGGCAATGCTGCTCACCACGCCCAGCGGCTGCTGTTTCTCCTCCAGCACCGGGCCCTGTTCGATGTGCACTTCCAGGTAGGCGAGCAGCCCGTCGGCGCTGCGATCGCAGCCGGGCATCGCCAGCGGATTGGCGCCGAACTCCTGCAGCGCGGCGTCGAGGCTCACCCCCGCGCTGTCGGTGAGCGCCAGCCAGTCGGGATTCCAGCGCCCCGCCGCGGCGCGACTGCCCATCAGGGTGGTGCCGAAACGCGAGCCCTCCTCGTCGCCGAAGCCGACGATGTCGAGGTGGAAGGGCAGCTGCCGCCCTTCGTCGCGCAGCCGCGCGGCCGCCACCAGCGGCAGGATCACGCCGAGGATGCCGTCGTACTTGCCGGCGTTGGGGATGGTGTCGAGGTGCGAGCCGACGATGACCACCGGGGCGTCCGCCTGCGCTGCCGCGAGCCGGCCCCAGAGATTGCCGGCGTTGTCCTCCCAGCTGCGCAGCCCCGCCTGGGTCATCCAGCCGGCCACGGTGCTGTTGCAGGCCCGGTGCTCCGGCGTCAGGTAGGCGCGGAATACCCCGTCGGGCAGGCTGCTGATGCTGCCGAGCTGCTCGCAGTGGGCCATGATGCGGCGGGCTTCCTCCGCGCAGTCGGTGGCCTGGAACAGCGCGGTGCCTGTCAACGCCTCAGCCATAGCAGGCCAGCGCCGCCGCCGCCGCCGCGCCGGGGCTCAGCGGATGCCCCTGGCGCAGCAGGCACTGTTCCAGCGCGGCGAGGGTCAGCAGCACCGCGTCGGGCCGGGCGTTGTAGCCCATCACGCCGATGCGCCAGACCACCCCGTGCAGGGGGCCGAAGGAGGTGCCGATCTCGATGGCGTAGCACTGCAGCATTTCCCGCCGCAGCAGGTCGCCGTCGACCCCGTCGGGGATATAGACGCCGACCACGTTGTTCATGCGGTGGGCCTGGTCGCCGTAGAGTTCGAGGTTCAGCGCCGCCAGCCCCGCCGCCATGGCGGCGCCGTTGATGCGGTGGCGCTCGACCGCCGCGTCGATGCCCTCGGCCAGCAGGATGCGCGCGCACTCGCGGGCGCAGTAGAGCATGCTGGCCGCCTCGGTGTGGTGGTTGAGGCGCTCCTCGCCCCAGTAATCCATGATCATGGCGAGGTCGAAATAGTTGGAGCTGATGCGCCGCCCCTCCCCCGCCACGTGCTGCGCGGTCTGGATGCCCGCCTCCACGTGATGGCGCTTGCGGATTTCCGCCACCGCCGCCTCGCCGAGGGTCAGCGGCGCGCTGCCGGAGGGGCCGCCGATGCATTTCTGCAGGCCGACGCTCACCGCGTCCAGCTGCCAGTCGTCGACTTTCAGGGTGTTGCCGGCAATGGAAGCCGTGGCGTCGCAGTAGAGCAGGACGCCTTTTTCCCGGCAGATTGCGCCGATTTCCGCCAGCGGCTGGCACATGGTGGTGGAGGTGTCGCCCTGCACCAGGGCCAGCAGCTTCGGCCCGCAGCGGTCGATGGCCTCGGCCACCTGCTCCGGCCGCAGCACCTCCCCCCAGGGGGCAGCGACGGTTTCCACCACCGCCCCGCAGCGCTCGGCGATCTCCCGCAACAGGGCGCCGAAGCGGCCGAAATCGCCGACCAGTACCTTGTCACCCGGCGCCAGCAGCGACACCAGGCAGGCCTCGATACCGCCGCGGGAGGTGCTGTCGACGAGGAAGGTCCACTGGTTTTGCGTGCAGAACACGCCGCGGTAGAGCTGCATGGTCTCGCTCATGCAGCGGGTCATATCCGGGTCGAACTGGCCGATGACCTGCTGCGACATGGCGCGCAGGACGCGCGGGTCGCAGTTGATCGGGCCGGGCCCCATGAGCAGGCGCTGGGGCGGCGAGAAGCCCTCGGCCGGGCCGGTTTGCAGAAGCTGGCCTTTCATTGCTTGTCGTATGCCTCGTAGTCGCAACCGCGCGCCGGCGGCTTCAGGAAAAAGTCTGCCACAGCATCCGCGTGCCGACGATGATCAGGAATACCGCGAACACCCGCTTCAGGGTGGCGCCGTCGAGCTTCGCCCCGAGGCGCACGCCGAGGGGCGCCATCAGGGTGGTCATCGGCACGATCACGGCGAAGCCGGGCAGGTTGACCAGGCCGAAGGTGCCCGCCGGGGCATCCGCCGGGGTGGTGCCGCCGAACAGCATCACTAGGGTTCCCGGCACGGCGATCAGCAGGCCGAACACCGCGGCGGTGCCGACCGCGCGGTGGGTGCTCACGTTGCACAGGGTCATGGTGGGCACGCCGAGGGTGCCGCCGCCGATACCCATCATCACCGAGAAGAAACCGATGCCGCCGGCCATCGCCACCTGCCCGGGCGGTTTCGGCAGCGCGTTGAAGACTGCCGGCGCGTTGGCCCGGAACAGCATGTTCAGGGCGACGAGGATGGCGACACTGCCAAAGATCAGCGTGAGCACCAGGCCGCCGGCACGGGTCGCGACGAAGCTGCCGCAGATCACCGCCAGTACCATCGGCGGCCCCCACAGGCGCAACAGGTCGAGGTCGACATTGCCCCGGCCGTGGTGGGCGCGGGCGGAGGAAATGCTGGTGGGGATGATGGTCAGCAGCGAGGTGCCGGTGGCGACCAGCATCGCCGAGGCCGCGGACACGCCGAGGGACTGGAACACCAGGTAGAGCACCGGCACGATGACGATGCCGCCGCCGACCCCGAGCAGGCCGGCGAGGATGCCCGCCACCGCGCCGGTGGCGAGCAGCGCCAGGATCACCGGCAACCATTCCATGATCAACTCCATCAGGATTCATCCCCCGGCGCGGCGCCGTCGCTGCGCGGATCGCTGGCCGCCTCGACGCGGCCGTCCGGGTAGCGGCAGATCGCCCCGGCGTGGCCCATCATTTCGCTCTGGTCGGCTACTGCCTTGAGGCGGTGACCGCGGGCGGCGAGATCCTCGCCAATGCGTGCAAACAGCGTGTGTTCCAGCTTGAGGTCGTTGTCGCTGTCGCCCCAGGTGCGGCCGAGCAGCCAGCGCGGCTCGGCGATGGCGCGCTGCAGCGGCCAGCCCTCGTAGAAGTAGCGGGAGAACAGCGCCGCCTGGGTCTGCGGCTGGCCCTCGCCGCCCATGGTGCCGTAGACGATACGCCGCCCGTCCTCGGCGATCGCCGCCGCCGGGTTGAGGGTGTGGAAGGGCTTGCAGCGCGGCCGCAGGCGGTTCGGGTGGGCGGGGTCGAGGGAAAAGCTCAGGCCGCGGTTGTTCCAGACCAGGCCGAAGCCGGGCAGCGCGATGGCCGAGCCGAACTCCCAGTAGACGCTCTGGATGAAGCTCACCATCCAGCCCCTGGCGTCCAGCGCGCCCATCCACACGGTGTCGCCGTGCCTTGCCTGCCGCGGCCAGGCGGTGGCCTGTTCCAGTTCGACCGTCGCGGCCAGCGCATCCAGTTGCGCGGCGTCCAGCAAGTGGTCCCAGCGCTCGCTGAGATGGGCGGGATCGCAGACTTCCCGGTCGCGCAGCTCAAAGGCGAGCTTGGTCGCCTCCACCAGGCAGTGCACCTGGTCGCTCTCCCGTGCCGGCGCCAGGCGCCGGCGCAGGCGGTCGTAGATGCCGAGGATCATCAGCGAGGCGACACCCTGGGTCGGCGCCGGCAGGTTGAACAGCCGGGCGCCCTCGATGGGCGTGCACAGGGCTTGCACCCGCGCGGCGCGATAGTCGCTGAAGTCGCCCGGGGCCAGCGGCGAGCCCTCCGCCGCGAGGGCGGCCTGGACCTCGGCCGCCAGGGGCCCGCGATAAAAACTTTCGCTGCCCTCGTTGCCGAGCCGCTCGAGAAACTCGCCCAGCGCCGGGTTGCGCAGGGTCTCCCCCGGTTGCGGGGGCTTGCCGCCGGGCAGGAACAGTTCCCTGAAAGCGGCGTTGCCCGAGCCCTCGCCGGCGAGCTTCTCGCAGGCGGCGGTAAGTGTCGCGGTGACCACGATACCGTCGCGGGCCATCCGCGCCGCCGGCGCCAGCAGCTGCGCCAGCGGCCATGCACTGAGACCCTGCTCGACGGCCAGCTCCCGCGCCACCCGCCAGCCGTCAATGGTGCCGGCCTGGCACAGGGCGGCGTCGCCGCCGCGCG
This sequence comes from Halieaceae bacterium GM1-29, assembly GCA_033283265.1. Taxonomy (GTDB): domain Bacteria; phylum Pseudomonadota; class Gammaproteobacteria; order Pseudomonadales; family Halieaceae; genus Mangrovimicrobium. Next base: position 1,815,210 of record JAWMQN010000001.1, read on the forward strand.
AGGGAATCGCCGCGTGACCGCGGGCACTGTACCAGGCCGGGTCGGCGGCGGCCGCGGCAAAGCCACAGGCGTCGATGGCAATTGGCTCGCCCTGCGGCGGGCAGACCAGCCAGAAGCCGTCGCCGCCGAGGCTGTTCATGTGCGGGTAGCAGACGGCGATCGCCGCCGAGGCGGCAACCATCGCGTCAATGGCGCTGGCGCCGTCCTGCAGCAGGCCGTGGGCCATGCGCGCGACATCGGCGTGGGGCGCGGTGAAGGCCACCCCGCCACCGCCTGGAGAATCAATATCCACTGGGTTCAATCACCTTGTCGTCGTGGTCTGTACAGCATGGCAGGCCCGGGGCCCGACCGCCCGCAGGCGGCGTCGGCTGGCGGCTACCATGCGCTACAGTCGCTCAGTGAGAGCAATTAACATGCCATGGCGCCGGAGGGTCTATAAAACAAGCGCTTCGGGCAGCTGCGGCGATTCTATCACCCGGCGCCCCGCATGAAAACTTGTCCATATGGACAAGTTTTGCGCCAAGTCAGTGCGGTTTTCCGCCGCGCCCGCCCCAGCTCGGTGCGACTGATGCAGGTACCCTGCAGCAAAGCACTTGCAACGCTTGTGGCGATAGCACTGGTACACTCCTTGCTGTAAGCCGGTACCGACATAAGCCGGTACCAACATGAGCCTGTGCCGACACGAGCCGGTGAAGACATAAAAGCCCCTGTCGACACCACAGCCTGCGTCACTACCCGGAGCCAGACCCTTGAGCCAAGACCCCGCCTACCCCCGCGACCTGATCGGCTACGGCCGCCGGCCTCCCCGCTTCGCCCTGCCCGGCAACGCGCGCATTGCCGTCCAGTTCGTCATCAACTACGAGGAGGGCGGGGAGAACTGCGTGCTCCACGGCGATCCCGCTTCGGAGGTATTTCTCTCGGAAATCATCGGCGCCCAGGCCTTCAACGACCGGCATATGAGCATGGAGTCGATCTACGAGTACGGCAGCCGCGCCGGCTTCTGGCGCCTGCAGCGCCTGTTCACCGGGCGCGGCCTGCCGGTCACCGTGTTCGGCGTGACCAGCGCCCTGGCGCGCAACCCCGAGGCGGTGGCGGCGATGCTCGAAGCGGACTGGGAGATCGCCTGTCACGGCCTGCGCTGGATCAGCTACCAGCAGGTGCCCGAAGCCGAAGAGCGCGCGCATATCCGCGAGGCCATTCGCCTGCACGGCGAACTCACCGGCGCCCGCCCGCTGGGCTGGTACACCGGCCGCGACAGCCCCAACACCCGCCGCCTGGTACTCGAGGAGGGCGAATTTCTCTATGACTCGGACTCCTATGCCGACGACCTGCCCTACTGGGTCGAGGGCCCCGCGGGGCCGCACCTGGTGATTCCCTACACCCTGGACACCAACGACATGCGCTTCGCCTCACCCCAGGGTTTCAACAGCGGCGAGCAGTTTTTCAGCTACCTGAAGGACGCCTTCGACGTACTCTACGCCGAGGGGGCGAGCACGCCGAAACTGCTCAATATCGGCCTGCACTGCCGGCTGGTCGGGCGCCCCGCGCGTTTCGCCGCACTGCAGCGCTTCCTCGACTACGTGCAGGCGCGCGAGAAGGTCTGGGTCTGCCGCCGCAGCGACATCGCCCGCCACTGGCACGCCAACTACCGGCCAGCGGATTGAATTCCTGATCAAATGGATAACTTTTTGTGCGCGCCGCACTTTTATAGTGCGATTAACAGGTGCAAAAAAGGAAAAGTGCAGCTATTTCCCGGGCTTTTTGCCAGTGGCACGTAACTTGCTCTCCAACGGGCTCACCCGGCCAAAACATAACCCGATGGTAAGACACAGGATGCAAGCAGCTGTCACCGCAATACCGGCCCTGTCGCCATCCGCGCCGCCGCCTGTGCCCGGCGCAGGCAGGCAAGGCGTACAAGCGCCAATGCAACAGGAGTGAGCCGTGGGCGAAACCCTCGACCAACAGGATTTGCTGGCACTGGCGCGCGCCGCCGGCATCGAGATCCCCGCGCCATACCAGGCGGGGGTACTGACCCATCTGCGGGTAGCCGCCGCCATGGCGCAACGACTCGACGCCGCGCCGCTAAGCGCCGAGCACCTGGCCGCGGTCTTCGACCTGGTGGCGCTGGCGGAAGCCGGCGATGACTGAGTACGCCTTCATGCCCGCGGCGGCGATCGGCGGCGCGGTCGGCCGCGGCGAGGTCCCCGCCGCCGCGGTGGTCGAGGCGACACTGCAGCGCATCGCCAGGCACAACCCGCAGCTCAACTGTTTCAGCGAAGTACTCGCCGGGCGGGCGCGGCAGCGGGCCGCCGCCCTCGACGCGCAGATCGCGGCGGGCGTCCCGGTGGGCCCGCTGGCCGGCGTGCCCTTCGCGGCGAAGAACCTCTACGATATCGCCGGCGTGGTCACCCTGGCCGGCAGCAGGATCAAGCGCGACGACCCTCCCGCCACCCATGACGCCGTCCTGATACAACGGCTGGAAGCCGCCGGCGCCATCCTGGTGGGGGCTTTGGCGATGGGCGAATATGCCTATGACTTCACCGGCGAGAACGAGCACTACGGCGCCTGCCGCAACCCCTGGGACAGCGCGCGCATGAGCGGCGGCTCCTCCTCCGGCTCGGGCAGCGCGACCGCCGCGGGGCTGGCGCCGATTTCCCTCGGCTCCGACACCAACGGCTCGATTCGCGTACCGGCCTCCCTCTGCGGCCTGTTCGGCCTCAAGCCGACCTACGGCCGCCTGCCGCGCAGCGGCAGCTACCCCTTCAGCGACAGTCTCGATCACCTCGGGCCACTGGCGCGCAACAGCACCGACCTCGCCCTGGCCTACGACTGCCTGCAGGGCTTCGACGGCGGCGACCCGGCCTGCGCCCGGCTGGCGCCGGCGCCGACCCTGCCCGGGCTGGAACACGGCATCGAGGGACTGCGTATCGGTCTCGCCGGGGGCTATTTCGACTGCAGCGACTTCCCCGAGGCGGAGGCGGCGGTGGCCACAGTGGCCAGCGCCCTCGGCGCGCGGCAGACACTGGCGCTGGAAGGCGCCGACGCCGGCCGCTCCGCCGCCTACCTCATCACCAATGCCGAGGGCGCGGCCCTGCATGTCGATCGCCTGCGCCAGCGGCCGCAGGACTTCGACCGCGACACCCGCGAGCGCTTCCTCGCCGGCTGCCTGTGGCCCGCCCAGTGGTACGTGCGCGCCCAGGCGGTGCGCCGCTGGTGGCTTGAGCAGATGCTCGAGACCTTTCGCGAGGTCGACCTGATCATCGCCCCGGCCACACCCTGCACGGCGCCGCTGGTGGGTACCCGCACGCTCAAGGTGCGCGGCGAGGAGCAGTTGCTGCGACCCAACCTCGGGCTGTTTACCCAGCCCTTCTCCGCCATCGGCCTGCCGGTGGTCTCGGTGCCGCTGCTGTCGGCTGCCAGCCAGCTGCCGATCGGCGTACAACTGGTAGCGCCCCCCTGGCGCGAGGACCTCTGCCTGCGCGCCGCCCGCGAACTGGAGCGCCAGGGCGTCACCCTTGCCACCCCACCGGCACAACTTGTCAAAGAGGACGAAAATTGAGCGGTACAGCACCTGCCGAAACCCTGATCCGCAACGCCCTGCTGCACAGCGGCGAGCGGGCCGACATTCATATCCGCGACAAGCGCATCGCGGCTATCGGCGCGGACCTGCGCTGCAGTGATCCCGCGGCGGCGATCGTCGATGCCTCGGGTTGCGTCGCCTTCCCCGGCCTGGTGAACACTCACCATCACCTGTTCCAGAGCCTGCTCAAGGGCGTGCCCGGGGGGATCGACAAGGCCCTCGGCCCCTGGCTGGCGGAGGTGCCCTACCGGGCCTGGCCCCATATCGACGCCGAGAGCATGTACTGCGCGGCGAAGGTCGGTCTCAGCGAGCTGCTGCGCAGCGGCTGCACCACCTGCGCCGACCACCACTACCTCTACCACGCCGGCACCAGCCCGGAGATCGAGCAGGCCATCGTCCAGGCGGCGGCGGATCTCGGCATGCGCCTGGTGCTGTGCCGCGGCGGCGGCTCCCGCGAGGGCAGCCACCCGGGCCTCGCCGCGAGCGCGCTGCAGCCGGAGAGCACCGACCAGCGCCTCAAGCGCCTGCAGCAGCTGGTGCACGACTGCCACGACCCGGCCGCCGACGCCATGCTGAAAATCGCCGTGGCGCCAACCTCGGTCATCCACGCCGCCAGCCGCGAGGAATTGCTGTTGCTGGCGGAGTTCGCCCGCGAGTACGGCCTGCGCCGCCACAGCCACCTGCTCGAGGTCGGCTTCGACCAGCAGGTAGCGCTGGAGAAACAGGGCATGGGCGCCATCGACTACATGGAGGATGTCGGCTGGCTGGGCGAGGATGTGTGGTTCGCCCACCTGGTCCACGTCGACGACGCCGGGCTGGAAAAACTGCGCGCCACCGGCACCGGCATCGCCCACTGCCCCACCTCCAACGCGCGGCTCGGCTCGGGTGTCGCCCGGGCGCCGGAAATGGACGCGGTGCGGGTGCCGGTCTCCCTCGGCGTCGACGGTTCCGCCTCCGCCGAGAGCGGCAGCATGGTCTCCGAGATGCTGCTGGCCTGGATGATCCACCGCGCCGTCGGCGGCCCCGCTGCCACCAGTGTCGAACAGGTCGCCGACTGGGCCACCCGCGGCGGCGCGCACATTCTGGGTTACCATGAGCTCGGCGAACTCGCGCCGGGTAAACTGGCCGACATCGTGCTCTATGATATCCGGGCGCCGCGTTTCGGCGGCCTCTGGCAGCCGCAGTGGGCACCTGTAATATGCGGCGAGCCGATCACCGCCCGCGATGTCATGATCAACGGCGAGTGGCGGGTGCGCGACGGCGCCATTATCGGGCTCGATGAAAGCGCCCTGTACCGCGCAGCCCAACAACACACAGCCAACCTGGTGAACGCATGTCGATAGAAGCGCAGGAAGTCAGCCCCCCCAACGGCGCACTGGCGCGCAAGCTGGACAACTGGTTCGGGCTCACCGAGCACGGCAGCAATATCCAGCGGGAACTGCTCGGCGGCCTCACCACCTTCATGGCCATGGCCTATATCACCGTGGTCAACCCGGCGATTCTCTCCAAGACCGGCATGGACTTCGGCGCGGTGTTCGTCGCCACCTGCCTGGCCGCGGCGGTGGGCTCCTTCATCATGGGCGCCCTGGCCAACTACCCCATCGCCCAGGCCCCGGGCATGGGCCAGAACGCCTACTTCACCTTCGGCATCGTGCTCGGCATGGGCACCAGCTGGCAGAGCGCGCTGGGCGCGGTGTTCGTCTCGGGGATCATCTTCATCATTCTCAGCGTGCTGCCGATCCGCGAGTGGCTGATCAACGCCATTCCGCGCTCGCTGAAGCTGGGCATCTCCGCCGGCATCGGCTTCTTCCTCGCCATCATCGCCCTCACCGGCGGCGGCGTGGTGGTCGACGACCCGGCCACCCTGGTCAGGCTCGGCGACCTCACCGAGCCACCGGCCATCCTGCTGCTGCTCGGTTTCGTGCTGATCGCCGCCCTCAGTCACCGCGGGGTGATCGGCGCCGTGGTCATCGGCATGCTGGCGGTTACCGCGGTGGGCTGGATATTCGGCGTCGCGGAGTTCAAGGGCATCACCTCCATGCCGCCCTCGCTCGCCCCGGTGTTCATGCAGCTGGATCTTGACAGTGTGTTCGAGTGGTCGATGATCACCGTGGTGCTGACCCTGCTGCTGGTGGACGTATTCGACACCGCCGGCACCCTGGTCGGGGTCGCCACCCGCGCCGACATGCTCGACGAACAGGGCCGCCTGCCGCGCCTGCGCAAGGCGCTGCTGGCGGATTCCGGCGCCACCACGATCGGCGCGCTGTTCGGCACCTCATCCACCACCAGTTACATCGAGAGCGCGGCGGGTGTCGCCACCGGTGCGCGCACCGGCCTCGCCGCCATCACCACTGCGGTGCTGTTCATCCTCTGCCTGTTCATCGCGCCGCTGGCCCAGAGCATTCCCGCCTACGCCTCGGGGGCCGCGCTGCTGTTCGTCGCCTGCCTGATGGCCCGGGCGCTGGAAAAGCTCGACTGGAACGACGTCACCCAGAGCGCCCCGGCGCTGGTGACCGCGATCGCCATGCCGCTCACCTACTCCATCGCCAACGGCATCGGCATCGGCTTCATCTGCTACGCAGTGACCGCGCTGATTGCCGGGCGCACCCGGCAATGCCCGCTGGCGGTCTACGTGGTGGCGGTGATCTTCGCCCTCAAGTTCGCCTTCCTCGGCACCTGAGGCGCCAGCCCTCGCCCCCGCCGGCCAGAGCCGGCAGGGACACGGGCTTGCTTCGCCTTGCGACCGCGCTGGACTGCAGCGGGAGAGTGCCGGGCACTCAGCCCAGCGCCACCGCGTTCATCTTGTTGCCATCGGGGTCGCGCCAGTAGGCGCAGTAGTAACCATTGGCGCGCTCGCCGGGAGCGCCCTCGTCGCTGCCGCCATTGGCCATGGCGGCCGCGTGGATACGGTCCACCTGTGCCCGGTCACTGGCGCCGATGGTGGCCATCACGCCGTTGCCGTAGCGGGCCGGGTTGCCGTCGTAGGGCTTGGTGACGGCGAAGCCGATACCAACGCCGGGGTTGGACCAGAAAATTGCCTTCTCGGTGGTGTTGGTACGGCCACAACCCAGCTCGGCGGTAATGGCGTCGTAGAATTTACCGGCCTTTTCCAGGTCGTTGGTGCCGAAACAGATGTTGATGATCACTTATTTTTCTCCTGGGTTTTGTAGGTTTGTTTTCTGCCGGTGCGGGTTCGGGCTCACCGCCCGCTGGTAGACCGGCCGTTCAGGGGGTAGAGGAGGTAAGCCAGCAGAGCTCCGTAGGCGATGTAGGAAGCGGCGATCTCCACAGCGTGCACCAGCCTCACCTCTGCGGGCAGCAGCGGGTTGGGCAGCAGCAGGGGCGCGATGCCACCGAGTAGCGGAAACACCGTGGCCAAAACCAGCGCTGCCTGGCGGACACCGCCCCTGAAGCACAGTATCAACGGCAGGCTCGCCAGGGTAAACACCAGGCCCCGCAGCCACTGCCACAGCATCAACTCATGGATCGGGGGGATCAGGTCCGCGTAGAACACCCTGACGAAGGGCAGGATGGTGGCGCCGGCGAGAAAGTAGAGCAGTGGAAACAGGGTCGCGCCCAACACGATGCGCACCGGCGCACTCCAGCCGAGGCGGAAACTGTCGCGCTGCTCAATTGGCCGCGCCGTACCGGGGAAGTAACCGGCCACGCAGAAGGGTGCAACCAGTCCCAGCGACAGTAACAGCAAGCCCAGCGCCATACCCGGACCGATGCTGCCCAGCTGGAATACCCAGGCTTCCAGCTGGATCATCAGGTAATGCACGCAAAGGTAGGGCGTCAGTACCAGGAGCAGCAGGCCGCGGCGGGCCCTGCTGGTGATGGCCAGCAGGAAAAGGCTGCCAGCGGTCAGCGCGCCCGAGAGCAGGAGCGGCAGATTGAGCCCCGCGCTGTCGAGGCCGGCGCCAATCAGCGCGTAGTGGACGACCCAGGCGAGCAGGGCCGCACGAAACAACATCGCCAGTTCTTTGTTCAAGCTCAACATCAGGAGGAACCCTGCGGGAGCTGTCCGTACCGTCTTTGTCGCGGCATGCCTGCCCTGCGTTTCAGATCACCAGCCAATCAGGAGAAATACCTGTATAGCGCATAGATCAGGCTGACGCCGATAATCAGTATGACGATGCGGCCAATCCCGGTGTCGGTTTGTGGAATCCGCTGGCCCGGGGAGGTGGCGAGCTGGGAGGCATAGGCATCGACACGTTCCTTGGCCTCCCTGAGGCCGATACCCTCCTGTTCCCGCAGCAGCTTCACCGCGTTTACCGTCCTGTTTGCCTTGATTTCGGCGACCACGTCTGGCGGCAATTCCATGTCAGCGTCCTTCCGTCAGGTATATTTATTTTGCTCTGGAGGCTCAGCGTATTTCGGGCACCGCCCAATCTATCGCTCCCCGCCCCCGCGCTACAAGGTATTCATTGGCACTGCTGAAATGCCCGCAGCCAAAAAATCCGCGATGGGCGGACAGCGGCGAGGGGTGCGGCGCCTTCAGCACACAGTGGCGTTCACTGTCTATGATAGCCCCCTTGCGCTGGGCATAGGCGCCCCAGAGCATGAACACCACCGCCTCGCACTCGCGGTTGATGACGTCGATCACCCGGTCGGTAAAAGTCTCCCAGCCCCTGCCCTGGTGCGACGCCGCCTGCCCGGCCTGCACCGTGAGCACACTGTTGAGCAGCAACACGCCCTGGTCGGCCCAGCTGGTGAGGCAGCCGTGGGCGGGAATCGGCAGGCCGAGCTCGGCGTGGATCTCCTTGTAGATGTTCTGCAGCGAGGGGGGGATGGCGACACCGGGACGCACCGAAAAGCACAGCCCATGGGCCTGGCCGGGGCCGTGGTAGGGATCCTGGCCGAGGATGACCACCTTCACCGCCGCCAGCGGCGTGTGCTCGAAAGCGTTGAAATATTCGCTGCCGGCAGGGAAAATACGCCGGCCCTGCTGTTTCTCCGCCTGCAGGAACGCGCGCAGCTCCCGCATATAGGGCTGCTCGAACTCAGGGGCGAGCTGCGCCAGCCAACTTGGCTCCAGTTTTATCTGCGCCGTCTGCGCGGCTTCGCTCATAGGGGACTCCCGCATTCTCACTTAACCCGTGCCCGGCGGCTGCGCCGGACCCGGGCCACTATAACCGCTGCGCCACTGGCGATACACCGCGCGGCCAACCGAACTGGATTTTATGGAAGCCTTTCTCACCTCCACCCTCACCGTCGCCCTCGCGGAGATCGGCGACAAGACGCAGTTGCTCTCGCTGTTCCTGGCCACCCGCTTCCGCAACAAGTGGGCGATCATCGCCGGCATCCTCGTCGCCACGCTGATCAACCACGGGGTCTCCGCCTGGCTCGGCGACTGGATCAGCCAGTACCTGCAAAGCGCCATCGGCCAGTGGCTGATCGGCGGCAGTTTCATCGCCCTCGGCCTGTGGCTGCTGATCCCCGACAAGGACGACAGCGACGACTCGGCCATCGAGCGCTACGGTGCTTTCGTCGCCACCACGGTGCTGTTCTTCTTCGCCGAAATCGGCGACAAGACGCAGATCGCCACGGTGCTGCTCGGTGCGCAGTTCAGCGATGTGCTCTGGGTGACGGTCGGCACAACGCTCGGCATGCTGGCGGCAAACGTTCCGGTCGTCTTCGCAGGGGACTACCTGATGCAGAAAATCCCGCTGAAACTGGCTCACGTTGTTGCGGCAATTGCGTTTATCGCGGTCGGTATCTGGCAAATTCTGGCGTAGGGAAACAACACCAGGTTTCAAGGTCGAAAATCAGTTCTGGCACTGCGGCAGGACTGAATACGTTAAAGGGCTTCCCGAAAACCGCAAAAGCGCCATCCATGGCAGCTCAACCTCGGACATCCATGTCCTCGGATGTCCCGGTGAGGGTGATGTTGCTGCACGAGCCTCTCTCTGGGAGTTCTCGAACCCTTGAGCTTTTAATCGCAAGCTGCCAGTGGAAAAACGTGCGCAAAAGGCAGGAACAGGTCCCGCGGGTCAGCGGCGAGCGCATCGATCAGCTTGATACGCTGCAACTTGCCGGCTGACTGGTTCTCCGGCTCCATGAGCGGCGCCGCATTGAACGCCGCCATGCGGCGCTCCGGCGCGACATCGCCGTAACGGGTATTGCGCATGCGCGGCACGCGGCCGAGATCGCGGATGACCTCCTCCATGTGCGCGGGCGGCCACTCCTGGCCGTGTTCCGAGCCCGCGGCGCGGGTGATGGACTCGTTCATCAGCGTGCCGCCGAGATCATTGGCGCCCGCGTTGAGGCAGGCGGCGACGCCCTCCCCGCCCATCTTCACCCAGGACGTCTGGATATTGTCGATCAGGCCGTGGAAGACCAGCCGCGCTACCGAGTGCATGAGCACCGCCTCGCGGAAGGTGGGGCCGCGGCGGGCATTGCCCTTGAGGTACATCGGCGCTTCCATGTGCACGAAGGGCAGCGGCACGAACTCGGTGAAACCGCCGGTGCGCTGCTGCAGCTCGCGCAGCTGCAGGAGATGGCGCGCCCAGTGGCGCGGCGCTTCGATGTGGCCGTACATCACCGTGGCGGTGGTGCGGAAGCCGGCGCGATGGGCGGCCTCCATGACCTCCAGCCACTGGCCGGTGTCGAGTTTGTCCGGGCACAGGGTGGCGCGCACTTCGTCGTGCAGCACCTCGGCGGCGGTGCCGGGCAGGGTGTCGAGTCCCGCGGCCTTGAGCCGCGCCAGGAATTCGTCGAGGGAGATGCCCAGGGTCTGGGCGCCCTGCCAGACTTCCAGCGGCGAGAAGGCGTGGATGTGCATGGCCGGTGTCGCCGCGCGCACGGTGCGCAGGATGTCGATGTAGGTCTGGCCGGTGTAGTCGGGGTGGATGCCGCCCTGCATGCACACTTCGGTCGCGCCCCGCTCCCAGGCCTCGCTGCAGCGGCGGGCGATTTCCTCGCCGCTGATGTCGTAGGGCCGGCCGCGCAGGTTCTCGCTCAGCTTGCCCTTGGAAAAGGCGCAGAACTGGCACTTGAAGTAGCAGACGTTGGTGTAGTTGATGTTGCGGTTGACCACGTAGCTGACGCTGTCGCCGTTCACCTCCAGCCGCAGGCGGTCGGCCTGGGCCGCCAGCCAGGCGAACTCGGGGCCGCGCACACTGAACAGGCGTTCGACGTCGCTGTCCGCCAGCGGGTCGCCGCGCTCGCAGCGCGCGACGATCTGCCGCAGGTCCTGCGCGATGTCCTCGTTGGCGGCAACCCCGCCCAGCAGGGCCGCTTCCAGGGCCGGCACGGGAATGCCCTCCCCCGGCACCCAGCTGTCGCGGCGGGCGTAGCCGCTGGCGTCGCTGTGGGCGAGTACTGCGCCGCGCACGGCCGGGTCCAGCCAGCGCTGCGGCTGATTCGCGTAGGCCGGGTAGATGGTCAGGCGCTGGTCGAGGAACTTGCCGGCGGCGGCGGTTTCCCGCGCCAGCTGTTCGAGGTGGGGCCAGGGGGCTTCCGGGTTGACGTGGTCCGGGGTCAGCGGCGAGACGCCGCCCCAGTCGTTGATGCCGGCGGCGACGAGGCGCTCGAGCACCCCCGGGCTGAGGTTGGGCGGCGCCTGGATGTTCATCTGCGCGCCGAAGATGAGCCGGGCCACGGCGATGGTCCAGAGCAGTTCCTCGAGATCGGGCTCGGGGGCGCTGGCCATCAGGGTGCCCGGCTTGGCGCGGAAGTTCTGCACGATGACTTCCTGCAGGTGACCGTGGCGCAGGTGGCTGGCGCGCAGGGCGAGCAGGGCCTCGATGCGCTCGCGACGGGTCTCGCCAATGCCGATGAGGATGCCGGAGGTAAAGGGCACGGCGGCTTCGCCGGCGCGCTCGATGGTCGCCAGGCGCACCGCCGGCTGCTTGTCCGGCGAGCCGTAGTGGGGCATGCCCTTCTCGCACAGGCGCTCGGAGGCGGACTCGAGCATGATGCCCATGGAGGCGCTGACCGGGCGCAGCATGGCGATTTCATCCGCCGTCATGCAGCCGGCGTTGATATGCGGCAGCAGCCCGGTTTCCTTCAGCACCCGCGCGGCGACATCGCGCACGTATTCGAGGGTGCTGGCATAGCCCATCTCTTCCAGGGCCTTGCGCGCGGTTGAGTAGCGCAGCTCGGGTTTCTCGCCGAGGGTGAAGAGGGCTTCCTGGCAGCCCTGGGCCGCGCCCTGGCGGCACAGTTCGAGCACCTCTTCCACCGGCATGTAGGCCTGCCCGATACGCTTGGGCGTGCGGGCGAAGGTGCAGTAGTGGCAGACGTCCCGGCACAGGTGGGTGAGCGGGATGAAGACCTTGCGCGAGTAGGTGAGCACCGCGCCGTGGCCGCGGTCACGCAGTTCGCCGGCGAGACCGACGAGGGCGGCGGTATCGTCGATCTCCGCCAGCGCCAGGGCCGCGCTGTCCTCGAGCAGTTCGCCACTCCCGACAAGTGTGTCGCGCAAGCGCTGCAGCTTGTCGTCAGTGCGGGGCTGCGCGAGGCCCAGTTCGTTGATGAGCGCGCGGGTATGGGCGCCGAGATGCGCCAGCCCGGCGAGTTGCTCGAGGTCGCGGGCATCGTCCACGTCCAGCGCCAGCCCCTCGCGCTCGAGGGCAGTGCAGGCCAGGCCGGCCTCCGCGGCCCAGCGCCGGTGGCGGGCGAAACTGTCCGGGCCGAAGTGGAACTGCGGCGGCCTGCCGCCGTCGAAAGCCAGCAGGTTGGTGCCGCGGCCGGACTTGTCGCCGCCGATCACCAGGCCGGCATCGGCGCAGGCGAGCACGCTGTCGATATCCGCTGCCCGCAGGGCGGGCAGGTCGGCGTGCAGGACCAGTACCCGGTCGCCGGGCCCGCAGAGCTGGTCCACCGCTGCCGCCAGCAGCGCATTCAGCTCCAGCACCGGCAGGCTGCTCTCGTCGATAAACCCGACCTCGTGGCGCGCCGCCAGCTCGCGCGCCTCGGCGCCCGAGGAAAGCAGGGTCACCGAATCGACGCGCGCGGATTGCGCCAGGCAGTGCAGGACGTCATTGGCCATGGCCAGCACCAGCGCCCGTCGCTGGGGGGCAGACAGCACCGCCGCCAGGCGGCTCTTGCCCTCCGTCACCGGTTTCAAGGCCACCAGTGCCCGGGTCCGCGTCATAACTCCTCCAGCGCCAGGCAGGTACGCGCCAGCTGTTCTTTATCGTTTTGGGTTTGCATTACAGTCGCCGTTACCACGCAGCGCAGGCCAAGCTTTTCGATATCCTGCGCCAGTGTAGCGTCAGAGTCATCGATCACGAAATAGTCAATCAGGCCGGGGTAGCGCTGCTGGTAGTGCTGCGCCACAGCGAGGGCAGTCACCGGCATGGCCAGTTCCTGCATCATCTTCGCCGCCGGCCCCTTGATGGCCATGCCGGCGACGATCGGCGCCACCGCCACCACCGGCGCCGGGTTGTCGCGCAGGGCCTGCCAGATACCCGGAACCTGCAGGACCGGGTCGACGCTGACAAAGGGGTTGGAGGGGCAGATGACGATTTTTTCCAGCGGCTCGCCCAGCAGCGCCGCCACTGGGGCTGTCGGCCGCGCCGCGGCGATGCCCTCGAAGCGAAAGCCGCTGACCCGGGGCTCGCAGCGGCGGCGGACGAAATAGTGCTGGAAGGGCAGCTCGCCCTCGTCGCTGCTCACCACCGTGCGCACCGGCGCATCGCTCATCGGGTGGATGGGCGTCGCCAGGCCGAAGCGCCGGGCCAGCGCGGCGGTCACCTGCGACAGGCTCTGCCCCGCCGCCAGCTGGCTGCTGCGCCAGAGGTGGGTGGCGATGTCGCGGTCGCCGAGCTGGAACCAGGTCTCGCCGCCCAGTTCCCCGAGCGCGGCCATCACGTTCCAGCTCTCGCCCTCCAGGCCCCAGCCCTGGGTGCGGTTGGCGCGGCCCGAGAGGGTATATAAAAGTGTGTCGATATCCGGGCAGATGCTCAGCCCGAGGTGCTCGAAGTCATCGCCGGTATTGGCCAGCACCTGCAAGCGCCCGGGGGGCAGTACGTTGTTGAGCCCGAGGGACAGCTTGGCCCCACCGACCCCGCCGGAAATCGCCAGTACGCTGTGCTCACCACCCGGCATCAGCGGAACATGTCCATCTCGCGCGGCCGCAACAGGGCTGCGGAGCCCTCTTCCGACGCGGGCAGCGCGGCGCCGCGCACCAGCACTGCGGGGCAGCCCTGGGCCGCCTGGCCCATGACCAGGGAGGCGGCGGCGGCCAGTTCGTCGGCCACGGCGGGCATGGTCACCTCCAGGCGGTTGCCGAAGAGGTCGTGCTCGCCGACCTGGTCCCACACCGGGGCCAGCCCGGCGCTGCCGATGGCGATACCCACCGTGCCCACCCGCCAGGCGCGACCCGCGCTGTCATTGATGATGATCTGCGGGCGCACACCGGCAGCCGCGCCGATAGCCTCGCGCAGGGCGGCGGCGGAGCGATCCGGGTCTTCCGGCAGCAGCAGCACCCGCGGGTCCGCCGGGTCGCTGTGGATATTCGAGCGGTCGATGCCGGCATTGGCGTGCACGTAGCCATTGCGATGCTCGACGATGATGACACCCGGGCGCACCCGCAGCACCTCGCGGCTCTCGTCGAGGATCAGCTGCACCAGGCGCGGGTCCTTGTCGGCCTGCCGGGCGATGTCGCGGGCCCGCTCGCCGGGCTCGACCTCGGCCAGCCGGGCGTAGCGGTTTTCCGCCTTGGAGACGATCTTCTGTGCGATGACCAGCACGTCGCCCGCCTCCAGGCCGAGGCCGTTGTCGGCCAGGGCAGCGAGGAGCAGCGCGGCGAGGTCGTCGCCGGGCGCCACCAGCGGGAAGTCCCGCAGCGGGAAGATTTGCACAGCGCCAGCCACCGGGGGGCTTACTGGATCAGTGGTCTTCGCCGAGCCCGGAGATACGGATCCCGGCGTGGCAGTTGTACTGCTTGTTGATGACGATCAGCACCGAGGTCAGCGCCTCCGCCGCCGCGGCATTGTTGATCATGCCGGCGTGGAAGCCGCGCATGCCCGCCGCCTCGACCAGGGTGATCACCGCCTCGCGCGCCTCGCGGTTATTGCCGCACACCAGCACGTCGCAATCCGGCGGGCCGACTTCCTGCAGCGCCGCCGCCGGCACGTTCTGGAAGGCGGAGACCACGCGCACCTCTTCACCCAGCAGCGCCTGGGCGATCTGGCCGGCACTGCCGCCCTCGGGCAGTTGTACCCGGGCGACCTTCGGCGGCACCAGGGGCACGGTGACATCGACCAGTATCTTGCCGGCCAGGGCCGGCTTTACCGCCTCCAGCGTGCTCGCCTGGTGACTGAAGGGCACCGTGAGGGTGACGATATCCGCCGCCTCGGCCGCAGCCAGATTGTCCATGGCCTCGACCGAGACCGCGCCTACGCCGCGCTCGGCCATGACTTCCTGCAGGTCGGCGACCGCCGCCTGGGCTTTTTCCAGTGTCCGCGAGCCGATGATCACCCGGTAGCCGGACTGGGCCCAGCGCTGGGCGAGACCGGTGCCGAGGTCGCCGGTGCCACCGAGAATGGCGAGAACGGGCAGTGATTCCTGGTTCATTTTGATTATCCCTTTTAGTATTCAGCGGGCCGCTCGAAAGCGCCGCGTGGCATCTTAGGTAAATAGCCGGGGCGCCACAAGTCGGCGCCGCGGCGGCCGGCATTTTCCAGCCGGGGTAATGCGGCTATACTCGCTGCAATCGTCGGCACCCGGCAATACCGCTGGCCGAGAGGAATCGCAGCAACTCATCGATGTTTCGCAGCCAGTCCAAACTGAAGGAACAGCCCGCACTGCTGGTGCTGGACGACGGAGCGAAACTCGCTGGCGACTGCAGCGTCGACGACGAGTTCCAGTTCCAGCTGGTGCGGGTGAAGCTGCTCGCCGGCACCAGTTCCAGCGGCCGGGTCCGCCTGCAGCAGGGCATGCACGCCCAGCTCAACCTCACCCAGCAGTCCGGGCTCGCCGAGCTGCCGGTGACCATCGCCAGCATCAACGATGGCAGGGTGCTGCTGAACACCCGCTACCCGGCGAGCGAGCTCGCCGACGGCTGGCGCGAGATGCTGCTGCGCACCCCGCCGCCGGCGATCCGCCCGTCCAGCCTGAGCGCCTCATCGGTAGAATATACCCGCCTCCTGCGCAACTTCCACCAGAGCGCCATACAACAGCTCGAGGCCCTGCTGCCGGTCGCCATCGATGCCATCTACGAGGACCTGCGCACGCTCGGCCAGCGGATAAAGCCGCGCGAGGAAGGCGCCAACAATGTCTACAACGCGGCGGTGGGCATCGGCGGCAACCGCGACGCCATCTGCGACATGCTGCTGCAGAAGGTCGAGCAGTACTTCCAGTCGATGCTGCCGCAGGCCGGCGAGGACGACTTCTGGCAGGAGGAGATCGAGCGCGCCGAGGAGCTCGACCTGGTCGACCTCGACGAGTTCGAGGGTCACCTGGCCTTCAACCGCACCGTGGCGCTGGCCGAGGAACTCTACCGCATCGACCTCGAGGCCCTGACCATCCGCGTGGCCCGGCTGCTCGACGCCGACCCGCTGAAGGTCCGCGTGCCGGTACACGCCCGCCAGCTGTGCCGCGCCTTCCAGCTGGCCATCGAGCCGGTGGAGGTCGCCTCGGAGGCGGCCCCGGTAGTCTACGAATACTTTTCCCAGCACCTGATCCGCCCGCTCGCCAACTTTTACACCAGCCTCAACAGCAGTCTGGCGGAAGCCGGCCTGGAGCCGGAGCTGGAGACCCAGATTCGCACCAAGGGTTCGCTGCTGAAGAAAGCCCAGCGCAATGCAGCCAAGGGCCTGGCGGGCCAGCCGCCGATCGAAGCGGCCCCGCCACCGCCACCACCGCCACCGCCCCCGCCCGCCCCAGCGCCGGTTGTCGAGCAGGAGGCCAGCGCGGCCCGCGGTCTAGCCGCCCGGCTCGGTGCCGGCATCCGCAATTTCAATGTCTACCAATCGGTGGTCGACGCGCTGAGTTTTCACCGCGAAGTGCAGGGCCTGGCCAGGAGCGAGGACATCGCCTCCGGGGTGCCGCTGAGCGGCACCTGGGACGGCGCCACGGTTCCCAGCAGCGAGCTGGACCAGTCGCGGCTCGCCGACGCAACCACCATCGCCGCTGCCCTGCTCAACCTGCAGCGGGACCAGCAGCAGCGCCAGCAACTGCGCGACGCGGCCTCGGTGCGCGACTACCTGGCCCAGCACCGCGAACAGATCGGCGCGCTGCGCGACAGCAGCGGCCTGACCATGGACAGCCTCAACCAGCTGGATATGGTCGACAACCTGTTCAGCACCATACGCTCGCATATCGACCTGGCCACCGAGCTGCAACCCGCGCTCTCCAACCTGCAGATCCCGCTGGCCCGGCTGGCCCTCCTCGACAGCCGCTTCTTCGTCGACTCCGGCCACGCCGCCCGCGCGGTGGTGGATCGCCTCGCGAACCTCGCCAGCTCGGCCAACTTCCCCAACCGGGCGCTGGAGTCGCGCATCGGGAACATCGTCGACGGCATCGTCGACAACTATGAACAGGACGAGTCGGTGTTCTCCCGCGCCCTGGAGGACATCGACCGGCTGAGCGAACAGCAGGAACGGGCCCTGTCGCGCAACATCGAACGGGTGGTGCACATCCAGGAGGGCCAGGAGAAAGTCCGCCAGGCGCGACTGGCGGTCAGCGCCGCCATCAACCAGCGCATTCGCCCGCCCGCGGCGCCGCGGGTACTGCTCGACATGGTCGAGTCCGGCTGGCGCGACCTGCTGGTGCTCATCCACGTGCGCGACGGCGCCGACAGCGCCGCCTGGGACGAGCACCTGAAGACCATCGACCAACTCGCCACCTGGCTGCTCGACAAGCAGTCCGGCGAAGGCAACGAGGACCTGCGCATGCAGCGCAGCCTGGAGGCGGAAACCCTGATCGAGTGGGTCGAGCAGCAGCTCTCGGCCGGCCTGCCCACCAGCGTCCAGTACCAGCCGGTGCTGGCGGAATTGCGCGGCATCCTCTCCGGCGACCAGGACGTGGTCGCCGCGGAGGTCGCCGGGAACGCCGGGGCGGAAGAGGATTCACCCCAGCGCCTGCGGGCGCGGGTAGAGGAACTGCCGCGCCTGCGCCGCTGGGTAAACCGGGTGGAGCAGCTCGATACCGGTGCCTGGCTCACCTACCTGGGCAGCGACGGCAAGAAGCGCCGCATGCAGCTGGCCTGGATGAGCCCCGCCCGGGACCGCTTCATCTTCGTCAACGAGCGCGGCCAGAAGGCGGCCGACCTCAGCGCCGTGCAGCTGGCGCGCAAGCTGAGCCAGGGGGTCAAGCCACCGCTGCCGGCAGACCAGTTGCCGGTGGTCGACAAGAGCCTCTACCAGACCCTGGAACAGGCCCAGGAAACCCTCAGCTTCAGCCGCAACCACGACAGCCTGTCGCGGCTGATCAACCGCGAGACCTTCCTCGGCCAGATGGACCGGGCCCTGCGCCACGCCCGGCAGAAAGATTCCCAACACGCGGTGCTGTGCCTCGACATCGACAACTTCGCCCTGGTCAACGAGGTCTTCGACCAGGTCAACGGCGACGAGGTGCTGGTCGAGTTCAGCCACCTGCTGGCACAGCTGCACGGCAAGAAGATCTCCTCCGCCCGTATCGAGGGTGACCGCTTCGCCATCCTGCTACTCGATCGCGACGCCGACGCGGCGGAACAGTTTGCCGAGAAGGTGCGCAGCGATATCGAGAACAGCAGTGTGGATATCGACGGTGAACAGGTCACCTTCACTGTCTCCATCGGCGTCGCCCAGATTCTCGAGTACAGCCCCGCGGTGGACGAGATACTCGAAAGCGCAACCCGGGCGATGCGCCAGGCCAAGGCCAGCGGTCGCAACCGGGTGCAGCGCTACCAGCCCGACCAGTCCCTGGCCAGGGAGTTCCGCATCGGCCGCACGCGCACCCGCGACAGCCTCGAGCAGGCCCTCGCTACCGACCGCTTCGTGTTGCGCGCGCAGCCGATCGTCCAGGTGGCGGTCACCGGCCAGCAGCCGGTGGGCAAGCATTACGAGCTGCTGCTGGGCCTGACCGGGGCCGATGGCCGGGTTGGTTCACCGGAGGAGTTCATCCAGAGCGCCGAGCGTTACGGCTTCATGAACCTGGTCGATCGCTGGGTGGTGCGCGAGGCCTTCCGCTGGGTCAGCGGCCTTATGGACGCGCAGAAGGAAGTGCCCTTCCTCGCCATCAACCTCTCCGGCAGCAGCGTCACCGACGACGCCTTCCTCGAATACCTGCTGGAACAGATTTCCGAATTCGGCGTGGGCACCAGCCGCATCTGCTTCGAGATCACCGAGACTGGCACCATCACCAACCTGGTCAAGGCCGCCGACTTCGTCCGCGCCTTTCGCAACATCGGCTGCAAGTTCTCCATCGACGATTTCGGTACCGGCCTCGCCAGCCACAACTACCTGCGCGAACTGCCGGTCGACTACGTCAAGATCGACGGCACTTTCATTACCGGTGTCCACACCAACCGTGCCGACTACGCCATGGCCCGCTCGATCAACGACCTCGCCCACTTCCTCGGCCAGGAGACCATCGCCGAGTCGGTGGAGAACGACGCCATCATCGCCAAGCTGGAGGAAATCGGCGTCGACTACCTGCAGGGCTGGGGCGTCGCACCGCCGCGCCTGCTGAGCGATATCACCGCTGAACTGGCCAGCATCATCAAGTAAGCCGGCAGCCCGGCAGCGCGAGCTTGATCCAGATCAATAAACCGCGGATTTCCCTTCGCCAGCGCGGATAGCGTCGTTCCAGAGCGTAAAATAATTGGACTATACTTCTCCCAGGTGATGTTCATCGGGTGCCGCATTGGCACCTTGCAGGAGTTGTAGCCGGGGCGTGCGGGGATCACGCTCCAACAGGGTGACGGCTCGGCCGGGGGACACTGCAGCCCACCGGCGCACTCATCACCACCCCCCACAGAACGCTAGCCATGGGACGGAGAGCGATTTACAGCGGCCGGACTGCGAGCTACAACTTATTCAACCGTACGATTGCAGCACAGGGGAGATCACAAGCAGATGATCCAACACGCCTTCGGCCTGATGGTAAAACCCGGCTCACAATGGCGGCAGATTGCCGATCTGCCCGAGAGTTCCTTCCGCACACTCCTGCTCTATCCCTGCATCCTGGCGATCATCCCGGCGGTGGCCTGGTACTACGGCACCACCCAGGTCGGCTGGACCGTCGGCGCGGGCGAGCCGCAGTACCTCACCCAGGACAGCGCGCGCACCATTTGCATCCTGTTCTACGCGGTGCAACTCGCCGGCGTGGCCTCCATCGGCTACTTCATCCACTGGATGTCGGATACCTACGGCGCGCCCTCCAGCACCATCAAGGGCATCATCATCGCCGCCCTCGCCGCGACGCCGATGTTCCTCGCCGGCGCGGTGGGCTTCTACCCCGTGCTCTGGCTCGACCTGCTGGTCGGCATCGTCGCCGTGTGCTGGGCGGTCTACCTGATGTACCTCGGTATTCCCATCATCATGCAGATTCCCGAGGAGCGCGGCTTCCTGTTCTCGAGCGCGGTCATGGGCGTGGCCCTGGTGATGATGATCTGCCTGATGGTCGGCACAGTCCTGCTCTGGGACTTTGGCGCCGCACCCGCCTTCACCGACCACGCGCCCTGAACGGGCTACCGTAAACCAGATTTACAAGCGGAACTGAACCATGAGTGAGCTCAACGCAGCACTGGAACATCCCACCTACAACTACCGGGTGGTGAGGCAGTTCGCCATCATGACGGTGGTCTGGGGGATCGTCGGGATGCTGGTCGGCGTCGTCATCGCCGCCCAGCTCGCCTGGCCGCAACTCAATCCCGGGCTGGAGTGGTTTCACTTCGGCCGCCTGCGCCCGCTGCACACCAATGCGGTCATTTTCGCCTTCGGCGGCAGCGCCCTGTTCGCCACCTCCTATTACGTGGTGCAGCGGACCTGCCAGACCCGGCTGTTCTCCGACAAGCTCGCCGCCTTCACCTTCTGGGGCTGGCAGCTGGTGATCGTCCTCGCCGCCATCACCCTGCCGCTGGGCATCACCACCAGCAAGGAGTACGCGGAGCTGGAGTGGCCGATCGACATCCTCATCGCCGTGGTCTGGGTGTCCTACGCCATCGTCTTCTTCGGCACCGTGGCCAGGCGTACGATCCACCACATCTACGTGGCCAACTGGTTCTACGGGGCGTTCATCGTCGCCGTCGCCCTGCTGCACATTCTCAACAGCGCGGCCATTCCGGTACACATGACCAAGTCCTACTCCGCCTATGCCGGCACCGTCGACGCGATGATGCAGTGGTGGTACGGGCACAACGCGGTGGGCTTCTTCCTCACCGCCGGCTTCCTCGGCATGATGTACTACTTCGTGCCCAAGCAGGCGGAGCGCCCGGTCTACTCCTACCGCCTGTCCATCGTCCACTTCTGGGCGCTGGTCGCCGTGTACATCTGGGCCGGCCCCCACCACCTGCACTACACCGCGCTGCCGGACTGGGCCCAGAGCCTCGGCATGGTGATGTCGCTGATCCTGCTGGCGCCCTCCTGGGGCGGCATGATCAACGGCATCATGACGCTGTCGGGCGCCTGGCATAAGCTGCGCACCGACCCGATCCTGCGCTTCCTGGTGGTCAGCCTGTCCTTCTACGGCATGTCTACCTTCGAGGGGCCGATGATGTCGATCAAGACCGTCAACGCGCTGTCCCACTACACCGACTGGACCATCGGCCACGTCCACTCCGGCGCCCTGGGCTGGGTGGCGATGATTTCCATCGGCGCGATCTACCACCTGATCCCGATCCTGTTCAACAAGCAGCAGATGTACAGCGTGGGGCTGATCAACGTGCACTTCTGGATGTCCACCATCGGCACCGTGCTGTACATCGCCTCGATGTGGGTGAACGGCATCATGCAGGGCCTGATGTGGCGCGCCTACAACCAGGACGGCACCCTGACCTACAGCTTCGTCGAGTCGGTCGCCGTCAGCTACCCGGGTTATATCGTGCGCGTGCTCGGCGGCGGTATTTTCCTCGGCGGCATGCTGGTCATGGCCTACAACGTGTACATGACCACCCGGCGGGATACCGCGGCACAGCCGGTCGCGGCCGCCAGCGCGGCCTGAGCCAGAGGAGCCCGAAAGACGATGAAACACGAACGTATCGAAACCAACGTCGGCCTGATGATCATCCTGACCATCGTGGCGCTCAGCTTCGGCACCCTGGTGGAACTGGTCCCGCTGATGTTCATCAAGGAGACCAACGAACCGATCGCCGGCCTCAAGCCGCTGCCGGCACTGGAACTGGAAGGTCGCGACATCTACATCCGCGAGGGCTGCAACAACTGCCACTCGCAGATGATCCGCCCGCTGCGCGCCGAGACCGAGCGCTACGGCCACTACTCCGTCGCCGGCGAATTCGTCTACGACCACCCCTTCCTGTGGGGCTCCAAGCGCACCGGGCCGGACCTCGCCCGGGTCGGCGGCCGCTACTCGGACGACTGGCACCGCGCCCACCTGTTCCGTCCCCAGGACGTGGTCCCCGAATCCAACATGCCCGCCTTCCCCTGGCTGTTCGAGAAGGAGTTGAGTGGCGAGCACACCGGCGACAAGATGGCCGCCCTGCGCGCCGTCGGCGTGCCCTACACCGACGACGACATCGCCGCTGCCGGCGAGGCGGTGGCCGGCCGGAAGGAAGTCGACGCCCTCGTCGCCTACCTGCAGCAACTCGGCACCCTGCTGCAATCGAGGCGCTGATGGATATCAACGATCTGCGCGGCCTGAGCACTGCTCTCCTGATGGTGGGTTTCATCGGGATGTGCTTCTGGGCCTTCAGTCGCAAACGCAAACGGTCCTTCGAGGAGGCGGCCCAGTTGCCCTTCGCGGATGAAGAAATAAACCGTCGCACCCAGCAGGAGGAGACACGGGATGGCTAGTTTCTGGAGTTGGTGGATCATCATCCTGACAGTGGCGACCCTGGTCGGCCTGGTCTGGGTGCTGTTCGCCAATCGCAAGGGTGAACCGACCGGCACGGACAAGACCACCGGCCACGTCTACGACGGCATCGAGGAACTCGAGAACCCGCTGCCCGCCTGGTGGTTCGGCATGTTCGTGCTGACTATCGTGTTCGGCGTGGCTTACCTGGCTCTCTACCCCGGCCTCGGCAACTTCAAGGGCCTGCTCGACTGGAGCAAGGAGGGGCAGTACGAGCGCGAAGTGGCCAGGGCCGACGAGACCTTCCGCGAGATGCGCGACCGCTACCTGGCCATGCCGGTGGAAGAGATCGCCCTCGACCCGGCGGCAATGCGCATGGGCGGCCGCATGTTCAGCAACAACTGCGCCCAGTGCCACGGCTCCGACGCCCGCGGTGCCTACGGTTTTCCCAACCTGACTGACGACGACTGGATCTACGGCGGCACGCCGGAAGCCATCAAGGCCAGCATCACCAGCGGTCGCCAGGCGGCGATGCCGGCCTGGGGGACGATTCTCGGCGCGAAGGGCGTGGATGAGGCCGCTGCCTATGTCCTTTCCCTCAACGGGCGTGAGGCGGATGCGCAACTGGCCGCCGCCGGCAAGCAGCACTTCCAGACCTACTGTGCCGCCTGTCACGGCACCGAGGGCACCGGCAACCCGGCCATGGGCGCCCCCAACCTGAGCAACGGCATCTGGCTCTACGGCGGCCGCGCCGAACAGATCGCCCACAGCATCCGCGCCGGTCGTAACGGCAAGATGCCCGCGCACAAGGACATGCTCGGTGAGGAAAAAATCCACATTCTCACGGCTTACGTTTACAGCCTGAGTCACTGACCTGTCGCGGCGCACCCGCCGGGTGCGCCGCGAAAACCGGACGACGTATGTCCCAGACCAACCCGGAACAGATCGACCTGCAGGAAATCGCCCCGGCTGAAGTCGGGGAGATCGACCTCTACCAGCGCCGCGAACGCATCTACACCCGCAAGGTGGAAGGCCACTTCCAGCGCATCCGGCTGTACACCGGCTGGCCGCTCCTGCTCGGCTATTTCCTGCTGCCGTGGATCAACCTCGGCGGCCGCCAGTCGGTGCTTTTCGACCTGCCGGCGCGCAAGTTCCACATCCTCGGCCTGACCTTCTGGCCGCAGGATTTCTACATGCTGGCTTTCCTGCTGATCATCGCCGCCTTCGGCCTGTTCGCGGTGACCACCTTCGCCGGGCGCCTGTGGTGCGGCTACACCTGCCCGCAAACCGTGTGGACCAGTATCTTCATGTGGCTGGAACAGCACACCGAGGGCAGCCGCAACCAGCGCATCAAGCTGGACCAGGCGCCCTGGAGCGGGGAAAAGCTGCTGAAGAAAGGCCTCAAGCACGGCTCCTGGCTGTTCGTCGCCTTCATGACCGGGCTGACCTTCGTCGGCTATTTCTATCCCATCCGCACCCTGGTGCTCGAACTGGCGCAGTTCTCGGCGCCGCTGACCGCGGTATTCTGGACCGGCTTCTTCACCCTGCTCACCTACCTCAACGCCGGCTGGATGCGCGAGCAGGTGTGCAAGTACATGTGCCCCTACGCCCGCTTCCAGTCGGTGATGTTCGACCACGACACCCTGATCGTCTCCTACGACGAGCGCCGCGGCGAACCGCGCGGCAGCCGCAAGCGCAGCGCCGACCCGGCGGAGCTCGGCCTCGGCCACTGCATCGACTGCGAGCTCTGCGTGCAGGTCTGCCCCACCGGCATCGACATCCGCAAGGGCCTGCAGTACGAGTGCATCGACTGCGCCCTGTGTGTCGACGCCTGCAACTCGGTGATGGACAAGATGGAATACCCGCGCGGGCTGATCCGCTACACCAGCGAGCGCGAACTGGCCGGTGAGTACACCCACTGGCTGCGGCCGCGCATCGTCGGCTACGTGCTGGTACTGGGCCTGATGATCGCGGTATTCTCCTGGCAGATGCTGGCGCGGGTGCCGCTGGAACTCTCGGTGATCCGCGACCGCAACCAGCTGTATGTCACCACCGACAGCGGCGCCGTGGAGAATATCTACACCCTGCGCCTGGCGAACATGGACCCGGACATGCACGAGTTCAGTATCGGCCTCAGCGGCCTGGCCGGCGCGGAGATCATCGGCGATACAGAGTACACCCTGAACGGCGGCGAGGTTCGCAGCATCGGCCTGCGCATCCGCATGCGGCCCGAGTCCCTGCAGCAGCCGAGCACGGCTTTCCACTTCACCGTGGAAGCGACGGACCAGCCCAGCCTGCAGACGCGCCACGAATCGCGCTTCATGAAGCCCTTTTAAGTAAGCCCATGCACCAGTCCCTCCAGCCCGAAGACGACCGCCCCTGGTTCCGCCAGTTCTGGCCCTGGTTCCTCATCCTCCTGCCGGGCTCGGTGGTCGCCGCCGGCGTCAGCATGATCTTCATCGCCGCCAGGGGCGCCGACGACCTGGTCGTCGACGAGTACTACAAGCGCGGCCTGGCCATCAACCAGCAGCTGCAGCGCGAGGAACTGGCACAAGCGCGCGGCCTCGGCGCCCGCCTGCGCATCGCCGGCGAGGACATCGTGATCACCACCAGCGGCCCGCTGCAGGCGGAGCGGCTGCAGCTGGCCCTGTCCCATCCCATGGAGGCCGACCGCGACTTCCGGGTCGTGCTGGTCGAGAGCACCCCCGGGGAATACCGCGGCCGGCTGCCCGCCGCGGTCGCCCCGCGCTGGCACTGGACCCTCGAAGCCGAGGGCGCCAGCGACTGGCGCCTCAGCGGCTCCCTCGGCGAGCGCGAATTCCAGCGGAGCGGCGGTGGCTGAGGCGGCGGCCGCCAGACTGCCCACTGCCTGCTACCACTGCGGGGAAGCCATTCCCCCCGGTGTCAGCCTGGTGGTGGACATCGCCGGTGTCGCACAGCCGATGTGCTGCCCCGGCTGCCAGGCAGTAGCCGCCATGATCACCGGCAGCGGCCTGCAGGACTTCTATCGCAGCCGCTCGGCCTACAGCGAGCGACCGGACGCGGCGACGGGGGAAATCGCCGACGAATTCACCATCTACGACGATCCCCAGCTGGCCGCCAGTTTCTGCCGCCAGCTGGAGGACGGCAGCAGCGAGGCCCACCTGCTGCTCGGCGGCATCACCTGCGCCGCCTGCACCTGGCTGATCGAGCACGCGCTGTTGCAGCTCCCCGGCGTGCAGCTGGCCGAGGTCAACCTGCAGCAGGGCCGGCTCGACCTGCGCTTCGACAGCACTGCCATCCGCCTCAGCGAATTGTTTTCCCGCCTGCAGGCCCTCGGCTATCAGCCCCAGCCCTGGCAGGACAGCGCCCGCCGGCAACTGCGCCAGCGCGAGTACCGCGCCGACCTGCGCCGCCTCGGCGTGGCCGGCTTCGGCATGATGCAGGTCGGCATGTTCGCCATCGCCCTGCATGCCGGCGCCCTGCAGGGTATCGAGACCGGGTACCAGGGACTGTTGCGCTGGGTCAGCCTGCTGGTGGCGAGTTTTGTCGTCTACTACGCCGGCGGCATCTTCTTCCGCAGCGCCTGGCGCCACCTGCGCGCCGGGGCGCTGGTGATGGACCTGCCGGTGGCGCTGGCCATCGGCCTGGCCTGGCTGGCCAGCGCGTGGGCGACGCTCAGCGGCGGGGGCGAGGTCTACTTCGATTCCATCGTCATGTTTACCTTCTTCCTCCTGCTCGGGCGCTTTGCCGAGGCCCGCCTGCGCCAGCGCCACAGCCCGGACTGGGCCGAGGCGGAGGCCTGCCTGCCCAGCGCGGTCAGCGTGCTGCGCGAAGGCGAGTGGCAGTCCATCGGCCGGCTGCGCCTGCAGCCCGGCGACCGGCTGCGGGTCAAGGCCGGCCAGGTGGTGGCTGCCGACGCGCGGGTCCTGCAGGGACACAGCGCGGTGCGCGAGGAGAGCATCAACGGCGAGTACCTGCCGCGCCCGGTGGGCCCGGGTGACGAGGTCTTCGCCGGCAGCATCAATGTCGAGGGCGTCATCGAGATCGAGGTGCTGGCGACCGGGGCCGACAGCCGCCTCGCCGCCCTGCGCCGCACCACCACCGGCGCCGTGGCGAGCAAACCGCGGCTGGCGAAGCTCGCCGACCGCATCGCCGGGGGTTTCGTCGCCGCGATCCTGCTGCTCACCAGCGCCACGGCGCTCTACTGGTGGCAGGTGGAGCCCGGGCGCGCTCTCTGGGTCAGCCTCTCGGTGCTGGTCATCGCCTGCCCCTGCGCCCTGGCGCTCGCCACGCCCGCCGCGCTGGCCGCCGCCGTCGGCGGCCTGCGCCGGCGCGGCATCCTGGTCTGTGGCGAACAGGCGATTGAAACCCTGCCGCGCTGCTCCCACCTGCTGTTCGACAAGACCGGCACCCTCACCGAGGGCAGGCTCAGTATCGCCCGGATACAGGTCATTGGTGACGGCAACGAGAACGACATCCTCGAGCTCGCGACGGCCCTGCAGCAGTGGTCGAACCACCCCATCGCCGAGGCCTTCGCCGGGCGCAGCCCGGAAGGGCGCAACTGCGAATGGGCGAAGCAGGTCGTCGGCGCCGGCATGCAGGGCAGCATCGGCGGCGCGAGCTACCGCATGGGCAGCGAGGCCTTCTGCCGCGAGTGGTGCCAACAGTTGCCGCCGCCCCCGGGGGAGGCGCTGTACTGGATCGCCCTGTGCAGCCGCGAGCGGGCACTGGGCTGGATTGGCCTGCGCGACTCCCTGCGCGCCGAGGCAGCGGAGGTGATTGCCGCCGCCCGTGCCAGCGGGCTGCAGCTGGCCCTGCTCACCGGCGACAGTTCGCCGGCCGCGGCGGAACTCGCCGGGCGGCTCGGCATCGAGGTCGCCGGCTGCGGCGTGTCCGCGGCGGATAAACTGCAGGTGGTACAGCGTATCCAGGCACTGGGAGGCGTCGTCGCCATGGTCGGCGACGGCCTCAACGACGCACCGGTGCTGGCTGCCGCGGATGTATCCTTCGCCGTGGCCGGCGCCGCCGACTACACCCGCGCCCAGGCGGATATCGTCCTCGCCGCCCGCCTCGACGGGCTCGCCGACTGCTGGCGCAGCGCGCGCCGCTGCCGCAACATCATCCGCCAGAACCTGCTCTGGGCCCTGGGCTACAACCTGCTCGCCATTCCTCTCGCCGCCGCCGGCCTGGTGCCGCCATGGGCGGCGGCCCTGGGCATGTCCGCCAGTTCACTGCTGGTGGTGATGAACTCGCTGCGCCTCTACCGGCCCGGGAAGGCCAGCTGATGGACAGCCTCTACCTGCTGATTCCCGTCGCCCTGGTGATTGTCGCACTGGCCATCAGGCTGTTGCTCTGGGCCATCGACAACGGCCAGTACGACGACCTCGACAAGGAGGCCTGGCGTATCCTGCAGCAGGACCGGCAAGACAATCCTGATGACGGCGAAGACCGGGCGCCGTGATCGACTCCGCACCACTGACCGCCTTCGGCCTCGGCCTCGCCGGCGCCGGCCACTGCCTCGGCATGTGCGGCGGTATCGCTGCGGCACTCAATCCCTCCGGCGACGCCCGGCTGGCCACCACCCTCGCCTACCACGCCGGCCGGCTGCTGAGTTACAGCACCCTCGGCGGCCTGCTCGGCTTCGCCGCGGGCAGTATCGACTTCGCCGCCTGGACCGTGGCGCTGCGCTACCTCGCCGCCCTGCTGCTGGTCGGGATGGGCCTGTACATCACCGGCTGGTGGCGCGGCATGCTCCTGCTCGAGCGCGCCGGCGCCCATCTCTGGCGGCCGGTGCAAAAACTCGCCGCACCATTGCTGCCGCCGCGCCACCCCTACCAGGCGGGGCTACTCGGCCTGTGCTGGGGCATGATGCCCTGCGGCCTGATCTATTCCAGCCTGGCCTGGGCGGCGACCGCCCAGCAGCCCGCGGTGTCGGCGCTGCTGATGCTCTGCTTCGGCCTCGGCACCCTGCCGGCCATGCTCGCCACCAGCATAGGCGCGCAACAGCTGCACCGGCTGCTGCGCAGCCGCGGCTGGCGCAGCGCACTGGGCATCCTGGTGATACTGAGCGGTCTGTGGACGGCCTACATCGCGCTGGCCCACGGCACTCATGCCGGCCACCAGGCGGAACCGCAGGCGTCTCCGGCGGCGCACCAGCACCATCACTAGCTCGACCGGGCGTATTACCCGGTAATCCTGCGGGCAAAAAACACCTGCGCGCCCTGGCGGGCGTATCACCTGACAACCCGCGACGCCGGCGCTTGCCCCTGCGGGCTGCGGGAATTGCCCGCGAGTGTAGAGAGTAAAGTAATCCGCTTGACCCCTATCTAGCTGCCGTGCACCCTTTTTCGTGCGCTGAAAAAACAACAATCGGCAGGCTCCGCAATCGAGTGTTGCCCCACGGCGCAGACCAACAACGATTACCGCTAACACCAGAATAACGAGAGGTAACACCATGTTCTCCAGGAAGATAATTCCGGGCGTCATCGCGTCAAGTCTGATGCTGCCCGCCATCCCGTCGTGGTCCCAGTTGGAAGAGGTGATCGTCACCGCGCGCAAGCGTGAGGAATCGGTATTGAACGTACCGGTGGCCATTACCGCGTTCTCCGGCGAACAGCTGAGCCAGTTCGGCACCAACGACATGTACACGCTGACCGAACGCGTGCCGGGCTTCGTCATGGGCACCCAGGTAGCCTCCATCGGGCCGACCCCGTCACTGCGCGGTATCGGCACCGGGACCCTGAACCCGACCATCGACCAGTCGGTGGCGCTGAACGTGGACGGCATGGGGTTCAACCAGGCGCTGGCGTTCTCCTCATCGATGTTCGATATGGCCTCGCTGGAAGTACTGCGCGGCCCGCAGTCGCTGTTCTACGGCAAAAATGCCACCGCCGGTGTGATCTCCATCAACACCATGGACCCGGGCGAGGAATTCGAGCTCGAAGTCGGCGGCGGCTACGAAAACAACGCCAACGAGTACATGGTGCACGCCATCGTCTCCGCCCCCCTCACGGACACCTTCGGCGCCCGCCTGGCCGCGCAGTGGTCCGACATGGACGGCTGGCAGAAGAACACCGCCATTGGCGACGGCATCAGTAGCGTGACGCCGAAATACGCCACTGTGCCGGACAAGGACGACCTGGTCGTACGCGGCACCCTGCTCTGGGAGCCGACCTCAACTTTCACGGCCAAGCTGAAAGCCAACTACAACCGCACCAATATCGATGGCTCAGGTGGCGCGGGTCAGATAGCCTCCTGCCCGGACGGGATCGGCACCAACCTTCCCGACGACTTTCCCCTGGCTGGAGCTTATGCCTTCCTCTACGGCACCCAGTCGCCCCAGTGGCTGGCCGCAAACGAGGACTGCAAGCTGGACGACCGGATCAATGCCGTCTACCCGGACCCCAACAGTTCCCTGTACACCGGGGTACGTAATAACGGGGTGCCGTTCTATGATCTTGAACAGACTTTCGGCAGCCTGCTGCTGGACTGGGAAATCTCCGATAGCCTGACCCTGTCCTCGGTGACCGGCTACAACGATGTAGAACACAGCGTGCTGATCAACGGCGGCCAGACTGGCTTCGCCGGACCGCTGATCCTCGCCGACACCGATTTCGAGCGCGAGGATTTCACCCAGGAACTGCGCCTGACGTCCAACTACGACGGCGCCTGGAACTACATGATCGGCGCCTATTACCAGGACGGCGAAATGATCAACACCACCGGGCTGTTCTTCCTCGGTCCGCGTGACAAGGGCCGCTTGCCCATCGATATGGAAACCATGGCGGTGTTCGGCCAGTTGCGTTGGCAGATGACCCCGGAAATCGAACTGGCGGCCGGCGCCCGCTGGACCGACGAGGAGCGGGAATTCAACCCCGTCAACCTGGCCACCGGCGAACCCTTCCCGATCGAGACCTATATCACCGACGAAAGACAGACCGATGACGTCTCCCCCGAGGTCACCGTCACCTGGACACCGACGGACACGCTCACCTTCTTCGCCGGTTACCGCAAGGCTTTCAAATCCGGCTCCTGGGACACGGTATCCAACCCGCGCGGGTTTGACCTGTCCTTTGATGACGAGAACGTCGAGGGCTTCGAGGGCGGTATGAAATCCTACCTCGCCGGCAATACGGTTTCGCTGAACCTGACCGGCTACTACTACGAGTATGACGACCTGCAGGTCGGCGCCAACGAATCGACCCCCCAGGGCTTCCTGATCCGCACATTGAACGCGGCCTCGGCCACGGTCTGGGGTGTCGACTTTGACCTCGCCTGGGCCCCGGGATCCGTCGAGGGACTGGAACTGTTCGCCATTGCCAACTACAACAATGCCGAATACGACACATTCGACAACGCATTGTGCTGGGGCGGCCAGACTTTCGAGCAGGGTTGTAACCAGGACTTGAGCCCGGATACCGGTCTCTACCAGGCCCAGGACCTCTCCGGCGGCGACCTGCTGCGGGCACCGGAGATACAGGCGACCTTCGGCTTCACCTACGAGCGGCCGATCGCCGATGGCATGGTACTGTCGCTGGGCTCCTCCACCCTGTGGTCGGACGAGTACGCAGCCAACACCCTGCTGCGCGATGACTTCTACCAGGACTCCTACTTCAAGACCAGCGCCAGTGTTGGCGTCAGGGATGCGGACGGGCGCTGGGAGGTCAGCGTGATCGGCAAGAACCTCAACGACGAGATCACCGCGGGTAACTGCACCAATTTCAACGGCGCCTATGGCAACTCGCCGGGAACCATCATCACCGGCAGCCCGACCGGCGCCCAGGGCATTGCCGGGGTGGACGAAGTGACCTGCATCACCGAACGCGGCCGCGAGATCTGGCTGAAGTTCGTCTACCGCCTCTGACAGACCTCAGGCAGTAGCGGTTCAAAGCACAGGGCGCCAGCAATGCTGGCGCCCTTTTTTCTGTCTGGACCAGGCCCTCAGGCTTCGGTTCGCAACGGAGCCGCGGCCTGCTGCGCCTGCTCGCAGGCCTGATCGCGCTGGTCCATCCACGCGTCCATCTTCTCCTCGCCGCCGAAGAACCACCACAGCAGCAGCAACAGCAACGCCCCCGTGAGCAGCCACTCCAGTACCTGCGCACGCCGGTCGTGCTCGCGGCGCCAGCGCCCCCACTCCCTTGAACTCATTGCCGGTGCAGCTTGCAGCAGCGGCGCGATATAGCGCGCCTGGTCATCCTTGTGGAAAAAACTGAGTTGCGGCGTGCCGATGTGCAGCTTGCGGGTATCCAGCACCAGGAACAGGTTGCGGTACTGGCGCACGTCCCTGGCCCTGCACACCGCCATGCCGGCATCCGGGCTGTCCAGCACCAGCCACTCGTTACACACGCCGAGGCGGGTGCGCTGCTTGCTCCGGATGGTCCACCAGACGGGCAGGCCGACCAGCGCGAACAGGCCGAACGTGAACAGCATCACCAGCTGCAGGGACTCCTGTGCGCACTGCCCACCCTTGCCCGCGGGCAGCATGAAGCCGGTGGCGAGCGTCGCCACCATGCAGCCCAGCATCAGCCAGCCCAGCCACTGCATCTGCCGGTTGCTGCGCAGCCAGGTAATGGCGGGATTGTGCAGCGAGGCCGGCGGCGGGGTGTCGCCAGCGGCAAATGCCGCGGCCAGGGTCTCGTCGGCCCGTTGCGCCTCCTGCCCGGCAGCCTGGCGCTGGGCGCGAATGCCCACCACAAAGCCGGCGATCATCAGTACGGCAAACACCACCCAGAGGGAGATCCCGCTCCACAGGTAGAACTTGCTGTCGCCCTCCAGGCGCTGCACCTGCTGCTCCCAGGCCGGGCTGCTGAGCGGCGCCAGGGTTTCGCCGTCCAGGCCGACCCGCAGCAGGCGCTTGCGGCGGAAATCCGGCAGCACCAGGCTGTCGCCGAGTTTCTCGATGGCCATGATCATGCCGTTGTCGGGCAGGGGCAGGGAGTCGATGTAATCACCGTCCGCGCTGAAGCGGCGCAGGCGGGCGAAACTCATCGTGACGTCCTTCACCAGCACGTACCACAGGCCGCCGTGGCGGACGAAGTCCACGGGCTGGTCGATCATCGCCTCATTGAGGTCGGGGGATTTCACCGTGAAACTGGCGACCGCCTCGCCGGGGGCGCCGCTGTCGGGGTCCGGCTGGAAAAGCTTCATGCGGAAATGGTCGACGTCGGCCACGGCCAGGATATCGCCGTAGAGTTTCACCTCACCGGGATGGCGCAGGGATTCCGCGCTCTTCGCCAGCTGTTCGCCATCGGCGCGGTGCAGCGTGAGGGCGTGGCGCGCGGAGTCGGAAAGGTAGAAGCCAGCCGGCGCCGCCACCGCGGTACGCAGGGTGCGCCAGAATTCCTTGCCGGGATGTTCCAGCCGCTGGCACCGCAGACCTGCGGAAGTGGAACAGCGGTGCAGGAAGGGGCCGCTCTCAATGCCCTCCGGCACCACCAGCCAGTCGCCGTCGGCAAACAAGCTGAGCCCGCCGATCAGGCCGCTGGCGCCGACGTCCTTCAGGTCGTACACGGCGAGGGCCTCGCCCTCCCCGCTGAACTTGAAAACCCGGTCGTGGTAGTGGGCGTAGAGATTGCCCTGGGCATCCACGCCGACGTCGCCGGGCCCGCTGGGGGCGGTGCCCTTGAAGACCAGCCAGGCCGCGGGAATGCCTATGACGGCGAACACCAGCAGAATGACCAGGGTTTGTATCGGCTTGAGTTCCACGGCAGCTCCCTTTGCGCAAAGAACATGGCAGCGCAAGAGTCTAACCCCGCAGCGGCCCGCGGTGAGGGCCAATCAGCGGGAAAGTGGCGAAACTGGGACCCAGGTCACTGCAGTTGCGCCGCCAGCCGCAGCGGCATCACTCCCAGGGGTGGTCCAGCAGCATCCCGCAGCCGAGGTAGTGACGCCCGTCCAGGCTGACCTCGACCTGCAGGGGAAAGCGCTCGCCGCTCATGCTGTCGGCGCAGGTGGTCTCCAGCGCGGTGATCGACAGTTGCCGCTGGCCGTCCGCGGCGCTGTAGCGCCTCTCGCCCTGCTCACGGCTGCCGCTGAAATCGCGGAACAGGTACTTCGACGCGCCGTAGTCGGCGACGAAGAGAATGCTGTCGCCCTCGCGCACCTCCACATGCCAGCCGGGCTCGTTGCCCACGGCACGCAGGTCGACACCGCGGCGGCGGGCGTCCTCCCAGGGTACGCGGCGCGGGTTGGGGCGGCAGTCCCGATAGCGGACATCGCCCATGTCCAGCATGGCCTCCTCGCCCTTGCTCCAGAACACCACATCGCCCTCCTGGAACTTGCTGCCGGAGCCGCTGCGCACCTGGGAGAGCACGAGATAGCGGTCCTCGGTCCACAGCGCCACCTCGCCGGGGCCGGTGCGGATGATGAAGTCCTCGCCCATGCCGCACTCGTAGACGAGGGTCTGGCCGGTATGGCGGGTCGGATCGGCGCCCGCCTCCGCCGGGGACCCGTCCTGCGGTTCCGAGGCACAGGCACCCAGCGCCAGCAGGCCCAGGCAGATAGCTAGTCTTCTCATAGTGAACTCCCTCACTTGCTTGCAGGGCACACCCGGGCGCCCACCGTTCAGCTCGCCAACCATGGCAGCAGCAACATGCGCAGCGCCAGCAGCGTTATAAGGATCTTGAAATACAGGCCAAAGTTCCGCTGCGGCAGGCAATGCCGCAGCCGCGTTCCCAGCCAGGAGCCCGCCGCCACTGCCACCACCAGCGCCAGCAACAGGCGCCACCACTGTGCAAGACTGAAACCGAGCAGGACAAAGCCCATGGAGCGGAAGGCGTGGTTGAGGCTCATGTAGACCGCGGTATTGACCACCAGCCAGTCCCGGCCGCTGTTGCGGCGCAGCAGGACCGAGGCACCCAGGGGGCCGGTGGCACCGACCACCATGCCCAGGCCGGTCTGGTAGACACCGAGCAGGAACAGGCTCCAGTTACCGCTGCCCGGCATCGCCGGCAGGGGCAGCCAGGTGATAAGCAGGATGCACACGCCGATCACCGCCGGCAGCCAGTGCAGGGAAATTACGCTGTACACCTCACCGCCCAGCCAGGCGCCGAGCAGCGCCCCGGCCACCAGCGGCGGCACCAGCGACCAGTCGATATCACGCCAGCCGAACAGCGCCCGCGAGGCGTTGCTGGCCAGTTGGGTGAGCGCGTGCAGGGGCAGCAGCGCGGCGCCGGGAACCAGCCCCGGCATGCAGGCGAGCAGCAGCACACCGCCCCCCATGCCGATGGTGGCGGTAAGCGTCGAAGTGAGAAAGGCAATCGGCAGCAGCCAGATTTCCACGCGACCCTCCTCGCGGCGATGGCCCATGCAGGGACTCTACAGCACGGTGGGATTGTGGCAAGCTGGCGCGCGACTGGCGGGAGATAGACGACTGGTGCCCCTGACCCGAACAAGCCTCACATACCTTGCCCTGAGCCTCGCGCTGAGCGCCGGCTCGCCACTGCTGGCGGCGGAGGACCCGCGGCGGGTATTCGGCCCGGACGCCCCCGACTGGCTGCGCGCGGTGGGCAAGCTGGAAGTCGCCGGCCTGCGCTACAGCGAGGGCCATGCCAGCCACCAGCGGGAAAACTGCAGCGCGACGCTGGTCGGCAGCGGGCGGGACAAAAGCGCGAATACGGCGATCACCGCCTGGCACTGCCTGGAAAACTACCGCGACCTCAGCCAGCCGATCACCCTGCGCCTGCACAGCGCTCGGGGCGGCACCATAACCCGCGAGGCCCGGCGGGTCGCCGACGGTGGCGGCATGTACGCAGACTGGGCGGTGCTGAAACTTTCCCCCGCGGTGGCGCGCGAAGACGTCGTGCCGCTGGACCTGCACCCCGGCCGCGCCGAACCCTCACAGCCCATCATCATGGCGGGCTATTCCGCCGACGCGGGGCTTGGCGCCGGTGGCGAGGCGCTGACCTACGACGCGGACTGCCGGATTACCCGGCAGGCGGCGCGGGAAAGCGAGAGTGACTGCCGGGCCTTCAAGGGCGCCTCCGGCGGCGCCGTCATCCAGCTCGACGCCCGGGGCGAGGCGCGAGTCTGCGGGGTGATTTCCCGCGGTGACAGCGTGGCGGCGAGTTACTTCGTGCCGCTGGAGCGCTTTCGCAGCGTGCTCAGGCCGGGTCTTTGAGCTGGCGCTCCGGCGGCGGTGCGCCGACGTGGATTTCGCCGCGGGCATTGGCCAGCTCTACCTGCTTCTGGCGCTCGCTGAAGCGCTCCGCCTTCTCGGGGGTCAGGCTTTCGTGGCAGTAGGGGCAGGAGACACCCTTGACGTACAGCTCTGACAGTTTGTCGTCCTCGGTGATCGGCCGGCGACAGGCGTAGCACTGGTCGTACTGGCCCTTCTCCAGCTGCTGGTTGACCGCCACCCGGTTGTCGAAGACGAAGCACTCGCCCTCCCAGGTGCTCTCTTCCGCGGGCACCTCCTCGAGGTATTTGAGGATGCCGCCCTCGAGGTGGTAAACCTCCTCGAAGCCCTGTTCCAGCATGTAGGCGCTGGCCTTCTCGCAGCGGATGCCACCGGTGCAGAACATCGCCACCTTGCGCTGCCTGCCGGGGTCCAGTTCACTCTTCACGTAGTCGGGGAATTCGCGGAAGGTGGTCAGGTTCGGGTCGACCGCGCCGCGAAAGGTGCCGATGGCGCACTCGTAGTCGTTGCGGGTGTCGATCAGCAGTACTTCCGGGTCGTTGACCAGGGCGTTCCAGTCCTGCGGCTTGACGTAGGTGCCGACCACCCGGTTGGGATCGATGCCCTCGACACCCATGGTGACGATCTCGCGCTTCAGTTTGACCTTCATGCGGTAGAAGGGCATCTCGACGTCAAAGGACTCCTTGTGCTCGAGCTGGGCCAGCCGCGGGTCGGCCCGGAGGTAGGCCAGCACCCGGTCGATGGCCTCGCGGCTGCCGGCGATGGTGCCGTTGATACCTTCGTGAGCAAGCAGGAGGGTGCCCCTGGTCCCGGCATCCAGGCACTCGCGCAGCAGGGGCTCACGAATCTCGTGGAAATCTTCCAGGGTGACGAAGCGGTAGAGCGCGGCGACGACGACCTCAGACATCGGCCTTGCCCTCCTGCTTGGAACCACCCAGGCACTGCGGTGACGCCGGGGCATCCCCGCCCCGCGCCTGCCATTCCTCGAGGGTGTAGGTGTGCAGCGCCAGCGCGTGCACCGGCCCGGCCAGTTCCTCTGCCAGCAGGCCGTAGACCTGCTGGTGCCGGGCCACCTTGCGCTTGCCGTCGAACTCGGCGCTGACCAGGGTCACCTTGAAATGGGTCTCGGAATTCGGCGGCACGCTGTGCATGTGGCTCTCGTTGACCACTTCCAGCAATTGCGGCTGCAGGGCAGCGCTGATTTTCTCTTCGATACTGTGTTGGACGTTCATCGGGGTACCTCGTTGCAGGGCGCCATTATACTCGCAGCGGCAGCCCAGCCCCAGCCGCTGGCGGCGCGGCAATTGGGTGACAATTCCGCAGCCGGGATGTGAACCGATTCACAGATCTGCCCCGCCCCGGCCGCCGCGACGGCCGTTCGGCCCTAGAATAGGCAGATGAAACCGGGGCAACACCGGCCTGGACAACCGCGCGAGGGGGCTAAGGTCCCCGGGCCGCTATACTGCACCCAAGCAGCCATGGAGTCCGCAAATGGAACAGCGCTACAACATCTACTACGCCGGCGAGGTACTGCAGGGCCAGGATCCCGCGGCGGTACGCCAGCGCCTGGGCACGCTCTTCAAGGCCGGCGAGGCCGCGCTGGACAAGCTGTTCAGCGGCACGCCGCAACTGGTCAAGCGGGATTGCGACAAGCCCACCGCGCTGAAGTACAAGCAGGCCATGGAGCAGGCCGGCGCAAAACCGCTGGTGACAGCGGCGAAGCCAGAGCAGCAGGCAGCGCCCGCGGCGCCGAAGCCGCAAACCGCCGCCGAACGCATCGCCGCCCTCGCCGCAGCACCCGATGTCAGCTACGAGCACCCGGCGCCGGCGCCCGCAGCGGCGGCGCCAGCCGCGCAGCCGGCGACAGGCAGTGGTGAATCCCCGGTCTCGGTCAGCCCCGCCGAGGGCGAGTTGCTGCGTCCCGAGGAGCGCCCGCAGGTCAGCGCAGTGGAAGTGGACACCTCGGGCCTCTCGGCAGAGGGCAGCTACGCCCGCCTCGAGGCCGACCGCCCCGCACCGCCGCCCGCCCCGGATACCAGTCATCTCGAAATGGGCGCTGCGGGAGAGGCCATTCCCACCCTGGCCCCGCAGAGCATTCCCCTCGACCCGGACACCAGCGCCCTGGCGCTGTCGCCGGAGGGCACCGATTTCTCCGACTGCGCCGCACCTGCTGCAGTGGCGCCGCCGCTCGATCTCTCCGCCATGGATCTCGCCCCGGCGGGCAGCGACGTGCTCGAGGAGGCCTACCGGCGGCGGGAGACTCCCCCGCCGCCGGCCACGGATCACTTGTCGGTCGAGGAATAGGGCAGGCTGATCACCACCCGCAGCCCCGGGTCGTTGCCTTCCAAATCGACCCGGCCGCCGTGGTAGTGGGCCACCGCCTGGGCCATGCTGAGACCCAGCCCGTGGCCGGGCTGGGCGGAACGGCTGGGATCCACCCGGTAGAAGCGACGGAAGACATCCTCCCAGTGCTCGGCGGAGATCCCCGGACCGGTGTCGGCGATGATCACCCGGTGCATCTGCGCCGGGCCACCAGCGGACAGGCTGACCGCCACCTCACCGTTGCGCGGGGTGTACTTGATGGCGTTGTCGATCACGTTGGAGAACAGCTGGAACAGCAGGTCGGCGTCACCGCGCGTCTGCGCCAGCCGCGTCGGCGGACGGAAGTTGAGACTGATGTCCTTCTCGTGCGCCAGCGGCTCGTAGAGCTCCACCGCATCGCGCAACACCCGCGCCAGCTCCACCTGGCGCTGGCCGCTGTAGAAGCTGCCCGACTCAAGGCTACTGATGCGCAGCACCGCATTGAAGGATTGCAGCAGGTGGTCGCATTCGGCGATCACCCCGTCCACTTCCGGCCGCCGCTCCTCGGGCAGGCTGTCCTGCAGCCGCACCAGCTGGTTGCGCAGGCGACCGAGGGGGGTGCGCAGATCGTGGGCAATGTTGTCGGAAATGCCGCGAATGCCCTGCATCAGCGACTCCGTCTGGTCGAGCATGCCGTTCATCAGCTTGGCCAGGGTCACCACGTGGCCGGTCTCGGCGCTCACATCGAGGCGTTTCGAGGGGTCGCCGCGAATGATCCGCGACATCTCCCGCCCCAGCCACTCCATCCGCTGCATGCTGCGCTGGGCGGCGAGGTAGCCGCCGACCAGGCCCAGCAGGATGGTCACCAGCATGGCCTGGGCCAGGGTGGTAAACACCAGCCGGCCACTGAGCAGCGCCGACTGGTAATCGCGGGCGACAATCGCCCGGTAGCCGCTGCCGAGATCGTTCATGCGGGCGATGAACTCCACGTCCACCGCTTCCCCCCACTGCATCAGGCCCAGTTCGAGGTAGAACCAGCCGTCGTCGAACATCCGGTAGCTGGTCGCCTCGGGCAGGTCGCCGCCGACCCGCTTGCCGTCGCCGTCCACCACCATGTAGTGAAAGCGATCGAGTATCTGGGCGTCGCGCTGGTCGCGCATGTACTGGAAGACGCCGTCCAGGCCCTGGCCGTTGTAGACCAGTTTCAGGGTGTCCTGCTCCTCGATGATGCTGCGCGACAGCTCGTTGAAGTAGCGGTAGATGTAGAGGCCGTAGAGCAGGAGGGTGATCACCACCACGGTGCCGGTGAGCACCAGCAGGTATTTCACCCCGTAGCGGAAAGTGAGACTGCGCAGGACCCGCTGGGCCTGGGTGGCCCGCCGGTCAGTCACGGCGGTTCGGGTCCGAGGCGATAGCCGGCGCCGCGCACGGTCTGCAGCAGGGGCTGCTCGAAGTCGCGGTCGATCTTCTGCCGCAGGCGCGAAACGTGGACGTCGATGACGTTGGTCTGGGGGTCGAAGTTGTAGCCCCAGACGTGCTCGAGCAGCATCGCCCGGGTCACCACCTGGCCGGCGTGGCGCATCAGGTATTCCAGCAGGCGGTACTCCCGCGGCTGCAGCGGGACGACCTGGTCGCCGCGCCGCACCTCCTGCTGCAGCAGGTCCATATGCAGGTCGAGCACCTGCAGGCGGGTGGGCACCTCCCCGCCACTGCTGCGCCGCCGCAGCAGCACCTCGAGGCGGGCCAGCAACTCATCCATCGAGAAGGGCTTCACCAGGTAGTCGTCGGCGCCGGTTTGCAGGCCGCGCACCCGCTCGTCGACGTCACCGAGGGCACTGAGCACCAGCGCCGGGGTGTCCTTGCCGTGTTCGCGCAGGCCTCCCAGCAGGTCGAGCCCGGAGCGGCCCGGCAGCATCCGGTCGATCACCCAGAGGTCGAACTCGCCCTCCAGGGCGGTAGTGTAGCCGCTGTCGCCGTCGCCACAGTGCGTGCAGGCATAGCCCGCCTTGGTGAGCTCACCGCTGATGAATTCGGCGATGGCGAAATCGTCTTCAATCAGTAATACATGCATAGCTGCTTCCACCCGAAGGTCGGCAATTTAGCACGCCCCCGCACCCGGGCAAAATACGCCGCCGGGCCCCTGCTGCCCCCGGCACTAGGGAAATGGGCAGCGGTGGCTTAGAATGCCGCCGATGAACGAAAGTCTCCCCGCCCCTTCCCTGCTGCGCCACCTGCTCGCCATGGTCTACGACGCGCTGCTGGTCATCGCCCTGGTATTCGTGGTCTACGCGCTGGCGCTGGGCGTGCAGGTCGCCCTGCTCGGCAGCGGCAACAACGTCCTCTCGCCGCTGCTGGGGCGGCTATTGTTCGCCGTCTCCGTCACCGGTTTTTACTGTGCTTTCTGGCTGCGCAGCGGGCAGACCCTGGGCATGCAGACCTGGCGCATCAGGCTGGTCAGCAGCGACGGCAAGCCCCTGCGCTTCAGCCAGGTCCTGCTGCGCTGTGCCGGCGCGGCGGTCTCCATACTCTTCCTCGGCCTGGGTTACTGGTGGCGCCTGCTCGATCGCAAACAGCGCTACTGGCACGACTACCTCTCCGGCAGCCACCTGGTGCTGCTGCCGAAAAGCAGCCGCGAGGATAAAAAGCCCGCCTGAGCGACGCGACGGCTCAGCGCGCCCGTCGCAGCAACACGACACCCGCCAGCAGGCAGACGGCTATCGGCGCCAGGGCGGCGTAGAGGGGGTGGAAACCGAACACCAGGCTGGCCGGGCCGAGCAGGTCCTGGCTGGTGCGGAAGGCGATCGCCACGATGACCCCGGCGAAAATGCGGAAGCCCATGGTGCCGTCGCGCAGTGGTCCGAAGATGAAGGAAATCGCCACCAGTACCAGCGCTCCCACTGCCAGCGGCAGTAATATCTTGCGCCACAGCGCCAGCTGGTAATCCTCCGACTCCATACCCTGGCCCTGCAGGTAGAGGCTGTAGTGGTAGAGGTCGTCCAGCGCCAGTTGGTCCGGCTCGACAATCACCAGCGCCAGCAGGTCCGGGGTAATGCCGGTCTCCCACTGCAGCGTGGGATAGCTCTCGCGGGTCGTCTCCCAGCTGCTGAAGCGGGTGCGCTCGACCTCCTCCATGCGCCAGAAGTCGCCGTGGTAGGTGGCCCGCCGCGCGCGCAGCGCCGACACCAGCCGCCGCTGCTCGTCGAACTGCAGCAGGACGACCCCGTGGACGACGCCCCGCGGCTCCAGGGCGTTGAAGTGGAGGAAGGCGTTGCCCTCGCGGTTCCAGATGCCGTGGCGCCCGGAAAAGGCCTCCCCCGGGTTTTGCGCCAGCGCGCGCTGGGTCTGCCCGATCTGGTCGGTTTTCGGCGCCACCACGTCACCGAGGACAAAGCCCAGCAAGGCCACCAGCAGCGCCGGTTTCAGGGCCATCCAGACCAGTCGGCCGATGGAGACACCGGCGGCGCGCATCACCACGATCTCGCTGGAACTGGCCAACTGGCCGAGGCCGAGCATGCAGCCGATCAGCGCGGCGAAGGGAATGTACTCGTAGCAGCGCCCCGGCAGGGTCAGCGCGATGTACTGGCCGATCTGCAGGAAGCCGTAGGTCGCGGAGGTATCGTCGGCTTCATCGATAAAGGCGGCGATGGCGTCGAGGCCGACGATGACCGCCAGCACCAGGGCGATCGCGGCCAGTACCGTCCCGCCGACGTAGCGATCAAGCGCGCGCATTGTTCACCTTCGCCAACCGCAACCAACGGCCAAGGCGGGCGCGATACAACAGCAGCAGCGCCACGCCGAAATAGCCCAGGTGGATCAACCAGAGCCGCTCCGGACCGGCGTCGCCCTCGGCGATCGCACTGCGGGCGCGGGTCAGCAGCACCAGGTAGCTGAGGTAAACCAGGAACGCCGGCGCCATCATGATGTAGCGGCCGCGGCGGTGATCCGTACGGCTCATGCAGAAGGCGATCACCGCCACCAGCGGCACCATCATCGGAATCGACAGGCGCCAGTGAAGGGCCGCGAGATCCTCGACTTCGGTGGACTGCCACAGGGTGGCCGTCGCGCGTCCGTCCACCGGATCGGCAGTGCGGATACCGCCCTGAGGTTCCGGGATCAGCTCGCCGTAGCGCTCGAAACTGGAGACCCGGTAGTCGAGATCCCCCGGGTAACCGGAATAGCGGAAGCCGTCGCGCAGTTCGAGGTAGCGGGCACCGGTCTCCGGGTCGAAGCGCAGCTCACCCTCACGCGCCACGGTGACCTCCATGCGCAGCTTGCCCCGGGCATCGGGCCCGCCCTCGGAGAGAAACACATCCTGCATCACACCCTCCGCGGTGACGGTCTGGGCGTAGGTGACCAGGTTGCTGCCGCGCCGCGACTGAAAGCGCCCCGCCGCCACCGCGTGCAGGCCCTGGGAGGATTCCGGCGCGCGCAGCAGGGCCTCGGAACGCTTGGCGCCGAGGGGAGTGATCCACAGGCTGAAACTGCCGACCAGCAAGGTCACCAGCAGGGCGGGCAGCAGGGTGTAGGCCGCCAGGCGTGTCGGGCTCACGCCACAGGCGCTGAGCACCACCATCTCGCTCTCGACATAGAGGCGACCGTAAGCCATGAGAATGCCGATAAACAGGCCGAGGGGCAGGATCAGTTCGAGAAAGCCGGGCAGGCGGTAAAGCATCACCGGCAGCAGGATGTCCGAAGCGATGTTGCCGGTGGCGGCCTCGGCGAGATACTTGACGAAGCGGCCGCTGAAAATAATCACCAGCAATACGAAGCTCACGGCCACCGTGTGAGTGAGTACATCGCGCGATAGGTAGCGAAGAATTTTCATTGCCAGGCGGGAAGGAGGTCGAGCTTCGGTTCAGTTTATTGGCGCAACATCATACACTACGCCGACACCGATCGTGAGGAATAAGACTATGAGCGGCTTGAAAATCACTGCGCGCGCCAGCAGCGACGCCAGCAATACCCGCACCCAGTGCCTGGTGCTTCCGCTGTTCGCGGACGAGGCCCTCAAGGGCGTAGCCAGGGACATCGACAAGGCCGCCGGCGGCGCCATCTCCGCCACCCTGGAACTGGCCGATTTCAGCGCCGGCAAAGGCCAGAGCTGCCTGCTGCCCGGCGCCGGCAAGGCCCAGCGCATCCTGCTGCTTGGCTGCGGCAAGCGCGACAAGTTCGACCGCGGCGCCGCCCGGGAGCTGTCGCGCACGCTCTACAGCGCGCTCAACGCCACCACCGCCAAGGAGGCCCTGCTGCTCCTCGACGGGGTGGAAGTTGCCGATGCTGACGGCAGCTGGCTGCTGGAGACCCTGGCCCGCACCCTGTGCACCAGCATCTACCGCTACACGGAAACCGTGTCCGAGCCGCAGAAGGCCATTGCCCTGTCACGGCTCACGGTG
The DNA here is from genome assembly GCA_033283265.1 of Halieaceae bacterium GM1-29. Lineage (GTDB taxonomy): Bacteria > Pseudomonadota > Gammaproteobacteria > Pseudomonadales > Halieaceae > Mangrovimicrobium. The sequence continues at coordinate 1,858,504 of JAWMQN010000001.1, forward strand.
AGTTCAGGCGTCGGCAAGGCCGCCGCGCAAAAATCGCTCGACCACGGCGCCGCCACTGCCAGCGGTATCAACACCGCCCGCGAACTCGGCAACCTGCCGGCCAATATCTGCACCCCCAGCTATCTCGCCCAGCAGGCGCGCAAGCTGGCCCGAGGCAACGACAAGCTCAAGGTGCAGGTCGTCGACGAGAAGCGCATGCGCGAACTCGGCATGCATTCCTTCCTGTCTGTCACCGCGGGCACCGCGGAGCCGGCCCGCCTGATCATCATGGAATACAGCGGCGGCAAGAAGAGCGACAAGCCCTACGTGCTGGTCGGCAAGGGCATCACCTTCGACAGCGGCGGTATCTCGATCAAGCCCGGCCTGAAAATGGACGAGATGAAGTTCGACATGGGCGGTGCCGCCAGCGTGCTCGGCACCATGACCGCAATCACCGGGTTGGAACTGCCGCTCAATGTGGTTGGCGTGATCGCCGCCGCGGAGAACATGCCCAGCGGCACCGCCACCAAACCGGGCGACGTGGTCAAGAGCATGTCCGGCAAGACCATCGAGATTCTCAACACCGACGCCGAAGGGCGCCTGGTTCTGTGTGACACCCTCACCTACGTGGAGCGCTTCAAACCCGCGGCGGTGATCGACATCGCCACCCTCACCGGCGCCTGTGTGGTGGCGCTGGGTTCCCACGCCAGCGGCCTCTACAGCAACACCGACGAACTCGCCGATGCCCTGCTCGCCGCCGGCACCGAGAGCCACGACCGCGCCTGGCGCATGCCCCTGTGGGAGGAGTACACCAAGCAGTTGCAGAGCAACTTCGCCGATCTCGGCAACATCGGCAACGGTGGCGGCGGCAGTGTCACCGCGGCCTGCTTCCTCGCCGAGTTCACCAAGAATTACCCCTGGGCCCACCTCGACATCGCCGGCACCGCCTGGGATGCCTCGCCCAAGTGGGCCACCGGGCGGCCCGTCGGCCTGCTCACCCGCTACCTGATGGACCGCGCCGGCAAGTGACCCTGGTCGGTTTCTACGTCATCCAGAGCGCCGGCCCCGGCGAGCGCCTCAACGTCGCCGCGCGGCTGGCGGACAAGGCCTTCTCCCGCGGCCACCAGATTTTCATCAACGCGGCGGACCGGGACCAGGCCCAGGCGCTGGACTCGCTGCTGTGGACTTTCCGCCCGGCCAGCTTCCTGCCCCACGCGCTGGTCGGCGAGGACGAGGGCGAGCCGATCCTCATCGGCTGGGAGCAGGAACCCAGCGCGCACAACGACCTGCTGATCAACCTGCAACTGCAGCCACCGCCGTGGTTCTCGCGCTTCGGCCGCGTGGCCGAGGTGGTGACCCAGGACGCCGACTCGCTGCCGGCGATGCGGGAGTCGTGGAAGATGTACCGGGAGCGGGGGTATCAGTTGGAGAAGCACGATCTCTGAGTCTCTAGCCGCTATATAGCGGAAGTCTTCCCTCTACGCTGCTTAGGGTAGTTTCGATGCCGGCGGGAAGGCTCCAGGCGTTCATTCGCTGGCGATACCCCAGGCGCAATGGGCCCGGCTACGAAGCCCCATCAAATCACCCCGAAAGCCCCCTCGTCCGGAGACAATAAAAGTGAGCCCACAGGCAATACTCGCTCACCAGCATGCGCCTACGAATCACCCAATGGATCGCGTATAATCGCGCGCTCGAAAAAACGCCCCCGGAAAACCGATGGACAAGACCTTCCAACCCGCCGAGATCGAAACCCGCTGGTACCAGGAGTGGGAGAGCAAAGGCTATTTCGCCCCCCAGGGCGGCGAGAGCACCTACAGCATCATGATCCCGCCGCCCAACGTCACCGGCAGCCTGCACATGGGCCACGGCTTCCAGCAGTCGATCATGGACGCGCTGATCCGCTACCACCGCATGCGCGGCGACGACACCCTGTGGCAGGTGGGCACCGACCACGCGGGCATCGCCACCCAGATGGTGGTCGAGCGCCAGCTGGAAGCCCAGGGCATCAACCGCCACGACCTCGGCCGCGACAGGTTCATCGAGCGGGTCTGGGAGTGGAAGGAAGAGTCCGGCGGCAACATCACCCGCCAGCTGCGCCGCCTCGGCGCATCGCCCGACTGGTCGCGCGAACGCTTCACCATGGACGAGGGCCTGAGCAACGCGGTGCAGGAAGTGTTCATACGCCTGTATAAGGAAGGCCTGATCTACCGCGGCAAGCGGCTGGTGAACTGGGACCCGGTGCTGCACACCGCGATCTCCGACCTCGAAGTCATCTCCGAGGAGGAGAACGGCTACCTCTGGCACTTCCGCTACCCGCTGGCCGGTGGCGAGGGCCACCTCACGGTCGCCACCACCCGGCCGGAAACCATGCTCGGCGACACCGCCGTCGCGGTGCACCCGGAGGACGAGCGCTACGCCCACCTCATCGGCCGCATGGTCGAGCTGCCGCTGACCGGCCGGCAGATCCCGGTGATCGCCGACGACTACGTCGATCTCGAGTTCGGCACCGGCTGCGTCAAGATCACCCCCGCCCACGACTTCAATGACTACGAGATGGGCAAGCGCCACGGCCTGCCGATGATCAACATCCTCGACGACGACGCCGCCATCGGTGGCGAGGCGCCGCAAGCCTATGTCGGCATGGACCGCTTCGCGGCGCGCAAGCAGATCGTCGCCGACCTCGACGCCCTCGGCCTGCTGGAGAAGATCGACGACCACAAGCTTAAGGTTCCCCGCGGCGACCGCTCCGGCGTGGTGATCGAGCCCTACCTCACCGACCAGTGGTACGTGGATGCCCGCGCGCTGGCCGGCCCCGCCATCGCGGCGGTGGAGAACGGCGATATCCGTTTCGTGCCCAGGCAGTGGGAGAATACCTATTTCGCCTGGATGCGCGACATCCAGGACTGGTGCATCAGCCGCCAGCTGTGGTGGGGCCACCGCATCCCCGCCTGGTACGACGACGACGGCAAGTTCTACGTCGGCGCCTCCGAGGCGGCGGTCCGCGAAGAACACGGCCTCGCCGAGGACCTGGCCCTGCGCCAGGACCAGGACGTGCTCGACACCTGGTTCAGCTCCGCGCTGTGGACTTTCTCCACCCTGGGCTGGCCCGATGCGACGCCCGAACTCGCCCGCTTCCACCCGACCTCGGTACTGGTCACCGGCTTCGACATCATCTTCTTCTGGGTCGCGCGGATGATCATGATGACCCTGCACTTCGTCAAGAATGAGGACGGCACAGCGCAGATGCCCTTCCGCGATGTCTACGTCACCGGCCTGATCCGCGACGAGCAGGGCCAGAAGATGTCCAAGTCCAAGGGCAACGTACTCGACCCCATCGACCTGATCGACGGCATCGACCTGGAGTCGCTGGTGGCCAAGCGCACCGCCGGCATGATGCAGCCGCAACTGGCGGCGAAGATCGAGAAGGCGACGCGCAAGCAGTTCCCCGAGGGCATCAACGCCTACGGCACCGACGCCCTGCGCTTCACTTTCTACTCCCTCGCCTCCACCGGCCGCGACATCAAGTTCGATATCGGCCGCATCGAGGGCTACCGCAACTTCTGCAACAAGATCTGGAACGCCGCCCGCTACGTGATGATGAACTGCGAGGGCGAGGACTGCGGCCAGGATGAATCCCTGCCCTGCGAACTGAGTCTCGCCGACCGCTGGATTATCGGCAAGCTGCAGGAGGCGGAAGCCGAAATCGCCCGCGGCATGGAGAGCTACCGCTTCGACCTCGCCTCCCAGGCGATCTACGAATTTATCTGGAACGAGTACTGCGACTGGTACCTGGAACTCTCCAAGCCGGTGTTGTGGGACGAAGGGGCAAGCGAAGCCGCCAAGCGCGGTACGCGTCGCACCCTGATCCGGGTGCTCGAGGCCTGGCTGCGACTGCTGCACCCGATGATGCCTTTTATTACCGAGGAAATCTGGCAGAACGTCGCCCCGCTGGCCGGCAAGAACGGCGCGACGATCATGCTGCAGCCCTACCCGGTGAGCGCTCCCGACGCTATGGACACTGCCGCAAACGCGGATATAGAATGGCTCAAGGGTGTGATTGTGGGCATTCGGAACATTCGTGGGGAAATGAATATTCCGCCCGGCAAGGCGCTCACCACCCTGCTGCGGAACGGCGGCGAAGAAGATAAACGCAGATTGCACGAAAATGCCCCGTTCCTGAAGAAGCTAGCCAAACTGGAAGAGATCCACTGGCTGGCCGATGGAGAAGAGGCACCCGCGGCTGCGACGGCGCTGGTCGGGGAACTGGAAATACTCGTTCCCATGGCTGACCTGATCGACCGCGAGGCCGAGCTGGCCCGATTGTCAAAAGAAATAGCCAGGCTGGAAAAAGACCTGGCGCGACTGGCCGGCAAACTTAATAACGAGTCCTTTGTGGGAAAGGCTCCCGCCGATGTTGTAGCCAAGGAGCGGGAGAAAATGCAGGCACAGGAACTGGCAATGCAGAAACTGCAGGAGCAGGTAAAACGCATCCAGGACATGTAGCCGCCTCGGCAGAGAAGGTTTCAAGCATCGGTGCTGTTACGGCAGCGCCGAGCATAATAAAAGCAACAGGAAAAACCGAGGAAAGTGGTATGACTGATCGTGTAAACGGCACGGTAAAGTGGTTTAACAACGCCAAGGGTTTTGGCTTCATCACTCGAGAGGAAAGCGACGCCGATGTGTTCGTGCACTTTCGCTCGATACAAGGTGACGGCTATCGCACCCTGAACGAAGGGCAGCAGGTAGAGTTCAATCTGGTCGAGGGTCCCAAGGGCCTGCAGGCCGAGAACGTACTCAAGCTGTAGACCTCCCGCCATGGCCCGACCTGACCGGGCCCGGCAAATCTATACCGCATTTCCATTGGCAGGCTGGAGGCGCCCGGCGTGTCTATTTGTGTATTGGCGACGGGACTTCGCCCGGCCGCCAACAGCAATCAACGAGCCATCGCCGGCCTGGCGCCACGCCGGCATCACCGCCAAGAGGTACCCCATGCAATTGCTAAAACGTGTCCTGATCAGCCTTGTCATCGCCGCCCTCGCCTGGGCTGCGCTGTATTTCATCCCTGCCATTCCCCCCGTTGCCGCAGTGTTCGCGGTGGCCATCCTTACCGCCCTGCTCAGCGGCACTTCCGCTGTACCGTCACCCCGCACCAGCAGCATCAGCAGCACCGGAAGCGACAGCCCGGTAGCCATATCCGGCCCACGCGAGGAGGGCAGCGTGAAGTGGTTTAACGTTTCCAAGGGTTTTGGCTTTATCACCAAGGACAATGGTGAGGAGATTTTCGTGCACTTCCGCTCGATTCGCGGCGACGGCCACCGCTCTCTGAAGGATGGCCAGCGAGTCAGCTTCGTCGAGGCAGAGACCGACAAGGGCCCGCAGGCGGAGGATGTGATCGGGCTCTAGGCGGCCGCCTGGAGGACATCCCGCCAGTAGCTCAACAGCACAGCCGCGCCTTCGCGCAGGACTGCCTCGGGGTCCAGCGAATCGTCCTCGAGCGCAGTCTCGACAATACCGCAGGAGATATCCACCGTGGTGCGGGCCTTGAGCGTCATCTCCGCACTCACTTCGACACCGATCAGGTCTGCCACCTGTCGTGAAAGGTAGTCGGTGGCCTCCCTGCGCGCCTGCATGCGCTGCTCGCGCAGCGGCACCATGGCTCGCAGGGCGTGGAAGATTTCAATGCCGGCGGTCACATCGCGGGTCTCGCGGTAGATCACCACCAAACCCTCGTGGACCCGGTCGAGCAGGTCGTCCGCCCCTCCGTTTTCCAGCAATTCCGACAGCCAGGCCTGGAAAGCGCTGTTCTGGCGCTGCATCAGGTCCAGCCCCAGAGCGTGGATGACCGCGTACTTGTTGGGGAAATAACGATACAGGGCCGGTACGGTGACACCGGCACGCTCGGCGATCAGGTTGGTAGAAATGCGCTCGATACCGACTTCAAGCAGGAGCTCCGCGGCCGAGGAGAGGATGGTTTCGTAGGTGCGTTTGGCGCGCGCCTGGCGAGGCCGCTGTTTCGCCAACAGATCTACATCCCTGGCTGTCTGGTTCATAGCTTCCTACCGGGTGGGCTGCGCAATTTGCGGCGCGAACGGAATCTCGTTACGGGCAAATTCTAGCCCAGCGCCCTGACCCACACCAGCAGCTGAAATCATCCGTAATCGCCACTACCCACGCTAACCAAGCGCAGCCCTGCCCGCCGAGGTCGCCAAGAGGCTGCGGAAAGCGCTACAATTTTGCCTGCCCGCTGCCGGATACCCGGCAAAAAGCGGCACGGGGCAACCCAGCTTCCAACGACTTCCGATCCCTTCGCCCTCAAAGGCGTGCCCCAGGTGGCGCAGCGGCGGTCCACCACTGACACAAGGAAAGAGACATTGGCGAAATCCAGCCCTACGGAGCGCCGCTTCCGCGGCGTCACCATGCCCACTGCCTCCCACCCCGCCATCCGCCGACTCAAGCGGCAGGGTCACGAGCCATCCATCCACGGCAACAAGCTGTGGAAGTCCAGTGCACTGATCATCGACTACCTGAAGAAAAACCCGCCACCCGATTGCAAGCGCGTACTCGACGTCGGCTGCGGCTGGGGCGTCAGCGGTATCTGGTGCGCCCGCAAGCTGGGCGCCAGGGTGACTTCCGTCGACGCCGACCCGGATGTTTTCCCCTACCTGCAGGTCGTGGCGGACCTCAACGGGGTGGAGACGGAACACCTGGTGTCACGCTTTGAGCAATTGAGCACCAAGCAGCTGGCGAAATACGACCTGATGATCGCCGCCGACGTCTGCTTCTGGGATGAAATGGTCAAGCCCCTGAGCAACCTGGTGAACCGGGCGGTGAAGGCCGGGGTCAAGCAGATCCTCATCGCCGACCCCGAGCGACCGCCCTTTTTCGAAATGGCTGAACGCTGCGCGAAAAAACACTGCGCCGATGTGGTCGAGTGGCGCACCCGCGGCTCGGTGGAGGCCAGCGGTGCGATCATGGTGCTGGAGAACGCCTGAAGTGGGTGGGGGCCTCCCGCGATATACATTGCGTCCTGCAAATTCATCGCTCCGGCCATCCATGGCCTCCCGCGATATACATTGCGTCCTGCAAATAAAAAACCCGCCTTGCGGCGGGTCGAAAAAGAAAACTCGTTTGGACCTGGATGGGGGCGCCAACTACGCTCGCCTTGCGGCTTGCTCCCCGGCGCCCGGGGTTGGGATATCGAGTCAGAGTAAATATTAGCCAAGCGATTGATATTCTTCCAATGCATTTTTATCATACGCTGAATGAATCAGGTTCATATAAGCTATGGATGTTCGCGCCCTCGCCAGAGTTGACCTCAATTTGCTGATAGCCTTGCAGGCCCTGCTCGAGGAGGGCAGCGTCTCCAAGGCCGCCGACCGCCTCTTCATTACCCAGTCGGCCATGAGCAAGACCCTCACCCGGCTGCGCCAGCTGTTCGACGACCCGCTGTTCACCCGCAGCAGCCACGGCATGCAACCGACACCGCGGGCGCTGGAGCTGGCCCGCAGCCTCGGCGAGATACTCGCCGGCATCGGCCAACTGGTCAGCGGCGAAAAATTCGACCCGGCGGCCTCCAACAAGGAGGTCACCATTGCCCTCAGCGAGTACATCGGGGTGACCCTGCTGCCGACCCTGACCGAGCGCCTGCAGCGCCAGGCGCCGCACCTGCGGCTGCGCATCGTCACCCGGGTGGAGAACCAGCTGGAGCAACTGGCCCTCGGCAATCTCGACTTCGCCCTGCACATCAACCAGGCCCTCTACGGCCCCGCCTTTCGCCGGCTACCACTGGGCGGCAGCCCACCGGCCATCCTGGTCCGCGAGGGCCACCCCCTGTGCCAGGCGCCCGGCGATCTTGAGGCAATCGGTCGCTACCCGATCATCCGCATGTATGTCTCCGACCGGATGCATGTCGAGGAACGCAGCTTCCTGGAGATGATCGACCGCCTGTCGCCACCGGGGCAGGGCTCACTGGAAATCTCCCACCTGATGACCGCCATCGAGGTGCTGCGCAGTACCGACTATTATATGATCGGGCCTTCCTACCTGACCCAGAACGAGAAGCTGAGCCAGGGCATCACCGCCCTGCCCCTGCCCACCCTGGAGAATTATTCGGTAGAGTATTCGCTGGTCGCGCACCAGCGCACGGAAAACTCTGCTCTGCACAACTGGCTATGGGAGCAGATCGGCGATACCATCCGCGACCTGCGGCCAGACCTGCCACGCAAGATGCGCCAGCGGGTAGCGGCCACGAGGTAAGCGAATACAGAGCAGTCCCCATGAGCAAGAAACAGCGCCGCGAAATCCCCCGCTTTGAGACGCCGATCTTCGAGACCCACTGCCACCTGGACTACCTCGACGGGGTAGCGCTCGCCGAAACCCTGGCCCGGGCCGGGGAGGTCGGCGTGGAGAAGATCGTCACCATCGCCGTGTCCCCCGGCAATCTCGAGACGGTGCGCCAGCTGAGCCAGCACGCCGCCCATATCTGGGGCACCCAGGGCATTCACCCCCACGAGGCGGAACACTACAGCCCGGCGGTGGAGCAGACCATCCGCGACAACCTCGGCGACCCGCGCCTGCTGGCAGTGGGGGAGATCGGCCTCGACTACTACTACGATCACGCCGACCGCGGCGTGCAGCGCCGGGTGTTCGAGGCCCAGCTGCAGATCGCTGCCGACCTGGAGCTGCCGGTCGTCATCCACACCCGTGAAGCCGATGACGACACTCGCGCCATTCTCGCCAATTTCTCCGGCCGGCTGCCGCGCAAAGGAGTGGTGCACAGTTTCACTTCCTCAATGGCACTGGCGGAGTTCTGCCTCGGCGAGGGTTTCATGCTCGGCTTTAACGGCATTGCCACTTTCAAGGCCGCGGACAACGTGCGCGAGGTCATCGCCGCGACCCCGCCACAGCAGGCACTGCTGGAAACCGACGCCCCCTACCTCACCCCGGTGCCCTACCGCGGGCGGCCCAATGCCCCCTGCTACCTGCCCTTCGTCGCCGAGCAGGTGGCGTCGTGCATGAACCTGCCGGTCGAAGACCTGCTGCAACACGCCTGGGACAACAGCAACCGCCTGTTTTTTGGAGAAGCCTGATGGAATACCAGATCGGACAGCGCTGGGTCAGTCACGCCGACGCACAACTGGGGCTCGGCATCGTGGTCGGCTTCGAGGGCAGGCGCGTCACCCTGAGCTTTCCCGCTGTCGGTGAGGAGCGCACCTACGCCACCGACAACGCCCCGCTGACCCGCCTGCGCTTCAAGGTCGGCGACCATATCAGCACGGTCGACGATCTCGAACTGGTGGTCACCGCGGTCAACGAACAGCACGGCCTGCTGCTCTACACGGGCACCGATCACCACGACGAGGAACGCACGGTCTCCGAACTGGAACTGGACGCCTTCGTCCAGCTCACCACCCCGCAACAGCGCCTGCTCAACGGCCACTTCGACAAGGACGCGGACTTCGCCCTGCGCGTCGCCACCTTCAACCACCTGCACCGCCTGCAGACCAGCAGCGCCCGCGGCCTGATGGGCTCGCGCACCAGCCTGCTGCCACACCAGGTCTACATCGCCGGGGAAGTCGGCGGGCGCCACGCCCCGCGGGTCCTGCTGGCAGACGAGGTGGGCCTCGGCAAGACCATCGAGGCGGGAATGATTATCCAGCAGCAACTGCTGACCGGCCGCGCCAGCCGGGTGCTGGTGCTGGTCCCGCCCTCCCTGCTGCACCAGTGGCTGGTAGAGATGCTGCGCCGCTTCAACCTGCACTTCGCCCTGTTCGACGCCGAGCGCGCCGCCGAGGCGGGCATGGGCGACAACCCCTTCGAGAGCGAGCAGCAGGTGCTGTGCAGCACCGAGCTGTTCCTGCAGGAGCCGCACCTGCAGGAACAGGCGCTGGCGGTCGACTGGGACCTGGTGGTCGTCGACGAGGCCCACCACCTGCACTGGACACCGGAGGCCGCCGGCGAGGACTACCGCTTCATCGAGGCCCTCGCGGGCCACAGCGCCGGCCTGCTGCTGCTCACCGCCACCCCGGAGCAGGTCGGCCGGGAGAGTCACTTCGCCCGCCTGCGCCTGCTCGACCCGGCGCGCTTCCACGATCTCGACGGCTTCCTCGCCGAGGAGCAGGAGTACCGCGCCCTCAGCGACATGGCCGACGCCCTGGAACGCGGCGAGATTCCCGCTGACCTGCCCGCGGACATGGACCGCTCACTGCCCGCGCAGACGTTGATCACCCAGTTGCTCGACCGCCACGGCACCGGGCGGGTGTTGTTCCGCAACACCCGCGCGGCGGTGCAGGGCTTCCCCCAGCGCGTGCTGCACCGCTACCCGCTGGCGCAGCCGGAGGAGTACGCCCACGCCGAGGTCGAGCTCGCGGAGCGCCTGCACCCCGAATCCCTGTGGCTGGACGAGAGCTGGCTGAAGATCGACCCGCGGGTCGACTGGCTGGTGCGCAAGCTGAAGGAACTGCAGCCGGCCAAGGCGCTGGTGATCTGCGCCCGGGCGGAGACCGCCGTGGCCCTGGAGCACCACCTGCACCTGCGCGCCGGCATCCGCTCGGCGGCCTTCTACGAGGGCCTGTCCATCCTCGAGCGGGACCGCGCCGCGGCCTATTTCGCCGACGAAATCGGCGGCGCCCAGACCCTGGTCTGCTCGGAGATCGGCAGCGAGGGGCGCAATTTCCAGTTCGCCCAGCACCTGATCCTCTTCGACCTGCCGCTCAACCCGGACCTGCTGGAGCAGCGCATCGGCCGCCTCGACCGCATCGGCCAGCGCGAGGACGTGCAGATCCACGTGCCCCACCTCAAGGGCGGTGCCCAGGAAGTGCTGCTCGACTGGTACGACCGCGGCATGGACCTGTTCCGCGACAGCTGCTCCGCCGGCCACATGATCTTCAACCGCTTCGCCGATCGCCTGCTGCCGCAGCTGAACCGGCGCGACGCCGATTTCGACAGCCTGCTCAGCGACACCGCGGAATTCACCCTGCAGACCCGCCGCGAGCTGCGCGAGGGCCGCGACAAGCTGCTCGAGCGCAATTCCTGCCGGCGGCCCGTCGCCGACGCCCTGATCGCGGAAATCCAGTCACTGGAGGCCGACGACACCCTGGAAAACTACCTCGAAGCCCTGTGCGAGGCCTACGGTGTCGACAGCGAGTTCCACTCCGACAAGACCCTGATCCTGCGCCCCTCGGAGCACATGCTGACCGGGCACTTCCCCGGCCTTGGCGACGAGGGCACTACGGTCACCTTCAGCCGCGACAAGGCGCTGTCCCGGGAGGACATCGAGTTCCTCAGCTGGGAGCACCCGATGCTGCAGGAAGCCATGGACATGGTGCACTCCACCGAGCTCGGCAACGCGGCCATCGGCACCATCAAGCTCAAGGGAGTACCCGCCGGCACCATGCTGCTGGAAGCCCTGTACACGGTGAACTGCGTGGCGCCGAAGGCCCTGCAGGTCGACCGCTTCCTGCCGGTCTCGCCGATGCGTTTCCTGGTCGATGCCCGCGGCAAGCAACTCGCCGAACTGGTCCCCCACGAGCGCCTCAACAGCCTGATCGAGAAAGTGAAAAAACCGACCGCGCTGGCCATCATCAAGCAGGTACACCGGGAAGTGGACGCCAAGATGGCCCTCGCCAGCGCCCAGGCGGATAAGCAACTGGCCGCTGTGCTCGGCGACGCCGAGGCGCGGATGCGCGAGCAACTGGGCGCAGAGCTGGCCCGCCTGGAGGCACTGCAGCAGGTGAACCCCTCGATCCGCGAGGCGGAGCTGCAGCACCTGCGCTTTCGCATCGAGGAGTGCGCCCTGCACATCCAGCACGCCAGCCTGCAATTGCAGGCCCTGCGCCTGATCATCACCACCTGAGGCCCGCGGGCCATCGCCCCCGCCGCAAGGCTCAAAGCGGCAGCGGAATGAACACCGAGCCGGCGGTGTGCAGCACCTTGGTCACCCGCCGGTAACCGGCGTCGTCGGCGATCCGCGCCATTAACTCCTGCAAGACGATCAGCTTGCCGAACAGCCGCTCGAAGCTGGTGTTGTCGGTGACCCCCTGGTACTCGCTGGTGATCAGCCAGGGCGTGCCGTCGTGGCGGTAGCTGCTGCGCAGGCGCCAGGACAGCACCTCGACGTTGTGGGCGCTGGTGACGAGGTCACCGGCGTTGAGCGCATCGAACAGGAACAGCTCGTCGTGGTAGCCGTAGGCGTGGCGCAACATGCCGCCGAGGCCAACCACCAGGGCGAACACCCGGTCGCCCTGGAAGGCCGGGTCGAAGACCAGTTCCAGCGCCGCGGTTTCCTGCCGGCCGCCGAGTTCGTCGAACTTGAGCTCGGCCTCGTGTGAACGCAACTGGGCGAGGCGCCACTCCACCTGCATGCCGGGGTTCTTGGCCAGCTCCGCCGGGTTGCGGGCGTAGAGTTTCACCGTGAGCTCGCGCACCAGGCGGCGGGTCTCGGCAATGAACTCGTCGGCCACCAGGTCGACGTCCGACTTGGCGATATTCTTCACCTGGTAGCCGCCGCAGGCGGAGAGGTTCAGGAGCAACAAAATACCGGCGATGGTGCGGAGCAGGCTCAAATCGCCGCGGCCTCGCCAGCGGCGAGCAGCTCGCTCACCGTTGCCAGCAGGCGCGCCAGATCCTGCGGCCGCGAGAGGCGGTGGTCGCCATCCTTGATGAAACTGACCACCACATCCTCCGCTTCGAGTTTTTCCGCCAGCAGCAGCGAGCGCTCCCAGGGCACGTCGGCATCGCACTGCCCGTGCAGGACGCGAACCGGACAGTGCAGGGCAATGCTGTCGTGCAATACGCAGTGCTGCGCGCCCTCGTCGAGCAGGCGCTTGCTGATGGCGTAGGGCTGGCCGTCGTCGTAGCAGTTTTCGATATCGCAGGCCCCGGATAGCTCCAGTTGCAGCAGTTGCTCCGGCGACAGGCGGCCCTTGCGCAGGGTCTCGGTGAAATCCGGCGCCGGGGCGATGCCCACCAGGGCGCGCACCCGCTCCGGGCGCGCCAGGGCCACCCGCAGCATCACCCAGCCACCCATGGAGGAGCCGACCAGTATCTGCGGGCCCTCAGTGAGCTCGTCGAGCACCGCCAGCGCGTCATCGATCCAGCGACCGATGGTGCCGTCGACGAAACTGCCGCTGGACTGGCCGTGGCCGAAGTAGTCGAAACGGGTGAACTGGCGCCCCTGCTCGCGGCACCAGGCATCGAGGACCAGGGCCTTGTCGCCCTGCATGTTGGAATTGAAACCGGCGAAGAAAAGAATGCCGGGGCCCTGCCCCGGCTGGTGCTGGTAGGCGATGGTCTCGCCATCGACGCGCTGCAGTGTGGCTTCAGCCATCTTGTGCCATCCCCTGTTCAATCAGTCAGGGGATAGCATAACGCGCGCCTCAGCGCCCCTTCCAGACCGGTGCGCGTTTCTCCAGGAATGCGGTCGCGCCCTCCAGGGAATCCTCACTGGCGACGCAGATGCGCTGCAGCTGCGCCTCCTCGGAGATCATGCTGTGGAAGTCTGCCTCGGCGGCAGTGGCCACCGCCTGCTTGGCGTAGCGCAGCGAAAGCGGCGCGCGGGCGGCAAGTTGCTGTGCCCACTCGAGGGTTTCCTCGAGCAGGGTGTCGCTGCCGACGACCCGGTTGCACAGGCCCCACTCGAGGCATTTCTGCGCCGGGAGCTTCTCCCCGGTGGCGATGATCTCGTAGGCGCGCTTGCGCCCCAGCACCCGCACCAGTTGCCAGGTGGCGCCGCCGTCCGGCACCAGGCCGATGGCGGAGAAAGCCTGGAAGATGAAGGCGTCTTCGGCCATGACGGTGAGGTCGCAGGCCATGGCGAAGGCGCTGCCGATCCCCGCAGCCGGCCCCTTGACCGCGCTGATCCAGGGCTTCGGCGCGGCATCGATTTCCATCAGCACCGGCTTGTATTCGAGGTTGAGCTGGTCGTCCACCCGCCACGAGGGGTTGTCCAGGGGCATTTCCTTGAGGTCCGCACCGGCGCTGAAGCCGCGGCCGGCACCGGTCAGCACCACCACGCGGATGTCGGCGTCGTTGTTCACCTCGCGGGCCGCCTGCAGGAGATCCCGGCGCATGGCCGTGTCGAAGGAATTGAGCATCTCCGGGCGATTGAGCATTACCACCGCCACCGCACCGTGACGCTCGACCAGTATTGTTGCGTAGTCACTCATCCTGACCTCCTTCAGCCAATCGCACCGGCGGCCTTGAGCGCCGCCAGTTCCTGTTCGGCAAATCCCATCTCCGCCAGCACGCCCACGGTATCCGCGCCGGGGCTGGAGCCGCCGTTGCGCACGGCGGACGGGGTGCGTGAGAAACGCGGCGCGGGCGCGGGCTGCACCATGCCGTCCACTTCAATATAGGTGTTGCGGGCGACGTTGGCGGCATACTCCGGCGCCTCGAGCAGGCTCAGCACCGGGGCGAAGCAGGCGTCGGTGCCCTCCAGCAGCTCACACCACTCGGCGCGGGTCTTGTGCAGGAATATCTCGGTCAGGCGGGCCTTCATGCGCGGCCATTCCTGCGGATTGTCCTGGTCGCCGAACTCCTCCTCGCTCAGGCCCATCTTCGCTTTCAGCAGGGCGTAGAACTGGGGCTCGATGGAACCGATGCAGACAAACTCACCATCGGCGCACTCGTAGGTGTCGTAGTAGTGGGCGCCGCCGTCGAGCATGTTGCCCTCGCGACTGGTCGCGTCATAGGCGCCGGTGTGCTGCCAGCCGTGGAACATCCACATCAACTGGGCGGTGCCGTCGACCATCGCGGCGTCGATCACCTGGCCCTTGCCGGAACCGGAGGTTTCCAGCAGCGCGGCGAGGATGCCCATGGCGAGCAGCATGCCGCCACCACCCATATCGCCGACCAGGTTGAGCGGCGGGCTGGGCTTCTGGCCCTTGCGGCCCATGGCGTAGAGGGCGCCGGTGAGGGCGATGTAATTGATATCGTGGCCCGCGGTGTGGGCCAGTGGGCCGTCCTGGCCCCAGCCGGTCATACGGGCGAAGATCAGCTTCGGGTTGCGCGCCATGCACTCCTCCGGCCCGATGCCCAGCTTTTCACAGACACCGGGGCGGAAGGGATCGATGACGACGTCGGCGTTCTCCACCATGCGCAGCAGGGTTTCGACACCCTCCGGCGACTTCAGGTTGATGGTCACCGACTTCTTGCCGCGGCTGCTGACGTCCTTCTGGTGCAGGGCGCTGGCGCCGACTGCCCGCTCGATGCGGATCACCTCGGCGCCCATGTCCGCCAGCATCATGCCGCCCATGGGGGCGGGGCCGATGCCGGCCAGCTCCAGAACCGTATAACCGTTCAGGGGACCCATGCTGTCACCTCAGCGCGGCTGCATGCGGATGCCCGCGTCGATGCGCACCACTTCGCCGTTGACGTAGTCGTTCTCGGCGATGAACACGGACAGGTGGGCGATTTCCGCCGGGTTGCCGAGGCGCTTCGGATACAGCGGCGCTTCGCACAGGGCCTGGTAGGCTTTTTCCGGCAGCGCTTCGAACAGCGGGGTGTGGATCAGGCCGGGAGCGATGGTGTTGACGCGAATGCCGTAGGCGGCGAGGTCGCGGGCCATCGGCAGGGTCATGCCGACCACGCCGCCCTTGGAGGCGGAGTAGGCCAGCTGGCCCATCTGGCCTTCAAATGCCGCAATGGAAGCGGTGTTGATGATCACGCCGCGGCTGCCGTCGTCGTTGACCGGCTCGTTCTTCGCCATCTGCTCGGCGGCGAAGCGGGACACGTTGAAGGTGCCGATCAGGTTGACGTTGATTACCTTGGAGAATTCAGCGAAAGGGAAAGGGCCGTCCTTGCCGAGGGTTTTCGCCGCGCTGGCGATGCCGGCGAAGTTGTTGCAGATGTGCAGTGCGCCGAACTTGTCGACAACCGCCTGTACCGCGCCCTTGACCGACTCCTCATCGGCAACGTTGACGTTGAAGAACGCCGCGTTGTCGGCACCCAGTTTGCTGACCAGTTCATTGGCGCGCTCCTCGTTCATGTCGAAGATTGCGACTTTGGCGCCCTTGGCGACATAGGCCTCGACAGTTGCCTGACCCAGCCCGGAGGCACCACCGGTAACGATCGCTACTTTGCCCTTCAGATCCATGTTGTAACTCCTCTGCTAAATTCATTCCCAGGCTCTGGGATAGACGGTATGACGGAAACGGTCTGCGCACAGGCCAGCTGCTGGCTCTCACAACACGCCCACAACTGTGGCACAATCCCTGAGTCTGGCAAGTGAACTCCCGACCCGCGGGTGTCACGGAGTGGCTGGACTGGGGCGTGTATTGCGGCTGTCGCTGTAATCGCGGACAGTATGGTGAGGGGCATGCCGGGCAACAATGACCCCCCCCGACAAAATAATTGACTGGAACTTACAGCGACCCTGACCGGCATGGAACACTTTTTTCCCGATCACTGGTCCACTCTCTATCTGGGGCTCATTTTCAGCATTACCCTGGCGCAGATGCTGGTGGTCTACGATCTCAGCGCCGCCACCACGCCGCCCGCGGGCCTCGGCATGTTCACCGTGTACGCCCTCGCCACCCTGCTCAGCTGGGTGCTGTTCACCGTGCAGACCGGCATCGACGCCGGCCCCGAGGTCAGCGTCTCCTCGGTGGCCTGGATCATCAACGGCTACCTGCTGTATATCGCCGCGACCCAGCGCGCCGGGGTGCAGCGCGGGCGGGTTATCCTCGGCGCACTGA
Source organism: Halieaceae bacterium GM1-29 (assembly GCA_033283265.1). GTDB lineage: Bacteria > Pseudomonadota > Gammaproteobacteria > Pseudomonadales > Halieaceae > Mangrovimicrobium. The sequence continues at coordinate 1,875,177 of JAWMQN010000001.1, forward strand.
GCCTGGCCGGCGCCCTCTCCGTCCTGTTCCTCAGCGAAGAGGGCCTGTTCACCGCCTGCGCGCTGGTCTCCAGCATCTGCTTCGCCGCCTCGGGAGTGATATTCGCCGGCCGCGGGCTGCTCCAGCGCAACGTCGGCGACGCCATCATGTGCCTCGCCATGCTGCTCATGGTCGCCGGCACCCAGATCGGCCTCTACCAGCTTTTCGCCCGGGATAACTTCAACGACGCCCTGCTGGTCAGCTTTGGCGCCTACAGCTGGGCCTACGTGTTGATGGTCGTGGGCTTTCTCGCCAGCGTGCTGGTCGAGTACCAGCAGCACCTGTCCCACCTCGCGACCATCGACCCCATGACCCAGCTGCTCAACCGGCGCGGCCTGGAAGCAAGCCTGCAGCTCACCCTGGCGCGAGCCCTGCGCGAAGATGCCCACACTGCGGCAATCGCCATCGACATCGACCACTTCAAGCAGATCAATGACAGCTTCGGCCACGAGACCGGCGACAATGTCATCCGCCTGGTCGCGGATACCCTGTCGCGCAGCTGCCGCGGCAGCGACGTGGTCGCCCGCACCGGCGGCGAGGAATTCCTGCTGGTGATGCCGGAGACCAGCCTCGACGCCGCGCGCAAGGTCGCCGAGCGACTGCGCGGGGCAATTGCCGAACACCCGCTGTGGGTCGACGGCCAGCGAATCTCGCTCACCATCAGCCTCGGGGTCGCCGGCTGCCGCGGCGAGACCAGCATCGACCAGCTGCAGCAACAGGCCGACCGGGCCATGTACCTGGCCAAGCACAACGGGCGCAACCGGGTGGGCTGGCTGGACAACCGGCCCATTCACCTGAGCAACGGCAACATCTGAATGGCCCGCGATGTATCCATCTCGGTCTACTTCGCCCGGGCGGTGCTGAGAAATGCCGTGCCCATGGGCCTGGACCCCCTGGAACTGCTGCGCCAGGCGCGGATTTCCCCGCGCCTGCTGCGCGAGGAGAACGCGCGCATTTCCGCCGAGCGTTTCGCCGACCTGCAGGTAGGCACCATGCTGGCAATGCAGGACGAGGCGCTCGGCTTCGTCTCCCGGCGCATGCCCCTGGGCTGCTGGTCGATGATGTGCCACGCGGTGATCGGCAGCGAAACCCTCGGCCAGGCCCTGGCCCGCTACTGCCGCTTCTACCAGCTGTTCGAGTTTGGCGTGCACCCGCACCTGATCGTCGATGGCGAGCGCGCGCGTATCCGGGTGACGGTAGTCGACCCCGATGGCCCGCCCGACCCCTACATGATCGAGCTGCTGCTGTTCAACGCCCACCGCTTCGCCAGCTGGCTGATCCAGGAGCACCTGCCACTGCAGGTGGTGAACCTGGCCTACGAGCCGGCCACCGAGAACCGGGAATACCGCGCCATGTTTCTCGGCAATCCGCTCAGTTTCAGCCAGGCGGAGTCCGAGCTGGAGTTTTCCAGCGTCCTGCTCGAGCGGCGGGTAGTGCAGACGGAGCAGTCCCTGCGCCACTTCCTGCGCCACCCGGTGCTGATGATGCTGACCCAGACCTACGACCAGAACAGCTGGACCGCGCGGGTGCGCGAGGCGATCCACCAGAACCTGATGGACATGCCGGAACTCAACGACGTGGCCGAGCTGCTCGACATCCACCCGCAGACCCTGCGCCGCAGGCTGTCCGGTGAGGGCACCACCTTCAAGGAGGTGAAAAGCCAGGTGCGCCGCGACACCGCCCTGCACTTCCTCGGCAAACAGGGCCTGTCGATCGAGGAAATCGCCCACCGGGCGGGATTTTCCGAGTCCTCCGCGTTCATCCGCGCCTTCAAGGCCTGGACCGGGGTCACCCCCTACACCTACCGCAAGGGCCTCTAGGGCAAGCCGCAGCATTTCCCCGGAGAAAGCCCGCGCCAAGCGGTCTATAGTACGCTCTACATGTTTTGCGGATGTTCCCGGTGTTGAAAACCACACTCAAAGTGCTCGCGGCGATCTATCTCGCCTACCTGGCACTGGTCGTGCTGATCCTGATTCCCGTCGTCAACCTGCTCGCGCCGCGCCTGGTCGATGAATACCTGCAGCGGGAGCTGCACAGCGACGCCATCCTGTTCAATCCTTTCACCCTGAGCGCGGAGCTGCGCGGTATTCGCCTGGTGGAACCCGACGGCGACGACTTCCTCTACCTGCATCGAGGCCGGCTGGACCTCTCCCTGGAGAGCCTGCTGGGCAATGGCCCGGTACTCGATGCCCTGGAAATCCTCGGCCTGCGCCTGGACCTGCGGCGGCTGCCCGACGGCAGCTTCAATTTTTCCGACATGCTGCCGGCGCCGGCGCCGGAGGCGGAACCAGCCGACGCGACACAGGGCCTGCCGGCCATCACCATTCACCGGCTGGACTTCGAAGCGGAGCGCATCGACCTGACCGACGAGGCCAGGCAGGAAGTGTTCAGCACCTACTACGAACACCTCGACCTGCACGTGCAAAACCTGACCACTGTGCACGCCGACGAGCACGACCCCTACCGTCTCGACCTGCGCGGCGAGGACGGCGGCGAACTGCACTGGAGCGGCGAACTCTCCCTGCCGGAGGCGCGCGGCAAGGGCACCTTTGCAATCAGCAAGCTGCAGCTGCGCCCCGGCTGGCGCTTCGCCAAGCCCTGGCTGAATTTCGTCCTGCAGCAGGGCGAGGCGAACCTGCGGCTGAACTACAGCCTCGACTGGTCGGCGGGCTTGGTCGCCGAGATCAGCGACGGGGTGTTCGAGCTCGGCAACCTGGCACTGCAACCGCTCGACCCGAACGCCCTGCCCGATACCGCCCTGGCGCTCAAACAACTGCGCATCAGCGGCATCGGTGTCGACAGTGCCCGCCAGCGGGCGACGATCGCCGAGGTGCTGGTCGACGGCCTCGACCTCAGCGGCTGGAGCCGCGGGGCCGAGGCCAGCCTGGCCGGGATGCTCAGCCCCAGGCTCGCCGCGGCGGCGGACCCCAACCAGCCTCCCGCCCCCGACCCGAACCAGCCGGCCGCGGGCAGCGGCTGGCAGGCCGCCATCGCCAGGGTCGAGCTGCGCGACAATGGCATAACCTGGCGCTCGGAATTTACCGACCCGCCGCTGTTGCAGGTGAGCCCGCTGAACGCCTCGATCGAGAACCTGCATTGGCCGCCACAGGGTGAATCGCCCCTGCAGCTGGCCCTGCAGGTCAACGAGGTGCTCGACTTCAAGCTGCAGGGGCAGCTGGCGACCGGCTCCGGCGATGCCAGCCTGGACTACAGCCTGGCCGGCTTGCCGCTGGCCTGGTTCAACCCCAACCTGCCGGCGGAACTGCGCGCGCGCGTCACCGCCGGTGTACTCGGCATCGAGGGCGCCATGGCACTGGCCGCTTTCCAGCCCACCACCATCGAGCTGAGCGGGGCGATCACCGATTTTTCCGGCCGCATCATCGATGCCGAGGAATCCCTCACCTGGTGGGACAGCGTGCGCTGGGAGGGGCTGGCGGTGAACCTGCCCGAGCGCAGGGTGGAACTGGCGCGCCTGCTGATCGACAACTACCACGGTCGCCTGCACATCGCCGCCGACGGCACCGTCAACGCCTCCAATGTCTGGCGCGAACAGCTGAGCGCGGCGCAGGCCGGCGCCGGGGGCGCGACGCCACAGGCCGACGCCGACGCGGGCGAGCCCTGGCAGTTCCGCCTGCCGGCCATCCACATCAGCGACAGCGAACTGGACTTCCAGGATGAATCCCTGCCCATCCACTTCCGCACGGTCATCGGCGAACTCAACGGCGATATCACCGGGCTGGCCTCCGCGCCCGGCGCGACCGCCGAGGTGGATCTCGGCGGCACGGTGGACGGCTATGCCCCGGTCAACCTGAGCGGCGCCGCAGCGCCCTTCGGCGACGCCCCGGCCCTGGACCTGCAACTCGATTTCAGCGGCGTCGACATGGCCACCCTCACCCCCTACTCCGGCACCTACGCCGGCTACGCGATCGAACGCGGCCTGCTGACCCTCAACCTGCATTACAGCCTGGACGGCGGCCGCCTGAAAGGCGACAACAAGGTACTCGTCGACCAGTTGCGCCTGGGGGAGAAAATCGACAGCGACAAGGCCCTGGATATCCCCCTCAAGCTCGGCCTCGCCCTGCTCACGGACATCAACGGCGTGATCGACCTGCAGGTCCCCGTGGAGGGGGACATGAACAGCCCCGAGTTCGATATCAGCAGTGTGGTCTTCGGCGCCTTCGTCAACCTGCTGACCAAGGCGGTGACCGCGCCCTTCAACCTGCTCGCGAGCCTGGTGGGCAGCGAGCAGGACCTGCAGCGCATGCCCTTCCCGGTAGGCAGTGGCGAACTGAATCCGGCGACGGCGCAGCGCCTGGAGCAGCTGGCGGAGGCACTGCTGCAGCGGCCCCAGCTCACCCTGGTGATCATGGGCCGGCTCAACCTCGAGGCCGACCGCAACAAGCTGCGCGAGCTGGAACTGCGCCGCCAGTTGCTCGAGCAGGGCCTCGGCGAGGACGACATCAAGAGCCGCAGCAAGGACTACCAGAAGGCCATCGACGCGCGCTATCTCGCCCTCGGCGGCGAGGACAGCGACGAGATCGGCTTGCGCCAGCGCTACCAGCGCGTGCTGGAGAGCGTCGAACTGGGCGAGGAGCTGCTGCTGGACCTGTCCCGCCAGCGGGCCGCCGCGGTCAAGACGCACCTGGTCAACGAGCTGGGCCTGCCCGCTGATCGCGCGGTGATCGACCAGGCCTCGACACTGCAGCCGGAGAGGGAAGTCTTCAGCGGCGTGGAACTGGATCTCGACGGCTAGCCGCGGTAGACCAGCTGCCCGTGGCAGTAGCGGCACAGGTAGCGGTTGCCACGCTGGGCCCGCCTGTGCCGGGTGGTGGAGAGTTCGTGGGCCCGGCACTGGCACTGGTAGGCGTGGGTGCGCTGCTGGCGCCGGGGTATGCCGCTCAGGTCGAGGTCGAAGGTCACCGCCGGGTCGGCCTCGAAAAACGCCATCCAGGCCTGCCACTCCGGGCCGTGGGGCCGCACCCGGCGGCGCCCGCGGGTCTCGTGGACGATGAAGTGGGCGACTTCGTGGGGCACCGTGCCGAGGAGGTTTTCCTGCCAGTACTTGGCGAAAATCCACGGGTTGTAGCGGATTTCCCGCACCCCACCGCCCACCCGGAACATGCCCGCGGTGCCGCCGCTGAGATCGAAGCGAATACTCACTGGCGACAGCCGCCGGCCGAGTTCCTCCTCGGCGCGGCGGATAAAAGCGCGGGTGGCCGCGCACACCTCCTGGCGGCGGGCCTCATCGATGGGTTCCACGATTTCACTGGCGAGCTGGTTCACCCTGCCAGTGTAACAGAGCGCTTTGGCGATTGGCCTGCGCGGAGTCGAAGGGATATGATGCCCCTGCCCCCGCACATCCCACGTCAATAACCGAGAAGTGACCACAGCATGAATACGCAGGATCTCGATACCGGCCGCCTCAGGGAATACCTGGCGGAACATATTCCGGGACTGGGCGGCGCGCTGCAGGCGGAAAAATTCGCCGGGGGCCAGTCCAACCCGACCTTCAAACTCACCTCCGGCGAGCGCAGCTACGTGCTGCGGCGCAAGCCGCCGGGTGAACTGCTCAAATCGGCCCACGCGGTGGACCGCGAATACCGCGTCATCAGCGCCCTGCAGGACACCCCGGTGCCGGTGCCGCGGACCTTCGTCCTGTGCGAGGACGAATCGGTAATCGGCTCGATGTTCTACGTCATGGAATTCCTCGAGGGCCGCATCCTGTGGAAGCCCGCCCTGCCCGAGGCCCGCGACAACGCCGAGCGCACGGCGATCTTCGACAGCATGAACGAGACCCTGGCGGCCCTGCACAACGTCGACATCGACGCCGTCGGGCTGACCGATTACGGCAAACCCGGCAACTACTTCGAGCGCCAGCTGGGGCGCTGGAGCAAGCAGTACCGGGCCTCGGAGATGCGCCGCATCGACGAAATGGAAGTGCTGATGGACTACCTCGCCGCCGAGATGCCCGAGGACGATGGCCGGGTCAGCCTGGTCCACGGCGACTACCGCCTCGACAACCTGATGTTCCACCCCGCCGAGCCGCGGGTGATCGCGGTGCTGGACTGGGAGCTCTCCACCCTCGGCAACCCGCTGGCGGACCTCGCCAACCAGTGCATGGCCTGGCTGTTGCCCGGCGACGGCCAGATCGCCGGCCTCGCCGGGGTGGATCGCAAGTCCCTGGGCATCCCCACCGACGAGGAATACGTCGCCCGCTACTGCGAGCGCACCGGCCGCAGCGGCATCGACAACTGGAATTTCTACCTCGTATTCTCGCTGTTCCGGCTCGCCGCCATCCTCCAGGGGGTGGCCAAGCGGGCGGAACAGGGCAACGCTTCCAGCACCGAGGCCCGGGAGCGCGGCGCGATGGTCGAACCGCTGGCGAAACTGGCGGTGGGACTGCTCGGCTGAGGCCCGCGCCGCAGGTGGCGGGAGCGACGCCTCAGGTGAGGCCGCGCCCGCCGTCCACGGCGATGATCTGGCCGGTAATGAACGGCGCCTCCCTGGCGAGAAACAGCACCGTCCGGGCGATATCCTCCGGCGTACCCAGGCGCTGCAGGGGCGTCGCCGCGATGGTCGCCCGCCGGGTTTCCTCATCGAAGGCCGCCTCCCCCTCCGGCCACAGGATTGCGCCGGGGGCCACCCCGTTGACCCGGACCTCCGGGGCCAGTTCCACCGCGAAGCTGTGGGTCAGCGAGGCCAGCCCCGCCTTCGCCGCGCTGTAGGCATTGAACTGCGCTGGCGGGCGCTGCAGGTGGCTGTCGATGATATTCACGATACTGCCGCGGCCTTCGCGCAGCGGCTCGAGCAGAGCCTGGCTGAGGAAGTAGGCGCTGCGCAGGTTGGCGTCGAGCATGGCGTCGAACTGCGCCGGGGTACACCGGGCGAGGGGGGTCGGCTCGAAGCTGGAGGCGTTGTTGACCAGCAGGCCGATGGCGCCGAAGCGTGCCGCCAGCCGGGCGCCCAGCGCGGCCGCCTGTTGCGGGTCAGCGAGGTCGGCGGCAAATGCCATGCAACTGCCGGGGCGCAGCTCGTTCAGCTCGGCGGCAAGCTGGTCCGCCGCCTGCATTGAGCTGCGGTAATGCAGGGCGATGGTGTAGCCGGCGGCGTGCAGCGCAGTTGCTATGGCACGCCCTATCCGCCGGGCGGCGCCGGTGACGACGGCTACTTCTTCCATCGGGGGAACTTCCGCAAATTCAGGCTTTGTGCCCGTGCACCTTGCGCCGCGAGTGCTCCATCAGGGCCCAGAGGATGTTCGCCGAACTGACCTGGCCGACCAGCTTGCCATCCTCGATGACCGGCCGGCGGCGCTGCCGGGTGTCGAGCATGGACTGGGCCACCTCGATAATGCCGTCGGTCGGCTTGCAGCTGTTGACCGCCTGGGTCATCACGTCGGAAACCAGCGCCTGCTCCGGGTCGCCGTCGTTGTAGAGCGAGGTCAGGATCGCCCGGATGCAGTCGAGTTCCGACAGCACCCCGGCCACATGGCCGTCTTCGTCCACTACCGTGAGCCCGGTAAGCTTGTTTTCGACTATGGCTTCAATTGCCTCGACCAGGTTGGCACTGGCCTTGATCGTCAGCGGATTGCGCCGCATACAGGCATTTATTGTACTGGGAGCTGCCATCGCATCTTTCTCCATCAACCATGACTAGAGTTTCCCGCCATAGCCCGCAGGCGGTCCAACAGGGGGCGCTACTCGCCGCCTCCCGCCGCGCGCGGTTTGGCGGAGGTCTTCCTCGACGCCGTCCGCTGCTTGCCTTGTGCGCCTTGTTTGCCCGGTGTTTTCTTCCTGGCCGGCGCTTTCTTTTTCACCGCCGCCCGGGTTTTGGCCGCGGCTGTCACCTCGGCCGTGCCTGCTGCCGGCAGTGGCTTGCCGCTGCCGTTCACCGCCCTCGCAGTATCGGCCGGTGCTGACTCGATCTGGTATTCGCGCATCGCCTCGCGGTCAGCGCGGGTGGAGGTCGGGCGCCGCCGCGAGGAGCGCGGCCGCTGGTATTCGCTGGTGTCGGGGCGCAGGTCGCCGTATTCGAAGCGGCGCAGCAACTCTTCCATGGTGCGGGAAATCTGCGTGCACAGGCGAATGGTCTCCACCTTGGGAAAGGCGGAACGCTCGCCTTCCTGCATCAGTTCCATCAGGTCCGCCTCGGTGATGTGGGACAGCAGTTTCATCGGGTTGTACCAGCGAAAGCCGGGCACGATGTTGATATCGCCGCTGTAATCCTGGTCCATCAGCGCGTGCAGGGTGTTGATCGCCATGTTGAAGCGCGGCCAGTTGTCGCCCTGCTTTTGCACCACCCCGCGATAGAGGTTGAGCACCTCGCGCCCCATACCGACGCCAAAAGCGCGCAGGGCCCGCGACGATGGGCTGCGGTTGCGCTTGTCGTTCTCGATGAACGGCGTCACTACCGGGTTAACCATGCTGACGATGTAATGGTTGGTACTGTAGAGCCGCGACAGGCGCTTGGCCGGCAGGTCATCGGCAATCGAGCCGTCCACCCACTTGCGCGTGGGCAGGTAGGGTTGCGGCTCCCCGTGCACGTTCTTGGCCATCAGCACGACCGGCGGGAACACCCCCGGCACGGCACAGGAGGCCATGGCGGCGGAGCGCATGTAGACGTTCGGCGAGGTGATCGCGTTGAGCAGGCGCGAGCGCTGGTGCGGCTCCGCCGGCGCCACGGTAATACTGACCTGGCGGCCAGTTTTCTCGTAGGCCTCCTGGAACGTCATCTCCGGGATCATGCGCTCGACCAGCCGCTGCAGGTCGCCGACGTCGATCGATGGGCTGGAGCCGAAGAACATCCGCGAGAGCACACTGGCCTCGCGCTCCGCCTCGAAATGCACGTTGCGCGGGTCGAAGAACTTGCGCAGTTCCTCGTCGCTGTGGGTACCGAGCACCCCCGCCACCAGCGCGCCGGCGGAAGAGCCGGAGATCACCCGGGGCAGGAGGCCCTGGTCGAGCAGGGTTTTCACCACCCCGAGGTGGTAGAAGCCGAGCACCCCGCCGCCGCTGAGCATCAGGCCGGAGCGGCCGAAGCAGATATTGGCGCGGTAGAAGAAATCCAGTTTGTCCTGTACCCCGATGCGCTCCTTGGGCAGCTCCGCCAGGTAGCGCAGGGCGTCGTCGATCTCCTCGATGTACTGCTCGATCAGGTGCTTGGTGCCGAAGCGGGCGCGGCGGTAGAGTGTCGAGCGGCCCATGCCACCCATGTTGCCGTGGATACCCTCGTTGAGGGCGAAGAGCAGGCCCTGGTCGTCCTGTCGGGCGCGCAGACTGCGCAGTCGATCGAGCCGCAGGCGAATCTGGGTGTAGTCGTACTGGCTGGTCTGGTCGATCTTGCGCCAGCGCGCTGCCCCCGACATTTCGTCATGAGTGACGGCCGCTTCCTTCCACTCGGGATAAGTGGAGGCGGCATCCATGTGCCGCTCCAAGGACCTGAGCTTTCTTGATTTGATCACCGGGAACCCCTGTCTGTTTACCGCGCGAACCGGGTACTGACAACTAGCATATAGCACTTCCGGGCGCACTGATAGCGCCGCCAGACCCCGCACCGCGGTGGTATATTACCCGTTTAAGGCATGCGGACCCTTTCATTACCTTCTACAATATCGCGGTCCCGTTTTCCAACAACAAATCAAATAAAGAGGCCCGATGCGCGCCTACCTGACTGTCGCCGCAATCCTGTTGCTGATCTTCGGCTCCATAGCCGGTTACCTGTACAACAAATTCAGTGCCCTCGCCGGCCAGGACTTCTCGCCACCACCCATCACGGTGGCGGTAACCGCCGCACGCAGCGAAACCTGGCCGAGTACGCTGGAAGCGGTTGGCACCCTGCACGCGGCCCGCGGGGTCAACCTCGCCAGCGAGACCAGCGGCGAGATCGTCGAACTGGCGGTGGACTCGGGCCAACAGGTCGAGGCGGGGCAAACACTGCTGGTACTCAATGACAGCGTAGAACAGGCTGCGCGCAACCGCGCGGAGGCCAACCTGGTGCTGGCGCGCCAGCTGTACGAGCGCGACGCCAGCCTGATCAAGCAGAAATCCATCCCCCAGAGCCAGTACGATCGCGCCGTGGCCGACCTCAATGCGGCAAGCGCTTCGCTGGCGGAGATCGAGGCACAACTGCGCAACAAGCGGGTGATCGCCCCCTTCGCCGGCACCGTGGGGATTATCCGGGTGAAGGCCGGCGACTATATCGAGTCCGGCACCTCCATCACCACGCTGCAGGATCTCGCCTCGCTGGAAGTCGATTTCTCCGTGCCGGAGCGCTATTTCCCGGCACTGCATACCGGCTTGCCGATCCAGCTCTTCACCAGTGCCAACCAGCAGGGCTACAGCGGCCAGCTGATCGCGCTGGACGCCGCTGTCGACACCAGCACCCGCAACCTATCGCTGCGCGCCCGCCTGGACGAGAGCCGCGGCCTGCTGCCCGGCATGTTCGCGCGGATCACCGTCGACCTCGAACAGCCGCGCGAACTGGTCACCGTGCCCGAGATTGCGGTCACCTACTCCCTCCACGGCAACACGGTGTGGGTGGTCGAGGAGGTCGAAGGCGGGCTGGCGGTCAATCCCAAGGTGGTCCAGACCGGTGCCGTGCGCGAGGGGAGAATCGCCGTGACCGGCGGACTGCAGGCCGGCGACCGGCTGGTCAGCGTCGGCCAGAACAAGCTCTACCGCGGTGCCCGGGTGGTGCTGGAAGCCGACCCGGCGCCCTTTACCCAGTGAGCCGGCCATGAACTTCACCGATATTTTCATCCGTCGCCCGGTACTGGCCATCGTCGTCAGCTGCCTGCTGCTGGTGCTCGGAATCGCATCGATTTTCCGCGTCGATATCCGCGAGTTCCCGGAAATCGAAACCAGCGTGGTCTACGTCAATACCGTCTACCCCGGCGCCAGTGCCAGCACTGTAGAGGGATTTGTGACCACGCCGCTGCAGGAACGCATCGTCACCGCCAAGGGTATCGACTACATCACCTCCAGCAGCAACCCGGGCTCCTCGGAGATCACCGTGCACGTGCGCCTCGGCGAGGACAGCACGGCGGTACTCAACGAGGTCATCGCCAAGGTCAACGAGGCCGGCTACGAGCTGCCGCGGGAAGTCGAGGATCCGGTGGTCTACAACTCCTTCGGCGCCGACGCGATGATGTACATCGCCTTCTACAGCGAGCAGATGACTCCGTACCAGGTCACCGACTACGTCACCCGCGCGGTGCAGCCGGAGATCGGCACGCTGCCCGGCGTCGGCCAGGCACAGATTTTCAAGCGCAAGCTGGCGATGCGCATCTGGCTGGATCCGATGCGCATGGCGGCGCGAGGGGTGACCGCGAGCGACGTGCGCAACGCCATCCAGCAGGACAACTTCATCTCCGCGGCGGGCGCCACCGAGGGCAAACTGATCCGCGTCACCGTCGACGCCAACACCAGCCTGCAGACCGCCGAGGACTTCAGCGAACTGGTGGTGCGCCAGGTCGACGACGAGCGGGTGCGCCTGGGCGACATCGCCGACGTGGAACTGGACTCCGAGGATTCGCAGATGAAAACCCTGTCCAGCGGCAGGGAGACGGTGTTCATGGCGATCTCCCCGGCGCCCGGCGCCAACCCGCTGCAGGTGTCGCAGGCGGTGCACAAGGCCCTGCCGCGGATCACCGCCGACCTCCCCGCCGATATGGAATTGCTGCTCGACTGGGACGGCAGCGTGTTCATCGAGGAGGCGCTCGGAGAGGTGGCGATGACCCTGTTCGAGGCGGTCTTCATCGTCATCCTGGTGATCTACCTCTTCCTCGGCTCCTTCCGTGTGGTGCTTATCCCGCTGGTCGCGATCCCGCTGTCACTGGTGGGTGTCGTATTCATGATCATGGCGCTGGGGTTTTCCCTCAACCTGCTGACCCTGCTGGCCATGGTGATCGCCATCGGGCTGGTGGTCGACGACGCCATCGTGGTGGTGGAAAACGTGCACCGCCACATCGAAGAGGGGGCGACGCAAATGCAGGCCGCCCTCCAGGGCGCCCGCGAAGTGGCCATGCCCGTGGTGCTGATGACCCTGACCCTGGTCGCGGTCTACGCCCCGATCAGCTTTATCGGCGGCCTCACCGGCGCCCTGTTCAGCGAGTTCGCCCTCACCCTTGCCGGGGCGGTGCTGGTCTCCGGCGTGGTGGCGCTGACCCTGAGCCCGATGATGTGCTCCCGGGTGCTCAAGGATTCCGCCCACCAGGGCCGCTTCGCCGACTGGCTCGACCGCCGCTTTGTAGAGCTCATCGGCAGCTACCAGCACCTGCTGCGGGCGAGTCTCGACAACCGCGGCGCCGTGCTGCTGCTGGCCGCGGTGCTGCTCGGCAGCCTGCCGGTACTGTTTGGCCTGGCCCAGGAGGAACTCGCACCCGAGGAGGACAACGGCGGGGTGATGGTGATCGGCAGCGGGCCGCCCCACGCGAACATGGATTACGTCAACCACTACCTGGGCGAGATCGACAAAATCTGGCGGACGATTCCCGGTTTCAGTAGCTCCTGGCGGGTAATTACCGGTGGCCAGAATTTCGGCGGCATCTCCACCCTGCCCTGGAGTGAACGCGAGCGCACCCTGCAGGACCTGCAACTGGAGCTGCAGGCGAAGCTGGACAAGGTCGCCGGCATGGAAATCTTTTCCTTCGTTCCCGCCTCCCTGCCCGGCGCCGAATCCGGCCTGCCGGTGAGCTTCGTGGTGGCCTCCACCGCGCCCTACGAGGAAGTCTACCGGGTCGGCGAGGAACTGCTGCAGGCGGCGCGGGAATCCGGCATGTTTGCCTTCGTCACCCAGACGCTCGACTTCAACCGGCCGGAGATCGGCGTGCAGATCGACCGCCAGCGGGCGGCGCGCCTCGGCATCTCGATGCAGGAGATCGGCCAGACCCTCTCCACCATGCTCGGCGAGGCGGAGGTCAACCGCTTCACCCTCGACGGCCGCAGTTACAAGGTGATCCCGCAAGCCGACCGCGATTTCCGCCTGACGCCGGAGGAACTGGAAAAATACTACCTGCGCACCAACAGCGGTGAGCTGGTGCCGATGTCCAGCGTGATCCAGCTCACTACCAGTGTGCAGCCCAACCAGCTCAACCAGTACCAGCAGCTCAACAGCACGACGATCCAGGGACTGATGATGCCGCCCAACAGTCTCGGCAGTTGCCTCGAGTTCCTCGAGAACAAGCTCGCCGAGATCGCGCCCAGCGGCTTCCGTGCCGGCTACACCGGCGCCTCGCGGCAGTTCGTGCAGGAGTCCGCCTCCTTCCCGGTGCTGTTCGGCCTGTCACTGGTGCTGATCTTTCTGATGCTGGCGGCCCAGTTCAACAGCTTCCGCGACCCCTTCGTGGTCCTGGTCACCGTGCCGCTGTCTATTTTCGGTGCGGTGGTGCCGCTGGCCCTCGGCTTCGCCACCCTGAATATCTACACCCAGGTCGGCCTGCTGACCCTGATCGGCCTGATCACCAAGCACGGCATCCTGATCGTGGAGTTCGCCAACAAGCTGGCGGAGAGCGGGCTGGAACGCCGCGAGGCGGTACTCGAGGCGGCCTCGCTGCGCCTGCGGCCCATCCTGATGACCACCTTCGCCACCGTGCTCGGGGTGTGGCCGCTGATCAGCGCCACCGGCGCCGGGGCCAACAGCCGCTTCAGCATCGGCCTGATGATCACCTGCGGCATGCTGGTGGGCACCCTGTTCACCCTGTTCGTGGTGCCGGTTTTCTACCTGCCATTTACCAAACGGGGGAAATACCGGGCGGCAGTACGCCACGCCGATACCCGGCCCGGTACAGTGGAGTCGGCCTCCTGAACATCCGGCGGCATCTGGCATGCTATGCTGCGGCCCTCGCAACAGACTCAGGGACATCAAAGTGAGCGGAGAACGCGTTCTTATCGTCGGCGCCGGCGCACTCGGGCTGACCACCGGCTACCACCTGCAACTGGCCGGGGCTGACATCAGCTTTCTGGTCCGCCCCCACCGCGAGGCCGACCTGATGCAGCAGCAAACGCTCTACAGCTACGCTGAGAACTGCGTGCACAGCCTGGGGGAATTCGCCCTCTACACCGCCCCGGAGCAACTGCGCGGCAAGGATTTCGATTTCATCCTGCTGACCCTCGACGGGGCCACCTGCCACAGCGAGCAGGGCACACTGACCCTCAGCGCCCTGGGGGAAATATTCCGCGGCGGCAGGGCGGTAATGATCATCTGCGGCGTCGGCCTGGGGCTCTACGACCATGTCAGGCGCAGCACCGGCTTGCCGGAAGCGCGCCTGCTCGAGGGCACCATGAAGAGTTTCGCCTACCACGTCGGCGTGGACAACGCGCCACAGCCGGCGGCGGAAAACCGCGAGTTGCACGACAGCGCCGACTGCGCCTATCTCAACTTTCCCGACGGCGTGGGCTTTTTCGTCACCAGCACACCGAAGGCAGCGTCGAAGGCCTTTGCGGCACTCTACGACCGCAGCGGCGTGGTGACTTGCGGCAAGATTCCCACCGGCCTCTATCGCATGGTGACCAACATCTTCTTCAGCGCGATCGTCGCCAGCGAGCTGGACGGCTGGCGCGGTAGCGAGTCACTCATCGGCAACGCGGAATTGTGGCCGCTGTGCTGCGAATCCCAGCGCGAGATCCTGCGGCTGAAACGCAACGGCCTGATGGGCAAACTGCTGGCCTTTATGATGAGTGACAAAAAGATCGCCCAGACCCTGCGCAAGACCGACAGCGAAGCGGCGCCGATGGGCTACACCGCCTTCAACCGCTGCCACCACGGCGGCAAGGTAGTGGAACAGAATGTGGGGATCCTGGAGAAGTGCCTGGCGGAGGGCGCGGCCCACGGCCAGACGCTGCCCGCCACCACCGAGTTGTTGCGGCGCTGGCGCCAGGGGCGCCAGGCAGCCTGACCGCCGTCAGTCCTCCGGCGGCTGGTCGTCCCGGGCGCCGCCGCGAAACTCCTCTTTCAGGCGCTGCCGGTAAACCCGGCCGTCGTCCTCCCGCGGCAGGCGCTGGCTGAAGTCGAGCTTGTGCGGCAGGACCAGGTGCTCGAGCCGCTCGCGCAGCCATTCGAGAATTTCAAAGGCGGTCTCGTCGGTGGCGTCGGCCCAGTTGACCGGTTCTACCAGGGCCTGCAACTGCTCGCCCTCGCCGCTGTCCCCGAGCCCGAACACCGCGACATCCGCGACCTTGTCGTGGGTCATCAACAGGCTTTCCAGTTCCTGCGGGTAGAGACTGACGCCATCGCTGACGATGCGGTCGCTGGAGCGGTCGGTCACGTAGAGGTAGCCCTGCGCATCGAGGTAGCCGCTGTCGCCGGTGCCGTGGCTGTCACCGGCGAAGCGGATATGGCCGATCTCCCCCGCGGGCAGCGCGGTGCCGGCGTCGTCGACGATCTCCACTGCACCGAGAAAGGCCCTGCCCACCGAGCCCGGGTGGAGCAGCCAGTCCGCGGAGTCGATCACCGTCGCGCCCTCGCTGCCGCCGCCGGCGTAGTACTCGACCAGCACCTGCCCCCACCAGTCGATCATCCGCTGCTTGGTATCCACCGGGCAGGGCGCCCCGGCGTGCAGGGCGTACTGCATCGAGCTGAGGTCGAAGCGCTCGCGCTCGTCCGGTGACAGCCGCAACAACTGGCCGAACATGCTTGGCACCCAGAGACTGTGGGTCACCCGGTGCTCAGCTATCAGCGCCAGCGCCGCCAGCGGCTCGAACTGTTCCATCAGGACACAGGTCGCCCCCTGGTAGAGGGCCATCATGTGGTAGAGCAGGGACGCCGGGGTATAGAGAGGCGCCGGCGACAGGAAAACCGTTTCCTCACTGAAGCCGAAGGCCACGCCGACGCCACCGGACAGCGCCTGCGGGGCATCGACGTCGTCACTGAGCGGTGTCGGCAGTTCGCCGCGCAATGGCCCGGTGCCGCCCAGTGCGTAGAACATCGGCACCCCGCCGGCTTCGTCGGGCAAGGGCTGCAGGGGCTGGCGATCCACCGCCTCCTCCCAGGATTCGAAGCCCGCGGCGATGCCGCCGAGCATGTAGAAGTAATCGACGCCCCGGGCGACATCCGGCAGGGCGGAGAAGCGCGCGCTGAGTTCACTTGCCACCAGCACCAGCCGCGCGTTGCTGTCGTCGATAATGGCGCTGACCTCGGCGAAACTGGCGTGCAGCGGTATCGGCACGTAGACCAGCCCGGCGCGCTGGGCCGCCCAGCAGAATTCGAGAAAGCCGGGACAGTTGCCGAGCGCCAGTGCCACCCTGTCGCCGCGATCCAGTCCCAGCGCACGCAACAGGTTCGCGCCCTTGCAGGAGCTGCGGTCGAGGTCGGCATAACTGGTTTCGGAGCCTCCCACCCCGGCGATAATGGCTGGCTTGCGCGGATAGGTAGCGGCGGTGATACGCGGGTGTGGCATGGTTATTCCCCGGCGGGTAAGTGCTTTCCCTGAACTATAGCAGCGCCCCGTCAGGGCTGCGCAAGACCAGTGTGCTACTACTCGGGGTAGCTTCCAAGCCGCGCAATCTGTGCCACACTTTCAACACTCGAATCGGTAGCGGTAAACACCATGCAACAGGCCCTCACCCCTCACGCGCTGCGCCAGGCGATCCGCAGCGGCCAATTCAGCGGCAACACCTCGGGCTACTGCCCCGGCTTCGTCCAGTGCAACCTCGCCATCCTGCCCGCGGACTGGGCGGCCGACTTCCTCCGTTTCTGCCAGCTGAACCCCCGCCCCTGCCCCCTGCTGGCGATGTCCGCCGCGCCCGGTGACACCGGCTTACCACGATTGGGTGATATCGACCTGCGCAGCGATGTGCCACGCTACCGCATATTCGAGAATGGCGAGTTTCGCGAGGAAGTCACCGACCTCAGGAACCTGTGGCGCGATGACCTGGTGACCTTTGCCCTCGGCTGCTCCTTTTCCTTCGAAGAGGCGCTGCTCGCCGACGGCCTGGAAGTCCGCAACATCAGCCAGGGTGTCAACGTGCCGATGTACCGCACCAACATCGACTGCGACCCCGCCGGCCCCTTCGCCGGCAAGATGGTGGTCAGCATGCGCCCCTTCCGCGCCGCTGGCGCCATCCGCGCCATCCAGATCTGCACGCGCTTCCCCTCGGTGCACGGGGCGCCGGTGCACCTGGGTGACCCGGCGGAGATCGGCATCACCGACATCTCGCGGCCGGACTTCGGCGATGCGGTGACCATCGAGAGCGGCGAAATACCGGTGTTCTGGGCCTGCGGGGTCACCCCGCAGGTGGCGCTGGAGGCGGCGAAACCGCCCTTTGCCATCACCCACGCACCGGGACACATGCTGGTGACGGACCTGCGCAACAGCCAACTGGCGGTGCTTTAGACTGAACGAGACAACACGATGCTGCTGAACTGCGACCTCGGCGAGAGCCACGGCAACTGGGTGATGGGGATGGACGCCGAGGTCATGCCCCATATCGACCAGGCCAACATCGCTACCGGCTTCCACGCCGGTGACCCGCTGACCATGCGCCAGACCCTGGCGCTGGCGGCCAAATACGGCGTCAGTATTGGCGCTCACCCGGCCTACCCCGACCTGGTCGGATTCGGCCGTCGCTCCATGAACCTGAGTGAAGACGAGATCATCGCCGACCTGCATTTCCAGGTCGCCGCCCTCGAAGGCATGGCGCGCTGCGCCGGGCTGCAACTGGACTACGTCAAACCCCACGGCGCCCTGTACAACGACATGATGGCCAAGGAGGGAGTGCGCACCGCCATCCTGAAGGCCATCGCCGCCTACCACCGCCCCCTGCCGCTGATGCTGCAGGCCACTGCCGCTGCGCAGCAACACCGCGAGGAAGCCGCCGCGCAGGGCGTCACCCTGCTGTTCGAGGCTTTCGCCGACCGCTGCTACGAGGACGACGGCAGCCTGCGCTCGCGGCGCCTGCCAGGCGCAGTACACAGCCGGGAAAAAATGCTCGAACAGGTAGCCCTGCTGCAGGCCGAAGGCGTGGTCATCACCTACACAGGCCAGCGCCTGCCGCTGGTGGCGGACAGCCTCTGCGTCCACGGTGACAACCGCGAAGGCGTTGAAGCCATCCGCGAGATCCGCGCCCTGGTCAACGGGAACTGAAGCGCCGTGAAACTGCTGCCCGCGGGCGAGAATGCCCTGATACTCTACCTCGGCGAGGAGACCAGCCCGCTGGTGTCCGCCCGGGTGCAGGCGGCCGCGGCCGCCGCGGAAGCGGTACTGGGTGCGGACCTGGTCGACCTGGTGCCCTCCTACGCCTCGCTGCTGGTGATCTACGACGCCCTGCGCACCGACCATTTCAGCGTCGGCCAGCGCCTGCGCCACGCACTGGCCGGGCTGGAAGACACCGATGCCAGCGCGGGTGAAACCATTACGCTGCCCGTCTTCTATCACCCGGAGGCCGGTGAGGACCTCGAATCGCTGGCCGCCAGCGCCGGGCTGAGTGTCGAGCAGGTCATCGAGTTACACAGCGGCTGCGAGTACCGGGTCTATGCCATCGGCTTCGCCCCGGGCTTCGCCTATCTCGGCCAGGTCGACGAGCGTATCGCCGCACCGCGCCTGGCGACCCCGCGGCAGAAAGTACCGCGCGGCGCCGTCGCCATCGCCGACCGCCAGACCGCCGTCTACCCGGCGCAGTCACCGGGCGGCTGGAACCTTATCGGCCGCTGCCCGGTGCGCATGTTCGATCCCGGCGCGCAGCCGCACATGCCCGTCGCCGTGGGCGACCGGGTGCGCTTCGAACCGGTCAGCCGCGAGCGTTTCCTCGCACTCGGGGGTGAACTGTGAGCCTGCGCGTGGTGCAACCCGGCCTGCTCAGCCTGCTGCAGGACCGCGGCCGCTTCGGCCAGCACCGCCTCGGGCTGACCAACGGCGGCCCGCTCGACCCGGTCGCCTTCGACTACTGCAACCGGCTGCTGCAGAACGCCGCCGGGGCCACCTGCATCGAAACCAGTTTTGGCGGCCTGCAGCTGGAGGCCGCCGTGGATACCTTTATCTGCCTCACCGGCGCGAGTATGCCGCTGGGTATCAACGGCGAGCAGGCGCCCGGCTGGGAAGTGCTGCCGGTGCGCGCCGGCGACAGCATCGAGCTGGGCTTTGCCGAGTCGGGCTGTCGCGCCTACCTCGGCGTGGCCGGCGGCTTCAGCGTGGCGGAAAGCTTCGGCAGCTGCGCCACGGTGATGCGCGAGCACATCGGCGGGCTCGATGGCGACAAGCTGCAGGCCGGCGACGAACTGCCCTGCGCCGCGGTAACCGGCCTGCGCCGCCAGTACCTGCCCGCCGACAAGCGACCCCACTACAGCAATACCGTCACCCTGCGGGTCATCCCCGGCTACCAGGAGCACCACTTCAGCCGGCTGCAGCAACGCCGCCTGTTCAGCCACAATTACACCGTGTCGCAGCGCAGTGACCGCATGGGTTACCGGCTGGAAGGCCCGGCCATCGACTGCGACATCAAGGGCATCCTGTCCGAGGGCATCTGCCAGGGCGCCATCCAGATTCCGCCGGACGGCCAGCCCATCGTCCTGCTCAACGACCGCCAGACCATCGGCGGCTACCCGAAAATCGGCTCGGCCCTGTCGCTCGACTGCGCGCAACTGGCGCAGCTGACCCCGGGGGCGAACGTGTACCTGACACCGATCAGCCAGCACGCCGCGCACAGCGCGCTGCTGCTGGCCCACCGCTATCACGCGCAACAACCACTGCAGGAGCGCAGGCCATGACCGACTACGAACTCAGTCTCGCTATCGAGGCATTGCTGGTGGCGCGCAACCCGCGGCACATGCAGAAGGCCAGGGCGGCGCTGGAACCGGGTTACTTCCTGCGCGCCGCCGAGCTGCTGCGGGACATCTCCGGCACTGTGCTGATCGGCACCGGGTTCCCGGTGGTCGGCACCTTCGAGACCGACGGCCCGGTGGGTGCGATCGCCCTCTACGAGGCACTGGAAGCACTCGGCGCACAGCCGCTGATCGCCTGCGCCGCGCCCCTGTCCCAGTGTATCGACGACAAGCACCGGGTGCTCAACCTGGAGACCTGGGACATCCCCGGCGCCGCCGAGCTGACCCGCGCCCACCTTGAGGAATTGAACCCCTCGGCCGTTATATCCATCGAGCGCCCCGGCCTGGCGGCGGACGGCCGCTACTACAACATGCGCGGTGAGGACATCAGCGAGCACACCGCCTGTTTCGACCACTACCTGAACCTGGCCGAGTGCCCGACCATCGCCATCGGCGACGGCGGCAACGAGATCGGCATGGGCAAGATCCGCGACACCATCTCGCAGCTGGATATCAAGCCCGCGGTCACCAGCTGCGACGAATTGCTGGTAGCGGACGTGTCGAACTGGGCCGCCTACGGCCTGATCGCGCTGCTCGGCCACTGGCGCGGGGTCGACCTGCTGGCGGATATCGCGCCGCTGAACATTCTCAACTACCTGTCCCAGCGCGGCAGCGTGGATGGGGTGACGCGGGAAAACACCCTGACCGAGGACGGCCTGCCCGCCAGCGAGGGCGCGGCGGTCATCGAGGCATTGCGCGAGCTGTGCCGCGTCTAGCCGGACCTGTATACACCAATCGAGGAAACTGAAATGAGCATTGTCTACCTGAACGGCGTCTTCCAGCCGATAGAGGAAGCGCGCATCTCGCCGATGGACCGCGGTTTCCTGTTCGGCGACGGCATCTACGAGGTAATCCCCTCCTACGACGGCAGGCTGGTCGGCTTCGAGCCGCACATGCAGCGCATGGCGGAAGGGCTGGCGGCAATCGAGATCGCGCTGGATACCAGCATCGAGGCATGGCGCGACATCGTCGGTGAGCTGGTCGAGCGCAACGGCGGCGGCAACCTCGGCATCTACATCCACGTCAGCCGCGGCGCCGATGTCCGCCGCCACCACGCCTACCCGGTGGGCATCAGCCCGACCGTGTTCGCCTTCGCCTTCGAGATCCCGGCCGCGCCGCGACCGGACAAGTCCGCCGCTACCCCCTACACCGCGATCACCGCCGAGGACCTGCGCTGGCGCCGCTGCAATATCAAGTCGACCGCACTACTCGGCAACGTCATGCACTACCAGCAGGGCTACACCGGCAGCAACAGCGAGACCCTCCTCTACAACCAGCAGGGCGAGCTCACCGAGGCCTCCGCCTGCAACGTCTTCCTGGTCAAGGACGGCGTGGTGGCAACCCCGCCGCTGGACCACCAGAAGCTGCCCGGCATCACCCGCCTGATGCTGCTCGACATCCTGCGCCGCGACGGCTCCATCCCGGTGGAAGAGAAAGTCCTGACCCTGGACGACCTGGCCCAGGCCGACGAGGTCTGGATCACCAGTTCGACCAAGGAGATCGCCCCCGTGATACAGGTCGATGGCAAGCCGGTCGGCAACGGCGAGGTGGGCGATGTCTGGCTGGCGGCCCAGACCCTCTACAGCGCCGGCAAATTCGACTACTGACGGCGACTGATAATGGCGAGACCCACCCAGGCCCTGCTCGACCTCGACGCCCTGCGCCACAACCTCGGCGTGGCCCGCGCGGCAGCACCGCGCTCGAAGCTCATGGCGGTGGTCAAGGCCAATGCCTACGGCCACGGTGCGCTGACCGTCGCCCGCACTCTCGAGCCCCTCGCCGACGCCCTGGCTGTCGCCGCCATCGAGGAGGCCCTGGCCCTGCGCGAAGCCGGCATTCGCGCTCCCATCCTGCTGCTGGAGGGGGCATTTTCGGCGGATGAACTCGAGCTCTGCGCCGCCCACGACTTCTGGACGATGGTCGAGAACGAGCGCCAGCTGGGCTGGCTCGAATCGGCGCAGCTGGCACGCCCGCTGCGCTGCTGGCTCAAGGTCGACACCGGCATGCACCGGCTCGGCGTGGGCCCGCAGCGCGCGGCGGAATTCCACCGCCGCCTGGGCGCCTGCGCCAACGTGAGCGGGGACATCGTCAGCTGCACCCACTTCGCCTCGGCGGATGAACCCGGCTCGGCGCAAACCGAACGGCAGCTGGCCCTGTTCAACGCCACCACAGCCGGTCTCGCCGGCCCGCGCAGCGCGGCGAACTCACCCGGTGTGCTGGCCTGGCCCGCCTCCCACTACGACTGGATCCGTCCCGGCTACATGCTCTACGGCGACTCGCCTTTTACCCAGCCCCAGGCCAGCGCCGACCAGCTGCGCCCGGTGATGACCCTGCGTTCCGAAATTATCGCCCTGCGCGAGGTGCCAGCCGGGGAGAGCGTCGGCTACGGCGCCAGCTGGTGCGCACAACGGGACTCGCGCATTGCCACCATCACCGTCGGCTACGGCGACGGCTACCCGCGCACCGCCGCCAACGGCACGCCGGTACTGGTCAACGGCCAGCGGGTCCCCCTGGCGGGGCGGGTTTCCATGGACATGATCACCGTGGACGTCACCGACCTGCCGGAAGTGGCCCTCGGCGACGAGGCAATACTCTGGGGCGCCGGGCTGCCGGTGGGCGAAGTGGCCAGGGCGGCGGGTACCATCGGCTATGAATTGCTGACCCGGATGCCGCCGCGCACCCCGCGCCTGGCGAAGACAGCCTGATCTGACTGTCAGCTTTTTTTCCGCGGCTTTCCCACCCCCGAACCGCGTTGTTTCGAGCCCTCACGCGGCATTTGCAAGTACCTTGCAGCGCCTCCCCACATCATTTTTTTACATTTTCGGGCAAATTTGTGACCCAGGTCACACTGAATGCCAATAAGCGCTTGAAATTGGGTACTTTCCGGACGGTGGCATCCTATTTGCTATTACGTAGTCCAGCTCATTGCGGCTGGTGATCGGGCGGGGCCCGGAAGTAGTAGTCGCTTACTTCCACCACCCGCCCCCGACCGGCGCAGTTGGCGGAGTTTCACACCAGAATGAGCATAATAAAGGAGAAAGATGTGATGGATAACACAACAGGCAGTAGAAGTATCAGGCGTTTCTGTGGCGCCTTCCTGATGCTGGTGACCTGCCAGATCGCCTTCGTCCACAGCGCCAGCGCCACGGTCTACCAACTCCCGGGGCTCAGGGCATCCGACCCCACCGATTACGGGCCGTTATTCCTGAATGATGTGGACATCGTCTGGAGGAACAAGAAAAACGACGGCGGCTACCTCACGGCCAAGGACAGGATCGGCTATGACTTCAATTTCGTCCTTTCCGGTAACACCTACGCCGTGACGGATGGCAAGTATCGCCTTGACGCCCAGTTTGACGACTTCGGCAATTTCATGAACGGTAGCGTGGAAATCTACGGCACAATCGCCGACATGGGCATCTACGACGGCGTGCAGACGCTGCTGGCGAGCATGTCCCTGGTCGATTTCGCCTACAACGATAGCCTGATCGGCTTCGATACAGGCGACCTTGTATGTCCCGTTTTTGATTTCTGCACTGCTGCCGAGAGCGTCTACCTCGCCGAGTTTGGGGGCGGTTTCTCTACCGCCAGCAAATTCTGGAAATCCTCCGGTATCGCGGTCACCACGGTTCCAGTGCCAGCTGCTGCCTGGCTGTTCGGCTCTGCCCTGCTCGGCCTCGCCGGGCTGGGCCGTCGACGGGCTGCCGCAGCCTGACCATATACTGGCGACCACGGAGGTTGCGCGGTCGCCAGCACTTCTCAAGCGGACTGCTCGCTCAATTCATACAACCACTTAACCCACCTGTAGGACAGCTCGCCAGGCTCCGGCGGCCCCCGCGCCGACTATGTCACTTTTTTTTACGAAAGTGACGAACGATCATCACCGCGCTCAGTTAAGCCATAAGTAAACTCTTGAATTACCGGAGACTTTATCGGTAATGGCATTTTATTTGCGTTTCATCCCACAGTTCGAGAAAGCAGGTCATCTAGCGGGCCAGATGACGCTTGGTGCGAATCACTCGACAGCGGCGCAACAGGTCCAGCGCTGCTGACAACGCGCATAAAATTAAGGAGAACAACGTGATGGAAAACATTTTGGGCAGTAAGGGGGTCAGGCGTTTCTTTTACGCTTTTCTGATGTCGATCGCCTGCCAGGTTGCTGTCATCCAGAGCGCAAGTGCAGCCGTATACCAACTTCCGGGGCTCAGGGCTTCTGACCCGACGGATTACGGCCCGGTGTTCCTTCATGACACCAAGATTACCTACCGCAGCAAGCTGTTCGGTGGCTCGCAACTGACGGCGCGGACCTGGAAGGACAACGCCAGCTTCGTTATGGGCGGTACGAACTACGCAGTGTCGGACAGCACCTACCTGCTCCACGCCGACTTCGATAACAGCGGCAATTTCCTGAGCGGTACCGTGAATATCTTTGGCGCAATCTCCGACATGGGCATCAACAGCACCAGCCTGCTGGCCACCATGGACCTGGTGGATTTTGCCTTCACCGGCAGCCTGATCGGCTTCAATACCGACAATCTGGTCTGCCCGCTCTTCGATTTCTGTACCACCTCGGAAAGTGTCTACCTGACTGACTTCGGCGGCGGCTTCGATATCAACAAGAAATTCTGGCGAGTCGACGGACTGGCCGTCACCACGGTTCCCGTACCTGCAGCCGCCTGGCTGTTCGGTTCCGCCCTGCTCGGCCTGGTCGGCCTGCGCCGCCGTCGCGCACACTGACCAGCACTGGTGAACGCCCCGCCGGGGCGTCACCGCAATTTACAATCCGCCCCCCTCGCAAGGACGCGAAGGGGGCGGATTTCTAATTAAGCACTTGTTAACTAAACTATTTTTCGTTTCTGGCGCGATAGCTGCTCTATCACTCAGCATATCCCACTGCAACACAGTGACAGCTTGAGGTTCCACTGCGGCAACACATCCAGTGGCACCACGATTGCGGGCCTGCTGGCCGGTGTCTCTCCTGACCACCTGCCAGCAGCAACACTCACCGCCCCGTCAGGGGCGGTTTTTTTTACACTTCCCGCAACAGTTCCCTGGCGATGATCAGCCGCTGGATTTCACTGGTCCCCTCGTAGATGGACGTCACCCGGGCGTCGCGGGTGTTGCGCTCCAGCGGGCATTCGGTGGTGTAGCCCACCCCGCCGAGCAGCTGCAGGCCGGTATAGCAGGCACGGTTGGCCGCCTCGGTGGCGTAGAGCTTGGCCATCGCCGCCTGCTTCATGAAGGGTTTGCCGTTTTCCTTGAGGCAGGCGGCGTTCATCAGCAGCAGCCGCGCCGCCTCCAGTTCGGTATAGGCGTCGGCCATCATCCACTGCGGCCCCTGCATGCGGCTGATGGTCTGGCCGAACTGCTCGCGCTCGGTCATGTACTTGCGGCCGTAGTCCATCGCCGCCAGGCCCACGCCAAGGGCCAGGGAGCCGATGCCGATGCGGCCACCGGCCAGTTCCTCCACCGCGATGCGGTAGCCGTCGTTGAGTTCGCCGATCAGGGCGCTGGCCGGCACCGCGCAGTCCTCGAAGATGACCGGGTTGGTGGCCGAGGCGTGCTGGCCCATCTTGTGCTCCGCCTTGCCGATGGTGATGCCCGGCGTGCCCGCCTCGACCAGGAAGCAGGAGATGCCCTTGCCCTTGGGTCGCTCCGGGTCGGTGATCGCCCAGACCACGAACACCCCGGCGTAGGCCGCGCTGGTGATCCACATCTTGGTGCCGTTGAGAATCCAGTAGTCGCCGTCGCGCACGGCGCGGGTGCGCATGCCGGCGGGATCGGAACCGGCGCCAGCTTCGGAGAGACAGAAAGAACCGGCGGGATATTCGCCGGAGCAGATTTTCGGCAGGTACTTCGCCTTCTGCTCCTCGCTGCCGATGGCCTGGATGACCTCCGCCACCATGTTGGTGACCGACATGGTCACTGCGGTGGAGGCGCAGGCCCGCGCGATTTCGGTCATCGCCACGCTGAAGGCGACCACACCGGCCTCGGTGCCGCCGTGCTCGGCCTGGATATTCAGCCCCATGAAGCCCAGTTCGGCCAGTTGCTTGAGCTTTTCCTGCAGCAATTCGTAGTCTTTTGTCGCGTCGAGCTGCGCGGCGACGGGCGCCAGCTCGCCTTCGGCGAATTTGCGCGCCATGTCCTGGATCATGGCCTGTTCTTCGGTGAGGGTAATATCCATCGTTCAATCCTGTAGTCGATGTCGTGCGAGGCGGGCAATTTTAACCTTGTCCGGGCCAGGACTGCGAGCGCGGGGTAGACGGCGCGCCCTCGCGCTCTCCTCCTGCCCGGGTAAATGCATTACCATTGAGGTCTCTCTACCCTCCCGGGAAATCATGCGTTTTGGCAGAAGCAGCCTCCAACCCCGTGCGCGACGGCAGCCTGCTGGCGGCCATCGACCTCGGCAGCAACTCCTTTCACCTGATCATCACCCGCGTCGAGCACGGTGAAATGCGCCCGGTCGAGGTACTCTCGGAGAAGGTCCAACTCGGCGCCGGCGTCGACAACGACCTGCTGCACGAGGACGCCATCCAGCGCGGGCTGGACTGCCTGACCCGCTTCGCCCAACTGCTCGACAGCGTGGAGCCGCAGCGCGTGCGCGTGGTGGGCACCAACGCCCTGCGCCAGGCCCACAACCGCCGCGAGTTCACCGTGCGCGCGGCAGAAATCCTCGGCACCCGGGTGGATGTCATCTACGGCAGCGAGGAGGCGCGGCTGGTCTACCTCGGCGTCGCCCACACCCTCGCCGATGACGCCCGTTCTCGCCTGGTGGTGGATATCGGCGGCGGCAGCACCGAGTTCATCATCGGCAAGCGCTTCGAGCCCAAGCGGCTGGAAAGCCTGCAGATGGGCTGCGTGACCTTTACCAGCCGTTTTTTTACCGACGGCAGGATCAGCGCGGAGAACTACCGCCGCGCCTATAACCAGGCGCGCCTGGAAACCTCGCACATCGCCAGGCAGTTCAACGCCTCACACTGGGTGGAGGCGGTCGGCTCCTCCGGCACCCTCAACGCGATCTCCTCGGTTGTCGCCGCCTACGGCTGGACCACCGGCGTGATCACCCGCAAGGCCCTGGACAAGCTGGAGAAGAAGCTGCTCAAGTTCCGGGATTTCGACGACATCAAGCTCAACGGGCTGTCGGAAAACCGGCGCAACGTCATCGTCGCCGGGGTCGCCGTGGCCGCCGCGCTTTTCGACATACTCGGGATCAAGAAGATGCGCACCTCGAAGGGCGCGCTGCGCGAGGGAGTGATTTACGACCTGATGGGGCGGCTGGAGCACGAGGACGTGCGCGAGCGCACTGTCAACGCACTGATCCAGCGCTACGGGGCCGACGAGGCCACCGCGGCAATCGTCGAGCGCCGCTGTCGCCTGCTCTACGACGCAACCCGCGAGGACTGGAAACTGGACGCCCAGGACTGGGAGCTGCTGCACTGGTCGGCCCGCTGCCACGAGATCGGCATGGCCATCTCGCACAAGCATTTCAACCGCCACACCGCCTACCTGCTGCGCAACGCCGACCTGCCGGGCTTCTCCCAGGAAGAGCAGGAACTGCTGGCGATCATCGCCCAGGGCCACCGCGGGAAAATCGACACGCTCCTGCTCGACACCATCGGCGGGGCGCGCCACAAGCGGCTGGTCTACCTGCTGGCGATCGTGCGCCTCGCCTGTCGCTTCAAGTATGTCGAGATACTGGAGCAAATGCCGGACTTCAAGGTGGAAGCGGCGGAGAACGCGCTCACCCTGGCCTTCCCGGAAGGCTGGATCGAGGCCCACCCGCTCACCGTCAGCGAACTCGAGCAGGAGCAGGGACTACTGGAAAAGCTCGGCCTGGCGCTGAGCTACAGCTAGCAGCCTCCGGCGCCGATGATCGGCGCCGGCAGCCTTTTCCTACAGGTCGTAACCGCGTTCGTCGTGCAGCACGAGGTCGAGGCCCTGGGTCTCTTCCTCGGCGCTCACCCGCAGCCCGACCAGCGCGTCCACCAGCTTGAGAATGATCCAGCTCACCACCGCGGTGTAGGCGAAGGTCGCGACGACACCGGTCGCCTGCACCGCCAGTTGCCCGCCGATGCTGTCGATGCCCTCGGAGAAACCGTTACCGCTGAAAATACCCAGCTGGGTCGAGCAGAAGATGCCGGCCAGCAAGGTGCCGAGCATCCCGCCCACGCCGTGCACCGGGAACACATCCAGGCTGTCGTCGATTTTCAGCACGTTCTTCAGCCAGTTGGTGGCGAAGTAGCAGATCACCCCCGCGGACAGCCCGATCACCACCGCCGCAGCGGGCCCAACGGAGCCAGAGGCCGGCGTGATGGTGCCGAGCCCCGCCACCATGCCGGTGACGATACCCAATACCGAGGGTTTGCCGTGACGAATCCACTCCATCGCCATCCAGGCCAGCGAGCCGGCGGAGGCGGACAGGTGAGTGACCAGCATGGCCATGGCCGCGCTGTTGTCCGCGGCTACCGCAGAACCGGCGTTGAAGCCAAACCAGCCCACCCAGAGCATGCCGGCACCGGTGACGGTGATGGTCAGGTTGTGCGGCGGCATGGCCACCGTGCCGAAGCCGCGCCGCGGCCCCATGCTCACGGCCGCCACCAGCGCCGCCACGGCCGCGGTGATGTGCACCACGGTGCCACCGGCGAAGTCCTGCAGGCCCATGGCGCCCAGCCAGCCGCCGCCCCAGACCCAGTGGCACACCGGCGCGTATACCGCCAGCAGCCAGATCGCGCTGAACAGCAGCATGGCGGAGAAGCGCATGCGCTCGGCGAAACCACCGACGATCAGGGCCGGGGTGATGATCGCGAAGGTCATCTGGAAAATCGCAAACAGGGAGGCGGGTATGCC
The DNA here is from genome assembly GCA_033283265.1 of Halieaceae bacterium GM1-29. Classification (GTDB taxonomy): domain Bacteria; phylum Pseudomonadota; class Gammaproteobacteria; order Pseudomonadales; family Halieaceae; genus Mangrovimicrobium. Next base: position 1,903,872 of record JAWMQN010000001.1, read on the forward strand.
GCCGTTGAGGCTGTCCATGCTGATGCCGGCGAAGAAGACGTTGCCCAGGTCCCCGATGAAGGGACCCTGTTCGACGCCGTCGGAGCCGAAGGCCAGGGTGTAGCCGAGGGCGAACCAGAGCAGGGACATCAGGCAGGTCAGCGCGAAGCACTGCATCAGCACCGAAAGCACGTTCCTGACCCGCACCAGTCCGGCGTAGAACAGCGACAGGCCGGGAATGGTCATGAACAGGACGAGCGCCGTGGCGGTCAGAATCCAGGCGGTGTCGGCGGCATTGAGTTCCTGTGCCGAGGCGGGTAGTGAGACCAGGCCGAGCGCGGCCGGGACAACAGGCTTGATCAGGTTTTTCATTATTATCTCCTTACAGGTGCGGCAATCCTGCCACAACTTTGCGCAAACCGTAAGGATGCAGTGAGGCTGCAATACCCTCCCGGCCCGGAACCCGCAATCGCAGGGCGACCGGAGCGCGCTCCGTCAGCGCGGGGCGTTCACGCTAGAGGTTCACCCAGCTGTTGAGTGCGCGCAGGCGGAAGCGGTCGCCGCGAAAGGAGAGCACCACTGAATCGGGCAGGATCTCCTCGATCTTCACCCCGGCCGCAGGACTGCCGCCCACTTTGAGTTGCTGGCCGTTGAGCACCACCGTCGATTGCCCCGCCCGGCCGGAGTAGGCATGAGCGGAGTAGAGCAGCGTGGGAACGGCGTCCTTGGTGTGTTGCGACAACTGCTCGAGGAAGGGCGTCGGATGCGCCTCGAGGCGATTGTTCTCCAGTTCGTTCTCGGCCTTGCGCAGCATCGCATCGACATCGATCTGCTCCTCCTCGACCGCCGGAGCTACTTGCGCCTGCGGCGTTGCCCCGGGCTCGCTGGCAGGCTCCTGTGCCACTTCTGCCGGCATTTCCTCGTACAGGGCCGCGACCTGCGGATCTGGCTCGGCGGGTTTCACTTTTGTCACCGCTGCGGGACGCGGCGCCTGCGTTGCGGCCGGGACGGGCGCTACAGCCTCCACGGGGGCGGCCACCGGCTGCGGCGCAGGTTCCGCGCGCGGGGCAGGCGTGGCGACTGGAGCGCTGGCCTCCCCACTGGCCGTCGCGGCTGCGCTCGGTGCCGGCCGGGGGGCCGGAGCGGAGCCAGTGCGCTGCCACAGTAAAGTGGCGATCACCGCCAGCGCCGCCAGCAGCGCCAGCGCCAGCAGTACCAGCGGGGTGCGCGACGCGGGTGCGCCGGGGGCTGCGTGGGTCTCCAGGCCCGGGACTGCGCCGGCATCCTGCCGCGAGCGATTGAGAGCATCGAGAATCAGGGACATTACAGGGCGCCCCCCTGGTCCGCCTGTGCTGCATCACCGGCGCGTGCCAGCAGCACCTGGCGGGCCTGCTCCGCGCTGGGATCGATGCCCAGGGCCCGATTCAGCTCGAGCAGCGTCTGCACGCCCACGACGCCATCATCCTCCAGCCCATGAGCCTCCTGGAACAGGCGGACCCGGCGCTGCAGGGCCGTATTGAAGCGGCTACCGGCAAGCGGTTCCCGCTGGCCATCGAGCTCGGCAAAGAGCCGGGCGACCTGCGCGACCACCGGGCCTTCGTCACCCTGGGCCAGCGGCCGGCTATAACCCGGCGGCGCCCGCCACAGGTAGCGGTAAGCGCCGCGCCATAGCGGGGCAAGGCTGGAAAGGTCGATCTCCTCGGCGCCGCCATGCGTCGCCACCCAGCCGCGGCGGCCCTGGATATCCAGCAGCACGACGCCAGCGGCAAAGCGCTCGGGGGTTATCACATCCAGTAACAGCGGGCGGCGCAACGCCGCCAGCTCCGACCACGTCTGTGCCCGACCCTCGACGCAGGCAAGCCCGGCAGGGGACTCCGCGCAAAGCTCACCGGGAAAGGGCTCGGCACTGGCCAGCGCCCACAATTGCGCCGCGGCGTCGGCGGGGGGCTGCAGCCAGGGCGCTGCGGCAGCGGACTGCTCCGCAGCTGTCCCGGTTGCAAGTGGTGTCGGGGTGGCAACCGCAGGCGGCGTCGCCACAGCGGCGTCAGGGGCAGCAGGCTTCACCGCGGCGGCATCCGGCGCGGGAAGCTCAGGCCTGGCTTCCACCGCCGCCGCACCGGCGGGCAGGGCCGCCCCCGTCAGGAACGGATTGCCGCTGTACCAGAGCCAGGCAAACAGACCCGCTGCGATCAGAACCACCAGGGCCAGCAATCGCGGCCACAGAGCCTTTGCCGGCGTCCCCTCCTCACCCAGCACCTCTCGCGCCGCCTGCTGCAGGGTCGCCTTGTCCGCCCGGCTCTTGTTGCGCCCATAGGCGCCGAGCAGGATGCGATCGCAAAGCACGTTGATCAGCCGCGGGATACCCCGGGTGCGCTGGTAGACGCCGCGCACCACAGCAGGTGGAAACAGTTCACGGTCCGCCGCCATGCCCGCCACCTGCAGCCGGTGCTGGATATAGGCGCGGGTCTCGGTGAGGTTGAGCGGGCCGAGATTGTAGCGGGCGGTAATCCGCTGGTTGAGCTGGCGCAGTTCCGGGCGCGCCAGCAGCTGCGCCAGTTCCGGCTGGCCGATCAGGATGATCTGCAGCAGTTTCTCGCTGTTGGTCTCGAGGTTGGTCAGCAGGCGGATCTGCTCCAGCACGTCGAAATCCAGGTGCTGGGCCTCATCGATCATCAGCACCGTCTTGCGCCCGCGGGCGTGGTTTTGCAGCAGGTACTGATGCAACTTGTCGGTGAGCACCTTGAGGGTGCAGCTCTCGGCCGGGTAGTCGATACCCAGTTCGTCACAGACCGAGGCGAGCAACTCGATCGCGTTGAGCGCCGGGTTGAGGATGATCGCGATATCGGTGGCGTCGGGCAGCTGTTCCAGCAGGCATCGGTTGATGGTGGTTTTACCGGTGCCGACCTCGCCGGTGAGGAGGATGAAGCCGCCGCCCGCGCCGACCCCGTAGAGCAGGTGTGCCAGCGCATCCCGGTGCCGCGCGCTCATGAACAGGTAGCGGGGATTAACCGCTATCGAGAACGGGGCTTCGGAGAGGCCAAAGTACTGGTGATACATGCGGCGCATTATGCACGGGGGCGCAGAGACGGTCTATCGCCTCGCTACAACCCCGGCCGGCGAGAGCCTCGCGGGCCCCGTCCAATCCTGATGGTCGCTCGCTGCGGCAGATTGCGGCCCCGGCGGGGAGCACGGACAGTGAACTGGCTCACGTTTTCCCGGATTTCTTCGCAAAAGTACAGAAATTGGGCTGCGGCTTGTGCAAAACGGAGTACCTTTATACAAGGGCCAGCTTTTTTTTGATGAGGACCACCATGCTCCAGACAGTCAAGGTGCCCACCAAGGACCTCGGTAAAGGGATGTTTGTCAGCAGCCTGGACAGGCCGTGGCTGGGTACACCGTTTCTCACCCAGGGATTCCTGATCCGCAACGACGAGGATATCGAGCGGGTCCGCGAATACTGTGAGCACGTTTGGGTGGACGTGCACAAATGCGTCTACGTCAGCGAGGCGCTGGCCCGCCGTGCCCAGGGCGAACGTCCGCGCAAGAGCATGCGCGAGATCTTCGAGGGTCGGGACATTGCCCGCTACGGGGATGAAGTGGCCTGGAAGGACGAACACCCGCGCGCGGGCAAGGCCCTCGACACCCTCCTCACCGATATTACCGAACTGTTCGATACGGTCGCCGACAAGGGCAAGGTCGACGCCATGCGCCTGCGCAAGTCGGCCGACCCCATCGTCGGCAGCATCAGCCGCAACCCCGACGCCTGCCTGTGGCTGGGCCGCCTGAAGCAACACGATGAATACAGCTACCAGCACTCCCTGAGTACTGCCATCTGGGCCGTATCCCTCGGCCGCCAGATCGGTCTGCACAAGCGCGACCTGCGCTCCCTCGCCATCGGCTCAGTGCTGATGGACGTCGGCAAGCTGCTGGTGGACCCCGACCTGCTGCGCGCCGACCGCGAACTGACCGAGGAAGAGACCCGCGAGATGCGCCACCACGTGGCCCACGGCGTGCACCTGGCGAAGAAGAGCGGCATCATGAACCAGGATGTCATCGATATCGTGGCCTTCCACCACGAGCGCCATAACGGCAGCGGCTATCCCCGCGGGCTTGCGGGCGACCAGATCCCGCCCTTCGCCCGCATCGCCGCCATCGTCGATACCTACGACGCGATCACTTCACGCCGTTCCTACGCCGAGGCGATGTCCCCGGCCGAGGCGATCAAGTTTCTCTACGGCCAGCGCGACCGCCTGTTCCAGGCGGAACTCGTCGAAGCCTTCATCCAGGCCATCGGTATCTATCCGCCCGGCTCGATTGTCGAGCTCACCTCGGGCGAGGTTGGCATCGTTGTCGCCGAGAGCCGCACCCGGCGCCTGCTGCCGAAAATCATCCTGGTGCTCGATCGCGGCAAGCGCGAGTATCCACAGCCGCAGATTGTCGATTTGCAGGAAGCGCGCGAACAGGCCAATGGCAATGCTGTGTCAATATCCCGCAGCCTTGAAGATGGGGCCTACGGTATCGATATCGGGCGTTATCAATTTTCATAATTTCCGGCCCGGCGCTTGCGTGCCGGTGCGGAAAACTCTCCCAGTGAAACGCTAAATGCGTCGAAAATTTTCACGCTTTCCCTTGCGTGTAAAATTTCATGACAGCGGTTTTTTCTGTTCTCTCCCAAGCGAATTGATACACTGCAGCTGACTGACCCTAATTGATTGGAGCGGTCTGCGGCTCTCGTGCCGCTGCTCCTGCAGCCCACGCAGGAGCTGAATAAAAAACTCAGAAGAGTCCCGATAGCGCCCGGTCACCTCGACTTGGGCGTACTTCAAAAAACTCTTCCATCCGGCAGTGGAACAACCAGGGATTTCGCCTTTCAAGGGGAGACAATAATGCAAAGATTGAAGACCTTCGCCTCAGCCGCGGTGCTTGCAGTTGCAGCAAGTCAAGCCAGCGCAGCAGTTGTAAACGTGACGGCTGTAATTACCGGTGGTGCTACCGGGGCCGGCACCAGCAATACATCCGGCAGTGCTACCGGCACCTATGACGACGTAGCCGACGTACTGACACTGAACTACACCCAGCAGCAGGATACCTCAGCCCCGGCTTATGCCATTGGCGTGATGCAACTGACTGGAACCGTAGTTGTCGACTTCGGCGCAGGTACCGCAACCAATACTCCGGCCTCCTGCACTTCCGTCAGTGGTTTTGACGCCTGTTTCGCAGCTGAGGTCGGCGTTCCCAACCCGGCAGATTCACTCAGCGGGACCTGGTCCTCGTTCACCACCGTGGACTCGGTCGCTGGCGCAACCGCCACAATTAACTACCGCGTCAGCGCCGTACCTGTGACACCGCCTCCGACGCCCGCCCCTCCCGGCCCCATCGCCGGATCTAACGTTAACATTCCCGCCATACCCCTGCCGGGATTGGTGGTGCTGGCACTTGGCCTTCTCGGTGTCGGTGTGCGCCGACTGCGGAAGTAAGCTGCACAATATCCCGGCCTGCCGCGGCTAAGGTATTTTTAAGGCCGGGATACAACTTAAAAAGGTGGGAAAGGATTCCCGCCTTTTTATTTTCCTCTTCCCAGGCGGCAGCCGATGCCCAGGGTCACGCTATTTGTGGCACTCGAATACATGTTCCGCGCACCGCTCAAATCGAAAGTTTGAGATCTCGCTCCAGAATTCGCCTGGCAGGTTCAAGCTGCGCCGAAAATGCCTCCCAGCGAGCTACTGATTTCGTATAGAGGGGCTGTCTTACCTGCATGTTGCTCGCGGTGAGTACGGTCGACACCTGGCTGTGGAAGCCCAGGCAGGCGTCATCCCACGGCAGCCCGCAGAACTCCAGCAATCTCCGGGTAACCGGTTCCTGGCTCTGTACCAGTTCCTCATAGTCAATGGGCAGTACCCGGTCGGGAAAGAGCCGCTGCCAATGATCCATTGTCAGCTGGTAATTCACGAAATAGTGCGCAAGCGCCTCCAGGTTAAAGAACGTATCTCGCCCGCTGGCGAAGAACTGGTGATAACACGAAAGGATTGTATCCAGGGGGTGTCGCTGGACACGCACGATATGGGCGTCGGGCCAGGTGAGCAGGATCAAACCTACGAAATCCAGGTTTTCTATCCCCTTGTCGACAACGATCAGGTCCTGGGCCTCGTCGGGAATACGCCGGTGCTCGAAGAAATAGCGCTCCAGCCTGTCCAGGCAGGGTTCGAGCAGTTGTGGGCTCCAGGTCAATATGTCGGCCTGCTCACGCTCATCCTGAACCAGACGATTGATAGCCGATACAAACGCAATACTCTCGCCCACTGCCTGGGTCGCAGGATGCGCGCTCAGGATCTGTTCAACCAGGGTCGTACCGGAACGCGGGGGAGCAACAATAAAAATCGGGGCGGCCCGCTCCGGTTTGCGCAGGGAGAAAGACTGGAAATAATCGGCGGTAGCATGCTTGCACAGCAATTGATGCCGACTGCGCAAACGGGCTAGTTCATTCCGGTGATCCTGGGCAAAGCCCTCGTTGCCGAGCTTGAGGTGGTGGAAGTACTTTTCGTCGTCCTTGCCGTCATAAAGATACGCCAGGGCGAAATGCAGCAAAGGCAGGTCCCCGGGCGGGACCGTTCCCGACGCCTGCAACTGCAGTAGCCGCTTGCGGATTGCGGGACCTGAGTTTTTTCTGTCGGCTTTTGCCAGCCCGAAGAGGATGGATACGTCACTGTCGCAGAGATCGAGCGCACGCTTGAAGAACTCTACTGCCAGCTCAACCCTGCCCTGATCCAGGTAGGCATAGGCCGTGGCACGCAGGACAATGTGGGCTTGCTTGAGACCGGGTCGTTGGATCGCCTGATCGAGTAGCTCCAGCGCCTTGTCTGGCTCCCCAGCCTGCTGGAAAAGCCTGGCTACCTCAACCACCACCTCCGCGTCATCCCTGAACAGGGCCGCCACCCGGTAGGCCTGGAGCCTGCCCTTCTCGAACTCACCCCTGAGAATATAGCTGTTGAGCAAGCGCAGGGCCGGCTCCCTGCGCTCCTGGCACTGCTCCAGGAGTTGCGAATAAATAGACTCGGCTACAGGGCGCTCGCCACGCCTCTCCCGGACTTCGGCAAGACCGAGCGCAGTGGCAAACGGGAGGGTTCTGGCAGGGGAACTGATGGTTTCCTGGATTGTTACCTGGGGGCCCAGATCCGCTGCCCTTCTACTTTTCTTTTTCGACCTGCTTCTTTTCATCAGCCCATGACCTTCTGGCCCTCGAAAGTCGCCCACATTTACCGGCGGGCAGGTTTAAGCACTTATCCTCTCACTGCGCTGAACGCCATCCCCACATTGCCAAGCCTGGAATGCAGCACGGGCTTGCGCTCGAGCATGGTGAAACCGGCCGCAGTAATCAGTGCCTCGAGATCATCGCACTCCGCATGGGAAAGCGCGGCGGAACGCAGGTCCATTATACGTGCCACCGACGCCTGGACATTTTCCCGCAGCTTGACGATCTCCTTCACTCGCCGCGGCTGTTTCAGCGGCTGCCGCGGGGAGAAGAGCTCCGCGAGATTGTTGAGAATTTTCGGCAAGATGTTGATCGAGGAATCGGTGGATTGGGCGATGAAATGCTGGATGCTGTACAGCGCCCGGTTCAAGGGGCCGACAATTTTTGCGTGGCGGGCATCCGCCTGTACCGCTTTCAGGCTCCCGTGTGAACTGTACAGTGCATCCAGCTCGAGATAGCGGTCGAAGATTTCTTCCTTGTCCAGCAGCACATTGAATTTCTCCAGCTTCACCGTGGCGTCCTGGAGAATACTGGAATCCTCGTAATGGCAGATAAAGGCCATGCGCGCCTGCGGTTTCAAGACCCTCCCGGCTTCGGGAATGGTATTGGCGAGCGTGGAGTACTCCAACCCCCACTGGCTAACTATGCAATCGATCGACGCGTCTGCAAAGGGCAGTGCCTCAATGCTGGTGTTGTTGACGAACTCCACCATCGGGAATTCGGCGCGCCGCCGCTTGAGGGTATCGAAGGGGCTGGTGCTGGCGAGATCGACCCCGGTTAAGCGGCTGCGTGGTACCGGATTATTCAGGAATTCGTTGGCAATCCACACCAGGGCGCCGTTGCCGGTTGCAAGGTCGACAAGGTGTTCGATTTTCCAGCCCAACTGGGACTTCCAGAAATCAAGGATCTCGAGGTCGTAATTGCCCTGGAAGTCGGCCCCCTCCATGGAAGTGACATTTGCGCGCTTCCAGAAATTGTCCCAGTTACGCGGGTCGAGTTGGCTCATTAATTTTCCTACGTTTTTATATCTTTTCGACCGGACGGGCCGCGCGCATGGCTTTTCGCCCGCCGCTTTACAGACCGTAAAATGTAATCCCAGCCAGGGGTCTGTACAAGTTTTTACCGGTATACGCGAATATTTTTCACGCGCGCCGAAGATTTAAAGCTCTGTATTACACACGCTCAAAGAGTCGAAGCAGGTTTTTCATACACCCGCAAAAAAACAGCCCGCTTCAGGAAGCGGGCTGCTCTTTACTGCTAAACCACTCAGCGCTCTGGCCATGGCAGCCAGAAGCGGTGCTTAGCTTTGCTTGCGACGGCGAGCTACGCCAGCCAGGCCCAGCAGGCCTGAACCGAACAGCCAGGCAGCTGCAGGTACCGGTACCGGGGTGACTGCGTAGTTGATGGTGGCGGTTGCACCGGAGACTGAGTCAACTGTGGTGAATGCCAGCCAGTCACCGGAAAGAGAGTTTGCCGGGTTGGCAATACCAATCTCTGCAGCGAAGCAGGCGTCGAAGCCGCTGATGGAAGTACAGGAGGCCGGAGTGTTGACGGCAGTACCCGCACCGAAATCAACTACCACAGTGCCGGTCAACTCCATAACACCGACCGCGTAACCAGGTGCGGTAGTATCCTGTTGCTGGGTGTAGTTCAGGGTCAGTACGTCGGCCACGTCGTCGTATACGCCAGTACCACTACCAGTGGTAGCACTGGTGCCAGCGCCGGTAGCGTTACCGGTGATTACTGCAGTTACGTTGATAAGAGCCGCGCTCGCCTGACCAGCAGCCAGAGCCAGTACTGCAGCAGAGGCAAAAGTCGTCACTTTATTCATTAGAGTTTCCTCGTAGGTTGTTTTTTGTGAAGGGCAGCTCGGCTTTCTTCTTACACTGGGAGGCCATGGGGCTCTCCAGAGATCAAGATCCGTTGCGTTCCATGCCGGGTTCATGCCCGTTTGGCCCTTTCTCAATCATTTTTCAAAATGGAGGGTAATCACTCCCAACCGCTCGGATTAATCAAACTCCTTACCCTCGAGCGATATAGAGCAAGCGCTGTGCCAAACAGGGCAAGTGCATGTTTTTAAAGGGTTTAGAGCTGCAGATTGGTCTTAAAAACCAACCGACTTGGGAGAAATGCATAGTTATTAGGTTTTTTGTAAATTCAAGCGACAGCCAGGGGGAAAACCAGGACCCGGGCACCGGCACGGACCGCGATAATGCGCAAAAACGGTGTCCGGCAATATCGCTATATATTGTTATTTTTCAATGGTTTATGAAACTTAGAAAAACGCATACCTGCAGCGGCGACACCAGCCTCCTGCGTAAATTTTTTTGACAAAAAATGGAGTCGGGAAAGAGCAAGGGCCAGTAAAAGCCATGCATAAAAAAGGCGCGATTTCCATCCAGTTGGAAACCGCGCCCTACTGAGCGATAACTAGAGCTGTTGGAAAACCGCTTCTGCGTCCTCACGCCCGTGGTAGGGTTGATCAGCCTCGAGCGCCTTTGCCAACAGTTCCCTGGCCTGCGCAGCCTTGCCGTCCGCTGCGTAGGCCATGCCCAGGTGATACCAGTATTCGACACCGTCGCCGCCGGCCCGTTGTGCCGCAGTCAGCAGGCTTACCGCCTGTGCGTGGTTGCCAAGCCGGTACTGCAACCAGCCCGCGGTATCGAGCAGGGGAGGCGCTTTGGTTGACTGGAAACCGCGGGTGATCTCCTCCACGCGGCTGAGGTTGGCTTCGGAGGGGAAGTAATCGAGCAGAATCGCTGCCAGGTTATTGCGGATCATGATTGCGTCGGGGTGCTGCGCGTAGGCGGCATCGAGAATCTCGACCGCCTTGTCTGCCTGCCCGCCCAGAAGGTACTGGTTGGCCAGTTCTGCGCTGAGCAGGACATTCCCGGGATTTGCCTGCAAACCGCGCTCGTAGAGGGCGAGCACTTTGGCCGACTCACCCTGACCGGTATAAATCTTGCTGAGACTGAGGTAGGTATTTACAACTTCTGGCGATTTCTCGAGGACTTCCAGGTAGAGGCTCTCTGCCTTGGCTGCCTCTCCTGAAGCAAGGTACAAGCCTGCCAGCGCATAATTGGACGCCGTATTCGCCGGGTGCTTCGCGTTCCACTGCTCAAACCAGGCGATCCCCTGCCCAGCCTGCTCAAGGGTCAGGTAGGCGCCCGCTATGAGCGCATAGGCCCCGTCAAGGCCTGGGTTTTTCTCCACGGCCGCCTGGGCGAGGGGGATTGCTTTCGCCTCCTCGCCCTGCCGCACCGCGAGCCCTGCCGAGATCAACTCCGATGCCCCCGGCGCATTCGTGTTCTCGCCCAGCTGGGTTGTGAGCTGGTCCGCCTCGTCCCAGCGCTTCTGGCGGGCGTAAACATCAGTGAGCAAATTGACAGCGGCGACATTGTCGGGCCTGTACCTGAGCAGTTGCTCAAGGTTGGCCGCCGCTTCGTCCAGTGAATTTCTCCGTAACAGCAGTAACGCACTCTGGTAGAGCGCTATGTTGTTATCGGGCTGCACAGCGACAACCTTCCTGTAACCGTCCAGCGCCAGCTCTGTCGAACCGGTTTTGGCGTGGGCGTCGGAGAGCAGTAGTTGCGCTTCGATATTATCCGGCTCCGAGCGCAATACCGTACGCAAATCGGTAATCGCCTCCTCGTTATTGCCCTTGGTCAGGTCGATCTTCGCTCGTGTCAGTAAAGCGCTTGGGTTGGCGGGCTCGATCTCCAGGGCCTCTGCCAGCCAGCGCTCGGCAGTTCCAAGATCGCCGGTCGACAGAGCCAGCCGGGCAAGCTGGCTGCGCGCCTTCTGCTGGTTCTGCAGGTCATCACTGTAAGCGAAGGTGTCTTTGTAAACCGCGGCGGCTGCCGCGGCATCATCCGCACCTACGAGCAATATCGCCAGCGCGTCCCGCAGGGCGAAATCCTCGGGTTGGGCGGCCAGCATTGTCTCCAGTTGGGCACGTGCGGCTTCCACTCCGGAGGTGTCCTGGAGGTAGCGAGCCAATATGAGCTTGAATTGTACTTGCTCAGGATAGCTTGCTACCCGATTGCGCAGCAGGATTTCTGCGTCATCCGCCCTGAAGCGGGCTACGTAATATTTGGCGAGTTCAGTGGTGAGATTGACATTCTCGGGGTCCGCGGCTGCGAGTTCCTCAAACAGGGCAATCGCTTCATCACTGCGGCCCATTTTGTCGAGCAGATTGATCTTCATGCCCTGGAGCACCTCGTTGCCGGCGTCGGCGGCAAGCCCGGCGTCCAGGTAAACCAACGCCTCTTCGGGGGACTCCTCCAAAGTTTGCGATACCAGAAGGGAGACCGCCGTAGTCTGCGCGGGGTCGATCTCGATGGCCTGTAGGGCCAGATCACGGGCTTTCTCGGGTTCTTCTCGACGCTGTGCGATCGCCGCGAGTATCGCTATGGCTTCTGCGTTGCGCGGATCGGTAGCCAAAGCGGCCTGGGTTTTCTCTTCGGCAGTATCGAAATCGTTACTCCCGAGGAGGAATTTCGCCATCTTGAGATTAGCGTCGAGATGCTTTGGATCGAGCTCCAGCACGGCATTAAGATCGCCGAGCATGCGCCGCCAGTCCTCGTTGTGCTCGGCCACTAGTGCGAGAATATACCGGGCCTCCACGTTGTTTGGGTTGATCTTCAGCACGTTCTTGCCATCGATCGCCGCCTTGTCGTAGTCCTCCGCGGCGAGATAATCCCTGGCTTTCGCCAGGTACTTGGCCTGCCGCTCCTCGCTGCCGCCGCATCCCGCCAGAGCCAGGGTAGCGGTCAGTCCGAGCGCGACGACCAGACGCTTTTTACGCAACATAATCAAACTCCATCTCTATCAATTATTTTGGCAAAGTTCAGACCAAAACCAGGGCAATGGTGGCTAGCGCACAACCCGCGGAGACCGCCACCATGCGGGTGGCACGCAGTAGTACAAACTCACTGGCGTACATCAGCAGGGCGACCAGCAGCACGACACCGCCCAGGGCGTACCTGTCGACCACCTCTATCGGCAGCAAGGGCAACAAGAGAACCAGCAGAAGAATCAGCAGATCCTGGGTGGTCAGCCGGAAATTCTGCTGCCCGGTGATATAGATTCCCAACGCCAGCATCGCAACGAGCAGCGTTGAAAAGCTGATCAAGCCGTAACGGGCGGTCTGGCTCAAGTCGTTATTTGACAGGCAAAAGTAGGCAGCGAACACGCTGCCGAGGCACAGGGCGAGGCGGAACAGCGGGCGGGCAAAGCGCCAGCGAGACAGGAGCACGCAGGCCAGAACGCCTGCAATACTGATCGCCACCGCGCCGGCAGTCGTGAAATTGGCCGAGAGATAGATTCCGGCCACGAAGAAGAAGCACGCGAGCATCACGGCGACAATTCGCGCCGCGTTGGCGAGGTACCATGTCATACGTCGCTGAGCCCACGCACGACGCCTCTCGAAGTTGGACTCGTAGTCCTCGCTCTGGAAACGCCAGCAGGTATTGTTTGCCAGCAGCAGCGCGCCCAGGATCAGGACGACATACCCGGCGTAAAATCCGACCACAACGATGTCCGAGTGGTACCGAAACAGGAACGCACCCGACAGCAAGATAGCCTGCAGTACATAAATAATCGCGACCACATCGGTATGCCGGAAACCGATTTTGGCTATCTGGTGATGAAAATGCTCTTTGTCCGGGCCGGGGAGCGGCAACTGCTTCTTAATGCGGACCGGTATGACCTGGATGATATCCAGAATAGGTATCCCGACAACCAGCACGGGCAGAAATGCACTGTAAGGTGCGATATCACTTTGGGTAACGACTATGGCGAGACAGGCAATTATGAAGCCGAGGAACTGGCTCCCGGCGTCACCCATGAAGATGTTCGCGGGGAAGGTGTTATAGCGAAGAAAGCCGAGGACGCCGCCGACAATGGTCAGGGAAATCAGCGCGACTTCAGTGTTCTCTGTGTGCAGAGCCAGCAGGAAGATGAGCAACAGGGCCATGATCGATGTGCCAGCTGCCAGCCCATCCAGGCCGTCGGAAAAGTTCACCCCGTTAACGACGCCGATGAGGAAAAAAAAAGTAATGGGGTAGCTGAGCCACTGCGGCGCGTCTTCCAGCCCGAGGAAGGGCATCTTGTGCACCGCGATGCCGCCGGAAATGACCACAATTGCGGCGAGGGCCTGGCCAAACAGCTTCCACTTGTAACTCAACTCGACACGGTCATCGAGCAGGCCAAAGATGACGATAATTGCACAGCCGGTAAAAAGGTGAATCAGGTAGCCGTCGAGTGGGAGGAGGAACAGGAGCGGCAGTGCGACGCCAATGATAATGCCAAGCCCCCCGGTCCGGGGCATGACAGTAGTGTGGACCTTGCGTTCGGCAGTGGGGTCATCGACCAGCCCAAAACGCGAAGACAGCCTGATCAGCACCGGTATCAATGCTATGGTCAGGAATAGCGCAACTGTCAGGCTGTACAGGTATTCCATGGCTAATTGACTTTATTTTGCTTACTGCTGCTGATTTCCCGAACCTCGATATCCTTCCCTGGCAAGTAATCCGGCATGATTGGGTAAAACTGTCCGAGGAAGTCCTGCATTCTCGCGTCGGCCTCCTCCACACTGCCTCCCGGTGGTATCGGCGTGACCAGGCGGACAAGGGCACCGTCGGACCGGCGCATCGTGAGCCCATCCTGGAACAGGTACCACTTGGCGAGATACTCGTTGGTCAAAACGCGGCCCCTTTGTGCAAACCAGTAATAGACGAGATTGCTCTGGTCGCCCTGGGAAATAAGCAGGCGGTTCACGGTCAGCCCGGAAAAGCCCAGTTCGCCGCCCACATCCTCCTGGGTAAGGTTGGATATCTTCCACCCTCCCCCTGGGATGCATGAACGCGGTGAGTGAATCGAGGAACCCGTACGCTGGGACTCGTAATAGGCCACGTAGAGGTTGACCGGCATAGGGTCACCGGAACGGGAGTAGTTCGCCTGTATATAATCCGGATAATCCAGCGCTTCCAGGATATTGGGTGGCAGCGCCGATTCCTGGCCGACCCACTCCCCGCGCAGGAGTGGAAAGCTGATAAACAGGCTGCGCTGCGGAACCAGTTCCTGGCGATCCGAGATTGCGACGCTGACCGGTACCATTACCAGCAATACCAGCGCGCTAGCGAAAAGACTTGGCAGAGAGCGTCGCGCGCCGGGTGTAACTGCCTTTATATCAGCGAGGCTCGGATAGGAGAGGTCGATAAGATCCAGTGGAGAGGCCCTGCGGCCGCTGATCAGATTCAGTAACAGTATCAACAGGAACAGCACACCAAGACAGGCCATGAATACAAACCAGCCTTCAAAATCGTGCAGGAAGCCCTCGGCCATCTCGATGCCCCAGTACTCCACCGTAATACCGATCACACCAATGCGGAAGCTGTTCATTAGAATGGTGATGACTACAGTGCTCAGGAACACCACCCACTTGTGCCAGGTTGGGCCTTTGTAGATGTAGGCAATCAGGAAACCAAAGCTCATCAGTGGGAACAGGTAGCGCAAGCCACTGCAGGCCTCCACAACCTGGAGCTGGAACACACCGAGATCTATCACGTTACCCGAGACATAAACGCTGATATCGAAAAGACGGATAACCGCGACACCGATTTCCGTGGAGATGAGCTGGAGTTGTTGCGAAAGGTTCTTATAGATGAAATTGGGCAGCGGTATCATGAACACCAGATAGGCGAACGATGCCCAGACCTTCTTGAAACCCTGCCAACCCACGGCACTAAGGCACAGCGCAACCAGTGAGAGCAGGAAAGCGTAGTTAACGATGATGAACAGGGCGCTCATCTCGCCGAGGAACCAGCCGGTCACCGCAGCGAGCATGAACAAAGTGCCGAGCCAGCCGGCGCGCCAGTCGACACTGCGCAACTGCGGAAACTTCTGGTAAAAGAGGAAAAGCGCTACAAAGGGGATCATGTAGCCGTGGGAATATTCTTCAGTGGAAGCCCAGCGTGCCTTCATTTCCAGCAGGCCGTAGCGATAGAGAAAGCCGATTGCGCAAGCCGACGCAAGGAGCGTCAACCAGAAAAATGGCGAAAGCCCGCCTGTGGAGCGGGGGCCCCCTGTGCTGGCTTCAGACATAAGCACCTCGAAAAACACGCCCGACCACAGCCGGTATCATTATTATGATCGCCCCGGCATACCTTGCGAGAAGGCCGGGAAGTGCGAAAATTATACGCAGTATTGGGTACAGGGAACCAGCGAAGTGAGGCCCGAAACGGGCCGGGGGACGACTTTTCTGCTGTCAGGTTTTTTTACATAGACGGCTTATTTTCGCAGGATTTCACCGTTATCGAGGAACCACTGGTAGGCATTCTCCAGCCCCGACTCCAGGCTGTATTGCGGCTGCCAGCCCATCGAGTGCAGACGGAATACATCCAGAAGCTTCCGCGGTGTACCGTCAGGTTTACTGCTGTCGTAAACAATCTCTCCAGTGTAGCCCACGACTTTACCGATAGTGACGGCCAGTTCAGCTATTGTCACATCCACGCCAGTCCCCACGTTGATATGCGAGAGCATGGGCTGGACCTGGGACCAGTATTGCTCACGCGACAGATCCATCACGTGGACACAGGCCGCCGCCATGTCATCCACATGCAGGAATTCCCGCATTGCCCTGCCCGTGCCCCAGACTGTGACAGTGGGTTCGGCGCTCTCCTTCGCCTCGTGAAACTTGCGGATCAGCGCGGGAATGACATGGCTGTTTTCGAGGTGGAAATTATCGCCGGGCCCATACAGGTTCGTCGGCATCACAGACCGGAAATCCGTGCCGTGCTGGCGGTTATAGGACTCGCACAACTTGATCCCGGCAATTTTCGCCAGCGCATAAGGTTCATTGGTCGGCTCGAGTTCCCCGGTCAGTAGCGAATTTTCCGGCATGGGCTGTGGGGCGTGCTTGGGGTAAATGCAGGAGCTGCCAAGAAAAAGCAGCTTTGTAACGCCACTGCGCCAAGCGGCATTGATGATATTCGCCTCGATCATCAGGTTTTCGTAGATGAAATCGGCGGGGTAGGTATTGTTGGCGTGAATGCCGCCGACTTTCGCCGCCGCTAGATACACTTCGGCTGGGCGTTCACGCTCGAAGAAGTCGTTGACAGCAGCCTGGTCGAGCAGATCGAGCTCGTCCCTGCCAGCGGTAACGATCGGCGCCTGCCTGCCTGCCTGCAAACGGCGAACAATGGCCGAACCGACCATCCCCTGATGCCCGGCAACGAATATCTTCCCTGATGACATGCCCTTACTCCTCCACCAGGGAGACGTCGTAACCGTGATCCTGCAGCAGCTTGAAGCGACGCGCCTTGTCCAGGTCGTCGCGGACCATCTCCTCCACCAATTGGTCGAAGCCGATCTTTGGCACCCAGCCCAGCTTCTGCTTGGCCTTGCTGGGATCACCCAGCAGGGTCTCTACCTCCGTGGGGCGGAAGTAGCGCGGATCTACGCGCACGATGGTCTTGCCTACCAGGCCGGCAGCCAGACCGAGCCCGCGCTCTTCAACCTCAGCGACCGTTGCTGTCTCTTCCGTACCGCTGCCCTGCCACGCCAGTTTGATGCCGAGTTCCCCACAGGTGGCGTCGATAAACTCCCGCACCGAATACTGCACACCGGTGGCGATCACGAAGTCCTCCGGTTCGTCCTGCTGGAGCATCAGCCACTGCATCTCGACATAGTCCTTGGCGTGACCCCAGTCACGCTTGGCGTCCATATTCCCCATATACAGGCAATCCTGGACTCCCATGGCGATATTACAGATACCCCGGGTCACCTTACGGGTGACGAATGTCTCACCGCGGCGGGGGGATTCGTGATTAAACAGTATGCCGTTACAGGCGTACATGCCATACGCCTCACGGTAGTTAACTGTAATCCAGTAGGCATAGAGTTTGGCCACCGCATAAGGCGAGCGGGGATAAAACGGAGTGGTCTCTCTCTGCGGTATTTCCTGCACAAGGCCATAAAGCTCTGAGGTGGACGCCTGGTAGAAGCGCACCTTCTTCTCCATGCCGAGCAAGCGGATTGCCTCGAGGATGCGCAGGGTGCCCATCGCGTCCACGTCGGCCGCATATTCCGGCGACTCGAAGGAGACCGCGACATGGCTCATGGCGCCGAGGTTGTAGATTTCATCCGGCTGGATTTGCTGGATCAGGCGAACCAGGTTAGAGGTATCCGAAAGGTCACCGTAATGCAGGGAGAACTTGAGATCCGGGTCTTCGTGCCGGTCGCGGTAGATGTGGTCGACGCGCTCGGTATTGAAGGAGGAGGCTCGGCGCTTGATACCGTGGACTTCGTAGCCCTTTTCAAGCAGAAGTTCCGCCAGGTAGGAGCCGTCTTGTCCGGTGACTCCAGTGATTAAAGCTATTTTTCTTTCCATGGCTTCAACTTCTCCGACTCTTGGTGTCAGTTTCTTTTACAGTTTATGGGTATTATCGCACCAGCACAGGGAGCAGAGTCTAAACAACTAAGCGCCGCAAAAAAAGGACTCTCGGCCTTTTAGCGCCGTCGATGGAAAAAACAAATAGTGCTCCCGGCGCTTCGAGGCGGGCGAGCGATTTTCCGGCCGAATAATCGTCCGGCAGCGTATTACTTCGTGGCTGGCAATGTCGTGGGACGTGTATCTAGCAACTCGAAGTTTAAAGCCAATTTCGCTGGTGACAGTTCCGAGCAAACATATGCAGCCGGCGGCCGTGGGGTCACTGCTTCTGCAAACCATGTGAAGCGGGCACTTTCAAAACGTGAGATAACTGACTCTGCCGGGGTAGCGAAGTCACACCCGGCGATATCCTTGAAGCCGGGATCCGCCATTATAGTCCCGCTTTCAAAACCGGCCTCGAGCCATCCCTGCCAGTCTACAGTTCCCCCCTCGTGCGTCAGTAGGTCCTGATACTGTACTTTAATGTCGCGCGCTGGATTCCAGACAATATTATTTTGCAGGATCGAGCCATGCCCCGGGAGGCTATATTTGAAGAGCAATTTGCTCTGCTCGGATTGTGGCACGGCAATTACAACATTCTGTTCGACGAGATTGCGCTCAGGCCATTCCGGGTTATCCATCGGCTCTGCCAGAGCTGGAAAACGTTCCCGCCACTTCGCACTCGTGTACGGAACTGCATCCAGCCGCGGATGCAGGTACTTGTCCCAGGGGAACCCAGGCCACCGCGCATCCATGAGGATTGCCAGTCCCTCGGCTATAAAGAGGTTGTTTCTGATTGTGTTATTCCTTCCGCCGCCAATTTGTAACGCTATCCCCGGAACTCTCAAGAATATATTCCCGAGCACGCTTACACCACTGGCTGCGTCGTCCAGATAAACGCCCCGGGCTCCTGACGGCATGACGTACGCCACCTTCCTCAAGGCCAGGTCCACACTGCCCATCCCATAGCCATAAATGTCGTGAATGACATTGTGTCGAATAATGTTGCCGTGGAATGTCCAATCGCGACCGATATAAACCGCACCACAATCGGAGCTTTCCTGACAGGCGTGATGTATATCGTTAAATTCCGCCAGATGGTCGTTGCCCCGTATCGAGACAGCCATGCCCGGGGTGTGGTGGATGTGATTGTGACTAGCGGAATTTCCGACGCCCGACAGGGACAGAGCAGCGCTACCAGCTCGCACAATCCTTCCCGTATCGCGGATCTCGTTGTTGTTCGCTGCGTGCTTCGACGATTTGAGCGTAGTCCTGTCTCCCCCGTTCAGGACGATTCCGCCGTATCCCGTATCCGTTACCAATGAGCCCTCAATTGTATTATTTTTTCCACCTGATACTTCAATGCCATAGCCGCCGGAATTCCTGACAGTACATCGCTTGAAGACAATGCGCTCACTATCCTCAATACGCACGGCAGTCTTCGTACTGTGTTCTATTGAGATATTTTCAAAGGTTATTTGGCGCGCAGAACGAACGCTTATAACTGTATCAAGGTGGGAAGCGACCAGTTCCTGAGGGCGACTCACGTCATGCGGGATATAGCTAACGGCCCTTTCCGCGGGAGAGTAGTACCATTCCCCGGGCATATCGAGACTGTCTTTGACGTTCAGCAATTTGAAACGCCGACCTACCTGAACCGGGTAGTGCGTCGGTGAGTCAAGGGAAAACTCGCCGGGTGAGTCCTGCTTTAGTCCAATATACTCATCGAACCAATCGTTGCCCGCCCAGATATGCACTGCGGTGTTTTCATCGAGTTGCGGAAGCTCCCGCCAGGAGCTTGTTAAGCGGATATCTCTTTCACCGCGCAGAGACTCCGGGCTCAAGTAGGCCCAGCTATCCCCACCAGGGTCCTTGGCATCGATATTCGGCCAGCGAGCCAAGGGCTGACGTTGGCCGCGCGAAAATAGTTCAAAGGGAGGCAAAGAAGCACGCACCCGGCGCATGTGGAGGCCAATCCCTCCCGCTTTTTCCGGACTCCATTCTGGCGTACTGCAGGTAACAACCTTCGACTTGGAAGCGTGACACGCCTCTAGTGGCCTACCTCCAGAAATGACCACTTTATCGTCCCCGTACGGACGAAACAGGATCGGCCCCACCCGATGTTGGGTAGGCGTATTCTCAATTCGCAAAGTATTCGATAGGTAATAAGCGCCACCGCCGATGTATATGGTCGCCCCAGCAGACAGTCGCCCGGCGGCGGCGAGTTTCACTAACTCCTTCCATGCACGGCTTATCGTTGCGAACGGGCCGCTCTTTCCGGCAGCAATCCTGACTGGACTACTACCATCAAACAGGTCGTCACCCCCAGTCGACACATACAGTGCGACCTCCTCGCGGGGTGGCGCCGCGACTAATACTGGAGCGGCGAGGCCTACAATTATAAGAAGTATTGCCGTAAACAAAGTCGGGCATCTCATCCAAATTCTCCTGATCAGAGGAATTGAGCATCGACGGCGTACAAGCCATAGCACTTCCGTCCCCACTGAAGACTTGTAAAATATTTTGACAGCCTGCCGTCGATCTATTGCTACGACACGGCATTCATCGGTCGGCACTACCTCTGCCCGCGCCGGAAGATCGACACAATGACGAAAGACCAGGCTCGATTCCCTGTGACGATAGCGCCATTTCGATTATGCTTAGGGGTCATCCTGGGCCAACTTGGGAAGTTTCCGAATCAACATGCGTTATAGGATAAACTGATTCCAATGCCGAACGAAAAACAGAATAAAAAGGTAGTCATTTTACAACACCGCTTACTTCACTATCGGGTGGATTTTTTTCAGCGACTGTACAAGTTGTGTACCGACAACGGCATCGAACTCCACCTTGTTCACGGGCAACCCTCTCCATCCGAAAAGGCCAGGAATGATACTGGTGAACTGGACTGGAGCACCCCAGTTCGCAACCGATTCCTGAGCATTGGCGGTACAGACCTGATCTGGCAGAGCCTTCCCGGCGATATACACACGATGGATCTCATCGTTGTGATGCAAGAAAATCGCATCATTTCCAATTACCCCTTGTTGATCAAAAATCGCTTTTCTGACCAACGTGTCGCCTACTGGGGGCACGGCGCCAACTTCCAGAGCAGATCCCCCAACGGACTAAGAGAGCGATGGAAGAAATTCTGGATCAACAGTGTGGACTGGTGGTTTTCCTATACGGATATCACCACTGAATTGCTTGTTCACGGCGGATATTCACGGGACAACATCTCTACACTCAATAACGCCGTAGACACCGACGAATTTCGCAATCAGTGGGAATCCGTGTCAGATAAAGAATTAAGTCGCCTCCGGGAACAAATGAACATCGGGGCTAATGATAGGGTCGGCATTTTTTGCGGCTCTCTGTACCCGGACAAAAAGATCAGCCTATTGCTCCATTCCGCGGATTTGATACGAGCCAGAATTCCAAATTTTCACTTACTGGTTGTTGGGGCAGGCCCCAGCTCTTCAGAGGTCCTTGAATATGCTGCCAGTCGTCCCTGGATACATAGCCTCGGCGTGCGGAAGGGTCGCGAGAAAGCCGCCTATTTCCGATTGGCCAACATAATGTTTAATCCAGGCCTGCTTGGCCTACATATTCTGGATTCTTTCGCCATAGGACTACCACTGATCTCAACCACCAATGCATTGCACAGTCCGGAGATAGCGTATATCGAGAATGGTAAAAATAGCGTGTTGGTCAATTCTGACAATCCAGAGGACTACGCTGCTGCAGCAATAAAGCTATTCGAAGATGAATCCTACTATGACTCGCTGTCCGCAAGAGCATTACAGGATAGCCAACTGTATACCCTGGATAACATGGTCGGGAATTTCTTCCACGGCATTCAACGCGCATTGGTGAGATAGGCAGACCTGCCCATGCTCAAGCGAATTTTACGCGTGCTCAAGGCTACTTTCGTAAGTTGTAGAACACGCCTTATTATATTTTGCACGCGGAACCTGACCTGCGGGAGGTGCCCACATATTGGAAGCGGAACGCACCTCTGGGCTCCGAATCGCATCACCATCGGAAATTGTGTATATATCGGCAAGAACGTCAGTATTGAGGCGAATGTCTCACTCGCTGATTACGTGCTTGTAGCGAACAGGGTAGGCTTCGTGGGCCGTCACGACCATGATTTCTCCGCCATTGGATACCCAATCCGTCTTGCCCCCTGGGTTGGTGACCTTCCTATCGACCACCCACACCGGACCGAAGAAATTTCCGTCGAAGAAGACGTTTGGATAGGCTACGGCGCAATTATACTGACGGGTGTCACAATAGGCCGGGGCGCTATCGTAGCCGCCGGTTCTGTTGTGGTTACAGATGTTCCCCCGTATTCAATCGTTGGTGGAACACCTGCAAAAGTAATAAGCAGCCGTTTCTCCGAAAGTGAGATAGCGGAACACGAGCGAAAGATCAGCAGTGGAAAATTTTCGTTCTCGGAGCTCGGATTACAATACTCCACAATCGAGCCGGGCGAATAATCGGTCTATTCCCCTGTTTTGGCTTGTAGCAAATCCTGATGCTACTGAAATTCTTATCTGACCGACACTGCTCCGGCGCACTGACTGGAATCGCCTTCGATCCACACAGAGCATCACATCCGGGTTAAAAATCGCTATTTCTGCAGGTGATATTTAAGATAGCTGGCCGAGATCGCACAGAAATCAAGGACGAGATAGCTGGGGAGAAAATACCATGGGCAATTCTTCACAGCGACCCACCAACGAGCACCGAGATTAGCAGGCGACCTGATATCGCTCAGGTAGTGAATATACTCTTTCCACGACAATTCCCGCCGGACTTTGGTCATTCCGGTTTCCTCAGAATGACTGAACACCTTTGCCTCGTAGCTGATATAAACTGGATGCCCACGTCTGCAGGCCCGAAACGTAAAATCGTAATCTGCACCGTAGTGAGGAAGGCGCAATTCATCATAGAGTCCAATTTCCTCATACACTTCGATTGGCACAAGGGTACCCCTGCCTGGAGCGTGCGATACTCGCGCTAGCGCGTTGGTGTCCGGCTCACAGTCAGACACCGGGTTCAGTTTTGAAACCCGGGACGTAATCCAGCTTTGCCTGGTACCCGGCTCGATCAATTTCTCCGTGCGGATGTCGTAACTCGCCGAAGTAATCAGGCATCCCGGCCTCAGCTTAGCGCCTCTAACCAGGGCATCCAGATAATCGCCATTTATCTCGAGGTCGTTGTTCAGCGTCACAATCGCGTCGTTTCGCCTGTTCGCCACCTTCAGAACGTAACTTACACAAATGTTTATCGCACCGGACCACCACAAATCGGAAGAACCGGTTAACAAGATCACCTCCGGATATTTTTTGCGGATGACATCACTTGTTCCATCGGTAGACCCGTGGTCGCAGACCACTATTTCGAAATCGATGTAATTTTGTTCGTAAAGCCTATCGAGGCATCTTGTTGTGAACTCAACTCGATTAAATACAGGGATACAAATCCAGAGCTTCACTTGTTTAATGCCTTACTAGCGTTTCGTGAGTATTGCAGTTTTTCCTGATACCACAGCGTGACTCCAAGCAAGGTCCAGAATATGAATCCCGCGGCCTGGAAAGTCGTATTCATCAGCCCGAATACCACGAAAAACAATATCGCGCCGAACAAAAACTGGCCCTGTTTTATCGTCGTTGGCTGCCTGCAAAGAGACCTGGAAGCCAACAACGCGATCGATATGACCGTAAAAAGAAGTAAGGTGCCAACCAATCCTGTACGCATCAGGAACGAAAGGACAAAGTTGTGGGGGTGGAGAATATTGAATGCCACCGCGTCGGTATGCTGAACCTGCTCGAGGTCATACAGTTCACGATAGCTAAGGCCCGCTATTGGCCGGTGCACGAATTCGTTGAAGGCAATTGGTATGACCCCAATCCGGGCCTCGGTGGTACCCGTCTTCTCGAAAGTCTGGCTGAACCGTTCCGCGGCTTTGCTAACCACAGGAACAGAAAAGAAAAGCTGGATAACAAATAACACAGCAATCATTCCGACCCCAATTACCGCCAGGAGCCCAAAAAACTTGACGCTCATTCGTTTCATGATGGCAATTACAAACACACATATCGCCAAAGCCAGAAAGGCCGAGCGCTGCGCCAGCATCGCTATCCCAGCCAACGGCAAAACCGATAGCCACACCTTTTTCTCCCAAACGACAAAGGCGAGAACCGCGAGCATCAAGAGCAGGTTGGTATATCCCCCACCCAACCTCAATGTCCCACCCTGCCCAGCTTCCAGTGCCACCTGATCCGCACCACCGTACAAAAATGGCTGAAATAGCGGAAATAAAAGGGAGAGAAGGACGATAAATGTCAACAATGACTTCAGGTGAGCTTCTTTCCTCAGATAAATCAGAGGAATGAACATATAGACAAACTGGGTATCCATCGCAAAGCGTCGAACGAGGGTGTCTGGAGAAACCCCCGAGAAAAATCCGAGAATGGACTTGCTCAGGAAAAATACAAAAAACAGCAAGCAGATGAAAACAGCAGCTTTCAGGTACCGGTTGGCCTGGAATATCCGGCCGCTGAGCAAAACTTTTAACAAGCCGAATACAGCGAGAATCAGCGCCGCCGAATATAGAAGATCCAGAAAGTATATATTTACACTGCCGACGCTTATCTTGAACTCCCGCATAAAGGCTTGACTGGCCAGTCCGCTCATGAACATGGAAATAGCTAGTAAAAAAGGTATCACCATCGGAAAAACGACGATTCCAATCAGGGTGGCTATAAATACTGCAATGCCTATCACGAGATTGCCTCATAGGTATCGTGGATTGATGTCCACTGCACGGCTGTACCTCGAGAAGCCGATGTTACTCTTTTGTCCACAACGCCCGATTCACCAGTACTGAATACGACCAGCAGGCGGACGGGAAATAAGTGGAGGCGCTGTGCCAAAACGCCGGAACCACGACTGACGTTTCTATTCATACGTGTACCCGAGAACCTCAATATCTCGCCCGTAGAGCGCACGGACCATATCTACGCTTTCTGTGTCGTAGTAGCGGCGATAGTCATCTCCCGTGCCGACATTCGACTTACCTATCTCCCGATCGGGCAGGCCCATCGCTGTTCTGGCAAGCTCCCATTGCTCGTTCAGTTTCTCCAGTTGTATAACGTGATCGACCAGAATAGAGCTCCCCCAGCCGCAGATGAACTCGTTCTGGGGAACCAGGTGCATGTAGGTAAGTGTACCCTTCACCGGCAACCAGTCCTTAACAAAGCGTTGAAATGTGGGACACTCCTTTTGTAATACCTCACCCATCTTCCGATCAGATTCATTCAGTCCACCGGCCAGAAGAAAGTTATAGGCAGAATACAATCGCGCCCAGGGGTTGCGGACAATCGTAAAACTTGAAAACTTTTCCGATCTTTCGCGCAGGAGATGTTTATAGACCAGCGCAGGTGTATGCCTCGCATCAATAAAGCAATCTGAGTAACTCTTAATGAGGGATACGCCACCCGTTTTTGGCACATGGACGAAAAGTACCTTGCCCTCCCTGGAACAAGAGTCAAGAAGCGTATTTTTCAAAGACCTGCGCAGGTAGTGCCTGGCTACTTCCCAGCGCCGGTAGCCGAGGTGCCCCCTCAGGTGTGAATACTTCCATGGAATAGTGTTGCTCAAAGCCACTCGCCTAAATAGTTATTCTTCCGGAGCGCCTGAGATTTCTGATTGGCGTGCCAGAATTTCGTCTATCGGCCACGACCACCAGTGGGAATCAAGCAAGGAGTTAATTTTTTCTTCTGAAAATCGGAACTTTAATATCCTCGCCGGGACACCTCCGACAATCGCATAATCCGGTACGTCCTTTGTAACAACAGAATTGGCTGCAATCACAGCACCATTTCCGACCTTTACGCCATCCATGATTATCGCTCTCGCGCCAATCCATACGTCATTCGCTATTGCTATGGGGTGGTACTCGACAAAATCCGATGTCCTGTCAATAAGTCTGACTTTCAGAGGGTTGTCTCTGCGATAAAAAACCGGCGACGTGCTGAAATTGGAAATTGGATGTGCTCCGAGACCTATACATACATCATTGGCGATTGAGCAGAATGCGCCTATTTCGGCATTCTGAATCAGGCTGTTTCTTCCAACGTAGCTATATTGGCCAATACTGCTATTCAGAAAGTAGGTATTCTGTTGAATCCGACTATTATCTGCCAGACGAGAACGCTCGTTAATACAACATCCGCGATCTACGATTGCCCCTTTATACCTTATTGAATTAGCTATATCCCGCGATCCATCGACCGCCGCGTCAAACAGGTATTTAAGCAGCCCGGCTGGCAAGAAAAAAATGCGAATCAGATAGCTCATATTGTGCCCTACCAGTAACAACCGCCTTCGACAGAGTTTGAGTTGACCGGCTTCTCCGAGTCACCGGGCCTGACCCAATACTCGTTAAACAGATTCGCATA
This sequence comes from Halieaceae bacterium GM1-29, assembly GCA_033283265.1. Classification (GTDB taxonomy): domain Bacteria; phylum Pseudomonadota; class Gammaproteobacteria; order Pseudomonadales; family Halieaceae; genus Mangrovimicrobium. The sequence continues at coordinate 1,930,003 of JAWMQN010000001.1, forward strand.
CGGGTACACTACATACTCCTCCCACCGTGCTCCCTTAATTCCGAACAGTAATTGGGTCACGCCACCGAGATGAACAGCCTTTTTTCCAGATTTTTTGACAAATGAAGCAAGTGGGAATCCGTACGCACCACAACCCAGGATGCAGACGTCATAATTTTTGGCCGATATTGCCTCTTTCATGGAATCGAGAGCCTGAAACCAATCTTCAAAACTCGTCTTTTGGCCGGCTATACTCTGGACAGCGGGAACGACATCCAACTCGAATGCCGGAAGGAGCCCATTGTCGAACAGCTTCTCCCTCTTCTGGTATTGGCTGGCGATAGTATCGGCAAACGGGTGTACTACCAATACTCTCTTTCCTTCCAGTGCTTGGGTCCATGGACGTTGAGTAAAAAATGGCTCCAAATCTTCAAGCAATACTTTCTTGGCCCGAGTGAGCTCCGCAGAAAAAAAAGCCTCTTCTTTCAGCCAGGAGCCCAGAATATCGACGTTGGAAAGGTCGCCAATCATCATTTCGCAAAAGCGCTCGACATAGTCAACTTGTGCCGGGAAGAAGCCCGACCAGTTCTGAATCTGCTCGATCGCGGACTGATTCCACCACCATGGCGGCGTCTGCCCTTTGATGTAGCTTTTTATATTCTTGTATCGTTCAGGATAGATGACGCCCAGGTAATTCGTCATGCAAAGCATTTCGGTCGAACCAAGCCGGGCGATCATGGTCGGCTCACTGGACTGCAGAGCGTTAAGTATCAGATCGGATGCATACTCCTTGGCGGGAAAAATGTTCCAATTGCGACCGAAACAAGCGGAGTCCCTGTTTAGAAGGCCATACGCTTTTTTTAGAATCTTAAGATGCAGGTTAGTCATAAACTAGTTACTCGATTAGCATCATTAATGTGATATATGCAGTTCATTAATGTTTGCCTGAATTTTACTCCGAAAACGCATTCTTATATTTTTTTGATCCGCAGAAATCCACATATACGATCCAGATCCGGAAGGCGCGTTTTAGCGTACGCGATTGCATCCAGTCGGTTGACTATGGTCAACGCTATATATGAACCAATTGTGAGTCCAACGCCTCCGCAGACAATTTCCGCCATCAACCTTAATATCAATGGCATAGAACTACCGCTAATTGCCGCTAACCCGACAAAAGTTGCAACGCTTGTCGCAGCCACAATAATTGCCAGACTAATGGAAATCAGGTCTCGCAGTGGCAGGCCGATAACGAATACCGACAGTATCAGCATCATAAATAATCTCAGCGCAAATACCGCTACCATACAAGCCGCTACTTGAAGCGGGTCTCCCGAAGGTGCATACCAAGCCAACAAAATCAGTAACGTGGCAAAGACGAGCAGCTGTATAACCAACTTGGTGGACAGTCTGCCCATTGAATCCAGTGATACACCGATTACATTCGCGACGTAAAGCGGGCCAACACTTAGTGCAAGCACCTTCAATACATTTACAGATGGCAGCCAGCCATCGCCCAATAGAAACAACACAATATCTTCTGCGGCGATATAGATACCCAGTCCTACCGAAAACGCATAGCATCCCACCAACAATATGCTTAATTGCAAACTCGTCCGCTGCTTATCGTGCTCATCATGCATCGAACTGAGTATCGGGAAGAGCGCCTGGGTTAACACCTTCGTAGGCTGCTGAACTGGAAGGTTTGAGAGTAGCATCGCTCGATTGTAGTAACCTGCGCTAGCGGCACCCGCGATTTTCCCGATCAATATCGGTCCAGCATTTGATGTCAAAAATTCGACGAATCCAGTCAGGGAGTATTTCCCGCCAAAGCGAATGAAGTGCAACAGTTGACTACGGGAAAAATCGAATGTCATCGGGTGTTTGACATACACATACGCAATCACGCAAGTAGTCACGTTTTGGAAAAGGAATGCGGCGACCAGTGCCCAATAACCCGCCCCCGAATACGCAAGGCCAATTCCAACACATCCATATCCGAGCAAGTAGGACAGTATTTCGATAATGGAAAGGGCCTTGAATGCGCGCTTTCGACGAATCAGACCCGTCGATATATTGGAAAGCCCTACTATTAAAAAATTTAACGACAGGGCTTTCGTTACAATGCCCAAAGATTCGATGGCAAAATAGCGTTCAATCAAAGGAGAAAGACCTACTACGACCGCGCAGAATGCCACAGAAACGACCATAGACAGAAATAACGCAGCCTGCAAATCTCCCTCCTCTAACTCTGCCTTTTGAACGATGGCCGCAGATATCCCCATCTGTGAAAAGTACCCGAAAAACCTCAGTGAAATTGTCGCTATAGCAACCAGACCGAAATCGGAGGGCTCGAGAATTCGAGCCATAATCGCCATAAATACAAGCTGAAAGGCCATAACGCAGAGAACAGATGCACTGCCCCACCCTATACCTGACATCAGACTTTTCAGCTTTGTCACTGTTGTAATACCTGTCACTTCGGCAATTCGAATTTATAACTTATTGCGCAGTTCTGCGTCTTCCAGGCGGCACACTCACGCATCAGGTTCAGTTTGTACAACGCATCCATATCATGTCTATTTCTGTGAAACCTGCCGCACTAACACGGTTTTTGTCGCACTAACTTCATTTCGGCCTGGGAATGCAAGACGCCGCTCTGCAGTAGCGCGACCACCAAAAACAAGCCTGCAGACACACCTGCAAGATCAATCGCTATATCGGACCACCTGAACGTACGGCCCATCACAAACAGTTGCAGTGACTCTGTGGCAAGCGCGAGATAAGCCAGGCACCACATACGCCGGACTATTGCTTCTTTGGAGGGCGCCTGAACAAAAAACGCACAGGCTAGGAGGAAAAACGATATGAAATGCCCTACTTTGTAAATCGCTTCTTCCCCACCCATCCAGGGCAGATACAAATCAAAGACTGCGCCGATTTGATGCTTGATTTCCGCCGGCATCAGCGTTCCGGCAAGGGTTAAGCAGGCAAGCAAGGGCAGCCATTTCACGTTCGCGCTCGACCTGATGTACGGTAGTGCCGTCAGGAATACCCATAGACACAAGCCCAGCCACATCAGCAGGAAGAATTGGCTGAACCTTTGGTAGCGATCCGTCGGTTTTACGCTTTGCAACCTGATATCCTTCACCCAGGCCACACCCGTGACTCCGGCGAGTTGAATTTCCAGCCGCTGATTTACTGCACCTGCTACACCATGCAAGTAGCCCGAATACTCCATCCAATCCGAAGTGCCATTCAGTGCAGCCAGTACGTGTGGAACCTGATACATGGGCGTTCCATTTTCATCCATGCCCACCAGAATCACCCTTGCAGCTTCCCAGGATTTCTGCCCGGTACTAACGTTCGCCACCTTGATTTTGGCCTTAAGCTGTACAACTTCATCAGGGGCTATAACCCTGTTCAATAACTGACTGGCGGTGACAGTAGTTTCACGGCGTTGCGACTCAATTTTGATAGAGTTCTCAGCGACGCTGAAGGAAACGTTTCCGGTCAGTGATATATTCCAGGCGTCCCTCCCGGTTTTTACAGCGAGCCCGCTTTCCCCGGCAGAGTTTGTCACCTGGTATCTTGGGATCGACTCTGACAGGTGCAGAGTTGTGACTATCAATAAAATTGTCGCCACAAGTTGCCAAAGTTCCGTCGCGATACGTCGCTGCACATTCGGCCGGTTCATTTGATCTGGAATACTCGCCAGGACTGCCTGGCGTCCGGCGGAGTCACCAACTGCGTCCGAATAAGTACTGCTGAGCAAAGTACCAGCAGAATCGCGGATTCGTCGAAAAGTACCGCTTCCACAGGCGCCTCGGTTCACTCAACAAACGGAAAAACCACTCCATGCCAATCGACTGCATCCATCTGGGGGCGTGCTTCTTTTCACCGGCGATAAAATCAAATGCAGCGCCTACCCCGACCATCACGCAGCTTAATCGATCGACATGTTCAGCCATCCACCTTTCCTGTTTCGGGCATCCGATACCCACAAACAAAAAGTCAACGTCACTGTCCTCGACAGCCTGTACGACTTTCTCATCCTCTTCTAAGGTCAAGGCACGGAACGGCGGCGAATAAGTGAAATCAACCTGGACCCCCGGAAACTGCCTAGCAATAATACTTGCGACACTATCAACCAGTTCGCTACTGCTCCCGCCATACAGACCAATCTTCAGCCCCGCCTTCCTGGACTTGTCGCACAGCGCGACCATGATGTCCTGGCCTCTTACCTGCATCGCCGCTTTCTGCCCCAGCAGTCTCTGCGCCCAGACTATGGGGCGCCCATCAGGGATAACGAGGTCGGCGGAATTGACTACTCGTGCGAATTCCGGTGAGTCGAAAACCTCCATACACATATGTACATTTGATACGCAGACGTATGCGCCACGCTTCTGCGCAGCTGCTACGACAAGAAAATCCGTGGCGCTCTCAAGATCCACCACATCGACATCCATCCCTAATATTCTCTCACGTGCGCTCAAATGGATTACATTATTCAAGATGCAAATATCTCCACGGCACCTGAACTCTATCAAAGCGCATGGCGACCAGGGCTCTCACTCACCCCATGCAAGTCGACATTGATCTCATCCAGGATATACCTCCGGGCGACAGCCATGTCGTCGGTAATCTTCGGCACTCTCGCGACACCGCCAATTTTCCGCCCCTTAACCACCTCCAATATGGGGTCGACTCCCAGTCTGGCCAGACCTTTGGAATAACCATATATAAGGGCATATTCGCATAGCATGTTCAGCAACCTGGGAATTCCACCTGAGAAATAATAGGCTGCGTAGATAGCTGAGTTGTCAAAAATCGGATTCTGCGCACCCGCTTGTTGCAGGCGATGATTGATATACTTTGGTGCTTCTTCAATCGCCAGAGGTTCAAGATGAAACTCCACCGTCACGCGCTGGGCAAATTGCATCAATTCGGGCTGTCGCAATTTCGCCAATAATTCAGGTTGCCCGACGAGAATTATCTTCAGTAACTCATCCTGGCCTGTATTGATATTGTTGAGCAGGCGGAGTTGCTCCAGAGCCTTGATCCCCAAATTCTGTGCTTCGTCGACAATGAGTATCGTCGTTTTTCCCTTCGCATAACTCTGTATCAGGTAGTCCTGGAAATTCTTCTTTAGCGAAATTTTGTCCAGTGTGTGATCCAGGCCGAAGCTCATCGCGATCCAGCTGTGCAATTCCTCAGCGGTATCTTCATCGGTATCGGCGAGCAGGCCAACCTGGAAAGATTCCTCGTCGTGTTGATTAAGGAGATGTCGCAATAGCGTCGTCTTTCCGGCGCCCACCTCTCCGGTGACAACAGTTATTCCGGGCTGTGCCAGCAAGCCGTACTCCAGCATTGAATAGGCGAGTCGGTGCTGGGAAGAGAAGTAAAGGAAAGCAGGATCAGGATTTAGATCAAAGGGTCTCGCCGATAGTCCATAGTGTTCGAGATACATAGTTCGCCATCACCTGGCGTCAGTCCGCCTTGTTGAAAATCGTGCCCAGGACGTGCACACCCTCCAGCAGGTGCAAACAGCGTTCCAGATCATGAGGTGTAGTTACGCCGCTCTCCACTACTAATAGCGTTGCATCCACATAGGGCGCGAACACCAGTGCATCGTCGTCACGCAGCAATGGCGGCAAGTCGAATACAATGATCCGATTGTCATCGCCATGAACGATTTCTTCCAGCGCCAGTTTCATTTCCGGTGAAGACAGGATTTCCGAGGTCACACCGGAGACCGGCGTTGCTGGGAGGATGGTCAACCTATCGATACCCGGGTCGATCAGCACTTCGTGTACTCGCTTCTTTCCCTGCAGGCATTCCACCAGCCCTGCCTCTGTAGAAAGACCGAGTTTCTGGAGAACATCGGGGCCCTTGAAATCCAGGTCCACCAGCAACACGCGTTGATTGACATCCTTGGCGAGCGCAATGGCGGTATTTACAGCTGTAAGCGTTTTCCCCGAATTTTCATGAGCACTGGTAATTGCCAGTGTACGCCAACCTGTTTCCCGGAATTTTTTCAGTATTTGCGTGCGCAACTGGCGGTAGGGTTCGGCTCGCTCGTCATTTTCGAACGCGGCAACAATCCGGTTATCCAGTAATGCCTTTTTGTTGAGGCTCTCAATACGAGCCTCTCTATCGCCACGATTGAGCGCATCGTTGATTCCCGATTTAGCAGGGCGAGCAACGACGGGCGGCTCAACAGTTGCAGTTGACTCCTCGCCCAATTTCGCCTGCCTTTCGTGGCGAGCTTTTTCGATAGCATCTTTTACGTATTCCATCAAACTATCCTCCAGTCACCAAGCGCTAACCGAGCAACTCAAACCAAAGCACGTCAAGCGGCCTCACGAACAAGTGCAAGCTGAGCAGCACGACCAAGCCACCGCCGACCAGCGCCCCTAGTATCCAGTATCTCCGGCGATTGGGATTTGCGGCGGCCTTTTCCGCTGGAGATTGCAAGTAGGGAATCGTAACCATAGGAGGGACACCCATTAGTTCGGATACCTTACGTGCACTGTGAATACTTCCGTCCAAAGCCTCCAGCACCAGGCCGAGCCCCAAACCGGCTCCTAATGCCAGGACGAGTCCCAACACAAGAATGGCTGGGCGATTTGGACTCGTGGGCTTTTCGGGCATGATTGGCGGCTCCACCAGGGTGAAGCGCTGCCCCTTTCGCCCGGCCTCCAATTCACCGGCCAATTCCGCGTCCACCAACTTGGCTTTCAACTCGAGATTTTTCGCCCCTGCCAATTCGAGATTCCGCCGGAGATTGATGTATTGGCGCTCCACTACCGGGGCGTTGGCTGAGGAGTCAGTCAGAGTTTCTATCTGCTGACTCAGCTTCGTCATCTGCTCTTCAAGACTTTCTTTTTCAATGCGGATTGTCTGTAACTGATTATCCAGCATCAGATAGGCGGGGTTGTCGGGCGCCGGTGCAGGCCTCGATGATCCAGTGTCATCCAGTTGCGCCTCCAATTGATCGACAATTTTCCGCTGCACAACAACTTCCGGATGATCGTCCGAATAGTTTGCTCTAAGAGCTTTCAGTTCCTCTTTGCGACTCTGCAACAAGCGCTGCAACTCATCGTAGCTACCAGAACCGCCAACCTGTACCAGCAGTGTTTCTATCTCCCGCTGCAATCGGACAACATCCGGGTGGTTTGCGGAGTATCGTGCAACTATACGGCTGTACTCGGATTGCAGGGCCTTGAGACGGTCGACGTCCCCCAGTAACGCCTCACCCGTGGGGAGCACCACAGGGGAGTACTTGGTGGTTGTTGCCATGCGCGCGACCAGGTCGCCCTCGCGCTTGATCAGTTCCTGGTAGCGGGCTTGCATACTCGCGACCTGGGACTGGTAACGCGCAACGTTCTGCAAATTGAGCTGGTAAACCTCGGGCAAGGCAGACTGGTTCTGAATCTTGAATTCAGATAGCGCAGCTTCGAGTTTCTGAATTTCAGCGTTCGATTTATTCACCTCTTCTCGGAGGAAGTTCGCAGTCGATGATGTCTTTTCCGTGCGTGTACGCAGGTTCTCATTTAAGAAAAGGTTCGCGAGCTCATTAGTTATTTGTAGCGTCTTTTTCGGCTGGTCGGCTTCAAATGAGAGAGTGAATGCAATCGTTGAATTCATTAATCGACCACTTCGAGGATCAATTATTTCCGCATTCAGCAGATCGAGATCAACAGCATCAATAAAATTCTGGTAGACTTCTGTGCGCGGCATTCTTGCCAATTCGTCCTGATCGTAGAGTTCATGCTTTTGCACCAGACGCATGATATTTTCCAGCGTCAGAACTCTGGCTCTGATGAGTTCAATTTGTTGATTGGCGTAGCTGGTTACGGTTGAACGCACCATATCCTCGGGGACTTCCTGCTCCTCAATCAGGATTGTCGCGGAAGTTCTGTAACTGGGTGGCCAAATGAGTGCCACCAACACGGCCACCACTAGCAGGGCGCATGTCGTCAGGAGAATTGGTTTACGCCGACGCTTGAGGCCTGCAAGGTATTGCGAGAGGTCGGGGGCATCGCCATTCGAGCCCAACATCTGGGGTGTGATATCTACCGCTGACATTGCATGTGTCCGTCGTGGTCTGTTGATTTACCGCTCGCGGAGCAGACTCCTGCGCTTGCAGCGGAGTGATCGGGGCAGACAGTGGGGTCACCCCGCATTGATTTGGCTTCAGTAGCTGTAATCTCGCCTCTCACAGGATCTCCTTCGGCAGTCGGTAGCTAACGCTCGCCGAAATAGCGTTGCTATCGCCAGCACCTGCACTTGACGCTTTATATTCCTGGGTACGGAAGCGGTAGCGCGCACTGGCCCACCAGTTTTCAGAGAACTGATAGCCGATACGCATACCCGCTTCACCATATTCACGTTCCTGCTCCAACGCGGAATTGGCACTTTTTGACCAGCCGTAGTGCGTATCAATATCCAATCGCAGCCGCTCCAGCGGTGTCCAATACCAGGTCAGCCCGGCCTGGCTGTCTTCGCGAAGACCGCCGTCGGCACTGGGTGAGTAACGCGAGTACATTTCAAAATCGACACCGTAGTATTCATCACGGTAATCCACCGTGAAACTACCGGTAAACCCCTTACTTTCCTGGTCTTCGAACTCCACAAAGATGATCTGGAAATTTTCGAAATCGAAAGCGTAATAACCGCCGTCAGTTTCTGTGCTGACCTCGGTGGCTCCCAATAGCAGGTTGATATTCAGCTTTTCTGAGTAGGCCCAGATGGCGCCGGCCTGCAACCCGTAGGTGGTCGACTGGATGCGGTTGGTAGCACGATTTTCGTATCGGGAGTACTGCGGTACCAGTTGCAGGTGAAACCGCTCGTTGAGCAGGTAACTCCAGGCGACGTCCGCCATACGGTAGTCGTAATCCGAATAGAACTGGCTATCGAATTCCACGTCCTGCCATTGCAGGCTCATTCGCAAACGCTGGCGCTCGGTTAGTGTCCAGTCCCACTCGGGACGAATGACAATTCGCTCCTCACGGCTGGCACCCTCGATCTCCGCCAGCCCCCCGAGCCCCGTATCCAGAAACTGGGTATTCAGCGTGCTATCTCGCCTATATTGCCCGAACAGTGAGACCGAATGCCGCTCCCAGTCGTAAGAAAGATCGGTGGAAATATCCTGATTATCGCTATCGAAATCGCCGGCCTCGGGCTCCGCCAATCCCGGTGACAGATCTTTGGTGTTTGCGCTGTCAAAGCGCTCGGAGTTCAGTTTAAGTGAAGTCTCGGCGCTAAATCGCGGCGTGGCCCACTTGCCGATGAAACCGGCGTCCGCAGTCCAGCCAGACAGCGAAATACGATTGTTCGGTGTCGAGCGAATATTGTCGTTGTATTCGTATTCCAGACCGGCACTGCCACGGAGTGAAGTCTCCGCCGCGCTGGCAGTCTGCGCCATGAGCGCAAGCAGGGCAAAGGAAACCAGATTCTGGAGAACCGCGCGCATGATACTCAGGGAACTACGACTACGTCGCCGCTTTGCAACATGATATTGGTGCCGAGTTCTTTGCCATTTTTCACGGCGGCATAATCGAACGCGATGGCCGACTGGCTGCCGTCGGCAGCCCGACGCAGGACCTGAATATCATCTTCATCGGCAAAAGAATTGAGGCCACCCGCCCAGGCCAATGCCTGCGCCACGTCGACCGGCGCGACAACCGGGAATGCTCCCGGCCGGTTTACCTTGCCCAGCACGTAGACAATATTGCCATCCAGGGAAAGCAAAGAGACAGTTACAACAGGCTTGTCGTTGAGGTACTTGCCTATGGCATCGGACAGGTCTGCCGTCACCTCAGCCGGGGTTCGTCCCCCCGCCCGGATTTCCCCGGCCAGCGGCAGGCTGATGTAGCCATCCGGGCGCACCCGGACTTCCCTTGTCAGGACTTCCTCATTCCAGACAAAGACACCGAGCACGTCGCCAGGGTTGATACGGTAGGCAGCCACCGCAGAGTCAGCGTGGACATCAACAGCCAGAAGCAAGAGCGCACCGAGTACGCTGAAGAAAGACTTATTCATTTTCATTGTTATATCGTCCTGATGTTCTACAGCTTCACCAGGTATGCAGAACGCGCTCGCGGCATACGCTCCGTAATTCGCACCTGGCGACTATCACTAGGCGACTGTTCATGCGGCATACCGGAGGCTGCCCGCAACAGTCTTCGCAGAGGTTTTGCGTAAAGGAATGTACCTCACACTCTTGGCACTAAAAGTTAGTACCTGCCCCGAACTGCCGAGCCAGTCTAGGAGCAATCAAGTTGCCAGGCAATCGTTGAGACGGTCAAGTGCAGGGAAATTGCAATTATTTTTCAGCGGATTCACTTTTTTTTACAGTGTAATTTCGCTAGTAGTCAGGCCGCTAAAATCAACGTCGATCGCGGAAGTTTGCCTATATATAACCACAATAATCCCGAAGTACTGCAGCTATTGCGCGCACATTTCGGCTCGAACCACGGAAAAGAATGTCAGATTTTTTTACACTTTTCTCGAGAGCAGAAGTACCAGGATCGGCCCGTTGCAGGCCCTCCTCCGGTTCGAAAATTCAGAACTCTCGCAAATGCGTCTGGGAGTCAGGTGCGCTGGATGGCGCGGGGAGAGGGGTCGCCAGGCAGCAACCCCGGGATAGCAGACCGCGGTTCAGGCCTCACTCTGCGAGCGTGTTCGGAGCTGGTATTTCTCCAGTAACTTGTAGAGTGTTGGCCGGGTCACACCCAGCACCTGGGCCGCATCACTGATATTGAAATCACATTGCACGAGGGCGCGATGCACTACCCGGCGCTCGGCATCCTCGCGCACCTGGCGCAGGTTGATCGGCAGCGGTTCACCATCGACGTTCGCCAGTTCGAGATCCGCCGCGGAAATCTGCCCGCCGTCGGCGAGAATCATCGCACGCTTCACCTTGCTCTCCAGTTCCCGGACGTTGCCGGGCCAGGCGTAGGATTCGATCGCGGTGATAGCCTCCTTGCCCAGGGTGCGTCGCGGACCGCCCATCTCCTCGTTGAAACGCTCGACAAATGCCTTGGCAAGCAGCACCGCGTCGCCCTCGCGCTCGCGCAACATCGGAATTTTTATGGTGATCTCGCTGATGCGGTAGAACAGGTCCTCGCGGAAGCGGCCCTCGTCGATCATCTGCTGGATGTTCTGGTGGGTCGCGCAGATGATGCGTGTATCGACCGGAATTTCCTTGCGCCCGCCGACCCGCTCGATAACCCTTTCCTGCAGGAAGCGCAGCAACTTGGCCTGCAGTTCATGGGGCAGGTCGCCAATCTCGTCGAGGAAAAGGGTGCCGCCGTCGGCGCGCTCGATCTTGCCGACATGCTGGGCAGTAGCGCCGGTAAAGGCGCCCTTCTCGTGGCCAAACAATTCGGATTCGAGGAGGTTTTCCGGTATTGCCGCACAGTTGATGGCAACGATTTTCTCGTCGCTGCGCGGGCTGAGAGCATGCACTGCCTGGGCGAAGCGTTCCTTGCCGGTACCGCTCGCACCCAGTAGCAGCACAGTTACGTCAGTTGGCGCCACCCGCTCCACCAGCCGACATACCTCGAGCATCTGCGGGCTGCTGGCGATAATGCCCTGTAGCGGCGATTCGCGATTGTTGAGTTGCAGGCGCTTGTTTTCTGCTTCCAGTTCGTAAACCCGGTAGGCGCGCTCGACAATCAGCCCGAGTACGTTTGGGTCCACCGGCTTCTGGTAGAAATCATAGGCACCGAGACTGACCGCTTCGATCGCATTGGCGCGGTCATTGTCGCCAGTTATCACGATGATCCGGGTCTCCGGCGCCAGCGAGAGAATTTCCTTGAGCGTCGCCATTCCTTCAGTAACGCCGCCGGGGTCGGGTGGCAGCCCGAGGTCGAGCAGCACTACCCCGGGTTGCTCCCGGCGCAGAAAAGCCATTCCTTCAGCGCGGTTTCCCGCCAGTAGAACTTCGTACTCTTCAAATGCCCAGCGCAGCTGGTTCTGCAAGCCGCGGTCATCCTCGACCACCAGTAGTTTCTTCTTATCGTTCGCCAACTACAGCTTCCTCGTGTTCCTTGGGTAGAGCCAGGTGTAAATGGGAGGCACATGGTAGCACTACGGTAAAGCAGCTGCCTACGCCCGGTTGGCTTTGAACCTGGATTTCTCCTCCGAGGCTGCGCACGTAATCGCGGCTCTCGACCACACCTATTCCCATGCCCGTCAGGCCCTTGGTCGTGTCAAAAGGCTTGAACAGTCGGTGGCGGATGAAATTTTCATCCATCCCGACACCGGTATCCTTGATCAAAACTTTTACCCTGCCCTCCTCCTCCTGCAGGCTGAGAGTTACAGTACCCTTGGGTGAGGTGGCTTCCTGCGCGTTCTGTACCAGATGCCCGAATACCGTTGCCAGTTGCTCGGCATCGGCCTCGACGAGGAAATCCTTGCGCGTTCGCGCAATGCGCGGCACGGGCAGTGTATTACTTTTTATCTCGATAACTTTTTTCAACATTGGCACCAGCTCCACGGCCTCCTTGCGGTTGCCGCGCAAGCCGCTGCGCATCTGCGCCATGAGGCGGGTCATGCGCTGCACTGAATTCTCGATGGTTTCAAAAACATCATCGATAAATTCAGGCTTGTTCCGGTGCCGCTCGGCGTTGGAAAGTATCAGCGACTGCTGGGCCAGAATGTTTTTCAGATCGTGCACGACGTAGGCTGAAAGGCGATTGAAGGCCTCGAACTGGCGCAGCTCCACCAGCGAGGCGTGGGCCTGGAATCGCGCCAGGTGAGTTGCCGCCGCCCGTCCGGCAACCTTAAGCAGGTCGCGGTCTTCCCAGTTCATCTGCGGCACCACGTCAGGACGTGTCATCAGCAGAATGCCCTGCAACCTATCGGTAAACATCAGCGGGACGATGAGCCACACCCGCGGCAGGCTCTCCACCGCCTCCGGCAACACAAGGTCGGTGTAGACTTCGCGATGCGCCCGCCATTCGCGCATATCGATAATCCAGCCGGTGCGCTCGAGCCAGTGCGCCATCGGCCCGAAATCGCCGAGATCACCCGGGTCTTCCATCTGCCAGTTCTCGATCAGCTTGAACCCACCGGACTCAGTCCGCATCCACAGCAGCGCCGACGGACTGCCACAGAGTTTGGTCATGGCCTGGACGATGGCCATCGGGGTCGAGTTGGCGCTTTCCGCCAGGGTCTGGGTAAAGTCGAGCCATTCGCGGCGGTAGTCGTAGCGATAGCTGAAGAAATGCTTGCTCATCCAGACCCGCAGCAGATCCCGTGCCCGGGAAGAAATCACCACGGTGAGGAAGGCCAGGCCGGTAACGGAGAGGAAGGTCACCTGCATCACCCCGCCCCAGGTGCCCCCGTAGACGTTGATGGCGTAGGCAACAATGGAAATAAAGATCAGGTAAACCCCGGCCAGGAGCAGGGTAACTGTGTGGAACACGACGTGGCGCGACACCTGCGCCTCGGGGCTGCGCTTCTCGCTGCGCAGAATGGAGACTGCGAGTAGCGGCGCCGTGCAGGCGACCAGCACCCCGCGCACCTGCCACAGCAATGGGTTGATCTGCCTCAGGATCAGGCCTTCGGTGTACATCAGGAAGTCGAATATGTAGATGAAGCCCAGCCCGAGGAACAGGTACTTGAGGCGCCAGCGCTCGGACGGCGTGCTCAGGCGGAACACCTGTTCCAGCAGGACCAGCGTACCCAGGCTGAAACCAAGCCACATCAAATAGGTCGCCGTGAGGTCGATGGAGGCAGGAAGACCGAGACGGAAGACAATCCAGTCTCCGGCAAACATCTGCACCACCATCAGGCAGATACCGGCGACAAACCAGGGCAGCCAGCGGCGGCTGGCGAAGAAGCGACCGGTACCGGCCAACTGCTGGCCGTACATGTTGTAGAGGAGGAACATCCAGGCAACGTTGCGGGCGGCTTCCACCGACCGGATCAGTTTTACCGGTGGCAGCTCGAGTTGCGTTCCCACCGCGACCACCGCACCCCATATCGCCGTTATGGATACGCAAAGGAGAGCCGACAGGCTGATCTTGCGATTGCGCCAGCGCAGGGCCAGGCCGATGCCCAGAATAGAGAACGTCAGCCAGGCCAGGCCGTAACTGAGGAAATAGATGTCTATTTATGCGTCCTCGGCAGCGTTTTTTTATAATTGAATCACGCTTACCTTTAGCAGGCTAACCAAAATTAGCTATTGCTGGTGTCGAAGCCTCGCCTCAGGCAGCGACTGCGCGGCGGCGATCGGGAAGCTTGCGCCTGTCTTCGCTGATCATCCTGCCATCAATCATAAGCGGAAAACTGACGGTTTGCCCACTGCGCCGGTCGCGCTTGCTGCGCTCGAGATATCGCTGATGGTCGCCGGTGCCGAAGCCTGGACGGATCCTGGACTCGCGCTCCGGGGACATGTAGTTGCGTTTGGCATCGACCAGGATATACAGGGCAAGTGTGATGGAGCAGACGCCCATCAGCAGGAGAATGATCAGGACGGCATCCATTTATTCCGTGATCCTTATTTGGCTGACGCAAACATTTTATTTGAACTTCACTTTGCGTTCACAAAACTGCAAAGCAAGATCTGAGCCGGGTTCCACACTGGCCAGTAACTCCGCTATTTACCACGTGCTTCCCCCCCCCTTTCATACGCTGGAAATCACCTGACTGTAAATTTTACTGACAGCAGAAATTCATCACGTCAAGCCAGAATACACTGTTCGCGGCAAAAAATGGGCGACTATTATGTGACCCTGTTCACACTGTCGTGTTAATTCAAGCGGCATTGATACAAAATGCATGTTCATAAAAAGAATCCAGGGACATGCCAGTGTTAAAACCAACAAGGAAATACTGCAATGCGTCTACCCATGCTCAAGAAGTTTACCGCGGCCCTCTGCCTGGCCTTTAGCTCCAGCGCCTTCCCGGCCACTTTCAGCGCCGTAGGCGACGCGCTCAGCGTCGGCTACACCGGCAACTCACCGGGGCTCACCGCGACCACTTCCTACCAGTTGCTCGCCATTGCGGATGCCGGCCGGAGCTGGACCTTCCTCGGCTCACTGGACAACACTTCCTACCTCAGCTCGCGCATTTCCATAGCCGGTTTCAACACCAGCGGCCTCGTCGATCTCAGCGGCAGTGGCGCCAGCGGCGGCTTCAGCCAGGTGGGAGCCGGCGCGATGCCGGGGGGAAATTCGGTGGATTTCTGCGTGAAAAATGTCGGCGGCTCGAACTGCGCCGGGGGTGGTGGCAGCGGCGTGGGCAACAGCGATGATCCGTTGCTGTTCAGCTTCACCATCAGTCTGCAGCAGGCGACCGACAGTCTCGAACTCGGCGATTTCGCCGTGCGCTTCCAGTCCGTCGGCGGGCCGGGAAACATGGCTTTCGCGGCCTATGAGAACTTCACCCCGTCGGCGGTACCGCTGCCCGCGGCCGGCTGGCTAATGCTCTCTGCCCTGGCAGGTCTCGGCGCAACAAACTGGCGCCGCCGCAAGTAAGTACCCGGCGCTAAGCCTCGCCGCGGCCGACACAGGTGTACTGGAAGCCGGAGGCCTGCATGGTTTCCGGCTCATAGACATTCCGCAGGTCGATAAACGCATTGCCGCGCATGAGTGTCTTTACCCTGGCGAGATCGAGGCCGCGGTAAGCGTTCCACTCTGTCATCAGCACCACGGCATCGGCGCCGTCTATCGCGGCATAGATATCCTCGGCGTATTCCACGCTCGAGGGCAGGTGGCCGCGCGCCTCGTGCACACCCTGGGGGTCGTGCGCGACGATGCTCGCGCCCTTGTCGATCAGCGGGGGAAGGATCGACAGCGAGGGTGCATCGCGCATGTCGTCAGTTTCCGGCTTGAATGTCAGGCCGAGCACGGCGATCCGCTTGCCGGACTCGCTGCCGCCGAGGGCGCGGCGAATCTTCTGCACCATGCGCGCCTTCTGCGCGGCGTTGACTTCGACCACGGCCTCGACAATACGCGAGGAAACCCCGTACTCCTGGGCCGTGCGCACCAGCGCCAGGGTGTCCTTGGGAAAACAGGAACCGCCGTAGCCCGGCCCCGCGTGCAGGAACTTCTTGCCGATCCGGCCATCCAGGCCCATCCCCTTGGCCACCGCGTGAACATCCGCACCGACCGCCTCGCACAGCTGGGAAATCTCGTTGATAAAGCTGATCTTGGTGGCGAGGAAGGCGTTCGCCGCGTACTTGATCAGCTCCGCGCTCTCCAGGTCGGTGACCATGATTGGCGCCTCGATGAGGTTGAGGGGGCGGTACAGTTCGCGCAGCAGGCGCTCCGCCCGTTCACTCTCCACCCCCAGTACCACCCGGTCGGGGCGCATGAAATCGCCAATTGCCGCACCCTCGCGCAGGAACTCGGGGTTCGAGGCGACATCGAAGTCCGCTGCCGGGTTGGTCTCGGCGACAATCCGCTTTACCTGTGCTGCGGTGCCGACCGGTACGGTGGACTTGTCGACAATCACCGTGTAGCCAGTGAGGTGCGGTGCGATGTCCTTTGCCGCCGCGTAGACATAGCCGAGGTCGGCGTGGCCATCGCCGCGCCGGGTGGGTGTGCCGACGGCGATGAAGATCAGGTCCGCCGCGCTGACCGCACTGGCGAGTTCCGTGGTGAAGCTGAGTCTGCCCGCCGCCCTGTTGCGCGCCACCAGGCTTTCCAGTCCGGGCTCGTAGATCGGGATGCTGCCCGCCTCCAGCATGTCGATACGCTGCTGGTTGAGATCGACACAGACGACTTCCGCGCCGAACTCCGAGAAGCAAGCTCCCGATACCAGGCCGACATAGCCGGCGCCGATCATTACAACACGCATAGGATTGTCCCGGTGAAAAATGGCAGAGCGTATTTTTCAGGGAGTTGCACCCCGGTGCAAGCCTTAATCCCCGCCCGCGGGCTGAATTCCGGGCGGCGCGGCGAGCGCGGTCGAGCTGGCTCGGCGTAAAGAAATATGACGCCCGATCGGGTCAGGCTAGGCGCCCTGCACCGTCGCCAGCAATTCCAGCGCCTCATCACACCAGGCCAGGTACTGCTCGCCCTGGCGGATGCCCGCGGCCAGCGCCAGGTAGACACCCTTGTGACGGGTGGGCAGTGTTTCGGGGCTGTCATAGTGAGTGCGGCGAATTTTTTCGTACAGGTAGAGACGGCGCATCATTTCACCGCGGCGCTCGGTGATTTCCGTCGCGAGGTGTTCGGCGTTGCCCGCGTCGAGGTTGTACAGCTTGAGCAGGAGCTCGTCCTTGGCGGCCTGCACCCGGGTATTCCCGAATACCCACTGCGCCAGTGCGTCGCGCCCCGCCTTGGTCATACCGTAGACGATCTTGTTCGGCCGCCCGCTCTGCTGCACCTCGCGCCGGTTCAACAGGCCCTTGTCAGCGAGCTTGTGCAGCTCCTGGTAGATCTGCTGGTGGGTAGCCTGCCAGAAGAGCCCCAGCGAAGTCTCGAAATCACGCGACAGCTCCGAACCGGACAGGTCCGCATCCAGGAGTGCAGTCATGATGGCGTGAGCCAGCGCCATGGCGAGTACCGTTGTTATATGGAAGCCAAAGCATAGACGCAGCCTGCAGATCCTGCAGCCCTGCAGCTACAACAAGAGAAGAAAGAGCGAATGATGCAGCGGAAACAGTCCCGGCACGTCGCGCCGGGACTATCGGTACACGCTTCAGTTCAACAGGCCGGTAATGGTCTTGGAAACGGAGATCGTGCCCTGGTCGAAGTAGGCCTCGTGGTTTTCTTCGATGCGGTCGAGGTCGTAAAGGTAGTTGACCATCATCCCCGCCGACTGCTCGCGCCCCTTGCTGGTGAGATCGGCGCCCCAGTGCAGGCGATGCAGGCGTGCACCGTTGCCGAGGTGGAAGCGGGCCACCGGGTCCTTCGCCAGCGTGCCGGACTTTTCCTCGACCAGGTAGTGGGCGCAGAGTTTCATCAGCGCCTCCTTGGTTTCGGACTCGACGACCTTGCCCACCGGTGCGCGCGCTTTCGCCACCATCGAAGCAGGCACCATCTCTTCGAGATTCTCGGCCTTGTCCAGCCAGCGCCGGAAACCGGGGATCGGCGACAGGGTGACGAACTGCTTCAGCCAGGGCATTTCCTGCTTCAGCTCGTTGACCACGCTCTTGATCAGGAAGTTGCCGAAAGATACCCCGGCGAGGCCGCGGTGACAGTTGCTGATCGAGTAGAACACCACCGTGTTGGCCTTGTTACTGGGCAACATGTCGCGGCTTTGATCCAGCAGCGGCGCGATGGCGCCGGGCACCTTGTCGGTCAGAGCGACCTCGACGAATACCAGCGGGTCGTGCTCCATCGCCGGGTGGAAGAAGGCGAAGCAGCGGCGGTCGTCGCGCAGGCGGCTGCGCAGGTCGTCCCAGCCGTTGATCTCGTGGACCGCCTCGTAGGCGATGATTTTTTCCAGCTCCAGGGCCGGCGCGCCCCAGTCGATATGGCGCAGCTCGAGAAAGCCCTTGTTGAACCAGGAGACAAAGAGCTGGCGCAGATCGTGGGAGACCTGCTTCAGCTCGGGGTGATCCTGCTCCAGGTCGAGCATCTGCTCGCGCATCTTGACCAGGATACCGGTGCCGCCGGGGGCCATGTTCAGGCGGCGGAAGAGCTTCTGCCGCGGGGACTCCATGGCCTTGCTGAGATTCTGGAAGTGCTTGCGCGAGGGGTCGCCGGCGTAGGCGGTGGCAGCCGCGCGGACTTCCGCGGTATCCGGCTCGTAGTCCTTGGCCAGGCCGCGGAAAAACGCCAGCCGGTCTTCCTTGCTCGCTTCCTGGTACTTGGTGAGGATGTCCCGCGCCAGGGCCAGGCCGGAAGCCTCGCCGCGGTGGTGCAGCAACTCCCGGCACTCCTCGAGCAGGGCTTTCTCGGTGGCGAGGCCGGGCGAGCTGATCAACCCGCGGCGGTTGAGGATGATCCTGCCGACGTCCATGACCGAACCGAGAATGCGCGCCAGCGGGCGCGGATTGGCGGCCGGGATATCGTCCTGATTTTCGGGCAGGCTTTGTTCACTACTCATTGGGGAAACCTCTACGGGGTTCGGGTTACAGCTAAATCGGGGGTTAACGATCATCCGGTTTATACCCTGTGGCGTCAACTGCCCCGGTGGGCCGGCAGAGCACTGCCGGGGTCAGAGTCGTGACTCTGACCCCTCTCGTCCCGTACACTGCGCGGCTGTTGTCCCTTCATCAGTTGTACACCCGTGAGCGAACTCAATCCCCGGCAGCGCGAAGCTGTCCGCTATATCGACGGCCCCCTGCTGGTGCTGGCCGGCGCCGGTTCCGGCAAGACCAGCGTGATCACCCGCAAGATCGCCTACCTGGTGCAGACCTGCGGCATCAGCGCCGGGCGCATCGCCGCGGTGACCTTCACCAACAAGGCCGCCCGGGAGATGAAGGAGCGCGTCGGCAGGCTGCTCGGATCGGGCAGCTCCGAGGGCCTGACCGTCAGTACCTTTCACCAGTTGGGCCTGAACATCATCCGCCGCGAGCGCAGGGAACTGGGCTTGAAGGCCGGCTTTTCCATCTTCGACAACCAGGACAGCCAGGCGCTGATCCGCGACCTGCTGATCCAGGAGCACGGTTCCGATGGCGACAAGGCCGCCGAGATCGCCAACAAAATATCGCAGTGGAAGAACGACCGGGTCCTGCCCGAGCAGGCGGTCGGCCTGGCCGGCGGACCGGCGGAGATGCTCTGCGCCCAGGCCTACCTGCGCTACCAGCGGGCGCTCAAAGCCTACAACGCCCTCGACTTCGACGACCTGATCCTGCTGCCCACCCTGCTGTTCGAGGACAAGCCCGAGGTGCTCGAGCGCTGGCAGGAGAAAATCCACTACCTGCTGGTCGACGAGTACCAGGACACCAACACCAGCCAGTACCTGCTGGTGAAGCAATTGATCGGCCTGCGCGGCGGCCTCACCGTGGTCGGCGACGACGACCAGTCGATCTACGCCTGGCGCGGCGCCCGGCCGGAGAACCTGGCCCAGCTGCAGCAGGATTTCCCCGGCCTGCGCATCGTCAAGCTGGAGCAGAACTACCGCTCCACCGGGCGCATCCTGCGCGCCGCCAACACCCTGATCGCCAACAATCCCCACGTCTTCGACAAGCAGTTATGGAGTGAACTCGGCCCCGGCGAGCCGCTGCGCATGATCCAGTGCGCCGACGAGCAGGACGAGGTAGAGCAGGTGGTGGCGGAGATCTTCGACCACCGGCTGCGCAAGTCGGGCCGCTTCGGCGACTACGCC
This sequence comes from Halieaceae bacterium GM1-29, assembly GCA_033283265.1. Lineage (GTDB taxonomy): Bacteria > Pseudomonadota > Gammaproteobacteria > Pseudomonadales > Halieaceae > Mangrovimicrobium. Next base: position 1,950,223 of record JAWMQN010000001.1, read on the forward strand.
ATCCTCTACCGCGGCAACCACCAGGCGCGGCTGCTGGAACTGGCCCTGCAGCGCCAGCAGGTGCCCTACCACCTCTCCGGCGGCACCTCCTTCTTCGCCCGCAACGAGGTCAAGGACGTCATGTCCTACCTGCGCCTGCTGCTCAACGAGGGCGACGACAACGCCTTCCTGCGCATCGCCAACGTGCCCCGGCGCAAGCTCGGCACCGCCACCCTGGAAGCCCTCGGCGAATTCGCCACCGAGAGCCACTGCAGCCTGCTCGAGGCCATCGGCCGCATCCCGTCCGAGCGCATCAACGAGGGCGGCCTGAAACGCCTGCGGGAATTCCGCCTCTGGCTCGACGGCCTGCGCCGGGCAGTGGAAGGCGGCGACGGCATCAGCGCCGTGCGCCGCCTGATCCGCGACATCGACTACCACGACTGGCTGCGCTCGCAGAGTTCCAGCGACGACGTCGCCGACCGGCGCATGGCCAATGTCGACTTCCTCGTCGACGGCCTGCAGCGGGTCATGACCGAGGACGAGTGCACGCTGGACGAGGCCATCGCCCGCATGGTCCTGCGCGACCTGCTGGAGCAGCAGGACGAGGAGGAAAAGGGCCCCGACAGTGTCCAGCTGATGACCCTGCACGCCTCCAAGGGGCTGGAATTCCCCCATGTCTTCCTCATCGGCATGGAGGAAAACTTCCTGCCCCACCGCAGCAGTATCGAGGAGGGCAATGTCGAGGAGGAGCGCCGCCTGGCCTATGTCGGCATCACCCGCGCCCGCCAGACGCTGACCATGACCATGGCCCGCAAGCGGCGCCAGTTCGGCGAGGAGGTGCCCTGCGAGCCGAGCCGTTTCCTCGACGAGCTGCCGCAGGAAGACCTGCGCTGGCAGGGGCGCGAGGATGACGACCCGGAGGACAATACCAGGCGCGGGCAGGAAACTCTGGCCGGCTTGCGGGATTTGTTTGGTTGATGGGCTGTTGTTCGCGCCGGGACCTTTGTCCCGGGGCGACTTCGAGAGCGTATAGTCCCGCGCCATTTCCGGGGAGGCTTCGTTCTCGCATCCACCCGTGCATTCTCCACGCTCCTCCGAAAGCGTTTATAGTCGTCGCTTGGGAGAATGCACGGGTGGATGCTGGGATTGAGCGAACGTCGGACCCGCTACTCACGTAACTACAGTAAAAGGTCTCGGTGAGAGAATCTCGCCTGGCTGGCCTCCGGAACGGCGTCAGCAAGTACAGGCAATTGTCCCTCGCGGCGAATATAAACGCTTTCTGAGCAAGCGAGGGACAATTGCCTGTACTTGCGCCTACGAAGCCCCTAAGCCCCCTAAGCCCCTGAACCACGCAGCGTCACCCCATCGCGGAAGAACTACTGCGGCGTCTCCGGCACCTTCATCCCCAGCCGCCCCTTCACCCGCTCCCGCAGCCCCTGGATAATCGCGTAGAACGCGGGAATAAACAGCGTCCCCACCAGCAGCGCCGCCAGCATGCCGCCGAAGACCGTCAGGCCCAGGGAGCGTTGCCCCGCCGCGCCGGCGCCGGAAGCCAGCACCAGCGGCAAAATGCCGAGGATGAAGGACAGCGCCGTCATGCACACCGCGCGAAAGCGCAGGCGCCCGGCATTGCGCGCCGCCTCGAGAACACCCTCGCCGCCCTCCTCCCGGCGGAAGCGGGCGAACTCGACAATCAGGATGGCGTTCTTCGCCGCCATGCTGATCAGCAGCACGATACCGATCTGGGCGTAGAGGTTGAGCGCCACGCCGGCGAGGTTGAGGCCGGCCAGCGCGCCGCCGACGGCCATCGGCACCACCAGGATGATGGCCAGCGGGATCGACCAGCTCTCGTACTGGGCGACCAGGAAGAGATAGATGAACACCAGTGCCAGCAGGTAGGCGTAGATGGCCGCCTGGCCGGCCTCCAGTTCCTGGAAGGCCATGCCGGTCCAGGCGTAGGAGAAGCCCGGCGGCAGCGCGCTGGCGGCGAGATTCTCCAGCGCCGCCATGGCCTGGCCGCTGCTGTGGCCGGGGGCCACCTCGGCCTGCACCGAGGCGGCGCGGAACAGGTTGAAGCGGCTCAGCACATCCGGCCCGAGGATCGGCCGGGTGGTGACCAGGGCGCTCAGCGGCACCATCTCGCCGCTGGTGGATTTCACGTAGAAGCGGTCGAGGTCGTCGAGGTCGGAGCGGAACGGCGACTCCGCCTGCATGACCACGCGATAGGTCTGGCCGAACTTGTTGAAGTCGTTGATGTACAGCGAGCCCATCTGGGCCTGCAGGGTGGCAAATATCTCGGTGAGGGAAACCCCGAGGTTCTTGGCTTTCACCCGGTCGACATCGACGAAATACTGCGGCACGTTGGCGCGGAAGGCGCTGAAGACATTGCGCAGCGCCGGGTCCTGGTTGGCCTCGACGATGAAGTGATTGAGCGCCGTGGCCAGTTCGGTCGGCGAGCGCGCCATGGTGTCCTGCAGCATGATCTCCAGCCCGCCCACGGCGCCGACACCGGGCACCGCGGGTGGCGCGATGGCGAAGACCGAGGCCTCCGGCACCTCCATGAAAGCCGCGATGTTGGCCCGCTGGGCAACGGAAAATACCGACAGCTCCGGCGCGTCGCGCTCGTCCCAGGGCTTGAGCACCACGAACATGGTACCGGCGTTGCTGGCGTGGGCACCGGAGAGGATCGAGAAGCCGGTCACCGCGGTGACCGATTCCACCGCCGCATCGGCCCGCAGGATCGCCGTCATCTTGTCCATCACCGCCCGGGTCCGGCTCAGCGCAGAGGCGTCGGGCAACTGCACGTTGACGAACATGATGCCCTTGTCCTCGGCGGGGACAAACCCGGTGGGGGTGGTGGCAAAGCCGAACAGGGTCGCCCCCATCCAGGCAACAAAGACCACGGCAACCAGGCGCAGGCGCCGCAGCAGCCAGCCCACGCCACCATCGTAGCGGCTGGTCACGGTGTTGAATGCACCCTGGAAGCGCTGGAACCAGGCGGCGTCGTTCTGCTTGCCACCGCGCAGCAGCAGGCTGCACAGCGCGGGGCTCAGGGTCAGGGCGACGAGGGAGGAAAACAGTACCGCCACACAGATCGTCACCGCGAACTGGCGGTACATCACCCCGGTGATGCCGGGCAGCAGGGCCACCGGCACGAACACCGCGAGCAGTACCAGGGTGGTGGCGATGATCGCGCCGCCGACCTCGCGCATGGTGACTTCCGCCGCATCCGCGGGCGACAGCTCCGGATCCTCGTGCAGGTGGCGGTCGCAGTTCTCCACCACCAGGATGGCGTCGTCGACAACGATGCCGATGGCGAGGATCAGGCCGAACAGGGTGATGGTGTTGATGGTCATGCCCGCCAGCATGAGCACGCTGAAGCTGGCCACCAGCGATACCGGGATGGCCAGGGTCGGCACCAGCGCGGCGCGCCAGTTGCCGAGGAAGATGAAGGTCACCACGATCACCAGCGCCACAGCCTGGAACAGTGATTCCACCACCTGGCTGACCGCGGTCTCCACATAGCGGGTGGTGTCGTAGCCGATGCTGTATTCCATCCCGGCAGGGAAGTCCGCCGCCAGTTTCGCCACCAGCGCGTCGACCTCGGCGCCGACCTGCAGCGCGTTGACGTTGGCCATCTGGTAGAGCGCCAGGTTGACTGCCGGGCGACCGTCGGTCTCGCCGAGGATGTCGTAGCTGGCCTGGCCCATTTCCACCCGGGCCACGTCGCGCAGGTAAATCGCCGAGCCATCCGGCCGCGCGCGCAGCACGATGCGCTCGAACTCGCCGACGTCCTGCAGCCGCCCCTGGGTGCGCAGGGTGTACTCGGTCTGCAGCGCCCCCTCGAAGGGCGGCGCGCCGATCTTGCCCGCCGCCACCTGCACGTTCTGCTCGCGCAGGGCCTGGGAGATATCCTGTACGGAAATTTTCAGCCCCGCCATCTTGTTCGGGTCGAGCCACAGGCGCATGGAGTAGTCCGCCGCACCGAGAATCCGCGCGTCGGAAATGCCGTCGAGGCGCGCCAGGGCCGGGGCGACGTTGATCTTCACGTAGTTGGAGATGAACTTGTAATCCAGCGACTCGTCCACCGACTGGAAACTGAGAATCTTCAGCATGTCCGGCGCGCGCTCGGCGATGGTCAGGCCCACCGCGGTCACCTCCGAGGGCAGCGCCGGCTCGGCCAGTTTCACCCGGTTCTGCACCCGTACCAGCGCCATGTCCGGGTCGGCGCCGACCCTGAAGGTCGCGGTCAGCGTGTAGCTGCCGTCGTTGGCGCTCTTCGAGCTCATGTAGATCATGTCCTCGACGCCGTTGACCGCATCCTCGATGGGCAGGCCGACGGTGGTTTCCACCACCTCGGCGGAGGCGCCCGCGTAGTGCGCCGAGACAATGATGTTGACCGGGGAAATCGCCGGGTACTCGTTGATCGGCAGCAGCTTGATGGCCAGTGCCCCGGCCAGGGTGAAGGCAATGGCGATGACCATCGCGAACTTGGGCCGGCGGATGAAGAAATTACCGTTCATGCTGGGCGCTCCCGCTCACTCGGCCGGGGCCGATTCCGCGGGGGCGTCTATGCTGCGCACCTGCACCGGCATGCCCGGGCGCACCTGCTGCAGGCCGCGGACGATCACCCGGTCGTCGGCGCTGATATCGCCCTGCACCAGTACCTTGTCATCCACCCGGATGCCGAGGGTGACATTGCGCCGCTCGACGGTACTCTCCGGGGAGATTGCCAGCACATAGCTGCCGAGCTGGTCGACCTGCACCGAGGCCTGGGGCACGAACAGGCCCTCGACCAGTTGCGGGTTGGCGAGGATGACCCGCACATACTGCCCCGGCATCAGCAGCGCATGCGGGTTGGGAATCAGCGCCCTGGCCTCCAGCGTCCCGGTTTCCGGGTCGACCCGGTTGGAGCGGTAGTCGATGCGTCCGACCTCCGGGTAGATCAGGCCATTGCTCAACTCCAGCATCACCTCCTGCTTGCTGAGGACATCCTTTTGCAGGTCCTGGTTGAGGTCGCCATGCAGCGCGGCGACGTAGGCCGACTCGCTGACGGTGAACACCGCGTGGATGGGATCGATGCTGACCAGCGTCGTCAGGTTGCCCGTCGAGGGGCCGACGAGGTCGCCGACGCTGGCGATACTGCGGCCGGTGCGGCCGGTGATCGGCGCGGTGATGGTGGTGAAGCTGAGATTGACCTCGGCGCTGGTGACCTGTGCCTGGGCCGACTTGAGGCGGGCATCCGCATCCAGCTTGGCCGCGGTGAGGCTGTCCATCTCGGACTGGGAAATCGCCCCCCGGGGCAGCAGTTCGCTACCGCGCCTGTAGTTGCGCTCGGCGTTGGCCTGGGTGGCGACCGCCGCCGCCAGCTCCGCCCGGGCGCGGGCCAGCGCGGCGTCATACTCGGAGGAGTCGAGGGTAAACAGGACGTCGCCCTCGTGGACCACCTGCCCCTCCTCGAACTGGCGGGTCTGCAGATAACCGGATACCCGCGCCTGGATGGCGACGTCGTCACGCGCCCGCAGGCGACCGACATATTCACGCTTGGGCTGGTAGGGCTCTTCATCCACCCCGGCGACAAACACTTCGATGATCCTCGGTGGCGGTGCCTCCTGGGTGCAGGCGGCCAGGGCCAGCGCGAGGATAAGGATTGAGAGCGTCCGCATGGTGGTCGGCCTTTTCCAGCAGTAGCTGGTGAAGTGTAACAGGGAATGCCGGCCCGGCGGCGGGCGGCACCGCGCCCATCCGTGGCCTCCAAAGCAACGCGTTACGTCCCTGTAAACAAAAAAGCCGCGGCGTGTTGCGGCCGCGGCTCGCTGGATCGGGCTGGGCTTACTGGCTGTTCTCTACCATGTAGTCGACCGCGGCGATCACTTCCTCGTCGGAGCAGCTCATGCAGCCGCCCTTGGCGATCATGCCGGTACCGGGCACACCGCCGATGCCGTGCTGGTGCAGGGTCTCCATGCCCTTGGCGATACGATCCGCCCAGGCGGCCACATCACCCAGCTTGGGCGCACCGCCGGCGCCGGTGGAGTGGCAGGCCATGCAGGCGGAGTCGAAGACCTCCTTGCCGGAGCGCGGGCCACTGGCCGCGGCCGCAGTGGCGCCACCGCAGCTGGAGTCGCCCTGCAGGCAGACTTCACCCACGGGCTTGATGCGCTCCTCGATATCAGCGCGCTGGGCGTCAGACAGTTCGACGGCGCTGGCAGTGAACGCGACAAGCAGGGCGGCCAGAGCAATAGCAATTCGGTTCATCACGGAGATCCTTTACGAGTTCGGCGCGCATTATAGCCACTTATGTTGTGAGGGAAAACACAGGCGACCGAATAGCCGGCGACTTTCACTAGCGACATCCGCACAATGCGCTAGTATTCCCCGACTGCCTGTCGTCCGGTCCAGGAAAGCCCTATGAAACTCTACACTTTCGACCCCGCCCCCAACCCCCTGCGCCTCGGCCTGTTCCTGAAGTACAAGGGCATCGAGCTGGAAACCGAGCAGGTCAACCTGATGAAGGCGGAACACATGAAGGAGGCCTACCGCAGCATGGTGCCGGAGATGACCGTCCCCGCGCTGGTGCTGGCGGACGGTACGACGCTCACCGAGGTGATCGGTATCTGCAGCTACCTCGAGGAGCTGTATCCGGAGAAACCGCTGATGGGCAGCACGGCGCTGCAGCGGGCCGAGGTCCTCAGCTGGGATCACCGGCTCTACATCAACCTGCTCGGCGCCATCGCCGAGGTCTTCCGCAACGGCAACCCGGTATTCGAGAACCGCGCGCTGCCGGGGCCGGTGCCGGTGGCCCAGATCGCCGCGCTGGTGGAGCGCGGCCACCAGCGGCTGGCGGAGGCCTGGAAGTCCATGGATGCGCTGTTCGCCGGGCGCGACTGGCTGGTGGGCGACGGCATCACCCTCGCCGATGTCGACATGGTGGCCTGTGAGGAGTTCTCCGGCTGGATCGAAGCCCGCCCGGACCCCGCCCTCGACAAGCTGCACGGCTACCTGCGCCGGGTGCGCGACGCGCTGGAACTGGAATAAGCCCGGCACAGGCCACGGCCGCCATGTTCCGGCAGCCGGAAATTGTCTACACTGCTCTGGTAACCCGACTGGAGAACCTCATGCGCTGTATTTTCCGAACTTTGCTGCCCGCGATCGCGGTAGTCGTCACCACGGCACTGCTGGGCGCCTGCGCCAGCACCCCCAGGCCGGTCTTCGACTACAAGCAGGATTACGACTTCAGCAAGGTGCAGAAGATCGGGTTCTATAACGACTCGGCCAAGGTCTCGGGCAGCAACCCGATGCAGATGAGCGACATGCAGATCAGCCGCGCCGACCAGGCCCTGGCCAACTTCCTGCGCAGCCGTGGCTTCACCGTGGTCGACAACCCGGCCGAGGCCGACCTCCTGCTCAGCTGGCACCTCGCCACCCAGGCCAAGCAGGATGTACAGACCTACAGCTCGCCGAGCGTCGGCGTGGGCTACGGTGTCGGCTACGGGCGCTACAACTCCTACGCCAGGTACAACTGCTGGGATTGCTTCAATACCGATGTGCGCGTGCGCAATTACACCGAGGGCACGCTGATCATCGACATGATCGACCCGACGCTGAACAAGAGCGTCTGGCGCAGCGTGACCCAGAGCAAGCTCAAGAGCGACCCCGACGAAAGCCAGGAGCGCTACAACAATATCGCGGCGGTAGTACTTGCGGACTTCCCCCCCGGGGCCGCCGCCAAACAATAGCCGCCCGGACCGGCGCGCTGCCTGTCAGCGCGCGCCGCCCTCCCAGGATTCGGGCCACTCTGTGCGAGGAGTTCGGTGAAACTGACGCTGATCCTGAAGGGCAACATCACCCGCCGCAGCCATTTCCAGCGCTCGCTGGAATCGCTGCGGATCGCCCTGCCAGGGGCCAGTATCTCCCTGCTGGAAACCCGCCGTGCCGGCCAGGCAGTGGAACTGGCGGCGCGGGCGAGCAACGAATCCGACGTCATCCTGGTGGCCGGTGGCGACGGCACCGTCAACGAGACCCTCAACGGCTGCCTGCGCGCCCGGCGCGAGAACCCGCAGCTGCAAATGCCCGCCCTCGGCCTGCTCGCCTACGGCAGCGCCAACGACCTGTGCCGCTCACTCGGCCTGCGCGGCGATGTCCGCGAAGTGGTCGAACTGCTCCACGCCGGGACCCGGGCGCGCATCGACGCCGGCAGTATCAGCTACCACAGCCAGCAGGGCGAGGAGCAACAGCGCTTCTTCCTCAACGCTGCGGATCTGGGTGTGGGAGCAAAGACGGTCCTGCACATGGGTCGGCCGCCGCGCCTGCTGGGCAGCAACCTGCACTACCTGCGCTCGGTGCTCGCAGTCCTCGCCACCTATCGCCCGCAGGGCCTGCGGGTGCGCAGCGAGCGGGGACTGGACTGGGAGGGCAAGTGCCTGGCGCTGGTGGCGGCCAACGGTCGCTACCTGGGTTCCGGCCTGTGCCTCGCCCCGGGCGCGCGCCTCGACGACGGCCTGCTCGCCGTCACCCTGGTGGGCGAGGCTGATCGCGCCGACTTCCTGCGCAACCTCGGCCGGCTGCGCCGGGGCGAGCAGCTGAATCACCCCGCTGCCCACTATGAGTACGCGACACGGCTGGAGGTCGAGGACCTGGGTGTGCCGGTGCTGGTCGAGGTCGACGGTGAATTCCTCGGCCAGACGCCGGTGACCATCTCGGTACTTCCCGGCGCGGTGGAAGTGCTCCACCCCGGCCTCGGCGAGAAGCCCGCGGCGCCCGCCTAGAGCTCGCGCAGACGCACCGGCAGCTTGCCGCGGGCAGCGCTGCGCCCGGCCAGCGCCTCGGCCAGCGCCACGAAGGCCGGGCCGGGGCCGAAACCCGCGCCGACCGGGCTGCCGTCGTAAGTCGCCAGCACCGTCTCCGCGCAGTCACAGAACTCCCCGGCCCGGTAGGGCGAGCAGAGCAGTACCGCCACCCGCTGGCGATTGGGCGTGGTATCCAGCAGGACCTTTTGCAGCAGCAGCGGGTCCGCCCCCGCGGCCACCGCCGGCAGGTCCTCCGCACCCCCCGCGGCCACCGCGCTGCGCGGGGGATCGCTGACCCCCACCAGGTAGACATCCGCGGCCGCCGCCGCCCGCTGTTCCTCGGCAAAATTCAGGCTGCCGAGATTCTGGCTGCTGAGCACCAGGCTGGGTTCGACCATCTGCAGTGCCGCGGTCATCGCCGCCTCCGTGGCCGCGCAGGGCAGCAGCAGGTGCACCCGGCAGCCGGGGCGCAGGACGGCGGGTTCCCCCTTGAGCAGGGTGAGGCTGGCCGCGGCGATGCGCCGCTCCAGCGCCCGGTGGTCGGCGCAGCCGACCGCGGCCTCGACATCGATGTGGCCGTCGTCGGGCAGCAGCCGCAACGCCGCCTGCAGCGCGGCGACCCGGGCGGCGCCGGCGCGAACTTCCACCTCGTCCAGTTCCCCGGCGCGGGTCCGCGCGGCGATCGACGCGACCAGGTGCTGCAGCGCCTCGATGCTGGCCGGGGAGCGCAGCAGCAGCGGCATCAGCGCGATATCCACCCCGGCGCGAAAACACTCCACGACCGCGTCTTCCGGCGCCAGCAGCTGGCTGATCGCGCCCATGTCCAGCGCGTCGGATATCACCACCCCGGCAAAGCCCATCTGCCTGCGCAGCAGATCGGTGACGATGCGCCGGGACAGGGTCGCAGGGCGTACGGTGGACGTTCCCGGGAGCAGGGAATCGTCGAGCGCCGGGTACTGGATATGCGCCGTCATGACCAGCGCCGGGCTGGTGTCGTGCATGACCCGGGCAAAGGGAGCGAGATCGACCTGCTCCGCGGCCTGCCGGCTGCGCTCCACCCGGGGCAAGCCGCTGTGGCTGTCCACCGCGGTGTCGCCGTGCCCCGGAAAGTGCTTGATGCAGGCGGCGACCCCCTCACTCTGGGTGCCCTGCACCACGGCCGCCCCGAGCTTCGCCACCACCTCTGGGTCGTCGCCGAATGAGCGCACATGGATCACCGGGTTGTCGGGATTGCTGTTGACGTCGATGCAGGGCACGAAGTTGAGATTGATGCCCAGGGCGCGCAGTTCCTCGGCCTGGTCCGCGGCCATCTGCCGCGCCAGCGCCTCGCGATCCCCCGCCGGGCAGGCGGCCAGTGCCATGTTGCCACTGAAGCCGGTGACCTGGTCCCGCGGCAGGCGGGTGACCAGGCCGCCCTCCTGGTCCACCGCGATCAGCAGGCTCGGCGAGAGCCGCTCACGCAGGCTGGTTGTCAGCGCCCGGCACTGCTCGATGCTGGCGAGGTTCTCGCGGAACAGGATCACGCCGCAGGGCTGCAGTTCCACCAGTGCCGCAGCCAGGCTCTCGGGCAGCTCCCGCACCGGCTGCGGCTCGCCCTCGTCGGCGTAGAGCCGGATATCCAGCATCAGGCGGCGGGCGATGCACTGTTCGAGGCTGAGGTCGGGGAGGTCGGACATGGGGGCTGGTTATTAGTGTGGTAGCACACGATACCTGCTCTTCGGCGGCTCGAAAAGCGCTCCCGGTGGGGTGGGACTGGTGGTGGGTTGGGTGCGGGACCACCGTTGGGCTGGGTGCAGGACCACCGTTGGGCTGGGTATGACTCGCCGGCACCAGGTCGAGGGAAGCCTGTTGAAACACGCCAAACAGCGCACATGCCCGAAAAAGAGGGGCAGGCTCTCCATGTGCAGGCTCAATCGGCGACGTCCTGTCGCCTCATGGTTTCAACAGGCTTCCCTCGACCTGGCACCTACCCGCAGCGCGCTGCAAGAAGGCCATTCGTTTCTCTGATCGCTTGCAGACTCCGGTCCCGTTTCACGCGCCCGCGTAAATTCCTGGTTACAAGCGGCCAGAATTGCACCGGCGGAGGCGGCGTAAAGCGGAGTGTCCCTGCTGGAACCGTTAGGCGACAGGACGTCGCCGCTCGAGCCTGCACATGGATGTGCGCTTTTTGGCGTGTTCCAGCAGGGACACTCCGCTTTGCGGCGCCGTGGACCGAAGTCGCTTTACGGTGCCGTGGACCGAAGTCGCTTTACGGTGCCGTGGACCGAAGTCGCTTTACGGCGCCGTGGACCGGAGTACCTGCCCTCTCACCTACCCAGGGACCAGCCAAAATCAGCCCTAGCAACCTACGGCAATACTGGCCGAGAGAGTAAGCCTCCACTACCCCCACCCCGCCCCACCTGCTACCCTAGCGCCCTTTTCAGCCAGTCCCATCCCGACCGGAGCAAGCCTTGGATTCCATCATCGTGCGCGGTGGCCACCGCCTCAACGGCACAGTTGCCACCAGCGGTTCCAAAAACGCCGCACTGCCCATCCTCTTCGCCTCACTGCTGGCGGACGGGGAACACCGATTCGACAACGTCCCCGAACTGCGGGACATCGACTCCACCCAGCAACTGCTGGCCTCACTGGGCGCCGAGAGCCACCGCGAAGGCGGCACCCTGGTGGTCAATACCAGGGCGCCGGGCGCCCACGTGGCGGACTACGAGATGGTGCGCAAGATGCGCGCCGGCATCCTCTGCCTCGGGCCGCTGCTGGCCCGCTACGGCGAGGCCCGGGTGAGCCTGCCCGGCGGCTGCGCCATCGGCTCGCGGCCGATCGACCTGCACATCGAGACCATGCGCCGCCTCGGGGCGGAGATCACCAGCGAGGGCGGTTATGTCACCGCCCGCGCCCAGCGCCTCGAGGGCGCCAGCATCCTGTTCGAGAAAGTCACCGTCGGCGGCACCGAGAACGCCCTGATGGCCGCCAGCCTGGCCCGCGGCACCACGGTGATCGAGAACGCGGCCAAGGAGCCGGAGGTGGTCGACCTGGCCCGCTACCTCAAGGCCATGGGCGCGAAGATCGAGGGCGAGGGCAGCAGCGTGATCACCGTGGAAGGAGTGGATGAACTGACGCCCGCCAGCCACCGCATCGTCCCCGACCGCATCGAGGCGGGCACGCTGCTGATTGCCGGTGCGATTACCGGCGGCCACGTCACCGTGGAGAACTGTGTACCGGTGCACCTGCAGGCGCTGGTGGACAAGATGCGCGACGCCGGTTTCCGCATCGACAGGGGCGAGACCAGCCTCACGGTACAGGCCAGCGACGGCTGGAAGGCGGTGGATATCGCCACCGCGCCCTACCCCGGCTTCCCCACCGACCTGCAGGCCCAGTTCATGGCGCTGATGACCCAGGCCAACGGCACCTCGGTGGTGACCGAGCATATTTTCGAGAACCGCTTCATGCACGTGCAGGAGCTGGTGCGTCTCGGCGCCGACATCACCCCGATGACCCAGGTGGCAGTGGTGCGCGGGCAGCGCGGTTCGCTGAGCGGCGCCCCGGTGATGGCCACCGACCTGCGCGCCAGCGCCAGCCTGGTACTGGCCGGGCTGGTGGCCAAGGGCGAGACCCACATCAGCCGCATCTACCACCTGGACCGGGGCTACGAGCACCTGGAACAGAAACTGGCCGGCCTCGGCGCGGATATCGAGCGCACTCACTGAGTCCTCGCTCACGACAATAAAACCACAGGGGAACAAGGGGATGGGCAAGGTTGCAGTGATTACCGGCGGCGCCGGGGGCATGGGGCTGGCCACCGCGCATATCCTCGGCCGCGACCAGCACATCCTGCTGGCCGACCTCGGCGAGGACAAGCTGGCGGCCGCCGCCGCGGAACTGCGCGCGGCGGGTATCAGCTGCGAGACCATGGTCTGCGATGTCACCCGGCGGGACTCGGTGCGCGACCTGCTGGCGCGGGCGCACTCCGCCGGCGCCCTGCGCGCGGTGGTGCACACCGCCGGCGTCAGCCCGCAAATGGCCGGCCCGGAAGTGATCCTGCGGGTCAACGCCCTGGGCACCGTGCACGTCACCGAGGCCTGTTTCGAGGTCGCCACGGAGGGTTTCGCCCTGGTCAACGTGGCCTCCATGGCCGCCCACCTGCTGCCCTCGATCATGGTCCCGCAGCGCAGCTTCCCGCTGGCGACCAGCGCGCCGGACAAGTTCGTCAGCAAAATCAGCAAGCGCTGCAAGCTGATACCAAAAGAGCTCTACCGCAACGGCATGGCCTACTCGATCAGCAAGCAGTTCGTGATCTGGTACAGCCGACGCTGCGCGGCGCAGTTCGGCAGCAAGGGGGCGCGCATCGTCTCGGTCTCCCCGGGCACCTTCGATACCGCGATGGGGCGCCTCGAGGAGAAGAGCGGCTCGATGGAGATGCTCAAGGACTCGGCCCTCAAGCGCCCGGGCCGGCCGGAGGAGATCGCCGAGGTGCTGGCGTTCTGTGCGAGCGAGAGGGCGAGCTACCTCACCGGCACGGACGTGCTCTGCGACGGCGGCATGGTGGCGGGCTCAAAACGCTGATCACGCCGCGGCGGGGCTAACCTACCCGGCGCACCAGCTCCTTTCCGTCCCAGTTGTCCGCCGCAGCGCGGAACTGGGCGAAGACCTGCTCCTTGAGCGGGTTGGCCGTCATCAGCTCGGTCATGAAGCCGAGCGTCGCGACGGTATCCAGCCAGCACACCGGCGCGCCCTTCATCAGCCCGCTGAACACCACCTCGGCGCCCGCCGCCTGGTAGAAGGCGAGATCGGCGTCGAAATCCTCGGTATAGGTGGACATGTGGTGCAAACCGGCCCGGCCCGGCGGCACCAGCTCGCTGAACATCGAGGGGCCCTCCTCCAGCTGCGTCACCAGTTCGATCTGCAGGTTGCCCGCCTGGGCAATGGCGGCGTGGAATTTCACCGGCTGCCAGGGCTCGCCGCGGTAGACCGCGTTGTCGTAGTGCACATCGTCGAAGTAGAAAAATGGCCCTACCCCGGCCTGGGCGGCCCAGTTCTCCATGGCCTGTTGCAGGTCCGGCACCACCCAGCAGACCTGCACGTAGTTGCGACTCGGCAGTTTCACTCGCCACCCTCCCCGGGAAAATACTTTGCCCGCACCCCGGCCAGCAGGGCCGTGCGGTTGATCGCCTCGCCCGCGGAGCCGCCGCCGTCCACCCCCAGCACCTGGCCGGTCACGTAGGCGGCGCGCTCGCCGGCGAAGAACAGGGCGGCGTTGGCCACGTCCCGGGGCGTTCCCCGGCGCTTGATCGGCTGGCTGACCAGCCAGGCCGCGTCCAGCTCCGCCTGCATCGCCGCGGCCTGCGCCGCGTCCAGACCCGCGCTGGAAACCCTGCCCATGCTGGTGGGAATCGAGCCCGGCGCGATGGCGTTGACGCGAATGTCGTACTCACCGAGGTCGATGGCCAGCGAGCGGGTGAAGTTGATCACCCCCGCCTTGGCCGCCCGGTAAGTGGCGATGGCGTAGCCGGGATTGAGCGCGGCGATCGAGGCGAGGTTGATGATCGCGCCACCGCCGCGCTCGCGCATGCGCCGTGCGGCCAGCTGGCTGGCATACATCAGGCCGGCGAGATTGACCTGCATGACCCGCTCGAAATCCGCCAGGTCGTCGTCGAGAAAGCGGGCGGCGAAGGCACCGGTAATGGCCGCGTTGTTCACCAGCACGTCGACGGCGCCGAACTGTGCGTCCGTAAATGCGAACAGGGCGTCAAGCGCAGACTTGTCGGCGACATCCGTGCAGTTGAAGCGCACCGCCTCCCCGAGCTGCGCTGCCAGCGACTCGCCCGCAGCGCTGTCGATATCGGCGATCACCACCCGCGCGCCCTGTTCAGCGAACAACTCAACGATGGCGCGACCGATGCCGGTGGCGCCGCCGGTGACGATGGCAATCTTGCCAGCCAGCTCCCCGTTCATCCCGGCAGGCAGCTCAACGCAGGGGTTCCAGCGTTGCCATCAGGGCCCGCGCCCCGTCGAGGACGTCGCGCACATGCTCGGCGGCGCTGACACCCGCCGCCCGGCGGTGCGCCGCGGGCACCTCCGCCTCGATCGGCATCGCCGCCGGTACGGCGTTGAGAATGGCCGCCAGCGGCAGCTCGCCGTAGCCCGGCGGCTCCCGGTGGTGAACGTCGGCGATATAGTTGCTGGAGGCATAGTCGCCCCAGGCATCGCTGACCTGGGCGATGCCGAAGTAGCGCGGGTCGAGGGCGGCGATCTGCCCTGGCGTGGCCCCGCTGCGGACGATGTGCAGGGTGTCGAAGCCGAGGCCGAAACTGTCCCGGCCAACCTGGTCCACCAGCCACACCCCGCGCTGCAGGGAGGGCAGCCCGGGGGTCAGCGGGCAGAACTCCGCCGAGACCACCAGCCCCTCGCGGGCGGCGAGGTCACAGAAGCGGCCCAGCCTGTCGACCACCAGGGCGTCGTCGTCGATGAAGACATGGGTCACCGCCCGCCGCGCGCCGAGGGCCGCCCCCAGCGCCAGCGCCGGGATATAAAGCGCCAGGTCGACCTCCGCGGTGAGCGGGAAAAACTCCACGCCGTCGACCGCGACGCCGTTGGCGGCCAGCGCGGCGCTGACTTCCGCCTGTGTTTGCGCGCTTACCGCCGTGGGATAACTGAGGCCGCTGTTGGCGCGCGGCAATACCGTACCGCCATCGAAGGCGAACAGGGTGACGTGGCCGCAGTCGTTCTGCGCGGCGAGTTCGATCAGGCCCACCGGGCCGACATCCGGCGCGTTCAGCTGGTGCAGTATCAGTGCTCTCGACATGGGTTCGCTATCCCGGGGACAGTTCAGGTGCCGCGGCGCGCATAGCGCAGCGGCAGGCTCAGGATGGTGTGGTTGGAGACCGAGGGCAGGTAGCGGATATCCGCCAGCGGCACCGCCAGCTCCAGCTCGCCCAGGCGGGAGACCAGCTCCCGCGCCACCACCTTCATCTCCATGCGCGCCAGTGCCATGCCGACGCAGCGGTGAATGCCCGCGCCGAAGGCCAGGTGGCTGCCGAGATTGGCGCGCCCGGTGTCCACCGACTCCGGCTCGGGAAAGTGCCGCGGGTCGTGGTTGCCCGAGGCGAACATGATCATCACCTGGGCGTGTTTCGGCAGCGCCTGTCCGCCCAGCTGCGTCGCCCGGGTAGTCACCCGGGACAGCGCCCGGGTGGCCGGCGCGATGCGCATGACCTCCTCGACAAATCGCGCCACCTGCTGCTCGGAAGCGGCGTTTTCCGCCAGCCATGCGCGCACCTGTGGGCGGGTGGCGAGGATCAGCAGCATGTTGCCGATGGCGCTGGAGGTGGTCTCGTTTCCGCCGACCAGCAGGGCGCGGGTGCAGGCGACCAGCTCGCGGAAATCCAGCACCGGGTTTTCCCCGTCCTCGTTGCGGGCGTGGACCAGGTCCGAGACCAGGTCGTTGCCGGGCTGCGCCCGGCGCTGCTCGATCAGGTCGATGACGAAGCGCTGCAGTTCGCAGATATCCGCCGCGTTGCGCGCCATCTCCTCGCGGGTCTGCACCCTGCCGACCTGGGCCGAGATCGCCAGCGACCAGCGCTCGATGGTGGCGTAGTCCACGTCGGTCATGCCGAGCTGCTCGCAGAGGATATCCACCGTCAGCGGCAGGGCGAAGTCGCGGGTGCCGTCGAACTCGCCGCTGGCGGGGAAGCGCTCGATGAAATCCACCACCCGGGCGGTAATGCCAGGCTCCAGCGCGCTAATACGCCGGGCGGTGAAAGCCTTGTCCATCAGGCCGCGGATGCGGGTGTGCAGGGGCGGGTCGGTCATGATGACGTCGGGAAAGAAGCCGCCGCCGTCGCGCTCGAGGATGGCCTGGAACTCCTCGGCGAAGCCGTGGGCGTAGTTCAGCTGCCAGCCCAGCTCCATGGAGTAGGTATCCGCGTCCTGCAGCACCGCGCGGATATCCTCGTAGCGCGAGACCAGCCAGGCCTTGAGCACCGGGTCGTAATAGACCGGCGCGTGCTCGCGCAATTGCGCATAGAAGGGAAAGGGGTCCTGCAGGACGGCCGCGTCGGTGAAGCTCGCGCTCGCCGCGGCAAACCCGGCGGGGCAGCCCCGCGCCAGCTGTTCCGGTTCCTGCTCAGACTGCATATCCAGCCCCCTAAGTGCGCCGCCTGTCCGGCGCGATCGAGGAAGTACCGCCGCTCAGGTGTTTTTTAAGCAAATGTCCGCGCCCTGTCTCAGCATTTCGCGCCGATCCATATACCCTGGCAGGAAGAGTCGATGGGCTGACGCGGCCTATCGAGACAGGCCCGGGGCGGCCTGCCTTACCATGGTAAAGAAATGGCGGACTCTCGCATGATCACCAGGCTCTCCGTATTCCGCGAACAACAGGCCGACCGCGATGCCATCGCCGACTGCCTCTACCTCTACACCCGGGCGGTGGACCGCTGCGACGCGCAGCTGCTGCGCAGCGTCTTCTGGGACGACGCGACGATCACCGGCAGCCTCTACTCCGGCGGCCCCGACGACTTCGTCGCCTATTCCACCGATGAGGGCAAGGGCTTCTTCGACAACATGACCCACATGGTGAGCAACATCACCAGCCGCATCGAGGGCGCGCAGGCCGCGGTGGAGGCCTATTTCTACGGCTACCACGCGGCGCCCGCCAGCGCCGGCTACGGCGACCTGGTGATCGCCGGGCGCTACCTCGACATCTTCGCCCTGCGCGACGACGAGTGGCGCATCCTGGAAAAGACCATCGTCTTCGACTGGTTCCGCGAATACCCGGACAGCGTCGACTGGGACAAGGGCCCGATGGGCTCCCCCGCCACCATCACCGGAACGCGCGATGGCACGGACCGCAGTTACGCGCTGTTCGAACGCCTGGCGCGCAACGCCAGCAAACCATGAGCGGGGCGCTGCCTACCGCGCCCAATACGCCAGCCAAGCCACAGGGATAAGCAAAGCATGCAAGCCGTCTCCGAACTCGACCTCGCCACCCTGCCGGTGGAAACCCAGGCCTTCGCCGACAACCCCGTGCCCTACCTCGAGGCCGCCAAGCAGAAACACCCCTGGCTGGCGAAGTTCTCCAAGGGCTACGTGGTCTACGGCCTGCAGCCGGCCCGCGACCTGCTCTACATGGACGACAAGATGGGCCCCCACTTCAAGGGCCTGGTGGAGCATTTCGGCGCCCAGAACACCGAGTGGGCGCGCTTCATGAGCGACCAGCTGGCCACCATTTCCGGGGAGAAACACGACCGCCTGCGGGCCAACGTCGCCCTGGCCTTCACCCCGCGCCGCGCCAACCAGACCCGGCCGTTGATGCGCGAGGTCATCGGCAAGCTCCTCGACGAGTGGGTGCCCAGGGGCGAGTTCGATTTCTGCGAGTTCGCCTCGCTATTCCCGATCACGGTGATGTGCGGCCTGCTGGGCATGTCCGCCGAGCCGGTACACGGCATCCGCAAGGCCCTCGAGGCGCAGATGTCCTGCATGAGCCTCAACCGCGACCTGCTGCCGGACATCCTCGCCGCCTACGAGGTGCTGCGCGACTTCGCCGCCGCGGTGATCAGCGAGCGCGAGGCCAGCGGCGAGTTCGACGAGGACTCCCTGCTCGACGCCCTGATCGCCTCGAAGAAGTCCGGCGGCATGGACGCCGACGAGCTCAGCGACCTGGTGATCTCGCTCTGGCTGGCGGGCTATGACACATCCAAGAACGTATTGACCATGACGCTCTACACGCTGCTGGAGCGGCCGCAGATGTACCAGCGCTGTGCGGAGGACCCGGCTTATTGCTCGAAGGTCATCGAGGAGATGCTGCGCCACACCTCGGTGGTGTCGCCGTCGCGGACGCTGTTTGACGCCGTTGATTACGAGGGGATTCACTTTCCCAGGGGAACCTATATCAGTTTTGCCCTGTCGCTGACGGGGCGCGACGCGCAGGCCTATCCGGATCCGCTGCTGTTCGACCCGGAGCGGGAGCAGAAGCCGCGGCACCTGGCTTTCGGGCGCGGGACGCATATCTGCCTGGGGCAGTACCTGGCGCGGGCGCAGCTGGAGGAGGGGCTGCACCTGATTGCCCAGCGGATCGAGCATCCGGCGCTTGCCGGGGAGGTTACCTGGCGGCCATTTCTGGGGGCCTGGGGGTTGAACACCCTGCCTGTCCGGTTTGGTGCTTGATTCTTTGGTGCTTGAGGCTTTGGTGACTGAGGCTTTGGTGACTGAGGCTTGGTGCCTGTGAGGCGCACGCGCCGCTGACCTGGCCCGCGGAAACACGCCAAAAAGCGTACATCCATGTAAAGGCTCAATCGGCGACGTCCTGTCGCCTCATGGTTTCCGCGGGCCAGGTCAGCGGCACGTGCTCGGTCACTGCCGGATCAGGGGAAAGCAGATCCGATCTATGTAAGCCCGCCCCGGCTCCCAGGAAAGATCCTGATTAGTCCGTTCGTCATTCAAATAATTAACAAACGCCGAAGCACCCTCTGCCGAGGCCCGGCGCGAATAGTCGTTGCTGGAACCGTGTGGCGACAGGACGTCGCCACCCCGAGCCTGCACATGGATGTGCGCTTTTTGGCGTGTTCCAGCAACGACTATTCGTGCCGGGCCGACGTTTAGAACTAACCGAGCCTTTCATGATGTAAGCAAGGGCAACCGCCGCTATTTCTCAGCAGGCTCCAGCAAATTCACCCGCAACTGCGCCAGTTCCTCGTCGCTGACCTGCAACTCCTCGCGAATATAGTTCATCACCGACCCGTGCTTCTCCTCCATGGCCGCGAAAGCCGAGGCCAGGTAGGCCGGGTTGGAACCCAGCAGCGGCATCATCAGTTCCTTCGGCATCGCCGCCATCGCCGCGTGCGGGTCGCCTTCCTCGAACTGGTAGTCCTTGCCCTTCAGCGCCGGAATGGCCTGGTACTTCTCCGACAGCGCGTAATCCTCGAGGATGACATCGCGGGGGACACCCAGCGCGGTGAGGATAAGGCCGATGCCGATCCCCGTGCGATCCTTGCCCGCGGAGCAATGCACCACCAGCGGGACATGGTTGCCGGCCAGTTCGTCGAAGATCGCCGCGTAGTGGGAAGCCTGCTGATCGGGCATTTCCCGGTAGGCGGCGATCATCACCTGCTCGACATCCGCGGCGGTGAGCCCCTCCTTCGTGAGCAGCGCGCGCATGCCGCCGAGCATATCGCCCTGGGAGTAACCCCAGGTGAGGATCTCCGGATCGTCGACCCGCCACATGGTCGGCTCACCGGCGCGCTCCTCGTTGCTGCGCAGG
Organism: Halieaceae bacterium GM1-29; assembly: GCA_033283265.1. Taxonomy (GTDB): domain Bacteria; phylum Pseudomonadota; class Gammaproteobacteria; order Pseudomonadales; family Halieaceae; genus Mangrovimicrobium. Next base: position 1,970,239 of record JAWMQN010000001.1, read on the forward strand.
TCGGCGATCACCGCGATGTCGCGCTGGTCGAGCAGTTCGAAGTCGCTGTCGGTAAGGGCGTAGAGAGTGCCGGAGCGGTAGATCTTGCCCCACTTCACCTGCTGGCCGTCGGCGGCGGGATAGCCGCCGACGTCGCGGAAGTTGCGGCCGCCTTCGAGCTCGATCAGCCGCTGTGGATCCGCCGTGGTGGAAGCGGCAAAACTCATGCTGCTGGCCAGGCCGAGGGCGAGCAGGCCGTAAGGTAGTCTGGTTTTCATGTTCATTACTCCCGATTTTATCGATCTCGTTATTGGCCTATTGGCCTATTGGCTTATTGGCGGTGGTCGCGGCGATGCATGCGCAGTCCCTGCAGGCCGAGGGTCCAGGGAAGCGGGCAAGCCATTGTAGGCCAGGGTGGCGCGGGCTGGCATCCACGGAAGCACCTCCCAACGAGACCGCCGGGGTCCGACCTTCGTGCGCTGGCGGGGCCAGCAATATTAAAAACAGTCTTGATTGTATTCTTGAGAGGTACTAGTATCGGGGCACGATTCGAATAAGCCCACCCATTGCAGGTGCAGGAGATACCCAGATGCCGTCAATCCCACTCGAAACCCGCGTAGCGCTGCAGGACCAGATGACCGAGTACTGCTACCTGGTCGACAACATAGGCGAATTACAGCCCCTGCTCGACTACTTCACCGAGGACGCGGTGCTCGACTTTTCCGCCATCGGCCTGCCGCTGATGAACGGCCGGGCGGACTACCGGAAATTCTATTCCGAAGTTTTCGACAACATGTCCCACCACACCCACTACCTGACCAACTTCCGCATCGACGCCTACGACGGCGACAGCGCCTCCACCCGCGCCTACGTCCAGGGCATGGGCCGGGCCAACGACGGCAATGAAGTGCTGGTGCACGTGCGCTACACCATGGATTTCGTCCGCGAGGGTGAGCAGTGGAAATGCCGGAAGTACAACATCTACCCGGGCATGCCGCTGCCGGCGTCCCTCGACGAAATTCACGGCGACCGCTGAGTCAACTTTCGCAGACACCCCGACGAGGAAAGCGAACATGGGAAGCGATACTTCAGGACAGTTACAGCAGGACAGGAGTTACCCCACCCACCCGGACGCCCAGGTGCCGGCGGCCCGCGGCGACGCCATCACCGGCGACCGCTACTGGTCGAAGGACTTCGCCGAGCGCGAGTGGGAGCACATGTGGAAGCGCATCTGGCACGTCGGCGGGCGCACGGCGCAGTTGCAGGAGCCCGGCGATTTCGTCGTGCACAACTTCCGCCACGAGTCGATTCTCATGGTGAAGCAGGAGGACGGCTCCATCCGCGCCTTCTTCAATGTCTGCATGCACCGCGGCAACCAGTTGCTGGCGGTGGAGGAAGGCGGCGTCAACGACAGCTTCACCTGCCCCTACCACGGCTGGCAGTGGGGCCTGGACGGTGAGCTCAAGTGGGTACAGGACGCCGAGGACTTCCCCCAGGGCAACCCCTGCGGCAAGCTGCGGCTGAAGGAAGTGCCCTGCGACACCTGGGGCGGCTTCATCTTCTGGAGCTTCGACCCCGACGTGAAACCGCTGCTGGAGTACCTCGACCCCATCCCCACCCTGCTGGCCAATCGCGACCTCGAGAACCACACCCGGGTGGTCTGGCGCACGCTGCGGGTCAACACCAACTGGAAGTTCGCCTCGGACAACTTCAACGAGGCCTACCACATCCCCTCGGTGCACCCCCAGTTCATGCCGATGATCGACGACCACTACTCGACCACGCTGTTCGAGATGTACCCCAGCGGCCACAACCGCATGATCGAGAAACTGCAGCCCTCCTCGCGGCTGCCGGTGGACGCGGACATCATGCCGCTGTGGGCCGATGTGCTGAAGGAGTGGGATATCGACCCCGAGGCCTACCGCGGCCGCGCCCAGGAGGCGCGCCTGGCCTTGCAGGAAGCGCGCCGCCGGCTCGGCCCGGAGCGCGGCTTCCACTACTTCGCGCAATTCACCGACGACGAGCTGACCGACCAGGTCCACCACACCTGCTTCCCCAACCTCACCCTCACCGGCACGCCGGAGGGCCTGCACGTGTTCCGCACGGAACCGGACGCCGACGACCCCAACTGGTCGACCTTCGACTACTGGTACCTGGTGCCGGAGGTGGAAAAAGCCAGCGAGGTGGCGACCCTCTACGGCATGCGTCCCTACGAGGAGGCGGAGCACGAGGAGGGCGACTTCGCCCACTACGAGGCGGCGATCGACCAGGGCGACTTCCTCAGCCAGGACCTCTCCCTGGCCGTCACCCAGCAGCGCGGCCTGCGTTCGATGGCCTTCGGTGACTGCTACCTCTCCGGGCAGGAAACCCGGGTGCGGCGCTTCCACGAGGTGCTCAACGACTATCTCGAGGGGCGCCGCTGAGCGCCCGCTCCGGGCACTGACGCAGCCGGCGCAGGTTCAGGCGCCGGCTGCGGCGGCGCCCGCCCCCCCTATCCCGCAACCGCGGATGAAGATCTGCAGCTCGCTCTGGATGCGGGCTGTCTCCTCCTCGACCGAAGCCAGCCCGCCGATGAGCGGCCGGAAGCCGCCCATGGCGATCAGCGAGAACAGGCGGGTGGCGCTGTCGGTATCGCCGTAGCTCATCTGCTGGCGCCGGTGAAGCGCCTCGAAATAGCTGTACAGGCGCTGGAACATCGAGCTTCCCAGGGAATCGCGCGCCCGGGCGCAGATCTCCGGGTGCCGCTCCATCTCGGCGATGATCAGGCGGACGAACTCGCGGGTCGCCAGGTGGGCCTTGCGAATCGACAGGGCCGCTGCGAACAGGGAGGCGGCCGGGTCGTCGAAATCGAGTTCGAAGCGACCCAGTTCAGCCGAGAGTTGCTTGCTGACGTGCAGGGCCACGGCGGCAAACAGGTCCTCCTTGTTGTCGAACTGGCGGTAGATACTGGCCTTGCTGACCCCGGCCCGGCTGGCGACCTGGTCGATGGTCGCGTTGCCGACGCCGCGCTCCTCGAATACCTCGCGCGCCACGCCGACCAGGTGCTCCAGCCATTCGGGGGACATTTGCCTGTTGCTCTTCACTCTCATCACCTGCGCATAATAAAAACAATCACGAATGATTGACAATAGGATTGCGGGGGCCTATATTCTCGAAACGGAAACGTTTTCGTTTCGAACGATAACACAGTCCGCCCGCCTCCGCACCGGCTTTGGCAGGAGGCGCGCCCCAGCACAGACGCAGTCGGCGGGGCCAGATCGGCGCAACGAGACCTTCCGGCTTTTCTATAACAGTAAATACAGTTGAGAACCGCCATGAAACCCAATCTCGCAGCAGTAAAACCCGCACAGCCCTCGCCCCGCGCCCGGCTGCCGATTTTCGCCCTCTCCGCCGCCGGCCTGTTGCACACGGCACTGGCGGTGGCCCAGCCGCAACTGGAGGAGGTCGTGATCACCGCGCAGAAACGCGCCGAAAGCCTCCAGGACGTGCCGATTTCCGTGTCCACCATGTCCGGCGAGCGGCTCGACGAGATGAACATCATGACCATCGACGAGCTGACCCTGTACACCCCCAGCGTCACCGTCGCCGAGGGTGCCGCCGGCGCCCAGCTGTTCATCCGCGGCGTCGGCAGCGGCCTCAACAAGGGCTTCGAGCAGTCGGTGGGCACCTACGTCGACGGCATCTACTTCGGCCGCGGCCGCAGCACCCGGGTCGGCATGCTCGACCTCGAGCGCGCCGAGGTCCTCAAGGGGCCCCAGGGCGTGCTGTTCGGCAAGAACACCATCGCCGGCGCCTTCAACCTGACCACCCGCAACCCGGGCCAGGAGCTGGAGGGCTACGCCCAGGGTTCCTACGAGTTCGAGACCGAGCAGCAGGTCTACGAGGCGGCCGTTGGCGGACCGGTGGGCGACAGCTTCGGCCTGCGCGCCGCGGCCCGCTACAGCAAGCAGGACGGCTGGATGGAGAACACCTTCAACGGCGAGGACATCACCGGCGAGGAGGAACTGATCTCCCGCCTCACCGCCGTCTGGGACCCCACCGACACCCTCGAGGTCATCGGCAAGCTGCAGTACTCGAAACTGGAGCAGGCGGAGCGCCCGGCGGTACTCACCCACTGCAGCCCCGGCCTGCAGGCCCTGGTCGCCGGGGTCGACAACTGCCGCTTTGACGACAAGACCAGCGTGACCGCCTACGACCCCGAGGGCGGTTACGGTGGCGAGGAGATGGAAGCCTACAGCCTCGGCCTGACCGTGAACTGGGAGCTCGACCTCGGCACCCTGACCTCGGTCACCGGCTATACCGACCACGACGACGACCTCTACATCGACGCCGACTACACCCACCTCGACACCCTCGACGCCTCCCGCGACGAACAGTTCGACTCCTTCAGCCAGGAGTTGCGCCTGGTCGGCACCGCCGGTGACGACCTCGACTACATCGTCGGCGTCTACTACGAGAGCAACGAGCTGGCCTACCAGCAGGTGCTCTCCTACAACGCCGAACCCAGCACCGGTGCGCCGGTGGCCCTGTCGCGGGTGGTGGACGACGTGCAGGAGACCGAGACCTCGGCCATCTTCGGCCAGGTCACCTGGCCCTTCAGCGACACCCTGGCCCTGACCGTCGGCGGGCGCTACTCGCGGGACGAGAAGGACATCGATGCCCTCAACTACTGCGGCCAGTTCAAGAGCGCCACGCCGAGCGGCGCAGCGGCCTGTTTCGGCGCGCCCTACCACCTGAAGGAAGACCGCTCCGACAGCGACTTCTCCCCGGCGGTGACCCTGGAGTGGATGCCCTCGGTGGATCACATGCTCTACGCCAAGTTCAGCCAGGGCTACAAGTCCGGCGGCTTCGACATGCAGAGCCTGACCGGCGACCCGGACACCTTCACCTTCGAACCGGAAGAGGTGGACTCCTTCGAGATCGGCTCCAAGAGCACCCTGCTCGACGGCGCCATGACCCTCAACCTCGCCGTCTACCGCAACGAGTACTCGGACCTGCAGGTGAGCACCTTCGACGGCGTCGTCGGCTTCAATGTGGGCAACGCGGCGGAGGCCATCTCCCAGGGTATCGACATCGACCTCAACTGGGCGCTGACCGACGAGTGGCGCACCGCGCTGAGCGCCAGCTACCTCGACGCCCACTACGACAACTTCCCCGGCGCCCAGTGCAGCTACCCGCAGACCCTGGACACCCCCGCCGGAGCGCCCTGCGTCAACGACCTCTCCGGCGAGGACCTGCAGTACGCGCCGCCGTGGTCCGCCCACTGGAACCTGAGCTGGGAGCACTACCTGTCGGACGACCTGATGCTGCGCGTCTCCGGCGACCTGAGCTACTCGGACGCCTACTACGTGGCCAACGACCTCGACCCGGAACTGCGCCAGGACAGCTACACCAAGCTCGACCTGCGCGTCGCCCTGTCGCCGTCGGACGCCCAGTGGGAGATCGCCCTGCTCGGCAAGAACCTGACCGACGAGGAGACCTTCAGCTTCGGCAACGACGTGCCGCTGTCGCCGGGCAGTTACTTCGCCCACTACGACCGCACCCGCACCCTCGCCGCCCAGCTGCGCTGGAACTTCTGAGCCGCGCGGGCGCCCCGGCGCCCGCCCCCGGCACTCGCCGCCGCCTCGCGCGGCGGCAGAACAAACACGGATTCCCCCATGACTCTATCCAGCAACAACCTCCTGACCCGACTGCGCCCGCTGCTGCGGGCCGGGCTGTTCGGCGCCGGCTGCGCGCTGGCCACCGCGGCGGCGGCTGGCAGCTACAGTGTCGACCACGTCGACCAGTTCCAGCACCAGCGCCTGGCGGACACCCTGCCGGCCCAGGCGCAGGCCCGCGAGGCCTGGGCCCGCGCCCTGGCCTTCGACCTCGCCGTCTACGGCCGGGTGGCCGCCCTCGAGTACCAGCAGATGTACGAGCAGGCTGTCGACAGCGAGGCCACCGGCTACACCGGCTTCAACCGCTTCGCCCACGGCCGCGACCTGGCGGGGCCGGGCTACCAGCCCTTCAAGAGCCCGAATGCCGATACCCTGTACTCCAACGCCTGGCTGGACCTCAGCGCCGGGCCGGTGCTGATCGAGGTGCCGGACACCGACGGGCGCTATTTCACGCTGAATTTCCTCGACTTCTACGGCAACGCCTCGAATATCAGCGCCCGCACCCACGGCACCGGCGGCGGCCGCTACCTGGTGGCGGACGCCAACTGGGCGGGCAGCGTGCCCGCGGGCGCGACCCTGTTCCGCGTGGCCACGCCCTATACCTGGATACTCATGCGCGTGCTGGTCAACGACAGCGGCGAGCTGGCCGCGATCCGGCACCTGCAGGACCGCTTCACCATCACCCCGGTGGCGCGTCAAGCGGCGGAAAGACACTTCCCCGCCCCCGACTGGCGCGAGCCGCGGCAGTTCCTCGAGATCATGGACTTCGTCATCCGCGAGGTCGGCTACCCGCGCGCCGAGGAGGCCCTGGTGTATCGCTACCGCGGCCTCGGCGTCGGCGGCGACGAAGCCCCGGCCAGCGTCTGGCAGGATGCGGCCCGGCGCGAGGGCATCATAGCCGGGCTGCAGGAGGCCGACGCGGTGATCGAGGCGTCCATGGCGCAGACCGGCAGAAAGGCCGGCAACTGGACCGAGGCGCTGGACCTCGGCCGCTACGGCTTCAACTACCTCTACCGGGCTACGCTGAATACCCTCGGCACCGGGGCCAACGTGACCGACGAGAACTACCCCTTCGTCACCTTCGCCGACGCCGCGGGCCAGCCCCTCGACAGCGGCAAGAGCTGCTACCGGTTGCGCCTCGACCCGCCGCCGCCGGTGAATTTCTTCTGGTCCGTCACCCTCTACGACGCGCGGACCCGGGAGCTCTACCCCAACGAACTGCAGCGCTACCTGGTCAACGACCGCGCGCCCGACCTGGTGCGCGAGGCGGACGGCGCGGTCACCATCCACTTCCAGCACGACACTCCAGCGGACACGGCGCAGCTCAACTGGCTGCCCGCACCGGCCGGCCCCTTCTACGTCGGCCTGCGCGCACAGGGGCCCGGGGAGGCCATCCTCGCCGGCGACTGGAAACCCGACGACATCAGGAGCACCCCATGCCGGTAAGCAGGACAACCCTCGCCCTGGCCTGGCTGGTGGCACTCGCCCTGGCCCCGCTGGCCGGCGCACAGGGCGCCGACAGGGACCCGGCGGCACTGGCAAAAGCCGCCGAGCGGGCCTACATCTGGGGCTACCCGCTGGTGGAGGCGGCGAAGATCCGCCTGCGGGTGACCGACCCGGCCTATACCGGCAACAGCAACCCCATGCTGGCGCCGCTCAACCAGTTTACCCACCGGCGGCAGCTGGCCGACCCCGACTACCGCATCGGCGTCGGCCCGAACAACGATACCGTCTACAGCCTGGCCTGGGTCGACCTCGGTCCGGGGCCGCTGGTGTTCGAGGCGCCGGACTTCGGCCAGCGCTACTACACCTTCTCGATGAATCTCGCCGATTCCTCGGCGCAGCAGTCCCTCGGCCAGCGCACCCACGGCGGCCAGCTGCCGCCGGTGTTCCTGCACGGCCCCGACTACGCCGGTGAAGTCCCCGCGGGCATGGTCGAGGTCGCCAGCACGACCCGCTACCTGCTGATCGCCGGCCGCATCCTGGTGCGCGACGCCAGCGAATACCCGCTGGTCAACGCCCTGCAGGACCAGCTGCGCCTGCGCAGCCTCGAGGACTACCGCAGCGGCCGCAGCGGCGCCGCCAGCGCGCCCCCGCAGCGGGCGCTGCTCACGGCGCAGCAGCGCCAGCTGCCCGAGCACCTCGCCTTCTTCGCCGAGCTCGGCAGCGTGCTACGCGACTGGCATTTCGGCCCGGAAGACGCCGATGTACTGGCCGACCTCGCGGCGCTGGCGCTGACACCGGAGCAGGGTTTCGACAGCGCGGCGCTGGATGCGGCCCGCCGCGACGCCCTGCTGCGCGGCTACGCCGCCGGCAAGCTGCAGGTGCTGGAAAAATCCCTCAGCCTGGGCACGGAAGTGAACGGCTGGACGGTCAACTACCGCGGGCCGCGCTTCGGCCGCGATGTCCTCCTGCGCGCCGCGGTGGCCAAGGACCAGATCTACGTGGCCATTCCCGAGGAGGCGATCTACCCCATCGCCCGGGTGGACGCACGCGGCGAGGCCCTGGACGGGCGCCACCGCTACCGCATCGTGCTCGACGCCGACGCGCTGCCGCCGGTGGGCGCCTTCTGGTCCATCACCCTCTACGACGACGCCGGCTACATGGTGCACAACCCGATCGGGCGCTACTCCATCGGCGACCGCAGCAGCGACCTGGTCTACCGCGAGGACGGCAGCATCGCCATCGACCTCGCCGCCACTGCGCCCGGGGCGAATGCAGCGACGAACTGGCTGCCCGCCCCGCAGGCGCCGTTCTACCTGATGCTGCGCCTGTACATCCCGCAGCAGTCCGTCCTCTCGGGAGAGTGGGTACCGCCGCCGGTCGAGCGGCTGGAGACCGAGTAGAGCCCCATGACCTGTGCCGCTGCGACTGCCGTGGATATGCCCTGGCGCATTCCGTGGCGACAAAAAAAGCCCGCCGGTAGTCCCGGCAGGCTTCGCGTCCGCCAGCGGACGTCAGAAATTGTAGGTCAGGTCCACGCCATACTCCCGCGGCGCGCCGAGGGAGATCGAGGCAAAGGACGGCTGGCCCCACAGGCTCTGCGCAACGTACTCCTTGTCGGTCAGGTTGCGACCGTAGACACCGACGCTCCAGCGGTCGCTCTCCGGCCGCCAGGACACCTTGGCGTTGACCAGGGTGATGTCGCCGATGCGCTCCTCGGGGTAGTTGGTGTAATTGCTCACCTTGGGCGCGCTGTGGGTGACCTGGGCGAAGAAGTTGGTCTCGCCGCCGAACAGGCCCAGGGTGTAGTTGACGCTGGCATTGCCGCTCCAGCGCGGTGCGTTCATCAGCGGGTTGCCCTCGAAGCTGACGGTTGCCAGCTGGCCGGTCACCGGGTCCAGCGCCACGGTATCGTACTCGTCGTAGCGGGAACTCAGGTAGGCCGCCGCCAGGTTGAACACCAGGTCCGGCGTGGCGTAGGCAGTCACCTCCAGTTCCGCGCCGGAGGAGTGCGCCTCACCGGCGTTCTGCACGCTGGCGCTGTTGGCGCCGTTGGGATAGGTGATGTTCTGGGTGACCTGCATGTCCTCGTACTCGTTGTAGAACAGCGCCAGGTTGGTGCGCACCCGGTCGTCGAACAGGTCGGCCTTGAAGCCGACCTCGATGGTGTCGAGGTATTCCGGGTCGAAGGGACCGATGTCCTCGGCCACCACGATACGCCCGGTGAAACCGCCGGACTTGAAGCCGTGGGCGTAGTAGCCGTAGACCATCATCGCGTCGGCGAACTGGTAGTCCAGGCCAATCTTGTAGCCGACCTCGTCCCAGGACTCGTCGCCCTCGGCGGTGACCACCGAGCCCGGGATCAGCGGATCGTCGAAGGAGGCCGGGCCGCCGTCGGGGCTGATGGTCAGCGAGGTCAGGGAGAAAGCCTCGGTATTTTCGTGGGAGTAGCGCAGCCCGGCCTGCAGGGTCAGGGCGTCGCTCAGCTCATAGTAGCCCTGGGCGAACAGCGAGGCGGACCAGTTCTCCTGCTTCTGCTGCTGCGGCTGGCCGAGACCCGGGGCGAAGCCGTCCAGCACCCCTTCCTGGTCCAGGTCGTATTCCTGCTGGAAGTAGAAGGCGCCGGCGGTCATGCGGAAACGGTCGCCGATCTCGAAGCTGTTGCGAATCTCCTGGGTGAACTGCTGGTGATCGATCTGCCGGTGGGTCTGCAGGAGCTGCAGGGTGGTGGCGTCGTCGTCGCTGTACAGGTCGTGGTCGTACTCCCGGTAGTTGGTGATCGACACCCAGTCACCCGAGTCCGCGCTCCAGTTCTGGGTCAGGGTCAGGGAGTAGGAATCCTTGTCGTTCTGGTCCGGCAGGCCGGCGCTCTGGCCGCGCTTGTAGATCGGCTCCAGGCTGGTCTGGCCGGGCACGTAGAGGACGATGCGCTCGTCGGCGGAATTGCGGTTGGTCTGCGAGCCGTTGCGCTGCATGGTGTACTCGCCGATCAGGGTGGCGTCGTAATTGTCCGCGTCGTACTTCAGGTAGCCGCGGAAGGAGGTGAGATCCAGCGCGCCGAGGTTTTTTCCATTGCGGTAGTTCTTGAAGTAACCCTCGGTTTCCGTGTGCAGGATGCTGACCTTGCCCGCCAGGCTGTCGGTTATCGGGAAATCCAGCGCGCCGTTGAGGTCCAGCCGGTCGTAGTTGCCCACAGTGGCCTGCAGCTGGCCGCCGAGTTCGCCGGTGGGCTGTTTGGTCACCACGTTGACCACACCGCCGGTGGTGTTGGCGCCGAACAGGGTGCCCTGCGGGCCGCGCAGGATTTCCACCCGCTCGATATCGAACAGGGACAACAGGGCGGCGGTATTGACGCCCACCACCACGCCATCGACCACCACGGACACCGTGGTTCCCACGTAGGGATCGGCATCGTTCACCCCGATACCGCGGATGGTGAACACCGCCGAGTCCGGCGAGTTGGAGAAGTGGTTCATCTGCACGTTGGGCAGGGAGTTGTTCAGGCCCTCGATGTTGGTGATGTTCTGCGCGGCGATGGTGTCGCCGGTGATCGCGGTCACCGCGATCGGCACCTCCTGCATGCTTTCCTGGCGTTTTTGCGCCGTTACCACGACTTCTTCAAGTTGCGCGAATGCGCTGTTTGCGAGCAGCACGCTGCCGGCAATCAGGCAGGGCGCAGTGACACTGGGACGAGTAATTTTCATGGGTAGACCGCTTATCTGCTGTTATCGGGTTCAAGCAACCTAGCAGCGGATCTTTTAAAAATCAATACTGTTTGTTTTGTTTGTGTGAATAATGCGCTATCATCACGACAGCCCGGATCAACTTGCCACGGAGAATAAACACAATGCTCAAAGGTCTGGAAGGTAAAACCGCCCTCGTCACCGGCGCCTCCGGCGGTATCGGCAGCGCCGCCTGCCACCGCCTGCTGGCGGAAGGGGCCAATGTCGTCGGCCTCGACCTCGACGCGTCCGCGCTGGACGCCAACCTCGACCCCAGGGTCATCAGGGTGGTGGGCAGTGTCAGCACCGCCGAGGGCGCCGCCGCCGGGGTCGAAGCCGCGGTGACGCATTTCGGCGGCCTCGATCTCGCCTTTCTCAACGCGGGGGTCGAATGCCGCGCGGCGCCGCTGGCGGAATTCAGCGAGCGCGAGTACGAGCGCGTCTTCGACGTCAACGTGCGCGGGATATTCCTCTGCGCCCAGGCCGTCGTGCGCCACCTCGAAGCCGGCGACAAACCCGGCGTGCTGCTGCTGATGGCCTCCATCGCCGGCCTCCAGGGCGGCCCCAACACCTCCATCTACAACGCCTCGAAGCACGCTGTCATCGGTCTCGGCAAGAGCCTCGCCCTGGAAGTCGGCAGCCGCGGCATCCGCGTCAACATGATCTGCCCGGGCACCATCGATACCCGCATGATGCACTCGCTGGAAGAGACCATCGGTGCCGCCTCCGGCGTGGAGGCCGGGGAAATGGGCAGGCTGATGCGCGGCGGCAACCCCCTCGGGCGCTACGGCACCGCGGAGGAGATCGCCAGCATGGCGGTCTGGGCACTGAGCGAGGAAGCGCCCTACTGCCACGGCGAAACCCTGACCATCGGTGGCGGCCTCATGGCCTGAGAACGGCGCGGGGAATGCCGGACCGCAGCCCGCCAATTTAAAATACAATCACCCTTGTTTTTTTATGGATTAACTGCTAGCTTAAACCACATCATAAACCCGGGTGGCGGCACTGGCCTCGCGCCGTCGTGAAGCAGCCACCCCCGTGCAACACTGGTCCTGCACCAGGAGGATAAAAATGACGAGCGTTTCCCTGCCGCGCGACCTGCAGCGGCCCCCCAAGCAAACCGAGGCCGAACTGCGCGGCAACCTGGTCAGCGCCACCCGCTACACCTCCCCCGACTACCTGCAACGCGAATTCGAGCGGGTCTGGCGGCGGGTGTGGAATATCGGCGGCGTCAGCTACCAGATGCCCGAGACCGGCGACTACCTGATGAGCGAACTCGGCCCGGACTCCATCATCATGGTGCGCCAGGAGGACGGCAGCGTGCGCGCCTTCCACAACGCCTGCGCCCACCGCGCCGCGCGCATCACCGAGGCGGTCGAGGGCCACACCCAGCGCTTCCACTGCCCCTACCACGGCTGGCAGTTCGACATCACCGGCGTGGTGGTGGAGGTACCCACCCCGGAGGACTTTCCCCAGGGCAATCCCTGCGGCAAGGCCCACCTGAAGGAGGTCCGCTGCGAGGAAATGTTCGGCATGGTCTGGTTCAACATGGACGACAGCGCCCCGACCCTGGCCGAGTTCCTCGGCGAGACCGTGGTCACCGAACTGGCCTCCCACCGCATGGAGGAGATGGTGCGGGTGATGGACATCACCGCGGAAGCCGAGTGCAACTGGAAGATCCTCACCGACAACTTCAACGAGTCCTACCACGTCACCGTGCTGCACCCGGAGCTGGTGCCCTACATCGCCGCGGACTACGACGACTGCCAGTTCGACCTGCTGCCCGAAGGCCACAACCGCGGCTGGTTCCCCTCCTTCATGCCCTCCAAAGTCTGGGACAAGGACACCATCGGCGAGCCCCTGGTCAGCCTCGCCGCCGCCTGGGATATCGACAGCAGCCAGTACGTCGGCCGCGACAGCTGGAAGCAGCTGCGCCTCGATGTGCAGAAGAAAAAACGCCAGCTCGGCGAGCAGCGCGGCTTCAGGCACTACGAGCACCTGGCCGATTACCAGCTCACCGATTACGTGATCTACAACCTCTTCCCCAACAACGTGATCACCGTCGGCCCGGACGGCGTGCAACTGCTGCGCCCGCGGCCGCACCCCACGGACCCGGCCCAGCACCTCTTCGATCACTGGTGGCTGGTGAACCGGATCGAGGGCCAGGAGTTTACCCCCTCCCCCGCCGGCGGCCCCGACCTGCCGGTGGAAGACGCCGAGCACGAGCACATCCGCTACGGCGAGAAGACCCTCGGCACCACCGCCGACCAGGACCTCAGCATCGGCAAGGCCCAGCAGCGCGGGCTGACCTCGGCCGGTTACCAGGAGAATTTCTACCTGGCCAACCAGGAGCGGCGGGTGCAGCGCTTCCACGAGGTACTCGACCAGTACATGGCCGACTGAGCACGCCCGGCTCCGGGCAGCGCCTGCTGCCCGGCCTACCCCACCCGACGATCCGGAGGAAGCCCCCATGTCATTTACCGGCCCCTTTGAAGACCGCTTCGCCATCCGCGAACTCATGGAGCACTACGCCGACGCGGTGATGCAGCGCGACGCGCAATCCTGGGGCGAGGTCTGGGCGGAGGACGCCACCTGGTCGCTGCCCGAATTCGAGGGCCTGGAATGGTTCGAGGGCCGCGATGCCATTGTCGCCGGCTGGGTAGCCTCCATGGGCGACTACCCGGGCCTGATCTACATCGCCACGCCCGGCGCCATCAACGTCGACGGCGACGAGGCAACCGCCCGCACCTACACCTCGGAAATATTCCCCGGCCCGGACGGTGGCACCCTGCGCGTGCGCGGCCAGTACGACGACACGCTGCGCAAGCATAACGGGCGCTGGCTGTTCACTTCACGCGTGTACAAGACCCTGCGCACAGACCCGTCCTGAGGGGCGAAGGTAAACCAATCATGCCCTACGAAAGAGTCAGCCTCTCCGACGCCTCCTGGCTGTTGATGGAAAGCCGCGAGCGGCCCATGCACGTCGCCACCCTGCTGATCTACTCGCCGCCGCCGGATGCCGGGGAAGACTACCTCGGCAAGCTGGTCAGCGACCTGCGCGGCTCCACCGAGTTCGCCGACCCCTTCAACCGGCGCCTGGTCGACTACAGCCTGCGCCTGATGAACCCGATGTGGATGCGCGACTACGACCTCGACATGGAATTCCACGTGCGCCACCAGGCGCTGCCGCAGCCCGGCGGCGAACGCGAGCTGGGCATGCTGATTTCGCGCCTGCACAGCAACCCGATGGATTTCAGCCGGCCGCTGTGGGAATACCACGTGATCGAGGGGCTGGAGGGCGGCCGCTTCGCGGTCTACTTCAAGATGCACCACTCGATGGTCGACGGTATCGCCGGCATCCGCATGTTGCAGCGCTCCATGTCTACCGACCCCGGGGAGACGGAAACGCCGGCGCTGTGGAGTGCCCACCCACCCGGCGCCGAAAGCACCCAGACGGCAAAGTCACTGGTGGGCAACCTGCTCTCGGCGGCGCATACCGCGAGTTCGATCGTCGGTGTCGGCAGGGGCCTGATGAGCATGGTGCGGGCGGCCCGGGACCGCGACGACCCGGCCAAGCTGCCCTTCCAGACCCCGGTCTCCATCCTCAACCACCGGATTCACAGCCAGCGCCGCTTCGCCACCCAGCAGTACGATTTCGCCCGCATCCGCCAGCTCTCCAAGCAGGCCGGCTGCACCGTCAACGACATCATCCTCGGCCTGTGCAGCGGCGCCCTGCGGCGCTTTCTCAAGGAACTCGGCGCCCTGCCCGGGCGCGCGCTGACCGCGGGCATCCCGGTCTCCTTGCGGGCCAAGGACGACGAGGGGGCGGGCTCGGCGGTGAGCTTCATCATCGCCGACCTGGCCACCAACATCGCCGACCCGCAGCGCCGGCTCAACGCGATTGCCGCCTCCACCCGGCGCGCCAAGGCGCTGATGAGCGACATGCCGCGGGATACCATCGAGCGCTACACCGCCGCGGTGATGACCCCCTACAGCCTGCAGATGCTCGCCGGCCTCGAGGGCAGGACCCGGCCAGTCTTCAACGTCACCGTGTCCAACGTGCCCGGCCCCACCGAGCCGCTGTATTTTCGCGGCTCGCGGCTCGAGGCCATGTACCCGGTCTCCGCGGTCACCCACGGCCAGGCCCTCAACATCACCTGCTACAGCTATGCCGGCACGCTGACCTTCGGCTTCGCCGGCTGCCGCGACACCCTGCCCCACATGCAGCGCCTCGCCGTCTACACGGGCGAGGCACTGGAGGAACTGGAACAGGTCTATGCCCGCAAGGGCAAGGCGGCAAACGCCAAGGGGCTGAGCGCGGTGGTGCCGAAGCAGGGCAAGCGCTCGGCGGACGGCTAGGCGCCGGTCAATCCGGCGCCACGCGCACCAGGCACTTGCCGCGGGACGTGCCGCGCATCATGTCGCAGAAGGCCCGGGGGGTCTGTTCCAGCCCGTCGTAGACCTGGCTGAAACTCTTTACCGAGCCCGCCTGCAGGCAGGCGCCGAGGCCTTCGATGGCGGCGGGGAACTGCGCCGCGTAATCGGAGAACATGAAGCCCTCCGCCCGCGCCCGCTTGGTGATCAGCTCCCAGGTGTTGTACACCGGCTGGGGCTGGTCCAGCTCGTACTGGGCAATGGCGCCGCAGAGCACCAGCCGGGCCCGCTCACGCAGGTTGCCGAGGGCGGCATCGAGCACCGCGCCACCGACGTTGTCGAACATGATGTCGATGCCCTCCGGGGCGAACTCGGCCAGCGCGGCCGACAGGTCCGGGTAGCGCTCGCGGCTGATGGCGACGTGGTAACCCACCTCCTCGCGCAGCCACTGCGCCTTGGCCTCGCTGCTGGTCAGCCCGATGCAGTGGCAGCCGGCCTTGCGGCCCAGCTGCCCGACCACCGTACCGACGGCACCACCGGCGGCACTCACCAGCAGGATGTCGCCCTGCTGTGGGCGGCCGATGTCGTAGAGCCCGAACCAGGCCGTCATGCCGGTGGGGCCGAGGGTGGACATGTACTCGTGCAGGGGCAGCGCCGGGTTCACCTCGAGGATGCTGCACAGGTCGCTGCCGTCCACCAGGCTGTACTCCTCCCAGGCGGTGCGCGCGCTGACGATGGCGCCCACGGGAAAATCCGCGTGGCGGCTCTCGACCACCTCGCCCAGCACGATGCTCTGCACCGGCACTTCCAGCTGCATGCCCGGCAGGTAGTTGTCGCCGGAGTCGGCATTCATCCACTGGCGGAAGCCTGCATCCATGGAAAAATAGTGATTGCGGGTGACAAAGGTGCCCTCGGCGGCCTGCGGGCGCTCGCCCTCGCGCAGGGCGAAGTCACTTTCACTGATCTCCCCCTCGGGGTAGCGGGCCAGCACAATACTTCGGTTCATCGTGATTCAATCCATATCCGATTCAAATTCCTCGACGAAGAACGAGCGGATGCTCGCCCGGTCGAACAGGCGCTCCTCGTCCGCGGCGATCTCGGCGGCAATCGCCGGTGCGGCCAGTTGTGCCATCACCCGCTCGAAGGTCGGGCGGTCGGGAAACCAGATTTCCATCAGCACGTCGTAGTCATTCTCCGACGCTGCGCGGGCCGCCGTGGCGACCGGTGTGAGGAAACGGCGCACATAACGCAGCGCGTGCGGGCGCAGGTAGTGTTCGCCGAGCAGGCGGTGACCCTCGCTCGCCGATTCATAGGCCTCGATGAACTCCGCCATCGACAGCCCGGGTTTGCGCCTCATCAGCGAGACAAGTTTCAGCATCGCCGGCGAGCCCCGCTTATCCGCCCATCATCTCCTCGACGGTGGGTATGCGGCGCAGGGTCTGCCCGCCGGAGATGTCGATCAGCTGCCCGGTGATGAAGGCCTCGTCGGAAGCCAGCCACAGGGCGGCGTTGGCCATGTCCTCCGGCTGCGGCAGGCGGCCGAGGGGAATCTCCTTGAGGAAGGCCGGCTCGATACTGGGGATCTCCAGGTAGCCGGCGGTCATCGCGCTGGGGGTGAAACCCGGCGACAGGGAATTGATGCGAATTTTCTGCGGCCCGTACTCCACCGCTGCCACCCGCACGATCTGGTCGGCGCCTTTCTTGGTGCCGGAGTAAACAGCCAGTCCCGGCGGCGCGAGTATGGTCGCCTGGGAGGAGGTAGTGACGATCGAGCCGCCGTCCGTCATCCGCGCCGCCATCTGCTTGATGAACAGGGCGGTGCCGATCAGGTGCACGTCGCAGGCCTGCTGGAGCATTTCCCGGGTGCATTCCGCGACGCTGGACTGGGCATCCACGCCGGAAAAGTTCAGCGCCGCATCGAGCTTGCCGTAGGCCGCCACCGCGGCGTCGGCGAGGGCCGAGAGTTGTTCCTCGTCGGTGATATCGCAGGCCATGGCGCGCGCGCCGAGCGCCCCGGCGATATCGGCCACGCGCTCGGCGCGGCGCGAGGCCAGGATGAGATTGGCGCCCTCGGCGGCAAAGCGCCGCGCGGTCGCCGCGCCCATGCTGCGCTCGTCCGAGACACCGAGAATAACCACCGACTTTCCTTCCAGTCTGCCAGCCATGTGTATTTCCTCTTCGTATCAGCTGTAGGGTTCGCGGCCGGCCTGGTCGCCAGGCACTGCGGGAAGACGGGGATGACGCGCTCGCGGGTAGCTGCTCACAGCCCGCAAATGTGCTCGCGTCGCTGCATCCACTTCTTATTTCCCAGTCGCAGCTGGCCGGTATGCGTTGCGAGAAATCATTCTGGCACAGCCTTGCCAATATTAAAACCATCATTGACGTTTTTTATTTGCAGCCCTAGACTGTGCCCCAGCCTGCGGGCCAAGACCGCGCTTGCACGAGAATCAGCGACGCCCCGCAGCCCGGCGAAAAGAGGAATAACAATGCAGCGACTTATCGACGAATCAGATATCCAGCGGGTCCTCATGCTCTACGCCGAGTCACTCGACCGGCGCGACTACGACGCCCTCGATGCGGTATTCACCGCCGACGCCACCAGCCACTACGAGGGCATCGGCCATTTCAACGGCATCGAGGCGATCAAGGGCCTGATGGTGAACGTGCTCGAGCGCTGCGGCCCCACCCAGCATTTCATCGGCAGCGTACGTATCGCCGTCGACGGCGACAGCGCCGAGGCGCGCTGCTACCTGCAGGCGATCCACGTCGGCAAGGGTGACTACAGCGGCGAGTTGCTCACGGTGTGGGGCGAATACCGTGACCGCCTGCAGCGCAGAGCAGAGGGCTGGCGCATCGTCCACCGCGAGCTGGCCAGTATTCACTCCGCCGGCGATATCGGGCTGTAAACGAAGGGACAGACTGCCATGCAACAGGCAATTATCGACGCCGCCGGGGTCGACGAATTTCACGACGAATGCGATGTACTGGTCATCGGCTACGGCATCGCTGGCGCCTGCGCCGCGCTGGAAGCCCGCCGCGCCGGCGGCGACGCACTGGTGCTCGAGCGCTCCAGCGCCGGTGGCGGGGCCAGCGCGCTGTCCTCGGGCATCTTCTATCTCGGCGGCGGCACCGCGGTGCAGCAGGCCTGCGGCTTCGACGACAGCGCCGACAACATGTACCGCTTCATGCTCGCCAGCATGGGCAGCGAGGACGCCGACCTGGTGCAGCGCTACTGCGCCGACAACGTCGAGCACTTCAACTGGCTGGAAGCCCAGGGCATTCCCTTCGAGCGCAGCTACTACAAGGACAAGGCGGTGTTCCTGCTCAGTACCGAAGGCCTGATCAGCACCGGCAACGAAAAAGTCTGGCCCTACCGGGAGATCGCCCGGCCGGTGCCCCGCGGCCACCAGGTGGCGCAGGCCGGCGAGAGCCCCGGCGGCGCCGCCATGGACGCACTGATCGCACGCTGTGCAGAGGCCGACGTGCGCTCCGAATTCGACTCCCAGGTGACGGCGCTGCTGCGCGACGCCGAGGGACGCATCTGCGGTGTACAGTCCCGCCAGCAGGGCCAGCTGCGCCACTACCGCGCCCGCCGCGGGGTGGTGCTGGCCAGCGGCGGCTTCTCCATGAACCTGCCCATGGTGCGCGAGCACTGGCCGGAGTACACCGAGACCTGCGAACCGCTTGGGGGCGCCTATAGTGATGGCTCCGGCATCAAACTCGGTACAAGCGCGGGGGCGCAAACCGACGCGATGTCCGGGGTCATCGCTACCGCCTCGATCTACCCGCCCGGGCAGCTGATCAAGGGCATCGTGGTCAACAGCGCAGGGCGGCGCTTCGTCGCCGAGGACAGCTACCACGGCCGCCTCGGCGCCTTCATCTCCGAGCAGCCCGGGCAGCGCGCCTGGCTGATCGTCGATGCCGAGATCTTCGCCTACCCGGAAATCGAGACCGCCCGCCACCAGCTGGTGGATGGCTTCGAGAGTGTCGCGGAAATGGAGCAGCGGCTGGAGCTGCCCGCAGGGGCGCTGTGCCGCACCCTCGACGACTACAATCGCCATGCGCGGGAGGGCTGCGATTTGCAGTTCCACAAACACCCGGACTGGCTGAAACCCCTCGATGAAGGCCCCTGGGCGGCCTTCGACATTTCCTTCGACCGCTCCAGCTACCTGTTCATCACCCTCGGCGGCCTGAAGACCGACCGCGACTCACGGGTGCTCGACAGCCGCGGCGCGGCCATCCCGGGGCTGTTCGCCGCCGGGGCCTGCGCGGCGCATATTCCGAAAAGCGGCAAGAGCTATGCCAGCGGCATGAGCCTCGGGCCCGGCTCCTACTTCGGCCGGGTCGCGGGGCGGGTGGCCATGGCGGGATAAGGGCCCCGGTGAAACCGGGGCCGCAATCAGTCGACCGCCACCTCGATATGGCCGTCGACGACGCGCAGCGGGAAGGTGGTGATGGGAGTCTGGGTCAGCTGGCCCACGGTGGAGCCGTCCTTGAGGTTGAAGCGCGCCCCGTGCAGTGGGCAGGAGATATAGCAGTTGCGGATGCGCCCCCCCTCCAGCGGCGAGGCCTGGTGGGTGCAGAGGTTTTTCACCGCGTAGAACTCGCCGCCGGCGTTGCACACCAGCACGCTGACGCCGCCGACATCGACCGCACGATTCTTGTTGCTGGCCAGTTCCTCTGCCGGGAAAAGCCGTTGGAAGTTGCTCATCGTCTGCTCCTGCTCGGGGAAATTTTCCGCGCTCGCCGCGCCCTGCCAGAGCAGGTTCACAGCTGCGGTACCGGGGCGTCGGGGTCGTCCGCCAGGTAGTACTCCAGCCAGCGGTGGAAGTACTGGTTGCCGCGCTCGTTGCGGCCGAACACCACCTCGCCGTGGGCGCCGGACTCCAGCCCGCGCTGTACCTGCAGGCCGACCTGGTAGTCCTCGCGATCGATGACACCGGCCAGCCAGTCGACCATCTGCTCCAGGTCCGCCGCGGCCTGCGCATCGGCGGGGTGCTCGCGGTGCAGGAAGTAGACGATGGTGCGGTTCTCACGCACCGTCGGGCCGGGAATCAGCTGGGACACCGAGGTGATCTCCGGTGCGACGAAAATCGACACGTTGGGGAAGATGGTGCGGACGAAGTCGTAGCCGTCGTTCTCGTGCTGCCACCACTCCGACTCGGGGACCCCGCGCAGCTTGTCGATACTGCGCTGGGGGAAGCCGATCATGACGTGGGGCCCGAAGGCCTCGAACTGCATGATGTTGGAATAGGTGCGCGGGTGGATGGTCTCCGGGTGCGCCGCGGCGAAGTGGTAGCCCTCGAGGTAGCCGTCGTAGGCCACCTTCCAGTTGGCGCCGTTCATCGTCCGCTGGCCGCAGTAGTACCAGTCACCGAAGCTTTTTTCCTCGATGTCCTCGATCATGCCGCCGAGGAAGCCGTCGAAATCGACATCCTTCGCCGCCGGGTCGAGGACGCTGAAGATCAGCCCGCCGCGCTCGTAGGCAGGCAGCTGGGTCAGGCCGAGTTGCGACTTGTCGACCTCGCCGAACTTGTCCGCGTCGGCGATGCCGCGCAGATTACCTTCACCGTCGAATGACCAGCTGTGATAGGGGCAGGTGAACAGCTTGCGGTGGCCGCAGGGCTCGGTGGTCAGGGTCATGGCGCGGTGGCTGCAGACATTGAGCATCACCCGCACGCCGCCGTCCTTCACCCGGGTGACCAGCAGCGGCATGCCGAGCATCTCGATGGTCTTGAAGTCACCCGGCTCGGGTATCTCCACCGACAGCCCCACCATCACCGGCAGGCGCCTGAACACCAGGTCCATTTCCCGCTGCCAGCGCCCGGGGTCGGTATAGTTGCTGGAGGGCACGCGCATCACGCCCTCCGCCTCGTCGGTGCCCTTGCCTTCGACGTGCTCGAGCATCTGCCCGACCAGCCGGTTGTAGCGTTCCGCCATGCCCATGCTGAATCTCCCTTGTTATTGTCGCTGCACTGTAACCCGGCTTACTCCGGCAGCACTACCGGCGCCCATGAGGTGTACATGTACTGGCGGTCGTCCATGGCGATGACGTCGAGGTCGTGAGTCTTCTCGAGGAAGTCCTTGATGTGCGGCATCTGCAGGTGGTTGTCGAGATCCTCCTGGGTTTCCCACTGCTCGCTGATCCAGACCACATTGGGCTCGCAGATGTCCCGGGACATGCCGTAGACCTCGCAGCCCTTTTCCTCGCGGGTCGGCTCGACCAGCGCCTGGGCCAGTTCGACGTAGCGGTCGGCGTCCTTCGGGTTGATTTCCACGCGGGCAATTATCGCAATCATCTTGTTTATCTCCTGGAGTGGTAGGGGTATCGGTGTGTGTCCGGCTCCCGGCTCAATCCCGCGAAGCGGGCTGTTGAAGCTGCGCAGCGCTGTGTTTGCCGCGCGACGCGGCCTGCTCGAGGCCGTTGAACATCAATTGGTAGGCGCCGAGGAGGAACTCCCGCGCCTCTGCCTCGCGACCCGGCTCCGCCTCGAACTCGCCGAGGTAGCTGATGCGGCAGGCGCGCCCGGGCAGCGGCGACAGCCGGCCCCTGGCGTGGTAACGGCGAATGCCCGCCGGGCGCTCGCCGACGATGGACAGGCGCCAGGTCAGGGATTCCCGGTCGAGCAGGTCGAGGCGCTCGCTCACCGGGGCCGGCATGCCGGCGTTGTAGATGTGGCGGGTGGTGCCGATGCCCTCGCCCTCGACCACCACGCGCTCGATGCGCACTGCGCCGTCGCTGGGCCACCAGGCCTCGATATCGGCGAAGTCCGCGATCAGCTCCCAGATGGCCTGGGGCTCGGCGGCGCAGTCGTGGTGGATGTCGATAGTCGGCATGGGGCGGTGATCTCTCTCCGGGCCCGCGGGCAGTGGCGCCTGGGGCGCTCGCACCGACCTTGGACCGGCTGTTTTTATTGCAATTGTTATGGCGGTTAATGCCTTGATTGGACGCAGATTATGCGCCGCAAAAATAAAAGTCAAGCCTGTTTGCTTTTTTATTGATTAGCGATTAAGCTTCTCCGTCACAACAAAACGCCATTCATGCGCGGGCAGTCCGTTACTGCAAGGCGGGCTGAGCGATAAGGAGCTGAAATGGGACAATTAGATAACAAGGTGGCACTGGTCACCGGCGGTACCAACGGCATTGGCGCGGCGGCGGTTCGCGGCCTCGTCGCCGAGGGTGCCAGGGTGGTTTTCACCGGCGGCAACACGCAGGCGGCTGAGCAGATCTGTGCCGAGACCGGCGCCGTGTTCGTCCGCCACCGGGTGCAGGACGCCGAGGGCTGGCAGGAAGTCAGCGAGACTATCCGCAGCCGCATGGGCCGCCTCGACCTCGCCTTCGCCAACGCCGGTATCAACGACGGCGACAGCGATATCGAAACGGTCGAACTGGATGCCTGGCGCCGCATCGTCGACGTCAACCTCACCGGCAGCATGCTCACCTGCCAGAACGCCATCGCCCTGATGAAGGACAATCCCGGCGGTTCCGGCGGTTCCATCGTGCTGAACAGTTCGATGAACGGGATTCTCGCCCTGGCGGGGGATGTTACTTACTCCACTACCAAGGGTGCGCTGCGCCTGCTGGCCAAGTCGGTGGCGGTACACTGTGCGCACAAACGTCTCAATATCCGCTGCAACTCGATTCACCCCGGGGTCATCGAGACGCCGCTGATCCAGGGCGCCATCGCCAGCGCGCCGGACCCGGATGCGGCCCGGCACATGCTGGAAAATGTCGCGGCGGTGGGGCGGCTGGGGCGCTGTGAGGAAGTGGTGGCCTTGCTGGTTTACCTGGCTTCGGATGCGGCGCAGTTCGTGACTGGCGCGGAGCTGGTTATCGATGGTGGGGCGACGGCGGGCCTGCCGGGAGTCTAAGGGGTTTTTCTCGCGGCGCCTGCTTCAGCGGCACGTACTTCAGCGGCGCTTATTCGAGCGCCGCTTTGAGTTTCGCGGTGCTTCGGTCGCCGAGCGTGAAACGGCACCTGCCTGCTGGAACACGCCAAACAGCGCACATCCATGTGCAGGCTCAATCGGCGACGTCCTGTCGCCTCATGGTTCCAGCAGGCAGGTGCCGTCTCACGCTCTACTTCTGGAGCAAGGTTCCGGAAGGGGGTACTGGCGAAGCGTACCCCCTCCCCTACCGCTGGATGCTACCTACTCCCCGTGCAGGACACTGAACCTGCGCTGGGCGAACAGCCACTCCCCGTTCTGCTTCACGCAGATATCCTTGTACTCGCCGCGCGGGCGGATTTCCTTGCCGTCCTGTAGCACGGCGACTTCGGCGGTGTAGCTGCGCATCACGGCGCGCTCGCCGTCGACCTCGATGCTGCCGGCCTGGGCCATCATGTTGACGAAGGGGAACATTTCCATGGCTTCCTTCCAGGCGTCGACGATGGCGGCGCGGCCGGAGATGTTCACTTCCAGGTGGGGCAGTTCCCAGTCGGCGTCCTCCGCCCAGGTGGCGCCCCAGGCAAGGGCATCGCGCTGGTTGACGGCGTCGCAGTAGCGCTCCAGCAGTTCGCGGATGAGTTCGCGGTCTTCGAGTGGGCCGGTATGTGGCATGGGTATTCCTCCTGTTATGGGATTATTGTCCGGTATCCGCATACTACCATAAAAACACAGTCTTGCTTGTTTTTATTATGTGTTGGTGCTAGTTTCGAAGCTGGCTGATTCTCCTTCGCCGCTCGCTGCCGGAAGGCTGCGGCGGCGGTCTCCAACCGGACGAGGACTTCGAATAATGAGCGCCAACCCGTCACCCCTGCAGCAGCCCGGCGCGGCCCGCTGCCCCGGCCCCAGCACCCGCGACATCATCGCCGCCGACCGCGGCGGTGCCCCGGCCCACATCCTGGAGGAATCCTCGACGTTCCTCGGCGATGCCGATATCGCCTTCTCCCGCTACACCTCGCGGGAGTTCTTCCAGCGCGAGGTCGAGCAGATGTGGCTGAAAACCTGGCAGTGGGCCTGCCGCGAGGAGGACATCCCGGAGCCCGGCGACTACACCACCTACGAGATCTGCGAGCACTCGGTGCTGCTGGTGCGCTGCGACAGCGGCGCGATCAAGGCCTACCCCAACGCCTGCCTGCACCGCGGCACCCAGCTCAAGCCGGAGGGCAGCAGCGGCTGCAGCCAGCAGCTGCGCTGCCCCTTCCACGGCTTCACCTGGTCGCTGGAGGGCGAACTGGTGGACGTACCCTGCCGCTGGGACTTCCCCCATGTCGAGGAGGCCAGCTTCCGCCTGCCGGAACTGCTGGTCGAGACCTGGGGTGGCTTCGTGTTCATCAACTTCGACCGCGAGGCGGGGCCGCTCAGTGATTTCCTCGGCGTCCTGCCGGGGCACTTCGCCCACTGGGACCTGTCCGACAAGTTCGTCGCCCTGCACGTGCGCAAGAAGCTGCCGGCCAACTGGAAGGCCTGCCTGGAAGCCTTCCTCGAGTCCTACCATGTACTGGAAACCCACCCCCAGGGCATCCCCACGGTAGGCGATGCCAACACCCAGTACGACACCTACGGCGACAACGTCTCGCGCTTCGTCCACCTGGTGGGCTTTCCCAGCCCGCACATCCGCGAACCGCAGAGCGAACAACAGACCCTCGACGCACTGATGGCCGAGGGTGTGGTCGAGGGCGTGCACGGGGCGGACAGCGGTCTCAAGGTGCCCGAGGGCGGCCGCGCCCGGGAGGTCTTCGCCGACTATCTCAAGCAGACCCTCGGCGCGGCCTATGGGCGCGACTTCTCCGCCCTGAGCGTCAGCGAGACCATCGACGCCATCGAGTACAGCCTGTTCCCCAACACCTGCCTGTTCCCCTCGCTGCTGTTTCCCATGGTCTACCGCTTCCGCCCCATCGGCAGCGACCCGGACAGCACGCTCTTCGATCTGCTCTACCTGCAGCCCCTGCCCGCCTCGGGCGAGCGGCCGGACCCGGCGGAACCGGTGGACCTGGACTTCGACCAGTCCTTCCACGCGGTGCCCGGCTTCGACCCGGGCCTGGCCACCATCTACGACCAGGACACCGGCAACCTGATCGCCCAGCAGCGCGGCTTCAAGTCCAGCGTGAAACAGGGCGAAACCCTGGGCAACTACCAGGAGAGCCGGGTGCGCCAGCTGCACCAGACGCTGGACAAATACCTCGCCCGGGAGGACAGGCGGGCATGATTCGCGGCGTGCACCACGTGGCGATTTCCACGCCGCGCCTGGAACCGATGCTGGCTTTCTACCGCGACCTGATCGGCTTCGAGGAACTGGGCCAGGTGGAGTGGCCGGTCGGCACGGCACAGATCGACGCGGTGATGGGGCTGAAGGACAGTTCGGCGCGGCAGGTGATGCTCAAACTGGGCAATCTCTGCCTGGAGCTGTTCGAGTTCCATTCGCCGCGGCCCGCGCCGATGGACCCGCAGCGGCCGGTCTGCAACCACGGCCACACTCACCTGTGCCTGGATGTGACGGATATCCAGGCGGTCTATGACCGACTGGTCGCCCTGGGGACGCACTTCCATGCGCCGCCGCAGGATTTCGGCAGTGTGCGGGCGACTTACGGGCGCGACCCGGACGGCAATGTGTTCGAGATCCAGGAGTTGCTGGATGCGGATGACCCGGCGCAGGTTATTGGCTGAGCAGGGTTTCTAGCTGGCGAGAATGTCTGGACCGGATCGCGGATAGGCGAGATTCGCTGCCGAGCGCGAACCGCAACTTCCCTGCTGGAACACGCCAAAAAGCGCACATCCATGTGCAGGCTCGGGGTGGCGACGTCCTGTCGCCACACGGTTCCAGCAGGGAAGTTCCGGCTCACGCTCTACCGATGGCGCGAGATTCAGGGTTTGAGCTTCGCGGCTGGCAAATTGCCCACCTCCTGGCGGTGGGCAAGTACCAGGCAACCGGTACGCCTACTGGGCCACCAGCCCTCCATCCACCACCAGTTCGGTTCCGGTGACATAGGAAGAATCATCCGAAGCCAGGAAGAGCACACACTGGGCCACTTCCTCAGGCCGGCCCATGCGTCCCACGGGTACCGACTCATTCAGCACATCGTATTGCCCCGGGTTGTCGCGCTGGGCCACCTGCTGCATGTTGGTGTCGATCAGCCCCGGGTGCACGCTGTTGCAGCGGATGTTCTGGCGGGCGTACTCGATGGCGATAGTCTTGCTGAACAGGCGCACCCCGCCCTTGCTGGCGGCGTAGGCGGACACGCCCGGCACGCCGACGAGGCCGGCCACCGAGGACATGTTGACGATGGAGCCGCCGCCGGTCTTGCGCATCGCCCGCGCCGCGGCGCGACTGCCGAGGAACACGCTGGTCATGTTGACCGCCATCTGCCGTTCGTAGTCCTGCAGGCTGAATTCCTCCAGCGGTTTCAGCACGGCGATGCCGGCGTTGTTGACCAGCACGTCGAGGCGACCGAACTGCTCCAGGGCGCGGTCGACGGCGTTGTCCCAACCCTCCTCGCTGGTGACGTCCTGGCGGAAGGCCAGCACCTCGGCGCCGGCTTCGCGCGCGGCATCGGCGCAGGCGGCGAGGCCGGCCTCGTCGATATCGCTGATCACCAGTTTCGCCCCCTCGCGGGCAAACAGTTGTACCGTGGCATAACCGAGGCCGGGGTTGGATGCCGCCCCGGTCACCAGACATACTTTTCCTTCCAGTCGGGCCATTCTCTTATTCTCCTGTGCGATTGAATTGGGCAGGCCGGTGTCGGCTGCCCGGGTTAGTTAGCCGGAATTTCCCCGGCGGCGATCGCCGCCTCCATCAGTTCGTGGGCGCGCGGGTTGCGGCGCAGGCAGAGCCCGCCGTTGACCTGCAGGTTCTCGCCGGTCATGAAGCACTCGTCCGAGGCGAGGAAGACCGCCGCCGCGGCGATGTCCTCGCTGGTGCCGTAGCGGCCCAGCGGGTAGCAGCGGCGGAAGGTCTCGCGCAGGGACTCGCTCTGCACCGCGTCGGCGGTCATCGGCGTGTCGGTGAGGCCGGGGGAAATGGAGTTGGCGCGGATGCCGCGCTCGCCGTACTCGTTGGCAACGGTGCGGATGATGTGGTCGATGCCCGCCTTGGTGCCCATGTAGGCGGCGTGGTTGTCGAGCATGATCTTCGCCGTGGCGGAGGAGATCTGGATGATCGAGCCGCCGGTCGGCGACATCACCCGGATCAGCTTCTGCAGCCAGTAGAAAGGCCCCTTGAACTGCAGGTCGACGATGCGCTCGAGCTCCTCCTCGGTGGTCTCCTCGGTGGCCTTGAGCAGGCCCCAGCCGGTGGCGTTGACGGCGATATCCACCCGCCCGTGGCGCTCGACGATGGTGTCGAACAGGGTGTTGACCGAATCCCGGCTGCACAGGTCGCACTCGACCCAGTCGCCGCCGATCTCCTCGGCCAGCTGTGCCAGCGGCTCTGCGTTGCGGCCGGAAACCACTACCCTGGCGCCCTCCTGCGCAAAGCGGCGGGCGATCACCTGGCCCATGTTGCCGGCACCGGCGGCGCCGATGATGGAAGCGATCTTGCCGTCGAGACGACCCATGTCTGTACCTCGCAGGCTGCCTCGGGCAGCTTTATATTTTTGCAAACAGTACAGAATGTTTTTATTTTTCGCAAGGGTTGTGAGCTGTCTTTGTTGTCAATCTGGTGGGGTTGGCCTGGCGGTCGTAA
Organism: Halieaceae bacterium GM1-29; assembly: GCA_033283265.1. Lineage (GTDB taxonomy): Bacteria > Pseudomonadota > Gammaproteobacteria > Pseudomonadales > Halieaceae > Mangrovimicrobium. The sequence continues at coordinate 1,998,036 of JAWMQN010000001.1, forward strand.
TAGTGAAGCGCCAGGCATGCCACATAGGCTGCTCACTGAACCAGTGTTGGAGGGCCTACCCGCTGAAGCATCATCCCAGGCGTCACGGATTGATGGGCGCTGGCACTAACTGTAAATAGAACGCAGCACCGCGGGTAGAGCGTGAGACGGCAGCTGCCTGCTGGAACCATGAGGCGACAGGACGTCGCCGATTGAGCCTGTACATGGATGTACGCTGTTTGGCGTGTTCCAGCAGGCAGCTGCCGTCTCACGCTCGGCGCACAAAGCACCACTCCAGGATTCTTTCAGGGTCTATTACCGGCCCTCGACCAAGGACTCACCTGTTGGAAGGCGGCGCAGGGTCTCAAAGCTTACCTTCTGCCGCCCGGTGGTACAGCGCTTCCAGCTGGTCGGTGATCTGCTCGATCATCCGCGTCGCCCGCGCCTGCTTGCGGGTGGCCATGTGGCTCAGGGCCATGCCGCGCATGGTGAACTGGACCAGGTCGTTGGCCAGCTCCAGCACATTGAGTTTTTCCCAGTGGGGGAAAGTCTGCTTCACCGTTTCCAGGAAGAGCTTCTCCACATCCTTCTCCGTGCGCTGCAGCTCCGTATTGAGCTCCGGATCCGTGCGCGCGGCAAACAGCAGTTCCTGATAGGCGACAAAAGAAGGCAGGTTGACATAGCGCCAGGCCGACTCCACGGACTTCCTGATGGCGTCCCGGGTAAGGCTGGATTCCGGGTTGTCGATCCCGGCCATCAGTGTCTTGTACTCGTCCAGGCGCTTCTCGTGCAGGTAGTCGATCACCGCGCGGATGACCAGGAAGCGGGAGGGGAAGTGGTGCATCATGGCGCCGCGGGAGACTCCGGCCTGGTCGGCGATCATCGCCGTGGTGGTCTGGCTGTAGCCGCGCTCCACCAGGCACTCGATGGCCGCGTCGAGGATCGCCTTGCGGGTCAGCGCGCTCTTCTCCGCCTGCCAGCCGTCGCCCCTGCGCTGGGTGCGGGTGCCCTTCGCCCTGCTTGTCTTTTTAGCCACTGCCATGCCTGTTCTCTCCTGATACCAGCCTGATACTGCGGGTGCCCCCGGGTCTCCGGTCGGGGCTGGGACAGATCATAACGTAAAAAAACCATCCTGTATCTAAACAAACATGCTTGCTTTTTTTATGCATGGTCACTATATTCAGTCCGGATCAAAACCATAACGCCAAATCCGGAGGCAGCAATGTCCTACAGCCCCGAATTCCTCCTGCGAGCCTACCGCGGCATGAAGACCATCCGCCTGTTCGAGGAGCGGGTCACCCGCGAGTTTGAAGCCGGCAATATCCCCGGCTTCGTCCATGTCTACGACGGCCAGGAGGCCATCGCCCTCGGCGTCTGCATGAACCTCGACGACGCCGACATCATCGGTAGCACCCACCGCGGCCACGGCCACTGCATCGCCAAGGGCTGCGACGTGATCGGCATGATGAAGGAGATCATGGGCAAGGCCGACGGCCTCTGTAAGGGCAAGGGCGGCTCCATGCACATCGCCGATATCGACAAGGGCATGCTCGGTGCCAACGCCATCGTCGGCGGCGGCCCGCCCCTGTGCAACGGCGCCGCGCTCAGCGCCAAGACCCTGAAAACCGGCAAGGTGGCGGTGTCCTTCAACGGCGACGGCTCCTCCAACCAGGGCACGGTAATGGAGGCCCTCAACCTCGCCGTGGTGCTGCAATTGCCGCACCTCTTCGTGTTCGAGAACAACGGCTACGGCGAGGGCACCGGCGCCGACTACGCCGTGGGCAGCCGCGATATCACCAGCCGCACCGCGGCCTTCGGCATGCCCGCCGAGAAGGTCGACGGCGCAGACTTCTTCGCCGTCTACGAAGCCACCGCGAAGGCCGTGCAGCGGGCCCGTGAGGGCGGCGGCCCGAGCGCCCTGGAAGCGGACATCATCCGCTTCAGCGGCCATTTCATCGGCGACCCCCAGCGCTACCGCGCCAAGGGCGAGATCGCCCAGCTGCGCAAGGATCGCGACTGCCTGAACTTCTTCCGCGAGCGGGTGACCGGCGAGGGCTGGCTCAAGGCCGAACAGCTGGACAGCGTCGACGGGGAAGTCGCCGCGCTGATCGAACGCGCCGTGGAGGAAGGCCTGGCATCACCCATGCCCGCGGTCTCCGAACTCACCACCGACGTCTACTGTTCCTACTGAGGGAGGCCACCATGAACCAGCCACAAAAGGCCGTGAACGTCGTCGACCAGGCGGCATCCTCGGTAAAAACCTTCCGCGAAGCCATTAACGAGGCCCTCCACCAGGAAATGGAGCGCGACCCCACCGTCATCGTCCTCGGCGAGGAGGTCTCCGGCGGTGCCGGCTGCTCCGGCGAGGACGACGCCTACGGCGGCGTGTTCGGCGTGACCAAGGGCCTGATGCCCCGGTTTGGACGCGAGCGCGTCATCGACACCCCGATCAGCGAGTCGGCCATCATCGGCGCCGCTGCCGGCGCCGCCAACACCGGCCTGCGCCCGGTCGCCGAACTGATGTTCTTCGACTTCATCGGCGTCTGCTTCGACCAGATCTTCAACCAGGCCGCCAAGTTCCGCTACATGTTCGGCGGCAAGGCGAAGACGCCGATGGTGATCCGCGCCACGGTCGGCGCCGGCATGCGCGCCGGGGCCCAGCACTCCAACATGCTGCACCCGATGGTGGTGCACGTCGCCGGCCTCAAGGTGGTGATGCCGAGCAACGCCTACGACGCCAAGGGCCTGATGATCAGCGCCATCCGCGACGACGACCCGGTGATCTTCCTCGAGCACAAGTGCCTCTACGACGCCAAGTGCGAGGTCCCCGACGCCCCCTACACCATCCCCTTCGGCGAGGCGGCCTTCCCCCGCCAGGGCTCCGACGCCACCGTGGTGGCGATCTCGGCCATGGTGCCGAAAGCCATCGCCGTGGCCGACAAGCTGGCCAAGGAAGGGATCCATATCGACGTCATCGACCCGCGCACGGTGTCGCCGATGGACGATGAAGCCATCCTCGAGAGCGTCGAGCTGAGCGGCCGGCTGGTCATCGTCGACGAGGCCAACGACCGCTGCGGCATGGCCGCGGATATCTCCAGCATCGTCGCGGAGCGGGCCTTCGGCGCCCTGCGCGCGCCGATCCGCAAGGTCACCCCGCCGCACACGCCGGTGCCCTTCGCGCCCTCCCTGGAGGATGCCTACATCCCCAGCGAGGCGCGCATCGAACAGGCCGTGCGTGACGTACTGGGAGCGTGAGCATGAGCGGCCAGATACAGACCATCACCATGCCCAAGTGGGGCATGGAAATGACCGAGGGCCTGGTCGGCGAATGGTATGTCGCCGTCGGCGCCGAAGTCGCCGAGGGCGATGACCTGGTCGATGTGGAGACCAGCAAGATCGTCAACACGGTGACGGCGACGGCCTCCGGCGTGCTGCAACGCATCATTGCCAGTCCGGGTGACAACCTGCCGGTGGGTGCGGTGCTCGGGGTACTCGCCCCGGCGGGTACCGCCGAGGCGGACATCGAGGCTTTTGTCGGCCAGTTCGGCGGCGCTGTCGAAGCCGCGCCGGCGCCCGCAGAGACAGCGGCGGCAGCTCCAGCTCCCGCAGCCGCGCCGATTGTGCAGGCGGTGGCCGAAGCGGCCCCAGCCGCAGCACCTGCCCCGGCACCCGCAGCGAACGGCGGCCTCGCCGCCCTCGCCGACGGTCCCGATGACAGCGCCGTGGCCGCCTCACCGGTGGCCCGCAGGCTGGCGGCCCACTACGGCGTCAACCTGAACAATATTCCCGCCAGCGGCCCCCACGGCCGGGTCAGCAAGGCCGACCTGGAAGCCGCGGTAGCGGCCGCCGGTGGCAGCCTGCTTGCCCCCTCCCCCGCCAGCGGCAGTGCCGCGGCCGCGGACGACAGCGCGGTCGCCGCCACCCCGGTGGCGCGCCGGCTGGCCCTCGAGCTGGGCGTCAACCTCAACGACTGTCGCAGCAGCGGCAGCCGCGGCCGGGTCTGCAAGGCCGACGTCGAGGCCCGCGCGGCGCTCAACGGCAGGGCGAGCATTGTCCCGGCAGCGAGCAGCCCAGCCGAAAGTGCCCCGGCCTTCGAGGAGCGCCCGCTCAGCGGCATGCGCAAGACCATCGCCGCCCGCCTGCAGCAGTCCAAGCAGACCGCCCCCCACTTCCGGGTGCAGGTGGACGCGCAACTGGACGCCCTGCTGGCCCTGCGCACGGCACTCAACAATGCCCACAGCGAGGCGAAGATTTCCGTCAACGACTTCATCATCAAGGCCTGCGCCAGTGCGCTGGTCCGGGTGCCCGAGGTCAACGTGCAGTTCGACGGCGAGCAGGTGCGCTATTTCAGCGACGCCGACATCGCCGTGGCGGTGGCCCTCGACGACGGCCTGATCACCCCCATCGTGCGCGGCGCCAACAAAAAAGGCCTGGTCGCGATCTCCAACGAGGTGCGCGACCTCGCCACCCGGGCCAAACTCGGCCGGCTGCAGGCGGAGGAATTCCAGGGCGGCACCTTCAGTGTCTCCAACCTCGGCATGTTCGGGGTCAAGCAGTTCGACGCCATCATCAACCCGCCCCAGTGCGCCATCCTCGCGGTGGGCGCCGGGGAACCGCGCCCGGTGTGGCGCGACGGCAGCTGGCAGGCGGCGACCGTGGTCAGCCTGTCCCTGTCCAGCGACCACCGCATCATCGACGGCGCCGTGGCCGCCCGCTTCATGGCCGCGCTCAAGGGCTTCCTCGAGGAGCCCGGCACCATGCTGGGTTAGGAGCGAGCAATGGCCGAGAAATTCGACCTGGTAGTGGTAGGCAGCGGCCCCGGCGGCTACATCGCCGCGGTGCGCGCCTCGCAACTGGGCTTTCGCACCGCCATCGTCGAGCGCGAGCGCCTCGGCGGGGTCTGCCTCAACTGGGGCTGCATCCCGACCAAGGCGCTGCTGCGCGGGGCGGAATTGTTCCACCAGCTCAAGCTGGGCGAGCAGTTCGGCATCCGGGTGGAAAACAGCAGTGTCGACCTGGCCAAACTGGTCGGCCACAGCCGCGGCGTGGCGGACAAGCTCTCCGGCGGCATCGCCTGGCTGATGCGCAAGCACAATGTCACGGTGATCGAGGGCAACGCCCGCGTCAGCGGCAAGTGCCAGCTGGAAGTCGCTACCGGCAAGGGCAGCACGACCATCGAAGCGGCGCACATCGTGCTCGCCACCGGCGCCCACGCCCGCGACCTGCCCGGCATTCCCTTCGACGGCGAACTGGTGTGGAGCGCCCGCGAGGCGATGACGCCGAAGGCCCTGCCGCAGAAGCTGCTGATCATCGGCGCCGGCGCCATCGGTGTCGAGTTCGCCAGCCTCTACAACGACCTCGGCAGCGAGGTCACCCTGGTGGAGGCGCTGCCGCGCATCCTGCCGGTCGAGGACGCCGACGTCTCCGCCTTTGTCGACAAGGCCTTTCGCGCGCGCGGCATGACCATCCACACCGGGGCGAAAGTCGAGGGCGTACGTCCCGCAGGCAATGGCGTAAGCGCCACCCTGAACAGCAACGGTGAAACCCGCGAACTGCAGTTCGACCGGGTGATCCTCGCCGTCGGCATCGGCGGCAACCTCGACGGCCTCGGTCTCGAGGCCCTCGGGGTGAAACTCGACCGCGGCTTCATCGCCACCGACGAGTACTGCCGCACCAACGTGGTCGGCCTCTACGCCATCGGCGACATCGCCGGCCCGCCCTGGCTGGCGCACAAGGCCAGCCACGAGGCGGTGATCTGCGTGGAGAAGATCGCCGGCGTGGCCGGGGTGAAGCCGCTGGACAAGAGCCATGTACCCGGCTGCACCTACTGCCGGCCCCAGGTCGCCAGTGTCGGCCTGAGCGAGAGCGCCGCCCGCGAGAGCGGCCGCGAGATTCGCGTCGGCCGCTTCGACCTGGCCGCCAACGGCAAGGCGCTGGCCATCGGCGAGGCCGCCGGCTTCGTCAAGACCGTTTTCGACGCGTCGACCGGGGAACTGCTCGGCGCGCACATGACCGGCCCGGAAGTCACCGAACAGATCCAGGGCTTTGCGCTGGCCCGGGGCATGGAGGCCACCGAGGCTGAACTGAAACACGCGATATTCCCGCACCCGACCCTGTCCGAGGCGATGCACGAGTCCGTGCTCGACGCCTGGGGCGAGGCGCTGAACCACTAGGAGCGACAGATGGCGGAACAACTGCCAATCCAGGAGGGCCTGTTCACCTGGCCCGCGGACCGGCCCCAGCTGCTGGGCAGCCGCTGCCGCCGCTGCGGCGAGTACGCCTTCCCCGCCCAGCCCGACTGCCGCAGCTGCAGCGGCCAGGACACCGAGATCGTCGAGCTCGGCGACCGCGGCACCCTGTGGACCTGGACCATCCAGAGCTTCATGCCGAAGACCCCCTATGCCAGCGACGAGACCGCGGAGAACTTCCGCCCCTACGGCGTCGGCTACGTGGAGATGCCCGGCGGCCTGCGGGTCGAGACGCGCCTGCACGAAAACACCGCGGAGGAACTGCGCATCGGCATGCCCATGCAACTGGTCATCGAACCCTTCCGCACCGACGAGGCCGGCAGGCAGCTGATGGCCTTCAGTTTCAAGGCCGCCGGGGAGGGCCACTGAGATGGACGTAGCAATCATCGGTATCGGCCTGCACCGCTTCGGCCGCAGTGACGGCATGAGCGGCCAGCAACAGGGCGCGGCGGCGGTGCGCGCGGCTCTGGCCGACGCCGGCGCCGACTGGAAGCAGATGCAGTTCGCCTACGGCGGCAGCCAGGACGCCGGCAACGCCGACGCCCTGGTCAACGAACTCGGCCTCACCGGCCTGCAGTTCACCAACATCTGGAACGGCTGCGCCACCGGCGGCAGCTCCCTGCACGCCGCCTACACCGCGATCAAGTCCGGCGAGTACGACCTCGGCGTGGTGGTCGGTTTCGACAAGCACCCCCGCGGCGCCTTCAACCCGCAGCCGAAAGACTGGGGCCTCGGCGACTGGTACGGCGAGACCGGCATGATGCTGACCACCCAGTTCTTCGCCATGAAGATCCAGCGCTACATGCACGACTACGGCATTTCCAACGACGCCCTGGTGCGGGTGGCCGAGAAAGCCTTCTACAACGGTTCCCTGACCCCCACGGCCTGGCGCACCACGGCGCTCTCCTACGAGGAGATCGCCAATTCGATGATGGTCAGCGACCCGCTGCGCAAGTACATGTTCTGCAGCCCCGCCGAGGGCGGCGCCGCGCTGGTCCTGTGCAACGCGAAGGTGGCGAAGCAGTTCACCAGCAAACCCCTGTATATCAAGGCGGCCGCGGTGCGCTCGCGCCACTACGGCAGCTTCGAGGTGTTCAGCCCGTCCCAGGCGCCGCGGGTCAACGACTCGCCGACGGTGACCGCCTCCCGCGCGGCCTTCGAACTGGCCGGCCTCGGCCCGGAGGACATGCACGTACTGCAACTGCAGGACACCGACAGCGGCACCGAGATCATCCACATGGCGGAGAACGGTTTCTGCGCCCACGGCGAGCAGGAAAAACTGCTGCGCGAGGGCGCCACCCGTATCGACGGGCGGCTGCCGGTGAACACCGACGGCGGCTGCCTCGCCAACGGCGAGCCGGTCGGCGCCTCCGGCCTGCGCCAGGTCTACGAGGTCTGCGTCCAGTTGCGCGGCGAGGGCGGCGCGCGGCAGGTGCAGGGCAAGCCGCAGGTCGGCTACACCCACGTGTACGGGGCGCCGGGCATCAGTGGAGTGAACATCATAAGCGCGTGATTCCACAGGGCTCGCGCAAGCAATAACGACAGAGGTGAGCACGATGAACGAAGCAGCAAAACCACGCCAGCAGGGCGGCGACGCACGCTGTCCCGGCACCTCCTTCCAGGATCTCCTCGACCTGGAAGAGGTTCCGGTACCCGCCTACCTGCGGGAGAACACCAACCCCGACATGGGCGACGAGGACCTGCCGGTGGAGCGCTACATAGCGCGCGAATTCCACAATGCAGAGAAGGAAAAGCTGTGGCCGAAGGCCTGGCAGATGGCCTGCCGCGAGGAGGACATCCCCGAGGTCGGCGACCACCACGTCTACGACATCATCGACCAGTCGGTGATCATCGTGCGCAGCGCGGAGAACGAGATCCGCGGCCTGATCAACTCCTGCCTGCACCGCGGCCGCCTGCTGCGCGACGAGGGCGGCAGCGTCAGCGAATTCCGCTGCCCCTTCCACGGCGCCACCTGGGGCCTGGACGGTGCATTCAAGAGCATTCCCTGCGCCTGGGACTTCAGCCACCTGACCGAAAAGCAGGACATGAACCTGCCCGAGGTCCAGGTCGCCACCTGGGGCGGCTTCGTGTTTATCAACTTCGACGAGAACGCGCAGCCCTTCGAGGACTACCTGGGCGTGCTGCCGGAGCACTTCGCCCGCTTCCCGCTGCAGGATTACTACAAGGGCATCCACGTGCAGCGGGTGGTGCAGTGCAACTGGAAAGTCGGCGCGGAAGCCTTCATGGAGTCCTTCCACACCGTGGAGACCCACCGCCAGATCCTCACTTTCACCGGCGACGCCAACTCCCAGTACGACACCTTCGGCGACAACATCAGCCGCTCGGTGACGCCGATGGGCGTACCCAGCCCGCACCTGTCGGAGATCACCGAGGAAGACGTCATGCGCGACATCCTCAAGCTCTCCGGGCGCATGGCCAAGGACAGCGACGAGGGCGTGGAAATGCCCGACGACCTCACCGCGCGCAAGTACGTGGCCAACATGAACCGGGAAATCTTCGAGCAGACCGCCGGCGAGGATTTCTCCGACGCCACCATGGCGGAGCTGGAGGACGCCATCCTCTACAGCCTGTTCCCCAACTTCCAGATCTGGATCGGCTACCACGGCAACATCGTCTACCGCTTCATTCCCAACGGCGACGACCCGGACAGCTGCATCTTCGACATCATGCTGCTGTTCCGCTACCCGAAAGGCAGCGAGCGCCCGGCTGCGGTCCCGGTGCACGTCATCCCCGCCGACCAGCCCTTCGCCGCCGCCGAGGAACTCGGCGCCCTGGGCCCGGTGTTCGACCAGGACGACAGCAACATGGGCGCGGTGCAAAAGGGCATGAAGGCTTCCGCCAAGGGCGCGGTGAGTCTCGGCAGCTACCAGGAGAGCCGTATCCGCCACCTGCACCAGACCCTCGACAAGTACCTGCAGGCATGAGCAGCGCGGGAGACAGGGGCATGAGCAAGCACGACAATCGCGCCGGGCGCATCGACTGCGTCCTGATCGCCGGCGGCGTCTGGCACGACATCGATTTCGCCCGGCTGGAACTGCTCAAGCTGCTGGCGGAGGACGAGCGCATCCGCGTGCGGGTGTTCGAGGACTACAGCAACCTCGCCGCCATCCAGGCGGCGGACTTCCTGGTCACCTACACCTGCAACGTGGTGCCGCCACTGGAAGTGCAGGAAGCCCTGCGCGACTGGGTGAAAAACGGCGGCCGCTGGTACGCCCTGCACGGCACCAATTCGGTCATCCGCCTGATGTCCGACGGCCAGTACGGCACCCCGGACTGGGCGCCGCTGTTCATGGAAACCCTCGGCTCGATGTTCCGCTCCCACCCGCCCATCGCCCCCTACCGGGTGGAAGTGGCGGACCCGGAGCACCCCCTGGTGAAGGGTATCGAGCCCTTCGACAGCACCGACGAACAGTACCTGATGCGCACCTACGGCGACCTGCACGTGCTGCTCGACACCGAATTCGGCGGCGACGCCCCGGGCTTTGTCGAGAACCAGTGGGAAAAGGCCCGCCACGCGGTGTTCTACATCCACGAGGTGGGCGAGGGTGCGGTGCTCTACCTCACCCTCGGCCACTGCCGGCATCACTACGACATGCAACCCCTGCTGGACTACTGGCCGACGGTGGACCGCTGCGCCTGGGACCAGCCGGTGTTTTACGAATTGCTGCGCCGCGGCCTGCGCTGGGCCATCGAGCCGGTGGATGACGCAACCGCCGCCGCCCGCGACAGGGCAAAAGCCGCGGCGCAAAGCGCCTGATCGATTACTGACAGCTCTTTATTGACAAGAACGAACTAACTGGAGGAACAACCATGGATCTCGGACTGAAAGGCAAGAAAGTCATACTCACCGGCGGCAGCCGCGGCCTCGGCCGGGCGGCGCTGGAACTGTTCGCACAGGAGGGCGCCGATGTCGCCTTCTTCTCGCGCAACCCCGAGCAGGTCGAGGAGACCCGCGCCGCGCTGGCAAAGCACGGCGGCAAGGTGGTCGCCGAGGCCTTCGAGGTCACCGACGCCGAGGGCTATGCCGCCTGGCTGACCAGGGCCGCGGACCAGCTTGGCGGGGTGGACATCTTCGTCCACAACATCAGCTCCTCCGGTTCCGGCGGCACCGGTGACTGGGACCTGACCTACAACGTGGACGTGAAATGCTGCGTCGCCGGCTGCGAGGCCCTGCAGCCCTTCCTGGAAAAATCCGACGCGGCCTCGGTCATCCTGATGTCGAGCACCGCGGCGGTGGAAACCTTCCTCGTGCCGCAGGCCTTCAACGCGCTGAAGGCGGCGCTGATCACCTACGGTTCGCAATTGAGCCAGGCCTGGGGCCCGCTGGGCATCCGCGTCAATACGGTGTCACCCGGCCCGATCAAGTTCCCCGGCGGCAACTGGTCGGTGATCGAGGAGGCCATGCCCGAGCTCTACGAGGCCACCCTGGGCAGCTTCGCCCTGGGCCGCTTCGGCAGCCCCGACGAGGTCGCCCCCTCGGTGGTCTTCCTCGCCAGCCCCGCCTCGAAGTACACCACCGGCGCCAACCTGGTGATCGACGGCGGTTACACCAAGCGGGTCCAGTTCTGACACCCCCTACTTCCCACCCATCCAGGGAAGTGTTTGCCGCGGCACCCGCCGCGGCTTTTTTATGCCCATGGATGGGCGGTACACCGCGGGAGGCCATGGATGGCCGGAGCGGTGCATGCCCACGGATGGGCGGTACACCGCGGGAGGCCATGGATGGCCGGAGGGAATAAAGGGGTCAGAGTCTCGACTCTGACCCCTTTATTCCGTCTGGAAGTGGAATCGTACGGGGAAAATCAGGCGGCGCTGCTAAAGCGCCGCAGGTGCTCGTCGCGGGTGCCGAACTGGTGTTCGAGCAGGGCGAGGCGCTTGAAGTAGTGGCCGACGGGCAGTTCGTCGGTCATGGCGATGCCGCCGTGCAGCTGGATCGCGTTCTGGCTGACGAAGCGCGCGGCCTTCACCGTGCGCACCTTGAGTGCGGAGACCAGGCGGCGGGCGTCGGCTGACTGCCGGTCGAGCCCCTGGGCGGCGGCCCAGAGCAGGGAGCGGCACAGCTCGCTCTCCATATACATGTCCGCCATGCGATGGCGCAGCACCTGGAAACTCGACAGGGATTTGCCGAACTGGATGCGCTGGGCGGTGTAGTCGCGGGTGCGATCGAGCAGCGAGGCCATGGCGCCGACACTTTCGGCACAGGCAAAAAGCACCGCCATGTCGGCCACTGCCTCGATCAGCGCCTGGGCCTTGCCGGCCCCGCCGACCAGCGCCGAGGCGGGCACGGAAACTTCACGCAACACCAGGTCGCAGGCGCGGCGCCCGTCCCAGGTGGCGTAGTCGCGCCGCTCGATCCCGGCCATGTCCGCGTCCACCGCGAACAGGGACAGCCCCTTGCCGCCGGCTACTTTCGCGCTGACCAGGATTACCCCCGCGTTGGGGCCATTGGCCACCACGGCCTTTTCCCCGCTCAGCAGGTAGCCGCCGTCGACGGCCGGCTGTGCCAGGCACTGCACGTTGTGGGCAGAGGCCAGCGCACCGGGCTCGGCGTGGGCGAAGGCGCACTGCAGGGTGCCCTCGGCGATGGCCGGCAGGCAGCGCTCGGCGAGCTCGGCCGAGGCGCCGCGCTGCAGCAGCCCCGCGGCGACCACGACGGTCTCGAGATAGGGTTCGAGCACCAGGTTGCGGCCCAGTTCCTCGGCCAGCAGCATCAGTTCGATGGCGCCAAAGCCGAAGCCGCCATGGTCTTCCGGCAGGGGCATGGCCAGCCAGCCCATCTCCGCGAACTGCTGCCAGTGCGCGGGGCTGAAGCCCGGCGCCTCGCTGGCGGTTTTCCGGCGCTCCTCGAAGTCGTAGTTATCCACGAGATAGCGGGCCACGCTTTCGCGCAGCATGTTCTGTTCATCGCTGAATTCGATATGCATCAGCCGTTCACTCCTGTAGTCGCGGTATCAGAGATCGAGGACATGCTTGGCGATGATGTCGCGCTGGATCTCGGCGGTACCACCGTAAATGGTGGTGGCCCGGTGGTTGATGTACTCAGCCATGCTGGTGAGCGCGTAGTCCGGGCCAATCACTTCGCCATCGAAATCCGGTTCCATCGCCGCTGGCTGGTAACGCGCCACTTCCGGGCCGAGCAGGTCCAGGCCCAGTTCGCTCAGGCGCTGGCCCAGTTCGGTGCCGACAACCTTGACCATCGACGACAGCGCTCCGGGATTGGCGCCCGTGGTCAGTGCGCCCTTGATCCGCAGTTCCGTGCATTCCAGCGCCAGCGCTTCCACCTCGAGTTCGGCGAGCCGCTGGCGGGTCGCGGCGTCCTGCAGCATCGCGCTGCCACCGGGACCGATTTCCGACTCACCCTGCTGGCGCAGGCGGGCGAGCTGCTTTTTCAGGTCGGTGGTGAAGTTGTGGCCACCGCGCTCGAACTCCAGCAGGTACTTGGCCACCGTCCAGCCCTGGTTCTCCTCGCCGACCCGGTTGGCGATCGGCACGCGCACGTCGTCGAAGAAGACCTGGCACTGCTCGGCGCGGCCGTCGAGGCCGATGATCGGCTCCACGGTAATGCCCGGGGTGGCCATGTCCACCAGCACGAAGCTGATGCCGGCCTGGGGCTTGCCCTCCTTCGAGGTGCGCACCAGGCAGAAGATCCGGTTGGCGAACTGGGCGTAGCTGGTCCAGATCTTCGAGCCGTTGATGAGGTAGTCGTCACCGTCCGCCACCGCGCTGGTCTTCAGCGAAGCGAGGTCGGAACCGGAGCCCGGCTCCGAGTAACCCTGGCACCAGACATCCTCGCCGGAGAGCAGCCGCGGCAGGTAGTGGGCCTTCTGCTCATCGGTGCCGTAGCGGATCAGCATCGGCCCGAGCATCTGCAGGCCCATGGGCAGCAGTCCCGGCGCGCCGGCGAGCTTGCACTCTTCCTGGAAGATGTAGCGCTGGTTGATGTCCCAGCCGGTGCCGCCGTACTCCACCGGCCAGTCGGCGGCGACCCAGCCCTTCTCATGCAGGATGCGGTGCCACTGCATGGTGGCCTCGAAGTCGGCGAAGACGCTGGTCATCAGGCGGCCCGCCTGGCGCAGCTCGGGCGTCAGCGCCTGTTGCAGGAAGTCGCGGACTTCCTGGCGAAAATTGTCGTAGTTCATGCTTCCGTCTCTCAGCCCTGGGCTTCCATTTTCTCGCGGACCTGCTTGCGCAATACGTCCTTGCGCACCTTGCCGGAGGCCGTCTTCGGCAGTTCGTCGAGGATTTCCAGCCGTTCCGGCCACTTCTGCTTGGCCAGCTTGCAATCGGCAAGGAAGGGTTTGAGTTCTTCCAGGGAGAGTCCGCCACTCCCCGGGTTGAGTACCAGGCAGGCACATACGCCCTCGCCCAGGCGGGCGTGGGGCATGGCCACCGCCGCCGCTTCGACAATCGCCGGGTGGGCGTAGAGCACTTCCTCGATCTCCCGGGCGCTGAGGTTCTCACCGCCGCGGATGATGATGTCCTTCTTGCGATCGGTGATGACGATGGCCTGTTCCGGGGTGAGGTGGCCGATATCGCCGGTGCGGAACCAGCCGTCGTCGGTCATCACCTCGCGGGTCTGCGCCGGGTCGCCGTAGCCGAGCATCATGGCCGGGCCGCGCACCTGCAGTTCGCCGTCGCTGCCCTGGGGCAGGACATTGCCGTCGTCGTCGACCACGCGCACGTCCCAGTTGAAGCGGCGGCCGTCGGTCTCGGCGGCGAGGTCTTCCTCCTGCGGCGCGAGAAAGCCGACGCTGACCAGCGGCGCCTCGGTGCTGCCGTAGACGCGGAAGGCGCGGCACTTGTCGAGCACGCGGTGGGTCTGGCGGATCAGCTCCGGCGGCACCGAGGCGCCGCCACAGGCAAAGAAACGCAGGCTCGGCAGGCCCAGCCCCCGCTCGCCGGCGACCTGCACCAGTTCCTGCAGGAAGGGCGTGGCGCTGATGCAGGCGGTGGCCTGCCAGCGCTGGATCAGCTCCACCGCCAGGCCCGCTTCCCAGCGCTCCATGAAGCCGGTCTTCGCGGCGGAAAAGAACGGCAGTTCGATGCCGTTGACGAAGCCGGTGATATGGGTGACCGGCGAGGGCATCAGCATGACGTCGCCCTCTCCCAGGCCCCAGGCCTCGAGCTCGTTGTCCAGCGCGCGGGCCAGGGTGTTGTGGCTGTGGCGCACGGCTTTCGGCCGGCCGGTGGTGCCCGAGGTGTACATGATGATCTTGACCGCGTCCGGGTCGACCGGCGCCGGGCTCACGGACTGCCCGGCCCCGCTGGCGAGCAGTGACTCGTAGGATATCGTGCCCGCCGGGGCAGCCTCGCTCCTCACCACGACCACGCTCTCCAGCGCCGGCAGGTCCGCGCGCAGGCCCTCGACCATGGCGGCGAAATCAAAGCCGCGGTAGGACGCGGGGATGAACAGCGCTTTCGCCGCGGTATCGGCGAGGATGAAGGCGACCTCGCGGTCGCGGTAGATCGGGATAATCGGGTTGATCACCAGGCCGAGCAGGGAGGCGGCGATGTCGATCACCACCGCCTCGCGCCAGTTGGGCAACTGGAAGCTGAGCACATCGCCGGCCCGCAGCCCGCGCGCGGCGAGCGCCGCGGCGAGGCTCTGCGCCTCGGCGAAGGCCGCACCGAAGCTCAGGTGCTCGCCGTTCTCGAGGTAGACGGCGATCTCGCCGGGCTGTACCCGCGCTTTCTCGGCCGCGACCTCTGCCAGGGTGCAGTCGCGGTAGACCGCGCCCTCGATCGCTGTAGATTGCCCGCTGCTCATATCCGGCTATTGCTCCAATCAGTCGAAACGCAGCGTCAACTGCAGGGCCACTGTGCGCGGCAGGGAGGTAAAGCCCATCTGGTCCGCGTAGGGCTCGCCCGAAATACCCGTGCTCGGCCCGTCCACCACGCCGGAGACGATGTGCTCGTCAGTCAGGTTCTTGCCCGTCAACTCCACCTGCCAGAAGCCGTCGCTGCCAGCCAGGTAAACGTTGGCATTGAGCGTGGTATAGGAGTCGCGCGCGGCGTTCGGGTTGGCGAAGGCGGAGGCGTTGTAGTCGTCGCTGTAGAGGCCGTCGAGGGCGAAGCCGTAGCCCCAGCCATCGCCGAAGTAGCCGTCGTAGTTGAGGCCGAAGGAGGCCGACCACTCGGGCGCCATTGCCGTGCTCTCGCCGGAGATGTCCTGGCCCGGGGTGCCGTTGGTGCCGGGCACCGTGTTGTTGCAGCCCTGGGCCGCGGTCTGGCCGGCCCAGCACGGCGCGATGAAGTCGTCGTACTCCGCCTGGTTGTAGGCCAGCGAACCGCGCAGGGTCAGCCCGCCCCAGCTGAAGGGCGCGTACTCGGCATCCACCTCGAAGCCCTCGGTGGTCGCCTTGCCCGCGTTGAGGGTGATGAAGGCGAAGGTGGGCGAGTTGAAGAAGTCCACCTGCAGGTCGTCGTACTCATAGCTGTAGACCGTGGCATTCAGGCGCAGCTGGTTGTCCAGCAGGGTGGTCTTGATACCCGCCTCGAAGCCCTCCGCGGTCTCCGGGTCGAAGATGAAGTCCGAGGGCGAACCGCCGGCGAAGTCGGCGGAATAAATGCCGCTGTTGGAGAAGCCGCCGGACTTGTAGGCCGTCTTGTAGGCCACATAGGCCATGATTTCGTCGGTCGCCTGCCAGCTCAGGGTGGCCTCGGGCGACCACTCCTCGAAGCTCTGGTCGCCCACCACGACCTCGTTGGTGCGCCAGATACCGCCGAGGCCCGGGTTGTTGTAGGGGTGCACGAACTCCGAGTCTTTGGTCTCGTCGGAGTAGCGGGCGCCGCCGCTGACAGTCAGGGTGTCGCTGAGGTCCCAGGTCACCTCGAAGAAGGGCGAGATGGTCTCGCCGTCGGTGAAGCTCGTCTTCTGCGAGGCGACATAGACCAGGCTCGGGTCCGGCGCCGCGGTGTTGGCCAGGCCGGCGGTCGATACCCACTGGTCGAAGGTGCGCTCGGTTTCCTGGTAGAGGATGCCGACCATGAAGTTCAGGCCGCCGTCGAAGTCGGAGGCCAGGCGCAGCTCCTCGGAGAAGGCGTTCCAGGTGTTTTCCTCGGTGGCGAAGGTCGCCGTGGGAATCGACTGGAAGTCGCCGGAGAGGCCGAACTTGTTCGAGTTGTCCTGGTAGTTGGTGATGGACGTCAGGGTGAAGTTGTCCATGCTGTACTCGGCGTTCAGGGTCAGCGAGTAGGACTCGTACTCGTTGTAGAGGTCGCCGTTGCGCTTCGCGTGGGGCAGCGAGTTAGCCAGCAGGGAGGGCATGCGGTTCTGGGTGATGACGAAGTTGTCGCCGCACTTGAGGTCCGGGTTCAGGCCGCCGACACCGCCAGGGCAGTTGAAGGCGGTGTAGTTCCAGGAGGACTGGCGCACCTCGGCGTCGGTGCTCGCCGCCGTGAAGACCAGGGCGAGGTCCTCGGTGGGATCCCAGTCCAGGGTCAGGCGGGCGACCAGTTCCTCCTCGCCCGGGGCGTCGCGGTTGTCCGCCGGGGCGATGTCGGAAATCACATTGCCGGTGGCGACGTCAAAAGCGTCGTAGGGCTGCACCTTCGACTTGTTCTCGAACCAGCCGCCGTCCTGGTCGCTGTAGCGGGCGGCGAAGCGGGCGCCGATGGTGTCGGTGATCGGCCCGGAGACGAAGCCCTCGTAGCGCATCTGCTCGGACTCGAACTCGTAGCCGATCTTGCCCTCGGCCTCGAAGCTCTCGGTCGGCTTGCGGGTGGTCAGCGAGACCACCCCGGCAGTGGCGTTCTTGCCGAAGAACAGCGACTGCGGGCCCTTGAGCAGTTCGATCTGGGCCATGTCGAACATGCCCTCGTTGAGCACCCGGCCCTGGCCGTAGTAAACGCCATCGACAATCACCGCCACCGACTGCTCGATGCCGATACTGGTGGAGCTGGAGCCGATACCGCGCATGGTCATCTGCGCGCCGGAGCCGTTGGAGGCGCGGCCGACGAAGAACTGCGGCGTCAGCGCAGCGATTTTCTCCAGGCTGGTGACGTCGAACTTCTCGATGCGGTCCTGGGAGATGGCGCTCACCGTCAGCGGCGCATCCTGCATGCTCTCCTCGCGCTTGCGCGCCGTGACCATAACTTCTTCAAGGCCACCGGAGGGCGGGGCCGCGGCGTCCTGTGCCAGGGCCAGGGGACCCAGCGGCGCCAACAGCGCGGCACTGCCCATGGCCAGGAGTGAGAGGTGGAAAGGCTTCAGTTTAGTCATGGCTGCGTACTCTTGGTGATTATTATTCAAGGGGCGCCAAACCGGGGTGCCCCACTCAGTTTGGCGCAGCCTAACACCCCGGTTCTATTAAAACAAGCACACTTGTTTGTTAAATTTTAGGGACTTTCCGGAGAAACCGAAGCCCTGCGCCACAAGCACACCCTTGCCACCGGACCAGCGCCCGCCAAACACATACATTCTAGTCTGTTTTTATTGACCGGGGAGTTTTTCTCCGCTTAAGATGCGGCTTTGAACTGCCGAAGCTGCCGTTGTTCCGCCAGACGAAACCCATGCCGACCCCCCACCACGCCCACGCGCCCCCCGGCCTGCTCAAGGTCCTGATGGAACTGCGCGCGCTGCCGGAGTGCTACATGGGCTTTTCCGCCCTGCCCTTCTCCCGCTGCCTGCCGAAAGGCGACGGCCACCCGGTGCTGGTGCTGCCCGGCTTCATGGCCGACAAGGCCTCCACCCTGCACCTGCGCTGGCTGGTGGCGATGCTCGGCTACAAGGTCTACGACTGGCGCCAGGGGGTGAACCTCGGCCCCGTCGGCCACATGGAACAGGCCATCATTCGTCGTATCGACGACATCACCGAGCGCAACGGGCGCAAGCCCACCCTGCTCGGCTGGAGCCTCGGCGGGGTCTACGCCCGGGTGATCGCCCACGAGGTGCCGGAAAAGCTGCGCTCGGTGATCACCCTCGGCTCGCCGGTGCGCTTTCCCCATCGCTCCACGGCCGACCGCCTCTACCAGCGCATGAGCGGCCAGCTGGAGCACCCGGAATTCCTGCAGAAAATCGCCCGCCCGCCCGCGGTGCCGGCAACTGCGATCTACTCGCGTTTCGACGGCATCGTGAACTGGCAGGCCTGCGTCACCGACACCTCCGCACAGGCGGAGAATATCCGCGTTTTCGGCAGCCACCTCGGGCTCGGCTACAACCCGAAGGTGTTTTTCATCGTCGCCGACCGCCTCGCCCAGGAGGAAGACGAGTGGCGCCCCTTCAACTATGGCAGCGCCTCGTTCCGCATCATTACCCAGAAATTCGGCCACGCCTGAGCGTCACATGGCGCCGCGCCAGCGGCGCCTGCGGGTTGTAATCCACGGGCGTTCGCACTAGGGTAAAGCCAGACCGACTGAAAATTCACCCTGGAGAGCGAGTAGTTACATGCAGGTGACCTGGTCGAGCATCCTCGACGAAGCCCTGACATTCCGCCACAACCTGCACCAACTTCCCGAGCTGACCTGGCAGGAGCAGAACACGGCTCAGCTCATCCGCAACGCGCTCGACCGACTCGATATCCCCTGGCGCAGCTGCGCCCGCCACGGCACCGTCGCCACCCTCGCCCCCGCTGCCACCGGCAAGCACATCGCCCTGCGCGCGGACATCGACGCCCTGCCGATCGAGGAGGCGACCGGCCTCGACTACCAGTCCGCAAACCCCGGCTGCATGCACGCCTGCGGCCACGACGGCCACACCGCCACGCTGTGGGCGGCGGCCGCCCTGCTCAAGCAGCGCGAGGCGGAGCTCCCCGGCCCGGTGTCGCTGCTGTTCCAGCCGGCGGAGGAAGGCGGCCACGGCGCCCGGGAGATGATCAGCGACGGCGCGCTGGAAGGGGTCGAGTTCATCTACGGCTGGCACAACTGGCCGGCGATTCCCTTCGGCCAGGCCGCCTGCCCCGACGGCGCGGTCATGTCCGGCAATGGCACCTTCGAGATCAGCGTCAGCGGCCGCGGCGGCCACGCCAGCCAGCCCGAACTGTGCCGCAACCCGGTCACCGCCGCTGCGGCCATCGCGCTCAACCTGCAGCAGGTGATCGCCCAGCGCCTGGCGCCACAGGACGCCGCGGTCGTGGCGGTGACCAGCATCGACGCCCCCAGCGGCAGCACCACGATTCCGGACAGCGCCCGCCTCGCCGGCAGCATCCGCCTCGGCCGCCCGGGCCTGCGCGAACCGATCAACCGCCTGATCCGGCAGATCAGCGAGGACACCGCCCACAGTTACGGCGTCAGCGCAAATGTCGAGATCACCCCGCGCTATGAGGCCACGGTGAACCACGCCGCTCCGGCCCGGGCCTACCGCGCAGCACTGGCCGCGGAGCTGGGGGAAACATGGCACGCCGACATCCCGCTGCCGATCATGGCCTCGGAGGATTTCAGCTACTACCTCAACGAGATACCCGGGGCCTTCGCCCTGGTGGGCATGGCCCAGGGGGAGAGTTTCGGCATCCCCTGCCACAGCCCCCGCTACCAGTTCAACGATGCGCTCATCGCCCCGGTGGCGCGCACATTCTGTCGTCTTGCCGGCCTGCCTCCGCGGCGGATCGGTTGAACAATCGCGGCGTGATCCGGTCAAGACCATTACGCCCCGAATCAAATGCCGGTTGGTGACCCCGCGGGGTAAGCACATAAATAGCCGGTTTTTACAGGCCCGCCTCGCGATCCGGGCTGCTAACGCACGCAATGTGTAAGGAGTAGGTAATGAAAGTTTTCGAACAGTGGGAATCCGAGATCCGCGGTTACGTGCGCAGCTACCCGACGGTTTTCGACACGGCCTCCAACGCCACCATGGTGGACCAGCAGGGGCGCTCCTATATCGACTTTTTCGCCGGCGCCGGGGTGCTCAACTTCGGCCACAACAACCCGGCGATGAAACAGGCGATCATCAGTTACATCGAGCGCGACGGCATCACCCACACCCTGGACATGGCGAGCAGTGCCAAGGAGGAATTCCTCCAGGCCTTCGCCGACACTGTGCTCAAACCGCGCGACATGCACTACCGGATGCAGTTCATGGGGCCCACCGGCACCAACGCCGTGGAGGCGGCGCTGAAGCTGGCCCGGCGGGTGACCGGGCGCACCAACATCGCCGCCTTCACCCAGGGTTTCCACGGCATGACCCTGGGCTCGCTGGCCTGCACCGCCAACAAGGTCTTCCGCAACGCCGCCGGCGTGCCGCTGAACAACGTGGTACACGCCCACTACGAGGGCGCGGATACCGCCGCCTCGCTGGCCGCCCTGCGCGCCGACTTCGAGAATCCCTCCAGCGGCATCGACCCGCCGGCGGCCTTCATCGTCGAGACCATCCAGGCCGAGGGCGGTGTGCGCATCGCCAGCGCGCAGTGGCTCAGGGGCGTGCAGGATCTCGCCCACGACCTCGGCGCGCTGTTCATCATCGACGACATCCAGGTCGGCTGCGGCCGCACCGGCAACTATTTCAGCTTCGACGGCATGGGCCTGGAACCGGACATCGTCACCCTGGCCAAGGGTATCGGCGGCTTCGGCACGCCGATGGCCATGAACCTGGTGAAACCCGAACACGACGCCAGGTGGCTGCCCGGGGAACACACCGGCACCTTCCGCGGGCAGAACCTGTCCTTCGTCGCCGGGCGCGAGGCCCTGCGCTATTTCGAGAATGACGAACTGAACGCGCAGACCCGCGCCCGGGAGGCCACGGTGAACAGCGCGCTGCGCGCCCTCGGCGACTTCCCGGTGCGCAGCAAGGGCCTGATCCACGGTCTCGACGTCGGCGACGGCGCCCTGTCCAAGGCGATCGCCCGCGAGTGTTTCGACCACGGCCTGATCGTCGGCCCCTGCGGTGTCAGCGGCGGCGTCTTGAAACTGATCCCGCCGCTGACCATTGGCGATGCGGAACTGGCGCAGGGACTGGAGATTTTCGCCGCCGCCGTGAACACCCAGCTGGAGGCCGCAGCATGATTGAACGCGATGACATGACCTTTCCCTTCGCCGAGTACCAGCGGCGTATCGACGAACTGCGCCGGCGCATGGCCCAGCGACTGATGGATGCGGTGATCATCACCGACCCGGAAAACCTGATGTACCTCACCGACTACCAGACCACCGGTTACTCCTTCTTCCAGGCCCTGGTGGTGCCGCTGGAAGACGAGCCCTTCATGGTCACGCGGAAGCTGGAGGAGTCCAACGTCCACGCCCGCACCTGGGTGGAGCGAACCCGGCCCTACCCGGACACCGGCGACGCGGTGCAGATGCTGGTGGAATCCCTGCGCGAGTTCGGCCTGTCCAGCAAGGTCCTCGGCTACGAGCGCAACAGCTACTTCCTGCCCGCCTATCACCAGGACCAGATCCACACCACCTTCACCGACGGCCGGCTGATGGACTGCTTCGGCATCGTCGAGGAGGGCCGCGCGACCAAGTCCCAGGTGGAAATCGAGGTGATGCGCAAGGCCGCGGTGGCGGCCAGGGCCGGCATGCTGGCGGGGCTGGACGCGGTGCAGCCCGGCGTGACCGAGAACGAGATCGGCGCCGCCATCTGCGAGGCGATGTTCCGCGCCGGCGGCGAGGTGCCCGCGGTGATGCCCTACGTCACCTCCGGGCCGCGGACGATGATCGGCCACGCCACCTGGGAGGGGCGTAGCGTGCAACCCGGCGAGCACGTCTTCCTCGAGGTCGGCGGCTGCTACCGCCGCTACCACACCGCGCTGATGCGCACCGCCATCTGCGGCGAGATGAACGACGCCATGCACAAGGCCCAGGACATCATGAAGCACGCCCTGCAGCGGGTGCGCGAGGAACTGCGCCCGGGGCTTACCGTCTCCGATGTCGACAACCTGGTGCGCACCATCATCACCGACAACGACGTCGACGCGCGGCTGATCACCCGCTCCGGCTACTCCATCGGCATCGCCTTCCCGCCGAGCTGGGACGAGGGCTACATCATCAGCCTCAAGCAGGGCGACAGCCGGGTGCTGCAGGCGGGCAACACCTTCCATGTCATCCCCTGGATGTGGGCCGTCGAGGGCAACAAGACCTGCGGCATCTCCGACACCTTCTACATCACCGAGAACGGCTGCGGCTCCTTCTTCGAGGACGTGGAGCAGGATTTCGTGATCAAGAAGGACACGCCGGCCGCCAGCAAGCCGGGGCTTGTCGCCGTGGGCGGCGAAGGCAAATCCGACAGCAACCCATCCGGCAAGAAGGAGGCCTGAGAGCGTGTTACAGGCAATCAACCCGACCACCGGTGCGGCCCTGGCCGCCCACCCCGCCCTCGAGGCCAGCGAACTCAACCTGCGCATGGAGGCCGCGGCGGCGGCATTCAGGAGCTGGCGTGAACAGGACTTCGCGGCGCGCGCCGCGGTGCTCGGCGCAGTGGCCGAGCGCATGGCCGGGGACGAGGAGCGCCTCGCCCTGCTGATGACCGACGAGATGGGCAAGCCGATCAGGGAGGCCCGCGCCGAGGTGCAGAAAGCCGCCTGGTGCGCCCGCCACTACGCCGAGCACGCCGAGCAGTACCTGGCGCCCATCGACCTGCCCTCGGACGCCAGCCACAGTTACGTGCAGCACCTGCCGCTGGGGCCGGTGCTCGGCATCCTGCCCTGGAACGCGCCCTTCTGGCTGGCCTTCCGCTTCTGCGCCCCGGCGCTGATGGCGGGCAATACCTGCCTGATGAAACACGACCCCCACGTGCCCGGCTGCGCCGAGGCCATCGCCGGGCTGTTCGTCGAGGCCGGCGCGCCGGCCAATATCCTGCAGAACCTGCCGCTGGAGAACCCGGCGGTGGAGGCGGCCATCCGCCACCCGGTGGTGCAGGCGGTCTCCTTCACCGGGTCGAGCGCGGCGGGGGCGCGGGTGGCGGCGATCGCCGCCGCGGAGATCAAGCCGGTGGTGCTGGAACTGGGCGGCTCGGACCCGGCCATCGTGCTCGCCGATGCCGACCTCGACCGGGCGGCGGACACCCTCACCCTCTCCCGCACCATCAACGCCGGGCAGTCCTGCATCGCCGCCAAGCGGATCATCGTCGAGGCGCCGGTCTACGAGGCCTTCACGGAGAAACTGCGCCAGCGCCTGGCCGCGCTGACCATCGGCGACCCACGCGACGAGAGCAGGCAGATCGGCCCCATCGCCAGGCCCGACCTGCGCGACGGCCTCGCCCGCCAGGTGGCGGGCACCATCGCCGCCGGCGCCCGCTGCCTGCTCGGCGGCGAGCCGCTGGCCGGCCCCGGCTACTTCTACCCGGTGACCCTGCTGGCGGACGTGACCAACACCATGCCCGCCTGCCGCGAGGAGACTTTCGGCCCGGTGGCGGTGGTGATGCGCGCGGAAGACCTGGAGGAGGCGATCGACATCGCCAACGACAGCGAGTACGGCCTCGCCGCCGCCCTGTGGACGGCGCCCGAGCGGGCCGAGGCGCTGGCGGCGGAGGTCTCGCGCAGGATCGAGGCCGGCCAGCTGGCGGTGAACGGCATCGTCAAGACCGACCCGCGCCTGCCCAGCGGCGGCATCAAGCGCTCCGGGCTGGGCCGGGAGCTGGGGCCCCACGGCATCCTGGAGTTCGTCAACGCCCAGCAGGTATGGGTGGGGCCGGCCCGCTGAGCCGGCCTAGAACATGAGGCTGAAGTCGATGCCGTAGACCCGCTCTTCCATGTAGTTGGCAGTCACTGCCGCGGTCAGGTTGAGGGAGTAGATGGGATCGTCGTTGTCGGTGAGGTTGCGGCCCCACAGGGCGACTTCCGCCTGGAAGTCACCCAGCTGGATCTGCCGCAGGGCGAGTCGCGAATTGACCATCCAGCCGGCGTCGCTGGTCTCGAGGATGCCGTACTCGGGCACCGCCGCCGAGCGCGCCGGGTTGGGGTCGAAGCGCAGCTCGTCGCGCCAGATGCCGGTGATGTTGAAAAACACGTAGGCGTCATTGAACAGCGGCGCGCTCTCGTAGGTGGCGGAGAGGTTGCCGTTCCACTCCGGGCTGCGCGCCGGCAGGTAGGTGCCGCCGTAGACCGGCACGCCGACCGAGAAGGCGTTGACGTCGCTGAACCTGGTGAACTTGTCATCCACGTAGCCGAGCACCATGCCGAGGGTCAGGCCGTCGAGGGGCAGCGCGGTCAGCTCCAGCTCCACCCCGCGGGATTCCTGGTCGCCGCCGAGAGGCACGATCAGCGTGCCGTAGTTGCGCAGCTCCGCCGCCAGTTCCGGCTCGAAGTCCTCGATGGCGTTGGCGACGATGGTGCCGGAGGACGGGTTCTGCGGGTTCTCGTAGGTCACGTCGAACAGCGCGATGTTGCTGCGCAGGCGGCCGTTGAGGAAGTCGGCCTTGACGCCCAGTTCGAGTGACAGGGCCTCCTCCTTGTCGAACACCTGCGGGCCGATTTTGCCGCCGGGCACGTAGCCGGTGGAGTACTTGCCGTAGAGCAGGATGTCCTCGGACAGTGCGTAGTTCACCCCCAACAGGTAGGTGCTCTGCGTGTCGTCGTAGTCGAACACCGTGTCATTGTAATCCGGGCGGGTGCCATTGCGGACGATGGTCTGGCGCTCGTCAGCGGTCCAGCGGTAACCGAGGATGAGGTCGATGTCCTCGGTGACATGGAACTCGGCCTGGGCGTAGGCGGCGTAGGACTCGGTGTCGACGAAATAGCGCGACTCGTTGCCCGCATTGACGATGTAGCCCCTGTCACCCGGGAAGAACAGCTGGTTGGCCACCGTGCCGGCGGTGTTGGGCGGCCCTACCTTGTCGTCCTGCTCGTAGTAGAGCAGGCCGGTGGTCAGGGTGAGGAAGTCCGACTCGTAGTTGAGCTGGGTCTCGTTGCTGAACTGGTCGCCCTGGGACCAGGCGTTGGAGCAGACCAGGCAGAAGCCGAGTCCGCCGGGCAACTGCACCCCGCTGAGGCCGCTGATGTCCGAGGGCTGCCAGACCTCGGCCTTGCGGTAGGCGGTGACATTCTTCAGCGAGAAGTCGTCGTTGATCTCCCACAGCGCCACCAGGCTGTGGCCGAAGACTTCCTGGTCGCGCTCGACGGAATAGGCGTCGAGCACCTTGTCGGGCCGCTTGACCGAGGGGTAGGTGATGATCGAGCGGACCTCGTCGGCATTCGCCGCCGCGGCGAACAGCGGGTCGAGCTGGGAGGTCACCGAGCTCAGCACCTGCGCATCCGGCGTGCCGGTGTCGGTACTGGTGTCGTACTTGTAGGTCATCTTGAAGCTGTCGTTGGGCTCGAAGGCCAGGGCGATGAACAGGGACTCGGTGTCCGTATCGCGCAGGCGTTTCGGCGACTCGTCCACGCCGAAACCGAAGGCGGTGCGATCCCACTTCACCCCCGATGCCAGGGTTTCCACGTCGCCGTCGCGCTCCTCGGTGACATAGCTGAGATAGGCGCTGAAGGGTCCCCAGGTGGGTGAATCCACCGTGGTGCGGCTGCGGAAGTGGTTGTTGCTGCCAAAGCCGAGGTCCTGGCGGAAGCCGAACTCTCCGTCCGGGTCGCGGGTGGTGATGCTGACCGCGCCGGCGGTCGCGCTGCGCCCGAACAGGGTGCCCTGCGGGCCGCGCAGCACCTCGATGCGGGTGATGTCCGGCAGCTGGAACATGGTGCCGCGGGCAGAGCCGATATAGACGTCGTCGAGGTAGATCGACACCTGCTTGTCGGCCCCGGCCACCAGGCCGGTACTGGTGCGCCCGCGCACGGTGAACTCGGGAATGTTGGTGCCGCCGGCAGTGGGCCGGACCAGCGCATTGGGCGCCAGGCCGCTGATGTCCTCGATGCTGAAGACCCGGTTGGCCTGGAGGACGTCCTCGCTCAGCGCGGTAACCGCAATCGGCACATCCTGGATACTCTGCGCCCGCTTCTGGGCGGTGACGATGATTTCCTCGAGCGCGGTGACCTGGCCGTGGGCCTCAGGGGCGTGCCACGGGCCGTAGGCGCTCAACAGGGCTGCGCCGATGAGCGTCGAGACGGAGGGACGTATCGCTATCATTATTATCTCCTGCTGTTTTCTGCGGACTGGAACATTCAGGCAGAGCAGTCGATGTCGGGCGCACGGGGTGCGTTCGCGTCTGGCGGACAGTGGGCAACAGGTGAGGATGACGTCGTGCGGGAACGCAGGGCGCTCGGAGAAGACGTTGCGGGTGCGACTTTGCGGAGATGTCGCTACTGCCGTTCACCGTGAAGATGGAGACACAAACCGACATAACTGACCAATTATTATTTTCAGCCAGAGTATCCCACGCCTGTCACCGGCGCAAGAAAGAATCAGACGGCGGCGGGTGTCGTCGCCCGCCCCGGCCGCCGGGCCCGGCTGGCGAGCCCGGGGGCGGGTTCAGAGCGCCTCGGGCAGGTCGAGTTCGACCAGGGCCTTGCCCCGGGTCTTGCCGGACATCAGCTCGCAGAAAGCCTGCGGCGTGTTGGCGATGCCCCGGGTGATGTGCTCCGCCACCCTGATATCGCCAGCGGCGATCCACTGCGCCAGTTGCGCCTGGGCCGCGGGCACCTTGTCGTGGTAGGTGAACAGCAAAAAGCCCTGCATGGTGAGCTGGCGCGCCACCACCTCCCAGAGGTTGGTGATCGGGTTGGGATTCTCGGTGCGGTTGTAGTCGGAGATCATTCCGCAGCAGACGATGCGCCCCTGCACTTTCATCGCCAGCAGCATGGCGTTGAGTACCGGGCCGCCGACATTGTCGAAATAGATATCCACGCCATCCGGTGCCAGTTCCATGACGTCCGCCGCGATATCGCCGGAGGTGTTGTAGTTGACCGCGCCGTCGAAACCGAACTCGTCGACGATCAGCCGGGCCTTGTCGTCGCTGCCGACGATGCCGATGACCCGGCAGCCGCGCATGCGGGCAATCTGCCCGACCATGCTGCCGGTCGCCCCGGCGGCCGCGCTGACCACCACCGTCTGGCCGGCCTGGATATGGCCGATCTCGTGCAGGCCGACATAGGCCGTGGTGCCCGAGCCGCCGAGGGGGCCGACATAGTAGGACAGCGGCACCCCGGCCTGGGGCTGCAGCTTCTCGAAGAGGATGGAGTCCTTCGAGCAGATCGAGTAGTCCTCCCACTGGTTGAGGGCGAAGATCACGTCGCCCTCGGCGAAGTCCGGGTCGTTGGATACCACCACCCGCCCCACCGACGGCCCGCGCACCACGCCGTTCAGCGGGATGGCCTCGAAGTAGTTGTCCTTGCCCTCCAGCCAGCCGCGGATGGCCGGTTCGAGGGAGAAGTAGAGATTGCGAATGAGCAGCTCCCCCTCCCCCGGCTGGGGAATCGGGGTCTCGATCTGGCCGAAATGTTCGGGGGTCGGATTTCCCTGTACGTGACGAAGTAACGTAATCTGGCGATTCTGGTTCATGGGGGAATCCTGTTGTTATTGATCGGGCAACGCGTGCAGCCGACTAGCTCGCCGAGCCACCCGGGCACGCTATAGGACAAACACATAAAAGTCAATCGTGATTGCTTTTTATATGCGCTTCGGCTAGTCTCGGCCCCTCGTATCCCACAGGACAGATAACAAGGGTATCCCGATGAACAAACTCCAGGACAGGGTCGCAATAGTCACCGGTGGCGCCGACGGTATCGGCGCCGCCGCCTGCCGGGCGCTGGCCGGCGAAGGCGCGCACGTCGTCGTGACCGACATCGACATGGCGCGGGCGCAGGGCCTCGCGCAGAGCCTCGGCGGCAATGCCTCGGCGGTGGTCCTCGACGTGCGCGAGGAGAGCGCCTGGCGCAGCACCCTGGATGAAGTGATGGCGAAGTACGGCCGGCTGGACATCCTGGTCAACAACGCCGGTGGCGCCGGCGCGGGCAATATCGAGGAGATCAGCTTCGACGACTTCCGCCAGTCGATCCGCCTCAATCTCGAGAGCGTGTTCATCGGCTCCAAGCTGGCCATCGAACTGATGAAGGACCGGGGCGGCAACATCATCAACGTCTCCTCCATCCACGGCATCCGCGCGGCGGCCCACGCGGCGTCCTATACCGCCGGCAAGAGTGGCGTGCGCTACCTGACCAAGTCCATCGCCCTGCACTGCGCCCAGCACGGCTACGGCATCCGCTGCAACTCCATCCACCCCGGCTACATCCTCACCACCCAGATGCAGGCCTGGGTCGACCGCCAGGATGACCCGCAAGCCATGATGGCGGGCCTCGTGGCCCAGCACCCCATCGGCTTCCTCGGCGCGCCCGAGGACATCGGCGCCGGCATCCTCTTCCTCGCCAGCGACGACTCGCGCTTCATGACCGGCACGGAACTGGTAATGGACGGGGGTTTCACCCTGGTGTGACCCCGACGCGGCGGAGATCCTGCCGCAAGCCGGGGCGCCAATGCCGCCCCGGCATGTCCCTCCGTTTACGCTAAGGTTCGAATCCGCTATCGTACATTCCAATAACCCTAGGAGTGTGAGTCCGGTTCATATCGCGAGCCCGGTGTAGCCCGGAAGCCCGGCGGCCAGCAGCTGTCCAGCCTTCCGGCCCGACCCCGTCGCGGCAGTTTTGATGCGGGACTTTGCGATACTGAAAGCATACCGAGATTGAACCATTCCCTCGCCAAGCAAACCCTGCAAGCCAGCTCCGCCGGCGAGTGGAATTTGAACAACAAGCGCGTCCTGGTCGACGGCTACAACCTCGGGCTCGCCAGGGGCACCGGCATCGCCACCTACGCGCGCAACCTCGTGGCCACCCTCCGGGCCCAGGGCTGTGAAGTCAGCTGTCTCTACGACCGCGCGGCGAAGCGCGGCAGCAAGCACGAGTTGCTCAACGAGATTCGCTTCTTCGACCAGGAACCGCCCTTCGTCACCCACGTGGACAAGACCTTTCACGTGCTCTGGCAGGCCGTGCGCTCGCTGAAACTGGCCCTAAATCCGCTGCGCCCCCTGCGGCCGATCGAAATCAGGATCAAGCGCCACGTCGTCACCGAGGAGTTCGCCGCTACCCTGCCACAGGCGCAGCACTTCTACAGCTACGACAACCTGTACCACCTGGCCTACGTCTATTTTTACCTGACCGGGCGCTTCCTGCGCATCCACGTGCCCGATATCGACATCGCCCACTGGACCTTCGCGGTACCCATCGAGGCGGTTGGCGCCCGCAACATCTACACCATCCACGACATCATCCCGATCCGCCTGCCCTACACCACCCGCGACAACAAGGCGCTGTACCACCGGCTGCTGGGCAAGATCGCCGAGCGCGCCGACACCATCAGCACCGTCTCCATGTTCTCGCTGAGGGACATCGCCAAAACCTATGCGCAGGCCGCACCCAAGCTGGTCAACACCTACCAGGCGGTGCAACTGCCGGAGAACCTCACCGGCATACCGGAAAGCCAGGTTGCCGAACTGTTGAAAAGCGCTTTCGACCTGGAATACAAGAATTACTACCTGATGGTCGGGGCCTTCGAGCCGAAGAAGAACCACGGCCGGCTGATCGACGCCTTCCTGGCGAGCGGCATCCGCGCGCCGCTGGTGATTGTCGGTCCCGATGGCTGGCGGATGGAGGGCCTCATGGGCTCCTACGACGAAGCCCTGCACCAGCGCGTCCACCTCAAAGCGCGCAAGTTTAAGGTCGAGGACAGGGTCATGCGCATCGGCTATGTGCGCTTCGCCATGCTGATCAACCTGATCCGCGGCGCCAAAGTGCTGTGTTTCCCTTCCCTCTACGAGGGCTTCGGTTTACCCGTGCTCGAGGCGATGTCGCTGGGCACGCCGGTGCTGTGCAGCAATACCAGCAGCCTGCCCGAGGTCGGCGGGGACGCGGCGATCTACGTCGACCCATACGACGTACAGGACATCAGCGAGAAACTGCGCTGGTGCGAAGACAACACCGGGGAATTGAATGCGCATTCTGAGCGTGGGCGACTCCAGGCAGCACAGTTTTCCGCAGAACGCTACGCCCGTGCTTTGGAGCAACTCTATGCTAGGAACAGTCAAGCGCCACTGGCGGAACCTGCAACGGCAACTGGGCTTACTGACTGACATCGCCCACTACATCAACCTGGTCAAGAACGGGCAGAGCGTCGCCACCGGGGAAAACGAGGTACTGACCCGGATCTACACCGGCCAGCTGATGTATGTCGACCGCCGGGATCTCAGCGTCGCCCCCCACCTGATGATGAGCGGGCTGTGGGAGTTCGAGATCGTCGAGCTGTTTCGCCGCTACGTGAAGCAGGATTCGGTGGTGCTGGACGTCGGCGCCAACTTCGGCTTTTTCGGCATCGTCGCCGGCGTGCACAATCCCTTCGGCGAGCTGCATTTCTTCGATGCCAACCCGGTCTTTGCCCCCTTCATCCGCAAGAGCCTGTTCGTCAACGGCCTCAACGAGCGCGCCCGCGTCACCTCCGCCGCCATCTCCCACCGCAGCGGCGAACAGGTCATGCTCAACGGCGAGAACGACCTCTGGGGGAGCTCGTCACTGCGGCCCATCGTGGCTTCGGAATTCGTCTCGCCCTCCGAGCCGATTGCGGTCTCGACCCTCAGCATCGATGACTACTGCGAGGAAAAAGGCATTGGCCGCGTCGACCTCGTCAAGCTGGATATCGAGGGACACGAGGAAGCGGCGCTGAAGGGCATGCGGCGGCTGATCGAGGCCAACCCGCAGCTGGTCATCTTCATGGAGTACACCTTCGGCGCCTACACCGGGCAGTTCTTCGGCCTGCTGCAGCAGCGCTTTCGCATCAGCGCCATCGTCGACGGCGAAGTGCGCCCGGTGAAAGACGAAATGCACCTCAGGGCCATGGGCAAGGGCTGGATCATGCTCATCCTCGAGCCCCTGCAGTAGGGCGGCCCGCTACCCGCTCCTGCCTGCGGCCCTTTAGGATACGGGGGCTTCCGCCGTGCCCTGGTAGGCCGCCACCACCTCCTCCGTGGGCCCGTCCATGCGGCAGCGCCCCTTGTCGATCCACAGCGTCCGGCTGCAGATCCTGCCGATGAGCTGCAGGTTGTGCGACACCATGACGATGGTGTGGGTGGACCTGAACTTGTTTTCCATAACCGCCATGGATTTCTTCACGAAGTCCTTGTCGCCCACGGCGAAGACCTCGTCGATCAACAGCAGGTCCGGCTCCAGCAGGGCGGATACCGAGAAGCCGAGGCGCGCGCGCATGCCGGAGGAATAGGTCGCGAGCGGCGCCTCGAAGGCGGCGCCGAGGTCGGAGAATTCCCTGATTTGCGCGATCCGCGACTCGACCTGCCGCCGGGTGAAGCCGAGCAGGATGCCGCTGAGGATGGCGTTCTCGCGGCCGGAGAGCTGGGGCACGAAACCGACGCCGATGGAAAGCATCGAGGTCGTGGCGCTCCTGTTCGTCACCTTGCCGGCAGACGGCCGGTATATCCCCGCGAGCAGGCGCAGCAGCGTGGTCTTGCCCGAGCCGTTGGCGCCGATGACGGCGATGGACTCCCCGGCGCAAATCGAGAAACTGATCTGCTGCAGGATCTCGGGCCGGGCCGGGCCGAAGAGACCTCGGCGCCGCGGCGCCCGGTAGGAAGCATTTTCGAGTTCGACGAGCGCTTGCATCACCCTTCCTCGACGATATTGGGGAAGACCGGGTCCAGCTGCCTGAACAGCAGGTTCCCGGCGAGGGAGCAGGCCACGCCGATCACCAGCGCCTGGCCGAGATTGCCCCAGTGCGGCCAGGCGGCGTAAAGCAGGATCGCCCGCCACGCTTCGATGATCGGCGCCATGGGGTTGAGGTAGAACAGCCAGAGGAACTGCTCCGGCACGTCGGTGGGCTGGAAGAGCACGCCGGAGAGGAAAAAACTCAGTTGCAGCAGGGCCAGGACGATCAGCCGCAGGTCGGGCAGCAGCGGCACCAGGCCCGCCATCATCACCGCCACGCCGTAGATCAGCACAGCCTGCACCATCATCACCAGCGGCAGGGCCAGGTAGTGCACACCCGGGGCGAAGCCGTAGCTCCAGACAAAGACCAGGAGCACCGCGATGACCACGAGGATCTTGACGAAATCCACCAGCAGTACCGAGACCGGCAGGACCAGCTTGGGAAAATAGACCTGCCGGATCAGCATGCCGCTGCTGAGGACGGAGCCCATGGCGTGGGAGACCGAATTGGAAAACCACTGCCAGCAGACCAGCCCCACCAGCAGGAAGGGTATGAAGTCCGGCACGCTGTGCTGGATGATCAGCCCGAACAGGATGTAGTAGGTGGCGAGCATCAACAGCGGATCGATAATCCACCAGAGGAAATTGAGGTAGTAGCGGGAGGATTCCACGCGCAGGTTGGTGTAGGTGAGGTAGAGAACCAGGTCGCGACTGCGCTCGAAGATATCGGGTGAGCCTGATTTCAAACGGGGGTCTCCTGTGCTGGCAGCGGTGGCGCAAAAACGGGATCGCAGTGGAACGACATAATTTTTTCCGGTGGCCGGAACACTGGCTAGGCCTCGCCCGCGGCCCAGAGCAGAGCGGCGGCGAGGCGTACCGAGACAGCGCCCGGGCCGAAGCGCGATCGCACCCGCTGCCCGGCAAGTTCCCCTGCCCGCCGCCAGGCGGCCCGGTTCGCCAGCAGGCGCCCGGCGGCATCGGCCATGCGTCGACTATCCCCCGGCGGCACCCGGTTTTCCCGCGGGATGCCAAGCATACGCATTGCCGCGAGGTCGGTACAGACGACCGGCACGCCGGACAGCGCGGCTTCCATCGCCGGCAGGCCGAAGCCCTCGGCCCGGGTCGAACCCTGCAGCAGGAGGTCGCAGCTGCGCAGGTCGGCGCTGAGCTCGGCGGGGCTGGCCGCGTATACAAACTGGCTGTCCGCCAGGATTGAACACTCCAGCTCCGACCGGGGCAGCAGCGAGTAGCGCACGACCTCGCAGGCCACGCCCCGCCGCCGCAGTTCGACAACCGCATCGAGGCAGGTGCGAACCCCTTTCCAGAGGACTTCGAAATTGCCGGGAATGGCTATCCGCGGCACGGGTCGCGGCGGTTTGTCCGCTGCCGGGTGGAACAGCCCGTCGGCCGGCGGCGGAACAAAACGCCACGCCTTGCCGAACTGCCGGGCAAGCCGCCTGCCGAGATCGGGGTTCACCGTCAGCAGCCGGTGCGGCCGCGCGTAGACCGCTTCAATCTGCGCTTTTGCCGCTGCCAGGTGCTCGAAATCGCCCTCGTAGCCCTGGCAGAAATGCACGACCTGCCCGGCCCCCAGCTGCTCGGCGTAATCCAGGGTGGTGTAGTAGGTGCCCATGGCGAGGTCGAAACCCGTGCCGGCGGGCTCCAGTTCACGATCGAGGTAGCGCCCGGCGAAATACTCCCTCGCCCATCCGGGCATGGGGCCGATGCCGTGCACCTCCACCTGGTGGCCGAGCGCCTGCGCCATGGCGGCGAGCTGGAACACCACCTTCACCCCACCGCCGAGCTCGGGTCGATCGAGGACGAAACAGAGCTTCATTCAAAGGCCGCCGTCGCGCACTTCCGGCGGCCGCTGGATGACGACATAGAAACCCGGCGTCGCCAGGCTCTCCTCGTCCAGCTCCAGCGCCGTGGCCAGCGAGGCAAATCTCTCCGGCAGTTGCGACACCGGCTGGGGATGGATGGCGTAATGCGCGAAGCCGCAATCGCTGAACAGGTCCTCGAGGGTCCGGCGGGTAAAGAAGCGCAGGTGGGTGACGCAGAGCAGCCCCTGGGGCACGTAATCCCAGCGCCCCGCCAGCAGGTCCTGCACCAGGCTGTAGTGGCCGACGTTGGGCGTGGACAGGAGGATCTGCCCCCCGGGCCGCAGGCAGCGCCACATCAGCTGGAGAAATTCCGCCGGGTCGCCCTGGTGCTCCAGCACGTCGGCGGCGATCACCAGGTCGAAGCTGCCCTCGATGTGCAGGGACTGCAGCTCCCCCTGCAACACCGCGTCCAGGCGCTCCCGGGCGCAGGCGGCGATCTCCGGGTTCGGCTCGACCCCGGTCACCCGGCAGCCGCGCTCGCGCCGCAGCATCTCGCCGGTGCGGCCGCTGGCGCAGCCGATCTCGAGCACGTCGCGCACACCGGCGGCGATGAAGGGCAGCAGGTCGCGGCGCTCGGAGCCGTAGTAATCGCTGAATTTGAAGTGCACACCGCCGACAGCCGGCGCCGCGCTGTCGCTGTCAGCGCCCGGGCTGCGCAGGAAAGCGGCGCCGCCCATGAGTGTCACGGGGTGCCCTGCACCGGGCTCCGGGGCGACTTCGGCCAGGCGCTGCAGGAGCTGCCGCTCCAGCAGGCCGTAGGCACTGGGGGTCTGGATCGGCTCGCAGCCCGAGAGGTCGAACTGCTGGATGGGCACGGACACGCAGGTATCGCCGGGCTGGCCCAGGCGCGCACGCATGCTGGCGAGACTGTGGCCGGAGAGGAATATCCCCGGCTCGGTGATGGACAGGACATAATCGGCGGGGCCGACAGCGGCCGCAGCGGCGTCCGCGTCGGCGACCTCGACCTCGGCAAAGACCCGGCGGGCCTCGCGCAGGGTGGAGACGAAGGCATAGCGCACCTCGGTGGAGGAGCTCTCCACCGTATGCGCCTGCTTGACTATGTACAATCGCCCCATGGTCGTGTCTGGTCTTATGTTTTGCGTTGCTTCGCGCCGCCCGGGCTGACTACCATCGCGCCCTGGCCGCCCGGTTGCACGCTTTTCTCAGGCTGTATACGTCTACGCGAATACTGCTTCTTCCACTGCGCAGGTGCGCGAGCAGCGCCGTGTATTATGACTTACCGGCGGCAATGCCGGATAGCCGCCAGGGCCTGTTCCAGCCGGATGCAGCGAAGTTACCCAGCCCCACCCTGCCCGATTGCTGCCTGGCGCCGCAGCCGGCGACCCGCGTGGCGCAAGGGACTGACTCCCCGCTAACTAGGCATGCACCGGCCCCCGCGGCTGCCGGGCGACATGGGACCAGGCCCAGTGGTCCAGCCGCCGGGCGATATCCCGGAGCGCCGGGTAGCGCTGGCACAGAGCGCTGACAAAGCTGCTCAGGTAGTCGTCGGCGAGGATGTAAACCGGGTCGTGGTAGTGACAGAACCAGGGGATGTCCAGGTGATCGAGGGGGCGCAGCTCCGCCGGGAAGTTGTAGTCCTCGCCGAGCAGTGACAGCGGTGTCCGCTCCCTCACCAGCAGGGCAGCCAGGGCCAACTGGTCGAGGTTGGGCCGCCGGCGCGGCAGCTCGGTGAAGCCGTCGATCTCCCGGGCCAGCGCGATCCACTGTTCGGCGAGCCCGGATTCACCGGCCAGCGCGATCACCCCCGCGTTGCAGTACAGGGGCATCGGCTGGTCGAGCACCGTGGAGCGGTAGGTCATCTGCGGCGGGCCCAGCTGCAGGCGCCGGTACAACATCTCCCACTCTGCATCCGCATGGTGATTCCAGTCCTCGAGCTTGGCTTGCACAGCGCCCTGCCCGGCCTCCGGGAAACCGTAAAAGGGCTTGAGGCAGAGGATGTCGCTGTCGAGGAAGACCCGCTGGCCGCAGTCCGATACTAGCGCCAGGCAGGCCAGCTTGTGGCCGATGAGATAGTCATCCGCCAGGGGGTTGCCGACGGGCTCGCAGCGAACGCCGATGCTGGCGAGAAAGGCGAGCACCTCCGCGGCGGGCGCTTGCATGCCCTCCCCCTCCGGCACACAGGCGACCAGCTCGTGATCGCAGCGCAGGTTGTGGTGCAGGGAGGCGGCGAGAAAGGCCGCCTTCTGCGCCAGCGCGCCGCCCTGGCAGACAAAGCGGAAACTGTAGTCGCGCGCCATCTAGCAGGCCACCGCCGCAGGGCGCAGCAGGCCGAGGAAGGGATCGGCCTGCAGCAGCGGCTGCAGGCCTGCGTAGCGGCGCAGCAACATGCCCGCCGTACCCGCCAGCACCGTGTCGCCGAGCAGGTTGCAGCTGTCGTGGTAGTGGGCGAACAGCGGCGGCTGCAGCAGGTCGACCGGGATGATGGCGCTGGGCCAGTGCTGCCCGGTGCCCAGCAGCTGCGGCTCGATGCCCTCGCGCTGCAGCGCCAGGGGCAGGCTGATTTGGTCGAGGAAGGGCCGGGTCTCGGGAAAGCGTGCAGGGTCGTTGAGCTGCGCTGCAAGCTCGAGCCAGGCCCGCCGCAGGCGCGCCGGCTGCGCCACCGCGAACACCCCGGAGTTGAAGCACAGGGGCATGGGCTCGCCGGTGACCACCGCCACGTGGTCGAAGCGCGGCTCGCCGAAGCCGCAAAAACGGTAGATCTCCCGCCAGCGCTGCGCCGGGATATCGCAGGTGTCGGTCAGGCGCGCGGCGAACTCACCCGCCTGCAGGGCAGGCTCGTCGACACACTGGCGCAGGCAGAGTATGTCGCTGTCGAGAAATACCAGGCGCCGGCCGCCGGTGGCTATGCCCAGGCACTCGATCTTGTGGGCGTAGGGGTAGGAGACGTCGAGGCTATTGCCGATGGCGACCAGGCGGACATCGAGCTGGCGGAGGAAGTCCACACCCGCCGCGGATGGCGGCGCGACCTCCGGGTAGTCCGGAATCGCCGCAATGAGCTGGTGCCCCGCACTGGCGAAGTGCCGCAGGGAGGCCGCCAGCAGCAGCGCCTTGGGTTCCAGCGGCCCGCCCTGGCAGACGAAGACGAAGGCGAGCGGCATCAGTCCTCGCGCGCGCCGAGGGAGCGATTGGCTTCGTCCAGGTAGGCCTGCAACTGCGCCAGGTCCTCGCGCCTGTCGCGGATCATGCCCTCCAGCGCCTCGAGCACCATCGGGTCGTCCGCCACCCGGACGTGACGCAGCTGGGCGAGCTTGATCTCGCGGATGATGTCGCGCACCAGCTGCAGCTGGCGGGGATCGTCGGCGCCCGCGGCTTCGCGGAGTTTGTCGAGCAGGAAGAGGTGTCGCAGGCTTGGCATGGGAGCAGGCTAAGGTGTGGCCATCAGTGCGTCAATCTGCGCGATCTGGTCCCGGTGGGCGGCGCGAAAATCCGCCAGCCGCGCGCGCTCTGCAGGGCTGAGCCGCGCAGGCCATTGCGCAATACCCGCGCGATCGATGCGCGCGCCCAGATCGCCCAGGGCATCCGGCTGTAGGCCGAGAAACGCCGCCAGGCGTGTCGCCACGGCAGCGGGGTCGCGCAGCAACTGCGGCTGGGGCACGGGACACACCCACTCGGGGCCCCACTGCCGGAAGTGTTCCAGCATGGCCAGGTTACTCTCCAGCCAGTACTGCGCCAGGTAGGTGATATCCCCCCCCGGGAAGGTCCGCGCGTCACCCGGGGCAGACGCATCGCTTTCGATGTGGGCGTGGAAACAGCGGGCCGCGCCGGATGCCGGCGGCTGCGGCCAGGTGTGGCGCACCCCCCGCTCGCGCATGTCGGGACGGGCGAAGAGGTTCATCAGGCTGCACACCACCGCCTCCATCTCGCGCAGGGTCCAGGCGATCTTCGCCGCGGGAAACAGGGCGTGGACCAGCTCGATCTTGTTGCACAGGTGGGGGTTCTTGTTGAGAAAGCGCAGGCCGGAAGACCAGGACTTCTCGCCGCGGTTTTTCAGCACCTCCAGGGCGAAGGCGTGCCTGAGCGCGTCGCTGGGCACCCTCGCCGCGTCCGGGCTGCCCAGCGCCGGGCATGCGCCGGGCAGGATATCCGAGCCCATGGGCACCTGGCCAACCTGCGACCAGAGGGTGCGCAACTCGAAGGGGCAGCCGACCAGTTGCGGCAGTTCGTTGAGGCGCAGGCCGAGAAAACCCGTGCCGCTGCGCATCGTGCCGACGACGAAGACCGGGTTATCCAGCGTGCGCAGCGCCAGCTGCAACTGTTCACCTGTGCTGTGCACGCCTACTTGCAACCCGGCTCGCCAAAGATCGCGAAATTACACTTGCGGCAGATGAAATCCGCCGGCGTGGGGCTCAGGCCGTAAACCTGCCGGCGATAGCTGGCGGCGCGCTCGCCACCGAGAATCGCATCGAGGGATTCCCGCGTCAGGTCGCCGATGACGTGCTGCGCCGAATAGTCCTGGCAGCAGAGCAGGCACTGGCCGGCGGCGTCGATATGCACGTGCTCGACCGGCCGCGAGCCGAAATTGTCGCAGCCGCGCAGGGGCGCGCTGCTGTGGCTCGCACTGATGCCCTGGGCCAGCTCGCCCGCGCGGTCGTTGGCGGCGAAGGGGCGCACGTGGAAGTAAGTGCCCTCGAAGCGCCGCCGTATGCTGTGGTAGTCGGACTCGATCAGGCCGGCATCGACCCCGAGCACCGCGATATCCATCTGCGGAGCGAGGCGCAGCTTGCCCGCGTAGTCGAGGTTGGCCAGTACCTGTTGCAGGTGATCCCCGCCGCGGTCGCGGGCGTAGCGCTGGCGATCGAGGGTCGAGAGGTTGACGCTCAGGTAGGCGAGCCCGCCCATGTCCATCAGGGCGTTGACCCGCTCGGGGGTCAGCGCCGTGCCGTTGGTGTTCACGGCGGGTTTCAGGCCGTACTGTTTCAGCAGGCGCACCCGCTGGAGAAAATGCGGATCCAGCAGCGGCTCGTTGTAGGCCATCATGAACACCCCTTCCAGCGTGTCCCGATGGGCAGCCAGCTGGCTGACGATGGCCTCGTACTGCGCCATGTCCATGACGATGTTGTCCCGCGGGCTGACCGACACCGGGCAGAAGTAACAGGCCTGGTTGCAGTGGGAGGTCGCCTCGAGGCTGGCGATGCGCAGTCGATAGCGCCTGCCGAGCGACCCGGCTGGCTGCTCGAGCAGCCAGCCGCCGGCCAACAGGCGCTGGCGGCAGGCGGCCTCCAGGGTAGAAACTTGCGCTTCTCCGCGGGCGAGGGCCCGCACCTGCCCGAACTCCGGGTCATCCGCGCCGAGGGTCACGCCGGTCAGGGGGTTGTAGATTGCATCCGCCAGGACATTCAGGAAGGGCTCGACGATCAGCGCCGCTGCCGGCGACGATTGCAGCGATGGGCCATGCGTTATCATTCCGTCTTCAGCCACTGCCTGTCGATGCACACCGATGATCCTGTGCGAGCATTTTGTCTACGTCCACTTTCCCAAGACCGGGGGTAATTTCCTCCGGCACCTGTTCGCCGAACACGCGCCGGCGCACTGGGAGGTCCAGATGCTCGAGGGCCATCCCCCGGGCAGCAAGGCCCCGCCGCACTACCAGGCACTGCCGCTCGTCGGGGTCATCCGCAACCCCTTCGCCTGGTATGTCTCCTGGTACGACTTCCAGCGCAACATCCTGAAAACCCCCTTTTTCCTCGAGCTCTCCGCCAACGATACGCGGAGCTTCAAGGAAACCATCATGGCAACTCTCGAGCTCGATTACGACAGTTTCTTCGGCAGGGACTATTCCGGCCATCCGGGGCTGGGGAGCTACAGCGCCTATCTCTATTACATGTTCGGCTTCGACCTGGCCTCGGTGCATTTCGCCAGCTTCGAGAACCTGCGACAGGACCTGCTCGCCACCTTCGAACATTTCGTCGCCGTGCCCGACCCCATGCGGCAGGCGCTGCTCCACGCACCCGACATCAACGCCGCGCCGGAAAAGGACTACCGGGCCTACTACGACGCCGAATTGCGCGAGTGCATCGAGCAGCGCGACCGGCTGATCCTCGACACTTTCGGCTACAGCTTCGACTAGCCGCCTGCCCGCGCGGCCTCAGATCGGCGGCAGCAGCGGCTGCCGGCTCTGCGCCCGGCGGTCGGCAAAACTCAGGCGGTTGTTCTGCCGCTGGAAGGCCTGCATCGCCACGCAGACCTCGCGAAACTCCTCCTCGGAGGCGGCCTCCGGGTGGGCGAGGATGTTGAGGCGGAAGTCCTCGGCGCTGTCGCCCTCGCGCTGGCCGGCGAGGTAGTCCTCGCCGTTTTCCGCCTTGAGCAGGCCGTTGTCCCGGGTCACCTCGTACATCGGCGTGCCGCGCAGGGGCATGTAGGTGAAGAACCAGAAGAACTCGGGCTCGATCTCGCGGTTGATGGCCAGGGTCTGCCACATGTCGTCCTGGGTCTCGAAGGGCATGCCCACCATGTTGAAGGTGTGCCGGTGGATGCCGGCGGCGCGGGCGTTTTCCGCCGCCGCGACGATCACCTCGTTGCTCATGCGCCGGCCCAGCCACTGGTTGCGGTAGCGCTGGCTGCCGGTCTCGAGGCCGAACCACATGGTCTGGCAGCCGGCGTCGGCCGCGGCCCGGCAGAAGGCCTCGTCCATGGTCTCGACCCGGGCGTTGATGGAGAAGGGTGTGCCGACCTGCTTGCCGTAGAGGTCGATGAAGGCCTTGGCGAATTTCATGTTGGCCATGAACAGTTCGTCCCAGACCTCGAAGAACTCCACTTGGTAGTGGTCGCGCAGGCGCTCGAGTTCATCGACCAGTTTCTGCAGGTCGTACTTGCGGATGTAGGTGGCCTTGCCGCGCCACTTCTCCAGCATCGGGGTGTTGCAGCAGTAGGTGCAGCGATAGGGACAGCCGCGGCCGGTGATGATCGGCAGGATCAGTTGCTCGTGCTGGCCGAAGGCGGAGAGGTTGACCCCGCGCATGCTGCCCGCCTGCTTCTCGAAGATGCCGTAATCCGGCAGCGGCATGCTGGCAAGGTCCTCGCTGAGGACCGGGGCATTCCTGACCACCTCGCCCTCCGCGGTGGTGCACCAGAGCCCCTGCACGACGGAGCTGTCCGCCTTCAGGTAAAGGGCTTCGACGAGATCGACCAGCGGCTGCTCGCCATCGGCGGTACAGACGAAGTCGACCGCGGGGTGGGCGATGGTTTCCTCCGGCGCGAGGATCGCCTGGTAGCCGCCGACCAGCACCGGCAGTTCCGGCAGGGCCTGCTGCAGGGCCTGCAGGTAGGGGTCCATCGGCAGCCAGTGCGGGCTCATCAGGGTGAAGGCGAGCAGGTCCGGCTGCAGCTCGGCGATGCGCCGGGCGTAGCCCGCCGGGCCGTAGCGGCCGCTGTCGCGCTGCGGCAGGATAGGCTCGAAGACGATGTCGACACCGGGCAGCTCGTGCTTCACGTAGCCGGCGAGCGCCGACAGGGTCATGGAGAACTCGTTGTCGTCGGGGGCGAAGAAGCCCAGCACCAGGCGGAAGTGCTTGCGGCCCCCGGCCTGCCGCAGGATCTCCGAGCGGGCGCTGTGCACGGCTTGCACCGGGATCAAATTGATTTCGCTATGCTCCAACGAGCCCACTCCCTGCCTGAATCATCTGCGACCTGCACAATATACCGGCCCGGTGAGAGATGCCGCCAGACGTCATCGGGCAGCTGCCACTGGCGGGTGTCCGGATCGTCGATGCGCACGGCGCTGCCGGGATAGCCGGTGGGGTAGGCCGCCAGTTCGATCCACAGCGGAAAGTGCTCTGGCGCGATCCCGGACAGGTCGACCGGCCCGGGCGGCGCGCCGGGCAGGCTCGACAGGCCTGGCTCGCTGGCCCCGGCCTGCAGGCTGCCGACAACCCGCGTGAACACTGTACCGTAATAGCGCCGGGAAAACCGCAGCGCCGAGGCGTGCATCCACTGCCCGGCCTGCGCCTCCTGAACCGCACTCTGGTTGTAGCGGTGCAGGGCCGCGGCGGCCGGCACGTGAATGGCCGGGACGGCGCGCGCCTGCGCCCGGGCCAGCCAGTCCGTCTCCTCGAAATACAGCTGGTACTGCGCATCCAGCGGCCCGAGCCGCTCCCAGACCGCGCGCGGGAACAGCAGCAGGGCGCCGCTCAGGTTGTAGCAGCGCACATTCGATCCGGCCCGCCAGAACGCCCGCACGTGCGCCCGCCAGTATTTCCTGGCCAGTGCCTGGAAGTACTGGTGGTGGGTCGCCAGGGCCCGCAGGCACTCCGCCCGGCGCGTCCTGCGCTCGGTCGCGGGCAGCACCAGGCTGCGTGCGTCATCGAGAAAGAACCGCGGGCCGACAATCGCCCCGTGTTCCTGCGCGGCCTGCCCCAGCCGCGCCAGGCAGTGGCTGTCGACGATGACATCGGGATTGGCGAAGCAGAGCAGGTCCGCCGCAGTGCTGGC
Source organism: Halieaceae bacterium GM1-29 (assembly GCA_033283265.1). GTDB lineage: Bacteria > Pseudomonadota > Gammaproteobacteria > Pseudomonadales > Halieaceae > Mangrovimicrobium. Next base: position 2,040,123 of record JAWMQN010000001.1, read on the forward strand.
GATGCCCAGGTTCACCGCCCCGGCGTAGCCGAGGTTGCGCCCCGGGCTGATCAGCCTGCAGCCCTCGGCGGGCAGCAGGGCCTGCAGGTCCCCGGTGCTGCCGTTGTCGACGACGATGACTTCCACCTCCAGCGGATCGGGAAACTCGCTCGCCAGCACGGCCCGCACCGCGAGCAGCAGCAGCGCCTCGGTGTGGTAGTGGACGAAGACGACCGCCAGCTTCACTGCCGCGAGGCCAGCCGCAGCAGCAGGTCTTCGATGTCTGCCGCGCGCCAGGTCCTGGCCCAGCGGGCGTAGATCCGCCGGCGGACGTGATCGGTGTTCTCGGCGATATCGAAACCGTGGCCGTTGCCGACCCGGTAGCAGGCGGTGACCTTGTCGATATGGCGGAACTCCGACGCCGCCTGGCAAAGCTGCAGCCAGAAGTCCCAGTCCTCGAATACCTCGAGGGATTCGTCGAAGCGGTAGCCGGCGTCGATGGCCGCGCGCTTGACCAGCGCGGCGTGGATGGGAATGTAGTTCTCGCAGTACAGCCGCAGCCGGTCGAAGGGCTCGTTGTAATCGCGGTAGCGGCAGACCTCGGCCGGGTCGTCGGGGACGGCTCGCACTCCGGCGTAAATCACCAGCGGCGCGTCGTCGCCGTGGGCCGCGGCGAGCGTGGCGATATGTTCCGGCTGCAGCCAGTCGTCGTCGTCGAGGAACATGAACAGCTCGCCGCTCACCTGCCCCAGGCCGACGTTGGCCGCTGCGGCGCGGCCCACCGGCGACGCCAGGTTCTCGTACTTGAGCGCGCTGAAACAGCCCTCGAAAGCCTGCAGCAGCGCGGCGACGTCCTCGCCGCCGTCATTGACCACGATCACCTCCAGCTGCCGGTGGTACTGGAAGGCGAGGGAGGCCAGGGCCTGCAGCAGCAGCGCGGGCCGGTTGCAGGTGCGCACGATGACGGAGACCAGCACAAGCTCCCCGCCCTGCTCCAGGAAATAGCGCTGGAACCAGTGCTCGACGGCCTGCTGCAGGGAGAGGCCGGGGAACCATCCCAGCCGGTAGAAGGCCTCCGCCGCGACACATTGCGCGGGCAGGCTGAAGGTGCGCAGGCCGTTGAGGCACTCGACCTGCCTGATGTACTGGTTCTGCGCCACCTGGCTGGCATACAGCTGCATGACCTCGCGCTTGCGCGCGGCCACCGCAGTGATATCGATGAGCAGGTTGCAGGGCCCCTGGTGAACGACTTCATAGCAGAACAGCTGGGCGCGGCACGCCGCCGACCCGGCCACCGCTGCCCAGGCGAGCTCGGCCGCCGCCCGGTGGTCCGGGTGGGGCTCCAGCGGCGAGGGGAAGAAGATCGACGCGGGCCGGGCCGCGTCGACCAGCTCGCCCACCCGCGCCAGCAGTTCCGCGCCGGGGGCCAGTTGCCGGTCCGGGGCGCCGAGAAAGTGCAGCTGCCTGATACCCAGGGCCTGGCAGGCCAGCCGCGCCTCAGCCTCCCGCTCGGCGGCGAGCTGTTGCGGGTCTCCCGCGCCGCCCTCGGCGCCGTCGGTCAGGAACAGTACGTCGACCGCGATACCCCGCTCCCGCGCCAGCAGGATGCTGCCGCCCATGCCGAAGGTTTCATCGTCGCAGTGCGGCGCGAAGACCAGCCAGGGGCCAGCCGGCAGCGGCCCCGGCGCGTAGGGGATGAGTTGGTTTTCCTGCAGCTTCATTTGAACTCGGCGTCTCCTGTTGTCAGCCACCAGCGCTGGTCCAGCTCCGCCGGGGGGATGCCCTCGGTAATCACGCAGGTCGGCACCCGGATACCCGGGCGCTCGAGGCGCTCGGCGGCCCCGGCGAGCAGGCGGGCGTGGGACTCGCTGACCCATGCTCGCAGTTCCCCGCAGCCGGCCGCCCCGGCCAGGAAGCGGGCATGCCCTACCAGCAGCGGGAATTTCTCCACCGGCGCCACCAGGTCCATCAACCACATCAGCTTCCCCTCGCGACGCAGTACCACCAGCCCCTCTACCCGGCGCAGCCGCCGCGTCTGGACCAGCAGCAGTTCATAGGCATATTGCGGGTTGCGCAGGTAGCGGTAGGCCAGGTACTCCGGGTCGCGAACGCCGATGACAGATTGCCGGAAATCCCGCGCCATGCCCCGCCAGAGACGCTCGATGGTCCTGCGGTCGGCGCTGCGCGAGGGATCGCAGGGACGGTGGATAAAGTCACTGCGCTCGCCCACGCCCCAGACGGCCTCGACGATTTCGTCGACCGCTGCCTGCACCCCGACCAGTTCGCCGAGCCGCATCACCCGGGCATTGGGAAAGCCGAAGGCGGCTGCGAAGGGTCGCTCCCGGCCCACGTGCTTTTCCAGGAAGGCCCTGGCCACCTGGAAATAGGCCCCCTTGCGCGACAGCACCCCCCTTTCCCGCGGGTCCACCATGGTATCGGTACACTGCATGAAGCTGGCGGGTTCGCCGAAGCTCAGCACGTCCCGACGGGTGCCGCCGTAGTGCGCCACGACCTGCCCGTTGCGTGTCGCCACGCTGGCGGCGCCCCTGCCGCCAGCGTATTTCCAGTCCCAGAGCGCCTCGCTGCAGTTCTGCCCGAAGGCCCGCGAGAAGAGGTGGAGCAGCTGTGGGCGATCCTCGCTGCCGGCGTCGCGGATGATCCAGCGCCCGCCGCCCGAAGTGCCGGCGGATGTCCCGGCGCTGGCCAGTTCCACGCCGAAAAAGTGCAGGTCGCAGTGTGCGTGCCAGTACAGGCGGAACTCCACCACCTGCCCCGGCGCAACATCCACCTGCAGGTCGCAGCTGCCATCCCGCAGGTCAGCCGCCTGCAGATCGCGGATGGCGAGGATCTGCTCGCCGAGGCTGTCGTAGGCGTCGATGGTGGCCAGCACCGCGTCGCCCCTCGGCGGCTCGGGCAGCTGCAGGGAGAAACGCGCACGCAGGGTGCAGGGCTCGGTGAAACGGAAGGCCGGGCCGAAGGCGCAGTGGCCGGCCGTGTCCACTGCGGCAGTGCAGGTGATGGCATCGCCCTCGAGCCTGCCGGTCATGCGCCGCACCGGGACGGAGCTGACGCTGTAGCGGTAGGGCAACTCGCCGGGCCGGAGCAGGTACTGCCCGGGCGCCTGTGCGTCCTGGCCGAGGAACGCGGCCCACTGCTGGCGGAAGTAGGCCAGGTTGGCGCGGCTACTGGCGTCGTCGTAGCGCCCGGCCGTGGCCGAGGCGAAATGCAGCACCTCGCTGGCGGCGCAGTAGTACAGACGGTAGCCGGCCTGGCCCAGCCGCAGGCACAGGTCGGAATCCTCCAGGCCGTTGCGGTAGTGGGTATCGAAGCCGCCCAGGGCCCTGAACACTGCTGTCGGCAGCAGCATGCAGGCGCCGGTCAGGGCGCGCACCTGCCTGTCGCAGGTGACCCGGGGGTCGTCCACCGGCAGGTACTTGAACGCCTCCTCCGGCAGCAGGTACTGGCCGAAGGTGGCCCCGGCGGACTGCACCTCGCCGGTCTGCGGGAATACCAGCTTGCTGCCCACCGCGCCGATTCCCGGCAGGCGCCCGGCACAGGCGATCAGCGCCGTGAGCCAGCCCGGCTGCGGCAGGGTGTCGTTGTTGAGCAGCACCAGCCAGGCGGATTGCGCCTGTTCGGCGCCGCAGTTGCAGGCGCGGGCGAAGCCCTCGTTGTCCGGGCTGTTGATGAGCTTCAGGCCGGGAATGGCGGCGAGGGTCTCCCGGGTGGCGTCCGTGGAGCCGTTGTTGACCACGATCAGCTCGTAAATCGGCGGCGTGAACTCGAGCAGCGCCCGCAGGCAGAGCAGGGTGTACTCGAGCCGGTTGAACACCGGGATGACGATACTGGCCTGCGGCGGGCCGGCGAAGCTGAAATCCAGGCTGCCGAAGCGGCCGGGGAAGACGAAGCGCCCCGGGGCGCAGTTGGCCAGCGGATCGCGCAAGCGGGAGGCCGGCCCCTGCCGGGCGCTGCCGATGGCGAGTTGCCTGACGCTGAATGCCCCCGGCGCCGCGCGCTCGACGACCAGGCGGAAATCCGCGCCGCTCTCGACGCCGGTCAGGCGCGGCCGGTGGATGGCGAAGACGGCGCTGCGCCACTGCCCCGTAGCTGCCAACCCGACCCGCTCGCTGCGCCGCCACGCGCCGTCATCGACCGGTGTTGCGTCAACAGGTACGAACTCGAGATACAGCCCGCCTTCAGCGTTATCGAGGTATTCCACCGTAACCAGGACATCGTCACCCAGGCCGGTGGCGAAGAGGGGGTCGGCGCGGCAGTACAGGACCTGCCGACCGGCCTCAGGGACCGGCAGGGTCCAGCCGTCCTCTGTCCTGGAGAAGCCGGCATCGGCAAGCGCAACCGGAGACAGTGGACTGGCCGTTTCAGACATCGGGGAGTGTCGCCCTGCCGTGTTATGAGTTGTTGGCAGTGGATGTTACCTGTTTTTGGCCCCGCGTGTAGCGCCGCCCCGCTGCCGCGGCTGGCCGATGAATATTGGCCTGCCCCCGGTTCCAATCCCCCGGCCCACCGAGTACAATTGCCGCCCCCAAGTGGTTGTAACTGTTCAATAATCACCCACCTGGACACCCCACCCGCCCGTAGCTCAGCTGGATAGAGCGCTGCCCTCCGGAGGCAGAGGTCAGAGGTTCGAATCCTCTCGGGCGGGCCATAATACCTACAAAATCAATAAGTTAAAGACTCAATCGAGTTTTATAATTACCTCAATTTCCTTATAACCACAATTAGTGACCAATCAGTGACTATCACTTGCCCAGCACCCCAACGGTAGTGTGCCACGGGCTCCCATCGTATCCCGCGATAGTTTCTGGACCTACATGTAATAGTCGATAGTCATGCTCTTGGATGTAGTGGTTTACCGCATTTGAGAATTCTTCCCCGTTCACTAGCTGAGAGCAGTCCTTGCAGGACTCACTTACATTTGAACTCACAGTCACAATTTGAGAAATCCCTTCATATTGAGATTGAACTTCGCTCACGTTGGCACTCCTTGTTGGGCCAGTATGTATTTGAGCTATCAGGTTAGCCGAGTCTTTTACATAAATCTGGCTTTTATCGCCTACAGTCGAGGAATGCCGGCCTGACAAAACCCACCTGTCCGAAAACTCGACAGGTATGACCGTGGGTAATGGAATGCTTCGCGGGTCGGTGCTAGATTGAAGTCAGCCCCCCCAGGTGCGGTAACACCTGAGAGGGCCTAACCACAATCAACCCTAGCAGGAGGGCCGATCATGGCTACTACCGATTTTACCCCAAAGCAGCTTGACGTAATTCTGAGCGATATTGCATCTAAGGCGAATGCTGCCAGTGACGTACTGAACAGCGCGGTTGAATATCAGAGTTATCCTGACAATGGTGAGCGCTGCTCCTCGCTGATTGTCGCGGCTCAGGCACTCATTGAGCAAATTGGCTGGATTGCGGATTCACACGGCGCTAGCGAAAAAGGCGATGCCTCTCAATGGATGATGCCTCCGGTTTACCTCGAAGCGTCCAAAATACAGTAACGCCCCCGCTCTATCCTCGCCCCCTCCGGGGGGCTATCCCCGCATATAGGCATTGTGTGACTCGGCCAGCAATTACCCGTTTCAAAATGCCTAACAAAGCGAAAACAATTTTCCTTCTTTAGCATCCGGCTAATATACTCCTCCATTATTCTTAGAGACTATAAAGTGTAAACATGCGCTACATGATAATAGGGTGTTGGTTTCCACTTAAAACTGACCCAGGATTTCCATCCAATTCTGACCCGGGTTACGGGTGCCCAGTATACCTAGGCGTCTGTGGATAAGTCCTCTGTCTGGGTCGTGTTTTCTCCTTCTTCAGG
>JAWMQN010000002.1:0-857711 GCA_033283265.1 Halieaceae bacterium GM1-29
AGGGATCGGCCAGGTCGTCACCAGTCGCGACATCGCTGTTGCCGATGCCCGCCAGGTCGTCCTCGTCCACCGCCAGGTTGTTGCTCACGCTCACCTGCGGGTAGGAGTTCGGGTCGACCGTCAGGGTTACCGTTGCGGTGGCGGTATCACCGTCGCCGTCGGTGATCATGTAGGTCAGGGTCTCTGTACCACCCGGGTTGTCACCACTCCAGGTGTAGACCAGTTCGTTGTCGCCATTGACGGTCACGGTGCCATACAGAGCGCCACCGTTCACGCCAACCAGCGTCACGCTGGCCAGGCCGTCCGCGCCTGCATTGTCATTGGCCAGTACATCGATGACCAGCGGGGTCGCAGTGGCCACGTCGATGTCATCATCGGCGCCAACAACATCGTTGGTGGCAGTCGGGCCATCATCAGAGAAGTTGAACGCGTAGACCGCATCTTCCTCGTCGCCACCTTCGCGGCCTGCCGCGAGGTCCACAGTCACGCTGTCGATGTCACCATCGGCGTCTATGACGGTCTGGGTCAGGTTGATCTGGTAAAGGACTGAACCCTCACCCTCCAACACACCTTCGCCGGTCAGGGAAACTACTTCATCATAGTTGTCCGGCGCATCGGGGTGCGCGATAGAACCAACGCCGGTCTGGGTCAGGGTGATAACACCGGTAGCGCCATTAACTGCAATAGTGAAATAAACCGCGCCACCGGCACGGCCTTCGATTACCCCACCATTGTTGAACAGGCTGATCTGCTCGCCAGCGCCCGGGCCGGAGGCTGCATAAAGCCCCGACTCAACGCCGACGCTGCCATCGTCGGGAAGTGCACCGCCGCCGGAAACTACACTCAGGTTGTAGGCAACACTGCCAGGGCCATCAGCACCGAACTGCACATCGTCGTCAGTTGTCACGGTGCTGCCGTCAGTGTCATTGAGGAAGTAGACACTGAAATCAGCGCTGGATACGCGGTCCGCGTCGGTATCTTCCGGATCGGCCTGCTGGCCCTCGGTTTCGTCGACGATCAGTTGCGGCAGATCGAACTCACCTTCACCGCCTTGACCGCCCTCGCCCAGGGCGCTCAATTCGGCAGTCGGCACGTCATCGATGATATTGATCGTGATGGTGCCAATGGTTGAACCACCCTGGCCATCGGAAACGGTGTAGTTGAAGCTCTCGGCGCCGAACTCGGTGTTGGTACCGTCGTTGGCGTCCGGCTGGGAATCGAACGGCGCAGTCAGTGTGTAGATATAGGCGCCGTTGGCAAAGATCTGCAGTGTGCCGTAGGTACCGACCTGCACACTCGGGGTATACGTCAGCGTGCCGCCGTCGGAATCGGTAGCGTCCAGCTGACCGGTAACGGTTTCAGCGGTGCTGCCGGGATTGCTGCCGGTCACCGTGCCAGGCGCGAGATCCGAACCATCCTGATTGAGGTCGAGCGCGGCTTCGTCGACGGTAATCGTCTCACCCGGCGCAGAGGGCGGCACATTCGGCGGCGGCGGCGGGGGCGGAGGCGGCGCGTCGTTGTCGAGGATGGTCACCACGCCCTGCGGGTCGGCTATGACCGCATTGCTCGGGTTGCTCAGGTTGAGGAACATGTTCTCGGTGGGCTCGACAATGGCATCGTCGAGCGTCACGACGGTGATGACCAATTCGGTCTGGCCGGGCAGGAAGGTCAGCGTGCCGGAGGTGCCGAGGTAGTCGCCGTTGACCTCGATCGCAGTGCCATCGGCACTGACGAAATCGACAGTCACGGGCTCCGATACAGCACGCGACAGGGTGACGATAACCTCGGCGGTCTCGCCCTCGAAGACCACATCGTCACCGATGCTGATGGTGGGATCCTCGTAAACGTCGATAATCTCGACTACACCTTCGCCATCGGCGATCACGGCGTTGACCGGGTCGCTAAGGAAGACGTTGAAGAACTCGGTGCCTTCGCGGAGGTTGTCCTGGTTGGTTTCGAAGGTGATCTGGATTGCCGTGGTGCCGGGCGGGAAGGTGACAGTTCCGGTGTCCGGGTCATAGTCGCCACCGATAACCGTGGCGGTGGCATCCGCGCTGGCAAAGGTGACGGATACCGGTTCACCCCAGGGTTTGTCCAGGCTGATGGTGACGGTAGCCGTATTGCCCTCGAAGACCACGTCGTCGCCGATGCTGATGGTCGGCGGCTGGGGCTCTTCGATGGGTACGCCAGTCACAATTACGGTCACAATGGCTTCATCGCCCTGAGTGCCGTCCGGATTAATCGCGAAATAGGTGAAGGTATCGGTGCCCACGAATCCCGGATTGGGCGTGTAGGTCACGGTGTCGTCGTCGTTGAGTACCGCAACGCCGTTCGAGGGCTGGGTGATGGAGATAACGTCCTCACCCTCGGAGAAAACGTCGTTCTCCTCGATATTGATAACGACCGCTTGGCCTTCTTCTGTCTCGGCGAAATCGTCGATCGCGTCGACCGGCAGCAGGGTCTCGTCGACTATGGCGGTCGCCTCGCTGCCCTGGCTACCGAGGATACCGCTGAACTCGGAGGTATCTTCGACTATACGACCGAGCCGGATGAAACTGTGGCCCTCGCCACCGGGGCCAGTCGCCGCGCCGGGGCCGGCGGCAGTTGCTTCGAGGACATCGGAGAGGTCGTCACCACTTTCCAGGGCGGCCAGTACCTGCTCGACAGTCTCGTCCTGGACGGCGCTTTCGTCCGCACCGGGCGCCCGGTCGGCCACCATATCGGCGGTAAGCAGAAGTTCGGGGACATCGCTGACGATCATCGGGTTGCCGTCCGCCATGGACAATTCGACCACCGAGCCGTCGGGAGTGACTACGGTTTCGCCCTCGAGCAGGACATCACCGGGACGCAGTTCCCTGAGCTCACCATCTGCATTGCGGGCAAAGGCCTTGCCGGTTACTGCAGTTACAGTCGCTATCGCATTACCTTCCATTGCTTTCTCTCCCTACTGGATCGCCAAGGAATGAGGCGATTTCCATTTGTTCTGGATTTTTGGAGTCTTGATAGTAGGGGCGGCTCTGGCCAGGCACATTGTACCTTTGGACAGGTAGCAACCGCCTTTGGCGAAAAAGTGTGATCTGGTTCACACTTTTGCGCAGAATCGATTCACCAGCGACCAGGCAGGCTAACTGGCGACATCCAAAGGTCTGGCCAATAATGTTGTTCCATGCCGGAATGCCAGGGACGACGGAGCAAACAACATGACGCAAAAATTGGTATGCGCGATCCTGTTGGCGCTCTTGCCCGCCGCCGTATTCGCCGCAGAATCCGCGGGCACCATCAAGACGAGCCGGGGAGAAGCACACATCTTGCGCGCGGGGCAGGCGCTCCCCGCCTCGGTAGGCGCATCCCTTGATGCAAGTGACAGCGTTGTCACCGGTGCCGACGGCACGGTTGGCATCACGCTGCGCGACAATACCCGCCTGACTGCGGGCCCCGACACGACGCTGGTCCTCAATCGCTTCCGCTTCGATACCACGACCCATGACGGCGACGTTGACGCCTCGGTCCAGCGTGGCTCGCTGGCAGTGATTTCCGGCAAGATTGCCAAGGCCAACCCCGGCGGCGTGCAGTTCCACACCCCCACGGTCACGCTTGGCGTCCGCGGCACCCGGTTTATCATCGACGTCGACGCGGAGGGTAAATAACGTGGAATGGATGCTCGCGGTCCAGGCGCTTACAGTCCTGATCATCTACGCCCTGACACCCGTCGCCGCCGAGAAGGTGATCCTGCTTCCGGACGAGGATGGCAATGTGGGGCAGGTCATCGTGACCAGCGCCAGCGAGGGCTCCAGCCGCACCATTGACTCGGCCTATGGCGCCATTGAAGTCGGCTCGGGTGGGCGACTGGCCACTGCCAGCGAGTCAGAGGCATCAGTACGTGCGCATTACGGCGAAGTACTCGATGCGGCGCCGCCCGCCCCGGTTTCGTTCACGGTATATTTCGAAACCGGTTCCAGTGAAAATCTCACCCCCGAGTCGCAACGCACCATCGCTCAGTTGCGCGAGGCGCTCTCCGAGCGACCCGCCCCCGAGATTCTGGTAATCGGCCATACGGATACCGTGGGAGACCTTACCCTCAACGACAAACTTTCACTCGCCCGGGCCGGGACGGTGCTGGCCCTGATCCGCGCCACCGGCGTCAAGGCTGTCTCGCTCGAAGCCAGTGGCCGCGGCGAGAGGGAGCTGCTTGTCGCAACCGCAGACAGCGTGGACGAGCCGCGCAACCGTCGGGTTGAAATCAGTATCCGCTGACATCAACCCTGTCGTGCAACCAGGCAAAACCAGGCATTGAAATTTCTCCGAGCACTACGCGCAGTATTCGCCTGGCATCGCGGCAGGCCGGTGGCACTGGTTCTCCTGTTCTGGACCTGCTCGCTCTCGGTAATGTCGGAGGCCAAACTGCCTGGGGGCCTGCATAAATATACCGGGCTCCTCACCCGTCCCTTCGTCAGCGCGCGCCAACTGCTTTTCAATGGCTACCAGAAATTCCACCCCCGGGAAGTGCTTTCGCAACCGGTCGCCATCGTGGCAGTCGACGAGAAGAGCCTCGCCGAGATCGGGCAGTGGCCCTGGCCGCGGAACCAGTTGGCGGATCTGTTGCACGCAATCGGCGCTTTCCAGCCCGCGGCAATCGGCCTCGATCTGTATATGCCGGAACGCGACCAGACCTCACCAGAGCTCGTGGCTGCCCATCTGCCTGAGTCCACCCCGCCCGGCGTGGTGGACGCATTGACCGCGCTCCCCTCCCACGAGCAATTGCTCGCCGAGGCGCTGTTCAGCTACCCGACAGTGCTCGGCGCAGCGGGTTTCGATTTCGACACCTACACCACCAGTGCCGGCCTGCGTCACCAGGAAATCGCCGCCACTGGCGGCGACCCCCGCCCCTTCCTGCGCCAGTTCGATGCGGTACTGGCGAGCCTGCCTGAATTACAGGCCGCGGCATGGGGCCAGGCCATACTCAGTGTCGATCTCGATTACGGCGTAGTGCGTCGCATCCCGCTGCTTGTCGCCGTGGGCGGTGAACCGGTCGCCGGGCTGGCCATGGAGATGCTGCGGGTCGCCACCGGTTCCAGCGCGGTGGGGGTCAGTGTGACGGATCATGGCATTGACGCGGTATCAGTAGCCGACCTGCGTGTGCCGACCCAGCGCAGCGGCGAGATCTGGCTCCATTTCGCCAGCGCGGAAAGTACCATGGGCCGCTACTATTCCGCTCGCGACGTGCTCGCCGGGGACATCGCCGCGGAACAACTTGCTGGAAAACTGGTGCTGATCGGCTTGACCGGCTTCGGCCTCAGCGACATGCGCACCACCGCACTGGGGGAGCTCGTGCCCGGTATCGAAATCCAGGCCCAGGTCATCGAAACTCTCTTTGACGGCCGCTTCCTGCTCAGGCCGTGGTGGATGAAGGCGCTGGAGATCGGCGGCCTGCTGGCCTGCGGTCTCTTCCTGATCTGGTTCGTACCGCGCACGGACTCCCCGCTCTCCCGCTTCCTGCAGTCCGTTCCCCGCGCCTACCTGTGGCTCAACCTGAGCGTCAACATGGTGCTGGTTGGGCTGGGCTATCTGCTCTTCCTCTACTACGGCTTGTTGTTCGACGCCGGCTCGGTATTCCTTGTGCTCTCGGCGACACTCGGCAGCCTGGTTTCCAGCACCCTGCTGGAACTGGACCGGGACTCCCGCATGCGCGAAGAACGGGAAATCCTCCTACGACTGATGAAACAGGCAGGCGCCGATGGAGACGTGCCGGAGCAGCTCCTGTACACGGTTTTCGGCGAGATCAGCGGGGCAAGGGAAAACTGGGACGGTAGCGGCCAGCCTGAAGGTCTCGCGGGCCGGGAAATTCCCCTGTCGGGGAGGGTGGCTGCGGTCCTGGCCGCTTACCGCGGGGCCGTTCGGGCCTCACCTGCAGCTCTGACCGATCTATTGCGGCAGCAGGCCGGCCGAGCGCTCGATCCAAACCTGGTCGATGCATTGGTAAAACCCGAAGCCGATCCCGACGTGCTGCCAGATTCGCAGATAACTAATTGACCGTGGTGTAGGTAGGGATGTTGTTCATTGCCAGGGCGAGCTGTACCCGGTCGCGCACCCCCAGTTTGTCAAAAATAGCGGAGAGGTGAGCCTTCACCGTTCTCTCGGTGATGTTCAGTGCAGCAGCGATCTCACGGTTACTGGCACCGTGGGCCACCTGTTCCGCGACCATCAGTTCACGGGAAGTCAGCTCGTTGAGTTCGTTGTCGACCGAAGTCGGCGGCGGCACTACCCGCAGCGACAGGGCGAGGTAGCGCTGCATCAACTCCGGCGGCATCCAGAAGCCGCCGTGCTCCACCACGAGCGCAATCTCCCGCAGCTGTTCCGGTGCCGCGCCGACGTGGCAGTATCCCTTGGCGCCTTCATTGAGTAACTGGAAGGCCTCGGATTCGCCAGGCGTGGATGCCATGACCACCACCGGCCAGCCGAAGGCGACCGCAGCCCGCACATCCGCAACACGCCGCTCCCTCGGAATCAGGGCCAGGTCGAGCCAGACGATTCCCCGGGCGGCGGTCGTCGACTCACCGATCCCGGCTACCGAATCGGTCACCACAGCATTGGGAAATGCCTGCTTCCAGCGCTCGCGGAAACTCCCGGCACTACTCACGAACAACTGTTCCATCAGCGCTCCGTCATCGCGTACTGCTTGGCCCTGAGCACCGGCTTCATGAGATAGGCCAGGATGGTTTTCTTGCCGGTGAGGATATCCACTTCAACCGTCATGCCCGGGATGATCGGCTTGTCGTCAGCCAGATCGGCCTGGTAGGTACGCACCAGCACCTCGTAGAAGGGGTTGCCCTCCTCGTCCATCACGGTATCGGCGCCAATGTGCTCGACTTCGCCCTCCAGCCCGCCATAAACCACGAAATCGTAGGCGGTGAACTTGACCAGGGCTTCCTGCCCAGGCACCAGGAAGGCAATATCCTTCGGACGGATGCGCACTTCGAGCAGCAGCGTGTCATCGGCGGGTACTACTTCGATTATTTCCTTGCCCGGCAACACCACGCCACCGATAGTATGGAAATACAACTGTTTGACCGTGCCGTTTACCGGTGAGCGCACCTCGGTCTGTTTTACCCGGTCCGAAAGCCCGGTACCGACCTCGCGCAGCGCGTTGATGCGCGAGATGGTCTCGGTGAGCTGCTCACGCGCGTCGTTGACGAACTGCAGATCCACTTCCGCCACTTTCTGTTCGGCCTCGAGGATGGCCGAGCGCAAGCGCTTGATCTGAGCCGCCGCCTGCTTGCGTTCGCCGCTCAACCTGTTGACCTCGCGCTCGAGACGCAAAATTTCAACTTCCGATACCGCGCCGGAAGCCACCATCGGGCGGGTCAGGCCCATCTCCTGCTCGGCCAGTTGCAGCGAACGCGCTGCCTGCGCCTCCCGGGCCTGCGCCTCGCTGAGCTCCTCACGGCGCTGGCTGAGCTGCTCCCCGGCGATCTGCTGTTCCAGGTGCAGCTGCTCCAGGCTGGATGTGTAGAGCGCCATTTCCTGGTCGATGATACCCGGGACGTACTCTTCCATCGCCGGGTCTGGTTCAAAGGGGGTCTTGTCCGCGACCGCGCGCAGGCGCTGTGCCTTGATGGTCAGTGCGCGAAAGTCGGCGAGATTCTCCCGCAGTGAGGACTGCGAGCGGGTCTGGTCAAGGCTCACCATCAACTGGCCTTTTTTCACCACGTCGCCTTCCTTGACCAGAATTTCGGTGACCACGCCGCCATCCTGCGACTGGATCACCTGCACCTGTTGCGAGGGAATCACCTTGCCCTGGCCGCGGGTAACCTCGTCGATCTCGGCGAATGCCGCCCAGGCGATAAGACAAACCGTTGCCAGAGCCACCACGTACAGCAGGGAGCGAGCACGCAGCGGCTGTTGCTCGACATAGGCCTGGTGAGCATCGTGGCGCCAGTCTACCGGCGTGGTATCGACTTTTCCCATCCACGGCGAGAATACCCAGTCGACAAGTCTTCGCCCCGGCCCGCGCCGGGGAGGGCTGGTGCCGTCGAGCAGTTCCGGGGGCAGTTGCTTGTTCATTTCGCTTTGCCTATGCGGCCCTGCTGCAGGGCCTGGATAACACTGTCGCGGGGGCCGTCCGCCACCAGCTTGCCGTTGTCGACGACGATAATCCGGTCGACCAGCTCGAGTAGCGCGTTGCGATGGGTCACCACCAACATCGTACGCCCCTGGATGTAGTCTTTGAGGTGCGACTTCACAGCCATCTCGGTCGAGTGATCCATTGAGCCGGTGGGCTCGTCCATCAGCAGGATCGGCGGCTCGTGGACCACCGCCCGCGCCAGCGCGACAGACTTGCGCTGACCGCCGGAGAGGGAGTCGCCGCGTTCGCTGATCAGCATGTCGAAGCCCTGCGGGTGGCGGTTCACATATTCCGCGAGGTTGGCAATCTCCACCGCCCGCACCAGCGCGCTGTCGCGGACCTGCGGATTCGACAGGGTCAGGTTGTCGCGCAGGCTGCCGTAGAAGAGCGTGACGTCCTGGGGAGCATAGCCGACCCGCGAACGCAACTCGCTCGGGTCGAGCTGGCGCAGGTCGATGCCATCGATCATTACCGCGCCGTCAGTGGGCTGATACAACCCCATCGCCAGTTTCAGCAAGGTCGACTTGCCCGAGCCAACCCGGCCCATGATCGCCACTTTCTCGCCCGGCTTGAGCTTGAAGGACACCCCATTGAGGGATTCCAGTTCGCCACCGGGGTAGGCGAAGGACACATTCTTGAACTCGATCTCGCCCTGGAACATCTCCCGGGAAAGGAACTGGGCACCTTCGGGGCGCTCCAGCGGTTTCGCCATGACCTCGTCGAGGGACTTCAGGGCGATCTCGGCGTTGTGGTAGCTGGTTATCAGGCCCGCCAGCTGGCCGAAGGGCGCCATCACCCGGCCCGACAACATACTGCAGGCAATCAGCCCGCCCATGCTCAGGTCGCCCGCGGTAATGAGGTAGACACCGGTAATGACCACGAACAGCAGTACCATCTGCTGCCCGGTCTGGGTAACGTTGATCGCCGAGGTGGACAACATGCGCAACTGGATACCGACGCGGGCGAGGAAGCTGGTCGTATCCTCCCAGCGGCGCTGCATCCTGGATTCCGCGCCCATGGCCTTGATGGTCTCGAGCCCGACCAGCGACTCGATCAGCGTGGCGTTGCGCAGGGCGCCGGCGCGGTAGGTGGTCTCGGCGAGTTCCTTGAGCTTGCCCTGTACCGACAGTGCGAAGCCGATTACCAGCAGCAGACCGAGGAATATGGGTATGAGCACCGGCCAGGCGATCCAGCCGATAACCACAATGAAGATCAAGGCAAAGGGGATATCGACGATCGTGGTAATCGAAGCCGAGGTAATGAAGTCCCGCACCGTCTCGAAGGAGCGCAGGCTCACCGCATAGGAACCCACCGACACCGGGCGGTGCTCCAGGCGAATACCCAGCACCCTTTCCATGATTCGCGCCGAGAGAGTAATGTCCACCCGCCGGCTGGCCAGGTCGAGAAAATAGCCGCGCATACTGCGCAAGGTGATATCCGCGAGCAGAATGACCACGACCCCTGCGGCGAGCATCCACAGGGTCTCCACCGCGTGATTGGGCACCACCCTGTCGTAGACATTCATGGTGAACAGCGGCAGCGCCAGCGCGAACAGATTGATGAAAAACGCCGCCAGCAGCACATCCCGGTAGATCGGCGCGTTGGCCCGAATTGCGTCCCAGAACCAGTGGCCGCGCTCGCTGGTGCCGGTGCGCGGCGCGCGGGCATCGAAACGGAAGCGGGGGC
Organism: Halieaceae bacterium GM1-29; assembly: GCA_033283265.1. Classification (GTDB taxonomy): domain Bacteria; phylum Pseudomonadota; class Gammaproteobacteria; order Pseudomonadales; family Halieaceae; genus Mangrovimicrobium. Next base: position 9,809 of record JAWMQN010000002.1, read on the forward strand.
GACAGACAATGGCGTGTCCGCTGTAGGACTTTTGCAGTTGCTCCAGCGACACCTCCACCGCTGCATCATTCAATTCGGGGTAGACGACCCGGGCGGTCTCGCCGGACTCACCCCAGCCGAGCAGCAGGCAGGCGCGCTGCCCCTCGAGCACCAGCACAGCCGGCAACAGGGCGGGATCGATATCGCCCAGCGCCCGGGGAATCACCCGGCTGCTCAACCCGACCCGTGCCGCCGCCCGGGCAAACAGTGAGGGCGTCAGCTTGCCATCGGTGATGGGTAACCCGCTCACCAGCGCCTCTGCCGTCGACGTTGTGCCATGGTAACGGCACAGCGCCAGCAGGCACTGCAGCAGCGGGTCTTCGGCACGGTTCATGGTATTCATGGCCTGTTGTTTCTGTGCGGGCGTCCGGTCAATCTCAGGGCGCAAAATACTGCGCGGGGGGAGTGCTCACTCCTCATCTGCTCAGGATAGGCCGGGCCGGTTAATTAGACTATGCAGGAGTGTGTCGAGCTTCACAAACCGGGCAAATAAACTGCCGCACGGGGTTTACTCCCCCTGCTTTGCGCAAGATATTTGCAGTAGACCAGTCTATGGGCCGGGCATCCGTCGCATTTGCGTGCGGGGAGACAGCACCGCGATCTCCACACACCTAAGCTTGGACCGGGAGGTTTTGTGACACGTTTCACACTCCGGCAGGAATATAGTCTAAATTTCCGCTATGGCCACTATCATTGCAACTGAGTGGGGGAAACACGGATCCGCAAGTCCGGGCCTGCGCTCACAGTCACCAGGGAAGCGAGGACAGTAGAAATGGGAGAAAAGGCAAAGTTCGAGGTCAGGGATGTGGATACTGGCTCCAGCAATCCCATGAAGAAGGAAGGCAAGAAGTACATGGGCGTGGAGCGGCGCCGGGAAAACCGCCGCAGCGGCATGGACCGCAGGACCGACGTCCGCTTTGAACCCAGCAAGGACGACCGGCGCAAAAACCACGGGCGTCGCCACGACGACAACAGCCCGCAGTTCTGGTAAGCCTCAGTCCACCCGCTCACGCAGCGCATGGGCACTGAACAGCGCTGCGCTGAGCAGCGCAATCGCGCCGCCCTGGTGGGCGGCGGCCAGCCAAACAGGCACGTGTAGCAACAAGGTGCTTATCCCCATCACTACCTGAGCCCAGAGCGCCAGCAGCATCAGTCCCAGGCCGATACTGGCCCGGCTTGTCACCCCCCGCAGCCAGTTTTTTACCGCGAACACGTGCAGCAGGACAAACAGCAGGTAGGCGAAGATCCGGTGATTGAACTGGATCGTGGTAATGTCCTCGAAAGCGGCCAGCCAGGCTGGCTCCAGGGCATACAGACCCGGGGGAATGAACGAACTGCCCATCAGCGGCCAGGTGGAGTAGGCAAAGCCTGCCCGGGTTCCCGCGACCAGCCCGCCACTCAGGATCATCAGATACAACAAGCCGAGGATAACCAGCCCGCCCCGCTTACCGCTGCCGCTGGTACGCCGGGGGAACAATAAGTCAAAGGCTACCCAGAGCAGGGCCGCATAGATCAGCACCGCCAGGCCGAGATGCGCGGTGAGCCGGTACTGGCTGACGCGGGGATTATCCACCAGCCCACTCTTGACCATGTACCAGCCAAGCAGGCCCTGCAGGCCGCCGAGGATGAACAACCCCCATAGCTTGGGCATGGTGCCCGCGCGCACCCATCCACGCAGGGCAAAGAACAGCATCGGGAAGAAAAACAACACACCGATGGTCCGCCCCAGCAGCCGGTGCAGGTACTCGAACATGAAGATGGCCTTGAAGCCGTCGAGATCCATGCCGCGGTTGACCTTCTGGTACTCGGGGAACTGCTTGTACTTGTCGAAGGTTTCCTGCCAGGCCTGCTCGCCTATGGGCGGGACAGCCCCCATCAGCGGTTTCCACTCCACCATCGACAAGCCGGAATTGGTCAACCGGGTGACACCGCCGAGCACGATCATGCCAAACACCACGACGGCGCACAGCAACAGCCAGCTGGCGATGACGCGATCGTGGCCGGGGGATTGCCGGGTCAGGGGCATGGCAGGGTCTCCAATCTGTGGTCGGCCGGGGTGGCCCAAGGGAGCGCAACTTTACCAGAAGCCCGGCGCGAGGTCAGGCGCTGGCGGGCGGCCGGGGCTTGGCGTAGACTGCGCCTCCCTTACAACCCGACTCCCCAGATATGCCCCTGCTGAAACTCGACAACGCCAGCCTGCACTACGGTACCCACGTCCTGCTGGACGGGGTCGACCTGCAACTGGGCAGCGGTGACAGACTCGGCCTGCTGGGCCGCAACGGCGCGGGAAAAAGCACGCTGATGCGGATTATTGCCGGTGAGCAGGGCCTGGACAGCGGTGAGCGCTGGCTGCGACCTGGCACCCGCCTGGCCCGGCTGGAACAGGACCTCCCCGAGGCCGGCGACCGAAGTGTCTACGATGTCGTCGCCAGTGGCCTGGCGGAAGCCGGGGAACTGCTCGCCCGCTACCACGAGCTGATCCATGGTGACGACATGCAGGCACTGGCCGAGGTGCAGCACCGGCTGGAAGCGGTGGATGGCTGGAACCTGCAACAGCGGGTCGAAACCACCCTCAGCCAGTTGAAGTTACCGGCGGACAAACTCATGTCCGAACTCTCGGGGGGCTGGCGGCGCCGGGTGGCGCTGGCGCGGGCACTGGTCGGCAATCCGGACATCCTGTTGCTGGACGAGCCCACCAACCACCTTGATCTCCCCACCATCAGCTGGCTGGAAGAGCAGCTGGCGAGTTTTACCGGCACCGTGGTGCTGGTCACCCACGACAGGCGCTTCCTGCAGAATGTCGCCACCAGTATTGCCGAGCTCGACCGCGGTCACCTCCGCCTGTGGCAGGGAGACTACCGCGGCTACCTGAAGTTTCGCGAGGAGCAACTGGCCGCCGAACAGCGGGCCAACGAATTGTTCGACAAGAAGCTCTCCGAGGAGGAAGTCTGGATTCGCCAGGGCATCAAGGCGAGGCGCACCCGCAACGAGGGCCGGGTACGCGCGCTCAAGGCGATGCGCGACGAGCGCGGCCAGCGCCGCGAGGTGCAGGGTAAGGCGAGCTTCAGCATCGACGATGCCGAACGTTCAGGCAAACTGGTGGCGGAGGTGGAAAACGTCACCCAGTCCTTCGGCGGGCGCGACATCCTGCGAAATTTCTCCGCCATCATCCAGCGCGGCGACCGCATCGGCATCGTCGGCGCCAACGGCGCCGGCAAATCCACGCTGGTGAAAATCCTTCTGGGTGAACTGACGCCGGACAGCGGCCGGGTCAAACTGGGCACCAAACTGGAGATCGCCTATTCCGACCAGTTGCGCGGCCAGCTCGACCCGGACAAAAACCTGATCGACAACATCTGCGGCGGCCAGGACTTCATCGAGATTGGCGGCAAGCGACGCCACGCCATCAGCTACCTCGGCGACTTCCTGTTCAGCCCGGAACGCGTACGCACACCGGCGAAAGCACTCTCAGGCGGGGAGCAGAACCGCGCCATCCTCGCCCGCCTGTTCAGCAGGCCGGCCAATCTGCTGGTGCTGGACGAGCCGACCAACGACCTCGACATCGAGACTCTGGAACTGCTCGAGGAAATCCTGCTCGACTTCGACGGCACGGTCTTGCTGGTCAGTCACGACCGCGAGTTCATGGACAACGTCGTCACCAGCCTGCTGGTCCTGGCCGGTGACGGTACGGTCGTCGAGCAGGCCGGCAGCTACAGCGATTGGGAGGCGAGAGGTGGCAAGCTCACACCCAGCGAAGACCGGCCGGCGCAAAAAAGCCGTGCGGGAACGGATAGCGACGCCGCGACCCAAAGCCCCGTGCAGGCTGTTACAGAGGCGGCAAAGAAGCCGCGTAAACTGTCTTACAAGGACCAGCGGGAACTCGAAGCTCTACCCGCGCAAATCGAAGCGCTGGAAACCGGCATTGCCGCACTGGAAGCGCGCGTCTCCGACCCGGGTTTCTATCAGGGCGAACGGGAGGAAATCGAGCGCACTACTGCGGAACTGGCACAGTTGCACGCGCAACTCGAGTCCGCCTTCGAGCGCTGGGCCGAGCTCGAAGGCGAGTAAGCCCGATCGGGCGTTTCAGCCCTCCAGCACAGCCGCCACTGCAGCCGCGAGATACTCGAGGTTTCCAGCGTTCACACCGGCAACGTTGATCCGCGAGGAATCGAGCATGTACACGCTGTGCTCCCGGCGCAGGCGTACGGCCTGTTCCGCACTCAGGCCGAGAAAGGAAAACATGCCCTTCTCCTGTTCGATAAAGGCATAATCCCGGCCCGTGGCCACTTCGAGTTGCGCCCGCAACGAGGACCGCAGACCGTTGATGCGCTCACACATGATCGCCAGTTCCTCGCGCCACTGCAGTTCGAGCAGGTCGTCACTGAGAATCCTGCCGGCGATCAGGGCACCGTGGGCCGGCGGCATGGAGTAACAGCGCCGGGCCGCAGCCAGGGCGTGACCGGTGCTGTTAGCTACATGCGCGCTGTCTGCACAGACAAACAGCACCGCCCCGGTACGCTCCCGGTACAGCCCCATGTTTTTGGAGCAGGAGGCGGCAATAATCACTTCCGGCAGGCGGTCCACCAGCAGGCGCAGTCCCGCCACATCCTGTTCGAGGCCATCGCCCAGCCCCTGGTAGGCAATATCCACGAAGGGCGTGAAGCCCTGTGACTCCGCCATGCTGGCGATTTCCGCCCACTGTTCGAGGCTCAAATCCGCCCCGCTGGGGTTGTGGCAACAGCCGTGCAGCAGCACCACGTCACCGCGCCGGGCCTTTTTCAGGTCCTCGACCATGGCGTTGAAGTCGACGCCGTGGCTGGCCGGATCGTAGTAGCGGTAGGTCGCGAACTCCAGCCCGACACTGCCCAGCAGCGGGATATGTACCGGCCAGGTCGGGTCGCTCACCCAGACCCGGGCCTGGGCTGATGCCGCGCGAACCACCTCGGCGCCAAGCCGCAGCGCCCCGCAACCTCCGGGAGTCTGTACGCTGGCCACACGGCCGTCGCGCAGGGCCGGGTTGGCGGCACCGAGCAGGAGACGGCGTATGCCGGTATTGAACGCCTCATCCCCCGCCGGCGGCATATAGACCTTGGTCTGCTCGGCCTCGACCAGTGCCTGCTGGGCTGAGCGCACCGCTGCAAACACGGGGCACAGCCCGCTGTCGTCCATATACACACCCAGGGTGAGATCGACCTTTTGCGGATTGCTGTCCGCCCTGGCCTCGGCGGCGAGGCCCAGGACCGGGTCGGTGGGCAGGGATTTCAGGTATTCCAGCATGGACGTGTTCCTCGATTCAGAATTGCGCCAACAGCGCGGTCAGGTAGCGCCAGAAGGGCTCGACGGTATCAATTTTCAGGCGTTCCGTGGGTGAATGGGCACCGCGGATGGTCGGCCCGAAGGACAGGATGTCCAGGTCACCCTTCTTGCCCTTCAGGATGCCGCATTCCAGCCCGGCGTGAATCGCCTTTACCGCCGGCGCGCTGCCGAACAGGCTCTCGTGCAGAGCACTGGCCTGCGCCAGCAAGGGGCTGTCAAAGTCCGGCTTCCAGCCGGGATAACCTACCACTTCCGCACTCTCCAAGCCGAAGGTGCGGGCCAGGGATTGCAGGGAGTGACGCAGCGGCTGGGCCTGGCCCTCGTCAAAAAAGCGGTAGCTGGTCTCGACGAACAGGGCGCCCGCCCGCAGTTTGACGATGGCGAGATTGACACTGAGATCGACCAGTTCCGCTGGCTGGGCGAGATTGTAGGCCTGCGCACCGTGGGGGAACAGGGCAATCAGGTCCAGCAGCAGGCGGCTGTCTGCCTCGGAGAGCGCCTCCTCTGGCGAGGTGGCCTCCAGCGACAGCGCCAGGGCTGCGTCAGCGACGGGCAGGTAGGCCAGCCAGCGCCGGCGCAACTCGTCCAGGCGCTGGCGCAAAACCTCTCCATGCCCCAGTGCACAGCAGAATTCCAGACTGCCCTCCCTCGGGATGACGTTGTGCGCGAGCCCGGCATCGAAGGCCTGCAGGCGAAGGCCCGGGACATCCCGCAGGCACTCCGCGAGTAATTTGATGGCATTGCCCAACTGCTCGTGGATCTGGATACCCGAGTGACCGCCACCCAGCCCACCGATACCCAGGCGCCAGGACTCTCCTTCGGCCGGAGAGACAGCAAACTGCCTGCGATACTCGAAACCCGCACCGCCGGCACAGCCCACGTAGAGCTCATTCCAGTCTTCGGTATCGAGATTGAGCATGAGGCTGCCACTCAGCATGCCGGCTTCCAGGTTCAGGGCGCCGCCAAGACCGGTTTCCTCATCCACGGTAAACAGCAGTTCGAGCGGCGGGTGCGTGAGGTCCTCCGCGGTCATCAGCGCCGTGGCGGCGGCACAGCCGATGCCATTGTCCGCGCCCAGGGTGGTGGCGGTAGCGCTCAGCCAACCTTCGCGTACCTGAAGTTGCAGCGGGTCGGTGAGAAAATCGTGCCCGCTGGACGCCTCTTTAACGGTGACCATGTCGAGGTGATTCTGGATGACCACCGTGGGGCTCGCTTCGCGCCCAGCCGAGGCAGGGACATAAATCACGAGGTTGCCAGCGTCGTCACAGCGATGCCGCAGGCCACGCTCCTCGGCCAGGCCTATCAGGTAGTCGCGCACTGCGGCTTCATGCCGTGAGGACCTGGGAATCTGCGTGAAACGGTAAAAGTGCTCCCAGATATCTGCGGGCTGCTGCGGGTAATCTTGAGGCTTCATGTTGAGGAAAGGTGGACCGTGTCCGGGCGGCCAAAGGTCCGGCATTATAGCGCCGGGGGTGATTTTTCACATAAATCCGGGGCATTTTTTACGCCCAATAGAGCGGCCGGAATTCTACACTGGCTTCGAGTAACAAATTCGGTGTTTTTACTTCGGGTGGTAGCAGTATGAAGCGGAAAGACAAGGCCAGGACCAGCCTGGTGGAATTCCTCTCCAGTATCAAATTCTCACGCAAGACCGAGCGCGCAGATAGCGGGATCGACATGGGCCACTTTGCTGCCTTTGATCAGCAGGTATGCCCCGCTCGCCTGCGCAGCCGCGAAGACCAGTTCCTGGTGCGCAGCGCCAACTAGGCCAACACGGCCATACAGGTAAGACCTCAGCCGCGGGCCCAGCTATCGCCCGCCTGGCGCTCTGGCATGCTAGAATCCGGGCCCGTAGCATTCCATCCTTCTGCCCCAGCCATGAGCGACTCCCGCGATAATATCTACGCCAATCCCCTGCAAACCGCAGGGCTGTTCGCCTTCGATGAAAAAGTAGCGGCCGTATTCCCGGACATGATCCAGCGGTCGGTTCCAGGCTATACCAACATCGTCGCCATGACCGGCCTGCTGGCCCAGCGCTTTGCCACACCCGGCAGCAATCTTTATGACCTCGGCTGTTCCCTCGGCGCATCCACCCTCGCCATGCGGCGCAATATCGACGCCGAAGGCTGCACGTTGATTGGCGTCGATAACTCCGCAGCCATGCTGACTCGCTGCCGGGACCTGATCGACGCAGACACCAGTGCGACCCCCGTCGAACTGGTCTGCGCCGATCTCGCCGACGTCGGGATCGAAAACGCCTCCGTTGTGGTGCTCAATTTCACCCTGCAGTTCGTCCCGCGGGAACAGCGCGACGCGGTCATCAGGTGCATCTGTGACGGACTGCTGCCCGGCGGCATTCTGGTGCTGTCGGAGAAAGTGGTGTTCGAAAACCCACATCTCGACAGCCTGAATATCGAGTTGCACCACGAATTCAAGCGGGCCAACGGCTACAGCGACCTCGAAATCGCCCAGAAGCGCGCAGCGCTGGAAAATGTACTGGTCCCCGAGAGCCTCGCCCGGCACCGGCAACGGGCTGCGGACGCAGGCTTCAGCGCCTGCGATGTCTGGTTCCAGTGCTTTAATTTCGCCTCCATGATCGCCCTGAAATGATCGACTACCAGGCCCTGATAGCGAGCTGGCAGGACGGTGAACTGGCGGCCTGGGCGGCGCGCCTGCCGCAACAGCTGGAACTCGGGATGTCGCAACAGCGCTACGGGGACCTGCCGCGCTGGCTCGAGACGCTGCACTCGCTGCCGGACATTCCTGTGGCGGAGATCTCGCTCACGGGTTCCCGCGTCGGGGCCCGCACCAGTCCAGCGCTGCCTCCTGCCGACCAGGAGCAGCTTCGTCAGCACCTCATGGGATTGCACCCCTGGCGCAAGGGTCCCTTCGACCTGTTCGGGGTTCACATCGACACCGAGTGGCGCTCGGACTGGAAGTGGGACCGGCTCGCCGACGCCATCGCCCCACTGGCAGGACGCCGGGTACTGGACGTGGGCTGCGGCAACGGCTACCACTGCTGGCGCATGCTCGGCGCCGGCGCCAGTGAAGTTATCGGCATCGATCCCACCCCCCTGTTCGTGGTGCAGTTCTGGGCACTGCAGCGCTACCTGCGCCAGCCCGGCATCTGGGTCCTGCCGGTGGGCATCGAGGCCGTGCCGGACAAACTGCAGGCCTTCGACAGCGTGTTTTCCATGGGTGTGCTGTACCACCGGCGCTCGCCGATGGATCACCTCACCGCGCTGCGCGACTGTCTGCGCCCGGGCGGCCAGCTGGTCCTGGAAACGCTGGTGATCGAGGGTGGCGCCAGTGACGTCCTGGTGCCCGAGGGCCGCTACTCGCGCATGGGCAATGTGTGGTTCCTGCCCAGTTGCGAGGCCCTGTGCAGTTGGCTGCGCAAAGTCGGCTTCAGCAACCCGCGCGTCGTCTCCGACGCAATGACCACCACCGGGGAACAGCGCAGCACGGACTGGATGACCTTCCATTCACTGGCCCAGTTTCTCGACCCCCAGGACAGCAGCCTGACCATCGAGGGCCACCCCGCTCCACGGCGGGCTGTCATCCTCGCCGAGGCCCCCGGCACGTAACCTAAACTGTCGGCGCGACTGTACTCATCCCGGGGCGAGGGCTAAACTTGTGCCCGCCCCCATATACTATTCGCGGAAGCTCGACTCTCGGGTCCGCGCCACCGCTATACCCGAGGACAGGAGCTCCGATTTGGCTTCCCGAATGCAACAGCAATTGATGGCCCTGGCGGCGCCACAAAACCAGCATCTCCTGCGCGACATCTGTCGCGGTATCGAGAAGGAGAGCCTGCGGGTGACTGCCGAGGGCCGGCTGGCCCAGACACCGCACCCGCGAGTGCTCGGCTCGGCGCTCACCCACGAGTGGATCACCACCGACTTCTCCGAGGCACTGCTCGAGTTCATCACCCCGGTGAACAACGTGGTCGGCCAGAGCCTGCAACAGCTTGAGGACATCCACCGCTACGTGTACGGACGCCTGGACGGTGAAATCCTCTGGGCGTCCTCCATGCCCTGCGTGATGGGCGTGGACAGCGAGATCCCCGTGGCCGAGTACGGCAGCTCGAATGTCGCGCGGATGAAAACCACCTACCGCCACGGGCTGAGCCACCGCTACGGCCGGGTGATGCAGACCATCGCCGGCATTCACTACAATTTTTCCATGCCGCTGGAATACTGGGACCTGGCCTGGGAACTGGACGGCCGCCAGCAGGAACTCGTCGACTATGTTACCGGGCGCTACCTCGGCCTGATCCGCAACTTCCGCCGCCATGTCTGGCTGATGGTTTACCTCTTCGGCGCCTCACCCGCCCTGTGCGCCAGCTTCCTGCGCGGCAATAACGGCCACGGGCTGCAGGCCTTCGACGCCAGCGGCAACACCCTGTACCTTCCCCATGCCACCTCCCTGCGCATGGGCGACCTCGGTTACAACAGTGCCGCGCAGAAAAACCTGCATGTCTGTTACAACTCGCTGGGCAACTACGTCGAAACCCTGCGCAGCGCGATCATGCAGCCACACCCGGAGTACGCGGCCTACGCCCACGGGCAGGACGGCGTGTACCAGCAACTCAATGACAGCCTGTTGCAGATCGAAAACGAATTCTACAGCCCGATCAGGCCGAAGCGGGTCACCCGCTCCGGTGAGACACCGCTGCACGCGCTGACCGATCGTGGAATCGAGTACGTCGAGGTGCGCTGCGTCGATGTCAGCCCCTTCGAACCGGTCGGCATCGACAGCGCCCAGATTCGCTTTATGGACGCCTTCCTGCTGCACTGCCTGCTGTCGGACAGCGCCGCCTGTGACGACACCGAGCAGGTCTCGATCGCGGGCAATCTCGGTGTTGTCGTCAATCGCGGCAGGGAACCCGGCCTGCTACTGGAGCGCGCTGGCCAGGCGGTCAGCCTCGCCGACTGGGCGTCTCAGTTGCTGGACGAAATCGAGCCTGTCGCCCGCGCTCTCGACCTGGCCCAGGGAGTGAACGATTACAGCGCCAGCCTGCAGCAACAGCGGCAGAAAGTCGCCGACCCGGAGCTGACGCCTTCGGCTCGTGTGCTGCGGGAAATGCGCGAGAAAAATTGCTCTTTCTTCGCTCTCGGCCTGAGCTACAGCAAACAATGGGCGCAGCAGTTCAGCGCCACCCCCCTGCCCGGGGACAAGCTGGCCGCATTCGACTACGAGGGCCAGCGATCACTGGAAGCCCAGCGGGAAATCGAGGCAAAGGACAGCATCAGCTTCGAGCAGTACCTCGCCGATTTCTACGGCCAGTACAACTCGCTTCCGGGGATGTGAACTACCTCGCTCACTTCCATCTCGCCTGGCCGGAGCCGGGCCTGATCGCCGGGGCGCTGGAGGGCGACTACAGGAAAGGCCGGCTGCGCGGAGAGCTCCCCGACAGCATAGAGCGCGGCGTGCGCCTGCACCGTGCAGTGGATGCCTTCACCGATGACCACCCTGACATTGCCCGCTTGAGGCAGGCTTTTCCCAGCGGCCTGCGCCGCTACGCCGGCATCGTGATCGATATAAGCTTTGATCACTTCCTCGCCCGCCACTGGGCGAGATACTCGCCCGTCGACCGGCAAACTTTCAATCAGGCGGTTTACGCCACGCTGCGGGATGCCCACGGCGAACTCAGTGCACCCGCTCAGCGGATGTCGCTACGCATGGCCCAGATTGACCTGCTCGACCACTACTTCCAGTGGGAAACAGTGAGCGCCAGCGCGGAGCGTGTCGGGGCTCGCCTGAAACGCGGCAATCCCTTCCTCGGCATGGAGCCACAGCTGCAACCCCTGCGCGAGCCGCTCGAGCAGTGCTTTGTAGACTTTTACCCTGAACTTGTTACATTTGCCCGCGCGTTCAGGGCGGCATGAACTTATCCTGCCTGCCACGCTCAAAACCCGGGCCCACAGGCTCTCGAACACATTGCTGCGAAGACACCCGAATCAAGGAATAGAACCAATGCTCAGCAAACTCTCTCCCCGCCTGGTCTTTGCCGCACTTGTTGCCCTCTCCGTAGTATCAATGCTGTTCGCCGTGTTTTACCTGCAGCGCCATCTCGGACTCCCGCCCTGCCCCCTGTGCATGACCCAGCGGGTCTTCGTGGTTGGCTGGGGCCTGGTAGCCCTGCTGGCGGTGATCCATAACCCGATGGGATTCGGTCGGCGGGTATACGGGGGGCTGTGCACCCTTAGCGCCGTTCTCGGTGGCGCGGTGGCGGCACGTCACGTCTGGCTGCAATACCTGCCGGAGGACCAGGTTCCCGCCTGTGGCCCAAGCCTCGAATACATGCTGGAAACCCTCCCCTTCAGCGAGACTCTGGAACTGGTACTCATGGGTGACGGCAACTGTGCTGACATCCAGTGGACCTTCCTCGGGCTCAGCATCCCCGAACAGACTTTGCTGGTTTTCCTCGTGGCGGCCCTGCTCGGCCTGTGGCAGACTTGCAGGAGGTACCCAGCGGGGGCTTGAGATGCCGCAACAGCACATCGATGCGCAACAACAATACGAAGCGGTAGAGGAACTGCTGGGACGCTGGCTGAAGGAGCGCCGCCAACTGCTATCTCGCTATACCCAGGTCGCCACCATCGCGACAGCCCCCCCCTCCCTCAGCGAGCTGTCGCGCTCGCAAGCCATATTTTGCGACGTGCTGGTCGACTATGTCTCTGCCGGGCATTTCGAGGTTTATGCCGGATTGCTCGAGGAGGCGAAGTGCTTTGCCGATGGCAGCGGCGCATTTGCAGCAGAACTGATGCCGTCGATCAGCGACACCACCGAGTTTATTTTGGCCTACGAGGAAAAGTACGCGCCCGCCTTCGATGACACTATCGACCTGGAGCGTGACCTGTCTTCACTGGGAGAGATGCTGGAGACCCGCTTTGGCCTGGAGGACAGGCTGATCGCGGCTTTACATATAAGTCACCGGCGCCAGTAGACCTGACGCCGGTGCCGGGAGATTATTCCGAAGCGCCTTCGCCGGCTTCGGCCTTGCTCGGAATCGAGACCAGTTCCACGTCAAAAATCAGCGCCGCGTTGGGACCAATCATCTGGCCCGCGCCACCCGCGCCATAGCCCAGTTCCGGCGGAATAAACAGTTTCCATTTTGAGCCGACAGGCATAAGTTGCAGCGCCTCGGTCCAGCCCGGAATCACCTGGCCCACACCGAAGGTAACAGTCTGGCCACGGCTGTAGGACGAGTCGAATTCAGTGCCGTCGATCAGCATGCCGCGATAGTGCACCTCAACGGTGTCATCGGGGCCGGCCACTTCACCTTCACCGGTTTCAAACACTTCGTACTGCAGGCCGCTTTCGGTCACAACAACGCCTTCACGGGCCTTGTTTTCCTCGAGGAAGGTTGTACCCGCCGCCAGGTTCTTGGCCGCCAGTTCTTCCTGTGCAGCCTGCTGCTCCGCAATCATTTTTTCCTGGTAGGCCTGAATTTCCGCCGCGACCTCTTCCTCGCTCAGTTGGCCCGGCTGGCCGGTGACGCCGTCGCGGAAGCCAGCGGTGAACGCGCTGGTATCGATGTTCATGCCGTCATTGTGCATCCGGCTACCCAGGTTGTAGGCGATGCCGTAGCTGAGACGTTGCTCGGAAGTCTCAAGCTTGGGGGCGGCATCTGCTGAAGCCGCATCACCACCGGTGGATGTCTGCTGATTGCAGGCCTGCAAGCTTAGCGCTCCAACGATGGCGAGCGGCAATGCGTACTTCTTCATAGATCAGATCCGTTATTGATTGCGATTGTTGATGTTCGACGAACCACCTTAGGTCCTGTGGCCGGCCCCCGCCACAACCATTCGTCAATTTTTCGCGAGAATCGGTCGGTACGGCAAGGGATTAGCAGCCCGCAGCGGCAGCCAAGTGTACTATCCGCCTGTAGTGGTTGCTACCCCGCGGGGCAGCCCGGCACGCCGGGTGCTGGCTCTGACAGCGGACGCGACGTAAAATTCGCGGCCTCATGATAATTCTTCGCGACATCGAACTGCGGCGCGGCAGCAAATTGCTGCTCGAACACGCCGAACTCACTATCCAGCCGGGCCAGCGCATCGCGTTGATCGGGGCCAATGGTTCCGGCAAGTCGAGCCTGCTCGCCCTGCTGCTCGGGCAACTGGCGGCGGACAGCGGTGAACTGGAGGGGCTCGACAGCCTGCAGCTCGCCCACATGGCGCAGGAAGTCGAGGCCACTGACATGCCCGCGGTGGAGTACGTATGGCGCGGCGACGGCCAGCTCGCTGCGCTGCGCGATGAACTCGACCAGCAGGAGGGAGCCGGAAACTACGCCGGCGCCGCCGCCATCCACTCCCAACTGGAAGCGGTGGATGGCTACGACGGCGAGCGGCGCGCAGAACTGCTGCTCAACGGCCTCGGCTTCGACGCCGGCGCCGGGCAGCGCGCGGTGAGCGAATTCTCCGGCGGCTGGCGCATCCGCCTCAACCTGGCCCGCGCGCTGATGGCACCCTCCGACCTGCTGCTGCTGGACGAGCCGACCAACCACCTCGATCTCGACGCCACCGTCTGGTTGCAGGACTGGTTGCAACGCTATCCGGGAACGCTGCTGATGATCTCGCACGACCGCGACTTCATCGACGCCACCTGTGAACGGATCGTCCATATCGAGGGCCAGTCGCTGGTCAGCTATCGCGGCAACTACAGCCAGTTTGAAGCCCAGCGCGCCGAGCGCTTCGCCAACCAGCAGGCCGCCTACGAGAAGCAACAGCGCCGGATCGCGGAGATCGACGACTTCGTGCGCCGCTTCCGTGCCAAGGCCACCAAAGCGAAACAAGCCCAGAGCAGGCTGAAAGAGCTGGAGCGAATGCAGACGGTGGCCCCGGCGCACTTCGACACGGGATTCGACTTCAGCTTTCCTCCCCCGGAGAAAAGCAGCGACCCCCTGCTCCGGCTCGACCATGCGACCCTTGGCTACCAGGATCAGGCGGTGCTGCACAAAGTCGAACTGACCTTGCGCCCGGGGAGCCGCATCGGCCTGCTCGGGCGCAACGGTGCCGGCAAATCGACCCTGCTGAAATCCCTGGTCGGCAAGATTCCGCTGCTGGCAGGTGAACGCAAAGCCGGGGAGCACTGCTTCATCGGCTATTTCGATCAGCAACAGATGGATTCACTGGACCTCGACGCCAGCCCGCTGCTGATGCTGCAGCGGCTGCGGCCCGACGCGCGGGAACAGGAAATCCTCAACTTCCTCGGTGGTTTTGACTTTCGCGGAGATGTCACCACTAGCGCGGTGCGGCCATTGTCCGGTGGCGAAAAGGCCCGCCTTGCCCTCGCCCTGGTGGCCTGGCAAAGGCCCAACCTGCTGGTCCTCGACGAGCCCACCAACCACCTCGACCTGGAAATGCGCCACGCTATCGAACTCGCCCTGCAGGAGTATCCCGGCGCAGTGATCCTGGTCAGCCACGATCGCCACCTGCTGCGCAACACCATCGACGAACTGTTCCTGGTTCACGATGGCCAGGTGGAGGAGTACCGTGAGGATCTGGCCGCCTACGAACGCTGGCTGGCGACGCGTTTTCGCAATCCCGGCGGGCCGGGCGAAGACGCAAGGCCGGCGGAGCCTTCGCGCAAGGAACAGCGTCAACAGGCAGCGGTACAGCGCGAGCGGCTGCGCCCGCTGAAAAATGCCATCACAAAAGCCGAGAAGGAAATCGAAAAACTCCAGGCAGCCCTGTCTGCGCTGCAGTCCACTCTCGGCGACATGGCGCTCTACAGCGAAGGGCGCAGGGAGGAACTGGCCGGCCTTCTGAAACAGGAAGGTGAGCTCCGGCAGCAACAGGCTTTGGAGGAAGAGCGCTGGCTGGAGTTGCAGGACGAACTGGAAGCGCTGGAGGCCAGCCTCGATGGCGCCGGGTAGCGAAGTACTCACCGACTGTAACTGCGCAAGATCCGGATTGCCGCGCCCCGCCATCGGACAGAGAATGGCTGCATCACAAGGATTGCCGGAGCACAGTTATGGCAAACTCTGACTACCAGCGCATCGCCACCGCGATACGCTACCTCGCCACCAACGCCGAGCAACAACCCTCCCTGGAAATGGTTGCGACAACGGTCAACCTCAGCCCCTATCATTTCCAGCGCATGTTCACCCGCTGGGCGGGCACTTCACCCAAGCGTTTCCTGCAGGCGCTGACCGTGGAGCGCGGCAAGGCGCTGCTTGCAGCCTCAAGAAACCTGCTGGCTGCCTCGGACGAACTGGGCCTGTCCGGCGTGTCGCGTCTCCACGACCACTTCGTACAGCTGCAGGGGATGAGCCCCGGTGAGCACCGAAACGGCGGCGCCGGCGTCACGATTGGCTGGGGCGAACAGGACAGTCCCTTCGGGCAGTTGTTCATTGCCGCCACCGGTCGCGGCATCTGCCGCGCCGGGTTTACCGAGTACAGCTCGACCGAGGAGCAACTGGCAATGCTCCGGGACTGCTGGCCCAAAGCCGAGATTGAGCCGGCCCCGCGGCAGGTCGCAGGGCTGGCCAGGACCATGTTTGCCGCTGTGGATGCGGAACAAAGACCCCTGTCATTAAAGGTCTCCGGCACCAACTTCCAGCTCGCCGTATGGCGCGCGCTGCTGGAGATTCCCGAGGGCTGCGTGCAAAGCTACGGTGACATAGCCCGCAAGCTTGGCCAGCCGGGCAGCAGCCGGGCGGTCGGCAACGCGGTGGGGGCCAACCCCGTGGCGTTCCTCATCCCCTGTCACCGGGTGATTCGCGAAAGTGGCGCCCTCGGCGGCTATCGCTGGGGTGAGACACGCAAACAGGCCATGCAGGTGTGGGAGCAGGCGCGCTGCCAGGGGGCGACCGAACAGGCCGACCTACTCCCCGTCCGCGCTGGTTATCAGGTCTAACTTTTTCGCCCGCGGCAAACGCTTGATCGCCGCCTCGCGCTGCAGGGCCGCACCGCGATCAGCGGCCGGCTGCCGCCACAGCATCGCTACCGGGCGCCGGCCCCGGGTGTAGCGCGGCCCACCCGCCAAATCACCGTTGTGCTGCCTGAGACGCCGCTCGGGATCGCGGGCCACGCCGGTGTACAGGGTGCCGTCAGCGCACTCCAGTATGTAAACCCACCACTCGCCTGCCAACTCGACTGCACCCCCTGATTCACTTTGGGTCTATAGCTACAGGTGTCAGAGCCTCCGGCAGTTATATCCCTATTCCCAAAAACTCTAGCCGCTCGCTTGTGCCCACTCCACCCGGTGGTATCATGGCCAGCCTAAATCGTTGCGACCCTCAAGTCGCCAAGCATACGGAGAGCAAGATGTCAGACAATATCGTACACGTCAGCGATGCAACTTTTGACGCCGAAGTCCTCAATTCGGACGTACCGGTTCTGGTGGATTTCTGGGCAGAGTGGTGTGGCCCCTGCAAAATGATTGCCCCGGTACTGGATGAAATCGCCGACGAATATGCCGGCAAGCTGAAAGTGGCCAAGGTCGACGTGGACGCCAACCCGGAAATTCCGCCGAAGTTCGGCATCCGCGGCATCCCCACTCTGATTATCTTCAAAGGCGGCAACGCCGAAGCCACCAAAGTTGGCGCACTGTCAAAAACCCAGCTGGCCGACTTCGTCAAGGAAGTAGTCTGAGTCAGCGTTTATTTGCCGGCCGCCCCGGCCGGCAAATACCCACTCGGGAAATGATGAAATTATCTGTAGACGCCCACCAAAGGGCGTGCTAAATTCCTGCCAGATGCTCACCCCTGAGCATCAATAATAACTCTGTACTATCAACCCACTTACAGCTTCACCCTGCCGGCAGGCGCCCGTGCGCCGCGCCAGTTAAACATATCCCCTGCAAGCCGGACTCTCACCCGTCAGTTAGTTACCTATACCTATGAATCTTACCGACCTTAAAACGAAATCCACCCAGGAACTCATCGATATCGCCAAAGAGATGGGCCTGGAAAACATGGCCCGCTCGCGCAAACAGGACATCATTTTTGCAATCCTGAAGCGCCACGCCAAAAGCGGTGAGGACATCTACGGCGACGGGGTACTGGAAATACTGCAGGACGGGTTTGGCTTCCTGCGCAGCGCAGACAGCTCCTACCTGGCAGGCCCCGACGACATCTACGTTTCCCCCAGCCAGATTCGCCGCTTCAACCTGCGCACCGGCGACACGATCTCCGGCAAGATACGCCCACCGAAGGACAGCGAGCGCTACTTCGCCCTGCTCAAAGTCGGCGAGGTCAACTTCAACCGGCCGGAAAACTCCAAGAGCAAGATCCTCTTTGAGAACCTGACGCCGCTGTTCCCCAACGAGCGCCTCACCCTGGAAAAAGGCAATGGCAGCTCCGAGGACCTCACCGGCCGCATCATCGATCTGGTCGCACCGATCGGCAAGGGCCAGCGCGGCCTGCTGGTCGCACCGCCGAAAGCCGGCAAGACCATCATGATGCAGAACATCGCCCAGGCGATTATCACCAACAACCCCGAGTGTTATGTCATCGTCCTGCTGATCGACGAGCGCCCGGAGGAAGTGACCGAAATGCAGCGCTCGGTAGGCATACGTGGCGCCGAGGTGGTTGCCTCCACCTTCGACGAGCCGCCCTCGCGCCACGTGCAGGTGGCAGACATGGTCATCGAGAAAGCCAAGCGCCTGGTTGAACACAAACGTGACGTCGTGATCCTGCTCGACTCCATCACCCGCCTCGCCCGCGCCTACAACACCGTGATCCCCTCCTCCGGCAAGGTACTGACCGGCGGTGTCGACGCCCACGCCCTGGAGCGTCCCAAGCGTTTCTTCGGCGCCGCGCGGAACATCGAGGAAGGCGGCAGCCTGTCCATCATCGCCACCGCGCTGATCAACACCGGCTCGAAAATGGACGAGGTGATCTACGAGGAATTCAAGGGCACCGGCAACATGGAACTGCACCTCGACCGCAAGGTGGCCGAGAAGCGCGTCTACCCGGCGATCAACATCCGCTCCTCCGGCACCCGTCGCGAGGAACTGCTGACCGGTGAGGAGGAACTGCAGCGCATGTGGATCCTGCGCAAGCTGCTGCACGGCATGGAAGATCTGCCGGCCATCGAGTTCCTCATCGACAAGCTCAAGGACACCAAGACCAACGACGAATTCTTCCTGTCGATGAAGCGGAAATAAGCCGCTCGGAAACAGTGAAATACCGCGACCTCAGGGACTTTATCGCCGAACTGGAAAAGCGCGGCGATCTGGTGCGCATCCAGACTGAGGTAGACCCCTACCTGGAAATGACCGAGATCGCCGACCGCACCCTGCGCGCCGGCGGCCCCGCTCTGCTGTTTGAAAACCCCAAGGGCCACTCGGTACCCGTGCTCGCCAACCTGTTCGGCACCGAGCAGCGGGTGGCCCTCGGCATGGGTGCGGAATCCACCGAAGCACTCAGCGAAATCGGCGAGCTGCTCGCCTACCTGCGCCAGCCGGACCCGCCCAAGGGCGTGCGCGACCTGGTCGACAAGGCGCCGGTACTGAAGCAGGTGCTCAACATGGCGCCAAAGCTGGTCCGCAACCCGCCCTGCCAGTTTCACGCCAAGCAGGGCGACGAGGTCGACCTCCATCAATTACCCATCCAGACCTGCTGGCCGGAGGACGCGGCGCCGCTGGTCACCTGGCCGCTGGTCATTACCAGGGGCCCGGGCAAGGAGCGGCAGAACCTCGGTATCTACCGCATGCAGCTGATCGGCCGGAACAAGCTGATCATGCGCTGGCTGTCGCACCGCGGCGGCGCACTGGATTTTCGCGACTGGCAGGAGCTGCACCCGGGTGAACCCTACCCGGTCGCGGTGGCACTTGGCGCAGATCCGGCAACTACCCTCGGCGCAGTCACCCCGGTGCCGGACTCGCTTTCCGAGTACGCCTTTGCCGGATTGTTGCGCGGCGACAAGACCGAAGTCGCCGAGTGTTTTACCGAGCGCTGCCGCAAGCACGGCCTGCAGGTACCGGCCACCGCGGAGTACATCCTCGAGGGCTATATCGCCCCGGGCGAGATGGCCGACGAGGGCCCCTTTGGCGATCACACCGGTTATTACAACGAGGTCGATCGCTTCCCGGTTTTCACCGTGGAAGCCATCACCCACCGGGAGTCGCCGATCTACCACAGCACCTACACCGGAAGGCCGCCGGATGAGCCGGCCATCCTCGGCGTCGCATTGAACGAGGTGGTCGTTCCGCTGTTGAAGAAACAGTTCCCGGAAATCGTCGATTTCTACCTGCCGCCGGAAGGCTGCTCTTACCGTATGGCGGTGGTCACCATGCGCAAGGAGTACCCCGGCCACGCCAAGCGGGTGATGCTCGGCGTGTGGTCCTTCCTGCGCCAGTTCATGTATACCAAGTTCGTGATTGTCACCGACGACGACGTAAACGCCCGCGACTGGAAAGATGTCATGTGGGCCATCACCACTCGCATGGATCCGCGCCGCGACTGCGTATTCATCGACAACACGCCGATCGATTACCTCGATTTCGCCTCACCGGTCTCCGGCCTCGGCTCGAAGCTCGGCTTCGATGCCACGCACAAGTGGCCGGGGGAAACCGATCGCGAGTGGGGGCGGGCGATCGTCATGGATGACAGGGTGAAACAGCGTGTGGATGAGATCTGGGACAGCCTGGGCATCCCGCCCACATTCGGAACCAGCCGCGACTGACCTCCTGCGGGTACGGGCTTCAGGCGCCCGGCAGGCGCCCCTGCTCCGCCAGCCGCCGGTTGAGCGGCACGGTATTCTCCGGCAGTGGCAGTTGCGGCAAGCCCGGTTCACTCAACTCCAGCCCCTCCCGATAGTAGGCACCCGCCACCCTCGGCTCGCCCAGGCCGAGGAGCAGGCGGCCGAGCTCGGCACACACTTCCGGGGTCGCCTTGAGCTCGTGGGCATTTTCAAAATACTCCCGCGCCTTGCCCCAAAGCTTGTTGCGCGCGGACAAACGGCCCAGGCAAAGCTGTAGTTCTGCGTCGTCATGGTGTTCCTGTAACCAGTGTTCGGCGTGGGCAAGCTGGCCGGCGGGATCCTCCAGCTGCACCGCGGCATACTGGCGTACCAGGGGGCTGCTCCAGGACTGCTTCAAGACCCGGCGGATAACCTTGTCCGCCGCGGTGTGGAAGCCCTCACGGACCAGTATCTCGACATAACGGCAGAGCACCTCTTCGTCCTGTTTCAGCGCCGACGGCACCTGCTGCCAGGCGGTCCGCAGCGATTCGCCCTGCGAATCTGCAGCGCCCACTGCGGCGTCCGTCAACAGGCCAATGTAGAC
The DNA here is from genome assembly GCA_033283265.1 of Halieaceae bacterium GM1-29. Lineage (GTDB taxonomy): Bacteria > Pseudomonadota > Gammaproteobacteria > Pseudomonadales > Halieaceae > Mangrovimicrobium. The sequence continues at coordinate 30,404 of JAWMQN010000002.1, forward strand.
CTGGCGCTCGAGGGCGGTGCACTCTTCCGCACCCAGTACCTTGTATTTTTTCAACTCCGGCAGCAATTGCACCAGCGCCGGCCAGTCCTTGAGGCCGAGATAGGCCTGGTGGAGAAGATCGAGCACGTGTGGGTGGCGGCCGGCATTGCGCCGCGCGCGCACCAGGGTGGCAAGCGCCTGCTCGTACTGCCCGGCCTGCAGGCGCAATTCCGCGTGAGTCAGCTCCACCGCGATACCGGCCTCGGATTCCGCCGCTTCCGCGGCACCGAGATACTCCCGCACCCGGTCGTTCTCGCCGAGGTGATAACTGGCGCGCGCCGCCATCAGGTAGTTGGGCAGCGGCGCCTCGCTGGCTTCCGCGCCACGCAGCAGCTGGCGCCGGGCGCGCTCCCAATTGCCCTCGGTAAAGCTGATCAGGCCCCGTGTCGTCAGGCGCGAGGCCGCGCGCGTACGCCGACCGTCGACCCAGCCCGCCAGCGAGGCCTGCCCACCGACCAGGCGCCGCAACAGGCGCAAGGCGAAGTAGACCACCAGCGTGAACAGGAGCAGCACAAGGATGCCCACCCACAGGCTGGTTTCCACTGTGTAGTTGCGGTAGGCGACCAGAACGTAGCCGGGGTCGGTCTCGATCACGGCGATCAGGCCGACGCCGGCGAGCAGGGCCAGCAGTATCAGCAGGAACATTCTACGCATGGCTTACTCCGCACCCGCGGGCTGGGGGCGCTGGCGAATGACTGTATCCAGTGCCTGCACCGAGCGCGCAAGGTCGGGCAACTCCACCGCGACCACCTCCTGCTGCAGGGCGCCAATTTCGCTGTCCATGGCCTGTGCAGCGGCCTCATCCGTATCCGCAAACTGCGCCACCCAGTGCCGGGCGCGCTCCAGGCTCTCGCGGTACAGGGTCTGGTTGCCACGCAGCAATGCGACCTGGGCCTGCTCGAGCAGCATCCGCAGGTTCTGCCGCACCAGGCCCTCCCACTGCGGGTCCATCAGGGCCTGCATGGGCACGTCGCGGCGGCGGATGACAATGAAGTCCGAGAGCTTGGCCAGCGCCTGCTCGTAGCCACGGCGCAGCCGCGTTTGCCAGTTTTCAACTTCTTCAACGGGAGCCTGTGCAATGCGTTCCGGCGCCTCGAATATCTTCAGCTCGCCAGCCTGTTCCACCAGCGCGGAGAGGCGCAGGTAAATGCCCTCCACGTCGATCTGCGGCAGCGCACGCAAGGCGGCGATTTCGGCGGCAACTGCGGCGCGCACTTCGTGCAGGCCCGGATCACCGAGTTCGCGCAGGATATTGTCGGCACTTTGCAACAGGGCGATGGCGGACTGCGGGTCCCGGGCCATCAGCACCCGCTGGTTGGCAAGGCGCAGCAGGTACTGCGCCTCCGCCCGCAACCAGCTGTCCTGGTCACTGGCACTGAAGCCTTCGATCAGGGCCTGTTGCTGTTCGAGATGTCGTTCCAGGGAGGAGATGGCAGCACTGCCAGCAGACAGTTGCTGGCGCAGTTCGGAGTTGGCCTGCTGCAGTGAGCTCTGCAGGCGGGTTTCGACTGCGACAATGTCGGATTTGTCACCCCTGGCGAGTTGCTCCAGGCCAGCGATCCGTTGCTGCAGTGCTTTCTCGCGCTCCAGCCCCTGCATGACCACCCAGCCGGAGCCGGCTGCTACGGCGAGCACCAGTATCAGCGCCAGCCAGGCGGGAAAGCCGCTGCCAGAGCGGGCCGGCTTTGCCACTGCCGCAGCGACCAGCGGGCTGCCACTGGCGGTTGTGGGCGGCGGTTCCATGGCTGGTGCTTTCTCCGGCGGAGTCTCCGCCACCTGTGCGGCATCTTCCGACACGCTGTCCCCGGGCTGTTTATCGTTGTCCTTCTCGCTCACTCGCTACTCTCCGGCTAGCCAGCACTGCAATGCCCCCAGCATCGCAGTATCCGAGGCGTTTTCCGCACTTGTCACATTGCAGAAACCCGCCTGTAGTGCCTGCGCCGCCACCCGAGGTGAAGGCACGATCAGGCCGATGTCCCTAAACTTAGTGGTTTCTTCCGCGCTAAGCAATGTCAGCATATTCTCCAGGCCCTCGCCGCTGCTCAACATGACCACGCTGATCCCTTGCGCCTCGAGAATCCCTGCCAGGGTACCGGGCGGCAGGGATGGGCAGTTGCGCCGATAGCATGACAGCGTATCTACCTGCGCCCCTCGCTCGCTCAATACCTCGGCGATCTTGCCCCGCCCGCCCACGCCTTTGACAATCAGCACGCGTTCGCCCGCGACCTGCTGCAGTGGCGCCAACGCCAGCAGACCCTCGCTGTCCATGCGCACATCAGGGCTGAGAGGCTCAAGGCCCCAGCTCCTGAGCAGGGTGGCCGTGGTGATACCGACGCCATACCAGGCCAGCCCGTGCGGAAGCTGCGGCCAGTAGTCGCCAATCAGGTCCATGCCGTAGTGAACCGCGTTGGCGCTGACGAAAATCACGTGCTGGTAGCGGTCGAGATCGAGCAGGTGTTGCCGCTCCGCAGGGGATATTTCCCGCAGCGGCCAGAGTTCCAGCAGGGGCTGGTGCACGGCGTGCATGCCGGCGGCCTCCACCGCCGCCAGCAGGGCGTCCGCCTGGCCGGCGGGCCGGGTTACCAGAACACCTCGCTCAGCGCGCATAGGCCGCCGCCAGGATATCGGCGGCGCCCTGGGCCAGCAGCGCCTCGGCAACTTGCAGACCGAGTTGCTCCGCCGCCGCCGCGGGGCCAATCGCCTCGGCGCGCAGGATCTCGCTGCCATCGGCCCGCCCGACCAGGCCGCGCAGGCGCAGCTGGCCGTCGCCCTGGAATTCCGCGTAGCCGGCAATCGGCACTTCACAACCACCCTGCAGGCGGCGGTTCATCGCCCGCTCGGCACTCACCCGCTGTGCACTCGGCTCGTGGTGGAGGGGGGCCAGAAGTTGCAACAACTCTGCATCGTCGCTGCGCAACTCGATGCCGACAGCCCCCTGTCCACCGGCGGGCAGGGACTGCTCCGTACTCAGGTGAGACGCTATGCGCGCGCCCATGCCGAGGCGAAGCAGGCCCGCGCTGGCGAGGATGATGGCGTCGTACTCCCCATCGTCGAGTTTGCGCAGGCGGGTGTTCACGTTGCCGCGCAGGAAACTGACCTGCAGGTCCGGCCGTCGTGAGCGCAACTGGCACTCCCGGCGCAGGCTGGAGGTACCGACCACGGCGCCCTCGGGCAGCTCGTCAAAACTGCTGTAGCGATTGCTGACGAAGGCGTCGCTAGGGTCTTCGCGCTCACAGATCACACCCAGGCAAAGGCCCTGGGGAAACTCCATGGGCACGTCTTTCATCGAGTGCACGGCGATGTCCGCGCTGCCGTCGAGCAGGGCAGTTTCCAGTTCCTTGACGAACAGGCCCTTGCCACCGACCTTGGCGAGCGGCACGTCGAGCAGTTTGTCGCCACGGGAAGTCATGCCGAGCAGTTCCACGTCCAGGCCGGGATGCGCCGCCTGCAGGGCGTCGCGGACATACTCTGCCTGCCACAGGGCGAGCGGGCTTTCCCGTGTGGCGATCACCAGTTTGCGTTGCGGCATGCGGATATCCTATAGCTCGGATGGGTTGGGCGGAATGGATTGCCGCGCATGATACCACCCGGCGCCGGTGTCTTCAGCGCAAACCCAGCCGGCGTTTCACCGTCGCCAGCAGGCGGCGACTGACCGCGGGCCTGTGTTCGACCCCCTGCAGAAGCACGTGCCAGAGGCCGTCATCCGCCTTCTCCAGGCGCTGGATATGCTGTACCGCGACCAGTGTATTGCGGTGCACCCGCAAAAAGCCCTCACCGAACTCCTGCTCGAGATCCTTCAGTGTGTCCGGGATCAGCAGTTCGCCATCCGGCGCCACCGCGGTCACATATTTTTGTTCGGCAATGAAGCAACGCACCGAGGCCACCGGCATGGACTCGAACCCGCGATGGGTGTGGCTGCATACGGCACTGCGTACGCCGCCGGCTTCCTCGCGCAACCTGGCCAGCTGCAGGCGGTTGATGCGGCCGGCTCCGGCGAGCGCCTGCTCGAGCTGCTCAGCGCGGACGGGCTTCATCAGGTAGGCCACGGCGTGCTGCTGCAGCGCCTGCATCGCGTACTCATCGTAGGCGGTGCAGAAAACCACCGCGGGTGGCGAGGGCAGCGCAGCGGCGCGCGATGCCACCTCGATACCATCAATGCCGGGCATGCGGATATCCAGCAGCAGGAGGTCCGGCTGCCACTGCTGCAGCTTTTCCAGAGCCGACTCACCGTCGGCGGCCTCGTCGGCCTGCGCTCCCGGCAGGGCCTCCGCCAACAGGCGCAGCATGCGCTCCCGGGCCAGCGGCTCGTCGTCGACGACCAGCACTTTCACAGCCGTTGCTCCGGGTCGTATTCGAGTTCCACGCGAAAGTGTCCCGGCCGCGCTGTCACCCGCAGCTCTGCAGCGGTGCCGAACAGGGCGCGCAGTCTCTGCTCGATATTGTCCAGCGCCATTCTGTTGCCGCTGACTTCGACGGCACTTTCCGCCACCGGATTCTCGATAGCAGCGGTAACGCGCCGGCCCCTCAGTTGCAGCTCGATAGCAACGCGCCCGCCCGCCGGCAGACCCGCGACGCCGTGATATACGGCGTTTTCAACCAGCGGCTGTAACAGCAGGCTCGGCATCATCGCCTCCCCCACCCCTTCGCCTATATGCCAGTCGACCTGCAGGCGTTCGCCAAAGCGCAACTTCTCGATTCCGAGGTAGAGCTCGCAGAGCCGCAGTTCGTCCGCCACCGTCATCTCACCTCGCGCCTCCTTGAGGCTGGCGCGAAACAGCTCGGCGAGGTCCTCCACCGCGCCCTCCGCCACCTGTGGCCGGGAGTGGATAAGGCTGGCGATGCTGTTCAGGCTGTTGAAGAGGAAATGCGGGCGAATACGCGCCCGCAGCGAATCCAGCCGCGACTGCAGTTCCAGCTTCTCCTGCAGCCGCAACTGCTGTTGCAGGTAGAAGTAGCGCAGGGCGACCGACGCCAGCACAAAGGCGAGCAGGAGATTGCGCAACAGCCACCAGCCACCGGTCTCCCTACCCTCGTAAGCGGAGAGCCAGAAGCTGCCCGAATAGCTCACCAGGGCGGTGACCGCGAGCACCACCACCAGGCTGGCCACCGTCGCCATCGGTACCGACAGCAGGCTGAAGCGATGGCGCAGGACGCACAACAACATCGCGCTGCCCAGGGCTACCCACTGCACCGACAATGAGGAGATCGCCAGCAGGCCCCAATCGAAATCCGGCAGGCCACTCTTCGCCAGCACGTAGGTCATCACCACCAGTTCGGACAACAGCACGAGCAACAGAACCGCCCGCGGGCCGCACAGGTCGGGAATGAAAAAATCGCCGTTGGCGCCGCCTGCCCTGGCCCGGTACTTAGTGTTTTCGGGAAGCTCCATGTGTCCGTTTCCGCGCCGATTTCAGGCTCCTCTGATATACTTGCATCCCTTTTCAGCGCGGACAAGCCAATTTACCGGCAGCGCGCGGCCAGTGGATGACAACAGGATTTCCAATGAGTAAAGACGGGCAGACGAGCAAACTCTGGGGCGGCCGTTTCAGCGAGGCCACCGACAGTTTTGTCCAGCGATTCACCGCCTCCGTGGGCTTCGACCAGCGCATGGCCATGGAGGACATCCGCGGCTCGCTCGCCCACGCCGCCATGCTGCACAAGGTCGGTGTACTCAGCGCCGAAGAACTCGCGCAGATCGAAGGCGGGCTGGCCCAGGTCCAGGAGGAAATCAGCAGCGGTGCGTTCCAGTGGTCCATCGAACTGGAGGATGTGCACATGAATGTCGAGGCGCGACTGACCGAGCTGATCGGCGTCACCGGCAAGAAACTGCACACCGGCCGCTCGCGCAACGACCAGGTGGCGACCGACATCCGCCTCTACCTGCGCGGTGCCAGCGACGCCATCGCCGCGGAGATCACGCGGCTCCAGGCGGGCATCATCGAACTGGCCGCGGTCAACAGCGCAACCATCATGCCCGGCTTCACCCACCTGCAGACGGCACAACCGGTGACCTTCGGCCACCACCTGCTGGCCTGGAATGAAATGCTCGAGCGCGACTACGGCCGGCTGCAGGATTGCCGGGCGCGCATGAACCAGTCGCCACTGGGCGCCGCCGCGCTGGCCGGCACTACCTATCCCATCGACCGGGCACACACCGCCGCCGCGCTCGGTTTCGACCGGCCGACGGAGAACTCGCTCGACTCGGTTTCCGACCGGGACTTCGCCATCGAGTTCTGCGCCTTCGGCGCGCTGCTTCTGACCCACCTGTCGCGGATGTCAGAGGAACTGGTGATCTGGACCTCGGCACAGTTCAATTTCATCGACCTGCCCGACCGCTTCTGTACCGGCTCCTCGATCATGCCGCAAAAGAAAAACCCGGACGTTCCCGAACTGGTGCGCGGCAAGGTGGGCCGGGTAAACGGCCACCTGGTAGCCCTGCTGACCCTGATGAAAAGCCAGCCGCTGGCCTACAACAAGGACAACCAGGAAGACAAGGAACCCCTGTTCGACACCGTCGACACGGTGCTCGACTGCCTGCGCGCCTTCGCCGACATGGTGCCGGCCATCCGCCCGCGGGAGGCACAGATGCGCGAGGCCGCCCGCAGCGGCTTCTCCACCGCCACGGACCTCGCCGACTACCTGGTGCGCAAGGGCCTGCCCTTCCGCGACGCCCACGAGGTTGTCGGCAAGGCGGTGGGCCACGGCGTCGCCAGCGGGCTCGATCTCGCGGAAATGGATCTCGCCACGCTGCAGGGCTTCAGTTCCCTGATCGAGCAGGACGTGTTCGAGGTACTGACGCTGGAGGGCAGTGTCGCCGCTCGCGACCACCTCGGCGGAACGGCCCCCAGCCAGGTACTTGCCGCGGCGGAGCGCGCACGGGTCCGGTTACAGGGGCGTTGACGGCGGGCCGGCAGGGCTGCCGCGCGGGCACCGCCCTGCCCCCGCTGCAACCATCGCCCTGGATCAGGCCCCCGGGCGATAGCTCAGGCCGAGCTGGAAGGTCACGTCTGGCGCGGTCTCCACGCGAATATCCTCTACCACACTGAAGTCCAGCACCCACGCTGCAGCGGGCCGCCAGCGCAGGCCACCAGTGAACATCAGGCTGTCATCACCGAGACCGGCCAGCGCGCTGTCAGCCACGGCGGTGTGGGCGTCAAACTGGCCCAGCAGGGACCAGGCACTGGCCAGCTGCCACTCCAGGCCCAGGCCGGCAAACCACAGGTCGCGCTCCTGGATACGGGCGACAAGCTCGCCCTCCCCTGCCCGCAGGTAGCCGCCCTGGCCGTACCAGCGCAGGCTGCCACCGGTGCCCAGGGCCCCGGCGAGTTGCAGGGCGAGATAGATATCGTCACCGCCGCTGCCGAGAAACTCATCTTCATCGCCAGTCCCCAGCTTGTAGCCGAGGGAGAGCAGAGCGGAAAACTCCGCTGAATCGGTCAACTGCCTGGCGACAGCCAGCGTCGCATCGCCAGGCCCCGAGGCCGAATCCTGCAACAGGAACTGCTCGCCACCGATGTAGGCGTAGGTGAACTGGTCGCGGGGCACATCGCTACGCCCGCCGTCATTCATCCCCCAGAAGTCGTGCCAGCCGTCGATGCTGCTGTCGAGGAAGCCGCTGCCGTGGTGCAGCCAGGGCAGTTCCAGGGAGATTTCCCACTGTGGGGCGAAGCTGTAGCGCAGGGTCAGCGCCAGTCGGTTGGTCTCACCATCGAGGTGCAGGCGCTCGCCGGCGCGGGTTTCGTCGATGTAATGACTGGCGATCGCGCCGTTCATCGAAGCAGCCCACTGGCCATCGCCAGGGACACTGGCGGTGCGCTGGGAGGGCAGACCGAACAGCCCGGCCACCGGGCTGAGGTTCTTGACGTACAGCGGCTCGGCTTGCAGCGGCAGCGAGAGCAACGACGCGCAGAGAAAAACCGGCAGGTAATGCTTCACGGCCAGGCGAACTCGATGCCGCCCTGCTCGCGCATCTGCGCCACGACGAAGGGGCGCAGCAGGCTGCTGTCGCGGGTATTGCGCCAGTCGCCGGCGGCCTCATCGTACTCGAAGTGGAAGCCGCCACTGCGGGTCGCCAGCCACAACTGCTGTACCGGCGGCTGGCGACTGAATACCATGCTGGTGCCGTTCTCGAAGGTAACTGTCAGGACCCCGCCCCCGGTCTCGTAGTCGAGGTCGCTGTCGACTTGATCCAGCCCTGCCTCGATCGCCGCGTAGATCGCCTCAACCCGCTCGTCGTACTGCGTAACGGAACTCACCTTGCTCACCCCCTGAATAACCAGTCGCTGATCATAAGGGCTGCTCGCACCGCTGACTACCGGCAGGTATAATCGCCGCTTTGAAAATACGGGAGCCAGCATGCGCAAGCTCGCCATTCCGACGCTTTTTTTCCTGCTCTGCGGCTGCGGCCAGACGGGCCCGCTGTACATGCCCGGTGAAGCACCCGGCGCTGCATCTGCCAGCGAGCAACCGGCGGAAGACACTGCGAGCATGGAAGCGGCCACCGGCGACGCAGGCAGCGCCCCCGCACAACAGGATTAATCCGGATCATGGACAGCTTCTGCTATCGCGACAGTGAATTGTACGCGGAGGAATTGCCCGTTCGCGCAATTGCCGAACGCTATGGCACCCCTTGTTATATCTACTCCCGGGCGGCACTGGAGTCGGCCCTGGCGGAGTACCAGTCGGCCCTCGCCGGCTGCGACCATCTCGTCTGCTACGCGGTCAAGGCCAACTCCAACCTCGCTGTGCTGGACATCCTCGCCCGGCGCGGCGCGGGTTTCGATATCGTCTCCCGCGGCGAACTGGAACGGGTGATCGCCGCCGGCGGCGATCCCGCCAGGGTGGTGTTTTCCGGCGTGGGCAAGCGCCCGGAGGAAATGGCCTACGCCCTGGAGCAGGGTATCGCCTGCTTCAACCTCGAATCCGCGGCAGAGCTCGAGGCCCTGGCCAAAGTCGCGGCCCAGGCCGGCAAGCGGGCGCCGGTCTCGGTGCGGGTCAACCCGGACGTGGACGCGAAAACCCACCCCTACATCTCCACCGGCCTGAAGCAAAACAAGTTCGGTGTCCCGGTTGAAGCGGCGCGCCGGATGTATCAGCGCGCGGCTGAACTGGACAGCATCGAGGTCATCGGTGTGGACTGCCACATCGGCTCGCAGCTGACCGAGGTCAGTCCCTTTATCGACGCGCTGCGCCGCCTGCTGGCACTGGTCGACGAGTTGGCCGACGCCGGAATCGCCCTGCGCCACCTCGATCTCGGCGGTGGCCTCGGCGTGCGCTACGCCGACGAGAACCCGCCCTCGGTGGCGGAATATATCGGTGCCATCCGGCGGGAGCTCGGTAATCGCGAACTCAAGCTGGTTTTCGAGCCGGGGCGCTCGATCGCCGCCAACGCCGGGCTGCTGGTCACCCGCGTGGAATACCTGAAGCCCGCAGAGGAACACAGCTTCGCCCTGGTCGACGCGGCCATGAACGACCTGCTGCGCCCCTCCCTGTACCAGGCGTGGATGGATATCCGCCAGGTGAAAGCGGGCAGTGACGGCCTGGAAGCGAACTGGGACATCGTAGGCCCGGTCTGCGAGACCGGCGACTTTCTCGGCAAGGGGCGCCGGCTCTCCCTGCAAAGCGGCGACCTGCTGGCCATCTCCGGCGCCGGTGCCTACGGCTTCACCATGAGCTCGAACTACAACAGCCGGCCGCGGGTAGCGGAAATCATCGTCGATGGCGAGACCACCCACTGCGCCCGGGAGCGCGAAACCATCGCCGACCTCCTGCGCGGCGAACACCGGCTGCCGGACTGAAAAGAGTAATGTTGCTGAAATTCACCAAAATGCACGGCGCGGGCAATGACTTTGTCGTTATCGACCTGGTCACCCAGCGTTGCAAATTGCGCCCCCAGGATGTCCGCAAGCTGGCCGACCGGCACCTCGGCATCGGCTGCGACCAGGTACTGGTGGTGGAACCCCCCGGCAGCCCCGAAGTCGACTTCCGCTACCGCATATTCAACGCCGACGGCAAGGAAGTGGAGCAGTGCGGCAACGGCGCCCGCTGTTTTGCCCGCTTCGTCCGCGACAAGAAACTCACCCGCAAGCGGGTGATCACCGTCGAGACCAGCGCCGGCATCATCGAACTACGGGTGCGCGAGAATCACCAGGTCGAGGTCGACATGGGCGTGCCCATCTTCGAACCCGGGCGAGTCCCCTTCAAGGCCGACGCCCGCGCCGCCAGCTATCCACTCAAGATCAACGGCGACACGCTGGAATTCGGCGTGCTGTCCATGGGCAACCCCCACGCGGTGCTCAAAGTGGAGTCGGTGGCCGATGTGGATATCGCCCGCCTCGGCCCGCTGATCGAGAACCACCCCCGCTTTCCGCGCCGGGTGAACGCCGGGTTCATGGAGGTCGTCGCCGCAAACGAGGTCCGCCTGCGGGTGTTCGAGCGCGGCACCGGCGAAACCCTTGCCTGCGGTACCGGCGCCTGCGCCGCGGTAGTTTACGGTTTGCAGCAGGGTTGGCTTACGGGCACCGTGACAGTCCACCTCCCGGGCGGTAAGCTTTCCATATCCTGGGAAGGTGAGGGCCACCCGGTAAAAATGACCGGCCCCACCGCGCAGGTGTTCGAGGGGACGATAAAAATCTGAGGCCCGGCGTTGGCGTCTCATACCTGAGGGGAGTGTTCTGATGGCAGCTGGAAACGAGCAGGCACAGGCGGTGGTCGAGACCGTGGAACTGAACGATGAACTGGTGCGCGAGTATCTCAAGCAGAACGAGGACTTCCTGCAGCGCAACCCCGACATGCTGGACCACCTGCACATCTCCCACGCCTCCGGCAGCGCGGTTTCACTGGTTGAAAAGCAGGTCAGCGTGCTGCGCGAACGCAACGTCGAGATGCGCCACCGCCTGACCCACCTCACCGCCAACGCGCGGGACAACGACCGTCTCTACGCCCATACCCGCGCCATGGTGCTGGCGCTGATGGACGCCCGCGACGTCGCCGGACTGTGCGCCGCCTTCCACCGGGCGATGAAAAATGACTTCAAGGTGGAGCACGCCAGCCTGATCCTGTTCGACGATGGCGGTGAAACCGACGGCTGCAGGCTGGAGAGCCTCGAGCGGGCGCGGATCGAGGTCGGCGCACTGATCCGGGGCAACAAGCCGGTGTGCGGCGTGCTGCGCGAGGAAGAGCTCCGCTACCTGTTCCCAGGCGCCGTGGGGGTCGGTTCTGCCGCCCTCATGCCACTGGCCAACGGCGGTGAACTGGGCATCATCGCGGTGGGCAGCTCCGACCCCAACCGCTACACCAGCAACACCGGCACGCTGTTCCTCGCCCACATAGCCGATGTCATCGTGCGACTTCTGCCACGGCTGCAAGCCACGACCTGATGATCTCGTCGCTGCCACAGACCTGCGACGATTTTCTCGATTACCTGCGCGACGTCCGCCAGCTCTCGCCGCACACCCTGGACAACTACCGCCGGGACCTGTTCTCGCTCTGCCAGTACTGCGACTCACTCCAGCGGCAAAGCGCGAGCGACGTGCTGGAATCCGATATTCGCAACTGGGTCAGCCGAATGCATCGCCGGGGCCTGGCCGGCGCCAGTATCCAGCGCGCCCTCTCCGCGGCGCGCTCCTTTTTCAACTACCTCGGCCGCACCCGGGGTGAGAAGCACAATCCCGCGGCCGCCGTACAGGCGCCGCGGAAACCGCGCAAACTGCCGAAGACACTCGACGCAGACCAGGTGGACCGCTACCTGGATTTCGACCGCAAGGACCCTATTGGCCTGCGCGACCACGCCATGGCGGAGCTGTTTTACTCCTCGGGACTGCGGCTGGCCGAACTCACCGCCGCCAACCTGGGCGACCTGGACAGCCACTCCGGCTTGCTCACCGTCACCGGCAAGGGGCGCAAAACCCGCACCGTGCCGGTCGGCAGGGTGGCGCTGAAGGCGATTGATGCGTGGTTGCAAGTACGCCAGCCGCGTGTCGACGACAGCGACGCGCGAAACGCGCTGTTTCTCAACCAGCACGGCAAGCGCATCAGCCGGCGCAACATACAGGACCGCCTGCGCATCCAGGGGCTGCGCTCGGGCATGCACCAGAACGTCCATCCGCACATGCTGCGCCACTCATTTGCCAGCCACATGCTCGAATCCTCGGGCGACCTGCGCGCGGTACAGGAACTGCTCGGGCACGCCAACATCGCCACCACCCAGATCTATACCCACCTGGATTTCCAGCACCTGGCCAAGGTCTACGACAACGCCCATCCACGGGCCAAGCGCCGCGGGAAGGACTAGATGGGCATACGCGTGATCACCTTCGATCTCGACAATACGCTGTGGGATGTGGAGCCGGCCCTGCTGCGGGCTGAGGAAGCCCAGCGCCAGTGGCTGCTGGAGCACCGGCCGGGCACCATCGAGAGTTACGACCACCAGCGCCTGTGGGAATTCAAGCAATCCGTTTGGAAGGCACACCCCGGGCTGCTGCACGATGTTTCCGCCATGCGCCGGCAAATCCTGCTGGAACTGCAACGCCAGGCGGGTTATTCGGAGGCAGATGCGCGCTCGGGCGCCGAGGGCGCCTTTGCGGTGTTTCTCGAGCAGCGGCAACAGGTGGAACTCTATGCAGGTGCGCTGGAGGTCCTCCAGCAGCTGGCCCAGCACTACACCCTTGGCGCCCTCACCAACGGCAATGCCGATGTCTTCAAGACCGATGCCGCCGAGTACTTTGATTTCGCCTACCTGGCGGAACAGGTCGGCGCCAGTAAACCGGCACCGGACATGTTTCTTGCGGCAATGCAGACCTGCGGCGTCGCAGCTCAGGAAATGGTGCATGTCGGCGACAACCCGGAGCACGATGTCGCCGGTGCTCGCGCGATGGGCATGTACACCGTGTGGATCAACTCGCAGGACAGCGAGTGGCCGGGCGGCGAACGCGCGGACCGGGAAATCGTTCAGCTGGGCGAGTTACCGGCGGCTATCGAGAGCCTTCATCCGGCTGAAGGTTCACGCACTACATCAGTGCAATAACATAGAGGGCGGCCTCGAGCCGCCCTCTGCTTACAGCTTGTCCGCCCCCGCCAGTAGCCGGGGGGCAGATTCAAATCGCGTTTTCGCCGGTTTCCCCGGTGCGGATACGCACCACCTGCTCCAGGTTGGTGACAAAGATTTTGCCATCACCGATCTTGCCGCTGTTGGCGACCGTGGTAATGGACTCGATGACCTTCTCCACATCCTCGTCGGCAAGGGCGATTTCCAGTTTCACCTTGGGCAGGAAGTCGACCACGTACTCCGCGCCGCGGTAGAGTTCGGTATGACCTTTCTGGCGGCCAAAGCCCTTCACTTCGGTGACAGATATCCCTTGCACGCCGATCTGCGAAAGCGCTGCGCGCACGTCATCCAGTTTGAAGGGTTTGATAATGGCGGTGACCAGTTTCATTTATAGTAATCTCCTTGCGTGAGGTCGCCCTAATCATAGGTAGAAATGCCGCCGGAGTAAATTCACGATAGGCCGCTTACGCCGGTTGTTGCCAATAAAAAAAAGGGGGCCAAAAGGCCCCCAAGTACACGCATTTAACAATGCGCCCGCAAGACGATTCAGATTCCGCTGCCTTTGGAACCGGTGAATTCGGGGTATGCTTCCATGCCGCACTCGGACACGTCCGCACCTTCGTACTCTTCTTCCTCGCCGATACGGATGCCCATGACTGCCTTGAGCACACCCCAGACGATGAGGCTGGTAACGAAGACCCAGATGAAGATGGCGAGCATGCCGACCAGCTGACCCATGAAGGTCGCATCGCTGTCGGACAGCAGCACCGCAAAGATACCCCAGATGCCCACGACGCCGTGTACGGAGATGGCGCCCACGGGATCGTCAATCTTCAGCTTGTCGAGAGTGACGATGGAGAACACTACGATCACACCACCGATGGCACCGATGATGGTAGCCAGCAGGGGAGTCGGGTCCGCAGGCTCGGCGGTGATGGCAACCAGGCCAGCCAGGGCGCCGTTGAGGGCCATGGTCAGGTCGGCCTTGCCGAACATGATGCGCGCTACGATCAGGGCGGCGATCAGGCCACCTGCCGCGGCGGCATTGGTGTTCAGGAACACGTTGGCCACTTCGTTGGCTACCGCGATACCGCCCAGTTTCAGGGTTGAACCGCCGTTGAAGCCGAACCAGCCCATCCACAGGATGAAGGTACCGAGAGTCGCCAGCGGCAGGTTGGCGCCGGGAATGGCGTTGACCTGGCCTTCGGGACCGTATTTGCCTTTACGTGCGCCGAGCAGGATCACACCGGCGAGCGCCGCTGCTGCACCAGCCATGTGCACGATACCGGAGCCGGCGTAGTCGCTGTAGCTCAGTTCACCGATGAACGGAACAGCCTTGCCACCCCAGGTCCAGCCACCCTCGACGGGGTAGATGAAGCCGGTCATGACAACCGCGAACAGCAGGAAGGCCCAGAGCTTCATACGCTCGGCCACGGCACCGGAAACGATGGACATGGCGGTCGCGACGAACACAACCTGGAAGAAGAAGTCGGATGCGCCCGCGTACTCGCCCATGTCGCCGAAGCCGGCTTCGGCCGAGGCTGCCAGTACAGCTTCGATAGCCGCGTCATCCATGCCGGCGACCGTGGTCACACCGGAGAGGAAGAAGCCGCCGTCGTACATGAACTGGTAACCGCAGATCAGGTACATGGTGCAGGCTACTGCAAACAGGGAAATGTTCTTCAGCAGAATTTCAGTGGTGTTCTTGGCGCGTACCAGGCCAGCCTCCAGCATGGCGAAACCCGCAGCCATCCACATCACCAGCGCGCCCATCACCAGGAAATAAAAGGTGTCCATGGCGTACTGGAGTTCAAAAATATTGTTTTCCATAGGAATAGCTCTCTAATCAGTCGTATTGGGTTTAGATAGCGTCTTCGCCAGTTTCACCGGTGCGGATACGGACAACCTGCTCCAGGGGTGAAACAAATACCTTGCCGTCGCCAATCTTGCCGGTATTGGCTGCCTTGGTGATCGCCTCGATGGTCTGGTCGACGGAACCGTCGGCCACAGCCACTTCGATTTTCACCTTGGGCAGGAAGTCGACAACGTACTCTGCACCGCGATACAACTCGGTGTGGCCCTTCTGACGGCCAAAACCTTTTACCTCAGTTACGGTGATACCCTGTACGCCGATTTCCGAAAGTGCTTCGCGCACGTCGTCCAGCTTGAAGGGCTTCACGATAGCCGTTATTAATTTCATGCGTTTCTCCTGATGTTTTCGTCATGGGCACCCGGTCGGGTGCCCACTGTGAGATGACCGCTTGGCTTACATGCTCTTGGAGACGGTGAAGATGAGTGCGTCATCGCCCCACTCGGAATCGAAGACTTCTTCTTCGTCGAGGTCAGTGCCGACGTAGGCGAGAGTCCAGTCGACCGCCAGCCAGGAGGCGGTAACACCAACGGAGTAGTCGGTATAGGAGGTCGCACCCGCGGAGAGGAAGCCTTCCTCATCCAGGTCGTTGTAGCCAACGTGGAAATCGACGGTGAAGGTATCGCCGAGGCCCAGGCTGTAGCCGGCCTGGTAGTAAATGAACTCACCAGTTTCCGCGTAGTAGTCATTGGAGTAAGCCAGGCCCAGGCTGAAATCCCACAGCGACAGGCTGCCGTAGAACTCGGTGTAGTCGCCGTCGGCGCCATCGTCGCCAGGGTACATGTATTGGATAACGCCGACGTCGATGCCGATGCTGTCGGTGATCGGTACCGCCCAGCCAGCGTAAACGTCAAGCTCGAGAGAACCGTCGTAGCCGTCGTTGGTGTCAAAGTCGACTGAAGAGCCCCAGGTACCGACATAGAAGCCCGCATCGAAACCGAGGTCAAAGCCGCCTTGCAGGGCGATGGACTCGTCAGACTGGGAAATACCGCGGAATTTGTAATCGCTGGTCAGCGCAACGTTACCGCTGATTTCTACTGCCTGGGCAGTGGTAGCGGCACCGGCGAGCAGTGCGACAGCGATAGCGGCGGGAAGTGTGTTTTTCAACATGTTTTGTTTCTCCATGATTTTTAACCAGGTGTCAGAAATGTATTGCGACGTCTAATCTACTTCGGGCACATGATGCGCGCTCTACAAATCTGCCCCGTTAAGTGCACGGCATGTGCCAGATGGCACTTACCTTTTTATATTCAATGAGTTACAGCTGTCTTAATACTGTAACCCATCCCCGGCCCGCACCATTAAGGCGCCCGACATGCACTATTATGGAATACCCTGGAAAATCGGCGCGCCAAAATGGTGCTTTTCACAAAAATACCTCCACGGCGTCCCTGCAGCGCTTCGCGGCGACATCCGGCCGATATTGATCTTCGCCCGTCCAGCCAAATCACCTAGAATCACCTTCATCAGGAGCGGAAGATCACGACTATGGCTGTAAAAACCCCACCCCCACCCTGGTCGCTGCTGCAGCAGCTCGGCGACCTGGCAGGAGACTCGGCCCTCAAGGGCGAACTCGACAAGGGCATGCGCAGCGTCGCGCGCTCGGCCCTGGCAAAGCTCGATGTCGTCAGCCGGGAGGAATTCGACGCCCAGGCCGAGGTCCTGGCGCGCACCCGGACCCGGGTCGAGGAACTGGAAGCTGAGCTGGAGGCCCTCACCGCCACCCTGGAGTCACTTCAGGCCCAATCCTGAATTTGCCAACCCAACTTCGCTCAGGGACGAGCCATGGAGTTATCTGTCGTGCACAGCCGTGCACTCTCGGGGCTGAACGCCCCACCCGTGCGGGTAGAATCCCACCTCTCGAACGGTCTGCCCGCCTTCAATATTGTCGGGATGCCCGCCACCGCGGTCCGTGAAAGCAAGGACCGGGTACGCAGCGCCATCCTCAACTCCCACTTCGAGTTCCCCGACCGGCGCATCACCGTCAACCTGGCGCCGGCCGACCTGCCCAAGGAAGGTGGGCGCTTCGACCTGCCCATAGCCCTGAGCATCCTGCTCGCCTCCGGCCAGCTGCAGGCGCCCTCCATCGGCGCAATGGAGTTCCTTGGCGAGCTCGCCCTCGACGGCAACCTGCAGGCGGTGCCGGGGGTGGTCTGTGCCGCCCTCGCCGCCTCTGCCTGCCATCGTTCGCTGGTCGTGCCCGCCGCGAGCGCCGGCAGCGCCTGCCGCGTGCGCGAAGCGCAGATTGTTGCCGCCCCCGACCTGCTCAGCCTGTGTGCACACCTCAACGGCAACGCCCGACTCCCACAGCCCGCAGCGCCGGCCGCTCCCGAGCGCCCGGCCTACCCCGACCTGCGCGACGTGGTCGGCCAACAGAGCGCACGGCGGGCACTCGAGGTAGCCGCCTCGGGGTCGCACAATCTTTTGTTCGTCGGCCCACCCGGTACGGGCAAGACACTGCTCGCCAGTCGTTTGCCGGGAATTCTCCCGCCACCCAGCCGCGAAGAGACACTGGTCGCTCTCGCCCTGCGTGACTTCGATGACAGCGAGTCATTTGAGGAGGCCTTGCGCCGCCCCTTCCGCAATCCCCATCACAGCGCCAGCCAGGCGGCCCTCATCGGCGGTGGCAGCCACCCGCGCCCGGGGGAGATTTCGCTGGCGCACAGCGGCGTCCTGTTTCTCGACGAACTGCCGGAATTCAACCGGCCTTGCCTGGAGGCCCTGCGGGAACCGCTTGAATCCGGCGAGGTGACTATCTCCCGGGCCCGCTACAAACTACGCTTTCCGGCGGACTTCCAACTGGTGGCGGCAATGAATCCCTGCCCCTGTGGTTACCTCGGAGACCCGCAGCACCCGTGCCGCTGCACGCCGGAGCAGGTACAGCGCTACCGCGGCCGCCTCTCGGGTCCGCTTCTGGACCGTATCGACCTGCAAGTCTCCGTACCCCGCCTGGCGGTGAATTTGTTACTGCGCAAGCCTGACAACCCGGAACCCTCGAGCGCCGTGCGCGAGCGGGTCAGCAACTGCCGCGAGCGCCAGCTGGCGCGGCAAAACTGCCTGAATGCGCAACTTGATAGCGACGCCCTGCTCGATGTCTGCAGCCTCACCGCGCCCATACGTACTTCCTTCGAGCGCTCGGCGACGCAGCTGCTCCTGTCCGGGCGTGCGCTACACCGGACACTGCGCGTAGCACGGACCATTGCCGACCTCGCACAGTCCAGTGTGGTCGAAGAAGTCCATCTGGCCGAAGCGCTCGCCTACCGGAGCACATGAATATTCAAACCCGACCGCACGGGCTATGATCCTAATCGCCAGCTGGCGATGCCGATCAGGGCACGCAGCTGCCGGTTGCCGGCGGGCTGGCATTTGACCACGGCGCAGGGGACGAACAGCCATGATGCAAGCACTGAAGGAGATCCTCTCCCAGGTTGGCAATTACGGATCGCTGATCGCCAGCATTGTTGGCGTGATGTTTGGCGGCATGGTCGTGGTCTACCTGCTGTACAGACTGCTCAACTCGGTCATCAAGCCCAAAGGCACTCTGGCCAGGGTTGTCAAAGTCTTCTTTGGCGCCCTGTATGTGCTGATCCTGGTGGTCACCGTATTACTGGCCGCGGAACGGGTCGGGCTGCCGGTCAGGGGCCTCGGTGCAATCGCGCTCCTGGCGGTCATCGTCGGCGCAGTCATCGTCTTCTTCCTGCTACCCTTTCTGCCCAGGGTGCCTTTCATGCCGGGACACATGGTCGAGATTCGCGGCGAGATCGGCTTTGTCGAAGCTGTCACCGCCTACCAGGTGGTCCTGCGCACACTGGACGGCCAGATCCTCTACTACCCGACACCACTGCTGATGGCCGGGCCAATCCGCAATTTCACGGTCGAGCCCACTCGTCGTATTGCGCTGGATGTGGAGTTGCAGCCAGGGGGCGACCTGGGGCACGGCAAGCAGGTATTGCTGCGCATCATGGGGGACAATCCGAAGGTGCTGGCCGAACCCGGCCCGGTGGTCTTCATCACCCGCATCTGTGCGGAAAAAGCCAGTATCGCTGCCTACTGCTGGGTCAACGCCAGCGACTGGCTGAGCGCGCGCGACGCGCTGTGGGAGGCGATCAACGCCACTTTCACAGCTGAAACAACCGTCGCCCTGGCAATGCCGCGACTGCTCGTCACCGAGTCCCGGGGTGGCTAGGGAGCCCGGCGCCTCACACAGCGCCCCCCTGCACTACCTCCCCCATCTCAGCAGTGGTGAAATCCTGCGGATGGGCTTGAGTCAACACCCGCCCGAGCGCTGGATCGAGCCCGACGCGGACACCCCGAAAGTTGTGCAACACAAGCAGAGGCTGCTGCAGCAACGCGAGGCCGATGTCTATCGCTCAGCGCCGGAGTCGCTGCCCGCCCAGGCGGAACTGAAAACATTGTTGCTGGCACACCTCAGGCAGGATCACGCCAGCCTTTATCCACAGTGCGGGAACACCCCGTCGTCCCACCCCGACAGCGTCAACGTCCAGACACAGCCCACTGAACCCCTGTGGGACTGTTCGCAATGGGTCGCCGACGATTTGTTGCTCATGCAGGAACACTCGGGGGAATATCACCTGACCGCAGCCAGCCTGTGCAGCCCCAGCCACTGGTCGCTGGCAGAAAAGTTTGGCCGCCCGATCAGCGAGATCCACGATCCGGTCCCCGGCTTCCACGCCCGGCTGACGCCCAGGGTAGGCAGTTTTTTCCAGCGCCTGCAGCCGGGGCAACTGTTTGTGCGCTTTAACTGGGGGATTCAGAACGGGGATGAACTGGCACAGTTTCCAGGTGAGGAGCCGCCACCATCGCCCGGTGCGAAACTGTACTACCGGGTCGAGCGGCAAAGCCTGAGGCGCTTGCCCCGCAGTGAGGCCATTGTTTTCACCATCAGGGTCTATCTGCATCCGCTGGAGCAGTTGCGTCAGGTCGATAATGCTCTGCCTGCCTTGCTCGAGGCCATAGACGCGGCGCCGGAGCCCCTGCGCCACTACAAGGGGCTGGACCGGCTGGCCTTCCTGCTGGAAGCCTATCGCTGAGGCCGTCTAGTCCAGAGCGGCGGCGAAGTGCTCATAGCTGAATCCACGGTATTGCAGGAAGCGCTGGCGGCGCGCCCTGTCCTTGATGTCCTCAGCGCCCCCCTCGCCGAACCTGCGCCGTAGCACTTCTTCCGCCAGCGTGACCCAGTCGGTGGGCTCGCAGGCGAAAGCCTCATTGATCTGCGCGTCAGCGATACCCCGCTGCTTCAACTCCTGGCGGATTCGCAGCGGCCCATGCCCGCGCCCGATGCGCTGGCGGACGAAGCTCTGCGCAAATCGCGCGTCACTTTGCAGCCCCTCTTCCGACAGGCGGAGAATTTCAACTTCGATCTGCTCGGCAGAGGAAAAGCGGCGAGCTAATTTATCGCGCAATTCGCGGCCGGAGTGTTCCCTGCGCGCCAACAGATCCATCGCTGCTCGACGGATCTCCGCTCCAGCCTTGCTCGGCTCTGCATCACTCATTGGGACTGCCGGGGATGTTGGTAAATAGAGGCGCCGGGGCAGAGTGTGGGGTAAGTGGCACCCCGGCGCCTCGTGGAAAGGTGTGTCGCAAATTGCGCGCGAACCCTGGGCTTACTCTTCGCCGACCGGAGCCTCGACCACGGCTGCTTTCGGTTTGTCGACGTTGAGCAACTGGGCGCGGATTTCGCCTTCGATCTCGCTGGCCACCGCGGGGTTGTCGTCGAGAAACTTGGCTGCGTTGGCCTTGCCCTGACCGATCTTGTCGCCCTTGTAGGCGTACCAGGCGCCGGACTTGTCGACCAGGTTGAGCTTCACACCCCAGTCGATCACTTCGCCCATGTGGTAAATGCCCTTGCCATACATGATCTGGAATTCCGCCTGTTTGAAGGGCGGGGAGACCTTGTTCTTGACCACTTTGACCCGGGTTTCGTTACCGACAATCTCATCGCCGTCTTTCACCGCACCGATGCGACGGATGTCGAGGCGGACAGAGGAGTAGAACTTGAGCGCGTTGCCGCCGGTGGTGGTTTCCGGGGAGCCGAACATGACGCCGATCTTCATGCGGATCTGGTTGATGAAGATGACCAGGCAGTTGGTCTGCTTGATGCTCGCGGTGAGCTTGCGCATGGCCTGGCTGAGCAGTCGGGCCTGCAGGCCGACATGGGAATCGCCCATCTCGCCCTCAATCTCCGCTTTCGGCGTCAGGGCCGCGACCGAGTCGATCACCAGCACGTCTACCGCACCTGAGCGCACCAGCATTTCCGCGACTTCCAGAGCCTGCTCGCCGGTGTCCGGCTGGGAGACGATCAGGTCGTCCATTTGCACGCCGAGCTTTTCCGCATAGCTTGGATCGAGCGCGTGTTCCGCGTCGATAAAGGCTGCGGTACCGCCCACCTTCTGGGCTTCCGCGATCACCTGCAGGGTCAGGGTGGTTTTACCGGAAGACTCCGGGCCGTAGATCTCACAGATCCGGCCGCGGGGCAGGCCGCCGATACCCAGGGCGATATCGAGGCCCAGGGAACCGGTGGAAATGGCGGGAATCGCCTCGCGCTCCTGATCCCCCATGCGCATCACAGTGCCCTTGCCGAACTGGCGTTCGATCTGGGCGAGTGCGGCTTCCAGTGCTTTTTCCTTGTTAGCGTCCATCGTGTTCTCCCCAACTCATCTGTAAAAGTACTGTATGTATGTTCAGTGCTTTGAAATTGAATTGCAAGACCCGTGAAGCATTAATTTCGGGCAGTTGGGAAAAACCTGCCTGATTGGGCGACAGGTGCGTTGATCTCTGATTTGCAGTGCCTGGGGGAGGGGACTCCGGGTCCGGCTTTACAACCGACAGCTTCCCCGTCACTCCAAAGCGTTTATAGTCGTGCCGTGAAAGCTGTCGGGGGCAAAGCCTCGGCCGTGCCGGTGCCAGGCTCTTGCCCGGAACGAGCATAGCGCTGCGTTTTCCAGCGGCGCAAACTCAAGCCCTGGCCCACCACCCCGGAATTACTTCTGGTACTGCTCCAGCGCCGCAGAGAAATCTCGCTGCCCCTGGCCGTCCGCCTGCAACTGCTCGTAGATGCTGCGCGCCAGCTTGCCCATACGGTTGTCGACGCCAGCCTCGTCGGCGATGCCGCCCGCAAGGCCCAGGTCCTTGGCCATCAGGTCGATCATGAAACCGGGTTGGTAGCCCTTGCTCGCCGGGGCGTTCTCCATCACGCCGGGATAGGGGTTGTAGACTTCCAGCGACCAGTTGCGGCCGGAGCTGGCGAGCATGATCTCGGAGAGGACTTTCGGATCGAGGCCGTTGCGCGCGCCCATTTCCAGCGCCTCGCAGGTGCCGAGCATGTGGATGGCCAGCAGCATGTTGTTGCAGCCCTTGGCGACCTGCCCGGCACCGGGGGGGCCGGCGTGGAAGATGTTCTTGCCCATGTCGGCGAGAATGATTTTGGCTTTCTCGAAAGTTTCGGCACTGCCCCCGCACATAAAGGCCAGGGTACCCGCAGCAGCGGCGGCCACACCGCCGGAGACCGGGGAGTCCATGAAACCGATGCCCATGGCCGCTGCCGCCTCGCCCACCTGCCGCGCGGTGGCCGCATCGATAGTGCTGCAATCGAGCACGGTGGTCGCTGCGTCCAGCTTCGCCAGCAGGCCGTCGTCACCGAGATAGGTGCCGGCAACGTGCTTGCCCGCGGGCAGCATGGAGACGATGTAATCCTTGCCCGGCGCCGCACCGGCTACCGAGTCGGTGACGGCCGCACCGGCCTCGCGCAGTTTGGCACAGGCCTCGGCGGAGAGGTCGAACACGGTGACCGCGTGCCCCGCCTTGAGCAGGTTCGCGGCCATCGGGCCACCCATATTGCCGAGACCGATAAAAAGTACAGATGCCATGGTGTATCTCCAATTATTCTGTTGGTGGGCAGCAGCGCCCCTGGCACTGCTCCCTATTCGGTTGTTCGCGAATCACCCGCCCGGGCAACTGCGGCAGATTCAGCCCAGGTCCGCCAGCGGATTTTGCGCCCAGGGTGCGCGGAAGAACCCGTCCAGCACCGCCGCTGGCACATCCCGCGACGCCTTGAACTGCCAGGCGGGGTTGCGGTCCTTGTCGATCAGCAGTGCGCGAACGCCCTCGGCGAACTCCGGGTGGCGCACGACATTGGTTGCCAGTTGCAACTCGGCGCGGAATATATCCGCCAGCCCCATATGCCGGGTCTCGTGCAATTGGCGGTCAATCCACAGGGCGGCCAGGGGTGAACCGTGGGCAAGGCCGTCGCGGGCCTTGGCCAGCCAGGGATCGTCGCTACCGAGGCCGGTGATCTGGTCGATCACTGCGTGAATGTCGTCACCATCGAGCAACTGGGCAATGGTGGCGGCGTGGGGCTCCACCTGCCCCGCGGGGGAGGCGGACAGGCTTTGCTCGGCGAAAGGCCGCAGCGTCCGGCGTACCAGTGCGTGATTGGCCTCGGCGTCGCTGCTCCACTCCTTGCGCAGCAGGCAGTTAATCACCGCGTCCTTGTGCTCGCTGAGAATGAAGCGATCTGCAATACCGATATAGATTGCGTCGGCGGCGTTGATGGAGGCCCCCGTCAGGGCGAGAAATTCGCCGGTTTTTCCCGGGGCATGGTTGAGGAACCAGCTACCGCCCACATCGGGAAACAGGGCGATGGTGACCTCCGGCATGGCGATACGGGTGCGCTCGGTCACCACCCGGTGGGAGCAGCCCGCCATCACCCCGAGGCCGCCGCCCATGACGATGCCGTGACCCCAGCACAACAGCGGTTTGGCGTAGGTGTGCAGGGTGTAGTTCAGGCGGTACTCCCGCTCGAAAAAACGCTCTGCATATTCGCAGGGGCCGCCGGGCTGCTCTACCGCGGAGCGGTGCAGGGCCTGGACATCGCCGCCGGCACAGAAGGCCTTTTCCCCGGCACCTTCGATGAAAATCGCCGCGATGCTGTCGTCCTGGGCCCAGTCGTCGAGCTTCGCCTGCAACAGGTCGACCATTTCCAGGGTCAGGGAATTGAGAGTAGCCTCGACATTCAGGGTGACACGGCCAATCTTGCCGCTGGCCGCCGCCAGTTCTTCAAACAGTACCGCATCGCTCATCAGGCGTTCTTCCATTCCGGGGGGCGTTTTTCGAGGAAGGCGTTCACGCCTTCGCGCTGGTCTTCGGTGGAGAACAGGTCGACGAACTCCCTGCGCTCTTCCTCGAGGCCACGGGCCAGGGCGATGTCACGGCCGGAGTGAATCAGCCGTTTACAGGCGGCTACCGCCAGCGGGCTCTGCTCGCCCACTTTTTCCGCCAGGGCCAGCGCAGTTTCCAGCGCAGTGCCGGTGGCAACCACTTCCTCGACGATGCCGATCTCCAGCGCTTTTTGTGCTTTCACCCGCTCACCGCAGAGAATCATGCGCTTGGCCCAGCCTTCGCCGGCAAGCCAGGACAGGCGCTGGGTGCCGCCGGCGCAGGGCAACAGGCCGACCTTCGCTTCCGGCAGGGCCAGGGCCGCCTGCTCTTCAGCGATGCGGATATCACAGGCCAGCGCCACTTCCAGCCCGCCACCCATGGCAAAACCGTTGATGGCAGCAATGCTTACACCGCGGAAATCCGCCAGCGCCTCGAAGGCCTCGCCAAACAGGCGGCCCATCAGCCCGGCGTTTTCCGGATCGCCGTCGGCGAACAGTTTCAGGTCGGCACCGGCGGAGAAAAACTTCTCCCCGGCGCCGGTCAGCACCAGCGCGTAGACAGACATCTCCGCGTTGAGCTTCTCCACCAGGTCTTTGAGTGCCGGCAGGCTCTCGGTATCCCAGGTGTTGGCAGCGGGGTTGTCGATGGTGACCAGCGCCGTATGGCCGCGAATCTCGACCTTGAGTTTGTCGGAAATACTCAGGCTCATTTGATGACCTCCAGCGCGCCTTCCATCAACATGCGGCGCGAGACGATGACTTTCATTATTTCGTTGGTGCCTTCGAGAATCTGGTGCACCCGGGTGTCGCGCACGTGGCGCTCCATCGGGTACTCCTTGATGTAGCCGTAGCCGCCGAACAACTGCAGCGCCTCGTTACATATCTCGAAACCCTTGTCGGTGGCGAAACGCTTGGCCATGGCACAATAGGTGGTGGCCTGTGGATCCTTCGCATCCAGCTTCCAGGCGGCGAGACGCACCATCTGCCGCGCGGCAACCAGTTCGGTCAGCATGTCGGCCAGGCGGAACTGGGTGGCCTGGAAATCGGCAATCGAAGCGCCAAACTGCTTGCGGTCCTGTACGTACTCCACCGCCTCCTCGATCGCCTGCTGCGCGGTGCCAATGGAACAGGTGGCGATATTGATGCGGCCGCCGTCCAGACCTTCCATTGCAATGGCGAAGCCCTGGCCTTCCTCGCCGAGGCGATTGGCGACCGGTACGCGCACGTTGTCGAAGCTGATCAGGCGGGTGGGCTGGCACTTCCAGCCCATCTTTTCCTCGTTTTTGCCGTAACTGACGCCCTCGGCATCGGCGGGAATCAGCAGCGCGGTGATACCTTTCGGACCAGCGCCGCCGGTGCGCAGCATCACCACCAGCGCGTCGGTTTCGCCGGCGCCGGAGATGAACACCTTGGAACCGTTGACGACATATTCGTCGCCCTCGCGCACTGCGGTGGTACGCAGGGAGCCCGCGTCCGAGCCGGCACCGGGCTCGGTCAGGCAGTAGGACGCCAGCTTTTCACCCATGGCGAGTTCGTGGCACCAGTTCTCGATGACCGAGTCGCTGCCGTACTTGCCCACCATACTGGTGGCCATGTTGTGAATGGTCAGGAAAGCGGTGGTCGCGGTGCAACCCTTGGCCAGTTCCTCGACGATCAGGCTGGCGTCGAGGCGCGACATGCCGAGGCCGCCGGCGGCTTCGGGGGTATACATGCCCATGAACCCGAGTTCACCGGCCTGCTTGAGTTCAGCCACCGGAAAGTGGGACGTGGCGTCCCACTCGGCGGCATTGGGGGCGAGCACCCCCTCGGCGAAGGCCCTTGCGCTTTCGGCAAAAGCCTTCTGGTCTTCGCTGAGGGCGAAATCCATGGTCTTACTGCAGTTTGTCCAGGACCTTGCCGAACAGCACCTCGTCGGACGGAATCACCTTGGTTTCCGCCAGCGGCTTGGAAACCCAGGTCTCGTTGATCAGGTCGCGCCAGGTGATGTTGTGGTTGGCGGAGTTGCCACCCCATGAGCCACAGCCCAGGGAGAAAGTCTGGCGCATGCCGTTCCACAGGTTGCCGCTGTTGGACGGCGCCTGGGGCTGGTTGACCATCACCCGTGAAGTGCGGGTGCTGAGGGCCAGCTTCATGATGTTCTCGTCGTTGTTGGAGTAGATGCCACAGCTGTGACCCTGCCCCTGGTAAGCCTGGATGCGGTTGGTCAGGTCGATCGCTTCGTCGATGTCCTTGACCTTGTACAGGGCCATGGTGACGGACAGCTTCTCGCCGGAGAAGGGGTAGTCCGCGCCGGCGCCTACTTCGGGCACTATCAGGAAGGTCTTGCCTTCCGGCAGGTCGATACCGGCCATGCCACAGATGGTAGAGGCGGACTGGGCCACGACCTTGGCGTTCAGGTGATCGTCTTCCCACAGGGTGTTCTGCAGCTTGGCCTTGTCGTCGCCTTCGACGATGAAGCCGCCCTCAGCGATCAATTTCGCCACGAACTCATCGTAAATGGACTCGAAGACCAGCACGGAGTTGTCGGAAGAGCAGGAGGCCGCGAGGTCCAGGGTCTTGGAGGTACGGATTTTTTCCGCCGCCTCGTCGAGGTTGGCGGTGTCATCGACGGTGATAACCGCGTTGCCCACACCTACGCCCAGGGCCGGAGTGCCCGAGGAGTATGCGGCGGTAACCATCGCCGCGCCGCCGGTGGCCAGTACACGGTCGCACTGGGCCATCAGTTCGTTGGTTTTCTCGATGGAGGGCACATCGATGCTCTGCACCAGGTCAGCCGGCGCGCCCATCTTGACGATGGCTTCGCGCATGTAGTCGCAGATCATCTTGTTGGTCAGCTTGGCGCGGGGGTGCGGGGCGATGATGATGGCGTTGCGGCCTTTCACCGCGGAGATCGCCTTGATCACCGGGGTGGCCTCCGGGTTGGTGGAGGGCGACAGCGCGCCGATGACGCCGACAGGCTTGGCGATCTTGACGATATTGCGCTCGGGCAGTTCCTCGATCACACCGACGGACTTGTCGTTGATGATGTCCATCAGGGTGGCGCGGGTCTTGCGATGAATTTTCAGGTACTTGCCTTCGTAGTTGCCGAGCTGGGACTCTTCCACGGTGAAGCGGGCGATTTCCTCGGCGCGATCGTCGCGCGCGACGGCATAGACCATGGCAGTGATCAGTTCGTCGACCTGCTCCTGGGTGTAGTTCTCGATCTGGGCCTGCGCGGCACGGGCACGCTCGATCATTTCAGCGATTTCCTGCTGGGCGGTTTTTTCTTCTGTCATGGTGACTTCCTCACGGGGTTGAGCTTTGTGGGCGAGGATTCTAGCACGGGGCCACCCCCCGGGCATTGACGAAATTGGGATTTTTATGGACTATATTGCGGTATGAGCACTCCCTCGAAATGGCCTTTGCCAGAGGCTGGAATCCGCTTCCTGACGCCGGCCTTCATGGTGGAAAAGCTGGCCCGGCACCCGTTGACCAAGGATTGCTATCCCACCGCCATGGGCTACTACCCGAGCGCCCAGGGTCACCAGATGTTGCGCGAGAGGCACGACGACAACCTGGTGCTCTACTGCACCGCGGGCAAGGCCAGGCTGCAGACCGGGGACTGGGAGGGCGAGCTGCGCCCGGGGCACATCGCCCTGCTGCCCCAGGGGCTGGCCCACCGCTATGAAGCCGACCCCGGCGAGCCCTGGACGCTGTTCTGGCTGCACTTCCAGGGCGCAAGTACACGGGTCTTCCTGCAATACATGGGCTACCGGGAGGGGCAACCGGTGGTGGACGCGGGGGTCTCCCCGACACTGATGGGTACCTTCACCAGTCTCATGGAAGTGCGGCGCACCGGCTACTCCACCCGCGCCTTCATCCACGCCTCCAACCAGGTGCGCTATCTACTGACCCAGGTGGCACAGGAAGTCAGCGCGCACCAGGTACACCTGCAGAGCGGGCTGCCACTGGAACAGGTGCAGGCATTCATGCTGGAGCACCTCGACCAGGCCGTCAGCCTCGAGGAACTTGCCGCGGTGGCAAATATGTCCAAGTACCATTTCTCCAACCGCTACAAACAACTCACCGGTTACTCGCCGATCAAGCACTTCCTGCACATGAAAATGGAGCAGGCCTGCCACCTGCTGGACGTGACCGAACTCGGCGTGGGGGAAATCGCCAGGCAACTGGGCTACGAGGACCCGCTGTATTTTTCCCGCCTGTTCAGCAAGACCATCGGCAGCTCGCCGCGGGGTTACCGGGCATCACAGCGCAAGTAGCAGAAGCTGTTTCAGGCGCTGCCGCCGGCGAAACTGGCGCAAACCGCTGGCAGCCCTGACTGCTGCTGACAGATGCCGTCGAGTTCCTTGCGCAGGTGACCGATAACTTCCGCCCGCCTGGCCTGCTTTTCCGTTGCATCTTCCGCCGCCTGCTGCCAGTCGTAGAGCTGTTCTCCCATGCGCTGCACACGCGAAGCATTGCGCTGGTGCAGCGCCGCCGGCTGACCCGACAGTTCGCCCAGTACGGCCCTGCCGGTGTGCTCAATAGCGGCCAGATCGTCGGGGCTCAGTTCAAGCTGGGCAGTGAAGTAGTTCACCCCCCACTGCAAGCGCGTGGCCGGCCCGCGGGATTGCTCCCAGGCCCGGCGATACCAGTCCAGCGCCGCCGCATCGTTGCCAGTCTCACGCTCCAGGTCCGCCAGTACTGCCATGAAGTAATAAGGCTGCTTCGACTTCTCCAGGCCCTCATCCAGCACCGCGCGCGTCGCAGCCTCCTCGTGCATGAGGTGGTAGATCCCCGCCAGCGAGTACAGTGCGGGATGCAACTGGTAGCTGTTTACCCCGGCGCGCAACTCCGCAGCCTGGGCCAGCGCCAGGTCGCGCTGCTCGGGTGTGAGTTGCTCCTGCAGGGCCTGCAGCACGGAGACCTTGCCATACAGTGCGTCAAGGCGGGTCAGCACACCGAGCCCGCTGTCCGCAATCGCAGCCTCGAGGGTCGCCAGCATCGGTGCAGCCAGTGCTTGCCTGGCTTGCTCATCCTTGCTCAGGCTTTCCAGCAATGTGTCACCGTAGTAGGCGAACTGACTCAGGTTTGCGCGCGCGAGTGCGGGGGCGGAAAGCACCTCCAGTGTCCATTCGCGGTATTGCACTTGCCAGGTCGGCTCAGCAGGAGAACTCTGCGCCCATGCAACGACGGCCAGCATTCGCAAAAGGCTTCGATCCAGGGCCAGCTCTGCGGGGCATGAACTGGCGAGCTGTCGGGCGACTCCGGCCAGAGGCTGCTCCCGCAGGACTCTCCCCCCATCCTGCTGCCAGGAGTAGTGCGACAGCATCTGCCAGCTGCCGGCATCCAGCGTATCGCCCGCCTCTACAACGGCGAGGAGTTCGGATACCGGCTGCATGCTATTGAGCGCTTCATCCATGATGCCCGTGTACTGCTGGATATCCATACCGCCTGGTATACGGGTGATCTCCTCACCCCGGGGCGAGAGGATGACTACCGTCGGATAGCCCATCACAGCGAATTTCTCCCCGTACTGTTGCGCGCGCTCTGTGTCACCATCGAGATAGACGGGAACGAAAAGGCGGGACTGGCGAATGAATTCCGGGCGGGAAAAAATCGTGGCTTTCAGCTCATGGCAGGGCGGGCACCATTCAGCGCCCCAGTAAAGAAATATCGGTTTAGCCCTCGCCTCAGCGTGAGCGAACGCAGCGTCAATACTTCCCTGGAACCAGTCGATTTCCTCTGCCTCCAGCGCCGTGTCTGCCGCAGTATCGGCGGGCGCATTCCCCTTCTCTTCAGCAGGCGAACAGGCGAGCAGCAACAGCGCACAGGCGAGACTGCAGAGCACGCAGCGGCGCAGCCCGGCGGCTTGCAGAAAACGGAAGCTGCTTACTGGAACAGGCATCAGCGGGCCCCTTGCGTGCCAGGAATGAAGGGCCAATCATAGCGAAAATTCCGTTACAACCGACAGCGCCGCGCGCGGCGGCGAGGCCCGCTTATCGCAACTGCGCGGGGTGTGCTGGCCGCGAGGCCTCAGCGGCAGTTGGCGGGGATGAAGCGGACCTCGACACCGTTCGTCGTCGCCGGGCCGCAGGTCCAGATGATTTCCTGGTTCGGGTTGGTATCAGGCACCAGTTGCAATCGCTTCTCGTGCGCGGGGGTGCCAGGCAGATCGAGGGTCACAATGATCAGGGAACCCCGAGCAGGGTCCACGGACACTTCGAGGCGACGCACAAAATCGTACATGTCGTAGTCAGCCGCGGGGCGCAGACCCGCAGCAGCATTGTCCGCGGGCCAGGTGTAGTTATTGGCATAGAAACTCTCCGTGACCGAGGTCTTGGCCTCGGCGAGAAAGCCCATCGCCTCACCCACCTTGGAGCGCGTGGAGTACTCGATGTACAGGGGCATGGCGATCACCGCGAGAATACTGACGATAGTCACCACGATCATCAGCTCGATAATGGTGAACCCACTCGCCCGACCCCGGCTTGAAGCAATTCCCAGGCAGTTTTCCTGTTGCATGATTCAGCTCTCCCCCTGCGTACGCAGTTGATCGAGCGCGGCCATCAACTCCTCGAGTCGCGCGCTGGAGTCGGCACCGGCCGAGTGCGCCGCCTGCAGTTCACGCGCCGCATTCTTGATGCCATCGACCCGGAGAGCCAGTTGCTCGAGGCTGAGGTTGAGCTCGTCAGCCTCCTCGCGAAACATGTCACCGTCGCGCAAGTGGATCCGCGCCGTGAGATCACCTGCCGCCAGCGCCCTGATTTCCCGGGTGATGACGTAGACCGGCCCGGCAATACGATGGCTGGCACGAATACTTGCGTACCAGACTCCGACAACCAGAACCAGTTCGACCAGTCCGAGCAGAATGCCGCCGCCGGCACTCAGAACAAGCGGATTTTCTCCGGGTATGGAGAGTTTGAACAGGATGACCAGGTTGCACAGCAAAACGGTCAGGGTCACCAGCACGACTGCAAACCGGTGCTGGAACTTCCTGTTTACCAGCAGAGTTTTTCTTCGGTTATCCACAGTCGTCCCCCACCTTTTATTTTGCTAACTAGCCTATGCCAGCAAAGCGGGATTGACAACTTAGAAAGCGCAAAAACAGAGACACAGATTGTCATAAAACGACAAAAAAGGGCGGGAAAACCCGCCCTTTTTTCTTGCAGATCGACGCTTAGCCGAACTGGTTCATGGTGTTGTCCTTGCCCGCCGCTTTCAGCGCAGCTTCACCGGCAAAGTATTCCTTGTGGTCGTCACCCATGTCCGAGCCGGCCATGTTCTGGTGCTTGACGCAGGCGATACCCTGGCGGATTTCCTTGCGCTGCACACCAGCCACGTAGCCCAGCATACCCTGCTCGCCGAAGTACTCCTTGGCCAGGTTGTCGGTAGACAGGGCCGCGGTGTGGTAGGTCGGCAGAGTGATGAGGTGGTGGAAGATACCCGCTTCGCGCGCCGCATCCGCCTGGAAAGTGCGGATTTTCTCGTCCGCAACTTTAGCCAGTTCAGTCGCGTCGTACTCTTCGCTCATCAGGTCGCCGCGAATGTAGGCCGAGACATCCTTGCCTGCTTCACTCCAGGCGTCGAACACCTGCTGACGGAAATTCAGGGTCCAGTTGAAGGACGGGCTGTTGTTGTATACCAGCTTGGCGCTGGGCACGACTTCGCGAATACGGTTGACCATCTTGGCGATCTGGCCGACGTGCGGTTTTTCGGTTTCGATCCACAGCAGGTCCGCACCATTTTGCAGGGAGGTGATGCAGTCCAGTACCACGCGGTCCTCACCGGTACCCTTGCGGAACTGGTACAGGTTGGAGGGCAGGCGCTTCGGACGCACCAGCTTGCCATGGTAGTTGATGATCACGTCGCCGTGGTTCATATCGGCGGCGTCCAGTTCTTCCATGTCCAGGAAGCTGTTGTACTGGTCGCCGAGGTCGCCCACCTCGTGGGTGATGGCGATCTGCTTGGTCAGGCCGGCGCCGAGGGAGTCGGTGCGCGCTACGATGATACCGTCTTCGATACCCAGTTCGAGGAAGGCGTAACGCACTGCGCGGATCTTGGCGAGGAAGTCCTCGTGGGGCACGGTCACTTTACCGTCCTGGTGGCCACACTGTTTCTCGTCAGAGACCTGGTTCTCGATCTGGATGGCGCAGGCGCCCGCCTCGATCATTTTTTTCGCCAGCAGGTAGGTCGCTTCGGCGTTACCGAAACCGGCGTCGATGTCGGCGATGATCGGCACGACGTGAGTCTGGTAGGTATCGATCTGGTTTTGCAGGTCACGGGTCTTCACCTCGTCACCCTCGGCGCGGGCGGCGTCAAGCGCGCGGAACAGGCCACCCAGTTCACGGGCATCGGCCTGGCGCAGGAAGGTGTAGAGCTCCTCGATCAGGCCAGGCACGGTGGTCTTCTCGTGCATGCTCTGGTCGGGCAGCGGGCCGAACTCGGAACGCAGGGCGGCGATCATCCAGCCTGAAAGGTAGAGGTAACGCTTGTCGGTGCTGTTGAAGTGCTTCTTGATCGAGATCAGTTTCTGCTGACCAATGAAGCCGTGCCAGCAACCCAGGGACTGGGTGTAGCGGGCGGGATCCGCATCGTACTCGGCCATGTCCTTGCGCATGATGGCGGCGGTGTAGCGGGCGATGTCGAGGCCGCTCTGGAAGCGGTTCTGCGCTCGCATGCGAGCGGCATACTCGGGGCTGATGGCATCCCAGGTGCTTCCGTGCTGCTCACGCAAACGGGAGATCTCGGCGATATCGTTCTGGTAAAGGGACATGGTCCTACTCCGTGCAAGCTGATTGGGTCGGTGTCAGACCGGACTGGGCAGTACCGGCTGGACTTGGTGGCGAATCATAGGACCAGACCTTACATAATTGAAATATATGGCATACATTCTTGCTATTCATTTGTTAAATGATCGACGGCCATTCACCAGGGCCCCGGAATTCAGGGGTTTAGCCCCTTGTCGCAGCGGCGCGGGGACAATATAAATAGAGGAAATAACCATAATCAGCTTGGGAGACCAGAATATGACCGCGCTTTCCGGCATCCGTGTGGTGGAGCTTGGCGAACGCCCCTCCGGCGAGTACTGCGCCAAACTGCTCGCCGACTTCGGTGCCGAGGTACTCAAGATCGAGCGCCCCGGCGCCGGCAGTCCCACCCGGCAGTACGGCCCCTTTCCCGTCGATGCGGCAGACGGGGTGCTGTTCGCCTACCTCAACAGCAACAAGTCATCACTGCAGCTGGACCTGGGCAGTGAAAGCGGTGTCGAGGAACTGCATCGCCTGGTGTCCCGTGCCGACGTAGTCATCGACGACCACCCCGGGGAGTGGCTGGCGAATCTCGGGCTGGACGCCCGATCACTGCAGCGGGATTACCCAGGCCTGGTCCTGTGCAACATCACGCCCTACGGCACCTGCGCCCCGCAGCAATGGCTGCCAGCACACAGCCTCAACGTCTTCCACCAGAGCGGCTGGGGCTATCACACCCCCGGCAATGCGGCTCCCGGGGAGCCACCCCTGCCAGCGGCGGGGCGCTTCCTGGTGGAATACGAGGCCGGCCTGGATGGCGCACTGTGTACCGTGGCGGCACTGGTGCAGGTGCTGCAATCCAGCCGCGGCGAGTTTATCGACCTCGCCGAACGTGACGTAATGATCTCCCGCGCGGACACCGTGCTGGGCCGGAACCTGGCCGGCGAGGTCCCCGCCTCGGATGAGCGCAGCGCTTTCGAGATGGGCGGGCCAGCGGCCTCTTTCCGCTGCCGCGACGGCTACCTTTTCCTCTTCATGACCACTGCCCAGCACTGGCGGGCGCTGGCGCAGCTCATGGATGATCCGGCCTGGATGCGAGAGTTTCCCGAGGACTGGCTGGAGTTCGGCCTCAGCGATGAACGGGTGGAGAACTTCCGCCGCAACTTCGCCGCCTGGATCGCCGACCGGGAGAAGGAGGCGGTCTACCAGGCTGGCCAGAGACTGGGCATTCCCTTCGCCCCCTTCTATCACGCCGAGGACGTCCTGGCCTCGGCCCAGTTCCGGCATCGCGGCTTCTTCCAGCCGCTGCCGTTTCCCGGCCGCGGCACGGTCGATTACCCGACCGCCGCCTACCGCATGAGCGCCACCCCGGTAGAACTGCGTACACCCGCCCCGAACCGCGGACAGCTGTACTTCGACCCGGCGCAGTGGAGCGCGGGCGACCGGCTGTGCCAGCGCAGCGCACCGAGCGCCCGGCCCGAGCACGAATTGCGCCGGCGCGGCGGGCCGCTGGCGGGGGTACGGGTAGTCGAGATGACCAAGGTCTGGGCCGGCCCCTACACCGGCAAGCTGCTCGCCCTGCTCGGTGCGGAAGTGATAAAGATCGAGAGCGAGAGCAAGCTCGATGAAATGCGCGCCTACGGTGGCGCCGACATCAACAACGCGCCCTACTTCCTCTGCCTCAACCCCGAGGTGCTGAGCGCGCAGATAAATACCAAGAGCGCACAGGGACTGGCCCACCTGCGCAGCCTGATCGCCCACAGTGATATCCTGCTGGACAACCTGCGCCCCGGCGTCATGCAGGGAATGGGGCTCGACTTCGACAGTCTGCAGGCCGGGCAGCCGGACCTGGTGGCAGTTTCCATCAAGATGTTCGGCACCGATGGCCCGCTGGGCTTCCAGACTGGCTTCGCCCCCTCCTTCGCCGCGCTGGGCGGCCTGTCGCAGATGGTCGGCTACGAAAACTCGCCACCGACCGGCATGAACATGCGCTACGGCGATGCAACCGTCGGCGCAACAGCCGCCCTCGCCGCGGTTGTCGCCCTGTTTCACGCCCGCAACACCGGCGAGGGCCAGTTCGCCGATGTATCAGCCGTGGAGTGCATGTCGAGCATGATCGGTGACAGCCTGCTGGCCTTTGAACTCGGGGCCGGCTTTCCCACCTCGGCGGGCGCACTGCACCCCGAAATGGCACCTCACGGCTGTTATCCCTGCCGCGGCGGCAGCTGGATCAGCATTGCCGTCGACAGCGATACGCAGTGGCAGACCCTGTGCGGGATACTCGGCGCCGCCGAGCTGGCCACCGCACCCGGCTATCTGGACCAGGGTGGGCGCAGGGAATCACGGCGGGAGATAGACCAGCGGCTGGCGCAATACACCTCGGGCGAAGATGCCGATGAACTCGCCAGCCGGCTCCGGGCCGCCGGTGTCGCCGCGGCGCCCAGCCTGAGCACACGGGCACTGGTGGAGGACGAATGGCTCTGGCAGCGCGGTACCTACCGGGAAGTGGCCTCGGCCGAAGGAAAACTGCGCCCGGTGATCGCGACGCCCTGGCGGCTCGAGCGCAACCCGGTCGCCATCCGCTTTGGCGCACCCGGGCTCGGCGAACACAACGACTATGTCTTCGGCGATCTGCTCGGGCTCAGCGCAGCGCAAATTGCCGCCGCCATGGAAGCGGGGGAACTGCGCTGAGGCGGGAGCGGGTCCCCGCCCAGCGCGAGCTCACTCCTCGAAGCGGTAGCGCCGCAGGAAAGCCGCTGCCACCACGGCGAGTGCGGCGAACAGCAAACCGAGCAGGAGGCCGACCCAGTCGTAGCCGAGCCAGTAGCCGGCATCTGCGTAGACACCCGCAGGGCTGCTGCCGCCGGCAAAGCCGGGAATATGCGCTCTCACTGCCTCCTTGACATGCTCCGAGCGGAACAACAGCAACTCCGCCACGACCAGGCCGATGACCGGCGCCACAGCAGTGAGGAAGGGGGAGCGCCGGGCCCAGCTCGAGGCCAGCAGCAGCCAGGCGTAGACCGGGGCAATCCACAGCGCGGTCATCAGCCAGGCGCCTATCTCGCCAAGGAACAGGCTGCCGAACTCGATGTTCTCGAGAATCTGTACCCAGGGATCCTGCCCCATAAGCGACACCAGCAGCATCGACAGGAGCACCAGCAACAACTGCAGCAGTATCGAGATAGCGATGTAGATGGCCGGGACCACCAGCAGTACCATGGCCATGCGCACCAGCACGTCATGCCACTCGGACACCGGCATGGACTTCCAGAACAGGACGCTGCGGTCACGCCGGTCGGTAAACAGGCAGCTGAGCAGGTAATTCGCACTCACCAGCAGCATGACCATCATCAGCAGGGCATGGGGAAGGCGAAACAGCGGGTTGAGACTGCCACCTTCGGACCGCTCGTAGGCGGGCTTCTCACTGGTATCCGGCTCGAAACGCCACTCGCGGGAGAAATTCCACGCCGCCTCCGGCAGTGGCTCCTCCAAAGGCTCGGCCTGCAGACCCTCTCCCGGCGCCGGCGGAGCAGCGGGTGGCGCCTGCGAGCCGCCACTGAAGTCCCCGACGACGTCTTCATCGTGCTCGATATTGATCACGATGGAAGGGTGCGAAGTACCAATCCCCGAGAGCGCCCTTTCCAGGAAACCATCGCCGAGTACCGCGATATACCCGCTCAATAACAGGCTCAAACACATAAGCGCGGTAAGCGCGGCAGCTATCAGTACCGGCGTCCAGAGCATGGACAGCCGGTACTCGAGTAACTCCTTGCGCACCAGTGCAAGCAGGTGAGCCTTGTGCTCGGCATGCATCACTTGTCCCCTCCCAGCATGGCCACGAACAGATCCGCGACGGATGGTGTGCGCAACTCGCCGAGCGGCGCCAGCGTCTCCCTGTCGAGCCCCTCGTAAATGATTGCCCGCCCGCCGAGAATGGCGTGGGAGCCGAGATGGGGGATGTCCAGCGCACGATTCACCGCCTCCCCGACCGCGTTCACCTGCACGAAACTGTTCTCTATTTCCTGCATCGAGCGCGACAGCACCAATCTCCCCCGGTCGATAAACATGGCGTGCGTAAGAATGTGCTGCACCTCGTCGACCTGGTGGGTGGAAATGATGATCGTGCGCTCCTCATCGAAGTAATCGGACAACAGCTGTTCAAAGAAGCGCTTGCGGAACAGGAGGTCGAGACCCAGGGTCGGCTCATCGAGCACCAGCAGGCGGGCGTCGATGGCCATCACCAGGGCCAGGTGCGCCTGCACTATCATGCCCTTGGAAAGCGCCTGGACGCGCTTGTCCAGCCCGACGTCGGTGGCGGCGAGCAGGTCCTCCGCCCGCGCGCGGTTGAAACGCGGATGTACACCCGCGCAATAATCGATCAGGTCACCGACCCGCATCCAGCGGGGCAGGACTGCGGTATCGGCGATAAAACACACGTCGCGCATCAAACGGGCGCGGTCGCGCCGCGGGTTGTGACCGAGCACCTGCAGCTCGCCTGAGTACCTTGCGAGTCCGAGAATCGAGCGCAGGAGGGTAGTTTTCCCCGCGCCGTTGGGGCCAATCAGCCCGACGATAGCACCGCGCGGGATGTCGAAGTCGAGGTGGTCGACGGCGACAAACCTGCCGAAGCGTCGGGTCAGGCCGCGGGCCTCGACAATCGTATTCTGGTCCATCATTCCTCCCCTGCCTCCCGCAACAACAGTTCCGCCACTTCGCCTCCCGTCATGCCCAGCTCCTGCGCCCGGCGCAGGAAAGCGGGCATTTCATCCTCGATAAAACGCTGTTTTTCTTCACGGGTTAGCGACACCCGGGCCCCGTCGCGGACAAACATGCCCAGCCCCCTGCGCTTCTCCAGCAAGCCCGCGTCCACCAGTTCCTGGTAGGCCTTGCTCACGGTGAGGTGATTGATCTGGTAATCCGACGCGACCTGGCGCACCGAGGGGACCGCTTCTCCCTCGGGGAAACTGCCGTCCATGATCCGCCGCGCTACCAGGTCGCGCAGTTGGCGGTAGATCGGCTGGCTGTCATTCCATTCAACGCTCAAGCGCTTGTCTCCCGGCGGCTAACGGCGACGATGCAGGTCGCCGGAACCGAGAATATTACTGTCGACACTTGGCTCGCCGGCGAAATACATGTCGCCGCTGCCGATGATGGTGACCTCCAGCGCTTCCAGTTCGCCCACCCGCACGTCGCCGGAGCCGATGATGTTGACCTCCGCGCGCCGGGCACCGAGTTCGGTGAAATCGAGATCACCGCCGCCGATCACGCTGATTTCCAGGCTCTCGGCCGGACCTGGGGCGCTGCCCAGGCTGATGTCGCCGGAGCCGGTCACCGTCGCAGTGACCAACTCGAGCTGCGCCTCACCGAGGGCGATGTCTCCCGAGCCGGAGACCACCAGATCGAGCTTCCCGGCCTTGATTGCCGCCAGCTGGATGGAGCCGGAGCCCGACACCTGCGCCAGCAGTGCCTGCAGCTCCAGCGCAAATGCCTTGATGTCCCCGGAGCCCTCGACACTCAACTGCATTTGCTCCTGGCCGAAGGGGCGCACAAACACGTCACCACTGCCGGTCAGGTAGA
This sequence comes from Halieaceae bacterium GM1-29, assembly GCA_033283265.1. GTDB lineage: Bacteria > Pseudomonadota > Gammaproteobacteria > Pseudomonadales > Halieaceae > Mangrovimicrobium. The sequence continues at coordinate 68,840 of JAWMQN010000002.1, forward strand.
CCTGATCGAGCACGGGCACTGTCAGTTTGAATTTCACCGCGGACACCCGGGAGCCGCGCTGGTCGGCAGAAACGCCCAGGACCAGTTCGCTACCGCTCTGGTAATAGGGCTTCAGCGCGAGTGCGTCGGCGGGACCGTTGATCAGCAACTCACTCGTCTCGCCCTGGCTGATCTCCAGCTCCGCGCTGCCCATCAGGCGTACCGAGCGGGCATCGAAGCCCTCGACACGCAGGGTTTCCGCCCGGGTTTGCAGGCTGCCCAGAAGGGCGGCCAGGGCCAGCAGCAGCGCGGCGAACTTCATATTTTTCATTGCAGGCATTCCCTCTTCAGCGAGACTGGCGATCGGATTTGCGCCGGCTGACAAACCACTCCGACAGCAGCGCAAAGGGCACAAAAAACAACAGCGACAGCAGGCCCGTGCCGATCACCCCCAGCAGCGCGCGCAGGGAGAATACCCGTTCGAGCAGCGGTATCCCAACCTGCCTCGCCAGCATGCCGACCTCCCCGGCAACCATGCCGCTGACCAGCCGCTCGACCTGCAACAGGCCCTGGGCCTCGGTGCCGCAGTAGGCCATGGGCGCCAGTCCGAACAGACCGGCCGCGGCGATGACTACCAGCAGGATCCTGGCCACTGTCTACATCCTCCGGGAGGGTGCGCGAGGCACGGCACGGGACAGCAGCTCCATCAGGGCCGCCGCCGGAAAAAAGCACAACAGCGCGGTCATACCGAGCCCCAACACTGCGAGCATCACGCAAACGACCAGCAAGCCCAGATGGACAATCCCACGGTCAACACCCTGCGACAGCACCGGCCTTCTCACTCTTGGGTTCACAACCCCATCCTCATTGATATGGTGTTATACATAACTATAACACCATAATAAGAATGCGCAAGGCAGCCGCGAAATTATTTTTCGAGTGACAGGACTTCAGGGAGTGGTGGCCGCGGACCGGCCGCAACTTGCTATTTCTTCTTGTTCTTTTTCACGTGCGCCATCATCCGGCGCTTGCGTTGCACCTGGCGCTGGGTCAGCTTGTTGCGCTTGTCGGCGTAGGGGTTTTCCGCGGTGCGGAACTCGATCCGCACCGGCGTACCGGAGAGCCTGAGTTCGCGGCGGAAGGTCTTTTCCAGGAAGCGCAGGTAACTCGGCGGCACTTTCCCGGTCTGGTTGCCGTGGATCACGATCAGCGGCGGGTTCTGCCCGCCGGCATGGGCATAGCGCAGTTTTATGCGCCGGCCGTTGACCATCGGCGGCGCGTGCTCGGCCACCGCGTCTTCGAGAATACGGGTGAGCACGTTGGTGGAGAGCTTGCGGGTAGCGGCCTCGTAGGCGGCGTCGATGGACTTGTAGAGGTGTCCCACACCGGTGCCGTGCAGGGCGGAAATGAAATGGATGTCGGCGTAATTGGCAAACACCAGGCGCCGCTCCAGTTCATTGCGAATCCACTCGCGCTGGCCGGATTCCAGCCCGTCCCACTTGTTCACCGCCAGTACCAGTGCCCTGCCGGCCTCGACACAGTGCCCCAGCAGGTGCATGTCCTGGTCGACCAGGCCCTCGTGGGCATCCATAACCAGCACCACCACGTTGGCGTCATCGATGGCCCGCAGGGTCTTGACGATGGAGAACTTCTCCACCGTCTGCTTGACGTTCTTGCGCCGCCGCACACCGGCGGTATCGATCAGGGTGTAATCGCGGCCATCGCGCTGGTAGTCGATGTAGATGCTGTCGCGCGTAGTGCCCGGCTGGTCGTAGACCACCACCCGCTCCTCGCCGAGCAGCCGGTTCACCAGGGTGGACTTGCCGACGTTGGGGCGGCCCACAATGGCCACCCGGGTGCTGGCAAAGCGATCCCTGGTCTCCGCGTCGTCCGCGTCGGATTCCGGGAACTCGGCCAGTACCTTTTCGATCATCGCCCGCACACCGCGGCCGTGGCTGGCGGCGATGGCGAACATCGACTCGATACCGAGCGAGTAGAAGTCGCCGAGAGCGAGGGTCTCGTCGATGCCGTCGATCTTGTTGACCACCAGGTGGAAGGACTTGTTGCGCTGGCGCAGGTGCCGGGCAAGTGCTGCATCGGTCGCACTCAGGCCATCGCGTGCATCGACCATGAACAGCACCGCGTCGGCCTCTTCGATCGCCTGCAGGGACTGGCCGGCCATGGCCGAATCGATGCCCTCCTCCTCGCCACTGATACCGCCGGTATCGATGGCCACGAAAGGCCGGCTGCCGATCCTGGCCTCGCCGTACTTGCGGTCCCGGGTCAGGCCGGCGAAATCCGCCACCAGCGCATCCCGGCTGCGGGTGAGCTGGTTGAACAGTGTCGACTTACCGACGTTGGGGCGCCCTACCAGGGCGATAACCGGTAACATCAATCCCGCGGGGTGACCTCGTAAGCAATCAGCTTTCCGCTGTTGGTAAATACGTATAGCACGTTGCCGTCGGAGAGCATATCGGCGCGGGCACCATCGCCGCCGACGTTTTCACGGCCGACAAGCTCACCATCAACCTGCGACAGCAGGTGCAGGTAGCCGTCGAAATCCATGACCGCGAGGTAACTGCTGACCGGCGTGGGTCGGGACAGCTTGCGATAGCCCAGCGCGTCCTGCTGCCAGCGCAGACCCTGGCCGTTGCGCTGGAAGGCTTCGACTGTGCCGTCCTCGTCCACCACGTAAACGTTGTTGAAGCCCTGGGATACCCCCGAGTATGAGGAGATATCGCGCTGCCAGATGCGGCTGCCGGAGGCGACGTCGATGGCCACCAGCCTGCCGTGATAGCTGGCGGCGTAGAGCTCGCCGCCGGCCAGTTCCATGCTGCCGTCGATATCGACCATGCGCTCGATCTCCGAGCGGCCCTGGGCAATGGCCACACGCGTCTCCCACAGCACACCGCCGGTCTCGATATTGAAGGCCACCACCCGGCCATTGGCGAAACCGGCGTAGACGGCATCGCCGTTGATCACCGGCGTGCTGGTGCCGCGAATGGTCAGCACCGGGACATCGCTGTCGTAGGTCCACAGGCGCTCGCCACTGTCGAAGTCCAGCCCCTGCAGCTTGCCATCGTAGGACTGCACGACCACCACCCGGCCGTTGCTCTGCGGCGGCGCGAGCACTTCGCCCTGCATACGCGAGGACCACAGCGTGGAGCCGTCGGCGGTGGAGAGCTTCAGCACAAAGCCGTCGTTGGTGCCGACGAACAGGGCGTCGCCGTACACGCCGACGCCACCGGAGAGCTGGGTGTCGAGATCGACGTCCCAGAGGGTCTTGCCGCGATCGGCGCTGACGGCGACGAGTTCACCGTCGGTGGAGGCGGCATAGATGGTATTGCCGGCCTTCACCGGCTGCAGCTTGTAGAAGCCATCGCCCTGGCCGTCGCCGACGCCTTCCGACCAGAGCTTGCGGATCTTCACGCTCTGCTTGATATCGACCAGTTCGGCCGGCGCGGTCGGATCGTCGTCATCGCTGCTGAACCAGCCGCCGATGGTGCTACAGGCAGCCAGTTGTGAAAGCAGGAAAACCCCCAGGAGAATACGCACTGATCGATTCACTCAGGACTCCTCCGCGCCGGTGCTGTCTGTGGCTTCCCCGGCAGCGGGCGCCAGGTCCACCGCGGCGGGCTCCGGCTGGCTGTCGAGGGGCTGCGGCAGGGTCGGGTTGAGGCTGTTGAGCTTCTCCTGCAAGAGGGCGGTGTTGACCGGCTCGCCACCCCTGGCAGCCAGCATCAGGGCACTGCCGTAGGATTCCCGGGCGGCATCGGTGTTGCCCTGCAGCAGCTGGAAATCACCCCGCGCCGCCTGGTAACTGGCCTGGAAGCTGCCGGGGTCGGTGGCGTCGAGGATCGCCAGGGCCGCCGCCGGATCGCTGTCGGCGAGTACCCGGGCCAGACGCAGGCGGGAAACCCGGTAGGCTTCGCTGTCCTTGTCCGCGTGCTCACCCACCCAGCGCAACTGCGCCTCGGCTGCGGCGAGGTCACCCGCCTCCACTGCCGCGCGGGCGAGATGCAGGGCGGCAAACTGGGCATAGGTGGAACCGGAGGCGTCAGCCTTCAGCTGCTCGGCTGCCTTGCTGGCTGCCTCGGTGTCCTGCCGGGAAAACAGCTGCAACATGTTCTGGTAGGCATTGGAGGCCTCGGCGGACTGGTCTTCACGGTACTGTTGCCAGCCCTGCCAGCCGAAGCCCACGGCCAGCGCGAATATGACAGCGGTGATAGTCGAGCGCCCGTTCTCGTCCCACCAGCGCTTGAGCGCCTCCAGCTGTTCTTCGTCAGTGCGATAACTTTCCACGTCTTTTCCTCTGCCTTATCGTTAGTCTGCCGCGATGGCCCGCAGCGTCGCCACCAGTTCTGCGCTGGGGATAGTCTCCTGCGCCAGTCGCTCACTGCTTTCACTGCGCAGGTATTTCAGCGTTACCTTGCCTTCGGCGACCTCGTCCTCGCCCCAGATCAGGGCCAGCCGGGCGCCGCTGCGATCGGCTTTTTTCATCTGGCTCTTGAAGCTGCCGCCCCCGGTATGCTGCACGATTCTGAGGCCCGGGAACTGCTCACGCAAGTTTTCCCCGGCCGCCAGCGCAGTGCGCTCCGCCTCGGGGCCGAAGCTGACCAGGTACAAGTCCGCTTCCGCCGATACCGGAGGTTGCACCTCCAGCGCTTCCAGCAGCAGCGTGAGGCGTTCCACGCCCATGGCAAAGCCGACCCCGGGGACCGGCTTGCCGCCAAGCTGCTCGACCAGCCCGTCGTAGCGGCCACCGGCGCAGACCGTTCCCTGTGAGCCGAGCCGGTCGGTGACCCACTCGAAGACGGTCTTGTTGTAGTAGTCGAGACCGCGCACCAGCCGCGGATTCACCCGGTATGTGACGCCAGCCGCATCGAGTAATTCCCGCAAACGGGCAAAATCCGCGGCCGACTCCTCGTCGAGGTAGTCAGCGAGCGAGGGGGCCCCGTCCAGCAAGGCCTGGGTTTCCGGGTTCTTGCTGTCGAGAATGCGCAGGGGATTGCTCTCCATGCGCCGCTGGCTGTCCTCGTCGAGCTGATCAAAGCGCTCTTTCAAGTAGTCGACCAGCGCTTCCCGGTAGGCCATCCGCGACTGTGAGCTGCCGATCGAGTTGAGCTCGAGCCATACGCTGTCCGCGACGCCGAGTTGCCGCCACAGGCGCGCGGTCAGGAGGATAAGCTCGGCATCCATGTCCGGCGTGGCGATGCCGAAGGCCTCGACACCGATCTGGTGAAACTGGCGCTGGCGGCCTTTCTGCGGGCGCTCGTAGCGGAACATCGGACCGCAATACCAGAGCCGCTGCGGCGTGTTCAGCAGGCCGTTCTGGATCGCCGCGCGGACACAGCCCGCGGTGCCCTCCGGGCGCAGGGTCAGGCTCTCGCCGTTGCGATCGGGGAAGGTGTACATTTCCTTTTCGACGATGTCGGTGACTTCGCCGATGGAGCGCTTGAACAAGTCGGTCTGCTCGACGATGGGCATACGGATCTCGCCATAGCCGTAGCTGGCCAGCAGGCTGGCAACAGTGCTCTCGAGGTAGCGCCAGTTGACTGTCTCCTCCGGCAGGATATCGTTCATCCCGCGGATCGCTCGAATTTCGCTCACGATTTCTCCACTGACGGCGGCCCGCTCAGGCCTTTTTCAGAATAATGTTGTCGCTCTCGAGGGCGCGCTGCTCCTCGAGTTTCGCCGCCTTGTCGCGGATCAGTTGCTCAAGGTGATCGATAAACGCCTCGTTGCTGATCTTGTGGTCGGGCTTTCCGTCCACGTAGATCAGGTTGCTGGGGCTGGCGCCGGTCATGCCGATATCGGCCTCGCGCGCTTCCCCCGGGCCGTTTACCACGCAGCCAATCACCGCCACGTCCATCGGTGTGCGGATATCTTCCAGCCGCTGCTCCAGCATGTTCATGGTGCCGATAACATCGAAGTTCTGCCGCGAGCAGCTGGGACAGGCGATGAAGTTGATTCCGTTGGTGCGCAGCTTGAGGCTCTTGAGAATCTCGAAGCCGACCTTGACCTCCTCCACCGGGTCTGCCGCCAGGGATATGCGGATGGTGTCGCCAATGCCGTCCATCAGCAGCATGCCGATACCGACCGCAGACTTCACCGTGCCACCGCGCAGGCCGCCAGCCTCGGTGATGCCGAGGTGCAGGGGCTGCTCGATCTGCCGCGCGAGCAGGCGATAGGCCTCCACCGCCATGAAGACCTCGGAGGCCTTGACGCTGACCTTGAAGTCCTGGAAGTCGTGCTTGTCGAGAATGTCCACGTGGCGCAGGGCCGATTCCACCAGCGCCTCGGCGGTAGGTTCGCCGTATTTGCGCTGCAGTTCCTTGCCCAATGAACCGGCGTTGACGCCGATGCGAATCGGGATGCCCTTGTCGCGGGCACTGGCGATCACCTCGCGCACCTTCTCGTCGCGGCCGATGTTGCCCGGGTTGATACGCAGGCAGTCGACGCCGTACTCGGCGACTTTCAGCGCGATGCGGTGATCGAAGTGGATATCCGCCACCAGCGGCACTTCAACCTGCCGGCGGATTTCGCGGAAGGCCTCCGCCGCCTCCATGCTGGGCACGGAGATGCGCACGATATCGGCGCCGGCATCGGCAATCGCCTGTACCTGCGCCACCGTCGCGGCGACATCGCAGGTCTCGGTGTTGGTCATGCTCTGCACGCTGATCGGTGCATCGCCGCCCACGGCAACCTTGCCTACGTGGATTTGCCGCGATTGGCGGCGCTTGATCGGGGATTCGGTTTTCATGCCTTACCAGCCGGTGTATCGCCACCGGGAGCGTAGTCGATTTCGCTTGTCACTGCGCGCGCTTGTAGGCGGCGTACTCCGCTGAATCAGGGTACATATTGGCCAGCGCCAGCGAGTAGCTCGCCTCGGCGTCGGAATCGCCGGTTTCGCGGGCGAGGCGGATGCCCAGCCACAGGCCGCGGGCGGATTGCTGGCGCACCACGTTGCGGTAGGTGGCGTAATAGCGGCCGGAGGTGGCGTAGTCGCCAGCGTCGTAGCGCAGCTGTGCCAGTTCCAGCAGCGCGATACGGTTGCCGCGATCCATGGCCAGGGCGCGCTGGAAAGCCTCTTCGGCGCCCTGGGCGTCGAACAGCTGTTCGCGGCACAGGCCGAGGTTGATGAACGCCTGCGAACGCGCCTTGTACAGCGTGTCCTGGACCACATATTCCAGTTGTTCCTCAGCCTCGGCGTAACGCTCCTGGGAATAGAGGAACGCGGCGAAGTTGTTGCGCGCGCGGGAGAACTTCTTGTCCAGGCGGATCGCCGACCTGTAACTCTTTTCCGCCAGTTCGAATTCGCCGGTCTGCTGGTAGACCAGGGCAAAGGCCTCGTGCACCTCGGCACTGTTCGGGTCTGTGTCATAGGCCATCTGCAGATTGCGCTTGGCGTTGTCCCAGTCGCCCTCGCCGATGTACTTGCGCGCCAGTTCGACGCGCAACTCAAGTGCCTCCCGGGGGTCGGCCTTCTCGGTAAAGCCGCCCTCTGTCGTGGTTACACAGCCAGCCAGCAAAACCACCAGGGCACAAACCACGATCCGACCGGACCGGCCAAAACCCCGCAACTGCTTCTGTGCTGACATCAACTCACCCTGTTGTCGTTTTGTTGGGCCGCCGCCTCGCGATAGCGCTCGCTGCGGCGGGTGCGGTCGACCACCTGGCCCACCAGCTGGCCGCATGCGGCGTCGATATCGTCCCCGCGGGTTGTACGCACGGTGACAATATATCCCGCATCCACCAGCACTTGCCAGAAGCGTGACACCGCATTGCCACTCGGGCGGCGGTACTCGGACTGCGGGAAGGGATTGAAGGGGATCAGGTTGATCTTGCAGGGGAAGCCCTTGAGCAATTGCGCAAGTTCCAGGGCGTGCTCGCGCTGGTCGTTGACCCCGGCGATCAAGGTGTACTCGACGGTGACCACGCGCTTGGTGTCCTTCTGCGCGTCGATGTAGTTGCGGCAGCTCTCCAGCAGGCGGGCGATCGGATACTTGCGGTTGATCGGCACCAGCTGGTTGCGCAGCGCATCGTTGGGCGCGTGCAGGGAAACCGCGAGGGAAACTTCACTCACCTTGGCCAGCTCGTCCAGCGCGGGCACCACACCGGAGGTGCTCAGGGTCACCCGGCGCTTGGAAATGCCATAGGCATTGTCTTCCATCATCAGGTTCATGGCGGCGACGACGTTGTCGAAGTTGAGCAGGGGCTCGCCCATGCCCATCATCACCACGTTGGTGACCACCCTGCCCTTGCCGGACTGGAAGGCATCGAAGGATTTGATCGCCAGCCAGACCTGGCCGATGATTTCCGCCGCCGTCAGGTCGCGCATGAAGCCCTGCTTGCCGGTGGAGCAGAAACTGCAGTCGAGGCTGCACCCCACCTGTGAGGACACACACAGGGTGGCGCGGCTGCCGTCGGGAATCAGCACCGACTCGACCAGGCCACCGCCGTCGACACGGATGGCCCACTTGCGGGTGCCGTCGGTGGAATCGTGCTGGCTGACGATCTCCGGCGGGCGGATCTCGGTCTGCGCCGCGAGCTTCTCCCGCAGGGCCTTGCCGAGGTTGGTCATCTCGTCGAAATCGGTGACGCCGTGGTGGTGAATCCACTTCAGCACCTGCTGGGCACGGAACTTCTTCTCCCCCAGGTCGAGGAAGAGCTGCTCCATGGCGGCCAGCGGCAGGCCGAGCAGGTTGATCTTCTCAACCTGCCCGGCGTCGTTCGCTGAAGTGGCAATCACGGCGCTCATCGCGGTGCTCAGCGCTCGCAGATCTCGCTGGCGGCGAAGAAGTAGGCGATTTCGCGGGCAGCGGATTCAGGGGAGTCAGAACCGTGTACCGCATTGGCATCGATGCTGGAGGCGAAGTCGGCGCGGATGGTGCCTTCAGCGGCTTCTTTCGGGTTGGTTGCACCCATCAGCTCGCGGTTTCTGGCAATCGCGTTTTCGCCTTCGAGAACCTGCACGACAACCGGGCCGGAAGTCATGAATTCAACCAGGTCCTTGAAGAAGGGGCGCTCGCGGTGCTCGGCGTAGAAGCCACCGGCGACCACGTCGGACAGGCGCAGCATTTTCGCGGCGACGATCTGCAGGCCGTTGCTTTCGAAGCGGGAATAGATCTTGCCAACGATGTTCTTGCCTACGGCGTCGGGCTTGATAATGGACAGGGTGCGTTCAACTGCCATGGGTACTTCTCCAGAAGTCTGTTTTTACGGGGTGCGCGTACGTGTGCGGACCACTGTGGGCCCGTTCTTGGGGGGCGCGGTTAAAAGCCGCGCAATTATACGGATTTTGGGGTGGTGTTTCACCCTGTAGGGTGGCTTTTGGGGTGATCTGTTTGTGTGAAAAAACAACAGCTTAAGGTGACGGGAAAGTCTCTCATAGCGGTGTGCAGGCTCCGCAAGGGCGGGAGGGCAGCTTCGATGCCGGCCCGGTCGCGGCTGTGGGCGCCCCCGTTGAGGGATCGTGTGGTCGGCAGCCCGTTATCGAAGGCCGCGGACAGCGGGTGGCAGAGCTATTTTAACCAAACCGGATTCGAACCGGCTGCAGAAACCTACAGCCAGCCCTACTCAGCCTCCTCAATCCACGCCGCCTGGATCGCCTCGAGCACCTTCTCACCACAGTGATTCGGATCGTCGTCAAACTCCGGCAAGGCGAGAATCTTGTCCCGCAAATCGACGAAATTGAGCGTCAGTGGGTCGGTATCGGGATAGGTATCTGCCAGCTCGATGGCGATGTCGTGCACGTCAGTCCAGCGCATGGGCAAACTCCTCTCAGTGCCGCTCGGACACCATGTTGATCGTGTAGCGGGGAATTTCCACCACCAGCTCCTCGTCGGCGACCAGGGCCTGGCAGGAAAGGCGGGAATCCGGCTCCAGGCCCCAGGCCTTGTCCAGGTAGTCGTCCTCCAGTTCGTCCGGCGGCTCCATGGAATCGTAGCCCTCGCGGACAATCACGTGGCAGGTGGTGCAGGCACAGGACATCTCGCAGGCGTGCTCGATCTCGATACCGCTGCGCAGCAGGGCCTTGCACACGCTTTCGCCGGGCTCGGCCTCGACGACTGCACCGTCGGGACACAGGTTCTCGTTGGGTAATACCACGATCCGGGTCATTGGCCTGGCTCCTTGTCCATCCTCTTGTCCAGCGTTTCCAGGCTCACGCCGGAGAGGGCCTCGCGAATACTGCGGTCCATGCGCCGCGCGGCGAAGGCTTCGCTGGCGCGGCCGAGGGAGTCCGCGGAGGCCCTGATGGCGGGCAGGTCCTCGCCGGCCAGCAGTTCGGCGAGAGCTGACATTTTCTCGTGCAGGGCCTGGCATTCACGCTCGCTGAGCAGCGCGCTGCCATCGGCGGCCAGCGCCGCGTGCAGGCCCTCGAGCAGCTGCTGTGCCTCGACTTTCTGCTCCGCCAGCTGGCGGGCCAGTTTGTCCGACTCGGCGTAACTGTAGGAAGCCTGCAGCATGTCGGTAACCTCGTCCTCGCTGAGGCCGAAGGAGGGCTTCACGGTGACGCTGCTCTCGACCCCGGTAGTCTCCTCACGGGCGTAGACCTGCAGCAGTCCGTCCGCATCGACCTGGAAGGTGACGACGATGCGCGCCGCGCCGGCCACCATGGGTGGAATGCCGCGCAGCTCGAAGCGCGCCAGGGAGCGCAGGTCGGACACCAGCTCGCGCTCGCCCTGCACAATATGCAGCGCCAGGGCGGTCTGGCCGTCCTTGAAGGTGGTGAATTCCTGGGCCCGGGTCACCGGGATCGTGGTGTTGCGGGGGATGATCTTTTCCGCCAGGCCGCCCATGGTTTCCAGGCCCAGCGACAGCGGGATCACGTCGAGCAGCAGCAGGTCGCCGTCGGGGCGGTTGCCGATCAGGATGTCGGCCTGGATCGCCGCGCCGATCGCCACCACCTTGTCGGGGTCGATGTCCGCCAGCGGCTGGCGGGCAAAGCTCTCGGCGACGGCTTCGCGCACCAGTGGCACACGGGTGGAACCGCCGACCAGCACCACGTTGTCCACCTCATCGACGCCGGCGTCGCGCAGGCAGCGGCGGCAGGCGCGCAGGGTGCGCTTCACCAGCGACTGGATCAGCAGTTCGAACTGCTCCCGGTCGAGACTCAGCGGGGCCGCTCCCGGCACTACCCGGGCCAGATCGAGAGTCGTACTCTCTGCGCTGGACAGTGCTTCCTTGGCGGCGCGCGCGAGGGCCAGCAGCGCGCGGTACTGGCCGCCCTGCAGCTGGCCGAGCTCACCCAACTCCTGCGCCCAGCGGACGATGGCCGCGTCGAAGTCATCGCCACCGAGGGCGGTGTCACCGCCGGTGGCCAGCACCTCGAAGACACCGCGGTGCAGGCGCAGGATGGAAATATCGAAGGTGCCGCCGCCGAGATCGTAGACCGCGACCACGCCCTCCTCCCGGGAGTCCAGGCCGTAAGCCACTGCGGCAGCGGTGGGCTCGTTGAGCAGGCGCAGCACCGGCAGGCCGGCAAGGCGGGCGGCGTCCTTGGTCGCCTGGCGCTGGGCCTCGTCGAAGTAGGCCGGCACGGTGATCACCGCGCCCTCGATGTCGCCGCCGAGAGTTTCCCGGGCCCGCGCCTCGAGCACCGAGAGAATCGCTGCGGAGGCCTCGACGGGGCTGATCTCCCCGCTCGCAGTGACGAAGCGGACCATGCCCTCGCTATTGTCGGCCAGGCGGTAGTGGGAGCGCTCGGCCTCCTCGGTGGAATCCAGGCGACCGCGGCCCATGAAACGCTTCACCGAAACCAGCGTATCTGCCGGGTGTTCGCTGGCCGCCTCGCGGGCCTCGGCGCCGACCACCGGGCCGGCCGCGTCGGCATAGCTGACCACTGACGGCAACATGAATTCGCCCTGTGCATCCAGCAGCACCTCGGTGCGCCCGCCACGAGTGGAGGCCACCAGGGAATTGGTCGTGCCGAGGTCGATGCCGACCGCGCGTTTCTGCTGGTGCGGGAGGGGTGACTGGCCCGGTTCAGCGATCTTCAGTAAAGCCATGGAATAAGGGCGCCTGTTTAATCCAGTAGTTCAGATTCAGCCTGTTCGGCTTCCTGCAGCAACTTCTCGAGGTACTGCATTTTGACACAGGCACTCGCGGCGGCGGGCAGGTCATCCGCGCTGTAGGCCGTGGCAAATTCCGCCTGGTGGTTGCGGATATCACCGCTGATCTCGTCCACCAGGTGTTCCAGCACCGGCTCCGGATCGACCAGCCCGGGCAGGGACTCCAGCTTCTCGCGCAATTCCATCTGCTCGATGAGGAAACCCCCGTCCACCTTCTGGGCGCTGATCTCCTCGCGACTCATGCCCGCGAGCTGCAGCAGGTATTCCGCCCGCTTCAGGGGCGACTTGAGCGTGGTATTGGCCTCGTTGACGAAGGCTGAATACTGGATGGCGAGACGCCGCTCGTGGGCGGCGGCACTGGCGTAGCGGTCCGGGTGCAGGTCGCGCTGCAACTGCCGGTAGTTGACCGCCAACTGCTCGCTGTCGATGGCAAAGGCCGGCGACAGGCCGAACAGCTCGAAGTAATTTTGTTTGAAATCAGGAGAGGACATAGACGAGGCGCTCAGTCCAGAGCCGCTGGAGCCGGGCTGCTGCAACTAGACGGTAAAGCTTTCGCCGCAGCCACACTCCCCGGTGACGTTGGGGTTGCGGAATTGCAGACCCTCGTTGAGACCCTCGCGCACGTAATCCAGCTCGGTGCCCTCGAGGTAGACGAGACTCTTGGGATCGATGAACAGTTTGACACCGTGGTCTTCGAACACGCTGTCCTCCGGTGCCTGCTCATCGACAAACTCGAGCACGTAGGCCATGCCGGAACAACCCGAGGTGGTCACGCCCAGGCGAATGCCCAGGCCCTTGCCGCGGCCTTCGAGCTGCGAGGCGATGTGGCGGGCAGCTGCCTGGGTCAGGCTGACACCCATATCAACCTTCTCCCCGCTTGCTGCGCAAGTCCTTGATGGCCGCCTTGATCGCGTCCTCGGCGAGCACACTGCAGTGGATTTTCACCGGCGGCAAGGCCAGCTCCTCGGCGATGGCGGTGTTCTTGATCTGCTCCGCCTCGTCCAGGTTCTTGCCCTTCACCCACTCGGTGAGCAGGGAGCTGGAGGCGATGGCCGAACCGCAGCCGTAGGTCTTGAACTTCGCGTCCTCGATGATGCCCTGGTCATTCACCTTGATCTGCAGGCGCATGACGTCGCCACAGGCGGGGGCGCCGACCATGCCGGTGCCGACGCTGGCGTCCGCCGCGTCGAGCTTGCCCACGTTGCGGGGGTTTTCGTAGTGATCGAGTACTTTGTCACTGTAAGCCATGATAAATCTCCTCTGCTCAACAGAGCGTCAGTGAGCAGCCCATTCGATGGTGTTGAGGTCAACACCGTCCTGATACATATCCCAGAGGGGCGACAGTTCCCTCAGTTTAGTCACCGCGCTGCGCAGTTGTTCTACCGCCCGGTCGACATCCTCTTCGGTAGTGAAGCGGCCAAAGCTGAAGCGCAGCGAGCTGTGCGCCAGTTCGTCATTCAACCCGAGCGCCCGCAACACGTAGGAGGGCTCGAGGCTGGCGGAAGTACAGGCGGAGCCGCTGGAAATCGCCAGGTCCTTGAGCGACATGATCAGCGACTCACCTTCGACAAAGGCGATGCTGACGTTGATCGCGCCCGGCAGATGGTGGTCCGTGTCGCCGTTGATGTGCACTTCCTCGATGTCCTTGATGCCGTTCCAGAAGCGGTCGCGCAGGCCTTGCACGCGCAGCGCTTCCTCGGCCATGTCCTCGCGGGCGACGCGCGCGGCCTCGCCCATGCCGACGATCTGGTGGGTCGCCAGGGTGCCGGAGCGCATGCCGCGCTCGTGGCCGCCGCCGTGCATCTGCGCCTCAAGGCGTACCCGGGGCTTGCGCCGCACGTAGAGGGCGCCAATACCCTTGGGGCCGTACATCTTGTGCGCTGACAGCGACATCAGGTCCACTTTCATGTTTTCCAGGTCGATGGCGATCTTGCCAGCACTCTGGGCGGCGTCGACGTGAAACAGCACACCGGCGGCGCGGGTGACCTCACCGATACCGGCGATGTCGTTGACCACACCGATCTCATTGTTGGCGTGCATCACGCTGACCAGGATGGTGTCGTCGCGCAGCGCGCCCTTGACCATCTCGGGCGTGGTCAGGCCGCTCTCGTCCGGGTCGAGGTAGGTGACTTCAAATCCTTCGCGCTCGAGGTGGCGGCAGGTGTCCAGCACCGCCTTGTGTTCGATCTTCGAGGTAATGATGTGCTTGCCCTTCTTCTGGTAGAAGTGGGCGACACCCTTGATGGCGAGGTTGTCCGACTCGGTGGCGCCGGAGGTCCAGACGATCTCCCGCGGGTCGGCGCCGATCAGGTCGGCGACCTGGCGGCGCGCGTTTTCCACCGCCTCTTCCGCCTTCCAGCCGTAGAGGTGGGAGCGCGACGCGGGGTTGCCGAAGTTGCCCTCGATAGTCAGGCACTCGACCATCTTTTCCACGACCCGCGGATCTACCGGCGTGGTCGCCTGGTAATCAAAGTAAATAGGTTTCTGCATTTCTACTCTAAACTCCGTTCGCCGGATCAGGCCTGGCTCAACACCAGGGTTGTGGTATCGCCGACTCTGGCATCCTGCCGCGCGGACACTTGCTGTACCTCGCGCCGCTCCACCAGGTTGGCCAGGCTGATCTGGCTGAGAAAACCGTGTATCTGGTCACTGAGGTCACACCACAGGTGGTGGGTGAGGCAGACTTCGCCCTGCTGACAGGTACTGGTACCACCACAACCGGTAGCATCGACCGCCTCGTTGACCGCATCGACGATCTGGGCCACGTAAATATCGCCGAGATCGCGACTCAGGCAATAACCGCCGCCAGGACCGCGCACACTGGTTACCAGTTCGTTGCGTCGCAGCTTGGCGAACAGTTGCTCCAGGTAGGAGAGGGAAATATCCTGCCGCCCGGAAATGTCCGCCAGACTGACTGGCCCCTCGTTGCCGTGGAGCGCCAGATCCAGCATTGCGGTCACCGCGTACCGCCCTTTGGTTGTCAGCCGCATACTTCTGACCCCGTCTTTTCCATGCCGAAAGTATGCAATAACCAACTGTTTTGGTCAACTATAAGACCTAGCAATTTACTCGGCTTTTACCGCTCCGGGCCCTGTTTGCCGCGCGCCACCCACTTCTGGGTCTCGGTCAGGATGCCGCGCAGGATGTTCAGCTCCATCTCGTCGAGCCGCACCCGGCCGTAGAGCCGCCGCAGCCTCGACATCAGCTGGCGCGGGGCCGCCGGGTCGAGAAACTCGATCCCCACCAGGGTTTCCTCGAGGTGCTGGTAGAAGCGCTCCATGTTCTCGCGAGTGGCGAAGGGCGCATCCCACTCGGCGTCGGCCTCCGCCGGCAGCGCGGGGCCGGCCTCGTACATGCGCAGCTCGTAGGCGACGACCTGGACCGCCATCGCCAGGTTCAGGGAGCTGTACTCCTCGTTGGTGGGTATGTGCAGGTGCAGGTTGCACAGCTGCAGTTCCTCGTTGGTCAGGCCGCGATCCTCGCGGCCGAAGATAATGGCGACCTCTTCGCCCTGCCCGGCGCGCTCGCCGATTTGCGCGGCGCAGGCCCGGGGGTCCAGCACCGGCCAGGGAATACGCCGCCCGCGGGCGCTGGTGCCGACCACGAACTGGCAGTCGGCAATGGCCTCGTCAAGGGTGGCGGTAACGACCGCCGACTCCAGCAGGTCCGCCGCAGATACCGCCCGCCACTCGGCCTCCTCGTGGGGAAAGGCGCTCGGCTCCACCAGGTAGAGCCGCGACAGCCCCATATTTTTCATTGCACGGGCGACGGCACCGATGTTTCCCGGGTGGGTGGTGTTGACCAGCACAATGCGGATATTGGCGAAATTCATGGCTCATGGGGCGATTTGCGGGGCGCGGATTCTAGCAGATTTTTGGCCACAGTTGCTCTATAATCGCGCGCCCGTACCGAACCCCAGGAAAACTCGTCATGGAACCGATGGTCAACATCGCACTGCGCGCCGCCCGCAAAGCCGGGGAATCCATCGTGCGCGCATCGGACAACCTCGACCATCTCGACGTCACCAGCAAGAGCGTGAACGACTTTGTCAGCGAAGTGGATCTCGCTGCTGAGAAGGAAATCATCTACCAGCTGCAGAAGGCCTACCCAAAACACGCCATCCTAGGTGAAGAGACCGGCCTGAGCGGCGACGCGGACGCCGAATACCGCTGGGTTATCGACCCCCTCGACGGCACCACCAACTTCGTCCGCGGCATCCCCCACTACGCGGTGTCCATCGCCTGCCTGTACAAGGGCAAGCTGGAACACGCGGTTATCGTCGACCCGGTGCGCCGGGAAGAGTTCACCGCCTCCCGCGGCCGCGGCGCCCAGCTCAACGGCCGCCGCCTCCGGGTCAGCAAGCGGGTGAGCCTGGACGGCGCCCTGCTCGGCACCGGCATTCCCTTCAGGAATCACTGTGACGACAAGCTCGAGGCCTACGCCAAATCACTGGAAGTGCTGGCGGGCCAGTGCGCGGGTATCCGCCGCGCCGGTGCAGCCTCACTGGACCTGGCCTATGTCGCCGCCGGCCGTTTCGACGCCTTCTGGGAAATCGGCCTGGCCAACTGGGACATCGCGGCCGGCGCGCTGCTGGTGAAGGAAGCGGGTGGACTGGTGGCGGACATCGACGCCAGCGAGAACTACCTGGAATCCGGCAACATCGTCGCCGGCAACCCGAAGTGCTTCAAGGCCGTGCTGCAGGTCACCAAACCCCTGCTGGGCTGAAACGCCCCGCGCAACAACCTCCCCCACCGCGCCTCAGTGCAGTTTCAGGCGCGGCCGAATCACCTTGTTGATGCTGTCGCTGAGCATGCACAGGCCGGTGCGGAACCAGCCGTGCAGCGCGACCTGGTGCATGCGGTAGAGCGAGATGTACATCACCCGGGCAATGCGCCCCTCGATCTTCATGCTGCCACTGGTCAGGTTGCCCATCAGGCTGCCCACGGTCGAGTAGCGGGCGAGATTGACCAGCGAGCCGTGATCCACGTAGCGGTACTCCGCCAGTTCCCCCTCCCCTGACAACTGGCGCAGGATATTGCGGTAGACGTGACTGGCCATCTGGTGCGCCGACTGCGCCCGCGGCGGCACCCGCTGGCCGTCGGGCATGGTGTAGGAGGCGCAGTCGCCAATCGCGTAGACACAGTCGTCGAGCGTGGTCTGCAGGGTCGGTCGCACCAGCCACTGGTTGATGCGGTTGCTTTCCAGCCCGGCCAGCCCGGCAAACTGGTCCGGCACCTTCACCCCGGCGGCCCACACCAGCATGTCCGCCTCGATTGCCTCCCCTTCACGGGTCATAAAGCTTCCCGGCCCGGCCTCGCCGACCGCGGTGTTGGTCATCACCCTGACCCCGAGTTGCTCCAGTTCCTTGTGCGCGGCACCGGCGATGCGCTCGGGCAGCGCCGGCAGGATGCGCGGCCCCGCCTCGATCAGGCTGATCTGCAGTTGCTCCGGCCTGAGCCCACCGAGACCGTAGGCCTTCATCGCGCTGAAGGTATTGTGCAACTCGGCGGAGAGCTCCACCCCGGTCGCCCCGCCACCCACGATCGCCACCCGGTAGGCGGCCGCCTCCTCGTCCTCGGCGCGACGGTTCAGGCGCAGCAGGTCGTTGAGGAGCTTGCTGTGGAAGCGCTCGGCCTGCGCCGGCGCGTCGAGGAAGAAGGCGTTCTCGCGCACCCCGGGGGTGCCGAAGTCATTGGTCACGCTGCCCAGGGCCAGCACCAGGATGTCGTAGTGAAGGGTGCGCTGGGGCAGGACCTCGACACCCTCGTCGTCCAGCAGGGGCGCAAGCGTGATCAGCTTCGACTCGCGATCCACCGCGCAGAGGCTGCCGAGCTTGAAACGAAAATGGTGATTGAAGGCGTGGGCGCGGTAGCTCAGGGCATCCACGCCGGAGTCCAGGCTGCCGCTGGCCACTTCGTGCAACAGCGGTTTCCACAGGTGGGTATTGTTGCGATCGACCAGGGTGATGGTGGCCTTGTCCCGCCGCCCCAGCTTGCGCCCGAGACGGGTCGCCAGTTCCAGGCCGCCGGCTCCACCACCTACTATTACGATATCCATCGGAATTCACCCACCGGGTTGCTGGCGAAACTGCCAGAGGAAAATCGCAAGCGGGGCGCCAGCGCCCCGTCCACATCAGGGGAGCGGGTCCTGCTCCAGGTCTGCGCCTTCCTTGATCGGGATCATCAGGTCTTCCTTGCTGACCTTCAGCATCATCAGGATATTCGCCGAGACGTAGATCGACGAATAGGTACCCACGGCCACGCCGACCAGCAAGGCCATGGCGAAGCCGTGGATCATCTCGCCGCCAAAATACGCCAGCGCGATCAATACGAAGATGGTGGTCAGCGAGGTAATCAGGGTCCGCTCGAGGGTCTCGGTGAGGGAGATGTTGATGATCTCCTCGGAGCCGGCGCTGCGCACGGTGCGGAAGTTCTCCCGGATACGGTCCGCCACCACGATGGTGTCGTTGAGGGAGTAACCGATAACCGCCAGTACCGCGGCCAGCACGGTGAGGTCGAACTCGGCCCCGGTGATCGAGAAGAAGCCGAGCACGATGACCACGTCGTGGATCAGGGCCGCCACCGCGCCGACCGCGAACTTGAACTGGAAGCGGAAGGCGATGTACAGCATCACCAGGCCCAGCGCGACCAGCATGGCGAGGCCGCCCTGCTCGCGCAGTTCATCGCCCACCTGGGGGCCGACGAACTCGATCCGGCGCAGTTCCACCGCGCCCTCGTAGTGACCCTGCAGTTTCTCCAGCAGGCGCCCGCCCTCCTTGTCGGAGTAGCCCTGGGGCAGGCGGATCAGCACGTCCTGGTCGGTGCCGAAGCTCACCACAACGGCGCCAGCGTAGCCCTCGGTCTCCAGTGCCTGGCGGATGCCGCCGAGGTTGACGCTGTTGTCGTAGTGCACTTCCACCAGCGTGCCGCCGGTAAAATCCAGCCCCCAGTTGAGCTGCTTGATCGCCAGCGAGGCAACCGAGGCAAGCAGCAGGACAACGGAGAACACGGTGGCCAGTTTGCGCTGGCCCATGAAATTGATCACCTTCATGCGGCGCGACCTCCGATGGACAGTTTCTCGACCCGGCGACCGCCGTAGATCAGGTTGATGATGGCCCGGCTGCCCATGATCGCGGTGAACATGGAGAACACGATGCCCAGCGACAGGGTGACGGCGAAGCCTTTCACCGGCCCGGAGCCGATGGCGTAGAGAATCACGGCCACGATGAGGGTAGTGATGTTGGCGTCGAGAATGGTCGACAGGGCCGCTTCATAGCCCGAGTGGATCGCCATCTGCGGCGATTTTCGCGCCTGTATCTCCTCGCGTATTCGCGAGAAGATGAGCACGTTGGCGTCCACTGCCATACCCACCGTCAGGACGATACCGGCGATGCCCGGCAGGGTCAGGGTCGCGCCGATCAGCGACATGGCGGCAATCAGCAGGATCAGGTTGGCGGCCAGGGCAATCACCGCGGCCGCGCCGAACACCCGGTAGTAGACGACCATGAAGATCACCACCAGGGCGAGGCCGATCTGTACCGACTTGACCCCGAGGCGGATGTTCTCGGCGCCCAGGGACGGGCCCACGGTGCGCTCCTCGACAAAGCTGATCGGCGCCGCCAGGGCACCGGCGCGCAGCATCAGTGCCAGCTCGGAAGCCTCGACCGGGCTGTCCAGGCCGGTGATCTGGAACTGCGCGCCGAGAGCCGACTGGATGGTCGGCGCGGTCAGCAGTTTCTTTTCATCGTAGGGAATCTTGACCGCGATCTCGCTGCCGTCGGCCTGTTCCTCGTAGCGGGTACGGTACTTGCGCTCGATGAAGAGCACCCCCATGCGCCGCTTGATGTTGTTGCGGGTGGCCCGGTTCATCATGGTGCCGCCCTCGCTGTCGAGGTAGATCATCACGTTGGGCCGGCCGTTCTGGTCGAAGCTGGCCTGGGCGTTGGCCACCCGCTCGCCGGTGATGATCACCTCGCGCTCCAGCCATTCGCTCATGCCGGCCCGATCCGGGCTGCGGTAGTCGAAACTCTGTTTCTCCGAGGCCGCCGCGTCCATGCTCGCCACCAGGCGGAACTCGAGGTTGGCCACCTTGCCGAGAATCCGCTTGGCCTCGGCGGTATCCTGGATGCCCGCCAGTTCGACGACGATGCGGTTGGGCCCCTGGCGCTGCACCAGCGGCTCGGACACGCCGAGTTCGTTGACCCGGTTGCGCAGGGTGGTCAGGTTCTGGCTGACCGCGTACTCGGCGATCTCCTTGCGCGTGGCCTCGGACATCGCGCCGAAGATCAGCCAGTTTTCCCCGTCCTGCTCGCGGTCGAGCACCAGTTCCGGGTGATTGTCCGCCATCAGTGCCCGCGCCTGCTCGCGCAGCTCCTCGCTGCGGAAGCGGCCTTCCACCCGGCCCTTGTCGTCCATCAGGACGAAGCCGCGGATACGCGCCTCGCGCAGGGCTTTCTTGGTGGAGTTGACGTAGTACTCCATGCGCCGCTCGATTGCCGCGTCGACGTCCACTTCCAGCTTGAAGTGCACCCCGCCGCGCAGGTCGAGGCCGAGGCGCATGGGCTGGGCGCCGATATCGCTGAGCCAGTCGGGGGTGGTGGGCGCGAGGTTGAGGGCGACGATGAAGCCATCGCCGAGCACCCGCGACACGCGGGCCTGGGCCTTGAGCTGCTGTTCGGCGTCGCGCAGGCGGATCAGCGCAGTGCGGCCGCGGTCATCGATGGTCTCGCCGAAGTACTCGATACCCGCCTCGTCCAGTGCACCGAGTGCCCGGTCGAGAGTGGACTGCTCCATCCCCTGGGCACTGCTCTCGCCGGTAATCTGCAGGGCGGGATCCGGCTCGTAGAGATTCGGGGCGGCGTAGATAACACCGAACACCAGTACAAACAGTACCAGCAGGTATTTCCACAGGGGGTACTTGTTCAGCATGCAGCTTGCTCACGGTTGTGCCGGGGCGGCGCCTCTAAGGAAGGCCCCGGGCGAAAAAAGGCGTCATTATTCAGTAATCGACCCGGTGTCACAAGGCCGCCTCCGGGGCTCAGTGGGGACGGAGGCGGCGTCTTTCAAGGGCGGGAGTCGAGATTAACCCAGCCAGCGCCGCGCGTTGCGGAACAGGCGCATCCAGCCGCCGTCCTCGGGCCAGTCCTGCGGCGCCCAGGAGTACTGCACCGTGCGGAAGACCCGCTCCGGGTGCGGCATCATGATGGTCGCGCGGCCATCGCGGCTGGTGAGGCCGCCGATACCCGCCGGCGAACCGTTGGGATTGGCGGGGTAGTGCCGGGCCACGGCCAGGTCGCCGCCGATATAGCGCAGGGCCACCGCGCCCGCGGCTTCGCAATCCGCCTGCGCGGCGTCGCTGGCGAATTCCGCCCGGCCCTCGCCGTGGGCCACGGCGATGGGCAGGTGGGAGCCGGCCATGCCGGAGAGCAGGATCGACGCACTCTCCTCGATCCGCACCATGGCCAGGCGCGCCTCGAACTGCTCGGAGCGGTTGCGTACGAAGCGCGGCCAGTGCTCGGCGCCGGGAATCAGGTCCTTCAGGGTGGAGACCATCTGGCAGCCGTTGCAGACGCCGAGGGTGAAGCTGTCCTCGCGCTGGAAGAAGGCCTCGAACTGGTCGCGCAGGCCGGCGTTGAAGCGGATGCTCTTGGCCCAGCCCTCGCCGGCGCCGAGCACGTCGCCGTAGGAGAAACCGCCGCAGGCCACCAGGCCCTTGAAGTCGCCGAGCTGATGGCGACCGGCGAGCAGGTCGCTCATGTGAACGTCCACCGGGGTGAAGCCGGCGCGGTGGAAGGCCGCGGCCATCTCGACGTGACCGTTGACGCCCTGCTCGCGCAGCACCGCCAGGCGCGGCCGGACACCCGTATTGATGAACGGCGCCGCGACATCCTCGGCGGGATCGAAGCCCAGCTGCGCCGACAGGCCGGCGGCGTCAGCGGCGATGGCCTCGAACTCCTCGCGGGCGCAGTCGGGATTGTCCCTGAGCGCCTGGATCTCGTAACTGGTGCGCGCCCACAACTGCTGCAGACGGGTGCGGGAATCGGCGTACAGTTCACCGCTGGCGTCGCTGACCCGCAGGCTGTCGCCGGCAATCGCGCGGCCGATGTCGAACAGGCAGGCGCCGAGACCGAGCGCCGCGGCGCGGGCCTCGAATGCGGGGAGGTCGTCGCTGGCCACCTGCAGCACCGCGCCGATTTCCTCGGCGAACAGCGCTGCCAGGGGCTCCGCGCCGAGCGCCGCCAGGTCGATCTCCAGGCCGCAGCGGCCGGCGAAGGCCATCTCCGCCAGGGTAGTGAACAGGCCGCCGTCGGAGCGGTCGTGGTAGGCCAGCAGCTTGCCGGCCTGCAGGTATTCCTGCACCAGGCTGAAGAAGGCCTTGAGGTCTTCCGCCGAGGTGATATCCGGCACGCTGTCGCCGAGCTGGCCGCAGGTCTGCGCCAGCGCGGAGCCGCCCAGGCGGTTGGCGCCGCGGCCAAGGTCGAGCAGCACGAGGCGGGCATCGGCTTCAGGCTGCAGTTGCGGCGTGACCGAGAGACGCGCGTCGGTCACCGGGGAGAAGGCGGAAACGATCAGCGAGACCGGCGCGGTGACCGCCTTGTCCTCGCCCTCCTCCCGCCAGGTAGTGCGCATGGACATGGAGTCCTTGCCCACCGGAATGGTGATGCCCAGTGCCGGGCAGAACTCCATGCCCACGGCTTTCACGGTTTCGTACAGCGCGGCATCCTCGTTGCCGTAGCCCGCGGCGCACATCCAGTTGGCGGACAGCTTGATGTCGCGGATGTCGGCGATGCTCGCCGCGGCGATATTGGTAATGGACTCCGCCACCGCCATGCGCCCGGAGGCCGGGCCATCCACCAGCGCCAGCGGGGTGCGCTCGCCCATGGCCATGGCTTCGCCGGCGAAGGAGTCATAGGAGACCGTGGTCACCGCGCAGTCCGCCACCGGCACCTGCCAGGGGCCGACCATCTGGTCGCGGGCCACCATGCCGGTCACGGTGCGATCGCCGATGGTGATGAGGAAGTTCTTGCTCGCCACCGTCGGCAGCTGCAGGACGCGCTCGACCGCGGTGGCAATATCCACATCCAGCGCCAGCGGGCGCAGCGCCACCGGCTGCACAGTGACCTCGCGGTGCATCTTCGGCGGCTTGCCGAAGAGGACCGACATGGGCAGGTCCACCGGCGCGTTGCCGAAGTGGCTGTCGTTGAGGGACAGGTGCAGTTCCTCGGTGGCCTCGCCCACCACCGCGTAGGGGCAGCGCTCGCGGGCACAGATCGCCTCGAAGGCGGCGAGGTTTTCCGGCTCCACCGCCAGCACGTAGCGCTCCTGGGATTCGTTGCACCAGATCTCCAGCGGCGACATGCCGGGCTCGGCGTTGGGCACGTCGCGCAGCTCGAAGCGGCCGCCGCGGCCACCGTCCTTGACCAGCTCCGGCAGGGCGTTGGAGAGGCCGCCGGCGCCGACATCGTGAATGAAGGCGATGGGGTTTTTATCGCCCAGCTGCCAGCAGCGGTCGATCACTTCCTGGCAGCGCCGCTCGATTTCGGGGTTCTGCCGCTGCACCGAGGCGAAGTCGAGATCCTCGGCGCTGGCGCCGCTGGCCATGGAGGAGGCCGCGCCGCCACCGAGGCCGATCAGCATGCCCGGGCCGCCGAGCACGATGAGTTTCGCGCCGGCGCTGTAGTCGCCCTTGTCGACGTGCTCCGCGCGGATATTGCCGTAGCCGCCGGCGATCATGATCGGCTTGTGGTAACCGCGGACTTCGTCCCCCGCGGTGCCGGGGGCGGCGAGTTCAAAGCTGCGGAAATAACCGCAGAGATTGGGCCGGCCGTACTCGTTGTTGAAGGCCGCGCCGCCGATCGGGCCCTCGATCATGATGTCGAGGGCGGAGACGATGCGCGCCGGCTTGCCGTAGTCGCTCTCCCAGGGATGGGTGTAGCCGGGCACTTTCAGGTTGGACACCGAGAAGCCGGTAAGGCCGACCTTCGGCTTGGAACCGCGGCCCACCGCACCCTCGTCGCGGATCTCGCCACCGGAGCCGGTGCCGGCGCCGGGGAAGGGCGCGATCGCCGTGGGGTGGTTGTGGGTTTCCACCTTCATCAGCAGGTGGATCTTCTCCCGGGAGAAGGCGTACTCACCGCTGGCCGGGTCGGGGTAGAAACGCCCCGCCTCGTGCCCGGCGACCACCGCGGCGTTGTCCGAGTAGGCCGACAGCACGTTCTCGCCGCCCTGCTGGTAGGTGTTGCGGATCATGCCGAACAGGGAGTGCTCGCGGTCCTCGCCGTCGATGGTCCAGCTGGCATTGAAAATCTTGTGCCGGCAGTGCTCCGAGTTGGCCTGGGCGAACATCATCAGTTCGACGTCGTTCGGGTTGCGGCCGAGGCCGCTGAAGCTGTCGACCAGGTAGTCGATCTCGTCGTCCGCCAGGGCCAGGCCGAGGTCGGTATTGGCCTGCACCAGCGCCGCGCGGCCGCCGCCGAGGATGTCGACGCTGCCCATCGGCGCCGGTTGCGCCCTGGCGAACAGCGCCGCCGCGTCTTCCAGCGAGGCGAACACGCTCTCGGTCATGCGGTCGTGCAGCAGGGCCGCGGCCTCGCGCCGGACAGCCGCGTCCGCAGCGGGCGGAAATTCCAGGTGGTAGGCAATGCCGCGCTCGACCCGCTTCACCGCAGCCAGGCCGCAGTTGCGGGCGATGTCGGTGGCCTTGCTCGACCAGGGGGATATGGTGCCCGGGCGCGGCACCACCAGCACGGTGGTGGCTTCTTCTGCAGCGAGGTCGCCCTCTGGCTTCGGCCCGTACTCGAGCAGTTGCAGCAACACCGCCTGCTCGTCGCCGCTGAGCGGTTTTTCGAGGTCGGCGAAATGGACGTACTCGGTGCCGAGCAGGCGGATGCCGGGGTCGATCGCGGCCAGGCTGTCCGCCAGTTTGTTCAATCGGAAAGACGAGAGCGCC
This sequence comes from Halieaceae bacterium GM1-29, assembly GCA_033283265.1. GTDB lineage: Bacteria > Pseudomonadota > Gammaproteobacteria > Pseudomonadales > Halieaceae > Mangrovimicrobium. The sequence goes on from JAWMQN010000002.1 coordinate 93,841, forward strand.
GCGGCGCCACGCAGAATCAGCATGCTGTGGGGGGCTCCGGAGAGGGCTGTTGAAAGTGGCGCCATTGTACTGCATCGGTCCCCCTCGGGTAACCGCCGCAGGGGCGGTCTTAGCGGGGATTATTACCGTCCGGCCAGCCCTGGGGCGCCTGCGCCAAGTCCGCGAATTAGCTCGCATTTCCGGCGATTTCACTTGTCTCGCCGGGTGCCTGTGCCGATAGAATACAGGCCATGTCCCGCTTCCTTACATGCACGCTCACGCTGTGCCTCGCCCTGCTCGGCGGCTGCGCCGAAAAAGACCGCCTCGACCAGATCCTCGAGCGCGGCGAGTTGCGGGTGGTCAGCCGCAACAGCCCGACCACCTGGTACGCAGACAAGTCGGGCACCACCGGCTTCGAATTCGCCCTGGTCAGCGAATTTGCCGAGCGCCTGGGTGTGGAACTGGTGATGGTACCCGCCTACAGCCTGCCGGATGTCTTCCAGCGCCTCGACCGCGACGACGCCGATCTCGCCGCTGCCGGCCTGGTGCTCGCGGACCAGCGCGCCGCGCACTTCCCCCACAGCGCGGTCTACGCCAGCGACCAGGCCCAGGTGATCTATGTCTCCGGGACTTTCCGCCCGCGCCAGCCCGAAGCAATAAAGGACATGACACTGGTGAGCCTGGCCGGTGCCGTCTCCAACCGGCAACTGGAAAAGCTGCGCCGGGAACAGCTGCCCGACCTGCAGTGGCGCGAGATCAGCGCCCCGGACGCCATGGAATTGCTCGACATGGTGAACCTCGGCAAGGCCCAGCTCGCGGTGGTATCGGCCAGCGAGTTCGCCGCCCACCGGGGCCTCTACCCGCGGCTCAAGGTCGCCTTCAACCTCGGCGAGCCACTGGACCTCGTCTGGTACCTGCAGGCGCGCGAAGGGCAGGACCTCTTCCTCGAGCGGGTCAACGCCTTCCTGCTGCAGATGCGTGGCAGTGGTGAGCTCGCCGCCCTGCGCGAGGCGCAGTTCAGCCGCGGGCGGGAAGTCGCCAGCATCAGTTCGCGCCGTTTCAGCCAGAAGATGCGCGACACCCTGCCGGAGTACCAGGAACTGATCCGCCAGGTGGCGGCGGACTACCAGATGGACTGGACCCTGCTCGCCGCGATCGCCTACCAGGAGTCCCACTGGGACCCGGCGGCAATCTCGCCGACCGGCGTGCGGGGAATGATGATGCTCACCGAGCCCACGGCGGAGGAACTGGGGGTCGACGACCGCCACGACCCGCTGGAGAGCCTGCGCGGCGGCGCGCGCTACCTGAAGATTCTCAAGCGGCAGCTGCCGGCGAGGATCGCCGAGCCGGACCGCACCTACCTCGCCCTCGCCGCCTACAACATCGGCCGCGCCCACCTCGAGGATGCGCGAGTCCTGACCCAGCGCCAGGGCGGCAACCCGGACCGCTGGGCCGATGTCATGCTGCGCCTGCCGCTGCTGGAGAGCAGCAAGTACTACAACGAGTTGAAATACGGCTACGCCCGGGGCCAGGAGGCGGCGACCTACGTGCGCAACATCCGCCACTACCGCAGTATCCTGGAGTGGCAGGATATCGCCAGCAACCGGCCGGTGCCGCCGATCGATGTCGCCGATTACCTGCCGGCTGTGCTGCGCGCAACGCCGCTGCGGGCGCTCTAGACCAACTCAGCGCCGGGCGCGGAAAAAGGCCTGCAGGCGACGGCTGCTGTCTTCCGCCAGCACCCCCTCCTGCCACTGCACGCGATGGTTGTAGCGCGGTTCGTCGAGCAATGCGCAGGTACTGCAGACCACGCCGGCCTTCGGCTCCCGCGCGGCGAACACCAGTTTTTCGATGCGCGCGTGGATCAGCGCGCCCGCGCACATGGTGCAGGGCTCGAGGGTGACGTAGAGCGTGGCGCCCGGCAGGCGATAGTTGCCGGCCACCTGCGCGGCGTCGCGCAGGGCGACCATCTCCGCGTGGGCGCTGGGGTCGTTGTAGGAAATCACCGAGTTCCAGCCCTCGCCGAGCAGTTCGCCGTCGCGCACGACGACGGCGCCGATGGGCACCTCACCCTCCTCTTCGGCGCGGTCCGCCAGGGCCAGTGCCCGGCGCATCCACATCTCGTGTTCGGCTATTGCAACCACAGTCCCGTACCCGTAGGCGACGTCAGCCGTCGCGTGAAAATGCGGCCAGCGGCTCGCCGGAATCCAGCGCCAGTTGCACCCGGTCACCCGGCTCGCCGTGGACCTCGTGGCCGGCGCGCACGGCCAGCTCAGCGCCGTCGTCCAACTTTACCGCAAACAGGCGGCTGCCCCCCTCGTAGCGTACCCAGCTGATGCGGCCGTTGCCGCTGATATCGTCGTCGCCGTCGCCAAAGCCGGCACGGCTGAGCACCAGGTCATCCGGGCGCACCAGCACGTCGAGCGCGCCGCTCGCGCCGTCGATGGGGCGGCACTGCGCCTCGCCGAGGCTGGTCGTGACCCAGCCGCCCGGCTGCTGCTCGCCGGGCAGGAAGCCGGCCTCGCCGAGGAAGCGGGCGACGAAACGGCTGGCCGGCCGGGAAAAACAGTTTTCCGGCGTATCCAGCTGCTCCAGCCTGCCGTGGTTGAGTATCCCTACCCGGTCGCCTACCGAGAGCGCTTCCTGCTGGTCGTGAGTGACCCAGATCGCCGGCACGCCGGCCGCTTTCAGCGCCTGGCGAATTTCCCAGCGCAGGCTGTCCTTGAGCGCCGCGTCGAGATTCGACAGCGGTTCGTCGAGCAGCACGAAGGCGGGTTCATGGGCGAGCGTGCGCGCCAGGGCCACCCGCTGCTTCTGCCCGCCGGAGAGCGTCGCCGGCTTTGCCCGGCGCAGCGCCTCGAGCCCCAGCAGGCTGAGCCAGCGCTCGACCTGGGTCGTGTCCTTGAGGCGAAAGCCGATGTTCTGCTCAACGCTGAGGTGGGGAAACAGGGCAAAATCCTGGAATACCATGCCCACATTGCGCTTTTCCGGCGCCACCCGGTTGGCGGGGGTCGCGCACCACTCACCGAGGCGGATCTCGCCGCTGGCGATCGGCACCAGGCCGGCCAGCGCCTGCAGGATGGTGGTCTTGCCGCAGCCGGTCGGGCCCACCAGCATGAGAATCTCGTCCGCGCCGAGGGCGAGGTCGAAACCGCTGATCACCGGGATTTTGGCGTAGCTAACAGAGAGGTTGCTGACTCTCAGCATCAGTGACTGGCTTCCTCGCGTACATCGAATTCGGCCCGGCGCTCGCCGGACAACATCAGGGCCAGCCCCAGTGCCGACATCAGGACGAGCAGCAGGCCGGGGATGGCGGCGCGGCCAAAATAACCCGCTTCGTAGACCCGCCACAAGTAGGTGGCCAGGGTTTCGAAGCCGGTCGGGCCGAGCATCAGGGTCGCCGGCAACTCGCGCATCGCCTCGAGGAAGACCAGCGCCGCGCCGGCCAGCATGCCGCGCAGGGTCAGCGGCAGGGTCACCCGGCGGAAGGCCTCGCCCGGGCTGGCGCCGAGCACCCGCGCCGCGCGCACCAGGCTGCCGTCCAGGCCCTCGGCGGAGGAGCGGATCGAACCGACCGCCAGGGGCAGGAAGCGCATCACGTAAGCGAGCACCAGCAGGGCCAGGGTCTGGTAGAGGAAGGGCAGCTTGAGCCCGACGTAGACCAGGGCGGTGCCCATCACGATGCCGGGCACACCGAAGCCGAGGTAGGTCAGGCGCTCCATCAGGCGGCCGCAGCGGCCGCTGATCGCCGCATGGGCGACCGGCACGGCGACCACCACCGCGACCCCCGCCGCGAGCAGTGACGCGTAGGTGGAATTCCAGGCGTAACTGAAATCGAAGTCGCCGGCGCCGTCGCGCACCAGCCACAGGGTGAAGACCAGCAGCGGCAGCACGATGGCGAGCAGGATCACCGGCAGCACCGCCAGCAGCATCAGGAGAACCTGCCCGCGCCCCGGCCACAGGCTGAGCCTGCGACCGGGGCGCTCGGCGGTGCCGGCAACCCGCGATTCCAGGAACAGCACCAGCAGTACCACTGTCATCAGCTGCAGCGAGAGCATCGCCGCCTGGCTGAGGCCGAAGGCGTTGTACTCCACGTAGATCATCCGGGTGAAGGTATCCAGCCCCATGATCGCCGGGGTGCCGAAATCGGACAGGGCGTAGAGCGCGGCGAGCAGGCTGCCCGCGGCGATGGCGGTCACCACTCGCGGCAGCACCACCCGCAGCAGGCTCAGCGGCAGCGACATGCCGAGGGTGCGGGCGGCGTTGACCAGGCTGGCGTCGAGGCTGCACAGGGAGGCCCGGGTGGTGAGCATCACGAAAGGGTAGGTATACAGCGCCATGATCAGCGCCGTGCCGAACAGGCCGTCAATCCGCGGCGTGCGCAGGCCGAAGAGGTTCTCGATCTCGCCGCCGGGGCCGACTGCGGCGTACAGGGTAAAGGCGCCGATATAACTGGGAATCGCCAGCGGCGCGGCCAGCAGCACCAGCCACAGGCGGTGCAGGGGCAGGCGCACGTAGGCGGTCAGCAGCGCCAGCGGCACCCCGATCAGCGCCGCCCCCAGTGCCGTCAGGAACATGAGCAGCAGGGTGTTGGTGATCACCTGCAGGTTGTGGGCGTCGAACAGGCCGACCGCATCCCCCGCCATTTCGAACAGCACGAATACCGGCGCCAGCGCCAGCAGGGCGACGGGAATCGTCAGCAGGTAGGAGACCGGCAGGCGCGTCATAGCACGCCGACTTTACGCATCAGGTCCAGTGTCGGCCGCATGTCCGCCAGCCGGGTCAGGTTCAGTTCCGGCGGCGAGATGGATTGCAGGGACGGCAGGCCCTCGGGAGGCGCCACACCCGCCACCAGCGGAATCTCGTAGGCTTCCGTCGCGAGGTAGGACTGCACCTCGCGGGTCAGCAGGTAGCGGATGAAATTGACCGGCAGGTCTCCCTCGCTCAATGCCATGATCCCGGAGGCGTTGACCAGGCAGCCGGCGTCGTCGCGGGTGAAGGCCAGCGCAACGTTGGCATCGGGTTTACCGGCACGCAAACGCAGGGTGTAGTAGTGGTTGGCGAAGCCGACATCCACCTCGCCGCGCTCCACCGCCATCACCACACCGAGTTCGCCGGCGAAAGCGGTAGCGCGCTTGCTCACCGCCTGCAGCCAGGCAGCGGTGGCCTCCTCGCCTTCCAGCAGGCGCATCGCCGTCACGAAGGACTGGAACGATGCGTAGGCCGGCGCCCAGCCGATGCTGAGCTCGCTATTGGCGAAATCCATGATGTGTTCGGGTATCTGCCCGGGGCCGACCCGGCCCGGGTTGTAGGGCAGAGTGCGCACCCGGCCGGTCACCGGCGACCAGCGCTGGTACTGGAAGCCGGGTTTCAGTTGGCTGCTGACGCTTTCCGGCAGTTCCCGCGCCAATCCGGCCTCGGTCACCATGCCGACGGCGCCGGCGTCCACCGCCCAGAAGACATCCGCCCGCCGCACCCCCGCTTGCGCCTCGGCCATGATGGCGTTGGCCAGCGAGGCGGTGGGCCCGCGGCGGATACCCAGCTTCAGCTTCGGGTTGCGCTTCTCGATGGCCGCCAGCACATTTTCATACAGGCCGCCCTCGCCCCTGCCCAGGTAAAGCGTCAGCGCGCCCTCGAGGGGCGGCAGGTCTTCCACCGATAGCGCATCCGCGGCCAGGGTCGGGGCCACAGAAAAAGGAAAGCCGCCGAGAATCCCGGCGGCACCCAGAGCCTGAACGAATTGCCTGCGCTGCACCTAGAAAACGTCCTTACGATTCTTCTCCGCATCCTGTAGCAGCATCTTACAGGTGTCGAGCTTGGCCTGCATGGCGACCACGATCGCCCGCGTGTCATCCACGCTGGCGCCGTCCTGGATGGCCTTGGGCAGGGTCACGTTGAAGTCCTTCTCGAGGTCCTCGACCAGCGCCGCGTCCTGCTCGATCAGGGCGCCTTCCACGCCTTCAAACAGGTGCAGGTAGGTATCGTGGACAATACCCAGCGCTTCATCGGAGAGCTGCTCGGCATACTTGGCGACCGACTTGTCGAGGCGGTGCTTGATTTCTTCCAGGGTCTCCACCGGTGTCGTCGGGCCGGTGCTCGTCTGCACCGCAGCCAGCAGGCCCTTCTGCTGGTACTGGGCGGCGAGCTTCACCGCACCGAGGCCCTGCCACAGCGCCGCATTCAACAGTTGTTGCTGTTCGCGCACCTCGGCGACCGGCTTGCCGCCGTCGATGGCTCCCTTGACCCCGAACAGACCCTGCCAGATAGAGGCGTAGACCGGCACGTACTGGGTTTCGATCGCCGCGTGGAAATCCACCGCTTCCCAGAACTCCGCCAGTTGCCCGGTCTTCACCGCCTGCTGCCCGCCCTGCGCATAGGCGCTGACCAGGCCGTCGACCTGGCTCACCATCCAGTTCACGTCCCTGGTATAGCCGGGGATATTGTCCTGCAGGTGATTGACATGCTCACCGATCGACCCGTTGGCGAAGGACTGGGTACTGAACAGGCCCGCAAATAACAGGGGAATCAGGCCGAACCGGGGGAGTATCCGCTGGAAATATTGCATTTACATGTCCAAGTGATGAAGGGCGTCGCAAATGATACTTATTATCACTAAGACGGTAAAGCGCGGCTCCACGCTTTTCCTCCCGCCGCGGCCTGCCCGCCCCTTCACCGCCCTGGTACCGCCGCGCAGGCCGGGGAGAACTGTGCGCTGCGTCGCAAAAGCGCCAGCTGATCGCCGCCGCGCATGTGCATTTTCACCGCGGGGTGCGGGCCGTGAGGGGCGGGGTCGCCCGGGCGGTGTTAACATCGGGGGCTTACCGGGGGCTTACCGGGGGCGCCGGCGGTAGCGCGGCGACAGGCAGGGGCCAGGGATTTCCGGTGGCAGTGGCGCGGCGAGGCGCCGGCGGAAGAAACAGCGACCCTGTGAGTACAAGCCTGTAGCGATGAGCGAACCAACCACGAAAAATAATCCGCTGCTGGATTTCGAGCGGATCCAGCTGCTGTTTGCCAGCGTCAAGCTCGGCTATGTCGGTGTGGCCTCCGCCATCGTCATGCTGTACTTCATCGCCAGCCGCTTCTCCTCGACGGAAAATGCGCGGCTGTGGCTACTGGTGGTGGCGCTTGCCAACATCCCGCGACTGGCGGTGTCCCTGCTGTTTGCCCGCAAGCTCGCCCGCGGGCGGATAGCACCGGACAACATCCTGCCCTGGGATCGCTACATGGCCATCGCCAGCGTCATCGCCTACACCGGGTTTACCGCGGTGATTTTCCTTCCCTTCGGCGACAACAACATGCTCGGCACGGTGCTGTGCGCCTTCGTGTTCATGTTGATGAGCACCGGCGGCGTGATGGTGCTGACCACCTCCTTCAAGCAGATCTCCGTGTTCCTCACCCTCGTGGTGGCTGCGGTGCTGATCAAGTTCCTGATGTTCCGGGACCCCCTGTTCAACATCATCGCCGGCATCCTGATCTTCGGCTACATCCAGTTGCTGCGCCTGACCCATCGCCAGACCCGCACCCTGGTGGACACCATCGCCCTGAAGATCGAACACAACCAGTCCTCGCTGATCGACCCGCTGACCGGGCTCGCCAACCGCCGGCGCCTGACCCTGCACACCGAGAAGCTGGTGCCCACCGCGCAGCGCAGCGGCCGCCCCTTCTCGCTGATCATCCTCGATATCGACCATTTCAAGCGCTATAACGACAGCAACGGCCACCAGGCCGGGGACGAACTGCTGATCCAGGTGGCGGACATCCTGGTGGAATGCTGCCGCCAGCAGGACCTCGTGGTGCGCTACGGCGGGGAGGAATTCCTGATCGTGCTGCCGCAGACCCGCCTCGACGATGCGGCGATGATGGCCGAGCGCATCCGCAGCGCGGTCAAGCAGCACAGCGACGTGACCATCAGCGCGGGCATTGCCCAGTACAGTGACCGGATGAAATTCGAGGACCTGCTGGTGATGGCCGATGAGGCCCTCTACTCGGCCAAGGCGCTGGGCCGGGACCGCTTCGAACTCGCGGTCACCGGCATCGCCCCGGCCGCTAAAACGGAAACAGCAGGGGAGCCACTGCGAGGGTAACCGCGTAGGTCAGCAGCAAGAGCGGCAGGCCGACTTTGAGGAAGTCGGTGAAGGCGTAGCGGCCAGGCTCGACGACGAGGGTCACCACCGGCGTCGCCACCGGGGTGGAGAAGGACGAGGAGGCGGCGATAAGTACCGCCACCGCAAAGGGGTAAGGCGAGGCGCCGATGGCCGTCGCCGCCGCGATGGCGATGGGCGAGACCAGCACCGCCGCCGCGGTATTCGACAGTACCAGGCCGATACTGGCGGTGAGGAAGAACACCAGGGTCATCAACAGGTAGGGGCTGGCGCCGCCGGACAGCGCCATCAGGCCCTCGGCCACCAGCGCGATCCCGCCGGTCTTTTCCAGCGCGTAGGCCAGTGGCAACATCCCCGCGATCAGTACCAGGCTGCTCCAGGAAATCGAGCGGTAGGCCTCCTCCATGGTCAGGCAGCGGGTGAACACCGCCGCCAGCGCCGCCATCATCACCGCCGGGATCAGCGGCACGATGTTGAACAGGGTCAGTGCAACCATGGCCGCCAATATCAGCAGTGAGAGGCGGATCTTGTTGTACTCGGGCACCCATTCGCGGTGCTCCCGGGGCAGGTCGGTGACGACAAAGTCGTGGCCGTACTGGGCCAGCTGCTGCACCCGCCCCCAGGCTCCGATCACGAACAGGCTGTCGCCGGCCTGCAGGTGGGCGTCCTCGTAGTGCTGCAGGGCCTGGCCATTGCGGCGGATACCGAGCACATGAATGCCGTACTGGCTGCGGAAACCGCACTCCCGCAGGCTTTCGTCGAGCAGCCGGGAGTCGGGGTGGATGAGCACCGCCGCACCGCTGATATCCCAGCGCCAGCGCTCCCGGTCGGCGGGACTGTGGGGGATCTTCACCAGCAGCTGGTCGCGGGCCAGCCGATCCACCTGCTCCGGCTTGCCGAACACCAGCAGGGTCGCCCCGGGACTGAGTTCGATATCCGATTCAGGGGACACGATATGCCGCTTGCTGCCGCCGGAGCGGCGCAGCACACCGATCACCCGCACCTGGTACTCGCTCTCCAGCCTGGCTTCCGCCAGCGATTTGCCAACCAGCAGGGAGCGCTCGCCGACACAGAGCTTCTGGTAGCGGCCCCAGGGATTATGCTTGGCCCACAGCTCCTGCAGGGTCTTGCCCGGATGCAGGTCCTGCGCCGTGGCGGTCTTCGCCCCCAGCATATGCCGGCCGGCGAGCACGATGTAGAGAATGCAGGTGGCCAGCACCGCTAGGCCCACCGGGGTAAAACTGAAAAAGCCGAAGCCCGCGTAACCGGCGCTGCGCAACTGCTCGTGCACGACGATATTGGGCGTGGTGCCAATCAGGGTCAGCATGCCGGAGATCAGCGAGGCATAGGAGAGCGGGATCAGCAGGCGCGAGGCGTTGAGCCGGGTATGCGCCGCGATGCGCAGCACCACCGGGATAAACAGCGCCACCACCACGGTGGAACTCATCACCGAGCCGAGCAGTGCCGCACAGCCCATCAGTAACACCAGCAGGCGCACCTCGTTGTCGCCGCCGCGCTTCAGCACCCAGTCGCCGACCACCCGGGCGACCCCGGTGCGCGAGAGCATCTCGCCCACTACCAGCAGGCCCGCCACCAGCGCTACCACCGGGCTGCCGAAACCGGCAATCGCCTCCTCCACCGTCAGCACCCCGCTGAGACTCAGCGCAAGCACGACCAGCAGCGCCACCACGTCGAAGCGCACCCGGTTGCTGGCCATCAGCACACCGGCCACGGCGATGAGGACAAATACGAACAGGGTGTCGGCTTGCATGGAGTTCCAGTGAGCTTGCGGGAGCGTCGCGGTGCGGAGTTTGCGCTGCGATTATAAGGGAATCCGGGGGCCATCGCGGCCCGTGGGAGAGCCAAATATCACCAGTCACCCCGCCGGGCGCGGTGAATAATACCGCCAGCGCGCGGGAACATCGCCGGCGCCAATTGCTCGAAACCCCTGCTTTTGTCACTATCGAGGAAACCTGAAGGCAGGACCCCATGCGCCTACTGACTACCCTGGCCCTACTGACACTGTTGTTGCCCACCACCGCGAGCGCGGACACTTACGAGCTCCAGTACGAAGTGGAAATCGACCCCGACCGCGGCGTGGCCCTGGTCGAAATCCAGCTCAGCGGCAAGCGCCTGCCCTCGCGCCTGCGCCTGCAGATCGACCCCGGGCGCTACGGCAACTTCGACAGCAAGGACCCGCTGGAAGTCGGCGACGACGAAGTCACCTGGCGCCCGGAGGGCAAGCGCGCCCAGCTGCGCTATGAGTTCTCGATCGACGGCAAACGGGATAACGGCCGCTTCGACTCACTGCTGACCGGGTCCTGGGCGATCCTGCGCAGCGACAAGCTGGTGCCGCCAATCGCGGTCACTGCGAAGAAGGGCCTGGAATCAGAGGCCGTACTCGACTTCGACCTGCCCAAGGGCTGGAGTGCCGCGGCGCCCTACCCGAAGGACCCGGACGCCACCAACCTGTTTCACCTCAGCGACCCCGGCCGCAGCTTCGTACGGCCCAAGGGCTGGCTGATACTCGGCGACTTCGCCAGCCGCCAGGACATCATCGATGGCAGCGAGGTGCGCATCGCGGCGCCCAGCGGGCAGGATGCCCGCCTGCAGGACACACTGGCCTTCGTCAGCTGGACCCTGCCCGCCCTGAAGCAGGTCTTCCCCGACTTCCCCGAATACCTGCTGGTGGTCATGGCCGGCGACCCAATGTGGCGCGGCGGCCTCTCCGGAACACACTCCCTTTATATGCATGTGGATCGCCCGCTGATCAGCGGCAATCGCACCAGCAGCATGATTCACGAGCTGGTCCACGTCGGCACCGGCATTCACGGTGACCGGGAAAGTGACTGGATCGTCGAGGGAATTGCGGAGTACTACGCGGTGAATGTTCTCTACCGCACCGGGGCGATCAGTGAACAGCGCTACCAGGAGACCCTGGCGGAGCTGGCGAAGTGGGGGAAGAAAGCCCCCAGCCTGTTGGTAAAACGCTCCTCGGGTCCGGTGACTGCCCGCGCGGTGGGCGTGATGCGCCAGCTGGACCAGGCCATTCGCGAGGCCAGCGGCGGTGAGGCCAGTCTCGACACCGTCGCCACCGCCCTCGCCGCCCAGCGCGGGGAAATCACCCTCGCCGGCTTTACCGAACTGGTGAACGAAGCTGCGGGCAAGGACTTGCGCCTGTTGCGCCGCGCGGCCCTGTCCGGGCCGGCGCCCTGACGGCGTCGCAGCCTACTCGCTGGCCACGTCCACGGCGGGGACACCCCAGCGGATGCCGCTGTCCGACTCGCGCCCGCTATTGCAGGCCACCTGGGCAGGGTCACAAGCCTCCGGTGCCGGTTCCGCGGCCGCGGACTCCGCCTGCGCTTCCTCGCCCTCGGCGGCGTAATCCAGTGGCGCCCAGGGCGGCGTACTGGTGACCCGCGGCGCGGACGCGATCGCCTCGGCCAGGCTCGGCGCGCCGCTCAGCACCGCGACCGGGATGCCCTTGCCCTCGGCACTGACCGCTGCCGCCAGCTGCGTGTCGAGCGCGGCCCGCTTGTGCTCGGCGCGCTCTGCCAGCGCCTGCCCGGCCAGCGCCGCGCCCTCGCGCGCCGGGCGGTCATCCTCGGCCAGCGGCACGTGGGCCTCGAGGTACAGCTGTCCGTCGCGCCAGCCGGCGAGATAGGGTTCGTTGATGATCACCACCGGGGTGTTCTTCGGCACGCTCGGGAACAGGCGCGCGATATCTTCCGGGTACAGGCGCACGCAGCCGTGGCTGACCCGCATCCCCACCCCCCAGGGCTGGTTGGTGCCGTGAATCAGGTAACTCGGCAGGCTCAGGCGCATGGCGTAGTCGCCGAGGGGGTTGTCCGGGCCCGCCGGGACCACCGCGGGCAGCGGGTCGCCCGCCTCCGCGTGCTCCTTGCGCACCGAGGCGGGCACGGTCCAGGTCGGCTTCTCGCGCTTTTCGATGACGTGGAATTCACCGAGCGGGGTCTCCCAGCCCTCCCGGCCAATGCCGATGGGATAGGTGATCACCTCGGCGGGCTGGCCCTGCGCCGGCTCGGGATAATAGAACAGGCGCATGGCAGCGAGGTTCAGCACCAGCCCGCGGCGCTCGACCGGCGGCAGCACGAAAGCGGTAGGCAGGAGAATTTCCGTCCCCTCCCCGGGCAGCCAGGGATCGATGCCGGGGTTGGCGGCGACGATCTCCTCGTAACCGAGACTGTAGCGACGGGCGATATCCGGCAGCGTGTCCTCGTAGCGCGCGCGGGCCACCTGCAGCTGGCCGACGACGTCGGTGCCCTCCGGGGGCAGGGCAAAACGGTCACTGCGCAGGGGCCCGGTGTCGCCGGGCCGGCCCGGGCCGAGGAGGCCGGAGCAACCGCCGAGCAGGAGGAGCAGGGAACAAAGGGTGGCGTATACAAACTGTCTGGGGTAACACATCGGGCAGACTTTAGCTGCCAAACAGCGGCAAGGGAAGTACCCGCGGGAGGTACTTCCACCCGCCGCCGCGCCAGCGTCAGGGCGCACTTTCCAGCCGTCTATCCGCTATACTCCCCGGCCGGCAAAACCAGGCGACCATTCATGGCACTCAAATCCAGCATCCACAAAATCCAGCTCAACGTCGCCGACACCGACCGCCAGGTCTACGCCGACTTCGCCCTGACCGTGGCCCGCCACCCCTCGGAAACCGACCGCCGCATGATGCTGCGCCTGCTCGCCTTCGCCCTGCACGCGGATGACGCCCTGGCCTTCGGCCGCGGTATCAGCACCGACGACGAACCGGACCTCTGGCTGCGCGACGCCACCGGGCATATCCAGCTGTGGGTCGAACTGGGCAACCCCGACCCGGACCGCCTGCGCAAGGCCTGCGCGAAGGCGGACAGGGTCGTCCTCTACGCCTACGGCGACCGCTCGACGCCGGTCTGGTGGCAGAAGCACGGCGACTACCTGGCGCGCTTCGACAGGCTGGAGATCCTCCAGGTCAGCGATACGCAGGCGGCGGAACTGGAATCGATGGCGGCCCAGGCCATCGACATGCAGTGCACGATCAGCGACGGCGCGGTCTGGGTGAGTGCGGGCGACAGCAGCCTGAGCGTCGAACCGCAGGTGTTGAAGGCCACCGGCTGAGCGCGCCGCGCTATCCCCAAAACAGGGCGAAACACCGACTTTCGCCCCCTGCCAGTGCAGCCGCGGGGAAGATTCCTCGCAAAAACGCCCGGATGCTCTATATCTTTATAGTCGCCTGCATTTTGCACGTAAATTGCATCGGTTCAGGCCCCCCTTACCGGAATGCAGAGCCATGGAACACGATGCCGTTCCCCAGCGCGAACACAATCGCACCGACCTGAGCAAGACGGCCCTGAAACGGGGCTTCCTCGACAACCTCTATTTCATCCTGGGCAAGTTCCCCACCCTCGCCACCCGCAACGACTACTACCTGGCCCTCGCCTACACCATCCGCGACCGCATGCTGCACCGCTGGATCAGTACGGCATCGACCTACTACGAGAAAGGCTCGCGCACGGTCTGCTACCTCTCGGCGGAATTCCTCATGGGCCCGCACCTGGGCAACAACCTGGTCAACATGGGCATCTACGACACCGTGGCCGAGATGGTCGGGGAACTCGGCCTCAAGCTCGATGAACTGCTCGCCCAGGAGGAGGAGCCCGGCCTGGGCAACGGCGGCCTCGGCCGCCTGGCGGCCTGCTTCATCGACTCCCTGGCGACGCTGGAGGTGCCCGCCCTCGGTTACGGCATCCGCTACGAATTCGGCATCTTCGAGCAGGACATCGTCGACGGCTGGCAGGTGGAGAAGACCGACAAGTGGCTGAAGTACGGCAACCCCTGGGAGATCTGCCGGCCGGAGTGGGCCCAGGAGGTCAAGCTCGGCGGCTTCACCGAACGCTACACCGACGAACAGGGCCGGCTGCGGGTGCGCTGGGTGCCGGACAAGATCGTCAACGGGGTGCCCTACGACACCCCCATCCTCGGTTACCGCAACAATACCGCCAACACCCTGCGCCTGTGGAAATCCGAGGCGCCGGAATCCTTCGACTTCGCCGTGTTCAACCGCGGCGACTACTACGGCGCGGTGGACCAGAAAGTAACCTCGGAGAATATTTCCAAGGTGCTCTACCCCAACGACGAGCAGCTCTCGGGCAAGCGCCTGCGGCTGGAGCAGCAGTATTTCTTCGTCTCCTGCTCCCTGCGCGACATGCTGCGCGTGCTAGGCCTGCAGAAGATCCCGCTCAGCCGCTTCCACGAAAAGTTCGCCGTGCAGCTGAACGACACCCACCCCGCCATCGGGGTGGCCGAGCTGATGCGCCTGCTGCTCGACGAGTACCTGCTGGAATGGCAGGACGCCTGGGACATCACCCAGCGCACCTTCGCCTACACCAACCACACCCTGCTGCCCGAGGCGCTGGAGCAGTGGCCGCTGCCGCTGTTCGAACGGGTCCTGCCGCGCCACCTGGAAATCATCTACGAGATCAACAAGCGCTTCCTCGACGAGGTGCGCATCCGTTTCCTCGGCGACGATGCGCGGCTGGAGCGGCTGTCGCTGATCAACGAGGGCGGTGAGCGCTACGTGCGCATGGCCCACCTCGCCTGCGTCGGCAGCCACGCCATCAACGGTGTCGCGGAACTGCACTCGGAGCTGCTCAAGGAAGGTGTGCTCAAGGACTTCTACGAGCTGTGGCCGGGCAAATTCCAGAACAAGACCAACGGCGTCACCCCGCGCCGCTGGATGGCCCTGTCCAACCCGCGGCTGTCCTCGCTGGTCAGCGAGCACATCGGCGACGACTGGCTGCGCGAACTGGAGCAGCTGTCGCGGCTGGAACCGCTGGCGGAGGACGCCGGTTTCCGCAAGTCCTGGGGCGAGGTCAAGCGCGCCAACAAGGTCGAGTTCGCCCAGTACATTCTCAAGCGCACCGGCATCCTCATCGACCCGGACTCGATGTTCGATTTCCAGGTCAAGCGCATCCACGAGTACAAGCGCCAGCACCTCAACGTGCTGCACATCATCGCCCTCTACCGCATGCTGAAGGAAAACCCGGGGCTGGATGTCCCGCCGCGCACCTTCCTCTTCGGCGGCAAGGCGGCCCCGGGCTACCACCTGGCCAAGCGCATCATCAAGCTCATCACCTCGGTGGGCGACGTGGTCAACCGCGACCCGGACATCCGCGATCGCATCAAGGTGGTCTTCGTGCCCAACTTCAACGTCACCAACGGCCAGCGCATCTACCCCGCCGCCGACCTCTCCGAGCAGGTGTCGACCGCGGGCAAGGAGGCCTCCGGCACCGGCAACATGAAGTTCTCCATGAACGGCGCGCTGACCATCGGCACCCTGGACGGCGCCAACGTGGAAATCCGCGAGGAAGTCGGCGCGGAGAACTTCTTCCTCTTCGGCCTCACCGCGGAGGAGGTCCACGACCTGCGGGCCGCGGGCTACAACCCGCGCGACTACTACGAGGCCAACAGCCAGCTCAGGGATGTCATCGACCTGATACAGGGCGGCTTCTTTTCCCACGGCGACGGCGGCCTGTTCCGCGACATCACCGACGGCCTGCTCAACCACGACCCCTACCTGCTGTTCGCCGACTTCGCCTCCTATGTCGAGTGCCAGTCCCGGGTGTCCGAGGCCTTCCTCGACCGCGAGCAGTGGACCCGGATGTCCATCCTCAACGCCGCGCGCAGCGGCAAGTTTTCTTCCGATCGCTCGATCAGGCAGTACTGCGAGGAGATCTGGGCGGCGGGCCCGGTGCCGATCACCCTGCCGGCGCAGGATGTGGAGCCCGGCGGGTTTATCCAGTAGGACTCAGTCCTCCGGGGGCAGCCGCTGGCTGTGCTGCAGCAGGGCGCGGGTGTGGGCGACGAAATCCGCCGGCACCTGCGCCCAGTCGAAGCGCCAGCGCCAGTTGCCCTCGATGGTGCCGGGGGTGTTCATGCGATGGCTGCCGTCTAGAGAGAGAAAATCCTGCCAGGGAATGATCGCGGTGTCCGCGCTCGAACCCATGGCCGCGGCGATCATGGCCCCGGGCATGTCCGCGGCCGCGCACTTGAAGTAATCGCACACCTGCTGCTGCAGGCCGCCGTCCAGGCTCTGGAACCAGCCCAGGGTCGTGTTGTTGTCATGCGTGCCGGTGTAGACGATCTCGTTGCGCTCGTGCCGGTGCAGCAGGTAGGGGTTGTCCGGGCTGCCGTCGAAGGCGAACTGCAGGATCAGCATGCCCGGCAGGGCGAAATCGTGGCGCAGCTCCTCCACCTCGGGGCTGATGATGCCGAGATTCTCCGCCACCAGGCTGAGTTCGGGGAACTGCTGGCGCACCAGCCCGAGTAACTCGCGGCCGGGGCATTCCACCCAGTGACCGTTGATGGCCGTCTCGGCGCCGGCGGGAATCTCCCAGTAGGCCTGCAGGGCGCGGAAGTGATCGATGCGCACGATGTCGTACATTGCCGCCGCGGTGGCAAAACGCTGCAGCCACCAGCTGAAACCGCTCGCCGCCATTTCCGCCCAGCGGTACTGGGGGTTGCCCCACAGCTGGCCCTCGGCGGAGAAATAATCCGGCGGTACGCCGGTAACAGTCACCGGGCGCCCCTCCGGGTCGAGGTCGAACTGCTGCTGGTTGGCCCAGACCTCGGCACTTTCCAGGTCGACGTAGATCGGCATATCGCCGAACAGGGCTATGCCGCGCGCATTGGCGTAGTCCTTCAGCGCCAGCCACTGGCGGTGAAAGACAAACTGGCGAAAGCGCAGGCGGCCGAGTTGCGGCGCCAGGGCCGCGGCGCGCAATTCGCAGGCCTCGGCGTCGACGTGCCGCAGGGGCGCTTCCCAGCTGCTCCAGGGGCGATAGCCGTGGGCGTCGCGAAAAGCCTGGAAGCGCACGTAGCCCTCCAGCCAGTCGGCGCCCTGCACGAAGTCCACATAGGCCTGCGCCAGCGCGCTCGGCTGCGCGCCCCAGTGCCGGCTGAAAAACACCTCCGCGGCGCTGTCGAGGGCGCGGCGCTTGGCCAGGCGGTCCTCGCCGCCGGCAGCCGCCTCCGACTGGCTCAACAGCCCCTGTTCCACCAGCCAGTCGAGATCGATCAGGTCGGGGTTGCCGGCGTGCACCGAGGAGGAGAGATAGGGGCAGCCGTCGGCGTGGGTGGGGCCGAGCGGCAGGACCTGCCAGATTTGCAGGCCCGCTGCGGCGATGGTATCGACAAAGCGCCGTGCCGCGGCGCCAAAGTCGCCGCAATAGCCGGGGCCGGGAAGACTGGTTGGATGGAGCAGAACGCCGCCGCGCCGCGCGGCCCCGTTGTTTGGCATCAGGGGTGGCGCTCGTCGTGATGGCGCATCACGCCGCCGCGGCTGGGCGTGGCGCCGCCGCCGCGGGAGACGATCTCGGTCAGGCTGTCCGGCGCCTCGACCTGCAGGCAGTGGTAGAGATTGGCCAGCTGGGTGCGGTAGAGCTGGTCGAACAGGCGCACGGTATCCGAGGGATTGTAATCGCCGAACCACCAGAACCAGTCCGAGCCCTCGCAGATCGCCAGTTGCTGCTGCGCCGCCGCGACCGCTTCCGCGCTCATCTCGCCGGAGGCGACACGCTGGTCGAAACAGCGCTTGGCTTCGACCAGCAGGTCCCAGCCGCGGTTCTTGTCCGCGGAGCCGATCCAGGTGGAAAAGCTGCCGTAGACCCAGCTCCCCGCACTGAGGTATTCCTCCTCCACCGGCACCGGCTGGTTCTCGGCGAGGAACTCGCGCATGGTGGTGAGCTGCAGCCGCGGGTGCGCGGCCAGCGCCTCGTAGAGGTGGCCGAGGAAGTAGAAGCCGTTTTCCGGGTAGTACTCCCAGGCGTTCTCGCCGTCGAGGATGATGCTGATCAGGCAGTCCTGGTGATCGCGGCACAGCTCGGCGATGTTCTCCATGTGGCCGACCAGGTTGGCCACCGCGTCCTCCCCGTGCCAGTCGGAATAGGTGAAGCCGATGAGGTCGGAGAGCCCGTCGTCGCGGAACACGCAGTGGACCGGCTCCTCGCCGAAGCGGTAGAGGCGGTGGCGACAGTTCTGGTCCTGGGCCTGGTGGCTGTTGCCCAGTACTCCCTCGCCGCTGGCCAGCCACTGGAAACCGGCCTCCGCGTAATAGGGCAGCGAGGCCTGGCTGACCCCGCCCTCGGAGGGCCAGATGCCGATCGGCCGCTGGCCGAAGTAGTGTTCGAATACCTCCAGGCCGCGCTCCAGGTGCCAGCGCACCCGTTCCGAGCCGCCGGGATAGACCTCGGCCACCGGCAGTGGCGCATCGGGCATGGCCTCGTGCGTACTGCGCATATCCAGCAGCAGCGGCACGATGGGATGGGCGTAGGGGCTCATGATCAGCTCCACCTTGCCGCTCTCCGCCAGCGCCCGGTAGCGGGGCACGATGGACTCCATCAGGGTCAGTACCAGGCGCACCAGCTCGTGGCGATCGTGAATGCTGTAGTTGCCGCCCTTCTTCTCCAGCGCCGCCACCATGGGGTTGCTCCTGCGCTCGGATTCCGCCAGCCAGGCCAGGTGGTACCAGACCAGCAGGTCGGCAAAGAACTGGTTGGAGGCGTAAGGGAGGGTTTCCGGGTGAGCCTCGTAGTGCTCGGCCAGTGCGGCGAGGCGCTGAAATGGTGCAAAACGTTCGATCATGCGCTCCCTGTTGGCGCGCAGGCAGGCGCGCACCAGCTCAAGTTGCGCCGCGTGGTCGGGGGTCAGGGCGGGTTCCGCGAGCGCCGCCAGCAGCGGGTCGCCGATGGCGCCCCTGCCGTCGAAGAAGGCGTGCAACTGGTCGACGTAGAACTGGATCTGCTCGAGCAGGATGGGTGCGAAGTTGACCACCGCCCGGGCACCCGGGACCGCCTCGATATGGGCGGCCATATCGACGTAGTCCTTGATCGCGTGGAGGTAGGTCCAGGGCAGGATGACACTGCCTGCCAGCAGGTTGCGGTACTCCGGCTGGTGCATGTGCCAGCACAGCATGACTCGCATGGGGGCGTCCGTGGATACCGCTTCAGACGGCATAGTGCAACCTCTGCCCCAGCATCTCCGGGGTCACCAGCACCACGCCCTTCTCGCTGACGTGGTAGCGCTGCGCGTCCTGTTCCAGGTCCACGCCGATATTCGTGCCGGGGGGGATGCGGCACCCCTTGTCGATCACTGCCTTGCGGATGACGCAGTTGCGGCCGACATCCACGTTGGGAAATATCACCGAGTCTTCCACTTCGCTGTAGGAGTGGATGTGCACGTCGGAAAACAACAGCGAGTGGCGCACCGTGGAGCCGGAAACGATGCAGCCGCCGGCCACCATCGAATCGATGGCGGTGCCGCGGCGCCCTTCGTCGTCGAAGACAAACTTGGCCGGCGGCAGCTGTTCCTGGTAGGTCCAGATAGGCCAGCTGTGGTCGTAGAGGTTGAGGTCCGGGCTGATGCCGATCAGCTCCAGGTTGGCCTCCCAGAAAGCGTCGACGGTACCCACGTCGCGCCAGTAGGCCGGCTCGCCGCTGGCCCCGGTGCTGAAGGGATAGGCGGTCACCCGCCGGCGGTCGATGCTGGAGGGGATGATGTCCTTGCCGAAATCGCGGCTGGAACCGGGATTGGAGGCATCGCGCAGCAGTTCCTCGATCAGCACGTCGGTGTCGAACACGTAGATGCCCATGGAGGCCAGCGCCATGTCCGGGCGCTCCGCCATCGGCGTGGGATTCTCCGGCTTCTCGGCAAAGGCGGTGATGCGGTAGTAATCGTCCATGGCCATGACACCAAAAGCGCTGGCCTGCTCCAGCGGCACCTCCATGCAGCCGACGGTGATCGCCGCCTCGGATTCGACGTGGGCTGCGAGCATGGCGCCGTAGTCCATCTTGTAGACGTGGTCGCCGGCGAGGATCAGCACGTACTTCGGCTGGTGCATGCGGATGATGTCGATGTTCTGGTAGATGGCGTCGGCGGTGCCCTCGTACCAGGAGGTCTCCAGCCGCTGCTGGGCGGGCAGCAGTTCCACGAACTCGCCCAGTTGCCCGCGCATGAAACCCCAGCCGCGCTGCACGTGCTGGATCAGGCTGTGGGCCTTGTACTGGGTCAGGATACCCACCTTGCGGATACCCGAGTTGACACAGTTGGACAGCGGAAAGTCGATGATGCGGAACTTGCCGCCGAAGGGCACGGCGGGCTTGGCCCGCCACATGGTCAGTTGCTTGAGCCGTGAGCCGCGCCCACCGGCGAGCACGAGCGCCAGGGTATCGCGGGTCAGACGGCTGACGTAACGAGGAGATTCGTCATCGATCATGGCAGGGGCCCCAACGTTGACCTGGCGAACGCCAGCTTTTTTTCTGAAGGCTTTAACATTGTGGTCGATATCCTGCGCTTTGTCGCATACGCTGTCCTGATCCAGATCAACAGGTCGTGAATCTTTTGTGAATACAAGTTCCGGGCCAACCAGCTCCGCTGTTGCAAGAATTCTTGAGGGGCGCCACCACGACCCGTTTGAAATTCTCGGCCTGCACCGCCGCGGTCGTTACTGGCACGTGAAGGCGCTGGTACCGGGCAGCGCACACCTGCACTTGCTGCTCGATGACGGACCGCAGCCGATGGAACGGGTGGCCGGCAGCGACCTGTTCACCGCGCGTATCGATGCCGCGCAGGCTCCCCGCTACCGCCTGCGCCGCGAGGACGGTCGCGGCCACACCAGCGAGTTCGACGACCCCTACCGCTTCGCCCCGCTGATCGGCGATCTCGACCTGCACCTGTTCGGCGAGGGCCGCCACGAACACCTCTACCGCATCCTCGGCGCCCACTGCTGCGAGCACCAGGGCGTCGCCGGGGTGCGCTTCGCCACCTGGGCACCCAACGCCCAGCGGGTCAGTGTGGTCGGCGACTTCAACGACTGGCACGGGCTGGCCCACCCGATGCGGGTGCGCGGCAACAGCGGGGTGTGGGAACTGTTCATCCCCGGGCTCGACGGGCCGAGCTGCTACAAGTTTGAAATCGTCGGCCAGTCCGGCGAGCTGCTGCTGAAGACCGACCCCTACGGCAACCGCTTCGAACTGCGCCCGGCCACCGCCGCGATCATCGAGCCGCCGAGCGACTACGCCTGGGGCGACGCCGACTGGCTGGCGCAGCGGGCCGACTGGAACTGGCAACAGGCGCCGGTCTCGATCTATGAACTGCACCTCGGCTCCTGGCGCCGCCCGCAGGCTGGCGGCTTCTACAATTACCGGGAGGTCGCGCCACTGGTCGCCGACTACATGGAGGCGATGGGCTTCACCCACGTCGAACTGCTACCGGTCACCGAGTTCCCCTTCGAGGACTCCTGGGGCTACCAGCCCACCGGCTACTTCGCGCCCACCTCGCGCTTCGGCTCGCCGGACGACTTCCGCTATTTCATCGACCTGCTGCACCAGCGCGGCATCGGCGTCATCCTCGACTGGGTGCCGGCGCACTTCCCGCGCGACAGCCACGGCCTGGCGCGCTTCGACGGCAGCGCCCTCTACGAGCACGAGAATCCGCTGCGCGGCGAGCACAAGGACTGGGGCACACTGATCTTCAACTACGGCCGCCGCGAGGTCTGCAACTTCCTCCTCGCCAGCGCCAACTACTGGCTGGAAGAGTTCCACATCGACGGCCTGCGGGTGGATGCGGTCGCCTCCATGCTCTATCTCGACTACTCGCGCGAACCCGGCGAGTGGGAGCCCAACCAGTACGGCGGCAACGAGAACCTCGAGGCCATCGACTTCCTGCGCGAACTCAACTCGCGCCTGCTCAGCCGCCACCCGGGGGCGCTGACCATCGCCGAGGAATCCACCGCCTGGCCGCTGGTTACCCGGCCGACCTGGGTCGGCGGCCTCGGCTTCTGCATGAAGTGGAACATGGGCTGGATGCACGACTCGCTGAACTACCTGGCCCGCGACCCGATCTTCCGCCACTACCACCACAACCAGCTGACCTTCGGCCTGATGTACGCCTTCAGCGAAAACTACGTGCTGCCCTTCTCCCACGACGAGGTGGTACACGGCAAGCGCTCCCTGCTCGGGCGCATGCCCGGTGACGACTGGCAGCGCTTCGCCAACCTGCGCCTGCTCTACACCTACATGTTCACCTATCCCGGGGCAAAGCTGCTGTTCATGGGCGCGGAACTGGCCGAACCGGGCGAGTGGCGCCACCTCGGCGAACTCAGCTGGGGCCTGCTGGAACATCCGCCCCACGGTGGCGTACAGCGACTGGTAGCCGATCTCAACAGCCTGTACCGGGCGCAGCCGCCGCTGCACCGGCAGAGCTTCAACGCGGCGGGCTTCGAGTGGCTCGACTGCAACGACGCCACCCAGTCGGTGCTGGCCTACCTGCGCCGGGATGGCGATGCCTTCGTCGTCGTGGTGCTCAACTTCACCGCGGTGGTGCGCCACGACTACCGGGTCGGCGTGCCGGCGGCCGGCGACTACGCGGAGGTTTTCAATTCCGACTCGCGCTTCTACAGCGGCAGCGACGTCGGCAATGGCCCGCGGGTCGCCAGCTCGCCCCAGCCGTGGATGGGCCGGCCCCACTCGATCAGCCTGAGCCTGCCGCCCCTGGCGGGCATCGTGTTGCGCCTGGAGTAGGCAGTTGGCCAGGCGCAAACGGGTACTCTTTGCCGCCAGCGAGGTATTTCCGCTGGTCAAGACCGGCGGCCTCGCCGACGTCGCCGGCAGCCTGCCCGCCGCCCTGCAGGGGCTCGGTGTCGACGTGCGCATCCTGCTCCCCGCCTACGCCAGCGTCCTGGCGCAGATCGAGGCGCCGCGGGAAGTCGCCCGCATGGCGCTCTTCGGCGAGCCCATCGCCATCCTCGAGACCCGGCTGCCGGATTCCGGCGTGCCGGTCTGGCTGCTGGCCCACCCCGCCTTTTCCGGGCGCCCGGGCAATCCCTACCAGGACCCGCAGGGCCAGCCCTGGCCGGACAACGCCGAGCGTTTCATGCGCCTGTCGCGGCTGGCGGCCACCATCGCCGCCGGCGACAGCCCGCTGGACTGGCAGGCCGACGTCCTGCACTGCCACGACTGGCACACCGGCCCCGCCGTCGCCCTGAGCCGCTACCACCGCCACCGCCCGCTGACGGTCTTCACCATCCACAATCTCGCCCACCTCGGCATGTTCAGCCTGGACACCTTCGAGCGCCTGCACATTCCGGGAGAGCTGCGCGCCATCACGGGCATGGAGTTTTACGGCCACTGCTGTTTCATGAAAGGCGGGCTCGCCTACGCCGACTGGATCACCACGGTGAGCCCGACCTACGCCCGGGAGATCTGCAGCGCACCGGCGGGGATGGGCCTGGAGGGTCTGCTGAGCCACCGCCAGTCGCAGCTGGTGGGCATTCTCAACGGCATCGATATGGACGTGTGGAATCCCGCCCGGGACCCCTACCTCGCCGCCGGTTACGACGCCTCTTCACTGGCCAACAAGGCGGCCAACAAGCGCGCGCTGCAGGAGGAACTCGGGCTGGAAGTGCGCGACGACCTGCCGCTGTTCGGCCTGGTTGGCCGGCTGACGGAGCAGAAGGGTCTCGACCTCCTGCTGCCGCTGCTGGATGAACTGGTGGGCGCGCCCGCGCAACTGGCCCTGCTGGGCACCGGCGAAGCGCGGCTGGAACAGGCCCTGGCGGCCTTCTGCGACCGCCACCCGCACATGGCGGCCCTGCGGCTGGCCTACAGCGAGGCCCTCGCCCACCGCATCGAGGCGGGGGCGGACATCTTCCTCATGCCCTCCCTGTTCGAGCCCTGCGGGCTGAACCAGATGTACAGCCTGCGCTACGGCACCCTGCCACTGGTGCGCAGTGTCGGCGGCCTCGCCGATACGGTCACCGACGCCAGCGCGGAAAACCTGGCGGCGGGCACCGCGGACGGCTTTGCCTTTGCCGCGCCGTCCAGCGCAGCGCTGGGGGAAGCGTTGCGGCGGGCGTTGAGTCTTTACGGCGATCGCGCCAGCTGGCAGCGGATGCAGCAGCGGGCGATGCAACGGGATTTTTCCTGGGATCGCAGCGCCCGGGAGTACCTGCGCCTGTACAGTTCCAGGACCTGAGCCTGGGGGCAACCCTGTGCGCGGTGCCCGGCCGCCCCCCGCGGGGCAATCAGGGAGCGATGACTATTTCCGTGAAACTTTCCGCCACGGGAAAGTCGTGCTCGCCCACCGGCGCATTGCCCGGCCTCACCAGCAGGCAGACCTGGAAACCGGCGTCGCGCGCGGCTTCCAGTTCCTGCGTGACATCCGACAGGAACAGCAGTTGGCCGGGATCGATCCCGAGTTCGCCACTGATCGCCGCATAGCTCTCGCGCTCGCGCTTGCCGCCGACGGTGGTATCGAAATGCCCGCGAAACAGTGGCAGCAGGTTGCCCGCAGCGGAAAACTCGAAGAACAGTTTTTGCGCCAGCACCGAGCCGGAGGAGTAAACGTAGAGTTCAAGTCCCTGTTCGCGCCAGCCCTGCAGACAGGGTGCGACATCGGCGTAGACGTGGGCCCGGTAATCGCCGTTGCGGTAGCCGGCGTCCCAGATATAGCCCTGCAGGGTCTTCAGCGGCGTGGCCTTGCGGTCCTCCGCGATCCACTGCAGCAGCTGGCTGATCTGGCCTTCGAGGTCATCGGCCGCAAGACCCGCCTCGGCGGCGACCGCACCCAGCTGCTCACCCACCCGCGCCTCCCCACTGTGCGCCCGCAGCCAGGCCGGCAGGTGCTGCGCGGCGTAGGGGAAGAGCACCTCGTGGACGAAGGAGATCGAGCTGGTGGTGCCCTCGATATCGGTGACGACTGCCTTTACGGCGTTGAACCCGGGCATCGGCCGGCTCAGTCTTGCAGCCGGGAGTAGCGCTCGGCGATGTCGCTGCCGGTGTAGTGGGCCACCCAGCCCTCCGGGTTGTTGAAGAAGCGGATGGCCACCAGTTGCGGCTGCGGCCCCATGTCGAACCAGTGGCGGGTGTCGGCGGGTACGCTGATCAGGTCGCCCTGCTCACACAGCACCTCGTAGACCTTGTCCTCGATATGCAGGGAAAAAAGGCCCCTGCCCGCGACAAAAAAGCGCACTTCATCCTCGCTGTGGCGGTGCTCGGAGAGGAATTTCTGCCGCAGGGCGTCCTTGTCCGGGTTGCTGGCATCGAGGCTGATCACGTCGACTGTCTGGTAGCCTTCGCTGGCCACCAGCCCTTCCACCTCGGCGCGGTAGGCCGCCAGCACCTGTTCCGGTGCGTCGCCGGCGGCAACGGCTGCATCCACCGGCCACTGTTCGAAACGCACCCCGGCCGCGCCCAGCAGGCGGGCGATCACCGCCGGGTCACTGGAGCGCTGTTCCGCCTGCTCCGGGCGACTGTCGGCAAATACCTGTAGTTGGCTCATCGTGTTCTCCTTGTGTTCGCCGCGGCGATCAGGCACCGCGCAGGCGCAGCAGTTCGAGGCGGCACTGGATCAGGAAATCCAGGGCTTCCAGTTCACGCTGGCAGGCCTCGAGGCTCTCGCCCCAGCAGTAGACCCCGTGGCCGCGAATCAGGTAGGCGGGACAGTCGGGTTCGCGATCGAGGTGGGCATCGACCTCGCGGGCCAGCGCGGCGATGTCCTGGGTGTTGTCGAACACCGGGATGCGCAGGACGGATTCGTGGGTGGTGCAGCCGGCGAAGGCCTTTTGCAACTCAAAGCCCTCGAACTCGATCTGCGCGGAAGGCAGGTGCATGGACAGCACGGTGGCAGCCGGCGTATGGCAGTGCAGCGCGGCGTTTACCGCGGGAAAGCGCGCGTAGAGCTGCGTGTGCAGCAGGGTCTCGGCGGAGGGCTTGCCACCGTCGACGGGCTGGCCCTGCAGGTCCACCGCGAGAAAATCGCGCTCGCCGAGATGGCCCTTGTGACGACCGGAGGCTGTCACCAGCACGCGGCTCTCGTCCAGGCGCATGGAGAAATTGCCGCTGGTCGCGGGCACCCAGCCGCGGGCGTGCAGCTCGCGCCCGGCGGCGGCGAGTGCCCTGGCCTTGTCTGAGAAATCGTCGTTCAACCCTGCCTGCCCTGCGCAATAAATCTGGCGAAGCCGCGGAGTATAACCCCGCGGCGCGACACCGCAAGCCGCCAGGGCAGCCGGGATTACATCATGGCATCGGCGCCGGCGAGATCGCGCGGTGGGGTTTCCCAGCGGCCGAAGCCGTAGTCGCCGGCGATGGTGGTGCGGAACATCAGCCGGCGGTCCTCCGGCCGGCAGCCGGACACGCAGTGCAACAGGCGGGTGTTGTCCCAGACCACCATTTCGCCGGGCTGCCACTTGTGGTGGTAACTGCAGCTGTCAGCGAGGCTGGCGATGGTGTGGCAGACCTCGTCGAGCAGGGCGTCGCCCTCGGCGTTTTCCTGCCCCACCAGGCCCTCGGCCATGTATTGCGATACGTGCAGGACCTTCTCCCCGGTCAGCCGGGTCCACACCGCGGGGTGAATCGCCCGCGGCATGGCCGCCGCCTGCTCGAGGAAGCCCGGCGCGGTCGGCTTCGGCTCGATCACCTCGTATTGCTCGGGCACGCCGAAACGCAGGTGGTCGTAGTGAGTGCTCAGGGTATAGATGACCTCGGTGCCCTCGATGCGCCGGCGCAGTTCCTCGGGGAAGGCATTGTACAGGGCGATGCCGTCCATGAAGCCGGTGAGCCCGCCCTCCTCGACCCGCTCCACCGAGCGCAGCACGCCGGCGAGGTTGAGTTCGTTGTTGTAGCAGTGGTCGAAGTGCCAGGGCAGCCAGTGCGAGACGCGGCGGCCGTTGACCTCGACGATGCCCCGCCCCGGCTCGCTCTTCAGCTCGATAACCCCGGGCAGGCGGTTGCTGTCCACACGGGCCACCGCCTTAACCGGGTGCTCCTTCAGCGGGCCGAACATCGTGCTGATCGACAGCTGCATCTCGTCGCTCTGCTCGACGTCCTCGAAGACGATCATGCCGTGCCTGATAAACAGTTCGTTGATCTGCTTGCGGACGTCTTCGTCAGCCGCCTGTGCCGGGGTCAGGCCGACAATTTTGCAGCCGAAGGGCAGGCTTTCCTGCAGGGGTCGCACGTCAATTGGCGCCATGATTGTGTCTCCATTTCGCATCTACAACACAGTGCAGATCATATCCCATTTGCGCTGGCGGCCCCGCCCCGGGAGGCGCCCGGCCTTTCACCCACAGGACCAGACACTTGCCCGCAGACGCAAGGCAGTGTCGCAGACGCGGTGCTAAGGGGTCTTGCCGAAGCCCAGCTCGACCAGTGCGGCTTCCATGCGCCGGCGCTGCTGCGGATCGCGGATCGGGAAGGAGCGGAAGAAATCCGCGGCGCTCACCTCGGGCATGCGCCGGCGGACGTCCTCGGTCCAGGCCCGCGCCCGCTCGCGCTGCCCGGCGAGCTGGCAGGCCACCGCGGCAATCACCGCAATCAGCACATGGGCGCCGGGAGAGCGGGCACCGCGGTCGGCCCACTCGGCGGCCGCCTGGTCCTCGCCCAGGGTGATGTGCGACAGCCCCCGCGCCGAGAGCATGGCGTAGTAGAGCGGGTCGAGCGGGCTCAGGCGCATGGAGAGGTCGAGGTGCTGCACGGCATCGGCAGCGGCCCCGGACATGCTCTCCGTCCAGGCCTTGGCGTAGATGCCCTGGGCGTAGTTGGGCGACAGCGAGGTCGCGCGCTCCAGCCAGGCGTAGGCCCGCTCCAGGTCGGACTCCAGCCAGTAGGTGCGCCCCATGGTGAAATTGACAAAGGGGTCCAGCGGATCGAGGTCCACGCCCCTCTGCGCGCTCTGCCGCGCCCGCGCCACCTCCGCCGGCAGGTCGCTGGTCTGGCCGAGGAAGGCGTTCTGGAAGTGCACGAAGGACAGACCGGCGTGGGCGCGGGCGAAACCCGGGTCGCGGGCAATGGCGCGGGTGAACAGCTCCTCGGCAACGGCGTTGTCCCTGCGGTTGAAGCGATAGGTATGCTGCAGCCCGAGGTGATAGGCGGACCAGGCGTCGAGATCCTCGGATACCTTGAGCCGGGCCCGGGAGGCCTCGTGGAGGGGTATCTGCACCTCCAGTTGCCCGAGGATGCTCGCGCAGATCTGTTCGCGCATGGTGTGAACATCGTCGAGGGAACCGCTGTAGCGCTCGGCCCAGACCACCTCGCCGGCAGCGGTATGGGCCAGTTCGGTGGTTACCGTCAGCCGCCCCCCGGCCACCTCCACCGAGCCCGACAGGCAGTACTGCACACCGAGCAGCTTGCCGACGTCACTGAGGGCAACATCCTCGCCGCGCAGGCGGAACGACGAGGCGCGGGCGACGACAAACAGCCAGCGCATGCGGGACAGCTCGGCGATCAACTCGTGGGGCAGGCCATCGGCGATGGTGTGCCATTCGGCCGCGCCGCCCAGCAGGCGAAAGGGCAGGACCGCGATGGACGGCCGGGTATCCGCCTGGGGCGACGGCGACACGGCATCCGCGGGCTCGGCGACGGCGGCCACGGCCGGCTGCGCCGCCTGGCGCAACTGCGCAGGCGCGACGAAACGCAGGCCCTTGCCGTGCACGGTCTTGATAAAGCGCTGGGCCTTGCCGTCGTCGCCGAGCACCTTGCGCGCCGACTTGATCCTGCTGGTCAGGGCCGAGTCGCTGACGATGCGCCCGTCCCAGACGCGGTCGAAAATTTCCTCCCGGGAGACCAGCCGGTCGCGGTGTTCCACCAGCAGGGCAAGCAGGGCAAAGACCTGCGGCTCGATCGCGCATACCTCGCCGCCCTGGCGCAGTTCGGCCCGGGGGAGGTCGAGTTCGAAGTCACTGAAGGCGTAAATCATGAGCGGAGGATAAACCAGCGCGCTTCAGCCGTCGGCAAAAAATCCACGAAATTTCCACGACTTCTTCATGTTCGGGGAGCCGCAATTGGCAACAATTTACCTGTCGGCGGCATTGGGCTTGCCGAAAACGAAAAAACTCACAAATGAATCAAGGAGCACAACCATGCCACTCGTAACTATCGATGTAATCAAGAACGTATTCACCCCCGACCAGAAAGAAGCCCTGATCGAGAAAGTGACCGAGGCGATGATCGCGGTCGAAGGTGAAAACATGCGCCCCGTCACCTGGGTCCGTATCCAGGAGTTTGAAGGTGGCGACTGGGCTATCGGCGGCAACCGCCTGGCGGCCGCAGATGTGCACGCGCTGCAACGGGGCGAAGCTGCCTGAAACCAGGTGGCGGGCCGGCGGGAATTCCGCCCCGCCCCCGGACTCGGGGGGCGGCCCGGCTCAGGCGCCGCTGCGGATTGCGGCGACCGCGTCGTCCAGCGTGGCGAACTGAAACCGGAACCCCGCGGCCTGCAGGCTGGCGGGGATCACCCGCTGCCCGTTAAGCAGCAGTTCATCGGCCATCTCGCCCAGGGCCAGCCGCGCCGCCGCTGCCGGCAGGGGCAGGCTGAACAGGGTCCGGTAGTGCTGCGCCAGGATGCGGCAGAACTGTCGATGGGTCACCGGCGTCGGCGCAGTCAGGTTGAAAGGCCCGCTGAGCACCGGGTGGTCGAGGAGAAACAGCATGGCCGCGACCGCATCGCGGCGGTGAATCCAGCTCAGCCATTGGCCGCCCTCACCGATCCAGGAACCGACACCGAAGCGAAACGAGCGGGCCATCTGCGCGTAGGCGCCGCCGCCGCGATCGAGCACCACACCGAGGCGCAGGCAGCAGGTGCGCACCCCCTCTTCCACCGCCTCGCCGGCCAGCGCCTCCCACTCGGCGCACAGGGCGTGGGAGAAGCCCGCCGTGGTCGCCCCTTTCTCGTCGAGCAGGGTGTCGCCGTGGTGGCCGTAGTAGCCCACGGCGCTGGCGCTCAGGAGCGCGGACGGCGCTGTATCGAGGCGGCGCAGCAGGGCCAGCAATGCCCGGGTGGTCTGCAGGCGGCTGTCACGCAACTCGCGCTTGTAGGCAGGGGTCCAGCGCCGGGCGGCCAGCGATGCGCCGGCGAGGTTGATAAGGGCGTCGAGCTGGCTGTCGCCGGGGATGGCGTCGAGACTGTTGAGATAGCGCAGGCCCGGCTCGTCCGGCAGCCGCCGGCGGGTGAGCAGCAGCAGTTCGTGCCCCCGGGCACGCAGCGCGGGTACCAGCGCCGCGCCGATAAAGCCGGTGCCGCCGGTAATCAGGATGCGCATACGTAGTCTCCGGCCGCCATGACAGCACTATAGAGGGCGCCATTCAACAGTGCAAAACCAGGCGATGGCGGCTTGCGTATATACTGCTGCCATGTCCGATTACCCACCCCAGCCCCCACCCGACCCCGGGCAACTCGCCGCGCCCCTGCGGGACTTCCTGCAGCGACACCCGCGGCTCGTCGTGCTCACCGGCGCAGGGATCAGCGCCGATTCCGGCATACCCACCTACCGCGATGACGCCGGCACCTGGCGCTACCGGGCGCCGATCCAGCACGGCGCGTTTCTCACCGAGGAACACACGCGCAAACGCTACTGGGCGCGCTCCATGGCGGGCTGGCCGGTGATCCGGGATGCCCGGCCGAACGCTGCCCACCACGCGCTGGCACGTCTCGAGGCGAGCGGCCAGCTTGAGTTACTGATCACCCAGAACGTCGACGGGCTGCACCAGCGGGCCGGCAACCGGCGGGTGGTGGACCTGCACGGCAGGGTGGACCGCGTCCGCTGCCTGCGCTGCGATTTGCTCAGTGAACGCGACGCGCTGCAGGCCTGGCTGGAACAGCACAACCCGCGGCCGCCCCAGGAACCCGTGGCGGCGCGCCCGGATGGTGACAGCGAGCTTGCGGAAGCGAACCTCGACAGTTTTTCCCTGCCGAACTGTGGCAGTTGCAGCGGCACACTCATGCCCGACGTGGTGTTTTACGGCGGCAATGTCCCGCGCGCCCGGGTCGACTCCTGCCGCACGGCCATCGCCCGGGCGGACGCCCTGCTGGTCGTCGGCAGCTCGCTGCAGGTGTACTCCGGCTACCGCTTCTGTCGCCTGGCGCGCGAGGCCGGCAAACCCATCGCCATCCTCAACCGCGGCCTGACCCGGGCCGATGCGCTGGCCGAGTTAGTGGTGCGCGGCGCGGCCGCTGAAATCCTTCAGCATTGCATCGCCACCACTTCGGCGACTTCCGCGGGCAGGGGGTCTGCAGGCATCAGGGGCAGCAGCCCGTAGGCAGCGCGGGCGCGGTCACAGTCGGGGTTGGCAAGCCCGAACTCGCCACTGTATTTGAAATCGTGGCAGGTACTGGGCCGATTCTCGTAAATGGTGCAGCGCACCTGTGAACCCACATCGCCCATCAGGGCAGTACAACGCGGCCCAGGGCCACTGGTGCCACTCATGCAACTGCGAAAGGGGGATACCTGCTCGGTCAGCGTATCCGGCACCCGGCCTCCCCCGCTCTGGGTTTCACCCCAATAAAAAGACACACGAAAAAACGCACAGCAGGCCCCGCAGTCGAGGCACGGCGAATCATGGCTCATACAAAACACTCGGAAATTAAACTACAGCGAGTTAACTGCGTTCGGCCGAACTATAGGAGCGCCAGAACTGGCGCGGTGTGACCGGGAGGTCAGGCGACGTGGCTACGCCCTCCGGGTTCGCTGCGGGAGGGTCCCGACCCGGAGTGGCGGAAATTTATCAGCAAGCCGACGAGACGGCAAGATGGCTGCGCCGGGGCCGGGGAGCAAGCCCGAGCGGCGGGTGAGCGGGGAGCTGGGGCGACCCAAAGAAAAGGCCGCCGGTGTTGCACCGGCGGCCGGTTTTGGCTGTCAGTAACTACCGCGTCAGCAAGGCTGACTAGGGACAGGACAGCAGGTTGTTGTTGTAGGCGTCGAACAGTGAGGCCAGTTCCATCCACTGCGCCTTGGCATTGTTGGCCACATAGGCGGAATCCTTCTTCTTGTTACCGGAAGAGGGATCGGTACCGTCAAAGCCAACACCCGCCAACAGTCCCTGGGCCGTGGCCGCCTCGGCGCCGAGACCGCAGGGGTTTGCACCTGCATTCACATTCAGCAGGTAGGCGAAGAACTGCGACGCCAGGGCGTAGGCCGGGTCGAAGGCGCGGTTGTCGCCGTTGAGGTTGCGCTTGCTGATGATGTTCACCGCGTCACAGGTGGTGTAATTATCCGGCCACACCATTGTGCCGAGGGTAACTCCCAATGCCAGCGCGTCACCCAGCTTGTCCTCCTGGTTGCCGTTGCTGCAGTCGCCGCTCCAGTTGCGCCAGTAGCCGATGGTGCGCGCATTACCTCCCGGGGGCGGGCTGTTCTCCACCTCGAACTGCTCGGTTTCACCCGCATCCAGGGTAAACGGCACACAGACATAGCTGTTGTCACCGGGCAGCGGGTAGAAGACGCCGGCTTCACTCTCCAGGCTGGAGGTCCAGCCGGCGTCCACTTCCTGCTCGCACAGGGCGTAGTTGCCGGGCAGGAAGTACTCGCCGCCGAAGTCCACCGTGCCGTCGAGCTCGGAGGTATCGGTGGCGATCACCGTGCTGCCCTCGCGAATATCGAACTGGTAACCGCCGGCGGGTACATTGGCCTCGGTTTTGAGCACCTCTACCTGCCCGCGCAACTGGTTGGTGAACAGGCAGTACACCGTCTCGCCCGGGTCGACCGCGATACTGGCCGAGTGATCTACCGCGTCGTTCAGCGGTGAGGAGGGGAGGACATCGTAGCCATTGCTGTCGTAGTCGTCGTCACAGTTGAGACTGATCAGGTCCCAGGCCTCGGTGCAGGGGTTGTCGTTCAGCGTACACGCCGGGGAGGGATCGGTCTCAGTGACGGCATAGCTACCTGGCAGCACATTGCTGAAGGTCTTGGTATCGGTGCCGCTGGTATTCAGGCTGAAGCCGACAGCGCCCTCGGAGATGTCCTCGGTGTAGGCGAAGTCCACATCGACCACGCCGGGCACGGTATCCTTGTCGATGATGACCGACCCGCGCTGGGTGTTGGTCCAGGTGCAGGTATAGGTCTTGCCGAAGATCAGGTCCAGCAGGGTCACGTTGAAACTGCACTGGCCGCTGGACACGCCGTCCCAGCCCGTCATGCCGGTTTCAGTGATCGTGTAGGCGCCCAGTTGGAGGTCGGTGTCGAATTCCACGCCGCACTCTTCTTCACCCGGGTCACCCACGCAGACTGTCTGCTTGGATTCGCCGCCGACGGGTGCTCCGGGCCCCTCCAGGGTCATGGTCCAGCCCGCAGCGAGCAGCGTGCCGTCGAGCGCCTCGGGCACCGTCACCTTGATCGCCCTGGCGACCAGTTCCCCGTTGGGTGAGTTATCGAAGTAGGCGGTTCCCGCACAGTCATCGTAGGTATCCGCGCTCATTGCAACCTGGCGGGTACCGGACACCGGGTCGGTGGGTGCCCAGCCGGTCGGCGCATTCTCCGTAACCGTGTAGGTGCCGGGAGGGAGGTCCTGGACCGTTACCGTCAGGGTGGTATCGGAATCTCCCACCGCGGGTTTGGTAAAGGTGATCTGGTGGTTGGACGCGTAGGCGTCCGGGCCGGTCACGTCGAAATCAAACACCACCTGGTTGGGGTCACCGGGATCACCGGCGGTCAGCGCGAAGGGAATCGTCTTGCTGATGGTCAGGTCGACCAGCGGCGCCGTGGTGAGATCGACAGCGAGGTAGTCCTGCCCATCGGGCGCGGTACGTACCAGCCCGTCAGAAGCGGTGAGAGTTGCGGTATCCCGCAGCGACCCCGCACTGGTTTTCGGTGTCTTGAAGTAGATACGCTTGGTGAATGTCGCAGAACCGTCGCCGCTGACGCCATTGATGGACCAGTCGACCGTGTTGGGATCGGTGGCTTCGCCAATCAGGGTGTTCATCGGGACGGCGGTACCGGCACTGACTGCGACTACCTGGAATTCGAAATTGTCACCGATAATCCACTCGGTATCGACAACATCCGCAGTCTCGTTGGTGGCATCGCCGGTATTCTGGATGATCGCATCCGCGGTGGTTTCACCCAGCGGTTGGATGTCGCCAATAATCGGGTCGTGAATCTCGCCGCTGGCGATATCGTTCAGTTCCATGCCATCGGAGTAGGGATACTCCGTCCAGCTTATGGCGCACTGGACTACCTCGGTCGGCAGTACGATGAGCAGGTCGCCATCGAAAGTCGCGGAACCGCAGTCCGCGTTCAGGTCGTTGACCTGGGTGGGACCTTCCAGGCTCGACAGCCCGTCAAAAATCTGGTCCTCCAGATCAAACTTCAAGGTCCGCAATGCCGGGTTATCAAGGGTGATGATGGTGGATATGGAGACATTGCCGGAGGGTACGGGGTCGCTGCGGGTCCACTCCACGGTGATGTCGACCTCACTGTAGTCGGAACCCGGATCCTTCTCGCAGGTATTGCCAAAATCAACGCCAGTCGGGTTCGCGCCCTTGGTCAGCGTCCAGTCGTAAACCGAGCCGAGCGTGCCGGTCATCGTCTTGCTGAACAGGAAAGGATCCTCGATATTGGGAATGGGCAGGCTTTCCGCACCACCGGCATAGACGAAAGAACGATTGCTCGAACCTGTAATCAGGCTGGAGGTGATCGCCAGGCGAAGTACGAAATCGATTTCGCAGATATCCTCAGTCTGCTCTACCTCGATGACCTGAACAGCCTGCTGCATCGCTCCGCCAATGCCGAAGTCACCGACCTGTATCGGACCGAGGAAAGTAATGTCACAACCGGTCGCAGTGTCGAACAGAGCCTGGTCGTAACCGACGATAAGCGGTGTTTCACTGATCAGGTTGTCGGCACCGACCACCAGTTGGTAGGTGGCCGGAATGGCACCGGCGTTCTTGGCATCGATAATGATGCGGTGGGGAACCAGGTCGAGTTCGTTGTACAAGCCACCGAGGTTACCCTGAACGTAAGCGCTGTCTTTACACTTCAGGCTGCCGCCATCGGGATCGTAAAGTGCGCCGGGGTTTGTATCGTTTTCGAGTTTGCATGCCGTGATATCGACCGTAAACAGGTTGGTCGGTGGCACTTCATTGGGGTCAAAGAACTGAATCTCGTCCTGGGCAAAAACGGCTGGGGTCGCCAGACAGCAAACGACAGTGAAAACAAGTGTGTACAGGCGCGCTACAACGATTTGTTCCGCTGCCCGTGTGAACCTGGCCATGGGACATCCTCACACTCTCCATCGATGCGTTTACGTTGAGGGAAGCGAATTGTTCAAGGAGAGTGGATTCCCGCCAACCTTGCTCAGGGATCCGAGGCAACCCGGCCATCCCCCGTGGGGATCCGTGGTTTTCCGCCCCTGTTTTGCAACAGGTTTGGCTTTTTCTGCGGCGCGATGAGCGCTGAAGCCGTACAACAGTCTGTAAACACGGCTTTCTTAAAATAGTTCGCGCCACTCACTTGTCCACTTATTGGACAGTAAGCTCAATATCTTTTTGCGATAAAAACCCGCAATGAAAGAACATTGCATAAAAAAGCAGGCTTTTTTAAAGGGTATGTACCACTTAAGTGGCAGGCGGATGCACGTGGACCGCTGGGCGGGATCCCGCCCGCTCAGGTGTCCCAGACCAGGGGCAGGTTGCGAATCGACAGCAGGCCCGGGTAGACCGTCGAATCCGCGCCGGGCTTGATACGAAACTCGGGAATCCGCTTGAACCACTCATCCAGCAGGATGCGCAATTCGCGGCGCGCCAGGGGTGCCCCCAGGCACAAATGGACACCGAGCACAAAGGTCGCGTGCCGGTTGTGCTCGCGCAGCGGGTCGAAGGTGCGGGGATCTTCGAAATAGGCGGGGTCGAAGTTCCCCGCCGGGTTGACGCACTGCACCGTCTCCCCCGCCTTGATCGTGACTCCGTGCCACTCGAAGTCCTGCTTGGCCTTGCGCGAGGAACTGAGAATTGGCTGGGTGCGCAGGAATTCCTCCACCGCACCCTCGATAATCTCCGGCTGTTCGCGAATGCGCTGCTGTATTTCCGGCTGCAGCGCCATGCGCCGGAACATCTGGCTGATGGTCGCGGCGACGGTGTCGAGACCACCGAGCCAGAGGAACCAGACCATGCCGATTTTCTCGTCGTCCGTGGGTGCCTCGCCCTCGATACGCCCGTGGACAATTTTCGAGACCAGCTTGTCGTCGGGTTCGCGCTCCTTCTCGGCGATAAAGCCGCGCAGGAACTCGAGCACCGAGCGCAGCGCCGCCTGGATTTTGCCGAGATCGCCCGAATGCAGGATGTCCCACTCCCAGGCGAGGAACTGCTCGAACATCGGCGCCGGGAAACCCATCAACCCCATGAAGATCCGCACCGGGTAAACGCGGCCGAAGTCCCAGGCCACATCGACCTCGCCACGGCCGGCGAACTCCTCGATCATCTCCACGGCCAGCGCGCGCATGTCTTCCTGCATCTGGTTGATCCGCTTAGGGGTGAAGTGCGGCATCAGGTAGCGGCGATATTTGCCGTGCTCGGGAGGGTCGATCGCCAGCGGAATCGAGCGGAAGGTCTCGCCGATCAGCGCCTGGAATTCCGCCGTCCCGCGGTTGGAAAAAAGTTCGTTGTCGGTGTAGACCCGGTTGATATCGTCGTAGTGGGTGACCACCCAGTTACCTGCCCCGGAGCCGGCAACCGCGCCGAGACCACTGGTCATGGGCACGTTGTAGAGTATCCGCGGGACGTCGGGGCCGGCGAGCCAGCCACAGGGCGCATAGGGGTCGACGAGGTCGTTGGGCAGCGAACCCATGGCCCAGTTGATGTCGACGATACGGTCTCTGGGCACGTGGGGCGGCGCGTCAAAGTCGGTGCGGATGGCTTCCAGTGTGCGGGGCAGCGACATGGAGTTCTCCCTGGTTGGCGTTGTTATCCGACCAAGGGTAAACGGCTGCCCGGAGCAAATCCAGCTTCGCGCCAAGCCGGCCGGATTAAACTTTGGATATATTGCCCGTTACCGATCAGCGCTTGCCGCGGATCAACCTGGCCCGATTGATCACCAGGTCGCGGCGTTTCGCCTCCCCGAGGGCCGCGGTCAGCGGCGCCGGATCCTCGTGGATTCTGTCCTTGCCGGGCGTCGCCACGACGATCCGGAAATTTTTCCCGCTCTCACCACTGACCGCCTTCGACTTGGGCAGGACGAACTGGTAATTACCGGCCTTGTCCGTGGTTATGCTGTCGACGCCACTGACCGCGGCGCCAGTTTCGTCGGCGAGGTAGACCTCGACGCTTGCCACCCCTACGAGGTTTTCATCGACAATCCGGCCGTTGATTACCGCCTCGCTCGCTTTTACCGCCGCTGCAGCCACTTCCGGTTTTACCGCAGGGGCCACCCGCCGCGCCGAGTCGATAATGAGGCTGGTCTTGTGTTCCAGCGCGGCTACCCGCGCGTGGTCCCTGCCGAGCTTCTTGCCCAGGCGCAGTTGCTCCCGCTGCATCAACGAGGAATTGACCAGGGCGAAACTCCGGGCGAGCTTGCGCCGGCCCTGCTCACCTTCCGCCGCTCCCAGCAGGAGCTGGTCCAGGCGCTTTTCGATGTCCTTCTCGTCCATCGTGAATCTCCTTCCAATTGTGTATCAGTGTTGCTGACGACAGCTTGTGTTCAGTGCGCAGCTCGCCACACTAGCCCTTGACGTCCTGGACAAGCCGGAAATAGTCCACTGCCCTGACTTTGTAGTTGGACAGCAGGGCCGCGCAGGCACCCCTTTCGTCCGTCGAGGCGAGGTTGCCCACGTCCTGCACCCTGCCCGGGTAGCCGAAGGTCACGATGCAGTGATCGCTCTGGTTGAACACCGTGGTATTGAGCTGGGTCCCGACCGTCACCATCGACAAGGGATTGGAGGGTGACTCCTTGCCGTTTTCGATGTTGGAGGGCTCCTGGATGTGATTGTGGCTGCCGTCGACGGCATCCCCGACCAGCAGCACGTTGGTGGTCAGGTCTCCCAGGCCGGTCTGGACATGGTTGTGGGCGAACTGGATACCACTGGCCGTTATCAGCGATAGCGACACAGCCGCCTGCTGCGGCTGCCGTAGGGTGACCTGGTTGCCGGTGAACTTGACCGTGCCGACCCGGCCCAGGTTCGCCACGTAGACCGCCCCTGCACTGCCCGAGAGGTCCCGCATGGCGGTGATCAGTTCCACGCTGGGGATATGCGAAGTGTCGAGTTCCTCGAGGACTGTTTCATCAAAGTCCTCCGCCGTCGAATAGAGGCTGATCAACTGGTTGTCGGCGATCGACATGGGGCCCATGCCCAGGGCGAAGGAGAAACCCCGGCCCAGC
Organism: Halieaceae bacterium GM1-29; assembly: GCA_033283265.1. Classification (GTDB taxonomy): domain Bacteria; phylum Pseudomonadota; class Gammaproteobacteria; order Pseudomonadales; family Halieaceae; genus Mangrovimicrobium. The sequence goes on from JAWMQN010000002.1 coordinate 132,049, forward strand.
GCCTGTTCGACCACGTTCTCGTGCAGGCGCAGGACCTGCAGCGGCCGCTGCAGCGACTGCAGGAAGAAGCTCGCCGCGCTGGCTTTCTCCGGCTCGCCGCCTTCCACAGGGTTGTTCACACCAGTCCCGGGAATTTCACTGGTGGGAGTCCCGGCACCGCCGACACCGGTGAAATCGGCACCGATGTATATCACGATGCCGCCTATCAGGGGGTTCTGGGTCTGTGACGGGGTACTCGGGCCATTGCCCAGAATATGGTTGCGGCTGATCTCCGCGTGGCTGGTGTAGAGGATGAAGATACCCTGCACCGGCCCGCGGTAGTCGACGCCATTGTTCTCGATGCGGTTGTCGTAGATGGCAACGTCGTCGCAAAAGGCGAGGGATATCCCGCCGACACCGCGAAACTTGCGCCCCAGCTCCTTGCCGGAAACCTCGTAGGCATTGCGCAGACAGCCGCTGATCAGGTTGTTGCGAATCACCAGTTGCACCACCAGCCCGGTGTAGGCGCCGAACAGCAGCATGCTGATCACGAGCAGGAAGCTGTTGGCGGGATTCAGGGATTTCTGCTGCAACAGCAGCACCAGCGCATCGAGCAGCTCGACAGGGTCCATGCGCGGAAAGCCGATCCCCGACTCGCCCATGCCCTGTATGCGGTTGTTCTCTATGGTGACCTGGTAGATAAAGGCCAGGACGTCATCCAGCCCCACGTCCAGCCCGGAATCCTCGATGACAAGCTGGTAGTAGACACCGAACTCGCCCGCGTCGATTTTTTCCAACGCAGCGATTTTGAATTTGGGATTGGCCAGGGAGACGTCGAAGGTAGCAGACTCATCGATCTCGGCGGAGAAATAGCCCTCGTCGTTGGTGATGGCCTGCTCGACAAGCTTGTCGTTGGAAAACACAACTGCTTCGCCGTCGAATGCTTTTCCCTTGTAGTAGGCGAAGCCGGCGACACTGCCCTCGCCGAGTTCCACGACGAATTCGGCGGGTTGCTCGACTTCCTCGAAGTCGGCCAGCTGGGCATCGCTGCCGAGGGTGATGCCGTTGCCGGCGCCGCCGATAATGCTGTTGTGGCGAATCTCCACCCCTTCGGACCCGCTGCCGATCTGGATTCCGCCCAGAGTCTTATAGGGATTGGTCGGGATGTACAGGCTGAGCACGTAGGTCCAGACGAAGGTCATGTAGACGCCGATGTATACCGGGTCGAGATAGAACACCTCCGGGTCCAGGCAGTTATCCGAGGGATTGGGGTTCTCGCCGCCCTCTGTGCCGTCATCCCGCTCCGGCGGGACGATATCCGGCGGCAGGACGCCGATATCGTTGTCCTCGATCAGCACGTCGTCGCCGAGCATGTAGATGGCGACATCACCGCCGTTCTTGTCGAGCATGCGGATGCGATTATTTTTTATCGACACGAACTCTGCCTGCAGGCCGTGGATGGCGTTCTGGCAGGCGAGGATGCCGTTGTCGTGGATTTTTATGCCGTGCAGTGCACCGGGCTTGCTCCCGGAGAGGACGATGGCGCGGTTCTTGAGCGCGGCGAATTCCATGTTGAGCAGAGAGATATTCACCGAGTCGCTGATGGTGAAGATCGCCTGGTCCCGCTGGCCCTCCCGCGGGATGAGGCGGGTGCGGTGACCGCAACCCTTTATGAGGATGCCGCGTCGATTCTCGATAAGCGTGTTGGTCTGGTGCAGGCCGGGTAGCAGGCAGATCTCGCCGCCCTCTTCCGGCAGGCGGGATACCGCCTCTTCGATGCTGTCGAAATCACCGTGGGAATTCACCCCGTCGCCAACCACGAAACTGCAGCAGATCTTCTGCCGGGTCAGCGGCCGGAAGCGCGGCCGGCAGTCGGTGACCCGCGGTTCGCCGTCGGCGGGCCAGTGAATCAGGCCGAGGGTGGAGAAAAAGCGCCTGACACCGAGGCGCCCCCGGCCGCTCTCCAGCACCCAGGGCACGACGACATTCGGGGTCTGCGGGCGGGCGGTGACGATCCAGTAATCACCGGCGACGAACTGGCTGCCGCCGAAGGTGACCTCCAGGCCGGTGTGCCCCAGGCTCACCGGCGTGCCCGGGGTGAATTCGATTGCCTCGTCGGAATCCTGGTCGGAGCCGCGGTTCCACACGCGCATGTAGTAGTAGGCGCCGCCCTGAGCCAGTTGTGCCTGGTCCTCCCGCGCCTGCCAGTCGTCGAAACCCGCGGTGGGCAGCGCGTCGTCGATGGTGAGTTCGGCGGTATCGGGATTGTAACTGGCACTCACCCGCGCCAGGTGGCCCCGGATGGCAGCGACTTTCTGATTGTTGGGCAGAACGGAATCCCAGGGCAGGATTTCCACGATCTGCTCCGCCATCGGCCAGTGGGCCTGGTCCTTGGGTGCGGTGAGCATGGTCAGCTTGCTGCGCGTGGAGTCCACCTGTACCCGGTAGAGGGGCGCGGCGTTGTCAAAGCCCCAGGTAAAGTGACTGTCGTCGACCAGTTGCACGCGTATGGCCTGGTTTTCCGCCCCGAGGTAACCACCCGCGGGCTGCGGGCTGCACAGGTCAGCGCCACTGCCGGCGTCGGCGAAGGCCACCTCGAGCCCGGCGTCGGGCAGCAGTTCCTGGGCCGGGCTCCAACTGCCCAAGCCGGACATCGACGCCTGCAAGTTGCTCCATGCCTGCTTGCAGTCGCTGCTGCCAATGGCCTCGGCGAGGCGCACCCGCCGGGCGGTGCGCAGGCGCGTGGTGGTATCGGCACCGCCCAGTGCGACCTCGAACAATTCCGCATCTTCCACCGCGGTCACCACCTGCTGGAAAGTCTCCAGGTAGACCAGGTCTGTGCGGCTGCCCTCGGGCGCCTTGACGGTGGGCGGCCCCTGCAGCCAGTCGTCCTGCAGCAGGAAACTGCTCGCCTGCTCGAGGGTGAGGCGATAGCCGCCCACGTACAGGTCGCCCGGGGCGAGATCGAAGTCCACCCCGCGGGAGGTCAGCCGGGGATTGGCAATGCGGAAACCGTCATTGGGACTGCCCGCCGGGCCGATCACGTCGACGTCGGTCAGGCGTTGCAGTTCCTCGCGAATTCGCCCGCTTTCATTCCAGTCATCATCCGTGATGACCCGGCCCTGTTGCAGACGCACGCTGCTGTAGTGCTTTTCCGGGATGAACGCGGAGCGAGAAATATCTTGAGTACCCATGGTCGTATCCTTTCGATCAATCCTTAACGATTATTCGGTGATGGAAAGCCTTGCCCACTGGCGGCACTTTCCCTGAATTTTCCAGTGCCCACGCTATGAGCGTTGCTACATCGATGGCGGACTTGTCCTTGTTCATGGCGATTTCAGGTCTCGTAGATGAACAGCGGAACAAGTCCGAAGGGCATGTATTCGTTGACCTTGCTGGCCAGGTTCCTGCGTTTTACCGGCCCCAGTTCAGCGCTGAACGCCCCCATCTCCGAGCCATTTTCCGCGCCCTCGGCTATCGCGGCCGGCGCCGCCTCGCTCAACTGGGCATAGGCGTAGTGGCCGAAGATCCGCGAGCTGAACAGGCCGCTGCTCTCGTTGAACAGGCTGCTGTCCACCAGGCAGGACTCGTAGGGCCGCGGCAGGCGGCTGCCCTGCGGCGCTGAACTGAAACGGAAACAGCCGGTCTGGGTATCCGTCACATCCACTGCTTCAGTGATGATGGCCTCCGTGGCCCACAAGCGGTTGACGTTGACGCCGCCGAATATGGTGACCCGCTCCAGCCGGACTTCGGCGCTCGGCAGGTCCAGCGCCAGGCGATGCTGGGGGTCGGCGTCCGCAGTGATATCGGCGTGGGCGGCTGCGTCGACGATGGAATCGACAATCTCCAGGTTCTCCACCAGGCCGCCACCGCGCAGCACTATCTGGCCGACAATGGAGCTTTCGATGCGCAGGGTTTCGACACTGTTTTCGATCACCAGGCGAACCGGCCAGACCAGGTCGCCGGCAATGTCCCGTGCGCCGCCCGGGTCCAGGCTGCAGTTGCGGATGGTCACCTGTTCAAAGTCGCCGGCGCCGCGCAGGATGATTTCCCGCGGGCTGTCGCTGGCGCCCAGCCAGAGACCATCGAGGCGCACGTGTGCATCTTCACTGCCATTGCTGCAGCGCAGGATCCAGTTGGCCTCGAGGCGGGCGTAGGGCCGGCGACCGTTCGCAGCCTGCAGGGCAAGGCTGAGGATATTGAGCTTGTCGGGCAGCGGACCGTAAGTGCGATTGTCGTTGATCTGCGTGGTGCCCTGGTTGTGCAGGCGGGACGCGCCGATCGCCCCGCCGCCGCTGATTTCCGTGTCCGCCTCGTAGGCTTCGACGGCGGGACGGGCGTAGCTGCCCGCGCCGATGTCCGCGGCGAAGCCGTAGTGGTAATCGACGCTGAGCGGCTGTGGATCGGCGCCAAATAGCTGCAGGCGCCCGCGGGCCGGATCGACCAGCGCCCGTCGGCCGGTGTCGGCCACCGGCCAGTTGCCGAGATCCGCGCCGGCGAGTTCCGCGGGGCGCAGGGAAGTGCCGGCGTCGTAGACCGCGATAGCGTTGGGCACCAGCCCCTGCCTGCCGCAGTCGGCCACCAGTGCGCCGTTGACCAGGCGCCGATTGGCCGCGGCTACCAGCAGCGAAGGCTCGTTCATCAGGCTGAGCAGTGTTTGCAGGCGCGCCTCGCCCCGGATGCGCTCGCCACCGAGCTGGCGCAGCTTGTCGATGGCGCTCGCGCTGACCCCGAAGTTCTGCTGCAGGTCCGTCAGCAAGCTGCCGGTCAGGCGAAACTCGGCGTGATTGAGCAGGCGGCAGGCAATCGGGGCCGGCAGCTGCCAGGCGGTGATCGAGGTCCAGTTGTGCCAGTTGTCGGCACGCTCGCGGGGGCTGAAGAGGTGGATGTCGCGCCCGGAGGGGTCGTAGCTGAACCGCAAGCCGTCGAGCTGGAAGGGCGTCGCGCTGTCGATGCGGTTGGCCTTTATCCGGTAAAGATGCAGCGCCAGCTTGGGAATGTTGTAGCGCCCCTGCCAGCCCCGGTGCCGGCGAAAATCCGGCGTGTGGTAATACTCGTCGAAGGGCGTCTGCAGGCGCTGCGCCCCCCAGGGTTGGCGCAGGTCGGGTACGCCACCCGCGGGAGTGCCGCTGATGCGACCCAGCTGGTCGCGCTGCAGGATGGGGTCGAGGCCGTGGCGAGTCCTGGCCAGGCGCCTGAACGATTCGACGACCTTGCCCTCCCAGCCGGTGATGTCGCCGATCAGCTCCTCCAGCACCCCCAGGGTGCCCTTGCGCCGCCGGTAGTAGATGGTCTTGGCGACATCGACCCGGCGGCCGCGGCTGTTCAGGGACGACAGCAGGCGCGTCGCCAGCAGGTCGCCGATATAGGGCACCGCCCAGTCGCGGCACAGGTCGATGAACTGGTCCTGCCACAACTGGTCGTGACCACGGCGCAGCTCCGCAGCCTGGCCGGCGACGATATGGACGATGGCCCTGAGTACGCCCGGATTGTCGGCAATACCGTCCTCGTGGCGGTAGTAGGCCGGAATCATTTCCCAGATTTTTTCGCGGAAATAGCTTTCGAATCCGTCTTCAACTGTATTGGTCACGATTTAGTCCTTTGTTAATCGATCCCGCGGTTGTTTCGGCATGCCCGCATCTCGCGTCATCAGCCATAACTCTCGCCATTCAAGCTCACACCACCCTGGGTGAAGTCCCACACATAGCCCGCCAGCGGACTGAGGGCAGGGAAATTCCACGGATACTGCACGCCCCAGAACACCACGGAGACAGCGCGCACCGACACGGCCCCGGGCACTGACAGGACGGTCTCAAACAGGACACTGCGAAACAGCGGCCCGGCAAAGCCCATATTCGCCGGCTGCAGCAGCCCGTCGTCCGCATCCATCAGCAGGGCGTAAATCCCGTCGAGCACCGCACTTTCGGGGTAGCGCTCGTCGATCTCGATATCGAGGACCAGGCCGAGGGCCACTTTCTGCACGACGTCCACGGCGATGGCGGTGTTCTCGTCGGTGAGCAGGCGCAACTTCTCGTGCAGCTGGGGCCTGATGGCCTCGTCACCCAGATACCAGACCTGTACCCCAGGCCGCTGCCGGGCTTCCTGCCAGCGCCACTCCGCGTGAGCCGCTTCGACGCCGGCCACCCTGCTCGCCGCGACCTGTATGTCCTCGATGGAAATCGCCCGGCCGAGCAGCAGTGCCGAGCGCGGCGCCAGCTGGCGGATTTCCCCGGCCGGCTCGGCGTCGGCACCGATGCTCGCGGCAACCGTATTGAGTACCGCGGTGAGTCCCTTTAGCGGCTTTGCCAGCTGGTTGATGGCGCCCGCCGGCGGCGCCGCCAGGCCGGCGCCGAAGCGGTAAAGCGCGGTGACATTGCCGGCGCCGCTCGGCAGCCGCGCCCCGCTCACTCCATCGCCGAAGTGCACGCGGGTGTAGCCTTCGTCGTCCTGGCGCAGGTAGTAGACCCGCTCCTCGGGACCGATACCGTAGAGGTAGTCCACTTCCCGCCAGGCCACGCCGTCCACGTACACGGTCAGGGTGCTGACCACACCAGCCTCGTTGTCGCTGGTCGGCGCGTTCAGGTAGGTGAGCGGTTTTTTCTTCAGGCTGAAAAACTGGTTGGCGAGGGTGGGGTCGCCGCTGCCCAGGGTCTCGCTGACCGACTCGCCACGGCTCAGTGAAACGACGTTGCCATAGGCTGTAACCGGCAGGCTCAGCTGGGGCATTGCCGCACCCTGGTCCAGGGTCAGGGTCTTCGCACCGTAGTCGATGGCAGCGCCGACCTCGGCACCGCTGTCGTTGCGGTCCTTCAGTTGCACCCGGGACAGCGGCGGCGCATCGGGCGGATGTTCCAGCGGCGAACCCAGCGCGATGCTGTTGCTCCCGGCCGCCCCGTTCGACGGGCCGATCGCCGCGCCCGGCGCCAGCAGCATCGAGCCGGCACTTTGCAGGGCGTAGTGCAGGGTCATCTTGTCGGTGTGGGAGTCGGTCCAGCTGCCGGTTTCAACCGTCAGGTTGAGGGTCAGGCGGGTCGCCGGGGCAGTGACCGCGGGAATGGCCACGGCGACATTGTTGCCTTCACCGTCCTTGACGGTTTTCGTTGTCGCCGCGCTCAGGGTCATGCTGACGTCCTTGACCGCGGTGACCTGGAACCACTTGTAGACGCCTGCGCGTTCCAGCACCAGGTACTGCCCGGCCCTGAGGTTGCGGTAGAGCCCATCGAGCACGATCTGCTTGTTGCTGATGGCCTTCGGGTCACCGCTGACATGGCCCTGGGTCCACAGGCCGCCGGTTTGCGTCGCCCGGGACAGCTTCACGGCGGAGGGAGCAAAGTCACCGCGCAGGCTCAGGGCGGTATTGAAAGTAGCCTGTTTGTATTTATTCCCCAGTCCATCGCTGTAATCCTCGATCGAAGCGACCGTGCGCACCTGCTTGTAGCTGTCCGGCGCGGCGGCGACACGGATGAACACCACGTCCTCGGGTTTCAGGGCGGTGTCCGCTGGCAGGAGAACCTTGGCCAGGCCAATGGCAGTGGCGCTGCCGGACGCACTGAGGCTGTTGCGCGCCTGCGGCGCGACGCTCCACTTGCTGTGCAGCGGATGAATCGTGCTGTCCCGGTCCAGCTCGAACACCTGCGACGCCTCGTCGCCGAAGGCGGTCGAGCGAAACCCCAGCCCCCGGGGCAGTTCGATGGCGCGCCGTCCCTCCGCCAGTACCGCCACGCTGGCCGTCGCGGCCACCGCCGGGCGCGGCACATAGCCGAGCAGGTCCACCAGCTTGCGCAGGCTGGGCCGGCGCACCGCAGTGCGCAGGTAGCACTCGTTGGCGATCACCTGGTCGTAGAAGCTCTGCACGTCGGCGATGTAGGCCCACATCTCCAGCAGCATGACGCCAAAGTCCTGCTGCCCACAGGGCCGCCAGGCGTCCAGGGCCGCCTCCGCCATCACCTGCTTCAACATGCGGCTGCGGAATTCCGCAAACCCGGCGACTTGTCGCGGCAGGCTGTCCAGGCCGGGAGTGATATTCAGCTGCGGTGTGCACCTGTCGCAGCTCTCGTCGCCAAGGCATTCACAAAGACTCATGCGCCGCCCTCCATGACCAGTTTCAGGCTGCCCCGGGCGGGGTGCAGCGGATCGTTCTCGATTCGGATCACTTCATCCATGTGGACTGCGTAGGCGAGCTCGGAAAAATCCCGCCAGTCAAAGCGGCCACGACGGCGGAACTGCATGGACAGCACCGCGCGCACCCCGGGTGTCTGCTGTACCACCGCCTCCAGTTGCGTGCGCCGCAGCGGCGTGCCGAAGGTGAAATTGTCGGCAGAGAAATAACCCGGCCCGCGGGCTGGCGAACCGACCAGCACCTGCAACAGCGCCTCCTTGACCGCGCCACGATAGGCGTGGGGCTGTACGCAGACCTTGATCTGCAGGTCCAGGTCCGCGTACTTCGGCGGCTTCACGTGGACTTCCCTGCCGGCCTGGCGATAGCGGTCCAGCTGCGCTGCAAGCTCGCTGTACTGGCCGTCGGCCAGTTCGGTGGAACCGTAGGGATCCGGAGTGGCAAAGAGACTCAGCCAGCTGCCGGTCCAGCGCAGCCTGGCCCCGGCGCGCTGTACCCAGGGCAGGCGCTCGGCGGCCTCGGCATAGTCTTCGGCGCGCACCGCGCGGTAGGTCAGCGAGCGGAAAGCCTGGGGGGCGAAGCGGCGCACCTCTTCCGGGGTCTCCGCATCCACGCCGTTGTGGATGGCAAAGGGATTGCTGACCGAATCGACAAAAGCCAGGGGTGTCGTGAGCTGGTTGACGGCATCCGGGGCGACGTGGGCCGGCGTGCCGTTACCGAGGCGATAGGTGAGACGGAACTTGGTCTCCTCGGCGGGGACGCGACCGAACTCACCGTCGCCGAAGGTCAGTGTGCAGCCCTGGTTGGCGGCGTAGTCGTTGTGCACTACCTCGCGCCCGTCGCGCCAGTAGCCCACCACCCGGCGCCAGCTGCCATCCTCCAGGGTGAAGTGATAGTCGCCGGGCTGGGAGGCGTAGACACCGAGCAGGGCGCGCTGCCACTGCCATTCGACACTGCCCGGCTGCCAGGCCACCCCGTCGAAACTGACTTCCTGCAGGTGAATCTCCGGGCTGGCCTCAGCGGCGACTTCCCCCAGCCAGACCAGCTGCAGGCCGTCCGGGTCCGGCAGCGTTTGCAGGTACCTGGCACAGGGGCTGCCACTGGCGTCGCTGCCGCAGCGCTCGACGGCCCGGCTGAGCATGGCGGCCTCCTCTTCCGGCAGGCCCAGCGCTCCGGGGTCGGCGCCGACAACGAAGTGATGCTCACGGGTCTGGCCCGCTGTGATGGGGACGATGTTGCACTGCACACCGAGGTATTCCAGCTCCATTTCCCGGGGCAGTGCATGCTCCGCCGCCCAGCTCAGGCGGGTGATATCCACGCCGAAAATTTCGTCGCGCATGTCCAGCGCTGCAGTAACCCGCACCAGCCAGCGCTTCGGGCAGGGTGAATCGCTACTGCTGTCCGCCGCCAGCAGGACCCATTTTCCGCTGGGGTCTTCCACCGGGTCATCGAAGACCAGCGCGGCCTGGTGGTGCCCCTGTACGAACAGTTCTGTCGCGCCACGGGGTAAGCACAGGTCGTCCTCGTCCCAGATATGCGGCTGCAACTCGTTGAGCGTGCTGTCCACGGCAAAATGTATCCCGCCGAGGATGTCCTTCAGCCCGCGGCCGACTTCATAAACGATGGCGCCGCCATTATCTGAAAGAGCCTGCACCCGCGTGCCGGCGGGGATGTTACCGTTACTGCTGGCGAACACCACCAGCGGGCCGCGGGCACCGAGCCCGTCGTGCACGTTGTAGTCGACCAGGCGCGCGTGGCGGCGCAGTGACGAGCGCTGGCTGGCGGTCTCGAGATAGGCTTCGCGAGCCACCCTGTCCTGGTAGTAAGCCAGCTCATCGCCGAGCCCGCTCATGACCTCGGTGAGCATGATCCCGACGTCGGCCTCCAGGCGGTCGCTCCAGTCGGGATAGCGCTGGCTGGCGAACTCCAGCAGCGCCTGGCGGTAGCTGTTGAAATCCCGCGCGCGGTAATCCACCGGGAAGTCCACTGCAGTATCGTCGGGGCACCAGGGCTCACGGGGCTTGCAATCGAGGTCGCTGGGGCAGTTGGCCTTGAAGCTGAAGCTGACGTCGTTGAAGTAGTGGTCGATCTGCGGGTGGGAAAGGCGCAGGCGGTAGCGGGCAAAATCGCCGACCGAGGCGGTGCTCAGGCGCAGCACCGTGCGGCCGTCCACCATATCCCAAACGGCGCTCTGCACGGCGATTTCCGGCAGGCTGTCGGCCCCCTCAGGGGCGTAGATGGCGACACTCTCTACATCGACTGTGCCGAGTATGGCGTCGGCCTGCGGCGCGCTGGCGTGTGCAAAGAAGTACACGTCCAGTTGCACCTGGCTGGGATAGACATAGACAAAATCGATGCCGGTGACGGCATTCTGCTGCACCAGCTGCTGCAGTCGGTCGGCGACACTCATCTCAGTTCACCTCGAAACTCAGGTAGCGCCGCTCCTGCCGCGCCTTGAGGACATAGACGATGGCAATCTTCAGCGTCTCGTTGCTGCTGCCGACCTCGACCTTCTCCACATCGATCAGCGTGCCCAGCCACTTGTCCAGGGACTGGAATACCGTCACCTGGGCGAGGTTGGCGGAGATATCGCTATTGGGCGCGAACACCATGCGCCGGATGCCGCAGCCGAAATCCGGGCGGTTGATGCGCTCGCCGGGGTTGGTAAACAGCACCTGGCGGATCATCTGGGCGACGTGCTCGCCGTACTCATCCTCGATTGCGAAGGCACCCAGGCCGCTGTCGATCGCGACCGGGTGGAAAATACTTTTAATTGCCGTGGGCATCTCTAATCACTCCGCCAGGGGTTTCAACTGCTTTTGACCCGGGTCTGCGTGGCCACTACGGTAACCGGGCCCTGGGGCAACTGGGTGGCGGCCAGGCAGATACCGGCACTGGTACTGCTGAGCGTCGGCGAACCGTTCACTGTGGTGCGCACATCGGGCTTGACCCACTGCACCTTCACGCAGGGGCTGGGAATCGGCGGGGTACCCGGTATCTGGAAGGGGCAGCCCGAGATCACGTAGGTATCCGCAAGCGTGCCGACAAATCCGTGGTCGGCCTTTACCATGCTGTTGCTGGTAATGACCTGCACCTTGCCCCCGTGCGGGCATTGCAGGCTGGCATTTACCGTGATGGTTGTTCCCGACATCTGAGTTCCCCCGCCTAAGCCACTTCGAACGCGCCGCCGTTGACGACCACCGCGCTGCTGGTCACCCTGACCTCGCCTACGCCCCCGGCGGAAGAGGTCACGGCGCTGCCCTCCACCGTGTGCGTCCCGCCACCGGAGACGCTTTCGACCTTGTCGACGATGGTGATTTTCGACCCGCTGCTCGCCTCCAGCAGGATTTCGTCGTTGGTGTCATCCAGGCGCAGGGTCAGGCTGGTGGTCTTCCAGACCTTGATTTTCTGGTCGGACTCGTCCGGCAGCTGGCCGTCGGCCCAGAAACAGCCGACCCAGATCGGGTAGGAGGTGTCGCCCCCCTCGAACTCGCACCACACCCCGCTGCCCACTGGCGGCAGGGAATAAAACCCGACCTTTTCACCGGCATAGGGCACGCAGGGCATGGCCCAGACAACCAGTTCGCCCAGCACGGCCGGGATAGTCACGCCCAGGCGGCCGCGTTTGGTCGGGTCGTCGGTGTCCACCACAGTGCCCCGGTACTTGCCGTAACAGCGGTTGCGCGCCTGTTCGAGCAGGTCCTGCAGAATCTGTTGTTCCATAATCATTCCTCGCGATAGTCCGCGCTTATAGCCACCCGTTGCGCACCAGGCCGATTTCCATAATGTGTGTCGTCGCGTCGATCAGGTGGCGCACACTGGCCACCAGGTAGACGCCGCTGTAGCGACTGCCGGCACCGCGCAGGTTGACCAGCTGGTGCGCCCTGACCACCCGGCCCAGGCGCACCACGCTGGTGGCGCAGTGAGCGCACACGAACCACTCGGACTCGTTGAGCAGGGCCTGGCCCCGGGCCTGCAGGTCGCCACTGTCATTGACTGCGGCCAGCACCCGCGCCGACCGGGTGTCGCCGGTAATCGCCTGCAGGCCCCGGTTGCCCAGTACCGTTCGCGCGCTGGCAGCCAGGTTGCCGTCGATCTGCTCCAGGGTATTGAGGTCCAGCTGCGCGGCCTGGACGCTGGTCGGCCGCTCCACATCCCAGCTGATGTTCAGTTCGTCCAGGGTCGCCCCGGGCAGGTTGATGACAAGGTCGCCCACCGCTTCGCCATCGACAGGAGCCGGTTTGAAGTGTGCGGTTTCCAGGCCGAACTCATCGCTGGTGATCCAGAACAGGAAACCGTTGCGGCGTGCCAGGCGCTTGACGAACTGAAGGTCAGTATCGCGCTGCAGCAGCGTGTGCTTGTCGGCAAAGTGGCCGGCGGGTGTGGTTGCAACATCAGCGGTGAAACCGTAGGCAGAGAGCACCGAGGTCACCGCATCGCTGTCGCTCATGTCCACCCACTGGGCCAGCTTCGCCTCGCGGTTCATGCGCAGGCAGCTGTCGCCACCGGCTACGGTGAGGGTGGAACCGGCGCCGCCGTGCAGCATCTGTATCTCGTGGCCAAACACCTGGCCCTTGACCAGACATTCGTTGCCCTTGTCGCCGGTTGCCAGCAGGGCAACCTCCACACCGGGATTCAGGCGCTCGTCCACCAGTATGGGAAAATCAGCCTCGCTGATGTCGAAGCTGTACTGCAGGCGGAACTGGGTCGCCTCGCCGAGGCTCTCCAACACCTCGATCTGGGTTGCCTGGACGAGTTCATCGTCCGCTTCACCGTCGATTGTCAGCGCGATACCACTAGCCATATCTAATGCACCATTCCAGTCTTGGTCGGCACAGCTATTCCTTGTTCGGGATGCCGATCTCGTCGGCTTCAGACAGGCTCTCGGCGAGCATCACACCGTTGAACTCGGCGATGCGCCAGAAACCCGCGGGATCCTGTAAATACTTGAAGGCCATGTGATCCAGCCGCTGACCCTGCTGGCGCTGGTGGTAGCCGCGCAGGGACTGGTCAGGCCGTGGCGGTGAATCAACCACCGCCACGCTGCGCCCGCGGCGATCAGTCACCAGGTAGCTCTCCTGATTGGCGTAGCGACTTTTCTTGTCGAACATGACTCAACTCCGTCCCAATAGTTAGAAGGGCAACATGCCCAGGATCGACTGCACACTGTTGGCCACGTTGGCCGCCGCCAGCACCTGTTTCTGCTTGCGGGTGAACTTGTAGGCGCCGAGGGCGATGTCCTTCGACAGCGAATCGTCGAACAGGCGGATCTCCGATTCCGAGAGCACCTTCAGCCCAACTGACACCTTGGCCTGCACCGGGTAGAGCAGCGGCGAGAAGGCCTGCTCCTCCACCTGGAAGCTGGTCAGGCGCACCGGCACTATCCGGCCGGGGCCCCAGACGAAGAGCAGGATAGGCACCTTGCCGCGGGGTACCTCCTCCACCTGCGCCGCCGCACTGGCACTGGCGCCACCGAGACTGACCGAGACCGATCCGAGCAGGTCACCGAACAGGCTGCCCTCCTGTGGATACAGCAGCATTTCCAGGGCGGCGATGCGGTCGGCAACACCGGTCACCACCGCAATGGGGTCGTCGATCTCGAGGTCGTCGGTGGCGTCCAGTTCCAGTTCCAGGGTGAAGCTCTCCGGCGGGTCCATCGGCTGGGCGTCGGTGGAAATGAAGTTGCGCACCCCGACTGTCTCGCCGCTTTCCTCGTTGGTGATGTCCTCTTCCTTGAAGGGGTCGTAGACTTCCAGCGAGCGCGACAGGGTGGCCGGGTTGTACTGGAAGATGATCAGGTTCGGGACCGGGCCGATGAAGCGCTCGGAGAATTCGATCAGTGCGCCCTTCAACAGGAGCGGGCTGCGAGAAAATCCGTTATTGGCCATTTTTGCTGGTCTCCATATCCGGCCTCACCTGCCCCACTCGTCCATGATCTCGCTGTTTTTCGCCCGGATCGCAGCGACCACCGACTGAATTTCAGCCGTAGTCTCCGGCGCCCGGTAACCCGGCGGCAGGGCGTCCTCGCTGTCGACGTTGTGTTGCGCCATGGCGACGCTGTTGTAGTAGGGGATTTCATAGCGCACCAGGGCGTTCGGCAGTGCCGCCATCATCACGTCGTACATGGAGGCGTAGGTATCGCGCATTGCGCTGAGTATCTTGCCGCGATAGAGATCCAGGTCCGTGCCGGTGAGGGCCTGGCCCGCGGCGGCGATTTCAGCCTTGCTCCCGGTGATCTGCTGGGTGCGGATGTTGCGCAGGAATTCCTCGTTGATCTGATCGCTCTGGGTGGCCTGGCCATTGAGTTCATCGTTCCCGCCCCAGGTGGAAGAGGCATTCATGTGCAGGCGTCCGCGCTGGTGGGTAACCGCCGCCAGCGAAATCGCCGGCAGGTTGTCGCCGCGGCCGGAGTTCGGGTCCAGGGCGTGGAGGTCGATATCCGCCCTGCTGCCATCGGCCTTGAAGGACTCCAGGCCGCTGCCCCGGGTCAGCGGGTAGAACCCGGGAATGCGCTCCGGCGAATTGCGCCCGCCGGAAAACAGTTTGCCGTTGTCGTTGCGGAAATACTCCACCAGCAGGTACTGGGGTATGTGGTGTGACTCCCGGTCGTTGCGCGCTGCCTGCGGCATGCGCGCGCCGGTAAGGCCGCCGTGGGTGTCGATGCGCAGTCCCGCGCGCTGTGACCCGACCTGGTCGGTGTCCTTGTAGTCGGCCCAGGTCCCCACCTCCACGTCGCCAATATTGAGCAGGATGATGGTGACCTCGTCGATGAAGGCGTTGCTCAGGCGAAATTCCCCGCTGTGCCAGACCTGCTTTTCGTTGAGGCGGGTGGCGATGAAATGCTTGATCTGCCGCCAGCTGTTGGCGTGGTTGAACAATTCCAGGCGGTTGGCCCGGTGGGTGCGGATAAAGGCCAGACTGTTCGACTTCATCTCCTGCCAGACACCTGAGCGCGAGGAGATATTGGCCAGGTGCAGATAGCGCACGGCGATAGTGCCCGCCCGGTCCCCGTCCATGTCGATATTGACCACCAGGCCCGTGCGGGCGAAAAGATAGGTTTCCAGGTTGTTGGCAAACAGGCGCGGGCGCAGGCGGACGCGCCCATTGGCCCGGGTCTGGATGCTGCGCAATACGATTCCCGGGATATAGCGGTTCACTGTTTCGGAGAAGGTATTCACGTAGGTCAGGATGCCCTGCCTATTGTGATTGAGCGGGCGCCGGTAGCTGGATTTGCTGGTATCGCCCATGTTGCGCTTGACGTCGCGCCAGATGTCCCGCGCCTCGCGCAGTGCTTCCCGGTAGGTGGCCTTGCGGGAAACGCTGCGCGGCACCCGCTCCTCGAAGGCCTCCGCCTGGTTCTCGGCCACATCCTGGTCGGTGAGGTTGCTCAGTAACAGGGTCGCGACACTCGCCATCGTCGGCATCCAGTGCGTACCGCCCGCGCCCTCGATGGCGACTATTTCCTCCCAGTCGCTGGTTTCGGCGCGCCTGGCCATGCGCTCGGCAGCGTCTTCGCGCCGCGCCTCGTAGCGGACACCGGCTCCTCTCGCCGCGCCGATCGGCTGGCTGCCGTGGTCCCGCTCGCGGGGGCGCGGCCCGGTTTGCTGCAGCACGTGGGCGAGTTCGTGACGCATGATCCGCCGGCCGGCGTCACTCTCCAGGTTGAGGCCACTGGCGACATAAATATGGCTGCCGCCGGTAAGCGCGTACGCATTGGCGGCTGAGGTCAACTCCGCGGCTCGTGCGTCGCGGTGCAGGCGGACGTGGCTGAAGTCGTGGCCGTACTCGGCGGCAAACTCGCCCCGCATCCCCGCTGGCAAAGGCTGGCCACTGCCGGGAATTTCGTCCATGGAGACGCCTGCCCGCAGCTCACCGGACTTTTTGTAGGGCTCGAGGCTCACACTGCCCGGTTCCGCCTCATCGAACTGTATGTTGGCTTCCTCTAACTCGGGGGCGTCCAGCACGATGGCGGAATTAGTGGCCGTGGAGACCTGGAAGGCAATTTCCTGGTAGAGGTTGCGCTGGGCGTGCTCCAGCAGCGGCTGCAGGCGCTCGCCTACCTGCTCGCGCCAGTAGCGGTTCGGGTTCAGCCCGTTGGCGTCGAGCGCCTGGGCGATCAGGTCGGAGGCGTCGCCGAGGGTATTCGTCACCTCGAGGATTTCCCGGACGATTTTGCCCTTGCGGCCGAACTTGCCGATGGCGAAGGCGAGAATGACCTCGATCGCCACGCCCATGGGAATGATTTCGCGGGGAATCTCGATTTCCATCATGCTGTTGACGATGGACTGGATTTCTCCCTTCAAGCGGGTCTGCAGGGCCTCCGGGTCAGTCAGGTCGAGCGCTTCCGAGGCAATCACCGAGTTGCGGGCGGTTTCCGCCAGTGTCAGCAGCAGGGGCAGCGCGTCCACCAGCATCAGCAGCGTGGGGCTCGCGACGATGCGCCCCTGGGCCTGCACGAAGGCACCGCGCATGCGCCCGCGCAGGCGCACGAAGGCGCGCAGGGCGTCCTCGCACATCTCGCTGACGAAACGGAACAGGCGTTGCAGGCGTCGGCGGCTCGGCGCGTGACTCGAGTCCTCCGCCTCCGGCGCTATCATGTTGCTCTCGAAGGGCAGATCTCCGAACAGCATGTACTCAAGGAAACGGGGCGCCGCCGTTTCCAGTTCGTCGCCTATCAGCCTGCCCAGGTTGTCGAGAATTATCTGCGGGTTCTCGAACAGTTTCTGCTGGATGTCGGGCAGGTCACGGGCCACGAACTCGCCAATGGCGAACAGTATCCGCGTGACCATGACCCCCTGGCCGATGCCGGGAATCAGTTCCGCCAGGTCCAGCCCGGTCTCGATGGCCTGCTCCATCGCGGCCTCGAGGCTGTCCAGGCTGGCGACAAAGGCAGCGGTACTGATGATCTCGTCGAGTTGCTGGAGGTGGCGCATATCCTCCGGCCGGTTGCGAACCGTGATGTCATCCCCGGTGTCGGTGGAGTACCTGAGTAGCCTGGCATTGGCCGGCAGAGGCCTGCCGTCCAGGCCCGTCACCAGCGCCGGGGACTCAGCGTCACTGCCGACGCCGTAGGGCGGGTGGAAGCGGAAACTGCGATAGACCCGGCTGACCTGGTAGTCGTGGCCGGCAATACTCATCACTTCGCCGACCGGGAATTCATGGACAAAGGTGAGCGAGCGCAGCATCTGGCGATCGCTTTCAAAGCCGAAGCGGCGCTGTACGTCGGCGATCACTCTGTCGAGGCTGGCTTTCACTGCGACCAGGTCAGCGAGGTTCCCCAGCAGCGTGGCCGGGTTCTCGAAGGCGCTGCCGGCTTCGCGATGCAGGCGCTGCTCCGCGGCTTGCAGGTTCTCTTCCAGGAAGAGGATGGCCCGAATCCGCTCGGGATGATCTTCAGCGAGATCGATGGCCCGCTCGACCATGCCGTAGTAGCCGGTGACCAGGTCGTAGCGATCCTCGCGAATGGTGCCGAGCCAGGTCTCCTCGATAAACAAGGCCTTGAGCTCCGCCGCCATCCCCAGCAGGAGCGCCGCCTCGTGGGCGGGCATGTCGACGTCCCAACCGAGGCGGACGAACTCCTCAATTTTTTCTATGACAGTGTTGGGGACACCGTAATCGCGGATATCGTGATCTTCACTGTAGGTTTCCAGGTCGTTACCAAGCGTCTCGGCCAGTGCCCGGCGCCGGCGAATTGCGGCGCGGCGCAGCACATAGGCGCGGCGGGTGTTGGCCGCGCCGCGCGCTGTGTTGAGGCCCGAGTTGAGCAGGCGATGCAACTCGTTGTAGTCCCGCCGCTGCGCCGCGCTGCGTTGCGAATCCTCGAGGCCCGCCTCCATCAGCTGGATAAACGCGGCGAACCAGTCCGGGTCGCTTACCGTGCCTTCGAGTCCGGCCAGCGCAAGGACGCGGCCATCGAGCGCGGTGAAACTGCGCAGTTTACGAATGATGTTATGCAGTGGCGGAACGTGCCAGACCACCAGGTCAGTGCCGTAGCCCCGCGGCAGTATGAAATCGCCATCGCTGTGTTCGCCTACCAGGCGCTGGAATACCGGGTGGGCGTCGACCAGTTGCCGCAGGGTCTTGTCGGGCAGCTCCTGCTGCTCGGCCTGGTAGTAGACAATCTGGTAGGCGTCGTTGGCGACGATCCAGCGGGTGGGCCTGGGTACAATCCTGCGCGCGGCGCTGACCGCGTCGCCCACCAGCCGCCTGGTGCCGCTGTCGACATCGGCCTCGTGAGCATCCAGGCTTCCCGACAACGCCCGGTTGAAGCTCTCCAGGTGGAGTACACCGTAGAGCCCGACCAGCTGCGCTGCGGTGAGACCAATGCCGCGAATTATGCCGCGATAGTCTTCGTTCAACTGGTCCAGCGGGGCACCCCTGTCCCGGGCAAAATCCTCGGTGATCAGCAGGTAACTCTCGCGCCGGTCATAGCCGCTGAGGACACTGCCAGTCAGCTCCAGCAGCGCCCTGCGCCGGGTGAATTCGGCGAAGCGCCGCAGGGCGAATGCCACCTGCAGGCGATGGGTCAGGCGATAGTCGGGAAGGTCGGCGGCGAGGTCGACGTCGCGATTGTAGCGATTGAGCAGGTTGCGACTGAAGTCGCGAATCCAGTCTATCCCCCAGCCGAGCCAGGCTGCGGCGTCGCGGCGGTGCTCGATGTTGCGATGCTCATAGCGGAAGATATTCCATTGCAGGCGATTGGATAGCGGGACACTGTGCTGTTCGAGGGCCAGCAGAAAACCACTTATTGCCGTGGCGTAATCCCCCATGCTCGGGATGGCATCTCCGCCCAACAGGGCAGTCGCCTGCTGCTCGACAGTGGCGACAAAATTTTCGAACACCTCCTCCCGGCTGGGCTCCCCGGCAGCGGATAGTTCTTCGGCTCCAGCAGATATCTGCTTGTACAGGCCCACCCGCTGCCAGTAGAGGATGGCAGCTGCGCCCAGGCGGCGAATATCCCGCCCCAGGGAGGACAGATGGGCGTTGCCGGAATTTTGCAGCAGGGAAAGCTCGCCATCGCGGTACCTGAACTCGACGGCATTGCCTTCCTGCATGGCGCGTCCGGCCCGCTCGACATGCTCCGCAGCATGGAACTTGCGTACGGAAGGGGAGCGCCCGGAGTAGGCCGTCTCGAAGGTCCGCTGCCAGTCGCGCACACGCTCGTCAAGGTTCTGGACAATGGCGTGGGCAGCGTAGATGCGCTCGTTGGGGGCGAAGCCCGACGCACTGGCAAGCCTAAAATACGCGGTGTAGATATCCCGATAGTCGTGGCTCAGTTCCGCGCCCAGTTCGGGCCGCACCAGGTATTCCCACAGGCCCTGTAGCAGGTTGTAGGGAAACGCACTCTCGTAAACGGACTCGATCGCAGAGTAAAACCAGCCTCGGCCATGGTTTTCATCTGCGATGAGATAGTCGATAAAGTCATTGAGCTGCGGCGAACTCTGGTTGACGTGGCGCAGGCGGCAGACAAGCCCGGGGTCGTCGTCGATGATTTTCGCCGCGGCCTGGAAGCGCCCCAGCAACTTCAGGCAGTCGAACACGAAACCGCGCACCACCGAGGACTGCATATCCAGGCGCGCCGCCAGTTCCGGATGCTCGCCCGTGCCGAGAATCAGCTGCTCGAGGGCAACTATCGTGGGGTGATCTCCCGCCGCCGTGGTGAGCTCTGCCCGCAGCCCGATAGCTTCATTGATGATGTTGATGGCATTTTCCAGCGCCCGGGTCCGCTGCGCCCTGCTGGTGCTTTCCCCCTCCAGGTCCTCTTCCGCTCGCGCCTGGTAGTCCGCTACCAGGTCGCGGTAGAAAGCGTCGCGCTGCAGCTCCCCTTCGCCCGCGACGGATGTCGCGCGGATTTTTCCGCCACTGGAGGCCCGGCCGGTCTGCTGCAGGACGTGGGTCAGCTCGTGAACAAGTAATGCCTGCCCCTCGCCGGTCCCGGGCTGGTACTGGCCCGGGGCAAAGTAGATTGCAGCCCCGGCAGTGAACGCCCTAGCGCCCTCCCCGATGGCCGCCGCTGCGGCTGCCTGGTCCCGGTGAACTCTGACGGCGGAAAAATCGGCGTTGAAGGCCGCCTCCATCGAGTGCCGCAAGTTCAGCGGGAGATGATCACCACGACTGTCAGGCAACGACCAGGACGCGGCAGTTGCAGCCGATATCCCGCGGGAAAGCGGCGCTCTTTCGAAGGGCTGGTGTTCGAAGGGCTGGTGTTCGAAGGACTCGTGCCCGGAGGAATCCTGCGCCGGGCCCGTGCGAGCAGCTCCCGCACGCCACAGCCGCGCGTTCCGGCGCGCCTCGCGCTCCCGTCGATCAGCCTGGTACTGGCTCGGCGACGCCGCCTTCCGGGCGGGCTTCACCCCGGCGCGCTGGATCATCTTCATCGACAGCCTGCTCGCCTCAACGCCCATTACACGCCTTCCGCCGCGCGCCGCGTCGCCCTGGCAATAATCGCGCTCACCACCCGGTTCGCTATTGCCTCCGGGTCCTTGCCGCCCGCTTCGATACGGATGTCCAGGTCGTACACCGACAGGGAGCCGAGCGTCGGGGGCCAGCGTTGCGCGAGCTTGTGCGCCACAAGCTCACCCAACTGCGCTCCCTGTCGCTCGCTCATGCCGGCTATGCGCAAGCGCAGACTGTCGATGTGTACACCCGTGAGCGAACTCATCGGCGCAGGGCCTCCCGCTCCTGTTCCGAGAGCGCTCGCCCCTCCTTGATCAGTTCCCGGTCAATACCCTGCAGCAGGTGGTCGATGGCCAGGGGCTGGCGCAGGCGCCGCGCAGTGAACAGCGCGGCGAGAATGGCAAACTTGATTTGTGCACCGGTTATGCTCAGCTGCCTGGCCAGCCGCTCAAGGTAGGCGCCGAGGCGTACGGCTGTTTCATCATCGGCTAGTTCGTTCACCAGGACCTGCCACAAGCGCAGTCGCTGGGGATAATCCGGCGCGTTGAACTCGAGCAGGAACCGCAACCGCCGAATGAAAGCGCTGTCCAGGTTGCTCTTCTTGTTGGTGGCGAGGATCGCTATACCGGGGAAGTTCTCGATCGCCTGCAAAAGGTAATTGGTGTCGCTGTTGGCAAAGCGGTCGTGGGCGTCCTTCACTTCGGTGCGCTTGCTAAACAGGGCATCGGCTTCGTCGAACAGCAGCACCGCATCCATGTTGGCGGCCCTGCGGATGATTCTCGACAGGTTCTGTGAAGTCTCGCCGACGTACTTGCTGACCACCGACGACAGGTCCACCCGCAGCAGGTCCATACCCAGTGCCGCCGCCACGACCTGCGCCGCCATGGTTTTGCCCGTACCCGGCGGGCCGGAAAACAGCGCCACCAGCCCCTGCCCCCTGGGGAACAGGCGCCGGGGCCGCTCGTCCTGCCAGAAGCGATCGCGCTCGCCTGCCTCGAAAAGGAAGTCCTCGAGAGCATCCTGCAGCGTACTTGCAAGGATGAGGTCATCGCGCTCGAAGGGGCAGGGAATCACCTCGGCGAGCCCCTCGAACTGGTCGCGCTGGCGGGCGCTCAGGGCCTCGTTCACGCTCCTGTAATCGTCCATGCCCTGTGCGGCGATCGCGGCTATGTCGCCAACCTGGACGTGGCGCCGGAGCAGGGCCGCCACATCGTCTTCCGCCCAGTCGCACATCCCGGGCAGCATGGCACACCAAAGCGATTCGCGCTGGGCGCGAGAAAGCTGCGGCAGTTTTGCCTGGCACACAACCTGGCCGGAGGGTGAGGGCTGTGCCGGGGACCCCCTGTCAGTTCCTCTAGCGCCCGCGTGTTCATCGGCGATAATAAACTGCACGGGAAACAGCGGCACCCGGCCACTGCTTCGCGGTGCTCGCGTCCACACCAGGGCACTGCGGTCGAGAAAGGCCTGGCGCTGTGCCCAGACAAACAGCTCCGGGTCATCGCTGTCGATCACCAGGGTCGGCAGGCCCAGCTGTGAGGCGACACAGGCACAGAACACTTTCTTGCCGCTGCCGGCCGCCCCGCTCACCTGCACCAGTGCACCCTGCGCGTTGCGGGTGTTCACAATGCGCGTCAGGAAGTCCACGGTCTCCTGCACCGGCCAGCCCTCGAGGGGAGAGGCCGGCTCCTGCAGGCGCGCCAGGCCAACCAGTGCGGGGTGCAAGTCCTGGTAGCCGAGTAACCAGCGCAGGATTTGCGGGTCGACCTGCCAGCCCTGCGGCTCACCGGGCCCCCTGTAAGACGCCTGCACCAGGCCCCAGCAGATCAGCGGCGATTCCGAACTGAGGGGGAAATAGTGTCCGTAGCCGAACAGGCGCGCGACAAGGTATTCGCTGACGTAGTCGCGCCCGGAGTGTCCCTGCAACCAGGCCAGGGCCGCAGTCAGGTTCGGTTCCAGTGCCACGGCGATGCAGGTATGCAGCAGGTCGCAGTCTTCCGGGGCGAGCCGGAACAGCTCGCACAGTTGCGCCAGCCGTCCCTCACTTTCGCGCTGCAGCCGGCTGTCGATCTCTTCACAGGCCTGCATAGGATGCGCGTGACGCCAGGCCTGCTCCTCAAGCGGATCGTCCCGATAGATCCGCGCGTGCTCGTCGCCGCCTCTCGCGCTCTCCGGGGCGACGGTGTCTCGCTGCCCCTGCAGCCACTGCCCCCGCCACCGGGCGTAGCTGGCTATGCGCCGCAACACCAGCGCCAGGTCGGATGGCAGAGCCAGCGCGGCGCCCTGCTCCGCGGCCTCCGGTGAAAGCCTGGCGATACTCATGGCACACTAACCCAGTGAGGCGCCGAGTCAGCGTTGTTGATCTGCAGGCGGAAATACAGAGACTGCCCCGGGGCCAGCCCCGCGGGCAGGCGCACATCGATCGACGTAGGAGTGGTCACCGCGTATTCGCCGGGATTCAACGCACCCGCCGTACCCGCGAGGAGGCGCGTTTCGCCGACAAATATACGCAACGCCTCCGCCGCGATGGACGCGTGCTGGAACAGGCGGCCGCTGACCGTGAACTCACCGGCCGCCGTCGGTGCGCTGAGGCCGTCGATGCGGGGGCTGATGGAGAACGGGGCGGCATTGGAGAGTGTCTCGAAGTCGCGCTCAATACCGTCCGCCGCCGTGCGCCGCTTCGTCACCCGGACCACGGCGGAGTAGACACCGGGAACGATGTCGAGGCCGCCCAGGCTATCCTGCACCTGCACGCTAATTCGACTCGCACTCACCTGCATTGCCCAGGCCATGGCGTCGATTTCCTGCGGCTCGTCCCAGTCCGGAAAGCTCAACAGCAGGCCGGTGCTATCGCCGCTGAGACTGTTGCCTTCGATCTGGAGCACGTTCGAGATCGGCACGCGGGCCGGGCGCAGTTCTATCTGCCTGGGGCTGGCCTCACCGGGAACCGTAAAGCCCAGCGTGTTTGCCGTGCCGATGATGTAGGGGCTCTGCTGGGGAAAAGCGTATACGTTGTACTGCAATACCGGGCCAGCTGCGGCGTCCACCTCTTCCGGTTCGAGCAGTATCACGGAAACCTGGTAGTAGCAGGCCAGGCGCAGGGGCGACGACCCCGCAGTCCAGAAAGACACCGCTTCGTCGGCGGAAACCGGGCGCAATTCGATCTGGATGCGATTGTCGTTGTCCTGCAGCACTGCGGGCAGAATAGGCACTCCGCCAACCCGGGTGTCGTCGTTGATGATCGGGTAGTCGTGCAGCGCCTTGATCGCGGCACCGAGCATCAGTTGCTCGCGGTAGGATCCGGTGGGAGAACCCAGCGCGCTATGCGCACTCAACTGGTAGTAGAGCAGCAGCGGCATCGGCGTGTAGCGAATTGCCGGGCTTGAATTTCCCTGCGGCAGGGCATTCTTGTTGTGGGGATCTTCCGCCACGTGATACAGGTAGAGGCCGATGGTGTTGTCGCCGGACAGGCTGTCCGGCGGGTCGGGCACTACTGACAGCGTATGCGCCGATGACCACGCGCTCGACGCCTGCACGTGCCGGTCGATCAGGGTAATCAGTGCGCGTGTGACCTGCGACAGGTCCAGTAAACTCATCTCACCACGGCCCCGCGCCAAATCTGCCGCTGGAGGGAAGCTTGCCGCTGATGCGCCCCTGCCGGCTGCCACGACCGCGAGCGCTGCGCTGCTGCGGCCTTGCCGCGCCCGCTGCCGCCTCCCTTGCCGGGATGATCTCCACACTCAGGCTGCCGATGGTGACCTGGGCCTGCCTGGGCGCCGGCCGAGCTGCTGCAGCCGCGTCCCGCCGCGGCTGCAGTTGCCGCGACTGGGAAACATCCCCCGCGGACACGCCCGCAGAATCGTTGATATTGCGTTCGCGCCGAGTGCCGCCAGCCGCCCCCATCAGCCGCTCCATTTTTCTGTCCAGTTCGGCGAGGACCGCTTCCATTTCAGCGGCATCTGCGCGCGCGTCCGCAGCGCTCTCACCTCCGGGCAATGCAGTGCCTGCCCCACGCACGGGTGTATGGCCCGGCCCGGGTGATGAGGGTTCGAAGTGAGGCCGGGCAGTACCATCCTCAGCCGTCGGCAGCGCATGATCTCTTGCCGCGACCGCTTCCTGGGCAGGTCTCGAGGCAGTCGTCCGGGCTCTACCGGACTCGCCGGCCTCTTGCGCCCGCTCAACGCCTTCCCGCAGGAGCCGAGTAGTGAACTCGGGACCTCTCTCCAGGCCACCCGCCAAATCGCCGGTTTCGCTGGGCGTCTGACCGGGCTGCAAAACTGCAGCTGCGTCCCAGCCTGGTGCGACCCCGGGGCCGGCCGGAGTGACCGCAAGTGCAGGCACAGGACCACCGGGAGGTCCGGAGTCCTCCCCGGTCCTTGTCCTCGAGCCGCTGGACAGGTCTTCTTCCATCGCCTCTTCGGCATCTGCAAAGGGGTCTCGCAGGCGATTCGACCAGTCCTGCACACTCGCCAGACTGCTTGCGGCGAGCTCCCTCCCGGGTTGCAGCGACCGCGCTTGCGCTCCCGGGATCGCATCACCGCCAGCCTGCTGGGACCCGTGGCCCGCAGCGCTGTTGTTGCGCTGCCACAGCGACCTGGCGTAATTGTTATTTTGCATTTGCGTCATCCATTGACCGTTACTTCGTCCCCGCGCTACGTCGGCTCGCTCAGTTTTCTTCTATGCAATCGAGCAGGGCCTGTCGCTGGCGGCGTGACAGGGCGAGAATTTCGTACAGGGACCAGTGATACATTGACGCCAGGGTGTGCACTTCCCTTACCAGGCTCGATTTGCAGGCGCGCAGGGTGTTCAACAGATAGCCCTGCATGGAAAAACGCACCTGCTGCACACCGCCACACTCGGGGCAGTGGGAGTCCATGTCGAGGTCAAGTAGCGGCGCCAGTTCTTCCATCGCCTGCAGCACCTGCCCGGTGGAACTGGCCGCCTCGCCGGTCGAATCGCCATCGACAGCACAGCAGGCCAGGAGTACAGCCTCGGCGTCACTGCGCTCGGCCCGGAGTAGGGCCAGGTCCTCCCGCCCACCAGGGAGACGTAGCATCAGTCCGTTTTTCAGCAAGTAGTGGGGCGTCGCCAGAGCAGCCCCGGGAGCGACTTTCTGCTCGCTCATCTCGACCAGTTGCTGCGTGTTGTACAGCCGCTGCCTATCGACCTGCTGGAGCAACTCGCTGAGCAGGAAAGTCACCTCGTAGCGCTCTTCGCAGTGTACGCAGTGGTGATCCGCACTGACCCGGTCACCAAAGTTGTCGATGTAGATCTGCGCCAGTAGGTAGTCGCGCTCCGCACTCGGCAAATCCACGGCCTGCCCCGGCTTGATATCGCTCAGCGGGGTATCCGCCAGCACGCGATCGAGCAGATCTATTGCAGCTACCGAGTCGCTGGCCGCAACGGCCTGCTCATCGTGACCGGATAGTTCCAGCAGGGCCGCAACGCCTGGCATCAGTCGCAGGGGTATGTACGTAGCAGGCGAAGCCGCAGCCATGACCAGGCCCCACTCAGGTTTCAGTGGGTTCGGTCACGGCGGTATCGCGCTCCCAGCCTTCGCACTGCAACACCATCATCTCGATCGAAACCGCGTTGGCGTTGGCGTCGAGTTCAGGCATCGCCTGGTACTCGGATACCCAGCAGCGATACAGCCGGTAGGCCTTCGCCACCGTTCCCTGCAGGTTGAGCAATTCGATGATCACGTCCTTGCGAAAGTTCTTCAGGGACATGGCGGCGTCGCCATCGGTGTTGTGCACCAGGTTCGCCCAATCCTCGAAATCGGGATCGTGGGTCACGCCGCGCTCGATGGTGACCGGTTCGAACTTGGAACGTCCGGGAGAGATGCGGTCAGTGCTGGGATCGCCGCCTTCACGGTGATTGACCAGTTCGGTACTGCGTTTCAGGGCACTGATCTTGCTCACGCCCGCCACGTACCGGCCGTCCCACTTGATGCGAAACTTGAAATTCTTGTACGGGTCAAAGCGATGGGAATTGGCGGTAAATTGCATGCGACGCTCCTTTCTATCTATTGTCTGCCTGAGTAAATTTCGCCTTTAGGTGATGTTCGACAGTGCTTATCCGGCCTCCAATTGACCGGCGATCTGCTGTATCGACAACACGACGAACTCAGCCGGTTTCAGCGGAGCAAAGCCGACGACGATATTGACGATGCCGAGATTGCGATCCGCCTGGGTGGTGGTTTCGCTGTCGCATTTTACGAAGTAGGCCTCTTTCGGCGTCGTGCCCTGGAAGGCCCCCTGGCGGAACAGGCCATGCATGAAGGCGCCGACATTGAGGCGTATCTGCGCCCACAGTGGCTCGTCGTTGGGTTCGAAGACCACCCACTTGAGGCCGCGGAACAGGCTTTCCTCCATAAACAGTGCCAGGCGGCGAATGGGCACGTACTTGTACTCGCTGCCGAAATCGTTGTCGCCATCCATGGTGCGTGCGCCCCAGTTGACGATGCCGTTGGGGAAGACCCGGATCGTGTTGACCGCCCGCGGGTTCATCACCCCGTTTTCGCCATCCGAGAACTGGTACTGCACGCCGACAATACCGCGCAGTGATGCCTCGATACCGGCCGGCGCCTTCCACACGCCGCGCGAAGCGTCAATACGCGCCATCAAGCCGGCTATGGCGCCCGACGGCCCGACATTCTTCAACAGGCCGTTTTCATTGATGGTGATACGCGGGTAGAACACGGCAGAGTGATCGTTGACCAGCCCGATTCGCAGGTCGTCGACCCCTTCCGCCGCTGCCTGGGCACCGGTCCAGCCAGCCGGCGGGTCCATCAGCAGGAAGGCACGCTCCCCCTGGCAGAAAACGCTGGCCGGCCCGTAGAGGTCACTCATGGGCTGTGCCGGCTGGGAATCCTCGGGCAGGATCAACAGGTTGAACAGGTCGACTTCCTTGCGCGCGATGTCATAGGCGGCTTCATAGTCGCTGATTTGCGGGGCCAGACCGTCGTCGCCCGCCAGCCCCGGCGTCTGCCAGCCAACGGTGCCACCCGTGCCAAGGCTCGAGCGCCAGACATTCAGCACGGTGCTGTTGGCAAGGGCGATGGGAATATTGGTTGGCCCTGTGGCGACAGTGGGCAGGGTGTTTTCCGCGGCGGAGGAAGAGACGATGCTCAGTCGCGAGCCGGCGAGAAAGGCCGTCCAGAAAAACGTCCTGCGGTTCGCCAGCCGATAGTTGTTGATGGCGTCGCGGATGATGGCCAGCTTTTCGGCGATACCGTCACCGAGATACAGCGGGTCTGCCGGATCGGTGGTTTCGAGGTCAAAGGGTATCGCCACGGTAGTGGCCGCACCACTGCTGTCGATTGCCGGCAGGGTAATCTGGTTGACGCTACTCTGCAGCAGGCTGGCAATGCCGTTCCAGACCGCGGGACTGGACACCTGCAGGCTGATGCCGTTCGGCGCGGGACGCGCCCCCGCCAGCGACGATACCTCGAGGCCACCCTGGGCAGTGCCCAGCCGCAGCGACGCGGTGAGGTCGTTGTTCCTGCCGGGGCGTACGTAGATGTCTCCGGTGGTACTGGAAGCCAGGCGCAGCAGTGTCGATGCATCGCTGGGCGCTTCATTGGCGCCGGGGGTAGGCCCGGCGGCAAAGGTCACCAAAAGCGTCGTCCCCGGCAGGTTGGCCTGGACGAAAGCGGATTCGATAGCCGAGCGGATGGCCAGCGCCAGCTGGTCCTGGAAGTCCACGAGATTGGGCCCGGCCAGGTTGGCAACATCAATATTTGAAAGATCGACATCGACAAAGCGGCTGCCGTCCACGCTGATCTGGAACTCGTTGGTGGAGACGAGATCACCGAGCTGTGCCTGCCAGGCGCTGACGAAGGTGGCGTCGGTTGCTGAATCGTGTAACACCGGCAGGCCGGACTGGGAAAAGCCCGCCACCGCCGTCGGCGAGCTGCCGTGCAGGCTGGCGTCGACCAGCCTGGAGTTCTGACTGATGTAGTCCGGGGCGTAGAGGGAGGAGTTCGGATCCATCGACAGGTTCTGCCACAACTCGGTATCCAGCTCCCGCTGAACCCCCGCCGCGTCGGTTTCCAGGCGAAATACGCTCAGGTTGAAAGTCGCCTCGGGTTGCTGCCCGCGGTACTCCACACGGGTGCGAATGGTGTCGCCAATGGCACCGGCCTGCTTGGCCGTCAGGGTGAGGGTGTCAAAACCCCCTGCGGTTCGCAAGGTCGCAGTGGCCGCCTGCGCACCGTTGGCAATCCGCAGCGCGTAACACTGGGTGCCGCCGTTCTGAAAAAAGAGTTTTACCTGTCGCGCCATGTCACCCAGTGAGGCATCCGCGGAAAAATTTCGCTGGTAATCGCTGAAGTTGAGGCACAGGGTGGGCTTGTTCAGTGGGCCCTGCCTGGCGCGACCGATGAACAGCCCTACTGAGGTACTGACGCCTGCGATTGTTCTGACACCACTGGGAATTTCTTGAACATAAACACCAGGATAGGTAGTTGAAACCGGCATTTCTTATTACCTCCATGTAAGACGATGTAATTGCTAGATCGAAATCGAGCGCATCATTGCGAAGCTGCCAATATTCTGGAGACGGTGCGACTAGGCAGATTAGGATAGTTATCTGCATCGCGCCAATTCGCGGAAAAAATAATTTATTTTTTTTTGAAAAAGTCTCCTCCGAATTCGCGGCAGGCCCCGCAAGTGAATTGCGGCCCGGGCTCGCAGCGGCAAACGCCGGAGCGATACTTTCACTTATTTATGAGTGACATACGCAAGGCGCAAGGCCTTTGGCACTGATCGTGCTTGCCGACATTTTGTTGACACTGAAGACAGGGATTCCGGCAGGTGCCGGGTCGCGCCCTACTCCGACAAGTTGCGGAGATACGCGGCGCCACCCAGTTGCGCGACCAGGGTACTAACTTTTTGCGCGCGGGCGCGGACGTAGTCCGAGGGCTGGCTGGCCGACATGGCCTGCGGACTGGGCAGTACCGCAGCAAGCAGGCCCGCCTGCCACGGGCTGATTTTTTCCGCCGTTGTGGCAAAAAATATTCCAGCCGCCGCCTCTGCGCCGTAGACGCCGGCGCCAAACTCGGCGACGTTCAAATACACTTCCAGGATCCGCTGTTTGGGCCACAGGCATTCCATGAGCAGCGTGAACCATGCCTCCAGCGCCTTGCGCAAGTAACTCCGGCCGTGCCACAGGAACAGGTTCTTGGCGGTTTGCTGGCTGATGGTACTGGCGCCGCGCAGGCGGCGCCGGTCCTCACCCAGGGCCTTCTGAATGGAGTCGAAGTCGAAACCAAAGTGGGTGGGGAACTTCTGGTCCTCCGTGGCGATGACGGCGATTTGCAAATGCGGCGAAATCGCTTCGATCGGCCGCCACTGGTGCCTGGCGGCCCTCCCGCTTTGCAGCTCCCAGGCCAGGATCACCATGGAAGTCGGCGGGTCGACCCAGCGCAGCGCGAGCAGCAGCAGGAAACTCAGCGCGACGAGTCCGAGAACTGCAGCAAGGAGCAACCTGAACAGGCGCCTGATCATGCGACACTACCGCAGCCCGCCAGGCGCAGGCAGCACTTAGCCGGCCTGTCGTCGACAGGCAGTATCGAGGGTGCCTGGTGCATGTGCCGCCTGGAGCCTCCCTTTGGGCGATCATCGGCTGCACTATAAGCGAATATGCGCCGGAGGTGTTCCTGGCTGCCCGCGACAGCGAACAGGGCGCCAGCCTGGGCCTGTCACCGGAGGCTGTCACCGGACACAGGGCGCCTCGCGCCCGGGGAAACGCCAGCGCCGGAGTGCTAGACTGCAGCAGATTGTCATCCGTATTGGAAAAAGGGCACCAGGGGGCCCCATCCCAGCATGAAATATTTCGCCAGACTGTTCCTCGTGGTTTCCGCTCTCGCCCTCGCCGCCTGCGGCTCAGTCAAGGTGGAGGACTATGCCGGCAATCGGCCGGAGCTGGTCCCCAGCGAGTTCTTCGCCGGCAAGCTCACCGCCCACGGCGTGATCAAGAACCGCGCGGGCAAAGTCATCCGCAGCTTCAACGCCACTATCGATGCCGGCTGGCAGGACGGGGTGGGGACATTGGACGAGCGATTCATCTTCGACGATGGCGAGCGGCAAACCCGTGTCTGGACACTGACGCCCACAGCAAAGGGCCACTACGACGCAACCGCAGGCGACGTGATTGGTATCGGCAAGGCAGTGGCCTCCGGCAACGCCCTGTTTCTCGACTACGTATTGCGTATCCCCTACGACGGCGACACCCTCGACGTAAAGATCGACGATCGGATGTACCTGCTCAACGACACCACACTGATCAACGAATCGATCATGTACAAGTTCGGGGTCCGGGTTGGCGCGATAGCCCTGGTCATCCTCAAGCAGCCTGGCTAGGCGCGCCGCCAGCGCCCGACCGGCCGGGGCTTAAGCATATCTTAAGGATTCCTCCCTATAGTTCGCGCTGACACCCCGGCACCCGCCGGGCCTCGACGAGACCGGCAGATATCCCCCGCTTGCCGGTACCGGTCGGGACTGCAACATGGATCGGGAAATCAATTTGCTGGCGACTGCATCCCCGTCGATCTCCTATAACTCGGTTCTCGGCATCTCGCTCGTATTTCTACTCGGCAGTATCATTTGCTACCAGTCGGGTATCGACCTGTGGCTGGCTGACAGCATCTACCGGCTGGAAGGCGGCGACGGCGGTCACTTCCCGCTGGCGAAAAACTACTGGCTCTCACAGGTGCTGCACGAGGGCGGACGAGCGCTGGTGCAAGCCATGTTTTTCACAAGCCTCGCGCTGCTACTGGGGAGCTGGTTTATCGACGGTCTGAAACCCTACCGGCAGGCCCTGGTCTTTGTCGTCGTCGCCACCGCCTGGGTGACTTCCTGTGTCGCTTCACTGAAACATGCCACTACGCTCCCCTGCCCTTCCGCCCTGAAAGGGTTCGGCGGTGAACGCGACTGGACCAGTTTCTGGCAGCTCTTTGCGCCGGACCTCCCCACCGGTAACTGCTATCCCGCCGGACACGCCTCCGCCGGCTACGCCTGGCTCGCGATCGCCTTTCTGGCGCCTGCGGGGAGCCCGAAATTCTATTTGTTGCTGCTTCCAGGGATCGTCCTGGGGCTTTCCTTCGGCATTGCGCAACAGCTGCGGGGAGCCCATTTCCTCTCCCACGACCTGGCCACGATCGCCCTCAGCTGGTTCCTCTGCGGAAGCACCTACCACCTCATGCGGCCGCTGTATCTGCGCACCGGGCGCAACGCGGCTGCGCCGCAACGACCGCAGGAGGGCTGAAGCTTGGGCAGCAGAGTGTTTCAAAAGCCGGCGCCCGGGCTCAACAGGTGGTCCGCAGCGCTGCGCAATTCCCGCAACGGGTTTCGTTTTGCCTGCAGGAACGAGGCGGTCGTCGACAGAATCTCTCTCGACTACCACCCCCTGTCCGGCGCGGCCAAGGACCTGGGCTCGCTTGCGCTATCCCTGGCCATAGTGTTCAACCTCCTGCTTTGGGCCAGCGCTATCGCCCACTGGCGGAGCGCCCGCCCGTGAAGCTCCTGAGCAAGCAGTACCGTGTTGTCGCTGTCGCCTGCCTGGTCTATACCGCTCTGTTCAACATCCCGTTCTTCAGCCGCTTTTACGCCGCCAACCTGCAGGGCATTCCGCTAAGCCTGTCGGCAATTGCATTCCTGTGGGGAGTGCACTTCCTGTTTTTCTCTCTGCTCGCGGGGCGCTACACCACCAGGCTCACGCTGGCCCTGGGTTTTCTGGCCGCCGCAGGCAGCAGTTACTTTTCCTCGGTTTACGGCGTCGTAACAGACACCGAAATGCTGAAAAACGTACTCGCCACCGATGTGGCGGAAGCCGGTGGACTGTTCAACTGGACCCTGGCACTGGCAATCGTGCTCGGCGGGATACTGCCGGCAGTCTTTATCCTGCGAATGAAAATACCCCTGCGACCCCTCAGGCAGGAACTGCTGGCGAAAGCCATCGCCGTCGCTGTCTCGGCCGCGACAGTGCTGGTCGCGGTGTGGGCATTCTCGGCGGACTACACGAGCTTCTTCCGCGAGCACAAGTCAGTGCGTTACTTCGCTACGCCGATAACGCCGCTTTATTCTCTTTTAAAACTGACTGCGGACACGCTTTCCGAGCGCTTCGCCGAACCGCTGGTGCTGGCCCGGACGACGTTCGATGACCGCAAGGTAGCAAGCCTCGAGGATGGCCACGAGCTGGTCATCATGATCGTCGGGGAAACGGTTCGCGCGGATCACATCGGCCTCAACGGCTACCAGCGGCAGACGACCCCTCGCCTCGCCGCAATGGACCACCTGGTTTCCTTCGCCAATTTCACCAGCTGCGGTACGGCAACCGCCGTCTCCGTACCCTGCATGTTTTCACCCTTCAGCAGAAAGAAGTTTTCCGACGACGCCATATACAGCAGCGAAAATGTCCTCGATGTCCTCGAGCGGCAGGGCGTAGCCGTGCTGTGGCGCGACAACAACTCGTCTTCCAAGGGGGTCGCCGATCGCGTGGATTACCAGTCGTTCAGGAGTTCGGACGTGAATCCGCAGTGCAATCCCGAGTGCCGTGACGAGGGCATGCTCGCCGGCCTGGACGACTACATCGCGGCGCACCCGGGGCAGGATATCTTCATTCTGCTCCACGCCATGGGAAGTCATGGCCCCGAGTACTACAAGCGCTACCCGGCCGAGTACGGCCGGTTCCAGCCAACCTGCCAGACCAATCACCTCAGCCAGTGTTCAGAGGAAGAGTTGCGCAACAGCTACGACAACACGATCCTGTACGCGGACAGCTTTATCGCCGACAGCATTGAACTGCTGAAATCCCACCCGGACTATGAGACCGCCTTGCTGTACGTGAGTGATCACGGGGAATCGCTCGGGGAGAACAATATCTACCTGCACGGCCTCCCCTATGATTTTGCCCCTTCGAACCAGAAGCAGGTGGCCGCGCTAGCCTGGCTGCCACCGAACTCCGACTTTGATTTTGCCAGGACCAGAGCGCAGGCTGACGCCCCATTCAGCCACGACAATCTCTACTGCTCGCTACTGTCCGTGTTTGAAGTGACCGCCGCGGCCTGCCACGAGGTGCAGGCGATACTGGTGCTGGAAGAAGAGGCGCAAGCGGAACTGGACAGCCTGGCGGAAAACTGAAGCATCCAGCCAGGCCTCTACGCCGCGCCGGGTCAGCCTACGTTGTGGTAGACCTTCTGCACGTCTTCCACATCGTTCAGCATATCCATGAATTTCTCGAACATGGCTTCGTCGTCGCCGGAAAGCGGCGCCACTTCCCTGGGTACGAACTGGATTTCCTCCACCTCGAAGTCTATCTCGCCGAAGCTCTCGTTGAGTGCGGTACGCACCCTGGCGAACTCCGTCGGCGGCGCGAATACGGTGATGGTACCGTCGTTCGACTCGATGTCCTCCACCTCGACATCCGCCATCATCAGTGCCTCGAGCACCGCCTCCTCGTCTTCACCCGGGAAGACGAAAATCGCGCAGTGATCGAAGGAGTGGCTGACGCTCCCCGGCGTACCCAGCTTGCACTTGGTCTTCGTGAAGCACTGGCGCACGTCGCCGATGGTGCGATTGGGGTTGTCGGTGAGGCAGTCCACGATCACCATGCAGCCGCCCGGGCCGAAACCCTCGTAGCGGGCCGGGGCAAAGTCCTCTCCCGCGCCGCCCTTGGCCTTGTCAATCGCTTTCTCGATCACGTGGGCGGGGACCTGGTCCTTTTTCGCCCGGTCGATGGCGCTGCGCAGGGCCAGGTTGCCCGCGGGGTCGATACCGCCCTGCTTCGCCGTCACGTAGATGACGCGCGCGTGTTTACTGTAGACCCGGG
The DNA here is from genome assembly GCA_033283265.1 of Halieaceae bacterium GM1-29. Lineage (GTDB taxonomy): Bacteria > Pseudomonadota > Gammaproteobacteria > Pseudomonadales > Halieaceae > Mangrovimicrobium. The sequence goes on from JAWMQN010000002.1 coordinate 166,367, forward strand.
CCTTCTGGTCCGAGGTCTTGGCCATTGAATCCTTGCGGTTCTGGTACGCTCTACCCATAAATACTGTCCGAAAAACGATGTGCTCAAGGCGTTAAAACAGGCATCTGCCCGACCGGTGCATGCCGGCCGGCCGGAATCTTACCACGCGGCCGGCGAAGAACCGCGGAAAGCCAGTGGTGGCGCGGATTTTACGACGTCCGGGGCCGGCAATTCCACGGAAAATCCACGGCCAGGCTGGTGGAAATTAGCCCCGCCTGGCGTTGCGGGCAGACTCCAGGGCGAGTAAGGTGCTTTTCCATCCACCAGCCCGCTGCAGGCATGCACGGAGTGTTAAAAACTCTTCGTGTGCTGTCATATCTTTCAGGCGCGATTATAACTAAATTGGGCCCACGAAAATCACGGCAGACCGCAAAGCCCGCACTGTAGAAGACAGAAGGTCCACAGGATATGAACTCTATCAGCGAAATGACGATAACCGATCCCGGCATTGCCCAGGATCCCTACGAGTACTACGAGCGCCTGCGCAGCGAAGACCCCGTGCATTACGACGAGAAGCTGGCGGCATGGCTGGTCACCCGCCATGCGGATATCGTAGCCGTGGCCCGGGATACCGTCGTTTACTCCGACGAAATGCGGGTGTCGGAGGCACTGCGTTCGCCCTACCAGGACGAGGCCAACGAGTACATCAAGAGCAAGGGCTACTACCTGCTCGATCCTTCCGACAGCTTCAAGGTCGATGGCGAACTGCACAAGCGGCGCCGCAAACTGGTCGCCCACGCGTTCACCGCCCACGCCGTGGCGGCGATGGCCGACCGGGTGGCGGAACTGTGCCGCGAGCAGATGGATACCTTCCGCGACGGCGGTGAAGTGGACCTGCTCAGCCAGTACGCGACCCCCGTGCCGATCAACGTCATCTGCGACGCACTCGGCCTGCCCCTCGACCGCACCCGGGATGTCAGCCGCGCCGCCGATTCCATGGTGGCCCGTGCCGGCAAGGGCGCTACCCGCGAGGAAGCCTTCCAGCATGCGGAGAACATCATGCTGCTGCAGCAGTTTGCCCGGGAGGCCATCGAGGAGCGCCGCAAGGAGCCCCGCGATGACCTGATCTCCCAGGTGGTGAACGCCGGACCGGAAGAGTCCACCGGCGAGGAACTCACCGAGCAGGAACTCATGTCCATCGTCTCGGTATCGATTGCCGGCGGCGTTGACACCACGCGCAACACCCTCGCCTTCGCACTCTACACCCTGGCGACCCGGCCGGAACTGCTCAAGCGCCTGCAGGAGTCCGACAACCTGGACAAGGACATCGGTGCGCTGTGCGAGGAAACCCTGCGCTACTACTCACCGGTACCGGCACTGCCCCGGGTCACCACCCAGGACACGGTGCTGGGTGGCAAGGCCATCCCCCGGGACTCGCTGGTGTTCCTGTGCTGGGCCTCCGGCAACCGCGACCCCGAGCGCTTCGAAAACCCGGATGAGTTCAGCATTGATCGACCCGCCTCCGCGCAGCACCTGTCCTTCGGCACCGGGGTGCACATCTGCCTGGGCGCCATGCTGGCCCGCAACGAGGTGAAAGCCGCGCTCAAGGAGTTCATCAAGTCGGTCGAATCCGTGGAGCTGGCAGTGCCCCAGGACGACCTGGATTACAGCGACAGCATCGTGATCCTGCGCGGGCTGAAAAGCCTGCCGGTTCGCCTCACGATGAAAGCGCGCTAGTCCGCGCGCCGCGAATGCAAAAAGGGCCGTCGGTTTACCGACGGCCCTTTTTTGTTTGCCGGCTCAGGCCGGGCTCAGCCGGCTTGAACTAGCCCAGAAAATATTGCGTATCAGGATCACCTTGAATCGTCTGCGCCAGCCCTTCAATATCACCGCGAAACTGATCGGGATAGGCGGAAGCCTCTTCACTCAATGATAAAAACTGAAGTGTGGGAAGTAGAGACCTCCTTTTCATTGAACAACCACCGCGCCCACCCCGAACCAACCCGGCCATGTCGCGGCCAGGCGTAGTCAATCCCATCTGATGCAGTGGCCTTGTTGGCTAAATCAGCCGGATTCCGGCTCTGTGACCCGCTCAAACCAAACCCTCAGCTGGGAACCACCCTTGCCTGGTGTCGTCGGCAACGTCCTTGTCTTCCCGAACGGATTTTCCTCACCTGGATAAGCGCGTTTGCGGCGGACCGCTGCCGCCGCGGCGAGCATCAACGCCAGGGCGGGTGCCCCGGTATGCTGTTCAAAATGTGAGAGAACCGAGGCTCAGGATATGACCAGTCCCGGGTAGCCGGTCCCGGCGACCTGTTCGCAGTACTCCCGAAACGCGCGGGCGCCCCCGGCGTAGACGGTGGCGCGCCGGGCCTTGCCCGGGGTGTTGGCGCCGAAGAACCAGGAATCGGTCATCTTCGACAGTACCGTGCCGTCAACCGCATCGTAGACATGCGCCGTCCACTTGTCCTCCGACGCCGGCTCGGCTTCCACGCGACAGGCGCCGTTCGCATGCAGGTAGTCCAGGCAGCTGGCGATCCAGTCCACGTTCTGCTCGATACAGCGCCCCGCGTTGCACAGGGACGCGGCGTTGTGCGGGCCGGCGGCGACAAAGAAGTTCGGGAACCCCGCGACCAGCATGCCGAGGAAGGTCCTGGCGCCGTCGCGCCACTTGTCGGCAATGGCCAGGCCGTCCTCGCCGCGGATATCGATCCGCGACAGGGCCCCGGTGCCGGCGTCGAAGCCGGTGGCGTAGACGATCACATCCAGCGGGATTTCCTCGCCCGCCAGGCGGATTCCCGCGGGCGTGACCGCTTCGACCGGCGTAGCCCTCAGGTCAACCAGGCGCACGTTGGCCCGGTTGAAGACCTCGTAGTAGCCGTTTTCCAGGGGCACGCGCTTGGTGCCGAAGGGGTGGTCCGGTAGCAGCTTGCGCGCGATGTCCGGGTCGTTCACCCGGGCCGCGATTTTTCGTTTCACGAACTCGCTGGCGTGGGCGTTGACCTCGTCGTTCATCATCAGGTCGGCGAAATTGCCGAACCAGAAAGCGAAGCCCGGCTGCTGCCACAGGTGCTCGTACAGCGCCTCGCGCTGCTGCGCGGAAACCGCCAGTCCCGAGCGCGAGTCGAAGTCGTGCATGAACCCGCTCCACGAGTTGCGGCAGGCGGCGAGTATCTGCGGCCAATCACGGCGTGCCTCCTGGCGGTCGGCGTCGTCCAGCGGCCGGTTGCGCTGCGGCATGCAGAAGGTGGGGGTGCGCTGGAATACGGTCAGCGCCTTGACAGTGGGTGCGATGGTCTGGATCACCTGTACCCCCGAGGCGCCGGTGCCGACCACGCCGACGCGCTGGTTCCCGAGATCGACACCTTCCGCCGGCCAGCGCGCCGTGTGGTAGCTGCGCCCGGCGAAGGACGCCATGCTCGGCCAGTCCGGTGTCTGCGGGATGCTCAGCACGCCGGTCGCCGCGATGCAGTACCTGCAGGTGAGCGTCTCCCCATCGTCGGTTGCCACTGTCCAGAAGCAGCCATCGCCGTTCCAGGTTGCACCGGCGATGCGGGTGTCGAAGCGGATGTGCCGGCGCAGGTCGAATCTGTCGGTCACGTGGCGCAGGTAGCGCTCGATCTCCGCCTGGGGCGCGAACAACTCGCCCCAGTCCCACTCGTCCAGCAGTTCCCCGGAGAAGGAGTAGCCGTAGGTGTAGATTTCCGAGTCCACCCGCGCGCCGGGGTAGCGATTCCAGTGCCAGACACCGCCGACATCGCCCGCACTCTCGAAGGCCTGGACCCGAAGGCCCATCCGCCGCAGCCGGTAGAGCGCGTAGATGCCGGTGAGGCCGGCGCCAATGACAATCGCATCGACATCGGTGTTCTCACGGAACGATGGTTCGCCCGCGGCGGTCGGCAGCACCGGTCGTCCGGCGCCTTCGGAAAACAGGGATTCCTGCCGGGGATCGAATTCGGTGCAATTCCAGCAGGCCGTCGGTACCAGGCCGGCTCCGGCGAGGCAGTGCTCGACGGCGTCCCGCTGCGTATTTGTGGCGACCAGAACCACGCGGCCGTCTGCGTCGCGAATCGCGTTGCCCGTGGGAATGCCGGCAATTTGCAGTGTCGCCAGGGCCGTTGTTTCCAGCGTGGCGGCTTCGCCCGGGGAATCGAACTCGATGCACACGGACGACTGCCCGTCGGGCGCGACGGCGCTGTCCGCCGCGCAACTGGCCCGGCCGCGCCAGACAGCGGCAGCCGGCGAACCCTGCTGGCGCAGGACGTGGCGCACGGACTCGGCGTCACGGGCCTGAAACCAGCACAGCATCCGCTGGCCGTCGGCGCTGAGCCAGGCGCGGCACCAGGTGACGCGATGAATGTCGAGACAGGAGTGCCGGGCCAGCTTCAGCAGAGCCTCGCGGTCCAGCGGTTCGGCCGGTGACAGGCTGGAAAAGTAGTCGTCCATTGTGCTTCTCTACTTCCCCCCGGGGATAGCGCTCGCGCGACAACTGTCGGAAATTCGCTTGCCAATATACACGCATCAACCGGCGAGGCACATCGGGGCTTGCCCGGCGTTTTTCGGCGTGGAACCAGGGGCAATGACTGGATAGCCAGGGGGTGGCTTGAAGCTGTTCCCGCCATCCCTGTCGCCAGCAATCAACCCGAGGGTCGCCGAGTGGCCTAAGCAAATCCTGTCGTGATCACCTCGTTGGCGCGATCGCCACTGCCGTGCTCGACCTGTGGGCGCTGCTGCTGAACCGGGGGCTGGGACTGCCGATGAGCAACTGGGCGTATGTGGGCCGCTGGGTTGCGGGCCTGCCCACCCCGAACCAACCCGGCCATGTCGCGGCCAGACGTGGTCAATCCCATCTGATGCAGTGGCCTTGTTGGCTAAATCAGCCGGATTCCGGCTCTGTGACCCGCTCAAACCAGACCCTCAGCCGAGCACCACCCTTGCCTGGTGTCGTCGGCAACGTCCTTGTCTTTCCCGACCGGATTTTCCTTGCCTGAATAAGCGCGTTTGCGGCGGACCGCGACTCTCGGGCAATCGAAACGCATACCGGTATTCACCTTTTTCCTTCAGGTGATTCAGTATCTTCCGGATCACCACCGGGTCTGCGATACAGGCAATCACCTTCATAGCACACCCGCATTCCCGGCAGGGTTTATCGCTCAGCTGCGAGATATCGGGAATTACTACAAATCCTGGCACCAGCACCTTGAGGCGCAGCTGGAACCGCAGATCGCGCAGTGGGGCTACAGCTTGTTACTGGACTGCCACAGCTTTCCGGACAAGCCTTCCCGGCTCGAGCACGATAGCGGCCCGGAGCGCCCCGACTCCTGCCTGGTACCGGAGCGTTTCGCCGGCGACCCCCGCGTGCCGGCTATCGTGCTGGAAATCAACAAGCGGCCGTATATCCAAGCTACCGACGGGCTCGATCCGCACTTTCAGCCGCTGGCAGTGCGGAAGCCGGGTTATGGAAACTGGAAGCAAGGGATACAGCGACTGATGCGAGAACTGGCGGAGAAATCAGTACAGCAGGCTGGCGTCCGGGGCCGGACTATCGCAGTCTAAGCGGCCCGGAATCAGCCGCCTCGCCGGGCGCCCATTCAATATCCGGAGGCGCGAATTGTCGGGAGATATCGATGGGGTTGTGTTTCAGTAAATTTCCACAATTGCCTGGAGTACCTCGCCATGTACGCAGTCGGTCTGCTCGTCGCCGTTTTGATCTTTCCTGCAGATGACCCCACGCGCCTGGACGTGGTCTATTTCTCTGACCAGCAAATCGCTGGTGACAATTACAGCCCGGTAGAAATTTCACTCCACAGCGACGATACCGCCATCACCTTCCCCGGCCGCTATCAACTGCACACTGTGGCGCCGGATGGCCAGGCGACCGAACTTGAGGTCGAGCTTGCCGGCAGCAAAAACGCCGCGAGTTACCGGATTCGCGTTTCCGCCGAAGGCGAGGTGCTGGCCCAGGGCCTCGCCCTGCCGGACCCTGACAATCCGCGCAAGTTACTTGTCAGCGGCTGGACCGGCACTATCGAACCCTATGGCGTAGCCAAGTACAGCATCGTCGATACGCAAACCATCAACGGCTACTACATCTCGAAAATGACCCCGGACCATCCGGGCCAGGACATGGTCTCCGGTGATACCAGCCAGGGTTTCGAGGGCGAATTCACCCTCAACTCGAAAGAGGTGAACGGCCGCACCTGGGGGCCTCACCAGTGGATACTGGCGCGTAAAGGGGAAATCACTTACCTGCGCTGGGTGGAGGATGGCAAGGTCATCAGCCGGGGTTTTGGGATTGCGGACCCGGAGGACGCGAAGGCCATCGTCGTGACGTACATTCCAGTGGACGGATAACTGTCCTGACGCCGGGAACCATCTGCAGGCACTAACAACTCTCAGAACGCCCGGCTTGCTCCGGGCCCTAACGGTGGTGCCCGGGTCTTCGATTGAAAGGTTCGATATTCGCCAGACAAGACCGGCAATTAGCTCAGAATATAAAACTGAACACCGGCATCGTTTGAAATCATCCGCAAAAGGAAAACTTCACCTCAAGGTGGAGTATATTTGGCGTTGAGGAATTTCAACCAGACTGCGGTTTTTCAACAGCCTGTTAAGCCAACTTCCTTTTCGATTAATAAACTCGATTAGCTTCGACTGAGCTTCCGCCTGATTATTCTGCAGAATTTCATGCCTGGCTTTGGTTTGTGGCGAAGATAATCACGGTTAGGGGGCCGCAATCACTCCCATTCTATGGTCGCCGGCGGTTTGGAACTCACGTCATAGGTCACCCGGGATACGCCGGAGATTTCATTGATGATCCGGTTGGACACCTTCTCCAGCAGTTCGTAGGGCAGGTGCGCCCAGCGGGCGGTCATGAAATCCACCGTTTCCACCGCGCGCAGGGCGATGACGTACTCGTAGCGACGGCCGTCGCCGACCACGCCGACGGATTTCACCGGCAGGAACACCGCGAAGGCCTGGCTGGTTTTTTCGTACCAGCCGGCGGCGCGCAACTCGCTGATGAAGATGTCATCGGCGAGGCGCAGCAGGTCGGCGTACTCTTTCTTCACCTCACCGAGGATGCGCACCCCGAGACCGGGCCCGGGGAAGGGGTGGCGGAACACCATGTCGTAGGGCAGGCCCAGTTCGAGGCCGATCTGGCGCACCTCGTCCTTGAACAGCTCCCGCAGCGGCTCGACCAGTTCGAAGCTCATGTCATCGGGCAAGCCACCGACGTTGTGGTGGGACTTGATCACGTGGGCCTTGCCGGTCTTGGCGCCGGCGGACTCGATGACGTCGGGGTAGATGGTGCCCTGGGCCAGCCACTTCACGTCCTGCAGCCTGGTCGCCTCGGCGTCGAAGACATCGATGAAGGTGTTGCCGATGATCTTGCGCTTCTTCTCCGGGTCGTTTTCCCCGGCCAGCTTGCCGAGGAACAGTTCTTCCGCGTCGGCGCGGATCACCTTCACCCCCATGTTGCGGGCGAACATGTCCATCACCGCGTCGCCCTCGTGCAGGCGCAGCAGGCCGTTGTCCACGAACACACAGGTCAGCTGCTCGCCGATGGCCTTGTGCAGCAGGGCGGCGACCACCGAGGAATCCACACCGCCGGAAAGGCCGAGCAGGACCTTGTCGCCGCCCACGGTCTCGCGCACCCGGGCAATGGCGTCCTCGACGATATTGGCAGGGGTCCACAGCGGCTGGCAGCCGCACAGTTCCAGCACGAAGTGTTCGAAGATGCGCTTGCCCTGCAGGGTGTGGGTGACTTCCGGGTGAAACTGGATGCCGAAGAAGGGCTTTTCCCGGTGGGCCATGCCAGCGATGGGGCAGGAATCGGTCTCGGCAATCAGCTCGAAATCCGCGGGCAGTTGCACGACCTTGTCGCCGTGACTCATCCACACATCCAGCAGGCCCTTGCCGTTGGAGTCGACATGGTCGCGTATGTCGTGCAGGAGGCCGGTGTTGCCGACCTGGCGAATCTGGGCGTAGCCGAACTCGCTGATGTCCGAGCCCTGCACCTTGCCGCCGAACTGCTCGGCCATGGTCTGCATGCCGTAACAGATGCCCAGTACCGGCACACCGAGATTGAAGACCAGTTCCGGCGCCCGGGGTGAGTTCTCCGCCGCAACCGACTCCGGACCACCGGAGAGAATCACCCCGCGCGGATTGAACTCGCGGATCTCCGCTTCGCTCATATCCCAGGCGCGGATCTCGCTGTAGACACCCACCTCGCGAACCCGCCGGGCGATCAACTGGGTGTACTGGGAGCCGAAATCCAGGATAAGGACTTTCTGGGCGTGAATGTCTGCGCTCATGGTTTGTTCCTGCTACAAGCAACAACGCCGGCGCGGGGCCGGCGGGTAATAAAGGGGTCAGAGCCCTTTTTCTGGTGATACCGCATCTCGGGCCGGATTAACCCGGAAAAAGGGCTCTGACCCCTTTTTTCTCTCAGCTGACCGGGTAGTTCGGCGCTTCCTTGGTGATCGCCACATCGTGGACATGGCTCTCTGACATGCCCGCGGCGGTCACCCGCACGAACTCGGGCCGGGTGCGCATGGTCTCGACATCCGGGCTACCGGTATAGCCCATGGCGGCGCGAACCCCGCCCATCAGCTGGTGAATGATCGCCGACAGCGGCCCTTTGTAGGGTACGCGGCCCTCGATGCCCTCGGGCACCAGTTTCTCGGTGCCGCGGCTGGCATCCTGGAAGTAGCGGTCCGAGGAACCCTGGTTCTGCGCCATGGCGCCGAGGCTACCCATGCCGCGATAGGCCTTGTAGGTACGCCCCTGGTACAGCTCCACCTCGCCGGGCGCCTCCTCGGTGCCGGCGAACATGCTGCCCATCATCACCGCGTGGGCGCCGGCCACCAGGGCCTTGGCAATATCACCGGAAAAGCGGATGCCGCCATCGGCGATCAGCGGCACGCCGGTGCCCTCCAGCGCCCTGGCCACGTTGGCCACCGCGGAGATCTGCGGTACGCCGATACCGGTGACGATGCGGGTGGTGCAGATGGAGCCGGGACCAATACCGACTTTCACGGCGTCCGCGCCCGCTTCCACCAGTGCGGTGGCCGCCTGGGCGGTGGCGATATTACCGCCGATGACCTGCATGGCGGGGTACTGTTCCTTGATCCGCTTGACCCGCGCGATCACGTTGCGGGAGTGACCGTGGGCGGTGTCGACTACCAGCACATCCACTCCAGCAGCCACCAGCGCCGCCACCCGGTCATCGGTATCCGGGCTGGTGCCGACCGAGGCGCCGACGCGCAGCTGGCCGTGATCGTCCTTGCAGGCGTTGGGGAAGCTTTCCGCCTTGTCGAAATCCTTTACGGTAATCATGCCGCACAGGTCGAAGGCGTCGTTGACCACCAGGATTTTCTCGATGCGGTGCTGGTGCAGCAGGCGCTGGACTTCCTCGGCGCTGGCGCCCTCCTTCACCGTCACCAGCTTTTCGCGCGGGGTCATGATGTCGGAGACCAGTTTGCTGCGGTCGGTCTCGAAACGGGTGTCACGGCGGGTGACAATACCGACCAGATCGCTGCCGTTGAGCACCGGCACACCGGAAATACCGTGGGAGGTAGTCAGCTCCTGCAGTTCGGCGATGGTCGCCGTCTGCTGGATGGTGATGGGGTTCTTCACCACACCACTCTCGTACTTCTTGACCTTGCGGACCTGTTCGGCCTGCTCGGCGATGGTCATGCTCTTGTGGATGATCCCGATACCACCTTCCTGGGCCATGGCGATGGCCAGGCGGGCCTCGGTAACCGTATCCATGGCCGCGGACATGAGGGGGATGTTCAACTCGATACCACGGGTGAGGCGGGTCTTCAGGGAAACGTCGGTAGCCACCACCTCGGAGTACCCGGGCAACAGGAGGACATCGTCAAAGGTGAGGGCTTCCTCGGCTATACGCAACATACGGCGATCTCCGGCTGGCTAGTTCAGGGTAAACGTGCAATTATAATTGCTTGGCCTAGTCCCAGTAAATATAAGTTCCACGTCCGCAACTAGCGCGGTATCCGTTGCTCCGGCGCGAGGTGTGCGGCGTGTATCGCCCGCTGAAACCGTTAGGCGACAGGATGTCGCCGCTCGAGCCTGTACATGGCTGTACGCTTTTTGGCGTGTTTCAGCGGGCGATACACGTCGCGCACCGGGAACCAAGGAAAGTACAAGCCCGGCGCATGCCCCAAGCCTTCGACCAGACCGATCCCCCAGCCACCCTCACCGTCAGCGAACTCAACCGCAAGGTGCGCCTGTTGCTGGAGGGGCACTTCGACTTCCTCTGGGTCGAGGGCGAGATCAGCAACTTCGCCGCCCCCTCCTCCGGCCATTGGTACTTCTCGCTGAAGGACAGCGGTGCCCAGGTGCGCTGCGCCATGTTCCGCAACCGCAACCAGCGGGTGCGCTTCAAGCCCGGCAACGGCGACCACATCCGCCTGCGCTGCCGGGTCTCGCTCTACGAGGGGCGCGGCGAATTCCAGCTGATCGCCGAGCACATGGAGCCCGCCGGGGCTGGCGCCCTGCAGGCGGCTTTCGAGGCCCTCAAGGCCAGGCTGCTGGCGGAGGGATTGTTCGACCCGGCGCGCAAGCAGGCCCTGCCCACCAGCGTCGGCAAGCTCGGTGTGATTACCTCGCCTACCGGTGCCGCCATCCACGACATCCTCACGGTGTTACAGCGGCGCTGCCCGTCGATAGAGGTTTTCATCCTGCCGGTGCCGGTGCAGGGCGAGGGCGCGGCGCAGCAGATTGCCGCGGCCATCGAGAGGGCCAATCGCATCGCCAGCAGCGGGGAGGTGGCGCTGGATGCCCTGATCGTCGGTCGCGGCGGCGGCTCCCTGGAGGATCTCTGGGCCTTCAACGAGGAGATTGTCGCCCGGGCGATTGCCGCCAGCGCACTGCCCATCGTCAGTGCGGTCGGTCACGAGGTGGATTTCAGCATCGCCGACATGGCCGCCGACCAGCGCGCGCCGACCCCCTCGGCGGCGGCGGAGATGCTGAGTCCGGACCAGCGCGAGCAACTGGCCCAGCTGGCGAAGCTGGAGGCGGACCTCAAGCGCGCCATGCAGCGCAAGCTGGCCGAGGCCCGCACCCGCCTCGACCACCTGCGGGCCCGGCTCAAGCACCCGGGCGCCCGGCTGCGCGAACAGGCCCAGCGGCTGGACGATCTCGAACAGCGCCTGATCCGCGCCCAGCACAGCCTGCTCGCGCGCAAGCGCGCGGAGCTGGCGCTGATGGAGTCCCGCCTGCGGGCCAGTTCGCCACTGCCGCGGATAGTGCAACTGCGCAAGGAACTTGAGCGGCAACAGCAGCGCATGGAAGCGGCCATGCAAAGCCGCCTGCAGGGCGCCCGCAAGCAGCTGGCCCACCTGGCCCAGCTCCTGGATTCGCTGTCGCCACTGAAGACACTCTCGCGCGGCTACGCCATCCTCACCGACAGCAGTGGCAATGCAGTCACGGATGCGGCGGATGTCGCCCGGGGGGACCGGCTGGAAGCGCGACTGGCTCGCGGGCGACTGCAGCTTGCAGTCGAGGCCAGCGAGCCTGACGCAGTGGACGATTCAGGAAGTTCGAGCTGAGCGGCTCGCTGTCGCGGCGCGCCCGGGGGCAACTGCGGCTCAGTACTTGGCCGGCAGCCGGGTATTGATGATGATGTGCCGCCCTTCGAAGCGGATGTACTCACCGATGGTGAGATCCTTGAGGATGCGCGCGACCATCTCGCGGGATGCGCCCACCCGGTCGGCGATGTCCTGCTGGGTCAGCTTCTCGGGGATATACAGGGTGCCGTCGCCGCGTTCCTCGGAGAGATCCATCAGCACATTGGCCACGCGGCCATAGACATCCTGCAGGGCCAGGCTCTTGACGTCCGCGGTGAGTTTGCGCACCCGCTGGGCCAGGTTGCGCACCAGCTGGCGGGCGATGTTGGGATGCTCGTCGAGCACCCGGTTGAAGTCTTCCTTGTAGATGATGCAGAAGCTGGACTTCTCCACCGTGCGCACCGACGCCGAGCGGACGGAATCATCCAGCAGGGCCAGCTCACCGAAGTAATCCCCGGCGCCCTGGGTATTCATGATGAATTCCTTGCCGTTCTTGTCCGAGCAGTAAACCTTGACCTTGCCACTCTCGATGATGAACAGCGAATCCGCCGGATCGTTTTCGTGGATAACTACGGTATTCTTGGGGAATGCACGACTGGTACTGCTGGCCGCCAGCGCCTCCAGTTCCTCGCTACTGAGGCCCTGGAAGAGTTCTACTTGCTGCAACATCAACGCACCTGATCCTTTTTCTGATCCTTCGGGGCTCTGTCAGCAATAGTAACCCAAAGTTTCAGGGTTTCGCACCTTTGCTGGAGAAAATATGCCGCCGCCCTGCCCGGCAACGCGCAGCAGCACAATACACTTGGCGGGCCAGGGTCGCTATACTGCCAGCACGCCGGATACCAAGGACAAGCCGCGCCAGTGACGTCCCGAATCACAGCCAATGCCAGCCCCTGGAGCGATCTTCTGCTGCGCGCCACCGCAGAGCTGAGAGAAATCTACCAGCGCCATGTCGGGGAACTGGACAGGAGTGCCCACGAGGACTTCTCCAAGTTGTTTGAAAGTTCCCTGCGTCTCGACCGCCTGCTGGCCCGGGAGTCTGTCGATCGCCACGAGTTGCGCAATATCCTTTCCGCCCTGCAGGGCTACGGAGAAATGCTCCGCGAGGACATCGGTCCGCAACAGGGCGAGCTCGACGCAGCGCTTACCCGCCTGCTGCGCGCCGCACAGGCAGCCAATGAGGACGAGGGCGAGACGGCGGAGTCCGGCAGCGAAGGCAACGACCGGCAGATCGCCAGCGAACCGGGATTCATCCTCGCCGTGGACGACCTGCAGGAGAACCGCGAACTGGTCGCCCGCTACCTGTCGCGCTCGGGCCACATGGTGGTCACCGCCTCCGGTGGGGGCGAGGCACTGCGCACCCTGGAGCAGGCGGATGTCGACGTGGTCTTGCTGGACCTGATGATGCCGGACATGGACGGCCGCGAGGTACTGCGCCGGATCAAGGAGCACCCCGACTGGCGCGCCACCCCGGTGATCGTCATTTCCGGGCGCCAGGACATGGACGGCATCATCGAGTGCATCGAGGCCGGCGCCGACGACTACCTGTTCAAGCCCTTCAACCCGGTGCTGCTGCAGGCCCGCATCAAGGCGGGCATCGAGCGCAAGCGCTGGCACGACCGCGAGGAGCTCTACCGGCAGCAGCTGGAGCGCAACGAGAAGTTCATCCGCGCCACCTTTGGCCGCTACCTCTCCGACGAGATCGTCACCGACATCCTGGAGCGCCCCGAGGGACTGGAGCTGGGCGGCGACCTGCGCCGGGTGACCATCATGATGGCGGATATTCGCGGCTTCACCACCATGGTCGAGAACCTCGCGCCCGCCCAGGTGGTGACGCTGATCAACCGCTACCTGGCGGCGATGACCGACATCATCATGGCCCACCAGGGCACCATCGACGAGTTTATCGGCGACGCCATCCTGGCCGTGTTCGGCGCCCCCCAGCGGCGCGATGACGACGCCGACCGGGCCGCCCGCTGCGCCCTGGAGATGCAGGCGGCCATGGATGAGATCAACCGCCTCAACCGGGAGGACGGGCTGCCGGAAATCCAGACCGGCATCGCCCTGAACACCGGCGACGTGATCGCCGGCAATATCGGCTCCGAGCGGCGCAGCAAGTACGGCTTTGTCGGCCACCCGATGAACGTCACCTCGCGGATCGAGGACGCCACCGCCGGCGGCGATATCCTGATCGCCGACAGCACCCTGGCAGCGCTCAGGGAAAACTACCGCACCGAGGCCATGGACGAACCCCTGCGGGTAAAAGGGATCAACGAGGCCCTGCTGGTACACCGTCTGTTGGGAGAAGCCTGATGAGTAGCCCGATCCTGCTGGTCGAGGACAACGAGCTCAATCGCGACATGCTGGTGCGGCGCCTGACCCGCGCCGGGCTGGAAGTCATCACCGCCGAAAATGGCGAGCAGGCGCTGGAAAAGATGCGCGAGGCCCAGCCCGCCGTGGTCCTGATGGACATGAACCTGCCGATCATGGATGGCTGGACCGCCTGCCGCAAGGCCCGCGAGGACAGCCGCACGGCGACCATCCCCATCATCGCCCTGACCGCCCACGCCTCGGCCGATGATCGCAAAAGTGCCATGGAAGCAGGTTGCTGCGAGTACGCCACCAAGCCCATCGATTTTCCCGAACTGGTAGCCAAGATCAACAAACTGCGCGGGGAGCACTGAGGGCCGCGGCCCGCATCCACGACATGAGCCTGCGCCGTCGCCTAACCCTATCGCTGGTTACCATCCTGATCCTGTTCGCGATCAACGTGGGCACCCATTTCTGGGGCAGCGTGGCGCGGAACGAGAGCATGATCGCCTACCGCAAGTCGGTGACCGCCGCCCAGCTGTCCGCCGAGATCGAGCGCCTGATCAACGAGCAGCGGCAGACCGTTCTGGTACTCTCCACCATTCGCGACAATACCGGCGACCAGCTGGACGAAGAGGAATTCCAGCGTGCCAAGGGGCAACTCGACGAGACCCGCAGCCTGATCGAGCAGATGGGCAAGCTCAGCCGCAACGTTACCCGCGAGCACTACGCGCGCCTGCAGGCGGCAAGTGGCGAGTTGCTCGACCAGTGGGAGGATTTCTACAACAACTACAACGACCCGGATTACCGGGCCGACGCCGACGACCCGCTGTCCTACCTCGAGGCCAGCCAGAAGCTCAAGGAACTGGAGCAGCACCAGGCCTTCATCGCCGTGCAACGGGCCGCCATCATCGACCGCACCATCGCCCTCACCGACCGCATCACCCTGCTCGGCTTCGTCGCCTCCATCGTGCTCACCGCGATACTCGGCTTCGTCCTGGTACGCTATACCAACAAGTCGCTGAAGCGCCTGAAAAAGGGCGCCCAGCGCCTCGGCAGCGGCGACCTCAGCTACCGCATCGACGTGATCGACGACACCGGCGAACTGGGCGACCTGGCCAAGGCTTTCAACGAGATGTCGGAGAAACTGCGCAACGCCATGTTCGAGGTCAGCCAGGCCCGCGACTCCGCCGACGAGGCCAACGCCGCCAAGAGTATCTTCCTCGCCAACGTCTCCCACGAGCTGCGCACCCCCTTAAACGCGATCATCGGCTACTCGGAAATGCTCCACGACGAGCTCTCCGACCCGGGGGAGGTCGACCGGGGGCAATTCCAGCTGGACCTGGACAAGATCATCCGCTCCGGCCGCCAGCTGCTGGCACTGATCAACGACATCCTCGACCTGTCGAAGATCGAGACCGGGAAAATGTCCCTGCACTGCGAGGACTTCCTGCCGGGCAACATCCTCGAGGAAGCCTGCGAGGTAATTGCACCGCAACTGCGGGAACGGGAAAACACGCTGGTGAAAAGCGATTTCTCGGTACTGCCCGGGCTGCACAACGACGCCAGCAAGTTCCGGCAGATCTTCACCAACCTGCTCAGCAACGCCTGCAAGTTTACCGAGGGCGGCATCATCAGCGTACTGGCCAGAGTCGCCGAGAACGACAGCGGCTGGATCGAGATCGCCGTCAGCGACACCGGGATAGGCATGGATAGCGAGCAGCAGAACCGGGTCTTCGAAGCCTTTGTACAAGCCGATGCATCGACCAGTGCCAACTATGGCGGCACCGGCCTCGGGCTGGCGATTTGCCGGGATTTCTGCGAGTTGATGGGGGGTAACATCCGGGTCGAGAGCGCCCCGGGGCAGGGTGCCACCTTTACTGTGAGGCTCCCTTCTGCCCCAGCGTCAGTTCCCGCAGACGCTTGATGGTTTCCTCGCGCTTGGCTAGATCCGCCTGAAGCGCGGAAATTTCCTTGCTCGCATCCGTACTGTTTTTCAGCTCGACGAGGAAATTGGCCAGCGCCTGGCGCAGCAACAGGGCCTGCGGGTGCAACTGCATCGCGCGCCACTCCTCTTTGTTCAGCCGGTTGAAGGCGCTGCGCGCCGCCGCGGTGTCGCGCTGGGGGTTCATGACAAGCGTACCCACGTAAGCCTGGGCGATCTCGCCCTCCCACTGCGCCTCGGGGGAGTTCTCCAGCCGCTGGTAGCGCTGGAAATACTGCACCGCCTCCTGGAAATTCCCCAGGGCCAGGGTATCGACGCCTTTTTCAAAGAAGGTGTAATCCGCACCCTGATTGACCTGCGGGCAGTCGCAGGCGCCCTGCTGGGGCAGGTTGAGATGAATCTCCCCGGCGGCGGGGACGGCCGGGGCAGCTTCGTCCGGCTCGGTTTGCACCGCCTGGGCGCACCCCTGGAGCAGGGTCAGGGCCAGCGCCAGGGCTCGCCAGTCGGGAAATCTGCAGCGCAAGGGGCCGTCCTCTTCTACGTTCTGTGCTTGAGTGTAGCTTAATAGGTTTGGCGGCAACACGCCGCCAGACCCGGTTTAACATAGCTTTACTCGGGGCGCATGTGCGGGAACAGGAGAACGTCGCGGATGGAGGGCGAATCTGTGAGCAGCATCACAAGTCGATCGATGCCGATGCCCTCGCCGGCGGTCGGCGGCAGGCCGTATTCCAGGGCGCGGATATAGTCGGCGTCGAAGTGCATGGCCTCCTCGTCACCGGCGTCCTTCTCCGCCACCTGGGCGCGGAAACGCTCGGCCTGGTCCTCGGCGTCGTTGAGCTCGGAGAAGCCGTTGGCGATCTCGCGGCCACCGACGAAAAACTCGAAGCGGTCGGTGACGAAGGGATCGTCGTCGCTGCGCCGCGCCAGCGGTGAGACTTCCGTCGGGTAGGCAGTAATAAAGGTGGGCTGGTCGAGCAGGTGCTCGACGGTTTTCTCGAATATCTCGATCTGCACCTTACCCAGGCCCCAGCTGTCCTTCAGCTCAATGCCGAGGCCTTTGGCAATCTCCCGTGCGGCGCTCTCGTCGGCAAGCCGCTCGGCGCTGATGTCGGGGTTGTAGTGCAGGATGGAATCGAACACGGACATGCGGGTGAAGGGCCTGGCGAAGTCGTATTCGCTGCCCTGGTAGTTCACCGTGCTGCTGCCCAGTACCGTGGTGGCCAGCTCGCGCAGCATGTCCTCGGTGAGGTCCATGGCGTCCTTGTAATCGGCGTAGGCCCAGTAGAACTCGAGCATGGTGAACTCGGGGTTGTGCCGGGTCGACAGGCCCTCGTTGCGGAAGTTGCGATTGATCTCGTAGACCCGTTCGAAGCCGCCCACTACCAGCCGCTTCAGGTAGAGTTCGGGGGCGATGCGCAGGTACATGTCCAGGTCCAGCGCATTGTGATGAGTGACGAAGGGCTTGGCCGCCGCGCCGCCGGGGATCACCTGCATCATCGGCGTTTCCACCTCCATGAAGGCGCGGCGGTTCATGTAGTCGCGGATGAAGGTAATGATCGCGGAGCGGGTGCGGAACACATCCCGCGACTCCGGGTTGACGATCAGGTCCACATAGCGCTGGCGGTAGCGCATCTCCTGGTCGGCGAGGCCGTGGTACTTGTCCGGCAGCGGACGCAGGGCCTTGGTCAGCAGCTGCGCTTCCTGCATGTTGATGTAGAGATCGCCCTTGCCCGACTTGTGGATGGGGCCGCTGGCGGCGACGATATCGCCGAGGTCCCAGCCCTTGATATCGGCCAGCGTGGTTTCGTCGAGGCCCTTGCGGTCGATGTAAAGCTGGATGGAATCCGAACCGTCCTGGATCAGCAGAAAGGCGCCGCGGTTGCGGGTCAGGCGGCCGGCTACCGCGTAGTGCTCGTCGGCGGCCTCCAGTTCTTCCTTGCTCTTGTCCGCGTAGCGCGCCTGCAGTTCGCCCGCCTCCGCCGTGCGGCGAAAATCGTTGGGAAACGCATTGCGCTGTTCGCGAATGGCCGCGAGTTTGGCGCGTCGCTCTGCGATCAGCTTGTTTTCGTCCTGGGGCTGGGCCCCACTGGCCTCGCTCATGGTTGCTCCTGAATCTGCTAGTGATTGCCCGCTCGGGGGCAGTTTTCGCTCACCGGGTGAGGCTCACTGGTGGGCAGGCGCTCAAAGCCCGCTTTTCAGTGACGCCTCGATAAAGTCGTCGAGATCGCCGTCCAGCACAGCCTGGCAGTTGCTGGTCTGGACGTTGGTGCGCAGGTCCTTGATCCGCTGATCATCGAGCACGTAGGAGCGGATCTGGCTGCCCCAGCCGATGTCCGACTTGCTGTCTTCCATCGCCTGCTTCTCGGCGTTGCGCTTGAGGATTTCCTGTTCGTAGAGGCGCGCGCGCAGCATCTTCCAGGCCTTGTCGCGGTTCTGGTGCTGCGAGCGCTCGCTCTGGCAGGCCACCACGATGCCGCTCTCGATGTGGGTCAGGCGCACCGCGGAATCGGTCTTGTTGACGTGCTGGCCGCCGGCGCCGGAGGCGCGGTAGGTGTCTTCGCGCACCTGGGACTTGTCCACCTCGATCTCGATGTTGTCGTCGATCTCCGGCGATACGAACACCGAGCTGAAGGAGGTGTGGCGACGGTTGCCGGAATCGAAGGGCGATTTGCGCACCAGGCGGTGCACCCCGGTCTCGGTGCGCAGCCAGCCGAAGGCGTACTCGCCCTCGAAGTGGATGGTGGCACTCTTGATACCGGCGACGTCACCCGCGGAGGCTTCCTCCAGGGTGGTCTTGAAGCCGTGCGACTCGCCCCAGCGCAGGTACATGCGCAGCAGCATCTCCGCCCAGTCCTGGGCCTCGGTGCCACCGGAACCGGCCTGGATGTCGAGATAGGCGTTGTTGGGGTCGTTCTCGCCGGCGAACATGCGGCGGAACTCGAGTTGCTCCAGTGACTTCAGCAGGCTGTCGATATCTGCCCGGACTTCCTCCACCGTGGCTTCATCGTCCTCGGCGGCGGCCATTTCCAGCAGGTCGGCGGCGTCGCCCCGGCCGCTGTCCAGTTCTTCGATGGTGTTGACCACGACCTCCAGGGAGGCGCGCTCGCGGCCCAGTTCCTGGGCCCGCTCGGGATCGTCCCAGACCCCGGGTTCAGCCAGTTCGAGCTCTACTTCCGCCAGCCGGTCCTTGCGATTGGCGAAGTCAAAGATACCCCCTAAGCACGTCGGTGCGTGCCTCGATATCTTTCAGGGTCTGCAGCAGGGGGTTGATTTCCAGCATGGCTTGGCTCGGCAGTGCGAATTTCGGGCGCGCATTTTAACGTAGCTGGGGGCTGGGCTCTAGCCCGGCTGGCGTGGTGTATTACCAATGCTCGGTTGGGCCTGGAGCAGGCGAGTACGGCTGTCACCGGCCGCTAGAAGATCGCCAAGAAGCGCACATCCCTGTGCAGGCTCGAGCGGCGACATCCTGTCGCCTAACGCTTCCATCGGCCGGTGACAGCCGTACTCGCTTCCAGCGCCCACACGTAATTCCGGGTTATTACCTCTTGCAATCGCTTATCAGAGATAACTACACCAGTCGCTCCAGCTCCCGGCATACAGAATCGCGTCTTCGCGCCCGAGCCGGGCCAGCGAGAACAGGTTGGCGCAGGCGGTGACTCCCGAGCCACAGTAGACCACCAGTTGCGGCGCCTCCAGGGCATCGCCCCAGTGCTCCCGCAAACCGTCTGCATCGCGCAGGCGGCCCGTGTCGTCGGTGACGCCCTGCCAGGGCCGGTTGACGGCCCCGGGGATGTGCCCCGCCACGGGGTCTATGGGTTCCACTTCACCGCGGTAGCGGGCCGCTTCCCGGGAGTCCACCAGCAGGGCGCCGCCAGCCTGCAGGCCGGGCAGTGCATCGATGCTGCAGACCGCGCGAAATTCCACTGCCCCGGGCGCCTCGACTGCCGCCGCTGCCGCCGGCTCGCCGGCTTCGACGGGATACCCGGCGGCCAGCCAGGCGGAATAGCCCCCGTTCAGCAGCCGCGGCGGGCGATAGCCCAGGCTGCGCATCATCCACCAGAGGCGGGCGGCGTAGGCAAAGCGGGAGGCGTCGTAGGCGACCACGGCGGTGTCCGGGCCGATCCCCAGCCGGGCCAGGGTGGCGGCAAAGTCTGCCGGGGCCGGCAGGGGGTGGCGCCCGCCGTGAGTACCCAGCGGCCCGGACAGGTCGCGATTGAGATGCAGGTAGTGGGCGCCGGGGATGTGGCCCTCGAGAAAAGCGCGGTGGCCGGCCTCGGGGTCCGCCAGGTCAAAGCGGCAGTCGACGATGATGGTGCCGCTGTCAGCAGACAGTTCCGCTGCTTCGATTGTCAGTTGCTCGTTCATTTTCCCGTCCTGCATTGCCCTGTGCAGGATGCTAGTCGACCCGGGGGAAATTCACTAGACTCAGTCCAATAACAGGGATCGAGGGTTCAAACGTGGTCTCAAGCTCCCGCAGCCAGTCCGGCCTGATCATTATCGCCCGGCCCAACTCGTCGCAGAGCTGGCGCGCCAACCTGTATGTCCTGCTGGCGCTCAGCATCCCCTCCCTCGGCATTGCCGTCGGCTTTACCCTGATCGGCGCCTGGCCGATCCTGCCTTTCGCCGGCATCGAGATGCTCGGCCTGGGCTCCGCCCTCTATTATGTCCAATGGAAGCTGCAATACCGCCACGTGATCACCCTCGATGAAGACTGTGTGCGAATCGAGAAAGGCTACCTCTACCCCCGTGAAAGCTGGCAGCTGCCGCGGGCGCGCACCGGCATCGCGGTAGAAACCGAGCAACACCCCTGGGAATGCCCCGCCCTGGCCCTGCACGACGCGGAGCAGCAGGTGCGGATTGGCGAGTTTCTCAACCGGGAGGATGCGATTGCCCTGCTGGGGCTGTTGCGGGGGGAGTTGCGGGTAAACAGCTATGCGGCTGGTGAGCAGAGGCGGTTTTAAAGCGCCGTTCCTGGCACTGCACCGGACGCGGTAGGCGTGCATCAGATACTTGCTGCTGAAACCGTTAGGCGACAGGACGCCGCCGCTCGAGCCTGCACATGGATGTGCGCTGTTTGGCGTGTTTCAGCAGCAAGTATCTGGTGTACGCCGGCCTACGCCGAACCGTGCACCTGGTAAATATCAACGAACTTCAGGTTTGGCGGTAGTTCAGGCCCCTGCGGTACAATGCGCGCCCCTCCCGCCCCCTCGTACACTGACATGACAGACACCGGCAAACAGAAAGTAGGCTTCATCAGCCTGGGTTGCCCCAAAGCCCTGGTGGACTCGGAGCGCATCCTCACCCAGCTGAAAATGGACGGCTACGAAATCGTGCCCAGCTACGAGGACGCCGAAGTGGTGGTGGTCAACACCTGCGGCTTCATCGACAGCGCCAAGCAGGAATCCCTCGACGCCATCGGCGAGGCGATCAGCGAAAACGGCAAGGTGATCGTCACCGGCTGCATGGGCAAGGGCGATGACGCCGCGACCATCCAGCAGCTGCACCCCAAGGTGCTGTCGGTGACCGGGCCGGCGGCCTACGAGGAAGTGGTGGGCGCGGTGCACCAGTTCGTGCCGCCGACCGGCAAGCACGACCCCTTCGTCGACCTGGTACCGCCCCAGGGCGTCAAGCTCACCCCCCGCCACTATGCCTACCTGAAGATCTCCGAGGGCTGCAACCACCGCTGCAAGTTCTGCATCATTCCCGCCATGCGCGGCGATCTGGTCAGCCGCCCTATCGGCGAGGTCATGGACGAGGCCGAGCGGCTGGTCAAGGCCGGTGTGCGCGAGCTGCTGGTGATCTCCCAGGACACCAGCGCCTACGGCGTGGACCTCAAGTACCGCACCGGCTTCTGGCAGGGGCGGCCGCTGAAGACCCGCATGTACGAACTGTGCGAGGCGCTCGGGGAGTTCGGCATCTGGGTGCGCCTGCACTACGTCTACCCCTACCCCCATGTCGACGACGTCATCCCGCTGATGGCGGAGAAGAAAATCCTGCCCTACCTCGACATCCCCCTGCAGCACGGCAGCCCGGCGGTCCTGAAGCGCATGAAGCGCCCCGCCGCGGCGGAGAAGTCCCTCGACCGCATCCGCGCCTGGCGGCAGGTCTGCCCGGACATCACCCTGCGCAGCACTTTCATCGTCGGCTACCCCGGCGAGACCGAGGCGGAATTCCAGGAACTGCTCGACTTCCTCAAGGAGGCCCGCCTGGACCGGGTCGGCTGCTTCCAGTACTCGCCGGTGAAAGGTGCCGCCGCCAACGACCTGCCCGACCATGTGCCGGAGGCAGTGAAGCAGGAACGCTGGGAGCGCTTCATGGAACTGCAGCAGCAGATCAGTGCGGAAAAACTGCAGGAGAAAATCGGCTCCACCATCGAAGTACTGATCGACGAGGTCGACGAGCAGGGCGCCATCGGCCGCTCCATGGGCGATGCGCCGGAGATCGACGGCAAGGTCTACCTCGATGGCGCCAGCGACCTGCAACCGGGGGATTTCGTCGAGGGCGAAGTCACCGGCGCCGACGACTACGACCTCTGGGTGGGCTGACCCGACGGTGAACCTGCTGCTGTTCGAGGCCGGCGAACTGGACGCCAGCGGGCTGCTGCGGGTGACCGATCAACGCCTGACCCACATTCGCGAGGTGCACCGCAAGGGGGCCGGGGATACGCTGCGGGTCGGCGAAGTCGGCGGGCTGATGGGCGAGGCCACCATTGTCTCCTGCGAGGCCGACCACGCCCTGCTACAACCCGCGCTGCACACCCCGCCACCGGCCAAACTGCCGCTGACCCTGGTGCTGGCCCTGCCGCGGCCGAAAATGCTCAGGCGGATCATCCGCACTGCAGCCGAACTGGGCGTCGCTGAGCTGCACCTGATCAATAGCTGGCGGGTGGAAAAGAGCTACTGGCAGACCCCCGCGCTGGAAACCGCGACGATTCACCACTACCTGTTGCAAGGGCTGGAGCAGTCGCGGGACACGGTGCTGCCGCAGGTCCACCTGCAGCGGCGCTTCAAGCCTTTCGTCGAGGACACCCTCCCCGGCCTGTTGGCCGGCAGGCGCGGCCTGGTAGCCCATCCCGGTGCTCATCCCCCCTGCCCGCGGGACATTCCCGGCGCAGTCCTGCTCGCCATCGGCCCCGAGGGCGGCTTTATTCCCTACGAAGTGGAAATGCTGCAACAGGCGGGCTGCGAGGCCGTCAGTCTCGGCCCGCGCATCCTGCGGGTGGAGAACGCAGTCGGCGCCCTGCTGGCGAGACTGTTCTAACCGCCTCAGCTGGCAACCACACCCTCGGGGCAGCCCACCCCGGTGCCGCCGAGGCCGCAGTAACCACCCGGGTTTTTCGCCAGGTACTGCTGGTGGTACTCCTCCGCGTAATAGAACGGCGGAGCCGCCAGTATCTCGGTGGTGATCTCGCCGTAACCGGCGGCGCTCAGGGCCGCCTGGAAGGCAATTTTCGATGCCTGCGCCGCGGCTGCCTGCTCTTCACCAAAGGTGTAGATACCCGAGCGGTACTGGGTGCCAAGATCATTGCCCTGGCGCATGCCCTGGGTCGGGTCGTGCCCTTCCCAGAAGGCCTTGAGCAACTCGGCGTAGCTGATTTTCGCCGGGTCGAAGACCACCTGCACCACCTCGTTGTGACCGGTCATGCCGCTGCACACCTCCTGGTAGGTGGCGTTGGGGGTAAACCCCGCGGCGTAGCCTGCCGCGGTGGTAAATACGCCCGGCAGTTGCCAGAACTTGCGCTCCACTCCCCAGAAGCAGCCCATGCCGAACATGGCCATTTCCATGCCCTCCGGGAAAGGACCGCGCATGGGATTGCCGTTGACGAAGTGACTCGCGGGGACCGGCATTGCCTCCGCTCTCCCGGGCAGTGCTGAATGCGCATCGGGCATCAGGTGTTTACGTCTTATGTCGAACAGGCTCATAGCGAAATCTCCAGCAATTCCAGGCAATGGCATTGCAATCCGTTTGTCGTTGCTTACAGTAGACAAGGCGCTGACAAGGAATTCAAGCGCACCGGCCAGGCCTCAAGCCACCCGCAGTGAGTGTGAATATTGAACTCACCGCGTCACAAGGGTGTCACAGAGTGTGACTAGGCTGACTCGAATGGCGCCGACGACAACTGCGCCGCAGATGGAAGAAGATAGACATGACAATGATAGCAACACAAGAATTCGACGCCCGCGAGCTGTGCAGCCGCAAACTCTGGCAGCTTGTCAGTGATATAGACAGACAGGCAATCTCGGCTGGTGAGCTGCAGGCCGCCATCGACGAACTGGCCGCCCGCCGCCACTACCTGGCAGAACTGGCGCAGATTGGTAAACTGGACAGCAGGCAAACACACTGACGGCCGCAACTGGCGGCGCGGCACCCCATGGCAAAACTCCCGACGCGCCGCTCATCGAGTACCGAAATCGACCGATTCCTGCAACAGAGCAGGAACATAAGCCTGTTCCAGGGCTCCCGGGCCCGCCTGCTTTTCTGCCTTGACGCCACAGCCAGCCGCCAACCCACCTGGGACCAGGCCAGCCACCTGCAGCAGGAGATGTTCCGCGCCGTCGGCGACAAACTCAGTGTCCAGCTCTGCTACTACCGCGGCTTCGGTGAATTCAGGGCCAGTGCCTGGACCAACGATTGGCAGCAGATCAGCCGCAGCATGGGCAAGGTCAGCTGCGAGGGCGGCCATACGCAAATCGAGCGCCTGCTGCGCCATGCGCTGCGCGAGCACGGCCAGGGAAAAATCCAGGCGCTGGTCTTTATCGGCGACGCGCTGGAGGAAAACCCCGACACCCTCTGCCAGCTGGCCGGGCAATGCGGCCTGCTCAGGCTGCCACTGTTCATTTTCCAGGAGGGCCGGCTGGCGAATGCCGAAAGCTGTTTCCGCAGCATGGCCCGGCTCAGCGGCGGCGCGTGGGCCAGCTTCGACCGGCGCAGCGCAGCCACCCTGGCCGCCCTCCTCGGCGCGGTGGCGAGCTACGCCTCGGGCGGGCTGACAGCACTGGAGAAACAGGGCAACGAGAGTGCTAAACTCCTGCTGCAACAATTGAAGCACTGAGGGTGACGTGCCCCGTCTAATTCTGATCGCGGCGATTGCCGCGGCACTCTATATTCTCATCCGGCGTGCCCAGACCGCCCCCCCGCACAAGCGCCGCGGCGAGTACATCAAGCTCGCCCTCGGTATCACCGCGGGCGTGGTCCTCGTGCTGGCCGTCATGGGGAAGATGCACTGGATCGGCGTCGCGGCCACCGCACTGCTGCTGGCGCTGCGGCAACTGGCACCCGTGCTGGTACGTATGTTCCCGATGCTGGCCAGCCATTTCAGCCGCTCCAGCCCCAGCCCGGGTCAGAGTTCGACTGTCAGCACCGACCTGCTGCGCATGCAACTGGACCACGACAGCGGCAAGCTCAGCGGCGAGGTACTCGAGGGAAGCTTCAAGGGCTGGCGCCTCGACGACATGGACCAGCAGCAGCTCGATTCCCTGTGCGACTGGTGCCAGCAGCGCGACCAGGACTCA
Organism: Halieaceae bacterium GM1-29; assembly: GCA_033283265.1. Classification (GTDB taxonomy): domain Bacteria; phylum Pseudomonadota; class Gammaproteobacteria; order Pseudomonadales; family Halieaceae; genus Mangrovimicrobium. Next base: position 191,707 of record JAWMQN010000002.1, read on the forward strand.
CTCCAGCTGCTGTTGAGCTACCTCGAGCAGCGCTTTCCGGGAGCTACCCCGGGCGGCGGCAGCAGCGGGCAGCAGTCAGCCCCTGGCGGTATCAACCGGGAAGAGGCCCTGGCCATCCTCGGGCTGGGCGCGGATGCCACCGACGAGGAGATCGTCGCCGCCCACCGCAAGCTGATCCAGAAGCTCCACCCCGACCGCGGCGGCAACGACTACCTGGCGGCCAAGATCAATCAGGCCAAGGACTTCCTGCTGGGTTGAACCTGGCGCCAATGACCCCATTTCAGACAGATCCAATAGCACTGCCGCGCCGCGGCCACCGAGGAAATCACGCACCATGAGTGAGGTTTATGTCATCCGCAACCAGCACGGCCACTACTGGGGCAAGTCCAGGCAATGGGTGAGCGGCCAGGACCCACGGGCCGTCCACCGGGCGCGCCACGAGGACGAAGCAGTCAACACCCTGTTTGAACTGTCCGCCAAGGATGTCGACCTGCGCGGCCGGGTCGCAGCGGCGGAACTGTCCGAGCGCGGGGAGCCGGTCATCGAGTCGAGCCAGGTGCCCCTGCCCGGCCTCGAGGAGGTGCCGGCCGCGGAACCAGCCCCGGAAGCCGTTGTCGAATCCGCCGATCAACCCAGCTGAGACAAATCGCCATGCGCATCCTGCTTTTCCTCGCCACCAACCTCGCGGTGCTGCTTCTGGTCAGTATCGTGTTCAACCTGCTCGGCCTGCAGGGGATCCTGGCCGCCAACGGGGTCGACCTGAACCTGTCGGCGCTGCTCGTGTTCTGTGCGCTGTTCGGCTTTGGCGGCGCGTTCATCTCGCTGTTCCTGTCCAAGTGGATGGCCAAGCGCGGTACCGGCGCCTACATCATCGAGCAACCGCGCAACCGCAGTGAGCAGTGGCTGCTGGAAACGGTGGAATCCCTGGCCCGGGAGGCCGGTATCGGCATGCCCGAGGTGGGCATCTTCCCCTCCCAGGCCGCCAACGCCTTCGCCACCGGCTGGAATCGCAACGCGGCGCTGGTGGCGGTCAGCGACGGCATGCTGGCCCGCTTTAACGAGGATGAGATCCGCGCGGTACTGGGCCACGAGATCGGCCACGTGGCCAACGGCGACATGGTTACCCTGACCCTGATCCAGGGCGTGGTGAACACCTTCGTGATGTTCCTCGCCCGCATCATCGGCCACACCATCGACCGTGTAGTTTTCAAGACCGAGCGCGGCTTCGGTATCGGCTTTTATATCGTGACTTTTGTCGCCGAACTGCTGCTGGGCTTCCTCGCCAGCATGATCGTCTGCTGGTTCAGCCGGCGCCGGGAATACCGCGCCGACGAGGCCGGCGCCAGCCTGACCCGTCCACGCCACATGATCGCCGCCCTGGAGCGCCTGCGCCAGGAACAGGGCCTGCCCCAGGACCTGCCCGGCGAGCTGACGGCGTTCGGTATCAGCGAACAGGTAAAGGATGGCCTCAAGGCTCTCCTGCGCACCCACCCACCGCTGGAGGACCGGATCCAGGCCCTGCAGCGGATGCCCTGAGCGAGATCATGACCTCCCGGAAAATACTCACCGCGGCACTACTGGCCTGTTCGCTCCTCGCCCAGGCCCCGCCGACGCTGGCTGCCCCCGACTACCTGAGCTTTGCCACCGACGACGAAGCCAACTCGACGGAAATCTTCAGCCAGGCGAGCCCGGCGGTGGTCTACGTCACCAACACCGCGCTGCGCCGGGTGCCCTTCACCCTCAATGTCCAGGAGATCCCGCGCGGCGCCGGCAGCGGTTTCATCTGGGACAAGAGCGGGCTGGTGGTCACCAACTTCCACGTCATCGCGGGGGCAGACCGGCTCATCGTGACCCTGCCGGACCGCCAGGATTACGAGGCAGAGGTCATCGGTGTCGCACCGGAGAAGGATCTCGCGGTGCTGCGCATGAAGGAACCGCCAGCGGACCTGCAAAGCCTCCCGCTCGGTGACTCCTCGGAGCTGTCAGTCGGCCGCAAGGTGCTCGCCATCGGCAATCCCTTCGGCCTCGACACAACACTCACCACGGGTATCGTCAGCGCACTCGGCCGGGAAATTCCGGCGCCGAGCGGCCGTACCATCCGCGGCGTCATCCAGACTGACGCCGCCATCAACCCCGGCAACTCCGGCGGCCCACTGCTCAACTCCCTGGGCCAGCTGGTCGGTGTGAATACCGCGATCTACAGTCCCTCCGGAGCCAGCGCCGGCATCGGCTTCGCCATCCCCGTCAACACCGTGCGCGATGTCGTGCCGCAGCTGATTGCCTACGGCAGGGTGCTGCACCCGATCATCGGTGTGGAACTGGCCAGCGACAACTGGATCCGGCGCAACCGGATCGACGGCGTGCCCGTCGTGCATGTCTATCCGGGCTTGCCCGCAGCCCAGGCCGGCATGCAGGGCGCGCGGCAGGTTTCCATGCGCAAGATCGAACTTGGCGACGTGATCACTCATGTCGCTGGCGAACGGGTCAAGAACAGCGACGACTACTACACGGCGCTGGAGCGCTTCCAGCCCGGTGACGAGGTCACCATCAAGACCCGACGCGGGGAAGAGCAGCACAGTTTCAAGCTGAACCTGGTCGAATCCCAGTAGTGACGGCGGAGCCCCGGGCCCGGGGCGGCTAGCTCAGGGCGTTGAGGTTGTTCGCCGGTTCGTCTTCTGCATCGAGCTTCTGCACGTAGTCGGCGTAGTGCCAGGGCGTCAGCAGGGCTTCCAGTTCCTCCGCCGGCACCGGCTTGCTGAACAGGTAGCCCTGGATCACATGGGCGCCGTTGCGGGTGAGGAAGCGGAACTGCTCACGCGTCTCCACTCCCTCCGCAACCGGTTTCAGACCGAGACTGCGGGCCAGCGCGATGATCCCTTTCACCAGGCTACCGCCCTGCTCACTCGATACGGCGTTGACGACAAAGTTGCGGTCGACCTTCAATTCGTCGAGGGGAAACTGGCTGAGGTAATTCAGGGAACAATAGCCGGTGCCAAAATCATCTATGGCCAGTCCGACACCCATTTCCCGCAACTCATGCAGCGCCGCGACCGAAGACGTGACGTCACTCATCAACACGCCCTCGGTGACCTCCAGTTGCAGGGACCCCGGGGATACACCGGTTTCCCGCAGAACCGTGCGGATAACCTCGATGAACGCGGGGCTGAATTGCAGGGCAGACACGTTGACGGAAACCCGCGGCAGTTTCCGCCCGCGCTTGCCGAATTCGCGTATCTGCTGGCAGGCCTTGCGCACTACCATCTCGCCGATTTCAGAAATCAGGCCCATTTCCTCGGCAATGGGAATGAACTGCTCTGGCGGGATGATGCCCAGCTCCGGGTCGGACCAGCGCACCAGGGCCTCAGCGCCGACGACCGAACCGCTGTGGCTGTCTACCTGGGGCTGATAATGCAATTCCATCGTGCCGCGCTCGACCGCCTTGCGCAGCTCGTTTTCCATGGTCAGGCGCTCGATGCCCGCCTCGTCCATGGAGCTGTCATATATAAGGTAGTGGTTGCGTCCCTTCTGCTTCGCGCGATACATCGCCGTGTCGGCGCAGCGCAGCAAGCCCTCGACATCCTCCGCATGCAGGGGTGCGATCGCGATGCCGATACTGCAGGTGACTACCAGTTCGTGACCGTGAATTATCAGCGGCTCGGAAAGCGCTTCCATGAGGCGCCGGGCAACCATACCAGCGGATTCCAGGTCGTCGACCTCGTTGAGCACCACGGTAAACTCGTCGCCACCAATACGTGAAACATCGATCTGCGAAACCGGGTCCGCGTTGTAGGCAACGATGTCGCTGCTGCGGACACAGCCAGTCAGGCGCTCCCCGACCTCGCGCAGGAGTATATCGCCGGAGCTGTGGCCGAGTGAGTCGTTGATGCGCTTGAAGTTGTCCAGGTCGAGAAACAGCACCGCCAGCGAACCCTGGTTGCGCTGCATCAGCTTCAGCAGCAGGCCGAGTTGCTCGGTAAACAGGCGCCGGTTGGGCAGCGCCGTCAGCCCATCGTAGTAGGCGAGGTGATGCAGCCGGTTGCGCGCCCTGGTGACCTGCTCCACAGCGCGATTGAGCTCTTCGTTGCGCTTGGAGAGCTGCGCGTTGCGCTCCTCCACCTTCATGCTGAGCAGGTGGTGATCGGCGTCCATGCGCTGCTTGTATTCCGTGACCCCGGTGATTACCCCGTTGAAGATCTTGGCAATTTCCTGCAATTCATCGCTGCCCTTGACCCTCACCGGCTCCTGCATTCCACCCGAGGCGATCACGTCCGCCGCCCTGGCCAGGCTGGCGATGGGCGAGGTGATACGCCGGGTCAGCATCAGGCTCAGGCCGAGGGCCAGCGCGGCGATAAGCAGACAAACCAGGAAGACCAGCAACAGTCCGGGCAGGATCTGCAGCAACACGTCGCGCTGACCAACTGCCAGGTGCAGGTAGCCGACAATAAAGCTGCTGTGATCAACAACGCTGCCGCTGGGGAGAAAATCGCCGCGCTGCAGGTTTTTCCTCACCGGGTTTACCGGTGAGGTGACCGGCAAAATAATGTGCGTAAAACGATCCGCGCCAATTGCTGCGGAGAAAATCCCGGAACCGGTTTCCAGCCCGCGCCCATCGATATCGACGATAGTGCGCTCGGTATCCGAACTGTTACCGCGCAGAGCGGAGAGCGCCGGGCTGTTGCGCGCGGTAGCCTCCGGTACGGCAAGCAGACGCCGGGACTGGCTGTCAAAGAGCACGGCGTAGCGAACCACGTTGTCAGCGGAGAGTCGCTCGAGCACCGATGCCATGCCAGCCCGGTCGCCAAACTGGAGGAACATAGGCAGTTCACGGCTTTGCTCGACCTGGTGAACCAACTGGTTAACCAGGTTATCGCGCGCGAGACGATAATCACGGACGCCGGTGAGCACACTCAACAAGGCACTCATGCCGAGCACCAGCGCTACTACCAGAATGTTTATTTTCCCCGCTATTGTCATTGCTCGCTTCCAATGCTGAGTCGGTCACGCTGAGCCAAAGGTTCTCGACGTAGAATACCGTGCACAGGTCACGAAATCTGCAGAATTCTCGGGATTTCACTAGTGGCTCATCCGAGGCATGTGCTTGAATTCCTGAAACGAAAAGACGAAACAGGCAGGGCGGCCGGAATGTCCGAATTCCAAATGACACACGTGGCGCTGGTTGGCGCTCGCATGGACGTGTTCGCGCCCCTGGGTTATCACAGCCGCAGTGAACTGACCCTGCGCAGGGTATTGCCTGTTTACCAGCCAGATCTCGCTGAATTGAATGGAGCGGACTATCGCCGCATGGTCGCCCGCGATCTTCCTGTGTGGGTGCACAATGCGATTACCGACCCGAACTTCCCCGGTCGAGCCCAACTGCTACCGCCCCTGCGTCGCTTCGAGGGGGAGTTGCGCGACAGTCGTGACAATGAAGTGATTGCGGCGGTGCTGAACTCAGGCTTTCGCAATCGGGTCATGGACCCGCTGAACCTGCCGGCCAATATGCCCCTGCGCCAGCGCTGCAGCATGCTCATGCACGTCAGCACCTGGCAGGAAGCCTACCGCCAACTGGAACACAGCCTGGTGGAGATCCTGTTCGAGCGACGCAGTGAAGTCAGCGCCTGGCTGGCGACCGCCGAACCGGAAATCGATCCAGCAGTCGCCGTCTAACAGCGCAATACCTGAGGATATCGGAAGAGCGCGCTATCAGTCGGCGGGGCGGCGCGATGCGCTGTCCCCAACCATGCGCACGGTGCGCTGGCAGGTGTCCAGCCAGGGCAACACCGGATCGGTGCGCAGTGCACGTACATAGCCCTCGGCACTGCGGCAGGCGATGCTGGTTTTATTCGGAGTCCAATCACCTTCTTTCGGGCGCGGTTTACGTTTGCTGTAATACCAGATCCCGCGCCGATCCTGCATGACATAGTTCGCCTCGGCGGGCAGGTAGACTTTCTTACCCTCGATTACCGCGAACACTTCGATATTCCCACCGGGATTTTCCCCCACAACCGCTGTCGGTGTTATGGTCAGCATCGCTGTTTCCCCTCACTCTTTTCTTGTCGTCCCTTTCGGAGTGGGCTGGCCGTATTGTTTATCCCAAGGCCCCATCCGTCCCCTGGCCATAAAAAGCTGGCACGGCTTAAGTTATAAGCCGAGTTACCTAATCCAGCAATGCCGAATTCGCCAAAATTTTGGTCGTTTTCACAAATTTGGCAAATTTTGGCCAAAATTTTTGACGAAGGCCCCAGGTTGACAGGTTCTGGTGGGGCTCTTTGCCAAATTTTCGCAGGCAGAAAAAAAAAGGTTCAGGGGTGGGAGCGACGAAAATTTACCGCAGACTGACCGCGGGCAGCACCGCGCCCGGCACGCTGGTGGTGTTCATCTGCAGGGCATAGCCCCGGGAGAGGGGCTCAGTTCTGGACCAGGTGGATATTGGGCGGGGCGTCGTCGCCAGGTTCGAGGGGGGTGAGCTCCAGCGGGATGTCGCTCACCAGCAAGTCCGCGGCCTCCTCTACTGAACTCATCAGCATATGCAGGGAAAGGGCGGCCCGGGACTCCGGTGTCTCCACCAGGTCTGCAATGGCCCCGAGTTGCTGCTCCTGCAAAAAGCCGAGGATCACGGCGTTGGTCAGGTAGTCGCGGATGATCTGGCGGCTGATCTGGTCCTGGAGAAAATCCTGGTAGCTGTCCTGTGCAAATATCCGCCCCAGGGTCTGCACGTCCTCGGGCGGAATGGCGTCCATGCCTGTGTCTTCAGGGCCGAAAGCGGCATTGATGCGCTGCACGATAGAATCCAGCTGTACCATTATTTTCCTCCGCAGAGCAGCGGCAGCTAGGCCGTAGCCTGCGCAACGACCTGACAACAGTAGGCCTGCAACGCAGGCAGGTCTGGCAGCTGGTACAACTCACCGCCAGTTTCAAAGGCTGCCAACAGGAACTCCGCATCACTCGCGACTTCCGTACAGCCGGCAAAATCAAGACTGCGTACACCGACCCCCTCACCGCGCAGGGCCACGGCCCAGTACTCCGGGGACTGGCCGCGCAGGCCGAGAAATACCGCTACAAGGCCAGTCTGGCTGTGCTGGTTGAGCCACGGCGGATCGCCCGCGCGGGCAAAATCCAGCACCGGCACCCGCTGGTCGCGCCAGTCGATGCTGGGCGGCAACTCCGTGTGGCCAGAGAGCGTCACCAACTCGGCGAGACTGTTCTGCGGCACCGCCCAGCGCAGCTCCCTGCCGAGAGGCAACAGGACACACATGCGTTCAGAAGTTTGCCCCATTACTATTCCTGCTGGTCCAATTCCAGCCGATGCCCCGTAAGGTCATTGATCTGCCCGATCAGCATGCGGAAATTGAAGGGCTTGCCCATGTAGCCGTTGCAACCGGCCTCTTCGGCGAGCGTGCGGTGCTTCACACCGGTCCGGGAAGTGATCATGATCACTGGCAGGTCGGCAAAGCGCGAGGACTTGCGAATATCGCGCAGCGCCTGGATACCATCTTTCACCGGCATCTCGACATCCATCAGGACGATATCCGGCAGTCGATCGGTGGTATTCAGCCAGTCGATGGCAACCGCGCCATTTTCAGCGGTCGCCGTCTCCAGCCCGACACTCTCCAGCTGGCTGGTCGCGACCATCCGCTGGGTGCGCGAGTCATCCACGACCAGCACGAGCAGCTTGTCCTCCTGCGGCCGGTCCATCGCCACAGCGGTACTCTGGCCTTCCTCGAAGCAACTGACCAGCACGTTCAGGTCGAGAGCGACGACCGCCTCGCCATCGGCAGTGGTCGCCGCACCCGCGACACCGGGAACCGCGGCGAACTGCACTCCCAGGGTGCGGATTACCAGTTCCAGCGCTTCCTCGACATCATCCACGGCAATCGCCATGCGCCGGGTGTCGTTGCCGGCTATCAACACCGGGATGGTGCTGCGCCAGGCGCTGCGCTCCGGCAGGTTACAGCTGTTACAGAGCGTGCCGAGATAGGCCGGCTCGCAAACCATGGAAGACAGGGTCAGGGTTTCCCCCTGCTCCACCGCGTCGAAGAACCGATCCACCGGCAGTTCATCCACGGCAATCAGGCCGCCGAGCGGAACAGCGTAGGAGTTGTCACCGGCGCTGACCAGCAGCGCGCCGTTTACGGCGACGTTGGTCGGAATGCGCAGGTGGAATGATGTGCCCCTGCCCGGTTCAGAGGTGATGCGGATTTCGCCGCCCATCTTCTGCAGCTCGCTGGCAACGATATCCATCCCGACACCGCGACCGGAAATCTGGCTGACTTCCGACGCGGTGGAAAAACCCTTGCTGAAAATCAGGTTGAGTGCTTCCTCGTCACACAGCGCGTCGACGTCGCCACCGATGCCCTTTGACTTCGCGGAAGCACGAATCCTGGCCGGATCCATCCCGCGCCCGTCGTCGGACAGCACGATTACCGTGTCCGCACCCGACTTGCGCAAATCGAGACTGATCTGGCCGACACTGGGTTTACCTGCAGCCTGGCGCTCCGCGGAGCCCTCGATACCGTGATCGAGCGCGTTGCGCACCATGTGTTCGAGTATGGTCTGGCAGCGCGCGTAGTCGTCGCGATCCAGGGTCCCCACCTCATTGACCACCCGGAATGCCACTTCCTTGCCGAGATCGGCACTCACCGTGCGCACCAGCCGGCGCAGACCAGGCGTCAGGCGGGACACGGGCACCACCCTCGCCGCACGGATGGAGGAGCCGATCGAGGAAATTACCGTGGCCTGCTGCTTCAGCAGGGCCTCGGACTGGCTGTTGTGCTTGCTCACCAGTTCGATCAGGTCGGCAAGATCCTCCACACCCTCGCGCAGAATATTCGCCGCCTCCTGCAATTCGGAGTAACGGTCCATCTCCAGGGCGTCGAGATTCTCACCCGACTGGCCACCGCTGGCGGTGACGTTGAACAAACCGCCGCTGGCGATATCCGCGATGTGCGCGCGCACCGAGGTCAGGCGCCCCTGCAACTCCGCGGTGGAGCGCTTGGTGCGGCTGGCGCTCTGCACGGTGCGCACGCCGAGTTGCTGCGCCTGGTTGGTCAGGTTCAGCAGCAGGTCGAGCTTCTCCGAGGTGATGCGCACGGACTGCTGCGCGGCCAGAACCCGGGCCCCTTCGTCGGCGAGTTTCTTGTCGGCCTCCTTGCGGCGCACGTCCTCGACGGACAACTCGGGCAGGACAACGGGCTCGACGGCCGCCGCCGCGACTTCCTCCTGCAGCGGCGCCTCTGCAGTCATCTCCCGCGCTAAATCTGCACTGGTTTCGGCGAGCGCCTTGCGCGCGCCGGGCAGTTCATAGTCGATGTCACGGCGCCGTTCCTGAACAACGTCGAGACCGCTCAGGGCGGCGTCGAGCCAGGCGTTGAGTATCCGGAAGAAATCGCCCGCCTGGCCGGTAACGGGGCGCGGCAGCTCTTCCAGCAGGGTCTCGAAGTTATGGATCAGGGTGCCGTAGTAGTGGAGCCCGACCCCCTTGGCAATACCCTTGATGGTGTGCAGCACACGGCCGACTTCAAGCGGGCGTTCCGTACTCTCCACGTCGGCTTCCCAGCCACTGATCGCCGCCTCGAGTTTTTCCAGTTCAGTGGAACCCTCTTCGATGAATGCATCGAGGAAGTCGGCGAAAATCTCCCCGCTGCCGGGACTGCAGCTGGAGAACCGGATATCAGCGGGTATACACCAGGCCCAGTCTTCATCCTCGGCTGCCGCCACAGACGTTTCTGGCGCTGCTTCCGCAGCCTCCAATGGCTCCTCGAGCTCCGACATTGCCGGAGGAACCTCCAGCCCGGAGTCGAAAGGATCACCGCCGTCCAGGCCGTCGAATATGGCCTCAATCTCTTCCCCGTCGGGCAGCCAGCCATCCACCTCATCCGGCACCGACAGTTCCGCGGACTCCAGGTCCAGCTCGTTGTCGTCGAGCAGGTCCTCATCGAAGATCCGGGACTCGACCAGCCGCAGGCCGGCTTTAAGTTCACTCCCGGTCTTCGCTTCGACAGTTTCCGCAAGCACTTCCGGCTCGCCGGCCAGCAGCAGCTCCGCTGCGGCATCCGCCTGTGAGCGCCCGGCCAGTGGCTCCTCGTGGAATATCCGGTTGCAAAGTTTTCCAGATACCGTGTCCTGCAGACGCAGGAACACCGCTGCGAGAATGGACGCATCCAGGTCCGCCACGGCCTCGGGTATGACCGAGCAAACCTCGGCCAGCGGCGCAAAGCCTTCACTGCGCAACTCGTCCCACTCCCCGGCGTTGTCGGATATCGACACTTCGGAAAGCACGGAATCAAGCGACCGGGACAGGGCACCCAAACGCGCGGCAAGGGCGATTTCCAGCTCGGACATCAGCGCGGCAATGCGCGGCATGACTATACTGTGCGCACTCTCTTGCGGAGCCAGTTCCTGGAAGTCCTCGTGGTACTCGACCAGGCCCGCCGCTTCCCCGGCAGAATCAAAGGCGGCGAGATCGGCTTCCGCCAGTGTTTCAAAATCATCGACAGAGGCAATGCCGACCGGCAGTTCAGCAAAGACGGCGGTATCCTCGGCGGTGGTGTCGAGTTCCAGATCCACGCCCAGGTCCAGGTCCACCTCGAATTCCACGTCCCGGGTTTCGGGCACGGAGAGACCCGCAGCCACATCAACCTGCCCGGCCATGTCCAGCGGGACCTCAACTGCAAAGGGCGCGGCAGCCGCGAGCGGCTCCACTTCCAGCTCTGCTTCCAACTCCGCTACCGGGCCTGCTTCCAGTGCTACTAGCGGCTCTACTTCCGCCGCTACTTCGAGCTCTACTTCGGACTCGACTTCGACCGGTGTCAGGACAATGGGGGCTTCCGCAGCTTCAGCCTCAGCCTCCCCATCCCCCTCGACAAGACCCGGCTGGCGCTTGACCCGCTTGACGACCAGGTACTGCTCGCCGATATCGTCTTCATCTTCGAGACCGAGAATGTCGCTGCCTTCTTCCACATCGAGCAGCCCCGCTTCCTCGGAGGAAACGTCGCGGGAGAAATCCACCGCCATCAGCGCATCGATATCGCCGAAGCCACCGCCGCCCTCACTGTCGGCCGCCTGACCAGAACTGCTGCCGCCCTCCTCGCCCATGACGATTTCCTCGTCGACGTAGGAACTCAGGTCGTCGGCATCCGCTCGCCCGCGGATCATGGGTCGCGCCGCAACTGCAGCTTCCTGGGCGCTGAGGGAGAAGTCCGCCGTTGTGGCGTTGACAATGAAGACCTTTTCCTCGGGCTCATCCCGATTCAATTGCATCAGCCACTGCAGAGTTTCTTCGCGGGCGGCTTCCTCTTCATCGACAATATCGGCGCCGGCGCCACTCAGCGCGCCGGTTTCCTGTTCTTCCTCAGCGAGGGACTCAGTCTTGGTCTGCACGATACATCTCCATCTTCCCCGGAGTACTGGAGGATACGGCTTCAGTGCCCGAGTTCATCGGGAACCGCACCGCTACCTGAGGCACTGGAACTCTTTTCGACCTGCGGCATACCCTCCGCAAGGTCCTCACCGGCTCCTTCAGCCATACGGAAGCAACGGTCCGTGAGCTCACGGACCCCTGCGATATCGAACGCGCTCGCGTCCTTGTAGGAATTGATCAGCCCGGGCAGGGCGGTGACGACATCCTGTACCAGCTGCACCAGTTGCGCGCTCGGCTCGAGATCGCCATCCAGTACCCTGTCTAGCATATCCTGCGCCGCCCAGCCCAGCTCACCGAGGATATTTGCTCCCACTGCACGCCCGTTACCCTTGAAGGTATGGAAGTGCCGGCGGATTTCGCGCAGGCTTGCCGCATCGCCGGTGTTGGCGGCCCATTCGGGAGTCAGGCGGGTTATCTCGGCGACGATCTCCTCGGACTCCTCGAAGAACACCTCGCGGAATTCCGGCGGCACTTCGCCATCCTCGACATACTCGCGGGGCTTCGACCAGTTGCCCTGGGCAACCTCGGCCCCCGCGGACAGGTTCTTGGCGAAATCCTCCAGAGAGTCAACCCGCTGTTCGGCGATCGCCAGCATGTGGCTGGTATCTTCCAGCGGATCGCTGATGGAGCGTTGCAGATGCAGTTCCAGCTGCGCAAAGGCCTCGGCGAAGCAGCGGAAAGCGTCGTCCTCGCGCACTTCACCCGCCTTGCTCGCGGCCGCCAGCCAGGCGTGCAGGCGCTCGATGATCCGGCCTTCACGCTCCATGCCGGCGAAACACAGGGCACCGGTGATTTCGGTCAACAGACCCAGCGAAAGGTCTATCGCCTTGCGGTCGGCAATGGTTTCCTGCTCATTGAGGAAATCCTTGGCGAGGTCAAACAGCAGGTCGAGATCGGGATCGCCGGCGTCGGCATCGCGGACAGCCTTGCGCAGGGCCTCGTGGCCCTGGTCAGACTTGTTGAGGTAGCGATTGAGCGCGACTGTCAGGCGCAGGGTCGAATCCCCATCATTGGGTTTGCGCGCCAGGGCGCTGGCCAGTGACTTGCGCCGCAGGATCTGGTGCATGTAGTTCTCAACCAGCGCCATGTGGTTGAAAGTGGCACTGACCACGCTTTCACGCAGCTCGAACTCGCGACTGGAGAAGGAACTGGACAGCCCGTGCTCCAGTTTGTGCTCGATATCCAGCTTGACGTCGACGATACCGCGGATGATGTCGTCGATAGCCTGCCCCATCTGTTCGGGTGCATCCTTGTAACCGCCGGTATAGACACGCTCGAGGCGACTCTGTACGGCTTTCAGTGAGTCGGCGTGGGCAAACTGGCCGGCCGCCTCGAGGCGGAACATGGCGGCCTCGAGCCCCTCCAGTGAGAGTCGGTTGACCTCCGCGCCGCCACTGCGCGCGATCTGTTTGAGGTCCTGTGAATTGAGGATCTCCACCACGCCGTTCAACTGTTCCAGCGCCGCGCTCAACGCGGTGACCAGCGCATCGGTGTGAATCAGGCCGCGATTGGCCTCCTCGAGGGTGGTCTCGCTGATACCAAAGGCCTCGCGTATGCGGGCAATGTGCAGCGGACGCGCCTTGCAGGAGGCGATGTAAAACAGCATCTGCTGCTGCAGGGCATCGTAGTCCACCGAGGGATCGACCGCCGCGCCGTTCTCACGGGCGTGCTTGATCATGAATGCGCCGGACTTGAAGATCTGGGCGATACACTCGTCGGGAACGATCAGGCCGCCCGCCACGCCCTCGCAGATGCCGATCAGGGTCATCCAGTAGCGCTCCGGCAGGCTGCCGGCAAACAGGTTCTGCATCCGCCGCGCCACCCGCGCCACGGTTTTCATGCACTCGCCGACTTTTTTCCGGCGCAGGGCCATTTTGACCATTTCCAGGTAGAGCGCGAGCATCACGTTCGCCCGCGAACGCACCTCGTCGTCAACGGCGGGCACCGCCCCCTGGGTGATACCCGCCCCCTCAGGAATCTCGATAGTGAAGAAATAGGCGCGCGGGCGCGGACGCTCCCCGATATAACGGCGCAGGTCGTTGACATGCTGCTCGAGCCCCTGGCCGGTGTCTGCCCGGGCGTTCTGCGCGTGAGCGAAATAGGCGGGAAGTACCTTGATGGCCTGCATCAGCCCACCCATGGCGAGCTTCTTGCGCTCCCCTTCCACCATGTCCTTGTACAGGCAGTTGAGGCTGCGCTCCATTTCCAGTGTGAGCATTTCACCCTTGCGCATGCCCAGTGCGCGCAGGGTCGAGGTAATCTGGTGTACCGCCCACATGCATTGCAGCAGAGGCCGCTTTTGCGACGGGTCGTTGCTGTACTCCACCAGCGACGCCTCGGCGTTCTCCGCCTGCTTGTTCATCAGGCCCACAACCCACTTGAGCGCCACGATGTCAGTCTTGCTCGCCACAGCGATCCCTCCGGTTTGCCAACATGGGGAAGCGGGCTGTCGCCCGCTCCGTTGCCAGTATTATTATAAAATTGCCCGTTTCGGTTTTTCGTCTGCAGGTGTCGCCAGTCCATCGGTCTTGTACACCTGTGCTGCCGCCCGGAACGTCTCCAGGTCTTCCACTTCACCCGACGCAGCGCTGCTGCCGTACACGGCTTCCTTGTCGATACGGAATTGTCCCAGGCCGCGTGCCGCTTCACGGATGGCGTTCTGCAACGCGCTGACGCCTTTCTGCGCCGACTCGTTGAGTTCGCTGATCTCCATGTTGCGATCGCGAATTTCCGCCATCGAACTGCTCATGTGCAGGGCATTCGCAGCGGAGCGGCCGGCAGCCTCATCCACCTGCGAGATAATCGAACTGATCGCGGTGGAGCCAGAGTTGATCTCCTCGAGGGAGGAGTCCAGGCGCTCGATGTAACCGAGAATGGTCACAACCGTTCCCACCGTGGTTTCCATGCTGGACAGGTTGTCCGCCGACATGTTCTGCAGCATGCGCACTTCAGTGATGATCTTGCGTCCCTCTTCTTCCGCTTCGCGCAGCAGGTCGGCGATAGACTCCGCAATACCGAGGAAGGGGCGCCCGTATTCTCCGGCCTTCTCCGCCTCGATCCGCGTGTTGATCGCAACAACCGATATCTTGGTGTTCAGCGCCTGGATGTACTCGGCCGCGGCGGTTACCGACTGGATAAGCTCACTCTGGCGCTTAGCCGACTTGGAGGTTTCCTGCACCGATTCCCGCACCGCCGCAGACGCTCGCGACATGTCCTTGGTCAGCTCATAGCCCTGCGCCACCTTGCGACAGTTGCGATCGGAGGTATCGGCCGCCTGGGCAGTGGCGGTCTTGATACCTTCACTGGTGCGCACCATCTCGGTTGCGGTTTCCGTGGATTCCACGACGGAGCGGGTCAATTCACGTCCCTTCTGCACCTGGCTACGGGCACTATTGCGTATCGCGTCGATGGAGGAAACCGCTGTCTCGAAGGGTGTGCGAATTTCGCGCACCAGTTCACACTGGCGCACCACCGCAGTATTCAGGCTGCGACCTATATCACCGGTAACCGCGTTTTCCTCGGAAGCCGTGACCGTGAGGTCACCGCGGGCCAGTTTCTCCAGGGCACTGTTCAGTTCGGCCCGGCCCTGGGCAGAGCTGGCATCGCGCCGGCGCTGGCCGACAAACATGACCAGAAGCAGCAGGCCAGCGAGTACCGCCGGCGCAACGAACAGCACGAGCAGATTGACCATGCCATAGAGTCGCCCGGCAGCGAGGCTGTTGACCGAGTTCTGCAGGTCGGCAATCGCCGTGTTCAGGGCGATGCTGTTCTCGTCGATGCTGGAGCGTGCGGCCGCTGCCTGGCGCATGTCGGTGGCGGCGCCCGCAATCCGGTCGACCGAGTTGGCGACCGGTGAAAACAGGCGATACGCCTTGCTGAGCGATTCGATAGCCGTCGGGTTGGCCACTTTCTGGATGCCGGTAAGCTCATCGCCGCGGGTAAGGCCCTGCACGATGCGCCCGAAATCCGCGGAGTCCGAGCGGAATTCATCCGCGGCCACCTGGTTGTCGCCCCCCCCGGCCAGAATACGGTCGACATTGCGCGCCATGCGTTCAAGCAGCCACGGCGCTTTTTGCGCTGCCAACAGCGTATCCGCGGAGACCGGGCCACGCTGCAGCATAGCCACCACCGCGTTCAACTCGGTCTGGATATCGCGAATATTGTTTTCCAGCTCACCGTCCACCCCGTGTACGAAGACGGCTCTGGGCGCGGAGTCGAGCAGGGTCTGGACAGCGCGTTTTACCGGCTGCCAGTTGAGGTCCACCATGCTCAGCTGGGCATTCAGCTCGGGCGCGGAGATTTGCGCCAGTTGCTGCTCGAATGCGCCACTGCTGTCACGCAACTGCTTGAATGCCTGCTCCTCACCGCTCGCTGTACCGCGGGCGGTGATTGCCACTTCCCTGGCGAGACCGGCGAGTTCATCGGTCTGGGCATTGTGCTGCCCTTCGCTGCCGGCTTCGCGGTTTATGAGCAGTACTCCGTAGACTACGACCGCGGCACAGGCGAGCACACCGAGCCCATACATCACACTGCGCAACTTGCCGACCTGTAACTGTATTGGGCTAAGCATTTTTCACTACCTCATGAATGACCGCTTGTTTTTCCGCGGCGTTGGCAAACTCTGCGTCCGTCAACAGCCGATCGATATCGAGAACTGCAAGGCGGCGATCGCCATCAGCGAAGCCGCCCAGGGTATAACTGGCGAAATCCGGATCGACCTCCAGCGCCATGTCACGGCTGGCGACCGGGAATTTCATGTCACGCTCAAGGCCGCTGAGTGTCACCGCAAGGTAAAAGCCGCGTTGCTTGAGTACCATGCAGTATTCCCGCGGCCGCCCGGCGTAGGGCTTGCGACGGAAGAACACGTCGCCGCTGACTACCGGTATCGGGCCACCCAGGTGGGAACCGACGCCCATCACCCAGGGCTTGGTGCCCGGAATCGGCATGACTTTCGGTGTCTCGATAATTTCCGCCAGTTCACCCTCGGCGACCAGCAGGAGCACGCCGGCAACACCCAGGCAAGTGCCTATCCACAACTCTTCCTGCGGGCCGCGGGCAGGAGCGGCCACGGCCTCGGCAGCGTAGCGCCGCTCCAGTGCGTCAAAGGACTGCAGCAGCTGGCTCGCCATCACTGCCCGCTCAGGCGACCTTGCGCTGTCGCGTATGATTGAAGATCAGCTGCCGCAGCACGCTCTCGGGGGGAATCTTGGTGACGTGGGCGGTCGCGCCGCGCGCCTGACCCTTGGCAATATCGAAAATGCCGTCGGACGACGACAGCATCACCACCGGCGTATCGCGGGTGTCTTCGGCATTGCGGATCAGGGTGCAGGTCTGGTAACCGTCCAGCTCCGGCATGGTGATATCGAGGAATATCAGGTCCGGCTTGAAACGCCGCAGCATCCCAAGGGCCTTGTAGCCATCCTCGGCACATTCGACGTCGCAGCCCATACCGCGAAGCGTATGCGACATCATCATGCGAATTGTTTTGGCATCATCAACGATAGCGATTTTCACACCGCTGATGTCCATTTCCTGCTCTTGCTCACTCATGTTCGCCCTCAGTTCGTGTCAGTACTCTGAGTCGGATTTATCCAGTGGATACCACCACAGTATTTCCAGCGCCCGAAGTAGCAGCAACAAAAATCTGCAGTTTTCTCCAGAAAGGGAGCAAGAGTGTGAACGGGCACACAGTGCCCGCGGTGACAGGCTGCGCTCGCGCAGGTAGCGCACTGAAGCGACAGCTACTCGCTGGGAAACATATAGTTCTTGAAGGGCTCGAGGTGCCCGGGCTGGAAATCCTGCAGCTCGTAAATATTGAACTTGTGCATCAGTGCGAGACAGCGCTGGAAGGCCTTGTCGGCGTCGTAGGAGGCCGGTGGTATCCCGTACTCATCGGCGACCTGGGCGAAAATCAGCGAGGCGATCTCCCGCCGGACCTGGTCCTCGCGGTACATCGCATTGGTCAGCGGGGACGACACCACCGGCGAGCCGTAGATCAGGAAGGCCTCCCAGCGGTTGGCATCCTGCGCCTGGCCCAGCTGCTCGACCAGGAAGCGCACCATGTTGCGCAGGTCCCGCAGCGGCGGCAGCACGTCCTTCTGTAACCACTTGCGCACCTCGCCCTCGCGCCACTCCGGGTTGATTGCTATCACCCCCAGCACCCGGCCCTCGAACAGGGACGGCGCCACCCCGGCCAGGTCCCAGAGCATGTTCAGGCGTGCGGAAAACCCCAGGCTGGTTGGTGCGCTGTCCTCAGCCAGGGCGGCAAACTGCTGCGCGTACTCGCCTACCTTGCTACTACCCTGCTTCGCCGCCATGCGCGCCTCGATCTGCGTTTTCATACTGTTTCATACGCTTCTGGTACGTCGGGGGAGAGACGCCCATGATTTGTGCCCGTTCCGCAATACTGAGGTCGGCACACTCCTGCTGTACCAGGGAGAGCAGCATCTCCTCCGCCAGCTGCTGCGGTGATCCGCTCACCGGCGCCGCCTCCATCACCCAGCGGCGCACCAGCTTGCGCGCGTCCTGCCACAACATGCTGCCGTCGCGGTCCACCTGGCGTTCCTGTACCCGCGGCAGCCAGCGACTGATATTGCGCGGCCGGGTGTGGAGGAATTCCGCCACCATCTTCGTATCGTCGCCGAAACGGGCGCAAGCGGCCTCGATGATTTCATCATCCAGCCAGGCGCCGAGGGGGCGCAGCACGCCGGTTGCCAGCGACGCCGCCAGCGCCTCACCCAGCGCCAGGCGCAGCTCGTCGCGCGCCGAGGGCACGTACTGCATCTGCGCTTCGCGCTTTTCCTGCAGGAACTCGAGGAAGGGTCGCTCGCGGCTCGCTGCCGTGCGCCCATCGGGAGAGATACCGATATACAGCCCCAGGTCCACCGGCGTCAGCCACTCCTTGTCTGTGCGAGTCAGGGCGTTGCGGATCAAATCGCGCATTTCACTGATATTCCCCGGCCAGTCGTGCTCGCGCAGGGCCCGCTCCGCGTCCGGGGTAAAGCCGAGCATGCGCCGGTCGATGGCGGTGCACTCCTGCTCGAGAATCTTGTGCGCCCAGCGCAGGACTGCCCGGCGCCGCTCGCGCAAAGGCGGCACAATCACCGGGAAACCGGCAAATACGCTGGCCAGCCGTTGATCCAGCTCCCCCCTGCGCACCAGTTCCAGGGGATCCACGGGAAACAGCGCCACAAAGCGGTTGCGCGCGATGTAGCGCGCGCCGCCCTGGTCGTCACTCAGGGTACGCGTCGCCAGGATCCGGGCCAGCTTTGCCTGCAGGTCGGTGGGCAACAGCTGCGGCGACTTGAACACCACGGTGCGCCCCTCACCCTGCTGCAGCACCTCGGAAATATGCGCCCACGCCGCGTTGCGCGAGCGAAACTCCCAGCAATCGACCTTGACCAGCGCGTCCGGCGCCCCACCGGACTCGTTGTGGACAATGCGCGCCACGTACATCTTGCCGGTGCCCCGCTCGCCGATAATCGCCACGGGAATGTCCACCCCGGCCAGAAACACGGCCTGGTCTATCGCCCCCTCCATGTTGTCCAGGACATAGCCTTCGATGCCTTTTTCCATCTCGCGCACGGGCAGCGGACCGGACTCCAGGCCCGCCGGTCCTTCCGGCAAGGGGCGCAGGCTCGCCAGCAGGTTGGGCCCGATGAACTGCAGGGCACCGCTGCCCGGCCGGAACCCGGCGACGGCCGTTTCCGTATCCAGCAGCAGCATCTGTCCCCAGACGCGCTCCTTCGAGTCCGGCAGCGGCAGCAGGCTCACCCCCTCGGCGAAATAGGACTGGAAGGGCTCCAGGGACTGTTTTTCCAGCCTCCTCAGCACCACCTGCACCACTCGCGGCACCTTGCCCATACCGCTGTAGCTGACTCTGCCGGCAGCCTGCACTGCCCCTCCAAGGCACTCGCGCTGGCCATCGGGGCGCAGGCGCAGGACGGCAACGGCCTGCAGGCCGCCCTGGCGCAGGGTGTGGCGCACCACCGCCTCCAGGTAATCCGGATCACGGTGAAATGGCAGCGCCACCAGCGCCTGCAGGTAGTCGCGACCGACGCTGTCGACAGCGACATCGCGAAAGGCGCCGGAAGCATTCAGCGAGCGCGCCGCCAGCGCCTGGGGATCCCAGGGGCTGGAGAAACGGATGCGTTCCTCGCCGCCGGCCTGGGCCTGCAGCAGTGCGGTGTTTGCCGCCACCAGGACTTCCAGTGGCGACTGCCCCGCCGCTCGCTGCGCCAGCCCGACGCAGGCGCGGGCGTACTGGGCACCACCGGTCCGGCCGCGCAACCGCTGGTGCAGGTGGGATAGCAGGGCGCGACTGATATCGAGCGCTGCTTCGGGCTCGATGTTGCGCAGGACGACAGTGATGGTGGCCCCTTCCGGCAGCCCCAGCATATCCTCCTCGCGCAGCACCTGTTGCATGCCACTGCGCAGGTCCATCATCAGGCGCTCGGTTTCCACCGCGCCCCAGGAGGGACTGAATTCCAGGAGATGCACGCCGAGAACGGCGACGATGTCCTGCTCGCCGACCGCTGCCTCGAGATCCTCGGATAAAGGCGGTTTGAGCTCGCGCAGGAACATCAGCGCAGCAGCCCTGCCGCGCCAGGTATCCGGCACCAGCATGCCGCCCACCGCCCGGCAGTGCTCAGAGCTGCCGCCGACGATGGTCGGCGGCAGCGGGCTGGCCGTCGCGGCGGCCAGCGCCTGGCTGATCACCGCGGTACCCTCGGCGGGAACGTCGAGCACGTCGCGCCAATCGCGACCGCAAACGCCGTCGCCGGACTCGAACGGAAGCCGGCCCAGGGTTTCGAGTACTTCCCCGGTATCGCGATCAATGACCAGCAGGCAGGTATTGATCTCGTTATAGTGTTTATCAAGTGCTTTCACGCTGGAAAGTATAGGGGCAGCCACTACGAGCCTGTAAAGCAAAGATCGGAGATTTGCCCAGTGCAGGTGCTCCGGGGCGGTGTTATTCTCTGTGCGGAAAGCGGGCGGCCGAAACGAATATGAGTAAAAAGACCATTTACTGGTGCTTGTTTGCCATCCTGCTCATCGCCCTCGCGGTGTTGCAGTTTGTGCCACCGGGCAACGCTGCCGACCGGCCAGCCGCAACTGCGAGAGGTGCTGTGGAGCTGACGTGGATTCAACCCTGATTGCACAGCTGATCGGGATCGGTTTCGCGCTGCTCTACATCGCCGCGGTGTTCTCCGCCCTGGAGGCCATCCTCAAGGCGCGCACCCCCCAGGGCGCGATCGCCTGGGCCATCGCCCTGCTCTCCCTGCCGATTGTCGCCCTGCCCCTCTACCTGGTGCTCGGCCGCAGCCGCTTTGACGGTTACCTGGACAAACTGGAGGAAGTGGAGCGCGAATCCCGCAAGCTGCTGCAGCGGGCCAGTGGCAGTATCGACTCCCACGTGCTGGATCGGGAACAGTGCCCGCCGCTCTTCTCCAGCCTTTCCAACCTCGCCCGCATGCCGGCCACCAGCGGCAATTCGGTAGAGCTGCTGGTCAACGGCGAACAGACCTTCGACAGCATCCTTGCGGGGCTGCGCAGCGCGCAGAATTACATCCTGTTCCAGTTCTACATCATCCGCGATGACGATCTCGGCCACCAGATCGCCAAGCTCCTGTCCGACAAGGCCCGGGACGGTGTGGCGGTTTACGTGCTCTACGACGAGATCGGCAGCCGCGCGTTCGAGAAATCGCGCCTGCTGCAGCAGCTGCGCATGAGCGGTGTGCACGTGACCCGCTTCAACACCACCCAGGGGCGGCGCAACCGCTTCCAGCTCAATTTCCGCAATCATCGCAAGGTGGTGGTGGTCGACGGCCACAGCGCCTGGGTGGGCGGGCACAATGTCGGCGACGAATACCTCGGCAAGAACCCGCGCATCGGCCACTGGCGGGATACCCACCTGCGGCTTGACGGCCCGGGTGTGCTGGGTACCGAACTCGCCTTCGCCACCGACTGGCTGTGGGCGACCCGCAGCCACCTGGAAATCGACTGGCAATCAAGCGGTGAAGCCGCGGGCGACACCGAGGTACTGGTGTTCCCCTCCAACCCGGCCAGCGAGTACGAGGAGGCCGCGTTGATGTTCCTGCAGGTGCTGGTTGCGGCGAAGAAGCGCATCTGGATCACCACGCCCTACTTCGTCCCCGATCGCGGTATCGTCACGGCGCTGCAGCTCGCCGCACTCAACGGGGTGGATGTCCGGGTGATGATTCCCGACGAGCCCGACGGCCCCGTGGTGGGCCTGGCCAACTGGGCATTCACCCGGGAACTGCTCCCGGCCGGGGTAAAAATCTACCGCTACGAGGGCGGCTTCCTGCACCAGAAAGTGGTGCTGATGGACGACCAGCTCGCCGCGGTGGGCACCGCCAACTTCGACAACCGCTCATTCAGGCTGAATTTCGAGATCACCCTGCTGGTCCACGACCAGTCACTGGCCGGGCAGGTGGAATCCATGCTGGAAGCGGACTTCAATCACTCGCGGCAGGTGACCACAGAGGACTTCGCCCAGCGGCCGATCTGGTTCGTGCTGGGCATGGCAGCGGCGCGCCTGCTGGCGCCGGTGCTGTAAAACGTCTAGGCGACAATCCCCATGAAGAAGATCAGCAGCAGCGCCGGCGGCACGACAAAGCGCACCAGCAACTTCCACAGCGCATAGCCGCCATCGCCCAGCGCCGACAGTTCGGCGCGACTGTCTTCACTGTGCATGACCCAGCCGGCGAACAGGGCAATCAGCAGGCCACCGAGCGGCAACAGTATCAATTCGGCAAAGTCCTCGAGCAGGGCGTTGAAGTCGCGCCCGCCGATGGAGAAATCTGCCAGCACGTTGTAGGAGAGCAGGCTGATGATACTCAGCAGCGCGATCGAGCCGATCACCAGCAGCGAACTGCGGTGCCTGGAAATGCCGAAGCGCTCCTCGACCCAGGAGTTCACCGTCTCCAGCAGGCCGACCATGGAGGTGATGCCGGCGACAGCGAGAATGACGAAGAACACCACGGCGAACAGGTGGCCACCCGGCATCTGGGCAAAGGCCACCGGCAGGGTCTGGAAGATCAGCCCCGGACCGGCGGCGGGATCGAGGCCGTTGCTGAACACCGCGGGGAATATCACCAGCCCCGCGAGCAGTGCGACACAGGTATCGGCGACCACGATGATCATGGCCGACCGGGCGATGGAGATATCCTTCGGCAGGTAGGAACCGTAGGTCATCATGCCGCCCATGGCGACACTCAGCGAGAAGAAGGCCTGGCCGATCGCCGCCAGTACACTTTCCCAACCGAGTTTGCTGAAGTCCGGGGTGAACAGCCAGCGCACGGCCTCGGCGAAACCGCCGGCGAAATAGTTGTAGGTAGCGAGCCCTACCAGGAGCAGCAGCATCACCGGCATCATCACCGTGACCGCGCGCTCGATCCCGTCCTGTACCCCGGCGTAGATGATCAAGCCGGTGATCGCCAGGCCAACCAGGGTCCAGAACAACATGCCGCCGTTGCTCTGCAATACCACCTGGAAAGTCTGTTCGGCCGCCACCGCGTCCATGCCAGCAAAACCGGTAACCACGGCCTTGAACAGGTACCAGAGCACCCAGCCGACGACACCGGCGTAAAACACCTCGATACAGTAGGCGGCCAACAGCCCCATGCCACCGACCACCTTCCAGTTGCGGGAGCTGTTATTGAAGGTGGCGACATTGGCCACCGCGGTGGGCGCGCTGCCCTTGCCGCGACGGCCGATCATCAGTTCCGCCATCAATACCGGCAGGCCGATGGCGAAGGCGCAGACCAGGTATACGAGGACGAAAGCGGCGCCACCGTTCTCACCCGTGATGTAGGGAAAACGCCAGATATTGCCCAGGCCGACGGCGAAACCCACCGAAGCCATGATGAACGCAAAGCGCGATGACCAGTGTTGACCGCCGGTTGCGACCATGCCTCTCTCCCCTTTCCAGTCCCTGTTTTACACCTGTTATTACTGTTGTCGAGCCAGTCTACAGTGCCGCTGTGGCCTGTTCCAGCCAGCTTTGCTCGGCCGCCTCCAGCAGGGGAGAGATGGTCTCGCGCACCCGGGTGTGATAGTCGTTGAGCCAGCGCCGTTCAGCGTCGCTCAGCAGGGACTCATCCAGCAGCCGCCGGTCGAAGGGCACCAGGGTCAGTGCCTCGAAGCCGTAGACCGGCGTCTCGCCCTCCGCTTCGCACTCGCGCACCACGACCAGGTTCTCGCAGCGGATGCCGAACTCGCCGTCGCGGTAATAGCCCGGCTCGTTGCTGACGATCATGCCGGGTGCCAGTGCGGTGCCGTTCCAGGCCTTGGCGATCCGCTGCGGTCCCTCGTGCACGCTGAGGAAGGCACCGACACCGTGACCGGTGCCGTGGGCGAAGTCGTAGCCGTGCTGCCACAGGTGCTGGCGGGCCAGCGCGTCGAGCTGGGTGCCGGAGGTGCCCGCCGGGAAGCGCGCCCGGTCGAGGGCGATGTGGCCTTTCAACACCAGCGTGAACAGCCTGCGCACCTCCGCGCCCGGGTCGCCGATGGCCACGGTGCGGGTGATGTCGGTGGTGCCGTCGCTGTACTGGCCGCCGCTGTCGACCAGGTAGACGGAATCCATCGCCAGCCGGCCGGGCACATCCGCATTGCGGTGGTTGTAGTGACACATCGCGGCGTTGCCGCCGGCGGCGGAAATGGTGTCGAAGGAGGGGCCGTGGTAGTCCGCGTTGGCGTCGCGGAACTCCCCCAGTTTGCGCGCCAGCAGGTCTTCGTCGTGCAGGCGGCCCGCCGCGACCTCGGCGTCCAGCCAGGCGAGGAAGCGCACCTCCGCCACCGCGTCGCGCCGGTGGGCGGCGCGGGCGCCATCGATTTCCACCGCGTTCTTGCAGGCTTTCGGCAGCAGCACCGGGTCGCTCTGCGCCAGCAGCTGCGCGCCGGCTTCCTGCAGGGCGAGCTGACTCCAGGCATTGGCGCTCTCCGGGTCGGCGATCACCCGCTTGCCGGCAAGCGTGGCGAAGCGCTGCGCCGCGGCGCTCTCGGGGAAGATGCTGACACCCGCGCCAACGTGCTCGGCGAAGCCTGCGGGAATGCGGCCGCTGTCGACAAAGAGATCGAGCTGGCCATCGGCGTAGAGCAGGGCAAAGGACTGCAGTACCGGCAGGCAGGGTATGTCCGTGCCACGCACGTTGAGCAGCCAGCTGACGGAATCGGGGGCGAACACCAGTGCGGCGTCGGCGCCGGCGGCGGCCACCGCTGCGGCGATCCGTGAGCGCTTGCTGAAGCTGTCGACGCCGGTGTAGTGCTCGCCCAGCAGCAGCGCGGGCGCTATTTGTGGTGCGGGCCGACCGGCCCAGCACCGGTCCACAAGGTTGTTGCTGTCCGATGCCAGGCCATGGCCTGCGGCAGACAGCGTGCGCGCGGCAGCCGTGTGCCAGGCCAGGGTGTGCAGCCGCGGGTCGCAGGCCACCGTCGCGCCCGCCGGCAACACGCCGGCCAACCATTGCACGTGCGGCTCCGCCACCAGGTCGCGGACCTGGAACAGGGCGCTGTCCACTTCCTGCCGCACCTGCACGGTGTAGCGGCCGTCGACGAAAATGGCCGCGCTGTCGGCGAGCACGATGGCCACGCCCGCCGAACCGGTGAATCCGGTGGCCCAGTGCAGGCGCTCGTTGTGCGCCGGCAGGTACTCGCCGAGGTACTCGTCCGCGCGCGGAATGACCAGCGCGTCGTAGCCCCGTTCACGCATCTCCGCCCGCAGGCAGGCGAGACGCTCAGCAATCGTAGTCATAGCTATCACCATGGAAATTTTGCGGGCCTATTCTACCGGAACTCGGCGTGAAAAGGCCGGCCCCGCCCACCCCCTGGGGGTAGGGTGCTAGAGCGCGCCCTCGAGACGCAAGCGGAAGCCATCGGCCTCCGGCGAGGCCATCAGTTGCAGGGCCTGTTGCATTTGCGGATCGTCCAGGCCCGGGCCCTGAAGCAGAAGATCGAGGGCGTAGCTGCCGTCCTGCCAGCGCGCAGTGCCCTCGGCGCTGAGTTCGCCGGACAGGGTCAGTACCCTGGCGACGATGCTGCCATCGGCGAGGGTCTCCAGTTCCGCCACGTAGTCGCCGAGGGACCGCTCACCCTGGGGCGCTGCCCAGCTGGCCCCCTGCCAGACCAGGCGGCCGTCCACCGCCTGCGGCATGCCGTCGCGCAACTCCAGCCGCGCCAGTTGCAGGGAAAACTCACCGCCCAGGCGAACCGGGAGGAAGCGGGCGGCCAGCCCGGCACCAAGGCGGCCTTCCGCGTCAGTGAGGGTCAGCGTGCCGGCGAGGCTTTGCCGCAATTCGCCCTCGAGCTGCTGGGCCGCCCAGCTGGACTCGAAGACCACCGCCGGCGACAGCAGCAGCAGGGACAACGGCCTGACCCGCCAGTGCAGCTGGCCGAGGTGGAAGTAACCCGCATCGGTGCGCAGCAGGGCGCGACTGGCGCCGCCCTGCCACAGGGTCCCCGAGAGGCCCTGCAGCAGCACCTGCTCCGCGGGCAGGAAATGCACCAGCAGGCGCGCCGGGGCGGTGGCCAGCAACACGGCCAGCAGTATCGCGCCCGCCGCCAGTGCGGGCATCAGGAAGCGTCGCGTCACCTAGCTGCCTATCCGCACCGTGGCGTTGACCCGCCCGCTGCTGCCGGCCTGGGTGATGGAGACCTCCTGCACCAGCAGGTGATCGCGGTACTCGATCTGGTACAGCCAGGCTGCGAGTGAATCGAAGGCGGCGTTCTCCAGGCGGATCTGCACCTCTCCGCGGCTGTTGGGCTGCAGGCGGTCAATCGACAGCCCGTGCTCGGCGGTGGAGCTGTTGACCAGGCTGGTGAGGTTGCGCGGCGCCGAACCCTGGGCGCCGCTCTCGCGCAGGGCGAGAATCTGCGACACCATGACGTCGATGCGCTGCAGCGACTCGGACACGGCGACATTGCGTGTGCTCATTTCCGCCTGGGCCTCGCCCAGCGGCCGCAGCGCCACTATGAACAGCAGGTAGAGGCCGAGGGCGAAGCCGAGAATCAACAGGCTCAACTGCTCGCGCTGGTTGAGGCCGGCAAACCACTGTTTCATGCCCGACCTCCCACGCGCAGGCGCGCGCGCACCTGCTCGCCCTGGCTGCTGCTGTTTTCCAGCACAGCGCTCATTCCTGTCTCGGCGAAGCCGGCGCGGATGCGTTCCACTTCCTCGTAGTCTTTCGCCAGTATGTTGAGGCGCATTTCCGCTGCCCTGTCGTTGTAATTGATGCTTACCACCGAACTGCCGGGGTTGGCGCTGACCACGTCGCCAACCTTTGCCAGCAGGCTGCTGAATCCGCTGCCGCTGCTGGTACCGCCGAGTTCGTCGAGCTGCCGCCGCAGTTGCCGCTCCGGCTCCGGCACCATGCCGCGCGGGATGACCCGGCGGTAGCTCTGTTCGATCTCCGCCCGCAGGGCAAGATTCTGCGCCTCCAGCTGACGCAGTTCGGCCCAGCCGGCGAGCAGGTGCAGGGCGAAGGCGGCGCCGAACAAGGCCGCCGCAAGCCGCCACTGGCGCCACCAGCGCTCCAGCGGCAGGCGCTCGGAATACTCGCCCTGGCGCAGGTTGAGCAGGGGGTCGGGCTGGTCGGCGACCAGCAGGGCTGTGCCCAGTTCACCGCGGCGCCACTGGGCACGCGGCGCCAGGGCTTCGGGCAGCAGGCGCAGGTCGGCCTCCTGCTCCTGCCCGTAGACCACCAACTGGGCCGGCATTTCCAGCGTCTCCGCCAGCGAGGCCAGCATGACCGGCAGCAATTCGGTCTCGACGCTGAAGCCCTCGCAACGCCCGTAGCGGACCACCGCCCTGCCGGGCTCGAGCAATACGCACCACTCGCCCGCCTGCCAGGGCAGCAGGAGGGGCTCGGGCAACCACTGGCCGACCGCGGGCAACTCAGCGAGCAAGTCGGCGTAGGCCGACATGCGCTCCCGCGAGCACACCGCCACGGCGACTGCATCGCTGTCCAGCGCGACCCGGGCGAAGTGCAGGTCGTCGACGTCCTCGGCGAGTTCCTCCTCGAGCATGAACGGCAGCGACTTGTTGAGGTGGCGGCGCTCCTCCGGGGCCACCGCCAGGCGCAGCAGGCGCAGGTCCTCCCCGGGCACGGCGAATACCAGCGCCTGGCGCCGCTGCCCCGCATAGGCTGCCAGCGCCTCGATCTGGGCGGTATCGTCCAGCCAGCGCGGGCCATCGCCGGCCCCCGGCGGATACCAGGCCAGCCGCCCCTGCAACAGGCGGATAATGGCTAGCTCTCGCAAATGTCTTCCCTCTCGGCTTGCCTGGGTAAAACGCGCTCGTCACTGGTGCGACTGAGGACTTTTACCTGGCGGTTCTCGCGTTGCAGCACACTGTACAAGCGGCGTTGCCGACCGGCAACTTCCACCTCCGCGCGCAGCAGGAAATAGGCTGACTGCTGGCCGAGCAGCGCAGCGAGGCCGGCTGCCGGTGTACCCTCACCAGCGGCAAAGGACAACCCGCCGACAAAGGCCTCGACGCTTTCGAAGGGCCCCTCACAGCGCTTGCGCGCCAGTTCCAGCGCCTCGCCGCGGCCCAGCGGCTGCAGGCTGTCGTCCGGCCCCAGGGAGCGCAGCACCGCCAACGGGGCGGTCTCGATATTCAACTTGCCGCCCTGCTGCGGCCACACAGTGACCAGCGGCTCGAGTGCGGCGTACAGCTCCGGGGTCACCCCCTTGATGGCGAGGAGTTCGCTGACGGCCAGCAGCGGCCGGTTGGCCGCCCGGTACGCCGGCTCGCGGCTGAGGTAGAAATCGTCCTCGGCGCCATCCAGCCGCAGGTTGGCGTCGCTATCGACCCAGTCGCCCACCGCGCGGGCGATTGCCAGCGCCTGGGTCTCGGAGACCGGCTCGTCGGGCAGGGCCATCAGCAGGCGCACGAACTGGGCCTCGGCCACGGTAAACCCCGGGCCGGGCTGTTCCGCCGTCGGCTCCGCGGCCTGCTCAGCCAGGAGATTGAGATTGAAGCGCCCCTGCAGGTCTTCCAGGTTACCGACCAGCCAGCCCTCATCCAGTGCGTAGGGCGCCGCTTCCTGGGCCCAGAAATCGTCCAGCGTATCCCGCGCATTGGTATTCTGGCCGCGATGGTCGGCATCGTAGTCGATCAACAGCGCCAGTTCCGCCAGTTCCTCGGCGCCGCGCAGGTAGGCGCGGGACTGCTCGGCGATGAACAGCCCGCCGGCCTGCTGGTAAATACGGTCGAAATCGCTGCGCATGGCGACGATCAGGGCTGCGCTGACGGCGAAGATCAGCAGCGCCAGGACCAGCGCCGCTCCGCGCTGGCGGCGCGGCGGCTCAGAGCGGGGGCAGTACATAGATACGCCTCAGCTCGCCCCAGTCCTCCAGTTGCAGCCGCACCTCCACCGCCACCGGCGGCGCCGGGAGTTCCCCCGGGCGGCTGGTATCTATCACCCAGCTCTCGCTCCACTGGCGGGTGTCCAGTTCACTGCCAGTACCGACGCTGCGCGCTGCTGCCGCGTTCTCGAGGAAGGCCAGTCGCAGGTCGACCACCCCCTCGAGCATGGCCGTTTCCCGCGGCTCGCTGTTACCGGTGCGATCGAGCACCGCGTAGCTGTCGCGGTAGAGCACGTCCCCGGCGATGCGGTAGTTGACCCGTTCCAGTTCCGCCCGCGGGTTGCCCAGCGGGTTGAACCAGCCGGAACGGGTCAGGCTGAGTGGGAAGCGGGCCACGGCGCCGCCCTGCAGGGAGGGTTCCATCTCGCCGAATTCGTCGCGCACCGGGCGGTCGATGAACTGCTCGATATCGCGGGAGATAAACAGCCAGGCCCGGTTGATCGCGTAGGCCCGCTCGGCGTTGGCCTGGGTGCGCTCGACCCCTACCAGTACGGTGCTGAAACTGGTGTAAGCCAGCGCCGCGACTACAGCGGTGATCGCCATCGCGATCAGCACCTCGATCAGGGTGAAGCCGCGGGCAGGCCTATTCACCACTGGTCGCCTCCGCCTCGCGGCGATAATCTGCGGCGAGAAATGCAGTCAGTGTGTACAGCGGCGTAGTGCGCGCGGCCTCACTGCCGGCCACGGTGATCTCCACCCGGTAGAACTGAGCCACCTCGGTTGCCGTGCTGCTCACCCACCAGTACCAGTCGCGCTCCGCCATCTGGCTGATACCGCTGTCCTCGCCCTTCATCAGGTCGCCCTGGGCCTCGGCCAGCAGGCGCAACTCGGCGAGCTTGTTGGCGCCCACGGCGTGGGCAATGGACTTGTCGCGCAGGTAGCCGGTGGCGTCGGTCTGTTGCGACAGGGCGAACAGCAGCGCCGGCAGGGCCAGCGCCACCACGGTGAGTGCGACCATGACTTCGATCAGGGTAAAGCCGGCGTCGCGGGAGCGGGCCTTCACGGCTCTTCCCCGGGCACTGGCAGGCCTTTCGGCAATAGGCGGAAATCGCCCAGCAGGCCCCACTCGATCCGCCACAACAGGGCGCCGCCGTCGGCCGCGCGCAATTCGATGGCGCCCGGAGGTGTCTCGCCGCTGGAATAGAGCACTAGCTGCGGTGGTGGGTTTTCCGAGCCCGGCAGGAGAGTGTCGCGGGACTGGATCACCTCGTCGATTTCCAGCTGCAGCTCGACGCCCGGGGGCAGTTCACCGGCGGCGAATATGTCGCGCTCCAGTACCGGCTCGCGCCAGCCCTCGAGACCGCGCTGGCGCCAGGACCAGCGGTAGCGCTCCTCACCGGCATCGAGATCCAGTTGCAGCAGGAGGCCGTAGTCGCTGCCGCTGAACTGCGCTTCGTCGAGGGCGAAGGCGGCGCTGTCGGCGATGCGCTGGACCGCCGCCTGCAGCAGCGCATCGCGGTCACTGGAACCGATATTGAGCGTCACCAGGGCAGTCGCCAGCACGATAACCAGCAGGGTCACCAGCATTTCCAGCAGGCTGAACCCCCGCTGCCGGTGAGCCGCCACGGTGATTACTGCTCCGTGTCTTTCCAGTTGCCGAAATCGGCATTCTGGCCGTCGCCACCGGACAGGCCATCGGCGCCCAGGGTGTAGATGTCCACCTCGCCGTGCTCGCCGGGCGAGAGATAGAGGTAGGGCCGCCCCCAGGGATCCAGCGGTACTTCCGCCAGGTAACCGCCCTGCTTGAAGTTGCGCGGTTCCGGTTCCAGGCTGCTCGGCTCGACCAGCGCCTGCAGGCCCTGCTCGGTGGTCGGGTAGACATAGTTGTCCAGCCGGTAGATCTTCAGGGCGGTCTCGATGGCCTTGAAGTCGGCCTTGGCCTTCTCGATGCGCGCGTCGTCCGCGCGGTTGAGCACCGTCGGCGCCACGATGCTGATCAGCAGGCCCATGATGACCAGCACCACGAGGATCTCCACCAGCGAGAAGCCGCTTGTATTCCGTTTACCCATCTTTCAATTCACCATTGTGTTCAAATCGAATATCGGCAGCATGATCGCCAGCACGATCAGCAGCACCAGGCAGCCCATCACCACCACCATCAGCGGCTCGAACAGGCTCATCATCGTGCCCAGCGTCATCTCCAGTTCCCGCTCCTGGTTGGTCGCGGAACGCTCGAGCATGGTTTCCAGTTCGCCGCTGGCCTCGCCGCTGGCGACCATGTGCACCATCATCGGCGGGAAGCGGCCGCTGTGCTGCAGTGCCCGGTTGAGACTGCTGCCCTCCTGTACCAGTTCCGCGACCGCCCGGCTGTCCTCGCGCAGGATCAGGTTGCCCAGCACCTGGCCGGCGATGCGCAGGGACTCCAGCAGCGGCACACCGCTGGCCATCAGGATGCTCAGGGTGGAGGCGAAGCGCGCCGTGTCCAGTGCCACCAGCAGCCGGGAAATGAACGGCAGGCGCAACAGGAAGCGGTGCCAGCGCCGGCGCCGGGACTCCTTGCGCAGAAGACGCCGCACCACCACGGCGAGCGCCACCAGCGCGACAAACAGCCACAGGCCGTAGTCGCGGAAGAAGTCGCTGAGACCGATCAACAACTGGGTCAGCAGCGGCAGTTCCTTGTGCGACTGGGTGAACACCCCGACCAGTTGCGGCACCACGAACACCATCAGCGCCACCACCACCACGATCGCCACCCCGATCAGCACGAAGGGATAGATCATCGCCATCTTCAGCTTCTGCGCGGTGTACTGGCGCTGCTCAGTATAGTTGGCCAGCTGCTCGAGCACCGGGCCGAGGTAACCGGCGTGCTCGCCGGCGTTGACCATGGCCCGGTACATCTCGTTGAACACCTGGGGAAACTCGCCCATGGCGAAGGCCAGGGTGTAGCCCTCCGCGACCCGGGAACGCACCTGCAGAAGAATGGACTTGATGCGGCTGGAGCGGCTCTGCTGGGCCGCCGCCTGCAGGGCTTCATCCAGCGGCAGGTTGGACTGCACCAGGGTCGCCAGCTGGCGGGTGACCATGGCCAGGTCGCCGGAGGAAATCCGCGGCCGCAGCAGTTTGCGCAGCGGGCTGGAGCCGCTCTTCTCCTCCTGCCGGCTGGCCTGCTCGACCTCCACCGGGCGCAGGCTCCTGGCGCGCAGCTGGCCGCGCACCTGGCGCTCGGAGTCACCCTCGATAAAGCCCTTGACGAGCTTGCCCTGCGGGTTGAGTGCGCGGTAGCGAAAGGCAGTCATGGCGGAGCCAGTCTCAGTTGATGGAGGTGACGCGCATCACTTCGGCGAGACTGGTCTCGCCGGCGAGGATACGGCGCCGCCCATCCGCCTGGATGGCGGGATAGAACTTGCGCGCGTGGGCGAGCATGGCCTGTTCACTGGCGCCCTCGTAGATGAGGCCGCGCAGGGTTTCGTCCACCTCGATCAGCTCGTAGATACCGGTCCTGCCGCGGTAGCCGGTGTAGTGGCAGGCCTCGCAGCCGGGGGCGTGGTAGAGGTCCAGCGGGCCGTCGAGGCCATCCGGGTAGAGCAGGTCGCGCTCGGCCTCGGTCGCCGCCTCGCAGACGCGGCAGTCCTTGCACAGCAGGCGCACCAGGCGCTGGCTCATCACCGCCAGCAGGCTGGAGGAAATAAGGAAGGGCTCGATACCCATGTCCGCCAGCCGGGTCACGGCGCCGATAGCGGTGTTGGTGTGCAGGGTCGACAGCACCAGGTGGCCGGTGAGCGAGGCCTGCACGGCAATTTCCGCGGTCTCGAGGTCGCGAATCTCCCCCACCATCACCACGTCCGGGTCCTGGCGCAGGATCGCCCGCAGCCCGCGGGCAAAGGTCATGTCGACCTTGGGGTTGACCTGGGTCTGGCCGATGCCGGGCAGCATGTACTCCACCGGGTCCTCGATGGTGAGGATATTGCGCGAGCTCTCGTTGATGTGGGTAAGCCCGGCATACAGGGTGGTGGTCTTGCCGGAACCGGTCGGGCCGGTGACGAGGATAATGCCGTGCGGGCTGTGCAGGTGGCGCTGGTAGGCCTCGCCCACCTGCTGGTTCATGTTCAGCTGGGTGAGCTGCAGCTGCCCCGCCGCCGTATCCAGCAGGCGCAGCACCACCCGCTCGCCGTGGGCGGAGGGGATGGTGGACATGCGGATATCCACCGCATGGCCGGCGATCTTGACCGAGATGCGGCCGTCCTGGGGCACCCGTTTTTCGGCGATGTCGAGCTTGGCCATCACCTTCAGGCGCGAGACCAGCAGCGGCGCCAGTGCGCGCTTGGGCGAGAGCACCTCGGCCAGCACCCCGTCGACCCGGTAGCGCACGCTGAGCCGGTCCTCGAAGGTCTCGATGTGGATGTCCGAAGCCTGTTCGCGCACGGCCTGGGAGAGGATGGCGTTGATCAGGCGGATGATCGGCGCGTCGTCCTCGGCGTCCATCAGGTCGCCGACCTCGGGAATCTCGTCGGCCAGGCGGGAGAGATCGACGTCGGCGCCGATGTCCTCCGCCATCTGCACCGCCTCGTTGTTGTCGCGCTGGTAGGCCAGCGACAGGCGCCGCTTGAACTCGGCCTCGCTCACCGCCTCCAGGGCGAAGGGCCCGCCGAGGTGGCGGCGCAGTTCCGCCAGCACACCGACGTCCGGCGCCTTGCAGTGCAGCACCAGCGGCCCCGACTCGCCTGCCACCAGCAGTACCCCGCGCTGCTGGGCGTAGGTGAAGGGCAGCCCGCGAAGCCCGGCGACCGGAACCGCCGCGAGTTCTTCCGGCGCTTCCTGCAGGTCCTCCTCGCTCACGGCGCGCTGCCCTCGCCCTGCCCGGCGGTTTCGGCATCTTCGGGGATCATCGAGTCGCGCATCAGGTCCAGCTGGCGCATATCCTCGCGCCACTCGGGCAGCAGCGGCAGGTTGCCGTCATCGAGGAACTGCAGCCCGCGCTCCCGGCGCAGCAGTTGCTGGTCGCGAATGTAGCGGTATTTCTCCGCGGTGGCGCCGGCCAGCTGGGCGTCGTCGCGCACGATGGTCGGGCGGATGAAGATCAGCAGGTTGGTCTTGTCGACACTGACGCTATCGCTGCGGAACAGGCGACCGAGCAGGGGGATGTCACCGAGCAGCGGCACTTTCTGCTGTCCGTCCTGCACCTCGTCCTCGATCAGGCCGCCGAGCACGACCACCCGGCCATCCGCCGCCAGCACCTTGGTCTGGATCTTGCGCTCGCTGGTGATGATGTCGGCGGCGTTGGCGATTTGCTCACCGCCGAGGATGACGTTGGACACCTCCTGCTCGATATCCAGCACCACCGAATTGCCTTCATTGATATGCGGGGTCACCTTCAGGGTGATACCGACGCTCTGCCGGTCGATGGTCTGGAAGGGGTTGGAGGCGCCATCCGCGGAGCCGGTGCTGGTATAGGAGCCGGTGATGAAGGGCACTTCCTGGCCGACGGTAATGAAGGCCTCCTGGTTGTCGAGGGTCAGCAGGCTCGGCGTGGAGAGGATGTTGGCGTTGCGGTTGTCGCGGAAGGCGTTGAGGATCACCGTCATGGTCAGGTCGTCGTCGACCCGGCCCCAGCCCAGCGACAGGCCCGGCGTGCCGGCCAGCGCGGCGGCGAGGTTACCGACATCGAACTGGTCGTTGTTGGTGCTGACCTCGTCGCCATCATCGGGAATCAGCGCCCCCGCCAGCGAGCCCGCCTGGTCGAGGTTGTCGATATTGCTGCCGTACAGCCCGCTCTTGGTATTGGCAAACAGCCACTGCAGGCCCAGGTCCTGGCCGTCGCTGGCAGTCATCTCGACGATGATCGCCTCGACCAGCACCTGCGCCCGGCGGATATCCAGGCGCTGGATGACCGCCTCCAGGGCCGCCATCTCGTCGGCGTCGGCGGTGATGATCAGCGCATTGGTGCCCTCGTCCGCCTCGATGGTGGCGTTCTTGTCGGTGGCCCGCGCCGGCTTGCCGTCGGGTGTATCGAGGCGGCTGATGTTCTGCATGACCCGGGTCAGCACCTCGGAAATATCCTTCGCCTTGGCGTACTCGAGGTAGACCACTTTCACGTTGCCGCTCTGTTCCAGCGGCGAGTCGAGGTGGCTGATGAGATTGCGCATGCGCGCCCGCTGCATCTCGTCGCCGGTGATGAGGATGCTGTTGGTACGCGTGTCGGGTACCAGCAGCACCTCGTGCTCGCCGCCGCTTTGCTCGGCCTCGGACTTGTTGAGCTTCTCCAGCATGCCGACCACGTCCTCGGCAACTGCATACTTGAGCCGGACGATGTCGGTGTCCTGCACCGCAGTGCGGTCCATGCGCTGGATGATGTCCTCGATGCGGGCGATGTTGGCGGAGATGTCGGAGATGATGATCGCGTTGCTCGGCGCGTAGGCCGCCATGTGGGCCTGCTGCGGCACCAGCGGGCGCAGCACCGGTATCAGCTTGGCCGCGGAGATATTGTTCAGGCGGATCACCTGGGTGACATATTCGTCGCTGCCCCGGGCGCCCTCGCCGGTCACCGCGACCGGTGCCGAGCGCGCGTCCTTGTTCTGGATGACCCGCACCACGCCACCGGAGCGCACGGCGGTGTATCCGTGAACTTCGAGGATGGAAAGGAAGAGCTGGTAGAGTTCGTCCTTGGACACCGGCTTGTTGGAGATGACCTTGACCTTGCCCTTGACTGCCGGGTCGACCACGATGGTGGTATCGGTCACCTCGGCGACGAACTTGATCAGCTCCTGGATATCGGTTTCCTTCAGGTTGACGGTAAAGTCCTGGGCCGCCGCGTTGACCCCCTGCAGGCTTAGCGCCAGCAGCAGGGAGGTGAGTGCAGCACGAATGGCGCGGCGGGTAATTTTCACAGAAACATGTCCTTTGGCTAATTGTGTTGTCATCGAACGGCTCAGCCTTCCGCTGCCCCGAGACTGACGCTGACCGATACCTGCTGGCCGCCGCGCTGGAGATCGAACACCGCCTCGCTGGCGGTGCGCATGGACTGGTAGATGCGCATGGCCTGTGATGGGTCGTCCAGGGTAACGCCGTTAATGCCCGTCACGATGTCCCCGCTCTCAAAGCCGAGGCGGCTGAACTGCGCGGCATCGGAACCCGGGGCGATGCGGTAGCCCACCAGTTGCCCGCTTTCCCGTACCGCGCTGATCCGTACCACTTCCGCCAGCGATTGCGGATCGCGGTAGAGCTGGTCGCGGTAGCCGCTGGCCAGTTCGGTAACCGACTCGTCGTCGCGCTTGTCCACCGCTGCCGCGGGCCGCGAGTTGCTCACCGGCTTCGGCTTCGCCACCGGGGCGGGCGCGGCGCTCAACTGCGCATCGAGCTCGCTGTCTTCGTACAGTGTCAGCAGTTCGTAGGTGCCGTTGTTGTCGAGCACCACCTGCCGCGGCATCACCTTGGCCAGCACCACCTTGCCCGAGACCGGCAATTCGTCGTCCACCGCGTAGACATCCTGCTTGTTGCGGTGCTCGATGATGGCGTGGCCGAGCCCGTCCTGGCGGGCTGAAACCACACCGCGAAGGACCAGTTGCAGGCGGGTTTCCCGCGCCCCGTCCTCGATACCCTCACGCTCGCCGGCGCTGGCCTCCACCGGCACCGGTGCCGCTTCCACCAGACCGGCGGCGCTGGCATCACCGAACAAGTGCCGGGACTGCAGGCGTTCGATATCTACCGGGGGCATGCTGCTGGCGGTTTCACTGCGCAGGGCCGGGTTGATTGCCGGCGCGGCAGGGGCGGTGACCGCAGGTTGCGGGAGTAGCGCCCAGACCAGCTTGGCCAGGGACACTATTGCCCACAGTACCAGCAGGGCAAGCACTACCCGGCGGAGTCGCCGCTGGCGCTCCGGGGGCTGGAAATACTGTGTGGCGGCGGCAACAACTTCGCCTGCGCGCGCACTGATATCACCGGAATTACTGAGCCTGTGGGCCGGCAAAGGTGTCTCGCTATTATCCTGGGGTGTGGCGACCGGCCAGTGGCCGGGGAAATCGCAAGCACCCGATTATAGGTGCGGAAGGTAAAAGTTGAAACCGCGCATAAAGCGAAGGAGAAAATGCCGCCAAATGCCCTTATTGAAGGAAATATTGCAACATCGAGAGCAGCAGGGAGAGTCCCACCAGCGGGTAGATCCAGCGGGCGATACGCTGCGTCCGTGCCGGGTCCGCCTCGCCGCCAAACCGGCCCAGCAACCAGGCCAGCAGCGCCACTCCAGCGAATATGGCCAGCAACAACATGACCAGGTTAGTCATTGCGATGCTCCTCCCGAGCGGCGCTGCCCGCCTGCACGCTGGCATTCCAGGCCACCGGGTCGGCAATTTCGCCGTCGTCGCCCAGCGGCGGATAGGCCAGCCCACGCTCGCGACAGAAATCCCGCACCTTGGGATGTCCCCACTCGAAGAACAATCGCTCCCTGATCCCCGGGTCGAGCCGCGAGCGCTGGTAGAGCCCGGCCAGCTGGCGCTGGCGCTGCACTTCGGCGAGCACGATACCGGCGGCGACCGAGACATTCAGCGATTCCACCATGCCGACCATGGGAATCAGGATGTGGTGGTGGGCCGCCGCCAGTGCCGCCGCGCTCGGCCCGCGCCGCTCGGCACCGAGGATCAGCGCGGTGGGGCGGGTGTAATCCAGTTCCCGGAAGTCCACCGCGGCGTCCGAAACATGGGCGACCACCAGTTGGTACTCCCGGGCCTGCAGCGGCGCCAGCGCGTCGGTGAGCTGGGGGTGGCGATGCACTCTCACCCACTGCTGCGAGCCGCGGGCAGTGCCGCGAAAAGCGCGATATTCCGACTCGCCGAGCACCGCGTGCAGGTCGAGCACCCCGGCGGCGTCACAGCAGCGGACCACGGCGGACAGGTTGCGCGGCTTGTGGACGAAATCGGTGACGACGGTGAGGTCGGGCTGGCGCCGGTCGAGCACCGCTTGCAGGCGTGCGATTCGCTCGGGGGTCACCGCGCCTACAGGCCCTCTACACGGTAGGCATTGGGGATTTGCTCCACACCGGCAACGGAGCAGTTGAGGTCGCGCAGGAGACCGTCGCGCAGGCTGTAGACCCAGCCGTGCACGCCGAGACTCTGCCCGCGCTCCCAGGCACTCTGCACGATCGTGGTGTGGGAGACATTGGCCACCTGGGCGATGACATTCAGTTCGCACAGGCGCGCCAGGCGGTCCTGTTTGTCCTCGATGGATTCCAGTTCGTCCTGGTGGCGGTGCTGCACGTCCTTGATATTGCGCAGCCAGTTGTCCGCGAGACCGGTATCGGCGTTTTCATAGGCCGCCTGCACCCCGCCACAGCCATAGTGGCCGACGACCAGCACGTGCTTCACCCTGAGCACCTCGATCGCGTACTGCAGGACGGTAAGGCAGTTGAAATCGGTGTGGACGACGATGTTGGCCACGTTGCGGTGAACAAACACCTCACCGGGCATCAGGCCGACAATCTGGTTGGCGGGAACCCGGCTGTCGGAACAGCCTATCCAGAGGTACTCGGGGCTCTGCTGTGCCGCGAGTTTCTCGAAAAACTGCGGGTCGCTGGTTTTGACGCTCTGCGCCCAGGCCCGGTTGCTGGCAAACAGGTCATCGAGATGTTTATCCAATGGTTTACCTCGGTAATCGTCAAACCAGCAGTGGGGCGAGCCGGGAAACCGCGGTGCAGTTGCCGCCGCGGGCGCGGGCGTCGGCGAGGGCCTTTTCACTGACCGTCTCGATCTGTTTCGCCAGCTCGGACATGTCCACCGCCGGATACTGCTGTGGCTGCCAGGCGACCATGCCGATGCTCAGGGTAACCTGCAATACCGCGCCGCGACCATCGTCGATGGCGAAGTCCTCGACATCACAGCGAATGCGTTCGGCGATCTCCTCGGCCCGGGATTCGTTGCACGCGGGCAGTAACACCGCGAGACGGGCCAGGGCGAGGCGGGCCAGCATGTCGGTGGCGCGCAGGTTGGAAGAGACCCGCTCGGCGATACGCTTGAGCACGAAGTGACCGCGCACTTCGCCGTAGTGATCCTGCAACTCGCTGTACTCGTCGACATCGATCATCAACACCGAGACCGCCTGCTCGGACCGCCGGGCGCGGGCGATCTCGCGGGCGATGTCGCGCTCGAAACCGCGGGTGTTGCTGATCCGGGTCAGCGGGTCGATAAGGGTAAGCTGGCTGATCTGCTGGTGGCGAATGGCCCGGGTGAGGGAGCGCGCAATCATCAGCGAGAGATGCGCCAGCAGGTCCTCTTCCTCGTGGCCGTTGGGCAGGCTGTGCTCCTCGAGGCCAATATGCAGGCTGCCGAGCAGGCGCCCGTCGTCGAGCAGCGGCAGCAGCAGCGCCTGGTCGATACCGTAATCGGACTTGAGAATCTCAAACATGCGCGAGTCGGTCGCATCGATCACCTGGATGTCCGGCTCGAGCGGGTACAACTCCTGCATGTCGAAGGCGTCGCGGTGCAGTTGCAGATGGGGGCCGTAGCGCTCGCCACCGATAATCAACTCGGCGAGAGTTTCCTCCGGGTCGTGCAGCCAGAGCTCGGCGACGCGGAAACCGAAGTGCCGCGGCAAGCTCATCAAAATCACTTCGAGCAGCCCCTGCAGATTGTCGGGGGCCAGCAACATGTGCTCAAGCTGCAGCACCTGCTGGTACAGGTAGCGATTGATCGAGACTGTCTCGGTCAGTCTCTGCTGGAGAAACTCGGAGCCCGATGCAACGGGTGGCGCACCTTCTATTTCTTCTTGTAGTAAACCACCTGGGCGGTTGTCGTTTCCCATCGGCTGGTCCGTGCTGCGCGGAGTGAACCGCATTTGAGCTGTGCTTGGCTAGGCAGTGTAGGCTTCCTATAATCGCGATGCAACAAACTCAGCGACCGACGGCGCGACCCGGTGACCAGTGGAGGCGCGAACTTGAAACTCACAGCGGAACTCAGCCTGTATCCCCTGCAGGACGACTACATTGAAATCATCAAGACCTTTATCGAGGAAGCCCGCAGACGACCCGGTATCACGCTCCGCAGCAATGCCATGAGCACCCAGGTGTGCGGTGACTGGGACAGCGTGATCGACCTGGTCAGCGAGGGCCTCGCAGCAAGCTACCGGCAGTACGGCAAGCAGGTACTGGTGTGCAAGTTCATTCCCGGTGAACTCGACATCGCGCCGTGAGCGCGCGCGATCCACAGGCGGCGCAACACCGGCTGGAACTCGCCTTGCGGCAGTGGCGTCGCTGGCGCAGCGCGTCACCGCCTGAAGCCCAGCCGACCCTGCAACGCGGGCTGGAGGGCGGCCGCAGCAACCACAGCTACCTGGTGAGTGACGGCGAGCGCCGGTTCGTGGTTCGCATCGATGGCGTGCAGGCGGCGCGCCACGGCCTCAGTCGCAGCGCCGAATGGCAGATCCTGCGCAGCGCACACGCGGTTGGCATCACCCCCGAACCCTGTTTCTTTCACCCTGAACTGGGAGCGCTGGTCACCGGCTACGCAGAGCCGGACCCGGCGCGAGTGCTCGCAGCGGCGGAACTGGCGGCCTTGCTCCGCCAGATACACGCCCTGCCCCCGCGCCACTACCGCCTCGATATCGTCGAGCGCATCGGCCGCTACGAGGGGCAGCTGCGACATCACCACCTCCCCTTGCAGCCCGCCGAGCGCCGTGCGATCGAGCAATGCCTGGACAGCGTCTCCGGCGCTGCGGCCACGGTGCTCTGTCACAACGACCTGATCCCCGCCAACCTGCTGCGCAGTGGCGGCAGGCTGTTGGCGCTGGACTGGGAATACGCCGCGATGGGTGACCCGCTGTTCGACCTGGCCGGCGCTGCGCTGGGGCTGGAACTGGCGCCCGGGGCAGACATTGAGTTGCTCGAGCACTATCTCGGCGACGCCGCCGACACCACCTGGCGCGCCGCCCTGCAACGGCAGCGGGTGCTGTGTCGTTACATCGAGCTGCTCTGGTACCTGCTGGAGCCCGGCAGCGCCAGCAGCGAAGAACTCCTCTCCCGCCAGCTACCGCTACTGCAAAGCGAAATCGCCGCGCTGGGCTAGTCGCGGAAGTTGTTGAACTGCAGGGGCGCCTCGAACTCGGCGTCGCGCAGCAGCGCTATCACCTGTTGCAGGTCATCGCGCTTTTTCCCGGTAACGCGGACCTGGTCCCCCTGGACCTGGGCCTGCACCTTGAGTTTGCTGTCCTTGATCTTTTTCACGATGGACTTGCACTGGGCCGAGTCCAGGCCGTGTTTCAGGACCACCGACATTTTCACCAGCTTGCCGGAGGTCACCGGTTCCCCGCTGTCCATCGCCGCGGGATCGATATCGCACTTGATCAGCGCGCTGCGCAGCATGTCCTCCATCTGCACGACCTGGAACTCGGCCTCGGCGTGAATCTGCACCGTGCGCTCCTCGCGCTCGAAGCCCGCGTCGACGCCCTTGAAGTCGAACCGGTTGGCGACGATACGACCGGCCTGGTCCACCGCGTTGGTCAGCTGGTGGAGGTCGACTTCCGATACTACGTCGAATGATGGCATAGTGATTTCCTTTGGCAGTCACGCGGAACAGGGGCCTCAATGGTAATCAGCTACCGGCATTTTTCAATCCGGCAGGTTCACCGTGGCTGAACGGCGCTGGCACATCCTCGGCGCGGGAGCGATCGGTTGCCTGTTCGCCAGCAAACTGCAGGCCGCCGGCCTGCCGGTCACCCTGATTACCCGCGAGCAACCCGCAGCAGCGCAGGGGAGAGTGAGCGTAGAGAGCGCCACCGGGATTACTCACAGCCCGGTGCGGCTTGTCGGCAGCCGCGACCCCGGGCCGATCGATCTGCTTGTGGTCACCACCAAGGCGGCGCAACTGGTCGAAGCACTCTCCCGGGTTGCCGGCCGGCTCAGCGCAGGTGCACAGGTTGTCCTCGCCGCCAACGGCCTGGGCTACCTTGAGCAGGCCCAGGCCGTCGCCGGCAACTGCCAGCTGTTCACCTGCACCACCACCGAGGGCGCCTACCGCACAGGCAGCCTGCGCATCCATCACGCGGGCAGCGGCACTACCCTGTTCGGACGCCCCGGCGGCGGACCGGCGGCGCACTGGTTCAGCGACTGGGCAACAACGTCCCTGCAGTGCGAATGGCTCGACCCGATCGAACCGGCCCTGTGGCACAAGCTGGCGATCAACTGCGCCATCAACCCGCTCACCGCACTCGCCGGCTGCCGCAACGGCGAACTGCTCAGCCAGCCGGCCCTGCGCGAGCAACTGGAGGCCCTGTGTGACGAGATCGCCGCGGTCAGCCTGGCGGCCGATTTTCCAGGGACCGCCCGGAGCATCCACCACGACGCCCGCCAGGTGGCCAGCGCCACCGCCGCCAACCGCTCTTCCATGCTCCAGGACCGCCTCGCCGGGCGCGCCACGGAGATCGATTACATCACCGGCCACCTGCTCCGGGAGGCCCGGCGCCTCGGTATCGATACACCACTCAACGCCGCGCTTTGGCAACAGGTCAAGGCTCTGGACACGACGCCCGACTCAGGGGAATAACTCCGCCGTGCGCTGTTCCAGCAATGACTCCCAGTCCCGGCGCGGCAGTTGCGGCGGTATCAGCGCGTGCCGGTACTGGTAGCCGTCCTGGTCCCGCCGGGAGACGAAGAAGACACACAGCACCTTGCTGCAGTGCAGACTGGTGCTGACGACGATCTGCGGGGCGCGACTCGCCAGGTGCAGGAAGTAGTTCTGCGGCACCGCTGACCCGCTCACCTGCATCGGTCCGATGCGCGCCTCGACCGCCGACTGTACGGCGCGCATCAGCCAGCGGGAGCCGAAGTCGTCAACGTAGGGCAGCGATGCCTCGAGGGAAATCTCCGGTTTCTCGAAGTGTACCCGCGGCGGCAGGTGCATGGTCAGCGATTCAAACAGCATGAACAGCACGAGACAAACGATCAGCAACAGCGTGCCCTGCACGAAGGGCCGCAGGCGACGAAACTGCTGGCCCCAGAATTCGAGGCCGCGGCGTACCAGCCGCGAACGGCCGTGCCGGCGCAGTTCCAGCGGAATCTGCGGCGGAATGTCGCCGCTGGACTCGGGGCGAAAACAGGCGGCGGCCTCCACTGCCAGGCTGTCGGCGCGTGCCAGCGGGTAGGCCCTGGCGGCGTTGCGTAACACCTGGCGCACGCGATGGGTATCCTGCACACGCAGTTGCGGGTCGCCATGCAGCAGGTCCGCAACCAGTTGCCGCAGCGCCAACGGAATCTCCCCACCGCCGGGATGCAGGACCTCCAGCGGCGGTGGCTGGCGGTAGCGCCCGGGGGCCCGCACCGGCTCCGCACCGACCGGGAAGGGTGGTACACCACTCAACATCCGATAGAGCAGGCAACCGAGGGAAAACAAATCGCTGCGCAGGTCCGCGGGTGCATCTGCAGCCTGCTCTGGCGCGGCAACCGCCGGACTGCCGGCGCCGTCCGCGCGCGCGCCGGCGACTCTGGCGATGCCGAAGTCGGCCAGCTTGGCCCGGCCGGCGCGACTCACCAGCACATTGCCGGCCTTCACGTCGCCGTGCACGACGCGCTTTTCCGCAGCCATCGACAGCGCCGCGGCGATATCCGCGCCGATGCGGATCACCGCCGGTACACTCAGGCGCACGCGGTTGATCAGCTCCTCGAGATCGCAACCGGGGACGTACTCCATGATGATGGCGAGATAGCCGCGCGATTCAATCACGTCGAATATCTGCACGACCCGCACATCACTGATACCGGCGGCCTTGCGCGCCTCGCTAATCGCTCGCCTGCGCTGGGCGCGGGAACTCGGCAGCGCGTGCACCTTGATGGCAACCTGGCGATGCAGGCGCCGGTCATAACCGAGATAGACCCGCCCCTGGCCGCCCTCGCGAATCAGCCGCACTATGCTGTAGGGGCCGATGCTCGCCTCGGGAAGCGCCACCTGCTCAGCCGGCCAGGCCGGCATGGCGCAGGCGATTG
This sequence comes from Halieaceae bacterium GM1-29, assembly GCA_033283265.1. Taxonomy (GTDB): domain Bacteria; phylum Pseudomonadota; class Gammaproteobacteria; order Pseudomonadales; family Halieaceae; genus Mangrovimicrobium. The sequence continues at coordinate 235,410 of JAWMQN010000002.1, forward strand.
CGCAAGGCGGAGGGCGAGACCTGCAGGTACCTGGCCGTCGCCTCGACATCCCCCCGGTGGCGCGCCAGCACCTCGCGCAGTTCCCGCTCGTCGATGTCCGAGGCCAGGCGAAACTCCCCGGAGCGGTGGATCCGCCGGTAAACCGCCTGGCGGCTGACCCCCAGCGCCAGGGCCACCGCCGCCGTCTCGAAACCACAGCGCTGCATGACCGCGCGGAACTCGTCTTCATCGACCTCGGCAAGCCGCGCTCGCGCCGGCGACTCACCTGCGGCGGCGACAGCCCGGTCCTCGCCCTGTGCCGCGAACGCCTCGCGCAGCGCCACGGGCAATTGCGGCTGCCCTGCCTGCTGCAGGAGCAGCTGCGCCGCGTAATTCGCCAGCTGGCGGACATTGCCCGGCCAGTGGTAGCGGCTGAACTCGTAGAACAACTGCGCCCAGGCCGCAATCACCTCCGGCCGGCTGTGCGCCGTGGGCAGCGGGTCCTCGCGCCCCTCGAGCACAGCGGTTTCACGGATGAAGTGGCGCAGTAACTCGCCGATGTCCGCCGGGTGTTCACGCAGTGCCGGCAGGTTGATTTCAAATGCCCCCAGGCGGTAGCGCAGGGCGCTTCTGAAATTGCTGCCGGCGCCGTCGAGGCGGGCGTCGGTGGCGGAAATAACCCGCAGTTCGACGCGCCGCACCGGGCCGCCGACACACTGGATTTCCCTTTCCTGCAGGGCGCGCAAGAGCTGCGGCTGCACCTCCTCGGGGGTGTCGCCGACCTCGTCGAGAAACAGGGTGCCGCCCTGGGCCTGCGGGAAGTAGCCGATGTGTTCGCGCAGGGCGCCGGTGTAGGCGCCGCGCGCACTGCCGAACAGCGAGGCCGCTGCGAGCCCCGCCGGGATGGCGGCCATGTTGACCGCGACAAATGGCCGCCCGGCCCTGGCGCTGAGGCGGTGAATGGCCCGCGCCACCAGTTCCTTACCAGTGCCGTTCTCCCCGCGCACCAGCACATCGCGCTGGCTCGCGGCGGCGCGGACAATCTGGTTGCGCAGGTATTGCAGTGAGTCACTGCCTCCCACCAGGTCGCAGCCCGGGGGTACGCCGGCATCGGGCATCTCCACGCCCTGCAACAGCAGGACTACCGAGTGGGCGAAAAGCAGCGGCACCCCGGCGCGCAGCCGCTCGGCGCACAGCACCTGCTCCCCCGCCAGCTCCTCACCATCCAGCCAGCAGGGACTGGCCTTCGCCGGGCGCTGCAACAGCAGGCCATGCTCCAGCGCCCGGATACGCAGTGCGCAGCGGCTCAGGTAGGGATCGTCGAGGGGCATGCCGGCGTCGAAACCCGGTCCATGGCGACCGATCGACTGGGTTTCGCCGCTGTCAACGCCGAGCACGGCGCGCTCGCCGATACGCGCGCTGTCCGGGTGAAAGATGATTGTCAGGCAATAACGGGTTTGCAGCTGGTAAGCAGCGCTGTAATCCCTGAGGCTGGGCAGGGTTTCATCGCCGCGAGGGGACTCGTGCATTGCAGTGGCGCTTCCATGGCCTTGATTCCTGGATCACATAGTAACAGCGGGCTGAGCGGGAGCTCAACCGAGGATAACCAGCACCGCCACCACAACCACCCAGCTCACCGCCGCCCGGCGCACCAGGGCTGCCTGGGTCTCGTTCTCCCGGGCCGCCTCGACCCCGCTGAAATCGTCCCCGGCAGAGGGGGCCTCGACAGCCGCCTCCGCCACCGTCCACAGGACCTCGCCCGGGGGCATGCCGGCGGCGCGCAGTGCATCCCATAACTCGTCGACACTGGCGGTGAAGTTACCGGTGAGGGTGAAGGTCGCCGCAAGCAGGCGCGCCGGCACCCAGTCCAGCACGGTGATGACCAGTGCGTCCTGCCTGCCGGCCACGGCGAACTGGCACAGGCGATAGCCCAGGGCCCCCAGCGGGCCGAAGACAAGGAAGTAGAAGAGCACCGGGAACCAGCGCTGGTAAGCCTGGTAGAGCAGAACGCGCTGCACCACCTGATGCACTTCCCGCTCGTCCAGTTCCGGCGCAATCGCCCCCAACTCGGGCAGGACCTGCTGCAGTTCCAGCCAGGCCCCCTGGAAGTCGCCGCGACGCAGGTGGGCCCGGTATTGCTCCTGCAGGCCATCGCTGTCCAGGCGGCCGAAACTGTAGAGCAGGAGCACGGCGGCAGCGGCAATCCAGGGCAGGCCGAATAGCAACGACTCGAGTATCTGCAATACCAGCCCAACCACGACGAGCGGCAGCAGCACAGCACAGGCAATTGCCGCCCCGCCGGTCAGGCCGAGTCCCTCGAGCACTGCGGCCCAGTTGCTGTACCAGCCATCGCGGCGTACTTTTGCGCCGAGGTCCAGGTAGGCGTCGGCAAGCACAGCGATAATCAGGGCGAGGAAACTCACTCTACGCTCTCCCCCTGCAGGCAGTGCAGCCCGGCGCGATAGCGCGCCCAGTCAAAAGCCGGGCCGGGATCGGTTTTTCTACCCGGTGCGATGTCACTGTGACCGACGATGCCGCCGCGAAGCAGCTGCGGGTAGGCTTTTGCCAGCACATCGGTAACCTGCTGCAACACCCGGTACTGGGTGTCGGTATAGGCGATGTCGTCGGTTCCCTCCAGTTCGATGCCGATGCTGAAGTCATTGCAGTTGTCCCGCCCGGCGTGGCTGGACTGACCGGCGTGCCAGGCGCGCTCGTCGAAGCTGACGAACTGCAGCACTTCGCCGTCGCGGCGGATCAACAGGTGGGAAGAGACCCGCAGGCCGCGGATACTCTGGAAAAAGGGGTCGGCATCCCAGTCGAGGCAATTGCTGAACAGTTGCTCGATACACTCGCCGCCGAACTGCCCCGGCGGCAGCGAGATATTGTGGATGACCAGCAGGGCCGGCGCCTGTCCGGGCGGCCGCTGGTCGAAGTTATCGGAAGGCACGCGGCGTGCGCCGCTCAACCAGCCCTCTTCCACGCTGAGTTTATTTTCTGTCCCCATGCAATGCATATTAGGCCGGCGCGGGTTCCCGCTCAACCGGGCACGCAGCGTCCGCGATCTCCACATGCCGCACACTTCACAAGCCCGGCCACACTGCTACAATTCGCAACCCCTGAACCTGCGCCGGTTTTCCAGCATGAGCACCCCTGCCGCAAACCCACCCGCCGCGGACGTGATCCGCGACAACGTACTCGCCGCCCTCGCCGAGGATGTCGGCGATGGCGACATCACCGCGGCGCTGATCCCGGCGGACACCTTCGCCCGTGGCAGGGTCATCACCCGGGAACCCGGGGTGCTCTGCGGCCGGCCCTGGGTAGACGCGGTATTCGCCGCCGTCGACAGCACCATCCGCCTCGCGTGGCAGGCCAGCGACGGCGATACGCTCAGCGCCGACCAGGTCCTGTTCACCTTCGAGGGGCCGGCCCGCAGCCTGCTCACCGCCGAGCGCGCGGCGCTGAATTTCCTGCAGCTGCTCTCCGGCACCGCCAGTACCTGCCGGCGCTACGCGAATATCGTCGAAGGCACTGGCGTGCGCCTGCTCGACACCCGCAAGACCATCCCCGGGCTGCGCATAGCGCAAAAATATGCGGTGAGCTGCGGCGGCTGCTTCAACCACCGTATCGGCCTCTACGACGCCTACCTGATCAAGGAAAACCACATCAACGCCTGCGGCGGCATCGCCGGAGCCGTGGCGACCGCCCGGCGCAACGCGCCGGGCAAGCCGGTGGAAGTGGAGGTGGAGTCGCTGGAGGAACTGGACCAGGCACTGACGGCCGGCGCGGACCGCATCATGCTGGACAACTTTCCGCTGGAAGCGATGCGCGAGGCGGTGAGCCGCACCGCAGGGCGCGCCGAACTGGAAGCCTCGGGCAACGTCACCGATGCCACCCTGCGCCCCATCGCCGAAACCGGCGTGGACTTCATCTCCATCGGCGCACTGACCAAGGACTGCAAGGCGCTGGATCTCTCCATGCGCCTGCTGTAGGCCTGGATCCCGCTAGAGCAGCGGTCCGGCGCTGACGATCACCCCGTTGTTGTCGGCGTAGACGTATTCACCGGGCGCGATAGTGACACCGCCCATGCTGACCGGCACATCGCGCTGGCCCATGCCCAGCTTTTCGGTTTTCAACGGCGTGGTGCCGAGGGCCTGCACGCCGAGGGCGATGCGGCCGATTTCGTCGACGTCGCGAATGACGCCGTGGATCACCACCCCCGCCCAGCCGTTGGCCGCGGCTTTTTCCGCCAGCATGTCGCCGAGCAGGGCGCGGCGCAGGGAGCCGCCGCCGTCGACCACGATCACCCGGCCCTCGCCGGGCTCGTCGATGCAAGCCTTGACCAGCGAATTGTCCTCGTGGCACTTGATGGTCACGGCGGCGCCGCCGAAGGCCTTGACCCCGCCGAAGTTGCGAAACTGCAGTTCGATGGCGCGCGCCTGGGGGTGGTCATCGGTCAGGTCTGGGGTGGAAATCCCGGGCATGGTGGTGTTGCTCCTCGCGTCAAATCTGGTCCAGTGGGTAATCGCGCAGGCTGCTGCCGCTCGCGCCGACCACGCCGGCGTGGCCCTGGCAGCGCGGCAGGATCTGCTCGGCGTAGTAGCAGGCAGTGTCGATCTTGGTGCTGTAGAAGGGATTGTCGGAACCGGCGGCAATCTGCCGTGCGGCGACCAGCGCGCCGCGCGCCAGCTGCCAGCCCCCGAACAGGTAGCCGGTCTGCATGAGGTAGTCGAAGGCCGCGCCAAGGGCGGTCTCGGGTGAATCCTTGAGCGCCTGCAGGATGAAGCCGGTGGAGCGCTCCTGGGTCGCCAGCGCCACTTCCAGTGCCGCGGCAATCGCAGCGAGCTTGCTGTCACCCGTGGATTGCAGGCCGGGAATGAACCCGCGAATCTCTTCCAGCACCGCACCCATCGCTGCGCCGCCATCGCGGCCGAGCTTGCGCCCGACGAGGTCCGCCGCCTGGATACCGTTGGTGCCCTCGTAGATCGAGGAGATGCGCACGTCGCGCAGGAACTGCGCCGCGCCGGTTTCCTCGATGTAGCCCATGCCGCCGTGCACCTGCACCCCGAGGGAGGTGACCTCCTGGCCGACCTCGGTGAGCCAGGCCTTGATGATCGGGATCATCAGGTCGATGCGCACCTGGTTGCCGGCGCGCTCGCCCTCCGGGCCGCGGTGGGCGAGATCGAGGGTGATCGCCTCGGCGTAGGCCAGTGCGCGCATGGCCTCGATCAGGGATTTCATGTTGAGCAGCATGCGCTTGACGTCGGGGTGCTGGATGATCGGCACCCCGCCCTGCACCCGCTCGCGGGCGTAGGCGGCGGCCTGCTGGAAGGCGCCCTCGGCGACCCCCAGGCCCTGCACGCCCACCTTGAGGCGGGCCTCGTTCATCATGGTGAACATGCAGGCGAGACCGCGGTTCTCCTCGCCGAGCAGGTAGCCGATGGCGCCCTCGCCGTCGCCGAAGGCCATGACACAGGTCGGGCTGCCGTGGATCCCCAGCTTGTGCTCGGTGGAGACCGGGTAGACGTCGTTGCGCTCTCCCAGGCTGCCGTCCGCATTGACCAGGTACTTGGGCACGATGAACAGGGAGATGCCGCGGCTGCCCTCGGGAGCGTCCGGCAGTTTGGCCAGTACCAGGTGGATGATGTTTTCCGTCGCCTCGTGATCGCCCCAGGTAATGAAGATTTTCTGCCCGCTGATGCGGTAGTGATCGCCCTCGGGCACGGCGCGGGCCTTCATCACGCCGAGGTCGGAACCGGCGCCAGCCTCGGTCAGGTTCATGGTGCCCATCCATTCGCCGGTGTGCATTTTCTCCAGGTAGGTCGCTTTCTGCTCGTCGCTACCGTGGGCGGCGATGGCCAGCGCCGCGCCGCTGCTCAGCATGGGTGCAAGGGCCAGCGCCATGTTGGAGCCGTTCCACATCTCGTGGCCGGCGGTGGCGTAGATCTCCGGCAGCCCCTGGCCGCCGTGGTTCGGGTCGGCGGAGATGCCGATCCAGCCGCCCTCGGCCATCTGCCGCAGGGCGTCGTCGAAGCCTGGCGAGGTCTGGATCCTGCCGTCGGCGCAGGTCACCGGGTGCAGATCGCCCTCGCGGCGCAGCGGCGCCAGCACTTCTCCTGCCAGCTTGGCCGCCTCGTCGAGGAGCGCGGAAGTCAGCTCGGGACCAACCCCGAAATCGCTGAAGCAATCTACCGCGCCGAGTGCCGTGGCGGAATCCAGTACCTCATCGATCAGGAATGCCATGTCCTCAACGGGTGCACGGTAGCTTGTCATGGGGATCTCCTCGGAATAGTTAGCTGAAAATAGCAGGCAAGATACGGGCCGACCGCCCGGAGTTACCCGGGAAGCCAGGAGGTAAATGTGTATTGGGCTATGGTAACGCGGGGCATATAATTCCCCTTAACAATAGCCTGAATTTTTTGCATTCGCACTGTGAATGCGGAGCCGACATGAACCTCAACCGGATCGATCTCAACCTGCTGGTGTACCTCGACGCCCTGCTGCGCGAGCGCAATGTAACCCAGGCCGCCAACCAATTGAATCTCAGCCAGCCGGCGATGAGCAACGGCCTGCGCCGCCTGCGCGATCTCTTCGACGACCCCCTGCTGGTACGCACCAGCGAGGGCATGACCCCTACCGAACGGGCCCTGGAACTGGAGCCGCTGGTGCGCGAGGTGCTGACCAACATCGAGAAAGCGGTACAACCGCGCTCAGAATTCGAGCCCGAAGAGGCGCGCCGGGTATTCCGCATCATGGCCAGCGACTACGCCGAGGCCACCCTGTTTCCAGCCGTTCTGGCCAAGCTGCGGGAGCTGGCACCGGGGATCACCCTGGATATCATGACCCCCTCCGACGTGAGTTTCCTCGACGTCGAACGCGGCAAGGTCGACATGGTGATCAACCGTTTCGATTCCATGCCGCAGTCATTCCACCAGATCCTGCTGTGGAAGGACAGCTTCTCCTGCGTCCTCAACGCCGAGCACCCGATGCTGGAAGAATTCACCCTGGAGAACTACCTCGCCGGCGACCACGTCTGGGTCAGCAAGACCGGCATGGGCGTCGGGGTGGGCGTCAACCCGGACGACGTCCAGCGCCTCGGCTGGGTCGACCTGGCCCTCAACAAGCTGGGCAAGAAGCGGCAGATTCGCGTCTTCACCCGCCACTACCAGGCCGCGATGACCCTGGCGGAGCAGAACGACCTGATCGTCACCCTGCCCACCCGCGCGGCGCTGCTCAAGCGCGACAACCCCCGGGTGGTGCTGCGCGAGCCGCCGCTGGATATCCCGCCGCTGGAGCTGAAGATGGCCTGGAGCCCACTGCTGCAGCACAACCCTGCCAACCGCTGGATTCGCAAGCTGGTGACCGATACCGCAAGGGAACTGGACGGACAGCAACCGACGCTGGAACTTGCGCGCGGCACCACGGCGCCAAAATAACCGCGCGAGAGTCCTCGTCCCGCGCCCAACCGCGACTACCCGACCAGCCAAACCAGCCCGACCAACCCGAAAAACCCGAAAAACCCCGGGCGATTTTACTTGTCCTGGAGCCCGGGGCGTAAGATTCAGGTTATTAATGGCAGTGATAAAAACGATAAATTAGCTAAATCTTACTCGCGATCCTAGAATCCGCCCATCAGCAAACCACGCAATTCCTTACCACCCGAGACAACAGGACAGTCAGCATGACCCAGCGCATTCAGCAAGGCGGCCTGCAAGTTGCCGCCGTACTCCACGCACTGCTCGAAGAGGAGATCGCCCCCGGCACCGGGGTGGAGCCAGCTGACTTCTGGGCGGCACTGGAGCAGATCGTCACCGACTTCGCGCCGCGCAATCGCGCCCTGCTGGCAAAACGCGACTCGCTGCAGGCGCAGATAGACGCCTGGCACCGCGCCAATCCCGGCCCCGGCTACGACCGCGCTGCCTACAAGGCCTTCCTGCAGGAAATCGGCTACCTGCTGCCGGCAGGCGAGGATTTCAGCATCACCACCACCAATGTCGACCCGGAGGTCGCGCAACTGGCCGGCCCACAGCTGGTGGTGCCAGTCATGAACGCCCGTTACGCCCTGAACGCCGCCAATGCGCGCTGGGGCAGCCTCTACGACGCGCTCTACGGCACCGACGTGATCAGTGAGGAAGATGGTGCGGAACGCGCCGGCGGCTACAACCCGGCGCGCGGCGCACAAGTCATCGCCTACGCCCGCCGCTTCCTCGACGAATATTTCCCCCTCGCCCAGGGGCAGCACGCGGATGCCGTCGCCTATTGTGTGGCCGATGGCAAACTGGCGGTCGAACTGGCCTCCGGTGGCGTTACCGGCCTGGCCACGAGCGCCCAGTTCGTCGGCCACAGGGGCAACGCGGAATCCCCTGCCGCGGTGCTGTTGCGGCACAACGGGCTGCACGCGGAAATCAGCATCGACCGCAACCACCCGGTGGGCAAAACCGACCCCGCCGGGGTCGCCGACCTCATCCTCGAGGCCGCCCTGACGACCATCCAGGACTGCGAGGACTCCGTGGCCGCCGTCGACGCCGAGGACAAGGCGCTGGTCTACCGCAACTGGCTCGGCCTCATGCGCGGCGACCTCGCCGACAGCTTCCGGAAAGGCAGCGAGACGGTAACCCGCACCCTCAACCCGGATCGCGAGTACAGCGCCGCGGATGGCGGCAAACTGGTACTGCCCGGCCGCAGCCTGCTGTTCGTGCGCAACGTCGGCCACCTGATGACCAACGAGGCGATACTCGACGCGCAGGGCGAGGAGATCCCCGAAGGCATCATGGACGGCATGTTCACCGCCCTCATCGCCCTGCACGATCTGAACAAGACTGCCGACCAGCCGCGCAACTCACGCTGTGGCAGCGTGTACATCGTGAAACCGAAAATGCACGGCCCCGAGGAAGTCGCCTTCACCTGCGACCTCTTCGACCGTATTGAGGATGCCCTCGGCCTGGCCCGCCACACCCTCAAGGTCGGCATCATGGACGAGGAGCGGCGCACCACCGTCAACCTGAAGGAGTGCATCCGCATGGCGCGTCAGCGCCTGGTGTTCATCAACACCGGCTTCCTCGATCGCACCGGCGACGAGATCCACACCAGCATGGAAGCTGGCGCCATGACTCCCAAGGGAGCGATGAAACAGGAAGCCTGGATCAACGCCTACGAGGACTGGAACGTCGATGTGGGCCTGGCCTGCGGCCTGCCCGGCAAGGCGCAGATCGGCAAGGGCATGTGGGCCATGCCGGACCTGATGGCGCAGATGATGGCGAACAAGGTCGGCCACCCCCTCGCCGGGGCCACCACCGCCTGGGTCCCCTCGCCCACCGCCGCCACCCTGCACGCCATCCACTACCACCAGGTGGATGTCGCCGCGCGCCAGGCCGAACTGGCTCAGCGCAACCGAGCCTCACTGGACGACATTCTCAGCATCCCGCTGAAGGGCGCCGAGGGCCTCGACGCTGCCGACATCCAGCGCGAACTGGACAACAACGCCCAGGGCATCCTCGGCTACGTGGTGCGCTGGATCGACCAGGGCGTCGGCTGCTCGAAAGTGCCGGACATCCACAACGTCGGCCTGATGGAAGACCGCGCCACGCTGCGCATCTCCAGCCAGCACCTGGCCAACTGGCTGCGCCACGGCGTCTGCAGTGAAGCCCAGGTGCGCGAGACCCTGGAGCGCATGGCCGCGGTGGTCGACCAGCAGAACGCCGGCGACCCCGCCTATCGCAACATGGCCCCTGACTTCGACGGCAGCATCGCCTTCCAGGCCGCCTGCGACCTGGTGTTCAAGGGCGTGGAACAGCCCAACGGCTACACCGAACCGGTGCTGCATGCGCGCCGGCGGGAGGCGAAGGCTGCGGGCTGAATTGTTATAGCTGCCCTGCGGGGCGCGGGTTTTCTGCGCCCCTTCCCACACCACCAGGCAACAGCTGAAATTCGCAAAAAGTCGAGATAAGCGCCCGGTTGCGGCCAGTGGCGCTGGCGATCCCGCGTCCAGTTGGGCGACACTGTGAATCACAGTTTTTTGCTGCCGGACACGGCGGCAATCGTCGAGCCAAAAATTCCAAGCAATGAACGCCGAACACCGCCAGCCCGGAACAATCACGCAAATTCTGTCCGTGATCCTGGTTGCTGGCCTAGGCATGTGGATCAGGGTTGCGTACTTTCAAAATACCCTGATAGACGAACCGCTTCAGGGCGAGCCGGGCTATTACCTCGACTACGCGAGAACCCTCGTTGATCAACAGACCTTTGCGAGAGATTTACGCCTTCCCGCATCCGCCGATACCAGCCTGGCGCCAGGTTATCCCATTTATCTCACCGCGATAATTTATCTGCACGAGCTAGCCGGGATCGACGTCTATCGCGGCACCATCTACTCCCAATCACTGCTGGGGGCGGCCATTTGCCTGCTGACATTCCTCCTGGGCCGCCTGTTCCTGCCGCACGGCTGGGCCCTGGCTGCAGCCCTGTTGAGCGCGATCAGCCCCCACCTGGTGAGTATGGGTAACTACGTGCTGGGCGAAACCCTGTTCAGCTTTCTCCTGCTACTTGCTGTCTACATGTTCCTGCTGGGCTTCAGGCACGAGAGCAAGAGCGCTTATCTACTCGGCGGTCTCGGCTTTGGCCTGGCCTGCCTCACCAATCCGGCATCATTCATGGCGCCCATCCTGCTGTCTGCCGTGGCGCTGCTGGTTCAGAAAAGCCGGGGCCATACCGGCGCCAGGGCCACCCTGCCACTGATCGCCCTGCTCCCGTTTCTGCTGCTCGTCTTTGGCTGGTGCCTGCCTAGCGCGACAGCCGTTCCCGGGAGTGTTGCCGAGGCCGGAGATCGAGGGCTGCTGACGAGGCTGATTGCCGGCTCGCACCGGGACTTGCAGGAGGTTGCGGAGGAGGGCCAGCACCGGCCGGACCAGTTGATCGAGGAGGACATCCGGGATTTCGATGGCAGTTACGGAGTGTTTCTGTCCACGCTCGCCAGCCGCGTAGCAGCCGACCCGAAGGGCTACCTGGAATGGTACCTCGCAGACAAACCCTATAATTTATGGGGCTGGGATATGGAGAGCGGCAAGGGCGACATTTACGTCTACCCGGTGTTCGTCTCGATGTACCACACGCACCGGCCAGCGATCTTGACCTACTCTTTAATGTACGCGATGCACGACTGGCTGCTGCTATGCATGCTGCTCGGCCTGATACCACTGGTGGTCCGCTACCGCAGTGACAGCAACGCGAGCTTTGCCGTCGGCGCTACTTATCTGCTAACGGCATCTGTCAGCACAGTGTATATCGCAACCCAGGCCGAAGTACGATATGCAGTGCCACTGCGTCCAGAGATGTACCTGTGTGCAGTTTTCTTTCTCTACAGTGTCATGCGCACCATGGGCAAACAGGGCAGTTCAGCCCAGGCGGCTGCAGAGGAGCGCCGGGGTCTCTCCCGGGGCAACTGACACTGGATCGGTCGAGCGCGGAATTTGCCCCGGCCGGCCGGGCAGTTCAGTGATCGCTCTCGGACTCCTTGTATTGCAGGTTGGTCAATTGCTCCGCCAGCAGCCCGATCAGGAACACGATCATGCCAAAGAGAATCAACAGGGTACTCATGTTGGTGAAGCGCAGGGAGCCGGCACTGAGGTTTGCAACCACGTAATTGAGCAAGCCGAGCCCGATCATCAGCACCGACACCGGGAAGTAAACCTTCAGCGGTGAATACAGGGTGCCGATCTTGAAAATGATCAGGAAGAAACGCACGCCGTCGCGCAGCAGGTTGATATGGCTCTTGCCGAGCCGGTCTGCCACGCTGATAGGCACGAAACCGACGGAGTAACCGGCACGGAAAAATGCCATGGTCGACGTTGTCGGGTAACTGAAGCCGTTGGGCAGCAGGTAGAGGAAGCTGAGAAACTTGCGCCGGTTGACCACCCGGAAACCGGAAGTGAGGTCGTCGATGCGCTTGTTGACCATCCAGCTGGCCAGGCGGTTGTAGAGGTTGTTGGCACTCCAACGGGCAAAACTGGCCTGTGAGTCGCGCCCGCTGCGCGCCCCCACGACCATGTCGTAGCCGCTGGAAACCTTGTCCAGCAGCCCTTCGATATCGGCGGGGTTATGCTGGCCGTCACCGTCCATGAAGACAATGTAGTCACCCCTGGCCGCCCTGGCGCCTGACTTGATCGCCGCACCGTTTCCCTTGCTATAGGGGTGGGCGACCACCTTCACGCCATAGCGTTCACAAACAGCGACCGTTCCGTCCGTCGAGCCGTCGCTGACCACGATGATCTCGGTATCCGGATAGCGCTCGCGCAAGGCGGGCAAGGTGACAGCCAGGCCCTGTTCTTCGTCCTTGGCTGGAATTACGATAGAAAAATTCAAGCTTACCCCCCCAGGTAAAGCGCCAGTGTATCCTGTTCACCGCGGTTGAGTTTCCCTGCATCCTGCCGGGCTTGCAACTCGACAATGAGTTTTTCCGCTTCTTTTTCCCGCCCCAGCGCCACGGAAAAGTGCAGTTGCATCAACAACTCACGCGTGCGGCCGGGCTCCAGTGCGAGGGAGCGCTCCACGTACTGGTAGGCGTCATCCCAGCGCCCGGAGGCATTGGCCAGTATGGCCAGCGCAGTGAACATATTCGCCGAGGCAAGGCTGGTATCGAAGCGCACCAGGTAAAGCGTGGCGAGGTGATCCAGGAGGCCCTGCCAGTCGAAACCCGGGCAGACCTTGTCATAGCGCATTCCGCTCACGACACTCAGGGTGGCCACTTCTCCGAGCGGGCGCCCGGGCTGGTAACGACCCAACTCGCGGTACTCGAAGGGGTGCAGCGGCTGCCGGGCAAGACAAGCCAGCGCGACATCGCGCAGGACGTAATCGCCGTGGTACTCATCGCCCGCGGCAGCGTACTTCATGGCGGAAAAGTGGGCACGCGCCGAATACTCCAGTGCGGCATCCCTGGCACCCACGCGTGCCAGCTGGGTCGCGTACTCGCGGTTGGCGCGGGCCGATTCCGGGTGACCGTTAATTGCCTGCATCGCCAACAGGGGGGCCTTCGACCAGATCTGCACCTGGGAGCCGGTCAGCGCGCAGAGGTACAAGAGGTAGACGCCAACCCAGGCCAGCAGCGGAGCGCTCACCTGCTTCCAGCGCAGGGAAAGAAGTGCGTAGCAGCCAAGCGGCAGCAACACGAGACCCAGGCCGGGCAGGTAGTTGCGGTGTTCGAAATACAGCTCCAGCGGCAGGACGCTTGACTCGATGCTGTGGCCGGCGAGGAAAAACAGCGGCCCGTAAGCCAGCCGGCGCCCGGCGGGCCAGCGCCACAGCAGCCCTACCGCCAGCAGTACGCTACCCCAGCCGAGGATGGCCGCGCGGGTAGCCGGCTCTTCGAAACCGCGGGACAGGCGGAAATCATCGTGAAAGATGCCCAGGCGACCGGTATCTGGCGCGAAGAACTGTGCCACGTAGTCCCACAGTATCCTCGGCTGCGTAAGCAGGCGCTCCTGCAGAGTGAAGTCACGGCCGTGGTGGCGCAGCTCGAAGTAGCTCCACTGCGTCAACACCAGCAACACCAGTGCCAAGGTGCCGAGACCGATCAACCCGTAGGTCACCTGCTGCAGGCGCGGCAAGCGACGGCCACGGGCATCCTCGCATTGCAGCCAGCAGGCCTCGGTGAGGAGGATCAGGGGAAGCCCTACCAGTGCGTTTTCCTTGGCGAAAGTACCCAGCAGGAGCGCGAGCCCGCTGGCCAGCAGCCAGCCCAGGCGCGGCTGCCCGGCACTCAGGCCGCGTCGCCAGTGGAGATAACAGACCAGGCTGAGGACGGTAAACAGGCAGGCCAGCATGGCCATGCGCTGCACCAGGTAGAGGACGGTGCTGACCTGCAGCGGCGCCAGCAGCCAGATCCCGGCAATACAGGCGGCGGCCAGGCCCGCGCGCGGAGCGCCCACCGCGGCCAGCAACAGCGCGAAGAACCAGGCCGCCAATCCACCGGTGAGCAGGTGCAGGCCGATATTCACCCATTTACGGGTGCCGACACTGCCGTCCCCCAGCAATTGTTCGAGCACGAAGGTCGCCATCGAAACACTGCGGCCGAGCGGCCCGGAACTGTCGCCGAGCACATAGTCCAGTGCCTGGTGCGGTGAATCGCCGAGGTGGTCGAGGGCGCCGAGGCTGGAAAAATCGTCCAGCAGTGGGGGACCACTGGCACCGGGGGCGTAGATCCAGCCAGCCAGCGCCAGCAGGAGACCGAGCGCAAGGGCGGGCAGCAGTTGGCACGCGTTGATAGCCGTTCTCACGACGAGCGCCCCCCGAGCGGCGCCACACCCGTGGGCACCGTGTTGTCAGGCTTCAACTCACTCGCCTGCGCGCGCTCGGGCAACGCAAACATGCGCCGGATCTGTGACAACTGCCGCCGCCGGGGATCGTGGGCCATCCACAGCCGGGTTGTCTCATACAGCCCGGCGATATCCCCGCTGTTCGACAGTTCAAGCAGGAGGTACTGGTAGGGTTCGCTATCGTGGGGACGCGCCTTGCGCATCGCCTGCAACAGCGCCAGCCGCTGCTCCAGTGTCGCCCCCCTGGTTTTCAGGTACTCGTAGCGCAGGGCCTGCAGGCGGGTATTGTCTGGATAACGTTCGTTCAGGGTATCCAGTAACGCCTGCATGCGCTCCTCGGGTTCAGTACAGGCCGCCGCAGCGAAACAGCTCAGCAGGGCTTCCAGCGCGGAAAAATCCGAGGCCTGCAGGGGGCGGTCCATGGCGAGCCCCTGCAACGCGGAAAACCAGTCAGTGTACTGCTGCAATTCCGGGAAGTGGTGCTGATCCATGTAGTACAGCATCACCAGCGCTGCCATGTCGCGTGGGTTGCGCTGGTACATCAGTTCGAACTCGTTGCGGGCCAGCAGCAGGTACTCGCTCAATTCCTGCCGTCCGGCCCCGCTCTCCTGCCCTGCGCGATAGGCATTCAGCCAGGACTCCGCGAGAAAGAAATGGGAGCGCGAGGAGTCCGGGTGGTTGGCCACGTTCACCGCGCTCAGGCGCAGGCCGTCGGACCAGGTGAACACCCGGAGGAAGAGCAGCGTACTGCAAATGGCGATGATGACGCTTACGCTCACCCTCGGCCGCAGCAGGGGCAGGCGCCACAGCAGCCTCGCCAGGCCGGCCGCCAGCAGGATAAAAATGCCCGCGCTGGGGAGATAGCTCCTGTGCTCGTAAACCATTTCCAGCGGCCACACACCCGACTCCATGAAATGGCCGACAAGGTAAAACAGCGTGGCGAACAACAGCAGGGGCACACGGCGGCGCAGGAGGAAGCTGGCGACCAGCAAGGCTATCCACGCGACCCCGGAGAGCAGGGTGGAAACCGGCTGCAGCCACCCGGCGGACAGCGCAATAGCGTCGTGCTGGAAACCCATGCTGTTGATATTCGGCCACAGCAGCCAGCCGATATACTGCCAGAGCAGGCGCAGTTGGGTCAGCAGGCGCTCCTCCAGGGTGAAGTCGCGCCCGGCGTAACCGCCAACCAGGCTGTTGGGGACCAACAACATGAGCGCAGCAAAAAGCGCCAGCGGGGCCAACAGCGCAGCCCACCCCAGCCCTTGCAGCCAGGCGTTGTCCCGGCACGCCCAGCGTCCGCGGTACAGGCTGACCTCCACCACCGGCAGCAACCACAGGAGGAGGAAGCCGTTCTCCTTGGAAAACGTCGCCAGCAGGGTGCACAACAGCAGCCACAGGCCCGTGGCGATGATCTCCCCCGGCCCCGCGCCGAGCCGGCACCAGCGCTCGCGCTGGTAGACGAACAGGGCCAGCCCGGCGAGGTCGAACAGGGCCGACAGTTGCGCCATGCGCTGCACCGCGTAGAGCACCGTGGACACATGCAGCGGCGCGAGCAGCCACAGTCCCGCGGCCAGCAGCGCTGCCCACTCCCGCACATCGCTGTCAGCGCGACGAAAGCCCCGGTAAAGCACGCCCCGGGCGAACAGGTAGAGCAGCAGCCCGCAAGCGAGGTGGATCAGCAGGTTGGTCAGCTTGAGAGCAAAGGCATCGACACCGCCCGCGGCAACGATGTTGAGGGCGATACTGCCCATCGCCAGGGGGCGATGGGTGGGGCCGGAATTGGAACTGAGACTTGCCGTGCGCCAGTCGTCGAACTCGCGGCCGTCGAACTCCAGGTAGCCGTTGCCGGTGATCGCGGGGCCGTCGTCAAAAAACAGTGGCCCGGAGAGGCCCTGGAAGTAGAGACCGGTGGTAAGCAGTAAGAGGGCGCCCAGGGCCAATAAGTGTATACGAGACGGCAACAAAGGCATCACTTGCCCTAAAACTGGTTTGTGCCCCAATCTAACAAAAAAAGCCCGGTAGAAACCGGGCTTTTGAGGCTAATCCTACTTTTTTAGTTACGGCAGTTGGAGGGCAGGTACTTGCTCTGGATGGTCGATACAGTACCAACACCGGCCGGGATGGTAGAACCTTTGCAGACCCACACCAGGGTGTTGCCGCCGCCGGTGGTGCCGGACAGGCCAAATCCGTACACGGTTGCAGCGCCGCCAGGAATGATCGCGCCGTAGTCGCCACCGTCAGCCTGCAGGGTAGCCACGATGAAGGGCAGGCTGCTCACAGAGGTGTAGCGAACAGACGCAACGATGGGCTTGTTCGGGTTGGTCAGGATACCGGCTTCGTCGGAGTCGTCAGGCACACGGTTGTTGGTGGCGTAGAACTCGGATACCGAGGTTTTCGCTTCCGCCAGGGCCGCAGCGGGCTCAGACATCTTGGAACGCACGATGTAGTCCTGGTATGCCGGCAGCGCGATGGCGGCCAGGATGCCGACGATCGCGATTACGATCATCAGTTCGATCAGGGTAAAACCCTTTTGCATTTGCTGTTTCATGTCCCTACTCCTTAGTAGTTGTTTGCAGTCCGGAGTCGCTACGCCGGAATGGCCAGCGCTTCCGCCACTAGGCGAGGAGTAGCAATGCAGGGAGCGGGCCAACTCTGGATAAAAATCTTCAGATCACCTTTAAGCACTTATAAAACAGGGACTTAAAACTTTTCATCGGCAAGCACTCGGTGTCGTAGCCGGCGCGGGCCCTGCAGCTGCCAGTCAGTTACTGACGCAAATTGTCAGTTCCTGCCAGCCTGGGTATACGCGACCCGTCCAGCGGCGACATATCGACGGTAGCTCCGCGGTGGTGCCCGCCACCCTCCCCCTGGCCCGCACTGGCTTAACATGTGACGCCGGGACGCAAGCACCAAGCCGTTCACAAAAACACGAGATTTCCACAATCTCTGCCCCCCGCAACCTATGCCCCTACCCTATGCAGTGTTTATACTGTGGCGAATCAGGGAGTTAGCCCAGACTTATCATTTTCCCCTGAATCCGGGGTGAGCGAGCGATGAACGACAAAGGCATAGGACAACTCAGCGGCCTCGCCGGCAGGCTGGTCGCCGAGGGCCTGATCTCCGCGGAGAGCGCGGTGGAGGCGCAGCGTGAAGCCTCCATGCAAAGGACGCCGTTTGTTTCCTGGCTGGTGGAGAAGTGCGGCGTCGACAGCGCGCGACTGGCCGCGGTGGCCTCACAGGAATTCGGTGTACCGCAGTTCGACGTCAAGTGTTTCGACATGGCGACCATGCCCGCGGGCCTGGTCAACCCGGACCTCGTCACCAAGCACCACGCCATCCCTCTCTACCGTCGCGGCAACC
Organism: Halieaceae bacterium GM1-29; assembly: GCA_033283265.1. GTDB lineage: Bacteria > Pseudomonadota > Gammaproteobacteria > Pseudomonadales > Halieaceae > Mangrovimicrobium. Next base: position 253,052 of record JAWMQN010000002.1, read on the forward strand.
GCCTGTTCATCGCGGTTTCCGACCCCACCAACCTGGCCGCCCTCGACGAAATCAAGTTCCACACCGGCATCAATACCGATGCAGTGCTGGTGGAGGAAAAGGCGCTCGCCAAGCTGATCCACAACTGGGTGGAGGCACAGGACACCCTGGGCGACGGCCTGAAGGACCTCGATTCCGAGGAACTGGAAGGCATCGACATCGGGTCTGGCGAATCCAGCGATGGCGAGGAAGGTAACGACGCGGTGGACGAGACGCCGATCGTGCGCTTCGTCAACAAGGTGCTGATCGACGCCATCCGCCAGGGCGCCTCGGACATTCACTTCGAACCCTACGAGCACGATTACCGGGTGCGCTTCCGTACCGACGGCGTGTTGCGCGAAATGGTCAAGCCGCCGCGCAACCTGGCCAGCCGCCTGGCGGCGCGCCTGAAAGTGATGTCGCAGATGGACATCTCCGAGCGGCGGATACCGCAGGACGGCCGCATCCAGATGAAACTTAGCCGCAACCGGGCGATCGACTTCCGGGTCAACACCCTGCCCACCCTGTTCGGCGAGAAGATCGTACTGCGGATCCTCGATCCGAGCAGCGCCCAGATGGGTATCGACGCACTCGGTTACGAGGCGGACCAGAAGGCCATGTACCTGAAGGCGCTGAGCCAGCCACAGGGCATGATCCTGGTCACCGGCCCTACCGGCTCGGGTAAAACCGTCTCCCTCTACACGGGCCTGAATATTCTCAACACTCCCGAGCGCAATATCTCCACCGCCGAAGACCCGGTGGAGATCAACCTCACGGGTGTCAACCAGGTACACGTCAACCCGAAGGTGGGGCTGAATTTCGCCGAGGCCCTGCGCTCCTTCCTGCGCCAGGACCCGGACGTCATCATGGTGGGTGAGATCCGCGACCTGGAAACTGCCGAAATCGCCATCAAGGCAGCCCAGACCGGTCACCTTGTGCTCTCCACCCTGCACACCAACAGCGCCGCGGAGACCGTGACCCGCCTGCTCAACATGGGCGTGCCGGCATTCAACGTCGCCAGTTCCGTGGACCTGATCATTGCCCAGCGCCTGGCGCGGCGGCTGTGCAAGGAGTGCGCGGTGCCGGCCGACATCCCCCACGACGTGCTCCTCAAGGAAGGTTTCTCGGAAGCGCAGCTGGAAGGGGCGACTATTCGCAAGGCAGTGGGTTGCGATGCCTGCATCGACGGCTACAAGGGCCGGGTGGGTATTTACGAAGTGGTGCGGATCACGCCGAAAATTTCAACCCTGATCATGGAGGAAGGCAACTCCCTGCAAATCCAGCAGGCGGCGACCGAAGAGGGCTTCAATACCCTGCGTCAGTCGGCACTGCTCAAGGTGTCCCAGGGTATGACCTCGCTGGAAGAAGCAAACCGTATCACGGTGGATTAAAACAAGAGCAACAACCCGAACAGGGATAGCAGACAGGGGCGCAACAAGGTATGGCAACGGCAACAGGCAACGACGTATTTACCTGGAGTGGCACCGACAAGAACGGCCGCTCGACCAAAGGGGAGATTTCCGCCTCCAGCAGTTCCATGGCCAAGGCCCAGTTGCGCCGCCAGGGAATCGTGCCGAAGAGCGTGAAGAAAAAGCCCAAGCCGCTGTTTGGCTCGGGCAGTGGCAAGCCCATCAAGCCCGCCGACATCGCCATCTTTACCCGCCAGCTCGCCACCATGATGAAAGCCGGCGTGCCACTGGTGCAAAGCTTCGAAATCGTGATCGACGGCCTGGAAAAACCGCGGATGCGGGAGATGATCACCACGATCAAGAACGACGTCGCCTCCGGTAACGGCCTCGCCCCTTCACTGGCCAAGCACCCGCGGCACTTCGACGACCTGTTCTGCTCTCTGGTCGCCTCCGGTGAGGATTCCGGTACCCTGGAAGTCATGCTCGACCGCGTGGCGACCTACAAGGAAAAGACCGAGGCCCTGAAAGCCAAGATCCGCAAGGCGATGACCTACCCGGCTGCGGTTATCGCCGTAGCCATCATCGTCACCCTGATTCTGCTGCTCAAGGTAATCCCGGTGTTCGCCGAGACCTTCCAGAGCTTCGGCTCCGACCTGCCGGCCTTCACCAAGTTCGTCATGAGCATCTCGGAATTTGTCCAGGAATGGTGGCTGATCGGCCTGATCGGCCTCGCGGCGATTATCTTCGCTTTCCGCGAGATCAAGCTGCGCTCGGTGCGCTTCTCAGAGTGGCTGGACAAGCTCTACCTGAAAATGCCCGTTGTCGGCGGCATCGTCCACGACGCGGTGGTGGCGCGTTTTTCCCGGACCCTGTCCACCACCTTCGCCGCCGGTGTACCGCTGGTAAACGCGCTGGACTCCACCGCGGGCGCTGCCGGCAACTCGGTGTACGCCAAGGCAATTCGCCAGATCCGCGATGACGTCACCACCGGCTCCACCCTGCACAGTGCGATCAAGACCACCGGCCTGTTCCCGAACATGCTGATGCAGATGGTATCCATCGGTGAGGAATCCGGCGCCCTGGACGAGATGCTCGGCAAGGTGGCGGACCACTACGAGCAGGCGGTTGACGACGCCGTCGACAACCTCAGCTCGCTGCTGGAACCGATGATCATGTCGATTCTCGGTGTACTCGTGGGCGGCCTGATGATCGCCATGTACCTTCCGATCTTCATGCTCGGCTCGGTAATCTGAGACGCGAAAGCCGACGCTGTGCCCCAACTGACATTGCTTGACACCCTGGGCCAGGAATTCTGGTTCCTGGCCCTTTGCCTGCTGGCGCTGGGCCTGGTCGTGGGCAGCTTCCTCAATGTGGTCATCTACCGCCTGCCGCTGATGCTCGAGACCCGCTGGCGGCGCGACTGCTGCGAGCTACTGGAACAGCCCGTGGAAAGGCAGGACCAGCCGCTATCCCTGGTCACCCCCAACTCCCACTGCCCGGTCTGCCGCGCTCCCGTGCGCCCCTGGCAAAACATCCCGGTCATCAGTTACCTGCTGCTGCGCGGCGCCTGTGCCAACTGCGGCGTACATATCCCCCTGCGCTACCCGCTGGTGGAACTTGCCACCGGTCTGCTCACGCTGACGCTGGCCTGGCATTTCGAACTTTCCTGGGGCTTGCTGGGCGCCATGCTGCTCACCTGGGCGCTGATCAGCCTGACCATGATCGACTTCGATCACCAGCTGCTGCCCGATGACATAACCCTGCCCCTGCTGTGGCTCGGCCTGGCCTTCAATATCAACGCCACCTTTGTCCCGCTGGCAGATGCGGTAGTCGGTGCGATGGCGGGCTACCTCCTGCTGTGGGGTGTCTACTGGGCATTCAAGCTGCTGACCGGCAAGGAGGGCATGGGCTACGGTGACTTCAAATTACTCGCGGCACTGGGAGCCTGGCTCGGGTGGCAAGCCCTGCCACTGATTATTCTGCTCTCCTCGCTGGTGGGTGCCATGGTCGGCGTGGGCCTGATGATCGCCCAGCGGCGCGGCAAGGACGTGCCGATCCCCTTCGGCCCCTACCTTGCGGCTGCCGGCTGGATCGCGCTGCTCTGGGGCAACGAGCTTCTGCAGTCCTACCTGCGCGCTTCCGGGCTGGCCTGAGATGGAGCGCGGCAGGCGACTGGTGGTCGGCATCACCGGCGGCATCGGCAGCGGCAAGTCCGCGCTGACAGACTACCTCGAGCATCAGGGCATCACCGTCGTGGATGCGGACAAGGCTTCGCGGATTGTTGTGGAACCCGGCACACCGGCTCTCGCGGCCATCGCCGCGCGGCACGGGGCGGACATCCTGCTGCCCGATGGCACCCTTGACCGGGCCGCCCTGCGCCGCATCGTCTTCAATGACCCCGCCGAACGCCTGTGGCTGGAGCAACTGACCCACCCCCTGATCGGCGAGGAGATCAGGCGCCAGATCAGCGCATCGACCTCGCCTTACACCGTGCTTAGCTCGCCGCTTTTACTGGAGGGCAAGCAGGTGGAAATGACGGACCTGGTGGTGGTCGTGGACGTGCCGGTGGACGTGCAGGTGCAGCGCACGATCTCCCGTGACAACAACGACGAGGCCCAGGTGCGGCGCATAGTCGCCGCCCAGATGCCGCGGGCAGAACGCCTGGCGAAGGCGGATATCGTGATCGACAACAGCGCTTCCCTGGCGGCGCTGGAACAGGCCGCGGACAGGCTGCACCGGGAATTGCTGGCCCGGGTTCAGTCGTAAATACGTCAGGCAGAAGCACTCTGCCTGTCTTTCCCATCCGCCGGCACATCCTCCGCGCTTGCGCGAAAGCATTTTGACCCACCGCCCGCAAGCTGCTGCGGCGGATGCCGACGCTGGTGCTCACTCGATAACGGGTGGCGGCCGTTCATAAACATCCCGGTTCAAGAAACCGGAAAGCGGAGCCGTAAGCTCCTGGCCGATATATGGAAATTGCCGCGCGGCGGCGGGAAAAGCGCCGGAAGCCGTTAGCGAAACAGATCGGCCGTAAGTGCCTCTACAATGGCGAGATTTGCCGCCGGGAACTGGTAGTCAGCCAATGCTGCGCCCGCCACCCACTGCATCGGCTGCCCCTCCAGGGCTTGGGGCTCGCCGTCGAAGGTGGTGACCAGATGCACGTCGAGCAGGACCTGCTTGTCACCGTAGTCGTGGCGAATTTCAATGAGTGGCCGGGTGGTGACCGGAATGATGCCGAGTTCCTCCTGCAGTTCCCGCTCGAGCGCTGCGAGTACCGGCTCACCGGATTCCAGCTTGCCACCGGGGAACTCCCACAACCCACCCTGGTGCGTATCCTCCGCACGCCGGGTGAGCAGGACGTTTTGCTCGGCATCGAGTATTACCCCGACCGCCACGTGAACCAGGGCCATCAGGAGCGGTACTCGGCGTTGATCTTCACATAGTCGTAGGAAAAGTCGGTGGTCCAAACCGTCGCTGCCGCGCCACCGCGCCCGAGTTCGACCCGGATGGTGATCTCCTCCGGCGCCATGGCCGCCACGCCCTGTTCCTCGGTGTAGGATTCCGCCCGGCAGCCGTTTTCTGCTATCAGCACCTCATTGAGGTACACGGCGACGGCATTTACGTCGAGATCCGCCAGGCCCGCGCGGCCGATCGCCGCGAGCAGCCGGCCCCAGTTCGGGTCCGAGGCAAACAACGCGGTTTTCACCAGCGGAGAGTGGGCAATGGTAAACGCCACGTCGAGGCATTCCTGCTCGGTGTGCCCACCGCATATTTCCACCGAAACGAATTTACTGGCGCCTTCGCCATCGCGTACCAGTCCCTGTGCGAGGCCCACGCAGACCTGCTCCACAGCAGCATAAAGAGCGCTGAACAGCGGCGATTCAGTGTCATCGAGCTCGACATTGCCGGCAGCACCACTGGCGACCAGCACGCAGGCGTCATTGGTCGATGTATCGCCATCCACGGTGATGCGATTGAAAGACAGCTCGACCGCCCGCGAGAGGATGTCCTGCAGCACTGGCTGCGCCACCTTCGCGTCAGTTGCGATATAACCCAGCATTGTCGCCATGTTCGGCTTGATCATCCCGGCACCCTTGGCGATGCCGGTAACGACATAGTCCTGCCCCTCGCAGTGAAACTGTACCGAGAGCCCCTTGGGACGGGTGTCCGTGGTCATGATGCCACTGGCGGCGTCCGACCAGGCGTCCCCGTCCAGCGAAGTGAGCGCTTCCTCCAGAACCGCGGTTATTTTCCCCACGGGCAAGGGTTCGCCAATCACGCCGGTGGAAAATGGCAGGACCGCCTGCGCCGGCACGCCGGCAAGCGTCGCCAGTGCTTCGCAGCTGGCGTTGGCATCGCGGATACCCCGGGCGCCGGTACCGGCGTTGGCGTTACCGGTATTGGTGAGCAGGTAGCGCGGCTCACCGGCACTGGCCTCGAGGTGGGCCCTGGATACTGTGATCGGCGCGGCGCAAAACGCGTTGCGTGTAAATACTGCGGCAGTTCGTGACCCCGGCGCGAGTTCCATCAGCACCACATCGCGGCGCCCCGGCTTCTTGATCCCCGCGGATACAGTCGCCAGTCGCACACCTGCCACCGGCAGCAGCGCCGGCAATTTACCCTCTCCCACCGCCATGCTTAGCTCTCCTCAACACCGATTCCCGGGACGGACAAAATAAAACGGCCCGCTCCGGATGCAAGAGCGGGCCGCACATGATAGTTGACCCGGAGCCGCCCGGCGAGCATCTCGCGCGGCGGAACCGGGTTCAGGCAACTACAGCTTGCCGTGACACTGCTTGAATTTTTTACCGCTACCACAGGGGCAGGGGTCGTTGCGGCCCACTTTCGGCTCCTCGCGGATGTAGGTTTCCGGCCGGCTGGCGAGATCCGAATCGATCTCGCCCGCGGCCTGGGCCCGTGCGGGCTCGGACGCCAGGCCCGATGCCTCGGCGTGCTGGAAGGCCAGCTTTTCCCGCTCTGCAGCCTCGCGCCGGCGCTGCTCGATCAGCTCTGCCTCGTCAGGGCGCGCCACCTGGACATGACTGAGAAAGCGAATGACCTCGGTCTTGAGGTTTTCCAGCAGTTGCTGGAACAACTCGAAGGACTCCCGCTTGTACTCCTGCTTGGGGTTTTTCTGCGCGTAGGCGCGCAGGTGAATCCCCTGGCGCAGGTGGTCCATGGTTGCTAGGTGCTCTTTCCACAGTGTGTCCAGCACCTGCAGCATGATCTGCTTCTCGACCTTGCGCATATCCGGCCCGACCAGTTCGCCCTTGGCGTCGTAGGCTTTCTGGATTTCCGCGAGGATGCGTTCGCGCAGGGATTCCTCATGCAGGCTCTTGTCCTCTTCCAGCCACTGCTGCACCGGAAGGCGGATGGCGAACTCGCCCTCGAGCATTTTTTCCAGCCCCGGGATATCCCACTGCTCCTCGACACTCATCGGCGGGATATAGGCGTTGATAGCCTCGTTCACCACGTCGCCGCGAATGGCGCTGATGGTCTCCGAGATATCGTCCTCGGTGAGCAGTTCGTCGCGCTGGTTGTAGATGACCTGACGCTGGTCGTTAGCGACATCATCGTACTCCAGCAGCTGTTTGCGAATGTCGAAGTTGCGCCCTTCCACTTTGCGCTGGGCCTTTTCGATGGCATTGGTGACCATGCGATGCTCGATCGCCTCGCCTTTTTCCATGCCGAGGGACTGCATGATCTTCTTCACCCGGTCGGAGGCGAAGATACGCATCAGGTTATCTTCCAGCGAGAGGTAGAAGCGGGAGACGCCAGGGTCTCCCTGGCGCCCGGCGCGACCGCGCAACTGGTTGTCGATACGCCGCGACTCGTGACGCTCGGTGCCGAGGATGTGCAGGCCGCCGGCGTCGAGTACCTGCTGGTGACGCTGTTTCCATGCTGCGGTGATTTCCTCCCGCCGCGCCTCGCTGATCTCGCCCGCCGCGGCGAGTTCCGCCTCCAGATTACCGCCGAGCACGATATCGGTACCGCGGCCGGCCATGTTGGTAGCGACTGTGACCACACCCGGGCGCCCGGCCTGGGCAATGATTTCAGCCTCCTGCTCGTGGTACTTGGCGTTCAGTACCTTGTGGGCAATCTTCGCCTGGCGGAAGCGCGCGGAGAGTTCCTCGGAAGTCTCCACCGATGCGGTACCCACGAGCACCGGCGCATTGTTCTCGATACAGGACTTCACATCCTCGACAATGGCGTCAAACTTTTCCTCCCGCGACAGGTACACGAGGTCGTTGAGGTCCTTACGCACCATTGGCTTGTTGGTGGGGATCGCCAGCACCTCAAGGCCGTAAATCTGCCGCAGCTCAAACGCTTCTGTATCGGCGGTACCGGTCATCCCTGCCAATTTGTCGTAGAGGCGGAAATAGTTCTGGAACGTGGTCGAGGCCAGGGTCTGGCTCTCGCTCTGGATGGCCACCCCTTCCTTCGCCTCGATGGCCTGGTGCAGGCCCTCGGACAGGCGTCTCCCGGGCATGGTGCGGCCGGTGTGCTCGTCGATCAACACTACCTGGCCATCCTGCACGATATACTCGACATCGCGATGGAACAGCACCTGGGCCCGCAGGCCGGAGTGCACATGGTGCAGCAGGTTGAGGTTGGTCGCAGCGTAGAGGCTGTCGCCCTCCTGCAGCAGGCCTTCCCTGATCAGCATCTCCTCAATGAATTCGTGGCCCGCCTCATTGAGTTCGACCTGGCGATGTTTCTCATCGACCGTGAAGTGACCCTGCTGTTCAACCTCCCCTTCATCGGCCTCGACATGCTGCTTCAGTGAGGGAATCAGCTTATTGATCCGCTGGTAGAGCTCGGAGCTGTCCTCCGACGCTCCGGAGATGATCAGCGGCGTGCGAGCTTCGTCGATAAGGATGGAGTCCACTTCGTCGACAATGGCAAAAGCCAGCGGCCCCTGGGCGCGATCACTGAGACTGAACGCCATGTTGTCGCGCAGGTAGTCGAAACCAAACTCGTTGTTGGTCCCGTAAATAATATCCGCATTGTAGGCCTCGCGTTTTTGCTCCGGGTGCTGTCCGGAGCGGATAACGCCAACTTTCAATCCGAGAAATTCGTAGAGCGGGGCCATCCAGGCTGCGTCGCGCGCGGCGAGATAATCGTTGACTGTCACCAGGTGCACACCGCGTCCGGTAAGCGCATTCAAGTACGCCGGCAGGGTAGCCACGAGGGTCTTGCCCTCCCCGGTTTTCATCTCGGCAATCTTGCCCTCGTGCAGGGCTATACCGCCAATCAACTGTACGTCGAAGTGGCGCATCCCCATTACCCGCTGGCCGGCCTCACGCACGACTGCGAAGGCTTCGGGCAGGAGTTTTTCCAGGCTTTCACCGCTCTCGAGACGCTGGCGAAACTCGTCAGTCCTGGCCGCGAGCGCCTCGTCGCTGAGCGCCGCGGTCTCCTCGGCGAGGGAGTTGATCTGCTTTACCACTTTGCCGATGCGTTTCAGTTCCCGGTCATTGCGGGAGCCGAAGATCATTCTCAAAGTCTTTTCAATCATGGGTCGTTATACTGTATCGGATGCGTGAGAACCCGCCGGACCAGGGGGCGGGCGGGGCATTGAATTCGAGCGCTGGGTGCGAGACTTAGCGGTGAGTGCGGCGGACGTAGCTGGAGGGATCGACCGAGCGGCCGTGTTTGTACACTTCGAAATGAACGTGGGTACCCGTGGATCTCCCGGTAGAGCCCATCTTGGCGATAGCTTCTCCCTTGCGGACGAGATCGCCGGGATTGACCAGGATTTCCTGATTGTGACCGTAACGGGTGACAAAGCCATCTTCGTGCGACAGTTCCACCAGTTGGCCGTAGCCGGCCTTGTTGCCGGTCCAGGTGACTACACCACTGGCGACAGCGAGGATGTCGCTACCTGGCTTGCCGGAAAAATCGATGCCGTTGTGGAAAGCTTTCTTGCCGGTAAAGGGATCCGTCCGCCTGCCGTAGCTTGAGGAGACCCAGCCCTTTTCCACCGGCCGCCCGGAAAGTGAGATTTCCTGCTCCAGTTTTCGATTGGCCAACAGGCCGCCGAGAATATCCAGTTGCTGCTCGCGATCGGCGAGGCGGGCCTGGAACAGGCCGAGTTCGGAGAGTAGATCGGATGTGCTGTATTCGACGTTGAAATCGCCGCCGAGGGGGCCGCCCACTGCTGCGGGCTGGCTGAAATCGAACTCCCCTGCTTCCAGGCCGGCGATTGAAGTCAGGTGCTCTCCGAGAGCGTCGAGGCGGGTAAGTCGCGCTTGCAACTCTGCGAGATTGACGGTCAGGGCCTGCATCTGGCTTTCGGCCTGTGCCTTCAACTCGGCCACATCGGCATTCTGCTGGTCCAGCTCGTCCTGCATACTGTCCAGCGCTTCACTGCGCAGGCCGTCGGCGGCGCTTTGTTGTCCCAGCAGGAATCCGCCACTCACCAGTCCCAGGGGCAAACCCAGGCAACAAAGGGAGAGCATTGCACGGGACCACCGCCCCAGTTCAACGGAGCGTGAGCCCCCGTGCTTGCGGCTTATGAAAACTACTTTCATTCACACGGACACGAGGTGAGTCGGCGGCCACTATGCCACAGACATCAAGCAAACACCATGCCCGGATTGGGGGAAATGTGACCAGGTGCACACCGGCCCCGAGGCAGTGGATTCTTTACGGGGAGGCGGGAGCCAGGAGCGCTCAGGCCCTGGCGATGCCAGGGTCTGACGTCCGCAAAACGGCAGTGACGTCGAAAGCCGCGACCTCAGGCCGCGGCAAGAGGGCTCAGGGAGAAGCTGACGGGAGCCTGCTCGGCCTCGTTTTCAAAGGTCACGATTTCCCAGGCGTCCGGCTGCGCCAGAAGTGCGCGCACGGCGGTATTGTTAAGCGCATGACCGGCCTTGAAAGCACGGTACTCGCCGATCAGGCTACTACCGAGCATGTAGAGATCACCCAGGGCATCGAGCACCTTGTGACGAACGAACTCGTCGTCGTAGCGCAGGCCTTCCTGGTTGAGGATGCGGAACTCGTCGACCACGATGGCGTTATCTACGCTGCCGCCACGGGCCAGGCCGCGGCTGCGCAGGGCCTCGATTTCATGCATGAAACCAAAGGTGCGGGCTCGGCTGACTTCCTTGACGAAAGAACTGGTGGAGAAGTCGACGTCGACGTGGGCGGAGCGATCGCGGAACACCGGGTGGTCAAAGTCGATGGTGAAGGAGACCTTGAAACCATCAAAGGGGAGAAAGCTGGCTACAGCGTCTCCGTTTTCCACCGTGACCTTGCGCTTGATGCGGATGAACCGCTTCGCCGCGTTCTGCTCCACCACACCGGCGGACTGAATCAGGAATACGAAAGGCGCAGCACTGCCATCCATGATCGGGACTTCGGGCGCACTGACATCGACGTAGGCGTTGTCGATACCCAGACCGGCGAAAGCAGCCATCAGGTGCTCGACCGTGGAAACCCGCTGCTCATCGACACAAAGTGTCGTTGAGAGCATGGTATCGCCAACGCAATCCGCACGCGCAGGAAACTCCAGCGCCGGATCGAGATCGACCCTGCGGAATACGATGCCGGTGTTGGCGGGAGCCGGTGACAGGGTGAGATAGACCTTCTCACCCGTGTGCAGACCGACACCCGTGGTCCGGATGACGTTTTTCAGTGTGCGCTGTCGCATCATAAATTCTCCAACCGTATCCGTTGAGCGCCTGGCGGATACGGCCGGGACGGGAGGTATCCCGTCCGGTCCGTCAGTCCGCCTGGCGACGCAGGAAGGCAGGAATATCGAAGTATTCCTCGTCCGCGCGGGCTACCGCGGCGGAGCTGCCACCTACACTGCGCTGCCTGCGCTGAATAGCGGGGCGATCCAGCTCCGCGTAGTCGGGCTCGTCTTCAGACATCGTTGCCGGAGCTGGCTTGGGTGCGGTATCCACCACCTGGAGCGGTGATTTTGCAGCCTGGGCGCCAAGCCCGGTAGCAACTACAGTGACCTTGAGCTCGTCAGTCATATCTGGTTCGATGACCGTACCAACCACAACCGTCGCTTCGTCGGATGCGAACTCCTCGATTGTGTCGCCGACCTCGGCAAACTCGCCGAGTGCGAGATCGAGACCCGCGGTGATGTTAACCAGAATTCCGCGCGCACCCTGCAAATCAATGTCGTCCAAAAGGGGGCTATTTATAGCTTTTTCGGCTGCTTCGCGGGCGCGATTCTCGCCGCGCGCACTGCCTGTGCCCATCATCGCCATGCCCATCTCTGACATCACCGTCCGCACATCGGCAAAATCCACGTTGATCATGCCAGGACGAATAATCAGGTCGGCGATCCCCTGAACTGCGCCCAACAATACATCATTTGCTTCCTTAAATGCATCGATGAGACTGGTATTTTTACCCAGAACCTCGAGCAGTTTTTCATTGGGAATAGTTATCAGAGAATCAACGTGTTGCTGCAATTCCGAGATGCCATCGAGAGCAATTTTCAGGCGTTTTTTTCCTTCAAACGGGAACGGACGGGTAACCACTGCAACGGTGAGAATTCCCAGTTCACGCGCCACTTCGGCAACCACCGGCGCGCCGCCCGTACCGGTACCTCCACCCATACCCGCGGTGATAAATACCATGTCGGCGCCGCGCAGTGACTCTGCGATACGCTCGCGATCTTCCATTGCCGCAGCGCGGCCGATCTCCGGGTTGGCACCTGCGCCCAGGCCCTTGGTGATATCCGTGCCGAGCTGCAACACGGTCTTGGAGGAAATGTCCGACAACGCCTGTGCGTCGGTGTTCGCACAGATGAAGTCGACCCCCTCAACGTGACAGTCGATCATGTGTTTTACCGCATTGCCGCCGCCTCCGCCGACGCCGATGACTTTGATAACCGCATTGGATGGTACGTTGTCTATCAGTTCAAACATGGTCTTGATCCCCTTTCTGGATTGCCGTTGTTACCCGGCGATTGCCTCTGTAAAACCAGCTCTGTCATTAAAAGTTGCTGGCCAGCCACTGCTTGACGCGGCCCAGCCAGTTTTCTCCCGGCACCGCCGCCCGTGAAGGCGCAGCACTGCCCAATTGCTCGTTGTGATCCAGCCCGTAAAGCAACAAGCCCACGCCGGTGGCGTAGATCGGGTTGCGCACGATGTCGTTCAGTCCCTGCACGCTCTGCGGGTAACCCACCCGCACCGGCATGTGGAATATTTCCTCGGCGAGTTCCATCACACCTTCCATCTTGGAAGTACCCCCGGTGAGCACAACGCCTGCTGGAATCATGTCCTCAAATCCGCTGCGGCGAATCTCTGCCTGCACCAGGGTGAACAGCTCGTCGTAGCGCGGCTCTACCACCTCGGCCAGCGACTGGCGTGAAAGATCCCGCGGCGGCCTGTCGCCCACGCTGGGAACCTTGATTGTTTCGTGGGCGCCTGCCAGCTGCGTCAACGCACAGGCATACTTGATCTTGATCTCCTCGGCATGCTGCGTGGGAGTGCGCAGTGCCATGGCGATGTCGTTGGTTACCTGGTCACCGGCGATCGGAATCACGCCGGTGTGGCGAATCGAACCCTCGGTGAAAATCGCGATGTCGGTGGTACCGCCGCCGATATCAACCAGGCAGACCCCCAGTTCTCTCTCGTCTTCGGTCAACACCGAATAGCTGGAGGCGAGCTGCTCCAGGATGATCTCCTCCACATCGAGGCCACAGCGACGTATGCACTTCTCGATGTTCTGTGCAGCGTTCACTGCACACGTGACCAGGTGCACCTTGGCCTCGAGCCGCACGCCGGACATGCCCAGCGGCTCCTTGATACCTTCCTGGTTATCAATCACGTATTCCTGCGGCAGGATGTGCAGCACTTTCTGGTCGGCGGGAATCGCCACCGCCTGGGCAGCGTCGATCACCCGCTCGAGGTCCGCGGAGAACACTTCCTTATCCTTGATCGCCACGATGCCGTGGGAGTTGAGGCTGCGGATATGGCTGCCGGCAATACCTGCGTACACGGAGTGGATCTGGCAACCAGCCATCAGCTCCGCTTCCTCGATCGCACGCTGTATGGACTGCACCGTGGACTCGATATTGACCACGACACCTTTCTTCATGCCCTTGGAGGGGTGCGAACCGATCCCAACCACCTCGATCCGCCCGTCGGCGCCGACTTCACCGACAATCGCCACCACCTTCGACGTGCCGATGTCGAGGCCGACGATCATTCTCTTGTCCTGCGCGCTGCCCATGGCAGTCTCTCCCCTCGCCCTATACTTTGCCGGCTTCACCGGTACCTTCCACTACGTCTGTTTCTACCGGCGCCGCGAACGCGACCGCCACACCGTGGGCATAACGCAAATCAATCCGCTCCACCCTCTCCATCTCCCCTACCAGCTCTGCCCGGTACACACTGCTGAAGCGCTGCAGGCGATCGAGAAAATTATGCCCGCCAATCAGCAGTTGCTGGCCGCCCTGCAGCACGGCTGCCACCTCTCCCCGCTCGTCCATCGACAGCTGGGCCAGGCCGAGCCCCAGCGGCGTCAACAGATCCACCATGCGCTGATAGGTGCGCATCAGTTCCGGCGCGGCACTGTCCGGTCCGTCCAGCAGCGGCAGAGCCTGCCAGCGCGCCTCGTTACCCGGGCGGAAAATCTGCCCCTGGTGGTTGAGAAACCCGCGGTCGCCCCAGCGAGCTATCGGCAGTTGTTCATCGATATGGATCTCCAGCGTGTTCGGCCAGACCCGGCGCACCGTCGCGCGATAGACCCAGGGCAAGGCCTCCAGGTGGCCGCTCAGCTCCGCCAGATCGGTTCCGATCAGACCGTGCACCAGCTGCGGCGCGACCATCTCGCGGATCGCTCCGGTGCGCACATTACCCAGTTCGCCGGTGACCTTGATCTGCTCCACCGGCATACCCTGCAGCGCGATCCAGGCCTTGAGGCCACCCGCCAGAACCACCCCCACGCCAACCAGAATGAACACCCGCTCCAGCCAGCGCAGCCGGCCTCCCGCGGGCTGACGCTTCTCGGTGGCCGGCGCCGTCCGGGTCGCCCCCTGGCGGCGAGCCCCGTTGCTACGCTGACTGCTTCTCGGCGCCGGTTCCGCCGCGCCCCGACGGGGCTTGCGGCCTCCAGACACAGAGTCCTTGCGGCGCAGCGATGGCAGCTTGAGGATGAGCTTCACCGCCGCCACCCCGCGGCGCTGAGCTGCAGAATGCGCTCGACCAGGGCCGGCACTTCCAGCCCCACCTGGCGGGCCGCCATCGGCACCAGCGAGTGGGAAGTCATGCCGGGGATGGTGTTGACCTCCAGCAGGTAGAAGCGCCCCTCGCTGTCGCGCATGGCATCCACCCGGCCCCAGACCGCGCAGCCGACCGTTTCGAACGCCGCTACCGCCAGCACCGCCAGCTCGCTTTCCTCGGCTGCACTGAGGCCACTGGGGCAGTGGTAGCGGGTATCGTCGGAGATGTACTTGGCCTCGTAGTCGTAAAACACGTTGTCGGTCTCCAGGCGGATGGAGGGCAGCGCCTCACCACCGAGAATACCGACGGTGTACTCGGGACCATTGATAAACTGTTCGGCCAGAACCCCACCGTGATATCCGCAGGCGTTGCGATAGGCCGCCTCCAGTTCCGCGGCAGTTTCCGCCGGAGCCATGCCGATGCTGGAGCCCTCACAGGCGGGCTTGACGAAGACCTTGCCAAAACGATCGATGATGCCCTGCCAGTCGGTGTTCGCCTCGAGCATCACGAAACCCGCCGTGGACAATCCCGCGCCCTGCCACAACAGCTTGGTGCGGCGCTTGTCCATCGCCAGCGCCGAGCCGAGTACGCCGGAACCGGTATAAGGCACGCCCAGCGCTTCCAGCGCTCCCTGGATCGTGCCGTCCTCACCGCCGGGGCCATGCAGGATATTGAACGCGAAGGCACACTCCTCGAGCCGGGCGATCCAGCCGCTGTCGGCAGGGTCGATTTCCCGCACCTGGTAGCCCAGCCCGGCGAGCGCATCGGCGACAGTGCGCCCACTGTTTAGGGACACCTCACGTTCGGCTGAGGTCCCGCCCAGCAATACGGCCACTGGCTGAGTTCGCAATACCTCAACGTTCACGCTTGGTTCTCCTCGGTAAAATTCACTGTCAACAGGTCTCTCGCCAGTCCGCCGACATTGCCTGCGCCCTGGGTGATCACCACGTCACCGGCCCTGATCACCGAGCGCAGCAGTTGCGGCACTTCCTCGATCCGCTCGGCAAAAATCGGCTCCACCTCGCCGCGCTGGCGGATACTGCGACTCAGGCTGCGACCGTCGGCACCGGCGATCGGCTCCTCCCCCGCCGGGTAGACATCGAGCAGGATCAGCACATCGCTGCGCGACAGCACTGCGACGAAATCCTCGTAGAGATCGCGGGTGCGGCTGTAGCGGTGCGGCTGGTAAATCATCACCACCCTGCGCTCGGGCCAGGCCTGGCGGGCCGATGACAATGTCGCGCGCACCTCTGTCGGGTGGTGGCCGTAATCGTCGACCAACAGTGCCGCGCCATGTGCCAGTTTCAGCTCACCCATGTGGGTAAAGCGTCTGCCGACACCGGCGAAACCAGACAGGCCGCGCTGGATTGCCGCATCCTCCAGACCCTCGTCACTGGCCACGGCAACGGCGGCGGTGGCGTTGAGCACGTTGTGCTCCCCGGGCATGTTCAGCTCGATCGGCAGCGATGTCCCATCGGGGCGCTGGATGGTGAATGCCGTGGCCAGGCCGCGGGGATTGAGGCCGGTGATACGGAAATCCGCATCCTCGGCAAAGCCGTAGGTGATCGCGTAGCGGCTGACGTCGGGCAGCAACTCGCGCACCACGGGATCGTCGATACACAGCACGACCACGCCGTAGAACGGCAGGTTGTGGATGAATTCCAGGTAGGTCCGGCGCAATACGGCGAAGTCCCCGCCGTAGGTCTCCATGTGATCGGCCTCGATGTTGGTGACCACGGTCACCATCGGCTGCAGGTGCAGGAAGGAGGCGTCGCTCTCGTCGGCCTCGGCGATCAGGTAACGGCTGGCGCCAAGCTGCGCGTTGCTGCCGGCGCTGTTGACCAGGCCGCCGATGACAAAAGTCGGGTCCAGCCCCGCCTCGCCGAATATCGCGGCGATCAGGCTGGTGGTGGTGGTCTTGCCGTGCGTACCGGCGACCGCAATTCCGTGGCGATAGCGCATCAGCTCCGCCAGCATCTCGGCCCGCGGCACAACCGGGATACGCGCCTCGCGGGCGTGGGCAACCTCGGGGTTGGCGCGGTTTACTGCACTGGAAGTGACCACCACGTCGGCACTGCCGACATTTTCCGCACGGTGGCCGATGAAGATTTCCACACCCTTGGCCGCCAGGCGTTGGGTGACGGCACTCTCGCGCAGGTCGGACCCCGCCACTTCATAGCCGAGGTTGACCAGCACCTCGGCGATACCGCTCATGCCCGAGCCACCGATACCGATCATGTGGATACGCCGTACCCGGCGCATTTCAGGAACAGCGTACTCATTGCGATCATGCTGCATGGGCGAGTTCCTCCACTGCATCGGCAACGCGAGCCGTCGCCTCCGGTTGGGCGGCGGAACGCGCGGCTTGCGCCATCGCCTGCAGGCGCTCCGGATACTTCAGGTAACCCAGCATGGCGCGCACCAGGGACTGTTCGGTCATGCCCGACTGGCGCATCAGCACGGCGCCGCCCTGGTCGGCGAGGGCGCGGGCGTTGGCGCTCTGGTGGTCGTCGATGGCATGCGGCAGGGGAATAAGGATCGACGGCCGCCCCATGACCGCCAGCTCGGCAACGGTCAAGGCACCGGCGCGACAGATCACCAGGTCGGCCCAGGCGTAGGCCTCCGCCATGTCCTCGATAAACGCTGCCACCCTGGCCGCACGGAAATGGACCTTCCGGTATTGCTCTGCGACCTGCTCGGCGTGGGCCTCGCCGGTCTGGTGCCAGACCTCGATGTTGAGCTCCCCGGCCTCGTGCAGTTCCTGCATCACCAGCGGCAGCACGTCATTGATCGGTTTGGCGCCGAGACTGCCACCGAGCACCAGCAGGCGCAGCGGTCGCTGGCCGGAATAGTCGTAGGTGCTTGCCTCTCGCGCCATGAGCAGCTCGGAACGCACCGGGTTACCCACCACCGAAACCTCGGTCTCTGCGCCGAAGGCACCGGCAAAGCCCAGCATGATTCGCCGCGCCAGCGGCGCCAGCATGCGGTTGGTGGTCCCGGCGACGGCGTTCTGCTCGTGAATCAGCAGCGGCCGGCGACACAGCCACGCGGCGACCCCCGCGGGGCCGGCGACGTAGCCACCCATACCCACAACCGCGGCGGGCCGCAGGCGCAGCACCAGCCACAGGGCCTGCAGGCTGGAGAGGCCGAGCATGCACAGGCCGAGAAGCCGGTCCAGCAGGCCCTTGCCGCGCACCCCGCGCACGACCAGGTGATGCAAGGTGATACCCGCCGCGGGAACCACGCGCTGCTCCAGCCCACGGCTGGTACCTACCCACTCCACGCTATAGCCGCGCTGCTGCAGCTCGCGGGCAACCGCCAGGGCCGGGAACACATGCCCCCCGGTACCACCGGCCATCATCAGTATCCTGCGTGGAGACGCGCGGCTCATGGGCGGCCTCCCCGGGAACGCAATTCACTGTCGATGCGCAGCACCATGGCCAGCATCACGCAGCAGATGATCAGGCTGGTGCCGCCGTAGCTGACGAAGGGCAGGGTCAGGCCCTTGGTCGGCAGCAGGCCGCTGCTCACGCCCATGTTGACGAAGGCCTGTCCCGAGTAGACCAGGGCCACGCCATAGCAGACGTAGGCGCCGAAAGGATAGTTGGCGAGGCTAGCCGCGCGCCCCACCCAGAGCACCCGGCCGATCAGGGCCACGTAAAGTGCGATCAGCGCGAGCACACCGACAAAGCCGGTCTCTTCGGCCCAGATGGAGAAGACGAAATCGGTGTGTGCTTCCGGCAGGTAGAACAGTTTCTGGATGCTGTTGCCCAGGCCCAGGCCAAACCATTCGCCGCGACCAAAAGCGATCAGCGACTGGGTCAGCTGGAAGCCGGTGTTGTAGGGGTCGGCCCAGGGATCGGTATAGGCGGTCAGGCGCGCCACCCGGTAGGGTTCGCTGACCACCAGCACCAGCAGGGCGGCGAGTGCCCCCGCCAGTACCAGCAGGAAGTGACCCAGCTTGACGCCGGCGAGGAAGAGCATACCGAAGCAGCTGCCGGCGACGATCACGGTGGCGCCGAAGTCCGGTTCGACCATCAGCAGCAGGGTCGCGGCGAACAGCACCGCCATCGGCTTGAGGAAGCCCTGCCACTCGTGGCGCACCTCGTGCTCACGGCGCACCATGTAACCGGCGAGATAGACGATCATCGCCAGCTTGGCGAACTCCGATGGCTGCAGGGTCAGGGGCCCGAGTGGCAGCCAGCGCTGGCTGCCGTTGACCTCGCGGCCGACGCCGGGAATCAGGACCAGGATCAGCAGCACCAGGGCCAGGAACAACCAGACCCAGCCACTGGCTTCCCAGAACGCGCTGGGCACCCGGTACACCAGCAGCGCCGCGATGACCGCGATCACCAGGTAAACCAGGTGGCGCTGGGCGTGGAACCAGGTGCTGTGGTGCTTGACCTCGGCGAACTCGATGGAGGCCGAGCTGATCGCAATGAGCCCCACCAGGACCAGTGCCAGCCCGGCGAGCAGCAGGCCGGGATCGGGCAGCTGGAGCTGGCTGGCGGTCGCAGCGCGGTTCACGGCTCACCTCCCAGCATGCGCACGGCGGCGCTGAAGGCATCGCCGCGGGCGGCGTAGCCGCGGAACATATCGAAACTGGCGCAGGCCGGCGAGAGTAATACCGTATCGCCCGGCTGGGCGATCGCCGCGGCCCGCTGCACCGCCTCCGGCATGTCGCGGACCCGCTCCACCGGCACGAGATCATCCAGCGCCCGGGCAATGGCCGGGGCGTCCTCCCCCATCACCAGCACATGGCGGCAGTGTGCCTTGACCGCCGGGCGCAGTTCACGGAAGTCCGCTCCCTTGCCCTGCCCGCCGGCGATCAGCACCACGTTGCCGTCGGCGCCGAGGCCCTGCAGGGCGGCGATGGCGGCGCCGACATTGGTCCCCTTGGAATCGTTCACATAACGCACGCCCCGGTGCTCGGCCACCGGCTGGCAACGGTGCGGCAGACCGGTGAATTCGCGCAGGGACTGCAGCATGGCGGCCATCGGCAGCCCGGCGGCATAGCCGATGGCCAGTGCGGCCAGGGCATTCCCCAGGTTGTGGCGGCCGGCCAGGCCGATCTCGTCTGCGGGCAGCAGCTGTTCAAAGCCGTGGCAGATGTATTCCCGCCCGTCGTCCATGCGCAGGCCGAAGCCCCTGAGGTCGGGTTCGCCCAGGCGCCACTCGATGAACTCCACGCCCTCGACCAGCGGCGGCACCGTCAGCGGGTCGCCCCGGTGCACCACGGCCTTGCCGCAGCCGTGGAAGATACGGTGCTTGGCCTGGTGGTAGCGCGGCATGCTGCCGTGGCGATCGAGGTGGTCGGCGCTGACGTTGAGCACCGTGGCCACGGCGAGGCCGAGCCTGCCGGCCCGTTCCAGCTGGAAGCTGGAGAGCTCCAGCACATAGAGCTCCCGGGCCGGGTCCAGCAGGTCCAGCGCCGGAGTACCCAGATTGCCGCCGACCCCGGCGTTCACACCCGCCGCCCGCGCCATGTGGCCGACCAGTTCGGTGACCGTGGATTTGGCGTTGGAGCCGGTGATGCCGATGACCGGCGCCGCGGCCTCGCGCATGAACAGGTCGATATCGCCGACGATCTGTGCACCCGCCGCACGGGCCGCCGCCACGTCCGGCTGGTCGAGGGCGATGCCGGGGCTGACGATGAGTTCACTGGCAGAACCCAGCAGGCCCTCCGGCCACTGCCCGGCATAGACCGGAACCTCGGGCATCTCCGCCTGCAGGGTAGCCAGCTCGGGGGGCTGCTCGCGGGTATCGACGACAGAGAAAGGCAGGCCACGCCGGCGCAGGTAGCGCGCGCAGGACAAACCAGTGGCGCCGAGCCCGAACACGACCCGCGTCTCACTGCTTGCAATCAAGCCTGTAACCACAGCCTGCACGCCCTCCGCCTAGCGCAACTTCAAGGTGGCCAGCCCGAACAGGACCAGCATTACGGTGATAATCCAGAAACGCACGATCACCCGCGGCTCCGGCCACCCCTTCAATTCATAGTGGTGGTGAATCGGCGCCATGCGGAAGATCCGCTTGCCGGTCATCTTGAACGAGGCCACCTGCAGGATTACCGACACGGTCTCCAGCACGAAAATCCCGCCCATGATGAACAGCACGATCTCGTGCCGGGTGATCACCGCCACCGTACCCAGCGCGGCGCCCAGCGCCAGCGCGCCGACATCGCCCATGAAGACCTGCGCGGGATAGGTGTTGAACCATAGAAAGCCCAGCCCGGCGCCGGCGATGGCGCAGCAGAACACCGCCAGTTCGCCGCTGCCGGCGACATAGGGGATATTCAGGTAGCGGGCGAAATCCACGTGGCCGGTGAGGTAGGCGAAGATGCCCAGCGCGCCGCCGACCATGACCGTGGGCATGATCGCCAGGCCGTCGAGACCGTCGGTCAGGTTGACCGCGTTGCTGGAGCCGACGATCACGAAATAGGTGAACGGGATGAACAGGATACCCATGGCGATGGAGACGTCCTTGAAGAACGGCACATACAGCTCAGTGGTCACCGGGGTATCGAAGGCGAAGTACAGGTAGCAGGCCGCGGCGATACCGGCCACCGACTGCCAGAAGTACTTCCAGCGCGCGGGCAGGCCGCGGGGGTTTTTCTCCACCACCTTGCGATAGTCGTCGACCCAGCCGACCGCACCGAAGGCCGCGGTCACCAGCAGGGCGACCCAGACATAGGCGTTGCGCAGGTCGGCCCAGAGCAGGGTGGCGACCGCGATGGCGACCAGGATCAGCGCCCCACCCATGGTCGGCGTACCGGCCTTGCTGAGGTGGCTCTGGGGACCATCGTCACGAATCGCCTGGCCCACCTGGTGGAAGCTCAGGCGGCGGATCATCCACGGCCCGACCATCAGCGAGATGGCCAGCGCCGTACCCGTGGCGAGGATGCCGCGCAGGGTGAGGTACTGGAATACCAGGAAGGCGCTTTGATACTGGCCCAGGTATTCGGCGAGGAACAGCAGCATCAGTGCGCCCCCCCTGCCGCCGCCGGCACCAGCGCGTGCAGCACCCGTTCCATACGCGCACCGCGCGAGCCCTTGATCAAAACAGTGTCCTCAGCATTGAATTCATTGACGGCGGCCGCTCCGGCCGCGGCGCAATCGGCAAACCAGCGGCCGTGCGTGCCGAAGGCGGCGACCGCATCGCGCAGTTCCTCACCGACACCCCAGAAGGCATCGAGACCGGCGCTGGCGGCGTATTCGCCCACTTCGCGGTGCATCCGTGCGCTGCCCTCGCCCAGCTCGCGCATCGCGCCCATGATCAGGGTGCGCCGGCCGGAGCCCCCGGCGAGGAGATCGATCGCGGCGCGGACCGAGCCCGGGTTGGCGTTGTAACAGTCGTCGACCACCACCGCGCCGTTCACTGCCTGGTGTGAAGAAAGTCGCCCCGGGGTCGGGGCGACTGAAGCGAGACCTGCACTGATTTCCTCCGGCTCGAGGCCGCAGGCGAAACCCACGGCAATCGCCGCCAGTGCATTGGCCACATTGTGCCGGCCAGCGAGCTGCAACCGCACCGGGAACTCTTTGGCCCCAGTTACCGCGGTGAAGTTACAGCCCGCCAGTCCTCCGGCTTTCACGCCCCTGGCGCAAACCGTTGCATCTCCCTCGAGGGAGTAATCGATGATCCGCGCGGCACCGGCGCGCTGCCGCCACTGCGCTGCCCAGGGCTGGTCGGCGTTGATCACCGCCGTATCCGCCGCGCCCAGGCCGTCAAATATTTCACCCTTGGTCCGGGCCACGCCCTCGAGACTGCCGAAGCCCTCGAGGTGCGCGGCCATCGCGTTCAACAACACGGCGACCGTCGGTCGGCCGAGTTCACACAGGTAGGCGATATCGCCACGTTTTGCTGCACCCATCTCCACTACCGCAAATTCGTGCTGCGGCTGCAGCCGCAGCAGCGTCATCGGAACGCCGATCTCGTTGTTGAGATTGCCTTCGGTGGCCAGCGTTACGCCGCGCTGTGACAACACCGCGTGGATAAGGTTCTTCGCCGTGGTCTTGCCGGCGCTGCCGGTGATCGCCACCAGCGGGTTTTGATACAAAGCCCGATTGGCCGCGCCGAGGCGCCCGAGGCCAACCAGGGTGTCCGCCACCACCAGCTGCGGCAACTCGACACCGCCGGCAGTGCTGACCAGTGCGGCGGCGGCCCCCTCGGCCGCCACCGCCGCGAGGAATTCGTGGCCGTCGAAGTTTTCCCCCTGCAGGGCGACGAACAGGCCACCCCGCCGGGTTTTACGGCTGTCGGTGAACACCGCGTCGATACTCACATCGGCACCGCGCAGCTGCGCCTGCAGCGGCCCGGCCAGCTCGCTCAAAGTCATCGGGCGCATCATCCGGCCACCCTCCCCCGCAGCGCGTCGAGCGCCACCGCTTCGTCGCTGAAGGGCAGGCGCTCGGCGCCGATGATCTGGTAGTTCTCGTGTCCCTTGCCGGCGATCAGCACGCAATCCCCCGCCACCGCGCCGGCAACGGCCCGCTGGATGGCCCGCGCCCGGTCCGTCTCCACCGCGTAGTCGCCGCTGCAGCCGGTCTCGATGTCGGCGATGATGGCCGCGGGGTCCTCGCCGCGCGGGTTGTCGCTGGTCAGCAGTACCCGGTCGGCCAGCTGGCAGGCGATTCGACCCATCAGCTGGCGCTTCTGCCGATCGCGTTCGCCGCCGCAGCCGAACACCACGACCAGCGCGCCGGACACCGAGCCCTTCAGCGATTGCAGTACCTGCTCCAGGGCGTCGGGCGTGTGGGCGTAATCGACGATCACCCGCAGGCCGAGTGCATTGGGCAGCGACTGCATGCGCCCCGGCGCCGGTGACAGTTCGTGGGTCGCCGCCAGCACATCCGGCAGCGGCACCCCGCCGAGCACCGCGGCGCTGACCGCGGCGGCGAGGTTGAGCAGGTTGAACTCGCCGTGCAGCGGAGCGGCAAAGGCGCCGCTGCCCCAGGGCGTGCGCAACAGGCCGCTGACGCCATCGACGCCGAATTCCGCCTGCTCGACGAACACATCCGCCGCCGGGTTGCTCGCCGAGTAGCTGATCACCTGCACCGCCGGGTCGAGCACCTGGCGGATCCGCGCGGTGAAGGGATCGTCGAGATTGAGCACCGCGCGCCGCAGCCCCTCCCAGACAAACAGGGCGAGCTTGGCGCGGCCGTAGGCGTCCATGTCGCCGTGGTAATCGAGGTGGTCCTGGGACAGGTTGGTGAACACCGCGGTATCGAAGGCGGTGCCGTTGACCCGTCCCTGTACCAGGGCGTGGGAGGACACCTCCATGCAGGCTGCCGAGACACCGGCGTCGCGCCACTCGGCCAACTGGCGTTGCAGCGACACGGCGTCCGGCGTGGTATTGCCGCCCTGGGTAACATCATCGCTGAGACTGGCGCCGAGGGTGCCGATCACGCCACAGCTGGTGCCGTTGTGGCGCAACAGTTGCGCCGCCAGCCGGCTGACCGTGGTTTTGCCGTTGGTGCCGGTCACTCCCACCACGTGCAGGGAAGCCGAGGGATGCCGATAGAACCGATCGGCGATGAAACCGGTTTCCTCGCGCAGTTCCGGCGCCTCGACCAGGGGTACGGCGATCGCGTCGACGAAGCCGTCCACCGGGGGCTCCGCGGCGATCGCCGCGGCGCCGTTGGCCACTGCCTGCTCGATGAACTGCCGCCCGTCGTGCACATCACCGGGTATCGCCAGGAACAGGTCACCGGGGCCGACCTTGCGACTGTCCAGTTGCAGGCCGCTGATTTGCGTATCCCCACCGCTACAATCCGGCATGCCCAGAAGTTCTGCCAGTGCGATGCTCATGCCGCACCTCCGCGCCGCGCCTTCACCGAGGCCACACCCTCGTTGGACTCCGGCGCTTCGGGAAATTCCGTCGGCGTCACGCCCAGCAGGCGCAGCGCGCCGCGGGTGACCGCCGAGAACACGGGCGCAGCGGCGGAACCGCCGCCGTGTTCCTCGCCCTTGGGACCATTGATCACCACCACGGTTACCACCCGCGGGTCCTGCACCGGCGCCACCCCGGCAAACAGGGCGACGTAGGCATCCTCGACATAGCCCTGCGGGCCGAGCTGGTGGACCGTGCCGGTCTTGCCGCCGACCTCGTAGCCCGGTACCCGCGCCCGGCGGCCGGTGGCGTCGTCGGATGTCACCGCGTTCAGCATGCCGCGCACCTGCCGCGCCAGCTCCGGCGACAGGACCTGCTCCCCGGCGGGGGGCGGGCCGTCCAGGGCCAGCAGCGACACCGGCCGCAGCACGCCATCGCTGGCGAAAACGCTGTAGGCCCGGCCCAACTGCAGCGGAGTCGTATTGATGCCATAGCCGAAAGCCAGGGAAACCTTGTCGGTGGCGTACCAGCGCTTGCGATCCGGCACCAGGCCGTTGGCCTCGCCGGGGAAGCCGGTACCCATGGGCTGGCCGATGCCGAAGCGCTGCAGGACCTCGCGAATCGGCTCGTGGCCGAGGTCCTGGGCGATCTTGGTCACCCCGACCTGGCTCGACTTCTGCAGGATGCGGGTGAGGGTCGCCTCGCCGTAGTTGCGCGGGTCGCGGTAGGTCTTGGGGCCAACGCGGATATAGCCCGGCGCGGTGTCGATCACCGTGTCCGGCGTATAGCGGCCGCTCTCCAGCGCCGCCACCAGGGTCAGGGATTTCATTGTCGAACCGGGCTCGTAGGTGTCGGTGATCGCCCGGTTGCGCATGAACTCCGGCTGCAGCTCCTTGCGGTTGTTGGGATTGCCGGCCGGGAAATTGGTGATCGCCAGCACCTCGCCGGTGGCTGCGTCGAGGGTCACCACGCTGCCCGACTCGGCGCCTGAGGCCAGCACCGCCTTGCGCAACTCCTGGTGCTGCAGGGTCTGCAGGCGCAGGTCGATGGACAGGCGCAGGTCGCGGCCCGGCTCGGCGGGTTCGACCACGCCGATGTCGCGCACCATGTTGCCCTGCAGGTCCTTGATGTAGCGCTTGCGGCCGGGTTTGCCCAGCAGCCAGTCGTCGTACTCCATCTCGATGCCGGCAATGCCCTTGCCGTCGAGGTTGGTAAAGCCGACCAGTTGCGCCGCGGCGGCGCCGGCCGGGTAGAAGCGCTGGTACTCGCGCTCGCCGTAGACGCCGGCGATGCCCTTGCCCAGCACCTCGCGCGCTTTCGCCGGCGACTGGTGGCGGGCCAGGTACATGAAGCGCTTGCCCTCGTAACGCGCCAGCCTGGCCGCCAGCTCTGCCTGCGGCATGTCCAGCACTTCCGCCAGCAGCGGGAGTTGCTCGGAAGCGGCGAGCAGCCGGGGATCGGCCCAGATCGAGATCACCGGCGTGCTCACCGCCAGGGGCTCGCCGCGGCGGTCGGTGATGACGCCGCGGTAGGCCGGGATCTCGGCGCTGCGCAGGGCCCGCGCCTCGCCCTGGTCCTGGAGGAAGCTGTAGCCGTGTTCGGAGTCGATAATCTGCAGCGAGAGGATGCGCCCCACCAGCAGTGCCAGCAGCGACAGCAGCAGCGCCACGACGACGTACAGGCGCCACATCCCGGCGCCCTTTGGCTCAGCCTGGTGTCCGCGCACGCTCACGGCAGCACCAGGTGATAGCGGGAGAGATCCGGCTCGGCCATCTGCAACTCGCCGCGGGCGACCCGGTCGACACGCTCGTGGGAGGCCCAGACGCTCTCCTCCAGCAGCAGCCGTCCGTACTCTTCCTGCAGGTGCCACTGCCGCGCTTCGAGAATTTGCAGCTCGGCGTAGAGTGCCCGGCAGGCATGGGTGGTATGGATAACCGCAAACGCGGAAGCGAGCACCAGCACCAGCGCCAGCAGGTTGAGCCAGGCGAGGCGGCGGGCCGGCAGGGGGGCGCCGAGCACGGCAGTGGGCAGCGTGGTGCCCGCCAGCTGGGTCGCGGCGCGCGCCTTCATGACAGTTTCTCCGCTACCCGCATGATGGCGCTGCGGGCGCGGACGTTGCCGCCCACCTCGCTGTCGGAGGCGCGCAGCGCCTTGCCGACCAGCTTCATCCTGCGGTTGAGGGCGCTGTCCTGCACCGGCACGCCGCGGGGCAACTGCTCGCCGCGGGCCATGTCGCGCATGTAGCGCTTGACCATGCGGTCTTCCAGCGAATGGAAGCTGATCACCACCAGCCGGCCGCCGGGACGCAGCAAATCCAGCGCCACCGCCAGCAGTTGCTGCAGGTCCTCGAGCTCACGGTTCACCTTGATGCGAATGGCCTGGAAGGTGCGGGTCGCGGGATGCTTGTGCTTCTCCCAGCGCGGATTGGCCTCGCTGACCAGCTTCGCCAGCTGCAAGGTGGTAGTCAGCGGCTCCTCGCCGCGATGCTGGACGATGGCCGCGGCGATGCGCTTGGCGAAGCGCTCCTCGCCGTACTCCTTCAGCACCTCGGCAATGTCCTCCTGCTTGGCCGTTGCCAGCCACTCGGCGGCCGTCGCCCCGCGACTGGTGTCCATGCGCATGTCCAGGGGGCCTTCCTGCATGAAGCTGAACCCGCGGTCCGCCTCGTCGAGCTGGGGACTGGAGACACCGAGGTCGAGCAGGATGCCGTCGAGCGCGGGAATCCCGCGTTCGCGCAGCACCTCGGGGAGGTCGGCGAAGGAACCGTGATAGAACATGAAACGGGAATCCTGCGCCTCGAGTTCCAGGGCCACGGCCTGCGCCGCGGGGTCCTTGTCGGTGGCCAGCAGGCGCCCCCGCGTGTCGAGACTGGCGAGAATGGCCCGGCTGTGCCCACCGCGGCCAAAGGTGCCGTCCGCATAAATACCGGAGGGCGCCGTTACCAGGGCGTCCACCGCTTCCTGTAACAGTACTGTCTGGTGCATGTCGGCCACCTACAGCTTGAGCGTCAGGAGTGCGTCGGGGATTGCAGCATCGGGCCCCGCATCTGCCAGTGCCGCTTCCTGTTCGGCCTGCCAGAGGGATTGAGACCAGATTTCCAGCTTGTTGCCCTGCCCCACCAGCATGACCTCCTTTTCCAGCCCGGCGTACTCGCGCTGGGCGGGCGGCAACAGGATGCGGCCGCTGCCGTCGAGGTCGATGTCGGTGGCGTAACCCAGCACCAGGCGCTGGAAGCGCTTGACCGCGGGATCGAAGGCGGGGAGACCCTGGATGTCCTTTTCGATGCGCTCCCACTCGGGCAGGGGATAGATAACGAGGCAGCGGGTCTGGGTGTCGATGGTGACGACAATCTGTCCGTCACACTGGCTCAACAGGCGCTCACGCTGACGCGCTGGCACTGCCAGTCGTCCTTTCGCATCCATAT
This sequence comes from Halieaceae bacterium GM1-29, assembly GCA_033283265.1. Taxonomy (GTDB): domain Bacteria; phylum Pseudomonadota; class Gammaproteobacteria; order Pseudomonadales; family Halieaceae; genus Mangrovimicrobium. Next base: position 280,925 of record JAWMQN010000002.1, read on the forward strand.
TGACCTGTTGAACCCCACGAAACACGCCGGTTCTCCCCACTTGAATCTGTCTTCTCTCCACAAAAAGACAGATTTACCCACTTATCACCACTTTCCTGCACTATAGGCTTGCCCATCAGGCCCGTCAACACGGGGGGAAAAGAAAAAATGCTGTAAATTCAGGCCTTTACGGTCATTTTTGGCATGTTTTTGGGGGCTTTTCCAAGATAAAAAGGGCTGCAAAACAGCCGCCTATACCCAACTCTTGAGGATTCACTTTAAGTTACAGGCTATTTTTTCATGTAGCGGTGGGGGGATAAGCGCTTTTCGGTATAAACAGTAGGGTTTCTGGCAGCCTGGCTCGAAACAGAGAGCCCGCGGGCTCCGGCGGCGGGTCAACACGCACTGCGGCTGCATCCGCGACCCAGTACAGAACGGCACCAAGGCACTGCAGAGGTCTGTTCGTACGAGCAGGCCGGCCCCAGTGCTCGTGCACCAGAAGCCTGCCCGACTGAACAAAGAAAAGGCCCCCCGGTGTCGCCACCGGGGGGCCTGTATCAAGTGAGCCGGTCGATAAGCCGGGTTCTGTCGTGGACGACCATTCATCTGCGACAGCCGTCGCCGGCTGCCTGTAGCGACCTACCCGAATCCACCGCGGGCCACGGCACAAGGATTCCTATTTGGTCTTGCTCCAGGTGGGGTTTACCATCGCCACAACTGTTACCAGTTGCGCGGTGCGCTCTTACCGCACCATTTCACCCTTACCCGGCGAACCGGGCGGTATACTTTCTGTTGCACTTTCCGTAGGCTCGCGCCCCCCAGGCGTTACCTGGCACCCTGCCCTGTGGAGCCCGGACTTTCCTCCCCCGCCAAAGCGGAAGCGATCGTCTGACCAGCTCGGGCGCAACGATACCAGCAGCAACCCCCGCACTCAACGCTCTTTGTCGGCGACCAGGAACTCGTAGAGATCTTTCTTGCGCAGCCCCGACCAGTCCGCGACCACCGCCGCGGCGCGCTTGGCGGGCAGTTCTTCCGCCAGGCGCCGCAGCAATTGGGCGGTGCCCTCGTCCAGTGCGCTGTCGCGCGGCCTGGCGCCCGCCACCAGCAAGACGATCTCGCCACGCTGCTGGTTGCTGTCCTCGCCCACCCACTGCTGCAATTCCTGCAGGGGCGCGCGGCGGATGGTCTCGAAGGCCTTGGTCAATTCGCGCGCCAGCACCGCCTCGCGCTGCGCACCGAAGGCCGCGACCATATCCTCGAGGGTTTCCAGCACCCGGTGGGGCGCCTCGTAAACAACCAGCGTGGCGGGCTGGGCGGCGAGCTCCGCCAGGCGCCTCTGGCGGGCGCCCGCCTTTGCGGGCAGAAAGCCTTCGAAGAGGAAGCGGTCGGTTGCCAGCCCGGCGGCGGAGAGCGCGGCGATCGCGGCACAGGCGCCCGGAACCGGAATCACGGCCACGCCGCGCTCCTGGGCACCGCGGATCAACGGGTAGCCGGGGTCGGATATCAGCGGCGTGCCGGCGTCGGAGACCAGGGCCACGCTGCCGCCATCGGCGAGGGTTTGCAGCAGGCGCTCGCGGGCGCCCTCGTCGCTGTGCTCGTGGTAGGCGACCAGCCGCCCCTCGATGCCGAGGTGCTGCAACAGCCGCCGCGAGTGGCGGGTATCCTCGGCGGCGATCAGGTCCGCCTGCTCGAGCACCTCCACCGCACGCCGGGTAATATCGCCGAGGTTACCGATGGGTGTAGCGACAATGTAAAGCCCCGATTCCACGTTTAGCCCTTATACTATCGACCGATGAAGCTGAATTACCCAAGCAGGATACCATGACATTCCCCCGCGTCCCGCCGACTGCCCGCCACCTGGCAAGACTGAGCGGAGCGCTCGCCGTGGCTGTGCTCAGTGCCTGCGGCGGCGGTCCGCAGCGCGTGGACGAGACCCCCACCGTCGCCGTCTCGACAGTGACGCAACCGCGCGGCTGGGAAGAGGTGACCCTCAGCCCGGCGCCAGAGTCGCAGTGGAGCAGCGAATTCAGCGCCGCGGCAGCCGCGCTCGAGCAGCAGAACTGGATGGACGCGGAAACCGCCCTGCGCCCCCTCGAAACCAGCCTGCTCAACAGCTATGACGGGCAGCAACTGGCCTTCTTGCGGGCGCGCATCGCCCATGTCCGCGGGCAGGAGTCCGCCGCGCTGTCTCAGCTCAGCGCCCTGGAACAGGTGGCCCTGCCTGCCGGTCTCGATTACGAGGTCTACGCCTTCCACCAGGAATTGCTGCACCTGACCGGGCGCTACCTGGAGGCGGCGCAGCAGGGCGTGACCGCGCTGCGCCTGTCCGGCGGCAGCAACAGCCGGGAACTGAAGCAGGCAGTCTGGCGCGACCTGCAGCGCACCCGCACGGCGGAGCTGGACAGTGCACTGGCCGTCAGCGCCGACCCGGACTGGCGCGGCTGGCTGGAGCTCTCCCTGCTGACCCGGCGGCCGGACGGCGACCTGGCCGAGCGCCTGCGCCAGTGGCAGGCGGGGTACCCGGGGCACGGCGCCGCCAACCCCTTGCCGGGTGGGCTCGAAAATCTTGCCGCGGCGCGAACAGGTGTCGATAACGTGGCGCTGATACTGCCCCTGAGCGGCCGGCTTTCCGCGGCGGGCAAGGCGGTGCGCGACGGCTACCTGGCCGCCTGGTTTGCCGCCCGCGAACAGGGCGCGGCACCCGGGCAGTTACAGGTCATCGACAGCGAGGGCTTTGCCGGTGCCAGCGAAGCCTACCAGCACGCCGTCGCCGGCGGCGCGCAGCTGGTCATCGGGCCGCTGCAGAAAGAGGCGGTCGCCGAGCTGGATGCCCTGCTGGAACGCCCCGCTCCCATCATCGCCCTCAATCGCATCGACAGCCTGGCGCAGGCGACACCGCAGTTTCCCCGCGGCGCGACCGCCGCTGCCCTCGACCCCAACGAAGTCGACGCACTGGCACCTGCCCTGCCACTCTCGCCGCCGCAACCGCTGATTCAACTGGCCCTCGCCCCGGAAGACGAGGTGCGCTGTCTCGCCGACCGCGCCTTTGGCGAGGGCATCCGGCGGATTCTCGTCCTGCGCCCCGCCGGGGAGTGGGGCGACAAGGTCGAGTCGACGCTGCTGGCGCGCTGGCAGTCCCTCGGAGGCAGCGTGGCGGGACTGGTGAGTTACACCGGTGCGGAGGAGTACTCCGAGTCGGTGAAGGCGGGGATGGGTATCGCCGCCAGTGAGGCCCGCCGCAGCCGGGTGCGCGACATGCTCGCCAGCAATGTCGAGTTCACGCCCCGGCGGCGCCAGGATATCGACGCCGTGATGCTGCTGAGCCCCGGCCCGGCCGATGCCCGCGCGCTGAAACCGCTGCTGGCCTTCTACTACGCCGGGGCCCTGCCGGTGTACGCGCCCTCGGGTATCTATAGCGGCCACCGCGAAGCCCGCGATCGCGACCTCAACGGTGTCCGGGTGGTGGAGATCCCCTGGCTGGTCGATGGCTCCGAGTTGCGCGACGCGCTCGACCAGGCCGGCCTGGATGCCTACCCGCGGCTCAACGCGCTGGGCGCCGACGCCTATCTCCTGCAGTCGCGCTTCAGCCAGCTGGCCGATGCGCCCAGCGCACTGCTGCGCGGCAATACCGGCCTGCTCAGCCTGAACGGCGAGGGCCAGGTGGAACGGGATTTACCGCTGGCCGAATTTGACGGCGGTCGCCTGCAGCCGCGCTGAGTAAACTGCCCTCTCGGGCTTGCGCAGGAGAGGGCAGGATGTCGCGGGGCGACGAATTCGAGCAGCGGGCCGCCAGCTGGTTGCTTGCACAGGGGCTGGAAATCATCGCCCGCAATTACCGCTGTCGCTGCGGCGAGATCGACCTCATAGCGCGCGATACTGGCCACCTCGTGTTCGTCGAGGTGCGCGCTCGCAGCAATGCCCGTTACGCCTCCGCCGCCGCCTCGGTCGATCTGCGCAAGCAGCGACGCCTGCTGCGCGCCGCCCAGCTCTACCTCCAGCGACACCCGCAACTGGCCCACCTGCCCTGCCGATTTGACGTCATTGCCTTCGAGCCGCGACAATCCTTCCCGGACCCGCGACCACAATGGATTCGCGGCGCCTTCACCAGCTGACCGGCCGGGTTCGGGGAACAAGTGGACTACTACGAGATAATCGCCGAGCGATTCCAGGGCACGATCGAACACATCGCCATGAGCGTGGACCAGATCGCCCAGCCGCTGGCCAGCGGCAGCGAAATGATCTGTCAGGCCCTGCTCGAGGACCGCAAGCTACTCTGCTGCGGCGCCGGCGCCGGCGCGGCACTCAGCCAGTTACTCGTCGCCAGCCTGCTGTCACGGCTCGACCAGGAGCGCCCCGCCTTCCCCGCCATCTGCCTGAACGCCGACAGTGCCGTACTCTGCGCCATCACCAGCGACAGCGGTCCCGGCCATGCCTTCGCCCGGCAGGTACACGCACTGGGGCAGGACGGCGATGTGCTGCTGGTGATCAGCAGCGGCGGCAACAACCCGACGCTGGAACAGGCGATCGATGCGGCGCGGGAGCGGAACATGCGTATCTTCGGCTTGTCCAACGACGCGGACACCGCACTGCCCGAGCTGCTCGGCCCGGGCGACGTGCTGGTGGAAATCGAGGGCAGCAGCCGCTCGCGCATCATCGAACTGCAGTTGATGTGCCTGAACCAGCTCTGCCAGCTCATCGAGTACGGACTCTTCGGAAACCACAACCAGGATTGATAACCCCATGAAGTACCTGTTTAGCGCCCTGTTCTGCCTCACCCTGCTCAGCCTGCAGGGCTGCGGCAGCATGCTCGCCAGCATCAACGCGGACTCCATCGACGAAGACGAGGGCGAGCGCACCCTCGGCCGCATGGTCGAGGATGAGAACATCGAAACCAAGGCCGCGGTAAACATCCACGCCGCCGATCCGCTGTTCAAGGAAGCGCACATCGATATCGCCAGTTACAACGGCTACGTGCTGATCGCCGGCCAGGTCCAGGACCAGGCACTGAAAAACAAGGCCACCGAGGTGGTGCGCGAGATTCGCGGCGTGCGGCGCATCTACAACGAGCTGGAAATCGCCGCCCCCAGTTCAGCCATGACCCGCAGCTCGGACACCTGGATCACCACCAAGGTGAAGTCCTTCCTGCTGGCCAACAGCAACACCCAGGGCTACCGGGTGAAGGTGGTGACCGAAAACGGCGTCGTCTACCTGATGGGACTGGCAACCGCGACCGAGGTTGAACGCATCGCCGAGCAGGCGGCGGACATCACCGGGGTACAGAAGGTGGTTAAACTGTTCGAGCTGATCGACTGATCCGCAGCGACCGGCTACTCCAGGGCGTCCAGCAGCTCGCGCACCGGGGCAAAACTGCGCCGGTGCGCCGGTGTGACACCCAGCTCGCGCAGGGCGCTGAGGTGGGCCGCAGTGGGATAGCCCTTGTGGCTGGCAAAACCGTAGCCGGGATAACGGCTCTCCAGCGCGACGAGTTCGGCGTCGCGCTGCACCTTGGCGAGAATCGACGCCGCCGCAATTGCCGGCACCCGGTCGTCACCCTTGACCACCGGCTGCGCACGGTACTCCCAGCGCGGCAGGCGATTGCCGTCCACCAGCACGAAACCCGGTTGCACCGCCAGGCCCTTTACCGCGCGATGCATGGCCAGCAGTGACGCCTGGAGAATATTGAGTTCGTCGATTTCCGCCACCGTCGCCCGGGCCACACACCAGGCCAGCGCCCGCTCGCGGATTTCCACCGCCAGGGTTTCGCGGCGCTTCTCGCTCAATTTTTTCGAATCGCGCAGGCCCTCGATCGGCCGCGCCGGATCGAGGATCACCGCGGCGGCGACCACGTCCCCCGCGAGGGGGCCGCGACCGACCTCGTCTACCCCGGCGAGGTCTGGCCCCTCGTAGTCCGGCTGGAACAGGTCTCTCACGAGCCGCGCTCCACCAGCAGAGGCTCCAGTGCAGCAGCGGCACTGCGGGCAAAGTCCTGGCGCAGGGTCGCGTGAATCGCCTCAAACCCGGCCACCTGTGCGGCGACTGCGTCCGGGTCGGCCAGCAGCCGCCAGACCTCCTCGGCGAGGCTTTCCGCCGTCGCGGCATCCTGCAGCAGTTCCGGCACCAGGCGCTTGCCGGCCAGCACGTTGGGCAGGGCCGCAAACTCGCTCTTCACCAGCCGGCTGACCAGTTGCCAGGTCAGCCCGGACAGGCGGTAGCCCACCACCATCGGCCGCTTGAGCAGGGTCGCTTCCAGGGTCGCCGTTCCGGAGGCGAGCAATACCGCGTCGGCCGCCGCCATAACCTCCCGGGAGCGACCATCGACAAGGATCACCGGCAGCCCGGGGTGCTGCGCCAGCGCGGCCTCGACCTGGCCTCGTCGGGCGGCGTTGGCCGCCGGCAGCACAAACTGCAGTTCCGGATCGCGTTGATGCAGCAGTGCCGCCGCCCGCAGGAACAGTGGCGCCAGCAGTCCGACCTCGCCGCCGCGGCTACCCGGCAACAGGGCCACAAGCTTGCCGCGTTCCGGCAGACCGAGTTCGCGCCGGGCAATCGCCGCATCGACCCGGTCGGGGATTTCGTCGGCCAGCGGGTGGCCAACGAAATCGACCGGGATGGCATTCTGCTGATAAATAACCGTTTCGAAGGGGAACAGGCAGAGCATCCGGTCCACTGACTGCTTGATGCCCTTGATCCTGCCCTGCCGCCAGGCCCACACCGAGGGGCTGACCAGGTGGGCGGTGGCAATGCCTGCCGCGCGCAGCTTGCGTTCCAGGCGCAGGTTGAAATCCGGGGAGTCGATGCCGAGGAAGAGGTCCGGCGGGTTGTCGCGGAAGTGGCGGTAGACTGCGCCGCGAATGCGCAGCAACTCGGGCAGGCGCTTGAGCGGCTCGGTGAAGCCCATCACCGAGAGCCGGTCCATGGGGAACATGCTGTCCAGGCCCTCGGCCTGCATCAGCGGGCCGCCAATGCCCTCTACAACCAGGTCGGGGTGAGATTGCCTCAGGGCCGCGATCAGGCGCGCCCCGAGGATATCACCGGAGGCTTCTCCTGCGAGAACGCCGATACGCACGGTGACTAGCGGACGATGCCGCGCTCCGAAGCGCGTATGGAGTCGATCAGGGTCTTCACTTCCGGGGTGTCGCGCAGCATGGTTTCGAGGCGCTGCATGGCGACTTCCAGGGTCAGGCCCTGGCGGTAGACGATCTTGAAGGCGCGCCGCAGCTGGCTGATGGTCTCACTGCTGAAACCACGCCGGCGCAGCCCCTCGGCGTTGATGGTCTTGGCCTCCGCCGGCTGGCCGCTGACGGTGACGAAGGCGGGCACGTCCTTGCCGATGCCGGTGGCCATGCCGCTGAAGCTATGCGCGCCGATCTTGCAGAACTGGTGCACCAGGGTATAGCCGGAAAGGATCGCCCAATCACCGACGTGCACGTGCCCTGCCAGCGCCACGTTGTTGACCAGGATGGTGTTGTTGCCCACCACGCTGTCATGGCCGATATGCACATAAGCCATGATCAGGTTGTTGCTGCCGATCGTGGTCTCGCTGCGGTCCTGCACGGTGCCGCGGTGGATGGTCACATTCTCGCGAATGACGTTGTTATCGCCGATGGTCAGCCGCGTGGGTTCGTTGCGGTATTTCAGGTCCGGCGTGGCCTCGCCGATGCTGGAGAACTGGTAGATATGGTTGTTCGCGCCGATAGTCGTGGGGCCACGGATAATCACGTGGGGCTCGACGATGGTGCCCGGGCCGATCTCTACCTCCGCCCCTATCATTGTCCAGGGACCGATCTGCACGTCCTCGGCAATACGCGCGGACGGATCGACAATGGCAGTTGGGTGGATCATCTGTCGGCGCAGAGAATGGTTGCGGAGGAGGCCAGCTCACCGTCGACGTCAGACTTGACGTCGAACTTCCAGATGCCGCGGCGCTCGGACACAATCGACGCGCGCAGCATTACCCGGTCGCCCGGCGTACAGGGGCGCTTGAAGCGCAGGTTATCGACACCCACCAGGTAATACATGGAGCCGTCTGCAGGCGTCTTGCCTACGGACTTGAAACCGAGAATGCCAGCGGCCTGGGCCATCGCCTCGACCAGCAGCACACCGGGGAATACCGGCTTGTCCGGAAAGTGGCCGTTAAAATAAGGCTCGTTGATACTGAGGTTCTTGTAGGCAACGATGGACTCGTTCAGGTTCAGCTCCACCACTCTGTCCACCAGCAGAAACGGATAGCGGTGGGGAAGGTAGACGCGAATCTCATTGGTTTCCATCATGGTGGCTCTGGTTCCTTATATTCCGGTGACAATCAGCCTTACTATTTTTCGGTTTTCTCGACAGCGGTAAGTCGCTGATACATCCGGTCCAGATGAAGAAAACGCACTGCGTTGCGGCGCCACTGCCGGGTGCTGTCCATCGGGGTGCCGGACGAATAGGAACCCGGCTCGGTTATAGAGTGGGTCACCATCGTCATCCCGGTAATATGCACACCGTCACAGATTTCCAGGTGACCTGCGATCCCAACGCCACCGGCCAGCGTGCAGTTAGCGCCTATAATCGAACTTCCCGCCAAACCGACGCAACCGGCTATCGCGGTATTTTTTCCGATGCGGCAGTTGTGGGCGATCATCACCTGGTTGTCGATGATCACACCGTCCTCGATGACAGTATCGCCGAGCGCGCCGCGATCAATCGTCGTGCTGGCGCCGATGTCCACGCGGTCGCCGATGCGCACCCCACCGAGCTGGTGAATCTTTTCCCAGCCCTGGGGTCCGGGCGCAAAACCGAAACCATCCGCACCGATAACACTCTGCCCGTGTACCGTGCAGTTCTCGCCCAGCCACACATCGTGGTAGATCACCACGCCGGGGTACAACTGGCTGCCTGCACCAATGCGACTGCCCGCACCGACATAGCAGTTGGCGCCAATCACTGCGCCCTCGCCCAGTTGGGCGCCGGACTCGACCACCGCGTGGGGGCCGACACTCACGTTCGCTGCGAGCTGCGCATCCGCGGCAACGACTGCAGTAGGATGCACACCGGCCGGTGGCTGGGGTGCGCGATCAAACAACGCGCTGATGCGGGCAAAGGTGAGATAAGGATCCCGTGCCGAGAGGCTGTCGACCGGGCACTGCTCGACAAATTCCGGCTGCAGGATCACCGCGCCCGCCCGCGTCGAAGCGAGCTGGCCGGTGTATTTGCGGTTGGCGAGAAACGAGAGTTGGCCGGGGCCGGCGTCGGCCAGGGCGGCCAGCCCGGAAATCTGTCGCGCCGGGTCGCCCGCGAGTTGCAGGTCGAAGCGTTGCGCCAGTTCCCCGAGCGTAATCACCGGGAGATTACTCTCCAGCGGTCATCTGGTTGAGCTTGTCCGTAAGCTTGGCGGTGAGGTTGTAGCCGGCGTCGGCGTGGATCACCGCTTCCTGGCGCACCAGCAGGCCGATGCCCTCGGAAGCGATCAGGCCGCGCAGCGCTTCCTGCACCTTCGGCGACATCTCCTGCAACAGGGCCTGGCCTGCACCGGCCTCCGCCTGCTTCAGTTTGCCGGCGACGTGCTCGAGGTCGGACTGCTTGCTGGCAAGTTTCTGCCGCATGCTGGTCTGCTGTTCCTGGCTCATGACCGCCGCGTCTTTCTGGAAGGTCTTGACCAGTTCGTCGAGTTCTTTTTTCAGCTTGTCGAACTCGGCCTTGTCAGCCTTGAAATCAGCCTGGTTGGATACCGCCTCGAGGCGCTTCTGCGCCAGGTCAGTCTGCAGGATGGCTTCCTGCAGGTTGACGACGGCGATCTTGCCCTGGGCCAGGGCCAGCGCAGGCATGGTCAGGGCGAGGGTAGCAATCAGGGCTTTCATCAGGTTGGACACAATATTCTCCGGGGGTAATGAATTATGGTCAGAAGCCGCGGCCAAGGGTGAACTGGAATACTTCTTCTTCGTCGTATTCCGCCGCGTTCAGGGGCTTGGCGAGGCTGAAGGTCATGGGGCCGAATCCGGTGATCCAGGTCACCCCGACACCCACGGAATAGCGCAGCTCGTTGAGATCAACGTCGAAACAGTTGATCTGCGAGGAGCCGCAGCTGCTGGAAAAGACATTGCCGGCGTCGACAAAGAAGGCCGAGCGCAGCTGGCTCTGGTCCTCGATGAAGGGCAGCGGGAAGAGCACCTCGGCGCTGCCCTCGATCAGCACGTTGCCGCCGAAGGGGTCGGGGTCATCGCGCACGTTCTGGAAGAGGATCTTGCCATCCTTCACCACGTAGCCGACGTCATTGCCAAAGGCGACGATTTCGCCGTCTTCGTTAATCTCGGTAACCGGCCGGGCAAAGCTGTAGACATCCGCCGGGGTCGAGCGCGGGCCCAGGGTGTTGCTTTCAAAGCCGCGCACGGAACCGAAGCCGCCGGCGAAGAAGTTCTCGTAGAAAGGCAGGCCCTCGGTGTCGCCGTAGCCATCGGCGTAGCCCAGCTCACCGCGCAGGCGCAGGGTCCAGGCGCCCCTGATCGGGAAGTAGATCTCGCCGCGGTAGTTCAGCTTGTAGAACTCGAGGTCGGAGAAGGGCACCGCGACTTCCAGCGAGATGGAGTTGGCCGTACCGCGGGTCGCCAGGCGGCCGCGGTTGAGGGTGGACTGGCTCCAGCTCGAGGTGAAGGTCCAGTTCAGGTACTGGTTGCCGTTGAGGTCGAGGAATCCCGGCTCGGAAGGCGGGGTAAGGTAGCTGTCCGGCAGGCTCGCAATCGGCTGCAGCACCTCGATGGCGGCATAGGTGCCGTCGTCCAGGACCTGGCTTTCGAACCAGTAGTCGATGCCGTCCTCGAGACGCGGGCTGGCCTTGATTTCCTGCACCGCGTAGCGCCCGGCGGTGATCTCGGTATCCGCCACGCCAAAGCTGAAGCCGAGGCGCTGGGTCTCGCTGATCGGGTAGCCGAAGTTGAGGGCCGCACCGAGGGTGTCGGTGGTATAGCTGGCCACGTTGACCTCGGAGAGGTCGGTGGAGCGGTAGTAGATGTTCCAGCCGCGGCTGACCCCATCCTCGGTGTAGTAGGGGTTGGTGTAGCTGAAGCTGTACACGTCCTGGTACTTGGAGGAGTTCAGGTTGATGCCGACGCGCTTGCCGGTGCCGAGGAAGTTGTCCTGCTGCAGGTTCAGGCCGAGGATCAGGCCCGCATCCTGGGCGTAACCGAAGCTGGCGCCGATACTGCCGGAGGACTGCTCTTCCACGGTGAAATCGAGGTCGATCAGGTCGTCGTGACCGGGCACCGCGGGGGTATCCACGGAGGCCTTGCTGAAGTAGCCGAGACGCTCCAGGCGCACCCGGGACTGTTCGATACTGGAAGCCGATGCGGGGGCGCTCTCCATCTGGCGCATTTCCCGGCGCAGCACCGCATCCGCGGTTTTCTGGTTGCCGCGGAAGCCGATCCGGCGCACATAGGTGCGCTTGCCGGGATCGACGAAGAATTTCATGTCGACCACCGTGGTGCCCTCTTCGACCTCGGGGATGCCGGTAACCTTGGCGAAGTTGTAGCCCTCGTTACCGAGGCGGCGGGTCATGAACTCCTCGGTGGAAGTCACCAGTTGCTGGGAGAAGGTCTGCCCTTCCGCCACCAGCACAAAGCGGCGCAGGTCGTCCTCGGGCAACACCAGGTCACCGGAGAGGTCGACCTTGCCGATGGTGAACTTGTCGCCCTCGGTGACGTTGGCGGTAATGAAGACCTCTTCCTTGTCCGGGGATACCGAGACCTGGGTGGAGTCAATGCGGAACTGCAGGTAGCCGCGGTCCATGTAGTAGGACGTCAGCGCTTCCAGGTCGCCCTGCAGCTTCTCGCGGGAGTACTTGTCGTCGTTGGTAAAGAAGGACAGCCAGCCGGTGGTTTTCAGCTCGAACACGTCCTCGAGCTCGTCGTCGCTGAAGACCTCGTTGCCGACCACGTTGATGTGCTTGATCGCCGCTACCGTACCCTCGTCGACGTCGATATTGATCGACACCCGGTTGCGCGGCTCGGCTACCACGTCGGCCTCGATATTGGCGTCGTAACGCCCCTGCTGTACGTACTGGCGCTGCAGTTCCATCTGCATGCCTTCGAGGGTGGAGCGCTGGAACACCTGGCCCACCGCCAGGCCGGCACCTTTCAGGCCGTCGAGCAGGGCGTCGGTCTCGATGGCCTTGTTGCCATCGATATTGATCTCGCTGATGCTCGGGCGCTCGGCCACCACCAGTACCAGCACGTTGCCGTCGCGGCCGAGGCGAATATCGTCAAAGTTGCCGGTGGCGAAGAGGCTGCGGGCGGCCGCGCGCAGGGCGGCATCGTCGACCAGGTCACCGACCCCGACAGGCAGGGAGGCGAATACGCTGCCGGCGGAGATCCGCTGCAGGCCTTCAACGCGAATATCGGAAATGATAAAGGTGTCGGCTGCAACCAGTGGCGCCCAGAGGCACAACACCAGGGCCAGTATTTTGGGGAGTCTTGTTGTCAAGGTTCGCTCAGTCTGCAGGTTGGGCCCGTGGGTATTTTTGTTGCAACTCGGCGCAATCGCTACAGGCGCGTAAAGTCGTTATACAGGGCCAGCATCATCATGCCCAGGACCAGAAACAGGCCCACCTGATAGCCCAGCGTCTGTATTTTCTCAGGTACCGGGCGCCCCGCCAATAGCTCGATACTGTAAAACAGCAGGTGCCCGCCATCCAGGACGGGTATCGGCAGCAGGTTCAGTACCCCGAGACTGACGCTGAGCAGGGCCAGGAACCCGATATAGGACTCCAGGCCGGACTTCGCCGAGGCGGTGGCCACTTTAGCAATGGTAATGGGGCCACTCAAGTTTTTCGGCGAAATGAGGCCCATGATCATCTTCTTGATCGATTCCAGGGTGAAGCCGACCAGGTCAGCGGTGCGGGTCACCGCCGCCACCGCGGCCTCCAGCGGGCCGCGCTCGAACTCTCTGCGCAGTTCCGGCGGCATCTCGGGGATGGCCACACTGACCCCGACCCGGCCGATCGTCTCGCCGTCGTCCTCGGCGGACTCCGGGGTGATGTCCAGTCGCAGCGCCCGCGAATCGCGCTCTACCTCGAGGGCGATCTGCGTCTCCGGGCGGGCGCGGACGTAGTCGACCCAGTCCATCCAGCTGTCCATGGCGATGCCATCGGCGCTGAGAATGCGGTCGCCCGGTTGTAGATGAGCCCGCTCCGCGGCGCTGCCGGAAACCACCTCTTCCACCACCGGCGGCACTTCGGGGGTGTACATCACCAGGCCCAGGCCGCCGAACAGGTCGGGCTCCTCCTGATCCGACAGCCAGCGTTCGATATGTGCCTCGGACTCGTAAAGCAGGTCGGATTCGGGATATCTGGTGGTAAAGGTGATCGTGCCGGTATCGCCGATGCGCTCGAGCAGGGCAAAACTCAGGGCCTGCCAGGTGGGGGTCTCACGGCCGTCGACGGCGACAATCTCCTGCCCCGCTTCCAGCCCCGCCACTTCGGCGATCGAGCCGTGCTTGACGTCGCCGAGCAGCGGCGCATAGCCGCTTTCACCGCCCATGAACAGGAACCAGTAGGCGAGCACGGCGAGAATCAGGTTGGCCAGCGGCCCCGCTGCCACGACGGCAATGCGCTGCAGCACCGGCTTGCGGTTGAAGGCCTGGTCGAGCAGTTCAGCGGGCACCTCGCCCTCACGCTCGTCGAGCATCTTGACGTAACCGCCAAGCGGGATGGCCGCGACACTGTATTCCGTCCCCAGCTTGTCGCGCCAGCTGGCCAGGGGCTTGCCGAAGCCGATGCAGAAGCGCAGCACCTTTACCCCGCAGCGCCGGGCCACCCAGAAGTGGCCGAACTCATGCACGGCGACCAGCACCGCGAGGGTGCCGAGAGTAATCAGTACAGTTTCGATGATTTCCATTAATTCAGGTAGTCAGCCAGGTCGTCAACCCGCCAGCAGGGCGGTTGCCATTTCCCGCGCCTCACGGTCAGCCTCTTCGACCACAGCCAGGGACCGCGGTTCAACCACCGAGACGCGTCCGAGGACATTTTCGATCAGCTCAGGTATCGCGGTAAAGCCCAGTTCACCCTGCAGGAAAGCGGCGACCGCGACCTCGTTGGCGGCGTTGCAGACCGCCATCGCGGTACCGCCGGCGGCAACGGACTCGCGGGCCAGGCGCAGACAGGGAAAGCGCGACTCGTCCGGGGCGAAGAAATCCAGCCGGGAGGTGGCTACCAGGTCAAGCTGCGCCACACCCGAGCTGATCCGCTGCGGCCAGGCAAGACCATAGGCGATAGGTGTGCGCATGTCCGGATTGCCAAGCTGGGCCAGAGTCGAGCCGTCGACATACTGGACCATCGAGTGGATTATGCTCTGCGGGTGAACCACCACTTCCACTTGTTGCGGTGGCAGGTCGAACAGCCAGCAGGCCTCGATGAATTCCAGGCCCTTGTTCATCAGCGTGGCTGAATCGACAGATATCTTGCGCCCCATCGACCAGTTGGGGTGAGCACAGGCCTGGTCGGGTGTCGCGCTGCGCATCTGCTCGCGGGTCCACTCGCGGAAGGGGCCGCCGGAGGCGGTCAGCAAGACCTTGCTGACACCGCTGAGGCCGGGTCGCCCGGCCGCATCGACCGGCATGCACTGGAATATCGCGTTGTGCTCGCTGTCGATGGGCAGCAGGTTAGCGCCTGAGTCGCGCACCGCCTGCATCAGCAGGTGTCCGCCCATGACCAGCGACTCCTTGTTCGCCAGCAGCAGGGTCTTGCCGGCGCGGGCGGCGGCCAGCGCCGAGGGCAGGCCGGCGGCGCCGACGATGGCCGCCATCACGGTGTCGACCTCATGTGCAGTGACAATCTGCTCCAGGCCCGCTGCACCCTGCAACACCTCGGTGCCGCAGTCGCTGCCGAGCTTTTGCCGCAGTTGCTGCGCAGCTTCCTCAGCCATCATCACCGCGAACTGCGGCCGATGGGCGAGGCACTGCTGGTACATCGCCTCCACCGAACTGTTGGCAGCCAGGCCGTACACCGCGTATTCATCCGGATGACGGGCAATCACGTCGAGCGTGCTGACACCGATGGATCCCGTGGAGCCGAGAACCGTCACCTGGCGACGTGCGCTGCCCATGATTACCACCCCGCCAGCAGCAAACCGAGTGCGAACACCGGGGCCGCGCCGCAAAGGCTGTCGAGGCGGTCGAGCAGGCCGCCGTGGCCGGGCAGCAGAGTACCGCTGTCCTTGGCGCCGCACTCGCGCTTGACCATGCTCACCGAGAGATCGCCGACCACGGAGGCGAGGCTGGTGCTCAGGGCGACCGCAAATACCGCCAGCAGCGAAATGTGATCACCGCGAGCGGGCAGCAGGGCCCACAGGGCGACGGCGGTGATCAACACACTCGCTACGCCACCCCAGAAACCCTCCCAGGTCTTCGCCGGGCTGACCGCTGGCGCCATCTTGTGCTTGCCGAGGGTCTTGCCGGTGAAATACGCGCCGATATCGGCGACGGCGACAATAACCACCAGCACTACCAGCAGCATGCCACCGTGGGGGAAACTGAGCAGGTAAACTGCCGCCGTCCACGCCGGCGCCAGAATCAGCAGGCCAATCAGGCTGCCCATGGCCCGGTTGCGCCACAGCACCGCGCTCGCGGGGTAACTCTTCACCCACAACAGGGCGAATGACCACCACAGGCAGGCCAGTCCCAGCACCGGCTGAACCCGTTCCCGGGGCGGCTCGGCACCGAGGTCACACTGCACATAGAGGACCGCCAGGATAACCGCCAGCAAGAGCATGAAAAGGCTGCGGGAGAGCGGGCTGATCCAGCCGGCCAACCGCGACCACTCCCAGCCCCCGGCCAGGACCAGCAGGGCAAATACCGCCGCCAGGGCCGGTTTGGGCAGGTAGAGAATGCCCGCGAGGAACAGCCCCGCCATGACAAGGGCGGTGATAACGCGCTGCTTAAGCATCCTGGCCTACTCCGGCGGTCAGCCCATCCGGCTCGCGAAGGCCGAAGCGGCGCTCCCGTTTGCCGTAATCCGCGAGCGCCCGGGCGAACTCCAGTTCGCCGAAGTCCGGCCAGAGGACCTCGGTGAAATAGAGTTCGCTATAGGCGAACTGCCAGAGCATGAAATTGCTGATACGGGCGTCGCCGCCGGTACGGATGCACAGGTCGGGTCGTGGCAGGTCGCTGATCGAAACATTGCGATCAAGCAGCGAGGCATCGATCTCCTCGGGACGCAGGCGCCCTGCCTGCACTTCCCGGGCGAGCTTCTGGGCAGCCTGGGCAATATCCCACTGACCGCCGTAATCCACCGCGATGACCACGGTTGCTTCGCGGTTGCCCGCGGTGAGCTGCTCGCTTTGCTGCATCAGTCGCTGCAGGCGCGGAGAGAAACGCGAGCGCTCGCCGATAAAGCGCAGGCGGATACCGTCTCTGTGCAGTTCGCGCACCTCGGTGCGCAGGTAGCGGGACAGCAGTGCCAGCAGGGCGCGCACCTCGGGCAGGGGACGCCCCCAGTTCTCGCTGCTGAAAGCGAACAGGGTAAGTACTTCCACACCGTGGTCACGGCAGGCGCGGAGCACACTGCGTACCGCCTCCACACCGGCGCGGTGGCCGGCCGGCCCCGGCATTTTGTGTTTGCGCGCCCAGCGGTTGTTGCCGTCCATGATAATGGCGACGTGGCGAGGTACGGGTATGTCGCGGGTTTCGCTCCCGCTGTGCTTCTTATTGTTTCCAGACATAGGGTTCGGAGAACCTCAGGCGCCGTGAGGCAGGCCCTAGATCTCCATCAAATCGGACTCTTTGTCCGCCAGCATTTTCTCGATCCGGGCGACGAATCCGTCGGTGACTTTCTGGATTTCATCCTGGCCACGGCGCTCGTCATCCTCGCTGATTTCCTTTTCCTTCTGCAGCTCCTTGAGCATGGCCATGGCATCGCGGCGCGCATTGCGCACGGAAACCCGGGCGGATTCGGCCTCGGCGCGCGCCTGCTTGATAAAGCCCTTGCGCGTTTCCTCGGTCAGCATCGGCATCGGTATGCGGATCACTTCGCCGGCGGTCGAGGGATTGAGGCCGAGATCGGATTTCATGATGGCTTTCTCGATCGCCGGGACAGAAGTCCTGTCCCAGGCGGAAACACTGAGTGTGCGCGCGTCTTCCACGGAGATGTTAGCCATCTGGTTGAGCGGCGTATCGGCGCCGTAGTACTCCACGCGGATACCGTCCAGCAGGCTGGGGTGTGCGCGGCCGGTGCGGATCTTGTTGAAATTGTGCCCCAGCGCCTCCAGGGTCTTTTCCATCCGGTCCTGTGCTTCGGTCTTGATGTCGTTAATCACGGTACTGCTTTCCTCCAGAGCGTCGGAGCTACTCGATCAGCGTGCCCACATCGCCACCGCGGACGATGTTGAGCAGTGCTCCTTGCTTTTCCATTTCAAATACCCGCACCGGCATGTTGTGGTCGCGGCACAGGCAAATTGCCGTGAGATCCATGACTTCCAGTTTCTTGTCCAGCACTTCATCGTAGCTGAGCCGGTCGTAACGGACTGCATCGGGCACTTTCATCGGGTCCGCGGAGTATACCCCGTCGACCTTGGTCGCCTTCAGCACCAGCTCCGCGTCCACCTCGATCCCGCGCAGGCATGCGGCAGAGTCGGTGGTGAAGAACGGGTTGCCGGTACCGGCGCAAAAAATGACAACGTCGCCATTGCCGAGGGCGCGGATGGCCTTGCGGCGATCGTAGTGATCCACCACCCCGCTCATCGGGATCGACGACATCACCTGGGTGGCGATATTGGAGCGCTCGAGTGCGTCGCGCAGGGCCAGTCCGTTCATCACGGTTGCCAGCATGCCCATGTGGTCTCCGGTAACCCGGTCGAGGCCCGCGGCCTGCAGGGCTGCACCGCGGAACAGGTTGCCGCCGCCAACCACCAGGCCCACCTGCACGCCGATACCTACCAGTTGGCCGATCTCGAGTGCCATCTGGTCCAGTACCCGCGGGTCGATACCATAGTTTTCAGCACCGGTAAGCGCCTCGCCGCTCAATTTGAGCAGGATGCGTTTGTACTTTTTGTCTGCTGAAGTTTTAACCATCTCCGGCCTCTATCCCAGGTGTCCACCACGGGCGCAACAAAAGGCCCAAACCGGGGCGGTATCTTACAGGACAACGCTTACATCCCAAAAGGAATTGCACAAAAAAGCCGGGGCATGCCCCGGCTCTTCACTGCAATCGCCTCAGAGGAAGGAGAGCAGCGCCCAGACCACGACTGTCAGGCCGATGCTGCAGTGGATCACCCCGCGGACAGTGGTGATCGGGCCGGTTTTGCCGAACAGGGCATTGGCTTCCAGCACCACGATCAGGGCCACGGCGAGGCCGAAGCCGAGCGCCGAGGCATCCAGTGGCAGATGCTTGGAGGCCAGCATCCCGAACAGCATGGGGCCGGAGAACAGGGTGTTGGTACGCGAAGCCAGCCCTGCCTTGCCAGCCGCTGCCGCACCATCGCCCTGCTTGAGGCCAATCACGATCTGCTGGTTTGGCCAGATGATCAGCCAGACGTTGAGGAACATGAAGATACCGGCCAGCGCGCCGACCCAGATTGCCGACATGCTCAGCATACCGCCGGTCGCACCTACCGCATGCAGGAGGTAGAGACCGGTGATGAAAGTGAACATTGCGCCCCAGCGGAACCACCAAAGCGCCCGTGGTGCCAGCTTCTTGACGGCGTCGGCCTTGGCGTCCGCCTCCGCTTCCTTGAAGTACTCGGTTTGTACGAAGTTGAAATAGTAGAGCATTCCTATCCAGGTGATACCGAACAGGACGTGTGCCCAGCGAAACAAAAATTCCAGAATGTACATGCGATCTCTCCCCGTTATTTTGTTGTAACCGCCGCCCTATTATACACTGTGGACAGCGGTACGAAATGCCGCCTTCTTTCGGCGCAATCCCCCCCTTTAGCGCCCTCTTTTCAGCTGTAAACATCCATAGTGAGGAATTAGTCATGGCTTTTGAACTGCCCCCCCTTCCGTATGCCCAGGACGCACTGGAGCCTCACATCTCCGCGGAAACCCTGGAATTCCATTACGGCAAACACCACAAGACCTATGTGGACAAACTCAACGGCCTCGCCGAAGGAAGCGAGCTGGCCGACAAGTCCCTCGAGGAGATCATCAAGACCTCCGAGGGCGGCGTCTTCAACAACGCAGCCCAGATCTGGAACCACACCTTCTACTGGAACTGCCTGAGCCCCAACGGCGGCGGCGCAGCTTCTGGCGCGGTTGCCGAGGCCATCGACGCGGCCTTCGGCTCCTTCGACGCCTTCAAGGAAGAGTTCAACACCAGCGCTGCCAACAACTTCGGCTCCGGCTGGACCTGGCTGGTGAAAAAGTCCGACGGCAGCGTGGCCATCGTCAACACGTCCAACGCGGCGACTCCGCTGACCGACTCCAGCGTAACCCCGCTGCTGACCGTCGATGTCTGGGAACACGCCTACTACATCGATTTCCGCAACTCCCGCCCGAACTACCTGGCGGCGTTCTGGGAACTGGTGAACTGGGAGTTCGTGAACGCGAATTTCGCCTGACCGCGGACTTCGAGTGAACTCTGGAACCCGGCCTTGTGCCGGGTTTTTTTATTCCAGGTCGCTTCGAGACCGGACCGGACCTGCAGGGTGCCAGCTACTGCACTTGGCCGGGAAGGTTCCGCGCTTACTCGAAAGCGTTTTTACTCGACGCGCGGAACGTCCACGGCCAAGTGCTCCGCCCCGGCGGAATTCCGTGACCTGCGCCGAGAGGGTGGCGGCGTACACAACGCTTCCGCGGCGAATATAAACGCGTTCTGAGCAAGCGGAAGCGTTGTGTACGCCGCCGCCCGATTGCGCCATGTCCCGGGATTCCACGCCGCACGTTGCAAGGGCTGTCAGGGCCAAATCCCTCCCGCTTGCTCAGAAAGCGTTTATATTCGCCGCGGGAGGGATTTGGCCCTGACAGCCCGGCCGTGCCTGGTTCCGAGTTACCCCGTGCACATTACGGCAGGCGAAAAAAAGCCCGGCACAAGGGCCGGGCTTTTCGGGTTTGGCCTGGAAGCCGGGCTTACATCATGCCGCCCATGCCACCCATGCCGCCCATGTCGGGCATGCCGCCAGCAGCCTTGTCTTCCGGCTTGTCGGCAACCATCACCTCGGTGGTGATCATCAGGCCGGCAACGGAACCAGCAGCCTGCAGCGCAGTGCGGGTTACCTTGGCCGGGTCCAGGATGCCCATGTCCAGCATGTCACCGTACTCGCCAGTCGCAGCGTTGTAGCCGAAGTTGCCTTCGCCCTGGCGAACCTTGTCCAGGACAACGGAAGCTTCGTCGCCAGCGTTGGCAACGATCTGGCGCAGGGGACCTTCCATGGCGCGCAGCGCAGCCGCGATACCGTGGTTCTGGTCTTCGTTGTCGCCTTTCAGCTCGCTGATAGTGGCCACGGCGCGCACCAGCGCCACACCACCACCGGCAACCACGCCTTCTTCAACCGCTGCGCGGGTCGCGTGCAGGGCGTCTTCAACGCGGGCTTTCTTCTCTTTCATCTCGATCTCGGTGGCGGCGCCAACCTTGATGACCGCAACACCGCCGGCCAGCTTGGCCACGCGTTCCTGCAGTTTTTCACGATCGTAATCGGAAGTAGTGTTCTCGATCTGGACGCGGATCTCGTTGACGCGGGCCTTGATGGCGTCCGCATCGCCGGCACCATCGATGATGGTGGTGTTGTCCTTGTCCATGGTCACGCGCTTGGCGGTGCCCAGGTGCTCGAGGGTGGCAGACTCCAGATCCAGGCCCACTTCCTCGGAGATCACGGTGCCGCCGGTCAGGATGGCGATGTCCTGCAGCATGGCCTTGCGACGGTCGCCGAAGCCCGGTGCTTTACAGGCAGCAACCTTGACGATGCCGCGCATGTTGTTCACGACCAGGGTTGCCAGCGCTTCGCCTTCGACGTCTTCACCGATGATGACCAGCGGCTTGGAGGACTTGGCTACCTGCTCCAGCAGGGGCAGCAGTTCGCGGATGTTGGAGACTTTCTTGTCAACCAGCAGGATGAACGCGTCGTCCTGTTCAACGCTCATGTTGTCCTGGTTGTTGATGAAGTAGGGAGACAGGTAGCCGCGGTCGAACTGCATGCCTTCTACCACGTCCAGCTCGTTCTCGAGGCCGGAACCTTCCTCAACGGTGATAACGCCTTCCTTGCCGACTTTTTCCATCGCTTCGGCGATGATGTCGCCGATGGAAGCGTCGGAGTTGGCGGAAATCGTGCCGACCTGGGCGATCGCCTTGCTGTCTTCACAGGGGGTAGCCATCTTCTCGATTTCAGCAACCGCTGCTGCAACCGCCTTGTCGATGCCGCGCTTCAGGTCCATCGGGTTCATGCCCGCGGCAACGGACTTCAGGCCTTCGTTCAGGATCGACTGGGCCAGTACGGTTGCGGTGGTGGTGCCGTCACCGGCCTGGTCGGAAGCCTGGGAAGCCACTTCCTTGACCATTTGCGCACCCATGTTCTCGAACTTGTCTTTCAGTTCGATTTCCTTGGCCACGGACACACCGTCCTTGGTCACGGTGGGCGCACCGAAGGACTTGTCCAGAATCACGTTGCGGCCCTTGGGGCCCAGGGTGGCTTTTACCGCGTCGGCCAGGGTGTTAACACCGGCCAGCATGCGGGAGCGAGCGTCGTCGCCGAAAAATACGTCTTTAGCTGCCATGTCTAATATTCCTCAATCTCTAACAATTGGTGTTTCGGAAGCCTTATTCGACAACCGCAAAGATTTCGCTTTCACCCATGATGATGAGCTCTTCGCCATCGATCTCGATGGTGTTGCTGCCGGCGTACTGGCCGAAAACAACGATGTCACCGACCTTGACGGAGAGAGCGCGCAGGTCACCATTGTCCAGCGGCTTGCCGGCGCCAACCGCGACGACTTCACCCTGGTTGGGCTTTTCCTTGGCGGAACCCGGCAGCACGATGCCGCCAGCGGTGGTTTCTTCCTCAGCCTTGCGACGAACGACCACGCGGTCGTACAGCGGACGGATACTCATGTGTGTAGATCTCCTGATAACAGTTTTATGAGTGACCCCATTGATAAGGGATGCTCGGTCTATGGGGGCAGCCCGATGCATTTCAAGGGTCGATTAGCACTCTTTTTGCGAGAGTGCTAAAAGGCGGGGTAATTCTAGTCGCGACAGCGCGCCAGTCAAGCGCTTAAAGAGCCCCCGCCCGGCCACCGACTCCTCAGTAATAGTAAATAATTTCAATAACTTAGCGAATTCGAGGATCATCCACCCGGGAGTAATCGCCCTCGATGGTGACGCTGTCCTCCTGCTCGTAGGCCCGGTAACCGGTGCTCTGGGTTGTCACCCCCAGGCGCTTCGCCAGCCAGCGGCGCAGGGGGCCGATCATCACCACGATCGCGGCGCAGTCGGTAATCATGCCGGGGATCATCAGCAGTATCCCGGCCAGGCCCATGGCCAGGTCATCCACCAGCAGTTGCGCACCGGACATGCGCCCCAACTGCACATCGCGCATGCGCTCGACCATCTTCTCCCCCTGGCGGCGGAGAATGAACATGC
Source organism: Halieaceae bacterium GM1-29 (assembly GCA_033283265.1). Classification (GTDB taxonomy): domain Bacteria; phylum Pseudomonadota; class Gammaproteobacteria; order Pseudomonadales; family Halieaceae; genus Mangrovimicrobium. The sequence goes on from JAWMQN010000002.1 coordinate 303,438, forward strand.
CGAGCACAAAGGTCGCAAAGACGTAGAACAGGGATGTCAGGGCGCTGGTCTTCACGCCCAGCTGGATCAGGGTAAGCAGCTCCAGCCAGGGCAGGAGCATGATGAATATGCGCATGGTGAACTCCGTTTACACCTTTATGGGGGCTTGAGACCACATTACAAGCGCGACTATCCTCCCCCAGGACAGAAAATCAACCGCCGGAGGGACCAGCCAGTGCCAGACAGCGACATCGACCAGCGAATCTGGCAGGTGATAAGCCTGATCCCCGAGGGCAAGGTCGCCACCTATGGCGATGTGGCGGCCCAGGCAGGCCTGCCCCGCGGCGCCCGGCGCGTGGGGGCGGCGCTGAGAAAACTCCCCCGCGGCAGCCGGATTCCCTGGCATCGGGTGATCAACGCCGGCGGGCGCATCTCACTGCCCCCGGGCTCGGAGGGCTACCGGAAACAGCAGTCACGCCTGCGGGCGGAAAACGTCGATTGCAGTGATAGTGGCCGAATCTCGCTGGCCCGCTACCGGGCCTGGCCCCGTTGAGAAGTGCGCAGGCCGCTAACTGGCCAAGCGGCGCACCCAGTGGGCGATAGCGGCCAGGTCATCGCTCGCCGGTTCGGCCGAGGTGCCATACCGTGGGCCCGCCGCTTCCCTGAGCCAGTCGAGCAACCCGGCGTCCATGCTCGTGAGGTCCTCCTCGCAACGCAGCCCGCAGTCGTCGTGGCGGGTGATGTCCTCGCGGATGGAAAAACCGGCTCGCTGCTCGAAGGCCTCCACGTTATTTCCGCCATTTCCCAGCAGCCGCTCGTACAGGCTGCTGTGAAAGCGCAGGCGGGAACCGGGTAGCTCGCCGAGGCGGGAAATCAGCTGCCGGTCCTCCGGCGAGCGCCTGGGGAAGTGCATCCGGTAGACGTAGAGCAGGCGGATAGCCTCCAGGGAAAGGCTCCGGTTGGACTTCCGGCGGGCGTTGCCGGCCCACTCTCCTCCCACCGCCCGCATAAAATGCGCGGTGACATCACCCGCAGGGAAATCGCCACTGGAATAGCGGTGAACATGGACATTGGCGCAGCCAAACACCGTGTCCAGCAGGGTGACGCGATTGAAGTAGGCAAACGTGAAAGGGGTGTAGATGCTGCTGAAGCCGCCCTGCAGGCGCTGCTGGAACGCGCTCTCCATCTTGGACTTCATCGGGCGGAAGTAGATATGGACCTCTATCTCGTCATAGTAGGGGCGAACGAATTGGTGGAAGTCCCGCGTTTCCGCAATAGTGAAACTGGAAATGGATTCTGCCGAGAGGATATCGACAGCATGCCTGCTGTTACCGAGCGCCGCCGCGAGATCCTTCCTCGCCTCACGCCGGTTGGCGAGGGCTTTGCCTTCCGCATTGTCAGGCAGTGTGGCAAAAGCCTGCTCCATCCACAGCGAGGAGTTGGCCCGTCCACGCTGCAGGTAGCCGAAATCGCCACGCTGGCGCTGGGTAAAAAGATAGTTCTGGATGGACGAGGTGCCGGTCTTGTGGGTTCCGGGATGAACGATCAGGCGGCGTTTCGCTACCATGTCACCGGCCGTTATCCACGAGTTCATCGATCCGCAGGGCCAACTGGTTGATCAGGTCGATACAGTATTCGAGGCGCACATCCGCCGGTTGCGGCAGTTCGGTGGGCTGCCCGGAGGCCACCACCGGGTGAAACCGGTCCTCCGCTGCGAGATAGCCGTTCACCAGCTCGATCTGGCGGTTAACGCCCTCCGCCTCCTCCGGGCTGAAGCGCAGCTCGAACTTCAATGGCGCGGTCGGCACCTCGCGCATGGCTGCGTAGAGTTCATTGAGGTGCCGCGCCAGGCCACGCTGCGGATTGACCCTGCCTTCGAGGTAAAGCGGATAGCGTGTGTTATAGGCCTGTAACAGAGCGGCGCCCTCGAAGCCCAGGGAAACGTTGGCCACTTCTTCCCCGGCCGGCAGTTGCAGCCCGCCAAGCCCGGTGTGATGCAGGAAATCCGCCTGCAGTGTGCCGCCCGTGAAACACTGCCTGTCAAAGGGCCGCACGATGAGCTGATCCTTGCCCAACTCCTCGCTCCATCTGTTGAGGAAGCGGAAATTGTAGTCGCGGATGGTCTTGGCCAGCAACTCGCTGCCGCTCATCCCCCCATCCATCACCTTGACGAATTCCTCCCACTGGCTGCGCAGCACCGACTCGGGGTGGCGCACGTAGGCAATGGCGGTGACCTGGTCAAAATACGGCCGTACGAAGGCCAGCAGGGCGGCGATTTCCTCCCGCGACATGGCGGGGAGATTCTCCGCCGAGATGATCCAGGTGCCCTGTTTGGCGGCCTTGAAAAACTTGATCCAGCGGCTGAACAGGCGCTGCTTCTCGGCTTCCCAGGCGGCCTCATCGCGCGGCGCAAACTGCTTGTAATAGAACATGCCAGTGGGATCGCGCTTGAACAGGATCGTGAACTGGAAGGAGTGGTTGTAGGGCTGGAACGAGGGATACATGACGCCCTGGCGGCGCAGTGTACGGCTCGCATTGCCGAAGGCTTCCTGCAGGGAGCTGCTGCCGGTTTTAGCCCTTCCAAGGTGTAAGATCAGCTTTTTCATTGTTTCCTCATACGCTGAGCGCCTGCGCTCGCCAGCGGTTGTGTTCGTGCTGCACTGCTGCTGGCGGCTAGGCCCCGGACCTAGGCCCGCTGCGGCTCATCCGGCCAGGGCGCCTTGCCCTGTTTCGCCAGCCGCTCGAAGCGCTGGGCGCTGCGTTCCAGCGAGAACTGCAGGAAGGGATGCGCCTGCGGCGGCACCTTGCCGAGCAGCACCGGCTGGCGGCGCAGGCTGTGGAAGCCGCCGGGCCAATAGCTGTGCAACTGTGTCCGGTGGCGCTCGATCTCCGCCTCGCGCTCCTCGTAGGAGGAGGTGGTGACGCCGCCGTGATACTGGTGAAAGGAGCCCTCCCCCGGGGTGACGAAAATCGACGAGCCCGGCAGCATCCCCAGGCTGCGGTACATATGCAGGTTGATGCTGCCGCCGCCGGGCAGGGTGAAATCGGTGTTGGCGTGGCCGATGGCGGCATAGCTGCCGGCAGAGGCGAACAGGCAGTTGCACTCCATGATCGGGTGCAGGTAGCCGCTGCGGTTGGCCCCGCTCAGGGTCGCTATGCGGAACAGCTCGTAACCGTCGGCGCGCCAGTCGACGGAACCCAGCAGGGACAGTTCTTCCTGTTCGGGGTCGAGTCCCTCATCGATCAGGTGCTGTTCGGCGCGCCCCAGGTGATAACCGGGCACCGCGACCACCGCTGCCCCGGTGATGGCAAAGGCCTGCAGGGCGATGCTGATGATCCCCGGGCTGACCATGCGCGCGCCGTCGATCATCAGGCAGATATACTCGCCGCGGCAGCGGGAAAAACCCTCGTTGACCGCGTACACCGGCGTGGCACTGCTCTCCTCGCGCAACACGTAGTGAAAGTTCTCCGGCAGCGCGGCCACGGCCTGCGGGGAGAGGTTTTCCGCCGAGGCATTCTCCATCACGATGACTTCGTAATCGCTGGCGTCCACCCCCTGCTGGTAATCGGGGGAAAGGGTGTAGAGCGTGTTTTCCAGTTGTCGCGCCATCCGGTAGGCGACGACGAGCACTGAAACTTTCGGCTGGGGGCTCACTTTCGGGGGTTCCTGCTCTCCTTGGGCGGCACAACCCTACCAGAAGGGGACGCCGCGGGTGAAGTGAAGGGCGTCAGAGCGGCTTTTCCGGGGTGTCCAGGCGGGCCTCGACCTGGTACAGCGGCCGCTTCTTCGCCTCGGTAAAGATCTTGCCGATGTACTCCCCGGCGATCCCGATGGAGAGCAACTGCAGGCCACCGAGAAGATAGATGGGAATGACCGTGGACGCCCAGCCGGGAACCGTGGCGGCACCGCTGAACACGGCGATAATCGCCCACAGACCCATCAGTAACGCGATCACGAAGACCACCAGGCCCAGCGCGGAAATCAGCCGCAGGGGCAATACCGAGAAGGAAGTCATCCCGCGCAGGGACAGCCCGAGCATGCGTGCGAGGGAATACTTGGTCTCCCCCACCGGCCGCTCGCGCCGGGTGTAGTAGACATTCTCCGAGCGCAGGCCGAGCAGGGGCACGATGCCGCGCAGGTAGAGGTTGGACTCGCGGTATTCACCGAGGAAGGCCACTGCGCGCCGGCTCATCAGGCGGAAGTCGGCGTGATTGGGCACGCTCTCCACCCCCATCATGCCGAGCAGGCGGTAGTGCAGTTCCGCGGTGGTGCGCTTCCACCAGCTGTCGCTGTCGCGGTTGTCGCGCACGCCGTAGACGATCTCGCTGCCGCGGGCGTGGGCGGCGAGCATCTGCTCGATCGCCGCGATGTCGTCCTGCAGGTCGGCGTCGATACTGACGAAGACGTCGGCATCGTGCTCCATCAGGCCGGCGTAGAGGGCGCTCTGGTGGCCGAAATTGCGGCTCAGCTTGAGCCCGCGAACATGCGCCAGCTGCCCGGCGAGTTTTTCGATCAGGGGCCAGGTGTGATCCCTGCTGCCGTCGTCGACAAAACAGATCCACGACTGCGCGGATACGAGACCGCGCTCGATCAGGCCGAGCATATGCTGTTGAAGGCTGTGGGCAGTCAGCGGCAGCACCTGCTCCTCGTTGAAACAGGGCACCACAATGCCCAGTACCGGCGCGTCCCGCTTGATCATCGTTCTACTTATCCTGAAACTCGCTCCCCGGGTAACGCAGGGGACTATATCACCATACTCGCGAGGTATAATGCCGGGCGCTGCGAATTGGCAAAATAATGACCGACAGGGGCTGTACCGTATTTTGAGCAGACATAACGAACAGACTTCCGCTCCGCACACCGCGGGGCGCGGCAGCGCCACGGCCTGGCCCGGCAGGCTGTGGCAGCTGGCACTGCTCGGCGCGATCGTCGCCCTGTCGGCGCTCCTGCTGGTCTACCACGCGCGCATCATAACGGCGCCGATCCCGCTGGACTACTACGAGGGGCAGATGCTGGTGATCACCGACATCATCGCCAGCGGCCACAACCCCTACACCCGCGCCTTCCAGCCCCAGGCGATGGACGTCTACCCACCGCTGTACAACATTCTCGTCGCGCCCTTCGCGCTGTTCCTCGGCAATACCCTCGAGCTGCACCGCAGTATCTCGGCCCTGCTGATCCTGGCCACCGTCGGGCTGTGCGTGGCCGCCGCCTTCCGGGCCAGCCGCTCCGCCCTCTACAGCGCCGCCGCCGGGGCCATGGTCTATGCCGCCTTGCTGTTCTACTCCACCCCCGTCGCCAGCACCAACGCGCTGGGCATCTTTCTCTACCTGGCGATTCTGCTGGTGCCCTGGCTGTGCGACTTCTCCCGCCCGAGCCTTGTCGCTGCGCTGGTGATGGGGCTGCTGGTGTTCTACACCAAGCAATATTTCATCGCCGCCATGGCGATGCTCTGCCTCTATGTCTTCTGTTACCGCTGCAAACGCAGCGCGCTGCTGCTCGGCTGCAGCTACGCCCTGCTCCTGCTCGGCAGCCTGGCGATAGTCCACCTGACCAGCCCCTACTACCTCGACAACACCCTGTTCGCCGCGGGTATCTCCATCTACCTGCTGCTCTCGGCCAACACCCTGCTGCGGCAGATCGTCTTCTACAGCCAGACCTACTGGCCGCTGTTCGCACTGATTGCCGCGGCGCTGCTGCAGGCCGCCCTCGCCGGCGGCGGGTCGCCGGCGCGCCGCTGGCTGGGCTATTTCAGGCCGGCAGGCCTCGGCCTGCGCGGCCCGCTGCTGGCGAAAGCGCCCGGCTACTTCGCCTTCTGCCTGCTCTGGGCGACGATCGTCACCTTCGCCACCATGGGCCGCAACCCGGGCAACTTCATGACCTACCTGCTACAGCTCATGTCGCCCTTTCTCGTGCTCTGGGCCTGCACCCTGGCCGCCGGCCTGCAGGGCCGACTGCAACTTGCCCTGCCTCTCCTGCTGCCGGCCTTCTTCCAGGTCTACGCCATCCTGCCCAAGGACTTCTCGACCACGGAAGAGAACTGGCAGCGGATCGAGGCGATCATCGCCGACAGCGAGGAAATCTACGCCTCGCAAATGCTGCTCAACCTGGTGATAAAACACGGCAAGCGCGTCTACCAGGACGGGCACACCCACTACTTCCCTATCGCACTGCAGAAGCCGGCGCTGTTCGTCAAGGCAAACCCCGAGGAGCGGGTGGATGCGGTCTGGGACCAGTACCTCACGGACATCTTCCGCAAGATCGAGAACAAGGAGTTTGACGTCATCCTCATCAACCCCTGGGACCACAAGGGCATGTTCGGCCGCAACCAGCCGCCCTTCGAGGATGTCGACGGGCGCACCTTCCTGCGCCGCTACTACGAGGTCGAGGAGCGCTTCCCGCTGTCGATGACCGCGCGCTATGGCGGCGGCACCTACGAAATGCGTGTCTGGCGCCCCAGGCCCTGAGCGATGCAGGTGCCGCCAACGCCAGCGCAGCCATTGCAGCGACTCGCAGCCGGGATACTTTGCCTGTTGGCCGGGCTGGTCGCCACCGGGTTCCTGCTCTGGACCGCGCTGCTCTGGTATCGCTACCACACGCATATTCCCTGGCGCGACCTGTTCCTGATCGTCAAGCAGGTGCAATCGGTGCTCACCCCCGGTTTCGACACGCGGGAACTACTCGGCTGGTTCGACCTGCACTACAACGCCCACCGGATATTCCTGCTGCGCGCGCTGGTAGCGCTGGACCTGCTCTGGTTCCACGGCCAGAACCACCTGCTCTACAGCGTCGGCTGGCTGTGCCTGCTGCTGATGCTGGCTATCAACTGTATTTCCCTGCACTCGCGCCACTGGCCGGACGCCTGCACACCGCTGACGGCGGCTTTCATCGTGGCGATTTACCTGTTTGGCCCCGCCCACCTGTGGAACCTGGTGAACCCGGTCAATGTCAGCTGGCACCTGACCATGGCGATGGCCCTGAGTGCCTTTTACCTGCTGCTGCGATCGAGCACGTCGCCGCCCCCCACGCTCTGGCTGGCCGCCTTCGTCGCGGCGTCCGCCGCCGCCTTCTCCACCTTCGCCGGGGTAATCGCCTGGTTGCTGCTGCCGCTGCTTGCGCTCTACCTGCGCAGCCGCTACACACCACTGGTGCTGGTCGCCTGCCTGCTCGCGGTCTATCTCTACAGCCGTGGGCTCAGCTCCGACGCCGCGGTACTGGCCAACTGGAATAGCGGCAAGGCCGACGCCCTGGCGCAGATCCACGCCCAGGGCCGCGAGGCGCTCGCCGCCAACGGCCCCCGGCAGATTCTCTCCCGGGCTATCGCCTTCCTCGGCCTGCCGCTGGGCCTCGGCGCGCCGCGGCTGGCGAACGCGCTGGTGCTGGCCTCGCTGCTGCCGGTCGGCTGGACGGCGTGGAGCCTCGCCCGCAACTGGCTGCGCCGCGCGCAGCGCCCGCCGCTGCTGTGCGAACTGGCGCTGGCGACGGCCCTGTTCTGCCTCGGGGTCGCCCTGGTCACCCAGCTCGGACGGATCATCCCCCAGCCTGTGCACGTACTCGGCCCCAGCCAGGAGCGCTTCCAGTCAGTCGTGCTGTGCTACTGGGCCGCCGTCTCCCTGCTGCTGGTGCATGCCTGCGCGGGACTGAAGCCGGCACTGCGCCTTGCCGGCTCGCTCGCGCTGCTCTGCCTGGCGCTTCTCATCACCGCGCCCTGGGGCAGTTACCTGAAGCAGGAAATACTCAGCATGGAATACGCAGCGCGCCTGCAGTCCCTGGGCGAATTTCCCGCGCTGCGCGATGCGCCCGGCAAAACCGGGCTCAACTTCCAGCCCGAGCGCATTTTCCAGCTGGATGAGCTGCTCGCCCGGCACCAGCTGGCTTACCGGCTCCCCATCAGCTTGCCCCGGCTCAATGCCCCCGAGCCGGCGTGCGGCGCCAGGGTGAGCTGGCTCCCCGGCGCGGACGAGGCGCGCGACGGCTATGTGGCCACGGCCCTGCAACTCGCCGGCTGGCCCGGGCTGCTGGCGCGGGAAGTGCTTGTCGCCGAGGGCGGTGCTGCTATCGCCCGCCTCTACCCCGTGCACCGCGGCGACTACACGCCATGGCAGCTGTGGCAGGCCGACAAGCTGGACTGGTCCGGTTATTTACCGCTGCACGCCGCTGCAGACGTGCCGCGTGAGCTGCTGCTGGGAACACCCCTCGGCCTGCGCGCGCAGTGCAGCCTCGCGCCCACTGGCAACGATTGAGAGCTCAGCCGGGGCGGGTTGCCGCCACATAGTACTGCCCGCCCAGGGGCAGCCAGGCCAGGTAGGGCTCGAGGCAGCGCAGCCAGCGGACGAAGCCGGGGAAGAAGATGCGGTACTTCCGCTCGACCCCGGCAAAGCCTGCATCAGCGATCTGCCCCGTCATCGCGCCGGGCCGGATCAGCTGTGCATTTTCGTCGAAGGGACAGGTACTCACCGCGCGCTGGGTCAGCGGGTTGTAGGGATTGTGCTCGAAGATGACCAGTGCCCCGCCGGGCCTGAGCACGCGGTGGAACTCGCGCAACAGGGCCGGGTGTTCGGCGTGGGGAATATGGTGAAACACGCAGGCCGTGTAGAGCAGGTCGAAACTGGCATCCGGGAAAGGCAGCTGGCCGCCGTCGAAAGTGCAGTACTGAGCCATGCCGGGGAAGCGCTCGCGGGCGATCGCCACGCTCTCCTCGGAGATGTCGAGGCAGGTGAGCCGGGCCCGGGGCAGGTGCTCGGCCAGGTAGGGCACCGCGTTGCCGACGCCGGTGCCAAAGTCGAGCAGGTCCAGCTCGCGCTCGCCGAGGCGCCGCCGCGCGACCGCCGCGGTATCGACGATCTTGTACTCGGCAAAATACTCCGGAGACTCGCGAAAATGGCGGATGTTCTGCTGGTGAAGCTGCCGGTATTCCCGGGCAAATTGATCAAACTCTGCTCTGTCCATATAAACCGCGTGCTCACAGGCTGACAGGCCTGCCGCTTTGTTATATCGTCCCTTCTCTGCCGACAGTAACAATAATCCAACCTGGGCGCGAATGCAGCCACCCCCGATACAGCTTCCCGGCCCTGTGGTTTTTTTCCTGCGATGGCTGCCACTGGCCATTACCGGCGCGTGTGTAAGTTATTATTTTCACTTCCTCCACACCCATGCGATCAACGTACCCCTCGCGGACGACATCTACGATGTCCTCGAGGTAATACTGGATACCGGTGCGGCGGAGGGGATGCGTGAACAGCTGTCGATACTGTTTGCCCAGCACAACGATCACCGCACCCTGTCCTCCCGCCTGCTCTACCTGGCGGTGTACGCACTCAGTGGCGAGATCAATTTCCGCGGCCTCGTCTTCATCGCCAACCTGGCCCTGCCCGGCTTCCTCGCTCTCTACTGGCTGGCACTGCGCAGGCATCCCCGGGGCTGGTGGCTGGTCGCCACCGCCGCGCTGTGCCTGTGCAACCTGCGCAGCTATGGCATCACCCTGTGGAGCATGGCGGCCTTTGCCTACCACTTCGTATTTCTCTACGGTTTTCTCGCCATCTACGCCCTGCACCGGGCGACCCTGCCCGGCTTTGCAGCTGCGGTGCTACTGGCGACGCTGTCGACCTTCACCCTCGCCTCGGGCCAGATCACCTGGCTGGTAGGACTGGCCTTTATCTGGCACCAGTACCGGGTCGCACGCGCTGTACCCGCCACACGCCTGCTGGCCTGGGTGATTCTAGCCGGGCTGGTGCTCAGCCTGTGGCGCTTCCATCTCGCAACCCCGAACACCCTGCTGGCCATGCTGGCGAACTTCGCCCGGGAGCCCGGCCATTTCGCGCTCTACACCCTGAGCCTGCTCGGCAGTTTTGCCAGCGAGACCCGTGTCGCCGCCGCTGCGACAGCGGGCACTGCCCTGATCACCGCACTCGCCCTGGCCTCCTGGCGGGCCTGGCGCTCCGCCGATATCCGCCTGGTCGCCTGCGGCTGGCTGGTGGTGCTGTCGGCCGCCGCGGTGGTACTCGGGCGAGCGCATTTCACCACGGTGGATTACGCCCTCTCCGCGCGCTATGCCTTCCCCTCGGTGCTCATGCTGTCGACAACCCTGGTCGCGCTGGGTAGCCAGTTGCAGCTGCGATCACTGGCGCTGCCGATGTTCGCCACGGCAGCCGCAATGTATTACTGCGTGTTTTCCTACCAGCAGCACGGCAGGGCGCTGGCGCCGTATACCGAGCAGCGGGTGGAGCGCTTCAACAAGGGCCAGTTCCGCGCCTACGGCAAGCCGCTGAAGCAGAGCAACGCGATTGTCGCGCGGGCGGTCGCACAGGGTATCTACCAGCCACCCGACCGCCCCCTGGCAGTACCCGGGCAAACCGGGGCGGGGCGCCGCTGACATGCTGTTCAACTCCATCGAGTACCTGTTCCTCTTCCTCCCTCTGACGCTGGTGGTTTTCCACCTGCTCGCCAGGCGCGGCGGTATCGAACGGCAGATACTCTGGCTGACGGCGGCGTCCCTGGTCTTTTACGCCAGCTGGAAGCCGGTCTACCTGCTGCTGATCGTAGCCTCCGTCGGGGTGAATTACGCCCTCGGTCGACGCCTCGCCGGCAGCGCTGGCCGCAGCGGGCGCAGCTGGCTGGCACTCGGGGTGGCATTCAATCTCGGCCTGCTGGGCTATTTCAAATACACCGGATTCTTTCTCGAGGGGCTCAACGCGCTCGGCCTGTGGCTGATTCCGGCACCGGAAATCACCCTGCCCCTGGCTATTTCGTTTTTCACTTTCCAACAGATCGCCTACCTGGTGGACGTCGCACGCCGCGACTGCGAGGAATACCAGTTCGCCCACTACGCCCTGTTCGTGCTCTTCTTCCCGCAGCTGATCGCCGGGCCCATCGTCCACCACAAGGAGCTGATGCCCCAGTTCCGCAAGCTGCGTCCCGCGGCGAACCTGCCCACCGACCTCGCCATCGGCATGACTTTCATCGCCACTGGCCTGTTCAAGAAGGTGATCCTGGCCGATGCCCTCGCAACCATCGTGGACCCGGTCCACAGCGCCGCCGCCAGCGGCCAGGCGGTGCACACGCTGGATGCTCTGGCCGCAACCTTCGCCTTCAGCTTCCAGATCTATTTCGACTTTTCCGGCTACAGCGACATGGCCATCGGCAGCGCGCGCCTGTTTGGCATACGCCTGCCGGAGAACTTCCGCTCGCCCTACAAGTCCCCCAATGTCATCGAGGTGTGGAAGCGCTGGCACATCACCCTCTCACGCTTCCTCAGGGATTACCTGTACATCGCGCTGGGCGGCAACCGGCACGGCGAGTCGCGGCGCTATGCCAACCTGTTTCTCACCATGTTGCTCGGCGGCCTCTGGCACGGCGCGGCCTGGACCTTCGTTGCCTGGGGTGCACTGCACGGCGTCTTCCTGTGTATCAACCACGCCTGGCGCGGCCTGTTGCGGGGAACGCGCCTGCAGGCTGTCCTCGCTGCGCGCCTGCTCACGCCTTTTTATGTCCTGCTGACGTTTCTCGCCTGGTCCCTCGCCCTGGTGATCTTTCGCGCCAGCGACCTCGCCGCGGCCTGGCAGATCATCCAGCCGGCCTACTTTCATCCGGACTGGCAGGCGGCCAGGATCCTGCCCCGGGAACTGGAATTCACCACCCTGCACGAGTTACTTGCCAGCGCCGGTTACACGCCGCCCGGCGACACCTACGCCTGGCTATGCCTGGCTTTCGCCGCGCTGGTCTGCTGGTGCCTGCCCAACCTGCAGGAGTTCATGGCGGGCTACTCCACCGTGATACCCGCCGATGGCAGGCCGCTTCCGGCGTCGCGCCTGAAATGGAAGCCCGGTGTGGGCTACGCCCTGCTGCTAGCCCTGATGCTGACTGTCTCCATCATGGGCCTGTCCGACATCTCGCGCTTCATCTACTTCCAGTTCTAGCGCGATGAAATCCTACCTGGCCTGCATCTTCAGCTTCACCGCACTCGCCCTGCTGGCGCTCGGGCTGTTCAATTATCGCGTCGACCCCTACCTGCTCTACTACCATCGCGGCGCTGACGCGCAGGTCCTCGGGCGGATTGACCAGTTCTACAACATGCGGGTCTACAAGCCCTATCACATCGAGCAGCGCCGCCCGGACAACCTGGTCATTGGCACGTCGAGAAGCGCTGAAATCTGGCCGGCCTCCGCTACCTGGGATGAAGCCCGATCCTACAACTACGCCACTCCCGGCCTGACCATGTTCGAACTGTCGCAATCCGTGCGTCACGCCCAGGCGGTCAACCCGCTGTCAGAGCTCGTTATCGGGCTGGACTATCAGGCTTTCGTGCGCTCCACGCCGCGTTATCGCAGCGGATTTGAACCCGACCGTCTGCGTGACCCCGATGCGGGGCCCTTCCAGCTGGCGCAGCTGCGACGCAGGTTGATTGACACCTATAACTTCCTGCTGTCACTGGAAATCACCGCCGAGAGCCTCAACGCCGGAGTACTGCACCGACCGGTGCCCAGGGCCTACTACCCGAACGGGGTCTGGGAAGACCGCGCGGGCAAACTGGTCGGACGGGGCGGTTATATTTTTGTCGGCAGGAATGCCGTCGACGGCATCAACCCCGCTGAGCTCGACCCGCGAAAGAGCCTGCCTTTTTATCGTGAACTTCTCCGTTTCTGCTATCGGGAAAAAATCAGAACCACGCTGTTCCTCACGCCAACCCACGTGTTTTTCGTCGATATCTGGTTCCGCAAGGGTTCCGAGCAATTGTGGCGGGAGACCCACCGGCAGATTATCGAGATCAATAGCCAGGTTGCCGCAGAATTCGACGCCGAACCCTTCCCGATCTGGGGCTTTGGCGACGCAGCGGGCGTGGCGGACGAGCCGATATACCTCGCGCGCAACATCGACCAGGCCTGGTTCATGGACGGCGTCCACTCCAGTCGCAAGCTTGCCGACCGCATCCTGGCCACCATGCAGGGGGAGCAGCGCGGCGCATTCGGCACCACGCTCGACGCGGACAATATCGATGCCTACCTGGACGCCATCGTCTCCCTGCGCGACAGTTTCCTGGCCGCGGAGAGTGCAACGGTGCAGAGCCTGCAGCGGGCCATCGGCCTGGAGCCACTTCGAGCTGAAGCCGCCGAAGCGAGATGAATTCGCCTGGCTGCACGCGTACACTTGGCCCAGCCGACTACCCTACCAAGCACAAACCATGACATTACTCCGCAAGTTGCAGGCCTTGCTGCAGGGCAAAGCCGCTGACACACCAGGGCGAGCAGTGGCGCCGGCCGCCGCCAGCAAGCCGCCTGTCCAGCGCCTGCCCAATGCCCCGATACCTGTCGTCCACTTCGACAGCGAGGTCGCCCTGCCCCGGCAGAGCCCCGCCAGCCCACCGGTCAGGGTAAGTTTCATCCTGGTGGTCTACAAAATGTCCGAGCAGGCGGAAAAGACCCTGTACTCACTCAGTACGGCCTACCAGCAGGGGGTTGGCGAGGAGGACTATGAAATCATCGTGGTGGAAAACTCCTCCGACGATGTCCTCGGCGAGCAGCGGGCCTGCCAGTACGGCGCCAACGTGCGCTACTTCTACCGGGAGGAGACCCGGCCCACCCCCGTGCCGGCGATCAACTTCGCCGCCGGCCAGGCCAGTGGCACCCACATCAGCATCATGGTGGACGGGGCGCGCATGCTCAGCCCCGGGGTGGTGAGTTACACCATCGCCGCCACCCGGTTGCACCCGGAGGCGGTGATCGCCGTCCCCGGTTACCACCTCGGCCCGAAGCTGCAGCAGCACTCGATGCTGGAGGGATATGACAGCGCCGAGGAAACCCGCCTGCTAAAGTCGATCCAGTGGCCCGAGGACGGCTATCGCCTGTTCGAGATCGCCTGCCTCAGCGGTACCAGCGGCGGCGGCTATTTCAAGCCCATCGGCGAGAGCAACTGTCTCTGTGTCACGCGGGCAACCTGGCAGGAACTGGGTGGCTTCGACCCGGACTTTACCGAGACCGGCGGTGGGCAGGTGAACCTGGACTTTTACAAGCGCGCGGTAGAGTTACCCGGGCGCGAACTGGTCATCCTCATCGGCGAGGGCAGTTTCCACCAGTTCCACGGCGGCATCACCACAGGCACCCGGGGGCAGGACCGGCAGAAAGCCATGGCCGATCACTTCAACCAGTACGCGGCGCTGCGCGGCGGCCCCTACCGCTCGCCGACCAAGCGACCGATTTACCTCGGCAGCGTGCCCGACAGCGCCATGCGCTTCATGCACCTGGGCACTACCCAGGCCGTCAACGCCCTGCGCGCCGACCCTTCACCGGACTAGCCGGGCAGGTGCCTCAGGCCGTGGTCGTCTGCCAGAGCGTGCCGTGCTCGGCGTCGCTTTCGCCCTCGGGGCGGCCGTTGGAATAGTAATACAGCGCGATGGAGCGGCGGGCCCGGTCGGGCGGGCAGGCCAGCGGATGCGGGTGTCCGTGGAAGGAGGTTGAGGTCGTGCGGAAAATAACGCAGCGCCCGGCAAGCGGCGCGATACGCTGCACGCACTCACCCATGTCGGCGCTCCACAGTTCGAGATCACCGCCATACTCCGGCTGCCAGTCCTCGTTGAGGTAGATCAGCAGGTTGATGCGCCGGTCGAGGCCGAACTGCGGGTGCTTGTTGAAATCCGCGTGCACCTTCAGGTAGCCGCCGGGTTTCACCTGGTGAACACCGCCGCCCAGCAGGTGCGGGTCGGCCAGCAGGCCGCGGATGCCGGAGATCTTCTCCAGCAGCCCGACAAAGGGGTTGCTGTTCAGCTCCCAGTACAGGCGGCGAAAGGCGTAGGGCACCAGTTGCTCCCGCGACAGCCACTCCTTGCCCAGCTGTGCTTCGCTGCCGTCATCCAGAATCACCGGTATATGTGTGGAGCCGGCCTTCTGCTTGCGCTCGAAGTCGGGAAAATTGCCGTTGAGGCAGGCGACCGTCTCGGTAGACAGGAAATTGTCGATGACAATGTGTGGAAACGGGTCCGCCGTGGCGAAGGCCGCCGCCATGCTTTCGGCTTCTGCATTCAGGCGTGCGTAGTCAATGGAGTTCATGGTGTCTCGCAAAATTCGGCCGCAGTCGGGCTCACACCGGCTCGGGCAGCGCGATATCCGGTCGCGGCTGCCAGTCGGTGCGCTTGGTAGGCTCGACGTCTTTGTCGTCGCGGCCCAGC
Organism: Halieaceae bacterium GM1-29; assembly: GCA_033283265.1. GTDB lineage: Bacteria > Pseudomonadota > Gammaproteobacteria > Pseudomonadales > Halieaceae > Mangrovimicrobium. The sequence goes on from JAWMQN010000002.1 coordinate 318,575, forward strand.
GTGTAGTAGTAGAGCGCGATTGATTTTCGGGTCATCCCCTCCGGGCACCGCAGGGGCCGCGGATGGCCGTGGAAAGAGCTGGCGTCGGTATTGAATACCACGCAGCGACCGGCGTTGGGGCGTATCCGCTTTACGCAACGGCTCATATCGGCATTCCAGAGCTCGAGATGACCTTCGTATTCGTCCTTCCAGTCCCGGTTCAGGTACAGCAGCAGGTTCACCCGGCGTTCCAGCTTGTAGTCCTGGTGCTGGGTGAAGTCGGCGTGCACGGCGAGCACCCCACCCGGCAGCACCTGGTGAAGGCCGGCACCGCGCAGGGCGGGATCCGGGATCAGGTTGCCGATACCGGTCAGCTTTTCCAGCGCGCGGATAAACGTGCCGGAATTCAGTTCCCAGATCAGCTGGCGGAGGTAAGGCGAGACCTGCATCAGGTTCGGCATGCCCTGCTTGTTGAACTGCACGGTCGAGCCGTCATCTTCGCGCTTGCTGTGCAGCTGCCGCCAGTTGATCTCCGCCGAGGGCTGGGGAAATTCGGCCAGGACCCGGTCGATCAGCTCGTCTGGCAGAAAGTCCTCGATCACCGCGTGGGGATAGGGACTGGCGCTGGCGTAGGCCGCGTGGGCGCCGAGAAACTGCTCGCGAATCCAGCCGTAATTCAGCAGGGTGGATTGCGGTTGATCATTGCTTGGTTCAGGGCTCATTCAATCCGGGTCCGGTACGGCGCCATGCGGGGAATATGAGTGCGGGCAACTAGCCCTCGCTCGCGTCGGCGTATTTTTTTCGTAACTGCGCGCGCCCGCGGTCGAATTCGCGCTGGAGCTTGATCGCCTCCTTGAGGTGATCGTCGGGCAGGTCGCCAAGCTGGTGGTCAAAGGGCACCAGCTCGATCTCGCGGCTGCGCCAGTAGTACTTCAATTCCTCGCTGCCCCAGTGGCGATAGATATCTTCCCAGCCCAGGCGCTCGAAATGGGGCTGGAAGCAGCGCGCGGTCGCCGCCTGCCCCTCCGCCTGGTAGCGATAGTCCACCGACAGCCGCATGCGCTCGGTCCGGTTTTCCAGGGCCCGGTGTACCGTGAGGCTGTGGAAGGCGATCGCGTCACCGAGTTTGAAATCACCCGATACCCACTGCAGCTCCCGGGCCTGTGCCGACAGGTCGGCCTGGCGGTGGCCCGCGCCGAGAGAGTACTTCAAAGGCAGCAGCCCGAGCCTGTGGGAGCCCTCGAGGATCGACAGCGCGCCCATCTGTGTCGGGCAGTCGGACAGCGGCAACCAGCAGGCGAAGAGTTGCTCGGTGCCCTGGTTGTTGTTGAAATCCTGGTGCGGCGGCGTGCTCCAGAGCTGGCTGTCGGGGAATACCAGGCGGGCGATCGACAGTGGGTGGGGAAATGCTGTCTCACCGAGCAGGGCTTTCATCAAGGCCATGACCCCGGAGTGATGGGCCAGGGCGTGGAAGTCCTCGAGGCACTGAATGCGATCATAGGCAGCGAAGTAGTCCTCCTCCCCCTCCACCTTCGGCATGGTCCATGACACCGCATCCATTGGATCCGTGCCCGGCTTCAGCCAGCCGCAGTCAGCGAGGATATCGGTCACCTGGCTGCGCAGATCCAGCAGGGGTTCGGCTTCCACCAGCCCGCGCAGGTAGACGTAACCATCGCGATCGAACTGCGCCCGCAGCGCGTCGGGATCATGCAACAGGGAGGTGGCGTCGGCGAAGGCTTTCATTTCAGCGGCGATACACGGCGGGGCACTGTATCCACGATATTATGCATGTTGATAGAGCGCTCGATTATAGCCGCGGGGGGTTCTTTTACCAAACGGCCGGCCGCGGCTACTCCGGCGGTGCCAGTCGGGGCTGCAGCAGGACGAAAGCGCCGGCACGGGCAAACGGGGCGTAATCCTCGCGGACCCAGGCTGGGGCCGCTGACGCCTCGACCGGCGCGCGTCGCGGCAGCCTGTCCACGACGACAGTATTGGGCAGGCCTCGCAGCTTCTCACGGATTACCTGCTGCCGGGTGTCCTCCGCATAGCGCAGGGGGAACAGCGACCACGCCTCCAGCCCGGGTAGTTGAGCGTCAGTCCAGAAATACAGGCTGTAGAAGCGCGTGGTGCTGAGCACATAGTCCGCTCCCTGCAGCTGCTGCGCCAGCTGCCGGTACTGCCTGGCAAGCGCCGGCTCCACCCGCAGGTGGCCGGTACCGGGGAGATCGAGCGGCACATGGAATTGGTAGCGCGTATAGGTCGTCCACAGGTGAGCAAAAAACATCCCGCCTGCGAAAACCAGCACCAGCAGTGGCAGCACAGCGCCGGCTGCTGCCCGGCGTCGCTGTGGCGCCCCTTGCGACCGCAGCTTACCTACCAGCGACTGCGCCAGGTCCCAGCCTGTCAGCAAGGCTGCCAGCACGATGGGGAAACTGCCGAAATAGCTCTGGGTACCGGGAATGGGATAGGCAAGCAGGGGTGACCAGGCGGCGACCGTGAGTAACAGCAGGCGCGGAAATACGGAGGCCGAGGAGCGCGCAGGCACGACCACAACCCAGACCCATGGGCCTGCCCAGGCAAAGAGCGATTGGGAGATAGCGGGGGAGTCGAAAAGCAGGCAGAGCAAAGTGGCCAGCAACAGAATACCGCGGGCGCCGAGCAGCAGAGCTGATTGCACGACGCCCTGGCGCAGGCGGAAACAGCTGATCGCGGCGACAAGCGCGCCCAGCGCCCAGGCTGGCTGCAGTACGCTGAAGTGCCGGAAGTGGTGATAAAACTCGCCCTGGCTGGCCGCCATTTCCAGCAGGGAGCCGAGCAGTGCGCCAGGCGATGTACCCAGCCAGTGCAGGTAGAGTGTTGCCAACAGGCACAGTCCCGAAAAACCGCACGCGACCGCAGCGAGATCGCGACGCCGGATCCCCTGCGAACTTCCTGCGCAGTGGCAGAGCCAGGCACTCTGGCCGCAGATCACGGCGGCGATCAGCGCGAAGCGCAGGCAGTCCCCGTTATCCAGGTTCGGCCACATCAGCACAAAGGGGGCGATTGCGGCCCCGCCTGTCAGCACCGCGCGCAACGCGCTGCGCATTGGCAGTTCCGCACACTGTGCCAACAGCGGCACGGCGACCGCCAGCAGGGTAAAGATCCCTGCGTTCAACTTGGTCAGCGCGATCGCAGCGACACAGACGCCGAGCAGGACCCAGCTGCCGCAACCGGGCCGGCCGGACTGGCGGGCGCCCAGGCAGAGGATAAACAGCAGGAAAATGGCTATCGGCGCCTGGGGGTGCCCGGGCTCGTTGACGATCGACGCCAGGTAGGTGAATACCAGCAGGACAGCGCTGCCGCCCCAGGCCAACGACCCGGTCATCCCGCGCAGGTAGCCCCCCGCCAGCAGGGAGATGCCGCACCACTGCAGGATGTTTATCCAGCGCAGCCCGGCGTGATCCAGCGGCACCTGCAACAGCCCGTGCAGGAACTGCACGGAAGCCACCTGCACCGGGCCGTAAATCCAGGCGATTTCCGTGTAGGGAACGGCGCCGCCGAGCAGCAGCTGTGCGAAGAGTAAAAACAGCCCTTCGTCGTCGTAGCTACGAAAATTGGAGAAGGAATCCAGGAAAGCCGCAGGCAGCAGCACGGCCAGGAGGAAAAGTGTCAATATGGGCAGTGCCGGCAACCATTGCCGCTCGGCCAAGGCTCCACCCGCGCCGCGCTTGACCGGGTCTAGCACCTTTCCACCGCGAAGGGCGTCCCCCAGTCGGGAAAAGCTCCCGCCGGGAAAAACCAGGAAACACTGACGATCTGGTCCTCCCTGCGCCAGGGCCGGGACCAGGTACGATGCACCGTCATTTCGTCGAACAGCACCGCGTCCCCGGGCTGCAGAACGCAATTCGCCGGCTGGCAATCCTCATCCTGCAACAGGGTGTCGAAGGCCTCACGCGACTCGGTACGGCCGTAGTCCAGCGGGGCCAGGCCACTTTGTTCACGCCAGCCGATCAGGTGGTCGAAGCGCCGCGGCACGATGCTCAGGCTCGGGTTTTCCTCCCCGCAGGGGGTAATCGCCGCCCAGCAGTTCACCGCACCACGCTGCCCGCCAAAGAAGGCGGCATCCTGGTGCCAGGGAATCGCCGACAGTTTGTCCCGCCGGCGCAACTGGCGACGCAGCTTGGTGCGCTCGGAAAACATCAGCGTGGACCCCGCCTGGTAGGCGTTCACCGCTGGCAACAGGCCGCTGTCCCAGTAGATATCCAGCAACTCCATGCAGGTCCCGGCGCTGCAGCCGAGCCCCTCCTGCGGCGCAGGCGCCTGCTCGACCTGGGATTCCGCGAGCTCCCTGAGGTGCTCCACCTGCGCATCCGAGTACAGTTTGCGTACCACCAGGGCACCGTGATTGAGGATGCCATCGGCCAGCACATAGGCATCGAGGTCGCCACCGGCCACCTCGGGCAGCGGCCCACCCGCGGGCAGGACCCCTTCACTGATCGAGGCCACACGCCCGTACTCCCCGCCCGACTCTTCTCGCCGCTGCTTCCCCAGTTGCAGGCGCATTTGCACCAGCTGCGCCGCAGTGACCGCCAGGGGGTTGCTGCGATAGAGCCGATCCAGCCGCTGGATGCCGGCGATGAACTTCAGGGTCTGTTCAGAAAACACGGCCGGCATGGCTCCGCCCTCCGCCGCACATGCCCGGGCTGGCCCATTCGCTCACGCTTCCCGGCTCCCGCGATTTGCCGCCACGATAAAGAACTGCTTGCCGAGGAAGCGCCAGGCCCAGGGAAAGCGCAGGTACCAGCGCACCAGTTCGGGATGTGTCGGCAGGGCCCCTTTCGTGGTGTAGGGCAGGAACCTGTCGATACACAGCTCGATTTCGAAGCCCTTCAGCTGCAGGACCTCCGCCAGCGACTGGTGGGTCAGGCCGAGGGAGTGATCGTAAAAATCCCAGTAGGCGCCGGGGAGATAGCGCAGGTTGGGGCCCATCACCATGAAACGCCCGCCGGGGCGCAAGACCGTCGCCAGTTGCTCGAGCAGTGCCTCCAGCGCCGCTTTATCGGGCAGGTGTTCGAGAAAGTTGGAGGTGAATACCACATCGGCGCGAGCGGCGAATGCGCCGGCAATTTCCAGCGCGCCCAGCTGCTGGAAGTGTACATCGGCCGCGAGATGCTCACGCGACTCCGGGTTCAGGTCCACGGCAAGTTTCTCCGCAGCCTGTATATGGTTGATGAACTCGCCGTAACCGCAGGCGAGATCGAGGACTGTCGAATTCCTGCTCACATGGCGCTGGAAGAAATTTTCGCAGAGCACTTTCCAGATGGCGGACTTGCGTTCGAGTTCCTCACGCGGGAAGCGGTGCTGGTAGAGGGTCTCGAGATCACGGCTTTGCATGCCAGCCCTCCCTGAACGCGTAAAACTTGTAGAGCAAAAAGGTGACCAGCACGGGAAGGCTGATCGCCAGGGCGTGAGCCACTTCTTCGGTGTACGCCGTGAGCCCGAGGTTGATGAAAAGCTTATTCAGGAGCAGGGCCACAATCCAGACTATGGGGAAGAACGCCAGGTTGATCACAATGAAATCCCGCGCCTGCCGCTCCACCGGTTTATCCGAGCCGGGAAAAACCAGCCAGCGATTGAGCACGAATGCGACAGTCATGCCGACACTATAGGCCAGAGCGACCGCCCAGCCAAAGGGAAGGAACTGGCTGAGCAGCAAGCGGGCCAGCCAGTGCAACAGGGCGGCGACGCCCCCGGCAAACAGGAAGGCGAGGAACTGCCGGCTGAGAAACGTCGCAATCATGCCACTGCCATGCGGGCCAGGCGGCGGCCGAAGCCCGTGCTCTCGGATATTCCCCTGTCCTCGGGGTAGTAATAGGAGGTATCGGCGATCCACAAACCGGATATGGCGGTCGCCACCGGCGGTAATTTGCGGCTGAATTCCGGTTCGCAGACCGGCTGCGCAAAACGATAGCGGCTGGCGCGAACATCGAGGATGTCCTGCGCCGCGAGCTGTGGGTTGAGCGTGCGCAGGTAGCGACAGACACGTTCGATAAACCACTCGTCGGGCTCGGCGTAATTTGGGTGCTCGCCCGGCAGATAGTAGGGCACGTAGACGATATGCTCCCGGCCAGGCTGCAGGTTGGTGTACTCCACCAGGCCGGGGATGTCCATTTCCGGATCGCTCACGTTGACCCAGAAATACTCCGACACGGGTTTTGCCAGTTTGGCGATCACGCAGACCACGGCGACGTTGTTGAGCGACGCATAGGCTTCGAGCACCTCGGGCGGCAGGTCGGGCACCAGGCGGGGCACGAAGGGCAGGGGAATGGTGCTGATCACCCGTTCATAAGGCTCAAGACCATTGGCGGTCTCAACGCCGGCGACAGCGCCGTTTTCCACCCGCACCTGCTGTACCGGGGTGCTGAGGCGGATCTCGCCACCATTGGCTTCGATATACCCGCGCAGCGCCTGCAGATAGGTATCCGAGCCCCCTTCCAGGTGGCCGAGCTTTTCCCGCATCAGGCTGTAGCGGGAGCGGCCGACACGACGAATCCGGCTCCAGATCCAGGCGGCGGAGAGATTGCCGGTAAAATGATAGAACTTGTACTCGAACAGCCGCCGCCAGAGAATCTCGTAGGCCTCCTCGCCAACCCAGCGCAGTATCCACTGCCGGGCGTTGACCGCATCCAGGGGGCGCCAGTCGTTGCGCCTGGTACAGAGGAAGGCAAACAGGCCGTAGCGAATCTTGGACAACAGGCCCAGCCCGCGGAATTTCAGCAGCGCCGCGGGATTGCCCCAGGCCTGCAGCCTCCCGCGGTACCAGTAGGCCATGCGGGTTTCCACCCAGCGCATCTTCTCGCCGATGCCCAGTTCCTCCAGCAAGTCGAGGAAGTCAGTGTCCGAGGTACAGTGGAAGTGATAGAAGCGCTCGATCGTGGTGCCGGAAAAATCGAAGGTAGCGGTCATTCCGCCTACCCGGTCATCCGCTTCGTAGACGACCGGCTGGTAACCGCACCTGATCAACTCATAGGCCGCCGCCAGCCCCATCGGCCCGGCACCCAGCACTGCCACCCGTTTATCCACTGCTAGAACTCCAGAACGACTTTGCTGAATTGCGGGTGGGTGAAGGTTTCCACCACCGCCTCGCTGAACGGTGTATAGCGCACAGCGAAAATTCCCGGCCAGTCGATCACCTCGAAGACATCGTCTGCGCACAGCGCCTCGAGTTGCTGCACGGTGAACGGTGGGTCGGAATCGAATACCGACCACAGCTGCAACAGGCCGCGAAACAGCGGGTAAGGCAGCTTGAGAATCAGCGAGTGCGCCCCGGTCGCGCTGCGGATCTGGCGAATCATGTCGATGTAGTTGATCCGCTCGTGCCCGGAGATATTGTAGATTCCCGCGCCGTGCCGGCGCTCGATACAACTGAGGATGATCTCGCAGAAATCACCGGCGTAGAGCGGCTGGCGCATGTACCTGCCATGGCCGGGGACGGGGAATACCGGTATACGCTGCATGAAGCGCGACAACCAGCCGAGGTGCTTGCGATCGAACCAGCCGTACATCAGGGTCGGCCGCAGTACCGGGCAGTCCAGCCCACTGGCCAGCACCATGGCTTCCTGCTCCCGCTTGCTGCGCGAATAGAAGTCGTCGGCAACCGATTCCACCACCGACGAGCTCACGTGCACCAGATAACCCTTGCCACCTCGCCTGACCGCTTCGAGGATATTCGCCGTCGCCGCCAGGTTATTGCGCTCGAAGGCTGCGCTGTACTTGCCGCCGATCTGCGCCTGCAGCATTACCACGCAATCGGCCCGCGCCACCTCGTCCTGCCACTCGCCGGGCTCGGCCAGGTCCTGCAACAGTACCTCAACATCCGGGTGCAGGCGGTGCAGCAACTGCAGGTTGGCCGCGTGTTTGTCGATGACGAGAATATTCCCGTAGCCGCGCTGCTTGAGCCGGACCACGAGGTTCTGGCCAACCAGCCCGGCTCCCCCGGGAAGAACGATACGCTGATCCTGCAAGGGCGAACTCCGCTAGATATCCAGGCGGTTGAAGACGAAGCGCGGCAGGTGACGAATGACCAGCATGATCAACGCCCAGCGCCGGGGTGCGTAGATTACCGCCCTCCCCCTGGCCATGCCTGCAGTAATGAGCGCGGCAACCGCCTCGACCGGCGCCAGCGAGGGGCCACTACCCACGAGGTGATCTGTCATCGGCGTCGCGGTCGGCCCGGGTTTGATCAGGCAGACCTTGACCCCAGTGCCCGCGAAGCGATGCTGCAGGCCCTGGGCGTAGCGGTCGAGCGCGGCCTTGGCCGCGCCGTAGGCGTAGTTTGAACGCCGCCCGCGATCGCCGGCGACAGAGCCGATGATGCCGAGGCAGCCGCGGCCGGCGCGCTCCATCTCTGCGGCGAGCGCTTCGGCAAACAGGATGGGCGACAGGCTGTTGATCCGGTAGGTATCGGCCAGCAACTCGAGGCTGCGCTGGCAGGCCTGCTGCTCACCGAGCACGCCCTGCGCCACCAGGGCGATATCGATGGCGCCGGACTGGGCAAAATCCCCCACCGTCGCCGCGATTGCCCGGGGGTCGAGCAAGTCGATCACCGCGGTGTCGAAGGTGGAATCCGGGGAGTGCACCCGGAGGTCGTCTACCTGCGCCTGTAACTTGCCCTCACTGCGCCCCACCAGCAGTGCGTGTACTGGCTCGCGCGACCAGTTACGCAAGCACTCGGCGGCAATCGCCGAGCTCGCGCCAGCCACCAGAATTCGCTTCGCAAGCATGGCCACCTCCTAGCTCCCCAACAAGCGGCGCGACAGAGCGGAACTCATGCCGGGGTCGCGGTAGGGGAGAAACCTCGGCAGCGCCGGATAACCGGCTTCGAACATCTCCCGCGACATCCGCGCATCCTTCGCCGGATAGATCCGGCCACCCGCCGCCGCGACAACGCTGTCCAGCCGGCCGAGCAGGGCCAGTGTCGAATCGCCGCGGTTGGGGAAATCCATGGCCAGGGTCACCCCGGCCTGCGGGAAACTCAGCATGCCCGCCGGCTCTCGATCAGCGAAAGTTTTCAGCACCGTGAGGAAGGAGCCCTCGCCCGCGGCGCGAATCTCGTCCAGCAGGGTAGCGGTCGCCGCCTCGCGGTCCCTCACAGGCAGCACGCACTGGTACTGGTAAAACCCGCGCGGGCCGTAGATGCGGTTCCACTCGCCAATACTGTCCAGCGGGTAGAAAAACGGGATGTAATGCTGGACGGACTCGCCCGCGCGCCAACGCTGCATGCGGTAGTAGGCCTGATTGAACAGTCGCAGGGAGTAGCGGTTCACCAGGGATAGCGGCAATTCGAAGGGCACGCCGAGCGGTCGCCGCTCCCCGGGTGAGGGCTTTTGCAGGGGAGCGTGCCTGGCGCGGCTGAATATACCCCTGGTGCGGGCGCCGGACAGGCAGTCTATCCAGGCGACGGTGTACTCCCAGGCGGAGGCGGATTCATCTGCCAGCTGGAAAAAGGCCGTGAGGCTGTCGAAGGGGACGGTGTCGGTCTGCAGCCAGGGCCCTTCCACGCGGCGCAATTGTAAGGTCACCGTTGTCACCACACCGGTGAGCCCGAGGCCGCCAAGGGTCGCCGCCAGCCAGTCGCTGTTGTGCGCGCGGCTGCAGGCCATCTCCTCGCCCCCACTTCTGGCGAGGGTCAGGGCGAGCACGTGATCACCGAAGCTGCCCTGTACATGATGGTTCTTGCCGTGCACGTCGTTGGCGATCGCGCCCCCCAGCGTTACCCACCAGGTACCCGGTGTCACCGGCAGCATCCATCCCCTGGGTACAAACAGGCGCTGGATATCGCGCAACAGCACACCGGCCTCACAACTGAGTACTCCGGTGGCGTCGTCGAAGTGGATAAAGCGGTCCAGCCCGCGGGCCATCCACAGGCGCCCCCCGGGGTTGAGTGCCACGTCGCCGTAACTGCGCCCCATGCCGAAGGCAATACCCGGCTCCGTCCCGGCCGCGAGCAAACCGGCCACCGCCGTCCTGTCCCGCAGCGTGTGCAGATCGTGTTCGGGCGACGCCAGGCGCCCCCAGGAAGCGAGCCTCGCCTTTACCAAGGGAGCGACCCCAGGTAGACGGCGAGCAGGAACAGGCCACCGCAGACCAGGCTGGTCCTGTCCTTGATGGCAAAAACCAGCGGGTCATCGTGCATCTCCCCGCGGTGGGCCTTCAGCCAGATCCAGCTGATCCAGTAGAGCAGGACGAGTACGGCGCCCCAGACGATCTGCGGTGCGCTGTAAAGGAGAATGACTTCCGCACTGTTCAGATAGAGTGCGAGCACCAGCACGGCGAGATAACCCGCGCCAACCCCAAGACTCAGTACCAGGGAAATGTCAGATATCAGGTAGCCGCGGCCGTGCAGGGCGCTGCGCCCTTCAGCCTGCTGCACCTCGATCTCCGCGTAGCGCTTCACGAACGCCAGCGAAAGGAAGAGGAAGACCGAGAAGGCGAGCAGCCAGAACGAAACACCCATATCCACCGCGGCGGCGCCGGCAATGATGCGCAGCGTGTAGAGCACTGCCAGTACCAGGCAGTCGAGCAGGATGAGGCGCTTGAGAATGAACGAGTAGCTGCTGGTCAGGCACAGGTATAGCAGGAGGCAGAGCAAAAACTTTGCGCCGAGAAGCGCTGCGATGATCAGGCCGGCCAGCAACAGCACGGGTAGTGCGAGCACCCCCTGCCACAGGGGAATTTGCCCCGAGGCCAGCGCCCGGGAGCGTTTGCGCGGGTGCAGCCTATCGCTCTCGAGATCGAGCAGGTCGTTGAGCAGATAGGTTGCCGAGGCGCACAGCCCGAAGGCGATGAAGGCGGCAAACAGCACCAGCCATTCCTCTGTCATGTGCCAGCGATGGGCGGCGAGGAAAGGCGCGAACAACAGCAGGTTTTTCAGCCACTGCTGCACCCGGAGCAGGCCCAGCCAGTCACCCGGGCCAGCCGTTGGCCGCGGCAGAATTCTCGTCTCCTGGTTCAGCGCCTGCACCCGGTCGGAAAGTCTCCCCTCACGGCCGACCACGATAGCCTCGCCCGCGGCCGACCACACCGGCAGGTCCGCGACGCTGTCGCCGACATAGTCGAACCCCGCAGCGCCGTAGCGCTCGCTGAGGACCCTGGCCTTCTCGGCGCCCTTCATGTTGTTGGTACCGTCGCTGGCCAGGACCTCGTCGAAGATCCCGAGGTGCCCGGCCACTGCCGACGCGGCACGCTCATCTGCGGCCGTGCACAGAATCAGCTCGCGACCAGCGCGCTTCTGCACCTGCAGCCAATCCAGCAATTCGGTGTTGTAAGGCAAACTCGCGGGATCGGTGAGAGCCATTGCGCAAACGCGCTGCTTGAAAGCAGCCCGGCCGCGACCGAGATGGCTGAGCAGGGAGATAGCTTTCAGTGGAGTATCGCGCAGCAGCTTCAGTGCAGACTCGTACAGCAGATCGGTCAGAACCAGCGTCCCGTCGAGATCCACTACCAGCGGTCGCTCAGTCACTGCACTCCCCGTGAATAATTTTTATCGTTTAACCCGGTTTCCCCCATCGAATCCGGGTACCTCTACAGCCGAGAGTATATCGGCCGAAAGCGCCCGACTCTACACTTCGGCGCCCGGCTGCCGCCCCCAGGGCGCCACCTTCAGCAGCATGAACATTCCGGGCAGCGCCAGGACAGCGCAGAGCAGGAAGAAGTGATACCAGCCCGTCTGTTCGACAATGAAACCGGTACTGGCATTGGCAAAGGTGCGCGGTACCGCGGCCAGCGCGGTGAACAGCGCAAACTGGCTGGCGGCAAAAATCCGGCTGGTTTCCCGGGCGATAAAGGCAGTGAAGGCCGCGGTACCCAGGCCGACCCCCAGGTATTCAAACGCGATTACGCCTGCGAGCAACCACAGCGATGCACCCACACCCTGTGCGGCAAGCACTGCAAAGCCGAAGATGCTCACCAGTTGCACCGCGCCAAATAACCACAGCGCACGATTGATGCCCAGCCGGATCATCATCACCCCACCCAACAGGCCACCGATGACCGAGGGCCACAGCGCGGCATGCTTGGCGACCGCACCGATCTCCGTCTTGGAAAAGCCCATGTCGAGATAGAAGGGCGTCGACAGGGCCGTCGCCATGTTATCGCCCAGCTTGTAGAGAAACATGAAGGCGAGAATTGCCATCAGGCCCTGCCAGCCCCTGCGCTGCAGGTACTCGCGGAATGGCGCCGCCACCGTCTCGCGCAAACCTCCCCTGGGCTTCTCGGCTACCTCGGGCTCCTCGACCAGCAGGGTCATGCAAACACCCAGCAGCATGAAGGCACCAGTGATCCAGAATACACTCGACCAGGGGATGTGATCCGCGAGGATCAGCGACAGGGAACCGGGCACGAGGCTCGACAGGCGATAGGCCTGGACGTGAATCGAATTGCCCAGGCCCAGTTCTACATCAGGCAAGAGCTCGCGCCGGTAGGCGTCCAGGGCGATATCCTGGGTCGCACTGAAGAGTGCCACGATGAAGGCGACGCCCGCTATGACGCCGGTATCCAGCGCAGGGCTGAACTTACCCAGCGTAGCGATCGACAGCAACAGGGCGATCTGGAATGGCAGCAACCAGCCACGCCGGCGCCCGAGCGGCGGGGAAATCCGGTCCATGAACGGTGCCCAGAGGAATTTCCAGGTGTAGGGCAGCCCCACCAGCGCAAACAGGCCGATCTCGGAAAGTGAGACGCCGCCCTCGCGCAGCCATGCCGGCACCAGTTGGATCAGGACGTAGAGCGGAAGACCGGAGGCGAAACCGGTGAAAATACAGATCAGCATGCGGCGATTGAACATCGCGCTGCGCCAGTCCTGAACCCCCTCCCCCGCCGGCATCAGTGCTTGCTTGCCCGGTCGCCGGCCACAGGCTTACTCAACCTCAAAGCCCATTTCCCGCACAAAGGCGATATCTTCGTCGTCGAACTGGGAAAGATCGCACTGGCGGAAACGGCCGGTTGTCGCCGGCGCGCGAATCGATGCCGCGAGCTCCGACATCTGCTTGCGCGAGATCGGGATAGAGCAGAACTCCCGCAGGCGCTCCAGTTCCAGTTCCGGCTCAGCACACAGGCGGTCGAAATTGAGAAAGTGAATGCGATCGCCCAGGCGCTCCTGAAAGCCCTGGACCCGCCGGTGAGCTGCAATCCAGTACTTCAATGCATTGCCGGGGGTGGGCTCCACGGGGGACCCCAGCATCAATTCGCCCCAGAGGTAACGAAGCTGGTTCTGGTTCTCGCTGAAGGCCATGTCCAGGCCATTACGCACGACGTAAACGAACTTCATCTGCGGGAAGGCCCGATCCAGTTGTGGCAGCAGGATATGCGAATTGGGCTCCTTCCAGCCCCAGTGGACATGCCGGCGATCGGCCGCCGGCGAACGCAGCAGAGACTCGGATGCCTGCTGCAGCAGCTCCGGCGGCAACACCGGCCGACGATCCGTCTCCCGGGCCTCCTTCAGCCGTGCGCGCAAGTCAGCACTGACCTCCACGCCGTGCCGCATCGCGTTGGCGAAGAGCCAGAACAGGCGGTCCAGCTCCGCATCCGACTTCAGGAGAATGGTGCGGCGCACAAACAGCAGGCTGAACCAGAGGTTGTCGAGTGACTCGTTGAGCTCTCCACCGAAAACCACGCCCATCTGGCGCAGCAGAGAAACCACCAGGCGGGTCCCGCTGCCACCCAGGCCGCCGATTACGATAGGCGACTGGTCCTCGCGGGCCACCTTGTACATCTCGGGCACTTCCTCTGCGGCGAAGAAACTGGGGGCGAGGAAGCGCGCCGAGTGGCGGATCTGGTAAGCCAGGTCGTCCTTGCTTGCCGCGATCTGTTTCGCCAGCCACTTCACCAGCTTCGGGTCCTCCCCGCGCAGGTAGTCGCTAATTGCATCAGCCTGGGACCTGGACAGGTCGATGCCTTCCCAGGGTGTCGCCGGCTCCGGCTCCGGCTCGAGAAACAGTGCGCCAGCGTTCTGTGCCAGATAGCGCCTGGCTATGGCCGAGCTGGCTTCGCGGCTCGCACCGAGAATTTCCAGGCGCTGCTCGGGGGACAACACCGAGTGGTTGGAGTAGTAACCCTGGGTCACCGCCTCCCGCTCGGTCGAGTAAGCCATCAATAACTCGTTAAAGCGGGCATTCTTGCGCGGCTCGGTAACCAGGTTGTTGAGCATGCGCTTGTACTCACTGGTCGCCAGGGAAAGGCTCGGGTTGGCGTTGCCCTGCCTCAGCTCAAAGCGGCTGTCCATTTCTATACCGAAGACGTGGTGGAGGAAGTCGCTACGCACGTCACCGGCGTGGAACTGGCCTTTCTCGTAGGGCCGAACAGTGATGCTGCCCGTTCCGATGGCCTGTTCCCATGGCTCGAGAATTTTCAGGTAATTGAAGCGGCCGATCTGGTTCTGGTACACGAGGTCGATCCGCCGTTTCTGCGGGCCCGCCTTGATCTGCTGGTTATAGCTGGCCATGATGATGTTATCCTGCCGGCGCAGGTAAATAACCACATGCAGCTCGAACCACCTGGCCGCCTGCTCACAGAATTCGCGAACCTCCTCGGCAGTTCCCCAGGCCATCAGCTCCGAAGAAAGCAACAGGCGGCTTTGCTCACAACGTTCCAGAACCGGCGCCCACTCCTCGACCTTTTTGAACGCCCACTGCCCCTCGAGGGGACGGGGAATATGGGGCGACAGCAGGTGGTGCGCGTTCGACTGAATGCCGTACTCCGGGTAGGCGATATCAATGGTGGCAAGAAGCGCGCGATTGTCCCAGAAAAAGTCCTGCAGGGCGGTAGTACCGGTTTTACCCATCCCTATGTGCAGGTATAACTTCCTTTTCATTGTCTCACTCACGCCGACTGGAGCATCCCGGAGCGTTCGCGAGACGACTCCAGTGCCAGTACGGACCGATAAACCTCATCGTGCCTGCAGGCCAGTACTGCAGGATCAAATTTTTCCGCTGCGGGCGCGACCGCCGCGACCGCCTGCGTCATCCGCTGCGCATCCGTGGCGTACAGGGCAATCGCATCAGCCAGGGCCGGGATGTCGATTTCCTCAGCTAGCAGAGGAATCACGGCGCCCGCCACACCTTTGGGCCCGCTCAACATGCGCCCGATCTCACCGAGGTCGCTGGCCAGGAAAGGGGTCCCGGTCTGCAGGCTTTCGATGATCACCAGGGGGAAGCTCTCGCCGCGGAACTTGGAAGGCAGGAGGCCCATGTCGGCCACCGCGAAGTACCCGCGTACATTTTCCTGGAAGCCCTCCAGATGCACGAATTCAGGCACACCGCCAGCGGCCATCCGCTCGTACTCGGGGCCGTCACCGACCAACAGTAACTGGATGTCGCGACCCGATGCCTCGCGGGCAAGCGCTACCGCCTCGACGGCTTCCTGCCAGCCCTTCTCGACCATGCCCCGGCTCACCAGGCTGAGCAGGAACGCATTTTCCGCCACGCCGAGTTGTGCACGGCTGAGCGCGGGAAACTCCACTGGTTCCAGTGCGTTATCGATGCGCTCAACCCTCGCGGCGTCAAGCAGGCCCTGGCCGCTAACGGCCTCGAGGTTCTTTTCCGCAACATAGATAATTGCCGCGGTGCGCTCGACCAGCCGGGGAATGATGTGCCGCAGGTCGTACTCGTTGATGGTTTCATACATGCCGTGGGAAGTGACCACGACGCGAACCCCGGCACTCGCGGGCAGCAGCTCGAGAATCGTACTGTCGACCCAGGCGTGGTGGGAGTGAACGATGTCGATCTCGAAGTCCGCGATTATTCTTTCCAGTTGGGTAAAGTCTGAAACAACCGGAATATCTGCTCGCAGCCGGCTGCGCACACCCTCCATCCGCGGCTCCCTGGCACAATCGAGGTAGGTCACATTGTAGCCGTGACCCTTCATGATATTGGCGAGGCTCACCGGGAAAGTTTCACCGCCACCGGCACAAAAGGCGTAGGAGGCTATCAACAGGTTGGGACAGCGACCGGCAGACTCCCTGACGATCCGGTCAACGCTGAAACAGCTGGCTAGTGCCTCGTCGGTATAATCGCCGCGAGTCTCGCGCCAGTGAATCTCCAGGTTGTCGCGCAGGCGGCGCAACAGTTCGACCGGTGTTGCATAGAGAGTGCGCAATGTCTTCGCTACGGTCTCGTGTTCCCGGTAGAAGGCATCCTCACCATAGGACGACACGGATGTGTTCTGCCCGTGGATCCGGTAGTAGTTACAGGCGGCGGGAGAATAGGCCAGCATGCCCCCGCGGAGCAGGTGCAGGTACAGGACCCAGTCCCCACAGGTGCGCATGGAGCGCCACGCCGGGTCCGCGAGCACTTCCAGCCTGCGCGGCGAGCGCATCAGGGCCGAACTCACGTTGGGAATGATGTTCTTCAGTGCAAAGGCGTCGCGGACGATTTGCGGCCCGGTGGCCAGTATCTCGCCATTCCAGCGATGCGGGTCGATATCGTGGAGATAGTCCTGGATCGACCAGACCTGCTCTTCACCCGCCCCGTCCATGAATACGGTACGGGTATAGGCAATCTGCACGGCCTCGTTCTCGAAAAAAGGCACGAGGGCTTGAAGGAAGTTCTCGGTGCACCAGTCGTCGCTTTCTGCGATCCAGACGATACCGCCTTTCGCCAGTTCCAGACCGCGATCCCATTGGTGGAACACTCCACCTGAGTTGACCTCGTTCTCTACCAGCGTTGTATTCTCAGGATAGCGCTGCGCGTATTCGCGAAGAATTTCGCTGCTTTTGTCGGTGGACGCGTCATCCAGGAGGATGACTTCGAAGTTGCGGTAGCTTTGCGAATAAATGGAATCCAGCCGCAGCCGCAGGTATTTCGCGTGGTTGTAGTTAGGCACTATCACACTGACCAGAGGCGAGTAGCCGGGGGCGGCTTCGGTCTGCTGATAGCGCATCGGCGAAAGGACGCCCACGGCTTCGGTTACCACTGCATGCGAGGAGGAGCCGCCGAGCAAAGCGTGAGATGCCCGGAAAAATGGCCGGACGAGCCGTCGAAGCCCGTAGGCGAGCGCCGGGTGGGTCAGGCTCATCCGGTGGTACAGCCGGATCGACCGCAGGCGGAATGCTGACCACTGCCGAATGCGCCACAGCTTGAATGCCCCCAGCCTGGCGTTCAGCCCGCGCAGTGGCCGGGTGACGCGCCAGGAAAGCGACTGCTCCATCTGCGCTATCACTTCCGACTGGTAGCGGATGTCTTCTTCCAGGTGACCCTTGCGTTCGAGCAGGTCGTTGATCGTACGATGACTTTCGTCAGTCACCCGAACAAGTTCAGCAGCCTGCTCGGCAAGCTGCTCCTTCAGTCCCGCATTGCCTTCCTCGAGACTTGAGAGCTGGTCTCGCAGGGGCGAGAGCACCGCCTCGTGCTCCTGGCGCACTCGAACTGAGTCCTGCCTGAGTTCTTCCAGCTGATTGCCCAGATCGTCACACGCTTCCTCGGAGCGCTGCAGCGCGAGGCTATCGTTGCGCGCCCTGGAGCTGAGCCTGGAAAATGCCGGAGCGGCGATATGCACCAGCGCCTGTTGGCAGCCCGGGTTCGTGAACAAGTCGACTGCCTTGACGTAAGCCCCGTGGTCCTCGCTTTGGAGGAGTGCTTGCAAGGCTGCATAAAGTGAATTCGCCCAGGGCAACGCAACTGCCAATTCCTGCCGCACCGCCTCGTTCGCTGCACTGCGGTACAGCCCACGGTCGACAAATTTCTCGCTAAACTCCCTGGCCTTCGGTGTCCCGGCGTTCAATCCAAGGTATGCAGCGAGGCGGGCAAGGGTCGCGTCAGAAGCACCCAGCAGGTCTGCGTAATTGAGATATGCAACCGGCAGGCCCTCGCTCGCGGTAAGCGCTTGTCCGGTCAATGCGACCCAGAGTGCCGCCCCTTCCGCAATACTCAGCCCGTATTCGTAGAAGACCGGGTTCTCAAGGGCGCGATTTTTTTGCGACACCGCAACCTCTGCGGGGTCGCGAATAACATGAACATAATGGACCTGGTCGTCGCGGTATCCCGCCAACTCGAAGGCTCGCCGCCAGAACGTCAGCAATTGGCAGAGCCGCGGGTCTTTCAGGACTGCTACAGGGACACTACCGTAAATACCTGTAAGAAGCGCTGAGCCCTCGACATACCAGCTGTCGGCAAGGCCTGGAGCAAGCGCAGCAACCCCGTCAAAAAGGGGATTGTCCCAGCTGCCGCCCAGGTGCTGAAGAAGCCGTTCGTTGAATGCAACCAGCTCAGGATGCTCAAAGAAACCCTTGCGGTTCTCCTCATTGGCATAGTGCTCACCGAGACAGGCGTCTGCCCCAAGAGCCTCGATTGCGGCTGTACACAGTGAAGTACCGGACCGATGAGCACCGAGGACGACTATCAGTTGCTTGGAATCGGTCATGGGTCTGGAAACGAAAAACCGGGATGTGTTGCGCGTGCCCGCATTATACGCAAACCCGCTAGATTTTCTTTAACAAAGTGGCGATATACAGCCCCAATTGCCCGATGCGCGTCTGTGCATACACGCCACTCTTGGAGAGGTGCCTTAGACGCTCCAGCATCCCGCGGCCACGCAAGCCCGCAAAATGCTCCAGCATGCTGGTGTTCTGCGGTGTCATGAACTCCCGATTGGCCATCAAGGCGCTCAGGTTGCGGCTATACCATTCCCGGTTTTTGCCCTGCACAAAACCGGCGTAGCGTTTTATACGTGCTCGGAGACCACGGTTATCACCAATCGCATTGTCGCCGTGCTGACGGTAGCTAAGGCAGGGCACAGGATCGTAGATCACCTGCCCCCCGGCACCAGAAACCATAAGATAGGTCCACCAGTCGTGACTGACTACATCAACCACACCGGCTCTGGACAGGAGGCTTTTAGCCGCTGCGTTGAATACCATGGTATTACCTCCCCCGATGTTCTGGAGTAGCGCATTACCAAACCCCGGCGGGCGGGAAAAAAGGGGAGACGCCCCCACCACGCGACCGCTGTCATCGATTGAACGGGTTCTGGCACAGTACAAGAGAGGCATATCGACAGGAAATTCAGCCAGCGAAGCTATCGCCCTCTCCAGCTTTTCCTCATCCCAGAGGTCATCCTGATCTGCAAAGGCGTAATAATCAGCCCTAATCTCGGGTGCGCTTGCGAGGGTCAGGAAGTTTATGGCGTGCCCACGCTGCGGACCTGCTCGCAACGAACATAGCGGCCCACTTCGCCGGCCACACCAGGATTGCAGTATGCCTAAGGTACCGTCGGATGAACCGTCGTCCGACACATGGACCTGAAGCCCATCGACGCTTTGCCGGTCAATGGACTCCAGTTGCTCTTCGAGAAAGCGCTCTCCATTAAAACTACAAAGCAGTACTGCAATGGAGGCCAAAGCGCAGCCTTACTCAGTCGCGGGCGGCAGAATTTCAGCTTCAGGTTCAGGTTCAACTTCAGGTTCAGCAGCCTGAACATAGGGAGCGAGAGCTGCCTCTACAGCTTCCTCGTCTACTTCTGCTTTATCGCTCATATTGAAGCGCGAGAGGTATTCCTTCATAGCCAGGCGCGTGTATTCATTCTTCAGGTCTTTGACAATATTGCCTTTTACCTCTGCAAAGGGCTTGTAGGACTCCTCCTTGATGCCGTCGAGCCGAATAATGTGAACACCGAACTGTGACTGGGTAACTTCGGCAAACTCGCCGACAGACGAAATGGAGAAAACAGCCTCGCTGAACGGGGGCGAAACCCGTTTATCGCCATAGGTCATCCAGTAATCGAAAAGCCCGCCTTTTTCCGCGGCATTCGGCTCTCCAGAATACTCCTCGACAAGCTTCTGCCAATCAGCACCTGCGCGGAGCTGATCAAGAATCTCCTGCGCCTTCGCCAGTTTTTCCTCCCGCGGCTGGCCAGGCGGGGAGCTCAGCAGTATATGGGACGCCAGTCTACGCTCCTTCACCAGGCCGTATTTTTCCGGCTCGACTTCATAACGCTCCTTCGCGAGGCGAGTGAAATCGGGGTATTTGATACTGTCCTGATAATGCTTCAGGACAAAGTTGCGCTTGAAGTTCCGCAGGTCTGTCTCGAAAGCCAGTCGCAGCTGGTCGTCATCGGCGATCAACTTGTCCGCCTCATTAGCAACCTTGACCCCTGCCAACTCAAGATTAATAAGCTCGAGCCGGTCCCCTTCATCCGCAATCGCCACGGCCCGCATTTGCTCAGTCCATTGGCCGATCATGAAAGTGAGCTCTGACTCACTGATGGTCGCGTCGCCATCACGCGCAATGATTTTTTCTGCGTGAACGATCGAGGCGTGGCCGGCCATCAGAACCAACAGGAGAGCAATACTTCGGGTAAATTTGGGCATCTGCAAAAATCCACTTATTCAAATACAACAGCTATAAAAAAGCCGACACCCGCAGGGTGTCGGCTTGGGTACTGCGATTCCTACAGCTTAGGGAGCGCTGGAGGACTGTACGCGGCTGTGCTCTACGATACGGCCGTAGTTAGCTGCGGGCAGGGCTTCGAAGTTACGTTGCCATGCGACGAAACCAATCAGCGGAGCCGGTGAGTCAGTCGGGGTACAGGTTACAGTCAGGTCCAGAGCGTACTCACAGATAGCCTGAGTCTTGGTCAGAGCAGGCTCTGCAGCCAGGTTAGCCCAACCGAAGGTTGCACCTTCAGGCTTGGAGACTTCGACGTAAGCCGGAGCGTTCAGAACCGGAGCCTGGCCCCACTGAATGACGTTAACCTCGTAGGGCAGGGCGTCGATTTCAACGGTGGGCGGGGGAGCCGGAGATACAACCAGATCGCCCGGATCAACCACGATGCCTTGCTCTTCACGGTCGAAGACGGTGAAGGTAGCAGTCATCGGGATGTCGCGGTTGTCACAGTCAACGCCCAGGGCGCTGCCCAGACACACGTCGGTGCTGCCCGGGATCAGAGTCGCCAGGTACTCAGGCAGATCCAGCATCACGTACTGGCCGGGGATGGTAACAACCCAGTCAGTGTCAACAGTGAACGGACCAGCGTTGTTGGCGGACCAGTCGTTGATCAGAGCTTCTGCACCCAGAGTCCAGCGCAGGGGCTCGTACAGGCCGTAAGTAGCTGCACCAGAAACTGCGGAAGATGCAGGCGCACCACCGTTCAGGTCAGGGTGATCAAAGCCCTGGAGGTCACCAGCGAATACACCTTGCTGCTGGTTGGTGATGGACGCGCCGTCCATGAACTCAGCGATGTGTACAGCGTTGTTGCCGAATTCAACACCAGTCTCGTCGGACTTGATGAAGTAGGACACTTTCAGGGAGTCAGGAGCAACTTCCCAGTCGTTGTCTACGAAGCCAGTGGTGGTGGTCTGAACAGACAGGATGGAGTTCACAACACCGCGCTTGCTGCCGGAAACACCGCCAGCGAAGAAGTTGTCGCGTACACCGTCACAGTCGGCGGGAACGCCGTCAGAGTCGTGCTTGGCGGAAACAGCCACTGCCTGCAGTTCGTCAACCGGGGAACCCATGCTGATGATTTCGATGTAGCCAGTGTCTGCGTCTTCACGGTAGATGCTGGGCATTTCGAAGTAGGGAGTGCCGCTGGTATCGGAGTAAGCCGGAGCGGTACAGCTGTTGTCGTTGGAGTAGAAACGGATGTCATCGCCAGCTGCGGCAATGTAACCGGTGTACATGTCGTAAGGAGACAGTACTACGTTAAAGTCCAGCGCGTCCATGGAGTCAGGTGCGCGACGGAAGCGAACCTTGACAGCCTGGGTGCGGTCAGAAGTGTTGATGATGTTTACGCCAGTCGCGTAACCACCCATGGTGGTGTAGTAGGGTACCAGCGCCAGGTCGCCCAGCTGGGTGTTACCAGCCAGACTCGCTTGCGCGTTTACCACACCTGCGTAGCCAGCGGTCGCAGTTGCAACTGCGGCAGCAAGGCCAAGAGGCTTAAAGCTTGCGTTCATAAGGAGACTCCTAATGTCTAGTCTTGTTCACAACCGTAAAGTAACAGATTGCTAGCGCTATTATTGCTAGCTGCAACAAGCTGTCAACTCAAACAACAGCTATTGGCCGGCGCTAAACCACCACTCACCGTCGACAAGTATCCACTTCTCGTGCAGTTCGCGTGACATGGCACCAATGGCCCTAGCCGCTGCGGAAGTTTGTTTGGTAGGCCTGGACATGACCCTGACCACCACACTCGCCACAGCCGCCTCAGGATCATATTCAATGACTTCCAAACCTGTCAACTCCCAGTTCGCCGTATATGAAAACTTTTTGACATACAGCTGTTTAGGAAAAACTTCTCGAAACGCTGGAGATTCGAATTCCCAGGTTTTTCCCCAGTCGTGGGCTATCCTGGCGCGCCAGCGTTCCTCTACCCGTTGCTCGAGATTTTCCCGGGAAGCCGCCTCCTTGGAACCAGCAATTTCGGCCGCCTTGTCACAACCGACGAGGACCAGCGCCATCGACAGTAAAAATACACGCAACATACTGTTTTAATTACCTATTCAATATTAAACCGGCGCGATTATACGCGAGCGGATAAGCGATTGATACGCCCCGGGGGGCCCCGTCCCGGGGCGTATTGGGGGGACCAGCCCGGGACCCTACTGCCGACCCTGCGTCCGAACACCGGATTACAACTCCCCCTGCCGGCAGGCGCCCTCTCATGGTGCAGGGCACGACACCCAGCCGGACAGTGTGAAAAATACCGAATAGCCGCAAAGGCCTCACTCTGCAGCGGGCGGAGCACCTGGCGATACGCTGCCTGCGGGCAGGGGCACCGTTATCAGGTCGAGGTTGCGTACCCGGGAGCGCATCTCCTTGCTCACGTCCCGCAGCTCCTGGGCATTGAAAAGGGCGCGAGGGGTAATGATCACCAACAGCTCTGTCCGCCGGGTCGAGGAGCTGTCCACCCCGAACAAGGCGCCGAGTACGGGGATCTCGTGAAACCAGGGAAGCCCCTGAGAGCCCTCTGACGAGTTTTCCTGGATGAGGCCGCCAAGCACGACGGACTCACCCGAGCGAACCGCCACGCGGCTCTGGATATTGCGCTCGAGGAAATTCCGCTGCCCCGTGGCGTCATCGATGGTTCCGACATCAGTCACCGACTGCTTCACATCCATAGTCACCAGCCCCCCTGCATTAACCGAAGGGGTCACATCCAGTTTGACGCCAGTATCTTTATAGGTCACTGACTGTGTCACCCGGGCAAAATCGTCACTGTTGAGCGAACCGGTCTGCGAATCGATGATCGGGACCTGCTGGCCCACATGGATGTAAGCCGACTGGTTATCCAGAACCATGACTGACGGGCTGGAGATAATATTCAACAGACTGTTCTGCGCCAATGTGTTCAGTACCGCGTTAACCTGCCCTGAAGCATTACTGATCACATAGGAAAAGCCCGGCAGGACGGACGAAGGACTGGTCGCATTCTCGATACTGGATAGGACACCGACTCCCTCGTAGTCACTGCCGAGGCTGTTATTGAACGTCCACTCCAGCCCGTACCGTAATTGGTCGGTCAGGGTCACTTCCATAATGCTGGCTTCAATCAGGATCTGCGTCGCCTCTACATCGAGCTGTTTCAGTGCGCTTTCGATGATCCGGTACTGCATAGGCGAGGCATAGATCATCAGCGCGTTATTTTCATCATCGGCAACAACGCGTACATCTGCCACTTCATCCTGGCCACTGCCGTCGATCTGGAAATTCGCGGTCGAGTTGCCTCCACCACTGTTGTTGCGACCACTCGAGCTTCCGCCGCTGATGGTCTCAGCTGACATTCCTGGAGCCACCCCGCCGGCATCGCCGACAGATGAAGCATCGCGTTTTCTCGAGGAGGAACCTGAGCCGCCGGCATAGATGCTGTTGAGCAAGTCGGCCAGCCTCTGGGCGGTCGTATTCTGCACAGGATAGACATACAGACGGGAGTCGTATTCGGAGTGATGGGCATCGTCGAGACGAGTAATCCACTGCTGGACACTCTCCAGATAATGCGCCCGGGGTGTGACGATGAGAATGCTGTTGAGCCGCTCCACTGGCACGACACGGATCAGGTCGCGCATGCTGCCACCTTCCTTGGACTCTCCCATCATCGCGTCAAGCGCCGCGGTGACTTCGTCCACGCTGCTGTTCTCCAGCGGAAACAGGCCTACCGACATGCCCTTGAGCTGGTCGACGTCAAAGGTTGATACCATGTCCATCCAGCCGTCGAGTTGCTCCCGGGTACCCGCCATCATCAGCAGGTTGCGGGAGTTGTCGACGCGTACAAATGCCGACTCCTCGGCCACCGGCTTGAGAATTTCCGCCATCGCACCTGCACTGATGTACTGCAGCGGAATGATCACCGTGGAATAGCCCGCTCCGGAATCACCCGGGTTTGACAGGCTGGGCGCCATGCGAGAGCCCTGCCGCTCACCA
The DNA here is from genome assembly GCA_033283265.1 of Halieaceae bacterium GM1-29. Taxonomy (GTDB): domain Bacteria; phylum Pseudomonadota; class Gammaproteobacteria; order Pseudomonadales; family Halieaceae; genus Mangrovimicrobium. The sequence continues at coordinate 342,943 of JAWMQN010000002.1, forward strand.
GTTACCAGGTAGCGACCGTCAGCCCTGCGCACCAGAATCGTGTTGTTCGACTTCAGCAGGGATTCCAGCACCTCGAGAAGCTGGTCTCTCGGTATCGGCGTGCGGGTACGCAGGGTTACCTTGCCCTGAATGGGGTGGTCGACCACATAATCCAGCTTGAGGATATCGCCCATGATGGCGTGGGTAACCTCGTCGAGGGGGGCCTGCTCGAAATTCAGACTGACGTCGTCGCCCACAAAACGCACCGGCTCCTGCCTCGAGGGCATGTTAACCATGCGATCATTGCCGGGAATGAGTACCGTATTACGCTTGTCAGACTTGTCCTCCTTCTGGGCCGCCAGTTGCTCAGCTGAAGTGGCGAGCGTCGGTGGAGTCGATTCGGCTTTTGCCGCCTCGCCAACGGGTAACTCACCCCCACTCTCCTGCTGGATTGGCGCGCAGCTGGCTAGCAAAAAAATCCCCAGCGCTGTTGACGCTATTCGCAGACTATTCATTCCTGTTGGCCTGTAGTTCAGTTGTTATCAATTACCGGCGAACCGGCACACCCCGCCCACCCAGGGTCAGGGAGTCCTCCGCAGGTGGCTCCGGTGGAGCGCCCTTCTGCGGTTGGTCTGCAGACTCCTGCGGCCCGTCGGCGGGTGAGGTGCTAAATTCAATCTTACCCCGCTTCAAATCCAGCTCTGCGGTCTTGCCCTTGCCCGAAAACACCGCGCGAGTCGAATCCACGGATTGCAATTTCCAACCATTTATTTCGTCACCCACCATGATCCGGTGTTCCTGGCCCTTGGCGAGGTAAATAATACCAGCCGAGTCACCACTGCCGAATACACCGGTCAGTGTGACATCTTTTATCTTGCCCAGTTTCTCTTCCGCGGATGCCTCTGTTTGCTCCACATCGACAACCGGAGCAGTGGTCTCCGCCTCCTGGGCACGACGGGACTCCCAGAAAAGTGGCCGATCCCGGATTTCCGCCCGCGCTTCAACCTCCGGACCTGGGCGCACATTGATGCCTGCAACGCGCATTGCATCCGCTGCTGGCGGCATCGCGGCCGGCATTGCCGGCAGCAGAAGGCTGATTACACCCCACAGAATCTGCAGGCCCAACAGCACCGCGAGAACTGCCACACCCGCCTGTACCAGAAACTCCGTGCGCCGTGGCTGTTGCAGGCTCGTGAATTGCTCGACCAACATGTTCAAATAACCGCCCTCAGGGAAAGCAAACGCAAGGTCGCAGTTGTCTCCTGAACCTCGGGTTCATCCTTTTTCCTTCGCTGCCTGGCTGGCCAGACCTCTATGGACTCAACAAGCACCAGCGGTTTGAATTCCGCCAGTTGTGACAGCGCCTGATCAAGGCTGGCCAGCTCGCCGGACACTGTGAGCCGTACCGTCAGGTAGTCGAAGCGCTCTTCTTCCTTCACCGGCAGCACCTGGCTGTCGGAGACCGCCAGGCCCGCATCGGTCATAAGCTTGCGCAGGTCGGATTGCATTGAGGCTGCCACGCCAGCGCGATCGGCAGTAGCCGGATACACCAGGCGCTCCCGCTGCTGGCGGGCCTCCCCGGCGAGTTTGCGCAACTCGTCCTCCACCTCAAGAACCCCCTGCATGCGGGCGAGTCGGGGTTCGATGTTGTCGATACTCGCCACGTACTGGGCGCGCAGACCCCACACCCCGCCCAGCAGCTTGAGATATACCAACAGCGGCACGAGCAGGGCGAGCCCGCATATAAATGCGCTGCGACGGTGCGTCTTGACCCAATCAATCATTGGGAAGCCTCCGCGCGCTGTACCTTGAGGTGAAACTGCTCGCGATTGGTGTTGGGCAATTTGCGGATCGGGCTGCCCGCCGTCACACCGGCAAAAGCGGCTTGCTTGGTCAGCAATTCCATTACCTGAGCAGCATTTTCCGCCTTGCCCCTGATATCTATTTCACGGCCCTCTATGGCGAGACGTTCGACATACACGGTGTCGTCCAGCAAAGCTGTCAACAGCGCAAGATCCTGGTGGGGGTTGGGATACTGCGCAGCAATCTCACCCACGGCAGTAATGGTCACATTCGAATCGCCAAGGATTTCCCGCTGCTGCATCGCTGCTGCCGCCTGCTGGCGGGTGGCGCTCTCCAGGTCGCTCAAACGCTCAAGCTCCCACTTCTTGAAGCCGGCCCCGACCAACAGCATGGCGAGAACAATAGCTGCCGCGCCCCCAACCAGCGCCGCTACGCGAAGCAACCGCCGCCGGTAGAGCTTCTCACGCCTGGATTCACCGAAGCCGCGTACAACCACAGGCCGCTGTGCACCCTCGACCCAGACTTCCTGTGCCTGGGCATCGTGACTGCCGAAGTGCTGACCGACAAAGGCCATCACTGCACTGAGGGAAACGATGGCTACCTGAACATGAATGAATTGCTCGTCGCGGGAAGTTACCTGCCAGCCAACACCGGTATCATTCGCCGCGAAAGGGCTGCTCGAAGCGGCTTCAAGCGACACTGCGGAATCCAGTTCGGACTCCACGGCGAGGGGCATGCGCAAGTGCCGCACCAGGACGAGCTCCTCCGGTAACAGTACCGCTTCGCAACTGGCCGGGGCCGGATCGCAGGGCAGTCCGGCGTGAAAATAACGCTCGCCCTCACCATCGCGCAACCGTACCACCTCGTCCAGTTGCGCCCGCAGCGGCGAGTCGTAGGACAGCACGAGTTCGCGGAAGGCAGCGCTGAAGTGCCTACCGATGTTGCGGGTATCGTACCCGAATAGTTCCCAGTTCTGCCCCGACTCAAGCATCCAGTGCCACCACTAATTGATCGACTCTTCTTGTTGTAAACCGCTTACCACCCTGGGCGCCTCGGTGCGTGCCACGACCCATGGCAGGTAGGAATCCCTGCCGCTGCCGGGCCTCAACCAGCGGCGCCGCAGCCAGGTCCGCCCGGCGTATTCAACCAGGGCATCGGCACGGTAGAGTGACTGACTGCCCCCGTCGTTGATGCGCTTGGAGGAGTCCCCGCCTGACAGTACCTGCCGCCTGCGCTGCGCCTGCTCCGCGAGCTCCGGATTGACGGACTGCAACATGGCCAGGAGCTCCTGCGGCGCGGCACTCCAGTCGGCGCTACCGCGCAACCAGTTGCCGGGGACAACATAATCGCGGATGCCATCCAGCAAGGCCCGGGTCACCCCCTCTACCCGCAGCAAATCCTCGATAGACTCAAAACCCAGCGGGTCGTCAGCCCCTTTCATCCCGGCCTGCGGGTCGCGCCACTTTACCACATTGTCGGCGACCACCTGTGCTTCGCTTGCCGGCAATCCTCCGGCCAGACTGAACAGCGCGGCCAACAGGTCCCGGGATGCATAATTCACGTCGATCAGGCCGTCACCGGGATAGATTCGCACCTGCACGTCGAGTTCGCCGACTCGCTGCAGCGACTCCGAAATCAGCGGTGCCTCAGCACCGGCCTGGAAACCCGCAGCGCGCTCCACCATGGCCAGTCTTATCGCACCGTCACCGGCGGCGACGACCTTGGCCTTCGCCAGGTGCAACTGGGTACCCTGGGTCTCTACCCGCGCAACGCTGACGATGCCAGCCACCAACAGCGTCATTCCGGCGATGAACCAGACCACCAGAGCGAGCGCGACTCCGCGTTGACCTTGCATCAGCGCTGTACCGACATGATCAATTCAGGCCAGTAACGACCACCAGCCTTGACCTGCATTCTGACCAGCGCCGGCGCCAGCGAGGTGTCCTGCCACTCGGTCTCCCAACTTCCCTGGAATTCACCCTTGAGGGCGACCGAATACTCTTCGACTTCGGACACGAGAACCCGTGACGGGGCCTTCTCCCAGTACACATCATCCAGCAGCAGTTGCTCCGGCCCCATCCAGCGCAGGACCAGGTCCTGCCCTTCGCGCGCGACCCGGACCACGTAGGTCCCGCCAAAGGACTCACCGAAGAGCAGCCGCGCCTTCCACTCGACGAAGTTGGCAGTTGCACGAAAATAGGTAGATTCCTGTACTCCCCCGCCCAGGGTCAGGCCCCCGACGTTGCTGCCTATCACTGCGGTATCGAGAAGGTCGCGCAGGAAACCCGTTACCGAGCGCATCTCGTCCACGCGCTCGGTCGCACGCTCCAGCGAGGCCTGGGTATTGCCGAGGGTTCGCAATGCGGTGACGGTGCCGAGCAGAACCAGGGAGAGAATCGTCAGGGCGACCATCACCTCGACCAGGGTAAAGCCGCGAGCCTTAGCGGGCATCGGGTTGCGCCTCGACCACCGAGTTCAGCACCACCTGCCTGCGCTTGCTGCCGTCAAACCAGGCAACGCTGACCTCGAGGTCGTGCAGCTTGAACTCCCGCAAGCGATTTTTCGGCATAGCGTGGGGACGGGACTGTACCTGCCACTCGAATCCGCCAGCGGTTTCGCCACCCTCGTTAACGCCGGACGCGGGCAGCAGTTCATACTGGGCGAGCAGCGAACGCGCCAGTTCAACGCCGTACGCATAGCGCTCGGACGCGCGCACGTTCCGCGTGGCGCCACTGGCCGACTGGTAGAGCGCCCCCAACGCCAGGCCGAGAATCGAGATTGCCACCAGCATCTCGAGCAGGGAGAAGCCATGTTGCCGGCGCTTGTGCCCGCGGAATTCAGCCATTGTCCAAAGGCACCTGGCTGACACTGCCCATCAGCCAATCGACGCTGATGTGCACGCCGCGGCCTCCCGGGGCGGTCACCTCAAGGTCGCCGCCGGTAGCGCCGCCTTCGGGGTAAAAACGGATCACGGCACTGCCCTCGCGGGCCAGTTCACTGGCGGCCGTCACCGAAAGGACGAAACCCTCGGGGAGTTGCCGGGTGATATCGTTGAGACGGATGCGGCGCGCCTGCGGATCGATCTCCACATCCTGCGGTGCACCCTTGTCCAGGGCCTCGCGGCGTGCAGTAGAGAGAACCGTCACCACGTCCCGCACTGCCTCCCGGTACTGCATTGACTGATACATGCGCTGGGCACCGGGAACCGATACCGCGAGCAACAGTCCCACTACAGCGATGGCCACCATGATTTCGACCAGCGTGAATCCACTACTGCGTGCACGGCGGCAGGCGGACCCCACGCGGTCGGGAGCCTGTCCAGGCAGATCAGTACAACCGCGACCGATACGATCAGCGCTCCCAGTTACCCACATCCTGGTCTTCGCCGTCGCCGCCGGGGGCACCGTTCTGGCCGTAGGTGAAAATATCGATCTCACCGTGCTCTCCCGGGTACTTGTATTGGTAGTCGCGACCCCAGGGATCCTGGGGCACACCCGACTTGAGGTAGGGGCCGTTCCAGCCACTGGCGTCCGCAGGCTTTTCCACCAGCGACTGCAGGCCCTGTGCCGTTGAGGGGAAGCGCCCTACATCCAGCTTGAACATTTCCAGAGCCTGTTCGAGGTCGCTAATCTGGATGCCCGCGGTCTTGGTCTTGGCGCCACCGAGTTGATTGAGTACCTGGGGCCCCACCAGGCCGGCCAGCAAACCGAGGATCGCAAGCACGACGAGCAGTTCCATCAGGGTGAAGCCCCCACTGCGGGAAACTGCATATGCGGGTTTGCGTTTAAATGTCATTATCCGTTTCCTTGTTTGGGCGCTGCTTGTGTTCAGCGGCGCTCTCCTGTTCAGCGAAATGTTGATCACATCGCCAGTGTATTGACCGACAGTATCCCGGTAAGTATCGCGATAATGATGAGCGCGATAACAAAGCCCAGGGTCAGGATCAGAATGGGTTCGAGCATGGCCAGACCGCGTTTGATACCTGACTGCACATGCTGGTCGAACACGTTGGCCAACTCCAGCAGCATCTTGTCCAGGCTGCCGGACTCCTCACCAACGCGAACCATCTGCACCACCATCGGTGTGAACATCCCGGTTTCATCGAGTGCCGATGACATCCGCTTCCCCGACTTTACCGCCGGCGGCAACACCTGTAGCGACTGCCGCAGAACCTTGTTGTCCACGGTATCAATGGCGATCGAAATGGCCTTCAACAGTGACACGCCATTGCCCAGCAGAGTTCCCGTAGTACGGGCAAATTTCGCCACCTCGAACTCGAACACGATCGACCCGGCGAGCGGCAGCTTGAGCATTTGCCGGTCCAGGGTCAAGCGCCCCTGCTGGGTCGCGGCCCAGTTGCGGAAGAAGAAACCACCGCCAACCAGTAACAGCATGAGTAGCCACCACCAGGCCTTGATGAACTCGGAGAGGTCCAGCACCAGCCTGGTGAGGCCGGGCAGCGCATCGCCCATGTCATCGAACAGACTTTCGAATTGCGGCACTACAAAGCCCAGCATCAGGGCGATGGAAAGCGAAGCCACGACAGCGAGGATGGTCGGATAGATCAGCGCGGAGATAACGCTGTCGCGGTTGGCGCGGGCGTTTTCCAGGTAGTCGACCAGGCGATCGAGCACCGCGGAGAGCTGCCCGCTGGCCTCACCTGAACGCACCATGCTGATATAGAACCCGCCGAAGACCTTCTCGTGCTGCGCCAGCGCATCCGAGAGCGGTTTACCTCCCTTGACCGCAGCGAGAAGCTCCTGCAGCAGATTCTGCATGGGCGCCTCTACGGCCATCTCGATCAGCACCTTGAGCGCCCGGTCGAGCGGCAAGCCAGCGCGCAACAGCACAGCCAGCTCGGATGTCATCGAAAGGACTTCCTGCCGGCCGGGCGCCTTGCCCGATTTGCCGGGCCTGCCGGCTGCGGAGAGGCCCTCTTCCAGTTTGAGCAGGGTCAGGCCCTGGGAGCGCAACTGGCGCGAAGCGAGTTCCTGGCCCTCTGCTTCTATAACGCCCTCTACGGGCTTGCCATCACGGCGAACTGCGCGATAACTGTAGGCGGCCATGGATCAGGCACTGGCCTCGTGATCGAAGGCCAGCTCGGCCCCGACCGGCGGGGAAGCTTCCTCCTCGCTCTGGTCCTGGGTCACTCGCAGCACTTCTTCCAGAGAGGTCTGGCCGGCTGCCACCTTGCGCAGGCCGTCCTCGTAGAGCGTATACATCCCCTGCCGACGCGCGGCGCTGTGCAAGGCGCCGGCGTCGGCGCCGCCCATCACGATGCGCTGCATGGTCTCGTCGAGAGCAAACAGCTCGTGGATGGAGGTCCGGCCACGGTAACCGGTGTGCATGCAGTGTTCGCAACCCTCGGCGCGGTAGACCGTGTTCTGGCCCTGGGGCATGAAGGGTGCGATACCACTGCGTTGCCGGGTCTCCGGGCTGAGCTCGACCGGCTGCTTGCAGTCCGCGCAGAGCGTGCGCACCAGGCGCTGGGCGAGGACCCCATTGACCGAGGAGGTGATCAGGTAGCGTTCGATGCCCATATCCTCGAGCCGGGTGATGGCGCCGGCCGCGGTATTGGTGTGCAGTGTGGAGAGCACCAGGTGGCCCGTCAGCGCCGACTGCACGCCAATCTGGGCGGTTTCCGTGTCGCGCATCTCGCCGATCATGATGATGTCCGGGTCCTGGCGCAGGATGGAGCGCAGGGCGCGGGCGAAAGTCAGGTCGATCTGTGCCTGCACCTGGATCTGGTTGACGCCCTGCAGCTGGTATTCCACCGGGTCTTCCACAGTGATGATTTTCAGCCGGTCGGAATCCAGCGAGGCAAGCGATGCGTAGAGTGTCGTCGTCTTGCCCGAGCCGGTGGGTCCGGTCACCAGCAGCACCCCGTGGGGCCGCGCCAGCAGTTCCTGGTACTTGCGCAGGGTATCCTCGCTGAAGCCCATGTCCGGCAGGCTGAGGCGAATGCTCTCCCGGTCCAGTACCCGCATGACGACGCTTTCGCCGTGCACGGTGGGAATCGTCGATACCCGCAGGTCGAGTTCGTGGCCCTTGACCCGGGTCATGATGCGTCCGTCCTGGGGCAGGCGCGACTCGGCGATGTTCATGTGCGAGAGCAGCTTGATCCGCGAGGCGATAGCCGCCCGCAGGCTGGCGGGCGGCGAATCGGGGTATTCCTGCAACACGCCGTCCACCCGGTAGCGCAGATGCAAGCCGTCTTCGAAGGGCTCGATATGGATATCCGAGGCACCCATATCCAGCGCCCGGTGAATGATCTGGTTGACCAGGCGGATGACCGGCGCCTCACTGGCGAGATCGCGCAGGTGCTCGATGAATTCATCGTCGGACTGGCCGGCAAACTGGTCGTTGAGTTCGTCTTCCCCCTCACCGGCATCCGTACCCGCATACACCTGCAGGGCCCGGTTGATATCGCTCTCCAGGCCGAGCACGACGCTAACCGGCCTGTCGAGAGCCAGGCGCAGGGCCTTGCCGAGGAAGGGGTCCTGGGGGACGGTCGCGGCGAAGGTCAGTCCGTCATCCGCGGCGCGCACCGGGACCAGCGCATTGCTGAACAGGAAATCGAGGGACAGGCCGTCGAGTGCAATCGGCTCCTCGGGATAATCGGAAGAGGTGTAAAGAGGGATTGCCAGTTGCTCGCTGAGCACCTGGGCAAAGTCGAGCTCGGATACCAGCCCCAGTTTCACCAGGACCTGCCCGAACATGTCGCCCATCTCGCTTTGCGCAAGCAGCGTGCGCTCGAGATCGCGTTCCGAGATTTTGCCCCGCTCTACCAGCAGCTCGCCGATTTTCTTCATGCCCGACCCGAACGCTTAGGATAATCCCGGGCGCGACTGAAGCCCCGCGCGCCCGAACCGGCGCCATTGTAGCAGGGTTGAGGGCCGATTGTGCCCCCGCTATTCCCTCGTCACGACTTCCCAGTAGCTCTCGGTCGCGCACAAAGTTACCTGTCCCTCGCGCTCGAGCTTGATCAGGTGCGCAGTCAGGGACAGCCGGGCAACCTGGTGCAGGGCGCTGTCGACATCGTCGTAGACGACCTTGACCAGGTTGCCGATATCACAGCCCCCGGTGCTGCGCAGGCCCGCCAGCACCTTGGCTTCCCGCCGCAGGCGGTGAGCCACCAGCCCGGCGATCTCCTCGCGCGCCGCGTGAATGAGTTCGCCGTGACCCGGCGCGATCACCTGCAGCGGAAATTCCAGCAGCCGTTGCAGGGAATGGATATAGGCCTGCATGTCGCCACTGGGCGGAATGATCACCACCGTCGAGCCGTTCATCACGTGATCACCGGCGAAGAGCATGCCCTCCTCTTCCAGCAGGAAACAGTAATGGTTGCTGACATGGCCCGGGGTGTGGATGGCGCGCAGGGCGAATTCGGCTGACTGAATCAGGGTGTTGTCGCTGAGCAGCCGGGTCGGCCTGAAGCTTTCGTCCTGGGAGATGCTGTCCCCCGGCAGGGCCCCGAGCACGGCTGCACCGGTAGCCTCCGCCAGCGGCAGTGCCGCCGGGGAGTGGTCCCGGTGGGTATGGGTACAGATGATCCAGCTGAGCCGGCCTGCTGCAGCCTCGAGAATGGCATCGATATGGGAGGGAATGGCCGGTCCGGGGTCGATGACAGCCACCTGCTCCTCGCCCAGCAGGTAGGTATTGGTGCCCGCGCCGGTCATCACCCCCGGGTTGGGGGCGACGATACGCCGTACCCGGGGACTGAGGCGGTATGGGACTCCATGCTCGAGCACGGTCAGGGACACCTCAACATCACGGCACACACCCCCCTTCCGGTGGCTACGATGACTGCCGACCGGAGCTCAGGACAGGCTGGCGAGCTTACCGGGAGCACCTCAAACCAGGTTGGATATCGGCACGACCGGGTCGACATCGGCCTCGTAGTCCACGCCGTCCACTTCAAAGCCGAACAGCTGGAGGAATTCGCGGCGGTAGCCTTCGAAGTCCGAGCGCTGGCGCAGGTTCTCGGTGCTGATGCCGTCCCAGAGGGCCGCCACAGCGTCCTGTATCTCGGGCTGCAGTTCCTTGCGGTCCGCGCGCAGGCGGCCTTCCTCGTCGAGATAAGGGGCATCGCTGTAAAGGGACTCGCGGAACAGGCCATCCACCTGCTCGATACACCCCTCATGCACGCCCTGCTCTTTCATCACCTTGAACAACAACGCCAGGTAGATCGGCATGGCGGGAATCGCGGCACTGGCCTGGGTGACGACTGCCTTGAGTACGGAGACCCGTGCATCACCACCTTTCGCGGCGAGCCGCTCGCGGATATCGATAACCCGCTTGTCGAGATCCTTCTTGGCCGCACCAATGGTGCCGTGCCAGTAGATGTCCCAGGTCAGCTTTTCACCAATATAGGTATATGCCGTGGTCTTGGCCCCGTCAGCCAGAACGCCGGCTGCATCGAGGGCCTCGATCCACATCTGCCAGTCTTCACCGCCCATCACCGCAACGGTGTTGTCGATTTCATCCTGGGTGGCGGCTTCCATATGGAAGTCCTGGACTTCCTCTTTATCGGTGTTGACGCCTTTCTGCACGCAATCATTGCCAATGGGCTTGAGCGTCGAATTGTGGATAACGCCGGTTACGGGGTGCTGTCGACGGGGCGCAGCCAGGCTGTAGACGACCAGGTCTACCTGGCCGAGGTCGGCCTTGATGGTCTCGATGGTTTTCTGCTTGATCTCGTCGGAGAAAGCGTCGCCGTTGATGCTCTTCGCGTACAGCCCCTTCGCTTCGGCAAATTTGTGGAACGCCGCAGAGTTGTACCAGCCCGCGGTGCCCGGCTTTTTCTCTGTGCCTTCCTTCTCGAAGAAGATACCCAGTGTAGCGGCGCCGGCGCCAAAGGCAGCGCTGATGCGCGAGGCCAGGCCGTAGCCGGTGGAGGCGCCAATCACCAGCACCCGCTTCGGGCCACCCGCGATGGGCCCCTTGCTCTCTACGTAATCGATCTGCCGCTTGACGTTGGCCTCACAGCCAAGCGGGTGGGTGGTGGTACAGAGAAAACCGCGAACACGGGGGTTGATGATCATTGCTTTTTGCTTCCTGGTAATGACTCTGGTACGTGGCGCCCGCGGTACTGCCGCAAGTCACCGGGGACTGCTTCTGACTGCGCAAATTCTAACACAGCAACCCGCGCCGGATTCAGGCTGAAACCATGCCGCTGTGATCCTCGGCATTGGTTATCCACAGGGTCTGGTAGGGCTGCAGATCCACCACCTCCTCCCGGGTCTGGAAGTGCGCGCCACTGATCAGGTCCACCCAGTCATCGGTGCCGATCAGGTTGATATCCGAGAGCGCCAGCGGGATCACCTCGGCGCTGATATTGCTGATGCAGAAGATGCTCTGGCGCCTATCCATGCTCTGGCGCCAGAACCCGCAGATGGCGTCACCCAGGTGGAGGGTGAACTGGGTGGCGTTGGGATGGAAGGCGGCCTGTTTCTGGCGAATGGCGAGCAGGCCCTTGAGCCGGCGGAAGACCTGGGCATGGGTGGTATCCTCGCGGGCCAGCAGGGATTCCAGCTCCGGGTAGTTCCACTGGTGCCGGTTGATACTGCGATACTGCCCGGTATTTTCCAGCCGCTGGTAATCGTTGCGGGTGCCCAGCAGGCTGTGGAGATAAATGCCCGGCACGCCCTCCAGGCCGAGCATGACCGCATGGGCGCAGATGAAACGATCGATACCCCAGGTGTCGGGCCCGGACAGGGTGCCCTGCAGCGCGTCGAACAGGGAGATGTTGATCTCGTAGGGCTTGCTCTCGCCGTTCTCCAGGGCGCGGAAGGACACGTGCCCGCCGAAACGCTCCATCACCGCCACCAGTTGTGCCAGTTCCTCGTCCGACAGCAGGCCCTCCGCCGGGCGCAGGCCGATGCCGTCGTGGGAGGCGATGAAGTTGAAATAGAAAGTGCCGTTCTGCGCCGGCGGCATGCTCATCAGCCAGGTCTTGAAGTGACTGTTGTTGCCCGTCACCAGGGTGTTCACCAGCAGCGGCGGCAGGGAGAAGTTGTAGATCGCGTGGGCCTCGTTGGCGTTGCCGAAATAGGAGAGATTCTCCCGGTTGGGAATATTGGTCTCGGTGATCAGCAAGGTCCCGGGGCTCGCGTGTTCCACCAGGGTCCGGAACAGGCGGACGACCTCGTGGGTTTCATCCAGGTTGAGGCAGGTGGTACCTGGGATTTTCCAGAGGAAGGCCACCGCGTCGAGACGGAAGATGCGCACCCCGTTGTCCATGTAGTGGCGCACGATCTGCACGAACTGCTTGAGCACCTCCGGGTTGCGGAAATCGAGATCGACCTGGTCGTGGCTGAAGGTACACCACACGTACTGCGTCCCCTCGCTGGTCTCTACTTCCCGCAACAGCGGCGAGGTGCGCGGCCGGACGACATCGCGCAGGTCCGCGTCCGGGGCCACGGTGTAGAAGTAGTCCCGGCCCGGGTCCATCCCGCGCTGGAAGTTCTCGAACCAGAGGCTGCGGCTGGAGCAGTGGTTGATCACCAGGTCGGCCATCAGGTTGTAGTCCCCGGCGATGGCCTGGATATCGCTCCAGTCGCCGAGAAATTCGTTGACGCTGGAGTAGTCGAGCACGGCAAAGCCATCGTCGGAACTCCAGGGGTAGAAGGGCAGGATATGCACCCCGGTGAACAGTCCGTCGCCGTGGCTGTCGAAAAAGGACTTCAGGGTGGCCAGCGGTTTTTCATCCCCGGCCAGCAGGCTGTCGCCGTAGGTGATGACAATGTTGTCGCGCTGGTTCCAGCTGTTGACGTGGGGCACCGGGGGTTGGCCGCCGTCTTCCAGCCGCATGATCTGCAGGATGTCAGCGGCGAGATCGGGCAGCGGCTGTGTCAGCTCTGTGGCGTGGTAGATCGTGGTCAGGTGCAGCAGCACCCGGTCGAGCAGTTGTGCAGCGGGGTCAGTTGGCTGCGACATGGCGCCTCCCTTGGCTACCGAATTCCTCGTAATCGGCTTCCACCGCGTCCCGCAACTGCTGCAGCACATCGGGGATCGCACTGATCACCCGGCTCCAGCTGGGAATGAAAGGACGCTCCATCGGGCGATCGAGGAACGCCTCGCCCGCTTTCATGATGTTCTCGGCAAACAGCTCCACCGCCTGCTCCTCGGCATGGATATCCAGAGACAGGCCGTTCATCACCGCGTCGTTGTGGTAGGTCTCGACAAAATCCAGGGCGATCCGGTAGTAGGTGGCCTTGAGTGAGCGGAAGGTCTCGGTATTGAAGGTAATGCCGCGGGTTGCCAGCTTGCGGAACAGGGCCTTGGCGATATCGATGGACATCTTGGACAGCCCGCCCTGGTCGTTGTCCGCGGACAGGTCCTGGTGCTTGTGATCGTAGACATCGGCGATATCCGCCTGGCACAGGCGGTTGTTGGCGAAGTTGCGGTACATCTCCGAGAGCACACCGATTTCCAGCCCCCAGTCGCTGGGAATACGGATGTCGTTGAGTACGTCCCTGCGGAAGGAAAACTCCCCCGCCAGCGGATAGCGGAAGCTGTCCATGTACTCGATGTACTCCATCTCACCGAGGATTTTCTTCAGCGCCCGCAGCAGCGGGGTGACCAGCAGGCGGCTGACGCGGCCGTTGATCTTGCCGCCGGCGACCCGGGCGTAATAACCCTTGCAGAACTCGTAGTTGAAGCGCGGGTGCGCCACCGGATAGATCAGGCGGGCCAGCAGGGAGCGCTCGTAGGTGGTGATGTCGCAGTCGTGCAGGGCGACCGACTCGGCCTTGCCGGAGGCGAGTACATAGCCCATGCAGTACCAGACGTTGCGACCCTTGCCCATCTCGCGCGGCGCGAGGTCCTGTTCGCGCAACTGCGCATCCAGCGCCTTGAGGCGCGGCCCGTCATTCCACAGCACCCGGTGATGCTGGGGCAGGCGGTCGAAAAACTTCAGGGCGCTGCGGTACTGGTCCTCGTCGGCGCGATCGAGCCCGATCACGATCTGCGAGAGATACTTTGCCGGCGCCAGCTCCTCCAGCATCGCCGGCAGGGCCTCGCCTTCGAGTTCCGAGTACAGCGAGGGCAGGATCAGCCCCATGGGCCGCTCGCGGGAAAATTCGGTCAGCTCCCGCTCCAGGTCGTCGAGCGAGCGGTGGGACAGGTTGTGCAGCGTGGTGATGATGCCGTTCTGGTAGAAGTCGCCCATTATTATCGTTCCTCTGTATATGCGGGATGCACGCCCATGGCTTCCAGCCATTGGCTTACACCTTCGGCCCAGCCTGCGGGTCCGTAGCCGGTGCTGTAAGTTGTATTTTTGGTTCTGTGCAGTGGCGGAAACTTGTGCGCGGGCGAGCGTATGACCAGCGCGCTCTCCGCCGCTTCGAGCATCGCGATGTCGTTGCCACTGTCACCGATGGCGATAGCGTGCAGCGGGGCCGGGTATCCCGCCCCGCGGTAGGCGTCACACAACCAGCTCAGCGCCCGCCCCTTGTCGCAGTCACCGGCGAGAGTCAGGAAACGCCCGCCCTGCAGTGGATTGGCAGCGCGCTCGCGCAGGGCCGCGATAAACTCCTCGCGCCGCTCAGGGCTACCCAGCCAGGCGACGGGCTCACTGTATTCGCGCTGGTTGGCCAGTGCCGCCGCCGCGGGACTGAGCCCGGTCAGCGCCGCGACACCCTGCGCGCCCTCGCGCTGGAAGGAGGTGAACTCGCCGGCAAAGCCGGCCTCGAGTTCGGCCAGTACATCCAGCCAGTGCTGGCGCGGCGCGGACATTTCGCACACCCAGTAGTCGCCCACCGCAGTGGTGCCCTGTGGCTGTGCCGGGAAATAGCCCTGGGGGATAAACACCGCCGCGCCGTTCTCGACAATGAAGGGGTGCTCGCTGCCAATTGCCTTGCGCAGGACATCGAGCTCCGCCCGGGTCTTGCTGGTGTTGGGAATCACTGGCACCGCCGCCGTGCGCAACCAGTCCAGCAGGGGTTTTGCCGGCGCGAAGCCGTAATCGTGATGATCCAGCAGGGAGCCGTCCATATCGGTGAAAATCAACAGGCCCTTCGCCGACGCCACGCGCACTCCCACAGTCATACCCTCACACCCTCAGTATAGGTGTGCGACTGGATGCTTCGCTGCCCGTCGAGGGAAAAAAGGTGGTTGACCTTCGGCGGCAGGGTGCGCAGGCAGTGCTCGGTCAGCCGCTGGTAGAACTGGATGAACCGCGCCACCTCCTCCTCGCCCATCACCCCGGCGCCGCTCCGACTGGCAGCCAGTTTCTGCTCCTGCTCAAGGCGCCAGCCGTAAACGCAGTCGAAGGACGGCGCCTGCAGCATCATCCAGCGGTCTGCGAGGGCGTATACGGGCGGAAAATCGCGCGCCAGCACCCCGTTGACATACTCGCGCCAGACGCCGCTGGCGTCCTCATCCGCCTCGAGCGTATTGACTGGGCGAATCAGCTCCTGGTCGCTCTGTGGCGTCGCCCCCATGCACCAGCCCTCGAGCAGCACCAGGTCGACGCCCGCGGCGACCTCGTCCCAGTCAGCTTCCGGCCGGCGATCGTCCCTGGCCTTGTCGAAACGCGGCACCCGCACGGCGTCCCCGGCCAGCAGTGCCTCCACCGTGGCGAGCAGAAGTGCCATGTCGTGGGTGCCCGGTACCCCGCGGGTGCGCAGCAGGGGGTGAACGCTGCGCCCGAGCTCACTGCGCTCGGCAAGGGTCAGGTAGAAATCATCGAGCGACAGCGCGATGCTGCGCAGCCCGCACTCCTGGGCGAGGAAGGCCAACAGGTAGTCGCAGAGGGTGGACTTGCCGGAACCCTGGCTGCCGTTGAGGCACAACAAGCTGGCCCGGCCAGCACCAGAATGGTGCCCGGCAATCTCCCGCGCCATGGGGTCGAACCATTTCTGTGCGCTGCTGAGGTAGTCAGGTGTCAGGCTGTGCGTCTGCAGAAATGCCTCACACCAGTCAGGCAGTTGCTCTGCCATGTTTTGTCCGCTTTTGTCAGAGGCCTTTACGGAAAATTAGCAGAAACCATGCCAAGGGCACCAAATTGGTGAGGCGAGCGCCAGTCGAGCGCGCCACAGGCCCCGCCGCCAGCGGCCTGGGCCCGTGGCGCCATCAGAGGATCGCGCCGCGAATATCGCCCAGCAGACTGACAACCTGGGTCAGGAAGCGCCCCGCATCGGCACCATTGACCACCCGGTGGTCATAGGAGAGCGATACCGGCAGCATCTGCCGCGGCACAAAGGCCTCGCCGTCCCAGACCGGCGCCGTCCGGGTGCGCGATACTCCGAGTATGCCCACCTCCGGGGTATTGATGATGGGCGAGAAACCGGTACCCCCGATCGCACCGAGGCTGGAGATGGTGAAACAGCCGCCCTGCATCTGGGCCGCAGTCAGCTTGCGCTCGCGCGCCTTGTCGGCAAGGTCCAGCACTTCCTCGGACAGTTCCCAGATACCTTTCTTGTCGACATCGCGGATCACCGGCACCAGCAGGCCTGCGGGGGTATCCACGGCGATGCCGATATGCACGTATTTCTTGAACACCAGGGACTTGCCGCCGTCCGCCAGCGAGGTGAGAAACCGGGGATTGTCCTTGAGCGCCACGGCGCAGGCCTTGAGCAGGAAGGGCAGGGGCGTGACGCGGGTGCCGCGCTTTTCCGCCTCCTTCTTCAGCGAGGCGCGGAAAGCCTCAAGTTCGGTGACGTCCGCATCGTCGTACTGGGTGACGTGGGGCACATTGAGCCAACTGCGCTGCATGTTGTCGGCGGTGAGTTTGTCGAGCTTGCTGCGCTCGGTAACCTCGACCTCACCGAAGCGGGCAAAGTCCACCTCGGGAACCTGGGGAATACCCGCACCGGCGACCGCCGCCGCGGGTGTGCGCATGCGCTCTTGCGAAAAGGCGTGCAAATCCTCCTTGAGGATACGGCCCCGGGGGCCGGAAGCCTTGACCTGGCCGAGATCGATACCGAACTCCCTGGCCAGTTTGCGCACGGCCGGGCCGGCGTAGGCTGACCTGCCCGCCGCAGTCGCCGCGGGGGCCGGCGCGGTGGCAGCAGGAGGCGAGGGCTTGGCGGGCGCCGCTTTTTCCGGCGCCTGTGGCTCGGCGGCAGGCGCGGGCGTTGGCCCCGGGTCGCTGGAGGGAGTCGCGCCCGCCACTTCCAGCAACAGCAATTCGCTGCCCTGGCTGACCTTCTGCCCCTCTTTTACCAGGATCTCCAGCACTTCCCCGGCTGCCGGGGACGGCACTTCCATGGAAGCCTTGTCGGACTCCAGCACCACCAGGGAGTCTCCCTCCGCCACCCTGTCGCCAACCGCGACGGTGATTTCCACCAGGTCCACTTCTCCGTCGGTGCCAATGTCCGGCACTGGCACTACCTGGGAACTGCTGCCCGCGGGCGTCGCCGCGGCGACCGGGGCTGTGTCCTCCGCCGCGCTGGCCTCAGCCTGTTGCGGCTCGGGCTCGGGCGCCGCCGGCGTTACATCCGCGCTTGCAGTGTCGCCCCCGGCGGCGCTTGCCACCACCAGGATCGGGGCGCCCTCGGCCAGTTGCTGGCCCTCGGACACGAGTATTTCCAGCACCTTGCCCGCCGCCGTCGAGGGAATCTCCATCGACGCCTTGTCCGACTCCAGCACCACCAGCCCCTGTTCCAGGCCTATCTCATCGCCGACCTTTACCAGGATCTCGATGACTTCCGCCTCACCGCCACCGATATCGGGAACGGTTACTTGCTCATTCGCCATTGCAACTCTCCCCTGATCAAACGGTTAACGGATCGACCTTGTCGGCCGGGATATTCAGCTCCTTCATCGCCGCGGCGACCCTGGCCGCTTCGATGCTGCCGTCGTCGGCCAGTGCTTTCAGCGCCGCCAGCACGACGAAATCGCGGCTGACCTCGAAGAAATTGCGCAGCTTGGCACGGGTATCGGAACGACCGTAACCGTCGGTACCGAGCACCGTGTAGCGGCCGGGGATGAACTCCCGCAGCTGGTCGGTGTAGATCTTCATGTAATCGGTGGCGGCGATGACCGGCCCCGCCGCGTCCTGCAGCTGCCGGGTGATGTAGGGCACTCGCGGCTCCTCCTCGGGATGCAGCATGTTCCAGCGCTGCACGGCCTTGCCCTCACGCTGCAGCTCGTTCACCGAGGTGAGGCTCCAGATGTCCGCCGCGACCTTGTACTTCGACTCGAGGATTTCCGCGGCCGCCTCGACCTCGCGCAGGATGCTGCCGGAGCCCATCAGCTGGACCCGCAGCTTGTGCCGGGCCGGGCTCTGGTGCAAGCGATACATGCCCTTGATGATGCCCTCTTCGGCGCCCTCCGGCATCTCCGGGTGGTAGTAGTTCTCGTTCATCGTGGTGATGTAGTAGAACTTGTTCTCGCCCAGTTCATACATGCGGTGCAGACCGTCCTGGATGATCACCGCCAGCTCGTAGCTGTAAGTCGGGTCGTAGCTGACGCAGTTGGGAATGGTGCTCGCCGCCAGGTGGCTGTGGCCGTCCTGGTGCTGCAGGCCCTCGCCGTTGAGAGTGGTGCGGCCGGAAGTGGCGCCGATAAGGAAACCCCGGGCCTGGCAGTCACCCGCCGCCCACGCCAGGTCGCCAATGCGCTGGAACCCGAACATGGAGTAGAAGATGTAGAACGGCACCATCGGGTAGTTGGAGGTGCTGTAGGAGGTCGCGGCCGCCAGCCAGGCAGAGAAGGCACCGGCTTCGTTGATACCCTCCTCGAGGATCTGGCCCTTGATGTCCTCCTTGTAGAACATGATCTGGCCGGCGTCCTGCGGGGTGTAGCGCTGCCCCACCGAGGAGTAGATCCCCAGTTGGCGGAACATGCCCTCCATGCCGAAGGTGCGCGCCTCGTCGGGTACGATCGGCACGACGCGCTCGCCGATGGCCTTGTCCTTCACCAGGTTCGACAACACCCGGACAAAGGCCATGGTGGTGGAGATCTCGCGCTTGCCACTGCTTTCCAGCTGCTTGGCAAAGGCCGGCAGCGGCGGGGTCTTCAGCTTTTCCATGCGGTTGCGGCGCACCGGGATCATGCCGCCCAGTTCCGCCCTGCTCTCGCGCATGTAGCGCATTTCCGGGCTTTCCGGGTCGGGTCGGTAGTAAGGCACCTCGGCCAGTTCGGAGTCCTTGAGCGGTATGCCGAAGCGATCGCGGAAGGCCTTGAGGCTTTCCATGTCGAGCTTTTTCAGCGAGTGGGTTTCGTTGTTGGCCTCCCCCGCCTCGCCCATGCCGTAGCCCTTCACGGTCATGGCGAGCACCACCGTGGGCCGCTCCGTCTCGGCGACCGCCTCGGCGTAGGCCGCGTAGACCTTGTAGGGGTCGTGGCCGCCGCGGTTGAGGTACATGATGTCCTCGTCGGAGAGGTCCTCCACCAGCTTCAGGGTCTCCGGGTATTTGCCGAAGAAGTGCTCGCGGGTGTAGGCGCCGCCGTTGTACTTGTAGTTCTGCAACTCGCCGTCGCAGACCTCGTCCATGCGCTGGCGCAGCAGGCCGGACTCGTCCTTCTGCAGCAGCGGATCCCACTTGCGGCCCCAGATGACCTTGATCACGTTCCAGCCGGCGCCGCGGAAGACACCCTCCAGTTCCTGGATGATCTTGCCGTTGCCGCGCACCGGGCCGTCGAGGCGCTGCAGGTTGCAGTTGACGACAAAGATCAGGTTGCCGAGTTTTTCCCGCCCGGCCAGGGCGATGGCGCCGAGGGACTCCGGCTCGTCGCACTCGCCGTCACCCATGAAGCACCAGATGTTGCGGTCCTGGTGGTCGACCAGGCCGCGGCTTTGCTGGTACTTGAGCACGTGGGCCTGGTAGATCGCCTGGATCGGCCCGAGGCCCATGGAGACCGTGGGGAACTGCCAGTACTCCGGCATCAGCCAGGGGTGCGGGTAGGAGGACAGGCCGTTGCCGTCCACCTCGCGGCGGAAGTTGTCGAGCTGCTCCTCGTTGAGGCGGCCCTCGAGGAAGGAGCGCGCGTACATGCCGGGCGCCGAGTGCCCCTGGTAGAAGACCAGGTCGCCGGGGTGGCCGTTATCGGTGCCGCGGAAGAAATAGTTGTAGCCCACGTCGTAGAGGGTGGCACTGGAGGAGAAACTGGAGATGTGCCCGCCCAGGCCCTCGTTGTTGCGGTTGGCGCGCATCACCATGGCCAGCGCGTTCCAGCGCACCAGCGAGCGAATCCGGCGCTCCATGAACAGGTCGCCGGGCATGCGCCGCTCGTCCTCGGGGGCGATCGAGTTGACGAAAGGTGTAACGATGGACGATGGCAGGGCAACCCGCTGGGTCAGGCCGTGGCGGCCGAGTGCCATCAACAGGTAGCGGGCCCGCTCGAGGCCCTGATGCTGAATAACCGCGTCCAGCGACTGCAGCCACTCTTCGGTTTCAATGGGATCCAGATCTTCCATGCTCACCTCGTGTCGTTAACGTATTGAGTGCCGCACTTATAGTTCCTTTATGAAACTTTTATCGCATGCACCACCGTCTGACTGGGGAGCGAAGAGCGTGGAATGCCCGGTCGCTACCTGCAGCGCCCGAACACCCTACCCCATAATGGCTTCGATTGGAATATTGGTTCTATTTTAGAACTTGTGTTTGGAGCGAAATTTCCCGCCCTCTTTGGCTACTCGACAAGGTAGACCCGGTGTCCGTCCTTCAGGCTCTCCGCAGATTCCACCACACGCTGCGTACCGCCGGGCAGTGCCCCCCTGGCACCGGGCGCCGCTACCTGCAGGGAGTGACGCCGCTCGATAAAGTGCTCTGCAAAGTAGGCCAGCCACTGCTCATAGCTTAGTGCACTCACCGCCCTGCCGAGTTGCTCGCGGGAATCGAAGTCGAACTGCTTGCGTGCCAGGGACTGCCAGTAGTACTCCGCCCGCTGCCACATGTTCTCGTCCGGGCGCAGCACCTCGTTGAGCAGGGCCTGCTGGTTGCGGGCGTACTGCCCGGCGTCCAGGCCCTCGGGTAGCTGTTGCAGGAAGGCGTCCATGGCCTGCGCCAGGGCGGCGGTGTCGGCCACCGGCGACTGGATCAGCATCACCAGGCCGGGGACGTCCAGCTGCGGCCAGGAAAACGCCGACACGACATAGCCGAGTTGCTGCTCGGTGCGCAATTGCTGGAAGAAGCCGGACTTGACCAGTTGCCCGGTCATGGCCGCCGCCGCCCTGTCCTCCCAGCTATTGCCATTGGCTTGCAGGTACCAGGCCAGCACGGCGTCTTCATGGTGGATGTCCACGGGATACAGCAGCGACTCGCCGGGCGCGAGATCGAGCACTTTCAGCGGCGGCAGCGCAGCGGCCGGGCCCGCGGGCAACAGCCTGTGCAGTTGCTTCTCGAGCGCGGCGACACTGTCGCGGTGATAGTTGCCGTACAGCAGCGCCTGTACGCTCACCCCTTGCCAGAAGTCCTGTGCGTACTGCTCGACATCGCCGAGCGCGGTCTGCTGCAGTGCGCCGATCAGCACCTCTTCACCCCACTCGCCGTAGAGCAGCGCCTCGCGCAGGTCGTTCATCGCCTGGCGACTGGGCGGCTGGGCCGAGACGTTGCGCAGCGAGCGGATCATGTCGGCGCGCAGGTCGGCGAAACGCTGGCGGTCGAAGTCGGGCTGCCGAATCACCTCGATCAGGTCCTCGAGCAGGCGCGCCTGCTTGTCGTTGTAGCCGCTGATGCGCAGGCTGATGCCCTGGGCATGTTTGTAGATGCTGAAATTCAGCCCCGCCAGCGATGCCGGGTAGGTGTACTCGTTGACCCGGTCCTTGAGCAGGGCCGTGTAGAGAACGGCTCGCGCCGCCTGGACCGGGCTCTGCCCCACCAGCGGCGAACGGAAGTTGAGGTACATGGCGCCGCGGGGAACCCGGAAGTCACCATTCTGGGCGAACCAGATCTCACTGCGCGGGCCGCTGGCCAGTTGCGTCGGCAATTGCGGCAGCTGCGGGTCCAGTTTTACCAGGCTGACGTCCTCGGCGATGAAGTCGTTCGGCGCCGGCAGTTGGAACAGTTCCTCGGCGAGGGGCTGGCGCCAGGCCTCGGGCACCTGCCCGGCCAGGGCCTGTACCGAGTAGGGCGTCCCGTAATAGGGCGAGAGCCGGTCGGTCTGCGCACTCGGGGCCTGCAACACCACCACCGCCCGCTCGGGGCTGATCGCCGCCATCAGCTCCGACAACACGTCGCTCTGGTAGTCCTCCATCATGTAGCCGCCGCGCAGCACATCGCGCGGCGCGTAGGTGTGCATGCTGTCCGCCAGTTGCATGACGTAGTTGATCGGGCTGCCCTTTTCCTTGAACTGGAAGGCCAGGTCGGCGAGCTGGGCCTGCTCCTCGTAGAGCCAGCGCTTGGGCCCCTGCGCGCGCAGCATGTCCATGTAGCCGAACAGCAACTGCAGGATCCGCTCGTGCTGCCCCACCCCCTTCTCGGTAAGTGTCAGTGACACGCTGAACACGCCGCCGCCGTGCCACTGCAGGCCACTGCCCGCCCCCAGGCTCTCCGCCAGGCCCTCGGCCTTCAGCTGCGAGAGCAGGCTGCCCTCGCCCTCATGCCCGACGAGGTTGCCGAGATAGGCCAGGGGCTGGGCGTGGTACTGCTCCCGGTAGTCGGCGATGGGGAACATTACCTGCAGCTCCCGTGACGAGGCCTGCGGCTTGATTTCGACAAACATCGGCAACTGCTCGGGGCGGAATATCGGCTGGCTGATTTCCCCCACAGGCAGGGACCTGTTGACCACCGGTGCGAACCTCGGCTCGACCATGGCCTGCAACTGGTCCAGCGGCTGTGAGCCGAGCACCACCAGGCGCATGATGTTGGCCGAGTAATGGCTGTCGTAGAAGGCCAGCAGGTCGTCGCGCACCTGGCTCTCGGGGCGATCCGCCAGGCTCTCCAGGGAGCCGACCGTGAAGCGGCTGAAAGGGTGCTCCGGGTTCATCAGCGCCTGCAGCACATCGAGGCCACGGCGGCCATCGCTCTTCAGGCCCATCTGGTACTCCGCCTCGACGGCGTTTTTCTCCCGCTCGACATAGGCCGCATCGAACTTCGGCGCGACAAAGAACTGGGCAAAGCGGTCCAGCGCCTCGTCCAGGTAGGGCGCGTCGATGTCGAAGAAATAGTTGGTGTTCTCGAAGCTGGTGTACGCATTGCGGTTGCCGCCGTGCTCAGTAATGAACTCCTCGTAGGCGGCGGGGTCGGGGTACTTTTCCGTACCGAGGAAGAGCATGTGCTCGAGGAAGTGGGCCAGCCCGTCGCGCCCCTCCGGGTTGTCGGCGCTACCCGTCGCCACGTCCAGCGCCGCGGCCGCTGTCGGCGTGTTGGGGTCGGATATCAGCAGCACTTCGAGGCCGTTGGCCAGCGTCAGGTAGCGGTAGTCCCGGCTGTCGCTGGGGCTCTTGACTGGCTCCAGGCCCCCCTGGGGCAGACTCACACAGGCGGCGAGAACCAGCGAGATGGCAAAAACGCTGATCGCGGCATACCACGGCCGCAGCAGGCGTTGACTCATGTATTACTCCAAAGTTTGTTCGACTGGCAGCGGCGGCGGTGCATTGTCCTGCCGCGAGGGCCAGGCATAAATCACCGCCTTGATCAGGGTTGCCAGGGGTATGGCGAAAAACACGCCCCAGAGCCCCCAGATTCCGCCGAAGAAGAGGATCGCGATAATGATCGCCACGGGATGCAGGTTGACCGCCTCTGAGAACAGAATCGGAACCAGCACGTTACCGTCCAACGCCTGGATCACCAGGTAGACAGCACAAAGCACATAGAATTCATTGGTGAATCCCCACTGGAAGAAGCCGACCACCAGCACCGGCACGGTGACCAGCGCCGCGCCGATATAGGGGATGATCACCGACAGCCCCACCAGCAGGCCGAGCAGCGCTGCGTAACGCAACTCTATCCAGGCGAAGCAGAAATAGCTGGTCCCGCCGACGATGATGATCTCGAGCACCTTGCCACGGGAGTAGTTGGCGATCTGCTGGTCCATTTCGCCCCAGATACGCCGCAACAATGGCCGGTGCTCGGGCAGGAAACTACCCAGCCAGTCGAGAATCAGCGCGCGGTCGCGGAGAAAGAAGAACACCAGGATGGGAATCAGGACCATGTACATCATGACCGAGAACACCCCCGGCAGGGAGGCCAGCGAACGGGTCACCACGACCTGCCCGAGGCTCGCCGCCTCGGTCTGGGCGAGGGAGATCATGCCGGCAATCTGTTCACTGCTGACCAGGCCGGGATAGCGCTCCGGCAATACCAGGAGCAACTGCTTGCCCTGGTCGAGGTAGCGGGGGAATTCCCCCGCCAGCGAGGCCAGCTGGCGCCAGACCAGCGGCAACAGCCCCAGCGTGACACCGAAAAAGACCCCGATGAACACCAGGTAGGCCAGTGCCACTCCCAGCCAGTTGGGCACACCGTGGCGCTGCAATTGCCCGGACAAGCCCTGCATCAGGTAGGCGAGAACCACGGAGGCCAGCAGGGGGGCGAGGATATTGCCGATGGTCATCAGCAGGACCACCGCGCCGGTCAGCAAGACCAGCAGCAGGACCGCCTCTTCTTCGAACAGGTAACGCTGGTACCACTTCTTGAACACTTCCAGCATTGTCAGTGCCCCCCGCTCAGCGTTTTTGCAGGAGGTAGGAGTAGACCTCGCCTTCGTGCAGCGACTCCAGCAGGAGGTGACCGGACTGCTCGGAGAACACCGCAAAATCGCGCCAGGAACCGCTGTCCGTCGCCAGTACCCGCAACTGTTCACCGCTGGCAAGCTGGTTGAGGGCGCGCTTGGCCTTGAGCAGGGGCATGGGGCACTGCAGGCCCCGCGCGTCGACTTCGGTCACTTGCTGCTGTTGCATCGTCTATCCGGCAGAGAAATCAGAGCGCTGAGTATAGCCATTCGACATGAGGGAATGAACTTCATTGCGCGGCGGGCATCGAAGCAGGGGCGCCGCCGGTATTCGGAGGCTCATCGACTGCGCTACAATCAGGCTTTCACGGTTCAACGCTATCAACAACCCCGACCCAGTGCAGTATTCACCCGACCACACGAGGGGCAGTCGCCGCCTGCTGCCGCTACTGCTGGCCGCACTCCTCGCCGCCCCCCAGGCCAACGCGCAATCGGCGACCGAGGGCCTCAAGCTGCCCAACCTGGGCGATACCAGCACCAGCCTGTTCTCGACCGAATACGAGCACCAGATCGGCCGCACCTGGCTGAAGATTTTCCGCAGCCAGGTACCGACCGTCGACGACCCCCTGCTCTACGAGTATCTGAACAACCTGATCTACCGTCTCGCCAGCCACAGCCAGCTCAGCGACCGCCGCCTCGAGCTGGTGGTCGTCGACAACGCCACCATCAACGCCTTCGCCGTGCCGGGCGGCGTGATCGGCGTGCACAACGGCCTGCTTCTCTACGCGGAGAGTGAGGACGAGCTGGGCACCGTGCTGGCCCACGAACTCGCTCACCTCAGCCAGCGCCATTTCTCCCGCGGCGTGGAGTACCAGCGCACCCAGACGCCGATCAACCTCGCCGCACTGCTTGCCGGACTGGTGGTCATGGCCACCGCCGGCGGCGACGCCGGTATGGCGGCGCTCGGCGCCTCCCAGGCCCTGGCCCAGAACAACGCCCTGCGCTTCAGTCGCCAGAACGAACAGGAGGCGGACCGCCTCGGCATGCAGACCATCGTCGACGCCGGCATGGATCCCTACGCCGCCCCGTCGATGTTCGAACGCATGCTGCAGTCCTCGCGCTACTCCAGTGCCGAACGCATCCCCGAATTCCTGCGCAGCCACCCGCTGTCAGAGAACCGGGTGGCGGACACCCGCAACCGGGCCCGGCAGTACCCCAAGCAGGTCCACCCGGACAGCCTCGAGTTCCGCCTGATGCGCGCCCGCGTGATCAACCAGCTCAGCGAGACGCCAGAGCAGGCAGTACAGCATTTCCGCGGCGAGCTGCAGGGCACGCCGCGCTCCGCGGAGGCCTCGCGCTACGGGCTGGTGCTGGCGCTGATCGATGCCGGGCGGGCGGATGAAGCCGCCCTGGAGCTCGACGGCATCTGGGCCGGCGACCCGGGCCGGCTGGAATACGTCATCGCCAATGCCGAGATACAGTTGCAACAGGGCGAGACGGAGAAGGCCGTCGCCGGCCTGCGCAGGCAGCTCGACATCAACCCGGGCAACCACCCGCTGACCATGCAGTATGCAAAGGCACTGACCCGCAACCAGCAGGCGCATATCGCGGAAGAAGTTCTGGTGGCGCAGAGCAAGCGCCGGAGCAATGACCCGGGGCTGTGGTACGAGCTGGCGGAAGTACAGGGACTCTCAGGCAATATTATCGGCCTGCACCAGTCGCGCGCCGAGTATTTCATCCTCAACGGCTACCTGGACCAGGCCCAGAAACAACTGGAGTACGCGCAGAAGCTGGTGAAAAACGACTATCCCACCAGCGCGCGGATTCAGCAGCGCCTGGCCGATATCGCCGCCATGCGCGAGCAGATGGAAAACTTCTAGCCGCGGTTCAGGCGTTACCCTTGACCGTCACATTGAGTTCGGCGGCAAAATCCAGCATGCGCCGCAGTGGCACCATCGCCTGCTCGCCCAGTACCGGGTCGACGAATACCTCGTTGTCGACGCGGTCGAAGGCCGCGGCCAGCGACTCGAGGTCGTTCATGGCCATCCACGGGCAGTTGGCGCAGCTGCGGCAGGTCGCACCCTCGCCCGCGGTGGGCGCGATGATGAACTCCTTGTCCGGCGCTTCCTGCTGCATCTTGTAGAAGATGCCCTGGTCGGTGGCGACGATGAACTGCCGGTTGTCCATCTCCTTCGCCGCGCGGATGATTTGCGTGGTCGAGCCGATCCGGTCTGCCAGCTGCAGCACCGCTTCCGGTGATTCCGGGTGTACCAGCACCGCGGCATCCGGGTACACCGCCTTGAGGTCGGCAATACCGCGAGCCTTGAACTCCTCGTGCACGATGCAGGCGCCATCCCACATCAGGATGTCGGCACCGGTTTCGCGGCGCACATAGTTGCCCAGGTGCTGGTCGGGGGCCCAGATGATTTTCTCGCCCCGCTCCGCCAGGTGCTCCGCCACGTCCAGGGCGATGCTCGAGGTGACCACCCAGTCCGCACGCGCCTTGACCGCCGCCGAAGTGTTGGCGTAGACCACCACCGTGCGGTCCGGGTACTGGTCGCAGAACGCGGAAAACTCATCCACCGGGCAACCCAGATCCAGCGAGCAGGTCGCTTCCAGGGTCGGCATCAGCACGCGCTTTTCCGGGGTGAGAATCTTGGCCGTCTCGCCCATGAACTTCACACCGGCGACGATCAGGGTCTGCGCCGGATGGTCGCGGCCGAAACGTGCCATCTCCAGGGAGTCGGAGATACAGCCGCCGGTCTCCTCGGCCAGGGCCTGGACCACCGGCGAGGTGTAATAGTGAGCGACAATAACGGCATTTTCCTGCTTCAGCCGCGCCTTGATCCGCTCCTTCAGTGCCTCCTCCTGCGCGGGAGAAAGCCGCTGTTGTTCGGCGTGATCCAGGTGTTGCTGAACCTGCTGGCGAATGACTTCGAGTTTTTCCGAGGCTATGCTCATAACAGCTTGAGGGGAGCGGTAATGGGGGCGCGAGTCTACCACAGATTATGCCGCGGTTAAGCCGCGGGATGCCGCTCGACCGGCGCCCGCCCGCCTGGATTGGCGGATTCCGCTCACTCCTTCACCACCCTAACTGAAATTTGCCAACTATCACTAGAATTTTATTGAATGTTGCCGTATAACTTCATGTTATATAAGGAATAAGCGGTTGGTGTGGGTCGGGGTGCGCGGGCGAGCACCCAGGCACATCGAAATTGGGGCGGCAATTCAGGGGCCAGTAGTGGGGCAATTCACGGTGTTGATCATTTCCGAGAATCAGGCAGATCACCTGATTCTCAGCCAATGCCTGCAGCGCGCCACCCCGAAACGCTTCACCGTTCGCACCCCGGAATCCCTCGAACGCCCCCTGGAAACCCTGCTCGACCCGACTATCGACCTGGTCATCATGGCACTTGGCGCGGAGACCGAGTACCTCCTGCGGCTCGCCCAGAAGAATGACGCCTGCCCCCCCATCGTCCTGCTTACCGACGAAGAGGACCGCAGCCAGCTCGACCAGCTGCGGGAGTTGGGCGCCAGTGACTACCTGCTGCGCAGCCAGCTCCACGACAGCCTGGTACACCGGGTACTCGACTACACCATCCGCCTCAGTGTCGCCGAAAACCAGATCCAGCAGCTGTCCCACCGGGACCCGCTGACCGGTGCACTCAACCGCGCCGGCTTCCGCGCCCACCTCGAAAGGGCGATGGACCGCTCCCGGCGCTACGGCTTCAACACCGCCCTGCTGTATATCAACATGGACCAGTTCGCCAACATCAACGACCACTATGGCGAAGCTGATGGGGACCTGCTGATCAAGACCATTTCCCGGCGGCTGCTCAACAAGTTGCGCAGTACCGACAGCATCGCCCGGATGGGTGCCGACGAATTCGCCATCGTACTGGAGGATGTGGCCAATACCGGCGACGTGCAGCAAATCGCGGAAAAAATGCTGAAATCGATAGCGGTGCCGATGATTCTCAGCGACCAGCAGGTCTCAATAGACGCCAGTATCGGCGCGGCGATGTTCCCGGATGACGCCCAGGATTTCGCCGAACTGGTGGAGTGCGCCCGCTCGGCGATGCTGCAGGCCAAGAGTATCAGCGGCAACAAGTTCGTCCGCTACTCGGCACAGCTGGCCTTTGACCAGGGCGGCAACTCCACGCTCGCGGCGGAGTTGCGCAACGCGGTGCGCAAGAACCAGTTCGAACTGCACTACCAGCCGCGGATCGATCTCAACACCGGGCAACTGGTAGGGCTCGAGGCGCTGCTGCGCTGGAATCATCCCGAGCGCGGCCTGTTACTGCCGGCTGAGTTCATCAGCACCTGTGAAGACATGGGCCTGCTGAAAACCATCGGTTACCAGGTGATCCAGCACGCCTGCTCGGCACAGGTATGGATGGAGGAGCAGGGCATCCGCAATGTGGACGTCGCGGTGAACATTTCCTTCAACCAGTTCCAGGACGAGCCCTTCGTCGACATCGTCAAGGAAATCATCAAGCGCACCGGCACCGACCCGGGGCGCCTGGAATTCGAACTCACCGAATCCACCATACTGAAAAGCCCCGAGGCGCTGCAGCATAAAATGGACGAGCTGCGCCTGCTCGGCATCTCCTTCTCCCTGGATGACTTCGGTACCGGCTTCTCGCAGCTGTCCCACCTGACCGAGCTGCCCATCTCCGCCCTGAAAATCGACGCCAGGTTTGTACGCGACCTGCCGCACAACGCACACCAGGCAGCGGTCTGTAACATGATCATCGAGATGGGCCGGCGCATGGATCTGCTGGTCATCGCCGAGGGAGCCGAGACCTACGAGCAAATCGAATTCCTGCGCGATAACAACTGCCAGCAGGTGCAGGGCTTCTTTTACAGCCCGGCTTTTCCGCTGCAACAACTGCCCCGTTTCATCCAGGAACAGCAGGCAAAACGCAGGGAGTCGCTGCTGCACTGAGCGGCGTTGAAACAGGAACTCCAGCAACAGCCAATCTTCGCTAGGCGCCCGCTCCACGGAGTGGTAGCCTATTTTGACGCTGAAACAACGGCCACCGGAACCGATGACCATTCAAGGCAGCCTGCTCCCGCGGGCAAAAATACTGGTTTGCGATGACGACTTTAACGTCCGTCTCCTGACGCGGCAGTGCCTGGAATCCGAAGGCATGAGCGTTGTCGATGCAAGCAACGGAGTGGAGGCTATCGACGTCTTTGTCCGCGAGCGCCCCGACCTTGTATTCCTCGACGTGGAAATGCCCGGCATGGACGGCCTGGAAGTCTGTCGCCGGATCCGCCAGTTGCCGCAGGGGGAAGCGATCCCCATCCTCATCGTCACCGGCTCCGATGACCGAGAATCCATCGACCGGGGCTTTGAGGCCGGCGCGACGCAGTACAAGACCAAACCGGTCAACTGGACGCTGCTGGGGCGCGATGTGCAGTACATGCTGCGCGCCAGCGACGCCTTCAACGCGCTCAAGCGACAGGAAGACCGCCTGCGCTACCTGGCCTACTACGATCCGCTGACCAGCCTGCCCAACCGCCGCAGCTTCAACGAGCAGCTCAACCGGATTCTCAAGCGCTGCCGTCGCCACGGCACCGGCGCGGCACTGATGTTCATCGACCTCGACCACTTCAAGCGCATCAACGACTCCATCGGCCACGGTCGCGGGGACCGTCTGCTGGTGGAGATTGCGAAACGCCTCACCGTCGAGCTGCGCGAAGACGACGCCATCAACTACTACACCGACAACAACGCCCAGGAAGGCGAGGAGTCGAATACCGAGATCGCCCGCCTCGGCGGCGACGAGTTCACCGTGGTGCTCTCGGATATATCCGACCTGCGACAGATCGAGCGGGTAGCACGACGGATACTGAACACTCTCTCCCAGCCGATTCCGCTGCAATCCCACAACCCGGTGGTGACCCCCAGCGTGGGTATCGCCCTGTTCCCGCAGGACGGCGAGGACCCGGACACCCTCCTGCGCAATGCCGACACCGCCATGTATGCCGCGAAGGCCGAGGGGCGGGCCTGCTTCCGTTTCTACGATGAAAAGATGAATGCGCAGGCGGTGGAGCAACTCAAACTGGAAGAGGAACTGCGCCACGCGCTGCGCAACCACGAACTGGAACTCCGCTACCAGCCGCAGGTGGATTCACGCACTGGCAAGGTAGTGAGCATGGAAGCCCTGGTGCGCTGGAAGCACCCGGCCCGGGGCATCGTCCCGCCCGGCGATTTCATTCCCGTGGCCGAGCGCACCGGCCAGATTATCGAACTGGGCGAGTGGGTGCTCGGCGAGGTCTCCCGGCACTGCCAGTACTGGGACTCGCTCGGCCTGCCCCAATTTTCGATCTGCGTGAATATCTCGCCGCTGCAGTTCAACCAGAGCCGCCTGCCGGATTGGCTCAAGGAGTTTCTGCGCACATCGGGACTGGCGCCGGAGCGACTGGAACTGGAACTCACCGAAAGCGCGATCATGACCGACGCCTCCACCAACATCGAGAAATTGCGCAAACTCAAGGCGCTGGGGCTCAAGTTGGCCGTCGATGATTTTGGTACCGGCTATTCCTCGCTGAGCTACCTGAAGCGCTTTCCAATCGACACGCTGAAAATTGACAAGAGCTTTGTCGCCGACAGCCACACTGCCGACGGCGCCGCAATCGTGGAGGCGATCATCGCCCTGGCCAAGACCCTGAAACTCGAGGTGATTGCCGAGGGTATAGAACAGCCCGAACAGCTGCAGTTCCTGATTGAACGGGAATGCGACCTGCTGCAGGGCTACTATTTTTCCCATCCAATTTATCCCGAAGACGTCCCCGACATTCTGCGCCAACCGTTTCTCACGGAGTTGCAGAACCGCCAACAGCAGTACTGATTGACGCCGAATGCCAGTCCGCAAGCTTGTCTCCGGCCTCCTGCTATGGTCAACAGCGCAGATATGCTGGGCCCTGGCACCGGGCGCCGAGCCCCCGCTCATCACAATGCTGCAGGGTGTTTCTGCGCAGGAGCTGGCCGACGAAGTGGCAAGGGCGGGCGGCCGGACCACCCACCAGTTGCCGATTATCGACGCCGTGGGAGCGCAACTCACCCGCGAGCAACTGGATAGCGTACTCGCCTCTGGCAAGATCACCCGCTACATCGATGACCTCGCTGTGGAGGACCAGCCGCCGACGCCAGCGACCGACGACCCGGGCTGTGAGGTTGCCGGCGCCGTGGCGGTCAGCTACCTGCCAGACGGGCTCGCCTGGCGGCTCTACAACAAGCGCGACCAGTCGGTAGAAATCAGCTCCCTTGAGCTGGACTGGCCGGAGTACCTCGGAGCACTTTCCACTCTCACCCTGGAGGGGAAGCCGCTCACCACCGCAGCCCTGCAAACAACGCCCCAGCTGCACGTGCCCGAACACCCGGAGAAGATCGCCGCTGGAAAAAACAGCCTCCTTCAATTGCATTTCGACAACTTCCCGACCGGGGCGCCGCCTTCCCAGAGCGAGTTTGATATCACTGTTGGCTTCACCGGCGGTTGCGAGGCACGCCTGCTACCCGCCTACCGGGAGAACCTTAACGACTATTACTACAGTGAATTCAGCGGCGCGGGCGCACTGCACCGCCAGGGCGTGCGCGGCGAAGGAGTCACCGTAGCGGTACTCGATTCGGGACTCTGGGAGCACCCGGCGCTGGCCAACAACACGCATGGGATGCCGCGAATTCCGATGCGCTACGACGCGATCAGCGGTGCGGAAGTGGGGGAAGCCTTCGACGAGAGTGGGCACGGCACGCATCTCATCAGCGCCCTGGCCAACAGCGGGGAGAGCAAACGCAACGGCGCCCCAACCGGTGCTTACCAGGGCATAGCGCCGGATGCCCGCATAATTCCCATCAAGGCCTTCAGCAAAGATGGACAGGGCTCCCTGCTCGATATCGTCCGCGGCATCCAGTGGGTAGTTGATAACCGCGAGCGCTACAACATACGCATTCTCAACCTCTCCTTCGCCGCGCGCCCCCGCTGGCCGTACTTCCTTGACCCGATCAACCAGGCCGTTATGCAGGCCTGGTCAGCGGGTATCGTTGTCATAGCCGCGGCTGGCAATGAGGGGCCGGAGCTGATGTCGGTGGGGTCACCCGGCAATACGCCATACATTATTACCGTCGGCGCAGTGACCGACTCATGGACACCACTGGATCGCTCGGACGATTACATCCCCGACTTCTCCTCCCGTGGCCCTACCCCTGAAGCGCACATCAAACCCGATATTGTTGCCCCCGGGGGGCACATCACCGGGCTGGTACGCCCGGGCTCCAGCCTTCCACTCGATCACCCCGAATACCTGCTTGAAGATAATTTGTTGGTACTCACTGGCTCATCGCAATCCGCGGCTGTCGTTTCGGGGCTTACCGCCCTGCTGTTGCAGTTGGAGCCCGACCTCGGCCCCGACGAGGTCAAGTGCAAGTTGATGTCAGGGGCGGACCCGGCCATCAACCGCGATGGCCTGCTCGCCTACAGCCCCTTCGTGCAGGGACAGGGCCAGATAAATATCATCCGCTCGGTCCTGATCGGCGAACGCGCTTGCGGCAATATTGGCCTCGACCTGCCTCTGGATATCGCCATGAAACGCCACTTCGAGGGACCTGCCATCGTCGATGAGCGCGGCAAGATCACCCTCCCCCAGATGGAACAGGTTCTCTCCCCCGAAACTGCTAATAAAGGTCCAAGCGATACGCGGGTTTGGGGCATCAAGGCGCATATCGAGCGGCTCGACCCGAATGTGCCTACTCCCGCCAGCCCCGCGCTGCAATGGGAACTGCTGTATCAACAGGAACGACAAAAAGTCGAGCAGCTGTCCACCGAAGAATAAGCCCAAAAAACGTAGATATATCTATATAAATCATATAGTTACCATCTACTTCTGGCATTCAGCCGTAAATTCCCTCCGCATGACTACCCCAAACTGGGTATTTCTACCCATTTAGAAAGCTACCTACTACTCGTATAACAAAGTCAAGGACGTGATTCGTACTATGTGAAACGGGTCGCAATGTGCCAGACAATTTCTTGAAGTGAGTCACAACTGGTGACCCCCGGACCAGAGGACGATACAAAAATGAACACCAAATCCGCCATGAAGCTTGCATCCCTCTCAGTTCTTACCGTAGGCCTGTTGACCTCCTTCAACAGCTTCGCTGAGACCAACACCCAGGAAGCGGGTGCTGCCGGCGCCAGCCATGCCTTGGTTCACCGGGTCAGCCACTCACTCGCCAGTGATCGCACCTACTCCCAATCCGGCAACGCCGGCTACAAATGGGCCAAGAACACCAATGCAGCGTCCGACACCACCGCATGGGCACACGCAAACGCCTCACAAGCAGGCTATAAGTGGGCAAGCGCAGAGTCCCGCTCAGCTGCAAGTAGTGACCAGGGTTATGCAGCGGCGGCTAACTACCAGTGGGGTAGCATGAATTTTTCTGAGCAGGCGGCGTACAAATGGGGACTCAGAAGCTTTTCTGACCAATCCGCCTACAAATGGGGACTGAGGAGCTTTTCAGATCAGACTGCCTACAAATGGGGCTTGAGAAGCTTCGCCGACCAATCCGCCTACAAGTGGGGACTGCGGTAAACAACCACTGCCAAGACTCAAAACAAGAAAACCAAAGTAGCAAGGCCCTCGGGGGATCTCCGAGGGCCTTGTTTTTTATAGCTGATAGTCTTTTGTGGATGTAGATATAATCAGGAGAATACTGAGACCTAAAGAATTAACTCAAAATCGAACCTATACGACTAAAATGCGAACGATTTATATTCTGGCAATTTGGTTACTAGCCTCACTAGCGCACTCCGTCGTCTACGCGATTCCAACGTCGACACTGGCAGTAGAATTTCGCGAAGCTCCGTTTTCAAAAGATCTCACCCAACAAACCGTTACTCAGACATTTCAGGATTCCAGAGGGGCTCTTTGGCTAGCCACACAAGAGGGCCTGAATAAGTATACTGGCCTCCAACTGCAGAATTATCGCCACAACCCTGGCGAAGCTTCATCAATTTCATCGAATATGATTTCGAGAATCACTGAAGATGGTTCGGGAAATATATGGATTGCTACAGTAGGTGGTGGATTAAATCGCTACAATTCCGCCACCGATAACTTCTTACATTTAAAAGCCGACCCAAACGTTCGAGACCTACCATTATCTAACAGCATTTACGCAGTATATTGGGATTCAATGTCTGAAGTTTTATGGCTCGGGTATTTGGATGGAATAAGTGTCTTTAACCCAAAAGACAATACGTTTTGGCATTTTACAACAGCGGCAGGCGCAATACCGCACACAGGAGCCGTCTATGACTTTGCTCTGACTCAGTCAGGCGATATATGGGCTGGCACAGAAGCAGCCGGCCTGGTACACCTGAAACTAGACTACCAAGGGGTCAAACCACTCCTTACTGCCAGTGTGTTTGACCACGCACTTCTCAACTACCCCATCACTCGTGCACTAGCCACGACCGACGATACCCTCTGGCTCGCGACAAGAGACAACGGAGTCATTCGCTACCGACCAAGCGAGGACAGTATTGTAAGCTATACCCATGTGGAGACAGATAGGACCTCGCTATCCTCCAACAAGGTATTTGACTTGTTCCAAGACCGAAGCGACCGAATTTGGATCGCAACTTATGATGGATTAGATCTATACAGCCCGACAGATGAGTCGTTTGTAAATATCACTCAGGCTAGTTCCAACTTACCTACGAACATAATATCCAGTATTTATCAGTCCCGAGAGGGAGTTTATTGGATGGGAACCCTATACGGGTTTACAACTGGAAATCAGGTCAAATTTCCAAAATTTGATGCCAACAACACCAAACTTTCTGGCAATGGTGTCAACGCCTTTGCGGAAACCAGTGACGGGAGTTTGTGGGTAGGTACAGACAACGGACTAAATCGTCTTCGCCCAGGGGACATGTCGTTCGAGTGGATTAATGAGTTTTCTAATCCCAGTATATCGAGTTCGGTAGTTATGAGCCTTATGGGTAATAACTCAACATTATGGATTGGAACCTATAACGCTGGACTCAACATACTCGACCTGGAGTCGGAGCAAGTAAAAACTTTTCGCCACAGTAAATTTGAGCCTAAGTCAATCGGTGCGAACGGAATCACCTCTATTCTCAAGACTAAATCTGGGCTCGTTCTAGTCGGTACGTATGGTGGCGGTCTGAGCACAATGACTGAAAAAGGCGAACTTTTATCGACCTATCAGCACTCGCCAGAAGTCAGAGATTCCATAAGTAATGACATGGTTATTTCCATCTACGAGGACTCTCTAGGCCTTATCTGGATCGGTACCGAATTTGGGCTGAACAGATTTGATCCGAAGCTCGGAACGTTTAATAGATTTTTCAGTGACTCCGGTGTAGATACGGGACTTACAAGTAACCTGATTTGGGCGTTCCACGAAGATGAAAATGGCAACCTTTGGATAGGCTCGTCAGGCGGTGGACTAATAAGCTGGCCAAAAGCGAATCGCAAGTCTTTAGAAGCGAATTTTGTATCCCACTCTCAATCTCTTGGATTGAGTAGTTCTGATATCTATGGAATCCAAAGTGACTCTGAAAATAATCTATGGCTTTCACATAATCGTGGAATTACCAGACTAAACGTCACAACCGGAACCACAACAAAATATGGCATAAAAGATGGCTTACAAAGCACCGAATTCAATATGGGTGCCACCTACAAAGGAAACGATAACGCAATTTATTTTGGCGGTCCCAAAGGCTTCAATGTGATTCCAGGTGGCTTTGTCGACGAAGGGGGCGTTCCGCCCATAGTCAACATATCATCTATAAAAATCATGAACGCACCGGCGAAATTCGACGAACCGCTCTACCAGCTAGGAAAAATTGAACTTTCTTACAAAGACAAATTTATCACGATTGAGACATACGCTGCCGACTACTTCAATCCAAGCCAAGTGCAGTATGCATATCGACTTGAAGGCCTACAAACAGACTGGATCATCTCTGATGAATCGCACATCGCTTCGTTCACGACGCTACCTCCGGGTGAATATCGATTAAAATTTGCAGCCTCAACTCCAAGTGGTGTGTGGAACTGGAACGCATTAGAAATTCCCATTTACGCACATCCGCCACCTTGGAAGAGCAATCTTGCCTATAGCTTTTATTTAGCATCTATTGCTACAGCAGCGTATTACTTTTACCGTCGCCACAAGTTACAACAACTAAAAGCTATTCAAAGACAAAAGGAACTTGAGAAAAAAGTTGAAGAACGAACAATTGATCTGGAGAAAGCACGCGCGGTAGCGGAAACAGCGAACTCGGCAAAATCAAAATTTCTAGCGACTGTAACGCACGAGATTAGAACTCCAATGCATGGGATGATTGGCATGACGGAGCTTCTACTAAACACGACCCTAACACCGCAGCAAAGACAGTTTGCTCAAGCAGCCCACAATAGCGGAAAGTCACTATTGGTCTTAATAAATGATTTACTAGATTTTTCTAAAGTCGAAGCCTCGAAGGTCGAAATTGAAAAAACCAGCTTCGACCTCGTTTCTCTACTGGACGAGGCATGCTACTTGCAAAGCGAACCTGCACACCGCAAGGGGGTAGCTCTGTATAACTGTTATAACACCTCAATCCCGAAGTTAATCGTTGGGGACCCTACCAAAATCCGCCAAGTGATAATGAATCTTCTAAGCAACGCCATAAAGTTTACCCATAAAGGTGAAGTCAAACTGGAGGCTTTTTTCATTGCTGATAGCAATAATGCAGATAATTCGAGAATAGTCCTAACTGTACGAGATACCGGCATAGGAATGGAGCCTGATATCCAGGAAAAAATATTTGAAACTTTTGCGCAAGCCGACAGCAGTACTACTCGGGAGTATGGAGGAACAGGGTTAGGGCTATCAATATCAAAGCAATATGTTGAATTGATGGGCGGTTCAATAGAAGTTAACTCCCAGCCTGGCAAAGGTAGCGCATTTACAATCTCTATCCCTACAACTGAATATAGTAAACGCCACATCCCTATAGCGAATCATCCAGAAAGGATTCATGTATTGTGCGAAGACGAAAGTGCCTATGAGATGATTCAGAGCCACCTGGAACTTTTAGGATATTCTTCTCAGCGGAATGTGAATAGCAGCGAAAACTTGAACCAGGTTTTTGTTATATTAAGCGAAAAAGTCTCTGAGCATCCGGACATGATTGGTCGCGAAACACTACTAAGGTTAAACTCCGAATCCAGGGGCATAGTTCTAACCTCAGCCTATAGCCCAATCAAGTCAGATTTTTTTCCGACTTGGCCGAGACTCAGCACGCCAATCAAACTAGATTCACTGAACGAAGTCCTGCGGCAAAGTTTCACCAAAAAATCGAAATCACTATCTAGAGATGAAACAAGAGATTTCAATAGGACAGAAAAAAACAGCTATCACATACTTGTAGCAGAGGACGTAGAAACAAACCAGCACATCCTCTCTGAAACACTCAAACTACTTGGGCACACCTGCGACATCGCAAACGACGGTATCGAAGCGATAGAGCTCTATAAAGCGCGCGATTACGACATGATATTTATGGATTGTCGGATGCCAAATAAAGATGGTTTCGATGCAACTAAGGAAATTCGCTCACTTGAAGACAAAACAAACAGAGCGAGCATCACTATTGTTGCATTAACCGCGGGACTTGAAGCCAACGATGTATCGCAATGCTTCGAATCAGGTATGGATCATTATATATCCAAGCCGTTCACCATAGAGCAAATTGAGACTTGTATTAGCGGCGTACCGAAACGGCTATCGAACGATAATCGGCTGATCAAATCATCGAATCGAACAACTTCTCAACTCTCGCTCAATAGTGAAAATGTAAATCACGAAACCATTGGCGCTATATTAAAACTATCAGAGAAAGCCGGGCCCGATTTTATTGATCTAATTTTTAGCAACTATTCAATACAAATGAGTGAAAAACTGGAGCATATTCAGAACGAGGTGAATTCGGGAAATCTGGACGTTATTCCTGGAGCAATTCACGCCATAAAATCTATGAGCTTGAATGTTGGCGCTTCAGGTGTGACCGACATATGCGAAGATCTTGAATTTTATTCGAAACGGAATTCGATAGACATTGAATATCTACAAGAAAAAATTGAACGAATTTATCACGAATTGGATAAATTCAACGTCTACATATCTGATCGATATCTTTCCAGTATTACGTAGGCCTTCACCAAGAATATACGCACTACAATTACTCACATTTTATCTAGTTGGGCATTACCCACCCGCATATAGTTTTACTTCCGAAAATACCAACTTGCCCGATTTCCAGCTGACACGCTCCAGCCTTAATCACTATATTGAACAGCCAACCATTACCAGCATATTTAAAGATAGCGGGGATTATTTATGGATTGGAACCCAGCAAGGAGCGTATGTATTTGACGGAGCAAATTCTAGAAGATACTCGTTTACTAACGATCGCTATAAATCCTCTGGGTCTAATATTTCGGGGATAACAGAGGATCATGAGAAACGGGTTATTCTGGTTATGCAATCCGGATCAATACTCCGCTGGATCGAAGATCAAGATCAATTTGAAATTCTCGAGACCAACGAGACCGATCTCACATCTGGATCTGCCAAGTTGTTATTCTCAACGGACTCATTTTTTGCTGTTAGTACAAAAACGGGAGTTTCGTTCATACCTTATACGTTCGATAAATCACTCGCAATAATAAATCAAAGCATTCGGCGCTCATTGACTGAGCAAATCATTTTCGGCTTTTCTCATTCACCAGATAATTTCTCTCTAATTTCGAGAAAAACTATCTATAACATTGAACTTAGTGATGAAATTCCGCATCAACGAAAGCTTTCACTACCAGATGAATTAAGTATTACCGCAGCACAATCTCTTCCCCACGGACATTTGCTAATAGCCACAAAATCTAACGAGATTATCCGGATTAGTTTATCGAATCTCGAAATTATCGAGAAAATATCTACCGCGATAGATAGGGGCACTTATATAACCGACATACAGACCACAAACGATAATTTCATATTGGGGACTAATAATGGAATCTATGTTACAGATCGGCTAGGAGTGCCAATAAATCATTTTGATCGTTCAAATTCTGATTTATCACACAACTACATCACTAAAATCCTTATTGATGAACCCATCTGGATAGGAACCTACCAAGGCATCGATCAGTTAGCCACACCGAAAAATATAGTTAACACAAACTCCAGAAACTCTATTATCTATAGTGATGTTCAGTCTTTTGAAGAGACTATCGACGGCAACTTGTGGGTAGGAACCTACAATGGGCTATTCTTGCGCGAAAAATCCAACGGAAAACATAGCGTTGTGGATTGGATAAGTAGTTCACTACCTTCAAACAAAATCATGACCATGCTTCAATCAGGAGACAAACTCTGGTTAGGGCTTGAAGGCGAGGGAGTTCTAGTCGCAAATTTATCAGACAAATCCACCTCAATACCATTCAGAAAATATCTTTTTGACGCGTCTATCACAAAAATATTTTTAGATTCCAACTCTAGAATATGGATTGCAAGCTATAACAAGGGGATCTTTTATGTTAACGAGAGCAACGAACTCACCAAAGTTGATTCAATTGACGAGACCGGCATTATAGGGATATACGAAACTAGAGAGAAGGTTCTTGTCGCTATATCGGAAACAAATCTGTACATATACTCCTCCTCAGAGCGCAAGTTTCGGCGAGCCAGTTTTTCCGGGGAAATGGCCGGAGTATTTCCTACTATTTTCTCAATACTTTCAACTTCCGATGGACTAGTTCTATTCGGAACAAAAGATCACGGAATATTTACTAGCGGCCGCATATCTAGCGAGAAAAATAATATTTATACAGCGCGCCTAAAGAGCGACCTTAACATCTCCACGCTTACCATATACGCTTTGCATGAAGATCGAGCGGGAAATATTTGGGCTTCAACCAATAGTGGAATTTATATTTTCTACAAGGACGGCCGACCTACAGCACGTCTCACAAGATCGTCGGGTCTTCAAGGCAATGATTTCAACTTTGGATCCCACTATCAAACCAAGGACGGAAGCCTGATTTTTGGAGGAGTACACGGATACAACATAATTTCCCCTGACAATTTTTACGTCTCAAGTAATACACCCCAGGTTCACATAAACTCCATCTCGCTCCCTGGTCATGTTCTTTATGATCGTAATGTTATACACAATCAGCCGAAAGTAATTATCCCCGAAGGCGAGCCAGAACTTAGAATTCAATTTAGTATCAGCGATTTTATCGACACCAGATTCAATGTTTACAAATTTAGACTAACGAATTTTGATGATGATTGGCAGTATGCAGATCATCATGGCCTAGCGATATATCGCCACCTAATACCTGGTTCGTATAAATTTACTGTAATAGGAGCCAATGCTAATGGGGTATGGAGCAAGAAACCTGCTGTGGTGGACATTTCGGTTTCCCCAAATAGGTGGCGAACGAAATACGCATATTGTTTGTACGTTTTCGCACTCTGCCTAATCGCCCTAGCACTACAAAAAATCCGCAAAATCAACCTCGATCGCCTATCGGCCCTGACACTCGCCGATCAGTTACACGACAAATCCATAATGATGCAGAATGAATTTATTGAAGAACAGGAATACCACGACGAGGTGATTGCTGCAGTCCACAAGCAGAACCAGTTGACCCTGGATCTGGTGGACTCCTGTTTTAAGGTGTCACTCGAATCTGATCGACAGACGCATGCTTTCACTAAATACTTCGACTGCCTTCGTGCTCTCGAGAACTCCTACTCCTACCAGACCGGACACCTGTCAGTAAATCTCCATGACTACGTGGCGGAGCTTGAACGAACTGTAAATGGCGGCCGGTCTACTGGAGTCAACGAGATCGTCACCATCAATCGAGCCAGTAACGATCCGCTTCGTGCAGATCTGGCATCACCCCTGGCAGTCATTATATTTGAGCTGTATCAGAACGCACTTCGACACGCCTTTGTGCATGGAGAGCCTGTTGGTTATGTCGAAATATACTTCGCGCCCGACAAGGCTCCCCCAGATGACCAGCCCTGCTACCGGCTGTGTGTCAGTGATGATGGCGTCGGGATTCCGCGCCAATTCGATATTCTCACTACTTCCACCCCAGGCTTTGCGGTTACTCGGCAGTTATGTCAATTGCTGTCAGCGAAGCTCGAGGATTCCAGTGACGAGGAGATGACACGCATCGAAGTCCTGATCCCTGTCGCCACACTCTTTCCCATGGCTGCCACTTCCGAGTTGCGAGTTGTCCCGCCGACAAATACCATGGGCTGAGTCCTGACTTTTTTCTCACCGAGTTGCACACATCTCATGCTGCACCGCACCCGTACAGAAGGCTTCGGCAGTGTCTGCCTGGTGACGCTTGGCGCCGCCGAAGATCTCGCGCACTCGGTTATTCCGCAACTTTTCGCCGAACTTGCGCGCATCAACGACAAGTACAGCGCACATTCTCCAGACAGCCTCATTACAGCCATCAACGCCAGAGCCGGGGCCGACGATGTCACGGCACTGGATGCCGAATCACGACGGCTGTTCGAGTTGGTACTCGCTCTGCGCGCTGCCACCAACAATGTCTATGACCCTACCTCAAGCGTACTGAAGTCCCTCTACCAGAACGGGACGCTCGTAGCTACCCCGTCTCAAACCGCTGAGTTACTTAACCGGGTCGGCTGGAGTCACGTGGTTTTGGACCAACGCGGCGTGGCCATTTCAAGGGCGGGAGTGTCGATCAATATCGACGCCTGTGCCCGCGCTTATGCCCTTGATTGCATGCGGAGCATTCTGGTCAGGCATGGCGTCAGGCACGCATGCATCGAACTCGCGCGGGATGCGGTCACCATTGGCAAGCAACCGGACGGGGCGAACTGGTTGATCGGGGTGCGCAGTCCGCTGGGTGCCAAAT
Source organism: Halieaceae bacterium GM1-29 (assembly GCA_033283265.1). Taxonomy (GTDB): domain Bacteria; phylum Pseudomonadota; class Gammaproteobacteria; order Pseudomonadales; family Halieaceae; genus Mangrovimicrobium. The sequence continues at coordinate 385,282 of JAWMQN010000002.1, forward strand.
CCACTATCAGGCGAATCAAGGTAAATGATCGCGGCTTCTCCCAGCGCGGTGTTTTTGACCATCTATACACCTTTAATGGCGAAAGCTATGGCAATGCCCTCAGTCCGGTCGACGGTTACCCGCTTCCGGGACTGGTCAGTGTCGGTGTTATCGCCGATAGCTGCCTGGACGCTTACTGTGCCGCTACGGTCGCGCGGATGAAAACCGAGCAGGCGGGCATCGCCTTTCTCAACAAGACGGCGCTTCCCTGGCTGGCGATCAACCGGGAGCTGGCGAGCGCCGGGCCACTGGCTCGCTAGTCGATCTCACGTCGTCCCGCGGAGGCAGAGCCGCAATTCGCGCCGCTCTCTGTGCTCAGGCCCCGGTAAACCTCGCGGGCCGCTTTTCCCTGGCGGCCGCCAGCCCCTCTCTCAGGTCATTCGACTGGAGACAGCGTTCGACCAGTGCGAGGGCTGTTGCCTTGTCCGCGTTCCCGCTGGCGAAGCCATCGATGAGTTCATTCATGCTGCGCACCGCCAGCGGCGCAAGCCCGGCCAGCCCGGCCAGTTGCTCGGCTTCCGCTTGCGCCAGATCCTGCCGTGCGACCACCCTGGAGAGAAAACCGATGTCCCGCATTTGCCCGGCATTCAGTTCCTCGGCCCCTACCAGGAGGCGTTTGGCGGCATTCACCCCCAATTTTTCGACGAAACGCCGTATACCGTTCAGTGGGTAACAAAGCCCGATGGCCGCGGCCGGTACGCGCATGCGTATGCCCTGTGCAGCAATCCTGAAATCGCAGCTCAAGGCCAGTTCCACTCCACCGCCGAACAGGTTGCCGTTCAGCACTGCCACCGTGGGGAGTGCCAGGGCGGCCACCCTGTCGGTCATTGCCTGGAAATCATCGCCGCTGATTATTCCAGCCTCCAGGTCACCAAGGAAGGCGCCGGCACAGAATGTCTTGTCCCCTGCGCCGGTTATTACCAGCGCCCGCGCTTTCACATCGGCGGACACCAGGTCCAGTGCCCGGTGCAGTGATTCCAGTTCCGTAGCGCCCAGCGAGTTGTGGCGTTCCGGCCGCTTCAGGACAATTCTGTAACACTCCTCCCGGGTCTCCAGTACAACCGAATCTTCCATCGCTACTTTCCTTTCAATTTCTCATTACGTGAGTAAGCTGGTTTCCGGCACGACCAAACCGCATCGACTGGACAGCTATCAGGCGCCAACGCATACTTGGTCGCCCTGTTCCAAGACAAGATAAAAACCATGACTGTACGGTGCACCTGGTGCGGCGACGACCCGCTCTACACCCAGTATCACGACCAGGAGTGGGGCGTGCCGGTCCGGGATGACCTGACACTGTTCGAATTCCTCACACTTGAGGGTGCCCAGGCCGGGCTATCCTGGATCACGGTACTGCGCAAGCGCGAGACGTACAGGTCGGCCTTCCATGGCTTCAAGCCGGAAAAGGTTGCCACCATGAGCGACGCGGCGCTGGAACGCTGCATGCAGAACCCCGGGCTTATTCGCAATCGCCGCAAACTCTGGGCCACCCGCGGCAACGCCCGGGCCTTCCTGGAGGTCCAGGCTCAACACGGCAGCTTCAGCCAATACATGTGGGGTTTCGTCGACGGCAAGCCAATCCAGAACCGCTGGAACAGCCTGGCGGAAGTCCCCGCCAATACACTGCTCTCGGATGCCATCAGCAAGGACCTGAAAAAGCGCGGTTTCAGCTTCGTCGGCTCCACGATAATCTACGCTCACATGCAGGCAACTGGCATGGTCAACGACCACACCACTGACTGCTTCCGACATAAGGAGTGTCGGGCTCTCGCAAAGTCGGCCTGAGCAGGCCCCGTCAATGGCAAGCGAAAATTCTCTCACGACAGGCTCGCACAGTCGACGTGTCTGGCAACTGGCCTGGCCGACAATCGTTTCCAACCTGTTGCTGACCACGGTCCAGTTTGCCCATATCAAGATCGTTTCCGACCTGGGCACCGGTGCGGTAGCCGCCATAACCACCGGGCACCGTGTCTTCTTTCTCGTGCAGGCCATGATGATGGGACTATCGGTGGCTGCGACGGCGTTGATTTCCCGGCACTGGGGTGCGGGCAATCGACAACTGGCCAACATGGCCAACTGGAATTCCCTCGCTCTCTGCCTGCTACTCTCGGCGTTCACTACAGTGCCTCTGGTGCTCTTTTCCCTGCCGGTAGCAGCCCTTTTCGGCCTCGAGCAGGAAACCACGCTGAAGGCATCCGACTTCATTTTCTGCTACGGCCTGTTTGCGGTCTTCATCTCCATTAACATGCTGCTGGCCGCCGGCTTGCGCGCCACGGGTGACGTCATCACGCCCCTGTGGTTTCTCCTTGCCAGTGTGCTGCTGAACATCGTGCTGTCCTACAGCTTCGCCTACGGTGCTTTGGGCCTCCCGGCCCTGGGGGTTACCGGTGTCGGTCTAGGCGGTGGACTCGCGGCGGCAATACCCGCCCTGGCTTTCCTGTTCTGCTGGTGGCGTGGCATGTTCTCGTTGCAGGCGATAAAGCGCCGGGTGCTCGACCGACCGCAGATCCGGCAGCTCATCAGTATCGGCACGCCCGCGGTCCTCGAGCAGGGCTTCATCCAGATCGCCATGCTCGGTTTCTTCCTCTTCCTCGGTCACTACGGTACCGCCGCCTATGCCGCCTACGGCATCGGCATTTCCATCGTCTCCTTCTCCCTGGTCGTGGCGTTTGGTTTCGGCCTCGCAGCAGCGACCCTGGTCGGCCAGCAACTGGGCGCGGAGAACGTGGAAGGTGCAGTTACAGCAGGCTGGCGAGCGCTGAGAATGGCGATTGCAGCAATGTGCCTGCTGTCGCTGCTGCTGGCGGTGTACGCCCGGGAACTCGCCGAGTTCATGATTTCCGATCCGGAGACGATCAGCCTGACCGCGGCATTCATATACCTGATCGCCCTGTCGCAGCCGGTCATGGCTATCGAGATCACACTTGGCGGCGCCCTGCGCGGCGCCGGTGACACCCGCTTCCCGCTGATCGCGACCACCCTGGGCATGATCCTGGGGAGAATTATTCCAGCCATCATCTTCGTCAGCCTGGAATTTTCCGTCTACTGGATGTTCGCCACCACCCTGTTCGACTTCGCCCTCAAGGCGGTCATGCTGATCACCCGGTATCGCTCCGGCAAGTGGTTACACCTGCGACTGCAGTCTCAGCGGTAGCTCACCAGGCTCTCGCCATACTCGACGCCGAGCAGGCGCAAGTGGGAAGTCTCGTTGAAGCTCGCCAGTGACAGGCGCGAACCGGAGAACAGCAGCTGGCTGATCGCGCAATTGAACATGGGCTCGTAGAGCTTGTAGGTCGCGGTGCTCTCCAGTCCCAGCGCCATGGCGAGGATACTGGCTATGGTTCCACCTGAGCTGAATACCGCTACCGTGCAGCCACTGCCGTTGTGGGACATGAGTTCGTCTATCGCGGAGCGCACACCGGTACTGAATTCCCCCCAGGTCTGGATGCCGAACTCACTGCAGTCATTGCTCACCCAATACTCGAACACCGCCGCGAGGACTTTCTGGTAGGACTTGCTGTCGCTGTGTGAGCGCGCCAGCAGTTCAGCCAAAGCCGGATCGCGAGACGCCAGGAAAGGCCCCAGTGCCTCGAACTGTTCGTCGTTGTCGATCTCGTTGAAGCGCGGGTCGACGATCAGTTCGCCACCCGCGGGCTGTGCCTGCATGACCAGCCCTGCGGTGTCCCGCTGGCGCTTGAGGCTGCCGCTGTAAATGGCATCGAACGCGATTCCACTGCGCTGGAAGTACTCACCGGTACGCATCGCCTGCAGGCGCCCGCGGTCGGAGAGGCGGTCGTAATCATCAGTGCCGAAAGACGCCTGGCCGTGGCGGATCAGGTAAAGCGTCGACATCAGTCCACCACTCCCCGGTCAAAGCGCAGTTTTCGGCGATAGGGGAAGAAACTCTCGATGTAGCCGCTGCGCACCTGCTCCTGCAGGCCACGCCAGAAATCGGCCTGGTAAAGTTCACTGTGCATGCTGTCGAAGACCTTTCTCGCCCGCTGGTTGCCGGAGAAAAACAGGCGGAACTCCTCGGGGAAAATATCGTTGGGACCAACCGTGTACCAGGGCTTGCTGGCCATCTCCTCGGCCTCGGTCCGCGGCTGGGGAATTATGCGGAAATTGCACTCGGTCAGTGGCTGGATTTCATCGTAGTCGTAGAACACCACCCGGCCGTGACGGGTCACGCCGAAGTTTTTCAGCAACATGTCGCCGGGAAAGATGTTCGCCGCGGCCAGCTGCTTTATCGCGTTGCCGTACTCGTCCATGACCTCCACCACCTGCTCGTCGCTGGCCTCCTGCAGGTAGAGGTTGAGCGGCGTCATCCGCCGTTCGACATAGACGTGCCGGACAATCAGCACCTTGCCGTGCTCCTCGATCATCGACGGGGCGACCTCGCGCAATTCCTCCATGAGCTCGTCCGAGAAGCGCTCGCGGGCAAACGCCAGGTTGGTGAACTCCTGGGTGTCGGCCATCCGTCCCGCCCGGTCCCAGCGTTTCACCAGGCGGTACTTCTCCTCGACCTGCTGCCGGGTCATCTCCTTGGGCGGCGTGAAGCGGTCCTTGATGATCTTGAACACGAAGTCGTAGGAAGGCAGGGTGAACACGCTCATCACCATGCCCTTGATGCCGGGGGCGATAATGAACTTGTCCGTGGTGCTGGTCATGTGCCGGTAGGCGCAGCGGAAGTAATAGGTCTTGCCGTGCTTGTTGTGGCCCATCGCGCTGTAGATTTCCGAGATCGGCTTGGCCGGCATCAGCTGCTGCAGGAACAACACGTACTGGGAAGGAACCGCCGCGTTGACGAAAAAATAGGAGCGCGTGAAGCTGAAGATCACACTGAGCTTGTCCGAGCCGAACAGGATGGTGTCGACAAAAACCTCGCCCTCCTCGTTGTGCAGGATCGGCAGCACGAAGGGCATTGCCTGGCCGTCGCTGACGATCCGACCGACGACGTAGGCGCTCTTGTTGCGGAAAAAGTGCTGGTGCAGCACCTGGAACTGGGTCTGCCCCTTCACCAGCTTCATGCGCGGGGCGAGGTAGCTCTCCAGGGCCCGCACAATGTTGGCCACATCCCGCTGGGGGTTTTCGTAGGGAATATCGAAGGCGTAGTCGTCGAGCAGTTGCGTCAGCAACTGCGGGAGGGACTCCGCCAGGTGATAGGTCTGGTAAACGCGACTGACATCCGCGGGCGGCATGTCGCCACGCGGCGAGAAGACGAAGGCGTACTCATCGCGGATCTTGTGGTGATCGAAGACGGTACAGAATATCGAGTTGAAGAAGGTCTCGGCGATCTCGAAATTGTCATGCCCCTCGATCAGGCGCGAATACTCGGCCTTGGTTTCCCGCCAGAACTCGAAATCCCGCAGGTGTTCACCGGCTATCAGTTCGACGTACTCGAAGATCTGGTTGGTTTTTTCCTTGTAGAGATCGATCCGCCGCCGGGACGCGACCTGCATCTCCGGCCAGTTGGCATTCTCGAAGCGCGTCCGGGCAGCCAGGGTGATGTTCTGGAACTCGGCGAAATAGGCCTCGAAGCCGTTGAGAATCGTCAGCGCAAAGCGCTCCTGGCGTTGCACCGCGCTAACTCCTGCTGCTGTGATTGGCGAAGCCGACGGTGCGGCGCAGCTTGCGCATACCCCCCAGCCAGCGGTCGTAGTCGCGGGCCTTGGCCTGGCGATAGGTCTCCACCTCCGGGTGGGGCAGGATGAGGAAGCGCTCTTCGGCAAGGCCGCGGATGGCGGCATCGGCCACCGCTTCCGCGGAGAGCACACCGTCGACGCTGGCGGCCTGACCGGCACCGGCGCGCGCCCCGCCGCCCATGTCGTCCACCATCGCCGTCGCCACTGCCTGTGGGCACAGCACCGATACGCCGATACCGTCGTCGCCGTGGGTAATTGCCAGGGACTCGGCGAAGCCGATGGCCGCGTGCTTGGTGGTCGAGTAGGCCGCGTCACCGACCTGGTTCAGGAGCCCGGCGGCCGACACGGTATTGAGGAAATAACCCGCGCCGCGGGCGATCATGCCGGGCAGGCAGGCGCGCGCGGCGTGCATGTGGGCCATCACGTGGATTTCCCACATGGCCTGCCAGGTGCTGTCCGGCGCGGAGGTGGCCCACCAGGGCTCGCCGTCGAGGGCGATGATTCCGGCGTTGCTGCAGAACAGGTCGATCCGGCCAAACTCTGCTTCCACCGCCTGCACCAGAGCGGCGATGGCGTCGCCATCGCGAACGTCCAGGGCATAACCGAGCCCGTCGATCGCCGCGGCCACGCGTTGCGCACCTTCCTGCGCCAGGTCGGTGACAACCACCGCCTCCGCGCCCTCCCGGGCAAAACGCTCACACAGTGCCCTGCCGATGCCGTTGGCGCCGCCGGTGACGACGACGACCTTGCCGGCCAGATCCACTACAGCAGTTCCTCGGCGAGGAATTCCAGCACCGCGGGCGCCTGCATGCCGAACAGCATGGTACTGATCTCGTTGCGGGATACCGCGGCCCTCCAGGGCGCCAGCCGCTCGCGAATCCGCTCCTTCGGACCGACCAGGCCGATGGCGTCGATAAACTCGTCGGGCACGGCGGCGATTGCCTCGGCGTGCTTGCCCGCGAGGTAGAGGTCCTGGATTTTTTCCGCCGCGTCGGGGAAGCCGAGCCGCGCGGCATAGTCGTGGTAGAAGTTCTTGCCCTTGGCACCCATCCCGCCGATGTACAGGGCGAGGCCCGGGCGCAGGGCATCCAAGCCGGCGGCGACATCGTCGTTCATGGCGACAAACACGAAGGGCGCCACGTCAAAATCCTGCAGCGACTTGCCGCCGCCCGCCGCGGCAAAACCTTTTTCCAGGTGCTCGCCCAGCACGTCGAACTTGTTCGGGTCCATCCACACCGGGAATACGCCGTCCGCCAACTCGCCGGCACAGCGCAGGCCCGCCGGCGTGATCGAGGCTGTGTAGATGGGGATGTTGGGGCTGGGATCGAGGATGGACTTGAGCGGCTTGCCCAGGCCGGTCGTGCCCGCGCCGCGATTCGGCACCTGGTAGACCTCGCCCTGGAAATCCAGCGCGCTCTCGCGCGCCATGATCTGGCGCATGATGGCGATGTACTCGCGCGTGCGGGTCACCGGTTTGCCATAGGCCACGCCGTGCCAGCCCTCGACCACCTGCGGCCCCGAGGCGCCGATCCCGGCGATGAAGCGGCCCCCGGAGAGCTGGTCCAGGGACATTGCGGTCATCGCCGCCAGTGCCGGGGTGCGCGCCGGCATCTGCATGATCGAGGTACCGACACGGATCCTGTCCGTGTGGGCGAGAATCCAGGTGGCGCTGGTAACGGCGTCATTGCCATAGGCCTCCGCGGTCCACACCGAGTCGTAGCCGAGGCCTTCGACTTTCTTGATCAGGTCGAGCGGGAGGTCAATTTGTTTGCCGGAATAGCCCAGCAGCAGGCCCAGTTTCATACGCTGTCTCCAGAGGTAGCCGCCCGGGGCAGCTACAGTTTAGCTCATCGGGGAGAGCCAACTTACTCGCTTGACGGGCTGCGCTCAATGGTAGGAGCGGCCAAAAATATTGACCGCAACGTCCTGCCGGGCCCGCTCAGTAGAGCAGGCTGTAGAGCTTGCGCTGGTATTCCGCTGCCAGGGGGTCGCCCTTGCCGAGGCTGGCAATGGTGTCCAGCAGGGCTTTCTTGGTGGCGCCATCGGCGTGGTTCACATCCTTGCGCAGGATACTTACCAGGTTCTCCAGGGCCTCGCGGAACATGCCGGCATTGGTGTACTGCAGCGCCAGTTGCTGGCGCACATCGAGATTGTCGGGCTCGGCCTCCAGCTTCTGCTCCAGCGCCTCGATCTCGGGAGACCTGGCCGCCTGGCGCTTGATTTCCAGCAGTGCGCGCAACTGCTCGTAACTGGCATCCTGGTCCGCCATGCGCACGCCATCGAGCAGCGCTGCCGCCTCGTCCAGGCGCAGGCACTCGATCAGTGCACGCACGTAGAGGAAGGTGATCTCCAACTGTTCGCCCGAATCCTCCATGGCCTGGCGCAGGGGTGCCAGCGCGGCATTGAAATCACCGGCGGCAAGGAACTCCTGGGCCTGGGCGACCAGCGCGTCCCAGGGCTTGGGCAGGAACCGGGAGAGCATCTCGCGGATGGCGGTCTCCGGCTGGGCACCGGCGAAGCCGTCCACCGGCTGGCCGTCCTTCATCACGAACACCGTCGGCAGGCTGCGCACGCCAAACTGCTGGGCGATCATGCCCTGCTCGTCGGCATTGACCTTGGCGAGCAGGAAGGCGCCCTGGTATTCGTTGGCGATCTTCTCCAGCAGCGGCATCAGGGTCTTGCAGGGCGCACACCAGTCGGCCCAGAAGTCCACCACTACCGGGCGCTTGTGAGACTCCTCGATCAACAGCGCCGCGGCGTTGCTCTCATCGATATTGACGATGTAGTCGTTCACACTCTCTCCCTACAGATCCAGTACATCGCGCATGTCGTACATGCCAGGCTCGCGACCGGCCAGCCAACCCGCAGCGCGCACCGCGCCGCGGGCGAAAGACATCCGGCTGGAGGCCTTGTGGGTGATCTCCACCCGCTCGCCATCGGCACAGAACATCACGGTGTGGTCGCCGACGATATCGCCGGCACGCACGGTGGCGAAGCCGATGGTTTCGCGCTCGCGGGCGCCGGTCTGGCCCTGGCGACCGTAGACCGCCACCTTGTCGAGGTCGCGACCGAGGGCGTCCGCCACCACCTGGCCCATGCTCAGGGCCGTGCCCGAGGGCGCGTCGATCTTGTGCCGGTGGTGGGCCTCGTAGACTTCGATGTCGACGTCATCACCGAGCACCCGCGCCGCGGTTTCCAGCAGCTTGAAGCAGAGGTTGACCCCGGTGCTGAAGTTCGACGCCTTGCAGATGGCGATGTTTTCCGCCGCCGCCTCTATCGCCGCCTGCTGCTCCTGGCTGAAACCGGTGGTGCCGATGACCATGGCGACACCGTTTGCCGCGCACAGCTGCACATTGGCCAGTGTCGCATCGGGTACGGAAAAGTCGATCAGCACGTCGATGTCGCCGATCACCCCGCCGAGGTCGCCGGCAACGCTGACGCCGTTGCGGCCGAGACCCGCCAACTCGCCGGCGTCGGCGCCGATCAGCGAGCTGCCGGCGCGCTCGATGGCCGCACTCAGCTGCAATGCGTCACCCGCGACGTCGACCGCCTCGATCAGGGTGCGCCCCATGCGCCCGGCGGCGCCGGTGATTCCGATTCGTGTACTCATGATCGCATGTCTTCAAAGAAATTCTTCACGCCCTCGAACCAGCTGTGCTGGCGCGGCGACTGGCTCTTGCCATCCTCGCTGAGGGTGGTCTTCAGCTCCTCGAGCAGTTCGCGCTGGCGCTTGGTCAGGTTGACCGGGGTCTCCACCACCGCCCGGCACAGCAGGTCGCCGACGCTGCCGCCGCGCACCGGCTTGACGCCCTTCCCGCGCAGGCGGAACAGCTTGCCGGTCTGGGTCTCGGCGGGAATCTTCAGCTTCACCCGGCCGTCGAGGGTCGGCACTTCCATCTCGCCACCGAGGGCGGCATCGACGAAGGTGATCGGCACCTCGCAGTAGAGGTGCTTGCCGTCGCGCTCGAAGATCGAGTGCTTCTTGACCGAGATCTGCACGAAGAGGTCGCCGGGCGGCCCGCCCTTGAGCCCGGCCTCGCCCTCGCCGGAGAGGCGGATGCGATCGCCGGTATCCACTCCCGGGGGCACTTTCACCGACAGGGTGCGGGTTTTCTCCACCCGGCCCTGGCCGTGGCAGGTGTTACAGGGGTCGGTGATGATCTGGCCCTGGCCGCGACAGGCGGGACAGGTCTGCTGCACCTGGAACAGGCCCTGCTGCATGCGCACCTGGCCGACACCGCCACAGGTGCCGCAGTTCTGCGGCTTGGAGCCCTCCTTCGCACCGCTGCCGTCGCAGGTCTCGCACTCCACCAGGTTGGGTACGCGGATTTCCACGGTGGTGCCGTGAACCGCGTCCTCGAGGGTGATATCCAGAGTGTAGCGGAGGTCGGAGCCGCGCTGCGGGCCGCCGCGGGCGCGCCCGCCGCCACCGCCGAAGATGTCGCCGAAGACATCGCCAAATATGTCGCTGAAACTGCCGCCGCCGAAGCCGCCGGCGCCGCCACCCATCTGCGGATCGACACCGGCGTGACCGAAGCGATCGTAGGCCGCCCGCTTCTCCGGGTCCATCAACACGTCGTAGGCTTCGGTTGCCTCCTTGAACTTGTTGTCGGCCTCGGGATCATCGGGATTGCGGTCCGGGTGGTACTTCATCGCCACCCGGCGGTAGGCCTTCTTGATGTCCTTCTCGTCGGTACCCTTGCTGACGCCGAGAATCTCGTAGTAGTCGCGCTTTTCCATATTCACCTTGGTTGAAGGTTTAAGGGGTCAGAGCCCTTTTTCTCGAGGAGAAAAAGGGCTCTGACCCCGTCGCGGTGCCTTGCGGGGAGCGATGTCCCGCAGCGCCAGATTACTTCCTGTCGTCGTCCCGGACTTCCTCGAACTCCGCGTCGACCACGTCGTCGGCAGCCTTGTCGCCGGCGTCCTGGCCGGCCGCACCCTGAGCGTTTTCCGCCTGGGCCGCGTACATCTTCTGCGCTACCGGCCCGGTGACCTCGGTGAGCTTGGTCGCCGCGGCGTCGATGGCCTCCTTGTCGTCACCCTTGACTGCTTCCTCGGCGGCGGCGATGGCCGCTTCGATGGCGGCTTTCTCGTCGTCGCTGGCGTGCTCGGCACCCTCTTCGAGGGTCTTCTTCGCCGCGTGGATCAGGCCGTCGCAGGTGTTGCGCGAGGTGATCAGCTCCTCGAACTTCTTGTCTGCCTCGGCGTTGGCCTCGGCGTCCGCCACCATCTTCTCGATGTCTTCATCGGAGAGGCCACCGGATGCGGTGATGCGGATGGACTGCTCCTTGCCGGTCGCCTTGTCCTTCGCCGACACGTTGAGTATACCGTTGGCGTCGAGGTCGAAGGTCACTTCGATCTGCGGCATGCCGCGGGGCGCCGGCGGGATGTCCGCCAGGTCGAAACGGCCCAGCGACTTGTTGCTCGCCGCCTGCTTGCGCTCGCCCTGTACCACGTGAATGGTAACAGCAGTCTGGTTGTCGTCCGCGGTGGAGAAGACCTGCGATTTCTTGGTCGGGATCGTGGTGTTCTTCTCGATCAGCGGGGTGGCCACGCCGCCCATGGTCTCGATGCCCAGGGTCAGCGGGGTCACGTCCAGCAGCAGTACGTCCTTCACGTCGCCGGAGAGTACCGCACCCTGGATGGCCGCGCCCATGGCGACGGCTTCGTCCGGGTTGACGTCCTTGCGCGGCTCCTTGCCGAAGAAGTCGGCGACCTGCTTCTGTACCATCGGCATGCGGGTCTGGCCGCCGACCAGGATCACGTCGTCGATCTCGGAGGGCGACAGGCCGGCGTCCTGCAGCGCGGTCTTCACCGGCTCCATGGAGCGCTTGACCAGTTCTTCCACCAGCGATTCCAGCTTGGAGCGGGACAGTTTCACCACGAGGTGCTTCGGCCCGGTGGCGTCGGCGGTGATGTAGGGCAGGTTCACCTCGGTCTGCTGCGAGCTGGACAGCTCGATCTTGGCTTTCTCGGCAGCCTCTTTCAGGCGCTGCAGGGCCAGCGGATCGTTGTGCAGGTCGATGCCGGACTCCTTCTTGAACTCCGCGGCCAGGTATTCGATCAGGCGCAGGTCGAAGTCCTCACCACCGAGGAAGGTGTCGCCGTTGGTGGAGAGCACTTCGAACTGGTGCTCGCCGTCCACCTCGGCGATCTCGATGATGGAGATGTCGAAGGTACCGCCGCCGAGGTCGTAGACCGCGATGGTGTGGTCGCCCTTGGCCTTGTCCATGCCGTAGGCCAGCGCCGCCGCGGTGGGCTCGTTGATGATGCGCTTGACCTCGAGACCGGCGATCTTGCCGGCGTCCTTGGTGGCCTGGCGCTGGGAGTCGTTGAAGTAGGCCGGCACGGTGATGACCGCCGCGTCGACTTTCTCGCCCAGGTACTCCTCGGCGGTTTTCTTCATCTTGCGCAGCACTTCCGCGGAAACCTGCGGCGGTGCCATTTTCTCACCCTTGGCCTCGACCCAGGCGTCGCCGTTGTCGGCCTCGATGATCTTGTAGGGGACCATGCTGATGTCTTTCTGCACCACGTCGTCCTTGAAGCGGCGGCCGATCAGGCGCTTCACCGCAAACAGGGTGTTGGTGGGGTTGGTCACCGCCTGGCGCTTGGCGCTCTGGCCGACGAGGATTTCACCGTCCTCGGTGTACGCGATGATGGAAGGAGTTGTGCGGTCGCCCTCGGAGTTCTCGATAACCCGCGGCTTGCCGCCCTCGAGCACCGACACACACGAGTTGGTGGTGCCGAGGTCAATTCCGATAATCTTGCCCATTTTGAAGCCTCCAGTTCAGGGCGCCCTCTCGGCTGCCCGTCAAATTTCGATGTTCTCTATCTGGGGGTCGAATGCGCTGATTCAACCCCTGGCAAGCGGGGTCGGGGCCAATTTTTTGTTGCTGACCGGGAGGTCCCGGTGGAGCTCAGCAAAAAATTGGCGCCGACCCCACCACGTTATTTGCTCACCATGACCATGGCCGGGCGAATCAGCCGGCCATTCAGGGTGTAACCCTTCTGCATGACGGCGATGACCGTATTCGGCTCGACCTCGCCGTTCTCCACCAGGCTCATGGCCTGGTGCAGGTTGGGGTCGAAGGGCTCGCCCTGCGGGTCCACCTGCTCGACACCGTGCTTGGCCAGGGCGTCGGTAAGGCTCTTCAGGGTCAGCTCGACACCCTCGGCAATCGCCTTGACCGCCTCATGGTCGACACCCGCGGCCTCCAGGGCGCGCTCGAGATTGTCCACCACCGGCAGCAGCTCGCTGGAAAAACGCTCGAGGGCGAACTTGCGCGCCCGCTCCACGTCCTGCTCGGCGCGGCGCTGGATATTCTGGGCATCGGCCTGGGCGCGCAGGGCGGCGTCCCTGGCCGCGGCGAGGTCCGCCTGCAGGTGTTCCAGCTCGCTCTCCAGGGTCGGCTCTTCCGCCTCCCCCACCGCTTCCCCGGTGGTGACTTCCGCCTCGCTGCCCGCCTGTTCGGCGCTGTCGACAGCCGGCGCTTCCATGATTTCTGTTTCAGCTTTCTGAGTGTCTTGCTCGGCCACGCGTAATCTCCGTTATGGCTTGCGGTGAGTGATCATGGCGGGAATATGGGGGCGCCCGGAGGGAATTCAAGGGCCGGGCGCGGCGGGGTATTGAGGGCCCGCAGGGCGGGATCACGGCTCAGCGCGAGAGGGCGGAACTCAGCATGCGCGCGGTGACGTCGACGATCGGTATCACCCGCTCGTAGGCCATGCGGGTCGGGCCGATCACCCCCAGCACACCCAGGGTGCGGGCGCCGTCGGTGTAGGGTGCGGTGATCACCGAGTAATCGCCGAAGACTTCGTAGCCGGCCTCCTCGCCGATAAATACCTGTACGCCGTGGGCCTGGGAGGAGCGCTCCAGCAGGTGCAGCAGGTCCTTCTTGCGCTCGAAGGCGTCGAACAGCTCGCGCAGCTTGAGCATGTCCTCGGCGCTGGCGCTGCCCAGCAGCCGCGACTCCCCCGCCACCAGGCACTCCTCGTCGCCCTCTTCCTGGTCGAGGGCGCGGCTGGCGAGGTCGAGGGTCGCCTGCATGTAGCTGTCGATCTGGCTGCGCGCCTCCTGCATCTCGTGCAGCAGTTGCTCCTGCACCTGCTGCAGCGGACGGCCGGCAAAGCGCTGGTTGACCATGCTCGCCGCGGCGTTGAGTTCCTCCTCGGAAAACGCCCGCTGGGTATGGATGATGCGGTTCTGCACCTCGCGCTGGTTGACCACCAGGATTACCAGCACCCGGTCGCCGGAGAGCGGCAGGAACTCCACCTGGCGCAGCTGCCCCGAGTCCTTGCGCGGCACGGTCACCAACCCGGCCTGGGCGGTGATGCTGGAGAGCAGGGACGAGGCGCTCTGCACCAGTTCGCCGGTCGATTTGTCGGGGTTCAGCTCGCTGCGCAGGATCTTGATCGCCTCCTGTTCCAGCGGCTGCACCTGCAGCAGGCAATCGACGAAAAAGCGGTAGCCCTGGGCGGTGGGGATGCGCCCGGCGGAGGTGTGCGGCGAGGCGAGGAAGCCGCGCTCCTCGAGGTCGGACATGACATTGCGGATGGTCGCGGCGCTGACGGTGAGGCCCGAGGCCTGCATGAGGGTCTTCGACCCCACCGGCTGGCCGTCACTGATGTGCTTCTGGACCAGCGCCTTGAGCAGCAGCTTGGCCCGATCGGAGATGATGTCGCCTGTCATACTTTGCGTGTGTTATGTCCTGTGCTGGTTGTATCACAGTGGCTGGGGAACGCCAAACCTTTGGGCCGGTTTGCCCGGTCTCGGGTTTATTCCGTTAAACCGATTGCCTGAAACCGGGTCTCGACGCAGTTCCCCGTTCCCGGGGACGCCAACTGCCGCCTCCATGCGGGGCTCGGCCTCGGCCATCCATGGCCTCGGACGCCCCGGGAACGGGGAACTGCGCCGAGCCCCTCCGCCGGCGCCATCGAACAACACAGACACTTTGGTAAACGCCGGCAAGCTACTGCGGCAACTGGTCAGCCATGCTATTTATGCCGCCACGCTTCTGCGGTATAACTGGCGAAAATTGCAGGGCGGCGTATGCTCACCCATCTCAGTATCAGCAACTACACCATCGTCGCCACCCTGGACATCGAACTGGCCAGCGGCATGACCGTGATCACCGGAGAGACCGGCGCGGGGAAGTCGATCATGCTCGACGCCCTCGGCCTCTGCCTCGGCGACCGCGCCGACCCGAAGGCCGTCAGGCCGGGTTGCGACAAGGCGGAGATCACCGCCACCTTCGATGTCCGCAACATCCCCGCCGCCCGGAAATGGCTGGCCGGCCGCGACCTCAGCAGTGACGACGAGTGTCTGCTGCGCCGGGTGGTCACCGCCGAGGGGCGCAGCCGCGCCTACATCAATGGCAGCCCCAGCACCCTGCAGGACTGCGCCGAACTCGGTGCCCTGCTGGTCGACATCCACAGCCAGCACGCCCACCAGTCGCTGTTGCGCCGCCCGGTGCAGCGCGACCTGCTGGATTCTTTCGCCGGCCACGACAAGCTGGCTCGCGAGGTGGCGCAGACCGCCCAGGACTGGCAGCGCGCCCGCCGCGAGCTGGAACTGCTCGCCGGCAGCAAGGAGGAACACACCGCCCGCGCCCAGTTGCTCGCCTACCAGGTCGATGAACTGGAGGGTCTCGCCCTGCAGGAAGGCGAGCTCGCGGCCCTGGAGGCGGAACTGAAGCAACTGGAAAACGCCGAGCAGATTCTCACCTCGGCCCATGCTGCCCTGGAGCTCTGCGAGGCACAGGAAAGTGGCACCCGGCATGCCCTGCAGCTGCTCGACGGTCGCATCCACAGCGGCGCGGCCGCCGACTCGGCGCGGGAAATGCTCGACAGCGCGGCGATCCAGATCGCCGAGGCCCGCAGCGAAATCCAGCGTCACGTGGACCGGGTCGAGGTGAACCCGGAGCGGCAAAGGGAGGTCGAGGAGCGGCTGGAGGCAATCTACGACGTGGCGCGCAAGCACCGGGTAATGCCGGAGCAGGTGCCGGAGACCCAGCGGCGGCTGAGCGAAGAGCTGGCCTCGCTGAACGGCAGCGCGGAACGTATCGACGCCCTGCAGGCGGAGCTGGACAGCCTGGCTGGGAGCTACCAGTCCGGGGCGGCGAAACTTCGCGCCAGCCGCAAGAAAGCCGCCGGTAAACTGGCCGCGGCAACGCAGAAAATACTCGCCTCCCTGGCCATGGCCCACTGCCAGCTGGAGATCGCCCTGCCGCCCAGGGAAGACGGCTCGCCGCACCCCCACGGCAGCGAGGAGGTGGAACTGCGCATCAGTACCAACCCCGGCGCCCCGGCCCAGCCGCTGGGCAGGATCGCCTCGGGGGGCGAGCTGTCGCGGATCAGCCTGGCCATCCAGGTGGTTGCCGCCAGTGGCAGCACGGTGCCGGCGATGGTCTTCGACGAGGTCGACGTGGGTATCGGCGGCGGCGTGGCGGAAGTGGTCGGCCGCCTGCTGCGCGAACTCGCTGCGGGCTCACAGGTCCTCTGCGTGACCCACCTGCCCCAGGTCGCCGCCCAGGGTCACCACCACCTGCAGGTCAGCAAGAGCGCCGGCAAGTCGGTGGAGACCCGCCTGGCGCAGCTGGATGCAGAAAACAAGGTGGAGGAACTGGCGCGGATGCTGGGCGGGCTGAACATCACCGAGCAGACGCGTGCCCACGCGAGGGAAATGCTTGAGAGTGCCGCGGGCTAGGCGCCCGGGCCGGGAAAATCAGCGGGCTTTCCGGCGCACGTAGAGCACCAGGGAGTGGTCCTCGAGTTCGTAGCCGTGCTCGGCGGCGATCTTGTGCTGGCGCTCTTCGATCACCGGGTCGTTGAACTCGATCACTTCGCCTGAATCCAGGCAGACCATGTGGTCGTGGTGGTCGCCCTTGGCCAGTTCGAAGACCGAGTGGCCGGTCTCGAAGTGGTGCCGCGTCACCAGGCCGGCAGACTCGAACTGGGTCAACACCCGGTAGACCGTGGCCAGGCCGACATCCTCACCCGCGTCACGCAGCGCATCATAGACCTGCTCCGCGCTCATGTGCTGTTCGCTGCCCTCGGTCGTTTCCAGAATCTGCAGGATTTTGACCCGCGGGAGCGTGACTTTGAGCCCTGCACGACGCAGTTCCTGATTTTCTTCGGACATGTGGAGGGGTTCTCTGTCTTGATGAGTAGCGGTATGATGCCACCGCAATAAATGAAGTGGAAGTTTTGCCCCATGCGTTTTCTATTTCCGGCCCTGCTCATCCTCTGCCTCGGCGCCTGCGGCATGGTCGGCTTTCCCGGCGTTTATCGCATCGACGTCGAGCAGGGCAATATCGTCACCCAGGAACAGCTCGACCAGTTGAAACCCGGCATGAGCCGGCGCCAGGTCCGTTTCCTGCTCGGCACGCCGCTGGTCGAAGACACCTTCAACCCGGATCGCTGGGACTACAACTACAGCAAGCGCAACGGCCTGGAGATACTCGCCGACTCGAAACTGACCCTGGTGTTCGATGGCGACAACCTGGTGGACGTGCGCGGTGAAGCTGCCCCGGCGGCGTTCCGCGATACGCTTCCCGCCGACGGTGCGGACGACGCGAGCTTCCCCGAGGACGGCAGCGCTTCCTGAGCAGCTCCTGCGCCCCGCCCCGCCCCGCCCCGCCCCGGGGCCTAGTGTTCGCGCTTTTCCTTCGCCTTGGCCGCCCGCGCCTTGCGCACTTCCTTCGGATCGGCAATCAGCGGCCGGTAGATTTCCACCCGGTCGCCCTCGCGCAATACCTGCGAGGCTGAAACAGCCTTACCGAAAATGCCCAGCTTGGCGTTGTCCAGATCGATATCGGCAAAGCGTTGCGCGATGCCCGACTGCTGCGCCGCTTCCAGTGCCGTGGTGCCCTCGCTGACGCTGAGGCTGAGGATCGCCTGCTTGTCGGGCAAGGCGTAAGCCACTTCTACATTGATCATCGCCGTCGTCATGGAAGCTAGCCGTAGAGTTGCCGCGCCCGCTTTTCCACCGCGCCGACCAGGTTGTCGGAGACCGAGTCGAACAGGCGCGAGGCAGCGGCGCCGAGCAGGGCGTTGCTGATACTGAACTCGAGATCGAGGGTCACCTTGCAGGCGCTGTCGGTCAGCGGGACGAATTCCCAGCAGCCGCGGAAGTGGTCGAAGGGGCCGTCGACCAGTTCGAGGGAGATGTGGCGTTCGTCCAGGGTGCGGTTGCGGGTGGAGAAACTCTGGCTGACCGGCCCCTTGGCGAGATCCAGCCGGGCCTCGACGATGCCGTCTTCACGGCGCAATACCTGCGCACCCACGCAGCCGTCCATATAGGTCGGGTAGGATTCGATATCGTTGACCAGGTCAAAGATCTGCCGCGCTGCATAGGGCAACAAGGCGCTGCGATGTATGCGCTTCATGGGGAAACCCGCTACCGGAACAGTCCCGCCACCAGCACCAGTGCCAGCGCGGGGGCGCTAATATAGCGCAGGACCCAGCGCCAAAGCGAGAAGTGCAGCCGGGGCTCGCGGTTGAGGCCGGGGCGCACCACCCCGGGCTTGATCACCCAGCCCACCAGCAGCGCCAGCACCAGCGCCATCAGCGGCAGCATGATGCCGGCGGCAATATAGTCGATATGCCCGAGCAGGTTGTGCCGGCCGTTCCAGCCGTACTCACTCATCGACGCGGCCACTACCCAGCCGCCGCCCCACACCGCCAGCACCACCGCCGTAACGGCGGCCGGCCGGGTCAGGCGCAGGTGGCGCTGCAGCAGGGTGACCGCCGGTTCCAGCAGCGCGGCGCTCGCCCCGAGGCAGGCGATCGCCATCAGGGCAAAGAACAGCACGCCGTAGAATTCACCCTGGCCGAGGTTGCCGTAGGCGTAGGGCGCGCCAATGAACAGCAGCCCCGGCCCGCCCGCGGGCAGGAGATTACTGGCGCTGATCACCGGCAGGATGGCGATGCCGGCGAGCAGAGCCAGCAGCGTATCGAGAATCGCCACCGCCATGACCGAGCGGCCGAGGGGAATGTTGCCCGGTGCGTAGGCGCCGAACATCAGCACCGCCGCGACCCCGATGCCCAGCGAGAGCAGCGCGTGACCGATGGCCGCTGCCACGGCCTCGCGGTCGAAGTCGACCATGCGGGTAGTGAAGAGAAAGTCGTGGGCCGCCTCGAGGTCGCCGTTGGCGAAGGCGAAGTTGAGCAGGATGGCGAGCAGGGCGAACATCACCGGCACCGAGACCCAGGCCAGCATGCCCAGCCCGCGGCGCACGCCGAGGGCCAGGATGCCGCCGAGCAGGAGGGCAAACACACTCAGCCAGCGCACCTGCATGGCGGTATCCTCGATCAGGTCGCCGAAGCGAGCGGCCACTTCCTGCACACTGGCGGCGGCAAACACCTCGCCGCGAACCAGGTTGAGGTAGGCCAGGCTCCAGCCGCCGATCAGGGTCTGGCAGGTGGCCAGCAGCAGGCCGGTCAGTGCGGCGATCAGGCCCAGCCACATCCAGTGCCGGGAGGCGCCGGAGCGTTGCGAGACATTGCGGATGGCGATGATCGGCGAGGCGCGGCCGAGGTTGCCGAGTACCGCCTCGGCACAGCATACGGGGACGGCGATGAGAAACAGGCTGAGCACGTAGACCAGCATGAAGGCCGCGCTGCCGTGGCTGCCCATCAGCCAGGCAAAGCGCCACAGGGTACCGAGTCCTACCGAGGCCGCGGTCAGCGCGAAGACGAAGGTGGTGCGGCTACCCCACCCGGGCAGGGCCTCGGTGTCGCTTGCTGCCACTACTTATTCCACTGTCTTATCATGGGCTTAGAGTGCCCCAGTGCGGGTGGACAGAAAAGAGCAAGATTACCGTTTAAGCACACGCGCCGAACCGTATAATGCGCGCCATGGCCAAGAAACCGAAAAAATCCGACAACACCATCGCCCGCAACAAACGCGCGCGCTTTGACTTCGAGCTGCTCGACTCCTTTGAAGCCGGTGTCGAACTGACCGGCTGGGAAGTGAAAGCCCTGCGCATGGGCAAGGGCAACCTGACCGATTCCTACGTGCTGATGAAAAACGGCGAGGCCTTCCTGCTCGGCGCGCAGATCCTGCCGCTGGAAACCGCCTCGACCCACTTCGTCACCGACCCGATCCGCACCCGCAAACTGCTGCTGCACAAGAAGGAGCTGGCGCAGATCCTCGAGGCGACGGCGCAGAAGGGCCTGACCTGTGTCTGCACCGACCTCTACTGGAAGGGCCACCTGGTGAAGGCGCGCATCGCCCTGGCCAAGGGCAAGAAATCCCACGACAAGCGCGACGTCGAGCGCGAGCGCGACTGGCAGCGGCAAAAGCAGCGCGTGGTGCGGGAAAACGTCAAGCAATGAGCCGCCCCGCGGGCCTCGCCAGGGAGCCCGGCCCATGTGGAATTATCGTTCCCCAGCTTAGAAGGACATTGTCTAAAACCCGCCTTGCGCGAAGCCACCCCCGCACCCATAGTTAAAGCGTGGCCGGACTTCCGCCTACCCCCAACGCACATCGGGATTCACGGCCACGGTATACGGGTAAACCGCAACACTCTCCCATGGAGGAGAGCGCCGGACGAGGGACCCTGGCGCGATGCAATTCCCTTGTCAAAGGCCACACCCACCGGCCGCAGTCGTTTGCTCCCCGGCAACCGGTTGCGGCTTTCTCGTTTCTTCCTCCTGGCGTTTCAACTCCGCTCCCCTGCGGGCGCTTCACGCCGGGCGGCGGCGCTCCCAGCGCCGCCACTGCAGGTAGACCACCGGAATCACGAACAGAGTCAGCAGCACAGCGCTGAGCATGCCGCCGACCATGGGCGCAGCGAGGCGGCTCATCACGTCGGCGCCGGTGCCGCTGCCGTAGAGGATCGGCAGCAGGCCGATGATGGTCGCCGCGGCAGTCATCAGCACCGGCCGCACCCGCTTGCCGGCACCCGATAGCACCGCCTCGCCCATGGCGCGCTCGTCCGGCACAGCGCCGGCGCTCTCGTCCTGCAGGTTTTTCCAGGCCTGGTCGAGATAGACCAGCATGATGACGCCGGTCTCCACCGCCACCCCGGCGAGGGCAATGATCCCCACCCCCACCGCGACCGACAGGTTGTAGCCCAGCAGGTAGAGCAGCCAGAGGCTGCCCACCAGGGCCAGCGGCAGGGTGCCCATCAGGATCAATACCGGCGCCACGCTGCGGAAGTTCAGGTAGAGCAGCAGCACGATGATGCCGAGGGTCAGCGGCACGACATACATGAGCCGCTGCTCCGCCCGCAGCATGTACTCGTACTGGCCGGACCAGCTCAGCGAGTAACCCGGCGGCAGCACCAGTTCCCGGGCCACCAGCTGTTGTGCCTGCTCGACGTAGCTGCCGACATCGTCGCTGTCGAGGTCGACGAAGGTCCAGCCGTTGAGCCGCGCGTTCTCGCTCTTGATGCCCGGCGGACCGTCCTCCACCGCCACCGTGGCCACGTCGCCGAGGGCGATGCGCTGGCCGGCGGGAGTGATCACCGGCAGCAGCGCCAGCTGTTCCGGCGAATCGCGGTAGTCCTGCGGGTAGCGCAGGTTGACCGGGTAGCGCTCCAGGCCCTCCACGGTGCGGGTGATGTTGACCCCGCCCACGGCGGAGGCGATCACCTGCTGCACGTCGGCGATATTCAGCCCGTAGCGGGCGGCGCGGGCGCGGTCGATGTCGACATTGATGTAGCGCCCCCCGGCCACCCGCTCGGAGTAGACCGACGCAGTGCCCGGCAAGTCCTGCAACAGTGTCTCCAGGCGCCGGCCGATGGATTCGATCACCGCCAGGTCGGGCCCCGCGACCTTGATCCCCACCGGTGTCTTGATGCCGGTGGCCAGCATGTCGATACGGGTCTTGATCGGCATCACCCAGGCGTTGGTGAGGCCGGGCATTTTCACCAGGCCGTCCAGCTCCGCCTTGAGCGCCTCGGTGGTCAGCCCCGGACGCCACTGCTCGCGGGGCTTCAGCCTGACGAAGGTCTCGATCATGGTCAGCGGCGCCGGGTCGGTGGCGGTCTCGGCGCGACCAATCTTGCCGAACACGCTCTCCACCTCCGGCAGCGTACGGATCAGCTTGTCCGTCTGCTGGAGGATTTCCCGCGCCTTGCCGATGGACAGCCCCGGGTAGGTGGTCGGCATGTACATCAGGTCGCCCTCGTCCAGCGGCGGCATGAACTCGCTGCCAAGGCGCGACAGCGGCCACAGGCTGCTGCCCAGCAGGACCAGCGCCACCAGCAGGGTCAGCCGCGGCCGCGCCAGAACCCGCCGCAGTGCCGGCATGTAAGCGCCCACCAACATACGGTTCACCGGGTGCTCCTCCTCGCCGCGGATCCGGCCGCGGACGCAGTAGCCCATCAGCACCGGCACCAGGGTTACCGCCAGTGCCGCCGCCGCCCCCATGGCGTAGGTCTTGGTCAGCGCCAGCGGGGTGAACATGCGCCCCTCCTGGGCCTCCAGGGTGAACACCGGGATGAAGCTGGCGGTGATGATCAGCAGGCTGAAGAACAGCGCCGGGCCGACTTCCGCCGCCGAATCTGCCACCAGCTGCCAGCGGTTGTCCCGGGTCACGGTGGTGCGCGCCATGTGCCGGTGCAGGTTCTCGATCAGCACGATGGCACCGTCGATCATCGCGCCGATGGCGATGGCGATGCCGCCGAGGGACATGATATTGGCGTTGAGCCCCTGCCAATGCATGACCACGAAGGCCGCAAGGATGCCCACCGGCAGGCTGATCACCGCCACCAGCGAGGAGCGCAGGTGGAAGAGGAAGACCACGCAGACCAGCGCCACCAGCAGCAGTTCCTCGCCGACCTTCTGCCAGAGGTTGCTCACCGCCCGCTCGATCAGCCCCGAGCGGTCGTAGACCGGCACCAGCTCCACCCCCGCGGGCAGGCTCTGCTCGAGCTGCGCCAGGCGCGCCTTGACTGCCTCGATGGTCGCCTGGGCGTTCTCGCCGTAGCGCATCACCACGATGCCGCCGACCACCTCACCCTCGCCGTCCAGCTCGGCGATGCCGCGGCGCATCTGCGGTCCGACGTCGATCTCCGCCACGTCCTGCAGCAGCAGGGGCGTGCCGTTGGCGTTGACCCCGAGGGGAATGTTGCGCAGGTCGTCGAGGCCCTGCACGTAGCCGGTCACCCGCACCATGTACTCGGCCTCGGCCATCTCCACCACCGAGGCGCCGACCTCCTGGTTGGCGCGCTGCACCGCAGTGCTGATCAGTGACAGGGGAATACCGAAGGCGCGCAGGCGGTCCGGGTTCACCTTGACCTGGTACTGGCGCACCATGCCGCCGACGGTGGCCACCTCGGATACCCCGGGCACCCCCTGCAACTCGTACTTGAGGAACCAGTCCTGCAGGCTGCGCAACTGGCTGAGGTCGTGGGCGCCGCTGCGATCGACCAGCGCGTAGATATAGACCCAGCCGACCCCGGTGGCGTCGGGGCCGAGTTGCGGCTGGGCGCTGTCCGGCAGGTCCGGCCGCACCTGGCTGAGGTATTCGAGCACCCGGCTGCGGGCCCAGTAGAGGTCGGTGTCCTCGTCGAAGATCACGTAGACATAGGAGTCGCCGAAGAAGGAGAAGCCGCGCACGGTGACCGCCCCGGGCACCGCCAGCATGGCCGTGGTCAGCGGGTAGGTGACCTGGTCCTGCACCACCTGCGGCGCCTGGCCGGGGTAGCTGGTCTTGATGATCACCTGCACGTCGGAGAGGTCGGGGATCGCGTCCACCGGGGTCTGGCGCAGTGAGTACAGCCCCATGCCCACCAGCGCCGCGGTGGCCAGCAGGACCAGGAAGCGGTTGCCCACCGACCAGCGGATAATCGCCTCAATCATGCTGGTGCCCCCCGGCCGTCGCCGCAGGGGCGGCCTCCAGCGCATCCTTGGCCTGCGGCATGGCGTGGCCCGCGTGGGGATCGTCGCCAGCCGCTGGCGCTGCCGGCGCGCCCCCCTGCGCTGCGCTCATGCGCTGGAAGTCGGCGCTCTTGCTGGACTCGGAGTCGAGCAGGAACTGGGCCGAAGTAACCACCTCGTCGCCCGCCTCGATGCCTGCAAGTATCTCCACCAGCTCGCCGCCGTGGCGGCCGGCACGCACCGGCACCGCGCGGAACCGGCCGTCGCCCAGTGCCAGTACCAGCCGCTCCTCCTCGCCGGTGCGGATCAGCGCCTCCCGCGGCACCGCCAGCACCTGGCTGTCGTCCCCCGCGTGGATGGTCACCTGGGCGAACATGTTCGGGCGCAGCTCACCGGACGCGTTGGCGAAGCGCAGCCGCACGCGCAGGGTGCGGGTGGCCGGGTCGAGGGAGGGATAGACGTAGTCCACCCGGCCCTGCCAGTCGCGGCCGGGCAGGGATTCCACCCGCATGCTCACCGGCAGGCCGGCGCGGATGCGCGCGGCCTGGCGCTCGAACACCTCCGCCTCCACCCAGACCTCGTCCAGCGCGGCGATGGCCATCAGGGTATCCCGGGGCGTGATATAGAAACCCTCGCGGATATTCAGGTTGTCCACCACGCCCCCGCCGACGGCGCGGTAGGTCACCGTCTGCTGGACCTCGCGTTTTTGCTGCAGTCGCTCGATGAACTCCTCGGAGAGCTGCAGGGCGCGCAGGCGATTGCGTGCCGCCCGCAGCAGGGCCGGGTTGTCCCGGCGCAGGGCCAGCAGCAACTCCTCCTGGGCGTTGACCAACTCCGGCGAGTAGAGGTCGTAGAGCGCCTGGCCGGGGCTGACCGGGTCGCCCGCGGCCTTCACGTAGAGAGTCTCGATCCAGCCCTCCACCCGCGGGTGCACGTGTACCATGCGGTCCTCGTCGTACTGCACATAGCCCACCGTGCGAATCTCCTCCGGCAGGCTGGCCAGCGCGGCGCTGGCAGTGCGCACGCCGAGCTTGTTCACCACCGCGGCCGATATCGAGACCGTGCCCGCGGGCTGGTCCTCGGCGTATACCGGCACCAGGTCCATGCCCATGGGCGACTTGCCGGGCTTGTCGCGACGGTAGCTGGCGTCCATCGGCGCCACCCAGTAGAGCGGTTCGCGCTTCTGCGCCTGTGCCACCTCGCCGGCGGGGCTTCCCGCGCCCGGCCAGTAGGCCACCAGCGCCGCGCCGACCGCGGCGCCGACACCCAGCAGTACCAGGTTTCTTGTCAGGCTGTTCATAGGGGCATCTCCTCGCCGGCGTCCGCGGCCTGCAGGTAGTAGTCGAGCCGGGCAATGGTTTTCAGGCGCTCGACATCGAGTTCGAGGGCGTCGATGCGCGCATTGAGTTCGTCGATACGCGCCCGCACCACCTCGGCGAAATCGCCGGTGTCGTGGGTGTAGGCGGCCAGCGCCGCCTGGGACTGGTCGTTCATCTCCTTCAGCAGGCGCTCGCGGTACAGCGCACGGCGCTCCTCCAGCCGCTGCAGGCGCGACCACTGGGCGAGGTATTCGCCGACCATCCGCCGCAGGGCGAGGGCGCGCTCGGTGCGCAGGGCTTCACTGCCGGCGCTGGCCGCGCGCACCTGCTGGTCATGGCGGCCCGCTGTGAACAACGGCAGGTCGACCGCCACGCCGACAGAGAAAAAGTCCGCGCGCTCAAGGCCGCCGGGGGCGTCGTCGCGGTAGCCGTAACTGGCGTTGAAGCGCCACTCCGGGCGGTAGCTCTGTTCGGCCAGTTCAACGCCGGTCTGCGCCGCCGCCAGGCGCTGGTCGATGGCGCGCAGGGCCGGGTGCTGCTGCAGCGCCGCCGCGACGCTCTGTGCCCCGGGCTGCGCGCCCTGCACCAGGCCCGGCAGGGGCCGCGCGACGAGTTGGGGCAACGCGGCCGCGGGGCTGAGCGCGTCGCCGCTGGCGCTGCTCCCGGCCGGCAGCCACTGGCGCAGCCGCGAGCGTGCGCTCTCGCCGCCCTCGCGCAGGCGCGCCAGCCGGTCGTCGAGGCGGGTGAGTTCCAGCTGGGCGCGGATCAGGTCGTTCTGGCTGCTGCCGCCGAGGGCGCTGGCATAGCGCGATTCCGCCACATCCACCAGTTGCTGGAACAATTCCCTGTCCTCCTCGATCAGGCGAATGGACTCCCGCGCCAGCCAGCTGTCCAGCCACAGCTCGGAGACCGACACCGCCACCTGCGCGCGCCGCTCCGCCCGGGCATGGGGCTGCTGCGCGCCGAGTTGCTGCAACTGCTGGCGGCGCAGCTCGCGGGAATCGCCGCGGGGCAGTACCTGGCTCACCCCGACCACGAACTGGGTCATGGCTTCCTGGTTGAAATCGAAGGTATCCGTGGGGAGATTGGCAAAGCCCGCGTTGAGCATCGGGTCGGGCAGGCTGCCCGCCGCGCTGCTCTCGGCCTGCAGCGCCAGTTCGCGCTGCTCGCTGCCCGCCAGCCAGGGGTCGTCGCCCTGGGCGAGGGCCACCGCCTGTTCCAGCGTCAGCTGCGCCTGCGCGCCCGAGGCGGCCAACAGCAGGCCCGCGGCAATGCACCGGCCGCTGCGGCCGATGCGCTCGAATAGTGTTTTCACTGTCTGCTTCCCTGTCTGGTTTCACCGGGCGCACCGCCGGGGCGGGCGCCGCTGTGCCGGTTGCATACCGGCGAGCCTCAGGTGGCGCCGAATTTCAGGCGCACCTGTCCTGTGCAATCAGGCAGAGGGGGGTCGTTGGGGGGTTTCGCTGTGTGTGCGGGGGCTGACGGGGCTGCGCGGCGAGCCCCAGGTATCCGCGGCGGGTGAAGGCTCGCTCGCCGCGAGCGGTGCCAGCAGGGCCGGGACACTGCAACCGCCCTTGGCGCAGCTGTGGCCTTCGCAGCAGTCCTGCTGCGCCATGTCCTGCTGGTCGCTGTCGGCCATGGCCATCGCGTGGTGTGCGCTGTGATCCATCGGCGCCGACTGCGGCGTGCTCTTGCCGCCCGCATGCATGGCGCACACCGCTGTCGCCCCGGCCACGGACTGGCTGAGGAAGAGCAGGGCCAGCAGGCTGGCCAGGACTGTGCGCAGGCGATGCGGCATCGGGTAGGGCTTCCGGGTCCCGTGGTTGAGGTTGCCGGGCAATGATAAACCTTCCCGCAGAGGGAAGGTCAATGCCCCATTGGCAGTTTCGCCGATGGTCGCACCTGCGCCGGCGCACCCTGCCGCCGCCCTCCCCGTCCCCTGCCGGCAGGGCTTGTCACGAATGCGACAAAGCCCCGGCCGGGGGCCGAACAAGGCCTGTCGGCTTTCCGACACAGGCCGAGAGCGCCGTCGAGGACTGAAATAATTATCATTTAAATCAATGCCTTAAAAATCCACAACGGAGCAGCGCGGTGGCACGCGGCGTGCAATTCCCCCTCTGAAGCCGGGTTATCGAGCACTCCGTGCAACGGCCCGGTTGGCTCTCTTTCGAGATCACGCACAACCCGATTAGCGAGGTATGGACATGGCTAAGATAGGCCTGTTTTTTGGCACGGATACCGGCAAGACACGCAAAGTCGCCAAAATGATCAAGAACAAGTTCGACGATGAACTGATGGCCAAGCCGGTCAATGTAAATCGCGCCAACGTCGACGAGTTCGCCAGTTTCGACTATCTCATTCTCGGCACGCCCACCCTCGGCGAGGGCCTGCTGCCGGGCCTTTCCGCCGATTGCGAAGGCGAAAGCTGGGAGGAGTTCCTGCCGCAACTGGAGGACGCCGACTTCAGCGGCAAGACCATTGCCATCTACGGCCTCGGCGACCAGGTCGGCTACGCCGACGAGTTCGTCGACGCGATGATGGAGCTGCACGAGTTCTTCAGCGAGCGCGGCGCCAAAGTGGTTGGCGAGTGGCCCAACGAGGGCTACGAGTTCGAGCACTCCGAGGCGCTGGTGGACGGCAAGTTCGTCGGCCTGGCCCTCGACCTCGACAACCAGTCGGGGCTGACCGAGGAACGGCTCAACACCTGGCTGGCGCAGATCGCCGGGGATTTCGGCCTGCCGCTGTAGCAAAACGTCGCGACACTGAAACGAAAACGCCGGCAAAAGCCGGCGTTTTCGTGTGCAGGGCTGGTTTGCTTTTCAGGAAGCCACGCCGGCCGCCTGCTGCTGCCCCGACTTGCCCTGCTCCGGCAGGCGGAAATTTTTCTCCACCTCGAGCCGCGCCGGCTCACCCGCGCCCACTTCAATGCGGCAGCTGCTCAGGCCCTCGAGGCTCGGCAGGTCGAACATGGTCTCGCACAGGGTGGTCTCGAGCAGGGCGCGCAGGCCGCGCGCCCCGGTGCCCCGCTCCACCGCCTGCCCGGCGATGAACTCGATGGCCTCCTCGCTGAACTCGAGACCCACCGACTGGTAGGCGAACAGCTGGCGGTACTGTTTCAGCAGGGCGTTCTTCGGCTCCACCAGGATGCGCTTGAGGGCCTCGACGTCGAGTTCCTGCAGGAAGGTCACCACCGGGAAGCGGCCGATGAACTCCGGAATCAGGCCGAAGCGCTGCAGGTCGTCCGGTTGCAGCGCGGCCAGCAGTTCGTTGTTGCTGAAGCTGCACTCCTCGCGCAGCGGCGCGTTGAAACCTATGCCGGCGTTGCTCGGCTGCAGGCGCTTGCCGACCAGTTCCACCAGCCCGGGGAAGGCGCCGCCGACGATGAAGAGGATGTTCTGGGTGTTGATGGTGATCTCCTCGCCGTGACCCTCGCGCTGGCCCGGGCGGGTCACCCGCACCTCGGCGCCCTCGATCATTTTCAGCAGGGCCTGCTGCACCCCCTCGCCGGAGATATCGCGCACCGCCGCGCCGCCGTCGCCGCGGCGGGCGATCTTGTCGATCTCGTCGACGTAGACGATGCCCCACTCGGCGCGCTGCACATCCCAGTCGGCGGCCTCCAGCAGGCGCTTCAGCAGGCTCTCCACATCCTGGCCGACGTAGCCCGCCTGGGTCAGCGCGGTGGCGTCGCCGATGACGAAGGGCACACCGATGATCTTCGACAGGGTCTTCACCAGCAGGGTCTTGCCCGCGCCGGAGGGACCGGTCATCAGCACGTTGGATTTCTCCACTTCCACGGCCTCGTTCTGCACGTTGCCGGTGTGGGCGAAGGGCATCTGCTCGTCCTGCTGGCTGAGCCGGATGTAGTGGTTGTAGAGCGCGACGGAGAGCGATTTCTTCGCCCCCTCCTGGCCAATGATGTGCTGGTCGAGGAATTCCTTGATCACCGCCGGGGTTTTCAGTTCCGGCGCCTGCAACACCGCCTTGCGGCCCCAACTGGAAACCACCTGGTGGGCGAGCTTCACGCACTTCTCGCAGATATGGCCGTCGTTGCCGGCGATCAGCGGGATGCTGGCGGATTTCTCCACCCCGCAGAATGAACAGCGCAGCACTGTCGGGGCCTGGGCGTCCTGGTTCGAATAGGTCATGCGTATTCCTCCTCCATGCGCGTCTCGTCACTCGCCCCGCTCGCGTTGAGCAATTCCCGCACCCAGCGCCGGGTATGCCGGCCGCGCTCGCGCTCCTGCATTTTCTCGCCCAGGTTGTCGCGGATATCCGCCAGCGGCGCAACGCCGCCGGGCTGGATCGCCTCGCAGAGCAGGATGTGTATGCCCACGGGCGACTCGACCAGCTCGCTGACCTCGCCCTTGCGCAGCCGGAACAGCACCTCCCCCAGCTCGGGGTAGAGCGAATCGCGCTTGACCTCGCCGAGCAGGCCGCCGTTGAGCGAGGTCGGGCACTCGGAGTGTTTGGTTGCCTGTTCGGCGAAGCGCGCGGGGTTCTTGCGCAGGCGCTTGAGGATCTGCCCGCCGCGGCGCAGGCTCTCCTCGCGGGTGTTCTCGGCGAACTGCGGGTTGATAGTGAGCAGGATGTGGCGCACCGTGCGCTGCTCCTCGCGCCGGAAGCGCTCGCGGTTGAGGTAGTAGAACAGGTTGATTTCCGTGTCCTCGACCCGCGGCGCCCGGGAACCTACCAGGCCGAGTACCGCTTCCACCCGCAACTCGCGCTCCAGCGCCTGCCTGAGGTCCTCGAGGCGCAACTGGTTGGCGGCCAGTTCGGCGTAGAACGCATCGGTGTCGCCGTAGCGGGCGCAGATCTGCTCTACCGCCTTGTCCACCTGGGAGCCGGGAACCACCACGTCAGCAGCCTCGACGCTGGCCAGCACCGCCCGTTCGATCAGGAACTCGCGCGCCGCGATCGAACGGACCTCGGCGTAGTCCTTCTCGTCCAGGGACGCCGGCGCCCTGCCGTACTTCTCCGCGGCGATACGCAGCAGGCGGTAATTGACGCTGGCCTTCTCCGGCGATCCCTCGAGCAGCATGTCAGCTCCCTCCGTCGCCCGCCGCCGCGGCCACCGGGGCCTGCTCGCCGGGCTCTTCATCGAGGGCGTCCAGCGCGGCTTCCGGCACCTGGAAAGTCCGTTCGCCGAAACGCACGTGGTAGAGAATCAGGCCCGGCTCGCGCAGTACTTTCTGCACCTCGCCGGTCTGGCCGACGCTGACGACCTCCTCGCCCGCCGCCGACAGCGGCAGGGTAGAGACCACCTTGTCGCGAAATTCGAAGCGGTTCTGGATCCACTCGGCCTCGGCGGGGATCAGTTCCTCCTCGCGGCAGCCGACGGTGCGGCCGTCGTCGATGAAGTGCACGCGGTAGATCAGCTGGTCCTGCAGGTAGGTGCCGACGTCGTAGACACAGCCGACGGCGCCGCGGCGAATCAGCAGCGCGCCGACGTCCATGCCCGGGTAGGTGCCGTCGTTGCGGACGTTCCTGGTAAGGCGGACTTCCTGGCCGTAGTCAAAACGCGGTTGCACCGGCTCAACCCTCCAGCAGAGATTCCAGGGAGACGAAACCGGCCTGCGGGCCGTGGGTCTTGAACACCTTGAACACCTTCTCGGTGAGCGCATCCGACTCGACGAAGTCCTGGTAGGCGCGCTCCAGCAGGGCCTTGTAGGCCGCGGCCATGGCCTCGTCGCTGCCGGCGTGGGTCTCGGTAAGCGCCTCGCTCCTGTCGAGGTAGTCGTGAAAGCGCTGCATGATGTGCAGCCGGTTCACGTGGACTACCGCGGGATCGAAGGGGATGTCGAAGTAGTCCAGGAAATCCTCGGCGGAGCTGAGTTCTTCCAGTGCGTCTTCCAGGGTCAGTTCATCGTTCATGGTCTTTCCTCACTCCGGGCGCACTTACGCGCCGCTTGCCAGAACTTGCGTAGTTTCACCAGCGGCGTTGCCGGGCAGGCCGGCGGGCGCCATCGCCCGCAGCAGTGCCCCGGCGCCGAGGCGGTCCTTGACGTCCAGTTGCATTACCTTGTTCAGCATGCGCACGCCGTACTCGATCTCGCCCAGGCGCAGGTGCAGGTAGGCGGCGCCCTTCAGCGCCAGCAGGTAGAAGCGCACCAGGGTGAAGGAGCGGCCGACGCCGTTGGCGAGGTTGGTGCTGTTGATCTGGGCCCACTCGTCGGGGAAGTAGATGGTCGGGGCAACCGCGGCCATCGCCCGGTGGGCCACGTCGATGGCGTCGCGATAGCGGTGCTGGTAGTAGTAGAAGCGGTACATGGCCACCAGCACGCTGAGGTTCTCCGGCTCGAGCAGGAAGGCCTGCAGCAGCAGCGGCTCTGCGCGCCCCTCCGCGTAGGCCTGGGCGGCGGCCTGCAGGAGCTCTTCCACCGCGGCCGACATGGGCCGCTCGAAGTACAGCCCCTGGGCGTCAAAATCCTGCAAATCCATAACTCTCGCTCCTACTGGTTTACCACTAATCCACGGCCGCAATCGTGTTCGCAAATCTCGTTGTCGGGGTCGCAGTCGACCTCTGCCAGCGCCACTTCCTTCGCGCCGCCGACCTGCAGTTCCAGCGCATCGATGCGATCCAGCAGGCAGGCGATGACCTTGGACACCGGGTCGGGGATCAGGTGGTGGTCGAGGTCGACGCCGTAGGGATTGAGGGTGCCCGCACTGCGCACCTTGACCACCTTGCCGGGAATGCCGACCACGGTGCAGGCCGCCGGCACCGACTCCACCACCACCGAGTTGGCGCCGACCCGGGCGTTGCGGCCCACGGTGATGTTGCCGAGGATCTTGGCGCCGCAGCCCACTAGCACGCCGTCTTCCAGGGTCGGGTGGCGCTTGCCCTTGTTCCAGCTGGTGCCGCCGAGGGTGACCCCGTGGTAGAGGGTGACGTTGTCGCCGAGGATGGCGGTCTCGCCGATCACCACGCAGGCGCCGTGATCGATGAAGATGCGCCTGCCGATCTGCGCGCCGGGGTGGATGTCGACGTTGCTGATGAAGCGGCCGAAGGCGGACAGCCAGCGGGCGGTGAAGCGCCAGCCGCGCTGCCACAGGCGGTGGCTGAGGCGGTGCATGATCACCGCGTGGACGCCGGGGTAGGTCGCCAGCACCTCGAGGGTGTTGCGCGCCGCGGGGTCGCGTTCGAAGACACAGGCGATGTCTTCTTTCCAGTCCTGCCAGAGTGAATTGCGCCGGCCGTTGGCCGCGCCGTCCTCGATTGTGCAATAAGCCATCAGGCACCTCCCAGCGGCATGGCCGCCGCACTCAGCGTGTCCGGCACCACGGCATCGAGGGCCAGATACATGTCCATGAGTTCCCCGGCTTGCGGGCTGCGCTTGGTCGCCGTCACCAGCACGCGCAGCTGCGAGAGCAGGACCGGCACCTGCCAGTCGAGCAGTTCGATATTCAGGTCGCGGTAGCTGCTGCGCAGCATCTTGCCGCCGGAGTGCTTGCCCAGCACCAGCTGGTGATCGCGGCCGAGTTCCGCCGGGTCGAGGCCCTGGTAGTTGCGCCGGTCCTTCATCAGGCCGTCGACGTGGATGCCCGCCTCGTGGGTGAACACCCCGGCGCCGACGATACTCTTCTGCCAGGCCACGGAGCGCCCGGAGGCCTTCTCAACCAGCGCAGACAGCTGCTGCATGCCGCGCATGTCGAGGCCGGCATCGATGCCGTGCAGGTGTTTCAGGGCCAGCGCGCACTCTTCCAGCGGCGCGTTGCCGGCGCGCTCGCCGAGGCCGTTGACCGTGGTGTTGATGTGGCTGGCGCCGGCGGCCACCGCGGCCAGGGTGTTGGCGGTGGCGAGGCCGTAGTCGTCGTGGGCGTGCATCTCGATGTCGAGGTCGAGGTTGGCGGCGAGGCGCTCGATGCTGCGGTAGACCGCGAAGGGCTCGAGGATGCCGACGGTATCGGCGAAGCGCAGGCGGCTGGCGCCGGCCGCGGCCGCCGCCTCGCCCACGCGCAGGAGAAAGTCCGCATCGGCGCGGGAGGCGTCCTCGCAGCCGACACAGACCTCGTAGCCGAGTTCCCGCGCCGCCCGCACCAGTTGGCCGATACGGCCGAGCACGCTGGCGCGGTCGCTGCCGAGCTTGTGGCGGATCTGCTGGTCGGATACCGACACCGAGAGGTCGATCATGTCCACCGGTATGCCCTTCGCGGCGTCGAGGTCGCTCGCGGTCATCCGGCACCAGGCCAGGGTGCGCAGCGGCAGCCCGAGGCCGACGATGGCGCGCATGACCTCGCGCTCCTCGTCGCCCATGGCGGGAATGCCGATTTCCAGCTCCGGCACGCCTACCGCCGCCAGTTCGCGGGCGATCTGCAGCTTCTCCTCGGCGTTGAAAGCCACGCCGGAGCTCTGCTCCCCGTCACGCAGGGTGGTGTCGTCGATGATCACTGTGCGCTGATGCTGGTTCATCACGGACTCCTCAGGCGTAGACCGGGGCGAAAGCCTGTTCCGGATTTTCCACCGGGCCCTGCTCGCCCCAGTAGGGCGAGAGCTTGCGCAGCTGGGCGACGACCGGCGGTACCGCCTCGATCACCCGCTCCACCTCCTCCATGGTGTTGTAGCGCGACAGGGAGAAGCGCACGGTGCCGTGGGCGGCGGTGTAGGGAATGCCCATGGCCATCATCACGTGGGAGGGTTCCAGGGAGCCCGAGGTACAGGCGGAACCGCTGGAGGCGGCGATGCCCATCTTGTTCAGCAGCAGCAGGATGGCCTCGCCCTCGATGTACTCGAAGGCGATATTGGCGGTGTTGGGCAGGCGGTTGCCGACGTCGCCGGTGGCGAAGGCGTGCGGCACCGCGGCGAGGATGCCCTCCTGCAGGCGGTCGCGCATCGCCTTGACCACGGTGTTCTCGTGTTCGAGGTTCTCCAGCGCCAGCTCCGCCGCCACGCCGAGGCCGATGATCGCGCTGACATTCTCGGTGCCGGCGCGGCGCCCGCGCTCCTGGTGGCCGCCGCGCAGCAGCGGGCGGAAGCGGGTGCCGCGTTTCAGGTAGAGCACGCCGACACCCTTGGGCGCGTGCAGCTTGTGGCCGGACAGCGAGAGCATGTGGATCGGGCTGCCCTCCAGTTCGATGGGGATCTTGCCCACCGCCTGCACCGCGTCGGTATGGAACATGATGCCGGCGTCATCCGCCATCTGGGCCATTTCCAGCACCGGGAAGATGGTGCCGGTCTCGTTGTTGGCCCACATCACGCTGACCACGGCGACATTGTCGCTGAGCAGGGCGCGGTACTCCTCGAGGTCGAGGCGGCCGCGCTCGTCCACCTTCAGCCGGTGTACGGTGTAGCCCTCGGTCTCGAGGAACTCGCAGAGATTGAGCACCGCCGGGTGCTCGACCACGGTGGTGATGATCTCCCTGCGCTCGGGCTGTGCCCGCAGGGCCGAGAGTATCGCCGTGGAGTCGGACTCCGAGCCGCAGGAGGTGAAGATGATCTCCGAGTCGTGCTCGGCGCCGAGCAGGCGCTGCACGCTCTTGCGCGCCTTTTTCAGGGCGAAGCCGACCTGGTTGCCGAAGCTGTGCATGGAGGACGGGTTGCCGAACTGCTCGGAAAAATACGGCAGCATCGCCTCGACCACGGCGGGGTCGCACTGGGTGGTCGCGTTGTTGTCCAGGTATATATCAGCCATGACTCGTACCTCCGTCTCAGGCGCTGGCCTGGTGTTGTGCGGCAGCCGCCTTGTCCAGCGGGATGACCTTGACGAACTCGCCGAGGGCCTCGATCAGCTTCTGCTGGATGCCGCCGACGGTCATCGCCGCCATCTGGCAGCCGCTGCAGGCACCGACCAGGTTGACGTAGATGTTCTTGCCGTCGACGTCGACCAGTTCGCAGTCGCCGCGATCGGCCTGCAGGTTGGGGCGGATCTGCTCGATCACCGCCTCGATTTTCTTGATCCGCTGGAAGGCGGACATGCCGGCCGGCGCAGCGGCTGCGGCGGGTTCCGGCGCAGCGGGTACCGGCGCTTCGAGCGTAACCAGCGCTTCCTTCTTCTTCGCCGCAACTTTGGTCACCGGCGCGGCGACAAACACTTCACCGCGGGCCTGCAGTTCCTCGGCGAGGATGTTCTCGATGCCCTCGTGGCAGGAGGAGCAGCCGCCGCCGGCCTTGGTGTAGTTGGTGACGTCCTCGACGGTGGAGAGGCCGTTCTCGCGGATGGTCTCGCGGATCAGCACGTCGTCGATGGCGAAGCACTTGCAGACCAGCGCGCCCTCCTCGTGGTCGTCGACCCACTCCTCGCCGCGGTAGTTGGCCACCGCCGCCTGCAGGGCCTCGCGGCCCATGACCGAGCAGTGCATTTTTTCCGGCGGCAGGCCGTCGAGGTAGTCGGCGATATCCTGGTTGCTGATGGTCAGCGCCTCGTCGAGGGTCTTGCCCTTGACCATCTCGGTGAGCGCGGAGGAAGAGGCGATGGCCGAGCCGCAGCCGAAGGTCTGGAAGCCGGCGTCGAGGATGATCTCGGACTCCGGGTCGACCTTCAGGGTCAGGCGCAGGGCGTCGCCGCAGCTGATCGAGCCCACGTCACCGGTGGCGTTCGCCTCGGCAACCGCGCCGGCATTCTTGGGGTTGTAAAAGTGTTCCTTGACCGTTTCCGAGTAGTCCCACATGGTTCAAGATCTCCTGGCGCAATGGCGGACGGTGCTGTGCAGTTGTCGGGTGACCAACATCCGTCTCAGCAAGTGAATGATTTACCGCAACCGCAGCTGGCTGAGGCGTTGGGGTTTTCGAACTTGAAGCCGGTGCCTTCGAGACCGTCGATGAAATCGACGGTGACACCGTCGAGCAGGCCGGCGCTGTCGCCGTCCACCAGCACTTTCACGCCGGTGAAATCGAGTACCGAGTCCGCCTCGCCGACGTTCTCCTCGAGGCGCATGCCGTACTGCAAGCCGGAGCAGCCGCCGCCCTCCACCTTGATGCGCAGGCCCGCGACGGGCTTGCCTGCGGACTCGATGAAACGCTGCACTGCGCTGACGGCGCTGTCGGTCAAATTGAGCATGGTGTTGCCTCCGTGGGGTCGATTGATGCCTGTAGGAGGGGAATTGCAATCCACATGCCACACCGGGACGCGACGGTTTAATGCTGGTTATTCAGGGAGTTACGCGGATTGTCGTGCTGCCTGACCCTGTCACAAAGGACACCGACACAAGGCTTTGTCGGTATTGCGACAAGCCCTGTCGCTTGTGGATGAGCTAAGTTGTCACA
Source organism: Halieaceae bacterium GM1-29 (assembly GCA_033283265.1). Lineage (GTDB taxonomy): Bacteria > Pseudomonadota > Gammaproteobacteria > Pseudomonadales > Halieaceae > Mangrovimicrobium. The sequence continues at coordinate 421,308 of JAWMQN010000002.1, forward strand.
GGCGCGACAGTTTTCCGCGAGCGGAGCACTCCAACCCTGTCATGAAGCACACTTCCGCCAGCGACAACGAGATGCAGATCAGCCGGGACCGCCGCCTGGCCCGGCGCCTGCTGCGCGGTGACGAGCGCGCCTTCCGCGACTTTGTCGACGAGTATTTCCCCCGCCTCTACCGCTACGCCCGCAGCCGCCTGCGGGTGGCAGCCGATGTCGACGACGTGGTGCAGGCCACCCTGGCACAGGCGGCGCGCCGGCTGGAAACCTACCGCGGTGAGGCGACGCTGCTGACCTGGCTGGTGCAGATCTGCCGCCACGAGATCTCCCGCAGCCTGCAGCTCAGTGCGAAACACGCCGACGTCGCCCTGCCCTTCCTGCAGGACGACATGCTGCGCGCGGTGGTCGAGTCGATCGAGCTGCCGTCGGGCGGGTCGCCCGAGGCCGACAGCCGGCGCCTGGAGGTGATCGGCCTGATCCAGTTCGCCCTCGACCAGCTGCCCGAACGCTACGCGCTGGCGCTGGAGCTCAAGTACATCGAGGGCTGCAGTTCGCGGGACATCGCCGCGCAACTGCAGATCAGCGACGAGGCGACCCAGTCCCTGCTGGCGCGGGCGCGGCGGGCATTCAAGGAGGTGTGCGGCGAAGCGCTGCGCACGGCCCTGTGAGACAAAGACGATGAAAGACGAAAGCGACGAACACGACATCGGCCGCCTGCTGCGCGCGGCGGGCCACCGGGAGCACCTGCCCGAGGCCCTGAAACAGCGCTGGGAACAGGGCTTCCGCGAGCAACTGCAGGCGCGGGCCAGCCGGCGGCAGCGGCGCCGCCGGTCGCTGGCAACGGCGCTGGCGGCGGGGGTCGCCGCACTGGCGGTCGCCCTCTATCTCGCGCGCGACGCGGCGGCACCGGCGCCAGCGCTGGTCCGGGTGGTGACGGTGAGCGGCGAATTGACCGGCAGCGACGGCAGGCGCCTTGCCCCCGGGACAGACCTGCAGCCCGGCGAGCGGCTGGCCACCGGGCCCGCTGGCCGCGCCGCGCTCAGCTGGGCGGGCTACGACCTGCGGCTGAATCTCGACACGCGCCTCGAATTGCGCGAAGCGGGCGTCCTGCTGCGCAGCGGTGAAATCTACGTCAGCGATACCGCGGGCGGGATAAAGCGCCGCCGTTTGACCGTGCACACCGCCCACGGGGCGATCCGCGACATCGGCACCCAGTTTGCGGTCGTTGTCGACAGCCGCGCCACCGTGGCCCGGGTGCGCCGGGGCGTGATCGAACTGAGCACCGCCGGCAGCACCCACCGCGCCGCGGCCAGCGCCGGCCTCGCCGGCCAGCTGACGGTGAACCGGCACCAGCGGGTGAGCAGCGCCAGCGCGCCGGCCAGCGGCGACAGCTGGCGCTGGATCTACGCCGCCGACCCGGGCTTCGCGCTGGAAGGCCGCAGCGCGCTGGACTTCCTCAGCTGGTCCGCCGGGGAGAGCGGGCTCGAGCTGGTCTTCACCTCCCCCGCCGCCCGCCGGCACGCCGCGCAGGCCATTCTGCACGGTTCACTGGCCGGCCTCGACCCGGAACAGGCGGTCGCGCCGGTGCTCGCGGCGACCGACCTGGTCGCGGTGGCCGGGGACGGGGAGTTGCGGGTGGGTATGCGCCAGTAGCTGCTACTTCCCCAGCGCTGGCACAGTGCAACCCACCGCTCGCCCCCAGGCCGACAGATTTCCCCACCCAGCCCCCTCCAACCCTTGCAGCGGCACACCGAGCCACAACAAGGGAGAACCCAACCATGCACACAATCAGCAAAATCACCCCCATGGTACTCGCAGTCAGCTGCCTGGCACCGCTGGCTGGCACCGCACTGGCGGAGACCGTGGAGCTCGAACTCGACGCCGGCAACTTCAGCGCCCCCACCCAGGTCGACAACATGTACATCCCGCTGCCCGCGGGCACGACCTTCACCTACTTCGCCGAGACCGGGGACGGCTGCGAATACAACAAGCTCAGCGTCAGCGCCCTCAGCGACCCGGCCCACCCGGTCACCATCGATGGCGATGTCTTCCAGACCCTGGTCGTGCGCGACCAGGAGTGGGTCCACGAACCGGAGGATGACGGCGAATGCGACCCCGCCGCGGCCAGCATGGCGGAGGACACCCTCGACTTCTACGGCCAGGATGACGACGGCAACGTCTGGTACTTCGGCGAGGACACCTGGTCCGTGGACGACGAGACCGGCGAGTGCTCGCCCGGCGGCTCCTGGGAGGCCGGCGTGGACGATGCCGAGCCCGGCATCCTGATGCTCGCCGGACCGGCGTCCGGCCTGCGCTACCGGCAGGAATACTGGGAGGACGAGGCCGAGGACTGGGCCGCGGTAATGCGCCTCAACGCCAGCGTGGCGATAGAGTACGAGGGCCGCGAGTACGAAAACTGCCTGGAAACCCGGGAGTGGACGCCCCTCGAGCCCGGCAGTGTGGAGCACAAGTTCTACTGCCCGGAAGGCAACAACCCCGGGCCCGGTCTGGTCTACATCCAGGAACTCATGGGCGTGACCGTCCACGTCGAATACACCGGCCCCGGCCCGCTCGGCACTCCCGGGGAGTTCCTGCCCGGCAACCCGATCGACGACGACTTCCCCTCTGCCGCCCTGGGCTGCGAGGATTGATACGGCCAATGACACTGCAGCGCCCCGGGATCCGGGGCGCTGCTCAGAAGGACAGGATGATGCCCACCGAGGGCACCCTGCCCAGCAGGGTCGCGCGGTCCGGGGCCAATTCGAAGCCACCGTCCACCTCCTCGACATCGAAGTCGATACCGGCGAGGTTGCCGTGGTCGCTGACGTTGACGATGTCGGCATAGATCTCCACCCGGGCGCTGGCAAAATCCCAGTGCTTGCGCGCGCTGACATCGAGGGAGAAGTAGTCGTCCAGTTCGACGTTGTTGAGCACCGAGACCAGGGGGACGACCTCATCCTCCGCCACGAACGCCGGCAACTGGGTGCTGCGCCAGCCGGAGTGCCAGACCAGCGCAAGGGAGACGCTGTAGCTGTCACCCTGCCAGAGCAGGCCGGCGTTCAGCGTGTGGGCCTGCGACCAGCGCCGGTCCACCCAGTCGCCGTCGATGCGGTCGCGGGCGTCCATGTAGCTGTAGCGGGCGAAGCCCTCGAGGGTTTCCAGCAGCGACTTGCGCAGTTCCAGGTCGACGCCCCGGGCCTCCGCCCGGTCCGGCCACAGCGCCACCCGGTCCGGCTCCATCTCCGGCAACAGCACGAAGGGATTGAAGATGTTCTCGTAGCGCTGCTTCGGCCTGCCGTAGCGCTTGTAGTAGGCCTCCGCCGACAGCTCCAGCGCGCCCTGCCGCCACTGCCAGCCGGCGACCACCTGGTCGGCGTGCTGCGGCGGGTAGAAGCGGGTATCGCCGTCGAGCAGCTGCAGTTCCTGGATGCCCTCCTGCTGGTAAAAGCGGCCGAGGCTGAGCCGCAGCAGGCTGTTCTCCGACCACCAGTAGGCGAGGCCGAGCCGCGGCGACAACTGCGACTCGCTGCCGCGCCCCAGGTAGTAGTCCTGGAAGTCCCAGCGCAGGCTCGGCTGCAGGGTGAGGCGCGCATTGATATCGCCCTCCAGCTGCAGGTAGGCGCCGCCGGACCAGCCCCGCGGCGCGGCCGCAAGATCGCGCTCGATCTCCTGCTCGCTACCGAGGATGGCGGCGAGGTCGCCGCGATCGATGCGCGCGCGCTGGCGGTACTCGGCGCGGTTGTACTCCAGTTGCCAGCCGAACTCCCAGCGCACTGCGCCGGCGAGGCGAGTCCAGTCGTTGCGCAGGGCGAGGCGCTGGACCTCCTGGCGAAAATCGAGGAAGCCGCCCTTGCCGGGGTCTTCCTCGTCCGCCTCGAAACTGGCCTCGCCTTTTGCGCGGGTAAAATCCAGCGCGGAGAAGGTGGCGCGGCCGGCGATTTTTTTTGACGCCTCCCACTGCGCGCCAGCCCAGGCATAGGTATTGTCGATGTTCGAGAAGGCGCGCTCCTCCGCGTCGGCGAAGCGGATGTCGTCCTCGGCGTAGACGATGCCGCCGTCGATGCTCAGCGCCGGGTTGAGGCTGGTTTTAAAGCGTGCGGAGACGTCCCGGTACTCGGGGTCGCCGCTGCGGCTGTCGAGGTAGTCGGTCAGCTCCTGCAGGTCACCCTGGCGGTAGGAGAGCAGCCAGTCGGTGGGCTGCTGTTCGCCGAACTGGCCGCGGGTGTGGGCGAAGGCGGCGAAGGAGGAATAGCCGAGATGGGTGTCGTAGTCGCTGTCCTGCCAGCGGTTGCCGATATCCATCACCCCGCTCATGCGCGAGCCGTAGCGGGAGGGAAAGCCGCCGGTGTAGAACTCCAGCGACTCGATGGTCAGGTAGTCGATGCTGCTGTAGGCGCTGTGGTAGTCGGCGAGGTGGAAGGGTTCCAGCAGTTCCACCCCGTCCTGCAGCACCAGCAGTTCGTCCTGCAGCCCGCCGCGCACCCGCGGCTTGGCCGACACCCCCGAGGAGGAGATGCCGGGCAGGCGCAGGGTGGAACGCAGGGCGTCGGAGCCGAGGGTCGGCAGGGCGGCGAGATCCTCGGCGCTGAAGCCGAAGTGCGAGGCGGCGGTGCCGATATAGGGATAGCGGTGCAGGGTGCCGGTGACGATGACGTTTTCCAGCACCGGGGCGCTATAGCCTTCGGCGGCAGCGGCGGCGGGCTGCGCCGGCGCGGCCGCCGCACGGGTGATCACCCACACGCCTTCCTGCGCCTGCAGCGTCAGGCCGAATTCACCGAGCGCGCCTGCCAGTGCGTCGAGGTCGATCGCATCGACCACGACACGCTGCTCCGCGCTCACCAGTGCCGAGCTGTAAACCACACCGATACCCTGCGCGCGAAGCGCCTCGATCAATTCGACGAGGGCGATTTCACGCGGCTCGGCAATTGCGGCGCAGGCCGCAAACAGCATGGGCAAGAGGCACGGGCGCGCGGACATGCCAGCAGTGTAGGCAGCGCGCAAAACAGCGTCAAAACGCGCCGTTTGCCCTCAGCCCAGCCGGCGCAGGTGGTACTGCACCGAGCCCTGGAAAATCCGCGTGCCGCCCGCCTCCGCCGCCACCTGCCAGAGCTGGTCGGCATCGCCCACCGCCACCCCGGCAAGGTAGTCGACACCGAACTCCGCCCACTCTTCCAGCCAGGGCATGCTTGGCCCCATCAGCACGGTGCGCGCGTTGCGGCTCCAGTAGAGCAGGTCGGGCAAGCTGCGGTTGGCGATGCTGCTGGCGGTGACGAAGACCCAGTCGGCGGCGGCGAGCGCCGCGGGCGCGGCGGCTTCGGGCAGGTCGCCAGGGCCGGGGCGCCGCTCCACGCACTGGAAGCTGAAGTCCGGCAGGTGCTCGCCGATACCCGGGTAGCGGCCGACCACCACCACATTGGCGCCGGCCAGGCGCGGGGCGAAGTGGCGGAACACCGCGAGGTGCGGCGCCGCTTCGAAAGACAGTGGCCGGGCATCGCGCAGCAGGGGGTTGTCCGCGCGGTTGATAACGGCGTTGGCCGCGGCCACGGCGGCGGCCACCTCGATTTCCCGCGGGCTGTCCAGCCAGGGCAAGAGCTCGTCGATGCGCCGGCCCGCCAGGCTGCCCGGCCAGTCGATATTGCGCGGCACGCCGCTGGGGCTGTAACACAGGCCGCTGCCCGATTCGCACTCGGCGACCGTCCAGTTGAGGCCGAACAGCAGGCTGCTCAGGCGCTCGGCACTCGCCGCCCGCGCCTGCAGCAGCGACGCAATCGAGGTTCTCGCTGCCGCCACCGTCAATCGCCCAGCGCCGGCAGCAGGCGCGGTTCCGCCTTGATCTCGCCCGGACTGCCCCAGGCAGTCATCGCCTCGATCACCCACTGTGCCCTGGCCGGGTGCGGTCGCACTACATCGAACTCGGCGTAGGTCTGGCCGCCGCCGTGGATCAGCAGGTAGCCGAGCAGGGCCCCCGAGGGCGTGCGCCACTCGGCGAACAGCGAGACGCTGCCGTCGAAGCTGTCCTTGCGCAGTTCCGGATTGACCAGCGGCTCCGCCAGGCTGGCGACAAGATCATCGAAGCCGTAGCGGGTCATCTGCTCCTGCAACTTCTCGCGCAGCTGGGCGATGGTCGGGCGCTCCAGTTCCATGCGTTGCAGCAGGGCATCGCTCTCGCGCAGCTGGCCGGCTGTCAGGTCGTTCACGCGCACCTCCTACCAGGCCGATTCCGGCGCCAGCTTGTCCGCCACCGGCTCGCCGCCGGCGAGGTGCTGTTCGACGATATTGTCCACGTCCTGGGGCTGGATACCGCTGTACAGGTGGCCGCCGGGAAACACCAGCAGGTTGGCGCCGGCGGTGCAGGGCCCCAGGCAGGCGGTGGGCACGATGGACACGCGGTTGAGCAGGTTGCGCTGCATGACACTCTGCGACAGTACCGGCAGCAGTGCGCTGGCGCCCTTCTCGCCGCAACTGCCGCGGGGGTGGCCGGCGGGGCGCTGCTGGGCGCAGACGAAAACGTGGTAGTCGGGCCTGCTCATGTCACGCTCCCGCCAGTGCTTCGTGGGTGTGGCACTGCTTGGGGCAGACCCGCGAGCAGGACATGCAGCCGATGCAGTCCAGCGCGTCCTTGATGGTCATCACCATCATCTCGTCGTCGTCATCGTAGAAGTCGTCGTCATCGACCATCTCGCCGCGCTCGGTCAATTCGAACACATCGCGCGGGCAGACCTTGTAGCAGCGGCCGCAGCCGATGCAGCGCGCGGCGTCCAGCGCGGTGACAAATTCCGGTGTCCACTGCGCACCTCCGCGGGTGCGCCCGACAATTACCGCTTCCGTCATTTCTCCCTACCTCTCTGTCTCAGGCGCCGGTTCTCAGGCGCTCACCGCCTGGTAACGGGCGTTGCTTGCCGCCCATTCCTCGCAGGCGGCGACGGTTTGCTGCGCCAGGGCGGTCAGCTCTGTGTAGTCGCTGAGCAACCGGTCCTCGACCAGGTCGTGGACCTGCGAGGCGTAGTCCATGGCGATGCGTTTCCTGGTGCTGACTTCCTTCTTCAGCGCCTGCAGTTCCTCTTCATTCATGTGCTCGTCCTCCCGGTGTCAGTGCAAGCTAGAGTTCGGCCACTGTGCGATGGGCCTTGACCAGCTCCACCGCCTGGGCGATCTGTTTGTCCAGGTCCTCGACCAGTTTCTCCAGCGAGTCGAAGCCGAAGCGGTGCACGTCGCGCAGGGTGCGGTTGACCACCACCAGCCGGCCGACGGTGATCATCGCCTTGCCGAAACCCTCGTGGGACAGGTTGACCAGCGGCACCGCCATCAACTCCACCTCGCGCTCGATACCCGCGGCGATGGCGTTGTAGTAGGCCTTGAGGCGGGAGATGGTGGTCTCGTCGGGGTCGCCGACCACCGGGATCTCGCGCCGCCTCTCCTTGGTCAGGATCATCGGGTCGAGCACCTTGTAGTCCGGCCAGGTGTCGTAGGTGCCGTAGCTGTCCAGCGCCCGCAACTGGGTGACGATCTGGCGCACCGAGTTGTGCTCCATCAGGTCGTCGGTCTCTTTCAATACTGCTTCGCTCATGCTCATCTCGAATATTCCTGCTCGTTGAAAAGTGTTCAGTTCACCGCGGCCGCCGGCTATTCCAGCCAGCCCTCGGACTCCATCGCGTCGAAGCGGTCCAGCTCGGCGGACTGGTTGCGCTTGAGCGCCTTGGCCAGCCAGCTCGACGGGCCCTCTTTCAGTTCCTGCTGCAGGGCGCTGATCAGCGGCGCGATCTGCGCGCCCTCGCTGACCTTCACCGGCTGCACCCCGAGGGCCAGCAGCTGGCGCACCGCCGAGGCGCCACAGGCGCGGCAGTAGACGGCGATGCACTCCTGCAGCATCTCCAGCTTGACCGCCAGCTTGTCCTCGTTGCCGTCCTGGGCCAGATCGCCGAACTCGGTGACGGTGAGCAGGCGCGACTCGTCCACGCCGACACCGTAGATGGCGAAGGATTTGGCCGAGCCGAAGTGCTGGTTGACCGCTTCCCGGTCGGAGGTGGCGAAGGCCACCTTGAGCAGCTCGCTGCCCTCGCTTTCGTCCAGCACGCGCAGTTGTCGGGTGACTTCGCTCATCAGTGCCTCCATTCGCTCGCCGGCACCACCAGGGCGCCCTCGCCAACTTTTTGCGCGTAAATCGAGTAGTAGGGCGCGGCCTCCTGGTGGTGGCTCATGACCAGGTTGGCCAGGTCGAACAGTGCCTGGGCCGAGCCGCGGTAGCCGAACCAGCAGCGCTGGAAGCCGCCCACCAGGTCGTACTGGGGGAAGCCCACGCGCAGCACCGGCACACCGAGGCGCGCCGCGCACTCGACGCCGTGGCTGTTGGCCAGCAGCAGTTGCGCGCCGCGCTCGCGGGCCAGCTTCTCGAGGTCCTCGAGGTCGCCGATCTGCACCTCCGCCAGTTCGCACTCCGCCAGCGCCGGCCCCTTGGCGGGCACCACCGCGGCGACGGTCTCCGCGCCCATGCCGCGCAGCAGGCGGTCGAGGCCCACCAGCAGGTCCGGGTCGGCGGCGATCGCCACCCGCGAGTGGCCGATCATGAAATGGGTGTCGAGCATGGCGTCCTGCAGCTGGCGGCGCTGCTTCTGCCAGCGCAGGGGCACCGGCTGGCCGCTGATCTCGGCCAGCGCGACGAACCAGTCGTCGACCGCGTCGAGGCCGAGCAGCTGGCCGAACAGGTGGCTGGGTACGCCGCTGCGCTTTTCCAGCAGCTTCGCCGCGGCGTGCATGCTCTCGCCCACCGCCAGGGTGGCGATGCTCTCGCCGGCGGTGAGGATGTCGTCGACGGCGACGCCGCCGGTGGTCAGCGCGTTGTGCTCGTTGTCCTCGAGATGTCCGTCGAGGGAGGCGGACAGGTCGGGGATCAGCAGCGGCCGCAGGCCGAAGCTCTCGATACTCTCGCTGACGAACTCGATGTCGCCGGGGGTCAGGTTGGCGCCGCAGAGCACGTTGACCTGGCGTTTGCGCAGGCCGACCTTGTCCTGATCCTCCGGCACCAGGGTCTCGATGATGCCGCGCACGGCGAGGGCGAAGCCGCTCTCGAAGCTGCCGCTGAAGTCCGGGGTGTTGACCGCCACCACCGCGACATCGTCGAACCCGGGATTTTCACTGCGGAACTCGTAGACCGCGCGGCGGATGTCCGCGCCCTGGGTCTCGGCCAGCCCGGTGGTCACCAGGCCGATCATCGCCGGCCGGTTCTTCTCGCTGATCACCTGCAGCGCCTCGACGATGTTGGCGTCCGCACCCATCACCGAGCTGACCTGGTCCATGGCGGTGGTCTGCAGGGGAATCGGCTCGCGAAAGTGGCGGACGAAAAAGACCTTGGCGAAGGCGGTGCAGCCCTGGGAGCCGTGCATCAGCGGCATGGCGCGGTTGATGCCGAGGAAGGCCAGTGCCGCGCCCACGGTCTGGCTGGTCTTCAGCGGGCTGACCGAGAGTGCCTTGTTGCGCTTGATGATCTCCGTCATAGGGCCACCTCCGGCGCGGTCAGCGCGCCCTCGTCCGCCGCGGCCCAGGGCGCGGGGCGGCGCACCGCCTCCCACACCGGGCTCTCCAGGGTCAGCGCCAGCTGGCGCACCAGTTCCAGCATGCCGTCGTAGCCGGCGTAGCCGAACTCGCGCTCCTGGTTGATATCGAGGAAGGGAATGCGCGCCTTCAGCGCGGTGTACATGTTGCGCCCGCCGGCGATGAGGATGTCCGCCCGGTAGTCGCGCACCGTCTCCAGCAGCACCTTCGGGTTGCCCTCGTCGAGCATCTTGACGTCGTCGCCCATCAGTTCGCGGATGCGCGCCTTGTCTTCCTCGGTGGATTTCTTGGTGCCGGTGGCGACAACTTTCATGCCGAGGTCCTGCAGTGCCGAGATCACCGACCAGGACTTCACCCCGCCGGTGTAGAGCAGCACGCGCTTGCCCTCGAGGCGCTCGCGCCAGGGCTCCAGCGCAGTGCGGATGCGTTTTTCCTCGCGCTCGATCAGCGCCTCGGTGCGCGTGCTGAGGTCGGGATCGCCGATCAGCCGGGCGAAATCGCGCAGGGCCTGGGAAGTGTCGGTGATGCCGTAGAAGCTGCCCTCGAACCAGGGGATGGCGTAGCGCTCCTGCATCTTGCGCGCCACGTTGAGCATGGCCTTGGAGCAGACCATCATGTTCACCTCGGCCTTGTGCATGGTCTGCACCTCGCGAAAGCGGGCGTCGCCGGAGAGGGTGCAGAGCACGCGGATGCCGAGTTCGTCGAGCAGCGGCAGCACGTACCAGAATTCGCCGGCGATGTTGTACTCGCCGACCAGGTTGACGTCGTGGACGGTGATGCCCGGCCGCTCGCTGCCCGCGGGCAGGGGGTCCGGCTCGCGGCTGCCGATGACGTACTTGACCATGGCGTCGCCGGCGATGCGGTTGCCGAGGTTCTTGGTGCCGTAGAAGCCGGCGGCGTCGATCGGCACAACCGGCACGCCCCAGCGCTCCTCCGAGGCCCGGCACACCGCGTCGACGTCGTCGCCGACCAGCGCCGGCACGCAGGTGTTGTAGACGAACACCGCCGGCGGCGCGTAGTCCTCGATGGCCTGCTTGATCGAGTGGAACAGGCGCTTCTCGCCGCGACCCATGACCACGTCCTGCTCGGTGAGGTCGGTGGTCATGCCGATGCGGTAGAGGTCCGGGCCGCTGGAGCGGGTGCCGCGGTTGTCCCAGGAGCTGCCGGCACAGGCGATGGGACCGTGGACGATATGGGCGACATCGGCGATCGGCAGCAGGGCGATCTGCGCGCCGTCGAAGGCGCAGCCCCCGGCGGAGGCGCCGGGCTTGGGCTTGGCACAACCGGATTTCTCCTTCTTGTTGTGCTCGCAGGCGGGCTCGTCCAGCAGTTCGGCGATGTCCTTGGCTTTCATGTACAGCTACCCTCCGGTGGGGGCGGCCGCAGCCACCCGTGGCTATGAGGGTCCGGTGCAATACTCAGGCCATAGAACTACCTCGCTGATTTACAAGGATTTTCGTTCCGGGCGGGGCTGTCAGACTTGCGACACCCACACAGCATTGGCGCAAACGCGACAACTGTGACCGCCGCGCGCGGCGGGCAGCGCAGTGCGTGTCGGGTTTGCGACACAGGCATTCCCGGCCGGCCGGCTCCGGGCAGTGAGCAATACTCAACAAGTCCTGCAAATTCAGCCTGTTAGCCGTTCTTGAGGCGCTCCACCGGGCGCTGGCGTAGTCCTTGCAATTCCTCTTTGGTCCCCGCCCCACCGAGGAGTAGCCCGCCTTGCCCGCCATCCGCCGACGCCCATTCACCCGCGCATGCATCGCCACATTGCTTGGCGGCCTCCTGTTCTGCACCGCGGCCGTTGCGGGGGAAACCCGCGTGGCCGTGGCGGCCAACTTCACCGGTGCCATGCAGGCCATCATCGCCGCCTTCGAGGCCGGCTCCGGGCACCGGGTGCAGGCCAGCTACGGCTCCTCGGGCAAGCTCTACGCGCAGATCCGCAACGGCGCGCCCTTCGATGCCTTTCTCTCGGCGGATGTCGACAAGCCCGAGGCCCTGGTCAGGGACGGCGAGGCCCTGGCCGAGAGCGCCTTCACCTACGCCCTCGGCACCCTCGCCCTGTGGAGCTTCGACGGCGGCGATCCCCTCGCCCGGCTCAAGGCGGACGACTACCGCCGGCTGGCCATCGCCAACCCGCGCCTCGCCCCCTACGGGGCAGCGGCCCTGCAGGTGCTGGCGCACTTGCAGGTCGAAGAGACAGCTCGCGGCAAAATCGCCAGCGGCGAGAGCATCGCCCAGGCCTACCAGTTCGTCGCCAGCGGCAACGCGGAACTGGGCTTCGTCGCCCTGTCGCAGCTGGTCGAGGGCGGCGCCACCGCGGGCAGTTGGGCAGTGCCGGCGCAGCTGCACGATCCCATCCGCCAGGTCGCGGTGCTGCTGCAGCGCGGCCGCGACAACCCCGCCGCCACGGCCTTCCTCGACTTCCTGCGCGGCGCGGATGCCGCTGCGCTGATCGCCGCCCACGGCTACCGCAGCGCAGGCGAGTGAACGCGATGTTGTTCAGCGAGGAAGATCTCACCGCCCTGCTGCTCACCCTCAAGCTCGCCACCACGGTGACCGCGCTGCTGCTCCTGCTCGGCACGCCGCTGGCCTGGTGGCTGGCGCGCACAGCCAGCCGCTGGCGCCACCCGGTGAACGCGCTGGTCGCCCTGCCGCTGGTGCTGCCGCCGAGTGTGCTGGGCTTCTACCTGCTGGTCTTCATGGGGCCCCGCGGCCCCCTCGGCGAGCTGACCCAGGCCCTCGGCCTCGGCACCCTCGCCTTCACCTTTCCCGGCCTGGTCCTCGCCTCGGTGATCTACTCCCTGCCCTTCGTGGTGCAACCGATCCAGAACGCCATGGAAGCCCTCGGCCGGCGACCCACCGAGGTGGCCGCGACCCTGCGCGCCGCGCCCCTCGACCGCTTTTTCAGCGTGGTCCTGCCGCTGGCGCGGCCGGGCCTGCTCAGCGCGACGGTGCTCGGCTTCGCCCACACCGTCGGCGAGTTCGGCGTGGTGCTGATGATCGGCGGCAATATCGGCGGCGAGACCCAGGTGGTTTCCGTGCAGGTCTACAACCACGTCGAGGCCCTGGACTACGCCAGCGCCCACCGCCTGTCGCTGGTCATGCTGGGCTTTTCCTTCGCCGTGCTGCTCGTGCTCTACATGTTCAACCCAACGACCCAGCGGGGACAGGCGCGATGACCGGCATCGCCGCGCGCTTCGCCCTGCAGCACCCGGGCTTCTCGCTGGACGTCGACCTGCAGCTGCCGGCCAGCGGGGTCAGCGTGCTGTTCGGCCATTCGGGCTCGGGCAAGACCACCCTGCTGCGCTGCATCGCCGGGCTGCAGCGCGCGCCGCTGGGCGAGTTGCGGGTGCTGGGGGAGGTATGGCAGTCGGCAAAAAACTTCCTGCCGACCCACCGCAGGCCGATCGGCTACGTCTTCCAGGAGGCCAGCCTGTTCGATCACCTCAGCGCCCGGGGCAACCTGGACTACGCCTGCAAGCGGGCGCCCAGGGTCAGCGACGGCACCAGTTTCGACGAGGCCGTGGACCTGCTCGGCATCGGCGAACTGCTCGACCGCCGCCCGGCGCAGCTCTCCGGCGGCGAGCGCCAGCGCGTGGCCATCGCCCGGGCGCTGCTGATCCAGCCGCGCCTGCTGCTGATGGACGAGCCGCTGGCCGCCCTCGACCTGCCGCGCAAGCTGGAAATCCTGCCCTACCTGGAGCGCCTCAAGCGGCGCCTGGACCTGCCCATCATCTACGTCAGCCACGCCGCCGACGAGGTCGCCCGGCTGGCCGACTACCTGGTGGCGATGGAGAAGGGCCGTGCGCTGGCGGCGGGCAGCCTGGCGGAGACACTGTCCCGGCTGGACTTTCCCATTCGCCTCGGCGAGGACGCCGGGGTGGTGCTGGAGGGCACGATCGCCGAGCGCGACCGGAAGTGGAAACTGGCCCGGGTGCGCTTCGACGGCGGCGAGGTCTGGCTGCGCGATGGCGGCCACGCCGTGCACAGCGAGGTGCGGGTGCGCATCCTCGCCCGGGACATCAGCCTGGCCCGGGAGGCCCAGCGGGATTCCAGCATCGTCAACGCCCTGCCGGCCACGGTGGTCGAGCTCAGCGCCGACGAGCACGCCGGCCTCGCGCTGGTGCGCCTCGCGGTGCGGGACGAAAACAGCGGCGCCAGCTCCTACCTGGTATCGCGGCTGACACGGCGCTCCGCCCACCAGCTCGGGCTGCAGCCGGGGATGCCGATCTGGGCGCAGATCAAGTCGGTGGCGCTAATCTGAATCCAGCGCGGGCAGGAAGGGCACGCGCCGCGAACCGGGGCCTTCCAGGGTCAGCGAATCGTCCTTCAACCGCACCCCGCTGAGCTGGCGGCGCAGGGCGTTGCGGCACAGATAGAGGCAGGTCTCGGCGGCGCGCGCATAACTCAACCCCTCCGGCGGGCGGACATTGGAAATGCAGTTGCGCTCCGCGTCGACCCGGCCAGGTCGCGGGGCCCAGGTCAGGTAGAGGCCGAGGCTGTCCGGTGAGCTGAGGCCGGGGCGCTCACCGATCAGCAGCAGCGAGAGCCGGGCGCCGAGGGCGCCGGCGATGTCGTCGCCGATGGCCACCCGGCCCTGTTCCACCAGTACCAGCGGTGCGAGCCGCAGGCCCTGCGCGCGCAGCAGCGGCAGCAACTCCCCGAGCAAGGCCGGGGCGTGAGCCTGCACCGCCAGCGACGAGAGGCCGTCGGCGACGACGATGGCGATCTCCGCATCGCCGGCCAGCGCCTGCAGTTTGTTGCGGTCCGCCGGCAACAGGCGCCTGCCGAGGTCCGGCCGCTGCAGGTAGGTGGCGCGGTCGGCCGCCGCGCTGTGCACTGCAATCACCGGCAATTCGAAACCCTGCAGGGCGTCCGCCAGCGCCGCCATATCCAGTTGCTGGTGCACGGCGTCGCGGGCGCGGGCGTGATCGAGCGCGAAGGCGAGGTTCTCCCGGGTGGGCAGCGCGTTGCCGGCGCGGCCGCCGCCGATGCGCGCGGCGGTGAACCGGCGCAGCGAGCGCCAGCTGTTCGGCGTGATTGCGCTCATGCGTTTTCCTCCCGCGGCAGTTGCAGCGCCGCCGCCAGTGCCGGCGGCGGCTGGGCACCGGTGACCAGCCGGTTGTCGCCGTCGAAGATGCCCTGCTCCACCAGCCAGCGCTCGAACTCCGGCGCCGGGCGCAGGCCCAGCACCTCGCGCACATAGAGGGCGTCGTGGAAGGAGGTGGACTGGTAGTTGAGCATGATGTCGTCGGCGCCGGGCACGCCCATGATGAAAGTGCCGCCAGCCACGGCGAACTGGGTCAGCAGCGCATCCATGTCGTCCTGGTCCGCCTCGGCGTGGTTGGTGTAGCAGATATCGCAGCCCATCGGCAGGCCGAGCAGCTTGGCGCAGAAGTGATCCTCGAGGGCGGCGCGGGCGATCTGCTTGCCGTCGTAGAGGTACTCCGGCCCGATGAAACCGACCACCGTGTTGACCAGCAGCGGGTCGAAGGCCCGGGCGACGGCGTAGGCGCGCGCCTCGAGGGTCTGCTGGTCGACGCCGTGGTGGGCGCCGGCGGAGAGCGCGCTGCCCTGGCCGGTCTCGAAGTACATGACGTTGGTGCCGAGCGTCCCGCGGCCGAGGGACAGGGTCGCCGCCCGCGCCTCGCGCAGCAGGGCGAGGTCGACGCCGAAGCCGCGATTGGCCGCCTCGCTGCCGGCGATGGACTGGAAGCACAGGTCCACCGGCGCGCCGCGGCCTATCGCCTCGAGTGTCGTGCTGACATGGGTGAGTACGCAGCCCTGGGTGGGAATGGCGAAGCGCCCGATGAGATCGTCGAGCAGGTGGTTGAGCTCGATCACCACCTGGAGGTTGTCGCCGGCGGGGTTGATGCCGATCACCGCGTCGCCGCTGGCGTAGAGCAGGCCGTCGACGATGCTGGCGGCGATGCCGGCGAAGTCGTCGGTCGGGTGGTTGGGCTGCAGGCGGGTGGAGAAGCGCCCGGGCAGGCCGATGTGATTGCGGAAGGCAGTTTCCACACTGCACTTGCGCGCCACGCTGATGAGATCCTGCACCCGCATCAGCTTGCTCACCGCGGCCACCATCTCCGGGGTCAGCCCCGGGCGCAGGGCCACCAGTTGCGCCGGGTCGTCGAGGGCCAGCAGCCAGTCGCGGAAATCGCCGACGGCAAGATGGGCGACCGGGGCGAAGGCGGCGGCGTCGTGGCTGTCGATGATGAGGCGGGTGACCTCGTCGTCCTCGTAGGCGACGACGGTCTCGTTGAGG
This sequence comes from Halieaceae bacterium GM1-29, assembly GCA_033283265.1. Classification (GTDB taxonomy): domain Bacteria; phylum Pseudomonadota; class Gammaproteobacteria; order Pseudomonadales; family Halieaceae; genus Mangrovimicrobium. Next base: position 437,119 of record JAWMQN010000002.1, read on the forward strand.
AAATGCGCCAGCGGTACTTCCGCCAGGGCCATCTGTGCGGCCACCCGCTCCTCGTTGCTGGCGGCGCCGATGCCGGCGAGGTAGTCCCCCGAGCGCGCCGGGCTGGCCCGGGCCAGCAGGCTGCGCAGGTCATCGAAGCGGTAGCGGTGTCCGTCGAGACTGCAGTGGAAAACCATCGCGGGTTCCTGGCCTGGTGAGGATGGGGCGAGCGGGTAGGGAAATAGTATCCAAATGACAGCAGAATGACAGCGACCGCGCAACGCGCGTCCCACTGCGCCGACCACGACATGAACGCTTGCGGTGACCGGCCAGTTGTACATAATGATTTGCAGCCACTGGCGGAACATCATGCGACCGACACCAGCCGACAACTCGACCGCCACAGCGTCCAACTGGATCGAAATCCGCAATCTCTCCTTCAGCCACGGCCCCCGGCTGATCCTCGACAATATCGATGTCGATATCCCGCGCGGCAGGATCACCTCGATCATGGGCCCCAGCGGTTGCGGCAAGACCACCCTGCTGCGCCTGATCGGCAGCCAGCTGCGCCCCGCCGCCGGCTCCATCCATGTCGGCGGCATCGATATCACCCGGCTGACCCGGGCCGAGCTGTTCGTGCAGCGCCAGCGCATGGGCATGCTGTTCCAGACCGGCGCGCTGTTCACCGACCTGTCGGTGTTCGAGAACGTGGCCTTTCCCCTGCGCGTGCATACCTCGCTGTCCGAGCGCATGATCCGCGACCTGGTGCTGATGAAGCTCAACGCGGTGGGCCTGCGCGGCGCCCGCGACATGATGCCGGCGGAACTCTCCGGCGGCATGACCCGCCGCGCGGCGCTGGCCCGGGCGATCATACTCGACCCCGAGCTGATCATGTACGACGAGCCCTTCGCCGGCCAGGACCCGATCTTCGCCGGTGTGCTGCGCGACCTGATCAGGCGCATCAACCAGAGCATGGAGTGCACCTGCATCATCGTCTCCCACGATATCAACGAGACCCTGTCGATCACCGACTACATGTACGTGCTGGCGGACGGCGGGGTGATCGGCCACGGCGTGCCCGACCAGGTCATCGACAGCGACAACCAGCACGTGCGCCAGTTCCTGCAGGGCCTGCCCGACGGCCCGGTGCCCTTCCACTACCCGGCGCCGGACTACCGCCAGGATCTCGGCCTGGAGATGACCTGAATGCTCGAATTCCTGCGCCAGCTCGGCAGCAGCGGCATGCAGGTCGCCGCCACCTTCGGCCGCGCCGGCATCCTCTGCTGGCAGGCCCTGTGGGGGCTGCCCGACTGGCGCGCGGGGCCCGGCCTGCTCGTCCGCCAGGTGTATTTCGTCGGCGTCTACTCGCTGATCATCATCATCGTCTCCGGCACCCTGATCGGCATGGTCCTCGCGCTGCAGGGCTACACCGTGCTGGTACGCTTCGGCGCGGAGGCGGCGCTGGGCCAGTTCGTCTCGCTCACCCTGCTGCGTGAGCTGGGGCCGGTGGTGGCGGCATTGCTGTTCGTCGGCCGCGCCGGCTCGGCGGTCACCGCCGAGATCGGGCTGATGAAGGCCACCGACCAGCTCGCCGCCATGGAGATGATCGGCGTCGACCCGATGAAGCGCATCATCCGGCCGCGGCTGTGGGCCGGCATCATCTGCATGCCGGTACTCGCCCAGGTGTTCAACATGGTCGCCATCTGGGGCGCCGTGGCGGTAGGGGTCAACTGGCTGGGCGTGGACGCTGGCTCCTTCTGGTCCAACATGCAGCAGGTGGTGGAGTTCCGCGAGGACGTGCTCAACGGCGTCATCAAGGCCTTCGCCTTCGGCGTCGTGATCACCTGGATCGCCGTCTTCGAGGGCTACGACGCGGAGCCGACCTCGGAGGGCATCAGCACCGCCACCACCCGCACCGTGGTCTATTCCTCACTGGCGGTCCTGGCCATGGATTTCCTGCTCACCGCCGTCATGTTCGGAGTGCATTGAATGCAACAGCGCAAAATCGAAATCGCCGTCGGCGTGTTCATCCTGCTCGGCCTGGCGGCCATGGCCTTCCTCGCCCTCCAGGTCAGCGGGCTCAGCCTCAACGCCGCCAAGCGCGACACCTACCGTATATCCGCCAGTTTCAACAATGTCGCCGGGCTGACCGCCCGGGCCCAGGTACAGGTCGCCGGGGTGCAGGTGGGCCATGTCACCGGCATTCACATCGACCCGCTGACGGTGCGCGCGGTGGTCGACATGGCCATCGACGAGGAGGTCGACTACCTGACCAGCGACAGCATCGCCTCGATCAAGACCGCCGGGGTACTAGGCGAGCAGTACATCAGCATCGCCCCCGGCGCGGAACCGGACATCCTCGGCGAGGGCGGGGTGATCTACGACACCCAGTCGGCCATGGTGCTGGAGGACCTGATCGGCAAGTTCATGAACAGCCTGGGGAACAAGCCGTGAGCCGCCGCGGCGCCGCGGCCGCCGGGCCAGCAGTCCGCGCCAGCGCAGTGGCCTGGCTGTTGCTCGCCCTGCTGCTCTGCGCCCGGCCGGCGCCGGCCGCCGGGCCCATCCCGCGCGACGACCCGCAGGCCATGCTGCAGCAGGCCACCACGCAACTGCTGGACGTCGCCCGCCAGGCCCGCGACTACGCCGACGAGGACCCCGAGCGCTACTACAGCGCGGTGGCGGGCGTGCTCGACCAGGTGCTGGACATGCACTACTTCGCCCGCGGCGTCATGGCCACCTACGCCAGCAGCCGCCTGTACCAGTCGCTACCGGGCGAGACGGAGCGGGCGGCCTTCCGCCAGCGCATCGAGCGTTTCGTCAGCGCCATCGAGCGGGTGTTCATGGTCAAGTACGCCGACGCCCTGCTCACCTTCGCCGGCGAGCGCATCGACCTGGCGCCCCTGCCGAGCGAGCGCCCCGACCACGCCAGCGTGCAGCAGACCATCCACGACGGACACGGCGAAACCTATGTCGTGCAGTACAGCCTGCACCAGGCAAAGGACGGCGGCTGGCTGGTCTACAACGTCATCGTCGAGGGCGTGAACCTGGGCCAGATCTACCGCAGCCAGTTCGCCGAGGCGGTGGAGAAGCACGGCGGCGACGCCGACTACGTGGTCGATCACTGGGAGGAGTTGATGATGGGCGACGCACAGGAGGCCGCCGGCCAGTGAGCGCCTCAGCGCAACTGGGCTTTTCCGCCGACTGCATGCAGGTCAGCGGCAGCCTGGACTTCCACAGCGTCGTGGCGCTGCAGCAGCAGGGCGACGCCTGGCTGCGCGAGCGCGCCCCGGCGACCTGCCGGCTGGACATGGCGGCGGTAACCTACTGCAGCAGCGCCGGCAGCGCCCTGCTGCTGGCCTGGCTGCGCACCGCCGCCGCGCAGGGCAAGGTGCTGCGCGTCGAGCATCCGCCGGAAGCGCTGATCGCCCTGCTGCAACTGGCCGGGCTGGAGCGCATTCTGCAGGATGTCATCGCGCTGCCGAAGCCAGGGGCGCTGGAATACGGGCATGGCTACACGCCCTCTGGCTGCGCCATCGACAGCCAGGCACAGCCCGGCCGGTCGGTGGACGCAGGCACACCAGGCTCAGAGTCGGACTGAAACTCCCGGCATGCCGCTACGCAATTCTGCTTTTGTCGCCTCTGACAGCACGTTGTTGGTCGCGCTGAAATCCTCGATCTGCGCCAGCACCGGCAGGCCGATGCGCGTGAGGCGGTTGTCGTTCACCTGCACCTCGCACAGCTGCGTGTTCGCCGAGAGATCCAGTTCGCTGAGGTCGTTGCCGTTGGCGTAAAGCACCTCGAGCTTGCGGTTGGCGCTCAAATCCAGCGCCTCGATATCGTTCATGAAAATCTCCAGGCCCTCCAGTTCGGCCTGGGCGCTGAGGTCGAGGGCCTCGAGCTGGTTGTTGCCGACGAACAGTTGCTGCAGTTTCGGATTGCCGCTCAGGTCCAGCTCGGTGAGCTGGTTGCGGGTCAGGTCGAGCACCTTGAGATTGGGCAGTTGCTCGATGCCCCGGGCGCTGCTGATCTTCTGCTTGCGCGCCTTGATGACGGTGACGGCCTCCGCCTCCGTTTCGCCGCTGGCGAGAACGGCTGCGGCGAGGGCCGGGTCCTGGAACTCGATGTCTTGCAGTTTCATACTTGTACACTCCAGCTATGCCAGTGATGTGCCGCGTCGGCTTTTCCTGTCTGCAAAGCAAATGGCAAATTCCGCGCCAATCAGCAGCGCCCGCTTTTCGCGGCCAATGCGGCGATTCCTGTCGCATTTGCGACACTGCCGGTGCCGGCCCCGACCTCCCGCCTGTCGCGCTTGCGACAATCGCCCCGCGTTTGCCTCGGTTAAATCTGCCTAAAGCCTTGAAATAAAGGCACATTGCACCGACCGGATGGTTCGGCCCGGTGTTTGCAACATGAGTCGCAAATGCGAACGCTTCCTAACTGGAAGCACCACAGGCAAGCGAAGGAGCCAGGTCGATGTACGTATGTTTGTGCCACGGCATTACCGAGAGCCACATCGTCGCGGCGATCGACGGCGGCGCCGATTGCATGAAGCAGTTGCGCCGGGACCTCGGCATCGCCACCGAGTGCGGACGCTGCGCCAGCTGCGCCAAGGACTGCCTGAAGCAGACGCTGGCCAGCCGCAACAGCAGCGAGAACGGCGCGAAATAGCGCGCGAACATCCGCAGGGACAGCCCGGGGGGGAAGGAATGGCAAACGACAAGACAGTGGCAGCCGCAAAGCCGGCCGGGACGACGCCGGGTGTGCCGCTGGCGCCGGACCTGCTCCTCGGCGAGCCGCAGATGGATGAAACCCACCGCGAATTCCTCGCCCTGGCGCAGTTGGTGGCGCACTCGCCGGCCACCGCCCTCGCCCCGGCCATGCAGGAACTGGTCGAGCACACCCGCGCGCACTTTTCCTCCGAGGAGTCGCGCATGCAGGCACTCGGGCACAGGCTGCTCGGCGAGCACCGCGCCGAGCACCAGCGGATTCTCGGCGACATGGAGCGCCTGTGCCAGCGCGCCGAGGCCGGCCGCGGGCAGATGGCCCGGGCCTGGGTCAGCGACAACCTGATGGAGTGGTTCGCCGCCCACGCCAGGACCATGGACAGCGCCCTGGCAGCGGACCTGCTGCAGGGCGCGCCGGAGGATGCGGAGAACTGATCAGCCGCCGAGGCAGGCGGGGCAGGCCTCCACACCGCTGAGCAGGTTCACGGCCTTGTTGATGGCCGCCTGCTGGTTGCCATAGGAACCGAGATAGCGGGTGCCCTCGGTTGCCGGCAGCGCGCTGCAGTTGAGGTTGTGGACCGTGTACTGGGCCGGTTCCACGCGGACGGTTTCGAGAATGTATTCAGCCATTTGAGCGCTCCTTGAGTGTCCTGGGATGGTGGCGCGCATCACCGCCGCGCGCCTGCAGTAAGGCTGTTGCGAGAAACGTACCAGCCGCACTGCCGGGACCTTGTCGGGATCAAGCAAGAAACCCCGGCAAAAACAGTACCTTGGCGCGATAGCCCCGGAGCTGCCCGGCGCCAGGCTCCGGCGCGGTGAGATTTGTGACAGGAAAAACCGACACTGTCGCAATCGCGACGCCCGCGGCCGGCGGGCATCCGGCAACCAGCAATTCGATCGACAGACGGAGGAACAGGACAATGTTGAGTGTGACGACGCGCAAGTGGATGCAGGAGCACGGCTTCGACCCGGAGCAACTGGACCTGCCCGGCAAATACCAGGACAGCGCGCTCATGCTGGCCTGCCGCCAGGGCGAGATCGCCATCGCCGGGGACCTGCTCGATGCCGGCGCCGACATCGGCGTGCGCAACATGGACGGCACCGACGCGCTGTGGGCCTGCGTGGTGTCCGACAGTTTCACCCTGGCCGACGCGCTGCTGCGCAAGGGCGCGGATATCAACAACCAGAACGACAACGGCGCCACTGCGCTGATGTACGCGGCATCGGCGGGCAAGACCGCCTGGGTGGAATTTTTCCTCGCCCATGGCGCGGATACCCAAAGGCGCTCGCTGGATGATTTCAGCGCCCTCGAACTGGCCGGCAACCGGGAGTGCCTGCGCCTGCTCAGGGCCTGCGGCTAGCGGGTTCTTCGGCCCGCGCCGCATCGATGCGGGCCTGCACCGCCGCGCGCACTTCCAGGTCGCTGTCGTCGACCAGCGCGCGCAGGCGGGAGAGCGGGGCGCTCTCCACGGCGGCCAGGCGTACCGTCCAGTCCTCGTCGTCCAGCAACGGGATGACGCTGTCGCCCTCCAGCCGGCTGGCGACGATACGCCGCACCTCGGGTTCCGGGTCGCCGCTCATCATGTCGAGGGTCTCCACCGGCAGGCGCTGGGCGACCAGCTTGCGCACCTGGCGGTCCTCGTCGCGCATGAAGCGGAACAGCCGCCCCATGGGCACCCGCTGTACGACATAGGCGCGCACCAGGTAGTCCGGGTCCTCCGCCATGTGTTCCAGTTGCTCCAGCGGCAGGCGGTCGGCGACGGTGATGCGCACCTCGCGATCCTCGTCGTCCATCATTTCGGCCAGGCGCTCCCGCGGCAGGCGATAGGCGACGGCGCGGCGCACCGCCTCGTCCTCGTCGGCAATCAGTTCGTCGAGCAATTCCGGCGGCAGGTAGCGCGCCGCAATCGCCCGGCGCTCCCAGAAGACATCGCGGATATAGCGCGGCGCCAGCTCGGGATTGGCGCGCAGGAAGCGGTCGATCTGGCGGCCGCTGTCGACGAGGATACAGGCGTCGCCGGGCTGGCAGCGGCCCTGGGGCAGGAGGGTATCGCTGTAGCGGCAGGACAGGCAGTCCGCCCGCGGCGTCAGGTCGACACCCTGGTCGTCGCTGCCCGCCATCACTCCTCGATGACCTCGGCCAGGACCAGCCCCGAAGCGCCCTCGAGTTCCCGCGTCAGCACCGAGCAGTGATCGGCGGAATCCACCAGGTAGATATTGAAGCCGGTGCACTCGCGGTAGGGCCTGGCGCCGCCGATATCGTCATCCATGCAGTAGGTGAAATGGGTGTCGTCGAAGTCCTTGCGCAGGACGGCCAGGGTGGCTTCGCTGAGGCCCTGCTCACCGACGATACCGATCACCCGATCGATGTCACTTGCGTTCAACATAGTCATGCCTCCACGGCGTAACGGGCCCGCTCGCGCGGGGCCTCACCCATGATCTTCGCCAGCCACGGCGGCGGCGAACCGGAGAGCACCGCCTGCAACTGGGCCATCAGCTCCGGTGCCGGGCGCGGCTCCTGCAGTTTCATCGGGTGCAGTCCTGCGCGCACCACCTTGGCGGTGGCCGGGCCGCCGATGGAGGCGGTACACAGGACGTGGCAATCGGCGATCAGCTGCGCGCGCAGCTTGTTCTTGTCCTCGTCCGGGTCCGCCGCGGGCACACTGCGCAATTCGACGAGGCGCACTTCGCTGGCGGAAACCTGGTAGATGAGGAAACGCGCACAGGAGCCGAAGTGGCCGTCGATGCGCTCGCCGTTGTTCGAGGTGCAGGCGATGCGGATCGAGCCCGGCATGTCGCCCTCGCGGTAGGCGCTGGTCTGCGGCAGCGGCTCGGCCTCGAGTTCGAAGCCGCGGCCCTTGAGGAAGTTGACCGCCTGGCCCAGTTGCTGCTCGCTGGCCTGGTCGAGCAGGCCGTTGGCAGCGGCGCGCAACTTTGCCTTGCGCAGCCGGGCGAGCTTGGTCGCGGTCAGCGGCGAGCCCACCGCCTGCAGCAGGATCTTCAGCAGCAGGCTGGCGTCCACGTCGGGCAGTTCGCGCGCGGCGAGCCCGACCCGCAGCGCCACCTGCTCGGTGAGAGGGGCGCCACTCATGTCACTCGCCCCCCGCGCGCCTCGCGCGCAGAGTGATGGGCAGGTTGGGCGCCGCGGAAAGGGGTTCGATGTAGTAGGCGGAACCGTCGGCGAGGGTGAATTCCCCGCCCCACTTGTCCGCGGCCTCGTGCTCGATGGCGACGACAGTCTCCTCGAGGTCTTTCTTGGCAACGTAGAGGGTCATCTGGCCGCTCTCGTTGCGACGAATCATTACGCTGGGCATGGTTGCCTCCGGCTCTGCGTGGGAAAACCGCGGCGGGAACTCCCGCCGCGGCGTGTCGACTACAGGCTGATCAGCGGACCAGGTCGTAGTTGTAGTCGGTGGTCTGCATGCCCCGGGTCTTGTTGTCCAGGTGCTCCAGCTCCGTGTTCACCAGGGTGGTGAGGATCTGCATGGCGCCCTCGTAACCCAGGGTGGTGGCGCGGTGCAGGTGGTGCCGGTCGAAGATCGGGAAACCGATGCGGATCAGCGGCACCTCGAACTCCTCGCCCTTGTACAGCGTGTCGCGCTGGATGAACTTGCCGTAGGAGTTGCCGATCATGTAGTCCGGCTTGTCGGTGAACACCAGCGAACGCATGTGCCACAGGTCCTTGCCGATGTGCACTTCGCTGTTGGCGCCGTAGGAGCTCTCGGCGAGGATTTCCTCCATGGCCTTTTTCCAGCGCTTGTTGGCGTTGTTGGCCAGGATGTGGATCGGCTCACAGCCCAGTTCGAGCAGGAACTTGGTCATGCCCATGACGAAGTCCGGGTCTCCCCACAGGGCGTAGCGCTTGCCGTGCAGCCAGGCGTGGGAGTCGGTCATCATGTCGACCAGGCGACCGCGCTCCTTGGCCAGTGACTCGGGGATCTCCTGGCCGGAGATCTCGCTGACTTTCATCAGGAAGGCGTCGGTCCAGTCGAGTCCCATGGGGATCTTGAAGTCCTTCTCGCCGGGCGCGCCGTGCTGCCAGGTGTTCTTGGCGAACTTCAGGCTCTTGGTCGACTGCCAGGGCTGCAGGAACAGGGTGTCCAGCGCGTTGGGCGCGTCCTTGATCTCGTCCATGGTGGTGCCGCCGGCGTACATGCGGAACTTGCCGTCGGCCGGGGTATCCAGCACTTCCTCCGGGTCGGAGAGCATGGTGTAGCCCACGTCCATCTCGTCGAGCATGCGCTTGATCACGCGGAAGTTGCCGAGGTAGGTCTCGAAGCCAGGCACGATGTTGATCTTGCCGTTGCTGCCCACTTCCTTGTCTTCCATGTAGTTCAGGGTGAAGTAGCGGGCGATGCCCTCGAACATGTTGTCCCAGCCGGTGGTGTGGCTGCCGACAAAGCTCGGGGTGTGGGCGAAGGGTACCGGGTAGTCGTCCGGGATGTGGCCTTCCTTGCGCGCGTTGCCGATGAAGGCGTTGAGGTCGTCACCGATGACTTCCGCCATGCAGGTGGTGGAGACCGCGATCATGTCCGGCTTGTAGGTGGCCTTGCAGTTCTCCAGGCCGTCGAACATGTTCTTCTGGCCGCCGAATACCGCCGCGTCCTCGGTCATGGAGTCGGAGACGCAGGAGATCGGCTCCTTGAAGTGGCGGTTGAAGTAGGTGCGGAAGTAGGCGACACAGCCCTGCGAGCCGTGCACGTAGGGCATGGTGTTCTCGAAACCGAGCGAACAGAGTACCGCGCCGAGTGGCTGGCAGGCTTTCGCCGGGTTGACGGTGAGGGCCTCGCGCTCGAAGTTGAGCTTCTGGTACTCCTCGGTGGTGGTCCACATGAAGGTCTCGTCGATCAGCTCCTGGGGATGCTTCTCTTCGAAGTTTTCCTTCTTGTTGGTCAGCATGTCCTTGTATTCCTGGTCGCGGAACAAGGGATAGCTGGGCTTGATGTTGTCTACTGACTGGCTCATGGTTTTCCTCCTCCCGCGCCACTAATCTGTGGTCCGGCGGGTAATGGTTAAGGAATGGGCTCCGCTCGGCCGGGAGACGGAGCCGTAGTTCTCTGTTACGCGCTGGCGGCGACGGATTCCTCGCTCGCTGCCTCGTCCTGTTTTTTCCAGGGCGCCTGCAGCTTGTGCCAGCACGGGTTGTTCAGGGTCATGTCCATGTCCCGGGCGAAGATGGCGAAGCCGTCAAAGCCGTGGTACGGGCCGGAGTAGTCCCAGGAGTGCATCTGCCGGAAGGGGATACCCATTTTCTGGAAGATGTATTTCTCCTTGATCCCGGAACCGATCAGGTCGGGCTTGATCTTCTTCACGAACTCTTCGAACTCGTAGCCGGTGACATCGTCGTAGAGCAGGGTGGCGTCACCCATTTCCTTGAGCGTGCGGTCGTAGTCGTCGTTGTGACCGAACTCGTAACCGGTGCCGACCACCTCCATGCCGAGGTCCTCGTAGGCGCCGATCACGTGACGCGGGCGCAGGCCGCCGACGTAGAGCATGACTTTCTTGCCTTCCAGGCGGGGACGGAACTTGCCGATCACTTCCTCCCACTCGACGCGGTACTTCTCGATCACTTCCTCGCACTTGGCCTGGATGGTCTCGTCGAAGTAGGACGCGATCTTGCGCAGCGACTCGACGGTCTTGGTCGGGCCGAAGAAGTTGTACTCGACCCAGGGGATCTGGTACTTCTCTTCCATGTGCCGGGAGATGTAGTTCATCGAGCGGTAGCAGTGCACCAGGTTAAGTTTCACCTTCGGGGTCAGCTCCATCTCGGAGATGGTGCCGTCGCCGGACCACTGGGCCACCACGCGCAGGCCCATCTCCTCGAGCAGGATGCGCGAGGACCAGGCGTCGCCGCCGATGTTGTAGTCGCCGATGATGGCCACGTCGTAGGGCGTGGTCGGGAAGCTGTCGTCGTCATCGCGGGCCGACAGAACCCAGTCGCGCACCGCGTCGTTGGCGATGTGGTGGCCGAGTGACTGCGACACGCCGCGGAAACCTTCACAGCGCACCGGCACGACAGTCTTGCCGTGTTCCTTGGTCTTGGCCTTGGACACCGCCTCGATGTCGTCGCCGATCAGGCCGATCGGGCACTCGGACTGGATGGTGATGCCCTTGTTCAGCGGGAACAGGGTTTCGATCTCGTCGATCAGCTTGGCGAGTTTCTTGTCGCCGCCGAACACGATGTCCTTCTCCTGGAAGTCCGAGGTGAAGTTCATGGTGACGAAGGCGTTAACGCCGGTGGTGCCGATGTAGTAGTTGCGGCGCCCGGCGCGGCTGTACTGGCCACAGCCCACGGGACCGTGGGAGATGTGGATCATGTCCTTCACCGGCCCCCAGACCACGCCTTTCGAACCGGCGTAGGCACAGCCGCGGATGGTCATTACACCGGGCAGGGATTTCTTGTTCGAGGTGATGCATTTCTTCGATTGCTCGAGCTCCGGATCGTTGGGCGACAGGTGCTTGGCACGACTCGCCTTGGCTTTTTCCGGGTAGACCTCAAGCACTTCCTGAATCAAGGATTCAACTTCGTCTCGTGACATTACGGCCATGGTTAAGCCTCCTCTAGAAATTAGTTGCGGGTAACGGGAGGGGGATTCACAGCGAACCACCCCTCGCCGGCAGGGCTAATCTGCCCTGCCCCGAACACGCCTGATGGAATCAGGCAGTGGCCTCTTCGGCAGCGGTCTTGCCGACGATGCTCAGGTCTTCCTCGTCCATGATGCCGAACTCCATCAGCAGGTCTTCCAGTTCGTCCATGGTGATGGGCGTGGGGATGACCAGCTTCTTGTTCTCGATGATCTTGTTGGCCAGGGCGCGATATTCATCGGACTGGGCGGCAGCGGGATCGTATTCGATACAAGTCATGCGACGGATCTCGGCGCGCTGTACCACGTTGTCGCGGGGGACGAAGTGGATCATCTGGGTGCCGAGCTTGGCAGCCAGTGCTTCGATCAGCTCGTCTTCGCGGTCGGTGTTACGCGAGTTGCAGATCAGGCCGGCCAGGCGCACGCCGCCAGAGTTGGCGTACTTCACGATGCCCTTGGAGATGTTGTTGGCCGCGTACATGGCCATCATCTCGCCGGAGACAACGATGTAGATTTCCTGCGCCTTGTTCTCGCGGATCGGCATGGCGAAACCGCCACAGACCACGTCGCCAAGCACGTCGTAGAAAACGAAGTCGAGATCGTCTTCATAGGCGCCTTCCTCTTCGAGGAAGTTGATGGCGGTGATTACGCCGCGGCCGGCGCAGCCGACGCCGGGCTCCGGGCCACCGGATTCGACACAGCGGACGTCGCCGTAACCGGATTTCAGTACATCTTCCAGTTCCAGGTCTTCCACGGTGCCCGCTTCCGCGGCCATTTCCATGATGGTGTTCTGAGCCTTGGAGTGAAGGATCAGACGAGTAGAGTCAGCCTTGGGGTCGCAGCCCACGATCATGACTTTCTTGCCGGCTTCAGCCAGGGCAGCTACCAGGTTCTGGGTGGTGGTGGATTTACCGATGCCGCCCTTACCGTAAATTGCACATTGACGCATTGCCATTTTGTATTCCCTCCGTTTCATCAGGCGAAAACCGCCGTGATTGCTTCGAGCGACAGCCAACCGCCAATAGCGAATACTGCCCCTACACCTCCCTTGGGTGCAGGCTTTGTGCCAGCGCGGCCAGATACGCGCAAACCCCTGTTTTTGCAGGATAAAAAACTTTCTGCCACGGGCAGGCCGTGCGTGTCCAACACGACAAAGCCGGGGCGAATGTCGCAATGACAACAGGTATTGTGGGGTTTATGTCGGCTGCTGCGCGCCGCTGCCGACACGTGGAATTTTTGTCGCAAAACCTGCAAAAACGTCGCAGCGCGCCCGCTTCGTTTCGGCTTGTCGCGTTTGCGCCAAGCCATAATGCCGCTAAATCAAGTGCTTAGCGCTGGCGCGGAATTTGCGGATATAGATGCAGGAACTGCAGCGGCGACGCTCCCCGGCGGGCAGCGTGGCAGCCACCGAAGACAACATCCCTGGAGAGAAGGTCATGAGCGACACACAAACCCTGAACCAGATCATCGACGGCATTGCCACTGGCGCCGTGGTGCCCTACCTCGGCCCCGGCGTACTCGCGGGCGTCACCGACCGGGCCAGCGGCAAGCCCATCCCGGCCGACAGCGAGAGCCTGATCCTGGCCATGAACAACGGCACGCCGATGGCGCCGAAGCTGATGTACGAGTTTCCCCGGGCGGCGATGAACCTGGAACAGAAGAAAGGTCGCAAGTTTATCGAGCGTTTTCTCACCACCACCTACGACAGCCCGGCCTGGAGCGACTCGGTCTTCCACCGCTGGCTGGCGGAACTCGAGCCGCACTACGTCATCGACGCCAACCGCGACACCCAGTTGCAGCAACTCTACGCCGGCAAGTCGCACACCCTGGTCGTCGGGCTGGCCCGCATCGCCGGCACCGACTATCGCTACAAGCTCTACGAATTCGCCCAGGGCAGGTACACCGAGATCCAGCCCGGCGCGGTCAAGAAAGGCCTGCCAGTGCTGTTCAAGCCGATGGGCACGCCGCAGCCGGAGCCGAACTTCATCGCCTCCGACGCGGACTACGTCGACTACATCACCGAACTGATGGGAGGCTTCGCCATCCCCGCCTTCCTCAAGGAGTACCGGCTGGGCAAGCAGTACGTATTCCTCGGCATGCGCATGCAGCGCGATACCGAACGCATGGTGCTGTCGGACATTATCTACGGCGCGCCGGCGCAATCCGGCTGGGTGCTGATCCCGGACCCAACCGACAAGGAGCGGCGCTTTTGCGCCAAGAAGGGCCTGCAAATCGTCGAGGCCGACTGGCAGAACCTGCTCGACCTGCGGCAGGCGGCCTGAAACCGGGCAAGAAAAAGCCCACCGGAGTGGGCTTTTTCGCCGTCAGGCTGCGCTCTTTCTGCGCAGCCCCAGGGCGCCGCTCAGGCCCACGCCGAACACCGAGAGCAGCAGGGCGTAGAGCGGCATCACCGGCACGGCCAGCGGGTCCGCCGCAGGTGCTGGCGGCGCGGGTGGCGCCGGCGGCGCGATAATCACAGGTGCGGGGGCCGACCAGGCGCCGGCCGTGATGTTGTCGGCGAAATTGTCGGCACCGACGATGAACAGGCTGCCGGCCTCCCCGTAGAGGAGCGCGTCGAGTCCATCGATGGCCAGGCTGTAGTCGCTGGCACCACTGGTGTCATTTGACGAGACCGGGACCGCAGCGTCGAGGACTATCTCGATCGGTACCGCGGTGAAATTGCCCCCGGCATCGGTCTGGAAGTCGCCGAGCGAGCTGAAGCTGCCGCTGGCCGATGGATCGAACTCCAGCACCACCGTGTTCGGCGCATCGTTCAGCTGCAGGGTAATGGAGACGGCATCGGTATCCGGGTCCCAGGTCTGGGAGGCCGCGGTATTGCCGCCGTTGTCGAGAACGATCGTCACGGACAGCAGTTCACCGGTGTTGTAGGGCGCCGTGCCCGCCTGCCCCATGATCGTGGTAGTCCAGCTTACGGAAAACGGGTCGGCCAGCGCCAGGTTACTGCTGCCAACCAGGACTGCCGCCATAAATATTTTATTAATATGATTTTTCATCCCTGCCCCGAAATTTTTTGTTATTAATTCCGCGGCCAATATATACGCGCCAAACCTTGGATAAAACAGGGTTTTAGTGAAACTAGGACTTATGTCACATACTGATTCAATGTAAAAAAATCTGACAGTTTTTTATTATAAATTTTTTTACACCCGCATCTTCAATCGCTCTCGCCCCACAGGTACTCGTCGATCTCGCGCATCAGGAAAGGCTGGGACCGGATATTGCGCGCCAGCTCCCCGGCCTCGGCGGCGCTGTAGCCATTGAGATCGAAGCTCAGCGTGCCGGCGGGCGTGCCGTCGTAAACCAGGCGCAGTGACAGCAGCCAGCTGTTGGCGCCTTTGGGCATGAGGTTGACCGCGGCCATCAGGCGCCCCTCCAGGGCGGTGATGAAGTCCATGCTGTCCGCGACCGCGGCCTCCCGCCGTTTATCGACCGACAAGCTCGCCGACTCCAAAGTGCGCCGCGAGCACCTCGGCGAGGCGCGCGGCGCTGAGATCCTCGTAGGTTTCGTAGGTCGGGCCGCGACCGTCGACCGGCGGGAACTCGAGGTGCAGGCCGGCCCGGCCACGGGCCTGGCCGTGCACATGCAGGTAGGCGCGCAGCGAACTCTCCCGTGGATGGGTAAGGTAGATACCGTCACTGTGGGTGCGCTTGCTGGCATCCACCTGCCACTGCAACCCCGCGACATCCTCGTGGATGCGGATCAGCAGGCTCTTGATCCGCGCACTCTTGCGCAGCGACCAGGGGTTGACCGGTCGCGGATCGCCCGCGGCGCTGAGAAAAAAGCTATCCAGCCACAACACAGCCCACCTCCCTCAGGACCGCCCCTGGCTCTCCAGCCAGCTGGCGTAGCCGCCCTCGACACTGTAGACGTTGCGGAAGCCGAAGTTGCCGAACAGTTCCGCCAGGTGCTCGCTGCTGTGGCCGTGGTAGCAGTAGATCACCAGCGGGGTCTGCTTGTCGGTCTTGCGGATCAGCGCCTCGACCAGGTCGTCGTGGGCGTGCATCGCGTTGTCGATATGCCCCTCGCGGTAGTCGCGCAACTGGCGGCAGTCGAGCAGCAGCGAATTTTCCGCCAGCAGCACGCCGGCCATGTCGCCGACACTCAGGGTTTGAAAGTTTTTCATCGGCAGCTACCTCCCGCTCGCCAGTCATCCTGTTCATTCATCCTGCAAACGCTGCGCCATCTCCAGTACGACGCTGCCGCCGACCTGGTCGAAGGGGTCGAGCCCAGCCAGTTTCTCCAGTACCGCGCTGGCCGTCTTCAGGTCGCCCCGGCGCAGGGAGACGAAGCCCATCGCCTTGAGCGCGTAGAGATAGTGGCGGACGGCGCCTTGCGCCGGGTACCAGGCTGCGCTGCCCGGTTCGAGGCTGCGCCAGTCGGCGTCGAAGCCCGCCCGCGAGGAAGCGGCGGCGAGTACCGCGCGGATCAGGGCCAGCGACTCGTCGAAGCGGTTGCTGTAGGCGTACAGCTTGTACAGCGCGACGAGAATCTCCAGGCTCTCCGGCAGGGCACTGCGCGCCTGCAGCAGTAGCTGTTCAGCCCGCCCCCAGTCCTGGCTGACGTCGAGGTCCGCACGCAGCAACTGCTGCAGGGCAAGGGGCACCACGGCATCGCCGCTGCCCGGTGTTTCATTCAACAGCTCACGCAGTTGCACGCTCGGCCTCCAGCACCTCGAACAGGCCCTGCTCGCGGATCACGCGCTTGAAGGCCTTCATCACCGGGCGCGAGATCACCGTCTCCGCCAACACCCGCTGCTCATAGATCACCTCGCGCAGCGCCGGGTCCGGGTTCGTGCCGGCGCGATCGATGAGCGCCTTGCTGTCACCGCCCAGCCTTTCCCCGGGTTGCCCCGCCACGGCGCGGTAGAGCAGCGCCATGACCCGCTTCTCCTGCGCATTCATCTTGCACTTGCCGTCGAGGATCTTGAGCATCACCGCCGTGGCGCAATCCACCTGCGATGGCGAGAGAGGATGCGCCTGCACCCACTGTTCCACCGCGTTCACGGGCGTCGCTCGCTATAAGCCGGCAGGGTGGCCATGCGCGGGTCGCGCAGGGCACCGCCGACGGTGAAGTGATAGAGGCTCTGCAGCGCATCGCCCTCCAGGCCCAGCAATTCGTGCACCGCGTCGTCGAAGAAGCAGCCGATGCCGGTCCCCTGCAGGCCGATACCCTCCGCTTCCAGGTAGAGGGCCTGGCCGAGCGCGCCGGCCTCCCAGTAGAGCTCGCGATAGCGCCAGGGCGCGCCCTTCACTTGCGCGGAAAATTCCGCCAGCATGCCGAGGCTGAACGCGCTGTTGCCGGCAATCGCCTGCTGGCAGCACAGCTTTGCCGCCGTGCGCTCGGCCCGCGCACTGACCAGCCGGTAGAAGGGCAGCTGCGGCGGCGCCTCCTCGACCCGCTCCCAGTCGAACGTCGCGCGCAGTTCACCGCGCAGCAGCGCCTCCCCGGACGGACTGCGCGGCAGCGCGTACAGGCCCGGCGCCAGGCCTTCCACCCGGTGGACGAAGAAAACACAGTGCAGGGAAGCCGGTCCGGGCAGGGCCGACCAGGGCGCCACGCCGGCCCGCGGCATCAGGTGGTCGAGCAGGGTGAAAAACTGTTCCATCCCAATGCCGGTCACGCCATCGTAACCCTGCGCCGAGCGGCGCTGGAGCATCAGGCGGTAGAGCGGCTCGCGGTAGTGCGCCAGCAGTGCGGGCGGCAGGTGCGCTTCACCCGCAGCCACCGGGTGCTCCGCGGCAATCTCCCGGCGCACCTGCTCCGCTACCCGGCCGATGAGCGGCCAATGGTAGAAATGCTTGCGATCGAGCGCTTCGGCGCGGCCCTGCCAGCGGCCAGCGGCGGCGGCCGCGACCAGCGGGTCGACGCTGGTGCTGCGCGGCGTGCCGGTGTCCACCCGCAACAGGCACTCGGCCCACTCTTCCTCGCCGGGGACGAAGTCCGCTTCCCGGTCGAGCCCGAGCAGCCGCTCGAGGTCGGCATCCGCCAGCGCCTGGTATTCCAGTTGCCAGCCCAGCGGCGCGGCTGCACAGGCCAGCGCGGCCACCGCGTGGCCGATATCGAGCTGGCAGTAACGATAGGCGCGCTCACCGTATTTCCAGGCCTCGCGCCAGTGGATACTGGAAAGCCCGAGATAGAGCCCCGCCGCAAGCCCGGTAGCGGCGGGGAACTCGCAGCGCAGTTCCAGCCCGTGGCTGTCCGGGCGGTAGTGGTAAACGCCGTCGGCACACTGTGCATTGCCGACGATCACCAGATAGGCCTCCGTCGGGTGCAGGTTGCCGCTGGAGGGATTGCAGCGCAGGGCCCAGCGCGCAGTGCCGTACTGTTTCCAGGCCGAGAGTGCGAGCGAGTGCCGCAGCCAGAGAGACAGCGCCTGCAAGTCAGCCGCCAGCGGCGCCGGCTGCTCCCCGCGCCAGAGTTGCGCAAGGCTGAATGCCTGCAGCCGCTGCGTAAGCTCCGCATGCGCTGCATCATCCTCCACCGCCGGCGCGGGCAGGGGCAGTTCGATGTCTACCGGCCCGCCGAAACGGCGGTAGGGGCTCGGCTGCTGCTCCCAGTCGATGGTGCCCGGGCCCGCCGCGTAAGCGTCCAGCCGGTGCTTGCTGCGCTGGTGGTAGGCGGGGATGTCGACAGACGCGAGATCCTCCACCGCCGCCCGCGGTGCACTGCCAGCGCTCATGCCAGGGGCTGGGCGCTGATCTCTTCGGCGAGGCAGGCGACCGGCGGGCCGGGCTCGCCGGCCTCGGTGCGGAAGCTCACCAGGAACAGCTCGGTGTCCGGTTCCAGTTCCACGTAGCCGGTGTTGAGCAGCATGCCCATGGTGCCGGGCCGGGCGAACACCTCGCCGGGCTCGCAGCCGGGTACCGAGCCGTCGTTGCTGATAGTGGTCGTGGCGAATACCGCGTCGCCCTTCTGCAGGTTCAGGTGTTGCATGGCCGTAGCTCCATCGTCCGGGTGATCGTCAGGGCGGCCTAGACCGCGCCCCAGGCCTCGCGCACCTGGTTGGTCTTCGCGGCGAGCAGGGCGTCGAGTCCCAGCACCTCGCCCTTCGGCTGGTAGGACTGCATTTCCCGATACAGGGTGTAGACCTTGTCTGCCGGTGTCTGGCCCTTGAAGTCGCTTTTCTCCAGTGCCAGCTCGTCGATGGCCTCGTTCCAGCAGACCCCCTGTACCAGCGGGATAATGGTCAGGCTGTGACCGTCGTAGTCGTAGCGCGAGCGTGTGCTGGCGTTAACCACGAACAGCATGACCGGCGCCCCCGGCGCGAGGTCGCCACCGAAGCGCTCCAGCAGGGCCTCCAGCATGTCGATCCGGTCGAGGCTGCCGATCAGCATCTCGATCTTCTCGCCGGCGAGGACGACCGCACCGCGCAGCACCTGCTCCGGCGGGTTCGGGTGGCCCTTGTCGTCGAGGCCGCCGTCGATGATGACCAGGTCACCGCGATAGCTGCTCAGGCCCGGCTGGCTGGTCGCATCGAAAAAGTTTGTGTTGAACAGCAGGTTGCCTGCCTTGTACTGATCCAGAATCACGTTTGACCTCCTCGCTCTACAGGTATTGCCGGCGCGGCAATCGCGCCGGCACACGGCTAAAGCTTGATTGGCAATCTCCGTGCCGAAAGCCGCGGCGAAAAATACCTGCGATTAATCAGCCGCTTAGCGACCTGCGGCCAGTAGGTGCAGCGCTTTTTGTCGGGCATGCGACACGCCTGCGAGCAGCGGGTTTTGCAGCAAACCCGACAATTCGCCGCGGCACAGCCGCCCGGGGCATGCACCGGTGCGCCGCTCCGCCCTGTCGCTATCGCGACAAACGATGCTAACTCCTTGATTTCCAGCCTGCTGTACCCGCGCAGTGCGAGCGCTGCTTGGCGCGGCGTCGCGACGACACGCTCACGGCCGCTGTGGAGTAAATCTTGCAGAGCCCCACTATCCGCTGCCACCGGCCGCCCGAACCGAGGATTCGTCATGCGCTACAGTCCCTACGCCGCAGAAACCGTCGCCGTCGAAACGATGAGCGAGGCCCAGTTGCTGGAATACTTTCTTACCCGGGTGTTCGAGACCGAGGAGGTCTGGGGCCTGGACGACGGCTGCGAGTGGGTCGCGCGGGAACAGGACGACCACTGGGCGATGCCCCTGTGGCCCTACCGGCAATTCGCCGCCAGCTCGGCAAGCGGCGAATGGTCCGGCTGCCTGCCCAGTGCGGAGTCGCTGGAGGACTTTGTTTTCCAGACCCTCGGCGCACTGATGGACGAGGACACCATGCTGGAAGTGATGGCCGAGCCCGGCCGCCGCGGCTGCCTGGTCTCGCCGCAGCGCCTGCACGACATCCTCACCGGCATGATGAGCGCGGGTGAATACACCCTGGACGGCTGAATGCCCGGCGAGCCTTTACAGGCAAAGTTCCGCGCAGTAGTCTGGACCAGTTCCGGCTGCCTACCGGAACCCGTCCAGCCCGTATCAGTACCCTACCCTGCACAGCGAGCGTGATATGCCTTTTATCACCTGCGCCGACCGCCGTATTCAAGCCGGCGGCGGCAGCGTACTGGACAGCCTTGAGAACGCAGGCATTCAAATCCCCAACAGTTGCCGCACCGGCCACTGCCAGAGTTGCCTCGTGCACCTGAAGTCGGGTGCTCCCCAACCGCTTTCCCAGCTCGGTCTCAACCGGCGCCAGCGCAAACTGAACTACTTCCTCGCCTGCCAGTTCGAGCCGGACACGGATATCGAGGTGGAACTGCTGGACGAGCGGCAGCGGCGCCGGGCGACCCTGCTGGAGAAGACCGTGCTCAACCCGCGGGTGCTGCGCGCCCGCCTGCAGGCGCCCATCGACTGGCGCCCCGGGCAGTACCTGACCCTGTGGCGCAATGCCGCCTCGGGCAGGATCTACTCCATCGCCAGCCTGCCGGAAGACGGCCATATCGAACTGCACCTGCGCCGCCGCAACGGGCTGGTCAGCGGCTGGCTGGAACACGAACTGGGCCCCGGGGACGAGTGCGAGATCAGCCTGCCCCAGGGCAATTGCCACTACAGCCCGACCATGCCCGGGCAGCCGCTGGTACTGGTCGGCTCGGGCACCGGGCTGGCGCCGGTCTACGGGGTACTGCGGCAGGCACTGGCGGAGGGCCACCACGGCTCGATTACCCTCTACGCCTCGGCCAGCACGCCGGAAATGCTGTATTTGCAGCAGCATCTGCGCAGGCTGGCGGAGCTACACCCGGGGCTGAGCGTGGTCCCGGTGGTGCGGCGCAACCCGGAGAACTCCGGCGGCGTGGTGACGGGCGAGCTCCCCGACATCCTCAGGGAGCGCCACCCGCGCCTGCGCGGCAGTCTGGTCTACCTCTGCGGCGCGCCGCAGCTGGTCGAGGAACTGCGCGAGCAGTGCTTCATGCAGGGCGCCCACTTCAGCGATATCTTCTGCGACGGTTTCGAAGGCTACGAGGGCGACTGACGCAGCTCGCTCAGGCGGTCTCCACACTGCGTTCGAAGCGCACCCGCGCCTCGGCATCGGCGCCGAGAATCTTCGCCAGCCAGGGCGGCGGCTTGCCCGCCATCACGCCCTGCAGTTCGGCGAGGATCGCCGCGGCCTCGCCGCCGTCGATCTTCTTGATCGGGTAGACGCCGGCGCGGATCACCTTGGCCGCGGCGGGCCCGCCCACCGAGACCACGTAGAGCACCTGGCAGTCGCGGATCAGGTCGGCGCGAAAGGCGTTGCGGTCGTCGGAGAAATCCGCCTCCAGCGCCGAGCGCACATCCACCAGGCGATACTCGGTGGGGCTCACCTCGTAGACCAGGTAGCGCAGGCAGGAGCCGAAGTGGCCGTTGAGCAGCTCGGCGCTGTTGGAGGAGAGCGCCACGCGGATCGCGCCGGCCAGCGGCTCGGCAGCGCGCTGCGGCTCCGGCAGGTCCTCGGCGTCGCTCTCGCCCCAGAGGATGCGCACCGCCTCCTTGAGTGCCGGCAGGCCGATGCCGATGTCCTCGCCGTCCTCCTCGCCGTCGACGCTGGCGAAGCCGGTCTTCAGGTCGGTGACGGTAATGGTCTGCAGGGACTCCTCGTTAAGCTCGCCCGGTATTCGCCGGTGCAGGATATCCAGCAGGGTACCGATGCCGATGTCCGGCAGCGCGCGCGCCGCCAGGGCGATACGCAGAGCCGCGTCGCGGCTCAGGTTACTGACATCCACCATGTTTGCCTCCTCGTCCGGCGCCGGGCCGGCCCTACAGTGAAAGCTGGGTAAGTGTTTGCGCCTGTTTTTCCCGCCATTCCGCGGGGGTGTGCGCCTTCACCGACAGGGCGTGCAGTTCACCGCTGCCCAGCACGTCGGCGAACTGCGCCAGCACCTGCTGCTGCCGCCGGACCGGGCTGACACCGGCAAAATCCTCGCTCAGCACCAGCGCGGTGAAGTCGCAGTCGGCGCCCTCCACCTGCACGTCCGCGGCGCCGGGCACTGCCGCGCGAACGCGGCGGAGTACTTCGTCACGATCCATGGGAGCTCCTCAGGCGGCGACTTCAGCCTGGTCAAGCAGGGTTTGCAGCTCGCCGCTGGCGGCCATTTCCACGACGATGTCGCTGCCGCCGACCAGCTCACCCTTGACGAACAGCTGGGGGAAGGTGGGCCAGCCGGAGATCTTGGGCAGGCGCTCGCGGATCGACGGTGCCTGCAGCACGTTGACGAAGGCCAGGTCCACGCCGGTGGCCTTCAGTGCCGCTACCGCCTTGGCGGAAAAGCCGCACTCCGGTGCGTCGGGCGAGCCCTTCATGTAAATGAGTACCGGGTTTTCCGCGATCTGGCGGCGGATGATTTCTTCGACAGCCAATGTGCTCATCGTGGCATTCTCCTCGATGGGTGGGTTGATTCAGGTTTCCTCGCCAAAGCAGTCGTCGTAGGCGGCGCACTCCTCGCAGGTCGGCGAGCGGCAGACATAGCCGCCCTCCTGTTCGCACAACTGCTTGTAGAAAAATTTTTTCCATTTCATGTCGCCGCTGTTCTTCAGCGCCAGGCCGGGGAAGAACAGCGCCATCAATTCGCTCAGCTCGGCGCGCGACTGCAGGCCGAGGTCGCGCCACAGGTGATCGCCTCCGAGGCAGCCAGCGGCGACGATGTCCGCCATGGCGTGCTCCAGCGGATGCGCCCCGGCGCGGTGGGCGAGCAGCAGGCCGCGCACCTCCTGCCACTCGTCGCGGCGCAGCTCCAGCAGTTCCTGGCGCAACTCGCCGCGCTCCCAGGCCGGGGACTCCGGCTCCCTCGCCCCGCTGGCCACTGCGCCGGCGCAGAAACCGCCGGGCTGGTAGCGCTGCGCCAGCCACATCAGTGCCAGTGGCTGCAGGCCGAGGAAGAACGGCAGGGCGCCGCGGCCGGCGCGCTGGCCGGCGAGTAACCTGCCGAGGAAATTGCTGTGGCAGGCGTTGCTCGCGGTCAGCTCGCAACCCACCGGCAGTGGCGGGGAAAGCAAAGCCTCGTTCACCGGCAACCCTCGCTGGCGGGTGGTCGTGAACAGCTGTCCATGGCCGCGCCTGCCCCGTCCGCCGCACTGACCAGCGCAACGCCGAGCATGTGCTCCACCCGGCCCGGGTCGAAACCCGCCATGCGGGCGTCGCCGTATTGCAGCAGCGGGCGGCGGATCAGCAGCGGCTCCGCCAGCAGCAGGTCCAGTGCCTGGGCGGCCGCCAGGGCCGCCGGATCGACCTGGCCGTACTTCAGCTGCGGGGCCGAGGGGTTGAACCACTCGCTTACCGGCATCCCGCTAAAAAACGCAGCCAGCTCCTCCCGCTGCCAGGGGTGCTGCAGCAGGTCCACCTCCTCGAGGTCGAATCCCGCCGCGCGCAACAGCGCCTTCTGCCTGCGGTTGGTCGCGCAGGCGGGCTTGCCATAGAAGCTCAGGACCGGCATCGGGCTCGCTACCTAGCGCGCCTGGTATTCGGCCATCGCCTCGGCCATCAGCTCCGGCGGGATGCCGGTCAGGGAGCCGGGCGGGTTCATCGGCACGCCGGCTGCGTCGAGGATGGCCTCCTCGATGGGGCAGATGGTCGCGCACTGCGGGTGGGCGTAATCGCCCTCGCACTCCGTGCACTTCTTCGCGTTGATCTCGAAGTGCGGTGCGCTCTGGTAGATCGCGTCGCTGGGACAGACGTCGTAGCAGGCCCAGCAGTTCACGCAGGAATCGACGATCGACAGTGCCATGCTTTCCTCCTTTTACCGGGGCCCGCGGGGCGCCCGGTGGTTTGCCATTGGTTCGCGTTGCGGTGGAAAAAAAGCGGGCGGGGCCTGAGGCTGCCGCCCGCAAGAGAGTCCACTTACGCGGAAGCCTGTTGCGCCCTGGCAGCCTGGACGTCTTTGTCCAGCGCGCCGTTGGCAGCCATTTCCTGGTAGACCGCCATGACCGCCTCTTCGATGGGCTCCATGGCGTGCTCGCCGTTGGGTACGATGCCGGCCTCTTCCAGCTGGCCCCAGGGCTCGTAACCGATCTTCGAGCAGAGCACCGCCTCACAGCCGTGCAGCGAGCGGATGCTGCCGGAGAGTGCCGATTCCTTCTCGCCGCAGGTGTCGTTGCCGATGCAGTACTGGTCGACCTTGCGGTGGCCGATGAAGCGCACGCCGGTGGGCGAGGCCTCGTAGACCAGGAACTCGGTGGCGTGACCGAAGTGCTGGTTGATCAGGCCGCCGCCGCTGGTGGCCACCGCCATCAGCACCGGGCGGGTGTCGGCGACCGCCGCGGTGGGCACGCTGGCCGCGGCCAGGCGCGCCTTCTTGGCCTGTTTCTCGTGCAGTTCCTCCATGATGCCGGCGTGGACGACGGCGCGGGTTTTCATCGCCGATTCGTAGTCCACTTCCATCGCGTCGATCTTGTCGAGCGTGAACTCCTCGCCGCGGTCCTCGCCGAGCAGGCCGACCGCGTCGGCGCGGCACTGGCGGCAGTGGCGCATCATGTTCATGTCGCCGGCGCACTCGTCCTGCAGGTCCTGCAGCTCCTCCGGCTCCGGCCCGCGCTGGCCCATGACCCCGAAGAAGGTGCCGTGCTCCTCCTCGGCGATCAGCGGCATGACGTTGTGCAGGAAGGCGCCCTTGCTCTTGACGATGCGGCTCACTTCCTTGAGGTGCTGGTCGTTGACCCCGGGAATCATCACCGAGTTGACCTTGACCAGGATGCCGCGCTCGACCAGCATCTCGAGCCCTTTCTGCTGCTGCTCGATGAGGATCGCCGCGCCCTTCTCGCCGCGGATGCGGCGGTTGTTCCAGTAGATCCAGGGGTAGATCTGCGCGCCGATTTTCGGGTCCACGCAGTTGATGGTGATGGTGACGTGGTCGATGTTGTGCTTGGCCAGCTCATCCACCGACTCGGGCAGGGCGAGGCCGTTGGTGGAGACGCAGAGCTTGATGTCGGGGGCCTCCTCGGACAGTCCGCGGAAGGTCTCGAAGGTGCGCTCCGGGTTGGCCAGCGGGTCGCCGGGGCCGGCGATGCCGAGCACGGTCATCTGCGGGATGTTGGCCGCCACCGCCTTGGTTTTCTTGATCGCCTGCTCCGGGGTCAGCAGTTCGGAGACCACGCCGGGACGCGACTCGTTGGAGCAGTCGTACTTGCGGTTGCAGTAATGGCACTGGATGTTGCAGGCCGGCGCCACCGCCACGTGCATGCGCGCGAAGTAGTGGTGCGCCTCTTCCGAGTAGCAGGGGTGGTTCTCGACCTTCTCCCTGATCTCGTCGGGCAGGAACGACATCTGGTCGTCGGTGCTGCCACAGGAACCCGTGGAGCAGCCGCCAGCGGCAGCCGCCCCATCCTCTTGACCGATTACTGATAATTCCATTGCAAGTACTCCTGTTCGCCTGGGTACGCTGATCTCTCGACGCCCCCCGTCGCGACCGCCGCAGCAGGGGACGGGGCATTTGACAGGTACTTCTGCAATGCCTGTGCCTATTTTTAAGGCGCTGTTTTTATTGGGTTTTTTAAAATATGACAGGGGGTTTGTACGGTTTGGGACAATGGATTTGCGACCAATTGTGTTCTAGGTGACAGGGGTGGAGGGGGCTTCGGTCCGCGGCTGGGGGCGCTCCGAGATGGGGTCAGAGTCGTGACTCTGACCCCGGCCGAAGTGAGTCTGACCCCGGGCCTTCAGATCTTGCGCACGTTGATCTTCATGGTCTGGATGCGATAGGCGATCTGCCGCGGCGTCATGCCGAGCAGGCGGGCGGCCTTGGCCTGCACCCAGCCGGCCTGCTCCAGCGCCGCGATCAGGCGCTCGCGCTCGTCCAGGTCGGGATCATTGGGATCGATGCTGGGCGTCGCCGCCAGCAGCGCCTGGGGAGCGATACTCGGCGTCGATCCGTTGACCGAGATCACGTCGGTGTCGATGGTTTCCGCCTCGGTCATGATCGCCGCCCGCTCGAGGCAGTTCTCCAGCTCGCGTACATTGCCCGGCCAGTCGTGGCTGACCAGCTGGCGGATCGCGCCGTCGGTGAGGCGCAGCTCGCGGCCCTGCTCCCGGGCGATCTTCTCGATGAGGAAGTTGGCCAGTTCGGGAATGTCCGAGAGCCGGTCGCGCAGGGGCGGCAGGTTCACCGCCATGACATTCAGGCGGTAGTAGAGATCCTCGCGGAAGTTGCCCTTCTCGACCTCCTCCTCGAGGTTGCGGTTGGTGGCGGCGACGATGCGCACATCCACCTTGATGGTCTGCGCCCCGCCGACGCGCTCGAACTCGCGCTCCTGCAGCACCCGCAGCAGCTTGGCCTGGAACATCGGCGAGATCTCGCCGATCTCGTCGAGGAACAGGGTGCCGCCGTCGGCCTGCTCGAAACGCCCCTTGCGCTGTTTCACCGCGCTGGTGAAGGCGCCCTTCTCGTGGCCGAACAGTTCCGACTCGAGCAGGGTCTCCGGCACCGAGGCGCAGTTGAGCTTGACGAAGCGCTTGTGCGCCCGCGGCGAGTTGTAGTGGATGGCGCTGGCGATCAGCTCCTTGCCGGTGCCCGACTCGCCCAGCACCAGCACCGTGCTGTCCCACTTGGCGACCCGCCGCACCTGGTCGAAGACCCGGCGCATGGCGTCGGTGTTGCCCACCACCATATTCTCGAAGCCGTACTTGCCGCGCACTTCCCGGCGCAGCTCGTCGCGCTCGCTGGCCAGTGTCTGGCCGCGCTCGACGTTGACCAGCAGCCGGGCGGTCTGCGCCAGCAGGTCGCCGACCGCCTTCATGAAGGTGGTACGCTCGGGCAGGTAGTCGTCCGCGGGGACCTCGGGCTGGGCCGCCAGCACGCCGATGGCGGTGCCGTCGTTGTCGCGTATCGGCACGCCGATGAACGGCAGTTCCAGGTCGTAGAGCGCCAGCTTGTCGAGGAAACGCGGCTCCGAGGATATCCGGCCGAGAACGATCGGCTGGTTGTGCTGCAGGATGCGCCCGACGATGCCCTCGCCGCTCTGGTAGCGGATGCCGCTGGAGGCCTTGCGCACCGACTCCGACTCGCTGTACACCGCGCCGACCTGCAGCTTGCTGTGCTCGGTGTCGGAGAGGGTGATGATGCCGTGCATCAGGCCCGTATCGTTGTGCAGGATGCCGAGCACCTCGCTCATCGAGTCCTCGATGTTGGTGACCTGGCAAAGGACATGGGATATCCGGCACAGCGCGTTGAACAGAATGTCGACGAGTTCTGCTCGGCTGTTTACCGCTAGCCCGGTTTTGGCAACGCTGGTTGGTCCCATAATTCGCCCCGTCATCCCACTCGAAGCATTGGCAGTTGCACAACGACGCGACACCCTTCGCTGTACTCAGGATCGATGTACACCGTCCCGGCGTGATCCGCGACGATCTCCTGCACCATCGGCAGGCCCATGCCGCGGAAACCGTGGCGGGTCTTCTTGGTGCTGTAGAAGGGCTGGAAGACTTTCAGCAGCTGGTCTTCCGGAATGCCCGGGCCGCTGTCGCTGATCTCGATGCGGATGATCTCCTTCTCGGCGGCGGTGGAGATACTCAGGTTGCGGCTGCGCACCCCGCGGGTGCCGAGGGCCTCCACCGCGTTCTGCACCAGCTGCTTGAGCATGCTGCGCAGGCGCCGCTCCTGGCCGACGAGGGAGGGCAGGTGCATCGATGGCTGCCAGGAGATCACCACCCCCTGGGCCAGCAGTTCATCGGTGGCCAGGGCCAGCACCTCGCGGATCAGCTGGTTCATGTTGACCGGCTGCTTGCTCTCGGAGACCGGCGGCGGCAGCGATTCCATCAGGTTGTCGAGGGCGCGCCGGCCGGCCTCCAGGGCCTCCTCGGCCGCCGACAGCACCAGGGCGTCGCGGGCGTCCTCGGTGGCCCGGCGGCGCAGGGTGTTGACCGCCGCCTCGATCAGGTTGACCGGCCCCTCCAGCTGGTGGATGGCGCCGTTGACCGTCTCGCGCATGCCCTGGACCAGGTCTTCCTCGGCCATCAGCGACTTCAGGGTATTGAGGTGCATCTGCTCCTGGTGGCGGCGCAATTCGGTGATGTCGGTGATCATCAGCAGCAGGTACTGGCCGACCTCGCGCTGGAAAAAGCCGTTGGGGCTCTCCTCGGTGATGTCGATGGTGGTGCCGAAACAGGAGAAGCGCCGCGGCGCGCCGTCGCCCCGGTCCATGGTGATCTCGCGGCTGTTGAAGTTGCGCTGCTCGCGCTTGAGCCGCTCGAAGTCGCCCTCCAGCTGGCCCTCGAGCAATTTGAGCAGGGACTCCCGGCTGCCGTCCGGCGCCAGGTCCGCCGCCATGTGCTCGAAACTCGGGTTGGCCAGCTCGATGTCACCGGCGCCGTCGATCAGCACCATCGCCGCCGGCACCGAGTTGACCACCGACTCGATCATCAGCTTCTGGTTGTAGACCCGCTGCTGCAGCTCGTGGACCTCGGTGCCGTCGCGGTGCATGCCGAGGTAGTAGACCGACTTGCCCTCCTCGTTGATCACCGGCGCCACGGTCAGCTCCGCCAGGTAGAGGCTGCCATCCTTGCGCCGGTTGACCAGCATGCCGGTCCAGGGACGCTGCTGGGCCAGCCGGCCCCACAGCGCCTGGTAGACCAGCCGCGGGGTGGTGTGGTTGGAGAGGATCGACTCGTTCTTGCCGACCACCTCGTTGCGCGCGTAGCCGGTCACCTGGGTGAATACCCGGTTGGCGTAAATAATGTTGGCCTTGAGGTCGGTGATGGAGATCGCCACCGGGCAGTGCTCCACCGCCTGCAGGAAGACCTCCGGGGACAGCATTTCACCCTGCAGCGGTATGCCGGCCTCCGCCAGCACGGCGCCCTGCTCCGCGTCCGCCGCTATCGTTACCTTGGCGTCGGCATCGATGGGGTTGCTCTGATTGATCTTCGACATGGTAGTCCTCGCTGACAGCCGACATGCAGCTCCTGGGGCGGGTGACGCCTGGAGCGGCATCTGGCGGTTGTCGGTCAGGCCGCGAACGGCTTGCGATTATCCGGCCCAGTACAGCACCCGGTCCGGGGGGAGTTTTGCAAAACCCGTGCCGTGCCCGATTTGCGACAAGCGGTGTAGAAAACCGACATTTGCGCGGAGGCTGTGTCGCAAACCCGACAAGCGGATTTTTCGCCCCGAGCCCACTTTGTAGCATTTGCGACAAAAAAATACGCGACCTATCCGTGCAACAGGCCCGCTGCGAGCGCTTTGCTTGATCCAGATCAATCCCTGGCGGCGATATTCCCCATGGCACAGTTAATGCAAAACCCCTCCCGACGGGGGCCCGCTTGCTACAAACCGGCAGGTATCCGGGCCTGTAAATCCACTGATGCGGCGGGTGACTTCCATGGAGTACCTCACATTACTCGGCAGCACGATCCTGGTTAACAACATCGTCCTGGCGAAATTCCTCGGGCTCTGCCCGCTGATGGGGGTATCCAACAAGTTGAGCTCGGCGCTGGGCATGGGCATCGCCACCGCCTTCGTGCTGACCCTTTCCGCCGCCTGCGGCTGGGCGCTGGAGAACCTGGTGCTGGGGCCGCTGAATATCGGCTTCCTGCGCATTCTCTCCTTCATCCTGGTGATCGCCGCCATCGTCCAGTTCACCGAGCTGGCGATGCGCCGGTTCAGCCCCGTACTGCACAAGGCGCTGGGCATCTTCCTGCCGCTGATTACCACCAACTGCGCGGTGCTGGGCGTGGCCCTGCTCAACGTAAATCAACAACACAGCTTCGGGGAGAGCGTGGTCTACGGCCTCGGCTGCGCCCTGGGCTTTTCCCTGGTGATGGTGATCTTCGCCGGGGTGCGCGAGCGACTGGCACTGGCGGATGTGCCCGAGGCCTTCGCCGGCACCCCGGTGGCGCTGGTGACAGCGGGCATCCTGTCGCTGGTTTTCATGGGCTTTGGCGGAATGCTGTAAGGAGCTGATCGATGTTTACAGCCACACTGGTACTGACAATTCTCGGTTTTTCCCTCGGCGGCGGCCTCGCCTTCGCGGCGAAGCTGTTCACCGTCGAGGAGGAAAACCCGCTGGTGGAACAGATCGAGGCCCTGCTGCCGGGCAGCCAGTGCGGCCAGTGCGGCTTTCCCGGCTGCAAGCCGGCGGCGCAGGCCATGGCCGACGGCAGCGCCGACATCACCTGCTGCCCGCCCGGCGGGCGGGCCCTCGCCGAGACCCTCGCCGGCATGATGGGGATCGACATCAACAGCATCGGCGAGACCAGCGCGCCGCTGCTGGCGAGCATCGAGGAGAGCCTGTGCACCGGCTGCACCCGCTGTTTCAAGGCCTGCCCCACCGACGCCATCGTCGGCGCCAACAAGCAGATTCACGCGGTGATCCGCAGTGCCTGCACCGGCTGCAGCAAATGCAAGGACGTCTGCCCGGAGGACTGCATCCACCTCGACGTGGAGCAGCCGGACCTCAATAACTGGCACTGGCCGAAACCGATGGTGGCCTGAGCATGTTCGGCCTGTCACCCATCCGCGGCGGGGTCCACCCCTCCGGCCACAAGGAGGCGACCTGCGGGCGCGAGATCCTCACCGCCCTGCCCCTGCCGGAGCGCCTGGTGCTGCCCCTGTTCCAGCAGGCCGGGGCCAGTTCCCTGCCCATCGTGCAGCCCGGCGACCGGGTGGCCAAGGGCCAGTGCATCGCGCTCTCCGGAGTCGGCCTGTCGACCCACCTGCACGCGCCTACCTCGGGGATCGTCGCCGGTGTCGAGGACTGCCTGGCGCCCCACCCCTCGGGCCTGACCTCGCGGGCCATCGTGCTCGAGCCCGACGGCGAGGACGACTGGCTGCACCCGCCGCGCACTGACGACCCCTTCAGCCGCAGCCCGGAGGAACTCTCCGACGAGGTGGAGCGGGCCGGCATCGTCGGTCTCGGCGGGGCGATCTTCCCCTCGGCGATCAAGCTGCGCCAGGGCCGCCGCTACGAGATCCGGACCCTCATCATCAACGGCGGCGAGTGCGAGCCCTACCTCACCACCGACGACCGCCTGATGCGCGAACGCGCGGCGCAGATCGTCGAGGGCGCGCGGCTGATCCAGCACATCGTCGAGTGCTACGAGGTGATCATCGGCATCGAGGACAACAAGCCCGAGGCCATCGCCGCCATGCGCGAGGCCGCGGCCCCCTTCGGCAAGGTGCAGGTGCGTTCGGTGCCGGCCATGTACCCGATGGGCTCGGCCAAACAGCTGATCCAGGCGCTGACCGGGCTGGAAGTGCCCGCCGGCGGCCGCAGCAACGATCTCGGCATCCTGGTGCACAACGTGGCCACCGCCTACGCCATCCAGCAGGCCCTGCGCTTCGGCCGCCCGCTGCTGTCGCGGGTGGTCACCTTTGCCGGCGGCTGCGTCGCCCGGCCCTACAACGTCGAGGCCCTGTTCGGCACGCCGATCCAGCACGTGCTGGACCACCTCGGCGGCCTCACCGGCAAGCCCGCCCGGCTGGTGATGGGCGGGCCGATGATGGGCCAGGAACTGCCCTCGACCGCGGTACCGGTGATGAAAGGCACCTCCGGCATCCTCGCCCTGACCAGCGCCGAGGTCAACGCGCGCACGCCCTCCCCCTGCATCCGCTGCAGCCGCTGTGTCGACGCCTGCCCGATGGGCCTGGTGCCGCTGGAAATGGCCAGATACGCGCGCCAGAACAACTTCGACGCGGCCGGTGACTACGGCCTGCGCGACTGCATCCTCTGCGGCACCTGTTCCTATGTCTGCCCCTCCCACATACCGCTGGTGAACTACTTCGAGTACGCCAGGGGCGAGCTGCGCCAGCGCCGCCAGGATGCCGGCAAGCTCGCCTACACCCAGGAGCTGAGCGCCGCGCGCAACGCGCGCATGGAGCGCGAGGCGGAGGAGAAGCGCGCGGCCAAAGCGGCGAAGAAAAAACGCGTGCGCAAGCCGGCGAGCAGCGAGGCGGACGAGACATGACCAGCGCGATGAACCTGCGGGTCGCCCGCGCCGCGCCGCACACGCACGACAGGGCCAGCGTCGAGCGCATCATGCTGCACGTCTGCCTCGCCCTGCTGCCGGCGACTTTTTTCGGCTTCCACCTGTTCGGCTGGCCGGCGGCGATCCTCTGGCTGCTGACCTGCGCCGCCGCCGTGCTCACCGAACTGCTCTGCCTCGCCCTGCAGGGCCGCTCGCTGCGCCGCGCCGCGGACGGTTCCGCGCTGCTCACCGGCTGGTTGCTGGCGATGTCGCTACCGCCCTGGGCGCCCTGGTGGATCGGTGTCGGCGGGGCGGCCTTTGCCATCGCCGTGGGCAAGCACCTCTACGGCGGGCTCGGCCAGAACATCTTCAACCCGGCGATGCTCGCCCGGGTCGCACTGCTCGTCTCCTTCCCGGTGCAGATGACCACCTGGGTACAGCCGGGGGTCTTCGAATACCCGGACCTCGCCAGTGCCCTGGGGATTATTTTCCAGGGCAGCGGCATGGCCGACGGCATCACCGGGCCGACCATCCTCGGCGAGCTGAAGACAGCCCAGGGCGCGGGCACGGTCGCCACACTCACCCTCGGCGGCTTTTCCGCGCTGGATGCCGCCCTCGGCAACACCGGCGGCAGCCTGGCGGAAACCTCGGAATTCCTCGTCCTGCTCGGCGGCCTGTGGCTGCTCGCCCTGCGCATCGTCAGCTGGCACATCCCGCTCGCCATGCTCGGCACCCTCGCGATCGTCGCCGCCGCCTTCCACCAGGCGGACCCGGCCCACTACGCCAGCCCGCTGCTGCACCTGACCAGCGGCGGGGTGATGCTGGGCGCGTTTTTCATCGCCACCGACTACGTCACCTCGCCCTCCTCCGCCAGCGGCAAGCTGCTGTTCGGCGCGGGCTGCGGGCTGGTCATGTACGCCATTCGCAGCTGGGGCGGCTTCCCCGAGGGACTCGGCTTCGCCGTGCTGTTCATGAACTCGCTGACCCCGCTGCTGGACCGCTACTGCAAGCCGCGGGTCTACGGGCGCAGCATCCGCGGCCGCCCGGTCACCCCGCGCGGCGGCCCCGGCAAGGCGCGCTGACATGCCGACACCCGACCAACCCAGCTACCGCCAGCGCATGGCCTACCACGCCGGCCTGCTCGGCGGCATCTGCTGCCTGGTCAGCGTGCTGCTGATCCTCGGCAACATGGAGACCAGCGCGCGCATCGCCGAGCACCTCGAGACGGAGAAGCGCGCCACCCTGGCCGAGGTGCTGCCGCCCTCCCTGTACGACAACGAGCCCCTGGCCGATGTCCGGGTCGAAATCCAGCACGCGCCCTTCACCGCCCCGCTGACGATCTACAGCGCCAGCCTCAAGGGCGAGTTCAGCGGCGCGGCGCTGCAGAGCTCGGTCTACGGCTGGGGCGGCGATATCCAGTTCATCGCCGCGATCGACGCCAGCGGCGCACTCACCGGCGTGCGCGTGCTCAACCACCGCGAGACGCCCGGACTGGCGGACAGGATCGAGATTGAGAAAGACGACTGGATCGAGGGCTTCACCGGCAAATCCCTGGCCAACACGCCGCCGGAGCACTGGGCGGTGGCCAAGGACGGCGGCGAGTTCGACCAGTTCACCGGGGCCACGATCACCCCGCGGGCTGTGGTGGGCGGCGTGCACGCCTCGCTGCAGGCGCTCGACGCGTGGCGACAACAGCAAGTGGACCGGGCCTCGGGCGCCCGGGCAGCGGAGGTAGCTGAACAGTGAGCTCGCAATACCGACAGATCTTCGGCGACGGCATGTGGAACAACAACGTCGCCATGGGCCAGATGCTGGCCCTGTGCCCGCTGCTGGCGGTGACCACCTCGGCCACCAACGGCCTCGGCATGGGCCTGGCCTCGGTCGCCGTACTGGTACTGACCAACGTCATCATCTCCAGCCTGCGCGGGATTATCACCCCGCAGGTGCGAATCCCGGTGCTTATCGTTCTTATCGCCACCGTCGTTACGCTGGTGGACATGCTGATCAACGCCTGGATGCACCCCCTGTACAAGGTGCTCGGCCTGTTCATCGCGCTGATCGTCACCAACTGCGCGATCTTCGGTCGCGCCGAGAGCTTCGCCCTGCGCAACGGCGTGCGCCTGGCGGCGGCGGACGCCCTGTCCATGGGCCTGGGCTTCACCTGGGTACTGGTGGCGGTGGGCGGCATGCGCGAGATCCTCGGCAGCGGCACCCTATTCGCCAACGCCTCCCTGTTGCTGGGCGAGGGCTTCGCCTGGCTGGAGGTGACCGTGATCCCCGATTACTCCGGCATCCTGCTCTCGGTGCTGCCGCCGGGGGCCTTCATGGCCCTGGGCCTGCTGATCGCCATCAAGCGGCTGGTCGATCGCCGCCTGCAGGCGCGCAAGCCGCGCTCCGACCTGGTCATGCCGACCGCCTAGGAGGTAACCGTGATGAAAGTCAGCGTCGCCTATGCAGGCAGCCAGCAGCAGGCCTGGGTCGAGGTGGAAGTCGACCGCGAGGCCACCGTCGAGGAGGCCATCGCGCGCTGCGGCCTGCTGGAGAAAATGCCCGAGATCGATACCAGGACCATGAAGATCGGCATCTTCGGCAAGTTCACCACCCTCAAGCAGCAACTGCGGGAGGGCGACCGGGTGGAGATCTACCGGCGTATTACCCGGGTACTGGACGAGGATGACGACGAGGATGACGACGACTGAGCCCGCCGGCGCCTGCCGGGCTGCTCACCGCCTGCCGCGCACTCAGTCTCCCGCCGGCGGGCACTCGCCCCTGCGCAGGGCGTCGAGTACCAGGCCGACCACCCAGCTGACCGCCTCCGAGGCCGCCGGCTCCTGTACGCCGAAGGTGGCACGCAATTGCCACCAGGACTCCGCGGATATCAGGTGGCCGAGCACGGCCTTGACCGCGGCCTGCTCCTTCTCCGGCAGGCAGGCCACCGCTTCATCCAGCGCCGCGGCGTTGCCGCTCAGCCGTCTGTCGCGCATGCGCGAGCGCACTCCCCGGCCCAGCTCCGACAGCAGCAGGGCCTGCATCAGGTCGGCGTTGCTGTCGAACATGCGATAGCTGGCCTGCAGTGCCGCCACGAACTCCGCCGGTGTGCGGGGAATCGCCACGCTACCCGTGGTCTCCCACACCAGGTCGGCGAGTGCGGCGAGCATGCTTTCCCGGTCCGGAAAATGCCGGAACACCGTACGCCGGGAGACACCGGCGTCCGCCGCGGCCTGTTCCAGCACGAAATCCGGGCTGTTGTTGCTCACCAGTTGCGTCGCCAGCGCCTGCAGGATGCGGCGGCGGGTCTGCTCCGCCCCGCGCTCGCGCTTGCGGTTGTCGTAGGCCCGCGTCGGTTTTTCCGGCTGCTGGCCGGCCTCTTCTCTCATCAATGTGTTCCGCCTTGGCTACCCCGAACAGGGTATCAGGATTGTCGCTTTTGCGAGCTAATATTAGAGACACTCTATGGGACATTAAATAGGAGAATCCCATGCACTCGCGGTACTCGTCAACCCGCGGCGGGAAACAGGCCCGCCGCTGTCTGTATTTCAGCGCCCTGCTCATCGGCGCGGCCCTCGCGACCGCTTGTGGCGGTGGTGGTGGCGGTGGTGGCGGCAACGACGGCATCGTCGACGGCTGCGGCAGCTGGCCGGAACTCACCGTGGTGGGCAGCGGCGCGGGCCACAGCGCGATCAGCGCCCTGGTGGTGCTCGACGACTGCAACGTGGTGGTCGCCGGCTATGAGGGTTCCACCCTGGCCGGGCAGGTCGACGGCGACAGCCACGGCTTTGTCCGCCGCCTGACCCTGTCACGCTCCGGCGTGGAGACCCGCTGGGAGCACCTGGTGGACACCGCAGGCAGCGACGCCATCCTCACCCTGGAACGCGATGGCGACCAACTGCTGTTCACCGGCTTCGTGTCGGGGACCCTCGCGGGACAGACCAGCCAGGGCAAGAAGGACATCGTGATCGGCAGCCTGGGCCTCGACGGCAGGACTAACAGCCTTGCCCAGCTCGGCAATGCGCGCCCCAACGTGCCGCTGCGCCGGCTGGTGCTGCCCAGCGGAGAGCAACTGCTGGTCGGCAACGACGAGGTCCACGTGCCGACCAATTTCGTCGAGCGCTGGGAAGACCCCTGGGTCGCCGGCATCACCGGCCAGGACAGCGGCTTCGTGCTCGACTGGATCGTCAACGCGGACACCGAGGTGGGGGATATCTACGGTGCCGCGCTGGCCTATGACTACACCGCCCTGCTGGGCCTGAATGTCGGTGGCGGTAGCAATGCCGGCATCCACCTGCAGGCGCGCACCGCCACTGGCGCCCTGTACTGGTCGCAGCAGATCAGCCCGATGCCCTACGACGCCATCAGCGACATGGCGCTGGACGCCAATGGCCGGCTGCTGGTGCTGGGCACCACCTACCTGACCCTCGGTGAATCGGCACTGGGCGGAGGCGATTACTTCCTGCTGCAGGCAGATCCCGCGACCGGCCAACTGCTGCGTATCGACCAGTTCGGCAGCGGGCGACTCGACTGGGCGCGCAAGCTGCTGGTGGACGGCAACCGCCGCATCGTCCTGGGCGACGAGTCCGACGGCGCCAGCCCCTGGTCGCTGGCGATCCGCGTACTGGCCGCCGACGGCAGCGAAACCGGCCGCCTGGAGCGCACCTTCGGCCAGAGTTCCCAGGTACAGGGAGCGGCGCTGGCGCGCGGCGGTGTCTTCGTTACCGGCAACCACCAGCCGGCGAGCGGCCCGGAGCGCGGCTACCTGGCCTTCCTGCAGGTCTGACCCGGCGCCAGGGGAACTTGCCGGCGCGCGCGAGGTCTCACAGCCAGTGCGGAAAATGCTTCTGTTTTCCGCGGCGGGTTGCGATATACTCGCGCGTTCTTCCGGGGGCGATCTGGATTCGACGACGGTTACGAACCCTGAGGTGCATGCCGTGATGACAGCCAATCACGTAAATCCAAAGCTGTAACTTAATAGTTGCCAACGACGACAACTACGGTGCCCAACTGGCTGCGTAAGCAGTCATAAAAGCACCATCTAGTAGCTTCGGCTCTAGCGGTCTGCAACAAGGTGCCAGCCCCGCGTTGTACGACTGTCATACAGAACTGGATCGCAGCAAAGCTCACCCTGGGCGGCGTTGCTAAATAACTTACAGGGCTCGCCAATCACGTCCTGCCCGTTGGGCTGTGTGCGGTTAAATCAATAAACGGAATCTAAGCATGTAGAGCCGAAGGCAGAGGACTGGCGGACGCGGGTTCAATTCCCGCCGCCTCCACCAACTGAAACAAAAAAGGGTCGCACTAGCGACCCTTTTTTGTTGATGACCTTCAGCGCTGCGCCCGAATTCGCCAGAACCTCAGTAACACTTCGACGGGTAATCCGTGCAGGCCGCGTTGCGCAGCGCGTCGATGTTGCTGGTGGTCGGGAAATTGGTGTTGTTGCCAAAGCGCGAGGCACCCTGCAGCTTGATGGTATCGTCGTTGAAGCCCCAACTGGTGGTCGCTACCACACGGTTATCGAGGTTGTCCTCGGGTTCTGTGGTCTGCCGGGACGTGATCGGCGTACCGAAGTTCACCAGCCAGGGACCGCCACTCGAGCCCGAGGTCTGGTCGCTGCCGATATAGACGTTGTTGTAGGCATCATGCTCGCCGAGGGAGTCGGTGCGGATCATCTGGCTGCCGCCATGCAGGGCCACCGGATAACCGATCTGCGTTATCAGGGCAGCGGTGCGCCCGGTAGCCGGGTAGTCGGTAACGTAGCCGTAGTTGTTGTTGGCGGTGCCGTAGTAGCCTCCCACGACATCGGCTATCTCGCCGCCGTTGCTGGCCGTCACCAGCACGGCGAGATCGTTTTCACAGACGATGCCCACGGAAAGCGGGTCGCACACGTCGTCGCCGTCGAGGTATACGGTCGGCACATACGCATCAATGACGCTGAATGTCCCGTAGTAAATCGCGCCCTTGTTACGCGCGGGCTGGAACCAGGCGCTTATATAGTTGAAATCCAACCCGAAGTCGGCAACACAGTGGGCGGCGGTCACCAGCAGGCCCCTGTCGATGATGGAAGCACTACAGACGAACACGCCGGAGCCGGAATCCATGAAGAGCTTGCCGGCCGCCGCGTAGGGCATGTGCCTGATGGTCCTGTGAGCTCCCGTCGCCGTCGATGCCTTGCGCGTGGTGAATGGGATGCCGGCAATACCGTGAGACTGTGAGCTGACGCCGCCAGACCCCAACCCGAGGCGGGCCCGAGCGCCCGGCGGCAACTGCTCCGCAGTCAGCATCGGCAGGCGCGACTGCGCCTTGCCGGTATTAACCGTATCGATGTAACTCTGGGGGACCGGCGCCCCGGGGTTGCGGGTGACACCGCTGTTCTGCGCCTGTGCTGCTGCAATGCATGCGGCGAGGATTGCTGCGGCGCCAATGGCTTTTGCGATGAAAGACCTGCGGTCAGCCATGATTTCGTCCTTTTGTAGTTTTTTGCTTGCGGGGCTGTTTGAAAATTCGCCCTGATTTCAGGCACATGGTCCTGCACAGGGGGACTCACATGGTACACCAGGCACACCGCCTGTCGGTTACGGGCGCTGAAATCTGTGACCTGGGACCCAATCCGGAGATTTTGTCTTTGCCAATCTGGCAGCTGTGGCGCCAACCGTGCGCGAATGCACATCCTCCCGGGAAAAGCGCCGCACGCCCGAGCGGCGGCGAGGACGACACTGCTGTGCAAGTCACTTTTCCTTCAACACTTCGCAGTCGCTCGGGCCCACTGTCGCACAGATTCAGTGCGGCGATTTCCGACCTGCCCCACAGCGGTCCGAGGCTTGCACCAATGTGCACCAGCCATACCACGCGGAAAACCGGAAAATTCATAAAATATTTTTCCGCCGTTCATTTCACCGCCCGCGCATTGGACTACGCTTATTGCACAGGGCGCCGCTAAAAGACGTCCGTCGCGCTGCCGAGCCAGCGATCCTCTTGCCTGAATATTCATCCGCATCTCGAGCGCCAACCGCTGGAGAGGCAACTACGAATGATTACTCGCGCGGCCGGGCAGGCCGGGGGATTGGACATGGAAGTCAAACCCACCAGGAAAGAACGCAACGATATCGACCTGATGTTGCGGCTGGCCTACGCGGCCTATGCCGGCAACTACAATATCGCCGGCATCGGCGCGGCGCGCGCCATCCGCAAGCTGGTGCGGCGTGTCGCCCCGGCACAATCGGTGGTCTGGGGGCCGGAAGATGCGGGGCATGTCCTCGACCTGTTCTCCGTCGCCATGGCCTATGTCAGCCGGGACACACCGGCGCCAGGAGCGCCGCCGGTGTACACCCTGGCCATCCGCGGCACCAACCCGGTGTCCTGGACCACGGTGCTCGTCCAGGACCTCGATGTCCGCGACACCGTACCCTGGCGGCTGATTTCCCCCCACGCAAAGAGCAAACCGTCGCTCGACCCCTACATCCTCGGCGGTGCCGCTGAAGCCCTCGACCTACTGACTGCCCTGAAGTCGCGGGGGAAAACCCTGCTCGAGTTCTTCCTCGACAAGGTCAGCAACGAGGATGCGCGCATCCGGGTGACCGGACACAGCCTCGGCGGCATGGTGACGACGATCTTCAGCGTCTGGCTGCAAAACGAGTTTGCCGCCCGCGGCGTGTCGCTGCAGGGCCGCCTGCAGGCCTATCCGGTCGCCTCGCTGACCCCGGGCAACGCGGATTTCGCCCGCTACACCGAATCCCTGTTCGAGGCGAACGGCAACCGCCACCTGCGCATCGTCACCGCGCTCGATTTCGCGCCCAAGGCCTGGATCCAGCAGGAACTGGGCACCGTGGTACCCACCATGTACGCCCCCACGGTCACCCTGACGGACCTCGACCAGCACCTGATCAAGTTCTTCTACAACATCAGCCTCAATCGCGATTACGCCCACACCGGCGACTACGTGAAACTGAAATCGAGCATCGAGCCGAGCCTGCCGCACTGGCTGATGCAGTTTCTCCACCAGCACATGATCGGCTACCTGTACTCCCTGCAGGACATCCGCGCGCGTGACACCCTGCTGCGCATGCTGCACCTGGAGATTCTCAAGGGCTGCCCGCGCACCGAGCTGCGCCTGGGGCTGAACAACGGCAAGGTCGCGCTGCAGTCGCTGCAGCAACTCGGCACCCTCCTGCGCCACGGGCCGCTGATGCCGCACTTGCCCGCTGTGCTCCGGCGCTCGAGCGGCCTCTGAACCATCACCCGCGACTCCCGCAAAGGCGGAGGAGGAAGCATGTGGGACTACGTTGTAATCGGTAGCGGCTTTGGCGGGGCGGTCACCGCCTGCCGGATGGCGGAGCGCGGCCACAGGGTTCTGGTGCTCGAACGCGGCCGGCGCTGGAAGGAAAGGGACTTCCCGGTGCAGAAGGACCTGATCTACAGCCACGAGCACCCGGCCCACCTCAACGGCTGGGTGGAGTTCCGCATCTTCCCCCACATGACCGTGTTCCAGGGTGCCGGCGTGGGCGGCGGCTCCCTGGTCTACGCCAACATATCCACGGAGGCCCGGCCGGATGTCTTCGAGCAGGGCTGGCCCGAGGCGATCACCTACCGGGAGCTGAAACCCTACTACGACCGCGTGGCGCGCTTCATGAATGTGCAGAAAGTGCCCGCCAACCAGGTGCCAGAACGCTACAAGCTGGTGCGCGACGGCGCCGCGGCGCTGAACTGGCAGGACCGCTTCACCCGCCTCGACCTGTGCGTGGAATTCGACCGCGAGCTGGACCTCAAGGCCCTGCGCGCCGCACCCAACCCGGACGCCTTCGAGAAGCGCTTCACCAACCAGCACGGGCAGGAGGTCGGCCGCTGCCTGCACTGCGGCAACTGCGACCTCGGCTGCGAGTACGGGGCCAAGAGCACCCTTGAGATGAACTACCTGCCAGTGGCGGAAAAGTACGGGGCGAAAATCCGTCCCAAGCACATCGTCAGGGCGATCGAGCCGGCGGACGGCAGCTACCTCGTGCATTACGACAGGGTGGTCAAGGGCGAACTGCGCCCGGGCTCGGTCAGGGCGAAGAACGTCATTGTCGCCGCCGGCTTCAACTCTATCGAGTTGCTGCTGCGCTGCCGCGACCACTACCGCACCCTGCCGCGGCTGAGCAAGCGGCTCGGCCACGGCTGGAGCTCCAACGGCGACTTCCTCACCCCGGCGGTCTACGCCAGGCGCGAACCGCGGCCCCACGAGGGCCCGACCATCACCGCCGCCATCGACCTCGGCGATGGCATCGTCGACGAGCAGAAATTCTGGATCCAGGACGGCGG
This sequence comes from Halieaceae bacterium GM1-29, assembly GCA_033283265.1. GTDB lineage: Bacteria > Pseudomonadota > Gammaproteobacteria > Pseudomonadales > Halieaceae > Mangrovimicrobium. The sequence goes on from JAWMQN010000002.1 coordinate 478,050, forward strand.
CTATCCCAACGTGCTGCTCAATGCCCTGCGCGAGCTGGACGTCACCCGCGCCCGCGCCGTCGCCGCCTGGTACGAGAACATCTTCGACCGCAATATCATGCCCTGGTTTGCCCAGGGCGTGGACGCCGGCAACGGCCGGCTCAAGCTCAGCCGCAAGTGGCCCTGGTTGTGGCAGCGCGAGCTGAGCATGAACTGGCCGCCGCGCTCCAACCGGCAGGTCTTCGACAGTATCGCCGACGTCCACCACCGGCTGGCGAAAGCCACCGGCGGCAAGCCCATCGACCTGAAGACCTGGACCTGGTTCCGCACCCTGATCACCCCCCACCCCCTCGGCGGCTGCAGCATGGGCGACGACATCGGCAGCGGGGTGGTCGACGACAGCGGCGCGGTGTTCGGCTATCCCGGCCTCTACGTCGCCGATTGCTCCATCGTGCCGACGCCGATAGGCCGCAACCCCTCGCGCACCATCGCCGCGCTCGCCGAGCGCATCGCCGAGAAAATGCCCGCCTGAACCCGGAGGTAACCGCCATGAACGCCAGCACCACAAGCCCGAAACGCTCCCTCATCCTCGCCGGCGGCGGCCTCAAGGTGGCCTTCCAGGCGGGGGTCCTGCAGGTGTGGCTGGACGAGGCCGGCCTGAAGTTCGACCACGTCGACGCCGCCAGCGGCGGTGTCTTCAACCTGGCCATGCTCTGCCAGGGCATGCGCGGCACCGCGATAGCCGATGCCTGGCGGCGCACGGTGCCCCTGCAGGGGGTCAGTCTCAACTACCGGGAACTGCTTAAACTCGGCTACGCCCGGTCCGTCTTCACCCTCGACGCCTACCGCGATAAAGTGTTTCCCGGCTGGGGCCTGGACTGGAAGAAGATCCGCCGCTCGCGCCTCAACGGCACCTTCAACGTCTGCAACTTCAGTACCAAGGAATTGACCGTGCTCTCGCCAAAGGAGATGACCGAGGACTTCCTGGTCGCCTGCGTCTCCCTGCCAATGTGGTTCCCGCCGGTGAACATCGATGGCCAGGTCTACATCGATGCGGTCTATCTCACCGACGCTAATATCGAGGAGGCCATTCGCCAGGGCGCCGACGAGATCTGGGTCATCTGGACCGTGCGCGACAAGGCGGAGTGGCACGACGGCTTCATCGCCAACTACTTCCAGGTGATCGAGACCGCGGCGGTCGGCCGCTACAACGCCATCATCAGACGTATCGAGAGCAACAACGCGGCCATTGCCTCCGGCGCGCAGGGCGAGTTCGGCCGCCCGATCAAGCTGCTGGAACTGCGCGGTGACGTGGCCATGCACTACATCCTCAACCTCAGCCACGACCGCATGACCGAGGCGGTGAACCTCGGCGTCAAGCGGGCGCGCGAGTGGTGCCACGAACAGGGCATCGCGCTGCCGCGCGAAGGCGAGGGCTACCCGCCGCGGGTCGGCCGGGTGCCCGCCACCTTCAGTTTCTCCGAGACCATGCGCGGCTACGTCGGCTTCGGCAGCGATGACTACGAGGCCGGCGCCATCGCCGGCAGCGCGAGCGGCACCCGGCTCAGTGTCCAGCTGAAAGTCACCATCCCCGACACCAGCGTGTTTGCGGTGCGCCCGGAGCACGATGCCGAGATCACCGGGCATGTCATCTGCCCCGCCCTCGGCGGCAAGCTGCCGGTCAGCCAGGGCAGGTTCAACCTGTTTACCGACCAGGCGGATGCCGCCCACAAGCGCATGCTCTACCGGCTGTTCTTCCGCGACGACGAGGGCCGCGACCTGACCCTGACCGGCTTCAAGGAGGTACAGGACGCACCGGGGCCGGATCTCTGGGCGGATACCACGACCCTCTTCGTCGAATTACTGGAGGGGCACGTCGCCGAGGGCGAAGACGAGTACGCCACGCTGCTCGCCGCCGGCATCATCCGCATCCAGTTGCCCGACTTCCTGCGCCAGCTCACCACCTTCCGCACCAGCGGGCCGACACTCAAGGCGCAGGCCGATGGCGCCGCCAGTTTTGGCCGGCTGTTCTTCGGCAAGTTGTGGGATGTGTATGCGCGCAGTGTGTTGGCCAACGGGCCGATTTGAATTAATGCACTACAGGGGTTATTACGCCCACAAGACAGCATAAAATCGAGCGATGTTTTAAAGTACATCCAAGAAAGGAGTACATAAGACTAGAGCTGGAAAATCGACTTGGATAGTAAAATGAATTACTCCGAAAAAATGTGCAGGATAGATAATATCTTCGAAGCACTTTATTAATTCTGAAAAATAACGACAATAGAATCGCAATAAAACATAGTTGATACAATCGTGATACTGAAAAATGAATGGAATATTTTGCTGGAAAGGCTTGACCATATCGGAAGCGAAACACGCGATGAAGAAATACCTAGCCAGCTAATTCTTATGCTAATCGCGGCGGAAGATCATAGGTTTAGTAAACATTCTGGAGTGGACTTTATTGCTGTTTTCCGCGCCATATGGCGGACACTTTTCTGCGGTAAGCGAGAGGGGGCCTCCACTATCGCAATGCAACTTGTAAGAGTTTCTACGAATAAATACGAACGAACCCTAAGAAGAAAGTTAGTCGAAATGTACCTGTCACTGCGATTGACGCGAACATTCGACAGAAACACAATACCCCAGCTGTATTTATCCACTGCCTACTTTGGGTGGAATATGAACGGGTTTAGTGCTGCCGTTAGAAAGATGAGGCTTGAGCCACAGAAAATCCCCCCAGCCCAAGCTGCCTCAATCATCGCCAGACTTAAATATCCAGAACCGCGAGCCCCTTCGAAGAAAAGAGACCTCCAAATACAGATGAGAACAGAATACATATTGGCTCGAGCAGCCAAACTAGCTCTAAATGCCGATAAAGACAAATTGCGCATGAGGGTAGAGAATGGAGCCATTTAAGGTCTCGACCCATCTCTCCAAGCTAGTTGATTGTTACCCTGACGCGCACTCGATAATGCAGAGCGCAAGACAAGGCGGGGAAAATTCAAAAATCGCGATCGCAAGATTATGGCTTTCTGAAGGAATTCCATACGCTTTTAAAAATCAGCCGGCACTATATGAGTCAGTAAGGGCATGGCTAAGCACTCGACTCGACGTTGATCCGAAAACGATAAACTTAACCGGCAGCGCCCGAATTGGACAATCTCTAGCACCAAGCAAGTTAGGCTCGGACTTTGGGGAGCACTCCGACCTGGACCTATTTGTTGTATCTGACGACCTATTTGAAAGAATGAGAAGGGATTTTGTTGAATGGTCGTACGATTTCGAATCCGGAGTCACCAAGCCATCTAACGAAAGGGAACTTCGATTTTGGAAAGATAACAACCTTAGGGGACCAAAACTAATCAACAAAGGGTTTTTGGACTCAAAAATAGTTCCTAACTATGAAGCGTACTCAGTCACAAAATCCATAGCACAAACAATGTGGTTACTAAAAGAAAAGCTGGACGTAACAGATGGCGCTCCCAAAGTACAATCCGCTTCGATTAGATGTTATAAAGATTGGGCTAGTTATGTAAGACAAATAGTAATTAGCCTTAACTAAATTCAGCAGCAGCAACATTAAGACCAATCAGTCGAAAAAATCAGTGCTGATAGAGCGAGACTTCGGCGGCAGATTCATACTGCTGATGACGGCGGCAACGGCTCCTACAACTGGGCATCGACCCACCGGGACGTGATCCATCTGACCGAGGCGGGCTACCTGATTTTTGCCGCGGCCGTGGAGTGCGCGATCATGGATTTCACCGTGGGCAACCAGAACTGCACCAACCTGCAACCCCTCGATGACGCCTATATGAACTCGCGCTACAGCCAGACCGTGCGGTCGCGCTTGTAGGTGGAGCCGGCGCACGTGCGCGCAGTAGCCAGTTGCTGACGCCGCGCTCGCAATACGCACGCCACAAATGCATCAGCCGCCCTGCAGGCGGCTGATTATTTTCTCCCGGGGGCGGGTCACTGCAAGCGCACCGACTCGCGCCCCCCACTACGCAAGCCGGGGATCACCAGGGACTGTTGCCCCGCCCCTTGCCCCGGCCCTTGCCTTTACCCGGCCCTGCATCCCACTGGCGCCCGACACTGGGCCCGCGCTCCGCAGCAGTACCCTGCTCCAGCTCGACGAAGTAGTCGTAGGCGAGATCACCAAAACTGCCGCAGACCGCGGCCGAAGCCTCCACCGCTGCCGGGAAGTGCACCCCGGCCCAGACCCGGCTGACACCGCAATCCGCGGCGAACTCCGACCAGGTCGCGAAGTGCACCTGGGTATCCACCGCGGGTGTCAGCCCGGGTTCGACCCGGGAGGCACCGGCAGGGTAATCCAGCGTCCAGTTGAGGGCGTCACCGCCCGGCAGGTAGAGGCGCGCCGCCTGCGCGTGGGCCGCGCAGAAGCACGTGGACGCCGAGGGGTACTCGGGGTGGTCCGCTTCCTCGAGATAGCTCTTCCATTCACTGGCCGGGAGATCGTAGACGGTCCCCTGCCCCGGGCCACCCCAGGCGGCCACCGGTTGCTCTCCATAGAGGTACTGGATGGCGCTGAAGGGACGCACCGCGTCGTACTCGCGCTTCTCGTTCCAGACGAAAATTCCCGCGTCGAAGGCCGCCATGTTGGTGAGGAAGTCGAGGGCGACAAACTGGTACAGGTTCAGCCCCTGCGACAGGGCGGCGTGCACGGCGGAAAAACCGAGACCGCGGATCTTGTCGTCAAACAGCTCCGCTTTCAGCTTCTGCATGTCGTCGAGGTTGGCGGACGCCGACAGCACCGCATCCGCCTGCTGCTGGTAGGCAGCGGAATTGGGGAACATGCTGGCTTGCGGAGGCGGTACCGCGAAGTCCTCGGGGTCCGCGTACGAATAGGGTTCCACCAGCGCGTACTGCGGGGTGACGAACTGCTGCACCTTGAACAGGCCGAGCAACTGGCGCTGGATATCCGGCTGCCAGCGCGCCGGGTCGCGCAGTTCATAGGCGGTGTTTACGGGCTGGTAGCCGGTGTAGTCGGCGTAGGGGACGCGGTTGTAGCCGCGATCGACGAGGTCGCCCAACTGGTTCATGCCGTCGTGGCTGCGCCCGTTCACCACGCCGAGGCCCGCCGCGGTACCGATTCCGGCCGGTGTGGAGAGGTCGTCCATGTCCGGGTTGTCCGGCGCCAGGCCGGCCGCGATGAGCATCCCCTCCCAGACCGCGGCCCGCTGGGGCAGCAGGCTGTTCAGCACCTGGTAGCTGGCGTAGAGCAGCGCCACGTTCATCTCTTCATTGCTGTCCGGTGCCGGCTGGCGCTCGAAGCGGCTGTACACGCCCACCGCCGTCGGGTGATAGGGCGCCACCGCGTCGAACCAGGCATTGGTGATCATGGTGGTGAGGCGCAGTACCAGGGTGGCGTCGCCGCCGGAGGCGGAGACGTTGCCCGGCACCTCCGGGGCGACGGACTGGATAACGATTTCGAATGCCGCGTTGCCGTTGTCCAGGTCGTAGGCCCAGGCGGGCGTTGCAACCAGAGGCAACATACCCAGGCCGAAAACTGCAGGTGCGAGGAAGCGTTTTCCCTGTTGGATGAGTGTTTTCAAGAGTCCCTCCGAACCGGCTACCGCCGGTCATGTTCCTGTCCTTGTGAAGCCACAACCTTGCGCTGTGGCATTGGCGTCGCCGGCCACGGCCAGGGGGCCGGGGGCGATGCAGGCACAAGCCTAGTCGAGGCGGCAGGCCTGTCAAACACAAACCCCACTTATTCGGCGAGCGCCTTTACGCGATGCAGTTATGAACTATATTTTCTAATTTGCCGTAAGCGTTACAGGTCCTCCCCAACCGGTCACCCCATGTTCTAAGGGAGTGGAACATTGCTGCGAGCCTTACCCCTGCTGTGTGCGCTGCTGGTCGCCCTGGCCGGCTGCGCGAAATCCGAGACCGCAGCGGTGGAACAGGTCGAGCCCGCGGCCATCCCCGTGCACACCCAGGCAGTCCTCCCCGGCAAGTGGGCCCATACCTTCAAGAATTACGGCCTGGTCAAACCCGCCGAGGAGTACGAGATCAGCGTCGAGATTACCGCCACGGTCGAGGAGGTCCTGTTCCGCGAGGGCGAGACCGTGACCGCCGGCAGCCCCCTGATCCGCCTTGGCGACCGCAAGCTCAAACTGCGTCGCGATGGTGCCCTGGCCAGCGTCGAAGAGGCGCGGGCTGCCCACGAGCAGGCCCGCGCCACCCACGAGCGCAACCGCTCCATCTATGCCTCCGGGGTCATCTCCGAGCAGGCCTACCTGGCCAGTGAGGCCCAGCTCAAGTCCACCCAGGCCAACCTGCAGCGGGCGCTGTCCTCCTACGACATTGCCAGTGAGGAACTCGCCGCGGCGGCGGTCACCAGCCCGGTCAGCGGCGTGGTGACCGCGCGCACGGTCGAACCGGGCCAGGTCGTCGCGCCCAGCAGCCGGCTCGGCATCATCCGCGTAGAAGACGCCCTGCGGGTGGAAACCTACGTCTCGCAGAAGGACATCAACTACGTCAGTGTCGGCATGCAGACCAGCGTGACCTCGCCGGGCGCGCCGGGGCAGCGCTTTGTCGGCCGCGTCGACCAGGTCGCCAGCAGTGCCGAGCCGGCGACCGGCAACTTCGAGGTCGGCGTCGTGGTCGAGGACAGCGCCGGCCTGCTGCGCGATGGCATGTCCGCCCTGGTCGAGTTCCGCGGCAACGACCAGGACATCCTCTCGGTGCCCCGCGACGCGGTAGTGGATCGCGGCCGGCGCCTGCTGGTCTATCGCCTGGCAGGGGATGTCGCCGAGGAGGTGGAGCCGACCCTCGGCGTCGGCAACGCCACCCGGGTACCCGTATACAGTGGCCTGGAGGCCGGCGACGAGGTGGTGGTCAGCAACCTGCGCCTGGTCTCCGACGGCCAGCGGGTAAAGCGCCTGGCTCCCGGGGAGGGCTGAGATGGAGCGCCTGCTGGGGTTTTTCGTCCAGCGCCCCCTGCTGGTAAACATCCTGATGATCATGGTCATCATCGGCGGGATCACCGGGATGAACAGCCTCTCCTACAACGCCTTCCCCTCGGTGGACACCGGTCTCATCTCGGTGGTCACCAACCACCCGGGGGCCAGCGCGGAAGATATCGAACTGTCCATCACCACGCCGCTGGAGCGCGAGTTCCTGCACATCGACGGCGTCGACAAGGTCGTCTCCAACAGCATCGAGGGCCAGTCCACCATCATGGTCATGGGCTTCCAGGAGCACTCCTCGGCGCGCTACGACGAGGTGGAGATGGAGGTCTACAACGCCATCGACCGCGCCCGCGCCAGCCTGCCCCTGGACCTGCACGGCAACCCGGTGGTGAGCCGCCCGGAAAATACCGCCAACGCGCCGGTGATACAGCTGCTGGTGGTCGGCTCGGTACCCGAGGAAACCCTGCGCGAGATCGCCCGCAAGGTGCAGCTGGAACTGCGCAATATCGAGGGTGTCTCCGCGGTGAACCGCGAGGGTTATCGCAATCGCGAGGTCAGGATCCTGCTCGACGACCTCAAGATGCGCCGGCTGGGAATCAGTTACGAGCAGGTCCACCAGGCCATCAACTCGCGCAACGTGCGCGCCTCCGGCGGCTCGGTGCAATCCGCCGCCGGCGAGCAGGACGTGCTCACCATCGGTAAATTCCGCGAGCCGAAGGATGTCGAGAACGTCATCATCTTCGAGGGCAGCCCCGGCGACTTCGTGCGGGTGAGGGATATCGCCCGGGTCCACGACGATTTCGCCGACCCGGTGACCGGTACCTTCGTCGGCGGTCGCCAGGCAATCGGCCTGATGGTGCGGGCGGGCGAGCACGCCGATCACCTCGGCACCGCCAACCGGGTGAAGGCCTATCTGGAGGCCAAACGCCAGCACCTGCCCGCGGACGTGCAGTTCATCGTCATCATGGACGACAGCAAGAACACCCTGGCGATGCTCGACGTACTGGTGAGCAACGCGATCGCCGGCATCTTCCTGGTGGTGCTGGTACTGATGTGTTTCTTCCGCTTCCGCCTCACCATCTGGGTGGCGCTGGGCATCCCGGTCTCCATCATGATGGTCTTCAGCGTGATGCCGATACTGGATATCTCCGTCAACATGTTGAGCATGGCGGCGCTGATCCTGATGCTCGGCATCCTGGTGGACGACGCCGTGGTCACCGCGGAGAGCATCTTCCGCCACCACGAGTACGGCCACCACCCGGCGGAAGCGGCGGTGATCGGCTCACACCGGGTGGTGCTGCCGGTGGTCACCAGCGCCCTCACCACGATAGTCGCACTGGCGCCGGCGGCCTTTCTCGGCGGCCTGCAGGGCAAGGTGTTCTTCATCATCCCGGTGATGGCGATCCTGGTGCTCGGCATGTCACTGCTGGAGTGCAAGTTCATGCTGCCGGCGCACATCGCCCACACCCTGGAGAGCTGTGGCTCGGGCAAGCTCTCCCGGGCCTGGTTCCAGCGGGTGGAGGACGCCTACGAATCGCTGATGATGAAAGTGGTCAGGCGCCGCTACCTGTTTATCGGCCTGGTACTCGCGGCCAGCCTGGTCGCCGCGGTGCTCAGCTCACGCTTCATCCTGTTCAACCCCACGCCGGAAACCAACATCGACCTGCTGCACATCAAGGTCGAGAGCGCCATTGGCACGCCCCTGCACGCAATGGAAAAGAAACTGCAGGTGCTGGAACGGGAACTGCGCGAAATCATTCCCGCCGGGGACCTCGACGATATCGTCTACTCGGTCGGCCACCACGACGTCGACCGCGCCAGTGTCACCGAGGGCCAGGACTCGGCCTGGGGGGTCATTACCATCTACCTGAAACCCGCTGCGGAGCGCGCGACCAACTCGATCGCCCTGCGCGACCAGCTGGTCTCGCTCTACGCCCGGCGGGAGGGCTTCGAGCTGTTGCAGGTACGCCTGCCGGTGGAGGGCGTCGACATGGGGGAAGCGCTGGAGATCACCGTCATCGGCAACACCGAGCAGCGCTTCGCGGCGGCGGAGCGGCTGATGAAATACATCCGCGAGCAGGAGGGGGTCAGCGAGGTGTGGAGCGACTACGTGCCCGGCAAGCCGATTATTTCCCTGCACCTCGACCACGAGGCCCTGTCCCACTATGGGCTCACAGTGGCCGAGGTATCCGCGGCGGTAAAGGTGGCCTTCAACGGCCAGGTGGTCGGGACCTTCGACACGGTGGAGGACAGCATCGTCTACCGCATGCAGCTCGACGGTGTCGACGTGCGCGACCCGGCCTCTCTCTACTCCCTGGCGGTAGTCAATAAACACGGCGACAACATCCTGCTGCGCAGTGTCGTCGAGTTCGAGCAGCGCTCCGGCGAGGGCACCATCCGCCATTTTCTCGGCAACCGCGCGACCACTGTCTACGCGCGCATCGATCGCGCCGCCATCAGCGTGCAGGAGATCAACCAGCGGGCGGCGGATTTCCTCGCCTCACCGGCCATGACGAGCAGCTTCCGCGATGTCAGTTACTACCAGGGTGGCCAGATGATCAGCGAGAAGGAGCAGACCGGCGAAGTGGGCAAGGCCTTCATGCTCTCCATCCTGGGGATATTTTTTATCCTGGTACTGCTGTTCGGCTCCTACCTGCAGCCGTTTTTCGTCCTGCTGATGATTCCCATCGGGGTGATCGGGGTCCTGGTGGCTTTTGTCGTCCAGGGCATGGTGCTGTCGTTTGCCGCGCTCATGGGTATCGCCGGCCTGATGGGGGTCATCGTCAACGACGCGCTGGTCATGCTCGACCGCCTCAACGTGGAACGCAAACACCACAGCGAGCACGGCGAGACCCTGTTGCACGATCGCCAGATTGTCGAGTGCGCCAGCGTCCGCCTGCGCCCGGTGGTAATCACCACCCTGACGACCTGCGCCGGCCTGTTCCCCGCCGCCTACGAACTCGGTGGCGCCAACGAGCTGATAACGCCGATGATCATGGCCATGTTCTGGGGCGTGCTCATCGCCAGTTTCGCCACGCTGTTTCTGGTGCCCTGCCTCTACGCAGTCGAACGCGACCTCGCGGCGCGCCTGCACCCCGAGTATGCGCAACAGCAGCTCGACGAAGTGATCATGTACAACTGAAGGGCGGCTCGCAGCTAGGCCCGTTTCCCGCGCTTCGCGGGCCGCGGCCCCAACTCTGCGTCGAGCAGAATCTTCAGGGTGGCAAGCAGGTTCTCGGCAGGCCAGGCGTTTTCGGCGTAGGACAGTCGCGTCAACATTGCCCCCTCCAGCAGCAGGATCAGGCCGTCGGTGAGCGCTTCAAGATTTTTCGCATCGGCCGCTTCCAGGCGATCGCGAATATACTGGCGGGCCCGCGCCCGGCCGGCATAAATAACCTCCAGCGCGGGGTGGTTGGTGCCGCGCAATTCCACTGCGGCATTGGCCGAGGGACAACCGCAATGAGCCCTCTCGTGGCCGCGCTCGACGAAGGACTGGAACAGGGCTTCGAGCTGGCCGCGCGGATCGCCGGGGTAGTCCGCGACAATCTCGTCCCAGCGCGCGAAGTGCTCCTGCTGCCGCCCTTCCAGGTACTGGACGACAAGTTCGTCCTTGGAGGCGAAGTTGCGGTAGAGGCTCATCTTGTTGGTGCCAGCCTCGCAGACAATGGCATCGACGCCGACGCAGTTGATGCCCTGCTGGTAGAAGAGCTCCGTAGCCGCGTCGAGCAGGCGGTCGCGTACCCGCGGCTTGGCCTGCTGCTCCTCTGGCACCCCGGAAGTGGGGGTCTGTGCACCTGACATAAAAATTTCTCTTGACGAAGTGTGTTACCGGTCAGTAACATCCTATCACGTTACTGACCGGTAACACACATAATCTTTTCATACTTTGCCACGGCAGGTCCATCACCACGGCGTCGCGGCACACTCGGAAGCACACTTGCTTCCGCCAGAGGGAACCCTTGAGTTCCGGAGTCACTGAACTCCAACCCTGTCGCGGGACAGTCCCGCGAGCCCGGCCAACCAACCGGCATTCGATCACCGCCACCCCGGTTTTAACGGGGCGGCCAGTATAGCGCAAGGACATTTGTCATGAGACTGTCACGCAAGCCCCTGTTTTCCCAATGTGGATGCGCCCGCAGGAGAAAAGCCGCGCGGGAGCTCACGGTTTCCCTGTGGAAGCCCCTGCTGGCGGCAATCACCAGCCTGCTGGTGGCGGGCAGCCTGCAGGGCTGCAACTCCGAGACGGCCAGTGCGGCGGAGACTCCGCCCGCTCCCAGCGTCGACGTGGAAGTGGTCAGCACCGGCGAGGTGAAGGACTGGAACACCTTCACCGGCCACTTCGAGGCTGTGGAGAGCGTGCAGCTGCGCCCCCGGGTCAGCGGCTACATCGACGAGGTGCACTTCGAGGAGGGCAGCGACGTGGTGCCCGGGCAGGTGCTGTTCGTCATCGACCCGCGCCCCTACGAGCTGCAGTTCGAACGCGCCCAGGCCGAGGTGGAGCGCGCCAGGTCCCTGCGCCAGCTGGCCCAGATCGATCTCGACCGCTCCGAGAAGCTGATCGCCATGAAGGCCGTATCGAAAGAGGAATACGACCAGCGCGTGAGCAAGCTGAGCCAGGCCGAAGCGGAATTGCACTCGGCCCTGGCGGCCCTCGACCAGGCCAGGCTCGACCTCGAGTACACCCATGTGGTCTCGCCGATCGCCGGCCGCGTCTCGCGCGCCGATGTCACCCGCGGCAACTACGTGACCGCCGGTAGCAGCGTGCTCACCACCCTGGTCTCGCTGGACCCGATCTACGTCACCTTCAACACCGACGAGCACAGCTTCAACAACCTGAAGTCCCTGATTCGCGCAGGCGCCCTGCCCGCGCCGGGCGAGGGCGGCCTGCCTGTGCACATCGGCCTGGCCAGCGACAGCGACTTTCCCTACCAGGGCCAGCTGAACTTCATCGACAACCGGCTCAACCGGGCCACCGGTACGATCGCCTCGCGCGCCCTGCTGGCCAACGCCGAGGGTGACTTCACCCCCGGCATGGCCGCCCGGGTGCGCCTGCAGGGCAGCGGCAGCTACCAGGCCGCGCTGGTCGACGACGCCGCCATCGGCACCGACCAGGACCGCAAGTACGTGCTGGTGGTGAACGCCAACAGCGTGGTTGAGTACCGCCGGGTGGAAACCGGCAGCCTCTACCAGGGCCAGCGCATCGTCCGCGACGGCCTCGACGCCGGCGAGAAAATCATCGTCAGCGGCCTGCAGCGGGTGCGCCCGGGCATGGCCGTGAACGCCAACATCATCCAGCCCGACAGCGCCAAACTGGCGTTTCGTTTCTAACGCCAGGCGCGCACATGAAATTCACCCATTTCTTTATTGAACGGCCCATTTTCGCCAGCGTGCTCTCGGTGCTGGTGCTGGTGGCAGGCCTGCTGTCGATCAAGCAGCTGCCGGTAGCCGAGTACCCCGAGGTCAGCCCGCCCACTATCGTGGTGCAGGCGCAGTTCCCCGGCGCCAGCCCGGAGGTGATCTCCGCGACCGTGGCGGCCCCACTGGAACAGGAAATCACCGGCGTGGAGGACATGATCTACATGAACTCCCGCGCCCAGCAGGACGGCTCGCTGTCCATCACCGTGGTCTTCGACCTCGGCGCGGACATCGACCGGGCCCAGGTACAGGTGCAGAACCGCGTGGCCCAGGCCCTGCCGCGGCTGCCCGCGGAAGTGCGCGCCCTCGGCGTCACCGCGCAGAAGAGCTCCCCCGACCTGACCATGGTGGTCCACCTGTTCTCCCCGGAGGACCGCTACGACGGCCTCTACCTGCGCAACTACGCACTGATCCAGGTGCGCGATGCCCTCGCCCGCCTCCCCGGTGCCGGCGACGTGCGCATCTTCGGCTCCGGTGATTACGCCATGCGCGTCTGGCTGGACCCGCAGAAGCTGGCCGCGCGCAGCCTCACCGCCGGCGACGTGATCGGCGCGCTGCGCGAGCAGAACGTGCAGGTGCCCGCGGGCTCCATCGGCGGTGCGCCGATGTCCAATGCCATCGACTTCCAGCTCGCCATCAACGCCCAGGGACGCCTGCAGAGCATCGAGCAGTTCGAGAACATCATCGTCAAGGTCGGCGAGAGCGGCGAGCTCACCTACCTGCGCGACGTCGCCCGGCTGGAACTGGGTGCCGGCGAATACGCCCTGCGCTCCATGCTCGACAACCGCCCGGCGGTCGCCCTGCCGGTCTTCCTGCAACCCGGCGCCAACGCGCTGGAGCTTGCCCAGGAAGTGAAAGGCACGATGGACGACCTCGCCAGCCGCTTCCCCGAAGGCGTCGAGTACAGCATCGTTTACGACTCCACGGTATTCGTCAGCGAGTCCATCCAGGCGGTGATCCAGACCCTGCTGGAGGCGACCATCCTGGTGGTGATCGTGGTGCTGATGTTCCTGCAGACCTGGCGCGCGGCCCTGATCCCCATTATCGCCGTACCGATCTCGATCATCGGTACGCTGGCGGCGCTGCTGCTGTTCGGCTTCTCCATCAACACCCTGACCCTGCTCGGGCTGGTGCTGGCGGTGGGCATCGTGGTGGACGACGCCATCGTGGTGGTGGAAAACGTCGAGCGCGGCATCGAGGACGGCCTCTCGCCACGAGAGGCCGCGCACCGTTCCATGGACGAAGTCGCCGGCCCGATCATCGCCATCTCCCTGGTGCTCTGCGCGGTGTTCGTACCGCCGGCACTGGTCGACGGTTTCAACGGGGCTTTCTACCGGCAGTTTGCGCTCACCATCGCCTTCGCCTCGATTCTCTCGGCCTTCAACTCGCTGACTCTGTCACCGGCGCTGGCCGCCCTGTTGCTGCGCCCCCATGACGCCGAGCCGGACAAACTGCAGAAGCTGATCGACGGTGGCCTCGGCTGGGCCTTCCGCCCCTTCAACCGCTTCTTCGATGCCGCCGCCGGCGCCTACCAGCGCAGCGTCAAACGCATCCTGCGCGCCAGCGCCATCTCGCTGGCGGTCTACGCCCTGCTGGTGGTGGCCGCGGGCATCAGCTTCAAGGCCGCCCCGGAAGGCTTCGTCCCGGAGCAGGACAAGGGTTACCTGGTGGTCAACGTATTCCTGCCCCCCGGCGCCTCTATCGAGCGCACCGGGGAAGTGGTACGCCAGGTCTGGGATTTCGCCAGCGAGATTCCCGGCTTCAAGCACGCGGTGCAATTCCCCGGCCTGTCGATAAACGGTTTCACCCGGGCCTCCAACAGCGCGGTGATCTTCCTGCCGCTGGAGCCCTTCGAGGAGCGCGGCGCAGAGCAGTCCGGCCCGGCGCTCGCCGGCAAGCTCAACGCACGGCTGGCGGGACTCAAGGACGCCTTTGCCCTTGCCATCGCGGCCCCGCCGATTCGCGGCTTCGGCCCCGCTGGCGGCTTCAAGCTGCAACTCGAGGACCGCACCGCTGGCGGCGTCGACAACCTCGACGCGATGACCCAGGAACTGCTGGCCGCGGCCCGCCAGCGCCCGGAATTAGCCGGCGTGTACAGCAACTTCGAGATCAACGCGCCGCAACTCTACGCCGACGTGGACCGGGAAAAAGCCAAGCGCATGGGCATCAACCTCGACGAGTTGTTCCTCACCATGCAGGCCTACCTCGGCTCCTACTACGTCAACGACTTCAACCAGTTCGGCCGCACCTTCCGGGTGATGGTGCAGGCGGACCAGCGCTTCCGCAGCGAGGCCAGCGACGCCCTGCTGCTGCAGACCCGCAACCAGGCGGGCGAGATGGTCCCCCTCGGCGCGGTCATGAAGCTCGACCAGAGCTATGGGCCCAATCTCGTGCAGCGCTACAACGGTTATCTCTCGGCGGACATCAACGGCAAGCCGGCGCCGGGTTACAGCTCCGGCCAGGCGCTGGCCGCGATGGAGGAGGTCGCCGCCGCCACCCTGCCCACCGGCGTGACCTTCAACTGGACGGAAATCGCCTTCCAACAGGTGCAGTCCGCCGGCGCCCTGACCCTGGTGCTGCCGCTGTGTGTGCTGCTGGTGTTCCTGGTGCTGGCGGCCCAGTACGAGAGCATCAAGCTGCCGCTGGCGGTGATCCTGATCGTGCCGATGTGCCTGCTGAGCGCAATACTCGGCCTGCTGCTGATGGGTTCGGAAATCAACATCTTCACCCAGGTCGGCCTGTTCGTGCTGATCGCGCTGGCGGCGAAGAACGCGATCCTCATCGTCGAGTTCGCCCGCGACCTGCAGTCCCAGGGCTACTCGATCGCCGAGGCCGCGCTGGAGGCCTGCCGCCTGCGCCTGCGGCCGATCATCATGACGTCCTTCGCCTTCATCTTCGGCGTGATCCCGCTGATGATCGCCAGCGGCGCCGGCGCGGAACTGCGCAATGCGCTGGGTATCGCGGTGGTGTTCGGGATGCTCGGGGTAACCTTCTTCGGGATTTTCTTCACGCCGCTGTTCTATGTTGTGTTGCAGCGACTGGGGCTGCAGAAGGATACCCGGGAAGAGGATACGCCTGCCGCGCTGAACGACGCGTGAAAATGCTTTCGAGGAGCGTGGGAAACTCACTGGTGGATGTGGATTGAACACTTCCCGGGACAGGCCTGGCTGTTCTTCCCGCACGATCAGCGCTTGAAGGCTGTCGGAACACGCCAAACAGCGCACATCCATGTGCAGGCTCGGTCGGCGACGTCCTGTCGCCTCACGGTTCCGCCAGCCTTCAAGCACTGCTCGCGCTCTGCCGTGCCGTATCCACGGCGTAGATTTCCCCGCGCTTTGACTGCAGAGCGCCCTCTCGTGCATTCCCCTAAGCGACGAGTCAAAACGCTTTCGAGGAGCGTGGGGAATGCACGAGAGGGCGCGGGCCGGCAACTGCAGGCCTGATCAACCCGCAGCCCGCACCTCCGCCACCACCTGCTGAAAGGTCTTCTGCCCCAGCATCACCCGCTGCAGGACCCGCGGCCCATCCGCCGGGTCGGCCACCGCCGTGCGCGCGTGCTGCAGCGCGTGGTTGTCCCAGACCAGCAGGTCATAGGGCTGCCAGTGATGCACGTACACCTGCTTTGGCGCATAGAGCTCCTCGAACAATTCCGCCAGCAGCGCAGCGGGCTGATCCTCCAGCGCGGCCACATGCTCCTCGGTGACGTAGAGGACCGGCTCGCCGGTGCGCGGGTGGCTGAGACAGACCGGCTGGCGGGCGACGAAATCCGGCCAGTCGCCGCCGAACATCGCCGTCGCCGGCAGGCGGTGCTCGGCGAAAGCGCCGCGCAATTGCGCCTGGCGCTGCGTTGACAGCCGTTTCCACGCCGCCACACCGCTGGCGAAGGAGGTGCTGCTGCCCCCCGGTGGCAGGGCAAGCGCGTGCAGGCTGATGCCGTCGAAGGGCGCATCGGTGTAGGTGAGATCACTGTGGAAGCGCAACTCGGCGCTGCCGATGGCCGAATCATTGCTCATCGTCGTCCAGTGCTCGCCGTCGTCACCGGCGGCGAGCAGCTGCCCGAACCAGCCGGTCACCGCGATCTGCCGCTGCGGTGTTAGCGCCTGCGCCTGGCGAAAGAGCAGCAGGCCGAAAATATCGAAAGCCTCGCGCAGTGCGTCGATCACCGCGGTGGCGGGCTCGCGCGCCAGGTTCACGCCGACAACCTCGGCGCCGAGATTCGGATGTAAGTGGCGAATTTCCATTGCTGAAGGCCTTTTCGGTTATTGGTATTCAGGCTTGCCAGTCACGGTCAATGATGCTCAAGTACAACACTGATTCACCCGGGGTTCCACTGTACATGCTGTTTCCTTCTCTCGCGGTTGTCTGCGGCCTGGCGCTCCTTGTCTGGAGCGCGGACTGGTTTGTCGAGGGCGCTGCAATCACCGCGGGGCATTTCCGCATGCCGCCCCTGCTCATCGGCATGGTGATCGTCGGCTTTGGCACGTCGCTGCCGGAGATGGTGGTCTCGGGGTTTTCCGCCTACCAGGGCAATCCCTCGCTGGCACTGGGCAATGCCTACGGTTCCAACATCACCAACATCGCCCTGATTCTCGGCCTCGCCGCGCTGATAAGCCCGATCGCAGTGCACTCGAACATCCTGCGCAAGGAACTGCCGATTCTCACCCTGGTCACGGCCATCGCCGCGGCGCAATTGATCGACGGCGAACTCAGCCGCTGGGACGCGGTCATCCTGCTGGCGCTGTTTGCCGGCCTGATGGGCTGGTCGATTGTGCTCGGTATGCGGCAGTCTTCCGACGGCCTCGGCGCCGATGTGGCGGCGGAGCTGGACGCGCGCGCCGTTCCCCTGCGCCGCGCCCTGGTGCTGCTCGCGGTGGGCCTGGTGGTGCTCGTCGCCAGCTCCCGCCTGCTGGTGTGGGGCGCGGTGGAAATCGCCCACAATTTCGGCGTTAGCGACCTGGTCATCGGGCTCACCGTCATTGCCGTCGGCACTTCCCTGCCGGAGCTCGCCTCGACCATCATCGCGGCGCGCAAGGGCGAGCACGACCTCGCCGTGGGCAACGTGCTCGGCTCCAACCTGTTCAATACCCTGGCGGTAGTCGGCATCGCCGGCAGTATTCATCCCCTGCCGGTCGCCCCGGAAGTACTCGACCGCGACGTGCTGGTCATGGCCGCGCTGACGCTGTCGCTCTACCTGGTGTGCTACGGCTACCGCAAGCCGGGCACCATCGACCGGCTGGAGGGCGCTGGCCTGCTGGTCTGTTACCTCGCCTACACCGGTTTCCTGCTCAGCCTGGTGCTCGAGTCGTAATCCGCCAGACGGCGGCCTATACTTGCCGGCAAACGTACATTGCCGCAACGGGGAAACGGCAGTTCTATGGATACTGTTCTCAGCCACGCACTGACCGTTTTCATGGGCTTTTTTGCGATCATGAATCCGATCGCCAACACGCCGGTTTTCCTCGGCATGACAGCCGGTGAGGACGCCGCCACCCGCAAGGCGATCGCGGTGCGCGCGCTGGCAACCGCCTTCGTGATCATCGCCGTCTTCTCCGCCGGCGGGCATTTGATCTTCAGCCTCTTCGACATCACCCTCCCGGCCCTGCGTATCATGGGTGGCCTGCTGGTCGCCATGGTTGGCTACCACATGCTGCAGGGCGGGGAAAATTCGACCGTACAGCATCCCAGCGAGGAGGATGCACAGCAAAGTCGCAGGGCGCAGATGGATATCGCCATTTCACCGCTCGCACTGCCGATCCTCGCCGGTCCCGGCACCATCGCCACCGTGATGAACTTCGCCACCGGCGGCCTGGCGAATCTCGCGCTCACCCTGTCTACTTTCTTTCTCCTGTGCGTCATCACCCTGCTTTTCTTTGTCGGCGGCCAGGGCCTGGTCAATTACCTGGGGCAGAACGGCATCAAGGTGGTGACCCGCCTGATGGGCCTGATCCTGGCGGTGATTGGCGTACAGATGTTGCTGGGGGGAATCGCTGGCGCCATCACCCAGTACCTGCAAAGCAATCAC
Organism: Halieaceae bacterium GM1-29; assembly: GCA_033283265.1. Classification (GTDB taxonomy): domain Bacteria; phylum Pseudomonadota; class Gammaproteobacteria; order Pseudomonadales; family Halieaceae; genus Mangrovimicrobium. The sequence goes on from JAWMQN010000002.1 coordinate 496,410, forward strand.
CTGCTCTGACATGCGGCACATTTTCCTTGTCATTCTCGCCCTCACCTTCTCTACGGCCGGTATAGCCGAGGACCTGCTGCCGGAGAGCGGCGCCTGCCGCGAGTCGCGCAAGACCTACGAGGCCCTGCGCCAGGAACTCAAGGGCTTCAGCCAGCGGACTACCCAGATCGAGGCCCTGCTGGAGGGCTCCGCGCCCCCCGCTGTCACCACCGACGACCTCAAGCGCCTGCTGGGCGGTGACGACGGTGAGACCCAGCCCACCGAGTGGCCACAGAGTGTGCGCTGCGAAAGCGTCCAGGATAATTACCGCAAGGCCCGCGAGGCGCTGGTGTGGCAGAAGTCGCAACTGGCGCGCCTGCGCAACACCTACTGGACCAGCCTGCCCTCGCCAGCCCACGAGGCGATGGTCAACATCTGGCAGTCGCGGGCACGGCTTATTCGCAGCGCCCAGAACCTCGCCGAGGCGGGCATCAACGCGAGCGCAAAGGAGCTCGCGCCCATCGCCGCACTCGACAGCCGCTTACAACAGCTGCGCATCGCCTTCCTGCAACTCCTTCCCAACCTCGGCCCGGACATGTCCTCGCGGGAAGTGGGCAAGTGGCTGCAGCAGTGGCGCAACTCGCTCGACCTCGCCGGGCACGATTTCTCCGTGCCGGAGGCCCTGCTCGATGCCCTTGGCGACACGTCCAGCGTGACCGCAGTCGAGGCCCACTACCGGATGGCGGAACACGACGCCCTGGTGCTGGCCAGGGCCTTCAACAGTGTGCGCGGCTGGCTCTGGCAGCGGCAGCGCGCCGCCTTCGAGCGCGCCCTGGGGAGCAGCGAGGACGAGAGCCTGCTGCTGTACGATGAATCGCGGGCGCTGGTCGATGTCCTGCGCTGGACAGCCCACGATGCACTGGGGGGCAGCGACAACACTGGCGGCACCGTGCTGCGGCAGTTTTTCGTCGGTGTCGAATACCTGGTCGGCCTGGCCGGCTTCGCCCTGCTGGCGCTGCTGGCCCGCGCGACCCGCAAACCCGCGGCGTCACTGCAGGCGCGTTTTGCGCGCAATTACCAGGGCAATCGCAGCAAGGCGCAACTGGTTCGCTTCACCGCCGGCCTGCCGGTGATCCTGCCCTGGGTTGTCGGCTGGTTCGGCCTGGCACTGCTGGAACACCTGCTGCGCAGCAACCACCTGTCGCTGCTCCTGCCCCTGGTGCCATTCGCGCGGCTCTACGTGGTCTACGGTGTCCTGTGCATTACCGGCGAGTGGTTCCTGCTGCGTATCGCCGCCCTGGCCGGCAGCTACCTGAGCGACCAGCAGGCGGAGGCAATGAGCCGCCGTGCGAAGCGCTTTGCGCGCATTGTCATCCTGCCCTGGCTGTTGATGGACCTGGTGGGGCTCAGCCTGGGACCCTCGCTGTCGCTGCTGATACTCGACTGGCTGACCCTGGTCGCGGTCCTCATCGCCCTCGGACTGTTGCTCAAACCCTGGCGCAACGAGTTCATCAAGGCGCTGCAGTCATTCCTGCCGGAAACCGTCGACCGCTGGATCGAGCGGATTTTCCAGGGCTGGCGCTTCGTGCTCCTCGCGCCGCTCGCGGCGCCCTTCATGCTCATCGCCCTGGCGCTGTTTTTCCTGCACAAGGGCCTGGTGGACTTCGACTGGTACCGCAAACTCATGGCCCGCAGTTTCAAGCTGCGCTCCGGCCAGGGAGAGGAGGAAAGCGGGCTGCAATCCGACGAGCAGGCGCTCGCCGACTACCAGCGCTGGTTCGAGGCTACCGCCAGCGACGGCAAGGAATTCCCCTTCATTTCGGTGGGCACGGCCGAGCGGATGCAAAAGGCCCTGCGCAGCTGGCTGGACGAGAAGTCCGAGGAAAACTCGATGCTGTTCAGCGGCGAGCGCGGCTCGGGAAAAACCACCCTGCTGCGCAAGACCCGCGACTGGCTTGCGAGCCAGGATGAATCCGTCGACTTCCCTTACCTGGAGGTACCGGCAAAGTGCTATACACCGGCGGATATCGCCGCCCTGCTCGAGCCGGTGCTGGGTGCAAGCCTGGTGGACGGCCCCGCTGAACTGGTAAAAGGCGATGGCGAGCGGCGGCCAACCGTTCTCGTGCTGGACAACGCGCAGAACTTTTTCCTGCGCAAGGTCGGCGGTCTCGAGGGCTGGGAATACCTGCTCGGCCTGACCCGCGCCCGCCTCAGCAACCTCTACTGGATCGTGGTGATCAACAACCAGAGCTGGGCCTACCTGGGCAACGTATTCGGCCGCGAGTACCAGTTCAGCTCCCAGCTCTACACCCGCCGCTGGAGCCAGAACGACATTCGCGCACTGATCCTCTCGCGCAACCAGCTCAGCGGCTATCGCATCCATTACGACAGCATCCTGCTCTCTTCCCGCGGCCCCGAGGCGGGCAACATCCGCAATGCGGAGCAGCTCTATTTCAGCCTGCTCTGGGACGCCTGCTACGGCAATCCGCTGCTGGCGCTGCGGCTGTGGCTGAGCTCGGTGACGGTAAACGGGCAGCAGGTCACGGTGGGCCTGCCGGCGGAGGTTTCGGCGGCACAGCTCGAGCGGCTCAGCAAGGAAATGCATTTCGTCTACGCCGCGCTGGTCCTGCATGAGAACATGACCAGCGAAGAACTGGTCGCCGCCACCGCGCTGCCGGAAAGCCGGGTCCGGGCGGCGCTCAAGACCGCTTTCAATATTGGCCTGGTACAGCGCTCAGCACATCGCCGCTACCGTATTGTTCCCCTCTGGTACCCTGTGGTGACGCGCCTGCTGGCGAGGAAGAACCTGCTGCATGAATGAGAACGCCGACGACCTGATGGACCAGTTCGACGTCCTGGCGACGATGTTCGACGCCGGCACGCTGCTGCTCCTGCTGGGCGGGATCCTCGCCATCTGGCTGGCCAACTGGCTGGTGCGCAAGACCTGCGAGAGCCTCACCGAGCGGATGCCCTCGCGGCGCTTCCTGCTGCTGCAACTCTCCACGCTCACCAGCTTCGTGCTCTATATCGGCGGTACCGCCTGGCTGATCGTCGGGATAGTGCAGCCGCCGCGGGAGTTCCTCATCGCGGTGGGCGGCTCGGCCGCGGTCGCCCTGGGTTTCGCCCTCAAGGACGTCGCCGCCTCGCTGGTCTCCGGCATCATGCTGCTCTTCGACCGCCCCTTCCAGGTCGGCGACAGGGTCACCTTCGACGGCGTCTACGGCACGATTACAGCCATTACCCTGCGCTCGGTGCGATTGCAGACCCTGGATGACAATACGGTGACCATCCCCAACTCGCGCTTTATCACCGACGTGGTCGCCTCGGGCAACATGGGCGCCATGGAGATGATGGTCACGGCGGACTTCCACCTCGCCCTCGACGCCGATGTCGACAGGGCGCGGGAGATCCTGCACCAGGTGATCGTCACCAGCCGTTTTGCCTACCTGAAGAAGGCGGTCAGTTTCTCCATCGAGGAGGTCGCCCTCGCCGAGCGCATCGCCATCCGCCTGCGGGCCAAGGCCTATGTCCTCGACGTGGATCACGAGAAGGATTTCAAGACCGATATCACCTGCCGCGCCTCGCGCCTTTTTCTCGAGGCGGGCATCGAGCGTCCCGCGCGCAATTGAGTATTCGGCTCACCCGGCACGCGCTGTGCCCCACCCCTGCAGCGAATTATTTTCTATACTGACGTTAGCGTGACTGATTCCGGCCCACCCGGGCTAGCGGTGGGCGATTTCCGGAGGAGCCTCTTGCTGCAGGAAAAACACGACCCCGACGTCGCCGCATCGAGCGGCGCGCTCCACTCGCCGCCACCGGCGCCACCCCGGGCACTGGCGGAACTTGCCGCGCTTGCGGGTTTTCACTTCAACGGCACGCAGGCCTGGGACATCCAGGTACGCGACGCCCGCGCCTATGAACGGATTCTTGCCGGGGGGTCCCTCGGCCTCGGCGAATCCTTCGTCGACGGCCAGTGGGACAGCCAGCAGGTCGATGAACTGATTTGCCGTATCCTGCGCGCCGACGTCGACCGCAAGCTGCATCACAGCCTGCGCCTGCGCCTGCTCGCCGCTGCGGCCACAGGCTACCTGCGCAACCTGGTGCGCAACCGCCAGACCCGGGCCCGGGCCCGGGAGGTCGGCGAGCGCCACTACGACATCGGCAACGACATCTACCGCGCCATGCTCGACCCGAGCATGTCCTACAGCTGCGGCTACTGGGAGACGGCAGGCGACCTCGACGCCGCGCAGCAGGCAAAGCTCGACCTGATCTGCCGCAAACTGCAACTGCGTGAGGGAGAGAGCCTGCTGGATATCGGTTGCGGCTGGGGCGGCCTGGCGGAGTTCGCCGCGCGCAACTACGGTGCCCGGGTGACCGGAATTACCGTGTCCAGGGAACAGGCCGCGCTGGCCCGCGAGCGGCTCACCGGGCTGGACGCCCGGGTTGAACTGATGGACTACCGCGCCCTGCGCGGCCAGTTCGACAAGGTCGTGTCGGTGGGCATGTTCGAACATGTCGGGCCGAAGAACTACCGAACCTACTTCAGGAAGGTGCGGCGCCTGATGAACCCGCAGGGCATCTTCCTCCTGCACAGCATCGGCGAATTCAGCACCACCACCCGCGACGACCCCTGGATCGACAAGTACATCTTCCCCAACGGCAAGCTGCCCTCCGCAACGAGGCTCAGCCGGGCCTTCGAGGGCCTGTTCACCCTGCAGGACTGGCACAACTTCGGACCCGATTACGACCGCACGCTGATGGCCTGGTGGGAGAACTTCGATCGCGCCTGGCCGGCCCTGCGGGGGCCACAGTACGACGAGCACTTCTACCGCATGTGGAAGTACTACCTGCAGTGTTGCGCCGGTTTTTTCCGCTCCGGGCGCGGCCAGCTGTGGCAGCTGGTATTCACCGGCAGCGACCTGCGCGAGACCTACCGCTCGGCACGCTGATTCCCCTCAACCCGCGAAACGGAAGCAGGGCACGTAGCTGGCGGGATCCAGTTTCATCCGCCCCTCGCTGACAAAACCGGCCAACAGCTCGCCCAGCAGGGCGATGAGTTCCGGGTCGCCATTGAGCAGGTAGGGCCCGTGGCGCTCGATCTGCTGTATCCCCTGCTCCTTGACGTTACCCGCCACCAGGCCGGAAAAGGCCCGGCGCAGGTCGGCGATCAACTCGTGGCGCGGACGGCCGTGCTCCAGGCGCAACGCCGCCATGCGCTCGTGGCTGGGCTCGAAGGGACGCTGCAGTTCCTCCTCGATATGCAGGCCCCAGTTGAAGCCGAACGACTCGCTGTTGCGCACGCGGTAATCGCGGGCTTCACGCAGGCCGCGCTTCATGCGCCGGGCAACCGCCGCCGGGTCGCCACAGATGATTTCGTAGTGGGATGAGACCTCGTCGCCGAGGGCAAGACGCAGGAACCGGTCGATGCGCTGGAACCAGCCTTCGCTCTCCTTCGGCGCGGCGAAAATCACCGGCAGCGACATGCCGGCGTTGGCGGGGTGCATTTTCACCCCGAGCAGGTAGAGAATTTCCTCCGCCGTGCCGACGCCGCCGGGGAACACCACCACCCCATGCGCCAGGCGCACGAAGGCTTCGAGGCGCTTTTCTATGTCCGGCAGGATCACCAGTTCGTTGACCATCGCGTTGGGCGACTCGGCGACGATGATGCCCGGCTCCGACACCCCCACATAGCGCGCATCCTTGTTGCGCTGCTTGGCATGGCCGATCGCCGCGCCCTTCATCGGCCCCTTCATGGCACCGGGCCCACAGCCAGTGGCGATATCCATGCCCCGCAGGCCGAACTGGTAGCCGACCTCCTTGCAGAAATCGTACTCCTCGCGGCCGATGGAGTGCCCGCCCCAGCAGACGACCAGGCGCGGCACGGTATCACTGCGCACGACAGCGGCATTGCGCAGGATGCGGAAGACCGCGTCGGTAATACCCTCGCCGCTCGCAAGATCGAACTGGCCCAGCTGGTTGAGCTTGTGATGGGTGAAGACGATATCGCGCAGGCCGGAGAAAAGGTGGGCGCTGATACCCTCGATCATTTGCCCGTCGACAAAGGCCTGTGCCGGGGCGTTGCTGAGTTCCAGTTTCAGGCCGCGCGGCTCCGGGACCACGCGAATCTCGAAGTTCTCATAGCTGGCCGCCACGGCCCGGGCGTCGTCGATGGATCCGCCGGTATTGAGCACGGCAAGCGCACAGCGCCGGTAGACGGCGTGCACGTCGCGGTTCGCCTGAACAAGGCTGGCCATCTCCCGCTGCGACAGTAAATCGAGACTGAGACGCGGGCGCACGGAGGCGAATGAAACAGTTTGAGCCATAGAGTTTGCTGACCTGGACAGAGAGGCTTTTATCATCGTCGATAACCCGGAATGCTACCACGTGCAGGGCGCTCGGAGATGCGTAATCGCCGCCGGATTAACGCCAGAACCGGTCTGTGCAAACCAACCCGCCGCGCGGCCCGGTTTGAAGTACCGCACCGCGTGCGGTAAGAATAGGGGCGTGAAGCCGGGAAAAATCCGGACCGACCCGCTAACAAATCCACCGGGAGGACGCCGTGCCAACGCTGGTAACGTTGGATTATGCTGTTATTGGCGCTTACGCCTGCGTGGTTATCGCGCTGTGCGTGATGGTCACGAAGCGCTCGCCAAATACCGAGGAACTGTTCCTTGCCGGACGCAGCCTCGGTCCGGCGGCCATCGGCCTCTCCCTGTTTGCCTCCAATATTTCCTCCACGACACTGATCGGCTTGCCCGGCGCCGCCTGGGAGTTCGGTATCTCCGTCGCCAACTACGAGTGGATGGCTGCCCTGGTGCTGCTGTTCACCGCGGCCTTCATCGTGCCGGTGTTCATCGGCAGGCAAATCACCACCGTGCCGGAAATACTCGAGCAGCGCTTCAGCCCGGCCCTGCGCAAGTACCTGTCCGCGGTGTCGCTCTTTCTCAGCATCGTCCTCGACACCGCCGGCAGCCTGTACGCCGGCGCCCTGGTGCTGATGCTGTTCTTTCCGGAGCTCAGCCTGGCCCCGACCTGCGCCGCCATGGCGATCTTCGCCGGTCTCTACACCGCTGCAGGTGGGCTGCGCGCCGTCGTCTATACCGACGTCCTGCAGGCTCTGGTATTGCTCACCGGGTCGCTGGTACTGGCGGTACTGGTATTTGCCGAGTTCGACTTCCAGTGGTCTGCAGTCAGGGCCGCGGTGGGGCCGGAGCACCTCTCGCTGATACGCCCACTCGATGACCCCGCACTGCCCTGGCTGGGCACCCTGGTCGGTCTTCCTCTGCTGGGATTTTATTACTGGACGATGAATCAGTACGTGGCCCAGCGGCTGCTCGGGGCGCGCGACGTCGATGCCGCGGCGCGCGGCGCAATGCTCGCCGCCGGGCTCAAGTTGCTACCGCTGTTCCTGATGGTACTGCCGGGGGCTATGGCCGCCGCACTGCTGCCCGACCTGCAGCGGGCAGATACCGTCTACCCGCGGCTGATTGCCGAGTACGCCCCCGCCGGACTGGCCGGGCTGATGCTGGCCGGCTTGCTGGCGGCTATCATGTCGAGCGTGGACTCCACCCTGAACTCGGCCTCCACACTGCTGATGGTGGATTTCGTGCGACCCAGGTTCCCCACCATCTCATCGCAGCAACTGGCGCTGTTCGGTCGCCTCAGCACCATCGTACTGATGTTCCTCGCGGCCCTTTGGGCACCTGCCATAGACCGCTTCCCCGGGCTCTTTGCCTATCTCCAGCAAACCTTCTCCTATGTGGCGCCGCCGCTGGTAGCGGCATTTGCAGTGGGTTTCTGCAGCAGGAGAGTGGGTGCATCCGCCGCGCTTGCCGGCCTCATACTCGGCCACCTGACGTCCACAGCTGCGTTTCTGGCAGCACTGCAAGGCTGGCACTCCCTGCACTTCACCATCGTCGCCGGGCTGCTGTTCGCAGTAACGGTGATTTATATCCTGGCAATACAGCTGTTCTTCCGCCTTGCACCGGCCAGCCCGGAGCAGCGGGCTGCCGTTCGCGCCAGCAATCCGGGACTCGGCCGGGGGCTGTACACCGGGATGATCGCGCTGTTCCTGCTGACCGCAACCCTGGTGGCAGTGTTCTGGTAGCGGCGACAGCAGAAAAAACAGGAAAAAACCCGGTGTTTTTCGCCTGTTTTATCGAAGGACTTTCATTGATCGCGGTAAAACCTCGTAATTCCAGCTATTTTCTGCTTTAATTCATCAAGCTGCTGACATTTTAAAAGTACGTTCCCGCAAGGTTCTTCAGCAGTTGCGAAAGAAGACTGCCACCAAGCACTTCGCCTTCGCCGCAAAAAAAATCACTTATTTCCGTCAAGGCTGTTTGCTGGCACGCGCAGTTCCGGGACCCGATGTTCGTCCCGGGACACCAACGAGTGAACCACTGGTTCACCGCACGCAGGCGCGCATGACAAGCTGGGTTTGTCAGGCCGCCGCGTTGCAACGCAACAGCAAAACTTGCGGGAGTAAGCAATGTTTCTGGCTACAGATCTCGACGGTACATTCCTCGGCGGAAGCCTGAAGGATCGCACCAACCTCTACCAGCTTATCGCGGCGCACCCTGATATCGACCTGGTTTTCGTCACCGGACGCGGCCTCGAGTCAGTGTTGCCACTGCTCTCCGACCCGATGATCCCAAAGCCCCGCTATATCATCTGCGATGTCGGTTGCACTGTCGTCGACGGCCAGACCCTCCAGCCGCTCCACCCGCTGCACGCGGAAATCGAATGCACATGGCCCGGGGAGCATGTGGTCGGCCAGGCCTTGCAGCACGTAGACAGCATCCAGCGCCAGGACGTGCCCCAGGAGCGGCGCTGCTCCTATTTTTGTGAACCGGAAGCGGTAACCGAGGAAATCAGGGAAATCGTCGCGCAACTCGACTGCGACCTGCTCTACTCCGCCGGCCACTACCTCGACGTCTTGCCGCGCGGCATCAACAAGGGCCGCACGCTGACGGCACTGGTGGAATACCTCGGCGTCGATCCGGCACGCGTCCTGGTCGCTGGCGATACCCTCAACGACCTGTCGATGTACGACCAGTCCTTCAACGGCGTCTGCGTCGGTGAATCCGAACCCGCGCTGCTCGAGGCCACGCTGGGCCGCTCCCGGGTCTACCACGCCGACGCCCCCGGCTGTGGCGGCATCCTCGAGGCCATCAGCTACTTCGCCTATCTCGGCCGGGCCGGCATCGAAAGTGAAATTCGCGAGATCGACCCGCCGGGAAAGTCCGACCTGGTGATCGTCTATCACCGCCTGCCCTATGAAGAAGTCGTGCAAAACGGGGAACTGGTGCGCCGGCGCCCCCGGTCACCCAACGGCATCATACCCACCCTGCTGAGCCTGTTCGCCGACGGCCGGTCCGGCTCCTGGGTGGCCTGGACGCAGCACAAGCCCTCGGACGGCAAGTTCACCGTGCACACGGACGTCGACCGCGAGAACTACCCGAATCTCGTCGCCGCCCGCGTACCGCTGACGGCCCGGGATGTGGATATTTTCTACAAGAAATTTTCCAAGGAGGCATTCTGGCCGACGCTGCACACCTTCTGGGAGCGGGCCTCGTTCCAGGAGGAACACTGGGAGATCTTCCTCGAGGTGAACCGCCTGTTCGCCGAATGTACCGCCGCGGAAGCGGCCGAGGGCGCCACCGTCTGGATCCATGACTACAACCTGTGGATGGTACCGGCCTTCCTGCGCGAGCTGCGCCCCGACGTCACCATCGCCTTTTTCCACCACACCTACTTCCCCTCCGCGGACGTGTTCAATGTCCTGCCGTGGCGGCGGGACATCATCGGCAGCCTGTTACAGTGCGACTACATCGGCTTCCATATCCCGCGCCAGGCGGAGAATTTCGTCGATGTCGCCCGCGGCGTCATGCCGGTAGAGGTGGTCCAGCGAGTCGGTTGCGCGCCGCGCTTCCTGACCTATGGTTGCGCTGTGGGCCTGGACGAGATGACCACGCGGATCAAGGTCAACGATCGCTTCATCGGCCTCGGCGCCCATCCCGTCGGCCTCGACATCTCCCGTGTCGGCAAGCTGCTCAAGCAGGCGGAAATCCGCCAGCGGATGGAAACCCTGCGCGAGGACCTGCACGGGGTGCGCCTGATCCTCTCCGTGGAGCGCCTCGACTTCACCAAGGGCATCCTCGAGAAACTGGACGCCTTCGAGCACCTGCTCGACCAGCACCCGGAACTGGTCGAGAAAGTTACGCTGGTGATGGTCTGCGTACCCGCCGCCAGCGGCATGACCATCTACGACGAGTTACAGGCGCAGATCGAGCAGACCGTCGGCCGCATCAACGGCCGCTACGCCCGGGTCGGCTGGACGCCGGTGCAGTTCTTTTTTCGCGCCCTGCCGTTTGAGGAACTGGTGGCCTACTACGCCATGGCTGACGTCATGTGGATCACCCCCCTGCGCGATGGACTCAACCTGGTCGCCAAGGAATACATCACCACCCAGGGCATGACCGAGGGCAGCGGGGTGCTGGTGCTGTCGGAATTTGCCGGCGCCGCGGCGGAACTGCGCGGCGCCATTCTGACCAACCCGCACGACCCCCGGGAACTGGTGAACACCTGTTATTTCGCGCTTTCCCTGAGCCGGGAGGAAGCCCGCAGCCGGCTGGTGGAAGCGTTTGAAACCGTGCGTTATTACGATATCGAGTTCTGGGCAAACGACTATCTCAATGCAGTCAATGGCTATGCCGCGAGCTTTGCCGCGCGAGAACCGGCACAGAGCCAGCCCGGCCAGAAGAACAGCGCCGACCTGGAGTCACTCGAACCCGCCTGATACGGCAAATGCAACGAAGGGGATTTCGCCGCCCGGCGAAATACGAGCAACCAGCGGAAACCGGCAGGGAGCTGCCGTGGGAGCAACATGCTATTAAAAAACCAGGTACAACTCATCTGCTATCCCAACCGGATAGGTGACAATCTCGCAGACCTTTACCTCACGCTGGAGAAGCACTTTTCCCGGGCCGTAGGCGGTGTGCACATCCTGCCCTTCTACCCATCCAATGCGGACGCCGGGTTCTCACCGCTGACCCACAAGGAAGTCGATCCGGAATATGGGGACTGGTCGGACATCGAGCTCATCGCGGAAAAATACGACATCTGTGCCGACCTGACGGTCAACCATATTTCCGATGAGTCCGAGGAGTTCAGGGACTTCCTCCAGCACGGCTTCGACTCGCGCTACGCCGAACTCTTCGTCAATGTCGACAGCTTCGGCGAGATCAACCACGACGACCTGGGGAAAATACATATCCGCAAGGAGAAGGAACCGTTCAGGGAGATCAGCTTTGCCAGCGGCGGTACTGCCCGCGTCTGGTGTACCTTCACCGAACAGCAGATCGACCTCAACTACAACTCCGAACTCACCTATCAGTTGCTCGAGAGCTATATACGCGAAATGACCTCCCACGGCGTCAAGCTGCTGCGGCTCGACGCGTTCGGCTATACCACCAAGGAGATCGGCACCAGTTGCTTCCTGGTCGAGCCACAGGTCTACCGCAATCTCGACTGGATCAACGAGGTGGCACTGAAATACGGCGCGGAATGCCTGCCGGAGGTCCACGACCACACCAGCTACCAGTACGCGATCAGCCGCCGCAACATGCACCCCTACGGCTTCGCCCTGCCGCCGCTGCTGCTCTATTCACTGCTCGACAACAACAGCGTGTACCTGAAGAACTGGCTGCGCATGTGCCCGCGCAACATGGTGACCGTGCTCGACACCCACGACGGCATCTGCATCCCCGACGTCGAAGGCGTACTGCCGGACGAAAAAATCCGCCTGCTCATCGATAACATCGAGACCCGCAGCGCCGACCCGATCATGCGTAAATCCGCGGTGAACATTCACAGCGTCGGCGCCATCTACCAGTTGACCTGCACCTTCTACGACGCCCTGATGCAGAACGACGATGCCTACATCGCCGCCCGGGCCATCCAGTTCTTCACCCCCGGCATACCCCAGGTCTACTACGTCGGCCTGCTGGCCGGCTGCAACGACGAGGAGCTGATGCACCAGACCGGCGAATTGCGCGACATCAACCGCCATTACTATTCGCTGGCAGAAATCGACGAAGAAGTGCAACGACCCGTGGTCCAGCGCCTGCTCAAGCTGATGCACTTCCGCAACAGCTACCCGGCCTTCGACGGGCACTTCGAACTCAACTACTCCAGCGATTCCAGCGTGGCCATGGCCTGGCGCCACGGGGAGTACTACTGCCGGCTGTTCGTCGACCTGAAGTTCAACACCAGCACCGTGTATTACCGGGAGGTGGGGACCGGGGCGGAAATCGCGCTGGATACAAGCTGAGCGCCCGGCGACCAAAGGCACGGCAACCGGCCTAAAGCCGCCGGGGTTTGGCCGCTGGGACAGTGTTTCAATTTTTTGACAACGACCCACCACAGGTTTTTTCAGAATTTAAACGTTCTCCACTGTGACTTTTTCCACACTGCGCAATTTCACGTTGACCAGAATCCACCACAGGCGCACTATATCCACAGCCTCCGGGCATTGTTCAAATTGCAAAACCGAGTGTAATTCCATGACCACCATGCATCAGGCATACAAGTTCAAACGAGATGGCGTCAGCGCTATTTCACCCGTATGCCTGTGGGTATGCGGGGTGGTTTGAGGAAGCATTTTAACTGAGTTAAATCAGAATTTCAGAAAAGGCCTCCGAGAACCCAGATTCCGGAGGCCTTTTTACTTTCTACCCCATCTCTTCAGGTCTTCGTTTTCAGGGTTCTCCCGGCACAGGGGGAAAGGAACCGTGAAAAAGGAACTTCAAAACAACATCAGGACCATCTACGCGATGGGATTTCTGCTCGGCTTCATCCTGGTGGTACCGGTTTACGTGCCGCTGCTGCAGGAACACGGCCTGAACATGAGCGAGGTCCTGCAAACCCAGGCCCTGTTCGCGCTGACCATCGCGCTGTTCGAAGTGCCCTCGGGCTATGTGGCGGACATCTGGGGCCGGCGCAACGCGATACTGCTGGGTGCTGGGCTCAACGCAATCGGGTTTTTCTCGCTGCTGTGGGCCGACAGCTTCGTCGACTTCCTGGTCTACGAAGCCATACTCGGCCTCGGCTTCAGCCTGATCAGCGGCACTGACCTCGCGCTGCTCTACGATACCGAGGTCTACCTGCAGGAGCAGGGCCTGGACGGCGGCGCCGGGGCGGGGAAATCCCTGAGCCGGCTGATCTCGCTGGAAGCCGCGGCCTCGGGAGTGGCCGGGGTTTTCGCCAGCCTGCTGCTGATCTGGTCGCTGGACAGCGTGGTGCTGGTACAGGCGATTGTCGGCTTCGCGCCGCTGCTGCTGGGCCTCGGCCTGGTGGAGGCGCCGCGGGTTGTGAGCCAGGCGCCGGACGCGCGCAACCACTCGGCCAACATGCAGCGCATCATCGGCATCCTGCTGTTCGGGCGCCCGGTGGTCCTGTGGACCGCCGCTGCCATCTCGGTATTCGGGCTGTTCGCGGTCTACGTCTTCTGGGTCTACCAGAAGTACTGGGAGTACCAGGGTATTCCGCTGGAATGGTACGGCTACATCTGGGCGGCCTTTGCGCTCACCGTGAGCCTTGCCGCCCGCTACTGCAGCGCACTGGAAGCGCGGCTGGGGACCCGGGTCCTGCTGGTGCTGATCGCGGTACTGCCGATCAGCGGACTGCTCGGCATGGCCTTTGGCGCCGGCTGGTTCGGGGTTTTCTGCGGCTTCGCGATACAGTTTTCCCGCGGCCTGTCGATGACCCTGTTCTACGAGGCGCTGAACCGCCGGGTACCGGGTGAGTTCCGGGCGACCGTGAACTCACTGGTCAGCCTGGCGGTACGCTCGGTGTTCATCGTCACCGGACCGCTGCTGGGTATGGCGCTCGACAGCCAGGGGATGCAGCCGACCCTGCTCGGCCTCGCGGCGCTGTTCGCTCCGCTGATGGCCCTGGTACTGGTGCCGCTGATCCTGCGCATTCGCAGCGAGAGCGCCGATCTGGAAGCCGCCGCGGCCAAAGCGGCTTGAGCCAACTCCACCGGCCTGTCGCCTGGCGACAGGCCGGTTTTCTATTTTCCCTGCATGCGCTGCTGCCAGGCCGCCACATGTTGCTCGAGCAGGTCACAGCCATTGAACTGGGCATCCAGTGCGGCAATGAAATTGAACACGCCGGTCAGCTTGCGCGCTATCAGGGCGAATTCCCGCGAGGGCGGGGTGAAGTGGCGGCTGGTCGCAGAATTGGCCGCTTTTTTGCCCGCCCGCCGCATCAGGTGTGAGCGCGCCCAGCAGTACTCGCCCTTCTCATTCAGGTACTCGGCGGGCAACTGCTCCGCCGGGCGCAGGGGCTCCAGCAGGTGCAGGCAGAAGTCGGCGAACATTTCCCGCGCCTCTGGACTGGGGTCAGGCGGCAGGCAGCCGAGGCCGATGAGGCCGGCGACGATGGTCGCCACATCCTGCTGCTGGCTGGCCGCGATGGTGTTGCGCAGGTGGAAGAGAAACTCCTCCGAGCAGTCGAGCACCGAACCAAAATCCAGCAGTGCCAGTTCGTCCTCGGCCTGGGTCTTGCGCCGGTCGTCGAGGCGCAATATGTAGTTGCCGAAATTGGGGTCGGTCTGCAGCAGGCCCCAGTCGTACAGTTCATAGAAAAACAGTTCGAGCATGGCACTGCCGAGTGCGTTGCGCCGCTGCTGGGAAAGCCCGGCGACCTCGGGCATGCTCACCGAGAAGCCCTCGATGAACTCCATCGCCAGCACTTCACCGCTGCAATAGCGGGGGAACAGCTCGGGAATGTGGAAGCGCACACCGGCCGGTGTCACCCCGGCCAACAGTTGCGTCATTTTTGTGGTGAGCCGCGCCTCCCGGGCGTAGTCGACCTCCAGCAGCAGGTGCTCGCGCAGGGAATGCATCCAGTCATCCAGTTCGCGGCCCGACTTCACCCAGCGAGCGAGCACCAGCATGCGAACCACCGCATCAAAATCCGCCTCGATCAGTTCGGCGATGCCGGGATACTGGATTTTCAGGCAGATCCAGTCGCCGCTCTGTTTCACCCTGGCCAGGTGCACCTGGGCGAGGGACGCCGCAGCCACGGCCCGGGTATCGATCTCGAGTTCGTCAAAACGGGCGCCGAGGGATTGGCGCACGAAGGATTCAAGTTCGGCCCAGGCGACCGGCTCGGTGCCATCGGAGAGATCGCGCAGGGCCTCAACCAGTACAGGCGGCAGGAAATGCTCGCCAAACAGCGCCATCATCTGGCCA
Organism: Halieaceae bacterium GM1-29; assembly: GCA_033283265.1. GTDB lineage: Bacteria > Pseudomonadota > Gammaproteobacteria > Pseudomonadales > Halieaceae > Mangrovimicrobium. The sequence continues at coordinate 511,649 of JAWMQN010000002.1, forward strand.
ATCTTGACGTAGGTTCCCTTCAGCTTGCCCAGTTCGGCGACAAACCGCCGCGCCTCGCGCCGGGCAAACTCCGACTCCTCGTCGCCACGCCCCGTCACCTTGCCGAGGGCGCTGTCGACCACCAGGGCACTACCTGCCCGCAGGCCGGCCAATGACACCGCCATGCCACGACTGAACGCGCTGAAGCCGGACTTTCGCTTACTCGCCATCGCTTGCCTGCAGGAATATGGAAATCACTTTCAGGCATGGTAGCGGCTGCCTGTTGCGGCTGTACAGGTGGTGTTTAATACAGGCGCCGCGGCCCGGGCCGAGCGACCCCGCGACGCGAAGGTTTCGCCCGCCAGTGGGGAATTGCGCTACTCTAGACGCATCTGCGGAGGGGGAACACCAAGCATGATCAACCTGAGCGTCTGGGCACAGGCACTGGACCGTATGCCCAAACTCAGCCTGGCCGAATGGCAGCAACTCGACCCTGTCGCGCGCTGGCTGATTGCCTGCCGCGCCTCGGTGCTCTTCATGACCTTCATGGCCGCCGCCCTCGGTGGCCTTCTCGCCTGGCGTGAGGGCCTGTTCCGCTGGGACCTGTGGCTGGCCACTGTGCTCGGGCTGGTGTTCGCCCACGCCACCAACAATCTGCTCAACGACTACACGGACTCCCGGCGCGGCATCGACCGCGACAACTACTACCGCAACCAGTACGGCGTGCACGTGCTGGAGGATGGCCTGATGAACCAGGCGACCTTCTGGCGCTATACGGGTATTACCGCCGCCATTGCCCTGCTGCTCGGCGGCTGGCTGGTGGTCCAGCGCAGCGGCCTGACCCTGGACCTGATGCTGGCGGGGGCTTTCTTCGTGCTGTTCTACACCTGGCCGCTGAAGTACTACGGACTCGGCGAGCCGGCGGTCCTGCTGGTGTGGGGGCCGTTGATGGTCGGCGGCAGCTACTATGTACAGACCGGCGCCTGGAGCTGGGACGTCACCTGGCTCAGCCTGGTTTTTGCCCTCGGCCCGACCACGGTCATCTTTGGCAAGCACACCGACAAACTCGAGGCGGATCGCGCCAAGGGCGTCCGCACGCTGCCGGTACTGATCGGTGAGCGCGCCGCGCGCTACAGTGTGCTGGGCATGATCTGCGCCCAGTACCTTCTGTGCATCGCCCTGGTCATCGCCGGCGCATTCCAGTGGCCGCTGCTGCTGATGATCGGTGGGCTGGCGCTGTTGCCGGCGCTGGTCGACGTGCTGCGCCAGCCCAAACCGGCGGACAGGCCCACAGATTACCCGGAGGACATCTGGCCGCTGTGGTTTTCCGCCTGGGCTTTCCGCCACACCCGGCGCTTTACCTCGCTGTTTTTCCTCGGCCTGCTCGCCGATTCTGTGCTCTACTGATCGCGCCGGAATGCTTTTTTACCCAATACAAACGAGCTGACTTGGCGATACTTCCAGGCCACCGTATATTTGCCCAACATGAAATATCTCAATCACCCTGTCATCGATCCCGGCGCCGCGCAGAAAGTCGGCGTGCTGATAACCAACCTCGGCACACCGGAAGCGCCCAGGCGTGGCGCGCTGCGGCGCTACCTCAAACAGTTTCTCTGGGATCCGCGAATCGTGGAACTGCCGCGGCCGCTGTGGTGGCTGGTGCTCAACGGCGTCATCCTCAACCTGCGCCCCGGGCGCTCGGCAAAGGCTTACCAGCAGGTGTGGACAGAGCAGGGCTCACCCCTGCTGGTACATACGGCAGCACAGGCGGAAGGCCTGCGCAGCCTGCTACAGGCGCGCTTTGGCGATGACATCCTGGTCGAGTTCGCCATGCGCTACGGCGAACCGGCGATCGGCGATACTATCGAGGGCATGCTCCGGCAGGGCGTCACCCGGCTGCTGGTATTCCCGCTCTACCCCCAGTACAGCGGCGCCGCCTCCGGCTCCACCTTCGACGCCCTGAGCCAGCACCTGCAGCAGCGGCGCGACGTGCCCGCCCTGCGCACCATCCGCGACTACCACGACCACGCCGACTACATCGGCGCCCTGGCGCTGCAGATCCGCACCTACCAGACAGAGCACGGCAGGCCGGACAAGCTGATGTTTTCCTATCACGGGGTGCCGCAGCGCCAGTGCGATGGCGGCGACCCCTACTACCTGCAATGCCTGCACACCTCGAAGCTGGTCGCGGAGTTGCTCGACCTGCCGGAATCCGCCTACCTGACCTGCTTCCAGTCGCGCTTCGGCCGCGATCCCTGGCTCCTGCCTGCCACCGACGCAACGCTGCAGCAGTTGCCCGCGGAAGGCGTGAAGTCAGTACAGGTGATTTGCCCGGGCTTCAGCGCGGACTGCCTGGAAACCCTGGAAGAGATCGCCATCGAGAACCGCGACTACTTCCTCGAAGCGGGCGGCGAGAATTACGCCTACATCCCCTGTCTCAACAGCGGGGCGGAACATATTGCGGCGCTGGCGGAGATCGCCAGTGAGGAACTGGCCGGCTGGGTTCACAGCCGCCTGGCCTGAGCGCGAGTGCCAGTCTCAGTGCTGGTGGAAGGCGTCCGGCTCCAGCACGCCGATGCTGTAGGCGATCGCGATCCCGAGCAGGAAGGCAAGGGTCAGCTTGAAACGGTCGTGGCTGTGGAAATGCACTTCGGGCAGCAGGTCGCTCAGAGCGATGCAGACGAAGGCGCCGGCTGAGAAGGCCAGCGCCGCTGCAACCACCGCATCGCCCGACAGGGTGAACATGTCGACGCCGAAATAGAAGGCCAGCGCACCGAGCGGGCACAGCAGGGCAAAGGCCAGGTTGGCGCCCATCCGCGCGGTGCGGCTGCTGCCACCAGCCTGCATCACCGTGGTCACCGACATCGCATCCAGGGGCTTGTGCAAGAGCACCGCCATGAACACGCCAAAGCCGGCCAGTGCGCCAGCGGCGGTGGTATGAATGTCGCCGCGCATCACCGCTCCCAGGGCCACCCCGTCGATGATGCTGTGCAGGCCAAGGCCCAGTGCCACGCCCATCCAGCTGCCGCCGTGGGCCGCGGGCGCGTGTTGGTGCTCATGCCCGTGATGATGGGCGTGGTCGTGGTGGGCGTCTTCTTCGGGACTGAAGTCGTGCTGGTGGAAATTGAACAGGCGCAGCATCAGCAACATGATGATCAGGCCGAACATCATCCACTCCACGGCGCGATCGACGGCGGATGTGCCCCCGCCCAGTGCAATGCTGTGGGGCAGCAGGTGGAAGAATGCGACCCCTATCATCAGCCCGGAGACCAGGCTCATGATCAGCTGGGTGCGGGTGTGGGTCATCCGTATCCGGTCCGGCAGCAGGCCCCCCGCCAGCGAGAAACATGCGATGGCGACGCAGTATGCGGACAGCAGGAGTGCGGTGGGCACGGATTATTTCTCCCCGGAAAAACGGTGCATTATTTCATAGTGGGCTTTGGGGCGGCCAGTGGTGGCCAATGTGTAACTACCTGGAGCGTGGCGTACCGCACTCACTATCGCATGTCTCCGCTGGAACACGCCAAAAAGCGTACATGCCCGAAAAAGAGGGGCAGGCACTCCATGTACAGGCTCGGTCGGCGACGTCCTGTCGCCTCACGGTTCCAGCGGAGACATGCGATCACGAGTGCTACTGCCGTGCAGATAACCAGATCCTGGTTGAACCCCCACTGCAGCACTAAACCAGAACCAGGTTATCGCGGTGAATCAGCTCTTCATCACCCGCATAACCGAGGATGCCTTCAATCGCCGAGGACGCGGAACCCATGATGCGGCGGGTCTCGTCGGCGTTGTAGTTGACCAGCCCGCGGGCGATCTCGCGCCCTTCAGCGTCGCAGCAGGTGACCAGGTCGCCGCGATTGAAGCCGCCTTTCACACCGCGCACGCCTACCGGCAGCAGGCTGCGGCCGGATTCGCGCAGTACGCGCACGGCACCGGCATCCAGCTCGACGCTGCCGCGCACCTGCAGCATGCCGGCCAGCCACTGTTTGCGGGCGTTCTCGGGACGCTTGCCGCTGCGCAGCCAGGTGCCGATGTTCTCGCCCGAGGCGATGAGGGCAATGACGTCTTCCCGCCGCCCGCTGGCGATAATGGTTTCCGTACCGGAGCGGGCCGCCAGGCGCGCGGCGCGCAGCTTGGTGATCATCCCGCCGCGGCCGAGGGCGCCACCCTCCCCCGCCATGCCATCCAGTTCCGGGGCCAGCACGTCGGACATCTCGATCAGCTTCGCCCCGGGGTTGCTGCGCGGGTCGGCGTCGAACAGGCCCTGCTGGTCGGTGAGCAGCATCAGGCCGTCGGCGTCGATCAGGTTGGCCACCAGTGCGGCCAGGGTGTCGTTGTCGCCAAAGCGGATTTCATCGGTGACGACGGTGTCGTTCTCGTTCACCACCGGCACCACGCCGAAGTCGAGCAGGGTGCACAGGGTGCCGCGGGCGTTCAGGTAGCGGTCTCTCGCGATCACGTCGTCGTGGCCGAGCAATACCTGCGCGGCGATGATACCGTGGGGCTTGAAGGCGTTCTCGTAGGCCTGCACCAGCACCGACTGGCCGACTGCGGCAGCAGCCTGCAGGTCGTGGAGCAGGTGCGGACGCGAGGCCAGGCCGAGCCGGACCACCCCCGCGGCGACCGCGCCGCTGGACACCAGCACCACCTCGCAACCGCGGGCGCGCATGCGGGCGAGTTGCTCCACCAGCGTGGCGATCATGCGTTCATCCAGGCCGCGGCCATCGTCGGTGAGCAGCGCGCTGCCCACCTTGACCACCCAGCGTTTACCTTCGGCGATTTCCTTGCGTTCGCTCATCAGGGGGCGTACTCGAACTCCACGTCGTAATCGTCATCGTTCCAGTCGTCGTCATCGTCGCTTTCGTCTTCGGTCTTGGCCGGACGACGACGCGCCGCGCGCAGTTCTGCTATCCGCTCGCGGGCTTCCGCCTGCATCTGGCTCTGCGCTTCGCGCTCGGCCTCGGCCAGCTCGGGGTCGGCGATCTCGGCTTCACGCAGGGCTTCGAGGTGGACCATGAGGTCACCGCAGAGCGCGGCCGTGCCTTCGCCATTGATCGCCGATATCGCGTAAACGGGGCCGTCCCAGTCGAGAGCGTCGAGCATGGCCTGGCGGCGCTCGGCGAGTGTTTCCGGGTCCACAAGGTCACACTTGTTGAGCACCAGCCAGCGCTCCCGCGCCGCCAGTGTCGGGCTGAACTGCTCCAGCTCGCGCACGATGGAGAGCGCGGCGTCGGCGGGCTCGACACCATCCCAGGGCGCCATGTCGACCAGGTGCAGGAGGATGCGGTTGCGGGTGAGGTGCTTGAGGAAGCGAATCCCGAGGCCGGCGCCTTCCGAGGCCCCCTCGATCAGGCCGGGAATGTCCGCCACCACAAAGCTGCGGTGGGATTCCACGCTGACCACGCCGAGGTTCGGCACCAGGGTGGTAAAGGGGTAATCGGCAACCTTCGGCCTGGCCGCGGATACGGCGCGGATAAAAGTGGACTTGCCCGCATTGGGCAGGCCCAGCAGGCCCACGTCGGCCATCACTTTCAGCTCCAGCTTGAGGGCGCGGGTTTCCCCCTCGGAACCGTGGGTGGTCTGCCGCGGGGCGCGGTTGGTGCTGGACTTGAAGCGGGTGTTGCCGAGGCCGTGCCAGCCGCCCTGGGCGACCATCAACTGCTCGCCATCGGCCTGGATGTCACCGAGGATTTCACCGGTATCCTCGTCGAGGATGGTAGTGCCGACCGGCACCTTGAGGACGAGGTCCTTGCCGCTCTTGCCGGTACAGTTGCGCCCCTTGCCCGCCTCGCCACTCTCGGCGCGATAGCTGCGCACGTAGCGGTAGTCGACCATGGTATTGAGGTTGCCGTCGCCCTCGAGGAAGACGCTGCCGCCATCGCCGCCGTCGCCGCCATCGGGACCGCCCTTGGCAATGAATTTCTCACGCCGGAAGCTCAGGCAGCCGTTGCCGCCCTTGCCGGCGTAAACCGTGATACTTGCTTCGTCGACGAACTTCATAAGCTACCTGTGCTTGTCTTCAGTGGCGCCCGGCTGCTCTAAACCCCTTACCGCCTACTCATGCAGTATAGGTATCGCTCCGGCCATGCCCGAAAAAGAGGGGCAGGCTCTCCATGGCCTCTCGCGATATACATTACATCCATGTAAATAAAAAAGCCCCGTCATCTGACGAGGCTTTGCGGTGGGTATCGCGTCAGTGCGATCAGGCGCTCACCACCTGAACGAACTTGCGGTTGTTCGGGCCCTTGGTCACGAACTCCACCTTGCCGTTCGCGGTGGCGAACAGGGTGTGGTCCTTGCCCATGCCTACGTTCTCACCGGCGTGGAACTTGGTACCACGCTGACGGACAAGGATGTTGCCCGCGAGAACCGCCTGGCCGCCGAAGCGCTTGACGCCAAGGCGTTTACTTTCGGAATCGCGACCGTTACGGGTACTACCGCCTGCTTTCTTGTGTGCCATGGATCAATTCCTCCTGTTACGCCGAGATACCGGTGATCTTCACTTCGGTGAACCACTGGCGGTGGCCAGTCTCTTTCCGGTAGTGCTTGCGGCGGTTGAATTTGACGATCTTCACTTTCTTGTGACGGCCATGGGCAACGACTTCAGCGGTTACCTTGCCACCATCTACTACCGGGGTGCCGATTTTGACACTGTCGCCAGCGCCGACCATAAGTACACGGTCAAATTCGACAGACTCGCCAGTAGCGGCTTCGATCTTTTCCAGCTTGAGGGTTTCGCCCTCGACGACGCGGTGTTGCTTGCCACCGCTCTCAATTACTGCGTACATTGCGCGCTCCGTTTACTTAGCCTGCTCGCAGTCTGGAAAAACCCTTGTAAATCAAAGGGGGCAGAGCAAGGCACAAACGTTTAGAAAACCCCGCCCGGGCCTGCGACAGGCGTACCGGGGGGCAGAGGGCGGCGATTCTACCCAAAACGGGCAGGCGGAACAAGGGGAAATTAGGCGACTGCAGGTGGTCTTTTGGCTGGGATTTCCGCCGGCGGCAAGCCAAGATAGACCCCCTTCACCACTCCTGGACGTGACTAGCGCCATGCCGCACCGCGAATTCTGGCAGTCGGGCCTGACCCTGGTCGCTGCCGCCACCCTCGGCATGGCGCTCAAGGGAATATTCGCCCGCATCGTCTACCAGCACGGGGTGAGCGTGGACGCACTGCTGATCTGGCGTTTCGTCCTCGCCGTGCCCCTGTTCTGGGCCGGGGCGGCATGGCTCAATCGCGGCACGCCCCGAACACCGCTGACGCGCGAGCAATGGGCCTTGTGCTGCCTGACAGGCTTCCTGTTCTTCCTCAGCGCCTGGGCCGATTTCAACGCGATTCATCAACTGGGCGCCAGCATCTCCCGCATGCTGCTGTACCTGTTTCCCGCCCTTATCCTGATTATCCATGCCATCGAGCAGCGCAGCCTGCCCCCGCGGGTGCAACTGCTGGTCTTCGCCACGGCGTGGCTGGGTATCGTGCTGCTCTTGCTGCCGGGCCTGCGGACCGGGGCGATCAACGGCAAAGGGGTCGCCTTCGGCCTCGCCGCGGCCACCACCTATGCGCTGTTCCTCTGGCGCAGCCAGGGAGTGATGAAGCAGATCGGTTCGGTGCGCTTCAGCCAGGTATCAAACAGCATCACCCTGCTGTTCATGCTGCTGTTCCTGCTGCCCTCCACCAGCGCAGGCGATCTCCTGCTCAGCCCGGCTGCCTTCGCCTGGATGCTGGCACTGGTAGCCCTGTCCACGGTTATTCCCTATTTCCTCATGCTTGAAGGCGTGCTGCGCGCCAGCGCCTCCGAGGCGGGGCTGATGACCATGTTCGGCCCCGTGCTCACCGTGGTCGTCGCCGTACTGCTGTTTCCCGACGAGCAGCTCGTGCTGCTGCAGTGGCTCGGCATGGCACTGGTACTGCTCAGCATTGGCGCTTTGTCCTGGGTTCGCGCCGCGCGGCCGCGCCACTGAGGAACGCTTACTTGACACTCCCGGAGGTCGCCCATAGCATTCCGTTGCACCCTGGCTGTCGTTACCTATGCAAGAAATCCGCTCCCCGGTTGCCGCTGAATTCGAGCGGGTCAACCAGCTAATCATTGATCAACTCCACTCCGATGTAACGACGGTCGAAAGTATCGGCCATTACATTGTCGATGCGGGAGGCAAACGGCTGCGCCCCCTGCTGGCCCTGCTGAGCGCCGCCGCGCTGGGCGAGTGCAGCGACGCCCATATCAAGTTCGCCGCAGTGATCGAGTTCATCCACACCGCGACCCTGCTGCACGACGACGTGGTGGACATCTCCAGCCTGCGCCGGGGCCGCCCGACCGCCAACGCCGAATTCGGCAATGCCTCCTCGGTCCTGGTCGGTGACTTCCTTTATACCCGCGCCTTCCAGCTGATGGTGGACCTCGCCGATCACGACATCCTGCGGCACATGGCCGACACCACCAACACCATCGCCGAGGGCGAAGTCCTGCAGCTGGAGCGCGCCGGCAACCCGGACACCAGCGAGGCCCAGTACCTCGACGTCATCACGCGCAAAACCGCCGTACTGTTCAGTGCCGCCACCTATGGCGCGGCGATCCTGGGCGGGGCGGATTCCCAACGCTGCGAGCAGATGCTGGCCTTCGGCCTCAATCTCGGCATCGCCTTCCAGATGATCGACGACCTGCTGGATTACGCCGGCGACCCGGCGACCATGGGCAAGAACGTCGGCGATGACCTCACCGAGGGCAAGGTCACCCTGCCGCTGATCCACGCCATGGCCGAGGGCTCGGCAGCGGAACAGGCCCTGGTCCGGGAGTCCATCCTGGCCCGCTCCAGCGCGCGCATCGACGAGGTGGTTGCCGCCGTGCAGCGCTGTGGCGCCCTCGAATTCACCCGCCAGCGGGCCTGCCACTATCGCGATCTCGCCAACGCCGCCCTGGCCGACCTGCCGGCAGGCCCCGCCAGGGACGCGCTGCTGGCGGTCGCCGAGCTGTCGGTGGCCCGCGACAACTGAGCCGGCCGCGGCTCGATTGCTTCACGGCGAAGCGCTTCATATACTCAGCTGACTCCCCTCGATTCACGCTGACCCCAGGAAACCTCGCCATGCCCGCTGCACAACGCCTTGACCTGCTCCCTGCATATTCGACACTGCAGGCACAGGCGGAGGTCCTGCGCGGCGCCTCGGTGGCACAGCTGTTCGATTCCCACGAGCAGCGCGCCAGCGACTTCACCCGGCGCGCCGCCGGTCTAAGCCTCGACTTCAGCAAACAGCTGCTCGACCGCGAGGCCCTGCAACAATTGCTGCAACTGGCCGGGCAGGCCGAACTCCCGCGGCATATCGCCGCGCTGCTGTCCGGCGATGAGGTCAACAACACCGAGGCAAGACCCGCTCTGCACAGCCTGCTCAGGGCCGCGAGCGGCGCGGGAATGGAGGACAAATTCCGCCAGGTGGAGGCCGCGCGGCAACGCATGCGCGACGTCGCCGATACGCTCAACGCCGGGCTGCACAGCGGCTTCAGCGGTGAGCCGATCACCGACGTGGTCAATATCGGCATCGGCGGCTCAGACCTCGGCCCGCGGCTGGTCAGCGAGGCACTCACCCCCTACCACGGCGACGTCGCCTGCCACTACGTGGCCAATGTCGACCCCGCCGACCTGCAGGGCAAGCTGCTGGAGCTGGCGCCCGAAACCACGCTGTTCATCGTCTGCTCCAAGTCCTTCCGCACCGAGGAGACGCTCACCAACAGCCTGCTGGCCCGCGAATGGTTGCTCGCCGCTGGCGCCGCCGACAGCGACCTGGCGAAGCATTTCCTCGCCATTACCACCAATATCGCCGCGGCCACCGAGTTCGGCATCGCGGAGCAGAACTGCCTGCCGATGTGGGACTGGGTTGGCGGGCGCTACTCGGTGTGGTCGGCGATCGGCCTCTCCTGCGCCATTGCCGTCGGCTGGACCCGCTTCGAGGAGTTCCTCGCCGGGGCGGCGGCCATGGACCAGCACTTCGCCGAGGCGCCGCTGGCGGAGAACCTGCCGGTGCTGCTCAGCCTGCTCGAAATCTGGAACTGCAACCTGCTGGGGGCCGGCAACCACGTGGTCCTGCCCTACGACCAGAGCCTCAGGCACCTGCCCGACTTCCTGCAACAGCTGACCATGGAGAGCAATGGCAAGCGGGTGGACCGCCGCGGTGCAGCGCTCGACTACAGCAGCGGCCCGGTACTCTGGGGCTCGGCCGGCACCATCGGGCAGCACTCCTTCCACCAGTTGCTGCACCAGGGAACCGCCCTGTGCCCGGCCGACTTCATTCTCCCGCTGCGCACCCACACCGGCATGGGCGAGCAGCACCGGCGGCTGGTGGCGAACTGCCTGGCGCAGAGCCGGGCGATGATGGTGGGACGTTCCGAGGAGGAAGCCAGGGCGTCACTGCTGGCGCGCGGTTTCGATATCGACCGGGCGGCGGAGCTGGCCCCCCACCTGGCGATGCCGGGCAACAAGCCCCACAGTGTCATCACGGTAGAGTCACTGACCCCGGCGACCCTGGGTGCCCTGCTGGCGCTGTACGAGCACCGCACCTACTGCAGCGGCACACTCTGGGGCATCAATCCCTTCGACCAGTGGGGCGTGGAGCTGGGCAAGGAAATCGGCACCCAGATCCTCGGCCTGCTGGAGCAAGGCGAGTGCACCAACACCATGGACCCGGCCACCGAACGCCTCATCGGCGAGTGGCGCGACGCCCAGGACTAGCCGCGCAGCGCGCGACCTCAGGCCTCGATCAGCGCCAGCAACTCGGCGGTTTTAGCTTCCATCAGGGCCTGGTCGCCCCGCGACTCGACGTTGAGGCGCACTACCGGCTCGGTGTTGGACATGCGCAGGTTGAAGCGCCAGTCGCCACAGTCAACACTGACGCCATCGGTGTGGTCGACACTGCCCTGCGCGGCGTAGGCGGCCTCTGCCCGGGCCAGCACGACGCCGGCGTCATCGACGCTGCGATTGATCTCCCCCGAGCAGGGGTAGGCTGCAACCCGTTCCGCCACCATGGTGGAGAGCGGCTTGCCGGTGCTGCAGATCAGGCCGGTCACCAGCAGCCAGGGAATCATGCCGCTGTCGCAGTAGGCGAAGTCGCGGAAGTAGTGGTGGGCGCTCATCTCGCCGCCGTAGGCCGCGTTTTCCTTGCGCATGCGCTCCTTGATGAAGGCGTGGCCGCACTTGGTCAGCACCGGCTCACCGCCGGCGGCAGTGACCACGTCGATGGTGTTCCAGGTCAGGCGCGGGTCGTGGACGATCTTGGCCCCGGCCTCCAGTTTCAGGAAGGCCTCCGCGAGCAGGCCGACCACGTAGTAGCCCTCGATGAACTCGGCGTTTTCATCGAAGAAGAAGCAGCGATCGAAGTCGCCGTCCCAGGCGATGCCAAGATCAGCATTGTTGGCCCTCACCGCCTCGATCGCCGCCGCGCGATTCTCCGGCAGCAGCGGGTTGGGCACACCGTTGGGGAAGTTGCCGTCCGGGTCGTGGTGCAGCTTGATGAACTCGAAGGGCAGGTGCGCTTCGAGCAGGTCGATCACCCGCCCGGCACCGCCGTTGCCGGCATCCACCACCACTTTCAGTGGTTTCAGCGTATCGACATCGATATAGGAGAGCAGGTGCTCCACGTAGGCGGCATCGGTATCCAGCGTGTGCAGCGCGCCGCGCTGCGCCGCGGGCTCGAATTCATCCCGCTCGGCGAGGGCGCGAATTTCCTGCAGCCCGGTGTCCGCGGAGATGGGGCGGGACTCCTCGCGGACGAACTTCATGCCGTTGTAGTCCTTGGGGTTGTGGCTGGCGGTGACCGCGATACCGCCGCCCATGCCGGCGTGGGAGGTCGCGAAATAAATCTCCTCGGTACCGCACAGGCCGATGTCGTAGACGTCCACCCCCTGCTCCATCAGGCCCTCGCTCAGCGCCGCCTTGATGGCTTCGCTGGAGAGGCGGATATCGTGCCCGACCACCACCTTGCCGGGCTTGATCACCTCGGCATAGGCACGGCCGATGCGCCGGGCCACGTCCTCGTTCAGCTGGTCGGGCACCCGACCGCGCACATCGTAGGCTTTAAAACAGGTGATTTCCTTCACTGGTGCCCCCTAGTCCGGCTGGTAACAGTTCTCGTAGACAAAATTGGTGGCCTCGACGAAGCCGGGCACGCTACCGCAGTCGAAGCGGCGGCCCTTGAACTTGTAGGCCATGACGCAGCCGCGCTTGGCCTGGGTCTGCAGGGCGTCGGTGAGCTGGATCTCGCCATTGGCACCCGGGGGGGTATCCTCGATGATCTCGAAGATGTCCGGGGTGAGGATGTAACGGCCGATGATGGCCAGGTTGGACGGTGCGTCTTCCTTCGACGGCTTTTCCACCATGCCATCGACCCGGTAGATGCCCTCCTTCAGGCTCTCACCGGAAATCACACCGTACTTGTGCACCTCCTCCATCGGCACCTCCTGGATGGCGACGATGGAACAGCGGAACTGGTTGTACAGCTCGGCCATCTGCGCCAGCACGCCGGCACCCTCGCCGTTCATGCACAGGTCGTCGGACAGCAGCACGCCGAAGGGCTCGTTGCCCACCAGGGAACGGCCGGTGAGAATCGCGTGGCCGAGGCCCTTCATCTCGCGCTGGCGCACCATGGTGAAGATGCCCTTGTCGAGGACGCCGCGGATACTCTCCAGGTACTTTTCCTTGCCGGTGCCGGAAATCTGGTGTTCCAGCTCGTAGCTGATATCGAAGTGGTCGGCAATGGAACGCTTGCCGCGGCCGGTAACGAAGGCACAGGTCGTCATCCCGGCCTCGATGGCCTCCTCGACCCCGTACTGCACCAGCGGCTTGTTCACTATCGGCAGCATTTCCTTGGGCATGCTCTTGGTCGCCGGCAGGAACCGGGTACCGTAGCCAGCCACAGGGAACAGACATTTGGTGATCATTGGTAACACTCCTGGTTAAAGTAAATTCAGCTGCTGCGGCCGTACTGGTCTTCAAAGCGAACGATATCGTCCTCACCGAGATAGGTACCGGACTGGACCTCGATCAGTTCGAGGGGAATCTTGCCGGGGTTCGCCAGGCGGTGGCGATGGCCCAGCGGGATGTAGGTCGATTCATCCTCGCCAAGCATGAAGACCTTGTCTTCACAGGTCACCTCCGCGGTACCGTGCACGACGATCCAGTGCTCGGCCCGGTGGTGGTGCATCTGCAGGGAAAGCGCAGCGCCGGGATTGACGATAATGCGCTTGACCTGGAAGCGCTCGGCGTTGACCAGCGATTCGTAGGAACCCCAGGGGCGGTAGACCTGGCGGTGCAGGGAGGCCTCTGGCCGCTCCCCCGACTTCAGGGCAGCGACGATGTGCTTCACATCCTGCACCTTGTCCCGGGGGGCGACGAGCACCGCGTCGGTGGTTTCGACGACCACCAGGTTTTCCACTCCGGTCGCCGCGATCAGGCGCGAATCGCTGTAGAAATAACTGTCCTTGCAGTTATCCAGCATGACGTCGCCGCGCTGGGCGTTGCCCATTGCATCACGCTCCGCGACATCCCACAGCGCAGACCAGGCGCCGACATCACTCCAGCCGCAATCTAGGGATACGACAGCACCGCGCCGGGTGTGTTCCATCACCGCGTAGTCGATGCTGTCCGAGGGGCAGGCGGCGAAGGCCGTTGCATCCGGGCGTACGAAATCGAGGTCGCAGTGTGCCCCCGCCATCGCCGCACGGCAGGCCTGCAGAATATCCGGCGCGTGCTCACCCAACTCCTCCAGGAAGCTGCTCGCGGAGAACAGGAACATGCCGCTGTTCCACAGGTAATCGCCGCTGGCCAGGTAGGCCGCGGCGGTCGGGCCGTCGGGCTTCTCCACGAACTTCTCGAGCTCGTGCAGGCCCTCGCCGAGGGACTTGCCACACTTGATGTAGCCGTAACCGGTTTCCGGGCAGGAGGGAACGACACCGAAAGTCACCAGGCGCCCGGACAGGGCCAGCGGCATGGCCGCGGACACGGCCTGGACAAAAGCCTCGACCTTCACGATGACGTGGTCTGCCGGCAGGACCAGCAACACCGCTTCGGGGTTGGCGGCCACCGCCTGCAACGCCGCCAGGGCGACTGCGGGCGCGGTATTGCGGCCCTGGGGTTCGAGAATCAACGCCCCCGGGGAAACCCCCAGTTCGCGCAACTGCTCGGCCACCATGAAACGGTGGGCGTCGTTGCAAACGACCGTTGGCGGGAGCGCGTCCAGGCCGTGTGTGCGGACGACGGTCTCCTGCAACATGGACAACTCACCTGCGAGGGGTTGGAACTGTTTCGGATGCGCCTCTCTCGAGACGGGCCATAAACGACTGCCGACGCCGCCGGACAATAGTACTGGTATTATCATGTCACTTCCTGCGTTAACTGTGGCTTCCAGCCGGACATCACCATGCGACGACCACTCCACCTCCGGCGGATAATCAGGGGAATCCATATTAACCAAGTGACTCGCCGACCGCCAGCAGGCGACGATCCATGCTGGACTTGTCAGGCGCAGTGGATAGAATGAACTCGCTTGCCATGCCTATCCCGCACACCTCGCAACTACCGGTAAATACATGACAGTACAAAGTGCATTCAACAAGGAAGAACTCGTCGCCTGCGGGCATGGTGAGCTCTTCGGCGAGGGCAACGCTCGCCTGCCCATCGACAACATGCTGATGCTCGATCGCATCACCCGCGTCAGCTCCGAGGGCGGCGCTTACGGCAAGGGCGAAATCATCGCCGAACTCGATATCACGCCAGACCTGTGGTTCTTCGACTGCCACTTCCCCTCGGATCCGGTGATGCCCGGCTGCCTCGGCCTGGACGCCATGTGGCAGTTGCTCGGCTTCTTCCTCGGCTGGCGCGGCAACCCCGGGCGCGGGCGCGCCCTGGGCTGTGGTGAAGTGAAGTTCACCGGTGAGATTCTGCCGACTTCCAAACTGGTGGTTTACCAGATCAACATCAAACGGGTAATCGAGCGCAAACTGGTCATGGGCATCGCCGATGGCATCGTTTCGGTCGACGGCCGCGACATTTACCACGCCAGCGACCTGCGCGTCGGGCTGTACAAATAAAACGGGGTCTACCTGAACCTATGAGCAGACGAGTAGTAGTTACCGGTCTCGGCATTGTTTCCTGCCTGGGGAACGACGCGGACACCGTTGCCAAATCCCTGTACGAAGGCACCTCCGGGATCAGCCTGCGCCAGGAACATGTCGACATGGGCATGCGCTCCTTTGTCGCCGGGGCGCCGAACATCGACATCCAGGAGCTGATCGACCGCAAGGTGCTGCGCTTCATGGGTGACGCGGCGGCCTATGCCTACATTTCCATGCAGCAGGCGATTGCAGACGCCGGGCTGGAAGCGGGGGAAATCTCCAGCGAGCGGATCGGCATCATCGCCGGCTCCGGCGGTGCCTCCTCCGCCAAGCAGACCGAGGCCGCGGACATTCTCCGCGAGCGCGGCCTGCGCAAGGTCGGCCCCTACCGGGTCACCCAGACCATGGGCAGCACGGTCTCCGCCTGCCTCGCGACCCCGTTCAAGATCAAGGGGGTCAACTACTCGATTTCCTCCGCCTGCTCCACCAGCGCCCACTGTATCGGCAACGCCATGGAGCAGATCCAGCTGGGTAAACAGGACATGGTGTTCGCCGGCGGCGGCGAGGAACTGCACTGGACCCTGTCCAGCCTGTTCGACGCCATGGGCGCACTCTCCACCAAGTACAACGACACGCCGGCCAGGGCCTCCCGCGCCTACGATGCCGACCGCGATGGCTTCGTCATCGCCGGCGGTGGCGGCATGCTGGTGCTGGAGGAGCTGGAGCACGCGCTGGCCCGCAACGCGAAAATCTACGCGGAACTGGTCGGCTACGGCGCGACCTCCGATGGCTACGACATGGTTGCCCCCTCCGGCGAGGGCGCGAAACGCTGCATGCACCAGGCCATGTCGACCGTGGACGGCAAGATCGACTACATCAACGCCCACGGCACCTCCACACCCGCGGGCGACATCCAGGAGCTGAAGGCCGTGCGCGAGGCTTTCGCCGATCGCGGCTACACCCCGCCGATCAGCTCCACCAAGTCGCTGTCGGGTCACTCCCTGGGCGCCGCCGGCGTGCAGGAAGCGATCTACACCCTGCTGATGCAACAGCGCGGCTTTATCTGCGCCTCGGCCAACATCGAGAACCTCGACCCCGAGGCGGAAGGCATGCCCATCGTCCTCGAACGCCAGGACGGCGTCGAGCTGCAGCGGGTGATGTCGAACAGCTTTGGCTTTGGCGGCACCAACGCGTCGCTGGTGTTCCAGAAGTACTCCTGACCGACCCGGGCTCCCGCGTTCACGCGGGAGCCGCACCTCCCCCGTCTCAGCAGCTCCCCAGGCCTAAGCCAGCAGGTCCAGCAGTAGCACCTGCACCGGGTCGCCGGGCTGCAACACTACGCCGGGCGGTACTACCGCCAGCGCCGAGGACCGGCTGACCGAACTCAGCACGCCCGAGCTCTGGTTGTCGTAGGGCCTGGCCAGCAAGCCCCCGTCGACAGCCTCCAGGCTGACCCGCAGGTAGTCCTGGCGCTTGCCGGGTTTGCTGACGGCAAAGCCCGCGCTGGCGGTGATCGCCGGCAGCGGCTCCTCGCGCACACCCTGCAGGTGCAGCAGGAAGGGCCTGGCCAGCAGGCAGAAGGTGACGAAACTGGAGGTCGGGTTGCCGGGCAGGCCGATAAAGGGCTTGCCGCACACTGCGCCGAAGGCGAAAGGCTTGCCGGGCTTGATCGCCAGGCGCCACAGGTCGAGATGACCGAGCTTCTCCACCTGCCCGCGCACATGATCCTCTTCACCCACCGAGACCCCACCGGAGGTGATGATCACGTCGGCGCGCTGGGCCAGATCGCGCAGGGCTTCGCCGGTCGCTGCGGGGTCGTCGGCAACGATGCCGCCGTCGACAAACTCCATGCCCAGCCGCCGTACCAGTGCGGCGAGAAAGAAGCGGTTGGAATTGTAGGACTGGCCCGCTGCCAGCGCGCCCGCACCGGGCTCGATCAGCTCGTCGCCGGTGGAGCAGACCGCCACCCGCAAGCGGCGCAGCACCTCGACAGCGGCCACCCCAACCGAGGCCAGCAGGCCGAGGTCCTGCGGGCGCAGCAGGCGACCGCGCTCGAGCACGGTCTCCCCGGCACGGATGTCCTGCCCGCGCGGGCGGATGTTTTCCCCCGGCTCGAGCGAGCGCCCGACGCTGACGTACCCGTCCGCCTCGCGGCAGTCCTCCTGCATCACTACCGCATCGGCACCCGGCGGAATTGGCGCGCCGGTGAAGATACGCGCGGCGCAACCGGTCGCCAGCGGCAGGCCGACGCTGCCCGCGGCGATGCGCTGGCTGACCTGCAGGCTGCCCGGGGCTTCCGCCGCGCGCAGTGCGTAGCCATCCATCGCACTGTTGTCATCCAGCGGCACGTCGACGGTCGCCGCCACATCCGCGGCGAGGACCCGGCCGAGGGCGTCCATCAACGGCAGCGCCTCGCTGTCCGGGCTGGCCGACACACTGGCCAGGATCCGCTGCAGCGCGGTGTCGATGGCCAGCAGTTCACTCAAGAATTGCGCTCCCGCACGTTGAGCACGCCGACGAAGTTGCAGGGGCGGTGGGTGCTGTCCAGTTGCTCGCGGATGATGCCGGACCACGCGGTCCGGCACGCCCCGGTGGAGCCGGGCATGCAGAAAATCACGGTGTTGTTGGCAAAACCCGCCAGCGCCCGGGACTGTACTGTCGAGGAGCCGATCTCCGCCATGGACAGGGCCCGGAACACCTCGCCAAAACCGTCGATATCCTTGTCGAACAGGGGCCGCACCGCCTCCGGCGTGGAATCGCGGCCGGAGAAGCCGGTCCCGCCCGTGATCAGCACCGCGTCGATCCCGTCGTCGGCTATCCAGCGCGAGAGGACGGCGCGGATCTGGTAGATATCGTCCCGGACAATCAAGCGATCCGCACAGGCGTGGCCCGCTGCGGCCAGCGCTTCGGCGAGATAGTCCCCCGAGCTGTCATTTTCAGTCGTACGGGTGTCGGAAACGGTAAGGACTGCCACGGCCAGCGGCCGGGTTACATCGTCGGTTGCCTTGGCCATGGGGAGCTCCTATCGGGTCTGCTGGAAGTAGGCTTTCACCTGGTCGGCAATGGCGCTCCGCCAGGGCATCTGCTTGATCGCAAAGGTATCGCGGATTTTGCGGCAATCCAGCGAACGGTTGAGTGGGGGGGCTCCCCTGTCCAGCGGGTCGAGCTGCACGGCCTCGGGGCTGAAGTCGGAGAATTGCGAGGCGGAGGCGAGAATGGCCTCGGCAAACTGGTAGTAGGTGGCGTTCTCCGAGCTGCAGTAGTGGTAGGTACCCCAGACTTCCGCACCGGTGCTGAGCTGGTCGAGTATCGCCGAAATCACCCGCGCCCCGTCGGTGCAGGCGACCGGGCAGCCGCGCAGGTTGTTGTCCAGCACCAGGCTGTTGCCGTGAATCATGTCGCCCAGCATCTGGGTCACCAGGTTTGCCCCCTGGCTGGCGAATACCGGCCCCAGGCGGAGGATCAGGCACTGCTCGCAATTGTCGCGGACCACCGCCTCGGCATCCGCCATCAGCCGGCCCACGGTACTGTCGCTGTCGGGCGCGTCCAGTTCGCTGTACATGCGGTCCAGCTTGCCGGAGAAGACCCGGGCACTGGAGACGAACAGCAGCCCCGCCCTGTCCCGCTGGCAGGACTTGGCCACCCAAAGGCAGCGCTTGAGATCCAGCTCGGCAATCTCCTGGCCGCCATCGGCCACCGCCTCCACCCGGATATCGACCACCATGTCGGCCTGGGCGCGCTTTACCGCCTTCTTCGCATGGCGTTCACTTTTCCAGCGCGAGGCCGAGCGGGTCATGCCAATAACCTCGTGACGGCCAAGCTCCTGCAAGAGCTCCGTCAGGGAGTGCCCGAGTGGGCTATCGGATCCGAGAATCAGTACGCGCACGCGTCAGTGCCTGTTACGTCCGGGCGGCCACGCCCTGTAAATAAACCTGTGGGGAAAGTTAACACAATTCAGCCGCGGCGCAGTGCTACGGCTGAAACTCACCCGGGAGAAACGGGGCAGTGGCTGCCACTGCCGCCGGAGGAAACCGCTAGAACGGGATATCGTCGTCGAAGTCGGAGACGTCGGGGCCACCCTGGGGGGGCGCACTCGGCCGCGGCGCGCTTTGTGGCGCGGCACCGCCCTGCGGCGGTGCACTGCGCGCGGGCGCAGACTGGCCGTAACCGCCCTGGTCGTAGCCCGGGTCCTGGTCGTAGTATTCGCCGCCACCGCCGGAACCGCTGCGCGAGTCCAGCATCTGCATCTCACTGGCGACGATCTCGGTGGTGTAGCGATCCTGGCCGTCCTGCCCCTGCCATTTGCGGGTGCGGATGGCGCCCTCGACGTAGACCTTGGAGCCCTTGCGCAGATACTCTCCGGCCACTTCCGCCAGCCGATTGAAGAAAACGACGCGGTGCCACTCGGTGCGCTCCTGGGTTTGCCCGGTTTGCTTGTCCTTCCAGGAATCCGAGGTAGCCAGCCGGATATTGGTGACAGCCCCGCCCGCAGGCATGTAACGGGTCTCGGGATCAGCGCCGAGATTACCGACCAGGATGACCTTGTTCACACCCCGTGAAGCCATATTCGTTCCTCTGTACTGAAAGGTAATTCACTGCAAATCAGGAGGCTGACTATAGCAACCCCACCCGGCAATTGCGACAGCAATGCCGGCCAGGGCCACCCGGGATCAGCGGGAAATTGCCGGGCTGGCGGGTGCCGGTATCGCGCCACCAGGCAGGAACAGCAGCCACCAGATCAGCGCCAGTGCGGCGCAGCACAGGGCCAGCAACTGTGGGCCGCCCTGGCCCAGCAACCAGCCGCCGAGCGCGCCGCCGGCGAAGGTGCCGAAGAACTGGCAGGTGGAGAAGACGCCGAGGGCGGTACCCCTGCCTTCGCCACCGGCGACCTTGCTCACCAGGGAGGGCAACGTGGCCTCGAGGTAGTTGAAGCCGGTGAAGAACACCAGTACACCGAGGTAGAGGGGGAATGCCGTCGGGGAAAAAATGACCAGCGGCACTGCCAGCAGCAACAGGGCGATCGCCACCAGGAACATCAGGCGCAGCCGCCCGTGGCGCTCCGCCTGGATCATCATCGGCGCCATACCGGCGACGGACAGCAACAGTGCCGGCAGGTAGACCAGCCAGTGACCGTCGCGCTCCAGCCCCGCCACATCGCGCAGTGCGGCGGGGACGACCAGGAACAAGGCCATCAGGGTGAAATGCAGGGCGAAGACCGAGAAGTTCAGCCGGCGCAGTAGCGGGTTGACGAAACTGGCGCGGATCAGCCCGCGGCGCACGCCGGCCTCATCATGCCGCTCGGACACTGCGGGCGTCGGCACCCGGGTGAGCACGATGAGGATGCCCCCCAGCGCCAGCACTGCAGTCAGCCAGAACACGCCCGACAGGCCCGCCCAGCCCGCCACCAGGGGGCCGAGGACCAGGGCGACGGCGAAGCTGCCACCAATGCTCATACCCACCAGGGCCATGGCCTTGGTGCGCTGCTCCTCACTGGTGAGGTCTGCCAGCAGGGCCATCACGGTACTGGCGATCGCGCCGGCGCCCTGCAGGGCCCGCCCGGCAACAATGGCGTAGATATTGTCGGCGAGAGCCGCGAAGACGCTGCCCAGCACAAACAGCAGCAGGCCGCCGATGATGACCGGCTTGCGACCCAGCTGGTCGGACAGCCAGCCCAATGGTATCTGCAGCAGGGCCTGGCTGAGACCATAGGCGCCGAGAGCGAGACCGATCAGGGCTGGGCTCGCGCCGGGCACATCAGCCGCATACACCGCAAGCAGCGGCAGGACCATGAACAGGCCTAGCATGCGGAAGCTGTAAAGAGTGGCCAGGGAGGCGACAGTGCGTCGCTCCTGGGGAGTCATGGGGTGTTCGGTGATCACGGAAGAACAGTCTCTGGAATCGCCGACATGATAGCAGCTATGCGCGGCGAGACACACTGCGGGCTTTGCGCCAGCCCTAACGCAGGGCATATACTTTCGCGTTTGGACTTCTTCGCGGTCATTTCCTGCAATGGACACCATCCATGTACGCGGCGCGCGTACGCACAACCTGAAGAACATCAACCTCGACATCCCCCGGGATAAACTGGTGGTGATCACCGGCCTGTCCGGGTCGGGCAAGTCCTCGCTGGCCTTCGACACGCTCTACGCGGAGGGTCAGCGGCGCTATGTGGAGTCCCTCTCCACCTATGCCCGGCAGTTCCTGTCGATGATGGAGAAGCCGGATATCGACCACATCGAGGGCCTCTCCCCCGCCATCTCCATCGAGCAGAAGTCCACGTCCCACAACCCGCGCTCCACCGTTGGCACCATTACCGAGATCTACGACTACCTGCGCCTGCTGTTCGCCCGGGTCGGCGACCCGCGCTGCCCCACCCACAACCTCAGCCTGCAGGCGCAGACCGTGAGCCAGATGGTGGACGCGGTGCTGGCGCTGCCCGAGGGCGCCAAACTCATGCTGCTGGCGCCGGTGGTGCGCGACCGCAAGGGTGAGCATTTACAAATCCTCGAGGAGCTGCGCGCCGGGGGTTTTGTCCGCGCCCGCATCGACGGCAGGGTGACCGACCTCGACGAGGTGAGACCGCTGGACAAGAAGCGCAAGCACCGCATCGAGGTGGTGGTAGACCGCTTCAAGGTGCGCGAGGACCTGCGCCTGCGGCTGGCGGAGTCCATCGAGACCGCGCTGGAGCTGAGCGATGGCCTCGCCACCATCAGCTACATGGACGACGACGGCGAGGACATCGTCTTCTCCTCGCGCTTCGCCTGCCCGGAATGCGGCCACAGCATCGACGAACTGGAGCCGCGGCTGTTCTCCTTCAACAACCCCGCCGGGGCCTGCGGCGGCTGTGACGGGCTCGGGGTGAAACAGTACTTCGACGCCGAGCGCATCGTCCTGCACCCGGAGGCCAGCCTCGCCGAGGGCGCCATCCGCGGCTGGGACCGGCGCAATGTCTACTATTTCCACATGCTGCGCTCACTGGCGGAGCACTGCGGCTTCGATGTCGACACGCCCTTCGAGAAGCTGAAGAAAGCCCACCAGCAGATGATCCTCCACGGCAGCGGCAAGGAGGAGATCGCCTTCTCCTACGTCAACGACCGCGGCGACGTGTTCAAGCGCACCCACCCCTTCGAGGGCATCATCCCCAACATGGAGCGCCGCTACCGGGACACGGATTCCAGTTCGGTGCGCGAGGACCTCGCCAAGTTCCTCTCCACCCAGCCCTGCCCGGACTGCGGCGGCGCGCGGCTGCGCGAGGAGGCGCGGCACGTGTTCGTCGACGAACACACCCTGCCGGAAGTCACCGGGCTGTCGGTCGGCGAGGCCAGCGACTACTTCGAGGCGCTCCAGCTGGAGGGGCGCAAGGGTGAGATCGCCGACAAGATTCTCAAGGAAATCTGCGCCCGCTACCGCTTCCTGGTCGATGTCGGCCTCAACTACCTGACCCTCAACCGCAGCGCCGAAACACTGTCCGGCGGCGAGGCCCAGCGCATCCGCCTCGCCTCACAGATCGGCGCAGGGCTGGTCGGGGTAATGTACATCCTCGACGAGCCCTCCATCGGCCTGCACCAGCGCGACAACGAGCGCCTGCTAGGCACCCTCACCCACCTGCGCGACCTCGGCAATACCGTGCTGGTGGTGGAGCACGACGAGGATGCCATTCGCACCGCGGACCACGTGATCGACATCGGCCCCGGCGCCGGCATTCACGGCGGCACCGTGGTCGCCGAGGGGCCGGTCAAGGCCATCATGGGCAACCCGGCCTCCCTCACCGGCGACTACCTTTCCGGCCGACGCAGGATAGAGGTGCCCGCAAAACGCACAACGCCGGATACCAGGAAGCAGCTGGTGCTGTCCGGCGCCAGGGGCAACAACCTGCAGGGCGTTACCCTGGAACTGCCCATCGGCCTGCTGACCTGCGTGACCGGCGTCTCCGGCTCCGGCAAGTCGACGCTGATCAACAACACGCTCTACCCGATTGCCGCCACCGCCCTGAACGGCGCCACCACGCTCACCCCGGCACCCTACGACAGCATCGAGGGCATGGAGCATATCGACAAGTGCATCGACATCGACCAGAGCCCGATAGGCCGCACACCGCGCTCCAACCCGGCGACCTACACCGGCATCTTCACCCCGGTGCGCGAGCTGTTCGCCGGCACCCAGGAGGCCCGCTCCCGCGGCTACAAGCCCGGCCGCTTCAGCTTCAACGTCAAGGGCGGCCGCTGCGAGGCCTGCCAGGGCGACGGTGTCACCAAGGTCGAGATGCACTTCCTGCCGGATATCTACGTCCCCTGCGACATCTGCAAGGGCAAGCGCTACAACCGCGAGACCCTGGAGATCCGCTACAAGGGCAGGAATATCCACGAGGTGCTGGAGATGACCGTGGAGGACGCGCTGGAGTTCTTCGAACCGGTCCCCGCCATCGCCCGCAAACTGCAGACCCTGATGGACGTCGGCCTGTCCTATATCCGCCTCGGCCAATCCGCGACCACGCTCTCCGGCGGCGAGGCCCAGCGGGTGAAGCTGTCGCGGGAGCTCTCCAAGCGCGACACCGGCAAGACCCTGTACATCCTCGACGAGCCGACCACCGGCCTGCACTTCGAGGACATCCAGCAACTGCTGCAGGTCGTCCACCGGCTGCGTGACCACGGCAATACCGTGGTCATCATCGAGCACAATCTCGACGTCATCAAAACCGCTGACTGGCTGGTGGACCTCGGCCCGGAGGGCGGTTCAGGCGGCGGCCAGATCATCGCCACAGGCACACCGGAGGAGGTGGTCAAGGAAAAGGCCTCCCACACCGGCCGCTTCCTGGCTCCGCTGCTGAAAAAGCGCAAAGGCAGGCAGAAGGCCGCCTAAATCGCCGGGGCGTATTGACTCCCCGCGCGCCGCGGCTACCATAGCAGAGCCTTCGCGCACGCCGGCATAGCTCAGCTGGTAGAGCAACGCATTCGTAATGCGTAGGTCCGGCGTTCGACTCGCCGTGCCGGCACCATATCAATGGTGGCCAGATTGCAGTGCAGCTCCCAAATGGATGGGAGACAAAGAAGGCAGTTGTCCCACGCGCTGGGATGAACATGGATGTCAATAATAATGCCAGGGAGTGCACTGCCTCATGCGCGGCCTTTCCGCCGTCTTCGTCTTGCCGCTGGTGCTGGTGCTGGCGATCTCCGCTTGCGGCGGCGGGTCGGGCTCTGGCTCCAGCTCCAAATCACAAGGCGGGGCTTCACCCGAGGGAACAAGCCCGGTCAGCGCCGCCCCGCTGTCCGCGCCCGCCCCGAGCTTTGCGCCGCTTGAAGCGCGCCCGCCTCCCAACATACTGCTGATCGTCGCCGATGACCTCGGTTACAACGACCTGGCGATCAACAACGGCAATCCGGCCATTGAAACTCCCAACCTCGACCAGTTGGCGCGCCGGGGCGTTCGCTTCACCCGGCACTATGCCCAACCAGTCTGCAGCGCATCCCGCGCCGCCCTGTTCACCGGCCAGTACCCGGAGCGCAACGGTTTCCTACCGGGCGGCAGGGGTATTCCGGCGGAGCGGGTCACCCTGGCCGAACACTTCCAACAGGCCGGCTACACCACCTGGCATATCGGCAAGTGGCACCTCGGCCACACACTCCGTGACGCCTGGCCCGATCGCCAGGGTTTTGACCACTGGCTCGGCTTCCTCGACCAGTGGCGTCTGGCCGGCCAGCGGCAGGGTGGACAGCTCGTTCCGGCCAGGCCGCGCTATGAGAATCCCTGGCTGGAGGGTAGCGAGGAAGCCGGAAGGCACTTTCAGGGCCATCTCAACGACATTCTCACCGACCAGGCACTAAAGGCGCTCAAGCAGCTGGGCGCGTCGCCAGCGCCCTGGCTCATCAACCTCTGGTACTACGCTCCGCACAGTCCCGTGTCCCCTTCGGCGGCGTTCGCCGCCCAGTCCCCGGACACCCCGGCAGGCCGCTACCGCGCCCTGGTCAAGCAGCTGGACAGCAACATCGGGCGATTGCTGCACGAGCTGGACAGTTCGGCAGCGGCTGGGAACACCCTTGTCGTATTTCTCAGCGACAACGGCGGCACCAGTGAGTACGTCGACAGTAATTCCCCGCTGCCCGGCAGCAAAAATTCACTGCTGGAAGGCGGTATCCGGACACCCCTGCTAATACGCCTGCCTGATCCAGCACTCAACGGCCAGGTGATAGACGCGGCGGTGAACATCATGGACATCTACCCGACCCTGGCGGCACTCGCGGGCAGCGACGCCGATGCCGAGTTGGACGGCAGGAGCCTGCTTCCCCTGCTGGGAGGTGAACCCGACACCTCCCAGATGCGTTTCTGGGACTACATCTTCGAATCCAGCATCCTGTCCGCGGATGGCCGCTGGCGGCTTCGCCAGGGAAAGCTGCCCGCAGAGGGAGAAGCAGAGCCAGCGCTGTACGACTACCAGGCCGACCCTGCCGCGCAGATTGTGCTATCGCCGCCTGCGCCAGAAGCGGATATCGCCGACCTGCGAGATAGTTACAGCGAATGGCACAGGGAAATCCATCGCGTTCCCACGCGTTACTCGGCGCAGGATTGGGGTGGAGAAATGAGCGGATTCGACGTCCTGCGTACCCCGGGATATGGCGGGCACACCCTGGCCGTGGCGTTTGATTCACCCTATAGCGGCAGCCTGGCCGCACAGGGCGATATCTGGGAGATAGGCATCCAGGGCCTGGCGGTAAGCGCTCGCTTTGGCGAGCTGTCCCTGAGTGGTGCGCTCGCCGACAGCGAAGGCTGCCACAGCATTATCAGCAGCGGCTACTTCCACCGTGACGTGAGTCACCTGGCCGGCGGGGACAGGACTACCCTGGAACTGTATATCGATGGCCAACTGGCGGATACCGTCGACGCCGCAGGCGCCCTCGCCGTCGATGATACAGGTGCCCCAACCCGGATTGGGGACAGGCTGTTGTACGCCGGCAATGGCGCCATTCGCCACGCCGAGGTGCTTAACGTCATGGTCGGCCCCTGGCACGACACCACGGCAGTCGAGTTGCACCGGGAGTTGTGCGGGAAGCCCTGACGGACGGCATCCGCGAGGCAAAAAAAAGCCGGGTTAAACCCGGCTTTCTCAATTCTCGAGGGCGAGTCTGTCACTCAGTCCTCGTCACCCTCGTAGCTGTCGTGCTGCGGGCGATCGACAAGCTCGACGTATGCCATCGGGGCCTTGTCACCAGCACGGTAGCCGCACTTGAGGATGCGGATGTAGCCGCCGGGGCGACCCTCGTAGCGCGGGCCGAGTTCGCTGAACAGCTTGCCAACGGCAGCCTTGTTGCGAACGCGGTCGAAGGCCAGGCGACGGTTGGCCACGCTGTCCTTTTTCGCCAGGGTTATCAGGGGCTCCGCATAGCTGCGCAGTTCCTTGGCCTTGGGCAGGGTGGTTTTGATCAACTCGTGCTCCACCAGTGAGATTGCCATGTTGCGGAACATGGCCTTGCGGTGGGCACTGTTGCGGTTCAGCTGACGTCCACTTTGACGATGACGCATTTTTCCAATCCTATCTTCTGTGTGCTATCGCAGCACGACTATCTGGGGCCGGGGAGCAATCAGGCGCTCAATACCCGGTCGTCGTTTTTCAGGCTGGCGGGCGGCCAGTTGTCCAGGCGCATGCCCAGGGACAGACCACGTGAAGCCAGTACATCCTTGATCTCGGTCAGCGACTTCTTGCCGAGGTTCGGGGTCTTCAGCAGCTCAACCTCGGTGCGCTGCACGAGGTCGCCGATGTAGTAGATATTCTCTGCTTTCAGGCAGTTCGCGGAACGAACTGTCAGCTCCAGGTCGTCGACCGGGCGCAGCAGGATCGGATCTACCTCATCCTCTTCCTCTACAAAATCGGACTCCGACTCGCTCTCGAGGTCGACGAACACCGCCAGCTGCTGCTGGAGGATGGTCGCGGCGCGACGGATGGCCTCTTCCGGATCGATCGTACCGTTGGTCTCGAGGTCCAGAACCAGTTTGTCCAGGTCGGTGCGCTGTTCAACACGGGCAGCTTCCACTACGTAGGATACGCGCTGTACCGGAGAGAAGGTCGCGTCCAGTTGCAGACGGCCGATAGAACGGGTTTCCTCGTCGGCGTTCTCGCGAGAGTCGGCCGGGGAGTAACCGCGGCCACGGGCGACGGTCAGCTTCATGTTGATTTCACTGGCACCATTGAGGTGGCAGATCACATGATCCGGATTGCGCACTTCGATGTCGTGCTCGACCTGGATGTCTGCTGCAGTAACCGCACCGGGGCCTTTTTTGCTCAGAGTCAGCTCAGCTTCGTCCTTGCCGTTCATGACCAGGGCGATACCTTTCAGGTTCAGCAGGATTTCAATTACATCCTCCTGCACACCTTCAATAGCGCTGTACTCGTGCAACACACCATCGATTTCTACTTCAGTGATTGCGCAGCCGGGCATGGAAGACAGCAGGATGCGACGCAGGGCGTTACCCAGCGTGTGGCCAAAACCACGCTCGAGGGGCTCCAGGGTTACCTGGGCGCGCTTGCTGTCCTTCTCTTCCACGTTGATAACGCGCGGGGTCAGAAATTCTGTCACTGCACTCTGCATACGGGGCACCTATTACCAGGATTAATTCTTCAGTGAATTACTTGGAGTAAAGCTCGACGATCAGGTTCTCGTTGATTTCCGAGGACAGATCCTGACGATCGGGAACGGCCTTGAACGTTCCTTCCAGTTTGTCGGCATTTACTTCCAGCCACTCGGGCTCGCCACGCTGGGCGGCCAGTGCCAGTGCGGACTGCACGCGCAGCTGCTTCTTGGCTTTTTCACGCAGAGAGATAACGTCTCCCGCCTTCACCTGGTAAGAGGGGATGTTGACTACCGCGCCATTGACCAGAATGGACTTGTGGGCAACCAGCTGGCGAGCTTCGCTGCGGGTGGAGCCGAAGCCCATCCGGTAAACGACGTTGTCCAGGCGGGATTCCAGCAGCTGCAGCAGGTTTTCACCGGTTGCACCTTTCAGGCGGGCAGCTTCCTTGTAGTAGTTGCGGAACTGCTTTTCCAGAATGCCGTAGATACGGCGAACTTTTTGCTTTTCACGCAGCTGTACACCGTAGTCGGACAGGCGGCCACGACGGGCGCCATGCTGACCGGGGGCGTTTTCAACTTTACATTTGCTTTCGAGTGCACGCACACCGCTTTTCAGGAACAGGTCAGTTCCCTCACGGCGGGAAAGCTTGCACTTGGGACCAATATATCGAGCCATGTCTATACCTTCCTGTAAGCCTTACACGCGACGTTTCTTGGGAGGACGGCAGCCATTGTGCGGAATCGGCGTCACGTCGGTGATATTGCTGATCTTGTAGCCACAGGCGTTGAGTGCGCGCACGGCAGACTCACGACCAGGCCCTGGACCTTTAACTTGTACGTCCAGGTTCTTCAGGCCGTACTCTTTAGCGGCTTCACCCGCACGCTCTGCAGCCACCTGAGCTGCGAACGGGGTGCTTTTGCGCGAGCCGCGGAAACCGGAACCACCAGCAGTCGCCCAGCTCAGGGTGTTGCCCTGACGGTCGGTGATGGTAACGATGGTATTGTTGAAAGACGCGTGAACGTGCGCGATGCCGTCCACGACAGTCTTGGTGATTTTCTTACGTGTGCTTTTAGCACCTGGCTTTGCCATGTGTTACTTCCTGTTTAATATCAACACTGCACTGTGGTGCAGCTACACTAAAAAGGATTCGCTAAGGAGTTTCCTTACTTGCGAATCGGCTTACGCGGGCCTTTACGGGTGCGCGCATTGGTTTTGGTACGCTGACCGCGAACCGGCAGGCTGCGACGGTGGCGCAGGCCGCGGTTACAACCGAGGTCCATGAGACGCTTGATGTTCATGGAAATTTCCCGGCGCAGATCGCCTTCGACGGTCATCTCGGCCACTTTCCCGCGCAGAGCGTCCATTTGCTCTTCACTGAGTTCGCCAATCTTGGCATTCTCAGCAATACCAGTAGCGGCGCAGAGGCCACGGGCCTGGGTGCGACCGATACCGTAGATATAGGTCAAAGAGATAACAGCATGCTTGTTATCAGGTATGTTGACGCCGGCAATACGAGCCATTCAACTCTCTCCAATTAATCAAATCGCGCTAGAAGACTTGTTTTACAAGCCCCTGATTTTTCATCATTTTCTGAAAACCAAGGGTAGCGCGCCGCGAAAGGCGCAGCATTCTAGCGATATCGTTACTAAAAATCAACCGTGCAGTGGCTGGGCAATCAGCCCTGGCGCTGCTTGTGGCGGGGATCGGTATTGCAGATTACCCGGACCACACCATTGCGACGCACAACCTTGCAGTTGCGGCACATCTTTTTGACTGATGCACGTACTTTCATCGTTCTTTCTCCGTTACAGCCGGCCGCTTTCGCCTCAGCGGAGCCGGCCTGCACTCCCATAGTTTTTGAGATTGGCCTTTTTCATCACAGACTCGTACTGCTGTGACATCAGGTGGCTTTGCACCTGGGCCATAAAATCCATCACCACGACAACCACGATCAGCAGCGAGGTACCGCCGAGGTAGAACGGCACATTGGCCGTAACCACCAGGAACTGCGGGATCAGGCAGACAATGGCGATATACGCGGAGCCGAATACAGTGAGGCGGGTCAAAACGCCATCGATGTAGTTGGCAGTCTGCTGTCCCGGGCGGATACCGGGTACAAAAGCACCGGAGCGCTTCAGGTTGTCGGCCACTTCCTGCGGGTTAAACATCAACGCCGTGTAGAAGAAGCAGAAGAACACAATAAATATGGTGAACAACAAAATGTTCAGCGGCTGGCCCGGGCCGATCATCACCGCCAGGTCCTGCAGCCAGTCGGCAGAGTCGGAAGTACCGAACCACTGCGCGACGGATGCCGGGAACAGCAGGATGCTGCTGGCAAAGATCGCCGGGATAACACCCGCCATGTTCACCTTCAACGGCAGGTGAGAACTCTGCGCCTGGTACATCCGGCGCCCCTGCTGCCGTTTTGCGTAGTTAACGGTGATCCGGCGCTGGCCTCGCTCGATAAACACGATCGCGAGGATCATGAATACCGCCAGTGCGAGGATAGCCAGCAGGAACAGGATATTAAGCTCACCCTGCCGCGCCTGCTCCAGTGACTGGCCGATCGCACTCGGCAAACCCGCCACGATCCCTGCAAAAATCAGCAGGGAAATACCGTTACCTACACCACGCTCGGTGATCTGCTCACCGAGCCACATCATAAATACCGCCCCGGTCACCAGCGAGGTGACGGCAATCAGGTAAAACAGCGGGGTAACGCTGTATGCCATGCCCTGATTGGCCATGCCCACGGTCATACCCAGGGCCTGGACGATCGCCAACACCACCGTCAGGTAGCGGGTGTACTGGCTGATCTTGCGCCGTCCGGACTCGCCCTCTTTCTTCAACGCCTCCAGCTGGGGCGTCACCGCCGACATCAACTGGATGATGATCGACGCGGAAATGTAAGGCATGATGCCCAGCGCGAGAATACTCATACGCTCAAGAGCACCGCCGGAGAACATGTTCGCCAGACCGAGAATGGTTCCCTGATTCTGGTTGAACAGTGCCGCCAGTTGAGCAGGATCTATGCCCGGTACAGGAATATGCGTACCGACGCGGTACACAATAATCGCCATCAACAAGAAACGAAGGCGAGCAAAGAGCTCGCCCATGCCGGCTTTGCTGACCTGGGGCATTTGAGCCTGTGCCATTTAGTCCTCGACTTTCCCGCCGGCCTTTTCGATCGCTTCGCGAGCGCCCTTGGTGACACCAAGGCCTTTAACGGTTACGGCCTTGGTCAGCTCACCTGACAGGAATACCCGCGCGCGGGTGATGTCCTGCTTGATCAGGTCAGCCGCTTTCAGCGCTTCCAGATCGACGACATCGGCATCCACCGCATTCAGCTCAGACAGGCGAACCTGGGCAGTAGTACGCGAGATCCGCGAGGTAAAACCATATTTCGGCAGGCGCTTCTGCAGCGGCATCTGGCCACCCTCGAAGCCGGGGCGAACCGAGCCACCGGAACGGGATTTCTGGCCCTTGTGACCGCGGCCGGCGGTTTTGCCGAGACCGGAGCCGATACCGCGCCCAACGCGCTTGCTGTCTTTCCTGGCACCCGGCGCGGGGCTCAGGGTGTTCAGACGCATT
Organism: Halieaceae bacterium GM1-29; assembly: GCA_033283265.1. Classification (GTDB taxonomy): domain Bacteria; phylum Pseudomonadota; class Gammaproteobacteria; order Pseudomonadales; family Halieaceae; genus Mangrovimicrobium. The sequence goes on from JAWMQN010000002.1 coordinate 542,875, forward strand.
TGTTCAGACATGTGTTCAGTCCTCAACCCTAACCAGGTAGTTAACCTTGTTGATCATGCCGCGGACAGAGGGAGTGTCCTCCACCTCGACCGTGTGGCCGATCCGACGCAGTCCAAGGCCAGCGACGCAGGCCTGGTGCTTTTTCAGGCGCCCGTGAATACTCTTCACCTGGGTAACCTTGATGGTTTCTTTAGCCATGACGATTCAACCCAAATCTCAATTCAAAATTTCTTCCACGGACTTGCCGCGCTTGGCAGCAACATCGTCCGGGGAGCACATGTCACGCAGGCCATTGAAAGTGGCGCGAACCACGTTCACTGGATTGGTGGAGCCGTAACATTTTGCAAGTACGTTGTGTACACCAGCGATCTCGAGCACCGCACGCATTGCACCACCGGCGATAACACCGGTACCTTCAGAAGCCGGCTGCATGTAGACCTTGGAGGCGCCATGGGCAGCCTTCACCGGGTACTGCAGGGTGCCGTCCTTCAGATCCACCTGGATCATGTTGCGGCGAGCGGCTTCCATTGCTTTCTGGATGGCGACAGGCACTTCACGCGCCTTGCCGCGACCGAAACCAACCCGGCCGTTACCATCGCCGACTACGGTGAGGGCGGTGAAAGCGAAGATACGGCCGCCTTTGACCACTTTCGCAACACGGTTGACCTGGACCAGTTTCTCCTGGAGGTCGCCTTCCACTTGCTGCTTTTTCTGCTCGTTGAACGCCATATCTCTACCCTAGAATTCCAGTCCACTTTCACGGGCGGCGTCGGCCAGGGCCTTGACACGTCCATGGTACTTGTAACCCGCGCGGTCGAACGCTACACGCTCTACGCCAGCGGCCTTGGCACGCTCAGCGACCAGCTTGCCAACAGCGGCTGCGGCATCGATATTGCCGGTAGCGCCCTGGCGCAGGTCTGCGTCCAGAGTTGAGGCACTGGCCAGGACACGGTCACCCTGGGGTGAAAATACCTGGGCATAGATGTGCCGGGGAGTACGGTGCACGCTCAGGCGGTTGACGCCGAGGCCGCGCATATGGGCCCGTGAGCGACGCGCCCGACGCAGCCTTGAATCATTTTTTGCACTCATCTCAACTTACCTACTTTTTCTTGGCTTCTTTGCGCCGCACGTGCTCGTCGGCGTAGCGAATACCCTTACCTTTGTAAGGCTCCGGCGGACGGTAGGAGCGGAGTTCTGCCGCCACCTGGCCAACTGCCTGCTTGTCGATACCTTTAACCACGATCTCGGTTTGAGTCGGGGTTTCGGCGCTGATCCCTTCCGGCAGTTCGTACTCCACCGGGTGGGAAAGACCCACGGTCAGGTTAACCTTGTTGCCGGTCGTGCTGGCACGGTAGCCAACGCCGTTCAGAATCAGTTTCCTTTCCCAGCCTTCGCTGACGCCCTTAACCATGTTCGCCAGCAGGGCGCGGGTGGTACCCGCCATCGCCTTGGCTTTGTCACTGTCGAAAGCGACCTGCAGAACATTGTCTTCCTGGCTTACGCTGACACCGTCGAGCAGGGAAAGCGCCAAAGTGCCCTTGCTGCCCTTAACGGTCAGGTCACTTCCGTCCTGCTTGACCTCAACGCCGCTCGGCAGTGTTACCGGATTGTTTGCGACTCTAGACATTTCGGTTGCTCTTCAATTCAATCAGTTTAGAAAACGGTGCAAAGCACTTCGCCGCCGACGCCAGCGGCACGCGCCGCGCGATCGGTCATAACACCCTGAGAGGTGGAGACGATAGCCACACCGAGGCCACCGCGAACCGAAGGAAGCTCGTCCTTGCCGGCGTAGGAACGCAGGCCGGGGCGGCTAACACGGTCAATTTCAGCGATAACCGGCTTGCCCTGGAAGTATTTCAGGTCAATCGCCAGACGCGGCTTGCCGGAATCGTTGTTGGCGTTGAAACCAGCGATATAGCCTTCGTCCTGCAAAACTTGTGCAACAGCTGCCTTCAGCTTGGAACCGGGCATCTCCACGGTTTTCTTGCCAGCCATCTGGGCGTTGCGGATACGGGTCAGCATATCTGACAGCGGATCTTGCATACTCATTTCAAATACTCTCCGTTACCAGCTGGCTTTAACCAGGCCGGGCACATCACCGCGCATGGCGGCTTCGCGCAGCTTGTTACGGCACAGGCCAAACTTGCGATACACAGCGTGAGGACGGCCGGTCACCTGGCAGCGACGCTGCTGGCGAATCGGGCTGGCGTCACGCGGCAGCTTTTGCAGTGCAATCTGCGCATCCCACTTTTCGTCGTCACCGGCGTTGACATCAGCCAGAATGGCCTTCAGCGCGGCGCGCTTTTCGGCGTATTTGGCGACGAGTTGTGCACGCTTTTTCTCGCGCGCAAGCATAGATTTCTTAGCCATTTGTGCCTCTTAACCTTTCAGTGGGAAGTTGAAAGCGCGCAGCAGTGCACGACCTTCATCGTCCGTACGAGCAGTGGTGGTAATGGTGATGTCCATGCCACGCAGGGAGTCGACTTTGTCGTACTCGATCTCCGGGAAAATGATCTGCTCGGTTACACCCATCGCAAAATTGCCGCGGCCATCAAAAGACTTCGGGCTGATACCGCGGAAGTCACGGATACGCGGGATCGCAATGCTGATCAGGCGCTCCAGGAACTCGTACATGCGGTCAGAGCGCAGGGTCACTTTACAGCCGATGGGCCAGCCCTCGCGCACTTTAAAGCCAGCGATGGATTTACGCGCCTTGGTGATCACCGCCTTCTGACCAGCGATGGCTTCCATGTCCGCAATTGCGGCTTCGAGCACTTTCTTGTCACCAATGGCCTCACCCACACCCATGTTCAGGGTGATCTTGGTGATGCGCGGCACTTCCATCACGTTGCTCAGGCCCAGCTCTTCTTTCAACTGGGGAGCGATCTCGCTCTTGTACTTGTCTTTCAACGTTGCCATGTCTTTTACCTGTTAGCCCTTTGACCAGCTCGCGGCTCAGCTGATTGCTTCGCCACTGGACTTGTAAATACGGATCTTGCTGTCGCCGTCGACCTTGAAGCCCACGCGATCAGCTTTACCTGAGGCGGGGTTGAAGATCGCGACGTTTGACACCTGGATAGGGGCTTCCTTTTCCACGATGCCGCCAGCGACACCTGCCTGCGGGTTGGGGCGGGTGTGCTTCTTAACCATGTTAATACCGGAGACAATCACGCGGTTGTCATCCAGCACTTTGCGAACCTTGCCGCGTTTGCCCTTGTCCTTACCGGCAAGAACAATCACTTCGTCATCGCGCTTGATCTTCAACATTTCCTTTCCTCTCCTGCTGGCCGGCCTAGATGACTTCCGGGGCCAGAGAAATGATCTTCATAAACTTTTCGCCGCGCAGCTCGCGAGTTACCGGCCCGAAGATACGGGTGCCGATGGGCGCTTGCTGGTTGTTCAGCAGAACTGCCGCGTTGTCGTCAAACTTGATCAGGGAGCCATCGGCGCGACGCACACCTTTACGGGTACGCACGACCACTGCAGTCATCACCTGGCCTTTTTTCACTTTGCCGCGGGGAATCGCTTCCTTCACGGTTACCTTGATCAGGTCACCAACACGCGCGTAGCGACGCTTGGAGCCACCCAACACCTTGATGCACATCACACGGCGAGCGCCGCTGTTGTCTGCGACTTCCAAATACGACTGTGTCTGAATCATCTTCTACTCCAAACTGCGGCTCACGCCGCACACTATCCTGCGCTTAACCGACCTGAGCGGCGCTTTCTACCACTTCCTGGAGCTTCCAGGTCTTGGTCTTGGAAAGCGGACGTGACTCAATCACTTTCACAGTGTCGCCAATACCGCACTCATTGTTCTCATCGTGAGCATGGATCTTGGAAGAGCGGGTGATGTACTTGCCGTACACCGGGTGCTTGACCCGACGCTCGATCAGTACAGTGATCGTCTTGTCCATCTTGTTGCTGACGACGCGGCCTGTAGCCGTGCGGATACGTTTCTCTGTACCTGACATGCTCATTCACCTGCCTTCTGAGTAAGAACAGTCTTGACGCGTGCGATATCACGCTGGTTCTCGCGAAGCAGGTGAGACTGCCCCAGCTGACCAGTAGACTTCTGCATGCGCAGCTTGAACTGCTCCTCACGCAGGGTGAGCAGCTGCTTGTTCAGGTCCTCAACGGACTTTTCACGCAATTCGCTAGCTTTCATCACATCACCGACCGTTTAACAAATGTTGTGGCAACGGGGATCTTGGCCGCAGCCAGGGTGAACGCTTCACGCGCCAGTTCCTCAGAAACACCCTGCACTTCGTAAAGCACTTTGCCGGGCTGAATCTGGGCCACCCAGTATTCAACGTTACCCTTACCTTTACCCTGACGCACTTCCAGGGGCTTGCCGGTGATCGGCTTGTCCGGGAAGACACGAATCCAGATTTTACCGCCACGCTTGATGTGACGGGTCATCGCACGACGGGCTGCTTCGATCTGACGGGCAGTGATACGGCCGCGGCCAGTGGCCTTCAAACCGAACTCACCGAAGCTCACCTTGCTGCCGCGATGGGCCAGACCGCGGTTGCGGCCCTTCATCGTCTTGCGGAATTTTGTACGCTTTGGTTGAAGCATCTGCGTAACCCTTAATTAGTAGCTGTTTTCCGGGTGCTCTCGGAGGCGCTGTCGCCGCCAATCACCTCACCCTTGAAGATCCAAACCTTCACACCGATGATGCCGTAGGTGGTAGACGCTTCGTACGTGGCGTAGTCAATGTCTGCGCGCAGGGTGTGCAGGGGCACACGGCCTTCGCGGTACCACTCGGTACGGGCAATCTCTGCACCACCAAGGCGGCCGCTCACCTGAATCTTGATGCCTTCGGCGCCCTGGCGCATGGCGTTCTGTACCACGCGCTTCATTGCGCGGCGGAACATGACACGACGCTCCAGCTGCTGGGCAACGTTCTGGGCAACCAGCTTCGCATCCAGGTCGGGCTTGCGGATCTCTTCGATGTTGATGTGCACAGGCACACCCATCTTCTCAGCCAGCACCTTGCGCAGGGCATCTACGTCCTCACCCTTGCGACCGATAACGATACCGGGGCGCGCGGTGTGGATGGTGATACGTGCAGTCTGCGCCGGGCGCTCGATCACGACTCGGCTCACAGACGCATTTTCCAGCGCTTTTTCGATGTACCGGCGAACTTCCAGGTCAGTAATCAGCTGCTTGGAGTAGTTCTTGCTGTCGGCGTACCAGATCGAATTGTGATCCTTGACGATACCCAGACGGATTCCGACGGGATGTACTTTCTGACCCATGGTCGTCTCCTGTTCCTTAGCCTTCGCCGTCTGCGACTTTCACGGTAATGTGACAGCTACGCTTGAAAATACGGTCTGCGCGACCCTTGGCACGGGGACGCAGGCGCTTCATAGTCATACCTTCATCAACAAAGACGGTAGAGACTTTCAGTTCGTCCACATCGGCGCCTTCATTGTTTTCGGCATTGGCGATCGCAGAATCGAGTACCTTCTTGACGATCTGTGCCGCTTTCTTGTTGCTGAATTCCAGCAGGTCCAGCGCTTTTTCCACAGGCAAGCCGCGGACCTGGTCAGCGACCAGACGGGCTTTCTGCGCAGAAATACGCGCGCCTTTCAGTCTTGCTGCTACTTCCATTTCCTCAACCTCTCAGGCGCTTAGCGCTTCGCCTTCTTGTCTACAATGTGGCCCTTGAAGGTGCGCGTTACCGCAAACTCACCCAATTTGTGGCCAACCATGTCCTCGTTGATCAGGACGGGTACGTGCTGACGACCGTTATGTACGGCAATGGTCAGGCCCACCATATCGGGGGAGACCATCGAACGACGCGACCAGGTTTTAATCGGACGGCGATCGTTGGCTTCGACAGCGGCTTCTACCTTCTTCATCAGGTGCAGGTCGATAAACGGACCTTTCTTCAGTGAACGCGGCACAATCTCTTTCCTCTACTCTCGATACTTACGATCGCAATTACTTTTTACCGCGACGGCGCACGATAAGCTTGTCAGTGCGCTTGTTCTTGCGGGTCTTGTAACCTTTGGTCGGGGTACCCCAGGGGCTGACCGGATGACGGCCACCGGAGGTACGACCTTCACCACCACCGTGCGGGTGATCCACCGGGTTCATGGCCACACCACGAACCGTCGGGCGAACACCGCGCCAGCGCGCAGCACCAGCCTTGCCGAGCTTGCGCAGGCTGTGCTCGCTATTAGAGACTTCGCCCATGGTGGCGCGGCAGTCTACCAGCACTTTGCGCATTTCGCCGGAGCGCAGACGGATGGTCGCGTACTGACCTTCGCGGGCCACCAGCTGGACAGAAGCACCAGCGGAACGGGCCAACTGGGCACCTTTACCAGGCTTCAGCTCAACACCGTGAACCACGCTACCCACCGGGATGTTGCGCAGTGGCAGGCAGTTGCCGACCTTGATCGGCGCAGCCGCGCCAGACTGGAGTTGATCACCAGCCTGCACACCTTTCGGCGCGATGATGTAGCGGCGCTCGCCATCGGCGTACAGCAGCAGCGCGATGTGGGCGGAGCGGTTCGGATCGTATTCCAGGCGCTCTACCTTGGCCGGAATGCTGTCCTTGTTACGCTTGAAGTCGATTACCCGGTAGTGCTGCTTGTGACCACCACCAATGTGACGGGTAGTGATCCGGCCGTTGTTGTTGCGGCCACCGTTGCGGCTCTGCTTTTCCAGCAGCGGCGCATAGGGAGCACCCTTGTGCAGGGTCGCGTCAACAACGCGTACTACGTGGCGACGACCGGGCGAAGTTGGTTTGCTCTTCAGAACTGCCATTTTAATCCGACTCCTTACTCAACTGCCGCAAAGTCGATGTCCTGACCTTGCTCCAGTCGTACATATGCCTTTTTCCATGTCGGTTTGGTGCTGAGGCCGAAACGGTTACGCTTCGTCTTGCCCTTGACCTTGATGGTCCGGACGCTATCCACTTTCACCTTGAACAGCTGCTCAACCGACTTTTTGATCTCCAGCTTGGTCGCATCAACCGCAACCTTGAAGACGAACTGGTTGTTGGCATCGGCAGCGATAGCCGCCTTTTCAGATACGTGCGGACCTACCAGCACCTGGAATACGCGCTCGGGGTTCATGCCAGCATCTCCTCAATCTTCTTCACAGCGTCAACCGTGACCATTACCTTCTCGTGAGAGATCAGGCTGACCGGGTCCACGCCGTCGACGTCACGCACATCAATCTTGTGCAGATTGCGTGCCGCCAGGTACAGGTTCTCACCTACATCCGCAGAGACGATCAGCGCGTTGTCGACACCGTATTCACCCAGCTGCTTCAGCAGAAGCTTGGTCTTGGGCTGCTCAATGTCCAGGCTCTCGACCACGATCAGGCGATCCTGGCGGGCCAGCTCGGACATGATGGTGCGCAGCGCGGCGCGATACATCTTGCGGTTTACTTTCTGCGAGTGATCCTGGGGCTTGGCCGCGAAGGTCACGCCACCGGTGCGCCAGATCGGCGAACGGATGGTACCTGCGCGAGCACGACCGGTGCCCTTCTGACGCCAGGGCTTCTTGCCACCACCGGAGACCTCGGAGCGGGTCTTCTGGGCACGCGTGCCCTGACGGGCGCCGGCCAGATAGGCAGTCACAACCTGGTGAACCAGATCCTCGTTGTACTCTTTAGCGAAGGCGACATCGGAGACGGATACCTTACCCGCATCGACATTGCCCGGCTTAACAACATTCAATTCCACGTTAGAGACCCCCTAACCTTATGCCTTGACGCTCGGGCGGACGATAACCTGACCACCAGGCGCACCGGGAACGGCACCCTTGATGAGGAGCAGGTTGCGCTCAGCATCGACACGTACGACTTCCAGGCCCTGGGTAGTTACCTGTTCGGCACCCATGTGACCGGCCATTTTCTTGCCCTTGAAGACCCGACCAGGGGTCTGGCACTGACCGATGGAACCCGGAGCACGATGGGACAGGGAGTTACCGTGAGTCGCGTCCTGGGTACGGAAGTTCCAGCGCTTGACAGCACCCTGGAAACCCTTGCCCTTGGACTTGCCCGCCACATCAACTTTCTGGCCAGCCTCGAAACGCTCTACAGTCAGCTCAGCGCCAACCTCAAACGCCTCATCGGCATCCTCCAGACGGAATTCCCACAGACCGCTGCCAGCCTCGACACCCGCCTTCGCGAAGTGCCCGGCTTCAGATTTACTCACTTTTGAGGCCTTGCGGTTGCCCGCCGTGACCTGAATCGCCCGATATCCGTCGGATTCGAGCTCTTTGATTTGAGTAACGCGGTTTGGAGAAACCTCCACTACGGTTACTGGAATGGATACGCCGTCTTCGGTAAACACACGGGTCATACCGGACTTACGGCCGACTAAGCCAATAGCCATTTTTGCTAACCTCTCAGTGTACGGGGCTGATAACCCTCTATGGCCTTCCCCACCCGGCACCTGCCGCCGCGGGGTTGTTACACACCCGGAAGCTGGCTGGCGACCGGGCAGGTCTTGCTACGAAATCTCGTTAACCAAGACTAATCTGTACTTCTACACCTGCTGCCAGGTCGAGCTTCATCAGGGCATCTACTGTCTTTTCAGTAGGCTCCACGATGTCCAACAGACGCTTGTGGGTACGGATTTCGTACTGGTCACGTGCATCCTTGTTTACGTGCGGAGAAATCAGCACGGTGTATTTTTCCTTCCGGGTGGGAAGGGGGATCGGCCCCTTGACCTGGGCACCTGTACGGCGCGCAGTTTCCACAATCTCCTGAGTCGAAGAATCGATCAGTCGATGGTCAAAAGCCTTGAGGCGGATACGAATACGCTGGTTCTGCACCTGACCTAACTCCAATGAATAAAAAACCAGAGGCCCGCTAGGGAACCCCCCGAAAAAAGGAACGCGAATTCTAATGACCACCCTGCTAGGAGTCAAGGCGGTTAGCGTAATATTTTTCCGGTATCCAGTCGCCCGCACTGCGGGGCGACAACGGGCGGGAACTATACCCGAATCAGCCCGGTAAACCAGTGGGGGCAGTGGTGAAATTTGGCAATTTTTGCCGATGCCAGGCCCGGCACACGACTTCGTTATTGCGCCTCAGGTTACCGGCAATCGGCATATAGATGAAGGAAGAGCAGGAGAGAGGGCGCGGCTCAGTCGGCGCAGCGCACGCAGCGGGTGGCCTGGGGCCGCACGCGAAGGCGGGCGATACCAATTTCCTCGCCGCAGACGTCACACTCACCGTAGGTACCCTCGGCGATCTTGTCCAGGGCCTCCTGAATCTCCCGCAGCGACTGGCGCGTCTCGTTGCCGATAGCGTCGATCACCTCGTCGTTTTCACGCTCCTGGGCCTGTTCGGCGGAGTCGCCCGAATGGCCGCGGGTTACCTCGTGCTTGATGCTGGCCAATCTGCCCTGCATCTCCGCCAGCCGCGCTTCAAGCTCAAGTTTGAGGTCTTCGTAGGTCATCACCCATCACCCGTATTGTATTTGCCGCGGCCCGTCACTCACCGCTCCCGCAGCGCCTCTTGCCGCTTCCTGCTTCCTTTCCCGCTGCTGTTCTGCGAATCTGTCGTCGTGACCGGCATTGATGACTCGGGTGGCAGCTTGCCCAGACTATACCCGCGAGTTGAAGGAGAGGACAACAAGTGAACAATCCAGGCAGCAGCCACTCAGTCCTGATGGGGTATCTCCTGTGGATCTTTGGTTTTATGGGTGCCCACCGCTTTTTCTACGGCCGCCGGATCAGTGGCGCCATCTGGTTTTTTACCCTCGGGCTCCTGTTCATCGGCTGGATCATCGACCTCTTCCTGATCCCCTCCATGGCGCGCGATGCCGATGATCGCTACATCCCCGGCCCGGTCGATTACAACCTGTGCTGGATCCTGCTGGTATTCCTCGGCTTCTTCGGCCTGCACCGGATGTACATGGGCAAATGGATCACCGGCATCATTTACCTCTGCACTGGCGGACTCTTCCTCGTTGGCTGGCTCTGGGACCTGCTCACGCTGAATGAGCAGCTCTCGGAAGTAAACCACGCCTACCGATAGACGGGATCAGTGCTCCCGGGTGGCCCGGAACTCGATGTCCGGCCAGCGCTCTTCCATCAGAGCAAGGTTGACGCGGGTAGGTGCCAGGTAAGTGAGGTAACCACCCCCGTCGATTGACAGCTGGTCGGAGGCCTTCTTGCGAAACTCCTCCAGCTTGCGCGGGTCAGCGCAGTAGACCCAGCGGGCGGTGTAGACATTGACCGGTTCGTACATCGCCTCGACCTTGTATTCGTCTTTCAGCCGGTAGGACACTACCTCGAACTGCAGCTGCCCGACCGCCCCGACAATCAGGTCGGTGGAGCTGATCGGCGCAAAAACCTGGGTAGACCCCTCTTCGGACAGCTGTTGCAGGCCCTTTTGCAGCTGCTTGGACTTCATCGGGTCCTTCAGCCGGATACGCCGGAACAGTTCCGGGGCGAAGTGGGGTATGCCGGTGAACTGCAACTCCTCGCCTGCGGTAAAGGTGTCGCCGATCTGGATCGTACCGTGGTTGTGCAGGCCGATGATGTCACCGGACACCGCACTTTCCACCAACACCCGCTCACCCGCCTTGAAGGTCACCGCGTCGGCAATCTTCACATCCTTGGCGATACGGGTATGGCGCATCTTCATACCTTTTTCGTAGCGCCCCGAGCAGACCCGGAGGAAGGCGATACGGTCCCGGTGGCGCGGGTCCATGTTGGCCTGGATCTTGAACACGAAGCCGCTGAAGTCAGCCTCGTTGGCCCCTACCCTGCGCTCGGTCGTGTCCCTGTCCAGGGGCGGCGGCGCCCACTCGACGAAGTCGTCGAGCATTTCCCGCACGCCGAAGTTGCCCAGCGCCGTGCCAAAAAACACCGGGCTGAGCTTGCCGGCGAGGAAGGCCTCGAGATCGAACTCGTGGCTGGCGCCACGGACCAGATCTATCTCCTCGACGAAGGCATCATAGTCACTACCCAGCAGTTCTCTCGCCTGCGTGGACTCGAGCCCGGCAATCCGCTTGTCTTCTGCCAGCACGCTGCCCTGGCCTGGTGTATAGACATGGATTGTGTCGGTGTAGAGGTTGTAGACCCCCTTGAACAGGCCACCCATGCCGATGGGCCAGTTGATCGGCGCGCCCTGGATGTCGAGCACCTCCTCGATCTCATCCAGCAACTCGATCGGGTCGCGTATGTCCCGGTCCATCTTGTTGACGAAGCTGAAGATCGGCGTATCGCGCAAGCGGCAGACGTTCATCAGCTTGATGGTGCGGTCCTCGACACCCTTGGCTCCGTCGATGACCATCAGCGCCGAATCGACAGCGGTCAGGGTGCGGTAGGTATCCTCGGAGAAGTCCTCGTGGCCGGGCGTATCCAGCAGGTTGACCGTGCGGCCGCGGTAGGGAAACTGCATTACCGAGGAGGTCACAGAGATACCGCGCTCCTGCTCCATGCTCATCCAGTCGGAGGTGGCGTGTGGGCCGCGCTTGCCCTTGACGCTCCCCGCCACCTGGATCGCCTGGCCGAGCAACAGCAGTTTTTCGGTAATCGTGGTCTTACCGGCGTCCGGGTGCGAGATGATCGCGAAGGTGCGCCGCGACGCGATGGCCTTGCCGAGATCGGACATGCTGGGGGTTCCGTGAAAAAGCGCGGATTATACGCCCTCCCCGGGCACTCGGGAACGCTGCGACGATTTGCCGCTGCCGCGGGGCGAGCTCGCGCCGTATAATGCGGCGGTGACCAGCGAAGCCCAAACCTCCCCCTTCTCCCCCAGCCTGGACAACCTGCGCAGCCTGCTGTTCATGCGCTGCGTTGCCCTGCTCGGCCAGACCGGTGTGCTCGCCTATGTACTGAGTGTCAGCCGTACCACCGAGAATCTCACCGGGCTCGGGCTCAGCCTGGCCGCCTTCGGGGTCCTGACCATTGCCAGTTTCTGGCGCCTGGAGAAGCGCTGGCCAGTGTCTGACGCGGAGTTCCTGGCCCAGTTCCTCTGTGACATCCTCGGCTGGAGCGCGCTGATGTACTTCACCGGCGGCGCCAGCAACCCGTTTATTTCCTACTACATCGTGCCACTGGTTGCCTCCGCCGCCCTCCTGCCCTGGCGCTATACCTGGATCGTTGCCGGCGCTGGCCTCGCCGCCTACAGCCTGCTGCTCTACCACTACCGTCCTTTCCCGCTTTTCTCTCCCCACGCCGGACACGGCCAGCAGATGAACAGCCAGATCCACATCCTCGGGATGTGGTTCAACTTTCTCTTCAGCGCCGCGCTGATTGCCTTCTTCGTGGTCCGGATGGCGGCGCAACTGCGCCTGCAGGAAGCCCGCGTCACCAGCCAGCGGGAGCAGCGCCTGCGCCACGACCAGATCCTCGCAGTCGCCAGTCTCGCCGCCGGCACCGCCCATGAACTGGGCACACCGCTGGCGACGATGAAAATCCTGGTGGACGAAATGCTGGCGGCCGAGAACCTCAGCCCCGACCTGCGTGCTGACTGCGCGACCCTGCAGCAGCAACTGCAGCAGTGTCGCAGCACCCTGGCATCGCTCACCCGGACCGCGGAGGCCGCCGAGGGCGACGACAGCCAGACCGTCAGCGCACAGCGCTTCGTCGAGGATACGGTAGCGCGCTGGTCGGTGCGCCGGCCGAGCGTAAGCTACCGGATCCACCGTGACGGCAGCGGCCCGACGCCGACACTCGGCGTCGACTCCACTTTGGCACAAACGCTGGAAAATCTGCTCAACAACGCCGCCGATGCCGGCTCACCGAGCGTGGACATCCACTACGACTGGTCGCCACGGGAGCTGAGCATCGAGGTCAGGGATCTCGGTCGCGGCGTGGCAGCGGAGATACTCGAAACCCTTGGCAAACCGGTCGTCCACCCCGGCCGCAACGGCCTCGGCATTGGCCTGCTGCTGAGCCACGCCACGGTGGAGCGCTTCGGCGGCCGACTGGAGTTGCGCAACGCGCCGGATGGCAGCGGAGCCATCGCCACACTGCGCCTCCCCCTGCCTGGAGCGCAGGCGTGACGGAGCGCGGCCGCTTCCTGCTGGTTGACGACGACCCCACGTTCACCGAGGTGATGGCGCGCGGGCTCACCCGGCGCGGTTTTGCGGTACATCGCTGTCACGACCCCCTCCAGGCTGCCGCGGACTGTGCCGAGCTGCAGCCCAGCCACATTCTCCTCGACCTCAACATGCCCGGAACCTCTGGCCTGGTCATCCTGCCGCAGCTGCTCGCGGCGGCCCCGCTGACCAGGCTGGTGATCCTCACCGGCTATTCCAGCATTGCCACCGCGGTGGAGGCGACCAAGGCCGGCGCCCTCAATTACCTGTGCAAACCGGTGGGCATCGACGAGATTCTCGCCGCCTTTGACGACCAGGCGGACACCGCGCCAGCGCAGGTGCCGGCAGAGCCGATTTCGGTGGAGCGCCTGGAATGGGAGCACATCCAGCGCGTGCTCACGGACAACAGCGGTAACATCTCCGCGACGGCCAGGGCACTCGGCATGCACCGGCGCACCCTGCAGCGAAAGCTGCAGAAGCGGCCGGTAAGGAGATAGGGGTAGGCCGGGGGCCGAAGCTAGCCGAGGCGCTCGGCGAGAATGCCCAGCAGGCGTCGACCGATAGCATCCATATCGAGCTCGGCATCCGGCAGCAGCCTGGCCATGGAGGTAACCTGCAACCCCTCGTAGCCGCAGGGATTGATGCGCTGGAAGGGCTCGAGGTCCATATCCACGTTGAGGGACAACCCGTGGTAGGTGCAACCGCGCCGCACCCGCAGGCCCAGCGAGGCGATCTTGTCACCGTTGACGTAGACACCCGGCGCATCGGGCCTGGCCGCGGCCTCGATGCCGTACTCCGCCAGCAGGGCGACGATACTTTCTTCGATCAAGGTAACCAGCGCGCGCACGCCCATGCCGCGACGCTTGACGTCCACCAGCAGGTAGATCACCCACTGCCCCGGGCCGTGGTAGGTGACCTGACCACCGCGATCGACCTGGATCACGGGGATATCACCCGGGGCCAGCACGTGCTCGGCCTTGCCCGCCTGCCCCTGGGTAAACACCCTTGGGTGTTGCAGCAGCCAGAGCTCGTCCACGCTGTCCGCATTGCGGGTTTCGGTAAATTCGCGCATGGCGTCGAGCACCGTCAGGTACTCCGCCACGCCGATTTCGCGGGTATTGATCGCCATCAGATAACCATCTGCACCTGGCCGGTGGCCATCAGGTCAGAGTGCAGTGCTTCCAGTTGATCGGTGCCGGTAGCGATGATGATCACGGTAATGGCCGTGAAGGTGCCCTTGCCGCTGGCGCGCTGGGTGACCTTGTCGCGGTCAAAGCCCGGGGCGTGGCGCTCGAAGACCTCGAACACCACGGTTTCGTAACTGTCACTGGCCCGCCCGAGCACCTTGATCGGGTACTCGCAGGGAAATTCTATCTTGGGTGGTTCCTGCTCAGTCACAGCGCTGCCCACCCTAGACCTTGAACAAGCGGTTGATCCACATCAGCACCATGTCCCAGAGGCGGGAGAAGATACCGCCCTGCTCCACCGGCACCAGCGCGACCAGGTCGCCGGTGTACACCGGCTCACCGTCGAGCGTCAGTTGCACCTTGCCGAGCACATCGCCCTGGGCCAGAGGTGCCTCGATCTCCGGCTGCAGGGTGAGCTCGGTTTGCACGTCCGCGCTGCGCCCGCGCGGCAGGGTGAGCAGGACCTCCTCCGGCACGCCCACCGCGACCTGGTCCACCACGCCCTTCCAGACACGCGGCGCGGCAAGTTCTTTGGACGCCTGCAGTACCGTGCTGGTTTCGAAGAAGCGGAAGCCGTAATTCAGCAGGCTGCGGGATTCCGCCGCCCGGGCCTTGGTCGATTTCGTCCCCAGGACGACGGAGACCAGGCGCATCGCCTCGCGCTGGGCGGAAGCCACCAGGCAGTAACCGGCCTCCTTGGTGTGCCCGGTTTTCAGGCCATCGACGCTGGAATCCTGGGCCAGCAGGGTGTTGCGGTTGTACTGGCGGATGCCGTTGTAGGTGAACTCCCGCTCCTTGTAGATCGGGTACTGCACCGGGTGGTCCTTGATCGTCGCCCGGGCCAGCAGGGCCAGGTCGCGGGCCGTCGTGTACAGCTCGGGATCGGGCAGGCCGTGGGAGTTGGTGTAGTGGGTATCGTGCATGCCCAGGCGCTGGGCCTCGCGATTCATCATCTCCGCAAATACTTCCTCGCTGCCGGCGACATGCTCGGCCACGGCGACACAGGCGTCGTTGCCGGAGGAGATGATAATGCCCCGCTCGAGGTCGGCGATGGCGACATCCTTGCCCGGCTCGATCCACATCAGGGACGAGCCCTCGAAGAGCGGGTTCTGCGACCAGGCATTTTCGCTGACGGTGACGGTATCGTCACGGCTGATACGCCCGGCGTGGATCTCGTTGGCCAGCACGTAGCTGGTCATCATCTTGGTCAGGCTGGCCGGCGGCAGGCGTTCGTCGGCGTTGAGCTGGGCCAGTACCGCGCCGCTATCGGCGTCCATCAGGATGTAGGCCCTGGCATCCAGCTGGGGCGGATCGGGTATCGGTGAAGCTGTGGCGCCAAAGGTCGAAAGGAACAGAACGAGGGGCAATACAAGGCGCTTCATGGTGATGGGGGGCACTCCGGTGCGCGGTGAAACTGGATGGCGCATGGTAACGCATGCGCCACGGCAGCGGAAGAAAGCGGCAGCCCGCAGCGCAGTTCGCAGCGTCAGGGGAGGGGCTGTCCCTCGGGATACCCCCCGTCGCGCAGCTGCTGCTGCACCAGCACCAGCTCGTCGCCATTGGCCACCGGCCCGATACGCACGCGGTACATGGTTGTACCGGAGACATCCACCTCACTCAGAAACACCGGCGCCTGGACGAAGGCCTGCAATTCGCCCTGCAGGCGATGGGCCGCGTCCCTGGAGCCGAAGGCACCGAGCTGCAGGTACCGATAGTGCCCGCCCGGTGCCTCGCGCAGGTCGTCGACCCCGGTGACATCGATCACCGCGACCTCCACCAGTGCAGTGCCCTGGTTGGCAAAGCCGAGCTTCACCGCGGCCCCGTAGGAGAGGTCGATCAGGCGCTCACTGTGGAAGGGCCCGCGGTCGTTGACGCGTACGACAACCCTTTTGCCGTTCTCCAGGTTGGTCACCGTCGCGAATACCGGGATGGGCAGGGTGCGGTGCGCCGCAGAGGCGGCGTAGACGTCGAAGATTTCCCCGTTGGAGGTGGCGTGACCATCGAACTTGGCGCCATACCAGGAGGCGACACCCTGCTCCCGGTAGTCCTGGTAGTGATCGAGGATTTCATACTCCACCCCGGACACGGCGTAGGGGCTGCGATTGCCCACGGCGAGGATCGGGTCCGGCCGCGGCACCGCGTCAGCGACCTGCTCCGGGGTAATCGCGCGCAGGGGAGCGCCGTCCCGGTCGCGGCTGTAACGCGAAGCCTGGTAGGCGTCACCCGACGACACCGCCGGGCTGCTTTCGGCCGGCTTTTCCTGCGTGCTGCTACAGCCCTGGATCGCCAGCAGGACCACAAGGCCGGCGGCGACACGGCATAAAGCGCTCACTCCGCCACCCCGGCGGCGATCTCAAGGCTCAGCTGGTAAACGCTCATTGCATACTTGGCGCTGTGGTTGTAACGCGTGATCACGTAAAAATTGTGCAGGCCGAGCCAGTACTCATGGCCCTCTTCCAGCTCGAAATCGAGGCCGATGGCCTCCTCGTCCCCAGCGACCGCCACCTGCGCTACCAGCCCCGCGGCACTGAATTCTGCGATGGTGTAGCGCGGCTGCAGGGAGCGCCCTTCGCTGAACATATCCGCGGGTACCGCCCCTTCCTTGCGCGCCGGCACCACCACTGTCGAACCCGGGCTCCAGCCATGGGCCTTGAAGTAATTGGCCACGCTGCCGATGGCGTCGACCGGGTTGGCCCAGATATCCGCGACACCGTCGGCGTCGAAATCGAGCGCATAGGAGCGGTAGCTGCTCGGCATGAACTGCCCGTAGCCCATGGCGCCGGCGTAGGAGCCCTTCAATTTGCGCGGATCCATGCCCTGCTCGCGGGTGAGGATGAGGTAGTTGCGCAACTCTTCGGTGAAAAACTCCGAGCGCCGGGGATAGTCGAAGGCCAGCGTGGCCAGCGCATCGAGTACCCGGTAGCCGCCCATGATCCGCCCGTAGTGGGTTTCTACGCCAATGATCGAGACGATAATTGCAGCGGGAACGCCGGTTTCCTGCTCCGCCTTGACCAGGGTATCGCGGTGCTCGCGGTAAAACGCCACGCCCTCGCTGACCCGTTTCGGAGTTAGGAATATCTTGCGGTATTCATACCAGGGCTTGGCTTTCTCTGCGGGGCGGGCGATGGCTTCCAGAATCGACTCCTGGCGCCGGGCGTCACCGAGCAGGGAAATCAGTTCCTCACGCTGGAAACCATCTTCCGCGACCATCTGGTCGACCAGCTTGAGCGCCTGGGGATTTGCCGCGTAATCCTCTCCCGCCGCGCAGGATATCGTTGGCCAAAGACAGGCCACCAGGGGAACCCACTTCCAGCCCCGTGCACTCCACGCCTTACTACTTATCATTTGTAACCTCTTGCATTCAGCGAACGACCATTCGCTTTTCGGTACTTACTGCCATCAGGATGCCGAAGCCGGCCATCAGGGTGACCAGCGCTGTACCGCCGGCACTCACCAGCGGCAGCGGCACCCCGACCACGGGCAGCAGGCCCGCAACCATACCCATATTAACAAACACATAGACGAAGAAGGTGAGCGTCAGGCTGCCCGCCATCAGTCGGCCAAAACTGGTCTGTGCCTGGTACCCGATCCAGAACCCGCGACCCAGGATCAGCAGGTAGAGCGCCAGCAGGATCAGCACACCGCGCAACCCGAACTCCTCTGCCAGCACGGCGATAATAAAGTCGGTGTGGCTCTCCGGCAGGAAATCCAGCTGCGACTGGGTGCCCGAGGTCCAGCCCTTGCCCAGCCATCCGCCGGAGCCGATCGCAGTTTTCGACTGGATGATGTTCCAGCCCGCTCCCAGCTTGTCACTCTCGGGGTTGAGCAGGGTGAGAATACGCTGCTTCTGGTATTCCTTGAGCACATACTGCCAGGCGGGCCAGGCGGAAGCCGCGGCGAGGACCACCGCGCCGAAGATGTAGCGCCAGCCGATACCCGCCAGGAACAGTACGAACAGGCCGCTGGCCGCGATAAGTAGCGCGGTGCCGAGGTCGGGCTGCTGCAGGATCAGCGCCGCGGGCACCACAACGATAAGCAGTCCCAGCAAAATGACCCCGAAACGCGGCGGCAAACGACGCTCGGCGAGAAAGCAGGCCACCGCCATCGGCACCAGTAACTTCATCACCTCCGAGGGCTGGAAACGGAAGCCGCCGAGATCCAGCCAGCGCTGCGCGCCCTTGGCGCCGACCCCGAAAAACATCACCCCCAGCAGCAGCACCACACCGACAAGGTATAACCAGGGCGCCCAGCGGGTATAGCGCGGCAAACCGATCTGGGCCGCAGCGAACATCACGAAATAGGCCACGCCGAAATACTTGCTCTGCCGCAACACCGCGCCCATGTCCTGCCCGGAGGCACTGTACAGCACAAACAGGCCGTAGCCGGTGAGCGCGAACAGCAGCAACAGCAGCGGCAGGTCGATGTGCAGGCGAGCGGCCAGACCCGGGCGGCGCGCCAGGTCGGCGCTCCCGTAGTGGGGCATCTGGCGAACGTAATCACCCATCGGCGGCGATCTCGAAGTCGGAGCTGCCGAGCAACCAGGTGTCGATCACCCGGCGCGCCACCGGCGAAGCGGCGCCACTGCCGCCACCGTTTTCGACGATGATGGCAACGGCGATGGTAGGCGCCTCGACCGGCGCAAAGGCGACGAACAGGCCGTGATGGCGATGCCGCTCGTCGACCTCATCCTCCTTGTAGACCGACCCCTGGGCGATGCCAATGACCTGGGCGGTGCCTGTCTTGCCCGCCATCTGGTAACGGATGCCCTTGGCCAGCTGTTTGGCGGTGCCGCGCTTGCCGTAGACCACCTCCAGCATCCCCGCCTCCACCGCATCCCAGTAGCTTTGCTCGGTCTCTATCGGCGGCAACAGGGGCGCGTCCACCGGCTGGCCATCGACCGCCTTCACCAGCCGCGGTACCCGCCGTTCGCCCCGGCTGGCGATGATCGATACCGCCTCCGCGAGTTGCAGCGGCGTGGCGAGCATGTAGCCCTGGCCGATGCTGGCGCTTATGGTCTCCCCGGGATACCAGGGCTGGCTCATGTTTTCCCGCTTCCAGCGGGTCGACGGCAACACCCCCGGCCGCTCGTTGGTGGTATCGACCCCGGTCCGCTCGCCAAAGCCGAAAGGCGCGAGGTAGTCGTGCATCCGGTCGATGGTCAGGCGGCGACCCAGGTCGTAGAAATAGGTGTCACAGGACTCTGCAATCGCCATATTCAGGGCCACCCGCGGCGCATGGCCGGTGCCGCGCACCCGCAAAATCCAGTCGCGGTAGCGGTGGGAGTCCCCGGGGAGGCTGTACCAGCCGGGATCAGGCACGCTGTAGTCGGGAGTGACCAGCCCCGACATCAGCCCGGCCATGCCCATCATGGGCTTGATGGTGGAGCCGGGCGGGTACTGCCCCTGTACCGCGCGATTGAACAGCGGCACATCCGGCGAGTCGCGCAGCTCCGCGTAGTCTTTTGAGCTGATGCCGTTGACGAACAGGTTGCTGTTGAAGCCCGGCGTCGACACCAGGGCGAGCACACCGCCGGTACGCGGGTCGATTGCCACCACCGCGCCACGGCGGTCGCCCAGCGCCTCGACGGCGGCACGCTGGACATGGATATCGAGGTTCAAGGTCAGGTTGGCACCGGGCGTGGGATCGAAGCGCTCGAGTACCCGCAGTACCCTGCCGTGCGCGTTGGTCTCCACGTTCTGGTAGCCGACGCTGCCGTGCAGGATGTCTTCGTAGTATCGCTCGACACCAACCTTGCCAATGTGGAAGGTGCCACGGTAATTGCTCTCGTCGACTTCCTGGGCCTCGCGCTCGTTGATCCGGCCGACATAGCCCAGGGCGTGGGAAAACAATTCGCCGTAGGGGTAGTAACGCAGTAGCTGGGCCTCCACCACCACTCCTGGCATGCGGTAGCGGTCGACTGCGAGCAGCGCCCGCTCGGTCTCGGTCAGCCGGTAGTGCAGGGGAACTGCCTCGTAGGGCCGGCGGCGATGCAAACGCTCGTCGAACTTCTCCAGTTCGCTCTCGCTGATCGGCAGCACCTGCTGCAGTTGGGCGAGGGTTGCCGCCAGGTCCGGCACCCGCTCCTTGATGATGGAGAGTGTGTAGCTGGGGCGATTGTCCGCCAGTAGCACCCCGTTGCGGTCGTAGATCAAACCACGCTTCGGCGGCAGGGGCTCGAGCTTTACCCGGTTGCTCTCGGACTGGGTGCGGTAGGTTTCGTACTCGGTGATCTGCAGGTTGTGGTAGCGCGCCACGATAACCCCGAGCAGGGCCAGTACGATCAGGATCGCGAATATCGTCCTGGCCTGATAGATCCGGCTCTCCCGCTGCGGATCTTTCAGTGCAATGGGTTGGGGCATGTAACCGCGGGCCTGGTGATTTTTATCGTGGGAGAAAACTAGTCGCGATGATACGGGTGATTGACGGTAATTGTCCAAGCCCGATAGAGCTGTTCGGCCAGCAGTACGCGCACCAGCGGGTGGGGAAGGGTCAAATCCGACAGGGACCAGCGCATTTCGGCGCGTTCAAGACAGGTGTCAGCCAGGCCGTCGGGGCCGCCGATCAACAGGCTGTAATTGTCGCCGGACATCTGCCAACGACCCAGTTGCTCGGCCAGCCCGGGCGTCGAGAGGGATTTTCCCCTCACATCCAGCGCGATCACTCGATCACCCTGGGGGAGCGCCCGCAGCATCTGCTCACCCTCCCTGGCCTTGAGCGCATCGGCGGACGCGTTTTTGCCACGCGGTGCCAAAGGCAACTCCTTCCAGTCGACCTTCAACTCCCGCGGCATGCGCTTGGCGTACTCCTCGACACCCTCGTAGACCCAGGAGGGCATCCGGGTACCGACGGCCAGAATGGTGAGACGCATCAGTCCGAATCGGGTTCTCGCAGGTCAGTCCACAGCCGCTCGAGATCGTAGAAATCCCGGGTGGCGGGGAGCATGACATGGACGACGACATCGCCGAAATCCACGAGCACCCATTCGCCTGCGTCTTCGCCCTCCACGCCGAGCGCGCGCTGCCCCTGCTTCTTGGCTTCCAGGCAGACATTGTCGGCGAGCGACTTGACGTGGCGATTGGAGGTGCCGCTGGCGATAACCAGGTAGTCCATGACATCGGTAAGAGCAGTGACATCGAGTGCCACTGTATTGACCGCTTTCAGGTCGCCGAGAGCCTCGACGACCAGTTCCTTGAGTTGTTCAGCCTGCATTGTGCTGAGAGATTTCCATAGTGGTTCGATTCCTCATGTTCGGTAGAGCTGATTTTGTTGAATATAGTCCAATACCTGCCGCGGCAGCAGGTAACGCGGCGAGTTCCCCGCCGCCAATAACGCCCGGATTTCCGTCGAGGAAATCGCCAGCTGGCGCAATTCCTTGACCAGCACCCCACCCGCCGCCCGCGCGCGCAGCGCCTCTGGCGAAGGCAGCCGGTGCGACTGCAGCCATTCGGCCACCGCGCCGCTCTCCGGCAGTTGCCAGCCGGGCCGCGCCAGGACAACGATATGGGCGTAGTCCTGCAGTGATTCCCAGCGGTGCCAGGAGTCAAGATGCATCACTGCGTCGCCGCCCATGACCAGGCTGAGACTGGCATCAGCGCCGACTTCCTCGCGCAGTTCACGCAGGCTGTCCACAGTGTACGAAGCTCCCGCGCGGCGCAGTTCCCGGCAATCGCAGTACAGGCGCGGCTCGTCGAGAACCGCGAGCTCCACCATCGCCGCACGATGTTCGGCACTGCAGTGGGGCTGCTTGCCATGGGGCGGTGTAGCGCAGGGCATCAGGTGCAGGCGATCCAGCCCGAGGAATTCCACCAGTTCCACCGCCGAGCGGAGGTGGCCGAAATGCACCGGGTCAAAAGTGCCGCCAAGCACTGCCAGCGCTTGCGAGGCAGCGCTCAACTGCGGATCTGCCCCTCGCCCAGCACGATGTATTTTTGCGAGGTCAGCCCCTCCAGGCCCACCGGGCCACGGGCATGGAACTTGTCGGTAGAGATACCGATTTCGGCGCCCAGGCCGTATTCGAAGCCGTCGGCAAAGCGGGTTGAAGCGTTGACCATGACCGAGCTGGAATCGACCTCGCGCAGGAAGCGCATGGCGCGCCCGTGATCCCGGGTCACGATGCTCTCGGTGTGGCGGGAGCTGTATTGCTCGATGTGCGCCATTGCCGCGTCCAGGTCATCCACCAGGCGCACAGCGAGAACCGGCCCCAGGTACTCCTCGTACCAGTCGCTCTCTGCGGCCGAAAGCGCAGTGGGGAGAAACTCCCGCGCCCGCTCGCAGGCACGCAGCTCTACGCCGGCGGCGGCGTAGGCGGCGGCGAGACGGGGCAGAATGTCGCCAGCCATCGCGACGTGCACCAGCAGGGTTTCCATGGTGTTACAGGTACCATAGCGCTGGGTCTTGGCGTTGACAGCGATGGCCTCGGCCATGTCGAGGTCGGCACCTTCATCGATATAGACATGACAGTTGCCATCGAGGTGCTTGATGACCGGTACCCGAGCCTCGCTGCTGATACGCTCGATCAGCCCCTTGCCGCCGCGGGGAACAATCACGTCCACGTACTCGGGCATCGCAACCAGGCGCCCGACCGCCGCCCGGTCCCGGGTTTCCACGACCTGTACCGCAGCCTCCGGCAATCCCGCCGCGCGCAATCCCGCGGCCAGGCAGCCGGCTATGGCCAGGTTGGATTCCAGGGCCTCGCTACCACCGCGGAGAATCGTCGCGTTGCCGGACTTCAGGCACAGGCTCGCCGCTTCCACGGTAACGTTGGGCCGTGACTCGTAAATAATTCCGACCACCCCGATAGGCACTCTCATCCGGCCCACCTGGATGCCGCTGGGGCGGGTATTTACTTCGGAAATACTGCCCACGGGGTCGGGCAGCCCGGCGACCTGAGTCAGCCCCTCGAGCATGGTGTCGAAGCGCGACGGGCTCAGCTCAAGGCGATCAAGCAGCGCCGCATCGAGGCCGTTGTCTTCGCCACGGCGCAGGTCGGCCCGGTTGGCTTCGACGATCCGCGCGCGCGCCTGCTCGAGTGCATCACGGGCCGCCAGCAGTGCGCCATTGCGCGTGGCGGTCGACGAAGCCGCGACGAGCCGGGCCGCGCTGCGCGCCGCCTGGCCGAGGCCTTGCATGTACTGCTCTACATCCATCCTGTCTACAACCGGGGAGCCTGGGGAAAGGGCGCGATTATACCCTGATGCGCGCCCCTGTCGCGCCCGCAGCGCAACCCTGTGGGTAAAAAAAACGGGCCGCATGGGCCCGTTTTTCCTCTCTGGAAACCCCTTACAGGGCGTCGGCGTTCTCCGCCAGGTAGGCCGCCACACCATCGGGGGAGGCAGACATGCCCTTGTCACCCTTGTTCCAGCCAGCCGGACAGACTTCGCCGTGCTCTTCGTGGAACTGCAGGGCCTCGACCAGGCGGATCAGTTCGTCCACGTTGCGGCCCAGCGGCAGGTCGTTGACCAGCTGTGAACGGACATTGCCTGCCTTATCGATCAGGAAAGCGCCGCGGAACGCGACACCGCCTGCAGTCTCGACGTCATAGGCACGGCAGATGTCGTGGTTGACGTCGGCCGCCATGGTGTAGGAAACAGCGCCGATGCCGCCCTTGTCGACGGGGGTATTGCGCCAGGCATTGTGGGTGAACTGGGAATCGATGGACACGGCCACTACTTCCACGCCCAGTTCACGGAACTTGTCCATGCGGTGATCGAGAGCGATCAACTCGGAAGGACAGACGAAGGTAAAGTCCAGCGGGTAGAAAAATACCAGACCGTATTTGCCGGCCATCGCCGCGGACCGCTTGTAGGAATCGACGATTTCACCACTGCCGAGTACTGCGGCAACATCGAAATCAGGTGCAGGTTTGCCAACTAGAACGCCCATTGAATTACTCCATCACGAGATTAAATCGTTCGAGGCGGAGACCTCAAACTCCGGCCGGAATCCTAACCGCCCATGGGTTCACAGGCAAATCCCCACCGCCGAAAGCCTGGCGCCCGCGCCTGCCAGTCGCGCCATCCTGCGCCAGCTCTGAATCATGTTGACAATCATTCTCGTTTTCACTAACTTTTGCCTCAGCCTATTTGAGTACACGATAAAACAGATCACGCCATGTACGTTTGCCTTTGCAAGGGAATTACCGATACCCAGATCCGCACCGCGGTAGCCGATGGTGCCAGCTCTCTGCGCGAAGTGCGCTCAGCACTCGGCGTCGCCAGCCAGTGCGGCAAGTGCGGCCTGCTCGCCCGCCAGATCGTGCGCGATGCACTTGCCGAGTTGCCCGCGGTGGACGAAGAACTGTTCTACGCTGCGAACTGACCAGTCGAGAATCATAAAGACTTGATAATCATTCTGATTATCAGTCACAAAACTCATATAAATCAATAACTTACGCTTGACAAGTCGGGCGTGGGGGTCCACTCTTCAGGGCATAGTCCCACCCTACTTGCCACTGGAGAGAGTTATGAAAGGCGATCCGAAAGTTATTGAATACCTGAACCGGATCCTCGGCAACGAGCTGGTAGCCATCAACCAGTACTTCCTGCACGCCCGCATGTACAAGGACTGGGGCCTGAAGGAACTCAACGACCACGAGTACCACGAATCCATCGACGAGATGAAGCACGCCGACAAGTTGATCGAGCGTATTCTCTTCCTCGAGGGGCTGCCCAACCTGCAGGATCTCGGCAAACTGCTCATCGGCGAAAACACCAAGGAAATGCTCGAGTGTGACCTCAAGCTCGAGCACATGGCCCACGCCGACCTGAAGGAGGCCATCGCCTACTGTGAGAGCGTCGGCGACTACGTCTCGCGGGAGCTCCTGGAAGACATCATGGAGTCGGAGGAAGAGCACATCGACTGGCTGGAGACCCAACTGGGCCTGATCGAGAAAGTCGGGCTGCAGAACTACCTGCAAACTGCCATGAGCTCTATCTCCGACGAGTCCTGAAGCGTCCGGCCCAATCGATCGATTGAAGCGACAAAAAAACCCGCTGCCCTTCCCGGGCAGCGGGTTTTTTATTTTACAAGCCTGAAAAAACTGGCTCTCAGGCCTGCTGCGGCTCCGCGGCTTCCTTGATAAGCGTCTGCAGCTCGCCGCTTTCGAACATCTCGGTGACGATGTCACAACCGCCAATCAGCTCACCCTTGACCCACAACTGGGGGAAGGTCGGCCAGTTGCCGTACTTCGGCAGGTTGGCGCGGATATCCGGGTTCGAGAGCACATCCACGTAGGCGAAACGTTCGCCGCACTGCATCAGCGCCTGTACCGTGCGCGCAGAGAAGCCGCACTGGGGCTGATTGGGCGAGCCCTTCATGTAAATGAGGATGGCGTTGTTTTCTACTTGCTCTTTGATGGTGTCGAAAATATCCATAAACAGTACCTCTTACTGAGTGCCAGCGAAGTCGACGCACGGACCGGTCATGCGCAATCGCCAGCTGAGTCGATGGGAAAGATGACCATTCTAGCGCAAACGGGCCGGACAAAATATGGCCAGGGCCAGGCCGGCGCTGGCGATTGCCAAGCCGCTGGGGTCGGGATATAGTGGTCGGTTCCGAGGCAGCTCCCGCTGCCTTTTTGCGTTTATTGGAGGAAAAAATGTCAGCGCTGATGCCAACCTACGCCAGGTTGCCGGTGACTTTTACCCACGGCGAGGGCGCCTACCTGTACGATACCGGGGGCCGCCGCTACCTCGACGGCATCTGTGGCATCGGTGTCACCGGGCTGGGGCACGCCCATCCGGCGGTGACCGAGGCGATCGTGCGCCAGGCCGGACAAGTGCTGCACACCTCCAACCTCTACGGGGTCGCGGCCCAGGAGCGCCTGGCCGAGCGCCTGACCGCCGCCACCGGCATGCACAACTGCTTTTTCGGTAACTCCGGCGCCGAGGCCAACGAAGCTGCGATCAAGCTCGCACGGCTCTACGGGCACAAGCGCGGCGTGGAGAAACCCACCATCATCGTACTCGAGAGCGCGTTCCACGGGCGCACCCTGGCAACCCTCAGCGCCACCGGTAATCGCAAGATCCAGGCAGGGTTCGAACCCCTGGTCAGTGGGTTTGTCCGCGCCCCGCGTGACGATATCGCAGCGCTGCGCCAGATCGCCGCCAACAACCCCGGCGTCGTGGCCTTCCTGGCGGAGCCCATCCAGGGGGAAGGCGGCGTACAACCCCTCGACGAGGATTACCTGCGCGCAGTGCGCCAGCTGTGTGACGAACAGGGCTGGCTGATGATGCTGGACGAGGTACAGACAGGTGCCGGGCGGACCGGGACGTGGTTTGCCTACCAGGGCATGGGCTTCGTCCCCGACGTGGTCACCTCCGCGAAGGGGCTGGGCAACGGCGCTCCCATTGGCGCCTGTCTCGCCCGGGGCGCCGCCGCCGAGGTGTTCAGCGCCGGCAACCACGGCTCGACCTATGGCGGTAACCCGCTGGTCTGCGCCGCGGCGCTGGCTGTAGTGGAGAGTGTGCTGGACGGCGACCTGCTCGCCGGTGTCGCCGCGAAAGGGGAGCTCATCCGCCAGCTGGTGCGCAGCAAACTGGAAGGCAGCGGCAGGCTGCTCAGCGACCGCGGCAAGGGCCTGATGCTGGGCTTCAAACTCGACCGCGAATGCCCGAACCTGGTACGCCAGGCCCTGGACAAGGGGCTGCTGATAAACGTGACCGCGGGCGATGTGATTCGCCTGCTGCCGCCGCTCATTATCACCGAGGAACAGGCCCGGGAGCTCGCCGAAGGCGTTGCCGAGCTGGTTCTCGCTTTGTAGTACCCGGAATACAGACAGGCAGTACCATGGTAAAACCCCGGCATTTTCTGACCCTCACCGACCTCAGCAAAGGCGAGTTGCAGGCGCTGATCGACCGCGCCATCGAGCTCAAGGCCGAGCATCGCGCCGGGGTGGACCAGCGCTATTTCCCGGGCCGGGTGATGGCGATGATCTTCGAGAAATCGTCGACCCGCACCCGGGTGTCATTCGAGGCCGGCATGGCGCAGTTCGGCGGCCACGCCATGTTCCTGTCCCCCAATGACACCCAACTCGGCCGCGGCGAGCCGGTGGAGGACTCCGCCCGGGTGATCTCCGCCATGGTCGATATCGTGATGATCCGCACTTTCGGCCACGACATCATCGAGCGCTTCGCCGCCGCCTCCTCCGTGCCGGTGATCAACGCCCTCACCGACCAGTATCACCCCTGCCAGTTGCTGGCGGACATGCAGACCTATCGGGAGCATCGCGGCAGCATCGCAGGGCGCACAGTGGCCTGGGTCGGCGACGGCAACAACATGGCGCAGAGCTACATCAATGCGGCCAGCCAGTTCGACTTCCGCTTGCGCCTGGCCTGCCCCGCGGGCTACGAACCCGACCCCCAACTGGTCGAGGAAAACGCCAGCTGCGTCGAACTCGTCAGCGACCCCCGGGAAGCCGCCAGTGGTGCCGACCTCGTGGTCACGGACGTCTGGGCCTCGATGGGCCAGGAAGCCGAGCAGCGCGCGCGGAAACAGGCCTTCGAGGGCTACCAGGTGAACGCGGAGCTGATGGGCCTCGCTGCACCGGACGCCCTCTACATGCACTGCCTGCCCGCCCACCGCGGCGAAGAAATCAGCGCCGAGCTGATGGACGCCGCGAACTCGGTGATCTGGGACGAGGCGGAAAACCGCCTGCATGCGCAAAAAGCGCTGATCGAGATGCTGCTTGGCGCGAGCTGAACACCCCCGGTGAGCGGGCCTCGCCGGAACACTTCTTCGGCGGCGTCGGCCGCCCGGCAAAAAAATTGACCCGGCCTGCCCGCCCCATATCGGTAACAATGCCACGTGCGCTCTGGCACCCGCAGTTAGTGGGCACCGACACACCCCAACATCAACAAGTTATCCACAGCATAAACCCAGGCTGGTGCCTTGCATTAGCCCCGACCTCGCATTATCTTGTATCCCAAGCATAAGAAAACCCCAATATATGGGGTTATAGCCGGGCAAATATTAATCAGAACGTCACCCCGGTGTTACAGAAGTGCACAGATTCGCCCCGCAAGGGCAGCTCTCACCACATTGGTGGAGCCCAATATAAGTCCGCCGAATGAAGTGCCTTCCATCGCTGGAGGCTGCGGGATGATTTCGGCATCAGGAGTGACACAACGCGGCAGGCAATCACCCCATGCGACAGCCGCGCTACTTTGGAGAGACCATGCAGACTGACACCCAGACCAGCGCCCCAACCACCGTCGCTGCCCCAGGCAGTGCCTCCTCCAGCGCCCCCGTCAGTGGCGCCATCGCGGCCACTGCGCCGGGCCAGTTGCGGGTCATCAAGCGCAACGGCACGGTAGTGACCTTTGAGGACAGCAAGATCAGCGTGGCCATCACCAAGGCATTCCTGGCAGTCGAAGGCGGCACAGCGGCCGCCTCCAGTCGCATCCACGAGACGGTCGCCCGGCTCACCGAGCAGGTCATCGCCACCTTCCAGCGCCGCATGCCCTCCGGCGGCACCGTACACATTGAGGATATCCAGGACCAGGTCGAGCTCTCCCTGATGCGCGCCGGCGAGCACAAGATCGCGCGCGAATACGTGATCTACCGCGAGGAGCAGTCGCGCAAGCGCGCCGCTCGCTCGGCCCTCTCCCAGGAGACCCAGGCCGCCGCCAACCAGATCAACGTGATCCAGGCCGACGGCAGCCGCGCGCCGCTCGACCTCGACCGCCTGCACACCATCGTCAGCGAAGCCTGCGCCGGCCTGACCGACGTCAGCGAGACCCAGATTCTCGACGCCGCCCTCAAGAATCTCTACGACGGCGTTACCGCTGCCGAGCTCTCCACGTCACTCGTGATCACCGCCCGCACGCTGATCGAGAAAGAACCCAACTACAGCTACGTCGCCGCGCGCCTGCTCTGCGACAACCTGCGCGCTGAAGCCCTGGACTTCCTGGCGGTCGCCCGCAGCGCCACCCAGTCGGAGATGACCCATCTCTACGCCCAGGCCCTGCTCGCTTATATCGCCCGGGGCGTGGAACTCGAGCTGCTCGACCCCAAACTTGCCGACTACGATCTCGCGCTGCTGGGCCAGGCCCTGCTGCCCGAGCGCGACCTGCAGTTCACCTATCTCGGCCTGCAGACCCTCTACGACCGCTATTTCATTCACAGTGACGGCGTCCGCTTCGAGCTGCCGCAGATATTCTTCATGCGGGTGGCCATGGGGCTCGCCGCGGAAGAACCGCAGAAGAACGAGCGCGCCATCGAGTTCTACCAGCTCCTGTCTTCCTTCGATTACATGAGCTCTACCCCGACCCTGTTCAATGCCGGCACCCTGCGCCCGCAGTTGTCCTCCTGCTACCTGACCACGGTACCGGACGACCTCAGCGGTATCTTCGGTGCCATCCAGGACAACGCCATGCTGTCCAAGTTTGCCGGTGGTCTGGGCAACGACTGGACCCCGGTGCGTGCACTGGGCTCCTACATCAAAGGCACCAACGGAAAGAGCCAGGGGATCGTGCCCTTCCTCAAGGTGGTCAACGACACCGCGGTCGCGGTAAACCAGGGGGGCAAGCGCAAAGGGGCAGTTTGCGCCTACCTCGAAACCTGGCACCTTGATATCGAGGAATTCCTCGAACTGCGCAAGAACACCGGCGACGACCGGCGCCGGACCCACGACATGAACACCGCGAACTGGATTCCCGACCTGTTCATGAAGCGGGTGTTCGAGGGTGGCGAGTGGACACTTTTCTCACCCAACGATACACCGGACCTCCACGACCTCTACGGCACGGCTTTCGAGGAGCGCTATAGCTACTACGAAAATGAGGCCCGCGCCGGACGCCTGAAACTGCACAAGATCGTCGCCGCGGAAAAACTCTGGCGCAAGATGCTCGGCATGCTGTTCGAGACCGGCCACCCCTGGATGACCTTCAAGGACCCCTGCAACCTGCGCTCGCCGCAGCAGCACGTGGGCGTCGTGCACTCCTCCAACCTGTGCACCGAGATCACCCTGAACACCAACGCGGACGAGATCGCCGTGTGCAACCTCGGCTCGATCAACCTGCCGCGGCATATCGGCGAGAACGGCCTCGATCTCGACAAGCTGCGCAAGACCGTGCGTACCGCCGTGCGCATGCTGGATAACGTGATCGATATCAACTACTACTCGGTGGATACCGCGCGCAATTCCAACTTCAAACACCGCCCGGTGGGCCTCGGCCTGATGGGCTTCCAGGACGCGCTGTACAAGCAGCACCTCGCCTATGCCTCGGCGGAGGCCGTCGACTTCGCCGACCGCTCCATGGAAGCCATCAGCTATTTCGCCATCGAGGCCTCCAGCGACCTCGCCATCGAGCGCGGCAGGTACCAGAGCTACGAGGGCTCACTGTGGAGCCAGGGCGTTCTGCCCATCGACTCGCTGGACCGGCTGATTGCGGAACGCGGCGACCAGTACATCCAGGTCGACCGCAGCCAGAGCCTCGACTGGGCGGCGCTGCGCGGCAAGGTGCAGCGGGACGGCATGCGTAACTCCAACGTTATGGCGATCGCTCCCACCGCGACCATCGCCAACATCACCGGCGTTTCCCAGTCCATCGAGCCGACCTACCAGAACCTGTACGTCAAATCGAACCTGTCCGGCGAGTTCACCGTGGTGAACCCATATCTGGTCAACGATCTCAAGGCGCGCGGCCTCTGGGACGGCGTCATGGTCAACGACCTCAAGTACTACGACGGCAGCGTACAGTCCGTCGACCGGGTCCCGGCGGACCTGAAGGCGATCTACGCGACGGCCTTCGAGGTCGAACCGCGCTGGCTGGTGGACGCCGCCAGCCGCCGGCAGAAATGGATCGATCAGGCCCAGTCACTGAACCTGTACATCAACAACGCCAGCGGCAAGAAACTCGACGTTACCTACCGCATGGCCTGGTACAGCGGCCTGAAGACCACCTATTACCTGCGCTCACTCGCAGCCACCGGCACCGAGAAATCGACTATCGACACGGGCTCGCTCAACGCGGTTTCCCGCGAGGCCCCGGCACCTGCGCCGGTACCGCAGGCCTGCTCGCTCGACGACCCGGATTGTGAAGCCTGCCAGTAGGCCGGCAACACCACCGACTGCGCAAAACACAGAAGACAGAAGCCAGGGGACAGAAAACCAATGCTAAGTTGGGACGATTACCACAAGGAAGACAGCAGCAGTAACTCTCAGGTCCACGGCAGCGTGCCGATGGCCGAGGCGGAGCCGGCACAGATCGAGCCCGTGCCACTGGCCGAGGTAGCGGCGCCCGAGCCGGAACTCCCGGCCGTGGCCGAGGCTGCGCCCGCGGTTCAGGATATCGCCGCCAGGGCAGCGGCCGCCGTGCAAGGCATGGATGTTGCGCCGGGGCTGGAGGAACTCGAGATGGGTGCCGCCCGGGTATCCGTCGACGAGAAGGCGATGATCAACTGTCGCGCCGACCTCAACCAGCTGGTGCCCTTCAAGTACGACTGGGCCTGGCAGAAGTACCTCGACGGCTGCGCCAACCACTGGATGCCCCAGGAAATCAACATGACCGCGGACGTCGCCACCTGGAAGAGCGCCGACGGCCTCAGCGAGGATGAGCGGCGCATCGTGATGCGCTCCCTGGGCTATTTTTCCACCGCGGACTCCCTGGTGGCGAACAACCTGGTACTGGCCATCTACCGCCTCATCACCAACCCGGAGTGCCGCCAGTACCTGCTGCGCCAGGCTTTCGAGGAGGCGATCCACACCCACGCCTACCAGTACTGCATCGAGTCGCTGGGCATGGACGAGGGTGAAGTGTTCAACATGTACCGGGAGATCCCGTCGGTTGCCAAGAAAGCGGCGTGGAGCCTCAGTCACACCCACGAGTTGTCCGACCCTACCTTTACTACCGGTACGCCGGAGACCGACCGGGCCCTGCTGCGCAACCTGATCGGCTTCTATGCCGTTACCGAGGGGATTTTCTTTTACTGCGGCTTTACCCAGATTCTCTCCATGGGCCGGCGCAACAAGATGACCGGCGTCGCCGAGCAGTTCCAGTACATCCTGCGCGACGAATCCATGCACCTCAACTTCGGCATCGACGTGATCAACCAGATCAAGCTGGAGAACCCCCACCTGTGGACCGCCGAGTTCCAGCAGGAGGTCACCCAGATGATCCTCGAGGGCACCCAGATAGAAATTGAATATGCTCGCGACAGCATGCCGCGCGGCGTACTGGGGATGAACGCCAGCATGATGGAGGAGTACCTGCACTTCATCTGCAACCGCCGGCTGGCCCAGCTCGGCCTGCCCGAGCAGTTCAAGGGAGCGCAAAACCCCTTCCCCTGGATGAGCGAAATCATGGACCTGCGCAAGGAGAAAAACTTCTTCGAAACGCGGGTGATTGAATACCAGACAGGCGGCGCCCTGAGCTGGGATTGAAGTACCTGAGTGGCCGCACCCCGGTACGGCCAAAACCATCGGTAGGGAAGACTGCATAGTCACACGAGGAAACCCGGATGACTGAAAACAAGCCCAGCGAGACCGAAACCATATTGATGGCCCTGGACCAGATCAGCCAGACCATCGATGTGATGACCAGCGTGGTGAACCGACTGCGCACCTACGTGCAGCAGCAGGGCAGAGCTGCCGAGGGCACGGGCGACAGCGCCGCACACCAGCTGCCCTCAGAGCGCATAGTCCACTAGAATAAGCCATCGGCGCCAGTGACCTGGCGCCGCTGCCGGACCCAGCTCCCCGCACGTTCGCGGGAGGACTACACTTCCCCCACTATCCGGCATCCAGTGATTTAGCAAGCAGGAGTATGTAATGAGTACTGTTATCGATGGCGTGGATTACGGCCCGCTGGCCCAGCTTATCGGCAGCTGGTGGGGCGATCGCGGCCTGGACATCGCGCCGGAACCCGACGGCCAGGATTCCGAACCCTACTACGACCAGATCACCTTCACCCCCTCCGGTCCGGCCGAGAACGCCGAGGAGCAGCAACTGGTCACCGTCTGCTACCGCCAGGTGGTGCGCAAACGCGAGAACGGCAGGATTTTCCACGATCAGGTGGGCCACTGGACCTACGAGCCGAGCAGCGGGCTGATCACCCACTCGCTCTCGATCCCCCGGGCGGTCAGCCTGCTGGCGGGCGGCACACTGAAGGAGCAGGACGGCGCGACGGTTTTTGCGGTGAAAGCCGAGGCGGGGAGTGAGACTTTCGGTATTGCCCAGTCTCCCTTCATGCTGGAAAAAGCCCGCACCACGGCTTTCGAAATGGAAATGACGGTCACCGGGGACGAGTTGTCCTACACCGAAGTGACCTACCTGGATATCTACGGCCGCAAGTTCGAACACAAGGACCGGGCCAAACTGCAGCGCGTTATCTACGACCTCTGAGCCATCGCCCGGGCCGCGATTCGCCGCGGCCCGGGCACTATTCGACTGCCCACCAGACCACGTCCGCCCCCGTATCAGGGGCCGGGCGATTTTTCCCGGCGGGGTCTCGCCATCCCTATGTTGTCGGTGTAAACTTCTTTCGCCCTCAGCGGGGCAGGTCTACACTGAGTAGTTCTACCCCGCCTCCGGCTTTCCATGCCGCCGCCCTCAGTGGTCTTTCACCGGGTGAGGCGAACCACAACTGAACCACACAGGACACTGACATGATGTATCAGAGTGAGCAGTTCACGCTGCGGCGTCTCGACGGCGACATCGCCGAACTGTGCTTCGACCTGCAGGGCGAATCCGTCAACAAATTTGACCAGGCCAGCGTCGCCAGCCTCACCGCGGCCCTGGATGCACTGGAGGCAGAACAGGGCATTCGCGGCCTCCTGCTCACCTCCGCCAAGTCAGTTTTCATCGTCGGCGCCGATATCACCGAATTCCTGCAGCTGTTCGGCGCCAGCAAGGAAGAGATCAAGGCCTTCTCCGGCATCAACAACGCCAACTTCAATCGTATCGCTGCCCTGCCCTACCCCAGTGTGGTGGCGATCAACGGCTTCGCCATGGGCGGCGGCCTGGAAATCAGCCTGGCCTGTGACTTCCGCGTCATGAGCACTACTGCCAAGATCGGCCTGCCGGAAACCAAGCTCGGCATACTCCCCGGCTGGGGCGGCACCACCCGCCTGCCGCGCCTGATCGGCGTGGACGAGGCAGTGACCTGGATCGCCACCGGCGCCGACAAACGCGCCGACGAAGCACTCAAGGCCGGCGCGGTAGATGCCGTGGCCACCCCCGATGAACTGCGCTCAGTCGCACTCGCCACCCTGCAGAACGCCATCGACGGCAAACTGGACTACGAGGCGCGCCGGGCGATCAAGAACAGCCCGCTACCGCTCAACGACATCGAGGCGATGATGAGCTTCTTCACCATCAAAGCCATGGTCGGCCAGCAGGCGGGCAAGAATTACCCCGCCCCGCTCAAGGTGGTGGACGTGATCGAAGCCGCCCGCGGCATGTCGCTCGAGGACGCGCTGGCCGTGGAAGCCGACGGCTTTGCCGAACTGGCCTCCACACCGGTAGCCGCTGCCCTGGTCGGCGTATTTCTCGCCGACCAGTTGCTCGGCAAGAAAGCCAAGGGCTGGGAAAAACAGGCCGACAAGCCGGTGGAACGCGCCGCCGTGCTCGGCGCCGGGATCATGGGCGGCGGCATCGCCTACCAGAGCGCCTACAAGGGCACGCCGATCAAGATGAAGGACATCAACCAGGCCGGTCTTGACCTGGGCCTGTCGGAAGCCAACAAGCTGCTCGCCAAGCGCGTGGCCCGCGGCCGCATGAGTCCCGAAGCCATGGGCGATGTGCTCAACAGCATCGACCCGACCCTGACCTACGCCGGCTTCGAGGATGTCGACATTGTGGTCGAGGCAGTCGTCGAGAATGCGAAGGTCAAGGGCATGGTGTTGGCGGAAACCGAAAACCACATCGCCGAAGACACCATCCTCGCCTCCAACACCTCCACCATCTCCATCACCCACCTGGCAGAGAGCCTGCAGCGCCCGGAGAACTTCTGCGGCATGCACTTCTTCAACCCGGTGCACGCCATGCCGCTGGTGGAAGTGATTCGCGGCGAAAAGACCTCCGACCGCGCCGTCGCCCGCACAGTCGCCTACGCCAACAAGATGGGCAAGAAGGCCGTGGTAGTGAAGGACTGCCCTGGCTTCCTGGTCAACCGCGTGCTCTTCCCCTACTTCGGCGGCTTCAACCTGCTGCTGCGTGACGGCGCCGACTTCACCGCGGTGGACAAGGTCATGGAGCGCTGGGGCTGGCCGATGGGCCCCGCCTACCTGATGGACGTGGTCGGCATAGACACCGGCGTACACGCCTCCAAGGTCATGGCCGAAGGCTTCCCGGACCGCATGGCGCCGGACTTCAAGAGCGCTACCGAGGTGATGTTCGAACTGGAGCGCTACGGCCAGAAGAACGGCAAGGGCTTCTACGAGTACGTACCGGACAAGCGCGGCAAGCCGAAGAAGACCGTCAACGAGGAGGTCTACGGCATGTTCGGGGACAGCGCCGGCCCGCGCAAGGAGTTCGAGCGCGAGGAAATCGAGATGCGCATGATGCTGCCGATGGCCATCGAACTGGCCCGCTGCCTGGAAGAGGGCATCGTCGACTCCGCCGCAGAAGCCGACCTCGCCATGCTCTACGGTGTCGGCTTCCCGCCCTTCCGCGGCGGCATCTTCCGCTGGATGGACACAATCGGGCTGGCGGCTATCGCCGCTGCCTCGGAGAAATACGCCCACCTCGGCAAGGCCTATGAGCTGACCGAGCGCATGCAAGCCATGCTCGCCAACGGCGAGACCTACTACGCCATCAAATGAGCCCGGCCGGGATTAAAGGAGACAGATTGTGAGTTTGAACCCGAGAGATGCAGTAATTGTCGACTACGCCCGCTCAGCCATGGGGCGCTCGAAGAATGGTTGCTTCCGCAACGTGCGCGCGGACGACCTCTCCGCCGCAGTCATCAACGGCATGCTGGCCCGCAACGGAGCCCTCGACCCCAGGGAGATCGACGACCTGATCTGGGGCTGTGTCATCCAGCGCGGTGAGCAGGGCATGAACCTGGCGCGCATGATCGCGCTCAACGCCGGCCTGCCCCACGAGGTGCCGGCGCAGACCGTGAACCGCCTGTGCGGCTCCTCCATGAGTGCCCTGCACACGGCGGCAGCGAACGTCATGGCCGGCATCGGCGACGTCTACCTGGTGGGCGGTGTCGAGCACCTCGGCCACCTGCCGATGATGGACACAGCCAACATCGACCCCAACCCGCGCATGGGCCGCTCGGTGGCCAAGGCCGCCGGCCTGATGGGCATGACCGCCGAATACCTGGCGATCCTCCACGGCGTCAGCCGCGAGCAACAGGACCAGTTCGGCCTGCGCTCACACCAGCTCGCCCACAAGGCGACGGTGGAAGGCAAGTTCGCGCGGGAGATCATCCCGGTGGACGGCCACGACGCCGAGGGCGCGCTGGTCTCGGTCACCGCTGACGAAACCATCCGCCCGGAAGCCACACTGGAAGGGCTGGCCTCCCTGCCCCCCGCCTTCAACCCCCAGGGCGGCACCGTCACCGCCGGCCAGTCTTCCCAGGTATCCGATGGCGCCTCTGCAATGCTGGTGATGTCCGCCGAGAAGGCCCAGGCCCTGGGCCTGCAACCGATCGCGCGGATTCGCGCCGCCACCCTGGCAGGGGTAGATCCCTCGATCATGGGTTACGGCCCGGTGCCGTCGACGAAAAAAGCCCTGAAGCAGCTCGGCCTGACCATCGGCGACATCGAGATGATGGAGCTCAACGAGGCCTTCGCCGCCCAGGCGCTGGTGGTGCTGAAAGACCTCGACCTGCTGGACAAGATGGACGAGAAGGTCAACGTGCACGGCGGCGCCATCGCCCTCGGCCACCCCTTCGGCTGTTCCGGCACCCGGATCACCGGCTCTCTGCTGAACATCATGGAAGACCGCGACCTGACCCTGGGCGTGTCCACCATGTGTATCGGCCTGGGCCAGGGGATCACTACCGTCATAGAGCGGGTGTGAGCCCGGCCGCCAGCCGGTTTAACCAGGCAGGCAATGGCCCTCGATAGAGGGCCATTTTTTTTCTCTCGGCGCAGCTGGCCCCGGTCAGGACGCCGAATCGGTCAGCAGCCTGTCGATGTTCTCGAGCACGGCGATCAGGTTGTTGACCGGGAGGCCGCTACCGCGGAAGTGCTCATCCGCCATCGGCGCGATACCACACTGTCCCGGCAGGGCCTGCTCCTCATCCAGCAACTGGCGCATGGTCGGCAGGAACACGAACTGCAGCCACTGCGGCAGCGTCATGCTGTCGATGAAAAAGGGTTGGGTGGAGGCGAAAGCCTCGGGCGGCGGCGGCTCGGTTTCCCATAAATCCAGTTGCCGGAGCTGGGCTTCGATATCGATCAACAGCGCTGCTATCTGGGTCCGCACGATCTTCCTCTTGTCGTTCTGAGTCGCCCGCAAGCCGCGAGCATCCGCTTGATGCATTCAAACCGGGATTCTACAGGATTTGCGCCCCGGGACCTTTGACCGCCCGCGCGATTGCCAGTAATCTCTCCCACCGTTGCGGGTGTAGTTCAATGGTAGAACTGGAGCTTCCCAAGCTTCAAACGTGGGTTCGATTCCCATCACCCGCTCCACACCACATAGGGGTGCCACCCTGTT
The DNA here is from genome assembly GCA_033283265.1 of Halieaceae bacterium GM1-29. Lineage (GTDB taxonomy): Bacteria > Pseudomonadota > Gammaproteobacteria > Pseudomonadales > Halieaceae > Mangrovimicrobium. The sequence goes on from JAWMQN010000002.1 coordinate 580,703, forward strand.
CGACGCCTCACGCCATACGCCGCTCGGTGATAGCAGCTGGGATGCGAACCTTGCCCGCCAGGCGCTCGACGAACTGGCCGCAGGGGCTGTGGCTGCCCTTGCGCAGAGAAGTCCCTGGCAGCTGGAAGACGGCGTCGGCCTGAGCCTCTATGCCGGCGCGGCCGGCGTTCAGTGGGCCTTGCGGCAACTCGCGGCGCGCCAACTGATCGAACTGCCAGCCAAGCTACCCGGCCCCGACCTGCGGGCCTGCGACCCTCCCTGCGCCGACTACCGGAAACTGTTTGAAAGATTTGCCGTGCCCGTCTCCAACTCCTTCCTGCTCGGGCCGGTCGGGGTACTGATGACACTGTGGCAGGAGAGTGCCGACCCAGGCCTGCTGGATCGACTCGACACGCTGATCGGCGACAACCTGCAACACCCCTGGATGGAGAACCTGTGGGGAGCACCCTCCACCATGCTCGCGGCGCTGCACCTGCTGGAAGCCAGTGGAGAAGAACGCTTCGCCGCGCATTACCGGGCCGGTGTGCAGTATCTCCAGGAGCACCTGGCCTATTCCACGGAGTACGACTGCGAGCTCTGGGAGATACCGCTCTACGGCGGCAGCTATCGCCTGCTCGGTGCGGGACACGGTTTTGTCGGCAATGCCTTCGCCATATTGCGCGGACTGCCGCTGCTCGATACCGCCAGCCAGCGTCAGTGGATCGACTGCATCGCCCGGACGATGACGCTAACCGCCGTCCAGCGCGGCGGCCTGGCCAACTGGCCGCAGAGCCTGGGCGGCGATCGTCCGGGGCGTTCCGAGTGGCTGGTCCAGCACTGCCACGGCGCTCCAGGAATCGTCATCGACCTTGCCGCACTCTTCGGGCAGGTGGACAACGCTTTCGACGCCCTGCTGCTCGCAGCCGGGGAACTGGCCTGGCGCGCCGGCCCACTGGCGAAATACCCTGGCCTCTGCCACGGCACCGCCGGTAACGGTTACGCCTTTCTCAAGCTCTACCGCGCCAGCGGCGACGAGCGCTGGCTCGATCGCGCCCGGGCCTTTGCCGTGGCGGGCCTGCAACAGCGCAGGGCCCTGCTCGCCGCCGGGGCAGGCATCGACACGACCCTGTGGGAAGGCGACATGGGGCTGGCACTCTACCTCGCCGACTGCCTCCAGGCCCACAGCGCTTTTCCCACCATGGACTATTTCTGATAGCGGGCCGATCAAGGCCTGGCGGTGCCCGCCGGAAACGCGCCGGGTGGCGCCTCGGCAACTCCCGCTTGCTCCCATGGCAACGATGTGCAACCTTGGAAAGATGCAGATCATTGCCGTCAACAGCGCTGTAACACGAGAGGTCATGTACAAGGGCGAGCCCGTGCGCACGGGTATTTTCAAGCAGCCGATCGCTGGCGGACTCAGCGTGGGCGCCAGTGGCTGCAAGGGCGACGTACAGGTTGATCTCGTCAATCACGGCGGTGAACACAAGGCGGTCTACGCCTTTGGCCTGCAACACTACCCCCACTGGGCACAGCTGCTTGGCCGCGACTTCTCCGCGGGCGCCTTTGGCGAAAATCTCTCCGTAAGTGAACTCGACGAAAAACACGTGCACATCGGTGACCGCTTCCGTGCCGGCACCGCGCTGCTGGAAGTAAGCCAGCCGCGCAACCCCTGTTTCAAGCTCGGTATCGCCCTCGGCGACGAACGCGCTCCGGCGCTGTTCACCCTGCATTTTCACACTGGCGTGTATTTTCGCGTGCTCGAAGCCGGAACAATCGAGGCCGGCGACCCGCTGACACTGGAGCGGGCACACCCGGCGGCGCTTTCCGTGCAGGCGCTTTTCCGCGCCAGGCACGACCGCAAGAGCGCGGGGCGGGAAGATATCCTGCACCTCGCCGCCGGCATTACCGAGTTGGCGCCGGAGTGGCAGGAGCACGTGGAACGCGCGTTACAGGCGCCCTGAGCAGGGCGCGGGTCGCGCGGCTCAGCCCAGCTCGCGGCGGAAGGGCGGCAGCGAATCGAGGATCGCCCGCCCGTAACGCTTGGTGAGCACCCGCCTGTCGAGCAGGGTCACACGCCCGGTGTCGCTCTCGGTCCGCAGCAACCGGCCCGCCGCCTGAACCAGCCGGATGGCGGCATCCGGCACGCTTATCTCCATGAAGGAATTGCCGCCGCGGCTTTCTATCCATTCGCTCAGGGATGCCTCCAGCGGGCTGTCGGGCACCGCGAAGGGGATCTTGGCGATCACCACGTGGCGGCAGTAATCGCCGGGCAGGTCCACGCCTTCGGCGAAGCTCGCGAGACCGAATATCACACTGCCCTTGCCGGCATCGATCTGCTCGCGGTGGCGGCGCAGGGTTTCCTGCTTGCTGTAATCGCCCTGTACCAGCAGGCGATCGCCCATGCTGGCGCTCACCCCTTCGTAGACCTCGAGCATCTGGCGCCGGGATGAAAACAGCACCAGGCAGCCCTCCTTCGGATCCAGCAGTTTCGGGAGCAGGGAGATAATGGCGGCGGTGTGGGCTCGGGCATCGCCAGGCTCACAGTCCATGGGCGGCACGGCGAAGACCGCGCCACTGTAATCGAAGGGGCTGGTGACCTGCTTGTAATTTCCAGCCGCCGGTGAGCCTGAGTGCAGGATGAAGCGGTCAAAGGAGTTGAGCGCGGTAATCGTCGCCGAGGTCACGATCACCCCGGCGGCGCGTTGCCATAAATGGTGCTGCAGAATATCGGCAGCCAGTACCGGACTGCTGCGCAGTTCGAAGCCGAACTGGCCGGCATTATTGAGCATGCTGATCCAACGCGCCGTGGGCGGTTCACTGCGGTCATCGCCAGCGGGGGCGGCGAAACTCTGCCACAGCGCCAGCGCCGACTCGGCCCGGCCCAGCATGCCGCCGAGGTTGAGATGCCAGGTTTCCACCTCGTCCTTGTCTGCGCTGGAGTACTCGTCCTCGAGCGCTTCCTCGAGCCGCGCTTCCGCCCGCGCGAGTGCGCTGGCCAGTTTGCCGAAGCGGCTCTCCAGCCCGGCGGAGAGCTGGCGCAGCTGGTCGGGCACGATGCCGTGGGGAAAGCGCAAGCGCGGTTCGTCGGCATCGGTATCCTCGCCCTCGAACAGCTGCGCCACTACCTGCTCGACATATTGCAGCTCGGCCACCGCGGCCTCCATATCGTCCTGTAACTGGCCCAGCAGGGCCGCGGAGACATCCAGCGATGTCAGCAGCCCGGCGCCCTGGCCGAGGGCCTTGCGCGCGTCCTCCAGCCAGGCGACGGTGGAGTGCAGGCGGCAGAAACTGGCGAAGTGAGAGAGCGCCTTGTCCGGCAGGTGGTGGCCTTCATCGAAGATGTAGATGGTGTCTTCCGGCGGCGGCAGGATTGCCCCGCCGCCCAGCGCGAGATCTGCGAGCACGAGGTCGTGGTTGGTCACCACCACATCGGCACTTTGCAGGTTCTCCCGCGCCCGGTAGAAACTGCACTGGCCAATGTTCGGGCAGCGTCGTCCGGAGCACTGGGAGTGATCGGTGGTCAGCGGGTACCAGACGGCCTCGGCGAGACTTTCCGGCCAGTTGTCCCGGTCCCCGTCCCACTGGCCGCGACCCATGGCATCGAGCATCGCGTTGTAGACCGGCCCGGCCTCCGCCGGCGTCGCCGCGGCGAGCTCGTCGGGATAGAGTGCCAGCATCCCGCTCTCACCCTCGCCCTGCATGACCAGCCGGTCGAGACGGGACAGGCAGACATAGCGGCGGCGGCCCTTGGCGAGGGCCGCATCGAAGAGTAGCCCGCTGTGCTTGCGGATATCGGGAAGATCGCGGTTGATGAACTGTTCCTGCAGGGCCACCGTCGCTGTAGCAACCACCAGCCGCTTGCCCAGGGCCTGGGCCATGGGAATTGCCGCAACCGCATAGGCGATGGTTTTGCCGGTACCCGTTCCAGCCTCAATGACACAGACCGCCGGCTGCGCCGGATCGGGATCTCCCGCAGCCGGGATACGCGCCAGGGTGTTGGCGATTTCGGCGATCATCTGCCGCTGGCCCCAGCGGGGGGTGAGCTGCTTGCTCTCCATCAGCGCGCTGTAGGCGCCGCGGATTGCATCCTTGAGTTCGTCGCTAAGCAAGGTCTCAGTCGGCCAGTTGGTCCATCTTGCTCATCACCGAATTGGCGTAGATCGCCAGGGCGTAGGGCCTGTGGGACTCCGGCATGGCGTCGATACGGGCGTCGAACTGCTCGCGGCTGCACTCCCCCGGTTCGAGGTAGAGGTTGTCTGGCCGCGGCGCGTGTTCGCCGTAGAGTCGATCGTAGGCGTAGAGATTGGTGGGGTGCAGGCAGTAGCCGGCAATCACCTGGCGGTCGATCTCCTCGGCCACTGCGTCGGCATCGCCAAACTCGCTGCCCAGCGGGGTGCCAAAAGTGATGTGCACGCGACCTTTCTCCCCGGATATTCCCAGCCCGATCGAGGCGACATCCTCCTGCTCGCCCTTTTCATAGCGCCCGCTGCTGGCGAGGGCGTACAGTTCGTTGGCCTTGCGCGCGTCGTTGGGGTCCAGTTCATAGGATATGGAGACCGGCACGATGCCGAGCCCGGCGATGTGCTCGCCAAAGGACTCCGCGGCCTTGTCCCGGCTCATGGACAGCATCTTGATCACCGCGGGCTCGGTGCGGTCCAGCCCATCCTTGGCCCGCCCCTCGCGCTGGGCTATCCACACTGGCTCCCGCTCTTCCTGCAGTGAATGGCGGATATAGTTGGCCAGGTGCCTGGAGGCAGCCAGCAGTTCCCGGCCACTGCTCACCGAGCGCTTGACGATGAAGCTCTTGTTCAAGCGCATGAGGTCCGACACCCAGGGTTTGGTGAGGAGGTTATCGCCAATGGCTATGCGCAGGGTGCTCAGCCCCTCGGCATTCAACGCGTAGTTGGTAAACGCCGGGTCCATGGCGATGTCGCGATGATTGCTGATAAACAGGTAGGGCCGCGACCTGTCGAGATTTTCGATCCCGGAGACGGAAAAACCGCTGCAGCTGCCTTCGATCATGCGATCCATGTACACCTTGATCACCTGCTGCAAACCGGCGACGTCAACGACACCGCGAAGCTCACGCTTCAGGCCAAACCTCACCAACAGCCGGGCCAGAGGCATGCAGGTAGCGGCAAGGCCGGTGAGGCGCAAGCTGGCGAGCGCAGAGAGAAACTCGCGGTCACGCAACAGGCGCGACAGGACCTCAGCCACCTCGTTATCGCGATAGGGCCGGATGTCGGCAAAGGGATCAGAAGACAAACGAATTTCCTCGGGAATAGAAGCGGCAACCTTAACCAAATTCGCCGGGCGAGTCATCAGCGCGGGGCTGTGGCGACAATCGGCGCTGACTTGGTCCGCTCTTTCTGCTAACCTGCGCCCGCCCTGTTGGCATTGACGACTACCCATTTTTCGGAGGAGTTATGGACGCGAGTTCCGCCGCCCTGTTGACCTTTGGTGTCGCCACCCTCGCGGTGAGCTGGATCCTGCTGATGGTTGCTTCCTGGAGGGAGGACTACTCCTGGGGACTGTGCACCCTGTTCCTGCCCCCGCTCTCCTATCTTTACAGCCTCGCCCGCCTGGACAAGGCCGGTGATGCCATCGTTGTCGCTGTAATCGGCTGGCTTTTCATCTGGTTTGGTGTCGGCTGAGTCAGGCAACAGGATTAAAGTTGCTTAATCAACATAAAAATATCAATATATTCATGTAGTTAGAGAAACTGCGGGAGCGTAATACAAACGCTCTCGCAGTCGTTACACAACACCCCACCTGCCCCAGTTCAAGTAACAAGCCGCTCCAAATGCAGCCCCCCACTGCCGCCGGGCGGGCTATCCGGCCGCCCCCCAAGGCCCGCGAATGCCCATCCCACAAGTCCGGAAGCCCGCAGAAATAAAGCATGTTTTTATAAACCCGAGAAAAGTTACCTTCGAGTGTAAAATTTTGCTACGTGTTACCCAAATTCCCAGAATAATTAACAAAGAGTAACGATCCAAGGTATTGCCTGCGGTTATAATGGCGCCCAATCCAGTCGTTGCGACTGCCATTACTATTCCAGACCGAGGAGTAAAACTCATGAAACTGATCAAGATTGCCGCAGTAGCTGCACTTACCGTCGCTTCCGCCGCCACTTTCGCCGCCAAGCCCCGCAGCATCGTTTTCGACGCCAACCAGGAAACCGCTGACGGCACCCCCTACGCCAGCTACGTCGTCAAGTGCTCCGATGGCAGCGACAAGCAAATGACCGCATGGGACAACCGCAAGAAATGGTGTGTCGGCGACGCCGCCAGCGAGACCTGTGAGAAGAAGCAAATCAAGGCTGCGCAAAAAGCCTGCAAGATGGACTAAGACTCAGCCATCACATTGCCAGACCGGCCGCCGGATTCGTCCCGCGGCCGGTTTGCGTTTCAGGCCGGCTGCAAATAGCGCGCGCGAAGCTCCGCAACCCCGGCCGGGCCCAGGCCCAGGGCCTCCTCCAGATACCGCTCCACCGATCCGAAGTTTTCATCGATACTGGCCAGCGCAGTGGCGAGATAATCCTCGTGGACTTCCAGGATCGGCCTCACGACCTCGGGCTGCACATGGTCCAGCCGATACTTGCGCTGCATCCGCCCCAGCTCAACCTCGGGGTCGAAGTACTCGCCGCTTAGCAGGTAGTCCTTCATTACATCCTCCCGCGACACGCCGAGCGCCAGTAGCATCAGCGCCGCGGCAAACCCGGTCCGGTCCTTGCCTGCCGAGCAGTGCACCAGGAAGCGCCCCTGCCCCAGCTCGAGCACCTCGCGGAACACCCGGGCGAATGTTTCCCACTGGCCCTCAGCGAAGTCCCGGTTAATGTCGCGCATTACCTCGAACACGTCCTGGCGGCGGAAATTCGCCATCGACGCTCGCCGATCCTCCGCCTGGGCAAAAAAACTGCCGGTATTGCCGGGCACTATTGGCAGGCTCAGTACCCGCAGAGTAGTGGCAGGCGGCAACCTGCTGGGGTGAGTCTCCTGTTCTGTTTCCTGGCGGAAATCGCAGACCAGCTCGAGATCCAGGCTCGCCAGCAACTGCAGATCCTCGTCACTGAGGTGGGCCAGCTGTCCCGAGCGGAACAAATATCCCCATTTGACCCGGCGCCCGTCGGCGCCGGTGTAGCCTCCGTAGTCACGGAAATTGGGCGTACCCTGCATACCGAGCCGGCGCTCCGCGGCAAGCAGTTCGTTGCCGTGTTGGTCACGCAGGCGGAAAAAGTGCCGGGTGCCGGCGGGCAGGCCGCTGAAGCGGGCACGGCGACCACCGCTGTCAGATTCATGGCGCTCCGCTACCGCGTTCAGCGGCTCCACCTGCACCTCTGTGTCCGGGCAGCTTTGCTCCCATTGCACGTGGTAGTCACCCGCCGGATCACGCCAGATCCTGACCGCGTCGGTATTCAGCATATATAGAGTCCTGTAATGGGCCTGGGCCAGAGTAACGTCACATTATGACCGAGAAGCGTTCGCGGGGCGAAGGGCAAGGCGGGCCGAGTGCAATCGCAGCGTCATAATGCCCGGCTATAATCCGCCCCGCCAGGCAGTACTGTTGCACTTCAATCGTTCAGGAGACTGAATATGGGAAGCCCGGGCAGCCACTCCCGCAGCTTGCAATTCGACACCGACACGGGCATGAGCAAACCGGGCCGGCGCGGCCTTGCGCGAATACTGGCCGCGACCCGCTATTCATGGAAGGGCTTCCGCGCGGCCTGGATGAACGAGGAGGCCTTCCGGATCGAGGCCACGCTGGGCCTGGCCTTTGTCCCCCTCGCCTTTTTCATTGGCGACGGACTGGCCCATCAAATCGCCTTGGTCATCACCTGCGGGCTGGTTATCCTGGCCGAGGTGATCAACACGGCCATCGAGTCGATCGTCGACCGCATCGGCCCGGAGTACGACCCGCTCTCTGGCCAGGCCAAAGATCTTGGCTCGGCGGGGGTTTTCGTTTCCCTGAGCCTCTTCCTCGTCGTCTGGGCCATGAGCTTCTGGCACTATTTCCACTCACCCTGAAGGCAGTTGACAAGGGCGGAGTGAATGTGGAGAATCCCGCCTCCTGATTTTAGACTCCCAGAGGACAGAACATTGGCAAACTCACCGCAAGCCAGAAAACGTGCCCGTCAGGCCGAGAAGCGCCGCACCCACAACGCCAGCCTGCGCTCACTGGTTCGCACCCGCATCAAGCAGGTTGTAGCAGCCATCGGCTCCGGCGACGCTGACAAAGCCCGCGACGCCTACGTTGCAGCAGTACCCGTGATCGACCGGATGGCCAACAAGGGCATCATCCACAAAAACAAGGCCGCACGTCACAAGAGCCGCCTGAGCGCACAGGTCAAAGCGCTCTCAGCCTGATACCAGGCCAGCACACCGCACCGGAAAGCCGACCTCGCGTCGGCTTTTTTGCGTCTGGGATTACGGTGTCACCGTCCCTCAGCTGATGCTCTCATCGAGGTAACGCTGCACTTCGCGCTTCAGCTTGCCCTCGAACATCGAGGTCAACAGCCCGAGCTTCACCGAGATATCGATCAGACCGTCGGCAATCGACAATTCACCGTCGACCCCGGCGCCCTTTATCCGCACGCGGTCTCCGTTCCACTGGGAACGCACGCCGTACTCCTCTTCCAACTGCGCAGCAAACCCTTCGGCAGCCGCCCTGACTTCCTCGCGCGGCATCGTGTAGGGCTTGGTGATTCGAAAACCGGCCATCGTTGTCCTCATTCTTTCGGCGGGTGAGTATAGAGCGCGACGGGATACAGGCAAAGCCCGGAAGCATCGCCGTCGGGGTGCATTCAGGGTCGCCCGGCGGTAGCATAGGTGCCCCCTATTCCGGTAACACCCATGGACAGCACATCATCGACTCGCCCTGACTTGAGCCAGCGCTTCCTGTTCGACGACGCCGATATCCGCGGCGAATGCGTGCAACTGGAAGGGGCCTACCGCGAAATAACGGGCTTTCACCAGTACGCCCCCGGGGTCGGCAAACTGCTGGGAGAGTTTCTCGCGGCTTCGGTTCTGCTCGCCACAACCCTCAAGTTCGAGGGCAGGCTGGTGCTGCAGGCGCGGTCTACAGCGGAGATCCCGCTGCTGATGGCCGAGTGCAACAGCGAACTCGGCATCCGCGGCATCGCCCGCGGCGCCGAGTACACAACCGCCAGCAGCTTTGACCAACTGCTGGGCGGCGGGCAACTCGCGATTACCATCGACCCACGACGTGGCAAACGCTACCAGGGCGTGGTGCCGCTGGCGGAGAATTCCCTGGCGCACAGTCTCGACGCCTACTTCCGCCAGTCGGAGCAACTCGGCACGCGGGTATGGCTGGCGGCCGCAAACGGTCGCGCCAGCGGCCTGTTGCTGCAGCAGTTGCCGCCCCAGTTACCACAGAGCCCGGAGCAGCGCGCGGAGCAGTGGGAGCATGCCCACGTACTCGCCGAGACCCTCACTGAAGCGGAGCTACTCGAGCTATCCACGGCAGAGGTGTTGCACCGACTCTATCACGAAGAATCCCTGCGGCTGTTCGAGCCGCGCCCGGTCAGCTTCCACTGCGACTGCAGCCGCGAGCGCTCACTCAACGCGCTCAGCGCAATCGATCCCGCTGAGCTCGAAGACATCCTCCAGGAGCAGGGCGAGGTCAGCATGGACTGCGAGTTTTGCAACCAGCAGTACCGTTTCGACAGGGACAGCCTGGGCCACATTCTGGCCCCCAGCCAGGGCGACCCGACTCACTGATCCGCCCGCCGTGGAATTCTCCCGGCTTATACCCGCCATAGTTCGCATTCACGGCGGTTTCTGACATAATTGGCGCCCCAAAAATTCCCCAATACCGCCCCGTGCTCCGCGGCACAGGTGGTAAGACAGGACAAGAAATGAACGCAAGCGCCCCGACAACCCAGGTTTACATCGACCTTACCCCCGCCCAACTGATTGAAGAAGCCCTGATACGTGGTGAAGGCACTCTGGCCGACACCGGTGCCCTGCTGGTAACCACCGGCAAGCGCACCGGCCGCTCGCCGGCGGACCGATTTACTGTTCGCGAGCCCAGCACCGAGGACAGCATCGACTGGGGCAGCGTCAACCGCCCCTTCGCCAGCGACAAATTCGACGCCCTGTGGGAGCGCGTCGAGGGCTATCTCGCCGAGCGCGACAGTTTTGTTTCACACCTTCATGTCGGCGAGCACAGCGAGCACTACATTCCGGTGAAGGTCACCACCGAGACCGCCTGGCAAAACCTGTTCGGCCGCAATATGTTCATCCGCCCCGCCACCTACAACGGCGGTCGCAAGGAAGAGTGGAACATCCTCAATGTCGCCAGCTTCGTCTGTGAGCCCGAGCGCGACGGCACCAATTCTGACGGCGTGGTTATCGTCAACTTCGCCCAGCGCAAGGTACTGATTGCCGGCATGCGCTACGCAGGCGAAATGAAGAAGTCCATGTTCGCCGTGCAAAACTTCCTGCTGCCGGAAAAAGACGTCATGCCGATGCACTGCAGCGCCAACGTCGACGAAGAGGGCAACACCACACTGTTCTTCGGCCTCTCCGGCACCGGCAAGACCACCCTCTCCGCCGACCCCAGCATGTACCTGATCGGCGACGACGAGCACGGCTGGGCCAAGGGCTCGGTGTTCAACCTCGAGGGCGGTTGCTACGCCAAGACCATCGACCTGTCACAGCAGAACGAGCCGATTATCTGGGACGCCATCCGCTTTGGCGCCATCATCGAGAACGTGGTACTGGACGACAAGCGCCACGCCGACTACTGCGACACCAGCCTGACCGAGAACGGTCGCTGCTGCTACCCGCTGGAGCACGTGGAAAAGCGCACCGCGAAAAATGCCGGCGGCGAACCGCGCTGTGTGATCTTCCTCACCTGTGATGTATCCGGGGTACTGCCGCCGGTTTCCATCCTCAGCAAGGAGGCGGCGGCCTACCACTTCCTCAGTGGCTATACCGCCCGTGTCGGCTCCACCGAACTCGGCGCGGAAGCCGGTATCAACCCGACCTTCTCCACCTGTTTCGGCGCGCCCTTCATGCCCCGCCCGGCCTCGGATTACGCCGAACTGCTGATGAAGCGCATCGAGGATTTCGGCAGCCAGGTCTACCTGGTCAACACCGGCTGGACCGGCGGCTCAGGTGCCCCCGGCGGCACCGGCTCGCGCTTCCCGATTCCGGTGACCCGCGCGGTGGTCAACGCCTGCCAGAGCGGCGCCCTGCTCGACGTACCAACTGCTCACCTGGACATCCTCAACCTGAACTTCCCCACCGAAATCCCCGGTGTCGACGCCCAGTACGTCAACCCCCGGGAGGGCTGGGGCGACACCGCCGCTTACGACGAGCAAGCCGGCAAACTGGCCGCGCTGTTCAACGACAACATCGGCAAGTTTGAAGTCTCCGCAGCCATTCTCGCGGCGGGCCCGAAGGCCGGCTGAGCACAGCGGCACAGCGGACCTTGTTGCAAAGGGGGCCTCGGCCCCCTTTTTCATTGCAGATTGCACGAAGCCACTCCCCATTTCACTGCAATAGGTTATGCTTGGCGAAACGGCAAAGGAGCGGGCATGGCAACACTGGACGAACTGCTGGACGAGATTGCATCAGCACCTTCCGGGCCAGAGACTCTGGCAATCTTCGATTTCGACGGTACGCTGATTGCCGGTTACTCAGCCACCGCAATGATTCAGGAGCAGTTCAAGCGGGGCGACCTCTCCGCGATCCAGTTGGCGGAGCTCGCCACCGCCATGGCCGGCTTCAGCCTCGGCAACACCGGCTTCTCCGCCATGATGACCGTGGGGGCGAAATTCATGGGGGGCCTCGAAGAGTCCGCCTATATCACACTTGGGCGGCAGCTCTACAAGCAGAATATTGCCCGCCGGGTCTATCCCGAATCCCGCGCCCTGGTGAAGGCCCACCTGGCCAGGGGCCACACCGTTGCCGTCATCTCCTCCGCCACCCCCTACCAGGTGGAGCCGGCGGCCGAGGACCTCGGTATCGAGCACGTCATCTGCACACAGCTCGAAGTCAAGGACGGCAAGTTTACCGGCGCCGTGATCCGCCCCACCTGCTTCGGCCAGGGTAAGGTCGACGCCGCGGAGGCACTGGCCTACACCGCCGGCGCCGACCTCGACGACGCCTGGTTCTATTCCGACAGCACCGACGACCTGGAACTGCTGGAGCGCGTTGGCCGGCCACGCGCACTCAACCCCGGCGATAGCCTGCAGCGACTGGCCCAGGAGCGCGGCTGGCCGACGGCCCGCTTCGGCAGCCGCGGCGTACCTGGTATCGGCACAATTATCCGCTCGGTGGCGGCCACCACCAGCATGGTCGGCAGCTTCCTCGCCGGCCTGCCGATCTACGCCCTCACCGGCTCACGCCGCGATTCCATCAATTTCACCATCTCTACCTTCGCCGATACCGCCAGCGCCCTGATCGGCCTGCGGCTGAAGGTGGAAGGCGAGCAATACCTGTGGTCGGCGCGGCCCTGCGTCTTCATATTCAATCACCAGAGCAAGGCGGACGTGGTCATTCTCGCCAACCTGCTGCGGCGCGATTTCGCCAGCGTCGGCAAACAGGAGATCAAGGCTGAGTCACCCATCATTGGAAGGGTCATGGAATACGCCGGCGTGGTGTTCATTGACCGCTCCAACACCCGTGCCGCAATCAAGTCGGTGAACGCGCTGGTCGATGTGATGCACAAGGAAGGCAAGTCCGTGGTAATGGCCCCGGAGGGCACACGCACCGTGTCGCCCACACTGGCCAGCTTCAAGAAAGGTGCATTTCACATCGCCATGCAGGCCAAGGTGCCCATCGTGCCCATCGTGATCCACAACGCGGGAGACGTCTCACCCAAGGGCGAATTTGTCTATCGCCCGGCCACGGTGAGGGTGGAAGTACTGCCGCCGGTGGATACCAGCGACTGGAGCCGCCACAGCATCGACGAGCATGTGCGAGAGGTGCGCAACATGTACGCCCGTGCGCTGGGGCAGGCGGAGGTAGGCAAGCCGGTGGTTACAGCCGCTGCGCCGGAGCCAGCGGCAGCGCTCGACGACACGCCGCGCAAGCCATCCCCGGCAAAGAAAAAGGCTGCTGCGGTGAGCGGCGCCAAATCGGCGGGGAAAGCGGCGACACCCAAGCCCAAGCCCAAGCCCAAGCCCAAGCCCAAGCCCAAGCCCAAGCCCAAGGCAAAATCGCAGCCGGCAGTCGCGCAGGCAAGCGCGAAGAAACCCAGCGGTGCTAATGCAGCCCAACCCAAAGCAGGCCAGCGCCGTTGAAAGCGGACAGTATCTTCGCCCGATCCAATCCCTGGCCGCAGGTCCCGTCACAGCAGGTACTGTTCATCCTGGACGCGCGCAACGCCCTCGAGGAAGAGCTGTTGCGCGAGTGGATTGAATACCACACCGAGTGGAGCAACGGCGAGGCGCCAGCTCCCCGGGTCTGCCTCGATCTCAAGGACGAGCGCACCGGCTTTCACAGCGACCACCTGACCCTGGCGCTGTCACTGCCAGGGGAGACCCTGATCGCGCCGCTACGGGTGACCTGGCTGGCCCCCGAGGACGCCTCCGGCATACTCGGCCTCGGCCGGCAGTTACTCATGGGAGATCCCCGGCAACCCTCGGTGAAGCGCGGCCGGCGCATCCTGCGCAATCACCCGATGCGGGTGCAACTGGTCGCCGGGGAGCCGGACAGTCTCGACAACCTGCGCCACCGCTATGAACTGCACCGGGCCGAGTCACGGGCACTGGGCGAGTCCGGCCTGGCCAGCTTTGTCGCCCGCCAGGCCGCCGTGGTGCTGGATATCGCCGAGCGGCAAATCAAGGGCAGCCGCTACAAGGTGCCGCGCCACGTGGCGGCGACCCTGATGTCCAGCGGCGAGTTCCACCGCAACGTGGAAGAGCTGGCCGCCCAGCAGCAGCGGCCGATCAAGGAACTGCTGGACGAAGCCGCGGTGTACATGGAGGAAATGGTTTCCACCCCGACCTCCTTCTGGCTGGATATCTACGCCCGTTTCAACAATTTCTGCCTGCGCCTGGGCTATGAGAAGGATATCGTGGTCGACCCCCACGCGATCGAGGAGCTGCGCGCCGTGGTGCGCAACAATCCCTCGATTCTGCTCTGGACCCACAAGACCTATCTCGACGGCCTGGTCGTACCCAAGGTGCTGTTCGACAACGACTTCCCCATGCCGCACATGTTCGGCGGCGCCAACCTGAACTTCCTCGGTTTCGGCCAACTGCTGCACCGCGCCGGCGCCATCTTCATCAAGCGCAGCTTCCAGGACAACGATCTCTACAAGCTCTGCCTGCGCCACTACATCGGCTACCTGATGGAGAAGCGCTTCCCGATGAACTGGGCCTTCGAGGGCACCCGCTCGCGACTGGGCAAACTGATGCCACCGCGCTACGGCTTGCTGAAATACGTCCTCGAGGCCTGCCACGCCTCCCACGCAGAGAACATTCACATCGTGCCGGTTTCCATCAGCTACGACCTGATCCGCGATGTCGAGGAGTACGCCAGGGAACAGACCGGCGAGGGCAAGGGCGCCGAGTCGTTGAAGTGGTTTATCGGCTACGTGCGCAGCCTGGCCCGGCCCATGGGCAAGGTCTACATGAACATCGGCAAGCCGGTGGTGTTGACCCAGGCACCGCACCCCGACGACCGCCTCGCCCTGTCGAAGATCGCCTTTGAAGTTGCGGTAGAGGCCAACAAGGTCACCCCGATCACCTTCCCTTCGCTGGTGACGATGAGCCTGCTGGGCGCCGCGCCCAGGGCGCTCACCGAAACCGAGGTGGTGGAAGACCTCAAGCTGCTGCTGCAGTGGGCGGAGGAGCGCCAACTGCAGATCTCCGCCGATTTCGACCGCAGCTTTACCGAGCAGATCGAGGGCCTGCTGGGCATCATGATCGACGAGAACCTGGTCACCCGCTACGACGAGGGGCCGGAAGTGGTCTACGGCATCGGCATGGAACAGCACCCGGTGGCGAGCTACTACCGCAATACGGTGATCCACTTTTTCGTCAACAAGGCGATTATCGAAATGGCCCTGTTGCGCGCGCTGGAGACACCCTCCGAAGACAGCGTCGGCGTGTTCTGGCACGAGGTCGAGCACCTGCGCGACCTGTTCAAGTTCGAGTTCTTCTACGCGCCCACCGAGGAGTTCCACCGGCAGATCCGCGAGGAAATGGTGCGCTACGATCCGCACTGGCAGGAAACCCTCACCGGCGGTGCACTGACGATCGGCCGCCTGCTGCGGCGCATGACTCCCCTGGTCGCCCATGTCACACTTGCCACCTACGCGGAGGCCTATCTCGTCGTCGCCAAGGTCATCGCCCGCGAGGAGCCCTGGGAATCCGTGGAGGAAGCGGATTGCGTGAAGAACTCGCTCAGCTTTGGCCGCCAGATGTACCTGCAGCGGCGGATTTTCAGCGAGTCGTCAATCGGCAAGCTCCTGTTCAGTAATGGTTATAAGATGATGCAGAGCCGGGGGCTTACCGCGGGCGGGCCGGACGCCCTCGCCGACAAACGTCTCTCGGTGGTCCGGGAATTCCGCGAACTGATTCGCCGAATCGGCGTCATCCGGGCCTTTGGTATCGCCAACCGCGGCAGTAACAGCGGAGATTAATATGTACGCAAATCATGTTGCCGTACTCGGCGGCGGATCATGGGGCACAACCGTAGCGGCGCTGGTCAGCCGCAACGCGGAGGTCGTGCTCTGGGCGCGCAACCCGGCGACGGTCGAGGAGATCAACACCCGGCACAGCAATCACGCCTACCTGCCCGACGCAGACCTGCCGGCAAAGCTGAGGGCAAGCAACAGTATCAGCGACGCGGTTAGCGGCGCCGATGTGGTGGTAATGGGCGTCCCCTCCCAGCACTTTCGCCCGGTACTGCGTGAAGTCCAGCGCTACATCGGCCCGGGGGTCCCCGTGGTGAGCCTGACCAAGGGCCTCGAGCTGGATACCCACATGCGCATGACCGAGGTCATCGAACAGGAACTTCCCGGCCATCCCGCGGCGGTCCTGACCGGGCCCAACCTGGCCCGGGAAATCATGGCCGGCAAGGCCGCCGCCAGCGTGGTCGCCACCGCCGACGAAGCCATTGGCAGGCAGTTGCAGTGCGTGTTCAAAAGCGGCCTGTTCCGCGTCTACACCAACAGCGACGTCATCGGCTGCGAGCTGGGCGGCGTGCTGAAGAACATCATCGCCATCGCCGTCGGCATGGGTGACGGCCAGGGCGCCGGTGACAACACCCGCGCGGCGCTGATCACCCGCGGGCTGGCGGAGATCACCCGGCTCGGCGTCGCCATGGGCGGCAAGCCGGAAACCTTCGCCGGGCTGGCCGGAATGGGCGACCTGATCGCCACCTGCACCAGCCCGCAGAGCCGCAACCGCCACGTGGGTATCGAGCTGGCCAAGGGCCTGGACATGCACGAGATCGTCGCCCGTATGACGATGGTCGCCGAGGGGGCAAAAAGCGCCCCGGCGGTCATGGCGCTGGCCGAGCAGTACGCTGTCGAGATGCCCATCGCCTCCGATGTCGCCCGTGTACTGGCCGGCGACGCCACCGCCAGTCGCGCCTTCCGCGGCCTGCTCCGGGTGGAAGCGGGGGCCGAATCGGAGCCGGGTTAACTGGCGAAACTGCAAGATAGTTGCTGGCAGGGCCCAGCCAACTGGTGCAGAATAAATTAACTCAGCGTCACACAGATGGCGCTTACAGCAACAATACGGGACGTGACGACCATGGGATACGCAAGAGCACTGCTTGTGGCGCTGGCCTGTGTGGCCGTGCCGCTGACTACTGTTCAGGCGGCGGACACCAAATTCGCCAACCTCGCCGGCAACCCCGGCCTGAAATCCGCATCGGCGCTGGTCATGGACGCCGACGGCAATATCATCTACGGCAAGGACACCGACAGCGTGCGCCCGATCGCCTCCATCACCAAGCTGATGACGGCGATGGTGGTACTCGACGCCGACCTGCCGCTGGACGAGAAGATCACCATCACCAAGGCCGACCGGGACACCGTGCGCCTGACTGGCTCACGCCTCGACTACGGCGCCACCCTGACCCGCGAGCAGATGCTGCTGCTGGCCCTGATGTCCTCGGAAAACCGCGCCGCGGCAGCGCTCGGGCGCACCTATCCGGGCGGCACCAGCGCCTTCGTCGCGGCCATGAACCGCAAGGCCGAATCCCTCGGCATGAAAAACAGCAATTTTGCCGACGCCGCCGGCCTGCGCTCGGAAAACGTCTCCACCGCCAGCGACCTGATGCGCATGGTGAAAGCCGCTGACGACTACCCGCTGATCACCCGCGCCACCACCACGCCGCGCATGGACGTCCACCCCTGGCGCAACCGCGGCCAGGTCACCTACGTCAACACCAATCGCCTGCTGAAGAACGACAACTGGCATATCGAGCTGTCGAAAACCGGCTACATCAACGAGGCCGGGCGCTGCCTGGTAATGCAGGCCAATATCGAGGGCGAGGACGTCTCCATCGTGCTGCTCAACTCCTTCGGCAAGCTCACTCCCTTCGGCGACTCCAACCGCCTGCGCAAGTGGATGCTGGCCTCCAGCTGAACCGGCTCAGCCGCAGCGGTAGACCCGGAAAGACTGGCTGCCGCTGCTGACCGGCCCCTCGGCCACCAGGGTATCGCCACCCATCCCCGCCGCCTTGTTGCGGGCGAGATCAACCAGCTCTTCCGCCACTTTCTCCTCGCTGCGGCGGATGCCCGCCACGGCGGGTTTGGTGGTGGAGCTGACGCTCCCCAGGGCCTGGCAATGCGTCACATGCGGCGCCTTGACCAGGGTTACCTTGCCGCCCTGGGTGGTGGGTTCCACCCAGGTGCAGGCAGTGCCGAGCAGGACTACACAACAGCCCATCCAGTGTTTCATACGGTCTCCAGTTAAGCGGGAAAAATCGGCCGCTAACTTACGTCCTCGCGGCCGCGAATGCAGCATCCGGATTGCGGCACTATTTCGCCTCTTGCCCGGCCGCGGGCAGCCAGTGACTAGCGGCACTCTCCGTCGCCAGCCGGACCCGCTTCACATTTTCGCCACCGCCAGGGCACCGGGGTGATTACAGCGGCCCGAATATTTGCTATAAGTTCCCCAACAACAAGCCGGTAAAGGGGCATGAACAGGGGACTCATTTTCTTCGCGCTGCTGCTGGCCAGCATCTGCGCACGGGCCGAGGACTTTCCGCGGCCGGCATCACTGGAGCCTGCGGTCCAGTTCTGGACCCGCATCTACACCGAAGTCACGACCAACCAGGGCTTCGTGCACGACGCGCGACACCTGGGCGTGGTGTATGAAACCCTCGAGCTGCCGCCCTACGCCAGCAACAGCGCCCGGCAGAAGCTGCAGGACCAGGCCAAGGGGCGTATCGTCAGCGCCCTCAACCAGCTCGCCCGCGGTAAACGGCAGAACCTCAGTGCCACCGAGGCGCGGGTACTCGCCGCCTGGCCCGCCGGCACCAGCAACAGTACGCTGCGCGACGCGGCGCGCGACGTGCGCTTCCAGCTCGGCCAGTCGGACCGCTTCCGCGAGGGCCTGGCGCGCTCCGGCCAGTGGAAGCCACACATCCGCGAGGTGCTCGCCCAGCAACACCTGCCCGCAGAACTGGATGTCCTGCCCCACGTCGAATCCTCCTACAACCCGGCCGCCTGGTCGCGGGTGGCCGCCGCCGGCATGTGGCAGTTCATGCCCGCCACGGCGCGCCAGTACATGCGCGTCGACCACGTCATCGACCAGCGCATGGACCCCTTCATCTCCACCGAGGGGGCCGCGCGCCTGCTGAAGCACAACCGCGCCACCGCCGGCACCTGGCCGCTGGCCCTGACCGGCTACAACCACGGCCTGAGCGGGGTGATGCGGGCAGCCAAGGCCACTGGCACCAAGGACATCGGCACCATCATCGCCACCTACAACGGGCCCTCTTTCGGCTTCGCCTCGCGCAATTTCTACCCCTCCTTCCTCGCCGCGCTGCAGGTCGACCGCAACGCGCAGCGTTACTTTCCCGGCCTGCAACTGGAGGCGCCGGTGGACTACGACATCGTCCATCTCAACGCCTATATCCCGGCCAGCAGCCTGGCCAAATCCACCGGCCTCGGCGTCGACGAGTTGCAGTTACACAACCCCGCCCTGCGCGAGCCAATCTGGAACGGCGACAAGTACATCCCCAGCGGTTACGCCCTGCGCCTGCCGCGGACCCGCCTGCAGCGCCCGCTCAGCGACTCCCTCGCCGCCATTCCCGGCAACCAGCAATACAGCGCGCAGATGCCGGACAAGACCCACCGCATCCGCTCCGGCGACTCCCTCTGGTTGATCGCCAAGCGCTACGACACCTCGGTAGCCAGGCTGAAGGCCCTGAACGGGCTGCAGGGGAACAATATCCGCGTCGGCAGGACACTGATCCTGCCGGGCAGCCTGGCATTCGAGCCGCCGCTGGCTACAGCCAGCGTCGACGCGGCGGCCGCGCCGCTGTACACCATTCGCAAGGGCGACTCCCTGTGGAGCATCGCCCGGCGTTTCGACGTCTCCCAGCAGCAGCTGGTGGCCTGGAACGGCATCTCCGAGAAGCATTACCTGCAACCCGGGCAGACCCTGCGGGTCGCGGCGATGGACAGCACCCAGCGCTGAGCTACAACCCTTGACCCGCCCCGGGCAGACTTGAAACACTGTGGCGACCTCTCCCCCGGAGCACTCGCCATGATCGACCGCAGGACCAGCCTGAAACTCGGTGCGGCGCTGCTCGCCGCACCTTCCCTGCTGCTGGCACAGGACCCCGACCCCGCGGAGCTGATTCGCAAGCCCATCCCCTCCAGCGGCGAGTTGCTGCCGGTCATCGGCATGGGTACTTCGCGCACCTTCGACGTCCCCGGCAACGACACCAGCATCGCGCAACTGCGCGAGGTCCTGGCGGCCTTCTTCGCCGGCGGTGGCAGCGTCATCGACTCCTCGCCGATGTACGGCCAGGCCGAGGCCCGGGTCGGCGACGTCCTGCGCCAGCTGTCGCCGCGCCCGCCGGTATTCGCCGCGACCAAGGTCTGGACCGAGGGCCGCGAGGCCGGCATCGCGCAGATGCAGGCCTCGGCGCAACACATGGCGGTGTCGCCGCTGGACCTGATCGCGGTGCACAATCTCATGGACTGGCAGCAGCACCTGGCAACGCTCAAGCAGTGGAAGGAAGAGGGCAAGGTGCGCTACCTCGGCATCACCACCTCCCATGGCCGCTACCACCACGAACTGCTGAAAATCATGCAGAGCGAGCCGCTGGACTTCGTCCAGTTCAGCTACAACATCGCCGATCGCGAGGCCGAGCAGGCCCTGCTGCCGCTGGCCCGTGAGCGCGGTATCGCCACCATGATCAACCGCCCCTTCCAGCGCGGCGAGCTGTTCACTGCCAGTCGCGGCAAAGCGCTGCCCGCCCTCGCCAGCGAGCTGGGCTGCGCCAGCTGGGGACAGTTCTTCCTCAAGTTCGTGGTCAGCCACCCTGCGGTCACCTGCGTGATCCCGGCCACCTCGAAGCCCCATCACATGGCCGATAACATGGGCGCCAACCGCGGTGTCTTGCCGGGCCCCGAGCAGCGCGAGGAGATGCTGGCCATCTACCAGTCCCTCGCCGGGTAATGAATATGCAAGCGTCAGTGAAGGGCCTGCTGGCCAGGGCCTGCGATGTCGAGCCCGGCGAGGTCCGCGCGACCCTGGCCTCCTTCAGCCTCGTGCTGCTGTTGATGGCCTCCTACTACCTGCTGCGGCCCCTTCGCGATGCCATGGCCAGCGAGTGGAGCGACGCCACCGTCAGCAGCCTGTGGACCGGCACCTTCCTGTTCAGCTTCGTCGCTGTGACTCTCTACGCCTGGGTGGCTTCACATATCAGCCTGCGCCGCCTGGTGCCGGCGGTGTACCTGTTTTTCTCCCTCAGCTTCCTGCTGTTCTGGCTCACCTCGCTCTACCTGCCCCGGGGCGGCCCGGTGGACATGACCTTCTACGTCTGGGTCAGCGTGTTCAGCCTGTTCCATGTCTCGGTGTTCTGGAGCCTGATGTCCGACAGTTTCAGCCGCGAGCAGTCGAAACGCCTGTTCGCCTTCATCGGTGCCGGCGCCAGTGTCGGCGCCCTGCTCGGCCCCGCTGCCGCCACCCTGCTGGCCGGGGCGGGCAACAGCGAGAACCTGCTGCCGATGGCCAGCGGCCTGCTCTTCCTCGCCCTGCCACTGGTGCTGCTGGTGCAGCGCCCGGAACCGGCGCAATCCCCGGCAGCCACCGCGGCGCCGGTGCCCGCGGCCCTCGGCGGCAACCCGCTGTCGGGCTTTCGCGAGTTGCTCTCCAGCCCCTTCCTGCTGGGCATCTGCCTGTTCATCTTCCTCTACACGGCACTGAGTTCGTTTGTCTATTTCGAACTGAAGAACCTGCTGGAGGACTTCGACCGCGACCGCCGCACCCAGCTCTGGGCGGCGATGGACCTCGCGGTAAACTGCCTGACCCTGGTGGTCGCCCTGTTCGCCACCGGCCGCATCGCCCGCTACCTCGGCCTGCCCTTCACGCTCTCCTGCGTGCCCGTGTTCATCGCCGGGGGCATGCTGCTGCTGGCGCTCCTGCCACAGGCCGGAGTGGTGATCGCGGTGCAGATCGTGCGTCGCGCCGGCAACTACGCGATCACCCGGCCGGCGCGCGAGATGCTGTTCACCGCCGTCGGCCAGCACACCCGCTACAAGACCAAGCCGGTGATCGACATCGTGGTCTACCGCGGCGGCGACATGCTCAACGCCTGGGCGTTCACTGCCCTGACCCAGGGCCTGGGCCTGGGGCTGGCCGCGGTCGCCGGGGTCGGCGCGATAGTGGCCTGCCTGTGGGCGCTCGTCGGCGTCCTGCTCGGGCGCCACTTCGATCGCCAGGCCGCGGACCAGGCGCCGCCGGCGCAGGCTGTGCCCGAGTAGCCGGCGGCGGCCGGCTTTGACGTCAGCCACCGCATCCGCTATCAATGTAACTACCTTTCCCGACAGGAAATACAGACCCTCATGATCGCGCTGTATGACCGCTACGCCACACGCCTGTGCCATTTGACCGCCAGCCTGCTCCTGCTGCTCGCCCTGGGCGGGTGCAGCGGCGCCAGCCTCCAGGACGAACGCCCCGCACGCCAGCCCTCCCACGCCCTGCCGCCGGCGCAAGCTGGCCTGCTGGCGGACATCGCCGGCGACATTCGCGCGGAGCACGGCGAGGAGTACTCCGGCTTCCGGGTGCTCGACAGCAGCCGCGACGGCCTCTACTGGCGCCTTGCGCTGATCGACTCCGCGACCACCTCGCTGGATATCCAGACCTACCTCTGGTACCCGGACAACAGCGGCCGGCTGGTGCTGGAACGGGCCCTGCGCGCCGCCGAACGCGGGGTGAAGGTGCGGCTGATGGTGGACGATCTCATCCTGCAGGGGCACGACCAGCTGATCGCCAACCTGAACGCCGCCCCCAATATCGAATTCGGCCTGTTCAACCCCTGGGAGGAACGCCAGTCCCTGGCCAACCGGGTCGGCGAGATGCTGGCGCGCATGGAGCGCCTGAACACCCGCATGCACGACAAGCTGATGATCGTCGACGGCCGCGCGGTGGTGATCGGCGGGCGCAACATCGGCGATCACTACTTCGGCCTCAGTGAAACCTACAACTTCCACGATACCGACCTGCTCGGCATCGGCATGATCGCCCAGCAGGCCAACGCCATGTTCGACGAGTTCTGGAACAGCGAGTGGGTGGTCTCCGCCAACGCGCTGAGCACCCGCCCGGACCAGGCCATCGCCAGACAGCAGCGCGAGAACCTGCGCCGCGAGCTCGCCGCCTCCACGGTGCTCGCGGCCTTCCCGCTCGAGCCGCAGGACTGGTCGGCGCAATTCCGCGAGCTGCAGCCGCAACTGCGCATCGGCCGCAGCAAACTGGTCTACGACGAGGCAGCGCAGGAGCAGATCCTGCAGAAGATGGGCGCGAGCATGTTCAACTTCCTCGACATCGCCGAGAAGGAGTTGCTGATCCAGAACGCCTATATCATTCCCTCGGACAAGGCGATGGCGTTCGTGCGCAGGAAGATCGGCGAAGGGGTGAACATCCGCGTGCTCACCAACTCGCTGGCTTCCCACGACGTACCCGCGGTCAACAGCCACTACGAACCCTGGCGGGACGACCTGCTAGAGGCCGGTGTCGACCTCTGGGAGTTCCGCAACGACCCGGCCATCCAGAAGGGGATTGTCGACGTCGCGCCGGTCGAGGCCGGCTTCTCCGGCCTGCACAGCAAGTGCGCGGTGGCGGACCGGCGCTATGTGTTCATCGGCTCGATGAACATGGACCCGCGCTCCTGGCAGATCAACACCGAGATGGGCGCCATGGTCGACTCGCCGGAGCTGGCCGAGGACCTGGCCCGGGTCATCGAGCGCAACATGAGCGGCGCCAACGCCTGGCACGTGCAGATGAACGACGAGGGCGAGATTGTCTGGCAGAACGATGCCGAGCAAACGGAGCAGCAGCCGGCCCGTGACGGCATGCAGCGGGTGATGAACATCTTGATGAAACTCGGTCCCCGCGACCAGTACTGACGGCCCATCGTCATGGCGACAGACCCGCACTGCCTCCGCCACGCTGCGACCGGCTGCAGGCTCGTCGCCGTCAGCGCAGTGCTGCTGCTTCTCGGCGCCTGCGCCTTCCGGCCCTACCAGGGCACGCAGCTCGACCAGGCGAGCTTCCTCGACCGCGCCATTCGGCAGCAGGTGGGCGACATCGAAGTTTCCGCGGCGGTGCCCGACGCCGCCGAGACCCTGGCGCTGACCGGCCTCGACCTCTACGCCCAGGGCATCCAGCCGGTCTGGCTGCGGGTGCGCAACAAGGGCGATGCCATCGCCCGCACCTCCCTGTGGAGCATCGACCGGGACTACTACTCGCCGATTGAAGTAGCCTACATGAACCGCGGCGGCTACAGCGACAGCGGCTACGAGGCGCTGCAGCGCTGGTTCCACGACAACGGCCTGCGCCGCTTCACAGCGCCGGGAGGGCAGACCGAAGGGCTGGTGTTCACCCACCTGAGGCCCGGTACCAAGGGCTTCAACCTGAGCGTGTTCGCCGGCGGCAAAAGCCACGAGTACACGTTTTTCGTCCCGCTGCCGGGTTTTACCCCGGACTTCATGACGGTGGATTTTGACCGCCTCTACAGCGCGGAGGAAACAGGCGATTTGGAGACGCTGGCCGCGGCGCGGGACATGCTGGAGAACGAGCTCGGCTGTTGCGCCTCGGACCCGAGCGGCGACCTCGAGGCGGGCCCCCTGAACGCCGTCCTGGTGGGCAGCGGCAAGGCGGTGCGGCGGGCGATGCTGCGCGGCGGCTGGCTGGAAAACGAGGCGGATTCCGACTCCCAGCAACGCGCCTATAACCAGCACTATCGGGGCCGGCCGCCGGATGCCATTTTCACCCGGCTGCGGCAGGACGGTAACGAGCGCATCCAGATTCATATCTGGATGGCACCGTGGCGCTACCGCGGCGAACCCGTGTGGGCCTGCACCGTGTTCTATTTCACCCAGGAGCACACGGTGCTCGGCGCCCTGACCGACCGGAAGAGCTTCGCCGACTCGAAGCTGATCTCGCTGTTTGTCCGCGAGAGCGTGTCCGCGGATATCGACAGCGCCCAGCGCTACCTCCTGCAGAACCTCTGGTTCAACGGCTCCCTGCGCAAGGTGGGCTTCGTCCGGGGCATGCCGCCGGTCTCGGTGGACGAGCCGCGGGTGAGCCTCGGCGAGGTAGCCTACTTTACCAACGGTTTGCGGCTGGTGGCCCAGCTGTCGGAGGCGCCGCTGGCGATGGACCAGACCGAGTTCGTCTTCGACCCTCTGTGGCATCGCCAGCCGCGGGAGGACCTGCCGTGAGCCGGGCCGCGGCACTGCAGCGCTGGCTCCTGCTCTGCCTGCTCCTGCTCGCCCCGGGCGCGACCGCCCAGGACGCCGGGGTGGCCTTCGAGGGCCAGCAACGCCCGCCCCCCAACGACCGCCTCTACCGCAAGGAGGATGGCAACCTGGTGGTCACCGCGGCGGTGCCCAGCGCCGAGGAAACCGAGGCGATTTTCGATCTCGATCTCTACTCGGAGAATATCCAGCCGGTGTGGCTGCAACTGGAGAATCGCGGCCAGAGCACGGTCTATCTCACCCCCATGGCGCTGGACCCGGGTTACTTCTCACCGCGGGAGGCCGCCAATCGCAGCCGTCGCAACCCGCTCGAGGCCAACGCCGCGCGCTTCGAAAGCCGCGGCATCACCAGCTACGCTGTGCCCCCGGGCAGCACCCAGTCGGGCTACGTGTTCACCCGGGTGGACGAGGGCACCAAGTCCTTCAACGTGGACGTGGTCAGCGAGGGTGAGGCCCACCTGCTGACCTTCCTGGTGCCCGTACCGGGCCTGAAGATAGATCACTACGATGTCGAGTGGGAGGAACTCTACCAGCCCGGCGACATCCGCGAGCTCGACCTGGCGCAACTGGTCGCCGCACTCGAGGCCATGCCCTGCTGTGTCCGCGACGGCGCCGGCGAGGACAAGGGCGACCCGCTCAACCTGGTCTTCATTGGCGAGCGCGACAACCTCTACCACGCCTTCATGCGCGCCGGCTGGGACCAGACCGAGACCATCTACGGCAGCTCCCTGCTGAAAACCGCGGCCTCGGCCATCTCCGGCGACAGCTACCGCTACTCGCCGGTGAGCGCCCTGTACGTCTTCGGCCGCTCCCAGGACGCCGCCCTGCAGCGGGCCCGCGGCAGCATCCACGAGCGCAACCATCTGCGCCTGTGGCTGACCCCCCTGCGCCTGCAGGGCCGGCCGGTGTGGATCGGCCAGATCAGCCGCGATATCGGCGTCCACTTCACCTGGCGCACCATCACCACCCACAAGATCGACCCCGACGTGGACGAGACCCGCGAATACCTGCTCGAGGACCTCGCCTACGCCCAGGCGGTGGAGGCCTTCGGCTACATCGGCGGCGTGGGCGCGGCGGGCTACGACCAGCCCCGCGGCAACCTCACCGGCGATCCCTATTTCACCGACGGCCAGCGCCTGGTGATCTGGGTCGCCGACAGTCCCAGCAGTCTCGACGAGATACGGCTGCGCGACCTGTCGCCCCACCACACGGGCGTCATCGGGCCCTGAGGCCCATGCCCCGCCGCCGCGGTATCGGCTAGAATATCTGTCTGCCAGACACGCTCCGCCCAGGTACCGAACATGAAAAAGCTGTTTCTTATTCTTCTCGCCGCCATCGCACTCCCCGCCTGCACCACCAGCCCCACCGGCCGCTCCCAATTGATGCTGATCTCCCCGGAGGCGGCCATCGTCGAGTCGAAGAAGGCCTACCTGAGCACCGTGCAGGAGCTCGGCCAGCAGGACAAGCTGGTCGATGACCCGCGCACCGTCGACCGGGTCAGGGATATCACCGGCCGCCTGGTCACCATCGCCAAGCGCGAGTACCCGAACACCGAGAAGTGGGAGTGGAGCGTGGCGATCATCGACGACCCGGAGACGGTCAACGCCTGGTGCATGGCCGGCGGGCGGATGGCGGTCTACACCGGCCTGCTGAACAAGCTGAAGCTCACCGACGACGAATTCGCCCAGGTAATGGGCCACGAGATCTCCCACGCCCTGGCCAACCACACCGCGGAGCAGATGTCCCGGGCCATGGCCACCACCCT
This sequence comes from Halieaceae bacterium GM1-29, assembly GCA_033283265.1. Lineage (GTDB taxonomy): Bacteria > Pseudomonadota > Gammaproteobacteria > Pseudomonadales > Halieaceae > Mangrovimicrobium. The sequence continues at coordinate 607,374 of JAWMQN010000002.1, forward strand.
CGGCATCGTCGCCATCGGCGTCGCCTCGGACAACCACGGTGCGGCGATGGTCGGCGCCGCGGCGGCGGCCAAGCTGGCCCTCGACCTGCCCAACAGCCGCACCGCCGAGAACGAGGCGGACCGCATGGGGATGAAGCTCGCGGTGGCGGCCGGCTTCGAGCCGGATGCGGCGGTGACCCTGTGGCAGAAGATGGCCAGTGCCGGCGGCAGCGCCCCGCCCCAGTTCCTCAGCACCCACCCCTCACCGGGCAACCGCGAGGCGGCACTCAAGGCGATGATCCCGGAGATGCGCAAGCTCAACCCGGGTGGCACGATGGCGCCAGTGTCGGCGGTGCAGATCGAGAAGTAGCCTCAGGGAACGAACTTCTCCAGCACGGCCTTCCGCAACAGCTCCGGCGGCAGCAGGCCCTGCTGCAGGATGAAGTCGTGGAAGGCCTGCTGGTCGAAGTCGTCACCCAGGGCCACCGCCAGCTCCGTGCGCAGCCGCATCAGGCCCATGAAACCGAAGTAATAGGAAGTCGCCTGCCCCGGCAGGCGGTAGGCGTAGCGGTCCGCCTCCGAGCTCGCCATGGGCTCCGACATCACGAATTCCCGCATGAGGAAATCCCGCGCGCCATCGCGGCTGAGGTCACCGGTGTTGACCATCGGGTCGAGAAACATGCGCGCCGCCCGCCAGCTCTGGCTGTAGAGCGCGAACAACTGCCCCTCCAGCGGCAGGAAGGGCAGCATCACCGATTCCGCGTACAGGGCCCAGCCCTCGACGTTGGCGCTGTTGAACGCGTAGGTGGCGCGGGCCAGCGAAACGCCCTCCTCCACCATGCTGGTGAACTGCAGTTCGTGGCCGGGCCGCACTTCGTGCACGGTCAGGGTCCAGGCGACGGCAGCGTGGCTGAAGTCGTCCATCTGCGCCTCCTCGCCCAGCGCGGGATTGCGCTGCACCAGGACAAACTCACCATACTGGCCGGTGTTGCCGACCAGCTGCGGCGGACTCATGAAGGACGCGGGAGAAGCCGCTGACTCCGCTTCGGTGGCATTGCGGATAACCGCGTCGCGGGCCGGCAGGGTGACAATGTGTTCACGGCGGATGATGTCTTCCAGTTTGGCCAGCGTATCCCGGTACATCGGCAGTACCTTTTCCGGCGGTAACTGCTCCTGCTTGAGCCGGGCGATGACCGCGCGCAGCTCGTCATCCTCCCAGTTGCGCTCCTGCGCAATACGCCGCGCCAGCGCCCGCATGTCGGTGCGCAGCAGCTGGTAGCTGTACTGGGCCAGGCGCTTGAGCTCATCCGGGGAGGCGTCCACACCGAAGCTCCTGAGCGCGTTGGCATAGAGGGCGGGAGGCAGGCGGTTGTCCTCGCGGCTGCGCGGCAGCATCTCCTTGCGCAGCCAACCGGCGTAGGCGTCGAGCTGGCTTTCCAGCAGGGCGAAGTCCGCCTCCCAGCCTTCCAGCCCGCTGTTTTCGAACAGGGACTTCAGCCCCGCCAGCAGGTGCGGGGCGCTTTCCAGCGTGTTTTCCACCTCGCCGCGATAGGGGCCGAGCAGCCCCGGCACGCCGAAACGGGCAGTGCTGGCGTCCATCGCCAGTTCGGTCACCGGCGTGGACCCCGCGGCGCTGCCGTTGTACTTGCGCAGCCGCTCCAGCGCCGCCAGTTTGCGCTGCGCCGCCACGCGGGGATCGAGCAGTGAGTCGATGCTGTCGAACAGCGCGGCGTGCAGGTCGGCGAAGGGAATCAGGTGCGCGTGCGCCAGCTCGGAAGTGGTGATCTCCTGCTGCAGGGCGGCTATCAGGATGCCCAGGTCCTGGCGCACCCTGGCGTCACTTTCTCCCTTCAGCAATTTTTCCAGCCGGGCGATTTGCGCCTCGTTCACGGCTATCGCGCCCTTGCGGTAGGTTTCCCCGGGCTCAAAGATATCCGCGTCAAACTCCTCCAGCCCCTGGCTACTCATGTACTCCGGGCTGAAGGCGCCCTGGGCACGCATCACCTCCAGGGTGATCGCATCGGAGCGCTCCACCCAGTCGGCCCGGGCCTGCACCTGGAAGGTGATTAACAGTGTGATCAACACTCCGGCGATCTTGTACATGGCTAGCGCTTCCTTCATGAATGAACTTACACAGCCTAGACGTTCAGCTGCCGGACTTCCTCAGCAACTACCCCTTTAGTGGAATCGCGACACCCGGAGCTATCGGGGACACTGCGCGCCAACAAGCACCTGAACCGGAGGAGATCACCGTGATTGTCGGCGTACCCAGAGAAGTCAAGAACATGGAATTCCGTGTCGGCCTGACCACGGGCTCAGTGGCCGAACTCGTCCACAACGGCCACACCGTGCTGGTGGAGAGCAGTGCGGGCGAAGGCGTCGGCCTCAGCGATGAGCAGTACCGCGCCGCTGGCGCCGAAGTCGTGGCCAGCGCCGCGGAGGTCTTCCAGCGCGCGGACATGATCGTCAAGGTCAAGGAGCCGCAGCCGGAGGAATGCCGCATGCTGCGCGAGGGCCAGATACTCTTCACCTACCTGCACCTGGCGCCGGACCCGCAACAGGCGCAACTGCTGCGCGAATCCGGCTGCATCGCCATCGCCTACGAAACCGTGACTGCCGCCGACGGCAGCCTGCCGCTGCTGTCGCCGATGAGCGAAGTGGCCGGGCGCATGTCGATCCAGGCCGGCGCCCACGCGCTGGAGAAACACATGGGTGGCTCCGGCATGCTGCTGGGCGGCGTGCCCGGTGTGGAAGCGGCCAAGGTCGTGGTGATCGGCGGCGGCGTGGTGGGCACCAACGCCATCCGCATGGCCATGGGTATGGAGGCCCACGTCACTGTCATCGACCGCTCGCTGAAGCGCCTCAAGGAACTCGACTTCCAGTTCGGCTGCATGCTCAACACCATCTACTCGACCCGCGAATCCCTGTGGAAGCAGGTCACCGGCGCCGACCTGGTGATCGGCGCGGTGCTGATTCCCGGCGCCGCGGCGCCGAAACTGGTGAGCCGGGAAATGCTGCGGGAGATGCGCCCCGGCTCGGTGGTGGTGGATGTCGCCATCGACCAGGGCGGCTGCTTCGAGACCAGCCGGCCCACCACCCACGCCGACCCGACCTACGTGGAAGAGGGCGTGGTGCACTACTGTGTCGCCAACATGCCCGGCGGCGTGGCGCGCACCTCCACCTTCGCCCTCAACAACGCCACCCTGCCCTTCGCCCTCGCCCTGGCCAACAAGGGTTACCGCCAGGCCCTGCTCGACGATCCGCACCTGCGCAACGGCCTCAACGTGTTCCGCGGCGATATCACCTGTACCGCCGTGGCCGAGGCCCTGGGTTGCCAGTACCGGTCGAGTGAGGAAGTGCTGGCGGCCTGAGCGGGAGACGGTGGTTAGCGGAGGGATAACGGGGTTCTTTGGTGGCGGTATCAGGTGTGCCTGGCCGCTTTCGTGAAGGACGGCCGTCTTGTCAAAGCCGACACCCGCTGAGGATTCGGGCGGGTTTTTACCGGGCTGGAAGTAACGGCTGATGGCGCAACACTGACGATTCAGAAAACTTTCCTGACGCTGAAGCCATAGGTTCTCGGTTCGGCGTGGTAGGCATTGAGCCGGCCGAACTGCAGAGCCACGTCGTTATGGATCTGGAAATAGCTTTCGTCCGAGAGGTTGCGAGCCCATACCGCAAATTCAACCTGCTGCCGTTCAAACAGGACAGCCGCCCGGGCATTCAACAGCCCGTATCCGTCCTGGCGTTTGTAGGGATCGATATTGGCACCCATATATTCGCTGCTCCGGTAATTGTAATCACCACGAAGATAGCCACTGACGCCGGCAGCGAGCTTGAAATCGTAGGTGGCACCCAGGAGATACGTGTGCTCGGGATTGGTATCCAGCGGATCTCCCGAGCGCCTGCAAACACTGTCCGTAGGCGTTGCACGGCCGGGATCCTGGATGCCGGTCAGCCAGGAGTAGGCTATCCAGCAGTTGCCGTTCTCAAACCCTGTGAATTCCGCCTTGTTATAAACATAAGCCCCAGTGATCGACAGGGACTCCACGGGGTTCCACCACAACTCCAGTTCCCCGCCATGGGCTTCGACCGACCCGGCATTGGTAAGGTTGAAGCCAATCGCCTCAAACGTATTGCTCTGGTAGTCGTCGGTGGTGGTGTGGTGCAGGGCCACATTGATGCGCATGGCAAGCGCGTCGAGGTCCCGCTTGAAACCCACTTCAAAGGCCGCGGAGGTTTCCGCGTCGAACACTACGCTCAGTGCGGGGGAGATTCGATCCGTGTTGCTACCGCCGGATTTGTATCCCGTGGTGTAGGAGGCATACAGCAACAGCTGGTCGGTGGGTTGCCAGGCTAATTTGAGGGTGCCGGTAATCTGGTCGTCCCCCAGCGACTCATCGACAGGCGGACGGGGATTGATAACCGTCAGCGCATCCAGGGACAGCAACGCGCCCCAGGATGCTCCCGGCTGGGTATAGAGCCCGTCGATGTCCTTGTCGTCCCGGGTATACCTCGCGCCCAGGGTTGCGGTGAGTTCCGGGCTCAAATAATAGTCCCACTGTCCATAAACGGCCCAGGAACTGTGGTCCTGGTCTACAACGTCCCGCCCTGTCACACCCGAGGGAAAAGCGACACCGGTGAATCCCGCCTGTTGCACGGGATAAAGCGGATGACTGGGGGGCAGAGGCACATTCTCCAGGCCGGCCACTGCTGCGCTCGCGGTGAGGTATAACTCGACCGCAGCTGCCGCCCACTCTGCCGCCGTGGCAGAGTCCCCGGCTTCCCCGGCTGCTGCCGCGCGCCCTGCGGCACTGCCGGCCTCGGCATAGATATTCAAGGCAACCAGGTCATTGAGCGCATCCCAGCCGACGGTATTGCTCTCTACATCCAGGCTCTGCTTGAAGTAGTAGGCGCCCATGAGCAGGTTATGACGCTCAGCCGTCAGGTTCAGCCGCAGTTCCTGGGAAAAGGCACGCAGCTCAGCCGCCTGGTCGCGGGAAAAAATATCGGCATCGGTAAAATCGCCGTCCAGGTCGTCAAAGGAATCGAAGGAGCGGTAGGCCGTGATGGAAGTCAATTCGCCACCCAGTGCAGCGAAAGTCAACTCCAGCGATACACCGCCATCTTCGCTACTGGAGACGGGCAGTCGATTGAGGGCCATGACATTATCACCCCTGCGGCTCCGGTCGATAATGGTTGCATCGAATCCCGAGACCAGGGTGCCGGGAAATACTACCGACGAAGGTGTCGCCAGAATCGTATCCGTACCGGCAGTCAGTTCGGGGGCGAACTCGCCGGTGAGGCTGTCGCGGGAATGGACGAAGTAATTGTTCCGCACCGTGGCGTTGCCACAGCAGACCTCGTCGATTTCCGCGTAGTCGAGAATGAGCCGCGCGGTGAAGTTGAGCTCCGGCGTGTAGAGAAACTGCAGTCGAGCGCCGTGACGCTCCCGGTCATTGATCAGGTCGGTCCCGGTGTTCAGCTCTGCCACATAGCCATCACGCTGGGTAGTAAAGCCGGTAAATCGAAACGCCAGTACATCCTCTATGACGGGGCCACCCACCGCGCCACTGACAGCCCGGAGATCGTAGTCACCCAGTGTGCCCTCAAGGTAACCGCCGAAGTCCTGCTGTGGCGCCACCGTATTCACCAGCACCGCACCAGATGAAGTATTGCGCCCGAACAAGGTGCCCTGCGGCCCTCTCAGCACTTCCACGGCCGCAATATCCACCAGTTCGTTGATCATGGCATTCTGGCGAGAGCGGTAGACGCCATCGACATACAAGCCGACGGATGATTCAAGGCCGAAATTGGAACCTCTGGTACCCACACCGCGAATCGAGAAACTCGAGGTGGTGGCCACCTGGTCCTGCCGCACACTCAGTGAAGGCACGTTTTGCTGGAGGTCGAAAACATCCGTGACAGTGAGGTCAACGAGCTGTTGCCCGGACAGAGTGGAAACCGCAACCGGAATATCCTGAATATTCTGCTCCCGCTTTTGCGCAGTCACGATGACGGTTTCCATTCCGGCGACCGAGGCGAGGGGCATGACGAAGCTCAAGCTGCATAGAACGCTGAAACGAAGACGGGACATCACGCCGCGCTTGCATCTGTGACAATGCGATTGCGGCCGCTGCGCTTGCCTTCGTAAAGCAGGTCGTCGGCGCGCTTGAGCAAATCACTGGTAGTGTCTCCGGGCTGTGCCTGAATCAGTCCCCCGGTAAAGCTGACACCGATCTCCATCTGCTCGAAACGGATAACCAGGCCAGTGACTTCCTTGCGAATGCGCTCACACAGCACGCGCGCGTCAGCAACACTGGTGTTAGGCATCATCAGAGCGAACTCTTCGCCACCGATACGCGCACACAAATCCTGCTTGCGCGTATGTGCATCAAGTGCTTTCGCCAGCGACTGCAACACGAAATCGCCGCATTCATGACCATACTGATCATTGATCTGCTTGAACTTGTCGATATCCAGCAGCATCAAGGACAACGGCGCACGCGAGCGCTCCATTGCTGAAAACTCCCTGGTGAGTTGTTCAATAAACAGGCGACGGTTAGGCAGTTGGGTCAGGCTGTCGGTACGGGCTTCAAGTTCTGCCCGCTCCGCCACCGTCTCCAGTTCCCGGGTGCGCTCTCGTACCAGTTCGGACAGACGCTCTTTCTGTTCCTCCAGCCCCCGGGTATATAAGACTTGAGCCTGCTCTCTATCGTGCTCCAATCTGCGGAACAGGATAAAGATAGAGATCAGTAAAAGTCCGACCTCGAGAATGCTTCCCACCGGTGTCACCCAGTAGGTGAAGGCGGTGTGCTCTATCAGCCCCAACTCTCGAGCGGGGTAGATCAGCATGCCAAGCAGGTACAGTGACCAGGCAACGAAAAACATGATCGCCAGACGTTCACCCTGGAGCGCCCGCACAAGCGCGGCAGTTACCAGCAAAAGCATGCCGCTCAAGTGTATCTCCATGCCAATGAGCGCGATGCGGGTATCACCCAGCAGCGCGCCAAAAAAGGGCAGGGCACCAAAGAGCACCAGGGCTAAAACCAGTTTGTCGAGGCGGGGTGTATACTTTTTGAGCTCGAGCAGGCTCCGGGTAAACATCGCCGCTGAACTCACAGCCACAACCCCGCCGATAATCATATGTCGCCAGTGGTGGCCATCGCGAAAGAACACCTCCGGCAGGAAGCCGTAAATGAACCCCCAGCCATAGAGGTTTGCCGCCACGAAGACGGTGTAATAGATCATCGCCACGCGCTTCGTCGACAGGTAAAAGACGAGGGAAATAATGATCACGAGGCACAGGAAGCCGGTTAAAAATCCATAGAAATACAGTTCACTGCTGCGAAATTTCTGGAAAGCGCCTTCGTCCCAAAGGCGAAAGTCAGCGAACAGTGGCCCCGCCTGGTCAACTTCAAACAGGGCATAGTAGGTCTGGGTGGTTCCCGGTGGCAGCGACAAGCGATAAGCGTAACGCAAGTGCTCGACTGGCCGTTCGGAGAAAGGCTTGAAATAACTAACGCGGCCGAGGCTGGCCAATTCACCGTCGTAGACCTGAAACAGCTCAAGGTTCGCCACACCGTGATCGACGTATTCGATCACTACTTCGCGATCGGCAGCGGCTGAATTGCGCAACTCAAATCGCATCCACAGCGACTCGTTCTTGATACCCAGGCTGGTCCCGCTCTGCAGGGGCGGGCTGAATTCATTATTCCGCCAGGCCTGCTCTACCTCAGAGGGCGCAAGAGATTCGTTGTCGTCGTAATAGATGTACAGGTACGGATGCATGCGCTGGTAGCTTTCCAGACCAGCCACATCCACTGCAGTCGCGTTCAGGGCGAGACAGGCTGTGGCCCAATGCATACATACGCAATAGGCCAGCCACACCGCCAGAGTCCGTCTTTTGCTTATCGATCTGGGCATCCACTTGCACACGAATAACACGCAGGATGCTTGCTGGTCTGCTAGCGCCTGTAGGCGAGCGCAACCCTGATGGGGATACTTATTTTACTTTTCGCCGCTCAATTCTTGCCCCGGACGCCCAGCAAGCGTAAGGATTATAGGGCATTGGGCATCCCAATTGACAGGCTCGAACCCAGAACAACACCCTTTGAATTGACGGCCCGTGACGAGGCTCACAGTAATGGACGACAATAAACACTACACTCAGGACTTCGATGAGGTCCTGGATGCGGAGCTGCGCCACATTGGCACCGCGACCGGAGAATCCACCGGCCCCGGGGCCTTGCGAGGCCTGGCCTTCTCGGGTGGCGGCATCCGTTCAGCCTCCTTCGCCCTGGGGCTTATGCAGGCACTGGTCGGCAAAGACAAACTGAAAGAGTTCGATTATTTATCCACCGTCTCCGGCGGCGGCTACATTGGCGCCTCGCTGACGTGGTTTCTCAGCAGGCTTGTGCCCGGGTGGATGCTCGGTGGCGACGCTAAATACTTTTCATCGAGCCCCGACACCTTTCCTTTCGGCCAGAAGGCGCACGGCAACCGCGACATAGACCCCGGCCACCAGCCAAATGCCATCCTCGATTACATCCGCCAGCACGGGAAGTACCTGACACCGGGTTCGGGACTGAATAACGTCGCCCTGATCGCCGTTATCCTGCGCTCGCTGGTTGTTTCCCTGGCGGTTTACACCGCTTTGTTGACGAGCATCATGGTCGCCCTGTATGACTGGGGACTGTACGACCCGATTCCAATTACCAACGTGCCCGCCTATTTCAGCCTGTTCACATCGAACTGGTTCATAGGCCTCGCCGCCTGTTTGCTTGCGATTTTCCTGCTGAGTTGTTTTGCCTATTCCTTTTTCACTTTTTCACACCTCGGCGACGCGGGGCGCAAGTACCGGATGCGAACATTTTTTCAGCGACAATCGGGCTGGCTCATATCATCGGGCCTGGTGTTGGCCGCGCTTGGCAGTGTACGTGAGATCCATCTCTGGGTGGGGAGCTTTGGCGACCACGTTCAGTTGTCCACGGCCGGTACAGCAACCACACTGGCCGTTGTCACAACCCTGTGTCAGGCAGCAAAAATGAACAACCGTTCATCCCGGGCCAACTACCGAATGCTGGTTATTGCCTCAGTCCTGTTGATTTACGGCATCGTTTTCATGGCGTACTACTTCGGTGAACACATTGTGTTGAGCGCGGAGCCAACGTGGATGCTAACCTCGGCCATGATTCTGGTGATGCTGTTGGTAAGCACCCTGGTCAACATCAACCAGTTCGGCATTCACAGCATGTACCGGGACAGGTTGATGGAAACTTTTTTACCCGGCTTCGAGGCGGTAAAAGAAAACAAATGGGGCATGGCCAGTGAAGCCGATACCACGATGATGCAGGAGATGTGTCAACGCAATCGCCGACCATACCACCTGATCAATACCAACCTTGTTTTGTCAGACTCCCCGGTGACCAAGTACAGAGGCCGGGGTGGAGACAGTTTCCTTATCTCACCCCTTATGTGCGGTAGTGATGCCACAGGCTGGCGGCGCACCGAAAACTACAGCCCGGGGTCGGGTTTGCACGGGATTTCACTGGCTACCGCCATGGCCATTTCAGGTGCGGCGGTAAATCCCAACGCCGGCCTTTCCGGGGAGGGGCCGACGGCAAACCGGTTTGTTTCGATCTTGCTGGCGATTCTGAATCTGCGCCTGGGGTTCTGGTTGTCAAACCCGGCACCGGGAAGAAAACTCAAGCTGCCACCCAATTTCCTCTTCCCGGGCTTAATGGGCGGGGTACTGGGAGGTGGACTATCGGAGACCCGCCGCTCGATTCAGTTGAGTGATGGCGGCCATTTTGAAAACCTTGGCATCTACGAGTTGGTCCGGCGCAAACTGGGCGTAATCCTGGTCAGCGATGCCGGCGCTGACCCGAATCTGGGCTTTACCTGCCTGGCCAACGCCGTAGAAAAAATCCGCGTCGATTTTGGCGCCAAGATTGAATTCGATGTCAGGGGTTTCGAACTTGAAAATCTGCTTCACGGTCAAGAAGACAACGCCACGTCCAACAAGGCGCCAAAACGGGCAACAAAGCCTTATGCGGTTGCTTCAATCTACTACGAAGACGGCAGCCAGGGGCGGCTGATCTACCTGAAGCCGACATTCGTGGATGGCTTACCGGCGGATATACTCGGGTACAAAAAGGCTCATGCGTCCTACCCCAACGAGAGTACCGCCGATCAGTTTTTCGGCGAGATGCAGTTTGAGGCCTACCGGGAGTTGGGCTATTGCCTTGGCAAGATCCTGCTGGAAGACAATGAAACCCATCAATGGCTAAGCCCGCCCGCCGTTGAGCAGGCCGGCGGCAAAGCCTGGGCACCTCTAAAAGCCACAACAGGAAGTTGATACTTGAAATACCTCGACAATTCCCGAACCGGGATCCTCGCCCACTCACTGGAATATCCGGAGGGCCCGATCTACTGCCAGGATGGCAGCATTCTACTGGTGGAAATCAAGGGCGAGCGCCTCAGCAGGGTTGGGCCCGACGGCAGCGTCAAAACCGTGGCCACCATTGAGGGTGGGCCTAACGGCGCCGCCGTCGGACCCGGCGAGCATGGCGAAGTGTGTGTCTATATTTGTAATGACGGCGGCTTTGATTGGCTGCCCTACCCCCTGCCACCCCAGGCACCCACGTTGGTCATTGGCACTACCCAGCCCGCGAGCTATTCAGGCGGTAAAGTACAAAAGATCAATCTGAACACTGGCAGCGTCACCGACCTTTTTTCCGCAGCCTCCATCCCGCCGGCCTACCCCCCGATTCCCGACCCGACTTCCAGTCCACCCGTGCTCACACGCTGGGATCCGCCGTTCGCCCTGAAGGGCCCCGACGATATCGTGTTCGACCAATCCGGGGGGGCCTGGGTGACAGATTTCGGCAAGCAGCGGGTCAGGGACAAGGACATCACCGGGGTCTATTACATCTCCCCCGACGGCCGTTCCATAAGGCAGGCCATCTACCCGCTGGATTCACCCAATGGCATCGCGCTCTCGCCAGATGGCAAGTGGCTCTATGTCGCCCTCACTTACGAGAGAAAAATACTCAAATACCAGGTTGCCCAGGGCGGGGAGTTCGTGCCCAACCCGGAAACACTGGATGGGTCCTACCTGCTGACCGCGGACTTCGGGGGAAGCGCCCTGCTCGACTCCATGGCTGTCGACGCCATGGGCAATCTCTATGTGGCCACCATGCTGCCATCGGGCCAGAATCCCCTGGTCAACGGCGGCATCACGGTGATATCGCCACAGGGCGAAGTGCTTGAGTATATTGAAATCAAACTGCCGAATGGTGCCATCGCGCCCATGCCCTCGAACATCTGTTTCGGCGGACCAGATATGAAGACGGCCTACATCACCTGCGGCGCTTCCGGATACCTGATTACCATGCCCGCAGGGATTCCAGGGCACAAACTGAATTTCAATTGTTGAACTCTGGTACAGCAACAAATAACAACCATTGTTCTTGAAGGACTGCCACGGGGATAGAGGGGCGAATGGGTTTTCTGAATTACCTGCAAGCGCGAGCGATCTGGTCGCTGGCCTGGCGTTCACTACTGATACTGCTGGTGCTGATCATTGGGGGCATATTCTTCCTCCTGCACTACCCTTACTCTCAAATTCCGCAGGCGGATGATCCTGCGCAAATCGTCTACCTCGACCAGGGATGGGGAAACGGCAGTGATTCAGAGAGCCGGCAAGCCTACTACTACACGCCCCAGGGTACCGGCGATGTACTGAAGGACATGCGCTACAGCTGGTTCGTCAATCTGGAAAAGCCCTGGGGCAGGGAAAAATTCGCCGATCCTACCCATATGCGTGCCTACGGATTTCTGGTGGACGAAACACCCACTCCCGGCAACCCCCACCAGCTGCCGGTGGGATTTACCCGGCACCTGAACACAATCCTTGACGAGGAAATACTCGATGTGACCTGCGCTGCCTGCCACACCGGGGCTCTGCGTGTTGCGAATCCGGACGGCTCCCACGTCTCCATAAGAATCGATGGCGGGCAGGCGCAACACGCCTTCACCGCGGCCAGAATTGGCCACTTCGTGCCCGTGCTTATCGGCTCCATGGCAAGCACCTATCTCAACCCCCTGAAATTCAATCGATTCGCTGAAGGTGTACTGGGGAAGGACTATGACAGCCAGGACAAGACGGCGCTGAAACAGGAGTTCAGGAGAACCCTGCTCGGCCTGGTTGCAAAGGGAGCGACCCAGGCCAGGTATCGACTCAGCCCCCATGAGGAAGGTTTCGGCAGAACGGATGCCCTGACCCGAATCGGCAATGCGGTCTACGGGGACCACATAACGCCTGAGAACTACAAGGTGATCAATGCCCCTGTCAGCTATCCCCCGCTGTGGGACGTGTGGAAGTTTGACTGGGTTCAGTACAGTGCTTCGGTGTCGCAGCCCATGGCGAGAAACATCGGCGAATCGCTGGGCGTTGGCGCCAGCTACGACTTCTTCGATACGCACGGCAAACCATTGCAAGCATCCGAGCAGTACTCCACCTCAAGCCGGATAAACGATCTCCACAAAATCGAGCAGACCCTGCAAACACTGCGACCACCGGTATGGCCGGAAACACTGCTGGGCAAAATCGATATACCAAAGGCCACCCGGGGCGGGATCGCCTTTATTCGAACCTGCCAGGGCTGTCACGGGCCCCACCCCGCCTCTGCCAGGCAGCGCGCGATTGAAGTTCCCATGAAAACCCCCGACCAGCCCCACTGGAAGCTGACCACCCTGACCGTCGAGGAGATTGGCAGTGATCCTACTGCAGCGGTCAATTTTGTGGAGCGAAAATATGACCTGAGCAAATCGGGAATGGATCTGCCGACGGTCAAAGCGCTGGTCGGCGCAGAGATAGGTAAACGCAACCAGCGAATCCTGCAGTTTGAATTCCCTCAGCTACACAGCGCATGCCAGGCATCATCGGGCTCCCCCGTCGTTGAGCCACAATGTGAAGCCTGGCTTGAACGCCACAGAGCACTGGGAGCAGACCTGGAACAGAGCCTGCAGGCCATCAACCTCGCCTCGACCACCAATGGCCAGGGCCTGAACTACTTCGGCCTGCTGATGAAGCGAGAGCTCTACCAGCGCGCCGGGTTCAGCGAGGAGAAAATCAAGGCGATGAACGGCTTTGACGCGCTGGACCTGCCCCAGGTGAACAAGGTTTACAAGGCGCGCCCCCTCGGTGGTGCCTGGGCGACCGCGCCTTATCTGCACAATGGCTCCGTGAGGACTCTCTATCAACTGCTCAGCCCCCAACATGAGCGGGATGAAAAGTTTCTCACCGGCAATGCCTATTTCGACCCCATGCAACTGGGTGTCAGCAGTGACGACAACAATGGCATCTGGCTCGACACCCGCGTGATCGGCAACTCGAATACCGGGCATGAGTTCAGGGACGGATACACCCGGTGGAAGCCCGGGAGCCCGCCACAATACGGCGTGATAGGCCCGGCCTACACAAGGGAGCAAAGGTACGAAATCATCGAGTACCTGAAAACACATCTCGATGATCCGCCACACTCGACACTCTATGCGAAGGTCCTGGAAAGGATTGTCGCCGATGTCCACGAAGACCTTGCCGCGCTCGATGACGCCCGCGATGTCGCCCGCCTGTGGCCCGAGGGACAGGCCTGCAATCTCAGGGAATACATGGGCAATCATGTAGGGGCTGATTCACTGGCGCGCGATGTGCAAGAGCGTATGCAGCAGATCATTACAAAGCTCGACGAATATCTGGCCGCGCCCCGGAGCCACCCCTGCGGCGGCAAAACCCGCTATCAAAGGGGAGGCTAGAATCATGAAAACACTGCTGAAAAGGTGTTTCTGGCTGGCGATCGCTGCCATTGCCCTCTCCGTGCTCCATGCCATGCTCGAGGAGCACCGCTACCGCGCGACCATGCCGATGGACGAGGTGGTAGGCCCCAACGAGGGCGCGGTGATGGCCGAGTCCATCGCCATGGCCCTGAAAATGATCAACGGCACCCGCGACAGGCTCATTATGGAGGGTGTACACGGCGCTGAAGAAGAGCCCGGCAGCGGGTCTCAGGATAGCCAGCCCGTGATCTATCGGCGCGATGTCCACATCAAGAGTCACGGCTGTGTAAAGGCGACATTCGAGGTAGCGGAACTACCCGAAACCTACCGCTGGGGTGTCCTGAGCACGCCGGCAAGCTTCGATGCCATCGTGCGTTTTTCCAATGGCGACTACGTCATTCACCCGGACAAAACCCGCGATGCGCGCGGCATGGCGATCAAACTGCTGGATGTGCCCGGCGAAAAACTGTTGCCGCAGTTTGGGCAGGCGAGCACTCAGGACTTTGTGATGATGAATAGTCCGGTTTACTTTATTCGCTTTCTGGCCGATTACGTGGCGTTGACCAGGTACCTCGGTGACGGCGATAACTTCGGTTACTTTCTGAATGGCTGGAGCTGGAACCCCTTTAGCTGGCGTTGGCGCGAGCTCAGGCTGGTGCTCGGCACGAAGAAGCCGCCACCGGAGTCTCCCCTGCGGGAACAATACTACAGCGCCTCAGCCTACAAGTTGGGGCCGCAACACAATATCAAGTTCAGCGCGAAGCCCGCCCAGTGTACGGATTCATCAGGGAACGTCGTTTCCTCGACGCCGGATAAGTGGCAGACCGGCGAGGACGCCTACAATTTCTTGCGAGAGCGTATGCAAGAACAACTGGCTGCAGGGTCCGCCTGCTTCGACTTTATGGTCCAGCCGCAGGTGCCGGGCGAGATGATGCCGGTTGAAGACGCCACCATTCGCTGGCAGGAGGATGATTCCCCCTTTGTTAAAGTCGCCCGGATCACTATTCCGGCACAGCAGTTCGACAATGCCGGGAGCGACAGGTTTTGCGAGAATCTCTCTTTCAATCCCTGGCATTCAGTTGCAGATCACCGCCCCATTGGGGTGTTCAACCGCGTGCGCAAGGCGCTTTACCTTGAAGTGGCCAAGTATCGAAGGTCGTCGAACCAACGCCAGGAACGCGGGGAAACGACCATTACCCTTGAACCGGGCCAACCGCCGGAACCCTGAGGCGCTGCGCCGGGGGAGCGAGACATTGCCCGGCGCAGCAGGCCCACCGGCAGGTGCCTCGACGCCGCCAATCTGGTACAACACTCAACGCGACCATAACTCACGAGAAAAACGCTGAGATGCACTGGCTCAAGGAACCTCTCCTGCACTTCATCCTCATCGGCCTAGGCCTGTTCGCACTCTACGGCTGGCTCAACCCGGACAAGATGGCCAGTGACCAGGCCATCGTGGTCTCCGCCGGCCGCGTGGAAACCCTCGCCGCCAACTTCTCCCGCACCTGGAACCGGCCTCCGAGCGGGGAAGAACTGCGCAAGCTGGTGGACGCCTTCGTGCTCGAGGAAATTTACTACCGCCAGGCCCTGGAACTGGGGCTCGACCGCGACGACCCGGTGGTGCGCCGGCGCATGCGGCAGAAGCTCGAGTTCATGACCGCGGATATCAGCGACTCCCTGCAACCCAGCAGCGCGCAACTGCAGGCCTACCTTGACGCGCACCCGGACCAGTTCCGCCAGGGCCCGAGGATCAGTTTCGAGCAGCTTTACTTCCCCGCGGACAGCGACCCCGCCGAGGTGGTGGCCGCGAAAGCCCGGCTCAACGCCGGCGAGCCGGTTGCCGGCTCGCAAACCCTGTTGCCCGCCGCGATGGAGGCGGCGAGCGCCTTCAGCATCGACCGCCAGTTCGGCGAGGGCTTCTCCAGCCGGCTGGAGTCCCGGCCCCTCGACGAGTGGAGCGGGCCTGTCGACTCCGGCTTCGGCCTGCACCTGGTGCGCGTGTCCGCCATCGAGCCCGGCTTCCTGCCGCCCCTCGATGCAGTGGCGCGGGAGGTCGAGCGCGAGTGGCGCGCGGAGCAGGCGGAGCGCATCCGCCAGCAGACCGTGGAGTCCCTGCTGGCTGACTACAAGGTCAGCGTGCAGTGGCCCGCCACACTGGCTGACGAGGGCAGTTCATCGTGAGCCGCGGCGTCGCCATCTGCCTCGCCCTGTTCTGCCTCTGGCTGCCGGCGAGCAGCCACGCCGACGAGATCCGCCCCGCCTTCATCCAGCTCAGCGAGATCGAGCCGGGCCTCTACCGGGTGTTCTGGAAGGTGCCGGCGAAGAGCGAAAGCCAGCGGCTGGCGCTGCAGCTGAGCTTCGACGAATCGGTGACGGCAGTCTCGCCCGTCCAGCGCGGTTATGTCGACGGCGCGGACATCCAGCAGTGGCAGGTGCGCCGCGAGGGCGGCATGGCCGGCGCCAGCCTGCATATCGACGGGCTGGTGAAGATGAACACGGAGGTACTGCTGCGGGTGGAGAACCTCGACGGCACCTCCATCCTGCACCGGCTGACCCCCGCCAGCCCGGACTACGTCATTGCCGATCACCCCACCCTCGGGCAGATTATCTGGAGCTACCTGGTGCTCGGCGTGGAGCACATCCTCATCGGTCTCGACCACCTGCTGTTCGTGCTCGCGCTGCTCCTGCTGGCCCAGGGCGTGCGCCAGTTGATCGCCACCATCACCGCTTTTACCGTGGCCCACAGCATTACCCTGTCGCTGGCGGCGCTGGAGGTGGTGCACATCCCGATCCCGCCGGTAGAGGCCATCATCGCCCTGAGTATCGTCTTTGTGGCCAGCGAGATCATCCACACCCAGAACGGCAGGCCGGGCCTGACCCAGCGCCGGCCGTGGATCGTCGCCTTCACCTTCGGCCTGTTGCACGGCCTCGGCTTCGCCGCGGCGCTGGGCGAGATCGGCATGCCGCAGACCGCGGTGCCGGCGGCCCTGCTGTTCTTCAATATCGGCGTGGAGCTGGGTCAGCTGATCTTCGTCGCCGCGGTGCTGGCGGTGATCTGGCTGCTGCGCAAGCTGCCGTTCACCCTGTCCGCCGGCTGGCAGCGGGTGGCGCCCTATGCGATCGGCTCGATGGCCTCGTTCTGGGTGGTGGAGCGGGTGGCCGGCTTCTGGCCCTGAGCGACCTGCCGGGTTTAGGCGCGCAAGCGCCGGCGGTTCGGGTTATTATATGTACAGTCCATATCCCCGAATGACCATGTCCCAACTCGCCAACTACAGCAAGCACCTCGCCGGCCTGATCGCCGCAATCGACAAGCCCGGGTTCCCCGAGCGCATGATCGCCCTGCTGCGCGACCTCGTGCCGGTGGATGACGCGACCATCATCGCCTACCCGGAAACCACCCTGCCGGTGGTCGAATACTTCGAGGTGCCGGTCAAGTCCGGCGGTTCGACCATGGACAAGTTCGTCAAGGGCGCCTTCCTGCTCGACCCCTACTACCTGGCCGGTGCCTGCGACCACAGCTTCGGCGTGTTCCGCCTCAGCGACCTGTCGCCGAAGGGCTTCAAGGACAGCGAGTACTACAAGACCTGGTACCGCAACTGCGGCTACCAGGACGAGTGCGGCTTCGTGATCCCCATTTGCGAGGAGGGCTTCGTCAATATCGCCCTCGGCAAGACCGCCGAGCGGGCCAGCTTCAACAAGCGCGAGCGGGCCCTGCTGCAGGACGTCTACCCCACCGTGGAAGCACTGGCCCGGGAACACTGGAACCGCAAGCTGCAGCCCGCGGCGGGGGGCGTGAACCTGCGCGCCCAGTTGCACAGCGCGCTCGAATCCTTCGGCTCCAGCATGCTAACCGAACGGGAGACCCAGGTGATCAACCTGGTGCTCCACGGCCACAGCACCAAGACCGTGGCGGACAAGCTGTCCATCTCCATGGAGACGGTGAAGCTGCACCGCAAGCACGCCTACGCCAAGCTCGAGGTGTCCTCACAGGCCGAGCTGTTCTACCTCTTCCTCGACTCGGTGATGAGCGCCCAGGACTACGCCGGCGGCGACACCCTGATCGCCTACATGCAACCGCCGCCGAGCAAAAAAGGGGTCAGAGCCCTTTAAAAAAGGTAAAAAAGGGGTCAGAGCCCTTTAATTAAGACAATTAAAGGGCTCTGACCCCTTTTTTGCTTTTTTTGCTGTAGACCACCTCGCCGTCCAGCCAGGTACTGTGCACCTCTACCGTGTGGATCTCGTGCACCGGCACGCTGAACAGGTCCCGCTCCAGCACCACGAAATCCGCCCGCTTGCCCACTTCGATGGAGCCGATCTCGTCCTCCATGTGCAGCTGGTAGGCGGCGTCGATGGTGTAGCCGCGGAGCATGTCCTCCAGTGACAGGCGCTCGCTGGCCCGCGGCTGTACCGGCGCGTTGGGATCGCCGGGCTCCTGCCGGGTCATGCCCACTTCCATCTGCAGCAGCGGCGCCATGCCGTCGAGACCCGGCCCGGAGGCGGGAAAATCGCTGCCCCAGGTCAGCCTGACGCCGCGCTCGCGCAGGCTGCGGTAGCGCCAGTAGCGCTGGAACTGGTCGTCGCTGACCAGTTCCTTCCCCGCGTCGTCGTAGGAGGCCCACAGCGGCGAGGACTGGGCGATCACATCGAGGTCGGCAAAGCGCTGCAGGTCGGCATCGGCGATGACCTCGATGTGGGCGATCGTGTAGCGGGAGGGACTGCCCGGCGAGGCGGCGCGCGCCGCCGCCACCGCGTCCAGCGCCTGGCGGACGGCGCGATCGCCGATGGCGTGCATGTGCACGTCGATGCCCGCCGCGGCGGCCTCGCCGAGCATCGCGATAACCTGGGCGTCGCTGAAGTTCAGGTCGCCCAGATTGTCCGGCTCTCCCCGGTAGTGTTGCAACATCGCCGCGGTGCGTCCCTCCACGGTGCCGTCGAGCAGGAGCTTGAGCGCCCCATAGCGGTAGTGAGGCCCGCGCAGGCGCTCGCCCCAGTCGAGGGCGGTCGCCACCGCGCTGCCCGCCTGGTCGGGGCCCGCGGGTTTGTAACTGCCGACGAAGCGCACGCTGAGGTCGCCGCTGCTCTCCAGGCGGCGCAGAACGGCGGGAACGAAGGGTTCGATATCCATTTCGTGGGCGTCGAACAGCGCGGTGACGCCATAGCGGTTGAGCGCCTCCATCACGATCGCCCCGCCCGCCACCAGGCCGTCCTCGTTGATCACTTCGAAGGCGTCCATCGCCCGCTGCGCGGCGTCCTCCAGCAGGTAGCCGGTAGGCTCGCCCGCGGCGTCGCGGCGGTAATAGCTGAAGCCCGGCGAGGGGTCGGGGGTGTCGCGGTTGATGCCGAGATCCCGCAGGGCGCGGGTGTTGGCCCAGGCAGCGTGAAAGCTCTCGTCCATGATGAGCACCGGGCGATCAGCCACCACCGCGTCGATCTGCTCGCGATGCGGACCGGCGCCAGCGAAGGCCGCGGCGAGAAAGCCGTAGCCGAATATCAGGCCGTCACCGGGATGGTCTTTTGCATAGCCGTCGATCGCGGCGAGCCAGTCGGCCACGCTGTCCCCGGGATCCAGCGACAGGGTCTGGATGTAGGCGCCGCCGGACAGCGGGTGGATATGGGTATCGATGAAGCCCGGCAACATCAGCCGGCCATCGAGCCGGTGGATCACGGTGTCCGCGTCCGCTAGGGCCAGTGCCGCAGCGCTGTCACCGACGAAGGTAATACGCCCCCCCTCCACCGCGACGGCCCCGGCCCGCGGCCGCTGCGCGTCCAGGGTGTAGACATTGGCGTCGACGAAGACCTGGTCGGGTGCGGCCTGGAGCATGCCGCCGGCAAGCAGCGCCCCCGCGGCGAGGAGTGAGCGAATGAGTTTTACGGCCTGCATGGTGACTGTCTCGGAGCGCCTGTCGGGGCGTCAGGTAGGTAGGGGTATGCCCGCGTTTTGCAGAATGTCGATGGCCGGGGCGAGCTGCCGTTCATAGCGCCGCCAGCGCGCCACCGAACCGCGGTGGGCCGGCTGGCGCACCTGCACCGCGCTGGCGGTGTTGACCGCTGCCGCCTGCAGGTGGAAGTCGCGGCAGGCGTCCTCCCAGGGCAAGTCGAGATAGTCGACGATGCGCCGGGCCTCGCCCTCCACATCCTCCACCACCGCCTCGTAGCGCACGTCGAGGAAGCGCCCGGGGAAACGCTCGCGCCACTGCGCCATCAGGCGGTGATAGCGCACGAAGTGCCGGGCCATCTCGCCGAGATCGTAGGAGTGCGGGTAGGCATCGGCGAACAGCTGCTTGAACACCGAGAAGCAGACGTCCCGCGGGTCGCGCACCAGGTGGATGATCTTCGCCCGCGGCAGGGCGGCGAGGATATGCGGCAGGAACAGGTAGTTGTAGGGCAGCTTGTCGACGAAGCGCGGCAGCTCCCCGCGCAGGCGCCGCGAGCGCTGCAGGTATTCGCTGCCGAGTTTCTCCGGCTCGAGGTCAAGCGCCGCTTCGAACAGCGCCGGGCTGAAACGCTCCTGGCCGTCGTAGTCGCTGAGGCGGCGCACACTGTTGCCGAAGTACTGCAGCTCGCCGGCGGAGTGCACCGCGCTGTGGGCGGTGACGATGCGCTCCACCAGGGTGGTGCCGGTGCGCGGCTGGCCGATGATGAAGATCGGGCTGGGGTCCTCGCAGCCGGCGGGCTGGCGGGCCAGCCACTCAGCCGTGTAATGCGCGCCCAGGCTGGCGAAGGTCGCCTCCTCGTTGGCCTCGTCGTAGGCCAGGCCCTGGCGCCGCGCCGCGGCGCCGCGGCTGAAGGCATCGAAGGCCTCGTCCCAGGCCTGCAGGTCCTCCAGTTCCTTGCCGATCGCGTAGTAGAGGAAGGCCTGGGCCTGCGGCGGCAGGCCGCGCGCGGCCAGCACCTCGCGCATCTCGCTGACATGCGCGCTGTCCACGGCCTTTGCCAGCCCGGCCTTCAGCCAGTGGGCCTGGGCGCTGCCGGGAAACTCGCGCAGGACCCCGTCGAGCGCCTCGCCGGCCTCGCCGGTGCGGCCGAGGTAGATGAGGTTGTTGGCGTGGTTGATACGAAAGGCGGGATGGCCCGGTCGCCCCTGGCGCGCGCGGTCGAACCAGGCCTCGGCGTCGGCGTGCTCGCCGAGCAGGGACAGGGCGCTGCCGATCACGTCGTGAATCTCGGGAATGTCGCCGTCCTCATACTGCAGGGCGTTGGCCAGGGCCAGGTCGGCGCGGTTGACCTGGCCGCCCTCGGCGAGCAGCTTGGCCAGGTGGGCCCAGGCTGCGGCGTGCTGCGGCTGCAGGCGGACGACGGTGCTGAAGGCGGCCTGGGCGGAGCGGCGGTCGCCGCTCTCCAGGCCGATCAGGCCGACCAGCAGGTGGGCGGGCACGACCTTCGGGTTCTCCGCCAGTACCAGCTTGCAGCAGGTGGCGGCCTCGTTGAGCTTGCCCTGCGACAAGGCCCGGAAACCCCGGGCCAGCATATCGCGGGAGGTCATGGCATCAATCGGTGCTCATCCTGATCTTGATGCCGACGGTGCGCGGCCGGGCCGGCCCGATGAAGTGGGCGGGGAAGACCGAGTCGCCATTGGTGCCCTGGTCGTAGTAGAACTCGTCGGTAAGGTTGTCGACGTAGGCGGTGACGCTCCAGACATCGCCGCGGTAGCCGGCGCTGAACTGCAGTTCGTCGTAGCCGTCGATCTCCAGGCTGTCCGGTTCCCAGCCGCCGTACTGCTCGGTCTGGAAGGTATAGGCCAGCAGGCCGAACAGTTCGCCGTTGAAGTAGGGTACCTGGGCGCCGAGGGTGGCAAAGCCGGACCACTCCGGGGCCCAGGGAATCGCCTGGCCCTCGCAGACATCGAGGCCGCCGCAGATCAGCTGCACCTCGTTGCCCTCGCTATCGAACCAGGCGATACCCGCGTTGAACTCGAAGTACTCACCCAGCCCCTGGGAGAGCGTGCCCTCGAAGCCCCAGCCGTCGACCTGGCCGACGTTCTTGGCGTAGAACAGCGCGCCCTCGTAGTAGCTGGCCTGTAGGTCCTCGTACTCATAGTAGAAGGCGTTGGCGGTGATCCGGGTCGATTCGCCGAGCGTGCCCTTGTAGCCGAGTTCGTAGGAGACCGAGGTCTCCGGGTCGAAGCCGGCCGGCTTGTGGCTGGCCGGTGTGGCCTCGGTAACCCCGTACTCCGCCGGCGGGGTCAGGCCGAAGGTATTGAAACCGCCGGACTTGTAGCCCCAGGTCACGCTGCCGAACAGCAGCGTGTCATCGCTCGGGTGGTAGTTGACGATGACCCGCGGGGTGAACTTGTCCCAGCTGTCCTTGTCCTTCAGCGGCCCCTCGGGCGTGGTGAAGCCGAGCGCCGCGCGGGTGCCCAGCACCGGGCTGTTGGAGGGCAGCACGAGGTTGGAGAAGTCCTTCTCGTCGTAGGTGTAGCGCACCCCGAGGCTGGCGTCCCAGCTCTCGTTGAAGTCGTAGCCGACGTCGAGGTAGGCGGCGTAGCCCTCGTACTTGCCCTTGGCGCGGTTGCGGTCGATCATCTCGCCGTTGGCGCTGCCTTCCCAGTCGAAGGTGCCGAAGTAGTCGAGGAAGTACTGCACGTACTCGCCGTCGGGGTAATAGGCCGCGTAGTCCTTGTAGTAGGCGAACAGGTCGGCGCAGGTGGTCTCGTAGTAGGCGTAGTAGGCGGAGCAGAAGAAGTCCTCGCTCATCGCCTGGGAGAAGGTCGCCTCGATGTCCTCGTGGTAGTAGGACACCCCGGCGTACCAGTTCAGCGGGCCGTCACTGTTGGAGACCAGGCGCAGTTCCTGCTCGAAGTACTCGCCGCTCTGGTCCTGGGCGTAGCTGTTGATGGTCAGCGGCAGGCCGTCGAAATCCTCGGCGTAGTCGAAGTCGTGGTCGCGGAAGCCGGTGATCGAGGTCAGGGTGGCGAAGTCCATCTCGTAGTCGATCTGCAGGCCGTAGCTGTAGATTTCCCCGCCATCGCGGTTGCCGAGACTCATGTCGGAGTTGATGGTGTTATCCGCCACCGGGAAGCCGAGGTCGCCGTAGATCTCGTCGACCAGGTAGTCGTAGCCCTCGCCGTCACCGGAGGCCGCGTAAATGGAGCCGGACTGGTCGCGGTTCTCGTACTCGGCCATGAAGTTGACGCTGAGGTTACCGCTCTCGAACAGTGCCGACAGGCGCAGGGCGTCCTTGTCGTGCTCGATGTAGTCCTTGCCGTCGAAGACGTTTTTCACGTAGCCGTCTTCTTCCGAGTGGTAGGCGGCGAGGCGGAAGGCCAGGCTGTCGCCGAGGGGAATATTCAGTGCGCCCTCGGTCACCAGGTGGCCGCGCTCACCGGCGTCGACCTCGGCGTAGCCGTGCACGCCGTCGAAGTCCGGGCGCACCGTGTGGATGCTCATGGCGCCGGAGATCGCGCCGCGACCGAAGAGGAAGCCCTGCGGGCCGCGCAGTACCTCGGCGCGGTCGATGTCATAGAGGCTGGTAACGACAGCGCCGTTGCGCCCCTGGTAGAGGTTGTTCTTGTACATGCCGACGGACGGGTCGCCGCCGATGCCGAAATCGTTGGTCAGGATGCCGCGCACGCTGACGTAGTCGATGAAGCTGTCCTTGGAGTTGCCGGTTACGCCGGGGCTGTAGGCGATGAGGTCCTTGATGTCATCGAGGTTGGCATCCTGCATCACGCTGCCGGAAATGGCGGTGATCGCCAGTGGCACATCCATGACCGACTCGGAGCGCTTGGTCGCGGTGACCATCACTTCCTCGAGCATCTGGGCCTGCAGCGGTGCCGCCACCGAGCCCGCCAGCACGGCGGATGCCACCGCCCGTGAGAGAACTTTCCTGCCGCTGCGCGGCCTTTGGCTTTCGCGTGGATTCACGATCATTGACTCCCCCTGAATAATCGAATTTCGACGATAGGCCAGAGCCAAAGTTAAAGTCAATTCAAGCGGCACCCACTGGCGCCGCATCCCCCCCCAAAGGGGTAGCCGCAAGACGCACTCGGCGCGTACCCGGCGGTTCGACTATAGTCATTCACTACCCTCGCCGGCCAGCAACAGGCAGTTGAATGCGTTACCTTTCCACCCCCGCCTTATTCTTTTTCGGCCTGTCTGCAACGGGCCAGGCCCAGACTCTCGATGACCTGCGCGACGAGTTCAGCCGGGAACTCAGCAACACCAACATCGGCACCGGCTACGCGCAAATGCTCAGCATGTTCCTCGATCGCTCGGTCAGCCTCTCGCGGCTTGACGTCGAGAACAACGGCCAGACCGACGAGTTCGACATTCTCAAGCTGCCCCTGAGCTACGACCTGCCGCTTGGCGAGGGGGACTGGAAGCTGGCCCTGCGGGGCACCCTGAGCCACGCCTCGCTGGATTCGGCGGCGGAATTCAGCGAAAACGATACTATCGAGACGGAGTGGCGGGCCGACAGCGGGCAGGTCGGTGCCGGGATCGTCATGCCCTGGTCAGAGCACGGGTCGGCCTCGGCCATTGCCGAGGTGGGCATCAGCAAACTGGAGAACGATGCCAGCTACCGCGGCCTGCTGGCCGAGTCGCTCGCGCCGATCGTCGACGGCATCCTGCTCAACTGGGACACCAACGTCGCCGTCTACAGCCTGCGTGCCGGCATCGACTACAACCGCCTCGCCGATCGGCGCAGCGGTTACCAGCTCAAGGGCCGCTATACCTACAGCTACATCGACAGCTTCTCGGAATCGCGGGCGCTGCCGCCGGTCAACGCCGACACCCACACCCTGACCCTGACCGGGGAGTACCACCACCCCTGGGGATTGAGTGTCGGCGACTATCCCCTGTACGGCATCGTCAATGTCGGTGCGACCAGTTTCCTCGGCGCGGACCGGGACGCCCTGGGCTTCAAGTACTACTACCAGGCGGGCTACTCGGTCGCGCTGGATATCTCCGCGCG
Source organism: Halieaceae bacterium GM1-29 (assembly GCA_033283265.1). Classification (GTDB taxonomy): domain Bacteria; phylum Pseudomonadota; class Gammaproteobacteria; order Pseudomonadales; family Halieaceae; genus Mangrovimicrobium. The sequence goes on from JAWMQN010000002.1 coordinate 632,103, forward strand.
CAATGGCTGGGTGAAGTCCTTCAGTATCGGCTACCAGTGGAACGAGGGCGACAACGTCTCCGGCCAGTCCCTCCTCTTCAACTGGGAATTGCACTGAGCGGGGCCTAGAGCTCCGCGTCGTACTCCAGCGGGGTGACGTGGCGGTCGAACTCGTCCATTTCCTGCTGTTTCAGGTTGGTGTAGACCGCCTGGAATTCCGCCCCGAGGTAGTCGCGGATGTGCGCCGAGGCGGCAAACCGCTCCAGCGCCTCGGGCCAGTAGCGCGGCAGGCTGGGTTCCAGCTGTTCGTAGGAGTTGCCCGACAGCGGCTCCGGCGGCCGCAGGCCGGCCTCGATCCCGTGCAGGACTCCCGCCAGTATGCCGGCGATCGCCAGGTAGGGATTGACGTCGGCCCCCGCCACCCGGTGCTCGAGGCGCGTCGCCGCGGGCACGTCGGCCGGCACCCGCACCGCGACCGTGCGGTTCTCATAGCCCCAGCACGGCGCCATGGGCACGTGGGTACCTCGGCTGAAACGGCGGTAGGAATTGAGGCCCGGCGCGAACAGCAGCATGCTCTCGGCCATGGTGTCGAGGCAGCCGGCGATGGCGTGACCCAGCAGCGGGGTCTCCTCCCCGGCGGCGTCGATAAAGGCATTGTTGCCCGCGCTGTCGACCAGGCTGCAGTGCACGTGCATGCCGTTGCCCGGCAGGTCGCCGAAGGGCTTGGCCATGAAGGTCGCCTTCAGCTCGTGCTTGCGCGCCAGGCCGCGGATCAGCCGCTGCAGCATCACCGTCTGGTCCGCCGCGACCAGCGCGTCGTCACTGTGCTGCAGGTTGATCTCGTACTGGGACGGGCCCGCCTCCTTGATCAGGGTATCCACCGGCAGGCCCTGCTCGGCGCTGGCGTCGCGGATCTCGTGCATCAGCTCGGCGACGTCCTCCATGCAGTCGATGCCGTAGGTCTGCCCCGCGCCGAGCATGCCGCCCACGCCGTCGGCCTGGGTGTGCAGCGGCCGGCCCTGGGCGTCGCGCTCGTTGTGCAGCAGGTTGAATTCGAGTTCGGTGGCGATCACCGCGCGCAGGCCGTGCCCGGCCAGGCGATCCATCAGTCGCTGGATCAGCTGCCGCGGGTCGTAGGCACAGGGCTCGCCGTCGACCTCGTGGATCGACACCAGCACCTGCCCGGTCGGCCGCTCCAGCCAGGTCACCGGGGACAGGGTGCGCATATCCGGCACACACCAGCCGTCGCCGTCGCCCTTGTCGAACACCATCTCGCCGACATCGCGCCCCCAGGCGTCCATCGCCAGGGTGGTCACGGGCAGCTTCATCTCGCCGGCGATCACCGAGGCCATCTTGTCCGGCGCCACCCACTTGCCGCGCAGGCCTCCGCCCAGGTCCAGCAGCATCACCTCGAACATCTCGATGTCCGGGTGGCGGGCGAGGAAGGCTTCCAGTTGGTCTGTACTGTCGGACATGATCAGGTGCTCGATTCGGGACGCGGTGTGGCGGGTGGGCCGCAAACACCACCTTCGGGGTAATTTCCTGCAGGTGTGACTATGCAAGACTACCCGCTATTGAGGCTATACCACTTCCGGGTAGAAGGCGACTGCCACAATTCCGGACCGCGAGAGATACCGCTTATGACCATGCAGGAAAACCCGCAGGAGAAGACCCTCGCCCTGAAGGCGCTGGACCAGGCCCACCACCTCCACCCCTTCACCGATTTCAAGGCCTACGCCGAGAAGGGCGGCCGGGTGTTCTCGCGCGCCGAGCACATCTATATCTACACCTCCGACGGCCACCGCATGCTCGACGGCATGTCCGGCCTGTGGTGCTGCAACCTCGGCTACAGCCAGCAGGGCATCATCGACGCGGTGACCGAGCAGTTGCAGACCCTGCCCTTCTACAACAACTTCTTCCAGTGCTCCAACCAGCCGGCCATCGAGCTGGCCAGCGCCCTGGTCGACGTGACCCCCGAGCGCTTCAAGCACGTGTTCTTCACCAACTCGGGCTCCGAGGCCAACGACACCAACCTGCGCTTCGTCTCCCGCTACTACCAGCTGCAGGGGCGGCCGGAGAAGAAGCACATCATCAGCCGCAACAACGCCTACCACGGCTCCACCATCGCCGCGGCCTCCCTCGGCGGCATGAAGCCGATGCACGACCAGAGCAACGGCCTCGATTACGTCCATCACATCGACCAGCCGCACTGGTTCGCGCTGGGTGCGGACGAGGACCCGAACGAGTTCGGCATCCGCGTCGCCCGCCAGCTGGAGGCGAAAATCGACGAACTCGGCGAGGACAAGGTCGCCGCGTTCATCGCCGAGCCGGTGCAGGGCGCCGGCGGCGTGATCATCCCGCCGGACTCCTACTGGCCGGAGATCCAGCGCATCTGCGACGAGCGCGACATCCTGCTCATCGCCGACGAAGTGATCTGCGGCTTCGGCCGCACCGGCAAGTGGTTCGGCTCCGAGACCTACGGTATCAAGCCCGACCTGATCACCTTCGCCAAGGCCATCACCAACGGCTACCAGCCGCTGGGCGGCGTGCTGGTGTCGGACAAGGTCGCCGAGGTGCTGATGTCCGAATCCTACGAGTTCGCCCACGGCCTGACCTACTCCGGCCACCCGGCAGCAGCCGCGGCGGGCCTCGCCACCCTGAAGATCCTCCGCGAGAGCAGCATCATCGAGCAGGCGGCGCAAACCATCGCCCCCTACCTGCAATCGCGCCTGCAGGAGCTGACCGGGCACCCGATCGTCGGCCAGGTGCGCGGCCGCGGGCTGTTCGCCGGGGTGGAACTGGTGCGCGACAAGTCCAGCCGCGAGCGCCTCGCCCCCAACAGCGAGGCCGCGGTGTTCTGCCGCAACACCGCCAATGAAATCGGCCTGATGGTGCGCCAGACCGGCGACGCCATGATCATGGCGCCGCCGCTGATCAGCTCCATCGAGGAAATCGATGCGCTGGTGGACATGCTCGGGCAGGCGCTGGACAGGACCGCGGCGCACTACGGCGTCAGCTGCTGAGGCCGCGATCCACCGCCGGCAGGGCAATACCCTGCCGGCCCTCCCCCGCTCCACCCTTGCCCCGGCACCGGCCATTGCGGCCCGCAATCTGCCCCTGAAGAATTCATACGCCGGTCACCTTTCAGCGACAAAATCCGCTATTCTTCCTGTTCCTTCCTTTCCCGAACAGCGGAGCATTGCATGAGCAGCATTCATTTCATCGGCGGCGAAAAAGGCGGTATCGGCAAGTCCGTCGTCTCCAGGCTGCTCTCCCAGTACTTCCTCGACACCGCCCAGACCTACCTCGGCCTCGACGCCGACCAGTCCCACAGCACCCTGGCGCGTTTCTACCCCGAGTTCACCCGGGCCATCGTGCTCGACGCCTTCGAGAGCGTCGACCAGATCATGGAATCCGCCCTCGAGGAGGAACTGCAGATCGTCGTCGACCTGCCCGCCCAGAGCGAGCGCTTCCTCGAGCGCTGGCTGGAAGAGAGCGGCGTGCTGGAACTGTGTGACGAGACCGGCACCGACTTCTACTACTGGTACGTCGTCGACGACGGCGTCGACTCGGCCCGCCTGTTGCAGCGTTTTCTCGGCAACTACGGCGCGCAGATGAACTGCATCGTGGTCAAGAACTACGGCTGCGGCAGCAACTTCAGCGCTGTCGACGGCATCATCGCCGCCCACGCCACACCGCCGCAGCAGGCCAACCTGCCGGGCCTGCACGCCGAGACCATGCGCAAGATCGACCAGCTCAGCTTCAGCTTCTGGGCGGCGCAGAACCTCAAGGACAGCGAGGCGGCGCACCTGAGCCTGATGGAGCGCCAGCGCGCCCGCATCTGGCTGAAGAAGAGCTACCAGGAGATTGGCGGGGTATTCGCCTCCCTGCAGCCGGCACTCGATTCACCCGGGATCTGAACGGCGCTGGAGCATGACCGTGCCAGCATTGCAGCCGCCCGACCGACGGAGGACATCGCATGCTCGCTCGCGCCTTTGCTTCGATCGCCATCAGCGCAGTGCTTTACCTGCCAGTATCACAGGCCGTCGCCGAAGGTGCCTGTGCGAGCAGTGAGCATCGCCAGTTCGACTTCTGGCTGGGTGAATGGGAGGTGCGAACGGCGGACGGCAAGCTCGCGGGCCTCAACAGCATCAGCAGCGAATACGCTGGCTGCGTGATCCACGAGCGTTACTCCACGCCTGGAGCCTACAGCGGCGAGAGCCTCAACATATACGACCCGGCACGCCGGGTCTGGCACCAGACCTGGGTGGACAGTGCCGGCACCCTGCTCCTGCTGGAGGGCGGCCTGGATGGCGCGAGCATGGTACTGCGGGGGCAAACCGCGGCTGCTGATGGCGGGATCACCCGGCACCGGATCACCTGGACGCCGGGGGCTGACGGCAGTGTCCGCCAGCACTGGGAGTCCACCGATGCCGGCGGTGAGTGGACGACAGCCTTCGACGGTACTTACACGCGGAAGTAGAGCCCTGCGGGACAGCAGGCGGGGGCCAGGTGCTGGAACGCAGGGTCAGCCTGGATACAAGGATCAAGCGCAACACGGCCACGGCGGCTTTCCAGCCCCACGCCGTCAACTACGCGGCGAAGGCCGCTCCGGGTCGCCTTCACCTGTTAGCGGGTGTCGCGGCCTGAGCGAATTTTCCGGGATGAACAGCCCAGGTTGCGACAGCTACTGGCTCCCCTGTTCCGGGAAAGCCTGTTCGACAGGAAGTCGATTTCCCTGCAGTTTCCTTCACGCAATCTACATACCGGGAAGCGGTATTGTATAGGCGGGCTCTCTATGACTGGCGGTCAGGTGAATGTTTCGACTTCGGCTGGTCTCATGTTCAGTTGATAGACCTTATTTACCGTTTCCTGATCAGCATCTGCCTGGTAGGAATCGCCATAGCTCACTTTTATGGCAAAGTAGGGAGAGAATAATTCGAATACTTCCTGATCAACCAAAGCTGGAGAATTCATGGTTCTCATCGGATCTGCATCTTCTGTCGTTAATAACAGCATGGGCTTAACTAGTGGCATGAATGAACGCAGCTTGGTGACATACGGCTTTCTCATTGTTCCAGGTAGCGCGGAAAGAGCCGCTCGGTCATAAATGGCATCAATCCGGCCCAGGTTTAATTTTTTCAGGATGAAGAAATCACCGCAGAAGATACAAATCCGCCCATATCGCCATACTGTGAAATTCCCGCAGCGTGTTTTTTTAGGTTTCAGATTGTTTTCTTCGAAAAATGTTTTTACTGCGATCGAACTCAGTTCAATGCCAACAACATGGAAGCCCCGCGCTGCCAACCAAAGCAGATCTTTACTTTTTCCACACAATGGCACCAGGACTCTGCCCAGGGGTGGAATTTCGAGTTTATGCCAATAATCCTGTAATTGCTGATTGACCAATACCTGATGAAAGTCAGTTTGCCCGTTCTTCCACATGGATAGCCACAAACTGTTGTCGTCTGACGTCAAGGCGCTCGGTTCCTTTTGTTGCAAGCAGTACAATGTAGGCTTCCAAACATCTCTGTTGATGCCATGTGAAGTGTCAGATCGAATCGAAAGACCGCCTGGTGGCTGCTTTTAGGCTAGTGTCAGTGTCGCACCCGGGTTAGTGCATAAACGCATGTCCTTAAGACATCAAGAATCGTACCAGTTAAAGTGTGCTCTACTCTTGCCAGGCTTAGGCTGACCGGGACATGCGAGTAAACACATAACAACGCCAGGCATTGTGACACCGCGATGCTGTGGCTGGGCCACGCTTCGCTCGGCCCGTATTGGCGGCGTCATGTTTATTAAAAAAACCAGGAGCATGAAATAATGGAAAATCCGGAAAGAGCATCTGACACCCCGTATCCAATAGATGTAGAACAGGGCAAAGACTATTACTGGTGTGCCTGTGGTTTAAGTCAGAAGCAGCCCTTATGTGATGGGTCGCATAGAGCTACCAGTTTTTCTCCCGTCAAATATACGGCTGCGAAATCGGAAAAAGTATACTTCTGTGGCTGCAAGCAAACTAAAAACCAGCCACTTTGTGATGGCAGCCATAAATCAACATAACAAGGCAGGGCGGTAAGGACTCATACGAGCCGGCGTTCCGTGGGGCATTGCCCCGTTGCTCGCCTGCGCGCTTCCCTTCCGTGTAACGATCCGGACTGCTGTAGACCGCTCCGGTCCCCGGCCCTGCCGGCACAGTCTGCAGCGGATCTTGCAGGCTATGCCGGGGGCGCGATTTGCCGGACTTCCACGTGGATGGCAAGCAACTGCACGGGGCTGCCGAACTGGGTGAAAATCGCCACGTCGGCCGCATCGCGTCCGTAGGCGATGGCAACGCGGCCGCCGTCCAGGCTCTGCTGGGTCGGGTCGAAGGTGTACCAGCGGCCACCGACGTAGGCTTCGAACCAGGCGTGCAGGTCCATCGGCGCCAGGGATTCCAGGTAGCCGACGACCATGCGCGCGGGGATGGACAGCGCCCGGGTCAGGGCGATGGCCAGGTGCGCCATATCGCGGCACACGGCCTCCGTACCCTGATTCACCTCCCGCGCAGTGCGCAGCATCGCTCCGCTGCCCGGGCTGTAGCGAATGGCTCCCGCCACGTAATCGACGATCGCCCTGACCTGGTCCCAGCCCGGCAGGCATCCCGCCGTCAAATCGGCAGCCAAATCGTAGAAGAATTCGGACTCGCAGTAGCGCGAGGGCAGCAGGAAAGGCAGAACGCTCTCCGGCAGGTACTGCACTTCCACGAAAGGTGCGCCCGGCGCGGCGTCGGCGTGATCGGGACACTCGACATCCGCACTGGCAACAATGGAGAAGTGCCCCACTGGTGATACCAGCCGCTGGCACAGATTGCCAAAGCCATCAGTGAACTCCACCACGGGGACGCTCGGAGAAAGCACGTACTGCTCGGCGCAAACCCACTGCTGCCAGCCGCTGCGGGGGCGCAGCATCAGCAGGAAGGGGGTGGCGACCTCGGCGTCGATCTCCAGCCGCGTACAGGTGTGCAACCACATGGTGATACTCTCTCAGGTCGTCGGGACGGGGCAGTCGCCGATGCCGTGTTGGCAAACGGCAACGGGAGGTCTACTGTAGCTATGTATACCGTCACCAGCTCGTGTGACAAGCATTCTTTCACCTGGCCAACTTCGGCCCTGTGCCGGGCGGCGCCAGCAGCTCTTGCCACGACGAGTTTTCATAACCCGCCACATGGGCACCAAACCATGGAAATGTTCGAGCCATATCGCAGCGACAGGCGAAGGGGGCGCAGGGTGTTCCACGTGTCCCGCGCCGGGGAAATCGACCTCCCGGCCGTGGCGCGGCTCAGTGTCGCCAGGGAGGGCGGCGACTACCAGCAGGCCCTCGGCGGCCTGCAGGAGTACCTGGAGGGCGACCACGCCCAGCTGTTCGTGGCCATGGCCGGCGCCGAACTGGTCGGCTTTGGCAAGTCGCGCGTGTTTGCCGAACCGGGCCTCCAGTACCCGGGGTGGTACCTGTCCGGAGTCATCGTCACACCGGCCTGGCGCGGGTGCGGTATCGGCAGCGCCCTGACGCGGCGGCGTATTGCCGCACTCAGGGAGATCACCGACGTCATCTACTACTGCGTGAATTCGGCGAACCGGGTGTCGATTGAACTCCACGCACATTTCGGCTTTAAATTGCTGGCGGAACCCTTCGCGCTGCCCGATATGCTGTTCGCCTCCGGCCACGGCTGTTTGTACGCCCTGCCGACGGGCACTCCGCAAGCCCTGCCATCGCGCTTTCCCGGCACTCATCGGCAGCGCACCCCATAGCCATCGCCAGCAAAGGTAAACCGCAATGGAAGAGATACACTTCTCTAAAGAAGAGAAGGACATGATGACCAGGAAAATCCAGCTCTATTTCCGCGAGGAGCTCGAACAGGAGATCGGCAGTTTCGATGCCGGTTTCCTGCTCGATTTCTTCGCCGAGGAAATGGGCGCTTTCTACTACAACCGCGGCGTCTACGACGCGGAGGCCGTGCTCACCGAGAAACTCGCGGACGTTTCCGACCTCCTGCTGCAGCTGGAAAAGCCTGTATCAGCAGGCCGCTAGGCCGGAGCGGAAGCAGCGCGAGCCCGCCTCTCCCGCCGCGAACTCCCCGAGGATTACTCCTCCCCCGCCAGCGCCTCCAGCGCGCGCAGCCGCGCCGGCTCGAACTCATCCCCCGCCGTCCAGGCGGGCATCGCCTCCGCATTGGCCACGGCCAGGCCGACCCAGTAACCCAATAGCGTATCCTGCAGCATGCCCGCGAGGTTCCAGTCCTCACTGTATTCGTCGCTCGGCTGGTGATAGCTGACTTCGTTGTAGGCATTTTGCTGTTCCCGCCCCCAGCCCTCGGGGCGTCCGATGACCTGCGTGCCTGCGCCCGAAAACAGCCCCGGGACACCGATCCTGGCAAAGCTGAACTGGTCGGAACGGTAGTAGTAGCCGCGGTCGGGAAATTCATCGCCTGTCACGCTGCGCCCCTGGGCTGCGGCGACCGGGGTGACAAGATCGTCGAGGGACGATTTGCCCAGTCCGAGAATAGGGGCGTCCGTGGTGGGCCCCCAGATATTGCCGCCATCGTAGTTCAATACTGCCGCGATCCTCCCCGGGGCGAAGGTCGGGTGCCTGGTATACCACTGCGAGCCCAGCAGGCCCTGCTCTTCCGCCCCCACCAGCGCCACCAGGATCGAGCGCCGCGGCGCCTGCGGCAGCGCCTTGAAGGCGCGTGCGATGGCCAGGACCTGGGCGACGCCGGCGGCGTTGTCGCGCGCGCCGTTGTAGATGACATCGCCGCTGGCATCGGGCTTGCCGATGCCCAGGTGGTCGTGGTGGGCGGAATAGACCACGACTTCATCGCGCAACTCCGGGTCACTGCCCGGAATCAGCCCGAGCACATTGGCCGTCTCCACCCGCTGCATGGCCACATCCAGCGCGAGGGATGTGCGCACGCCGAGTGATACCGGCCGGAAGTCCCGTCGCCGCGCCTGCTCGCGCAGGGCGTCGAGATCGCGACCGGCGAGGGCGACCAGGTCACGTGCCGCGTCCTCGCTTACCCAGGCCTTGACCTGGCTGCGCGGCTCATCCGCCGCGGGCAGTTCGAACTGCGGGCCGGTATTGGAGGTCTGCACCACCTGGTAGGGGTAGCCCGCGGAAGCACTGGTGTGGATGATGATCGCAGCGGCCGCGCCCTGGCGGGCGGCGCTGAGGAACTTGTAATCCCAGCGACCGTACCAGAGGCGGGCAACGCCGCCGAACAACTGCGGATCCCAGTCGGGATCGTTGTTCATCATCAGCAGCACCTTGCCGCGCAGGTCCGCGCCCTTGTAGTCGTCCCACTCGAACTCGGGCGCCTGTATGCCGTAGCCGACGAAGACCACTTCGGCATCGGCGATCTCTGCCCGGGGAGCCTGCACACCGCTGCGGGCGACGAACTGCTCCCACTGCTTCAGTGCCAGCTGCCTGCCCTGGTGCTCGAAGGTCCAGGCCGGCGGCTGCCTGGCGTCGAGGCTCACCAGTTCGAAGCGCTGTTGCCAGCCGCCGTCCGCGGCGCCCGGTTGCAGGCCGAGTGAGGCCAACTGCGCGGCCAGGTATTCGCGTGCCTTGCGATCGCCCTGGCTGCCCGGCCCCCGCCCCTCGTAGGCGTCCGAGGAAATTTCCCGAACCACGCCGCGGATATAGTCCTCGCTGATTGCTTCCGCCGCCCGCTGTACAGGCATCGAAGCTTGCTCCGCGGACTGCCCGGCGACAGCCGCCAATGCTGGCAGCAGGCAGCCGAAGACCAGCGCCCTGGTGCGATGTCCCGACATGGCTATACCCTCCTCACGCTCTCGCGCCGGCGCTGTTCGCCTGCGCCGACCGGTGATTGTTGTTGCCCGCTATCGCGGGCCGAAGCAAGCCCGCGACCTCAGTATAGGCACTGGCTAGGAGGACTCGCCCCCGCGCTCCCCGAGGCCTGTCCCGCACAACTCCAGCCAGCGCTGCAACGTGCGGCTGTGGAATTTCTCGCGGTGCACGATGAGGTTGAGCTGGCGGGAAAAATCCCTGTGCGGCACCCGCAGCGGTACCAGCGAACCGCGCTCGAAGGCTTCGCGCAGGGTGATGGCGGACAGGCAGCCGACGCCGAGGCCCGCCTCTACGGCACGCTTGATCGCCTCGGTGTGCTGCAGTTCCATGCGGATGTCGAGGTCGGGCAGGATGCCGTGCATCGCCCGCTCGAAGGTCTGGCGAGTACCCGAGCCGCGCTCGCGGACGATCCAGGGCAGCGCCAGCAACTGCGCATCGGTGATCCTGCGCTTGCCCGCCAGCGGGTGCCCCGGTGCCGCGAACACCTGCAATTCGTCCTCCCGCCAGTGCAGGGTCTCCAGCCGCGGGTGGTGCATCTCCCCTTCGATCATGCCGATATCCAGCTCGTATTCGGCCACCCCGCGCACGATCGCCTCGGTGTTGGCCACGTGCAGCGAGAGGTCGGCGTCCGGGTGGCGCTCGCGGAACCCGGCGATCATGCCGACGGCGATGTAGTTGCCGATGGTCAGCGTCGCGCCGATGCGCAGCGAGCCGGCCGCCTCGCTGCCGCGCAGGGCCTGCTCGAAGGCCTCGGCCCGGGCCAGCAGGTTCTCCGCCTCGGGGCGCAACTCGCGGCCGAGCTCGCTCAGCTGCAGGCGCTTGCCGAGGCGATCGAAGAGCTGCACGTCGAACTGCTTCTCCAGTTCCGCCAGCGCACCGCTGGCGGCGGACTGGGACATGGCCAGCTCCTGTGCCGCCCGGCTCACATTCTCGTGGCGGGCGGTGGCGAGGAAGACCTCGAGTTGGCGCAGGGTGTAGTGCATTGGGGTCCGCTCCCGGGCCGGCCATATATCGATTAAACCGATATTAAATATCTATAATATCCGTTTATCAAATATAAATGGCGGGGGTACAGTGGCGCCCATCACTTATGGAGGCGTTTCCATGGCAAGTCTGCTGCGCGAACAGGTCACCGAGGTCCACCACTGGACCGACCGCCTGTTCAGCTTCAAAACCACCCGCGACCAGAGCTTTCGCTTCAAGAACGGCTATTTCACCATGATCGGCCTGGAGCACGAGGGCAAGCCGCTGCTGCGCGCCTACAGCATGGCCAGCGCCAACTACGAGCACGAGCTGGAGTTCTTCAGCATCAAGGTGGCGGACGGCCCGCTGACCTCCAGGCTGCAGAACATCAAGGTCGGCGACGAGGTACTGGTGAACAGCAAGGCCACCGGCACCCTGGTCAATGACAACCTGCTGCCGGGCAAGCATCTCTACCTGATCGCCACCGGCACCGGGCTGGCGCCCTTCCTCAGCATCATCCGCGATCCGGAGATCTACGAGAGCTACGACAGGATCATCCTCACCCACGGCTGCCGCGAGGTGGAGGAACTGGCCTACCAGGAGATGATCACCGAGCACCTGCCCAACCACGAGTACCTCGGCGATATCGTCCGCGACAAGCTGGTCTACTACCCGACCGTCACCCGCGAGAAGTACGTCAACAACGGCCGCCTCACCGACCTGCTGCGCATCGGCAAGCTGGAGAAGGACCTCGGCCTGCCGCGGGTCAATCCGGACGACGACCGCTTCATGATCTGCGGCAGCCCGAGCATGCTGAAGGACATCTGCGCGCTGCTCGACGAGCGCGGGTTCAGGGAGTCACGCCATGGGCAGCAGGCGCACTATGTAATCGAGCGGGCGTTTGTCGAGACCTGAGTGGGACGTGTGAATACGCTGTGTGGTTGATGGTACTTCGCAGTGCGACTGTGAACCGGACAGCGCCCACTCCGTTCCGAAAGCGTTTATAGTCACTGCGTGGGCGCTGTCCGGCCCACAGTCTCGTGCCATGCTGCGGCACAACAGGAGTTACGCCCGGTGCGAGCATCCAGCGGTGCGTTGTTCCGTGAGACCAATATAAACGCTTTCTGAGGAGCACGGGACAATGCGCCGCTGGATGCGCAATTCCGCGGACGACCAGGCCAATAGACAATTATCTGTTGTCGCGAAGAGCGGGGCTTCGTGGTTCGACCGCAAGCCGAACAGCGCCCGCTCCGACAGCGTTTATAGTCACTGCGCGGCGCTGTCCGGCTCGCCGTCTACTGCAGTGCCGGGACCGCGGGGAATTACGCGCGAGATCAGGCCAGAGCGTCGTCCGCAACGAAGTAGTGCGGATCTTCAATCACGTTGACCTCGACCAGGTTACCCGCCTTGCGCAGCAGCTTCTTGCAGTCCGATGACAGGTGCACAAGGTGCAGCGTCTTGCCTGAGTTGAGATAGCGCTCCGCCAGCGAGTCGACCGCCTCCAGCCCGGAGTGGTCGCAGACCCGCGAGTCGGCGAAGTCGATGACCACGTCGTCGTTCGCCCCGGCCGGGTCGAACTGCTCGAGAAAGCTGGTTACCGAGCCGAAGAACAGCGGGCCGTGCACCGAGTAGACGGTAGAGCCCTTGTGGTCGTCGCGGGCCACCACCCGGATGTGCTTGGCGTGCTCCCAGGCGAAGACCAGGGCGGAGACGATAACGCCGATAATCACCGCCACCGCCAGGTCCGTTGCCACGGTGATGGCGGAGACCATGACCAGTACCAGCGCGTCGCTCTTCGGCACCTTGCGGAGAACCCGGAAGCTACTCCACTCGAAAGTGCCGATCACCACCATGAACATCACTCCTATCAGCGCCGCCAGGGGGATCTGCTCGATGAGCGGAGAGGCGACGAGGATAAATGCCAGCAGGAAGAGCGCGGCGGCGGCGCCGGAGAGGCGGCCGCGGCCGCCGGAGTTCACGTTGATCATACTCTGGCCGATCATCGCGCAGCCGCCCATGCCGCCGAACAGGCCGGTGACCACGTTGGCCACGCCCTGGCCGACACACTCCTTGTTGCCGCGGCCGCGGGTCTCGGTGATTTCGTCCACCAGGCGCAGGGTCAGCAGCGACTCGATCAGGCCGATGGCGGCGAGGATCAGCGAGTAGGGGAAGATGATCGTCAGGGTTTCCCAGTTCATCGGCACGCTGGGAATATGGAAGACCGGCAGGCCGCCCTTGATCGAGGCCACGTCGCCGACCACCCGGGTATCCAGGCCGAGGCCGATCACCAGCAGGGTCACCACCACGATCGCCGCCAGCGAGGAGGGCACCGCGCTGGTGAGCCTGGGCAGGAAGTGGATGATCACCATGGTCAGGAACACCAGGCCACAGAGCAGGTACATCTGCGCGCCCTGCAGCCAGGCGACGTCGATGACCGAACCCTCGAACATGGTTCCCGTGGCCCAGCCGGTCTCGCCCGGATTGCCAAACTGCTGCAGCTGGGCGAGAAAGATCACGATCGCCAGGCCGTTGACGAAGCCGAGCATCACCGGGTGCGGCACCATGCGGATGAACTTGCCGAGGCGCAGCACCCCGGCACCGACCTGCAACACGCCCATCAGCACCACTGCGGCAAACAGGTACTCCACGCCGTGATCGGCCACCAGCGCGACCATCACCACCGCCAGCGCACCGGCTGCGCCGGAGATCATGCCCGGGCGGCCACCGATGCAGGAGGTGATCAGGCCGACCAGGAATGCGGCGTAGAGCCCGACCAGTGGTTCCACGCCGGCAACAAATGCGAAGGCCACGGCTTCCGGCACCAGTGCCAGGGCGACGGTGAGGCCGGAGAGCAGGTCGTTCCTGACGCTACTGACTTTACTGGGGTGGAACTCGAACATGGCGACTCCCCTGCGGAGCTGGGCGCAGCGGGGCCGCGCAGGTGTGTGGTTCCCGTGCGCTGTAGTGGTTCTTATGTTCGGACGGAGAGGGGCGGGAATTCTACGGGATCGGTGGGTTGGGGGCAATTCGCTGGCTTTCTTGTTGGGCTTTGGGCTTTGGCTTGGTGGTAGCCATTGTTCCGGCGCACAAGGTTTCTACACAGGCACTGACCAGGAATGGCCACGATAGCGGGCCTCCCGAAAACATCCGAGGCCATGGATGGCCGAGGTTGAGCTGCCATGGATGGCGCTTTTGCGGTTTTCGGGAGGCCCGCTATCGTGGCCAGTCCGGCACTACGAAGTACACAGAGGAAGCTCCCAGGAAAAACTCTACAACAGGTCCGTCAACACTACCCCAAGGCCAACCCGATTAGTCCGCACATCGTAATCAATCAGGCTCTCCCCATACCCGTAGAAATACTGCAGATAGCCGCGAAACCGCCGCGTCCCCGGCAGCGGAAAGGTCCAGTCCAGCTGCACCGCGCCATCCTCCCCGCCGACAATCACATTGCGGAAAGTCACGCCGAAGGTTTGCCGGTCCCACTTCCACAGGGCCTCGATATCGCCGTAGCCCATGTAGTCGTCGATGTCGCGGTTGTCGTCATCGTCCTCGTGCTCCGGAATCCGGTACCAGGTGCGGGCTGCCAGGGTCAGGTTCCTGCGCTCGAACAGCGCCGTGCCGATCATCCGGTTCCAGCTGCGCGAGAGCGGCTCGCTGCGGCCGTTGGACTGGTGGTTGAAAGACACCGCCAGCAGCGTGTTGGTAAAGCCGAGCACCTCCCAGTCGTTCTCCATGCTGAGAAAGATCTCCGGCTGGTAGTTGGTTTCGCGAAAAGGCTTGGAGGCCTCGGAGTTGTAAGCCTGCCACCAGCTCTCCTGGGTGTAGGCGCCCCACAGCTGGGTACCTTCGCCCAGCGGATGGTCCCAGATCAGCGCCTTGAAGCTGACCTGGAACTTGGCCTCGACGTCGTCGGGGTCCGCCTCCGGCCGCAGCAGCGACCAGCTCTCCTCGTTGAATTTCGAGTTGTAGGTGACCGGCAGGAGATAGTTGCGGTGGTGGGGGATGATCACCCAGGGGTTGTTGGCCTCCTCCTTTTCCTCCTCCACCCGCTGGGCGAAGGATCCCTCCGGCTCCGGCGTTCCCGGCGGCGCCACGCCGAGGGCGGCATCCGCCTGCTGGCGTGGCTCCCGGCCGACCGCGGCGTCGTAGCAGGCGAGGCGGTCGTCATCGTCGTCGATCGCGGCGCACTCCGCCACGCCGGCGATGGCACTTGCGGGGGCGAGGCCGAGCAGCAGCGCGAGGGTCAGGGGGTGGTGTCGTTGCATGGTCGGCATCTCCGCAAAAACAGGCTCTGACAAGCGGCCGCCCCGGTGGTTCAGCTGTCCAGATACTCGCGCAGCTTGGCCTCGGCCTTGTCGCCGAAGATTATCTCACAGGCCTCGCGCAGGCCCGGCGCGTTGGCGAACTCGGCGCGGCGCAGGACCAGGTCGATCTTCGAGCGGCGGCGCATGAAGTCTTCCAGCCTGGTGATCATCTCCCGCCGCGCCGCCAGTTCGATCTCGCAGCGGGTGTACTCGGCGTTCTCGATCAGCAGGTCGGCCTCGCGCACGTCGGCGCGAATCCGCTCGAGGAGAAGAAACGCGGCGCTGCCGTAGCGCCGCCAGAAGCGCTGCGACAGGGGCTCGGAGGAGATCGGCGCGGTCAGCGCGTCGAGGTTCATCAACTTCGCCTGCAACATGAACTCGGACCGGGTGTGCTCGCCGGGCTCGCCGTACCACTCGTTGTCCGGGTAGGGAATGATCACCCCCATCGCCGCAACCTTCTCCACCACCTCGTTGCCGACATTGAGGCAATCGGTGAGCTTGCCACCGAAGATGGTCAGGTGACGGTGGTGCTCGCTCTGCTCGATCACGTGCTTGCGCGAGAGCTGCACCCAGTCCGCCTCGCCGCCCTTGCCCTTGATCGCCAGCGGGCGCACGCCGACCCGCTCGGCGATCACGTCATCCATGGTCAGCGGCTTTTCCAGGTCGAGCAGGCTGTTGACGTTATCGAGGACGAACTGGCGGTCCTCGTCGGTGACCCCGACCTCGGGCTTCTCCACCTGGGTGTCGGTGGTGCCGATGCAGGTGCGCCGGCCCATGGGGATGAGGAAGAACAGGCGGCCGTCGCTGGCGAAGAAGGTGAGCACCCGGCGGTTGTCGGTCAGCTTGTCGACGACCAGGTGGATGCCCTTGGAGAACACGTGATGGTACTCGGTCTTCTCCCCCACCATCTGGTTGTGGGCATCGGCCCAGGGCCCGCAGGCGTTGATCAGCACCCGCGAACGGATAGTGAACTCGCTGCCGCTCTCGTGATCCCGGGCGCTGGTCAGCCACAACTCACCGGCCCGGCGACAGCCGGTGGACTCGACGTAATTGGCGGCGATGCAGCCGTAGTCGAGGGCGGTGCGGATAAAGTTGAAGACGAAGCGCGCGTCGTTGTCGTAGAGGTAGGCGTCCGAGTACTCCAGCCCGCCGGCAGCGTTGCTGGTGTTGACGATGGGTTCGCGGCGCTCGATGTCCGCGGCGGTGTTGAAGCGCGGTGGTTTGGTGTGGAAGCGCCCCATCACCCAGTACAGCAGGGCGCCGAGGTAGACGAAAAAGGTCCAGAAGCGGAAGCCTTTCTGGATGGTGGTGAAAAAGCGGATTTCCTGCACAGTGGAGGGGTAGGCCCGCATCAGCTCGTTGCGCGACTTGCACAGCTTGTTGACCAGCAGGTACTCGTGGCTCTCGAGGTACTTGATGCCGCCCCAGGCGAGGTTCGACGAGTTGGAGCTGACCCCGCTGGCGAAGTCCTCGCGCTCGATCAGCGCCACCTTGACCCCGCGCCCGGCGAGCGCGGCGGCGGCCACGGCGCCGTTGATGCCGCCGCCGACGATGAGTACGTCGTAGACCTGTTCGGACAGTTTGCGGATGTTGGTGGCGCGCAGTCTCGCCGGCATAAAATCTCCTTCGGGCCCGATTAACTCTACAAGCATGGTGGAGAAACGCAAAGGTGTTCGCGTGTAACTGTGCTACTTGGCTTTGCCGCGCGCTTAACGGCGCAAGGGCTGCTGGAACACGCCAGAAGGCGCACATGCCCGAGAAAGAGGGGCAGGCTCTCCATGTGCAGGCTCAGTCGGCGACGTCCTGTCGCCTCATGGTTCCAGCAGGCTCTGTAGCGTTAATCCCGCTCCGCCGTGCCGGGTATTGGCGCCGACCTCGCACCATGAGAGCATCCACCCTCGCGTTTCCCTAAGCGACGAGTCAAAACGCTTTCGAGGAGCGTGGGAAATGCGAGGGTGGATGCGGCGGACTTGCTCCAGCAACCTCCCCGCCACAGCCCCAATTGCACCCGACAGCACCCGCCATATACCATCGAAGCCACCCAAACCGCCAAGGGGAACCCCATGCGGGCACTGCTATTCACCTGCGCACTACTGGCCCTCGGCGCCTGCAGCGCCGACCAGGGCAACCTCGCCCTCGGCACCCTCGAGCGCGACCGCATCATCCTGCGCGCCACCGCCGCCGAGATCATCACCGCCCAGCCGGTAGCCGAGGGCACCCAGGTCACGGCCGGGACCCTGCTGGTGAAACTCGACGACCGCCAGCAGATCGCCACCGTCGCCCAGGCCCGGGCGGAGGTGAGCCGGGCCAAAGCGGTGCTGGAAGAGTTGCGCAACGGCGCCCGCCCGGAGGAGATCGCCTCGGCAAGCGCCAAGGTCTCCGGGGCGCGGGCGGCGCTGGTGCAGGCCAGCGCCCAGCACACCCGCAGCGTGTCGCTGGTGAAGCAGAAACTCGCCGCCCAGGCGGAACTGGACCGGTCGCTGGCCAACCGGGACGAGGCGGAGGCCAACCTGCAGGCGGCCCAGGAGGAATTGCTCCGGCTGACCAATGGCACCCGACAGGAGCAGCTGGACGCCGGCGCGGCGAGCCTGGAATCGGCGGCGGCGCGGCTGGCGATGGAGGAGGCGCGGCTGTCGGACCTGTCGGTGGTCGCCACCCGCGACGCCTGGCTGGACAGCCTGCCCTGGAACGTGGGCGAGCGGGTCACCAGCGGCGCCACCGTGGCGGTGCTGCTGGCCAATGCCCGCCCCTTTGCCCGGGTCTACGTCCCCGAGCCCTGGCGGGCGCGGGTCAAGGTGGGCGATGTTTTCCCGGTACATATCGATGGTATCGACGAGGCCATCGACGGCCGGTTGCGCTGGATTTCCACCGAACCGGCCTTCACCCCCTACTACGCCCTGAATGCCTCCGACCGCTCGCGGCTCATGTACCTGGCGGAATTCGACCTCACCGCCGGCAAGGACCTGCCCAACGGCGTCCCGGCCCAGGTGCAGCTCGGCGATGAGTGAACCCGCCGTCCGCGCCCGCGGGCTGAGCCGTCGCTTCGGCCAGCTGCTCGCGGTCGACAATCTCGATCTCGACATCCCGCACGGGCAGATTTTCGGCTTTCTCGGCCCCAACGGCTCCGGCAAGACCACCACCATCCGCGCCCTCTGCGGCCTGCTCACCCCGAGCAGCGGCGAGGTGACGGTACTCGGCAAGTCGATTCCCGCCGCCGCCAACGAAGTGCGCCGGCGCATCGGCTACATGACCCAGCGCTTCTCCCTCTACGAGGACCTCAGCGTGGCGGAGAACCTCAACTTCATCGGCAGCATCCAGGGCCTGCCCCGCCGCGAACGGCGCCAGCGCATCGGGGAGTTGCTGCGCCAGTACGACCTCGAGTCGATGCGCGAGCGCCGCGCCGGGGCCATGAGCGGCGGGCAGAAACAGCGCCTGGCGCTGGCGGCGGCTACCATCCACCGCCCCGACCTGCTCTTCCTCGACGAGCCGACCTCCGCCGTCGACCCGGAAAACCGCCGGGATTTCTGGGAGAAACTCTTCGACCTGCTGGAGACCGGCACCAGCATCCTGGTCTCGACCCACTACATGGACGAGGCCGAGCGCTGCCACCGGCTGGCGATTCTCGACCGCGGCCGGCTGCGGCTGGAGGGGGCGCCCTCGGAGCT
This sequence comes from Halieaceae bacterium GM1-29, assembly GCA_033283265.1. Taxonomy (GTDB): domain Bacteria; phylum Pseudomonadota; class Gammaproteobacteria; order Pseudomonadales; family Halieaceae; genus Mangrovimicrobium. Next base: position 650,860 of record JAWMQN010000002.1, read on the forward strand.
GATGGGCGCCCTGCACGGGCGGGTGGTGGAAATCGACGGCCCGGACCTGCGCCGGGTGAAGGACGCCGCGCTGGCCCTGCCCGGCGTCGAGTCGGCCGCCCAGCAGGGCCTGCGCCTGCGCGTGCTGCTCGGTCCCGGCGGCGGCGACGCCACGAGCTACCTGAAAAACGCCCTCGCCAACCCGCAGCTGGATATCCACCCGGCGCGGCCGAGCCTCGAGGATGTCTTCGTCGCCGCCACCCTGCCGTCAGCGCAGGAGCGCGGGGCGTGAACAGCCTGCGCCGCATCGGCAGCGTCACCGGCAAGGAGTTCAAGCACCTCGCCCGGGACCGCCTGACCCTCGGCCTGATCGTCATGCTGCCGCTGATCCAGCTGCTGCTGTTCGGCTACGCCATCAACACCATGGTCCGCGACATCCCCATCGGCGTCGTCGACCTCAGCAACTCCGCCCTCGGCCGGGTGGTCGTCGAACAGGTGCGGGTCACCCAGGTGGTGAACATCGTCGCCCACTACGCCACCCCCGCCGAGGGCCAGGACGCGGTCATCGCCGGCGAGGTGCGCGCCCTGCTGGTACTGCCGCGGGACCTGGTGCAGCGGGCGGCCTCCGGCGAGACTGTCGGCCAGTGGCTGGTGGACGGCTCCGACACCATGGTCGGCGGCGCCATCCTCGGCCTGCGCCAGATGCCCCTGAAGCTCGAGGCCGGCGCCCCGCCCGGGGCTTACCAGGCGAGCCCGCCGAGCTTCGAGGTCGCCCTCTTCTTCAACCCGGAGCGGCGCTCCCAGGTCAACATCGTGCCCGGCCTGGCCGCGGTCATCCTCACCATGACGATGATCCTGTTCACTTCGGTGGCGCTGGTGCGCGAGCGCGAGAAGGGCAACATGGAGATGCTCATCACCACGCCGATCCACCCGCTGGAACTCATGATCGGCAAGCTGGTGCCCTATATCTTCGTCGGCATCCTGCAGATCGGCATTATCATCGGCCTCGGCTGGTCGGTGTTCGCCGTCGCGTTCTACGGCGACTATCTCAACCTGGCGGTGATCACGCTGTCCTTCATCGCCGCCAGTCTCACCCTCGGCCTGCTGATCAGCACGCAGGCCAAAACCCAGATGCAGGCGATGCAGATGACGGTCTTCGTGCTCCTGCCCTCCATCCTGCTCTCCGGTTTCATGTTTCCCTACGATGCGATGCCGGTGGCGGCGCAATACATTGCGGAGGTTTTGCCGGCCACTCACTTCGTGCGGCTGATTCGCGGGGTCTACCTGCGGGATGCGCAGATTGACCAGCTGGCGCCGGATATTTTCTGGTTGCTGGGGTTTACGGTGGTGATGCTGACGGTGGCGACCTTGCGCTTTCGGAAGACGCTGGATTGAATTTCGGGTTTCCCTGCTCGTCCGTCGGGAGACATACGCGGGCAGATTCGGTGTCGGCCTGCACCCGAAACCCTCTCTCCCGGAAAACGCAAAAGCGCCATCCATGGCAGCTCAACCTCGGCCATCCATGGCCTCGGATGTTTCCGGGAGAGAGGGTTTCGGGTGCAGTCCTCGGCAGTGCGAACGCGGGGAGCCTCAGTTCCCTAGGGTGAAGGAATACATGTCAATCGTGAGGGCTCTGCCACTCCCCAGGGACGTCGAGCGAGACAGCACCTCACCGGGGCATCCGAGGACATGGATGTCCGAGGTTGAGCTGCCATGGATGGCGCCTTTGCGTCCCCGGTGAGGTGCTGTCTCGTTCGGCGGCCCGAACTACAAAGCACCCCTCCCAGAGCAGCCCCAGGAATCACACCAGCAGAACTACAACCACCGAATCCGCCGGAACAGCACCACCAGCCCACCTCCCAGCAACAGCATCACCCCCAGCAACACAAAATACGAATAGCGCCAGCCCAACTCCGGAATGTACTCGAAGTTCATCCCGTAAATCCCGGCCAGGAAGGTCAGCGGCACAAAGATCGCCGAGATGATCGTCAGCACCTTCATCGTCTGGTTGAGGTTGTGCGAGCTGAGGGAGATGTGGCCGTCGATCAGGTCACCGCAGATCTCGTAGTACATGTTGCACAGGCTGAAGACCCGCTCGCAGCGGTCGTGGAAGTCCCGGCGCAGGTGGAAACTGTCGTCCTCGCCCTGGCCGATGAACTCCGTTCCCTCGGACCAGATGTATTCCGAGAGATCCTTGTGGTAGCTGAAAATACGCCGCAGGCGGCGCAGGCGGGTGCGGAACAGGACCAGCTCCTTCATCTCCTCCTCCGAGCGATCCCCCTGCAGGCCGTCCTCGAGGTCGCCGAGGCGCTCCTCGAACTCGAGCAGGCGATTGAGGTAGCGGCCGGTGGCGTAGTGCAGCAGGCGCAGTGCGAGCTGGCCCGGCCGGGCCAGCAGGTCGTAGGCGTTGTCGCCGGCCCAGAAGCGGTCGACGCTGACCGAGTGGCCGCGGTGCACCGAGATCAGGTAATTGCTGCCGATCCACAAGCCGATCTGCTGCGGGGTCAGCTCGAGGTGCTCGTCGAGTGCGGCAATGCCGCGGAACAGCAGGAAGGTATTGGCGTCGAACTCCTCCACCTTCGGCGGGTGGCGGGCGCGGAAGCAGTCCTTGATCGCCAGCGGGTCGCAGCCGAGGCCCTGCAGCAGCTCGCCGGCCGCGTCGCTGTATTCGCCCTCGATGTCCAGCCACAGGGTGCCGCCGGCGCTGCGCCAGTGCGCGATGAGCTCTTCTCCGCCCTCGATCCCGTGTTGTTGCCCATCGCCTTTCAGCAGCTTGCAGCGAATCATCGCGACTCCGAAGAATTATTCTGGCCTGTTGTGCGATAGTATGGGCTTTCCCGCCGTCTTTCCAAGCGTCGTATACTCGGGAAATAATGCACGGCAGCCCGGTCTGGCTGACCGGCGCGAGGGCAACGGGAGATAGACATGGAAGAACTGGGCAGCCTGCTCGACCTGCCTCTGGTTTCAATGGGCGGCAATGCGATCACTGTCGGCCAACTGCTGTCGGTGGTGATTTTCGCCCTGCTCGGCGGTGTGTTCGTCTTCTGGAGCACCGGCTTCCTGCGCCGCCACCTGCACTCGCGCGCGCTCAACCCCGACGCGGCGCAGATCATCACCCGGGCCTGGCTGATCGTCGGCCTGATCATCCTCACCTTCATGGTACTGGACATCCTGCGGGTGCCGCTGGCCGCCTTCGCCTTCATCTCCGGCGCCGTCGCCATCGGTGTCGGCTTCGGCGCCCAGAACATCATCAACAATTTCATCAGCGGCTGGATCCTGATGTGGGAGCGGCCGATCAAGATCGGCGATTTCCTCGAGCTCGGCGACATGCGCGGCACGGTCGAGGCGATCAACACCCGCTCCACCCGCATCCGCCGGGTCGACGGCGTGCACCTGCTGGTACCCAACAGCCAGCTGCTGGAAAACACCGTGACCAACTGGACCCTGGTGGACCGCATGGTGCGTACCTCGGTGGTGGTCGGCGTGGCCTACGGCTCGGATGTGGAGCTCACCCGCAAGCTGCTGGAGCAGGCCGCCGACGAGCGCCCGGAGATTCTCAAGGAGCCGGGCTACCAGGTCTTCTTCGATGATTTCGGCGACAGCGCACTGGTCTTCGAGCTGCAGTTCTGGATCCTGTCGGCGGCGGAGCGCGGCCTGCGCACCATCCGCAGCGACCTGCGCTTTCGCATCGACGCCCTGTTCCGTGAAAATGACGTGGTTATCGCCTTCCCCCAGCGCGACCTGCATATCGACGGCGAACTGCGGGTACGCTCGACCGACTGACACCTACTGCAACCGGGAACTGGCAGCATGGCAGAACTGCAAAAACTTGGCTGGCGCGAATGGGTCGCCTTCCCCGACCTGGGGATTCCGCGCATCAAGGCCAAGGTGGACACCGGTGCCCGCACCAGCGCCCTGCACGCCTTCTACACCGAGGCCTTCGAGCGCGACGGCCAGCCCTGGGTGCGCTTCGGCGTCCACCCGCGGCAGAACGACAGCGACGACGTGATCGAGTGCGAGGCGCCGGTGCTCGACCAGCGGGTGGTGCGCGACTCCGGCGGCCACGAGGAACTGCGCTTTGTCATCGCCACGACCCTGTCCATAGGTGGCAGTACACAGCGGGTGGAGGTTACACTCACCGACCGCGACAGCATGAAGTTTCGCGTCCTCATCGGCCGCACCGCAATGCGCGGCCGCTACCTCGTCGATCCGGGCAGGTCCTACCTGTGCGGCAAGTAATTTGGCACCCCCGCTGGAGTAACAAGTGATCATGAAAATTGGCATCCTGTCCCGCAACAGGAAGCTTTACAGCACCCGCCGACTGGTGGAGGCCGCCGAGAAGCGCGGCCACGAGGTGCGCATACTCGACACCCTGAAATGCATTATGGATATCAACTCGGACAACCCCGGTATCTACTACAAGGGCGAGAAACTCGAGGGTTTCGATGCCATGATCCCGCGCATTGGCGCCTCGATCACCGACTACGGCACCGCGGTGATCCGCCAGTTCGAGATGATGGGCGTCTACTGCCTGACTGAATCCATCCCCCTCGGCCGCTCCCGGGACAAGCTGCGCGCCCTGCAACTGCTCTCGCGCAAGGGCATCGGCATGCCCACCACCGGCTTCGCCCACGATGTCGAGAACGGTCGCCAGCTGATCAAGTCCATGGGCGGCGCGCCGGTGGTGCTGAAACTGCTGCGCGGCACCCAGGGCCGCGGCGTGGTGCTGGCGGAGACCATCAAGGCCGCGGAGTCGGTGATCGACGCCTTCAAGGAACTCGGCGCCGACTTCCTGGTACAGGAGTTCATCAAGGAGGCCGGCGGCTCGGACATCCGCGCCTTCGTCATCGGCCGCCGGGTGGTGGCGGCCATGGAGCGCTCCGCGGCGGAGGGCGAGTTCCGCTCCAACCTGCACCGCGGCGGCACCGCCAGGGTGATCAAGCTGACCCCGGAGGAGCGCGCCACCGCGGTCAAGGCGGCCCAGACCATGGGTCTCGAGGTGGCCGGTGTGGACATGCTGCGCTCCTCCCGCGGGCCGCTGATCATGGAGGTCAACTCCTCGCCGGGCCTCGGCGGCATCGAGCGGGCCACCGGCAAGGATATCGCCGGCAAGATCATCAGCTTCGTCGAAGACAACGCGCGCCCCGCCCATGGCAGCCGCAAGATCCGGGGCTGACATGGGGCAGAAGTCGGCCAGTCTGGAAATCGGCGGGCGCCTGATCGCCCCGGGGGACCAGGCCACCGTGAGCATCCCGGTGGCCCCCATGTACACCCACGACGACCTGTCGATGACCGCCCAGGTGGTGCGCGGCAGGCGGCCCGGCCCGGTGCTGTTCATCTGCGCCGCGGTGCATGGCGACGAGATCAACGGGGTGGAGATCATCCGCCGCCTGCTGCGGCACAAGGCCCTGAAGACCATGAGCGGCTCGCTGATCGCCATCCCCATCGTCAATATCTACGGCTTCCTCAACCACGCCCGCTACCTGCCGGACGGCCGCGACCTCAACCGCTCCTTCCCCGGTTCCGAGCGCGGGCCGCTGGCCAGCCGGGTGGCGCACACCTTCCTCAGGGAAATCCTGAGCAAGTCGACCCACGGTATCGACCTGCACACCGGCGCCCGCCACCGCAGCAACTTCCCGCAGATCCGCGCCAACCTCGACGACCCCCAGGCCCTGGCGATGACCGAGGCCTTTGGCGTGCCGCTGGCGATCAACGCCGCCCTGCGCGACGGCTCCCTGCGCGCCTGCGCCGACGAGGCGGGCATCCCCACCGTGCTCTACGAGGCCGGCGAGGCGCTGCGCTTCGAGGAAATGCACATCCGCGCCGGGGTGCGCGGCTGCATCAACGTGATGCGCGAGATCGGCATGCTGCGCAAGAGCCGCAGCCGCAAGCCGCCGCCGAAACCGATCATCAGCGAGCAGACCAGCTGGGTCCGCGCACCGGCCAGTGGCATCCTGCGCACCCTGGTGCCGCTCGGCGCCAAGGTCAGCAAGGGCCAGACCCTGGCGCTGGTCGCCGACCCCCTGGGCACCGCGGAGATCGAGCTGACCGCCGCGGAATCCGGTGTGGTCATCGGCCGCACCAACCTGCCGCTGGTCTACGAGGGCGACGCCACCTTCCACATCGCCTACTACGGCCGCCGGGTCAGCCGGGTGGAGAAACAGGTCGAACAGTTCCAGGAGGAGTTCGGCGGCGATGACTCCGGCCCCGGCACCGGCTTCGAAGAGCCGGCAATCACCTGAAGACAGAGCAAGACCATGGACCAGATGCTGCAAGAACTTTCCGCTTACCAGGCCGGCCTGCCCGGCGCGCTCGCCATCGCCGGGGTGTTCCTCGCCGCCCTGCTCGGCTACTACGTCGCGCGCCGCGTGCTGCTGCGCATAGCCCGCCTCATGGCCCGCCGCTCCGCGGTGACCTGGGACGACGCCCTGGTGAAGCACAAGGTACCCCAGCGGCTGGCGCAGATGGTGCCGGCCTTCATCATCTACGCCGGCATCGACATCCTGCCCCAGGCCCACGATACCGTCGAGCAGGTGATCCTCAACGTGACCGGGGCCTACATGGTGATCATCGTCACCCTGACCCTGACCGCGGTGCTGCACGCGATCAACACCATCTACGAGCAGACCCCGGGGGCCAACGAGCGGCCGATCAAGGGCTTCCTGCAGCTGGTGGTGCTGATCTTCTGGGTGATCGGCGCGATCCTCGCCATCGCCGCCCTGATCGACCGTTCGCCGATCATACTGCTCTCCGGCTTCGGCGCCGCCACCGCGGTGCTGATGCTGATCTTCAAGGACACCATCCTCTCCCTGGTGGCCAGCGTGCAGCTCAACGCCCAGGACATGATCCACGTCGGCGACTGGATCGAGGCCCCGGCCTTCGGCGCCGACGGCGATGTCATCGACGTCCAGCTGCACACGGTGAAGGTGCAGAACTGGGACAAGACTATCACCACCATTCCCACCCACCGGCTGATCTCCGACCCCTTCAAGAACTGGCGCGGGATGTCCGAGTCCGGCGGCCGGCGCATCAAGCGCAGCCTCTACCTGGACGCCGGCAGCCTGCGTTTCCTCGACGCCGGGGAGATCGCCCGGGCCCGCCGGGTCACCCTGCTGCAGGACTACCTGGCCAACAAGGAGCGGGAGCTGGAGGAATACAACAGCGCGCTGGCGGCGAGTGCCGTCGAGGGCGAGATCAACATGCGCCGGCTGACCAACATCGGCACCTTCCGCGCCTACATCTACCACTACCTCAAGCACCACCCGAAGATCCGCAAGGACATGACCCTGATGGTGCGCCAGCTGCAACCGGGCAGCGAGGGCATTCCCATCGAGATCTACTGCTTCACCGACACCACGGCGTGGGCGGAGTACGAGGGCATCCAGTCGGACATCTTCGACCACCTCTTCGCAGTGGTCGGCGAGTTCGGCCTGAGTCTCTACCAGCAGCCCTCCGGCCGGGATTTCGCCCACCTCGGGGTGCGCGCCGCGGGCGGCCAATGAGACCTTGGCCAGCGGCGGGAGCGGCGTGCTAGGATGCCCGCCATTCCGACCATAATAAGCACTGCCCATGCTCGCATTCCTCGGCCGCTGGCTGCGTTCCCTCCTGGTCACTGTCGCTACGCTGGCCCTGGCCGCAGCCCTGTACATCGCCTGGCAGCTCAGCCGCCCGGAGCAGCGCGACGACGCCGTACACCTGGCGCGCAAGGCTGAGTACCTGCGCGAACTGGGCAGCTACAGCCTGCCCGCGAGCGCACCCAACATCCTCTTCCTGCTCTACGACGACCTCGGCTACGGCGACATCGGCGCCGGCGCCCCGGCGGACAAGCCGATCGACACCCCGAACCTCGACCGCCTCGCCGCCGCGGGCGTCAGCTTCACCGACTTTCACTCCCCCTCGCCGGTCTGCACCCCGGCGCGGGCCGGCTACCTCACCGGGCGGCTGGCGCCGCGGGCCGGGCTGCCCAACGTGGTCTTCCCCAGCGGGGGCTGGAAGGGGATGCTCTCGAGGATCACCGCCCCGGGCGGCGCCACCCGGCTGCCGGCGGAGGAGATCACCATCGCCGACACCCTCGCCGCGGCCGGCTACCGCACCGGCATGGTCGGCAAATGGCACCTCGGCGACGTCAGCCCCAGCCTGCCCAACGACATGGGCTTCGAGAGCTTTTACGGCGCCCTCTACAGCAACGACATGGAACCCTTCGCCTGGTACCGCAACCGGGCGATCGACACCCCGGCCCCCGCCGACCAGGAGCGCATGACCGAGGTCTACACCCGCGAGGCCATCGACTTCATGCGCGCGGATCCGGCGCGGCCCTTCTTCCTCTATTTCGCCCACAACTTCCCCCACGACCCGCTGCACGTGCGGCCGGAACGGCTGGGCGGCTCGGACGCCGGTATCTACGGCGACGTGATGGAGGAGATCGACGCGGGAGTCGGCGAGATCATCGCCTGGCTGGAGCAGTCCGGGCGGCTGGACAACACCCTGATCCTGGTCAGCTCGGACAACGGCCCCTGGTTCAGCGGCAGCCCCGGCGCCCTGCGCGGGCGCAAGGGCAGCACCTTCGAGGGCGGCATGCGGGTGCCCTTCATCGCCCACTGGCCCGCGGGCCTGGCCGGCGGCCGCGTGGAGAGCGGCATGGCCATGGGCACCGACCTGCTGCCCACCCTGCTCGAGCTGCTCGGCCTGCCGGCCCCGGCCGACCGGGTCCTCGACGGCAGGAGCATCCTGCCGCTGCTGACCGGCAGCGGCGCATCCCCGCACCAGTACCTCTACCACTACGACGGCGAGCGCCTGTTCGCGGTGCGCGGGCCGCGCTTCAAGTACCGCGCCCCGGCGCTGCTGCACTACGGCACCGACCAGATGCCCTTCGCCCCGGGCATCCCGCAGCAGGAGTGGCTGTTCGACCTGCGCGCCGACCCGCAGGAATCCTACAGCGTGGCGGCCCGCCACCCGCAGGCCCTGGAGCAGTTGCGTGAGGCCCTGGCGCGCAAGCAGGCGGAGATGGCCGGCAATCCGCGCGGCTGGCACTGAGGACGTCACGGTGCGGCCTGCCACCGGGCCCCGCCAGGGACCTTTTGAGGTGTCGGCAGGCTTGTTCGTCTATCACTATAATATTCAGCAAACCCAATAAGCCCGGACACCCTTCCCATGCCCCGACTGCACCGACTGCTGCTGGCAGCCCTGTTCATTTCTCTCGCCGCCTGCACCGGGGGCGAGACCAACGTCGAACGGGGCAACCGGGAGGGCATCCTGCACTACGGCAACGGCTCGGAGCCCCAGGGCCTCGACCCCCACGTGGTCACCGGGGTGCCGGAAAACCATATCGTGCGGGCCATCTTCGAGGGCCTGGCGGTGAAGAACCCCTGGACCCTGGAGCCGGAACCGGGCGTCGCGCAGAGCTGGGACATCTCCGAGGACGGGCTGGTCTACACCTTCCACATCAACCCGGAGGCGCGCTGGTCCAACGGCGAGTCCATGAGCGCGGAGGACTACGTCTGGTCCTGGCAGCGCGCCCTCAACCCGCAGATGGGCAACCAGTACGCCTACATGCTCTACCCCCTGGTCAACGCGGAGAAGTTCGCCAAGGGCGAGATCGCCGATTTCAGCGAGGTCGGGGTCAAGGCCCTCGATGACCTCACCCTGCAGGTCACCCTCAACGCCCGCACGCCCTACTTCCTGCAGCTGATGGATCACTACAGCACCTTCGCCGTGCACCGCGCCACCCTGGAGAAGTTCGGCAAGGCCACCGACCGCTACACCCCCTGGACGCGGGTGGAGAACATCGTCAGCAACGGCGCCTTCAGGCTCAAGGAATGGCAGCTCAACCGGCGTATCGAGGTGGAGAAGAGCGACACCTACTGGGACCGCGACAAGGTCAAGTTGAACGGCATCGTCTACTACCCCACCGAGAACGTGGTCAGCGAGGAGCGCATGTTCCGCGTCGGCCAGCTGCACTACTCGCAGACGGTACCGCTGGACAAGATCCCGGTGTACGAGGCGATGGAGGACTCGCCCTTCGTCCAGGCCCCCTACCTCGGCACCTACTTCTACCTGCTGAATACCAACCGCAAGCCCATGGACGACGTGCGCGTGCGTTGGGCCCTGTCGCTGGCGGTGGACCGGGTGACCCTGACCAACACCGTGCTGAAGAAATCGCGTATCCCGGCCTACACCATCACCCCGCCCGGCACCCTCGGCTACCAGCCGCCGATCCTGTTCCAGTACGACCCGGAGAAAGCCCGCCAGTTGCTCGCCGAAGCGGGCTACCCCAACGGCGACGGCTTCCCGCCGGTGGAGGTCACCTACAACACCTCCGAGGACCACCGCAAGATCGCCGTGGCCCTGCAGCAGATGTGGAAGAAGGAGCTCAACATCGAGATCACCCTGGCCAACCAGGAGTGGAAGGTCTACCTCGACACCGTCGACACCATGAACTTCCAGATGGCCCGTCGCGCCTGGATCGGCGACTACGTCGACCCGACCTCCTTCCTCGACATGTACATCACCGGCGGCGGCAACAACAACACCGGCTACGCCGACCCGGTCTACGACGACATGATCCTGCGCGACGCGCCCCGCGCCGCCACCAAGGAGGAGCGCTTCCAGATCTTCTACGATGCGGAAAAGCGCCTGATGGAGCAGATGCCGATCCTGCCGATCTACACCTATACCAGCAACCACCTCATCCATCCGAGCGTGAAGGACATGCCCTCCAACCTGATGGACTCGATGAACTTCAAGTACGTGTGGCTTGATCCCGACTGGGACAAGGAGCAACAGGCCGCGAAGGAGCACTGAGATCATTCCCGTGCCCGCCGCCTTGCACTGCACCCTGCTGGCCACCGTGCTGCTGGTGGCCTGCGGGCAGGGTGAGCCCAACGTCGCCAGCGGCAACCGGGAGGGGGTGCTGCATTTCGGTTTCGGCTCCGAGCCCCAGACCCTCGATCCTCACGTCATGAGCTCCGACAACGACTCCAAGCTGGCCCGCGCCCTCTACGAATCGCTGATTACCCTCAATCCCCTGACGCTCGCCCCGGAACCGGGCGCGGCACAGCGCTGGGAGATATCGCCCGACGCCAGAACCTACACCTTCTACCTCAATCCGCAGGCGCGCTGGTCGGATGGCGAGCCGGTCACCGCGGAGGACTGGATCTGGTCCTTCCACCGCTCACTGCACCCGGACATGGGCAACCAGACGGCCTATCAGCTCTACCCGGTGGTCGGCGCCGAGGCCTTTGCCGAAGGCGAGGTGAGCGACTTCGGCACGGTGGGGATCAAGGCGCTGGACGGCTACACCGTGCAGATCACGCTGAACAACCCCACACCCAACTTCATGCGGGTGCTGACCAACATTCCCAACTACCCGGTGCAGCGCAAGACCATCGAGCACTTCGGCAGTTTCACCGACCGCTACACCGACTGGACCCGCCCCGGCAACCTGGTGGGCAACGGGCCCTTCGTGCTGCAGGACTGGCGCATGGGCCGCTCGGTGCGGATGCGCAAGAACCCCTACTACTGGGACGCCGACAACGTCGCCCTCAACGGCATCGTGTTCCACACCGTGGAGAACCGCTCATCGGAGGAGAGGATGTTCCGCGTCGGCCAGTTGCACTACACCGACAGCGTCGTCCTGGCGAAGATACCCTGGTATCGCGCCCAGCCCGACTCGCCCTACCAGCAGGCGCCGATGATGGGCAGCTACTACTACATGTTCAATACCGACCGCGCCCCGCTGGACGACGTGCGGGTGCGCCGTGCGCTGGCCATGTCCATCGACCGCCAGGCGCTCATCGACAACCTGCTGCTGGGCACTGCGCTACCGAGCCCGGCGCTGGTGCCCCCCGGCGTGGCGGAGGGCTACAGCCCCCCGGCACTGCTCCAGTACGACCCGGAGCGCGCGCGGCAACTGCTCGCGGAAGCGGGTTATCCCGGCGGCCGCGGCTGGCCGCAGGTGGAACTGGTTTACAATACCAGCGAAGATCACCGCAAGATCGCCGTGGCCCTGCAACAGATGTGGAAAAAAGAGCTCGCCGTCAGGGTCACCATCACCAACCAGGAGTGGCAGGTCTATCTCAATACCCTGGACGAAGGCGACTACCAGGTCGCGCGGATGGGCTGGATTGGCGGCACCGGGGACCCGACCGACATGCTGGAAATCTTCACCACTGGCAACCTCAGCAACGACACCGGCTTCTCCGATCCGCGCTACGACGAAATACTGCTCGAACAAGCCCCCGCGGCCATCGACCCGGCCGAGCGCATGGCCCTGTTGCGCGAAGCGGAAACCATCCTGATGCAGCAGGCGCCTGTCCTGCCGCTGTATGCCTACACCAGCAAGCACCTCGTGCAACCCAGCGTCAGCGGCATGCCCGCCAACGTGCTGAACATTCCCAATTTCAAATACGTCCGACTGGATCCCGAGATACCGGTCTGGCAAGCGGAGGACTGACCCGAAACCATGTGGCGATTCATCTCTTACCGGCTGCTGCAGGCAATCCCGGTCATACTGGCGGTCATCACCGTGACCTTCTTCCTGGTGCGGGTGGCCCCCGGCGGCCCCTTCGCCAGTGAGAAGGCGGTGCTGCCCGAGGTCAAGCGGGCCCTCGAGGCCCAGTACAACCTCGACAAACCCATGTTCGAGCAGTACATGATCTACCTCGGCGACCTCGCCCAGGGCGATCTCGGCCCCTCTTTCAAATACCCCGGGCGCAGCGTCAACGAGCTGATCGCCGCCGGCCTGCCGGTGACCGCGGAGCTCGGCCTCTACGCCCTGCTGGTAGCGGTGATCATCGGCGGCCTCGCCGGGGTGATCGCGGCGCTGAAACCGAACACGGCCCAGGACTATGTGCCGATGTCGGCGGCGATGATCGGCATCTGCCTGCCCTCCTTCCTGCTCGGGCCCCTGCTGGTGCTGGTCTTCGGCATCCACCTCGACTGGCTGCCGGTGTCCGGCTGGGGCGACATTCCCGGCGACAAGATCCTGCCGGCGATCACCCTCGGCTCGACCTACGCCGCCTACATCGCCCGCCTGTCCCGGGCCGGCATGCTCGAGGTGATGTCCCAGGACTACATCCGCACCGCCCGCGCCAAGGGCCTGCCGGAGTGGCAGGTGGTGATCAAGCACGGCCTGCGCGGCGGCCTCATACCAGTCGTCGCCTTCCTCGGCCCGGCCTTCGCCGGCCTGCTGGCGGGCTCCTTCGTGGTCGAGACCATCTTCCAGATTCCCGGCCTCGGCCGCTTCTACGTGCAGGCCGCCTTCAACCGCGACTACACCATGATCCTCGGCACCACCGTGTTCCTGTCCACCCTGATCGTACTGTTCAACCTGCTGTCGGACATTCTCGCCGCCTGGATGAACCCGCGCCTGCGCGCCCAGTTCGGAGAAAAATAATGACGACTGAAATCATTACCGATATCGCCGAAGCGGAACAGGGCACCTCCCTGTGGAAGGACGCCTGGCTGCGCCTGCGCAAGAACCGGCTGGCCCTGGTCGGCCTGGTGGTGCTGGTGTTCATGATCGTGATCGCCATCCTCACCCCGTGGATCGCGCCCTACTCCTACGAGACCCAGAACCTCGACCTCGGCGCCTCACCGCCCTCGGCGCAGCACTGGCTGGGCACCGACATCTTCGGCCGCGACCTGCTGACCCAGGTCATGTACGGCGGGCGTATCTCCCTCGCCGTCGGTTTCGTCGCCACCTCGGTGGCGCTGGTGATCGGCGTCACCTGGGGTGCCGTGGCCGGTTACGTGGGCGGGCGCACCGACGCCATCATGATGCGCCTGGTGGACATCATGTACGCCCTGCCCTTCATGATCTTCATCGTCCTGCTGATGGTGGTCTTCGGCCGCAACATGCTGCTGCTGTTCCTCGCCATCGGCGCGGTGGAGTGGCTGACCATGGCGCGGATCATGCGCAGCCAGGTGCAGACCCTGCGCCAGCAGGAATTCGTCGAGGCGGCGATCTCCCTCGGCCTGTCGCCGGGCACCATCATCCGCCGCCACCTGATTCCCAACGCACTGGGGCCGATCATCGTCTACACCACGCTGACCATCCCCTCGGTGATGCTGCTGGAGGCCTTCCTCAGCTTCCTCGGCCTCGGGGTGCAACCGCCGAAGACCTCCTGGGGCCTGCTCATCTCCTACGGTGCGGAAACGATGGAAGAGTTTCCCTGGCTGCTGATCTTCCCCGGCCTGGCCCTCAGCATCACCCTGTTCTGCCTCAATTTCCTCGGCGACGGACTGCGTGACGCCCTCGACGTACGGAGGTCAAAAGACTGATGTCACTGCTCGACGTAAAAAACCTCAAGGTCAGCTTCGTCTCCCGGCTGGGTACCACCAGGGCCGTGGACGATATCTCCTTCACCGTGGAGACCGGCAAGATCACCGCGATCATCGGCGAGTCCGGCTCCGGCAAGTCGGTGGCCTGCTACTCCCTGCTCGGGCTGATACCGCAACCGCCCGGGCGCATCGACGGCGGCGAGGCCCTGTTCGAGGGCCGCGACCTGCTGCAGATGAGCGAGGCCCAGCTGCGGGAAATCCGCGGCCGCGACGTCGCCATGATCTTCCAGGACCCGATGACCTGCCTGAACCCCTTCATGACCATCGGCAAGCAGCTGGTCGAGCCGCTGATGTACCACAAGAAGGTGAGCAAGGCGGAGGCGAAAAAACGCGCACTGGAGCTGCTCGGCGAGGTGGGCATCCGCGACCCGGAGTCCACCTTCGACAACTTCCCCCACCAGTTCTCCGGCGGCATGCGCCAGCGGGTGATGATCGCCATGGCGCTGATCAACGAGCCCAAGCTGCTGATCGCCGACGAGCCGACCACCGCGCTGGACGTGACCATCCAGGCGCAGATCCTGCAACTGATCGCCGACCTGCAGAAGAACCGCGACATCGGCGTGATCTTCATCTCCCACGACCTCGCGGTGGTGGCGGATATCGCCGACCAGATCGTGGTGATGCAGCAGGGCAAGATCGTCGAGGGCGGCAGCAGCGAGCACATCTTCCACAACGCCGAGCACCCCTACACGAAGAAACTGCTGGCGGCGATTCCCGCCGGCAGCAAGACCGGCCCGGAGCACCACCCGGAACCGCTGATCCAGGTGCGCAATCTCTGCACCTGGTTCGAGCAGGGCAAGCACAAGCCGACGGTGAAGGCGGTCAACGATGTCAGCTTCGACATCAACAAGGGTGAGATCCTCGGCCTGGTGGGCGAGTCCGGCTCGGGCAAGTCGACCATCGGCCGCTCCATCCTGCGCCTGGTGCCGGTGACCTCCGGCGAGGTCATGTTCGACGGTACTGACCTGACCCAGCTGGAAGGCAACGACCTGAAGAAGATGCGCCGCCGCATGCAGATGATCTTCCAGGACCCCTTCGCCTCCCTCAACCCGCGCATGACCGTGTTCGACACCCTCGCCGAGCCGCTGCTGCTGCACGGCATCGAGAACCGCAAGACGGTCGGCAGCGGCGTACTGAAACTCATGGACGACGTCGGCCTGGCGCGCAACTTCGTGCGCAAGTACCCCCACGAGTTCTCCGGCGGCCAGCGCCAGCGCATCGCCATCGGCCGCGCCCTGGCCACGCGGCCGGAATTCATCGTCGCCGACGAGCCGGTCTCGGCCCTCGACGTGACCATCCAGGCGCAGATCCTCGACCTGATGCTCGACCTCGGCAAGGAGTACGGCCTGACCATGCTCTTCGTCTCCCACGACCTGGCGGTGGTGCGCCACCTCGCCGACCGCATCCTGGTGCTGTACAAGGGCGAGGTGGTGGAACAGGGCAGCGGCAGCGAGCTGTTCGACAACCCGCAGCAGGACTACACCCGGCGCCTGCTGCAGTCGATTCCGGGGCGGGCGCTGCTGGCCTGAGGCCCCGGAATGCCCGTTCAGAGGCTGATGGTCAGGCGCACGCCGTAGATCGCGCCCGGGTCGCGCACGATGCTGTGGGTCGAGCCGGTATAGCTGCCGTCATCGGGAATGAAGCTCCGCTGGAACAGGCTCGCGTTCCAGTCGCTGACCTTGTACTGGTCGTCCAGCGCGTTGCGCACGAAGACGGCGAGTTCGGTGGCGCGCCAGCGGATACCGAGCTGGGCGTCGAGCAGGTTGTAGGAACCCAGTTCGAAGCCATCGCCGGCGGGCGAGCGGGCTGCGCTGCGATAGCGGAAGCCCAGCGAGGCCAGGCCGCTAAACTCCCCGGCCAGCGGCCGCTGGTAGTCGGCGGTCAGGCTGGCGGTGTAATCCGGCACGAAGGCCCGCTGGTTGTAGCCCGCAGGGCCGCCGGAAAAGTCGTAGTCGTAGCGGCCGGCAGACGCGCTTATGCTGAGCCCGGCTGAGAGCTGCGCCGCCAGGTCGACCTCCAGTCCCAGGGTGGTCGCGGTACCGATGTTGCGCATCGCAGGGATCGGGTTGATCTCCGCACCGGGGTCCGGCTGCGGCAGCAGGGCGTCGTCCACGCAGAGGTAAAAGATACTGGCGCCGATTTCCAGCCGCTGGTCGAACAGCAGGGCCTTGCCGCCGAGTTCGAAGTTCTCGGACTCCTCGGCGTCGTAGGTGGGGGGGGCGAGGCTGGAGACCAGCGGGTTGAAGCCCCCGGCGCGAAAGCCCCGGGCGTACTTGCCGAAGAAGGTCAGGGTGTCCCGCGGCTTCCAGGCCAGGGTCAGGCCGGGCGAGAGATTTTCATAGGTTCTCTCCAGGTCCAGGTCGACATAGCTACCGGTATAAATGTAGAAGCCGCTCACCGACTGGGCCGTAGTGATCTCCTGCCGCTCGCGGGTGTAGCGCAGGTCGGCGGTGACTTCGAGCGACTCGCGGGGCGCCCAGATCAATTCCCCGAAAGCCGCCCAGGCCCGGGTGTCCTGTTCGCCGCGGAATTCAAATGTGCCGTAAAAACCGATAGCCTCCAGCACCTGGGCGAACTCCCGCAGCGGCACCTCCCCGGCGCCAAAGCGCAGCGACTCCTCGAAGTAGTTCACCCCGACCAGTGCCGTCAGCGGGCCCGCGTCGCGGGTGAGCAGGTGCAATTCGGCTTCCCGGGTCGTATCGTCGAGGTCGACGAACTGGACGGTGGGCGCGCGGGTGTTGCGCAATGCGTAGAGCGGATTGTCGATGGCAGCGACCCTTGCGCTGCCGTCCGAGTCGGAGCCCGCCAGCGCCCCGGTCGCCTCGCGCCAGCCCGCCAGCGCCACCAGGGTGCCGAAGCCGACATCGGCTTCGAGCTTGCCGTTGGTCCTGGCGTACCTGATCTCCATGGTTCCGGGATCGTCGCGCAACACATTGCGCCGCGACTCGACGCCGAGTTCCGGCGGGCCCAGCGGTGCGCCGCTGACCACGCCCGGGGTGGCCCCCCTGTCATCCTCGGCATACTCCCCACTCAACGTCAAAGCGATGGTTTCCGCTGGCAGCACGGCGAGGGTCAGGCGGCCGCCGCTCTGGTGGTAGGCGTCCGGGTTGTCCTCGCTGAACTGGCTGCGGTAGTAGCCGCCCTCGCTGTCACTGTACCAGGCGGTTGCGCGCGCCTGCAGGGCGTCGCCGAGGGGTAGGTTGAAGGTGGCGCTGGTATCGACGGTATCCAGCTGGGCGTAGCTGAGGTCGAGGCGCGCAGAGCGTTCCTCCGTGGGTTTGCCCGTGGTGATGACCACTGCGCCGCCGGTGGTATTGCGCCCGTAAAGCGATGCCTGCGGCCCCTTGAGCACCTGCACCGACTCGATATCGTAGAAACCGGGGAGGACGGTCAGCATGCCCGAGGCGTAGAGCTCGTCAACATAGACCGCGTTGCCCGGCTGCACCAGGAAACCGGGGGTCACCACGCCGCGGATGGTGATGCGGGAACTCACCTGGTCGCCGCCCCCGTAGACCAGCAAGCCCGGGCTGAGACCGAGGAACTCGCGGATATCGCGGTACTGCAATTGCTCCATCAACTCACCGTCGATCCGGCTGATGGCCATCGGCACATCGATAAACGCCTCGTCGCGCCGGCGCGCGGTGACCACGACTTCCTCGAGGACGCCGTCGCTGCGGAACTGGGGGCCGTGCCCGGACGGCGTGTCCTGCGCCTGGACGAGCGTGACCAGGCTGAGCGCGACTAGCGGTGCGACCTGGAGTAGTCGCCGCAGGGGCCAGTGGGTCATAGGGGGTGCTCCGCAGGTTATTGTGAGTTGGCCACGAGGCTGTCACGAGCGGCCTTGCGCGCCGCGGCGGGCTCGCCTTGCTCCGCCCGCAGCGTCGCGTCGATGCGCTTGCGCTCGCTGGCGATGTGCGCCTCGCTGTGGGCCCGCAGGGCCTGCATACAGGGCGTATCGCGCATGCCAGCGAAGGCAGGATGGGCCAGGACGACCCGCCAGTGCGGCCGCGGCCGCGGCGCATGGGTGTCTTCCAGGGCGGCACAGGCGGCGTCAAATTGCCCCGCCCCGGCAAGGAACACGGCCCGGAACTGCTGGTAGAGGATGTGGTGTCGCGGGAAATACGCCTCCGCCAGCGCCATGCGCTCCTCGATCTGGTGCTCGAGTTGCGCCGCTGTCGCTGCGTCGCCGCTGGCGCGGTAGAGCTGCACCAGGTTGACGAAGGGGGTGAGCCCGAACAGCGCCGCGGCGGGTGGCAGCTCACCCGGGTAGGGAAGGCCCGCGGTCATCAGCTCGATCGCCCGCTGGTAGTTGCCATCGGCGACCGCCTGCTCCAGCACCGCCTGGGACAGGACCGGGTCGTTCAGTTGGGCGTGTGCCTCCGGTCCGGCGCGGTAGGCGAGATCGGCCAGCTCGGTGACCCGCCCCTCGGCCCACAGGATGCGCTGCTCGCCGAACCCGGTGGGCGGTCTGTTCGCAGCGCGTGCTGCGTCGATATCGCCCAGCGCCAGATAGAGGATGGTCAGCTGGTCGCGCACCGGTTCTGCTCGCGGGTCCAGGGCCACCGCCCGCCGGGCATAGCCGACCGCCTCCGCATAGTGACCCTGTACACCCGCGGAAACTGCCATCAGCCGCAGCGCGTCGTGAAAATTCGGGTTCAGCGCCAGGGCGCGGCGATTGAGTTCATCCACCTGTTCCCAGTAGCCGAGCCCCATCATCCATCTTGCCTTGGTGTGGTAGAGGGCGGGGGAGAGCGGGTCCAGGGCGATGGCGTGATCGATGGCGTCGAGCGCCAGCTGGAGCTCGGTGTAGGGCCTGCGCATGTGCAGGTCGGAGAGCAACTCGTAGCCGCGGGCAAAGGAGGGGTTGAGCTCGAGGCCGCGGCGCAGGTCGCGCTCGGCCTGCCCGGGGTCGCCGTCCACCAGGGAGCGCAGGGCGTAGGCCTCGCCGAACTCCGGGTCGAGAGCCAGCGCCTTGTCCAGCAGGGAGGCCACCACCGGGTGAACGGACTCGAGGCCGCCGGTGGACTGGGCCTGGATCAGGATGGCATCGGCCAGCCTGGCGTAGGCCAGGGCGTAGTCCGGGTCCAGCAGCAGCGCGCGCTGCAAGTGCTCGATCGCCTGCTCCGCATCGGCGATGTTGCGCGAGGCCAGCAGTTGCCGCGCCCGCAGCACCTCGAGGTAGGCTTCCGCGTTGGTCGGCCCACCGCGCTGGACGAGCGCCCCCTGTTGCTGCTGCAGCACCCCGGAGAGGGCACGCGAAACCTCCGCCGCCACGACCTGCTGCAGTTCGAACCAGTCGGCGAGGGAGCGGTCGTACTCGTCGCTCCACAGCTGCCGCCCGGTGCGAACGTCGGTCAGCCGGGTGCGGATCTGTACCTGCTCACCCTGGTCGCGCAGGCTGCCGTCGACGACGTAGCGAGCGCCGAGTTGCTGCCCCACGTCGCGCAGGTCGCCCTGCTCGCCGCGGAACTGGAAGGCAGAACTGCGGGCGATGACCCGCAGGCCGGGGTTGCGGGCCAGCGCGCCGAGGACCTCCTCCGCCAGCCCGTCGGCCAGGGTGCCGCTTTCCGCCAGTCCACTGAGGTTGTTGAAGGGCAGCACGGCGATCGTCGCGGGCACCGGGGCGACCATCTCTGCCGGTGCCATCTCGCTCGGTGCTATCGCTGTAGGTGCAGGAGCGCTACGATCCCCGCCGGGCGCGTCAGGCCGCAGGGCCAGCAAGGCCAGCCCGGCGACCAGCGCGGCCAGCCCGAGCAGGGCCAGCGCACGCGGCGGGGGCCGGGTCAATCTGTGCAGAGGAGTTGGGGGAGTGAATACCGCGCCGGGATCCCCGCTGCCGGCGCTCGCCGTCGCCGCGGGCCTCACCTCGCCCCTGAGCAGGTAGCCGCGCTTCGGCACCGTGGTGATCAGCCTGCGGTGGGCCTCGCTGCCGCCCGCCGCGAGCAGCTGCTGGCGCAAGTGGTAGATGCACTGGGTCAGCGCTTCGTCGTAGGTCTCGCCACCGGGCCAGATGGTGTTGAGCAGTTGCTCCCGGGTCACCAGCCTGCCGGCACTGCCGGCGAGCACGCCGAGAACCGCCATGGCCCGTGGTTCCAGGCGAGACTCGCCGCCGCGGCCGCGGACAGCGCCTGAAGCGGGTTCGACGAACAAATCAGAGAGGTAAAAAGCGCCAGCGGCCGGCCCGGGTATCTCACCCTCCGGGACATTCCCCAGGTGTTTCCCGCTCTCGTGTCGCTGCATTGTGACGCCTTCCCTGCAACTAACCCAGCTACAGCAGCCATGCAAACCACAAAGGAAGCCGTGGATCGGGCGATTCGGGCTGTGGCCGCCTGCGGCCACGCAATCCATTCAACTCGCGGTGGAGACAACTCCGCGCAAGCAGCCAACCTGGCAGCTGGCTGCGACAACCTGTGCAACACAGAGAAATTAGACCCACAGTAGTCGAAACACAAGCGGGCGGTCTAAAACCGCCCGCAGGGCCTGTCGCCGCCGCGGGCGGGCGCTGCGGGCCTGGGGCCGGCAGTTTCCCGCCCGCTCAGGCCAGTACCGAACAAACGGTCAGAATTGTGCCCGGCCGGCCATCAGTCGCACTTGTCGTGACGCTGGATGTCGACAATGCTGTCGGCGCGCCCATCGGCCACGGCCATCTGCAGGCACTGGTCGGTCTTGCGGTTGTACCAGATGGTGTAAGCGGTCATGCCACTCTTGAAGCCATCGACGTTGCGGAAGCCCCGGTCCTCGAGACCGCGCTCTGCGGAACTCGCGCGCTCGCCCTCGAGGTCCGCAAAGCGCTCGCCGCGACTGTGGCTGCCCGAGGAGCTGTGACTGCTGGAGTGGCTGGAGCTACCGCCGGAAGTCTCGCGCAGGAACTTCTGCATGACCCAGCCGCGGTCGCCGCGATATTCCACCTCGCACCACTCCTCGCCATGGTGGCGTTCGCAATTGCCCAGGCCGCGCACTTTCTCGCCGTTGTGCACGCCGCCGGCGACCACTTCGGAATGCTTCGAGGGATCGTCCCAGATGCGCAGCTTGTTATCCGAGACCCCGTGAATCTCGTAGTAGGTACTGCCGGAGTGGCGCGAGCTCCCCGAGTGATGATCGCGGTCGTCGTAGTCCCGGCTGTCGCTGCGATTGTTGCGCAGGTCGCCCACCGCTTCCTCTGCGTCCCTCAGGTCACGGCTACTGCACTTGCTGGTTTCCGAGAGCCGGTCGCCATGGCGGTCGAATACAACGACGCAACCATCCTTGTTGTTGGCCATATATTTGTCGTTGCCCAGTTGCTTGGCTTCAAAGCGTGCCTGCGCAATCGGGCTGAGTATGAGCAGCGCCAGGCAGGTGGCGGGCACGAGTTTTTGTAGTTGCATCTTGCTAGTCCTTTTTGGCTACTGTTATGGGGTACTTCCTTAATCCAGGTGGCGCGGATCACAGGCTCGGGGGCGCTGCCGGCCGGGCACCACCCGCCGTGCGAACCCGCGCCAGTTGCGCCCGCACGGCTTCTGCCTCGCGGCTCAGCGGGCTGTTGGTCGCGGCGATTGCCCTGGCCAGCTCGGTCGCAGTCCGCAGCACTTTTTTGCAATTCAGCGCCGCGGGCTTGCCCTGCGCACGCCTGATGGCCCTGAGGTGACGGCGCCGGTCGCGTTGCGGGCCGGCGAGCAACGCGAGCTCCGCCTCGGTGACATTGCCGGCGTCGACATCGTGTTGCAGCAGGGCCCGCATCCAGTCGCGTGCCCGCCGACCGGCGAATATCCATGCGACCACGATGCCGAAAATCATCAGCGGAATCGCGATGCCCATGCCCATCAGGCCGATGCCGCCACCGGCGTCGAACAGGCCGTGGCACAGCATCGCAAATAGAATGAAGGCACTGGCGATCACAACACGCCGGGCGAGCGACTGATCGGTGGCGCCGATGAAATAACCGACACCGGCGCCGGCGATGCCGCTAAACAGCCAGTGACCCCAGATTCCCGAAATACCACGCATCACAAATACGAAGAGCATGTCGGTCAGCGGGCTGGAGCTGAAGTTGGTCTCCGCATAGGAACTGAGATACTTCACGTTCTCGAAGACCTGGAAGCCCAGCCCGACGAACATGCCCAGCAACATTCCGTCATACACTGACCGGACGTGTTGCCTGGCGATCAACAGCATGATTACGACGCCCGTCAGCTTGGCTGTTTCCTCGGTAAAGGGCGCCGTCAGCGCGGGCCCCCAGGCAAGTGCGAAGTCGATACCGACCAGCTTGCCGTAGAGTGACAGCACTGCTGAATTGGCGGGAGCAGACATGACCCAGGTTGAGACCAGCCCGCCCCACAGGAAAGCCAGTGCGCAGAGTTTGGCTGGCTCGCGCTCGTAGTAATCGGCCCGGGTAATAAACCAGACAAATGGCAGCGTATAGAGCGCCTGCAGGAGCACCGCCACGAGCAGGGTCGACGGGGCGACGTGCGTTTGCAGCAGGGCCCTGGACCAGAGAAAAACACCCAGGGCAGTCAGGCTGGCGTACAGCCAGAATGCGGGGTTGTGCGGCTGCCACAAGCGGACCGGTAGCGCCCAGCCGGACGCCTCGGCCGCGGGCCGCAAATCAGTCATCCCGTCCACTGCCCGCGTCTCGCAACAGGTTTTCCAGGGGGCGGAAACTGGCCAGCATCGCGGCCACTTCAGCGCCGTATTCCGGTACCAGCTCCGCCGGCCCGCGCACCACTATACGTACACCGATATCGCGATCGTCGAGGTGTGAGCCGAAAGTAGCCGGCGCCACCAGCGCGACGAGAAGCCCGTCGTTGCCGACACCGTACAAATTGATGCCCGCGCCCTGCATCCCGCTTTCCAGTGTGAAGGAGCGCATCTCTCCCCCGGTCTGGTAGTAACCGCGGGCGGTTTCACGGATATTGGCGAGCAGTTCCTCGGCACTGCCCCGCCACGCACCAGCGGCCACTTCCATGCTCACCCCACCGCGGAATATCTTCAGTGCCGGTGAGGACGGGGCGGGCGTGCCATCCGGTATCCAGCCAGCCGCGGGCGCAAATACAACCTGGTCGTGCACGGTCTGCGTTGCCCCGGCCTCATAGGCGCCCGCTACTATCTGCCTGTCGATAAATGGAAGCACTACCGCCAGCAGCAGAATCACGGCCAGGAGCATCAGTGCAGGCGGCAACTTGCGCCGGTCGAGCCCCAGCCAGCGCTCCTCTACCTGCCGATTTTCGAGGTGCCAGGGGCGCATGTCAGTCAGCCGGGCTGTCTCCGCCATCGCCGCTGCCGAACCCCCCCGGCGGGGCCTCGTCCTGCGCGGTGGCTGCCTGCTCGCGTCGGTACCGGTCCAGGGCATCCCGCGCCCTGCCCAGGTCGGCATCGGAACAGGACGAACCGGCGGCGATTTGCTGACCGGAAGGGCTGAACAGGACAGTGCAGCCCCCCATGTCGAGCGCGATGTTGCCATCGTCCACGACCAGGAGCTGTGGCGGCTCGGGCTGCTCGCTGCGTTCATCGCCGGGCTCGGCGAACACGTTGGTCGCCATGACCAGAAACATGGCAGGCAGGATTCGGGCGACGCAGATCACTCTGGCATCCATAAAATACACGCCTGTAGTGGAAAGGTTTTTGCCCGGCGATAACAGGATCAGCAATCCACCGCCGTTGCGGCCACTGGGAGTATGGACCAGGATTTCCCGACGTGCCTGACCAATGTCATCTCGACACCTGCACCGCCGATTCGCTCGACAGAGGCAGCGCCAGCATGGCCATGCCGCCGCCACCCTGCCGGCTGCGAATGGAGAATCTGTAACCGAGCCGGGCACACAGCGCCTCGACAATGTGCAATCCGAGGCCGTGCCCGACGCCGGCATCGTCGCCCTGGGCAAAGGCCTCCAGGAGGGCCCCATCACGCCCCGCCGGAAATCCCTCGCCGCTGTCCAGCACGCAGATGACACACTCGCCCCCGCGACGACGGCAACCGATGAGCACGCGCTCTCCCTTGCTGTGCTTGATCGCGTTGCTGACCAGGTTGCTGACCACCCGCACCGTCGCCAGCGGCTCGCCGAGCACGACCAGGGGAGAAGGCCTGCAGCGCAGGACCACCCCCTTCGCCCGGGCCTCCGCCTGGAACATGCGGATTACCGCGTCGAGCACCAGCTGGATCGGGAAGGGCTCGACGTGCGTTGTTACCGAATTGGCCTGCGCGACGGGCGTGAGTGCGGCCTCGTCCCGGGCGGAGTCGAGGTAGCCGGATACCAGTGCATCGAGGTACTCGATACTCTCGAGGGCTTTGCCCGCGCCACCACCCGCCCCCAGGGCCAGCTTCAGGCTGGCCAGCGGCTGGCGGATATCGTGACTGGCACTGGCCAGTTGCAGGCTCTTCTCCCGCGCCAGGCGCAGGGCGTCCTCGCGGCCCTGTTCGGCGAGCCGCTGGGCGTCGCGGGCGCGCACCTGCTCGGCGAGCGCCGCCATCTGTCCGGTCACGGCAAGGTCCCGCTGGCGCCTGATATCCACCGCCTGGTCCGCCATGGCCATGCCGAACATCAGCGCGTCGAAGAGAATGCCGGCCTTGGTGATATCGAAGCTGAGCGCCACCGGCAACACGCCGGTGACACTGTGGATGAGGCTGGTCGAGGCCGCGGCCAGGCACATGCCGACCCAGCCGGCTATATAGAAGCGCGCGTAGCGCTGGCCCCGCAGCCGCGCATTCACCCCCGCGGCGAGGAAGATCAGTGCGCCAGCGCTACTCAGCCAGAAACCCGCCCGCTTGACCTGCAGGTCCTCCACCAGCAGGCCCCAGAGCAGCAGTGCGAAGGACAGGGCGATGATCGCCAGTATCGCCCGGTCGAAGCGCGGCGCCGTCTCCCAGGTGCGCAGGAACTGGCGGGCAAAGATGCCCGCGGTGACATTGATCGCCAGGCCCAGCGGCAGGGCGGCGAAGGCATTCCAGTGCGGGCTGTGCGGCCACAGGTACTGGAAACTCAACCCGTCCATGTGGAACACGTAGAGCGTGGCGGCGCCGAGGTAGACGCTGTAATGCAGGTGGATGCGGTTGCCGAGCAGCAGCCACTGGAACAGGCCGTAGACCAGCATCAGGCCCGCCGCGGTGTAGAAACCCGCCCCCTGGGCAACGGCACTGATGCGCGCGCGGGCGAAACTGTCCTCGCTCTCGATCGCCAGCGGCAGGAAGGTGGTGCCGCGGGAGCGGTAGCCGATCAGCAGTTCCGCGGGCTCACCCGGTGCAAGGGCCAGCGGCACGGCCAGCAGGCGGTAGTCGATCGGACGCTGGTCAAAGCTGCTGTTTTCATCGTTGTGCAGCAGGGTTTGCCAACCCGCTGCGCTGTGCAGGTAGACAGTGAGCTGGTTCATGAAGCGGGTGTTGAGGGCGAGGACCCAGTGGCCGGAACTATCCTGCGCCGCCGCCAGCGGCAGGTAGAGCCAGACCGTGCGGTGGGTGAAGCCGAAGTCGATCTGGCCGCCGTCGAGGGGCTGGAAATTCGCCGCCACACGCTCGCGCACCTGCTCCGGGGCCGTGACCACGGGAAGTTCGTTGAGTTCGAAACGCAGCTCGCCGCGCGGGTCTGCCGGGGCCGCGTCCCCGAGGAGCAGGGCCGCGCCCGCCGCGGGCGCCAGCAGCAGCAACAGGGCGAGGCCGCAGCGCAGTACTTGATTGATGATTTGGAAACCCCCGTGCGGGAACCGCTATACTGCCTTCAACCAGCGTAGACCGCACCCGGGGCCCCCGCCATGCAGCCAGTGCGCATCGTCATTGCCGACGATCACGCCATCATTCGCCACGCCCTGGCCGGCATGCTGGCCACCTTCCCCGGCGCCGAGATCTGCGCGGAGGCCGAGCACGGTATCGAGGCCATCGCCGCAGTCAAAGTGCACCAGCCGGACCTGCTGTTCCTCGACATCGCCATGCCCTACATCGGCGGCCTCGAGGTCTTCGACGAGGTCCACCAGTGGAGCCCGGCGACCCAGATCGCGGTGTTCACCGGCGTGCGCTCCGGCGGGGTTATGCGCGACCTGCTCGACCGCCAGCCCCTCGGCCTGCTGCTGAAGAGCACGCCACCGGAGGAGCTGCGCGCGGCACTCGGGAGTATCCTGCGCGGCGAACACTGGATCTGCGCGGAGGCGAGTGAACTGGCCCGGGAAACCAGCCCGCTGGCCGCACTCACCGCCCGGGAGCGCCAGGTCATGCAGCAGCTGGTCAGCGGCGCCAGCAACCAGCAGATCGCCGAGCGCTTCCATATCAGCGCGAAGACCGTGGACAACCACCGCACCAACCTCATGCGCAAGCTGGATGTACACTCCGCGGGGGCACTGGTTCAGATCGCCCTGCGCGAGGGCCTGCTCGGCAGCGACGGCCAGTCGACCTGAACCTGCGGGCGGGCCTCAGTCGATAATGCTCTTGACCGCGAACACGTTCACCCCGGCGGCGAGCGCCTGCTGGTCGAGCACATTGAAGTCCACGCTGTACTCCCTGCCGTTGCGAAAGCTGATCAGGCCGGTGTAATCCTCGCCACTCACCCGGTAGCCCACCGCCGCCAGGCCGGGCAGAACCTTGAGGCCGTCCTCCACTTCCCGCTTCGCCGTGGCGAGAGCCTCATCGAGAGGCAGGCGGTCGAGTACGGCCTGGGCGTCGAGCTTCGCCTGGCTGGTTTCGGGGATGCGGTCGATATTCTCCGCCGCCAGCAGGATGTCGCTGGCCTGTGAGGGCGTCACCACATCGCGGTCGATCGGGTAGCGCTCGGTGACGGTGATCGTGCTGCCGGGGACATCGACCCGCACGGTGACCGTTACCGTGTAGTTGATCCGGCGCCGGTCGTAGACCTCGTAGAGCGCCTGGCGCAGGGCCTCGCGGACAGTGTCGTTATCCGCCTGCGCCGCCCTGTCGCGCAATTCCGCCAGCGCGCTGATGTAGGGAGCCACGGCGGAAGACGCCTGGCTGCGCGCCGACTTACCGGCGGACTCCGCCTTGCTCTCGATGGTGGCATTGGAGGGCACGCAGACGAGGACGCACTTCTGCCTGGCCTTGATCTCGCTGCGCACCCGCGACTTCACTGTCGAGTAGGCCTGACCCGGCACCGCCTGCAGTTTGCCAATGGCGGTCCCGGTGATGTCGGGAAGCGCCTCGCGCAGGCCGCGCAGGCTGAGCTCGAACTCGTAGTCGGCCAGCGCCTCGTCGAGCGCCGTGCGGGCCTCGTCGATCTGCCGCTCGACGTCGGCGAAGGCATCGTCCATCTCGCTGCGGACGAAATCACCGATGGCGGCATCGAGATCGACCCGGGCGGTGGTCACGCCGTCGCGCAGCTCCAGGCTGACCGGGAAGTCGACGCCGGCGTCGGACACTTTGGCATACAGCGTCACGCCGTCGTTGTCGGCGTCGAGTTTGCCGTCGAGTGCGGCCCGGGGCAGCCGCGAGCGCCACTTGCCGCCGATCTTCACCCGCAGCTTGCCCGCCGCGTTGGCGTTGAACTGCGCCTGCAGTTGCGTCTCGGGGAGGAAGGGGAACCAGTCCGGCTGCCAGGAGACATCCGGGGCGATGCGGGCGAAAAACCTGAGCCGCTGCTGGTCGAGGCTCTTCAGCGGCTGTACGTCGAAGTTGGCGCTGGCCTGCGCCAGGTCGAATTCGAACAGGCCGACGCCGAGTATGGCGAAGGCCACTTGCGCACTGCCGTTGAAGCCGGCGAAATAGCCGACCGGCGAGTCGAAGGGGTCGGCGAGGTCCACGTCGCTGAAGCTGGGTTCGCGGACGATGAACTCGCCGGAAAAATTCAGGATATCGAAGACCTTGATGCCGATCGACTTCTCCGCGGTTTCATAGGTGTGGCCGTAGAAGGCGGGCGCGCCGCCGAGGCCGTCGAGGGGCACGTAGGGCAGCAGGCCCTGGTCGGACTCGGCCTGGCCGCGGGTTTCGCCGAGGGCACTGCCAAAGCGATAGAGCATCTGGTCCTCCGGGTCGAGGATCATCACCACCGTGGCGCCCAGCGGCGGCTGCAGGTTGACCACCGCGGAGCCGCCGCGGCGGTCGCCCACTTCCAGTTCGACACCGCTGAAAAGGTAGAACAGCAGGTAGTCGCGCTCGTTGATCAGGCGGATGCCGATATCCTCGATGGCGTTGATCTGCGCGCCCGTGTAAAGACCGATCTCCGACCGCGCGGTGCTCAGGATGCCGACGTGGTCGGTGATCTCCCGGGGCAGCGTGCCGCCGCCCGCCAGCGTCAGCAGCTCGCCCTGCTCGTTGAAACCGAGTTGCAGGTCGGCACCGGTAAAGGCCTGGGCCTCGCTGTCATCGGGGCCCAGCGCCAGCGAGCCCTGCACGCGGACACTGTCCTCAGCCGGCAGCGGCGCACCGTTGGCCTGCAGGTTGTCCCGGGCGATGCGCTCGTTGACCAGGAACTCCGGGGTCAGGGTGAAGACGTCGTCCGACTCGAGGATGGCGCGCAGCGCCGGGTCGTCGGCGAAGCCCGCGGTGGTCAGCCGGCAGGGCTTCTGGCTACCGGGACACAGGGCACCGTCACCGCGGGCCCAGCCGAGGAAGGAGTTGATGCCCTGCGGCACGGCGTGGAAAGTCTCGTCGAAGTGCTGGTCGACCACCTCGATGGTGCAGGTAGTATTCGCCGGGCAGTTGTAGGCACCTGATTCGGTATGCACCGCGCCGCCCACCGGCACCGCGACCTCGATCCTGCAGCCCGCCAGTACACCGGTGACGGCGAGCATTAACCAGATTCCATGCGGACCGATTGTACGCAGCATATTTCCCTCGCATCCCTGCCCAAGCACTGGTCCAGTATCGACCGCCGGACAAGCGGCCTCCATGAGGGAAATTCCTCATTTTTTCCAGCCGGCAAACCGGGCCGGTGATAAACTGGCGCGATGGAGCTCCCCCACGACAAAATCCGCGCGATCATCGAAGAGACCGCCGCGGAGGAAATCCTGCCCCTGTGGCAGAACCTCGAATCCCACCAGATAGAACTGAAACGTGCCGACGACGCCGTGACAGTGGCCGATCGCGCCTGCGAGCAGGTCCTCGCCCGGCGACTCGCGGGTGTCCTGCCCGGTTCCGTGGTCATCGGCGAGGAGAGCGTGCACGAGACCCCCGCCCTGCTCGATGCCCTCACCGGCGACGCGCCGGTCTGGGTGCTCGACCCCCTCGACGGTACCAACAACTTCGCCGCCGGCGACGGACCGATCGCGACAATGGTCGCGCTGGTCCAGCGCGGCGAGACACTGGGGGCCTGGATTCACTACCCGGTGCGCCAGCAGACCCTGTGGGCCGAGCGCGGCGCCGGCTGTTTCCTCGACGGCAAGCCGGTACGGGTGCACGCCTTCGACGGCAGCAGCAATGCGGTGAGCGGGGCGATGTCGGCCAAGTACCTGCCGGCCCACCTCATCGACACGGCGATCGCCGGCGCCAGCAGCGTCGGCCACCACTGGGCCAGCGGCTGTGCCGGCTTCGACTACCTGATGCTGGTCACCGGCAACTGCCAGTACCTGTTCTACTACCGCACCCTGGTCTGGGACCACGCCCCCGGCGTGCTCATCGCCAACGAGGCGGGAGCGGTCACCGGCCGCTACGACGGCAGCCCCTACCGGCCCGAGGCCGACGGCGTCGGGCTGATCTGCGCCAGTGACCGGCCGCTGTGGGACAGATTGCAGCGGACCCTGCTGCCGGCGAGCGAAACACGCTGATGCTGCGCCGCGGTACCCTCCGCCTGCTGGCCCTGGTCGCGACCCTGTGCGCGCTGCCGGTATTCGCCCAGCCGCCCGCCGACCGGCCCTGGCTGCTGATCGATACCAGCGCGATGACCGTGTCCCTCATGCGCGGCGAGAGCGCGGTGACAGTCTACGAGAACATCGCCATCGGCAGCGGTGGCGCCAGCTGGGACAAGCGCCGCGGCGACGGCGCGACCCCGCTCGGTGAATTCGTCATCACCGAGATCCGCCCGAGCAGCCGCTTCGACCTGTTCATGGCCATCGACTACCCCACCATCCACCACGCCCTGCAGGCTCGGCAGCAGGGCGACCTCGACGCGCGCGACTTCAGCCGTATCGAGGCCGCCCACCGCGCCCGCCGGGCGCCGCCCCAGGATACGATCCTCGGCGGCCACCTCGGCATCCACGGCACCGGCGCCGGCAGCCTCGAGATTCACCGCAATATCAACTGGACCGACGGCTGTGTCGCCCTGACCAACGAGCAGGTCGAGGATCTCGCCAGCCGCATCGCCACGGGAACTTTTGTCAGGATACGCTAGACTAACTGCGGTGCTGTGTGCCGTGAATCTGCACGGCAAAAGCATCAACCAAATTGGGTAATACCAGGGAGAATCCTATGAAACCACTATACCGGGCAGCCGCGGCCGGCCTGATGCTCGCCGCTCTGGCGGGCACCACTGGCTGCGTCTCGACCGCCGACCTCGACAGCCTGCGCTCCGACATGCAGGCGGACATCGACCAGGCCAACGCTAACGCCAGCCAGGCCGCCGCGGACGCCGCCGCCGCGCGTGCGGATGCCGCCGCTGCCCGTGCCGCCGCCGAGGAAGCGCGCGACACTGCACAGGCCACCAACGAAAAACTGGATCGCATGTTCAAGAAATCAATGTACAAGTGACGTCCAGCAATGCCGGCCAGCTTGACCTGGCCGGCATTCCGGGTTTCCCCGCGCCTCCCCGCCCAGGCAAAAATCCCCCGGGCACTTGCCCTCCGGTACCGGCTAACCGATATACTGACGAACATATCCCGACGGGCGTGTAGCAGCGGGTGGCCCTTGCACACCGGAGCTCGCCTCCCGGAGAAAGTGCACTACAAAAATAAAGTTTCAGGAGATGTTCAATGGATACCCTCAAGCCACTGGCCCTCGCGCTGGTGATGGCGCTCGCCGGCTGCAGCGCGAAGGACGATCAGGCCGCTGTATCCGGCAATAGCAGCGAGGCGCCCGCGGCGAGCGCCGACAGCACAGCGGCGCTGCCGTCCGTCGACTGGCAGAATTTCGGCGGCGACGGCCTGGAGCAGCACTACAGCACCCTCGACCAGGTTAACCTGGACAGCGTCGGCCGCCTGCGACTGGCCTGGTACTACGACCTCGAGGACGGCTTTTCCGTCTCCACACCGGTGAAGGCCGGTGACAAACTCTTCACCACCACCAGCCACAGCCATATCCGCGCCTTCGACGCCGCCAGCGGCAAGCTGCTGTGGGAGTACGAGCCGAATCCCTCGGTGCGTGACCTGGCCCAGTCCTCCCTGCACATGAGCTGGGGTAACAAGGGCATCGCCTGGTGGAACAACCGGGTCTTCCTCGCCACCACCGAGGGTCGGGTCATCGCCCTCGACGACAGCAACGGCGAACAGCTGTGGGAAACGCGCCAGTTCGACCTGGCGGAAATTCGCTACAACAATGGCGCCCCGCGGGTCTTCGACGGCAAGGTCATCATCGGCCATGGCGGCGCCGACATCACCCCGCTGCGCGCCTACGTCACCGCCTACGACGCCATGAGTGGCGAGGAGGTGTGGCGCTTCTATACCGTCCCCGGCGACCCCAACAGCCCGGCGGACAGCAAGGCCGAGGAAATCATGCGCGCCACCTGGAAGGGCGACTGGTACGGCAAGGGTGGCGGCGGCACCGCCTGGAACGCCTTCAGCTACGACGCCGAGACCGACCTGCTGTATATCGGTGTCGGCAACGGCTTCCCCTACAACCACCTGATGCGCAGCCCCGGCGGCGGCGACAACCTCTTCCTCGCCTCCATCGTCGCGGTTAAGGCAGATACCGGCGAGTACGTCTGGCACTACCAGGTCTGCCCGGCGGAGCAGTGGGACTGCACCGCGGTGCAGGACATGACCATCGCCACCCTGGAGATCGACGGCGCGCCGCGCAAGGTGGTGATGCAGGCGCCGAAGAACGGTTTCTTCTACGTGCTCGACGCCGCCACCGGCGAATTCATATCGGCGGAGAAAATCGGCCGGGTGAACTGGGCGGAGAAGATCGACCCGGAGACCGGCCGCCCGGTGGAGAACCCCGCCATGCGCTTCAAGGAGGGCGACCAGCCCTTCGAGCTCTGGCCCGGCCCCCAGGGCGCCCACAGCTGGCTGCCCCAGGCTTTCAGCCAGCGCACCGGACTGGTCTACGTGCCGATCATGGACGTGGGCGCGATCTACGGCCCGCCGGAACCCAACGCCACCGGCATCACCGCCAACATGGGCCTGACCATCCTCGCCGACCCGGACAGCCTGGCCGACAGCCGCCGCAGCTACCTGCGCGCCTGGGACCCCTTGCAACAGAAAGCCGTGTGGACTGTCGACCTGCCCGGCGACTGGCCCGGCGGCGTGCTGGCGACCGCCGGCGACCTGGTCTTCCAGGGCCGCATGGACGGCTACCTGAAGGCCTACGACGCGCGCAGCGGGGTGGAAGTGTGGTCGCACAAGACGGCGGCACCCATCGTCGCACCGCCAATCAGCTACAGTGTCGGCGGCAGGCAGTACATCACCGTGCTCACCGGCAACGGCTCCCAGGGCGGCGGCATCCTCGCCAGCGGCAACGCCGCCTACCGCACCGACTACCGCCTGCCGCGGCGAGTGCTGACCTTCGCCCTGGACGGCGATGCCACACAGCCGGACATCAGCCTGCCGCCGCGCAACCCGCTCAGCGATCCGGATTTCGTGCCTGACGAAAAACGTGTCTACGCCGGGGCGATAACCTTCGGCAGCAACGGCTGCCTGGTCTGCCACGGCATGAACGCCATCGGCGGCGGCGCCGCGCCCGACCTGCGCTACTCGCCGATGATTCTCAGCGCGGAACTGTTCCGCTCAGTGGTGCACGACGGCACTCTGAAGGCCCGCGGCATGCCGCCGGCGCCGCAGCTGAGCGACGAGGCGCTCGAGGACGTGCGCCACTACCTGCGCTTGCGGGCCATGCAGACGGCGCAGGAAGCCAGCGGCCAGAAAGTGGAAGAGAGCGCCACGCCGCAGGTATCCACCGGTACCTGACCGGCTCCGGGGGCGGGGGCGGGACTCCCCGCCCCTAATAGACCGGTATGCGCGACGCGGAAATCTCCACCGGCAGGCCGCTGGGCTTTTTCAGTTCCTGCTGGATCGCCGCTATGTTGAGCGCCACCGGCCGCTGGAACAGCGCGGCATCGATGGCCGCCTCGGCCATGTCGTAGAGCAGGTCCCGGTCCGGGCCCGACTCATCCTCGAGTTGCGGGTAGACCTGCAGGTAGAGTTCGTCGCCGTGCCAGCCGACCTTCACCGGCTGGTTGATGATGCGCACCCTGGTGCCGACCGCCACCATCTCGAACAGGGCCTCGATATCTTCCGGCAGCAGGCGGATACAGCCGTGGGAGACCTGCATGCCGACGCCGAACTCCTTGTTGGTACCGTGCATCAGGTAGCCGGGGATGCCCAGCCGCAGGGCGTACTTGCCCAGCGGGTTATCCGGCCCCGGCGGCACTACCAGCGGCAGCGGGTCGCCCTGGGCCGCGTGCTCGCGGCGGATGCTCTCCGGCGGCCGCCAGGCGGGGTCCTTCTGCTTCGACACGACGCTGGTCTCGCCCAGCGGCGTGGCCCAGTCCATGCGACCGATGCCGACGGGATAGGTGTAGACCGCCGCCGGCTCGCCGCGGGCGGTTTTCGGGTAGTAGTAGATGCGCATTTCCGGCAGGTTCAGCACCAGGCCCTCGCGGGGGGTATCCGGGAGAATGTGCCGCGTCGGCAGCACCACCCGGGTGCCCGCCCCGGGCAGCCAGCGGTCGACACCGGGATTGGCGAGGACGATCGCCTCCTGGCCGACGTCATTGCGGCGGGCGATGTCGATCAGGGTGTCCTGGCCCAGGGCGTCGATGGACATCTCCATCCCCACCAGGTTGAATTCCGCCGGCGGCAGGTAAAAGCGCGCGGCCGCGGCGGGAGCGGCTGCCAGCAGCGCCGGCAGCAGGGCAAGCATGTGACGCAGGATCATTACCAGGCCACCACCGTACCGTCCTTGCGCATCTCGGTCGCACCGCGGTAGGCGCCGCTTTGCGGATCGCGCCAGATCGCCTGGTAGCCGCCGAAGCGCACGCCGCTGGGGTCGATTTCCACGCGGTGGCCCATCGCCCGCAGGCGCTCGACCGTCGCCGCCGGCACACCGGCCTCGAGATAGAGGGTGCCCAGCGGGTCTTCATCCAGCCCGGTCGGCTGGCGGCCGCCCTGGTGCATGAAACGCGCCGCGTCCCCCGCCTCCTGCAGGTTCATACCGTAATCGATGATGTTCACCAGCACCTGTACGTGGCCCTGGGGCTGCATCGAGCCACCCATCAGGCCGAAGCTCATCAGCGGCTCGCCGTCCTTCATCAGGAAGGCCGGGATGATCGTCTGGAAGGGCCGCTTGCCCGGGGCGTAGACGTTGGGGTGCGCGGGGTCGAGGGAGAACAGCTCGCCGCGGTCCTGGAACATGAAACCCAGCCCGTCCGCCACCATGCCCGAACCCATGCCGCGGTAGTTGGACTGGATCAGCGAGACCATCATGCCGCTGGCGTCGGCTACCGTGAGGTAGGTGGTGTCGCCCTCGCCCTCCAGCTTGACCTCGCCCGGGGCCATGGCCGGCGAGGCCTGCGCGGCGTCGATGAGGGCGAAGCGCTGTCTGCCGTAGTCGTCGGAGAGCAGCTGCTGCAGGGGTATGTCGGCAAAGGCGGGATCGGCGTAGTAGCGCGCCACATCCTCGAAAGCCAGGCGCTTGGCCTCCACCATGTAGTGGAAGACCTCCGCCGAGCCCCGGGGCCACTGCTGCAGGTCCACGTTCTTCAGGATCGAGAGCATCTGCAGGGCGGCAAAGCCCTGGCCGTTGGGGGGCAACTCAAACAGCTCGTAACCGCGATAGCTGACCCCGGCCGGCTCCACCCACTCGCCGCGGTGGGCAGCGAAGTCGCCGTATTCAAGCCCGCCGTCCATGGCCGCGAAATAGTCCGCCATGGCCCGTGCCAGGCGGCCCTCGTAGAACGCGGCACGACCCTCCCGGGCCAGCGTCTCGTAGGTGTCGGCCAGGTCCGGGTTGCTGAACATTTCACCCGCCAGCGGTGCGCGACCGCCGCGAAACCAGGTGTCGCGGATATTGGCCAGCGCCGGGCGGCCGGCGTAGTCGCGGCTGAACTTGGCCCAGCCGCGCTCGAGGTAGTAGGCGATTACCGGCGAGACGGGGAAACCCTCGCGGGCATAGTCGATGGCCGGCGCCAGCACCTGGTCCATCGGCAGGCTGCCGAAGCGCTGGTGCAGGGCGAACCAGGCATCCACCGTACCCGGCACCGTGACCGGCAGCGGGCCGATGGCGGGGATGCCCGCTGCGCTGCTGCCGGGTTCGCCCCTGGCGCGGGCCGCCTCGATTCGCGCCTCCAGCTGGCCCAGGCTCTGCCCCTGTGGCGAGCGGCCGGAGCCGTTGTAGCCGTAGAGTTTGCGCGTCGCCGGGTCCCAGACGATGGCGAAGAGATCGCCGCCGATACCGCAGCCGGTGGGCTCCATCAGGCCGAGGGCCGCATTGGCGGCGATGGCCGCATCCACCGCGCTGCCGCCGGCCCTGAGCACATCCAGCGCCACCTGCGAGGCCAGCGGCTGGGCGGTGGCGGCCATGCCGCGGCTACCGTAGACGGGGCTGCGCGACCAGGCTTCGCCGACGGGGCGGCCGCCGGGGCCGAGTGACCGGGCAGACTCAGTCACAGCGGGCGCCGGTGTCTGGCAGGCGGCCAGGAAAAGCAGGATGGGGAAAAGCTGGCATAGGCGTGTCATCAAAAAAATCTTTGCTTCGTCGACGCTGCGCAGCATAGCGCAAATGTATCGCTTTAAAGAGCCACGAAGGTCAGGCACAGGCACAACGCGAGGTGGTTGTAATGGGAGATTACCCGGAGAAACCGTGAGGCGACAGGACGTCGCCGACCGAGTCTGTACATGGATGTACGCTTTTTGACGTGTTTCTCCGGGTAATCTCCCATTACAGCCGCCGCGTTCCGAGGCACCAAACAAGCCTCAAGCTAGACAGGGCCTCCCGGAAAACCCACCATAAGCACACCCCGCAACCAGTAAACCGCCATGACCGAATACACCGCCGAAATCTACCGCGGCCTCAAATACCCCTTCGGCCGCAAACCCGACATCCGCCCCGGCAAGCCCTTCGAAGTGGCGCCCGGCGTCTACTGGGCGCGCTTCGCCATGCCCATGGCCCTCGACCACATCAACCTGTGGCTGCTGGAGGACGGCGAGGGCTGGACCATCGTCGACACCTGCCTCGATATCCCCTCGACCCGCGAGACCTGGGAGACCATCTTCGCCGACTTCATGGGCGGCCGCCCGGTGACGCGGGTGATCTGCACCCACCTCCACCCCGACCACGTCGGCTCCGCCGGCTGGCTCGTCGAGCGCTTCGACTGCGAACTGTGGATGTCGCGGGAGGAGTTCCTGATGTGCAAGGCACTCACCGCCGACACCGGCCGCCCGGCGCCGGAAGTGGCGCTGCGCTTCTACCGCCGCGCCGGTTACACCGAGGAGCAGCTCGACTACTACAAGAGCCGCTTCGGCCAGTTCGGCCAGTTCGTCGCCCATCTCCCGGACAGCTTCCGCCGCCTGGAGGACCGCGAGACCATCACCATCGGCGGGCACTACTGGCAGTTGCTGGTCGGCCGCGGCCATTCGCCGGAACACGTTTCGCTGTACTGCCCCGCGCTCAAGCTGCTGATCTCCGGCGACCAGGTGCTGCCGCGGATCACCCCCAACGTGAGCGTCTTCCCGACCGAGCCGGAGGGCGACCCGCTGCGCGAGTGGCTCACCTCCAACGCGGAATTCCGCGACACCCTGCCCGATGACCTGCTGGTCCTGCCGGCCCACGAGGCGCCCTTCCTCGGCCTGCACTACCGGCTCGGCCAGGTGATCGAGTCCCACAACCGCGACCTGCGCACGCTGTTCGCCTTTCTCACCGAGCCGAAGCGGGTGGTGGATTGCTTCCCCGCCCTGTTCAAGCGCGAGATTACCACCGAGGTGATCGGGGCGGCCACCGGGGAGACCCTGGCACACCTGAACTGCCTGCTGCGGCGGCGGCGGATTACCCGGCGCTGCGACGAGGACGGGGTGTACTGGTACCGGCAGATCGCGGCCACGGCGGCGGCTGATGGCTGATGGCTGAGGGGGGAAAGGGGGAAAAGGGGGGGAAAAGGGGTCAGAGCCCTTTAATGCAGTTGTGGCTCAGGCGAACACCGTGCTGCGATGCATTAAAGGGCTCTGACCCCTTTTCCCTGACCCCTTTTCCCCGTGCTGCGATGCATTAAAGGGCTCTGACCCCTTTTCCCCCTTTTTCCCCCACCCCCTCGCGCAAGCGCCGCCGAATCCTGCTACCATAAATTCACAAGGCTTCCGGGCAACGCACCCGGGCCATCCCAGCACAACAGACACTGGCATTACACGCTCGCGCCCCCAAGGCAAAACGACTTTCGTACTATCCGTTCGAGGTTAAACACGCGTATGAGTCAGCTGGTCGACCTGGTCATCTTTGGTGGCACCGGGGATCTTTCCACCCGCAAACTGCTGCCGGCACTGTTCCAATTGCACCGCCACGGTCTCGCCGACCGCCTGCACCGCATCGTCGCCACCGGCCGCGGCGAGATGGACACCGCGCAGTTCCGCGGCGACGCCGAGCAAAACCTGCACAAATTCCTGCCCCCCGGGGACTGGGACGAGGCCATCTGGGCCGAGTTCAGCCAGCGCCTGCACTACGTGCGGGTCGAGGCCGCCCACCCGGAGCACTACGCGGATCTCTCCCGCCTGCTCGACGAGAGCGAGGCGCCAGGGCGGCTCTACTACCTCGCCACCCTGCCCGCACTGTATGGCGAAATCTGCCAGCAGTTGCACACCGCCGGCAGCGTCAACGAGCACAGCCGGGTGGTGCTGGAGAAGCCGCTCGGCCACGACCTGATCTCCTGCCAGCAGATCAACGAGCAGGTAGCCCAGGTGTTCAGCGAGGAGGCCACCTTCCGCATCGACCACTACCTGGGCAAGGAGACGGTGCAGAACCTGCTGGCCCTGCGCTTCGGCAACCAGCTGTTCCAGCCGATGTGGAACAACACCTTCATTTCCAGCGTGCAGATCACCGTCGCCGAGGAGATTGGCGTCGCCGGCCGCGGCAGCTACTACGCCGAGACCGGCGCCCTGCGCGACATGGTGCAGAACCACCTGCTGCAGGTCCTCTCCATCGTCGCCATGGAGCCGCCGGCGACCCTGCAGGCCGGGGATATCCGCGACGAGAAGATGAAGGTACTGCGCTGTCTCGAGCCGATCACCTCGGCCAACGTGAAGGAGCGCACCGTGCGCGGGCGCTACACCGCCGGTGCGGTCGCCGGCGAGGCGGTGAAGGGCTTCCTCGAGGAGGACGAGTTCCAGGACGCCGATGACACCGAGACCTTTGTCGCCCTCAAGGCCAGCATCAACAACTGGCGCTGGGCCGGCGTGCCCTTCTACCTGCGCACCGGCAAGCGGCTGTCGCGGCGCTACTCGGAGATTGTCATCGAGTACCGCCGCCAGCCCTTCTCCCTGTTCGCCAACGATCCCCAGGAGCTGACCAACAAGCTGGTGATCCACCTGCAGCCGGAGGAGAGCATCACCCTGCACACCCTGAACAAGAAGCCGGGGCTGCGCAGCAAGCTCAAGCTGCAGCCGGTGGAACTCCACCTCACCGACGACGAGCAGCGCGAGGAGGACAGCTACGACGCCTACGAGCGCCTGCTGCTGGACGCCCTGCACGGCGACCAGACCCTGTTCATGCGCCGCGACGAGGTGGAAACCGCCTGGCGCTGGATCGACACCATCATCGCCGCTTGGGAAGAGAACAGCACACCGGTGAAGAACTACAACGCCGGCACCATGGGCCCGAACTCGGCCACCGCCCTGGTCGCGGTGGAGGGACGGCACTGGCATGAGTGAGGGCAGCCAGGCGCACTGGCGCGAGTTCAGCAGCCGCGCCGAACTCGATGCGGCGCTCGCGGCACACCTCGCGGCGCAGTTGCAGCAGGATATCTCCGCCCGCGGCGCGGCCAGCATCGCCTTCTCCGGCGGCGGCACACCCAGGGGCATGTTCGCCCGGCTCGGCGCGCAGTCACTGGACTGGGCCAGGGTCTGGATCACCCTGGTGGACGAGCGCTGGGTGCCGCCGGAGCATGCAGATTCCAACGAGAAACTGCTGCGCGAGAACCTGCTCGTCGGCCCCGCTGCGGCGGCCAGCTTCATCGGCCTGAAAACCCCCGCGGAGGATGCCGCCGAGGGCCTCGCGGAGGCAACGGCAAGGCTCGCCGCCCTGCCCCTGCCGCTGACGAGCGTGGTGCTGGGCATGGGCGGCGATGGCCACACCGCCTCCTGGTTTCCCCGGGCGACGAATCTCGCCGAGCTGACCGACCCGCGCAACCCGGCGCTGCTGGGCATCTGCGACCCGCTCACCGCCCCGCACTGGCGCATCACCCTGACCCTGCCGGTGGTGCTGGCGGCGGGAGAAATCATTCTGCACATTACCGGCGAGGAGAAGCGCAGCGTACTGGCCGACGCCGCCGCAAAGCGCTATCCCATCGCCGCCGTCACCGAACAGCAAGCCAACCCCGCAACTATCTGGTGGGCCCCCTGATGACCGATTCAAGACTGAACGCAATCACCCAACGCATTATCGAGCGCAGCCGCGCCAGCCGCGCCACCTACCTCGAGCGCATGGAGCAGCTGCGCGGCCAGGGGCCGACGCGCAAGCGCATGTCCTGCTCCAACCTGGCCCACGGTTTCGCCGCCTGCGACAGCGGCGACAAGGACACCCTGCGGCTTACCGAGGCGGCCAACATCGGCATCGTCAACGCCTACAACGACATGCTCTCCGCCCACCAGCCGCTGGAGCACTACCCGACGCTGATCAAGCAGGCGGTGCACCAGCTGGGCTGCACCGCCCAGGTCGCCGGCGGCGTGCCGGCCATGTGCGATGGTGTCACCCAGGGCGCCGAGGGCATGGAGCTGTCGCTGTTCAGCCGCGACGTGATCGCCGCCGCCACCGCGGTCTCCCTCTCCCACAACATGTTCGACGGCGCCATCTGCCTCGGGGTCTGCGACAAGATCGTCCCCGGCCTGCTGATCGGCGCCCTGTCCTTCGGCCACCTGCCGATCGTCTTCGCCCCGGCGGGACCGATGACCACCGGGATTTCCAACAAGGAGAAAGCCGCTGTGCGGCAGTTGTTCGCCGAGGGCAAGGTCGGCCGCGAGGAGCTGCTGGCGGCGGAGTCGAAGGCCTATCACAGCCCCGGCACCTGCACCTTCTACGGCACCGCCAACAGCAACCAGATGCTGATGGAGGCGATGGGCATCCACATCCCCGGCGCCGCCTTCGAGAACCCGGGCACGCCGCTGCGCGAGGCGCTGACCCGGGAGGCCGCCCAGCAGGTCTGCAAGATCACCAACCTGGGCCCCAGCTACACCCCCCTGTGCCGGGTGGTCGACGAGAAGAGCATCGTCAACGCGCTGGTCGCCCTGCTCGCCACCGGCGGCTCCACCAACCACAGCATCCACTGGATCGCCGTGGCCCGGGCCGCGGGCATCCGTATCGACTGGGAGGACTTCCACGACCTCTCCGCCATCACCCCGCTGGTGGCCAGGGTCTATCCCAACGGCAGCGCCGACGTGAACCACTTCCACGCCGCCGGGGGCTCGGCCTACGTGATCAGGACCCTGCTGGACTCCGGCCTGATGCATGAGGATGTACTTACCAACTGGGGCCGGGGCCTGTCTCTCTACACCCGTGAGCCGCGCCTTGCCGAGGGCCGGCTGGCCTATGTCGACGGCCCCGCCGAAAGTGCCGACAGCGCCGTCCTGCGCCCCGCCAGCGAGCCCTTCGCGGCGGAGGGCGGCCTGCGCCTGCTGCAGGGCAACCTCGGTCGCTGCGTGATCAAGACCTCGGCCATGGCCGACGAGCACTGGGTCATCGAGGCCCCGGCGCGGGTGTTCGATTCCCAGGAAGCGCTCAAGGACGCCTTCGATGCCGGCGAACTGGACCGGGACTTCGTCGCCGTGATCCGCTACCAGGGCCCGGCTTCCAACGGCATGCCGGAACTGCACAAGCTCACCCCCTATCTCGGCGTCCTGCTGGACCGCGGCCACCGGGTCGCCCTGCTCACCGACGGCCGCATGTCCGGCGCCTCGGGCAAGGTGCCCGCCGCCATCCACCTCACCCCGGAAGCCGCCCACGGCGGCGCCATCGCCAGGGTGCGCGACGGCGACATGGTCCGGGTCGACGCCCACAGCGGCGAACTCAGCTGCCTGGTGGACGCCGCGGAATGGGCCGGACGGACGGCGGCGCCGCGCAGCAGCGACGACAGCGAGTGGGGTATCGGCAGGGAACTGTTCGGCTTCATGCGCCGGGGCGTCGGCGAGGCGGAGGCCGGCGCCAGTGTGTTCTTCAGCGCCGGCGAGGGCTAGCTACTGCCGCTGGATGCGCACCGCGCTCTCGAGCATGCGGATGGCGTCCGCGGCGAGTGATTCGCGGCTGTCGAAACAGTCGCGCCAGATGTTGTCCGGGTGCACCGGATCGCGGCCGCTGCCCAGGGCCTCCACCACCAGCCAGCCGCTGTAGTCGAGAAAGGCCAGGGTGGCGAAGGTCTCCTGCCACTGCACCTGGCCGCGGCCCAGTTCCCCGCGGTGGCTCTCGGAGAGTTTGACGTGCAGGAGCCGGTCCCCCGCCGCCGGCAGGGCGCGGGCCGGGTTGAACTCCTCGAGGTGGGCGTGGAAGGTGTTGTAGGACACGCCGATATTGTCCAGCCCAATGTCGCGGCACATGCGTGCCGCCGCACCGACGGTGTTGATCAGGTAGGTGTCGTAGCGGCACATGAACTCGAGGGCGAGGGCGATACCGCGCCCGGCGGCGTACTCCCCGGCGGCCTGCAGGCAGCCGCGGCTCCACTCCCACTCGCGATCGTTGACCGGCTGGCCGGAAAAATAGCCCCTCGACTGGAACAGGGCGCCGCTGAGCAGCTGCGCCCCGAGCAGGGCGGCCTCGTCGATGCGCTGCCGGAGCAGTGCCAGGGCGCGCTCGCGTACCTGGGGGTCGGCGGACACGGGGTTTGCCGTGAGCGGCAGCCGGGTGCTGGCGAGGGGGGTCAGGCCGAGATCCCGCAGGCCCACGGCGAGCAGCTTGAGCGCCGACTCCCCCTGGCCCGCCAGCGGGACCTCCACCCCCTGGTAGCCCAGCTGTGCCAGGCGCTCGAGCACGGGCAGCTGGGCGACGCCGACGGCCTCGCCCCACAGCCGCATGTCCATGCCGAACCTGACTTCCACCGTCCACCCACCTCGCCAGCGCGCTCCCGTTGTGCCGCAAGCATGCCACGGCGGCGGCAATTAATCCGCGCGAAAGTGCACAAAAGGGCAGATCAGAGCGCGGGCCGAGGGCCGCCGCTGCCGCCGTCCGCGGCCCGGCAAGCGCCGTGAAAATTCCGGCTATTCACCGCAAGAGCAGCGCAAAGCGCGCTTCTCGGGTTATGATTGGTCGTTTTCTACGGCGGATAGCATAAGAGTTACCTAAAGATGGCGGCGTTCGGTACCACATTCACAGCCAACATGGTCACCAGTTACTTCAGCGAGGGGCAGTGGTCCAGGCCGGCACTCGAGCCGGTGGCACCCTTTGCCATTCACCCGGCGACCCATGTGCTCCACTACGCCAGCGAGTGCTTCGAGGGGCTCAAGGCCTATCGCTCGGCCAGCGGCGACGTACACATTTTCCGCCCGGACGCCCATATCGCCCGCATGCAGCGCAGCGCCAGCCGCCTGATGCTGCCGGCCCCTGAGCCCGAGGCCCTGCTGGCCGCCCTGCACACGGCAGTGGCTGCTGCGGTCGACGAAATTCCCGAATACCCCGGCGCGCTCTACCTGCGCCCCACCCTGATCGGCACTACCGAAGACATCGGCGCCGCCGCCCGCCCCTGCGACCGGGCCACCTTTTTTGTCCTCGCCTCACCGGTGGGTGATTACTTCGCCGGCGGGCTGCAACCCCTGCGAGTGAAGGTGGACGACAAGGCCCAGCGCACCACGCCCGGTTTCGGCGAGGTGAAAACCGGCGGCAACTACGCCGCCGCCCTGCGCGAAGTCGTGCTGGCGAAACGCGAACTGAACGCCGACCAGGTGCTCTTCGCCCCCGGCGGCGTGGTGCAGGAAACCGGCGCGGCCAACTTCGTGCTGATCGAGAACGGTGAGCTGCTCACCAAGCCCCTGGATGGTTCCATCCTGCCGGGCATCACCCGCAACAGCATCCTGACCCTCGCCACCGCGGCGGGCCTCAAGGTGGTTGAGCGCGACTTCCACGTCAGTGAACTGCTCGAGCGCGCCCCCCGTGGCGAAGCCGCCCTCACCGGTACCGCCGCTGTGCTGACGCCAGTGGGCGAGCTGGTCTACAACGGCGAAACCATCGTGGTCGGCAACGGCGAGATGGGGCCCTGGTCGACCCGCCTGCGCGAGGAACTCTGCGCCATCCAGAGCGGTGCGGCGGAAGACCCGCACGGCTGGCGCGCACCGCTGCAGGCAGACTGACGGTGCGGCGCTACGTCGCGATCAATCCCGACGACCACGCGCTCACTATCGAGCGCGACGCCATTCCCGAGCCCGCTGCGGGCGAGCTGTTGATCGCCGTCAGCGCCGCCGGGCTGAACCGCGCCGACCTGCTGCAGCGCGCGGGACTCTACCCCCCACCCGAGGACGCCTCGCCGATCATGGGGCTGGAAGTTTCCGGCACGGTGCTCGCGCTCGGCCCCGGCGTAGAGGGCTGGGCCGCGGGCGACCGGGTCTGCGCCCTGACCCACGGCGGCGGCTATGCCGACCACGCCGTGGCCCCGGCCAGCCAGTGCCTGCCGGTGCCGGACAATATCTCCCTCGAGGATGCCGCCGGCCTGCCGGAGGCGCTCTACACGGTCTGGCACAACCTCTACCAACGGGCGCAGTTGCAAGCGGGGGAGCGGGTATTGATACACGGGGGCGCCAGCGGCATCGGCACCCTGGCGATCCAGGCCTGCGCCGCCCTCGGCGCGGAGGTCTACACCACGGCCGGCACCGCGGCCAAGTGCGCTGCGCTGGAAGCCCTCGGGGCGCGCCGCGCGATCAACTACAGTAGCGAGGATTTTGAGCAGGTCCTGCGCGAACTCGGCCTCGGCGAACGCATCAACGTGATCTTCGACATGGTCGGCGGTGATTACGTGCAGAAGAACCTCAACATCGCAGCACCCGAGGCCCGCCTGGTCTCCATCGCGTTTATCCGCGGTTTCAAGGCGGAGGTGAACTTCGCCCCGCTGCTGTTCAAGCGCCTCACCCTGACCGGCTCAACCCTGCGCGCCCAGAGTTTCGCTCAGAAAGCGGTGATGAGCCGGGAGATCCTCGAATACCTTTACCCGCACCTGCGCAGCGCCGCCATCCGGCCGGTGATCGACCGCGTGTTTCCGCTC
The DNA here is from genome assembly GCA_033283265.1 of Halieaceae bacterium GM1-29. GTDB lineage: Bacteria > Pseudomonadota > Gammaproteobacteria > Pseudomonadales > Halieaceae > Mangrovimicrobium. Next base: position 695,607 of record JAWMQN010000002.1, read on the forward strand.
GAAGAAGTGGAGGCGGCCCAGCAGTGGATGCAGGGCGGCGAACACACGGGCAAGATACTCCTGCGCATGTAGCCCCGCGCCTGCCGCCGCCGGAAATCGCAGCGGCGCTGGTGGGCCGGAACCCAGGGGTAAGCGCGAACAGCCTGGACGAATGCTCTTCGCGCCCGGGGGCGCCGCTTAGCTTGCAGCAGCCTGTTTCGGTGCGGCCTTGCGCCGGGCAGCCGGTTTTTTCTTGGCCGGGGCTTTTTTCGCCGCGGGCTTTTTCTTCGCCACGGCCTGTTTTTTCACCGCAGCTTTTTTCTTCGCCGGGGCCTTCTTGCTGGCAGGCGCCTTTTTCGCCTTGCTACTGGCGAACGCCTTTTCCACCAGGGTCGCGGCCTGGTCGGCGGCCTGCGCCTTGCGCTGGATCAGCATCAGGTCGGTCCTGACCGCGGTATATTTCTGCGCGGCTTCATAGGCCGCCACGGCGATGCCCGCAACCGACTCGGCCAGATCCTGCACCTGGGATACCAGGGCATCGACCTTTTTCTGGTTGTTCGGGGTGGCCTTCGCCTTGAGCGTGGCCCGGGCCTTTTTCAGTCGATCACTGGCAGCGCGATGGCGTTTGCGCGCCGCTTCCAGTTCCCGTTTTGCCTTTGAGCTGGCCTGCTCGCTTTCCGCTACCAGCTTCTTGCGAAGCTGCTCGACTTTCCTGTTCGCTTCCGCGGCCATCCGGGTGGCCTGGGCAATTTCTTTCTCAAGCATGGGCATATCGCTCCGTTGGTGTCTGAGATACCGCGTTTCCAGTTTAGGCCCAAACCACGGCAAGAGTTAAAGATTTTTGCCCGGCAAGCGGGGAATCTCTCCTGCCCGGGCGCAGCGATTGCACCTGCTGGCAGTCAGTTTTCCAGCTGCAACATGAATTGCGCGGCGGCCAGTAGCGCTTCCTCACCGAGGTGCCCCTGCGGCGGCATCTCCGGATAATCCTCGCGCTTTTTCACCGGCTGCTGCGCGTAGGCTGCAATTCCTGCGGGATTCTCCATGTACAGGGCCTTGATGATCTGCGCCGGCGGGCCGATCAGCCGCACACCGTAGGCGTGGCAACCGGCGCAAACGCCGTAATAGGTGAGTTTGCCGATGTCTACGTTTTCCAGCCCGCGCGCCGGAACCGCTTCGGGCAGGGTGTAACTGGCCACATTGGCCGTGGTGTCGAACTCGCACTCGCTGTAGTTTTCCAGGCCCATCGTGCGGTAGCGCGACGCGTTGAGGATGCAGCCGTTATCCATGCCCACCGTGTCGACAATGTCCGGCCCGCGGGTCTGCAACTCCGTCGCCAGGTAGGCGCGCACCACCGCCGCCGGGTCGAGACCGTTGGCGTGCATCAGGTTGTCCAGCAGCTTGGGGCGATCCGGGTTGGGCTCTGACTCCGGATCGTTGGGAATATTGGTGGCGAGGGTGAAGTCGGTAAAGATGATACCCGCCGAGTTGTTGCCGGTGATGATATTGCCCTCGATGACCACGTCATCGCAGGCCATGATCAAGATGCCGGTGCCGGCGGGCACATTGGCGACGATGGAGCCGGGAATGGCAAAATTTTCATGGTTGTTGTCGATGATGAAATTGTTGCGCACGATCACGTCGCCGCAGGTCTTGATCGGCAGCCCCGGTGTGACGAAGGCGAGAATACCGCCGGTGTTGTTGTAGACGTAGTTGGCCTCGACCAGCGCCGAGCGGCTATTCTCGATCTCGATGCCCGCCACGCTCTCGAATACACGGTTGTAGACCACGTCGACGTTGTCCGACATGCCGATGTAGATCGCCGCGTCCTCGATCCCCGAGAGCACGTTGTGGGAGACGATGCCGTTCTTGCCGAGCTGGGGGAAAATGCCATAAACCCCGGTATCGACGACAATATTGTTGCGGATGATGAAGTTGTTGCCGGCCTGCCCCATCACCCCGTTGCCCTTGTAATGGGTGATGTAGAAATTCTCGATAGTCGTGCCATTGCCGGAGTAGAGAATGGCGTCGTTGCGCACCCCCTCGCCCTCGAGCACGGGGTAGGCGCCGCCCTCGATCACCCCCGACAGGGTGATGTTGTCCTTGTCGATGTAGACGGTTTCCCGGTAGGTGCCGGGGAGCACCTTGATCACCGCGCCGGGCCCGGCTGCGCTGACCGCGTCCTGGATCGACTCGCCGTCGCGCACCACCAGCACCTCTCCGCTGGTCGGCGTGGCCAGGCGCCGCACCGCGTTGGCCTCGTGTTCGCCCACGGCGGCGCTGCCGGCAGAGCTGAATTCCGCGGCAGGCTCTTCCTTCACTTTTATCACGGTCACCTGCACCTGGCCCTGTTTGCCCAGCAGGTAGCCGGCCCCCAGTACCGCAAGGCCGATCACGGCGATCATCAGTTTACGCATGCTGTTATTCTCCCTGGCGCTCCGCTGCGGGCACCGGCCGATTGTGGACCGGGCTCAGGCCCGAAGGCAATTGTGCTGGAACCTGCGGCATGAAGCGCTGGTCCGTCAGCGTGGCGAGAAAATCCACCAAGCGGTCCAGTTCCGCGGCGCCCAACTGCGGGTTCCAGATGTGCCAGTGGATATTCAGCTGCTCCCCTTCCGGCACCGCGTGGCCGCGACCGCCGTTATAGAAGGCCACCGCCTCGCGCAGCGTGGGGAAATTCCCCGCGTGCATGTAGGGCGCGGTTAGCGCCACGTTGCGCAGGCTGGGCACCCGGAAGGCGCCGCGCAGGCTGGCATCGCCGGTCGCGGCCTGGGCCCCGGGATCCAGCGGCACCCCCGGCGCTTCCGGCACCCCGATCACCGCCAGTTGCTGGTTGCTGAACAGCGGCGGTGTGTGGCATTCGGCGCAGCGGGCGACGAAGGAGCGGAACACGTTCAGCCCTTCCAGTTCCGCGGGCGTAAGCGCGGCGGCGTAGCCGTGGGCGTACTGGTCGTATCGGCTGTTGAGGGAAATCAGCGAGGCCTCGAAGGCCGCCAGTGCGGTGTAGACCTGCGGCAGCGTGATACCGCCCTGCTCCGCATCAGCCTCCTGGGGAAATGCGGCCGCGAACAGGTCACGATAGGCCTCGCTGCGGTTGAGGTCGGCGAGCAGCACTGGCGGTGAGTTGGCCATCTCCTTCGGGTCGTAGAGCGGCCCCTGCAACTGCTCCTCCAGGGAGGCCGCGCGCGCGTCCCAGAACAGGCGCTGGAAAAAAGCGACATTCCACAGGCTGGGTGCGGAGCGCTGCAATTCAGTCCCGCCGGCGCCGACACTGCGCCCCCGGCCGTCGGCAAAGCCGAGCTCTGGCACGTGACAGCTGGCGCAGGCCAGCTGGCGGTCCGCCGACAGCAGGGGGTCGAAAAACAGGTAGCGACCGAGGTCGATCTGCTGCGGGGTGAAGCCGTCGCGCAGCGCGGGCAGGCCGCTGGTCAGGCCGCCCACGCCGGCGGACTGCAGCGAGGCGTACTGCTGGTAGAGGCTGCGCAGGAAGCAGCGCCCGTCAACCCGCTCGAAGCCCGGCGGGCAATGGCTGGCGAGTTCAAACCCGGCTTCCCCCGCGCGGGCGCCAAACGCCAGCAGGAGTAGCGCCAGGGCGAGAACCGCCCGCATCCCTACTCCGCTTCGGCCAGGCTGCGCAGGTAGCTCACCACATCGCGCAGCGCTTCGGCGCCGGGCAGGGTGGCGGCCATTGCGCGCATCTGCCGCCCGCTCATATCCGCCTGGTCACTGCCGCGCGAACCCTCGCGGAAGGCTTCCAGCTGCGCCAGCAGGTACCAGTCGTCACTGCCGGCCAGGCGCGGCGAGTGCAGGGCCCGGTTGCCCTCTGCCGCGGCCCCGTGACAGGCACCGCACAATTGCTTGTAGTAATCCGCCCCCAGGGCGCTATCGCCACTGACGGTTACCGGCGAGGGTGCACTGTCCAGCGTGGCGATGTAGTCCGCCACCGCGTGTACAGCCGCGGTGTCCGGCAGGCTTTTCGCCATGCCGGCCATAGCCTGGGCCGCCGGCGACTCCCCTGCGTTGCCGCGCTGGCCGCTGCGGAACTTCTCCAGCTGCGCGGAGAGGTATACCGGGGCGAGATGGTTCAGGCGCGGCGCTCCCTGGGCCTGGTTACCCTCTGCATTCTGGCCGTGGCAGCTGGCGCACACGGCGAAATACTGCTGCCCCTCACCTGCGGCCAGTACGCCGGGGGCACTCGCAACGAGAAGGATCGCAGTGAACAACTTACGCATGGGGACTCCTTTATCCGAGGCGCGCAGCCTTCGCTTGTTTCATGCTGGGCCGCGTATCATAATTCCAAATAGCAGCGGACTGAAATTACGCCCGCGCGGGAGGACAGTCGCAGTGTTTATCGGCTAGACTCGCACCTTACGGCGCCAGCACAGACAACACGCTCAGCCAACCAAGCAAAAAGACCACAGGGATACGACGATGGAATTCAGCGCTGAAGAACACAGTATCAAATGCCCCAAGTGCGGCCACGGTATGAACGAGGTCACCTACGGTGACGTCACCATAGACCGCTGCACCCATTGCCAGGGGCTGTGGTTCGATACCGGTGAGGCGGACGCCCTGAAAGGCAAGTGGATGGGCGATGCCCTCGATCTCGGCGCGGCCTCGGAGGGTCGCAAGTGGGACGCCGTCGAGGATATCTCCTGCCCGCGCTGCGGCAAGCAGATGGAAAAGCGCTCGGACCCCAAGCAGAAGCACATCTGGTTCGAGGAGTGCGCGGAGCACGGCATGTTCATGGATGCCGGCGAATTCACCGACTACAAGCACGAAACCTGGGCCGACTGGTTCCGCCGCCTGCTGCGCGGCAGCCGCTGACCCCCGGCTTCAGCAGTTAAAAAAATGGCGGCCACCTGGCCGCCATTTTTGTTTCCGGCCCGGGCTTACCAGGTATAGCCGAGGCGCACCGAGTAGGTCTGGTCCAGTTCCTCGACGTCGTCGGGGACCCCTGAGTCATACTCCAGCAGCACTTCCGCCGCCGCCTCGAAGTTCCACAGCAGCGGGAAGGCGAGACCGAAGGTACTGTTGATCACCACGTCCTCGGTATTGTCGAAGTTCCACAGGCCGTTTTGCAGGAAGTAGAGCCGTGAATCACCGCCCAGGTAATTGCTGCTGAGGTTGATGTTCCAGGTACCGCCGGGGTAGTCCTTGTCCTCGGCGACGTAGAAGTCCTCGCTGACATAGGCGACACCGACATCCGCGGACAGGCTGAGCGCCGGGTCGGTGAGGAAGTCGCGGCCGATGTAGGGGCCAACGTAGTAGCGCAGGCGCAGGTCGGCGAAGCGATCGTTTTCAGCATAGGCCTGCACGCCGCCGTAAGTCGGGCCGTCGAAGAAGTAGTCGTACTTGCCCTGTATGTTCCAGTTTTCCGCGCTCTTGAGGCCGTTGGCCTCGTCGATCTCGCCGTTGAAGCGCAGGGTGAAACGGTCTTGCTCGCTGCGCCAGATACTCTCCAGGCGGTAGTCCAGTTCATCGGTATCGGTATTGCCGCGCTCCATGGTCAGGGCGAAGTTGACCAGGCCCTTCCACATGTAGCCCTGGCCCAGTTCCCAGGGCTCGGGGTTGACCAGCGACAGGTCCTCCAGCGCCAGCGGCGCCGCGCTGGCGACCGGGCCGGCTATCACCACCTGTTGCTCCTCGACCACCAGGGGCTGGCCCTCGATCACCGTATCGTCGGCCAGTGCCATCACCACTGCGTCTGCGGTGCGAATACCGCTGATCTTGTCCATCGGGATACTCAGGGTGCCGGCAAAGTCGGTTTCCAGTTTCAGCTTGCCGTCACGGAGGCTGAGCACCTTGCCCAGCAGGCGGGAACCATCGAGCATGATCACTTCATCGGGAACCACGGGAGCCGGCGCTGCGTCCGCCGCCTCCTGCGCCGACGCCAGTGCAGCGCCGAACGCCAATAGGCCGGAGAACAGCGCTCCGGTAAGCCGTTTGTTCATTGTTTCACCTTGGTTTGCATTGCTGTCGGGCAGCGCGCGGCGCAGTCTGCGCAATGGCGCCGGGCACAATGGTAGCGGCCTCCCCCGGTGATACAAGTTTTTTTGCTTCCTCACAGTGCGTCGTTTCAGGGCCGGGCGCGCTGCTGATACACTAGAGCGGGGAATAAGAAAGGAACTCCAGGTGTCCGCATACGACTATGATCTTTTCGTGATTGGCGCCGGCTCCGGCGGTGTGCGCGCCGCCCGGATGTCTGCGGGCTTCGGTGCACGGGTCGCCGTGGCGGAGGACCTCTACCTCGGCGGCACCTGCGTCAACGTCGGCTGCGTGCCGAAAAAGCTCTACGTTTATGCCGCCGAATACGGCAAGGGCTTCCGCGACGCCGAGGGTTTTGGCTGGGAAAGCGGCACCCCGCTGTTCGACTGGCCTACCCTGCGCGACAACAAGCAGACCGAGATTTCCCGCCTCAACGCGATCTACCGCAACATCCTTACTGGCGCCGACGCAAAAATCATCGAGGGCCGGGCGCGCATCACCGGCCCCCACAGCGTGGAAGTCGCCGGCCGCAGCATCACTGCCGGGCGCATCCTTATCGCCACCGGCGGCTGGCCCTACGTGCCCGAGTTCCCGGGCAGTGAACACGCCATCACCTCCAACGAGGTCTTCGACCTCGAGCACTTCCCCGAGCGCCTGGTGGTCGTCGGCGGCGGCTATATCGCCGTTGAATTTGCCGGGATTTTCAACGGGCTGGGGGCCGACGTCACCCAGCTCTATCGCGGCCCGCTGTTTTTGCGCGGCTTCGACGCCGACGTGCGCCGCCACGCCGCCCAGGAGATTGCCAAGAGCGGCGTCGACCTGCGTTTCAACACCCAGGTCCAGAGCATCACGCCCACCGCCTCGGGCCTGCGTGTCGTTCTCGACAGCGGCGAGGCGCTGGTCGCGGACGCGGTGCTCTACGCCACCGGCCGCAAACCGAACCTGCAGGGCCTGGGGCTGGAGAATGTCAGTGTCGACCTCGACGCGTCCGGCTGCATTGCCGTGGACGCCAACTTCCAGACCAGCGAACCTTCCATCTACGCCCTCGGCGATGTCACCGGCGGGATGGAGCTCACCCCCGTGGCACTGGCGGAGGGCATGGCTTTCGCCCGCCGCCAGTTCGGCGCACTGGATGCCGCGCCGGAGTACGATTTCGTCCCCACCGCCGTGTTCTGCCAGCCGAACATCGGCACCGTCGGCTTTACCGAGGAGGAAGCCCGCGAGGAGTTCGGCGAGGTCGAGATCTACAAGAGCACCTTCAAGCCGATGAAACACACCCTGTCCGGGCGCGACGAGCGCAGCCTGATGAAGCTCATCGTCGACAAGCAAACCGACCGCGTGGTCGGCGTGCACATGGTCGGCCCGGACGCCGGCGAGATCATGCAGGGCATCGCCATCGCCCTCAAGGCGGGGGCCACCAAGGCCCTGTTCGACAGCACCATCGGTATTCACCCCACCGCTGCAGAAGAGTTCGTCACCATGCGCGAACCCTGGACCGGCAACTGAAGGCAGCGTAGCAGGCGATGATCGAGGCCAGTCACCTCAGCCGGCAGTTCGGCCGTGCAACCGCCGTTTCCAATGTCTCCTTCACGATCGGGGACCGCGAAATCGTCGGCCTGCTGGGCCCCAACGGCGCCGGCAAGACCACTATCATGCGCATGCTCAGCGGCTACCTCGAGCCGACCACGGGCAACATCCTGGTCGATGGCGAGAGCCTCGGCCAGAACGCCTACTGCATCCAGCGGCAACTCGGCTACCTGCCGGAAGACCTGCCGCTCTACCCGGAAATGATGGTCGCCGACTACCTCGACTACGCCGCCACCGCCCGCGGCATCGAGCCCGGCGAGCGCCTGCGCGCGGTGCGCGAGGCGCTGCGCGCCACCGACATCCTCGAGCTCGCGCTGCACACCATCGGCCGCCTCTCCCGCGGCCAGCGCCAGCGGGTCGGCGTTGCCCAGGCCGTGCTGGGGCGGCCGCGCTACCTGATCCTCGACGAGCCGACCAACGGCCTCGATCCGGCGCAGACCCTGCAGATGCGCGAGCTGATCCGGCAGCTGGCGCAGCGGGCCACGGTCATCATCTCGACCCACATCCTGCAGGAGGTGGACGCGGTCTGCGACCGGGTGCTGATCCTGCGCAACGGGCAGCTGGCCCTCGACCAGCCGCTGGCGGAACTGCGCAGCGGCCAGGGCCTGCGCCTCTACACCGACGACACCCTGGCGGCCCTGCAGCCGGTATTCAGCGCCCTGGGGGAGATCACCGGCTACCAGCACAGGCCCTGCGAGCGCGGGCTGTGCTGGCAGATCCACCTGCAAGCGGAAGTCGATCCGGACGCCTTCGCCACTGTGCTGGCGCAGCGTGTCCTGGCATCCGGCGCCCGGCTCTACGGCCTCGAGCCCGCCACCCGCGGTCTCGAAGAGGTGTTTGCAGAGGTGATCGGCAATGGACGTTAGGCCGGTAGCGCGGCGGGTCGCGCGCAAGGAACTGGGCCTGTTCTTCGCCTCACCCGCGGCCTGGCTGTGCCTCGGCGGGTTCGCCGCCTGCAGCCTGTTCATCGTCTTCTGGGCGGCGTCCTTCTTCGCCCGCAACATCGCCGACGTGCGCCCGCTGTTCGAGTGGATGCCGCTGCTGCTGGTGTTCCTGTGCAGCGCGCTGAGCATGCGCAGCTGGAGCGAAGAGCGCCGCAGCGGCACCCTGGAGCACGTGCTGGTACAGCCGAGCCCCCTGTGGCGCTTCGCCCTCGGCAAGTTCTACGCCAGTTTCGCCCTGCTCTGCCTGGCACTGGTTGCCACCTTGCCGCTGCCGCTCACCGTCGCCCTGGTCGCCGATCTCGACTGGGGCCCGGTGCTCGCCGGCTACCTCGCCAGCCTGCTGCTCGGCGCCGCCTACCTCGCCATCGGCATGTGCGTCTCGGCGCGCACCGACAACAGCGTGGTGGCGCTGATCGGCAGCGTCGCCCTGTGCGGCGGCCTCTACCTCATCGGCAGCGACCTGTTCACCGGTTTCTTCACCGTGGAACAGGCGGAGCTGCTGCGCCAGCTGGGTAGCGGCTCGCGCTTCCAGAGCATCACCCGCGGGGTCATCGACCTGCGCGACCTGTTCTACTACCTCAGCCTGTGGGCGGGCTTTCTCGGCCTGACGATTTACGGCCTGGAGAAAGTCGGCTGGGCGCGGCTCGCCACCACACCGCGGCAGCGCCACCTGCGCATCGCTATCGCCCTCCTGCTGGCCAACCTGCTGGTGGCCAACCTGTGGCTGGACAGGCTCCCCACGCTGCGCGCCGACATCACCCGGGGGCAGCTCTACAGTCTTTCCGACACCAGCCGGGAACTGGTCGGGCAACTGCGCGAGCCGGTGCTGATCCGCGGCTATTTCAGCGCCCGCAACCACAGCCTGCTGGCGCCGCTGGAACCCCAGCTGCGCGACCTGATCGAGGAGTACGCGGAGGCAGCCGGGGGCAATGTGCAGGTCGAGTTCATCGACCCGGCCGACCACCCGGAGATCGAGCAGGAAGCGCTCAAGCACTACGGCATGCGGCCGACGCCGATACAGGTGGCCGACCGCCACCAGAGCTCGCTGGTCAACGCCTGGTTCCATGTGCTGGTGCAATACGCCACCGAGTACCGGGTGCTCAGTTTCAACGACCTGATCGAGGTGCGCACCGCCACCAGCGGGCGTCCCGAGGTGCTGCTGCGCAACCCCGAGTACGACATCACCAGCGCGATCCGCGACGTGGTGTCCAACTACCGCGCCGGTGGCAACCTGTTTGCCGGCATCGAGGAGCCGGTGGAATTCATCGGCTATGTCTCCGCCGACGCGCGCCTGCCGCAGGCCCTGCGCGACTACCGGGCCATGGTCGAGAGCACCCTCGAGGAGGCGGTGGCCGCCGCCGACGGCAAGTTCAGCTTCCGCTTCCTGCACCCGGAGGACGGCGATGGGGCGCTGGCGCAGCGTATCGCCAGTGAGTGGGGCTTCACCCCCAGCGAGGATGAGTCACTCGACGAACCCTATTATTTCTACCTCACCCTGGCCGACTCCAGGCAGGTCGTGCGCTTGCCGGGCGGCACTTTCAACCCCGCGGATTTCCGCCTCGCCCTGGACGCCGGCCTGCGCCGCTTCGCCCGCAATTTCACCCGCAGTGTGGCGCTGGTCGCCCCGCGCACCCACCCGGAACTCGCCCGCCGCAACCCCCAGGGGCCGAGCTTCGCCCAGCTGCGCGAGACCATCGCCCGCGAGCACAGCGTGGTGGAGGAAAGCCTGCGCGATGGCGAGGTCAGCGCGGAAGCCGACATCCTGGTAATCGCCGCACCGGAAAACCTCGACGAGGTGGCGGTGTTCGCCATCGACCAGTTCCTGATGCGCGGCGGCACGGTGGTGCTCGCCAGCTCCCGCTGGTCGGTCGCGCCCGGTGAGCATGGCCTCGAGTTGCGCGCGTTCTCCAGCGGCCTCAACGGCTGGCTGGAACACCTCGGCATCCGCCTCGGCGCGGGCCTGGTGATGGACGAGCAGCACGGCCGCTTCCCGGTGCCGGTACAACGGGCGGGCGATGACAGCGCGGCGGGCAACCTGCAGATCATCGACTACCCCTATTTCATCGACCTGCGCGCGCGCGGGCTGGCCGAGCACCCGATCACCCGCAACCTGCCCCAGCTGACCATGCCCTGGGCCTCGCCGCTGCAGGTCGAGCACCACGACAGCATCCGCGTGACCCCGCTGCTCTGGAGCAGCCCCGAGGCCTGGGTGGACAGCGAGCCGCTGATCGCGCCGCGCGAGGGCGAGCAGTGGCAGGGCCCGAGCCAACGCGAGCGCCAGTGGCTGGGCGCCCTGCTGCAGGGACGCTTCGAATCCTATTTCCAGCATGCGCCCGCGGCGCTGGCCCGCGGCAGCAAGCAGCCGCGGGAATTCCTGCGCCGCGCCCCGGAATCCGCCCGCCTGATCATCTACCCCTCCAACGAGTTGCTCAGCGACCGCCTGCTCGGCGCCCTGGTACAGGCCAGCGGCACCCAGTACCTGAGCCCGCTGGTGCTGCTGAACAATACCCTCGACTGGTCGCTGCGCGAGGATCGCCTGCTGCACATTCGCGCCCGCGCCCATTTCAACCGCACCCTGCCGCCGATGGAGCCGGGGATGCGCCTCGCCCTCGAACTGTTCAACTACGCCGCGGCGCTGGCCTGGTTACTGCTGCTGGCCGGCGGCGCCTGGCTGCTGCGGCGCCGGCGCCGGGCCTGGTACCGGCGGGAGCTGGGGCTGTGAACCGCGCCGGCGTCTTCCTGCTCACCCTGCTGCTGGCGCAGCTCGCGCTGCTCGGCTGGCTGCAGCAGCGCGAGGAGCAGCAGCGGGCCCGGTCTACGCCCTGGCTGCTGGATACCCGGGGCTATGTGGTCGACAGCATCCGGCTGGAGGATGGCAGCGGCGACAGCGCACTGATCAGCAAGCGCGGGCGTTACTGGGCGCTGCCGGAACTGGACGGACTGCCGGCCAACGCGGAGCGGGTCGAGGCCCTGCTGCAGGCGCTTACCGATACCGAGCCCGGCTGGGTGGTGGCGCGCAGCGGCGCGGCGCGCCAGCGCTTGCAGGTCGCCTCCTACCGCTTCCGGCGCAAGATCACACTCTCCGCCCAGGGCCGCGAGCTCGGCGCGGTCTACCTCGGCACCTCACCCGGCTTCCGCAAGCTGCACGCCCGCCGCGCCGGCGACGATGCCATCTACAGTATCTTCCTCAACCGCCACGAGCTGCCCAGCCGCGCCGGCGAGTGGGTAAGCCCCGACCTGCTGCAGGTCCGCGCCCCCCTGCGCATCAGCGCTGACGGCTACAGCCTGCAGTGGCACAGCGGCGAGTGGCGCCTCGGCAGCGGCAAACAGCCCGCGGAAGAAGTGGTCCAGGCGTTGCTGGCGGCGCTGCGACAACTGCGGGTCGAGGGTATCGCGAGCGAGGAAAGCGCGGCGGAACTGCAGCCGTCACGGGCCGACATGCTGCTCGAGGTGGAGTCCCTCACCGGTACCGCCAGCCTGGAGTTCTACCGGCAGGGAGACGAACACTTCCTGCGCAGCAGCCAGTACCCGCGGCTGTTCCGCATTTCCGCCTACGATTACGAGCGCCTCAGCGGGCTCGACAGCCTGCTACTCGCCGGCGCAGAATGAGTGCGAGCCCACGCGGGAGTTAAGGCATGCGACTACTGGGAATGATTCTGGCCCTCGGCGCCATAGGCTGGCTGCTCTACACGGCCGCCGGCGGCGAGGACGCCGAGACCGCCATACCACAGGGTTACCAGCAGTCGCTGGAGAAGGCCCAGGGGGTACAGGACATCGTCAACGCGGCGGGGACCCTGCCGGAAGACTGAAAGCTGGCAAGCGGATCAGGAGATCGCCTTCAGCGGCGGCGCGTTTTCCGCCAGTTCCCCCGGCCCGTTGAGGTGCTTCATCAGCAGGCCGCGCATCCACTGGTGCGGCGCGCTGCGCGAGGTACGGGTGTGCCGCAGCAACGACATCCTGCCGCGGTTGGTACTGTGGGTATTGCGAATCATGCGCTGCAGCTCCGCGGGCAGTTCGCGACCGCTGATCAGGTCACTGTACAGACCCGAGGCCTCGAAGCCCGCGTTCGCCACCAGCAGGCAATCGGTGCGCGCCAGCACCCCCACCGCCGAGGCGAACTGGGTGGTCTCCAGGGCGATATTGCGGTGGACCCCGTACTGTCCCAATACATCATCCACCATCGAAGTGTTCTCGCGGGTCAGCCGCGGCAGGTAGAGTCGCAGGTGGGGAAAGTCGAGGAAATCCTGCAGGCTGAGACTGTTCTTCCGGGTCAGCGGGTGCTCCCGGCGCATGTAACAGCGCGGCGCCAGGGTGGTGATCGGCTCGGCGTGGATGTCGCGCCCGGTGTCCATCGCCACGAAGGCGGCGAAGTCCACCTCACCCTTTTTCAGTTGCTCCTGGTAATCCGGGGTGATTTCCGCGGTGATCACCTGCACTCCCGGGGCGCAGGCGTGCAGCTCCGCGATCAGGCCGGGCAGCAGCGCCTCGCAGAGGATCGGCGGCAGCAGCAACTTGAAGGTGCCGCTGTAGGTCGCCGGGTCGAACTCGGCATCGCCGAGCACGCGCTCCACGGTTTCCAGCAGCCGGGGCAGTTCCGCCGCCAGTTCCTCCGCGCGGGGCGTCGGCACCAGGCCGTGGGCGGTGCGGGTGAACAGTTCGTCCTCGAAGGAATCGCGCAGCTTCTGCAGGGTCTTGCTCAGCGCCGGCTGGCTGACCGCCAGGCGCTCGGCGGCCCGGGTCACGTTGCGTTCCTCGAGCAGGATCTGCAGCGCTACCAGCAGGTTGAGGTCAGTGCGTATCAGTTTCTTCGAGATCATTCCGTCCCCCGGAAAGATAAATAACTGCGCTCTTTGGGCCAAGGCTAGCAGCAACTAGCTAATGCTCGCAGAAAAAAATGGCTTTTTTGCCAGTTTCTCGCCGCGAACCGCGCCGATCTGCGAGCAACCGCACGGAAATTTGTCGCACGGAGTATTCCCCGTGCGGCATTTCTGGCTGCCAGCGCACTCCCCTGCTAGGATTCGAGACATAACCTTCCAAGCTTTCCGAGGCAATCAATGCGTATTTTCCCCGCCCTCACCAGCCTGTTGCTGGCAGCACTGCTGGCCGCCTGCGGCGGTATCGAGACCCAACCATCGGACACCGCGGCCTTTGCCGCCGGCAACTACAAGTACTACAAGTGGCGCAGCGAACCGCTGCAGAACAGCGCCAACAGCGGTAGCTCCGATTTCCTGATGGACAACATCATGCGCCGGGAAATCAACGCCGCGCTGGCGGACAAGGGCTACCTGCTCGACCCGGCGCAGGCCCAGTTCAGCGTCGACTACCTGCAGGGCCCCGGCTTTCTCGACGGGGTGGGCAGCCAGAACACCCACGGCGCCGTAGACCCGATTCCCTCGGCGCGGCCCAACCGGCAGATCGACCAGGCCATGGTCGACAACGCCTACGCGCTCTCCGGCGTGCGCGAAACCTACAACATCGCCCTGCAGCTGAACGACGCCGCCAGCCACAAGGAAGTCTGGCACGTGGTGATTACCAAGATCGTGGAAAATGCCAACGAGACCGACCCGGACAAACTCACCGGCATTATTCGCAAGGGGATTCGCAAGGGCCTGAGCACCCTGCCGGACGCCAGCTAGGGTCCCGCGTAAACCTCGGGGTTGACACAGTGCGGCATCGGCTCGCCAGCCAGTGCCGCCAGCGCGTTGTCCACCGCCATGTCCGCCATCCGCGCCCGGGTCTTGCGCGTGGCGCTGCCGATGTGCGGCGCCACCACCACATTGGGCGCGGTCAGCAACGGGTTGTCCCGCGCCACCGGCTCGCGCTCGAACACGTCGATGCCGGCGCCGCCCAGCTGACCGTCGCGCAGGGCCGCGGCCAGCGCCGCCTCATCCAGCACGCCGCCGCGGGCGGTATTGATCACGATCGCGCCGGGCTTCATCTGCCCGATCCGCCGCCGGTCGAGAAGATTGCGGGTCTCGGCCGTCAGCGCGACATGCAGCGAGACGAAATCGCTCGCCGCCAGTAACTCCTCCAGGCCGACCTGCTCGACACCGGGCACGCTGCGCGCACTGCGGTTCCAGGCCAGTACACGCATGCCGAAGCCCAGCGCGCGCCGCGCCACCGCCTGGCCAATCGCGCCGAGGCCGATGATGCCGAGGGTCGCGCCGCCGACATCGGCACCGACGAAAAACTCCGGCGCCCAGGCCCGGTCCGGCGTCCACTGCCCGGCGCGCACGAAGGCGTCCGCCTCCACCACCCGGCGGGCGGTGGCGAGCAGCAGGGCGAAGGCGGTATCAGCGGTGGTTTCGACCAGCACGCCGGGAGTGTGGCCGAGGGGGATACCGCGCGCGGTGAGCGCGGCCACGTCGACGTGATCGACACCGACCGACATGCTGGAGACAAAGGCCAGGTCGGGCATGGCATCGACCAGTGCGGCATCGATTTTATCGGTCAGCAGGCAGACCAGCCCACGACAGCCGGCGAGTTCCTCACGCAGTTGCCCGGCGCTGATCAGTCCCGGCCCCTCCCAGAGGCCGAGTTCGCAGGCCTCGCCCAGGTGCCGGAAGCGCTCGCCCGGCAGCCGGTGCGTGACAAATACCCGCTTGCTCATGGGCAGTTCAGGCTTCCAGCGGCGCGGGCACCAGCCCGGCCAGGCGCACCATGTCCTGTTGCCACTCCTCCAGCATCGCCCGCTCGTAACCGCCACCGGGAGGCAGATTGCCCCACACCGGCTGCGGCCAGCAGGCATCGCCCTCAGCGCGGCCGATGATGTGCAGGTGCATCTGCGGCACCTGGTTGCCGAGGCCGGCGAAGTTGACCTTGGCGTAACCGAGCACCGACTTGATCATGCCCGACACCTGGGCACAGTCGGCGAGCACCGCGTTGCGATGTTCCTCCGGCAGGTCGAGGAAGTCGGTGAGCCGCGTCTCCGGCACCAGGATCGCCCAGGGCAGGCTGGCGTTGCGGTGCAGCAACAGCGCCCCGGTGGGCAGCTGCCCGAGGTAGTGTGCATCCGCCAGCAACTGGGGGTGGATATCCGCTTGGTCCATGCTTCTGCTCCGCGATGATTCTGTTATTACTGTAGACCGGATCGGGTCAGTGCCCCTGCCAGCGCTCGAGCCCGTCGATCTGCAGGCCGAACAGTTCCAGCGCCCGCCCCACGGTCTGGCTCACCACCGCATCGAGTGATTGCGGCCGGGTGTAGAACGCCGGTACCGGCGGTGCGATCACCGCCCCGATCTCCGACAGCTGGGTCATGGTGCGCAGGTGGCCGGTGTGCAGCGGGGTCTCGCGCACCATCAGCACCAGCCGGCGGCGCTCCTTGAGCACCACGTCCGCGGCGCGGGTGAGCAGGGTCGAGGTCACGCCGCTGGCGATCTCGGACATGCTGCGAATGGAACAGGGTGCGACCAGCATGCCGGCGGTGACGAAGGAGCCGCTGGCAATGGAGGCGCCGACGTCCTTGATCGGGTGGAACTGGTCGGCCAGGGCTTTGACTTCGTCGAGGCTCATGTCGAGTTCGTGATGCAGGGTGAGCTCGGCGGACTTGCTCATCACCAGGTGTGTCTCCACGCCCTGCGCACGCAGCATCTGCAGTGCGCGCACGCCGTAGACGATGCCCGAGGCGCCGCTGATGCCGACGATGATGGGTTGGCTCATTGCTTTCTGCACGCTGCTGTTCTCTTGTGCTGTGGACTCTAGCAAATTTCTGTTTTTGGCGCCGGGGAAAATCGCTGGTGTTGGTGTTTTAGGATGTCTTTCGGGCGCTTCGTAGTACGACTGTGAACCGGATAGCTCCCACTTCGCTCCAAAAGATTTATAGTCGCTGCGTGGAAGCTATCCGGCTCACAGTCTTGTGCCGTGCCATAACGAAAGGGAATTACGCGAGGCCTGAGCATCCAGCGGTGCATTGTTCTGTGCGAAGACTATAAACGCTGTCGTCGCAGCGCGGGACAATGCACCGCTGGATGCGGGTTTCAAGCTACCACTGAACGCTAGAAGCGCAGCCGCAGTCCAGCCTCGATCCCCCGCCCCGCCTCCGGCGCCACCTCACGCAGGAACGAGGTACTCAGGCGAATCTCCTCGTCGGTGAGGTTGTTCAGCTTGCCGAAGAGCAGCAGTTCCGTGGAACCCAGTGGCAGGCGGTACTCCGCGCCCATGTCCCAGCGGACATAGCCCTCGGTGACCTCCTCGTTGTCACCGGGGCGGTCCTGGTCGGCGGCCTTGAGGACCTGGCCCCACAGTTCCAGCGCATCGGTGGTCCAGGCGAGGCGGGCACCGAGACGCAGCGGTGGCAGGCGCGGGACGTCGCCACCGCCGTCGAGGGTGCCGCGTACGCTGTCGCCGAAGAGGCGCAGGCGCACCTCGCCGGCAGCGGTGCTGGCCACGGCGAACTCGGCCTCGGCCTCGGCGCCGTAGAACTCGGCGTCGCTGTGGCGGTACTGGTAAACCGGCACTTCCTGCCACTCCTGCCCGGTCGCGAACAGGCCGATGTAGTCGCTGAAATCGTTGTAGTAGAGACTCAGGCTGGCGTAGTTGCCGTCGCCCTGCCAGTCGAGGGAAAGATCCACGTTGTTGGAGACTTCCGTATCGAGGTCGCTGTCACCCAGCTCGATGCTGCCGGTGGCGGCGTGCTCGATCCAGCCCTCCGGGCTCACCGCGGTCGCGTTGGAGTACAACTCCTCGATCGCCGGGGCGCGCTCGGCGCGGGACAGGGACAGGCCCGCCTGCCACGCGGGGCGGAACTGCCACAGGGCCGAGGCAGAGGCGCTGACGGCGTTGAAGTCGCGCTTGTGTGCCAGTTGCTCCGGCTCCCGCGAGTCGTGATCGAGGCGCAGGCCGAACTCGAACAGCCAGTCGCCGGTGTGGTAGTCCTCGAGCAGGAACAGGCCAATGTCGAGCAGGTCGGTGCGCGGGATGAAGGCCTCCTCGCCGAGAGCGCTGAACTCGCCTGAGACGACCTGCAGGCCGACCACGCCGTGCAGCGGGCCGATGTCCTGGTGGACCAGTTCCAGCCGCCCCTCCCAGCTGTCGTTGCTGTAGCGCGTGCCCACTTCGCCGCTGGACTCGACCTCGTCGTGGCCGTACTCGGTGCGGGTGAGGAAGCCGCTCAGCACCTCAACGCCCGGCAGCGGTTCATGCAGGTGAAGGGTGGCGTCGTAACGGGTCTGCTCCATCTCGATGCTGACGTCGCCATGCTCCTCTCCATCCTGCGGCTCCTCGTCCTCGTCGTGCTCCTCGTGGCCGACGTGGGCACCCGCGGGGATGCCGTAGTCACTCTCCAGACGATTGACCGCCAGGCCGAAGAAGCCGCTGTCGAAGTGGTAGCTGGCGCCGAGGGTGGCACTGCGCGTGTCGCCGGCGGTATTCAGCAGCCGGTCGACGGCGGCCTCTTCCGCTGCGTCGTGCTCGTCGCCTTCGTGGTGTGCGCTGGCGCCGGGAATTTCCAGGTCTTCCCAGTCGCTGCCGACGGCGTCGAGGTGCACCGCCAGCTGGCCGAGGGCGAAGTCGAGCCGGCCGACACCGGTGTTCCTGTTTGCGCTGCTGTCGTAGCGGTACTCGACGCCGCCCTCCGCCGCGCCCGGCAGGGCGGTGGGGATGCGGTTGTCGAGCACGTTGACCACGCCGCCGATAGCCCCGCCCCCATAGAGCAGCGTGGCGGGCCCGCGCAGCACCTCGATGCTGTCCGCCAGCAGCGGCTCCAGGGCGTTGCCATGGTCGGCGCTGATAGCCGAGGCATCGGCGCTGCTGGTGCCGTTCTGCAGCACTCGCACGCGCGCACCCTGCTGGCCGCGCACCACCGGCTGGCCGACCCCGGGGCCGAAGGAAGCGCTGCTGAGGCCGGGCTTGTCGTTGAGGGTCTCGCCGAGGCTGCTGGCGACCGAGCGGTGCAGCTCGTCGCCGGCCAGCACGGTTACCGGCAGGGCGGTTTCGGCGGTGGTCTTGTGCAGTGGTACGGAAACCAGCACGTGTTCCATGGGCAGCTGCTCTGCAGCCGCCTGCGCCGCGAACAGGGCCGCGGCGATAGGGCTAAGGCGTTTCATCACTTTCTCCTGTCGAAATCGGGTGGGATGGCGTCAGGAGGCGTGAGGGGGTCCCCGGGCGAGAAAGCCGCTGTGTGCTACAGACGGAAACGCGGCCCGGGCATCTGCCTGGGGCGCTACTGCGGCAAATTGTGGCAGGTGGAGTGCCGGTGCGCTGCCCACCGCGATGGCGGAGGCGCTTTTACAGACCAGGCAGTGACTGCTGGAGTCCGTCGCATCCTGCCAGTGACCGGCTTCGTGCAGCTGCAGGCCGGCCACGCAGAGCAGGCCCACCAGGGTCAGCAGGCGGGCAAAACGCAAACTGTGAAGGGCTCGAAGCTTGTGCATGACTACAGCGGGAGTGCGGGGACGGCGAGTATAGCAAGCAGGTGGCGCTGACAACAGCGCCACCTCCGGGAGGACTTACTGCAGCCTGAAGGTCGCGACCACGCTGTCGCCGGCGAGCAGGGCCAGTTCGTCACCTTCCATGCGGTAGGCATCGACGGTACTGAGCATTTTCAGGTAGGCCTGTTCCAGTTCGCCGCCATCCATACAGGCGCGCATGGTGCTGGCCAGCTGGCCGAAGGCGATCGGCGTGCCGTGGCTGGACTCACCCTCGCTCTGGTAGCCGCCGCTGTACTGGTTGCAGCCGCTGAATCCGGCGACGCTCTTCGCTTCCTCGTTCAGCACCAGGTCGACCGGCCGGCCGCCGGCCCCGGTGGCTGCGGGCTCGCCGCCAAGGGTGGCGAGGACCCAGGCGGCGGGACCATCACTAACGGCCGGGGCCCCGGCTCCTGCCTCCGCCGCTGGGCGCACCGGTTCGCCGACCCGGCGCACCATGATCTGTACCGGGTTGCCGGCAAAGGGATCGATGTAATCCGTGCTGGTGAAGAGCAGCTGCCCCTCCCGTGACACCGTCGCCCGCAGGGCGTAGCGCATGCGTGAATCGATCTCGGCGGGATTGTAGCTGATACTGAAAGGCCAGGGCGGGCCGCCCTCCGGTGTGAGCATGACCGTGGCCATCACCGCAGCCGGCGCATCGGCCCGGGAGATATCCTGCAGCTGGACTTCCACCTGGACCCCCGGCGGCAGCAGCATGCGCTCGCGGTAAAACACTTCACCTTCTATGGTCGACACGGCGCTCTCCTCGGGGGCGGCCGCCCCGGCCGGGGCGGTGGATGGCGAGTCAGTCTTGCCGCAGGCCGACAGGACCAGGGCAGTCGCGGCGAGCAAAATGGGTAACAGCGATCGGTAAACAGGCTTCACGGGCAGCTCCAGGTGTCAGTACGTCAGCAGGTACTATAGAACACTTCGGCCTCGGTGAAGTTCAGTTGATGCCCTGCAGGAAGCTGTCGATCGCCTGCCGCGCGGCAGGCTCGTCCAGGGAGGGGGCGTGACCGCGGCCGGGGATTTCAGTGACCTGCACGTCCGGCTTGCGCGCCTGCATCTGCTCTACGCACTCGCTGGCCAGGAGATCGGAGATCTCGCCGCGGATGACCAGCAGGGGTATCGCCTGCAGCAACCCGAACACCGGCCACAGGTCCGGGGGCACCGCGGCCTCGGTGTTCGCCTGCAGCGGCTGGGCGATGGCGGGATCGTAGGCCGGCACCGGCACGCCCTCCACCTCGCGGTAGCTGAGTCGGGCGAACTCCAGCCACTCCTCATCGCCGTACTCGGGGAAGGCCACGGCGTTGATCTCCCGCGCCTGTTGCGCCGCCTCGGGCCATGTGGCGATCGCCGGCCTGGGCTTGCCGACGTAAGCCTGTATGCGCTCCAGCCCGCGCGGATCGACCTCGGGACCGATGTCGTTGAGAATGATCGCGCTGACCCGGGCCGGCTGGGTGGCCGCCATCAACATCGCCATCAACCCGCCCATCGAGGTGCCACAGAGCACGACCTCGGGGAGGTCCAGCAAATCGAGCAGGACGAACATGTCCCGGCTGTAGGTGAGCGGGGTGTAGTTGGCCGGGTTGGGGTCGCGCTCCGACCTGCCGCGCCCGCGCACGTCCACCGCCAGCACGCGGTAGCGCTCGCTCAGGTGCGCCGCCAGCTTGCCGAAATCGGCGGAGTTGCGGGTCAGCCCGTGCATGCACAGGACGACTTTCGCCGCCTCATCTCCACCCCGGCAGGGATAGTCGCGCGCATACAGCTGCAGGCCGTCATCGCTGCGGTACCAGATATCGCTGTACTCACTCATAGACACGGTCTCCAAAGGTCTCGCGCAGTTCACGCTTGAGTATCTTGCCGTTGGGATTGCGCGGCAACTCCGCCACCAGGATGACATCGGCGAGACGCTGCTGCTTGCCGAGGCGCTGGTTGGCCCACTCGCGCAGACTGTCAGCATTGGCATCCGCGGACTCGCTCACCACCAGAGCCACCGGGGTCTCGCCCCAGCGCCGGCTGGCCAGGCCGATCACCGCGGTGTCGTTCACCTCGGGGTGCTGGACCAGTATCGCCTCGATATCCTGCGGGTAGATGTTCTGGCCGCCGGAGAGAATCATGTCCTTCTTGCGGTCGACTATATAGAAGTAGCCCTCTTCATCGTAGTAGCCGATATCGCCGCTGCGCAGCCACTCCCGGCCATCGGCGTCGACATAGCGCGCGTCCTCCGTCGCATCGTCCCGGCCCCAGTAACAGGGCATGGCGATGCGCGCCCGGGAGACGATCTCGCCGGACTGGTTGGCGCCGAGCACCTCACCGGCGTCGTCCACGATGCAGATATCGGTGCCCAGCAGCGGCCGGCCGACACTGGCCCAGCGGCCCTCCGCCTCCTCCGGCTCCAGGGTGGTGATAATGCCCTCGGTGAGCCCGTAGAGCTCGATCACCCCGCAGCTGAAGTGGCGAAAGACATCGCGCTTGAGTCCCTCGCGCAGGGGCGAGCCACAGCTCATCATCGCCTGCATGCTGCTGACATCACCGCCGCCGCGCTCCAGTTCCTCCACCACGCGCTGGAACTGGATCGGCACCATGGCCAGGTGGCTGATCCGCTCCCGCTGTATCAGGCGCAGGGATTCCGCCGGCTCGAAACGCCGACAGACGACGGCGGTACCACCGGCGAGGAAGGTACACAGCATGCTCACCCAGGAGATGTTGGAGTACAGGCCGATGGTAAACAGGCTGCGCGTCGCGCCGTGGTAGCGCAGGGCGATGGCGAGGTCGTAGGCCCAGGCCAGGCGGCAGTCGAAGCTGTGCAGGATGCCCTTGGGCATGCCGGTGGTGCCCGAGCTGTAGATGATGTTCAGCGGCGAATCGCCACCGATGCGCAGCCCGGGGAGTTCCGTCGGCTGGCCGGCGCAGAATTGCGCCAGCGCAGTCCATTCGCCCGCCGCTTCAGTGGCCAGGCGCAGGCGCAACTGCGGGGCGAGCTGTGCAGCCAGGGCCTGCAGTCGCGGCAACTGGTCGGCCGTGGTGACCACGGCGACCGCGCCCGAGTCGCGCAGCATGCCCAGCAGGCCCTCGTCGCTCACCGACAGGTTGATCGGCACCGAGCAGGCGCCGGCGGCCATGCAGCCGCACAGTACCTGGACCATCTCCAGGCTGTTCGACATGACCACGGCCACCCGCTCACCGGGGGTGACCCCGGCGGCGATCAGGCCATGGGCGAAGCGGTGGCTCTTTGCGCACAGCTCGGACCAGGTCCAGCGCTCATCCTCGCAGACTACCGCCTCCTTGCCCGCGCGCCACTTGCCATGCAGCGCAAGGATCTCCGGCAGCCGGGGTGCAATGCTTTCAAATCTGTTCACAACAAGGTCTCGTTACAATCGGTTTGGCGGAGGGGAAAAAAGGCCGCGGGCGAACCCGCGGCTAACCCACCTGGCTCTCGTCCTAGAAGCGGTATTCAACCGATGCGCTGATGGTACGCGGCGGCGCGTAGAACACCGTCGTGTTGTTCTCGAGACCGAGCGTCGTCGGGCAGGTGGTACCAAAGCAATAACCGGAAGTCTTGATTTCCTCGTCGGTGAGGTTCTTGCCGTTCACGCCCAGCAGCCAGTCGCCGCTGGCGCTGGTCCAGACCAGGCTGGCGTTGATGGTGTCGTAGGCCTCCTGGTCGATTTCCGGGACCGGGCTCTCGAACTGCGCGATATCGCCCTTGTAGGACCAGTTGAGGTTCAGGTTGGTATCGCCGCTGAACAGGCCGAAGCTGTAGTTGAGGGCGACGTAAGCCATCTCCTCCGGGGTGTTCTGGATCACCACCTCGTCGGAGACATCCACACCGTCGACCACCCACTCGTTGATGGTGGTGTCGAGGAAACTCGCCGCCACCTGCACGCTCAGGTTCTCGGTGAGCAGGAAATTGCCCTCGATCTCGATGCCGGAGATCTCCGACTCGCCGGCGTTGTACAGCGTGCCGACGAAGGTATCGCTGATGCCGTCACCGTCGGTATCCAGCCCCGCCGATCCCGGCACCTGCATATCGGTGTACTCGCTGTAGAACAGGGCGATGTTGGTTATCGCACGGCCGTCCCAGTAGCTCGATTTCAGCCCGACCTCGAAGGAATCCAGGCTTTCCGGGGCGACGCCGTCGACCACGTCGGCGAAGACGAAGTTGGCCCCGCGCGGGTCGAACATGCCGGCCTTGAAGCCCTGGCTGTAACCCGCGTAGGTGGTCACGCTGTCATTCCAGCGATAGCTGAAGTTGATCCGCGGCGAGAAGTCGTAGAAGGTTTTCTCCGCGCTGTAGTCGCTGGTGACCCCCAACTGCACTCCGCTGCCGCCGAAGGCCGGGGAGCTCAGCCCCAGGTAGGAGGCGCGGAACACATCGGCACTGCGTTTGTCCTCGGTATAGCGCCCCCCCACGGCCACCGAGAGCTTGTCGCTCAGGTCGTAGGTGAGGTCGGCAAAGGCCGACCAGGACTCGGTTTCGGCGACACCCTTGCTGTAGGCGGACAAGCCGCCCGGGATGATGGTGCCAAGTACCACATCGAACTCGGTGCCGGCACTGGCATCGAGGTAGTAAAGACCGGTTACCAGGTGGATTCGATCACTGTTGTAGAGCAGCTGGAACTCCTGGCTGAACTGCTCGTTGTCGTAGATACCGGGCGCGTCGAGGTCCATGGAGGCGAGACCGTCGAAGTCGATCACGGTGTTGAATTCATCCTCGCGATCCGCGGTGATCGAGCGCAGGGTGATGGCCTCGCTGAGCTCCCAGTCCAGTGACAGCATCCAGCCATCGGCCTCGAATTCGTTGCGCCCGCCAATGCCGGCAGTCGATGGCAGGTCCGCGGCGCCCGCGGTGCTGTCGTAGATGTCCTTCAGCACCGGCGCACCGGAGAAGGCACCCGGGTAGGGCCGGTAGCCGGCCACCGGGCTGCTGTCGTCCTCGGTGTTGTCGTAGGCGAAGCGCAGCAACAGGCTGTCGCTGGGTTCCCACTCCGCACTCAGGCGGTAGGCGAAGATGTCCTTGTCGTACTGGTCCTGGCCGGTGGTCCTGTTCTCGCCGTAGCCGTCGCGCTGGAAAGAGGCGATGGTGCCGCCGACGCGGAAGCTGTCGCCGAGGGGTGCCGAAACGGTGCCCACGAGGTCGGTCTGGTCATAGCTGCCGTAGGTGGCTTTCAACGAGCCGGACAGCTCGTCGTCGAGCCGGCGGGTCACGTACTTGATCGCGCCGCCGACAGTGTTGCGGCCGTAGAGCGTTCCCTGCGGCCCGCGCAGGATCTCGATGCGCTCCACGTCGTAGATATCCAGCACGTTGCCCTGGGGCCGGGCGAGGTAGACGTCGTCGAGGTAGAGTCCCACACCCTGCTCGAAGCCCGCGACCGGGTCCTGCTGCCCCACGCCGCGAATGAACGCGGTCAGGGTGTTGGTGGTGGCGCGGGAGGCTTCCAGAGTAACGCTGGGCACCGACTGGGCCAGCTCGGTGAGGTCAGCGGTACCCTTCAGGGTGAGTTCGTCGCCGGAAATCGCGGTGACCGCAATCGGCACATCCTGCAGGTTCTCCGCGCGGCGGCGGGCGGTGACCACCACCTCCTCCAGCGCCAAACGCTCGCCGCTGTCCTGGGCGCTGACAGTCGGCACGGTTGCGGTGGTAGCCAGCGCGAGCGCCAGGTACAGGGGATTACGGGAAACGGAAAGTTTCATTGGTGTGACCTCTTTTAATCGTTATGTAGTCGAATTTCCTGATTGCCGGAGAGGCCGGAATCATAAATTCAACATTCGTTGAATTTGAGCCAACAGTAGTTCAACAAGCGTTGAAGTGTCAAGCCTCGGATTGCAGATTTTCTGCGCGATCCAGCGCCGGCGGGGCGCTGCCCGCACGGCTGGCCCAGAGCCCGAACAGGCCGAAGGCCAGCGCTGCCATGATTGCGTAAGTCGCTGATACTGCAGGGTTTTCTATACCCACCACCAGGTTCAGCACGAGGTGCACGAGCAGTCCGATCGCCGCCGCCCCGGCCACCACCCAGAGCGGGATATGGCGCCGCACCAGCACCCCGAACACCACCGGCACGAGGGAGGCAGCGGCCAGGCCGTAGACGCCTTTCTGGGCGAACAGGCCGATCAGCGGCGGCGGGTTCCAGGCCAGCACGATGCCGACGACGCCCACCGACACCAGCACCCAGCGCGACAGCGCGAGCCCGTTCACCCGCTGGCCGAACAGCGGAGTCACGATATCGGTCACCACCATGGCGGAGAGGGAGACGAGGATGCCATCGAGCGTGCTCATACCCGCGGCGAGCAGGGTGATGAAGATGAACACCAGCACGTACTCGCCCCACACCGAGCTGGCGAACTCCTGCAGCAGGTACTCGCGCACCACGGTGTCCTGGGCGTCGACCTCGAGCCCCGAGAGCCGGGCATAGAAGCCGATCATCAGCATCAGGGTAAAGACTGTACCGACGATCACGGTGGAACCGATGAACTGGCGGACATCCTTTTCACTGCGCAAATACAGCACCTTGGTCAGGATGTGCGGCTGCAGCATCAGGGCGAAGGTGATCACGAAGCCACTGACAAACACCGAGAAAAAGTCGAAATACAGCCGGCTGCTGCTGTTGAAGGGCGCGGCGTAATCGGCGCCCACCGTTTGCAGCGCACCGAGAAAATCGCCGTCGAAGTACTTCCAGCCCTGCACGAACAGGACCAGGGTCACCAGCAGCATCATGATGCCCTGCAGGGAGTTGGTGTAGGCATGGGCGTAGGTGCCGCCCATCAGCACGTAGGAAAACACGAACACCAGGACCAGGATCAGCGCGGTTTTCTGCTCCACCGGGAACAGGCCGGTGACCAGCAGGCTGCAGCCGACCAGGATCAGCACCACGAAGGTGATCGACAGCAGGTTGATAAAAGCGAAGAAGAGGCTGAAGCCGCGGTGGTTGTAGCGGTAGTAGATCCACTGGGGGATGGTCAGC
This sequence comes from Halieaceae bacterium GM1-29, assembly GCA_033283265.1. Classification (GTDB taxonomy): domain Bacteria; phylum Pseudomonadota; class Gammaproteobacteria; order Pseudomonadales; family Halieaceae; genus Mangrovimicrobium. The sequence goes on from JAWMQN010000002.1 coordinate 721,470, forward strand.
GCGGCGTGCTTCTCGCCCAGGCGCAGGAAGCCTTTGGTCAGCACCAGGAAGGCGGTGAGTATCCCCAGGGAGCCGGCCACCCCGTAGTGCAGGTAGGCGGACAGGCCATCGGCGTAGACAAAGCCGGGATTGATGACGAAGGTCGCGGTGGAGGATATGGACGCGGCCAGGGTGATGCCCACCAGCCAGGGGTGCATATCCTTGTTGCCGATGGAAAACCCGGCCACGGAACGGGTGCGCCGCATGCCGCGCCAGGACAACCAGTACACCAGCAGTGCATACGCGGCCACCACCAGGTATTTGAAAAGCTCGGGGGACATGAAGCTCGACCTGTCGTTATGGAATTATTGCGCGCAGCATATTCAACATTTGTTGAATAATCAAATATGCTAACCTCTGCCCGATTCGCCAACAGGAATAACAATGAGCAGGAAACCACCCAGCCCGAAAAGTGAGCGCATTCTCGATGTCGCCGAGGAGTTGTTTGCCCTGCACGGTTACGACGGGGTCACCCTGCGCCAGATCGCCAGCGGCGCGGGCGTGGACGTCGCCCTCGCCAACTACCACTTCGGCAAGAAACTCGACCTGTTCAAGGCGGTATTCGACCGCCGGGCGGTGGAGGTAAACCAGGCGCGGCTGGAGGCCCTGCGCAGCGCGCAGGCGCGCTCGGCGCCGGACGGCCCCCCGCTGGAAGAGATCATCGCCGCCTTCCTGACCCCCCTGGACGACGCCCAGCGCGGCGGCGACAGCGGCTGGACCAACTACCTGGCGCTGGTCGCCTACATCAACAACTCCCCCTACTGGGCGCCGAAGATGATGTCGAGCCTGTTCGACAAACTGGTGCGGGAGTTTATCGCCGCCCTGAAAGCTGCCCTGCCCGGGGCCCGGGAGGAGGACATCTACTGGTGCTACCAGAACCTCTCCGGGGCACTCACCCTGGCCCTGGCCAAGACCGGGCGCATCGACAAGCTGTCCGGGGGCAAGTGCAAGTCAACGGATATCAGCGCTGCCTTCGAGCGCATGATCCCGTTCACCGCGGCGGGCTTCCGCCGCGTCTGCCAGCCGGCTGGCTCAGGAAAAAAATAAAAAAAGCGGGGAAAACCCCGCATAAGGTACAGCGTGGACCTGAAATCTAGAGGCGCAGGGTGGCGTTCTGGTAGCCCTCGCTGACGCAGGTCTGGCTGGCGACGAACTCTTCCAGGCGGTAATTCACCTGCAGCGCATCCTCGGCGGCGACGTCGAACATCAAGCCGTCCACATAGCCGATGGCCTTGGCGAGGATGTTGTCGCGCTCGCCGTCGTCAAAGCCGTCGAGCACCTCGTGGGTACGGCTGCCGTACTCCACCTCGGTCAGGTAGCCCAGGGACTGCTCCGCCAGCACGCAGGCGAGCTGGCGCGACGCGGTGAATTCCTCCGGGGCGAGGGAGAGCGCGGCGGCCGGCAACGCCGCAAACAGGGAGAGAACACCGGCCATGACAAGCAAACTACGCATTTAATACGCTACCCAATATGTTTCACGGGTGGAACTGGAGTCCCACCCTCCTATCGGGCCGAAGATAACCGGGTTTGTTTACAGATATATGACGCTTATTTGACAGTTCAGTGCGGGCTGCCGCGACCACCCCGGGAGCCGCCTCACCTATGTGTCATAAATATTTCTCCAATATGAATTTTTTATGACAACGATAGATCGCCGCAGTGCTTTGTGCGTATTCTTTGCTCATCCGGTAGCAATTGATTGCTACAGCTTTATGACAGTTAGATGAATTTGATGGCCGTGAGGCCACGGCCGGAGGCGAGGCCCGCAGAACCCGCCCCCACAAGGAGGTTAAATAACCATGAAAAAACTGATTACCATTGCCCTGTCCTCGCTTGCCCTGGTGGCCTTTGCCGCCGTCTCCCAGGCCGACGACAAGGACTGCATGCTCGAAGGCACCGTGTACAAGTCCGGCGAAGGCGCCGACAACACCAAGGTGCAGTTCCATTCCATGGGACGCTACGACGAGAACTCCAAGTGCCGCGTGCGCAAGGACGAAAAGGTCGAGTTCAAGCTCCCCGCCGATCCGCGCCTTGAAGATGCACCCGACGGCAGCAAGGTCCGCTACCGCTACCAGGAAAACTCCGAGGGCCAGAGCAGCACCAAGCTGATTTCCGTCGGCGCCTGACATCCGGCGCTTCACCGCCCCCCGAACCGGGGTCAGAGTCGCGACTCTGACCCCTTTTTCATGCCAAAAAAAGGGGGTGCATAGCACCCCCGAACTCTAGAACCTGGCTTTTACACCAAGGCTGTAGGTAATACCCGGGTCCCACTTCTCGTAGACCTGCCCACCCTGGGTCCACTCGACGTCCTCGCCGAGGATGTTGGTGGCCTTGGCTTCCAGCTCGACCATCTCGTCCCACAATTCGAACTCGTACTTGAGCAGCACGTCGACGCGGTGGCGTTCTTCCTCGAGGATGTCCGGCGCGTTGTTGTCGCCGACCAGGATGATGCGGTCGCCGGTGAAGTTGTAGGCGATGCTCGCGGTGATACCGCTGTCGAAGTCCTGGTAGGACAGCAGGGCGTTGGCCAGTACATCCGACTGGCCGGTCATGCGCCGGCTGTTGGAGTACAGCGGCGCGATCTGCCGGCCGCCGGTCAGCGGCACGTCGGCGGCGGTTTCGCCGGCGCCGAGCAGGGTCACTTCCGAATCGATCCAGGAGATGTTGGCGGCGATGCGGAAGCCGTCGAAGGCCGGGCTGAGGCCGAACCACTCGCCGAAGTACAGCTCCTTGCGCACGTCGAACTCGACACCTTCCAGCTCTGCCTGGTCGGCGTTGAACCAGGTGTAGATATCGCCCTGGGCCTGGATCTTGGCCAGCTCGATCGGGTTGTCGAAGTCCTTGCTGAAGATGCCGATGGACATCTCGTCCGCCGCACCGAAGTACCACTCCCAGCGCAGGTCGATGTTGTCCACGTCGGCGGGTTCGAGGAACACGTTACCGCGATAGAGGTTCTGGTCTTCCGGGTTGCGCAGGGTGGAACCGGTGATTTCCAGCAGGCTGGGCCGGTTCACCGTCTCCGAGTAGGCGAGGCGCACCTGCATGTTCTCGATGAACTCCCAGGTCACCGAGGCCGAGGGCAGCACGTCGTCGTAGTCGCGCTGGGTGGCGTTAACCGTACCGGGCCCGGTGTTGCCGCCCCAGGCGTCCGCTTCCAGCTCGGTATCCTCGCTGCGGGCGCCCAACTGCAGGCGCACCGTGGGCAGCACCTGCATGTCCAGCGAGCCGTAGAAAGCGTCGATGGACTCGGTGGACTCCGCGAAGGGGTAGATACCGGAGGCGTTGGCCTGGCCGGAGGAGAAGTCGCGCACGCTCAGGTAGAGGTTGGCCCAGTTGTCGTTGCCGAACAGCTGGCCGGGGGTCTGCCAGGCGACATAGCCCGGCGCCGTCGGCTGCAGGCCGAAGCGGAACAGGCGGTCCTCGCTCTCGCGGCTGCGCTCGTAGGTCGAGTAACCCGCGCGCAGGGTGGTGTCGAGGAAGTTGAGCGGCAGCTCGATATCGAAACCGAACTCGCCGATGTCATCGTCCAGTTCGCTGTAGTTGCGATCCGGCGCCTGGTAGACCTCGCGCAGGTCACCCGCCGCCTGGCGGCTGGGGTCGACCACGGCCATGTAGCCGCTGTTGTCCAGCGCGTAGGTGAAGGTGCGGGTATCCGGCGCCTTGCGCGAGCCGCCGCCGTCGACGATGCGCCACTCCAGCTTCATGTCGTTGAGCGCGGTGAAGTAGTGTTCACCGGTCAGCTGGAAGGACTTGATCTCGTTCTCCGTCCACTGCAGGCGGTAGCTCTCGACCGGGACCCCGTCGGTGACGTCGTCCTCGCTGGAGAGGCCGCGGTCCTGCTGCACCTCGTCCTCGGACTGGCGCAGGTCGATGGCGGTGAAGGAGATCGAGTGGTCCTGGTTGACCTCGAGGCCGACGTTCAGGAAACCGCTGAGATTGACCTGCTGGGTGGTGATCCAGCGCTCGTAGTCCACGGTCTGGTTGCTGCCGCCGTCGACACCGGTGAACTCGTAGCGGCGCAGGTCCTTGATCGTATTGATCCAGGAATTCTTGTATTTCACCGCGGCGAGAATGCCCAGGGCGGCGCCGCTGTCGAACTCGAAGCGCTTGCCGAGCTCGGCATCGATGCCGTAGATCGGCTTCATGTCCTTCTCGTAGATGTCCCAGTTGTTGTAGAAGCTGGCACCGAGATTGGCCTTCTGCGGGTAGGGTGTCGCCTCGAACTCCTCGCTGGTCAGGCCCTGGATGTTTTTCGGGATCTTGCGCGTGCCGTCGTCCCAGCCCCAGTTGTCGTTCTCGCCGCCCTTGTAGGTGATGCCGTCGCCGCCGGTGGTCTCGCTGTTGCCACCCGCCTGGAGCTTCAGCTCGAAGTAGTCCTCGTCGGGCAGGGTCTTGGTGCGGATGTCCACCACGCCGCCGGAGAAATCGCCGGGGTACTGGGCGGAGTAGGTCTTCTGCACCAGCAGGCTGCTGACGATATTGGTCGGTACGATGTCCAGCGGTACGGTCTTCTGGAAGGGCACCGGGCTGGAGATCCGCGCCATGTTGACCAGGGTGGACGAATAGCGCTCGCCCAGGCCGCGCACGTAGACGTACTTGCCGCCCACCAGGCTGAGGCCGGCCACCCGCGAGAGGGTGGAGCCGACATCGGTCTCGGGGACGAGGTTCATGTCCTCCTCGCCGAGTACGTTGGCAATCTCCGAGGTGTCGCGCTTCTCGTCCGGGATGAACTGCCCGGTGACGAACACCTCTTCGATCTGCGGCACCGCGATGGGGGCCGGATTCTCGGCGTCCTGGGCGATGGCGCCGGGAGTAACTCCCAGCGCCGCCAGTACGGCCAGTGATAACTGCTTGCGTTTCATCAGTTGCATTCTCTTAGAGCCCGCCAATTACAGGCCGAACACCCAGCTGCCTTTCCAGCTGTCCAGGTCGGAACCGATCACGTCGGAGGACTGGAAGAAGCCGTCCGCGGGCAGGGTCGCCGCCGGCGGTGTGCTGCCGTCCTGGGTCACGTTGACCGCACCGTCGAGGTACATCTGCAGGTCCGCGTTGTCGCCGTCGACCACCTCGGCGCAGCCGAAGGAGGTGCTCTCGATGTTGACGTCGGTGCCGAGCAGGCCCACGGACTCACCGGAAACATCGATGCAGGTGGCGGAGCCGGTGACCAGCACGTTGTAGAGGTCGGCGCCGGTTCCGCGGCGCAGGCGGATGGCCCGCTCGCCCGGGTTGCCGATGATGCTCATGTTGGCGATGGTCGGGTTGGAGCGCGGCAGGGCGTTCTCGTCACCTTCGCGGTTGTCCGCCTCGATGCCGTTGTCGCCGGAGTCGCTGGCCTGCTCGATGTGGACGAACTGCATGCGGCCGGTCCAGCCATCGGTCCAGTCGAGCGAGTCGTCGCCGTGACCGGTCAGCACCACGTACATGGCGTCGACAGTGCCACCGAAGAACTCGATGCCGTCGTCCAGGTTGTTGTGCACCTGGATGTGATCCACCTGGGTGCCGCTGCCCACGCCCTGGAAAGCGATACCGTTGAGCTGGTTTTCCGGGTCGACGTTGGAGCCGGCGTACTTGACCTGGACGAAGCTGAGCTTGCCGCTGCTGTCGTCCGGGTTGCTGCCGCCGAACAGGCCGGAGTTGGCCTCGCCCTCCTTGGTACAGGCGTCGGTGCCGCCCGCGGCGCCTTCCGGACAGTCGTTGATCGGCGCGTTGCCGTTGATCACCAGGCCGCCCCAGAGGCCGCGCGCGCTGTCGAGGTTCTGGCCCTGCACGTCCTCGATGGCTGTCAGGATCACCGGCGCGGCGTTGCTGCCGTTGGCCTGGATCTGTGAACCGCGCGAGATCACCAGGAAGTCGGTGTCGTCGTCGCCGAGGATGGTGGTGCCGGCGTCGATGACCAGGGTGCCGCTGTTGGCGTTGTCGCCGCCCACCACCACCTTGCCGTCGAGCACGTAGTAGTTGCTGTTGTTGAGCTGCAGCTCACCGGAGATGGTGCCGCTGAGGATGCAGCTGGGCATGCCGGCGATTTCCGCGCCCTCGGTGGTGCCCGCCGGGCAACCCGCTGCCGGGAACTCGGGTACGCCGGTGTCGAGGGTGCCGAAGGCCCAGCCGCTGGTCCAGTTCATGTCGCCCACCGCGCCGATGAAGTCAGTGCTTTCGAGATTGGCGATGCCGGAGAGGTTGGCCGGGTCGACCGCGCCGCCGTTCTGGGAGACATTGCCCAGGCCGTCGAGGAAGGACTGCAGGCCGGCGTTGTCGCCGTCCACCACCTCGGGGCAGTCGAAGGACACGCCGTCGAGGGTGATGTCGCTGCCGAGCAGGTTGAGGGACTCGCCGGAGACATCGATACAGGTGGCGCTGTTGGTCAAGTAGCTGCTGTACAGGTGGATGCCGGTGCCGCGACGGAAGCGCACGCTGCGCTCGTTCGGGTTGCCGACGATGGTCATGTTGGCGATGGTCGGGATGGAGCGCGGCGCGGCGTTCTCGTCGCCCTCGCGGTTGTCCGCCTCGATGCCGTTGTCGCCGCTGTCGCTGGCCTGGTTGATCAGCACGTACTGCAGGGTGCCGGTCCAGCCGTCGGTCCAGTCGAGGGAGTCATCGGCGTTGCCGGTGAGGATCACGTGCTTCGCGTTGACCGCGCCGCCGAAGAACTCGATACCGTCGTCCAGGTTGTTGTGTACCTGGATGTAATCCACCACGGTGCCGGAACCCACGCCCTGGAAGGCGATACCGTTGAGCTGGTTCTCCGGGTCGACGTTGGAGCCGGCGTACTTGACCACGACGTAGTTGAGCTTGCCGCTGGAGTCCGCCGCGTCGCTGCCGCCGAACAGGCCGGAGTTGGCCTCGCCTTCCTTGGTACAGGCGTCGGTGCCGCCCTGGGCGCCTTGCGGACAGTCGTTGATCGGCGCGTTACCGTTGAGCACCAGGCCGCCCCAGAGGCCGCGGGTGGTGAACGCATCCACGTTGCCGAGCAGGTCGTCGCCAGCGGTGAAGGTGACCGGTGCGTTCGCGGTGCCGTTGGCCATGATCTGTGAGCCGCGGGAGATCACCAGGAAGTCGCTGGAGGTGCCGCCGAAGACGGTGACACCGGCGGCGATGTTCAGGGTGGCGGAGTTGGCGTTGTCGCCGCCGATGACCACCTTGCCGTTGAGGCGGTAGAGGCGCCCGGCGCCCAGGTTCAGGTCCTGGGTGATGGTGCCTTCGAGGTCGCAGACGGTCTGGCCCGCCAGTTCCTCGGCCTCCGTGGTGCCGGCGGGACAGCCCATACCCGGGTTCGGGCTGGTGTTGCTGACAGAGCCGGCGACGGTCCAGCCGGCGGTCCAGTTGTCGCTGCCGATGGCGCCGATGAAGTCGGCGCTGTCGAAGAAGCTGCCCATCGGGGTAACCGGGCTCACGCTGCCGCCGCTGAGGGAAACCTCGTCGGCGGATTCGAGGTACATGGCGACGCTGTTGTCGTCATCGTCGGTGATGGCCTCGGCGCAGTCGAAGCTGGTGCCGGCCACGGTCAGGTCGCCGCCGAGCAGGTTGCGGGATTCGCCTTCGACGCGGATACAGGTGCCGGAATCGCTGACCAGGCTGTTGGTCAGGTGCAGGCCGGTGCCGCGACGCAGGCGCAGGCCGTTCTCGCCGGCCAGGCCGAAACCGGACATGTTGCTGATGGAGGGGATGGAGCGCGGTGATGCGTTCTCGTCGCCCTCGCGGTTGTCCGCCTCGATCAGGTTGTCACCGGAGTCGGACTGCTCCAGGTAGAGGTACTGGATGCTGCCGGTCCAGCCGTCGGTCCAGTCGAGGGAGTCGTCGGCGTTGCCGGTCAGGACCACGTGCTTCGCGCTGACGGTGCCGCCGAAAAACTCGATACCGTCATCCAGGTTGTTGTGCACCTGGACGAAATCGACCTCGGTACCGCTGCCCACGCCCTGGAAGGCGATACCGTTGAGCTGGTTCTCCGGGTCGACGTTGGAGCCGGCGTAGCTCACCACCACGTATTTCAGGATGCCGGAATCGTCGGCCGGGTCGTCACCGCCGAACAGGCCGGAGTTGGCCTCACCCTCCTTGGTGCATTCAGCGCTACCGCCGGTGGCGCCTTCCGGACAGTCGTTGATCGGCGCAAAGCCGTTGATGACCAGGCCGCCCCAGAGGCCGCGCACGTTGTCTTCAACGGAACCGGTAACGGCCTGTATGGCGGTAAAGTTGATCGGCTGCTCGGCGGTACCTTCCGCATCGATGCGGCAGCCCTGCTCGATCACCAGGAAATCCTCGTTGCTGCCGCCGACGATGGTCGCGCCGGGGGCGATTTCCAGCGTACAGGACTGCGCCTGGGCGTTGGCGGAAACACCGCCGGCGATCAGGCCCGCGGTGGCCAGCGCTGCGTAAAGTTTGCTGCGATTCATCTGTTTCACTCCCTTAATCGTTGCTTACGCGCAGTGCGCCGCCGGTGATACGGAAAACCACGTCATTGCCCAGCAGCAGGCCGTCGGGGTTCAGCTTCCCGCCCGGCAGCTGGGTCACGTCGATGTCGTAGATTTCCCGGCCGTCGCTGGCGGTCTCGCCGCTGGCGCTGATGGCGGAGGACAGGGAATCGGGAATGACACTCGCGATGACGTCGCCGTCGCCGTCTCCGTCGCCGTCTCCGTCGCCATCACCATCGCCGTCGCCGTCTCCATCGCCGTCTCCATCACCATCACCATCGCCGATGACGATCTGGCCGGGAGATACGTTGTCTGAAGATGAGCCGCCGCAGGCAGTCAGGCCGCCGGTTGTCAGCGAAGTCACACAGAGTGCGAACAGGAACTGCCGCAGTCGAGAGTCGAGAACCATGTTGAACCCCTAATCTGAGTTACTGGATAGGTGGCACGGATGTGCCCGGCACTGAGCCGATGTTTGTGGGGTGCATGGTAGGAATGGGGGGTGACACAAATGTGATGGAAATGTTGCAGTTCTGTTAAACGTTACGAGGTGCTCGTTTTATGTGCAGGCGAGCGGATATAGCCGCTCCGGAAGTGGAATCCAGGATTTCCATCGAAGTGACTGAATGGAGGGGAGAAACGGGTAGTGTTTGCACACCTCGGGGCTGCGTAGCCCGCCTCCGCTCCAGACAGCGCCCACTCCGCTCCGAAAGCGTTTATAGTCGCTGCGTGAGCGCTGTCTGGAGCGGAGCCTTGAGCCGTGCCGTCGCGGGGAATACGTACCGCTGGATGCGTGTTCCCGCTACAGCGTATACGGCGCTACCCCCTCAGTGCCAACGATCACCCGCTGCAGTACACGCTTGCCGACCGAGGAAAGGTCTCCCCGGGCGTGTTGCAGGGCCCGGTTATCCCAGATCACCAGGTCGCCGCGGGACCAGCGGTGCTCGGCCACGTTGCCCGCTGCGTAGAGCACGTCGAACACCCGGTTGAGAATGGCCCGGCTGCGCACCCAGGAAAAGTCCGGCAGGCGCGCCGCGTGCATCTCGCTGAGGTTCAGGTAGACCCGGCCGCTGGCGGGATTGAGCAGCGTCGTCGGCCGAACGGCGCGCTGCATATATTGCGGCGACTCGATGTCGCAGACCCGGGTCGCCAGCAGGTCGAAGGCCGGGGTGATCAGTTCCACCTCGCGGCCGGTGAGTTGGGCGAGCAGTTCCACTGGCAGCGCCCGCAGGGCGCGCTCGGCGTGGGCGAAGCGGGTGGACGAGGCGCCGTCGACGACATCCAGGGCGTGCAGCGCAATGGCCTCGAAGGGGTGCTCGGTGTAGGCGGCGTCGGCGTGGAAGGACAGCCCACTGCGCACCACGTCGTGGTCGCCCTGGTTGCTCAGCAGCCCGCTCTCGCCTTCGCGCAGCAGTACCGGCCCCAGCCAGCCGCAGATTTCCCGTTGCCGCTGCATGCTCAGCCGCTGCTGTTTTGCCACCAGCAGGCCGTGCTCGCGAAACAGTTGCAGGAATTGCGCCTGTTGCTCTGCGCTCACCGGCCGGGCGAGGTCGGCGCCGATCTCGACGCCGAAGGGTTCGAGTTCGCGCCAGCTCAGGCCCCCGGCGACACTCGCGCTCACCGGCCGGCTCAGACCAGATTCAGGTCGCGGTAGCTCGGGTCGTCGGGCTTGCGGCCGCCGGGCTCGATCATCATGCCCAGCATGCCCTGGGACCAGTCGGCGGAATCCGGGTACTGGCGGAACCAGTCGGTGACCACCTCGCGCTGGATGATGCGCCACTCCTCGCCGCGCTTCTCGAATTTGTCGACATAGCGGCCGGCACCGATCACGTCGATCTTGTTGCCGTCCGGGGTGTTGACCCGGTGGATCCCGTAGAAATAGGCCTCGACGTCGGCGCTGTCGCCGTCGATGTTCATCAGCACGTTGGTGATGTGGTGCATAGTCTGGTCCATGCTGCCCATGATCGGGAAGGACCAGTCGACGAATTCCCGGGCGTTGCCGGTGAAGTCCAGGTGCCGGTCGGTGCAGTCGGGCCAGTAGGCGCTCAACACCATGTCGGCGTCGAGGCGGTCGACCCCGCGCGAGTAGCGGTAGAGGCATTCGCGAATCGCCTCGCGATCGGCGAGTTCCTCGAGGATTCTGCTGGTTGCGGTGGTCATGGATTTACCCTCGGCTTTTATTATTCAGCTGTCGCTACCAGTATCGCGATCCAGCCTGCCAATACAATCCCGGCAGGCTCGCTCTTGCCGCCACAGGCAATTCCGGCGTCACAAAATGTTCACTGCCAGTTCGTCCCGCTGTAACACGTCGCGGCGATCCTCGTTCCAACGAATCGGGAGGGGACACCGATGAGCAAGAGCAACACAAAAATCAATCCTGTGGAAAAAGACCGCATCCGCGCCGAGATCGACGCGCAGGTGCAGGCTTTCCTGCAAAAGGGCGGCAAGATCAACGTGCTGGTCGCCAACCAGGGCGCGCGGGGCACGGCCATCGGCTCGGTCTGGCGCACGGACGACCTGTCCGAACTGAACCGCTAGGGCCGCCACCTTGCTGGAAATACAGGCGTTTCTCGAACGCCGCTACCCGGATTTTGTGCAGCGCCACCAGCGGGCCTCGCGGACCCTGGGCCGCTTCCTCGGTTTCCTGTTCTACGAATCGCGCTTCCAGCAGTTCGAACGGGACTACCCCCACCTGCAGGGTTACGACTTCATCGAGCAGACCCTGCGGTACTTCGATTTCACCCTGCGGCTGACCGACAAGGAGCGCGCGCGCATCCCCGCCTCCGGGCGGGTGGTGATCGCCGCCAACCACCCGATCGGCTCCCTCGACGGCCTGGCGCTGGTGCAGATGGTGCGCCAGGTACGCCCCGACGTGAAAGTCGTGGCCAACGAGGTGCTCAACGCGGTGCACCCGCTGCAGCCGGTGCTGCTGCCGGTGAACAACATGGGCGGCTCGACGCCGAAGGCCAACCTGAAGAACATCCGCGCCCACCTCGACAACGACGGCGCGCTGATCATCTTCCCCGCCGGCGAGGTCTCGCGCTTCGGCGCCAGGGGCATCAAGGACAGCGAGTGGCACAACGGCTTTATCAAGATCGCCAGTGCGACCCGCGCGCCGATCCTGCCGGTGTTTGTCGCCGGCCGTAACTCGCTGTTCTTCTACAGCCTGTCCTTCCTCGCCCGGCCGCTGTCCACCCTCTGGCTGGTGCGCGAGATGTTCAAGCAGAGCCACAACACCGTGGATGCGCGGGTCGGCAACCCGGTTCCCTACGAGCACTACGCCGGGCTCAAGGTCTCGGCGAAGAAACTCGCGGCGATGTTTCGCAAGCATGTCTACCGGCTGGCGCGCAACGGCCGGCCGATCTTCCAGTCGGTGGAAACCGTCGCCCACCCGGAAAACCGCCTGCTGCTGAAGCGCGAGATCGAAGCCGGCGAACATCTCGGCGAAACCACCGACGGCAAGCAGATCGTGCTCTGCCGGATGCAGGACGCGCCCTGCGTGATGCGCGAGATCGGCCGCCTGCGCGAACTCACCTTCCGCTCGGTCGGCGAGGGCTGCGGCAAGCCGCGGGACATCGACCGCTACGACCAGTACTACCTGCAACTGGTGCTGTGGGATCGCACCGACCTCGAGATCGCCGGCGCCTACCGCTTCGGCGAGGCGCAGAAGATCGTCGCCAGTCGCGGCGTCGACGGCCTCTACTCGGCCTCGCTGTTCGACTACGGCCCCGGCATGCAGCCCATCTTCGAGCAGGGCCTGGAACTGGGCCGCAGCTTCGTCCAGCCGCGCTACCAGAACCGCAACTCCCTCGACTACCTCTGGTTCGGCATCGGCGCCTTCGTGCGCAAGTACCCGGGCTACCGCTACCTGTTCGGGCCGGCCTCGATCAGTGCGATCTACGGCGCCGAGGGGATCGGGCGGATCGTCGAGTTCCACCGTCTCTACTACAGTGCACCGGGGCTGCAAGCCCGGGCGAAAAATCCTGTGCTCATCGATGACAACCTGCGGGCGCGCATGGCGCAGGAGTTCAGCGGCGCCGACCAGGAGCAGGACATGCAGGCCCTGCGCGACGCCCTGGCCGAGTCCGGCCTGCCGGTGCCCATCCTGTACAAGCACTACGCCGCGGCGCTGGAGCCGGGCGGGGTGAGCTTTACCGCATTCAATGTCGACAGCGACTTCGGTGACTGCGTCGACAGCCTGGTGCTGGCGGACCTGCACAAATTGACCGCCAGGAAGCGCAAGCGCTATCTCGGCAGCGAGCAAGTTCCCAGCCAAGCCTCGGGGAGGGCCCTGGATGAACGCACTACAGCCTGACGGGCGTATCGACTGTGAAACCCTGTGGATTTCCGATGTCCACCTCGGCAGCGTGCACAGCAAGGCGGAGTACCTGCTGCAGCTGCTGAAGCGGGTCAGTTGCAAGAAACTCTACCTGGTTGGCGACATCGTCGACGTCTGGGCCATGCACCGCCGGGTGTACTGGCCGGAGGCCCACAACGCGGTGCTGCGCGAGCTGCTGAAGAAATCGCGCTCCGGGGTCGAGGTCATATACGTGCCCGGCAACCACGACCAGACCTTCCGCGAGTTCTGCGGCAGCCAGTTCGGCGGCGTCACCCTGCGCGAGCGCGCGGTGCACACCACCCGCGACGGCAAGCGCTTCCTCGTCATCCACGGCGACGAACTGGATTTCGCCGTGCGCTACAGCCGGGTCAACCGCTGGATCGGCGATCTCGCCTACGACACGGTGATGATGCTGAGCCGCCTGCTCAACCACGTCCGCGCCCTTACCGGCCGCCCCTACTGGTCGCTGGCGGGCTGGCTCAAATCCCACGTGGCACAGGCGGAACAGGCGATCCGGGCCTACCAGCAGGCGGCGGTTAAGCTGGCACGGGAGAGCGGTTACGACGGCATTATCTGCGGCCACCTGCACCACCCGGTCGTCCAGCAGTACGGCGACGTGCTCTACTGCAACGATGGCGACTGGGTCGAGAACTGCACCGCGCTGGTGGAGGATGCCCAGGGCGAGTTGCGCCTGGTCAAGGCCATCAGCCTCGACGCCCGCGCCAGCGAGCTGATCCTCGCCACCGCCTGAGGGCCTGCGCTCAACCGCCCTCCCCGCCCGGCAACAGGCCAGCGTGCCGCGCATCCGCGGCGAGAATTTTCTCCACCGCCAGCAGGGTGTGCTGCACGTTGTCGACCCGGATGACGTTGTTGTACACCGTGGTGCGCAGGCCGCCGCGCACCCTTGCGGGCTCGGCCACGAACCACATCGAGCCATCGTTGCTGAACTGCAGTTGCATGGCGCTGCGCAGGCCTTCCACTATCGACTGCCGGTAGCGCGCCGCGCGGCGCTCGTCGCCCAGCTGCACAGCCAGCTCCCAGGCGTCGACCAGACCCTCGAGATAAACACCGGTGGACGAGGCGTGGGGCGGGCCGAAGTGCGGTCGCTGCGGGTCGTAGAAACGCCCGCGGGTATCCGGGTAGGCGAGCTCGGAACGCGCCTGCATTCCCAGCAGCCAGTCGTTCATGTCGAAGATCCAGGCCGCGAGCGCCTCCGCGCCGCTCGCCTGCCAGCGCAGGTAGGCGGCCTGGGTCTGCCAGGGCACGAAGGCCGGCCGCCGGTTTTGCCCATGCCAGGCCCGGTAGTGGCGCACGCTCTGCTGGTAGCGTCGCGCGCGCTCCGGGTCCGCTGCGTGGTGCAGCAGGGTGGCCCACAGCAACAGGGCCTCACCGGGGTAGAAATTGTGGAAGTTGGCGTCGGCGTTGCGCGCCGCGGGGAGGAGGAAATTGCGGAATTCACCACTCTCCCGCCACAGCCGGTCGGTGGTGGCGACCAGCGCGTCGCGCTGCACCTCGTAGCCGCCGCCGGGCAATTCCAGCAGTGCCAATGCAGCCAGGGCGACCGCACCGAGCTTGACCTGCCCGCGGTACTCGATCAGCCCGAGCTCCCCCTCGCGCCGATAGAAACGGGCGAGGTTGTAGTCGATATTGCGCCGCACCCGCTGGAGGCTGCCCGCATCGCCGCTGCGGCGGGCCTGGCGCACCATGGCCAGCGTCGCCATCCACTGGCGAATCATGTTGTTGCTCTGGCTCTCGCGTCCCGACCCGGGGTAGTACAGGTAGGTCATGCGGCCGTCGTCGTGCAGGTTGCGCCACATCCACTGCGCCATGTTGTCGCGCAAGGCGAGCACCCCCGGGCGCGTCACGCTAGCGATCGGCACCGGGTGCTGCCCGCGGAACAGCTGCTGTGCCCTCGGCGCCTGGCCCATCTGCACTGTGACCTGGGTCGCCTCGAAGCTGCGCAGCCGGGCCTCCTCGACGATGCTCCGGCCATCAGCACCAAGGGTTTGCGCGGCGCGGCCCAGCGCCCGCTCAAAGGAAAGATTGTCGGCGATCATCTGGCTCGGGGCGTAGCGCACCACGCGTTCGCCGAGACTGACCTCGAGGCCGCGGACACCGCGCTGGGCGGCACTCAGCTCATCGCCCAGATTTTGTGCGTCGAGCAGGCGAAAGCAGCAGGCCAGGGACAGTTCCACCGCGTCGGGCCCGGTGCTGCCGGCGGCGCGAACCCTGCCCAGTGCTTGCTGTAGTCCCGGCATGCCCGCGCCGCCCCAGCCCTCACCGAGCCGGCGCCCCGCCTGCCAGGCGGCCAGGTACACCGACTCCCAGGCCTCGCCAGAAGACGCCGCAGGCGGAGCAGCGGGAGCGGAATCCCGCCAGGCGGCGGCTACCTGCGCTGCGATCGCCTGCAGCTGGGCGTCGTCGAGCGGCGGCGGGCGGCGCTCAGGCGCGGGGGCCAGATAAAGAAAATAAAGGGCTTCGAGCAGGGCGGCGAGGGCGAGGATGGCGAGCCAGCGGAGCGCACGACGCCAGGCATCCCGGCCCATGACCTAGAGGTCGGACTCGCGCTGGAACTCGAGCTCGATCGTCCGTTGCAGTTCGTAGCGGCTGCCCGCCCGCTCCCCCTGGGTCGCGCGCATGCGGTCCTGGAAGCGTTGCCGGCGGTAACTGGCCACCAGCCGGGGAAAGCGCTCCTGCTCGATTTCACCGGCGATCAGCTGCTCGATGAAGGCGATATCGATACCCACACGGTAGGCAATCCTGCTCGGGCGAATCTTGTTGGCGTGGAACAGCGCGACGATATGAATCTGCTCCTCGCGGCTGTGGGTGCAGACGCGGGAGTAGCCATAGGGCGGCGACGGCGTGCGCCCGTCCTCGGTATTCTGCGGTGTTTTTGGTGTTTCCGGCATGCCAGCATTATCGGCAGTTGTCCGTGCTATTTCCAGCGCACGGCGAATCCGACTGGCGGTGGTGCAGGCCCGGTGCAATACTACTTCGCCTGACGAGCAACCTGGCATGTGAGGAAACGAGTGATGAAAAGACTATTCGCCGCGGCACTGCTGCTCACGCTGGCCGCCTGCAGCGCGGAACCCGGCAGCGAAAAATGGTGCGCAGCCAAGGCCGAACAACCGAAGAGCGAGTGGAGCGGCTCCGACGCCGCCACCTATCTCTCCAACTGCGTGATCGACGGCACCGAAGTCGGCTCGGAGAAATGGTGCGAACACCTGGAGAAAAAACCCAAGGGTGACTGGAGCAGTAACGAGGCCACCACCTACGCCAAGCACTGTGTAATCTAAACAACCAGGAGATCCAGAACCGATGCTGAAACTGAACCGACGCAAACTGGCCGGCTGGCTGCTCTCAGGCCTGCTGGCCCTGCCCATGGCGGCCAGCGCTGGCGAGACCCTGCAACGCATCACCGACTTCAAGCTACTCAAGGTGGGTATGTCCGCCGACCAGCCGCCGATGACCACCATGAACCGGCAAGGTGGCGTGATGGGTTACGACGTCGACCTCGCCAAGGCGATGGCCGCGGCGATGCGCGTTCAGCTCGACATCAAGGTCATGCCCTTCGGCGACCTGCTCAAGGCCCTGGAGAAGGAAGAGATCGACATGGTGATCTCCAATATGTCGATCACCCCGGAGCGCTCCGAGCGGGCCTACTTCGCCGGCCCCTACATGATGTCGGGCAAATCCATCCTCACCACCGACAAGGTGCTGGCAGCGGCCAGTGGCAGCGACAGTTTCAACACCAGCGAGGTCAAGCTGGCGGCCCTGAAAAACTCCACCAGCGCGACCTTCGTCAGCGAGAACATCCCCGAGGCCACCCTGGTGCTGGTCGAGAGCACCAATGTTGGCGTGAAGAAAGTGCTCGACGGCGAAGCCGATGCCATGCTCGCCGATCTCGCCGTGTGCAAACTCGCCGTGCTGCGCAACCTCGGCTCAGGCCTGATCACCCTGCCCGAACCGCTGACCCTGGAGCCCATCGGCATCGCCATCAGCCGCGATGACCTGCAGTTCCAGAACCTGGTGGAGAACTATCTCGACGCCTACGGCAAGACCGGCGCCCTGAACAAGCTGCGCGACAAGTGGTTCGAGAATGCGGACTGGGTCACCGACCTCCCCTGAGCCCGTGACATGCCCCGCTGGCTGTTCGCGCTCCTCCTGCTGTCGATGAGCGCGGGCAGCTTCCCCACACCACTGGTGATCGCCCACCGCGGTGCCAGCGCCTATCTCCCCGAACACAGCCTGGAAGCCAAGGCCCTGGCCCACGCCATGGGTGCCGACTACCTGGAACAGGACGTGGTACTGAGTCGCGACGGTGTACCCGTCGTCCTGCACGACATCCACCTGGAACCGACCACCGACGTCGAGCTGCGCTTCCCCACCCGGCGGCGTGCCGACGGCCACTTCTACGCCCTCGACTTCGACCTCGACGAGCTGCGCAGTCTCAGGCTGCACGAGCGCAGCTACCGCGACGACGGAGGTATCGAGCGCGCCCACTACCCCGGCCGCTTCCCCCTGGGCCAGGGAACGTTCCGCCTGCCGACCCTGCGCGAGGAAATCGAGATGATCGATGGCCTCAATCGCTCGAGCGGGCGCGCGGCGGGCCTCTACATCGAGCTGAAGGCGCCCAACTGGCACGCGGCCCAGGGCTATGACATCGCCAGCGCGGTGCTCGCCGTACTCAGCGATACCGGCTACGCGCAGCGCGCGGACAGGGTCTACCTGCAGTGTTTCGACGATCTCACCCTGCTGCGCCTGAAGCGGGAGTTCAGGACCCCGCTGCCGCTGATCCAGCTGATCGGCGAAAACAGCTGGGGCGAGGACAGCGAGGCGGATTACAGCGCCATGCAGAGCGACGCCGGGCTGGCGCGTATCGCCAGCTACGCCGCCGGGATCGGCCCCTGGATCCCGCAGGTGGTGGCAATTGACGGCGGTGTGCTGCGCAGCACCGGGCTGAGCCAGCGGGCGCAGTCACAGGGCCTGCAGGTACATCCCTACACCCTGCGCGCCGACGAACTGCCGGCCGGCGTGCAGGACTTCGAGGCCCTGCAACGGGCCCTGTTCGTGGACGCGGGTGTGGACGGTGCCTTCAGCGACTTTCCCGATCTCACCGTCCAGTTCCTGCAGCGGCTCGCCGCCGGGAAATAAGCGGCAATCCTGCCGGTTCGACCCGCGCCCACTGGCACTACCCCGGCGAACAGGGCATCATTTCCGCGTGGAGTGCCGGCACTCCCTCCCCCACGCACCTGAACCACCACAACTGGAACACCTGTGACACTCAAGGTAAACCGACGCACCAAAATCGTGGCGACCATCGGCCCGGGCAGCGAGTCCGAGGACATGATCGGCCGCCTGATCCAGGCCGGGGTCAACGTCTTCCGCCTCAACTTCAGCCACGGCACCGCCGAACAGCACGCCACGGTCGCGCGTCGCATCCGCAAGCAGGCCGCCGTGCTGGGGCTGTACGTGGGCATCCTCGCCGACCTGCAGGGGCCGAAGATCCGCATTGCCGGCTTCCGCGATGGCCCGATCCAACTGGCCGTCGGCGACCGTTTCAGCCTCGACCTCAGCCTCGACAAGGACGCCGGGGACCAGCGCGTGGTCGGAGTCGACTACCCCTCCCTGTGCGAGCACGTCGGCCCGGGCGACACCCTGCTGCTGGACGACGGCCGGGTGCGCCTGACCGTCGATGCGGTCAGCGATCCCGTAGTCGAATGCACGGTACTGGTGGGCGGCAAGCTGTCCTCACGCAAGGGCATCAACCGCCTCGGTGGCGGCCTGGCCGCGCCGGCCCTCACGGCCAAGGACATGGCGGACATCGACGACCTCGCCGAGGTGGCCCCGGACTTCGTCGCGGTGTCTTTCGTCTCCAGCGCCGAGGATATCCACCAGACCCGCCAGTTGCTGCAGAACGCCAACCTCAACCCGGCCATCATCGCCAAGATCGAGCGGGCGGAAGTGGTCGCCGATGAGGAAGTCCTCAACGGCATCATCGAGGCTTCCATGGGTATCATGGTGGCCCGCGGCGACCTCGGGGTCGAAGTGGGCGACGCCCAGTTGATCGGCATCCAGAAATCGCTGATCGCCAAGGCGCGCAAGATGGACCGGGTGGTCATCACTGCCACCCAGATGATGGAGTCGATGATCGACAGCCCGATGCCGACCCGGGCGGAGGTCTTCGACGTGGCCAACGCCGTGCTCGACGGCACCGACGCGGTCATGCTCTCGGCGGAAACGGCAGTCGGCAAGTACCCGGTGGAAGTGGTCACGGCGATGTCCGACGCCGCGCTCGGCGCGGAGGCCCAGGCCGTTGCCCGCACCTCCCGCTACCGTATCGAACGGCAGTTCAGCACCGCCCAGGAAACCATCGCCATGTCGGCGATCTACGCCGCCAACCACTACCCCAACGTGCGCGGCATCGCCAGCCTGACCGAGTCCGGCAATACCCCGCTGCGCATGTCGCGGCTGAGTTCCGGCCTGCCGATCTTCGGTCTCAGCAAAAACGCCGCCACCCTGCAGCGCCTGTGCCTGTGCCGCGGTGTGGTACCCCTGTTCTTCGACGCCAGCGCCTTCGAGGAAGAAGAGGTCGAAGCGCGGGCGATCGAATTCCTCAAGGACGGCCACTACCTGCTCAAGGACGACGCCATCCTGCTGACCAAGGGCACGGTCATGGGCCGCGCGGGCTCCACCAATATCATGAAAATTCTCCCGGTAAGCTGACCGTGGCGAGCCGGCTGGTCGCCGACATCGGTGGCACCAATACCCGCATCGCGCTCTTCGACGACGCCATGGGTGAGTTCCGTGCGCTGCGCGAGTACCTGAACCGGGACTTCAACAATCTCGATCACGCGATCGCAAGCTGGCTCGACACGCTCGACGAAGCCGCGCCGGAAAGCGCCTGTATCGCCGCGGCGGCCTACCAGTCCGGCGATTTCCTGCGCATGGTGAACTGCCCCTGGGCCTTTTCCTGTAGCGACCTTGCGCTGCGCTTCGGCTGGCAGGCGGCGGGCTGGCTCAATGACTTCGAGGCCAACGCCCACGCCCTGCCCTATCTCGATACGCAGCAACACAGCGTGCTCCACGCCGGCGTACCCGGCGCGTCCGGCAAGCTGGCAGTTGTCGGGCCGGGCACCGGCTTCGGCGGCGCAACGCTGGTCCGGGTCGGGGAGCAATTCGCCGCCTGCGCCGCGGAGCCCGGGCACATGGGGCTGAGCCCGGCAAACGAGGTGGAGCTGGCCGTGTTCCAGCACCTGCTGCGCGAGCAGCGGGATATTTTTGTCGAGTTCCTGGTTTCCGGCCCCGGGCTCGTCCGCCTCTACGGAGCACTGGCAGAACTCGGCGGCACGCATCCAGCGCCGCTGCAGCCCCAGGAAGTCGCCGAGCGCGCACTGCGTGGTTCGGACCCGCTGTGCGCCCAGGCCCTCGAACTGTTCTGCGCCCTCTACGGCTCAGCCTGCGGTGATTTCATCCTCGCCAACGGGGCCTGGCAGGGGCTATTCCTGGCCGGCGGTATCAGCGGAAAAATACTCGAATTCCTGAAAAACAGCAGCTTTCTCTCCCGTTTACAGGAAAAAGGTGCAATGACGGAGCATCTCTCCGCGGTCCCCGTGTCGCTGATTACCGCCAGCCAGCCAGGCCTGATCGGCGCTGCCCACGCTCCGCTGCAGCCACTTTAGGCAGGTTTTTTACCGCCAGAAAAACGGTCAATATTTCCGCATTATTCCCAAATATTATTTATTTCGCCCACAGCCAATTATTAAATCAAGTGGTACACTCGGTGGGTGTCGGGGCTATTTACCGGCAGGATTGGCAAGCGCTCGAAGTTCCCCAGCGGTCCTTTGTACGTCACCAAACAGTTCAATGTTCGACCCCCGGAAGGGGTGTTCAGGTAATACAGGTAATCTCTATGTCCACCACCACTGGCACCGTTAAATGGTTTAACGAGAGCAAGGGCTTTGGTTTTATCGCTCGCGAGGACGGCCCGGACGTCTTCGTACATTTTAGCGCCATCCAAGGCGACGGCTTTCGTACCCTGGCTGACGGACAAAAAGTCCAGTTTGAAGTGACTGAGGGCCAGAAAGGCCCGCAAGCGGCGAACGTAGTAGCGCTGTAAAGACTACCCATAAAAAAGGAGCTCCTGGAGCTCCTTTTTTATTTCTCACCTGATGCATGGGCCATCCGCAAGGGTGGCCCAATACCCCCACTCAGCTGTCGGCCAGGCTCTTCTGCCGCTCCAGCTCGGACTCCATATACTTGATCCACTGGGCTGCGTACTCCTGCGAGCGCTTGTCCTTGGCGGCAGCCTGGAAAGACTCGCGGGCCTTGCCGTACTGCTTCAGGTTGAAGTAGGCCATGCCGCGCACCAGCTGCGCGGTATCCGGGCGACGCACACCACCACGGGCGAGGCCCTTGCTGATCGCATCGATCGCCTTCTCGTTCTGGTCGCCGTCGAGGTAGATGTTACCCAGACGGGCGTAGAGCTCACCGGAATCGGACTTGGCCGCTGCCTTTTCCATCGCCGGGATGGATTTGTCCACTTCCTGTGCCTGGCGCCAGGCGCCACCGGTGATCTCCCAGTTCTTGGAGGTGGCCTCGATGCTGCCGTCCTTGAGACCCTTTTCCATGACCTTCGCCGCGGCGTAGGGAATCTCGCCGTTCAGGTAGAGGTAGGCCATGGTGACCTGCTCGCTACCCTTGTCGAGAACACCCTGCACGTAGGCGGTGTCCATCGCAGCCAGCTGTTCCTTCTCCTTTTTCTGCTCGCCGTACATGTGCGAGAGCTGTACCCAGTAGTCCTTTTTCGGGTAGTAGGTCAGCAGCAGCTCGAGCATTTCGACCGTACGCTTGACATCGTTTTTCTCGAAGTAGAGGAAACGCGCCAGGTTGTACCACTGCTCCTTGGCCGGCTTGCGCTCAGCCGCAGGCTTTTCCGCCTGCCGCTGGTTGTGCATGCTGATCGCCCGCTCCACGTTGCTCAGGGCCTGGTTGTAGTCCTTGAGCTGGTAGTAACCCTGGGCCAGCAGCACGTAGGCTTCCGGGTTGGGGTTCTCGGTCATCTTCAGCCACTGGTTGAGGGCGTTGATACCCCTCTGCCAATCCTCCTGCACAAAGTACAGCTGGGCGACCGTGAAGCGGGTGTTGATCTCCATCGCCAGGGGGATGTCCGGCTGGGCAATCACCTTCTCGTAGGCCTTGAGGGCGTTGGCGTAGTCACCGCGCTCATAGTAAATGAAGGCGTACATGTTCCACACGTTGGCCAGCTCGTAGCTGTTGAGCTCGTTCTTGCCGCCGGCGCCGAGCAACTCGTCGAGGACTTTCTGCGCGGTGCGCATATCCTTGGCTTCGGCGGCAACCTGCGCCTCGGAGAGCTTTTCGTAGACCTTGTTCCGCAACGCCGGGGTGCGGCGGGTTTCACGCTGGTCCGGTTTCGATTCCTGCGCCTGTACCGCTGACAGCGCCGAGTAACCGAGATCACTCTGCAGCTGGGTAAAGGCGACCTGGGACGCCAGCACAGGCAACGCAAACAGCGCGGCACGGCTCCAGGTTTTCGCTTGCAACAATTTCATAGCGACTTTGCCTCGTTACTCTTCCAGCTCATAGGTGAACTTGTTTTGCACGCCAGCAACCTCGATTGCCTGGCCATCCACCACACGAGGCTTGTATTTGAATTTCAACGCCGCGGCCACCGATGCCTTCTCGAAAATACCAGAGGGCTGGCAATCTACCGGAATCGGGTCGCGAATCGCACCCGAGGTGGTCACGGTGTACTCGACGATGCAGTAACCGGAGATACCGCGGGTCTGCGCGCGACGGGGGTAGATTGGCGCCACCTTCACGATGGGCAGGTACTCGCCGTCGCCGGTAGACATGCCGGTGGTGGTCACATTCACGTCCACCTTGGCGGTGGGTGCAGTGTTGACGATGTCGACGTCGAGCTCCATGTCCAGTTCAGGGGTATCCATCTCCGGCGGCGGCTCTTCGGGATCCTCGACCTTGTCGGGCTTTTTGACGTCCCGCTGGGTCTCGATTTCCTTCTCCTGCCGGACGATATCGGCCACCTTGGTGGTCTTGACGTCGGGGTTTTCAAAGTTACGGTCGATCAGCTTGTACATGATAGAAAACAAACCGAGCGCCATCGGTACGGCGAGCAGAATCGCCAAAACAAATCGTACTGACTTACCCATCTCTTCTTACCCCGCCTCTTCCGTGGAAGCACACAGGGGTACGCCTTCCATTACCGGCTTCAGAATCGTGTACAGCTTGTCCACCACCGAAGTGGGGGAGTCGACATCCGCCTGGATAACAAAGTTCGCCTTCGGCGACTCCTTCTTGGCCGCTTCCGCCAGTCGGCGGGCGCTGTCGAGGGATATCTCCTTCTTGTCGTAGTAGATATCGCCCAGTGCCGTTACCGCGAAGATGATCGTACCGCGCTCGCAGGCGCTGGTAGAGAGCGCCTCGGTCTTGGTGATCTCGACACCCGGTTCCTTGATGAAGGAAGAGGTCACGATAAAGAAGATGAGCATGATGAAGACCACGTCCAGCATTGGAGTCAGGTCGATTTCACCCTCTCCGCCGCCCTGTGCTGCTCCAGCGGAGCCGTTACGCCTACTCACTTCTTCGCCTCCTCTGGCCAGTTCACGGACGCCACGCCAGCTTCGCGAGCGGCGTCACCTACCTCGATGAGGGTCCTGGAGGTGGCACCGGGCTCGGTGCGCACCACGAAGGCCTGCTCGGGATCGGAGGCCAGCAGCTTGGCCACGTTGGCCCGGACTGCCCGGATATCGATACGGCGGCCTTCCATCCAGACCTGGTCGTCACCGGTTATGGTCACAACGATACTGGTCGCATCCGAGGGATCGGACTGGGATTTGTCCGGGCGGTTGACCTCGATACCCGCTTCCTTGAGGAAGGAGGCGACGACGATAAAGAAGATCAGCATGATGAAGACCACATCGAGCATCGGCGTCAGGTCGATCTCTGCCTGGTCGGCATCCGCATTTTTGTTTCGTTTACGCATTAACTACGCTCTCAGTGATCAGTTGTCAGGTTGTCACGCAAGAACTCGCTCTCGCGCTGAGCAATCCTGCTCACGTAGGTGTTGCCGAATACGCCGGACAGTGCCGCCACCATGCCGGCCATGGTGGGGATGGTGGCCTGTTGCACACCACCCGCCATGGACTTGGCGTCGCCGCCACCGGTCACAGCCATTACGTTGAACACTTCGATCATGCCGGTCACCGTGCCCAGCAGCCCGAGCAGTGGGCAGAGGGCGACGAGCGTCTTGATCACCGGCAGGTACTGGTTGATCTGCATCCCGCACTCGGAGATCAGCTTGTCGCGGATCGCGTGGGCGTTCCAGGACTTGCGCTCGGGGCGCCCTTCCCAGGCCATGATCGCCTTGGCGACGTCGGTCTTCCAGCCCATCTTGAGATAGCAGACCCGTTCGAAGATCAGCAGCCACATGACGAAGAGCAGGGCGGCAATCATCCAGAGAACGTCACCGCCTTTGTCCATGAAGCCCATGAGGGCTTCATACATACCACCTAGTCCTTCCATTTCAAGACCTCAGATTGGCTTCGGTGTGCTCCGCAATGATGCCGGTGGTCTGCTCATCCAGAACGTGGATGATGCGCTGTGCACGTCCGTTGACGAAGGTGTGCAGCAGTACGGTGGGGATAGCCACCAGCAGGCCGAGAACCGTGGTCACCAGCGCGCTGGAGATACCGCCGGCCATGGCCTTGGGATCGCCCGCACCGAAGATGGTGATGGCCTGGAAGGTGATGATCATACCGGTCACCGTACCCAGCAGACCCATCAGCGGGGCCACCGCAGCGATGATCTTCAACAGGGTCAGACCGCTCTCCAGTTTCGGAGTTTCCTTGAGGATGCCCTCGGACAGCTTGAGCTCGAGGGTCTCGGTGTCCATGTTGGGGTTGTCCTCGTGGATCTTCAGGACGCGGCCCAGCGGGTTGTTGGTGTTGGCCTTGTCGGACTTCAGCTGGGCGCTGACCTTGGCGCCGACTGCTGTCAGGACGACCAGGCGCCAGATCGCCAGCAGCAGTGCGAATACACCCACCGCGGTGATGGCGTAGCCCACCAGGCCACCCTGGTGCCAGCGCTCTTCGAGAGTCGGGCTGTTGATCAGTGCGGAGAGGTAGGAGCCGCCGGTCGGGCCGGTCGGGTCAACACCGAACTTGTTCATGCCACCGCTGGAGGTAACCAGGTTCTTGGCCCAACCCTGATAGGAGCCGGCGGGCTGGCGAGCCAGCTCTTCCAGGCTGCCCTTGCCGGGCTGGAAGCTGAGGTACTTGCCTTCGTCGGAAACGATGTTGAAGGTACCGACACGCACCACGCGCTGCTGCAGCTTGTCGCCGTTGGGCTTGGTCACTTCGGCGTCGAAGGAAACCACGCGGCCGGACTCGACCATTTCGCGGTTCAGCTCGTACCAGACGCGCTCGATCTCGGCGATGGAGGGCAGCTTGTCGGACTGGCTCATCTTCTCGATGAGCTCCTTGAGGAAGTCTTCGCGATCGGGGTACTGGGCGGAGACCAGGGAGTTTTCCAGGTTGCGGGCGAGGTCGCCGGCGGAGGAAGTCAGGTGACCGAACAGCTCGGACAGGGTACCCAGCTTCTCGCGCAGCTGCTGCTGCTTGGCGACAACGGCCAGCTCGTTCTCCTCGAACTTGGCTTCCAGCTGTGAGGAGAGCTGCTCCTGGCGGGCGCGCTCGGCCTCGGCGCGCTTCAGCTCAGCGGCCTGGTTGGCCTTGTCGCGGGCGAAGCGCTGTTCGCGCTCGGCGTTTTCCTTGGCGGCAGTGACCTGGCCACGTTTCACGAACTCCAGCAGCTGGTCCAGGGATTGTGCTTCCTGGGCGACGGCGCCGGTGGAGATGGTCAGCAGGCCAGCGAACGCAGTAGCTGCGGCGGCCTTGATAATCTTAATGCTCATTATTGGGCCTCCGGTGCGGCAACGGGCAGGGTCAGCAGGTCGATAGCAGCTTCTTTGCGAGCGATGCGCAGGCCGGCCATGATTGCGTTGCGGTATTCACCGCGATCCAGGGGAACCCAGCTGCGGCTGGATTGGTCCCAGGCGCCCGAGAGTTCGGTATCAGTTGTCTGGTAGAGCAGGGCGACACGGCCGATGCTGAGGAAGTTGACCTCGCGCTCCTGGCCGTCGATGTCCACGGAGCCCTTGTAGGCTTCGATGCCGCGGCCGTATTCGTTTTCAATCTGGTAGGCTTCGAGCACCTGGCGGAATTTCTCCGCGATGCTGACGTCGTTGCGATCGATGTTGGAACGCAGGAAGGCGATACGCTGCTCGCGCTCATCCATGTGGAAGGGCACGTCCAGCTCGATGAATTTTTCCAGGCCGTCGATCATGCGGATGACCAGCGGGGTCATCTGGCGCTGGATCACGGTAACCTGGTCGATGGACTCGTCGATGTCCGCCATCTGCTTGACCTGGTTGTCGATCTGGCGCTGCAGGCGGGCGTTGTATACTTTCAGGCCGTCGATCTGCTTGTTGACTGTTTTGTAGTCGTTGAGCAGGTCGCGGGTTTCGTCAGCCAGTTTATCAATCTTGGCCTGCGACTTCCGTGCCGCATCGTGTTTAGCTTCGCCGACATTGATAACGGCGTCGAGTGAGCTGGCCTGCGTTGCCACGCTGAAGCCCCCAAGGGCACCCGCGGAGACAAGCGCAGCGATCAGTGCATTTTTCAATCGATGCATAGTCATGGGAGTTTTGTTTCCTGTGTCCAACAAAAAAGAAGCGGCTCTGATAAAACCGGGGATCGGAACATTGAGTTCTGTGAATAAGACCAGAGTCGGTATACAGAGGGAGCACATTTAAGCTGATTGCCAACGGATTTTCAATTTTCCTCAAGCGCCGAATGACAAGCCCGAGTCAAGTGGGAAATTCGGTAACACTAGGCAATAAGCAAGGGCTTGCCCGGTAACACAAAACGGCGATTTACTGCCCGGAGCCGCCTCTTTCGTACACGACAAAGCTGTAATCACAGGGACTTTCGCCATCGCCAGCGTGCCGTTCGCGAGAAATTTCCCGCCATTGCGACCACTCAATTGGCGGCAGTTTTGTGTCACCATAAAACACCTTGTGCAATTCGGTGAGATATATGCGACCGGTGGCAGGTAACAACCGACAGTAGAGTTCGGCGCCGCCGATCAGCATCACCTCCCCGACACCCTCACTGGACGCCAGATCCCGCCCGAGAGCGACCGCGGCGTCGGCGTCGTGGGCCACGTGGACGCCCTCGGCAGACCAGCTCAGATCGCGGGTGACGACAATATTCGCGCGCCCCGGCAATGGCCTGCCGATGGAGTCGTAGGTCTTCCGGCCCATGATGATGGGCTTGCCCATGGTAATCGCGCGAAAGTGCTTCAGGTCCGCCGGCAAACGCCAGGGCAGGTCTCCCTCGCGCCCGATCACACCGTTGCTTGCGGCGGCGACAATCAGCGCCAGCACCGGCTCACTCACACCGCCACCGGCGCGGCAATGTGGGCGTGGGGATCGTAGCCCTGCAGCTCGAAGTCCTCGAAGCGGTAGCCGTAGATCGAGTCGGGCCGGCGCTTGATGCCGAGCGTTGGCAGCCGCCGCGGCGCGCGCCCCAGCTGCTCTTCTACCTGGGCCATATGATTGCTGTAGAGGTGTGAATCGCCGGTGGTGATGATGATCTCCCCGGGCTCGAGGTCACACTGCTGGGCCAGCATGTGGGTCAGCAGCGCCAGGCTCGCCGTGTTATAGGGCAGGCCGAGGAAGGAGTCACTGGAGCGGATGTAGAGCTGTGACGAAAGGCGGCCACCGGCGACGTAGAACTGGTAGAGCAGGTGACAGGGGGGCAGCGCCATGCGCCCGGCCCGCACGTTGTCCTGGGGGCTCAGCTTCTCATCGGGGAGGAACTCCACGTTCCAGCCGTGAAAGAGAATGCGCCGGCTGTCCGGGTTGTTGCGCAGGCAGTCGACGACGTAGTCGATCTGGTTGACCCGCCCGCCGTCGCGGGTTGGCCAGGCGGTCCACTGGGCGCCGTAGATCGGCCCGAGGTCACCGCTTTCCGTCGCCCACTCATCCCAGATGGAGACCCCGTTCTCTTTCAGCCAGCGGGTATTGGTGTCGCCGTTGAGGAACCAGATCAGCTCGTTGGCGATGCCCTTGAAGTGCAGCTTCTTGGTGGTCAGCAGGGGAAAGCCATCGGCCAGGTTGTGGCGGAACTGGCGGCCGAACACCGAGACGGTGCCAGTGCCGGTCCGGTCCTCCTTGCGCACCCCGTTGTCGAGGATGTCCTGCAGTAGATCGAGGTATTGCTTCATGTCTTGCTTTCACTCGCTTTGGCTTGCGGCGCGCCGCGGCCGCGATAGGCGTATACCAGCAGCAGCACGCCGACAGCGATCATCGGCAGGCTCAGCAACTGGCCCCGGGTCAGCCAGCCAAAGGCATCGAAGCCGATGTGGGCGTCGGGCTCGCGGAAGAATTCGACGGTAAATCGCACACAGCCGTAGATCAGGGAGAACAGGCCGGAGACTGCGCAGGTCGGCCGCGGCCTGGCGGAAAACCAGTAGAGCACGGTGAACAGCAGCACCCCCTCGAGGGCAAACTGGTAGAGCTGCGAGGGGTGCCGCGCCAGCTGCGCCGGGTCCGCCGGGAAGACCATGGCCCAGGGCACGTCGGCAGCCCGGCCCCACAGCTCCTGGCCGATGAAATTACCGAGGCGGCCGAGACCCAGCCCCACGGGCACGAACGGCGCAATGAAGTCCATCAACTTCCAGAAAGGGATCTTCTGCTGCCGGCCGTACAGCCACATGGCGAACAGCACACCGAGAAACCCACCGTGGAAGGACATGCCGCCCTCCCACAGGCGCAGGGCCCAGGTCGGGTCTTCGACAAGGCGCTGGCCGCCGTAGAACAGGGTGTAACCGATGCGGCCGCCGAGCACCACGCCGAGGGCGACGTAGAACACGAGGTCGTCGACCTGCTCCCTGCGGATCGGGCTCCATGCCTTGGCGGAGCGACGTTTCGCCAGCCACCAGCCGATGGCGATGCCGGTGAGGTAGGCGAGGCCGTACCAGTGGATTTTCAGCGGGCCTATCGCGACTGCGACAGGATCGATCTGCGGGTACTTCAGCATGGAGAACCGTTCCAGGGCTTGTTCGCACTAAGTGGGGTACGCCCCTAGTGAGCGCGTATTATGTTGCAGCCACAATCGATTCACAAACCCGGACGGCGCTTATCGCCTGAGACGGCCCCGGGCGGCGATTCCACGGCGCGTGTATTCCCCTGCCCTGCCCGGCCGGGTAAGCTCTGCCCGCATGTGCCTGATCATGTTCGCCTATCGACAACGCGAGGATGCGCCGCTGCTGCTGGCCGCCAATCGCGACGAGTTTCACGCCCGCGCCACCCGCCCGGCGTGCTTCTGGCCCGAGCAGCCGGACCTCCTCGCTGGCCGGGACCTGCAGGCCGGCGGCACCTGGCTGGGCATCACCCGCGCCGGCCGCTTCGCCGCCATCACCAACTTTCGCGACCCCTCGCGCACCGCGCCGGCGCCGCGCTCCCGCGGCGAGCTGACCCTGGATTTCCTGCGCGGCCGGGAGTCGCCGGCAGACTACATCGAGGCCACCCGCCCAGAGCAGGACCAGTACGCCGGTTTCAACCTGCTGCTGGGGGATGGCGACGAGCTGTGGTACTACAGCAACGCCGGCGGCGGCGCGCGCCGACTGCAGCCCGGAATTTACGGCCTGTCCAACGCGCTGCTCGACACGCCCTGGCCCAAGGTGGAATTGGGCCGCACGGCGCTGGCGGCGGAGCTCGACGCGCCGCTCACCCACGGCGGCCTGGCCAGCACCCTGGCCGACCGCAGCATCGCCAGCGAGGCAGGGCTGGCTCTGCAGGGCCTGGAAGGGGAGATGCTGCGCGGGCTGTCGGCCCAGTTTATTGTCGATCCGACCTACGGCACCCGGGCGACCACGACCCTTTGGCTCGACGGCGACAGGGTGGCGCACTTCCGGGAAAGCAGTTTTGATGGCGCGGGGCAGCTGACCGGCCTGGTCGAGGAACAGTTCCGCCTCGGCTGAGTTATCCCGCCGCGGCGCCGCGCTGCTGGAGCAGCGCGCTAGGCCACCGGCGTGTGAATGTAGCGCTGCATGCCGTGGTCGCTGAGGAAGGCCACCATGCGCGCCTGGATATCCTCCGGCCGCTCCAGGCAGAGGACGTTCTGCAACAGCGCCTGGGCCTCGGACAGCTTGATGCTGCGCAGGGCATTCTTGACCCGCGGCAGGCTGGTGGCGTTCATCGACAGCACCTCGTAGCCCATGGCCAGCAGCAGGACGGCGCCCGCCGGATCGCCGGCCAGCTCGCCGCAGATACTCACCCGCTTGCCCTCCGCCAGTGCCGCGCTGGCTACGCTGACGAGCGCCTGCAGCACCGCCGGGTGCAGGGGGTGATAGAGATCGGCAACGCGGGCATTGTTGCGATCCACCGCCAGCAGGTACTGGGTGAGGTCATTCGAGCCGACGGAGAGGAAGTCCACCCGGCGGGCGAGTTCGCGGGCCTGGTAGACCGCGGAGGGCACCTCGACCATGACGCCGATCTGCGGCAATTCCGCCTCCACCCCTTCCTGCAGGATCTCCTGGTGGCTGCGATGGATCAGCTGCAGCGCCTCTTCCAGTTCTGCGACATTGCAGATCATCGGCAGCATGATACTGAGGTTGTTGAGCCCGGCGTTGGCCTTGAGCATGGCCCGCACCTGGGCGAGGAAGATCTCCGGGTGGTCCAGGGTGACGCGGATACCGCGCCAGCCGAGGAAGGGGTTGTCCTCCTCGATGGGGAAGTACGGCAGTGCCTTGTCACCACCGATGTCCAGTGTGCGCATGATCACCGGCCGCGGCGCGAAGGCCTCGAGCTGGCTGCGGTAGATCTGCCGCTGCTCCTCCTCCGAGGGAAAACGGTCGCGCAGCAGGAAGGGTATCTCGGTGCGGTACAGACCGACGCCCTCGGCGCCCTGCTCGAGGGAACGGGTCACATCCGCAGTGAGGCCGGTGTTGACGAACAGCGGCAGGCGATGGCCGTCCTGGGTCTCGCAGGGCAGGTCGCGCAGCGACTCGAGATCCCGCGACAGGGCCTGGTCCGAGGACAGCACTTCCTCGAATCGCGCCAGCACCTCGGGACGGGGATTGAGGTGAACGCTGCCGTTGTAGCCGTCGACCACGACCTTGCGCCCCTCCAGGCGGGTGTAGGGCAGGTCGACGGCACCCATGACCGTGGGAATACCCATGGCGCGGGCGAGAATCGCCACGTGGGAGTTGCCCGATCCGCGCACCGAGATCAGCCCCGCCAGGCGCTCGCGGGGAATCTCTCCCAGCGAGGACGCGGTGAGTTCCTCACCCACCAGGATGGTCTGCTCGGGAAAGCTCTTCTCTTCCTGGGCCGCGGCCTGCAGGTAGGCGAGCATGCGCGTGCCGAGGTCCTTGACGTCGACCGCGCGCTCCTTGAGGTAGCTGTGCTCCATCCGCTCGAAGTGGCGGATGTGCTCGATCATCACCTGGCTGAGTGCGCCCTGGGCCCACTGGCCCCCTTTAATCAGGCTGACCACCTCGCGGCCGAGCTTGGAGTCGTCGAGGATGCCGAGGTAGACATCGAACAGCGCGTGGTCCTCCGGCGAGAGCTGACCGCCGAGGTTGTCGGCGACCTGCTGGATATCCTCGCGCACGCGCCGCAGAGCATCGCGGAAGGCGGCGAGTTCGGCGCGGCGATCGCTGACGGCCCGCCGCGGCACCGCGTAGAGGTCGGCCACCGGCGACACCACCACGGCGGTGCCGATGGCGATGCCCGGCGCGCCGGGCACACCGTTGACCCGCGCATCGACCATCGCATCCTGGCTGTCCAGGTCGAAGGCCCCGGTGACCCGGGCGTGGGCGATGACCGCCGCCAGCTGGGCCGACATGGTGACCAGGAAAGCCTCCTCGCCCTCGTCGAAGCGGCGCCGGTTGGCCTGCTGCACGACCAGCACACCGAGCACCTTGCGCTGGTGGATGATCGGCACGCCGAGGAAGGCATGGAAGGGTTCCTCGCCGATATCCGGGAAGAAACGGAAATTGGGGTGCGACGGCGCGTTGTCGAGATTGAGGGGCTCCTCGCGCTCGGCGACGGTACCCACCAGCCCCTCGCCGGGGGCCAGGCTGGCGACGCCGAGCTGATCCTGGTTCAGGCCCTCGGTGGCGCGGAAGATGTAGCGGTCACCGCCGCGATCGCGCAGGTATACACTGCAAACCTGGGTGCCCATGGCATCGCGCACCCGGCGGACGATGATCCGCAGGGCGTCCTCGAGGTTGGCGGCGGCGTTAACCTCCTGAACGATTTGGCGCAGAGTCTCCAGCATGGCGTCAATTTACCACGCGTTGCTCGGTCAGCCGACCCAGCGGCAGGGCGAGTTCCTTCATCGCGCGCCGGTAGACCTCGCGCTTGAAGGCGACCACCTGGTTGAGCGGGTACCAGTAACTCACCCACTGCCAGTGGTCGAACTCGGGTTTCTCATTGAGATTGAGCTGCACGGCCTCGTCTCCCGCCACCAGCCGCAACAGGAACCACTTCTGTTTCTGTCCGATGCAGGGCGGGCTCTGGTTCTTGCGGATGAAACGCTTGGGCAGCCGGTAACGCAGCCAGCCGCGGGTCACCGCGAGCAACTCCACCGAGTCCGGCAGCAGGCCGACTTCCTCGTGCAATTCGCGGTAGAGGGCCTGCTCGGGGGTCTCGCCCTCGTTGATCCCGCCCTGGGGGAACTGCCAGGCGTCGCGGCCGCCCACCCGCCGCGCCCACAGTACCTGACCGTGGTCGTTGGCGAGCATGATCCCCACATTCGGCCTGAAGCCGTCTTTATCTATCACAGTTATCGCTATCGTTCTGTTGGCGCGAGCTATTGTTCCACACTTTCCGGCGGCTGAGAAATTTACTCCGCAAGGAGCAGGCGCTATCCTGCGACCCCCGATTACGACAGCGAAATCACGCACTTACTCCATGGCTCTGGCGATTTTCGATCTCGACAACACCCTGCTGGGCGGCGACAGCGACCACCTCTGGGGGGAGTTTCTCTGCGAGCAGGGCCTGGTCGACAGCGACGGCTTCGCGGCGCAAAACGACCGCTTCTATGCCGACTACTGCAGCGGCAACCTGGACATCCTGGCCTACCTGCGCTTCGCCCTCGGGCCACTGCGCGGCCAGCCGCAGGCGGTTCTCGAGCAGTGGCACCGGGACTTCATGCGCTGCAAGATCGAACCGATCATCCTGTCCGCCGGGCTGGAGCTGCTGGACCGGCACCGCCAGCTGGGGGACCGGCTGCTGATCATCACCGCAACCAATGCCTTTATTACCCGCCCTATCGCCAGTGCCCTCGGGGTCGGGGAGCTGCTGGCCTGCGAGGGGGAGATTGTCGACGGCTTCTACACGGGGGAGCCGGTCGGGGTACCCAGTTTCGGCGCCGGCAAGGTGACGCGTCTGCGGGACTGGGCCGAGGCCGAGGGCGAGAGCCTGGCGGGGGCCTGGTTCTACAGCGATTCCCACAACGACCTGCCGCTGCTGGAGCTGGTCGACAATCCTGTAGCAGTAGACCCGGATGACCGGTTGCGCGCCCACGCCGAAGCCGCTGGCTGGCCGGTTCTCACCCTGCGCTAAAGCATCGTAAGAAGTCCGCAATTAAAGAATCTGACTGTTCCCTAGCTATTCAGGTCAGCAGTTCGGACGCTCAACTCAGGCACGACACGGAGGCGGGATGTAGCTGCTTGCCTTGCGCAGCGTTCAGGGACGCGCCGAGGTGTTGAGCGAGACTTCAGGCTCGCGATCGCCGAGGGCATCCCGGAGGGACGCGGACAGCGGAGCAAGGCAAGCAGCTGCAGCCCGCCGGGGCGGCGCCAACCGACCTGCCCGACTCAGCGACCCCCTGGCACTGTGCCAGCGGATGACTCCTGGCACTTCATCCTAGAAATGCGCGTTCCCCGGCGTCCGCGGGAAGGGAATCGCGTCGCGCACATTCTCCATCCCGGTGAGGTAGTTGAGCAGGCGCTCGAAGCCGAGGCCGAAGCCGGCGTGGGGCACAGTGCCGTAGCGGCGCAGGTCGCGGTACCACCAGAGCTCCTCGCGCATGGTTTCGTCCATGCGCGCGTCGAGTACGTCGAGACGCTCCTCGCGCTGGCTGCCGCCGATGATCTCGCCGATGCCCGGGGCCAGTACGTCCATCGCGGCGACGGTCTTCTCGTCGTCGTTGAGGCGCATGTAGAAGGCCTTGATGTCCTTCGGGTAGTTCATCACCACCACCGGGCGGCCGACGTGCTTCTCGCTGAGGTAGCGCTCGTGCTCGGAGGCCATGTCGATACCCCAGGCCACCGGGAACTCGAACTTCTCGCCGCAGTTCTCGAGGATGCGGATGGCCTCGCTGTAGTCCATGCGCTCGAAGCGGTTGTCGATCACCGCGCGCAGGCGGTCGATCACGGTGGCGTCGATGCGCTGCTGGAAGAAGGCCATGTCGTCCTCACGCTCCTCGAGCACCCGGGTGAACAGGTGGCGCAGCATGTCCTCGGCGAGGTCGGCGTCGTCGTTGAGGTCGGCGAAGGCGATTTCCGGCTCGACCATCCAGAACTCCGCCAGGTGGCGGCTGGTATTGGAGTTCTCCGCGCGGAAGGTGGGGCCGAAGGTATACACCTTGCTCATGGCCAGGCAGTAGGACTCCACCTCGAGTTGGCCGGAGACGGTGAGGAAGGCGTCGCCACCGAAGAAGTCCTGGCTGTAGTCGGGCCTGCCCTGGGCATCCCGCGGCAGGTTGACCGCGTCCAGGGTGCTGACGCGGAACAGCTCACCCGCTCCCTCGCAGTCGCTGCCGGTGATGATCGGCGTGTTGATCCAGTGGAAGCCGCGCTCGTAGAAGTAGTTGTGGATGGCGTTGGCCAGGGTGGTGCGCACCCGGGTGATCGCGCCGAAGGTATTGGTGCGCGGCCGCAGGTGGGCCTGGGTGCGCAGGTACTCGAAGGTGTGCCGCTTCTTGGCGATGGGGTAGGACTCGGCGTCCTCCACCCAGCCCACGACCTCCACCACAGACGCCTGAATCTCCACGCTCTGGCCCTGGCCCTGGGAGGCCACCAGTTCGCCGGTCACGGTCACGGCACAGCCGGTGGAGAGCTTGAGGACCTCGGCGGCGTAGTTGGGCAGGCTGTCCGGGGCTACCGCCTGGATGGCGTCGAAGGCTGAGCCGTCGTGGATGGCGAGGAAGGATATGCCCGCCTTGGAGTCGCGCTTGCTGCGCAGCCAGCCGCTTACGCTGATGGTCTGGCCGATGGCGTCGCCGCCGAGGGCGGCGGCAACAGAAAGGGATGCCGGCATGCTCGGTCTCTCCGGGTACAGAAAGCCGGAAGCATACCGGATTGCCAGCTCAGTTCGCTATGGAAGCGCTCTTTTTCATGTTGCGGGTGTAGCGGTTGCCGTCGAGGGTCAGGTCGTCCACCAGGCCCCGGTCGGAGAGGATGAAACCGACCACGGATTCCGGGTTGTCCTTGAGCGCCACCCCGGGGGTGCCTTTCAGGTGCGGCAGCTGCACATCGCCGTTCTCACCCACCTTCCAGCTGCTCTTGTTGCGGAAGGTATTGAGGGCGTCGATGTCGCGGAAGACGATGACTTCAGACTTGAACTTGTGCTGCTTGGGATCCAGGCCGTAATTGTTGCTGGCATTGGTGTAGTAGGCCACCGGCTGGCCCTTGACCAGCAGTACGCCCTCACCGTACTGGCCGCCGAGGCCGAAACCGAGGCGGAAGATGTCCGGGAATACCAGCACGCCGGCAGCGCCATCCAGCATCTCGTCGGCACCGGCGGCGTGCTGCTTGAGCGAGGCGAGGATCTTCTCGGAACTGGTATTGATGTACTCGATGGAATCGGCGAGGGCGGCGGGTGTCGCCAGGCTGAGCAGGAGGGCGAAGGTCGCCCCCAGGCGGGTCGTGAATTTCATAGTCTCCCTCTGCGGGTGTCTCCAGGGATGTTGGGCTCACACGCCGGTGACGCAGCGCGCTACAGTGGCGGAAGTTTACTACAGGGGAAAGTGACGCTCCCGCAAAAACTGGCGAAATTGCTCAATTTTTGCACCCACCGTTCAGGCGGCGGTGTGCAGGCCGCACTCGCGCCCGTCGTGAACCTTGGTCGGGTCGAAGTAGTGTTTGCAGGTGGGCAGTTCATGGGCGGCCATATAGGCCTCGACCTGCTCGTCGCTCCAGTTGAAGATGGGCGCGACCTTGATGATGCCGCGCCCGTCCACGGAGACGATGTCCAGCGACTTGCGGTGCTCGGTCTCCTCCCGGCGGATGCCCGTCAGCCAGATCTCCGGCTTGAACTCGGCCAGGGCGCGGTCGAAGGGCTCGAGCTTGACCTGGCGGGTGAAGGCCTGGTGCAACTCCTCCTCGTCCACCGTCGGGATACCGCCCATGATGGCGTTGCGCCGCTCGCTGGTCATTTCCGGGGTGTAGACGTGGATATTGAGCTCGAGGTCCTTGATCAGCCGCTCGGCGACGATATAGGTATCGCGGAGGTTGTAGCCGGTATCCACCCAGATGGTCGGCACGCTCTTGTCGATCTGGCTGACCAGGTGCAACATCACCGCCGCGTTCCTGCCCATGCTGGTGGTGGCTACGGTCGGCACATTCTGCGCGAGAGCCCAGCGCACGATCTCCCCGGCGTCGGCGTCACGCAGGGATTCATTCACGCTGTTGAGGTCCAGGTCCAGCAAGGCCGTCAGTCTCTTGGGGGCAATGGGAGCAGAACTTTAAAGAATCAAACCCGCCATTACAAATAACGGAAAATTATATGTTTATTCCGCCACTCAGGCCGCTGCGCGGGAGGCTGACTTCTCCAGTTCCGCGTGCAGTTCCAGGTACTGCCGGGTCAACTTGTGGCTTGGTGCCAGGTCGATAAGCGGCCGGTGCTCGCGGTGGGACTCGCGCATCTTCACCGAGGCGTTGAGGTAGGTCTGCAGCACCGGGTAGCCCTCGTCCTCCAGCTCCGCGACCAGTTCGCCGGGCAGCCGGGCCTGGGCGTTGAACTGGTTGATCACCACGCCCTCCACTTCCAGCTCCGGGTTGTGGTCCTCCTGCAGTTCGGCGAGGTTGTCCATCAGCGCGTAGAGGCTCTGGCGGGCGAAGCTGTCGCAGTCGAAGGGGATCAGCACGGTATCGGCGGCGATCAGCGCGGACTTTGAGTAGAAGTTGAAATTCGGCGGCGTGTCGATGTAGATCCGGTCGTACTCGCCGTCGAGCTTCTCCAGCGCATCGCGCAACTTGTAGATCTTGTAGCGGGACTCCAGCTCCTTCTCCATGGCCGACAGGGTCGGGCTGGAGGGCATGAGGAAGAGGTTGTCGTAGGCGGTCTCCCAGACAAAGGAATCCGGGTTCTTCTGCATCTTGCGCGAGCCCACGGTCTGCTTGAACAGGCCCGCCACCCCCTGGGCCTCCGCCGGGAAGGCCTCGGCGTCGATCTCGCCGACCAGGTAGTGGGTCGTATTGCCCTGGACATCCAGGTCCACCACCAGCGTGCGGTAGCCCATCGAGGCGCCAATGGCCGCCAGGTTGCAGGTGATGCTGGTCTTGCCGACGCCGCCCTTCTGGTTAAAAACCACCCGTTTCATGCTCTTTTCTACCGCCCGGAATAAAGCCACACACGTCCCGGAAGTGTACTGAATGGCGTGTGCCAATGTAAGCATTCCGGGACATTTCCGCCGCGCCCGGACGAGCATGCCCGGCCCCATGGGCGCGTTACGGGGCCGCTGCCAGCAGCGCCGGCGCCCCGCCCCGGTGGGCCCTATCAGCCGCCACGGCAGGCTTCCCGCAGTTCCGGCAGCCCACCAATAACGCTATGCTTGCAGGCCCCCAAAGCGAGACCAGTCGATGAGCGAACCCAGCCTCCGCGTCCAATTGCTACTGACCGGCAACGAACTGATGAGCGGCGATACCGTGGATTCCAACTCCGCCATGATCGCCCGCCGCCTCGACGAACTGGCCATCGACGTGGGCCGCAAAGTCACCGTCGGCGACGATCCCACTGTGCTGAAAGCGGAGCTGGCCGCCATGGCCGCGAACTCCGACGTGGTCATCGTCAACGGCGGCCTCGGCCCGACCGTCGACGACCTCACCGCCGCGATCCTCGCCGAGGTGGCCGGCGTGCCGCTGGAGGAAAACCCCACCGCACTGGCCCACCTGCAGGACTGGTGCGGCGGCCGCAACCTGACCCTCAATGCCGCCAACCTCAAGCAGGCCATCCTGCCCCGGGGCTGCCGGGTCATCGACAATCCCATCGGCAGTGCCGTGGGCTTCGAAGTGATGGTGGGAGCGTGCCGCGTCATCTGCACACCGGGTGTGCCCAGCGAACTGCGCGCCATGCTCGATCTCATCCTCGCCGACCTCGCCGGCCGGCTGGGCCGCAAGCTGGAGCGGGACATCCTGCGCCTGCAGACCTTCGGCCTGGGCGAATCCTCCGCCCAGCAGCTGATCGTCGACAACATCCCCGACTGGCCCGAGGAAGTGCATCTCGGCTTTCGCGCCGGCGCGCCGCAACTGGAGATCAAGCTGGTGGTCGACCGCAGCGAACACCTGCCCCTGCGCGAGCGCTGCCTGGAACAGATCAGAGAGCTGTTTGGCGATCACATCATTGGCGAGGGCGACGCCGACCTCGCCTCCACGGTGATCTCGCTGCTGCGCGAGCGCGGCCTGACCCTGGCCACCGCCGAATCCTGCACCGGCGGCCTGATCGCCTCCATGCTCACCCGGATCCCGGGTTCCTCCGACGCCTTCCACGCCGGTTTCGTCACCTACGCCAACGACATCAAGCGCGACGTGCTGGGCGTACCCCAGGACACCCTGGAGCAACACGGTGCGGTCAGTGAAGAAGTGGTGCTGGCGATGGCCAAAGGCGCGCTGGCCAGGGCCGGCGCCGACTACGCCATCGCCGTGTCCGGCATCGCTGGCCCCGACGGCGGCAGCGAGGACAAGCCGGTGGGTACCGTCTGGCTGGCCTGGGGCAGCGCCGACAAGCTCAGCACCCGCCGCCTGCACTGGCCGGTGGAACGGCGCCTGTTCCAGACCATGGTGGCTGCGGCGGGTCTGGACATGATCCGGCGCAACCTGCTGGGCATCGAGGCGGAGTCAAGGCATATGCTGATGCGGCGGGCGTAACATTGCCGACCTGCCGTTAGTGCGTTAGTGCCTCAGTACGCAGTGCCCACGGCAGTCCCTGCGGTTGCGGCCCCCTGCTGAAGCCATGAGGCGACAGGACGTCGCCGCCCGAGTCTGTACAGGGATGTACGCTTTTTGGCGTGTTTCAGCAGGGGCCGCAACTGCAGGGACGGGAAGTACTCGCTACCGACGGGACGAGAAGAACGACCAGGCGACAATCAAGGCTGCAACTGCTCTATCGTCCAACCATCCTCACCACGGGTATAAAGGAAGCGATCGTGCAGCCGGTGCTCCCGCCCCTGCCAGAATTCGATCCGCTCCGGCAGCACCCGGTAACCGCCCCAGAAATCCGGCAGGGGAATCTCCCCGCGGCCAAACTTCTCGCGAATCGCCCGCGCCTGCTCCTCAAGTAGTGCGCGGGTGGAGATCGGCCGGCTCTGGCGCGACGCCCAGGCGGCAATCTGGCTCTCCCGCGGGCGGGTGGCAAAGTAGGCCGCAGATTCAGCGAGGCTCATCTTCTGTGCCGTGCCGGCGACAATCACCTGGCGGTCGAGGTCGTTCCAGGGAAAGTGCAGCGACACCTGCGGGCGGGCGGCGATGGCCCGCGCCTTGTTGCTGCCGTGGTTGGTATAAAAGACGAAGCCGCCCCGGGACAGCCCCTTGAGCAGCACGATACGCTGCCAGAGGGTGCCGCTCTCATCCACCGTAGCCAGCACCATCGCCGTCGGGTCGCCGATGCCGGCCTTGACCGCCTGCTCCAGCCAGGACTCGAACTGGGTCAACGGGCAATCGTCGAGCTTGTCCCGGCTCAGGCCGCCGGCGGTGTACTCGCGGCGGAAGTTCTCATAGCTCACCGCGACGTGCCGTTACTCGCCAGCGGGCGGCGGGAAATCGGCGAAGACCAGGCCGGCGGCTTTCTTGCGCAGCTCCGCCGCCTTGTCGGCATTCGCCTGGGGTTTCAGCTCCGACTGGATCACCGAGCGCCAGACCGAGCGGGTGCGCTGCGGGTCGATCATGTCGACGATCAGGGTACCCTCGGTGTACTGGCGCACGCTGACATCGGATACCGCGGGGCCGCAACGCCAGCAGTTGTAATAGCTCAGGCCATCGTAGGTGCGCACGTCCGTGCGATCGCGGGTCACCAGGTGCCAGGTCAGCAGCAGGTCGGCGGCGGCGCTGTCACTGACGACCGCGTAGCCCCTGGCCGACAGCTCCTCGGTGATGGCCGCGTTGATCCGCTCCACCTGCAGGTCGCTGATGCGGATGTTGGACACCGCGGTGCGATCGATCGGCTGGATGGCGATGCTCTTCACCGTGGAGAAATCGTAATTCTGGTCGTAGTCCATATTGGCCTGCGGGGTGCTGGCGCAGGCGCTGAGCAGGGCAAGCAACAGCGCGGCAAACATGGACTGCATGAGACGGACGGACATGGGCGAACTCCTGTTCTGGTTGTCGGCCATTATAGTCACTCCGCCGTGCTCGGAACTACCGGCGCCCGGCGGGCGAAGGCGGGAATTTCCGGAAAGCGGTGGAAGTCCTGCCAGCCATCGCCGAGGGCATCGTCGAGTGAGCAGCCGAAGGCATCGCGGTAACAACCATCCATCAGTTGCTGGAGCACGTCGGGGTTTGCGCCGAGCAAAACTGCCGCCTCCATCAGGCCCTCCGTGCGCAGGCGCTGCGCCGGCGGCAGGTCGTCGCCGGCGGCGAGGGCCGCGAACATCGCCCGGTAACGGCGTTCGATCTCGGTCTCGAGTAATTTCACGGCGCGATGCCCTCCAATCCGCTGGCGGCCAGTATGCGCCGCTGGTGAAAACCGTTAAAGTCAGGTGAACTAACAACAGTCGTGTGCTGACGAATCAGCTTTACGGCATATGGCGGATACTGCCTGCCGGAACACGCCAAACAGCGCACATCCTTGTGCAGGCTCGGTCGGCGACGTCCTGTCGCCTCACGGTTCCAGCAGGCAGTATCCGCCATATGCCTCGCAAGCACCGGAGCATCGGGACTCTGGATTTGCCCGCGAACAACTACAGGAACCGATCCAACAAAGTGAAGAAAATGCTGCACCGCCTGCTGACCATACTGTTGCTCATTCCCGCCCTGCTTGCGCCTCCAGTGCACGCCGACACCCGCCCCGGCACCGCCCTGCCCATCATCGACTACGGCGAGCGCTTCCTCCCCGAAGTAGCGCAGCACGGCATGGTGGTGGGGCCGGAGCGGC
Organism: Halieaceae bacterium GM1-29; assembly: GCA_033283265.1. Classification (GTDB taxonomy): domain Bacteria; phylum Pseudomonadota; class Gammaproteobacteria; order Pseudomonadales; family Halieaceae; genus Mangrovimicrobium. Next base: position 762,673 of record JAWMQN010000002.1, read on the forward strand.
TGGCGACGGAAATCGGCCTCGACATGCTGCGCCGCGGCGGCAACGCGGTCGACGCCGCGGTCGCCACGGGCTTCGCCCTCGCCGTCACCTACCCGCGGGCGGGCAATATCGGCGGCGGCGGCTTCATGCTGATTCACCTGGCGGAAAGCGATAAGCAAATCTTCATCGACTATCGCGAGATGGCACCGGCCGCCGCGACCCGCGACATGTTCCTCAACGCCGACGGCCAGGTGGACAAGCAAAAGGAGTATTTCAGCCTGCAGGCCGCGGGGGTGCCCGGCACGGTGGCCGGCCTGCTCCACGCACTGGACAGCTACGGCAGCCTGTCGCGCAAGCAGGTGCTGGCACCCGCCATCGCGCTGGCAGAGCAGGGCTTTCCGCTCAGCTACGCGCTGGCCAAGGACCTCGAGGGCCGCGCCCTGATGCTCGGCATGGACGCCGAGAGCCGGAAAATCTTCTTCCGCGCGGACGGCTCGGCCTACGCCATTGGCGACACCTTCCGCCAGCCCGACCTGGCCTGGACCCTGCGCCAGGTCGCCGAGCGCGGCAACGACGGCTTCTACCGCGGCCCGGTGGCGGAGAAGATCGCCGCGGCCATGCAGGCCGGCGGCGGCATCATGACGGCGGCCGACCTCGCCGCCTACCGCGCCGTCGAGCGCGAACCGGTGCGCGGCACCTTCCAGGGCTTCGAGATTGTCTCGGCGCCGCCGCCCTCCTCCGGCGGCATCCACATCGTGCAGATGCTCAACATCCTCGAGGGCTACGACCTGGCGGCGATGGGCCACAACAGCGCCAGCTACATCCACCACCTGGCGGAGACCATGAAACGGGCCTACGCCGATCGCAGCGAGTACCTCGGCGACCCGGACTTCGTCGAGGTGCCGAAGCGCCTCACCGACAAGGGCTACGCCGCCGACCTGCGGGCGGGCATCGACCCGGCCAGGGCCACGCCGGCGACGGCGATCAAACCGGGGCTGACCCCGGTCAGCGAAAGCAGGGACACCACCCACTACAGCGTCGCCGACGCGGCGGGCAACGTCGTCGCCAACACCTATACGCTGAACTTCAGCTTCGGCAACCACCGGGTAGTCGCCGGCACCGGCATGCTGCTGAACAACGAGATGGCGGATTTCGCCGCCGCTCCGGGCACCGCCAACGCCTTCGGCCTGGTGCAGGGCGAGCGCAACCGGATCGAGGGCGGCAAGCGGCCGCTGTCCTCGATGTCGCCGACCCTGGTGTTCCGCGGCGGCAAGCCGTGGCTGGCCACCGGCAGTCCCGGCGGCAGCCAGATCATCAGCACGGTGCTGCAGACCATCCTCAACGCGATGGCCTTCGACATGAATATCGCCACCGCGGCGATGAGCCCGCGGGTGCACCACCAGTGGCAGCCGGACAGCCTGCTGCTGGAGCAGGGCATCAGCCCGGACACGCTGCAACTGCTGCAGGCGCGCGGCCAGCCGGCCGAGTACACCGAGCGCACGCTGGGCCGCACCCAGTCCATCATGCTGGAAAACGGCTGGCTGTTCGGGGCGACGGATACCCGCCGACCCGAGGGCCACGTGGCCTTTTACTGACGGAACGCGGGAGAGCGCCTATACTCCGTGTGTTATTCCTGTGCAGTTGAACAAGGCCTGTCCGCGGCCCATAAGAGGCAACTGATGGGTAGACCGTTACCACGCGCCATTGCCCTCATTCTGACAGCGCCGCTGCTGGCGGCGAGCTGCGTCTTCGGCACCGAGCTGTCGCCGGAAACCATTGCAGCCCCCGGTGTCGTGCAGCCGGCACTCTCCAGTGACTCGCCCCCCGCAGAGGGCGAACGGCGCGGCCTGCTGACCGGCTCGGTGCCGATACTCAATCACGCCGACGAGCCGGTTGACGGCAAACCGGTCATCGCCGCCCAGGCGCTGGATTTCCGCAAGGCCATTCGCGCCCTCGAGTCGGAGCACGGCGCTTACGCCGGCCAGTTGTCCGAGTACCTGCAGAGCCTCGGCCTCGACCTGCAGCGCAGCGGCATGCACGCGGAGGCGGTGGAGGTGTTCAAGCGCGGCGTGCACCTCGCCCGTATCAACGAGGGCCTGTACAGCGCGGAGCAGATCCCGCTGCTGGAGAAGGAGATCGACAGCCATATCGCCCTCGGCGAGTACAGCGTCGCCGACGAGCGCCAGTTCTACCTGTACCGGGTGCAGATGCGCAACCTGGATGCGGGCCCCGACCGCGCCGAGGCATTCCTGGAGCAGGCCAACTGGCAGTACTACGCCTACCGCCTCGGGCTCGAGCGCGACAACTTCAATCGCCTGGTCAGCATCTGGGACCTGAACAACCTCGCGCTCAACGATATCGCCAAGCTCGAGGGGCAGGCCTCGGTCTCGCTGCTGACCCCGTTGCGCGGGATGCTGCGGGCCCAGTACCTGATTGCCGACTACAATTTCAACAAGACCGAGTACGCCCTGACCAGCAGCGACACCTACGCGGCGCAGGCGCAACTCAACCGCTTCAACGCCTTTCGCGCGCAGAACTTCGGCAAGGGCGAGACCGTGGTCAGGTCGATCTACGAGATCGAGGTCAGCAACCACGGCGAGAACAGCCCGGAGGCGGCCGAGGCCCAGGCCCTGCAGGGCGACTGGTTGCTCTATCACGGGCAGCGCAACGCGGCCGCCGAGTACTATCAACTGGCGGTAGCGGAACTTGCCCCGCTGGACGATGCCGAAACAGAAGTGGAACGGCTGTTCGGCGAGCCGGTGGAACTGCCCGACGACGACGTGGTTCGCCTGCTGCCGCCACCGGTCCCCCCGGAACAGGGTGACCTGGTGGTGCAGTTCTCGGTCAGCGCCAGCGGGCGGGTGACCGACCTCGAACGGCTGGACGACAGGGATCTCAACCAGGGTGTGGTCAACCGCATCCTGCGCGCACTGCGCGGCACCCGCTTCCGGCCGCGCCTGACCAGCGAAGGGCCGGTGGATACAGACAAGGTGATCAGGGCCTATGAAATCAAATGAGCCAGCCGGCGCTGCCGCCGGCGACGCTTGCCAACGCCGGCTGCGAAGCACCGCGGCGCTGGGGCTGGTGTGCACCTGCCTGTTGCTGGCGGGCTGCCCGAGCGCCAGCAACCCGACCCAGACCCAGTCGCCGAGCATGCCCTCACCGTCCTCTTCGTCGTCGAGCTCAAGCAGCAGCGCGTCCGGGAGCAGCTCCAGCTCGCCGAGTTCCTCGAGCAGTTCCTCATCCACGGCCTCGCGTTCATCGACCTCCTCCGGCAGTTCCTCCTCGAGCGCCTCCGGCTCCGCCAGTTCTTCCGGCGCTTCCGGCAGCTCGGGTACAACTGCCTCAGGCAGTACCTCGATGCCCGGCTCCCCGGCCAGCGGCTCGAGCAGCGACGTCAGCAGCGGCAACATGCCGGGCAGCAACGGGCCGATGGGCGGAGCCAGCGCGGGCAACAGCCAGGGCGGCGCCGGCGCTGACATGCCCAGCGGGGGGGCCAACGGCCAGGCCCGCAGCGGCAGCGGCCCGGGCTTCGAACCCGGCGGCGGCCTCGGCCTGCCGAGCATGGAAGACGAACCCAGCTTCGAGAACGGCTACCCCGGCCAGGAAGGCGACGGCGCTGCTGCCGCCAACGGCCAGGGTGAGATGGCTGGCAACGCCAGCAGTGGTGCGGGTACGGACAGCGGCAAAGCTGGCGGCAACAGCGGCAACGGCACCTCCGGGGGCTATGGCCAGGGTTCTGGCAGCAGTGGCAGCGGCGGCCCCCCGGGCACGGGCGAATACGGCGGCATGCCCGGCTCCGCCGGCGGCGGTGTCCTCACCCCCGCGGAACAGGTCGCCATTCTCGACGCCGAACTGGAAAAGGGCACCGGTGATTTCGACAGCATGATTCTCGAGGAGCAGGAACGGCAGCGGCAGAGCGCGCGCACCATCAGCAGCGACCGCGCCCAGAGCGCCGCCCGCGGCACCGCGGCGGGCGAGTCCCCCTACGGTGGCGAGGTGGCCAGCGCCGGCGGCGTCTACGGCGGCAGTTACGGCGGCGGCATCGGCGGTGCCAGCGCCGGCGGCGGCAGCCCGCCCCCGGATGCGGCCAAGTACCCGCCCCCCGCGGACATACCCTCCGGCGATGACGACGACGTCGTCGCCCGCCAGTTGCGCGAGGCCGCCATGCGCGAGCCCGACCCGGCGGTGCGGGAAAAACTCTGGGACGAATATCGCAAGTACAAGGGCATCAACTGATGTGTGAGCGCGTCGTGAACAGGCCGGAACGCTGGCGGGCAGCCCTGCTCCTGTGCGTCCTCGCCCTGCTCGGCGGCTGCGTCAGCTCAACGGTCAAAACCACCTCGGTACCGCCGATTGCCACCCCCAGCCAGCCCCTCACCGACCAGCAGTTACTCGATGTCGGCATAGCCATCTTCGACACCGGCATCGACGACTACGACGCCGACGAGGACGAGCCGATCTACCCCGAGGTGCGCAAGGCCGAGTCGCGCTTCATGCCCAACCAGCTGGCCCAGGCGATGCAACAGAGCGGTGCCTGGGGCGCGGTGCGCGTGGTGCCGGACCCGGAGCGGCTCTCGGACCTCTCGGTCCACGGCAAGATCGTCCACTCCGACGGCGAGCGTCTCGACCTGGCAATCACCGCCCGCGATTCCCGCGGCCAGCAGTGGCTGGCCAAGACCTACACCGGCCACGCCAGCGCCTACGCCTACAAGGCCGGTACCCTGAGCACCTACGACCCCTTCCAGGCGGTCTACAACACGGTGGCCAACGACCTGCTGGCAAAACTCGAGGAGCGCTCGCTGGCGGAGCGCGACGACATCCGCACCACCACCGAGCTGCGCTTCGCCGGCAGCTTCGCCCCCGAAGCCTTTGGCGACTACCTCGCCGAGGACAAGGACGGCCAGATCAAGCTGCTGCGCCTGCCCGCGGCGGGTGACCCGATGCTCGAGCGCATCGACCAGATCCGCGAGCGCGATCACGCCTATGTCGACACGATGCAGGAGTACTACAACCAGTTCGGCGAGCAGATGTACTCCCCCTACCAGGAATGGCGCAAGCAGAGCTTCCAGGAAGCCATCGCCATGCAGGAACTCAAGGCCGAGAGCCAGCGCAACCTGATCCTCGGCGCGGTCGCGGTCGCCGCGGGCATTGCCGGGGTCGCCGGTGGTGACAGCGCGACCACCCGGGCGATGGGCAATGTCGCGGTCATCGGCGGCGGCTACCTGCTCAAGAGCGGCCTCGACAAGCGCAACGAGGCGCAGATCCACGTCGAGGCGCTGGAGGAGCTGGGCATGTCGCTGGAGGCGGAGATCACTCCGCAGGTGATTGAACTGGAGGACCGCAGTATTACCCTGAGTGGCTCGGTGGAAGACCAGTACGCACAATGGCGCAGTCTGCTGGCGGAGATTTATGCGACTGAGATTGGGGCGTTGGAGTTGCCGGATGATGGGGGTGTTGCGGGGACGGTTAGCGCCGAGTGAGGGCTCTGCCGTGCCACGCTGGTGGTCACTCAAGCAGCTGTACTTGCCCGGTGAAACACGCCAAAAAGCGTACCTCCATGTACAGGCTCAATCGGCGACGTCCTGTCGCCTCATGGTTTCACCGGGCAAGTACAGCTGCTCGAGTTCGCACTTTGTAGATGTGCTCGTGGAAGCTGTTCCCCCAGGCCGCGATATTGGATACCGGACGATCCGGGATTATGGCTCCAGCGCAATCATCAGGCCCCTCATCCTCGCTTCTCACTGCCACCGATAATCGCCACACAGCAGCCCTGCCTACCCGCCCCTGAGCATGATCCAAAGTGCTGAAGGGCTTCACCTTGCAGACCCTGTTGAAACCATGAGGCGACAGGACGTCGCCGATTGAGCCTGTACATGGATGTACGCTTTTTGGCGTGTTTCAACAGGGTCTGCAAGGTGAAGCCCTGGCGGTCGAATCAGGCACCAAACGGCACACACCCGGCGTCCACGGGAAAACGAGAACCACAAGACAAGCGTGAACCAAACGAATAAAGTTGAACTCATAGAAATACACGCCACCGACAGAACCAGCCCCGAGTAAGGCCCGACCACCCAATGCCATCGCCGCAAGAGCCATTGCAAGCCACGGCCACCGAGCCCGCCAACCCACCCGAGCCAGAGTACTTCGAAACCGCCGGCACCCCGCGCTGGGTACTCCCCGGGCTGGGCGTGCTGGTAGTGGTGCTCGCCCTGGTCGTGTTCTGGCTGCCCGGGCAGATCAAGCCTGCGACACCGCCCACCCCAAGCCAGCCAGAGACCTCCGCTGTCGACAGCAAACCGAAAAGCTCCCCCGCCGCCAGCGACAAAGACAGCGGCCCGGCCGCCACGCCCTGGAACGACGCCCAGGCAGCGAAGCTGCGCAAGGAAGCCAAGGACGCCCTGGAGGCACTGCTCGAAGTGCAGTTCGACCTCGAGGAGCGCGGCGTCGAACTGTGGGCGACAGCCGACTACGGCGCGGCGCTGGAAGTGGCAAAAGCGGGCGACGAGCTTTACCGCCAGCATCAATACGTCGAGGCGAAGGACAAATTCCAGCAGGCGCTCACGGCACTGGAGGCCATCGCCGCCAGCATCCCCGAGGTGATGGATACGCAACTGGTGCAAATTGCCGCCGCCATCGAAGCGGGCGAGCTGGAGGCCGCGGAGCAGGCACTGGCCATCGCCGAACGGCTGGAGGCGGAGAACGCCGCCCTGCCGGAACTGCGGCAGCGGGTCGCCGCCCTGCCAGGGGTGATCGAACAACTGGAACGCGCCGCCGCGGCCGAGACCGACGGCGACCTCGCAGCGGCCAGGGCCGCGCTGCAACAGGCGGTCGAGCTGGACCCGCTGCACCAGCGCGCCGCCGCGGAACTGGCCCGGGTCGACGCCGCCCTCGCCGAAGTCGAGTTCAGCGACGCCATGAGCGCCGGCTACCGGGCATTGGACGGCGGCGACTGGGGCGCAGCCCGCCAGCAGTTCAAGCGCGCCGCCGGACTGCGCGCAGGTTCCAGCGAGGCCCAGGCGGCGCTGGCGGAGCTGGCCGTCGCCGAGCAGTCCGGCCGGCTCGCCAGCCTGCAGCGGCAGGGCGAGCGGCAGGCTGCGGCGGAGGACTGGGACGCGGCGGTGAAAACCTACCAACAGGCGCTGGCGGTGGATGACAGCGTGGTATTCGCCCACGACGGCCTGCCCCGGGCACGCCAGCGCGCGGCGCTCGACCAGGCCCTGCAGGCGGTGATCGACAACCCGCAGCGGCTGTCGGATGTCGCGGTGGCGGAATCCACTGCGACGCTGCTGAATGAAGCCGGGGCAGTCAGCGACACCGGCCCCAAACTGCGCAGCCAGGTCGCGACGGTCGAGGACCTGCTGGAGAAAGCCAACACGGTGATCCCGGTCACCTTCAGCTCGGACGGCCAGACCGAGGTGCTGATCTACAAGGTGGCGCGCCTCGGCACCTTCCAGCAGCGCGAGCTGGAACTGCGCCCGGGCAGCTACCGGGTGCGCGGCTCCCGGGTCGGTTACCGCGACGTCCTCTACACTCTCGAGGTCAGCCACGACGCCCCGCCGCCCACCCTGGCAGTGATGTGCACGGAGAAAATCCTTTGAGCGACAACGACCGCCGCGGGCCGATCGAGGCCGCCAGCTTCGAGCCGCTGGATACAGCCGCGGCCGCCCCGGAGCGCAGGGCCCACCCCCTGCGCTGGACGGTCGGCGGCGCCGTCGCTGTCTTCGCCCTGATCATGCTGTTCCTGTTCAGCGCCCGCTCGCTGGAGGTCCATGTGCTCAGCGAGACTCCGGCACAGGTCTCGGTTTCCGGCCTCGCCCTGCCCTTCGGCGAACGCTACCTGCTGCTGCCCGGCGACTACAGTGTGCACGCCGGGGCGGAGGGCTACCTGCCGCTGGAAGTGGCGGTGAGTGTCGATGACAGGGACAGCCAGCGGGTGGAACTGAGCCTGCAGCCGCTGCCCGGGCGCCTGAATATCAGCTCCAGCCCTGAAGGCGCCAGGGTCTCTCTCGGCGCCGGGGAGCTGGGCGCGACCCCGCTGGAAAACCTGCCCCTGGAGGCGGGGACACACACCCTGCTGATCGCCGCCGAACGCTACCGCGCGCAGGAACTCGAGGTCGAGGTCACCGGCCGCGACATCCTGCAGGAGCTGGAGGTGGAACTGGAGCCGGCCTGGGCCGAGATCACCCTGGCCAGCGAGCCCGCCGGCGCGGAGATTTTGCTCGATGGCGAGCCGTCGGGTGTCACCCCGGCGACCATCGAGGCCGTCGAGGGCGAGCGCCAGTTGCTGCTGCGCAGCCCGGGCTATGCGGACTGGGTAAAGGAGCTGGCGGTCAGCGCCGGTGTCGCCCAGGACCTCGGCAGCGTCGAACTGCAACCCGCCGCCGGCCTGCTCGCCCTCGACACCCGCCCGGCGGGAGCCAATGTCACCCTCGACGGCGAGTTCCTCGGCCAGACCCCGCTGCAGGTGGAGGTCAGCCCCGGCCGCGAGCACCGCCTTACCCTGTTCAAGCCCGGCTATCGCCGCCACAGTGAAAGCATCAGCATGGCTGCCGCCGAGCAGGGTGAAAAGACCGTGCAACTGCAGGCGCAACTGGGGGAGGTCGAGTTCGTCATCAGCCCCGCCAACGCACTGGTCAAGGTCAACGGCCGCGAGATCGGCAGCGGCAGCCGGGTGCTGTCCCTGCCCGCGGCGGCCCAGTCGGTGGAGGTCTCCCTGCCCGGCCACGTCAGCGTGCGCGACAGCGTGACCCCGCGCCCCGGCTTCCGCCAGCGCGTCGCGATCAGCCTGAAAACTGAGGCCGAGCTGCGCGCCGCCCGCACCCCGGCGACAATCACCAACGCCCTCGGCCAGACCTTGCTGCTGTTCCGCCCGGGCGATTCCCCCACCGCCGACTTCAGCATGGGTGCCTCGCGCCGGGAGCCGGGCCGCCGGGCCAACGAGGTGCTGCACCCGGTCGCCCTGCGCCGCCCCTTCTACCTGCAGACCACCGAGGTCACCAACGCCCAGTTCCGCCAGTTCACCGCCGACCACAACTCCGGGCAGGTCGAAGGCAACAGCCTCAACCGCGACCAGCAACCGGTGGTCAGTGTCAGCTGGCAGCAGGCGGCGAGCTTCTGCAACTGGCTCAGCCGCCGGGAGAAACTGCCACCCTTCTACACCGAGGTGCAGGGCATCATCACCGGCTTCAACCCCCAGGCCACCGGCTACCGCCTGCCCAGCGAGGCCGAGTGGGCCTGGGCGGCGCGCTCGAAAGGCGGCGAACTGCTGCGCTTCCCCTGGGGTGAGGATTTCCCGCCGAAAAAACCGGTGGGCAACTACGCCGACAACTCCTCCGCCTACGTCACCGGTCGCTTCCTCGCCGGCTACGAGGACGGCCATATCGTCAGCGCGCCGGTGGGCTCCTTCGGTGCCAACCCCCAGGGTCTCTACGACATGGGCGGCAACGTCGCCGAGTGGGTCAACGACGTGTACAGCATTCCCGCCACCGACGGCGCGGTGGAGACCGACCCGCTGGGCAGCCAGAGTGGCGACAACTACGTGGTGCGCGACGCCGGCTGGTCCCACAGCCGTATCGGCGAATTGCGCCTGAGCTACCGGGATTATGGGCAAGCCGGGCGCGATGACGTAGGATTCAGGGTAGCGCGCTACGCGGAGTAGAGCCGTTTATGGCAGTTGTTCGGGCTCAGGGCCGTAACACCACGATGATAAAAACAATTTCCCTGCTGGTCTTGCTGGCGCCAGCGCTGGCATTCTCGCCCACGCTGCCGGCCCAGGAAGCCAGCGGCGAAGACGGCGCTGCACAGGACCCGCCGCCCGCCGCCCAGGCACCGCCTGCGACCACGCCGCCAGCGGCCGACAAGGAACCCTCCAGCGGCAGGCGCGACCCTTCCGAATACCAGGCCTCGGAACAGATTTCCGAGGATCTTTCCGTGTCTTTTCCAGTCGATATCTGACACGGGCAGCGACGATCTTCAACCCGGCCCCTAACTTGAACCCAGGACCCAGCGCATGAAGAACAGCATGTCCTCCGAATTCATCTACCAGTTGTTCGCCCTGCTGATCGCCATCACCGTGGTCCACGCGGTCTACGTCGGCGCCATCCGCCCGATCGCCGACGCCCAGCTGGAGCAGCAGGCGGAGCTGCTGGCTGCGGGGGCAGACGCGCCGACCAACCGCAGCCTCGCGGTGGTGATCCGCGATTTCGAGCAGGAGGCGTGCTTCATCCTGCTTTTCTGGGCGCTGGCCATCATGGGCTACAAGGCTCGCCTCTCCCTGCGCGAACAGGCCCTGCTCAACCGCCGCCTGCTCGACATCCCCGAGGGCACCAGCGTGCTCCCGGGGGACGCCCGGCAGTACAGCCGGGCACTGGAAAGCCTGCCGGCGGAAGAGCAGAACTACCTGCTGCCGCGCACCCTGCTCGCCGCCCTGCAGCGCTTCGCCAGCACTGGCAGCATCCAGGCGGTCTCCGACACCATCCGGGAGAGCTGCGATATCGAGGCGGACCGGCTGGACTCGGAGCTGTCCATGGTGCGCTACATCTCCTGGGCGATCCCGTCGATCGGCTTCATCGGCACCGTGCGCGGTATCGGCGACGCCCTCGGCCAGGCCTACAAGGCGGTGGAGGGCGACATCTCCGGGGTGACCGCCAGCCTCGGGGTGGCCTTCAACAGCACCTTCGTCGCCCTGGTGCTGTCCATCGTCATCATGTTCTGCCTGCACCAGTTGCAGCTGCTGCAGGAGCGCCTGGTACTGGATTCCCAGCGCTACGCCGACCAGCGCCTGCTGCGCCACCTGGTGTCCTGAGGTACGCCCCTTGGCTTTCGCCCTGCTCGACATCAACGACTGCGAACTGCGCCTGTGGACGCCACAGGGCAGCGTGACGAGCCCCGGCTACGCCCTGCTCGAGGGCCGTGACTACCGCTTCGGCGAGACCGCCCGCGGCGCCGCCCGGCTGCACCCCCACGACATCAACAACCGTTTCTGGTGGCAGCTGGACACCGCGCCCCTGCGCCCGGCGCTGGGCCCGGCGCGGCACAGCGCCGACCTGGTCCACGGCCACCTGCTCGAGCTGCACCGGCAGGCGGGGCAGCCGGCGCAGATCGTCGTCGCCTGCCCGGGCAGCCTGCGCCGGGAGCAGCTGAGCCTGCTGCTGGGGATCGCCCGGCAGTGTCCCTTCACGATCACCGGGCTGGTGGATCGCAGCGCGCTGATTACCAGTGCCCGGCCGGCGGGTTACCACCTCGAGCTGCAGCTGCACCAGGCCCTGCTGACCGAGCTCGCACACAGCGACGGCGCGATCGGCGTGGTCAGGAGCACGCCCCTGCCAGGCTGCGGCTGGCTACAGATCCAGGAGCGGCTGGCGGACCAGGTGGCCGCCGCCTTCATCCGCCAGACCCGCTTCGACCCGCGGCGCCGCGCAGACAGCGAACAGGCCCTCTACGACGCCCTGCCCGGGGTGCTCGTCGCCCTCGACAGCCACAGCGAATACAACCTCGAACTGGAGGGCCACCGCGCCCGCCTGAGCCGCACGGAACTGGCGGCGGCCTGTGAGCGCCTGGTCAGCGCCCTGGCCGGGGCGCTGACCCGGGGTGCCAGCTCAAGCCTGCTGGTCGACCCCCTGCCCGCCGCCCTGCCCGGCCTGGCGGAAGCCCTGCCGGGCATGCAGGCCGCGCCGGGGGATGCCGCCTGGCGCGCGGCTACCGCACACCAGGGCGTATTCGGCGACACTGCAGAGCTGCACTTTATCGACAGCCTGCCGCTGCTCGGCGCAGCGGCCGCGCCGGCGGCCAGTCCCGCACTGGCAGTATCAACGCCGCCCACCCACCTGTTGCAGGGTGCGCTGGCCAGCCCCCTGGGCACCGGCCCGGTCCCGCTGGATGAGGGTGTGGAGCTGCACCTGCAGGGGGCGCAATGGCAGCTCGGCGCCGGCGCCGAGATCAACGGCCTGCCCGCCCCGGCGGGGCAGGTAGTGCAGGCCGGGGATGTCATTCGGGTCCGCGGCGCAGAATACCGCCTGATCACCGTGCGCGGTGCGGAGAGCTGAGCATGGGCCGCCGCCGCAAACGCAGCGCCATCGCCTTCAACCTGAGCTTTCTCGACATCATGTCCTGCGGCTTCGGCGCCGTGGTGCTGGTATTCCTGATCATCGACCACTCGGTGGAAGTGCAGTCGAAGACACTGAACCGGGACCTGCTTTCCGAGGTCAACTTCCTTGAGCAGGAGATCACCGAGGGCGAGGAGGGACTGGTGCAGTTGCGCAACACACTCTCCGACATCGACATGCAGATGGTCGAGGCCCAGGGCCGCGCCGACCGCATCAGCGACGAGCTGGAGGAATACCAGGCGCGCATCGCCGCCCTGCGCCGGGAGGACCCCAGCGACCCGGAGGAGATCGACAGGCTGAAGGCGGAGATCCGCTCGCTGGAGGCCGAGGTGGAAGAACTGCGCTCCGCCGCGCTGGAGAACAGCGGCCGCAGCGCGCGCGCCTTCGTTGGCGAGGGCCAGCGGCAGTACCTCACCGGCCTCAATCTCGGCGGCCGCAACATCGTCATTTTGCTCGACGTCTCCTCCAGCATGCTGGCGGACCGGCTGGTGAACATCATCCGCCTGCGCAACATGGGCACCGCGGTGCAGCGCAAGGCGGACAAGTGGGTCCGGGCGCTGAACACCGTCGACTGGCTGACCGCGCAGCTGCCGATCAACGCCGAATTCCAGCTGATCACCTTCAATACCCAGGCCCAGTACGCCCTGCCGGACACCGCCGGCACGTGGCTGGAAGTGGCCAACCGCGACCGCCTGGAAAAAATCTCCGCCCAGCTGCGCGACATCACCCCGAGCGGCGGCACCAGCCTGGAAAATGCCTTCAACGCCCTCAAGCAGCTCACCCCGGCGCCGGACAATATCTTCCTCATCACCGACGGCCTGCCCACCCAGGGCACCGGCGCGCCGCGCGGCAGCAAGGTCAGCGGCCGCGACCGGCAGAAGCTGTTCCGCCAGGCCATTCGCCAGCTCCCCGGCGGCGTGCCGGTGAATATCATCCTCGCCCCCATGGAGGGCGACCCGATGGCCGCGTCGGAATTCTGGCAGCTGGCCCAGGCCAGCCAGGGCTCCCTGCTCAGCCCCTCGAAGGACTGGCCCTGATGAGCCGCAAGCGCCGCGCCGCCGAAGAGTTCTCGCTGTCGTTCCTCGACGTGATCTGCTGCGGCTTCGGCGCGGTGATCCTGCTGCTGATGATTACCAAGACGGTGCAGCCGCAGATCCTCGAGGCCTCCACGGTCAATCTCGAGGGCAAGGTGGCCCTGCTGGAGGAACAGCTGCAGGTGATTCGCGGCGAGACCGTGGTGCTGAACCGCGACCTCAACGCCAAACACGAGCAGCTGTCCGACTACGAGGAGCGCATTGCCATTCTCCGCGGCCAGCTGGCCAGCGCCCGCTCGCGCTTCGACAACACCCGGGTGGAGAGCCAGAGCAACGAGGTGATCACCGAGCAGCTGGCCCGCGCCCGCCAGCAGCTCACCGACGAGATGCAGCGGCTGCTCGGCACCCAGCACCTGTCGAAGAACAACCTGATCGGCGGCATCCCGGTGGACAGCGAATACATCATTTTCATCATCGACACCTCCGGTTCGATGTTCTCCTACGCCTGGGAGCGCATGATAAGGGAGGTAGAAAACACGTTGAGCATCTATCCTGAGGTGAAGGGCATCCAGGTGATGAACGATATGGGCCAGTACATGTTCAGTCGTTACCGGGGCCAGTGGATTCCGGACACGCCGGGCCGGCGCAAGGTGATCATGCAGAACCTGCGCAACTGGAACGTGTTCAGTAACTCCAGCCCGGTGGAAGGGATCGAGGCCGCCATCCGCACCTTCTACGACCCCGGCAAAAAAATAAGCTTGTACGTATTTGGCGACGAGTTCACCGGCGACTCCATCGCCGAGGTGGTGGAGACTGTCGACCGCATCAACCGCGCCGACGCCAGCGGCAACCGCCTGGTGCGCATCCACGGGGTGGGGTTCCCGGTGCAGTTCATCCGCGCCCCCAACCTGCAGACCACCGGTATCCGCTTCGCCACGCTGATGCGTGAACTCGCCTATCGCAATGGAGGGACCTTTGTCGCGCTCAACGATTTCCGCTAGGTGCAGCATCCTCTGCCTGCTGCTGGCACTGCTCGCCGCCTGCGGGCCGAACGAGGTCCGCGTGCAGGGCGACTTCCCGCCACCGCTGATGGACGCCCTGCCGCTGCGCCTGGGCGTCTGGTACCCGGAGGAGTTCCGCACCCACGAGATCTTCGACGAGGCCAAGTCGCGCAGCGAGTCCGACTGGCTGGTAAACACCGGCGCCGCCCAGGTCGACATGTGGGACACCCTGTTGCAGGGCATGTTCATCAACCTGGTGCACCTGAAGCAGGCACCGGTAGCCGGCAAGCCCATCGCCGGCGTGGACGCGGTGCTCATCCCCCATGTCGACGAACTGCAGTACGCCATTCCCCAGCAGACCCACGTCAAGGTCTACGAAATCTGGATGCGCTACCGCTTCGACCTGCTCGACGGCCAGGGCGCCAGCGTCGCCGGCTGGACCATGCCGGCCTACGGCAAGACCCCCACCGCCTTCCTGCGCAGCGACGAGGAGGCAGTCAACCTCGCCGCGGTGATGGCCCTGCGCGACGCCGGCGCCAACTTCGTGATGACCTTCCCGCGGATTCCCGAGGTCGGCGTCCTGCTCGGCATGCCCGAGAGCCGGCCCGAGCCCGGCGCGGCGCCGCCAAGGCCGGCGGCGGCCGGCGACCCGCTGCTGGAAGAGCTCGAACCGATCGACGACGGGATCATCGAGGATGTCGAAAACGTGCCGGTGGAGACCGGCGGGGAGGTGACACCGTGAAACGCCTGCTCCTCATTGCCGGCGCCGCTTTGTTGCAGGCCTGCGTCAGCTCCACCGTCGACCAGATGGTCTACAACGCACCGGTGGAGGGCGTTGGCGAGGGCACCGTGGTCATCCTCGGGCGACGCCAGAACAGCGACTACGAAACCGAGCCGGATTTCGTCGAGTGCATCGGCGACTACATCCACGGCAAGGACAGGTCGATCCGGGTCATCGACGAGCTGGACTTCGTCAACGCCCTCTACCCCTGGTTCGAACCGCGCACCGCGCCGCTCTACCCCGAGGACGTGGAGCGCCTGCTGGAACACGAGGTGGTGGCCCAGCGCATGCGGGAACTGAAAACCGAGTACATGGTGTGGGTGGACGGCTCAACCGAGACCACCGACTCCGCCGGCTCCATGACCTGCGGCATCGGCCCCGGCGGCGCCGGCTGCTTCGGCTTCGGCACCTGGTCCGACGACTCCGAGTACGAGGCGGTGATCTGGGATTTCACCGACCGGGCCGAGGTGGGCCGGGTCGCCACCAGCGCCAGCGGCCAGTCCTACATGCCCGCGGTGGTGGTGCCGATCCCGATCATCGCCCCGGTGCAGGGCACCGCCTGCGACGGCCTCGGTGAGCAGCTGTTGCAGTTCTTCTCGGCCAAGTACTGACCATGTTGCGCGCGCTGCTACTGTTCACCGGATTGTGCCTGCTGCCCGCGGCGGCTTACGCCGAGAGCGCCGGGGAGAAACAGTACAAGGAGTTCAAGGAGGCCGGCGCCCTCTACGACGACCCGGAACTGCTGGCCTACGTCAACCGGATCGGCGCGCGCCTGCTGGCGGTCTCCGGCGAGGCCGGGGAGAAATTCACCTTCTCCGTGCTCGACTCGGAGATGATCAACGCCTTCGCCGCGCCCGGCGGCTATATCTATGTCAGCCGCGGGCTGCTGCCCTTCCTCGACAACGAGGAGGAACTGGCCGGGGTGATCGGCCACGAGATCGCCCACGTCGACGCCAGCCACCACGGCCGGCGCAAGGCCGCCAGCGTCACCAGCAAGCTGGCCTCCATCACCGCCTACATCATCACCGGCAGCGGCGAGCTGGCCCAGGCCTCGGACATGTACGGCGCCGAATTGATCAGCGGCTACGGCCGCGAGATGGAACTGGAAGCGGACGGCCTCGGCGCGGAATACATGTACAAGGCGGGCTATGATCCCCAGGCCCTGCTGCAGGTGATCACCGTGCTCAAGGACCAGGAGCAGTACGCGCGCATCCAGGCCCGCAGCGCGGGCAAGCCCGGCGGCAGCTACCACGGCCTCTACGCCTCCCACCCGCGCAACGACAAGCGCCTGCAGACGGTGATCAACAAGGCCCGCGAGCTGGACGTGAGCGACTACGTGGAAAGCCCGGAACAGCCCGGCGAGTTCCGCAGCCACGTCGAGGGCCTGGTCTGGGGCGAGAGCATCCAGGGCGAACGGGCGGAGAACCGCTACTACCACAACAAGCTGGCCTTTACCTTCGAGCACCCGGAGGGCTGGACGGTGAGCACCAGCGGCCGCGCGGTGGTCGCCCAGGCGCCGGACGGCAGCGCCTCGCTGACCATCAGCCTGGCGCGGCGCGACAACGACAGCCCCGAGCAGGCGCTGAAACACACCGCGGTGGGCGAGCTGAGCAAGGGCAGCGAACTGGAACAGGCCGGGCTGCAGGGCTACACCGCACTCGCCACCAGCGGCGGCGCGAGCAAGCGGCTGGCGGTGATCGACTACAACTACCGCTACCTCTTCGAGGGCGCCGCCAGCGACCTCGAAGCCAGCGACGCCGCGCTGAAAGGCATCATCGAGTCCTTCCGCGCCATTCACCCGCGGGAAAAACAGGCGGCGGCGCCCCACTACATCCACTACATGCAGGTGCCCCGCGGCGCCACCTTCGCCAGCATCGCCGCCGGCATCCGCATCCCGGATGCGGAGAACCAGCTGCGCCTGCTCAACGGCATGTACCCGCGCGGCGAGCCGCGCACCGGGGACTGGATCAAGGTGATTCGGGCGGCGCAGGAAGAAGACTGAGCGGCCGGGCACCAGGCCGGCGCATTTTCTATCTAACCGCGCACAAGCACTGCATTGGCGCCGCAAGTACTGCCTGCGTATAAACCACCCGGGCCGCCGCCAGCCTGATACGGTGCGCGACAAAGTCCCTTATACTGCCTTACACCAGCGCGGGCCTATCCAGGGACGGCTTTGAACAACAAGCAAACGACAGCCAGAGCACGGCCCCGACAGTTGCTGATCCTGGCTGCCCTGCTGGTTGTCGCGGCGCCCTACTTTTTCTACGCCCTCAACTCCGGCATTACCATCACCAACGACGGCAGCCACTTCGCCCTGCTGGATTCGCTGCTGCGCAACGGCTCGCCGCAACTGCTGCAGCCGCGCCAGTTCGCCTTCGGCGACAGCGCCCTCTACGAGGGCCGCTACTACTCCGACCGCAACCCCGGCCTGGCCTTCCTGACCTACGCCGTCGTGCAGTTGCTGGAACCCATCGCGACCTGGTTCCAGCCGCTGCGCCTCGACCCCCTGATGGGGCCGCGCTACGACCAGGCCCAGCGGCAGCTGATTCCCGTCGTCATGCTGGTGCCCGCCTTCGCCGCCAGCGCCCTGCTGATCGCCATGACCGCCCTGTCGCGCAACTTCGGCGCCCGCCTGCCCGCGGCGCTGCTCGCCGCGCTCATGCTGCTCAGCGGCACCCTGCTGTTGCGCTACGCGACCCTGTTCTACTCGCACATCGTCGCCGCCAGCCTGCTCACCTGGAGCGTCACCGCGCTGATCCGTTTCGCCCGGGGAGGGCGCGATTGCCTGCTCTGGTTCGCCGCACTGCTGTTCTCCTTCGCCGTGCTCGTCGAGCACCTGCTGCTGGTGACCCTGCTGCCGCTGGCGACCTACCTCCTCACGCGATCGGCCCGGCGCATCCTGGCGCCGGCCACGCTGCTGCCGACCCTGCTGGCCGGCGCCCTGCCCATGGGCATGCTGGGGATCTATAACGTGGTTTGCTTCGACTCCCCCTTTTCCCTGGCCCACTTCCACCACTCCGTCGATACGGCAAACCACAAGCTGGGTACGCTGTTCAACTTCGAGCGCCTGGGTACGGTCCTGGGCAACTTCCTCTTCGGCGCGAGCAAGGCGGAAGTGGGCAAGCAGGACCTGACCGGCCTGATCGTCACCTCGCCCTTCCTCCTCGCCTGCCTGCTACCACTGTTCAGCGGCAAATTGCGCGAGCGGGGCGTACGCGGCGAAGCGGCAACGCTGGCAGCCTGCATCCTGTTGGTGGTGGTCGGTGCGGCGGGCGTATTCGCGCCCTACGGCGGCTGGGACCGGGACTACCGCTACTTCGTCGCGATACTGCCGCTGTGCGCTCCCTTGCTGGCGCTGGCAGTGGACACCTTGCTGGACCTGCGCCGCAAGCGGTTCGGCGGGGCCTGCTGCGTGGTGGGGCTGGCGCTGCTGGGCGCGGCCTGGGCCTACGCCGCGCACTTCCAGTTCGGCCACGTCCGGCACGCGATGCAGGCGCCCTTCCCCACCCCCTGGATCAATCTCCGGCCTGCGCTGGTCAATGTCTCACTGGCGTGGCTGTATCTCGGGGCCTGCGCCCTGCTGTTATTTGGCCTGTGGCGACTGTGGCGGCGGCGGGAAGCGAGGGTTGCCGCAAGCCAGGGCAACTAGCGGCTGCCCTATTTATCCAGCGCGAGGATGTTCGCCGCCGTGGTAATCAGGCCGCCATTGGCCGGCAGCGTCGCCCCGGTCAGCCAGCGGGCATCGTCGGACACCACGAAGGCGACGATGTCGGCGATGTCCTCCGGCTCGCCGAGGCGGCGCAGCGCCGTCCAGGGCGGCACCCGGTCGGTCCAGGCCTGGCCGGCGATGCGCTCGGTCTTGGTGGTCCCCGGCGAGACGGTGTTGAGGGTAATGCCCCGCTCCCCCAGTTCCTGGGCCGCGGAGCGGATAAACGCCTCCGCCCCCGCCTTGGCGGCGGACAGGGCCGAGGCACCGTAGGCCGGGTGCGCCGCCGCGCCGGAGGAGATCAGCACCACCCGGCCGTGCTCACTTTCGGTCAGGCGGGCAAACTCCGCCGTCGACAGCATCACCGCGCGCAGGTTGAGGGCGATGGTGCGGTTGAGTTCCTCGACCCCACTGTTTACGACAAGGCCGCCGCGACTGCCGCCGGCATTGCAGACCAGGATGTCGAGGGCACCGTGGACGGCGAAAGCGTCCCGAACAATGCTGAGTGGCGCTTCCTCCGTGGTCAGGTCACCGGTGACGATGTGGGCGCTGCCGCCCGCGGTGCGAATTTCGTCGGCCACCTGTGCGGCGCGATCCGGGTTGTCGTTGGCGTGCAGCACCACGCTGGCGCCGTCGCTGGCGAGGCGCTTGGCGATCGCCGCGCCGATGCCGCGCGAGGAACCGGTGACCAGGGCGACCCGCTTGTTCAGTTTCATGTTGTTATTCTCCGTTGCTGTGGCTGTGGCGTGTTGCCTCAGCTGTCGTGCTCCAGGCGTTTGCCCAGCCCCACGACATCGTCGACGCCGTAGCCCAGGGCCTGGTAGAAGGCGATGACAGCCTGGTTGCTGGAGCGCACCTGCAGGTTGATCTTGGGGCAGCCCCGCTCACGCAGCAACGCCTCGACGGCTGCCATTATCTGTCGGCCGCAGCCCCCGCGCTGCCGGGAGGGCCTGACCGCCAGGTAGTTGATCCAGCCGCGGTGGCCCTCGTAACCGCCCATCACCGTCGCCACCAGCTCGCCATCGACGAAGCCGAGCAGGAAGAGCTCGGGAGCGACCTGCAGCTTGCGGTCGATATCCTTCGAGGGGTCGTTCCAGGGCACCACCAGGCCGCAGTCCTGCCACAGGGCGATGACCGCGCCGCGATACTGCTCGCTGAATGCCTGGATATCCATGCTTTGCTCGGGCGCCTCCCTGTGGCGGTGGGCTCAGGCTCCGGGCGTGGCCGCGTGGGCGTCGGGCAACTCCTGCACCAGCACCCAGGGCGGTGCTACCACTGCCCAGACCACCGCGTCGGCCTCGTACCAGGCCAGCGCCTGCTCGTCGTGCACCGCGATGATCTTCTGCTCGCCAATCCAGCTCTGGAACAGCGCGGAATTGTCGAGACCGAGTTGCACTGCCACCTCGACCAGGTCCAGCCCGGGGCTCACCTTGATCACGTTGCCGTGGGCGTAGTAGGTCTGCAGTTCGTGCCAGCGGATCTTCGCCGTCTGGGTGTGGAACTCGTTGCGCAGGAAAGCCTCGTAATCCTCGTCCTCAGCCATACTTGGCATCCGCGACGAAGGGGTTGGTCTTGCGCTCCTGGCCGAAGGTCGAGGTGGGGCCGTGGCCGGGGACGAAGGTGATGTCGTCGCCCAGCGGGAACAGCTTGCCGCGGATACTCGCCACCAGCTGGTCGTGATTGCCCTTGGGGAAATCGCTGCGGCCGATGGAGCCCTGGAACAGCACGTCGCCAACCCAGGCCAGTTGCTGCGGCCGGTAGTAGAACACCACGTGACCCGGGGTGTGGCCGGGGCAGTGCAGCACCTCGAATACCTGCTCACCGACGGTCACCGTGTCGCCGTCGTTGAGCCATCGGTCCGGCTCGAAGGCGTCGGCGTGGGGGAAGCCGGACATCTGGCACCACTCGGGCAGTTTCTCCAGCCAGAAGTTGTCCTCCTTGTGCGGCCCCTCAATCGGCACCTCGAGCTGCTTGCGCAGCACGTCGGCGGCGGCGCAGTGGTCCATGTGGGCGTGGGTGAGGATGATCTTTTCCACTTCCGCGTCCATTTTCTTCACGGTCTCGAGGATGCGCTCGATGTCGCCGCCGGGGTCGACTATCGCCGCCTTGCCGGTTTGCTGGCAGCGGATCACGGAGCAGTTCTGCTGGTAGGGCGTGACGGGCACGACGGTGCACTGGATCGTCATGGATTGTTCTCTCGGGTCTTGCTCAGGGAAGCGCTCAGGATACCACAGGCCGCAGCGACACAATGCCACAGACGCGGACACCGGCACGACTCCAGGCCGCTGCCGCGCAGCGGCTATAAGTCTTCTGGAGCGAAGCGGGAGCTGCCAGGTTCGCGGCCGGGCTGCGTAGCTCCTGAAGCTCCCCCTGAGCCCTCTTGCTCACGACAACCGCATTCCCCGGCGATTTTCCCCCGCTTGCTCAGACAGCGTTTATATTCGCCGCGGGGAAAAATCGCCGGGAAATGCTCGCGGTGGGGGTGCGCGGCGCTGCGAAGCCCGTTATCCGGCACCACCGCAGGCCGCGGGCCTGGCAGCTGCCGCGCAGCGACTATAAATCTTTTGGAGCGAAGCGGGAGCTGCCAGGTTCGCGGCCGGGCAACGCAGCTCCTGAAGCCCCCCCCTGAGCCCTCTTGCTCACGACAACCGCATTCCCCGGCGATTTTCCCCCGCTTGCTCAGACAGCGTTTATATTCGCCGCGGGGAAAAATCGCCGGGAAATGCTCGCGGTGGGGGTGCGCGGCGCTGCGAAGCCCGTTATCCGGCACGACTCCAGGCCGCGGGCCTGGCAGCTGCCGCGCAGCGACTATAAATCTTTTGGAGCGAAGCGGGAGCTGCCAGGTTCGCGGCCGGGCTGCGTAGCTCCTGAAGCTCCCCCTGAGCCCTGGTGCTCACGACTACCGCATTCCCCGGCGATTTTCCCCCGCTTGCTCAGACAGCGTTTATATTCGCCGCGGGGAAAAATCACCGGGAAATGCTCGCGGTGGGGGTGCGCGGCGCTGCGAAGCCCGTTATCCGGCACCACCGCAGGCCGCGGGCCTGGCAGCTGCCGCTCACAAAGCAGGCCGCGATTCCTCGGGCTTGCGCAGGTCCGCCATGGGATCGTCGAAGACATCCTTGTCGAACTGGCCCTCGCTGCGGCCGACCACCACCGAGACCATTGCGTCGCCAGTGACGTTCACCGCCGTGCGCACCATGTCGAGGATGCGGTCGACACCGATGATCAGGGCGATGCCCTCCAGCGGCAGGCCCGCCTGGCCCAGCACCATGGCCAGGGTGACCAGGCCCACGCCGGGCACCGCGGCGGTGCCGATGGAGGCCAGGGTCGCGGTGAGAATCACCGTCATGTAGGCGCCGAGGGTGAGGTCGACGCCGTAGACCTGGGCGATGAAGACGGTGGCGACACCCTGCATGATGGCGGTGCCGTCCATGTTGATGGTGGCGCCGAGGGGCACGGTGAAGCCGGCGACCGTGTTGTGCACACCGAGGCGTTTCTCCACCGTGCGCAGGGTGATCGGCAGGGTCGCGCCGGAGGAGGCGGTACTGAAGGCAAAGGCCCACACCGGGCGCATCTTGCGCATCATGGTCAGCGGCGAGACCCCGGCCAGCAGCTTGAGGATCAGGCTGTAGACGCCGAGGGCGTGCAGCAGGAGCACCGCCAGCACGGTCAGCACGTAGGCGCCGAGGTCGAGGATGGCGGAGATGCCGAGATCGGTGAACAGCCGGGCCAGCAGGGCCAGCACGCCGTAGGGGGCGAGGTTGATCAGGATCTCGACCATTTTCATGATCGCCGCGTCGAGGTCGTTGAACAGCGCCGCCAGCCGGCGCCCGGACTCCCCGGCGTGGGAGATCGCGTAGCCGAAGAGCAGGGCGAAGACGATGATCTGCAGCATGTTGCCCTCGGCCATGGCCTGCACCGGGTTGGAGGGGAAGATGTTGACGATCACCTCGGTCAGGGGCGGCGGCGCAGTCGGCACGAAACCATCGACCCCGGCCATTTCCACCCCGGCACCGGGGCTGACGATGCGCGCCACCAGCAGGGCGAGGCTGATGGCGATGGCGGTTGTCGCCAGGTAGGCGATGAGGGTCTTGCCGGCGATCGGACCCATGCGGGCGCTGTCACCGAGGGAGGCGGAGCCGCAGACCAGCGAGACGAAGACCAGCGGCACTACCAGCAACTTGAGGGAGGCGATGAAAATTCGCCCGACCACGTCGAAGACGCCGTCGACCAGCCACACCCGAACCCACTGCTCGTGGGCCGGGCTCAGGGTCTCGGACGCCAGCAGCAGGTTCAGCACGGAACCCACGCCGATCCCCACCAGCATGGCGATGAGGATGCGGTTGGTCAGACTCACTGGGGACATTCCCCCGCCTGGTAGCCGGAGACCTGGTCATCGGCGCAGGCGTTGCAGGCCGAGGCGTACTGTTTGGTCGCACCGGCGAGGGTGTTGGCACAGACCGGCGCCCACTCCATGGTGCAGACCTGCGGCCGGGGATCGCCGCAGGCGTTGCCGGTGCCCTGGGAGGCCGAGGAACCGACGATGGGCGCGGGCTCCGCCCTGCCGCCGAAACCACAGGCCGTGACAAGGACGGCCACACAACATACCAGACAGGCACCGAGGGCGCTGCGCATGGATCTTCTCTCCAATGAATTGACGGTGCGCAAAGCCTAACATTCCTGCCAGGTTCACGCACCGTCCCCATGCCGCAGCGCGCTGCTCAGGAAGGCGCGGACACAAAGCGCCCCTGCTGGTAATCGCGGATCGCCTGCTCGATCTCCTCGCTGCTGTTCATGACGAAGGGACCGTAGTGGGCCACCGGTTCGCGCAGGGGCCTGCCGCGCAGCAGGAGCAGGCCGGCCCCCTCCTCGCCCGCCTCCAGGCGCCAGCTGTCGCCGGCACTGGTGACCAGCAGGCGGCCCGCGGTCTGGCTGCCGCCGCGCAGCGCGAGTGCGCCGTCGTAGATGTAGGCGACGACGTTCTCCTCCGGCCCGGTCGCCAGCTCCACCGCGGCGCCCGGCGCCAGGGTCAGCTCCAGCAGGCCGGCCACACGGGCGAGTGTCGCCAGCGGCCCTGCTACCTGCGCGGCACCGAATTGCCAGCGGCCGGCAATGGCGGTGGCGCGAAAGCCCTCGCCCTCCAGCCCCGGCAGCTCCGCCGCCGGCACATCGCGGTACTGTGGCGCGGACATCTTCTGGGCGGCGGGCAGGTTCACCCAGATCTGGAAGCCGTGCAGTTCGCCGGTGTCCGGGGTGGGCATTTCCGAGTGGATCACCCCGCGCGCCGCCGACATCCACTGGGCGCCGCCGCCGCGAATCTCGCCGCGGTTGCCCTGGGAGTCCTCGTGGACGATGCCGCCGCGCTTCATGTAGGTCAGGGTCTGCATGCCGCGGTGCGGGTGGGGCGGGAAGCCGCCGACGAAGTCCTCGCGCGAGGTGGAGCGCAGTTCGTCGATCATCAGTATCGGGTCCATGCCGGCGTGGTTCATGCCGACGATGCGGGAGATCGCCACGCCGTCGCCGTCCCGGCTCGGTTGGGCTGTGCGGATTTCTATCACGTTGCGTTGGCTCATGGTCTGGCCCTCCTGTTCAATAGCGACCAGACTATTGTCGAACTGGACGAAATAAAATCGCATAATTTAGCCCTCTTCGTTCGGAAAAATCGGAGGGTTCATGTCCGTACATCGCACCACCCTGGAACAATGGCGCATGCTGCAGGCTGTCGTGGACCACGGCGGTTTCGCCCAGGCGGCGGAGGCCATCCACAAGAGCCAGTCGAGCATCAACCACGCGGTGCACAAGCTGGAGGACCTGCTCGGGCTCAAGCTGCTGGAAGTGGTCGGGCGCAAGGCCCATCTCACCGAGGCCGGTACGCTGATGCTGCGCCGCGCCGAGCAACTGCTCTCCCAGGCCAGCCAGCTGGAGGAGATCGCCGGCAGCCTGGCCAGCGGGGTCGAGGCCGAGATTCGCGTCGCGGTGGACGAGGTCTATCCTCCCGACTGGCTGGCCGATGCCCTGCAGGAACTGTCCGAGAACTACCCCAACACCCGCGTGCAGCTGCACGAGACCGTGCTCTCCGGCGGCGCCGAACTGCTCACCGCCGGCGAGGTCGACCTGCTGCTGACCGGGCGCACGCCGCCGGGCTTCCTCGGCGAGCCGCTGCTGCGGGTCGAGTTCATGGCCGTCGCCCACCCGGAACACCCCCTGCACGCCCTCGGCCGCGAGCTGACCCTGCAGGACCTCGAGCACCAGCGGCAGATCGTGGTGCGCGACTCGGCCCGCCACAGCAGCGTCGACTCCGGCTGGCTGGGTGCCGAGCAGCGCTGGACGGTGAGCCATATCACCACGTCGGTGGAGATGATCGAGCGCGGCATGGGCTTCGCCTGGCTGCCGCTGTCGCGGCTGGAGCGCTCGCTGGCCCTCGGGCGGGTGAAGGAGTTGCCGCTGGGGGCGCAGGCGCGGCGCTTCGCCGAGCTCTACCTCGTCTACGCCGATCGCGACCGCGCTGGGCCGGTGACGAAAAAACTCGGGGAATTGCTCAGCGGCTGCTGCCAGTAGGTGCGGCGGGAGTTCAGTCCAGCTCCCGCGGCCGCAGCAGGCGCTCCAGCGACCCGCAGCCCACCGCCACCCCGGCCCAGTCAGCGCAGTCGAGCTGCAGGCGGGCATAGCCGGCGGTCGGCAGGTTTTCCAGCGCCCACTGGGGGCAGAGGAGGTTGATGAGATCGGTAAAGGCGGGGTTGTGGCCGACCAGGAACAGCGCGCTCTCGTCGCCCCCGTAGGCCTGGATCCAGTCGAGTACATCCTGCTCGTCGAAGGTGTAGAGCGCCTCCTCCGTGCAGTGCGCCAGCCCGGCCAGCTCCGGCCAGCCCTGGCACAGGCCCTCGAGGGTCAGCTGAGCCCGCCGGGCCGGGCTGGCGTGTATCACCATCGGCTCCACTTCCAGCGCCAGCGCCGCCCCCATGCGCGGCGCATCGCGCCTGCCGCGCCCGTTCAGGCCGCGCTCGCGATCGGCAAGGCCCGGCTCGTCCCAGGAGGACTTGGCGTGACGCAGCAGGTGCAGGGTTTTCATCCCTATGGTATTCCCATGGCGGTAAGCGGCGCGTTGGGTCGAAATCCCCGGCCGCGCGAACTGCTATGCTCAATCGGCTGGCAGCCGGCATTCACCAACTCCATGCCGGCTGTATTGAAGTAAAGCGCAGAACAGGGGATTGCACATGAAAATCGGCGTCATCTACCCGCAAAAGGAACTGCGGGGCGACCCGCAGGCAGTGCGCCAGATCGGCCTGGCCGTGGAGGCGAAGGGCTTCGACTTCCTCGTCGCCTACGATCACGTGCTCGGCGCCAGTCACGACCGCGAGCCGCCCCTCAACGGCCCCTACAACGAGCACGACCCCTTCCACGATCCCTTTGTCATGTTCGCCTACCTCGCCGGCATCACCCAGACCCTGGAGTTCAACACCGGCATCCTGATCCTGCCCCAGCGGCAGACTGCCCTGGTGGCGCGCCAGGCCGCGGACCTCGACCTGCTCTCCGGGGAGCGCTTTCGCATGGGGGTGGGTATCGGCTGGAACTACGTGGAGTACGACGCCCTCGGGCAGGACTTCAGGACGCGCGGCCGGCGCGTCGACGAACAGGTGGCACTGCTGCGCCGGCTGTGGCGCGAGCCGCTGCTGGACTTCGACGGCCAGTTCGACCGCATCGAGAAGGCCGCGCTGATCCCGCGGCCCACGCGGCAGATCCCGATCTGGCTGGGAGGCTTCGCCGATATCGCCCTGCAGCGCGCCGCGCGCATCGCCGACGGCTTCATCTTCGCCGACGGTGCGGCGGACGCCTTCGAGCAGCTGCCCCGGCTGCAGGAACTGCTGGCGGCCGAGGGCCGCGGCGGCAGCGGTTTCGGTTTCCAGTGCAACATGCTGAAGGCGCGCTCCGCCGAGGCGGTGGTGGACACCGTCTCCCGCTGGCAGGCCGCCGGCGGCAGCCACGCCGCCATCAACACCATGGGCATGGGCTTCAGCTCTGCCGACGAACACCTGGATTACGTGAACTCGACAGCGGAGGCGCTGACCCGGGCCGGCTTCGCACTGGCCTGAAGCGCCACCTGACGGGGCAATAACAATAAACTGGCCGGCGCCCGGGCACCCCGCCCCCACGGCGCCGCGGAGGAAAGAGCATGCTCAAGCGCTTTGAGGGCAAGGTTATCGCGGTGGCCGGCGGTTCCGGCGGTATTGGCAGCAGCGTGTCAAAACGCCTCGCCAGTGAGGGCGCGGCGGTGCTGGTGGGCGACATCGATTTTGCCGCCGCGCAACAGACCGCGGTGGAGATCGCCGAAGCCGGCGGTATCGCCACCCCCATGACCCTGGATATCTCCGACGAAGGCAGCGTGCAGCACTTCGTGGCGGCCTCGACGCAACTCTACGGCGGCCTCGACGGCTTTCACGTCAACGCCCTGGACAGCTCGCACGCGGCGGGCGATACCGATGCCGTGGCCATGGACATGGCGGACTACGACGCCATGACCGCCGTCAACATGCGCGGCTATTTCCTCTGCACCCGCTACGCCGTCCCGGCGCTGCTGGCCCGCGGCGGCGGGGCCATGCTGTTCACCAGCTCCGGCTCCGCCTACGCGGGCCTCGACAGCCGCCCCACCTACTCGATGATCAAGAGTGGCATTCACGCCCTGGCCCGCCACGTGGCCAGCCGCTGGGGCAAGCAGGGCGTGCGCAGCAACGTGATCGCCCCCGGGCTGATCATGCACCCCGCAGCAGAGGCCGCGGTCGGTGCCGAGTACGGCGAGAAGGTGCTGCAGACCCTGCGCGTCACCCGCCTGGGGCGGCCGGAGGACATCGCCGCCGTGGCGGCACTGCTGATGTCGGAGGACGGCGCGTTCATCACCGGCCAGGTCATCAGCGTGGACGGCGGGGCCTCGATGCGGCCGTGAAGCCCGCTGCCGGGCTGGCGGAGCTGGCCTGGAAGCCATAGATAGCATACACTATCTAAATCTCGGCCGCCCTGCACCGGCGGGCCGTGAGCAGGCAGCGGCCTGCGCCGCACACCCCGCTTGATGGAAAGTGAACCGCCATGAATATCGATAACAATATCCTCGCCTACCTGCAGGACCTGCAGGGCGCCGTCGACAACCTGCAGGACACCTGGCGCCCCGAGGACCCCGCCTACCGCGCGGACGTCTACCGGCAGACCATGACCAGCCTGTCCTACGCCTACTTCGCCTATTTCCACGCCGACGCCGAGCACCCGGACTGGGCGCCCCTGTGGAACCCGGTCTACACCCTGCAGCCCAACCCGGACGACATCTACCTGCAGTCGCCGATCCGCGGCGACCTCTCCTACCGCGTCTCCGGCAACCGCGGCACCTGCAAGATCCTCTCCTTCACCACCCAGAAGGTGCTCTCCGGCACGGTGGATGCGATGCCCCAGCCCAGCGGCCACAACGAGGTCGACTGCAGCGACCTCGGCCTCGAACCGGGCGAGGACTTCGAGGTAATCTTCAGCGCCGAGCGCCCCGCCGGCTACAGCGGCAGGTGGGCGCCCATCGACCCGGAAGCCGGCGGCATGATGGTGCGCTTTCGCAGCTACGACTGGCTCAACGAGATCGACCCCGTACTCTCCATCGAATGCCTCGACCCGGTGCCGCCGAAGCCGCGACTGAGCCCGGAGCAGATACTCGAGCGCATCCGCGAGATGGCGAAGTTCCCCGCCCGCAAGACCAAGCTCTACTACCAGATGCAGAACGGCGTGAAGGAGCGCGTGGGTTTCAACGTCTTCGAACCCATCCGCTACCCCGGCGCGCTGGTCAAGCAGACCTACTGGCCGGCCTGCTTCCAGTTCGAGGCGGACGAGGCGCTGATCATCGAAACCGAGATGCCGGCAAAACGCCCCTACTGGAACATCCAGCTCAACGACCCCTATTTCAACGCCCTCGAGTATGTCTACCGGCTCTCCAGTACCAACGGCCACTACGCCAGGCTCAGTTCCGACGGCAGGCTGCGGGCGGTGATTGCCCTGGAAGACCCCGGCGTGCCCAACTGGCTCGACCCGGCGGGCTACACCGAGGGCGGCATCTACGGCCGCTGGTACGACTGCGACAGCGAACCACTGCCGAGCCTTAAGCGGGTGAAACTGAGCGAACTGCGCGCGCATTTGCCCGTGGACACCCCGGTAGTGACGCCGGAACAACGGGCCGAGGAACTGCGCCTGCGGGTGCGCGCCTGCCAGCGGCGGAGGAGATGGTAATGATCAGCGAACAACTGGATTTCGGCGGCCGGGTCGCCATCGTCACCGGCGGCGCCACCGGCATCGGCTACGCCACCGCGCTGCAACTGGCGAAACTCGGCGCCAGCGTGGTCATCGCCAGCCGCACCGCGGAGGAACTGCAGGCGGCGGCGGAACGCATCGCGCAGGAGAGCGGCAGCCGCTGCCTCGCGGTGCCTACCGATGTGAAGGACGAGGAGGCGGTGATCGCCCTCGTACAGCGCACGGTGGAGGAGTTCGGCCGCATCGACATCCTCATCAACAACGCCGGCGGCACCCGCATGGGACCACTGGAACATATTCCGTCGCGCGGCTGGGACTCGATCTTCGAACTCAACACCCGCTCCGCCTACGTGGCCACCCGGGAGGCCGGCAGGCACATGATCGAGCAGGGCTGCGGCGCCATCGTCAACGTCTCCTCCAACGCCGGGATCACCGGGGTCAAGGGCGGCGCCCACTACTCCGCCGCCAAGTCGGCGCTGCAGATGTTCACCACCGTCACCGCCGCCGAGTGGGGCCGCCACGGCATCCGCGCCAACTGTGTGGCAGCGGGCATGATCGCCTCGCCGCGGGCCGCCGCGGCCTGGGATGCCGCCGGACTGCAGGCTGAGCAGATGGGCCGGGGCATTCCCCTGGGCCGCGCCGGCACCCCGGAGGAGATGGCCAACATGATCGTCTTCCTGGCCAGCGACGCGGCCTCCTACGTTACCGGCCAGACCATCGCGGTGAACGGCGGCCCGTCCCTGGGCGGCATCGACCTGGAGTAGCAAGCATGGATGTCTCCTACGACCCGCCCGCCAGCTTTCGCCACGCGATGGACCAGCTCCACGCCACAGTCGCCACGGAAATCGGCAGCGATAATTTCGGTCCCGACGACTACCTGCCCGGACTCACCGCCCTGCTGCAGGCCATGGACTACGACCCGCAGTTCTCCGAGCAGGGACGGCGGGTCGCCTGGGGCATGGTGGTCGGCGTACTCAAGGGGCGCGCCCAGGCCTACAAGTCGATGGCGGAGAACCCCGGCTTCGACGCCGCGCCGATCACCAGCCCGGTGGTCATCACCGGCGTGCCGCGCACCGGCACCACGGCCCTGCACCGGCTGATGGCGGTGGACCCGCGCTTCCAGGGCCTGCAGACCTGGTTGCTCGATTCACCGATGCCGCGCCCGCCCGTCGGGACCTGGGGCGACTACCCGGAGTTCCGGAAGAGCGTCGCCACCATCGAGGCCCGCTACGCCGCCGCGCCGGGCAAGCGCGCCGCCCACCACATCGCCGCGGAGGAGGTGCACGAGTGCTGCATGCTGCTGCGCCAGTCCTTCGTCTCCAATATCTGGAGCTGCGGCTTTTCCGTACCCAGCTACGACGCCTGGTGGCAGTGCCAGGACGAGCGCGCCGCCTACAGCCACTACCAGCGCTGCGTGCAACTGATCGGCAGCAGCGCACCCGACAAGCGCTGGCTGCTGAAAAACCCCGGCCACATCGAACACCTCGACCTGCTGTTCGCGGTGTTCCCCGATGCGAGGGTGATTCAGACCCACCGCGACCCGGCGCGGGCAGTGCCCTCGCTGGTGTCCCTGCTGATGCAGCTCTACCCGGTCATGGAATCCGGCGACGCGCAACTGCGCGGGGAGATCATGCTGCGCCGGGAGGTGGCCAAGTGGGCCAGCGCGGTACGCAAGGCGGAGCGGGTACGGGAACGACACCCGGGCCAGGTGCTGGACATCGTCCACGCGGATTTCCACGCCGAACCGATGGCCGTGCTGGAGCAGATCTACGCTTTTATCGGCTGGGATATTCCCGCCGACACCCGCGCCGCTTTCGCCGGGCGTATCGAGGAGAAGCCGGAACTGCAGCACGGCGTGCACCGTTACAGGATCGAGGACTACGGCATGAGCGAGACCGAGGCGCGGGCGCCCTTCGGCGACTACATCCAGCGTTTCGCGCTGGCGGAGGCAGGCAGATGAAAGCGGCAATCTATCCCGGCGAAGGCGGGCCGATCAGTATCGAGACCCTGCCCGACCCGCGCCCCGGCCCCAGTGAAGTCCTGATCAGGGTCCACCGCTGCGGTATCTGCGGCACCGACCTGAGCATGACCAGGGGTGGCCAGTGGGACTACGGCAAGGGGGTGCAGTTCGGCCACGAGTACGCTGGCGAGATCATCGAGACCGGCAGCAAGGTGACCGATTTCAAGGTCGGCGAGCGCATCGCCGTGCTGCCCTCGGTGGCCTGCGGCGAGTGTCATTCCTGCCGCAGCCACGGCAACAATGTGCTCTGCCAGAGCCGCCCGGGCTCCGCCATGCTCGGTTTCGCGGAATTGGCGGTGGTGCCCACCAGCGTCGCTACCCGCCTGCCCTCGGTGCTGTCGATGAGCGACGGCGCGCTGGTCGAACCGCTGGCGATCAGCCTTTACGGGGTCAAGCTGGCGCAGATCCAGCCCGGCGACCGGGTGCTGGTCCTCGGCGGCGGCACCGTCGCCCTCTACGCCATCTACTGGGCGCGGCGGCTGGGCGCGGGACGCATCGTCGCCATGTCGCGCTCGGCGCGGCGCAGGGACCTGGCGCTGCAGATGGGCGCCGATGACTTCATCGCCTACGGCGACAACGAGATTGGCGAGGCCGTCGAGGCGCTCGGCGGCCCGGCGCAGTTCGTCTTCGAGTGCGTCGGCGCCGAGGGCCTGCTGCACAAGGCGGTGATGCATGCGGCGCAGTTCGGCAAAATCATTTCCCTCGGTTTCTGCACCGCGCCGGACACGGTGATCCCCGCCATCGCCTCCTACAAGTGCGCTTCCATCCAGTTCTCCGTCGGCTACTCGATGAAGGAGTTTCACTACATCGCCGACCAGATGGACAAGGGCCACTGCGACCCGAAGGCGATCATCAGCAACGAGATTGGCCTCGCCGAGCTGCCGGCCATGTTCGACGCCCTGCGCGGGGCGAACAACGAGACCAAGGTGCATGTACACTGTAGCAGCGTCTGACGTTTCTCCAGCGGAAAAGGTGTAAGGCGCACCCCAGGGGCTGCAGCGAGCGAATGTTGCAGCCTACCGATCCGTTGAGGGGGAGAGTGTGCATGGATATCGAAAGATTTGTTGCCGATTGTGTCGCCGCCAACGCCGGGATTGATGCCCAGGCGGCGGTCGACGAGGTACTGGCCAGGGCCGTCTCCAGGCCCGGCGCCGTACTGGCGGCGCTGGGTGAGCCTGACAAAGCGGGCTTCCAGGTACTGCTGGCATCCCCGGCCCTGACCATATTTGCCGCCAGCTGGACACCGCAGATGAACCTGATGCCCCACGATCACCTGATGTGGGCCAACATCGGCATCTACACGGGCCGCGAGGACAATATCTTCTGGCAAAGGACGCCGCAGGGTATCCGCGCATCCGGCGCCGCGGCCCTGTTTGAAGGCGATACGGCCATGCTGCCCGAGGACGCGCTGCACTCCGTGACCAATCCCCTGCAGCGCTTCACCGGCGGCATCCACATCTACGGCGGGGACTTTTTCAACACGCCCCGCAGCCAGTGGAACCCCGAAACACTTGCGGAGGAGGCGTCCGACGGCGACAGGATTCGAGAGATGTTCCGGCGGGAGAATGTCAGGCTGGGGCTGGATGCCGGTTCGTGAAGCGTTTTAGCCGGGGAATGCGCTGCCCGGGACAATCGCACTTTCAGCGACAGCCTGCGGTCGCCCGCGATCAGTCATCGACCATGTGCAGCAGAATCTTTTGCATGGACCTGCTCCCCAGCAGGTCACTCAATGAATAGCCATTCAACACCGAGTAGAACGCGTTTTCCGCTTCCCTGAGCACCGACTGCAGGGTACAGGCGCTGACCAGGATACAGGGTGCGCAGTCGACGACAGCTTGCCGGGGCTCGGTGGCCTCCACCACGTCACCGATATTGATACTCGCGGCATCCATACCCAGGACAAAGCCGCCGCCCTTGCCGCGGTGGGTCTCGATATATCCAAGCTTGCCCAACAGGTGAACCACCTTGCGCAGGTGTTCGCGGGAAATCCCGTAGCCATCGGCTATCTCCGCCATGGTGACACGCCTGCCGCTGTGGGTTCCGAGGTAGAGCAGGACCCGCAGGGAATAATCGGTGTAGAGGCTGAGCTTCATCGGGGCTGCTACCTGTATGGCAATAAATTAATAAGCGAGCGCTTGTATTTCGGGCCAGACTTTATAAGATGTATATGCTATACATCTTATAGTGAAAACGAACACAATTTCCTCAAGCTAATCAGGAGTTCATTATGAGCCTGTTCGAAGACCTGGGTGGAGCCGCAGCACTGGATGCGGTTGTCGACGCCTTCTACCAGAAAGTCCTGGCCGATGACCGGGTAAACGGATTCTTTGACAGTACCGACATGGAGCGCCAGGCGCGCAAGCAAAAGTCTTTCCTGACCTTCGCTTTCGGCGGCCCCAACAAGTACACCGGCAAGAACATGCGTGACGGCCATGCCCACCTGGTCGAGCGGGGGCTCGACGATTCCCACGTCGATGCCATTATCGAAATCCTCGGCACGACCCTGCAGGAGTTTAACGTGCCGGCGGAGAAAATTCAGGAAGTGGCCGCCATCGCGGAGAGCGTCCGCGATGACGTGCTGGGCCGGAGCTAGGTAAACCCCGGAAGGGGTGAGAGTTTTTTCATCCCCGGCCGGGA
Source organism: Halieaceae bacterium GM1-29 (assembly GCA_033283265.1). Lineage (GTDB taxonomy): Bacteria > Pseudomonadota > Gammaproteobacteria > Pseudomonadales > Halieaceae > Mangrovimicrobium. Next base: position 796,210 of record JAWMQN010000002.1, read on the forward strand.
GAACACGAGCCATCCGTCGAGTGGCCCGCTATAGTTCCAGTCCGACACAGACAGGAACAGGCGAGCAGATGAAACAGCGCAAACCCGCGCGCGGCAACCCGCCACCCGGGCGCCCCTTCGAGGGCAGGGTGCGCGATATCGCCAGCGACGGCCGCGCCGTGGTGGCTCACCCCGAGGGCCCGGTGGTCTTCGTGCCCGGCCTGTGGCTGGAGGAACTGGCCCGCATCCGGGTCACCGCCGCCCGCGGCCGCGCCTGGCAGGGGGAAGTCGTCGAACTGCTCGAGCCGAGTCCCGCGCGGCGCCCCGCACCCTGCCCCCACCACGGTTTCAGTACAGCCGCCGCAGCCACGCCGGCCTGCGGTGGCTGCCCCTGGATGTTCGTCGACTACCCGGAGCAACTCGCCTGCATGCAGCACCGGGTGGAACGGGCCTTCGAGCGCCTCGGGGCGGCGGACCGCGTCGAACCTGTCTGGGCTTCGCCGCAGGTGCTCGGCTACCGCAACCGGGCGCAGCTGAAAACCGACGGCGAGGTAGTGGGCTTCGTCGCCGCCGGCAGCCGCAGGATCGCCCCGGTGCAGGACTGCCCGGTACTCAGCCCGCACAACCGCGAGTTATTACAGCATTTGCGAGCGCAACTGCCCAACCCCGCCTGGCGCCCGCGCCGGCGCGACGCATGGACCACCCTGGATATCGACGAAGAGGTGCAAGTGCAGACGGTGAGCGTCAACGCCCGGCTGCCCTTCCGCCAGGCCAACGATGCGCAGAACGCCCGCATGCGCGACTGGCTGGCGAGCCTGGCGGCGGCGTTTTCCGGCCGCTCGGTGCTGGAACTGTACTGCGGGGCCGGCAACTTCACCGAGGTCCTGTCGGCGGCCGGCGCCAGCGTGCTGGCAGTCGAGGGCGACGACGCGGCCGTGGATGCGCTGCAAAGGCGCAATCTGCCAGGCGTCAGCGTCCGCCGCGCCAACCTGTTCGCCGAGGACGCCTTCGAGCAGCTGTCCCCCGGCCCGGGGAGTTTCGAGGCACTGGTACTCGACCCGCCCCGGGACGGCCTGAAGGTTACCCGCGGGCTGGTGCCGAAACGCTCACAGCTGCACACGGTAGCCTATATTTCCTGCGACCTGGCCACCCTCGCGCGCGACGTGGCCTTCTTCCAGCAGCACGGCTTTGGCGTGGTGTCGGTCCAGCCGCTGGACCAGTTCCCGCACACGCCGCATATCGAGTGTCTGGTGCATCTGGGCCGCTGAAAGTAGCGAGAAAACGCGTTTCACTGATGCAAGCCAACGCCAGATCTCCGACAATGCTCGCCCGGCATTCGGACATGTCAGCACTTCAGCTTCAACAAAACATGGAAATAAAATAATGAAGAACCGCTATAGCTTGCTCCTGTGGGTACTTATGCTCGGAGCGATTTCCGGCTGCACGATCAACCACCCTGTCGCCAAGGACTACCCGGAATATCTGGCCGAACACGGAAACGAGGGAAGCCTGCCGAAGACGGACCTGGAAAGTACCTACTCCCTGGATGGGGAAACACAGCGTCACCGCTACGAATTCAGGGCCGCTACCGTCGGCTATGCCCACCTGTGGATAGTCGAGTTCGGTAAATTACTTGATGAAACCCTCAACGCACCCTACGTGCAGTCGTCGTTCGGCAGCCTGCAGAAAGGCCCGGGGGATGCGGCCCAGGGCGGGAACACGATCCGGTTTGTACTCGACAGCTATGAATTCAAGGATTACCGGGCCTATGTCAGCATGACCATCGTGCTTGCAAGCGACGGCCGGGAAATCCTCAACAAGCGCTACTCGAGTGAAGGGGAATCGAAGGGTGGCCAGATGTGGGTGGCGGGCCCCTTCGCCATGACCGAAGGTACGCTGGACTCGACGCGCTCGGCGATCGACAGGATACTGACCGAGTTTATCCAGGACATCCCCGGGGACTGAGTACTGCCTGCGGCGTTGCTCCAGCCAGTTTGCGCAAGTCTACGCTGCAGCAAGATTTATGCTGCACACAAGTAACTGGCACACGAGTTAACAGATACCTGACCGCTTCACTTTCAGTAGCCGCGAGCCGCCATAGAGCCTAACGAGACGCCTGATTCATCAGGCTGTTCAGCTCCTGTTACAGGTCAATCACACCCTGGATTTCCGCCTCGAATAGCTAATTACATCGCGCTGTTTCGACTATTGGACTTATCCCGAACTCGTCTAAAAATACTCCCATCGCCGCCCCCATTCCTGACTAGAATTCGCCTGAAGGCGAGGGCTCGAAATTGCTCAAAAGCCTCGCCTGGAAAAACCATTGAGTGTTTTTTCAGCTGGAGGTGGACCATGGAACTTGGAAAGGCAATTGGCGAATTTTCGTTGAATATCACCAGCACGACATTCTCCGAATCGCAGCAGGAAGGGACCAGAATCAACCTGGACGGCACGATGAGTAACGGCGGCAATGTCGTCGGCACTCTCACGCTGCGCAGCGATGGGCCGCCTGCCTACGCGAGCGGTAAAGCGGACTGGCTGGGCGCAACCTCGGAGAAAGATGGTGAAGTCGTGCCCAACACCGGCAGAGGTTACTACTTCAAGACTGCACCGGGGGAGTTTCGACTTCGCCTGCTGACCCAGGCACCGGGCGGTGAGTGCGCGGTAGTCGAGGGCAAGGTGTCCCCGGGACATTACAGCGGGGTAGTCTACGCCTGGTAGTTTGCGCGACCGGGCGGGGGCAGCCACCCCCGGCACCCGGCGGCCCGGCATCCGGCCGCCCTCCTCTCAGGTGGTCGGCGTGACACCCGCTACGCTGCCGCCCTCTTCGGCAGCGGATTCTCCCGCATGGCGCCCGAACCACTCGAGGATGGCGGTCACCTTGCCGAGCAACTGGCTGGGGCGCTTGTAGATGCTGTGGTAGGCACCGGGCATGCGCACCATGGCGGTGTCCACGCCGCGCAGTTTTAGTGCCTGGTAGTACTGCTCGGTTTCCGCTATCGGTGTACGCAGGTCCTCCTCGCCGGTGAGCAACATGGTCGGCGTGGTGACATTTCCCACCTTTGAAAGCGGCGAGCGCTTCCAGTAGGCGTCGGGGTCTTCCCAGGGCATTTCGGCGAACCAGTAGCGGCTGAAATAGGGCGAGACATCGGCGGTCAGGATAAAGCTGGCCCAGTTGATTACCGGCTTGGCGACGACCGCGGCGCGGAAGCGGTCGGTGCTGCCGACAATCCAGGCGGTCAGGGTGCCGCCGCCGGAGCCGCCCGTCACGTAGAGCTGTTCAGGGTCGATATAGCCCCGGGCGACGACGGCATCGACCGCCGACATCAGGTCGTCGTAGTCCTCGCCAGGGTAGTTGTGGTGGATCAGGTTGCCGAACTCCTCGCCATAGCTGGTACTGCCGCGCGGGTTGGTATACAGCACCACGTAGCCGGCGGCCGCGTAGAGCTGGATCTCCGCGGCGAAATGGGGACCGTAGGCGGCGTGAGGGCCGCCGTGGATCTCCAGGATCAGCGGGTACCTGCGCGCCGGGTCGAAGCCCGGCGGCTTGACCACCCAGGCCTGGATAGCGCGTTGGTCAAAGCTGGACTGCAGCGACAGCTCCTCTACCGCGGCAAGCTGGCGGTAGGGCAGCAGGTTGTCGTTGAGCCGGGTCAGCGACCGGTGCTTGCCGCGCCGGCCGACGGAGATGTCCGCCGGGCTGGATGGCGAGCCCGAAGTGAAGGCGTAGACCCCGTTGCCGCCAACGCCGAACTGCGCACCGGTGTAGGGCCGGCCAAGGGAAGTGCCGCCGAGGTTGTCGGCGAGCTCATCCAGCGCGCCGGAAAGATCGACGCTGGCGAGTATGGTTTTGCCGTGATTGTCGTACTGGATGAAAATCTTGCGGCCGTCGCCGGACCACTGCAGGGCGTCGATACTGCGGTCCAGGCCCGGCAGCAGTTCGCGCCGCTGGCCGCCGTCAGGGTCCATGAGGTAAAGCCGGTTGCGCTGGTAGCTGAGCCGCTGGTCGTCGAAGCCGAGGTAGGCGACATGCCTGCCATCAGGGGAGGCGGCCGGCGCGTAATCCGGCCCCTTGCGCTCGGTCAGCGCGACGATATCACCGCTGGCGACATCCAGCCTGTAGATGTCGGTGTTGAGGACATCCGTCTCCCAGTCCGGGTTGCGGTTGGCGGAGATGTACAGCGCCTTGCTATCGGCGGACCAGGCGATGCCGTTCTCGTGATCGAATTCGCCGAAAGTCAGCTGGCGCGGGCTGCCGCCGTCCGCGGAGATGACGAAGACCTGGACGAAGCCGTGCGGCCGCTTGCCGCTGCCGTCATTTCGGTACACGGCGCGTTCGACCACCTCCGGGGGCGCCGCCCACTCGGCGCGCTCCGGTTTGCGCGGCAGTTTGCCCATGGTGGGTGCTTCGGCTGGCACCAGCATGCTGAAAGCGAGCCAGCGCCCGTCCGGCGACCAGGCGAGGTTGCCCGGCCTTTCCGCCAGGCGGGTGAGCTGCGCGGTGCGCGGGACATCCAGCCAGGTGACGAACAGCTGCGCGCCGACATCGTCCTGACCGGTGTAGGCGACTCGCGTGGCATCCGGCGCGAGCACCGCGCCGCTTACGCCGATCGGGCCGCTGGTAACTGGCCGCTCTTCGCCACTATCGACATCGATCTGCCAGAGGTTGGCCAGGCTCCGGTCCTTCACGACGTCCATGACGTGGCGCAGGTAAAGTACCCTGTCGCCCTTGCTGTCGACAATCGGGTTGCTCGCGTACTGCAGCTGGAACACGTCTTCCGGTGCGAGCGCGGGATAGTCGGCGCTCGCCGCCGTCGCGAAGGTGAGCAGTATTCCGGCCAGCGGGCGCCAGCGGATCTTCCTGGTTGGTTCCATCTATGCTCCCTGCCAGCAGCGCCTCGGGGTCCCGGCGACGTGCCGTGCCAACGGTTGGTGTTACAGCCGGCGGTGCAGCTGCGCTACCTGCCGTTTACTACCTGATTCTAATACATCAAACGATTCAACAGCGCATTGCCTCAATAAGCCGACCGGGCACCTGCGCCCGCCAATCGATTCCATGGGCCAGCCCGGGTGGAGGCGAACGGGGCCTGCTCACATGCGTCACTTCGCCACATCCCCAGGCGCCGGCCAGCTCTCTATACTGCGCCCCGCGAATTCACTCACGCCGACAGGATTTCATGCCGCTCCCACGCCATACTTTGCCAACCGCCCTCCTTATCCTCAGCCAGGTACCGGCCGCGACCGCAACGGCGCTGCAACTGGAGACCGTGGAAGTGGTGGGCCAGCGGGTGCAGGACGACCTGCAGCGGCAGCTGGCGCTGACACCGGGGGGAGTCTCGCTGATCGACGGCGAATCCCTCTACCAGCGCAACGTGGCCAACCTGTCGGAGATGCTGCGCTTCTCACCCGGGATCTGGAGCGACAGCAGCAGCGGTGGCAGCGCGGTCTTCCTCTCCAGCCGCGGCTCCAACCTGGACGCCACCAACTACGACATGAACGGCATCAAGCTGCTGCAGGACGGACTGCCGGTGACTACCGCCGACGGCAACAACCACAACCGCCTCATCGACCCCCTCAGCAGCCGCTACGCCACCGTAGCCCGCGGAGCCAACGCCATGGCCTACGGCGCCAGCACCCTGGGCGGCGCGATCAACTTCGTCAGCCCGACAGCGCACAACAGTTCCCGACTGGAAGCCTACCTCAACGGTGGCAGCGACGGCCTGGTCAATGCGCGCACCAGCATGGGCGGCGTTGCCGGGGAGCTGGATGGCCTGCTCACGCTCGACTACAGGGAATACGACGGCTACCGCGAACACAGTGCGGAACAGCGGCGCGGCGCCTACGCCAATGCCGGCTGGCAGTTTGCGCAGCACGCGGAGACCCGCCTGTATTTCACCTACCTCAACGAGGACCGGGAACTCCCGGGCAGCCTGTCGGCGCAGCAGCTTGCAGCGGACCCCGAGCAGGCGACCAGCGCCGCGCGCAGCGGTGACCTCGCCGTCGATGTCGATACCTGGCGCGTCGCCAATATCACCCGCTGGGCCATCGGCGAGGACAGCGAGCTCAGCTTTGGCCTCTCCTGGGAAGAGCAGGCACTGTTCCACCCCATCGTCGACGTGCGCGTGGACTTCGACGGCCCGGGACCACAGCTGCCCACCCAGGTGTTCAGCCTGCTGATCGACTCGCAGCAGCGCAACCTCGGCAGCATGCTGCGCTACAACACGCGCCGCGGCGCCCATGACCTGCTGCTGGGCCTGAACTACGGAGAGAGCGAAGTCGATGGCGGCTACTACAGCCACACTGGCGCGGTGAAGACCCGGCTCGACAACCGCATCGACAACGCGGCCCGCAGCGTGGAGGCCTTCGCCCTGGACCGCTGGCAGTTTGCCGACGCCTGGACCCTGGTCTACGGCCTGCAGGCAGTGTGGGCCGAGCGCGAAACCCGCAACGAGCGGCTTGCCAGCGGCACCGTGATAAACCCCCGGGGCGAGTACGACAGCGTCAACCCCCGCCTCGGGCTGATTTTCCGGCTCGACGACAACGTCGACCTGTTCGCCAGCCTCAGCCGCACCTACGAGGCACCGACCAACTACGAGCTGGAGGACGACATCAGCGCAGGGCAGGACACCCTCGATGCCATGCACGGCAGCGTGTTCGAGGTCGGCAGCCGCGGCCAGCAGGACCTCGGCGAGCGCAGCAGCTGGCGGTGGGATGTGGCGCTCTACTACGGCCTGATCGAGGACGAGATCCTCTCCCGGGACGATCCGGCCGCGCCGGGCACCAGTCTCACCACCAATGTCGACGACACCGTCCACGCCGGTCTCGAGGCACTGGTGACGGCGCACCTGGCACTCGATACACTGGGGACCCACTCGCTCGCGCCGACCCTCAGCCTCACCGTGAATGAATTCGACTTCGACGGCGATACCACCTACGGCGACAACCAGCTGCCCGCGGCCCCCGGTTACGCCCTGCGCGGCGAACTGCTCTACCGGCACGCCAGCGGCTTCTACGCCGGCCCGACCTTCGACCTGATCGACGCGCGCTATGCCGATTTCAGCAACAGCTTTCGTGTCGACGGCTATCAACTGCTCGGCCTGCGCGCGGGCTATGAGCAGGATAACTGGCAGCTCTTCGTCGAGTGCCGCAACCTGCTGGACGAGGACTACGTGTCCACCTTCAGCGTGCGCGACAGGGCCGCCGCCGATGCGCCCATTCTCAACCCGGGCGCGGGGCGGGCGGTCTTCGCCGGCATCCGCTTCTCGCTGTGAACGCTGCGGCGCCAAACGCCGGCAACGCGGCGCTCACCCGCTACCGGGCAGCCTGGCGCTGGCATTTCTACGCCGCCCTGGTCGTGCTGCCCTTCCTGCTCACCCTCGCCCTCAGCGGGCTGGTGATGCTCTACTACAGCGTGGTCGAGACCCCCGAGGGTCCGCGGCTGCAGGTCAGCCAGGGCGGGCAACACCTGCCGCCCGACCGCCTGCTGGCCCTCGCCGGGCAGGCCGCCCCGGCGGCGCGGGCCAGCCAGTACGCGCCGCCCGCCGATGCGACCGCTACCGCGCGCTTCCAGCTGACCCGCGGCGATCAGCTGCTGGTCGCCGAGCTCGACCCCTACAGCGGCGAAGTGCTGCGCCTCGTCGACAGCGGCAACACCCCCTACGCCTGGGCGCATCGCATCCACGGCACCTTGCTGCTGGGGGACACCGGCGACATCATCGTGGAAATCGTCGCCGGGCTCGCCCTGTTGATGGTGGCGACCGGCCTCTACATGTGGCTGCTGCGCCGCGCGCCGCAGGACAACGGCGGCCGCCGCTCGCGCTGGCGACGCTGGCACCTGTGGAGCGGTGCGCTGGCCAGCCTCGCCCTGTGCTTTTTCATTTTCTCCGGGCTGGCCTGGACCAGTGTCTGGGGCGGCAAACTGGTGCAGGCCTGGAGCACCTTCCCGGCCGAGCGCTGGGGGCCGGTGGCCCTCGCGGAGGACACCCACGCCGCGATGAACCACGGCGGCGCGCCGCAGGTACCCTGGGGCCTGGAGCAGACCCAACTGCCCGCCTCGGCTCACGGCCACCACGCCCTGTCCCTGCAGGCCGTGATCGACAGGGCGGAGCAACTGGGCTTCGGCCCGCGCTACCGCATCAACCTGCCCGCCGACGCGGAAGGCGTATTCACCCTCTTCGCCACCTCCATGACCGGCGACATCACCCGCTTCAGTGACGAGCGCACCCTGCATATCGACCAGTACAGCGGCGCGCTGCTCGGCGAGGCGGGCTTCGCCGATTACTCCCTGGCGGCAAAGAGCATGGCCATCGGCGTGGGCCTGCACCAGGCCGGCTACGGCACCTGGAACGCCATCGCCAACGCCCTGGCCTGCCTGGTGCTGATCTTCCTTAGCGTGAGTGGGGCCCTGCTCTGGTGGTGGCGCCGCCCCGCACGGTCGGGGTTGGCGGCGCCGCCGCGCAGCGGCCTGCCCGCCTTCGCCCCGCTGCACCGCCTGCTCATCGTTCTCGGCATCGCCGTGCCGCTGCTCGGCCTGGCCATGCTCACCGGCTTGCTGCTGGAGCGCGCCTCGCCACGCAGGTGATTGCGCGCTGGCGCGTCAACACAGCTGAACTGTTTTCAGGTGCCTTTTTTCGCCCTCAGTTTCCGCTGCCCTAAATAGCCCAGCCCGAGAACGGAAAGTACCAGGGCAAGCAGGGGCATTGCCGGAACAGCCTCTGCGCTGGCGCCGGCAGGCATTAACCCGGCGGCCGTGATTCCAGTGCGCAAGGGAGCCGCTATCGCCTATAATCGCCCCCTGCCCGATTATCACTCCGGAAGCGGTGCCCGGTGCATCCGCCACCACCCGGACCCCGACTGGTCTCACCCCTATGCCCGGCTCCCCACGAACACTGGCACCGCCCATGGCGCCGCGGGACTTGCTCCTCGCCCTGCTGGTGATTGTGCTGTGGGGCATCAACTTCGTACCGACCAAGTTCGCGCTGGTGGAAATCAGCCCGCTACTGCTCGGCGCCCTGCGCTTCCTGCTGGTGGCGCTGCCGCTGATGCTGGTCATACCCCTGCCGCGGATAGGCCTGCGCTGGCTGCTGCTATTCGCGCTGACCCAGGGGGTCGGGCAGTTCGGCCTGCTGTTCTTCGCCCTCAAGCTGGGCATGACCGCGGCGCTGGCCTCGGTGCTGATGCAGACGCAGATTTTCATTACCGCGATGCTCGGCATCACCCTGCTGAAGGAGCGGCAGTCGCGCTCGCTGATGATCGGCATGGGCGTGGCCGGTGCGGGGCTGACCTGCTTTGCCCTCGAAGTGCTGGGGGACAGGGGGGGCAATGCCGGCGGTGGCGCGGGATTTCTCCTGACCCTCTGCGCGGCGGCCATGTGGGCCAGCTCCAACATCGTGGTGAAGCATGTTCACAAGGTCGCGCCGGAGACCAAGCCCGCCGCCCTGCTGGTGTGGAGCAGCCTGGTGACCGGACTGGTGTTCAGCGCCCTGGTGCTGGCCACCGAATCACCTGCCGCCACGTGGCAGAGCCTGGCCGGCGCAGGCCTGAAAATCTGGCTCTCGATACTCTACGCGGGCAGTATCGCCGGCGGGCTGGCCTTCTGGCTGTGGACGCTGCTGCTGACCCGCTACCCCGCCAGCCAGGTGGCGCCCTTCTCTCTCGGCGTCCCGGTGGTGGGCATCCTCGCCGGCATCTTCATCCTCGGCGAAGAGGTTACCCGGCTGCAGTGGCTGGGCTCGGCCCTGGTCATGCTGGCCCTGCTGGTGGTGGTGATCGGCGGTCGCATCACCGCGCGCAAGATGGCCCGCCGCTACGCGCTCGACGCGAGCGGCAGTTGAACCTGCGCCCTACCAGCGCCGCCGCCGCTGGCAGGCGCGCACCCGCTGGCGCAGTTCCTCGGCCCGCTCCGCAGCACTGACGACGGGGGTATCCGCCGGCAGGTGCTCGCGCAGTTCGGCGAATTTCACCCGTTTGAGGGTTGGCGTGGGGCAGGCGTCACAGTCGTACCAGCGGCCGTAGATGGTGCCCTCGGTAAAACCCGCCGGGTCCAGCCAGTTGGGCACGCCGGGGTCCTGCAGGGAAATCACCGCGCGGAATCTGCCATCGGTACTGAGCCTGGCGAAGTGGCCGTTGGTGGAGGACAGGCGGTAGACGTACTCCACCGCGTTGAAGTAGGGGTCGTTGAGCTGGAAGTTCCAGTAGGGGCGCAGCTCGGGCAGCTCGGTCTCGAGGATCAGCGCCTCGTCGGCGGCGAACTCGAATACCGCCGGCAGGTAGACCTGCTTCGACAGCGCGCCGCCGATCGGCGCCGGCTGGAACACGTTCACCCCCACCGCCTCGCGCACCTGGTTCTGCATCCAGTAGAACAGCTGCATCGCCCGCCCCGGCATCGCCGCCATGTGGCCGAGGCGCTCGGCGATCTCCTCTGTGGTCAGGCGCGGCTTGGGCCCGACCGGGTCGAGGCACTCGATGGCCAGGTTGGCGTCGGTCTCGTGCAGCCAGTCGTAGCTGCGCTGGCGCACCATCAGGGCCTCGGCTCCGGGCTTGATCTGCAGCCAGTTGCCGCCGTAGCCCGCGGGCCGCTCGGCGCTGAGCAGGATTTCGAAATTGCCCTGGTCGTCGATGTCCAGCTCGCGGTCGTCGAGGTCGGCGTAGTGCTCGCCGGTCATGTCCACCTCGCCGGGAAAACCGGCCAGCGCCGCCTGGGTGTTGAAGGCGAGCATCTTCACCGTGCCGCGGCTGCCGCTGATGCGATAGCGGTAGCGGCTGCTGACCGGGGCGTAGAGGTAGATGTCGTCGGGGTTGGGTTGCAGGGTGTAGACCGGGTTCCACAGGGGCGACCAGTCCGGGTGCTCCGGGCTGGCGTGGAAGAAGGCAAAGTAGCCCGAGGAAAGCTGCATCATGATCTGGCGGTAGATATCGGCCCGGTAGGCCGGGTCCTCCGGGCGCCAGGTATTGGCGATCTGCGCTACCGCCTGTTCGAGCTCGGCGAGGTAGTCTGAGAGCGGGGCCAAATCTGCCATGGCTAGGTCCTCGCGACCTTGTCGAAGAAGTTCATGCCGACCTCGGTGGCGAAGAGGTATTCGAGGTAGTGGCCCAGTTCCGGCACCTCGATGAAGCAAACCTCCACCAGTGGGTTGGTGCTGCGCGAGGCGATGTCCAGGCCCTGCTTCTGCGCGTTGGCCAGCAGCGCATCCCACTGGGCCTGGCTCTGCACCAGGTAGCCGAGATGGTGGTGCTTCATCACGAAATCGTCAGTGTCGGGCAGGATGTCGGAGAAGATTTCCGAACCCGGCCCGGTGGGCTCGATCAGCTCGTACATGAGGGTGCCTACCCAGGCGAAGTCGGCCTTGATAAAGCCGCCAGCCGGGGTCTCGCCCTCCAGCCGGGTGAACTCGCGGATGCCCAGGCGCTGGCGCAGCAGCTCGCCGGCCCGCTCGATGTCGTTGGTGACATAGGCCATCTGGAAGTGCTCCAGGCAGAGCACGCCGCCAGGGTTGTCGAAGTCGGGAGCGGGTCGGTTCAGTTTGTAGGGCATTGCATCCTCCGAGCGCGGGAATTGCCTCAACATTTATTAGATAGTAAATACTATCACACTAGTTTGCACTGGCGGGCTCCACATCCCTGCGCTGGAACAGGAAGACCGCGACCAGCCCGACCAGGGTAAACGCCAGCAGGCTGCCGAAGATATCCACCGCCGAGGCGCCCAGGGCGATCATCCAGCCGCCGTAGATCGGCGCCAGGGTGGCGCCGAGCCGCCCCATGGCGCTGGCAGCGCCGATACCGCCGGCGCGCAGGTCCGCGGGATAGAGAGCCGCCGCCAGCGCGGCGATGGCGTAGGAGACGCCGATCACCCCGGCGCCGATCAGCGCGATCATGACCATCCACAGCAGCACCTCGGCCGGGGCGATAGTCAGCCCCACCGCCCCCAGGCCGGCGACCACGAAACCGGCGTAGAGGGCCGGCGCGGTGATGCCCCGGTCCACCAGCCAGCCGATCAGGAAGCCGCCGATCACGCCGCCGAGGCTGAAATACATGATGCCGCGCACCGAGTCGGCGATCGGCCAGCCGTACATGCGCATCAGCGTCGGCAGCCAGCTCGATACCACGTACATGGAGAACAGGCAGACGAAATACAACAGCCACAGCAAGAGGGTGGTATAGCGATAGCGGGCGGCGAGCAACTGCGACAGGTTGCGCAACACGCCGCCGGCGGGCGCGGTCGCACCACCGCCGCTGCTCGCCCGCGGCAGCACACTGCCCGGCAGGCCCTGCCACAACAGCGGCAGCAGCAGCAGCGGAATCAGGCCGCCGGCGTGATAGAGCCCCGGCCAGGAGCGCTGTTCGATCAGCAGCGGGGCGAGAAAACCGCCGATGATGCTGCCCACCGCAGACATCGAATACACGCAAATCGTGATGCGCGTGCGCCACCGGGGCCGCGCCACCTCCGACGCCAGCGCCAGCGCATTGGTCAGGCTCGCGCCCATGCCGAGGCCGGTGACGAAGCGGAACAGGCTGAGTTCCAGCACCGAGCCCGACAGCGGTGTCAGCAGGCTGGACAGCCCGACCACGGCGAAACTCGCCAGCAGGATCGGCTTGCGCCCGTAGCGGTCCCCCAGCGGTGCGAGGAATACCGCGCCGAGGGCCATGCCGAGCACAGTGGCCGAGAGTGCCGGGGCGAACACCGATGCCTCGATACCCCAATCCTCCACCAGCAGCGGCACGCTGACCGGCGCCACCAGCACGTCGTAACCGTCGAGCATACAGACCAGCGAGCAGAGCAGGACGATCCACCAATGGCGCAGCGCCGAGAGTGACTGGAAGTTGTCAGCGCTACCCGCGCCGGCTATTTCGGCCTGTACCACGTGGATGCTTTCTCCTGAATCTGGGTTGTCACTTTTGCCGGCAGGCGGCTCAGCGCGGGGCGGGCCGGCTCAGGTCGGTGATGTTCTCCGGTGTCGCCAGCGCCCGCCGGTTGCACAGGGGGCGGGTATAGGAGGGATCGCTGCGATCGCGGGCCGGCACGCCGTTGGCATGCAGGTCGGAAACCTGCTCGAACAGCGGCACGGCATTGCCCTCGAGGTTGCCCGACCACTCCATCAGCGTGTAGCGGAAAGCCACCTTCCACTGCCCCTCGCGGCGTTCGAGGCGATCGAGGTAGCGCCCGCCCCCGAGCCAGTTGGAGCCGTCGCGGTTGAGGCCCTGGTAAAAGAAATAGGTTTCCGCGTGGGCGCTATCGCCGTCGATGTCGCAGTAGTGGTTGAGCAGGTTGTGCAGGGTCGAGCTCTGGCCGTGGCGATGCAGCTCGGCGCCGTTGTCGTAGACATCGCCCGGCGCACCCACCAGGCTGCCGGCATCGATTACCGCATCCTCGTGGTAGGCGGAGAGAAACTGCTCGCGGTCGAAGCGGTCAATGGCGCGACTGATGCGGTAGATACAGTCGAGAATGTCCTGCCGGTCGAGCATTTGGTCGAGGCGCGCCTGCCGGTCTGTAGTCTCTGGCATCGATTATTCCTCGGGCAGGTTGAGGGCGGTGCGCGCGGATTCCTCTTTCAGGAACATGGGCAGGTTGTCGTCGGTGAGGTGGCACCACTTGATATTGCAGCCGCCGTCGGCGATCAGGCACTGGCCGGTCATGAAGCTGGACATGCCTGAGAGCAGGAACAGCACCGGGCCGGCAATCTCTGCAGGTTCACCGTAGCGCCCCATGGGAATGCCCCGGCGCAGGCGCTGGGGATCGCTGGAGAGATTCGCCGTCGGCGTCATCACCGGCCCCGGCGCCACCGCGTTGACCCGGATGCCGGACGTGGCCAGTTCCAGGGCCATGGTTTCCACCACCGACCTGATCGCCGCCTTGCCGGCGCCGTAGCCGACGTTGTAGGGCGAGGAAGTCATGCCGTTGATCGAGGAGATGGCGACGATGGAGCCGGGGCGCTGTTGTCGCTGCAGTTCCGCCGCCACCGCCTGGCTGATGAAGAACATGCTGTCGAGGTTCAGCTGCAGCTGGCTGTGCCAGTGCTCTCGGCCAAACCGGGTCGCCGGAGCCCAGGTCACGGGCGGCGCGCCACCGACCACCGTCACCAGCCCGTGCAGTTCACCAGGGGCGTCCGCGGCGCAGCGCATGACCGCTGCGACACCGGCCTCACTGAGCACATCGGCGACACAGGGAGTGACCGACAAGCCCTGCGCCGCCAGCCCGCTGGACAGCTTCTCCAGCTTGTCCGCGGCGCTGTCGACGGCGATGACCGCGGCGCCGGCCTGCGCCGCGGCGCTGGCCACTGCACTGCCGATACCGCCGCCACCAGCGCCGGCGACGATGACTTTCAGGCCCCGCAAGGAAGCCGGATTCGGAATGTTCGGGTCCATCTGCGGACCTCCGTTATTATTCTGTTGCGGAACAAAACAGTACCACGCCGGCAGCGGCGGCCAAAGCGCTAGGGGCAGCCCTCCGGGCCAAAGGCGCCGGAAAAAAGGTGAAACTTGGGTAATCTGCCGCCGCAGCCGCTACCAGATCTTCACCCGCGCCTCCGGCGACCGGTAGAGCTTGTCCCCGGGCTTCACGTCAAAGGCCTCGTAGAACGCCGGCACATTGCTCAGTGCCCCATTGACGCGTACGACATCCGGGGAATGGACGTCGATCTTGACCAGTTGCAGGGTGCGCTCCTCCCGGGCCTTGTTGAGGAAGGCCTGGGCGAAGCCGATGAAGAAGCGCTGCTCGCCGGTGTAGCCGTCTAGTACCGGCGCGGCCTTGCCCTCCAGTGACTTCAGGTAGGCCTGGTAGGCGATGGACACGCCGGCCAGGTCGCCGATGTTCTCGCCCTGGGTCAGGGTGCCGTTGACGAACACACCCGGCAGCACTTCGTACTCGTCGAACTGCTCGATCAGCACGGCGGTGCGCTGCTGGAACGCGTCCCGGTCGGCGTCGGTCCACCAGTTGTTCAGGCGGCCGGCGCCATCGAACTGCGAGCCGTTGTCGTCGAAGCCGTGGCCGATCTCGTGGCCGATGACCGAGCCGATGGCGCCGTAATTCACTGCGTCATCCGCGTTCATGTCGAAGAAGGGTGGTTGCAGAATGGCCGCGGGGAAGGTGATGGAATTCTGCAGGGAGTAGTAATAGGCGTTGACGGTCTGCGGCGTCATGAACCACTCGTGGGGGTCCACCGGCTTGCTCAGCTTGGCGATTTCCTCCTGCATGGCCCAGCGGTTGGCGGCGCGCACGTTGGCGACCAGGTCGTCGCCGAGCACCAGCCCCGAGTAGTCCTTCCACTTCTCCGGGTAACCGATATTCGGTGTGAACTGGCCGAGCTTTTCCAGCGCCCGCTCGCGGGTTTCCGGGCTCATCCAGTCCAGCTGGCTGATCGAATCGTGGTAGGCGGCGAGCAGGTTCGCGACCAGGGCGTCCATGCGCGCCTTGGCCTCCGGCGGGAAGTGCTCGCGCACATAAATCTGCCCTACCGCCTCGCCCAGCGCGTCGTTGACCAGCGTCACACCGCGCTTCCAGCGCGGACGCTGCTCGGGGGTGCCCTGCAGGGTGCGGGAGTAGAAATCGAAATTCAGCTCCTGCATGCCCTCGTCGAGGTAGGGCGCAGTGGAACTGGCCGCCCGCAGTTGCAGGTATTCGCGCCACACCGGCAGCGGGAAGTCGGCCAGGACGCTGGCGAGCCCCTCGGCGAACTCCGGCTGGGACAGGCTCAGCACCATGTCCTGGTTGAGGCCGAACTCGCCGAGGTAGGCGTCCCAGGGCACGCCTGCCGGCCAGTCCTGCTGGCCGCTGCCGTAGAGGTTGTACCAGCGGGTGTATTCGCGATTTTCCTGCGGCGGCCGATGATGGCTGGCCAGTGCTGCCTCAAGGGCGTAGACCCGCCCTGTGGCCGCCTCCGCCTGCGCCGCGCTGTAACCGAGGCGCTGGAACACGGCCGTCACGTAGGCCTGGTAGGCGGCGATGATGGACTGCCCTTTCTCGCTCTCGTCGCTGTAGTAATCGCTGTTGGGCAGGCCGAGACCACCCTGGCCGAGATAGGCCAGGTAGCGCGTGGTGTCCTTGAAGTCTTCGCCCACTTCCAGCCCCAGCGGCGTGTTCAGGCCCGCGTAGTTGGCCCGGCCGAAGTAGGCCAGCAGGTCCTCCAGCGAATCCACCCGGGCAATCTGCGCAAGCTCGGGCGCGAGGGGGTCCAGGCCGGCGGCGTTGACCCTTTCCTCGTCCATGAAGCTGTTGTAGAGGAGGCCGATCTTCGCCTCCGGACTGCCGGCGGCGGGCTGGCTGGCCGCCGCCTGCTCGATGATGCTGCGCACGTCGGCAACCGACTCTTCCGCCAGGCGGGTAAAGCCGCCGTAGGCCGACTTGTCGGCGGGAATTTCGGTCGTGGCAATCCAGGTGCCGTTGACGTAGTCGAAGAAGTCATCCTGCGGGCGCACCGATGTATCGAGGTTCTCCAGCAGCACGCCGGAAGCCAGCGGGGACTGCAGCTCACCCTGCGGCGCATTCGCGCAGGCGGCCATGAGGAACGCGACACTGCAGCCCAGGGCGAGCAGGGATGGTTTCAGGTTTGGCATATTCATCTCCACAATCTGCGCCTGAAGCCTGCACCAATTTCCCCGGTGCGACAAGCCACGCGGCTGTTTTCAGGCCTTGGTCTCGACCAGCCGCACCCAGTACAGCAGCACGTTGAGCTCCTGCGCCGCCAGCTTCAGGCAGACCAGCAGGGGCACCGCCAGCAGCACCCCCGCGGCTCCCCACAGCCAGCCCCAGATACTCAGCCAGAGCACCAGGATCAGCGGGTTAAGGCGCATGTTGCGCCCCAGCACCAGGGGCGTGACCAGCTGCGCCTCGACCAGGTTGACGAGGAAGTAGACCAGCGCCGGCAGCAGGGCCGTGAGTTCCCAGCCGTACTGCACCAGGCCAGCCAGGCTGAGGATGCAGACCGAGACCAGCGGGCCAATGTAGGGGGCGAAGTTCAGCAGGCCGACGATCACCCCCCAGAGCAGTGCGTCCTCCACTCCCAGCGACCACAGCACCGCGGCCGTGACCAGCCCGAGCCCGGTGTTGATCAGGCTGACCGTGAGGATGTAACGCGACAGCTCCCGCTGCACCCGCGTCACCACCAGCCGGGCCTGCCGCTTGTCGCGCACCCGGGGGAAAATCTCGATGGCGCGCTCCCACAGGTGCTGGCCGAAGATGAGCTGGAACAGCACCAGCACCAGCACCGTGAGTAACTGCACGATAAAAAAGGGCGCGGCGCTGGCCATCGACAGCAGCAGTTCGAGACTGCTCTGCAGCAGCTTGTCGGTGACCGCGCTGCCCTGCTCCGCCGCCGCGGGTGGCGGCGCGGCCTGCTTGTCCTCGCCGTCGAACCAGCCGAAGAAATCGAAGCCGCCGTTCTTTTCCGGCGCCGGCGCCGGCTGCTCCTGCGGCGGGCTGAACGAGTCGGTCAGGGAGTCCAGCTCCTCGCCCAGTTGCATACCGAGCTCCGGCAGGCGCTTGAGCCACTTTTCCGCCGGTTCCACCAGCTCCCCGCCGAGCAGGCCGAGCGGCCCGCCGATACAGGCCAGCAGGAGGAAGGCCGACAGACTGCGCGGCACGTGAAAGCGCTTGAGTGCATTCACCAGCGGGCTGAGCAGCAGGGCGAGCAGGAAGGCGACCACGATGGGGATCAGCAGGGAGCGCGCGAAGTACAGGGTGTAGAGCACAGCCAGCGCCAGCAGCCAGTAGACAGCGGTATCCCGCCCGGAACGGGGAGCGGGCCGCAGCGCCTGAGGGGGGGTATTTTCCGGCATAGACCGCCAGCGTACCGCAGCTCTCCCCCGGCCGCCAATGGCAGGGGCGCCAGGTACTGCCCAGGGTCTATACTCGAATAATCAAGCCAGTGAGGTGAGGGTTCAGCCATGCTCCAGTCCGTCAGTCTGCGCGATTACATGCTGACCAATCCGGTCAAGGTAAAACCCGACGACAACATCCTGTCCGCCATGCAGGTGATCCTCGACAACAAGATCTCCGGCCTCTGTGTGGTCGACGATGCCGGCAACCTGGTGGGGATTCTCTCCGAGATGGACTGCCTGCGGGCGATCCTGGCGGCCACCTACAACCGCACCAGCGTGGGCAGCGTGCGCGATTACATGGCCCGGGAAAACCTGGTGGTGGCCCACCCGGACGAGGATATCGTCGACGTCGCCCAGGACATGCTGGCGAAGAACAAGCGCCGCCGCCCGGTGGTGGAGAACGGCCGGCTGGTCGGCCAGATCACCTGCCGCCAGTTGCTGAGCGCGGTGCGCAACTTCCAGGCCAGCTAGCGCCGGTGACCGTCAGTCCCGCGGGGTGAATTCCCTGATCGCCGCCGCGGAGTCGATCCGGGTGAGGCGCTGCGGATCCAGCGCCCCGTCGATGCCCAGCGCAGCCCGCGGCTTGTTCACCAGGAAGGAGGCCAGGCGCAGCAACAGGGCGACGATCTCTGCCGGGCTGAACTGCTCCAGGGCCTGTTGCCGGGCCTTTTCCGTAAGGCCTGAGGGCACGGTCAGGAAGGCGTCGGCAAGCCGCAGGGCCGCCTTCTGCCGCTCGCTGAAATCACCCTGCTCGAAGCGCAGCACCTTCTCGCCGATATCCTCGCCGAAGCCCGCGCCGCCCTCGAGGCGCACGCTCAT
The DNA here is from genome assembly GCA_033283265.1 of Halieaceae bacterium GM1-29. GTDB lineage: Bacteria > Pseudomonadota > Gammaproteobacteria > Pseudomonadales > Halieaceae > Mangrovimicrobium. The sequence goes on from JAWMQN010000002.1 coordinate 814,819, forward strand.
GCAGTACTCGCAGGACTGGGCGATGCCGTTGCGCAGCCGCACCAGTTCCAGCAACTCAGGCTCCAGCACAGCCGCCGCCTCCCCCGCCGCCACGTAGAACGCCATGTAGTCAGCCACCAGCTGCTGGTCGGTGAGGGAGTTGAGGTAGAGGGCGGCGTCGCCGCCGGCGGGCGCCGGCGGGATGTTGAGCTTCGGCTGTTTCATCGGGCGGGCTCCAGGTCGAGCAGCGTGGAGAGGCGCAGGGAGGCCTCCAGGGCTGCAATCACCGCAGCAAAATTGATAACTCCCTCACTGCCCAGTTCCCGCTCCAGGCCGCCGATGACCCCGGCATCAATGAGGGCGGGATCGAGAATGAACTGCTCGACAAAGGCCAGCGCGTCGCGCTGCAGCGGCGAGAAATCCACGCACTGGTCCCAGCGGCCGAGGGTCTGCAGGAGTGCATCGTCGTATGCGGCCAGCGCCTCGCGGCAGCGCAGCGACTGCGCCATGTGCGCCGTACACAGGTCAATCAGGCCGGCGTCGAAGGCCGCGCGGCAACGGGCGAGGAAGCGCTCCTGCGCGGCGTGGGCGGCGGGATGCAGGCCGAGCACGGCAGCGCGCTCGCTCGCAGTGGTTTGGTCGATTGGCAGCCAGGTCATGCTTATACTTTTTGAGTGGCGGGCGCTCCAGTATAGGCAAATTGAGGGCCCCGCTCACCCGCCCGGGCCAGACACAACTGGCCGGAAATTTCCAGATCGCATTGCCCCCGGGCTTCGCGCATAATCCGGGCTCGATGTTCACTCCCCTACTTCATCCAATCGCGGTAAACACTGAATAACAGCATGAGCACTCACATTTCCCGGCGCATCGCCGAAGAACTCGCCGTGGGCGAAAACCAGGTCAACGCGGCTATCGGCCTGCTCGACGAGGGCGCCACCGTGCCCTTCATCGCCCGCTACCGCAAAGAAGTCACCGGCGCCCTGGACGACACCCAGCTGCGCACCCTGGAAGAGCGCCTGCACTACCTGCGGGAAATGGAGGAACGGCGCGGCGCCATCCTCGCCAGCATCGAGGAACAGGGCAAACTGACCCCGGAGCTCAAGCAATCCATCCTCGGCGCCGAGACCAAGCAGCGCCTCGAGGACCTCTACCTGCCCTACAAGCAGAAGCGTCGCACCAAGGCGCAGATCGCCCGCGAGGCCGGGCTGGAACCGCTGGCGCTGGGCCTGCTGGAAGACCCCAGCCAGGACCCGGAAGTGCTGGCCGCGGGCTATCTAAACCCGGAAGCGGAGATCAGGGACAGCAAGGCGGCCCTCGACGGCGCCCGCCAGATCCTTATGGAAAACTTCGCCGAGGACGCGGACCTGCTGGCCAAGCTGCGCAGCTTCCTCGAGGAGAATGTCCTGCTCGCCTCGCGCCTCGCCGAGGGCAAGGAGCAGGAAGGGGCCAAGTTCCGCGACTACTTCGAACACACCGAGGCGCTCAAAGGCGTGCCCTCCCACCGCGCCCTGGCCATGTTCCGCGGCCGCCGCGAGGGCGTGCTCAACCTCAACCTGGTGATGGACGCCGAGGAAGACCCCATGGCCGCCCACCCCTGCGAGAGCATGGTGGCCGAGCACGTGGGCATCAAGGACCAGGGACGCGCCGCCGACGGCTGGCTGCGCGATACGGTGCGCTGGACCTGGCGGGTGAAACTGCTCACCCACCTCTCCACCGACCTGCTGGGCAAGCTGCGCGAAGCGGCGGAGGAAGAAGCCATTCGCGTCTTTGCCAGCAACCTCAAGGACCTGCTGCTGGCGGCCCCCGCCGGGCAGAAGGCCACCATCGGCCTCGACCCGGGCCTGCGCACCGGGGTGAAAGTCGCGGTGATCGACGCCAACGGCAAGGTGCTGGACCACGGCGCCATCTTCCCCACCCCGCCACAGAACAAGATCCGCGAAGCGGAAGCCGTGCTGCTGAAAATGATCCGCGCCCACGGTGTGGAACTGATCGCCATCGGCAACGGCACCGCCAGCCGCGAGACCGACCGCTTTGTCGGCGACCTGCTCAAGGCCAACCCGGACCTGAACTGCCGCAAGGTGATGGTCAACGAGGCCGGCGCTTCCGTTTATTCCGCCTCGGAGTTCGCGGCGAAGGAATTCCCCGAGCTCGACGTCACAATTCGCGGCGCCATCTCCATCGCCCGCCGCCTGCAGGACCCGCTGGCGGAACTGGTGAAGATCGACCCGAAGTCCATCGGCGTCGGCCAGTACCAGCACGACGTCAGCCAGGTGCAACTGGCGCGCCAGTTGGACGCGGTGGTTGAGGACTGTGTGAACGCGGTGGGCGTGGACGTGAACACGGCGTCCGTGCCCCTGCTGGCGCGGGTCTCCGGCCTCAGCCAGAGCATCGCCGCCAACATCGTCGCCCTGCGCGACGAACAGGGCAGCTTCGCCGACCGCCAGGCCCTGCTCAAGGTCTCCCGCTTCGGCGACAAGACCTTCGAACAGGCTGCCGGCTTCCTGCGCATCCAGGGCGGCAGCAACCCGCTGGACGCCTCGGCGGTGCACCCGGAATCCTACGCGGTGGTGGAAAGCATCGCGGCGAAACAGGGCCGCGAGGTCAGCAGCGTGATCGGCGACAGCAGCTTCCTGCGCGCGGTGAACGCGGCGGACTACGTCACCGACAGCGTCGGCCTGCCGACGGTGAAGGACATCCTCAGCGAGCTGGACAAGCCCGGCCGCGACCCGCGCCCGGAGTTCAAGATGGCCAGCTTCCAGGACGGGGTGGAGAAGATCTCCGACCTGCGCCCGGACATGGTGCTGGAAGGCACGGTTACCAATGTGACCAACTTCGGCGCCTTCGTCGATATCGGCGTCCACCAGGACGGCCTGGTGCACATCTCCGCGCTGTCCGAGAAGTTCGTGAAGGACCCGCGCGAGGTGGTCAAGGCCGGCGATATCGTCAAGGTGAAGGTCATGGAGGTGGACGAGCCGCGCAAGCGCATCGGCCTGTCCATGCGCATGTCCGACAAGGCCGGCGAGCAGGCGGAGCAGCGCGGCGGGCGTCGCGATGACATGCGCCGCGGTGGCGGCAAGCCGCAACAGCAGCGGCAGCAGAAGACCTCGGCACCGCCGGCGAACAACGCCCTGGCGGCGGCGTTCGCCAACGCGAAGAAAGGGCGCTAGGACGCGCCCTCAGGGCGTTAAGGTCCGCGTGCAGCGCACTCGCGCGGAATCGCTCTTGGGGACCACAGTGACCGACTGGTAGCTGAAGGGGATCTGGTACGCCTCATTCGGCGCGGCCTCTGTGGAAGCCCAGTAGGACCCCAGCGCATAGCCTCCCACTGCCACCCGGTTCAGGTACATCGACGACAGCTCGTGGGCGGCCGGCAGGAACCAGTCGGTGTAGCAGGCATTGCCCGCCTGGCAGGGGGTATTGCCCTGTGAGTCCACCTCGTAGTCGGCGCACAGCTGCGCAGCATAAGGCGTGTCGCCGTTGTTGCCGAGCACCGCGACGATCTGCGCCGTATTCCCCGCGCCATTGCCCAGGGATTGCGCGCCGGTCGTCGTGCCGAACCCGCCCCACTGGACGGCCGCGCTGCTGTCGGCCGTCGCCGCCACCAGGTTGTTCAGCCCGCCGTTCAGCGCCGCGATCACGCCGCCGCCGGCCGCCTGCCCCACCGCGGTCGCGAGATAGGTGAAACCGTTGGCGAGGGTGGCAGTGCCGGCGGGCGCGCTCACAGCGACGTCCACCGCGCCGGCCGCGTGCGCCGGCGCGACTGCCGTGATGGTCGTGCTGTCGACCACGTTGACGCTGGTGGCCGGCACCCCGTCGAAGGTGACCCCGGTTGCGCCGGCCAGGTTGGCACCGGCAATCGTCACGCCGACCTGACCGCTGGCGCTGCCGGAGGCGGGACTGATCGCACTCACCTCCGCCAGTGCCGTGTAGAAATTGCGACACACAGTGTCGACGTCTACCCGGCAGCCGTCGCCGTCGGCGAGGACCAGCCCTGCGGCACAGGCGGACGGCACCGGTGCCGGGGCGCTGCCGGCGGGCAGCAGTAGGCCCGACAGCCCGCCGGGGAAGCACTGGGCGGAATCCGGCTGGGTGATCGACGCGAGCCGCAGCGCGACGCCCGAGGCGTTGGTGAAATCCGCGACCTCGAAGCCGGCGATGTCCCCGCCCGATGGAATCTGCGTCACTGGAATGGACAGGGTCTCGCCCGCCGGGTCGCTAAAGGTGAGCAGCAGCTGCGCCCTCAGCTCTGCGCTCTGTGCGAAGAGGCCGGCGCAGATAGCGGACACCAGCAGTGGCAGCGCTCGCCCGTAGCTGCGCCCCCTGCACAGCGCCAGCAAGCCCAGCGCGAGCAGCGCAAGGGACAACATGCCGAGCAACCAGCCGGCATCGACCGGGACGGGGCTGGCAACGGCTGACGCCGATGGCGCAGTGGTAATCTGCTGCCCGAACGCAGAAGTCCCCAGGCCCAGAAACAGAACCGCGCAACCACGCCCGCGCTGTGAACAACCCATACACTCCTCCTTGTGCACCCACCACGGGGACTGCGGCAACGAAAAAAAAGGATTGTACGAACTAGCTTTTTCGGAATCGATCAATACCTGGAGATTTTCACCATCGGGCACCGGTGCGCTCCCCTCACTCCCGGCCGCCAGCCGCGCCAGGGCTACACACCGGGAGCCAGTCCCGGGAGCAGGCTGCCCCCTTACTGCCAACCATAGTCAGCCGCGGTCAGGGCCACCGCCGGCGGCCCCGCCGGGTTGTAGCGACCGCGCAGCCAGGCGCTGCTTGCCTGCAGTGCTCCGGGGCTGGCGTACAACAGGGGCAGCTCCACCAGCGCCGAGTCGCCGGCCCGGTTCAGGGTCGCCAGGTGGCCCGGGCGCCCCTTCAACGCGGTCACCTGCAGCTGGTCCCATTCCACCACCACGCCCAGTCCCGGCTGTCGCGCCAGTTCAGAGGCCAGGGCCTCCAGTTCGCGCATCAACTGGGCACACAGCTCCCGCCGGGTATTGAGGTTGGCGGTCCCGGGGAATTGCACCCGCAGGTTGCGGTAGACGCAGGCCGCCGTCCCCGGGCCGAATTCCCAGTTCAGGTTCACCGGCACTGGCGGCGGCGCCAGCGGCACGGCTTCCACCTGCAGTAATTCATCACAGGCTGCCCCGTGGCAGAAGCGCTCCAGCACCGCCTGTTCGTAGGCGGTCTGCTGTTCGGCCCGCGGGTGGGAGAGGATGATGCTCTGGCCCGCCACGCTGAGTGAGGGCGCCTCGGTGGGGTAGCGCTGCAGGGCCAGCGGCGCGCCCATCTCCACCTCCTCCACCAGCGGCAGCAGGCGCATGGCGTAGCGATCCACCGCACCGGCCCAGGCGACCAGGCTGCGCGCCTCGCCTTCCTGTTCCGTTTCCCTGGCCTGGCGGCGGGCGAGGTCGGCCTCGGCGAGGTAGGTCTCGGCGAGTTCCAGCAGGGCGGCATTGGCGAAGCGGGCCTGCAGGCCGATGTCTTCGCTCGCCGCCAGCGCGGTCACCGTGCGCTCGAAGCGGGAGCTCTCGGCGAGGGCCAGGACGGGCAGCAGGAGCAGCGACAGCAGGCCCAGCCGGGCACGGCGGACCAGGGGGCTGCCTGGCAGTCGGAGTCGCACGGCCGGCTCAGAGACGCGGGCAGCCGCCCGGCCAGCCGGGTGTTTCCGGCGCCAGCGCCGGGCCCGTGGCATCCCGTCGCCACTGTCGGGGGTCGACCCGGTAGTACTCGCCGAGCACCCGGAACAGGCTCGGATAGGTCTCCGCCATGGCGCTCGGGCGCTCGTAGAACAATTCGGTGATGACGGCAAAGAACTCCGCGGGGTTGGTCGCCCCGTACTCGTCGATCAGGCCGTGACGCCCGTGGGAGAGCTGCTTGCGCAGGTGCTCGAACTCGTGGCCGAGCACGTCGGACCAGCGCTCGTAGCCCTCCCGGGTATACAGCAGGGGCGCGCCGTCGGCGCTGCCGTCTTCCTGGTCCAGCTGGTGGGCGAATTCGTGCAGCACCACGTTGTGGCCGTCGGACACGTCGGCCAGGCCCTGCAGCACGCTGTCCCAGGCCAGCACCACCTTGCCGTTGCTCCAGGACACGCCGAGGAAAGAACTGCGGCCGTGGGAGACCAGGCCGTCCTCGCCGTGCTCCGGCTGGCGGTTGCGAAAGGCGCCGGGGAAGAGGTAGATCCAGCGCAGGCCGCGGTAGCCGCTGTGGGGCCGGTTCAGCAGCAGGGTGCAGGCCTGCGCGGCGATGACCACGCGCATCTCGTCACTGACCTCGAGATCCTCGCAGCCGGCAAATTTTTTCTCGTGAAGGAAGCCCTGTACCAGCAGGCGCAGCTGCGCCTGCAGTTCAGCGGGCATGCGCGAATACCAGGGGAGCTGGAGCAGGTGGGCCTCCCAACCCGGGGGGAAGGGCTGCGCCAGCGCCCGCTGCAGTCGCCGGCGCGGCAGCCAGGAGAACAACAGCCAGGCGCCCAGCGCCGCCACCAGGCATATACCAACCCACAGTGCGAATCCCACCCCGGTAACGCTCCCTTAGCAACAGCGCGAATTGTGCGAGGAGGCCATACTATAGCGCCGGGCCGATGCGGTTGCGCCCCGCCTGCTTGGCGTCATACAGGCTGCGATCGACCCGCTCGACAAAGGCCAGTGGCTCACTGCCCTGCTCCGGGATCGTGGTGCCTACACCGAGGCTGATGGTGAGATTGCCTCCGGTGCGGGAGTGGATGTGCGGAATTGCCTCCCGGCGCAGCAGCTCCTGGCAGCGCTGTGCGACCAGCAGGGCCGCCGCAGAGTCGGTTTCCGGCAGCACCCAGACGAACTCCTCGCCGCCAAAGCGGGCGAAGAAATCCCGCGGCCGACGCGCCGCCTGCTCCAGTAGCGCGGCGACCCGCTTCAGGCACTCGTCGCCCTGGATGTGGCCATAGTGGTCGTTGTACTGCTTGAAGTAGTCGATATCCAGCAGGATCAGCGAGAGTGGCTGGCGACTGCGCGCGGCCTGCCCCCACTCCACCTCGAGAATCGAGTCGAACATGCGCCGGTTGGCGATACCGGTCAGCCCGTCCTTGTAGGACAGCTCTTCCAGCTCCTGCTGCACCCGCGCCAGCTTCTCCTCGGTGCGCTTGCGCTCGCTGATATCGAACATGAAGCCGATCAGCGCCTCCACCGTACCGTCCTTACGGCGCAGCACATGCACCACGTCGCGAATCCACACATATTCGCCCTCACTGGTCAGGGCGCGGTAATCCGCCTCGTGGTCGATTCCCGATTCCGACTGGGTGACGCAGTAGTTGACCACCCACTCGCGGTCCTCGGGATGCATGCGCTGGGCCCAGTCCTCGACGCTGACCCAGGAGGACTGCTGCCAGCCGAGCAGTTCCTCGATCTGCGGCCCGATGTAACTGAAACGCATCGTCGCCCAGTCGATGCGCCAGGGAATGGCCCGGGTTGATTCAAGCAGGGTTTTGTAGACGCCCTCGTCGTCCCCCACGCCGGGGAGTTGCTGTTCCGACATACTGCCGCCTGTGCTATCGCGAGCTACCTAGATAATACGCCGGGCCGCCGGAGGCAAGCCCGCAGGGGAAAAAGCGCAGTACAGTGCGCGGAAAAGGAAACTGGCACCGCTTTGCAGCCGGTGCCGGGAGGGAGTCAGTGGCCGGACACCAGTTCGCTGTGCGCAATGCGCGAGGCCACCTTGCCGTTCTTGACCGACTCCAGCACCACGTTAAAACCCCACAGCCGCTGCAGGTGCTTGACCACCTCGGCCGCGTTGCCCGGCTCCAGCGGCCGGCCGCGGTGCATTTCGTGGCGCAGGGTCAGGGAGCGGTCGCCGCGCACGTCGACGTTGTAGACCTGGATGTAGGGCTCGAGATTGCCGAGGTCGTAGTTGGCGGCAAGGGATTCGCGCACCATCTGGTAGCCGGCCTCGTCGTGGATGGCGGAGACCTCGAGGTAGTCGCGCTCCGAATCGTCCAGCACTGCGAACAGCTTCAGGTTGCGGATCATGTGCGGCGAGAGGAACTGCAGGATGAAGCTCTCGTCCTTGAAGTCGCGCATGGCGAAATCGAGGGTCTCGCGCCAGGGCGTACCGGCGATGTCCGGGAACCAGCGGCGGTCCTCCTCGGTGGGGTTCTCGCTGATGCGGCGCAGGTCCTGCATCATGCCGAAGCCCAGGACATAGGGATTGATGCCATTGTAATAGGGCGAGTTGAAGGGCGGCTGGTAGATCACCGCCGTGTGGTACTGCAGGAACTCCATCATGAAGCCGTCGCTGACCAGGCCCTGGCGGTACATCTCGTGGAGGATGTGGAAGTGCCAGAAGCAGGCCCAGCCCTCGTTCATCACCTTGGTCTGGCGCTGCGGGTAGAGATACTGCGAGACCTTGCGCACGATGCGGATGATCTCCCGCTGCCAGGGCTCCAGCAGCGGCGCGTTTTTCTCGAGGAAATACAGGATGTTCTCCTGCGGCTCCTCCGGGAAGCGCCGCTGTTGCGCCTGCTGGGCCTCGCCGCCGGAAACCGGGATAGTGCGCCACAGCTCGTTGACCTGCTGCTGCAGGATCGCCTCGCGCTCCTCCCGCCGCTGTTTCTCCTCCGCCATCGACAGCGGGTAGGGCCGCTTGTAGCGATCGACACCGTGGTTCATCAGCGCGTGGCAGGCATCGAGGATTTCCTCCACCTCACCGACCCCGTGGCGCTGCTCGCACTCGGCGATGTAGTTCCGCGCGAACACCATGTAGTCGATGATGGATTCCGCATCGGTCCAGGTGCGGAACATGTAGTTGCCCTTGAAGAAGGAGTTGTGGCCGTAACTGGCGTGGGCGATCACCAGGGCCTGCATGGTCAGGGAGTTCTCCTCCATGAGGAAGGCGATGCAGGGATTGGAGTTGAACACGATCTCGTAGGCCAGGCCCATGTGGCCGCGCTGGTAGCTGTTCTGCACCGCGAGGAAGTGCTTGCCGTAGCTCCAGTGGTGGTAGTTGATCGGCATGCCCGAGGAGGCATAGGCGTCCATCATCTGTTCCGAGCTGATGATCTCGATCTGGTTGGGATAGGTGTCGAGGCCGAAGTCGCCGGCGATGCGGGCAATCTCCCGCTCGTAGTCCTGCAGCAGTTCGAAGGTCCAGTCGGATTCGGTGGACAGCGGCTCTCTGCTCGCGTTCATCATGCGGTCTGCTTCCTGAACAGTTCGTGGAATACCGGGTAGATATCCGCCGGGCCGGTGATGTGCTGCATGGCGAACACGTCCTTCCAGCGCTCCTCCAGGGTGGAGTAGATATTCCACAGGGGCTTGTCCCCGGCCTCGGTGATTTCCACATAGGCGTAGTACTGGCAGGCGGGCAGCACTTCATTGATCAGGCGCAGGCAGCGCTGGGCGTCGTCCGGCCAGTTGTCGCCGTCGGAGGCCTGGGCGCCGTAGATGTTCCACTCGGTGGGGGAGTAGCGCGCCTCTATGATGGTCTTCATCAGTTCCAGGGCGCTCGACACCACCGTGCCGCCGGTCTCGCGGGAGTTGAAGAACTCCTCCTCGTCGACTTCCTTGGCCACGGTGTGGTGGCGGATGAATACCAGTTCGGTGCGGTCGTAGTTCCGCGACAGGAACAGGTAGAGCAGGATGTAGAAGCGCTTGGCGAGATCCTTGATCGACTGGTCCATGGAGCCAGAGACGTCCATGACGCAGAACATGACCGCCTTGGAATGCGGGATCGGCTCCTGGTAATGGCGGTGGTAGCGGATGTCGACATCGTCCAGAAAGGGAATCCGCGCCAGCGCGTCGCGCAGCGACTGTATCTTTGCCTCCAGTTCCTCGCGGCGCTCGGTTGCGCCCTCGGGGAGTTCCGCCAGCTCTTTTTCCAGTGCCCGCAACTCGGTGCGCCGGCCGGCTCCCAGCGCGATCCTGCGCGCCGTCGCCGAACGCATCGAGCGCACCACACTGAGGTTCGAGGGCGGCCCGGCGGAGGTGAAGCCGCCGCGCACGCGCTTGAACTCCTCCTGGCCGGACAGCAGGCGCTTGGTCAGGTTGGGCAGTTCCATGTCGTCGAACAGCACGTCGAGAAACTCGTCGCGGTTGATCTGGAACACGAACTCGTCCATACCCTCACCGTCGGCGCTGCCCTGCTGCCCGCCGCCGCCACCGCCGCCCTCCGGACGCGGAATACGGTCGCCCCGGGTGTACTGGTCGTTGCCGGGTACGACATGGGTGATTTTGCCGCCCTGGCCGTGGCGAAAGGTGGGCTCGCCTATATCCCGGGTCGGGATGGCGACCTGCTCGCCCTTGTCGTTGTCGGTGATATGGCGGCCGCGCAGGTTCTCATTCACCGCGTCCTGGATCTGCTGCCTGTAGCGGCGCAGGAAGCGCTGCCGATTGACGGTGCTCTTCTGTTTCGGATTGGTTCTTCGGTCGATCAGAAATCCCACGGTTTCCTCCGATCGCAGCTGCTGTCAGTGCCGGCCCTGTATCGCAAATTCACTTACCCTCAAACCTTAGACCAGAATTCGGGGCGGCGGTTTCTCCGGGTCAGCAGGCAGGGGCTGCCTGCTGAATGGGGCGCGCCGCGGGGAGAAAATATCAATGCCGCCCCCGCGGGAACCCGGTCCCCGGGGCGGCCTGGTAGCGCGGCGTCCGTTACTGCGATTTCCGCACCCGCAGGTACCACTCGGAGAGCAGGCGCACCTGCTTCTCGGTGTACCCGCGATCCACCATCCGGGCAACGAAGTCGGAATGCTTCTTCTTGTCCTCGGCGGAGGCCTTGGCGTTGAAGGAGATGACCGGCAGCAGGTCTTCCGTGCTGGCGAACATCTTCTTCTCGATCACGGTGCGCAGTTTCTCGTAACTGGTCCAGCGCGGGTTGACGCCACCGTTGTTGGCCCTCGCGCGCAGCACGAAGTTGACGATCTCGGAGCGGAAGTCCTTGGGATTGGAGATGCCCGCGGGCTTCTCGATCTTTTCCAGTTCGTCGTTGAGCGAAGAGCGACTGAGCATCTCCCCGGTTTCCGGGTCGCGGTACTCCTGGTCCTGTACCCAGAAGTCGGCGTAGGTGACGTAGCGGTCGAACAGGTTCTGGCCATACTCGGCGTAGCTCTCCAGGTAGGCCGTCTGGATTTCCTTGCCGATGAACTCGACGTAGTTCGGGGTCAGCCACTCCTTGATGAAATTCAGGTAGCGGTCATGCACGTCGGCCGGGAACTGTTCCTGCTCGATGGCGGTTTCCAGCACATAGAGCAGGTGCACCGGGTTGGCGGCCACTTCCACGGCGTCGAAGTTGAACACCTGGGACAGTACCTTGAAGGCAAAGCGGGTGGAGAGACCGTCCATGCCCTCGTTGACACCGGCGTTGTCGCGGTACTCCTGGATCGACTTGGCTTTCGGGTCGCGGTCTTTCAGCGACTCCCCGTCGTAGATGCGCATCTTGGAATAAATGCTGGAGTTCTCCGGCTCCTTGAGCCGCGACAGCACGCTGAACTGGGCGAGGATATCGAGGGTGTCCGGCGCGCAGGGCGACTCGTGCAAGGAACTGTTTTGCAACAGTTTCTCGTAGATCTTGACCTCCTCGGTGACACGCAGGCAGTAGGGCACCTTGACGATCGACACCCGGTCGATGAAGGCCTCGTTGTTCTTGTTGTTCTTGAACGCCTGCCACTCGGACTCGTTGGAGTGGGCGAGCACGATGCCGTCGAAGGGAATGCCGCCGATGCTCTCGGTGCCGTTGTAGTTACCCTCCTGGGTGGCGGTCAGCAGCGGGTGCAGCACCTTGATCGGCGCCTTGAACATCTCGACGAATTCCATCAGGCCCTGGTTGGCGCGGCACATGCCACCGGAGAAGGAATAGGCGTCGGGGTCGTGCTGGGCATAGTGCTCCAGCTTGCGGATATCCACCTTGCCGACCAGCGAGGAGATATCCTGGTTGTTTTCGTCGCCCGGCTCGGTCTTGGAGATGCCGACCTGGTCGAGTATCGAGGGGAACATCTTCACCACGCGGAACTGGGTGATGTCGCCGTGGAATTCGTGCAGGCGCTTCACCGCCCAGGGCGACATGACCGACTTGAGGTAGCGCTGGGGTATCCCGTACTCCTCTTCGAGGATCGCGCCGTCCTCGTCTGCGCTGAACAGGCCGAGGGGCGACTCGTACACCGGCGAGCCCTTGATGCAGTAGATGGGCTGTTTCTCCATCAACTGTTTCAGGCGCTCGGCGAGTGAGGACTTACCACCACCGACCGGGCCGAGGAGATAGAGAATCTGCTTGCGTTCTTCCAGGCCCTGGGCGGCGTGGCGGAAGTAGGAGACGATCTTCTGCACCGCCTCCTCCATGCCGTAAAACTCGTGGAAGGCGGGATAACGCTTGATCACCTTGTTGGCAAAAATCCGGCTCAGGCGAGGATCCTTGGAGGTATCCACCACCTCCGGCTCGCCGATGGCCAGCAGCATCCGCTCTGCGGCGGTCGCGTAAACGCTGGGATCGGTTTTGCACAACTCCAGGTATTCCTGGATGCTGTACTCCTCTTCCCGCGTCGCTTCGTAGCGGTCCTGGTAGTGATTGAACAGGCTCATCGTTCATTCCTCCCTGTCTTTCGGGCAAAGACTAAACCACTGAAGGCATGGTTTCAGCATACAGGAAATCGCCGCGGCTAGAAGGGCCAAACAAAAAATAAAATGCGTGATTTTTACGTTAAAGCGTTTTTTAATGGTCGTTCTGTAACGCGTAGTTTTTTCCGACTTACCCACGCCCCGAACGCGCTTACCGACACCTTCCCTCGCCATCCACCTTGGGCTACATTCGTCGGATGTTCCAGGCATTCATCTTTCTCCTCGCCGCTGTCGTTACGGTGCCCATCGCCAAGCGACTCGGGCTCGGTTCCATCCTCGGTTACATCATCGCCGGTGCCCTGATCGGGCCCTATGCGCTGGCACTGGTCGGCAGCGACATCAAGGAGGTGATGCACTTCTCCGAACTCGGTGTGGTGATGATGCTGTTCCTGATCGGGCTGGAAATGGAGCCGGCCAAACTCTGGCGCATGCGCTTGCCGATTCTCGGCATGGGCGCGGCCCAGGTGCTGGCGACCGGTGGCCTGCTGTTCGCGGTTGCACTGTACTACGACCGCGAGTGGCGCGAGGCGCTGGCGATCGGCTTCATCCTCGCCCTCTCCTCCACGGCCTTCGTATTGCAGATGCTGTCGGAAAAAGGCCTGCTGAAAACCGAGGGCGGGCGCTCCGCATTTTCGGTGTTGCTGTTCCAGGACATCGCGGTCATTCCGATGTTGGCACTGCTCCCGCTGCTGGCGGGCCAACACGTGGTCGACGACGGGGTGGACCGCCTGCACGAGGCGCTGGGCGGCTGGCAGCAGGCACTGCTGGTGACCGCGGTGATCGCCGGCATCATCCTCGCCGGCCGCTTCCTGGTACGCCCGCTGTTCAACATGGTGGCAACCGCGCGACTGCGCGAGCTGTTTATCGCCACCGCCCTGCTACTGGTGACCGGCATCACCCTGCTGATGGAAGAGGTTGGCCTGTCCGCGGCACTCGGCACCTTCCTCGCCGGCGTGGTGCTGGCGGACAGCGAGTACCGCCACGAACTGGAGGCGGAGATCGACCCTTTCAAGAGCCTGCTGCTGGGCCTGTTTTTTATCACCGTCGGCGCCAGCATGGACTTCCCGCTGCTGGCCGGCAGCCCCGCGCATATCGCGCTGCTGGTGGTGCTGCTGATCGGCATCAAGCTGGCGGTGCTGCTGACAGTGGGCAAGCTGTTCAGCCTCGCCCGGGACCAGCGCTGGCTGTTCAGCCTGGCCCTGGCCCAGGGCGGTGAATTCGCCTTCGTCCTGTTCGCCTTCGCCACCTCGCTGTCGGTGGTGGAGAGGGCCACCGCGGACATCCTGATCCTCGCCGTGGCCCTGTCCATGGCCATTACGCCGCTGCTGATGCTGTTCTACGAACTCTGGCTCTACCCGCGGCTGACCAGCCGCAGCGGCGAGGAACAGCCCGAGGCCGACGCGATCGACGACGAAGCCCCGGTGATCATCTGCGGCTTCGGCCGCTTCGGCCAGATCGTCGGCCGCTTCCTGCGCACCAGCGGTTACCACGTGACGGTACTCGAACACAGCGTGCAGCAGGTGGACCTGGTGCGACGCTTCGGCCACAAGGTCTTCTTCGGCGATGCCTCGCGCCCCGAGCTGCTGGAGGCAGCGGGTATCCGCGAGGCCCGGCTGCTGGTGCTGGCGCTGGCCGACCCCGACCAGACCCTGAAGATCGCCCGCTACGCCGAGGAGCACTGCAGCCACATCACGGTAATGGCCCGGGCGGTCGGGCGCCGCGAGGCCCAGCAGTTGCTGCGGGCGGGGGTGGACGTGGTCGTGCGCGACACCTTCTATTCGGCGATGCAGCTCGGCCAGCAGGCGCTGCAATTCCTCGGCGTCGACGAGGAGGGCAGCAAGGCGGCCGCGCACACCTTCCTCACCATGGACGAGGCCCATCTCAAGCAACTGGTGGACTTCGTCGATGACGAGAAGGAATACATTACCCGCTCGCGGCAGAACAGCCTGGAACTGGAACGGGTGCTGGCTGCAGAGGCGGAAGAGCGGCGCCGCTGACGGGCCGTGCTTATGCCCTCGCCGGGCGGTTGCGCTGCCGGCCGCGACGCTGCCGCCGACGTTGCAGGTAATGCGCGGCGCCGGTCAGGCTCAACCAGAACAGTCCGATCCCCGCCAGCAGCGCCAGCAGCCGGTAGGCCGCGGGCATGCCGTAGCCGGAGTGCAGCGGATAGAGCTGGTTGACAAGCTTGCGCGCCGGGCCGACCCGGTCCGAGCGCTCACTGACGACAACATCGCCAGAGCGCCCCGTCACCTGGACCGACGTGCGCCCGTTGAGGTGCCACTCCCCGGGCAGGCGAAAGCGCACTTTCATCATTTGCTCGCCCCCCTCCGGCCAGATACGGATGTAGGTCGGCCAGCCGTCGGCAACCCGGGCCTGGGCGCGCAGGTAATCGGCGGCCACGCCGGTGTCACCCGGCGGAGCCGGCGCATCGCTCAGCGTCTGGCTGGCCACGGGCGGCAGCAGCGGCCGCACCAGCTTCTGCCACATCATCAGCGACCCGGTCAGCAGCAGCACAACCAGCACGGGGCTGGCCAGCGCCCCGCTGTGGCGGTGGTACTGCAGGAGCTGGGAGGGGCGAATCTGCCGCGGCAATACCCAGCGCCAGTGAAACCGGCGCCGCCCGGGCCACCACAGCACCAGGCCGCTGATACAGAGGAACATCGCCAGCAGCGCGCTGAGCAACAGCAGGCCCTCACCCCAGACCGAGGCGAAGAGATCGACGTGCAGTTCGCGGACGAACTCCAGCGCGCGCAGGAACCACAGGCGCCCCTGGTAGGGCTGCAGACTGCCCAGCGACAACAGTTCCAGGCCGTCCGGGTGACGCAAAGTCCAGTAGGGCTCCAGGGCGCTGGGCGCCTTAACGCTGAATGCGCCTTCCAGCCCCCGCGTGGTGGCGATGGTTTCCAGCTCGCGGGCGATCACTGTGGGGCCGTAGCCCGGGGGCAGCCGGGCGCCCGGCGTCACCACCAGCGCGACCAGTTCCTTCTGGTAGACCAGCAGGGTGCCGCTGAGGGCCGCCACCAGCAGCACCAGCAGCCCCGCCAGACCGGCCCACTGGTGCCAGCGCCAGAGCCCGGGCGGGCGCTGCCTGGCCGGGCGCGGCGCCCGGCTGTCGGCTCCTCGCTGCACGGTGTCAGTAACCCGGGCGAACCTAGAAGCTGTACTGGTAGGCGAGGGAGAAGCTGCGGCCCATGCCCTTGAAGTTGCGCAGGTCGTTGGGACTGCTCTGGGAGTAATAGGTGTAGTAGTCGGTGTTGCCCAGGTTCTGCACCGACAGGCTCAACACGCCGCTGAAGATTGCCACATCGGCGCTGAGGTCGACGGTGGTGTAACCGTCGAACTCGTTGACCGTGGTGCCGCTGCGGTTCTTCACCGAGCGGTCCAGCAGGTAGTTGAGCTGCAGGCGGGTGTTGACCATATCGCCCCAGTTGCGGTCCCAGCTCAGGTTGAGGCGGTCGGGGGCGATGTTGGTACCACCGAGGTCCGAGTCCACCTTGCCGTCCGCGTTGGAATCGTAGCGCCCCTCGGACTCGGCGTAGCGCAGGCCCAGTTGGTCGCTGTCGCCGAGCGCCCAGCTGGCGCGCAACTCGAGGCCGTCGATCTCGGTCTTCTCGCGCATCACCGTATAGATGCCGTCGGCGCCGCGCTGCAGGCGCTGGCCGAAATCGGAATCCGAAACGTAGTAGCTGAGTTCGACGTCGAAGGTGCCATTGTCGAACTCGACGCCGAATTCGCTGTTCTCGGTCAGGATCGGCGTCAGGTCGAGGAAGCTCTCGACACTCTGGCCCGGCTCGTTGATACCGCGCAGCACCCGCCCCACGTCGGGCATGGAGTAGGCCTCGGAGTAGTTGGCGAATACCCGCCAGGCGTCGGTGACCTGGTAGGTGCCGCCGAGGTTGTACAGCGTCTCGGAGAAGTCCGGTTCGCCGCCGCGGACGAACTGGCTGCCGTAGCTGTAGAGGGTGGTGAAGTCGTCCACTTTCAGCGTCGACTCCTCGTGACGCACCCCCGCCGTGACCGTCAGCTGCTCGATAGCGCTGAACTCCGCCTGCAGGAAGGGCGCGTAGTTGTCGTAGCGGGTCTCCGGCACCCAGGTGCGCCCGGTCTGGATCAGCGCCTGCCAGGTCTCGTCCTGCAGGGCGTCGAAGCCGTAGACCAGGGACAGCGGCAGGCCCGCGATCTCCCCTGTCGCCAGGGTCAGTTTCAGGCCCAGCTTTTCCGAGTTGTTCTGCGACTGGTCGATCAGGTCGGCGCCGTAGGCCGGGTCCTGGAAGGTCGCGATGGGAGTGATCTCGCCGCCGTAGGTCGCCTCGAAATCCTGGCGATAGACCTGCAGGCGCAGGCGCTGGCCGAGGAACAGCTCGTTCTCGTAGCTGACACTCGCGGTAGTCACCTTGTTGCGGGCGCCCTCGCCAGGCAGGTTTGCCTTGATCGCGCCGCTGGGAATGTCCGCATCGACATCCCCGGGCAGCGAGCCCCAGCGGTGATTGCCCTCGATATCGTAGCGGTTGACCATCAGCTCGAGGCGCTGGTCGTCCCAGTTGTAGCCGGTCTTCAGGAACAGGTCGAGGGCCTCGGAATCCATGGTGTCGCCCTGGGTGTTATCCACCCCGATCAGCTCGCCGTCGGCGTCGTAGGCCATGCCGGTGCTGCGGAAGTCGACACTGGCCAGCAGGTCCGCGGCGCCGAAGCTGTTGGACAGGCTGTAGGCGACGCCGTAGTCGCCGCTCTCGCTGATGCTCTCGGTCTGGAAGCTGCTGTCGACCTTGACCGTCTGCTCCAGGCTCTCGCTGGGGCGTTTGGTGATCAGGTTGATGATGCCGCCCGCGGCACCCAGGCCGTGGATGGCGTTGGCGCCGTGCAGCACCTCGACCCGCTCGAGCATGCTCGGCGCGATGGTGTGGCCGTCGCGGCCGCCGTTGCGCAGGGGGTTCGACTGGGGCACACCGTCGATCAGGTAGAGGGGCTCGCGGCCGCGCAGGGTTTCACCCGCACTGGTCATCTTCTGCCGCGAGGGCGAGTAACTCGGGATCAGGTTGCCCAGCACGGTGGAGATGTCGTTGTGGATCGCCAGCTGCCGTTGCAGCTCGGCCTCGTTGATCACCGTGACGGTGTTGGGCACCGTGCTCAGGGGCGTGGCCACCCGGTTGGCGGTGACAATGACTTCCTCGGTCAGTTCGTCGGCTGTGGCTGGCAGGGTGGCGAGCGCCAGGCCGCCGCAGACCAGCAGCGCCGCGGGCAGTTTCTCGTGTTGCATTGGCAATCCTTGGGGAACAGGTTGGACGATGGGGAAAGCCCAACATGCTAATGTTAACGAGAAACATTATCAATACTATTTAGAAGCAGTGGCCTCCAGCTCCGCGGCGTCGGGCGTGGCGCCGAGGCTGAACAGCGCCACCGCACTGAGCGCCATCAACACCATGGTGAGGTAGAGGAAGGAGGCGTAGCCGCCATAGATGTCGTAGGCGGCGCCGGCGCCCAGCGGGCCGAAGGCAACCCCCAGCGAGAGCGCCATGACCATGGCGCCGTAGAGGGCGCCGAAGTTCTTCAGGCCGAAGTACTTGGCCGCCAGGTAGGCGATGACGTCCACTTCCGAGCCCAGGGTGAGGCCGAAGATCGCCGCGGCCAGCATCTGGCTGAGCGGGTTGGCGCCGTCGAACAGCAGCAGCAGGCAGGCGATGATCGGGATGACGAAGGCGACCCCGCCGACCACGTGGCCGGGCAGGTGGTCGAGCAGGAAGCCCGTGCCGAGGCGGCCGATGATGGAGAAGATGCCGACCAGCGAGGCGACCCCGGCGGCGGCCAGCGGCTCCGCCCCGGCATCCTTCAGTATCGGTACAAAGTGCACCACGATGCCGATGGCGGTGAAGGAGAAGAAACCGCCGGCCATGACCAGCTTGTACAGTGCGGTGGAGCGCAGGCCCTGGGACAGGCTGACCCCGCTCAGCTGCTTCACCGTGTGGGTGACCGAGGCCTGCGGGTTGCCCAGCCGGTCGTTGGCGCCGCGGAAACTCAGCAGCAGCACCGGGAACACGATCACGATCCACACCGCCGCCATGATCCTGAAGGCCATGCGCCAGCCGCTGTAGTCGATCAGTGCCGTTGCCAGCAGCGGGAAGATGGTCGCGCTGAGGGAAGCCCCGGAGAGGGTGATGGCCAGCGCCAGTCCGCGGGAGGCCTCGAAGCGGCTGGTGACGGCGCTGGTCCAGACCGTCGCCTGCACGAACAGGGTGGACACCGCCAGCAGGCCCCACAGCAGCACCCAGTTGAGATCGCTGCCGGTAGCCGTGCCGAGCAGGGCCACGCAGCCAGACATCATCAGGGCGCCGAACAGGCCGACCCGGCGCGGGCCGATGCGATCCACCAGCATGCCGATGGGAATACAGAATATCGCGCTGAAGAAGGCGGCGATGGTGATACCCGACGACACCTGCGCCCGCGACCAGCCGAACTCACTGGAAATCGGCTCGATGAACGGCCCCATGGCATAGACGTACATGACTGCCGTGGCATAGCCCAGCGCCGCGGCGATCGGCAGCGCCCAGTAGCTGCGCCACTCCGACATGGCCCCCGTGGATAACACCATCTGCCTGTTTCTCCCCTCATGGCGCCGCGCCCGGCGCTCGTTTTCTGGCTGATTTCGCGACCGCCATTATTCCGGAGAATCAATGGCTTGCATACCGGCCGCGGCCAGCAGGCAGATTTCGCCAGCGGATTCGGCCGGATTGGCAATTGCCCGCCGGGGCGGGGGCCGCCAAGCTGCTGGCGGCGGCAGCGATCCGCCTTCCAATAACAGCAACAGCGGGAAATGCGCACATGGCTCAAGCGATCTTCAGCAAGACACGACTGCTTTTCGGCATCTACCTCCTGGGCCTGATCGTGGCGCTGGAGCTGGTATTGCACCACTTCCACCTGCCCACCTGGCCGGTGTTCCTGGTCATGATTTTCTTCTTCGAGGCGCACATGAACCGCCAGCGGGCACCCCACCTGCTGGTGGGTGGCCTGGTCGGCATCGCCTGCTTCGTCGCCACCGTGCACTTCGTCGAGCTCGCCGGCCCGGCACTGGGACTGTGGCCGGCCAAACTGCTCTTCGTCTGCCTGGTGGTCTACGCCATCGTCGCCCTTGGCGAGGCCCTGCCCCTGGCCTTCAACAACTACGCCTTCATGTTCTTCCTGGTCAGCGGGCTGGCCGCCCGCGATGCCACCACGGCGCCGGCCCCGCTCACCTGGATGGGCCTGGTGGTCGCCGGCGGCGCCGCCGTGATCCTCGGCGTGCTGGTGATCGGCAAACTGGTGGCGCGCACGGCGGCCGCTCCCGCGGCGGGTGGTCCCGCGGACTGAGCCCCACTTTCGCTTGATGTATCCCCGGCTTCGTTCGTTAATACCCGTATAAGAGAACCGGGGCCGGTGCGCCCTGCCCCGGCGGACGTTCATCGACCCGGGAGACATTTCATGCCATTGGCCCCTCTTCTGCAGCGCCTGCTGCTCACCGCCGGCCTGCTGACTTTCACGCTCAGCGCCGCAGCCCAGCCCCGCGAGCGCAGTGAGGTGCCCGATGAGTACAAGTGGGACCTCAGCTCCATGTACGCCTCCAGTGCGGCCTGGGAAGCAGACGTCGCCCGCCTGCAGAAGGAACTGCCCGGCATGCAGAAGCACCGCGGGCACCTGGGCGACAGCGGCAGCGCTCTGCTGGGCGCCATTCGGGAATACGAAAGCCTCTCGCTGCTGGCGGAAAGGATCTATGTCTACGCCGGCCTGAAATCCCGTGAGGACATGCGCGATGGCGAAAATGGCGCCCGCTTCTCCCGCGCCCAGTCCCTGCTGGCAGATTTCAGCACTGCTACCGCCTTCATCACCCCCGAACTGGTAGCGATCCCCGGGGCCCAACTGGAGCAGATGATCGCCGACACCCCCGGACTGCAGCCCTACCGCCACGCCCTCGACGAGCAGGTGCGCATGCGTCCCTATACCCTGTCCGAGGGCGAGGAGAAGCTACTGGCCATGGCCGAGGAACCGCTGGGCAAATTCAACAGCGTGTTCAGTGCACTGGACAATGCCGACCTCACCTTTGGCGAGGTGACCAACGCCGAGGGCAGCAGCGTCGAGTTGACCAAGGGCATGTACGGCGCGGCCCTGCAGAGCCCCGACCGCAGCTACCGGGAAGCCGCCTGGAAGGCCCTGTTCCAGGTCTACGAGGCCCACGGCAACAGCCTCGCGGCCAACTACGAGGGCCATGTCAAAGGGCGCATCTTCGCCGCCCGGGCGCGCGGCTTCGACTCCGCCCTGCAGGCCGCCACCTACAGCAACGGCATTCCGGAAGAGGTCTACTACAACGTGGTCAAGGTCGCCCGGGAGGGCGCGCCGGAATTGCAGCGCTACCTCGAGTTGCGCCGCAAGGCCCTCGGCCTGGAAGAGCTCCAGGTCTGGGACATGTACGCGCCGACAGTGGAATCGGCCACGGAGTTATACGACTTCGAGGAGGCCAAGAAGATCGTCGCCGAGGGGCTCGCGCCGCTGGGTGAAGACTACCTGGCCCTCTACTGGAAGGGCTTCGACGAGGGCTGGGTGGACGCTTTCGAGAACGTCGGCAAGCGCGGCGGCGCCTACTCCTGGGGCATGTTCGACTCCAAGCCCTACCTGTCGATGAACTACCACGGCACCCTGGGCGATGTCTCCACCCTGGCCCACGAGTACGGCCACTCGCTGCATTCCTACATGTCGCGCGCGGCCCAGCCCTACACCTACGCCAGCTATCGCATCTTCATCGCCGAGATCGCCTCGATGACCAACGAGGCCATCCTGTTCCAGAGTTTGCTCGCCAGGGCCGACACCCCCGCCCGGCGCGCCTACCTGCTGCAGACCTACCTCGACGACGCCCGCGGCAGCTTCTTCCGCCAGGCCTCCTTCGCCGACTTCGAGATGCAGGCCCACGCCATGGCCGAGCGCGGCGAGGCGCTGACCAAGGATGCCCTCAACAGGCTCTACGCGGAGGTGTTCGCCGCCTACTACGGTGACGCGGTCAACGCGGATCCGCTGAACGCCAGTGAGTGGAGCCGCATCCCCCACTTCCTGCGCACCGA
The DNA here is from genome assembly GCA_033283265.1 of Halieaceae bacterium GM1-29. Lineage (GTDB taxonomy): Bacteria > Pseudomonadota > Gammaproteobacteria > Pseudomonadales > Halieaceae > Mangrovimicrobium. The sequence continues at coordinate 836,468 of JAWMQN010000002.1, forward strand.
CAACTTCTATGTCTACCAGTACGCAACCTCCTTCGTCGCCGCCAACGCCCTGGCGACGGCCATCCTCGAGGAGGGCGAACCGGCCCGCGAGCGCTTCCTCGCCATGCTGCGCTCGGGCAGCAACGACTACCCGATCGAACTGCTGAAGAAAGCCGGCATCGACATGACCTCCCCGGCGCCCATGCACGCGGCGCTCAAGGTTTACGCCGACCTGATCGACCAGTACGAGGCCGCCCTGGGCGAAATCTGAACCCTGCCCCCGGGCGCACCAGCGCCCGGGACCTCCCCGCCCCCATCCCGGCCGAGCTTTCATCCCCGCGGCCATATGCGGTACGCTGAGAACCAATGGAAACGCGGCCGGTCGAAGCGCGGGCTTTACCAGGGACTACAAGGGGCAGGCAAGCAATGGCAACAGCTCGGCTGGGCTTTCTGGTGTTGGCGATTATCGCCGCGCTGGCAAGGGCGGAGACACCTCCGGCGGTGGAAATCGGCGACCTGGCGGCCCTGACAGCCGATCCGAACAACCCCCGGGCCACCAGCCAGCGCCCCGCCCGCGCGCCGAGCATCGAGCTCGACAAACCGGTTATCAGCACCCCCGACACCCCCCCGGCGACGACTGCCACAGCGGCAGACCCGAACGAGGCAGGCCCCACCGCCAGCGAGGCCCCGGCCCTGGCACCGCAAGTGGTACTCGACGAACCGGTGATCGAAGAAGCGGCGGCCGATGCCGCGCCAGCCGATGCCGCGCCAGCCGATGCCGCGCCAGCCGATGCGCCGGCGGCCGCCGAGCCGGCGCCCGAACCGGCCGTAGCCGAGGAAACGGACACGCCTGTAGTCGCGGCGGCGGTCGCGAGCGCGGCACCGGACCCGCAGGAAGCCCTCCCCCCGGAACCCCCGGAACCCCCGGAACCAGGCCCGGAGCCGGTCAGCCTGCCGCTGAGCACCTCCCTGCTCATACTTGGAACAGAGGTGCAGCAGGGCACCGCCACCCGGCTCTCCTGGTCGCCCAGCCAGACTCTCGAGGGTATCGCCACACCGACGCCGGTGCTCATCGTCAACGGCGCTGAAGCGGGGCCGACCCTGTGCCTGACGGCGGCAATCCACGGCGACGAGCTGAACGGCATCGAGACCGTGCGGCGGGTGCTCTACAACCTGGACCCGGAATCCCTCCGGGGCGCCGTGATCGGCGTGCCCATCGTCAACCTGCAGGGCTTCCACCGCAGCTCGCGCTATCTCGCCGACCGCCGCGACCTCAACCGCTATTTTCCCGGCCACCCCAACGGCAGCTCCGCCTCGCGCATCGCCTACTCCTTTTTCGAGGAGGTGATCCGCCACTGCGACGCCCTGGTCGACCTGCACACCGGCTCCTTCCACCGCACCAACATGCCGCAGCTGCGCGGCGACCTGCGCAACCCCGCGGTCAGGGCGCTCACCGAGGCCTTCGGCAACACCGTCGTGCTGCAGTCCCGCGGCGCCTCCGGCACCCTGCGGCGGGCGGCGATCCGCGCCGGCATCCCGGCGGTAACGCTCGAAGCCGGTGAATCCATGCGCCTGCAGCAGCGCGCGGTCGAGCACGGCGTCAATGGCATCACCACCCTGATGAACAAGATGGGCATGATCGAGCGCTTCAAGCTCTGGGGCGATCCCGAGCCCGTCTACCACCGCTCCCTCTGGGTGCGGGCGGAACAGGGCGGCATCCTGTTTGGCGAAGCGCGGCTCGGCGACACGGTGCGCGAGGGCAAGGTGCTCGGCAAGGTGACCGACCCGATCACCAACATCAGCTCGGAGATCCTCGCCCCGCGCGATGGCCGGGTGATCGGCATGGCCCTGAACCAGGTCGTCCTGCCCGGCTACGCCGCCTTCCACCTGGCCTTCGCCACGCCCAAGTCGGAGGTGGAGCAGGAGCAGCTGGACTTTATCGAGGTGAGTGCGCGACGGCTGGGGGGGCCCGCCGACGAGACACCGACAGGCGCCAGCGGGGCCGAAGACGACGCGCCCCCGGAGGAAGATCCGGACGCGCCGGACAACGAGGTCGACAGTTCGGAACTGCCGGACACCGACGACTTCGACGAGTAAGCGCTAACTCGCGGCCGCGACGCCCCGGCCGCGGCTTATCCCGCCGCCAGGTGTTCGCGGAAGAAGGCGCTGATCCTGCCCCGTGCGTCCGCCGCGTCGCGCTCGTTGAACTTGAGCGCCAGCAATTTGCCGAGGATCTTCGGCACCAGCGTGGTGTGGTCGTCCATGAAGGAGTGGTAGGCCTCGGGGTATTCCTTCACGTCGTGGGGGATGTCGTTCGCCGCGAGCGCGGCCTCAATCTTGCCCGCCGCGCCGACGAGGTTCTTGTCCTTGCCGGCGTAGCTGGCGATCACCGGGCAGGCGCCGCGGAAGATCTCCTCCAGGTCGCCCTTGGGCAGCATGCCGTAGTTCGGCGCCGAGGCCTGGAAGCCGTGCCCCGAGGCCAGCATGATGCAGAAGCCCCCGCCCATGCAGAAACCGATCACGCCGATATTGCCACTGCAGTCGTCGCGCCCGGCCAGCAGCTGGCGCACCGCTTCGATATCGTCGAAGGCCGGGCCCTCGCCGCTCATCATGTCGGTCATGGTCGACCTCACGCATTTCAGCGTCTTGCCCCAGGAGTACAGGTCCGGGGCAATGGCCACGAAGCCTTCACTGGCCAGCCAGTCGACATGGCCGCGGGCCACGCCGGTGAGGCCGAACACGTCGTGGATGACGACGACGCCGGGGAAGGGCCCCTCTCCGACAGGTGTCGCCAGGTAGGCATTCAATTCGTGGTGGGGGGTCGCTACGCTGAGCTCGATACCCATACTGGCGTTTCTCCTTATTGTTGTTCCTCGGGCTGACGCACTAATGTAGACGCAATGCCCGCCCGCAGTACACCCCGGCAAGCGGTCCGGGCCTAAATGCTCCCGGCCAGTGCGCCGCCGTCCACGTGGAACTCGGCCCCGGTCATGTAGGTGGACTCGTCGGAAGCCAGCATCAGCGCCAGCGGCACCACCTCCTCGACGCTGGCGAAGCGCCGCAGGGGGGTACCGGCGGTAAACGCCGCGATGCGCGCCTCGCGCTCGGCACCCTCGCCCAGCACCGGGTCCCACAGTGGCGTCATCACCGAACCGGGGTGGATCGAATTACAGCGGATGGCGAGCCCCTGGCCGGCACAGTACAGGGCCACCGACTTGGTGTGGTTGCGCACCGCCGCTTTCGACGAGGCGTAGGCGGCGGCCCCGGGCACGCCGATCATGCCGGCGCGGGAGGACATGTTGATGATCGAGCCGCTGCCGCCGGCCCGCATGGCGCGGATCGCATACTTGCAGCCGAGGAAGGTGCCGTCGAGGTTGATCCGGTGTACCGCGCGCCAGTCCTCGAGTTCGGCGTGCTCCGGGTCCTGCGGCGCCGCACCGCCGGCGGCAATGACCCCGGCATTGTTGACCAGTACATCGAGTCGCCCGAAGCGCTCCAGCACCGCGGCCGTGACCTGCGCCCAGTTGGCTTCCTCGGCGACATCGAGGAAGTACCAGTGCCCGGCGATTTCCGCGGCGAGCCGCTGCCCGCGCGCCGTGTCGATATCAGTGACCACGACCAGCGCGCCCTCCCGGGCGAAGGCCCTGCTGATGGCTTCACCGAGCCCGCTGGCCGCGCCGCTCACCAGCGCTACCTTGCCTTCCAGTCGCATCGTTTACTCCCCGGCTTTTTGCCGCACATGATACACCGGCCGGGCAAGAAAAAAGGGCCCGCCCCGAGGGGGCGAGCCCTTTGTCGCCGGCCGGGGTCAGTTGCGATAGAACTGGCTGGCGTAGGCCGCCTCGCCATCCACCCCCAGCAGCACCAGCACGTCGCCCTCCGCGGCCACGTCCTCGCGGCTGAGCAGCACATCGAGGTCGATGCAGTCGCCGCTCAGTTGCAGGCGATAGAGGTTCACCGCCACGTCGCCGCTACTGAGCGTTCCGGAGGCGCTGCAGGGGCCGCTGAACGACACGCTGCCGTCCTCGGCAATACTCAGCTCGGCGGGGCCAGTGGCGCTGTCCTCGCGGGCGTAGTCGCCGGCGATGGCCGCCAGTTCGCCGCTGCGCTCGCTGTAGGCATCGCGCTGCAACTGGTATTCGCCATCGAGACCGGCGATCGACAGGTTGCCGCTGGCCACGTCGCCCTCGAAGGCGATATCGAGGACCACGGAGCTGCCGTCGCGGGTGTCGCTGCCGCTGAAGTCGATGGCGCCGCCCTCCCCGCTGGACTGGCCGACCAGGACGATCGCGGGCCGCTCGCTGTCATCGGTCTCGATGCCGATCGCGGTTGCCCCGTCGCGGGCCAGGAAGAGGGTGAGCAGGGCGATATCGCCGGTGCTGGTCTGCAGGCTGCCGCGGTAGCTGCCGGTCTCGTCGAGACTGATCTCGGGCTCCGGTTCCGGTTGCTCGGGTTGCTCCGGTCCGGGATTGCCATTGCCGCCACCGCCGCCGCCGTTATCACAGGCGGTGAGGAGGGCGAGAAGGCCGGCGGCGAGCAGGAGCTTGATATTATTGTCCATGACGCCCACCTCCTTAATTCAGGCCGCGCAGCTTGAGTTGCAGCAATTCGCGGCGGCGCAGGTTGGCGGTCACATCGGCATCGATGGTGGTGATGGTGACGAAGCCGGCAGCGTACATGCTGGATTCATCATTGATATCCACACCGGCAGCGGCGAAATCCGCAATGCTCGCTTCGGGGTCGGCTTCCAGTGCCGCGGCGGCCTCCTCGCCGACCAGCTCTGCCAGCGAGAGCAGACCGCCGAAGCTGTTCACCACCTCACCGTTCCTGTTCAGGGCCGGGCCGAAACGCAGGTCGGACTGGTAACCGAGGGTGGTATGGGCCACGCCGCGCGCCGGCGCCCCGGGGGTGTTGACGTTGAGGCCGGTATAGGGAGGCATCAACTGGCCGTCGCTGGCATTGGCTTCCAGTTCGGCAATCAGGCGCACCACGAACTGCGCGCCATCGGCGATGCTCATCGCACCTTCGCCGGCAAAAATGCTGCGGCTCACGGCAATCGCCGGCACACCCTTCTGGATGGCCGCCATGGCGGAGTTGACGGTACCGGAGACCAGCGCGCTGGTACCGATGTTCTGGCCGGCGTTGATACCGGTGACCACCAGGTCCGGCGGGTTGTCGCCCATGGCGGCGAGGCCGACCAGGACGCTGTCCCGGGGCGAGGCGCTGCCGATGACTTCTGCCTCTTCCGCACCCTCTTCCGGGTTGTCCACCAGCATGCGGATGCAGTAGCGGTTGTCCGCCCCGGTGGGGCCGTGGAAACCGACGTTGCTGATATCGAAGGGCATGGAGCGGGAGGTGTTGATCGAGCCACCTTTGCCGCTCTGCTCACCGGCAGGGGCGTACATGGTGACCGTGTGACCGGCAGCTTCGAGGGCATCCATCAGGGTATTGGCCCCTTCCGAATTACAGCCGTCGTCGTTGGCGACCATGATATTGAGGGCGAGGGCGGGGCTGGCCAGTCCGAGCAGCGCGGTGGCGGCCAGGGCGTGCCGCAGGGCGGCGCGTGGAGAAATTGTCATTATGAACTCCTGGTTGATGGGGTTTGCGCCGCCGATTGAACCCCTGGAGCGGGTTTTTCGCCTCTCACTTTGCAAATCGAAAGTAAAAAACCGGGCAAACCCGGCAGATTTGCTCAATTCCTAAGCGGTTTCCGGCCCGGCCTGGTATTGCCGTGGGGTCATGCCCGCCAGGGCGCGGAACTGCTTGTAGAAGGCCGACTCCGAGTTGAAGCCGGAGGACAGGGCCACATCGAGCATGGTGCGCTGCCCCGGGGCGCTGTCGCGCAGTAGCGACTGGGCGTACTCCACGCGATAGCGGTTGATGAAAGTGAAGAACGTACAACCGCCGCGCTGGTTGATGGTCTGGCTCAGGTGGGCCGGTGGCAATTCCAGCAGTTCGGCGAGGTCGGCGATCTTCAGCTGTGGCTCGAGGTAGGGCTGTTGCTCCTGCATGCAGGCCTGCAGCGCGGCCCAGATCGACTCCAGGGCGGCCGGGGTCAGGCTGCTGGTCTCGTAGCGCGCCACCTGCCCGGGGCCGTTGCCGGGGTCCGCCCCCGGCGCGGGTTGCGGGGCGGGCGGATTGAACACCATCGGCCGGAGTATCGCGAAGAAGGCGATCAGGTAGCTGATCGCCACCATCCAGCTCACCGACCACAGTTGCTGGGGCCAGCTGATCGCATCCGTCGCCCAGCGCCCGAGGGCAAACAGCAGGCCCAGTGCCGACAGCGCGAGAATGGTGGTGACCAGGGTTGCCAGCCAGCGCAGGCTGATGCCCTCCAGGGAGGCGTAGCTTTCGACAATCCGCCCGTGGTGGCGATAGAGCAGGTAGGCGCAGTAGCCGAGGTAGGCGTTCAGCAGGAGGTAGAACAGCACCCCGAAGCCCACCCGGTGGTCGTACAGGAAGTGCTCGCGCAAAAGCGGCGATCCCAGCAGCAGGAACACCAGGTAGGGCAAGGTGTGCAGCAAATGGCGCCAGTGCAGCCGGAAGCCCGGATCGGTAATCGCGCGCACGTAGAGGTAGAGCGCGGGGCCGTAGAGGACGCCCACCAGGCTGGCGAGGTGCAACCACAGGCTGTATTGCAGGTCCGCGGATTGCCGCCAGAACATCGACGTCAGGTAAGTCGTCGATATCACCACACTAAGCGCGAGCACCCGGTTGGCGTAGGCGCGGTGACCGCGGGTCAGGACCAGGGCGAGGGCGATCAGCACCCCGAGGGCGGCGCCGCTGGCGGCGAGCAGGAGAGAAATGTTCACAGCGGGTCTGATGTAGCGCGATCGGCGCGCAGGCCTCGGTCAGTCGGGAGCGTCACGTCTTGTTATTCCGGCGGGGCGCGGCACCCGGGTTAATATGTTCGCGAAAGGCCGGCAGTATACCCCATCCCCGGGCCGTCCCGGGCGGTGAATGGCCTGCGCCTATACCGCTCGTATCTGGCTGCGGCGCTTGTGCACATACATGCGCTCATCGGCGATACGCAGCAACTCACCCGCCTCGATGCTGTCCTCCGGGCACACCGCGACGCCGATGCTGGAACTCACCTCCAGCGTGGTGCCCTGGTAGGCCAGCGGCTGGCGGATCACCGCCGCGATACGCTGGACGATGCTGTCCACCGAATCCCACTCCCCGCCTTCCACCAGCAGCGCGAACTCGTCGCCGCCGAATCGCGCCACCATGTCGCTGCTGCGCAACAGCCTGTGCAGGCGCCTGGCAATGATGGTCAGCACCGCATCCCCGGCCTGGTGGCCGTAGGTGTCGTTGATCGGCTTGAACTCGTTGAGGTCGATCATCAGCACCAGGGCCCGGCTGCCATGCTCGCGGGAAAAGGCGATGCACTCCTCCAGGCGCTCGTCGAAGCTGCTGCGGTTGGCCAGCCCGGTGAGCGGGTCGTGGGCGGCGGCGAACTCGGAGCGGCTGATCTCGCTCTGCAGGCGCGTCCGCATGCTCTTGCGGTAGAACTGCTCCATGTGCAGGCCGAAGCCCATGGAGGCGCAGCCGACCATCCAGCAGGCCAGAAACAGATTGTTTATCAATGGGTTACCAAACACCGCCACGATGGCGGGAGACACCAGCACGACCAGCCACCAGAACATCACCGAAACCTGGTTGGCCACGCAGGACACGATCACCGGGGCCGCGTAGAGGACCACCAGGAGATAGGCAAACTGCGGCTCCCGGGCCCAGATCACCGTGACCATGGTGGCGCTGTAGGTGGCCGCCGTCATCAGGTTCGCCGCCAGCGCGTAGAAGCCGTAGCGGGCGAACACCCACAGGGCGAGCAGGTTGCCGAGCACGCAGACCGGCAGCGTCGCCGTACTGATGCCGCGCAGCCCTGCCGGGGTGGAGCCGCTGAACAGCGCGGCGAGCAGCAGGCCGACACTGACCAGCAGATTGGCCACCACGATAAACACCAGCGAGCGAGCCCGGATCAGCTCCTCGCTGTGCCTGCGCTCGTGGAACCCGGCAGGGACGAACCTGTCGAGGCTGGCCGTCAGCTGCTTCTTCACTTCGCCTCCCCTTGCCGGCCGCTTGCGGCCGGCAGGTCTTGCCTGCGGCGCCATCGCGGCCTGTTTTAGATCTACGATAGCCCTGCCGCGGTGGCTTTTCACCCCGAAGTTGACATTTCCAACTCCCCGCTTGCCGAAACAGTGGAGCCGTTCACACTTCTTGCGCGGGCGGGTCGCCAGGCCTGGACGGGAGCCAGTCTGCGCGGGCCAGCTGCCGCCTGGCCAATGCCGCGGCAAGAAAAAAGGCCCACCCTTGCGGGTGAGCCTTGATCTGTTTCAGGCCTTGACTGGCGGAGCTCAGTCGTCGGCTTGTAGTGCCTCGGACAGCGCTGCTTCGATTTCCTGGGCGGAGACCGAAACCTCGGAGGCCGCTTCACGCTTGCGCTTGCGCTCGTCGTGGTAGGCCAGGCCGGTACCGGCGGGGATCAGGCGACCCACCACCACGTTCTCCTTCAGACCGCGCAGGAAGTCGCGCTTGCCGGTGACCGCCGCCTCGGTGAGGACGCGGGTGGTCTCCTGGAAGGATGCCGCGGAGATGAAGCTCTCGGTCGCCAGCGAGGCCTTGGTGATACCCAGCAGCTCGCGCTCGGAGTTGGCGGGGACCATGCCCTCGGCCAGCAGGCGCTCGTTCTCCTCGAGGAAGGTGGTGAATTCCACCTGCTCGCCCTTGATCAGGGTGGAGTCGCCGCTGGAAGTGATGATCACCTTGCGCAGCATCTGGCGAACGATCACCTCGATGTGCTTGTCGTTGATCTTCACGCCCTGCAGTCGGTAGACCTCCTGGATCTCGTTGACGATGTACTTCGCCAGTTCCTCGATGCCTTTCAGGCGCAGGATATCGTGGGGGTTCGGCGGGCCTTCGGAGACCACCTCACCACGCTCGACGAATTCACCCTCGAACACCGACATGCTGCGCCACTTGGGAATCAGCACCTCGTAGGTGTCGGAGCCGTCGGCCATGGTTTGGCCTTCGGTGGGGGTGATCACCAGGCGGCGCTTGCCCTTGGTTTCCTTGCCGAAGGACACGGTGCCGGAGATCTCCGCCAGGATGGCGGGCTCTTTCGGCTTACGCGCTTCGAACAGGTCGGCAACACGCGGCAGACCACCGGTGATGTCGCGGGTCTTGGAGCCTTCCTGCGGGATACGGGCGATGACGTCACCGACACCGATCTTGGCGCCGTCTTCCAGGCCCACCAGCGCGTGCGCGGGCAGGAAGTAGTGCGCCGGCACGTTGGTGTTCGGCAGGTGCAGTTCCTCACCGTTCTCGCCGACCAGGGTCAGGGCCGGACGGATGTCCTTGCCCGCCGCGGGACGCTCACCGGCTTCCATCACGGAGATGCTGGACAGGCCGGTCAGCTCGTCGGTCTGGCGCTTGATGGTGATACCTTCTTCCATCCCGCTGAACTTGGCGAAACCCGCCACCTCGGTGACGATCGGGTGAGTGTGCGGATCCCAGTTGGCAACGATGGCACCGGCGGTGATCTTCTCGTTGTCCTTGACCTTCAGCACCGCACCGTAGGGCAGCTTGTAGCGCTCGCGCTCGCGACCCAGGCCGTCGAGGATGGACAGTTCACCGGAGCGGCTGACCGCGACCAGGTTGCCGTCGCTGTTCTCTACGGTCTTCAGGTTGTGGATACGCACGGTACCGTCGTTCATCACCTGGATGTTGTCCTGGGCAGTCTGCCGGGACGCCGCACCACCGATGTGGAAGGTCCGCATGGTCAGCTGGGTACCGGGCTCACCGATCGACTGGGCGGCGACGACACCGATGGCCTCGCCGATATTGACGCGGTGACCACGGGCCAGGTCGCGACCGTAGCAGTGGGAGCAGATGCCGTGACGGGTTTCACAGGTGATCGGCGAGCGCACTTCGATCTCGTCGATACCCATCTCTTCCAGGCGCTTGATCCACAGTTCGTCGAGCATGGTGCCGGAGGTGATGGCGATCTCGTCCTCGGAACCGGGGCGCAGCACGTCGCGGGCGACGATACGGCCGAGTACCCGGTCACCCAGGGATTCGATGATGTCGCCACCGTCGATGACCGGGGTCATCAGCAGGCCGGCGTCGGTGCCGCAGTCTTCCTCGGTCACTACCAGGTCCTGGGCCACGTCGACGAGGCGACGGGTCAGGTAACCGGAGTTCGCGGTCTTCAGTGCGGTATCCGCCAGACCCTTACGGGCACCGTGAGTCGAGATGAAGTACTGCAGTACGTTCAGGCCCTCGCGGAAGTTGGCCACGATCGGGGTCTCGATGATGGAGCCGTCCGGCTTGGCCATCAGGCCGCGCATACCCGCCAGCTGGCGGATCTGGGCGGGTGAACCCCGGGCGCCGGAGTCGGCGTACATGTAGACCGAGTTGAAGGAGGGCTGCTCCTCTTCCTCGCCAGCGCGGTTGATCACGGTTTCCTTCGACAGGCCTTCCATCATGGACTTGGAGACCAGGTCGTTGGCGCGGGACCAGATGTCGATCACCTTGTTGTATTTCTCGCCGTGGGTTACCAGGCCGGAGGCGAACTGCTCCTCGATTTCCAGCACTTCCGCTTCGGCGTGGTCGATGATCTCGGCCTTGGCGTCCGGGATCTCGAAATCGTTGACACCGATGGAGGAGCCGGAACGGGTGGAGTACTCATAGCCGGTGTACATCAGGCGGTCGGCGAAGATGACGGTCGCCTTCAGGCCCACAGCGCGGTAGCACTGGTTGATGATGCGCGAGATCGCCTTCTTGGCCATGTTCTGGTTGACCATGTCGAAGCCGATGCCCTTGGGCACGATCTCCCACAGCAGCGCACGACCGACGGTGGTGTCGGCGATGAAGGTACGCTCGATCGGGTCGCCCTCGTCCTGCACCACGGTCTCGGTGATACGCACTTTCACCCGCGCCTGCAGGTGGGCGTGACCGGCGGAGTAGGCGCGGTGTACCTCGGAGACGTTGGCAAATGCCATGCCTTCGCCCTTGGCGTTGATACGCTCGCGGGTCATGTAGTACAGGCCGAGTACCACGTCCTGGGAGGGCACGATGATCGGCTCGCCGTTGGCGGGCGAGAGGATGTTGTTGGTGGACATCATCAGCGCGCGCGCTTCGAGCTGGGCTTCCAGGGTCAGCGGTACGTGTACCGCCATCTGGTCACCGTCGAAGTCCGCGTTGTAGGCGGCGCAGACCAGCGGGTGCAGCTGGATGGCCTTACCTTCGATCAGCACCGGCTCGAAAGCCTGGATGCCGAGACGGTGCAGGGTCGGTGCACGGTTCAGCAGTACCGGGTGCTCGCGGATGACCTCGGCGAGGATGTCCCACACTTCCGGCGGCTCGCGCTCGACCATTTTCTTCGCCGCCTTGATGGTGGTGGCGAGGCCGCGGGTTTCCAGCTTGCCGAAAATGAAAGGCTTGAACAGTTCCAGCGCCATTTTCTTCGGCAGACCGCACTGGTGCAGGCGCAGGGTCGGGCCCACCACGATCACGGAACGGCCGGAGTAGTCCACCCGCTTGCCGAGCAGGTTCTGGCGGAAGCGGCCCTGTTTACCCTTGATCATGTCGGCCAGGGATTTCAGCGGGCGCTTGTTGGAGCCGGTGATGGCGCGGCCGCGACGACCGTTGTCGAGCAGCGCGTCCACGGATTCCTGCAGCATGCGCTTCTCGTTGCGCACGATGATGTCCGGCGCATTGAGGTCGAGCAGACGCTTCAGGCGGTTGTTACGGTTGATCACCCGGCGGTACAGGTCGTTCAGGTCCGAGGTGGCGAAACGGCCGCCGTCCAGCGGTACCAGCGGACGCAGGTCCGGCGGCAGCACGGGCAGCGCGTTCATGACCATCCACTCGGGCTTGTTGCCGGAGCTGGCGAAAGCTTCCATCAGCTTCAGGCGCTTGGACAGCTTCTTGATCTTGGTTTCGGAGTTGGTGGTCGGGATCTCCTCGCGCAGGCGGGCGATCTCCTGTTCCAGGTCCAGCTGGGTCATCAGGTCCTGGACGGCCTCGGCACCCATCTTGGCGGCGAACTCGTCACCGAACTCTTCCATCGCCTCGTAGTACTCTTCATCGGAGAGCAGCTGGCCGAGTTCCAGGGTGGTCATCCCGGGATCGGTGACCACGTAGGATTCGAAGTACAGCACCCGCTCGATGTCGCGCAGGGTCATGTCCAGCAGCAGGCCGATGCGCGAGGGCAGCGACTTCAGGAACCAGATGTGGGCGACCGGCGAGGCCAGCTCGATGTGGCCCATGCGCTCACGGCGCACTTTCGCCAGTGCGACTTCAACGCCGCACTTCTCACAGATCACACCGCGATGCTTGAGGCGCTTGTACTTGCCGCACAGGCACTCGTAATCCTTCACCGGGCCGAAGATCTTGGCACAGAACAGGCCATCGCGCTCCGGCTTGAAGGTACGGTAGTTGATGGTCTCGGGCTTTTTCACTTCGCCAAATGACCAGGAGCGGATCATCTCCGGCGACGCCAGGCCGATACGGATAGCATCGAACTCTTCCGTCTGGCCCTGGGCTCTAAGCAGATTCAATAAGTCTTTCAAGGTCTTTCCTCCGCGAGGTTATGTCGTCGGTCAGTTACTCGTTCTCAAGCTCGATATCGATACCGAGAGAACGGATTTCCTTGACCAACACATTGAAGGACTCGGGCATGCCCGGCTCCATACGATGGTCGCCATCGACAATGTTCTTGTACATCTTGGTCCGGCCGGTCACGTCGTCGGATTTCACCGTCAGCATTTCCTGCAGGGTGTAGGCCGCGCCGTATGCTTCCAGTGCCCACACTTCCATCTCACCGAAGCGCTGGCCACCGAACTGCGCCTTACCACCCAGCGGTTGCTGGGTAACCAGGCTGTAGGAACCGGTGGAACGGGCGTGCATCTTGTCATCCACCAGGTGGTTCAGCTTCAGCATGTACATGTAGCCGACAGTCACCGGGCGATCGAACGCGTCGCCGGTCCGGCCGTCGTACAGGGTGAACTGGCCGCTTTCCGGCAGTTCCGCCAGCTCCAGCAGTTCCTTGATGGACTCTTCTGCTGCACCGTCGAAGACCGGGGTCGCCATCGGCACGCCACCGGTGAGGTTGCCGGCCAGGTCCATGATCTCCGCGTCAGTGAGGGACTTGAGGTCTTCCACCCGGCCCGCGCCGTTGTTGTAGATGGCCTCGAGGAACTTGCGAACCTCCGCCACCTTGCGCTGCTCGGCGATCATCTGGTCGATTTTCACGCCCAGGCCTTTCGCCGCCATGCCCAGGTGGGTTTCCAGGATCTGACCCACGTTCATCCGCGAGGGTACACCCAGCGGGTTGAGGACGATGTCCACGGGCTCGCCTTTTTCGTCGTAGGGCATGTCCTCCACCGGCATGATCACGGAGATCACACCCTTGTTACCGTGGCGGCCGGCCATCTTGTCGCCAGGCTGGATGCGACGCTTGATCGCCAGGTAGACCTTGACGATTTTCAGCACGCCGGGCGCCAGGTCGTCGCCGGACTGCAGCTTGCGTTTCTTGTCCTCGAAGCGCTCTTCCAGCAGCTTGTTCTGCTCGTCGAGCTGGCGCTTGGCGGAAGCCAGCGCCTCGTTCAGGTCGGCGTTGTCCAGCTTCAGCTTGAACCACTGCTCGCGGTCCAGTTCCGCCAGCACTTTCTCGTTCAGGGCAGTGCCCTTGGCGAGGCCGGCGCCGCTGACGGTCTTGGCGCCAGTGATCAGGTTGCTGAGACGGGCAAAAGTCGCCTCTTCGAAGATGCGGTACTCTTCTTTCAGGTCCTTGCGGAAATCATCCAGCTGGGACTTCTCGATCTGCAGGGCACGGGTGTCCTTCTCGAGACCGTCGCGGGTGAAGACCTGCACGTCGATGACCGTACCCTTGGTGCTCGAGGGCACGCGCAGGGAGGTATCTTTCACGTCCGAGGCTTTCTCACCGAAGATCGCCCGCAGCAGTTTCTCTTCCGGGGTCAGCTGGGTTTCGCCTTTCGGGGTGACCTTGCCGACCAGGATGTCGCCGGCGTCCACTTCGGCACCGATGTAGACAATGCCGGACTCGTCGAGCTTGGACAGCGCGCTCTCACCGACGTTGGGGATATCCGCGGAGATTTCCTCCGGCCCCAGCTTGGTGTCGCGGGCGATACAGGTCAGTTCCTGGATGTGAATGGTGGTGAACCGGTCTTCCTTCACCACGCGCTCGGACACCAGGATGGAGTCCTCGAAGTTGTAGCCGTTCCAGGGCATGAACGCGATGCGCATGTTCTGGCCCAGCGCCAGTTCACCCATGTCCACGGAGGGGCCGTCGGCGAGGATGTCGCCGCGGTCGACCACGTCACCGGTCTTGACGATGGGACGCTGGTTGATACAGGTGTTCTGGTTGGAGCGGGTGTACTTGGTCAGGTTGTAGATGTCGACCGGCGCTTCGTCAGTGCCGACGTCGGCGTCGTTGACGCGCACCACGATGCGGCTGGCGTCGACGGAGTCGATCACGCCAGCGCGGCGGGCGACCACACAGACACCGGAGTCGGAGGCGACGTAGCGCTCCATGCCGGTACCTACCAGGGGCTTGTCGCTCTTCAGGGTCGGCACGGCCTGGCGCTGCATGTTCGAGCCCATCAGCGCGCGGTTCGCGTCGTCGTGCTCGAGGAAGGGGATCAGCGCAGCAGCCACGGACACCACCTGCTTGGGCGATACGTCCATGTAGCCGATCTCTTCCGGCGGCTTGACCGTGAATTCGTTCATGTAGCGAACGTTGACGATCTCGTCGGTGAAGCGGTTGTTCTTGTCCAGCGAGGCCGAGGCCTGCGCAATCACGTGCTCGGCTTCATTGATTGCGGACAGGAACTCGATCTGGTCGGTCACCTGGCCGTCCACCACCTTGCGGTAGGGCGACTCGAGGAAGCCGTACTCGTTGGTGCGGGCGTAGGTCGCCAGCGAGTTGATCAGGCCGATGTTCGGACCTTCAGGGGTCTCGATCGGACACACGCGACCGTAGTGGGTCGGGTGAACGTCGCGCACTTCGAAGCCGGCGCGCTCGCGGGTCAGACCGCCCGGGCCGAGAGCCGAAACACGGCGCTTGTGGGTTACTTCCGACAGCGGGTTGTTCTGGTCCATGAACTGGGACAGCTGGCTGGAGCCGAAGAACTCTTTCACCGCGGCGGAAACCGGCTTGGCGTTGATCAGGTCCTGGGGCATCAGGCCCTCGGACTCGGCCATGGACAGGCGCTCCTTCACGGCGCGCTCTACCCGCACCAGGCCGACGCGGAACTGGTTCTCGGCCATCTCGCCGACGGAACGCACGCGGCGGTTACCCAGGTGGTCGATGTCGTCGACCATGCCTTTACCGTTGCGGATGCCGACCAGGGTTTTCAGCACGTCGACGATGTCCTGACGGTCCAGTACGCCGCTGCCGGTCACTTCTTCACGGCCGAGGCGACGGTTGAACTTCATCCGGCCGACGCCGGACAGGTCGTAGCGGTCGGGTGAGAAGAACAGGTTCTGGAACAGGTTCTCCGCAGACTCCTTGGTCGGCGGCTCGCCGGGACGCATCATGCGGTAGATTTCCACCAGCGCTTCGAGTTCGTTGCGGGTGGTATCCTGGCGCAGGGTGTCGGAGACGAAGGGACCGCAGTCCAGTTCGTTGGTGTACAGGGTTTCCAGGCGGGTGACACCGGCCTCGACCAGCTTGGTGATGATGTCAGCGGTCAGCTCGGTGTTGCACTCGACCAGGACCTCGCCGGTTTTCTCGTCGACGATGTTCTTCGCCAGCGGGCGGCCGTGGAGGTATTCCGCCGGAATTTCCAGCTCGGTGATATCGGCTTTTTCCAGCTCGCGGATGTGGCGGGCGGTGATCCGGCGGCCCTGTTCGACCACGACTTTCTTGCCGGCCTTGATTTCAAAGGTGGCCACGTCCCCGCGCAGGCGCTCGGGGATCAGGGTCATCATGAAGTTGCCGTCGTCATTGAGGTTGAACTCGTTGACGTCGTAGAACATGTCGAGGATTTCCTCGGTCTGGAAACCGAGCGCGCGCAGCAGCACGGTCGCCGGCAGCTTGCGGCGACGGTCGATACGTACGTATACCAGGTCCTTCGGGTCGAACTCGAAGTCCAGCCAGGAACCACGGTAGGGAATCACCCGGGCGGAGTACAGCAGCTTGCCCGAGGAGTGGGTCTTGCCCTTGTCGTGGTCGAAGAACACGCCCGGGGAGCGGTGCAGCTGGGAGACGATCACCCGCTCGGTACCGTTGATGATGAAGGTACCGTTGTCGGTCATCAGGGGGATTTCCCCCATGTAGACTTCCTGTTCCTTGATGTCCTTGATGGTCTTGCTGGAAGAGTCCTTGTCGTAAATGATCAGGCGGACTTTTACGCGCAGCGCGCAGGAGTAGGTAACGCCGCGCAGCTGACATTCGCCGACATCGAACACCGGGGTGCCGAGAGCGTAATCGACATATTCCAGTGCCGCGTTGCCGCTGTAGCTGACGATCGGGAACACGGACTTGAATGCCGCTTCCAGGCCGTAGTCCCCGCGCTCACTTGCGGGTACGCCCTGCTGGGTGAACTTGCGATAGGAATCCAACTGGATTGCCAGCAGGTAGGGCACATCCATGACCTTCGGCAGCGTGCCGAAATCCTTACGAATGCGTTTCTTTTCAGTGTACGAGTATGCCATCGGTACTCCCCAGCGTGTTTAGCCATCCGCCACAGGGGGCGGTTCAACAGCCTGTGTGGCTGCAGTAAAGGTCGGGCGACCTTTGTGGTCCTTTCGGATTTAAGGGGTCAGAGCCCTTTTTTCCAAAAAAAGGGCTCTGACCCCTTAAATCCTTGCTCGAACCGATCTTGCGTGCGTTAAGCGGGAAAAGGCCGGTGGGCTTGCGCGCCACCAGCCTCGTCCAAAACTCGAAAAATACGAGCGGTGTCCAGCTTACTTGAGCTCGACAGTGCCGCCAGCTTCTTCCAGCTTCTTCTTGATTTCTTCGGCTTCGTCCTTGGAAGCGCCTTCCTTGACAGAGGAAGGAGCGCCGTCGACCAGGCCTTTGGCTTCTTTCAGGCCAAGACCGGTGACTTCGCGGACAACCTTGATGACGTTGACTTTCTTCTCGCCAGCGGCGGTCAGAACCACGTCGAAATCAGTTTTCTCTTCGGCAGCAGCGCCGGCGTCGCCGCCAGCAGCAACCGGAGCGGCTGCAACAGCAGCAGCGGCGGTTACGCCGAATTTTTCTTCCATTGCTTCGATGAGCTCTACGATATCCATCACGCTCATTTCAGCGATTGCATTCAGAATGTCGTCTTTGGACAGTGCCATGACTGTTTTCTCCTATCTAGCTGATATAAAACTGTTAAAACGGGGCTTACGCCGCCGCCTCTTTCTGATCGCGTACTGCTGCGAGTGTGCGAACCAGTTTTCCAGGTACTTCGTTCATTGTCTGAACCAGCTTGGTTGCCGGCGCTTTCATGACACTCATCAACATCGAGAGTGCCTGATCGCGCGTCGGCAGCTTAGCCAGCACATCCAATTGATCCGCACCCAGCATCTGGCCGCCTACCGCCAGTGCTTTTACTTCAAAGGCGCCATTATCTTTGGCGAAGTCCTTGAAGAGTCGCGCCGCCGCACCCGGATCTTCCATGGAAAATCCGAACAGGGACGGACCTACGATGGCGTCGTTGACGCACTCGTATTCCGTGCCTGTCAGCGCGCGCTTGGCCAGGGTGTTCCGTACAACACGGAGCACGATCTGGTTGTCGCGCGCGTTCTTGCGCAGGGCGGTCATTCCATCCACCGTTACACCGCGGGCATCCGCGATAACGAGGGACAGGGCACTGGTGGCAGTCTCGTTAACTTCAGCTACGATCGCTTTCTTGTCTTCGAGTCCAATTGCCACTGGCATTACTCCTGGATTGCTAACATAAGCAGTCGCAAATCTATGCGACCACCGGTTGACTGGTGAACATGTTCACCATCTGCGTAGGTTTCAGCGCCCCCGGAAGGGCCTTCGATTAAGCTCGTCGGTAAACCGCACCGACCGCAGCACCTACGGTCTTTGATGGCCTTAAGCTCTCAGCTAGACGGGCTTCGCCCGGCTTCGTCCTAAAGACCTCAAAGTGATCCGGATGTGACCTGTGGGTGACTTCCGGACCAACTACTCCACCGTCCCTGGGGGAGTATCGAGGGGCCATCCCTTGTGGAGACGGCCCGACAATGCTTTTAACCGCCGATCAGATGTCGAGAGACGCCTGGTCGATGGTGACGCCCGGACCCATGGTGGTGCTCAGGCTGACTTTTTTCAGGTAGATACCCTTGGAGGTGGACGGCTTGGCCTTTTTCAGGTCAGCCAGTACAGCCTCGAGGTTGCCACGCAGGGCTTCCAGCTCGAAATTCACCTTGCCGATGCCACCGTGAATGATGCCGTTCTTGTCGGTGCGGTAGCGCATCTGACCTGCCTTGGCATTCTTGACGGCAGTTTCCACGTCGGGGGTCACGGTACCGGTTTTCGGGTTCGGCATCAGGCCGCGGGGACCCAGTACCTGGCCGAGCTGACCGACGACGCGCATCGCGTCGGGAGAAGCCACAACCACGTCGAAATCCATCATGCCGCCCTTGATCTGCTCGGCGAGGTCTTCCATGCCGACGAAGTCTGCACCTGCGGCTTTCGCCTTCTCCGCGGCTTCACCCTGGGTGAAAACAGCCACGCGAACTTCTGAACCAGTGCCGTGGGGCAGAGTGGTCGCACCGCGAACCGCCTGGTCGGATTTACGCGCGTCGACGCCGAGGTTGACGGCTACTTCAACAGTCTCGTTGAACTTGGCAGTGGCCAGTTCCTTGAGCAGGCTTACCGCCTCTTCGAGGGGGTAGGCTTTACGCGGATCAACTTTTTCCTTGTATGCGCGTACGCGCTTGGACAACTTGGCCATCTCAGTTCACCCCCTCTACTTCGATACCCGCGGAACGGGCGCTGCCAGCGATGGTGCGCACGGCGGCGTCCATGTCAGCGGCAGTCAGGTCAGGCCACTTCTGGGTGGCAACTTCTTCCAGCTGGGCGCGAGTAACCTTCGCCACCTTGTTGGTGTTGGGGGTCGCAGAGCCCTTCTTGATCTTGGCAACCTTGCGCAGCAGAACGGCAGCCGGCGGGGTTTTCTTGATGAAGGTGAAGGAGCGGTCGCTGTAGACAGTGATCACAACCGGAATCGGCAGACCGGGCTCAAGGCTCTGGGTCTCGGCGTTGAACGCCTTGCAGAATTCCATGATGTTCACGCCGTGCTGACCCAGCGCCGGGCCCACGGGCGGGCTCGGGTTGGCCTGACCAGCGGCCACCTGCAGCTTGATATAAGCTTCGACTTTCTTTGCCATTTGTTGACTCCCGGGTTTTAACGCCGGTTCAGCTTGCGCTTACTTGGGCTCCCCATTGCAGTTTTAAAAAGGGGTCAGAGCCCTTTTTAGGGAAATGCTATAAAAAGGGCTCTGACCCCTTTTTACTCTTACCCTGCCCGCAATGCGGGCGAAGGGTCAGGCCTTCTCGACCTGACTGAATTCCAGCTCCACCGGCGTGGAACGACCGAAAATGAGCACCGCCACATTGAGGCGGCTCTTTTCGTAGTTGACCTCTTCCACGACGCCGTTGAAGTCGTTGAAGGGGCCGTCGATAACCCGCACCATCTCGCCGGGCTCGAACAGGGTCTTGGGACGCGGCGCCTCGGCACCGGTTTCGACCCGCTGCAGGATGGCGTTCGCCTCGGCTTCGGTGATCGGCGCCGGCGCATCGCCCTTGCCGCCGATGAAACCCATGACCCGCGGGGTTTCCTTGACCAGGTGCCAGGTGTCGTCGTTCAGTTCCATCTGCACCAGCACGTAGCCGGGGAAGAACTTGCGCTCGCTGCGGCGCTTCTGGCCGCCGCGCATTTCGACCACTTCCTCTGTCGGCACCAGCACGTCGCCGAACTGGTCCTGCATGTTGTGCAGTTCAATACGCTCGCGGAGCGAGGAAGCGACTTTCTTCTCGTAACCTGAGTAAGCGTGAACAACGTACCAGCGCATTGCCATTGTCGATCCCTTCTGCCTGTTACCCGATGAACTGGGACGCCGCCCATCCGAGCAGGGTATCCAGACCCCACAGGAACAGTGCCACCAGCACAACAAACACAACCACCATCATGGTGGTTTGTACTGCCTCCTGGCGGGTCGGCCAGACGACTTTGCGAATCTCGGTCCGCGAGCCCTTGACCAGGCCCCAGAATGCGGCACCCTTGGAGGTCTGCAGGGCGACAAAGCCAGCTGCTATTGCCAGCACCACAATCCCGAGCACCCGGTACAGCAGCGACTGGTCCGCATAGAAGCTGTTACCCAATACCGCCGCAGCGACCAGGGCAACAACGACCAGCCACTTGATACCGTCCAGACGGCTACCCGTGGATTCAGCACTCATTTCAATCAATCCTTCCGGTAGTGGCCCGCCACAGTGGCGGCCTTCGTGCCAGCACGCTCGGCCGCGGGACGGACCCTACACATTCTCTTGCTCGGTGACGCCGCTGCGCCATCCCTGCCATAAAATGGCAGGCCAGGAGGGAATCGAACCCCCAACCTGCGGTTTTGGAGACCGCTGCTCTGCCAATTGAGCTACTGGCCTGTAACTTCTCTACTTAGACGACGAAGCCGAACTGCTTGCTCAGCGGTTCGGCTTGGTCTGATCGGGGCTCCGACCAGGTCGGGGCAGCTCCGATCGGGGTCAGAGTCGTGACTCTGACCCCATTCCGCGATTACTCGAGGATCTTGGCGACAACACCCGCGCCAACGGTACGGCCACCTTCGCGGATCGCGAAACGCAGGCCATCTTCCATCGCGATCGGTGCGATCAGGGTGACAACCATCTGCACGTTGTCGCCCGGCATGACCATCTCGACGCCTTCCGGCAGCTCACAGGCGCCAGTCACGTCGGTGGTGCGGAAGTAGAACTGCGGACGGTAGCCCTTGAAGAACGGGGTGTGACGGCCACCTTCGTCCTTGCCCAGCACGTACACTTCGGCCTCGAACTTGGTGTGCGGGGTCACGGTGCCCGGCTTGGACAGTACCTGGCCACGCTCAACCTCGTCACGCTTGGTGCCACGCAGCAGTACGCCGACGTTCTCACCCGCACGGCCTTCGTCCAGCAGCTTGCGGAACATCTCGACACCGGTACAGGTGGTCTTGGTGGTCGGGTTGATACCGACGATCTCGATCTCTTCACCTACCTTGATGATGCCGCGCTCGACACGACCGGTTA
>JAWMQN010000003.1:0-781149 GCA_033283265.1 Halieaceae bacterium GM1-29
CGTTACTCACCCGTCCGCCGCTCTACTCATACCGAAGTACTTTCGCGCTCGACTTGCATGTGTTAGGCCTGCCGCCAGCGTTCAATCTGAGCCATGATCAAACTCTTCAGTTCAATCTTTTACCTCTGCCCAATGGGCAAGAGGGGTCATTTGCGCGATTACCTCGCGATAACAACCAAATCTCGGCTCAGACACAATTCGAAATCAAAGTTACATAAAACATGAATCAATGAGTCACTTGTTGTGTCTGAATAGTCGTACAACTATCCCAACAAGTGCCCACACATCTGTCTTCGTCTTCTTGTTAATCAGCCCCTAAAGCGCGCTGGCTTTGGGTTTCTGCTCAGGGGCATCCCTTGAGCGAGGAGGCGTATTATACAGAGCGCTTCCTGGTTGGCAACAAAATTTTTAAAAATTTTTCTGCCGTTTCCACTTTACCGAGCCTTGAGAAATTCTCGCCAAGCTATTGAATGCTTTGGAGAAATTCTCTGGCCTGACCCGTCGGATCAGACGCCGCCCCGGTGAAGGGACGCGAACTATACGCAGCGGGATCATACCGCGCAAGCCCTTTTTTAAAATAATTTGTGCAGCCACCCGCCGGACGGCACAAAGACCGCAAATCAGGACGTTTTTCCGCCAAACACCCCTACGATCGACCAACAATTGCCCGCTGTCAGCCCAACTCGAACAGGTGGTATTTCTTCTTCCCCAGGCGCACCAGAAAGTAGCGCCCAAAAAGTGCGAGCCCGGGCGCGAAGCATCCCGCCACATCGCCAATCTGCCCAGCCCCTACCGCACGCCCATTAATAGTCACGGCATTGCGACCCAGTGCATCCTTGACCTGTTTGCCGGAAGGGGCCAGGCCAGCTTCGCTGAACATCTGGGTAAGTGTTTCCGGCAAGCTGGCCTGGCTCATGCTGGAAGCGGGCAGCCCATCCTGTTTAAGCTGGCCGAAATCCTCCTCCGAGAGGGATTCGGTGGAACCGCTGAACAAGGCTTCCGTAATCCGTCGAGCTGCGGCCAGCCCCTTCTCTCCGTGCACAAGCTTCGTGACCTCTGCGGCCAATACCCCCTGCGCCTCTGGGCGCCCGGAGCGTTCTGCATCAGCCCGCTCAAGCTCGGCGATCTGACCCACATCGAGAAAAGTAAAGTACTTGAGAAAACGGTAGACATCGGCGTCCGCACATCCCAACCAGAACTGGTAGAACGCATAGGGCGAGGTCTTCGCCGGGTCCAGCCAGACGGCACCGGACTCTGTCTTGCCAAACTTGGTACCGTCAGACTTGGTAATAAGTGGCACCGTCAGGCCAAACACCTGCTGCCCGTGCATACGCCGGGTCAGATCTATCCCACCGGTGATATTGCCCCACTGGTCCGAACCCCCGATCTGCAGGCTACAACCATAGCGCCGATTCAGCTCCGCGAAGTCGTAGGACTGCAGAATCATGTAGGTAAACTCAGTGAAGCTGATACCGCTCCCTTCTCGCTCGATACGCTGCTTCACCGACTCCTTCTGAATCATTGCATTGACCGAGAAATGCTTGCCGATATCCCTGAGGAAGGTCAGAACATCCAGGCCTGCAGTCCAGTCGAGATTGTTCACGACCTCCGCCGAGGCTGTGCCGGCATCGAAATCGATAAAGCGCGAGACCTGGGCGCGCAACTTCTCTACCCACTGGCCGACCACGTCCGGGGTGTTTAGCTGACGCTCCGCCGCCTTGAAACTGGGATCGCCAATCAGGCCTGTAGCGCCTCCGACCAGAGCGAGGGGCTTGTGCCCGGCGAGCTGAAACCGGCGCAACATGAGCAGGGGCACCAGGTGGCCGATGTGGAGGCTGTCAGCTGTCGGGTCGAAGCCCGAATACAGGGTGCGCGCGCCGCCGTCCAACCATCCGGCCAACTCCGCCTCTCCGGCAATCTGGAAAATCAGTTCGCGGGCCTGAAGATCCGCAAGCAGTGCGCTACTCATGGGTATATCTCGCAGTTAAATGGGGGGTCCCCAAAAAGAAGGGCGCCAACCATACAACACCCCCCTATAAAATCAAACTTGGGCCAAAGATTTGTTTGGCAGGGCTTGAATCTTATATATACTCGCTAATAACTATAACCGCATATATACACGGGACATGTCTGCAGCGAATCGACCGCGGGGGGCCACCGCGCTTCGCCAAAACCAGCCACGCACCATCGCATTGCCTCTGAACCAGTTCAATCTGGTCAAGGGACACCTGGCGGTGGGTGCCGCGCTGCTGGCGGGGATCGTTACCGCAATCAACATGCAATCGGGCACTGGCGCTGGCCAGCAAGCCGATGTTGAAGCCCTGCTAAACCCTGTCGCGCAGCCGACCAGCCGAATCACCACACCTGCCGCCACCGAGCTGACCCTGGCCGCCAATATCGAGCCAGAGGTGCCTGCCTGGCAACCGGACTGGGTAGAAGAGACGGTCCGTTCCGGCGACAACCTCTCGCTGATCTTCAAACGTGCCGGCTATAGCATGCAGGACGTACACGAGGTCACCAGTTCACCCGACGGCAAGGAGCTGGCCAGGATTTATCCGGGCCAGACCATCGCATTCCAGGGCGACGAAGAAGGCAGGCTGGTGGCGGTGCGCTACGAGAAGAATGCCCTCGAGACCATCCAGTACAGCCTCGGTGAAGAAGGCTTCGTACGCGAAGTTACCACGCGCGAGCCGGAAATCCGCCAATCCACTGCGGCAGGGGTGATCACGTCGTCGCTGTACATGGCCGGCCAGGATGCGGGGCTGTCCGTTAACACCATTATGGACATGGCCAACATCTTTGGCGGCGTGATCGACTTTGTCGGCGACCCGCGCAAGGGCGATACCATGGAAGTGGTGTATGAAGAAGCCTGGATAGACGGCCAGAAATACTCTGACGGGGCTATTCTGGCCGCCTCCTATACCAACCAGGGGAAAACCTACACGGCCTACCGCTACACCGACAATAACGGCGATGTCGGTTATTACAGCGAGGATGGCCTCAGTATGCGCCGCGCCTTCCTGCTGGCACCTGTAGACTTCACCCGTATCAGCTCGAATTTCAACCCCAAACGCCTGCACCCGGTTCTCGGCACCCTGCGCCCCCATCGCGGGACTGATTACGCCGCCCCCACCGGCACGCCCGTTTACGCTGCAGGCGATGGGAAAGTGGTCAAAGCCGGCTACTCCCGGGCCAATGGCAACTACGTTTTCATCAAGCACGGTGACCAGTTCGAGACCAAGTACCTTCACCTGCACAAACGCTCTGCCGGTGTCGGCCAGAAGGTGCAACAGGGGGATGTCATCGGCACAGTCGGCTCTACCGGGCTTGCCACCGGCCCCCACCTGCACTACGAATTCCTGATGAATGGTGTGCACCGCAACCCGCGCACGATTCACCAGCACCTGCCCAAAACCAAAACCCTTCCGGAGTCTGAAATGGCTTCCTTCAGGGCTGCTATCGCAGAGACTTCCACCCTGCTGGCGGAAGTTCGCGAGCAACAAAACACGCAACTGGCGCTGAACGACAAGCCCAAAAACCACGGATGAGCGACGCGAACCGCAGGCTGTACATCGGCCTGCTGTCAGGCACCAGCATTGATGCCATCGACTGCGCCCTAGTGGCTATCGATGGCGGTGTCGAGCTGTTACGCACCTACGAGCACCCCATCCCCGCCTCGATTCGCCAGGAAGTTGCCGCGATCAGTCACAGTGGCGAGGATGAAATCGAGCGCCTGGGCGTCCTCGACCGCCAACTCGGGGCACTGTTCGCCGAGGCCGCAACAACTATTCTCACGGCTGCAGGGCTGCGTCCAGCCCAGATAAGCGGTCTCGGCAGCCACGGGCAGACCATTCGCCACCGCCCCATCTCCGGAGGCCACGATCCCGAGACCAGCTTCACACTGCAAATTGGCGACGCGAACACCATTGCCGAGATCACCGGCATCACCACGGTTGCGGACTTCCGCCGCCGCGATATCGCCGCCGGCGGTGAGGGAGCCCCGCTGGCTCCGGCCTTTCACGCCCACGCCTTTTCCGCCGACGCCACCGGCCGGGCCATCGTCAATATCGGCGGGATTGCCAACATCAGCCTGCTCGACGGCTGCCGCCTGAAGGCCGGTTTCGACTGCGGGCCAGGCAATACACTGATGGACCTGTGGATCGATCGCCACCGCGGCCTGAACTACGACCGGGATGGTCAGTGGGCCGCGGCAGGGGCAATCCACCAGGGGTTGCTGCAATTGCTATTGGCCCACCCCTACCTGCAGCGGTCCGGCCCGCGAAGCACCGGCAAGGAGGACTTCAACCTCGCCTGGCTGGACTCGGTGCTCGCCGCGACTGGACCGGTGGCGCCCGAGGACGTACAGGCGACGCTCTGCGAATTCACAGCGGTGACGATTGCGCAACCGATCGGCAGCTCCGACTGGCCCATTGACGAGGTCTTCATCTGCGGAGGCGGCGCCTACAACTACCAGCTCATGCGACGCCTGCAACACCATCTCGGCGAGCGCCCGGTCGCATCCACGACAACTCTGGGAATCGCCCCAGAGTGGGTCGAGGCGGCGGCTTTTGCGTGGCTGGCCCAGCGCACCCTGGACAGGTTGAGCGGCAATGCGCCGGCGGTCACCGGCGCGCGGGGGGAGAGAGTTCTGGGAGCTATCTTCCCAGCCTGATCGATCAGATCGAGAAGGAAGCGCCGCAACCGCAGGTCGTGGTTGCATTGGGATTGTTGATCACAAAACGCGAGCCTTCGAGGCCCTCCGTGTAATCCACCTCCGAGCCGACAAGGTACTGGTAACTCATGGGGTCGACCAGCATGGTGACGCCACCGGCCTCTATCACTGCGTCGTCCTCTGCGGACTCCTCCTCGAAGCTGAAGCCGTACTGAAAGCCGGAGCAGCCTCCGCCAGTGATGTACACGCGAAGTTTCAGCGCTTCATTTTCCTCCTCCGTCACCAATTGCCGCACTTTGCGGATGGCGCTGGCTGTGAGGTTGATGCTGGAGGGGTTAAAGGACTCAGCGACAGACATATTGCCTACTCGAGGCCCGCGGGGGGCCGTTGAACTACCAATGGAAGGTGATTATCTAAAACCCGAGTAAATTGGTCAACTTATCCTTGTGAGCCATCTAGCGGCCGACACTGACGAAACGGTCCTTCGGCTCCCAGGCAAAGCGATCCCTCGCCTCCATCTTGCGGGGTTGGCTGGCAGTCGCTTCCACACTGACCCCGACCGGCTCAAAGCCCTGCGGCAGGGTGAGCACACCCTCGATGGACTGGAAGTAACGAAAGCGCAGCTCGATCGATTCACCTTCGACATCCCCACTGAGCGCGGATAGCGGGTAGCTGGTATCCGCACCAGCCTCGACACCGAATATCTCGACCTTCAGCTTTCCCTCGAGCTGCGAATGCTTGCGTGACTCCTGCTGGGCAACGATACGGAAGGCGAACTGGCGCTCACCCTCGAGTGTCACCAGCTCCAGCGGGCGCAGGCTCAGGCCCTGGGCGATCTCGCCCGGCGTCATCAGGCTGCGGTAAAAACGCATCCCTTCCTCGAGCGAGGCGATCTCCTCCCGCTGGACCGCCAGGTCCTTGCGCACCATCTCCAGGGCACTGGCGTCGACCGCCGCGCGGGTGCGCTGAACGGCAAGCTCGGATTCCAGGCTGGCGATGCGCGCTTGCAGGCGAGGCACTTCCTCCTGGAGGAAATGGTATTGCCCCGGGTCGATGCCCATCCCGCTGTAAGCCGCCTTCTCGCCGAGGTAGAAAGCCCCGGCGAGCAGCAGCATGGCGACCAGCCCACTGACCAGCAGCAACATCCGCAATCGGCGCTGCGTGTATTCCTCAACTACCAGTTCACTGATCCGTGTGAGCATGGGATCCCCTAGGGCATCAGGCCCACCTGTGCCAGCCCGGTTGCCTCCGGCAATCCGAACATGATGTTCATATTCTGCACGCCCTGTCCGGAGGCGCCCTTCACCAGGTTATCGATGACCGACATCACCACCACCGTGTCGCGCTGCTGTGGTACCTGTACGGAAATCCGGCACTGGTTCGCGCCACTCACGGTACGGGTCTGCGGGAAGACACCCGCGGGCAACACGTCGACGAAGGGCTCGTTGGCGTAACTCTCTTCAAACAGCGCCTGGATATCCTGGCCCGCGTTGGTCAGGGTGGCAAACAGGGTGGCGTGGATGCCGCGGCTCATCGGCAGCAGGTGGGGGACGAAGGTAAGCTGCACCGCGTGCCCCGCGAGCCCGGCCAGTTCCTGCTCGATTTCCGGCAGGTGGCGATGGCCAGCCACCCCGTAAGCCTTGAAGCTGCCGTAGACCTCGGTCAACAGGTTGTCGATCTTGGCCTGGCGCCCGGCACCGCTGGCGCCTGAGGCCGCGCTGGCAATCAGGTGCTGGGAGTCCACCAGGTCGTTGCGCAGCAGCGGCAACAGGCCGAGGATGATGGCGGTGGGGTAGCAGCCAGGGCAGGCCACCAGTTGCGCCCCGGCGATACGCTGGCGATTGATTTCCGGCAGGCCGTATACGGCGTTCTGCAGCAACTCGGGGCTGCTGTGCTCCTCGCCATACCAGCGGGCGAACACCTCGGGGTCGCGCACGCGGTAGTCCGCCGAAAGGTCGATCACCCGCGTCCCAGCTGCCAGCAGAGCCGGCACGGTTTGCATGGCAACCGCGTGCGGGGTGGCGAAGAACACCACGTCACAGGCGGCGAGCACTTGCACATCGGTATCCGTAAACACCAGATCGTAGTGGCCGCGCAGGTTGGGGTACATCTCGTCGACCCGGCGCCCCGCCTCGGAGCGCGAGGTGATCGCGACCACCTCTGCCTGGGGATGAGCCGCCAGCAGGCGCAGCAGTTCCACACCTGCGTAGCCCGTTCCTCCAACTATTCCAACCTTGATCATGTGCGTAACCCTTTTCTGACTCCTGGCCCACCGTCGCTGGGGCATGGGCCGCGTAGTATAAAGGCATTCACCGGGCGATTAACTGTTAATATTGACCGCGTCTACCTGACCAGCGGTTCCCGTGCAGAAATTCATCCGCCAGTATCGCAACTATCTCACGCGCTACGATTCGCTACTCGCCTACGCGCTGCTCGGCGTGTTCGGGGGCGTAGCCTCAGGACTGATCATCATCGCCTTCGAGGATGCCATTATCGCCCTGGCCAATCTCTTGCGGGTGGGGGATAACGGCGAGGGTTTCGAGGCTCTGCCCGAACACTGGCGCTTCGGGCTCCCCGCCCTGGGCGCACTGGCGCTCGGGTTCGCCTTCCAGTTCCTGCGGGCGGAGGACAGGGAAACCGGCATCGTCCACGTGCTCAGCCGCATGCACTCCCACTACGGCGTGCTGCCGGCACGCAATGCACTGGTGCAATTCATCGCCGGGGCGTTCGCCCTTGCCACCGGGCAATCCGGTGGGCGCGAGGGGCCCGGGGTGCACCTCGGCAGCGCGGTGAACAGTCTCATCGGGCAGCGCCTCGCACTGCCCAACAACAGCCTGCGCATGCTCGCCGCCTGCGGCACGGCGGGCAGTATCGCCACCGCGTTCAATACCCCGCTGGCCGGGGTGATCTTCGCCATGGAGGTGATTGTCGCGGAGTACACCGTGGCCGGTTTCATCCCGGTGATACTCGCCGCGGTATCCGCGGTGGCGATCAAGCGCACCATCGACCCGGAGGGCGTCGCCTTTGCCGTGCCGCCGCTGGAGCTCAGTTCACTGTGGGAGATTCCCTACATCATCCTGCTCGGTATCACCTGCGGCATGGCGGTGGTCGTGTTCATCCAGCTCAGCAAACGCACTGCGCGCCTGTCCCATGTCAACGTGATCCTGCGTTTTGCCGTGGCCGGCTGCATTACCGGCACGCTGGGGATTTTTGTCCCGCAGATCCTCGGCGTGGGCTACGACAGCCTGAATCTCGCACTTGGCGGGCAACTCGCGCTGGCCAGCCTGCTGGCGATAGCGGCGGCGAAAATCGTCGCCACGTCGATTACCGCCGGGGTCGGCATCCCGGTGGGGATCATCGGTCCCAACGTCATGATCGGTGGCTGCATCGGGGGAATCTTCGGCCTGATCGGATTCCAGCTGATGCCGCAGTACGCGTCCGACCCGACACTTTACGTGGTGCTGGGGATGGCTGCCTGCATGGGGGCCGTGCTCAACGCCCCGCTCGCCGCGCTGCTGGCGGTGATCGAGCTGACCCACTCCATCGGGCTCAGCATGCCGGCCATGCTGGCGATTGTCGCTGCGACACTCACCAGCGGCGGGGTATTCAGCCAGCGCTCCCTGCACCAGACCATTTTGCGCCAGCTGCGGCGAACGGTTCCCGACGACCCATTGAACCAGCTGCTGCACCGGACTCACGTGGCCTCGATCATGGATACCCGCGTGGTGCGTGTGCCGACCCTGGTGACCGCCGAGGACCGTGTCACGCTGCTGGAATTCAGGCCCGAGTGGTGCCTGGTCAGCAAGGAGGGTGAGGACCTGTACCTGGTGCACGGCGGTGAGCTGCTACGGTGGCTCGAGGGCAATGCAAGTGAGGAGGCAGACATTACCGACGCGGGGATCCGCCGCTGGACCATCACCCGTGCGCCCCTGCAGGCGTCTCTGCGCCAGGCCCTCGACAGCATTACCCGCCATACCGTCGAGGCCGCCTGCATCTACGAGCGCAGCCGCCGCGCCAAGCAGCCGGTGCTGCACGGGGTCGTGACGCGGGAGAGTATCGATCAATTTGCCCTTGGCAGGCTGAGGACCGAGGATTAGTCGCATGCTGTGGATGAAAGCCCTGCACATCGTTTTTGTCGTCTGCTGGTTTGCCGGGCTGTTCTACCTGCCGCGGCTGCTGGTGAATTACGCCGGGAGTTCCAGCGCAGACACGCGCGAGTTACTGGCGCAAATGGCGCGCCGCCTGTACCGCTTTGTCACTCCCTTCATGGTGCTGGTCATCCTGCTCGGGATCGGGATGGTTACGACAAACCCCGGCTACTACCTTCAGGCGGGCTGGTTCTGGAGCAAGATGGCCGGCATGCTGTTCCTGGTCGGCTACCACTTCCAGTGCGGCCGCTATGTAAAAGCCATCCTCGAGGACCGCGACCAGCACAGCCCGCGCTTCTATCGCTTCTTCAACGAGGTGCCGGTGCTGTTCCTCTTCGCTATGGTGATACTGGCGGTGCTCAAGCCTTTCTGAAACTGGATATTCGCTGCCCCAGCCCGGATAATTCGCTCTCACGAAAATGCCCCAGCGGAGACCCCATGACTACCTCAGCCCAGCTATTTGACCAGGCGCGCCAGCACATCCCCGGCGGAGTGAACTCCCCGGTGCGCGCATTCAAGGCAGTGGGTGGCACCCCGGTCTTCATCGAGCGCAGCGAGGGCCCCTTCGTCTTCGACAGCGAGGGCAAGCGCTATATCGACTACGTGCTGTCCTGGGGTCCCATGCTGATGGGCCACAACCACCCCGCGGTGCGCGAGGCGGTTGTCCGCCAGTGTGCAAACGGCCTCAGCTTCGGCGCGCCGACAGAACTGGAAATCCGCATGGCCGACCGGCTCTGCGAGATCATGCCGAACATGGACCTGGTGCGCATGGTCAACTCCGGCACCGAGGCCACAATGAGCGCCATCCGCCTGGCCCGGGGTTTCACCGGCCGCGACACCATCGTCAAGTTCGAGGGCTGTTACCACGGTCACTCCGACTCCCTGCTGGTCAAGGCCGGCTCCGGCGCTCTCACCCTCGGCGTGCCGAGTTCCCCGGGAGTGCCCGCAGCGCTGGCCGACCACACCCTGACCCTGACCTACAACGACCCCGACGGTGTTCGCGAGGCCTTCGCCCGCTACGGCGAGCAGATCGCCTGCGTCATCGTCGAGCCGGTGGCGGGCAACATGAACTGCATCCCGCCCCAGCCGGGCTTTCTCGAGACCCTGCGCGAGGTCTGCGACGCCAGCGGCGCGGTGCTGATTCTCGACGAGGTGATGACCGGCTTCCGCTTCGGCCTGCAGGGCGCCCAGGGCTACTACGGCATCGAGGCGGACCTCACCACCCTCGGCAAGGTGATCGGCGGCGGCATGCCGGTCGGCGCCTTCGGCGGCAAACGGGCAATCATGGAGCACATCGCCCCGCTGGGGCCGGTGTACCAGGCCGGTACGCTGTCCGGCAACCCGATCGCCATGGCCGCCGGGCTGGCGACCCTGGAGGTGATCTCCGCGGAGGGTTTCTACGCACCGATCTTCGCGCGCACCGCAGCGCTTTGCGAGGGGCTGGAAAGCGCCGCCCGCGAGGCCGGCGTGCCCTTCACCACCAACCACGCCGGCAGCATGTTCGGCGGCTTCTTTACCGACGAGGCGAGCATTCACAACTACGCCCAGGTCATGGCCTGCGACACCGAACGCTTCAATCGTTTCTTCCACCTGATGCTTGCGGCGGGGATCTACCTTGCCCCGGCCTCCTACGAGGCGGGCTTCCTCTCCAGCGCCCACGGCGATGCCGAGATTGGCGCCACCGTGGACGCCGCCCGCCAGGCCTTTGCCCAACTCTAAGCGAGAGCGACTATGAGCTTCGACAGCCAGCGCGGCCCCTTCCCCCACACCCGCATGCGCCGCCTGCGGGCCCGGGAGTTTTCCCGCCGACTGGTGCGCGAGAGCCAGCTCAGCCCGGCGGATTTCATCTTCCCGGTGTTCGTCCTCGAGGGCAGCAAACAACGTGAGGCGATCCCCTCCATGCCGGGCATCGAGCGCCTGAGCATCGACCTGCTGGTAGAACAGGCCCGGGAGTTGTGGTCCCTCGGTGTCCCCGCCATCGCCCTGTTCCCGGTGGTGGGCGCGGAGAAGAAATCCCTGCAGGCGGAGGAGGCCTGGAATCCGGACGGCCTGGCCCAGCGGGCGGTAGAAGCGCTCAAGGACGCCCTGCCAGAACTCGGGGTGATGACCGACGTCGCCCTCGATCCCTTCACCACCCACGGCCAGGACGGCATCATCGACGCCGAGGGTTACGTGCTCAACGACATCACCACAGCCGCACTGGTGGAACAGGCCCTGTCCCACGCGGCCGCGGGCGCGGACATCGTCGCCCCCTCGGACATGATGGACGGGCGCATCGGTGCGATCCGCAAGGTACTGGAGGCGCAGGGCCATCCCAACACCCTGATCATGGCCTACGCCGCCAAGTACGCTTCCAGCTACTACGGCCCCTTCCGCGACGCGGTGGGCAGCGCCGGCAACCTCAAGGGCGGCGACAAGTTCAGCTACCAGATGGACCCGGGCAACAGCGACGAGGCCCTGCACGAGTGCGCGCTGGACCTGGCCGAGGGCGCCGACATGATCATGGTCAAGCCGGGCATGCCCTACCTCGACGTGGTGCGCCGGGTGAAGGACGAACTCAGGGCCCCGACCTTCGCCTACCAGGTGAGCGGCGAGTACGCCATGCACATGGCCGCCTTCGAGCGCGGCTGGCTGAGCCGCGAGGCGGTGATGCTGGAGTCGCTGATGGCCTTCAAGCGCGCCGGCTGCGACGGCATCCTCACCTACTTTGCCCTCGAGGCGGCAAAAGCCCTGCAGTAGGCCCCATGCGCTGCGCCCTGCTCCTGCTCCTCCTCAGCACGGCCTCCGGCGCCGCCGCGCAGGAGGAGTGCAGCTGTCTGTGGCAGGGCAGCTTCGCCGAGGTACAGGCCGGGGCCGATCTCGTGGTGGCCGTGCAATCGCTGGCCAGCAAGGGCAATTCGGTGGATTTCAGCGTGGAGAAAACCCTGCGCGGCCGCACGGCAATGGACGAAATCCGGGTCTGGATGCAGGCCCGCGACTACTGCCGCCCCCCCGCCGCAGACTTCCCCGCGGGATCGCGCTGGGTGCTGGCCCTCGACAGGATCGAGCAGAGCGTGCCGGGAGGCTTCGATCCCCTCACCCCCAATATCAGCTATGGCCGTATCGGCGACTACCAGCTGTCGAGCTGCGGCGGTTACTGGCTGAAACTGGAGCAGGAGCACGTCACCGGCCCGCTGGTGGACTCGCCGCGCTGGGTACGCGAACCACAGATGACCCCCGTGCTGCTGGAACTGGTAGACGGCTACGTGAACGGCAGAATCGACCAGCAGACACTGCTGGAGGCGAGCCGTGAAGACCCCGCGCTGCGGGAATTGCGGCTGAATACCCGGGCGTTTTTACGCCAGGGCGGCGAGACCAGCGACTGAGCGCAGGTGCCGGGGAGGCAACTAGGCCTGCAGCAGCCCCATCATCTCATCCAGCATGCGCAGCGAGAGGCCCCAGATGCAGCGCTCTTCGAAGTAATAACAGGGCGTGCGTATGCCGCTGAACCGGCCCATCCACACCAGTTCCTCCCGGTTGCCCACATCCAGCAGGAAGGACAGCGGCACCCAGACCACCTCGGCGACCTCGTAGTTGGGCGTGAATTCCACCTCGCGTTCGAGGAGGAAAACATAGGCACTGACCGCCATCCCCAGGTTGCGGCGCGGTCGCGCCCTGAGATCGGACAGCCGGCCGAGACAGCGGTCCTGCGGCCCCAGCGCCAGGCCAATTTCCTCCTCGGTCTCGCGCACCGCGGTGGCGAGGCCGTGGTCGTCCTGCGCTTCCATGCGGCCGCCGGGAAAGGCCATGTGGCCGGACCACTGATCGCCCTCCCGCTCGGCGCGCTTAATCATTAGAATGTGCAGCTCACCCTCGCGCAGCTGCAGAATCATCGCCACCGACGAGCGCTGCATCCAGCGCCGCAGCCAGGGCTTGCGTGGCCTGGAACGCGGTAATTCGTTCTCAATCTGGTTTAACAGCAGCGCGGACAAAACGTAATTCAACCTCGGGGTTCCGGCTTATTAAGCCAGCCCGGACCGGGGTACTCAAGCCGGGAGTTAATTTGCCAATGCCGCAACAGGCCCTGATCACCCTGCAGGACGTCCAGCTCGCCTACCGGGCGCTGCCGGTCCTGCGCATTGCCCACTGGGTCCTGCAGCGCGGCCAGCAGTGGGCCTGCATCGGCCCGAACGGCAGCGGCAAGACCAGCCTGGCGCGGGTGCTCAGCGGCGAGGCCAGCCATTTCTCCGGCAGCTACACCCGCTCGGAAGATCTGCTGAACGCCGGCGGTGTCGCCTATGTCTGCTTCGAGCAGGCCAAGGCCCTGTGCGACCGCGACCGCAAACTGGACGACTCCGAGACCCGCGCCGACGCCAGCGATCCCGGCACCCTGGTACGCGACGCCATCCTCCGCGGGCGCGCGCCCGACGCGCTGTTCGCGGAGTGGGTGGCGCGCCTCAACATCGGCCATATTCTCGAGCGCGGCCTGCGCTACATCTCCACCGGGGAAATGCGCAAGACGCTGTTACTGCGGGCCCTGCTCAGCCGTCCGGCCCTGCTGATCCTCGACAGTCCGCTGGACGGCCTGGACCACGCCACCCAGGCGGAACTCGGCCGGGCCATCGGCGAGCTGCTCGGCAGCGAGTTACAGCTCCTGCTGCTGTGCCGGCAGCTGGAGGATATCCCGCCGGGAGTTTCGCACCTGCTGGTGCTCGATGACGGCGAGGTTCTCCTGCAGGGCGAGTGCGCCGACGTGCTGGCCGACCCGCGGGTCGGCACGCTGATGCAGCCCCCGCTGCCCGCCCTCGCCGACCTGCCCGCGTCACTGCCGCGCAGCTACACCCTGCCCGCCGAGGGGCCGATGCTGGCGCTGCGCAAGGTCAACGTCCAGTACGGCGAACAGCGGATTCTGCAGGATGTGGAGTGGACCTTCGAGCGCGGCCAGCACTGCGCGGTCGCAGGGCCCAACGGCTGCGGCAAGAGCACCCTGCTCTCCCTCATCACCGGCGACAACCACAAGGCCTATGGCCAGGACATCACCCTGTTCGGCCTGCGCCGTGGCTCCGGTGAGAGTATCTGGGATATCAAGCAGAAGTACGGCCAGGTGGACACCCAACTCCACCTCAACTTCGCCCGCGGCATGAAAGTGCTGGAGGTGGTTATCTCCGGTTTCTTCGATTCGGTGGGGCTCTACGACGACTGGGGCGACCAGCAGCGCCAGCGCGCCGTCGAGTGGCTGCAGGCGCTGGGCATCGCCGACATCCAGCGCGAGAGTTTCGACGCGCTCTCCTTCGGCCTGCAGCGCATGGCGCTGCTGGCCCGGGCCATGGTGAAGTCGCCGGCCATCCTGCTGCTCGACGAACCCACCCTGGGTCTCGACGGCTTCCACCGCCGGTTGATCCTGCGCGCGGTGGACCACATTGCGGCGAACAGTGACACCCAGGTGATTTTCGTCAGTCACGCTGCGGGAGACAGCCCCGCCTGCATCAACCAGCGCCTGCTCTTCGAGCCCGGGGCCGACGGCTTCCGGGTGGCCTGTTACAACGACTGAGTGTCAGTCGATGTAGGAGCGCAGGGCGTCGCACTGGCGCCTGCTGGTGCAGTAGAGGAGGCCGCGCTCGGCCACGGTGCGGGCCTGGGCCGGGCGCCCGGCGGCGGCGTGGGTGGCCGCCATATCGAGGTAGATTTTCGCGTTGTCGGGATCGATGCGCTGGGCCCGCTCGAGGTAGGCCAGGGCCTGGTCATACTGGCCCCGGTCGCGGGCGCCCTCCGCCTGGGCCAGCAGGCGGTCGTGGGCGCTGGTGGTGTTATCGGGCAACTCCGGCTCCGGCGCCGGGCCCGGGGTGGGCAGCGGCTGCGGTGAGGGCTGCGGTTGTGCGACCTCGGGCTGCTGCGGCTCCGGTGTGCCGGTTTCTATCTTCGGCAGGGAGTAGGGTGTGCTGGTGCAGGCGCCCAGTAGCAGCAACAGTCCCAGCAGTGGCAGATATCGGCTAAATCTCACGGGCGCTCCCCAGGGTGACAATGAGCAGCGCAGTGTACCTCAAGCGGCGGCTGGCTCAATCCCGGAACAGCGACTGGAACCAGTCGGACAGGCCGTTGCGGCGGGGCGAGCAGTTGGTCCGCTGGCGCGGTTCCGAGCCACTGATGAAGGGCATCAGGCGCGCATTGGGGCAGCCCTCCCCGGTCACGTAGCCGTTCTCGCTGTCGATCCATTCGGTCACCATGCCATCCGGCATGCGGTAGGCCAGTGGCCGCCGGCTGGCCTGGGCCATGAAGTGGCCCCATACCTTGAGCGCGCCGGTGCTCCCGGTCAGGCCGGTGCCGCCGTTATCGTCGCGGCCCACCCAGCTGACTGTCAGCAGGTCGCCGGAGAAGCCGGCAAACCAGGAGTCCCGCCCGTCGTTGGTGGTGCCGGTTTTCCCCGCCACGACAAAGCCCGCGGGCAGGTAGTTGTAGACCCCGCGGCCGGTGCCGTCGCGCACCACGGACTGCAGGGCATATTGCAGGAGATTGACCGCCTGCAGGCTCACCGTGCGGTCGTACTCCAGCGGATAGCGGCGCAGCGGCTCGCCCTGGGCGTCGACGATATCGCGGATGGTGCGCAGGGGCGTGCGGAAGCCGCCGGCGGCAATGGTCTGGTACATCGCCGCGATATCCAGCGGCGCGTACTCGCCGGCCCCCAGGGTCACCGCGGGCACCTCGGGGATGTAGCCGCTGATGCCGAGGCGCCGGAGCATATCCACCACCGCATCGATGCCGACCTCCATGCCGAGTTTCGCCGTGGCGAGGTTGTAGGAGTTGGTCAATCCCTGGAAAAGCAGGATGCTGCCATGGGGGCGGCGGTCGAAGTTCTGCGGCTCCCAGACATCGCCGTTGGGCTGGCGGATCTTGAATTCCTCGTCGCTGATGATCGAGGCCAGGGAGTAGTGGGTGGGGCGCTCCAGGGCGGTCAGGTAGACCGCCGGCTTGAGCAGCGAACCGGCCGGGCGATTGGCATCCAGCGCGCGGTTGAAACCGGCATAGCTCACCTTGCGCCCGCCGACCAGTGCCGCGACCTCGCCGCTGTCCACCCTGGTCACCACCGAGGCGCCCTGCAGTTCACCGCTCTTGTCGAGCTGGGCGAGCACGCTGGTGGTGCTGTTTTCCAGCTGCCGCTGCAGTACCGGGTCGAAGGCGGTGAAGATACTCAGGCCGAGGGAGGAGAGGTCCTCCTCGCGGTACTCGAGGCGCAACTGCCGGCGCACCAGGTCGAGGTAGGCGGGGAAGGTGTCGCGGATGCGCGGCGCGCTGTTCAGGCCCAGCGGCATGGCCTTGGCCACCGCCGCCTGCTCGGCGGAAATCGCACCCTGTGCCGCCATGGCCTCCAGCACCACGTTGCGCCGCTCTCTCGCCCGCTCCGGGTGGCGCTGCGGGTTGTACAGGGACGGACCCTTGATCATGCCCACCAGCAGGGCCTGCTGGTGCAGCCCCAATTGCTGCAGGGGCGTGTCGAAATAGTGCCGCGCGGCGAGGGCGAAGCCGTGGATGGCGCGGGGGCCGGACTGCCCCAGGTAGACTTCGTTGATGTAGCTTTCGAGGATCTCGTCCTTGTCGTAGTGCAGCTCGAGCAACACTGCCATCAGGATCTCGTTCAGCTTGCGGACCAGTGTACGCTCCGGGCTGAGGTAGTAGTTTTTCACCAGCTGCTGGGTGATCGTGCTGCCCCCGGCCACCACCCGGCCGGACATCGCGTTGCTCAGCGCCGCGCGGCCGATACCGGTGATCGAGAAACCCCAGTGATCGTAGAAACGCTGGTCCTCCACCGCGAACAGCGCCTGCTTGAGCGACTCGGGAACATCCTCCAGTTGCACCAGCACCCGGTCCTCGCCGTGGGTCGGGTAGATTCCGCCGATCTGTGCCGGGTCCAGCCGCATCAGGTCAATCGACCGGCCGCCCTCGGAGATCGCCTGCACGCGGCCACCGACGATGTTCAGGCTGACCTTGCGCACCGGCTCGCGCTCACCGGGAAATTCGAAGCCGCGGGTGTGGATCTCGAAGCGACCGTGGTTGCGCGCCACCTGGCCGGGGCCGCGGGTGTGGCCGACCTTCCGGTAGCCGAGAATCTCCAGCTCGTAGGCGAGGTCCTCCGGGCGCAGCTCGGCGCCGGCGAACAGCTCCAGGGGCCGGGCGTATACCTTGGCCGGCAGCTCCCACATCTTGTCGGTAAAGGTCGTGGTGATGCGGGCGTCGAGGTAGACCAGGTAAGCGGCGCCGATCACCAGGGCGACCAGGAGCAGTTTCAGCAGCAGATTGCGGGTTTTCTTCATGGTGAGCGAGTTTACACCAGCGCCGCTTCAATTCGCGCGACGAATCCGGATAATACCGGGCTCGACTTCAGGAACCTTCAAAAATGCTCAAGAAATACATGGCCTACGGCATCGGCGCCGCGCTGGTGGATACGGAGATCAAGGTCCAGGACAGCGAACTGGACACAATGGGCGTGGAAAAGGGCCTCATGACCCTGGTGGACGCGGAACGCCAGGCCGAGCTGCTCGATCACCTCCAGGGCCACCTGGTCACCGCCAGGCACGCCAGTGGCGGCTCCGCCGGCAACTCCATGATCGCCACCGCCCTGTTCGGCGCGCCGACCTTCATGTCTTGCAAGGTTGCCGATGACGAGGACGGCAATATCTACCTCGCCGACCTCGAAGCGGCCGGGGTCACTCACAATCTCACCGGCGGCAGGGAACCGGGCGTCACCGGCAAGTGCCTGGTGCTGATCTCTCCGGACGCCGAGCGCAGCATGAACACCAACCTGGCCATCAGCGAGTCGCTCTCGGTGGAGCAGCTGGTTCCGGCGGCCATCGCCGATTCCGAGTACCTATATATAGAAGGCTACCTGGTGACTTCCCCGACCGGGCGCGCCGCCGCGGTGCGGGCGCGGGAAATCGCCGAACGCGAGGGCGTGAAGACCAGCATCTCCTTCTCCGACCCCGGCATGGTGCAGTTCTTCCGCGAGGGCCTGCAGGAGATG
This sequence comes from Halieaceae bacterium GM1-29, assembly GCA_033283265.1. Taxonomy (GTDB): domain Bacteria; phylum Pseudomonadota; class Gammaproteobacteria; order Pseudomonadales; family Halieaceae; genus Mangrovimicrobium. The sequence goes on from JAWMQN010000003.1 coordinate 17,813, forward strand.
CTCGGCCAGCGGGTCGACCTGGTCTTCTGCAACGAGGCCGAAGCCCTCGGCTGGGGTGAGTGCGAGGAGCTCGACGACGCGATCGAGGCCCTGAAGCAGGTCGCCCGGCAGTTCGTCATCACCCGCGGCAGCAAGGGCGCGCTGACCTATGACGGCGAGAGCCTGGCTGAGATCCCCCCCCACCAGGTGCACGCGGTGGACAGCAACGGCGCCGGTGACATGTTTGCCGGGGCCTTCCTCTACGCCCTCTCCCGCGGCGAGGACTTCCCCACCGCCGGGCGTTTCGCCAGCCTGGCCGCCGGCAATGTCGTCTCCCAGTACGGTCCCCGCCTGCCCGCGGCCGGTTACGCCGCCCTGCGCAGGGAGTTCTTCGGCGACTGAGAGCGGCGCCTAGAACAGGCCGATCTGGCGGTCGACCAGTTCGCTGAACGAGGTGCCGAGAAAGCCGAGGATGCCGTCGGCCACCGGCTGCAGCTGGCGCTCGATATAGTGATCGTAGTCCAGCGCTGCCCCGGGCCGCGCGGCGGGCCGGGCGCCGGCGCTGGTAATCACGTACTCCACCCAGTCACCGCGCCGCGGCGGCTGCAGTCCCGCCTCGGCATAGCGGTGTGCCGCCTGGACGTGGGGCGGGATATTGCGCTGGTACTCGTCGAGCCGGCGACGCAGGCGCTTGCGGTAGACCAGCTGGCCATCGCGCTCGCCCGAGAGCACCTCGGCCACCGTGCGCTTGACGAAATCCGCGTAGGGCTCGGCGTAGAACACCCGCCGGTATAGCTCCTCCTGGAAGCCCCGCGCCAGCCGGGTCCAGTCGGTGCGCACATTCTCCAGGCCCTTGAACACCAGCCGCTCACCGCCCTGGCTGGTGACGATGCCGGCGTAACGTTTTTTACTGCCCTTGTCCGAGCCGCGGATCGTCGGCATGAGGAAACGCCGGTAGTGGGTCTCGAACTCCAGTTCCAGGGCGCAGGCAACGCCGAACTCGCGCTCGATCTGCTCTTGCCACCAAGCGTTCAGCGACTGCTGCAACTCGCCGCCGGTGGCGCGGGCCTCGGCATCGGATGTGGCCGACTGGACCCAGACAAACACCGAGTCGGTATCGCCGTAGATCACCCGGTGGCCCGCGGCCTCGATGCGGTCCCGGGTGCGCTGCAGGATCTCGTGACCGCGGCGGGTAATGGAGCTGGCCAGCCGCGGGTCGAAAAAGCGGCAACCCGGGGAGCCCAGTACACCGTAGAAGGAGTTCATGATGATCTTGATCGCCTGGGACAGGGGCGCGTCGCCCTGGGCCTTGGCGGCGTCGCGCTGGGCCCAGAGCTGTTCGATAAGGCCCGGCAGGATATGCCCCTCGCGGGCAAAACGTGCACCGATAAAGCCGGGGACAGTCGCCTCCCCGGGCAGCCCGGCGGCCAGCGCCAGGCCCAGTGGGTCGATGCAGAAGGTGCGGATGATACTCGGGTAGAGGCTCTTGAAGTCCAGCACCAGCACGTGATCGTAGATCCCCGGCTGGGAGTCGAGTACGAAACCCCCGGGGCTGGCGATCTGCGCGCTGCCGGCATTCGGTGCCACGTAGCCGGCCCGGTGCAGGCGCGGCAGGTAGAGGTTGTCGAAGGAGGCCACCGAGCCACCCATGCGATCCATGTTGAGGCCGGTCATGCGCGCGCGGGCGATGGCGAAATCGAGCAGCGCGGTGCGCGCGAAGATCGCACTCACCAGCTCGCAGTCCTTCAGGTTGTATGCCGCCAGCGCACTCTTGTCCTCCCGGAACAGGCGGCCGATCTCCTCGCCGCGGTCGCCGCCCTCGATAAGCTTGGCCTCCCCGAGCAGTTCCGTCGCGACATTATTGAGGGCGAAGCTCTCGAAGTTGTAGAAGGCCGCCCGCAGCAGGGCGATGCCATCCAGCACCAGGCGCCCCGGGCACTGCAGGGCGCGCCGCTCACCGGCGTCGTCGAGCTCGCGCCAGTGCAGCGGCCGCCGGTCCCGGCCCAGCAGCAGCCGGCGCCCGGCCCGCTCGGCGACCTGCTGCAGGTACCAGCAGTCGAAATTGATCACATTCCAGCCGATCAGCACATCCGGGTCGTAGGCCGCCAGCCAGTCCTGGAAGGCCTCGAGCAGGAGTTCCTGGCTGCCGTGGGTCTCGACGAAGTCCTGCACCGCGCCCTCGCCGAGCATGAATACCCGCCGCACCTCGGCGCCATCGCGATCGATGCCGTGCACGGCGATGGAGAACAGCTGCAGCTCCTGCATCGCCGTTTCGATGTCCACCGACACCAGCTTCAGCCGCGGTCGGTAATCGCAGCCGCGCATGCGCGGGTTGTGCATGCGCAGGCAGCCGCCGCGCGACTCCAGCTGGCCGTGCAATTCCACCGCACCGGTGATGAAGCGCTCCATGAGATAGCGCTCGGCGGGGTTGATATCGGCCTCCAGCGGGTCGAGGCCCCGCTCGCGCAGGCGATCGGCCAGGCGACGCCCCTGCCGGTGGCTGCCGGCGTAGACACCGCTGACCGGGCGGCCCGCGAAGTCGCGCAACTGCAGTGGACGCAGCGTTGTCCCGGGCTCCGCCTCGACCAGGCCCCGGGCCCGAGACAGTTCCGCCTCCGCCAGGAAAAACACCGCCGGCGCATTGTCGATGGTCACGCAGAGGGGGCCGCGCTCGGTACTCAGCCAGAACTCCAGCGCCACGCCGCCGGGTGCGTCGCGCCAGTTGCGAGTGAGCAGGAAGCCGCGCAGGGTCGTCGCGCCCGTAGCGCCGGCATTGCTTGTCACGACCGCGAAGCTCCGCGTAAGCTATGCCGCGCTGTAGCCATGATCATCCAGAAGGTGTCCCCATGAAAAAGCCGGTAATCAAGTCCGATCCTCTCTACCAGTTACTGCGCAACGAGGATATCAAGGGCTTCAATGAAATGCGGGACAAACTGGATACCAGCGAGCTGAAAAGCGGCGATTACCGCGGCCGGGACCTGCGCAACATGAACGCCGACGGGCTGGACTTCAGCGACTCCTACTTCCGCAACGCCGACCTCAGCGGCATCGACTTCCGCAACACCCGCCTCGAGGGCGCCAGCCTGCTCGACGCCAAGCTCTCCGGCACCTACTTTCCCAAGGAACTCTCCGCCACCGAAATCCGCCTGTCACTGGATACCGGCACCCGCCTGCGCTACTCCGAACCGGAGTGAATTCAGCCCTGTAGCAACAGGTCGCGCAGGTCGATGATGGCGGCGTTGGCCCGGCTTATATAGGAAGCCATTACCAGCGAGTGATTGGCCAGCAGGCCGAAGCCGGTGCCGTTGAGCACCAGCGGGCTCCACATGGCCTCCTGCGTCCCCTCCAGTTCACGGATGATCTGCTGCATGCTGACCAGGGCACTTTTCTGCTTCAGCACGTCGGCGAAATCCACCTCCACCGCCTTGAGGAAGTGAATCAGGGCCCAGGTGGTGCCGCGGGCCTCGAAGAACACGTCGTCGATTTCCGTCCAGGGGGTCTTGACGATCAGCTCCCCCGGCGCCGGGGTCGACTGGCTGGCGCCCTGCTCCCCGGCAAGATCGGTGTTCAAACGCCGCTGGCCGACGCTGGCGGACAGGCGCTGGGACAGCGAGCCGAGACGGGTATTGACGGTGGAGAGCCAGTAGCGCAGGTTGTCGGCCCGGGCAAAGAACTGCGCGTCGGGATTGCTGTCATCCGAGAGGCGCTTGAAATACGCCCGGGTAAACTGCTGCGCCTTGGCGTATTCCGACTCGGAGGAGGGCAGCACCCAGCTGTCGGAATCAAAGTGGTAGCGCGGCTCGGCCTCGGCCAGGTCCTTGTCTTCCTTGGACTGGGACTGGGAGCGGCTGAAGGACTCGCGCATGGCCCGGGACAGGTCGCGCACCTGGATCAGCGCGCCGTATTCCCAGTTGGGCATGTTGTCCAGCCACAGGCCGGGGGGGAAGCGGTCGTTGTGCAGGTAGCCGCCGGACTTGTGCAGCAGTGTGTCCATGACCCCCATCAGGGCCGCGGTGGTCACCGATCCCGTGACCACCGTCCCGCCATCCTCGGCGGCGTACTGCGCAGCCTTCTCGCGGACATCGAAGGGCGTGGGACTGACGCTCCAGTACATACCGAAGGCCAGCGCCAGCAGCAGGTATAGCACCAGCGCCAGCACCACCCAGCGGGCCGTCCGCCCCTCGGGTATGCGCTCGAGCAGGGTATCGCGCCAATCGGCAAAAAATTCCTTAACTGCATTCATCCAGTGTCGGCCTCGTGGTCCGGTCAGTCAGTGGTGGTGTTGGTGGTCGCTGCCCGGGTCAGCGGATTTCAAAACCTGCGCATCGGTACAGATGGGCCCCCCGGGCTGCAACTCCACGCACAGGCGCCGGCTCTCCCCTTCCCGGGGCATCCCGTCGAGCTCGAATAGCATCAGGTGAACGCCGCCGGGGGCCAGCGCACGACTCTCCCCGGGCGCAACTGTCAGTGTAGACAAGCGCTCCATCCTGCGAAGGCCATTTTCTTCCACCGAGGTGTGGATCTCCACCCGGCCCGCCCCCTCGACGGTCGCGCCGACGAACTCGACCGGCGCCGGCCCGGGGTTGCGCAGCACGAGATACGCCGCCGTCACCGGCTGGGTGGGGGGCAGTGCGCGGATCCAGGCCTGCTCGATAAGCGGCTCACCCGCCCGGAGCGGACCGGCCAGGATCGCGGACAGGAGGGCGAGAGCGGTGAAAAAAAAGCGCGGCACAAGTGTACTCCGGGGAATTTATTCGCCAGCTTTTACTCTCAACTGGCGTCTCGGGACACTATAGCACCCCGCCCCTGCCGAAACAGCGCGTTGGGGGGCGGCGGTGGTACTGCTAAACTGCTTCGTCACCAATTCGACTGGATGTTTTATGCGCGCCCTGCTTTGCATTTGCCTTTTGCTTGCCGCTTCCCTCACCCAGGGGCAGGGCTTTCCCGGCAGCACCACCGCGGCCTTCAGCACCGGCAATGCCCCCGTATTCCTGCCGGTCGAGGAGGCCTACCAACTGGCAGTGGACATCGAAGGTGACGATGCCCTGCGCGCCCACTGGCAGATCACCGAGGCCTACTATCTCTACCGCCATAGCTTCAAGTTCGCCCTGCTGCCCGCCGGGGGCGGCGCGGAGTCCACACCGGCGGCGGACATCCCGCCCGGATTGCAGCGCAGCGACGAATTCTTCGGCGACGTGGAGGTGTATTACGACAGCGTCGACATCACGCTTGCCACCACCGCCCCGGTCGCCGCCGGGGACCGGCTCAAGGTCACCTACCAGGGCTGTGCCGACGCGGGCCTGTGCTATCCACCGCGCACCGAGACCTTCCTGCTCGATCCCGTGGCCGGCACCGCCAGCGTTGTCGCCAACCCCGTCGCCCGCGCCGCGGCGGCGGCCAGCCCGGCAACGACACCTGCCGGCGGCAGCCTGCCCTACATGCTGCTGCTGGCTTTTCTCGGTGGCGCCATCCTCAACCTGATGCCCTGCGTATTCCCGATTCTCTCCCTCAAGGTGCTCAGCTTCGCCTCCGCCAGCGAGCACAACCGGCATCTGCACAGCTGGATATACACCCTCGGCGTGATCGCCAGCTTTGTCGCCATTGCCGCCGTGCTGATCGCCCTGCAACAGGCCGGGCGCGCGGTGGGCTGGGGCTTCCAGTTGCAATCCCCCGGTTTCGTCATCGCCCTCGCCTATCTCTTCCTGGTCATGGGCCTGTCGCTGTCGGGGCTGGTCCAGCTCGGCGGCGGCCTGATGAACACCGGCAACGCCCTCGCCAGCCGCGGCGGCCTGAGCGGCAGCTTCTTTACCGGCGTACTTGCCGTGGTGGTCGCCAGCCCCTGCACCGCACCGTTCATGGGTACCGCGCTCGGCTTCGCCGTCACCCAGCCGCCGGCCATCGCCCTGCTGGTCTTCGCCAGCCTCGGCGCGGGCATGGCGGCGCCGCTGCTGCTGTTCGGCTACAGCCGCGCTGCCCGCCGCCTGATGCCGGCGCCCGGGCCGTGGATGGAAACACTTAAACAGCTGCTGGCCTTCCCGCTCTATGCCGCAGCGGTCTGGCTGCTGTGGGTGGCCGGGCGGCAGACCGGCGTGAATACGATGGCCGCCGTGCTCGCCGGTGCGGTGGCGCTTACCCTGGCACTCTGGCTCTGGCAGCTGGGCAGCTGGCGGCGCTGGGTGGCGGTCTTGTGCCTGGCCGCCGCCGGGGCGCTCGGCAGCCTGCACGAGCTCGACCCGCCGCGGCAGACCAGCCACGCCGAGGGCGTCATCCCCTGGTCGGAATCCGCGTTGGCCGGGTTGCGCGAAGCTGGCACCCCGGTCTTCGTCGATGTCACCGCCGACTGGTGTATCACCTGTCTAGCCAACGAGGCGGCGGTGCTCTCCCGCGACGAGGTCCAGGCCGCATTTGCCGCCCACGGCGTCGCTTACATGGTCGCCGACTGGACCAACCACGATCCGGCGATCGCCCACTACCTCGAGCGCTATGGTCGCACCGGCATCCCCCTGTACCTCGTTTACCCCGCCGACCCCACATTGCCGGCGCAAATCCTGCCCCAGTTGCTCAGCGTCAATGGTGTAATTGAGGCACTGGAACAGGTTAGCAACACAAAGCCAGACAATGCCGGCAAGTTATCGACAAGATAGTTGTATTTTCCCCCTATTTTCCAAATTCGCACGAAAAGGGGGCAAAACTGGCCGGAGATCGCCACAAGTTCTACAAAATAACAAAATGGCATAATTAAGACGCTAAATGACGCCAAAATCCAAAAAAGTGTGAGGATATGTAGACAACCACGCGCCATTCGGCCACACTGACCCCAATCGCGCCCTGCCTTCCGGAGCACCACATGGCGACAATTCTTGTTCTCCACGGCCCCAACCTCAACCTGCTGGGCGAGCGCGAACCGGATATCTACGGCAGCACCACCCTGGCCGAAATCAACCAGCGGCTGGAACAGTCGGCGCGGGACAAGGGCCACCACCTGCTCTACGTGCAGAGCAACGCCGAGTACGAACTGGTCGAGCGGGTACAGGATGCCCGCCACGAGGGGGTGAACTTCATCCTCATCAACCCCGCCGCGTTCACCCATACCAGCGTGGCCCTGCGCGACGCACTGGCCGCGGTGAAAATACCTTTCATCGAGATTCACCTGTCCAACGTTCACGCGCGGGAAGCATTCCGCAAGCATTCTTATTTTTCTGATATCGCCCAGGGGGTCATCTGCGGCCTCGGTCCCCAGGGCTACGATCTCGGGCTGCAAGCGGCCCTGCGGTACATCGAAAACTCCTGACTAACCGGCTGAGGAAAAGCGTCCATTATGGATATTCGCAAGGTTAAGAAACTGATCGAACTGCTTGAAGAGTCGAACATCGACGAGATTGAAATCAAGGAGGGTGAGGAATCCGTGCGCATCAGCCGCAACAGCGCTGGCGCCGCCTACCCGCCAATGCACGCGCCGATGTACGCACCGCCGCCCCCACCACCCCCCATTGCGGCCGCACCAGCGGAGGCAGCTGCCGCTCCCGCGAGCGCCGCACCGATGGCCGGGCACCAGGTCAAGTCACCGATGGTGGGAACGTTCTACCGCGCCCCGGCACCGACCTCACCGGCATTTGCCGAGGTAGGGCAGACGGTCAAGGTGGGCGACGTCATCTGCATTGTGGAAGCGATGAAGATGATGAACCAGATAGAGGCAGACAAGGCCGGCGTATTGCAGGCCTTCCACGTGGAGAACGGCGAACCCGTCGAGTTCGACCAACCCCTGTTCACCATCGCCTAGGGCACCGCGCCCTCAAAAGGACAGCAACATGCCTATTCTGGACAAGGTACTCATCGCCAACCGTGGCGAAATCGCCCTGCGGGTCCTGCGCGCCTGCAAGGAGCTGGGCATCAGGACCGTCGCGGTGCACTCCTCGGCCGACGCCGACCTGATGCATGTGCGCCTCGCCGACGAATCCGTGTGCATCGGCCCGCCCGCCTCCAAGGACAGCTACCTCAACGTGCCGGCGATCATCAGCGCGGCGGAAATCACCGACACCACCGCCATTCACCCCGGCTACGGCTTCCTCGCCGAGAACGCCGACTTCGCCGAACAGGTGGAAAACAGCGGCTTCACCTTTATCGGCCCGAGGGCCGACACCATTCGCCTGATGGGCGACAAGGTCTCCGCCAAGGACGCGATGAAGCAGTCCGGCGTGCCTACCGTTCCCGGCTCCGAGGGCGCGCTGAGCGACGACCCCGAGGAAATCATGGCCACCGCCCGGCAGATCGGCTTCCCGGTCATCATCAAGGCCGCAGCGGGCGGCGGTGGTCGCGGCATGCGGGTGGTCCACACCGAGGCGGCCCTGCTGCCGGCGGTGCACGTCACCCGCACCGAGGCGGCCGCCGCCTTCGGTTCCGACGTGGTGTACATGGAAAAATTCCTGCAGAAGCCCCGCCACGTGGAAATCCAGGTGCTGGCGGATGGCCAGGGCCACGCCATCCACCTCGGCGACCGGGACTGCTCGCTGCAACGCCGCCACCAGAAAATCCTCGAGGAGGCACCCGCCCCCGGGATTCCCGAGGACCTGCGCCAGCAGGTCGCCGAGGCCTGCGTCAACGCCTGCATCGAGATCGGCTACCGCGGCGCGGGCACCTTTGAATTTCTCTACGAGGACGGCGGCTTCTACTTCATCGAGATGAACACCCGGGTGCAGGTCGAACACCCGGTGACGGAGATGATCACCAGCTTCGACATCGTCAAGGAACAGCTGCGCATCGCCGCGGGCATGCCGCTGTCGGTGACCCAGGAGGACATCCAGTTCCGCGGCCACGCCTTCGAGTGCCGGATCAACGCGGAGGACCCGCGCACCTTCCTGCCCTCCCCCGGCAAGGTCACCACTTTCCACGCCCCGGGCGGCCTCGGCATCCGGGTGGACTCGCACATCTACGAGGGTTACACGGTACCGCCCTTCTACGACTCCCTGATCGCCAAGATCATAAGCTATGGCGAGGACCGCGAGAGCGCCCTGGCCCGGATGCGCCAGGCCCTCGACGAGCTGGTGGTGGAAGGCATCCGCACCAACACACCGCTGCACCGGGAACTCACCCGAGACGCCGCCTTCCAGACCGGCGGCGTGAGTATTCACTACCTGGAGCGCAAGCTCAGTTCCTGAGCACGGGCGATAGATTGTGACCTGGGTTCAACTGCGCCTCGACACCGACCCGGCTACCGCCGGCGAGCTGGAAGATCTCCTGCTCGCCGGCGGTGCGGTGGCAGTGACCCTGGAAGACAACGCCGACCAGCCCGTCCTCGAGCCGGGTGTCGGCGAAACGCCGCTGTGGAACCAGACGCGAATCACCGGCCTCTATCCCGCCGATGCGGACATGGCCGCAGTGCTCGCCCATCTCCCCGACGAGGTGCTCGAGCAGGGCAGCTACCGGGTGGAAATTCTCGAGGACCGGGACTGGGAGCGGGAGTGGATGCAGCACTACCGGCCGATGCAGTTCGGCCAGCGCCTCTGGGTCTGCCCGAGCTGGCTGGCGCCCCCCGACCCGGAGGCGGTCAACCTGCTCCTCGACCCCGGCCTGGCCTTCGGCACCGGCACCCATCCCACCACAGCCCTGTGCCTGACGGAACTCGCCGGCATGGCCCTCGATGGGCAGACCATCGTCGACTACGGCTGCGGCTCCGGCATCCTCGCGGTGGCGGCGCTGAAGCTCGGTGCAAGCTGCGCGCTCGGCGTGGACAACGATCCCCAGGCCCTGATCGCCAGCCGCGACAACGCCTCGCGCAACGACCTGCCCGAGGCCTGTTTCGAGCTCGCGCTGCCGGGGCAGTTCGCTGCCGGGGCCTGGCGGGGGCAGGCGCAGGTAGTAATCGCCAACATACTGTCGGGGCCTTTGATGGAATTGTCGGAGACCCTGCTGCAGTTTCTGCAACCGGGGGGCACGCTGCTGCTGTCCGGACTGCTGAATACCCAGGCCGATGCCATGATCGCCCACTACGCACCGCGGATTGCGCTGTCCGTCGCCGGCGAGCACGAGGGCTGGGTGTGCTTGCGCGGCAGCCTCGCCTGAGACCTGCTCCCACCGCGAACTTTGCAATGCCTGGCGCCGGCGGGATTAATCCCGCTGCACAGAGGAAATAATCTGGCCGCTTTTTGCTCAACCCGCCTTTCCCACCCGGAATCAGGGGAGTAGAATACCGCCTCTTTTTCACACCAACCCCGACCCCGGAAATCCATGCCGCAAATCGGCCCCTACAAATTGCGCAATCCGGTGGCTCTGGCCCCCATGGCGGGGGTCACCGACCTGCCTTTTCGGCGCCTTTGTGCCGAGATGGGCGCCGGCCTGGTAGTCTCGGAAATGATCTCTTCCGACCCTTCACTGCGCGCTTCGAGAAAAAGCGAACGGCGCAGCGTTCACGACAGCGAAGTAGAGCCGCGCTCCATCCAGATCGCCGGCAATGAGCCGCTGCGGATGGCCGAAGCCGCCCGCTACAACGTGGAGCAGGGCGCGCAGATCATCGACATCAACATGGGCTGCCCGGCGAAGAAAGTCTGCCGCAAGGCAGCGGGCTCCGCGCTGCTCGCCGAGCCGGCACTGGTGCGGGACATCCTGGCCAGCGTGGTCGCCGCGGTCGAGGTACCGGTGACCCTGAAGATCCGCACCGGCAGCGACCGCAACGCGCGCAACGGCGTCGAGATCGCGCGCATTGCCGAGGACGCGGGCATCGCCGCACTGGCCGTACACGGCCGCACCCGGGCGGACAAGTTCAACGGCGAGGCCGAATACGACACCATCGCCGAGATCGTCGCCGCCACCGCCCTGCCGGTGTTCGCCAACGGCGACATCGACTCGCCGCAAAAGGCGGCGCAGGTGATGGCGCACACGGGTGCCGCAGGCATCATGATCGGCCGCGCCGCCCAGGGCCGCCCCTGGCTGTGCGGCCAGGTGGCCGAGCACCTCGCGGGCCGCCCGATTACTGAGCCCTCGGCGCAGCAGCAACACGACATCCTGCGCCGCCACCTGCTGGCGCTTTACGATTTTTACGGCGAGTTGATGGGACCGCGCATCGCTCGCAAACACGTCGGCTGGTATCTGCAGGACCACGCGCCCTATCGCCATCGGCGCGCACTGTTCAACCAGCAGGAAACACCCGCGGCACAACTCGCACATCTTGAATCCATACTACAAACTGCACCGCACAAGGAGCTCGCAGCATGACCGGAGCTGAACCCCTCCCCTCCATCGACACCGACGCCGCCAACGACGAACAGGGTGCAGAGTCCCCGCAATCGGGACTGCGTGACGCGGTAAAGTCCTGTGTCCAGCAATACCTCGATGAACTCGACGGCCAGCTTTCCACCGAGGTCTACCAGATGGTCCTGGCCGAGGTCGAAGCGCCACTGCTGGAAGAAATCATGCGCTACACCCGCAACAACCAGACCAAGGCATCCATCATGCTCGGCCTGAACCGCGGCACCCTGCGCAAGAAGCTCAAGCAGCACGGCCTGATCGGCAAGAAGGGTTGATACCATGAGTGAAGCTGTCACCGTAAAGCGCGCCCTGATCAGCGTTTCCGACAAGACGGGCATCGTCGATTTCGCCGGCGCCCTGCGCGAGATGGGCGTCGAGCTGCTCTCCACCGGCGGCACCTACCGCCTGCTGCAGGAGAATGGCCTCGAGGTCACCGAGGTCTCCGAGTACACCGGCTTCCCGGAAATGATGGACGGCCGGGTAAAAACCCTGCACCCGAAAGTCCACGGCGGCATTCTCGGCCGCCGCGGCCAGGACGATGCCATCGCCGGCGAGCACGGCATCAGCTACATCGACATGGTCGTGGTCAACCTCTACCCCTTCGAGGCGACAGTCGCCAACCCGGACTGCACACTGGAAGACGCGGTGGAGAACATCGACATCGGCGGCCCGACCATGGTCCGCGCCGCCGCCAAGAACCACCGTTTCGTCAACATCGTGGTCAACGCCGCGGATTACGCGGCCATCCTCGAAGAGATGCGGGTCAACAATGGCGCCACCTCGCTGGAGACCCGCTTCGACCTCGCGATCAAGGCCTACGAACACACCGCGGCCTACGACGGCGCCATCGCCAACTACTTCGGCCGCAAGGTGCCCGGCGGCTCCGCGGACTTCCCGCGCACCTTCAATACCCAGTTCATCAAGGCGCAGGAAATGCGCTACGGCGAAAACCCCCACCAGAAGGCCGCTTTCTACGTCGAGGCGAAACCCGCCGAGGCCGGCATCGCCACCGCGAAACAGTTGCAGGGCAAGGAGCTTTCCTACAACAACGTGGCGGACACCGACGCGGCCCTGGAGTGCGTGAAGAATTTCCACCAGCCGGCCTGTGTCATCGTCAAGCACGCCAACCCCTGTGGCGTCGCCGTGGCGAGCGACCTGATGAAGGCCTACGACCTGGCCTTCGAGACCGACCCGGAATCCGCCTTCGGCGGCATCATCGCCTTTAACCGGGAACTGGATGAAGCCACCGCCGCAGCCATCTGCGAGCGCCAGTTCGTCGAGGTGATCATCGCTCCCTCGGTGAGCGAAGGTGCCATCGCCGCCGTCGCGGCAAAGAAGAACGTGCGCCTGCTGGCCTGCGGCGAGTGGTCCGCGCCCGGCGCGGCCCTCGACTACAAGCGCGTCAACGGCGGCCTGCTGGTGCAGGACCGCGACCTCGGCATGGTCGGCGCCGGCGACCTGCAGGTGGTCAGCAAGGTGCAGCCCACCGAACAGCAGATGAACGACCTGCTGTTCGCCTGGAAAGTCGCCAAGTTCGTCAAGTCCAACGCCATCGTCTACGCCCATAACGGCCAGACCGTCGGTGTCGGCGCCGGCCAGATGAGCCGGGTGAACTCCGCGCGCATCGCCGCCATCAAGGCGGAACACGCCGGCCTCGAAGTGAAGGGCTCGGTGATGGCATCGGACGCCTTCTTCCCCTTCCGCGACGGCATCGACAGCGCCGGTGAGCGCGGCATCGCCGCGGTCATCCAGCCCGGTGGCTCGATCCGCGACGAGGAGGTCATCGCCGCCGCCGACGAGCACGGCATGGCGATGGTGTTCACGGGCATGAGGCATTTCAGGCACTAAGATGAATGTACTGGTAATCGGCAGTGGCGGGCGCGAGCACGCGCTGGCCTGGAAAGCGGCGCAATCGCCGGATGTGGAAACTGTCTTCGTCGCGCCCGGCAATGCCGGCACCGCCCGCGAGGCGGGGCTGGAGAATGTAGCCATCGGCGTCGGCGACTTCACCGCCCTGGCGGATTTCGCCGAGAACAACAAGGTCGGCCTGACCATCGTCGGCCCGGAACAGCCGCTGGTGGATGGTGTGGTGGACTACTTCGGCGAGCGCGGTTTGCGCTGTTTCGGCCCGAGCAAGGGTGCAGCGCAACTGGAGGGTTCCAAGGCATTCACCAAGGATTTCCTCGCCCGCCACAACATACCCACCGCAGCCTACGCCAACTTCACCGAACTGGAACCGGCCCTCGCCTACCTGCGCGAGCAGGGCGCGCCGATCGTGGTCAAGGCCGACGGCCTCGCCGCCGGCAAGGGCGTGATTGTTGCCGAGACCCTGCCCCAGGCCGAGGAAGCGGTCACCGACATGCTCTCGGGCAACGCCTTCGGCGACGCCGGCTGCCGGGTGGTGATCGAGGAATTCCTCGAGGGCGAAGAGGCCAGCTTCATCGTCATGGTAGACGGCGAGCACGTCCTGCCCATGGCCACCAGCCAGGACCACAAGCGCATCGGCGAGGGCGACACCGGCCCCAATACCGGCGGCATGGGCGCCTACTCGCCCGCCCCGGTGGTCGATGAAGACCCGGCCGTCTACCAGCGCATCATGGACGAGGTGATCATGCCCACCGTGCGCGGCATGGCCGCCGAGGGCAATGCCTACACCGGCTTCCTCTACGCCGGGCTGATGATCTCCCCCGCCGGCGAGCCCAAGGTGATCGAGTACAACTGCCGCTTCGGCGACCCGGAAACCCAGCCGATCATGCTGCGCCTGCAGTCCGACCTCGTGGCCCTGTGCCAGCATGCGCTGGACGGCGAACTCGACAGCGCCAGTGCCGACTGGGACGAGCGCTGCGCGATCGGCGTGGTACTGGCCGCCGGCGGCTATCCCGGCAACTACGGCAAGGGTGCGGTGATCAGCGGTCTCGACCAGGCCGACTCCGCGGGCGTCAAGGTTTTCCATGCGGGCACCGCAGAACAGGACGGCGCCGTGGTCACCAGCGGCGGCCGGGTACTCTGCGTGACCGCCCTCGGCGCGGATATCGCGGCGGCGCAGCGGGCCTGCTATGCCGCCGCCGACAAGATCCACTGGGACGGCGTCACCCTGCGCCGCGATATCGGCTGGCGGGCGCTCGCCCGGCAAGGCTGAGGAGTCCGTCCACCGTGCGCAAACGCCGCCTGTCCCTGCTCGATCGCCTGATCAGCGAGGCCGACTCGGTGATGCGCACGGTCAGCAACCGCGGCCATACGGCGGAGCGTTCATCCCCGGCCGAGGGCCACAGCGAGGCGCAGCTTTCCGAACGGGAGCGCCGCCACGCCGCCGGCCTGATGCGGGTCAACCACACCGGCGAGGTCTGCGCCCAGGCCCTCTACCAGGGCCAGGCGCTCACCGCCCGCCTGCCCAGGGTGCGCCACGAAATGCGCCAGGCGGCGAGTGAGGAAATCGATCACCTGGTCTGGTGCAAGGCGCGCCTGAAGGAACTCGACAGCCGGCCGAGCCTGCTCAACCCGGCCTGGTACGGCCTGTCATTTGCGATGGGCGCAATCGCCGGGGCGATCGGCGACGAGGTCAGCCTCGGTTTTGTCGCCGCCACCGAGGAGCGGGTCAGCAAGCACCTGCGCTCCCATCTCAAGCAACTGCCCGACGAGGACCGCAAGTCACGGCTGATCGTGCAGCAGATGCTCGAGGACGAAGAGCGCCACGGGCAACAGGCGCTGGCCGCGGGCGGCCGGGAATTCTCTCCCGCGGTGAAGGATGCCATGTCGGCGATTGCCAAACTGATGACCGAGAGCAGCTACCGGCTCTAGGCCCTGCGAGTAATTACTCCGCCGCGGAGAATTCCACGATTTCGTAACTGTGGCTGATGTCGACGCCGGCTGCGCCGAGCATGATCGAGGCACTGCAGTACTTCTCGGCGGAGAGTTCCACCGCGCGCTTTACCGCACTGTCCTTGAGACCCACACCGGTGACGATGAAGTGCATCCTGATCGCGGTAAATACCGCGGGCACGGCGTCGGCGCGCTCGGCCTCGATCTCGACCCGGCAATCCACCACCTGCTGGCGGGATTTTTTCAGCATCGACATCACGTCGTAAGTCGAACAGCCGCCGGTTCCCACCAGCAGCATTTCCATCGGCCGCGGCCCCAGGTTGCGGCCGCCGAGCTCTTCCGCGCCGTCCATTACCAGCGCGTGGCCACTGCCGGTTTCACCGACAAACATCGCGCCATCAGTCCATTTCACAATCGCCTTCATGCCGACAAATTCTCTGCGTTCAAGGGGCCGCGCAGCTTAGCACAACAACTAACGCTTTACTTGGCCGGGCGCTGGGCTAGAATCGAGCAGATAAATGACACCAATTCCGGGGGAGCACCTGTGCTGAAACCACAGATCGTCCAGTCCATTCCCACGATCGAAAGCTTCTTGCAGCACTGCCAGCGCAAGCAGTACAAGGCCCGCGCCACAGTCATGAAGCAGGGCGAGGCCGGCGATACGCTCTACCTGATCCTCGAGGGTTCCGTCTCCGTGCTGGTGGAGGACCCCGACGACCCCGGCCACATGATGGTGGTCAGCTACCTCAACCCCGGCGACTTCGTCGGCGAGATGGGCCTGTTCGAGGACGAGATCCAGCCGCGCAGTGCCCAGGTCAGCGCCAAGACCGCCTGCGAAGTGGCGGAAATCAGCTACGCCAAATTCCACCAGATCAGTGCCCAGTACCCGGAGGTGCTCTACGCGATCTCCCGCCAGCTCGGCAAACGCCTGCGCCAGACCACCCGCAAACTCTCCGACCTGGCCTTCGTCGACGTCACTGGCCGCATCGCCCACACCCTGCTCGACCTGTGCAAGGAGCCCGACGCCATGACCCACCCCGACGGGATGCAGATCAAGATCACCCGGCAGGAACTGGGCAAGATCGTCGGCTGCTCGCGGGAAATGGCCGGCCGTGTGCTGAAGACCCTGGAGGAAGACGGCCTCGTCTCGGTCTCCGGCAAGACTATGGTAGTCTACGGGACCCGCTGAAACTCCCGGAGCCCGAAGTAGCGGATGTCTTTCGAAGAGTCGCTTAACCAGGCCCGTCGTTTAGAGAAAAAAGGCGACAACGTCGGTGCCCGGCAGATCTACCAGGAGGTCCTGCGCCGGGACCCGTCCAACCGCAAGGCGCGCAAATCCCTCAAAGCCCTCGAAGCCGCCATGGCCCGGCCGGACCCGGCGCAGCTGCAGCGCGACTTCCAGACCCTGGTCGGCAAGTACAGCAGCGGCGATCTCGACGGCGCCCTGGGCCTGGCCCGCCAGCTGGGCCAGACCTACCCCGGGCAGCCACTGCCCTTCAACATCACGGGCGCCATTCTCAGTGCCCGGGGCGATCACGCGGCAGCGATACCGAACTTTGCCCAGGCCCTGCGGCTCGAACCGCGCTATCCCGACGCCCTTGCCAACCTCGCAGCTGCCCTCGACGCGCTGGGCCGCTTTGACGAGGCCGCACACATCTACCGCCAGCACCTCGCAGTCGCGGGGGAAAGCGCGGAAGGCATGCTCAGGCTCGGCGCCTGCCTGGGCAGGATTCACCAGCGCGCCGCGTCCATCGAATGCTTCCAGCGCGCGCTGGCGCTCGAGCCCGCCTCGGTGGCGGCACGCGTACAGATCGGCGACGCCCTGTCCGCCGGGCAGCGCTATCGCGAGGCGCTCAACTGGTATCGGGAAGCGGTGCAACACGCGGCGCAGGACAAACCCTCGCCACCGGCACTGCTCGGGCTGGGCCGCTGCCTGCTGCATCTGGGAGAACCGGAAGAGGCGGCGGAGGTACTGCAGGCCTGCCTCGCGCTCGCGGCGGATAACAGCGAGGCGCAACACCTGCTCAACGCCGCGCGGAGCATAGACAGCGACAGCGCCCCGCCCGCCTACGTGCGCAAGCTCTTTGACAGTTATGCGCCGACCTTCGAGCAGCACCTCGTCGAGGAACTGGGCTACCGGGCACCCGCGGAACTGCTGGCGTTGCTGCAGGAAACCCTGCCCTTCGCTGAACACTTCCCGCGCATGGCGGACCTCGGCTGTGGCACCGGCGTTGGCGGCAGGGTTTTCAAACCCCACTGTGAATCGATCAGCGGCATCGACCTGTCGCCGCGCATGCTGGAGCAGGCCGCCGCAAAAGGCTGCTACGACCAATTGCTCAACGGCGAGATCAGCGCGGTACTGGCCGGCGCAGAAGAAAAATTCGACCTTTTCCTCTGCGCGGATACCGCCATCTATATCGGCAAGCTCGACGCACTGGCCGCATCAGTTGCCGACGCCGCCGCGCCAGGTGCCCTGCTGTGTCTCTCCACGGAAGATTTCGCGGGGCCCGGATTCAAGCTCCTGCCCACCGGGCGTTACAGCCACAGCGAGGACTATGTGCAGGCGACCTTCGCCGCCTGTGGTTTTGCATTGGCCGGTTTCAAACGCGCAAATCTGCGCAGGGAGCAGAGTGACTGGCTACAGGGCGGATTCTATCTCTTCCGTTACCGGACCTAGGCCGCCCGGCCGTTCAGAAGAACAACTCGCGCAGGCGCTCGCCGGGCTCGGCGGCGCGCATGAAGGCCTCACCCACCAGGAAACCGTAGACCCCGTGCTCGCGCATCAGGGCGACGTCATCCGCAGTGTGAATCCCGCTCTCGGTCACCACCGTGCGCTCTGCGGGGATGTGTGCCAGCAGGTCCAGAGTGGTATTCAGTGAGGTCTCGAAGTTGCGCAGGTCGCGGTTGTTGATGCCCAGCAGTGGCGTCGGCAACGCCAGCGCCCGCTCGAGTTCCTGCCGATCGTGCACTTCCACCAGCACGTCCAGGCCCACCGCGCCGGCGGTGTCGGACAGCTCCTTCATCTGCGCATCGGACAGGGCGGCGACGATCAGCAGGATGGCGTCCGCACCGAGGACCCGGGCCTCGACCACCTGGTAGGGGTCGATGGTGAAATCCTTGCGTATCACCGGCAGTTCGCAGGCGGCGCGGGCCTGTTGCAGGTATTCATCCGCACCCTGGAAGAAGTCGATATCGGTCAGCACGGACAGGCAGGTGGCGCCGCCCGCGGCGTAACTCGCAGCGATCTCCGCCGGGTGGAAGTCGGCGCGGATCACCCCCTTGCTTGGGGAGGCTTTCTTTACCTCGGCGATCACCGCGGGCTCTTTCGCCGTGGCCTGTGCCACCAGCCGCTGGGCAAAGCCGCGCGCGGCCGGCGCTGACGCCAGTTGCGCCTCGAGGCTCGGCAGCGGGCAGCGGGCGCGACGCTCGGCCACCTCCTCGGCCTTGCGGTCGAGAATCCTGCGCAGGACGGTTGGCGCACCGGAACTCATCGCTTGCCTCCCTCACCGCGCATGGCCTGGGTGAAGGCCACGAACTCCCTGAGTTTTTCCGCCGCCTGGCCGGTGGAGAGCAGGTCCTCGGCCATCGCCACGCCCTGGGCCATGCTGCCGGTAATACCGGCGACATAAATAGTGGCGCCGGCGTTCAGGGCCAGCATGTCGGCCGCTTTTTTCGCCGCCGGCTCGCCGGCCCCTTCCAGGGCACTGCGGATCAGCTTCGCCGAGGCCTGCGAGTTGAGCACCGAGAGGCCGGAGAGATCCTGGCGCTCGATGCCGAAGTCCTCCGGGCTGATGACATAGCTGTTGAGAACGCCGTCGCGCCACTCGGACACCCGGGTCGACGCGGCGATGGAGATTTCGTCCAGACCGTCCTCGGCGTGTACCACCATGGCGTGCTCCGCGCCGAGAATGCCCAGCACCTCCGCCAGCGGCTCACACAGCGCCGCAGCGTAGACGCCGACCACCTGCCGCTTGACCCCGGCGGGATTGGTCAGCGGCCCGAGCACGTTGAAGATGGTGCGCATACCGAGCTCGCGACGCGGGCCGACCGCGTAGCGCATGGCGCTGTGGTGCATCGGTGCGAACATGAAGCCGACGCCGACCTGCTCAATGGCCCGCGCCACCTGGCCGGGGTCGAGATCCAGCGGCATGCCGAGGGTTTCCAGCACGTCGGAGCTGCCGCTGGAGCTGGACACACCGCGGTTGCCGTGCTTCGCCACGTGGGCGCCGGCGGCGGCGACGACAAAAGACGAGCCGGTGGACACGTTGAACAGGTTGGCGCCGTCGCCACCGGTGCCCACCAGGTCGACCAGGTGCTCACAGCTCACCCTGACCGGGGTCGCCAGCTCGCGCATGACCTGGGCGGCGCCGGCGATTTCGTCGATGGTCTCGCCGCGCATGCGCAGGGCCACCAGCAGGCCACCGATCTGGGCATCGGTGGCGTCGCCGGACATCACCTGGCGCATCACCGCGGCCATTTCCTCGCGTTTGAGGCTGCGCGAGTCGACCAGCAACTTGATTGCTTCCTGAATATCCATAGCCGCTAACTCTCCAGAAAATTGCGCAGCAGGTCGTGGCCGTGCTCGGTGAGGATGGACTCGGGGTGGAACTGCACGCCCTCCACCGCCAGCTCGCGGTGGCGCAGGCCCATGATCTCGTCGACCTCGCCCTCCGGAGTCTCGGTCCAGGCGGTGATTTCCAGGCAGTCGGGCAGGCTCTCCTTCGCCACCACCAGGCTGTGGTAACGGGTGGCCTCGAAGGGTTCGCTGAGGCCGCGGAACACGCCCTCGCCGCGGTGGTGAATCGGCGAGGTCTTGCCGTGCATGACCTGCCGGGCGCGCACCACCTCGCCGCCAAAGACCTGGCCGATACTCTGGTGGCCGAGGCAGATACCCAGCAGCGGCAGCTTGCCGGCGTACTCGCGAATCACCGCCATGGAGATGCCCGCCTCGTTGGGCGTGCAGGGACCGGGGGAGATCACGATGCGCTCGGGCTTCAGGCCGGCGATGTCTGCAACGCTGATTTCGTCGTTGCGCACCACGTGCACGTCCGCGCCGAGCTCGCCCAGGTACTGCACCACGTTGTAGGTGAAGGAGTCGTAGTTATCGATCATCAGCAGCATCGTTCAGCCCTCCCCCTTCGCCATGGCAGCGGCGCGGAACATCGCCCGCGCCTTGTTGTGGGTTTCCTTCCATTCCAGCCGTGGCACCGAGTCGGCGACCACGCCGCCGCCGGCCTGCACGTAGAGCTGGCCGCCCTTGATCACCGCGGTGCGGATGGCGATGGCGGTATCCATGTCACCGGCCCAGGACAGGTAGCCCACGGCGCCGCCGTAGACGCCGCGCTTGACCGGCTCCAGTTCGTCGATGATTTCCATGGCGCGGATTTTCGGCGCACCGCTGAGGGTGCCCGCCGGCAGGGTGGCGCGCAGCACGTCGATGGCCGTCTTGCCGCCCTTCAGGGTGCCGCTGACATTGGAGACGATGTGCATCACGTGGGAATAGCGCTCGACCACCATCTTGTCGGTCAGCTCGACCGTGCCGGTCTCGGCAATGCGGCCGACATCGTTGCGACCGAGGTCGATGAGCATCAGGTGCTCGGCGATCTCCTTCGGGTCCGCCAGCAATTCCGCCTCCAGCGCCAGGTCCTCCGCCTCGGTATAGCCGCGGCGGCGGGTGCCGGCGATCGGCCGCACCGTGACCTGGCCCTTTTCCAGCCGGGCGAGGATTTCCGGCGAGGAGCCGACGATGTGGAAGTCCTCGAGGTCGAGGAAGTACATGTAGGGCGAAGGGTTGAGGTTGCGCAGGGCGCGGTAGAGGTTGAGCGGCGGCGCGTCGAAGGGGACGCTCATGCGCTGCGAGGGCACCACCTGCATGATGTCGCCCGCCAGCACATATTCCTTAACCTTGTTGACCGCCTCGTAGTAGGCGGCCTCGGTGAAGTGGGAGCTCGCCTGCTGCTCCAGCGCGGCACTGTCCGAGGCGCCGAGGTTCACTTCCGGCAGCGGCGACATCGGCTCGCGCAGCTTCGCCGCCAGGGCCTGCAGCCGCGTCTCGGCCTGCGCCAGCGCATCGGGCAGGGACGGGTCGGCGTTGACGATCAGGCGGATAGTACCGGAGAGGTTGTCGAACACCAGCACCTCTTCCGACAGCATCAGCAGGATATCGGGGTTGCCCAGCTCGTCCGGCGGGGTGGTCGCGGCGAGGCGAGGCTCGACATAGCGCACCGTGTCGTAGCCGAAGTACCCGACCAGGCCGCCGTGGAAGACCGGCAGGTCGTCCCGCGGCGCGGTGCGAAAGGCCGCCTGCAGTTCCTCGACATACGCCAGCGGATCGTCCACCTCGACGCTCTCCACCGGCTCCCCGTCGCGGTAGGTAACCACCCGCTGGCCGAAGACCTTGATCAGCTTGCGGCAGGGCAGGCCGATAATCGAATAGCGGCCCCACTTTTCCCCGCCCTGTACGGACTCGAAGAGATAGGAGTAGGGCCCTTCCGCCAGCTTGCGGTAGGCGCTGATGGGCGTTTCAAGGTCGGCCAGTACTTCCAGGCTGACTGGAATACGGTTGTATTCTTGTGCCGCCAGGGCGGCAAAGTCCTGCGGATTCATGCTTATTCCTCGGAGATTGGGTTTGCGTAACGTGGGCGTGACGAGGCTCTGGCTACCATCGCCAGCAGGTCACTTCGCGCATCGAGAGGAGGTCGATGCTGTTACGCGCAGCTGCAGTCACAGCGCTCTCCGGGTTGGGGGAAGGGCTATTGTACATACCGGCTTTCGGATGGCAAACGGGCGGGCGTTACGCCCCGCCAGAATCTGCCCTGACCCAGGCTCAACCCACCGAAGCCAGCTGGGAACGCATCTCCGCAATCACCGCCGCATAATCCGGCTGGTTGAAGATCGCCGAGCCGGCAACAAAGGTATCCGCCCCCGCAGCAGCGATCTCAGCGATATTCTTCGCCGAGACACCGCCATCGATCTCCAGACGGATATCGAAGCCCGAGGCGTCGATCAGCGCCCGCGCCTCGCGCAGCTTGTCGAGAGTGGCGGGGATGAAGGACTGGCCGCCGAAGCCCGGGTTGACTGACATCAGCAGGATCATGTCGACCTTGTCCATCACGTACTTGAGCGCCTCCAGCCCCGCCGCCGGGTTGAACACCAGCCCGGACTTGCAGCCCGCGTCGCGGATCATCTGCAAAGAGCGGTCGACATGGGTGGAAGCGTCCGGGTGGAAGGTGATGTAGCTAGCGCCGGCCTCGGCGAAATCGCCGATGATGCGATCCACCGGCGAAACCATCAGGTGCACATCGATCGGCGCGGTCACCCCGTGCTTGCGCAGGGCGGAGCAGACCATCGGGCCGATGGTGAGGTTGGGCACGTAGTGGTTGTCCATGACATCGAAGTGGACGATGTCGGCGCCGGCCGCGAGCACGTTGTCGACTTCCTCTCCGAGACGGGCAAAGTCAGCGGACAGGATGGAAGGGGCGATCAGGTAGTCGGTCATGGCGGAAGCTCCGGCGGGCCGCTTGGAAGAAAGGCGCATTCTACTGTGTCATCCCGGGGAGATCACCTGCGCCGGGGCTTTCCGACCGCTAGGGCAGCGAGCGCAGGTCGGCATCGAGGCTGGCGAGCCGCTCCGGCGTGCCGACATCCTCCCAGCGACCGGGGTAGTACTCGCCGCCGAGGGACTGCTCGGCGATCGCCGCATCCAGCAGCGGGCGCAGGGCCAGCTTGCCGCGGGGCAGATCGGCGAACATCGCCGGACGGTAGAGCCCGATGCCCGCGTAGGTAAGGCCGCGGGCCTCCCCCTCGCGAACGGCGATGCGGCCGGAGGAGTCGAGGAGGAAATCGCCCAGCGGATGCTGCGGCGGATTGTCCACCATCACCAGACAGGCGCACTCCCCGGGTGCCAGCCCGCGCTCGCGCAGGGCGGCGAAGGGGTAGTCGCACCAGACGTCGCCGTTAACCACCAGGAAGGGCTCGTCGCCGAGCAGGTGCAGTGCCTCGCGGATCCCGCCGGCAGTCTCCAGCGGCGCCGCCTCGCTGGAGAAGCTGATCTCCACCCCCCAGCGGGCGCTGTCGGCACAGAAATCGATGATCTGCTGCCCGAGGTGGGAGACATTGATGACCAGCTGGCGAAAGCCCGCCCGGGACAGGCCGCGCAGGTGGTACTCCAGCAAGGGCACGCCAGCCACCTGCAGCAGGGGCTTGGGGGTGTGCTCGGTCAGCGGGCGCATGCGCTCGCCAAATCCGGCGGCGAGGATCATCGCTTTCACAGGGCGCGGCTCCAGGCTTGCTGCCGGATCACCGGCGACAGGCCGGCCTGCAGCCAGTCGGCGAACTGCGCCGCCGCCGGCCACTCGCCGCGGTATTTTTCCAGTACGCTCTCGACGTAATAGAGAACCAGCGGCAGGTCGTCGAGGTAGCCCGGCTTGCCGTCGCGCAGGTAGAGACGGGCGAAAGTACCCAGCACCTTGAGGTGGCGCTGCAGTCCCATCAGGTCGAACCAGCGCATGAACTGCGCTGCGCCGACATCGCCCAGCAGACCGGCCGCCCGCAGGCGCTGGCGGTAGTCGAGCGCCCATCCCTCGACCTGCGCCGCGGGCCAGCGGATGTAGCAGTCCCGGAGCAGGGACACCAGGTCGTAGGTCAGCGGCCCCGCCACGGCGTCCTGGAAGTCGATCACCCCGAGCCCGCCATCGGCCAGGATCATCAGGTTGCGGCTGTGAAAATCGCGGTGCACGAAACAGCGCGGCTGCGCCAGGGCACTCGCCAGCAGGCCGTCACACAGCGCCGCCCAGGGGGCCGCACCCGCGCCCATGTCCTGGCCCAGCAACTTGCCGACAAACCACTCGGGAAAGCGGCTCAGTTCCTCGCTCAGCAGGGTCGTGTCATAGGCCGGCCAGTTCCGCGGCAACTCGACCGCGCCGGCCAGCTGCAGGAGAACGCCAAAGGCGCGGCCGTACCACTCATCGACCTTGTCGGGGCTGAGCGCCGGGAGCAAGAGCCTGTCGCCAAAGTCCTCGAGCAGGAGGAAGCCCTGGTCGAGGTCCGCGGCCAGCAGCTCCGGCACCGCCACCCCGCCCAGTTCCAGCCGCTCGCGCACGGCGAGAAACTCGACATTCTTCTCGGTCGCCGGCGGCGCGTGCACCGCGATGACACGCCTGTCGGCGCCGTGCAGGCGGAAATAGCGCCGGTTGCTGGCATCGCCGGCAACCACGTCCAGGGTACTTTCCGCCCCCAACCCCAGCACGGAACAGGCCCAGGGCAGCAACGAATCGGGGGGCGGCAGCGACGACAATCTATTCTCCTTATACACACGCGGCGCGGTGGCCACTTTTTCCGGACAAGGGGCGGGGGATGCTTTAGAATCCGCCACTTATTTGTGAATAATACCCGACAGAGCATGAGCCGCAGTACTGCCGCCCATTCAGTAAACGGAAAAATAAAGCCCCTTTACCTGGCGGTCGCCCTGGCGACGCAGGCATTCCCGGCCCTGGCCCAGGAGAGCATCGCCCCGACCCATACCCGGGACTGGGTCCCGGCAGAAGCGGTTCCCGAAGCGCTGCGCGACAAACGCTGTGCACAGTGCGATGGCAGCTACCTGGACCCGCTGCGGGAAGAGGATCGCAGCCAGTCCCCCGAGCGGGCCGACATCCACGCCCGCACCACCAGTTCCGAGGTGCGCGACGAAACCGTGGAATTCACCGGCGGCGTCGAAGTCAGCCAGGGCTACCGGCGCCTGCGTGCGGATCGGGCGAAGTTCGAGCGCGAGCACCGCTCTGGCGACCTGGAGGGCAACATCGTCCTGCGCGAGCCGGGCCTGCTGCTGGAGGGCGACTCCGCCCACATCGAATCCCAATCCGGTGAAGCCAGCCTCAGCAACAGCCGCTTCGTCCTGCACGAGCAGCACATGCGCGGCTCGGCGGACCTGCTGGAACGCGACAACGAGGGCATCCTGCACGTGCACAACGGGCGCATCACCTACTGCGCCCCGACCGACAACGACTGGGCGATCCGCGCCAGCGAACTGATACTCGACACCGAGGAGGGGCTGGCCACCGCCTACCACGCCCGCCTCGAAGTGGCCGACATCCCCGTCTTCTACTCTCCGTGGATGCAGTTCCCGATCGACGACCGCCGCCGCACGGGCTTCCTCTGGCCCGACTTCGGCTCCGATTCCAAGGGCGGGCTGGATATCTCGGTCCCGGTGTACTTCAACCTGGCGCCGAACTACGACCTGCTCTACGCTCCGCGCTACATCGAGGAGCGCGGCGTCAGCCACGAGGCGACCGCGCGCTACATGCACCCGCTGGTCGGCAAGTGGCTGGTTGGCGGTGCCTACATGGCCGACGACAAGCGCTACGAGAACGACTTCCCCGACGAGAACAGCCATGATCGCTGGCTGACCATGGTCCGCCAGGACGGCCTGTTCAATGACAACCGGCTGCGCTCGCGGATCGACTACAGCAAGGCCAGCGACGTCAACTACATGAAGGACCTGGACAGCTCCAGCCTCGACTCGCGCCGCCAGACCGCCCTGCTGCAGCTGGGCAGCCTCGACTACCTCGGCGACGACTGGCTGGTGAACCTCGAAGCGCAGCAGTTCCAGAGCCTCGCCGACGACATCAGCAACGACTACAAAAAGCTGCCCCAGCTGACCGTCAACTACCGGCCCGACGGCACGCCCTTCGAGTTCGACCCGATCCTGCTGGCCCAGTACTCCAACTTCGACAGCAACGACGACCGGGTCACCGGCACCCGCCTCTACAGCGAGGCCGGCGCCACCTACCCGATGCAGTGGAGCTATGGCTTCCTGCGCCCGACGGCAAAGTACCGCTACGTCGCCTACGACCTCAGCGACAACCAGAACTTCCCCGACGACCGGCCGGAAGCCGGGGCGCCGATGGTCAATATCGACAGCGGGCTGTATTTCGACCGCTCGACCAACCTGGCCGGCAAGGGCATGCTGCAGACCCTGGAACCGCGCCTGTACTACCTCTACAGCGAGTACCAGGACCAGAGCGACCAGCCGGACTTCGACAGCGCGGAACTGACCTTCACCTACAACCAGCTGTTCCGCGAGACCCGCTTCTCCGGCCACGACCGCATCGACGACGCCAACCAGCTCTCCGTGGGCCTGTCATCGCGCTTCATCGACGAGGAGGACGGCCGCGAGGAGTTCTACGTCAGCTTCGGCCAGATCTTCTATTTCCGCGACCGCGAGGTGCGCCTCGGCCGGGCCCAGCCGGCCATCGATACCGGCGGATCCGAACTGGCCGGGGAACTCGGCTTCTTCCCCAACGAGCGCTTCAGCGTGCGCGGCAGCGCGGTGTGGGACCCCTACAACGACCAGATGAATTCCAGCAACATGATCGCCAGCTACCTCTCCGGTGACGGGCGCATCTTCAACGTCGGCTACAACTACCGCCGGCCGCTGACCACGGTCAACGAGGAACAAAACGACACCGAGCAGGTCCACTTTTCCAGCTACCTGCCAATGGGGCACAACTGGCGGCTGTTCGGCGCGATCAACTACTCGCTGGAGGCCAATACCAGCGTGGAAGATATGTTCGGGGTGGAATATGATAGCTGCTGCTGGCGAGTCAGGCTGCTCTACCTGCGCTATTACGACAACGAATCCACGCAGGTGACCGACTTCAACGACCCGCAACTCGAGCGGGAAAAATCCATACAGTTCCAGTTTATTCTCAAGGGCATGGGCGGCTTTGGCAGCCGGGCCAGCGGCCTTATGAGAGACATGATTCGAGGGTTCGTCGACAGTGAATATTAAGCATTACCTGCTCAGCGCCTGCCTGTTGGGCGCCGCGCTGGCGGGCAACAGCCAGGCGGAAACGCAAATGCTCGACCAGGTGGTCGCCATCGTCGAGGACGATGTGGTGATGGCCAGCGAACTGCGCGAGCGGGTGGCAGCGGTGAAGGCCAACCTGCAGGCAGCCGGCGTGGACATGCCGCCGGAAGACGAAATCATCCGCGAGACCCTCGACCGGCTGATCCTCGAGAGCATCCAGCTGCAAATGGGCCAGCGGGTCGGCGTGCGCATTACCGATGCCCAACTGAACGAGGCCATGCAGCGTATCGCCACCCAGAACGGCATGACCCTGGAACAGTTCCGCGCGGTGCTGGAGCAGCAGGGCCGCTCCTACAACGAGGCGCGGGCCAACATTCGCAATGAGATGATCCTGCAGCGGGTGCAGCAGGGCAACGTCAACCAGCGCATCGAAATCAGTGAGCAGGAAGTCGACAACTTCCTCGCCACCCAGGACGGGCAGAAGCTGACCCAGCCCGAGTACATGGTGCTGCACGCACTGCTGGCGGTGTCCCCGGACGCCCCCGAGGACGAGGTCGAGCGAACCCGGGCCTATGCCGAGAAGGTGCTCGCCGGCATCCGCGCCGGCACCGCCTTCGAGGAAGCGGTCAGCGCTCCCGGCCCCTACCTTTTCAGCGGCGGCAACCTGGGCTGGCGCAAGGCCGCCGACATCCCCTCCCTGTTTGCCGATGTCGTGCCCACCCTCGAGGTCGGCCAGACCTCCGACGTCATCCAGTCGGAGAGCGGCTTCCACCTGGTCAACCTCGCCGAACAGCGCGGCGGCGGCCAGATGACCGTCAACCAGACCAAGGTGCGCCACATCCTGGTCAAGCCCTCGGAAATCCTCAGCGACGAGCAGGCGCGGGAAAAGGTGCTGGAACTGCGCACCCGCGTCGAGAACGGCGAGGACTTCGCCACCCTGGCGCGGCAGAACTCCGAGGATATCGGCTCCGCCCAGGAGGGCGGCGAACTGGGCTGGACCATGCCCGGGCAGATGGTGCCGGAGTTCGACCAGGCCATGAACGAGACGGCTATCGGCGAGGTTTCCGCGCCCGTCCGCACCCAGTTCGGCTGGCACATCCTGCAGGTGGAAGACCGCCGCGAACAGGACATGACCGACCGCGCGCGCAAGAACATGGCCATGAACTACCTCCACCAGCGCAAGTACCAGGAAGAGCTGGACGCCTGGCTGCGGCAGATTCGCGATGAGGCCTTTGTCGATATCAAGTAAGCCGCGCCCCCGCCGCGGGCGCCCGGGCTGACGCCGTGCAGCGGATAGCCATCACCTGCGGCGAGCCCGCCGGCATCGGCCCCGACGTGGTCCTGGCGGCGGCCCAGCAGGACTGGGACGCCGAGCTCGTCGCGATCGGCGACCCGGCCCTGCTCGAGGCCCGCGCCGCCCTGCTCGGCCTGCCCGTCAGCCTGGTAGCACTGGACCCCGCGGCCCCCAGCCGCCCCCATCGCCCGGGACAACTGCTGGTCGAAGCGGTCGCCCTCGGCGCCCCCTGCACACCCGGCAGCCTCGACCCGGCGAACGCCGCCTACGTGGTCGAAACCCTCGACCGCGCCGTCGCCGGCTGCCAGGCCGGGCGCTACGCCGCCATGGTCACGGCACCGGTGCAGAAATCGATCATCAACGAGGCCGGTATCCCCTTCTCCGGGCACACCGAGTTGCTCGCCGAGCGTACCGCCACCCCCCGGGTGGTGATGATGCTGGTCGCGGGCGACCTGCGGGTGGCCCTGGCCACCACCCACCTGCCCCTGCGCGCGGTGCCCGATGCCATCACCCCGACCCTGCTCACCCAGACCCTGCGCATCCTGCACCGCGACCTGCAGCAGAAATTTGCCGTGGCCGAACCGCGCATCGCCGTCCTCGGCCTCAACCCCCACGCCGGCGAGGGCGGCCACCTCGGCCGCGAGGAACTGGACACCATCATTCCCACCCTCGAAAGCCTGCGCGCCGAGGGCCTGCGACTGAGCGGCCCGCACCCGGCGGACACCGCCTTCAACCCCAGGCTGCTGGGCGAGAGCGACGCCGTGTTCGCCATGTTCCACGACCAGGGCCTGCCGGTGCTCAAGTACGCCGGCTTCGGCAACGCGGTGAATATCACCCTCGGCCTGCCGATCATCCGCACTTCCGTCGACCACGGTACCGCCCTCGATCTCGCCGGCAGCGGCCGCGCCGACCCCGGCAGCATGGGCGCCGCGCTGCAACTCGCCATCGAACTGGCCGGCAACCGGGCCGGCGGCGGCTAGCGAAAACCCGGCGACTTCCCGGCGCGGTTTACAGCCTCCGGGCGCATCCCTAGAAT
This sequence comes from Halieaceae bacterium GM1-29, assembly GCA_033283265.1. Taxonomy (GTDB): domain Bacteria; phylum Pseudomonadota; class Gammaproteobacteria; order Pseudomonadales; family Halieaceae; genus Mangrovimicrobium. The sequence goes on from JAWMQN010000003.1 coordinate 46,988, forward strand.
TAGCCGCTCATTTTCTCCCAGTAGCCTCCCATGTCCGACGCTCCCAGCACAGCCAGTCAACCGGCCTCCGGCCTCTACGCCTTCGCCGAGTGCGAACTGGTCGATATGAAGAACGGCGGGGTGCTGCTGATCAACCGCGACAGCGGTGCCCAGTTCCTGGTCGCGCCGCCGGTGGCCCAGAGCATGCAGCTGTGCCGCATCTTCCGCACCCTCGAGCAGCACGCCGAGGTGCTCACCGCCAGCATTCCCGAGCTGGCCGGCCAGCAGGCCGACGTGATGAAAGTGCTGGGCATGGTCAGGGACGCCGGGCTGATGGTGAGCGCGGAGCAGGTCTGCGAGCGGCTCAACCGGGCTGTGCCCCCGGCGCTGGACCTGCCGGCCACGCGCGGCTTCATCATCACCTGCGACCGGCCGGAAGCCGTCGAGCGGCTGCTGGAGACCATGCTCCGCTCCGGCAACCTGAGCCGCCACGAGGCCCTGTTCCTGGTCGACGACTCCCGCGACCCGGCCAACGCCGCGCGCAACCGGGACTGCGTGGAGAAGTTCAACCTGACCTGCCCGCGCAACATGCAGTACTTCGGCGCCGACGAGGCCAGGGCGCTGATGGACGCGATGATCGCCGCGCTGCCCGCCCAGGAAGAGGCCATCCGCTTCCTCCTCGACCGCGAGCGCTGGGCGGCGCAGAAAACCTACGGCCTGGCGCGCAACCTGTGCCTGCTGCTCTCCGTCGGCAAGCGGGCGGTGATCATGGACGACGACGTCCTCTGCACTACCGTGGCGGCACCGCATCCGCAAGCCGGCCTGCAATTCGGCCAGGCCGAGCGCGCGGTGGATTTCTACCAGAATCCGCAGGACATGCAGGCGCGCACCAGCCGCAACGAATTCGACCCGCTCACCGGCCACGCCCAGTGCCTCGGCCTGCAGATGGGCCAGGCAATCGGCAAGCTGGCCGGGCGGCCGCTGGAGCCGGCGGACCTGGCCGGCGCCAACTCCGCCTACCTCGGCCAGTGGGACGCCAGCTCCCCGGTACTCATCACCCAGTCGGGCACGGTGGGCGATCCCGGCACCCCGGGGACGGAGTGGATCTACACCCTGGAACGCAGCTCGGCGCGGCGCCTGGACAACTTCCCCGGCGGCCTCGAGGGCGCGCTGGCCAGCCGCTGCTACTGGATGGGCCAGGCTCGCCCGACCTTCAGCAAGCTGGCGGTGATCTCCCAGGTCACCGGCCTCGACAACACCGCGCTGCTGCCCCCTTATTTCCCGGTCTTTCGCGGCGAGGACTACCTGTTCGGCGCGATGACCGAGTACCTGCACCCCAACGCGGCGGTGCTGGAGTACGACTGGAACGTGCCGCACCTGCCGCTGGATGCACGCCGGGGCAACCCCTCGCCGGAGCCCGCCAGCGGCAAGGGCAAGTTCAACGTCAACAAGTACATCACCGACCGCACCCTCTACAGCCGCGGCGTATCCGCCGCCATCCGCCTGCAGGCCCTGGCAGCCACTTTCGCCGCGCTGGGCGAGACCAGTGATCGCGACCTGCTGAACGAGTACCGCCGCGAGGTCGCGCAGGCACAGGGCAACGAGTTTGCGCGGCTCAACGCCTACCTCCAGGACGGCAGCATCCGCCCGCCGACCTGGCAGGACTGGCTGCAGCGCAGTGTGGCCAATCTCGGCGCGGCCATGCAGGCGCCGGCGCTACTGACGGACATCAGCGGCATCCCGGCGGGGATGCCCGAAGCTGAAGTACTCACCACTGCCCGCGAGTATTTTTCCGGCTATGCCCGGTCGCTGGCGCAGTGGGACGCGATTCGCGCTGCAGCGAGTGACGCAGCTGCAAGCATCACGGACTAGACCATAGACCAGTAGCGACGATGAGCCAGGTGGCAGGGAACAAGCTAACCGAACAGGCACAGGGAAGGGGCTATCCAGGTTTCGGCGACCTGGGTCGCGGGCTGGCCGGTGCGCTCGCGGCACTGCTGCTCAGCGCCCTCATTCTCGCCCCGCTTTACCTCTGGCTCTCGCCTGAACTGGCACAGCAGCGCGCAGCCGCCGCGGGTGGCACGGCGCGGCCCTGGAGCTTTGACAGCGGGGACCTGATCGCCCGCCGCGGCGCCGGCAAGCCCGCCGCGACCGGCGGACTGCAAATTACCCGGCTCGAAGGCAGCGCCGGCGACACGCGGGCAATTTTCACCCGCCGCGTCGGCTTCAATTCGGCCGACTATCCTTTCGTCGAGTACCAGGTCAGCGGGCGCAACCCGGTGAGCTTTTACTATTTCATCTGGCGTACCGCCGACCAGCCCGACACCACCCACCACGTCGCGCTGCCGGATACCGGCGACGGCACGGCGATCGCCCTGCTGGCAAATCATCCCCACTGGAAGGGCAGCATCACCGAAGTCGGCTTCGACATATACGGCGAACTGCGCGGCGACACCCAGGTCATCGGCGATTTCACCTTGCTGCCGACCTCGAGCTGGAATTTCGTCCGCGCCATCTGGGCCCAGTGGGCCGGCCTTGAAACCTGGAGCCAGATCTCCGCCCACCACCTGATGGGCGGGCCCTACGACCCGCAACTGGCGCGGCCACTGGCCATGGCCTGCTGGGCGGCCGCTGCAGTGGGCCTGCTGCTGCTCGCGCGGCTGGCCCTGGCCAGCGACATCCGCCTCGCCATCCTGCTGGCGGTGCTCGTGCCCTGGCTGGTAATCGACCTGCTCTGGCAACACAACCTGTCGGCGCAGCTGGCCGAGACCCGGCTCGTCTTCGGCGGCAAGACACAACACGAAAAGCACCTCGCCGAGCTGGATGCGGATCTCTACCAGTACGCCCAGTACCTGAAACGCGAGGTGCTGCCGGAACCGGGGGTGAAAATCTACCTCCTGCACGACTCGCCACGGCGCGACTACCGGCGGCTGAAGATGCAGTTCTACCTGTTGCCGCACAATATCTACAACTTCGACGCCTATCCTCCCCGGCGCCATTTGCAGCCGGGCGATTACCTGCTGGTGCTGGACGCGATCCCGAACCTCAAGTACCGGAAGAAATCCGCCACGCTCAAGTGGGACAAGCACGCCATCGCAGTCGAGGCCATCGACCATGAAGGCCCCGGCAAGCTCTATCGCTATACAGGTGCACCGTGAGCCCGGACATTTCCCTGACCGGCGTCGTGCTTTCCTCCCTGCTGCCCTGGCTCCTCGGTAGTACCTGGGTCTACTGGCTGCTGGGCCGGAGCGAGCGCTGGAACCACTGGCTGATCGCCGGTTATGGCTACCTGGTCGGGCTGTTCCTCACCACGCTGGGCCTCCGGCTGTGGTCACTGTGCGGTATCCCGCTCAACTTTAACGGCCTTGCCGCGGCCCTCGCCGGACTGACCCTGGCGGGGGCTGGGCTGGCCTGGCGGCAACCCGCGCGGCGCCGCCCGGCGACGCCGGCGGTGGGCCGGGCCGAGCCGCTCATCGTGGCGCTACTGCTGGGCTTGCTGGCCCTGCGCTACGGCACCATCCTGCAGGAGGTCGTGCTGCGCCCGCTGTACCCCTGGGACGCGTGGATGAACTGGGCACCCAAAGCAGTGGTCTGGTTCCACTACAGGGAACTGGTCGATTTCGTCCACCCGCTGGCCTGGATGCAGGCTCCGGCGACGGAGCTCGACTACACGCTAGGCGCATTCGAGGCGTGGAAATACCCGGACGGCATTCCCCTGATCCAGCTCTGGGGCATGCTCGGCGCGGGCACTGCCGATACCACGCTGGTCTACCTGCCCTGGGTGTTCGTCAGCATCGCACTGGGCTTCACACTCTACGGCACCCTGCGCCTGCTCGCGCTGCCGGCCTACCTGAGCATGATCGCGACCTACCTGCTGCTCAGCATTCCCTTTCTCAACGTGCATACGGCGCTGGCAGGCTACGCCGACAGCTGGGTAGCGGCGCTGTTTGGCTGCAGCGTGTTTGCCGTGATCGCCTGGGACGAGACCCGCAGGTGGCCCTACCTCGTCATCGCGCTGGTGCTCGCGCTGTTCTGTGCCCAGCTCAAGGTTCCCGGCCTGATAATGGCGGCGATCGCCCTGGCACTGCTGGTCATTACCCTGCCCGGCCTGAAGCGGCAGTGGCTGGTCCTGCTGCTGGGCGCCGGCATCGCCGCTCTGGTGGCGGTATTCATGATCGAGCCGGACTTTGTAATCCCGGGCATGGGGCGGGTGAGTATTTCCCGGGAGCTGATCGCCCTGCCCTATATCGGCCAGCATCCACTCGAGTACCACCCCGTGCACGCGGCGATGCTCACTGCCAATTTCCTGATGCTCAACTGGAACATTCTCTGGTACCTCGTGCTGCCCGCGCTGGCCATCCTCGCACTGCGCCCCGCGCACCTCGCCAACAGTTTCATCGCCGCCCTCGGGCTCATCCTGAGCTGCAGCTTTGTGCTGTTCGTGTACTATTTCACTGATCGCTATAAATACGCTCTCGATTACACCCAGGTGAATCGCGCTACCATTTACACGATCCCGATTGCCGTCCTGCTGCTCGCCACCAGTTTTCACGGCGCCAGCAGGAAGGGCAGCAAGGTCGACACGGCCCTGCCCGGAAACTAATGCGACCCGGAACATGAATACCGCCGAAAGCAGGTACAAGCGCCTATTGCGCAGCATCTACCACTCGCCGCCCGGGAAGCTTGCCTGGCGCCTTGTCAGTGCAGTGATCAACCATCCGGGCGTGCGGGCACTGATCGACAAGGCCCAGGAGGGCGAACTGCGCGGGAGCAAAACGCCCCCCAACAAGGTCCTGCTGCCGCTGGTGCCGCCACTGGACGAGCCCGGCGAGAAGGCCATCCTCTGCATCGTGCCCTTCTACGGCCCGGACGCGGCGAGCAAGTACAACGACTCGGTCTGCCGCACCTTCATCGACGCGGGCTACAAGGTCGACCTCATCGTCTACAGCCGCAACAACTGGCGCCCCCGGCCGAAATACTGCCGCGACACCTTCCATATCTGCTCGCGGGTGGACGATTACAACCGCCTGCGCAGGAACCTGGCGCAGGCGGAACTCGACGTTCACCACATCGACGACTGGTGCGGGCAGGACCTGGTCCAGTTCGTCATCGCCCTGTCGCGCCTGCGCCGCTACGAGTTCTGCCTGGTGAGCTATGTCTACCTGAGCGGCGCACTGGACGCCCTGCCGCAACACACCACCGGCTTGCTGCTGACCCACGATGTGTTCACCCGGAGGAACAGCCGCATCCGCGAGAGCGGTGGCGAGGATTCGGTGTACTTCTTCTCCACCACGGCGGAGGAGGAAGCCCGGGGGCTCGCCCGCGCCGACCTGGTGCTGGCGATTACCGACAAGGAGGCAGACTTCTTCCGCACCGACCTGGGCATCGCCAATGTGCTGACCTTCCCCTATCTCCCCGGCCCGGCCGGCACCGCCAGCCAGGGCTCCTCGCGGCACTCGCCGCTGCGCGTGGGCTATCTCGCCTCGTCGCACCGCCCCAATATCACCGCGATCAACGGTTTCATCGAGGCCAGCGCGGATCTCGGCGGCTTCGAACTGCTGATTGCCGGCAGTATTTGCGGTGAGCTGGAGCGCAAGAACTATCCACAGCACGTCCGCCTGCTGGGCTTTGTCGACAGCCTGGAGAGTTTTTACTCGCAGTGTGACCTGATCATCAATCCGGACCAGCTTGCATCCGGCCAGAAGATCAAGTGCGTCGAAGCGCTGGCCCACGGCCTGCCACTGATTTGTACCCGCGAGTCGAGCCAGGGTATCGGCGCCACTTCCCACTTCCACCTGGCAGCCTCCTGGGAAGAACTGGCGCAGATTCTGCGCGCTGCGATCGAGCAGCCAGCGACGCTGGAAGAGATTCGCCAGGAGAGCGCCAGCCTGTACACCGGCTATATGCAGCGCTACCGCAACGTCAGCGACATCGAACGCTACGAGCAACTGCACGCTCAGCGTCTCGCCAACCAGGGCGACCCAGCACTATGCCCGGCCCCCTGATCTCGGTCGTCCTGCCCGTCTATAACGTCGAGCCCTTCCTGCGGCAATGCCTCGACAGCGTGCTGGCGCAGTCCCTCGCGGATATCGAAGTCATCCCGGTGGATGACGGCAGCCCCGACCGCTGCGGCGAAATCATCGACGAGTACGCCGCCCGCGACGCCCGCGTGCGGCCGGTGCACCAGGCCAACGGCGGCTACGGCAAGGCGATCAACAGCGGCCTCGAGCTCGCGACCGGCGAGTACATCGCCATCGTCGAGACCGACGACTGGGTGGACCCGGATATGCTGTACACGCTGTACACGGCAGCGCGTACTTCCGGGCGGGATATCGTCAAGGCCGAGTTCACCAAGATCCTCGACGACGGCAGGCTGCAGGACTGCCCGCTGGCCCACCTGACCGGCGGTGTCGATGGCCCGCTCAGCCCGGCTGCGTCACTGGAGCTGATGATCTACGAATCCTCCATCTGGACAGCCCTCTACCGCCGCGCTTTCCTGCAGGAAAACGCGATCAGGATGCTGGAGACCCAGGGCGCCGCCTACCAGGACGTGGTGTGGAAATTCATGACCTACTCCCTGGTGCCGGATATCTACCTGGTTAACCGCTCGGTATACAACTACCGGGTTTTCGCTCCGGGCTCCTCCAGCACCAACCCGGAACGGGCGCTGGCGATGTTCCGGAACTACGCGGTGATCAGAACCTTCCTCGAGGAACACGGCAGGTTCGACAGCTTCAAGCAGAGCTTTTACGTCCACCAGATATTCGATTGCGTGTTTCACGCCAACCGCCTGGCCGGCGAACCAAGGGCACTCTTCTACAGCAATGCGAGGACGATGATCGAGCAGGCACTGGAGGACGGCGTCGACTTCGAGAAGATCGGCTTCGGCGACGGTGTAGGCGAATACGTCAGCGCCGAAGTGCTGCCCCTCTACCGGGCAATCAGGCACAACCGCTTCTACCGGCTGCACCTGCGCAGGCGGCTGAAGAAGGCCCTCAAGGCCTATACCGCTCCCCTGCGCAAACTGCTGTTCAGTACGGGCTGAAGCGCAAGGGCCATGAAAACGCTTTACCTGCATATCGGCAGCCCCAAAACCGGGACCACCTCGATACAGAACGTGTTCACCCGCAACCGGGCTGCGCTGGCGGAAATGGGGGTGTTTTACCCACCCACCTTTGCCGCACGCCAGGCTCACCACGACCTGGCCTGGGCGATGCGGAATAAATTCGGGCTTGCCCGGCAGTCGGGCATCCAGCCCGGCGCCTCCCTCGACGAGATTGCAGAAGAACTGGTGTCTGCTGTCTGCCAGAGCCCCGCTCCCGCCGCAGTCGTATCGAGTGAAGCTTTTTTCCACCTCGGCCGGCAGAGCAGGAAAGCGCTGCAACTGCTCAGGCGGGTATTCAGCCCGTTCGAGGTAAGGATAGTTGTCTACCTGCGGCGCCAGGACCTGTTCTTCGAGTCGAACTATGCCCAGAACGTCAAGGCCGGCGCCTATCATCGCGACCCGCCGGAAACGCGCTTTCTGGCTACGCTCGAACAGCAATGGCTGTGCTATGACAGGTTGCTCAGGCCCTGGGAACAGGCCTTCGGACGCGAGAACATCGTGCTGCGCGTTTTCGAGCGCGCCCAGTTGCAGGGCGGGGACGCCGTAACCGACTTTCTCCATGTCCTGGGGCTGGGACCGGAAGCGCAGGCGGGACTGGCGCGCGGCACGGACGCTAACGTCACGCCGACGGCCGAGACAATCGTGCTGCTCTCGCGCCTCAACCGGATAGAACTGCCGCGGGCAGCCCGCGCCAGCATCTACCAGCAGATTCTCGCCAGCCCCGGGATTCGCGACAGCTCGAGCACCAGCAGGCTTATCTCCCCCTCGCTCCGCCAGCGCGCCTTCGAGCGCTACCGCCCCAGTAACGAGTGGGTGCGCAAACGCTACCGCACCGACCTGGCAGAGCTCTTCCACTCCCCGCAGGGCGACGCGCGAACAGCGCTTGCCTACGCTGCGGAAGACGTGGACCGGCTGGCTGAAATCCTGCCCGATGAGTTGCTTGCAGAACTGCTCAGAGCCGCGCTGAAAACGCCCGCGGAGGGCTAGCCGCTCAGCGCCTCACCCACTGTTTCAGCCGGGTTACCAGGGCAGTATGCTTCAAGCCCCGGGGCACCATCGAGGCAAACCTGCGCAACGGCGCCTCCTTGCTCACCTTCTCCCTGACCATGTGCATGAGCAGGATGCAGGTCAGGAAGTCCGTGTACTCGTCGGCGCTGATATCCTCGCGCTGCAGCGTACATTCCGCGGGAGGCGCATCATCGAACAATGTATCGCGCTGCAGGAACTCCATCGCCACGCGCCGGTTGCCCTCCGCGTGATCGCGAAGCAGTTGGGCCGATTGCTCCCTGGAAAAAACACACAGTTTGGTTCCGGGTGTGCGCTCGGCGCGCATCAACAGGCGCTCGGTATAGGCGTGGATGTCAAACAGCACCCCCGCCCGCGGGAAGTAGAATTTATCGAGCGCCCGGTTGAAACGGCGCCTGAAGTGGTAGAGATCCTCGGTCAGGGAAACATTCACGCTGCGCTGGCTGCTGTAGGCCTCGTTCAGTTCCACGCCCAGCAGCTTGCTGAAGGCCGCCTGCACCCCGCCCGAACTCATTGCACTCTCGTAGGACTCGACCAGCACGGCCTGCTTGCCGAACACCTCGGCGAAGAGATTGACGTTCGCCAAATAATCGCACTCGAAGGCAAACAACCGCGCGTATTCCTCCTTGGCCATCGAAACGCAGAACTGCACGCCTTCGATGTAGGCGGAATTGAGGAAGCGGTCCTGCCGGCGCAGGACGACAACTATTTTTATCTCATCGAAGTGCGGCTGCAGTATGCGCTGTAAATACAGCAGGTAATCCCGCTTTTCCGTGATGTAGCTCCCGGCATCGTAATCCTGCGTGGAGCGATCACCGCGGGCGTAGTCGATCCACCAGTAATGCAGCGGCATGGAGTAGAGCAACTCGCAACTCAGTACGAACTTGCCCTCCGGGGCGATAGCGGCGAACTGCTTCAGGTAGGCACGCAGGCTCTGGTCGTCCCGGTCCCGCACCATGAGGGAAAACTCTTCGTTGTTGACCCGGGTAGAGTTGGGGATGATCACCGATCTCTGCCTGAGGAACTCCCGGTTATCCCTCAGGTAGTGTTGCAGCGCGGTAGTCCCTGTCTTGGGCGTACCAACATGCAAGTAAAGAGTCCGCAACTTGATTTCTCCGAACGATGATTTGTGCGCCCGCAAGTCTACCAAGACAGGCAGGCGGTTGGTTCTCCCGCGACGGTGAAATTGCCTGCGAGCACCGCGCAAATCCGGCGTGGCCGGAAGAGCGCCAAACAATAGCTCCCCCGGGCCAAATTTCCCGATATTATAGTGATTTGCCAGTTACGGCACGCACGGATAAAAGCAAACTAGCATGTCCCTGAGAAATACCGCTCGAGACAGCGGGAATGCCCTGCGCAGGTTCGCCAGGAGGGCTCGCGAGGCCAGTCGACCAAGCCGGATCTACCTGGTTTCCGTCGCCGGCTGCCCCAACTACGGCGACGAGTACATCGCCCGCAGCTGGTTGCAGTTCCTGGCGAAACACAGGCCGGACGCCGAGGTCTGGCTGGACTGCCCCGACCCCGGGCGGGCCGCCGCTTTCCTTTACGGCATTCACCCGCGCCTGCACACCACCAGCACACTCTGGGAACTGAGCCGGCAAACCAGCGGCAACGACAGCCGGCAGATTGGCGACTACGTTCGCGAGCGGGTGCGCAATTTTGGCTCGCCCGCAGTGGATATCGGCATCGAGATCCTGCGCGGCTCCCACATCCTGCACGCCATCGGCGGCGGCTACATCAACGACCTCTGGCCCGCCCACGTCGGGGTACTGGCGGGACTTGTGGAAGCGCGGGCGATATCCGGCGCCCGGCTCTACACCACCGGCATCGGCTTTCTGCCCATGCGGGAGAGCAACCTCGGCTACCTGGCCGACCTGCTGGGTGAGTTTGATCACGCCGAGGCCCGCGACAGCGCCAGCAGCGATGCACTCGGCGTGGCGCCCGGTTGCGACGATGCCTTCCTCGGCCTCAACTGGGAGCCGCCCCCGGGGCGCAGCGCGGACGCCCCCGAGGTGATGGTCCTGATACAGGGTGACTTCACCCAGCCCGGGCAGGACGCGGCGCTGCGCGCAGCAGCCCTCGGCTTTGTCCGCAGGCATTGCCTCCACCCGGGGGGCCGCGGTGTGGGCTTTGTCGAGGCCATCCCGCCGGTCGATGCCCGCTGCTACCTGGCGCTCGCGGGCGAGCTGCCGGAGGCGAGTTTCTTCCCCTTCGGGCATATCTGGAACCACGGCATTCCCTTCAAGCCCGGGCAGGTGTGGCTCACCTCGCGCTTCCATATGCACCTGCTCGCCGCGGCGCAGGGCTGCGCCGGCGTGGCCCTCTCCCTCGACCCGGATTACTACGCCATCAAGCACCAGTCGCTGCTGGCGCTCGGTAGCGGCTGGAGCCTGGGCTCCGCGCTGGATGTGCAGCCACATGGGGAGCTGCCCGAGCCGACACTGGCGCCGGACTTCGCCGCGAGGAGCCGCAGCCTGGCCGGGCAAAAGCTGGCGCTGGCGCGATCGCTCTACCGCAGGTAGTGCGGGAAAGTCAGCTGCCCGGGCGGCGAATCGCCAGCAGGTCCTGGGGCAGCAGGGTGACGATGTAGGACTTCTCCAGGTACTCGCACAGCTGCTTGCGCCTGTCCTGGGGCAGGTGGATATGCTCGAGGTAGATGATCGTCGGCCGGGTCGTCTCGAGATCGGAGAGATAGACCACCTGGTCGTCGAAACCCTCCGTATCGATCTGCAGGATATCCAGGGGCGGCGCCACACCCGCGTCCAGCAGCGTCGGTAACAGCGGCCGCGAGGGCACGTCGATCTGCTCGACCGCCGCCTCGGCGTCGATCGATTCCGGACCGAATTTCCTCACCCAGTTCACGACCTTTTCCCGATTGTTCGAGGTAATGCCCGTCGGCGCCCTATAGGTCGGCCAGCCCGCGGCATAGGCCGGCTTGATCTGCTCCCAGAACTCCTGGCGCACACCGAACAGGGACAGTACGCCATCCTCGCCAATGGCCTGGTTCAGCACCCGGGTATCCGGGTGGAAGGCGTAGTGCTGCTGCAGAAACGGGATCAGGAAGGACTGCGGCTCGATCAGAATGAGCTCGCTGCCGGTATTGAGGTGCTTCGAGACCATCGGGTAGATCGGGTCACCGGTCTTGCCGTCGTTCGCGCCGACCACGCAGATCTTCAGCTTCGGGCGCGTGGCGGCCAGCCCGAGTACCGCGCTCTGGTATACGCTGATCGGCGCTCGCGCCGGTGGCTTGCCTTTTGCTGCTGGCGGCGCCTCCCGGCGCAATTCCCGGCGAATCCGGCGCACCACCCGCCGCAGCAGACTGGGGCGCTGGCCACCCGGCTGCTGTCCCGCCGCGGACCACGCTTTCGCGGGTGGCGGCGCCGGGCGGTTGGAGTCTCCCCCCAGCGACCAGTCGGCGGCGAGCAGGCGCCTGACGTGAGCGGCCCTGTGCTCACCGATGGCCTCGGCCAGGGTGAATACGGCCATGGGGTCCCCCGGGGGGCGATCGTGCAGGTCCTGCACATGCAGCACCCGGGGGGCGCCCTGGAACTTGATCCAGTGATCCAGCCGGTCGATGGCCAGCAGGTTGTACTCCGCACCCAGCGGCAGGAAGCGCAGGCTGCCTTCCTTGAAGAGCAGCTGGCGGAAGAAGGACTGGTCGACGACCGAGGCGCTCTCCCTTACCTGTTGCTCCCAGCGCAGGCAGAAATCGACCAGCGCCCCGGAGGCCCGCGCCGCCAGCACGCCGCTGTTGATGGGCGGGAAGCTGCGGGGCACTTCACGACTGTTGAGAAACATCGTCTCCTGGCGGCCAAAACCCTCGGCCGCGGCGAGATCGCAGCGTTCGAGCATGGCGAAGACCTCGGTAATATCTGCCAGCACCAGGATATCGGCGTCCAGCAGAATGGTTCTCTCGAAGCGGCTCTCCCGCAGCGCCTGCATCTTCGGCCGGAACCAGCCGTGCTCGAGGCGGTGAATGCGATCGAATACCGGGTCTTCCAGCGGCTGGTCGGTGAAAAGGTCCACCGCCACATCCGCCATGACCTGGCGCAGGGTTCGCGCCGCCCTGCGGGCGAGCGTGGTGTACGCTGCCCCGGTGGTGGCGAAAACGAAGCCGCAACTTCCCGGCTCCACCCAGGCGGGAAGCGCCTTGCGATCCTCTGTCATCTTTCACTTCCTTTAATTAACGCGGTGCTGCTTCCTGCTGGTGGCCAGCCCGCTCGGGCTGGCCCACCTTAACAAACACTCGGCCCCCTGTTGGAAAAAATTTCCCGCAGCGCGCTTACCCCGGCGCGGCTACAGACCACCGCGCGGCTGTGGCATAATTTCCCCCTGCCTGGAGTAGCCCGGCAGCGCAGCTGGCCACCCCAAAGGGAAGTGGATTCAATTCGCCCGGAACAAGGTAAAACGTGCAGCTCAAGGGCCATTTTCGCGAACACTCGGCCATCCTCCTCTGGCTGATGCGCCTGACCGATGTCGCAGCCTCCCTGCTGTTCTGCGCCATCGGCTACCTAATCGTATTCGCCGGTTCCCATGCGCCGCCGAGCCTCCTGCTCTACCAGATAGCCGTGCTCTTCTCGATACCGCTGCAGTTCCTGCTGTTCCAGTCATTCGACGTCTATCGCCCCTGGCGGGGGGAGGATTACCTGCAGGAATTCATCGCCGTCGTCATCGCCTGGACCATCGTGTTCGCCATGCTCGCATCCCTTTCCGTCATCACCAAGACCTCCGAGAGCTACTCCCGGGCCTGGCTGGTGATCTGGTACGCGGGCGGCGGCGTCACTATCCTCACCACCCGCTTTGTCCTGCGCAACCTGCTCAAGGCGCTGCGGGCAAAGGGCTACAACCTGCGCCACATCATCATCTTCGGCGCGGGCGATACCGGTGAACGGGTCTACGAAACGCTGACCCGCTCGCCCGAGACCGGGCTCAACGTGCTCGCCTACTTTTCCGCCGCCGTGCCCGATTCACTACCGGCCGCGGTACACCGCGGGAGCGTCGAGGAGGGCCTCGAGTACGTCAAGCACACCGCTGCCGACCAGGTCTGGCTGGCCATGCCGCTGAAGGAAGAGGATGCCATCGAGCACATCATCCGCAACCTGCGCGATACCACGGCAGATATTCGCCTCGTGCCCGACTTCTTCGGCTACCGACTGATCAACCACTCCATCAGCACCATCGCCAATATGTCGGTGATCAACATCTCGATCACGCCGATGGACGGGCTCAATCGCTGGGTGAAGGCCTTCGAGGACAAGCTGATCGCGTCCCTGATCCTGCTCCTGATCAGTCCGCTGCTGCTGCTGATCGCGCTGGCGGTGAAGCTCAGCAGCCCGGGCCCGGTGTTCTACCGCCAGGAGCGGCTGAGCTGGAACGGGCGCAGGTTCCAGATGCTGAAGTTCCGCAGCATGCCGGTGAATATCGAAGCCACCAGCGGGCCGAAGTGGGCCAGCGCGGGGGAGAGCCGCGCCACGCCGGTCGGCGCCTTCCTGCGCAAGACCTCCCTCGACGAGTTGCCCCAGTTCTGGAATGTGCTGCGCGGCGACATGTCCATCGTCGGCCCGCGGCCGGAGCGGCCGGTGTTCGTGCAGCAGTTCAAGGACGAGATTCCCAGTTACATGCAGAAACACATGGTCAAGGCGGGCATTACCGGCTGGGCCCAGGTCAACGGCTGGCGCGGCGATACCGACCTGGCGCAACGCATCGAACACGATCTTTACTACATCGAGAACTGGTCCCTGTGGCTGGACCTGAAGATCATCGTCATGACCCTGTTCAGGGGTTTCATTCACAAGAACGCATACTGAGCGGGGAATTCGAATAATGGCTCATTTTTGTGCTGTAGGCGCCGGCTTTTCCGGCGCGGTCATCGCCCGGGAACTGGCCGAAGCCGGTCACAGCGTGGATGTCGTCGACGCCCGCAGCCATATCGCCGGCAACTGTCACACCGAGCGCGATGCCGAGTCCGGCGTGCTGGTGCACAGGTACGGCCCGCACATCTTCCACACCGACAACGAGCGGGTGTGGGCCTACCTCAACCGCTACACCACCTTCATGCCCTATACCAACCGGGTCAAGACCACCAGCGGCGGCAAGGTCTACTCGCTGCCGATCAACCTGCTGACCATCAACCAGTTCTTCGGCAAGGCACTGTCACCGGCCGAGGCGCAGGCCTTCATCGAGTCCCAGGCGGATCTCAGCATCGATGACCCGCAGACCTTCGAGGAACAGGCCCTGCGCTTCGTCGGCCGCGATCTCTACGAGGCGTTTTTCAAGGGCTACACGCAGAAGCAGTGGGGCTGCTCGCCAACCCAGCTGCCCGCCAGCATCCTCAAGCGCCTGCCGGTGCGCTTCAACTACGACGACAACTATTTCTTCCACAAGTACCAGGGCATGCCGAAGGACGGCTACACCGCCATCGTCGAGCAGATTCTCGACCACCCGGCGATCAGCGTCAGCCTCGGCAGCCACTTCCAGCGCTCCCAGGCCGGCGCTTACGCGCACGTGTTCTACACCGGCCCACTCGACGGTTACTTCGACTACGAACTCGGCCGGCTCGGCTATCGCACCCTGGATTTCAAGGAAATCCGCTGCGAGGGCGACTACCAGGGCTGCGCGGTGATGAACTACGGCGATGTCGGCGTACCCTACACGCGGATTGCGGAGCACAAGCACTTCGCCCCCTGGGAAGAACATGCGAAGTCGGTGTGCTTCGCCGAATACAGCCGCGCCTGCGAAGAGGCCGACATACCCTATTACCCCATTCGCCTGACCGACGAACAGGCCATGCTCAGGGACTATGTCACGCTCGCCGAGCGCGAGACCGGTGTCTCCTTCATCGGCCGCCTGGGTACCTACCGCTACCTCGACATGGACGTCACCATCGCCGAGGCGCTGGACGCCGCCGACAGCTTCCTTGACCTTCAGGGTAAAAACGCCCGGATTCCCGCCTTCTTCGTAGCGCCCATCTAAGCCCATGCCCCGCAATCTCGTCGCCGTCATCGTCACCTTCAACCGCCTGGAAAAGCTGCAGGAGACTGTCGCCCACAGTCTCGGCAAGGGCTTCTATCGGGTGGTGGTGGTCGACAACTGCTCCACCGATGGCAGCGCGGACTGGCTGGATACCCAGCGCGATGCGGAACTCGTGGTCCTGCACAACAGCAGCAACCTCGGTGGTGCGGGTGGCTTCCAGCGCGGCTTCGACTACGTCGCCACCCAATTGCCCGAGGCCGACTGGCTGGTCTGCTACGACGACGACGCCTGGCCGGCCAACGACGTGGTGAGCCAGTTCCAGGCGCTGGAGATTCCCGAGCGGGTCGGCAGTCTCGCCGCGGCGGTATTCCTGCCCGATGGCGCGATCAGCGAAATGAACCGGCCCAGCCGCAACCCCTTCTGGCACGCCCGCGAGTTCTTCGGCGCGGCGAGCCAGGGCCGCCACGGTTTCCATGTCAGCCACGAGGACTACCGTTCGACGACGCCGATCGCGGTCGACGCATCCTCCTTTGTCGGCTGTTTCATTCGCCTGTCGCTGATCCGCGAGGGCAAAATCGGCCTGCCGCGCAGCGAGCTGTTCATCTACGCCGACGACATCATCTACGTCCTGGAATTGCGCCGCGCCGGCTACGAGCACTGGTTTGCACCGGGCATCCACTTCACCCACGACTGCCAGACCCTGGTCAACCAGCAGGACGTCTACCGGCCGATGTGGAAGGTCTACTACACCTTCCGCAACCGGCTGGAGGTCTACCGGATCGCCTCCGGCTGGTTCTATCCGCTGATCCTTTTGATCAAGATCCCGTCCTTCTTCCTCACCGCCCGCCACTACGAAGCCCACGAGCGCAGGCAGTTCCGCGCGGTGACCGCGGCGGCAGTGTGGGATGGGGTTCGCAGGGATTACCGCAAGAGCCACCCTGAGGTGCTGGCCCTGAGCAGCGACAGCTAGCGCGGTTTCAGGCTGTTGTTATAGAGCGCGAGCACTTCGTCGGGCTCGCCTTCGCCAGCGACGCGGCCATTTTCGATCCACAGTACCCGGTCGCACAGCTCGCTGATCTGCTTGTCCGAGTGGGACACGAAGACCACCGTCTGGTTGCCGCAGATCCGCTCCTTCATCGCCTGCTCGGCCTTGCCGCGGAACTGCGTGTCGCCAACACTGAGGATCTCATCCACCAGCAGGATATCGACGTGGGTCAACAGTGCAGTGGTAAAGCCGAGCCGCGACTTCATGCCGGAGGAATAGGTTTTCACCGGCTCCTCGAAGGAGTCACCGAGCTCGGAGAACTCCTTGATCTGCTCGAGAAACTCCAGGGCCTCCTGCTTGCTTGCGCCCTGCAGCATCGCCGACAGCAGCGCGTTGTCGCGCCCGCTGAGGTCGGGTTTGTGGCCGAGGCCTATGGTCAGCAGTGAAGCGGTCTTGCCCGGGCTGGCCAGGACCCGGCCACTGGTCGGTGCGAGAATGCCGGCCATGATACGCAACATGGTGGTCTTGCCGACGCCGTTGCGGCCGATGATGCCCAGGGTCTCGTTCTCGTAGAGCTTGAACGACACCGAGTTGAGCACGTGGTGCACGCCGTGGTCGAAGGTGCCCTTGCTGGTGTGGAAGTTGATAGAGACATCTTCCAGTTCCAGCATGACAGCGCGGGCATCACTGCTCATCAGGTGAGCACCTTCAGTGCGAGGTACTGGCTGAAGCGACGCATGAACCACAGGGCGCAGTAGATAACCCCGATGGAAACCACACCGATTGCCAGCAGATGTGTGAGGTCAGGTGCCGCGTGGTGAATCATCACCTGGCGATGCGCGTCGATAATGAAAGCCAGCGGATTGAGGGTGAACAGCAACTCGACTTTCTGCGGGTTCTCGATACCGCGCGGATCCCAGAAGATGCCCGAGGTGAACATCAGGAACGTCATGCCGAGGGGGATGAACTTCATGAAGTCGCGGACGATACAGACCAGGCAGGCGCCGATAAAACTGCAGGCCACGATCATCAGGTAGAACACCAGCAGCAGGGGGATCATCCACAGCCAAGCGACATCCGCCTGCAACCCGCTGAGCAAGAGGAACACCACCATCAACAGGTAGACCGTCGACTGGCGATACAGGCTTTCCTGCACCGCGGACATCGGGAAGAGGGATTTCGGCACGTTGATCTTGCCTATCAGGCCCTGGCTGCTGACGATGCTGCCGGAAGCCTGCAGCACGGTTTTCGAGAACCAGATGAAGGCGAACTTGCCGGTGGCGAGGAACAGGATGAAATCGCCCGAGCGCTTGCCCGAGTCGAGTATCAGGTTAAACACCACATAGAATACGCAGACCCAGGCGAGGGGCTCGAGGAACCACCAGAGGAAACCCAGCTTGAACTTGGCAGCATCCGCCTTCAGCAGCATACGCGCATGCATGTCTACCAGGCCAAAGTACTGTGAGAGGGTCATCGGGGTGAAACGGGTTCCAGGTTATGTATTTGCCGCCCCGCGGGGCGCGCGCAAGTGTAACAGAATTGACCCGGGGAACTGCAATCGCCGCCCCGGCGGCAACTTCCTCAGGCAATCCCCCGCCAGTGCAGTACAATGGGCGCCATGACCAATACCCCCCGCCAGCAGGCCCCGCGCAAGCGCTTCGGCCAGAACTTCCTCACCGACCACGGTGTCATCGACGCCATCGCCAGGGCGATCCACCCGCAGGCCGGCGAGCACCTGGTCGAAATCGGCCCCGGCCGCGGCGCGCTGACTGAAACCCTCGCCCCCAGCGGCTGCAAGCTGGACGTGATCGAACTGGACCGCGACCTGGTCCCCGGCCTGCTCGCCGCCTTCAGCATCTACCCCGGCTTCAAGCTGCACAGCATGGATGCCCTCAAGGCCGACTACGCCGCGCTGGCCGCTGGCAGCGAGCAGATCCGGGTGGTCGGCAACCTGCCCTACAACATCTCCACCCCGCTGATCTTCCGCCTGCTGGAGTTCGCCCCGGTCATTAGCGACATGCACTTCATGCTGCAACTGGAGGTGGTCCAGCGCCTGGCGGCCAGCCCGAACAGCAAGCACTGGGGGCGCCTCGGCATCATGGCCCAGTACCACTGCGAGGTGACGCATCTCTTCGATGTGCCGCCGGAAGCCTTCTACCCCCCGCCCAAGGTGCAGTCCGCCATCGTGCGCCTGGTGCCGCGGCGCACCTCCCCCTGGCCGGGCTGCGACCCGGCGCAGTTGCGCAAGGTGGTGCAATCGGCCTTCGCCCATCGCCGTAAAACCTTGCGCAATAACCTCAAAGGCCTTATAGATATGGACACTCTGGAGGCGATGGGCATTGACCCCGCGACGCGGGCGGAAACGCTGGAATTGCCGCAATTCATCGACATCACGAATGCAATCCATGGCTGAATCCGAATTCAATCCCGAGCACGTCCGGGTCAAGGTGGCAACCGCCTACCTGCCGGGCCATTCCAGTCCCGACGAAGACCAGTACACCTTCGCCTACACCATCACCATCAGCAACTCCGGCAGCCGGCCGGTGCAGTTGCTCTCCCGCCACTGGGTGATCACCGATGCCGACAGCAAGGTGCAGGAAGTGCGCGGCGAGGGTGTCGTCGGCGAGCAGCCGGTGATTCCCCCGGGCGAGTCCTACCGCTACACCAGCGGCACCACCATCAACACGCCGGTCGGCTTCATGGAGGGCAGCTATTACATGGTCCTGAGTGACGACGCAGCGCCCACCGAGACCCTGGACCAGTTCCAGGTGCCCATCCCGCCCTTTACCCTGCACACCCCCACCGCCCTCAACTGAAAGCGAGAGCACCATGGCCACCTACGCCGTCGGCGACATTCAGGGCTGCCTGCAACCGCTGAAGACACTGCTCCGAGCGGTGGATTTCAATCCCTCGCGGGACGTGCTCTGGTCGGTGGGCGACATCATCAACCGCGGCCCGCGCTGCCTGAAGACCCTGCGCTTCCTCTACGAGATGCGCGACAGCCTGGTGCTGGTGCTGGGCAACCACGACCTGCACCTGCTGGCGGTGGCCGCCGGGGTGCGCAAGCCCTCGCGCAGCGACACCCTGGAGAAGATCCTCGCCGCGCCGGACCGCGAGCAGCTGCTCGGCTGGCTGGTGCAGCGGCCGCTGATCCACCGCGAGTACGGCCACACCCTGGTGCACGCCGGCATTCCGCCGCAGTGGAGCATCCCCTACGCCATCGGCCGCGCCCGCGAAGTGGAGAATGTGCTGCAGAGCTCCGACTGCACCGCCTTCCTCAAGGCCATGTACGGCAACGAGCCCAACATCTGGTTCGAGGAGCTGACCGGCATGACCCGGCTGCGGGTCATCACCAACTACCTGACCCGCATGCGCTACTGCACCGCCAACGGCGCCCTCGACCTGATGAGCAAGGGACCCAGGCCGGACCCGGACGCGGGCGACGTCGCCCCCTGGTTCAGCCACCCCAACCGCGCCGCGGCGGACGAGAATATCCTCTTCGGCCACTGGGCCTCGCTTGAGGGCTGCACCGACATCCCCCACGTCATCGGCCTCGACTCCGGCTGCGTCTGGGGCGGCGCGCTGTCCCTCTACTGCCTGGAGACCGGCGAGATGATTCGCTGCCGCTGCAAGGACGGCCGCGCCCGGGACGAGCCGCAGAGCGTGAAACGCTACCGCATCGACGGTTAAACTCTAGCCATGGAAACCTACCTCGTCGGCGGCGCAGTGCGCGACGCCCTGCTCGAATACCCGGTCCACGAGCGCGACTGGGTGGTGGTCGGTGCCACACCGGACGAGATGACCGGCGGGGGCTACCGCCAGGTGGGCCGGGACTTCCCGGTCTTCATCCACCCGGACACCGGCGAGGAGTACGCCCTGGCCCGCACCGAGCGCAAGCAGGGCCACGGCTACACCGGCTTCGTCGTGCACTGCGCGCCGGACGTCACCCTCGAGGAGGACCTGCTGCGCCGCGACCTGACCATCAACGCCATGGCCCAGGCGGCGGACGGCAGCATCATCGACCCCTTCGGCGGCCAGCGCGACCTTGCCGACAAAGTCCTGCGCCACGTCTCCGACGCCTTTGTCGAGGACCCGCTGCGGGTGTTGCGCACCGCCCGTTTCGCCGCCCGCTACGCCCATCTCGGCTTCAGCGTCGCCCCCGAAACCCTGGCCCTGATGGGCGAGATCGTCGCCCAGGGCGAACTGGCCCACCTCAGTATCGAGCGGGTCTGGCGGGAGATGGAGCGGGCGCTGGGGGAGCGCAACCCGGAGGTGTTCGTCTGCGTCTTGCGCGACTGCGGCGCCCTGGCGGCGCTGCTGCCCGAGGTCGAGGCCCTGTTCGGGGTGCCGCAAACCCCGGCCTACCACCCGGAAATCGACACCGGCGTGCACACCCTGATGTGCCTCGAGCAGGCAGTGAAGCTGAACGCAGGCACCGAGGTGCGCTTCGCGGTCCTGGTGCACGACCTCGGCAAGGCGCTCACCCCCGCGGCGGAGTTGCCCCGGCATATCGCCCACGAACAGCGCGGGCTCAAGCCGGTCCGGGCGGTTTGTGAACGCCTGAAGGCGCCCAACAGCTACCGCGAGCTGGCCCTGGCGGTCTGCGAATACCACCTGCACTGCCACCGGGCGCTGGAATTGCGCGGCAAGACCCTGCTGAAGTTGATGCGCGGCACCGGAGCGCTGCGCCAGCCGGAAAGATTCGAGGCCTTCCTGCTGGCCTGCGAGGCGGATGCCCGGGGCCGGGCGGGACTGGAGGATCGGCCCTACCCGCAGGCGGACTACCTACGTACTGCGCTGCTCGCCGCCCGCGCGGTCACGGCGCAGCCCTTTACCGCTCAGGGCCTGACCGGCAAGGCGATCGGCGCGGCCATGGAACAGGAGCAGGTGCGGGTACTGGAGGCCCACCGGGCGGGCTATTCCGCCGCGGACACGTCCCGGCCCCGCCACTGAAAGGCGACCTGGGTGATATCCCGCGAACCGGCGAAGCCGGCCCACAACTCCCGGTAGCTGGCAGCCCCGCCCGGCAGCGTCTGCTCCGGCGCCAGCTGCGCCAGCGGCCGCAGCACAAAGGCACAGTCGAGGATCTCGCCGCGCGGCAGGCGCACCCCGTCGATCTCGCCGACCAGCTCATCGTAGGTGAGGATATCGATATCCAGCTGCCGCGCGGCAAAGCGCGGGGCATCCGGCGCCCGGCCGTGCTCGGTCTCGATGTGCCGCAGTACCCGGGCCAGTTCACCCAGCGGAAGATCGGTGGTGATGGCAACTACCATATTAAGGAAGGGCTGGCCGTCAAAGCCGACAGCCGGACAGTCGTACACCGGGGACAGTTCCAGGGCACCGAAACGGTCCGCCAGCGCATCCAGCCCGGCAGTTATGTAGCGCTCGCGCTCGATATTGCTGCCCAGGCCGAGGAAGACGCGGGCCATCAGGGGCGCTGCCCCCGCTCGATGATGACGCCGACGTCCTCCGCGGCGGCCACCGCCCCGGGCTTGCTGAGTGTCAGCCGCAGCCAGGGAATGGCGAATTCGCCGCGCACGATTTCCGCCACCCGCTCGGCGAGCGTCTCGATCAACTGAAAGCTGCTCGCTTCGACGAAAGCAATCACCCGCTTTGCAATGGCGTCGTAGTCCACCGCCTCGGCGATGCCGTCCGTGGCCGCGGCGGCCCGGTTGTCGCTGGCCAGCTCCAGGTGCAGGACCAGCGGCTGGCGGATATTGCGCTCCCAGTCGTAGACCCCGATGACCGCCTCGGCGCGCAGGCCGCGGATGTAGACGATGTCCATCAGGCGGCGCCCTCCAGCGGCGGCAGCTCTTCCATCGGCCAGCGCGGGCGCACCTGGGGCGCGTCCCCGTCCCGCTGGCCCGCCAGCAGGCGCTGGGCGCCGGCGAAGGCGATCATCGCACCGTTATCGGTACAGAAACGCGGCGCCGGGTAGAACACCCGGGCACGCTCCTTCTTCAGCGCCTCGGTCAGTGAAGCGCGCAGATTGGTGTTAGCGCTTACTCCGCCCGCAATGACCAGGGTCTTGAGCTTTTCCTGGCGCAGCGCCCGGCGGCACTTGATCACCAGGGTATCCACGACGGCATCCTCGAAGGCGCGGGCGATGTCGCGGCTGTCGGCATCGCTCAGGCCCTCCTCACCCCGGCAGGCCTCCACCGTGTTGAGAGCGTAGGTCTTGAGGCCGCTGAAGCTGAAGTCCAGGCCCGGCCGGTTGACCATGGGCCGGGGGAAGTCGAAGCGCTGCGGGTTGCCCTCCAGGGCCAATCGGGCGATGTGCGGGCCGCCCGGGTAGGGCAGGCCGAGCAGCTTGGCGGTCTTGTCGAAGGCCTCGCCGGCGGCGTCGTCGAGGGATTCGCCGAGCAGGCGGTAGCGGCCGATGCCGTCCACCCGCACCAGCTGGGTGTGGCCGCCGGAGACCAGCAGGGCGACAAAGGGAAACTCCGGCCGCTCCGCCTCCAGCATCGGCGCCAGCAGGTGGCCCTCCATGTGGTGCACGCCGAGCGCCGGGATACCCCAGCCCCAGGCCAGCGAACGCGCCAGGGTCGCCCCGACCATCAGCGCACCGACCAGGCCGGGCCCGGCGGTATAGGCCACGCCATCGAGTTCGCTTCCTTTTATACCTGCGCGCGCCAGCACCTCCTCGACCATGGGCAGGGTCTTGCGCACGTGGTCGCGGGAGGCCAGTTCCGGCACCACACCGCCGTACTCGACGTGGATGTCGATCTGGCTGAACAGGGCGTCCGCCAGCAGGCCGCGCTCGGTGTCGAACAGCGCCACGCCGGTCTCATCGCAGGAGGTTTCGAGGCCGAGTACGAGCATTTCGGGGGGTCCGGGAGGGAATTTCCGCGAATCATACTGCCTGCCCCCTGCCCAGGCCAGCTGGAGCGACCATTTTTCATGCAATCGGGGCCGCCAACCCCTTTGCAAAGCGCCATGCTTGAGTATAGAATGCGCGCCCTTTCTGGCGATTGTCGGGCCAATGCGCCGTCAGTCCACCGAATTAACGAAACAGGTAGAAACTGGATGCCACACATCAAGGTAAAGGAAAACGAACCGTTTGACGTAGCTCTGCGTCGCTTCAAGCGCTCCTGCGAAAAAGCCGGCGTTCTGGCTGAAGTTCGCAAGCGCGAGCACTACGAGAAGCCCACCACTGTGCGCAAGCGCGCCGCCGCTGCCGCAGTCAAGCGCCACGCCAAGAAGCTGGCCCGGGAAAACCGCAAGCGCGTACGTCTCTACTGATCCGGCCGCCCGGCCTCAGTAGCGCAACACCCGCACCATGCCAGAAACCACCCTGCTCGAGCGTATCAAGGCCGACGTGAAGTCGGCCATGAAAGCCCGGGAAAAGGAGCGCCTGGCGACCCTTCGGCTGATCCAGGCCGAATTCAAACGCATCGAAGTCGACGAGCGCATAGAGCTGGACGATGCTCGCGCCCTCGCCGTGCTCGACAAGATGCTCAAGCAGCGCAAGGACTCCGCCCAGCAGTACCTCGACGCCGGCCGCAGCGAGCTGGCGGACCAGGAGAATGCGGAGATCGCCGTCCTCCAGGAATTCCTGCCGGAACAGCTCAGCGACGACGAGATCAATGCCCTGATCGACGCGGCCCTGGCCGCCTCCGACGCCAGCGGCATGCAGGCGATGGGCGCCGTGATGGGCCAGCTCAAACCACAGGTACAGGGCCGCGCCGACATGGGCGCCGTCAGCGCCCTGGTGAAAGCCCGCCTCAGCAGCTAAAGCCAATCCACGCCCGGGCAGCATCACCAGCCAGCGACCAGCCCCTGCCCCAGGCGCCGGCTGAGCTGTCCCCCCGGCGAGAAAATCCCGCTCCCAATCAACGCTGCCGAGTGTTTCAATAACGGCCATGGCCGGACGTATCCCGCAATCCTTCATCGACGAACTGCTGGAGCGCCTCGACATCGTCGAGGTGGTGGACCGGCGCGTCAAACTGAAGAAGAGCGGCAAGAACTACAGCGCCCGCTGCCCCTTTCACGAGGAGAAAACGCCCTCCTTCTCGGTCAGCCCGGACAAGCAGTTCTACTACTGCTTCGGCTGCGGCGCCGGCGGCAATGCCCTCGGCTTCGTCATGGACTACGAGAACCTCGCCTTCCCCGAGGCGGTGGACTCCCTGGCCTCCAGTGTCGGCCTGCAGGTACCCCGCGAGCAGGGCAGCACCACCCCCGAGGCCCGGCAGCGGGAGCAGCAGCAGAAGACCCTCTACTCGCTGTTGCAGAACGCCGCCGATTTTTACTGCCGGCAGCTGCGCCAGCACCCGCAGAAGCAGCGCGCGGTGGACTACCTGAAAGGGCGCGGCCTGACCGGGGAGATCGCCAAGGCCTTCGATCTCGGCTTCGCCCCGCCGGGCTGGGACAACCTGCTCAAGGCCCTCGGTGAGGACGAAGCGGTGGCCGCCCAGTTGCTGGAGAGCGGCATGCTGGTGAAGAACGACCAGGGCCGCACCTACGACCGCTTTCGCGACCGCATCACCTTCCCCATTCGCGACCAGCGCGGGCGCATCATCGCCTTCGGCGGGCGGGTGCTCGGCGACGACAAACCCAAGTACCTGAACTCGCCGGAGACACCGATCTTCCACAAGGGCCGCGAGCTCTACGGCTTCTACCAGGCACTGCAGGCCAACCGCCAGCTGGAGCGGGTGCTGGTGGTCGAGGGCTACATGGACGTGATCGCCCTCGCCCAGAGCGGTATCAGCTACGCGGTGGCGACGCTGGGCACCGCGACCAGCGGTGAACACCTGCAGCGGATCTATCGCCGCTGCCCGGAAGTGATCTTCTGCTTCGACGGCGACGAGGCCGGGCGCAAGGCCGCCTTCCGCGCGCTGGAATCAGCTCTGCCCGTGCTCGAGGATGGCCGCCAGGCGCGCTTCCTCTTCCTGCCCGAGGGCGAGGACCCGGACAGCCTGGTGCGCGCCCGAGGCAAGGAGGCTTTCGAGGACCTGCTCCGTGCGGCGAAACCGCTGGAGGACTTCCTCTTCGACGCGGTCGGCGAGGGCATCGACACCCACAGCCTGGACGGCCGCGCGCGGCTCGCCCACCTCGCCCTGCCCTACATCCGGCAACTGCCGGACGGCGTGCTGCGCGAGCTGATGCAGCAGGCGCTGGCGCAGCGCACCGGACTGGAACTGGAGAGCCTGCGACGGCTGCAGGTTGCCGCCGCGCCGGTCGAACAGCGCGAGGCGGAAACGGGCAAGCACTCCAGCCCGCCCGAGCCAGCGCCGCCGCGGGGACACGGCGAGTCACCCCCGCGCGGCGATGCTCCGCCAGCGGCGGCACGCCGGCGCAGCCCGCTCTCCGCCACCACTGCCGGCGCATCGCTCGCCGAGGCCGCTATCGCCCTCATACTGCACAAGCCGGCAGTCGCCCTCGATGCGCAGACGGAACAACTGCCGGAAAGCGACGAGGAGGACGATACCCGCCTGCTGTGCGAGCTGATCGAGCTGGTGCAGAAACGCCCCGAATCCAATACCGGGATGCTGCTCGGGCACTGGTATGGCACCCCGGATGGCGAACGGCTCAACCGTCTCGCCGGCCAGGAACGGCTGATTCCCACCGAGGGAATCGACCGCCAGTTCCACGATATTCTCGATGTCTTGCTGCGGCGCAGGCCGCACGAATCACAGCTGGCCGCCCAAGTCGACAAACTCAAGGGCACCAACTACGCTGAGGTGAGCGAACTGGAGAAGCAGCGACTGCGGGAGCTACTGCAGCAGAAGCGGCAGCGGGACGCTGAACGCAATCGGCGCGAAAGCTGAAAGAACTGAGAGAGCTGAACTGAACCCGGTTGCCCACTGTCGAAATAACATCAGGCCGAAAAGCAGTGCGCTGAGCAGTTGCAAACTGCGCCAACCGCCCCCATATCGCCGGGGCAAGGGTAGGTCAGTGTGCAATTTTTCATCAGATTGAGGGCTTTTTCCTAGTTAAGCCCTTGATTTGCGGGTACAATTGCCGGCTGTTTTTTTTTCGCATTTTTTCAAGGTACCAGCTTCATGTCCGACGTTGTACAGCAGCAGTCCCGCCTCAAGGCCTTGATTGCCAAAGGCAAGGAACAGAGCTACCTCACCTACGCCGAAGTCAATGACCACCTGCCAGAGGATATCTCCGATCCGGATCAGGTGGAAGATATCATTCAGATGATCAACGACATGGGCATACAGGTGTTCGAGAGCGCCCCCGATGCCGATGAACTGTTGATGACCGAAGGCGATTCGTCCGCCGACGACATCGCCGCCGCCGAGGCCGCCGCAGCACTTGCCGCTGTGGAGACCGAAGCGGGCCGCACCACCGACCCGGTGCGCATGTACATGCGCGAAATGGGCACCGTGGAGCTGCTCACCCGTGAAGGCGAGATCGTTATCGCCAAGCGTATCGAGGAAGGCATTCGCGAACTGATGGCCGCCCTCGCCATGCACCCCGGTGCCGTGCGCCAGATTGTCGACGAGTACGAACTCGTCGCCAAGGAAGAGCGCCGCCTGGGCGATATCATCGTCGGCTATCTCGACCCCACCGACGACGTTCCCTCGGCTGCCGAAATCGCCCAGGTGAACAGCAGCAACAACAACGACGATGACAGTAGCGACGAGGAAGACGGCGACTCCGGTCCCGATCCGGTAGAAGCCAAGAAGCGCTTCACCGCGCTGAAGCGCCAGCTCAACAAGACCGACAAGGCGATTGCCAGCAAGGGCCGCCAGGACGAGAACAGCATCAAGGAAATGGAAAAGCTCGGCGAGCTGTTCAAGTTCCTCAAGCTGACCCCGCGCGTGTTCGACCCGATTTGCGAAGAGCCGCGGGTCCTGCTCGCCGCGGTCCGCGCCCAGGAGCGCGAGATCATGCGCGTCGCCGTGCAGCAGTGCGGTATGCCGCGCAAGGAATTCATCACCACCTTCCAGGGCAGCGAGTCAGACCTCAAGTGGGTCACCCGCCAGGCCCGCAAGAAGGACTACGGCACCAAGCTCAACAACGAGAAAGATACCCTGCAGCGCCTGCAGCGCCGCATCCAGCAGATCGAGGAGCAGTCCGGCCTCTCTGTCAGCGAGATCAAGGAGATCAACCGTCGCATGAGCATGGGCGAAGCCCGTGCCCGCCGCGCCAAGAAGGAAATGGTCGAGGCCAACCTGCGCCTGGTAATTTCCATCGCCAAGAAGTACACCAACCGCGGCCTGCAGTTCCTCGACCTGATCCAGGAGGGCAACATCGGCCTGATGAAGGCGGTGGACAAGTTCGAATACCGTCGCGGCTACAAGTTCTCGACCTACGCCACCTGGTGGATTCGCCAGGCGATCACCCGCTCCATCGCCGACCAGGCGCGCACCATCCGCATCCCGGTGCACATGATCGAGACCATCAACAAGCTCAACCGTATCTCCCGCCAGATGCTGCAGGAGATGGGTCGCGAGCCGACTCCGGAAGAGCTCGGCGAGCGCATGGACATGTCGGAAGACAAGGTGCGCAAGGTGCTGAAGATCGCCAAGGAACCGATCTCCATGGAGACCCCGATCGGCGACGACGAAGACTCCCACCTGGGCGACTTCATCGAGGACAACACCATCTCCTCGCCGGTCGACGCCGCTACCGGCCAGGGCCTGCAGGAAGCGACCAAGGAAGTGCTCGCCGGCCTGACCGCCCGCGAAGCCAAGGTGCTGCGCATGCGCTTCGGTATCGACATGAACACCGACCACACCCTGGAAGAAGTGGGCAAGCAGTTCGACGTCACCCGTGAGCGCATCCGCCAGATCGAAGCCAAGGCCCTGCGCAAGCTGCGCCACCCGAGCCGCTCCGACTACCTGCGCAGCTTCCTCGACGAGTAAGCAGAGGTACCAGCCGGGCCTGGATTCACGCGGTAAATGAACAGTCCGGCTGGAACACTTGCGGAGAAAGGCGCGCTGGCGCCTTTCTCCACCTCCCACCTTCACCTGAGCTGCGAGAACCGCTCCGGTTCGGTGGAACACTACTACCACTTCTTTCTCGGCTACCTCTACCCGCTCCTGCTCGCCTACGAAAAACTCGAGCGAAAGGGGGCGGTAAAGACGGTGCTGGTGCGCAGCTGTGCCCTGATGGATCCCCACCTCCATGCCCTGGGCCTGCGCAAACTGCAGATCCTGCCGCGCGCGGAGCACAGCGCCCTGGCTGGCACAGCCGGGCTGGCAAAAGTAACCGTGCCAGGTTACGACCTCCCCATTTTCTACGAATATCACGCCATCCGCCGCGCAACCCGCCTGCTGCGACGCCGACTGGCGGCCCAGGTCGCCACAGCCAGCGCTGCGCTGGCGCCGCCCGTCGGGCAGGGACCCACCATTCTGCTGATCGGGCGCAAGGCTCCGGCCGCCTACTACACGTCGGACGCGGCCGAGATTGCCGAATCCGGCGCCCAGCGGCGGTCGATTGGCAATTTCGCTGAACTGGCGAATGCCATCCGCGCGGTCTACCCCGATACCCGGGAGGTCTTCCTCGAGGACCGCTCCCTGGCCGAGCAGATTGCCCTCTTCCAGCAGGCCGATATCGTTGTCGGCCAGCACGGCGCTGCGCTGGTGAATACTGTTTTCTGCCGCAGCCGCAGCGCGCTGGTTGAAATCTATCCGCGCGACCTCGTGCAACCCAACGGCGGCTACCGCAACCATTTCATGCGGCTGGCGCAGATTCTCGGGCTGTCCTATCGCCGGGTCTTCCAGGACAGCCTGCACAGCGAAGTCAGTGGCGCCGAGGTCAGCCGGGCCATTGACGACATCCTGGCAAAGACTTCCCTGCCGCTGGTGCGCAAGCTCAGGCGCATGCTGCGCTTCCACCGCTGGCAGAGGCGCTTCAGGCGCAGGCTCGCGGCAACCCGGCCCGCCCCGACGAGATGACATTTCGGTAAGTGGCCCGCACGGCCGGCCTTGGTTACATTGCATGCTGCACCCGATATAAGGAGAACAACGTGGGCAGCAACAAAGCACCTCTGCGAGTCGCCCAGTGGGCCACCGGCGATATCGGCAAGCGGGCCATGCGCGAAGTGCTGCGCCACCCGGACCTGGAACTGGTCGGTGTGCTGGCCTACAACCCGGACAAGGAAGGCCTGGACGCGGGGGAACTGTGCGGCGAGCCGGCCTGCGGCATCCGCGTCACCAATGACCGCAGCGCCATCCACGCTCTCCGGGCGCACTGCGTGCTGTACATGCCGCAGGTAATCGACATCGAGGACCTGGTCGCCTTCGCCGAGGCGGGCACCAATATCGTCTCCATCTGCATGGAACTCTACGATGGCGGCAGCGGCATGGAACCCGCCGACCGGCAGCGGCTCGCCGCGGCCTGCGCCAGCGGCGGCGCCTCGGTCTACGGCACCGGTAGCAGCCCGGGCTTCATCACCGATCTCTTCCCCTACGCCGTGCTTTCACTGCAGCGCCGGGTAGACTTCTACCAGATCGAGGAGTTCGGCAACATGAGCCGGCGCAATTCGCCGCTGATGCTTTTCGACCAGATCGGCTTCGGCAAGCCCATGGATCCCGACGCCTTCCCCACGCCGCGCCTGACCAGCGCCCCTACCGCCTTCGCGCCCATCGGCCGTGCCGCGAGCTGGGAAATCGACGAGTGGAAGACGGTGACCGAGTTCGCCGCTGCACGCAGCGATGCGCATACCGTTTGCGGCACGGTACCGGCGGGTACGGTGGGCGCGCGACGCCTGGTCCGGACCGGCTATGAAAAAGGCGTGGAGCGAATGCGCTTCGCCCAGGTCATGTACATCACCACCGACCTCGACCCGGACTGGAATGTCGGCGACACCGGCTGGCGAGTTTCCATAAAGGGCGACGCGGCGCTGGAAATCGATCTCAGGTTCCCGGTGGCGCTGGAGGACCTGGGTGACTACACCCCGGCGCTGACGGCCAACCCGCCGGTGAACGCAATCCCCTTTGTCTGCGCGGCCGCCCCGGGCATCCTGACGACTGCGGAACTGCCGCCCCTGGTGCCCGCCGGCCCCGCCGCTTTCGCGGGCTAGGCGCTCAGCCGCCCTCGATGGCAGCCAGCGGCACCTCGTAGACCTCGCTGCCGTTGATAATCACCGTCCAGAGGTCACCCTCGAGCTTCGCCTCGGCTTCACGGTTGGTCGCGTTCACGTAGTCCGTCATGAAGTTGATGGTGAACTGCTCACCGGCCGGGCTGCGCACCACTATCGAGGCCTGGCCGCCCTCCATGCGCAGGATCCCCGCCGGGCAGCTACCGAACTCGCTGCTATCCATCGCACGGCAGCGCAGCAGGGTCGTGGCGTCGTAGTCGGCAGTACTGAAGGGGGCGGTGGGATTATCTGCCTCGGCCGGTGCCAGGCCAGCGGTGCTCCAGTAGACGTATACGCTCTCGTCGGGGAAACGGAAAATCAGCCCCTGGTCGCCAAGGCCACTCTGGCGATAGACCGCCCGCCCGGCGGCGTCGGTGTAATTACCGGGAGCCTCGCCTGCGGGCGACAACTCGTACTCCACCCCGTCGCCGCGCCGGATGCTGACCGCGCCCTGCCGCTGGCTGAAGGTGCAGGGCAGCATGGCGCTGGCCTTGTCTTCGCCAGCTGGATAGATGTCACAGCGCGTTTCAACGGTATCCGCGCGGCTGGCATTGGTCGCGCCGAGCAACAGCGCGAGGCCCATCAAGATTCCAGGAATTTTGCTCATCGATTGCGTCCTCGAACTGCCGCACCCGCTCCGGCGCGCCTGACTGAGTATAGGAGAGACTGCCGCGCCCAGCTGCAATCCGGAATTGCCGGCTGGCCAAGCGGCATCTGCGCTGAGACACCACACATCGCCATTAAATTCCGCGCCCGCGGTGATTTCAAAAACGGTATTCGAAGGCCACGAATGCGGTGTTGAACCAGGCGAAATTGTAGATTTCATCGATGTCGGCGCCGCCCTCCAGAGCGCGATAGCCCGCGGCCAGCTGCCAGGCGTCATTCAGCCGGTGTTCCAGGCGGGCACTGAAATCGATCGCCCGGCCCGGCCCGCCGGCCAGCCCATCGAAATCCGCGGCGACGTGCCAGTCGGGCGCGATCCGGTAGCGCGCTGCCAGGTAGAGGAGCGGTACGACGCCGAAGTCCTCCTTGTCACTGCGGACAGCGCCCTGCTCGAGCTCGATTTCCGCGTCGCGCAGTTTCAGCGTGCCGCCGGCCCAGAGCTGCCAGTCATCGCGATCATAGAAGTTGTAGCGGTAGCCCAGCCGCCAGGAGTTGAACTTGTAGCTGGCCCGGACCGGGGCTTCCGGGTTATAGCTCTCCCCTTCGAAGCGCACGTCCTTGTCCAGCCGGCCGCGCTCGCTATACGCGAAGGGCGCGAGCACCACGCGCAGCCCGTGCCTATCCCTGATTTCCCAGTCCAGTTCCAGCCTCGCGGCGGGCCACGGCCCACTGCCCGCAAGCTCTTCGAGCGAATAGCGCGTGCCCTCGGCGTCGTTGGGAGCCTGGACCTTGTTGCGGGCCTGGTAGGCAGCACCCAGTTCCAGGCGGGCGCTGGCACGGGCATCCTCGGCGCTGGAGACCAGCGGGGAAAGAGACAGGAGCGCGGCGCACAGAAAAGCGGCCAGGAATCGGGGGCATATCATGGAAAAGCCTTGGGCTGGTGAGGACTGGAGTGCAGCTTGGTACGCAGCAAGCGGCCTGGAGGATCAATCCCCGGGCCCCGCCCGCCCCGGCTGATCGCCATTCCAATAGCAGGCGGCTTAAGGACGGACGCAAGCACAATGAATACCCACCAGCCCTGTGCCAACTGCGCCACAGTCCTATATAATCCGCGCTTTGTCGCGTTCGCGGCGCTCCGGGGCCCATAGCTCAGTTGGTTAGAGCATCCGACTCATAATCGGCAGGTCGAAGGTTCAAGTCCTTCTGGGCCCACCAAAATCTATGATTTTATTCGGGTTTTTCTATGTGATACCTGCCGACTATTCCGAGGGGATGGGTGTCACTTTGGTCGGAGCCGGGGGGTGTGGCTAGTAGTCGCCCTCTGTCCAGAATCGCTTTTTGGCTAGTTGTTCTCGACTAAACTGCTGTTCCCATTGCATCGACACTCGTTTTCTCTGAAGCTCATCCAAGAGTGGACTACCCCATTCAGCGCCATCCACTAGATGAGACAGGTACTGCCACCTTGATTGGCTACCGCCATCTCCGACGAAGCCCGACACATCCAACTCCAACAAGCTTTTGAAAAGTGCCTCGCCATCTACAACTGACAATCGATCATTTACACGGGACGACTGTCCCCCACACGTGCTGCAGTAGTAATCATCACATTTTGAACGAGGCTCATCTGTCCTCGTTCTCTCGAACAGCCACGATAGGTTCACAATGGCGTACCGCTATTGCCCATCACATGTCGGACAGCAATAACGAGGAAGACATGATTGTAGCGTTTCCGGTAAGCCCCATCCGTCGAAGGATTCCACATAGTTAATCTCATCCACGGGAAAAATCCCTGGTGTAGTCGGTGCTCCTAGCGATTCTCATCGAGCCAGGCCTTTACATATAAATCCTGCTTCGGATACCACTGCGTGCAAATCGCATAGACGTACCCATCTTTAGAAAATTCATACTTCCACGTCCAGCGATTAATCCCATCCGGTGTTTTCACGGCTTTACGCTTAGTCGCCTGATTCGACTTGTCCGACACACGAACAAATAGCGGGAAACTGATACCGAAGAGTTCTTTTGATACAGCAGAGTCGCACAGTGCCTCAAGCTCTTGGGCTGGAAGCTCTCTAGCTATCTCGACAATCCGCTGCTGGATTTCCTTGTTGGTAAATAGCCGAGAACTCGTTGAGGTGTGTGAACTGCCCGTCGATTCCGACGGTGGTGTCTCGACACCCTCCACCTCGTCCAGCAACCTCTCTATCACCTTGGACGGAGAATCAAAGCCCACAGCATGCCTCTCCAGTCGCTGGTAAAGCTCATCAGTCACTCGTATAACAGGGCACATAACCCCTCCGAACACACTTAATATACATGTAACAATGTAACATGTATTTTTTTCGCGTCAATGTAGATTTATGGCCAAGTGTCCAACTCCATGCTCCTGACCTAGCTCTGGCTTCTCACACAATAGGTAGTGCAGCAGAGTTAATTTCCACTACTCACACTAAACTCTCTGAATTTATTAGATTTTCCTATGCGACACCTGCCGACTATTCCGGGGGGATGGGTGACGCTTCTGCCGGAGTCGGGGGTGGCTCGGCAGTACAACCCGGCGATTACTGGCCAGCAAAGCAAGGCTACTGGCACCATGCTGAAACCACTCTGATTTTGACACAGGTCAAGGCCCGCGCAACCCGATCCGGCTAGGCTTGAAGTGAGGCACTTCGTGGAGTGGCGTGCGTATGTCAGTCAGATTAATCCTCGGGTTAATAATGGCGGTTGCCGCATCCGCCAATGGCCAGCCGGGTGGCCGCTATGCCAATCTTGGTGTCGAGAACTCTGTCGACACTGTGATGCCCGTCCCGGGAGCGCCTGTGGAATTCACCATCGAGGTGACAAACTACGGGGACTACCCGGCGGAGAATGTGATCATCCACGACCGGGTGGAGCCACCTCTACGCATACCCGAAGGGCGCGCCGCCGCTCCCGGCAGGGGTTACTACGATCCTGAAACGGGCGAGTGGAACATCGGCGACCTGGGTGTCGGCGAGGCGGTATTACTGGTGATCCCCGCGATCATTGAAAATGACGACCAGCCCGGTTGTATCGTCAACACTGCGGAGTTCGAGCACGAACAGGATACGACGCCGGCAAATAATCGAGCGTCCATGGCCGTCCGACTCGATGGAGCGCTGGAATGCGCCGACGTATCTTCATCCCTTTCGCTAACGCCTGGCCAGAATGAGTACATTTCAGTAGTCAACGAACGCTGTGACCTCGAACGCCCCTATTCCGGAGCGGTGGAACTGTTCAACCGCGGCGCAGATCTGGCGCGGGGTATAGAAGTCCAGCTTGTCCAGGACCCTGTAATCGCACCGAACCTGCGGTTTACGCACCAGCAGTGCGAGGGTTTTCCCGCAGGCTCGTGCCGTATCGAATCACTGGCGCCGCAGGAACGGCTGCGCCTGCCGTTTACCTCCGATGATTTTCGCAGTGAGCAGACGAGGGAGCAGTTGTTTTCGCTGACCATTGATACCCTGTCTGAGGACTACGACACCAGCAACAACAATCGGCAGTTGGAGATCACTGTCAGTGATTTCTCCAACTGCACTGACGACGACAATCCATTCAACTTGCCCCAGCCGGATGTACCCGGTGGCGGCGGCGGTGGGGGCTGCTTTATCGCCACGGCGGCCTATGGCTCCTACCTCCATCCGAAGGTCAGAGTCCTCAGGGACTGGCGGGACGACGTGCTGGCGGCGACGGAACCGGGACGTTGGTTTGTGCGACAGTACTACCACTACTCACCACCCATTGCCGACTTTATCTCCGAGCGTGAGTGGCTGAAAGCCGTGGTCAGGTTAGCGCTGCTGCCGATCGTTCTATTGGTGGAAAGGCCGTTGGCGACGATTATCGCCCTCTTTACCTGCCTGGCGCTGGCAATTGGGGGGCTTCGGCGATTGCGGGCCAGTGTCTGAAATCGCCAGTCCGAAGGTTCTAGCCCTTCCAGGCCCACCATTCTCTTTGGGGGGCATAACGAAACAGGTCACACTTTCCGCGCCGTCTGCGACTCCAACTCGAAAGGGTCAGCGGCAGGAGCGCTTTTCTCAGTTCAGCAGGCTGTGATAGCCCTCTTCCATCAATACCTGCCGCACCGCTGGCCGCGCCAGCAACTGCTTGAAGTGTCGTACACAGAAGGGCGGCAGGACGATGTCGCTGCGCTCGGCCCAGAACTCGACATAGAACAGCGCGGCGTCGGCGATGGTGAACGTGTCTAGGTCCAGTTTGCCCTCCGCATAGCGCTTGTCGATCTCGGCCAGACCCTCTGCGACGATCGCCCGCCCCGCTTCGACTATAGCCGGTAGACGGGACGGATCGGTCGAGTACCTGTCGGTGGTAAATATCCGAGTAAAACCCCGGCCATGGATGTGGTTGACGCAGAATTCCAGTGTGTCGAGTACCACCCGTTCCTGTTCCGGATCTTCCGGCAGGAGCCCCCGCTCCGGGTGTGCCTGCGCCAGCCACCGGGCTATGGATACGAAATCGGTAAGTGCAGTGCCGTCGGTGAGCACGAGACATGGAATCGTGCCATCGGGATTGATGGCGAGGTACTCCGGTTTGAGGTTGTCACCCTTGACCAGGTTTACCAGCCAGGCCTCGAACAGCAGTTCCAGTTCTTCCAGCAGGATATGGATGCCGATGCTGCAGGCGCCGGGGGTGAAGTAGAACTTCATGTTAGCCATGAGCTGCGCCCGCTCCGCACTGCACTGCACTGCACTGCACGGCATCAGCCATCCCAACCCTCCTCGTCCATGGCGTCGAAGCGATCCTCGTCCGAGGATTTCTCTTTTTTACGCATGAGTTTTTCCAGCCAGTCCTCGATATCCGCTTCGCCCTTGAGCTGCGCCTGCAACTCCTCGACCAGTTCCTCGACGTCCGGACCGCCCTTTACCAGAACGGGGTGGATACCCAGCGTCAGCAGTTGCCGGGTCGCCGAGCCGCCGATGGAACCGCAGTAGACGATGTCTGCGCCCGCCAGCCATGCCAGCTTGGGTTTCAGCTTGTCCTCGTTGCCGTCCTTTTTTTCGATAGCGAAATTTTGCGAGCCCACCGGCTCGGCGTGGTCGGCGCTGATCGCGTAGAGGTAAAACGCCTGGGCCGAGCCGAAGTGCTGGTCCACCATATCGCCGTC
Organism: Halieaceae bacterium GM1-29; assembly: GCA_033283265.1. Lineage (GTDB taxonomy): Bacteria > Pseudomonadota > Gammaproteobacteria > Pseudomonadales > Halieaceae > Mangrovimicrobium. The sequence goes on from JAWMQN010000003.1 coordinate 82,833, forward strand.
CATGGAGGCGAAGGCGACCAGCAGGCAGTCATGGTCAGTCTGGACTTCGGTCACGGATGCCAGGTTGGCGTAGCTGTTCATGGTGCAGTCCTCGTGGTTGTATTGCCCTGCCATTGGGAGCGTCTGCCAGCCGTCGTGGCGAGCTGTGCTCCCTGGTACTAAAGCAAGAAGCCGACCATCGGGGAGGCTTTGGATAAAGCCTGTGACATGCATATAAATCAGTAAGTTACGGCGTGCTACCAGACATCGTGCAACTCTGGAGCCTGTCGCGAACACGACAATTTGGAGGGTCGGGGCACTGCCCGTACAGGACGCCATGGAGAACCCGCGCACCCCCGTTGCGCATTAGCGGTTCAATCTGCGGGCCGGGACAGACCACCATTGCAGTTCATGCCGAGCGGCTGAACTACTTTTTTGGCCCGAGGGCTGAGAGCCCTGGAATCAGTTGGGAAAGCGAAAAACACCCCTATCGAGCACGATCCGCTCCCCATTCGCCAGCATCTGGAACGCTGCTCCCTCGTCAGTGCGCCAGATAAGGGTATCGAGCCTGTCACCGGGATAGACCGGCTTGGAGAAGCGGCCTTCCATATGACCGAACCGGGTGACGTCTCCCTCACACAGCCCCCGCAGCAGCGCCCGGCAGGCAAAGCCGTAAGTGCCCAGACCATAAAGAATGGGCTTGTCGAAACCATCGGCACGGGCCCGGTCTGGTTCGGTGCCATGGGGGTGACGATCGCCGGAGAGGCGGTAGATCAGCGATTGGTTCAGCCCGACGGGAAGGCTTATTTTCACATCCGGCGCACGCTCCGGTTTGCTCCAGCCCGTCGCCCCCGATGGCCCCCGGGCCCCACCGAAATTACCCTTGCCCTGGGCAAAGATTCCCGAACAGGTTGAGCCGAGATACTCGTTGGTGTTCGCCAGGGTGATGCGGGTCTCCTGGACCACCAGGGCACCGGAACCTTTGTCATATACCTGGCGCAGTACGGTGGAGAGATGCGCTTTGCCGCTTACCGGGAGTGGTCGGGCGAGCGTGACGCTCTGTTCACCGTGCACCATACCGACGGGGCTGAGCCCGACTTTCTGCCACCCCAGCAACTCCATCCAGTTGCTTTGCAGGCCCATGATGGTGGCAAAAGAGGGTAGCACCTGTTGTGGCAGGCCCGGCGTGTTCTCGGTAGTAAATTGCAGTTCCTCGAGGGGGTCGTCGAGGCCGGCGCCAACACCGACGGCATAGAGTAATGCCCGGTCAGAGTCCCAACTCCAAAAACCGTTCACCATCTCCTGGTCGATGAGGTGGTCGTATTTGCTCATGTCGTTTTTCTTGGTATTTGCGGACAAGGTAAGCCGGATTATATACAGCTACGTAAGCCGCCAGAATGGGGGCATGGTGCTGGAGCTTGCCGGACACCGATAGAGACAGTATAAAAAGGCTGTAAAAACAGGGCTTTATGGACATTTCCGGACACTGCCGGAAAAGTAAATGGTCGGTGTGAGAGGATTCGAACCTCCGACCCCTTCCTCCCGAAGGAAGTGCGCTACCAGGCTGCGCTACACACCGAGGTTTTGAGGCGCGCAACTATACCAAAAGGTCCCCCATTGGCCAATAGGACCGCCCTATTGATTGCTCACCCTCTACCCGGCTGGCCCTGCCGCCCGAACTTCGGCGCCCGGCTTCCTAAATGCACCAATTGCGATTGAATTGTTGTCGCGGGCCGCCGGGGGGAGCAAAGATGTCATCAAGAGTGACAGGGCAGGCTCGCACGGGGCCATATCAAGGATCTGATCGAGCATACACAAGTGACCTACCGAGACCTGGGAAGACCGATTCAACGGACCAGAGCTGCCGTTTTTGAAACTGCGACAGGTCGACTGGCAGCCAGCCGCCAGTGGCTGGTCGTCCTCGGCCTGCTGCTCCCCGGCCTGGCCCACGCTGAAATGGGCAATGTCTGTGTGCGGGACTATCAACCGGGCGCCGTCTGTACCGCCAACGACGTGCGTATCGAGGCGCTCGAGGTGGTCAGCGTGATCGAGGACTGCGCCTCGGGCGTGGTGGGCGAGGCGGAGGTGGTGATGCGGACGCTGGTATCGTCGGCGGGCTCGCCGAACCGCTACGACATCGGCATCTTCGTCGCGCTCGACGGCGGCAGCGCCCGCGATGGCGACAGCTGCTTCCACGATTATCTCGATCCGCCGCTGACGCCCACTCCGACCCTGGGCGATTTCAACACCGATGGGATTGCCGACCTGGTGGACGCTGCCTGGTGGGAGGGCGACACCGACAGCTGCGGCGACATCCAGTCCAATACCCAGATCTTCAAGACCCTTCCCGCCCTGCGCTTTGCCTGCATCGACAGCAACGGCGACGGCAGTGTCGATGCCGCCGTGGCGTCCAGCTGGGACAACAACGCGGTTACCAATTGCAGCGCGGTGACTGACGCCTTCCCCTCCACCAACTCGAAATGCAGCACCGGCATCGTCGAGTTCAATATCAGCCCGTATCCGGAGATCACCGTCAGCAAGGATCCGGCGGTGCAGAATGTCTCCCCCGGTGACAGTGTCGATTTCAACATCAGCGTGACCAGCCGCACCACGCTCACCAGCGTGGTGATCGACGACCCGCAGTGCGATGCCATTTCCGGGCCGACGGGAGACGTCGATAACGACGGCATCATCCTCCCCGGGGAAGTCTGGAACTACACCTGCACCGTCAACAATGCACTGGCGGACTTCACCAACACCGTCACGGCACGGGCGACGGCGCCGGGCGGGCCGGTGGAGGATACCGACACCGCCGATGTCATCGTCTCGAACGGCGTGGTCGGTATCAGCAAGCGCCTGGTTTCGGTCACCGCCACCGGTGTCGATATCTACGACGTCGCGATGAGCTTCATCGTCGAGAACCTCGGCAACGAGCCGCTGGACAACCTGCAGGTGACGGACGATCTCAGCGCCACCGTACCCGCTCCGGCGACCTACTCGATCATCAGCGGGCCGACAGCATCGGGCACGCTTTCGGCCAACGCCGGCTTCGATGGCTCGGGCGACACCAACCTGCTGCAATCGGCGTCATCGACCCTGGCTGTAGGGGCAACTGGCAGCATATCCCTGGTCGTCCGCATCGCCCTGAACGGCGCATCCGGGCCCTTCCTCAATACCGCGACGGTCACCGGTACCGACCCCCTGGGAACGCCGGTCATCGACACCTCGGACGACGGCACGGACCCGGACCCGGACGGCGACAACAATCCCAACGAGCCCGGCGAGAACGACCCGACCCCGATCACCTTCGTGCCGTTCGCGGCGCCTGTGCCGGCGCCGCCGGCAGCTGCACCGGCGACACCGCCCTCGGTCCCCATGCTGCCGGGCTGGGGCATCCTGCTGCTGGCGGCGATCACCGGCGGTGTGGGCTTCCGGGTACTGAGAAAAAGGTAGGCTGCGTCTCAGGTCGCCGGATAGGGGCAACCCGTCGCATCGATACCGTAGCCCTCGTCACCCTGGGTCGGACAGGCGTCGACGTTATCCAGGTAGCCGTCGCCATCCGAGTCGGGAACCGGGTTCGGACAACCGCTTCCATCGACACCGTAGCCCTCGTCACCCTGGGTCGGACAGGCGTCGACGTTATCCAGGTAGCCATCGCCATCCGAGTCGGGAACCGGGTTGGGGCAACCCGTAATATCGAGGCCGTAGCCCTGGTCTCCCTGGGTCGGGCAGGTATCGACATTATCCGGGTAGCCATCGCCATCGCTGTCGGGAACCGGGTTCGGACACCCCGTTCCATCGACACCGTAGCCCTGGTCTCCCTGGGTCGGGCAGGCGTCGACGCTGTCGTCGTAGCCATCACCATCGGTGTCGACAACCAGGACCAGGCACTGGTAGTCGGTGAAACAGCTCTCCAGGGGCGCGAGTTCCGTGCCGGCGAGGCATTCATTCGCAGGGGCGTTGGAGAAGCAGCCACCGGCCACGTTGATCGAATCAATCACCAGGTCAGCACCGCTGGTATTGATCACCTCGTAACTGCCGATCGGCAACTCGACCGTAGCGCCGGATGAATTGCCCAGGTAGATCTCCGCAACCAGCGCGAAGCTGTCCTTCACGTAGGCCCCGCTGCAAACAGCGGTGGCGATGCCGCAGAGCGTAAACACGAGACCCAGGACATGCCGGCCGCCGTGCCTGCGCAGGGCGCGAAGCCCCAGTAGCGCGAGCGACAGGCCCAGCGCAACCAGCACAAAACCCGGGAGCGGAACCGCCTCGGCGGCACTGCCAGCGGGTGCTGCCATCGAGGATGGCAGGTAGGTAAGGGTAGCGGCGCTGGTTTGCGCAATTGCCGGGCTGACCGAAAGCAGGCCTGCGCCAGCAACAAGAAATTTCCTGATCATTCAAACCAACTCCCTTGGGGTGAACGCAGGATAATGCCCCAAAAGTGGCGGTGGCGCACCCCGCCCGGGGTGACATTTGGTCTACAATCGAGCGTTCACAACAACAATAGCGAGAGCCCTGATGACCCGTCACTTCCCGGCCGCACTCTTCGCTCTCCTGTGTTCCATCACCCCTGCATCCGCGCAGGAACCGACCACCCTCGAGTACATCGACAGCATCTCCCCACCGCCGCGCATGACTGGTGTGGGCAACAGCCACCTGGAAATTTCCACCGAGGTGAAACAGGCCCAGGCCTACTTCGACCAGGGCCTGTCGCTGCTGCACGACTTCTGGTGGTTCGAGGCCTACCGGGCCTTCCTCTATGCCTCCGAGCTCGACCCGGAGGCAGCGATGCCGCACTGGGGCCGCTACCTGGCCGGCAGGAACATGGCCAATCTCGACACCGAGCAGCGCAAGGCGCTGCTGGACGATACTGTCGAGACGATGAAGTCTCTCAAGGAAAACGCCTCCACGCGCGAACAGTACTACCTGGATGCCGTCATAGCGCTGCACGACAAGGAAGGCGATGAGGGCGTTGCCGCGCACAACCTGAAGCTGCTCGCCCTGATCAACGAGTATCCCGACGAAGTCGAGGCGCGCCTGATGCTCTGGACGCAGTTGAACACGGGTTACGATGCCCAGGGCAACCCGAAGGAGGAACAGCTCTACGCACAGCTGCTCCTCGAGCGCGAATTTCAAAATCACGGCGATCACCAGGGCCTGCTGCACTACTGGATTCACAGCCAGGAACCGGGAGCGCACCCGGAATCAGCGCTCGACGCCGCCAAAAAGCTGGCCCGGCTGGCACCGAATTCCGGCCACATCGTGCACATGCCCGGGCACATCCACTACCTGATGGGTAACTACGCCCAGGCCCACGAGCAATTTAAAAAGGCGGAAGAGGCCGATGCCCGCTACATGGCCAACTACGATATCGAGGCCATCTTCACGTGGAACTACCTGCACAATTTCAGCTTCATGATGAGCAACCTGGCGGAGGCGGGCCGCTACCAGGAAGGTGCCCGCTACTCCGCGAAGCTGGCGCAACTGACCGAAGCCTCCTCCTTCAAATACCTGCCGGACTTCGAGATGCTGCTCGGCCGGCCGATCATGGAGCAGGCCTACATGGCGATCCGGCTGGAACTGTTCGACGAAGCCGCAAGCCTGCTCGGCGATACCCGCTGGGACAGCTGGGAAAAGTCCGCCGGTCTGCAGGCCGTGCAGTCGGCCTATCGCGCCTACAGCGCCGGCATGGCCGCCGTGCAAAAGGCTGAGCTGGACGCCGCCGAGCGCCATTCCCGCGAGCTCGACTCGATTCTCTGGCGCGCCGAGCGCGACGAGGCGAAACTTCGCTATCGCAAGCAGCCGCTGGCCATCGCCGCGCTGGAACTGCAGGGCGTGCTGGCCGTGGCGCGCGGCGACGCCGGGGCGGGCATCGCGCTGCTGGAACGGGCGGTCGCCCTGGAAGCGGAACTGGAGTACGGCGAGCCGCGCGCCAATATCCACCCCGCCGCAGAATCGCTCGCCGCGGCCCGGCTGGGACAGGGCGAGTTTGCCGCGGCCCGCGAAGCCTACCAGTCGGTACTGCAACAGCGCCCCAATGCCGGCATGCCGCTGTACGGTATCGCCCGCAGTTACGCGCTGGAAGGCGACAGCAAGAATGCGAAAAAGGCCTATAAAGCCTTTATCGCAGCGTGGCCCTCGGCCGATGACGACCTGCCCCAGCTGCGCGAGGCGCAGGCCTGGCTGCAGCAGCACTGAGACCGGGCCCGACGCCCGCAACCGCGGCCGGGCCATAAAAACAAGGGGTTTGAAAGCACACTGCCAATGGCGATGGAGTTTCTCAAAGCGCTATTCAGCTCGCTGCTGGTCACCGCCAGCCCGGCTTTTGAGGATGTTTCCACCTCCCACCTGCCCCTCGCCGACCTCGCCCAGCTGAGTATGGACGCGGCCTCCGCCGACTTCGACGGCGATGGCGACCGCGACATCATCATCGCCAACGAACACCGCCCCAACATCTTCCTGGTCAACGACGGCAGCGGCCGCTTCAGCAACCAGAGCCAGCGCATTCCCCAGGTGGCCCACGACAGCGAGGATATCGGGGTGGCCGACTTCGACGGCGACGGCGACCTGGATATCGTCGTGGTCTCGGAGGACGACCAGGTCAACGAACTCTACCTCAACCGCGGCGACGGCAGTTTCGACGACGGCGGCAATCGCCTGCCGGTGAGCGGCACCTCCAACGCGGTGCTGCTGCTGGATGTGAATGGCGACAGCGCGATGGATATCCTGATCGGCAACAACGGCCAGAACGTGCTGCTGGTGAACGATGGCAGGGGCTTTTTCCAGGACCAGACGCAACAGCGGCTGCCCGCGCGCGCGGATGTCACCCAGGGGCTGGCGGCGGGCGACCTCAACGGCGACGGCCATCTCGACCTGGTATTCGCCAACGAGGGCGACAACCGCTTGCTGTTCAATAACGGCCAGGGCGTCTTTCGCGATGCGGGCGAGGAGCGCCTGCCGCTGCGCCAGTCGGCGGAGGAAAGCCGGGAAGTGGCCCTCGGCGACTTCGATGGCGACGGTGACCTCGACCTGTTCTTCGCCAACGTGCAGGCCTTCGTTGCCGGCGCCTCGCGCCAGAATCGCCTGCTCCTCAACGACGGCACCGGCGCCTTCAGCGATGCCAGCGAGCGCCTGCCTGCGGATGACGATCGCTCGTTTACCGCCGCAGTGCTGGATATCGACGGCGACGGCGACATCGACATCCTCACCGGCAACACCAACGGCCCGGGCTTCGACGCAGAGACGCCATTCCGGGTCTACCTGAACGACGGGCGCGCGGGCTTCGTCGAAGCCACCAGCAAACTCTTTCCCGCCAGTGCCAGCGGGCGCGGCTTCGATATCGAGATCGCCGACTTCAACGGCGACGGCAGGGCCGACCTCTACCTCGCCAGCCGCGGCTCGGCGGATCGCCTCCTGTTCCGCCTGCGCTGAGCGCCGGCAGGCGGAAACCTGCACTTTTCCACCGAAATCGCCGGCAACGCCCGGCCCCGCGTTGGTAACCGGCGGAGGCAGCCGCTAGACTTGCTCAGGAAGTGACCAGCCTGAAGCAGGGGGAACTTTTGGGCCAGCGGGACCAACTCAGCCGGGTGCGCGAGCATATCCAGCGCAAGGACTATCCGGAAGCGTCGCGGTTATGCCTGCAGCTATTGCGCAGCAACCCGCGCGACGTGGAGGCCAACCTCGAGTACGGGCACCTCGCCATCAAGATGCGGCGCCACGACGACGCCATCATTATTTTCCGCAAGCTCCTGGCCATCGCCCCGCAGAACACCGTCGCCCACGACCGCCTCGCCTTCCTCTACCGCCTTGCCGGCGACTACCCGAACGCCGAGCGGCACGCCAGCGCAGCCCTCAGCAGGGACCCGAGCCTGGTCAACGCGCGCCTGGCGCTGGCCTCCGCCCGCATCGCCCAGGGCCGGTCGCAGGAGGCGCTGCAGATTTTCGCCAGCCTGCGCGAGGAGCTGCCCGGCGAGATCCACATCGAGAAAGCCTTCGCCGAAGCGCTGATGCGCATCGGCGATTTCGACCGCGCCCGCGCAGCCATTCGCGCGCTCGCCCGGCGCCACCCGGAGGACGCCTCGCTCTACTCGCTGCTGTCCCGCACCCACCAGTTCGAGGCGGGCAGCGAGGATACCGCGCTGGTGGAGGCACTCGCGGCGCCCGATGGCAGCCTCACCCAGCGCTTTGCCGACAGCGAGGACGCGGTGCACGCCTACATGGCGTTGCACAAGGTAGAGGCCGACCTCGGCCGCCACCAGCAGGCCTTCCACTACCTGCAGCAGGCCAAGCAGCTGCGCCGGGAGCAGTTCCCCTACGACAGCAGCGACACCGAACGGCTGCACCGGCAGATTCGCGGTATCTTCGGCGCCGAACTCATTGCCGCGGCCAGCGGCGCCGGCTGCACGCGCGAGGGCCCGATCTTCATCGTCGGCATGCCGCGCTCCGGCACCACCTTGCTGGAACGGGTGATCTGCAGCCACCCCGAGACCCAGCCCGGCGGCGAGTTGCACATCGTCGACCAGCTGGTGCAGGAGCTGTGCGCCCATGTCGGCGCCAACCAGTACGATTACGCGGCGCTGGCCCGGCTGCCGCCAGCGCTGTGGGCCCAGGCGGGGGAGGAGTACATCCGCCGCGCCCGCACCCTGGTCGGCGACTGCCGCTATTTCACCGACAAGATGCCGTCGAATTTCCTCTGGGCGGGCTTCATCCGCCTGATGCTGCCCGGCGCGCGCATCATCCACCTGAGCCGCCACCCGCTGGATAACTGCCTCTCCATCTACCAGCAGGACTTCTCCTCCTCCCACCCCTGGGCCAACGACCTCGACTGGCTCGGGCAGCACTATGTGATCTACACCGAGACCATGCAGCACTGGCACGCGGTGCTGGCGGACAGCATTATCGAGCTGCGCTACGAGGACCTGGTGACGGATACCCGCGCCACCTGCGCCGACCTCAGCCGGCATCTGGGCATGGCTATTCCCCTCGACCAGTTGGAAAACTCCCAGCACCAGGGCGAGATCCTCACCGCCAGCCAGTGGCAGGCGCGCCAGCCCATTCACGATGAATCCGTGGCGCGCTGGAAATTCCTCGAGCGGGAACTGCAGCCGCTGGCGGCCAGCCTGGATGCGGGGGGCCTTCCCGCGGCGCAGGATCGGGCCGGCAACCGGCCCGGTTTGTGACTCACCAGCACAGGCAGTAGACTCCCCGGGACGGGGATGCTGACTGGGGAAGCGAGTGCCTGAATCAAGCAATAGCGGTTTTGTGCAGCGATCACTGGCCCTGATCGAACGCACCGGCAACCGCCTGCCCGACCCCACCCTGCTGTTCATCGCCCTCCTGTTTCTCGTCTGGGTGGTGTCCTGGCTGTGTTCCTATGTCGACTGGGGCCTCGCCGACCCGCGCAGCGGTGAGCCCCTGCGCATCGTCAACCAGCTCTCCGGCGCCGCCCTGGTGCAGTTCTGCAGCGACATGGTGAAGACCTTCGCCCACTTCCACCCCATCGGCGTGGTGCTGGTCGCCATGCTCGGCATCGGCGTGGCCGAGCACACCGGCTTCCTCAGCGCGGCCCTGCGGGCGATGCTCGCCGCCACCGCGCGCTGGCTGCTGACCCCGCTGCTGATTCTCGTCAGCATCGCCAGCCACACCGCCGCCGATGCCGGCTACGTGCTGGTGATACCCCTCGGCGGCATCCTCTTCTACGCCGCCGGGCGCCACCCGCTGGCGGGGATAGCGGCGGCCTTCGCCGGGGTTTCCGGCGGCTTTTCCGCAGCGTTCATTCCCTCGGCGATCGACCCGATGCTGCAGGGGATCACCCAGAGCGGTGCGCAGATCCTCGACCCGGACGTCGCCCTCAACCCGCTGAACAACTTCTATTTCACCGCCAGCTCCTCGCTGCTGATCGTGCTCGCCGGCTGGTTCATCACCGACCGGCTGGTCGAGCCGCGCCTGCGCGGGCAGGTGATCGACGGCGACGCCGAGGACCTGCCCGACCTCCACGAGCTCGGCGAGCACGAGCGGCGCGGGCTGAAGTTCGCCCTCTGGGCGATGCTCGCCACCGCCGCGCTGCTGGTCGCCAGCACCCTGCCGGAGGGCTCGGCCTGGCGCGGCAGTTCCGGCTCGCTGACCGAGCGCGACGCGCCGCTGATGGCCTCGATCGTGCCGCTGATCTTCCTCTTCTTCCTCGTGCCCGGCGTGGTCTACGGCATCTTTGCCGGCAGCATCAAGAGCAGCCGGGACGTCATCCAGGGCATGACCCGCTCGATGGAGAGCATGGCCTATTACCTGGTCATCATGTTTTTCATCGCCCAGTTCATCTACGCCTTCGGCCAGTCCAACCTCGGCATCCTGCTGGCGCTGAAGGGTGCCGCGGCACTGCAGGCGGCGGGGCTGCCGAGCGCCCTGACCATCGTCGGCATCATCGCGCTCACCGGGCTGCTCAATCTCTTCGTGGGTTCCGCCTCGGCCAAGTGGGCCCTGCTGGCGCCGATCTTCGTGCCCATGCTGATGCAGCTGGGTATCTCCCCGGACCTCAGCCAGGCCGCCTACCGGGTCGGCGACTCCACCACCAACATCATCACCCCGCTGATGCCCTACTTCCCGCTGGTGGTGGTCTACTGCCAGCGCTACATCAGGCAGGCGGGCATCGGCACGGTGACGGCGATGATGCTGCCCTACTCGGTGGCCTTCATCCTGCTGTGGAGCGCCTACCTGCTGGTTTACTGGGCCCTGGGTATTCCCCTCGGCCTGCAGGCAAGTTACGTTTACCCCACGCCCTGATACAGCCGGCCGCGCCGCCGGCGAGAATAACGACATCGAGGGAGACCACATGAGTCACCCGGGACTGGATTTCTCCCAACCCGCACCACGGCAGAAACCGCTGGAAGTCGCCGCGGACACCTTCCTGATCCGCGGCATCACGCCCTCGGTCGGCGGCAGCTGGACCAACCTCAACTCCATGCTGATCTGCGCCGCGGAGCCGATCATCGTCGACACCGGCATGGTGATCCACCGCGAGCAGTGGTTCGAGGACGTGTTCTCCCTGCTGGCGCCGGACGCGGTGCGCTGGATCTTCGTCACCCACAACGACAGCGATCACTCGGGCAACCTGGTGGAGGCGCTGGAGCGCTGTCCCAACGCCCGGGTCATCTCCAGCAACGGCGAGTCCTACCGCACCTGGGCCTCCTTCGGTATCCCGATGGAGCGCATCCGCAAGGTGGATGACGGCGAGCGTTTCAGCCTCGGCGACCGCTGGCTCCACGCCGTTCGCCCCCCGGTCTACGACAGCCCCTACACCCGCGGCGTACTCGATGAACGGACCGGGGTCTACTACGCCTCCGACGCCTTCTGCGCTCCAATGCCCGAGGCGCCGGTGGACTGGGTGGCGGAGATTCCGCCGGCGCTGTGGGCCGAGGGCATGGCCAGCTTCCACCACACCTCGCTCTGCCCCTGGGTGGCACTGGTCGACCAGCAGCGTTTCACGGCGGAAGTCGAGCGGCTCGCGGCGCTGGAAATCCGCACCCTGCTCGGCGCCCATACGCCGGCGATCGGCGGCGCGGATGTCGCCCAGGCCCTGCGCCAGATGGTGGATCTGCCCCGGGCGAGGTTCTGAGCACACACGGCGCAAGAATTTGTGGTGCTTTTTTGCTCAAAGGCGAAAAAAATCTGCTACAATCCGCGCCCTTACGGCGCCCGCCCCCTTTCCCGTGGCTTCCACAACCCGCAAAGCGATCGTGAATCGGCTATCGCGGGGTCGGCATCTTGTTGTTTTTCCTCTATTAATTGCCCATCAGCTTGCGCCGGCGGATAGGCCGACCTGACTCGACGAAAGGACCCTATGCTTACAGCCAAAAACCTCGAAAAAATCATCGAACTCGAAGACACCCTGCGCAAGGAATACCAGGGCAAACTGGACGCGGTCACCGCGGAGCTCGAAGAGACCAGACAGCAACTCGCCCAGCAGCGCGCAGACCTGCAGGCCACCATCGACAAGCAGCTCGAAACCATCACCGAGCTGTCCGCCAAGTCGGAATCCAGCCAGCGCACCGAGCAGCTCAACCGCGAGCTGAACAACCGCTCGGAGAATCTGCAGGAGGAAGTCACCACCCTGAAGCAGCGCGTCAAGGCCCTGCAGAAGGACCTCGCCGCAGAGCGCGATGAACTGAAGGAGCTGAAACAGTTCGACCCCCAGCGCATGAAGAAGAACCTCGACAGCAACAAGAAGAAGCTGGCGGAGAAAACCCGCGCCAACGACCTGCTGCAGAAATCCCTCAACCAGGGCAAGAGCGAGAATCTCGAGCTCAAGCGCAAGGTCGAGGAACTGGAAGCAAAGCTGGCCGAGCTCGAGCCCGCGGACAGCGTCGAGGAAACCGCCGAGGAAGTCGCGGCCTGAAACCGGGACTCAGCCCCCGAACTGTGAACTGCTTAACGCCCCTGGCACGCAATTCATAAAAAGTCGACTTTTCGTTTGAGCCCTGCCACCGCATGGCCTTGAATGCCGGAGACCCTGAACGGAAACCGGCACTCTCGGACAAGCGGTGGTTATGGCATCTACTTCTACTCCCCGAACAACTTACCAGCGCGCAGGCCTGCTGGTGCTTTCCATCCTCCTGCTGGGCGGTTGCCGCCTGGAACTGAGCAACGAGGGCGAGGGCTACATCCGCTCCGAATCCGGCCAGCTCGACTGCGACCTCAGCAGCTGCGAGTTCGCGATCACCGAAGTAACCCAGGACACACTGGTCGCTTTCCCGGCAGACGGTTACCGCTTCATCCGCTGGGGCGGCATGTGCATCCGCTCGCCCAGTGAGGTCTGCGAACTCATCGCCGCCCCGGTGCCGGGCATCCCCGATGGCATACCCGCCATCGCCACGGTGGTCGCCGAATTCGCGCCGCTCGGCACCCCCCAGGCCTGGTACCGCGATCGCGACGGCGACAGTTTCGGCGATCCGGCACAGAGCCTGTTCAGCGCTGACCCTCCCGCGGGCTGGGTACTGAACAAGCTCGACTGCGACGACAGCGATCCGGAGACCCACCCCTGGCGCAAGGAGATCCACAACCAGCGCGACACCAACTGCAACGGGACCATCGACGAGGGCTTCCGCTACTACCTCGACAGCGACGGCGACAAATTCGGCGACCCGAACATTTTCCTCGCCACCGGCGAACGCCCCGATGGCTACGTGCGCAACGGCCTCGACTGCGACGACAGCGACGCCTCGGTCAACCCGAAAGTGGAAGAACGGGAGGACGGCCTCGACAACGACTGTGACGGCGAGGCCGACGAGGACTACCGCCTGCGTACTTTCTATTATGACGGCGACCAGGACGGCCTCGGCGACCCGGACAATACCGTGCAGGACCTGTTCGCCCCACCGGGCTACAGCGAGAGTACTGGCGACAACTGCCCCGAGGTCCGCAACCCCAGCCAGGAAGACAGCGACGGCGACGGCATCGGCGACGCCTGCGACCTGAGCTATGACGACCCTGACCCGGGCACGGGCAGCGGCGGCAGTTCGGGCGGTGGCAGCTCCAGCGGTGGCAGCTCCAGCGGTGGCAGCACGGGCGGTGGCAGCTCCGGCGGTGGCAGCACAGGCGGCGGCAGCACGGGCGGCGGCAGCACGGGCGGCGGCAGCACAGACGGCGGCAGCACAGGCGGCAGCAGCGAGCCCTGCACCGACAGCGCCGCGGCCCAGGCCATGCTCAACGCGGTCAACAGCTTCCGCTCGGCGACCCGCAACTGCGGCGCGCCCTACGGCTCCTTCCCCGCAGCGCCGGCGCTGAGCTGGAATTGCAAGCTGGAAGCCGCGGCCCTGGGCCACTCCCAGGACATGGCGACCAACAACTTCTTCGACCACACCGGTTCGGACGGCTCGTCGATGGGCGACCGCGCGACCGCCGCAGGCTACTCCTGGAGCGCCATCGGCGAGAACATCGCCGCCGGCTACTCCAGCATGAACGGTGCCCTGCAGGCCTGGATCGACAGCCCGGGGCACTGCGCCAACCTGATGAACGCCAACTACCGCGAGCTCGGCGCGGCCAGTTACTACAGCGCCGCGAGCACCTACGGCACCTACTGGACCCAGGTCTTCGGCCGCTAGCCCGCCGGCGACTGACTTTGCTGGCACCGCGGGCGGGACGCGGGCCTATGGCCGCTGGCGAGTGGATTGCGCACGCGCAGCGCGAGGCGACATCCACGCGATTAGCTGATATAACGTTCCCCCCGGAGACCTCCGCGCGCAACGACGAACAACCGGCCTGAGCGTAATGACGCCACCATCGAAGAGCCCTTACTACAAGGAAGTGGACGGCCTCAGGGCCCTATCGGTTCTGCTGATCCTGCTGTTTCACCTGCAATTCCCCGCGCTCGGCGGCGGCTTCGTCGGGGTCGATGTTTTCTTCGTCATCTCCGGCTATCTCATCACCAACATAGTTCTTGGCGAACTCGGCGCCGGGCGCTTTTCCTTCGCGCGTTTCTACCTGCGCAGAATCGCCCGCATCCTGCCCGCGCTGGTGGTGGTCATAGCGATTTCAGTCCTCGCGGCCAGCGTCATCTATACCCCGCCGGTCCTGCAGCATGCCCTCAAGCAGGGACTCTACGCGCTGCTCTCGGTCAGCAACATCTTCTTCTGGGCCGACGCCAGCTACTGGAGCCCGACTGCCAAGCAATACCTCCTGCTGCACACCTGGTCACTGGGGGTGGAGGAGCAGTTCTACCTTTTCTACCCCGTGCTGCTGTTCGCCTGTTACCGTCTCGGCGGCCGCCGCGCGACAGCCGGCCTGCTGCTGGCGCTGGTGGTACTGGGCTTTGCGCTGGCACAGTATTACCTGCCGCGGGACCCCGCCGCGGTGTTTTTCCTCACGCCATTTCGCCTTTCCGAATTCGCCCTCGGTGGCCTCGGCAGCCTGCTCGCCGCTCGCTATGCCGCCCACCGGGAGGCAGCCGCCCTGCTCCCCACTGTCGGCACCGCCGGCGGGCTGGGCCTGATCCTCTACGCGGCCTTCAATTTCAATGGTTTCACGCCCTTTCCCGGCATCAACGCCCTGTATCCCACCCTCGGCGCCCTGCTGGTCATCCTCTGCGCACAGTGCGCACTCGGGCGCTGGCTGCTCGGGAATAGCCCGATGGTCTGGATTGGCCGCCTGTCCTATGCGCTCTACCTGGTGCACTGGCCGCTGATCGTGCTCTATCGCTACCTGTTCGGCGCGCACCTCGACCTGCGCGACCAGGCGACGCTGGCCGCAGCCAGTCTGCTGCTGGCCTATGCCCTCAACCGCTGGGTGGAGAGCCGCTTCCGCCTGGGCGCCGACGAAGGCAGGACCCAGGCGGGCCACAGTGCCCGCCGGGTTTATGCCGGCCTGGCCGCGGCCATGCTCGCGATTTCACTGTTTATCTGGCAGGGAGTAGAGACAAAGGGCTGGCCCGGGCGTATTCCCGAGGAAGTGCGCGGCATTGCCACCAATAATCTCAGGATCCCGCGGGGCATGCGCAATGACGTCGACAACTTTTGCGCGCGGGAAAAACACGGCGTGTTCTGCGGTCGTCGCGACCCGGATAAAAACAACATCATCCTGCTCGCGGACTCCCGGGTCTTCGATATCCTGCCGGCGCTGCACACCGCCTACCCGGATTACAACGTCTACACCTCCCACGGCCTGGGCTGCGCGCCCCTGCTGGACCGGGGCATGAGTAAAAGCCAGTTCCTGGAGAGCTGTCCGCAACTCAATGAACGGCGAATGACTGCGGCGCTGCAAGCCCCGGCCAGTGATATCGTGTTTCTCGCCATGGATTTCCTGCCCTGGCGCGGTCCGGCAATCGTCGAGACGGTGGCGGCCCTGGTCGACAGTGGCAAGCGCGTCTACGTGCTCGGGCAGACCCAGTTCCTGGACGGCAAGGCTCCGCGCGAGATCGCCACCGACCAGGTCCGCTGGCGACTCGACGCCGACTACATAGAGCGCTTCGTGGCCCGGCAGCCCTTCGCGATGGACGAACGCTACGGATCCGAGATCGAGCGGCTTGGCGGTGTCTACATCAGCAACCGGGGCTTCTTCAACGACGGACACTACCGCCTGTTCACCCGGGATCGCCGGAACCTGCTGAGCTACGACGGCAAACACCTCACCCGGGCCGGGGCAGCGGAGTTTGGCAGCTACCTCGCCGCCCACTACCCGCTCGAGCCCGATCTCGCCGCCAGGTAAGTACCCAGCCCATCGTGAACTCGCTTTCACTGGTCGCTGGCCCGGCTATTCAGTAACCTGTGCCCTTGCCGCGTTCGCCGTCACCGGACGGTGCCGAAAATAATCACAAGAGCACAAGCCCTATGCCCGCGAATACCCTTGTCGAGCGTTCCTCCGCGCTGTTCTACGGCTGGACCCTCGTTATCGTCCTGCTGCTGCTGGTCAGCATCGGCATGGGCACCACCATGTACATGTACAGTCTTATCGCCGGCGCCGTGGGCCAGGAGTTCGGTGCCAGCCGCCTCGCCCTGATGGCCGGCTCCACCGGCATGCTGCTCGGCATGGGCCTGCTGTCGCCGAGCATCGGCCGCCTGCTCGACCGCACCTCAAGCCGCAAACTGCTGGTCGCCAGTTCCCTCGTGATGGGCGCGGGCTTCCTCTGGGTCGCCATGAGCAGCCACGTGTGGATGGTCATCGCCAGCTACATCCTGTTCATCAGCATCGGCGCCGCGGCGCTCTCCCTGCTCACCGCCGCCACCCTGCTCACCCGCTGGTTCGTGCGCTACCGCGGCCTGGCCATCGGCATCGCCGCCCTCGGCACCCAGTTCGGCGGTTTCTTCTACCCGCCGATCTTCGCCGCGACCATGGAGGCCTACGACTGGCGGGTCGCCATCGGCGGCATGGGTGTACTGATCATGCTCGCCGGCCCGCTGCTGACCGTGCTCTTCGTGGTCGACCGGCCGTCGCTGAAGGGCCTTACCGCCCTCGGCGCGGACAGCGCCCCGGCGGCCTCGCCAGTGGCGGAAGACGCGGCTCCCGCACCGACGCTGGGCTGGTCGCGGCTGGTCGTCGACCGCAACTTCTGGCTGATCGTATTCATCGCCGGTGCCGGCATGGCGACCAACACCGCCCTGCTCGCCAACCTCGCCCTGTTCGCCGTCGATCTCGGCGAGCCGATGGTGCGCGGCGCCTTCATCGTCTCGCTGGTGGCGCTGATCGGGGTCTTCGCCAGCCCCTTCCTCGGCTGGCTCTGCGACGCCATCAACCTCAAGATTGTCGTCGCCATCATGACCGTCTGCCAGGGCGCCGCCTGCCTGCTGTTCATGCTCGCGGAGACCTACAACATGCTGTTGCTGGGCGCGGCCTTCATGGGCGTCGGCGGCGGCGGCGTGTTCCCGATCTACGCCTCGATGGTGGCGCAGATCTACGACACCCGGGTCTACGGCCAGGTGCTCGGCGCCTCGACCCTGGCCAACTCCGTGCTCGCCGCCAACGCGCCGGTGCTGGCGGGCTGGGTCCACGACCTCACCGGCAGCTACCAGCCCCTGTTGCTGGGCCTGGCGGTGTTCCTGTTGCTGATGACCGCCTGCATCCCGCTGCTGCAGGTACCGAGCAACCCCGCCGACAAACTCGGCAGCCCGCAGCGCCCGGTGTAGCCGCTTGGACCCGATCACCCAGGGCGCGCTCGGCGCCGCCGCCGCGCAACTCGCCGCCCGGCCGCGGGACTTCGCCCGGGTGGCGCTGATCGGCGCCCTCGGCGGCATGGCGCCGGACCTCGACGTTTTCATCCGCTCCAGCAGCGACCCGTTGCTGGCACTGGAATTCCACCGCCAGTTCACCCACTCGCTGTTCATGATTCCCCTGCTCGGCGGCGCAGTCGGCCTGGCCCTCTACCTGCTGCTCGGCCGGCGCTGGCAACTGGGCTGGCGCCAGTGCGTGCTGTGGAGCGTGCTCGGCTACGCCACCCACGGCCTGCTCGACGGCTGCACCTCCTACGGCACGCAACTGCTCTGGCCGCTCAGTGACCGGCGCTTTGCCTGGGACGCCATCTCGGTGATCGACCCGCTGTTCACCCTGCCGCTGATCGCCGCGCTGGTGCTCGCGAGCAGGAAGGCCTCACGCCCCTGGCTGCTGGCGGGCATCGCCTGGTGCGCCTGCTACCTCGCTCTGGGCTTTGTCCAGCACCAGCGCGCGCTGGCCATGGGCGAGGCCATCGTCGCCGGGCGCGGGCACCAGCCCGAGCGGCTCGAGGTGAAGCCGAGCTTCGGCAACATCGTGGTGTGGAAAGTGATCTACCAGGCGGATGGGCGCTTCCACGTGGATGCGGTCAAACCGGGGCTCGGCACAGGCACCGTCTGGGAGGGCGATTCGATACCGCGTCTCGACACGGCGCGCGACTTCCCCTGGCTGCGCCCCGACGCCCAGCAGTGGCGCGATATCCAGCGCTTCGCCCACTTCTCCGACAACTACCTGGCGCGGGACACACGCTACCCGGGCCGGGTCGTGGACATGCGCTACTCCCTGCTGCCACAGCATATCGACGCCCTCTGGGGCATCGACCTCTCCGCACACAAGCCGGCCAGCGCCCACGTCGACTATGTCACCTCGCGCAACGGCAGCCGCGAGGCATTACCCGCGCTGCTGTCAATGATCCTGCACTGAAGCAGCCTGCCCCACACCGGCCACCCGCCGGAACAAACGCCGGATATCCTGCGCAATCAGCAGGTTGGTCGGAATCAGGAACAGGGTAATCACCGTGGCAAACAGAATCCCGAAGCCGAGGGAGATCGCCATCGGCACCAGGAACTGGGCATCCACCGATCGCTCCATCAGCAGCGGTAAAAGGCCGAGGAAAGTCGTCATCGAGGTGAGGAACACCGGCCGGAAGCGCGCCACCCCTGCGTTAATCACCGCGATCTCCAGCGGCTCACCGGCCCGGCGCCGCTGGTTGCAGTAATCCACCAGCACCAGGCTGTCGTTGACCAGCACCCCGATCAGCGCCATCAGGCCGAGCACGCTCTGCAGCGACAGCGGCTGCCCCAGCAGCCAGTGCCCGAACACCGCGCCGATCAGGCCGAAGGGCATCACCGACATCACCACCAGTGGCTGGAAATAGGAGCGCAAGGGCAGCGCCAGCAGGCAGTAGATGCCGAACAGCACCGCCAGCAGGCCGGCCTCCATGCTGTCGAAGGACTCGCGCTGCTGCCGCGCCTCGCCCTCCAGGCTGTAGCCGACGCCCGGGTACTGCTGCATGAGCTGGTCGAGGTAGCCGTTAAGGTCCGCCTGCAGGGCGGTCATGTTAACCGAGCCCTTCTCCACGTCGGCGGTGATATTGAGCACCCGGTAGCCGTCGACCCGGGTGATCCGCGAGGGGCCCTTGCCGGGTGTCAGCCGCGCCACGTGGGCCAGCGGCACGCTGCCGCCGTCGGGGGTCTCGATCAGCATGTTGCCGAGGGTGTCGAGGGTGCTGCGCTCGTCCAGCGGCAGGCGCACCAGCACCCGCACATCGTCGCGGCCGCGCTGGATGCGCTGGGCCTGGGCGCCCTTGTAGGCGCTGCCCACCTGCCCGACCACATCGCTGCGGGTGAGGCCGAGCACCTTGCCCTGCCCGGTCAGCTCGATGTACAGCTCCTCCTTGCCGTCGGAGAGGCTGTCGGCGATGTCGAACACGCCGCTGTAGGTCGCCAGCTGGGCTTTCACCTTGTCCGCCACCTCGGACAGGGTCGCCATGGAACGGCCGCTGAGCTGCACGTCGATCGGCTCGCCGGGGCGAAACATGGAGAAGCGGAAGGTCAGCGACTCCGCCCCCGGCAGCGGGCCGACCAGCTCGCGCCACTCGTCGACCAGCCGGGCCACGGTCATGTCCTGCGGGCGCTCCTGTACCGGCACCGTCTCGAAGGTCACCCGGCCCTGGTTGGCGCTGGCGCCGCGGCCGCCACCGGAACCGGACACGGTGAGGATATTCCTGATCGGGCTCTCGCCGCTTTGCGGGTCGCGGTAGCGCTCCTGCAGCGCCCGCGCCGCGGCGTCGATGCGGCCGACCATGGCGTGGGTCACCTCGAAGGGTGTGCCCACCGGCATGGTCAGGGTGGCGGCGCCGGTCTCGCCCTCGATGTTGGGCATGAAGACGAAGCGCGACCAGCCGCTGGCAATCAGGGCGAGGATCAGCAGCAGCAGGCCGACAAAGGCTGCCAGGGTGGTGTAGCGGTGGCGCGTGGCGACGAGCAGCGCCGGGCGGTAATAGCGCAGGATCTTGCTTTCGAAGCCGCTGGCGAAGCGGTTCTGCCAGGCGCTCCAGCCGCGCTGCCCGGCGCGGTCGCTGTTGAGCCGCACATGGGCGAGGTGGGCGGGCAGGACAAACTTGGACTCGATCAGCGAGAACAGCAGCACCGGGATCACCACCGCGGGTATCGCGGAAAACATCGCCCCCATGTGCCCCTCGACGAAGGCGATGGGCAGGAAGGCGGCGATGGTGGTGAGCACGCCGAAGGTGACCGGCACGGCGACCTCCTCGGTGCCGCGGATCGAGGCCAGCAGGCTCGATTCGCTGCCGCGCATGTGGGTGTAGACGTTCTCCCCGGTGACGATGGCGTCGTCGACCACCAGGCCGAGGGCGATGATGAAGCCGTAGGCGCTCATCACGTTGAGGGTGGTGCCGGTCAGCCCCATGACGATGATGCCGCCGAGGAAGGCCACCGGGATGCCGAGGAAAACCCAGAAGCCGATTGCCGGGCGCAGGAACAGGGCCAGCAACAGGATCACCAGCGCCGCGCCCTCGAGTGCGCTGGTCAGCATGGTGCCGAGGCGGCTCTTGAGGATGGACGAGTCGTCGTCCCAGTATTCGAGGTGCAGGCCCACCGGCAGGCTGCCCTGCTGCTGCTCGATGTAGTCCTTCACCTGCCCGGCCACCGCCAGCGCGCTCTGCTCGCCGACCCGGTAGACCTTGACGAAGGCCGCGGGGCGGCCGTTAAAGATGGTCGTTATGGCCTCCTCTTCGAAGCCGTCGCTGACCTCGGCCACCTGGCCGAGGGTGACGATACTGCCGTCGGCATTGGTCTTTACCGCGATCTGCTCGAACTCGGCACGGCGGTAGGCCTGGCCCTTGGAGCGCAGCAGGATGTCGCCGCCGGCGGCGCGCATGTTGCCGGCGGAAATGTCCACCGAGCTGTTGTTGATGGCCTGGGAAATCTGCTCGAGGGTGAGGCCGTACTCGCGCAGGCGGTCCTGGGACACCTCGATGGCGATCTCGTAGTTGCGCACCGCATCGAGCTCGACCTGGGTGACGCCGTCGAGACGCAGCAGGTCGTCGCGCACCTGCTCGGCAAAGCCCAGCAGCTCCTCCTCGGCCAGCTCGCCGGCGACCACCACGTCGATCACCGCGCGCTTGCGCACGGCGAGGCTGATCACCGGTTTCTCGGTATCCGCCGGGAAGGTGTTGATGGCGTCGACCCGGGACTTGACGTCGTCGAGCACGTCGCGCGGGTCGTAGTCGCTGTCCAGCTCCA
Source organism: Halieaceae bacterium GM1-29 (assembly GCA_033283265.1). Classification (GTDB taxonomy): domain Bacteria; phylum Pseudomonadota; class Gammaproteobacteria; order Pseudomonadales; family Halieaceae; genus Mangrovimicrobium. The sequence continues at coordinate 104,267 of JAWMQN010000003.1, forward strand.
GCTGCACGCTGGTGGAGCCCTCCACCGACTGGCTGGTCATCCTGTCGATGCCCTCGATGTCCTGCACCGCCTCCTCGATGCGGGTGGCGACGCCCAGCTCTACATCTTCCGGCGTGGCGCCGCGCAGGGGCACCGCGATGCTGATGGTGTCCGGGTTGGCGTCGGGGAACACTTCCAGGGTCAGTTCGGTCTTCACCGCCAGCAGGCCGCCCATGATGATGCTCACCATGAGCAGGTTGGCGGCGACCGGGTTGCGTGCGAACCAGGCGATCACGAGCGCGGCCCCTCCCCGTTACCGGGCGCGACCGGCGGACCGTCACCGGGGGGACCCGGCTCGCGCCCGCCGGCAGCCTCCTCCGCCGACAGGCTGGCGGCGCGCTCCAGCGGCTGCGCCCCGGCGATCGTCACCCGGGTACCCGAGGTGACCTGGCCGAGGGAGGTGGTCACCAGCTGGTCGCCCGCGGCGAGGCCGGCGGCGATCACCGCGTCGATGTCGTTGCGCCAGGCCACCTGCACCTCGCGGCGCTGCAGCAGGCCCGCCTCCACCACGTAGACGAAGCTGCCCTGGTAGATGCTGCGGTTGGGGATCACCAGCGCATCCTCGACGATCCTGCCGGCGATCTGTGCGGTCACGTACTCGCCGATCTTCAGCGGCCGGCGCGCGCTGTCCCGGGATTGCAGCTGGAAGGGATCGTCGACCTGGGCGATCACGTGCAGCTGGCGCGAGCCGTCGTCGATGGCGCCCTCGGTGCGCACCAGGAAGCCGTCCCAGGCCGTATCGCCGGTCAGCGAAGAGTGAATCAGCACCGGGACCCGCTCGACCGCGCCGCCACGGCCGGGTTCCGGCAGCTCGACATAGGGCAGGTCGCCGTTCGCCACCGGCAGGCGAATCTCGATGTAGTCGGTGGCGTAGACCTCCGCCAGCTGGCTGCTGTTGCCGACCACCTCGCCGAGGTCCACCTCGGTGCTGAGAATACGCCCGTCGAAGGGCGCCTTGACGGTGGTGCGATCGAGGCTGAGCTGGGCCTTGTCCAGCTCGGCCTGCGCCGACGCCACCCGGGACTGGGCGGCGAGCAGCTGCGGCTTGCGCAGGACCAGGGCGTCGGCCTCACTGCCGTCGCCGAGCCGCTGCCAGTCCGCCAGGGCCTGCTGGGACTGGGCCTCCTCCTCCGCCAGGGCCTGCTTCGCCTCGAACAACTGGGCCCGGGCGATCTGCAGCTCGGCCTGGTAATCGCGGGCATCGAGGCGCAGCAGGTCCTCGCCGGCAGTGAAAATGCCACCGTCGCGAAACTGCGGGTTGACCCAGATCACCTCGCCGCTGACCTGGGCAACCAGGGTGCTCTGGGTGCGCGGCCGCACCCGGCCGTAGCTCGGCACCACCACCTGGTAGTCGAGCGGCTGCAGGGTCATGGTCTCCACGCTCAGGGCCGGCCCCTGGCTGGGCCGCGAGCGCTCGGCAGTGGGCGGGTTGAGCAGGGCCAGCGCGGCGAGGGCGAGCAGCGCCCCGAGCACCAGCAGCGGCAGGATCTTGCGTAGCGTTAGCGAAGGGAGCTTCATGGCAATGGCTATCTCATCGACTGGCCACCGGCGAGTGGCGTTCGAAGTCACCCCCCAGTGCCCGGTACAGGCTGATACGGTTGGCGATGACCTGATTGTGTAGCTGGATGGCCGCGGTCTGGGCATCGAAGGCGCGGCGCTGGGCTTCCAGCACCGTGGTGTAATCCACCAGCCCGCGGTTGTACTGCTGCAGGGACAGGTCGTAGGCGATGTTGGCGTTGTCGCGGGACTCGCGCTGGGCGGCGAGCTGTTCGCTCAGGCTGCCCTCGGCGCTGAGCAGGCTCTCGACCTCGGCGAGGGCATTGAAGACGGTCTCCAGGTAGGTCTTCTCCGCCTGCACCACCCGCGCCCGCGCCTGGGCCTCGAGGGATTGCAGCCGGCCGGCCTCGAACAGGGGCTGGACCAGGCTGGCGCCGATGCTCCAGCTGCCGAGGCCCTGGTCGACCAGGCCATCCAGCGCGGCGGAGCTGCTGCCGGCGCGACCGGTCAGCGAGAGTGTGGGGAAGCGGTTCTTGTGGGCGATGGCGAGCCCGGCGTCGGCGGAGAGCAGTTCGAGCCAGGCCTGCTGGATATCCGGGCGGCGCTGCAACAGCAGTGCCGGCGCGCCCGCCGGGGTCACCGGCTGCAGCTCCGGCAGTGTCGCGTCGAGGGCCAGGCCCTCGCCGCTGGGGTAGCGGGCCAGCAACAGCTGCAGGGCGGAGACCGATTCCTGCAGGGTCTGCCGCTGGCCGGCCAGCGAGGCGCGGCTGTCGGCGACGGTGTTGCGGCCCAGGTAGACGTCGCGGGCCTCGTTGAGACCGCGGCGGTAGCCCTGCTCGAGGCTGTCGAGATCGCTGCTGACGTTGTCCAGGCGCTGCTGCAGCAGCGCTTCCAGGCGGGCGTTGGCAATGCTGTCGAACCAGCGCTGGGCAATGTCCGCCGTCAGCTGGATCTGCTGCTGGCGCAGTGCCGCCAGGCCGGCGCCGTAGTCGAGCTCCGCCCGCTGCTGCTGGTCGCTGAGTTTGCCCCAGATATCCAGTTCCCAGCCCAGGCTCAGTTCGCCCTGCCAGGACTCGGTGTAAACCCGCCCGCCCTGCTCCGCGTCGAGCATGTTGCGGCCGCCGCTTACGCCCAGCGAGGCGCTCGGCCAGCGCGCGGCGCCCTCGCTGGTGATCGCCTGCCCCAGTTCCTCGACCCGGGCGTGCTGGCGCCCGAGCGCGTAGTTGTGGTCCTGGGCCTCGGCCACCAGGGTTTCCAGCTGCGGGCTGTCGAGCGCCGCCAGCCAGCCCTCGGTGGCCAGCGGCAGGGGGGTATTCGGGTCGGTGGCGATCTCGCCGGCCTGGCGCCAGGCCGCCGGCAATTGTGGATCGAGCGCCTGCGGAGAGATGGCCGAACCGGCGCAGGCCGCCAGCTGCACGGCCAGGGCGACGACCGCGCCCAGCCGCAAGCCGGGCCGGGCGCGCAGGGGGCGAGAGTGTTGAGTGCTTCGCAACAAGGGATTTCCGGGTCCACCGCAGACTGGCTGTTTATTGTACTGGCTGGGTTCAGGCCAGCCAGAGGACTTAACCGATCTTTACAAAATACCGGGGGAGCTTAACCCGAAGGGGGGGTGGTTCTTTGCGTTGATACGGCGGTGGGGTGCGCTTGGATGGGGTCAGAGTCGCGACTCTGACCCCGGGCGGTGCGAGTCCTGCGCGGAGCGGGGGTGCGTATGAATGGGGTCAGAGTCGTGACTCTGACCCCGGGCGGTGCGAGTCCTGCGCGGAGCAGTTCCCACCTAGTACCAGAAATCGTTGTACCAGGTGGAGTACTCCTCGTGCCCCGGCACGTCCCGCGCGTTCGCGGTACCGTCGATCGGCACCTGGATCACCGCCGGCCGGCCGCTGGCCAGCGCCCGCTGCACCGCGGGGGCGATGTCCTCCTCGCGCTCGACGTACTCGCCGTAGGCGCCGTAGCCCTCGGCGATCTTGTCGAGGCGCAGCTGGCTGCCCCAGTGGGCCTCGGTCTCCGGCGTATCGTCGCCGAGCATGCCGCGGTAGCCGCGCACCTCCACACCCCAGGCATAGTCGCAGGCGACAATGCAGACGATGGGCAGGTTCTTGCGCACCGCGGTTTCCAGCTCGGAGGTGTGGAAGAGGAAGGCCGAGTCGCCGGAGACCAGCACCACCCGGCGCGCGTCGCCGACGGCGAGCTGGGCGCCGATGGCGTAGGGCAGGCCGGTGCCGAGGTGGCCGAAGTTCTGGTTCCAGACCGAATCCCTCGGCCGGTTCTGGGCGTAGGTCCAGGTGTAGATGCTGGTGGCACCGCCGTCGCGGACGAAGATCACGTCGTCGGACAGGCCCCTGGTCGCCTCCACCATCAGCCGCCCGGGGTGGATCTGCTCCGCGTTGCGCGGCGCCAGCTCGCGAAATTCCGCGCGGAACTCCTCGTGCAGGGCGACCAGCGCCTCGACTCCGGCGGACAGCTCCCGCGGCGTATCGGCCAGCGCCGCCACCAGTTGCGGCACCACGTCGCGCAGGTCGCCGAGCAGGGGCACGTCGATGGCGCGGTTGACCTTGATCGACAGCGGATCGCGCTCGATATAGATCCACTTGCGCTCGACATTGCCCCGTGCCCAGTGACCGTTCACACCCAGGTGCACCGGCTCGCCGATCTCGGTGCCGATGGCGATGACCAGGTCCGCATTGGATACGGCACTCGCCCCGGCGGGGGAGAAGCCGCAGGGAAAGGTGCGCGCTTCCGAGCCGGGGAGGTGGGAGCTGATCGGGTAGGTGTGGATCACCGGGCACTGCAGGTTGTTGGCCAGCGCCGCCAGCGCCGCGTGGGCGCGGGAGGTGAACGCCCCCTGCCCCACCAGCATGATCGGGTTCTCCGCCGCGCGGATCAGCGCCACGGCTTTATCGATGGCACCCTGGTCGGCGCTCTGGTGCAACATGCGGTAGTCGGCCGGCGGCAGCGCCGGTGCGAACTCGAGCTCTGCCTGCATGGTGTTCATGGGAATCTCCAGGTACACCGGCCCGGGGGTCCCGGAGAGCATCTGGCGGAAGGCTTCGCGGACGATTTCATCCACCTGTTCGGGGTACTCGATCACCGCCACCCACTTCACCGCCTCCTCGAAATAGCGGTACTGGGGGGTGTACTGGATACGCCCGCGCAACACCCGGCGGGCTGCGATCTGCGCCCGCTGGCCGCCGATGAACAGCACCGGCGCGTTCTCCTTGGCGGCGTTGATCGCCGCGGGTACGAGGTTGGCCACCCCCGGCCCCTGGTTGCCGACCACCACGCCGGGGGTGCCGCTCATCCGCCACATGGCCTCGGCCATGAAGGCACCGGCCTCCTCGTGGTGGGGGGCGATCACCTGCCAGCCGCGTTCCTCGGCGGTGACGAACATGTGAAAGAAACTGGGATCGGGAATGCCGAACAGGTGGCGGATGCCCTCCATTTCCAACAGCTCCAGTACCCGTTGATAGACCTTGGTCGGCATCGGCTTTTCTCCTGGTTCATTATTTATTGCCGGGCCCTCGCGGCACGAGTGCGAGCGAAAATCCGCGGGGCTGGGGTGTTTATGTTTATGGCTGCATGGCGGCAGGACTTTTTGTGCGGGGCAGCTCGCCTGCGCCGGACATTGTGTCCGGCCGTGCTGGTGAAGACAACAGCGGACCTGTACTCAGGTCCGGACAAAAACCCGGGGTGGCGCTCAGAAATGGAACTGCATCTGCGCGGCGTCGGCCATGACCGCGACTACGTGGGCACCTACCTCGCGATGGGCGGGGTGGTCGCGGTAGACCACGTAGTCCTCGTCGGAGGCAAATTCCCCGACGATGGCGTAGTCATAGCTGCTGTTGGTGTTGCCCGCGTCCGTACCGTGGGCATAGCTGACTATCTCGGGGATCTTTCCCGGCAGGCTGTCCATGCCGTCCTTTACCGCCTGGATCTGGGCCTCGGTGGCGTCTTCCTTGAACTTGATCAATACGATGTGCTTGAGCATTTTCTTATCCTTGTCAGGTTGTCGTGGCAGAAAATAGTGACACAGGGGCGCAGCCAAAAACACCGCCGCCGGCAAGCGGGGGCGGCGGGGGTCAAGTCAGCTTGCGCCGAGGAGCCGCTGCAGTTCCGCCGCCAGCTGCAGCGGGTGATCGATCATCAGGTGGTGGTGGGCCGCGGGCACGATCACCGCTTCGCCCGGGTTGCCGAAATAATCGGGCAGCTGATCCGGGCGCCCGTCGCTGCAGAAAATGCTCTCGCCGCCGTAGATGAAATCCACCCGCGCGCCGATCCTGGCCAGTTCGTCGAAGTCGAGCAGTTCGCCGGCGTTGCCCGCCCGCGGGTCGAATTTCCAGTGCCAGCCCTCCTCGCCCTGCCGGCAGGAGTGCCAGGCGATGTAGTGCTCGATCACCGGGTCGCTGACCGGCTGCGGCGGCACCAGGCGGAAGCGCCCCATGCACTCCTCGCGGCTGGCGTACATGCGGTGATAACCGCGGGGGGTGAGCACCGGGGTCGGCGCCGAGTGGGGCATGCAGATGAAGGAGTCGACCACGATCCCCTGGCGGAACAGGCGCGGCTGGCTGGCCATCGCGTGCAGGGTCTGGATACCGCCGAAACTGTGGCCGACGATGGTCACATCGCCCAGGCCTTCGCCCTCGATCACCGCCAGCAAACCGCGGAAGTAGGTATCGTCGCGGTACTCGGCCTGCTGACCGCTGTCGCCCATGCCCGGCAGGTCTATCGAGGCGATGCGGTAGCGGTCGGAGAAGAAGGGCGCGAGAAAACACCACCAGCGGGCGTGGCCGGAAAATCCGTGTACCAGCAGCAGCACCGGCAGCTCGGTCCGCTCCCAGTTCCAGGTGAGGAAATGCACATAGCTGTCGCCGTAGGGCGCCCGGCGGGATTCACCGGGCCGCTGCAGGTTCGCCACGAACCATTCAGGAGCATGCGCCGGTGCGCTGTAATCCAGGCTCAAAACGGGACCTCAGTGACGGGTGATCTTGTCGAGATAACCCATGGCAAAGGCCGAGGCGACGAAGGTCATGTGCAGGATCACGTACCAGAGAATCTTGTCGTTGGCGACGTTGGTCGCGTCCATGAATATCTGCAGCAGGTGGATGGAGGAAATCGCCACGATGGAGGCGGCCACCTTGTTCTTCAGCGAGGTGGAGTCCATCTTGCCCAGCCAGTCGAGCTTTTCCGAACCCTCGGAAATCTGCAACTGGGAGACGAAGTTCTCGTAGCCGGAGAACATCACCATCACCAACAGGCCGCCGACCAGGGCGAGATCGACCAGGCTGAGGATGACCAGCACCAGGTCCGCCTCGGACATGGTGAGGATAATCGGAAAGACGTGGAACAGTTCTTCGAAAAATTTCACGCCCAGCAGGATCATTGCCAGGCTCAGGCCCAGATAGACAGGCGCCAGCACCCAACGGGCGGCGTACATCGTTCGCTCGATCAGCGATTCCATGGATTACCCCTGAGAAAAGATATAACGGTTGGATGGCCTCCGCGGGAGGCCACTCGGCTCATATTACCACGGCGGCCGACGATTACAGCCCCGCCTAGTCCTGCAGGTTGAGCGTCTCGTCGCCGCGGTCCGGGGCGTCGTCGCGCCAGCGCACCGAGCCGGAGGGCCGCTCCAGCCAGCGCAGGACCTTGACCGGCTCGATACCGAAGTGCATCTCGTGGGCGCGGCGCATCAGCACCAGGTCGTCGAGGGTGCGCCGGTTGCGCTGGCGCAGGTAGTCGTTCCAGGTCGGCAGGCTGTAGCGCTCGGACCACAGCTCGGGGTCCGACAGGTTGCGCGACAGGGACCACTGGTAAGCGCCGCTACGGCTGCGCACCTGCTGCATCTCGCGCATCAGGTTGTAGAAGTCGCGGGCCTTGTCGGGCGGAATCCGGTACTGCACCTCGATGCCGATGGGCCCGCTGCGGCCGGAGATACCCAGCGCGACTTCCGGGTCGTCCCAGACCCGGTCGTCGAGCTCGGTGGAGGAGGTCCGGTCGGCGACCGGCATGAAGCGCCCGAGGCCCAGCGACAGCAGCATCGCCACCGCGCTTATCTGGAAGGAGATTGCCAGGCTGTGGGTTTCCGCGAGATGCCCCCAGAACCATGCCCCGATGGAAATCCCCAGGGTCACCGATGCCGTGGAAGTCGCGATGGCCCGCCCCATCACCCAGCGCGGCACGAACAGCTGCACCATGATGCTGATGCAGGTAATCATCACCATCCACGCCATGCCGGCGACCAGCAAGACGACCAGGTCGACCGCCAGGCTCTCGCTGACCGACAGTATCCCCAGCGTCGCCGCGGCGATCACGCAGCAAATCTTGATGGTGGTTTCATTGCCGAAACGGTTGCGCATGCGTTGCAGCACGAAAATGCCCGACACCGCGCCGATGCCGTAGCTGCCGAGCAGGAGGCCGAACACGGTGGCATCGCCTTTCAGCATGTCGCGGGCGATCAGCGGCAACAGCGCCTGCAGCGACGCGCCGATCAGGGCCAGCATGAAGCCGCGCATGATGGCCCGCCGCACCGGGCGCATGTTGGCCACGTAGCGCAGGCCCGCTGAAATCGAGCGCCCCAGGCCCTCGGGGGGCAGCCGCGACACTTCCGCCTCCCGGTTCCAGCGGCGCAGGGACTCCAGCATGGGGATGTAACTGACGGCATTCGCCGCGAAGGCGATGGTCGCGCCGAAGGCCGCGACGATCACGCCGCCCACCGCCGGGCCGACGCTGCGGGCGAGGTTGTAGCTGATGTTGTTGAGGGCTACCGCCGGCGCCAGCAGTTCCTTGGGTACCTGCTCCGCCACCGAGGCGCCGCGGGCGGGTGCCGCCAGCGCATTGCCGCAGCCGACCAGGAAACAGAAACCGAGCAGGACCCAGGGCGTGAGCAGGTCGGCCGAGGAGGCCAGGGTCATCAGCACCGATGCCACCAGGGCGAAGGCGAAGAACAGCATCTGCACCTTGCGCCGGTCCCAGATGTCGGCCACCGCACCCGCGGGCAGCGCAAACAGTGCCATCGGCAGGAAGGTCGCCGTCTGTACCATGGCCACGTGATCGGCGGTCGAGATACTTGCCATCACCCACGCCGCGGCAACGCTCTGGATCAGGGCGCCGGTGTTGGAGATGGTGTTGCTGATCCACATGTTGCGGAATGTGGGTACGCTGAGTGGGGCAAAGGTCCCGGGGCTGGGCAGCTCAGCGGTATCGGGGTCTTGCGACATAGGCTCTCCAGTGGGACCTGCGCCGGGCGCTACGCAGGGAGCCGGTGCAGGCAGGGCGCCCACACCAGGCTGGCATGGTGAAATAGTTTGGAGTGTATTCTACCCGCCCGCGGGGCGAATGCATCCCCGCCGTATGTGCAAAAGACCGGCGGGGAGCGGGGAAGGAGCTGTGCCGGGCGCCGCCGGGGCGCCCGGGTGACTCAGAAGCGGTAGACCAGTTCCATGCCGTAGCGGCGCGGCAGGGCCTGGTACAGGTTGGTCCACAGGGTGTGGACGTAGGTGCCGGACTCGGCGTAGACCTCGTCAGTCAGGTTCTTGCCCCACAGGGACACTTCGAGGTCGGCGTCCACCGCCGGCCGCCAGGTCAGGCTGGCATCCCACAGTTCCCACTCGTCGATCATCAGGGTGTTCTGGTCGTTGATCGGCGTCTCGTCGTTGTAGGTGTAGGACACCCGCGCCGACATGTCGCCGCCGCCACCCATGTGGATGTCGTAGATGCCGGTGAAGTTATAGGACCACTCCGGCGCCTTGACCAGCTGCAGGCCCTTGGCCAGTTCCGGGTCGGGGATGCCGTCGAAATCCACGTCGAGGTCGGGGAAGTCGTCGTACTGGGCGTCGAGGTAACCCACCGACATATTCAGCGCCAGGTTGTCGATCGGCAGCAGGGTGATTTCCAGTTCGGCGCCCTCGGTGGTGGCCTCGGCGACGTTGTCGATGCGGTTCTGGATGCCGATGCTGCGGTTGCGCTGCAGGTCGGTGTACTCGTTGTGGAAGACCGCCGCGTTGACCCGCGCCTTGCCGTCCCAGAGGCTGGACTTGAAGCCGATCTCGTAGGCCTCGACCTTCTCCTCGTCGTAGGGCCCGGGGGACTCGGAGTCGCTGGTGGTGCGGATGTTGTAGCCGCCACTGCGGAAGCCCTCGGTATAGCTGGCGTAAAGCATCACGTCATCGCTGGCCTGCCAGGTAACCCCGACCTTGGGACTGAAGTTGGACCAGTCGTCGCTGCCGGAGTCACTCAGGTCACAGGCGATGTCAAAGCCGTTGGGCGGCAGGTTCACGCAGTCGGAGAAGCTGGCGTTCTGGGCCTCTTTCTCCTCCCAGGTGTAGCGGCCGCCGAGGGTCAGGAACCAGTTGTCGGCGAACTCGTAGTCACCCTGCAGGAACACCGAGGCAGAGTCGTGATCGAGGGTGCCGTCGGAGCGCAGGGCCGGGTCGCCGAAGAACAGCACGTTGTACTGCTGCTCCATGTCCTGGGTGAAGTAGTACAGGCCGAAGGTGTAATCGAGCTTGTCGTTGAAGGCGCGCGCCGAGTAGCGCAGCTCCTGGCTGAACTGGTCCTGCTCGGTGGTCAGCCAGGCGGGATTGGTTACCGGCGAGCCTACCGAGTCAGTATCGCCGTTGGAGAAATAGGACACGTCGCGGTAACCGGTGATCGAGGTAACGGTGCCCTCGCCCAGCTGCCAGTTGACGTTCAGCACCGCGGAGCTGACCTCGATGTCGGTGCGGCCGTTGTAGCTAAGGGTGATCTGGTCGGCGTTCTTCGGTTCGCGGTTGCCGAAGGTCTCGAACAGCAGCTGGCCGGGATACTCGATGAAACGCGCGGCAGTGCCGTCGCCATCGTGCTTGCTGTACTCGGTGATGAGGCTGATATCCAGCGCATCGGAGGGCTGCCAGCGCAGGATCGGGCGCACGAACTTGATGCGCTGCTCGCCGAAGTCCTCGCCGGTGGTGAGGTTGTCGAAGTCGCCGTCCATGTCGTTGTACTGGGCGTAGACCTTGCCCGACAGGGTGTCGGTGATACCGCCTTCGACACCGGCGCCGAGCACGACCCGGCCACCACTGCCGACACCGGCGCGCAGGGCGCCGCCGAACTCACCGTCCGGCTTGCGTGAATTCATGATCACCGCACCGGCGGTCACGTTGCGCCCGAACAGGGTGCCCTGGGGCCCGCGCAGGACTTCCACCGATTCGAGATCGAAGGTGTCCGGCGAGCCGCCGAGGTTGACGCCGATGTACATGCCGTCGCGGAACAGGCCCACCGTCGGGTCGGTGGAGGCGATGGTGCTGATATAGCCCATGCCGCGGATGGAGAAGTTGGACGTGCCGGGGAAGGCGCCGTCGGAATCGAGGCGCACGTTGGGCATCATCATGCTCACGTCGGCGAGGTTCTGCGCGAACATCGCATCGAGCTGGTCGCCGTTCATGGCGGTCAGGGTCACCGGCACGGTCTGTGCGCTCTCGGCGACACCGCGTTTGCGCGCGGTGACCAGGACTTCCTCCAGCAGGGAGCTGGCGGCGCCCTGGCGGCGGGCAGGTTCCGCCCCTTCCTGGGCAAGTGAAGCCGAGATTGGCGCCCCACCCAGCAGGGTGCAGGCTATAGCGAGTGCAAGTCGGTTACGTGTGGGCATCGTGTTCACCTTTTTCTTGTTAGTTATGGTTTTAATGATACAGCTTTGTAGCTTTGTGCCTCGATCATAGTTTCTCGTCCCGACCGAGACAATTGCCGGGACAGTCAACAATTACCGCCAACCGCTGCCCGGGCAACCTGTTGCCGCTGGGGGCAAAAGTGCCAGCGCGCAGGGGCTAGAGGCATGCACAGGCGTGCGCACCGGGGCCCTGACCATCGCCACGGGGCGGTTTTTGTTTGACCGGACAAATGAAACGACCGCGTATTAAAAGTGCTGCAACTGGAAAAATTTTGAGCTATGCTCGGTTTCGCTCGTTGCCACGTAAACGCACCGTATCACGCTGCGATACACGTGCGAAACGCGACGGGCAACACACAACCAGAGCACTCAAATAAAATTAAAAAGGGGTAGCCCGTGATGAAGCGTAGTCATCTCTACACCGGTATTGGGTTGGCGATAGCGCAATCCCTGCTGACAGTATCCACCGCCCAGGCCCAACTCGAGGAAGTCATCGTAACCGCGGAGCGCCGCGAGGCATCGCTGCAGGATACGGATATTTCCATGACGGTATTTTCCTCGGAGAATATCGCTGAAATGGGCATACAGAGTTATCTCGACCTGTCCGCCATGTCGCCCAACGTGCTGATGCACGAAATGCCCGGCAAGGCCGGCGGCGCCATCTCCATCCGCGGTTTCAAGAACGCCGAAACCATCTCCACCTTCGAACCCAAGGTCGCCCTCTACCTCGACGGCGTGCTGATCGCCAAGGGCGCCGGTTCGGTCTTCGACGTCCTCGACCTCGAACGGGTGGAAATCCTGCGCGGGCCACAGGGAACCCTGTACGGCCGCAACACGGTCGGCGGCGCGGTGAACTTCATCACCAAGAAGCCGCAAACCGACGAGTTCTTTGGCAAGGTTTCCGCCACCGTTGGCCAGTACGACCAGCTCGACCTGAAAGGTGTACTGAACGTGCCGCTCGGCGACACCTTCGCCGTCAAGGCCAACCTCGCTTCGCTGAAGCGCGACGGCTACTGGGAAAATCGCCTGGATAACGACAACACCCTCGGCGACAAGAACCGCGAGGTAGCACACGTCCAGTTTCGCTGGGAACCCAGCGATACGCTGGACTTCCTCTACTCCTACGACATGACCGACATCGACGAGGGCATGTACCCGCTGGCCCTGGTCGCCAACGGGCCCGCCCGACCGGAAATCGCTCCCTTTGTCACCGACGGCCAGGAGACCGGCCGCTATTTCGACGCCATCGACAGCTTCATGAAAGCGGACATCGAGGGCCACGGCTTCACCGTCAACTGGGAACTCAACGACAACCTGTCGCTGGTCTCCATCACCGGCCTGCGCAAGTTCGAGGTCGACAACAAACAGGACTCCGACAGCTCGCCGGTGTACATCCTGCACAACAATTCCGGTGACGAGGCGGAGACCCTGACCCAGGAACTCCGCCTGGTAGGCGACGCCTTCGACTCGAACCTCGAGTACGTCGTCGGCGCCTTCTACATGGACGAGGAGATCAAGGAGACCTACGGCTACAACGAACTCGGGGTCTTCGGCATCAGCTCCAACTTCGACGGCAGCGCCGACAACCAGTTCTGGGCGGTGTTCGGTGAAGGTACCTACAGCGTCACCGAGAAACTCGATTTCACCCTCGGTATCCGCTACACCGAGGAGGACAAGTCCTCGACCCGAATCAATTCCACCGACTTGCTCGGCAGCGGTTTCCGGGTTGCCGAAATCGTGTTCCCGGAAGCCCAGAAGGACTTCGACGATGTCTCCGGCACCGTCGGTGTCAGCTACAACTGGACCCACGACATCATGACCTATTTCAAGGTGTCCAAGGGCTATGTCAGCGGCGGCTTCAACCCCCGCTCGCCGACCAACAATGTAGACCTGTGGCTGAACGGCTATGACGAGGAGACCGTCATCACCTACGAACTGGGCTGGAAAACCACCTGGTTCGACAACCGCCTGATCTTCAACGGCGCGGCCTTCTTCAACGACTACAGCGACCTGCAGGTCAACCAGCTGACGCCCGAGGGTGACAACAACATCGACAACGCCGGTGACGCGGAAATCGCCGGTCTCGAGATCGAGTTCACCGCGCTGGTCACGGAGAACTTCGAGCTGGGTGGCGGCTACGGCTACCTCGACCCCGAGTACAAGACCTACATCAACGAGGGTATTCCCGGCGACCCGAGCGACGACGTCGACCTCAGCAACAACAACTGGGCCCACGCGCCGGACAACACGGTCAACCTCTACGGTCGCTACACCATCCCGGATGTACTGGGCGGCAACCTCATCATGCGGGTCGACTACGCCTGGGTGGACGATTACTTCCTGCTCACCGCCAACGGTGAAGACCTTGTCGACGGCAACGTCGCACCGAGCTACGACACCTGGAACGCGCGCATCGAACTGCAGGACGTCAAGGGCCCCGGCAGCACCAGCCTGACCGTCGGCCTCTGGGGTCGCAACCTCACCGACGAGCTCTGGTACACCAGCGGCTTCGACCTCACCGACGGCGCCCTCGGCTTCGCCGGCAAGGCGGTCGCGCCGCCGCGCACTGTCGGCATGGACTTCGTGTTCGAGTTCTGATTCGCGGCCAGAAAGTCAAAAGCCCCGCTCCTGTCCGGAGCGGGGCTTTTTTTACGCCGCATGATTTACCGCGGGACGTAGCGCGAGCTCAGCCCGACTTGCCGGATTCCGCCTCGAGCATTTCCCCCAGCCGCTCGTCCTCCTGCTCCAGCAACGCGATCTGTCGCTCGACGCTCTCGCGCTGGGCCGGCAGCACCGACTTCAGGTGGGCCTTCTCCCGTTTCAGGGTCTGGCGCAGCTGCTCCTGCCGCTCGCGCAACTCTTCCAGCGACGCGGCCTGCTCCGCCTCGTCGAAAATCTTCTCCTCCGGCGGCGGCGACTCGACTTCCGCCTGCGGGCGATGCATGACCGGCTGGCGCGGAATGACCAGCGCCTGGGGGTCGAGCTGGCGCTGGTTCATGAAAGCGGGGGAAACGATTTCGACGCCGTTGCCGTGCAATTGCTCGAGCACCTTCTTGCGCAGGTTGGAGCGCGAGCTCAAGGGGTGCTGCATCTCCTGCAGGAAGCCGCAGATGCGGTAGAGCACCGCGTGATCGAGCAGTTCCTGCACCAGCACGAAGGGCTCCTGCAGGCCGCTCGCCTCACCCGCCCGCAGCAGCAGTTCCTGCACATCGGTGTAGGCGACGTCGTAGCCGATGGAGACTTCCGCGGAAATGATCGTGCCCTCCCGGTGCAGCACGGTCACCGGGTTGTTCACCAGCAGCAGGTTGGGCAGGGTGGCGATATCCCGCCACTCGGTCTGGATCTGGGTATTCAGCAGCGAGCGCCGGGTGACCCGGCCGAATTCCTCTTTCACCCGGATATAGTCCCCGGGGCGAAAGGGCTGGGTGACGTGCAGGATAACGCCGGCCATGGCGTTGGTGACGAAGGTCGTCGAGGACAGGGCGATGATCGCGGTGAGCACCACCCCCAGCAGGCTGAGAATCTGCCCCTGGGTCTGGTCGGAGAAGGGCAGGACGATGACCAGGGCGATCACGCCGAGGGACACCAGCGCCCAGACCAGCAACTGGTAGAGCGCGCCGGTCGTGCCCAGCTGGCTGCGCCGCGCCACCCAGCTGGCGGCGCCGACGACCAGGCCGGTAATCACCACGACCAGCAGCGGCGGCCATACGCTGCCCCAGATCCCCAGCGGCATCTCCACCTGTGTTTCCCCTCCGGCGATTATTGCGTTTCAGGGCAGCTTAGCATCCCGCCGGCGGGCTGCCGAATGGCGCGCTACGCTGCGGGGCTGTCGCCCGGGGCGTGTCGCTGTGGTTGGGAGCGCGGGCAGGCCCGGAGGCCCGCCGGGATGTGCCTAGTTGGCGCCGAACTCTTCCGCCAGCGCCGCAGCGTCGAGAATTTCCACGTCCTTGTTGTTGACGATCAGGATGCCGTCCTGCTGCATGCCGGTGAAGGTGCGGCTGACCGTCTCCACCGTCAGGCCGAGGTAGTTGGCGATATCGCCCCGGGACATGGGCAGGCGCAGGCGGTTGGCACTGAGCTTGCGGCGGGCGTTGCGGCGGGAAAAGCTGAGCAACAGCGCGGCGACCCGCTGGCGCGAGGAGTTCTTGCCGAGCAGGGAGATCAGCTCCTGCTCCACCGTGATCTCGCGGCTGATCACCTGCATCAGGCGCTGGCGCACGGAGGGCAGCACACCGCTGAGCTTTTCCAGCTCGGTGAAGGGAATCTCGCAGATGGCCGAGGTTTCCAGCGCAACGGCGGCGGAGATATGCCGGTTGTCGGCGATGCCGTCGAGCCCGAGCAACTCACCCGGCAGGTAAAAGCCGGTGACCTGTTCCTGCCCGCCGCGCGTCGTGCGGTAGGCTTTCAGCGCGCCGGAGCGCACGGCATAAACGGCCTCGAAGGGCTCGCCCTCGCGGAACAGGTGGGCGTTGCGGCGCAGGGGCCGGCCGCGCTGGATGATCTGGTCGAGCTGCTCGACATCGCCGGTATCCAGCGCCAGCGGCAGGCAGATGCTGCTCAGGCGGCAGTCGCCACAACGCACGCTGGCGGAGTGGCTGCAGCTGGATTCGATATCGATCGCCTGAACCTGGCGGGGCGTTTCGCGCATGGTGTCTCCCGTGGGCGTGCCGCACTCGGCACACCCGGGGAATCATACGTGCCGCCACCGCGCTTGGCCAGCCGGCGGAAGGCCTTCAGTCCAGCGGCTTGAGCGCCCCCCGAACCATGTAATTGGCCAGGTTGCGGTGCAGGTTGGAGACTTTTTTCTCCTGGTGCGGGTTGGGCAGGCAGCCCTTGAAACCGCGGGATTTCAGGCCTTTCTGCATCTCCACCATGTTGGAGATGTCCTGGGCGATGACGTAGGGCCACTGCGCCGGATCCTGCTCGGCGAACTGCCACTGGGTCTGCGGCTCGCCGCCCGCGGGGAAGCGGTCGAGGGCCACCGCCTCGAAAATGCACCTGTCCGGGTCGGTGCCGTAGGGTCGCACCCGGTAGTACAGGGCGAAGGTGGGCCCCGGCAGGATGTTCATGTTGGGGAAGATGCTCTGCGCCAGTCCCGCCCGGGTCATCTGCTCGTCGCTGATCTCGGGCCAGGTGACACCGCGCGCGGCGTCGTCGCGGCGGGCCGACTCCAGCCAGTGGTGGTGCACCGCGCTGGCCGGGGTGCCCGCGGGCAGCTCGTCGACCAGGCGGCGGGCCGCATTCACCAGTGTCTCCGTGGTGCTGGCGCCGATGGTCTCCCAGAACTCCTCCTGCATCTGCGCGATGGTGAGGCGCGCGTCCTCGCCCTTGGCGGCGCGGTGCACCGTCGTGTCGGCGGCGCTGCCCGCCTCGGCGCTGCGCGTATCGAAGCCGTCGTTGCCGTGCAGGCCGAGAGATTTGCTCCAGGCGTAGAAGTCGCCGTACTTGTTCAGCTGCGGGTGGGTGGCGAAGACGTGGTAGGGCTCGAGGAAGGCCTCCAGCGCCACCTTCCAGTTGCAGTCGAAGATGCCCCACTGGCGGAAGCGGTAGCGCATCTGGTCGAACTCGAAGGGCTCGAGCAGGCCGGCAATCGGCTCGAGGTAGTCCGCCAGCGGCTCGCAGTCCGGGTCCATGTTGATCCAGATCCAGCCGCCCCAGGTGTCGACCTGCACCGGGTTGAGGCCGGTGCGCTCCGCGGTCAGCGCGCCCTGCCAGTCCTCCTTGTCGAGGATGAAAGTGGCCTGGCCGTCGAGGTCGAAGGTCCAGCCGTGGTAGGGGCAGAAGAAGCCCTCCTTCTTCTCGCCGCACTGGCTCTTCTTGCCGCAGGCGGCGTTGGCGCCGGCCGGCGTACTGACCAGCTTGCGCCCGCGGTGCGGGCAGACATTGTGGAAGGCGCGGATGCGGTCTTGCGCCGCGCGCACGATGAGGATGGAGTCGTTGCCGATGTCGTAATTGATGTAGCTGCCAACCTCGGGCAGCTCCTCGACCCGGCCCGCCTGCTGCCAGACCCTGGCCCACAGGCGGTCGCCCTCCTGCTCCGCGTACTCGCGGGAGGTGTAGGCCTCCGTCGGGTAGATCAGCGGTGTATCGAGCTGCTCTTCGGTGACGTTGAATTGCTGGTCCATGACTTCGCTCCTGTCGTTATTCGCTGCGCTCGGCTTCAGGCGATTTCCGCCACTGTCTCTTCTGCCATCTCCAGCTCGAGGCCGGCCAACTCGCCGCTGGCGCGCCAGTCCTCGAGCAGTTCGACGAAGGCGTCCCAGCCCGGGCCGTAGACCTCGCCGAGGTAGAAGCGGTAGCGCTCGTTGCCGTTTTCGTCGACGTCCGGCTGGCCCTCGTTGTTGAAGTAGCTCGGCGTACACTCGCGGATCCACTCGGTGCGGTCGATCTCGGTGTCGCGCAGGTGCTGTATATAGGCGCTTTGCGCGGTCTCGCTGACCTCTGCCGCCACTGCGCCGCGGCGCTGCACCTCGCCGATGATGTAGGCGATGTGCTCGGACTGGGTCTCGAAGTTCTGGGTCAGGGTGGAGTTGAGGCCGCCCTGGTTGAGGCCCACCAGGTAGAGGTTGGGGAAGCCGTGGGTCATCACCCCGTGCATGGTCCTGTAGCCGCCGGCCCAGTTGTCGTACATGGACAGGCCGTTGCGGCCGGTAAATTCCGCGAAGCCCCAGCGCCGGTCGAGGTCGCTGGTGACCTCGTAGCCGCTGGCGAAGATGATGCAGTCGCAGTCGAATTCCTCGCCGTTGGCGATGAAGCCGTGCTCGGTCAGCTGCTGCAGGCCCTGGGTTTCCGACACGTCGACCAGGCTCACGTTGGGCCGGTTGAACGTTTCGTAGTAGTTGTCGTTGGAGGTCGGCCGCTTGCACTGGTAGCGGTAGTAGGGCTTGAGCTGCTCGGCGGTTGCCGGGTCCTGGACGATCGCGTCGACCCGGCGGCGCAGGCGCTCCATCACGCGGAAGTCCATGACATCGCGGCGCTCGGCGTACTCGGCCATGTCGGGGTAGCGCTCCTCGGCGTTGAACTCGTCGGAGAGGCGGCGATTCACCTCGGTCCAGATGTCGACGATCATGTCCGGCTCGCGGTCGAGGTAGCGCTCGTTGGCGCCGCGGTGGAAGTTGGCCCGGCGCGCCGCCTGCCAGCCTGGCCGCAGCGATTCCACCCACTCCGGGTCGGTCTCCGAGTTGCGCCGGGTGTCGACACAGGAGGGCGTGCGCTGGATGACGTAAAGGTGTTTGGCGTACTTGCCGAGGAAGGGCACCAGCTGGATGGCGGTCGCGCCGGTGCCGACGATGGCGACCTTCTTGTCCGCCAGCCTGTCCAGCACCGGGTTCTTCTGCTCGCCGCCGGTGTAGTCGTAATCCCAGCGCGCGGTGTGGAACATGTGCCCCTTGAAGCCGTGTATCCCCGGGATGCCCGGCAGCTTGGGAATGTTCAGCAGGCCGTTGGCGACGATCAGGTGGCGGGCGCGGATGTCGTCGCCCTGGCGGGTGCGGATGTGGTAGCGCTTGAGGTCCTCGTCCCAGTTGATGCTCTCGACCAGGGTGTGGAACAGGGCGTTCTCGTACAGCTTGTAGCGGCGGCAGAGGTCCTGGGCGTATTCGCGGATCTCCCAGCCGTCGGTGAACTTCTTGCTCGGCATGAAGCCGGTCTCCTCCAGCAGCGGGAGGTAGCAGTAGGCGTCGTTGTCGCACTGCAGCCCGGGGTAGCGGTTCCAGTACCAGACCCCGCCAAAGTCTCCGGCGTGATCGATGTTGCAGAAGTCGTCGATGCCCGCCTTGCGCAGCTGGATGCCGGCGACGATGCCGGACCAGCCGCCGCCGAGGATGACCACTTCGATATCGCGGCACACCGGCTCGCGGGCTGCAGTCGGTGTGTAGGGGTCGCCCTCGTAGGTGTAGGCGAAGTCGTCCACCGGCTTGACGTACTGCGCCTGGCCCTCCTTGCGCATGCGGCGGTCCCGCTCCAAGGCGTATTTGGCTTTCAGTGCAGGGACGTCGATCTCGTCGGCGGCGGGGAGGTCTACATCGTAGAGGGTCATGCGGCTGTCTCCGGGGCAGTGATCTTGCTTATCTGTGTTTAATCAACACCGTTGTTTATAACATTAGTCGAGTCGGCGGTTTCGCTCATTGATCTGGATCAACAAAAAAGCCCCTGGGAGGGGCTAGGCATACTCTCGAAATGGACCCGGAGGGTATCTGGTCAGGCGAAGGGCTCCTCGCCGGCGGTCTTGGTGCGGTGCAGCAGGCGGCCGCAGTTGGGATCGTAGGGCATGGCGCGGTGCATGGTGCCGGTGTTGTCCCACATCACCGCGTCGCCCACCGACCACTCGTGGCTGTAGACGAAGCGCGGCTGGGTCGCCCACTCGCGCAGGCCGTGGAGCAGCTTCGCGCTCTCCATGCGGCTCATGCCGACGACGTCCTGGGCGGTGTTGCCGAGGATCAGCGACTTGCGCCCGGAGCGGTGGTTCCACACCAGCGGCAGTTCCACCTCGCCCATGGACATCCACTGTTCCAGCTGCGCCAGGGTCGGCTCGGGGGTGTGGTAGAGCTGGGTGTTCCACATCGAATGGATCACGCGCAGGTTTTCTATTTCCGACTTTTTCTCGTCGGGCAGGGCGTCGTAGGCGGCGTAGGTATTGCAGAATTCCGTGTTGCCGCCCCAGGTCGGCAGCACCTTGCTGGAGAGCACGGCGGCACCGATCGGCTTGCGGTTCATGGTGCCGTCGATGTGCCAGTAGAGCGAACCCTTGAGGTAGTCCCGGTTCGGGTTCTGGCGTTTGTCGAGGGAGATGTTGTAGACCTTCTGCCCGGCCAGTTCCGGCATGAACTCGCCGATGGTGGCGGTGAAGTCGGCCTGCTCTTCGTCGCTGAAGTTGATCTGCGGAAACACCAGCACCCCGCGCTGTTCCAGCAGGTCGCGCAGGTCTTCGGCGTATTCGCCGCTCAGCAGGTCCTGTTTGGAAAGCAGCACCCGGCTGCCGATAAAGGGTGAAATCTCCTCCGCCGCCAGGCGGTTGGACTCTTTGCTTGCTTGCGCTATTGCTGCGGCCATAACTCTTATCTCCGAAACGCTTATCTCCGAAACTCTTGTCAGCGAGTAACGGTCCAGGCGGTGCAGGCTCCCGGGCCAACCGTTAAATCATGGTGCACCGGCTTTCGGCGACCATCGTTGATCCAGATCAACGTTTGCTCTGGTTGCCCTGCTTAAGATGGCCTGCCTGTAAGCGAATAACCCGAACCGGGGGATAAGACCATGAACGCACCCATGCAGAACCTCGCCACCACCGACAACGAGAGCAGCGCAGCACAGCCGGACTGGCCGGCGCGCTGGAAGACCCTCGCCCAGGGCGTCGGCGTGGGCCGCTACACCGATCCCGGCTTCGCCGCGCTGGAACTGGAAAAACTCTGGTACCAGGTGTGGCAGGTGGCGGCCCGGGTCGACGAGATCCCCGCGGTCGGCGACTTCACCACCTACAGGATCGGCGACCAGTCGATCATGCTGGTGCGCGCCAGCGCTGACGAGGTCAAGGCCTACTACAACTTCTGCCCGCACCGCGGCACCGCCCTCAGCGAGGGCTGCGGCCACTTCAAGGACGGCCGGATCATCTGCCCCTTCCACGGCTGGCGCTGGGATCTCGACGGCGACCTGAGCATGCTGCTGGCCCGGGAGGAGTTTGCCGGCGGCAAGCTGCGCGACAGCGACGTCGCCCTGCGCCAGGTGCACTGCGTCACCTTCGCCGGTTTCGTCTTCATCAGCCTCGCCCGCGAGCCACAGCCCTTCGCGGAGTTCATCGCGCCGATGCGCCCCTTCCTCGAGGACTTCGTGCTGGAGGAGATGCGCCCGGTGTGGTGGAAGCGGGCCGAGATACCCTGTAACTGGAAAGTTGCCCAGGAGGCCTTCTTCGAGGCCTACCACGTCTCCGCCACTCACCCGCAGCTGGAGAAGGTCGGCAGCGAGGTGGTCTACGGCGACCGCACCGATGGCGAGATGATGTTCGAGAACCTCACCTATGTCGCCGAGGACATGGGCCACGGCTACTTTTACGGCGGCGAGAAAACCCCGATCAGCGGCCACATCCAGGAACCCCTCTCCACCGCCAGCCGGGTCGAGCAGATGGCGGCGCGGATGAACCTGACCGCCGAGGGCCTCGGCGCGATGATCTCGAAGGAGGACATCGCGCTGCTGCTGAGCCTGAAGGAGCAGGACCTGCCCGAGGACGCCAACCTCGGCGCCGAGTACGTCAAGCTGCAGTATGCGACCGCCGCCAGCCAGCAGCGGCCGATGCCGAAACTGACCGCGGAAAACGTCGGCAAGTGGGGCGGGGTGAATTTCATCTTCCCCAACATTCTCATCCTGCCCCAGGCCGGCAACGCGGCGATTTACCGCGCCCTGCCCCACCCGACCGACCCGGACCGGTGCACCTTCGAAATCCGCTCGGTGAAAACCCTGCCTGCCGCAGAAGCCCCGGTGCGCGCCGAGGTCGAGGAAGTCACCGACCCGCAGCGCCAGCTCGGCCTGATCCCGCAACAGGACCTCGCCAACCTGCCGCGGGTCCAGCAGGGCCTGCACGCCCGGGGCATGCAGCACGCCTGGCTGGCGGAGAACCAGGAGCGGCTGATCCTCAACATGCACCGGGAACTGGACCGCTACCTGCAGCGGTAAAATTGCGCGAAACGTTCACGGCGCCCCTACAGGCGCCGTATTTCTCCTCGCCGGCATTGCATAGTGCCAGCCAGTGGACTACCGTTATTCCACTAATTTTTCATGGTTATTAGGGGCTTGGGATGCTGTCGTGGATTCGGTCACTGTTGCGCCCCTCGCAAAAATACCCGGTGATCCTGCTGCTCGGCATCGGCCTGCTGCTGGGTGTCATCGGCGTGCTGGGCTTCAACGCCAGCATGCACGCCACCAGTACCGAGGCCTTCTGCACCAGCTGCCACGAGATGGAAGCCAACCCCTGGGCACAGCTGCAGGAGACCAGCCACTTCGCCAACTCCAGCGGCGTCCACGCCACCTGCTCTGACTGCCACGTCCCGCACGAATTCATTCCCAAGATGATCCGCAAGATCGAGGCCTCGCGGGAAGTCTGGGGTCATCTCACCGGGATCATCGACACGCCGGAAAAATACGCCGCCCACGCGCCGAAAATGAAAGCGCGGGAAATCGCCCGGCTCGAGGCCAACGACTCCCAGGAGTGCCGCAACTGCCACAACGTGGAGCGCATGCTGGCCAGTGCGCAGAGCGCCAAGGCGCAGCAGTTCCACCAGGCGATGGCACAGCAGGGCAAGACCTGCATCGACTGTCACGCCGGCATCGCCCACCCGCGCAATACCGCCGGGCTGGAAGCGGGCCGCTAACATGGGCAACCAGGGGAGAAGAGACATGGTCACGGCTGCACTGCGCCCCGCTTACGCACTGCCGCAGCAGCGCTGGCTGCTGCTGGGCGCACTTCTGGTGCCGGCGCTACTGGCCGGCTCCCCGGCGGCCCGGGCCGAAGCCGGCTTCGCCACGGGCGGTAGCGAGCAGTGCCTCGGCTGCCACGACTTCGGCCCGGAATCGCCGGTGCACCCGATGCTGCGCAGCCCCCACGGCCAGGCCGAAAACCCGGCTACGCCGATGGCGAAAGAGGGCTGCGAGAGCTGCCACGGCCCCAGCGGCAACCACGCCAGGGCACCCACCCAGGTCGCCCCGGGGATCAGCTTCGGCCCGCGCTGGACGGCCGCCAGCGAGGCCCAGGACGGCCAGTGCCTGGCCTGCCATAGCGACGCGCCGGTGCACCACTGGGACAGCGCACCGCACAATCGCGCCGACCTCACCTGCACCACCTGCCACGACATCCACCACCTGCCGGACAAGGTACTCACGGCCGCGACCCAGGGCGAAGTCTGCAGCGTCTGCCACAAGGCGCAGCGCGAGGGCGTGCACGGCCTCACTGCCAAACTGGACAAAAACCCCGCCTGTACCAGCTGTCACAGCCCCCACGACGCGCTGCCGGTGCTGGCGACCACCCTCGACAACCGCTCCGCCGGCTGCCGCAGCTGCCACGACCTCGTCGCCATGGCCGGTTCGGCTCAGGTCAGCGACAAGGCCAAGAGCTACCACAAGGTGATGGTGCGCGAGGACCGCAGCTGCCTGAACTGCCACCAGGGCATCGCCCACGCGCCGGCGGATTCGGTGCCGCCGATGACCCCGCAGGCAGTGGCGAGCAGGACCGTCGAGCTGTTCTTCCCCGGCCAGTCCGACAGCGAGTGGCTGCTCAGCCGCCACCCGGGCTCCCAGCCCCTGCGCCACGGCGCCAGTTGCCAGCAGTGCCACCGCGGCGACGAGGCGAAGATGGGCGCCAGTCTCGCCGGCGACTTCGCCCCGGCCACCCGCAGTGTCGGCGTGCGGGTCGACCGCCAGGGCGACGAGCTGCGGATCCGCCTCGACTGGGCGGGCCCGGCGCAGGACGCCGACATCGCCCTGCTCTGGGGCGATGAGCAGACACCGACCATCCAGCGCGCCGGCTGCTTTGCCGCCTGTCACAGCGACATGCCCGGCATGAGCCGCGACCGCGGCGCCGAGCGCGGCAAGTACCTGCTCGACGCGCTCGCCCAGCAGCGCGCCATCGGCAGGCCGGCGCTGTTCAAGGACGCGGACGAACTCGCCGCCCTGCGCAGCGCCGGCCAGTCCGGCGAGCTGTGGCGGGTCAAGCTGGCGGCCGGCGGCAGTGCGACGGTACAGAGCGCCGCCCTGCTCACCCCGCCGGAGTGGCGCGAGGACAGCCCCCTGAGCGGCAGCGCCAGCTACCGGGACGGCCGCTGGCAGGTCACCCTGCGCCGCCCGCTGGCCGGTGGCGATGGCCTGAAAGCCATGCGCGCCGACGGCACCTACACCTTTGGCATCGCCCTGCACGGCGCGGACAACCCCGGCGGCAGGCACTGGGTATCGCTGCCGCTGACCCTCGGTTTCCAGGGCGACGACACTGACTTCCGGGCGGAGTGAGGCACCAGTGGTGCGCACCCAGCCAGGTATCTGCAAACGGGCCCTCCGCCACCTGCTGGCGCTGGCCATGTGCGCGCTCGCGCTGACGGCGGGTGCCGACGACTGCCTCGACTGCCACCTGGCCAGCGCCGACCAGCCGGTGCTGGCGATCCAGCACAGCGCCCACGCCGCGCTGGCCGGCGGCGGCAATGCAAGCTGCAAGGCCTGCCACGGCGGCAGCGCCGCCCACGCCGCCGCCCCCACCGAACAGGCCCCGGAGCTGAGCTTCGGCCCGCGCTGGCCGCTGCCCGCGGCGGACAGCGACGCCGCCTGCCTGGGCTGCCACGCCGGCGGCGAGCGCATGCACTGGGCCGGCAGCGCCCACGCCGACGCGGAGCTCGGCTGCAGCAGCTGCCACAGCCTGCACCGCCAGCCGACCCTCGCGGCGCTGGCAGACGCCGGCAGCGGCATGTGCCTTGGCTGCCACAGCGAAGTCCGCGCCGAGTTGCGCCTGCCCTCGCGCCACCCCATCGCCGAGGGCAAGACCGCCTGCACCGACTGCCACAACCCGCACGGCTCGCCGACGCCGGGGGAACTGGCAGCGGTCACCCTCAACGACAACTGCTTCGGCTGCCACAGCGAGAAGCGCGGCCCCTTCCTCTGGGAGCACCCCCCGGCCAGCGAGGACTGCAGCCTCTGCCACCGGCCCCACGGCTCGGTGCACGCGAGCCTGCTCACCGCCCGCGGCCCGGCGCTGTGCCAGCAGTGCCACGCGGCGGCCTTCCACCCCAGCCTGCCCTACGGCGGCGAGGGCGTGAGCGGCGGCAGCCCCAACCAGAATTTGCTGGGCAAGAACTGCCTCAACTGCCACGGCCAGGTACACGGCTCCAACCATCCCTCCGGCGCGAGGCTGACCCGGTGAAAGCTGACCCGGCCAGAGTCCTGCGCCTGCTGCCAGCAGCACTGGCCGCCACCGCCGGGGCCCTGGCGGCGGATGAACCCGTCACCGGCGCCGTGGATCCCTTCGCCGCCCTGGCGGTCGAGAGCCGCCCCCTCGCCACCCGCTGGCAGACCGACTACCGCGGCGCGCTGCAACTGGGCCTCGCCTACAGCGGCGACGACAGCTTCAGGTTCGGCGAGTACAACGGCCTGGAGGACCAGGGCGGCAGCCTCATCGGCGCCCTGCAGTGGAAGGACTACAGCAGCGCCGACAGCCACTGGGATGTCTACCTGCAGGACCTCGGCCTGCCGACCCGCGAAGGCCGGGTACGCTGGGGCCAAAGCGATCGCCTGAGGATTGAACTCGAGCTCGACTCCCAGCAGCAGGTGCGCAACGACAGCGGCCGCACCCCCTTCCGCGGCGACACGCGGCTGCTGCTGCCGGCGAACTGGCAGAGCGCATTGAGCACCGGCGGTTTCGCTACTCTGGAAGAAAGCCTGCACGGCTTCGACCGCGAGCTGCAGCGCGACCGCTACAAGCTCGCCGTCGACAGCCGGCTGAACGGCAACTGGTCGCTCTACGGCGGCTGGCAGTACGAAGAGAAAGAGGGCACCGGCGATATCGGCGCCGGCATCTACATCGACGCCGCCTCCGCCGACGCCGCGCTGCTGCCCTACCCGGTGGACTACCGCAGCCAGGAGGGTGAACTGGGCCTGCGCTTCAACACCGCCAGCCTGCAGGTCGACGGCCGCATCCAGTACAGCGAATTCGACAACCGCGACAGCCTGCTGCGCTGGCAGAACCCCTACAGCAGTTACAGCCCCGCCGTGCGCTACCCCGAGGGCGAGGGCGCGCTGGCGCTGGCGCCGGACAACGACCAGTGGAGCGGGCGCCTGAGCGCCAGCTGGCTGCTCAGCCCGAGCCTGCGCCTGAGCGCCGACGGCAGCTACAGCCTCGCCGCGCAGGACGCCGCCTTCGCCGACTACAGCGTCAACCCGCTGCTGCTGGTTGGCGAGGCGCTGCCGCGCGGCGACCTCGACGGCGAGGTGGCCCAGTCGGTGTTCAACGGCAAGCTCTGGTGGCGGCTGCTGCCGCGGCTCGAGGCCGAGGGCTGGCTGCGCCTTCGCGAGCGCGACTACGACCTGCCGCGCGAGCGCTACCTCTACATCCGCGGCGACGGCAGCGACCAGCCGCGCGACGCCCTCGCGGTCTACAACAGCGCCCACGACTACCAGTCCCAGGCAACCGGCGGCGAGCTGCGCTACCGCCTCAACAGCCAGCACCGCTTCCAGCTCGAGTACGCCTACGAGGAGATCGTGCGGCGCAATGCGGCGGTGGAGAAGACCGAGGAAAACCGCCTCGCCCTCGGCTACCGCTTCCGCGCCCGCTCCGGCCTGCAGGCGCGGCTGGAACTCAGCGCCGCGGACCGAGCCGCCAGCAGCTATCGCTGGGACCAGGACTACTACGCCCTGCTCGACCCGGCGCTGATCAACGCCACCCCGGACAACCAGCGCTACACCAACCACCCGCGCCTGAGCCAGTTCTACCTCGCCAACCGCGAGCAGCTCGGCGTGCGCGCCGGGCTCAACTACAGCATCGGCGCCAACTGGAGCCTCGACGCCGACCTGCAGTGGCGCGACGATGACTACGACCGCAGCGAACTCGGCCTCACCGGCGCCGACTGGCAGAGCCTGCAACTGAGCGCCAGCTACCATCCGAGCGACACCCTCAGTGCCACGCTCTACGGCGGCCTCGATCGCTACAGCGCCGACCAGCGCTCGCGCGCCTTCCGCGGCGGCCAGGAAAAGGACGCCTTCGACATCTACCCGCCGCTGCCCCAGGCCAGCGACCCGGGCCGCGACTGGACGCTGGCGGCGGAGGACGACAGCATCACCCTCGGCGCCACACTGAGCTGGCAGCCGCGTGAGCGCCTGTCCTTCGAACTCGACTACAGCTTTGTCGATACCAGCGCCACCCAGGCCATGAACAGCAACGGCGCCGACGATCTCGCGCCCGCCGACCTGCCCGAGGTCGATTCGCGCCTGCACCACCTCGAAGTCGAGGGCCAGTGGCACCTGCGCGACGACCTCAGCCTGTCGCTGAATTACCAGTACTACCGCTATTCCACCAACGACTGGGCCTGGCGTGGCCTCGCCGCCGACAGCCTCGACAAGGTCCTCGGTTTCGGCCAGCGCAATCCCAACGAGAACGTCCACTACCTCGGGACGTCGCTGATCTATCGCTGGCAGTGAGCCCGCGGGAGAGAGATATGAAGACGACGAATTGCACAACAGCCAAGCAGCGCAGCCTCCTCGGGTTGGCCGCGCTGGCCCTGCTCGCCTGCCTGGCCGGCGCCTGCGGCGGCGGTGGCGGCGGTGACCGCGCCGCGGGCGTGGACCCGGGCCCGCCCCCGCCCGGCGGCGACATCACCCCGCCGACCCCGGAAATCCCCGAGCCGAGCCCGGCGCCCTACGCCGAGGCTACCCAGCTGCTTGCCACCATCACCCGCGTCACGCTGCCCGAGGACGGCCGGCCGCTGGTCGAGTTCCAGCTCGCCAACCAGAGCAACACCGCGATCACCGACCTCAGCGGCTCCGACGTGCGCTTCATCATCGCCAAACTGCGCTCCAGCCCGCTGGGCAACCTCACCGGCAACTGGCAGTCCTATATCAACCGGATCGAGCAACCCGGCAGTGTCGGCACGGGCACCGAGCCGCGCCTGCAGGCGACCACGGAAAACAGCGGCGAGCTGACCAACAACGGCGACGGGACCTACAGCTACCGCTTCGCCACCGACCTCGGCGCCCTGCCCGAGGACATCCTCGCCCAGGCGGCGGCCGAGGGCCTCGACCTCTCCGTCGAGAGCGGGCGCACCCACCGCGTCGCCATCCAGTTCGGCAACAGCGCCGCCACCACCAACCCGGTCTACGACTGGGTGCCGGCCAGCGGCGCCACCGCCAACGTCTTCAGCCGCGACATCGCCGCCACCGCCAGCTGCAACCGCTGCCACGACAAGCTCGCCCTGCACGGCGGCGGCCGGGTGGAAATCGAGTACTGCGTGACCTGCCACAACCCCGGCACTACCGACGCCAACAGCGGCAATACCGTCGACCTCAAGGTCATGGCGCACAAGATCCACCGCGGCGCCAGCCTGCCCAGCGTCGAGGCCGGCGGCCAGTACGTGATCTACGGCTTCAACAGCACCGCCCACGACTACTCCGGGCTGCACTACCCGCAGGACATCCGCAACTGCAGCAATTGCCACTCGGGTACCGCCACCGGTGACCCGGACGGCGACGTGCAGCTCACCAGCCAGGGCGACAACTGGAACGAGTACCCGAGCCAGGCCGCCTGCGGCAGCTGCCACGACGACCTCGACTTCAGCCAGCACGCCGGCGGCCAGGACGACGACAGCCGCTGCGCCAGCTGCCACTCCGCCAGCGGCTTCGTCGGCAGCATCGCCGACAGCCACCGCATCGCGGTGGACGAGTTCCGGCAGCAGTTCGCCGCCGAGGTCCTGCGGGTGGACAACAGCGCCCCCGGCGAGCAGCCGGTGATCAGTTTCCGCATCAGCAACCCGCTCACCGGCGAGGACTACGACGTCGTCAACGACCCGGTATTCAGCTCGGTCAACGTGCGCGTGGCCTGGGACACGGCCGACTACCACAACACCGGCAACGGCGCCGACAACGCCAGCTCGGTGGCGGTGAGCGTGCCCGCCAACGCACTGGCCAACGGCGACGGCAGCTTCCGCGTCACGCTGGGCCAGGCGATTCCCGACAGCAACACCGCCCCCGGCATCGCCGCCAGCGGCAGCGGCGTGGCGGTGATCGAGGGGCGCCTGGCCGTCGAGGACGAGGACGGCGAATCCCTGCGCGTGCCGCTGGACAACGCCCACGGCTTCTTCTCCATCGACGAGGCCGACGGCAGCGCCGTCGCCCGGCGCCAGTCGGTCACCATCGGCCAGTGCCAGGTCTGCCACGAGACCCTCTCCCTGCACGGCAACAACCGCACCAACAGCATCGACAGCTGCGTCACCTGCCACAACCCGCGCAACACCGACCGCGAGGTGCGCGAGATCGCCGCCACGCCGCCCACCGACGGCAAGGACGAGGAGTCCCTCGACTTCAAGCGCATGATCCACGGCATCCACGCCGCGGGCATCCGCGAGAACCCGCTGCAGGTGGTCGGCTTCAGCGGCCGCACCACCTACGTCTTCGACGAGGACAGCGTGCACTACCCGGGCAATATCGGTAATTGCCGGGCCTGCCACACCGCGAGCGGCTTCACCCTGCCGCTGGCGGACGGCGTGCTCGGCAGCACCATCGATACCGGCGAGCTGCACGACGATCCGCGCGACGACCGGGTGATGTCCCCGACCGCCGCAGTCTGCTCCAGCTGCCACGATGACGCGGTGGCCACGGCCCACATGAGTGCCAACGGCGGCAGCTTCGACACCAGCCAGGCGGCGCTCGACACCGGCGCGGTGGTCGAGCAGTGCAGCGTCTGCCACGGCAGCGGCCGCATCGCCGATGTCGAAGCCGTCCACCCGGTGCGCGCACTGCAATAGTTTTCCGCGGAAAAAGCAGTGCGCGCTCGCGCCACAGGCACAACAGCGATTTGCTTGATGCAGATCAAGATGCTCTCCCCGGGCTGCCGCTAGCATACAGGGCATGGAAGTAAGCGCCCGCAAGTGCTTACCCGGTGATGTCCTGACAGGGGAGAGACAAATTGAAAGCACTGATGAAAGTTGCGCTCGCGGCCGTGGTTGCCGGCAGCGCGTTAGCCGCACAAGCCTACGAGACCGATGACCTGGTGCTGCGTGTCGGCGCCGCCACCGTGGACCCGGACGCCAGCTCCGACAGCATCAATCTCGGCGTGCCCGGCGTGCCCACCCTCGAGGCGGATGTGGACGGCGACACCCAGCTGTCACTCATCCCGGTGTGGATGCTGACCGAAAGCTTCGGCCTCGAGCTGCTCGCCGCGACGCCGTTCAAGCACGATATCAACGTCGCCGGCGGCGGCCTCGACCTGGATGCCGGCGAAGCCAAGCACCTGCCGCCCACCCTCACCCTGCAGTGGTACCCGCGCGGCGGCAAGCCGGGCTGGCAGCCCTACTTCGGCCTGGGCCTGAACTACACCCTGTTCTTCGAGGAGGACGTGGACAGCGAACTGAAAGGCGCATTGAACGCCGTACTCGGCGCCACCGATGCGGACCTCAAGCTCGACGATTCCTTCGGTCTCTCCGCGTCCGCCGGCGTGGACATTCCCTTCGGCGAGCACTGGGCCTTCAACGCCGGGGTCTGGTACATCGACATCGACACCGAGGCGACGCTGACCGCCAAGTTCGCCGACGGCAGCAAGGTGCCGGTGGAGTTCGATGTCGAGATCGACCCCTGGGTCTACAACATCGGCATCGCCTACAAGTTCTGATCAGCACTGCGGGCAAAGGCCGGGGGCGCTCCGATCCGGGGTCAGAGTCTAGACTCTGACCCCATTCCGGAGGCACCCCCACCTCCGCCTGCGTTCCAAACGGCCCCGCGGCGCTCCGATCCGGGGTCAGAGTCACGACTCTGACCCCCTTCCGAAGGCACCCCCACCTCCGTCCGAAGCACTCACCCCCCACCTCAGAAATACCACGCCACCTGCACCAGCAGCGCCGGCCCGCTCGCCAGCGTGCGATCACCAATCCCCGTCTCCAGCCCGCCAAACTCCGTACCCGTGCCACCCAGCGGCACATTCAGCGCACCCAGCAATTGCCAGTCCTGGGCCGGGTCCCACTGGGCGATCAGCTGCGCCAGTGCGGAGCCGTCGCCGAGGTTGCACAGCAGGGTTGGCGTGAGGCTGAACAGCGGCGTCATCTCCACCAGCAGCGATCCGGCGAAGTAGTGGCGGCCGACGGAGAACAGGTCGCCGCGCAGCAGGCGCTCGCGCAAATCGTTTACCCGCGCGGGACCACGGCCCGGCGCGTCGCTCGCCAGCAGTTCGCCGTAGTCCGACTCGCGCAGGCCGAAGCCGTTGTAGAAATACTCCGCCACCGCGCTGACATTGCGCTCGCCCCAGACCCAGGAGAAGGTCCAGTCGAGCACCGCCTGGGCCACCCAGCCCTGTTCGGCCTCAGTCAGCACCAGGTCGCCGCGCAGCACCGCCGCGCCGACATTGGCCAGGCCGCCGGCGGCGAGCAGGGTCTGGTCGTAGTGCTGCGCCAGCAGCAGGTCGTACTCGCGCTGGGTATCGAAGCCGTGGTACTTGAGCGCGGTGGAGCTCACCGTCGCGTCCAGCTCGCCGCTGGCGTCGCGGCGCTGCACGTTGACCAGCTGCCAGTCGTCGCCGCTCTCGCGCAGGTACTGGGCGTAGAGCATGTCGTCCCCCGGCTTGTACTCGGTGTCCACCGCCGCCGGGTCGAAGGGATTGAAGAAGTCCATCGGGTTGTAGATCAGGCCGTTGCCCCAGCTCACTGCCTGGCGGCCGAAGCGGACCACCGCCCGCTCGCCGGTCCAGGACAGGTTGAGGCGGTCGAGGCGCTGCACCGCCTGCCAGGAGTCGCCGCTGTCGATGGTCGAGCTGAGGTCCCACCAGCGGTAGTCGTCATCGGGCAGCGCGTTGCCGCGGAACAGGCCGCCGTCGCCGGCGAGCCTGGCGCGGTCACCGGACTCGGCCAGCAGCTGGTAGTCCGCGCTGAATTGCCACGGTCCCGGGTCACTGGCGAACTTGAGCCGCAGGCTGCCGCCGGCAGCTTCGCCGCGAGCGCCGACAGCGTCGCGGAAGACGCTGTCCTCGGGGAAACCCAGCAACTCGCCACGGCCCTTGATATGGCCGCCGTCAAACAGTGGCACTTCCGCCAGCGCGGGGACGCTGCAAAGCGCCAGGGCCAGCGCGCACAGGCCCCGCCGCATCAGGCCTCTTCCATGCGCTGCGGAGTCTGGGCCTGGTCGCTGACGATGCGGCCGTCGTGCATGCGCACCAGGCGGCGGGCGTAGCCCATCACCCGGGTGTCGTGGGTGGAGATGACGAAGGTGATGCCGCGCTCGCGGTTGAGGTCCTCGAACAGGTCCATCAGCTGCGCCGCGCTGTGCGAGTCGAGGTTGGCGGTAGGCTCGTCCGCCAGCACCAGGGCCGGCTCGCTGGCGATGGCCCGCGCCACCGCCACCCGCTGCTGCTGGCCGCCGGAGAGTTCCGCCGGGCGCCGGCCCTCGAGGCCGCTGAGGCCGACCGCCGCCAGCAGCTCCAGCGCCACCGCGCGGCGCGCGGCGGCGGCAACGCCCTGCACCTGCATGACGAACTCCACGTTCTCCCGGGCGCTGAGCACCGGGATCAGGTTGTAGGCCTGGAAGACGAAGCCGATGCGGCGCAGGCGCAGCTCCGCCAGCTCGCCCCGGGACAGGGTGTCGAGGCGCTGGCCGCCCACGCTCACCGCGCCGCTGTCCGGCGTATCAAGGCCGCCGATGACATTGAGCAGGGTGGTCTTGCCGGAGCCGGAGGGCCCCGAGAGGCAGACGAACTCGCCCGGCTCGATGCTCAGGCTGACCTCATCGAGTGCCCGGATTTCCGCCTCGCCCTGGCGGAAGGTCCGGCACACCGCCTCGCAGTTAACCGCGCTCATCGCATCTCCTTCACTGCCGGTTGATGGCCCGCACCGGGTCCAGGTGCGCCGCCCGCCAGGCCGGCAGCAGGCTGGCGAGCAGGCCGAGGATCACCACCACCGCGGTGGACAGCAACATGTCCTGCGCGCTGAGGGCCGGGTAGAGCACCGTGCCCATGCCCATCATCTCCATGCCCTCGGCGACCACGGAGACATCGATGCCGCGCTCCAGCGGCTTGATCGACAGCCAGGCCGCCAGGTTGCCCAGGGCCAGGCCGAGCAGCAGCAGGTAGAGGCTCTCCTGCAGGATCTGGTAGAGAATCATCCGCGGCTGCATGCCGAGGGCCTGCATCAGGCCGATCTCGCGCACCCGTTCGAACACCGCCATGGCCAGGGTGTTGACCAGGCCGAAGGAGAGCACGGCGAAGATCACCACCATGAACACCAGGGTGAAACCGTCCTGCACCCTGAGCATGGTGGACAGGTAGGGGTCGAGCTCGGTCCAGGCCTTCACTTCGAGCTCACTGCCCGCCGCCGCGGCAATGCCCGGCTGCCACTGTCCGGTGATCCGGTAGTCATCGGCCGTCGCGGCCACTTCGCTGACCTGCGCGCCGATGCCCAGCAGGGCCTGCAGCGCATCGCGGCCGATGTAGGCATAGCGCTCCTCCAGTCCTTCCATGCGGCCGTGGTAGAGACCCACCACGCGCACGCCGCGATCGGCGACATCGTTGTCCGGGTCCTGCGACATGATCACCACCCGCTTGCCGAGGCCGGTATCCAGCTTGCGCGCCAGGCTGACGCCGAGCACCACGCCGGCGTCCGCCGCGTCGGCGAGGAAACGGCCCGAGTCGATAGCCGCAGGTAGCGAGCCGAGGGCCTGCTCGGCAGCCGGGTCCACCCCGAGCAGGGTGACGCCGCGGCTCTCGCGCTCGCTGGCGATCACCGCCGGCACCCGCACCCGCGCCGCCCAGGCGGTGACCGGCGGGGCCTGCAGCGCCGCCAGCAGGCTGCCCGAGGGCGCCGGCATGCTGTTGGCCACGCTCGGGTCCGCGCGGTAGTCGGGGTGATGCACCTGCACCTCGCCGGGCAGGCTGTGCAGGCCGTTGCGCACCAGCTGGTCGGTCATGCCGCGCATCAGCGCGGACATGAAGATCATCGCCCACACGCCGACGGCGATCGCCGTGAGCATGATCAGGGTGCGGCGGTAGTTGCGCCACAGGTTGCGCCAGGCCAGGCGCGCGCTGATGCCCAGGGCGCCGCTCACCGGGCCGCCCTCATCGCCGCCACCGGCTGCAGGCGGTAGAGGCGCAGCGCCGGGTAGAGCGCCGCCAGCAGGCAGAACAGGAACACCGTCAGCGGCCCCCAGAGCAGCGCGACAAAACTGACCTGGGGATAGATGCGCTCCGCCATGTTGAAGCGCGCCGCCAGCTCGTCCATGCCCGGGTAGGTGAAGCCGACAACCCCGAGCCAGGCCACCAGCAGGGCGCCGAACAGCAGGCCCAGGGCCAGGCCGAGGGCCGAGAGCAGCACCGTCTCGATGCCCACCAGCCGGGCCAGCCGCCCGGGGCCCAGGCCGAGGGCGAGCATCACGCCGAACTCCTGGGTGCGCTCGAGCACCGACATCAACTGGGTGTTGAGCACGCTGAAGGCCACCAGCACGATGAGCACCGCGTACATGAACCAGGCGCTGGTCATGTCCGACTGGATGGCCTGGCGCAGGCCCGGCTGCAGGGCGTCCCAGTCGAGCACGACGAGGTCGCCGGCTGCGGGCAACAGGCTGCGCACCTGCGCCACCGCCGCCGGCACCGCGTCGATATTGGCCAGCCGCAGCACCACCGCGTGGCCCTGGTCGCCCATGGCGAAGACCTCCTGGAACCAGGGCAGCGGCACCTGCGCGACACTGCGGTCGATGTCGTCGATGCCGCTGTCGAGGATGCCGACCACCGTGGCGATGGCCGCGGCGAAGGAGCCGTCGCGGCCGCTGCCGAGGAAGGTCAGCTCGTCGCCCAGCCCCACCCGCAGGTTGCGCGCCAGCACCGCGCCGATGACGATGGCATCGCTATCCGCCGGCTGCAGGTAGCGGCCTTCGGCGACCAGGCCGGGAAGCGTCGACACCCCCGGCTCGAAGGCCGGCTGCACGCCGGTGAGCAAGACGCCGAAGGAGCGCTCCTCGCTGGAGGCGAGGGCGAAGGCCTGGCCGCGGGCGGCGACGGCGGCAGCGGGCAGCTCCCCGCGCAACCGCGCGGCCAGGGCGGCCACCGCCGGCACGCTGTCGCGGATGCGCTGGCTGTCGCGGTAGTCGCGCTGCTGCACCTGCAGGTGGCCGCTGAACAGGGCCAGGCTGTTGTCGATCATCATCTGGTAGGAGCCCAGCTGCAGGGAGATAAGAAAGACCAGCAGCACATTGCAGAAGACCATCGCGCCGACGGTCAGCCAGGTGCGGCGGCTGTGGCGCCAGAGGTTGCGCCAGGCGAGCAGCCAGGCGGTATTCACTGGCGCGGGTTTCTCAGGCTGGAGAGGGTGAACAGGCCCGGCGGTAACTGCAGGTCGAACTCGATCGCGCTGGTCTCGACCTCGGTCCACTCATCCGGCGCGTCCTGCTTGCCCATGCGCAGGCGGCTGGCCACGGCGCGCCCGCCCATCTCGCTGATTTCCAGGGCCCTGAGGCTCTTCACCAGCACGCCCTCCTGGTCCCAGAACTGCTGTTCCAGCAGCACCCAGTCGTCGCGGATCACCAGCACCTCCCGGCCCCAGACCACCGCCGCCTCCTCGTGGGGCACCGACTGGATGACCCAGACCGTGTGGCCGTCCTGCTCGCGGGTCTCCAGCAGGCTGTGGTCGTACTCGTCGATGATTGCCGTGTCCTTGCTGATGTCGCGGTTGGAGAAGTCCGAACCCATCCAGTTCTGGCTCATCATCGACGAGGGCACCTTGATCACCCGGTTGATCTTCGGCGTGTAGGTCCACAGGTTGCCGTCCAGCGACAGGGTGCCGTTGCCGGCGTCCTTCTTCGGCGCCACCACCCGCACCAGGGTGTTGTCGTCGCCCTCGCTCCAGGCGCGCATGCTCATGCTGCGCTGCCAGTCGGGGCGGTGGATGGTCATGGTCATCTCGGAGAAGGAGGTCTGGCCGCGGTAGTGATCCATGGCCCGGCGGATGATGTCGCGGGCGGAGGGCTCGTCCGCCGCACTGGCGAACGCGGTACTCAGGGCGAAAATCAGGGCGATCCAGCGCATCTTTGTTTTCCTTCTGGCCTGTAGCGAGTGTAACCACAGGGCGCGGGCGGTGCGAGGCGGATGCGGTTTTACCAGTAGATGCGCAGGCCGGTGGTCAGGCCCCAGCCCGCGTACTTGCCGCCATCGCCGGCGGCGTCGTCCATGCTGGCGTACTGCAGGCCGGTCTGCCACTTGAGCTTGTGGCCGTAGAAGAACAGGTTGAGGCCGGCGTAGACCTCGCGGTAGCGGTCGCCGCGGCCGCCGACGATTTCCCGCTCGCAGCGGTGCAGGCGCAGGCCGTTGGCGTCGTCGCTGTCGAGCCAGGTGTAGCGCAGCACCCACTGCAGCAGATCGCTGCTGTTGTAGAAGGGCATCAGCACCAGGCCGCGGATGTCGCTCTGCTCGAAGTAGCCCCTGCCCCAGGCGAGATCCGTGCGCAGGCCGAGCGCGCCGGCCTGCCACTGGCTGGACAGGCTGAGCACGTCGCCGAAGTCGCGGGTGTTGTTGTCGCGATCGGCCTCGTTGTTGACGTAGTCGAGACGCACCAGTGCCTCGTCGATGCCCAGCGCCGCGGCCCCGTCGTAGCCCAGCGAGGCGAGGTAGAAAGTGCCGCCCTCGGCGATGCCGACCTCCGCTTCGCCGTCCGCCGAGAACACCCCGGCCCGGTACTGCAGCTGGTTGCCGACGCTGCCCTGGGCGCTGATACCGGTGAAGTACTCCTCGGTAAACCACAGGTTGTTGGTGAGGTTGTTGCGCTGCAGGGTGAGCAGGCGCTTGGAGGAGGTGGCGCCGTCGAGGGTGAAGCCCGCCGAGTGCTTGAGGATCTTCAGGTCGAGACCGGGGCCCGGGTTCCAGCCGACGTAGGCCTCGGTCAGCTTGTTGTACCAGTCCCCCGCCGCTTCATTGAGATCGAAGTCGCCCTCGATGTGTACCAGCCAGTCGTTGGCCAGTGCCGACTTGAAGCCGAAGCGGAAGCGCCGCCAGCGGGTGTCGTCGAAGTCGCCCTGGTCGGCGTCGAACCAGGCCGCCTCCCACTGCAGGCGGCCGCTGAGATCGACGCTGCGGACCAGGCCCTGGTCCGAACTGTAGAGAGTGGCATGGCCCCAGGCCCGCTCGGCCCAGTCCTGGGCCTGCGCGCCAGCCGCGGTGACACACAGCGCTGCCGCCAGCGCGCTCGGCCGGACGCAGCAACTGGCGACCGCCACGGCCGTGGGCCCGGCAGATCAGGAAGCCGCGCGCCCGGACTGCGCCAGCGGCCGCAGCAGTGCCTCCAGTTCCGGCAGGCAGGCGGCATCGTCGATGGTCGAGGGCACCGTGTACGCCTCGCCGTCGGCCATCTGCCGCAGGATCTTGCGCAGGATCTTGCCGGAGCGGGTCTTCGGCAGGCGCGGCACCACCAGGGTGTCCTTGAAGCTGGCCACCGCGCCGATCTCGTGGCGCACGCTGGCGACCAGTTCGTCGTGCAGCTGTTGCGGGCTGATATCGACACCGTCCTTGAGCAGCAGCAGGCCCAGCGGTTTCTGCCCCTTCAGCTCGTCGTGGATGCCGATCACCGCGCACTCGGCGACCGCCGGATGCGCCGCCAACACCTCTTCCATCTCGCCGGTGGAGAGGCGGTGGCCGGCGACATTCATCACGTCGTCGGTGCGGCCCATGATGAACACGTAGCCGTCCTCGTCGCGGTAACCGCCGTCGCCGGTGACGTAGTAGCCGTCGAAGGTGGCCAGGTAGCCGTCGCGAAAGCGCGGGTAATTGCCCCAGATGGTCGGCAGGCAGCCGGGCGGCAGCGGCCGGCGCAGGGCGACGATGCCCTGCTCGCCCGCCGCCACCGGCTGGCCGCGCTCGTCGAGAATCTGCACATCGTAGCCGGGCACCGGGAAGGTCGCGGAACCGGCGCGGGCGGCCACCGGCTCGATACCCATCGGGTTGGAGCAGATCGCCCAGCCGGTCTCGGTCTGCCACCAGTGGTCCACCACCGGCACGCCGACCAGCGCGCTGGCCCACTCGTAGGTCGGCGGGTCGAGGCGCTCGCCGGCCATGAACAGGGTTTTCAGGCAGCCGAGGTCATACTGGGCGAACAGCTTGCCCTGCGGGTCTTCCTTGCGGATGGCGCGAAAGGCGGTGGGCGCGGCGAACAGGGCCTTCACCCCGTACTCGCTGACCACCCGCCAGAAGGCGCCGGCGTCCGGGGTCTTCACCGGCTTGCCCTCGTAGAACACCGTCGACAGGCCGGCGATCAGCGGCGCGTAGACGATGTAGGAGTGGCCGACCACCCAGCCGACGTCCGAGGCCGCCCAGAACACCTCGCCGGGATGCATGTCGTAGACCGCCCGCATGCTGTAGTGCATGGCCACCGCGTGGCCGCCGTTGTCGCGCACCACGCCCTTGGGTTTGCCGGTGGTGCCGGAGGTGTAGAGGATGTACAGCGGGTCGGTGGCGAGCACCGGGGTGCAGGCGGCGGGCTGCGCCGCCGCCACCGCTTCGGTCCAGTCGATATCGCGGCCGGCGATCAGCGTCGCTTGCGCCTGCGGGCGCTGCAGGATCAGGGTCGCGCGGGGTTTGTGCGCCGCCGCCTCGATCGCCGCGTCGAGCAGCGGCTTGTAGGGAATCACCCGGTCCACCTCGATACCGCAGGAAGCGGAGACCACCACCAGCGGCTCGGCATCGTCGATGCGCACCGCCAGCTCGTGGGCGGCGAAGCCGCCGAAGACCACCGAGTGCACGGCGCCGATGCGGGCGCAGGCGAGCATCGCCACCGCCGCCTCGGGCACCATCGGCATGTAGACCAGCACGCGGTCGCCCTTGCCCACGCCCTGGGCCTGCAGCGCGCCGGCGAAGCGGGCGACCTGGTCGAGCAGCTCGGCGTAGGTGATGGCGCGCTTGCTGCCGGTCACCGGCGAGTCGTAGTAGATCGCCACCTGCCCGCCGCGGCCATTTGCCACGTGGTAGTCGAGGGCCAGGTGGCAGGTGTTGAGTTCGCCGTCGACGAACCAGCGCTCGACGCCGTTGTCGTCGCGGCCGAGCACGCGGCTGGGCGGAGTGAACCAGTCCAGTGCCTGCGCCTGTTCGCCCCAGAATTGTTCGGGCTGTTCGATGGAGCGGCGGTATTCGTCCTGATAGCTCATGCTGGTACCTGCAGGATGTATTTATGTAACTGTCCAATGTAGCCCGCACCACGCCGCGGGGCCATACGACCAAAGTCGACTCAAGGTCGTGCACGGCTGCGGGCGGCCTCTGTTATGATCCGGGCATGCCCCCGGCCAACCCATAACAACGCAGAGGCCCGCCCACAGGTGACCTCCTCGATCCTGCTCAGTCTCGCCCTGCTGTACGTCTGCGTGCTGTTCACGGTGGCCTGGCGGGTCGACCGCAACTCCGACCTCGGCCTGAGCCCGGCGCGCAGCGCCACCTGGCGCGGCTTCGTCTACGCCCTCTCCCTCGGCGTCTACTGCAGTTCCTGGACTTTCTACGGCGCCGTCGGCAGCGCCACCGCCCAGCCCTGGGGCCACGTGCCGATCTACCTCGGGCCGATCCTGGTGTTCCTCTTCGGCTGGCCGCTGATCCGCCGCCTGCTGGCCATGGGCCAGCGCCACCGGGTGACCTCGATCGCCGACTATATCGGCGCCCGCTTCGGCAAGCGCCAGAGCCTGGCGATCCTCGCCACCATGGTCGCCACCGCCGCGGTGCTGCCCTACATCGCCCTGCAGTTCCGCGCCCTCGCCCAGGCCTGGGCCATCGTCGGCGGCTCCGAGGCGCCGCTGCGCGAAATCGGCATCGACACGGTGCTGTTCACCGCCATCCTGCTGGCGGTGTTCACCATTCTCTTCGGCGCGCGGCGCCTCGACGGCCACGAGCGCCACTTCGGCATGATGGCCGCGATCTCGGTGGAGTCGATGGTCAAGCTGCTGGCCTTCATCATCGTCGCGGCGCTCGCCGTGGGCTACCTCTACCGCCTGCCCGCCAGCGAGGACCTCAGCGCGACCACCGCCACCCTGTGGCAGTTCCAGCTGAGCCCGGACTTCCTCGCCAGCACGCTGATCAGCGGGCTGGCCATCCTCTGCCTGCCGCGGCAGTTCCACGTCATGGTGGTCGAGGCCCAGCCGGGCACCGACACCCGCCTCGCGCGCTGGATCCTGCCGCTCTACCTGCTGCTGTTCATGGTCCTGGTGGTACCCATCGGCATCGCCGGCACCGAGGTTTTCGCGGTGGCCGGCAACGTCGACCCGGACACCTACGTGCAGTTGCTGCCGATCGCCCTGGAGTCGGACCTGGCCACCGTCGCCGCCTTCGTCGGCGGCATCTCCGCCGCCACCGGCATGGTCATCGTGGCCACGGTGAGCCTCGCCATCATGCTCACCAACGAGGTGGTGGCGCCGCTGCTGATGCGCTTCAACCGCCACTCGCCGACCGCGGTGCTGCACCTCGGCGACAACCTGCGGCGCACCCGGCAGATCATCATCGTCGCCATCCTGCTGGCGGCCTGGGGCGTCACCGGCGAGCTGATGTCCCTGCCCTGGCTGACCCAGATCGGCTTCATCTCCTTCCTCGCCTCGGCCCAGCTGGCGCCGGCGGTGCTGGCCGGCCTCTACTGGCGCCGCGCCCACGGCGTCGCGGTGATGCTGGGCATACTCGCCGGCCTGGCCCTGTGGTTTTACTGCGGCCTGCTGCCGGCCCTGCTGGCGGAGAGCGACCCGCTGCTGACCCGCGGCCCCTTCGACCTGCACTGGCTGCGGCCGATGGGCCTGCTCGGCCTGCAGGGCGAATCGCGCCTGGCCTACGCCACCGCCTGGAGCCTCGGCGTGAACACCCTGTGCATGCTCGGCCTGTCGCTGCTGCTGCGGCCCTCCCGCGCCGATACCCGGCAGATGCGCCTGTTCCTCGCCGGCCCCGAGGACCTGCACCAGGACATCAACGACGATTTCGAGCTGTCGATGATCCGCGGCAGCCAGCTGCAGGCGCTGCTGCTGCCCTTCGTCGAGCAGGGCGAGCTGCAGCGCATGTGGCAGGCCTACGAGGACCGCTACCAGCAGCGCCTGCTGCCCGGCGACCGGGTGCCGCGCTTCGTCATCAACCAGACCGAGTCGGTGCTGGCGAGCATGATCGGCGCCTCCTCCGCGCACAAGGCGCTGGAGCAGCTGGAGAGCTTCCAGCAGCTGGCCTACCACGACCTCGCGACCATGGTCAGCGACGCCAGCCGCCTCAACACCTTCAACCGCGAGCTGCTGCAGACCACGGTGGAGAGCCTGGTGCACGGCGTCTCGGTGGTCGACGAGGAGCTGCGCGTGGTGGCCTGGAACGGCGTCTACCAGGACATGTTCAACTACCCGGAGCGTTTCCTCTACATCGGCTGCCCGATCGAGCGGGTCTACCGCTACAACGCCGAGCGCGGCTACCTCGGCAGCAACAGCGACGACAACACCGAGGAGCAGATCGCCCGCCGCCTGCGCTGGCTGCGCGAGGGCAGTGCCTACCGGTTGGAGCGCACCCTGCCCGACGGCCGGCTGATCGAGATCCAGGGCAAGCCGATGCCGCGCGGCGGCTTCGTCACCACCTACATGGACATCACCCGCTACCACGAGATGCTCGCCGAGCTGCGCGACACCAAGGAGGAGCTGGAGCAGAAAGTGGCCTCGGGCTCGGAATCCCTCAGCGCCAGCAACGCCCTGCTGCGGCAGGAAAACCGCCTGCGCGCCGAGGCCGAGTCGCGCCTGCGCGAGGCCAACGTGAGCAAGTCGCACTTCATGTCCGCCGCCAGCCACGACCTGCTGCAGCCGATCAACGCCGCGCGCCTGTTCACCGCCAGCCTGCGCCAGCAGCTCAACGGCGAAGCCAGCGCGGAAACCCTGCACGTGGTGGAACAGGTCGACCGCTCCCTGCACCGGGCGGAGCAGATGATCTCCGAGCTGCGCGAGATCGCCCGGCTCGACTCCGGCCGCCTGCAACCCCAGCGCACGCCCTTCCCCGCCTCGCGCCTGCTCGACGCCCTGCGCGACGAATTCCGCGACGCGGTCAACGCGCCGCAGCAGCGGCTGACGGTGATGCCGAGTTCGGTCTGGCTGAATTCCGACGAGGCGCTGGTGCACCGCATCCTGCAGAACCTGCTCTCCAACGCCCTGCGCTACGCGCCCCACGGCCACGTCGTGGTCGGCGTGCGGCGGCGGCCGGACTGCGCCGAGCTGCAGGTGCTCGACTCGGGCCCGGGCATCGCCGAGCGCGACCGGGTGGCGATCTTCCAGGAGTTCCAGCGCCTGGCCAAGGCCGGCGCCGGCCAGAGCGACGGCCTCGGCCTCGGCCTGGCCATCGTGCAGCGCTGCGCCCGCCTGCTGGAATTGCCGCTGCGGCTGGAATCGGAAGAGGCCCGCGGTACGCTGTTCGCCATCTCGGTGCCGCTGGCCGAGCCGCAGGAGCTGCCCGCGGCGCAGGTGTACGGCGCCGAGGCCGACCTCGCCGGGGTGCGCATCGTCTGCCTGGATAACGAACCGCTGATTCTCGAGGGCCTGCAGCGCATGCTCGAGAACGCCGGCGCGCAGGTGGCCGCGGCCACCGACCGCCAGGGTCTCGTCGATATTCTCTCGGTGGAGCGCCCGGACATCATCCTCGCCGACTACCACCTCGACAATGGCGACACCGGCGTCGATGCCCTGCTGGCGCAGGACCGCGAACTGCCGCCGGTGGTGATCCTCTCCGCGGACGACAGCGACGAGGTGCGCCAGCGGGTGCGCGACTCGGGTTTCCGCTTCCTGCCCAAGCCGGTGAACACGGCGCGGCTGCGGGCCTTGTTGCTGGCGTTGTTGCGGCAGTAAGGCGTCGCGGCACTCCGGGCCGTGGTTGCGGCAGCAAGGCGTCGCGGCACTCCGGAATGGGGTCAGAGTCACGACTCTGACCCCGGACCGTGAGAGTCTGACCTCTGGAAAAAAGAAGGAAAAAGGAAAAGGGGTCAGAGTCTAGACTCTGACCCCTGACTTTCTACACCGGCGCCGTAAGATCCTCCGGCGGCTCGACGCTGAGGCTGGCCAGCGCCAGCACCGCCTGGGTGCGCGAGTTCACCCCCAGCTTGCGGAAGATCTCCGTCATGTGCGCCTTCACCGTCGCTTCTTTCACGTCGAGCTCGTAGGCGATCTGCTTGTTCAGCAAACCCTCCACCAGCATCGAGGCGACGCGGAACTGCTGTGGTGTCAGGGTGGACAGCGCCTCGGCCACATCCAGCGCCTGCAGGCTGGCGCCGCTGGTCCCGGCCTTGAGGCCCGGGTGCAGGCCGCACTCGCCCGCCATCACCGCCTCGATGCAGGACTGGATGTCGTTGATATCCGCCGACTTGGAGAGGAAGGCGGCGGCGCCGTGGTCGAGGGCCCGGCGCACCGTGTCGGGATGGGTGTTGGCGGAAATCATGATCACCGGCGCGGCGGGGAAGTGCCCGCCGAACCAGGACAGCGCCGAGAAGCCCACCGCGCCGGGCATGTGCAGGTCGAGCAGCAGCAGGTCGATGGCGCCGACATTCTGCGCCAGCTGCTGCAGCGCGCTGACGTCGCTGGCCAGCTCCACCGCGTGGCCGGGGAAGCGCTGCACGATCACCTGTTGCAGCGCGGCGCGGAACAGGGGGTGGTCGTCGGCAATCAGGATGGTATGGGTAGTCACAACTCCCGGCTCTCTTCTTCGCTGGCCGCAGGTAGCGCCGGCCCGGTCAATGCAATGTAAACCCCGCTGCCGGCAAACGAAAGTCTGCAACCATAGACTTTGGTCGAATCAAGACCAAAGTCGAATACCCGATTTACTACCCCCGACCAATACTGCAAGCGCTCAATCCATAACCAGAAACAACAGGAGCGATGATCATGCGCAAGCAGATAGTACCCATACTGACCGCCGCCAGCCTCGCCACGCTGTCCACCGCTGTATCCGCCGACGCCGTCAACGACCGCATCGCGGAACTGGAGCGGCAACTCGCCGAGCTGAAAGCCCAGGTAACCTCCAACAAGCAGTCCATTGATACCAACGCCGTGGAGATCGAGGAGGCCCGGCCGATGGCCAAGGGCACCAAGTTCACCTACGGCGGTTACATCCAGCTCGACGCCATCACCTCGGATTTCAGTGAAGGCAAACCCGGCAACAAGCTGATCGACGATTTCCTCGTGCCCTCGCTGATCCCGGTGGAACCGGTCAGCGGCAGCGCGGACGCCTACCAGTCGACCAACCTCAGTGCGAAGAGCTCGCGCTTCTTCTTCACCACCGCG
The DNA here is from genome assembly GCA_033283265.1 of Halieaceae bacterium GM1-29. Classification (GTDB taxonomy): domain Bacteria; phylum Pseudomonadota; class Gammaproteobacteria; order Pseudomonadales; family Halieaceae; genus Mangrovimicrobium. The sequence goes on from JAWMQN010000003.1 coordinate 148,377, forward strand.
ACCGATACCGACGTCGGCAAGATCTCCTCGCGGATCGAGCTGGACTGGATGGTCAGCAGCCAGGGTGACGAACGCATCTCCAACTCCTGGAGCTCGCGCCTGCGCCACGCCTTCCTGCAGTGGGATTACGCCCCGGGCAGCTCGATCATGGCCGGGCAGAGCTGGTCGACCTTCTTCAACGTCGGCGCGCTGCCGGACAACCTCGACTTCGTCGGCCCGGTGGGTACCATCTTCGTGCGCCAGCCGCAGATCCGCTGGACCATGGGCGGCCTGCAACTGGCGGTGGAGAACCCCGCCACCCGCCTCAACGGTGTCGACTGGGACAACGATGCCGAGGGCATCCCGGACCTGATCGCGCGCTACAACGGCAAGCTGGGCGACCTCTCGTGGTCGATCGCCGGCATGGGCCGCCAGCTCACCTGGGAGAATCGCTCCGACCCCGCCATTGACGGCGGCAGCGACGAGCAGTTCGGCTACGCCCTGTCGCTCGCCGGCAAGTGGGCCTTCGGCATGGACGACCTGCGCTTCATGTTCAACTACGGCGATGCGCTGGGCCGCTACCTGGGCCTGAACGCCTTCAACGACGGCTATGTCGACGCCAGCGGCGACATCGAGACCATCGACCAGTGGGGCGGCTTCATCGCCTACCGGCACTTCTGGACGCCGCACTGGAACAGCACTTTCTCTGCCTCAATGGCCTCCGCGGACAACCCCGGCATCGGCGATTACGCCGGCGCGGATTCCCTGGCCAGCGACTACCGCAGCATGCACGCCAGCCTGAACTACCTGCCGACACCGAAAATGCAGTTCGGCGGCGAGCTGATCTGGGCGGAGAAAGAGCTCGAGGACGGTCGCAGCGGCGACATGAGCCGCTTCCAGTTCGCGGCCAAGTATGCGTTCTGAGCGTTCGACCAAAGTCCAACAGTATGGCTCTGGCGTCTCGCGTAGTATCGAGGCGTCAGAAAACATAACAACAGTGAGGAGATAGGCGATGTCCCCTTTGAATGAAGAACAGGCCCGTGCCTACTGGCGCCGCAACCTGGCGCTGGTGGTCAAGATGTTCGTGATCTGGTTCGTGGTCAGCTACGGCTGCGGCATCCTGCTGGTCGATGTACTCAACGAGATTCGTATTGGCGGCTACAAGCTGGGCTTCTGGTTCGCCCAACAGGGCTCCATCTACGTATTCGTGGTACTGATTTTCTACTACGCCCGCAAAATGGCCGCGCTGGACCGTGAGTTCGGCGTGGACGAAGACTAGGAGGCTCTGACATGGACCTGCGAACCCTGACCTACATCGTGGTGGGCGCCAGCTTCGCCCTCTACATCGGCATCGCCATCTGGGCGCGTGCCGGCTCGACCAAGGACTTCTATGTCGCCGGCGGCGGCATCCACCCGATCCAGAACGGCATGGCCACGGCGGCCGACTGGATGTCCGCGGCCTCGTTCATCTCCATGGCCGGCCTGATCGCCTTCATGGGTTACGGCGGCTCGGTCTTCCTGATGGGCTGGACCGGCGGCTACGTGATCCTGGCGATGCTGCTCGCCCCCTACCTGCGCAAGTACGGCAAGTTCACCGTGCCCGAGTTCATCGGTGACCGCTACTACTCGAAAGCGGCGCGGGCGGTGGCGGTGGTCTGCCTGATCATCTGCTCGGTGACCTACGTTATCGGCCAGATGAAAGGCGTCGGCGTGGCCTTCTCCCGCTTCCTCGAGGTGGACTACGACACCGGCCTCTACGTCGGCATGGTGATCGTGTTCTTCTACGCGGTACTCGGCGGCATGAAGGGCATCACCTACACCCAGATCGCCCAGTACTGCGTGCTGATCCTCGCCTACACCGTACCGGCGATCTTCATCAGCCTGCAGCTGACCGGCAACCCGCTGCCGCAGCTCGGCCTCGGCAGCACCATGGCCGGCAGCGACGTCTACCTGCTCGACCGGCTGGACCAGGTGGTGACCGACCTCGGCTTCGCCGAGTACACGACCAGCGCGCGACTGTCGATGCTCAACATGTTCGCCTACACCGCCTCGCTGATGATCGGCACCGCGGGTCTGCCCCACGTGATCATCCGCTTCTTCACCGTACCCAAGGTGAAGGACGCCCGCTCCTCCGCTGGCTGGGCCCTGGTGTTCATCGCCATCCTCTACACCACTGCGCCCGCAGTGGCCGGCATGGCCCGCCTCAACCTGATGCAGACCATCGAGCCGACCCCGGGCAACTACCTCGCCTACGACGAGCGCCCGCAGTGGTTCAAGAACTGGGAGAAAACCGGCCTGCTCGGCTTCGAGGACAAGAACGGCGACGGCCTGATCCAGTACACCTCGAATGCCGAAACCAACGAGATGGTGAAGATCGACAACGACATCATGGTCCTGGCCAACCCGGAAATCGCCCGCCTGCCCAACTGGATCATCGCCCTGGTGGCTGCCGGCGGCCTGGCTGCGGCGCTGTCCACCGCGGCGGGACTGTTGCTGGCGATCTCCTCGGCGATCTCCCACGACCTGCTCAAGGGCATGATCGCGCCCAACATCTCCGAGAAGGCGGAGCTGAACGCCAGCCGGGTAGCGATGGCCTTCGCCATCGTCGGCGCCGGCTACCTCGGCCTCAACCCGCCGGGCTTTGCCGCCGGTACGGTGGCCCTGGCCTTCGGTCTCGCCGCCTCGTCGATCTTCCCGGCACTGATGATGGGGATCTTCTCCACCCACGTGAACAAGGAAGGGGCGATCGCGGGCATGGTGGCCGGTATCGGCGTGACCCTGTTCTACGTGTTCCAGCACAAGGGCATCATGTTCATTCCCGGCACCGCCTTCCTCGGCGACACCCCGGAGAACTGGTTCATGGGTATCGAGCCCAACGCCTTCGGCGTGGTCGGCGCCATCGTGAACTTTGCGGTAGCCTTCGGCATATCGCGGGTCACCGCGGAGCCGCCCGAGTCGGTGCGCGAACTGGTGGAACACATCCGCATCCCGGTCGGCGCCGCTGCCGCCCAGGACCACTGAAGCAAGCCTGAGGAGCAACTGACATGCTGCTGACCAACAAACACGTCGTCGTCGCCCTGTTGGTTGCTCCGATTCTTTCCGTCCTGGCCTGGTTTGCCGTCGGCAACCTGATCGGCGAACAGCCCCACGCCGCGCTACCCGGCCAGGTCTACTCACTGCTGGAAAAAAGCAACTGCCGCTACGAGAGCGGCGCCTGCGACCTGGTCAACGGCGACATCAACCTGCAACTGAAGGTGCTGAACAGCGCGGCCTCGCCGCTGCTGGAACTGCAGTCCAATGTCAGCCTGCAGGCGGTCGCGATCGCCGTGGTCCCCGAGGGCGCGGGCGATGAAATCCCGCCGCAAACCATGCGCAGCGTCAGTGGCGACAACACCCTCTGGCAACTGCCACTGGCCGCGCCGCTTGCCGAGGGCGAACGCCTGCGGCTGGTTGCGGTAACCCCGGATAACCGCTTTACTGCCGAAACCTCCACCCGTTTCAGCCGTAAGGGCTGAGCGGAAGGTCCCACTTGGGGCGCTGGTCGCCCCTTTTTTTCAGCCGGGTTTTGGGAGACAGCAAGGCATGTCGTCTTCACAGGAACAAGCAGCCAGCACGCCCTCGACGGCGCCCCTCTCCCCGGAATTGCAGGCGGTGGCGGAATTCCTCGCCCAGACCCTGCCCTTCAACACACTCGACCCCCTTACCCTGAGCCGGGCCGCGGCCACGCTCGAGGTCGTCTATTACCGCCACGGCGAACAGCTCACGGCACAGGATGGCGGCGGCCTGCGGGTAGTCCGCAGCGGCGCGGTGGATTTGCGCAACAGTGACAACAAGCTGCTCGACCGCCTCGGCGAGGGCGAACACTTCCACCTCGAGCGGCTGAGCAATGCCAATGGCGATGCCGTCACCGCCAACGTGATCGAGGACGCCCTCGTCTACCTGCTACCGGACAGCACCTACACCCGCCTGCGCGAGGCCAACCGCGATTTCGACCGCTACTTCCACACCCAGCGCAGCCGTCGCCTGCGCCGCGCCGCCCGCTACGAGCCGCAGCCCCACCTGATGGCCCAGCCGGTGGAGAACGTCATGAGCCGCGACCTGCTGACCATCACCCCGGAGCAGTCGATCCAGTCGGCGGCGCAGGTGATGAGCGTGCGGCGGGTGTCCTCCGCCTTCGTCACCGAGGGCGAGAAACTTGTCGGCGTGGTCACCGACCGCGACCTGCGCGAGCGGGTGCTGGCGGCGGCCCGCTCGCCGGAGGCCCCGGTGCGCGAGATCATGACCCCCGAGCCGCACCAGATCACCGCCCAGGCCAGCCTCTTCGAGGCCGTACTGACCATGACCAGCAACGGCTGCCACCATCTGCCGGTGATGGACGACAACCGCCTCGTGGGAGTGATCACCACCTCGGACCTGATGCTGGCGCGCCGCGACGACCCGGTCTACCTGGTGCAGCACATCTCCCGCCAGGAGAGTGTGGAGGGCATCAGGGAGTTGCTCACCGGCGGACCCACGCTGGTCGCCCAGTGGGTCAACGCCGGCGTGCGCGCGCGGCAGATCAGCCGGGTGCTCACCGCGGTCAGCGACGCCATCACCCTGCGCCTGCTGCAACTGGCCGAGGCGCAGCTGGGCCCGCCGCCAGTGCCCTACTGCTGGGTCGGCTTCGGCTCCCAGGGCCGCCAGGAGCAGCTGCTCGGGGCGGACCAGGACAACGGGCTGATCCTCGACAACAGCGTGCGCCCCGAGCACGACGCCTACTTCAAGGCCCTGGCGAATTTCGTCTGCGACGGCCTCAACACCTGTGGCTACCCCTACTGCAACGGCGGCATCATGGCGACCACCGACCGCTGGCGCCGGCCGCTCTCCGGCTGGCGCGAGGAAGTGCTCGGCTGGGCCCGCGCGCCGACCCCGGACGCGGTGATGCGCGTCTCCATTTTCTTCGACCTGCGCGCCATCCACGGCGACGCCGAGCTGTGCCGGCAGCTGCAGCAGACCATGCTCGACAGCGCCTCGCGCAACAGCATCTTCCTCGCCGCGCTGGCCGCCAACGCCCTCGACAGCCCGGCGCCGCTGGGCATCTTCCGCCGCTTCGTGGTCGAGCGCGACGGCCAGCACCGCGACAGCCTCGACCTGAAGAAGCACGGCGTGATGCCGCTGACCGACATCGTCCGCCTGCACGCCCTGCGCCACGCCATCACCGCGGTGAACACCGACGAGCGCCTGCGCGCGCTGGAACAGTGCGGCGCTATCGCCAAGAAGGACGCGCGCAACCTCACCGACGCCCTGCACTGCCTGCAGCGCATGCGCCTGCAACACCAGGCCGACCTGCTGCTGGGCGGCGAGCAACTGAGCAACTTCATCAACCCGCGCAGCCTCTCGAAGATGGCCCGGGAACAGCTGCGCGACGCCTTCTCCATCATCCACGACGCCCAGAGCGGCGTGCGCCTGCAGTACCGGGCGGGGCTGGGTTGAGGTGGGGCGAGGGGTGAAGAGGGTCCAGGCTTGATGTGGAGCCTGCGCTGGCGCCGCCTGCGCTACCGCCGGCGGGCCGCCGGCACGCCTCTCGCAGACTGCTGGGCGGCGCCACTGCCGCAGACCCGCAAGCTGTGGCAGAGCCAGCCCTACCTCGTCTGCGACGCGGAGATGTCATCCCTCGAACTACACGAGGGCGAACTGCTCAGCCTCGGCTGGGTCGCCATCGACAACGGCAGAATCACCCTCGGCTCGGCTGAACACCACCTCGTGGCCACCAGTGACAGCGTCGGCCAGAGCGCGGGCATCCACCAGCTGCGCGACTGCGACCTGGAGGGCGCCGAAGACGAGGCGCAGGTGATGCAGCGCTTCTGCGCCGCGGCAAAGGGGCGGATTCTCGTCTTCCACCACGCGCCGCTGGACCTCGCCTACCTCAACCGCGCCAGCAAGCGGCATTTTGGCGTGCCCCTGCTGCTGCCCCACCTCGATACCCTGGCGCTGGAACGGCGCCGCCTGCAGCGCAAGGACGAGCTACCCCGCAAGGGGCAACTGACCCTGGCCGGGTGCCGGCGGCACTATGGCTTGCCGGATTATCCCGTGCACAACGCGCTGGTGGATGCGCTGGCGACGGCGGAGCTTTTTCTCGCAGTTGCAGGGTATCGGGGGGGGCTGGATGCGGCGGGGAATTGCCAGCCGGCACGGCTTGGGGAGTTGCTTTAGTAATCCCTGCTTTGCCTGTCGCAACGTTGGTTCTGTCCTCCAGCTACTTCCAATCCCCCGCGCAGATTTCTGGAAGTATCACCAGCGCTTCCGGGCAGGCCTCGAACCTACAACGCCTGTCTGGTCACAGGAGAGAAGGCCGCGCGGGACCAGCGCTAGCTTCACCAACGATCAATTCTTCATGGAAGAGAATCAGAACGGTGACTGACGGGGCCTGCGAGGCAGAACGCTGTAATTCGAAGTAAAGCGAACGGGCAGCGGCTTGCGGTTCTGGCGTAAAATTATTTGACTGTGGATTCCCATATATAGACACGAATTCTGGGCTAGGATGAGTCTATATATAGGCATTCATGTACAGATAGGGATACAAATGTGTAATACCAGACACGGTGTGCAGCTGTGCACACGCACCATACTTAGCTGTTATGAGTAAGAAAGGAGTCAGATGATGCCACCAATTCCAATAGTAATTTATATGGTTACTTTAATCTCAATGGTGATTTTCTGGTTTGTAGCTATATCAAAGGTATTTAACTACCTGGCAAACAATCATCCAGAGGCATTTAAAAATATTGGTAGCCCACATGTAATTGCCAATAATACACCTCAAAATGGCATCAAATCATTACGTTACTTACTTGGCTCTGGCCACAAAGAGCTTAATGATGGCTTTCTAAATTCAAAGTGTGCTTTTCTAAAAAAATTTTTTATTAGCTACATGGTAATATTGTGTTTACCTATATTGGTAGTCTCAATTGCTGCAAACTCATAACAAGGCGGTGTTGTCGCCTTCGGCTGGGACTGCCATTCCGCTGACGCTACATGTCAGCCCCAAACCGCGGCGTTAGGTGCCTATGCCGTCGCACATTGAGACATATAATCATCAAGGACGAATCGGAGTGATGATTGAGTTTAAATGTGAAGATGACTTTGCCTTGCGTACGGCAGAGTTCAAAAATTTTGCACATCAACTAGCGCTTCATATCGCGGCCAGCGGTAAAACTGATCAGCCTCTTGTTTCCCAGGCCTGGTTCAATGATCCATCACTCAGAGTCACTGATAAGTTCAGAGAAATATCTGAAACGCTCGGAGTCAAAGTTTCAGTGCCAAGGTATGAGTACTATGCAGTGTAAAGCACCTAACAAGAACCGGCAGTTCGCCCCTACGGGGCCGGACGCCAAAACCGCTGCGCGTTTTTGGCGCCGCTGCGGCAAGCGTTAAATTTCAAGGAAGCATGGTGCAGGAATCACGAAAGTTACAAGATTTCTTGATAGAAAGGCCCAGACCTAAAGGCATAGATGTTTTATGTGGTCTGCAGCATTTTGCAATCATTACTTATGCTGTTCCCGCTGATAGGTTTCAAGGGATATTTCCTGAGAGGTTTCGACTGGATACAGTTGAAGTTGATGGGCAAGAAATGGGGCTAATATCGGTAGTCCCGTTTATTGATGTCGATTTTACTTCAGCGGTTTTCCCATTCCCCAAATTTACGATGGGACAGACAAACTACCGAATCTACATAATCGACACTGAAACTGGCGAGCGATGTGTGTGGTTCCTTGGCACGACTCTAGATTCTTGGACGCTCGCAGTACCTAGATACCTATGGAACCTTCCTTGGCATTCAGGGAAAGTTAGTTTCGATTGCGCGATAAACGAAATATCTGGCTTGTACGATAAATATCACATGGAAACGACTTCAAGTTGGGCAGAAGCCTCGGTCAGCCTGACTCAGGACGAATCCGATCAGTTAAATTTTCCTGGTTTTCCTGATATTGAATCCGCTCTAGTTTACTTGACACACCCTTTGGCAGGCTTCTATTACCGTAGAGATGGAAAGCTAGGAACATATCGAGTGTGGCATAAAGAGCTTGAAGTTAAGCCTGCTAAATTAGAATCGGCTAAGTTTAAGCTTCTATCCAATCTCGGCATTGTTAATCAGTCCGAGCAAAGTTCGCCATACAGTGTGTTAATCGAGCCACTAAATGAGTTTACTATTTATTTGCCACCAACCGTCATTGGGAAAAAAATTTAACAAGTCAAAGCACGCGGACGCAGCAAGGCTGCGCCGGTGTTTGAGGCGTTATGTGTCTGAAGGCAACGCGCTATGACAGTAGAAGTTATGTTTTACGTAATAATTGGGATGCTGGCCCTGATACTACTGCTTCAGATTATCAATATGAGAATTCAAAGCTCAGCTGTAGAAGCGTTGACCGAAGCAAATCGAGAGATAGCTAGGAAGAAGCAAGCAAAGAACTATGATATTGCAGAATTACTTGAGGAGAATGCCTATCAGAAGGCACTAGCCCTGTCTGAAAAGAGGCTAGCTGCCACACCAGAGGATGCGGCACTTCTATGGTACCGGGGAGTAGCAGCATACCATCTAAGCGACTGGGAGAAGGCAAGGGAGTCGTTTAGTCGTTCAGTAAGCATAGAACCACTCTACAGGAAGAACTTGGAATCTTACCTTGAGGTAATCGAGGAAAAAATTGGTACTTTGAAAACACATAACAAGCACGGGCAGCAGTGACGCCCAACCAGCCGCTCCGCGTCTGGCCGGTCGCCCCTGCCGTGAGCGTTAAGTGATAAACATGATTTCGAGATTCTTAATAATATTACTATTTGTGGCTCAGAATGCATTTGCTCTGAAGTGCAGTGAAAATAGTGACTCTGTTCAAGAGCAAGTGAAGTCGGCATCTGAAATATTTGTTGCCTTAATTGTGTCAGCCGAAGCCGATGTGGACTCAAAACCTATGAAGTTGTCGGCCAGTTACAAATTAGTTGAAGCCATCAAGGGGCAACCTAAAGTATCTGGCATGTTGATTTCAGAGAAAACAATGGACGGCGTGCAATTTACTCCGGGGTTGAAATATTTGGTTGTCTTACACGGTAACAACTATGTTGGCTTTTGTGGTGGCTCCTTAAGACTCGACTTCTATAAGGCACCGTTCAAAAACGAAGAAGGCACTCATTTAGAAAAAATTAGAGGTCTTGTGCGTGAAAACACTTAACAAACGCATGTTGTCGCCCTTCGGGCTGGGACGGCCTACACTGCGTTCCGGCCGCCCCAAACGCGGGCGTTAAGTGTATGAGAAGCATCAAGTCCACAGCGCTGTATCTAGTAATATTGATAGGCGTTGTTGCCGGTATTTTTCTCACATTCATTGGCGGTATGGGTGTTACTACGATCATAGCGTTCAATACGTGTGCAGAGTGTACTGTCAGGTTCTCAACCCAGGATATGCCTAAGCTCTTGGCCATGTTAGCGGTAGGGCTGCCACTTCTTATCGGTTCGTTCGTTGGTGGTTGGCGGCTAAAGAAGATGTCCTGTGAAAACACTTAACAAGGCAAGGCAGCAAGGGCGCTTCGCGCCGGGACCCGCTAACGCGCCCAGCCTGAGGCGTTACGAATCCGTGACAAAATGAATTGACGTAAAAGCGCACCTGGCAGAGTAAGATTTACTAAATGTTGTATTTAGCTGTTTTCTATTTTGAAGCCGATTTTTAAAGTAACCTGAAAATGTGCGACCTCGCCATTAACTATATGGCCACGCGTATCCTGCACCTCAAACCATTCCATGTTTTTTATAGTCTTATTCGCTTCTAATATGGCGTTGCGTATCGCGTCTTCGATGCCATGCCTGGATGAGCCAACAATTTCAATCTTCTTGTAAGTGTGGTGATCAGACATTGTGAGCTCCTGCTATTCAATCGGATTTATATTATAGCTGCGATAAGTATTGTGCACTTACATCAGGCTGGCCAAGCTGACGCATGGACGGCTTTTGAATTTGCGATTGTCCTGTTAGGGCATTATTGAATATAGCGAAAAACAATAATAAAAAAATGTACGGAACACCGGGTCCTCAACAGTCAGCAGCTTCCGGCGCACTACCCGCCACAGTCAGCCAGCACTAAACCGAAGCTCGGTGCGGCATAAACGGCAGCTCGAGCATGCAGGGATCGCAGCGGCCAAACAGATTCTCAACATCCCATGCCCGGCTAGCAGCTACGCAGTCCTGGCTGCGCTCGGGATGGCTCCCGTTTGGGTAAAAGCAGACGAGGGAGATCCACTACCGGTGCCATGTGAAGCTGCTTCGGAATGACGCCCCCGATGCTGGCCGCCATAGACGCACTTCCACAGCATCATCCGCCCCGGTAAGTTCGTCAGCTGATCCACGGCGGGTTTATTCGCCCATGGCGCCCTGTAACAAACGGTTCGCCCGCAACAGCGGATCAGCACGCTGCAATATCTTCATCCGCAGCTGCGGATAGTAATCCGGGTGCGCAGCCAGAAACGCCTCGACATCCGCCACCGCCTGACCACTGTTGTGGGTGGATAACGTCACGCCCAGCCAGGCAGAGGGAAAGAAGATATCCCCGGTCACCTGGATTTCCCGCAACAACGCCAGGCTCGCCGGGAGGTACTTCACCGAGTGGCCGGTACGCAGGGGATGGTGCAGGTTTTCCAGCGCGTCGAGGACCCAGCTCTCGGTGCGGCGGTTGCGCTCCTCGGCCAGTGAGGCGAAAAAGGCATCGCGCTGGGCCACATCGGCGGACAACGAGGGTAGCAGGAAACGCAGCCGGCGCTGCTGGTCGGGGTTACTGGTGTTCGCCAGCTGGGTGGCGAGAATCTCCGCGGCCTTGTCGGGCAGCTTGATTGCCAGTTGCCGGGCCAGATCGATACGGTCGCTCTCGGACAGCGGCAGCTCGCCGGGGTCGATCTCACCCGACCACACCGCGTGGACCCGCCGCAGCGCCCCGGGTGTCAGCGCCAGCCGCGCGTAGGCGCCGAACAGCAGCTTGCGCTGGCTGGCGCTTTCGCGGGCGGAAAAACTTGCCCAGAGCTGTTCCTCCAGGGCAGCGGCGCGGGCATCGCGCTGCGCCCCGGGCAGCATGGTCCAGTAGATGTCCTGGATCTGGTAGAGCATCAGCTGCAGCAGTAACTGGTTGCCCTCGCCCTGCAGCAGGCCGGCCAGTTGATCGAGGTACTCGGCAGGCGCGGGGCCGTTGGCCTCAACCAGGTTCTCGTAGAGATTGATCAGCAGGCTGGCCCGGGCGACATCGCCCAGGGCTGCCCAGCTGTCGAGGGCGGAGAGCTCCGCCGGGAACAGGCCGTAGCCGCGACCGTCGGCGTTGACCAGCAGCGCGCCGCCGGCAGCGAGTGCTGCGGGGAGCGGCGTCTGCGCGCGCTCCGCGAGCAGTGAGTACTCCCTTTGCCCCGCCGCGCCGGGGTCCAGCAGGGAAAAACGCTGCGGCCAGAGCCTTCCGGCGCCCGCCGGGTCCAGCTGCTCCAGCGCTGCACCGTCCGCGGCGAGGATGAACTGCGGCCGGCCGGGTGAGTTCACCCAGACCTCGCTCCAGCTCGCCAGGTCGTAATCCGTCAGCGCGTCGAGGATGGCGATCAGCGCCGGCCAGTCCGCGTTGCCGTGGGCGTGGCTGGCGAGGTAGCTGCGTATGCCGCGGCGGAAGGCCGCCTCGCCCAGCAGGGCTTCCAGCTGGCGCATCATGATCGGCGCCTTGTGGTAGATGATGGCGCCGTAGAGTTGCCCGGCGTCGTTGAGATTGGCCAGGGGCTGGCGAATCGGGTTGGCGCCGGCGCTGCGGTCGACGGCGTAGGCCGCGGGGTAGTGGCTGACGAGGAAGTTGAGCTCGTGGTCGATCTGCGGGAAGGCCGGGTTGACGATCTTTGCCGCCATGAAGTTGGCGAACACTTCCTTGGTCCAGACGTCGTCGAACCAGCGCATGGTGACGAGGTCGCCGAACCACATGTGCGCGACCTCGTGGGCGATGGTGTTGGCGCGGGCGAGCAACTGGCCGTCCGAGGGTGCCTCTTCCAGGAAGAAGTCCTCGGCGCGGTACTGGATGGCGCCGACGTGTTCCATGCCGCCGTACTGGAAGGCGGGAATGGCGGCGAAGTCCATTTTCCGGAAGGGGAAGTCGATGCCCGTGTAGTCCTCCAGCCAGGCCAGGGCCTGCCCGTGCAGGCGGAAGATCTCGTCGATATTGCGGGCGACTTTTTCCGCGTCGGGCTCGCGGTAGAGCAGGGTCATCTGCCGCCCGCCCACCTCGCGGGTCAGCGCCTCGAAGCGGCCGGCGACGAAGGAGAACAGGTAGGAGCTGATGCGGTCCGAGCGGCCAAAGCGCAGGGTCCTGCGCTCGCCGATGACGCTCTCCTCTGCCACCGGCGCGGCGGAGATCGCCCGCCACTCCCGCGGCAGTTCCAGGGTCAGGTCCCAGGTGGCCTTGATGTCCGGCTGGTCGAACAGGGGAAAGGCGGTGCGCGCCCGGTCCGGCACGAACAGGGTGTAGAGGTAATCCGGGTTGCGGTTGAGGGAGCTGGAACCGGCCCCGAATTCTATCTCGATGCTATTGGCGCCGCGGCTCAGCTCACTCCCGGGGATCAGCAAGTGCTCTTGCTCGAAGCGCCAGGCGGAGGCGCGCCCGTTGACGCGGACGTCGGTGAGCAGTTCTCCGCTCTCGCGAAAGTCGAGTTGCAGTGTGTCGGTGTTGGCGGCGAGCTTGAAGGCGACTGTCATGCGCGCGGGGATCGCAGCTTCCGGGTCTTCGGGGATGGACAGGAATAGCTGGTAGTTCACATCCGCGAGCAGCGCACTGCGCTGTTGCGCCAGTTCCAGGGCGACGCCGGGGCTGACCTTGACTGGCGGGGCATGGCCGCAGGAGACAAGGCCGATGGCGACCAGCAACGGGGAGATTCGCGCGAGCAGGCGTTGCAGGGTCATCTGGCGGCACTCCTTTGGCTGGTGGTAGGGACGCTAACCGATTTGCCGGGAATGGGTCAAAGGGTAGGTGCCCGGGATGCCGGCCTGTGAAGGCAACACCCTTCCTCTGCTCGAAAGCGTTTTGACTCGCGACGGAAGGGTGTTGCCTTCACAGTCCTCGCGCAGTGCCATTCGATCGGTCAAGGCTGTCCCAGCGCCCGGGAGCCGCTGGGCGCAAGCCTTTCCCGGCGCGAGTCAAAACGCATTCGAGCGAAGGGAAAGGCTTGCGCCCTGTGGCCCTGCACCAGCGGACAGTTCCGACAGCGAGCGCTACACTGAACCCACCCCTTGGCCCGTAGCGGAGCACCAGTGAAAAAAGACACAAGCATCACCTTCCTCGGCGCCGCCGGCGAAGTCACCGGCTCCTGCCACCTGCTTGAGACCGCCGCCGGCCACCGCGTGCTGCTCGACTGCGGCATGCACCAGGGCGGTGACGCCGTCGACCGCATGCAGGACGAGGAGTTCGCCTTCGACCCGTCGAGCATCGACGCGCTGATCCTCTCCCACGCCCACCTCGACCACTCCGGCCTGCTGCCGCTGCTGGTGCACCGGGGCTTCGACGGCCCCATCTACTGCACCCGTGCCACGGTGGAGCTGCTGGAGATCATGCTGCACGACTCCGCCGGCCTCTACCTGCGCGACCTGGAGCGGGAGAACCTGCGCCGCGCCCGCCGCGGGCGCAAACCGGAGGACCCGGTGTACGACCAGCGCGACGTGTTGCAGGTCCTGCAGCAGTGCGAGGGCATCCGCTACCGCACGCCGACCCCGATCTTCGCCGACCTCGAGCTGCAGTTCCACGACGCCGGGCACATCCTCGGCTCGGCCATCGTCGAGCTGACCGTGGACAAGGGCAAGGGCCAGCGCACGCTGGTCTTCTCCGGCGACCTCGGCCGCAGCGGTGCGGTGCTGATGAAGGACCCGGCGCGGCTGCAGCACGCCGACGTGGTGATGATGGAGAGCACCTACGGCAACCGCGACCACCGCTGCGAGGCCGATACCATCGACCAGCTGCGCGACATCCTGCACGAGACCTGGCGCCGCGGCGGCAGCGTGATGATCCCCTCCTTCGCGGTGGGGCGCACGCAGGAAATCCTCTTCCACCTCGGCGCCCTCAACCACGCCGGCGACCTCGATCCCTGGCAGGTCTTCCTCGACAGCCCGATGGCGATCGCGGTGACCAGGGTCTACGACCGCTGGCTGCAGGCCCTAGACAGCGAGGACGTCAAGCTGCTCAGCGACGCCCACCGGGAATCGCTGGTCCGCTTCCTGCCCACCCTGCAGCTGACCGAGGACACCGACCAGTCGATGGCGATCAACCGCATCAAGGGCGGCGCCATCATCATCGCCGGCAGCGGCATGTGCACCGGCGGGCGCATCCGCCACCACTTCAAGCAGCGCATCTGGGACGACCGCAACACGGTGATCTTCGTCGGCTTCCAGGCCCGCGGCACGCTGGGGCGGGTGCTGGTGGACGGCGCGCGGGAGATAAAGATGTTCGGCGACCCCTTCGTGGTCAAGGCGCGCATCGAGAGCCTCGGCTGTTTCTCCGCCCACGCCGGGCAGAGCGAGCTGCTCGACTGGGCGAGCGCCTTCAAACCGGCACCGCAGATGGTGCTGGTGCACGGCGAACCGGAGGCACAGGTGGAGCTGGCGCAGAAGCTCTACGAGGAACACGGCCTGAGCGTGGAAGTCCCCGCCCGGGGGGACAGCCTGTCCTTCTAGGCGGGTCGCGAAGTGCGCATCGCGACCTGAAGCACTCTGCTAGCTTTTCCGGGACAGCAGCCAGACGCTCTCCAGCGCCTCCACCTTGCCCTTGAGGCCGCCCTCGACCGCGACCCGCTCCACCAGCGCGACCCGGTAGTGCCGGTCGTACAACGCGTGGATTTCATCGGCGTCGACGCAGAAGGGCGGCCCGGCCAGTTGCGCCTGGTCGTAGTCGAAGGCGATCAGCAGTTGTGGCGCGTTGCGGCTGATAGCCGCCAGGTGCGCGGCGTAAGCGGGGCGCATGTCCCGCGGCAGGGCGACCAGCGCGGCGCGGTCGTAGATGGCGTCCACGGCGCCGAGAGTCGCAGCATCGAGAGCGAAGATATCGCCGACAAAAATATCGATGCTGTCAGCACTGTAGCGGCTGAGCTCGCCCTCGACGGTGATTTCCGGCGCCAGCCCCAGTTGCTCGAAGAGCTGGATGACCGCCAGCTCGCTGAGCTCGGCCCCCGCCACCCGGTAACCCCGTTCCAGCAGCCAGGCGATGTCCAGGGTCTTGCCGCACAGGGGCAGGAACAGCCGCGCCCCGCCAGCCAGTTCGAGCCGGAACAGGTGGCGCGCCAGCAGCGGGTGCACCTCGGCGTTGTGGAAGCCGATCTCGTTGCGCTGCCACTTGTCGTGCCAGAAGGATTTTTCCATGTCGCGGGGCTCCCGATGAAAAGCGGGCGGTGCCGGGAAGCCGGCACCGCGGGGAGTCTAGCTTATCAGGCGGGGCGGTTGGCGATCAGCTTGTCGACCACCGAGGGATCGGCCAGGGTGCTGGTATCGCCCAGCGAACCCAGCTCGTTCTCGGCGATCTTGCGCAGGATGCGGCGCATGATCTTGCCTGAGCGGGTCTTCGGCAGGTCCGGCGCCCACTGGATCACGTCCGGCTTGGCGATCGGGCCGATCTCCTTCACGCACAGGTCGACGAGCTCCTTGCGCAGCTCGTCGCTGGGCTCCAGGCCGTGCATCAGGGTGACATAGGCGTAGATGCCCTGGCCCTTGATGTCGTGGGGGAAGCCGACCACCGCCGCCTCGGCGACGCAGTCGTGCAGCACCAGGGCGCTCTCCACCTCCGCCGTGCCCATGCGGTGGCCGGAGACGTTGAGCACGTCGTCCACCCGGCCGGTGATCCAGTAGTAGCCGTCGGCGTCGCGGGTCGCGCCGTCGCCGGTGAAGTAGTAGCCGGGGTAATTCTTGAAGTAGGTGTCGACCATGCGCTGGTGATCGCCGTAGACGCTGCGGATCTGCGCCGGCCAGGAGGCCTTGACCACCAGGTAGCCGGCGCCGGGGCCCTCGATCTCCTTGCCCTGCTCGTCGAGCAGGGCCACGTCCACGCCGAAGAAGGGGAAGCTGGCGGAGCCGGGCTTGAGCGGGGTCGCCCCGGGCAGCGGGGTGATCATGTGGGCGCCGGTCTCGGTCTGCCACCAGGTGTCGACGATGGGGCAGCGGCTGTCGCCGACCACGCGGTAGTACCACTCCCAGGCCTCCGGGTTGATCGGCTCGCCGACACTGCCGAGCAGGCGCAGGCTGGCGCGGGAGGTGCGGGTGACCGGGCCGTCGCCCTCGGCGTGCAGGGCGCGGATGGCGGTGGGCGCGGTGTAGAAGATGTTCACCTGGTGCTTGTCGACCACGTCCCAGCAGCGGCTGTGGTTGGGGTAGGTGGGCACGCCCTCGAACATCAGCGAGGTCGCGCCGCAGGCCAGCGGGCCGTAGACGATGTAGCTGTGGCCGGTGACCCAGCCGACGTCGGCGGTGCACCAGTAGATCTCGCCCTCGCGGTAGTCGAAGGTGTACTTGAAGGTCATCGCGCTCTGCAGCAGGTAGCCGCCGGTGGTGTGCAGCACACCCTTGGGCTTGCCGGTGGAACCGGAGGTATAGAGGATGAACAGCGGCGCCTCGGCGGGCATGGATTCCGGCGCGCACTCGCTGCTCTGCCCGTCCACCAGCTCGTGGTACCAGAAGTCGCGCCCCTCCGTCCAGGCGACATCGCCGCCGGTGCGCCGCACCACCAGGTTGGTGTGGACATCGGGGCAGGCGTCGAGGGCCTTGTCGGTATTGGCCTTGAGGGGGATTTTCTTGCCGCCGCGCACGCCCTCGTCGGCGGTGATCAGCACCCGGCAGTCGGAGTCGAGGATGCGGTCTTTCAGGGCTTCCGGCGAGAAGCCGCCGAAGACCACCGAGTGCACCGCGCCGATGCGGGTGCAGGCGAGCATGGCGTAGGCGGCCTCGGGGATCATCGGCATGTAGATGCAGACCCGGTCGCCGCGCTGCACGCCGCGCTCCTTCAGCGCGTTGGCCAGGCGGCAGACCTGGTCCTTCAGTTCGGCGTAGGTGATGTGCTTGCTGTCGGCGGGGTCGTCGCCCTCCCAGATCAGCGCGACTTGGTCGGCGCGCTCGGGCAGGTGACGGTCGATGCAGTTGTAGCTGACGTTGAGCTCGCCGCCGTCGAACCAGGCGGCGTTGCCGGCGTGGAAGTCGAACTCGACGACCTTGTCCCAGGGCTTGTTCCAGTCGAGGAATTCCTCGGCTTTCGCCGCCCAGAAGGTGTCAGGGTCGTCGATGGACTGGCGGTACATGTCGCGGTAGCCCTCAGCGTTGATGTGGGCGTCGCTGAAGTTGCCGGGAACCGGGTGAACGGGGAATTCATGCATGATGCTGGTCCATAGTTATATAGTTCGGGTCACCAATGATACGGATTGGCGGGCAGAAGCAAAATCCGACTATGGTCGAATGGCCACTCCCCCACCCTCTCCCCGCTTCCGGCGGGCCCGGTCAGGCCGGCAAACTGCCGGAATCCTGATCCAGATCAAGGAAGTCGCCCCGCAGGCAGCCTAACCTCAATCGCGTAATGGGAAATTCCCGCTGCCCTCCGTACCGGGCAGCCAACCTGATATTCGATAATAGAACAGGGAGGTCACCTGATGACCGCTGATAACAACACCCTCAGGACATCCGTCCCCGGCAACTTCGTCAAGCAGCACCTGATCGACCCCGAAACCTGCGCCCGCTGTGGCAGCTGTGAATACGCCTGCCCGGAGGAGGCGATCAGCATGTCGCCGGACGGCAAGAACTACGCCATCGACCCGGCCCTGTGCAAGGGCGAGCACGAGTGCCTCTTCTCCTGCAGCACCGATGCCATCAACGCCTGGCGGATGGTCCCCGAGGGCCAGTCCTATTCCCTGGAGGAGCAGTTCGGCTGGGACGAACTGCCGGCGGAGGCGGAGCTCGACGGCCAGCTGATCCCCCACCCCGACAGCGCGGAGGAAGCCGTGCCGAGCAACCCGGCCCCGGCCTCCGCCAGTGTGCCCAGCGTGTTCCTCCACACCCAGAAGAACCCGCTCGGTGCGCGCATCGTCCGCAACCAGCGGGTCACCGCGGGCGATTCGGCCATCCACCACATCGTCCTCGATTGCAGCGACGGCGACTTCCCCTGGCTGGAGGGCCAGAACATCGGCGTGCTGCCCCCCGGCACGGACCCCGGCGGCCACGCCCACCACATGCGCGCCTACTCCATCGCCAGCGACCGCGACGGCGAGGCGGCCGGTTCGCGGCAGCTGGCGCTGACCGTCAAGCGGGTGGTCGACGAGTGGCAGGGCCAGCCCTACCACGGCGTCGCCTCCAATTTCCTCTGCGACCTGCAGCCCGGCGACGCGGTCAGCTGCATCGGCCCCATGGGCGAGAAGTTCCTCATGCCCCAGGACCCGGACGCGCGCATCATGATGATCTGCACCGGCACCGGCATCGCCCCGATGCGCGGCTTCATCCAGCGCCAGCAGCGCATCAACCCGCAGCCCCGGCACGCCCTGCAGCTCTACTACGGCGCGCGCAGCGCGGCGGAGATGGCCTACCTGGCGGAATTGCAGGAGCTGCCAGCCACCCTGGTCGAGACCCACCTGGCGCTGTCCCGCGAACCGGGGCAGCCAAAGTGCTACGTGCAGGACCTGCTGCGCGAGCGGGCGGAGCAGGTGGCGGACTTCCTCGCGGCGGAAAAGAGCCATGTCTTCATCTGCGGCCTGGTCGCCATGGAGCAGGCGGTGCTCGACGCCCTGATCCACGCGGCGCAGCTGCGCGGCCTCGACACCGACGACTTCTACCACCGCCTGCTGCTGGAGGGCCGGCTGCAGATAGAGACCTATTGAGCCGCAGCCGGCGCGGCTCTGGCCGCGCCACTGCAACATGCAGTAACATGCCGCGACCCCTGCGGGCAGCCCCGGCGCCCTGTATCCACCGCTAGTGAAGGGCAATCACAGGAACGTGACGACTGACCGGCACCGCCGCCACCCGCCAGGCTCCCGCCATTACCTGCGCACCCTCGACGCGATCAGCCTGCTCCTCGGGATAGCGGCCCTGCTGGCCAGCTCTCTGCTCTGGTACCGCCTGCACATGGACATCCCGGAGCGGGATACCGTGCCGATGATCCACACTGTTCAGCCGGTGCTCGAACAGGGCCTCGGCGGGCTACCCCTCGATATCTGGCTGCACCCGCATTTTGGCAGCCACCGGATTCCCCTGATCCGCCTGCTGCAGGTCGCCGACCTGCAGTGGGCCCACGGCAGCAACGCCGCCTACTACGGCGTGTCGCTGCTCAGCATTTTCGCCATGCTGGCTTTCTTCACCCATGCCGCGCGCGCGCAGGCAGCCGCCATCGGCGTGTCTTTCCCGGGGTTGGCGCTGCTGTTCCTCTTCAGTCCCTCGCAGATCTGGAATTTCATCCAGCCGATCGGCGCCAGCTGGTTGCTCAGCCTGGCGCTGGTCTGCGGCGCCTACTGGTTGCTCCTGGCGCGGCCGCGGGAGCCCGGGGCGGGTCGCATCTGCGCGGTGTTCGCGCTGCTCGCCCTCGCCTCCTGGGCCAACTTTACCGGGCTGGTCGCGCTGCTCCTGCTGCCGCTGATGGTGGGCCTGATGCGCCGGGCCGGCCTTGTCCCGGTGCTGGTCGCCACCCTGCTCTGGACCGGCCTCTACCTGCAGGGGGTCGCGCCGATGGAGGGCAGCCTGCAAGTGAGCGCGGGGACGGCAGCGCGCAGCACCCCGGCGGGTTTGCTGGCCTGGCTGCTCGCGGCCCGGGACTGCGCCTACGCCACGCTCACCTTCTTCAGCGCGCCGTTTTCAGCCGCGCTTCCGCGGGCAATTCTGCTGCCCAGCCTGGCGGCCCTGCTGTTTCTCGCCCTGCAGTGGGCCCGGGTATTGCGCCCGGGCGCGGCGGCGCAGCGCGGCCACCTCTACCTGCTCTGCCTGGCGCTGGCGACGATCTGCCTGGGCACCGCACTGGCGATCTTCCTCGGCCGCATCGGCCTGACCGACCTCGCCATCCTCCCCCACCCGCCGCGCTACCGTTCGCTGGTGCTGCTGTTCTGGCTGAGTATCGGCGGCCTAGCGCTGGCGCGCGCGGGCGAGGCGCCAGCCGGAGCCGGGGGGGCGCTGCTGCTGCGCGCGACCTGCCTCGCCCTCGGCTGTGCCTACCTGTTCGCCGGTGTCGACAAGTTCAGCAGCATCGTCAGCTCTTCGCAGCTCGCCGCCCGCAACACCAGCCTGGGTGTACTGGCGATAAAGCCGCTGGAGAACCCGGCCGACCCCTGGCTGCCGCCGCCGGTCGCCCGGCTCTCCAGCTACCACGACTTCTTCCTCGCCACGGATACCGGCTACGGCTTCCTGCGCCAGCGGGCGCTGGCATTTCGCGCGCCCGCGCCGCTGCCGGAATGCCCACAGCGAGCCATGCTGACTCCGCTGAAAGCCGGGCCGGGTGGCCTGGAGATGGCGGCATTGAAACTGACCGACGGTGACCTACCCGCGGCGCGAAGGATCTACCTGCGCCGGGACGGCGAATTGCTGGGGGCTTTCTATCCCTACTACCCGCCGCGCAGCAGCGCCGTGCAGCTGCTGTCCTCACGCAACGACAGCTGGCGGGGCTTCGTCGATTTCCAGGGGGCGGGCGAGGCGCGGGACCTGCTGCTGATTACCGAGGGCCCCCTCGGCTCACTGGCCGGTTGCAGGTTCGGCTTTGCGGGCTAAGTGGCAAACCCACAGCGGCGCCGGACGTCTTCAGGCGGCCCGCTTGCGCCAGACCACCAGCACCGACTTGCCGAAGCTGTAGCGCAGCAGCGGGTCCACCCAGCGCGACAGCGGCACCACGCAGCGATCCCAGAAACGGATATTGCCCGCCGAGGGCATGCTCCTGCGCAACAGGAGGCGATTCGCTGCGGACAGGCAGGTGCCGACAGCGTCCAGGTAGCGGGCGCCGAGCACTTCCAGCGCCGGCGGCGCCGCGGCCAGCAGGGATTGCCGGGTGTAACGGCGGTAGTGGCCTATCGCCGCGTCGAAGGGGGTGTAGAGCCAGGGGTGGGCCGGGGCCAGCACCACCAGCCGCCCGCCCGGCGCCAGCAGCGCCGCCGCCCGGGCCAGTTCGCCGCGGTCGTCCTCGATATGCTCCAGCACGTCCATGTAGAGGATGGTGTCAAAGCGCGCCCCGGCATCCAGCGCCGCGAGGGTTCCAGCGAGCGCCACACAGCAGCCGGGCAGTTCGCCCCGGTCGATGCGCTGGCGGATGCGCTGGCACTGGGCCGCGTCCGGCTCCAGGCACAGCCAGCGCTCGGCGGCGCCGTCACAGAGCACCTCGGTGGTGCCGCCAATGCCCGCGCCGACCTCGAGCACCCGCGCCCCCAGCCAGGGCCGCACACTGCGGCCGAAGTAGTTTTTCCAGTTGAGCGCCGCCTGGAACAGCTCGAGCTCGGAGCCGGCGTAGTCGAAGCCCTGCCCCGCACTCATGGTTTCAGGTCAAGGGTGCGGGCGATATAGCCGGGTATCACCGTGACCGGCGAGGGCACCGGCGTGGAGCGCGAGCGCAGCAGCAGGAACAGGCTGATGAAGAAGAAAAACACCGACTGGGTAAAGACGATGACCAGGCTGCCCATGACATCGCTGGCCCAGCCCGGGATGGCCGTGTCGGTAAACAGGCGGATGAATATCACCCCGAGGGCGCCGCAGAAGGTGCCCAGGGCAAGCGCGGAACAGAGGATGAGCACGCGAATGAAGATCACCTCGCTGTTGACCGAAATCGCACTGAGGCCGTGCAGTGCCAGGCTGGCGAAGTTCATCTTGCTGCGCCCGGCGTAGCGCTCGCCGCGCCAGGTTTCCACCCTCGCGCAGGGCAGTCGCGAGGCCAGCAGGGCGCTGGCGAAGTTGTTCCACAGCTCCGGCATGTGCCGCAGGCGCTCGGCGGCGGCGTGATCCAGCGCAGAGAAATTGCCGAAGCTGATGACGCTGCCGGTGAGCGCCCGGTAAAGGGTCTTGTAGACCCGGTAGAAACTGCGGAAGAGCAGGCCCTCGGAGCGCTTGCCGCGGCGCGCCACCGCCGCCGAGGCGCGGTCGCTGTGCAGCGCCGCCAGCAGGCGCGGGATATCTTCCGGCTTGTCCTCGCCATCGCAGTCCATCACCACGTAGGCGTCGTAGGCGCCGCGCTCCACCGCGACGTGCAGGCCGACGGCGATGGCGCGCTGGTGGCCCATGTTGCAGGCCAGTTCGACCAGACGGATCGCGCCGATATGCGCCAGGGCAAGCCCGGCGACCTGTTCGACGGGCAGCGGCTCGGTGGAGCCGTCGTTGACCACGAGCAGCTCGAGCGAGCCGAGCTGCATGGCCCCGGCGACCTTGTCCAGCTCGCCGGCGAGCTGCAGCAGGGCATCCCAGTCATTGAATACCGGGGTGATGACTACCACTGATTCGGGCGGGTTCACGCGCGGCGGCCTGCTTGCACGGCGATGCCGATCAGCCTGCCTGGCCGAGCAGCTGGTCAAAATAGGCGATGGTCTTCTCCAGGCCCGCTCGCAGCGGTGTCTGTGGCTGCCATTGCAGCTCCCTCTGCGCCAGCGAGATATCCGGCTGCCGCTGCAGCGGGTCGTCCTCCGGCAGGGGCAGCCTGGTCAGCTCGGAGCGCGAGCCGGTCATCTCCAGTACCAGCTCGGCCAGCTCGACGATGCGCATTTCCACCGGGTTGCCCAGGTTGACCGGGCCGCTGAACTCGTCGCCGCTAGCCATCAGGCGGACGAGGCCGTCGATCAGGTCGTCGACATAGCAAAAGGAGCGGGTCTGCTCGCCCGAGCCGTAAATCGTGATCGGCTCGTTGTGCAGGGCCTTGACGATGAAATTGGAAATCACCCGGCCGTCGTTCGGGTGCATGCGCGGGCCGTAGGTGTTGAAGATCCGCGCCACCTTGATCGGCAGGTTGTGCTGCCGCTTGTAATCGAAGAACAGGGTTTCCGCACAGCGCTTGCCCTCGTCGTAGCAGGAGCGAAAGCCGATGGGGTTGACGTGGCCCCAGTAATCCTCGGTCTGCGGGTGCACCTGCGGGTCGCCGTAGACCTCGCTGGTCGAGGCCTGGAGGATTTTCGCCTTCACCCGCTTGGCCAGGCCGAGCATGTTGATGGCGCCGTGCACGCTGGTCTTGGTGGTCTGCACCGGATCGTACTGGTAGTGAATCGGCGAGGCGGGACAGGCGAGGTTGTAGATCTGGTCGACCTCGACGTAGAGCGGAAAGGTCACGTCGTGGCGCATGAATTCGAAGCGCGGGTCCTCGAGCAGGTGGCTGATATTGGACTTGTCCCCGGTGTAGAGGTTGTCCACGCAGAGCACCTCGCAGCCCTGCGCGAGCAGGCTTTCGCACAGGTGCGAGCCGAGGAAGCCGGCGCCACCGGTCACCAGTACAGATTTTCTAGCGCAACTTCTCACCGCCCCCGCCCCTTGTTTTCAGTATTTTCACCGCCCCCGGAGTATAGGGGAATTCGCGCCCGCACCCCATACCCGGCCGGTAAGCGCGAGCGTGAGGGGTTGAAAGGCGGGCGGTACCGGGGCAAAAAGCAAAACGCCGACACGAGGCCGGCGTTTGCAGGGGGCTGTTGCCGGGAGTGTCAGCTGCCGAACTCGCGCACCAGCCCGGAGATCGACTCCTTGGCGTCGCCGAACAGCATACGGGTGTTGTCCTTGTAGAACAGCGGGTTCTCGATGCCGGCGAAACCGGAGGCCATGGAGCGCTTGAGCACGAACACGGTGCGCGCCTTGTCCACGTTGATCACCGGCATGCCGTAGATCGGGCTGCCCTCGTTCTCGCGGGCCGCCGGGTTGACCACGTCGTTGGCGCCGATGACGATGCACACGTCGATGGTTTCCATGCGCGGGTTGATGTCGTCCATCTCCAGCAGCTGGTCGTAGGGCACGTCGGCCTCCGCCAGCAGCACGTTCATGTGCCCGGGCATGCGGCCGGCCACCGGGTGGATGCCGAAGTACACTTCCGCGCCGTTTTTCTCCAGCTCTTCCATCAGTTCCTTGACCACGTGCTGGGCCTGGGCCACGGCCATGCCGTAACCGGGCACGATGGCCACACTGCTGGCGGCCTCCAGTACGTAGAAGGCGTCCTCGGCGGAGATCGGCTTGATCTCACCTTCCACTGCGGAGGTTTCCACCTTGCCGGAGCCGAAGCCCGAGAACAGCACGTTGGACAGCGAGCGGTTCATCGCCTTGCACATGATCTGGGTCAGGATGATGCCCGAGGCCCCCACCAGCGAACCGGCGACGATCAGGATGTTGTTGTTTACCGCGAAACCGGCGGCACAGGCGGCCAGGCCCGAGTAGGAGTTCAGCAGGGAGATCACCACCGGCATGTCGGCGCCGCCGATGGGGATGACCGCCATGATGCCGAACCACAGGGACAGGGCGACGACGATGTAGAGCCACAGGTGGTTGCTCGGCTCCAGGCAGAACATCACCGCGCTGGCAACGATGCCGAGCACGATCAGGCTGTTGACGACCTGCTGGCCGGGGAACAGCACCGCGCCGCTGCCGATGGTCTCGGACAGCTTGCCCCAGGCGATCAACGAGCCGGTGAAGGTGATGCCGCCGATCAGGATCGACAGGACGATGGTCACCAGGGTGAAGGTGCCCGCGCCCGGCGCAATCGCCGCCCAGCCCACCAGCAGGGAGGCCATGCCGCCGAAGCCGTTGAACAGGGCCACCATCTCCGGCATGGAGGTCATCTGCACCATGCGCGCCGCGGCGGCACCGATGGCGCCACCGACCAGCACGCCGACAACGATCCACTGGTACTCGACGATGTTCTGGTCGAGCAGGGCTGCAATCACCGCGATCAGCATACCGATGGCGGAAATCATGTTGCCGCGACGGGCGGTCGCCGGTGAGCCGAGTTTTTTCAGGCCGAGGATGAACAGCGCGGCCGATACCACGTAGGCAAATTGAATCAGGTTATCCATTGCGGCTTAGCTCCCCTTCTTCTTGAACATGGCGAGCATGCGGTCGGTTACCAGGTAGCCACCCACCACGTTGATGGTGGCCAGGGCCACGGCGCCGGCACCCAGCCACTGGGCGAGGTCGTGGTGTGCCGTGCCGCCGGCCAGGCTGACCGCGCCGACCAGGGTAATGCCGGAAATCGCGTTGGCACCGGACATCAGCGGCGTATGCAGCGTGGCCGGGACCTTGTTGATCAGTTCGAAGCCCAGGAAGATGGACAACATGAGAATAAATGTCAGGAATGCAGCTACCATGGTTACGCCCCCCCTTCCACGATGTTCTTGATGGTTTCGTTGGTGATCACGCCGCCGTGGGTGATGATGCAGCCGGGCAGGATGTCGTGTTCCATGGAGATTTCGAACTCGCTCGTCTCCTTGTTCCAGCAATCCTCCACCAGGTTGAACAGGTTGGCGGAGTACATCTGGCTGGCATCGCGGGCCACTTCACCGGCCAGGTTGCCCTTGCCGATCACGGTCACACCGCCGATGGTCACGGTTTCGTTGGGCACCGAGCCCTCGACGTTGCCGCCGGTCTCCGCCGCCATGTCGACGATCACGGAGCCGGGCTGCATGCCCGCGACCATGTCTTTGGTCACCAGCACCGGCGGCTTGCGGCCGAAGACCTGGGCGGTGGTGATCACCACGTCGGACTTGGCAATCAGTTCCTTCTGCGCCTGGCGCTGCATCTCCACCTGCTCGGCGGTCAGCTCCTGGGCGTAGCCACCGGCGGTTTCGCCGGTCTCGCCGAGGTCTATCTCGAGGAACTTGGCGCCCAGTGAGCGCACCTGCTCGGCGGTCACCGGGCGGGTGTCGAAAGCGGTGACCTTGGCGCCGAGGCGCTTGGCGGTGGCGATGGCCTGCAGGCCGGCGACACCGGCGCCGATGACGAAGACGTTGGCCGGCTTCAGGGTACCGGCCGGGGTCATCATCATCGGGAAGATGCGCGGCAGCGCAGCGGCGGCCTCGATCACGGCGACATAGCCGGCGAGGTTGGCCTGGGAGCTGAGCGCGTCCATCTTCTGGCT
This sequence comes from Halieaceae bacterium GM1-29, assembly GCA_033283265.1. Classification (GTDB taxonomy): domain Bacteria; phylum Pseudomonadota; class Gammaproteobacteria; order Pseudomonadales; family Halieaceae; genus Mangrovimicrobium. The sequence goes on from JAWMQN010000003.1 coordinate 174,395, forward strand.
GCGGGTGGTGCGCGGGATCATCTCCATGCTGATGGCGGTAATCCCGGCATCCTTGAAGGCGTTGACCAGGCCGTGCTCGTTGAAGGGGTCGAGATAGCTGACGTGGATGCAGCCGCGCTTCATCTGGCCGATTTCCTCGATCGCGGGCTTGCGCAGGCGCAGCAGCATGTCCGCGGTGGAAAGCAGGCTGTTGCGATCGGTGGAAACTGAGGCGCCGGCTTCGGTGTATTCCTCGTCGGAATAGCCTGCACCGTTACCCATGCCGGATTCGATGATCAGTTCGGCTCCCATGCGGGCCAGTTTCTTGGCCACTTCGGGCGTGATGGGCACCCGGTTTTCACCTGGATGTGTTTCCCTGGGTATAGCGATACGCATTGCGGTAATCTCTCCCCGTTTTTTTAGTGTGGTATGCGCGACGCGGACTGCCGGAAGGGAGCACCGCCGACGTTGGCGCATGGTCTGGTTTTTTTTGCCCGGATTCAGGCGGCCGGCTACTCTAGCACAGCATTGTCAATGCAGGAATGACCTCCTGAGCCCCTTCCACTTGACCTCTCAGGCGCGGCACTGTACCCCAATGGGGGTCACATGTCTATTAAAACAATCATGATGGTTTGTATTTAATTTCACACCGGCAACGCCCTCCCCCCCGGGCCGGAGCTGTCATTCCCGGTCCGAATAGCGCCACCAGGGGGGCAACAGGTCGCGGTAGCCCCGCTGCCGGTAGCGCGGATCGATCAGCAGCGCCCGCCCCCGGTCGCTGCTGCTGCGCACCACCCGGCCGAGGGCCTGGGCCACTTTCTGCATGCCGGGATAGCGGTAGGCGAAGTCGAAGCCGTCTTCGCCGCGGGCCTCGTACCAGGCCCGCAGCTGCTCGCGCTCGTGGCCGAATTGCGGCAGGCCCACGCCGACAACCACCACACTGGTGAGCTGGTCGCCGGGCAGGTCGACCCCTTCGCCGAAGGCCCCGCCGAGGACGCAGAACGCGGCCACGTCCGCGCGCCGGGCGAGCAGCTCCAGCAGCTCGGCCCGGGCCTCGCGGCCCTGTCCCGGCGCCTGCTGCCAGAGCCGGCGGCCCGGCAGGTCGGGCACCGACCGCTCCAGGCAGGCGACAGCCTCACGCAGGTACTGGTAGGCGGGGAAATAGACGATGCAATTGCCCGGGGTGTCCTGCAGCCAGCGCCGGATGCGTGCGACCAGCGCCGGCAGGCTCGCCGCCCGCTGCTGGTAGCGGGTGTCGATGCCGGCCTCGATTTCCACCCCCAGCTGGCTGGCCTCGAAGGGCGATGCGAAGCGCCGCGCAACGCTCTCCGGCGCCATGCCCAGGGCGCGCTGCATCCACCAGTCCGGGGACAGGGTGGCGGAAAAGGCCACCAGGGCATGGCCCCTCTCATGAGCCGAGGCCAGCAGGCGGGCGGGATCGAGGCAGCGCAATTCCAGCACCAGGCTCTGCCTGGCCGCGCCGCGCTGCAGCTCGAAGCGGAAGTCGTCGCCCCAGTGCTCGGCGACCCGCTGCCAGTGCAGGACGGCAAAGAAGAACTCCATCAACTCGGGGTGGCGGGGGCCAAAGCGGGGGTCCTCGGCCAGGGCCCGGCCCACCGCCGCGACGAAGTCCCCCAGCTGCCCGGCGAGCGCGTCGGGCAGGCTGGCGCGACTGTCCCGCTCCGGGTCGCTCCAGGCTTCCTTCTGCAGGGACAGCAAGGCGCGGTTGAGCGCATCGAGGCTGCGCTTGAGCCCCGCCGGCGCGCCCTTGCGCGAGCGCATCAACGCGGCCTTCTCCAGCCGCGCCCCGTACATGTCGCGGGCCCGCTCCGGCAGGTTGTGGGCCTCGTCCACCAGCACCGTCCAGCGCCGTCCCGGCGCGCCGATCTGCGCGCCCATGCCGGCATTGAGACTGTAGGTGTAGTGGGCGTCGGCGATCACGATATCGATCCAGGGCAGCAGGTCCTGGGCCAGCTGGTAGGGGCAGACCGTATGCTCCCGGCCGATCTGCTGCATCTGCTCGCTGTCCAGCAGGCCGACGCCCATCGCCTGCTGCATGGCCGCCGCGAGGCGGTCGTAATAGCCCCGGGCGAACAGGCAGTCGTCGCCGTGGCAGGCACTGCCGGGGGACAGGCAGACGCTGTCCTTCGCACTCAGGCTGAGACTGCTGGCGATCAGGCCCTGCCCCTGCATCTGGCGCAGGCTGTCCTCGGCGGCGCGGCGCCCGATAGTGCGAAAGGTCACGAAAACCAGGGCGTCGTGCTTGGCCAGGCCGAGGGCCTTGAGCGCCGGGTAGAGCACTGCCGCGGTCTTGCCGATGCCGGTCGGGGCCTCCACCAGCAACTGCGCGCCGCGGACCATGCAGCGGTAGGCGAGTTCGGCGATCTCGCGCTGCCCGGGCCGGAACGCGCCGTGGGGAAAAGGCAGCGCGGCGAGGCTGGCGTCACGCCGGACGCGCCCGCGGCGCAGCAGCTGGAGCCAGTCGGCGAAGGCCGCCAGGGTCTCGTCGAGGAACTCCGCCAGCTGGGCGGCCGTGTAATGCTGGTCGAGGGCCTGCTCCTCGTCGCTGTCGATATTCAGCCAGGTCAGGCGCACCAGCAGTTCGTCGCGCCCCTCGCTGGCGGCAATCAGCGCCGCGTAGAGGCGCGCCTGGGCCAGGTGCAGGCGGCTCACTTCCGCCGGAATCGCCGAGAACGCGGTCCGGCAGGTCTTGATCTCCTCCACCAGGCCCTGTTCCGGGTCGTAGCCATCCGCCCGTCCCTCCAGGCGCAGTACGATGCCGGCGTGCTCGTGGCGGTGGCTCACGGGGTATTCACTGCGGTAGCCCGGCGGCCGCCGCCGGTAGATGCGCCGGTGGCCCTCCATGCCCTGCTCCCCCGTCGGCGAGGGCGTGAAGCGATGGTCGATGCTGCCGCGCCGGTGGCAGAAGGCCGCCAGCTCGCGCACGCCGATGCGAAACTCATCCATCGCGCCAGCTCACCTGGGCCACCGCAGCGGGAATGCCCTGCCCGGCAAAGAAACGCAGCCAGCGCTTTTGCGACTCCTGCAGTTTGTCGCCGGGGCTCTTCACCTCGATCATGCAGTAGTCGCCGGGGCCATCGCCGAGCGCCAGCAGGTCGGGAAAGCCGCGCCGGTTCTCGCCCGGGTCGAACAGCATGCGCCGCCAGATGGCGATGAGGTGCGCCGGCGGGATGACCGCGGTGGCCGCGGCCACCAGCGCTTCATCCACCCGCCGCCAGTCGGTCCAGCGGCACTGGTAGTCCCGATACTTGCGGCAGGCATGGAGCAGCTCGCCAGGCAGGTCGCCGCCCGCCAGGGCCTGCAAGCGTGCCTCCAGCGCTGCCTCGCGGCGCTCACAGAAAGCCTTTTCGTACATATCCAGGGGCGCCGCCTGGAAGGGATTGGCGAATGCCCCGGGCAGTGCGGCGAAGATTTCCTCCCAGAACGCCAGGCCGAACAGGGTATTCATCAGGGCGTTCTCCACGTAGTGGACACTCTGCCATTGCGACGCGAGCCGGGCCGCAGCGGCCAGCTCCACGCGCTCGTCACCGGTGGGCAGCTGGAGATCGAGCAGGGAGAAATTGTCCCGCTGGCGCCGCGTGCGCGGCAGGTCGAGACGCCGGCGCAGGCGATATTCGATGCGCGCCATCGCGTCGCGCTCCTCCTCGCACAGGGGTTGGGCCAGCGCGGTTTCCACCAGCCCGAGGGCCTCCGCCTCCCGGCCGAGGCGTTCCAGCACCCGCGCGGCGCGTTCGCGGGCCGGGTGGGTGGCGCTCTGCTGATAAAGCTGCAGGGCGAGGTCCTCCTCACCCTCGCGCTCGAGCTGCCGCGCCAGCCGGTTGCACAGCCGGTCCCGGCGCCGTGCGCTGCTCGGATGGCTGGCCGGGGCCGCAGCCAGCAGGCGGGCCAGTTCACTCAGGGCAGGGGCCTGCTCCTGCCCGACTGCCTCGCCACCAGCCTCGACGCACTGCCACCAGAGATCTGCCATGCCGGCAAAAAGCAGGTATTCCTCCACCGCCTCGCGGCAGGAAAACAGGCGCTGTGAGCGATCCAGCCGGTAGGGGTAATAGCGGGCCACGCCCAGGTCGCTGAGGACGAAGTCGGTCAGGCCCTGGCGCCGGTTGCCGAAGAACAGGAGTTCGAACAGCGCCACAACCTCGAGGCCGGCGGGGGCGACGATGCGGGCGCCATCGAGTGCCGCCAGTGTCGTGCACAATGCAAGCTCGCTGTCCCCCCGCGCCTCGATTTGCCGCAGGAGATCGTCCTTGCGCCCGGGGGCCAGGGCGAAGGCGCGCATGAGTTCCTGCCGGGTGCACAGCTGGCCGAGGGCCTGGCTGTCCAGTTCGCTGGCCTCGATGAGCAGCCCGGCGGCGAGCAGCTGGTCCAGCGCCGGGGCACAGGGGCCGATTTCGGCGTAGTCCAGCCGCGCCTCGCGGAACCAGGGCCCCACTCGCGACACCAAGCGCACGTAGAGGCACTGGGCAGGCCGGTCCAGTTCCCGCCAGGCGCCGAGGAAGTGCAGTTCATCCGCGCTCAGCAGGTCGCCGTACTGGCTCTCCACCGTATCCAGCAGGCGCGCGAAATTGTCCCGGTAGTAGTGGGGAGGAAGTTCCGGCGTTGCGGGCGTGGCGGCGGCTGGCATGGTCCGGGCATTATCCCGCATCCGCCGCGGCGGCGCCTATGGCCTCAGCGATAGTGGCGCAAATCCCGGCGGCCTCAATCCTGTAGCGGCCTGCATCTGTACCGCATCGGGGAATTGGGGCATGCTGGCACCTGAGCCAAAACGGAATGCCATCGCAGTGACTTCTCACCCGCCGGGCCACAGGCGCCTGACCCCGCTCCTCGCATTCACCCCGATCGCTTTCCTGGTCACCCTGCTCGCCGCTTCCGTCTACCTGTTCGGCTCGGACTCCTCCTACGGCGCCAACCAGATCGCCCTGATCCTCGCCACCTGCGTCGCCGGGCTGGTGGGCCGGCGTCTCGGGCTCTACTGGCAGCAGGTGCAGGAGGGCATCATCCACGGTATTGCCGTGGGCCTGGGGCCGGTGCTGATCCTGCTCGCGGTGGGCATGCTGATCGGCACCTGGATTCTCGCCGGTACCGTCCCGGCGATGATCTACTACGGTGTCGAGGTGCTGAACCCGCGCTTTTTCTACGCCGCGAGCGCGCTGATCTGCGCCATCGTCTCGATCAGTATCGGCAGTTCCTGGACCGTCGCCGGCACCATGGGCATCGGCCTGATGGGGATCGCCGGCAGTTTCGGCCTCTCGCCGGTGATCACCGCCGGGGCGATAATCTCCGGCGCCTACTTCGGCGACAAGCTCTCGCCGCTCTCGGACACCACCAACCTCGCCTCGGCGGCCACCGGCGTGGACCTCTTCGACCACATTCGCCACATGCTCTGGACCACCCTGCCCGGCTTCGTCATCGCCCTCCTTATATATGTGCTGCTGGGCCTGGGCACGAGCGCGGGCGCGCCGCCGGAGGAGATCACCGCCCTGCAGGCGGAGATTCGCGAGCAGTTCCACATCGGCCTGCACCTGCTGCTGCCGCTGGCGGTGATGTTGTTCCTGGTCTACCGGCGCACCCCGGCCTTTCCCGCCATCGTGCTCAGCGCGCTGGTGGGCGCGCTGTTTGCCCTGGTCTTCCAGCCGCAGCAGGTACTGATGGTCGCCGGTGACGGCGCCGCCGGTGCCATGGGCCTGTTGAAGGGTATCTGGATGGCGCTGGCCAGCGGCTACGTGGCCAACAGCGGCAATGACTTCCTCGATGCCCTGCTCAGCAAGGGCGGCATGGGCAGCATGCTGAATACGGTGTGGCTGATCCTCTGCGCCCTTGGCTTCGGCGGCGCGCTGGAGCGCACCGGGATACTCGACCACCTGCTGGAGATGGCCCTGCGCAGGGTGCGCAGCACCGGCTCGCTGGTCGCCACCACTGTCGCCACCTGCTTCGGCACCAATGTGCTGGCCGCGGACCAGTTCATCGCGGTGGCGCTGCCGGGGCGGATGTACCGCAGCGCCTACACCGAGCGCGGCCTCTCCCCGCTCAACCTGTCGCGCACGCTGGAGGACTCGGCCACCCTGACCTCGGCGCTGATTCCCTGGAATACCTGCGGCGCCTACATGGCGGCGACCCTGGGCGTGGCGACCTTCTCCTACGCCCCCTTCGCCTTCTTCAACCTGCTCTGCCCGCTGATCGCCATCTGCTACGGCTTCTTCAACTTTGCCCTGAAGCCGCTCGAGGAGACGATTCCGGTCGCGGCCCAGGCCTGAGCCCTAGCAGCGCGACCAGTCGAAGGCCAGCACGTCGCGGATGTCCGAACCGCCCAGAGCGAGCATCAGCAGGCGGTCGAAACCCAGCGCCACCCCGCAGCAGTCGGGCAGCGACGCCAGCGCGGCCAGCAGGCGCTCGTCCGCCGGCCGCTCGGGCTGACCGGCCTCGCGGCGGGCCAGGTTGTCGGCCTCGAAGCGGCGCCTCTGCTCGGCGGCATCGGCGAGTTCGTGGTAGCCGTTGGCCAGTTCGAGGCCATCGACATAGAGTTCGAAGCGGCGCGCCACCTGCACACCATCCTCGGATTCGACCCGGGCCAGCGCGGCCTGGGAGGCAGGGTAATCGTAGACGAAACACAGTCCGCGGCCGGCCAGCCGCGGCTCGACCAGGTGGGACATCAGCAGGTCGAGCCAGAGGTCGCGACCACCCTCCATCGCACCGACATCCAGCTGGCTGCGGGCCAGGGCCGCCAGCTCGGCAGTATCCGCCAGCAGCGGGTCGAGGCCCAGCTCGCGCTGGAACAGGGCGCGGTAGCTGATGAACTCCAGCGCGCGCTGGCCGATGCTGGCCTGCACCAGGTCCGCCACCTCCTGCATCAGCGCCGCCAGGCTGAAGCCCGGCCGGTACCACTCCAGCATGGAGAATTCGGGGTTGTGGCGGCGGCCCGCCTCGCCGTCGCGGAAGGCGCGGGCGATCTGGAAGATCGGCCCGCTGCCGCTGGCGAGCAGGCGTTTCATGGCGTATTCGGGGGAGCTTTGCAGGTAGCGTGTGCGGCCCAGCGATGCGCCGTGCTCCACCAGCAGGTTCTCGATGGCCGGGTCGCTGACGCCGGCCTCGCAGAGCAGGGGGGTCTCCACTTCGAGAACTCCGCGGTCGTGGAAAAAGCCGCGCACCTGCCGCAGCAGGTCGGCCCGCGCCCGGAGGGTCTCCGGGCTGCAGGAAGCTCGCCAGGTCATCGGCGAGGGGCGCGGGTCAGGACTTGCCGACGCGGTTCTGGTACTCGCCGGTGCGGGTGTCGACGCGGATGACTTCACCGGTAGTGATGAACAACGGCACCTTGACCACGGCACCGGTGCTCAGGGTTGCCGGCTTGCTGCCGCCCTGGGCAGTATCGCCCTTCAGGCCGGGGTCGGTCTCGATGATTTCCAGCTCGACGAAGTTCGGCGGGGTGACCGAGAGCGGCGCGCCGTTGTACAGGGTGATCACGCACTCGTCCTGCTCTTTCAGCCACAGGTGGGCGTCGCCCACTGCCTTGGCGTCGGCCTGGAACTGCTCGAAGGTGTCCGGCTCCATGAAGTGCCAGAACTCGCCGTCGTTGTAGAGGTACTGCATGTCGCGGTCCACCACGTCGGCGCCCTCCAGGCTCTCGCCGGAGCGGAAGGTACGCTCCCAGACCCGCCCGCTGTTGAGGTTGCGCAGCTTGACCCGGTTGAAGGCCTGGCCCTTGCCGGGTTTGACGAATTCATTGTCGAGGATGCTGCAGGGCTCGCCGTCGAGCATGACTTTGAGGCCGCCGCGGAATTCGTTGGTTGAGTAAGTTGCCATGGTTCGATGATCCGGTATTTAAAACGGCGCACATGATACCTCAGCGGCCGGGCGTTGGGGAGTTCGCCGCAGGCTGTGGTCAGGGGGTACAAATAGGCTAATCTTCAAGCTGAGACAAGACTTCCAGAGGCAGTTGCAACATGGGTTGGGGAACGCTGTTCGACATCGCTTTACCCAGGCAGGACCTGTCGCAGTTCAACCACTTCCCGCCCGGGGCGGAGGACGCGCGCGCCTGGGCCACCCAGCTGCCGGTCACCAATATTCGCGCCGTTTCGGCCCAGCTGCTGGCCGCCCTCGGCGACCTCAACCGCTACCCGCTGCGTCCCGAGGATCGCGCCGATATCCTCGAGAGCCTCGCCGATTACCTGCGGGTCACCCTCACCAACCTGACCCGGCGCTTCCTCAACCAGCCGCTGGTCATGCCGCCGGAACCCCAGCGCCTGGCGGAGCGGGCGGAGAGCCTGCTCGCCCAGATGCAGACCGCCTACACCATCGTCGCGCTGGAAACCCACCGCAGCCACGAGCATATCCGCGATCGCAACCCGGCCCGCCTGCTCGGCGAGGCCCTCTACCAGGCGATCATCTGCGCCGGGCGCAGAATCCTGCTGGCCCTGCAGCTGCACCGGCCGACGCCGATCGGCAGCTGGCTGTCCCTGCACCGGCTCTACGCCCTGGCCGAGTGGCAGGATCTCGCCGACCTCGTCATCCAGCAGACCGGCGACACCAACCACTCGATCAAGTCCGCCTACCTGCAGGCCCTGCTGCTCGGCTGCAGCAAGCCCAACCAGCTCCTGCAGTCGGACCTCGAGGCGGTCTACCGCGCGCTGGGCGAGTGGCACACCGGGGTCGAGATCGGCCCGGCGGGGGAATTTGCCGGCCTGTTCTCGGTCGACCTGGGCAGCGACCAGCCGGCGGTGTACAGCGCGCTCTACGGCGAGGCCGGCGGCAACCACCGGCGGGTGATCAACTGCGAGGCCCTGGTGCACAAGCTGCGCGCGCTGCGCGACCCCGAGGGAGGCTACGAGGGCCAGGGGGTGCGGCTCGAATGCGGCCTGCAGTTGCCGGATGCGATGCTCGCCCACCTGATCGAGTCCCTCGGCAGCATGAGCATGCGCACCTTCAAGCGCATCAATGAAGACGCACCGGTGCTGGTCAGCATCGGCATCAGCGGCGCCCACTACCACGCCGCCGGGGAGCAGAGCTTCCAGCAGCTGCTCTACGGTCGCGACAACCGCCCGGAACTCTTCGCCAGCGCCGATAGCCACCCCTTCTCGCCCACCACCCGCAGCAGCGATATCTGGGACAGCGGCAACCCCGGCGCCCGCTTCGACCGCGGCAGCCACGGCGGCCACGGCGGCCGGCCGGAAGTCGAGTTGAGCCACAACATCGAGCTGGATATTTTCACCCGCAGCATCATCGAGGAGCTGGAGCTACCGCCGACCGAGCACGAGGTGCCGGTGCACCGGGTGCGCCAGCGCAATGCCAGCCCCGGGGGCTACTGCCTCGAGTGGGAGGCGGGCCTGGCCGAGGACATCCGCAGCGGAGAACTGCTGAGCATCCAGGAAAATCCCCGCGCCAGCTGGTCGATCGCCACCGTACGCTGGATCAGCCGCCTGGAAAATTCCCGCACCCTGGTCGGGGTGGAGCTGCTCAGCCCGCGGGCGACGGCCTGCGGCGTGCAGCAGTGGCAGAAGGTCGGCGCCAGCCGCGCGCCGCAACGCGGCCTGCTGTTGCCGGAGATCAACCTGATCGGCCAGCCGCAGACCCTGGTCACCCCGCGCACCGGCTTTCGCGAGGGCACCAAGGTCAGCCTGCTGCGGCACGGCGAGGTGCGCCACGTGCAACTGCAGCGCCAGCTGTCGGCCACCGCCAGCTTCGCCCAGTTCGAGTTCCGCGATATCCGCCGGCTGGACGAGGTGCTGGCCGACAACCGGCGGCGGCCGCTGGATTCCATCTACGATTCGGTGTGGAGCAATATCTAGCCGGAGCGGCTGGCGAAATCTACGAGGTCGGACTCGCTCTGAACGGGGTCAGAGTCACGACTCTGACCCCAGGCCGTGCGAGTCCGACCTCCGACAGTGCTGGAGCCGCTCTGACCCCAGGCCGTGCGAGTCCGACCTCCGACAGTGCTACGAGTTCTGCCGGTAGCGATCGCTGAAGCCGAGCAGGTAGAGGATGGCGTCCAGCCCCAGGGTCGAGATGGACTGCTCGGCGGACTGCTTCACCAGCGGCTTGGCGCGGAAGGCCACCCCCAGCCCGGCGATGCTCAGCATCGGCAGGTCGTTGGCGCCGTCGCCCACCGCGATCACCTGCTGCAGGTCGATGCCCTCCGCCTCGGCGAGCTGGCGCAGCAGGCTGGCCTTGCGCGCACCGTCGACGATTTCCCCCGTCACCTGCCCGGTAACCTTGCCGTGCTCGATCTCCAGTTCGTTGGCAAACACGTAGTCGATGCCGAGGCGACGCTGCAGGTAGCGGGCGAAGTAGGTGAAGCCGCCGGAGAGAATGGCGGTGCGGTAGCCGAGCGCGCGCAGGGTGGCAATCAGGTGCTCGGCGCCCTCGGTGATGTTCAGCCGCTGCGCCACCTGTTCCAGCGCGCCCTCCTCCAGGCCCTCGAGCAGGGCGACCCGGGCGCGGAAGCTCTCGGCAAAGTCCAGCTCGCCACGCATCGCGCTCTCGGTAATGGCGCTGACCTCCTCGCCGACGCCGGCGCAGGCGGCCAGCTCGTCGATCACCTCGGCCTCGATCAGGGTGGAGTCCATGTCGAAGGCCACCAGGCGGCGGTTGCGGCGGAACATGGTGTCCTGCTGGAAGGCGAGGTCTATCTCCAGCTCGGCGGCGACTTCCAGCAGCTCGCAGCGGAAGGCCGCCGCGTCCGGCAGCGGCCCGCGGGCGGAAAACTCCACGCAGGCCTTGGACAGGGCCGGCAACTCGCCCAGCGGAATCCGGCCGGAAAGCCGGGTGATGCTGTCGATATTGAGCTGGTGGGCGGCGATCACCCGGGTCACCCGGGCGATCTGGTCGGCGGTGATCTTGCGCGCCAGCAGGGTGATGATATAGCGCGGCCGGCCCTGGGCGCCGACCCAGTCGGTATAGCTCTCCGCCGTCACCGCGCTGATGCGCAGCTGCAGGCCCCGCGAGCTGACCCCGGTCTCGACCTCGGCGCAGATCGCCTCCCGGTCGCAGTTATCCGGCATCTCCACCAGCATCCCCAGCGACAGGGTCGAGTGGATGACCGCCTGGCCGATATCCAGCACGCTGACGCCGTGCTTCGACAGCACCGCGCTGACGCCGGCGGTCACGCCGGGCTGGTCTTCACCGGAAATGGTAATCAGCAGAATTTCGCTCAAGGGTAGTCCCGGTTTGCCACCGGCCCGCTGCTACAAAGGGCCGCTATTCTACCCGCTGGCGCCACGGCGATGGAAGCGCGTGGCCGATTCGCCGCCGCTGCGCGCGGACCTCCGCGCGGGCGCGGCGAGTGGTTTATACTGGCGCCCATTCGCAGGGGGACAAACGACGTGCTCAACCGATTCAGGACCGCGCCATTAAGCCAGCAGATTGCCACGGCCGCGGCGCTGCTGTGCTTGCTGGTCAGCCTCGCCATGGTCATCCTCGGCGCCATCTCCAGCCGCCACATGCAGTACCGCCAGCAGGCGGAGTTCGGCACAGCGCTGGCGCGGCAGGTCGCCGCCCGGGTCGGCCTCGCCCTGGAGACCGGCGACCTGCTCAGCCTGCGCGCCTCCCTGCAGCGCTTCGTCGACACCACCGCCGCCCAGCGCGTCGCGGTCAACGATGTCGAGGGCAAGGCCCTCGGCGAGGCCGGCGAACCCAGCGGGCACTACCTGCAGCAGTTCCGTGCACCGGTACATATCGAGTCCAACATCGCCGGCGAGGCGGTGGTCACCATCGCCACAGACAATGCCGGCGCTGACCAGCAGCGCTTTGTTTTCAGCCTGCTCGGCCTCGCGGTGATCCTCAGCCTCGCCGTCTACGGCGCCGGGCTGCAGGTGGGCAAGGCCCTCGGCGCACGCCTGCGCCAGCTCAGCCGCTACCTCGTGCTCGAGGACGACAACGGCCGCCTGCCCGGCAACGAGCTGGCGGCGCTGGAGACCCGGGTAAAGGCTTTGCCCATGGACCTGCTGCGCACCCGCGAGAACAGCAACGGCAGCGACGAGCACTACAAGGGCAGCGCGGTGCTCTACCTGCAGCTGGACAGCCTCAGCGATTACGTCGACACCCTCGACGAGCAGTCCCTGCACCGCTACATCGCGCGCATCCACCGCCTGGTGCACACCGCCGCGGGTTTTTACGCGGGTGAATTGCAGGTGGTGCGGCAGTTCGCCCTGGCGGTGTACTTCACCGGCCCCGGCAAGGCGGGCAGCGCGGCCTTTCGCGCCGCCTGTTGCGCGTGGCTGGTGCAGGCCGCGGCCCGCGAGCTGGAGAAAAGGCAGTCGCTCTCCATGCGTTTCTTCATGGCCGTGGGCCAGAGTGAACTCGGCGCGGGGGACAGCAGCGACATCTACCCGGGCCTCTACATGCAGTCGACCCTGGATGAATTGCAGCTGGCCTGTGAGAGCCGGCCACCGAAAATATTGCTCGCCCCCGCGGTCTGCGTCGATACCGATATCGACGGGCGCCTGCAGCAGCAGGCCACCGAAGTGATGGACTACGCGATGCTGGAAGCGGTCGCAGACCCCTACAGCGACCTGCTCGAACGGCAGCTGCGCCTGACGCTGAAGCGGCTGGCGGAACCGGCATTCTGAACACCGGCGCCGCGCCGGGGCCGACCGCGCCCCGGCGCTGCGGTATCAGCTCTCGACCACCATCGCCTCCACCCGCTGGAAGCCGCGGGGCAGCTTGTTGCCGCGCCGCCCGCGCTCGCCGCGGTAGTGCTCGAGGTCCGAGGCCTTCAGTTTGTGGTGGCGCTTGCCGGCGTAGACCACCAGGGTCTCGCGCTCGGTCAGCACCTTCGCCGCCACCATGTACTCCTCCCTGGACTGCACCCGGGCGGAGGGAATGCCGATGATCTTGTTGCCCTTGCCGCGGGCCATCTGCGGCAGGTCGGCCAGCGGGAATACCAGCAGGCGCCCCTCACTGGACACCGCCGCGACCCAGTTGCCCTCGGTGCTCGAGGGTATCGGCGCGGGCTGCAGAACCCGCCCGCCCTTGGGCAGGTTGAGCACCGCCTTGCCGGCCTTGTTCTTCGACTGCAGGTCGGCAAGCCTGGCCACGAAACCGTAGCCGGCGTCCGAGGCCAGCAGGTAGAGCTGGTCATCGGCCCCCGACAGCAGGCCCTCGAAGGTCGCCCCGGAGGGCGGGTTGATGCGCCCGGTCAGCGGCTCGCCCTGGCCGCGGGCGGAGGGCAGGTTGTGCGAGGCCAGGGTGTAGGCCCGGCCGGTGGAGTCGAATACCACTGTCGGCTGGTTGCTGCGCCCCTTCACCGCCAGCTTGAAGCTGTCGCCCGACTTGTAGCTGAGGCTGGTGGGGTCGATGTCGTGGCCCTTGGCGGCGCGGATCCAGCCCTTGTCGGAAACCACCACGGTGACCGGGTCCGAGGTGGTCAGCTCCAGCTCGCTGAAGGCCCGCGCCTCTTCGCGCTGCGCCAGCGGCGAGCGGCGCGCGTCGCCGTACTCCTCGGCGGCTTCGAGCAGCTCTTTTTTCATCAGGGTTTTCAGCCGCGCGTCGGAGCCGAGGATCTGCTGCAGGCTGTCGCGCTCGGCGCTCAGCTCGTCCTGCTCGGCGCGGATGTTCATTTCCTCGAGCTTGGCCAGGTTGCGCAGTTTCAGGTCAAGGATGGCCTCGGCCTGCACGTCGGTGATGCCGAAGCGCGCCATCAGCGCGGGCTTGGGCTTGTCCTCGGTGCGGATGATATGGATCACCTCGTCGATGTTGAGGTAGGCGACCAGGTAGCCCTCGAGGATGTGCAGGCGCTTCTCCACCCGCTCCAGCCGGTACTGCAGGCGGCGGCGGGTGGTCTCCCGGCGGAACTGCAGCCACTCGCCGAGGATGCGGTCGAGCCCCTTCACCCCCGGGCGGCCGTCGATGCCGATCATGTTGAGGTTGACCCGGTAGCTCTTCTCCAGGTCAGTGGTGGCGAAGAGGTGGCCCATCACCGCCTCCAGGTCGACCCGGTTGGATTTCGGCACGATCACCAGGCGGGTGGGGTTCTCGTGGTCGGACTCGTCGCGCAGGTCGGTGACCATGGGCAGCTTTTTCGCCTGCATCTGCTGGGCGATCTGCTCCAGTACCCGGGAGCCGGAGACCTGGTAGGGCAGCGCGTTGATGACGATGTCGCCGTCCTCGCGCTCCCACACTGCACGCATCTTCACCCCGCCGCGGCCGCTCTCGTAGAAAGCGATGATGTCCTCGCGGGGGGTGATGATCTCCGCCTCGGTCGGGTAGTCGGGCCCCTGGATGTGCTCGCAGAGTTCGGCGACGGTGGTCTTCGGCGCCTCCAGCAGGCGGATGGCCGCGGTGACCACCTCGCGCAGGTTGTGCGGCGGGATATCCGTCGCCATGCCCACGGCGATGCCGGTGGTGCCGTTGAGCAGCACGTTGGGCACCCGCGCCGGCAGTACCGCAGGCTCGTCGAGGGTGCCGTCGAAGTTCGGCAGCCAGTCCACCGTACCCTGGCCCAGCTCCGAGAGCAGCGCCTCGGCGTAGGGCGCCAGGCGCGACTCGGTGTAGCGCATCGCGGCGAAGGACTTCGGGTCGTCCGGGGAGCCCCAGTTGCCCTGGCCGTCCACCAGCGGGTAGCGGTAGCTGAAGTCCTGGGCCATCAGCACCATGGCCTCGTAGGCGGCGCTGTCGCCGTGGGGGTGGAACTTGCCGATCACGTCGCCCACGGTGCGGGCGGATTTCTTGTACTTGGCACTGGCCTTCAGGCCCAGCTCGCTCATGGCGTAGACAATGCGCCGCTGCACCGGCTTCAGGCCGTCGCCGAGGTGCGGCAGGGCGCGATCCAGGATCACGTACATGGAGTAATCCAGGTAGGCCTTTTCGGTATAGGCCTTGAGCGACACCTGTTCGATGCCGTCCTCGTCGATAGTTACGATATCAGTCATGCTATTTCCGGTTGGTTCGATAACCCGCTGGGCGGGCGCTTACTTTGGTATTACCGCGAGGAGAACTCACCCCCGCAGGCTGACCAGTTGCTGGTTGAGGTTGACGATGGCGTTGGCCATGTCCACCAGCAGGCTGTGTATAGTCGCGGGGTTGCGCTTGATCAGCTCGGTGAACTGCTCCTTGGGCACCTTGACCACCGAGCAGTCGGTCTTGGCCCGCACGGTGGCGCTGCGGTCGGCATGGGTCAGCGCCGCCATGGCGCCGAATATCTCGCCCTGGCCGATGCGCCCCACCACCACGTCATCGACCAGCACCTCCGCGGTCCCGGCCGACATGTGGAAGACAAAATCCGCGCGCCCACCCTGGCGAATGATGATCTCACCGGGCCGGTAGGCTTCGAAGCCCGGCGTCGCGTCGGTGCTGTCAGGCGCATAGGCTGCGGCGACCCGCAGGTTCAACCCCGCGTAGGTGACCAGCATCCGGGTCCACAGGCGCACTGCCGCCTGGTCGTCGAACACCCGGCGCATGAACTCCAGCGCCGGGAAGGCGGAGAGCCGGGCGCCGCTGTCGCTGCCGTAGTAGACCGTGGCATCCTCCTCGGAGTTGCCGGCGATGTCGGGCAGCAGGATGTCCCCCGCCTGCAACACGTAGACCGGCCGCCCCTGGTAGCGGGCGACGAGATCTCCCGACTCCACCACGTAGAACTGGTTGCCGTCGAAGCCGCGGAAATTACCACTCGGCGTCGGCGCTACCTCCACCGGCATCGCGGGCATATTGACGATTTCCAGCAGGGCGCTGACCAGCTTCTTATACTGCTCCCCGAGGACGCTGAAGTCCTGGGAGAGCTCGGCGTTAGCCAACATGGGCCTACCTCGTTGCGGGCGCCCAGCGCCTGTCGCTGCCGCCTCTATCCCCCTCGCCGGCAACGACCCTGTTCGCCCAGCGAGTTGGGGCCTATAGTAGCAACTTCTCCCCAGCGGGAGAACGCAACAACTGTCTACAGGGCCATACCCGATGAAACTGCGCTGGCAAACCGCCACTTTCAACGACCTCGGCAACCGCGACCTGATCGCGGCGCTGCGCCTGCGCCAGGAGGTCTTCGCCGTTGAGCAACAGAGTATCTACGTCGATCCGGACGACTACGACCTGGCCGCCATCCACATGCTGGTGTGGGACGGCCCGACCCTGGCCGCCTACCAGCGCTGCCTGCCACCGGGCCTGCAGGAGATCGAGAGCACCCTGGGGCGCATCGTGGTGACGGGCCAGGCCCGCGGCAGCGGCCTCGGCCGGACCCTGGTGCAGCGCGGTATCGACCACAACCTGGCGCAGTGGCCGGATTCCGGTATCCGCATTCATGCCCAGGCCCACCTGGAGGCGTTTTACGGCTCGCAGGGTTTTGTCACCGAGGGGGATGTGTACGACCTGGACGGGATTCCGCACCTGGAGATGGTGCTGGACTGTCGGGGCGACTGACTGGTCAGGCCTCGTCAGCGGCTCCTTGTTACTACTGCAGCAGCCGCGCCGGTCAATCCGGCACGGCTCAACTTCCGCGCTAACTGCGCATTCACACTTCCAGCAGAAAAGTCACCGGCCCGTCGTTGGTGAGAGAAACCTGCATGTCGGCACCAAAGCACCCAAAGGCGCAGTCGGCATGACGCTCGGAGAGCAGGCAGCACATGGCGTCGTAGAGTGCCTCGGCTTCCGCCGGTGGCATGGCGGAGGAAAAGCTCGGCCGCAGGCCCTTGCGGGTATCCGCCGAGAGCGTGAACTGGGAGACCAGCAGCACCCCGCCGCCGAGATCCGCCACCGAGCGGTTCATGCGGCCCGCGTCGTCGGCGAATACACGGTAGGCCAGCAACTTGTCGAGCATCCGGCCCGCCGCCGCCAGGTCGTCGCCCTTGTCCAGCCCCAGCAGCACCAGGAGCCCCAGGCCAATCTCACCTGCGATCTCACCCGCAATCTCAACCCGCGCTTCACTGACCCGCTGTATAAGTGCTTTCAAACGCAAGCCCTGACCTTTTCGACTGTGACCACGCGAGCAGCCACCGGTGACTTTTACCTGCGCCGACTATAAACGCTTTCGTCGCGGAGGAAGGCAGTGAGTGGCGCGCGGCTCTACCACCCGGCCCCGGGCCGGGTTAAAGATCAGGACCGGCTGGCGCGCTTGCGCTCATGCTCGAGCAGCAGTTTCTTGCGCACGCGGATGCTCTCCGGCGTTACCTCGACCAGCTCGTCGTCCTCGATGAACTCCAGCGCCTGTTCCAGCGTGTGGCGAATCGGCGGGGTCAGGGTCAGCGCCTCGTCGGTGCCGGCGGCACGGATGTTGGTGAGCTGCTTGGCCTTGGTCGGGTTGACCACCAGGTCATTGGCGCGGGAGTGCAGGCCGACGATCTGGCCCTCGTAGACATCCTCGCCGTGGCCGAGGAAGAGACGGCCGCGGTCCTGCAGGGTGAACAGGGCGTAGGCCAGGGTCTTGCCCTTGACCATGGAGACCAGCACGCCGTTGGTGCGCTTGGCCACTTCGCCCTGTTTAACCGGGCCGTAGTGGTCGAAGATGCTGGTCATGATGCCGGAGCCGCTGGTCAGGGTGAGGAAGTGAGAGCGGAAGCCGATCATGCCGCGGGAGGGCACGACGAAGGTCAGCCGCACGCGGCCCTTGCCGTCGGGCTCCATGTTGGTCAGGTCGGCCTTGCGCAGGCCGAGCTCTTCCATGATCGGGCCCTGGTGCTGCTCCTCGATGTCGATCACCACCTGCTCGTAGGGCTCGTGGATCTCGCCGTCGACTTCCTTCTGTACCACTTCCGGGCGGGACACGCCGAGCTCGAAGCCTTCGCGGCGCATGTTCTCGATGAGTACCGACAGGTGCAGCTCGCCGCGGCCGGAGACCTTGAACTTGTCCGGGGAATCGCCCTGCTCGACGCGCAGCGCCACGTTGTGGATCAGTTCCTGGTCCAGGCGCTCCTTGATGTTGCGGCTGGTGACGTACTTGCCTTCCTTGCCGGCGAAAGGCGAGTCGTTGACCTGGAAGGTCATGCTCACGGTGGGTTCGTCGACGGTCAGCGCGGGCAGCGCCTCGGGTTGCTCCGGGCTGCACAGGGTGTCGGAGATGTTCAGCTCGCCGACACCGGTGATGCAGACGATGTCGCCCGCGCTGGCCTCGGGCACTTCCACCCGCTCCAGGCCGAGGTAGCCCATAACCTGCAGCACCTTGGCCTTGCGCGACTTGCCTTCGCTGTCCAGTACCACGACCTGCTGGTTGGGCTTGAGAGAGCCGCGCTTGATGCGGCCGACGCCGATCACACCGACGTAGCTGTTGTAGTCGAGAGCCGAGATCTGCATCTGGAAGGGCCCTTCGAGATCCACTTCCGGCGGGTTGACCTTGTCTACCACCATCTGGAACAGGGGGGTCATGTCGCTTGCCATGTCGGCGTCGTCGAGGCCGGCGATGCCGTTCAGGGCGGAGGCATAGATAACCGGGAAGTCGAGCTGCTCCTCGGTGGCACCGAGGCTGTCGAAAAGGTCGAAGACCTGGTCCATCACCCAGTGCGGACGGGCGCCGGGGCGGTCGACCTTGTTGATGACGACGATGGGGTTGAGGCCCTGTTCGAAGGCCTTCTGGGTGACGAAGCGGGTCTGCGGCATGGGGCCGTCCACCGCATCCACCAGCAGCAGCACCGAGTCCACCATGGAGAGTACCCGCTCCACCTCGCCGCCGAAGTCGGCGTGTCCGGGGGTGTCGACGATGTTGATGCGGTAGTCGCCCCACTTGATGGCGGTGTTTTTCGCCAGGATGGTAATCCCGCGCTCTTTCTCCTGGTCGTTGGAGTCCATGATGCGCTCGGTACCTTCCGAGCGGCGGTCAAGGGTGCCGGACTGCTGCAGGAGACAGTCCACCAGGGTGGTTTTGCCATGGTCGACGTGGGCGATGATGGCGATGTTGCGGAGATTCTCGATCATTGGGGGATGCTCGCGCCCTGGGGGCCGTACAAAAAAGGTCGCGGATTATACACCAGCCCGGCCGCGGTTCATCACCCGCAGCCGGTTAAAGGGAAAAGGACCAAAAAAAGCAAGGACTTGGCACCGCCCGGGGTCAGAGTCGCGACTATGACCCCTTACCGCACGGCCCCAACCCCTTTCCCTACTCCACCGCCGGCTTCGCCCCCGCCGGCTTGACCGTCTCGTGGATACTCCCCGGCCGCGGCACCAGCATGGGCACCCGCTGCTGGTAGCGGCGGTAGTCGTCGCCCAGGGTCGCCGCCAGGTCGCGCTCCTCGTAGCGCACCGCGATGAGGATGAAGCTGGTCATGCCGGCGGCGAAGACCAGGTGGCCCAGGGTCATCAGCGGCGCCGCCCAGAAGGCCATGATGAATCCGAGATACAGCGGATGGCGCACGAACTTGTAGAAGAAGGTCACCTTGAAGCCCGGGTGATGGTAGCTCTTGTCGCGAAAGTTGAACCAGACCTGGCGCAGCCCGAACAGGTCGAAATGGTCGATGACGAAGGTGGAGAGCAGCACCAGCAGGTAGCCGCAGGCGAACACGAGCCACAGCAGGGCTTCGACCGGGCCGCCGCGCAGGTCCCAGATCACCTGGGGCATGGGCCGCCACTGCCAGAACATCAGGACCAGCAGCAGGCTGGCGAAGAGCACGAAGGTGCTGCGCTCGATGGCCACCGGGACCACCCGGGTCCAGGCAGCCTTGAAGCCGGGCCGGGCCATCACCGAGTGCTGCATCCCGAACAGGGCGATCAACACCAGGTTGACCAGCAGCGCCGGCAGGGTGCCGATCACCGTGCCGTCATCGACCCCTTTGGGCACCAGCAGATTGCCGTTGAAACCGATCAGGTAGAGAAAGGTGAGGAAAAAGACCAGATAACACAGGCCGCCATAGGCCATTGCCAAGGTACGTTGCATTGCGCTCCCCCCGGGCGGCACGCAGCCAGAACGCCCGCCCTGATCATTTTTTGTTCATTTTCAGTATGGTAGGCCAGCCCGGACCTGTCCAGCGCGGCGCGGAGTCAGGGCGCCGGGGCGTAGACCTTGACCTGCAGGCGCCCCTCGGCGAGCAGGTGGCTGGCGTGCAGGCGGCTCATCACCCCCTTGCCGCAGTAGAGCATGTAGGTCCGGTTGGCGGGCAGCTCGGCCGCCGCGCTGTGCAACTTGTAGAAGGGGATCTTGAGTACTTCACCGCGTACGCTCAGCGGCGCATCCTCCTCTTCCTCGGGGTGGCGGATATCGATGATCACGCTCTCCGCCAGGGGCACCGAGAGTACCTCGACCTCAGTGCGCTCGAGTTCCTCCTCCGCCAGCCGGTCGATGCGGACCTTGCGGGCACTGGCGACGGCGCGGTCGAGGATGCCCATGTCAAAGCGTTCCTCCTCCGCCCGCACCCGTGCGAGCCGCGCCCGGGTGGTCGGGTTGACCGAGATCACCCCGCAGTACTCGGGCATGTTGGCGGCGAACTCGCCGGTGCCGATCCGGTTGGCCATGGCGACGATGTCTTCCTTGTCCGAGGCGATCAGCGGTCGCAGCACCAGCTTGTCGGACACCTCGTCGATCACCGACAGGTTGCGCAGGGTCTGGCTGCTGACCTGGGCCACCGCCTCGCCGGTGACCAGCGCATCCACCTCCAGTTCCTCGGCGATGCGGTCGCCCACCCGCAGCATCATGCGTTTGAGGATCACCCCCATCTGGCTGTCCTCGACCCGGGTCAGCAGTTCCGCCACCACCTCCTCGAAGGGCACGCTGATAAACAGCACCCGCTGCTTGCAGCCGTACTTGTGCCAGAGATAGAGGGCGACTTCCTTCACCCCCAGCTCGTGGTCGCGGCCGCCGAGGTTGAAGAAGAGGAAGTGGGTGCGCATGCCGCGGCGCATGGTCAGGTAGCTGGCGACCGGGGAGTCGAAACCGCCGGAGATCAGCGAGATCACCGGTTCCACGCTGCCCACCGGATAGCCGCCGAGCCCCTTGTAGCGCTCGCCGACCACGAACAGGGTTTTCTTGCTGATCTCCAGCGCCACTTCGACCTCGGGGTTTTTCAGCTTCACCCCCGCGGCGCCGGTGCGCGCCAGCAGCGCGCCGCCGACCTGGCGCTCGACCTCCACCGAGGTGAACTCGTGGTCGCCGCTGCGCTTGCAGCGCACGGCGAAGGTCTTGCCCTGCAGCCGCTGCGCGTACACCGGCAGCACCGCGTCGATGATCTCGTCGAGGGCCGGCAGCGGGCTGTCGACCACTTCGAGGATGGCATTGATACCGGAAATGCGCTGCATGGCCTCCACCAGCCGATCGCAGAGGGCGCGGTCGCCAGCGCTGAGCACCTCGATGCGATCCCAGCCGCGGCGCACCTCGATGTCCGGGTCGATATCGCGCAGTACCGCTCTGATGTTCTCGTGCAGGCAGGCGACAAAGCGCTTGCGCACGGGCTTGCTCTTGATGGTGATCTCGGGAAAGAACTTGACGACAAATTTCATCGTGGGGCGGGTGCAAGACTATGAAGGGCTGGGTATTATACGGGACTCTCCGCGGTCCGCGGTATTCACGGGGCGCGGTAAAAGGCACAGCGCTTGCGCAACCCGTGACAGCCAATCGATGCCGTCCGCAAACTGCCCGATGACCTGATATAAGCTTGCACACAAGTCGGCCGCTGGCCCGAAATCAACTCCCTGGAGGAACCAAGATGTCAGAGCAAACTCTGAACCTGATAAAAGAGAATGAAGCGCGCTGGGTCGACCTGCGCTTCACCGACACTCGCGGCAAGGAGCAACACGTCACCATCCCCTCGAAGGAAGTGGACGAAGAGTTCTTCGAGGAAGGCAAGATGTTCGACGGCTCCTCCATTGCCGGCTGGAAAGGCATCAATGAATCCGACATGATCCTCATGCCGGACGACAGCACCTCCATCCTCGACCCCTTCACCGACGACACCACCGTTATCCTGCGCTGCTCGGTTGTCGAGCCCTCCACCATGCAGGGTTACGACCGCGACCCGCGCTCCGTGGCACTGCGCGCCGAGGCCTACCTGGCGACCACCGGTATCGGTGACACCGCCTTCTTCGGCCCCGAACCCGAGTTCTTCGTCTTCGACGACATCAAGTGGAAAGTGGACATGTCCGGCGCCAGCTACCAGATCCACTCCGAAGAGGCGGCCTGGGTGTCCAACCACCAGTTCGAGGAAGGCAACATCGGTCACCGCCCGGGCGTCAAGGGCGGCTACTTCCCGGTGCCCCCGGTCGACTCCCTGCACGACATCCGCGCCGCCATGTGTACCGCCATGGAGCAGATGGGCCTCGACATCGAAGTGCACCACCACGAAGTGGGCACCGCCGGCCAGTGTGAGATCGGCGTGCGCTTCAACACCCTGGTGAAGAAGGGCGACGACGTCCAGATCACCAAGTACTGCGTGCACAACGTGGCCCACGCCTACGGCAAGACCGCCACCTTCATGCCCAAGCCGATCGTCGGTGACAACGGCTCCGGCATGCACGTGCACCAGTCCATCTCCAAGGACGGCGTCAACGTCTTCGCCGGCGACGGCTATGCCGGCCTGTCCGAGGAAGCGCTGTACTACATCGGCGGCATCATCAAGCACGCCCGCGCGCTGAACGCCTTCACCAACGCCTCCACCAACTCCTACAAGCGCCTGGTTCCCGGCTTCGAAGCCCCGGTCATGCTGGCCTACTCCGCCCGCAACCGCTCCGCTTCCATCCGCATTCCCTACGAGCCGAGCCCCAGGGGCAAGCGCATCGAGGTTCGCTTCCCCGACCCGAGCGCCAACCCCTACCTGGCCTTCGCCGCCATGCTGATGGCGGGTATCGACGGTATCCAGAACAAGATCCACCCCGGCGACTCCGCGGACAAGGACCTCTACGACCTGCCCCCGGAAGAAGCACTGGCCATCCCCACAGTCGCCTCCACCCTGGAAATGGCCCTGGAAGCACTGGATGCGGACCGCGCCTTCCTCACCGCCGGCGGCGTGTTCTCCGACGACATGATCGACGCCTATATAGACCTCAAGAAGGGTGAGATCGAGCGCCTGAACATGACCACCCACCCGGTCGAGTTCGACATGTACTACTCGGTGTAAGGGCATCCACCGACGCCAAGAGCCCGCTCCTCGAGCGGGCTTTTTTATGTCCATGGCTGGACTGTATCTCGCGGGAGGCCATGGATCGCCATAGCCACGCATGCCACCCGACGGGCACGGGGCAGAGGCCGGAGGCGTTGCGGGAAAAGCGGCAAAAATCGTATTCGCCCCCAGTTTTCCACTATGCTTTAGCGAAGCTCAGCAATCCGCACCGATATGGAGCCACCTCATGCGAACCGCCGCATTCGCCCTCTGCCTCAGCCTGCTGCTGGCCGCCACGGGGCTCTCGGCCCAGACGATCTACAAGACCACCGATGCGCAGGGCAATGTGGTGTTCACCGACAAGCCGCCCGGCGACCGGAATGCCGAGCAGGTGGAACTGCGCCCGATGAACACCACCCCCTCCGTCCCGGTGCCGGCTCGCACACCTGACACCGAGCGCAAGGCAGCCGACGACGATGCCGAAAGCGCACCGGAGGTGGCCATCACCTCGCCCGAAAATGAGTCCACCATCCCCATGGGCGGGGGCGATTTCGGTGTTTTTGCCTCGGTGACGCCCGCCGTGGGCCCCGGCCAGAGCCTGCAGCTACTCATCGACGGCGAAGCCTGGGGCGGACCGCAAAACGGCGGCGCCTGGCAACTGAGCAATATCATGCGCGGACCCCACGACCTCACGGTGCAACTGCTCGACAGCGGTGGCGCGGCCATCGCCAGTTCGACCAGTGTGCGGGTCTACGTCCTGCGCCCCTCGGTGCTGAACCCCGCCCACCCCCGCAACTGAGCGCGACCGGCAGACCGGGGACCACGCACACCGGACTGGACACCGGGCCGGGATAGGCGCACCATATTGGTGCGAATCTCTGGGGCCAGCGTGCACCAAATTCATCATCGGGAGCATTCAGCTCTCCATAGTGGCCCAAGAGCAGCTGATAGTTAGTATTCGCATACTTCGCGCAGCACGGAATTCAAGATTCCGACTGAATTGTAAGGGAATGCATCTTTTTGGCTCTATTATTGCTTTCCCGAACACGAATGAGCGCAGCAAACCTACAAGCCACCCCCCGTATGGGCACCATGCCGATGCACCAGGACATTCTGGACAACCTCAGTACCGCTGTCGTCACTCTCAGTGCCCATCTGGAGGTGCTGTCGGTGAACAACGCGGGCGAGGTCCTGCTGGAAACCTCGGAGTCACGCTGCCTGGGGCACGGCCCGGAAAAACTGCTGGCCGACCCGAGCACCCTGCTGCCGATGCTGCAACAGGTCCTGCAGAGCAACGCGCCGCTGGCCAGGCGCGGCATGCCGCTGCTGCTGCATACCGGCCGGGAAGTCGTCGCCGACATGATGTTGACCCCCGTCGGCGAGGGCGCCGAGGCGTTCGTGCTGCTGGAGATCCAGCCGGTTGACCGCCTGCTGCGCATCAGCCGGGAGGAAAGCCTGCACCACGCCCAGGAGACCACCCAGGAAATGGTCCGCGGGCTGGCCCACGAGATCAAGAACCCGCTCGGCGGGGTGCGCGGCGCCGCCCAGTTACTGGCCCGCGAACTGCCCGACGAAGATCTCGCCGAGTACACCAACATCATCATCCGCGAGGCCGACCGCCTGCGCGACCTGGTCGACCGCCTGCTCGGGCCCAACCAGCAACTGGATACCCGCCTGCTCAACATCCACGAGGTACTCGAGCACGTGCGCAACCTGCTGCTGGCGGAGACCGACAACAAGATCACCCTGCTGCGCGATTACGACCCCAGCCTGCCCGAGGTGACCGGCGACCGCAGCCAGCTGGTGCAGGCGGTGCTCAATATCGTCCGCAATGCCCTGCAGGCCGCCGACTCCGCCGAGACCTGCGAAGTCACCCTGCGCACCCGGCCACAGCGCCAGTTCACCATCGGCCAGGTGCGCCACCGCCTGGTCTGCCGGCTGGACATCGAGGACAACGGCCCCGGTATCGCCGAGGACCTGTTGCCGAACATCTTCATGCCGATGGTGACGGGGCGCGCCGAGGGCACCGGCCTGGGGCTGACCATCGCCCAGTCCATCATCACCCGCCACGGCGGCATGCTCGGCTGTACCAGCGAACCCGGGCTGACCCGGTTCACCATCTACCTGCCAATGGAATCAGAACACCATGCATAATCAGGCCAAAGTCTGGATTGTCGACGACGACAGCTCCATACGCTGGGTACTGGAACGCGCCCTCAGCCAGGCCGGAATCGAGAACGAAAGCTTCTCCGATGGCGATCAGCTGCTGCAGCGCCTCGGTGAGGAAGAGCCCGAGGTCATCATCAGTGATATCCGCATGCCGGGTACCGATGGCCTGGCACTGCTGGGGCTCCTGCACGAGCGCCACCCGGGGCTGCCGGTGATCATCACCACCGCCCACTCGGACCTCGACAGCGCCGTCGCCTCCTACCAGCGCGGCGCCTTCGAGTACCTGCCCAAGCCC
This sequence comes from Halieaceae bacterium GM1-29, assembly GCA_033283265.1. Lineage (GTDB taxonomy): Bacteria > Pseudomonadota > Gammaproteobacteria > Pseudomonadales > Halieaceae > Mangrovimicrobium. Next base: position 199,778 of record JAWMQN010000003.1, read on the forward strand.
TTCGATCTCGACGAGGTGGTGGCCATCACCGAGCGCGCCCTCGCCCACGCCCGCGAGCGCAACAGCGAACCGCGCCAGCTCGAGGACCTGCCGCACACCGAGATCATCGGTGAGGCGCCGGCGATGCAGGAGGTGTTCCGCGCCATCGGCCGCCTCTCCCACAGCAATATCACGGTGCTGATCAACGGCGAGTCCGGTACCGGTAAAGAGCTGGTCGCCCGCGCCCTGCACCGCCACAGCCCGCGGGCCAACAACCCTTTCATCGCCCTGAACATGGCGGCGATTCCCCGCGACCTGATGGAATCCGAGCTGTTCGGCCATGAAAAGGGCGCCTTCACCGGCGCCAACTCGCGCCGCGAGGGGCGCTTCGAGCAGGCCAATGGCGGCACCCTCTTCCTCGACGAGATCGGCGACATGCCGCCGGAAACCCAGACCCGCCTGCTGCGGGTCCTGGCGGACGGCGAGTTCTACCGGGTCGGCGGCCACACGCCGCTCAAGGTCGATGTGCGCATCATCGCCGCCACCCACCAGGACCTCGAGGAACTGGTCCGCCGCGGCGACTTCCGCGAGGACCTGTTCCACCGCCTCAATGTCATCCGCATTCACATTCCCAAGCTCTCCGAGCGCCGGGAGGACATTCCGCGCCTGATGCAGCACTTCTTCAAGCGCGCCGCCGAGGAGCTCGGCGGCGAGCCCAAGCTGCTGCTGCCGGAAACCGAGGACTATCTCGCCAGTCTCGAATGGCCGGGCAACGTGCGCCAGCTGGAGAATATCTGCCGCTGGATCACGGTGATGGCCTCGGGCCGGGACGTGCACCTCTCGGACCTGCCGCCGGAGCTCTCCCACGAGGAGTCGCGCCCCGCCGCGGAGGGCGGCGGCGGTGATTCCGACTGGCGCGAGCAGCTGCAGCGCTGGGCCCGCAACGAACTGGTCCAGGGCAAGCACCACATCCTGCAGCAGGCCATTCCGGATTTCGAGCGGGTGATGATCGAGGTCGCCCTGCAGCACTCCCACGGGCGCAAGCGCGATGCGGCGGAGCTGCTCGGCTGGGGGCGCAATACGCTGACGCGGAAGATGAAAGACCTGGAGATGTGAGATCCGGGCCCTCAAAGGGGGCCCAGTCCTACCTACTACCTCACCCCTGTTTTCCAGGTGCCTGACAGATTTTCTGTCGTGTCTTACGGTGAGCGTTGCGTGACGGGCTTGGGCACTTTGAAAGTCGGCCTGTCCGCACAAGAGGGCCTCCCGGAAAACGCAAAAGCGCCATCCATGGCCTCGGACGTTTCCGCGAGGCCCTCTTGTGCGGACAGTCCTCTGCAGTGCCAACGTCATAGCACCGCGGGCATTGAATCGTGCACTACGGGTAGAGAGTGAGGCGGCACTGGCCCGCTGGAACCGTGCGGCGACAGGACGTCGCCGCCCCGAGCCCGCACAAGGATGTGCGCTGTTTGGCGTGTTCCAGTGGGCCAGTGGCGCCTCACGCTCGGCAAGATAGCTCCAGCCTTTCCCTCGCTCTGGAACACTCTTGCCGGTAGCCCACCCCGCAACACCCCGCTAAAATCCCGCGATGCTCCACATCGTCCTCTACCAGCCCGAAATCCCGCCAAACACGGGCAATATCATGCGCCTGTGCGCGAATACAGGCTGCGCATTGCACCTGATAGAACCGCTGGGCTTTGACCTGGAGGAAAAGAAGCTGCGCCGGGCGGGGCTGGATTACCGGGACTTTGCCGAGGTGAGCCGCTACCCCGATCTCGACGCGTTTCGCGCCCGCTACCCGGCAGCGCGCCTGTTCGGCCTGACCACCAAGGGCGCGCGGCCCTACCACGAGGTGGCCTATCGGGAGGGCGATGCCCTGCTGTTCGGCCCGGAGACCCGCGGCCTGCCGGAAACGATCAGAAGCGGGCTGGGAGCGGAGCAGTGCATCCGCATCCCCATGCGCGCGAACAGCCGCAGCCTGAATCTGAGCAACGCCGTGGCCGTGGTCACCTACGAGGCGCTGCGCCAGCTCGGATTTGCGTCGCTGGCCTAGGGCCGGACACAAAAATGGGGGCCGCAGCCCCCATTCGCAAAGACTTGCGCGATCAGTTGATCGCCGCTTCGCCGCCGCTGGCCTGGTTGGCCTGGGCCTGTTCCAGGGCGCGCTGGTACAGGGCCTCGAAGTTGACCGGTGCCAGCATCATGGGGGGGAAGCCGCCTTTCACACACAGACCGTCAATGGTTTCGCGGGCGTAGGGGAAGAGGACGTTGGGCGCGGCGGTGCCGAGCACGCGGCGCAGGTCTTCGGCGCCAAAGCCGGCAATGGTGAAGATACCGGCCTGTTTTACTTCCACCAGGAAGGCGGTGTCTTCCTCGATTTTGGCGGTGATGGTGATGGTCAGGACGACTTCGAAGTTGTTCTGGTCGTCGAGCTTGTTGCTGGAGGTGTTCAGGTCCAGGTTGATCTTCGGCTGCCACTGCTGGCGGAACACCGCCGGCGTGCTGGGCGACTCGAAGGAGATGTCCTTGGTGTAGATGCGCTGCATCGCGAATTGTTGCTGAACTTGTTCGTCGGCCATTATGCCGTCCTCCATTATGCTGATTGCTGGATGCCCTAGGACACCTGTTTAAGTAATTGATCCAGTTTCCCCGCGCGTTCCAGCCGGGCGAGATCGTCGTAGCCACCCACGTGGGTATCGCCGATCCAGATCTGCGGCACGGTGTGCCGGCCGCTCTTGTGCATCATCTCTCGACGCAGGTCCGGCCGCGCGTCGACCCCGATATCGGTGAAGTCGACGTTCTTGCTCTCCAGCAGCATGCGCGCGCGGACACAATAGGGGCAGAATCGGGTGCTGTACATCGTTACGGCTGCAGGCACGCGGTGTCTATCCCTTGTTCACCACAGGCAGTTGCTGGTTGCTCCACTCGGTCATACCGCCGCCCATCTTGTAGACCTTATCGAAGCCCTCGGCGCGCAACTTCTTGCCGACGGCACCGGCGTTCTGGCCGAGCTTGCATACCAGTACAATGGGGCGCTCGCGGTATTTCTCAAGGGCACCGGTGTCATTATTGAGCAATTTACTCGCCGGCACGTGTACCGCGTCGACGATATGGCCGGCCTTGAAATCGCCGCTGTCGCGCAGGTCGACGAATACGCCGGCCTCCGCGTTGACCAGGTTGATCGCCTGCTGCGGGGTCAGTGAGGGGCCGGATTTACGCGATTCGTGGAAGAACAGCATCGCCAGCACCACCAGCAGAGCTGTAGCCAGCATCCATTCCTGGGCCAGGAATTGAAAAAATAGCGCCATGCCTTCGGGGCCTGTAATGGGTTGGGGAAGCGGCCCGCACCAGTGGGGGTCGGGGCTCGCAAAAGGCGCAGAGTATACAGATTTCGCCATCTGCCAACCACCCCCCGAAGCCGCGCCGCTGCTGGCCTCGACGCAATCCGGGCGGCCCGGTGCAAGGGCCGGCGCAAGCGGGTAGAATAAGGCATCCCAACGCGATAACCCCCGAACTGGAAGACTCATGAACGAGACCCGGAAGCGCCCCACCGTGCTGATTGTCCTGGACGGCTGGGGATACCGCGAAGAGAGCAAGGACAACGCCATCGTCAACGCCCGCACCCCGGTGTGGGACCGCCTGTGGAGCGAGGCGCCGCACACCCTGGTGTCCGGCTCCGGTCTCGATGTGGGGCTGCCCGCCGGGCAGATGGGCAACTCCGAGGTCGGCCACATGAGCCTCGGCTCGGGCCGGGTGATCTACCAGAACATCACCCGCATAGACAAAGCCATCGAGGACGGCAGTTTCTTCGACAACCCGGTCTACACCGGCGCGGTGGACAAGGCCATCGCCAACGATGGCGCGGTCCATGTCCTCGGCCTGCTCTCCCCGGGCGGTGTACACAGCCACGAGGAGCAGATCTTCGCCGCCCTGCGCCTCGCCGCACAGCGCGGCGCGAAGCGGGTCTACCTGCACGCCTTCCTCGACGGCCGCGACACCCCGCCGCGCAGCGCCGCGCCCTCGCTGGAGAAGGCCGACGCGGTCTTCGCCGAACTGGGCTGCGGCCGCACCGCCAGCATCTGCGGCCGCTACTACGCCATGGACCGCGACAACCGGTGGGAGCGGGTCGAGCCCGCCTATCGCCTGTTGACCGAAGGTGTCGGCGAATACACTGCCGCCGACAGCACCAGCGCCCTGCGCGAGGCCTATGCCCGGGATGAGAACGACGAGTTCGTCAAACCCACCGCCATCGTGCCCGAGGGCGGCGAGGCGGCCTTCATCCGCGACGGCGACACCGTGCTGTTCATGAATTTCCGCGCCGACCGCGCCCGCCAGATGAGCCACGCCCTCAGCGACGCGGCATTCGACGGCTTCGAGCGCAAGGCCCGGCCGCAACTGGCCGCCTTCGTCACCACCACCGAGTACGCCAGCAGCATCAAGGCCGAGGTGGCCTTTCCGACCCAGGCGCTGGCCAACGGCATCGGTGAATACCTCGCCAACCAGCACAAGACCCAGCTGCGCATCGCCGAAACGGAGAAGTACGCCCACGTGACTTTCTTCTTTTCCGGCGGCCGCGAGACGGAGTACGAGGGCGAGGATCGCGTGCTGATACCCTCTCCCGATGTCGCCACCTACGATCTCAAGCCCGAGATGAGCGCGCCGGAGGTCACCGACAAGCTGGTCGCCGCCATCCGCTCCGGCAAGTACGACTTCATCGCCTGCAACTACGCCAACGGCGACATGGTCGGCCACACCGGCGTCTACGAAGCCGCAATCAAGGCGGTGGAGGCACTGGACGAGTGCCTCGGACGGGTCGAGGAAGCCCTGCTGGAAGTGGGCGGCCAGGCGCTGGTCACCGCCGACCACGGCAACTGTGAGCAGATGGTCGATTACGACTCCGGCCAGAACCACACCCAGCACACCACCGAACTGGTGCCGCTGGTCTACATCGGCAGGCACGCGGTGAACCTGGATCCCGCGGGCGGCATCCTCGCCGACATCGCGCCCACCCTGCTCGGCCTGATGCAGCTGCCCCAGCCGGCGGAGATGACCGGCCGCGACCTGGCACAACCGGCGCGCCTCGCCGGGGCCGCCTCCTGATCCGGCGCGGTTTCCAGCGCCTCGCCTTCCTCGCCCTGCTGGCCCTGACCGTTCCGGCGGGGCCGGCGTTTGCCGAGCGCGACGAGCAGCAGGCCAAGGCCCAGTTGCAGGAGCTGCAGGCGCAGATCAAGCGCATCAACTCGGAGATCAGCAGCGCCGGCAAGCAGCGCGATGCGCTGCGCGAGCAATTGCGCCGGGCGGAACTGGAGCAGGCGCGCATCAGCAAGCGGGTCAACGCCAACCGCGCGGAGATTGCCCGCCAGCAGGCCGAGCTGAAAACGCTCGAGGCCGAGCAGGCCCGGCTGCAGGCGCAGGCGGACCAGCAGCAGGAGCGCATCGCCGCGGAACTGCGCACTGCCTGGAAAATGGGCCGGCAGGCCCAGGTCAAGGTACTGCTCAGCCAGGAGAGCCCGGACACCGTGGCCCGCAACATGGCCTACTACCGCTATTTCTTCCGCGCCCGCAGCGCGCTGCTGGACAGCTTCCGCGCCACCCTCGCCGCGCTGGCCGACACCGGCGAGAAAATCAGCGCAACCATCGCCGAACTGGAGAACAGGCAGGCCGAGCTGGCGGCACAGCAGGAAGAGCTGGCCGCAGCGACCGAGACCCGCAGCGCCGCACTGGCAAAGGTCAACGCCGACCTCCAGGACAAGGGCAGCGCACTGGCCAAACTACAGGCGGATGAAAAAGAGCTGCAAAAACTGCTCGAGGCCATCCGCAAGGCCATCGTCGAGCTCGATATTCCCGATACCGATTTCCAGCCCTTCAAGAGCGCCAAAGGGAAGATGCCCTGGCCGGTTCCCGGCCGCGCCAGTTCCCGCTTCGGCGACTCCCGCAACGAGGGCAAGATGCGCTGGCAGGGCGTCACCATTCCCGCCGAGGCGGGCACCCTGGTGAAATCCATCCACCACGGCCGGGTGGTCTACGCCGACTGGCTGCGCGGCATGGGCCTGTTGCTGATCGTCGACCATGGCGACGGCTACCTCAGCCTCTACGCCCACAACCAGACCCTGCTCAAGGAAGTCGGCGAGTGGGTGGCCGTCGGCACACCCATCGCCACCGTTGGCGACAGTGGCGGCAAGACCCAGCCGGCCCTGTATTTCGAGGTGCGCGAGAACGGCAAGGCGGTCAATCCCAGCCTCTGGTGCCGGCGCTGAACATGCTTGCCCAGCACCAGTAGCCATAAGGTACACTGGTATTCCGATCAGCAATCACATTGCCGGCACAGCGATTCGCGGCAAGCGAGCCCGAATCACCGGCCCACGGGTGGTACCCATGACCTCTGCTCTCTTGCCGCGCTGGCTGCTGCCCCTGGCCGCCTGCACCTGTCTCAGCCTGCCCGCAACAGCCTCTGTCGAGCAGGGCGAGCTGCCCCTCGATGACCTGCGTACTTTCGCCAACGTGTTCAACCAGATCCGCCAGGGATACGTCGAGGAGATCGACGACAGCACCCTGCTCGAGTACGCCATCGAAGGCATGCTGATGGGCCTCGACCCGCACTCGGTCTATCTCACCAAGGACGCTTTCGAGGGGCTGCAGGAAACCACCAGCGGCGAGTTCAACGGCCTCGGCCTCGAGGTCGGCATGCAGGACGGCTACGTCACCGTTATCGCCCCCATCGACGGCTCGCCCGCGGCCAAGGCCGGCCTGCGCAGCGGCGACGTGATCCTCAAGCTGGGTACTACACCGGTCAAGGGCCTGAGCCTGAACGAGGCCATCGACATGATGCGCGGCCCCGCGGGTACCGAGATCCAGCTGACCATCGGTCGCCCCGGCGAGAGCCAGCCCTTCGACGTCACCCTGACCCGCGACGTGATCAAGGTGGCCAGCGTGCGCCAGCGCTGGCTGGAGCCGGGCTTCGGCTACGTGCGTATCGCCCAGTTCCAGAGCAACACCGGTCCCGCGGTACAGAAGGCGGTGGCCAAGCTCGCCGCCGAGCAGGAGATCAAGGGCCTGGTACTGGACCTGCGCAACAATCCCGGCGGGGTACTCAAGGCCAGCGTCGACGTGGCCGGGCTGTTCATGGACGGCGGACTGGTGGTCTACACCGAGGGTCGGCTGCCGAACTCCCACGTCAGCTTCAACGCCGAGCCGGTGGATGCGCTCGCCGGCACACCGGTGGTGGTGCTGATCAATGCCGGCTCCGCCAGCGCCTCGGAAATCGTCGCCGGCGCCCTGCAGGACCACCACCGGGCGGTCATCATGGGCACCCGCAGCTTCGGCAAGGGTTCGGTGCAGACGGTACTGCCGATCTCCGACGAGCGCGCGGTCAAGCTGACCACCGCCCTCTACTTCACCCCCAATGGCCGCTCCATCCAGGCCGAGGGCATCGAACCGGATATCGAGGTACAGCGGGCCAAGGTCACCGCCTACGACGAAGCCCGCGGCATCACCGAGGCCGACCTCTCCCGCCACCTGGAAAATGGCGACGCCGAGCACGCCAGGAGTTCCAGCGCAGCGACCCGGGAACTGCAGGGCAGCGACAACCAGCTCTACGAGGCGCTCTCCCTGCTCAAGGGGCTCAACGTACTCGGCTTGCGCGAGCGCGCCGGCAAGCCCAGGCCAGCTGCGCTGGCAACGGAATCCTGACCAATAAGGGAGTGGGCGCTTACCATCGCTTGAAAGCCCGCCCGGACACACTTTACCGCCTTGCCCTGGCGCTCCTCCTGCTCGTGCCGGGGGAGGGATTTGCCCGCTCCACCGAAACCGACTGCACTACCCCAGCACCAGCTGGCATCGCGGCGGCGGCGCCGCGCGCCACCGTGGTGCTGATCATCGACGACATCGGCAACCGGCTCGACACCGGACGGGCCATGGCCGAGCTGCCGGGCAAGCTGAATCTCGCGGTTCTGCCCCACAGCCCCCACGGGGCGACCCTGGCGCGGGCCGGCCACGCCCGGGGCAAGGAGATCCTGCTGCACGCGCCGATGAGCAACACCAGCGGTGCACGCCCGGGGCTCGGCGCACTCACTCCTGCCCTCGACCGCGCAAGCTTCGACCAGACGCTGGCGGCGGCTATCGACTCGGTGCCCTACGCCAGCGGCGTCAACAACCACATGGGCAGCGAACTCACCACGCTGCCCTTGCAGATGGGCTGGCTGATGCAGGCCCTGCTGCGCCGCGACCTGTATTTCGTCGACTCCCGCACCAGTGCGCAGACCGTAGCCGCGAGCACGGCCAGTGCCTACGGCGTGCCCAACCTCTCGCGCTCGGTGTTCCTCGACAACCAACCCAGCGAAGCCGCCGTCCGCGGCCAGTTCGGCAAACTGCTGAGGCGCGCGGAGCGCGACCGGGTAGCAGTCGGCATCGGTCACCCCTACCCGGTGACCGTGGCCGTGCTGCAGCAGGCCCTGCCCCGCCTGCCCTGCCGCGGCGTCGAACTGGCCCTGGTGTCGGAGGTACTCGAGCGCTGGGGCAGCATTCCCCACAGCCCTTGAGCCCCGCACGGCAACAGGCAGTCAGTCTTAGCCCCCAGCACTGACGACCGGCATATTGCCAACTAGTTACAATCCGGGGCGCCCGGCCAATGGCCATTTTCCCCATGTGCTATGGTTTCTGAAGGTACAGTTTCCTGGTTCTGACCGCCCGGCGTTGCGGATAAGTCAGTGTGTGTTGCGGTACCGGACGTTGTGCCAACAACCAGACAAATGAAGAACAACAGTCCGGAGGCTCAACTGATGAAACGCAGATACGCTCCCCTGTACGCGGTGGCCACAGCCGCCTCACTATTTCCACACTCCCCCCTGCTCCTCGCACAGTCAGACACCGTCCTCGAAGAAGTGGTGGTGACGGGTACCCGCGCCCCGGGCCGCTCGGCCGAAGACCTGCCGGTGCCGGTGGACGTGCTGTCCGCCGAGGACCTGGCCAACACCGGGCAGACCGAGGTCGGCCGGATGCTGCAGGCCATCGCCCCGTCCTTCAACTTTCCCACCTCGGCGATCAGCGATGGCACGGACGCCCTGCGGCCCGCCACGCTGCGCGGCCTCGGCCCCGACCAGACCCTGGTGCTGATCAACGGCAAGCGCCGCCACCAGGCCTCGCTGATCCACGTCAATACCTCGGTCGGCCGCGGCACGGCGGGGGTCGACATGAACGCCATCCCCGCGGCCTCCATCAAGCGCATCGAGGTCCTGCGCGACGGCGCCGCGGCCCAGTACGGCTCGGACGCCATCGCCGGGGTAATCAACATCGTGCTGAAGGATGCCGATGAGGGCGGCCGCGCCTACGCTTCCTACGGCGAGTACTCGGAGGGCGACGGCGAAACCGAGAACGTCGATCTCAACGGCGGCCTGTCGCTGGGCGACGGCGGCTACCTCAACCTGACCTTCAACTACCGCGACCGCGACTGGACCAACCGGGCCGGGGTGCAGGGCAACTGCGTCTACGGCGGCTGCGAAGATACCGACGACAACGGCATCGACGAGCCGGGCGACCCCCGGGAGCTGGGCTTCAACCGCAAATCCTTCCGCATCGGTGACGCCGAGTCGGAGCAGTTCGCCTTCGTCGCCAACGCCGGCTACGCCCTGGGTGACGGCGAGCTGTACGGCTTCGTGACCTACTCGGAGCGCGACAACCAGTCCGCGGCTTTCTATCGCGACCCGGCCTCGGGCGCCGATGCCTACCTCAGCGACGGTGACAACGTGGTTCCCAGGGGCTTCCTGCCCCTGATCGGCTCGCAGATCGATGATTTCTCCGTCGACGTCGGTTACCGCATCGATTTTGACAGCGGCCTCGGCATGGACATTTCCTACACCACCGGCGAGAACAGCATCGAGTACGAGACGAGCAATTCCATCAACTATTCCTTCGTCAACGAACTGCGCTTTGCCCAGGGGCTGTCCGACGCCGAGATTCGCGCCAACATCCCGCGCTCGGCGGATGCCTACGACCTGGAACTGGGTATGGACACGATCAATATCGACCTGCAAAAACAACTGGGCGACCTGGCACTGGCCTTCGGCGGCGAATACCGCACCGAGGAATACAGGATCAAGCCCGGTGAGGAGTATTCCTACGCCGACTTCGACACCCTCGACGGCAGCTCCCTGTACCCGCAGGACGCCGCTGGCGGAATCCAGGGCTTCCCCGGCATCGCCCCGGTATCCTCCGTCGATGAGGAGCGGGATGTCTATTCGCTCTACGTCGACGGTGAGTACCAGTTCACCGACAGCCTGCTGGTCAGCGCGGCGATCCGCTACGACGACTACGACGACTTCGGCGACAGCACCAACTACAAGCTGGCGGCGAACTTCGCCCTGACCGACAACTTCCGCCTGCGCGGCGCGCTGAGCACCGGCTTCCGGGCGCCCTCCATGCAGCAGCAGTTCTTCAACAACATCAGCACCCAGTTCGTCAGCAATCCCGACGATCCGGACGGACCACAGATTCCGGTGCAGATCGGCACCTTCCGCAACGACAGCGCACTGGCCAAGGCCATTGGTATCCCGGAGTTGAAGGAGGAGGAGTCGACCAACTACAGCGCAGGGATGGTGTGGAATCCGACCGACAGCCTCAGCGTCACCCTCGACTATTACTTCATCGACATCGAGGACCGCATCGTCATCAGTAACCAGCTCGACGGCGACGACGACCCCAGCGGCAACCTCGGCGACGCCCTCGTCGCCGTGGGCGCCGGGGCCGGCCAGTTCTTCCTCAACGGGGCGGACACCGAGACCGAGGGTGTCGACCTGGTGCTGACCTGGGGCGGCCTCGGCATCCTCGGTGGTGACCTCGACGTCACCCTGGCGGGCAACTGGACCCAGACCGACGTCACCGACATCTACACCACCGGTGGCCTCGCCGCGGTCGATCCCGAGGTGGTGTTCTCCAGCCAGCAGATCTCCATCATCGAGGAGTGGCAACCGGAGGACCGGGTGAACCTGTCGGGCACCTGGACCCACGGTGGCTTTGTAACCAATCTCTCGTTTAACCGCTTCGGCGAGTACACGGTGGAGGATGGAGGTACCCAGACCTACGGCGCGGTATACGTCACCGACCTCAAGCTGGCCTACACCCTCGACTCCGGACTCGGCTTCACTGTCGGCGGCAACAACATCTTCGACGAGTACCCCGACAAGAACAAAATCGGCAACAGCCGCGGCGGCACGCTGGAGACGGGCCCCGGGGGCGAGATACTGGTCAACAGCCCGGGAGTGTTTACCTACTCCCGCCGCTCGGCTCCCTTCGGTTTCAACGGCGCCTACTGGTACGCGGGCGTTTCCTACGATTTCTGAGGGGGAAAAGGAAAAAAGGGGTCAGAGCCCTTTTTCAAATGAGCTGGAGAGAGAAGCTTGGCGTGTGAACCTGAAAAAGGGCTCTGACCCCTTTTTTCTTCCCTTTTCCCGCCCTTTTACAGCCGGACTTCGATGCCGCGGGCGGCCATGTAGGCCTTGGCCTCGGGCACGGTGTACTCGCCGAAGTGGAAGATGCTGGCGGCGAGCACCGCATCGGCGCCGCCCTTGAGGATGCCGTCGACCAGGTGATCGAGGTTGCCGACGCCGCCCGAGGCGATCACCGGGATGTCCACCGCGTCGGAAATCGCCCGGGTAACGCCGAGCTCGAATCCGTTCCTGGTGCCGTCGCGATCCATGCTGGTAAGCAGGATCTCCCCCGCCCCCAGCCCGGCCATCTTGCGCGCCCATTCCACCGCGTCGATGCCGGTGGGCTTGCGCCCGCCGTGGGTGAAGATTTCCCAGCGCGGCTGGCCGTCGACATCGTCCACCCGCTTGGCGTCGATGGCGACGACGATGCACTGGGAGCCGAAGCGCTCGGCGGATTCGCGCACCAGTTCCGGGTTGTGAATTGCGGCGGTATTGATACTGACCTTGTCGGCCCCGGCGTTGAGCATGGTGCGGATGTCCTGCACCGAGCGGATGCCGCCGCCGACGGTGAGCGGGATGAAGACCTGCTCGGCGATCTGCTCCACCGTGTGTACGGTGGTGTCGCGGCCCTCGTGGCTGGCGGTGATGTCGAGAAAGGTGATCTCGTCGGCGCCCTGTTCGTTGTAGCGGCGGGCGATTTCCACCGGGTCGCCGGCGTCGCGGATGCCGACGAAATTGACGCCCTTCACGACGCGGCCGTTGTCCACGTCGAGGCAGGGGATGATGCGCTTGGCCAGGCCCATGTGGAGTTACCTCACTCGGCGTCGCATAGCTGCTGCGCCTGGGCCACGTCGAGGGTGCCCTCGTAGATGGCGCGGCCGGTGATGGCGCCGCAGATGCCCTCGTGGGCCACCGCCTTCAGCGCGCGGATGTCCTCGATGTTGGTGATGCCGCCGGAAGCGATCACCGGAATGCTGGAGGCGCGGGCCATGTGCAGGGTGGCTTCCACGTTTACGCCCTGCATCATGCCGTCGCGGGCGATGTCGGTGTAGACGATGGCGGAAACGCCGTCGCTCTCGAAGCGTTTGGCGAGGTCGGTAGCCCTGACTTCGGAGACCTCCGCCCAGCCGTCGGTGGCCACCAGGCCGTCTTTTGCATCGAGGCCGACGATGACCTTGCCGGGAAAGGCGCGGCAGGCCTCGGCGACGAATTCGGGTTCTTTCACCGCCTTGGTGCCGATGATCACGTAGCTGACACCGGCTTTGACGTAGTGCTCGATGGTCGCCAGGCTGCGGATGCCGCCGCCGATCTGGATCGGCAGGTTCGGGTAGGCCGCGGCGATGGCGGTGACCACCTCACCGTTGACCGGCTCGCCGGCGAAGGCGCCGTTGAGGTCGACCAGGTGCAGGCGGCGGCAGCCGGCGTCCACCCAGCGTTTGGCCGTCAACACCGGGTCGTCGGAGAAGACCGTGCTGTCCTCCATCAGGCCCTGGCGCAGGCGTACACATTCACCGTCCTTGAGGTCGATAGCGGGGATAATCAGCATTGTCCGTTCCAGTCGATAAAATTCTTCAGTAATTGCAGGCCGGCGGTGTGGCTCTTCTCCGGGTGGAATTGCACCGCGAACAGGTTGTCGCGGGCGATTGCCGCATCGGCGCTGACACCGTAGTCGAGGCGGCCGGTGACCAGCGCGCGGTCCTCGGCGTGCACGTAGTAGCTGTGCACGAAGTAGAAGCGGCTGCCGTCCTCGATGCCCGCCCACAGCGGGTGCGGGCGCACCTGCTGCACCGCGTTCCAGCCCATGTGCGGCACCTTCAGGCGCTCGCCGCTGGCGTCGACCAGCGGGCGGCCGAAGTGGCGCACGCTGCCGGGGATCAGGCTGAGGCAGTCGACGCCGCCGTTCTCCTCGGAGTATTCCATCAGCGCCTGCATGCCGACGCAGATCGCCAGCACCGGCTTGCGTTCCGTGAACAGGGCGTCGGCGAGCAGTTCGTCGCACTGCAGGCGGCGGATCTCGGCCATGCAGTCGCGCATGGCGCCGACGCCCGGGAAGACCACCCGGTCCGCGCTGCGTATCTGCTCCGGGTCACAGGTGACCCGCACTTCGCTGGCGCCCACGTGGGCAAGCGCACTCGCCACGGAGTGCAGGTTGCCCATGCCGTAATCGATAACCGCAACTGTACCGCTCATTGCCGCTACCTACAGGACGCCCTTGGTGGAAGGGGTCACGCCGGCCATCCGCGGGTCTTCCGACAGCGCCATGCGCATGGCGCGGCCGAAGGCCTTGAAGATGGTCTCGACCTGGTGGTGGGTGTTGTCGCCGCGCAGGTTGTCTATGTGCAGGGTCACCCGGGCATGGTTGACGAAGCCCTGGAAGAACTCCAGGAACAGGTCCACGTCGAAGCCGCCCACGGAGGCGCGGGTGTAATCGACGTTGTAGGTGATGCCGGGGCGGCCGGAGAAATCGATCACCACCCGCGACAGCGCCTCGTCCAGCGGGCAGTAGGCGTGGCCGTAGCGCATGATGCCTTTCTTGTCGCCCACGGCCTCGGCAAATGCCATGCCCAGGGTGATGCCGATGTCTTCCACGGTGTGGTGGTCGTCGATGTGCAGGTCGCCAACGGCCTTGATCTGCAGGTCGAACAGGCCGTGGCGGGCTATCTGGTCGAGCATGTGCTCGAGGAAGGGGATGCCGGTCTCCAGCTCTGCCTTGCCGCTGCCGTCCAGGTTCACGCTGGCGGTGATCTGGGTCTCCAGTGTATTGCGTTCCACGGTGGCCTTGCGCTCAGCCATGCCTGTCTCCCGGTGTGTATTCGCAGCCCGGGCATGTCTGGCTCTGCCCTGTCGCGGTCAAAAATGGGCCGACATTATAAGGGAATGGTGGCGGCAATACACCGTGGGGGTTGGAAGATACGCACGAGGGGAATTTCGTGCCTTGAAACCGGGCGAAGCCGTCAGCCCGGCGCCCAAACAAGCTCATGTGTCGCCCTCTATTCGCGGTTGTCGCACCTGCGCGGAGACGCGGCGCTGCCGGGCTGGATGTCCATACCCCAGGCGATTACTCTTTACCTCCGGCCCTCACTACGACTGCCCATGCCCAGCAAGAAAACCGCGCCCTTCCACCAGCGCGTCCTGAAATGGTTCGACCAGTACGGCCGCCACGACCTGCCCTGGCAGCGCAGCAGTGACCCCTACCCGGTGTGGCTGTCGGAAATCATGCTGCAACAGACCCAGGTGATAACGGTCATCCCCTATTTCGAGCGCTTCCTGGAGCGCTTCCCCGACCTGCAGAGCCTTGCCGCGGCGCCCCAGGACGAGGTCCTGCACCTGTGGACCGGGCTCGGCTACTACGCCCGGGCGCGCAACCTGCACAAGGCTGCCCAGGTGGTATGCAATGACTACGGCGGGCGGTTTCCCGACACCCTCGATGCACTCGAGGCACTGCCGGGCATCGGCCGCTCCACCGCCGGCTCCATCCTCGCCTCGGCCTTTGGCAAGCGCGGTATCATCCTCGACGGCAATGTGAAGCGGGTGCTGGCCCGGCACCGGGCGGTGGAGGGCTGGCCGGGCAAGTCCGCGGTGCACGACGAACTGTGGCAGCTTGCCGAGGAACTTACTCCCCAGGCGCGCCACCGGGACTATAACCAGGCCATGATGGACCTCGGCGCCACGCTCTGTACGCGCGCTTCGCCGGCCTGCGGCGAGTGCCCGCTGGCCGGGGACTGCGGCGCCCGGGCCCAGGGCAGGCCGCAGGACTACCCGGGAAAAAAGCCGCGCAAGGTGCTGCCGGTGAAGGCCACCCGCCTGCTGATGGCCTGCACCAGCGCCGGCGAGGTGTGGCTGGAGAAACGCCCGGCCCCGGGTATCTGGGGCGGCCTGTGGTGCTTCCCCGAGGCGGGCGAGCGCAGCCCCGAGCAGTGGAGCCTGGACACCCTGGGCCTCACTCCGGCCACGGTCGAGCACTGGCCCGAATTCCGCCACACCTTCAGCCACTACCACCTGGATATCGAGCCGGTGCTGCTGCAAATGGACGCGGCGCCCGGTCACGTCATGGAAGCGGGCCGGCAGCTCTGGTATAACGTGCGCGAATCCGCGCAGGTCGGTCTCGCGGCACCGGTGGTGAAACTGCTGCGGCAGTTGTCCGCTAAACCGCTCGCGGACCGCGCACAGGCAAAGGCCCAGGAGTAAAGCATGCCCCGCACCGTTTTCTGCAAGAAGTACCAGGAAGAACTCGAGGGCCTCGACGCAGCGCCCTACCCCGGCCCGAGGGGCCAGGACATCTTCGACAACATCTCGAAGAAAGCCTGGCAGGAGTGGCAGGCCCACCAGACCATGCTGATCAACGAGAAGCACCTCTCACTGGTCGACCCCCAGGCGCGCAAGTACCTGCAGGAAGAGATGGAGAAGTTTTTCGCCGGTGAGGAATTCGACCAGGCCGAGGGCTACGTCCCGCCCTCTGAATAAGCCAGGCGCCCCGGCGCGCCTGCCATCGCCGGGGCTATTGGGTATACTGCGAGAACAATTTCCGCGGCGCGGCGCGCGGCTTACAGACGGAGTCATCCATGCCCGAATTTCCGCAGCAAAAAGAGGCTGACACGCGCCTCTACGCCGAAGAAACGGACGCCCCCCTGCCCGAGCAGCTCAACCCCAACACCCGCTACGCCTATTTTTCCACCATTGCCAAGGGCGGCAAATCGCTGATCAAGTCCTGCCGCGACCTGCACCTGCGCCGGACCATCTGCTACAAGAGCCTGCGCCCGGAATTCATCAACGACCCGATAGAGACCCGCCGGCTGCTGCGCGAGGCACGCATCTCGGCCTGCCTGCAGCATCCCAACACCGTACCGACCTACGAACTGGGCCGCGACAACAAGGGCAACTACTACTTCACCATGAAGCTGGTGCACGGCTACACACTGCGCGAGGTGCTTAACTACCGCGAGCGCTACGACCTGACCCAACTGGTGGAGGTTATCGAACAGGTCGGCCAGGCCCTCGGTTATGCCCATGCGAAGGGCGTGCTACATCGCGATATCAAGCCGGACAATATTCTCATCGGCCCCTATGGCGAGGTCCTGCTGCTCGACTGGGGGCTGGCCAAGGTCTGGTACAGGTCCGACTCCGCGGCCGGCGACGAGGAACTCGAGGAGGCCGAGGGCGATCCGGGCATGACCGGTGAGGCCAAGCTGCAGGGCACCCTCATGTACATGTCGCCGGAGCAGATCAACCGCGACCCGGACATCTCCTTCCGCTCCGATCTCTACAGCATGGGCGTCCTGCTCTACGAAACACTCACCGGAACCACGCCCTTCCAGGGTGATCTCGTCCCCACCCTGCTGCAGCAGATTCGCAACGACACACCGCCGGACCCGCGCAAGGTAACCCGGCAGCACGTGCCCGAAGTGCTGGCGAAAGTTACCATGCAATGCCTGCAGAAAGACCCCGCGCTGCGGCCGGAGTCCGCGTCTGAGCTGGTGCGCATCCTCAGGGAAAACTGGCTCAACGACTGACATCGGGTGGAACTTCATATGCCGGAAACTTCGCTGCAAGAGATCGCCGAGATCGCGGACAGCTTCGAGGCAAGCACACAGGGCGCCGATGGCGCGGCCAGGGCGATTAACTGGCAGAGCGCGAGCATCACCAATGTCGGCCGCGTACGCCACATCAACGAGGATGCCTTCCTCGACTCACAGGAACAGCGTCTGTGGGTAGTGGCAGACGGCATGGGCGGACACAGTCGCGGCGACTTCGCCAGCAGTGCCGTGGTCAGGCAGCTGCGGACATTTTCTCCCCAGGGTTCGGTACTCGCCAATCTGCAGGACCTGGAAACCCGGCTGCAGACGGCGAACGAGCAGTGTCGCACCGCCTTCCGCAAACACCGGCCGGGGACGACCGTGGTGGCAATGCTCGCCCACGGCAATCAATGCTTTTTCCTCTGGGCGGGAGACAGCCGCCTCTACCGGCTGCGCGCGGGAGAACTCGAACAACTCACGGAAGACCACAGCCTGGCGCAGCAGAAACACGCGCGGGGTGAATTGACCGACGAGGAAAAGGCAACTCATCACACCGCGCACGTCCTGACCCGCGCCGTAGGCATTCGCGAGAGCGTGAAGCCGGACCTTGGCTTCGCCAGCGTCCACAGCGGTGACCGCTACCTGCTCTGCAGCGACGGCCTGTACAACCCCGTGGGCTTCTCCGATATCCAAACCCTGCTGGCCCGCGGCGCAGCCGAGGATAGCTGCAACGCACTGGTGGAACTCGCCCTGGCGCGCGGGGGCCGCGACAACATTACCGCCATCGTCGTCGACGCGAGCGAACCTGCCTGAGCTCCGCAGGGTCTCGCCTCCCTCTCAAGCAATGGTCTATAATGGTGCGAGCCAAAATTTATTGCACCATATAGGTGCAGTCCGTGCTGGCCCGACGCCTCGAATACGGTCGAAATGAAGGACGGATACGGCAAATAGCCCAGCAGACGCTCATTTTTGGGGGGCTTTTCCTCTATTTGGTGCAGGCCGCCCAAATTGGAATGAATTTTGCTGGCATTGAGTCTGCTAGAGGTTTGCTACCAGTACATGGGCTCCTCCCGAAATCCGTACTCAAAAGAGAATCGCAAGATGAAAAGTAAGTTGGAATACATCTGGCTTGACGGTTACCACCCGACTCAAAGCCTTCGCAGCAAAACCATGGTCCGCAACAACTTTGACGGCACCCTGGAAAAATGCCCCATGTGGTCATTCGACGGCAGTTCCACCGAGCAGGCCGAAGGCAACGCCTCTGACTGCCTGCTCAAGCCTGCGATGGTCATTCCTGATCCGGATCGCAAGAACTCCTACCTGGTAATGTGCGAAGTGCTCAACGCCGACGGCACACCCCATGTATCCAACGGCCGCGCCACCATCATGGAAGGCGAAGACGACGAGGATTACTGGTTCGGTTTCGAGCAGGAATACTTCCTGTGGGATTCCGCCACCAACCGTCCCCCGGGTTTCCCCGCCGGTGGCTTCCCCGACCCGCAGGGTCCCTACTACTGCTCGGTTGGCGCCAAGAACGCCTTCTGCCGCGATATCATCGAAGAGCACCTGGACCTGTGCCTGGAAGCCGGCCTGAACGTTGAAGGTATCAACGCCGAGGTGGCTGCCGGCCAGTGGGAATTCCAGATCTTCGCCAAGGGCGCCAAGCGCGCTGGCGACGAAATCTGGCTGGGCCGCTACCTGCTCGAGCGCACCGCCGAGAAATACGGCCTGTGGATCGAGTGGCATCCCAAGCCCCTGGGCGACACCGACTGGAACGGCTCCGGCATGCACGCCAACTTCTCCAACGGCGCCATGCGCGACCTGGGCAAGGAAGAAGTCTTCACCGCGATTTGTGAGGAGTTCGGCAAGAACATCGAACGCCACATCAGCGTCTACGGTGCCGACAACCACCAGCGCCTGACCGGCCGCCACGAAACTGCCGCCATCGACGAGTTCAGCTACGGTGTCTCCGACCGCGGCGCTTCCATCCGTATCCCCATCGGTACGGTTGAAGACGGCTGGAAAGGTCGCCTGGAAGACCGTCGTCCGGCTTCCAACGCTGACCCCTACAAGGTCGCTGCGGCTATCATCAAAACCTGTAAGGAAGCTGGCTACTAAGCACGGCTCTCTACAGCAAACCCGGGCGTGGCAGCGGCTGCGCCCGGGTTTTTTATATCTGCCGCCCCCATCGGAAACGACACTTCCGCCTGTGCGGGAACCCGGCTCGAGATAGTCGCCACCAGAGTTCGTTTCCCCCTTGACTCCCCCGCCCTTCGCGGGTTTAATACGCGCCTCTCGCGTTCGCGACCTCCGCCCGGATAGCTCAGTTGGTAGAGCAGGGGATTGAAAATCCCCGTGTCGGCAGTTCGATTCTGTCTCCGGGCACCATCTTCCCCAGCATACAAATTCCATCGTTATTCGCCCACCGGCGCCGCTTTCCTGCGCCCCGATCCGCTATTGGGACTGCACAGGCCCGGTGTAGCGTGCTACGGTTTTCTACGCCGCACACGCTTGTGCAAGCGTGCGTCCAGGCAAGCACAACAACCGCCCATGCGACGAAAGGAATCCACACTATGCAACGCTTCACCACCATGGCCCTGCTGGCCGCCCTGCTGCTTCCCGGCGCGGTCTCGGCCCGCGATGACCGCAACCGCTACTCGATCGACGACGCGATGAACCTGGCGGAGACCAAGGAGCGCCTGAACAAGGGCTACAAATTCTACTTCGGCGACCAGTCGCACGCGCGTGTGAAGGCCGAGCATGGCGAATTCATGTCGAACAAGAAGACCAACGCCTTCAACAAGTCGGACGAGTTCGCCTGCCAGTGGGCTTTCCTGTCGGCCATGCTCAGCTTCCAGGATCGCATCATCCAGGAGGGCGGCAACGCGGTGATCAACCTGCGCAGCTACTACAAGGAGCAGGAGTTCGTCAGCAGCACTGAATTCGAGTGCGGTAATGGCGCGCTGATGGCCGGGGTGACGCTGGTCGGCGACGTGGTGACGCTGGAAGAGTAAGCGCGCTAGGTGAATGCGCGATAGAGCATCCGCACTGACACCAGCAGCAGGAAACTACCGAATACCAGCGACAACTGGCGCTGGTTCAGCCGGTGGGCGAGCTTCGCCCCCAGCGGTGCCGCCAGTACTGTGGTCGGCGCGATCAGGCACAAGCCCAGCAGGCTCACGTAGCCCAGGTTGCCGCCGGGCAGGCGCGGGTCGCCCCAGCCGGTGACGATGTAGGTCAGCGTTCCGGGCACCGCGATCAACAGGCCAAACAGCGCCGAGGTGCCCACCGCCCGATGCACGGGTACGCTGAGCAGGGTCAGCGTCGGTACGCTGAGGCTGCCGCCGCCGATGCCCATCATGCAGGACAGCCCGCCGATCAGCAGCGGCGGGAGCTTGCCCGGCAGTCCCCCGGGCACGTGATCCGCCAGGCGCAGGTTGTCCGTGGGCAACACCATCTTCGCCGCCACCAGTATCGCCACCACGGCGAAGACCATGGACAGCACACTGCTGTCCATGCGACTGGCCAGCACGGTGCCCGCGACGGAGCCGAGCAGGATGAAGGCCCCCCACTGCCTGGCCAGGGCAAAATCCACCGCGCCCCTGGCGTGGTGGGCGCGGGTGGAAGAGATCGAGGTAAGGATAATAGTGGCCAGGGAGGTGGCCACCGCGATATGCATGCGGATGGCCGGGTCGACACCCATCACGCCGAGTGCGGTATCCAGCACCGGGACAATGACGATGCCGCCGCCGACACCGAGCAGGCCGGCCAGCACCCCGGCAAACAGGCCCGTCCCCAGCATGGCCAGCGCCAGCGGCAACCACTGCAACAGGTTTTCCATCCACTCACTCCAGTCTCGTACCGACGTCGCCCCGCGGGAGCCCCCGGGCGAAGCCAGTGCACTATACGCACATTGCAGCCGGTGTTTAATCGCCTGTGCATCCGCGGCGTCGTTCTGCGCTTGCCTGCCACGTCCCGGCTGTGGCGCAATACACCCCGCCAGATGCCCGCCGCTCCGGGCACAGGGATTGAGGAAACATGCCACAGGAACCTGAACAACAACTGCAGCTGCCTCGCGGCGAAATCCACCTGTGGATGACCCGCCCGGGGGCCATCACCGAGCCCGCACTGCTGGAGCGCTATTTCCGCCTGATGTCGACGGAGGAAGCACTCCGCCAGCAGCGCTACCGATCACCGGAGCATCGGCACAACGCGCTGGTAACGCGCGCCTTTGTCCGCGACCTGCTCTCGGCCTACGCAGCAGTCGCTCCGGCGGACTGGCGCTTCATTGTCGGCGACAAGGGCAAGCCGGAAATTGTCGACCCGCCGCTGCCGCTGCGCTTCAACCTCAGCCACACCCGCGACCTGATCATTTGCGCCGTCACGGCCAGCGGCGAGATCGGCAGCGACGTGGAGGACATACAGCGCCAGAACAATCTCGCGGCGATCGCCGAGCAGCATTTCGCCGCCGAGGAACTGGCCGAGCTTTTCACCCTGCCCGAGGAACAACAGCGCAGCCGCTTCTTCGACTACTGGACGCTCAAGGAGTCCTACATCAAGGCCTGCGGCGGTGGCATCTTCGCGACGCCCCTCAAGAACTTCAGCTTCAGCATAGGCGAGCGACCCGGCTCGGCCATCAATGACAAAATCACCCTGCGCTTCGCCGCCGGCATCGAGGACAGCCCGGCGCGCTGGCGCAGCTGGCTGCTCTCCCCCGACAGCCGCTATCGCGTGGCGATATCAGTCAGGCAAGAGCAGAGGATTTCGGCGCAAGCTGAATCCGTCACCCGCTTCCGCCTGTTTCGCAGTACACCACTGCTTTCCCGGCGCGAACTGGCAGCCGATCAGGCAACTCTCGCGGGCATGGGCTGAGCCGACAAGCCGCTCGCCTTTCCCGCCCCGGGTGGGTATATTTTCGACGCTCGGATAGCGCTAGAACACAAGCATGGAACTGGCACGCAAGTTCAACACCCTCTACCTGCATGTCGGGCTCAGCAAGACCGGCACAACCTCGATCCAGCGCGTGCTGCTGGACAACGCCGCGTTGCTGGAATCGCAGCACGGCATTCACTACCCGCGCGGTTTCCCGGAAAACCCGCCCTTCCGCGGCAACCACTCGCGCTTCGTCCGCGCCCTGTTTTGCGCGCACCCGGAGGCCCAGCGCCGCCTGCCGACCATCGGCATCCACAGTAACGCGGAATTGCAGAATTACACCGGCACCTGCCTGCAGCAGCTGGCCGCGGGCTTCGCCGCGACCACGGCCCGGGACCTGCTGATCTCCGCCGAGAGCGTGTGCAACTTCAAGGACGTGGACGCCCGGGCGCTGGCCGAATGGTGCCGCGGCATCGCCGAGTCGGTGAAAGTCATCGCCTGCGTGCGCCACCCCGAGCACGCCCTGGCCAGCGAGATCCAGCAGCGCCTGCGGGTGGGTGCGCGGCTGGAGAATCTCTACCAGGCACCACCCTTCAAGCGATTGCGGGCACTGTTCGAAATGTTCGAGGCAAATTTCGGCGGGGAAAATATCATCTGCTACAGCTTTCACCGCGCGCTGGAAAATCCGCGCGGCCTGACCAGTGAATTCCTGCGCCAGCTGGGTATCGATTCAGCTACAGATTTCAGCGAACAAAAAGCGGAAAACAGCAGCATCAGCGCCGAGGCGGCGCAACTGCTGGACGCGCTGAACCAGGCGGTTCCCCAGTTTATCGCCGGGCAGGCGAACCCCGAACGGCAACGCTACTCGATACAGCCACTGCTCAGTGTACCGGGGGGCAAATACACGGTGCCGCAGGCGGTGCGGGAACGGGTGCGCAGCGCATCCGGCCCCGAGGTGGCCTGGATCGAGGAGCATTACCAGTTGGACCTCTCCTTTCCTCCGCCCGCGGCGGAAGCGCCTGCCGGTGGCAACTTCAGTCCGCAGGCCCTGCAGGCCATCGCCACCGGACTGGCGAGGAAGCGATAAAAATCCCGGCGAATCGCCAGGGTCCTGGCGTGCCGCACTATGCGCTGGCAGTCTCTTTGCCTATTATCGCTGGTTTGGATCCGTCGCATGCAGGCACATGAGCACCCAGGACTTTGATGCAATCGTAATCGGCGCCGGCCCCTCCGGGGCCATCGCCGCGGCACTGCTGGTACAGAAGGGTTATCGCGCCCTGGTGCTCGAACGGGAGACCTTCCCGCGCTTCTCCATCGGCGAGAGCCTCCTGCCCTACTGCATGAATTTCATCGAGGAAGCGGGCATGGGTGCGGCGGTCGCCGCGGCCGGTTTCCAGCGCAAGAACGGCGCCATGTTCCTGCACCGCGGCCGCTACCACGGTTTCGATTTCCGGCAGAAGTTCTCCCCCGGCCCGGGGGAAACCTACCAGGTACGGCGCGCCGACTTCGACAAGCTGCTGGCCGACGAGGCGGCGCGCATGGGCGCCGACATCCGCTACCGGCACAGCATCACCGCGGTGGATCTCGACGGGGAAAAACCGCGGGTCAGCTGCACGCTGCCCGACGGCAGCAGCAGCGAGTTCAGCGCCAGCTTCCTCCTCGACGCCAGCGGTTTCGGCCGCGTCTTGCCGCGCCTGCTCGAGCTCGAACAGCCCTCGGGCTTTCCCGTCCGCGCCTCGCTGTTCTGCCACATCGAGGACAACATAGCCGACACCGAATTCGACCGGGAAAAAATCCTCATCACCATCCACCCCCAGCACGCCGATGTCTGGTACTGGCTTATTCCCTTCAGCGACGGCCGCTGCTCCCTCGGCGTGGTTGCCGAGCCGGAATTCTTCCAGCGCTTCGCCGACGATCCGTCCGCGCGGCTGCAGCAGATCGTGGCCGAAGACGAGACCCTGGCGGCGCTGTTGCGCAATGCCCGCTGGGATACCCCCGCGCGCCAGATCAGCGGCTACTCGGCCAACGTCTCGCAACTGACCGGCAAGGGCTACGCCCTGCTCGGCAACGCCGGCGAATTTCTCGACCCGGTGTTTTCCTCCGGCGTGACCATCGCCATGCGCTCGGCGAGCCTGGCCGTCGCGGCGCTGGACCGGCAATTGCGCGGCGAGGAAGTGGATTGGCAGGCGGATTACGCGCGGCCGCTCAAGGAGGGAGTCGATACCTTCCGCGCCTTCGTCAACGCCTGGTACGACGGCCGCCTGCGGGAAATTTTCTTCTACGAAAAACAGAGCGAGAGCATCCGCGCAATGATCTCCTCCATCCTCGCCGGCTACGCCTGGGACAAGCGCAACCCCTACGCAGCCAACGCGGAAAAGCGCCTCAACAGCCTCTGGCAGTACTGCCGGCAGTGATCATCCGGCTCAGTCGCAGCGGCGGAACAGCAGCGAGGTGTTGATGCCGCCGAAGGCGAAGTTGTTCGACATCGCCAGTTCGCAGGCCATCTCGCGACCCGCGCCGGTGATGTAGTCCAGCTCGGCGCAGCGCTCGTCGACTTGCTCCAGGTTCACCGTGGGGTGGAACCAGCCCTCGCGCATCATGTTCACCGTCACCCAGGCCTCCAGCGAACCGCAGGCGCCGAGGGTGTGGCCGGTGTAGCTCTTCAGCGCGCTGATGGCGACGTCGCGGCCGAGCATCTCGCGGGTGGCGTTGCTCTCGGCGATATCGCCGCGCTCGGTGGCGGTGCCGTGGGCGCTGACATACTGGATATCCCCGGCGCCGACCTTGGCGTCGGCCATGGACAGTTGCATGACCCGGCAGATGGAATCGTGGTCCGGCTGGGTCACGTGCAGGCCGTCGGAGTTGGTGCCGAAACCGATGATCTCGGCGTAGATTTTCGCCCCCCTGGCCCGGGCGTGCTCGAGTTCCTCCAGCACCAGGGTACAGGCGCCCTCGCCGATCACCAGCCCGTCGCGAGCGGCGTCGAAGGGCCGCGGCGTGGCCTCCGGCTGGTCGTTGCGGGTAGAGGTGGCGTAGAGGGTGTCAAACACCGCCGCCTCGGTGGGGCAGAGCTCCTCCGCTCCGCCGCAGAGCATCACTGTCTGCAGGCCGTGGCGGATCGCCTCGTAGCCATAGCCGATGCCCTGGCTGGACGAGGTGCAGGCGCTCGAGGTGGTGTAGATACGCCCCTTGATGCCGAAGAAAACACCGATATTCACCGGCGCGGTGTGGCTCATCATGCGGATGTAGCTGGTGGCGTTGAGGCCCTCGGTGCGCTTGTTGTTGAGCATGTTGCCGAATTCGGCCAGTGCGTCGGTGGCGCCGGCGGAGGAGCCGTAGGCGATGCCCGTCGCGCCGCTGGCGAGGACGGGGTCGCCGCTGAGACCGGCGTCGGCCAGGGCGTCCGCGGTGGCCTGTACCGACATCTGTGCCACCCGGCCCATGGAGCGCAGGGACTTGCGCGACCACTCCTGCGGCCGGCTCCAGTCCACCGGTCCGGCCAGGCGGGTGAACAGGCCCTCGTACTCCGCCCACTCCGCCATGTGGCGGATGGCGTTGCGCGCCTCGCGCAGCCGGGTGAATTGCTCCTCCCAGCGATTGCCGATGGCGGAGACACAACCCCCGCCGGTGATAACGACCCTATTCATATTGCTTCAGCTACTTCAACACAGTCCGCCGTTGACCGAGAGAACCTGGCGGGTGATATAACTCGCGTCCTCGCTCAACAGGAAGCGGACCGCGGCGGCGACTTCGCGCGCCTCGCCCAACCGGCGCATGGGAATGGAGGGCAGCGCGGCGTCGATGGCGACGCCCTCCAGCATCTCGGTTTCGATTAGACCCGGGGCCACACAGTTGACGGTTATATTGCGTTTCGCCAATTCCAGTGCCAGCGCCTTGGTCGCGCCAATAATACCAGCTTTGGCCGCCGAGTAATTGGCCTGGCCGCGGTTGCCCATGACTCCGGAAACCGAGGCGATGGTCACGATCCGCCCCGGCGCGCGGCGGCGGATCATCGGCATGACCAGCGGGTGCAGGACATTGTAGAAACTGTCCAGGTTGGTGTGGATGACCCCGTCCCAGTCCTCGCCGCTCATCGCCGGGAAGGCGTTGTCGCGGGCCAGCCCGGCGTTGCAGACCACGCCGTAGTAGGCACCGTGTGCTTCGATGTCCGCCTCCAGCGCCGCTGCAACCGCGGCGCGGTCGGCGACGTCGAACTGCAGCAGGCGGGCACTGCCGCCGCCGCCCTCGATCTGCGCCTGCACTTCCTGAACCTGTTGCAGCCCGCTGCGACAGTGCAGCACCAGCGCGTAACCGGCCCGGGCCAGGTCGAGGGCGATGGCCCGGCCGATACCCCGGCTGGAACCTGTCACCAGCACCGTTTTCTCGCTCATTCACTCTCTCCTTCGAGCATCGCCCGCACCGCGTCATCGCCCGGCTCGAACACCGACAGCGTTGCGCTCTGTGCCACCCCCGCGCCGCTGACCGTGCAGGCGAAGGACGCCATGCCGTTGCTGCCGCGGATGAGTTTTTCCGCCCGCACCTGCAGTTGCGTACCCACCGCCAGGCTCGCCACGCTGGTCTCGAAACGCCGCGTGCCGAGCAGGAAGCCGACCCGGGCCGGCTGGCCCAGGCGCCGTTGCTCGAGGCCGGAAAAGGCCGCCACCGCCTGCGCCATGTACTCCACGCCGAGGTAGGCGGGAACGCTGCCGTCGCTGTCGAACAGGCCGTCGGCGCGCACCGCCAGGGCGCAGGTGATGGTCGTCGCGTCCGCCGCCAGCAGCTGGTCCAGCAGCACCATCGGCGCGGCGTGGGGCAACAGCTGTGCGATCTCGATTGCTTCAGTCATCAGCGCGCTCCAGTATCAGGGAAACATTACTGCCGCCAAAGGCGAAGGAATTGCTCTGGCAGTAGCGCGGGCGGCGTACCGCCGGCAGCGCCGCCCCGTCCGCCAGGTGGATGGCCGGCAGCGCCGGGTCGCGCTGCTCGCGATACAGCGCGGGGGGCAGGCGCCAGCCCTCGTCGGTGGTCAGCAGCAGCCAGCACAGGCCCAGTTCCAGCGCCCCGGCGGCGCCGAGGGTGTGGCCGGTGTAGGCCTTGGTCGAACTGCAGGCCAGCGCCTCGCCGAACAGGCGCGCCACCGCCTTGCTCTCCATGCTGTCGTTGTGCGGCGTGCCGGTACCGTGCAGGTTGAGGTAGTCGATATCCCGGGGCGCCAGGCCGGCATCCGCCAGCGCCGCCGACATGGCCCGCCAGGCGCCGTCGCCCTCGGGGTGCGGCGCGGAGATGTGGTAGGCGTCGGAACTCCCGCCGCCGCCGGCCAGGCGCGGCCCCCGCGGCTCGCGGCTCATCAGGAAGATCGCCGCTGCCTCGCCGATGTTGATCCCGTCCCGGTCCGCGGCGAAGGGCCGGTTGCAACCCGCCGACTGGGCTTCCAGCGCGCCAAAACCCTGCAGGGTCAGTTCGCAGAGGCTGTCCACACCGCCGAAAACCACCGCGTCGCAGGCACCGCTGGCAAGCAGGCGGCGCGCGCTGAGGGCCGCGTTGGCGGAGGAGGAGCAGGCGGTGGAGAGGGTGTAACAGGGGCCGTGCAGGCCGAGGAAGGCGGCGCTGAAATCGCCCAGCCCGCCCATGATGCCCTGCCGCGGGTGAAAGCCGGCGGAGCTGTCGCCGCCGCGCCGCTGCACAGCCAGGGCCGCCTCGGTGGCGGCGATGCCGGAGGTGCTGGTGGCCATCACCACGCCGATACGCTGTGCGCCGTAGCGCTCGACCGCCGCGGCCACCGCCGTGGCCAGCTGCTCCAGGGCCGCCGCCGCGAGCCGGTTGTTGCGGCAGTCGTAGCCCGCCAGTGGCGCGGGCAGGGGCGCCAGCCCGGCGTCGACCTCCCCCACCCGGTAGGGCCCGCGCGGGCGCAGCAGGGTGTCCGGCTGCGGCAGGGGCGCGCCGGCCTGCACCAGCGCGCGGCGCACGCTGGCCTTGTCTGCACCCAGGGTGCACAGCAGGCCGAGTTCGTTCAGGTAGTACATGGGCTGTCCGTGCGCGCGCCTGCGCGCCCGTAAAGTAGTGAAACCGCCTGGCCGGCGTCCGCCAGCGGGCGGATGTGCAGGCGCAGGTCGCGCGGCCGGTCCACCAGCTGCGCTGCCGGTAGCGCTACCCCCTGTTCGAAATACTCTACCGTGATCACTGGCTCCCCCCGTGCCCCGCTGTAGTTTCTTGTATCGCCCTGCAACCGCAGGGACAGCCCGGCGGCGTCAAGTTGGGCCGCCAGCCGCGCCGGCGCAGCGTAGGCGAGTGCGATATAACCCAGCAGGGCATCCGCCGGCAAGCCCGGCGGCGCGCCCAGCTGCCTGCGGCTGCGCGTGTCGCCCGCCGCCTGGGCGATGCTGTAGAGCGGTGCACCCTGGGCCGTGAGCAGCGCGAGTTGCGCCTGCCCGTCCTGTACGTTCAGCGCCAGCAGGTACTGGTGGCTCTCCCCGGCGTAGTCCAGTTGCAGGACCGCCTGCAACTCCAGCTCACCCTCCACTACCGTACCCAGAGACACCCCGGCCAGCGGCGGCCGCGCTGGCCAGAGGCTGCAGGCGCCGAGCAGCAGGCAGGTCAGTGTAAGCGCCAGCCAGCGGGTCATGCGCGGTCTCCCGGGCCCCGCGGCGGGCGCAGCCAGCACAGCAGCCAGGCGAACAGCAGGCCGCTGGCGATGCTGTAACCGAAGTCGCTGATGATTGGCGTCGCCGAGAAGGCCAGCATGCCGAAGGCCAGCAGGCTGGTCAGCGCCGACAGGCTCACCGCCAGCAGCACGGCCGGCTGGGAGGGCGCCGTGGCCAGGCGGCGGAAGATGGCGAAATCCAGCGCCACCCCGGCCACCGGCAACAGGGCCAGCAGGTTGACGATGCTGTAACTGCCGCGCAGCCAGCCGAGCAGGCCGAAGCTCAACAGCGCCGCCGCCAGCGGCAGGGCCAGCAGGTAGAGCGCCGCGGCCCAGCCGAGGCTCAGCCACAGCACCGCCGCCACCACCAGCGCCAGCAGCGGCAGCATTACCAGGGCCTGGCCGCGGTACTGTGCCAGCAGGCGGTTGATCTGGGCCACCGGCTCGATGACGGCGACGCCGTCCAGCGCCACTGCCCGCTGCAACTCCTGGCTGTCGACTGTCCCCGGCAGCGGCAGCCAGCTGGCACAGATCCCGCCGTCGCAGCCGAGGAAGCCGCCGCTGCCCAGGGGCAGCTCCTGCGCCAGCAGCGCCGCCGCCGTCAGCGGCTGGAAGGGCGCTTCCAGCGCCTGCAGGTAGTCGCTCACCGCCGCTTCGGCGAGGCCCAGGGATTCAATCCAGCCCCGCAATTCACCACTGCGCAGCAGGTGGCGCTGCAACTCGATAGTCTCTCCCTGCGCGGCGGCACTGGGCACCAGTGCACTGACGCCGCCGCGCAGCGCCGGCAGCTGCTGGCGCAACGCTTCCTCGCGCTGTAACAGGCTCTCCATATCCGCCGCGCGCAGCAGCAGGAAGCGGCTGTCCTGGCCGCTGCCCAGCAGGCTTTCCAGCGCCTGCTGGTCCGCCTGCAGGCGCTGCGGCGCTGCGTAGAAATCGCGCAGCTCGTCCTGTGCCTGCAGGCGCAGGACACCGGGCAGCGCCAGCAGCACCAGCAGCAGCCAGAGCCAGTGGGGCGCGCGGCCGGCGAGCGGCGCGCGGCGGAACAGGCGCGGCAACTCGCCGCGAGGGGCGACCCGGTAAAGGCCTGGGAACAGCAGGCACACGCTGAGATAACTGGCGAGCAGGCCGGCAGCCATGAAACAGCCCATCTGCTGCAGCCCGGGGAAAGGCAGCAGCACCAGGCTGGCGAAGCCGAGCACGCTGGTAGCGGCGCTCAGCGAGAGCCCGCGAAACACCGGGCCCAGGCCGTCGGCGGGTTGCCATCCGGGGAGCAGCGAGTGGCACAGGTAGTGGAAGGCGTAGTCCGCGGCGATGCCCACCAGGGTGGCGCCCAGCACCAGCGCCAGCAGGTGCACCTGCTGGAACAGCAGCAGGGTGAGGGCGAAACCGCCGCCAATCCCGCTACCCACCACCAGCAGGCTCAGCAGCAGGGCGCGGCCGCTGCGCAGCGCCCACAGCAACAGCGACAGCAGCGCCAGCAACGATGCGCCGCCGATGGTCGTCATCTCGCGCTGCCCGCTCTGTACCCCATAGGCGGTGTACAGCGGCGCGCCGAGGGCGCGAAATTCCAGGTCCCGTCGCTGCGCCTGCCCGACGAGGTCGAGATACAGCGGGTAGAGCCCCTCGATACGGCCGAAGCCGCGTTGCGCCGCAGGTACCTGCAGGGCGAGCAGTTCGAACTCGCCGGCGGGAGGCTGCGGCGCTGCGGCCAGGCTGAAACTGCGCCACAGGCCGAGGGGGTCCCGGGGGAGGCCGTTCAGCCAGGGACCGCCAAGGGGCGAATAGAGGAGATTGCGCAGGCGGGTGAAATAGCCCTCGGGATCGCTCGCCAGCAGTTCGCGATCGGCAGCTGTCGCCAGGCCGATGGCATGGGGTTGCTGCAGGGCGCCGAGCTGCCGCCAGGCCGCGGCCTGTTGCTGCTCGAAATCGGCTGCGGCAAAGCCGGCGGCGACCAGTTGTTCACGCGCCTGTTGCAGGAACCCCGCAGCGCCCGCACCGCGGGCCAGCAGCAGCAACTGGCCCTCGTAGCTCGCCGCTGCGGCCGCACTGGCGCGCGCTTCCCAGGGGTCCACAGCGAGCGCCGGCAGCAGGCGCTGGAAGTCCGTGGCCAGCCAGCCCGGGCCGGGCCAGCGCAGGACCAGCAGCAGGCCTAGCAGCAGTACCAGTCCCAGCCACAGTACGGGTGCCGCGCTGCCCGCGCGTTCAGTGGCCGCCGGCATCCGCTTCCCGATCCGCCTCGTGCAGCGCACTGAATGCGATGGTGGTGCTGTTACCGGAGGTTTCCCGCACCTCCACCCACTGCAGGTAAGTGTCGCCACGCACGCGGATTTCGCTGATCACCGTGGCCATCAGCGGGTTGCGCGGTGCCAGGGCCAGGGACCAATGCGCGGGCTGCAATTCTCCGCTGACGCTGAAGCCCTCGCTGATTTGCTCCAGTTCGCCGTGCATGAAGCCGCGCATGATGCGCGCCATCAGGCGGCCGACGCCGCTGTCCTGCACCGGCTGGCCATCCAGCGTCACCACGCCATCGCGCACCGTCATCAGCGAGGAGACCGGCGCCTCCACCTGCCAGCGCAGGCCCGCGTCGGCGCTGAGACTGAAATGCCCGCTGGAAACCAATGGGCGGCTCATGAAGGATAAATACTTCGACTGGGTGAAGGCACCGGCCACCCCCTGCCGGTACTCCAGCCGCCCGGCCACCGCCTGCAGCAGCTCCGGGCCCGCCAGTGCCGGCAGGCAGTGGGCCAGCAGCAGGAGTGCGGCCAGCGCGTGCCGGCAGCTCACCGCGGCAAGCCCAGCCGCTGCCACAGTACCGGCGGGCTGGCGAACTGCATCTCCCCGCTGGCGGCTTCCACTGCCACCTGCACCGTGTGGGCACGGCACAGGCGCTTGCCACTGGCAGCATCGAACAGGCGGTAGTCGATCTTCAGCCGGTTCTCGATTTCCACCAGCCGCGCGCACACCCGCACCCGCTGGCGGTACAGCAGCGGCTGGGCGTAGCGGATGTTGAGTTCGATCACCGGCCACAGGTAGCCGGACTCGCGCATCGCCTCGACGTCGTAGTCGATCGCCTGCAGCAACTCCGTGCGCGCCAGCTCCAGGTACTTGGCGTAGTGGCCGTGCCAGGCGATACCCATCACGTCGATATCGTGAAAGGGCACTGCGACCTCGACTTCCGCCTCGGCAAAACACTCAGCCATTGCACACTCCGCAGACAGGCCGTGGCACTGCCATCACTCCTGCTCCCAGAAGGGGAAGAAATTGAACCATTGCAGGGGGTATCGCTGCACCATGTCCTCCAGGGTCCGGGCAAAGCGCGCCACCAGTGGCTGCAGGGCCCGCTGCCGGTCAGCGCGCGGCAGGGCCACGCAGTCGGCAAACTTTTCGCTGTGAATGCGATAGCGCTCGCCCTCCCGGACACAGAACAGGGTATAGACCGGGCACTTGAGCAGTGAGGCGAGTATAAACGGGCCGTCGGGGAAATTCGCCTCGCGGCCGAGAAAGCTCGCCGGCGTGCAGCGCGCACTGGCGCTGTGCGGCACGCGATCCCCGAGCACGGCGACGAACTCGCCGCGCTCGATGCACTGGCGCAGCTGTATCGCCGTCGCCGGGTTGAGCTCGCTGACCTCGATCAGGGTGATCGCGCTCTCCCCCACCACTTCCTGCAGCATGCGGTTGAACATCCCCGCATGCCGGGTGTGGACGAGGATATTGAGCTTCAGCTCAGGGTTGCGCAGCGACAGGCCGCGGCACAGTTCCAGGTTGCCGAGGTGGCTGCCCAGCAGCAGCGCGCCGCGGCCAGTCGCCAGCTGCGCGCGCAGCAGCTCATGGTTGGGGAAGTCGATGCGCTCGAGGATGTCGGCGTTCGACCACACCGCTAGGCGATCCAGCGCGCTGGCGGCAAAGGCATTGAAATGCCGGTAGGCGCTGCGCCAGCCGGGTGTCGGGCTTGCCGCGTCGGGCCAGTGGGCGGCCAGTTGCCGCAGGTAGTCGAGGGACGCTTCGCGGGCCACGCGGTTGCTGAGGAAGTAGTACAGCAGCACCGGTTGCAGGAGGATGTAGAACAGGCGGAAGCCGCCGATACGGTAGGCGCCAAAGAGCAGGCGCACGCCGGTGAGAAAGCCCACCTCGCCAATCTCCGACCAGCGCTCAGCCCGCCCCATGGGCCCTCCAGCGGCGCGCCAGCAGTGCGGGCGCCCGGCGGCACATGCCGAAGAACAGCCGGGTGTGGGCCCAGCTGATCAGCAGGTTGTCGTGCAGGCCGCGAAAGTGGGAGATGCCGTCCTCGGGATAGTGCACCGGCGTCGGGAACTGCAGCACCGGCACCCCGGCCCAGTGCAGGCGGACGAGAATCTCCAGGTCGAAGTCCATGCGGTCACCGGTAGCCGCGCTGTCGATCACCGCCAGCGTCGGCGCCAGCGGGTAGACGCGGAAACCGCACATGGAGTCGCGGATATCCAGCGAGAGGGTGTTGATCCAGACCCAGACATGGGTGAGATAGCGGCCGTAGTAGCGCAGCGCCGGCACATTGCTGTACTCCGGCGCACCGCTGATCACTGCCTCGGGATGCGCCGCCAGCAGCGCCAGCAGGCGACCGACCTCGCCGCTGTCGTGCTGGCCGTCAGCATCCAGCTGCAGGGCGTGGCTGTAGCCGAGCCGCGCCGCCTCGCGCAGGCCGCTCTTCACCGCGGCGCCCTTGCCGCCATTGCGTTCGCGCTCGAGCAGGATCACCGCGGGCTGGGCGGCGGCGAGCTGGCGCAGCACCGCGCTGCAGCGCTGGTCGGAACCGTCGTTGACCAGCAGCAGGGGGAGATCGTAGGCCAGCAGGCGCTGCACCAGCGGGCCGATGGTGTCCGGGTGGTTGTAGACCGGGATGAGAATGACCGGGTTCTGCATCAGGCGTCCCGGAAGACCAGCCGGCCCTGGCTGTGCTCGCCTGCCGGCGAGCTGTAGCGGAAGCCCAGGCGCAGCTCCGCCTCGCCCTGGCGGTCGAGTTGCAGCTCCAGCTGCAGCTGCGTATCCGGGCGCACGATCTCCTTGAACTTGAGCTGCTGCATGCCGCCGAAGCTCCCTGCCAGGCCGAGGTACTCCCGCGCCAGCAGCTCCGCCCACATCACCTGGGTGACCCCGGGCAGGACCGCGCCGGCGGGAAAATGCCCGGCGAAATAGGGACAGCTGCGATCCACCCACAAGGCCAGCACGAGGCGCTCGCCCTCCCGCTGCAGCGCCAGTACGGCGGGGGCGCGGGGCCCGCGAAACATCGCCGCGACCCGTTGCGGCGGCAGCTTGCCCTGGGCGTTGAAGGGCAGGTAGGGCAGGATACGCCAGCGCCGCGGGATGGCCAGCGGCGGCAGCGCCGCGGCGAGCTGCGCACGCAGGGCGCGGATGAATTCCGCCTGGTGCGAGGCCGTCAACCTGTCTCGCCCGGCTGCGCTGAGTACCAGCAGCGCGCCGATACGATCGCTCTCTCCCGCCAGGGGAAGGCAGTGGGCCTCGCCGATCCACGGCGAGCCCAGCAATGCCGATTCCACCTCGGGCAGGGCGATGCGCTTGCCGCCCAGCTTGGCGATGCGGTCGAGCCGGCCGCCGAGACAAAAACTGCCGTCGTCGGCAAACTCGACCTGGTCCTCGGTTTCAAACCAGGCGTCGTCGGCGAGAAAGGGCGAGCGCACCTGCAGCGCGCCGCGCTCTGAGCGGGCCAGCGCCACCGGCGCCAGCGCTTGCCAGCGATCCGCCTCCGCGCCGCGCTGGCGCCAGGCCACCGCACCGGTCTCGGAGCTGCCGAGTATTTCTATCGGCGCCTGACCCAGCTCCTCTCGCAGCGTCACTGCGGGCGCCCAGCGCAGTGGGCCGCCGGCGGAGAACACCGCGTTGACGCGGCCGCGCAGCGCGCTCCAGGGCAGCGCCGGCTCGAGCCGGTGCAGGTGGCCCGGACCCATGACCCAACAGGCCGCGGACAGTTCGGCACTGCGCCGGGCAAGTGCCATGTTGTCGAGGAATGCCGTGCGCCAGAGAGGCCGGCCGGACAGCAGTGGCCAGAGGAAACGGAACAGCAGGCCGTAGAAATGCTGGTGACTGACCGTGCCGAGTACTGTTGCCCCGGCGCCCGCCAGCGCGCCGAAATTCGCCTCCAGCGCGGCGACCTCCGCATCCAGTTGCCCCAGCTGCTTGGCGATCGCCTTGGGCTCGCCACTGGAACCCGAGGTGAATACCACCAGTTCGCCGCCCAGGCTGAAGCTTTCCTCGCCGCCGCCTTCGCCGCGCGCCGCGATCGGCAGGCAGGCCGCGGCATCGAATTCGCCGGCCAGCAGCGCGCCGCGGGCGCGCAGTGCGCTCGCCACGCTGGCGCTGCCCTCCCCCGGCAGGAGGACCTGCCGCCCCTCGGCGAGCAGCGCGAACAGGGCGACCGCGAAGTCGTAACAGTCGGGGAGAAACAGCGCACAGCCAGCGGCGGGCTCGACCTCCAGCGCGTCGCGCCAGGCGACCCGCAAACGGCCGACGTCGGCCATTAGCTGGCCCCAGCTGATCTCGCCATCGCGGCCGCGGGCGACCCGGTGCTGCGCAGGGAAACTCGTCTCGCACAGAGTGCCCAGAGCGCGCAGCTCAAACGGAGAGGGCATCGGCCTTCCTCCGCACCCGGCGCCGCAGCAGCCACTCCCCGGCGAACATCAGGCCCATCAGCAGGTAGGACAGCAGGCCATTGTAGAGCGCCCACACCGCCAGCTCGCAAAACACTGCGGTATACCAGGCGACGAGGCCGTTGCAGATAAAGAAGGCGCACCAGGCGACGGTGACCTTGCGGGTGTAAGCCACCGCGTGGGGTGGCAGCTCGGGTTCCGCCAGTCGCGCCAGCCGCTCCACCAGCGGCGGGCCGCGCCACAGGCTGCCGGCAAACAGCGTCAGCAGCGCCGCGTTGACCGCCAGCGGGTAGTAGCGGTAGGCCTCGGCACGGCCGGCCAGCACTGCGCAGGCAACCACCAGCAGGAGGATGACGGCCAGCGCGGCCTGCAGCAGCGTGCCCGCGGGGCCGCGCCGCAGCAGGGCCAGGCGCAACAGGGCGAGCAGGCCGAGGCAGAGGCCGAAGGTCGCGGGGGGCAGTGCCTGGATACCGAAATACACCAGCAGGGGATAGGCGACCAGCAGTGCCGCCAGCAGCCCCTGGACAAGCCGCTTCATGACAGGTGCAGGATACGCGCCACGGCGTCGACGACGTCATCCACCGTCCGCACGCTCTTGAACTCGTCAGGGTCGATCTGCTTGCCGGTGATGCTGCGCAGCTCCACCACCAGGTCGATGGCGTCGATACTGTCCACATCGAGGTCCTGGTAGAGGTCAGCGGAGCCGCTGATGGCCGCCGCGTCGACCTCGAACATGTTGACCAGCAGGCCACTGAGTACGGCGTAGATTTCTTCCCGTGACTGCATCGTTCAGTTCTCCTGCACGGGGCTTGCGCTGTGCGCAGTGACGAAGGCGACGAGGTTCTTCACCGAGTGGAAGTACTCGCTGGTATTTTCGTCCTCGGCATCGATGCTGACACCGAAGGCCTGCTGCAGGGCGATGCCCAGCTCCAGGGCGTCGATGGAATCGAGGCCGAGGCCGCCCTCGAACAGCGGCTCCTCGCTGGGGATGTCCGCCGGGGTCATGTCCTCGAGGTCGAGGGCACTGATGATCAGCTGCTTGATTTGTAGCTCGAGGTCACTCATGTCGCTAACTCTTGTTGGAAATAGTTCTGCCAGTTGCGATTGATCTGGCGCGGGTCATCCGCGGAGTCGGGAATGGCCGCCCGCACCGCCGGGTTACCAGCATCGCGCAACTGCATGCTGTAGTGGAAACGGCGCTCGGGTACCGCGTACCAGCTGGCGTGCTTGGCCAGCGTCGGCGGGTCCGAGCGCAGGGTGGCGAAAACCAGCTCGCAAGCCGAGCGCTGCCAGATATAGGCTGCGCCGCGGCGAAAGCGCAGCCTGGCACCCTGCACCGAGCGGGTACCTTCCGGGAACACCACCAGGTTGCTGCCGCGGCGCAATTCCTCAACGCAGGCATCGAGCAGGCCCTCGCCGCTGTCGTTGGCGATGTAGCCGGCCCAGCCCACCGGACCGCGGGTAAAAATATTGCGCGCCAGACCTTCGCGAACAATACAGGTCGCGTTGGGAATCAGCGAGACGAGAAACACGATATCGATCAAAGTCGGGTGGTTGGCTACCACCAGCATGCCGCCGCTGTGCAACTGCTCCGCCCCCTCCACCGAGTAGGTGAGCACGCCGAGGTGCTTCATCAGGCCGACGAACAGGCGAAAGGCGTAGTGCACCACCTTGCGGCAACGGCGCACGCGCAGCTCCCGGTCCCTTGTCACCAGCGCCACCAGCGGCAGCACCAGCACCCCGAGCAACACCCCGCCGAGGCCGAACAGGCTAAAGCTGAGCCCGGTGGCGAAGACTCGCCAGAGGTGGTTGAGCCGCCTGCTCACGCGGCGAACCCGAGTTGCCAGCGACACTGTCGCTCGTCCAGCACCACGCTCCGCACATCGCGGTGCAGCAGGTCGATCAGGCTCTGGAAGTGCGCGCCCCCGGCGCTGGCCGCCGGCTCGAGCTGGCCCAGGGTCAGGACCTGGCGCGCCTGCGCGGGAGCGCAGAGGCGCAGGGCAACAGCCACCGGCTGCGGCGGACCGTCCAGATAGGGCTGGTAAAAGGCGGGCAGCGCTTCTTCGTAACAGACCACCGACACGCACTCCCCGGGCCGCTCCGCCAGGTGGCCGAGGGCTTCCAGCAGCGCCGGCACCGGGCTGCAATCCCCCGGCGCCAGCGCCAGCAGCGGGGCGTGCACCCCGTGCACCAGTGACCAGAGCCCGGCGATGCCGTTGTGCACCGCGAGACTGAAGGCCGCCGGCGACACCTGCTCCTGTGCCGCGATGGCCTCGAGGATGCCCTGGGTGCGCTGGATCTCCCCCATCCGCGAACTGAAGATCACCGGCTCGTCGACGATCTCGCCCATGCACTCACCGAGCACCTGGAACACCACCCGCGCCAGCGGGCCGAGGCGCCGCCGCTGCAGCGCGGGGACGGAGGCGAGGGCGGGCTTGTCGAGCACTTCCCGGCGCAGGCCGGCGTCACGGAAGGTGCTGCACAGGGCAGCGTCGCCCGCTGGCAGCCAGGTGCTCCAGGACGCGACGCCAATCTCAAATTGCTGGCTGGACATGTAGATGCAGCAGAATTTCCCCCAAAAACAGGGGGATTATATAGAAATCCCGGCCCGCGGGCAGTGCCGGAGTGACCGCGGGGGGATTCGCCCGGTCAGCGGTCGCTGAGGCCCCCGACCCCCGGCATCAGCCGGAAACGCCAGCTGTTCTGCAGGTAGGCGGTGGCCTGGTAGGCGCCAACGGTGAAGGGGATTTCCACTATCTGGTCCATGCTGAAGTGCTTTTCCAGGGTGGCGAAGGTCTCATCGGAGATCATCGCGTCGGCGAACATCTCCTCCACCGCGGCGAGGATGGCGCGGTCCGCCTCCTCCCATTCGGGGTCCGCCGAGCCGCGGGTCACCCGGTCGATCTCCTCGCTGGTCAGGCCCGCGCGCTTGCCCGCCTTCACGTGCTGTGCCCACTCGAAAGGCGCCTGGCAGAGCCAGCCCACCCGCAGGATGATCAGCTCGCGCGCGCGGAAGGGCAGCTTGCCGTTGTTCAGGGCGGTGGACATCTCCGCCTGCCGCTGCACCAGCACCGGGTAGCGCAGCATGGTGGCGAAGTACTCCGGCAGCTGCGGCAGCGGGGCAATGCCCATGGCCTGCCAGAGGTCGCGCACGAACTGCAGTTCCTCCTCGCCAAACTGCTCCGGGTCGAGCGGTTCCAGCCGTGGCGGCCGGCCTAAGATGTGCGCCTCGCGCGCTTCGATATCTGCCATGGTAATCTCCTGGGCGAAAGAAATAAGCGGGAAAAACAGTCCGAAACACGCCGCGCCGACGCACATAGTGACACGTTGCATGGGTTTGACTCCCGCCTGGCCTGTCTTATGAATATTGTTTAACGACTCACGCTGCAGGCGGTGCTTTCACCGCGACAGTGGAGCCGCTATTATCAACAAAGCTGTTCATAATAATACACGCGGGCAGCTGGTGAAACTCGCCAGGCGAATTTGCCCGCTAGCCAAAGAGGTAAGCCATGAAAGTCCAACCCGCCGCGTTCCTGCGCACCACCCTGCCGCTGGGCATGGAGGCCCTCGACGACTACGACAGCGGCCGCTACCACTCGATCTGGCTGCCGGATCACATGGTCAGCTTCTGGCCCGACTCCATCTGGACGCCGGAATTCACCGACCTCGCCACGGTCTCGCCCTCGCCCCACCGCCACCTCGACGCCATGGCGGTGGCAGCGGCGGCGGCGGTAAAAACCGAGAACGCCCTGCTCGCCACCTGCGTGGTGGACACCGTGCGCCGCCACCCCTCGCTGCTGGCCCAGTCGGCGCTGACCATCTCCCACCTGTCGAAGGGCCGCTTCATCCTCGGCCTGGGCAGCGGGGAGACCGAGAACACCGTGCCCTACGGCTTCGATTTCAGCAGACCCGTCGGCCGTTTCGAGGAATCCCTGCAGGTGATCAAGCTGCTCTGGGAGAGCGAGGGCACTGTGGATTTCGAGGGCAAGTTTTTCAAGCTGCACCACGCCCGCCTCGACACCGAACTCTACGCGGGCAAGGCGCCGCCGATCTGGATCGGCGCCGCCGGCCCGCGCATGCTCGACATCACCGGGCGCTTCGCCGACGGCTGGTGGCCGGCGGGCGCCTGGACGCCGGAGGAATACGCGGAAAAACTCGCCGTTATTCGCGCCTCTGCCGAGCGCGCCGGCCGCGACCCGATGGCCATCGTCCCGGCACTGGTCACTGCCTGCCTGCTCGGCGACGACGACGAGCTGGCGGAGATTCTGCAGGCGCCGCTGGTCAAGGCCTGGATCCTGCAGCCCACCGCGGCGACGCTGCGCGATTTCGGCTTCAAGCACCCCATGGGCGACGACTGGGGCGGCTTCCAGGACATCAACCCGGCGATCCTCACCCGCGAGCGCATCCTCGAGATGCTCGACAAGGTCGAGCCGGAGTCCATACTCGCGCTGATCCCCCACGGCTCGCCGCAAAAAGTGGCAAAGCAACTCAAGGGCTACGTCGACGCCGGTCTGCGGGTACCGAAGATCCTCGACTACGGCGCCATGGCCGGGCTCAAGTTCGGCGCCCGCTCCGCCGCCCTGGTGCGCGAGACCGAGGACGAGCTGCTCAAGCTCTGCGGCCAATAAAGCATGAGCGCCCTGGATACCACAGCGCTGTTGCAGGCGGCGCAGCAGGCCACCGGCCTCGACGACTGGGGCGACCCGAGTTTCGAGGAGCGCTTCGGCCTCGCGGTGACCGCCCTGCAAAAACTCGACATGGACCTGGCCGGGGAGAAGTTCGCCGCCGACGTCTGCCACTGGCTGCTCAGTGACCGGCTGAACTTCTTCAACGACCACAACACCATTCCCGGCCTCGCCGACGAGGTGATCGAGCAGCCGCTGTTCGCCACCGGCGAGCCGCGCTCCGGCACTACCTTGCTGCACGCCCTGCTCTCCCTCGACCCGGACTCGCGCTCCCTGCGCTTCTGGGAAGTGATGCGGCCCTCGCCGCCGCCGGGACTGGCAAAGGACGACGACCCGCGCCGGGCCATCGCCGACGCCGACTGGCACGGCATCAACGCCATCGCCCGGGAGTGGCTGAAGATCCATCCCTACAACGACATGCTCGGCGACGGCCTGCCCGAGTGCGAGCGCAGCTGGGCCTTCGACTTTCGCATCATGACCCCCACCGCCTGGTGGCGGGCGCCGATCGGCATGGCCGTCGCCGGCTTCCCGACGGACCCCGCCGCCCAGTACCGCATCCACAAGATGATGCTGCAGGCCTGCCAGCACGGGCGGCCGAAGAAACGCTGGGCGCTGAAGGGCTTTCACGGCCCGCGGCTGCAGGCGTTTTTCGACGCCTACCCGGACGCGCGGCTGATCTGGACCCACCGCGACCCGGTGCAGGTGACCGCCTCGCGTATCGGCATGGCGCTCACGCTCACCCGCTGTTTCTCCGGCGGCCAGCCCTTCGATGAAAAGGCGATGGCCGCCGCCCACCTCGGCGCCACCCGCGCCGGCATCGCCGACACCATGAGCAACCCGCTGGTCGACGACCCGCGCATCTACCACGTGCGCTACAGGGACTTCGTCGCCGACCCGGTGGCCACCATCGGCGGCTTCTACGACTACTGCGGCATCGCGTTCAGCGGCGCGGCGCAACAGGCAATGCGCGACTACCTGGCCAACAACCGCGGCGATCGCTACGGTAAATTCATTTATTCCACCGACATGATCGACGCCGACATCGACCAGCTGAACGCGGAGTTCGCGCCCTACCGCGAGCGCTTCGGGCTGGACGTCGAGCAGCGCAAATAGACGGGACCCGCATGCACCCAAGACTTTCCATCGACAGCATCGCCTTCATGTTCGAGAGCCTCGACACCCAGGCCGACTACTGGCGCCAGCTGGACGCCAGCCGGGTCACCCTGCTCGGCGCGCATATCCAGGCCGCCGGTGTGGACGCCACCCGCGCGGCGCTGGACAGCGCCAACTGCAAGCTCGAATCCGTCGTCCACCCCTTCCTGCCGCAGCAGCACCTGAGCCGCGACCCCGCCAGCTGGGAAGCGCCGCGGGCCAGCCTCGACGCGGAGATCGACGCCGCCGCGGCGCTCGGCGGCAACTCCATCTACATGGTCACCGGCGGCCACGGCGGCATGACCTGGGAGCAGGCCGCCGAGGTGTTCTGCGCCGCCGTCGCGCCCTGCGTCGAGCGGGCGCGGGCGGCCGGCGTACACCTGCTGATCGAGAACGCGCCGCCGGCCTACGCCGACATCCACATCGCCCACACCCTGCGCGACACCCTGCTGCTGGCGGAGATGGCCGGCCTCGGCGTGTGCATCGACCTGCCCGGCTGCTGGACCGAGTCCGGCCTGAGGGAAACCTTCCAGCGCGCCATGCCGCTCACCCAGCTGGTACAGGTCAGCGACTACGTCAGCGGCGATCGCTGCGTCCCCGCCCGCGCGGTGCCCGGCGACGGCGACATGCCCCTGCGACGCCTGTTCGAGTGGCTGCTGGAGGCGGGCTACGAGGGCGCCTTCGACCCCGAGCTGATCGGCCCGCGCATCGACGAGATCGGCGGTTTTGAAGCCACCCGCCGCTCGGCGCAGTACCTCGCCGGGCTGCTGCGCGAACTCGGCGTCTAACACATCAGGGAGACAAGCTATGGCCTTCGGTGACAGCCCCCACGACGAAGCCCTGAGAGATGCCTGGCGGGACTTCTGCCGCAAGCTCGAGGCCGCCGGCGACCGCGTGTTCAAGGACTACAACCCGGCGACGCCGGAACACCGCGCCGACGCCTTCCGCTTTCTCACCCAGAATCTCGGCCAGGCCTTCGACTTCGCCCTGGAGACCCGCGACACCCGCTACCCGGCCATCCATCGCTTCTGCACCCCCTACTGCAAGCTCGGTGGCGACGCCGCCGACTTCACCTACCAGCAGGCCTGGATCGACGGCGAGTCGGAGTACAAAATCAGCGGCAACATCGGCAGCGCGCGCTTCTTCAACGTCACCGTACAGGGTGAGCGGCCGGAGAAGCAGCCGGGCACGGACATCCCCAGCCTGCACGATCCCTTCGGCGACATCCCCGAGGCGAACATCTTCGGCCACCAGTTGCAGACCGCATGGGACGGCAGCTTCGAGCTCTACATCGGCGGCCCGGAGCGCGGACCCAACTGGCTGCCGACCACGGCGCAGTCGCGCAAGCTGTTTATCCGCAACGGCTTCGACCGCTGGGAGGAAGTGCCGGCGAGCATCAGCATCGAGCGCGTCGGCATGCAGGCGCCGCGCCCCCTGCCGACAGTGGACAATCTCACCGCGGCGATGGGCTGGGCCGGCACCTTCGTCGAAGCCCTGATGGACGACTGGCCGGACCACTCCTACGCCTACAGCCCGGCGGTCGACCCGCTGCACGTCAACGCCTTCCCGGCCGCCGCCGCCAACGACGCCTCCGACCGCAAGCGCGGCCGCCTCGCCGCCAACATGTGCTGGGAGCTGGCGGCGGATGAAGCACTGATTCTCGAGTTCCCGCAGCACAGCGGCTTCTGGATGCTGGCCAACATGGGCAGCTTCTTCAACAGCATGGACTACCTCTACCGCCCGGTGAGCTACACCCCGGCGCGCACCGCCTTCGGCGCCGACAACATGGTGCGGCTGATTCTCTGCGCGGAGGATCCCGGCTATCACAACTGGATGGACACCCAGGGCTTCGTCCGCGGCAACGTGATCTACCGCAACCTGCTGTCGACGGAGAATGCGGAGTTCGCCACCCGGGTGGTGAAGACCGCCGAGCTGGCCGCGGCACTGCCGGCGGATACCCCGCGGGTTACGCCGGAGGAGCGGGTGAAGTTGCTGCACGCGCGCTTCAACGGCATTCGCCGGCGCTACGGCATCTGATTCAGCGCGGGTGGCGGCCCGGCGGCCGCTGCCCCGCTGCTGGTAAACCCGGCTGCTCGGCGAAATTCCCCGGGGGTGAAGCAGGATTCCAATCGCCGCCTATAATCAGGCACAGCCCTTGGGCATAATCGTCCAGGCGATTTCCAATCCAGCAATCCGAAGGGGAAACGATCAAGATGGAAGCAAGCACATCGGCGGAGCAGCGCTCCCGAGAAATCATCGACCTCTTCGTGCGCCTCGGCCTCATCGTGCTGCTGGCCTGGCTGGCGCTGAA
Source organism: Halieaceae bacterium GM1-29 (assembly GCA_033283265.1). Classification (GTDB taxonomy): domain Bacteria; phylum Pseudomonadota; class Gammaproteobacteria; order Pseudomonadales; family Halieaceae; genus Mangrovimicrobium. Next base: position 242,988 of record JAWMQN010000003.1, read on the forward strand.
AGTCTTCTCGCCCTTCATCGGCCTGATGGTCTGGGCCATCGTGCTCGCCATCGCCCTCTATCCGCTGAACGAAAAAATCGCCGCGAAGCTCGGCGGCAGCAATGGCCGCGCGGCCGTCGTACTGGTACTCGGGCTGATACTCACACTGGGCATACCCACGGTCCTGTTGAGCATCTCGCTCACCGACCAGGCACTGGATGCCTACAGCAGTTTTTCCGCCGGTGAACTGGAAGTGCCCACCCCGAAGGAGTCGGTGAAAGACTGGCCGGTGGTGGGGCCGCAGGTCTACGAGTCCTGGGAAGAGGCGGCGACCAACACCACCGCTTTCATGCAGCAGCACGAGGCCCAGATGCGGACCCTGGCGCGCGATACGCTGGCCTTCATCGGCGGCAGCCTGATGACCATGCTGGCCTTCATCGGCGCTTTCATCATCGCCGGGATCATGATGGCCTATGCCCATCCCGGTGCCAGCAGCACCCAGCGCATCTTCAACCGGGTCTGCGGACCGAAGACCGGCCCCGAGCTGCACCAGCTCACGGTGGCCACGGTGCGTTCGGTGGCTGTCGGCGTGGTCGGCGTGGCCTTTATCCAGGCCGTGCTGCTGGGCATCGGCTTCCTCTTTGCCGGCGTTCCCGCCGCGGGCATTCTCGCCGGCGTGGCCCTGCTGCTGGGGATCGCCCAGATACCCGCGGCGCTGATCGTGCTGCCGGTTATTGGCTGGATGTGGGCGGCAGGTGACGCCTCCACCGTGTCGAATACTGTATTCACCGTCTACCTGCTGCTCGCCGGGCTCGCCGACAACGTGCTCAAGCCCCTGCTGCTGGGTCGCGGCCTGGCGATACCGATGCCGATCGTGCTGATCGGTGCGCTGGGCGGCATGATCAGCAGCGGCATCATCGGCCTGTTCGTCGGCGCGGTCATCCTCGGTGTCGCCTACCAGATCTTCATGGCCTGGGTGGCGGAGGCCGATCCCGGCGAGGCAGCGGAAGCCGGCGCAACCGCCGAATAATGCCCGCCGCCCGCCGCGCCCGCCATCTCGCCGCCGTAATGCTGGCGCTCGGCGCCAGCGCCTGCACCACCCTGGGCCCGGATTACACCGAGCCCAGCGCCGAGTGGCTCAGTGACTGGCAGCCGGATCTCTACGGCCAGGCGGCGCAGCAGGCCCAGGCGCCGGACCTCGACCTCTGGTGGCAGCGCTTCCACGACCCGGTGCTCGAAGACCTCGTGGGCAAGGCCCGGGCGCAGAACCCCGGCCTGCGCATCGCCGGCCTGCGCATTCTCGAGAGCCGCGCCCTGCAGGGTATCGCCAGCGGCCTGCAGTACCCGCAGCTGCAGCAGATCAGCGCCTCCGGCGTATTCGTCACCCAGGACACCGACGGCGGCATCAACGACGGCCACCGGGACTTTCGCAGCGGCGACGCGGCCTTCACCGTCGGTTGGGAGATAGACTTCTGGGGCCGCTTCCGCCGCGGCATCGAGTCCGCCGACGCCGCCTACTTCGCCTCCGTGAGCAACCAGCGCGACGCCCAGGTGCTGCTGGCGGCGCAGGTGGCCACGCTCTACTACAGCTACAAGACCACCCTGCTGCGCATCGAGATCGCCCGCAACAATGTCCAGCTGCAGCAGCGCAGCCTGCAGATCACCCAGAAACTCTTCGACGAGGGGCAGGATTCGGAGCTCGACGTGCAGCAGGCCAAAGCCCAGTACCTCGGTACCCTGGCCACCATTCCCGCCCTGCAGCTGGGCCTCACCCAGACCCGCAACGCGCTGGCCGCCGTTCTCGGCCGCGGCCCGGGCGACGTGGCGGAACTGGATGCGGTCGACAGCTCCCTGCCGGAACTCGACACCACCGGGATCGCCGCGATGCCCGCGGAGCTGCTGCTGCGACGGCCGGACGTGCGCAGCGCCGCCTGGCAGGCCGCGGCGCAGAGCGCGCAGATCGGCATCGCCCGGGCCGACCTCTACCCGGCGATCTCCCTCGGCGGCAGCATCGGCTGGTCCGGCAACAGCCTCGACACCAGCGGCGATACCACGCGGCTGGCCGGGGGACCCGCGCTCACCTGGAACATCTTCAACTACGGCCGGCTGAAGAATAACGTGCGCGCCCAGGACGCGCGCTTCCAGCAGCTGCTGGAAAACTTCCAGGCCACCGTGCTGAGCGCCGCCCAGGAGGTCGACAACAGCGCGGCGAAGATCGCCCAGACCGGCGCCAGCCAGGACATCCTCGACCAGTCGGTCACCGCCGCCGAGCGCTCCCTGGAAATCGCCACCAAGCGCTACAGCGAGGGCTACTCCGACTTCCAGCGGGTGCTCGACGCCCAGGCGGCGAGTTTCTCCCAGGCCGACCGCGCCATCGTCAACCGCGGCGACCACGTGGCGGCGGTGATCGCACTCTATAAGGCGCTCGGCGGCGGCTGGCAGCCGGCCGCCATCGAGGACATCCTGCCCGCGGCGACGCGGGACGCAATGCGCGAGCGCAGTGACTGGGGCGAGCTGCTGGACCCCCCGCTGGCGGAACCGCCACAACCGGAAGACACACCATGAGCGAAGACAGAGCCGACGCGGCCAGCGCGTCCACGGAGCCAACAACCGCCGCGGCGCCCGCGAGCGGCGGCGGTGCATCCGCCGACCCGGCAGCGCAGGTCGGCAAGGGCATCAAGCTGGTCCTGGTCCTGCTGCTGGTCTCCCTCGCCTGGTACCTGCTGGCGGATCGCTTCACCCCCTACACCTCCCAGGCCCGGGTGCAGGGCTACGTGGTCGGCGTCGCACCGAAGGTGGCCGGCGTGATCACCAGCGTCTGGGTGAAGAACAACGCCCGGGTCGAGGCCGGCGAGAAGCTCTTCGCCATCGACCAGTCCCAGTACCAGATCGCCCTGCAGAGCGCCCAGGCCAACCTCGACAACACCCGCCAGCAGGTCTCCGCGGGAGACGCGGCGGTGGAGCAGGCCCGCGCCAACCTGCGTGCGGCGGAGGCCGGGCAGCTCAAGGCGCTGCAGGACTACAACCGCCTCAAGCGCCTGCGCGAGGACGACCCGGGCACCATCTCCGAGCGGCGGCTGGAAGTCTCCAGGGCGACGCTGGAACAGACTGCCGCCCAGGTTGCCGCCGCGGTAGCCGGCATCCAGCAGGCCATCGAGCAGAAAGGCGGCGACTCCGCCGACGGCAACACCCTGCTGCAGGCGGCGCAGGCCGCGGTCGCCAAGGCCCAGCTGGATCTCGACAACACCACAGTGGTGGCGGAGAGCAGCGGCGTCATCACCAACCTGCGCGCCGACGTCGGCCAGTTCGCCGGCACCGGCAGCCCGGTGTTGACCCTGGTGGCGATCGGGGACATCTGGATCAGCGCTGATTTCACCGAGAACAACCTCGGTCACCTGCAACCCGGCACCGCGGTGGATATCCTGCTCGACGCCATGCCCGGCCACGTCTATCACGGCCGCATTCGCGATATCGGGGTCGGCATCAGCGCCGGCAACCCGCCGCCGCCCGGCTCGCTGCCGGCGGTGCAGAACAGCCGCGACTGGCTGCGCCAGGCCCAGCGTTTCCCGGTGCAGGTGGAATTCGTCGAGACGCCCCCGGCGGAAGTGCTGCGCAACCTGCGCCTCGGCGGGCAGGCCTCGGTGATCGCCTACAGCGAGGGCCACTGGGTGCTGAAGCTGCTCGGCAAGGCCTATATCCGCCTGCTCAGCATTCTCTCCTTTGCCTACTGAGCAACGCCGTGCATCTCGCCGCCCGCCGCAGTTACCGCCTCGCCCTCAGCGCCGGTGTCGCGCTGGCGCTGGGCTACGGGCTGGGGCTGGCGATTCCCTTCATCGCCCCGCTGCTGGCGATCCTGCTCGGCGCCCAGCCGGGGCCGCCGCCCGGGGCGAAGCAGACCCTGGTGCTGACCGTGTTCCTGGTGATCGCCCTCGGCATCGGCGTGGTGCTCGGCCCGCTGCTGCAACTGGCGCCGGTCTCCGCCCTGCTGCTGGTCACCCTCGGCCTGTTTTTCAGCAACCGCATGGCGATCGTTGCCGGCAAGGATGCCCCGGCGACACTGCTCGCCTTCGGCTTCACGGTGATCCCCGCGGCCAGCTGCGTCAGCCAGGCCCTGGCCAGCGCGATCATCGCCACCATGGCGCTCAGCGTGCTGCTTGCCGTCGTCAGCCAGTGGCTGGTCTATCCCCTGTTCCCCGAGGACAGCGCGGCGGCGCCACCCCCGGCGCCGGTCGCGCCGCTGCGCGGCGACTGGCTCTCGCTGCGCGCGACGCTGGTGGTCCTGCCGGCCTTCCTGCTCACCCTGACCAACCCGGTCACCTACCTGCCGCTGACGGTGAAAAGTATCCTGCTCGGCCGCGAGGCCAGCGAGGTCAGCCTGCGCAACGCGACCCGGGAAATGCTCGGCAGCACCGCCCTCGGCGGTGTCTTCGCCGTCGCCCTGTGGAGCCTGCTCAGCCTCGCCGTGAACCTGTGGTTCTTCACCGGCTGGACCATCCTCTTCGCCCTCTACTGCGCCGCCCGCACCTACGGCGCCAGCGCCAGCCGCTTCGGGCCCGGCTTCTGGGTCAACACCCTCACCACCATGCTGATCCTGCTCGGCGCGGCGGTGCAGGACAGCGCCAACGGCAAGGATGTCTACCAGGCCTTCGCGGTGCGCATGGCGCTGTTTATCGTCGTCACCATTTACGCCATCTTCGCGATGACACTGCTGGAAGCCTGGCGCCAGTCGGCAACTTCCGGGGAGAAAACACCATGCTGATAAACATCCTGCTCGGCCTCGGCACCATGATCGTCTGCCTGCTGCTGCAGGGCATCCTGGTAGTCGCCGCCCTGCGCTTCTTCGCCCGCCGCGCGGACCGGGTCAGCGATACCTTCCTCGCCGCCATGCGCGTCACCGCCGGGCTGATGCTGATCCTGATCGCCGGCAACCTGGCCCAGGTGGCGGCCTGGGCGGGCGTCTTCTGTGCCATCGGCGAATTCGCCAATTTCGGCGCGGCGTTCTACTTTTCCGCGGTGAACTTCGCCACCCTCGGCTATGGCGATATCGTGATGTCCGAGGAGTTCCGCATACTCGGTCCGCTGGAGGCGATCAACGGCGTGTTGATGATCGGCATTTCCACCGCGGCCCTGTCCCGGGCTTTCAACGAAGCGGTAAAGGATCGCGTCCGCGGCCGCCACTGACGCTCCCGCCGCGTCGTCACGGCGGCGCGGTTTTCCATCAAATCCCTGTCACCCATCCCATGTGTGCGGCGCCGCCGCGTAAGGTGTATTCCAGCGGCCACCTGCCGCGCCAGGGAAGACTCAACAGTTCGATGGATTGATCCAGGGAGAAGTTACGATGAAAACCAGCATCCTTTTACTTGCCGCTGCCACCGCGCTGGCCAGCCTCAACAGCCAGGCCGCGGTGATTGCCGCCTGGGACATGAGCGGCCAGCCCGGGGACCAGGGCAGTATGTCCGCCACCAGTAGCAGCAGCGGCATCGGCGCTGCCAGCATCGGCCGCGGCGACAGCCTCAACGCCAGCTCCGGCAGCGACTCTTTCAACAGTTCCGGCTGGTCCGGCTCCGAGACCGGGGACTACATCAGTTTCAGCCTCACGGTCGACGAGGGTTACCTGCTGCACCTGGCCTCACTGGAGCTCATCACGCGCTCCTCCAACACCGGTCCGGGCAGCCTCGGGCTGTTCTCCAGCCTCGATGGCTTCAGTGCCCAGCTCGGCAGTATCGAGCAGAGCGGCAGTGACGTGCTGAGCTCCAGTATCGACCTTTCGCCGCTGGGCGGCTTCGCCGGCGGCATCGAGTTCCGCCTGCTGGAACTCGGCAACACCCAGGCTGATGGCGTCGGCGACACCAGCGCCAGCGGCACCTTCCGCCTGCTCAACGGCGACAGTGGTTTCACCCGCTTTGAAGGCGAGCTGGCGCTCACCCCCGTGCCGCTGCCGGCATCCGCCTGGCTGTTTGGCTCGGCCCTCGCCGCGCTCGGCGCGCGGCGCAGGCTGAAGACCTGAAGCACCGCCCCGGGAGCCGGGTGAAAGCGCAGACGGCGACGCCTCTTGCGCGTAGACTCTGACGCCTACGCCACCAGGAATCAGGAACTGCTCCATGCTGCGCAACGCTCGGCTCCCGCTACGCCTCACCCTCGCTGCCCTGCTGCAGCTCTCCCCTGTCGCGCACGCTGCCGAAGCGCTGAGCGCCGCGCAGCTGCAGGCACACTACCGCCACCTGCACCAGCACCCGGAACTGTCCCTGCAGGAAGCAGACACCGCTGCCTATCTCGCCGGGGAACTGCAGGGCATGGGCTATCAGGTCACCCGGGGGGTGGGCGGGCACGGCATCGTGGCGCTGCTCGAGAATGGCGCTGGCCCCACTGTGCTCTACCGCGCCGACATGGACGCCCTGCCGGTCGCCGAAGACACCGGGCTGGCCTACGCCAGCAAGGCAACGGGACTCGCCGCCAGCGGTGAGCAGGTGCCGGTCATGCACGCCTGCGGCCACGATGTACACATGACCGTGCTGCTCGGCGTCGCGGCGCAGATGAGCGCCCGGCGCGATACGTGGTCCGGCACCCTGCTGCTGGTCGGCCAGCCGGCGGAGGAACTCGGCGCCGGCTCCCAGGCCATGCTCGCCGACGGGCTGTTCGAGCGCTTTCCCCGGCCGGACTACAACCTGGCCCTGCACACCAGCGCGGAACTGCCGGTGGGCAGCATCGGCTACACCCCCGGCTATGGCATGGCGAATGTCGACGAGGTCGATGTCACCATTTACGGCCGCGGCGGCCACGGCGCCTACCCGGAGAAGACCATCGACCCGGTGATGCTGGCGGCGGAATTCATCATGGTGCTACAGACCATTGTCAGCCGGGAGCTGTCGGCGCTGGAGCCGGCGGTCATCACCGTGGGGTCGATTCACGGCGGCAGCAAGCACAACATCATTCCCGATGAAGTGAAGCTGCAACTCACAGTGCGCAGCTACGCCGACGCGACCCGCGACTTCCTGCTGCGGCGCATCGAGGAGATCAGCCACGGCCTGGCGCGCACCGCCGGCGTCAGCGAAGACCAGCTGCCCGTGGTGCATGTCACCGATGAATATACGCCGGCGCTCTACAACACCCCGGAACTGGCGGAGCAGCTCGCCGGCATCCTGCGCGCCGGGATGGGCGAGGCCGCTGTGGTGCAGCTGAAGCCGAGCATGGCCGGCGAGGATTTCAGCCGCTACGGGCGCAGCGAGGCGCGCATCCCCACCACCCTGCTGTGGCTGGGTGCGGTCAGTGAGGCCGACTATCGCGCCGCCGGCGAAGGCAAGCTGGTACTGCCCGGGCTGCACTCGGCGCTGTTCGCCCCGGCGGCGGACCAGGCGATCCCGGTCGGGGTCGACGCGATGAGCACGCTGTTGACGCACTTGCTGGCCCGCTGAGCGACCAACGCCCGGCACAACTGAAAACGGGGCCGCAAGGGCCCCGTCGGCGAACAGGCCGCAGCCTATTCCATTGACTCTTTCATTTCCTCTGCGGCGTCTGCGGCGTCATCCGCTGCATCATCCATGGCATCGCCGGCATCCTCGGCGGCTTCCTCGACTTCATCCATGGCGTCGTCCATGGCGTCACCGGCGTCTTCGGCCATCTCACCGGCGGCGTCCTTGGTATCCTCCCAGGCCTCATCCATGGCATCGCCGGCATCGGCCATCGCATCTTCGGTGGCGTCGACGGCGTCACTGGCCATCTCACCGGCGCTGTCCACTGCTTCGCTGGTGGTCTCTTTCACGGCCTCCGCGGCTTCAGACATCGATGTCTTTGCCGAATCCATATCATCCTTGCTACATCCAGAGAGTGACAGAGCGAATACTGCGGCGCAGGTTGCTGCAACGTACTTGATCATTTTCATATGTAGCCTTACCCCTTGTGGTTCACGAACGAGTCGAAAGAAGGTTAGCCCCTGCTTATTGTTACCGCCAGTTATCACCGGGGCCCGGGGACGACTATAACGCACCACGGCAGAAGTGAAACCCCCCAGTCAGCCGGGACTGGAGGGCGGGAATAAGCGAAGGTCGGGAAAAACGCGGCTTTTTGTTCAGGGCAGCGCCAGCGCCGCGGCGACCAGGCGCCAGTCGATGTACTTGAAGTTCTGGTTCTGCTCCGGCAGCACGTTGTAGCCGTCCTGCACCACCAGCATCCCCTGGGGGAAATCCGCCGTGAGCGGCGCGCTGGTGACCGCAAGCCCGTCGGTATCACTGGTCCCGTCGATGCCCCGCGCCGAATCCGTCACCACGCGGAAACGACCGCGGTAGCGGTGCGGCGGCTGGCGCTCGAACAGGGCGTAGCTGTTGTCGCCCTGGCTCGACACCACCAGGTAACCGCCGTCGCCCTGCTGGTAGAGGTCCATGCCCTCGACATCGGCGTGCAGCGGCTTGCCGTCGACGCCGGCTATCTGCCTCGCCGCTGAGGTATCCCGCGGGTCGGTGGAGATCACGCTGAGGCCGTGATCCTCCACGCCGTAGAACAGGCGGTGGCCGGCGTCGTCGGCGACGCAGCCCTCGGGCTGGTCGTGCAGCTGCTGCTCGCGCAGTTTTTCCGCGCGGAAATCCGCGCCCTGCACGCTCAGCCGCCACTGCTGCAGCCGGCCGTCCTTGTCGTTGACGAAGACCTGCAAGTGCCCGCCGTCGTCGTACATGCACAGGCCGTAGGGGTCGTCGAGCCCGGTGCTGATTTCCGCGTCGCGCAGCCAGCTCACTGCGCCATCGGCGGCGATGCCGAACAGGCTGATGCTCTGCCGGGTGCGGTTGGACGCCGCGGCGAGGGCGACAAACTGCGGGTGATCGCGCAGCGGCCGCAGGTCGACGTTGTTGAGGCGGCCGGTGGCGATGGCGGCTTGCTCGATACCGTCGAGGCCGTAAATGCGCAGGCCGAAGCGCTTGTCGGTGCCGAGCACCAGGCTCTGCCGCGGGTTTTTCCCGTTCACCCAGATCGCCGGATCGTCGGCGCTATCGCCGTGGGTGGGCACCGGGGTGGTTTCCACTGCGGGGCGCACCGCGGGCAGGACTTCCCGCGCCGCCTCGCCGGCCAGGGTCGCCACCGCCACCGCACCGACCCGCAATTCGCCGTCGACCAGTGTGAAGGATTCCTGCTCCGGGTCGAGTTCACCCTCCGGCTGGTAGCGCGCCAGCAGTTGCCGCGACAGCGGGCCCTCGCCGGCGCCGTGACGCCAGACGCCGACGCCCTCCTCGAGCACGTAGAGCGCAGCGGCCAGGTCATCGGCGAAGCAGTCCTTGGCCTCGACCACGCCGGGCAGGCTGCGCACCCGCTGCCACTCGCCGCCGCCCGCCGGCAGCAGCCACTGCACCAGGTAGCCGCGATCGCTGAAGGCGTAGAGCTGTAGCTCGCCGTGGTCCAGCCCCAGGCAGGCGCCTTCGAGCACCTGCTGGTCGGGGCGCAAGCGCCGTTCGCTTTGTCCACCGTCAGCAGCGCGGCGCTGCAGTACCAGTTCACTGGACTCATCGTCGAGACGCACACTGTAGTGGCTGCCGTCGGCGAGCGCGCGTTGCTCCGCCTGCGCCGTCAGGGGCAGCAGGGCGGCGCAGATCAACGCGGCCCGCAGCGGCATGTCCTTGCCCCGCAGCATCAGAACGAGGTCATCCGCACGCCGAGAACGTAGGTGCGGCCGTACTCCTCGTACTGCCAGTTATAGGCCTCGTCGCCCTGGTAGAAGTAGCGCGGTTCGTCGGTCAGGTTGACACCTTCGAAGTAGAGCTGGAGGCCGTCCATGATGTTGTATTTCACACTGGCGTCAAGCTGGGTGTGCTCGTCCTGGTAGACGTCCTCGTCCCTGTCGCCACCGACCACGGCCAGCGACTCGGACTGGTAGTTCACCGCCAGGCGCACCTGCAGGCCATAGTTTTCGTAGCCGAGGATCAGGTTGCCGGTTTCGCCGTAGGAGCCGGGCAGGTCGACGTCGCGGCCTTCGAACTCGGCGCTGGAGTCGATCAGGGTGCCGTTGATGCCGAGCATGAAGCCGTTGTCGAACTGCTTGTACCAGGCCAGTTCCAGGCCGCGCAGTTCCGCCGAGTCGCCGTTGACGTACTGCAGCACATCGGCGTCGGTGATCGCCGCCGGGCTCAGGCCGACCAGGCTGGTCCAGGGGCTGAGGTCGATGCTGTCGGCGACGTTGGCCTGGGCGATGTAGTTGTCGAGGTCCTTGTAGAACACGCCGAGGGAGAACATGCCGATGTTGCCCTCGGGGTAGAACTCGCCGCCGAGGTCGATGTTCAGCGACTCGTAGGGGTCGAGTTCGGCATTGCCGAGATCTTCCAGCTGCAGTTCGGTCTCGCCGTCCTCCTCCTCGATCTCCGCCAGCGAGGAGGGGTTGAGGGCGCCGAAGCTGGGGCGGGCGATGGTCTTGCTCACGGCCATGCGCGAGACGATCTTCGGCGAGACATCCCAGCGCACGCTGATGCTGGGCAGGAAGTAGTCGTAGTCGTCCTCCATCGCGCTGCTGCCGAAGGCGCTTTCCTCGAGGTCGAGGCTCTCGCTCTCGTAGACCGTGCCGATTGCGCCCTCGGCCTCGAACTCGGTCAGCTCGTAGCGGACGCCGCCGGTCAGGCTGACGCTGTCGAAGTCCATGCTCGCCATCAGGTAACCGGCGTAGATGTCTTCCTCGATCTCGTAGTCGCCCACGGTGGACTCGGTGAAGGACTCATCGAGGTTCCGGTTGGCGTCAGTCAGGCCGCGGGCGAAGCTGCGCAGGGCGGAACCGTTGAGGCCGAAGCCGAAGTCCGCCAGGTCGTAGTCGGGATCGGCGGCGCGGAAGCCGACCGCGCTGATGTCGTCGTCGCCGAAGTCGTCGAAGACATCGATGGTCGACTCGCGCGACTTGTCGCGCAGGCGCGCCTTGGCCCCGGCCTTGAGCTCGGTGGCCGCACCGAGGAATTCGAGCTGGCGGGCGATATCGAAGGTCGCGCTCCACTCCTCGTCCTCGGTCAGGTTGTTCTCCACCACGATCTCGTCGAGGAGGAAGTTCGCCGGGTTGTAGACCTGCTGGCCGAGGCTGTAGTCGGGCGCTTCGCCGAGATTGGCGTAGGCGAAGGCGTAGTCGTCCTCGGCGGCGAATTTGGTATCGTGGCGGCCCGGCTCGTCCTCCTCGGCGTAGGAGTAGCCGAGGGAGTATTCCACGGTCCAGTTGCCGCGCTGGTTCATGCCGCCGACCACCGCGGACATGATGTCCTGGGTTTCCTTGCGGTCCTTCAGGCTGCGGGTGTACTCGGCGGCGTCGAAGCTGGCGCTGGTGCGGTCGATCTGGCCGGCGTCCTCGTCCGGCTCGATCTCGATACGGTTGCGGATCTCCTCGTCCTCGAAGTCGCTGTAGAGGGTGCGCAGGTAGTACTCGTCACCCGGCGACGGGCGCCAGTCGACGTTGAACACCGCGCCCATGCGGGTGCGGCTGATCGCGTAGTCACGCAGTTCCGGCTCCTCCGGGTAGAGCTCGCCGTTGGCCTCCGCCGCGGTCCAGCCGCCGTCCTGCTCGAGGTTTTTCGAGCCGAACTCGCGGTCCTGGTAGCTCAGCGAGAGCGCGACAGCGAGGCTCTCCTCGCCGCCGGCGTCGAAGACATTGCTCCAGGTGGCGGTGCCCTCGGGGCTCCACTTCTCCACCAGGTCGTTATAGCTGCCCTCGGCGGAGACTTCGAAGAACTGGCCGTCGCGGTCGAAGCCGGAGAGGCTCTTCACCTCTATGGTGCCGCCGATGGCATCGCCGTCCATGTCCGGGGTGAAGCTCTTGCTGATCTTCAGGTTCTCGACCAGGCCGGAGGGCACCACGTCGAGGGCGGTGGCGCGCTGGTCGGCGTCCGGCGCGGCGACGTTGACGCCGTTGATCTTGACCGTGTTGAGGCTCGGCTGCAGGCCGCGGATACCGACGTAGCGGCCCTCGCCCTGGTCGCGCTCGATAAATACTCCCGGCGCCCGCTGCAGGGCCTCGGCGATGTTTTCGTCGGGCAGGGCGCCGGCGTCATCGGCGGTGATGATGCTGGCGATGTTGCGCGAGGCGCGCTGCTGGTTGATGGCGTTGGCGTTCTGGGCGCTGGCGCCGTAGACCAGGATGTTCTCCATCGGCGGCAGGTCGGCGCCGAGGCGAATGGTCTGCTGCAGGTTTGCGCTGCCGGCCACGATGGTCTCCTGCACGCTGCCGGCACCGACATACTCCACTTCCACGGTCCAGCTGCCCGCCGGGAGATCGGCGAAGCTGAAGCGGCCGTCGCGGCCGGTGCTGGTGGTCAGTTTCAGCTGCGGAATCCTGACGATGGCCGACTGCAGGTAGCGGGTGCCCGAGGCATCGGTGACCCGGCCGTCCAGGCGCGCTGCATAGGCACCGCTGGCGAGTAGTGAAGCGAGGGCAGAAAATGTAACAATCCGGCGTGCTGTGTGACGGAACTGTGACGGCATTGTTGGAATCCATTAGTGTTTGTGGTGGTGCCGAAAACCTAACGGTCCGTCATGAAACTTAAGTTACCGGTGGGTGACGAATTGATGACATGCCGGGTTTTTCCGGCGGTCGTTTACCGGAGCAACCGCGAGCAGCTGCGCTGCGGATACGGGGACAGGCCCTTGCTAGAAACCTTCGCCTTCAACGTACTGGTTATCGCCATCGCCGTGGTGATCCACTACGAGGCTCTTTACCAGCTCACCCGGCTGATGCCGCGCCTCGGCATCCCGCACCGCTTCCGCATCGTGCTGGGGGTGTTTACCGCACTCGCCGCCCACGCGGCGGAGGTCTGGGTATTCGCGCTGTCCTACTACTGGATGCACAACAGCGAGGGCTGGGGCGAATTGCAGGGCGCGCTGGAGGGCAACTTCCTCGACTTCGTCTATTTTTCCTTCACCATCTACACCACCCTGGGCATCGGCGATATCGAGCCGGTGGGCGACCTGCGCTACCTCACCGGGCTGGAGTCGCTGACCGGCCTGGTGCTGATCACCTGGAGCGCGTCCTTCCTCTACCTGGAGATGACCCGCTACTGGGTGCGCGAGTGAGGACGCGGCGGCAGGTTATTCCGCCTCGCCGCCGAACAGCGCCAGGACCTTGGCCTGCAGGCCGGTGATCGCCTCGGACATCAGGGCAAAATCCGCATCGAGCCGCGCGGCGTTGTCGGCCTCGGGGATGTCCTCGTTCTCCTTCATCAGTTCGTCGGCGAACTTGAGCCGGCGCAGGCAGAGGTCATCCGCCAGCACGAAGCTGACGCGCTCCTCCCAGTCGAGGGAGATGCGCACCACCTGGCGGCCGGCGTTGAGGTGGGTCTCCACTTCCTCGCTCATCAGGTCGACGCCGCGGCAGCGCACCACGCCGCCCTCCTCGCCGGGTTCGCGCAGTTCGCAGTCCTCGCCGAGGACGAAGCCCTCCGGCGGGCTGTTGTGGGCGATCCAGCCGGTCATGCAGGCCGCCGGGGACTGCCTGACGTCGGGCAGCACCACGGGGAAGTTGCCGACGCACTCGCGGAACAGGCTGAGCAGTTCCTCGGCGCGGTTGGCGCTGGCGGCGTCGACGAAGACCCAGCCGGCGCGGGTATCGATGTAGGCGAAGGTGGCGTTGGAGCGGGTGAAGGCCCGCGGCAGGCAGTCCGCGATGATTTCATCCTTGAGGGTCAGGCGCTCCTTGCGGTAGACCTTGCGCGCCTGCTCGTCCTCGATCAGGGCGACCTTCTCCTCCAGCTGTTCCTTGACCACCGTGGAAGGCAGCAGCTTCTCCTCCCGCTTGAGCTTGAGCAGCAGGCGGCCGGCCACCGCGTGCACCAGGGCCTCGGTCTCCGCACCGAGCGCCGGTACCCAGCCGAGGGACAGGGCCTGGGACTTGGCGCAGGGCTGGAAGGCGCGCGGTGCCAGCAGCTTCTCCAGCTGCTCGGGGCTGAGGTCAAAGGGCGAGGTGAGCCTGTAGGCGCGGATATTCTTGAACCACATTGCGATGTGCTGTCCTTTGGTAAAACGGCGCGCATTGTAACCCGGTGCGGGGGTGGCTTGTCTCCCACCCGCCGCGCTTCTACCATGCACAACACGCCCACACTGGAGATTCCGATGCGATACCTGCACACCATGGTACGCGCCAGCGACCTCGACGCCTCCCTCGACTTCTACTGCAACAAGCTCGGCCTGGTCGAAGTGCGCCGCTACGACAACGAGGGCGGCCGCTTCACCCTGGTCTTCCTCGCCGCCCCCGGCGACGTCGAACGGGCGCAGCAGGACGCCGCGCCACTGGTGGAGATCACCTGGAACTGGGACCCCGAGGAGTACAGCGGCGGGCGCAACTTCGGCCACCTCGCCTACCGGGTCGACGACATCTACGCCGCCTGCCAGCAGCTGATGGACGGCGGTGTCACCATCAACCGCCCGCCCCGGGACGGCAACATGGCCTTCATCCGCTCCCCGGACGGCATCTCCATCGAGCTGCTGCAGGAGGGCGAGCCGCTGCCGCCGCAGGAGCCCTGGGCCTCCATGCCCAATACCGGGAGCTGGTAGCGCGGCGGGCGTTCACGGATGAACAGCTTCTCCCGCCGCCTCATCATCCTGCTGATCGGCTCCGCGGCGCTGATCATCGGCGGCGGGATGCTGCTCGACTACCGCCTGTCGCGGGAGGAAATCCTCGCCCGGGTGGACAGCGAGTCCGCCAACCAGCTGCGCAGCGTGGTGGTCGACCTGGAGAACTGGCTGTCGGGGATCGAGGGCGCGACCCAGTTCCTCGCCCGGGTCCTGGAACGACAGCAGGTGGACCGTGAGGAACTGCGCGCCATGCTCCACGACGTGGTCGCCAACAACAGCGAGATCTACGGTGCCACCATCGCCCTGAACCCCGCCTGGACGGGAGACGAGCAGGGCTTCGCCCCCTACTACTACCGCCGCGACGGCGCCATCCACTACGCCGACCTCACCTCCGACGAGGCCGACTACCAGAGCCAGGACTGGTTCACCCAGCCCCTGGCCAGCCGCCGGCCGCAGTGGTCCGAACCCTACTTCGACCGCGGTGGCGGCGAGGTCGACATGACCACCTACTCGGTGCCGGTCCTGCGCCGCACGGCGGATGGCGAAAGCGTCCCCTACGCCGTGGTCACCGCCGACGTGCGGCTGGCGGACCTGCAGCAGGTACTGCGACAGCTGCACCAGGGCCCCAACAGCTACAGCATCCTGTTCAGCCGCGGCGGCGTCATCATGAGTGCTGAGAACCGCGACAACATCCTGCGCCACTACAACGAGATCAAGGGCCAGGCCGGGCTCGGCCCGGCCTGGGAAGAGATCTTCCCGCGCATCCTCGCCGGCGAGAGCCTGAGCCGGGAAATTCCCTGCCCGGAAACGGACAGCCGCTGCACCCTGCGGCTGGCACAGCTGCAGACCACCGGCTGGCCCATCGCGGTGATCTACGACCAGCACCAGCTGCTCGCCCCGCTGCGCGCCTTCACCCTCAAATCCGTGCTCACCAGCGGCCTGACCCTGCTGCTGATGGCCCTCGCCGTCTACATCATCACCGCCCGCCAGACCCGCCCCCTGCGCGCCCTGTCCGCGGCGGCGGAGAGTGTCGGCCGCGGCCAGCTCGATTTCCCCCTGCCGCGGACCCGGGGCAGCGACGAGTTCTCCAGGCTGATCCGCGCCTTTGCCGCAATGAAGCGCGACCTGCAGGAACATATCGACGAGCTGGCGCGGGTCACCGCCACCCGCAGCCGGCTCGAGGGCGAGCTCGCCGCCGCCCGGGAGATCCAGATGTCACTGCTGCCGGGGGGCGGCGAGAACCTGCATCGCCAGGGACGCTGCACCCTGTGGGCCAAGGTGGAGCCGGCCCGCACCGTGGGCGGCGACTTCTACAGCTGGCGCCAGCAGGGCGGGGAACTGTGGTTTGCAGTGGGCGACGTGTCCGACAAGGGGGTCCCCGCCGCCCTGTTCATGTCGCGGGCTCTGAGCCTGCTGGAGCAGCTGAAGGAGTCGGTGCAATCGCCGCCGGAGGCCCTGGCCACGCTCAACAACCTGCTCTGCCGGGACAACCCCTCCTGCATGTTCGTGACCCTCTTCCTCGGCCGGATCGACTGCCAGAGCGGCGTGCTGGAATACGCCAGCGCCGGCCACCCGGCGCCGAGCCTGGGCCACGGTGCGGAGGTCACCAACCTCGACCCGAGTACGGGCCCGCCGCTCGGGCTGGCGCCGGACCAGCAATTCCCGGCCAACCGCTTCGCCCTCCGCGCCGGCGACTGCCTCGCGGTCTTCACCGATGGCGTCGAGGAGGCCTTCGACCTGCGCGGCGAGATGTTCGGTCTCGAGCGCTTCAACCTGGCGCTGGCCAACTGCGCCCAGCTGCCGGCACGCGAGGCCGGCCTGTCGCTGTTCCACGCGCTCACCACCCACGCGGCGGGCGCGGCGCAGTCGGATGACATCACCCTGCTCCTGCTGCGCTACTGGCCCGCGGTGAGCTGCGATTTCGCCCCCGGCGACACCCTCGTCAGCCGGGTGATCCAGTGGCTGGAACCGCGGCTGGAGGACTGGTCCGTCGACGCGGAGACCGCCTGCGAGATGCTCCTGCTGGCGGAGGAGATCGTCTCCAATGTGGAGAAGTACGCCGAACTCGGCGCCGGGCAGCAGATCAACCTGCAACTGATCCGCGCCGGCGACCGCCTGGCCCTCGAATCCCGCGATGGCGGCGCCCCCTTCAACCCGCTGCAGGACGGCCGGCGGGCGGCCCTCGACCAGCCGAGCCACAGTGCTGAAATCGGCGGCCTTGGTGTACACTTGATCGAGCGACTGAGCGAGCACCGGGAGTATGTTCGCGAGGGCGGCTGCAACCTGCTGCGGGTGGAGAAGGCGGTGCCTTACGCCGCGGCACCCGTCGTATCACGGGTGGAAGCAATTATAAGTTCGAGGACGGAACAGGGGCTGAAGATGAAACTGACCACGACAGTTAGCGTCGACGAGGAGCGCTCGATCGCCCGCGTCTCCATGGACGGCGCCCTCAACACCGACACCGCCCCCGAATTTGAACACCGGCTGCAGTCGGTGATCGAACAGCGCTACCACCTGACCGTGCTCGACATGAAGGACCTCGACTACATCAGCTCCGCCGGGCTGCGGGTGATCTTCAAGGCGGCCAAGCAGATCCACGCCGAGGGCAACAAACTGGCGGCGGCCAACCGCAAGCCGCACATCGACAAGGTCTTCGAGATTCTCAAGGCCCTGCCGGACATGGCCGTGTTCGCCGACGACGCGGAGCTCGACACCTACCTCTCCCACATGCAAGACCAGGTCAGGAACGACCAGAACTGAAGCACAAGGAAGTTACATGAAAAAAACACTGCAAAAACTGCTGTTGCCCGCGCTCGTCAGCATGAGCGCGCCCGTTTTCGCCATCAGCGTCGGCGAGCAACTGCCCACGGTGAATGTCGAGGAACTCGGCGAGTGCATCGTCGCCGACGGCGACATCGAGCACGCCCCCTGGAGCAGCGCTGCGCTCAGGGGCGGCCTGCAGGTGATCGAGCACGCCGCGGCGAGGGCCGGGGTGGAAAGCCTCAACAGCGCCTTCTACAGCGCGCTGGAAACCTCGGGTGTGGACGGCAGGGCCTACGGCATCACCAAGATCGTCAACTCCGACGACGCCCTCTGGGGCACCTCGGGCCTGGTGGCCGGCGAGGTCGGCAAGAACAAGATTGCCGACCCCAACGTGGCCTTCGTCATCGACGCCGAGGGCCTCGCCCAGCGGCAGTGGGAGCTGGAGAAAAAAACCTCGGCGCTGATCCTGCTCGACGCCGACGGCAAGGTGATCTACTTCAAGCAGGGCGGCACCTCTGCCGAGGACGCCGCCGAGGCCGTGGCCGCACTGCAGGCACAGGCCGGCGCCGAGTAAGCCCTGCGGCGGCCCCGGCGGCCGGCTTCAGGCGCGCAGGAAGTTGAGAATCCAGCGCCCGATGCGCTCGCCTTCGGGCTGCCCCTGCAGGGATGCAACACCCGTCGCATAGACCGGCTCGCCGATCGCCGCGCGCCGGTACTCCATGATTTCCCGCGAGTAACCGGGGAGGAATTCCGGGTGGCCCTGGAAAGTGAGAATGTGCTCACCGACCTGCACCACGGCGTTCTCGCAGAAATCCGAGCCGGCCAGCACTTCCGCCCCCTCGGCATTTTCCACCACCTGGTCCTGGTGGCTGACCAGCACGTCGAAGGCCTCGCTGCCGCCGTCGTGCCACTCGGGTTGCTGGTTGAAGGCGTGGGTGTGCAAGCCCACCCCCCAGCCCTTGGGCGACTTCTCGGTCCTGCCGCCCAGCGCGTGGGCCACCAGCTGGTGGCCGAAACAGATGCCGACGATCTTCTTCCTGCGCGCGTGCAGTTCGCGCACGAAATCCATCAGCCGGGCGATCCAGGGCTTGTCGTCGTAGACGGAGGATTTGCTGCCGGTGATCAGGTAGGCGTCCACTTCGTCGATATCCGCGGGGTACTCACCCTCTTCCACGTCGTAGACCGCGAACTCCAACTCCGGATCCAGGCGGCCGAGCAGGGCCACGAACATGTCGGGGTACTCGCCGTACTCCCCGACCCAGTCGGGATTGACGGCGTCGGTTTTGAGGATGCCCAGTTTCATTGCGGTCTCGCAGAAAAATTGCCTTACAACGGCGCCATCATAAGGACGCGCCCGAAGCACTGTCCATAACCCTTTGAGGCAGGAATCTGTCGGCCTGGATACCGGCACAGCATCGGGAGCCTGCGACGGATGTTGTCTGGTAAAACCGTGAGGCGACAGGACGTCGCCGATCGAGTCTGTACATGGAGAGCCTGCCCCTCTTTTTCGGGCATGTACGCTTTTTGACGCGTTTTACCAGACAACATCCGTTGCAGGCGGCGGGACGTGCTCCGTGCACATGTGTCGTGTCGCTCCGATCCTGGACCGGAGACATCGACCCGCGCCGGCAAGCAAAGGTCCCTGTTGAAACACGCCAAAAAGCGCACATGCCCGAAAAAGAGGGGCAGGCTCTCCATGTGCAGGCTCGGGGTGGCGACGTCCTGTCGCCACACGGTTTCAACAGGGACCTTTGCTCGCAGGCGCTCGCGCTGGAGCCTCAATTACCGCTGGAGGCGCCCTGTTGCACTGTCACGGAAAATACACGGCTCCGTCATGTAACTGCCATGCCGCAGCCGGAAAATTTGCAGTATGGAAATATTGGGCTCACTGCAGAAATTCGAAGCGCGCCTGTTTGAACGCCTTTTCCGGCAGACCGAACGGCGCATGGTGATCCCGCTCGCCCGCGCGATATCCCGCTCCGGCGACGGTTACCTGCACGTGCTCGCCCCACTGCTGGTACTCAGCCTCGACCCCGCCAGCGCCCGCCCGCTGATCACCCTGCTGGCGCTGTCCCTGCTTGCCGAGCGCAGCCTTTACTGGCTGGTGAAGAACAGCCTGCGCCGGCCGCGGCCGCAGGAGTCGGTGCCAGGCTTCCGCAGCCTGATCACCGCCAGCGACCAGTTCAGCTTTCCCTCCGGCCACAGCTCCGGGGCCTTCCTGCTGGCGACGGTGCTGCTCATCATCTATGGCGGCGCGGCGGCGCCGATGTTTCTCTGGGCCGCGGCCGTGGCGCTCTCGCGCATTCTGCTCGGGGTGCACTTTCCCGGTGATACGTTCGCCGGCGCCTTGATGGGCAGCAGCATCGCGCTGCTCGCCGCAGCGGAACTGGGCCTGTTCTGAAGTGAAAATTCTCTACGCGGTACAGGGCACCGGCCAGGGGCACATCAGCCGCGCGCGGGCGATGGCGGAAGCCCTGCGCGAGTGGCCGGTGCAGGTCACCTGGCTGTTCAGCGGCAGGCCGCGCGAGGCCCTGTTCGACATGCAGCCCTTCGGCGATTTCCAGCATCGCCACGGTCTCTCCTTCACCACCCGTTCCGGCCGGGTTCGCTACTTCGCCACCCTGCGCAACAACAACCTGCTGCGCTTTATGCGCGAGGTGCGGGAGCTGGACCTCAGCCCCTACGACCTGCTGGTCTGCGACTACGAACCGGTGCTGGCCCACGCCGCCCGCCGCCAGGGTCGCCGGGTGGTGGGCATCGGCCACCAGTACGCCTTCGGCCCGCTGACCCCGCGCTGCGGCGAAAGCTGGCTGCAGGAACAGATCATGGCGCGCTTCGCGCCGGTGGACATACCGCTCGGCCTGCACTGGCACCCCTATGCCGACAACGTGCTGCCGCCGATCCTCGACCTGCCGGACATCCCGGTCAGCCGCGAGGAGCACCTGCTGGTGTACCTGCCCTTCGAGGACCAGGACGTGGTGACGGCAATCCTGCGCCGCTTTCCCAATCGCCGCTTCGTGCAGTACTCCGCGGCGGTCGCCGACGAGCAAATCGGCAACGTCAGCCGCCGGCGCGCCGACTTCCTCGGTTTCAAGCGCTGCCTGGCAAGCAGCGCCGGGGTCATCTGCAACAGCGGCTTCGAACTGATCAGCGAGTGCCTGCAATGGCGCAAGCCGGTGCTGACCAAGCCCCTCAACGGGCAGATGGAGCAGCACTCCAACGCCCTGGCCCTGGAGCGCCTGGGCTACGCCAGCACCACCGCGGTATTCGACGAAGCCGCCCTCGGCGACTGGCTGTCCAACCGCCATCGCACGGCGGACATCCACTTCCCGCCGGTCGCCGGGGAACTGGCGCGCTGGCTCGCCAACGGCTGCACGGAATCGCCCGCGACCCTCAGCCGCCGCCTGTGGCGCGAGGCCCCGCCCCAGCGTATCCCCACCCCCCGCTCCGGCTCCGGCCGCGAGCTGGCCATCGCCTGAGGGCCCGGCGTTTCCGATCCGCCCGCTTCTGGGTTACTGTGGCCGCTGTTTTTCAGGACTCACGCCGTGCCCATAAGAACATTCCCTGCAGCCCTGTTGCTGCTGCTCGCCAGCGCGACCGCCCCAGCCGGTGATTTCGTCGGCAGCGCGAACTGCACCCAGTGCCACGCCGAGCAGCACGCACTGTGGCGCGGCTCCGATCACGACCTCGCCATGCAGCTGCCGACAGCGCAGACCGTGCTTGGCGACTTCGACAACGCCAGCTTTGAATACAACGGGATTACCACTTCCTTCCTGCGCAAGGGCGACAGCTTCGTCGTCCGCACCGACGGCGAGGACGGCAAGCTCAGCGACTTCGAGGTGGCCTACGTCTTCGGCCACTATCCCCTGCAGCAGTACCTGCTACCCCTGTCCCGCGGCCGCCTGCAGGCGCTTTCGATCGCCTGGGACGCGCGGCCTGCGGAAGACGGCGGCCAGCGCTGGTACCACCTCTACCCGGACGAGCGCATCGACTACCGCGACCCGCTGCACTGGACCGGCCCCTACCAGAACTGGAACAGTCACTGCGCCGAGTGCCACAGCACCGACCTGCAGAAGAATTACGACATGGCCAGTCGCAGCTTCAGCACGACCTACGAGGAAATCGACGTCAGCTGTGAGGCCTGCCACGGGCCGGGCCGGCAGCACCTCGCCCTGGCCGAGGCGGGCAAGCTCGCCGGCGCGCCGCAGGCGGGTTTCGCCGTCGCGCTGAAACAGCGCGGCGAATGGCATTTCCCCGAGGGCCAGGCCATCGCCCGGCGCGGCACACCGCTCGATTCCCGCAGCCAGGTCGATGCCTGCGGCCGCTGCCACAGCCGCCGCGGCAGCCTCGGTGACTATCACTACGGCGCCGACCTGCTCGACACCCACCGCCTCGCCCTGCCGCGCCCGCCGCTGTACCACGTCGACGGCCAGATCCTCGACGAGGACTACGTCTACGGCTCTTTCCTGCAAAGCAAAATGCACCAGGCCGGCGTGGTCTGCAGCAACTGCCACGAGCCCCACAGCGGCAAGCTGCGGGCAGCGGGCAACGGCGTTTGCGCCCAGTGCCACAAGCCCGCCGAGTACGACACGGCGCAGCACCATTTCCACCCGGCCGACAGCCCCGGCGCCGGGTGCGCCAACTGCCACATGCCGGAAACCACCTACATGGGCGTGGATCCGCGCCGCGACCACAGCCTGCGCGTGCCGCGACCTGACCTTTCCCTGGTGCTCGGCGTGCCGAACGCCTGCAACCAGTGCCACACGGATAAAAGCGCCGACTGGGCGCTGCAGGCCCTGCGCGACAAGGGGGTCAACTTCCGCGATACCGCCCGCCACCCGACGCGCGCCTTCGCCCGGCTGGCGCATGGCGACGGCCGCGCACTGCCGGCAATCTTGCAGATCGCGACCGATGAAAACACCGCCCCCATCTGGCGCGCCAGCGCCATGGAAGCCCTCGGCGAGGTCGGCGGCCGCGAGGCGATGCAGGCGATGTCCCTGCTGCTCTACAGCGATGACAGCATCATCCGCGCCAGCAGCGTGCGCAGCCTGCAGTTCCTCAGCCTGCAGCAGCAGCTGCAGCTGCTGACACCGCTGCTCGAGGACCCGGTGCGCAGCGTGCGCATGGACGTGGCCAGCGCCCTGGCCGCGGTGCCGCTGGAGCAGCTGCCGGCGGCGCAGGCGCAGCAGCTGGGCAAGCTGTTCGCCGAATACGAAAGCGTGCTGCAAAAGGACGCCGACCTGCCCGGCAACCTGATGCAGCTGGGGCTCTTCTACCTGGCCCGGGGCGACAGCGCGCGAGCGGAAGACATGTACCGCGCGGCGCTGGCCGCCAACCCGCAGATGATCGGCGCCTACCTCAACCTCGCCGACCTGAAGCGCGGCCAGGGCCAGGAGGGGGAAGCCCGCAAGCTGCTGCTGCAGGCGCTCGAGGTGGTCCCCGACAACGGCAGCCTGCTGCACTCCCTCGGCCTGCTGGAGACCCGCGCCGGCAATACCGATGCCGCCCTCGACTATCTCGGCCGCGCCGCGGCAGTCGAAAGCGGCGACACCCGCCATCGCTTCGTCTACGCCATCGCCCTGCACGACCTCGGCCAGCCGCGGGAGGCGATCGCGGCGCTCGAACAGCTGCTGGCGCAGGCGCCGGGCAACCTGCAGATACTGCAGGTGCTGGTCAGTTACACGACGGAAATCGGCGACCGGGCAAAAGCGGCGCGCTACCAGCAGATGCTGCAGGGGATGGGGCGCTAGGCCTGCGGGGACCTAGGCCGGCGGCCGTCCGCGACGGGTGAACCACTGGTCCAGCGCGGCGTAGTAGAGCTCCCGCTGGTCCGCCGACTCATTCGCCAGCTGGTGCCCCGCGGTCGGCAGGTAGAAGGTCTCACTGCCGGGGAACAGCCGCAGGTAGGCGGGGATGTTGTAGCGCCAGTCCACCGTGCCGTCCTCGCGCCCCTGCACGAGCAATACCGGACCGGCATCCAGCGCACCCTGCGGCAGGCTGTCCAGCCAGCGGCGCAGGGCGCCGATCCAGCGCAGCGGCACACGCTGTGCCTGCAGCGGGTCGCGGCGCACGAAGTCGAGGAAGTCAGTGTCCGCGGTATTGCGGTTGAAGGTCCGCGGCACACTGCCGCGGAAGGCGCCGAGCAGGCGGTAACCGAGCTGCACCAGTCCCCAGCGCGCCGGGTGCAGCAGGGGTGCGAGAAAAGCGGCGCCGCTGAAGGGCCAGAAGCCCTGGCGGGCGCACTCGGTGAGTGCCGCGCAGCCGGTGCTCTGGCCAATGGTGTAGAGCGGCAGCTGCGAGGGCAGCGCCGCAGCCGCCAGTACATCCTGCAAGGCGTGGGCGTAAGCGCGAAAATCATCGATCACTGCCGGCTCGCCGGAAGACAGGCCGTGCCCGGGCAGGTCGAAGATCAGTACGTTGTAGCCGCGCGCCAGGCCGTAGGCGATCAGCTTGCCGTAGAGCCCGCTGTGATCGAAGTAGCCGTGGACCAGCAGCAGGTTGCCGCGCGCCGCGGGCTGCAGCCAGCGGTGCAGCATGATGCGGAAGCGGCCCGACTCGACCAGTCCCGCCCGGTAGGCGGCCTCGGGGAAGTGGGCGCTGAACTCGATGGCGTAGAAGCGGCAGAACTGGCGCAGCTCCACTGAGGGCAGCGCATGCTCGCCGAATTCCACCAGCGAGGCGCGCAGGACATCGAGTTCAGCGCGGGTCACCGGCTGCCTGCAGCAGCCGCTTTACTTGACGGCGGGCTTGAGCTCGCCGGCGTCGTAGCGCTTCTGCATCGCCTCCAGCGAAAGTACGCGGATCCTGCTCGCGTTACCCGCGGTGCCGAAGGCCTCGTAGCGGGCGATGCAGATGTCGCGCATGGCATCGATGGTCTTGGCCAGGTACTTGCGCGGGTCGAACTCGGCGGGGTTTTCCGCCAGGAACTTGCGCACCGCGCCGGTGGAGGCGAGGCGCAGGTCGGTGTCGATATTCACCTTGCGCACGCCGTGCTTGATGCCTTCCTGGATCTGCTCCACCGGCACGCCGTAGGTCTCGGGGATTGCGCCGCCGTACTGGTTGATGATCTCCAGCCACTCCTGGGGTACCGAGGAGGAGCCGTGCATGACCAGGTGGGTGTCGGGGATGCGCGCGTGGATTTCCTTGATCCGGTCGATGGCGAGGATGTCGCCGGTCGGCGGGCGGGTGAACTTGTAGGCGCCGTGACTGGTGCCGCAGGCGATGGCCAGGGCGTCCACCTCGGTGGCCTTGACGAATGCGGCGGCCTCTTCCGGGTCGGTGAGCATCTGGTCGTGGGTCAGCTTGCCCTCGGCGCCGATGCCGTCTTCCTCGCCGGCTTCACCAGTTTCCAGCGAGCCGAGGCAGCCCAGCTCACCCTCCACGGAGACACCGCAGGCGTGAGCCATCTCCACTGCCAGGCGGGTGACCTCGACGTTGTAGTCGTAGTCCATCGGCGTCTTGCCGTCGGTGCCGAGGGAGCCGTCCATCATCACCGAGGAAAAGCCGAGCTGGATGGAACGCTGGCACACCGCCGGGGAGGTGCCGTGGTCCTGGTGGATGACCACCGGGATGTGCGGGAACTCGCTCATGGCGGCTTCCATCATCGCGCGCAGGAAGGGCGCGCCGGCGTATTTGCGGGCGCCGGCACTGGCCTGCATGATTACCGGGGAGTCGGTCTTGTCCGCCGCTTCCATGATGGCGCGGGTCTGTTCCAGGTTGTTGACGTTGAACGCCGGCACGCCGTACTGGTACTCGGCGGCGTGGTCCAGCAGTTGGCGCATACTGATAAGGGGCATTGGGGTTAACCTCGGTTGGTATTCTGGTCAGTCCGCGGCGCGGGCTTCGAGCATGGCAACGGCGGGCAGGGTCTTGCCCTCGACGTATTCGAGGAAGGCGCCGCCGCCGGTAGAAATATAGGAGACCTTATCGGCAATGGCGTATTTGTCAATTGCCGCCAGGGTGTCGCCGCCACCGGCCAGGGAGAAGGCGGGGGACTCGGCGATGGCCCGGGACAGGGCCTCAGTACCGGCACCGAACTGGTCGAACTCGAACACGCCGACCGGGCCGTTCCAGAGGATGGTGCCGGCGCCCTTGAGGATGGCGGCAATTTCCGCCGCGGCCTGCGGGCCGATATCGAAGATCATGTCGTCCTCGGCCACCGCATCCGCCGACTTGGTCTCGGCGGCGGCGGTCTCGGAGAACTCCTTGCCGGTGACCACGTCCGCGGGCAGCGGGATACTGGTCTTTGCCATCAGCGCCCTGGCATTGGGGATCAGGTCGTGCTCACAGAGCGACTTACCCACCGGCTTGCCCGCCGCGGCGAGGAAGGTGTTGGCGATGCCGCCGCCGACGATCAGCTGGTCGACCTTGTCCGACAAGGTTTCCAGCACGGTCAGCTTGGTGGATACCTTGGAGCCGCCGACGATGGCGACCATCGGCCGCGCCGGGGTGGCCAGGGCTTTTTCCAGCGCGCTCAGTTCACCTTCCAGCAGCGGGCCGGCGCAGGCCACCGGGGCGAACTTCGCCACCCCGTGGGTGGAGGCCTGGGCGCGGTGGGCGGTGCCGAAGGCATCCATGACGAAGATGTCGCAAAGGCCGGCGTAGGCCCGGGCCAGGGACTCCTCGTCCTTCTTCTCGCCGGGGTTGAAGCGCACGTTCTCCAGCAGGGCGACCTCGCCGGGGTTGAGCTCGACGCCCAGGCGCCACTCCTCGACCAGGCTGACCTTCTGCCCGAGCAGGCCGGCGAGATGTTCCGCCACCGGCGCCATGGAGTACTCGGCCTCGATCTCGCCCTCGGTGGGGCGGCCGAGGTGGGACATCAGGATCACCTTCGCCCCGGCATCCACCGCCATCTGGATGGTCGGCAGCGCCGCGCGGATGCGTGCATCGGAGGTGACCTTGCCGTCCTTCAGCGGCACGTTGAGATCTTCCCTGATCAGTACGCGTTTGCCCGCGAGATCGAGATCGCGCATCAGTTTCACATTGAGGGGCATCGCATTGCTCTCCTTATCGGGTTTGTTCAGTTAACTGTGACCAGTAGTCGGCCACGTCCAGCATCCGGTTGGCGTAGCCCCACTCGTTGTCGAACCAGGTCAGCACCTTGACCAGCCGCGTACCGCTGACCCGGGTCTGGCTGGCGTCGACAATACTGGAACGCGGGTCGTGATTGAAGTCGCAGGAGGCCAGCGGCTCGCGGGTGAAACCGAGCACGCCCTTGAAGCCCGCGCCCGCCGCGGCGGCCAGCGCGGCATTCACTTCCTCGACGCTGGTGTCGCGGCGGGTGGTGAAGGTCAGGTCCATGGCCGACACGTTGAGGGTCGGCACCCGCAGGGCCTGGGCACTGAAGCGCCCGGTCATTTCCGGCAGGATGCGCTCGACTCCCCTGGCCAGCCCGGTGTCGACGGGAATGATCGACTGGAAGGCGGCGCGGGTCTTGCGCAGGTCGGTGTGGTGGTAGGCGTCGAGCACCGGCTGGTCGTTCATCGCCGAATGAATGGTGGTGATGGTGCCGTGCTCGATGCCGATGGCCGCGTCGAGGGCGCGGATCACCGGCACGATACCGTTGGTGGTGCAGGAGGCGGCCGAGACGATGCGGTGGCCGGCCTGCAGCTGCGACTCGTTGACCCCGTAGACGATTGTCGCGTCCACGTCCGGCTCGCCGGGCTGGGAGAAAAGCACCCGCTGCGCGCCCTGCTGGAGATGGCGCTCGGCGGTGGCGCGATCGGAGTAGGCGCCGCTGCATTCCAGCACCAGGTCGACACCCAGCTCAGCCCAGGGCAGGCCACCGATCTCCGCCTGGCGCAGCAGGGCGATGGACTGGCCGTCCACCCGCAGTGCCTGCTCGTCGCCCTCCAGCGCGCCCGGGAAGCGGCCGTGGGTGGAGTCGTAGCGGGTCAGGTGGAGCACCGTGCCCGCATCGGCCAGCTCATTGATGGCGACAATTTCCAGCCGCTGGCGCAGGGCACTCTCCTGCAGGGCGCGCAGCACGCAGCGACCGATGCGGCCGTAGCCGTTGATCGCGAGGCGTGTCAGCTTTTGCGCGGGGGCCATAGGCTTACTCGTCGAAGAGCACCTCTTCCACCGCGGCGACCACATTCTCCACGGTGAAGCCGAACTCCCTGAACAGGGCATCGCCCGGCGCGGATTCGCCGAAGCTGGTCATGCCGATGATGCGGCCGTCGAGGCCGACATACTTGTACCAGTAGTCGGCGGCAAGGGCCTCCACCGCGACCCGGGAAGGCACGTCGGAAGGCAGCACGGATTCGCGGTAAGCCGCATCCTGGGCCTCGAAGGCCTCGGTGCAGGGCATGGAAACCACGCGCACCTGCCGGCCCTTCGCGGCGAGCTCGGCGGCGGCATCCATGGCCAGGCCCACTTCGGAGCCGGTGGCGATGATGATGGCCTCCGGGGCGCCGTCACTGTCCTTCAATACATAGCCGCCGCGGGCGACGTTCGCCAGCTGCACGGCATCGCGCTGCTGGTGGGGCAGGTTCTGGCGCGAGAAGACCATCGCCGTGGGGCCGTCGCGGCGCTCGATGGCCGCCTTCCAGGCCACCGCGGATTCCACAGCGTCACAGGGGCGCCAGTTGTACAGGTTCGGGGTGGTGCGCATGTTGGCCAGCTGCTCCACCGGCTGGTGGGTGGGGCCGTCTTCGCCGAGGCCGATGGAGTCGTGGGTGTAGACCCAGATCGACTGCTGTTTCATCAGCGCGGACATGCGCACCGCGTTGCGCATGTATTCCATGAAGACCAGGAAAGTGGCGCCGTAGTTGATGAAGCCGCCGTGCAGGGCGATGCCATTGGCGATGGCGCCCATGCCGAATTCGCGCACGCCGTAATAAAGGTAGTTGCCGCTGGCGTCGTCGCGGGTAATGCCCTTCGAGTCGCTCCAGATGGTCAGGTTGGAACCGGCCAGGTCGGCGGAGCCGCCGAGCAGTTCCGGCAGCAGCGGGCCGTAGGCATTGAGGCAGTTCTGCGAGGCCTTGCGCGAGGCCACGGTGGGGCCGTCGCTCTGCAGTTGCTCGACGTAGGCCTGGGCCTTGTCGCTGAAATCCTCCGGCAGTTCACCGGCCAGGCGGCGCTGGAGCTCCGCGGCCAGCTGCGGGTGGGCGTCGGCGTAAGCGGCCATGGCCTGCTCCCACCGGGCCTCTTCCGCGGCGCCGGCCTCTTTGGCATCCCAGCCGGCGTAGATCTCCGAGGGGATCTCGAAGGGGGCGTGGTTCCAGCCGAGTGCCTCGCGGGTGGCGGCGACCTCGGCCTCGCCCAGCGCCGCGCCGTGGCAGGACTCGGTGCCCTGCTTGTTGGGAGCGCCCTTGCCGATCACCGTCTTGCAGCAGATCAGGGTCGGCTTGTTCTTCTCCTGGCGCGCCGCCTCGATGGCCGCCTTCACTTCCGAGGAGCTGTGGCCGTTGACGTCGTTGACCACGTGCCAGCCGTAGGCGCGGAAGCGCGCCGGGGTGTCGTCGGTGAACCAGCCCTCGACCTCGCCGTCGATGGAGATGCCGTTGTCGTCGTAGAAGGCGATCAGCTTGCCCAGGCCCAGGGTGCCGGCCAGCGAGCAGACCTCGTGGGAGATGCCCTCCATCAGGCAGCCGTCGCCGAGGAAGACATAGGTGTGGTGGTCGATGACCTTGTGGCCGTCGCGGTTGTAGCGGTCAGCCAGGGCCTTTTCCGCGATCGCCATGCCCACCGCGTTGCCGAGGCCCTGGCCCAGGGGACCGGTGGTGGTCTCGACGCCGGGGGTGTAGCCGTACTCGGGGTGACCCGGGGTCTTGCTGTGCAGCTGGCGGAAGTTCTGCAGTTCCTCGATGGGCAGGTCGTAACCGCTGAGGTGGAGCAGGGAATAAATGAGCATGGAGCCGTGGCCGTTGGAGAGCACGAAGCGATCGCGGTTCGGCCACGCCGGGTTGGTGGGGTTGTGGCGCAGGTAGTCGTTCCACAGCACCTCGGCGATGTCGGCCATGCCCATGGGCGCGCCCGGGTGACCGCTGTTGGCCTTCTGGACCGCGTCCATACTGAGGGCGCGGATGGCGTTGGCGAGTTCGATTCGGGTAGCGGGCATGAAGGTCTCCGGGCGCTTGCGGGCGGCTGGTCAAAAAAAGGCCGCTATTTTCGCGTAACGGGGGGGCCGGGGCAAACCCCGGGGGCGTGAATTGTTGGGGCTGGCCGGCGACCCGCATATCTATATCAAATATTTTTGATATAGATTGCAATGCCTGCTAGACTCCCCCGCCATGTCTCTCGCCAGAACCGCCATTGTGCCGGCCGCGGACCCCGCGACCGCCGTCCAGACCAGCGCTCTCGCCGCCCTGTGCAAGGCCGGCGGGGACGCGCTGCGGCTGCAGGTCCTGCGCGTGTTGCGCGAGGACTCCTTCGGCGTGTCCGAGCTGTGCGGCATTTTCGACCTGCGCCAGCCGGCCCTCAGCCACCACCTGAAGGTGCTCGCCAACGCGGGCCTGGTGGCCACCCGCCGCGAGGGCAACTCGATTTTCTACCGCCGGGCGCTGCCCGGGCAGCCGCTGGAACTGGAGGCGCTGCAGGCGGCCCTGTTCGACACGGTGGACCAAATCGAACTGCCGGCAGCGGTGGTGGCGGGGCTGAAGACCCTGCAACAGCGGCGGGAGGAAAACTCGCGCAGCTTCTTCCGCGACAACGCGGAGAAGTTTCGCGAGCAGCAGGACCTGATCGCCAGCTACGAGCAGTATGCCGGCACCGTGGCGGAGGTCCTCGACGACGCCAACCTCCCCGGCCGCAAACTGGCGCTGGAGGTCGGCCCCGGCGACGGCCGCTTCCTGCTGGAGCTGGCGCCGCGCTTCGAACGGGTAGTCGCGCTGGATATCGAGGCGGCGATGCTCGACCAGGCCCGCGAGCGGGTTGCGGGCGCCCAACTCGACAACGTGGACTTCCTCCACGGCGACACCGCCCACCCGCGGCTGGCCCGGCTCGGCGCCGACTGCGTGGTGGTCAACATGGTCCTGCACCATACCCCCGAGCCGGAAAAGGTACTGGCGGACATCGCCGGCTGCCTGGCCCCGGAGGGCGTGGTGCTGGTCACCGACCTCTGCGCCCACGACCAGGGCTGGGCGCGGGAAAATTGTGGCGACCTGTGGCTGGGCTTCGACCCGGCACAGCTCGCCGGCTGGGCCGCGCAGGCCGGGCTCGCCGAAATCGGCAGCGCCTTCCTCGCCCAGCGCAACGGATTTCAAGTACAGGTGCGCCTCTTCGGCCACCGCGACAAATAGGGACTGCTGTATGAGCGAATATGCGATTTTTACCTCGGAATCGGTTTCCGAGGGCCACCCGGACAAGATGGCCGACCAGATCTCCGACGCCATCCTCGACGCCATCCTCAAGGATGACCGCAACGCCCGCGTCGCGGTGGAAACCCTGGTAAAAACCGGCATGGCGGTGATCGCCGGCGAAGTCACCACCAGCACCTACGTCGACCTCGAGCAGATTGTCCGCGACGTCATTCTCGACATCGGCTACAACAGCTCCGAGGTCGGCTTCGACGGCGCCTCCTGCGCCGTGCTCAACGCCATCGGCAAGCAGTCCCCGGACATCGCCCAGGGCGTCGACGAGGGCGAGCAGAAGGAACAGGGCGCCGGCGACCAGGGCCTGATGTTCGGCTACGCCACCAACGAGACCGACGTACTGATGCCCGCCCCCATCTACTACTCCCACCGCCTGGTGGAGAAGCAGGCGGAGCTGCGCAAGCACAAGGTACTGCCCTGGCTGCGCCCGGACGCCAAGAGCCAGGTGACCCTGCGCTACGACAACGGCAAGCCGGTGGCCATCGACGCGGTCGTCCTCTCCACCCAGCACGACGAGGGCATCAGCCAGGCCGACATCCAGGAAGCGGTGATGGACCTGATCATCAAGGAGACACTGCCCGCCGAATGGCTGCACGCGGACACCCGCTACCACATCAACCCGACCGGCAACTTCGTCATCGGCGGCCCGGTGGGCGACTGCGGCCTGACCGGGCGCAAGATCATCGTCGACACCTACGGCGGCATGGCGCGCCACGGCGGCGGCGCCTTCTCCGGCAAGGATCCCTCGAAGGTGGACCGCTCGGCGGCCTACGCCGGCCGCTACGTGGCCAAGAACATTGTCGCCGCCGGCCTCGCTGCACGCTGTGAGATCCAGGTCTCCTACGCCATCGGCGTGGCGGAGCCGACCTCGATCTCCATCAATACCTTCGGCACCGGCAAGATCAGCGACGACCACATTGCCGAGCTGGTGCGCGAGCACTTCGACCTGCGGCCCAAGGGCCTGATCGAGATGCTCGACCTGAAGCGGCCGATCTACCGCGCTACTGCGGCTTACGGCCACTTCGGGCGGGAGCTGCCGGAGTTTACCTGGGAGAAGACTGATAAGGCTGAAGCGCTTAAAACCGCGCTTTGAGTTGGCCAGAGTGATTTTTTAGATCGAAAGATGCGGGAGTACTAAATTCGGTATCGACCACGTGCTCGATACCTCCCGCAGTGCATAACTCGACTCTCGAACACTGGCTGAGGCTTCAATAACAAAGCCGAAACAAGGGAACCGGATCGCACAATCAGAATCACGCTCCACGGCGAGGACAGAGCAGGCTGTACCCCCTCGCGGGAGCGTCCGAGGCCAGGGATGGCCGAGGTCGAGCTGCCATGGATGGCGCTTTTGCGACTCCCGCGAGGGGGTACAGCCTGTTCTGGCCGGATTCAGCGCAACCTGAACCCCGAACACGAACACGAACACGAACAGAAACGAACCAGCAGCAAAGTGGCACATCAGGCCACCGAGGAACAAGACATGAGCACAGCAGAAAAGATCGACAGCCAGGACTACAAAGTCGCGGACATCTCACTGGCCCAGTGGGGCCGCCGCGAACTGGACATCGCCGAGGGCGAGATGCCCGCCCTGATGGCCCTGCGCGAGCGCTACAGCCAGAGCAAGCCGCTGGCCGGCGCGAAAATCCTCGGCTGCATCCATATGACCATCCAGACCGGCGTGCTGATCGAGACCCTGGTTGAGCTGGGCGCCGAAGTGCGCTGGTCCTCGTGCAACATCTTCTCCACCCAGGACCACGCCGCCGCCGCAATCGCCGCTGCCGGCGTACCCGTTTTCGCCTGGAAGGGCGAGACCGAGGAGGAGTACGAGTGGTGCATCGAGCAGACCATCCTCAAGGACGGCCAGCCCTGGGACGCCAACATGGTGCTCGACGACGGCGGCGACCTCACCCAGATGCTGCACGACAAGTACCCGGCGATGCTGGACAAGATCCACGGCATTACCGAGGAGACCACCACCGGCGTCCATCGCCTGCAGGAAATGCTCGAGGCGGGCACGCTGAAAGTGCCGGCGGTGAACGTGAACGACTCGGTCACCAAGTCGAAGAACGACAACAAGTACGGCTGTCGCCACAGCCTCAACGACGCCATCAAGCGCGGTACCGACCACCTGCTGTCGGGCAAGAAAGCTCTGGTGATCGGCTACGGCGACGTCGGCAAGGGCTCCGCCCAGTCCCTGCGCCAGGAGGGCATGATCGTGCGCGTCACCGAGATCGACCCGATCTGCGCCATGCAGGCCTGCATGGACGGCTACGAGGTCGTCTCGCCCTTCATCAACGGCGTCAACGACGGCAGCGAGGCCTGCGTCGACCGCGCCCTGCTGCAGAACATCGACCTGCTGGTGACCACCACCGGCAACTACAATGTCTGTAACGCCAACATGCTCAAGGCGCTGAAAAGCGGCGCCGTGGTCTGCAACATCGGCCACTTCGACAACGAGATCGACACCGCCTTCATGCGCCGCGAGTGGGACTGGGAAGAGGTCAAGCCGCAGGTGCACAAGGTCTACCGCGACCAGGCCAGCAACGATCACCTGATCCTGCTGTCCGAGGGCCGCCTGGTGAACCTGGGCAACGCCACTGGCCACCCCAGCCGGATCATGGACGGCTCCTTCTCCAACCAGGTGCTGGCACAGATCTACCTCTACGAACGCAAGTTCGCCAACCTCGAGCCGGAGATGAAGGAAGCCGCGCTCAAGGTCGAGGTGCTGCCGAAGAAACTCGACGAGGAAGTGGCGGCGCACATGGTGCGCGGCTTCGGCGGCGTGATCACCCGCCTCACCACGGAGCAGGCCGAGTACATCAACGTCAAGGTGGACGGCCCCTACAAGCCCGAGAGCTACAAGTACTAAGGCAATTCGATGGCCAAGCAGAAACCGAGAATCAGTTTCGAGTTCTTCCCGCCGAAGACCCCGGAGGGAAAACAGAAGCTGCTACAGGAAACCGTCCCGGCGCTGAACGCGCTGGGGCCGGAGTTTTTCTCCGTCACCTACGGCGCCGGCGGCACCACCCGCGACAGCACCCTGGGCATCGTCTCGCAGATGCGCGAGTCCGGTATCGACGTGGCGCCCCACCTGTCCTTCGGCGGCGACGATGAAAACGCCGTCGGCGACCTGCTGGATACCTACCGGCAGCGCGGCATCGGGCGGCTGATTGCCCTGCGCGGCGACATGCCCTCGGGCATGGGTGCCAGCACCCAGCTGGTGTACGCCAACGAACTGGTCGAATTCGTGCGCCAGCGCAGCGGCGAGCACTTCGAAATCGAGGTGGCGGCCTACCCGGAGATCCACCCGGAATCGAAAAGCTACGACAGCGACATCCACTTCCTCAAGCAGAAACTGGACGCCGGCGCCAACAGCGCCATCACCCAGTACTTCTACAATGTGGAGTCCTACTTCTACTACCTCGACCGCTGCGCCGCGGCCGGCATCGACAAGCCGATCTACGCCGGGGTGATGCCGATCACCAACTTCCAGAACCTGGCGCGCTTCTCGCGCAACTGCGGGGCGGAGATCCCGCGCTGGATCTGCAAGCGCATGGAGGGCTACGGCGACGACCAGGACAGCATCCGCAAGTTCGGCCTCGAGGTGGTCACCCAGCTGTGCCAGACCCTGATCGACTCCGGCGCCCCGGGCATCCACTTCTACACCATGAACCAGGTGGAACCGACCCGGCAGATCTTCAACAGTCTCGGTCTCTAGGTTCGCCCGTGCGCATCCCGCGGATCTACACCGACCAGCCGCTGCAGGCGCAGGCGGTAGTCGAGCTGGAAGCGGGGCCCTCCCGCCACCTCGCCGGCGCCCTGCGCATGCAGCCCGGCGATGCCCTGGTGCTGTTCAACGGGCGCGGCGGCGAGTACCCGGCGACAATTGCGACGGTGACCAGGCGCGCCGTCACCGTGCAGGTGGACACACGGCGGGATAGCGAAGTCGAATCGCCGCTGGCCATTCACCTCGGCATCGGCATTTCCCGCGGCGAGCGCATGGACCTGGTAGTGCAGAAGGCCACCGAACTCGGGGTCAGCGCGATCACGCCGCTGTTCACCGAACGCTGTGAAGTGAAACTGAAAGGCGAGCGGGCGGAGAAGAAGCACGCCCACTGGCAGCAGATCGTCGTCAGCGCCTGCGAGCAGTGTGGGCGCAACCGGCTGCCGGTCGTGCACCCCGCGACGGGCATCGGGGAATGGCTTGCGGCCAGCCGGTGCGACATTCGCCTGGTGCTGCACCACCGGGCCGACCCCCTGCCGCTGGACAGCGCACCGCTTTCCGCCGCACTGCTGGTCGGCCCCGAGGGCGGCCTCGCCGAGGCGGAAATCAGTGCTGCCGAAGCCGCCGGCTTCCAGTCGCTGGCGCTCGGGCCGCGGGTCCTGCGCACCGAGACCGCACCGCTGGCGGCGATCGCCCTGCTCCAGGGCCGCTGGGGCGACATGGCGATCTGAGGCCGCGAACTGCAATGAATGGCGGCAAACGCTTCAGCACCACCTACCTGCATATCGGCCTGGGCAAGACCGGCAGCACGGCGATCCAGGCCGACCTGCTGCGCCACGCCAGGCAGCTAGAGCGCGGGCATGACCTGCTCTATCCGCGCAGCTTTCCCCACTACAGGCACTTCGGCGGCAACCACTCCTTCCTCCTGCGCGCCATGTTCGCCCGCAGCCAGCCGGGGCGCGAGCGGCTCGCCGCCATGGGGCTGGGCTCCGACACGCAGCTGCAGAAGTTCAACCAGCGCAGCCTGGCCTGCTTCCAGCGCAGCTTCGCCGCGTCCCCGGCGCAGCGCTTGCTGCTCTCGGCGGAGGGCGTCGGCCACTTCAGCGACGCCGACCTGCAGGCCCTCGCCGAGTGGCTGGGGGAAATCTCCGCCGAGGTAAAGGTGATCGCCTGCCTGCGCCACCCGCTGGCGGCGCTGTCCAGTTCCATCCAGCAGGTGCTCACCGTTGGCGGCGTGCTCGAGGAGCTCTACGAGAAGCCGCCCATCTACGCCTTCCAGGCGCTGTTCCAGCGCCTGGAGAAAGTTTTCCCCAGGGAAAATATCCTGGTCTACGATTTCGCCCGCGCCACCGCCGCGGCGGAGCCCCTGGCGACTGTCCTGCTGGAGCAGATCGGCATCGATTACCGCGGGCAAATCGAGCGGCGGCCGCCGGACAACACCAGCATGAGCCACGCGGCGGCGCTGCTGCTGAGCGCGCTCAACCGGCAGCGCCCGGTGCTGCAAAACGGGCAGCGCAACACCCGCCACAGCCCCAACGCGGCCAAACGGCTGATGCAGGTTCCGGGGCGCAGCTTCAGTGCCCCCGCCGCAGTCTACGAGCGGGTCCGGCAGCAATCGGCGGCGGAGCTGCTATGGCTCCGGGAGAACTACGGGCTGGACCTCGAAACCCCGCCCGCAGGGGGGGCGCAGGACGATTACCTGCGCTTCGAGCAGGAGAGTATCGACGCCCTGGCACTGGGCATGGCCGAACTGGCGCGGCTCGAATACGAGCTGCTGTCCCCCCTGCGCAAACAGCTTGCCCGCCTGCGTATTTTGCTCGGCCGGATTTTTTGACATCCGCACGATTGCCGCTTGCCCCCCCTGCGGCCATTGCGTAAGTTACCAGTCACGCTATTAGCCCCGGTACACGGCAATGACCATCAAGTTGGGCGTGGTGATGGACCCCATCGCCAGTATCACCTACAAGAAAGACACCACCCTGGCCATGCTCTGGGCAGCGCAGGATCGCGGCTGGGAACTGCACTACATGGAGCAGCGCGACCTCTACCTGCGCGACGGCGAGGGCCGCGCGGCCATGGCCCCGCTCAGGGTATTCCGCGACCCCGAGCGCTGGTACGAAATGGACGCCGCGGAGGACCGGCCACTGGCCGATCTCGACGTGATCCTGATGCGCAAGGACCCGCCCTTCGACAACGAGTTCATCTACTCCACCTACATTCTCGAGTCCGCCGAGCGCCAGGGCACACTGATCGTCAACCGCTGCCAGGGCCTGCGCGACAACAACGAAAAGGTCTTCGCCACCGAGTTCCCCCAGTGCTGCCCGCCGGTGCTGGTGAGCCGCGACATGGCCCGGCTCAAGGCCTTTCACCAGGAGCACGGCGACACCATTTTCAAGCCGCTGGACGGCATGGGCGGCAGCAGCATTTTTCGCGTGCAGACCGGCGACCCCAACCTCAGCGTGATCCTGGAAACCCTCACCGCCCATGGCACCCAGACGGTCATGGGGCAGAAATTCATTCCCGAGATCGTCGATGGCGACAAGCGCATCCTCGTCGTGGCCGGCAAGGTCATCCCCTACTGCCTGGCGCGGGTGCCACTGGTCGGCGAGAGCCGCGGCAACCTCGCCGCCGGTGGCACCGGCCGGCCGCAGCCCCTGTCCGAGCGCGACCGCTGGATTGCCGAGCAGGTTGCCCCGGTTCTGTTACAGCGCGGCATCATCTTCGCCGGGCTGGATATCATCGGCGACTACCTCACGGAGATTAACGTCACCAGCCCCACCTGTGTGCGCGAAATCGACGCCGGCTATGGCACCGATATCGCAGGCGAGCTGATGGACAGCATCCTCCGGATCCTCGAAAGCCGGCACTGAGGCTGCAGCGTGTACTACCTGCACCACATCGCCACCGAACAGCGGCGCATGCGCTACGCGATATCCATCGCGCTCGCCGCACACTTGCTGGTGGTCTCCGTGGTGTCCTTCAGCGGGCTCGGCAAGCCCTCGCAGTCGCCGCAGATCGAGGTGACCCTGGTCACCCGCAGCAGTGAGCGGGCGCCCGACGAGGCCCGCCATGTCGCCGACAGCAACCAGCTCGGCAGCGGTGACCAGTCCCAGCGCGACGCCGTCAGCTCGCCGGACAACGCCCCGCCGCTGCCCAATCCCGCGCAACAGCAGGCCGCTCCGCCACAGGCGAACAACCCCCAGCGGGCCAGTGGGGAACTGCTTTCCTCGGTAGCTGCCGCGCCGCGCTCGGTCACTCCCCGCGAGCAGCGCGACCAACAGGTCACCAGTGCGGGGGTGCAACCCGATGCCCTGCAGGAAGAACAGAACCTGGCGGCCCTGCAGGCGCCGCCGGAGCGCGAACTGGTGGCGCAGTCGCGGGAACCGCGGGTGCGGCGCCTGACCGGGGTCTCCGCCAAACAGGCGGCAGACGCGGCCTACCTGCTCGACTGGCGCCGCCGGCTGGAAGCCGTCGGCAACAAGTATTACCCGGAGGCCTCCATCCGCTACGGCATGTACGGCGACCTCAAGCTGCTGGTCGCCATCCGCAGCGACGGCCACCTCGAGGGAGTGCAGATCCTCGACTCCTCCGGCTACGCGGTACTCGACGAGGCCGCCATCAAGATCGTGCGCATGGCCGCGCCCTATGCGCCCTTTCCCGCTGAACTCGCGGCCACCACGGACCGCCTCGAGATCGTCCGCACGTGGCAATTCCGGGAGAATGAGCTAGGCTCAAACTGACACTTCAGCAACGCTCCAGCAGGTCAGGACTCCCCCAGAACCCATGCCCGATCGTATCCACGCGACAACCGCACGCAGCAGTGACAGCCTGAGGAACCACTTCCTGCTGGCCATGCCGTCGTTGTCCGAGGGCATCTTCTGCCACAGCATCACCTACATCTGTGAACACGGGGAAAGCGGCGCCATGGGGATCGTTATCAACCAGCCGCTGGACCTCAGCGTGGCGGAAATTTTCGACCACCTGCAGATAGACAGCCTGCGCGATTTCACCGAGGAGCAGGTAATGGCCGGCGGGCCGGTGCAGATCGACCACGGCTTTGTCCTGCACCGGGGGCTGCGCTCCCAGTGGGAGGCGAGCCTGAAAATCACCGACGAGATCACCCTCACCACCTCCCGCGACATCCTTCGCGCCATCGCCCACGGCTCCGGCCCGGAGGAACACCTGATCGCCCTCGGCTACGCCGGCTGGTCCGCCGGGCAGCTGGAGCAGGAGCTGGCGTCCAACACCTGGCTGACCCTGCCGGCGGACAGCGACATCATCTTCCGCACCCCCGCCGAGCGCCGCCTGGCCACCGCGGCGGCCCAGCTGGGCATCGACATGAACCTGATCTCCGCCCAGGCGGGGCACGCCTGATCACCGCCCCAACCCGGTTTCCAGCGAATGCCCGCTGACTCCGTCCTCGCTTTCGACTACGGCCTGAAACAGATTGGCGTTGCCGTCGGCAATACCGTGCTCGGCACGGTAACTGCCCTGCCGATCCTGCGGGCGCGGGACGGCGTGCCGGACTGGGAGGCGCTGGCCGCCCTGGTGGCAGAGTGGCAGCCGGCGCTGCTGCTGGTCGGTGAGCCCATCAACATGGACGGCAGCGACAGCGAGCTGGCCCAGCGGGCGCGGCGCTTCAGCCGGCGCCTGCACGGCCGGCTGGGCCTGCCGGTGGAGATGTTCGATGAACGGTTGAGCAGCCAGGAGGCAAAGTCCCTGGCCCGGGAGAGTGGCCACCGCGGCGACTACCGGCGGGCGCCGGTGGACAGCATCGCCGCCGCGCTGATCCTGGAGAGCTGGCTGGCAGCGCGGGGCGAGTAAACGCGGGGCGCGTTAAAAGCGCCCCATGAAGCGACCCTTGTCGTCTTCCTTGTCGACCGAGAGGGAGAATTCGCTGCCGACATCGGTGCGCCCCTTCTCGTGC
The DNA here is from genome assembly GCA_033283265.1 of Halieaceae bacterium GM1-29. Lineage (GTDB taxonomy): Bacteria > Pseudomonadota > Gammaproteobacteria > Pseudomonadales > Halieaceae > Mangrovimicrobium. The sequence goes on from JAWMQN010000003.1 coordinate 282,205, forward strand.
ATCTTGATCGCCAGCCGCACATCGTTGGCGGAGTCGGCGTAGCGGACCGCATCGTCCTGGCTGATGAGCCCTTCCTTGTAGGCCTTGACCAGCGACTGGTCGAGGGTCTGCATGCCCAGCTCGGTGGACTTGGCCATCAGGTCCTTGATCAGGTGCACCTCGCCCTTGCGGATGTAGTCCGCCACCAGCGGGGTATTCAGCAGGATTTCCACCACGGGGGTACGGCCCTTGCCGTCCTTGCGCGGCAGCAGCTGCTGGGCAACCATCGACTTGAGGTTGAGGGACAGGTCCATCCACACCTGGCTGTGCTGTTCCGCCGGGAAGAAACTCTGGATCCGGTCCAGCGCCTGGTTGGCGTTGTTGGCGTGCAGGGTGCAGAGGCAGAGGTGACCGGTCTCGGCGAAGGTCAGCGCCTGCATCATGGTCTCGGCGGTACGCACCTCACCGATCAGGATGACGTCCGGCGCCTGGCGCAGGGTGTTCTTCAGCGCCACCGCGAAGGACTCGGTATCCACCCCCACCTCGCGCTGGGTGATGATGCTCTGCCCGTGCTTGTGCATGTATTCGATCGGGTCTTCGATGGTGATGATGTGGCCGCGACTGTTCTGGTTGCGGTGCCCGACCATCGCCGCCAGCGAGGTCGATTTACCGGTACCGGTGGCGCCGACGAAGATCACCAGCCCGCGCTTGGTCATCGACAGTTCCTTGATGATCGGCGGCAGGCCGAGTTCATCCACCGTGGGGATGTCGGTAACGATGCGCCGCAGCACCAGGCCGCACTCGCCGCGCTGCACAAAACAGCTCACCCGGAAGCGGCCGAGGCCCTCGCGGCCGATGGCGAAGTTGAGCTCGTGGTGTTCGAGAAATTCTTTCTGCTGCTTCTCGTCCATGGTCGAGAGCACCAGCTCGCGGGCCTCCTCGGAGGTCAGCGGCGTCTCGCGCACCGGGAAGATGATGCCGTCCACCTTGATGCTCGGTGGCGCGTCGGCGGAGATAAAACCGTCCGAGGCCTGTTCGTCCACCACCCGTTGTAGCAGGTCATCGATTTTCATCTTGCAGCCCTCCGTTCGCTTGAGTGGCTCGATAGATACGATTAGAAGTTTTCCGGCATGCGGGCTTTCTCCCGCGCCACGTCGCGGTGAATGACGCGCTTGTCGACCAGCTCGTGCAGGCACTGGTCGAGGGTCTGCATACCCAGGGCCTGGCCGGTCTGGATCGCCGAGTACATCTGCGCCACCTTGTCCTCGCGGATCAGGTTACGGATCGCCGACGTACCGCGCATGATCTCGTGGGCGGCGACCCGGCCGCCGGTCGCGCGCTTCATCAGGGTCTGGGAAATTACCGCCTGCAGTGATTCCGACAGCATGGAGCGCACCATGTCCTTCTCCGCCGCGGGGAACACGTCGATCACCCGGTCGATGGTCTTGGCCGCCGAGGTGGTGTGCAGGGTGCCGAACACCAGGTGCCCGGTTTCCGCCGCGGTCAGGGCGAGGCGGATGGTTTCCAGGTCGCGCATCTCGCCGACCAGGATGATGTCCGGGTCTTCCCGCAGGGCGCTGCGCAGCGCCTCGGCGAAGCCGTGGGTGTCCTTGTGTACCTCGCGCTGGTTGACCAGGCATTTTTTCGATTCGTGGACGAATTCGATCGGGTCCTCGATGGTGAGGATGTGCTCGTACTTGTTGTCGTTGATGAAGTCGACCATCGCCGCCAGGGTGGTGGACTTGCCCGAGCCGGTCGGGCCGGTGACCAGCACCAGGCCGCGGGGCATCATGGAAATATCGCGGAACACCTGGCCCATGCCGAGGTCTTCCATGGTCAGCACCTTGGAGGGAATGGTACGGAACACGGCGCCGGAGCCGCGGTTCTGGTTGAAGGCGTTGACCCGGAAACGCGCCACACCCGGCACTTCGAAGGAAAAGTCGGTCTCGAGGAATTCCTCGTAGTCCTTGCGCTGCTTGTCGTTCATGATGTCGTAGATCAACTCATGAACCTGCTTGTGTTCCATCGGCGGCAGGTTGATCCTGCGAATATCGCCGTCCACCCGGATCATCGGCGGCAGCCCCGCCGACAGGTGTAAGTCAGACGCTCCCTGCTTGGCGCTGAATGCCAGCAGTTCTGTGATATCCATATTGCTCCCCTTCGGCGCGCGTTCGCTCTTCGGCGTCCCTACGCAGCGCCAATCCGGCGGCAAAACCGCCTTGTTTTATCCCCTGTGCGGATGCTCTCCCGCAGCTGGCCGCGGGGCGGTGCTATCGGCTAACATCGCCGCATGAACAGGCCCTCGCTCAAAGACAATATAACAAAGCTCAAGCAGAGGGTACGTTTAACTGCAGAAATGTGCGGTCGCGCACAGGATACGATCGAGGTCCTCGGGGTGAGCAAAACAAGGCTCCCCGACGAGGTCCGCGAGGCCTACCGGAACGGCATCGAGCAGTTCGGCGAGAACTACCTGCAGGAGGCGCTGGAGAAAATTACCGCGCTGCAGGACCTGCCCCTGACCTGGCATTTCATCGGCCCCATCCAGTCGAACAAGACCCGGCAAATCGCCGCGAACTTCCACTGGGTACAGAGTGTCGAGCGGGAGAAAATCGCCCGCCGGCTGAGCGAGCAGCGGCCGCCCGAGCTCGGGCCGCTGAACATCTGCCTGCAGGTCAACATCTCCGGCGAGGCGAGCAAGTCCGGTGTCGCCCCGGGCGAACTGCAGGAACTCGCCGCCGTGGTGGCCGCCCTGCCCAACCTCCGCCTGCGCGGCCTGATGGCCATACCCGCGCGCAGCGAGACCAGCGCCGAACAGCGGGCGGTCTTTGCCCGGCTGCATACCCTGTACCGCGAGCTCCGGCAACGGCATCCCGAGCTGGATACCCTGTCCATGGGCATGTCCGGAGACTTCGAGGCGGCCATCGCCGAGGGCGCGAGCCTGCTGCGCATCGGCAGCGCGCTGTTCGGCCCCCGCAACGGGTAAACTTCGACCCCGCCAGCGGGTATACTGCCTGCCTGTTTTTTTCACCAGCGCAACGAGCGCGAGGATACCTTGGATACACCAGTAATCGCCTTCATCGGCGCCGGCAACATGGCCACCAGCATTATCGGGGGGCTGGTGGAAAGCGGCTGCCCGGCGGGCAACATCCGCGCCGCGGACCCCTTCCCGGAAAGTCTCCAGCGGCTGCGCGCGATCGCGTCGGTGGCAACCTTCGATGACAACAGCGAGGCGGTAAAGGGCGCCGACGTGATCATCCTCGCGGTCAAGCCGCAGGTGATGGGCGAAGTGTGCAGCGCACTCGCACCGGCCCTGGCCGGATGCGGTGCCCTGGTGATTTCCATCGCCGCCGGGATCAGTATCGACAGCCTGAAAAACTGGCTGGGCGAGGACACCCCGGTGGTGCGCTGCATGCCCAACACGCCCTCGCTGCTGCGCTGCGGCGCCACCGGCCTCTACGCCAGTGCCGAGGTGAGTGCGGAGCAAAAGGTACATGCCGAGCAGATCCTCGCCGCCGTGGGCATTGTGGACTGGGTGCAAAGCGAGGCCCTGCTCGACGCGGTCATCGCGGTTTCCGGCAGTGCGCCGGCCTATTTCTTCCTGTTCCTCGAGGCGATCATCGACAGCGGGGTGAGCATGGGTCTCGACCGCGACACCGCCACCCGGCTGGCCCAGCAAACCGCCCTCGGTGCTGCGCGCATGGCCCTGGAGGACGAGGCCGACCTGGTCGAGTTGCGCCGCCGCGTTACCAGCCCGGGCGGTACCACACAGGCGGCCATCGCCAGCTTCGAGGCTGCCGGGGTGCGAAAAGTGATTGCAGACGCCATGCAGGCAGCGGTCGACCGCTCCGTGGAAATGGCCAGGGAAATGGGATAAGCGCAGATGGGTGCCGTCAACGAAATCATCGTCTACCTGGTGCAGACCGCGCTGAGCCTGTATCTCGTCGCCATGCTGCTGCGCTTCCTGCTGCAACTGGTGCGCGCCGACTTCTACAACCCGATCAGCCAGTTCCTGGTCAAGATCACCAACCCGCTTGTCGTGCCCCTGCGCCGGGTGCTGCCGGGCTTCGGCGGCATCGACGTGGCCTCGCTGTTGCTCTGCCTGCTGCTGCAGATGCTCGCCATCCTGGTCATCATGGCGCTGTTCGGCCTCGGCATGCCGAATATCCTGCTGCTGGTGCTGTGGTCCGCGCTGGGCGTGGTCGGCCTGCTGGTCAATATCTACTTCTTCGCCCTGCTGGCCATGATCATCCTCAGCTGGGTTGCACCCGGCGGCAATAACCCGGCACTGATCCTGCTCTACCAGTTAACCGAGCCGGTGATGGCGCCGTTTCGCAAGTTGCTGCCGCCGATGGGCGGGATCGACTTCTCACCCATCCTGGTGTTTATCCTGATCAATGTAGCCCAGATAATGCTGCGCCATATGGCCGGAAGCATCGGCCTGCACCCGGCACTGGTTCTCGGAATCTGAGCGAAACCAATGGCAGCAGCGGCAGAAAATAGCTCAGTTGGCCTGGTCAGGCCCCAGGTCGCGCGGTTCGATACGCCACTGACCCTGGCCTGCGGGCGCAGCCTGAACCAGTACGAACTGGTCTATGAAACCTACGGCGAGCTCAATGCCGCGCGCAGCAATGCGGTGCTGGTCTGCCACGCGCTGTCCGGCCACCACCACGCCGCCGGCTACCACGAGGGCGACAAAAAGCCGGGCTGGTGGGAGGAGTGCATCGGCCCCGGCAAGCCTATCGATACCGACCGCTTCTTCGTGGTCAGCCTCAACAACCTCGGCGGCTGTCACGGCTCGACCGGACCGACCTCGATAAACCCCGAGACCGGCAAGCCCTGGGGACCGGACTTTCCCCCCCTGCGCGCCCGCGACTGGGTGCACAGCCAGGCGCGGCTGGCGGATCTGCTCGGCATCGACTGCTGGGCAGCCATCATCGGCGGCAGCCTCGGCGGCATGCAGGCCATGCGCTGGGCGCTGGAATACCCTGACCGGGTGAAGCACTGTGTGGTGATCGCCTCGGCGCTGAAACTCTCGGCGCAGAACCTCGCCTTCAACGAAGTGGCGCGACAGGCCATTCTTTCCGACCCGGAATTCGCCGAGGGCCGCTACAGCGACAACGACACCATCCCCGCCCGGGGCCTCGCGCTCGCGCGCATGGTCGGGCACATCACCTATCTCTCCGATAATGCGATGGCCAGCAAGTTCGGTCGCGACCTGCGCTCGGGGAGCTTCAGTATGGGTTCGGACGAGGCCGTGGAATTCCAGGTGCAGAGTTACCTGCGCTACCAGGGCAGCCGCTTCTCCGGCAGCTTTGACGCCAACACCTACATCCTGATGACCCGGGCGCTGGACTTCTTCGACCTGGCGCGGGAATACGACAACGACCCGGTGCAGGCTTTCTCCCACGCCAGGTGCAGCTTCATGGTGATGTCCTTTTCCACTGACTGGCGCTTCTCGCCGGAGCGCTCGCGGGAGATCGTCGACGCACTGATCGCCGCCGACAAGCCAGTGAGTTATGTCGAGATAGAGGCGGACGAGGGCCACGACGCCTTCCTCATGCCGATTCCGCGCTACCTCGCCGCTTTCAGCGCCTACATGCAGCGCGTCGGAGGCAGTGACTGATGCGCCAGGACCTGACCCACATCCTGCGCTGGATCAGTCCCGGCTCACGGGTGCTCGACCTCGGCTGCGCCGACGGTGAGTTCCTGCAACTGCTGCAGGACACGCGCAGCGTGCGCGGTACCGGGATCGAGATCGACGAGGCCAGCATCAACGCCGCCATCGGCCGCGGGCTCAACATCGTCGAGCAGAACCTCGACCAGGGCCTGGCCAATTTTCCCGATCACAGTTTCGACACGGTGGTCATGGCTCACGCCCTGCAGGCGGTGCACCACCCGGACCGGGTGCTGGATGAGATGCTGCGCATCGGTCGCGAGTGCATCGTCACCTTCCCCAACTTCGGCCAGTGGCGCTGCCGCCTCTACCTCGGCCTGCGCGGGCGGATGCCGGTGTCGAAGCTGCTGCCCTACAGCTGGTACGACACGCCCAACATACACTTCTGCACCGTGCGCGACTTCGAGGCGCTGTGTCGGGACAAGGGTATCCGCATCCTCGCCCGGGACTTTATCGGCAGCCCCAGCGGCGGCAGTTCACGGCTGGCGAACCTGCGGCCCAACCTCTTCGCCACCACGGCGATCTACCATATCACCCGCTGAAGATGCCGAAGCGCGCCCTCATCCCCGCCTTTATCCTCGGCCTGCTGATACTCTGCGCCCAATCGGTAACGGCACAGCAGTCCCAGCGCTTCGGACCCTATGAACTGCACTACAGTGTGGTCAACACCACCTTCCTCGAGCCAAAAGTCGCCGCAGCCTACGGCCTCACCCGGGGGCGCGATTACGCCATCCTCAACCTGGCCCTGCGCGAGCACCTCGCAGACGGTAGCAGCGCTGCGCGTACCATGCAGCTCAAGGGCAGTACCTGGGACCTCACCGGGCGGGTAACCGAGCTGGAGTTCCAGGAAGTGCGGGAAAACCCCGCCATCTATTACCTGGGGCAATTCCAGTTTTTCGACGAGGAATACCGTCACTTCGAGGTCTATTTCCGCCCCGAGGGCACCTCCGAAACACTCACCTTCAAGATCAAGCACCAGATGTACCGGGAGCTCGAGTAGGGAGTCGTGATGTCTACAGCGAATATCGTGGTACTGGCCAGCGGCAATGCCGGCAAACTGAAAGAGCTCGACCGCATCCTCGCCCCGCTCGGACTCGTGCTGAAGCCGCAGTCCGACTACGGCGTACCGGAAGTGCCCGAGGACGGACTGAGCTTTGTCGAGAACGCGATCATCAAGGCCCGCGCCGCCTGTGAGCACAGCGGTTTGCCGGCAATCGCCGATGACTCCGGACTGGAGGTGGACTATCTCAAGGGCGCCCCGGGCATTCACTCCGCCCGCTACTCGGGTGAGGGCGATGCCGGCAACAACGCCAAACTGCTGCGCGCGCTGGAGGGAGTACCTGAGGCTGAACGCACTGCGCGCTTCCAGTGTGTGCTGGTCTACATGCGCCACGCTGCGGACCCGACACCACTGGTCTGCCAGGCCAGCTGGGAGGGGCGCATCCTCACCGCGCCACGCGGCGAGCAGGGCTTCGGCTACGATCCACTGTTCTTCGTGCCCGAGCAGGGTTGCAGCTCCGCCGAACTGGAGCGCGACCTGAAGAACCGCATCAGCCACCGGGCCAGGGCCAGCGCCCTGTTACTGGAGGCGCTGCGCCAGCGCGCCTGAACCGTGGAACTGCCCCCGCTTTCCCTTTACGTGCACCTGCCCTGGTGTGAACGCAAGTGTCCCTACTGCGATTTCAACTCCCATGAGATCGAGACCATCCCCGAGGGCGAATACATTGCCGCCCTGCTGGGCGACCTCGACCGCGATGCCCACCTGGCCGGCGGGCGCAGGATAGAGACGCTCTTCATTGGCGGCGGCACGCCGAGTCTGTTCAGCGCAGAGGCGATCGCCGACCTGCTCGAGGGCCTGCGCCAGCGCCTCACTTTCGCTCCAGACCTCGAGGCCACCCTCGAAGCCAATCCCGGCAGCGCCGAAGCACGGAAATTCCGCGGCTTTCGCGAGGCGGGCATCACCCGCCTTTCGCTCGGCATCCAGAGTTTTGACGACGGGAAACTGCGCGCCCTCGGCCGCATCCACGACCGGGAACAGGCCTTCGCCGCCATCCGCTACGCCGCCGAGGCGGGCTTTGACAGCTTCAATATAGACCTCATGCACGGCCTCCCAGGCCAGAGCGAGGCGGACGCGCTGGACGACCTGCACACCGCGCTGGGTTTCGCGCCGCCGCACCTGTCCTGGTACCAGCTCACCATCGAACCGAACACGGTCTTCCACAAACGGCCCCCGGAGCTGCCGGTGGAGGATGAACTCGGCGCTATCCAGGATGCGGGCGAAGCCCTGCTCGCCGCCGCGGGCTATCGCCAGTACGAGGTCTCCGCCTACAGCCGGCCGGGCATGCAGTGCCGGCACAACCTGAATTACTGGGGTTTTGGCGACTATCTGGCCCTCGGCGCCGGCGCCCACGGCAAGCTCAGCTTTGCCGACGGGCGCATCCTGCGCTATTCCAAGACCCGTACGCCGCGCGACTACCTCGCCGCCGCCACGACCACCAGTGAGTGCCGGGAGCTGGACGCGAGCGACCGTCGCGGCGAGTTCATGCTCAATGCACTGCGCCTCAATCGCGGCTTCACGCTGGCCGAATTCAGCGTCCGCACCGGGCTGCCAGCGGATAGCCTGCAACCGCAACTGGGGGAACTTGTCGCCAGGGAATTACTCGAAATCAACGATTATCGCGTTCACACCACTCCCCTGGGGCGGCGCTTTCTCGATACAGTGGTCGCTGAATTTTTTCCCGAATAAGGACACCCTATGCACAGCCACTCCCGCAAGTCACTGCTCCTGCTGCCGGCCCTGCTCGCCCTCAGCCTTGCCTCTACCACCGTGCTGGCCGAACCCAAGGGCGGCCTGCCGCCGGGGCTGCAGAAAAAAGTCGAGCGCGGCGGTGAACTGCCCCCGGGCTGGGAGAAAAAACTGCGCGTCGGCGAGGTGCTGGATTACGACATCTACCGTTACGGCAGGATCGTCGTGCCGGTCGATAGGGACGGCGTTGTCACCATGGAAATCGAGGGTCACCGCCTGAAGCTGGGTGTCGACACCCGGCGGATTGTCGAGATTCTGGACTAGCGAAGGGATCGCGCGGCGAGGGGATCAGGCTTTCTCGAACAGCAGGTCCCAGACACCGTGACCCAGGCGCTCGCCGCGGCGCTCGAACTTGGTCTCCGGCCGGTGCTCCGGTCGCGGCGCGAACTCACCCGTCCCCGCGCGGTTGCGCAGTGCGGGCTCGGCGCTGAGCACTTCCAGCATCTGCTCGGCGTAGTTTTCCCAGTCGGTGGCGAGGTGCAGTACACCACCCACTTTCAGCTTGGCCAGTAGCAATTGAACAAAGGCCGGCTGGATCAACCGGCGCTTGTGATGGCGCTTCTTGTGCCACGGGTCGGGGAAGAATATCTGCACCGTGTCGAGGGAACCGTCGGCGATGCAGTCGCGCAGGACCTCCACGGCGTCGTGGCAGTAGACGCGGATGTTATCCACCCCCTCGTCCGCCATGCTGTGCAGCAGGCGGCCCACACCAGGCCGATGTACCTCGATACCGATGAAGTTTTTTTCCGGGGCCGCGGCGGCCATCGCCACCAGCGACTGGCCCATGCCAAAGCCGATTTCCAGTACCCGCTCGCCAGGGCGGCCAAAGCAGCTATCAAAGTCCAGTGCACCGGCACTGTGCTCCAGCCCCCAACGCCCCCAGTTCTCCTCGTAGGCGCGCTGCTGCCCCGGCGTCATCCTGCCGGTGCGAAGTACGAAACTGCGGATCGGGCGATGCCCGGAAGATTCACTCATTTCAGGGCAATAACTTCCAGCTGGCCGCGGCGAGGCAGGCCCAGCCGGCGATAAAGGCCAGGCCACCGAGGGGCGTGATGGCGCCTAGCCACTTCAGCCCGCTCAGGGCGAGCACATAAAGGCTGCCGGAAAAAATCAGGATGCCGAGCAGGAACAGCCAGCCGGCGCTTTTCAGCAGCAGGGTCTGCGGCTGTTGCAGGGCGATCACGCCCACCGCCAGCAGGGCCAGGCTGTGATAGAAGTGGTACTGCACCGCGGTTTCGAAGACCCCCATCAGGTAGTCATCAAGGCGATTGCGCAGACCGTGGGCGCCGAACGCGCCGAGAATTACCGCCAGCATGCCGCTGAGCGCGGAGAGTGTAATAAAAAGTTTTGCCATGGCTGGGAGTATAACGTGAAGCAGCCCGCCCGGCGGGCTACTTCACAGGGTTTGCTGTCAGGCGGCGATCGCTGCCTTGAGTTTCTTCATCGCGTTGGCTTCCAGCTGCCGGATGCGTTCGGCGGAGACACCGTACTTGTCCGCCAGCTCGTGCAGGGTAGCCTTTTCCTCTGCCAGCCAGCGCTGGGAGAGGATGTCGCGGCTGCGCTCGTCGAGATCGGACAGGGCACTGCGCAGCTGGGCGTGGGTATTCTCCTGCCACTGGCCTTCCTCGACTGCGCCGGCGGGATCCGCGCTGTGGTCTTCCAGGTAGTACTGGGGCGCCTGCCAGGCTTCGTCATCGTCGCTGTCCACCGGCATGTCGAAGGCCACATCGCGGCTGGCAAGGCGGCCTTCCATGCGCTGCACTTCCTTGACGTCGACGCCGAGATCGTCAGCGACCGCCTGGGCTTCTGCGGCGCTCAGCCAGCTGAGGCCTTTCTTGTGGCTGCGCAGGTTGAAGAACAGTTTGCGCTGGGCCTTGGTGGTGGCGACTTTGACAATGCGCCAGTTGCGCAGGATGAATTCGTGGATCTCGGCCTTGATCCAGTGCACCGCAAAGGACACCAGGCGCACACCCTTTTCCGGGTTGAAGCGCTTGACCGCCTTCATCAGGCCGACGTTGCCTTCCTGGATCAGGTCCGCCTCGGCGAGGCCGTAGCCGGAATAGCTGCGGGCGATGTGCACCACGAAGCGCAGGTGCGACATGACCAGCTCGCGGGCGGCGTCGAGGTTGTCGTTGTAATAGAGGTCTTCCGCCAGGTCGCGTTCGCGCTCCGGGCTGAGGATGGGGATGCTGCTTACCGCCGCGACATAGGCGGTGAGGTTGGCGCCGGGCACCATCTGGTCTACAGGCCGCAGACTGACATCCATCATTCGGTTCTCCACTTAAGGGTGGCTAATATTAGCACTCAATCCCTTAGAGTGCTAATTGTCGGAAAGTTCCTCTCTGCCATCGAAATATCTTTGATTTGTCACATTGAATCAGTGACTTAGGCTCAAGTGCCCTCAGCGTGGCTCGATTGCCGAAAGGTGCCGGCCCACCGCCAGCCAGGCCCCGGCGAGGCCGAGAATCCCGCCCAGAATGACCAGGTTGAGGGCCCCCATGACACCCAGCCCGCTGAGTTCGAAGCTGCTCTGGTAGAGCGCGGCGAGATTGCCGACCGGGATTTCCAGGAACCACAGCGCGGCACTCACCACCAGCCCGGCGACGGCTCCGCCGCCCACCCCATACCAGAGGCCCGTATAGAGGAAGGGACGGCGCACAAAGGCATTGCTGCCGCCGACCAGCTTGACGATGACGATCTCCTCACGGCGGTTTTCGATGGCGAGGCGGATGGTATTGCCGAGAATCAGCACCACACCGCAGAGCAGCAGCGCGCCCACCGCGAGCACCAGCTTGCGGCCGAGCGCCATCAGGCTGTTCAGGCGCTGCAGCCAGGCCATGTCGAGCACCGCGTCATCGACCGGGGCCTGCGCTGCCAGCGCGTCCCGCAGCGCGGCTATCGCCGGGCCGTCGAGGCCCTCATCCGGCGTCACCAGCAGCAGGTTGGGCAGCGGGTTCTGGTCGAGGCTCGCCACCACGTCGGCAAAGCCGGACAGGGCGCCGAACTCTGCCAGGGCCGCGTCGCGGGTTATCAGGCGCACCGCCTGGATGTCCCCGCGCGCCTCAATCGTTGTCGCCAGGTCACGGGCCGCGCTCTCGTCGACAGCGGGCTGGAGAAAGACCGAAATCTGGGTGGGGCTGTCCCAGCGGGAGCTGAGTTCTGCCGCGTTATCCAGCGCGACGCTCAGCCCCACCGGCAACGCCAGGGCAATGCCGATCACCAGCCAGGTCATCAGGCTGGACAGGGGCTGGTCCACCACCCGGTGCAAGCTGTCAGCGGCGGACAAACGGTGATGGTGCAACCAGGCCTGGTAGAGGTCGCCGAGACGGGTGCGGCTGAGGCTGGCGCCGCCCTCGCTGCGCGGGCGGCTCACAGCGCGCCCCCCGACACCAGGCGGCCATCGCGCAGGGTGAGAATCCGGTGGCGCAGGCGCGAGATCAGCGCGAGGTCATGGCTGGCGATGAGCACCGTCACCCCTACCTGGTTGAAGGACTCGAACAGCCGCATGATTTCAGCGGACAGTTCCGGATCGAGGTTGCCGGTAGGCTCGTCCGCGAGCAGGATCTTGGGCCGGCCGGCGACAGCGCGGGCGATCCCCACCCGCTGCTGCTCACCACCGGACAGGGTCACCGGGTTGGCCCGCTCGCGATCGAGCAGGCCGACCTTGTCCAGGGCGGCACGCACCCGGCGGCCGATCTCGCGGTGGTCGTAGCCGCTGATCACCAGGGGCAGGGCGACGTTGTCGAAGACGCTGCGGTCGTTGAGCAGCTGGTGGTTCTGGAATACCACACCGATGTTGCGCCGGTGCTGGGGGATACGGCGGCTGGACACAGTCGCCAGGTCGCGCCCGTCCACCTCGACCGTGCCGCGGCTGGCCCGATCCATCAGCATGATCAGGCGCATCAGGGTGCTTTTGCCGGCGCCGGAGTGGCCGGTCAGGAATACCAGGTCGTCGCGGGCGATCTCGAAGCTCACGTCGCGCAGGGCGTCGTGGCCCTCGGCGTAGCGCTTGCTGACCCGCTCAAACCTGATCATGCAGTGGGCTCATCCCCGGCGAACAGGGCCTCGATGAAGGGCTCCGCCTCGAAGGGGCGCAGATCCTCCGCCGACTCACCGATACCGATAAAGCGGATCGGCAGGCCGAGCTTCTTGGCGATGGCGAAGATCACCCCGCCCTTGGCGGTGCCGTCGAGCTTGGTCAGGGTGATCCCGGTCACCCCCACCCACTGGCGGAAGTGATCGGCCTGGGCCAGGGCGTTCTGCCCGGTGCCGGCATCCAGCACCAGCATCACCTCATGCGGCGCACCCGCATCGAGCTTGCCCATCACCCGGACAACCTTCTTCAACTCTTCCATCAGGTTGTCCTTGTTGTGCAGGCGCCCGGCCGTATCGGCGATCAGCACATCGGTGCCGCGGGCCTGCGCCGCCTGCAGTGCGTCGTAGATCACCGAGGCACTGTCCGCGCCGGTGTGCTGGGCGATGACCGGCACATTGTTGCGTTCTCCCCAGACCTGCAGCTGCTCGACCGCTGCGGCGCGGAAGGTATCCCCCGCCGCAAGCATTACACTCCTGCCCTCGGCCTGGAGGCGGCGTGCCAGCTTGCCGATGGTCGTTGTCTTGCCGACACCGTTAACCCCTACCATGAGTATCACATAGGGTTTGTTAGCACTTACTTCCAGCGCTGCCTCGCAGGGCTTCAGCAGGCTCAGCAGCTCCCCCTGCAGGGCCTGTTGCAGGGCCTCGGGATTGGTCAGTTCCTTGCGCGATACCCGCTGGGTGAGGCGGCCGATGATGTCCATGGTGGCATCGACGCCGACATCCGCCAGCAGCAGGCGCGACTCGAGCTCTTCCAGCAGCTCGGCATCGATTTCCTTGCGCCCGAGGAACAGGTTACCGAGCCCCTGTACCAGGTTGTCACTGGTGCGACTGAGGCCGCGGCGAAGGCGGGAGAACAGCCCGTTTTTCACTTCGGCGGCCGGCTTTGCCTGGGGCTCGGCCGGCACCGGGGCGGCTGCCTCCGGCACTTCCGGCGCAGCGGGAACCTCTGTAATGGGGGGTGTTGCCGGCGCAGCAACCACCGCGGAATCGACCACGGGCTCTGCTGCGGGCTCTGCTGCGGCAGGACTCGAATCCACCGCCGGGGCGACGTCAACTGCGGCGACCGGGGCCTCCAGGGTATTGCCCGTGCTTGCCGGGCTGTCTGCTGCGGGGGCTGCCGCTGCCTGTTCCGTCATTCCACTGTCTGCGGATAAAACGGCCTCCTCGGCGGGCGGCGTGGCCTCCGGCTTTTTCTTGCGTCTGAAAAATTTCATATCGATCGTGTTAGAGTCTGCGCTCACCAGAACGGCGCGCGCAAAAAAGCGCCTTATCCTACCATATCATCCGGGTGGAGAAATGCCGGCAGCGGGCAACAAAAGCGGCAGCAGCACGCTGCGCATCATCGGCGGCCAGTGGCGCGGGCGTAAACTCGGCTTCACCCCGGCCGAGGGCCTGCGCCCGACCACCGACCGGGTGCGCGAGACCCTGTTCAACTGGCTGGCCCCGGACATTCACGGCGCGCGCTGTCTCGACCTGTTTGCCGGCAGCGGTGCACTCGGCCTCGAGGCCCTGTCCCGCGGTGCCGCCCACTGCGACTTCCTGGATACCTCCAGGGCCGTGGTGCAGCAACTGAAGTCCCATCTGGACACACTGGATGCCACCGTGAAGGCCGAGGTCGTTCAGGCCAGCGCGCTGGACTTCCTCAAAGCATCTTCCGGCACCTGGGACATCGCGTTTATCGACCCGCCCTTCGGCCAGGGTCTGGCCTCTCCGGTCTGCGCGCTACTCGACCAGCGCGGACTGCTGTCCGAGCATGCGCTGGTTTACATCGAGACCGGCAAGGGCGAGGCGGCACCAGAGGTCCCCGGACACTGGCAGTGTCATCGTGAGAAAGTCGCCGGCGGCGTGGCCTACCGGCTGTTCATTGTGGGCGCAGGGTGAAACGGTATACCATCCGCTGCATTCCCGCCGTCACAGGAAACCCCGCATGCGCACCGAGACCGTTATCTACCCGGGCACCTTCGACCCGCTGACCAACGGCCACGTCGATCTGACTGAGCGGGCCTCACGCCTCTTCGACCGAGTGGTGCTGGCAATCGCGCATAGTGAAAAGAAGACCCCACTGTTCACCCTGCAGGAGCGCATAGAGCTCTGCCAGGCGAGCCTGTCCCATCTCGACAACATCGAGGTAGTGGGCTTCTCCAACCTGCTGATCGATTTCGCCCGCAGCCAGGGGGCGCGCTGCGTGCTGCGCGGGCTTCGGGCGGTGGCGGACTTCGAGTACGAGTTCCAGCTGGCGAACATGAACCGGGCCATGTACCCGGAGTTCGAGAGCATCTTTCTGACACCCTCGGAACACCTGTCGTTTATATCCTCGTCGCTGGTCAGGGAGATCGCCAGCATGAATGGGAAGATCAGTGCCTTCGTACCACCGCCGGTGGCCGAGGCACTGGAGAAGAAATTTTCAGCGTGAAAAGCCGGGGGCACGGCCCCCGGTGGCGGGATTACTCTGCGGCGGCAGCCTCGTCACGCTCCTGGGCCTCGCGGATCAGTTCAGCGTCCTTGTAGGTGTAGCCGGTATTGCGGCAGCCCAGGCAGCGGGCAAAGGTGGCAGCGCCGGGGCCAATAATGAGTTTGTCGGCCGCCTCGCCCGCATGGCCGGCAAGCAGGGTGAAGGGCAGGCTGACCAGCCAGACAGCCGCGCCGCCGACTGTCATCACAGCACCGATCGGCCGCGCCACAACCAGGTCACCCACCATGGCCCATTCATTGGGCGATTCATCGATCGCCGATTCCGCCCACAGCAGCTGCGGCGCCAGCAGGCAGGATATAAGGAAGGCAGTAGCGGCGCGGCGCGCGCCCATGCGAATTTTCATTGTTTTAATCCCCCGAGTTTTAGTCTCAGTCCCCTAAGATGCCAACAAGTGTAGCTTGTTCAGCGCTGGCAGGTCACGCAATACACCGTGGCCCGCTGGCCTAATCTGGAGTTTTTTAAAGTTTTTCCGCAGTTCGGGCAGGGCTGGCCCTCGCGGCCGTAAACAGACAGGGACTGGGCGAAGTAGCCGGGTTTGCCATCGCCGCCAACGAAGTCGCGCAACGTAGTACCACCCTGACTTATAGCGCTAGTAAGTACTCGCTTTATTTCTTCGGAAAGGCCCTCGTATCGGGCCAGGGAAACGCGCCCCGCAGCGCGGTCGGGGCGTATACCTGCGGCGAACAATGCTTCCGCGGCATAGATATTGCCCACCCCCACCACCACCTTCTGGTCCATGATGAAGGGTTTGATCGGCCCGCGACGCCCGCGGGACAACTGGTAGAGATAGTCACCGCTGAAGTCCTGCGACAGGGGCTCGGGGCCAAGGCCGGCCAGCAGTGGATGCGATTCACCGGGCTCCAGCCAGAGGCAGCAGCCGAAGCGTCGCGGGTCGTTATAGCGCAGCACGACACCGCCCTCGAACTCCAGGTCGAAGTGATCGTGCTTGCCGGGAACCGCATTCGCCGACACCACGCGCAGTGAGCCGGACATACCGAGGTGGATCATCAACCGGCCACGCCCTGTGGCCAGCAGCAGGTACTTGGCGCGGCGCGCGACCGACTCGACACGGCTGGCGGCAAGCAACTCGGGCAGGCCGGGGGGAATCGGCCAGCGCAGGCGCGCATCGCGAATCCGCATGGCCGTGATCCTGCGCCCGACTATATGCGGCTCGATGCCGCGGCGGGTGGTTTCTACTTCAGGCAGTTCTGGCATGGGGACGGCGTCCTCTGTCTTGGCGCAGCCATGATAAACCGGCGGGGTGGTATCGCTGGCACCCGCGCCCTCCCGCAGTACGCCGGACACAAAAAACCCCGGACATGCCGGGGTTTTCAAGCGCTGCAGGATGGCTTACTTGATCTTGCCTTCCTTGTAGACCACGTGCTTGCGGGCGACGGGATCATATTTCTTGATTTCCATCTTGTCCGGCATGTTGCGTTTGTTCTTGTCGGTCGTGTAGAAGTGACCGGTGCCGGCAGTGGAGTTCAGGCGAATCTTGTCTCTCATGATTGCTCTCCCTGCTTAGACCTTCTCACCGCGAGCGCGAAGCTCGGTGAGAACGGTGTCGATGCCTTTCTTGTCAATGATGCGCATACCCTTGGAGGATACACGCAGGCTGACAAAGCGTTTCTCGGACTCCACCCAGAAGCGGTGCTGGTGGAGGTTCGGCAGGAACCGACGACGGGTGCGGTTCTTTGCGTGCGATACATTGTTTCCGGTTACCGGACGCTTGCCGGTGACCTGACATACTCTGGCCATGATTCTCTCCCAAGTTGCGGGATGTGCGTAAACTGATTGGCTTTGCCGACTCCCTGGAAAGGGACCCGGTTGCGCGGAGCGCGACTTTATACCAGAAGGCAAATTGCCCCGCAAGCGATATTCAAAAAACTTTGGGTGTGGTGTGCCGGCACAAGGCTGTCACAGCTGCCCCGTACGGAGTGTATACACCCCGCCTCAAAGCAAACCCTGCTCGGCGAAGGAGTACTCCCGCCCCCTGCCGACGATAATATGGTCAAGCACCCGGATATCGAGCAATCCAAGCGCCGAGCAAAGCCGCTCGGTAATCCGCCGGTCCGCCGCACTGGGCTCGGCCACCCCCGAGGGATGGTTGTGGGCGAAAATCACCGCCGCAGCGTTGTACTGGAGGGCGCGCACGGCGACCTCGCGGGGATAGACCGCCGCCCCGTCGAGGGTGCCCATGAACAGGTCCTCGCAGCGGAGCACCCGGTGCTGGTTGTCGAGGAAGATCACCGTGAAGACCTCCCGGCTGTGGCTGCCGAGATGGTGCTGCAGGAAACGCCGCGTCGCCGCCGGACTGGATAGCACATCGCCACCGTCCAGTTCCTGCAGGGCCTGGCGGCGGGCGAGTTCGAGCGAGGCTTTCAGTATCGCGAGCTTGGCGTTGCCGACCCCCTGGCAGGCCAACAGGCTCGACGGGTCGGCGCGGGCGAGTCCAGGCAGGCCACCGAAGCGGGCGAGCAGTTCGCGCGCCAGGCCAACGGCATTGCAGTCGCGGTAGCCGGTTTGTAACAGCACCGCGAGCAGCTCCGCATCTGACAGTGTGCCCGCACCGCGCTGCAACAGGCGGTCACGGGGCCCCTCCCCCGGTTCCCAGTGGGTATTTGCCATCTCGCTCCTCCCTGAGCCGACCGGCTGGCCCGGTGTCAAATCACCGGGGCAGGTGTTATCTTTCCTCTCCTTATACAGGGTATTGTGGCAATTCAGGCGCGCCGATGGGACATCTTTTCAATCGCAATGTACTGCTCGGCGTAAGCGGCGGCATAGCCGCCTACAAATCCGCGGAGCTGGTACGCCAGTTGCGCACGCTCGGCGCCAATGTTCGCGTGGTGATGACCCGTGGCGCCAGGGAGTTCATCACCCCACTCACCCTGCAGGCGCTCTCGGGCAACCCGGTGCACACCGAGTTGCTGGACGAGGAGGCAGAACTGGGCATGGGTCACATCGAGCTGGCCCGCTGGGCCGACCTGGTGCTGATCGCCCCCACCACCGCCGATCTCATCGCCCGTCTCGCCCAGGGGCGTGCCGACGACCTGTTGACCACCCTGGTGCTGGCCACCCCGGCCCCGGTACTGGTCGCCCCCGCGATGAACCAGGAAATGTGGCGCGACCCGGCCAACACCGCCAATATCGCCACGCTGGAGTCCCGCGGCGTCCGCCGCATCGGTCCGGCCGATGGCGAGCAGGCCTGTGGCGACATCGGCCCCGGTAGAATGGCAGAGCCCGCAGATATAGCCGCGGCCGCGGCCGGCCTGTTCCCCAGCGGCCTGCTGGATGGCAAACGCGTACTGATCACGGCCGGACCGACCCGCGAGGCCATCGACCCGGTTCGCTACATCTCCAACCACAGTTCCGGAAAAATGGGCTACGCCCTGGCCCAGGCAGCGGCAGAAGCCGGCGCCATAACCACCCTGGTCAGCGGCCCGGTGAACCTTCCCGTTCCCGGGCGCGTGACCCGCCACCCGGTGCAAAGCGCCTGCGACATGCTGGACAAATGCCTGGAGCTCATCGACGACTGCGACATCTTCATCGCCTGCGCCGCGGTCGCCGACTACCGTCCGGCCAATATCGCCGTGGACAAGGTGAAGAAGGGGCCGGAGACCATCCAGCTGGAAATGGTGAAAAACCCGGATATCGTCGCGACGATCGCCGCCCGCGAGCAGCCGCCCTTTACCGTCGGTTTCGCCGCCGAAACCCGGGACGTACTCGCCTATGCCCGGGGCAAGCGGGAGAAAAAGCGCCTGGACATGATCATCGCCAATGACGTATCGGACAGCCAGATCGGCTTCAACAGTGAACAGAACGAAGTGACCGTGATCTGGGCCGGCGGCGAACAGACCCTGCCCCGCGCCAGCAAGCTCACCCTCGCCGGGGAGATCATCGCCCTGCTCGCCGGAGTCCTGCCGACTTCGCGGAAATAGCGAATCGCTAATATTGCGGGTGCCGCTAAGCCCTTCATACGGGTAATATCATTGCCTGCTGGGGGATAATCGGCCGGGGACGATGCTGGACAAACTTAAAAGAGCTCGCACAGCGAGCCAAGAGGAAAACAAGGCACCTGCCAGGGGTATTACGGCGTCGGGGAACGCCATCTACACGGTGACCGCCGCCGGCCTGGGCGTGGCCCTGCTGGTACTGGTGCTCGGCTTCCTTTTCCTGCTCCTGGTGCGCGAACCAGCCAGCCGCGACAGCCAGTTGCAACAGGTATCCTCGGCGTACTCAGCGCAACAGGCAGCGAGCCTCGACGCCTATATCAGCCGGCTGAACCAGCGACTGCAGTCCGCCGCCAGCTCGGCGCAAGCAAAGGCGGCCCTCGAGGCCGGCAACACCGAAGAGATTGCCGCAACCGGTGCCGCGATGCGCTCCTTCTTTCCCGATCTGCAAGATCTCAAGCTGATCCCGGTCGGGGAAATGGGCACCGCGGAGATCAACCCCGGTGACTTCGGCCTCAACAACCTGATCGAAGTGGACCTGGTGCGCCGCGCCTCGCGGGGCGAACATGTGCTGCCCGAGTCCTACAGCATGAACGACGCATGGATGACCGCAGTGGTGGTCCTGGTATCCGACCCCAGCGCTCCCAGACAGCGCGTGGTGATCCTCGGACTGATCGACAACGCCGCGCTCGCCGACATTCTGCGCTCGGTCAATCCGGGCAGCGGCGGCTACACCCTGGACCAGTTGCACTTCAACCGGGACGGCAGCACCCATACCACCACGGTCGCCAGCGCCGGCGCCGGACAGGCCAGCGAGTACCAGAGCTTCACCCCGGTTCCGGACACCAACTGGCGGGTCACCTTCACCCCCTCGGCAGCGGTAATCGAGCAGTTGAGCGCCTCCACCCGGGGGCTCTACGTGGTGCTGGCAATGTGCCTGGTCGCGGTAATTGGCGGGTTCGCCATCGTCGCGGTACGAATTCCCAAGCTGATCGAACTGGACAGCTTTCGCATCCTTGCCGCTGCCGACCGCAAGTCCGACCTGCAACTGGGCATACCGCAGCTGGTCGAGGTAGCGCGGCAACTGCGCCGCGCCACCCTGCGTGCACTGCGCAGCAGCGCCGGCGGCCCGGAAACCCCGCACAGCGCCCCGCGCTCGGAACACGCCGGCCTCGAACTGGTTGACCTCGACAGCGAACAGGAATTCGGCGAGGTACTGGAGCTGGACACCGACCTGGTCGAGCAAACTCCCGGGGTCGATGTGCCGGCGGGATTTCCCACCCACATCTTTCGCGCCTACGACATCCGCGGCGACGCGGCGACGGAACTCACACCCGACCTGATGCTTGCCATTGGCAAGGCCCTGGGCACACTCGCCGGCGAGCGCGGCCAGCAGACCCTGCTGGTCGGTGCGGACGGGCGCAACTCCAGCCCGGCCCTGAAGAACGCATTGATCCGTGCCCTGCTGGACTGCGGCCGGGACGTCATCGACCTCGGCCTGGTACCCACACCGGTAGTCTATTTCGCCACCCGCCACCTCAGTGCGCGCTCGGGGATGATCATCACCGGCAGCCACAACCCGAAAACCGACAACGGGCTGAAGATCGTGCTCGACGGCGAGACCATCCACGCCGGGGCCATCCAGGACCTGCGCGACCGCGTCATCAGCGGCCAGTTCGATTCGGGCAAAGGGCGCCTGATTTCCGAGGACGTGGTCCCGGAATACATCGACCAGGTGCAGCAGGATATCGCCGTCGCGGTGCCGCTCAAGATCGTGATAGACGCTAGCAACGGCGCCACCAGCGAGGTCGCCCCACTGCTCTTCGAAGAGCTGGGTTGCGAAGT
Organism: Halieaceae bacterium GM1-29; assembly: GCA_033283265.1. Taxonomy (GTDB): domain Bacteria; phylum Pseudomonadota; class Gammaproteobacteria; order Pseudomonadales; family Halieaceae; genus Mangrovimicrobium. The sequence continues at coordinate 303,030 of JAWMQN010000003.1, forward strand.
TGTTCCCCTCTATTGCACCGTCGACGGCAACTTCCCCAACCATCCACCAGATACCTCCAACGAGGCCAACCTGGCGGCACTGATCGACACGGTGCGGGAAGTGGAGGCGGACTTTGGCGTCGCCTTCGACGGCGACGGCGACCGGCTCGCCGTGGTGACCGGCAGCGGCCGCATCGTGCGTGCAGACGTCCTGCTGATGATCTTTGCCCAGGACGTGGTGTCCAGGAACCCCGGGTCCGACGTCGTTTTCGACGTCAAGTGCAGTCGCAACCTGACCGACCTGGTCACCCGCTGTGGCGGCCGTCCGGTCCTGTGGAAAACCGGCCACGCCTTCATGAAGCAGAAGATGGCCGAGACCCAGGCACTGCTCGGCGGGGAGTTCTCCGGCCACGTATTCTTTGGCGAGCGCTGGTTCGGTTTCGATGACGGCATGTACGCCGCGGCCCGGCTGGCGGAAATTCTCAGCACCCTCGGGGAGACGCTCGACAGCATCGTCGACAGCTTCCCGGCCAGCGTCAGCACCCCCGAGATATTGATCCCGGTGGCGGAATCCAACAAACTGCCGCTGATCGAGCGGATCGTCCGCAACGCCGATTTTTCCGGTGGCAGCGTCAACACCCTCGACGGCATCCGGGTCGACTTCGCCGAGGGCTGGGGCCTGCTCCGCGCCTCCAACACCAGCGCGGCGCTGACCGCCCGCTTCGAAGCCCGCAGCCAGGCCGAGCTGGATGCGATCATGGGTGAGTTCCGCGAACAGATCGCCCTGGTCGACCCGGCACTCGACCTGACCTTTTAAACCCGTCGGCACACAGGATTCCGGCCATGTCACTCAATCGCGACAGCGCACTCAATATCGCCAAGGTTCTGACCGAGGCTCTGCCCTACATTCAACGCTTCACCGGCAAAACCGTGGTGGTCAAGTTCGGCGGCAACGCCATGGTCGACCCGGAACTGCACGAGAGCTTCGCCCGCGACGTGGTGCTGATGAAACTGGTCGGCATCAACCCGGTGGTGGTGCACGGCGGCGGCCCGCAAATCGGTTCACTGTTACAGAAGCTGAACATCAACAGTGAGTTCATCGAAGGCATGCGGGTAACCGACGAGCAGACCATGGACGTGGTAGAGATGGTGCTCGGGGGCAGCGTCAACAAGGAGATCGTGTCCTCCATCAACCGCAACGGCGGCAAGGCCATCGGCGTCACCGGCAAGGACGGGCAGCTCATTCGCGCCCGCAAGCTGAAAGTCAGCCGCAACGTGCCCGGCATGAACGCGCCGGAGATCATCGACATCGGCCATGTCGGCGAAGTCGAGCAGATCGACACCGAGGTTATCGATGTCATCCTCGGCAGCGACTTCATCCCGGTGATCGCCCCCATTGGCGTCGATCGCCAGGGCCTGAGCTACAACATCAACGCCGATCTCGTCGCCGGCAAACTGGCGGAAGTCATGCGCGCGGAAAAGCTCATGCTGCTGACCAATGTGCCCGGGCTGATGGACAAGGACGGCAATATCCTCACCGGTCTTTCCACCGGCCAGGTCGACGCACTTATCGCGGACGGCACCATCTACGGCGGCATGCTGCCGAAGATTGGCTGTGCCCTGGATGCGGTCAAGGGCGGTGTCGCCAGCGCCCACATTATCGATGGCCGGGTACCCCATGCAGCCCTGCTGGAAATCTTCACCGACGAGGGCGTTGGCACGCTGATCACCAACCGCCGCGCCTGAGCCCCAGGTCTGTGGCCTGCGTCACACCGGAATTGGGCCGGAGTTGTTGCAGGCCCAGTGGGGAATCGCTAGCATGAGCTTCGTTTCGCTGCCAATTGTCACTGTCCATGCCTCCGAGAAAAACGCAACGGCGCCAGCAGATCCTGGAAGCCCTCGCCCAGATGCTGGAAGCCAACCCGGGCAATCGTATTACCACCGCAGGCCTGGCGAGGCAGGTAGGTGTTTCCGAGGCAGCGCTGTACCGCCACTTCCCCAGCAAGTCGAAAATGTTCGAAGGCCTCATCGAGTTTATCGAGGAGACCCTGTTCAGTCGTATCAAGCTGATTCTGGGTGAGGAGCAGACCGCCATCGCCCGCTGTGAAAAGATGCTGACCCTGCTGCTGGCATTCACCGAACGCAACCCGGGGATCACCCGAATCCTTACCGGTGACGCACTGGCCGGTGAAACCGAGCGCCTGCACGCGCGGGTCGCCCAGCTGTTTGATCGCTTCGAAACGCAGCTAAAGCAGGTCATCCGCGAGGCGGAGATTCACGAAGGCCTGCGCCCGAGTATCCCGCTGGCGGCAGCCGCCAACCTGCTGATGGCGGCTGCCGAGGGCCGTATCTCCCAGTACGTCCGCTCCAACTTCAAACGGCCGCCGACGGAAAACTGGAAGCAGCAGTGGGACCTGCTCGCCACAGGGTTCTTTCGCGAGGCGGTGAGCCAGCCAATCGCCGGCCAGGGTGAATTTGCCCGCCCGGCCAGCCAGGTCTAGCGGCGCGGGTCGGTATCGCTGGAGCCGGCGCGGCGATTGGCCATCTGGCGCCGAAACTCCACCATCTCCTCAAGCTGGGCAAAGCGTTCCATGTCAGCCGCGTAGGCCTCTTCAACAACGCCGATTTCTTTGTCACGATCCGCGATCGCGCGGTCAGTGATGCCGATTTCCTGCTGCAGGTCTTTGATCGCCTGCAGGTGCTCCGCGCTGACCGGCTGGCCCCGCCGCTCGGCTTCTGCCGCCTGGGCCTGGTAGTTCTCGATCTGCTGCTTGAGCGCGCGCTTGTTGCTCTTGAGAATACTCACCCGGATCAGCAGGTCGCTGAGCGCCCGGTCCCTGGCCGCCTCGATGTCCTCGACAGAGCTGTAGCGGCGCAGCAGTGATTCATCCCACTCGCGCAGGCGCTCCGCCTCTTTCTGCGCCTCCAGTTCGGCGACCACCGCCGCCTTTTGCTCTTCTGTCTGCTGGGGTGGAACCACCTTGATGACCACGCCCTTGGCGCTGACCACCTCGTAGCCGTTCTTCACGAATTCCGGCGGCACCCGGTCATCGAGGACGGTACCGCCCAGGTCGTTTTTGTAGCGATACAGGTTCCCCGCGGCCGCATCGAGTACCGGCAGGCAGAGCAGGAGGGAGAGAGTAACGGTGGTGAACAATGTAGGCCTTGGCATCATTGCTCCAATATAGGGATTCGCCACAGCTGCGGCAAGCTAGACCCCGTAGCGCTCGCGGTAGGCCTGCATGGCAGCAACCGTGCCTTCTGGCGCTGTCCCGGATGCCTGCAGGTAATCGATGATATGGCTCATCTGGATGATGCTCAGCACCGGGATGCCGTGGTTCTGCTCCAGTTCCTGGATCGCCGAGAGTTCACCGGCACCGCGCTCCTGGCGATCGAGCCCGATAACCACGCCGGCGGGGGCCGCCCCGGCGGCCTCGATCATCGCCAGCACCTCGCGCACGGCGGTACCCGCTGTAATGACGTCGTCGATTACCAACACGCGACCCTCGAGCGGGGCGCCGACCAGCACACCGCCCTCACCGTGATCCTTTGCCTCCTTGCGGTTGTAGGCAAAGGGCACATCCATGCCGTGTTCACTGGCCAGGGCCACCGCGGTGGCGGCGGCGAGCGGGATTCCCTTGTAGGCTGGACCAAGCAGCACGTCGAACTGCACGCCGGAGGAGACGATACACTGTGCGTAGCAGTGACCGAGGAGAGCCAGCGCCCGACCGCTGGCAAATGCCCCGGCATTGAAAAAGTAGGGGCTCTGGCGCCCCGACTTGAGGGTGAACTCACCGAAGCGCAGGACATCGTAGTCCCGCGCCAGCTGGATGAAGTCGGTCTGGTATTGCTGCATCTGGTGGTTGGTCCCGTCCGGTGATCGCGTCGAACACCAAGCTATCCGGCCTTTGTATTCAGCGGCCTGCCCCGATAGAATGAAGGGTCTACCGCGCCCGGCCGTCCTCTGTACCCCTACCGATCAACGGGAGGATCAACGGCCCCGGATCGTTCGCGGTGTTTTGCTGTTTGTGGAGAATTCCCGCCCTTTCCGGGCAGCTTTACTGCTGCTTGCGCGGAGAGCTCGGGTATCATACACCCTCGAATCACAAGGGACCATGCATGAGGATCATCAGTTTCAGCGCCGACGGCGTGCGTGAGGCGGCTGAAAAGGGCTTTTACGACTGGCTGGAGGAACAGGATGCAGATTTCGTCTGTATCCAGGACTTACGCTGCTCGGAATACGACCTGCAGGACAACGTGTATTTTCCCGCGGACTACAACCCCTATTTCCTCGACAACATCGATGGCAAGACCAACGGAGTTGCCCTCTACTGCCGCAAGCTGCCCAAAGCGATCATGACCGGCCTGGGCTTCACCGAGTTCGATATGGAAGGCCGTTACATCCAGGCCGACTACGAGAACGTCAGCGTCGGTTGCCTGCTCGCGCCCTACGCGGCACCCGGTGACGCCGACCAGCTGGCGCGCAAGCAGGAGTTCTTCCAGCTGCTCGGCAATCACCTGCAGAAAGTGCGCAACAAACGCCGCGAATTCATCATTTGCGGTGGCTGGAATATCGCCCACACCCCGAGCGATGTGGAAGACACCGAAACCAACAGTACCCGCCCCGGCTTCCTCGCCGAGGAGCGGCAGTGGATCAACGAGCTGCTCGAAAACGGCTACGTCGACGCCTTCCGCGAGATCAACTCCGACCGGGACGAGTTCAGCTGGTGGCCCGAGAGTGGGCGCGACGGCGGCAACGGCTGGCGCACCGACTTCCACATCGTCTCCCAGGGACTCAAGTACAGCGTCGACTACGGCGCCATCTACAAGGTGAAGGAATTTTCCTCCCACGCCCCGGTGATCATGGATTACGACATCGAACTGTGACCAGTGCGCCGGCTCGCCCCGCGGGCCGGCGTCTCTCTCACCCCTCTGCCAGGGCCTGCTTCTGGGCCGCAATCAAACAGCCGATACCTTCCTCCGCCAGGTCCAGCATGGCGTTCATTTCGTCGCGGCTGAAAGGCGCCCCCTCCGCGGTGCCCTGTACCTCGATGAAGCCTCCGCCCTCGCCCATGATGACGTTCATGTCGGTGTCCGCGGCGGAATCCTCGGGGTAATCGAGGTCCAGCACCGGCACGCCCTGGTAAACACCCACCGAGACCGACGCCACCATTTGCAGCAGGGGATCGGTTTTCAGCTTCTTGCTGCGCTGCAGGTAATTGATGGCATCGACCAGGGCGACACAGGCGCCGGTTATCGAAGCAGTACGGGTGCCGCCGTCGGCCTGGATCACGTCGCAGTCGATGGTAATGGTGAATTCGCCGAGCTTCTTCAGGTCGACCGCGGCGCGCAGGGAGCGCCCGATCAGCCGCTGGATCTCCACCGTCCGCCCGCCCTGCTTGCCGCGCGCCGCCTCGCGGTCCATCCGCGAACCGGTTGAGCGCGGCAGCATGCCGTATTCCGCCGTCACCCAGCCACTGCCACTGCCACGCAGAAACCGCGGCACCCCCTCTTCCACCGAGGCGGTGCAGATCACCCGCGTGTCGCCGAAGGACACCAGGACGGAGCCCTCTGCGTGGCGGGTGAAATTGCGCTGGATGGTGATATCCCGGAGCTGGCTGGGGGTGCGGCCGCTGGGTCGTTGCATGATCTGGCTCCTGCTGTTCGCGAGGGCGCCAGTATACGCATTCCATCAGCGTCGCGTACTGTGAGCGCTATCGGCAAGCTGATAAACTTTCCCTCCTGAACACCGTGAGGAAGCACCACCTTGGCCAGTATCCGCAGTATGACCGCCTTCGCCCGGGAGAGCAGCAGTACCGAAGAGGGCCTGCTGACGGTAGAGCTGCGCACCGTGAACCACCGCTACCTCGACTGTAACTTCAAATTGCCGGATCAGCTGCGCGCACTCGAACCTCAGCTGCGGGAACTGCTCGGGCAAAAGCTCACACGGGGCAAGGTCGACTGCTTCGTCCGCCTGCAGCTCAACGGCTCGCAGCAGAATTCCCTGAGTATTAACCAGGACAACCTCGCGCAACTGGCCGCCGCCAGCAAACAGGTCGCCGCACATTTCCAGTTGCGCGACCCGAGCGCCCTGGAAGTGCTGCAGTTCCCCGGCATCTGCGACGCCGCCGAAAGCGACGAGGAAGCGCTGCAGGCCGATGCAGTGTCACTGTTCAAGACTGCGCTGGGCTCGCTTCTGCGCCACCGGGAGCGCGAGGGCGAGAAACTGGAAGCCATGATCAGCGAGCGCCTTGACCACCTCGATGCCGAGGTGAGCGCCACGCGCAAGGTGCTGCCCGCCCTGCGTGAACAACAGCAGCAGCGCGTACAGCAGCGGGTGGCGGAACTGGAAGTCGACATCGACCAGGGCCGGCTGGAGCAGGAGCTGGTCTATCTCGCCCAGAAGTCTGACGTCGACGAGGAACTGGACCGGCTCGGCGCCCATACCAGCGAGGTACGCCGGGCCCTGCACAAGGGCAGCCCCTGCGGGCGGAGGCTGGATTTCCTCATGCAGGAACTGAATCGGGAGGCCAACACGCTGTCCTCCAAATCCACCTCCAGCGGCACCACGCAAAGCGCGGTGGAGCTGAAGGTGCTCATCGAGCAGATGCGCGAGCAAATACAGAACATTGAATGAGGCAGCAGCAGTCATGAGCCGCACCGGCACCCTGTACACCATTTCCGCGCCCTCCGGGGCGGGCAAGACCAGCCTGGTCAGCGCCCTGGTCGACAGCAGCAGCGACCTTCGCGTCTCGGTCTCCCACACTACCCGCCCGAAACGGCCGGGTGAAACCGATGGCACCGACTACCACTTCATCGCCGAGGAAGACTTTCTCGCCATGCTGGAGAAGGCCGAGTTCCTCGAGCATGCCAACGTCTTCGGCAATCTCTACGGCACTTCCCAGCGCTGGGTGGAAGAGCAGCTGGCCCAGGGCATCGATGTGATACTCGAGATCGACTGGCAGGGCGCCGCCCAGGTGAAGCGGCTGCGGCCCGACACCGTGGCTATCTTCATCCTGCCCCCATCGCGCCTGACCCTGCTGCAACGGCTCACCGCCCGCGGCCAGGATGACGCCGCCACCATCGATGGCCGCATGGCCAAGGCGGTGGAGGAGATGTCCCACTACGTGGAGAGCGACTTCCTGGTGGTCAATGACGACTTCGACCGCGCCCTGGCCGCGCTGCGCTCGATCATCGACTGCCAGCGGCTGCGCACCGACAAGCAGAGCGCCTCCCTGAGCACCCTGCTGGGCGCCCTGTTCGACTAGGCGCGCATTTTTCACGCTGGAGCGCGGCACGGCTCCCGGGTATAATTTCCGGTTCCGTTTTATTGTCTATGCAAAGGAATTACCGCAATGGCACGCGTAACCGTAGAAGATTGCCTGGAAAACGTCGCGAACCGCTTTGAACTGGTGATGGTCGCCAGCAAACGCGCCCGTCAGATGGCCACCGGCGGCAAGGACCCCATGGTCGAGGAAGAGTCCGACAAGCCCACCGTTATCGCCCTGCGCGAAATCGCCGAAGGCTTCGTCACCCCGGACATCCTGACCCGTGAAGACGAACTCGACGCCGAGGACGAGCTCGCCGAAGTCATGATGGAGGCGGACAACCAGCCGCTGTAACCCCCCCGGCATCGACGCTGGACCCTCGTCCAACCATGAACGCAAGACAAAGCCTTGATGCCTTTAACGCCCAGCTCCGGGGTTACCTGACCCCGGAGCAGAGCAACCACGTCATTCGCGCCTACTATTTCGCCGAGCAGGCCCACCTGGGGCAGTTGCGGCGCAGCGGCGAGCCCTACGTATCCCACCCGCTGGCAGTTGCCAGCATCCTCGCCGACATGCACATGGACCACCAGAGCCTGATGGCCGCCATGTTGCACGATGTGATCGAGGACACCGGCGTACCCAAAACCGCCATCAGCGAGCAGTTTGGCGCCGCCGTCGCGGAGCTGGTCGACGGGGTCAGCAAGCTGACCCAGATGGAGTTCGAGTCGCTGGAGGAAAAACAGGCGGAGAATTTCCAGAAGATGGCCATGGCCATGGCCCGCGATATCCGCGTGATCCTGGTCAAACTGGCCGACCGCCTGCACAACATGCGCACCCTGGGCGTGCTGCAGACCGCCAAGGCGCGGCGCATCTCGCGCGAGACACTGGAAATCTACGCACCCATCGCCATGCGCCTGGGTATGAACAACGTGCGCATGGAGTTCGAGGACCTCGGCTTCACCGCCATGCACCCGATGCGCGCCCGGCGCATCGAGGCGGCGCGGGAGAACGCCCGCGGCCGGCGCAAGGAGCTGGTGGAGAAGATCCGCCAACAGATCCAGGCGACCCTCGAGCACGAGGGCCACGAGGCCGAAGTCATCGGCCGCGAGAAACACCTCTACAGCATTTACAGCAAGATGAAGTCCAAGCGGAAGTCCTTCTCCGAGATCATGGACATCTACGCCTTCCGCATCATCGTCGACTCGGTGGATACCTGCTACCGGGTGCTCGGCTGTATTCACTCCCTCTACAAGCCGGTGCCGGGGGAGTTCAAGGATTACATCGCCATCCCCAAGGCCAACGGCTACCAGTCCCTGCACACGGTGCTGATGGGCATGCACGGGGTGCCGATCGAGATCCAGATCCGCACCCGGGAGATGGAGGAGATGGCCAACAACGGCATCGCCGCCCACTGGCTGTACAAGAGTGAATCCGACTCCGTCAACGGCAGCCACCAGCGCGCCCGGGAGTGGGTGCAGGGCCTGCTGGAAATGCAGCAGCGCGCGGGCAACTCGCTGGAGTTCATCGAGAGCGTCAAGATCGACCTGTTCCCGGACGAGATCTACGTCTTCACCCCCAAGGGGCGCATCTTCGAGCTGCCCCGCGGCGCGACCCCGGTGGACTTCGCCTACGCGGTGCACACCGATGTCGGCAACAGCTGTGTGGCCTGCCGCATCAACCGCCGCCTGGCACCGCTCTCTGAGCCCTTGCAAAGCGGGCAGACCGTGGAGATTCTCACCGCCCCGGGAGCCAGCCCCAACCCCTCCTGGTTCAACTATGCGGTGACCGCCAAGGCGCGCACCAACATTCGCCACTACCTCAAGCACCAGACCCGGGACGATTCAGTGAGCCTCGGCCGGCGCCTGCTCGAACGGGCCCTGGCGGCACTCGACAGCAGCCTCGACAGCATTCCCGCCGACGAGCTGGAAGAGTACCTGCGCGAGCACGATTGCCGCGACCTCGACGACCTGCTCGAAGACATAGCCCGCGGCAACCGCCTGCCGGCGATCACCGCGCAGCAGATGCTGGGTGAATCCGGGCTGGAAGTGGCCGAACCTGAAGACAGCGAACCGGTGGCCATCCGCGGTACCGAGGGCTTCATGCTCAGCTTCGCCAAGTGCTGTCACCCGATCCCGGGCGACCCCATCGAAGGTTACCTCAGCTCCGAGAAGGGCGTCGTGGTGCACCGCGAGCGCTGCCGGAATCTCGCCGAGATGCGCGAGAACCGGGATCGCCTGGTAGCCCTGCGCTGGGACGACCGGGTAGAGGGCGATTACGCGGTGGAAATGCGTATCGAGGTGGAAAACCGCCGCGGCATGATTGCGGTGATCGCCACCCGGATCAATTCCATGGGCGTGAACATCGAAAAGATATCCACCGAGGACAAGGACTACCAGTTCACCTTCGTCGACCTCGAAATCCTCGTCCACAACCGCGTCCACCTGGCGCGGATCATGAAGCGCCTACGCAGTATCAGCCACGTGCGCCGGGTCACCCGGTTCTCTACCGGCTGAGGCAGACACGTCGATAAAGCAGGAGAAACACAGTGACCAATCGCGCCATCATTTCCTCACCGAGAGCTCCCGAAGCCATCGGCCCCTACTCCCAGGCCGTCAAGGTGGGCAACACGGTGTGGATTTCCGGCCAGATCCCGCTGGTGCCCGAAACCATGGAGCTGGTGCAGGGCGATATCCAGGCACAGGCGAAGCAGGTCTTTGAAAACCTGGCGGCAATTGCCGAGGCGGCCGGCGGCAGTCTCAATCACGCGGTGAAAATCAACATCTCCCTGACCGACCTGGGCGACTTCGCCGCTGTCAATGAAGTCATGGCCAGCTACTTCGCCGAGCCCTACCCGGCCCGCGCCTGTGTGCAGGTGGCCGCCCTCCCCAAAGCCGTCGATATCGAGGTCGAAGCCATTCTCTCGGTGTAAGCCGCGCCGATGGTTGTGACACCTGTCGGGCAGCTGCGCGATGGCGACGTATGAGTAGCCTCGCGGGCGACCCGGTCACCCAACTGCGCGGCGTCGGCCCCCGGCTGGCCGAGAAACTCGCTGCGGCCGGCGTACACCGGGTAGAAGATCTGCTGTTTCACCTGCCGCTGCGCTACCAGGACCGCACCCGGATTACCCCGATCGGCGCAGCCCGCGAGGGCGATGACGTGGTCGTCGAAGGCGAGGTCAGGCTGGCCGACGTCGCCTTCGGCCGGCGCCGCAGCCTGGTGGTCAAGATTCAGGACGGCAGTGGCACCCTCACCCTGCGCTTCTTCCACTTTTCCGCCGCGCAGAAAAACGCCCTGCAGGCAGGCACCCACCTGCGCTGTTACGGCCAGGTGCGGCGCGGAGCAGCCGGGGCGGAAATGTATCATCCGGAATACCGCCGGGTAGAAGTGGGCGAGACGACCGTGGAGGAGACACTCACCCCGGTCTACCCCACGATCGCCGGCATCGGCCAGCAGCAGTGGCGCAACCTCTGTGCCCAGGCGGTTACCCGTGTACGCCGCGCCGGCCCGGCAGAACTGCTGCCCGCGCTGAGCGGCTTTTCCATGGGGCTGGTAGATGCACTGGCCTACCTCCATGCGCCGCCCCCGGCAGCACCCCAGGCGCTGTTGCGCGATGGCGAGCACCCGGCCCAGCTGCGCCTGGCACTGGAAGAACTGGTCGCGCACCACCTCAGCCTGCAGCAGCTGCGCGCCCTGCAGCAGCGCGACGGCGCACCGCTGATCAGCGGTGGCGACGCGCTGCTGGAGCGCTTTCTCGCCGCCCTGCCCTTCGCTCCGACCGCCGCACAGCAGCGGGTGATCGCGGAAATTCGCGCCGACCTCGCCAGGCCCGAGCCCATGCTGCGCCTGGTGCAGGGCGACGTCGGTTCAGGCAAGACCCTGGTTGCGGCCGCAGCTGCATTACAGGCGATTGCCAGCGGCTACCAGGTCGCGGTCATGGCCCCCACCGAGATTCTCGCCGAGCAACACCGGCGCAACTTCAGCGCCTGGTTCGAACCCCTCGGCGTCCAGGTCGGCTGGCTCAGCGGCCGCAGCAAGGGTCGCGCCCGCCGCGACGCGCTGGCGGCGATCGAGAACGCGGAAGTCGGCCTGATCATCGGCACCCACGCCCTGTTCCAGGACGACGTCCGCTTCCAGCGCCTCGGCCTGGTGGTGGTCGACGAACAGCACCGCTTCGGCGTCCACCAGCGCCTCACCCTGACCGAGAAAGCGGGCGCTGACATCGGCCGGCCCCACCAGTTGGTGATGACCGCCACACCAATCCCGCGGACCCTGGCGATGGTGGCCTACGCCGATCTCGACTGCTCGGTGATCGACGAGCTGCCGCCCGGGCGCACTCCGGTGGAGACGGTGCTGATCGACAACCAGCGCCGGGCCCAGGTGGTCGCGCGGGTGGCCGCGGCCTGCGCCACCGGGCGCCAGGCCTACTGGGTCTGCACCCTGGTAGAGGAGAGTGACGTCCTGCAGGCCCAGGCCGCGGAAGCCACCGCCGAGGAGCTGCACGATGCGCTGCCGGAATTGCGTATCGGGCTGGTCCACGGCCGCCTCAGGCCCGCCGAGAAAGATGCCGTCATGGCCAGCTTTAAAGCCGGTGAAATCGACCTGCTGGTCGCCACCACGGTGATCGAAGTGGGCGTCGACGTGCCCAACGCCAGCCTGATGATTATCGAGAACCCGGAGCGCCTGGGCCTCGCCCAGTTGCACCAGCTGCGCGGCCGGGTCGGGCGCGGCGAGGCTGCCAGTCACTGCGTGCTGCTCTACCAGTCGCCGCTGTCACTGAACGGCAAGCAGCGCCTGCAGGCCATGCGCGAGAGCAACGACGGCTTTTTTATCGCGGAAAAGGACCTCGAACTGCGCGGCCCGGGCGAAGTGCTGGGTACCCGCCAGACCGGGCTGATGGAATTTCGCATCGCCCGACTGCCCGAGCACAACCACCTGCTCACCCAGGTACAGGAAGTCGCCGGCGCCATCCTGGCGCGGCAACCGCAACTCGCCGAGCCGCTGATCCAGCGCTGGACCGGCAGCGCGCAGCGCTATGCGAAAGTTTGACCCCGGCTATTGCCCCGTACCGGCGGATGGCGCATCCTGCGCCGCCATGTCACACCGGGAACCGCATTGGCGCAGCGCCGCACACTTCACCAGCAGCGAACTGCCCGCGAGCTGCCGCCGCTGGCTGCTCGACGACGGCTCCCTCACCTCGCGCCTGATCGATCTGTGCCAGGGCTCCTTCCGGGTGCAGCTCGTCGGCCAGGCCTGGGCGGTACCCCGGCCCTCTGAGCGACGTCTGCTGCGCCTGCCCGCACGACAGACCGCCATCGTGCGGGAAGTCTTGCTGATGCTGGACAACCAGCCGGTGGTCTTCGCCCGCAGCGTACTGCCAGTGAACATCCTGCAGGGCCGCCTGGCCCACCTGCGCCGGCTGCAGAACAAGCCGCTGGGGGCAATCCTGTTCCGCGACCCGACCATGCAGCGCAGCCCCTTCGAGCTGGCCCTGTTTCCCGGCGACAGCAGCTACCTGCCGCGAGAACTGCACCAGGGCGAGCCGGCCTGGGGCCGCCGCTCGCGCTTCCACCTGCAGGGCCACGACCTGATGGTGAGTGAGGTCTTCCTGCGCGACTTCTCTCCCTGGCAGGCCATCCTGCCGGTCCATCGCAGCCAGCGCGGCAAGGTGAACTCCGCCATCCTCCACCGCGGCGCGACCGGATAGCGCACTCGCAAAACGCCAGGGCGTTAGAATTCCGCGGGCTGACACAGTAAGCTTGCAGGGTTATTCCTGTGATCGAAACCATGTCCGGCACCCCATCCTTACAGGCGCTGCTGCAATTGATGCGCGCCAACCGCCCCATTGGCACCTTGCTACTGCTCTGGCCGACCCTCTGGGCCCTGTGGCTCGCCGCCGGCGGCATGCCCGATATCGCCCTGCTGGTGATCTTCGTGCTCGGCACTTTCCTCATGCGCTCCGCCGGCTGCGTGATCAACGACCTGGCCGACCGCCACTGGGACGGCGGTGTCCAGCGCACCCGCAACAGGCCGCTGGTCACCGGCGCGGTGAGTGTGGGGCAGGCCCGCGCCCTCTTCGTCTTTTTGCTACTCGCCGCCTTCGGCCTGGTGCTGCTGACCAATGCCCTGACCGTGAAACTGTCCTTCGTGGCCGCTGCGCTGGCGGCGATCTACCCCTTTACCAAGCGCTTCACCCATTTTCCCCAGGTCGTGCTGGGCGCGGCCTTTTCCTTCGGCATCCCCATGGCGTTCAGCGCCCAGACCGGCACGCTGCCGCCGGCGCTGTGGCTGATCTACCTCGGCAACCTGCTGTGGACCGTTGCCTACGACACCAAGTACGCCATGGTCGATCGCGATGACGACCTGCTGGTCGGCATCAAGTCCACGGCGGTCTATCTCGGCGAGCACGACCGCTGGGTGATCGGCTTGCTGCAGGTGGGCTTCCTGCTCTGCATGGGCGCCGTGGGAACCAGCTTTGCCATGGGCGCCGGCTATTACGCCGGCCTGGCCGTCGCTGGCGCACTCTGCGCCTACCACCAGTACCTGATTCGCGACCGCGGCCGCGAGGCCTGCTTCCGCGCCTTCCTGCACAACAACTGGGTGGGGGCGGCGATCTTCGCCGGCATTGCGCTCGACCTCGCCCTGCGGGCCGCACCGTGAAGCTGCGGCCGCAATTCCTCAACAGTCTCGGCGAAATCAGCGCAGAGGACTGGGAAACTGTCTGCGGCGCGGACTACCCCTTTCTCCGCCACCACTTCCTGCTCGGGCTGGAGACTACTGGCTGTACCACCGCGGACAGCGGCTGGCAGCCCTGCCACCTGCTACTGCGGGATGAGGACGAACGCCTCGTCGCTGCGCTGCCGCTTTACCTCAAGTCCCATTCCTACGGCGAGTATGTGTTCGACTGGTCCTGGGCCCAGGCCTGGCAGCAGGCGGGACTCAGCTACTACCCGAAGCTGGTCAGCGCCATTCCCTTCACTCCCGCCACCGGCCCGCGCTTGTGCCATCTCCCCGAACTCGACAGCGCCCTTGCCTGGACAGCAGCGACACAGGCACTGGAGAACTTCGCCCTGGAGCACGAGCTGTCCAGCTGGCATTTGCTGTTTCCGCAGCAGCCAGACTCGGAACTGCTACTCTCCCGGGGCATCGCCCAGCGGCGGGCGGTGCAGTTCCACTGGTTCAACGATGCTTATCGCGACTTTGACGACTTCCTCGCCAGCTTCAGCAGCCGCAAACGCAAGTCCCTGCGCCGGGAGCGGCGCACTGTGGAGGAGCAGGGCCTTCAGCTCTCGACCCGCGTGGGTGACGCGATTACACCCCAGGACTGGGACATCTTCCACCGTTTCTACCAGCTCACCTACGCCAAGCGCAGCGGCCACAGCGGCTACCTGAGCCGGGAGTTTTTCACCGAGGTTGCCGCGGCGATGGGTGAGCAGGTGGTGATGGTGACGGCGCGATTGAACGACGACGCGGTGGCCGCTGCGCTCTACTTTCGCTCGGCGGATACGCTCTACGGTCGCTACTGGGGCTGCAAGCGGGAGTTCGACTGCCTGCACTTCGAGGCCTGCTACTACCGGGGCATCGAGTTCTGTATCGAACAGGGCATTGCGCGTTTCGATCCGGGAGCGCAGGGGGAGCACAAGATCCAGCGCGGCTTCCGGCCGGTGGAGACGTTCTCCAATCACTGGATTGCCGATGCGCGCCTGCGCGCGGCGGTGGATAATTTTACCCGGCGTGAAAGGCCGCACATCGAGGCCTACAAGCGCGAGGCGGAGAGTTTGCTGCCGTTTCGACGGGATGCTTGAATACGCTCGTGCGCTTAAGTCCCAGGCTCGCAGTCCGGTATAGCTCCCGCTTACTCGAAAGCGTTTTATGTACAGGATGTACGGTATGTCGCGAGAGCCATGGATGGCGATAGCGACTGACTCGACGCGGAAGCTATGCAGGATTGGGTGCCTTACCGTCAGTGCCCTGCATCTGCGCTCGCCCTGCGAGTTAAGCTTCGGACCGCCAGACCAGGAGCCGGTTATTCGCCGGCATGGCGTTGTCCTCCTGCAGCACAAACCCCGCAGCACTCGCCAACGCATTCACTTTCTCGAAATCCCGTATCGCGCTGTAAGGGCTCTGCGCCGCCAGCCACTGGTCGAAGCGGGCATTGCTTTCCGAGGTGTAGGCGCCGTTGTAGTTGAACGGACCGTAAATCGCCAGCACGGTCGCGGGCGCCGCTCGCTCGCCCAACTCGGCGAACAGATCCTCCACCGATTCCCAGGGCATGATATGCAGGCTGTTGGCGGAGAACAGCGCCTGCGGGAGGCTCTGCGGCCAGGGGCGCTCGCTGACGTTGAGCACGGTGGGTGGCAGCAGGTTGGTGCCGGTGTAGTTGTCGCAGCGCGGGGTCAGCAGCGGCAGGTGCTCTGGCATTTCCGAAGGGCGCCAGCGCAGGTGGGGCAGGTGTGCGGCGAACCAGGTGGCGTGCTGGCCGGTGCCGGAGGCGATTTCCAGCACTTCGTCGCGCCCGGCGAATACCCGGGCGAGTACCTCGAGTATGGGTTGCTTGTTGTTCTCGCAGGCTTGCGAGAAGGGCAGCTCGCGCATGGTCAGCCCCTGGCCGAGGGTGGCTCGTCGCGAGTGAAGACCCACTCGTGGGCGGTGGAATCGCCCTTGCTGAAGCGGTAGCCATCGACACGGAATTTTTTCATCCCTTCCGGTTCGTTCAGCGCGTTCTCGATGATGAAACGGGCCATCTGGCCGCGGGCTTTCTTGGCGAAGAAGCTGATGATCTTGTACTTGCCGTTTTTCAGGTCCTTGAACACCGGCGTGATCAGCTCGGCGCTCAGGGCCCCCGGCTTCACCGCGCGGAAGTATTCATTCGACGCCAGGTTCACCAGCACCGGGCTGCCGGATTGTTGCAAATGTTTGGCCAGCAGTCGGGTGATGTCCTCGCCCCAGAATTCGTAGAGGTTCTTGCCACCGCGGTTGGCGAATTTGAGGCCCATCTCCAGGCGGTAGGCCTGCATCAGGTCGAGGGGGCGCAGCAGGCCGTAGAGGCCGGAGAGGATGCACAGGTGCTTCTGCGCGAAGCCGAGCTGCCCGGCGGAAAGTGTTTCCGCGTCCAGCCCCGTGTACACGTCACCCTTGAAGGCCAGCAGCGCCTGCTTGGCGTTATCCAGTGAAAAGGGTGTCGACCAGTTCATGAAGCGGCTGTGATTCAGTTCGGCGATGTTCGCGCTGACCCCCATCAGGCTGCGGATGTCGTCGGGGCTCATGGCCCGGGCATCCTCCACCAGTGCCTCGGCCTGGCTGAGCAGTTGCGGCTGGGTGCTGCGGCGAGTGGTGGGCGGGGAATCAAAATCCAGCGTTTTCGCCGGGGAAATCACGGTCAGCATGGGTTCGGGCCTGTGCGGGCGATAGGTACGGGTTAAACTCGGTGCATGGCGGGCAAATGCAGTTTTTCAGCCGCCCGGCGGAGGCCTATGATACCCTGCACACCATCCAATAAAAATGCCCGGGCGGACATGGGGATCTCCCGATCACTACTCAGCGCGATTGACGCTTTCACCGAGTTCAGCGGCCGCTGCCTGGCCTGGCTGGTACTCGCCATGGCCCTGTTGACCAGTGTCGTTGTGGTCATGCGTTACGGCTTCAACACCGGCTCGATCGCGGCCCAGGAAACTGTCACCTACATGCACGCCTGCGTGTTCATGCTCGGTGCCGCCTATGCGCTGAAGCACGGCGCGCATGTCAGGGTGGATATTTTTTACCGACGATTTTCCGCCCGCGGCCAGGCCTGGGTGAACGCCCTTGGCTGCATCGTTTTCCTGGCCCCCATGTGCCTGTTCATTTTTGCCGCCAGCTGGAATTTCGTCAGCGAATCCTGGGCCATCCAGGAAATATCCACCGAGACCGGCGGCCTGCCCTATGTCTACCTGCTGAAGACCCTCATCCCGCTGATGGCGGCGAACCTCCTGCTGCAGTGTCTCGCGGAATTCCTCCGCGCCCTGCACATTTTGCGGAGCAGCGACTGAGCGTGGACTACACCTCCCTCTACCTGTTCGCCGCCGTCTGCCTGCTGCTGATGCTGGGCTTCCCGGTGGCTTTTACGCTGGCCGGCACCGCGCTGGGCTTTGCGGCGGTCGGTATCCTGTTCGGCCACTTTGACGCCGGCTTTCTCTCCGCCCTGCCCGGCCGGGTTTTTGGCACCATCAACAACACCACACTGATCGCCGTGCCGCTGTTCATCCTGATGGGCACCATCCTGGAAAAATCGAAAATTGCCGAGGAACTGCTCAGCAGCATGGCGCATGTATTTGGCGGCCTGAAAGGCGGCCTGGGTATTTCTGTCGTGGTGGTGGGTGCGCTGCTGGCTGCGAGCACCGGCATCGTCGGCGCCACAGTGGTGACCATGGGGCTGCTGTCCCTGCCCAGCATGCTGCGCGCCGGCTACAGCCCGTCGCTGGCTACCGGCACCATCTGTGCTACCGGCACCCTGGGGCAGATCATCCCGCCGTCGATCGCGCTGGTCCTGCTCGGGGATATCCTCGGCAACGCCTACCAGCAGGCGCAGCTGAAAATGCAGGTGTTCGCCACCAAGACCGTCTCCGTCGGCGACCTGTTCATCGGTGCGCTGATACCCGGGCTGATCCTGGTGGCGGCCTACGTCATCTACCTGTGGCTGTTCGCCCACCTCAATCCCGACGCCGCCCCACCGGTGCACGAGGACGACGCCCCTGCCAAAGGTGTACTGCGCGGGCTGCTCCCGCCGCTGGCACTGATCGCCCTGGTCCTCGGGTCGATCCTGCTCGGCGCGGCGACGCCCACCGAGGCGGCCGGATTCGGCGCCGTCGGCGCCCTGCTGCTCGCACTGTTGAAGCGCCAGCTTAGCTATGCGCGCGTGCGCGACGCGGTAATCAGCACCCTGGAAGTGACCTGCATGGTGTTCATGATCCTGATCGGCGCCGCGGTTTTTTCCCTGGTGTTTCGCGGTTTTGGCGGCGAGGAATTAATCCACCACCTGTTCGAGCAGCTGCCGGGCGGCGCCTTCGGCGCCACCCTGGTGGTCATGGCGGTGATTTTCCTGCTCGGCTTTATTCTCGATTTTATTGAAATTACCTTTGTCGTCGTGCCGATCGTCGCGCCTATCCTGCTGGCCATGGGCCTGGACCCGATCTGGCTCGGCATCATGATCGCGGTCAACCTGCAGACGTCCTTCCTCACGCCGCCCTTCGGCTTTTCCCTGTTTTACCTGCGCGGCGTAGCCCCGCCGGAACTGCCCACCGGGGCTATCTACCGCGGCGTGCTACCCTTTATAATCATTCAACTCCTGTTGATTCTGGCGCTCTGGTACTGGCCGTCACTGGCCACCTGGCTACCAGCACTGCTAAAGCAGGGGTAACCCTGCTACCGATCCGGGCACGCTACCGATGAACGATATTGATTCCAATCCCGTCCCCCAGGGCGAGCTGGCACTCCAGACCGTGGCCATGCCGCGCGACACCAACCCCAGCGGCGATATCTTCGGCGGCTGGCTGGTATCCCAGATGGACCTCGCCGGCATGGTCACCGCCTGCGAAGTGGCCAAGGGCCGCGTAGCGACTGTCGCGATCGAGGGCATGGCCTTCCTGACTCCCGTACATGTCGGTGCGGTGGTGTCCTGCTACTGCGACGTGCTGGAAGTCGGCCGCAGTTCCGTGCGCATCGTGGTCGAGGTGTGGATCAATTCCAAGCACGACGGCGAGCCGTTGAAAGTGACCGAGGGGGATTTCGTTTTTGTCGCCATCGACGAGAACGGCCGCACTCGCGCAATCAAGCAGAAGTAGCCCTGCACCTCAGTCCCGGGCGAAACGCCCCGCTGCCTGGCGCCAGGGCCAGGCTCAAACCGGATAAAGAAAAACGGCGTTACTCACAGAGTAACGCCGCTTCCCCTTGTGTTGCGCAGCGGGCCGTGGCCCGCTGGCGTACTGCAGTTTACTTCACGTCGTAACGATCAGCGGTCATCACCTTGGCCCAGGCTGCGACGAAGTCATCCACGAATTTCTGTTTGGAATCATTCTGTGCGTAGAACTCGGCGATAGCCCGCAGTTCCGAGTTGGAGCCGAAGATCAGGTCTACCGACGTACCGTTCCACTTCACCGTGCCGCTGGCGCGGTCGCTGCCGATGTACAGGCCCGGGGTGCCGGATTTCTCCCACACGGTAGACATGTCCACCAGGTTGACGAAGAAGTCGTTGCTCAGGGTGCCCGGCTTGTCGGTGAACACACCGTGCTTACTGCCGTCGTAGTTGGCACCCAGTACCCGCATGCCGCCGACCAGCGCGGTCATCTCGGGCACACTCAGGTCAAGCAGTGCAGCCTTCTCCACCAGCGCTTCCGCCGGGGTGCGCGAGTAGTCCGCGGACAGGTAGTTGCGGAAACCATCGGCCTTGGGCTCGAGTACTTCGAAAGCCGCGGCGTCGGTCATTTCCGCAGTCGCGTCGGTGCGGCCCGGCACGAAGGGTACTTCGACTTCGTAACCGGCATCCTTGGCGGCTTTCTCGATCGCGGCGGCACCGCCGAGAACGATCAGGTCGGCCAGGGAAACCTGCTTGCTGCGCCCGTTGAAGTCCTTCTGGATCTCCTCCAGCTTGGCCAGCACGCGGGCCAGTTCAGCCGGCTGGTTCACCGCCCAGTCTTTCTGCGGCGCCAGGCGAACCCGCGCACCGTTGGCACCACCGCGCATGTCGGTCTCGCGGAAGGTGGACGCCGAGGCCCAGGCGGTTTTCACCAGGTCGCTTACGCTGAGGCCGGAAGCGAGGATTTCCTTCTTCAGCTTCCTGATGTCGCTGTCACTGACCTGCTTGTAGTCAGCCTTGGGCACCGGATCCTGCCAGATGTAGGTTTCCTGCGGCACCCAGGAACCCAGGTAGCGGGAGGTCGGGCCCATATCGCGGTGAGTCAGCTTGAACCAGGCCTTGGCAAAGGCGATCTCGAACTCTTCCGGGTTTTCCAGCCACCGCTGAGTGATAGCGCGGTAGGCGGGATCTTCCTTCAATGCGAGGTCCGTGGTGAACATCATCGGCGCGTGGCGTTTGCTCTTGTCGTGGGCATCCGGAACCATGCCTGTGCCCTTGCCTTCCTTCGGCTTCCACTGCTTGGCGCCGGCGGGGCTGGTGGTCAGTTCCCACTCGAAGCCGTAGAGGTTCTGCAGGTAGTTGTGGGTCCACTGGGCGGGGTTGATAGTCCAGGCGCCTTCGAGGCCACTGGTAACCGTGTCGACGCCCTTGCCGGTGCCGCACTTGTTCTTCCAGCCCAGGCCCTGCTCCTCGATGGCCGCGGCTTCAGGGTCCGCGCCAACACAGTCGCTGGGCTTGTGCGCGCCGTGCGCCTTGCCGAAGGTGTGGCCGCCGGCGATCAGCGCCGCAGTTTCCTCGTCGTTCATCGCCATGCGGCCGAAGGCCGTGCGGATTGCCTGCGCCGCTGCCAGCGGGTCGGGGTTGCCGTGCGGGCCTTCCGGGTTGACGTAGATCAGGCCCATTTCGGTAGCGCCGAAGGGCTTGGCCAGGTTGCCGGCCTCGTCGCGACGGGCGTCGGTCAGCCACTGGCCTTCCGAGCCCCAGTTCACTTCTTCGGGAATCCACTCGTCGGCGCGGCCGAAGGCAAAGCCGACGGTCTTGAAGCCCATATCCTCCATGGCCACGGTGCCAGCCAGCACCATCAGGTCGGCCCAGGAAACGGCATTGCCGTACTTTTCCTTGATCGGCAGCAGCAGGCGGCGGGCCTTGTCGAGGCTGGCGTTGTCCGGCCAGGCATTCAGCGGAGCGAAGCGCTGCATGCCGCCGTCGGAGCCACCGCGGCCGTCGATGGTGCGGTAGGTCCCGGCCGCGTGCCAGGACATGCGGATGAAGAAGGGCCCGTAGTGGCCGAAGTCGGCGGGCCACCAGTCCTGGGAATCCTTCATCAGGGCGGAAAGATCTTTTTTCAGCGCGTCCAGGTCGAGTTGCTGGAAGGCCTCGGCGTAATCGAAGTCCGAGCCCATCGGGTCCGCATTGCTGGCGCCATCGCGCAGCGGCTCCAGCACGAGGCGATTGGGCCACCAGTAGTTGTTGTCACGCACAGCCATGTCGCCGGCTACAGCGGCCGTCGATCCAAGCGCGCACAGCGTCGCCACCGAAATGGCTGTTTTAAGAGTTTTTAATGGTTTCATTCTATTCCTCACTCACTGATTGGGTGCGGTTTACTTGCAGGTGTGGATCAGAGTAGCGGTGTGGCCCCGACCGCTGTGGGGGCATCCCGGTTATCCGATTCGTAGAGGAGAATAGTCTGCCGGCTTGCTATCGGCATAATTTGGATATTTGATCGTGACGATCGGTTTTTTAGGATATTGGGCTGGCCGGGCAGCATTCCGGCCGGGCTAGAACGCCTCGTCGGCCATGATTTCGTCGCGCATGTTCAGGTAGGCCTGTTCGGAGATGTGGTGATACTCGCGGACATTGCGATAGAAGCGGCTGTAGGATTCGTACACCCTTGCCGCCAGAGGGTCGTGCGAAGTGAGCTCCGCCATCGCCTTTTGCGTGCCCTGCCAGAAGGCTCTCAGCACGTCATCGGGAAAGCGCCGCAGCTGTACGCCGTCGGCGTCGACCAGTTGCGACAGGGCTTCATTGTTACGCGCCGTATACTCGGCGAGCATGTCCTCGCTGGCCGCCTTGGCCGCCGCCCTGACGATGGCCTGGAGGTCTTCCGGCAGGGCCTGCAGGGAGTCCTTGTTGATAATGAACTCGAGGATCGAGCCCGGCTCGTGCCAGCCCGGGTAGTAGTAGTATTTGGCCACTTCCTGGAAGCCCATGATGCGGTCGTTGTAGGGCCCCACCCATTCCAGCGCGTCGATAACGCCGGTTTGCAGGGAGGTGTAGAGTTCGCTGCCGGGAAGGGTGATCGAACTGCCGCCAGCGGCAGTAAACACCTCGCCCGCCAGGCCCGGGATACGCATCTTCAGGCCGCGCAGGTCGGCCACCGAGTGGATCTCCCGGTTGAACCAGCCGCCCATCTGTACGCCGGTGCTGCCGCCGGGCAGAGGCTGCAGGTTGAAGGGCGCATAGGCCTCTTCCCACAACTGCTGTCCACCGCCGTACTCCATCCAGCCGTAGGTTTCCTGGGCGTTGAGGCCGAAGGGCACAGCGGTGAAAAACACCGACGAAGGCACCTTGCCTTTCCAGTAGTAGGCGGCGCCGTGACCGGCGTCCGCCACCCCCTGGGAGACTGCGTCGAAAACACCGAGGGCGGGCACGATCTCGCCGGCGCCGTAGACCCTGATGGTAAGGCGTCCGTTGCTCATGGCCGCGACCCGCTGGGCGAAAATTTCCGGTGCACTGCCGAGGCCGGGGAAGTTCTTGGGCCAGGTGGTTACCAGCTTCCAGTGAAACTGCTCGGCTGGCGCCGCAGCGCCTTCCGCGGTCAGGTGTTCCGGCTTGCCGGCCTTGTCCACCGCCCAAAGGCCGATGACCAGTACCAGCGCGGCGACCAGTAGGAGAATGATTAGCGGTGAGGCCCGCTGTTCCAGCGTCGAGGAGGACATGCCCGGTTCCTTCTTCTTATACCACCTGCAGTTTGGCGTATTGCAGTACCAGCCACTTGGCGCCCTCGCCGTCGAAGTTGACCTCGACCCTGGCGCTGCCGCCGCGGCCCTCGAAGTTTAGCACGGTACCCTCGCCGAAAATCTGGTGATAGACCCGCTGGCCCAGCGAGATACCGGTGTCGGGAACTTCCGAGCGCTGCAGGCTGCTGCTCACTGGCCGTGCCACGGTATTGTTGATGCGCACTTCCTGCAACAGCTGCGGCGGAATTTCGCGCAGGAAACGCGAGGGCGTGTTGAAGGTTTCACTGCCGTGCAGGCGTCGCGACTCGGCGTAGGTAATGTGCAGTTTCTGCATGGCGCGGGTAATGCCGACGTAACAGAGCCGCCGCTCCTCCTCCAGCCGGCCCGGCTCCTCCACCGACATGCGGTGGGGGAACAGGTTCTCCTCCATGCCGGCGAGAAACACCAGCGGAAACTCCAGGCCCTTGGCCGAGTGCAGCGTCATCAGCTGCACGCTCTCCTCGTACTCGTCGGCCTGGGCATCACCGGCATCGAGGGCGGCGCTGTCGAGGAACTGTTGCAGCGGCGAGGCCTCTTCGGCCGGGTCGGCCTCGAACTGACGGGCGGCGGCGACCAGCTCCTCGAGGTTCTCCACCCGCGCCTGGCCTTTCTCGCCTTTTTCCAGGCGGTGGTACTCGATCAGGCCGGAGCCCTGCAGTACCTGTTCGACCAGTTCTTCCAGGGGCAGCTCGCCGCTGGCGCTGTCGAGTTCATCGATCAGGACGGTAAAGCCCTCCAGCGCCGTCAGCGCCCGCGCCGGCAGCAGCTTCTCCTCGCGCAGCACCGCGATCGCCTGCCACAGCGGCAGCTCGCGCGCGCGGGCGACGTCGCGCAAGGTGTCCATGGTCTTGCCGCCGATGCCACGGGGCGGCGTATTGATCACCCGCTCGATGGCCGCGTCGTCGCCACGGCTGGGCAGCAGGCGCAGGTAGGCCAGGGCGTTGCGAATTTCCAGGCGCTCGTAGAAACGCTGGCCGCCGTAGATGCGATAGGGCAGGCCGGCGCGCAGCAGTGCTTCCTCCAGTACCCGGGACTGGGCGTTGGAGCGGTAGAGGATGGCGGCGTCCGATAAGGGCTCGCCGCTGTCCCGCCACTGCTCTATCTGCTCGACGATGAAGCGCGCCTCGTCGTGTTCATTGAAGCCGGCGTAGACGGTAATCGGCTCGCCCTGGTCGCCAGCGGTCCACAGCTCCTTGCCGAGGCGACCGAAATTGTGCGCGATGACCCCGTTGGCGGCCTGCAAAATCGTCTGGGTGGAGCGGTAGTTCTGCTCCAGGCGCACAGTTTGCGCCGGGGCAAAATCCTCGCTGAAACGCTGGATATTCTCGATCCTGGCGCCGCGCCAGCCGTAGATCGACTGGTCGTCGTCACCCACTGCCACCACCGGCACCTTGCCGCCGGAGAGCACCCGCAGCCAGGCGTACTGAATGGTGTTGGTGTCCTGGAACTCGTCGACCAGGATT
Organism: Halieaceae bacterium GM1-29; assembly: GCA_033283265.1. GTDB lineage: Bacteria > Pseudomonadota > Gammaproteobacteria > Pseudomonadales > Halieaceae > Mangrovimicrobium. The sequence goes on from JAWMQN010000003.1 coordinate 327,343, forward strand.
TGCCGGAAACGGTTCTGGTAGTGGGCGAGAATCTCCGGGTGTTGCAACCACAGTTCGTGGGCGCGCAACAGCAGCTCGGCGAAGTCCACCATCCCGCCGCGTTCGCAGGCTGTCTCGTAGGCGCGGTAGACCTCGAGCATGGTGCGCGCGAACAGGTCGCCCTGCGGCGGCTCGATATGCCGGGCGCGCAGGCCCTCGTCTTTCTGCCCATTGATGTACCACATGGCCTGCTTGGGCGGCCAGCGGCCCTCGTCCAGCTGCAGTTCGCGGCAGACCCGCTTCACCAGGCGCAACTGGTCGTCGGCATCGAGAATCTGGAATTCCTGCGGCAGGCCGGCCTCGCGCCAGTGGGCCTTCAGCAGCCGGTGGGCGAGACCGTGGAAGGTCCCCAGCCACAGGCCGTGGCTGCGGATTTGCAGCATCTCCTCCACCCGCGAGCGCATCTCCCGCGCCGCCTTGTTGGTGAAGGTCACCGCGAGAATCGAACCCGGAGACAGGCCCTCCGCCCGGATGAGCCATGCGATGCGGTGCACCAGCACCCGTGTCTTGCCGCTGCCGGCGCCGGCGAGCACAAGCAGGTTCTGGTTTTCGGCGGCGACGGCCTCGCGCTGGGCCTGGTTGAGGCCGGAAAGAATATCGGATACATCCATCGCCACATTCTAACCGACAGCTTGCCCGAACGGGCTGGTTTTTCACTTCCGCGATGGCCGCCGGAGCCTGAATAACAGCGCCTCCGCGCCATTTTCATGCCTCATGGCGGCCCCGCCTCTGGTACCATCAAAGTTGCCGAGGCGGGGGACGTAAACAGCACATGGGCGACAATAAATACGACGAAGACAGCGACGAATGGCGCGAGCCCCGCTTTGACGACTTCGACGATGACGAATTCGAGACCTCTGATCGGGACAGCGATTTCGACGCCTTCCACGGCGATGAGGAGATCGCCGATGAGGAGGACGACGACGGCGTCGAGTTTTTCGAGGAACAGGAGGATGCGCCGGACCTCGACGACCCGTTGCCGCTTGCCACCGCCCGGGCGAGGGCCTCGCGAGCTGCAGATGAAGCCTGGCTCGACGAGGAGTCGGGTGACGGCAGCGAGCGCCGGGAACTCAACATTTCCCTCGGCATGATCGCCATCGCCGCGACCGCACTGCTGTTGCTCGGCATCGGCGGCTACGGCGTCATCGAACAGCGGGCGGCACTGCGCGAGGAGGTTCGCCAGTTGCAGGCGCAGCTGGCCACCGCTGCGCCACCGGCCGACGTCAGCGCCAGCCGGGCAGCAGCGGAAGAGGCCACGGCACGCAACCGCGACTTGATGGCCGAAGTGGAGGAGTTGTCGCGGGAAAACCGCAGCCTGCAGGCGATCGTCAACGGCCTGGAGTCCCAGCTCGAAACGCAACAGCAGGCCCTGCAAAGTGCCTCGGCAACACGGGCGGCGACCACTGCGCCGGCGGCGAAGACCGGCGTTGCGAGCGCCGCGCCGGCAGCCAGCACCGGCTCAGCCAAAGCGGCGGCGGATGGCTGGTTCGTCAACTTCAGCTCCTACACTTCGCGCACCACCGCGGAGAGCTGGCTGGGCAAGCTCCAGCCCGATACCGGCAAGGTTATCGTCGCCACGGGAGAAAGCGCCGGAAAGACCATTTACCGCGTCCGCGTCGTCGGTCTCGCGGACAAGGCCACCGCCGAGCGTGTGGCGCGCACCCTGGAAAAACAATACGACCTCCCCCGCCTGTGGGTGGGGAAAGACAGCTGACTTGGCAGAACCGACAGGTGCTGCTAATGTTTTCCACCCAATAATCAGGATACGGGACCAACCGATGAAAAAGCTCACTCTCTCTGCCCTCGCCCTCGTACTCGGTGCCAGCCAGGCTCTGGCCCAGGATTGCACTGCACCCGCCGCGCCGACCCTCCCGGATGGCGCCAGCGCGACGATGGAGCAGATGCTTGAAGGGCAAAAAGCCGTGAAAGCCTACCAGGCAGACAATGTCGCCTACCGTGAGTGCCTCGAGCCGGCCATGAATGAACTCAAACTCGCCGCCGACGAAGGTGACAAGGACGCGCCGGACACCTACATGAAGCTGCAGGAATCCTACAATGCTTCCGTTACCGCGGAAGAGGAAATAGCCGGGCAGTTCAACACCGAAGTGCGTGAGTACAAGGCCGCCAACCCCCAGTAAAATTGCCCGCTGCGTTTGGGAGCGGATTCTCGTCGCAAACAGGGGTTCCGCTTTCCCACCAGATGCAAACCCAGGCCGTAGCGCGCAAGCGCGGTTGCGGCCTGCCCCTTCCCGGTAAAATTGCCGTCCAAGAGCACTCCCCCTGTATCCACAAGAGGTAACGATAATGCAGTGGATGCGCTGCCTCACCCTGATAACTGCCTGCCTGACTCTGGCCGCCTGTCGCCTGGAGTTCCAGACCCAGGGAGCCGGGGTGGTGTATGCCGAGAATGCGCAGGCCATCTACCGCAACGGGCAGGTGCTCGAAATCAACGCGGACTACCAGGAGCGCTTTCAGCCGGTACCCTTGCCGGGTCGCAGGTTCCTGCAGTGGCACAACCTCTGCGTGGAGATCTATGACGCCTGCGACCTCGTGCTGGGCCGCGCGGCCTGGGAGCAGGATGAACAGTTTCCCCTGCGCGCGGAGTTTTCCGGCCCCTACCGCGGGCCGCTCACCCTGCTGGACCTCGAGATGTGGTGGTACCCGCTGGCAATGGAGTTCCGCATTCCCGTGGACTCCGTGCTTACGCTGGGCGTTCAGGGCGACAGCCCAATCCGGGTCTTTGTCGCGTCATCTGATCGCCGCCGCGTCATCGCTGGCAAACGCTCCGGTGACGACTATGTCTTCCAGCTGGGCCCGGCCGACGACCCGGACCGCTTCTGGCCCTTCATCACCGCCCGGGACAGGGACGACAGCATAGCCAGTGTGTCCTTCGAGCTCGGCTTCGAGGACCTCGGCGCCGCCGCCATGCGCCCGCACAATGCGGCTACGCCGTGGGCGGACGTGCTGCGGCGCTGCGCCCTGCCGATGAGTCTTTTCGACCTGTGCAATCTAAACACCCTGCCCTATATCGGCACCACCAGCGGTAATATCGATGCCACCGCTATCATGGCCCGCACCCTGGTTTCCCACCCGTGGATGGGCAAGCGCTTCCGGGAGTTGTTATTGCAGTTGCCCCCCGAGCTGCTGCAGATGTTCCGCAGCGTGACCACGGTGGTCATCGGCAGCGAGATCCGTCCCTCATTCTATTCGCCGGCAACCGGGGCCATTTACCTCGACCCCGCCGATCTCTGGCTGACCCCGGCGGAGCGAAGCACGGTCAGTACCGAGGCCGACTATCGCGACGCCTTTGAGTCAGATTTCAGCTTTTTCCCGTTCTGGGTCTACGTCGAAGGCAATACCGAGGCCTGGACCCCCTCCGGCGCGTGGCCCGGGAGCCAGCAGCGATCGATCAGCGATATTGTCCTGCCCATGGCCACCCTGCTGCTGCACGAGCTGACCCACGCCAACGACTCGGTGCCGGGAGCCCAGCTGGCCCACGCCCAGGGCGCCGATACACCCCTGGACCTCGCCGGCCGGATATACGACCAGACTCCGAGCGCGCAACTCTACGCGACCTATCCACTGAACTCCCCGCTGCTCTACGAACTTGCGGCGAGTTACTACAATGGACTGCCGCCCAGTAACGCGATCCTCAGCCTGACGGCCGGACAGGCCGGCTGGCAGTTCGGCGGCGAGTACGCCAATGACCTCTACGCATTTTCGGCCGCCGCCGAGGACACCGCCATGCTGGTGGAAGAAGTACTTGCCAGGCACTTCTTCGGCATCGACAGAATTGTCGCCTTTGTCGATGCCCCGGGGGCAGTGCTTTCCCCGCAGTGCGCGGACTACGTACTGCGCTGGGGCAACCGCAATCGGGTGTTTGCGCCGGCGATCAGGGAGCGTGCAAGAACTGTGCTTTCCGCCATCCTCGATGAAAGCGATATATCGGCTTACCTCGACAACACGCCCCGGCAGCAACGACTCAGCGCGGGCCAGGGGCTGTGCCATTACTACCAGCTGCGCAGCTTCGACAGCTCCCAGCGGGGCCAGTCCCTGTCGCTGCCAGCGCGCAGCAGTGCGCAGCTGGCGCGCGCTGAACGGCACAGGAAGATCCGCCAGCTCCTCGACGACCGGCACCAGCGTCACCGCGCGAGATGAAAGATCGGTTTAACCGGCGAACAACGGCACGAAGCCCCACGCGGAGTGCGTCAGGGCCACACTGAGGATATAGCCCGCGGTGAGCAGCGCGGCGATGTAGGCCATTGTGCGGGTGAGCGTGCGCCTTGCGAATCGCAGGGTGACCATGCCCAGCGCGATGTAGACCAGCAGGGCGATCAGCTTCGCCGTGAGCCAGTTCAGCGCAAACGGCGAAAGCTGCCACAGCCACAACATCCCGAGCGCCGAGCCGAGCAGCACTGAATCAACGAGGTGCGGCAGGACCCGGGCCAGCCGATGCTGCAGCCGCGGGTCGGCGCGCAGTGCCCAGTAGCCGCGCAGCGCAAAGCCGCCGATGGAAATGAGTGCGCAGGTGACATGCAGGTATTTCAGCAGCGAGAACATGCGCATCGCCCAGCTGGGCTGTAGTGCAAATCCAGGTCAGTGCGCCGGCCGGGCATGGGTTTGCAAGCGCACTATTCGACGGTGACGGACTTGGCGAGATTGCGCGGCTTGTCGACATCCGTGCCCTTCTGCACCGCCACGTGATAGGACAGCAGTTGCAGGGCCACCGTGTACACGATTGGCTTCACCACCTCCGGGCAGTGGGGCATGTTCAACACGGTAAGCCGCGACTCGCTCTTCAGACCGGCGTTGCGGTCGGCAAACACAAACAGCTCGCCGCCGCGGGAGCGCACTTCCTCCAGGTTCGACTTGAGCTTCTCCAGCAGGTCGTCCCCGGGGGCGACCGCCACCACCGGCATATCGTCGTCGACCAGTGCCAGCGGGCCGTGCTTCAGCTCGCCGGCCGGGTAGGCCTCGGCGTGGATATAGGAAATCTCCTTGAGCTTGAGCGCGCCTTCCATGGCGATCGGGTACTGGATGCCACGGCCCAGGAACAGGGCGTGGTGGCGGGGAATGAAGGCCTCCGACAGCGCCTCGATGGCGGCGTCCAGCTCCAGGGTCTGCTGTACGTAATCCGGCAACTGGTGCAGGGCCGTTACCAGTTCCTCTATCTGCTCCGCGCCCAGCGCCCTGCGCCGCCCGAGGGCGATGGTCAGCATGAGCAAACCGACCAGCTGGGTGGTGAAGGCCTTGGTAGAGGCCACGCCGATCTCCGGGCCGGCGCGGGTCAGGAAAACCAGGTCGCTCTCCCGCACCAGCGAGCTGTTGGCCACATTGGCGACCACCAGGCTGCCGATGAACTCCCCGGGGGCCGCGTTGCGCAGGGCCGCCAGGGTGTCAGCGGTTTCACCTGACTGGGAGATGGTGACCAGCAGGGTGCCCGGCTGCGCTACCCGGCTGCGATAGCGAAATTCCGAGGCCACCTCGACCTGGCAGGCGATCCCCGCCAGCTCCTCCAGCCAGTAACGGGCCACCATACCGGCGTGGAAGCTGGTACCGCAGGCAACGATTTGCACCCGCTCGACCCGGTCGAACAGTGCGCCGGCGTCTTCTCCGAAAACACGGTCGGCGACTTCGCGCTCGCCGCCGGCATTGAAGGTGGCGGCGAGGGCCCGCGGTTGCTCGTGAATCTCCTTGATCATGTAGTGATCGAAGTCGCCCAGCTCGGCGGTTTCGACCACATCCTCGATGCGCGTCATCGCGCGCTGCCGCTCCTGCCCATCCGGGCCGAATACCTCGATCGACGCGGGCGTTATCCGCACCAGGTCGCCCTCCTCGAGGTAGATGAAGCGGTCGGTGACCTGGCGTAGCGCGAGCTGGTCCGAGGCGAGAAAGTTTTCACCGATGCCGACACCGATCACCAGCGGACTGCCCTCGCGCGCGGCGACCACCGTGTCCGGATTCTCCACATCGATCACTGCGATAGCGTAGGCGCCTTCCAGGCGCGCCACCGTCGCCGCCAGAGCGGTGCCCAAGTCGAGGCCGTTCTCCAGCTGGTGGTGCAGTAGGTGGGCGATAACCTCACTGTCAGTGGCGGAAAAGAACTCGTAGCCCAGGGCCTGCAATTCCCGGCGCAGCGCTTCGTGGTTCTCGATGATGCCGTTGTGCACCAGCGCCACACGGTTGCCGGAAATGTGCGGGTGGGCGTTCACCGAGGACGGTTCGCCGTGGGTGGCCCAACGGGTGTGGGCAATGCCGGTGCAACCCAGGTGGGGCTGCATGCGCTGCGCGTCCTCGAGTTCGGCGACCTTGCCGAGGCGCTTGTGCAGCAGCAGGTTGTGCTCGTTGTCGAGCAGGGCCATGCCCGCAGAGTCATAGCCGCGGTACTCGAGCCGGCGCAGGCCCTCGAGGAGGATTTCGGATACTTCACGCCGCGCCGCGGCGGCCACAATACCGCACATGTCAGCGTTCTCCCTGCTTGTCACCGGGCCGCTGCCAGCCCTGGATATTGCGCTGGCGGCCACGGGCCACGGCCAGTTCGTTCTCCCCGATGCCCTCGGTCACGGTGGAACCGGCGGCGACAAAGCCTCCGTCGGCGATTTCGAGCGGTGCCACCAGGGTGCTGTTGGAGCCGACGAAAACGCCGTCACCTATGGTGGTGCGGTGCTTGTTCACGCCGTCGTAGTTACAGGTGATGGTACCGGCACCGATGTTTACCCCTTCACCCATGGCACAGTCGCCGATGTAAGTGAGGTGATTGACCTTGCTGCCGGCGCCAATCCCGGCGTTTTTGGTCTCGACGAAATTGCCGATTCGGGCGCCATCGGCCAGCTTCGTACCCGGGCGCAGGCGGGCAAAGGGACCTACGTTGGTCGCCTTGCCAAGTTCCGCCCCCTCGATATGGCTCATCGCATGGATCGTCGTGGCGGCACCGATGACAGCGTTCTTCAGGACGCAATTGGGACCGACCGAGACGCCGTCGCCGAGGATCACCTCACCCTCGAACACCGTGTTGACGTCGATGGACACATCGCGACCGCAGCGCAGGCTGCCGCGCAGGTCGAAGCGCTGCGGGTCGGTGATCGCGACGCCCTCGCGCATCAGCGCGCGTGCTGCCCGCAACTGGTACTCCCGCTCCACCGCGGCGAGCTGGATGCGGTCGTTGACGCCCTGAATTTCGATCTCCGAGCGCGCCAGTTGCGCCGCTACCGGCAGGCCATCGGCAACGGCCAGGCGGAGGATATCGGGCAGGTAGTACTCACCCTGGCTGTTGGCGTTGCCCACCGCCGGGAGATAACGCTGCAACAGCGCCGCCGGGGCCGCCAGTACGCCTGAGTTCACTTCGCGCAGGGCGCGCTGCTCGACGCTGGCGTCTTTTTCCTCCACCACCGCCACCAGGCAACCGTCCTCAGCGCGCAAAATACGCCCGTAACCGGTCGGGTCCGTCACCTCGGCGGTCAGCAGGGCCGGGGCTTCGCTGCCCTGCACGACCAGGGCGCCCAGGGTTTCCGCCTCGATCAGGGGCACGTCGCCGTAGAGCACCAGCACCACGCTGTCGCTGCCGATCGCCGGCAGCGCCTGCAGGACCGCGTGACCGGTACCCAACTGCTGTGACTGCTCGACCCAGTTGATATCCCCGCCGACAACGGCTTCCCGGACCTCTTGCGCGCCGTGGCCCACGACGACGTGAATCGCCCGCGGCTGCAACGCGCGGGCGGTAGACAACACATGTTCCAGCATCGGCCGGCCGGCCACCGGGTGCAGCACCTTGGGCAGGGCGGATTTCATACGGGTGCCCTGACCGGCAGCGAGAATAACAATATCGAGCTTCATAGAACCGTTCCCAGCCCAACCCGGCGGTTGGCTGTCAGCGATTTATTGACATGAGATTTAGATTAAGCGCATATTAAAAATCATGTATTGGCATTACAACGCCATTTGTCACAAATTTAATGACAACGAATGAAACTTGATAGCCTGCGCCAGCTGGGTCTCGAGGAGCGCGAAATCAGCATCTACCGCGCCCTGCTCCGGCTCGGTCCCGCCTCCATCCGCGACGTAGCCGCCGAGGCGGGGATCAATCGCGGCACTACCTACGAAACCCTCAAGCAACTCGCCGCCAAGGGTGTGGTCAACTATTTCCCCCGGGGCAAACGACGGGTATTCCAGGCCGAGGAACCGGAGCGCCTGTTGCAGCTCGGCGAGCAGAAGCAGCAGGCCCTGTCCCATGCCCTCGAGCAGTTGCGCACCGAGGTAATACCCGCGCTGAAGCAGTCGAAAGCAAAGTTCAGCCCCGGTAACGTGCGCTTCTACGAGGGCGACGACGGGGTCGAACTGGTGCTGCGCGACATTCTCGACAGCGCCGGGCGCGACCCCGAGCGCGGTTACTCGGTCATCTCCACCCGCACCCTGCGCCGCCACCTGTACCGGCCCTTTCCCAACTTTACCCGCCTGCGCGAGAGCCGCGGCATCCGGGTGCGGGTCATTGCCGTCGGTGAAGGCGGCGATGAGGCCGAGTACGCCGAGCGCAAGTGGCTGCCGACCAGCACCGATCCCGACGCTTCCTATATCGCGATCTACCCGCCGAAAGTCGCCATGATCACCCTGGCCGAGGAGAATTACCCGGTAGTGGTGATCATCGAGTCCGCGGCCATTGCCGCCACCCAGCAGATCCTCTTCGACACGCTCTGGCAACTGCTTTGAAGGGGCCACACGCCCTGCCGGCAACAGGGCCTACGACCCTTCGCCGACCTCCTCCACAGAGGTATTCGCCAGCACAGCGCTTTGTTTTATGCTGGCTTGAGGAAAGGCGCGCCCCGCTGCCTATCAACCGCCAGAACCAAGGTTTTAGCCATGACCCGGACTGTGAATTTCGCCGCGATACAACTGGCCATGAGCTGGGATATCGACACCAACCTGCAAAAGGCCGAAGCCGCCGTACGCGAGGCCCATGGCCGCGGTGCCCAGGTGATCCTGCTCCCTGAACTCTTTGCCACCCCGTATTTTTGCAAGACCCAGCACTACCCCCACCTTGAGCTGGCCCAGCCGCTGGCGGGTAACCCGGTTGTCGCCCGCTTTGCCGCGCTCGCCGCAGAACTGGGTGTCGTGCTGCCGATCAGCTATTTCGAACGCGACACCAACACCCATTACAACTCACTGGTGATGATCGACGCCGATGGCACGGTGCTCGACAACTACCGCAAGAGCCATATTCCCGATGGCCCGGGTTATTGCGAGAAGTTCTATTTCACCCCGGGGGACACCGGCTTCCGGGTCTGGGATACCCGTTTTGGCCGATTCGGGGTCGGCATCTGCTGGGACCAGTGGTTCCCGGAGACCGCACGCTGCTGTGCGCTTATGGGAGCAGAGGTCATGTTTTACCCGACCGCCATCGGCTCCGAACCCCAGGATCCCGAGCTGGATTCACGTGACCACTGGCAACGCGTGATGCAGGGCCACGCAGCCGCCAACCTGCTCCCCGTCATCGCCGCCAACCGCACCGGCGTGGAAACCGACCAGGGTGTGCGGAGCGTTTTTTATGGCTCCTCATTCATCACCGAGCACACCGGGGAGAAAATCGTCGAGGCCGGGCGCGAGGAAGAGACCGTACTGATCACCAGTATCGACCTCGACGCCTGCGCCACTTATCGCCGCTCCTGGGGCCTGTTCCGCGACCGCCGGCCAGAACTCTACGGTCTGATCAGCGGCAGCGCCAGGGACGTCCTGTGACCAGCCTGCCACTTCCGGGAACCCCCGCCGCCGACGGCTTCTACATGCCGGGCGAGCACGCCCCACAACAGGCTGTGTTGATGGCCTGGCCCCAGCGGCCCGACAACTGGCGCAATACTGCACAGCCAGCGCAGGCGGCGTTTGCCGCCGTGGCCGCAGCGATACTACCCGCCACGCCGGTTTTCATGTGCGTGGCAGAGTCCGACTACGACAGCGCCCGCAGCGCCATGCCCGCCGGCGTAGAGTTGCTGCGCATTCCCAGTGACGACTGCTGGATGCGCGACATTGGCCCCAGCTACGTGATCGACGGCGACGGCGACCGGCGCGGAATCGACTGGCAGTTCAACGCCTGGGGAGGTGAGGTCGACGGGCTCTACGCCGACTGGCGCCAGGACGACGCACTCGCCGGAAAGCTGCTGGCACTGCGCGGGGAAGAACGCTACCGGGCACCGCTGGTGATGGAGGGCGGCGCCCTGCACGTGGATGGTGAAGGAACCTGCTTCACCACCGGCGAATGCCTGCTCCACCCGAGCCGCAACCCGGACCTCGACAAAGCCGCCATTGAGCAGTATCTGCGCGACTACCTCGCGGTCAGCAAAGTGATCTGGTTGCCGCGCGGCGTGTACCACGACGAGACCAACGGCCACGTCGACAACCTCATGCACGTGGTCTGTCCGGGGGAAGTCGTGCTCAGCTGGTGCGACGACCCGCAGGACCCGATGTACGCAATCTGTCGCGAGGCTGAGGCGGTTCTGCTGGAGACGCCGGATGCGCGGGGGCGATCGCTCCTGGTGCATCGCCTGCCGATGCCAGGTCCCCTGTATATGAGCGAGGCGGAAGCCGCCGGTGTCGAACCGTCAGCCGGCATGTCCCGCCAGGCGGGAGAGCGACTGGCCGCGTCCTACGCCAATTTTCTCATTACCAACTCACGGGTGGTGTTTCCCTTGCTGGATCCCCGGCATGACGACGAAGCCCGGCACGTTCTGGCGGGGCTGTTTCCGGAGCGGGAAGTCGTCGGGGTCCCGGGGCGGGAGATTCTGCTCGGCGGCGGCAATATCCACTGCATCACCCAGCAGATTCCGCGTAGCGGGCCCTGAACAAAAAAGCCCCGGACTTGGCCGGGGCTTCACCAACACGGTCCGCGCGGGGATTAGCCGCGGCCGGCCCGGTTCTTCATTTTGCGCAGGGTGGCGAGCTGGGCAGCCGCTTCCGCCAGCTGGGCTGAAGCGCGGCCGTAGTCGAACTCGCCTGACTGGTTGGCCAGCGCGTGCTCGGCCTCGCGACGGGCTTCCTCAGCGGCAGCTTCGTCGACGTCGTCCGCGCGCAGCGCGGTATCGGCGAGGATGGTAACCACACCCGGCTGGACTTCGAGGAAGCCACCGGAAACGTAGTAAACCTCTTCGCCGCCCTGCTGGGTGACGATGCGAACCGGGCCGGGTTTCAGCGCGGTTAGCAGCGGGGCGTGACCGTAGTTCACACCCAGTTCACCCTCGTTGCCGGTGGCGACGAGCAGTTCGACCAGCCCGGAGAAGATTTCCTCCTCCGCGCTGACGATGTCACAGTGAATAGTCATAGCCATAGTCTAGTGGCCTCTCCCTATCGAGTCGGGCTTAAAGTTTCTTCGCCTTCTCGACGGCTTCGTCGATGCTGCCGACCATGTAGAACGCCTGCTCGGGCAGGTGATCGTATTCACCGGCGAGAATGCCTTTAAAGCCGGCGATGGTGTCTTTGAGGGACACATACTTGCCGGGCGAACCGGTGAAAACTTCCGCCACGTGGAAGGGCTGGGACAGGAAACGCTCGATCTTACGCGCGCGATCCACGGTCTGCTTGTCTTCCTCGGACAGTTCGTCCATACCGAGGATGGCGATGATGTCCTTCAGTTCCTTGTAGCGCTGCAGTACAGACTGCACGCCGCGGGCGGTTTCGTAGTGCTCGTTGCCGATCAGCAGCGGGTCCAGCTGGCGCGAGGTGGAGTCCAGCGGGTCCACCGCGGGGTAGATACCCTTGGCGGCGATGTCACGGGACAGTACCACAGTCGCGTCAAGGTGAGCGAAGGTAGTCGCCGGTGACGGGTCGGTCAGGTCGTCCGCCGGTACGTATACTGCCTGAATGGAGGTAATGGAGCCCACCTTGGTGGAGGTAATACGCTCCTGCAGCACACCCATCTCTTCCGCCAGGGTCGGCTGGTAACCTACCGCCGACGGCATACGGCCGAGCAGTGCGGATACTTCGGTACCGGCCAGGGTATAACGGTAGATGTTGTCGACGAACAGCAGTACGTCGCGGCCTTCGTCACGGAACTTCTCGGCCATGGTCAGGCCGGTCAGCGCTACACGCAGACGGTTGCCGGGCGGCTCGTTCATCTGGCCGTAGACCATCGCCACTTTCGAGTTGCTGAAGTTCTCCACGTCAACGACCTTGGATTCCTGCATCTCGAAGTAGAAGTCGTTACCTTCACGAGTACGCTCACCAACACCGGCGAACACGGACAGACCGCTGTGCTCGGTGGCGATGTTGTTGATAAGTTCCATCATGTTTACGGTCTTGCCCACGCCGGCGCCACCGAACAGGCCGATCTTGCCACCCTTGGCGAAGGGGCAGACCAGGTCGATCACCTTGATACCGGTTTCCAGCAGTTCTTCTGCGGCGGCCAGTTCTTCGTAGGTGGGAGCTGCGCGGTGGATGGAGGCGCGCTCTTTCTCACCAATGGGGCCGCACTCGTCGATGGGGTTGCCCAGTACGTCCATGATGCGGCCGAGGGTTTCCAGGCCGACCGGCACGGAAATCGGTGCGCCGGTGTTGGATACGGCCAATCCGCGTGACAGGCCCTCGGAAGAGCCCAGTGCGATCGAACGCACCACGCCATCGCCGAGCTGCTGCTGTACTTCCAGGGTCAGCCCTTTTTCGGTGACCATCAGGGCGTCATACACCTGGGGCACCGCATCGCGCGGGAATTCCACGTCGATTACCGCGCCGATGATTTGTACGATGCGTCCGCTACTCATGTTCGGATCCTCTCTAAATAAATTCTTTCCGGGGTCAGAGCCCTTTTTTGCAAAGCGAAAAAGGGCTCTGACCCCTGTTGTTTAGCTAATAGCCGCAGCGCCGCTGACAATCTCCGACAGCTCCTGGGTAATCGCCGCCTGCCGCGCCTTGTTGTAAACCAGCTGCAGGTCTTCGATCAGGTCACCGGCGTTGTCGGTGGCATTTTTCATCGCCAGCATCCGCGCGGCCTGTTCACAGGCACCGTTTTCCACTACCGCCTGGTATACCTGCGATTCAATGTAGCGTTTCAGCAGGCCTTCCAGCAGTTCTTTCGCGTCGGGCTCGTAGATGTAATCCCAGTGGTGCTTCATCTCGTCCGATGCATCGGCTTCCAGCGGCAGCAACTGCTCTACCGTCGGGGTCTGGGTCATGGTGTTGACGAATTCGTTGCTCACCAGGAACAGGCGGTCGATACGGCCTTCCTCGTAAGCGTCCAGCATCGCCTTCACACCACCGATCAGGTCGCTGAGTGCGGGCTCTTCACCGAGATCGCGAACAGCTGCGATAACGTTGCCGCCATAGCTGTTGAAGAACGCTGCGGCCTTGGCACCGATCAGGCTGAGATCAATCTCGACTTCCTGCTGGTGCCACTCTTTCATCGCTCTCACAGTGGCCTTGAACAGGTTGATGTTCAGGCCGCCGCAAAGACCGCGATCGGTGGATACCACGATAAAGCCGACGCGTTTCACTTCGCGTTGCTCCATGTACATGTGGCGATACTCCGGCGCGGCGTTCGCCAGGTGGCCGACCACTGCACGCATACGGCGGGCATAGGGCTTGCCCAGTTGCATGCGATCCTGGGCCTTGCGCATCTTGCTGGCCGCAACCATTTCCATCGCACTGGTGATCTTCTGCGTGCTCTGGATGCTGGAGATCTTGGTGCGGATTTCTTTTCCGACTGCCATCTGCTGGTCCTCGGGCGCTTACCAGGTCTGGGTAGCTTTGAACTTCTCGATCGCGGTCTTGAAGGTCTCCGCAATCTCGTCGTTGTAGTCACCGGTGGCGACGATCTTGCTCATCAGCTCGCCGTGCTCGCCGTGCATGTAGGACAGCAGCGCGGACTCGAAGTCGCCGATCTTGGCCACTTCCACGTCGTTCATGTAGCCCTCGTTGGCGGCGTAGAGCATCACACCCATATCGGCAACGCTCTGCGGCGAGTACTGCTTCTGCTTCATCAGCTCGGTCACGCGCTCACCGTGGTCCAGCTGGGCCTTGGTCGCGTCATCGAGGTCGGAAGCAAACTGGGAGAAGGCCGCCAGTTCGCGGTACTGCGCCAGTGCGGTACGAATACCACCGGACAGTTTTTTCATGATCTTGGTCTGTGCGGCGCCACCTACCCGGGATACGGAGATACCGGCGTTCATCGCCGGGCGGATGCCCGCGTTGAACATGTCCGCCTCGAGGAAGATCTGACCGTCGGTAATGGAGATCACGTTGGTCGGTACGAACGCGGATACGTCACCGGCCTGGGTCTCGATCACCGGCAGCGCGGTCAGTGAACCGGTCTTGCCTTTCACTTCGCCGTTGGTGAACTTCTCGACGTAGTCGGCGTTAACCCGTGCAGCACGCTCCAGCAGGCGCGAGTGCAGGTAGAAAACGTCACCGGGGTATGCTTCGCGGCCCGGAGGACGACGCAGCAGCAGGGAGATCTGGCGGTATGCCCAGGCCTGCTTGGTCAGGTCGTCGTAGATGATCAGCGCGTCTTCACCGCGGTCGCGGTAGTACTCGCCCATGGTGCAGCCGGCGAAGGGCGCCAGGAACTGCATCGCAGCGGGATCGGAAGCGGTCGCTGCGACGACGATGGTGTGTTCCATCGCGCCGTGTTCTTCCAGCTTGCGTACCACGGCCGCAACGGAGGAAGCCTTCTGGCCAACCGCCACGTAGATACACTTAATGCCGGTGCCTTTCTGGTTGATGATGGCGTCGACCGCGATAGCGGTTTTACCGATCTGGCGGTCGCCGATGATCAGCTCGCGCTGGCCGCGGCCGATCGGCACCATGGCGTCGATGGCTTTCAGGCCGATCTGCACCGGCTGGTCAACCGACTGGCGGGCGATAACGCCGGGGGCAACTTTTTCCAGGGCGTCGGTCATGCTGGTGTTGATCGGGCCCTTGCCGTCAATCGGGTTACCCAGGGCGTCGACCACGCGGCCTTGCAGCTCGGGGCCAACCGGCACTTCGAGAATGCGGCCGGTGCAGCGACAGCTCTGGCCTTCAGCCAGTGACTTGTAGTCACCGAGAACTACCGCACCAACGGAGTCGCGCTCAAGGTTCAGCGCCATACCGTAAACGCCGCCCTCGAACTCGATCATCTCACCGTACATCACGTCGGCAAGGCCGTGGATGCGGATGATACCGTCGGTTACGGAAACCACGGTGCCCTCGTTGCGGGCCTCACTGGAGACGTCCAGCTGCTCGATACGCTGCTTGATAATCTCGCTGATTTCAGATGGATTCAGTTGCTGCATGCTCTGTTCCTCAAATCCTTTAACCCGACACGCGTCAGGAATTCATTGCCTCGGCCAGCTTGTTCAAGCGGCCGCGCACGGAACCGTCGATCACCAGATCACCGGCCCTGATTAAAACGCCACCGAGGAGATCGCTGTCGGTGGAGGTGCTGACTTGCACTTCTCGCTCAAGCTTTCTGCCCAGCGCCTGCGCCAGTTTGTCGACGGCGCCCGCGTCGAGGTCGAATGCCGAGACGACCTCTACATCCACGCGCTGTTCCAGGCTGGCTTTCAACTGCTCGAACTGCGCACGGATTTCCGGCAGCAGTGCCAATCGCTTGTTGCTGGCCAGTACTCGAACGAAGTTTTGCACTTCTGCGCCGGTCGCATCACCGCACAGTGCGTTCAGGGCCTGGGCCTGCTCGTCACTGGTGTTGGACGGGCTGTCCAGCAGTTCGGCAACGCGTTCGTTGGCAGCGACAGCGGCACAGGTCGCCAGTTGCTCGGCCCACTGCGCCAGTGCGCCTTTTTCACGGGCGTATTCAAATGCCGCCCGTGCGTAGGGTCGTGCCAATGTGCTTAGTTCAGCCATGATGACCCCGCTTTAAAGCTCAGAAGCCAGTTTCTCGACCAGCTCATTGTGAGCATTCCGGTCGATCGCTGCGCCCAGTACTTTCTCGGCGCCGGCCAGGGACAGCGCGGCAACCTGCTTGCGCAGCTGTTCGCGTGCCCGGTTGGCTTCCTGTTCGATTTCCGCCTGCGCGGAGGCCTTGACGCGGGAGGCTTCCGCCACCGCCGCATCCTTGGCTTCTTCGACCAACTGGTTGGCGCGCTTGTTGGCGGCATCGATGATACCGGCCGCTTCTTCCTTGGCTTCCTTCAGGCGTTCAACTGCCTTCTCTTTCGCCAGTTCCAGGTCATGGCTGGCGCGGTCAGCGGCGGCCAGACCATCGGCGATTTTCTGCTCGCGCTCGGCCATGGCGGCCAGGATCGGCGGCCAGACATACTTCATGCAGAACCACACGAAGACAATGAAGGCGACCATTTGCCCGATAAGCGTAAGATTGATATTCACGCTCTACTCCTCACTGGTTGCTGGGGACCGGAACTGCGTTGTTGACCGGCCCCGTGAATCGATAAATCCCGTTAGCCAGCAACAACGAAGATCAGGTACATCGCGATACCAACACCGATAATCGGGATCGCGTCTACCAGGCCAGCGCCCAGGAAGAAGGTCACCTGCAGTTTGGGAGCCAGTTCGGGCTGGCGAGCAGAGCCTTCGATGAGCTTTCCGCCCAGCAGGCCAACGCCGATAGCGGCGCCCAGACCACCCAGACCCATCATGATGGCGGCAGCAACGTAGATCAGTTCCATGGTTTTCTCCTAAGGTTAAGAACCAGCGTGTGGTTGGTTAATTAATGATCTTCATGGGCCATGCTGAGATACACGATCGTCAGCACCATGAAAATGAAAGCCTGCAGGGTGATTACCAGAATGTGGAAAATCGCCCAGCCAATCTGCAGCAGTCCCGCGGGCGCCATCCAGGCGACGCCGGCGCTGAACAGGGCTGCAATAAGAATAAAAATCATCTCGCCAGCGTACATGTTGCCGAACAGACGCAGGCCGAGGGAGAAGGGCTTGGCCAGCAGGCCAACCACTTCCATGAACAGGTTCACCGGGATGAAAATCCAGTGATTGAAGGGGTTGAGGGTCAGTTCCTTGACGAAGCCGAAGCCCTTGACCTTGATCGAGTAATAGAGCATCAGGATGAACACGCCGACCGCCATGCCCATGGTGATGTTGGGGTCGGTCGAGGGCACGATCTTCTGGTAATCGACACCCAGCAGCATCAGGGTGTGCGGCACGAGGTCGACCGGGATGATATCCATCAGGTTCATCAGGAAGACCCAGACAAAAATGGTCAGGGCCAGGGGTGCGATCAGTTTGTTGTGACCGTGGAAGGTGTCTTTCACGGTGCCGTCGACGAAGCCGACGATCATTTCAACTGCGTTGACGAGGCCGCTGGGCACACCGGATGAAGCTTTTTTGGCTACGCTGCGGAACAACAGGCAAAAAATAATGCCCAGGCCAATCGACCAGAGCATGGAATCGACGTGAATCGCAGTGAAACCCATTGCAGAGGCTTCTGCACCGCCGTGCGCCATGGTCCAGACCCCACCGGCGGGGACGATTTCGTGGGAACCATCGGCGAGGTGCCGCTCAAAACCCTCCGGCAGCTTGCCGTAGGTGAGGTTGGTGAGGTGGTGGACAATGTATTCAGAGACTGTCTGTGTTTCGCCTGAAGCTGCCATCAGTGGACTCTTTGTCTATCTCTCATCTCAGCGGCCGCAACAGCAGCCAGCTACCTGTAATCTGAATTGCCAGCATCGCCAGGAAACCGGCGAATACGGCGAGGCCATCGATTGGCCTAAGTGTTGCGAACACGAGGGCAAAGCCAGCCGCGCTCAACAGAAATTTGCCCACCTCACCCGCGTAGCTGGCGTTGGCGATGCGCCTGGCTGATCCCGCTCCGCGGCTGCGAAAAGCCTGCAGTGCGAAGTAGGCCTGGGGAATGATCGCAACCAAACCACCCGCTGCAAACGACCCGGCTAAAACTGGCGCGTATGCCGCCAGCGGGAGGCACACGATAGAGAGAATCACCAATTGAGCCAGAGTGATACGATGGACCGGAGGCCGCGTTATTTCAGCGCCTTTCATCAGCGCCTCGCCGCTCTCCCCTCACCAACAGCCACACGGGTTTTCATCCTCGTTCAGGGCGGCGGCATTATAGGTGGATTGCCCCGGGGGTTCAACCAAAGCCCGGCTGCTCACGGGATTAAATTTGCCCGCCTAAGCCCCGGAATTCGCAAGAGTTTTGCTGCGCCACCACCAGGCTTCCACCACCAATACACTATCTTGTGTCCGGTTACTTTCTAGCCACAACATGCAGTGGAACTGGGGTGGAGCACGCTCTGGCTCTTGCATCCGTCGCTACTATTTGATGTGGTTCAGAATCCCGTCGAGTTCGTCGAGCGAGTTGTAGTTCAGGATCAACTTGCCCTTGCCTTTCGCCCCGTGCTGAATCTGCACCCTGGCCCCGAGCCGCTGGGACAGGTCGTCCTGCAGGTGGCGGATGTTGGGATCCAGTGCCACTTCCTGCCGCGGTTCCTGCCTGGCTGTCTGCAACTGCTTCACCAGGGCTTCGGTCTGCCGAACTGACAACGCCCGAGCGACCACCTGGCTGGCCGCATGCGACTGCTCGCCTTCGCTGAGCGCGAGCAGGGCCCTGGCATGGCCCATCTCGAGATCACCGTGCTCGAGCATGCGGCGCACATCATCCTGCAGGCTCAGCAGGCGCAGGAGGTTGGCAATCGTCGGCCGCGACTTGCCTACGGCATCTGCGACCTGTTGCTGGGTCAGGCCAAACTCGTCCTGCAGGCGCTTGAGGGCCACAGCTTCTTCCACCGGATTTAAATCTTCGCGCTGGATGTTTTCGATCAGCGCCATGGCAATGGCCGCTTCATCGGGAACATCGCGGATAACCGCGGGAATCGTGTCGAGGCCGGCGAGCTGGGTTGCCCGCCAGCGCCGCTCACCGGCGATGATTTCGTACTTGCGGTCGGAGATCGGCCGCACCACGATGGGCTGCATCACACCCTGGGCCTTGATGCTGTTCGCCAGATCCTGCAGCGATTCCGGCTCCATGTCCCGGCGCGGCTGGTATTTGCCGCGCTGGATCAGGTCCACCGGCAGCTCGCGCAGGGGCGCCTCCGCCTCGCTGCCGGCGCCACTGGCGCTGTCACCGGCCCTGTTGACGCCGGCAGCCAGGGCGCTGGCGCCCAACAGGGAGTCCAGACCTCTACCGAGAGAGCGTTTTTTTGCCGCCATCCTGTTACCTATTTCACTATTCAGCAGGCTGTGCCTGGACCGGTGTGGGTTGTGCCGCCTGCGTCTCTTCACGGCGCACGATCTCTCCGGCCAGGGCCATGTACGCCTTCGCGCCGCGGGAGTAGCGATCGTAATAGATGACCGGAATGCCATGGCTTGGAGCCTCGGCCAGGCGAATGTTGCGCGGCACGACCGTGCGGTAGACCCGCTCGCCAAAATAAGCGTGCAGCTGGTTGGAGACTTCGTTGGTCAGCGAATTGCGCGGGTCGTACATGGTGCGCAGGATACCGGCAACTTCCAGGCCTGGGTTCACTGACTCGGCAATACGGTTGATCGTCCCCATCAGGTCGGAGAGCCCCTCGAGGGCAAAGTACTCGCACTGCATGGTGACAATCACCCCGTGCGCGGCGACCAGCGCATTCAGGGTCAGCATATTGAGCGAGGGCGGGCAGTCTATGAGGATGTAATCGTAGACCGGGGACGCCACGGCAAGGGCCGCCCGCAGGCGGCGCTCCTTGTGTTCGACGTTGACCAGCTCGACCTCGGCAGCGGTGAGGTCGCTGTTGGTGGGTAATACATCGTAGCCAGCGGGATCCGGACGCTGGATAACATCCGCCACCGTCGCCATATGTACCAGCACGTCGTAAGCGCCGTGCTCCATTGCGTACTTGTCGACTCCGCTGCCCATGGTCGCGTTGCCCTGGGGATCGAGATCCACCAGGAGAACGCGTTTTTTCATCGCGGCGAGGGAGGCAGCCAGATTGACGCAGGTCGTGGTTTTCCCCACGCCGCCTTTCTGGTTGGCAACTGCAAATATTCTGGCCACGTATCCCCGTCCTGTTGTCAGCTGAGACGCGGCACCAACTCCAGCAGGTGTCGCTCCGCATCCAGCCCCGGCACGCTCAGCGGATGTGCCGCTCGCAATTCGCACTGGGCCTTCACGGCCTCGAGTTCCTGCTCCGGGTAGACTCCCTTCATGGCGAGGAAACAGCCCCCCGGCGCCAACAGGTGGCCACAGCCGGTAACCATGTCGGCAAGAGAGGCGAAGGCCCGGGAGAGCACCGCATCGTATTCACCGCTGGCGGGAAACTGTTCAACCCGCGCGTGATGCACAGCCATATTATCCAAGCCCAAGGCAGTTTTCACCTGAAACAGGAATCGGGTCTTTTTTCCGTTACTGTCCAGCAGGTGAACTTCCCGCTCGGGGTGCACGATGGCCAGCGGCACACCCGGTAATCCAGCGCCGGTGCCGACATCGATCACACGCCCCGGCGGGACGTGGGGCAGGATGGCGAGGCTGTCGAGCAGGTGCAGGCTGACCATGGCCAGTGGATCGCGCACGGCAGTGAGATTGTAGGCCCGGCTCCATTTCTGCATCAGCTCCAGGTAGGCCAGTAACCTTGCCTGTACCTCCGGCGCCTGTGCGACGCCGAGTTCAGCACACCCGCTGGCCAGAATGTCCGCCGCTGCAGGGTTCAACTCAGGCCAGCTTGCGGTCAGGGGAAGTCGAAACAGCCGCGAGCATGCCGCGTTTTTTCAGGTAGATGAGCAGGAGCGACACAGCCGCGGGGGTTACACCGGGAATACGGCTGGCCCGGGCCAGCGTTTCCGGGCGAGCGTCACCCAGTTTTTGTTTTACTTCGTTGGACAGCCCGTCGACCTGGTTGTAATCCAGCTCAGTCGGTAAGAGGGTATTCTCGTGGCGCCGCAGGCGGGCAATTTCTTCCTGCTGGCGATCGATATAACCGGCGTATTTAGCCTGGATCGCGACCTGCTCCGCAGCCTGGCCATCGGCCTCGGGTTCACCTTTGAGCGTCGCGATGTCAGCGTACTCGAGCTCCGGCCGTTTCAGCAGGTCGAGCAGGGAATACTCCCGGTTGAGCGGGGTTTTGAGTTTTGTCGCCAGCGCTGCGGCAGCCGAAGTGCCAGGTTGTACCCAGGTGCCGGAAAGCCGCGCGGTTTCGCGGGCAATTGCCTCGCGCTTGGTTTCGAACTGCACCCAGCGAGCCTCGTCAACCAGCTGCAGTTCCCGCCCCTTCTCGGTCAGGCGCAGGTCGGCGTTGTCCTCGCGCAGCAGCAGGCGGTGCTCGGCGCGGGAGGTAAACATGCGGTAGGGCTCGCTGGTCCCCAGGGTGATCAGGTCATCCACCAGCACCCCGATGTAGGCCTCGTCACGGCGCGGGCACCAGGCCGGCTCGCCGCGCGCGGCCAGGCCGGCGTTCAGGCCCGCCAGCAGGCCCTGGGCGGCGGCCTCTTCGTAGCCGGTCGTGCCGTTGATCTGGCCGGCGAGGTAGAGACCGGGCAGGATCTTGCTCTGCAGGGAGTATTCGAGATCCCGCGGGTCGAAATAATCGTATTCGATCGCGTAGCCCGGGCGGGTGATGTGGGCCTGTTCAAACCCCTTGATCGAGTGGACCAGTTCCAGCTGCACATCGAATGGCAGGCTGGTGGAGATGCCGTTCGGGTACAGTTCCGGTGTCGTCAGGCCCTCGGGCTCGATGAACACCTGGTGTGACTGCTTGTCGGCAAAACGGTGGATCTTGTCCTCGATGCTGGGGCAGTAGCGCGGTCCGATTCCCTCGATGACACCGGAAAACATCGGCGAGCGATCAAGCCCACCGCGAATGATCTCGTGAGTTCGCTCATTGGTGTGGGTAATCCAGCAGCAGCGCTGTTCCGGGTGCTCCGCCACGTGGCCGAGGAAGGACATCACTGGCACCGGCTGGTCGCCCCACTGCTCCTCGAGGCCGGTGAAATCCACACTGCGCGCATCGATGCGCGGGGGCGTACCGGTCTTCAGGCGATCGACGCGGAAGGGCATTTCCCGCAGCCGCTGTGCCAGGGCAATCGAGGGCGGATCCCCGGCGCGACCGCCGGCGCTGTTTTCCAGGCCGATATGGATTTTTCCGCCGAGGAAGGTACCGGTGGTCAGCACCACCTGTGCGGCGCGGAAAACCAGCCCCATCTGGGTGACAACGCCGGCAACCCTGCCCTGCTCCACGAGCAGGTCATCCACGGCCTGCTGGAAGATCTGCAGGTTCTCCTGCTGTTCCAGAATCTGGCGGATAGCGTTGCGATAGAGGACACGGTCGGCCTGGGCCCGGGTCGCCCGCACCGCCGGCCCCTTGCGGGAGTTCAGGGTACGGAACTGGATACCGGCGCGGTCGGTCGCCCTTGCCATCGCGCCGCCGAGAGCGTCGACTTCCTTCACCAGGTGACTCTTGCCGATGCCGCCAATCGCCGGGTTACAGGACATCTGCCCCAGCGTGTCGACGCTGTGGGTCAACAACAGCGTGTGGCAGCCCATACGGGCAGCCGCCAGGCTGGCCTCGGTCCCGGCGTGTCCACCGCCGACCACAATGACATCGAACTGTTGCTTGAATTCCACCGCCGGGCCCTCGCAGCCAGACAAATCAGGGGGCGCGATTATACGCGTGCGCCGCGGGCTGTACAAAATTTGTTCGCGTAATTCCAACCAGCGCCCGGTTTGGACACAACTTTCCCAGTGCGGGTAAAGTTGGCAGTTCCGCCGCGTGCCCCTGAGGAGAACCCATGGACTGGTTGCTGGCCCTGCTCGCTCTGACCAACCTGTATTGTGCCTATCTCACGCTACAACCGCGCAACGTCAAACGCAAAGGCATTCCCTGGTCGATTTTTGCCGTCTCCCTGCTGAGTACCGAGCTGGCCTGGTTCTGGTTGCCGCTGCAGTTTTTGCTTGCCCTCAGCCTCTGTCTGGCCGGCGGGCTGGAAACACTGCTGGGCAAGTTCGCACTGCTGATCCTGGTCCTCGGCTGGCTGCCCCTGGTCATGCATATCGTACAGAGCAGGCGCAGCGGAAAAATCATGGAGAACGCGCTGCGCTCTACCCTGGGGGAGAACTACCGCGATGCCATCCCCGAGGAGCGGGCGGGGATGCTGCGCGAGAGTCCGAGCTTCCACGACTGGAAGCTCCCCTTCAACTGGCGGCGCAGTGGCGTCGAGGTTTTGAAGGATATCCCCTACGGCCCGGCCGGGATGCGCCAGCAACTCGATATTTATCGGCCGGCGACTCTCCCCGCCAGCCCCTGCCCCGTACTGTTGCAGATTCACGGCGGCGCCTGGGTAATGAGCCGCAAGGAAGACCAGGCACAACCACTGATGTGGCACCTGGCGAGCCGCGGCTGGATTTGCGTTGCGGTCAATTACCGGCTCAGCCCGAGTGTCGGCTTTCCCACCCATATCGAGGACTGCAAGCGGGCGCTGTGCTGGATTCGCGAGAATGCACAGGATTACGCTATGGACGGCAGCTTTATTGCCGTCACCGGCGGTTCCGCCGGGGGCCATCTCGCCGCGTTGATGGCACTCAGCGCAAACAACCCTGACCTGCAGCAGGACAATCCGGATACCGACACCTCACTGCAGGCGGCGGTTCCGCTGTACGGTCTCTACGACATGGCTTCGCGTCACCAGCAATACCGCTTCCCTGAACCTCTCAAGCAGTTTTTGACCGGCCGGGTGATGCACGAATCGGAGACGAGCAACCCGGCGCTCTGGGACCTGGCCTCTCCGATCAGCCAGATCCGCAACGACGCGCCGCCGTTTTTCATCCTCCATGGCACCCAGGATAGCCTGATCCCCGTGCGTGACGCCCAGGTATTTAGCGAACGGCTGCGCGCGGTATCCACTGCACCGGTGGTCTACGCCGAGCTGCCCTTTGCAGAACACGGCTTCGACCTCTTCCGCTCCCAGCGTGCGGAATTCACTGTGGATGCAGTACACCGCTTCCTCGAGTGGTGCCTGGCGCGGGAGAAAAACGGCGACACAGCCGAGGCAGGAATCGAGTAATCGACGCAAGGGCGCCGACCAACTCAGGGGGCGGGGGGCAAGTGTTGCTCACACCACTGAAGTAAATCCTGCAATACCTGCTCTCGCTCCGGCTCGTTAAAGATCTCGTGAAAGAGCCCCGGGTAAATCTTCAACTGCTTGTCTTCGCTGGCGACGCGGTCGAACAACAACCGTGACCCCGACGGCGCCGTCATCGAGTCCGCCGCCCCGTGCAGCAACAGGATCGGCAGGCGGATATCGCCAGCGGCGGACTGCACCTTGCCCATGGTCTGGAACAACTCGCTGACAAAACGCGCGGAAAATTTGCCGTGATGCACCAGCGGGTCGGCGCAGTAGCGCTCGACTACCGTCTCGTCGCGACTGATTCCAGCCGCCTCCAGTTGCATGACCCCGAGTGTTGGCGCAAAGCGGGAGAGGAGTTTTATCAGCGCGATCTGCAGTTTTCCCGGCTCCAGGTCAGAAGCAATGGCGGGCCCGGACAATGCACAGGCCTGGTAATCACCCTGGTGGGCGAGGAGATAGGCAGCGCTGATCAGGCCCCCCATGCTGTG
The DNA here is from genome assembly GCA_033283265.1 of Halieaceae bacterium GM1-29. Lineage (GTDB taxonomy): Bacteria > Pseudomonadota > Gammaproteobacteria > Pseudomonadales > Halieaceae > Mangrovimicrobium. The sequence goes on from JAWMQN010000003.1 coordinate 351,869, forward strand.
GCCGAGCAGGATGCGCGGCAGTTCCGGAAACTCGGTCGCCACCTTGGCGGTAAACAGGCGCAAGCCTTCAACGTACTGGGCAAAACTGTCGACGTGCCCATACTGACCGTCGGACTTGCCGTGACCCGGGTGATCGAGCGCCGCGACCACGAAGCCGTGCGCGGTGAACAATTCTGCAAGTTGCTGATACCGGGAACAGTGCTCCCCGGCGCCATGCGCTATGACCAGGACTGCTCGCGGTGTTGCCTGCGGCAACCAGTACTGGAAATACAGTGAAAGATCATCGGGGCCATTAAACCGGCCATCCCGGTGAGATTCAGCCATAGCCGCTTACCTCCAGCGCAGGAAATTGGGGAAGTGAAAGCCACTTGTGTCGCCGCGGGGATTTTGGTTAGCATCAAGTGGCGGGATCAATAATAACACCATGGAGTCAAGCGATGTCTGGATTTCACGTGGTACCCCCTTTCCTCGGGCTCGCCGGTCTGGCAGTCGCGTTCGTCATCTACCACATCATGTCGCGCCACGATCACGGCGATGGCAAGGTCAAGAAAATCGGTGACCAGATCCATCTCGGGGCAATGGTCTTCATGCGGCGGGAATACCGCATGCTGGGGATGTTTGCGCTGGTCCTGCTGATCTGCCTGTTCGTCTCGCCGCTCGGCGCGGATACGGCGATAGCTTTCCTGGTCGGTGCCGCCTCTTCAGCAATCGCCGGCTTTCTCGGTATGTTCGCCGCCACCAAGGCCAACGTGCGCACGGCGGTCGCCGCCCACAATCACGGCCAGGGGGCGGCACTGTCCATCGCCTTTTACGGCGGCTCGATCATGGGGCTCTGCGTCGCCTCGCTCGGCCTGCTCGGGCTGGGCGGCCTCTACTGGTATTTCGGCGGTGACCCGGAAACCGCCCACGCCATACACGGTTTCGGCATGGGAGCTTCCACGGTGGCGCTGTTTTCCCGCGTTGGCGGCGGTATCTTCACCAAGAGTGCGGATGTGGGTGCTGACCTGGTCGGCAAGGTCGAGGCCGGCATACCGGAAGACGACCCGCGCAACCCGGGAGTCATTGCCGACAACGTGGGTGACAATGTTGGCGATATTGCCGGAATGGGTTCGGATATTTTCGAATCCTACTGCGGCGCGATGATCGCCTGCATCGCCATCGCTTCTACCTCCAGACTGCAAACCCAGGGTGAGATGATGTTCCTGCCCCTGGCCCTCGCCAGTATCGGCCTGTTGGCCTCGCTCTGTGGCATCGCCATCGTGCGCTTGCGCAGCAGTGCGGCACCCGAGGCCGCTCTGCGCTCGGGAACACTGCTGGCCCCTGTGCTGTTCGTTATCGCGGCCTGGTTCCTGATTGGCGGTATGGGTCTTGGTTCGGCCGTCTGGGGCTCAGTGCTCTGCGGCGCGATCGGCGGCGTCTGTATTGGCCTGATCACCGAGTACTACACCGGCTCCAAACCGGTGGAGCGCATCGCCAGGTCCGGTGAAACCGGGCCGGCGACAGTGATGATCACCGGCCTCGCCGTCGGCATGCAGTCGGTGGTACTCCCGGTGCTGGTGCTCGCGGCCATCATCTTCATTTCGACCTGGCTTGCCGGACTTTACGGCGTTGGCATCGCCGCGGTCGGCATGCTCGCAACGGTCGGTATCACCATGGCAATCGATGCCTATGGACCGGTGGCAGATAACGCTGGCGGCATTGCCGAGATGGCCGGGATGGGCGCGGACACGCGCAAGATAACCGATGGCCTGGATGAGGTGGGTAATACCACCGCCGCCATTGGCAAGGGCTTTGCCATCGGTGCGGCGGCACTCGCCGCACTGGCGATCATCGCGGCTTTCGTGGAGACGGTGCAAACCCACGACCCGGGCTTCAGCCTGGAGTTATCGAATCCGGTAGTTCTGGTCGGCCTGTTTATCGGCGGGACCATACCTTTCCTGATCGCCTCGATCACCATGACTGCGGTCGGCGAGGCTGCCTTCGACATGATCACGGAGATTCGTCGGCAGTTCAGAGAGATCCCCGGTCTGCTGGAGGGCAACGCCGAGCCGGATACGGCCCGCTGCGTAGACATCGCGACGTCGGCAGCGCTGCGGCGGATGCTGTTGCCGGGGGCCATCGCTGTAGCCACGCCGGTACTGGTGGGCTTTGGTCTGGGGGCGGCTGCACTGGGCGGAATGCTCGGCGGTGCCCTGCTGGCCTGCGTCCTGATGGCCCTGATGATGGCCAATGCCGGTGGGGCCTGGGACAACGCGAAGAAATTTGTCGAGCGCGGCAACCTGGGTGGCAAGGGTTCGGACACTCACGCAGCAACCGTGGTTGGGGACACCGTCGGCGATCCGTTCAAGGATACCTCGGGCCCGTCGATGAACATCCTGATAAACGTGATGGCTATCGTCAGCCTGGTGATTGCGCCCCTGCTCTAGAGACCGGGGTCAGACGGGAGAGAGGGAAGTGCGAACTTCCCTGTTCGCCGAAGCGCTGCCCTGCACGAGTTCACAATATATCCCGACAAGGTTGCGGACCTATTACAGCGCTTTACACCGGATAAAGTCCGGTCGTCCAGTTGAACGGTGAATATCCCTGCCTTGGCTATTCTACCCAGGTCTGCAAAATCTCCCCCTGTTGCTTATAAATAAAGAATAAATATTAAGTATTGAATATAGGTATAGGTTTATTGTCGTTATTGTTATTAGGCCCGCATGGTTCTGTGGGTAACGGCGATTAAACGAAAAATATCAATGGCTTAGGGGAATAATAAACCCCCGGACAAGCCCTGTAACTGAGCTGGATTTGTTCTGCATCGCCTGGGTACGCGTTCTGGACAGTTTTGCCGGCTGGGCGCAGCGCTCGTTTTTCCACAGTATTTATCACTGTCCTGGCAGCAAGTTGTTACAGCACTTATACCCAGCCCGGCTGCTTTGCCCGGCAGTTGTCGGAACAGCTGTTTGCTGTCTGTGTCCGACCTGTGGACAGAGTAAGGCCCTGTGCTTTTCCTGTTAGCAGACTTGGGACAAGTGCTGGATGAGTTGTGGTTCTATTTGCCGATGCAGAAACTGGAGAAAATCTCGCCCAGTAATTGGTCCGAGCTTACCTGGCCGGTAATCTCGCCGAGCGCCTGCTGGCACATGCGCAGATCCTCGGCCAGCAATTCTCCCGCGCCGGCCCCGAGGAGTTGCTGCAGGCCGGTTTCCAGCGCGTGACGGGCTGAATGAAGAGCAGTCAGATGGCGGCGACGTGCGCTGAAGGTACCCTCTCCGGAGTAGCCCATACAGCGCTTCAGATGGGACTTGAGCAGATCCAGCCCCTCACCGGTCTTGGCCGAGAGCGAGATAGCCACCTGCCCGTCGAGCTCGCCGACCGCACTGGGCACCCCGGCAAGGTCGCACTTGTTGCGCACGATGCAGACGGGAATGTCGCCAAGCAGCTTGTCGCGCTCCTCCGGCCAGAGTGCCAGCGGATTGGCGGCACTGTCCGGGGCCGAGCTGTCAATGACCAGCAGGATCAGGTGGGCGCTTTGCATTTCCAGCCAGGCCCGGCGGATGCCTTCCTGCTCGATTTCGTCCGGGCTTGCGCGCAGACCAGCGGTATCGACGATATGCAGGGGCAGGCCGTCTATCTGGATATGCTCGCGAAGCACGTCGCGGGTAGTGCCCTCGATGGCGGTGACGATCGCCCTGTCCTGTCCGGCGAGTGCATTGAGGAGGCTTGATTTACCGGCGTTGGGCCGGCCGGCTATGACCAGTTTCATGCCTTCCTGGATCAGGCTGCCCTGCCTGGCTTCGTTTTCCACATCCGCCAGGCGCGCGAGAATCGATTCAAGCTGCTGTTGCACCTGACCGTCGGCGAGGAAGTCGATTTCTTCCTCGGGAAAGTCTATCGCAGCCTCCACGTACACCCGTAAGCGGGTGACGGCCTCCACAAGCTCGTCGATACGCCGGGAGAATTCACCCTGCAGGGAGCGCATGGCGTTGAGCGCAGCCTGCTCGGTGGTGCTGTTAATCAGGTCGGCTATCGCCTCGGCCTGGGCGAGGTCGAGCTTGTCGTTGAGGAAGGCGCGCTCGGAAAACTCACCAGGGCGAGCCTGCCGAGCACCAAGCCGGGTACAGGCGGCAAGAATCAGATCGAGTATTACCGGGCCGCCATGGCCCTGTAGTTCGACCACGTCCTCGCCGGTGAAAGAATTGGGCCCGGGGAAATACAGGGCGATGCCGGAGTCGAGCGTTACTCCGTCGGTATTCCTGAATTCGCAGTAGTGGGCGGTTCGCGGCGCGAGTTTGCGTGCGGTAATACTCCCTGCGATATCGCTGGCCAGGGGGCCAGACAAGCGGACGATGCCAATACCACCGCGGCCGGGTGCCGTGGCAATGGCGGCGATGGTGTCTGCGCTGTCTGGCTCCAGTCCCATGACTGGCCTCCGTGAGTGCTGGCGTCAGGCTGTATCGGATCTCTCGATCTGGCGGGTAATCACCCATTGCTGGGCGATAGACAACATCTGGTTCACGACCCAGTAGAGTACCAGGCCCGCCGGGAACCAGAGGAAGAAAAAGGTGAACATGACCGGCAGCCACTGCATGACCTTGGCCTGCATGGGATCCGGCGGCGGTGGGTTCAATTTCTGGGCGAACCACATGCACACGCCCATGATCAGCGGCAGGACGAAGTAGGGATCCATCACCGAGAGATCCTTGAGCCAGAGGATGAACGGCGCCTGGCGCAGTTCAACACTTTCCATCAGCACCCAGTACAGAGCGATGAATACGGGCATCTGAACCAGGATCGGCAGGCAACCTCCCATTGGGTTCACCTTTTCCTTGCGGTACAGCTCCATCATGGCCTGGGATTGCTTCTGCTTGTCTTCGCTGAAGCGCTCGCGAATCTCCACCATCTTCGGCTGGACCTTGCGCATTCTCGCCATGGAGCGGTAGCTGGTCGCGGAAAGCTGGAAGAAAGCGCCCTTAACCAGGACGGTCAGCAAAATGATCGCCACGCCCCAGTTGCCTACGAAGCTGTGAATCTTGGTCAGGAGCCAGAACAGGGGCTGGGCTATCCACCAGAGCCAGCCGTAATCCACTACCAGGTCGAGGTAGGGAGAGATTTCCCTCAGCCGGTACTGATCCTTGGGGCCGGCGTAAAATGCCGCGCTCGCCATAGCTGATTTGCCTGGGTCTACGTTCAGGGCAGGAGCGGTGAAACCAATAATGTTATAGCCCGAGCGGGTACTGCGCATGCTGTAGGTATTGGCCTGGTCCGCAGCGGGAATCCAGGCGCTGATGAAGTAGTGCTGGATCAGTGAAATCCAGCCCCCCTGGATTTGTTGTTTGAACGGTTTGTCGGCAATGTCTTCAAACGAGTATTTTGCGAAGTGATCTTCCTGCGTGGTGATAGCCGCGCCCAGGAAAGGGTGCAATCCAAGCCCTGAAGAGCTGGTTGGTGCTTCGCTGTTATCGCGCTTGATCTGGCCGAACAGGTTGCCCTGCCAGCGTTGGTCGCTCTGGTTGTTGATCAGGTAGTCGAGCTGGATCAGGTAATCACCGCGGGTGAAGGTGTAGCGCTTGGTAATCTTAACCGCATCGCTGCCGCGCCAGGTCAGGTCGACCACCAGCTTGTCTTCACCTTCAGAAAGTCGGTATTCCTGCTTGCTGGCAGAGAACTCCGCACGAGCCGATTTATCAATGCCGTCCTTGCCAATGAGGCCACTCTGGGCGATGTAGACCCGCTGGTCGGTGTTCTCCAGCAGTATGAACGGATCCCTGGGTGTATCGAGTTTGGCGGGGTGCCGGGGAAGGCCCACACGGGTGATATCCCCGCCGGCCAGATCAATCGTGACTTCCAGGCTGTCGGTGACCACCCTGATGGATTGGTGGGGCTTACCGTTGCTGAGCGGGCTGGGAGTGACGCCCGTTTCCTCGCCTGATGCTAACGAGGGCAGGTCCTCGTCGGCTGCGGATGCTTCCAGTGCGGGAAGTTCTGACGAGTCAACCGTGCTTGGCATTTGTGCTGCACTGGCGCTGCCGGCGCCATTCTGGACTTCGCTGAATTCGACCCACTTGGTCAGCAGCATGAAGGAGAGCACGGCAAGTGCAGCTATGAGGAGATAACGTTGCAAATCCATGGAAGTCGTCTATTTGTCAGTGTTTGTGTTGACGAAGAGGCACTGGGTCCACGCCGCCTTCGTGCCATGGGTGGCACTTGAGTAATCTGCGCAAGGACAGCCAGCTTCCTTTTATTACCCCGTGTTCAAGCACGCATTGCTCTGCGTAAGTTGAGCAACTGGGGTGGAAACGGCAGTTGTTGCCGAGAAAAGGGCTTATCGCCACCTTGTAGCACCGGATCAGGAAGGCGAGTAATCGACGCATCAGGATTCTGTACTCTCGGGGTGACGGCAAGCAGTGCGCTCAAGCTTTAGCCATTGCTGGCGCAATATAGAGGATAGTTGTGCATTATCCAATTGATCCATGCCCGGGCGAGCCAGAAGTACCACATCGAGTCCTGGCGTAGCAGCGGGCAGCTGGCGAAAAACTTCGCGGGCAACGCGCTTTATCCGGTTGCGCTGGACCGCAAGTTTTACGTGGCGCTTGGCAATGACGAGACCCAGACGATGTCCGGGTCCCTGGTTGGCTGTAGCCAGAAGAAGCAGATGCTTGTGGCCGGCCTTTGCTGTCACATTGTCAAAGACCCGCCGGTAATCACCGGCGGTGAGAAGGCGGCTGGATTTGCGGAACCTGTACTCTCCCTTCACCGGGGAATACGCCGTGTTTCACCACCTTGGACCGAATCAGGCAGAAAGGACCTTGCGGCCTTTGGCGCGGCGGCGATTGAGGACCTGGCGGCCGTTTTTGGTTGCCATGCGGGCGCGGAAGCCGTGGGTGCGCTTGCGTTTCAGAACGCTGGGCTGGAATGTTCTCTTCATGTCTGCATTACCTGATCAGGGTTGTATTTGTTACACACCCGGGCACAGGCTCGGGGGTGGCAAAAAAGGTCGGCTATTCTAGGGGAACGACTGGCGCAATTCAATGCGGCTGCCGAGTAAATTTTCCGTCCGGCAGAGGGGCAACGAGGGACTAAATTCTTCGCTGCGGGTAAACCTGCACAATCGCCCACCGTTACTGGTCTGGCGCAATCGCCCCACAATTTCTGAAGATTTTATTAACAGCTTATGCACAGATCTCCAGGTGAAATTATTTCTCGCCGAGGCCGATTAAAAAACATACAAAAACAAGGTAACATACTGAAATTTAATAATAAAAGTGTTTTAAATCCTCCTAAAAAATGTGTGGATAAGTCCCACATGCAGCGCTATTATCTGCACTCCAGCCACTTGGTTCGGCCGGAAAAACTTATACCAAATATTGCAGAGCAGGCCGGTCTGCCCGAGCGGCCTTCGAGGGGATTATTTTGCCTGGTGTCATGTGGCAGCAATGCGTCGAGCGCTTGCAGGACGAACTGCCGTCCAAGCAATTCAACACATGGATCCGCCCTTTGAAGGCGAGACTCGACGGGCAATCCCTGCGATTGTCGGCACCCAACCGGTTTATCAAGGACTTCGTTTCTGACAAGTTTGCGGCGCGGATCTGCGAACTGGTGGCTGAAGTTGGGGCCTATGGCCAGATGGACGTGGTGTTTGAGATCGGCGGGGAGAATCAGCCCGCGCTCTCGCGTGAGCATGAAGCAGTCAACAGTTCGGCAGAAGTGCCAGCCTTGTCTTCTCCTGCGGTATCGGGAAGCGCGGTGGCACTGCGGCGACCGATGGCCAGTCACTCCTCCCCGGTTTCAGCGCGAGCAAATGCGGACACGGCACGCCAGGCCGAAATCGAAGGCTCGCTGCAGCACCAGTACAATCTTGTCGATAACTACACCTTTACCAACTTTGTCGAGGGGAAATCCAACCAGCTCGCGCTGGCAGCGGCTCGGCAGGTCGCCGAGAATCCGGGAGATTCCTACAACCCGCTGTTCCTCTACGGCGGTGTCGGGCTGGGCAAAACCCACCTTATGCATGCGGTCGGTAACGCCCTCAAACTGCGCAAACCCGACGCAAAGATCGTATACCTGCATTCCGAGCGCTTCGTCGCGGATATGGTCAAGGCCTTGCAGTTGAACGCCATTTCCGACTTCAAGCGCTACTATCGTTCGGTCGATGCCCTGTTGATCGACGACATCCAGTTTTTCGCCAAGAAGGACCGTTCCCAGGAGGAGTTTTTCCACACCTTCAACGCCCTGCTCGAAGGTGGCCAGCAGATGATCCTGACCTGCGACCGTTACCCGAAGGAAATTGACGGACTCGAGGAGCGCCTGAAGTCCCGTTTTGGCTGGGGCCTGACGGTTGCAGTAGAGCCACCAGAACTGGAGACCAGGGTTGCGATCCTGATGAAAAAGGCGACTCAGGCGCGTATCAACCTGCCCCCGGACGCCGCCTTCTTTATTGCCCAGCGGATTCGCTCCAATGTCCGCGAGCTGGAGGGTGCGCTGAAACGGGTGATCGCCAGCGCGCACTTCATTGGCAGGGAAATCGATATCGATCTGATCAAGGACAGCCTCAAGGATCTCCTCGCGCTGCAGGACAAGCAGGTCAGCCTGGATAATATCCAGCGCACGGTCGCCGAGTATTACAAGATAAAAGTGGCGGATCTGATGTCCCGCAGGAGAAGTCGCTCAGTTGCACGGCCGCGGCAGGTAGCGATGGCGTTGTCGAAAGAGCTCACCAACCACAGCCTGCCGGAGATAGGCGACAGCTTTGGCGGCAGAGACCACACGACAGTTTTGCACGCATGCCGTAAAATCAAGGAGCTTCGCGAGACCAGCTCCGATATCAGCGAAGACTACAAGAATTTATTGCGCTCCCTCACCACCTGAGATCAGCCATCCCAGGCCAGGTCCCGGATACGCAGGATTAAGCCAATCACACCGGTTTAAGGATCAACACAAGCTATGAAGTTCACAGTTTCGCGGGATGCTTTGCTCAAGCCTTTGAATCTTGTCGCGGGTGTCGTCGAGCGCCGTCAGACCCTGCCCATTCTCTCCAACATATTGATGGTGCTCGACAACGAGCACCTGTCACTGACCGGCACCGATCTCGAGGTGGAATTGATCGGGCGAGTACCGCTCAGCCAGTCCGGCGGGGAAAGCGGAGAGGTCACGGTGCCGGCGCGCAAGCTTGTCGATATTTGCCGCTCACTACCTGATGGCTCGGATATCGAAGTCAGTGCAGAGGAAGGCAAGGTCACCGTACGCAGCGGGCGCAGCCGCTTTACCCTCTCCACCCTGCCCACCAAGGATTTCCCCAATCTCGAGGACAGCATTGGAACGCACCAGTTTGTCCTGAAACAGGGGCAGTTGAAGCGCTTGATCGACCGGACGGCTTTCGCCATGGCGCAGCAGGATGTGCGCTATTACCTCAACGGCATGTTGTGGGAACTCAAGGGTCAGAAACTCACGGTAGTAGCGACCGACGGCCACAGGTTGGCACTGTGCTCCCTGCCCGGCACCCTCAGTGAGGTCGACAGCGACACCCAGGTCATCCTGCCGCGCAAGGGTGTGCTGGAACTCGGCCGCCTGCTGATAGACGAGGACGCGGATATAAAGATTGTCATCGGCAACAACCACATTCGCGCCACCACCGACGATTTCACCTTCACTTCCAAGTTGGTCGACGGGAAATTTCCGGAATATCAGCGTGTCATGCCTCGCAATGCAGATAAGTCAGTTATGGGTTCCCGTTTGGAACTCCGCCAGGCTTTCGCTCGCACCGCGATTCTCTCCAATGAAAAGTATCGCGGTGTTCGTTTGAAGCTGGGCGAGAACAATCTGGATATTCTCGCCAACAACCCCGAACAGGAACAGGCCGAGGAGTCAGTTCCGGTGGAATACAACGGGGGTGAACTCGAAATAGGCTTCAACGTTAGTTACCTGCTCGACGTGCTTGGGGTTTTGTCCGGGGAGACAGTGAAGATTTCCCTCTCCGACCCGAACAGCAGTGCATTGCTCGAGGAAGCTCAAGAGAACGGTGACTCGCAGTACGTTGTCATGCCAATGCGACTCTGATGTTGGGGCCTACGCGCCGTCGTCGGCACTCATGCCCACAAGCCAACTACGTAGCCTGAAAGTCACCCAGGTACGTAATCTACGGCAGGTCGCAGTCGAGCCCCTGGGCCCGGTCAACGTGTTTTATGGGGTGAATGGCTCCGGCAAGACCAGTGTCCTGGAGGCGATCCATCTTCTCGGGATGGCCCGCTCGTTCAGGGGCAACCCGCGATCCCTCATCACCCACGGCCAGCAGTCCTGCACGGTTTTCGGGCAGTTTTCACCGCCTGCCACGGCTGTTGGCGTGCAGCGGGACTCTCAGGGGAATGTTCAGATCAAGCTGGGGGGAGAGCCGGTCCGAGCTGTATCCAGCCTGGCCGAATTTCTTCCGCTGCAGGTGATAAATGCCGATAGCTTCAATCTTCTCGGCGGGCCGCCCGCTGGCAGAAGACGTTATCTCGACTGGGGTGTGTTTCACGTGGAACAATCCTTCTACCCCCAGTGGCGACGCTATCAACGTGGCCTGAAACAGCGAAATATGTTGCTGCGCCGTGGTAAAATAGACGAGTCCCAGCTCGCTGTCTGGACACGCGAAGTCTGTCAGCACGGTGAGGCGATAACCCTCCTGCGCGAGGCCTACTTCGAGCGTTTGAACCAGCAGTTCACGTCCTACCTGGAATTGCTCGCGCCGGAACTGGCACCGGTGGAATTACGCTTTCGGCGGGGATGGGACAGTAAAATGGACTTTAGTGCCGCCCTGGAGGCGGCACTAGCCTCTGATCGGGAGCAGGGTTTCACCCACGTTGGGCCCCAGCGCGCGGATATAAAGGTGGCAATCGACGGCCAGGCCGCCGCCGAAGTGTTGTCCCGGGGGCAGATAAAAATGGTGGTTTGCGCCCTGAAACTCGCCCAGGGTGCGATTATGGCCCAGGCGTCACCGCGCAACTGCGTGTACCTGGTGGACGACCTCCCCTCGGAACTCGACGCGGAGCACACGCGCCTGGTCTGTAGCGCCCTGGCAGGACTGGAGCGCACTCAGGTGTTTATTACCTGTGTCGATGCCAGCAGTGTGCTGGCCGCCTGGCCAGGGGATCGGCGGCAGGCACTGAATGTGTTCCACGTGGAACAAGGTACGCTACGTAACGTCGGCTATAACGGGCCCTGAAGGGTGGGACAGTATGGAAATGGTTAAAGTATGAGCGAACACAATTACGACTCCTCAAGTATCAAGGTTCTCAAAGGTCTTGATGCCGTCCGCAAACGCCCCGGGATGTATATCGGTGACACCGACGACGGCACCGGGCTGCACCACATGGTCTTTGAAATTGTCGACAACTCCATCGATGAGGCTCTGGCCGGGCACTGCTCCCAAATTGATGTCGTTATCCACCCCGATGAGACGGTCACTGTCTCCGATAATGGCCGTGGTATCCCGACAGAGATGCACGAGGAAGGCAAGTCTGCAGCCGAAGTGATCATGACCGTCCTGCATGCCGGCGGTAAATTCGACGAAAACGCCTATAAAGTATCCGGTGGTCTGCACGGTGTAGGGGTGTCGGTGGTGAATGCGCTTTCTGAAAAGCTCACCCTGACCATCCGCAGGGGAGGCAAGGTTCATGAGCAGGTCTACCACCACGGCGAGCCGCAGGCGCCACTGGCGGTGGTTGGCAGTACTACCTCATCGGGCACATCGGTTACCTTTAAACCTTCGGCGGCCACTTTCAACAATATCGAATTTCACTTCGATCTCCTCGCCAAGCGTCTACGAGAGCTGGCCTTCCTGAATTCAGGGGTGCGTATCAATCTCAAGGACGAGCGCAGCGGTAAGGAAGAAACCTACGGCTACGATGGCGGCCTGCGCCAGTTCGTCGACTTCCTCAACCAGAACAAGACCCCGATCAACAAGCCCTTCTACTTCCAGCTGGAAAACGAGGAAGGTATTGGCGTTGAGGTGGCCATGCAGTGGAATGACTCCTTCCAGGAGAATCTTCTGTGCTACACCAACAACATTCCCCAGCGGGATGGGGGCACCCACCTGGCTGGTTTCCGGGCGGCCCTGACCCGCAACCTCAACAGCTATATCGAGCGGGAAGGGTTGGCCAAGGGCTCATCTGTCGCCACGACCGGTGACGATGCCCGGGAAGGCCTGACTGCCATCATTTCCGTGAAGGTGCCCGACCCCAAGTTCTCCTCGCAGACCAAGGACAAGCTGGTCTCCTCGGAAGTTAAAACGGCGGTGGAACAGGCCATGAGCGCCCGTTTCAACGACTACCTGCTGGAAAATCCCCAGGAAGCAAAGGCTGTCGTCGGCAAGATGATCGATGCCGCACGGGCGAGGGAAGCGGCGCGCAAGGCCCGTGAAATGACCCGCCGCAAGGGCGCGCTGGACATCGCTGGGCTCCCGGGGAAACTGGCGGACTGTCAGGAGAAAGACCCCGCGCTGTCAGAGTTATACCTGGTGGAGGGAGACTCCGCCGGTGGTTCGGCCAAACAGGGCCGCAACCGGCGCTTCCAGGCGATCCTGCCGCTCAAGGGCAAGATCCTCAACGTGGAGAAAGCTCGCTTCGACAAGATGCTCGGTTCCGCTGAAGTCGGCACCATCGTTACAGCCCTGGGTTGCGGCATTGGCAAGCAGGATTTCAATCCCGACAAACTGCGCTATCACAGCATCATCATCATGACCGATGCTGACGTGGATGGCTCCCACATCCGCACCCTGCTGCTGACCTTCTTCTTCCGGCAAATGCCTGAGCTGATCGAGCGTGGGCATGTGTATATCGCGCAGCCGCCCCTCTACAAGATCGCCCGTGGCAAGCAGCATGAGTATCTCAAGGACGATGATGCACTGAGCCAGTACCTGACCCAGGCCGCACTGGACAACGCCGCGATCTACGTCAACCAGGACGCACCGCCAATCACCGGTGAGGCCCTGCAATCGCTGGTGTCGGAATACCGCGGTGTGGCCGCGACCGTCGAACGGGTATCCCGGCTGTATTGGCCTGAGGTGCTCTGGGAAATGATGTACTCCAGCGCGCTGGACGTGGGGCAGATGCAGGACGAACAGGCGGTTGTTGCCTTCACCAATGATTTGAGTGAGCGCTTACTATCATTAAAGTCCAACACCAATCAATACACTACCGTCGTTCGCTGGAACCCCGAGCGCGAGGTTTACTACCCCGTGGTCAAACTGCTTGCCCACGGCGTCGAGTATGAGACCGAATTCGGGCGGGATTTCTTCGGCTCGGCGGAGTATCGCAGCCTGGTCAAGATGGGCGAGACCTTGCGCAACCTGATCGACGAGGAAGGCTACTTCCAGCGTGGCGAGAAAAGCCTGCAGACCAGGGATTTTGTCGAGGGCCTGAACTGGCTGATGGCGGAGGCGCGCAAGGGCTACTCCATCCAGCGTTACAAGGGTCTCGGTGAAATGAACCCAGACCAGTTGTGGGAGACCACAATGGATCCGGAAGCCCGGCGAATGTTGCAGGTGACCGTCGAAGACGCGATCGCCGCAGACCAGATCTTTACCACCCTCATGGGTGATCAGGTGGAGCCGCGGCGCGACTTCATCGAGGAAAACGCGCTCTTCGTAGCCAACCTCGACGTCTAGTAGCGAGCGCCAGCGACAGAAAGCGGGTGCTGTGAGTCAGGGGCTGGCCGAGGCCAGTGCCCTGCTCAGCACTCGCTCGCGCTCTGACTTCCCGCCCTGACTCGCGCACTTACCCCCTCCCCCTCCCTTCCCACCAACTCCATCCGGTCGGCTCTTACTCTCCCTGCATCCGCCGAACGCGCGCGCAGTTCATCGCAGCACGGGTGCGTTTCATCGTTGATTCCGGGCACTCCGGCGATATGCGGTTTCGGCGGTGACGGTGTTTGGCTAAGTTTCCCTCAAAGCAGGCAGCTTTGTAGCAAAAAGGCGGCCAAGACCAAGCAAGGGCAGCAGCCCCGGATAAGAGAAGGTAGGGAAAGATGAAAGCGACAAGCGCAAAAAAACTTGGGTTTGCGGTAGCTGTGAGCGCCGTGCTGAGTGCCGGTGCGGTAACTTCCGCCAATGCCCTGGATGAAACCAGAGTGCACGCAAGCGGCACGAACAACGTCACGGTCACCTACAAGCGCTCGGAGTTGGCCACAGCGGATGGCCGGGAGAGCGTGGAGAGCCGCATCCGCGCGGCGGCTGGAAGTGTCTGCGGCTCTGCGGATCTGCGCGCCTCAGGCAGCCTGAGCGTGTCGATGAAACGCAAGCAATGCTTGCAGCGGGCAGTCGACGAGGCGATGAGCCAGGTCGGCGCAGACCAGTTCGCGTCCGCTGACTGATAACTCGACAAGCTCCCAGTTCCTGCTACCCCTGTCGGGAACTGCCCGGGGCACTACTTGCGGAGGTAGTGCCCCTTTATTTCAAGCCAGTTGCTCCGCGGGCTCTAGTCCTTGCCTACCACCAGTTGAGAGATGTCCGCCACCTGTAAGAACAGGGTTTGCAGCTGCTTCAGCAGGTTCAGCCGGTTACACCGCAATTCCACCTGTTCGGCGTTAACCATGACGTCATCAAAAAACCGGTCGACCGGTTCGCGCAGTTCCGCCAGTGTTGCCAGTGCCTGGCGATACTCGCCTTTTTCCAGGTGAGCGGTGGAGACTGCGGCAAGCCGGTCCAGGGCTGCGGCCAGGGCCACTTCCGCGGATTCCTGCAGCAGGTTGCTGTCGATGGCGGAGAATACAAAGTCCGCTTCGAGTTTGCCGAGGATATTCGAAACCCGCTTGTTGGCCGCGGCGAGCGCACTCGCCTCGGGTAACTGCGCAAAGGCGTGTACCGCGAGCACGCGCTGGTGAATATCCAGCGGCCGGGTCAGTTTGCGGGCGCTTACCGCCCGGAACACCTCGGGGGCGATGGATTCGTCTTCGTACCAGGCGCGGAAACGCTCGATTATGTACTCGAGGACCTGGTCGACGGTGTTATCCGCCAGCAAACCTTCGGGGAATTGCGCTGCGGCACTGTGCAGGGACTCGCGCAGGTCGATATCGATGGCTTTCTCCACCAGGATGCGAAGCACCGCGAGTGAGGCCCGGCGCAATGCGAAGGGGTCCTTGGAGCCCGTCGGCGGCTGGCCGATGCCGAAGATACCGACCAGGGTATCCAGGCGGTCGGTGAGGCCGAGGGCGGTGGCAACCGGACCGCTGGGCAACTGGTCACCGGCGAACTTCGGCCAGTACTGTTCGGCCATCGCCGCGGCGACGGCGGCGTCCTCGCCGTCATGCTGGGCGTAGTAGGAGCCGGCGATGCCCTGCATGTCCGGGAACTCCAGTACCATTTCCGTCACCAGGTCAGTCTTGGCCAGCAGAGCGGCCCGCGCAGCGAGTTGCGGGTCTGCACCCACAGCCGGCGCGAGGGACTGGGCGAGTGCGGCAACGCGGCGGCTCTTGTCGGCGACGGTGCCGAGTTTCTGCTGAAAGACGATGGACTCGAGTTTCGCAACCCGCGACGCCAGCGGGGTCTTGAGATCGGTCTCGTAGAAAAACGCCGCGTCGGAAAGCCGCGGGCGAATTACCCGCTCATTTCCGGCGATGACCTGAACCGGGTCCTTGCTCTCAATATTGGAGATGGTGATGAAATGCGGGCGCAGGCGCCCTTCCCCATCGACCACGTGGAAATACTTCTGGTGTTCCTTCATGGACGACACCAGCGCCTCCTGGGGCACGGCGAGGAAACGCTCCTCGAAGGAGCCGGTCAGGGCCACCGGCCACTCCACCAGGCCGGTGACTTCGTCGAGCAGGTCGTCGTCGATCACGGCCGCGGCCTGCAGCGCGCTGGCCTCGACTTCCACCTGTTGGCGAATGGCCTCCTGGCGCTGGGCAAAACTGGCGATCACCCTGGCCTCAGCCAGTTTCTGCTGGTAGGCCTCTGGCGCAGCCAGTTCGATTTCGTAGGCGCCGTGAAAGCGGTGGCCGCGGGTGCGATTAGTGGTGGCCAGGCCGAGGACCTCACCGGCTACGGTGCTGCTGCCGAGCATGGCGACGACCCAGTGTACCGGGCGAACAAACTCGGTGCGGCTGGCACCCCAGCGCATCCGTTTGGCTATGGGCAAGCCGGCAATGGCCTCGTGGATGATGTCGATCAGGCTGTCGGCGACAGTGATCCCCGCTTCGGTGCGGCGCAGGCCCAGGCGCGCGCCCTTCGGTGTATCGATGACTTCCAGCTGGTCCGGGTCGATACCCTGCTTGCTGGCGAAGCCGGCGGCGGCCGGAGTCCAGTTGCCGGCGGCGTCACGGGCGCGGTCCGCGGGCGGTCCAAGCAACTCCACCTGCTTGTCCTCGCCCTGCAATTGCACCTGGGCAATCAATACAGCCAGCCTGCGCGGAGTGGCGAACCATTCCACCGCGCCGTGATTCAGCTCGCGCTGGGCGAGGCCGTTGACCACGCCGTCGCGGAACGACAGGCCGAGGGTCTTCAGCGCCTTGGGTGGCAGTTCTTCGGTGCCGATCTCTACCAGCAGTGTTTCGGTACTCATGCCGGTTCCTCCTGCGCCAGACGCTCGAGGACTTCGTTGCGCACCCGCTCTTCTGCCAGCGGGAAGCCGAGTGCGGCGCGGGCGTTGAAGTAGGCCTGGGCGACGGCCCGGGCGAGGGTGCGAACGCGCAGGATGAAGCGCTGGCGTTCAGTCACGGAAATTGCGTGGCGGGCATCGAGCAGGTTGAAGCTGTGGGAGGCCTTCATGACCATCTCGTAGGCGGGAAGTGGCAGGCCGGCCTCGACCAGGCGCAGGGCTTCTTTCTCGCACTGGTCGAAGAAGCCGAACAGGTAATCGACATCGGCTTCCTCAAAGTTGTAGCGCGACATCTCCACCTCATTCTGGTGGAACACGTCGCCGTAGGTGACCTTGCCTGCGGGGCCCTCGGCCCAGACCAGGTCGTAAATGCTGTCCACGCCCTGCAGGTACATGGCGATGCGCTCGATCCCGTAGGTGATTTCACCGGTGACCGGGTAGCACTCGAGGCCACCGGCCTGCTGGAAATAGGTGAACTGGGTGACTTCCATGCCGTTGAGCCAGACTTCCCAGCCCAGGCCCCAGGCGCCGAGGGTGGGCGATTCCCAGTTGTCCTCGACAAAGCGCACGTCGTGGATATCGGTGTCGATGCCGAGCGCGGCCAGGGAGTCGAGGTAGAGCTGCTGGAACTCCAGGGGTGAGGGCTTCATCACCACCTGGAACTGGTAGTAGTGCTGCAGGCGATTGGGGTTCTCGCCGTAGCGACCATCGGTCGGGCGACGGCTGGGCTGCACGTAGGCAGCGTTCCAGCTCTCCGGGCCGACCGCCCGCAGGAACGTCGCCGGATGGAAGGTGCCGGCGCCGACCTCCATGTCCAGCGGTTGTAAAACGACGCAGCCGCGCGCCGCCCAGAATTGCTGCAGGCGCAGGATCAAGTCCTGGAATGTGGTGGGTTTGGTCTGTAGTTCAGCCAAGGGTCTGCCCCTGAGGTCGTTGCAAAAAGCCCGGTATTATACAGTCTCTTTTGGCGGCATAATACGCGCTTTCCCGCAAAGTGACCCACGCTATGAACAGCCTCAAGGCTGCACTGGTAAAGCTCATCCTGCATTTTTGTGCCTGTCTCCCGCTCTCCTGGGCGCGGGCCCTGGGGCGGGCCGGGGCCAATCTTGCCTGGTGCTTGAAGCTGTCCGCCCGGCGCGTCACCGAGCGCAATATCGAACTGGCTTTCCCGGAAAAAAACGCGGTGCAGCAGCGCCAACTCGCCCGTCGCAGCCTGCAGGCTACCGGTGAACTGGCGGCGGAGATGGGGCATATCTGGCTGCGCGACTGGAATCACGTCAGTGGCCTGATTGAATCGGTTGAAGGCGCCGAGCTGATTACCGACGCCCTCGCCTCCGGGCGCGGCGCCGTCGTGCTCGGGCCGCACATCGGCAACTGGGAAATGATCGGCCTGCATATTGCCACCCTCGGTCCGGCGGTATCGCTCTACGAGCCGCCCCACCTCGCCGGGCTGGATACGCTGATCCGCGCTGCCCGGGAGCGCAGCGGCGCACAGCTGGTTCCCACCGACAGCCGCGGGCTGGCGACCCTGCTGCGCTGCATCAAGCGCGGCGATATCGCCGGCATCCTCCCGGACCAGGTCCCGCGCAGCCTCAATGCCGGCGAGAACGTACCCTTCATGGGAGTGCGCTGTTTCACCCCGACCCTGGCTGCGCAAATGATTCGCCGCAGCGGTGCGGTCGCCGTGTTCGCCATGGCCCAGCGCACGCCCGGCGGATTCCGCCTCGTTTATTTTCCCGCGGAAGAGGCTATCTATTCTGCCGATACCACGGAATCACTGGCGGCGATGAACCGCGGCGTCGAGGCCTGCGTCCGCCGCGCCGAGGAGCAGTACCAGTGGGAATACAAGCGCTTCAAGGTGCGCCCCAAGGAAGGTCCCGGGGTGTACCACAAACTCTAGGTTAAAGACTCCATGATGATATTTGGCAAACTGATCGGCGGATTGATCGGTCTTCTCACACTGGGCCCGTTTGGCCTCGTGGCCGGCCTGTTCGTCGGGCATATGTTCGACCGCGCTCTGGTGAACAGCGCCCAGTTCACCTCCCCGGAGAACCTGGCGCGCATCCAGCGCTCATTTTTTGAGACCACCTTCCTCCTCCTGGGTTACCTGGCCAAGTCCGACGGGCGGGTTTCCGAACACGAAGTGGCCCACACCGAGCAGGTGATCGCCGGCATGGGCCTCTCCGGCGCCCAGCGCGGTGAGGCGATAGCGCTGTTCAAGCGCGGCGCGGCGGCGGACTTCCACCCCGAGCCAGTGATCGGCCTGTTCCTGCAGAACTGCGGCAGGCAGCGCCAGGTACCGCAGGCCCTGCTGCTGATTCTGGTCGGTCTCGCCCTCTCCGACCACAGTATCGATGCGGCGGAGCGTGACGCCCTGGGGCGGATCGCCCGCCTGCTCGGCTTTGCCGACGCGCAGCTGGAGCAATTGCTGCGGATGGCGCGGGCACAACAGGGTTTCCACAGCGGGGGCTCACGCGAAAGCCGGGCATCGAGCACCGACCGTCTGGCCGAGGCCTACGTCGCTCTGGGCGTGGAACCGGGTATTGACGAAAAAGGCCTCAAGCGCGCCTACCGCAAGCTGATGAGCGAAAACCATCCCGACAAACTGATAGCCAAGGGTGTGCCGGAGGCGATGATCAAGCTGGCTACCGAGCGCTCCCAGGAGATCCAGGCGGCTTATGAACTGATCCGCGAGGCCCGCGGCTTCAAGCGCTGAAGCCGCCTTTGTCGACGCTGCTCAGGTGCGCCAGAACGCCGGCGTGAACAGTACCAGCAGGGTGAAAATTTCCAGCCGGCCGAGCAGCATGGCGAAGCACATGATGAGCTTGGCCGCTTCGCTGAGCTCACCGAAGCCGGCGGCGACACCGGCGATGCCCATGCCGAGGTTGTTCAGCGAGGCCGCCACCGCAGAGAAGGCGGTGAGGAAGTCCAGCCCGGTCGCCATCAGCGCCAGCAGAAGAATAATGAAGCAGGAGGTGTAGATTGCGAAGAAGCTCCACACCGCGCTGACGATCGTCGCCTCGACCCGGCGGCGGCCGACTTTCAGCGGAATCACCGCCTGGGGGTGTACCAGTTGTTTCAGTTCGCGCACGCCCTGCTTGGCGATCAGCATCAGGCGCATGGACTTGATCCCACCCGCGGTAGAGCCCACGCAGCCGCCCATACAGGAAAAGAAAATCGCCAGAATGGGCAGCGTCTGCGGCCACACGGAAACGTTTTCCGTCGAGTAGCCGGTAGTGGTGATAATGGAAATTACCTGGAATACGCCGTGGATCACACTTTCGTGATGGCCGTGGGTATTGGTATAGATCAGCAGGGCGATCGTGGTGAGGATGCAGATGCCCACCGAGTACAGGTAGAAGCGCGTCTCCGAATCCACCCGGTAAACCGACAGTGTGCGGCGGCGGAAGGCGAGAAAGTGCAGGCCGAAATTCATCCCCGAGACCAGCATGAAAACGCTGGAGGCGATCAGGATCGGGTTGCTGTCGAAGTAGCCGAGGCTGGCGTCGTGGGTCGAGAAGCCGCCGAGGGCGATGGTGGAAAAGGCGTGGCCAATCGCGTCAAAGGCGGACATGCCGAGCAGGTAATAGGTACTGGCGCAAGCGACGGTGAGAATGAGGTAGACCAGGAACATGGCCTTGGCGGTGCCGGCAATCCGCGGCGTCAGTTTGTTGTCCTTCGAGGGTCCCGGTGTCTCCGCCTTGTACAGCTGCATGCCACCGACACCGAGCATTGGCAGCACGGCGACCGCGACCACGATGATGCCGATACCGCCCATCCACTGCAGCAGCTGGCGATAGAAGAGGATCGAGGGTGCCAGCGAGTCGAGTCCGGTGATGACTGTGCCACCGCTGGAGGTGAGCCCGGATATGGACTCGAAAATCGCGTCGGTGACGTCGAGTTCCAGGCCCTCGGCGAGCATCAGCGGCAGCGAACCGAAAGTCCCCAGCACGATCCAGAACAGAGAGGTGATCAGGAAGCCGTCGCGGATGCGCAACTCCTGTTCCACCTTGCGCAGTGGCAACCACATCAAAAGCCCGGAAAAGAAGGTAATTCCCAGCGCGGAGAGAAAGCCCAGGGCGGCGTGGTCGTCGGCGAGCAGGGCCATCACCAGTGGTGGCACCATGGTGCTGGAGAACAGCATCAAGAGGATGCCGAGAACGCGCAGGGTGACGGCGAAATGCATGGCCTAGAAGAAACCGAAGCCCACGGCGAAAAGTTTTTCCACGGCGCGAATCTTGCTCTTGTCGACCAGGAAGATGATCACGTGGTCATCGGTTTCCACCACCACGTCGCCGTGGGCGATCAGCACCTTGTCACCGCGCACGATGGCGCCGATGGTCACGCCGTCGGGCAGGTTGATCTCGTCCAGGCGCCGCCCGACCACGCGTGAGGAATAGGCGTCGCCGTGGGCGGTAACTTCGATGGCCTCGGCAGCGCCGCGGCGCAGCGAGTGCACGTTGCTGATATCGCCGCGGCGGACGTGGGTGAGCAGGCTGCCGATGGTGATCTGCTGCGGCGAGATGGCGATATCGATCTCGTCGCCGACCAGCTCCGAGTAGGCGGGGTTGGCGATCAGGGTAATGACTTTCTTCGCCCCCATCCGCTTGGCCAGCATCGACATCATGATGTTGGACTCGTCGTTGTTGGTCAGGGCGCAGAACACGTCGCAGGACTCGATATTTTCCTGCGCCAGCAGCTGTGGCTCGGCGGCGCTGCCGTTGAGGACGATGGTGTGACGCAGGCGTTCCGAGAGAATCTTGCAGCGGTCGTAGGAGCGTTCGATGACCTTGACCCGGTACTTGTTCTCGATGCTCTGCGCCAGGGTCGCACCGATGTTGCCACCGCCGGCGATCATCACCCGCTTGTAGGGTTTGTCGACCTTGCGCAGTTCCGCCATGACCAGGCGGATATGCTCCTTGGCGGCGATGAAAAACACCTCGTCCCCCGCCTCGATTACCGTGGTTCCCTCGGGGATGATCGGGCGGTTCTGGCGGAAAATGGCCGCGACGCGGGTGTCGACCTTGGGCATGTGGTCGCGGATTTCACGCAACTCGTGGCCGACGATGGGGCCGTCGTGGAACGCCTTCACCGCCACCAGCTGGATGCGGCCGTGGGCGAAATCCAGCACCTGCAGCGCGCCGGGGTTGTCGATCAGTTGTTCGATACTGCGGGTGACCAGTTGCTCCGGGCCGATGATGACATCGACGGGGATATTTTCCCGGTTGAACAGCTCGCTCTGGTGGGCGAGGTAGTTCGGCGAGCGCACCCGGGAAATTTTGGTCGGCGTGCTGTAGAGGGTGTGGGCGACCTGGCAGGCCATCATGTTGATTTCGTCGGAGTTGGTGACGGCGATCAACATATCCGCATCCTCGGCTCCCGCTTTATACAGCGTGGCGGGGTGCGACGCGGCGCCGAGGACGACACCGATATCCAGGCGGTCCTGCAGCGCACGCAGCTTGCCGCTGTTGGTATCGACGACGGTGATATCGTTCTGCTCGTTGGCGAGGTGTTCTGCGAGGGTGCCACCGACCTGTCCTGCACCCAGGATGATAATTTTCATAATTTGCCGAACCTGTCGGAAAATGTTGCCGCCGGTGGGGTGCCGGTCACTGCCTTGGGGAGTAGCCCGGCAGTATCAAGGAATTGCTTTGCCGGCGGGCACTGCGCTTGCTGGAACCATAAATAAAAGGTAGTCACATTGTAAGGCGTTGCGCGGGGAATTGTGCACATTCCCCGTTCAGCCTTTGACCAGAATGGCGTAGTAGAGACCATCCGGCCCGCCAGTCTGCGGCAACAGCTGGCGGCCACAGGTGGTCGCCCTGCCCCAGTCGGCTTCAATTTCGCACAGCTGCGCGTCGGCCTGCTGCTGGCAGAAGGCGCTGATCACCGAGTCATTTTCCTGTGGCAGCACGGAGCATGTGGCATAGACCAGCCGGCCCCCGCTGCGCAGCAGCGGCCAGAGCCCCCGCAGTATCGACAGCTGCAGCGCGGCCAGGGAGGCGATGTCCTCGGCGCGGCGCAGGAGCTTGATATCCGGGTGGCGGCGGATAACACCGGTGGCGCTGCAGGGCGCATCGACCAGAATCCGGTCAAAGGGCGCCAGCCCGGTTAACTCGGTGGGCGCGCTGGCGTCCGCTGTCACGCAGCTCGCACGCAGACGCAGGCGCTCGAGGTTCTGTTCGACCTTGAGCAGGCGATCGGTGTCTGCATCGGCGGCTATCAGCTGGCCGAGGGCGGGTTGGGTCTCGAGGATGTGGCAGCTTTTTCCGCCCGGCGCGGCGCAGGCGTCGAGAACCTTGTCGCCGGAAGCGGCGGCTACCAGGGCTGCCGCCAGTTGTGCCGCCTCATCCTGGACGCTGACGCTGCCCCTGCCAAAGCCCGGAAGTTTGTTCACGTCCAACGGGCTTTCCAGGTAGATCGCCTGCGGGCAAAGGGCGCCGGGGCGCGCGGGAATGTTGGCTGCAGAGAGTTGTCGCAGGTACTCCTCGCGGTTGCCGAGCAACTGGTTGACGCGCAGGGTCATCGGCGGCTGCCGGTTATTGGCGTCGAGGATCTGGGCCAGGTCATCGGGCCAGTGCTGCGCGAGCTCACGGTACAGCCAGTCCGGGTGGGCGCTGGCCGCGGATTCGTTGAGTGCTGCCTTCAAGGTTTCGCGCTCGCGGAGGAAACGCCGCAACAGCGCATTGCACAAACCCTTGGCCCAGGGCTTCTTCAGCTTGACCGCCGCCGAGACCGTCTCCGCCACAGCGGCGTGGTCCGGTATGCGGGTGTCTTCCAGCTGGTAGAGGCCGAGCAGCAGCAGCCCTTCGACATCGCGGTCCTTGGGCTTCAGCGGCTTGTCGAGCAACTGGGCCAGCAGCGCCTGCAGCTCCGGAGCGCGGCGCAGGCTGCCGTAGCAAAGCTGCTGCAGCAGGGCGCGGTTATCCTCCGGTAGCTGGGCGACAGCCGGCGGCAGCACCTGGTTGAGCGAGCGGCCATTGAGCACCTGCCCGAGAACGCGGGCGGCGCTGGCGCGAACGTTGGGCCCCATCAGGACTGGCCGCGCGGCGAGAAGCGCTTGCCGGCCGTGAGCAGGTCGCCGCTGCCGTTGAGGACCTGGGCTGCGGTCAGCGGCTTGCCCCCGGGGAGTTGCAACTCGGTGAGCAACAGCTGGCCCTGCCCGGTATTGACCAGGATGCCCTCGCGGGACACCTGCAGGATGGTGCCGGGAGATTCCGCGAGCGGGGCGTTGCCCGCGCTGATGGCGCGCCAGACCTTGACTCTTACTCCGTCGAGATGAGTGAAGCAGACCGGCACAGGATTGAAGGCGCGTACGCTGCGCGCCAGGGCGTCCGCAGCCAGCGTCCAGTCCAGCTCCGCCTCGGCCTTGCTGATCTTGGCGGCGTAGGAGCTCAAGCCGTCATCCTGGGCCTCTGCCCGCGACTGGTAGGCGGGCAGGTCGCCGAGTACCTCGAGCAGGAGCGGCGGGCCGGCCTCGGCCATCCGCTGCTCCAGGCTGGCGGCGGTGGTTTCGCGGTCAATGGCGATCTCGGCCTTGGCCAGCATGGCCCCAGTATCCAGGCCGGCGTCCATCTGCATGATGGTAATGCCGGAGGACGCGTCCCCGGCTTCGATGGCGCGCTGGATGGGCGCGGCGCCGCGCCAGCGCGGCAACAGCGACGCGTGCACGTTCAGGCAGCCGAAGTGCGGAGTGTCCAGCACTGCCTGCGGCAGGATCAGTCCGTAGGCGACCACGACCATGACCTCGGCGCCCAGTGCGGCCAGTTCGTCCTGGGCCTCCTCCGCGCGCAGGCTGGTCGGCTGGAATACCGGCAGGCCGGCCTCGAGGGCGAGTTGTTTGACCGGGCTGGCCTGGAGCTTCTTGCCGCGCCCCGCGGGTCGGTCGGGCTGGGTGTAAACCCCTAATAGTTGGTGCTCACTTTCAATAAGCGCATTGAGGTGAAGGGCTGAAAAGGCTGGCGTGCCAGCAAACAGGAGTTTCATCAGGCGCTTCTCAGGCTCGCCGCCGGTGGGTTTTTTCCAGCTTTTTGCGAATGCGGGTGCGTTTCAGGGGCGAGAGGTAATCCACAAACAGCTTGCCGTCGAGATGGTCGATCTCATGCTGCAGGCAGATTGCCGCCAGACCGTCGAGCTCCTCGGTGAAAGTCTCACCATCCCGGCCCTGCGCGGTGACCCGCACCCGTTGCGGGCGGGTCACGGTCTCGTAGAAGCCGGGCACCGAGAGGCAGCCCTCGTCGTACTCGCCGAGATTGGGGTCGAGTACTTCGTACTGCGGGTTGATGAAGACCCGGGGCTCGTTCTGCTCCTCGGAGAGGTCCATTACCAGCAGGCGCAGGTGGACGTCCACCTGGGTGGCGGCGAGACCGATACCCGGGGCCGCGTACATGGTCTCCAGCATGTTGTCGATCAGTTCGCGGATTTCATCGGTGACCTGGTCGACCGGGCTGGCGACGGTGCGCAGACGGGGATCGGGGAATTCTAGAATTTCGAGTGTGGCCATGGGGTAGATTGCTCGTTGCCGACAGTAACTGGCTGAAGAAATAGTAACATTTAGGCTTGCCAGCGGCACAACGCGGCAGCACACTTGCTACTATTATACTGTCCGGGAATAAGGGGCGCCCAGTGGCGGCAATGCCGTCGGGGGCGAGTTTGCCGGGCAGTTACCGTGTGAATGCCGCTGGTATTTCTCGGGGCGTTGCCGCGGTGCGCGGCAGCTGGGGCGAAGCATAACAAGGCCACGCAGGGACGAAAACAATGAGAGCAAGGTCACTTATTTTCGGACTGTTGGTGTCGCTGCTGTTCAGCGTCAACCTGCAGGCGATCGAATTGAACGAGGATGTTCCAGAGACCTACATCGTCAAGAAGGGCGACACCCTCTGGGGCATTTCCGGCATGTATCTGCAGGAACCCTGGCGCTGGCCGGAACTGTGGGACGTCAATCCGCAGATCGACAACCCGCACCTGATTTTCCCGGGCGATGAGCTCTACCTGGTCTGGATCGACGGCCAGCCACGCCTGCGACTGAAACGCGGCGACCTGAAACTGGAGCCGAGCATGCGCGTTTCGGCCCTCGACCTCGCCATCCCGGCCATTCCGCTGGATGAAATCGAAGCCTTCCTGATGCATCACCGGATCGTCGGTGCGGATGAACTGAACGACTCGGCCTATGTCGTCGCGGGGGCCCAGCAGCACCTGATCAGCGCTCCCGGTGACCGCGTGTTCGGCCGCGGACCCTTCCCGGAGGGCGAACGCGCCTATGGCATCTACCGCGCCGGTGACACTTACCGCGACCCGATCAGCGATGAATTGCTCGGCTACCAGGCCAAGGATATCGGCAATGCCAAACTGCTTTCCACCAGCGAGGAAGCGATCAAGGAGCTGGAGATCAACCGGGTAACCGAGGAAGTCCGCGTCGCTGATCGCCTGCTGCCGCTGCCCGAACGTGTTCTCGACTCGACCTTCTACCCCAAGGCACCTGACGTAGAGATCGAAAATGGCTACATGATCGCGGTCGACGGCGGGGTCACCCAGATCGGTACCACCGACATCGTAGTCATCAACAAGGGTGAGCGCGAGGGGCTGCAGGTCGGCGACGTACTCGCCGTCTACCAGTCCGGTGAGCTGGTGCTCGACCCGGTGGCGCAGGAAAATGTCCGCCTGCCGGATGTGCGCGCCGGCCTGGCAATGGTTTTTGAGGTATCCGAAAAGGCCAGCTATGCCCTGGTGCTGAAGTCCAACCGCCCGCTCAAGGTGCTGGACCGGGTCAAGAACCCCTAGTACTAGCAGTGACAATCCGGGGCTGCAGGATGCCGCCCCTCCAAGCCACCCGATTCACGTCATGGATGATGTATGGAACAGGTGTCCCCCGGCAGTGCTGGCCACACACTGCTGCAATTGCACGATTCCTCCTATCCCGCCTTGCTGCGGGAAATTTCCGATCCCCCCAGGCAGCTCTACCTGCGCGGTGATGTCCGGCTGCTGAATTCGCCCATGCTCGCCATCGTCGGTGCGCGCCGGGCCTCGGTCGCGGGGCTGCAGGCGGCGGAAAGCCTGGCCGCCGCGGCCGCCGCAGTCGGGCTCACCGTGTGCAGCGGCCTCGCCCTCGGGGTCGATGCCGCCGCGCATCGCGGTGCCCTGGAGGCCGGTGGCGAGACGGTGGCGGTGATGGGCACGGGCATAGACACTCTCTACCCGCCCCGCAACCGGGACCTCGGTGAGCAGATAGCCCGTGCGGGCTGTCTCGTCACCGAGTACCCGCCCGGCGCCCTGCCCCACGCCGGCAACTTTCCCCGCCGCAACCGGATTATCAGCGGGCTGTCTCTCGGTGTGGTCGTCGTCGAGGCGGCCGAGCGCAGCGGCTCGCTGATTACCGCACGGCTGGCGGGTGAACAGGGCCGTGAGGTGTTTGCCCTGCCCTGGTCGGGGGGGCATGGCGCCGGTGCCGGCTGCCTCCGCTTGCTGCGCGATGGAGCTAAAATGGTCCAGAGCATTGACGACGTCCTGGAAGAACTGCCTTCTTTATATGCAGCGTTCAGGGAGGCCAATCCACGCCCGGAGCCGGACGACGCCAATGCGGGGGAGCACGGCGCGAGCCTGCTGGACCTGATAGGCGACGCGCAGGTCCCAGCCGATCATCTGGTCGAGCTGTCCGGCCTGCCGGTGGCAGAGGTCTTCGCGCAACTATCCCAGCTGGAGCTGGCGGGGCGAGTGGCCCGCGGAGCCGGCGGCTATTACCGCCTGGGTTGAGTATTTCTTGGCTTGCCAAGCGCCCGCGGCTCTGGTTAAATTTCGCGCTTTTTTCCGGGCACCCTCGCCCTTGAAAGCCAGTGGAGCATTTCGATGAGCAAACCATTTGTCGCGATTGTCATGGGTTCTGATTCCGACCTTCCGGTCATGGAAGCCAGTTTTGCGGTTCTGCGTGATTTCGGCATTCCCTTCGAGGCCCGTATCACCTCCGCACACCGTACTCCGGAAGTGACCAAGGAGTTCATCAAGGACGCGGAGTCTCGCGGTTGTGCGGTGTTCATCGCCGCAGCGGGCATGGCCGCCCACCTTGCCGGTGCGGTGTCCGCCACCACCGTCAAGCCGGTCATCGGCGTGCCGATGAACTCTTCCCTGGATGGCCTCGATGCCCTGCTCTCCACGGTGCAGATGCCTGCTGGTATTCCCGTGGCGTCCGTCGCCATCGGCAAGGCCGGCGCCAAGAACGCGGCCTACCTGGCGGTGCAGATCCTGGCGACTTCCGACGAAGCCCTGGCGACCAAGCTGCGCGATGAGCGCGCGGCCAACGCCAAGGCCATCGGCGAAAAAGACGCGGCACTGCAGGCCTCCCTGAAGGCTTGAAGCCGCTCCTGCCTTCGCGGCTGCGTCTGGCAGCCGCGGTTCAGGCCCTCAAGCGGGAGGGCGTTGTCGCCTGCCCGACAGAAGCGGTTTGGGGCCTGTCCTGCGACCCGGATTCAGAGCCTGCCGTGCACCGAGTGCTGGCGCTGAAGCAGCGCCCGCTGGAGAAAGGGCTGATCCTAATCGCTGCCAGCGAGAGCCAGCTCGGCTTCCTGCTCGAGGGCCTGCCGGAACATCAGCGCGAGCTACTGCGCGCGAGCTGGCCTGGCCCGAACACCTGGCTGGTCCCCCACCGCGGGCGGGTACAGCCCTGGGTTCACGGGCGCTTTGACACTGTCGCGGTCAGGGTCAGCGACCACCCGGTGGTGCGCGCCCTGTGCACGGCGTGGGGCGGGCCGCTGGTTTCCACATCGGCCAATCCGGCGGGCGCCCAGCCCGCGCGGCATGCCTTCCAGGTGCGGCGTTACTTCGGCGAATCAGTCGACAGTGTCCTTCCCGGTGCGGTGGGCAGGTCGCCCCGCCCCAGCCAGATTCGCGATCTCGCCAGCGGCCAGCTTATGCGCGCCTGAGGGCTAAACTACGCCTGTCAGCGAGCCGCGCGGGTGCGTATAATGCCCCCGCAGCAGCTGTAAGGAAGTTTCCCATGCAGATCGAACAGGTCAAAACCTACCTGCTCAACCTTCAGGACCGTATCTGCTCGGCACTCGCCGAGGAAGACGGTGAAAAAGATTTTATTACCGATGAATGGCAGCGCCAGGAGGGCGGCGGCGGGCGGAGCCGCGTCCTCAGTGAAGGTGCAGTGTTCGAGAAGGCAGGGGTCAACTTTTCCCACGTCAGGGGCGCCAGTCTGCCGGCCTCTGCCAGTGCCAGCCGGCCGGAACTCGCCGGGCGCAGCTTCCAGGCGATGGGCGTCTCACTGGTGATTCACCCGCGCAACCCCTATGTCCCTACCTCACATGCCAACGTGCGGATGTTTGTCGCCGAGCGCGAGGGTGCGGAGCCGGTGTGGTGGTTTGGCGGCGGCTACGATCTCACGCCCTACTACGGCAATCGCGAGGACTGCATCGCGTGGCACCGGACCGCGGCGGACGCCTGCGAGCCCTTCGGCGCCGAGGTCTACCCGCGCTACAAGGCCTGGTGTGATGAATACTTCCACCTGCGCCACCGCAAGGAGCCGCGCGGTATCGGCGGCCTGTTCTTCGACGATCTCAACGAGTGGGATTTCGATACCTGCTTTGCGTTTATGCGCGCGGTGGGCGATTCCTACATCGAGGCCTATCGGCCTATTGTCGCCCGGCGCAAGGATACGCCCTGGGGCGAAAGAGAGCGCCAGTTCCAGCTGTTCCGCCGCGGTCGCTACGTGGAATTCAACCTCGTCTACGACCGCGGAACACTGTTTGGCCTGCAGTCCGACGGACGCACCGAAGCAATCCTGATGTCGCTGCCGCCCCTGGTGCGCTGGGAGTACGATTACGCGCCGGAGCCGGGTACAGCGGAGGCAGAGCTCACCGAGTTTTTCCTGCAGGACCGCGACTGGTTGCAGGAGAGCGGCAAGTGAGCGAGCGCGATAAGTACGCGGTCTTCGGCAATCCCATCAAGCACAGTCGCTCGCCCTCCATTCACGCGGCGTTCGCAGCCCAGTCCAATGAGGCGATGCAGTATCGCGCGGTACGTGTGGATGAAGGTGATTTTCCCCGTGCCGCACGGCAGTTCTTCGCCGACGGCGGCGCCGGCCTCAACGTAACCCTGCCCTTCAAGGAAGAGGCGTTTCAGCTGGCAGATCGGCTGAGCCCGCGGGCGCAGCGGGCCGGTGCAGTGAACACCCTCTCCCGATGCCCCGACGGCGCCGTGGAAGGGGACAACACCGATGGCATCGGCCTGGTCCGGGATATGGTCGCCAATCTCGGCTGGGTCATCCAGGGCCAGCGAATTCTGGTGATAGGCGCCGGCGGCGCGGTCCGCGGCGTGCTGGAACCGCTGTTGCGGGAAAAGCCGAAATCCGTGCTGATCGTCAACCGTACCGCCAGCCGGGCGGCAGCCCTGGCGGCTGAATTCGCCGACCTCGGCGCGATCGAAGGCGGTGGCATGGAGCTCCTCGAGGGGCGCCAGTTCGATCTCCTGATCAACGCCAGCAGCGCGGGCCTGTCAGGCGAGGCGCCCGACCTGCCGAGCGACGTCCTGACCGAGCGCAGCTGCTGTTACGACATGATTTACGGCGCGCAGCCAACGCCTTTCATGCGCTGGGCCGCTACCAACGCCGCCTGGGCGGTCGCGGATGGGCTGGGCATGCTGGTGGAACAGGCGGCGCAGTCGTTCTATCTTTGGCGCGGCGTGCGCCCCGCTACCCAGCCGGTGATTCACGCCATTCGCGAGGCCATGGAGGCCGCCTAACGGTTGTCTCCCGCCGCATTCCTTGCGGCGGCTTCCAATTCGGCGATGTGCTGGTCCTTGAGGCGCACGTAGTTCGCTGCGCTGTACACGAAATAATCCAGTTCCCCCGCACTCAGTGGTCGCACCTCGCGCGCCGGGCTGCCGGCGTAGAGATAGCCGCTGCGCAAGGTCTTGCCGGGGGTGACCAGCGCCGCAGCGGCAATGACCACTTCATCCTCGACCACCGCGCCATCCATCACCGTAGCCCCCATGCCCACCAGCACCCGGTTACCAAGCGTGCAGCCGTGGAGCACCGCAGCATGACCAATAGTGACATCACTGCCGATTGTCAGCGGGTAGCCGTCGGGATTGTAGGGGCCGGCGTGGGTGATATGCAGCACGCTCCCGTCCTGTACGCTGGTGCGGGCGCCGATGCTGATGCAGTGCATGTCGCCGCGGATGGCCACCTGCGGCCAGATGGAGACATCGTCGGCAAGCGCGACATCGCCGAGCACCACGGCGCTGGGATCGATCAAAACCCGTTCGCCGACACGCGGCGTCTTGCCCTGGAACTTGCGCAGGCTGGTGGGGGTGTAGTGTTTCATTGCCGGTCTCATCGCGGGCTATCCTGTGCTGTTACAATACCTTTGCATCAACGCAGAGAACACCCCGGAGAACCCATGAGTACATCACCCCACCGCCGCCGCTTCATCGCTGGCGCGGTCTGTCCGCGCTGCGGCGCCATGGACAAGATCGTGGTGGATATGGATACCCAGCAGCGCGAGTGCGTCGCCTGTGACTTCAGCGAGGCGCGGCCTGCAGATCCGCTGGCCGGCGAAGTGCCCACCCGGGTCACCCGGGCTGCTGCCCGTCGCGTGGACACGCCGGCGGAAGCTGTCACCCTGATCGATCCCGTCGCGGAAAAGGGAAATAAGAGCTAGCGGCCGCCGAGACGCAGACGCACCGGGGTGCGACCGTTGCGGAAACTGTGGCTGGAGATCGGCACGATCTCATTTTGCCGGACTCCCGGCATCGACCTGACCCGATCCCAGATGTACTCGCGCTCCAGCAGCCCGAGGGCGGTCTTTTGCACGCGCTGTTCAAGCCTGGTGGCGAATTCATCACCCAGCAGGTAGTGGACGATGAGATTGGCCTCGGTCATCTCGACTGGCAGGAGCGGCCGCTGCAGGTGGCGAATGTGGTGATCGTTGACTTCTTCCAGTACGCGGTGCGCGAGGAAAGCCTCGTCGAGCAGGGCCTCCAGGCCGCCGTCGGCGGGCAGTTCGTCCGGGGGTTGGAGAAAATAGTCCTCCGCCATGCGCAGGAAAGGCTCGGCGTAATCATAGAAACCGAAACGCCGACTGACAGCGGTGACCAGGGAGAGGCTGCCGGGTACGCTCTCCACATAGTCGACTACGAAATCCATCAGCGCATCCACCGGATGTTCGTCGGGTAAAATCAGCTGGCTCCTGATTGCAGCCAGGTTCTGCTGCAGCAAACGCCGGAACTTACCCGTGCGAGCCTCGTGACTGATTGCGCTGGTGATGGATTCCCTGATTCCGGGTTTGGCCATGAGTACCAGCCGCTAGCGGGTCGGGGGAATTCACTGGCCTGTCGGTGCGTTTCAGATGCCGGGGAAGACCGACCCTGCTGCTGTAGGCGCACCGGCTGACTCAGGCTCAGCTATGAGGCTAGTACAAATCACAGCAATTGCTAGCGCAGCCACGCGCCCGTTCGGCTCAGGCTGAGAAAGCGCTGGTAGAGCGTGGCGCCGCGAGCCAGGTTGAAGGCGGCGAATGACAACCAGAGCCCGTGATTTCCCCATGGCTGGGTCAGGTACCACAGCGGCAGGTAGATACAGAGCAGGCTGAAAAGCACGCTGAGCATCATGGCGCGCGCCTGGCCGGCGCCGATGAAGACACCGTCCAGCAGGTAGGCCGGGGCGGCGAGGAAGGGCATGGCCACGAGCCAGGGGTAGTAGGTGTCGAGCAGTGTACGGATCGCCGCGAGGTCGGTCAGCGCGGCGATAAATAAACCCTGCAGGGCAAATATGCCGAGGCCAAGGCACAGTGCGCACACTGCTGACCAGAAGGCACAGCGGCGGATTACGCGGTAAAAACCGGGCAGATCCCGGCGCCCGAGCTGGTTTCCGGCCATGCCCTCGGCGGCATAGGCGAAACCGTCCAGTCCGTAGGCGGCCATCATCAGCAAGTGCAGCATCAGGGTGTTGGCGGCGACCACCGCGGTGCCGAGGTTTTCGCCCTGGGCGGTAAAAAAGGCGAAACCGAACAGCAGGCTGACGGTCCTGACAAACAGGTGGCGGTTGCTCTGCAACAGGCTGGCGTAGGCGGGGAGTTCGAGCAACTGGCTGGCGCGCAGCGCCGGCGGCGATCGCCGCCACTGCAGCCAGACACTCGCCAGCGCTACGCCGAGCCCGAGGTACTCCGCCAGTACCGTGGCGAGTGCAGCGCCGTCGCTGCGCATATCAAGGCCGACGATCAGCAGGAAATCCAGCGCGACGTTGGCGCAGTTGGTGACGATGACAATCAGCATGGGCCAGCGGGTGTTCTGGCGGCCGATGAACCAGCCGACAATGGTGTAGGTCAGCAGGACCGCCGGGGCACTGAATATGCGGATGCGGGCATAGGACTCCGCCAGCGGGTAGAGCTGCTCGGCGGGCGACATCAGCGCCAGCCCGAGGCCGATCAGCAGCGGGTGCAGCGCGACCACCAGCGCGGCGATAGCCAGAGCGAGCACCGCCGAGCGCAGCAGCACCAGGGCGGAGCCGTCGTGGTCACCGGCGCCTTCGGCACGCGCTACCATGCCCGTGGTGCCCATGCGCAGGAAGCTGAAACCCCAGTAGAGGAAGGTCAGCAGCGCGGAGCCGACCGCGACCGCGGCGAGATAGTCGCTGCGGCCGAGGTGACCGAGGATCGCCGAGTCGATCAGCCCGAGCAGCGGGATGGAAAGATTGGAGAGGATGGCCGGCCAGGCAATACCCCATATTTTGCGGTCCAGCCGGTGATCGCCTTCCATATGATGATATAGCCCCTCTTTTTACCCCTCGGCGAGCGCCCCGCGACGGTGCGTTTGCCTGATTGTGGGCATGCAAATGTTTGGGAATTGCGCGGGAGTGCGGTTATACTTCCGGCGTTTTGCCGCTGCGACGGATTGTCGCACCTAAGGCAATACACAGTCAGCTGGTAATCCATGCCCTGTCTTCCTCCCTGCCGCGAGTCCCCCTCGCAGCGGTAGATTGGCACGGCATTTGTAGGTAATTGGTGCGCAGATAATACGATGGCACCTGCCGAACCGGCTGCAGGGGAATACAACGAAAACTCAAGTAAATGGAGAACACGGGAAATGTGTCTTGAAGCGAAGCGGTTCCTGAAGCTCGCGCTTGGTCCTGTGCTGATGCTGTGGGGTGCCTTCGCCCTGGGTTACGGCGGCGAAGTGAACCAGGTGAACATGGCTCCGGGTGTAACCGAGGTCGGCAAGCAGATCTACGATCTGCACATGATCATCCTCGGCATCTGTACGGTTATCGGTATTGGCGTATTCGCGGTGATGTTTTATTCACTCTACGCCCACCGCAAGTCCAAAGGGGCTGTCCCGGCGACCTTCCACGAAAACACCAAGGTCGAGATCATCTGGACGGTCATCCCGTTCTTCATTCTGGTCGTCATGGCCTGGCCTGCGACCTCCACCCTGCTGGATATCTACGATTTTGAAGAGGCCGATCTCGACGTTGTCGTCACCGGCTACCAGTGGAAGTGGAAATACGAATACCTGAATGAAAACGGCGAAAACGTCGAGTTCTTCAGCAACCTGCGTACCCCGCAGAGCGAAATCCGCAATACCGCACCCAAGGGCGAGCACTACCTGCTGGAAGTGGACGAGCCCCTGGTGCTGCCCGCGGGCAAAAAAGTGCGCTTCCTGGTGACCGCCAACGACGTGATCCACTCCTGGTGGGTGCCCGAGCTGGCCGTCAAGAAGGACGCGATTCCTGGCTTCGTCAACGAAGCCTGGACCCGGACCACCGTGGAAGGTGTCTTCCGCGGGCAGTGTGCCGAGCTCTGCGGCAAGGACCACGGCTTCATGCCCATTGTGGTGGACGTCGTGAGCGAAGCGGAATTCGACGAGTGGATGGTCGGCAAGCAAGCCGAAGCCGCTGAAATCAAGCAGCTGATGGCGCAGACCTTCACGCTGGATGAGCTGATGGAGCGCGGCAAGGCGGTCTACGAGCGCAACTGCCTGGCCTGCCATGGCGCCGGCGGTGAGGGCGGGGTCGGCAAACCGATTGCCGGCAGCCCGGTTGCTACCGGCGACGTCGACCACCACCTCGACATCTCAATCAACGGTGTGCCGGGTACGGCCATGCAGGCCTTCGGTGGCCAGCTCAACGACGTCGATATGGCGGCGGTCGTGACCTACCAGCGCAACGCATTTGGCAACAATATGGGCGACATGGTTCAGCCCATTGATGTCTTTAACCACAAGAAAGGCTGATCGGAGGACTTCACGATGGGAGATCATCATCACGGCCCTGCGAAGGGCATTTCCCGGTGGCTTTTCACCACCAACCACAAAGACATCGGAACCATGTACCTGTGGTTCTCGTTCGCCATGTTCATCCTCGGCGGCTCGTTTGCGATGATCATTCGCGCCGAGCTGTTCCAGCCCGGCATGCAACTGGTCGAGCCCGAGTTCTTCAACCAGATGACCACCCTGCACGGCCTGGTCATGGTGTTCGGGGCGATCATGCCCTCCTTCGTCGGCCTGGCCAACTGGCTGATCCCGATGATGATCGGGGCGCCGGACATGGCCCTGCCGCGGATGAACAACTGGTCCTTCTGGATCCTGCCTCCGGCCTTCCTGCTGCTCGCCTCCACCCTGTTCATGGAGGGCGGTGCACCCGCGGCCGGCTGGACTTTCTACGCACCGCTGTCGACCACCTACGCCGGTCCCTCAGTCACCATCTTCATCTTCTGTATCCACATCCTGGGTCTGTCATCCATCATGGGGTCGATCAACATCATCGCCACCGTGATGAACATGCGCGCCCCCGGCATGACCTACATGAAGCTGCCGATGTTCGTCTGGACCTGGCTGATTACCGCCTTCCTGCTGGTGGCGGTGATGCCGGTACTCGCGGGGGCGGTGACCATGATGCTGATGGACGTCCACTTCGGCGCCAGCTTCTTCTCCGCCGCCGGCGGCGGTGACCCGGTGCTGTTCCAGCACGTGTTCTGGTTCTTCGGTCACCCCGAGGTATACATCATCATCCTGCCGGCCTTCGGCGTGGTGTCGCAGATCATCCCGGCGTTCTCCCGCAAGCCGCTGTTCGGCTACGACTCGATGGTCTACGCCACAGCGTCAATCGCGATCCTGTCCTTCGTCGTGTGGGCCCACCACATGTACACCGTGGGCATGCCCTTCGCCGGCGAGCTGTTCTTCATGTATGCCACCATGCTGATCGCGGTACCCACCGGGGTGAAGGTGTTCAACTGGATCTCCACCATGTGGCGCGGTTCGTTGACCTTCGAGACGCCGATGCTGTTCTCCCTCGGCTTCCTGGTGTTGTTTACCCTGGGCGGATTCACCGGCCTGATGCTGTCCATCGCGCCGGCGGACTTCCAGTACCACGACACCTACTTCGTGGTTGCCCACTTCCACTACGTGATGGTCGCCGGTGCGGTATTCTCCATGACCGCGGCGATCTACTTCTGGCTGCCCAAGTGGTGCGGCAAGATGTACAACGAGACCATGGGTAAAACCCACTTCTGGATCTCCTTCATCGGCTTCAACCTGACCTTCTTCCCGCAGCATTTCGTCGGCCTGGCCGGCATGCCGCGGCGGATTCCGGACTACGCGCTGCAGTTTGCGGACTTCAACATGATGTCCAGCATCGGCGCGTTCATCTACGGTGCCTCGCAGATCCTGTTCCTCTACAACGTGATCGCGACCATCGTTGCCGGCAAGCCGGTCTCCGACGAGAAAGTCTGGGAAGGTGCCGAAGGCCTGGAGTGGACCGTACCCACGCCGGCGCCCTACCACACCTTCGAGACACCGCCGAAGGTCGACCCGGCGCACGCACACTCGTAAGGGAAAGCCATCACCGTGATTCGCATCAGCGCCAACCCCGCCATCGATACCGTCATCAAGCTGGTGACGGTAGCGGCGGCCATGTTTGCGTTCGTGTTCGTGGTGATGGTGCCGCTCTACAACGTGCTGTGTGATGCCCTCGGCATCAACGGCAAGACCGCCGGCGAGGCCTATACCTCGGTGCAGGTGGCTGTAGATGAAAGCCGTACGGTTACCGTGCAGTTTATCGCCAGTAACAACGATGGCATGCCCTGGGACTTCGGCCCCAGTGTCACGGCGATGAAAGTGCATCCCGGTGCCAGCAACGACACGGTTTTCCTCGCCCACAATCCCCTGGCGAAGGCGATGGTGGGGCAGGCGATACCGAGTGTGTCACCGAGCCGCGCCGCGGAGTTTTTCCATAAGACAGAGTGTTTCTGCTTCAACCAGCAACCGCTCGAGGGCAACGCCTCGGCAGAACTGCCCCTGCAGTTCATCGTCGACCAGGCACTGCCGGCTGATATCAAGACGATCACGCTGTCCTATACACTGTTTGATGTAACCGATATGGTTGGCGGCAAAGTCGCCAGTCGTTGACGTGCAGGTCGGGGAACCTGCGGCTTTATTAATGGAGAGAAAAAAATGACGAGCCCAACGTCCACCGAGTACGAAAAGTATTACGTACCGGAACAGAGCAAAATGGCGGTACTGGCCACGATCGGCCTGGTACTGAGCATTTTCGGCGCCTCCCAGGTCATGAACGACAAGACCTTCGGCGACGGCATCACCAGTGGTTCCTGGTCGATCCTGTTGTTCGGCCTGTTCTTCTTTATGGCCACGCTGTTTGTCTGGTTCCGCCAGGCCATTCGCGAGAACATCGCCGGCCTCAACAGCGCCCAGCTCAAGCACTCCTACGTGCTTGGCATGTTCTGGTTCATCTTCTCCGAGGTGATGTTCTTCTTCGCCTTCTTCGGCGCCCTGTTCTACGTGCGCACCCTGGTTGGTCCCTGGCTGGCCGGCGAAGGTGAAGCCGGGCGCATGAACGGCCTGCTCTGGGAAGGTTTCCAGTACGACTGGCCGATGATGCAAACGCCGCAGGAAGCTGTCGGTGGTGCCGCTACGCAGGCAATCGCCAATAACGGCACCTTCGTCTCGCCGCACACCAGCATGGCCTTCGGCGACGCTCACGCCTGGTACAAGTGGCTGCCCCTGTGGAACACCCTCATCCTGTTGAGCTCCAGCTTCACCGTACACATGGCGCACCTGGGCATCCTCAACGGCGACCGCAAGAAGTTCAACGCCTGGCTGGCCTTTACCGTGCTGCTGGGTATCGTCTTCCTTTTCGTCCAGTTCTATGAGTACTACGAGGCTTACGCTCACTTCGGCCTGACCCTGAACTCCGGCATCTATGGCTCGACGTTCTTCATGTTGACCGGTTTCCACGGCTTCCACGTGTTCATGGGCATGACCATGCTGTTGATCCAGCTGCTGCGCAGCCTCAAGGGGCACTTCACGGCGGACGACCACTTCGGCTTCGAGGCCTCCAGCTGGTACTGGCACTTTGTTGACGTGGTGTGGGTATTCCTGTTCCTCTTCGTTTACATCCTGTAAGCGAAGGGCCCCGCCTGGCGCGAGTTGGCTCTCACAAAGGCCAGTGCCAGGCGGTAGCCGGAGAACGCAAACAAGGGGGCCAAGGCCCCCTTGTTTTTATCCAGACACTAATTTTGGTGCCCGCTACCGGGCCGGCGGAATTACCTGCCGGTAGCCGTTGCAGCCGGGCCCGCGTCCCAGGGGGTGCGGTGGCCGAGTTGGCCGGTGGCAACGCCGTAGGCGATCAGCCCCATCAGCGTTATCGCCAGGGTAAGGCGCACCCCGAGTGAGTGGAAAGTACGCCGCCTGGACTTGTCGCCCTGGTCCACCATCAGGTAATAGAAGCCACTGGCCAGGCTGGCAACCAGCGCCAGCATCAATATGACAATCGCTATTTTTAACATACCGTCTCCCGATCCGGACGCGCAGTATAAACCAGGCAGCGCCGGGAAGCCGTCCCGTCGCAGCACGCGTCATTGCGTGGATGGTGCGGCTGTGAGGCAATTCCGGTGAACCGACGCCTGCAGTTCGATTTCGAGTGGCGGATTACCCTGTTCACCCTCTGCCTGCTACCGCTGTTGATTTCCCTCGGCTTCTGGCAGTTGCAACGCGCCGGGGAAAAACAATTACTGGCAGTGGACTTCGCCCGCAAGCAGGCACAGGTTCCGATCTCTCTCGCGGAAGTGACGACGCGCGATCCGCAGGCGCTGTCCTATCTCCCGGTGCGTCTCCAGGGCAGGTTTTTGCCCGAGAGGACTTTCCTGCTCGACAATCGCACCCACGAGGGTCGCTACGGCAACGAGGTTCTCACGCTGTTTGAGCTGAGCACGGGGTCGACGGTGCTGGTCAATCGCGGCTGGGTGCCGGCTGACGCGGCGCGCCAGCAAGCCACCGTGGTGCCGGCTCTGCCCGGCGGCCAGGCGCAGCTTGCAGTCAGTGGGCAGGTCTATGTCGCGCCGGGCAAGCCCTACCAGCTGGCAGAGCAGGAGTTGGCACCGGGTTGGCCAAAAACTATCCAGGCGGTGGACATGTCGCTGATTGGCGGGATAGTCGGCGAGGGACTGTTCCCCTACCCGGTGCGGATCGAACCCGGCCAGCCGGGGGCGTTGCAGGTCGACTGGCAGGTCATTAATATCAGCCCCGCCAAACACCGGGGCTACGCAGTACAGTGGTTCAGTATGGCGTTGGTTTTGTCGCTGCTGTACCTGTTCCGCAGCACCAACCTCTGGCAATTGATGAAAGGCGCGCCCCACGCGGCGGCCGAAGACGAGTAGTTTATGACTGAATCCCGCCAATCACCGGGCAATCGGCTGGTATTACTGACCATTATCGGTCTGCCGGTCACCATGTTCCTGACTGCGACATGGCTGTGGTACTACGTGGAAAATGGGCATCTCGACCTGGTGAGTGTTCTCGGCACTGCCAACCGGGGGCAGCTGCTGGACCCGCCGCGGCAAATCGACGAGGTTGAACTGCACGCGGCATCGGGGCCGCAGCGCTACGCAGACCTGCCGCCGAAGTGGTCGTTTGTCGTCGTCAATCGCGGCGAGCGGTGTGCCGAGACCTGCGAGTCAAACCTGTACACTACCCGGCAGATCCACAAGGCGCTGGGCAAGTACTTCGATCGGATCGACCGCCTCTATATCAGCGACGTGCCGGTAGCGGACAGCACTCTCGCGGTGGAGTCGCTGAGCGACGCCAGCCCGGCGCCAGCCACCTTTGCCCAGTACCTCGAGCAGCAGCACACGGACCTGTTGCCCCTGAGCGTGGCGACCGAGGCCTCGCTCGGGCTGTTCCCGGAGTGGACCGGGGACAACAGCACCTGGTACCTGGCCGATCCCGCCGGCTGGGTGATGATGTCCTACAATAGCGGCATCAGCTACAAGGAAGTGATTGCCGACCTCAAGTTCCTGCTCAAGAACTCCAACGAATAGGAAGCGCCATGGCAGACGCAAAGACCACAGCCGCGGCCTCCTGGCGCGACTACAAGGAACTGACCAAGCCCAACGTCGTTCTGTTGATGATCCTCACCTCGGCCATCGGCATGTTCATGGCGGTACCGGGCATGGTGCCACTGCAGGTTCTCGTGCTTGGCAACCTGGGCATAGCCCTCTGCGCCGGCGCGGCGGCAACGGTCAACCACCTGGTCGACCAGCGTATCGACCAGCAGATGGCGCGCACCTCAAACCGGCCGGTAGCCCGCGGGCGGGTCGGTGCGGTGCAGGCGGCGCTGTTCGCCCTGGCTCTCGGCGGCGCGGGGATGGCGCTGCTGATTTTCTACATCAATGCCCTCACCGCCTGGCTGACCTTCGCTTCCCTGGTGGGCTATGCCTTTGTCTACACCATGTTTCTCAAGCGGGCCACACCGCAGAACATCGTCATCGGCGGGCTCGCGGGCGCTGCGCCGCCGCTGCTGGGCTGGACGGCGGTCACCGGAGAAATCCACGGGCACGCGTTGCTGCTGGTATTGATAATCTTCGCCTGGACACCGCCGCACTTCTGGGCCCTGGCGATCCACCGCCGCGAGGAGTACGCCACGGTGGGCATCCCCATGCTGCCGGTCACCCACGGCGTGGCCTTTACCAAGTTGCAGATCCTGCTCTACACCATCCTGATGTTCCTGATTACCCTGCTGCCCTTCGCCACCCACATGAGCGGGCCGCTGTACCTGCTCGGTGCGGTAGTGCTGGGGATCGGCTTCCTCTACTGGGCGATCGAACTGATCCGCGGCAAGAATCCCAACGCGCCGATGGAAACCTTCAAGTATTCAATCATCTACCTGATGGCCCTGTTTATTGTCATGCTCTTTGACCACTACCTGTTTCCGGTGCAGCCCCTGTGAGCAGCGCCGCCAATCCCGGCCAGAGGAAACGTATCTGGCTCACTGTTGCGCTGGTACTGGTGTTCATCGCCGTCGTGGTCGCGGGCTTCGTGCACCGCGTGCAGCAGCCGCGCATCATCACGCCGGGGGAGATGAAAGCCAATGGCCTCTACCTGCTGCCCACACCGAGGGATTTCGGCGAGGTCAACCTGGTCGACCACCGCGGCCAGCCCTTTACCAGGGAGAGTCTCAAGGGTCACTGGACGCTGGTGTTTTTCGGCTTTACCCACTGCCCGGATGTCTGCCCCACCACCATGAGCTTCCTCAACCAGTTCGTGGCCACCCTGGAAGGGAGCGAGGCAGAGGACACCCGGGTGGTGATGGTAAGCGTGGACCCGGCCCGCGACACGGTCGAGCAGCTGGCCAGCTACGTGCCCTTTTTCAACCCCGATTTTGTCGGTGTGACCGGTGAGTTTCTCGATGTACATCGCTTTGCCACCGGCCTCAACACGCCCTTCCGCAAGGTGCCCGGCGAGGGAGAGAACTACCAGGTCGATCACAGCTCGAATGTGGTGCTGATCAACCCGATGGGCGACTACCACGGCTTTTTCAAGCCGCCGCTGGACAAGGCGAAAATGAAGCTGACCCTGCGCTCGGCGCGGGCGATGTGGGAGCTTTGACGCCGCGGCGGTGCTGAAGCCCCGGCCCCGACCGGCGGCGCTTCGCGGTCTGTAAGTACCGGCTACCCGCGGGTGGCCGCACGCAATATGGAGGAGTTAGTGAGTACTGACAACAAATATGCGCCCCTGGTGCTGGTGGATGGCTCCTCCTACCTCTACCGCGCCTTCCACGCCCTGCCGATGCTGACCACCTCTTCCGGCGAGCACACCGGCGCCGTACGCGGTGTGATCAGCATGCTGCGCAAGCTGGTCTCGCAGTACCCCGACTCCCCTGTCACCGTGGTTTTTGACGCCAAGGGCAAGACTTTCCGCGACGAGATATTCGCCGAGTACAAGGCCCACCGGCCGTCCATGCCCGAGGAGTTGCGCGAGCAGGTGGAGCCGATCCACGCGATCATCGGCGCCATGGGCCTGCCCCTGCTCTGTGTGCCCGGGGTGGAGGCGGACGATGTCATCGGTACCCTCGCGCGGCAGGCCAGTGCCGAGGGCCGTCCGGTCATCATCTCCACCGGCGACAAGGACATGGCGCAACTGGTCGATGCCAACACCACGCTGGTCAACACCATGACCGAGACCACCATGGACGTGGAGGGCGTGAAGGAAAAGTTCGGCATCCCGCCGGAACTCATCATCGACCTGCTGGCGTTGATGGGTGACAAGGTCGACAACATTCCCGGCGTCCCCGGCGTGGGTGAGAAGACCGCCCTCGGCCTGTTGCAGGGCCTCGGCGGCCTCGACGACATCTACGCCAACCTCGACAAGGTTGCCGGCCTCTCCTTCCGCGGGGCGAAGGCGCTGGCGCCAAAGCTGGAGGCGGAAAAGGACAGCGCCTATCTCTCCTACCGGCTGGCGGTGATCAAGACCGACGTCGAGCTGGCCGAAGCGGTGGGAGACCTGGCCAACGGCGAGCCCGACCGGGACGCCCTGATCGACTGGTTCAGCCGGCTCGAATTCCGCGGCTGGCTGGAAGAGCTGCTGGCGGGCGGCGCCACCGAGGAAGTGCAGAGTGATGGCGGGGACGTCGACTACGAGATCGTCACCGGGCAGGCACAGTTCGATGCCTGGCTGGAAAAACTGCGCCGGGCCGAGCTGTTCGCCTTCGACACCGAGACCACCAGTCTGAATTACATGGAGGCGCGGATTGTTGGCGTCTCCTTCGCCGTGGAGGCGGGCAGCGCAGCCTACGTCCCCCTCGCCCACGACTACCTCGGTGCCCCCGAACAACTCGATCGCGAGGCGGTGCTCGAGCAGCTCAAGCCGCTGCTGGAAGATGCCGGCAAGGCCAAGGTCGGCCAGAACCTCAAGTACGACATGAGTGTGCTGGCCAACCACGACATCACCCTGCGCGGCATCGCCTTCGACACCATGCTGGAATCCTACGTGCTGGATTCCACCGCCACCCGGCACGACATGGACAGCCTGGCGCTGAAATACCTCGGCCGCAGCACCATCCACTTCGAGGATATCGCCGGCAAGGGCGTCAAGCAGCTCACCTTCAACCAGATCAAGGTCGAGGAGGCCGGCCCCTACGCCGCCGAGGATGCCGATATCACCCTGCGCCTGCACCAGTCGCTGTGGCCGAAGCTCGAGGGCGAGGGCCGGCTGGCCTCGGTATTTCGCGACATCGAGCTGCCGCTGGTGCCGGTGCTGTCGAAGATCGAGCGCCAGGGTGCGCTGCTGGATGTCGCCATGCTCAACCGCCAGAGCGGTGAACTGGGCCGGCGGCTGCAGGAACTGGAAGCCCAGGCCCACGAGGCCGCTGGCCAGGCCTTCAACCTGGGCTCGCCCAAGCAACTCGGGGAGATCCTCTTCGAAAAACTGGAATTACCGGTGCTGAAGAAAACCCCCAAGGGGGCCCCGAGTACCGCCGAAGAGGTGTTGCAGGAGCTGGCGCTGGACTACGAGCTGCCGCGCCTGTTGCTCGAGTACCGCGGATTGTCCAAGCTCAAGTCGACCTATACCGACAAGCTGCCGGGCATGGTCAACCCCGCGACCGGCCGGGTGCACACCTCCTATCACCAGGCCGTTGCCGCTACCGGGCGACTGTCCTCCTCCGACCCCAACCTGCAGAACATCCCCATTCGCACCGAGGAGGGCCGGCGCATCCGCCAGGCCTTCATAGCGCCCGAGGGCTACCGCATCGTGGCGGCGGACTACTCGCAGATCGAGCTGCGTATCATGGCCCACC
The DNA here is from genome assembly GCA_033283265.1 of Halieaceae bacterium GM1-29. Classification (GTDB taxonomy): domain Bacteria; phylum Pseudomonadota; class Gammaproteobacteria; order Pseudomonadales; family Halieaceae; genus Mangrovimicrobium. The sequence goes on from JAWMQN010000003.1 coordinate 395,498, forward strand.
TGTCAGCGGACAAGGGCCTGCTGACGGCGTTCCAGCAGGGCCGGGACGTGCACCGGGCGACTGCGGCGGAAGTCTTCGAGGTCGATCTCGACAAGGTCTCCGGCGAGCAGCGGCGCAAGGCCAAGGCGATCAACTTCGGCCTCATCTACGGCATGTCTGCCTTCGGCCTGGCCAAGCAGCTGCACCTGGGGCGCAACGAGGCGCAGGACTACATCAACCGCTATTTCGAGCGCTATCCCGGTGTCGCGGAGTACATGGACCGCACCCGCGAGCTGGCGCGGGAGAAGGGTTACGTCGAAACCCTGTTCGGGCGGCGCCTCTACCTGCCCGACATCAATGCGCGCAACAAGATGCGCGCCCAGGCCGCCGAGCGCACCGCGATCAATGCGCCGATGCAGGGCAGTGCAGCGGACATCATCAAGCGCGCCATGCTGGCGGTGCACGACTGGCTGGAGCCGGGCGCTGTGGATGCGCGGATGATCATGCAGGTGCATGACGAACTGGTGCTGGAAGTTGCCGAGAGCGCTGTCGGGGACGTCTGCGAGCAGCTCTGCCAGCGGATGGCTTCAGCGGCGGAGCTGGCGGTACCGCTGCTGGTCGAGGCTGGGGTCGGTGCCAACTGGGACGAAGCCCACTGAGGCCACTGCCGCCAGCTGCCCGGCCGAGCGCCTGTCGCCCAGCAGGCAGAAAAAATTTTCGCCGACCGATGAACTTTTCCCTGAACCCCCAGTCCTAAGTTGTGCAGCTAGCGCTGCACCCCTGTTGAAGACTTCTCTCCATGAGTCTTCGCAAGCAAGTCTCTTTTCCCCAGAGACCCTAGTATCCCGGTTGCCTTCCCCCCCTAGAGGCAACCGGGTTTTTTATGCCTCCTCGTCGTACACGCTGGTATCGGTGAGCCAGTTACACAGCGTCGCCTCCAGCTCTTTCAATCCGCTGTGTTTAAGGGCGGAAAACAACTGCACACTGACCAGTTCCCCATAGGCCTTGAGATCCTTGCGCACTGAGAGCAAGCTGTTGTTTGCAGGGCCTTTTTTTAACTTGTCTGCCTTGGTGAGGAGGATGTGGACGGGCATCTGCGCCGCCACCGCCCAGCTCAGCATCTGCTGGTCGAAGTCCTGCATGGGGTGGCGCACGTCCATCAGCAGGATCAGCCCGCGCAGGCTCTGGCGGTGGGAGAGATAGCGCTCCAGCTGCTGGGTCCAGGCTTTTTTTACCGCCACCGGCACTTTGGCGAAGCCGTAGCCGGGCAGGTCCACCAGGCGCTGCTCGGCGGAGAGTTCGAAGAAGTTGATCAGCTGCGTGCGGCCCGGCGTGCGAGAGGTCTTGGCGAGCTTGCCGTTGCCGGTCAAGCTGTTGATCGCGCTGGACTTTCCCGCGTTGGAGCGGCCGGCAAAAGCGACTTCCCAGCCCTCGTCCGGCGGGCATTGCTCGAACTTCGCCGCACTGGTCATGAACCGGGCGGCGCGGAAGTTCGGCCGGGGGATGCTGGCGGGGGCCTCTTCGGACATTGTTTGCTATAGCCTTTTTAGGTGTGGGGATGTTGTATATAATGCCACAGCTTTTTTTCCTGTAATCAATTGCTTGCGCAGTCGGCGCGGTACTTCATTCGAACGGGGGATACATGAAGAGATTCGCTGTAGCAGCTCTGGCTTTGTTGGCTACCACTGTGGTTGCCCAACCGGATATGGACAAGTACAACAAAAGCTGTGCGGTCTGCCACGCCTCCGGCGCAGCCAACGCACCGAAAACCCACGATGTTGACGCCTGGAAAACACGCCTGGACAAGGGCATGGATCCCCTGCTGCAGTCGGTCACCAACGGTGTAAACGCCATGCCGCCCAAGGGTATGTGCTTCGACTGCACCGCGGAAGACTACAAGGCGCTGATCGAATTCATGGCATCGCCGGCCAAGTAAGGCCCCCGCACAAAACAGAATTGTTGGATCTAACATGAAGAAAACCCTGATTATTTCTACCCTGGTACTGGGGCTGGCCCAGGCTGTGACAGTACAGGCCGCCGGCGATGCCGCCGCGGGCAAGGCCCAGGCCGCTGTCTGTGGTGCCTGCCACGGCGCCGACGGCAACAGCGCCGCGCCAACCTTTCCCAAGCTCGCCGGGCTGGGTGAGAAGTACCTGCTCAAGCAGCTGAAGAACATCCGCGATGGCGAGCGCCCGGTGCCGACCATGGCCGGCCAGCTCGACGGCAAGAGCGACCAGGACCTCGCGGATATTGCGGCCTACTTCGACAGCCAGTCGCGCAGCGGCGGCCAGGCCAACCCGGACCTCATCGCACTGGGTGAAAAGGTATTCCGCGCCGGCGTGGCCGAGCGCAGTGTCCCCGCCTGCATGGCCTGCCACTCACCCAATGGCAAGGGCAACGCCCCCGCCGGCTTCCCGCCCCTCGCCGGTCAGCATGCCGATTACATCGCCGCCCAGCTGAAGGCCTACCGCCAGGGTTATGAAGATCCCGCAGGCCGTACCAACGACGGCGATGCCAAGATCATGCGCGGCGTCGCTTTCGGGCTGTCCGACATGGAAATCGAGGCGGTCGCCAGTTACGCATCTGGCTTGAAGTAAGCCGATGTTGTACGGAAAAGGTGGCACTTTGCCGCCTTTTTTGTCTCTGGCCGAACCGTTCAAGGCCTTCGTTGTCTGACTACCGCGAGACCAAAAGGAGAATACCTGCATGCTGAAGCGATCCCTGTGGGCCCTGTGCCTGGCCGTACTGCCCCTGTTTGCCTGCGCTGCCGATGAACCGACTTCCTGGGAAGCCGGCACGCACTACGATGTCATCACACCGGCGGCGCGGACGACCGACGCTTCAAAAATCGAAGTGGCGGAGTTCTTCTGGTACGGCTGCGGCCATTGCTTCAACTTCGAACCGGTGCTCAAGGCCTGGGTGAAGACCCTTCCCGAGGACGTGTATTTCCGCGGCATCCCGGCCATGTGGGGTGGGGCCATGGAACAGCACGCCCGGGCATACTACGCCGGGCAGGCCCTGGGTGCGGGCCAGGCGGTGGATGACGCGATGTTCAACGCCCTTAACGTCGACCGCAAGCCGCTCAAGGACGAGGACGAGATCGCCGCAATGCTTGCCGGCCACGGTATCGACGAAGCGAAGTTCAGGCAGATGTTCAGCTCCTTCGGCGTCGACAGCCAGGTCCGCCAGGCCAGCGCCACCGCTCGCGGTGCCAAGGTGACCGGTACCCCGGCGATGATGGTCAACGGCAAGTACCTGATTTCACCGCGCAAGGCGGGCAGCTACAAGAACATGCTGAAGATCGCTGAATACCTGATCGCCCAGGAACGCGCCAACTAACAAGCGCCGGGCCGCGTATTCGCGCGGCTTCGCTTCCCCCGCCGCTGGCTACCGCGCGTAGTCCGGCGGCCTGGTTCCCATCACCGTCAGTTGAAACCCGGTTTTGTCCATCGGGATGACGTCCTTGTACAGCAGCTCTTCCGCATCGTCGCTGCGGTAGAGCTCCACCCGGGTATTCTGGATCCCCGGTTCGACTACCTCCGCGGTAAAAAACGAAGCGCCAAAGTCGCGCACAAGGTGCCACTTGTTAGTCACCGCATCGGGGATGGTCACGATGAAGTGCGTGGCCTGAGCGGGCGCCTGTACGCCGGTAACTATCGGAGCCTGCGTGTTCGGCGGCAAAACCGCCCGCTGTGGCTGCGGAGTGGCCTGGGCAATCGGCTGTGGCTGTGGTGTGGGAATGCCCTGTGCGATCGCTTGCGGCACCTGCTGTGGCACCTGTTGCGGGGTGGCCTGGGGCACGGCATTCGGGACCTGCTGGGCAGGCTGGATGAGAGTCAGGGGCTGCGATGTGCCAGTGCTGGCGCTGCCGGTAGGGCCATTGCTGCCGGAGATTTGTGTCGCACTGGTGCCGGTGTAGTAGCTACCGAAATTGTCCAGGTCGATATTCCCGCTTACGGCGGGTGTGTCCTCGGTGCGCATCAGGAACCGCGCTGGGAACCGGGGTAGATGAGGGAACCCGACGTAACGCCCGGCAGGTCGTCCACCAGCAGAATGGCGCGCTCTACCGGGCCGCTGTGCAGGGGGCTGCCGGTGACGAGGGTCTCGCTGAGAATCGCATTGATCCGGGCGTCCTTGACCCGCCGGCCAACATTGTTCAGCTCGACGCCGCCCTGCTCGATCTGGCCTTCTTAGACATGCAGGGTGACAATTCCCCGCTCTACCGCCTGCGGCGGCAAGTAGACCTCGGCGGTGAAGTAGCCCCGCTGGCGATAGGCGGCGCGCAGCTTTGCCATCGCCTCGTTGAGCTCGGCGGGGCTCACCCTGCGCCCGGTATACGGCGTGAGAATATCGTTGATCGCGCGCTCGTCGAGCTGGGTGTTGCCTTACACGGCAAAGTGCTCGGCTACCATGGCTGAGCCCTGGATGACCGCCTCGGGCGGGCGCTCCGGGGGGGCTTCGAGTTCCAGTGAGCGCTCAGGCTCCGCGGGCACCTGTCGCCGCAGGTCCTCGCGATTGATCTGGTATTGCGCCCCGCTGCCTGAGACCTGGGCGGTACTCTGGAAACTGGTAGCGATGGTGGCAAGAGCCAGGCACAGGGCCGCGCCGCGGGCTTGTGTCATGCGTCGGTTTCCTTGCTTCGCGGATGGCCCCATCCCGAGTGTGGCCGTGGACTGCAGGGTCGTGCTGCTTCGCTACCGCTAGCCATTGCGGAGCGCTTAAATATCCAGCCAGCCCGGCACCGGCAAACCCTTGTTCTGCAGGAACACCGGGTTGAACAGCTTGCTCTGGTAGCGATTGCCATAGTCGCAGAGGATGGTGACGATGGTATGCCCCGGCCCCAGTTCCCTTGCCAGCTGGACTGCCCCGGCAATATTCACCGCGGAAGAGCCGCCCAGGCACAGCCCCTCGTGCTGCAGCAAATCGTAGATGTAGGGGAGCGCCTCCTCGTCCGTGATATGCCAGGCGTGGTCGACCCTGGCCTGGGCCACGTTGTCGGTGACGTGGTTGATGCCGATGCCCTCGACGATGGAGTGACCCTCGCTGGGGTCCAGCGAATTTTTCGTGAAGTGGTTGAACAGCGAGGCACCGCTGGGGTCGGCGAGGCCTATCCTGATCGCGGGGTTTTTGGCCTTCAGCGCCACTGATACCCCGGCCAGTGTGCCGCCGGTGCCGACGGCGCAGATAAAGCCGTCGACCTTGCCGTCGGTCTGTTCCCAGATTTCCCGCCCGGTGGTGCTGGCGTGGATTTCCATGTTGGCCAGGTTGTCGAACTGCCGCGCCCAGACAGCGCCGTGCTCTTCCTTCCTCGCCAGCTCCTCCGCCAGCCGCTGTGCGGTGTGGATATAGTGGTGCGGGTCGGAGTAGGAGGTCGCGCCCACGAGGTGCAAATCGGCACCGAGCAGTTCCAGCGAGTCGATCTTTTCCTTGCTCTGGGTGATCGGCATCACCACGGTGCTCTTGTAGCCCAGTGCGTTGGCGAGCAGCGTCAGGCCGATGCCGGTGTTGCCCGCGGTGCCCTCGACGATGCGGCCGCCGGGTTTTAAATCACCCGCCGCTTCCGCGGCGCGGATGATGCCCAGTGCAGTGCGGTCTTTTACCGACTGGCCGGGGTTGAGGAATTCCGCTTTGCCGAGGATGGTGCAGCCGGTGAGCTCGGATACCTGGCGCAGTTTGAGCAGGGGTGTATTGCCTATGAGCTGGGTGACGTCGGCGGCGGTGGGCACTGGGCGGATCTCCGGTTTACAACGGCTGCAGTATGACACAGGGCTGGGATTGTGGTCAGGCCGAGTGGTGCAGTTTTGGGGTTGGAGGAGAGAGCGTTTGACCCGGCATTAGCAGGCCTCTTCACTGCCATGACGAAACTTTGGGTACTCCGGTCGCCGGCATGCACCACCACGCCAACCCCAACCCCAACCCCAACCCCAACCCAACAACTAAACCTCAGTCCGATCATCCACATGCGTCAACGGCAGCTCTGTCCGCTGCACCACCCGCCGCAACTCGAAGCTCGAATGCACACCGGTCACCCCGGCAATCCGCGTCAGCTTGCCGAGGAGGAATTTCTCGTAGTACTCCATGTCTGCCACCACCACCTTCAGCAGGTAATCCGCCGCCTGCCCGGTGACCACCGAGCACTCGATCACCTCGGGAAAACTCATCACCTGCTCCTCGAAAGCCTGGAAGCGGTCCGGCGTGTGGCGGTCCATGCTGATGCCGATGAAGGCCGTGAGCTTGAGCCCGAGGCGCGACTGGTCGAGCAGGGTGACGTGGCCGCGGATCAGGCCGGATTCTTCCAGCCGTTTCACCCGCCGCGAGCAGGGGGTGGGCGAGAGGCCGACGAGGTCGGCCAGTTCGAGGTTGGAAATGCGGCCATTGCGCTGCATGGCCTCGAGTATGCGGCGGTCGGTGCGATCGAGCTTCATGGCGGCTCCCCATGGATGAATTGGCTGCGAAGAGTATTATTAACTACTAAATATGATTTAAATAGAGATATATCGCGCAAATACTCTAATAGCGTGCAATATTTGCAATCATTCCCTAGCGCTGGCGCACTATAGTACTTGCTCGGCTGACAACTGCCCCACGCCCGGCAGGCCCTACCCCGGCTTGTCGTGATACGCCCTACCGCGCCAGCGATTACCGTCGCTACTGCGGGTAGACAACCCCACAAGGGTTGCCGGGCCGGGGCACAGCCCACCGAATTCAGCGACTACAAGGAATAGCGCCGTGAGCCAGTTTGACCATCGCAAGTACCAGCCCTTCCAGCCCATCCGCAAAACGGACCGCCGCTGGCCGGACCAGGTTATCGACAAGGCCCCCCGCTGGGCCAGCGTCGACCTGCGTGATGGCAACCAGGCGCTGATCGAGCCGATGACGGCGCAGCAGAAATCGCGCCTCTGGGACCTGCTGGTCAAGATCGGCTTCAAGGAGATCGAGGTCGGCTTTCCCTCCGCCTCCAGCCACGATTACGATTTCGTCCGCGAGTTGATCGAGAACAACCGCATCCCGGATGACGTCACCGTGCAGGTGCTGGTGCAGGCCCGCCCCGAGCTGATCGAGAAGACCTTCAAGGCCCTGGAGGGAGTGCGCCGGGCGGTGGTCCACGTCTACAACTCCACCTCCACGGTGCAGCGCGAGCAGGTCTTCGGCCTCGATCGCGCAGGCATCATCGACATCGCGGTGAACGGGGCGAAGCTGGTCCAGGAGCACGCCGCCAGGTACCCGCAAACCGAGTGGATATTCGAGTATTCACCGGAGAGCTTTACCGGCACCGAGCTGGATTTCGCCGTGGAGGTCTGCAACGCGGTGACCGGGGTCTGGCAGCCGACTCCGGAGAAGCCGGTGATCATCAACCTCCCGGCGACGGTGGAGATGAGCACGCCGAATGTCTACGCCGACCAGATCGAGTGGTTCTGCGACAACGTCGCCCGCCGCGACAGCATCATTGTCTCCCTGCATACCCACAACGATCGCGGCTGCGGTGTGGCGGCGGCGGAACTGGGGGTGATGGCCGGCGCCGACCGCGTCGAGGGCACCCTGCTCGGCAATGGCGAGCGCACCGGCAACATGGATATCGTCACCATGGCGATGAACCTCTACAGCCAGGGCGTGGACCCGATGCTCGACCTGTCCAACATGGACGAGATCATCCAGACCTGCAAGGAGTGCACCCGCTTGCCGGTGCACCCGCGCCACCCCTGGGCCGGCGAACTGGTATTCACCGCGTTTTCCGGCAGCCACCAGGACGCGATCAAGAAGTGCCTGTCGAAGCAGGGGGGCCGCGAGCACTGGGAGGTGGCCTACCTGCCCATCGACCCGGCGGACATCGGCCGCTCCTACCAGGAGGTGATCCGCATCAACAGCCAGTCCGGCAAGGGCGGCATCGCCTATGTGCTGGAGCGGGACTTCGGCATTTCCATGCCGCGCTGGCTGCAGATCGACTTCAGCCCGGTGGTACAGGCCTACGCGGAGCAGCAGGAAACCGAGGTCGGCTCGGAGGCGATTCACGCGCTGTTCCAGAAGACCTACCTCAACGGCGCCGGCCGCTGGGATCTGGGCAACTACCAGGTCAACCGCGAGGACGGTACCGACCGCCTGCAGGCGGAGCTGATCCGCGGCAGCGCGCGGGAAACCATCAACGGCACCGGCAACGGTGTGGTGGCTTCCTTCGTCGACGCCATGGAGCAGTTCACCGGCAAGCAGATCGTGCTGGTGGAGTACAGCGAGCACGCCCTGAGCCAGAGCGCGGACGCCGAGGCGCTGTGTTACATCCAGCTGAACATCGGCGGTGAGCGTTACTGTGGTTGCGGTCGCAGCCACGACATCGTGCAGGCGTCCCTCGATGGCATTCTGCGGGCGATCAACAAGGCCGCCGAGCGGGATGCGGAAGCCGCTGCCTGAGACCGAGTTGTGCTCTGCTCCAGAGTGTGAGCACTTGAGCCAGCGAGTACTCGAATCGCAGCCGCAGTCCCTTGCCCAGCTCGTTCCGGAAGCGTTTATGGCCACCGCGCTGGACAAGACACTGCGGCTGCTTGCGTTGGTGCCATGCCTGGCGGCGGTGTGATCAGGGCTGCTTGCAAACCTTCAGGTTTGGGCCGGATTGAAATACCTGCGCGTGGCTTCCATCACCTTCCCCGATAACAGCAGTGTCGCGGTCATTGTCGGGATGGCCATCAGGCCGTAACAGCCGGACACGATATTCCAGACCACCTCCAGGCTGACCACCGCCCCGAATACCACGGTGGCGACGAAGAACCAGCGGTAGTGGTGTTGCCGCTCGGCGCCGAATAAGAAACCGAAGCACTTTGCCCCGTAGTACCACATGGTGAACATGGTGGTGAGGCCGAGCACCAGCGCGACCAGGGACAACAGGACGGCGCCCGCCGCGCCGAGCTCGCTTTCGAAGGAGGCCAGGGTGAGGCTGACGCCACTGAGGCCCCCGGTGTTGTGCCAGTCGCCGGCGATCAGGATGACCAGCGCGGTGCAGGTACACACCAGCAGGGTATCGATCACCGGCCCGAGCATGGCGACCAGTCCCTCCCTGATCGGCTCGCTGGTGCGCGCCGCGCCGTGCGCCATCACTTCAGTGCCGACGCCCGCCTCGTTGGAGAACACGGCGCGACTGACGCCGATCAGGGCAATGCCGAGCAGGCCGCCGCCGACGGCGTGCGGGTTGAAGGCCTCGCTGACGATGCTGCGGAGCAACGCGGGCACCTCGGCGGCGTGGGCGATGAGTACGCACAGGGTCATCCCCAGGTAGGTGATCACCATCGCCGGCAGCAGCGCGACGGCGACGTTCGCCACCCGCCTCAGCCCGCCGAATACCACTCCCGCGACGACCAGTGCCATGGCGGTGCCTATTGCGGCATTGCTGGCGGGGGTGCCCGGGCTGTCGCGCAAGGCCTCATTGATTACCACGGTCAGCTGGTTGGCCTGGTAGATGGGCAAGGTGCCGACCAGCCCGACCACCGCGAACATGATGGCGAGCGGGTAGAAGCGCCGGGAGAGGCCCTCGCGAATTATGTACATCGGCCCGCCCTGCAGGCGCCCGAGGCTGTCGTTGCCGCGGTACATGACGCCGAGGCTGCAGGTGAAGAACTTGGTCGCGATACCCACCAGCGCGGAGAGCCACATCCAGAACACCGCCCCCGGCCCGCCGGCGGACACCGCCAGTGCCACGCCGCCGAGATTGCCGAGGCCGAGAGTGCCGGAGAGCGCCGCGGCCAGGGCCTGGGCGTGGCTCAGCTCTCCCGGTGCCGATGGTGTGGCGTTGCGGCGCAGCAGCAGTCTGACGGCCTCGCCCAGGTGCCGGTAGGGGATCAGGCGGGAGTAGATTGCGAAGAACAGGCCGCCGCCGAGTAGCAAAACCACCAGTGGTGTTCCCCATACCGTGTTGGCGAACACCGCCGACCACTGTTCCAGAAGCGCCATTGTTCCTCCCCGTGTTTATTCAGGGAGGGTAACACAGGGCGGTGCTACACTTGCGGCACCAGCCACAGACAGCCACTGGAGTGCGCATGGCCACCATGCAGGCCCCCGAACTGAAGGACATCGAGGCGGCGCGAGCGCGGATCGCCGCACACGTGCATGAAACGCCGGTCATACGCAGCCACCTGCTCGACGAGCTCACCGGGTCCAGCGTTCACTTCAAGTGCGAACACCTGCAGCGCACCGGCGCATTCAAGGCCCGCGGCGCCTTCAACGCCGTGCTCGGCCTCGATGAGGCAACTGCCGCGCGCGGCGTCGCCACCCACTCCTCCGGCAACCACGGCGCGGCGCTGGCGCTGGCCGCGCAGAGCCGCGGCATCCCCGCCCATGTCGTGATGCCGGTGAATACCTCCGCCGCCAAGCGCGCAGCGGTGGCGGCCTACGGTGGCATTGTCATCGACTGTGCACCGACCCTCGCCGCCCGTGAGACGACTCTCGCAGAAGTACTCGAACAAACCGGTGCCCACCCGGTCCACCCCTACCACGACCCGCGGATCATCGCCGGCCAGGGCACCCTCGCGCTGGAGTTACTCGAGCAGGCGCCTGAATTGCAGGTTGTCGCCGTGCCGGTTGGCGGCGGCGGCCTGCTCTCCGGTGTCGCCACGGTGGTGAAAAGCCTGCGCCCGGATATCGAGGTGGTCGGGGTCGAGCCGGCCGGTGCCGACGACGCCTTCCGCTCCTTCGGCTTTGGCGAACTGCAGGGCCAGACCAATCCGCAGACCATTGCCGACGGCCTGCGCGGGGCCCTGGGTGAGCTGAACTTCACCATTTTCCGCCGGCAGGTGGATACCATCGTGACTGTGAGTGAGGCGGAAATCGTCGAGGCCATGCAGCTGCTGTGGACGCGGCTGAAGCAGGTGGTGGAGCCCTCCGCCGCCGTCAGTTTCGCTGCCCTCCTCGCCCATCCCGAACGCTTTAGCGGACGTCGTGCCGGCGTGATACTCTCAGGCGGGAATATCGATCTGCATTCGTTGCCCTGGTAGCGGGAACAGCCCGCGGGAGAGGCCATGCGCCGCCAGCTTTGGGTTATTGTCGCCGTGCTCGCGCTGTTGCTGGCGGGCTGTAGCAGCACCACCTTCGTCTACAATCGCCTGGATTTCTTCGTTCCCTGGTACGTGGGCAAGTACGTTCACCTCGATCACGACCAGAAGCAAGAACTCCGCGTCCTGCTCGAGCCCTTCCTCGAATGGCACCGGGAGGAGGAGCTCCCCGCCTATCTCGCCCTGCTCGACCGCGCGGAACTGGAACTGGAACAGCCGGTCACTGCGGCACAGCTCGAGGCGCTGGGGGAGGCGTTGCAGGAGGCCTGGTCGCGGATTGAGAGTCGCGGTCTGGAGTGGATGATTGCCCTCGCCGAGGGCCTGAGCGAGGAGCAGCTGGCGGAATTCATGGCCGAGCTGCGGGATAAGCAGGCCGATTACGAGGAAGAGGACCTCGGCCGCGATGACGAGGAATATCGCAAGGACGCGAGGGAAAACCTGGAGGAGCAGCTCGAGGACCTGCTCGGCCGGATAGACGCCGACCAGGAGGCTTTGCTGGATGAAGCTGCGAGCAAGCTGTGGCGGGCCGACAGGACCTGGCTGGCGGAGCGCGCCCGCTGGCTCGACCGGCTCGAACAGATACTGCAGCGCGAACCGGGCTGGAAGGACGAGCTGCGCCGGGCGATCGCGGGCCGCGAGGCCTATAACTCAGCGGAGTACCTGGAGACCTACGAGCACAACGCCGCGGTGCTCTACGCGGTGATTGCCGAGGTCCTCAACAGCCGCAGTGAGCGCCAGGAGAAACACCTGCGCCGGGAAATCGAGGACCTGCGCGAGGACCTGTCGCGGCTGATGCACTACCCGGACGCTGCGTAAACCCCCGGCCTGGTCTCAGGTCCTGATAACCGCCTTGGCCAGCTCCTCCATCATCAGCAGGCGCTCGCGCCGGGCTGCGGGCGGAATCGGTGACATGCCGGGCCCGTCGTCAGCCTGGCCCCAGTTGAGTATCGGCCCCCTGGCCAGGTTGGCGAAGCCCGCCTCGGCGACGGCCTCCGGGCTGGCCAGGTCAGCGGGCGCCGGCAGCTGGTTCCTGGCCAATACCTCGCGCAGAGCCGGCGTGTCGGTGCGCCCGAGCATGAAATTCAGTACGTGGACGCCGTGGGGCCGCAGCTCCGACCACAGGCTCTCGCCAAAGGCCAGGGTGAAGGATTTGCTGCCGGCGTAGACCGCGAGCCCGCCCATGCCGCCGTAACTCACTCCCGATCCGAGCAGGATGATGCCGCCCCGGCCGCGTTCGCGCATGGCTGTGCCGAGGGTATAGCAGAGCTTCATGCTGGTGGTGACGTTGAGCTGCATCAGCTTGAGCCAGTCCTCCAGCGCGGCGTCGAGGAACTTCGCGCCGACGGTATCGGCGCCGGCGTTGGCGATGTAGAGGCCAACTTCCCGCTCTCCCAGCGCGGCGATGACTTGCTCCGCGGCGCCCTCTGCGCTGAGGTCGCAACTGAGCGTGAGCGTTGCCACGCCGTGCTGCTCTTGCAGTGCGCCGGCCAGTGACTCCAGGGCCTGCTCCCGGCGGGCGACGAGTATGCAATTCAGGCCTTCGGCGGCCGCGCGATGCGCGAAGGCTGCGCCGGTGCCCTCGGACGCACCGGTGACCAGGGCCCAGGGGCCGTACTGCTGGACAAAACTCATGGCGTTTCCTTATCGATATTGCCCGGTCGGTATTTGCCTGCGGACGGAGTTTGCTAGATTAGTTACCGGCCAGGGACAGACAAGGTATTCGCCATGCACCAGAATGACAAGCTACAGGCGCTGCTCGACAAGCAGGCCATCACCGAATTGCTGCACGCCTACTGCCGCGCCGTCGATCGCCTCGACCGGCCGCTCGGTCACAGCATCTGGAACCCGGAAGGTAGCGCGGACTACGGTGAGTTCTACCGCGGTGACGGCCCGGGAGTGATCGACCTGATCTGCGAGCAGCACCGCCATTTGCTCTGCCACTCCCACCAGCTGGCGAACATCCTGATCGAGGTCAACGGCGACCGGGCGGCCAGTGAGAGCAGTGTCACCGCCAACCTGCGCCTGGAAGTGGACGGGCAACTCCGGCAGATGACCGTGTGGAGCCGCTACGTGGACAGCTGGTCGAAACGCGGCGAGCGCTGGGGCCTGGACCGGCGCCGGGTCCTGCGCGAGTTCGACGAGATCCGCGATGTGCAGCCGATGAGTCCCGCGGTCGAGGGGGCGCGGGATGGCAGCGACCCCTCGTACAGTAACTTTGCGGCGCTTATTCCGGGGTAACGCTCAACTCGTATTCCGTCCGCAGGGGGAAGGTCACGCCGGAAACCGGCCGGGTGGCATAGGGGGCCTCGAGTGCGGCGACCTCCTCCGCCGAGAGCTCCAGCGCCAGTGCGGCGATGGCCTCGCTCAGGTGGTGGGGCTTGGTCGCGCCGACAATCGGCGCGGTGATGCCCGGTTTCTGCAATACCCAGGCCTGGGCGACCGTGGCGGGAGTGCTGCCCCGCTCGCGGGCGATTTCCTGCACCGCGTCGACGATGGCCTGGTCGCTGGCCGCGTAGTCCTGGACGAAGGCGCTGTAGCGGTTGGCCTGGGTGCGCGCGGTCTGCGCACTTGCCGGGCGCACCAGCCGGCCACCGGCCAGCGGGCTCCAGGGAATCACGCCGACACCCATGTCCCGGCACAGGGGCAGCATCTCGCGCTCCTCTTCCCGGTACAGCAGGTTGACCTGGGGCTGCATGGAGACGAAGCGCGTCCAGCCGTTGGCGCTGGCGACGTACTGCATCTTGGAGAACTGCCAGGCCATCATCGACGAGGCGCCGATGTAGCGCGCCTTGCCGGCCTTGACGATGTCGTGGAGGGCCTCCATGGTCTCCTCCACCGGGGTGAAGGGGTCGAAGCGGTGGATCTGGTACAGGTCGACATAGTCCATGCCCAGGCGGCTCAGGCTGTCGTCGATGGCGGCGAACAGGGCCTTGCGCGACAGCCCGCCGGTATTCGGTGCGTTGCGCCAGGCACCGTAGGCCTTGGTCGCCACCACCACCTCGTCGCGGCTGGCCATCTCCTTGAGCAGGCGCCCGGTGATCTCCTCTGAAGTGCCCGCGGTGTAGATATTGGCGGTGTCGAAGAAGTTGATACCCGCCTCCAGGGCCGTGCGGAAATACTTCCGGCTGGCTTTTTCGTCCAGCACCCAGGCCCAGAAATCGCCGCCGATCGCGGCATCGCCGAAGCTCATGCAGCCGAGGCAGAGGCGGGAGACCTTGAGCCCGGTATTACCCAGATTGACGAACTCCATCACACAACTCCTTTTTTTATTTGCAGGCCACAGCAGCGTAGCACAGGGCGCGGCTTCCGCGGCCGCGGTGCAGGCGCTATCCTCTGCGGGCGCCAGTTTTCGCGCGATTGTCCACCGCAACAGGGAGAAGCTCGCCAGTGCAGGAACTGAAACCGGGAAAGTACCGCCACTTCAAGGGCGGCGAATATGCGGTGCACGGGGTGGCGCGGCACTCGGAGAGCGAGGAACTGCTGGTGGTGTACACCCCGCTCTACGGTGAGGGCGGTCTCTGGGTGCGGCCGCTGGCGATGTTTACCGAGAGCGTGCTGCGCGACGGCCAGGAGCGGCCGAGGTTTGAATACCTCGGGCCGATGCACTAGTAAGCACCGCCCGGAGCCGCCGCCAGGCTGTGTGCCGGATCAGAACGGGATATCGCTGTCGCCGAAGTCTTCCGGGGTCGGGAACGGCGGCTCCTCCGCGTACTGCGGTGCGCCAGCGCCCTGGGCTTCCACCCGCCAGCCCTGCAGGTTGTTGAAGTAGCGCCCGTTGTACTCCCGACCGCGGATGTCGAAGGTAACCGTCACTTCCTGCCCGGGGCTGAGGCTGTCCAGCAGCGCGACCTTGTCCTGGACAAATTCGACCAGGATCTCCTGCGGGTATTTGCCGTCTTCCACGCTCACCACCATTTCCCGCTTGGTAAAGCCGCTGTTGAAGGTCTTCGCTTCGAAGATCAGTTTGATTTTGCCGGTGAGTTCGTAGGCCATGGGTACTGTGTCTGGTCGCTTTCTCTGTAGGTGGATGGGTGGTGCTTCTGGCGGGTGCCGCGCTCAGTCCAGCAGGGACAGGTCGCGCACCGCACCCTTGTCGGCGCTGGTCGCCATCTTGGCATAGACCTTCAGGGCCGCACTGACCTTGCGCGGGCGCTCCTGCGCCGGCTTCCAGGCGTCGTCGCCCTTTGCCTCCATCGCGGCGCGGCGCTGCGCCAGTTCTTCACCGGACAGCCGCACATCGATGCTGCGTCCGGGAATATCGATATCGATGATATCGCCGTGCTCGACCAGGCCGATGGCGCCGCCCGCTGCTGCTTCCGGAGAGGCGTGGCCGATGGACAGGCCCGAGGTGCCGCCGGAGAAGCGACCGTCGGTGAGCAGGGCGCAGGCCTTGCCGAGACCCTTGGATTTCAGGTAGCTGGTCGGGTAGAGCATCTCCTGCATGCCGGGGCCGCCGCGCGGGCCCTCGTAGCGGATGATCACCACGTCACCCTCCTTCACCTTGTCGGCGAGGATGTCGGCGACGGCATCTTCCTGGCTCTCGCAGATATAGGCGGGACCGGAGAACTTGAGGATGGATTCATCGACGCCGGAGGTCTTCACCACGCAGCCGTCCTCGGCGATGTTGCCGAACAGCACGGCGAGACCGCCCTCCAGGGAGAAGGCGTTCTCCAGCGAGCGGATGCAGCCGCCCGCGCGGTCGTCGTCCAGCGAGGGCCAGCGGGTGTCCTGGGAAAATGCCGTCTGGGTCGGGATGCCCGCCGGCCCGGCCTTGAAGAACTCGTGTACGGCCGCGTCACTGGTGCGCTTGATATCCCATTTTTCCAGCGCCTCGGCCATGCTGCGGCTGTGCACGGTGGAGCAATTACTGTGCAACAGGCCGGCGCGGTCCAGTTCACCGAGGATGCCCATGATGCCGCCGGCGCGGTGGACGTCTTCCATGTGGTAGAGCGGCGTGTTGGGCGCCACCTTGCACAATTGGGGGATCTTGCGCGAGAGGCGGTCGATATCCGCCAGGGTGAAGTCGAGCTCGGCCTCCTGGGCCGCCGCCAGCAGGTGCAGGATGGTGTTGGTGGAGCCGCCCATGGCGATATCCAGGCTCATGGCGTTCTCGAAGGCCTGGAAGTTGCCGACATTGCGCGGCAGCACGGACTCGTCGCCCTCGCCGTAGTAGCGCTGGCACAATTCGACAACCAGCTGGCCGGCGCGGTGGAACAGTTTCTCGCGATCGGCATGGGTGGCGAGGGTCGAGCCGTTGCCCGGCAGTGACAGGCCGAGGGCCTCGGTCAGGCAGTTCATCGAGTTGGCGGTGAACATGCCGGAGCAGGAGCCGCAGGTCGGGCAGGCGGAGCGCTCGTACTCCGCCACTTTCTCATCCGAGGCGGAGCTGTCGGCGGCGATGACCATGGCGTCGACGAGGTCCAGCTTGTGCTCGGAGAGCTTGGTCTTGCCCGCCTCCATCGGCCCGCCGGAGACAAATACCGCGGGGATGTTGAGGCGCATCGCGGCATTGAGCATTCCCGGGGTGATCTTGTCGCAGTTGGAGATACAGACCATGGCGTCGGCGCAGTGGGCGTTGACCATGTATTCGACGGAGTCGGCGATCAGGTCGCGGCTGGGCAGGCTGTAGAGCATGCCGTCGTGGCCCATGGCGATGCCGTCGTCCACCGCGATGGTGTTGAACTCCTTGGCGACGCCGCCGGCGGCCTCGATTTCCCGGGCGACCAGTTGCCCGAGGTCCTTCAGGTGCACGTGGCCGGGAACGAACTGGGTAAAGGAGTTGACCACGGCGATGATCGGCTTCTTGAAGTCTTCGTCCTTCATGCCGGTGGCGCGCCAGAGGGCGCGGGCGCCGGCCATGTTGCGGCCAGCGGTGGAAGTCTTGGAGCGGTAGTCGGGCATTTTGCTATCCATCAAGGCGCCTTGAAGGTCGCGCCGGCTGGTAAAAATCAGGCTGCGCAGAATAGCAAATTCACGGTTGCTTGTATTGCGGGCACGGGGGCCAGAAACAATTCACCCGCGACGGGCGCGGGTGAATAGGCATTCTTATTTAGTCGTGCTTGTTAAAGCATGGGTCGTGGCTCCTGAGGGAGCCGACGGCTCCCTCAGGAGCTCGCCAGGGCCTCGTCGCGGCTACGGAACTTGTGCAGTTCCAGGTTGTAGCTGTCGGCGACGTCTTTGGCCCGAGACAGGTAGTAGTTGTGCTCGAAGACACTCAGGCCTTCGCGGCATTCGAGATATTTCTCGACGCCCTGGACGAAGTCCTTGGCCGCTTCCTGGGCCTGGTACATGGTTTCCGCGTTGGCTTCGGCGCCGTTGGGGATGGCGGGTACGTCGACCGGGCGGGCAGCGATACAGGCAGCGTTTACGTTGGCCGCCAGCATTAAAGCGGGAATTGACAGCAGTGCTTTCATGATGAACCTCCTAGGTTTGTGTTGGGACTCAGGCGTTACCTAAGTGTTACCCATCTTCCCACAAGGAGCTGAAAATGCAAGAGGCTTTATATGAAGAAATTGCGACAAATGCATGTTTTTAAAAGATTAATTTTGTAATTTTGTGCTCGAATGGTGCGTCGCACCATTCTGGTAACACATTTTGCACCATTTCGTAACGGAAAAGTCGCTCCGGCCCGCGCCTGCTCTCGGCGCGGGGCCGGCCAGCTCCCGCCGGCGGGGAGCTGGAAAGTGCGGGCAACATCTGCTCACAGCTGCCGCTGGCTGGCGTTTGGGCGGCGAAAATCGTAGTGTGTGCGCCATCAATAGCCGTCGGGAAGAGCCGTGTACCGCCCCCTCATTGTTACCCTTTGCGCCCTCCTCGCCGCCTGTGGCAGCGATAACAGCCATCACCAGCCCGCTCCAGCCGAGCGGCCGCAACTCGAATACCAGACCTCGCCCGCACCGCTACCGCTGGAGGGCATCAACGCCCGTTTCGCCGCCGACATCCCCTACGGCGACGGTGAGCGCAATCGACTGGATATTTTCATCCCCGACGACTGTGACGCGCCCACCCCGCTGGTCATCTACATTCACGGCGGCGGATTCACCGGCGGCGACAAGGGCAGCGCCTACGAGCTGTTCGGCGAGCATATTCGCGAGTTCCTGCAGTCCTGTGTTGCCTACGCGACTATCAATTACACGCTGCTGGTGGTGCCGGAGGCGGGCGAGGGGATCTCGCTGTCCGAGGAGCAGGGTGGGGTCGTCAGCTCCATGCAGGACAGCGCCCGTGCGCTGCAGTTCCTGCGCTACTACTTCGAGAGCTTCAATCTCGACCCGGAAAACGTCGCGCTCTACGGCGCCTCCGCCGGTGCCGGTACCAGCCTCTGGCTGGGCACCCACGACGAGATGGCGCAACCCGGCGCCGACGACGCGGTACTGCGCGAGTCCACCCGGGTGAAGGCGGTCGGTGCACTGGCTACCCAGGCGACCTACGACCTGCTGCGCTGGGAGGCAATCCTGTTACCGGTAACAGAGCCGCTGCAGAGCCTGCTCGGGGGCACCGATATTCCCACCATCGCCACCACGCTGGGGGTCAGCCATTACCTGCTGACTTTCCTCGGTGTAGAAAGCTTTGACGACATCTACAGCGATGCCAACCAAGCCTACCGGGCCAACGTCGATATGCTGGGACTGATGGATGCCGCCGATGCGCCGATCTACGTGCACAACTTCCAGACCGGCTTCGATGATCCGCTGAACATGCTGTTACACCACGGCCTGCACGCCCACGCGGTGAAAGCCCGCGCTGATGAAGTCGGCCTGCACAGCGTCGCCTACGTGGAGGATGCAAGTTTCCCGCTGCAGGACCCCTCCGCCGAGGGGCTGGTCTCCTTCCTGACCCGGCACATCCGCTGAGCCGGGTCTCAGGCGCTCAGAGCGGTTTGAAGAACACCTTGGAATTGCGCTGCAGGTTGTAAAGCGCCTGCTTGCGCCCCGGCAGTTCCTCGCGGCTGGCCGCCGCGAAGCCCTGCTCCAGGAACCAGTGGCCGGTCTGCGTGCTGAGCACGAACACCCGCTCCAGCCCCAGCGACCTCGCCTCGCTCTCGAGTTCCCTGAGCAGGCGTTCACCACGCTTGCCGCCGCGGTAATCCGGGTGGCTGACAATGCAGGCGAGCTCGCCGCAGCGATCCTCGGGGAAGGGATAGAGCGCGGCACAGGCGATGATCCGCCCGTCGCGTTCGAGCAGGCGGAACTGCTCGATCTCGTTTTCCAGCAGTTCCCGCGAACGCTTCACCAGGATCCCCTGCTGTTCGAGGGGCTCGATCAGTTCGAGGATACCGCCGACATCGTCGATACCGGCCCGGCGACAGGTTTCGTAGTCGGCGTCGGCCACCAGCGTGCCGCAGCCGTCGTGGGTGAACAGCTCCTGCAGCAGCGCACAGTCGTCCCGGTAGCTGATGATGTGGCAGCGCGGCACGCCCAGTTTGCAGGCGCGCCGTGCGGTCTGCAGCAGGGTCGCCTGCTCGACACCCGGAACATCGAGGGAATCCACTTCGCTCACGGCCAGCTGGCGCAGCAACTGGCCCCTGGCATTGGAAACACCGGCCTCCTCAGCGAAGAGGATCAGCTTGTCGGCACCGATGGCGGCGGCACAGCTGACGGCGATGTCCTCGAGCGCGAGATTGAAAATCTCCCCGGTGGGTGAGTAGCCCAGCGGGGAAATCAGCACGATGGTCTCGTGCTCCAGCTGGTAGCGGATGCCCTCGGCATCCACCCGCCGCACTCGCCCGGTGTGCTGGTAGTCCACACCGTCGAGCACGCCGATGGGTTTGGCGGTAACGAAGTTGCCGCTGCACACGCGCATCTTCGCCCCCAGCATCGGCGAATTGGGCAGCCCCATGGACAGCAGCGCCTCGATCTGCGCGCGCAGGGAGCCGGTGGCGTCCTTGACGTGCTCGAGCGCCGAGGTGTCGGTGATGCGGATATCGCCGTGCACGGCGCTCTCGATGCCCGCCGCCTGCAGCCGCGCCTCGATCTGCGGGCGCGCGCCGTGGACCAGCACCAGGCGCACGCCAAGGCTTTCCAGCAACGCGATGTCGTGGATGATGTTGGAAAAGTTTGCGTCTTGCGCCACCTCGCCGCCCAGCATCAGCACAAAGGTCTTGCCCCGGTGCATGTTGATGTAGGGTGCGGTATTCCTGAACCAGCGGATATGGTCGCCGCCCTGCGTGCTCACTGTCCTGCGCCTGTCTCGGTTATCTGAAGCCGAAAGGGTACCGAATGAGTTGCGGTTTCCCTAATGGAAATTTGCCCAGCGCTATGTGGAGTAAGAGCGCTGGTGTAGTTCGGCCGGCCCGGATTCAGGTGCACCCGGGCGCCCAGGCTCCCAGGCTCAGAGCAGCTTACAGGCAGTAATGCCCGATAAACCGCTCGAGCAAATCCACACAGGGATGGACCTGCTCCAGCGGCAGGTACTCGTCCGGCTGGTGCGCCCGGTCGATGGAGCCCGGCCCGAGCACAATCGTCTCCATGCCCAGCTGCTGCAGGAAGGAGGCTTCGGTAGCGAAGGCGACCGCCTCCGCACTGTGCCCGGTGAGCTGCTCCGCCAGTCGCACGAGTTCGCTCTCCGGGCCCTGCTCAAAAGGCTCGACATCGTCGATCAACTGGCGCACCTCGATCGCGAGTTCCCGCTGGGCACCGAGCGCGCGCAACCGCGAACTGAGTTCGGCGAGTATCGAGGCGTTGCTGGCCGCCGGCGTGAGGCGCAGGTCGAAGTGCAGTTCGCTGTGACCGCAGATCCGGTTGGGGCTGTCGCCGCCGCAGACCTTGCCAAAATTCAGCGTGGGCGTGGGGACCTCGAAGGCTGGATTGGGGTAGCGCAGGCCGAGTTCCTGGCGGAAGTTGAGCAACTCGCCCATCACTGCGTGCATGCCCTCCAGCGCACTGTTTCCCAGGGCGGGGTTGGAGGAGTGTCCCGCCCGGCCGGTAATGCTGGCGCCGAGCATCATGATGCCCTTGTGCATGCGCACCGGTACCAGTGAGGTGGGTTCGCCGATGATCGCCGCCCGCGCCTTCGGGTAGCCGGCCGCGGCCAGGCTGCGGGCGCCGCACATGGTGCTCTCCTCGTCGGCGGTGGCGAGGATCATGAGGGGTTGATTCAAGTCGAGGTCGCGAAAGCGCTCGGCCGCGGCGATGGCGAGCGGGAAGAAGCCCTTCATGTCCGTGCTGCCGAGGCCGTAGAGCCGGTTGTCGCGTTCGTCGAGGGCCAGCGGGTCGCTGCCCCAGCGGCCCTCGTCAAAGGGCACGGTGTCGGTGTGGCCCGCCAGTACCAGTCCGCCGGGGCCACTGCCGCGAGTCGCCAGCAGGTTGGCTTTGTGGCCACTGGGGGACAACGGTTGCACCTCGATGTGAAAACCGAGGTCTTCGAGCCACTGGGCTAGCAGGTCGACGACGCCCCGGTTGCCCTGGTCCCAGCTCGCGTCGGTGGAGCTGACGGAGGCAGTGGCGACCAGTTGCCCGAGGCGGGAGCGGATCAGTCTGTCGGTGTCGGGCATGGGGGCGTCGGCATTAGCGCGGCCGGCTCACGCTGGGTGGGGTTCGCCCAGTCTATGCAAGCCGCGGGTCGGCGCCAATAGCGCCGGCCCTCAGGGTGAGAAAATACCTTTGAAGATGAAGAAGAACAGGATGGCGAGGCCGGCGCCCGCGGGCAGGGTGATCAGCCAGGACATGAAGATGTTACCTACCACACGCAGATTGAGGGCGCCGATGCCGCGGGCGAAGCCGACGCCGAGCACGGCGCCGACCAGGGTGTGGGTGGTGGAGATCGGCAGCCCGGTGGCCGAGGCCAGCACCACGGTGCTGGCGGCGCCGAGTTCGGCGGCGAAGCCGCGGCTGGGGGTGAGCTCGGTGATCTTGCGGCCGATGGTGGCGATCACCCGCCAGCCGTAGGTGGCAAGGCCGATCACGATACCCATGGCGCCGACCATCAGAATCCACCAGGGCATGGCAGACTTGGCGGCAATCTCGCCGCCGGAGTTGATGATGCCGGCGATGGCCGCGAGCGGGCCAACGGCATTGGCGACGTCGTTGGAGCCGTGGGCGAAGGCCATGGAGCAGGCGGTGAACACCATCAGGATGGCGAATACCCGCTCGACGTTGCCGAAGCGGCTGCCGGGGACGCTGTCCGCCGGAATCCGCCGTATCAGCATCGCGCCAAAGCCTGCCACTACCAGGCCGATGATGGCGGAAACCGGCAGCGCGTTGGCGAACTTGCTGCCCAGACCCAGATCGAACTCCAGGCCGACGTGCTTGAGGCCCTTGAGCAGGGTGACCATGGCAATCATGAAGCCGACCAGCCACATGTAGATGGGGATGAATTTCTGCGCGCGCTCGAAGGGGTTCTCGGTGTCGAGGATCAGTCGCTTGACGCTGATGAACAGGGCGAAGGAGATACTGCCGGCGAGTACCGGGGACACCACCCAGGAGGCGACGATGCCGCCCACCTTGCCCCAGTGAATCGCCTCCACGGAGACCCCGACAGCGGCGAAACCGACGATGGCGCCGACGATGGAGTGGGTAGTGGAGACCGGCCAGCCCTTGATGCTGGCGATCAGCAGCCAGGTGCCGGCTGCGAGCAGCGCCGAGAGCATGCCGTAGACCATCAGCTCCGGCTGGTCGGCCAGTACTTCTGGGTCGATGATGCCCTTGCGAATGGTCGCCGTGACCTCGCCGCCGGCCAGGTAGGCGCCGAGGAACTCGAACACCATGGCGATCAGGATGGCCTGGGTGATGGTGAGGGCGCGGGAGCCCACCGAGGTACCCATGGCATTGGCGACGTCGTTGGCGCCGATACCCCAGGCCATGAAGAAGCCGAACAGGCAGGCGAGAATCAGGAGTACGCCACCGTACTGCGCGATGATTTCCATACTGAGGTCTTCCCTTGCGTTATTTTGCCAGCAGGATCTGCAGGTGGTTACCGACGTTCTCCGCGGTGTCCGCCACACTGCCGATAGCGGCAATGGTGCGGTAGTAGAACATCACGTCCACCGGCTTGAGTTCGTCCTCGATCCGGTAAAGCGCGCGGCGCAGGTCGAATTGCTGCTTGTCGGTCTTGCGCTCGAGCTTGTGGAGTTCCTTGAGCATGGATTCCACCAGCTTCACCTCGCGCCCGCTGAAGCCCACTTCCAGCAGTTCGTCGAGCTCCTGGATGGCTTTCTGGGCCTGTTCCACGGTGGCGACGCAGGTCTCGGTGAATTCGAGGACTGCGGGGAAGAGGCTGTCGGGGAAGCGCAGGTCGCGGCTGAGAACGATGCCGCAGATATCCTTGGCAGTGTTGGCGACCTGGTCCTGGATGCCGATCAGGGTCAGCAGGTCGGAGCGCGGCACCGGCAGGAACAGGCTGTTGGGCAGGTGGCGGCGGACGGAGCGCTTGAGCTTGTCGCCCTCCTTCTCCGCCTTGTTGATCTCGCGGTTGATATCGTTGGCGAGTTTCCAGTCGGCATCCGCTGCGGCGCGCATAAAGGCGGGCAGCGGGCGGACAGCCTCGCAGGCCGCCTGCATGTGTTCCTGGATGGGGCCGATAGGCGAGCGGCCAAAGAGGCTGCCCAATGTTGTACTTGCCGGCATTCTGCACGCTCCGGTAAACCGTTGCTTCAGGTGGCGCATTATAGGGCCTGCGCGCCGCGAATCCAGCGCTTTTCCACAGATCGACGGCGGGGAAGCGGCGGGCCTGTGCTAGCATGAGTTTTCCGCGAACGGCGCTCGCATCAGGGATATAAAAGATGGCCACGGACCAAAGCCTGCATGTCGGTGAACAGAAGCTGGAGCTGGGAAGCCTGGCCCGGCAGCTGCACGCGGACGGCCGACTCAGCCAGCCCGACCTGGAGCGGGTAATGAAGCTGGCGCGGGTGGCGGTGCATCCGCTGGTCGCCCTCGCCGAATTCAACTTTGCCGATGCCGCCAACCCGGGCAGGACCCTGGACATGGACAGCCTGCTGGCCTGGCTGGCCCGGCGCTGCGGCCAGCCTCCCTACGAGATCGACCCGCTGAAGATCAACGTCGGCGCCGTCGCCGAGGTGATGTCGCGGGCCTTCGCCGAGCGCCACAGGATCATTGCCGTCGAGGTGCGTGACAAGGAAGTCGTGATCGCTTCCGCGGAACCCTGGATTCGCGCCTGGGAGGGCAACCTCGAGCATGTATTGCGCAAGCGCGTGCTGCGGGTCCTGGCCGACCCGCGGGACATCGCCCGCCACACCGCCGAGTTCTACACCATGGCCGGCTCCGTGCTCGGCGCGCGCCGCGCCGATACCGCGGACCAGCGCAGCCCCGGCGGCAACCTGGAACAGATGCTCGAGCTGGGCTCGATGCGCGAGCTCGACGCCAACGACCAGCATGTGGTCAGCATCGTCGACTGGCTGCTGCAGTACGCCTTCGAGCAGCGCGCCAGCGATATCCATATCGAGCCGCGGCGCGATGTGGGCAACGTGCGCTTCCGTATCGACGGCGTACTGCACAGCGTCTACGAATTGCCCGGCAAGGTCTGCGCCGCGGTGACCAGCCGGCTGAAAATCCTCGGTCGCATGGACGTGGCGGAAAAGCGCCGGCCCCAGGACGGCCGCCTGAAGACGCGCACCCCGGAGGGCAACGAGGTGGAGCTGCGCCTGGCCACCCTGCCCACCGCCTTCGGCGAGAAGATGGTGATGCGGATCTTCGATCCGGACATGCTCAACAAGACCTTCCAGCAGCTCGGGCTGGCGGCGGAGGACCTGCGCAACTGGAACCAGATGACCAGCATGGGCAACGGCATCGTGCTGGTGACCGGCCCCACCGGTTCCGGCAAGACCACCACCCTGTACTCGACCCTGCGCCAGCTGGCCACCTCGGAGGTCAATGTCTGTACCATCGAGGACCCGATCGAGATGATGGAGCCGGCCTTCAACCAGATGCAGGTCAACCACGGCATCGGCCTCGACTTCGCCACTGGCGTGCGCGCGCTGATGCGCCAGGACCCGGACATCATCATGATCGGTGAGATCCGCGACCTGGAAACCGCCAACATGGCGGTGCAGGCCGCCCTCACCGGCCACCTGGTCCTGTCCACGCTGCATACCAACGACTCGCCTAGCTCACTTTCGCGGCTGCTGGAACTGGGCGTGCCCGCCTACCTTATCAAGGCGACCGTGCGCGGCATCATGTCCCAGCGCCTGGTGCGCATCCTCTGTCCCCACTGCAAGACCATGGAGCCGCTGGAGCAGGATGCCTGGCAGCAGCTGGTCGCGCCCTGGAAAGTGCGGCCCCCGGCGGAAGTGGCGCGGCCGGTCGGTTGCAAGGTCTGCCGCAACACCGGCTACGTCGGTCGCCAGGGTATCTACGAAGTGCTGGTCTGCAGCCAGAATGTGCAGACGGAAATCCACTCCCAGCTCGAGGCGGCGCGGGTGCGCGAGCTGGCCATGCGCGAGGGCATGAAGACCCTGCGTCTCTCCGGGGCCGCGCGCGTCGCCCGCGGCGAGACCACGATCGAAGAAGTGCTGCGGGTGGCGCCCGCGCTGGAAAGCTGACGCTGGCAGGCATGGCGATCGATACTGCCGCACTACCCGAGCTGTTGGCAGCGCAGGCGCGCACTGCCTGGGGGCGCATACTGGAGCGCACCGCAGCCCCCGAGGCGCTGCGGGCCGCGGCCGCGCAGGCGCCGGTGAGCGAGCAGCTGCCGCGACTGCTTGCCTGCAGCCCGTTCATCGCCGACTTCGCCCGCGGTCACCCGGAAGTGTTTACCGCGTTCCTGCTCGACCCCAGCCTGCAGCATTCGCTCGACGCGGGCGCGTTGCGCCAGCGCCTTGCCGATCGCCTCGCCACCCGCGGTGCGGAGCTCCTCTCCGTCCTGCGCCATTTCCGCCAGTACTACATGGCGCGCATCGTCTGGCGCGATTTCTGCCGCCTCGCGGACACCCGCGAGACCATTGCCGATACCTCGGCGTTGGCGGATGCCTGCATCGCCGAGGCCCTGGCGGTCCTGCAGCCCGAGCTGGAACAGCGCCTGGGGCGGCCGCTCGGCCGTCACAGCGGTGAGCACCAGCAGATGGTGGTGCTGGCAATGGGCAAGCTGGGCGCCAACGAACTCAATGTCTCCTCGGATATCGACCTGATATTCGCCTACCCGGAAAGCGGCGAAACCGAGGGTGGCAAGCGCTCGGTGAGCAACGAGCAGTTCTTCATCAAGCTCGGCCAGAGCCTGATCAGCGCCCTCGACCAGCAGACCGGCGAGGGCTTTGTGTTCCGGGTCGACATGCGCCTGCGCCCCTACGGCGAGAGCGGCGCCCTGGTGCACAGTTTTGCCGCGCTGGCAGAGTACTACCAGGACCAGGGCCGGGACTGGGAGCGCTACGCGATGATCAAGGCGCGCCCGGTGACCGGCGACCCGCAGCGCGCGGCCGCCCTGATGGACGAACTGCGGCCGTTCGTCTTCCGCCGCTACGTCGATTTCAGCGCCATCGAGAGCCTGCGCAACATGAAGCAGATGATCAGCGCGGAGGTGAGGCGCCGCGGCCTGGAGGACAACGTCAAGCTCGGCAGCGGCGGCATCCGCGAGGTGGAATTCATCGCCCAGTGCTTTCAGCTGATCCGCGGCGGCCGCGACCTCGGCCTGCAGCAGCGCGAACTGCTGGCGATCCTGGAGGAGTGCGTGGCACTGGGTTGCCTGCCTGCCGAGGTGGCCACGGAACTGCGCGCCGCTTACCTCTTCCTGCGCGACAGCGAGCACGCGATTCAGGGCTATGCCGACCGCCAGACCCAGGAGTTGCCGGTGGATGAGCTGCCCCGCGCCGCCATGGCCCTGGTGATGGGTTTCCCCGCCTGGGCGAGCTACCGCGAGACGCTGGATGCACATCGGCGCCGCGTCGCCGCACACTTTGCCGGCCTGATTGCGCCGCCGGAGGAGGACAGTGTCGAGGCGGAGGCGGACCTGGCCTACCTGTGGAACGACACCCTGGATGCCGCTGCCCTGGGCGCCCTGGGCTATGCCGAGGCGCAAGCCGCCTGCGCGGCCCTGCTCGAGTTCCGCGCCAGCCCGCGGGTGCAGACCCTGCAGGCCACGGGCCGCGACCGCCTGGACCAGTTCATGCCGCAGCTGATCGGCGCCTGCGCCGAGACTGCCAATCCCGACCTCGCCCTGCAGCGGCTGCTGCCGCTGGTGGTGGCGGTGGCCCGGCGCAGCGCCTACCTGGTGCTGTTGCTGGAGAACCCCCCGGCCCTCGACGAACTGGTGCGGCTGTGCGCCGCCAGCCCGTGGATTGCCGACCAGGTAACCCGGCGCCCCGCCCTGCTCGATGAACTGCTCGATCGCGCCGCGCTCTACCAGCCGCCCGGCAAGGAGGACCTGCGTGACCTGCTGGCGCAGGAGGTGGGTCGCCTGCCGATCGACGACCTCGAGGCGCAGATGGATGCCCTGCGCTACTTCAAGGCGGCCCAGGTACTGCGGGTGGCGGCGAGCGAAGTCGCCGGCCGCCTGCCGGTGATGAAGGTCAGTGACAACCTGACCTGGATCGCCGAGGTGGTGCTGGAGCACGCGCTGGCCGTGGCCTGGGCGGACCTTACCCGCAAGTATGGCGAGCCGGCCCGCGACAGCGACGGCTACGGCCTGGCCGTGTTCGGCTACGGCAAGCTGGGCGGCATCGAACTCGGCTACGGCTCGGATCTCGACCTGGTCTTCGTCACCAGCAGCCACGTGCAGGGCGTTACCGACGGCGAGCGCAGCATCGACAACGCGGTGTTCTATACCCGCCTGGCCCAGCGCCTGATCCATATCCTCGAGGCGCGCATGGCCCTCGGTCAGCTCTACGAGGTGGACATGCGCCTGCGCCCGGACGGCGACTCCGGCGTGCTGGTGCCCAGCGTCGAGGCCTTCGGCAATTACCAGCGCAGTCACGCCTGGACCTGGGAGCACCAGGCGCTGGTGCGCGCCCGCCATGTGGCCGGCGACGCCAGTGTGGCGCAGGCGGTGGAGGACATCCGCCGGGAAATCCTCTGCCAGCGGCGCGATTCCCGGGCGTTGGCGGACGAAGTAGTCAAAATGCGCCAGCGCATGCGCGAGCATCTCCTGCCCGCTGAGCAGGAGGGCCGTTTCCACCTGAAACAGGGCAGTGGCGGCATCGTCGACATCGAGTTCATGGTGCAGTTCGCGGTGCTGGCCTGCTCCCACGATCACCCCGCCCTCGCCCGCTGGCCGGACAACATGCGCATCCTCGAGACCCTGGAGGCGGCGGACCTGGTCAGCGCCGAGCGCGCACGTGGACTCGGCGAGGCCTACCTCGCCTACCGTGGAGCCTCGCACCAGCTCGCCCTGCAGCAACTGCCGGGAGAGGTCGATGCGGCCGAATTCGCCGGGCAGCGCGCGCTGGTACGCAGCGTCTGGCAGTCACTGTTTGACAAGGACTGAGGGCGCAGGTGCAGCTGGCAATAACCGTTTTCGACCCGGCTGCCGTGGCGGCGGAATTCGACCTGGCCGGGTTCCTCGCCCTGGCGCAGCGACGCGGGCACCGCTGCAGCGTGTACAGCGCGTGCGCGGCAACAGTGCCCGCCGATGTCGCGAACTGGCAGCAACTGCGGGTCAAGGGACGCGGCGCGGAGCGCCAGCGGGTGGCCTTTGCTGCCCAGGTGCGCGAACTGCTCGGTCTGTGCCGGCCGGATGCGGTGCTCGGCCTCGACCCCCTGCCCGGGCTCGACGCCCTGCTGCTCAGTGACCTGCCCCGACCGGACCGACGCCCGCGGGGCTGGGCCGGGCGCCTCGGCGGAGCCGGCCGCGAGCTGCTGGCGCTGGAGACGCAGGCGCTCAGCGCACAACCCGCCCCGCTGCTGCTGTATCTCAGTGAGTTGCAGCAGGCCCGTTTCAACACCTGCTACGGACCGCCGGGCAGCGATCAGCTGCTCCTGCCGCCGGGCGTCGCGCGGGAAATACCCGTGGAGCAGTCCCGCGAGTTGCGCCGGGCACTGCGCCAGGGCTGGGAGCTGGCGGAGGGCGAGCTGGTACTGTTGTTCGCTGGAAGCGACTTCGAGCGCCAGGGCCTGGCCCGCGCCATCCGCGCCCTGGCCCACGCCCGGGAAGTCCAGCCGCACCAGCAAATGCGGCTGGTGGTCGCCGGCGCCGGACGCTACCGCAGTTACCATCACCTGGCGCGAAAGCTGGGGGTGCGCGACGCACTGCATTTTCTCAGTGGCAAGCAGCCCCTCGACGGGCTGCTGCACGCGGCGGATGTGCTGGTACATCCGGCCCAGCCCGAGGCGGCGGGCAGGGTCTTGCTGCAGGCCCTGGTGGCGCAGCTGCCAGTGATTGCCAGTGAAACCAGCGGTTACGCCCGGCATATCGCCGCGGCGCGGGCCGGGCTGGTCTTGCGCGCGCCCTTCCAGCAGGAAGACCTCGACCACGCGGTGCTGCGCTGCATCGACGGTTTCTACCGCTCCCAGTGTCGCGAGACCGGCCAGGCCTACCTGCGCCTGACCGATCTCTACTCCCAGGCCGAGGTGCTGGTCGAGGCTCTGGAGCGGCGCTTGCCGGCGGCGCCGGGGGTGGGCGCGTCACGGCACAGCTAGTAAGATGGGCGCCCTTTGCAAGCCTGTGTTGAGTAAGCATCAGTGGCCCAGACAATCCTGATAACCGGCGCCGGCGGCCAGCTCGGCCAGGAGCTTGCGCGCAGCGCGCCCGCGGCAGCTAGCTGCCACGCGCTCTCGCGGGCGGAGCTGGACATCGGCGACAGCGAGCAGGTTGCGCGCTCGATCGCCGAACTCGCGCCCTCCGTGGTGATCAATGCCGCCGCCTATACCGCGGTGGATCGCGCCGAGAGCGAAGTAGCTGCGGCCATGCGCATCAACGCCAGCGGCGTGGAGAACCTGGCCCGGGCCTGTGCGCAGTCCGGCGCGCGGCTGCTGCATGTCTCCACGGACTTCGTCTTCGATGGCGAGGCCAGCCGGCCCTATACCCCGGACGCCCGGCCCGGGCCGCTCGGGGTATACGGCCAGAGCAAACTCGTCGGTGAGCAGCGCCTGCAGCGGCTATTGCCACAGGCGCTTGTCGTTCGCACCGCCTGGGTTTACTCGGCATTGGGCGCCAATTTTGTCAAAACCATGCTGCGCCTGATGGCGGAGCGCGATCAGCTCGGCGTCGTCGCGGACCAGGTCGGCACCCCCACCTGGGCGGCGGGCCTGGCGCAGGCGCTGTGGCGGGCGGTGGAGCGGCCGCAGCTTTCGGGTATTTACCACTGGAGCGACGCCGGCGCCTGCAGCTGGTACGACTTTGCGGTCGCCATCGGCGAAGAGGCACTGGCCCTGGGCCTGCTGGACACACTGCCCGACATCCGCCCGATTCCCGGCAGCGCCTACCCGACCCCGGCCCGCCGCCCGGCATTCAGCGTGCTCGACAAGAGCGACGCCTGGCGCGACCTCGAACTACCCGGCGTCCACTGGCGCCAGAACCTGCGGTGCATGCTGGCAGAACTCGCCGCGGCGCATTGAGCAAGGAGTACCCCATGTCCCGTTCCCTCCTGGTCACCGGTGCCGCCGGTTTTATCGGAGCCAACTTCGTTCACCACTGGCGGCGGCAATACCCGCGGGACAGCGTGGTCGCCTTCGACGCCCTGACCTACGCCGGTAACCGCGCCAACCTCGCCTCACTGGAGGGCAGCGAGGGTTTCCACTTCCTGCAGGCGGATATCCGCGATTACGCCGCGGTGCTGGGAGCGTTGCAGCAGTTCGAGGTCGATACCCTGGTGCACTTCGCCGCGGAGAGCCATGTCGACCGCTCGATCAGCGGCCCGGCGGCGTTTATCGAGACCAATGTCGTCGGCACCCAGGTCCTGCTGGAGGCCGCCCGGGCGCACTGGCTGGGCGGCGACACGCCCCGCCCGCACCGCTTTCACCACGTCTCCACAGACGAGGTCTACGGCTCCCTGGCACCCGACGCGCCGGGCTTCCACGAGGAGCAGAAGTACGAGCCGAATTCGCCCTACTCGGCGAGCAAGGCGGCCTCGGATCACCTGGTGCGGGCCTGGCATCACACCTACGGCCTGCAGGTGACCACCAGCAACTGTTCCAACAACTACGGGCCTTACCACTTCCCGGAAAAACTGATTCCCCTGTGCCTGACCAATATCCTCCGCGGCCTGCCGCTGCCGGTGTACGGCGATGGCAGCAATATCCGCGACTGGCTCTACGTGGAGGACCACTGCCGCGGGATCGAGAAAGTGCTGTTGCAGGGCGTGGTAGGCGAGACCTACAACATCGGCGGCAACAACGAGTGGAACAACCTGTCGATTGTGGAGCTGCTTTGTGAACAGGTGGATGCGCGCTTCGCGGCGGATGCCGGGCTGGCCTCGCGCTTCCCGCAATCGCCCGCGGCAACAGGCGGGGCCTGCAGGGAACTGATCCGCTTTGTCGAGGACCGCGCCGGCCACGACTGGCGCTATGCGATCGACGCCAGCAAGGCCACGCGCGAGCTCGGTTATGCGCCCGCGGAGACCTTCGAGACCGGCCTGGCGAAGACCATCGACTGGTACCTGGCCAACGAGGACTGGTGGCGGCCCCTGCTCGACCGCTAGCGCGTTAGCCCGGCGCTGCGTCTGGCTTTCAGCCCAGCCGCGGCGCCGCGGCGAAGGCCAGGCCCTGGGCATCCTTGCCCGATAGCTGCGGTGTCTCCCCGGCGGGAATCGGCCACTCGATACCGACCTCCGGGTCGTCCCAGGCCAGTGAGACCTCGCTGGCCGGGTGGTAGATGTCGGTGCACTTGTAGAGGAAATCCGCGCTGTCGCTGAGCACGTAGAAGCCGTGGGCAAAACCCGGCGGTACCCAGAGCATCTGGTGATTGTCCGCGCTCAGGGTGGCGCCGAACCACTGGCCGAGGGTCGGCGAGTCGCGGCGCATGTCCACCGCCACGTCAAACACGGCGCCGGCCGTGACCCGCACCAGCTTGCCCTGGGTGTGTTCGGTCTGGTAGTGCAGGCCGCGCAGGATGCCGCGCGCGGAGCGGCTGTGGTTGTCCTGCACGAAGTCGAGGGCAAAGCCGGCGTCGGCAAAGGTCCTGGCGTTCCAGCTCTCCATGAAAAAGCCGCGCTCGTCGCCAAACACTCTCGGCGTGACCAGGTAGACTCCTGCGAGTGGAGTGGGCTCAAACATCATCAAAAACTACCCCATCTTCGCCCAGCAGGCCCTTCAGGTAGATGCCATAGCCGCTCTTCTCCAGCGGGCTGGCCAGGGCCAGCAACTCCTCCGCGCTGATGTAACCCATGCGGAAGGCCACCTCCTCGGGACAGGCAATTTTCAGGCCCTGCCTCTCCTCCACCACGCGGATGAAGTTGGCGGCGTCGAGCAGGGAGTTGTGGGTGCCGGTGTCGAGCCAGGCGGTGCCGCGGCTCATCACCTCGACATTGAGGTCGCCGCGCTGCATGTAGTGGCGGTTGACGTCAGTGATCTCCAGTTCGCCGCGGGCCGAGGGCCTGACGCTCCTGGCGATGTCGATGACGTCGTTGTCGTAGAAATACAGGCCGGTCACGGCGTAGTGGGATTTCGGCCTGGCCGGCTTTTCCTCGATATCCCGGGCGATGCCGTCGGCGTCGAAGGACACCACGCCGTAGCGCTCGGGGTCCTGTACGTAGTAGGCGAACACCGAGGCGCCGCTGTCGCGCTGGGCGGCGCTGCGCAGTTTCTGGGTGAAGCCGCCGCCGTAAAAGATATTGTCGCCGAGGACCAGTGCCACCTGCGAGTCGCCGATGAACTCCTCGCCGAGGATGAAGGCCTGGGCGAGGCCGTCCGGACTGGGCTGCACCGTGTAGCTGATGTCGATGCCCCACTGCGCACCATCGCCGAGCAGTTCCCGGAACGCGGCCTGATCGCGGGGCGTGGTGATGACCAGGATGTCGCGAATGCCGGCCAGCATCAGCGTGGCCAGCGGGTAGTAGATCATCGGCTTGTCGTAGACCGGCATCAGCTGCTTCGACACGGTGCTGGTCAGCGGGTGCAAGCGGGTGCCGGAGCCGCCGGCAAGGATGATGCCTCTGTAGGTTGTGTTGCTCATGGCCTGCTCGGGTACCTGGAAGGCCGCGATTATAGCGGAATCGATGGTGGGCTGTCGGTGGCTGGCTTTTTGCATCACCCCTGCTTAGAATTCGGGGTCCGGTATGGAACTAGTGCCGGGTCAGTTCCATGCACGCGGATCTGCTTTCCCTCCTGATTCGAGATAACTGAGGACGCTGATATTACGCAGCCAGAAACAATTCCGGCCGGGCTCGGTCGTCGGCCAGCCCTGTCGCCATTTCCGGCGCGGCCCCTGCGGATCGCACTTCTGGGCTACCGCAGCAATCCCCACGGCGGCGGCCAGGGCATCTACCTGCGTTACCTCAGCAAGGCACTGGTCGAAGCCGGCCACCAGGTGGATGTGATCTCCGGCCCGCCCTATCCGGAGCTCGATCCCCGGGTCGGCTTTGTTCCCCTGCCCAGCCTCGATCTCTACCAGCACGGCCTGCGTTCGCTGCGGCCCCGCCACCTCAGGTCGATGAGCAATATCATCGAGTGGAGCAGCAAGCTCACCGGCGGTTTTGCCGAACCCTATACTTTCAGTCGCCGCGTGGTGAAGTACCTGCGTCAGCACGGCGCTCGCTACGACGTGATCCACGACAACCAGTGCCTCGGCTACGGCATGCTGGAATTGCAGCGCATGGGCCTGCCGCTGGTCACCACGGTGCACCACCCGATTACCAGCGACCTGCGCATCGCCCTCGCTGCAGCGGAAACCCCGCTGCAGCGCCTGCTGGTGAGGCGCTGGCACTCGTTCATCGGCATGCAGATCCGCGTGACGCGCCAGTTGCGCCACGTGGTGACGGTGTCGGAAAGCTCGCGCCAGGACATCGCCCGCGACTTCGGCCTGCAGCCGGCGGGCATCGATGTCGTTCCTATCGGTGTCGACACCAGCGTCTTTCGCCCCCTGCCGCAGATCGAGCGTCGGCCCCTGCGGCTGATGGCGACCTGTTCCGCCGACGCACCGCTGAAGGGCCTGCGCTACCTGCTGCGCGCCTACGCCCAGTTGCTCGAGAGCTGGCCGGAGCTGGAGTTGCTCGTGGTCAGCAAGCCGCGGCCCGGGGGCGAGACTGAGCGCCTGCTGGCCGAGCTCGGGCTGGAAGGCCGCGTCCGCTTTGTCAGCGGCATCAGCACCGAGCAGATGGTCGAATATTACGCCGAGGCCAGCATCGCCGTGGTGCCCTCGGTCTACGAAGGTTTCGGATTACCGGCGGCGGAGGCGATGGCCTGCGGCGTGCCCCTGGTGTCGACGGATGGGGGCGCCCTGCCGGAAGTCGTCGGCGCTGCCGCGATGGTGGTGCCGACCCAGTCGCCGGATGCGCTGGCACAGGCGATCGACAGCCTGCTGCGCGACCCGCAGCGCCGGGCCTCACTCGGCCAGGCCGGCCGCGAACGGATCCTGGATAACTTCAGCTGGGAGCGCTGCGCCCAACGCATGAGCGATTACTACGCGGAGATGCTGGCGCGTGCAGACAGTTGATTTCGAACACCTGCCGCTGGCCGCGGGCGATCTGGTTCTCGACCTCGGTTGCGGCGAGGGGCGCCACGTCATCCACGCCTACCTGGAAGCCGAGGTGCACTCCATCGGCGTCGACCTGTGCCATGCCGACCTGCTGACGACGCGGGAAAAAATGCAGCAGTTCGCGGCGCCGGAACCCCGCGGGCGGAGTTTCAGCCTCTCTTCGGCCAGTGCCCTCGCCCTGCCCTTTGCCGACGATACCTTCGACAAGATCATCTGCAGTGAGGTGCTTGAGCACATTCCGGACTACCGGGCGGCACTGCGCGAGATCGAGCGTGTGCTGAAGCCCGGCGGGCTGTTCTGCGCCAGCGTGCCGCGGCGCTGGCCGGAGAAAATCTGCTGGGCCCTGAGCGAGGCGTACCACAACACGCCGGGCGGCCATATCCGCATCTTCCGCGCCCGGGAACTGCGCCGGGAAATTGAGGGCCTCGGCCTGCAGCACTACCACCGGCACTGGGCCCACGCCCTGCACGCCCCCTTCTGGTGGCTGAAGTGCCTGTTCTGGGGCAACGACGAGCAGTGGCTGGTGCGCCAGTACCACCGGCTGCTGGTCTGGGACATCATGCAGCGGCCCCGCCTGACCCGGGTCAGTGAGCGCCTGCTCAACCCGCTGATGGGCAAGAGTGTGGTCATGTATTTCCGCAAGGAGGCGGCAGTTTGAGCGGTATTTATCTCAGTCCCGGGCTCTATCCCGAGGAATTCCTGCGCCCCACGGTGCAGTTCATCGTCGACTGCCAGCGCCCCAGCGGCGAATTGCCCTGGTTTCCCGGCGGCCACACCGATCCCTGGGATCACGTCGAGGCGGCCATGGGCCTGACCATCGGCGGCGAGTTCGCCGCGGCCCGGCGCGCCTTTGGCTGGCTGCAGCGGGAACAGCTGGAAGACGGCAGCTGGTGGGCCTCCTACCGGGACGGTGTGGTCAATTGCGAGGAGGGCCGGCGGGAGAGCAACTTTGTTGCCTATGTCGCCACCGGCGTGTGGCACTACTACCTGATCACCGGTGAAGTGGGCTTCCTGGGCGAGATGTGGCCGATGGTCGAGCGCGCCATGGCCTTCGTGCTGTCCCTGCAAACCGCCGAAGGCGACATTCACTGGGCGGTGGATGCGGACGGCACGGCCAGGGAAGACGCCCTGGTCACCGGCTGCTCGTCGATCTACAAGAGCCTCGAATGCGCCCATAATATCGCCGTTACCCTGGGCGAGCCGCGGCCGGAGTGGACGGCCGCGCGGGAAAGTCTCGGTCGCGCCCTGCGCCACCACCCGGAGCGTTTCGATCGTACCTGGGAGAGCAAGTCGCGCTACTCGATGGACTGGTTCTACCCGGTGCTGGCAGGTGTGTTGCCGCAGGCCGAAGCGCGGGCACGGCTGAAAAGTCGCTGGGAGGTGTTCGTCGAGGACGGTCTCGGCTGCCGCTGTGTCTCCGACCAGCCCTGGGTAACCATCGCCGAGAGCTGTGAGCTGGTACTGGCCCTGCTCGCCGCGGGCGATCACGCCCGGGCGGTGGAGGTCTACAGCTGGCTGCAGCAATGGCGGCTGGCTGACGGCAGCTACTGGACCGGTTACCAGCTGGTGGAAGACCTGCTCTGGCCGGACGAGAAACCCACCTGGACGGCGGCTGCCATCCTCTTGGCCGCGGATGCCCTGACGCGCCACACTGCGGCCTCGGGCCTGTTCTGCAGCGTCAAGCTGCTGGCGGCCGACAGCAGTACACGCAAGCGCCGCGTCGACTGAGGCGGGCGCCCGCGCGGGCGGTCGATCAGAGGCGGCGCAGGATACCCAGGCTGGCCACCCGCTCGATTTCCTCGAACTGCCCGGAGGCCAGCGCCATGCGGTAGATGGCGAAGGGCGCCTGGCCGCCCTCGCGGGCATCCTCGAACAGGTCGTGCACAGCGAGAATTCCACCCTGCAGCAACCAGGGACTCCAGCAACGGTAGTCCAGCAGGGCGGCGTCGAGACTGTGGCCGCCATCGATGAACAGCATGCCCAGGGGGGTGCGCCACTGCCTGGCGGCGGCCGCCGAGCCGGCCACTACCGGCACCACGGTGTCGCGCAGCCCGGCGCGCTCGATGTTGCGGCGAAATTCGCGGAAGCTGTCGAAGGCGGCGAGTTCGGCATCGTAAAGCTCCGGGTCGTGGAAGAACTCCCCGGGTTGGTGCTCCTCGGAGCCGCGATGGTGGTCCAGAGCAAATACGGTGGACTGGCTCTCCCGGCAGCCGAGGCCGATGTAGATTGTGGACTTGCCGCAGTAACTGCCAATCTCCAGCGCCGGCCCGAGGCGGCTGGCCGCCGCGCTGTGGCGATACAGCGCCTCGCCCTCGGCGGTGGCGAGGAAGCCCTTGATACTGTCGATGTTGTCGGGAAGCCCGCTGATCATTGGCCCGTCCGCGTGAAATGGCAGGGCAAAGTAGCGGGTTTGCCTGCGGGTGGCAAGGCGCGGGCCGCTCCCGCCGGGCGAAGCCGTCGCGCTTGAGGTATTCTTGGCGCGTCTTTTCCGGCCGGGAGTCGCCGATGCGCTACCTGTATAGCGCCCTCTTCTACCTGTTGATCCCGCTCTTGCTGGCGCGCATGCTCTGGCGTTCGCGCCGCGCGCCGGCCTACCGGCGGCGTCTCGGCGAGCGCTTCGGCTGGTTCCCGCCGCCTGCCGGCGCGGCAACGCCGACGATCTGGTTCCACGCCGCCTCCGTGGGCGAAAGCATCGCCGCCCGCCCGCTGGTGGAGGCCTGTCTGCAGCAATTTCCCGACGCCCGCATCATGGTGACGACCACCACCCCGACCGGTTCGGCACGGGTGCGGGAGATGTTCGGCGAGCGGGTCTTCCACGTCTATTGTCCCTGGGATTTGCCCGGTGCCGTGCGGCGCTTCCTGCGCCGTGTGCGACCGGATGTGCTGGTGTTGATGGAAACCGAGCTGTGGCCCAACCTCCTCCATTACAGCCAGCGCACGGGTTGCCGGGTGCTGCTGGCCAACGCGCGCATGTCCGCCCGCTCTGCCCGGGGCTACGAGCGTTTCAGCGCGCTTACCCGGCCGATGCTCACTAATGTCGACCTGGCCGCCTGCCAGTCCACTGCGGACGCCGAGCGCCTGATCGCCCTGGGCTTGCCCGCCGCGTGCTGCCGGGTGACCGGCAGCCTGAAGT
Organism: Halieaceae bacterium GM1-29; assembly: GCA_033283265.1. GTDB lineage: Bacteria > Pseudomonadota > Gammaproteobacteria > Pseudomonadales > Halieaceae > Mangrovimicrobium. Next base: position 433,148 of record JAWMQN010000003.1, read on the forward strand.
TCGAAGTCGAACTGGTCGAGGAGCTACGCCTCTCGGCGCGGCAGCTGCGCGAGTCCCTCGGCCGGCCGGTCCTGCTCGGTTCCAGCACTCACCCCGGTGAGGAGGCCCTGATTCTCGACGCCTTCAGCGCGGCGCGCGCGGGCATCCCCGAGTTGCTGTGCCTGCTGGTGCCGCGGCACCCGGAGCGTTTCGACGAGGTCGCCCGGCTGTGCCGGGAGCGCGGGTTTGCGCTGGTCAGGCGCTCTGCGGGCAGCGCTGTGGCCGCCGCCGATGAAGTCCTGCTGGGCGACACCATGGGCGAGCTGTTGCTGTTGAGCGGCGTCGCGACGCTGTGCGTCGTCGGCGGCAGCTTCGTCCCCCACGGCGGGCAGAACCCGCTGGAGGCGGCGGCCTGGGGTGTACCGGTGATCTGCGGGCCGCAGATGTTCAATTTCAGCGAGATCACTCGCCTGCTCTGCGCCGCTGGCGGCATGCGGCAGCTGGCCGGGGCCGAGCCCCTCGCGGCCACCGTGCGGTCATTGCTGGGTGATGCTGATCTGCTTGAGGAAATGGGCAGCGCGGCGGCCGAGGTGGTGGCCGCCAATCGCGGGGCGAAGGCTGCGATGCTGGAAATGCTGGCCGGGCTGTTGCCCGGCCACTGAGCTCTCAGGGGCCGGTAGCGGCGGTCGGTGCCGGCGGCTCCTCGAGGAAGGAGTTCAGCCGCACCACGTCCTCGGGGCTGAGCAGGCCGGCCTGCTCCTTGAGCTGCAGCAGGTCGTTGATGTAGTCGTAGCGGCTGTTGGCGTAGTCGCGCTCGGCCGCGTACAGCGTCTGCTGCGCGTTGAGCACGTCGACCACATTGCGGGTGCCGACCTCGTAGCCGGCCTGGGTCGCGTCGAGCGCGCTCTTGGACGAGACGATGCTCTGCTTGCGCGCCGCCACCCGGGAGACGTCGCTCATCACTGTCATGTGCAGGGAGCGGGTGGCACTCACGGTGTTGCGCATCAGGTTGATGCGGTTTTCCTGGGCGGCGATGTATTCCTGCGCGGCGCGACGGCGCTGTGCGCTGATGCCGCCGCCGGCGAACAGGGGCATCTCGATGCGCAGCTCCCAGACGTCGCCTTCGGTGGCGTTGTAGGGCGAGGTGAGGAAGTTCGTCGCGGGCTCGATACTGCGTGAGCCGTCGGTCTCGTTGTCGGAGTAGGCGTAGCTGCCGAAGATCGTCGGCGCATGTTCCGAGGTGCTGGCCTTGGAGGCCTGGTGCGCCGCCTCCTCGGCGTAGCGCGCGGCCTGCAGGCTGAAATTGTTCTGCAGGGCGAAGTCGACCCAGGCGGCGCGGTCTGTCGGCTCGGGCGGGGTGATGCCGAAATCCTCACTGAGCAGCATCAGGCTGCTGTGGCTCTGCCCGGTGAGCACGGAGAGTTGTTCCAGGGCCACCGAAACGCTGTTCTCGTCGACGATACGGTTGACCTGGGAGAGGTCGTAGGCAGCCTGTGCCTCATACACATCGGTGATGGCGATCAGGCCGACATCGAAACGCTGCTGGGTCTGCTCCAGCTGCCGTTCGAAGGCGCGCTCCTGGGCCTTGGATGCCTCGAGGTTGTCCCGGGCGCGCAGGACGGCGAGGTAGGCCTCGACCACGCGCACGATCAGGTTCTGCTGGTTGCCGGCGAAGGTCGCCTCGGCCTGCTGCGACAGCTGTTCCCCTTCGCGGAAGCCGAACCAGGCGGGCAGGTCGAAGAGTGGCTGGCTCAGGGACACCTGCCAGCCCTTGGAAATCGTGTCGGTATTGGTGGTGCTGTCGACACTGACCACGCCGTTCGGGCTGAGCTGCAGGTTCTCCGAGTCCGTGTCGAGGTCGGAGCCCGAGCGGGAGTACTGTGCCCCCACCTGGGGCAACAGCCCGGAGAGGCCGAGATTCCTGGCTTCCCGGTTGGCGAGATAGCTCGCTTCCTGGGCCTTGAGCTCGGCGTCGTTTTCCAGTGCCAGCTCGTAGATGTCGAGCAGGGATTCGGCGTGCGCGGGCCAGGCGGCAATGGATACAGCCAGTGCCAGGAGGGCTAATCCGGTACGTTTCATTGGTACTCCTTAAATTTCCCGGGCGTGGGAAGAACCGCCTGGCGGCGCCAGAATGGGGTTCATGCCCGGGATTATAGTTGTGTGAACCGCGGCGCAAATTTGCCCGTAGCTCTGTTAATCATAAGTGTTACACTCATTCTGTGTCCACGTTATGAGAGTCCGGGCAGGTGTGGTCGCGGCATGCTGATGTCCGCCCTGGGGAGGCAGTCTTGCAGTACGCAAAACACAAACAGTCGGTGGTTAACCTGAGCGAGTTGCACGCGACCTGCGAGGCCAACTACGCCCGGTTGATGCGCCTGTTCCCCGACTATGAGTCCGCCAACCGGCGCGAGTTCCACCTCGGTGGCGCCCACGTCAGCCTCGAGGTCGTCGAGCGCTCCCGCTACACCACCATATTCCGCCTGTACCAGAGCAACGGCAGCGAGCGCTGGCTGGGCAGCCTGCGCCTCGAGGTTCGCGCCTACCACGATGCCGGGATGCTGGAAGTGGGCAGTTTCCAGGCGCACCGGCAGGTGCAACCGCGCTACCGCTACCCCAATCCGCAGATGCACCAGCGGGATGAAAAATCCCAGCAGAACCGCTTTCTCGCCGACTGGCTTGAGCACTGCCTCGCCCAGGGGCGCAGTTCCCTCCCCCTGGGCCAGCGGGCCTGAGCGCGAAGCAAGCGCTTACTCATGTCTCTCTTGATGACCAAGCCGCGCTGTATCACGCCCACTGGAGAAACCCTGCACCTGCTGCAGCTCACCGATACCCACCTCTGCGCCCAGCCGGGCGGTACGCTGCTCGGCATGGACACCGACCGCTCCCTGCAGCTGGTGATCGAGCGGGCCCTGCGCGAGCGCTCGGCTGTCGACCTGGTGCTGGCCACCGGTGATTTGTCCGACCGTGGCGCGCTCTCCGCCTATCGGCGCCTGCAGGGCTACCTGCAGCGGATACCCGCCCCCTGTGCCTGGCTGCCGGGGAATCACGACAACCGGCAGGAAATGCGCACGGCGATCGGTGACGGCGACGAGCTGTGCGGCGAAATTCGCATGGGCGCCTGGCAGATTCTCATGCTGGATTCCCAGCTGACCGGCGAGGTCCGCGGCAATATAGGCGAGGCCGAGCTGGAACGGCTTGCGGCCTGCCTCGAGCAGGGCGCGGCGGCGGGTTTGCACACACTGCTCTGCCTGCACCACCACCCGGTGTTGATCGACAGCGCCTGGCTGGACCGGCAGATCGTCACCGATGCCGAGGCCCTGTGGCAGGTCATCGATGCCTTCCCCAATGTGCGCGGCGTGCTCTGGGGCCATGTGCACCAGGAGATCGATGCCTGGCGCGGGCCGGTAAAACTGCTCGCCTCCCCCTCGACCTGCGTCCAGTTCGCCCCGGGCAGCGTCGAGTTCAAGGCCGACGACAGCCCGCCGGGCTACCGCTGGCTGGAATTGTCCCCGGACGGCACTATCCACAGCGGGGTTTCGCGGGTCACCGATGCCAGCTTCGTGGTGGATCTCGAGTCCGACGGTTACGAATAGCCTGTGCACTGCGCGGCGCAGGCCGCAGATTAAACCCGACATTGGCACGCAATGAGGTGAGTTTCCCCCACCCTCATGTACAATGCGCGGGAGCGTTACCCACTTCTATAACCGAGCCTGAATGAGCCAGTACACCGCTGAAGATATCGAGGTATTGACCGGCCTCGAGCCCGTGCGCAAGCGCCCGGGCATGTACACCGATACCACTCGCCCCAACCACCTCGCCCAGGAGGTCATCGACAACAGCGTCGACGAGGCCCTCGCCGGCCACGCTGACCAGATCGACGTCACCCTGCACGGGGACGGTTCGTTGACGGTGACGGACAACGGCCGCGGCATGCCGGTGGATATTCACCCGGAACAGGGCAAGCCGGGAGTGGAGGTGATCCTTTCCACCCTGCACGCCGGGGGCAAGTTCTCGAGCAAGAACTACCAGTTCAGCGGCGGTCTGCACGGCGTGGGCGTCTCGGTGGTGAATGCCCTTTCCAGCGACCTGACGGTGACCATCCGCCGCGACGGCGGTGTCCATCGCATCCGTTTCTCCGGCGGCGATAAAACCTCCGACCTGGAGCTCATCGACACCTGCGGCAAGCGCAACACCGGCACCACGGTCAAATTCACCCCCGACCCGAAGTACTTCGACTCGGTGAATTTTTCCGTGCCGCGCCTGGTGCATCTGCTGCGGGCCAAGGCGGTACTCTGCCCCGGCCTGCGGGTGAAGTTTACCGACGAGAAAAAGAACGAGAGCGAGGAGTGGTACTACGAGGACGGCCTCAGCGATTACCTCTCCGACGCCACCATCGATTACCCGGTGGTGCCGGAGCAGCCCTTTACCGGCAGCTTCAGCGGCTCCAGCGAGGGTGTCGACTGGGCGGTGCAGTGGCTGCCCGAGGGCGGCGAGGTCACCGCGGAATCCTATGTGAACCTCATTCCCACCCCGCAGGGCGGCACCCATGTCAACGGTCTGCGCACCGGTCTGCTCGACGCCATGCGCGAGTTCTGCGAGCTGCGCAGCCTGCTGCCGCGGGGCGTGAAGCTGACCCCGGACGACATCTGGGACCGCTGCGCCTACGTGCTCTCCTCCAAGCTCGAGGACCCGCAGTTCTCCGGCCAGACCAAGGAGCGGCTGTCCTCCCGCGAGGCGGCGGCTTTCGTCTCCGGGGTGGCCAAGGACGCTTTCAGCCTGTGGCTGAACCAGCACACGGTGGAGGCGGAGAAAATCGCCGAGCTGTGCATCAACAACGCCCAGAGCCGCCTGCGCAGCGCCAAGAAAGTGGTGCGGAAAAAAGTCTCCGCCGGCCCCGCACTGCCCGGCAAGCTTGCCGACTGCTCGGGTGAAGACCCGGCGCGCTCGGAACTGTTCCTGGTCGAGGGTGACTCCGCCGGCGGCAGCGCCAAGCAGGCGCGGGACCGCGAGTTCCAGGCCATCCTGCCCCTGCGCGGCAAGATCCTGAATACCTGGGAGGTGGACTCCCAGGAAATCCTCGCCTCCCAGGAGGTGCACAATATTTCCGTCGCCCTGGGCATCGACCCGGTCAGTGACGACCTCTCCGGCCTGCGCTACGGCAAGGTCTGCATCCTCGCCGACGCCGACTCGGACGGCCTGCACATCGCCACCCTGATCTGCGCGCTCTTCGTGCGCCATTTCCCCGCCCTGGTCGCCGCTGGCCACGTCTACGTGGCGATGCCACCGCTGTACCGGGTCGATGTGGGCAAGGAGGTCTACTACGCCCTCGACGAGGCGGAGAAACAGGGTGTGCTCGACCGCATCGAGGCGGAGAAAATCCGCGGCAAGGTCAATGTGCAGCGTTTCAAGGGGCTCGGTGAGATGAACCCCCTGCAGCTGCGCGAAACCACCATGGACCCGGACACCCGCCGCCTGGTGCGCCTGGTGCAGGACGCCGGCGACGGCACTCACAACATGCTCGACATGCTGCTGGCGAAAAAACGCTCCGGCGACCGCAAGACCTGGCTGGAGAGCAAGGGCGATCTCGCCGAGGTCGTCTAGGCTGCAGACCGCCTCCGGGTGCACGCCAGCCGGAGGTGTGGCTTGTTGCTGCCGGTCTGCTCCCAACCGAATAAAACGCAAGCCTGCAGGCCGTCTATACTCGATCAACACTCAAGGGAGATAAAACATGTTGAGAAAACTGGCTCTTGCTACTGCCTTCACCACGCTGTCCCTGCCCGCCCTGGCGCAATGGGAACTGGATAGCGCCCACTCCAGCCTCTACTTCGTCTCGATCAAGAACGACAGTATTGCCGAGACCCATCACTTCGACAGTCTGGTTGGTTACGTCGGGCAGGACGGCCAGGTCTCGCTGACGATCGATCTCAACAGCGTAAATACCTCCATCGAGGTGCGCGACGGGCGGATGAAGGAAATGCTCTTCGATACCGCGAACTTCCCTACCGCCAGCGTTGTCGCGGCGGTCGATCCGGCGATTCTGGCCGAGGTCGCCAAAGGCGCCACCATCGCCACCGAGGTGCCGGTGAAGCTCTCCCTACACGGCATCGACAAGGAGTTGAGCGTCCCGGTGACCATCTTCAGCGACGGCTCCAGTATGCGGGTGATGACGCCGCATCCGGTGCTGGTGCGAGCCGATGACTACGGCCTCGTCGACGGCATCAATGCGCTGCGAGAGGTGGCTGGCCTGAATGCCATCAGCACGGCGGTACCGGTCAGCTTCAGCCTTTCCTTCAAGGGCGCCGCTGAAGACTAGGCCCGGCGCTTTCCGCGCCGCGCTACCCCCCTGTCCGGATTTCCCCCGGGCATAAAAAAACCCGGCTCAATGAGCCGGGTTTTTCGTTTGCGCTTACTGGACCCGCTTTAGAAGGCGTATGAGGCCTGCAGGTAGTAAGTGCGGCCGAAGCCGTCGGTGTAGCGGGGATCCCAGCCGACCTGGTGGCCGGCGCCGCTGGTGCGCAGGGACAGGTGAGGCTCTTTGTCCGCCAGGTTGCGTACGCCGAAGGTCAGGCCGAGGCTGTCGTTCAGGGTCATCCAACGCAGCTGGTAGTCAGCTGTGGTGTAGGAGGGAATCTCCAGCTGGACAGTGGTGTCCGGACCCTGACCCAGCGGTACACCGGTACCGGTAACTTCCACAGTCTGTGCCTGATCGTCGTAGCCCGACTTGTAGTTCATGAACAGGGTGTGGGTGAAGTTGCCGTGGTACAGGGTCGCCGAGAAGTTGGCGATGTTGCGGAACACGACTTCGTCGTCGGCGCCGAAGCGGCCCAGGCTGCTGCCGTAGAGGGAGCTGTCGGAATCGATGACGTAGGTGCCGCGGAAGCCCAGGTCGAGCTGACCCCAACCCAGTTCAAAGCCCTGGTTGATGGAGTAGTCGATACCGGAGGTTTCCTTGGTGGCCACGTTCACGGCCGCCTGGATGATCGCCAGTTCTTCCTTGCCAGTTGCCTGGTTGGTCTTGGTGGTGAACAGGCCCAGGGCGTCAGCGGCAGCGGGGTTGTTGAAGATCTGCTGCTCGGTGATGCGGTCAACCTGGTCGTCGATCTGGATGTTCCAGTAGTCGACGGTCATGTCGAAGCTGTCCCAGGGGGTCAGCACCACACCCAGGGTGTACTGCTCTGAGGTTTCGAAGCTCAGCAGGCCGGAACCCTGGCGGTAGACGTTGTACTGGTTCTCACCAGCTTTACACCAGCTGACACGGGGGTCAGACGCGCCGAAGGGGCAGTCGTAGGTGCCGGAGGTCACACCGAACTCGGATTGCGGTTCGCCGATTTCACGCATGGAGGGCGCCTTGAAGCCGGTGCCGAAAGAACCGCGGAAGGCGATTGCGTCGGTAACGTTCCACAGGCCGCTGATCTTGTAGGTGGTGTCGCTGTCACCGGAGTCGATGTCGCCACTGCCGTTCAGCTTGTCGGAGGTTGCACCGACGTCGTCGTAACGTACGGAAGCGCTCAGCTCGAGGTTGTCGAGAACCGGGAACAGGGTTTCAACGAACAGGCCCCACTGGTCGCGTTCCAGCTCGTAGGCGGTGTCCTTGGACAGGAACAGCAGCTCTTCGTTGGCGTTGGCCGAGGCGATGGTGCGCTCGTAGTTGTTGGTACGCCAGTCGAAACCGGCTGCCACAGTCATGGCGCCGCCGGACATGTCGAACAGCGGCATTGCAGCGTTACCTTCGAGCATGGTCTGGGTGTTTTCAACGTTGTCCCAGGGGCCGTGGTAGATAGCGGGAGCCAGCGCGGCCTTGTCTTCGGGGCCGAACTCGTCCTGGCTGGCGAAGATGTTGATCGCGCCGGAAGTGGCCAGGTCAACGAACTCGTCCAGCAGCAGCCAGCCGGTGGGGTAGTTCTGCTCGATTTCGGTGGTGGCGTGGGTCGCCGCCAGGCTGTAGTCGATCTCGCCGACGTTGCCCTGGACACCGAAAGTGAAGTTGTAGGAGTCGATCAGGTACTCGGTGGTACGGCCGTCGGCGGGCAGGGCGCGCCAGGTGCCGGTGACTTCACCCACCTGGGCCAGTTCTTCGGCGCTCAGGTAGGGCAGGACGTAATCCTGGACCAGGTCGGAATCCAGCGGCAGGGGGATCTCGCCGGTGGGGTAAGGCGCGATGCGGTTGGTGGTTTCGAACTGGGAAACCATCGCGGTGGCGAAACCGGTCAGGTTGTCGGTGAACTTCATCTTGCCGTTCAGGTACAGGGTGTCGCGCTCGTGTTCCGGGAGGATTTCCACGGTCGAGGCGTAGTCGAAGCGACAGCTGTTACCGCTGGGGGTGGTTTGCTGGGCGCAGCTACCGTTGGCCATGCGGTTCGGGTTGAAGACGGTGATCAGCTTGTCGTAATCGGCGGTGTAAACGTAGGCGTTGCCGGGGATGGAGTTCGAGGAGGAGTTCTCGAAGTACAGTGACTGGCCGCCGTCGCTGAAGTTGATGAAGCCGGACTTGGCGAAGTCGCGGTCGGCTGCCGCCAGCGGGTCCTGCTCTTCGTGACTGTAGGTTGCCACCAGGCTGAAACCGTCTTCCTCGAGGCTGCCGAAGCCGGTGACCACGTCGAATACGAAGCTCTCGCCGCCGTCTTCCGCGGGCTGGTTGCCGCGCACGCTGATGGTGGTTTCCTCGACTTCGTCCTTGAGGATGAAGTTCACCACACCGGCAATCGCATCGGAGCCGTACAGTGCAGACGCGCCGTCGGTCAGGATTTCAACACGCTCGACAGCGGCCATGGGAATGTTGTTCAGGTCGATTTGCGAGCCGGAATCGGCCGGCGCCATACGACGGCCGTTGAGCAGGCTCAGGGTGTACTGGCTGCCGAGGCCGCGCAGGTTGGCGGTACGCAGGCCGCCACCGCCACCACCGACGGAGTCGGAGGGCGTGGTGAAGTTCTGCATGGCGGGAACTTTGGTCATCAGTTCGCCGGCGTTGACCACGCCGATACGGCTGATCTGGTCGGCGCCGATCACCTGGACGGGCAGTGCATTGTCCAGGTCATTGCGCTTGATGAGAGAACCGGTTACTACGACTTCTTCGATGGTTTCCGGCGTCTGGGCCAGAGCGTTTGAGGAGAGGACTGACGCGGCGGACAGCCCGATGGCGGTTGAAACCGCCAGGGTGAGACGATTTTTTCTCAACATAGAAAACAACCCCTGTTGTGTATTCGTGAGTTGTGATGTGGCTGCGGATAGCCACGTTACACATTTGTTAAACGAGGGAATCCGGATCAGCCTCAAAGATCAGCCGAAAAATGTGAAATATTTACATTTCTGGGTGGGAACTACTGCTATGAGGGGCCCGTGGCAACAGGAAGTCGCCTCTTTGGGGGCGCCAGCGCGGCCCGCTGCGCGATGTTAGCGCGAAGTGGTCGGCTCAGTTGCCGCCAAGGAACTTCTGTACGCCTTCGAAGAACATCTGCACGGAGATGATCACCAGGATCATCCCCATCAGGCGCTCCACCGCTGTCAGGCCGCGGTCGCCGAGGGTGCGCAACAGCAGGGGCGCGGACATCAGCATCACCGCCGCCGCGGCCCAGGCCCCGACCAGCGCCAGGGTCCAGTCGAGCATGCGCCCGGGATTGGAGGTGACCAGCAGCATCGACACGGCGAGAGCCGAGGGGCCCGCCACCATCGGTATGGCCAGGGGGACGATGAAGGGCTCCCCTTCCGGCATCTGGCCCATGATGCCGTGGGGCGAGGGGAAGATCATGCGCAGGGCTATGAGGAACAGGATGATCGCCCCGGCGATGCTGATGGACTCCTGGCGCAGCCCGAGCAACTCCAGCAGGTTGCTGCCGCCCCAGAGGAAAATAAGCAGTACCACCAGGGCAATGAGCAGTTCCCGGGCCAGTACTTTCTGTCGTCGGGCCGGGTCGACATCTTTCAGGACGGCAAGGAATACCGGCACGTTCCCCAGCGGGTCCATGACGAACAGCAGCGTTATAAAAGCCGAAAGGATGTCCATAGCTCCACCAGTTTAGAGCAGGAAGTGCACTGGAAGTGAGTTTTATATGCCCGATGGCTTTTTGCGCCCGGCTGGTACACGTGCCAGTATTCCTGATGACGGTAAACAGCCCACGGAGAAGCAAGCGTGGTGCCGAATAAACCTAAACATGGCCGTTGCCTGGTTGCTGGCGCCCTTCTGCTGCCACTGCTGGTGGCTTGTGCCGGTAGTGCCGGGCCGCCGTCCGGATTGTCCGGTGGTCAACTGGCACAGCTGCTGGCCGGCGCGAGTATTTCTGCAGATATTGCTGCAGTCGACGTCGAATCGCCGGATGTCCTCGCCCTGAGTCCGGGCATGCGCCAGTTTCTCGATACAAAGGTAGACGTAGCCCTGCCCTTGCCAGTGAGGCTGGAGGCGCTGGTTGATGCCGTCGTGAGCGAGCAGGGTTTCGGCCTCAACTACGCGGGCAAAACCCGCACTGCTGCGGACACCTTTGCCGAGCGCAACGGCAATTGCCTCGCATTTACCAATATGTTGGTCGCAATGGCGCGCTATACGGGCATCGACGCGCACTTCCAGGAAGTGGATGTGCCCCCGGTGTGGGAAATGGAGGGCGACACCCTGGTCGTCAATCGCCACGTCAACGTCATCGTGCAGGATGTACCTGACGGGACCATCCGCATGCGTACAGCCACCCGCAGGCACCAGCCTTCAGGACGGGTCATAGACTTCAATATCGGGGAATACCGCAGTTTCTATCGCAGCCGGGTGATTTCCGACGCCCGGGCCTATGCCCACTTCCACAGCAACCTGGGGGTGGAGGAGTTGCAAAAAGGAGTGTATTCGCTGGCGCTCGCCCACTTCCGCAAGGCCCTCCAGTACGATGCCAGCTTTGCGCCGGCGTGGACGAATATCGGCGTGCTCTACTCGCGCAGTGGCAAGTTGGCGGAGGCCGAGTCGGCTTACCGGCAATCACTGCGAGTGGATGACAACGTTTCCACCAAGCACAACCTCGCGGCACTTCTGACGCGCGCGGGCAAACTGGAAGAAGCCAACAGTCTGCGGGCGGAAGTGCAATCCTATCGACACCGGAATCCCTACCTGCGTTACCAGGAAGGATTGAGCGACTTTGAGCATGGCGATGTCGCTGCGGCGGAGGCCAACCTGCGCTATGCCATCAGCAAAATGCCGCAGGAACATACTTTCCATCTGGCCCTGGGTATCGTGCTGTTGAGCCAGAAGCAAAACGAGGAGGCTGAATTTCACCTGCTGCAGGCACTGCAGTTGGCTGAAAACCCGGAAATCCGGCAGCGCTACAGCGAGAAAATGCGTCTGCTCGGCCTGAACCGCTCGGTAAATCCGGCGCAATAAAAAACCGCCCGACGGGGCGGTTTGAGTGCGAGCTGCCCACCCGGCAGGGTGGGCAATCGAGCCTGTCAGAAGGTGGCGCGTACACCTGCGTAGTAGTAGGGGCCGATGACGTCGAAAACGCCTGCCGCAGTAGCCGTACCCGTGGATTCGTTCTCGGATTCCGCCGGCACGTAGGGCGCGTCCTCATCGGTCACGTTTTTGCCACCAATGTAGATCTCAAATCCCATGTCGTCCCAGTTGAAGTTAAACGAGCCATACAGGTCGTGGTACCAGACTGCATCCAGAGTGTTGTCGGCAATAATGCCCTCGAGATTGCTGTCGACGATACCCTCGCCCAGATAACGGGTATTCCACGCGAGAGTCCAGGGGCCCGTCGACCAGGTCAGGGAGGTGTTTGCCTTCCACTCCTGGTAACCCGGTTCTTCCAGGTTGTCGTCGATTACGCCGTTGATCTCGCGTTCCCACTTGTCGGTGTAAACCCCGAGTACGTTGAAGTTCCAGTAACCGATGCCGCTGTCGAGGGCGTAATTAAATTCGATATCCAGACCGGAAGTTTCGAACAGGCCGATATTCTCGAGACCGAAATCCAGGCGGCGAATAACGTAATTGATATTCTGCCCACCGCGAGTAATACCGCTGCAGAAGGAGTTGTCGGGAAAGTTGGAAGCCGAGTAGCAGTTGTTGAGCTTCACCTGCGGATCAATCAGCTCGATCGCGTCCTCGATTTCGATATCCCACCAGTCGAGGGTAATCGACATGTTGTCGACCCAGCTCGGGATATAGATCGCGCCAATCGTCCAGGTGTTGGCGGTTTCTTCCCCCAGATTGGGGTTACCGGCCTGGAAGCCACCGGCAGACTGACCGTTGACCCCGGGATCCCATCCCAGGGGGATGCCTTGCGAGGCGCAGTTGGTGCGGGTTGTCCCGGGTGCGCCGCCGTCGGTACAGGGGTCGACGAAACTCTCAAAGGTTTCGGAGCCGGGGTCGAAGAGTTCGGCTACGTTGGGTGCGCGGTTGGCCTCGGAAAGCGTGCCCCGGAAGCGCAGATCCCAGATTTCCCAACTGCCGCCGATTTTCCACGAGCGGGTCTGGCCGACGGTGGAGTAATCCGCGAGGCGCAGTGCCCCGTCAATCGTGACGGATTCGAAGATCGGCGCGCTGGCTTCGATGAAGCCTTCGACCACGTTATAGCTGCCCTTGACCGGCTGGGTAGCGTTACTCGAACTCAGGCCGGATTGGCGCAGTGCGTCGAAGCGGGTGTCGAGGGATTCCTCACGCCACTCGAGGCCACCTGCAACACCCAGCGAGCCACCGGCGAGCTCATAGGGATAACCGGTGAACGAAAACGCCGCCACTTCCTGCTCGATGTTCTGGGAGTTGATTGCCGTTGCCTCGACGAAGTCGATGGCTTCCGGGCTGATAGACCCCAGGCCGAATATATCGATAGGCGCACAGCCAAGAGAGCGTGCCAGGGCGTCCTTGCAGCGGAAGCTGCCGGGATTGTCAGGGTCTAATTCCGCCTGGAGGGCCTGCTGGAAAAAGAAGGTGTTGAAATCGTTCTCGTTTTTCTGGATTTGCTCGTTCTGGCCGTACTGGTAGTAGACTTCCCACTCCCAGTCATCGTTGATTTTGCCATCCAGGCCGACGACGAAGCGGGCGGTCTCCCTGCTGGGTTCGGTCACCCGGGGCCCCAACTCTGCCAGGCGCTTGAGGAAGAGTACGTCGACTTCCTCGTCCGGCAGTGAAACACCCTCAGCTGCAAAGGCGTCGACGATACCCTGCGGGATAAAGGGGTTATCCCCGGGCATTATCAGGTCTTCGGACCCGACAGTGATGAAGAGGCCGGAAAAGATCGGCTCGAGCTGCGAGCGGGACTCGGTATCGATCCAGGAGCCTTCACCGAACACGCTCAGCTTGTCATTGATGTCATAGGAGGCGCTGAACGCAAAGGATTTTTGCTCCAGCGGAACCTGCAACAGGCGATAGCCGCCGGTGCGGTCAAAGCCATCTTCGGCGCTGACAAACGGTTTGCCCCAGCTGCCATCGTCGTACTGGGTCAACTGCTGACCCAGGGGGCTCAGAACGCTGCCCTGCGGGGCGAAGGAGCTGAAACACTGGTTATCGCGCTTGCCGTTGTCGTCCAGGCAGTGGTCAGAAATACCGCGATCGCGGGCGAAAATTTCATCGGTACTGGAATAACCGAAGTTCGCCATCACATGGCCGCGGCCATCGTTGAAGTTGGTACCGAAAGTGATGTCGACCTGATCGTTGTCACCATCGCTGTCCGAAGACTCACCGTGGCGCATGTTGAGCTCGAGGCCTTCAAAATCGTCCTTGGTGATGATGTTGATTACCCCGGCCATCGCATCGGAACCGTATACTGCGGAGGCGCCGCCGGTTATGACCTCGATGCGCTCGACGAAGGCCTGCGGAATGGAGTTGAGGTCAACGGCTGAGGGGTTTTCCGAATCGCCGCCGACATGACGCCGGCCATTGACCAGGATCAGGGTCCGCTGGGGCCCCAGGTTGCGCAGGTCGATGGTCGTCAAGCCCACCGCGTTGACCGTAAAGGCCGAGGTGTTGTTGGTTGTGCCATCGACACCGCCGGTCTGCGGCAGCCTCAGCAGGGTCTCACCCAGGTTGACACTGTTGTCGATTTTCAACGCCTCCGGGTCGATGGAGGTCATGGGGGTGGGTGTATCGGCGCCACTGCGCGCGATGCGTGAGCCAGTGACTACTACTTCCTCAAGTCTTTCGTTTTCAGGTGCCTGTGCAAGTGTGGATTGTGAGCCGATTGCCAGGGTGCTTAGACCCACCGCGGTTGAGACCGCGAGTGCGAGACGGTTTTTCCTCAACATATCGATTACCCCTATTCTTGTTAGATAAAACAGCTTGCGAGGTGGCAGCGGATAGCCACTGTAGAATCAATGTAAACGAAGATTTCAGGGCGGGTCGGAGGGTCTTCCAGAAAAGCGTGAAAATGTCACACTATTTCTCGGGAACTTGTCAAAGTACCAAAAAAATTACCGGCTGGGAGTGGCGGGAAACCGGGCTTTAAAACCTAGTTTGATTTCTTTATGCCGATGGTTTCACCACTGGCGATATGCTCCATGACATAGAAACCGAGGAAGTTCTTGCGGATGAGGACCTCGGTCTCATCCCCGCGGTAGGTAAACCTGCCACTGAGTCGCTGCTGCCAGACCTGGCCGTTGTCGAGATGAAAGCGGGTCGCGCCACTCCAGCCTGTGAATGGCGGCAGTACGCGCGCCGTGAAGCTGTCCGGATCTTTTTCTGGTTTTTTCTGCTCGGTGGCTGGGGGTGGCGGTGGCGGGACCACCGCCTCCCGCACGGCGCTCACCGGGCCACTGGTGTAGCGCTCGAGCCACTGGTTGAGAGTGTTCACTTCCTCGGGGCTCAGTTTCTCCAGCCCGGCGGCGCGATATTCCTCCGCGCTCATGAGTGACTTGACGCCGGGGAATGCTGGCGCCCGGTCCTCTGAGCAAATGCCGGGCAGGGGGAGCAGGAGGGCGAACATAAGGACCGCTGGGCGCATCAGGTGTATCCCTCTTCCTGTGGGGCTGGGCGACTCCGGCGCTGGGAAATACAGCTATCCTAGAAGCGCTGGCTGAGGCGGGCGTACCAGAACCGGCCCTTCAAGTCGTGCGTTCTGCCGTCGATATTATCGTTAAAGGCCGACACCGCCAACGGCGCATCGGTGTCGAAGAGGTTGTCGATCCCCAGCGTCAGCCGCAGGCCTTCGAGGATATCGAAGCGGTAGTTCAGCTGCACATCCTGGACGATCCAGCTCTCGATACGCCGTGTGCGGTTGGTTTCCGGGATTTTCTCCCGCATGCTGTCGACAAAATTCAGCTGATAGCCGACGTCCCAACGGTCGTGAGTCCAGCGCAGATCCAGTTGCGCTTTCCATTGCGGCAAGCCACCCAGGCCCTCGGAGGCCTCGTCCTTGAAAGTTCCGGCGACGTTCAGTTCGCGCGCATTGGCGTCCTGCTGGGTGAGGTATTCCTGGATCCAGCTGGCGCTGCCGGCTATCTGGAATTGCCCCAGTTCATCCGCCCCGATCTGCCAGTTGAGGTTCAGGTCGGCGCCGCTGACCTGGCGTCGGCCGATGTTCAGGTTGTTGGCCTCGATCACTACCAGGTTGCCCATGGCATCGCGTTCCACCCGCTCACTGAAGCTGCCGTTGCGGGCATTCTGCTCAACCACGTACTGGGCACTGGTTGCCACCACGTCCTTCTGTGTGATGCGGTAAAGGTCGGCTGATACCGACAGGCCGGGGGCCTGCGGCGGCGTCCAGACCAGGCCGAGCCCCCAGTTCCTGGAGGTTTCCGGCTCGAGTTCGGGGTTGCCCCCCTCGAGGCTCAAAAACTGGTTCAGGCTGGGGTCGGACTGGATACTGCAGCCCGGCAGCACGCCGACATTGACCGGATTGGCACAGGGGTCATTGATGAAGGCCTGGTTCTCGGTGATCCCTTCATACAATTCGTTGAGGCTCGGCGCGCGAAAACCGCTGGTGTAACTGGCGCGCAGCAGTACGGCGGGTCCGACCTGCCAGCGCAACGCAGCGCCTGGGTTGCTGGTCGTGCCGAAGTCGCTGTAGTGGGAAACGCGCACGGCTGTTTCCAGTTCGACATAGGCCAGCCCGCGATTGCCCACCCACAGTGGCAGCAGCGCTTCCGCATAGACTTCGGAAATATCGCGGCTGCCCCGGGTCGGCTGGAAATTGGTGCCGCCGATCACGTGGTTGGCGGCGAGATAGTCACCCGGCTCCTTGCGGGTTTCTTCCCGGCGGTGCTCGACACCGAAGGCAATATCCGCCCGCCCTGCGCTGAATGCCGGCACGGCGCGACCGGCGTTCAGGCTCAGTGCATTCACTTCGTAATAACCACTGACCTCACCGCTGGCCATGACATAGTCGACCTGGTCCGGCGTGATACTGCCCCGCGGGCCGCTAAGGTCGACCGCGACACAGTCATCCAGCGGTGGCCCCAGGCAACCGGCAGCCGGGCCGATGGCGCGCCGCAGGCGATCGGCGTTGACCAGCCCGGTGCTGGTTTCAGTGGCTTCGCTGCGGCTCCAGTCGTAACCGACGTCCCAGTGCCAGTCGGTCCACAGCCCCTCCAGAACGAGCGCTGCACGCATCACTTCGGACTCGTTGACCTGCCTTCGCACCGGGAATTCGAGCAGGCGGCGGCGAACGTCGCGGAGGTCTACGCCGAAGTCGTTGTAGGGGTTGTCGGCGGCGACCACCAGCGGGTTCTGCTGGAATGCAGTCAGCACCGGTGTCGGCGCCAGGACCGCGTTGGCCTCCGTTTCCAGGTAGGTGAACTCGGCGAGTGCGCTCAACCAGTTGTTGAAGTCGTAACTGCCGCTGCTGAAAAGGCTGGCTCGCTCAAACGGCACGACTGCCGAGGTGTACGCCTGGTAGTTGAACAGGTCCTCACTGGTGGCCGGGCGATAGCCATCCGGCGTTGCGATCAGGGTCTGCTCTCCCAGCACGACGCGGGCGTCGGGTGTGGCGCTGGAGCGCTGGTCGGTGCCGCCAAAGGGGCGCGTATCGGCGCTGGCAGAGATGCGCCGGTCCCGGCTGAATATCGGCTCCTGGCGATACAGTGAGCCGCTGATCAGGAAAGTGCCGTCACCGAGCGCGGTGCCGTACTGCAGCGTTTGCGAGCTGGTTTCGAGGTCGCCGCGCCCGGTCGCGCCGTAGAATGCCTCGGCGAGGAAGCCGTGAAAATCCTGGCGGGTAATGACGTTGACCACGCCGGCTATCGCATCGGAGCCATAGATTGCGGAAGCGCCGTCCTTGAGGATCTCGATACGCTCCACCGCCGCCGGGGGAATGCTGTTGAGGTCGACCGAGTCGCCGGCCAGCCCGTCGTTGGCGACCCGGCGGCCGTTGATCAGTACGAGAGTGTTGTTCGCCGGCAGGCCGCGCAGGGTCACGGTTGAGGTCCCGTCGCCGCCGTTGGAGATGGCGGTGCTGGTGGCGTTGCCGACCACCGCTGGAACGAACTTGAGCAGCTCGCCAATGTTCTGCGCCCCGCTCAGTTCGATGTCACTGCGAGTGAATATCTCCACCGGTTCACCACCGGTGTAACTGCTGCGGCGGATGCGCGACCCGGTCACCTGGGTGCCGTATATGTAGGTCTCTTCCAGGCCGGGAACGTAAGCCGGACGCTGTTCCACCAGCTCCGGCGGGCAGTCCGAACTGCCCTGGCCGCAACCGAACGGGAAAACGGCGATGACCCTGCCATCGATCAGCTCCCACTCCAGCCCGGACTCGGCGAGCAGCCTGTCGAGTGCTTCCCGGGTGGTGTACCTGCCGATCACAGTGGTGCCGGGTAAACCGCGCAGGGCCTGGTCGGAAAAGACGATGGAGAGCTTGCTCTGTTGGCTGAGCTGGATGAGTGCGGTGGTCAGCTGCGGCGCGTGAATCTGGAAGGGGAGGCGCTGCTCGCTTACCTGGCCGAAGGCCACTGCCGGACAAAGCAAAACCGAGGCGCGCAGCAATACCGCCCCGAACAGGGCCAGTGAGCCCCGCCGCCGGGGGCCAAGCTTCGCGTACTTCAATCGCATAAGCAGCCGTGATAGCGGCCACGGCCGCGGTCAGGTATTGGCTTCAAAAGGGGGCATTGTAACCCCAATTACCGGCCAGGGAAGGGGGTCAGTCGGCGCTTGCGGGTTTTACCAGCTGAATCGTGGAGTCGTTGAGCTGGCGCACCTCGAGGTCGAGACTGACTTCCAGTGCCCGCAGGATAGACCGCGGCTGATCGAGCTCAAATACCCCGGATACGGTAAGTGACGCGAGGCCCGGTGAGCCGATCAGGTAACGGGTGGCGTCATAGCGTTCCAGTTCAGTGATCAGCTCGCCCAGGGGCATGCCCTCGGCAACGAGTTGGCCCTCGCGCCAGGCCAGTTGTTGTTCGACCTCGCGTTGCGACTGTTGCTCGACTTCCCAGTCTTGCACCGTGGCACGCAGGGTCTGGTGAATGTGCAGGATTTCCGCGTTGGGGGCGCGGTTGCCGGTCTCGCCCTGTTCACTGACACGAACCACGCCCTCGGTAACGGTCACCTCGGTGCCCGTATCCAGCCGGTAGACATCGAAAGCGGTGCCCAGTGCGGTGACCCGGGTATTGCCGGTGTCGACGTGGAACGGCTTGCCCGGGTCCTTTTCGACACTGAACCAGGCCTGGCCGCTGCTCAGGCTGACCAGCCGGCTGTCGTCGTCGTAGCTGACGCGGATCACCGTTTCGGTGTTCAGCAGGGCATGGGAGCCATCGGGGAGAACGACATCAATACGCTCACCCTTGGCAGTGCGGTAGATCTGGCCGGGGGCGGACTGGTCCGCGGTGGGCCAGAACAGGATTGCCAGCAGGAGAGAGGCGGCAGCCGCCACGCCAGCCGGAATCCAGCGGCGAGTGGCAGGCATGGGCACGACCACGGGATCGGCAGGTGCAGCATCCAGGATCGCGCCGATTTCTCCCCATAGCAGCTCGGCCGCGTCCATCGCCTTGCGGTTGGCTTCGCTCTCGGCCAACCACAGGGCAAAATCGCGGTGATCGCTGTCGCTGACGACATCCGAGCGCAGGCGGGCTAGCCACGCCAACGCTGCGTCGTCCGACTGGGATACGCTGTTACCTATGCTTTTCACTCTGACTTTCCCTACTTCCGGGTCTGGTTCCTGCGGGATTGTATTGCCCGGATATTGTTTCCTTCACACCTGAAACGAACAGGCTGCATGGGACCTCAATTATAGACGCAATTATATCGAGTTCTTGACTCATGGCGCACCCTCCGTGGCCTCCAGCGCCGAACGGCACTCGCGCAGGGCCTGGAGGATGTATTTCTCCACGCTGGACACGGAAACCTGCAGCTCCTCGGCGATGGCGCTGTAGGGCATCCCGCTCTCCCGGTGCATCAGGAAGGCCTGCCGGGCCTTAAACGGCAATTGTGCTATCGCCTGCCGCACCGCGTCGAGCCGCTGCCTGGCCGCCAGGACCTGCTCCGGCGACGGGCTTACCGGGGTGGCGTCTGCCTCTTCCTCGCCGCGTTGCTCGCGGGCCAGGAACCGAACATGCAGCTTGCGCCGCCGCTGCTGGTCGATGGCCAGGTTGGTAGCCGCCTGGTACAGGTAGGCCCGGGGATTCTGCAGCTCCTCCGGCGCCTCGAGGCGGTGCAGGCGAATGAATACCTCCTGCACCAGCTCCGCCGCGTCCTCGGGATTGCCGAGGCGCTGTGCCAGGAAGGCTTCCAGTGCAGCCCGGTGTTCGCCAACCAGTCCGGCGATGAAATTGCCTTTGTCTTTTGTCACCAAAAGATCATGCCACTGCTTGTGCCGGCAGGGCTAGTCGCAACCCGCCGTTTAAAACAGAACCCGGGAGCGGATGGTGCCTTCGATCGCCGCCAGCTTGGCCAGGACCACGTCGCTGTACTCGGCGTCGACATCCATCACCACGTAGCCCACAGCCTCGTTGGTCTGCAGGAACTGTGCGGAAACGTTGACACCGGTCTCGGAAAACACGCTGTTGATGGCGCTCATCACGCCCGGTACGTTGTGGTGAATGTGCAGCAGGCGGTGGCTGCCCGCGTGTTCCGGCAGGGCGACTTCCGGGAAGTTCACTGAGGAGGTCGTGGTGCCGTTGTCGGAATAGCGCGCCAGCTTCTCCGCCACCTCCATGCCTATATTTTCCTGCGCTTCCACCGTGCTGCCGCCGATGTGCGGGGTCAGGAAGGTGTTTTCGAATTTGCGCAGCGGGGAGACGAATTCGTCATCATTCGAGCGCGGCTCGACCGGGAATACGTCGACCGCGGCTCCCGCCAGTTTTTTCGTCTCCAGGGCCGCGGCCAGGGCGTCGATATCCACCACGGTGCCGCGGGAAGCGTTGATCAGGATACCGCCCTCGGGCATCTGGGCCAGCTCTGACTCGCCAATCATGTTGCGGGTGGCGGGGGTGTCCGGAACGTGCAGGCTGACCACGTCGGAGGAGGCGAGCAGCTGGTTCAGGCTGGGCACCTGGCGGGCGTTGCCCAGGGGCAGCTTGTTGACCACGTCGAAGAACTGCACCTGCATGCCCAGGCTCTCGGCGATGATACCCAGCTGCATGCCGATATTGCCGTAGCCGACGATGCCCAGCTTCTTGCCGCGGATCTCGTAGGAGCCGGTAGCGGTTTTCATCCACTGGCCGCGGTGGGCGGCGGCGTTCTTTTCGGCGATCCCGCGCAGCAGCAGGATCGCCTCGGCGATGACCAGTTCCGCCACGCTGCGAGTGTTGGAGAAGGGCGCATTGAACACGGCGATACCGCGCTGGGTGGCAGCCTTGAGATCGACCTGGTTGGTGCCGATGCAGAAGCAGCCAACGGCGACCAGTTTCTTCGCCGCTTCGAGCACCTCTTCGCTCAGTTGGGTACGCGAGCGGATGCCGACGAAGTGGGCGTTGGCAATGGTCGCCTTGAGTTCCTCGGTCGGTAGGGCCTTGCTGTGCATTTCTACATTGGTGTAGCCGGCGCGTTCGAGGGTTTCAACGGCAGATGGGTGAACACCCTCGAGGAGGAGGAATTTAATCTTCTCCTTGGGCAGCGATTGTCTGGCCATTTGCGTGCGGTCCTGTGCTTTGGTGCGCTCCCGGCGATGGGGGGGCGGGAAAGAAGGGCGCGTATGTTACCATACGCCGCCGCTGTTTCAGCGGCGTGTGAAAATTACACACAGCCCTATCGACAGGCTCCAAGTCCCGTGCGTGCGGCGCTCATCCCGCGCTGGAACCGTGCGGCGACAGGACGTCGCCGCCCGAGCCTGTACATGGATGTACGCTTTTTGGCGTGTTCCGGCGCGGGATGAGCGCCGCGCGCACGCCGCTACGAAGTACCCGTGAGAATTGCGAATATACTGGAGGAGCCTTCCTTGGCTGCTATCGCCCCTGCCGTTCTAACCGAGCTCGAAACCATCGTCGGCAGCGACCGTGTGTTAACCGATGCGGATTCCCTGCAGCACTACGGCCGCGACTGGACCCGCTTCTACCCGCCGGCGCCCTGCGCCGTGGTGCTGCCGGGCAGCATCGAGGAAGTGCAGGGCGTGGTGCGCCTCGCCGCCCGCGAGCAACTCGCCATTGTGCCCTCCGGCGGCCGCACCGGTCTCAGCGCCGGGGGCATGGCGACCAACGGCGAGCTGGTGCTGGCGCTCGACCGGCTCAACCGGATCGAGGACTTCAATCCGGTGGACCGCACCGTGCGCTGCGGCGCCGGGGTGATTACCGAACAGTTGCAGCACTACGCCGAGGAACAGGGCCTGTTTTACCCGGTGGATTTCGCCTCCGCGGGCTCCAGCCAGATCGGCGGCAATATTTCCACCAATGCCGGCGGGATCAAGGTGATCCGTTACGGCATGACCCGGGATTGGGTTGCGGGGCTCAAGCTGGTCACCGGCACCGGGGAGTTGCTGGATCTCAACCGGGGTCTGGTGAAAAACAATACCGGTTATGACCTGCGCCAGCTGGTGATCGGCGCGGAGGGCACGCTGGGCATCGTCGTCGAGGCCACCATGCAACTGGACCAGGCGCCCCACGATCCGGCGGTCATGGTGTTGGGTGTGCCCGATATGGGCGCGATCATGCAGGTTCTTGCGGCCTTCCGTGCCGAACTCCCTTTAACTGCCTTTGAATTCTTCTCCGAGCCCGCGCTGCAGAAGGTGGTCGCACACCAGAACCTGCCCCGCCCCTTCGAGACCGAGTGCGCCTATTACGCCCTGCTGGAATTCGAGCAGGTCACCGAGTCGACCATGGATTGCGCGATGGCCGCATTCGAGCGCTGTGTGGAGGAGGGCTGGGTGCTGGACGGCACGGTGAGCCAGTCCCTCGCCCAGGCCCAGAACCTGTGGCGCCTGCGCGAGGATATCTCCGAGACCATCACCCCCTGGACGCCCTACAAGAACGACATTTCCACCGTGATCTCGAAGGTGCCGGCGTTCCTCGACGAGGTGGAGGCCGTGGTCAACGCCGCCTACCCGGATTTCGAGATCATCTGGTTCGGCCACATCGGCGACGGCAACGTGCACCTCAACATCCTCAAACCGGAGTCCCTGGCGATCGACGAGTTCCGCCAGCAGTGCGGCGAGGTATCCAAACTGGTGTTTGATATCGTGCAGCGCTTTGGCGGTTCAGTGTCCGCCGAGCACGGCGTGGGGCTGCTGAAGAAGGAGTATCTCGAGTACTCGCGCTCGCCGCTGGAGATCGAGCTGATGCGCCAGATCAAGAAGGTCTTCGACCCCTCGGGGATAATGAACCCGGGGAAGATTTTCGACCTCTGAGTAGCTCGCCCCTCCGGGTCGCAGCGCCCGCTTACAAAAGCCGCAGCGGCGGTTCCTGCAGCGCCGCCAGTTGCTCCCGCAACTCGAGGATGTGCTCCGCCCAGTAGCGCTCGGTGTTGAACCAGGTAAAGGTTCGCGGGAAGGCCGGGTCGTCCCAGCGCCGGGCTAGCCAGGCCGCGTAGTTGACCAGCCGCAGGGTGCGCAGGGCTTCGATCCAGCGCAGCTGGGCCGGGTCGAAATCGGCGAATTCGTTATAGCCCTCTACCAGTTCCGCCAGCTGCAGCTCACGCTCGTGGGTGGCGCCGGAGAGGAACATCCACAAGTCCTGCACCGCTGGAGCAGTGACGCAATCGTCGAGGTCGACGAAGTGCGCGACTTCGTCACGCCACAGGATATTTCCCACATGGCAGTCGCCGTGGACCCGGATCTGGTCTGCAGCGCCAGGCTTGTAGTTGGTGCTTACTACCGACAAAAGATCCGCGGTAAGTGATTCATAGGCTGGCCGAAGCTCACCAGGGATGAAATCCTGGAGGAGGAATTCACGGTTATCCGCCAGCATGCGCTGCACGCAGATGGCCTGTCGGTGGACAAAGGGAGCTGCCCTGCCAACGGCGTGGATACGGCCGAGCGTGCGCCCCAGCACCAGCAGGTTGTCGAGGTTGTCGAGTTCCGGCGGGTAGCCGCCGCGGCGCGGGAAGAGGGCGAAGAGGAAGCCGCCGAACTCGTGCAGGGTCTCCCCGGCCGTGTCGGCGAGGGGGGCGACCACGGAAATCTCGGCGTCCGTCAGTTCCAGGGTGAAACTGTGCTCCTCCTGGACCTGCTCGCGGCTCCAGCGCCCCGGCCGGTAGAACTTGGCGATCAGCGGGACGTCATCCTCGATGCCCACCTGGTAGACGCGGTTTTCATAACTGTTGAGGGCCAGCAGGCGGGCGTCGCAGAGGCGCCCGGTGGATTCCACTGCCTCCATGACCAGTTCTGGCGTCAGGGCGTCGTAGGGGTGGCTGTTCACGGGCCGGCTATACCTCAGTGTCCGGGTGCCGGCGTGCGCGCCAGGCACCAGATTTCAACATGGCGTGCGCCGGCGGATTTCAGGGCCCGGGCAGCTTCGCGGGCGGTCGCGCCAGTGGTGAGCACATCGTCCACCACCGCAATGCGCAGATTGTCACAGGGCCGGGTGACAGTAAAGGCGCCGCGCAGGTTGCGTGCACGGGCCCGGGCGCCCATGGCTGACTGGGCCCGCGTCGCCCGAGGCCGACGCAGCAAGCGGTGGTCGGTGCGGGCAAAAGGGAGTGCCGCGTCGAGTTGAGTGGCCAGTAGCTGCGCCTGGTTGTAGCCCCGCTGCCACAGCCGGCGCCAGTGCAGCGGAACGGGTACGAGCAGGTCGATACCCGGCCCGGGGGCAGCCGCGCGCAACCACAGGTCCGCCAGCAGAGGGGTGAGGTCATCGCGACGCTGGAACTTCCACAGTTGGATCAGGTAGGCCAGGTATTCGCTGTACAGCCACGGCGCAAGAACCCGTGCAAAGGGCGGTGGCCGCTGCTGGCACTGGCCGCAGATACCAGCGCGCGGCAGGGGCAGCGCGCAGCGTGCGCAGGCCAGCGGATTGGGCGTGAGCTCCGCGCGGCAGGCCGGGCACAGCGGCAGGCCGCTGTGTGCCGGCCACTGGCAGAGGCAGCAGCGCGGTGGGAAGAGGTGGCCGACCAGTGCGGGCAGTGCGCTGTTAACCACGAGGGCCTTCGCTGGTTGACAGCGCTCCGGGCGCAGGTATCATTTGCCGGAACCCCTCTCCTCTTTTTTGTTCCAGCAGGTGTGTGACATGAATGACGCCGTAGCCAGCCCCGTGCCGATGACTGACGACATCCGCCACGACTGGAGCCGCGAGGAAATCCAGGCCCTCTTCCAGCTGCCTTTCAACGATTTGCTGTTCCGCGCGCAGAGTGTCCATCGCCGCTATTTTGACCCGAATGAAGTGCAGGTCAGCACCTTGCTTTCGATCAAAACCGGCGCCTGCCCGGAAGACTGTGCCTACTGTCCCCAGAGCGCCCGCTACGACACCGGGCTGGAAGCGGAAAAGCTGATGCTGGTGCAGGAAGTCCTCGAGCAGGCGAAAGCGGCCAAGGCGGCCGGTGCCAGTCGCTTCTGCATGGGCGCCGCCTGGCGCTCGCCGAAGCCGCGGGAGATGCCCCACGTCGTGGCGATGGTGAAGGAGGTCCGGGAACTCGGCCTCGAGACCTGCATGACCCTCGGCATGCTCAGCCCGGAGCAGGCGCAGGAGCTGGCGGATGCCGGCCTCGATTACTACAACCACAACCTCGATACCTCGCCCGAATACTACGGCGATATCATTACCACCCGCACCTACCAGGACCGCCTGGACACCCTGTCCCACGTGCGCAACGCGGGGATGAAGATCTGCTCCGGCGGCATCGTCGGCATGGGTGAGGACGAGAGCGATCGCGCCGGCCTGCTGCAACAGCTGGCCAACCTGCCCGAGCACCCCGAGAGTGTGCCCATCAACATGCTGGTAAAAGTCGAGGGCACGCCGCTGGACAAGCTGCAGGACCTCGACCCCTTCGAGTTCATCCGCACCATCGCGGTGGCGCGCATCGTGATGCCCGCCTCCCACGTCCGGCTCTCCGCCGGGCGCGAGTCGATGAACGAGGAGATGCACGCGCTGGCCTATTTCGCCGGTGCCAACTCGATCTTCTATGGCGAGAAACTGCTCACCACCCCGAACCCGGAAGCCAACCGCGACATGGCCCTGTTCGCCCGTCTCGGCATTCGCCCCGAGGAGCGCGCGGTGGCAGCCCCGCCGGCCAATCCCCACCCGCAGTTTTACGACGCTGCTGCCAGCCGCGCCTGATCTGTGTGGTGGAGGGCTTTACCGCTCGCATCCAGGCCTCGCTGGCACAGCGCCGTGGGGCCGGTCTCTACCGCCAGCGGCTGACGCTGGAGTCCGCCCAGGGTCCGCGGGTGCGGCTCGAGGGACGTGAATTCCTCAACTTCTGCAGCAACGACTACCTGGGTCTGGCCAATCATCCCCGGGTGGTCGAGGCGCTTGTGCAGGGGGCCAGGGGCTACGGGGCCGGCAGCGGCGCCTCCCACCTGGTCTGTGGCCACACCGCGCCCCACCACCAACTGGAGGACGCGCTGGCGGAACTGACCGGTCGACCGCGAGCCCTGCTCTTTTCCTCCGGTTACGCCGCCAACTGCGGAGCGCTTACCGCACTGCTGCAAGCCGGTGACCACGTCTTCGAGGACCGCCTCAACCACGCCTCCCTGCTCGACGGCGGCCGTTTCAGTGGCGCCCGCTTCCGCCGCTTCACCCACAACGACTGCGCCGACCTCGCGGCCAAGCTGGCGGCTGCCGAGGGGCAGAAACTGGTGGTGGTGGACGGCGTGTTCAGCATGGATGGCGACAGTGCACCGCTCACCGAACTGGCCGCCCTGTGCCGCAGGGAGTCGGCCTGGTTGATGGTCGATGACGCCCACGGGCTCGGCGTGTTGGGGGAGGGCGGTGCCGGCAGTGTCGTTGCGGCGGGGCTTTCCAGCGCTGATGTTCCGGTGCTGATGGCCACTCTGGGCAAGGCCCTGGGCACCGCCGGCGCCTTCGTCGCCGGCAGCGAGGAGCTGATCGAGTACCTGATCCAGGAGGCGCGGCAGTACGTCTATACCACGGCGCTTCCACCCGCAGTGGCTGCCGCTTCCCTTGCGGCGGTGCGGCTGCTCGAGGAGGAGAGCTGGCGTCGTGAGCACTTGCAGGCGCTGATCCGCCGCTTTCGGGCAGGCGCAGAAACCTGCGGCTTACCGCTGATGCCCTCCGCCACGGCGATCCAGCCTTTGCTGGTGGGTGCAGCGGAGCAAGCGACTGCCCTGAGTGCCCGGCTCCGCGAGCGCGGCCTGCTGATCGGCGCCATCCGCCCACCTACCGTGCCCGCGGGCACCTCGCGCCTGCGCATCACCCTCACCGCGGCCCACACTGAGGGCGAGGTGGACCAACTGCTGGATGTACTCGCCGCGGAGTGGGTCGCCGGACAATGAACGCGGAGTACCTTCCCGCCACGTCCGGCTGTGGGCCGGAGCTGGTGCTGTTGCACGGCTGGGGCAACAACCGCGAAATCTGGCGCCCCTTGCTGGCGCGGCTGCGCCGCTGGGCCAGCGTCACCCTGGTGGATATTCCCGGGCTGGCGCCGGGGGTGCAGCCCCCCGCAAGTATGGACGCGCTGTTGGGGGAGTTGCTGGCCCACTGCCCGCCGCGTGCCCTGCTGGTGGGCTGGTCCCTTGGCGGCCAGCTCGCTACCGGCCTGGCGCAAGCTCACCCGGAGCGTTTCACCGCCCTTGTGACCCTTGCCAGTAACCCCTGCTTTGCGGCCCGGGAGACCTGGCCCGGGATGGCGCCGGAAACCCTCGCCGGGTTTCGTGCGGCTGCGGCCGAGACCCCTGCCGCCACCCTGCGGCGCTTCGACTCCCTGCAGGCCTCCGGTGCGCTGTTGCCGCGGCAGTTGCTGCGACAGGTCTCGGCCACGCGCGGTGCGGCGAGTGCAGAGCCGCCGCAGGTCGGCCTCGAGTGGCTGCAAAAATTGGACAACCGCGACACCCTGGCCCGCCTGCAGCTGCCCCAGTTGCATCTGCTCGCCGGCGCAGACGCTCTTGTTCCCGCTTCCCTTGCCGCCGCCCTCGACCAACTGCTGGCACCCCATGCCCAGGCTGAGGTAGCGGTACTGGAGGCGGCCTCCCACCTGCTGCCGTTGGAGCGGGCGGCGGACATCGCCGGCCACCTGCAGCGCTGCTGCCAGCAGTGGGGCCTGCTGGAGACTGCGCCGGCCGCACCCCCGCTGCTGGACAAGCGCGACATCGCCGCTTCCTTCAGCCGCGCTGCAACAGGCTACGATTCAATGGCTCACCTGCAGCGCGATGTAGGCGAGGCCTTGCTGGACCATGGCGGCCAGGGCCCGAACCCGGTGCATGATCTGCTCGACCTGGGCAGCGGCACCGGCTATTTCTGCCCCGCCCTGCGCCGGCGCTACCCGGGCGCCAGCTATACCGGCCTCGACCTGGCGGAGGGCATGGCGGCTTACGCCCGGGAGCATTGCGACCCGGCGGCGCGCTGGCTGGTGGCGGACGCGGAGGTATTGCCGCTGGCGGCGCAGTCCATGGATTTCGTCTTCAGCAGTCTCGCCATCCAGTGGTGTATGCAGCCGCGCGCCCTGTTCGCCGAGCTCGCCAGGGTGTTGCGCCCGGGCGGGCGCTGCGTGTTCAGCACCCTCGGCCCCGGCACCCTGCACGAGCTGCGCAGTGCCTGGGCGGCCGTCGACGCCCATCAGCATGTCAATGAGTTCCTGCCTGTCGAGGCGCTTGAAATGGCCGCCGCCGGGCTGTCCGGCGTGCGCCTGCGCTTGCAGCGCAGGGCTTTTCGCATGGACTACAGCAGTGTGCGGGAATTGCTGCTGGAGCTGAAAACCATCGGCGCGCACAACGTGAACCAGCGCCGCCCCGCGGGGCTGACTTCCCCCGCTGCGCTGCGCGGGATGATCGCGGCGTACGAGGACTTCCGCCAGGATGGCTGCCTCCCTGCGAGCTACGAAGTCATCTTCGGCGAACTGGAGAAACTATGAGTAAGGCGTACTTCGTCACCGGTACCGATACCGAGGTCGGCAAAACGGCAGTGTCCTGCGCCCTGCTGGCAGCAGCGCGCAGCCGGGGCCTGTCTACCGCGGCGGTCAAGCCGGTGGCCGCAGGTTGCGATGGGGATGGCCGTAATGAAGACGCCATCGCCCTGATGCAGCATATCAGCCTCGACCTCGACTACGCCCAGGTGAACCCGGTGGCTCTGGCGCCACCGATCGCCCCGCACATCGCGGCAGCCCAGGCCGGGCGCATGCTGCGCAGCGGCCAGCTGGCGGGGCTCTGTCGCGGGGTGCTCAGCGCACGCGCCGACCTCACCCTGATCGAGGGCGCCGGCGGCTGGCGCGTGCCGATCTCCCCGCGGCAGACCCTGGCCGACCTGGCCCAAGAGCTGCAGCTGGGGGTGGTCGTGGTGGTCGCGATGCGCCTCGGCTGCATCAATCATGCGCTGCTGACCTGTGAGGCGATACTGCGCGACGGCCTGAAAATTGCAGGATGGGTGGCGAACCAACCGGGTGAAGCCATGGCCTGCCACGAGGAAAACGTCGCCACCTTGCGCGCTATGTTGCCCGCCCCCTGCCTGGGCGAAATACCCCATTTTTCCCCCTGGGATGCTCGTGCAGCGGCGAATTATCTCGATATAAGCGCCCTGACCGGGGCCGGCAGCGGCGGTGAAAATGCGATGAACGGCCATTGACTTCCGACTTCAGCTGACGACAATGTGTGCAGCGAACACATAGCCCCATTTGTGGGCAGTCTCCCGCTTCCCTGCGGGGCATTTATCGATCGAGGTAAACAGCATGCCAGAGTACAAAGCGCCCCTGCGCGAAATGCGCTTCGTCACCCACGAACTTCTGCAAGCGGAGAGCCTGTTCCAGTCCCTGCCCGGTTACGAGGAGGCCACCGCGGACCTCGTCGACGCCATCCTCGAGGAGGGCGCCAAGTTCTGTGAGGGTGTGCTGTCACCACTCAACCGCGTGGGTGATACCGAGGGTTGTACCTGGAGCGAGGAGGGCGTTACCACCCCGACCGGCTTCAAGGAAGCCTACGGGCAATTCGTCGAGAACGGCTGGCCGGCGCTGTCGGCGGACGTGGAAGCGGGCGGCCAGGGCATGCCCAACCTGCTCGGCGTGGCGATCAACGAGATGGGCGGCACCGCCAACTGGTCCTGGATGATGTACCCCGGCCTCAGCCACGGCGCGGTGAAGACCATCGAGGCACACGGCACCCCGGAGCAGAAAGACACTTTCCTCACCCGCCTGGTGTCCGGCGAGTGGACCGGCACCATGTGCCTCACCGAATCCCACTGTGGGTCCGACCTCGGCCTCCTGCGCACCAAGGCGGAGCCGCGCGCCGACGGCAGCTACGCCATCACCGGGCAGAAAATCTTCATCAGCGCCGGCGAGCACGACATGACTGACAACATCGTGCATATCGTACTGGCGCGCCTGCCCGACGCCCCGGCGGGCACCAAGGGCATCTCCCTGTTCATCGTGCCCAAGTTCTTCGTCAACGATGATGGCTCCCTGGGCGAGCACAACAATGTCCACTGCGCGTCCATCGAACACAAGATGGGCATCCACGGCAACGCCACCTGCGTGATGAACTTCGACGGCGCCATCGGCTACCTGATCGGCCCGGAAAACCGCGGCCTCAACTGCATGTTCACCTTCATGAACACCGCCCGGATCGGCACCGCGGTGCAGGGCCTTGCCCACGCCGAGTTGTCCTTCCAGGGTGCCCTCGCCTACGCCCGCGAGCGCCTGGCGATGCGCAGCCTCAGCGGGCCGAAGAACCCGGATGGCCCCGCCGATCCGATCATCGTCCACCCCGACGTGCGCCGCATGCTGCTGACCCAGAAAGCCTTCGCCGAGGGCGGCAGGGCGCTGATCTACTACCTCGCCCTGCAGGGCGATATCGTCGACAAGGGCAGCGAGGAAGCGGCGAAGGCAGCCGACGACCTGATGTCACTGCTCACCCCGATCGCCAAGGCCTTCATGACCGAGGTGGGTTTCGAGAGCGCCAACCACGGCGTGCAGGTGTTTGGCGGCCACGGGTTTATCAGCGAGTGGGGCATGGAGCAGATCGTGCGCGATTCCCGCATCTCCATGCTCTATGAAGGCACCACCGGTATCCAGGCCATCGACCTGCTCGGCCGCAAGGTGCTGGGCTCCGCTGGCCAGATGCTGCTCCAGTTCACCAATATCATCGACGCATTCTGCAAGGCGAATGATGCGGAGGAAGACAAACCTTTCGTAAGTACGCTGAATGCCGCCAAGGACGAGTGGCTGGAACTCTCGCTGAAAATCGGCGAAGTGGCGATGAGCAACCCGGATGAAGCCGGTGCCGCCTCGGTCGATTACCTGATGTACTCCGGCTACGTCACCCTCGCCTTCTTCTGGGCGCAGATGGCGGTCATCGCACGGAAGAAGCTGGCGGCCGGTGAGGACGAGGACTTCTACCGCGCCAAGCTGATGACTGCGGAGTTCTACTTCAAGCGGCTGCTGCCGCGTACCGAAAGCCTGAAGAAGACCATGCTCTCCGGAGCTGATACCCTCATGCAAATGCCCGAGGAACTGTTCGCACTTTGATGAACCCGCTGCTGTGCAGGGAACTGCGACCGCCGGCCCGGGGTGACATTTGCCCCTGCGGGGAGGAGAATACCCGTTCTCCTTCCCGCAGTGACTTACGGCAGCGCCCCATGAGCGAGCAAAGCGAAGAAACCAGCGACCGCAGCTACCAGAACCGGCTCTACCCGGAAGACCAGCAGAAAGTTGACGAATTCCTCCAGAGCGGCGTGAATTCGGTTGAGCGTAAACCCTTTCGCCCCTTCCTGTTGATTCTCATCCTGATCGCCGTGGTTACCGGGATCTCCCTGTTCAGCCAGATGCTGGCCAGTCTGGCGGGAATCCACTGATTCTCGCCCCTCCTGATCAAACCCTCTCTCCATCTCCCCTGACGCCGATGTAGCCGATGTAAATAATGCCACGGCTTCGTGCTATTCAGGCTTGGCCGTGCGCCGTCGAGGGAGTATCGTTTACCGGCAGGCCCGCAATGAGCCTGTGGATCGGTTGTCCAGACAAAAATAACGTATGCGCCAGATTCGAAAACAAGCTGTCTCCTGAATCGTAGCTTTGGCCCGCTCCCGGGTCGCGGCGTGTGCATTCGCAGTGATTATAAAAACAAGTGGAGAGAGCAATGGCAAATTTTCGACCCAGTCTCATGGCCGTCGCGGTTAGCGCCGCGCTGAGCTACCAGCCGGGCAGTGCCCTGGCGCAACAGGGGGATGCTTACCTCGAAGAGGTTTACGTCAGCGCGCGCAAGCGCGAGGAGTCCATCCTCAAGGTGCCGGTGGTGCTGAATGCACTGACCGAGCAGCAGCTCAACGATTTTGCCACCAGCGATCTTTACGAAATTGCCGATTCGGTACCCGGCCTGATTATCAACAACAGCGTGCTCGGCATCGGTGCCCAGGTGTCGCTGCGCGGCATCGGCACCAACGTCTTCGACCCGACGATCGACCAGTCCGTATCGCTGATCGTCGACGGCATGCAGATGACCCAGGGCACGGCCTACCAGTCAGCTTTCTTCGATATGCAGCAGGTCGAGATTCTCAAGGGCCCGCAGGCCCTGTTCTTCGGCAAGGCCAGCCCTGGCGGTGTGATCAATGTGAACACCATGGACCCGACCGAGGAGACCGAGGTCATCCTCAAGACCGGTTACGAGACCGAGGCAGAGACCGTGCTCGGCGAGTTCATCGTTTCCGGCCCCATCACCGACACCCTGGGCATGCGCCTGGCCCTGCAGTACTCCGACAGCGACGGCTATTTCCGCAATATCGGCTACGCCACGGCGGAAAATGAATTTACCGGAGGCAGGACACCGGAATCGGAAGACCTGGCACAGAGCAAGACCCTGCTCAGCCGCCTGACGCTGGTCTGGGAACCCACGGATACCCTGCGGGCGCGCTTCAAGTACAACCACACCGACGTCGACATCGAGGGTGACGCTGGCTCGGTACAGCCGGCGAGCTGCCCCGAGGGCATCCGTGACTTCCCGACGGGACTCACTTTTAACGGCAACGCCGAGGACTGCAAGCTCGACGACAAGTACGCCTTCGTCCACATGGACCCGGCATTTTTCCCCGGTTTCTCCCAGATCCCCGGCTTCGAGGATAGACCCGGCCTGCGCAACAACGGCGTGCCCTTCACCGAGCACCAGCAGGATTTCGGCACCCTGGAGTTCAACTGGGAATTCGCCGATTCGCTCGAGCTGACCTCGGTGACCGGCTTCTACGACACGCAGCAGTCGTCGATGATCAACGCCTCCGCCAGTTCCGGTGACGCGCCGCCCTTCGGCGTCGACCCCGACTTCGAGCGCTCCGACCTCACCCAGGAGCTGCGGCTGACCTCCAACTTCGACTCCCCCTTCAACTTCATGTTCGGCGGCTTCATCCAGGACAGTGAGATGGAGTACTTCAACAACCTGCTCGGCAACCCGCTGCTGCTGGGTGGCCTGTTGCAGATCAACCAGGGCACGCAGACCATCGACATCGATGCCAAGTCGCTGTTCGGCCAGGTGATCTGGCAGGTGACCCCGGAGCTGGAGCTCTCCGCCGGTACCCGCTGGACCGACGAGGAGCGCGAGCTGACCGCGGTGACCTGGATGTGCCAGCCGTTTACCCCGATCGCCTTCCCCGAGGGCTGCATCCCCGGCTCGCCCGTGGCGCCGACGGAAATGCCGGTGAAAACCCCGAAAATCAGTTCCGACAACTACTCGCCGGAATACGCGGTCACCTGGACCCCGACCGACAACCTGACCCTGTTCGCCACCTACAAGGAGGCCTACAAGTCCGGCTCCTACAACACGGTCACCATGCCCGCCGCCTATGTCGAGGAGACATCCTACGGCGACGAGCACATCAGTGGCGGCGAGTTGGGCCTGAAGAGCCGCCTCTTCGACGACCAGCTCTCGCTGAACCTGGCCTACTACGACTACGACTACGAGGACATGCAGGTCGGCGCCAACGACAACACCGGCGGCGTGGTGTCGATCATCGTGCAGAACGCGGCCTCGGCGACGGTGAGCGGCTTCGAGGCGGACTTCGTCTACACGCCTGCCCAACTGCCGGGCTTCGCCCTGCGCGGTGCCGCCAACTGGAACGACTCGGAGTTCGACGACTTCCCCAACGCGCAGTGCTGGGGCGGCCAGTCGATCGAGGAGGGCTGCGACCAGTTGTTCGACGCGACAAGCGGCCTCTACAACGCCCAGGACATCTCCGGCAAGTCGCTGCCGCGGGCACCGGACTTCTCGGCCAACTTCGGTTTTGACTACGAACTGCCGGTGTTCAGGGACTCGATGATCTTCCGGGTCAGTTCGACCATCTATTATTCCGACGAATATCTCAGCGCCCTGCAGCACCGCCCCGACATGATCCAGGACAGCTACACCAAGTCCAACCTGAGCTTCTCCCTGCGCGACGCGGACGATGCCTGGGAAGTGGCATTGATCGCCAACAACATCGAGGATGAGATCACCGCCGGCAACTGCAGCGTCAGCGCAACCGAGGCGGGGGTGTTCTACGCCGATTCGTCCTACGGCTTCCCCGAGCCGGATCTCTCCTGGGCCCAGGAGGACGAACTGCTCTGCACCCCGGACAAGGGCCGGCAGATCTGGCTGCAGCTGACCATGCGGCCAATGGTCTGGCTGGGCAGGTAGTTGGTCGATGGCGGCGCGGACATTGCGCCGCGCCCGCCAGATACCTGCCTGACCGTGGCGGGCCATGAGCAGAAGGGGAGGGTATGCGGCCATTCCTCGGGCTCTTCACACCGCGCACGCGAGCGGCGATCATGACGCACAAGGCCAGCACAGGTAGGGAGAGGGCATGCAGGAAACCAAACGAATCGCGCTGCTGATCGACTGCGACAATGTCAGTCACAAGGCTATCGAGGGCGTGCTCGAGGAACTCGCCAAGCACGGCACGGTCAACGTGCGCCACGCCCACGGCGACTGGAACAACCCCTCGCTGTCCGGCTGGGCCGACAAGCTGCACCCGCACGCCATCCGGCCGATGCAGCAGTTCGCCTATACCAAGAGCAAGAACGCCACCGACTCGGCGATGATCATCGATGCCATGGACCTGCTGTACAGCGGCAACGTCAATGCCTTCGCCCTGATGACCAGTGACTGTGACTTCACGCCGCTGGTGCTGCGCATCCTGGAGAGCGGTTTTCCCGTTTATGGCTTCGGCGAAAAGAAGACGCCGCAGGCCTTCGTCGACAGCTGCTCGCCGTTTATCTACATCGAGAACCTGATGCCCGGCAGCGACTCCGACGCTGAGACCGCGGCGCCGGCGCGGAAGACCTCCAAGGCCAAATTGCGCCAGGACAGTACGCTGGTGAAGCTGTTGCGCATCGCCGTCGAACAGACCGCCGACGACGATGGCTGGGCCAACATGGGCCAGGTGGCCAGCTATATCGCCAACAACAACAGCTCCTTCTCCTCGATCAACTACGGCTACCGCAAGATCAGCGACCTGATCAGGGCCACCGAGCTGTTCAAGATCGAGATGCGCAACGGCACGGCGATGTACATCCGCGACCCGAAGAGTTGAGGGCGCCCGCCGGCGCTTGACCGATTGCTGAGGCCCGGGGCCAAAGTGGGTAAACTTGCCCTGTAGCTGACACGCATTCCTGGCAGGGTCCGAGCTTGGCCGAACTGAAACCGCTATCGACACTCGCCGCGCTGTTCTGGCGCCTGGCAGCCCTGTTGACCCTGGCCCTCGGCGGTATCGGCATCTTCCTGCCCGGCCTGCCGACAGTGCCGTTCTGGATTCTCTCCGCCTTTTGCGCCGGCAAGGGCTGGCCGGCGGTGGAGCACTGGCTGCTCAACCACCCGCGCTACGGCGCAACGATTCGCGACTGGCGGGAACATGGCGCCGTGCCCCGGCGGGCCAAGTGGGCCGCGACACTGATGATGCTGGCCAGCTCCCTGCTGATTGCCAGCCTGCCCATCGTGTTGTGGGCCAAGTTCGCCGGGCCGGGGGTGATGGCAGTGGTGGCGGTCTGGCTGTGGCGGCGCCCGGAGCCCTGACCCCGGCTTCGGGCCCACGACCTGCGCCTGTGCCCGCTCAAAGCGGAAACAGCAGGTCGCTGCGGATGATGTACTTGGTACCCCGGGTGATCGGCTCGGAGCTGTGCAGGCAGTGCAACGGGTGGAGGCCGTGGGGGAAGCAGAGCACGCCGCCGGCGGGGGTGTGCACGTCGACAATGCTCACCCGGTCGCCGCGCTTTGCCGGCAGGCGCGGATCGTCGGCGTTGACCAGGAAGCGGGTCGCGCCGCCCTCGAAATCCTCGTTGAGGTAGATCAGGAAGGTCATCCGGCTGTAGCGGTCGGCGAAGGCGTTGGTGACCAGTTCGCCATCGATGACCCTGCTGCCGGGCCAGGCGCCATCGGTGTGGGGCTGGAAGAAATCTCCCTCGCCGTAGCGATAAAAGCGGAAGCGCTGGTTGAGACCCACGCCGCCATCGCCACCGAATATGCCGTCTTCGTCGCCACAGGCCGCGGCAACCCGTCGCCAGATCAGCCGCTCGGTACAGTCATCCACTATCCACACGATGTTGTCGTTGTGGCGGATGGAGCGCGGCAGCGAGACCGCCGCGTCGGGCAGGTAGCCGAGGCTTTCGCTGAGCGCGATGAGGCGCAGGCACTCATCCTTCGACAGCACATTGGCGAGCTGGAATGCGCCCGGAACCCCGGGCAGTGCCCGCCGGGTCACCGGCAGCGGAGCTGAGGCGGCGAGCGCCGCGGGGTTCTCGCGGCGGCTGGCCCAGCTGGGCAGGGCGGGGTGCTCGGCGCCCGGCTCCAGCGCGACGACGTGGAAATCCTGCAATGCAGTGGAGGTGGGCGAAGTCATAGCGGAAAGCCTGTGCGTTCTGGTGCGGAGTGCCTGCAGGGGCAGGTTTTGTAGCCGGGATTAAGCGACGGGCGCGGGCCCGATCAGCTAGTATGATGCAATCCCGCTCGCAAGATTTGAAGGAGAATAACCATGAGTGACGAATCCAGCGCTGAAATCCGTGAATCCCGCATGGACTGGGTGGTAGAGCACCGGCAGACCTACCTGCGCTCCGGTGGCAGCCAGGGTCATATCGAGGACCTGACCCCGGTGGGCGGCCACGATTTCGGCACCCACCTGCTGCTGAAGTACGTCGGCCGCAAGTCGGGCAATGTGTTTATTACACCCCTGTGTTACGGCGACATCGGCGGCGAGGTGGTCATCGTGGCCTCCAAAGGCGGCGCGGACCACCACCCGGCCTGGTACCTGAACCTCCGTGAGAGCGATGAAGTCGAATTCCAGATTGCCACCCAGGCCTTCCGCGGCACCTGGCGCGAGCCCGAGGGCGCCGAGCGCGAGAAGGTGTGGAACTTCATGGTCGACAACTACCCCTTTTACGCAAACTACGCCGCGTCCACCGAACGGGTGATCCCCCTGGTGATGATGAAGGCGGTGGAGCCGGTGCCCATCTTCATGGAATCCGACGCTACCGCTGTTCGCCAGTTCTGAGGGCAGTCAAGGCAGCTGGCTTCGTTGTAACAAACAACACTGTTGACTACCACTCGGGATTGGGGCAAAGTCTCATTCCGAGCATGGCATGACCGCGGGTTGGGCCCGTGGCCAGCCGGCTCCGGCGGGGCGCTTCCCCCGACCCGCCAGGAATCAAGTTGCAGGTAGATAAATATGAAATGTGTTGCCCATAACGAAGTCTCCCCCGATGAAATCGACATCCCCGCCCTGCGGGAGAAGTACACCGAGGAGCGGCAAAAACGTATTCGCCCCGAGGGCCAGCGGCAGTATGTGCGCCCCTCCGGCGAGGCCTCGGAAGAGTTCGCCGCCGATCCGCACAAGCCAATGGAGGCCCGCGAACCGATCTCCGAGGAGCTCGACGTGCTGGTACTCGGCGGTGGTTTCGGCGGCCTGATGGCTTCCTACTACCTGACCAGGCAGGGCGTCACCAGTTTCCGCAACATCGACAGCGCCGGCGACTTCGGCGGTGTCTGGTACTGGAACCGCTACCCTGGCATCCAGTGTGACAACGAGAGCTACTGCTACCTGCCCATCCTCGAGGAAACCGGCTTCATGCCCTCGAAGAAGTTTGCCGACGGCTGGGAGATCCAGGGCTACTGCCGGCAGATCGCCGAGCACTTCGGTTTCGCCGAGCAGGCACTGTTCCACACCCTGATCACCTCCCTGCGCTGGGACGAGAGTATCCAGCGCTGGCGGGTCTGCACCAACCGTGGCGACGAGTTCCGCGCCCGCTTCGTGGTCATGGCCTGCGGCGTGCTGAACATGCCCAAGCTGCCCGGCATCCCCGGCATCAACGAGTTCCAGGGCAAGGTCTTCCACACCGCGCGCTGGGACTACGACTACACCGGCGGCTCCTACGGCAACCCGGAGCTGAGCAAGCTCAAGGACAAGCGCGTGGCCCTGGTGGGCACCGGCGCCACCTCCATCCAGGCCGTGCCGCACCTGGCCCAGTGGGCCAAGGAGCTGTATGTGGTTCAGCGCACCCCCTCCAGCGTCGACGAGCGGCCCAACCCGCCGACCGATCCGGAGTGGGTGAAATCCCTGCAGCCCGGCTGGCAGCTGGAGCGCCAGACCAACTTCCACCGCGGCGCGATGGAGGCCTTCCAGCCCGGCGAGCAGGACCTGGTCTGCGATTTCTGGACCGAGATCAGCCGCAACATGAACGCCAAGCTGGCGGAGAAAGGCTGGCCGCAGCTGTCCATGGAAGAGTTCATGGAAATGCGCGAGGTCGAGGACTACCTGCTGATGGAGCGCATGCGCCGCCGCGTGGACGAGACCATCGACGACCCGGCAACCGCCGAGGCCCTGAAGCCCTACTACCGCTTCATGTGCAAGCGCCCGCTGTCCAGCAACGAGTACTACCCGG
Organism: Halieaceae bacterium GM1-29; assembly: GCA_033283265.1. Lineage (GTDB taxonomy): Bacteria > Pseudomonadota > Gammaproteobacteria > Pseudomonadales > Halieaceae > Mangrovimicrobium. The sequence continues at coordinate 471,372 of JAWMQN010000003.1, forward strand.
CTTTCAACCTGCCCAATGTGAAGCTGATCGACGTCTCCGAGACCCAGGGCCTGCAGAGCCTGACGGAAAACGGCTTTGTCGCCAACGGCGAGGAGTACCCGGTCGACTGCGTGATCTTCGCCAGCGGCTTCGAGGTCACCAGCGACCTCGAGCGGCGCTGGGGCATGGAGGCGGTGGAGGGCCGCGATGGCCTGTCGATCTACGATCACTGGCGCGACGGCCCCACCACCCTGCACGGCACCATGACCCACGGTTTCCCCAACCAGTTCTTCATCGGCTACTACCAGGGCGGTATCAACGCTTCGGTAACCGAGCAGTTTGGCCGCCAGGGTGAGCACATCGCCTACATCATCGGCGAAGCGCTCAAGCGCGGCGCCACCTACGTGGAGCCGAGCAAGGAAGCCCAGGACGCCTACGTGACCAAGTTCGAGGAGATGGTGCCGGACCAGAGCGACTTCCAGTCCCACTGCCCGCCCAGCTACTTCAACAACGAGGGCGAGTCCAATCCCAAGTGGGGCCTGTTCCGGCCCTGGGGCCCGGGCTGGGACGACTTCCTGCGCGTGCTGCAGGAGTGGCGTGACAGCGGCGACATGGCAGGCCTGATCGTCGAATAGCGCTGCCCGACCCCCCTCGCCACGAAAGCCCGGCCCTCGCGCCGGGCTTTTTTCTGCCCCGACAGCGGCCCCTTCCCGCCGTGCCCTTCATGCCCGGTAAAAGTGCTGTCACAATCTGTGGCTACAATTCGCCGCTTTTCCAGGTAGTACATCCCGCCCATGCTGAACCGACGATACCTTCTCCGGCAGGCCATGGTGGCCCTGGCCGCCTCGCCCCTGCTCGCCAGGAGTGGCCGATTGGCCGCCAAAGGCACCGAAAGCCTGAGCGCGCTGTGCACCGACACCCGCTACGACGCAACCTTCAAGGCAACGCTGCCGCGCGCGGCCAGCCTGCGCATCGTCGCCCGCTCCGGGGCGCCCGCGGTCGCCGGCGGCAGTTATCGCTGGCACGGCGCTCCGGATGGCGGTGCCTGCTTCCCGGCGGCCGGGGGTGGCTGGATCTACGTTTCCAACAGTGAGTTGCCCAAGGGCACGGCGTCCAGCATGGGTGGAGCCGGTGCACTGCATTTCGACGCCGGCGGCAAACTGCTCGACAGCTATGCGATCCTCGAGAACACCCGTCTCAACTGTGCCGGGGGCAAAAGCCTCTGGGGCACCTGGCTCTCCTGTGAGGAGTACGGCGAGAGCGGGCTGGTCTACGAGTGCGATCCGGCGGGGAAAAAGCCGGCCCGGGCACGCCCTGCGATGGGTGCCTTCTGCCACGAGGCGGTGGCGATGGACCCGGCCACCGGCCGCGCCTACCTCACAGAGGACCAGCCCAACGGCGCCCTCTACCGCTTCACCCCGGCCACCCCCGGCGATCTCGGCAGCGGCCTGCTCGAACTGGCGGTGGCCGATGGCATGCGCCTCACCTGGCGCAAAGTCCCCGACCCCTCTGCCGGCAGCCGGCCCCTGCGCTACCAGGTGCCGGACGCGGCGCAATTCCGCGGCGGCGAGGGCATCGTCTACAGCGAAGGGGCGATGTATTTCACCACCAAGCACGACAATCGGGTGTGGTGCCTGCGCCTGGCGGACGACCACCTGTCGGTGGTCTACGACGCCACACTGTATGAATCGCCGCTGCTCTGCGGTGTCGACAACATCGAAGTCGCGCCAGGTGGTGAACTGCTGGTCGCCGAAGATGGCGACGATATGCAGATCGTCGCCCTGGCCGAGGACTATCGCCCGCTGCCCCTGATCACGCTGCACGAGCAGATGGACTCGGAAATTACCGGCCCGGCTTTCTCGCCGGATGGCAGGCGCCTGTACTTCAGTTCACAGCGCGGGTTCAGCGGCAGGTCGGAAGATGGGTTGACGTACGAGCTTCTTCTACCGTGGTGATAAACCCAGTTGTGATTTACGCGCCGGCCTCAGCTTTTACACCGCTTTGGAGAATTCGCGGGCGTTAGCGTCGGCAGCCAATTCCCCTTCCGCAAACCGTGAGGCGACAGGACGTCGCCGACCGAGCCTGCACAGGGATGTGCGCTTTTTGGCGTGTTTGCGGAAGGGGAATTGGTTGTCGGCGCGGTGCTGTGGCACCACTCGGACAAGCCGGTTCGGCCGGGCCTACAGCCCTACCGGCGACTTCCCCGGCTCCCCCGCAATCTCCCGCACCAGCTTCGGCAGCAGATAGCCCGGCAATTGCGCACTGGCCTGCTTCCACAGTGCCACCGCCTCCGCTTCCGGCAGGTCGAAGTGCGCCGCCCCCGCCACCCGGTCCAGCAAATGCAGGTAGTAGGGCAGCACGCCGGCACTGAACAGGGCCTCGCTGAGATTGACCAGGGCCGCGGCGGAATCGTTGACCCCGCGCAGCAACACCGACTGGTTGAGCAGGGTAATTCCCGCCGCCCGCAAGCGGGCCATCGCGTCGATTACTTCGGCGTCGATTTCATTGGCGTGATTGGCGTGAATGACCATCACCGTATCGAGCCCGGGCCTGCGCAGGGCCGCCACCAGCCTCGCCGTCACCCGCGCCGGAATCACCACCGGCAGGCGGCTGTGCACCCGCAGGCGGCGGACATGGGGGATGGCCGCGATGCTATCGACCAGATCAGACAGCTGCCGGTCGCCCGGCAGCAGCGGGTCACCGCCGCTGAGGATGACCTCGTTGATACTGCTGTCGCCTGCCACTGCCGCCAGTGTTTCTTGCCACTGCAGGCGGCCGACCCGGTTCTCGTCGTAGGGAAAATGGCGACGGAAGCAGTAGCGACAATTCACCGCACAAGCGCCCGCGACGATCAGCAGGGCGCGGCCCCGGTACTTGCGAATCAGGCCGGGACGGCTGTTGGCCGCGCCGGTTTCGCCCACCGGGTCGGCGCCGTAGCCGGGGACCTCGAGCAGCTCGCTGCCGCTGGCCAGTACCTGTAACAGCAGAGGGTCGCGCGGATCACCAGCGCGCATGCGGCGCACGAAGGCCCGCGGCACCTTCAGGGCGAAGTCGCGTGTGGCGGCGGTGCTCCAGTCCACCTGCGAGGGCTCCAGTTGCAGCAGGCGCAGTAATTCCTCGCCCTTGGTAACGGCGTCGCGCAGCTGCTGCTGCCAGCTTTCCGGGCCGGTGATGGGGTGGGCTTCAGGGTTCACGGGTGCTACGCGGGTGGATTCGGGGTGGCAATTCTAACAGGCTTTGCCGCTTGCGCGCTGGCCAGATGAGGGCACCGGCCGGGGCTCAGGCACGCAGGATACGCCGCAGCAGGCCGTCCTCGTGGCGCAGGCCCTCGCGGGTGACCAGCAGCTGGGCGATCTGCTGCTCGATCTCCGTTGCCAGCTGGTCGCGGAGCTTCTTCAGCTGTGGCTGGGCCAGCTGGCGCTTGCCCTTGTACTGCGCGAGGTCGAGCGGCTCGCCAAAGCCGATCAGGCAGCGCTGCAGCTTGGGGAACAGCGAACTGAGGGCGCCCATAGGCAGCGGCGGCAGCAAGTCCTGGCGGGTCCGCTCGGTGAGCAGGCCGACCCGCTTCAGCAACTGGCCCAGCGGGGTATCCGGCAGCTCGTAACCCTCGTAGAGGTTGTCGTAGAACTCGTCCGGTCCGACCATCGCCACCGGCACGATGGTGTAGCCGTGCTTCGCCGCGAGGCGCAGGAAACCGTAGCGCCGCTTCCACTGCAGGTTGTAGCGCTGGCTCTGGGGCTTGACCGACTCGTGGGCGCCGCCGGGATAGAGCAGGATATGCTGGCCGGCTTCCATCAGCGCGTCGCAAACTTCCGGGTGCCCCATGACCAGGCCCCGCTTTACCAGCGGGGCGGCGACGTAATCGAAATTGAAAAACAACCTGTCGGCCATCGGCCGGGCGAAGATGCCGAGTTCTTCCTGCATCACCGGCCACAGCACCATGGTGTCCAGCGCGAACAGGGAGTGATTGCCGATGAACAGGCAGGGGCGGTCGGGGATGGAGTCAGCGCCGTAGACCACCGGGCGGAAAAGTTTGCGCATCAGGTGGTAGGCCCAGTTGCGCGACAGGTCGGGAGGCGTAACCGCCATCGCGGCGCAGATGTGATCGGCGAGCCTGTCCCCGACCAGGGGTTGGTGCTCCTTGTCGAGGATACCGCTCATACCACTGCCTTTGCTCTCAGCCGAGTTTGTCGCGCAGGCTGTAGAATAGCATGCCCGCGACCAGTCCCGGCCAGCGCAACAGCGTCCCACCCGGAAAGGTGTGGGTGGGTACCCGTGCCATCACATCGAAACGCTCGGCGCTGCCGCTGATCACCTCCGCCAGCAGTTTGCCCGCCAGTGTCGCGGTGGGAACGCCGTGGCCGGAGAAGCCCTGGGCGCAGAACACCCGCTGGGACAGGCGGTTGAAGTCCGGCATGCGGTTCATGGTAATGGCCAGCGTGCCGCCCCAGCCGTAGTCGATGCGGGTGTGCTCGAGTTCCGGGTAGACCCGCAACATGTACTTGCGCACGAAGTTGCGAATATCCGCGGGAAACCTGCGGCTGTAGTTCTCGCCGCCGCCGAACAGCAGGCGGTTGTCGGCGGAGAGCTTCCAGTAGTTGATTACGAACAGGCTGTCGGACATGGACACGTCGTCGCGTATCAGCCGCCGCGCCAGGTCTTCTTCCAGTGGCTCGGTGGCGAGCATGAAATTGTTGATCGGCATGATCCGGCCGGCGGCTTTCGGCGCCAGGTGCTCCAGGTAGCCGTTACAGGCCAGGACCAGGTAATCCGCGGTGATCTCGCCGCCGGCGGTTTTTACGCGGACCTGCTGCCCCTCGCTGTAGGCGAGGGCCCGGCTGTACTCGAACAGCTGCGCACCGGCCTCGCTGGCCGCCCTGGCCAGGCCGAGGGCAAAGTTGAGCGGGTGCAGGTGGCGCGCACCGGTATCGAGAACGCCGCAGTGCAAGCCGCGACCGGAACTCATCTGCGCCAGTTCCTCTCGGTCGACGAAACGCACTTGCCGATAGTCGTAGACCTGCTGCAGGTGCTCCACTTCGGCGCGAAAATCCGCTGTCTCCTTCGCCTTGGCGGCCACGTGCAGGTTGCCGGTCTTGAGTTCGCAGTCGATCCGGTGTTTGTCGATCAGTTCACAGACGGTGTCGACGGCTTCCAGGCCGAGTTGCCACAGTTGCTTCGCATCGTCCATGCCGACCAGCTTCTCCAGGGTCGCCTGGTCGGAGCGCTGACCGGTGCCGACGTGGCCGCCGTTGCGCCCGGAGGCGCCCCAGCCAATCCGGTTGGCCTCGAGGAGTACCACGGAATAGCCGCGTTGGCGCAAATGCAGGGCGCTGGAAAGGCCGGTGTAACCGCCGCCGATGATGCAAACATCCGCGCGCTGGTCGCCCCGCAGCGGCGGAAATTCCAGTGACAGATTGGCGCTGGCGGCGTACCAGGAGTCGACGTGATCGGTGTTGTGCATGGCGGCAATATACCGTTAGCCCGCGGGGAGACTTCATAACACCATAGGGGTAAGCTCTCTGGAAGCCCCTTGAACGGCACAGTCTTCGCCGCGATACTGACAATTCGCAACTACTGTGGATACTCTATGAGTACCGATTTCCAGGTCATTCAGGACTGGTTGAGACAGCACCAGATCTCCGAGGTGGAGGTGTTGGTGCCGGACATGACGGGCAACGCCCGCGGCAAGTTCATCCCCGCCCACCAGTTCCTCAGCATGGGTGAACCCAAGCTGCCCGAAAGCATTCTGGTGCAGAGTGTCACCGGGGAATACTGCGAGGAGCACTGGGAGCTGGTCGAGCCGACCGATGCCGACATGACCCTGCGCCCCGATACCAGCGCGATGCGCCTGGTGCCCTGGGCTCGCGAGCCAACCGCACAGATTATCCACGACTGCTACAACAACCGCGGCGAACTGCACCCGCTGTCCACCCGCAACGTGCTGCGCAAGGTGCTCGACCTGTATGCGGCCGAGGGGCTGAAACCGGTGGTGGCCCCGGAGGTGGAGTTCTACCTCGTCGCCCGCAACCTCGACCCCGACTACGTACTCGAGCCACCCAGCGGTCGTTCCGGCAGGAAGGAGACTTCGCGCCTGTCCTACAGCATCGACGCGGTGGCGGAGTTCGAGGACTTCGTCGAGGACATGTACGACTACGCCGAGGCGCAGGAACTGCAGGTCGATACACTGATCCACGAGAATGGCGCGGCGCAGATGGAGATCAACTTCCTCCATGGTGACGCCATGAGCCTCGCCGACCAGGTCTTCACCTTCAAGCGCACGGTGCGCGAGACGGCGCACAAGCACGGTGTCTACGCCACCTTTATGGCCAAGCCGATGCAGAACGACGCCGGTAGCGCGCTGCACATCCACCAGAGCATGGTGCGTGCGGACACCGGTGAGAATATCTTCAGCGACAGCAAGGGCCGGCACACCGAGGCCTTCATGTCGTTTATCGCCGGCCTGCAGCACTACACGCCGGAGCTGATCGCCTTCTACGCGCCCAACGTCAATTCCTACCGCCGCCTGGCGCCGGATATCGCCGCCCCGATCAACGTCAACTGGGGCGTCGGCAACCGCACTACCGCATTCCGCGTCCCGGAGAGCGGCCCCGCGGCAACCCGGGTCGAGAACCGCTTCCCCGGCGCGGACGCCAACCCCTACCTCGCCTTCGCGGCGACCCTGGCTTCCGGGTTCCTCGGCATGCAGCGCAAGCTGCAGCCCACGGCGCCGCACCAGGGCACGGCCAACGAGGACGAAGTGGAAGTGGCGCGGACGCTGGAGGAGGGCCTGCGCAGCCTGGGCAGCTCGCCGGAAGTGCGCGAGGTCTTCGGCAGCCTGTTCCTCAAGGCCTTCGCCGCGGTGAAACGCGACGAGTTCGAGGAATTCAACCGGGTGATCTCTTCCTGGGAGCGGGAACACCTGCTCCTGCAGGTCTGATCCGGGCGCCTGGCTGCATCAATGGGTGAAGTGGATACCCTGTTCGGCAGCACGGCGCGCTATCGCCTGTTTACTGCGGTCAAGTATCTAGTCTATTGCCTGCTCGCCATCAATGTCTGGCTGTTCCTCGACGAAGAGCTGACCGCCCTGCAGTACACCTTCGTCGACGGCTTCGATCTGTCGCAGGTAATCCAGGTTTTCTCGGCGACCATCGACACCGGCGCCTGGCTCCTGCTGCTGATCATGTTTGAGCTGGAGACCTCGGTGCTCGATGACCGGCGCATTCGGGGCGCGGTCAAGTGGGCGCTGCACGGCCTGCGGCTGGTCTGTTACGTGGCGGTGTTCTACGCCTTCGTCGGCTACGTCGATGAACTGCTGATGCTCTACAACGCGGTCCCGCTGGCGGGCTTCGACGCCTGTGCCAACCTGCAGCAGGGCTATTCCCTGCTGCTGGACCTGGATGAGTACGCGCCACTGGCGGCAGACAACTGCGCCGGAGTGACCGGGCCCGTCTGGCAGCTGGACGGCTTCTCCATCCTCGCCCCGGCAGCCAGCCTCGAGAGCGCTCGCTGGCTGGCCTGGACCGATGTCATCAACTCCGGCGCCTGGCTGTGGGTGGTGATCGTGCTCGAGGTCGAAGTGCGCCTGCAGTTACGCGGTGAACTTTCCGACCACCTCGTGCATGTGCTGCGTCTGTTCAAGGCGACAATTTACGCCACCCTCTTCCTCGCCGCGGGTTACTGGGGGTATGCTGGCAGCTTACTTGATTTCTGGGATGCGGCGCTCTGGCTGTTCGCGTTCATCTTTATCGAGATGAATGTGTTCGAATGGCAGTACGAGACTGCCCACGACGCAGCTGAGCCGACCACCGGTAGCAGCGCCGCGCCCACCTGACCGGCCTGAACCCCATGCAATCCCCTTCTTTTCTGGCCAGCCTGCGCTGGGACGCGGCTGCCAACGCAGTCGAGATTGTCGACCAGACCCTGCTGCCCCACGCATTGCGTCACGTGCGTCTGGATACACTCGATGCCTACTCCCACGCGATCAGCGCCATGCTGGTGCGCGGCGCGCCACTGATCGGGATTACCGCCGCCTACGGTCTCGCGCACGCCCTGTCGCTGGACGCTTCAGAGGACAACCTGGCGGCGGCCAGCGCCCGCCTGATCGCCACTCGCCCGACCGCGGTAAACCTGCGCTGGGCTCTGGAGCGCATGCAGGCGCAGGTCGAGCACCTGCCGCCGGAGCAGCGTGGGGCCGCCGCCCTGGCATGCGCCCACAGTTTGCGCGATGCGGAAATCGCCAGCTGCGCGGCCATCGGTGACCACGGTCTCGCGCTGTTGCGGGAGTTGGTGGATATACAGCGGCCCCTGCAAATCATGACCCACTGCAACGCCGGCGCGCTCGCCACCATCGAGTGGGGTACCGCTCTGGCGCCCATCTACCGCGCCCACGCCGCCGGGATTCCGGTCCATGTCTGGGTCTCGGAAACGCGCCCGCGCAACCAGGGTACGCACCTCACCGCGTGGGAACTGCAACAGGCCGGTGTGCCCTGCACTGTGGTGGTCGACAACAGCTGTGGCCAGTTGATGCGCGAGGGCAGGGTTGATTGCGTGATCGTCGGCTCCGATCGCACTGCGGCCAACGGCGATGTCTGCAACAAGGTCGGCACTTACCTGAAGGCGCTCGCCGCGCGGGATAACGGCTTGCCATTCTATGTCGCGCTGCCCGCCTCCACGGTGGACTGGCGTTGCGCCGGCGGCGCGGACATCCCCATCGAGGAACGCGACGCAGACGAGGTGCTGAGCGTATCCGGGCGGGATGATTCCGGCGCGGTTCGCGCCATCAGCCTGTCCACTGCGGATACCCGGGCAGAAAACCCGGCCTTTGATGTCACCCCGGCGCGCCTCGTCTCAGGACTGATCACGGAGCACGGTGTGTTCGCTGCCAGCGCGGATGGGCTGGCGGAGTTACAGCGCTGCTGTCAGGGTTTCTCGTCCACCCCGATGTGATCGATGCGCGGGTAGGGGCGCCACTGGAAGATTTGCTTGTGATTGCAGATCAGGCAGCTGTGCTCGATATCGCCTGACTGGGGATCCATGGGGCCGCTCTGGGTCATCATGCCCTGTCCGCAGGTGTCGCAGACATAATTGACTTCGATAGGGCGAACTTCGCGTTTGATTTCCGGCATGTTGGCCTACCCCCGGGTCCGGAGTGTCTGGAATGTGCTGCTATTTTGGGGGGTGTGTTGTGGGGGCCGCCGGCGGGGCCGGCGGCGGCTGAACCTGAAAGCTGGCGTGGCTAGCTAGTAGTCGTCCAGTTCCAGGTCGTAATAGCCCAGCTCTTCACGAAGACGCTTTTCCTCCAGCCGTTGTTCGGCCCGGCGGCGTTTTTCCGCGAGCCGCTGCTTGTCGCTGGCAACGGGTGTGGTTTCGTCAAAGTCGTCCTCGGACATGTCGCTGAAGATCGGCTCGAACATGTCGTCGAGCGAATCCGAGGAGGATTCCTGGCTGCGCTCTCCCATAAATCACCTCCCGATGATTTACATCCAAGATAACACTTGAACAGGAGTTCTCCCCTGTCCTAGCGCGGAGTAAATCAAAAAATTTCCGGGTTGGCGAACATTTTTTCGCAGTGAATTGTGCACAAATTGTGGGACAGCCCGCGGGCCTTCGCCGCCTTCCGTGGCGGCTTCGTGACATCCATGTCTCTTCCCCCCCGGGAAAGGTCCGCGGGCTGTCCGTCGGGGTGTGCTGCAAACGCTGTGCCAGTAGGCAAAGCGTAAAAAACGGCGCTTTTGGCCGCAAAATACGCGCTTTTTCACTTCTTTGCACTGTCCGCGGACATGTCCGCGTGATCAGAACTGGCGCTCCCGTACGCCGGGATGCGCCAGGATGGCTGTGACCACCTGCTCCGGCGCCAGGCCCTCGGTATCCACCTGCAGGGTGGCGTGCCGCTGGTACAGCGGTGTGCGTTCGGCAAAAATTTCTGCGAAATCCTGTGCGCTGTCCGAGGCGATACCGCGGGGCGGGGCGGTTGCGACACGCTGCGCCAGCGTCTCGAGATCTGCCTGCAGGTAGACCACCGGGCCGAGCGAGCGCAGGCGGGCCATGACCGCATCGCTGTATACCGCGCTGCCGCCCGTGGCTACGACAGCCGCGCTGAGGTCCATCCCGAGCAATACCTGCTCCTCGACCCGGCGCAGGTAGCGGTAGCCGCGCTGTTGCAGGATCTCCTCCAGAGTCGCCCCCTCGCGCACCTGGATGTCGATGTCCGTATCGAGGAAGCGCAGGCCGCAGTGTTTCGCCAGCAGGATGCCGACACTGCTCTTGCCGACCCCGGGCATGCCGATGAGGCTGATGCTCTGTTGCTGTTCCATCGTCGTACTCCGCGTTTTGTCGCGTTCCCGCCACACCTGCCCGGTGTCGAGCGGACCACAACCCTTCGCCGCCTTCGTGGCTGGACAAGCCTGCACCGGGGCGCCGTCGCACAGTCGCTTGCAGGGGGCAGGGGGGGTGGTTAGAGTTGCGGATTCCCAACTACTCACGAGCTGCGCCATGACCCTGCTGACCACTCCCCTGCACCAGTTACATCGGGAACTGGGTGCGAAAATGGTCCCCTTTGCCGGTTATGACATGCCGGTACAGTATCCCACGGGTATTCTGCGCGAGCACCAACACACGCGCGAGCAAGCGGGACTGTTCGACGTCTCCCACATGGGGCAGGTAGTGATCAGCGGCGCCGGTGCGGCCGAGGCGCTGGAGAAACTCGTGCCGGCCGATCTGGTCGGCCTGGGACTGAACCGGCAGACCTACAGCCTGCTCACCAACCCGGCCGGCGGCGTGCGCGACGACCTGATCATCACCCGCTGGGCCGAGGACAGCTTTTTCCTGGTGGTGAACGCGGCCTGCAAAGACCGGGATATTGCCTACCTGCGTGAGCACCTGCCCGAACTCGCCATAGAGGTGCTGGAAGACCGGGCCCTGCTCGCCCTGCAGGGGCCTCTGGCCCGCAGCGTGATGGCCACGCTTTGCTCGGCAGCGGCGCAACTGGTGTTCCTGCAGGGCATGTCGGCAGACATCGAAGGAAGCGAAGTGTACCTCACCTGCTCCGGTTACACCGGGGAAGATGGCTTTGAAATCTCATTGCCCGCCGCCAGCGCCGAGCATATCGCGCGCAAGCTGCTGGCCACAGCCGGGGTCGAAGCCATCGGTCTCGGCGCCCGCGATTCCCTGCGGCTGGAGGCCGGCCTGTGCCTTTACGGCCATGAACTGAACGAGGATATCGACCCGGTGCAGGCCGGCCTGGCCTGGGCCATCGCCAGGGCACGTCGACCGGACGGGGCGCGCCCCGGTGGCTTTCCCGGTGCCGAGGTGATCCTCGAGCGCCTGCAAAACCCGCCGCCGCTGCGCCGCGTGGGGCTGGTGGTGGATGGCAAGCGGCCGGTGCGGGACGGGCAAACGGTTCTCGACGCAGGCGGCAGAGCGGTCGGTGAAATCTGCTCTGCCGCCTTTGGCGCCAGCGCCGGCGGCCCGATTGCCATGGCCTATATCGCCCGCGAACTCGGTGAACCGGGGACAGCGCTGGCCGTCGACGTGCGCGGCAAGCAGGTGCCGGTGACGGTCACACGCATGCCCTTCGTGCCGCAGCGCTACTATCGCGGGTAGTTCGGCTGGCCGCGGCCCAGCCCGGAAGCTAGTGCGCCCAGTCCCGCTTGGCGCGAAACTGCCGCGAGAGGTATTCCATCTGGTCGGCGAGAATCCGTTCCTTGGCGAGGAAGTGCCACTCGAAGGGGTTGGGCCGGAAAGGCACTGCCAGCAGGGGCATGCCCGCCTCTTCCGGCGTCATGTTGTCCTTTTGCCAGTTGCAGCGCTTGCAGGCGGCGACAACGTTTTCCCATTTATCCCGGCCACCGCGCGAGGTCGGCAGCACGTGGTCGCGGGTCAGGTCGCCGCGCGGGTACTGCTGGCCGCAGTAGAGGCAGCGGTGATCGTCGCGGCGAAACAGCGTGCGGTTGCACAGAGGGGGGGTGAAGTCGCGAACGATGCGCCCCTGGATGGCGATGATCGGCTGCAGGTCGATGCGGGAGCGGAGCCCGGTGAGCCGCTGGATACCGCCGAAAATTGGGGGAAGGGTATCCCCGATGCCGTAGATGACATCGCCTTTGGCGTAGGCGGATACCGCCTCGTGAATGGTTATCCAGCCGCGTGGCTGGCCAGCCATATCCAGTCGTAGGATCAAAGGCTACGGGCTCCCACTCGCAGGTTCCTTTGCTACGCTACTGCAATTTTATGGCAACCACAATCGTAGTTTTGCCGGCGCCTGCCGCTCACATCAGAGGGTGATCGCGCAGTGGCTGTTTGTCGCACAGGCCCGGGTGGCGAATCCCGTAGCTGGCCTCGAAGGCGCTTGCCGGCAGGGGGCGGTCGAAAAAATAACCCTGGATCAAGTCGCAGCCGAGTTCCTTGAGTCGCTCGGCGACCGCTTCGTCCTCGACGCCCTCGGCGACCACTTTCAGGGAGAAGTTGTGGGCGAGGTCGATGACGGCCTTGACGATGGCGTGGTGCTTGCCGCATTCGAGCATGTTGCGCACGAAGCTGCTGTCGATCTTGATCTCGTCCACCGGCAGGTCGCGGAAGTAGGAGAGCGACGAATAGCCGGTGCCGAAGTCATCGAGGGACACCTGTACGCCAATCAGGCGCAGGCGCGCCAGTTGCTGCATCATGGCCTCGGGGTTGACCACCATGATGCGCTCGGTCACTTCCAGTATCAGCCGTCGCGGCGTCACGCTGTGGATATCGAGCGCGTCGCGGACCACCGCGAGGATCTGGTCATCGAGCAGCAATTGCGGCGATATGTTGACTGCGATCGTCAGGTCCTCGGGCCAGCGGGAGAGCCGTGCAACTGCCGATTTCACTGCCCACCAGGTCAGTGGGCGGATGATGTCATTGCTCTCCGCGACAGTGATGAACTGCGCCGGGGGGACGAATTCGCCGTCCGCCTTGCGCCAGCGCATCAGCGCTTCTGCCCCGGCGAGGGTGCGGTAGGTGGTCTGTACCTTGGGCTGGTAGAAGAGATCGAGTTCGCCGCGGGCCAGCGCCTGCTCCAGTTCCTGCAGTAGCTTGCGCTCGCTGTCGGCGCGGTACTCGGCGACCTGCGTGAACAGGTGGTAGCTGCAGTCGCGGGCGCGAGCTTCGCGCAGCGCCATGCGCGCCTGTCGCAAGGACTCCTCCGCACCGTGGACATCGCCCTGGATACTGGTGAAGCCGGCGCGAAAGCCCAGGGTTACCGGCCGACCGAACTGCAGGTGTGGCTCCTTGAACAGTCGCTCGAGCTTGGCGGTTGCGAGGGACAGCTCGCCGCTGGAGGCGACGCCCCGGAGTATTACGCAAACCCGATTGTCCTCCAGCTCGCGCAATTCATCACTGGGTCGCAGCCAGCTGTGCAGGCGGCGCAGGAAGACGCGCTGGAAATCCTCCGTGGTCGCCCGCCCGTGGCGGTCGAGGAGAAATTCGGCGTCGGCGAGTTCGATAACGCCCAGCATGTGCTGATCGGTTTGACTCATATGAAGTACTCCTCGCTGTTTACCCCGTAACTGCCAGGCAGGAGTTCCCGGGTAATCCAGCGCTCCCGCTCTCCGGGCGGGTCGGCAAGATCGACAATTTCCAGTGGTGCCTGGCGCTGTTTGTCAGCGTCAAGAACCACCACGATTTCCGGCTTCAGGCGCCGGGTGTCGTTCTGGCGGGTGACGATGGCGACTTCCCCGCTGTTCAGTTCCACCAGTGTGCCGGTGGGAAACAGGCCGATAGCCTGGATGAACTGCTCGACCAGCGCGTCCTGGAACAGGACGCCCTTGGCGTCGATGAGTTCCTGCACCGCATCGTGGGAGGTGCGCGCCGCCGCCCAGGGCCGCGGTTTGATCATCGCGTCGTAGGTATCGACCAGGCCGGCGATACGCGCCAGCAGGGGAATGGCGGCGCCCTCGGCACCGCGCGGGTAGCCGGAGCCATCCATGCGCTCGTGGTGACTCTCGACGATCGTTCGCACCTCGAAGCCGACGCGGCTGGACTCCATGAGCAGTTCGCTGCCCATCATCGGGTGCGCCCGGACGATACGCCGCTGGGAGTCATCGAGCCCCCGCGGCTGGTCGAGAAGCTCCGCGGGCAGCTGCGTCATGCCGATGTCGCACAGGGCACAGCCGAGGGCGAGTGTCTCGAGGTCGTCGCGGGGAAGGCCGATCTGGCGGCCGAGAATGGCCGCCCAGACCGCCATGGATACCCCGTGTTCAAAGCGGTAATCGCCGCTCTGCTTCAGCCGCAGCAGCGCCGCCGTCGCCTCCTGGTTGCGGAAAATCGTCTCGATCAGGGGGTTGATGGATTCCTGCACCGCTTCGATATCGGTGTCTTTACCCGCGCGCAGGGATTCGAACACCGAGTCCAACGTGGTCGCCGCATTGTCGAAGCAGGCTCGCGCCGCCTGCATATCGGCCTTCAGTTCAAGGCGTTCCCGCGGCGGCTGGTAGGTCGGTTCCGTGTAGAGGGCGAGGAACTCGCGGGGCCCGCTGTAGTCCGCGTCGACGTAGACGTGTTCCACGTACTTGGAAACGTAGAGGATTTCGCTGGTGTCGCGAACCACGAAACCCTGCAGCGCGAAGGGCGTTTCCAGCCACGGGCGATCCAGCTCGGCAACGAACATGCCGGGCTGCAGGCTCATGGCTGGCAGCTTGACCAGGCGCATCGCGGGCTCCGCGTTTCGGTGAAAATACGCCCAGAATACGCAGTGCGGCTGCTACCGGTCGATGCCGCAGGGTGCTAAGTGTGAACGAGGTCCCGCTTGGACTGTGCGGGCTGTGACAGCAGTCACAGCTGCTCAGGCTTCAGCGATCCAGCTGTGCTCTGCGAGCAGTTTGCCTGCGTGGAGGACACGCCCGGTGAAGCGCTCGCCGGCAACCACGGCGCCAACGCCGGCGGGGGTGCCGGTCATGACGATATCGCCGTCGTCGAGGGAAATGAATTTGGCCAGCTCGCGCAGGATCACCGCGGGCGGGTACATCATCAGCGATACGTCGCCGCGCTGGCGCGCCCTGCCGTCCACGTCCAGCTCGAGGCTAAGCTCAGCCGCTGGGCCGTTGAATGCAATGAATTCGCTGAACAGCGCGGCGCCGTCGAAGGCTTTGGCACGCTCCCAGGGCAGCCCCTTTTCCTTCAGCTTCGACTGCAGTCCGCGTTTGGTCAGGTCCAGTCCAAAGCCGGCGGCAACCGCGGCCCCGCTTTCTATCAACAGGGCGATCTCGCCCTCGTAGTGCAGCGCTTCGCCGCCGAGCTGGGCATGGAGGGTGCTGCTTATGGCCGAGTTGGGTTTGTTGAACACCACCATCTCCTCGGGCACCTCGTTGCCGAGCTCCTGGATATGGGCGACGTAATTGCGGCCGATACAGACGATCTTGCCGGGGCTGCGTTCGCGGCCGTCCACTGTGACTGTGTGCACGTAACGTTTCCTGTTGCTGTTGGGGACCTATTCCTGCATGCCGTGGTAGAGCAGACGGACCAGCAGGCGGGCGCCGTCGTTGTCCTTGAGCTCGGCGTAGCGCGGCCCCTCGCGGCGGCCGATATCGCGGATGTCCGCCATCAGCTCGGGGTGGAACTGGCAGCTGAAGGAGCGCCGGACGGTGTGGGTTTCCCAGTCCTTGTAATAGATGCAGGTAGTGCCCACCTCGGTCCAGTCGTCGCCGTCGACACAGGTCTGGGAAAGTATCTCGATGGCGTAGGGCATGCTCAGCAGCCAGGCCAGCGGGGTCACCGCGATGCGATAGCGGATGGGAACCAGCGTGTCGTGCAGCAGCTTGTAGGCCCAGCTGGCAAAGAGCGCCGCCTCCTCGTTGACCTCGTCGCCGTGGAACATGGAGATGTTCAGGGTGCGTTCGCTGCGCATCATGGTATCGATTACCCCCTCGAGGTCATCGGCCACCAGGGCGTGGCTGTCATGCAGCTCCGCGGGGATGTGGTCCCTGACGCCGTGGGAGCCGTAGGGCAGCAATTGGCGTACGCCCACTTCGACCTGTTCGTTCGGCGCGACGGCGAAATACTGCGAGTGCCAGCCGCGGGCGATCACTTCGCCACCCTTGACCACGGTCAGTGTTTCGCCCATGTCGGCAATCAGCCCCGCCACCCGTTTCAGGTTGGCGAGGGTGCGGCCATTTTCGTCCAGCGGCAGGCTGGTGGTGGCCATGATTTCCATGACCGCACGGCGCAGCAGGCGGATATGCGAAACGGCGGCCAGCTGGTGCCCCAGGCAGATGAAGATGCTCGGGCCGCTGTCGGTCGAGCGCCGCAGCATCAGTTCATCGGTCAGCGCGAGAATATCCCCCAGGCCCGCCTGCGAACCGGCGAAGCTGGCCGGGTCGTAGGCCGAGGGGTTGCCGCCCTGCACGATGGTGGCGATGCCGGCGCTCATGGTGTGGGCCATGCGCCGCGGGTTGAACACGCCGCTCTGCCACAGCGGGTAGAGGATGGTGTCGGCGTCGGCGACCTGCTGCAGGATGTAGGCGATGTTCTTGGAGGCGCGCACCGCCTCGCCCTGCAGATTGATACCGACGTTTTCCCAGGGCTCGACCACGTGCACACCCTGGCGGTAGACCTCGGGGAGACCCAGCAGCAGTTCCAGCTCGTCCTCGCCATGAATCACCTTTTCCAGCGGCGGCGCGACACCCCAGTTGAACAGGCTGCCGTCGAGCAGCATGTCGCGCCCCGGGTAGGGGGAGGGCGAGGTGCGGTCGTTGAGGTAGTAACCGAGCAGTGCGTGGATCGTTTCCGGTGTCGCGGGGTGGTGGCCGAGAATACCCGGGGAGGTTCTCCAGGCGAGGGACTCCAGAGTGGGTTTGCGCCGTGGACGTTGTTGCCCTGTCATGACCTGTCTTTCTCTCCCAGAGGATAGTGGTTGCCTTGCGGCCAGGTGGGTCCGCCAGTATCCGGCCAAACTCGCCCAGCGTCCAGACAGCCGCTAGCTGGCCGCCCGGCGGGAGCGGCGATAGCGATACACCGAGAGACTGGCGCTGGCGCCGATTACCAGCAGGCAGCCGATCACCTTCTGCGCCGTGAAGGACTCGCCGAGAAACACCGCGCTCCCGGTAAGCGCGCCCGGCAGATAAAGATAGTAGATCATGCTCGAGTGCAGCGCCGGCAGCTCGGTGCTCGACTTCACCCACAGGCCGTGGGCGAACAGGGTGCAGATCACGCCCAGGGCGAGCAGCTGGTAATAGTCCGTGGTCTGCAGGTTCCAGTCGGTTTTACCCCACAGCGGCAGGAACACGATCAGGGCGAAGAAGAACTGGCCCCAGGTGCGCTCCAGGGTGCCGATACTGGTGGCGCGCTGGTGCAGCAGGGGTAGCGCCGCGTAGCACAATGCGCTGACCAGGCCGACTGCGATGCCGAGGGAGATCTCGTTCTGCAGGGAAAAGCCCGGCGAGACGATGAGGCAGCCGGAGAAGCATACCGCGATGGCCAGCCACTCGATCGGCGTGACCCGCTCGCCGTTGAACAGCCAGGCGAGGATCAGGTACTGCACGCTGTAGGTGGTGATGGTGAGTGCGGCGATGGCGGCGGTGGCCAGCTTGATGCTGAAGAAGTACAGCAGCCAGTGCACCCCGAACACGATGCCGATGAGGATCAGCTGTTGCCACTGCCGGCGGTCGAGCCGGCGCAGCTGGGGGCGGAACAGCACCATCGGGGTGAGCACGATGATCGCCACGGCGAGGCGGAAGATGCCGATGGTGTATTCGTTGGCGGCGGTGGACTTCACCAGTACCGGCACGCCGGACATCATGAAGACCGAGGCGATGGCGACCAGGATGAGTTGTTGGCGGGGCATATCTCGGGCCTTCAGTCGCTGCTGGTCGACGTCAGTGCGGCGCGGATTTTTCCGGCACTGGTCTCGATGTCACGGCGCAGCTGCGCTTCGTCGATGCTGAGTACCTCGCCCGCCTCCATCAACACCCGGCCGGCGACGATGGTGGTGACCACATCCGTGCTGTCGAGCACGTAGACCAGGTGCGAGATGATGTCGTAGCGCGGCTGGTGGCGGGTCTTGCCGATGTCGAGCTGGATCAGGTCGGCCTGCATACCGGGCCTGAGCTGGCCGATTTGCTCGCCGAGGCCGACGGCCGCCGCTCCCAGCCGGGTGGCCATGGCCAGTGCCTGGGGTGCCGGCAGCGCCGTCGGATCGCCGCTGGCGACCTTGTGCAGCAGTGCCGCCATGCGAATCTCCTCCCACATGTCGAGGTCGTTGTTGGACGCCGCGCCATCGGTGCCAAGGCCGACGCTGATCCCCGCCGCCAGCATCGCCGGCACCGGGGAGATGCCCGCGCCGAGTTTCATGTTCGAGGTCGGGTTGTGGATCGGGCCGACGCTGCCCTGCGCCACCAGCGCGATATCCTCCGCATCCAGCTGGATCATGTGCGCGGCGATCAGCGGGGTGTCCAGCATGCCCAGGCCCTGCACGTGTTTTACCGGGGTGGTGTCGAAATGCTCGCGCACGTAGTCGCTCTCCGCCGGCGCCTCGGCCAGGTGCATGGTGATCAGCGCGTCGGCGTCGCGCGCCGCGGCCACGGTAGCCGCCAGGTGTTCCGGGGAAACCGTATAGGGCGCGTGGGGTGCGAAGGCCGGGGTGATGCGCGGCTCCCTGCCCCGCCAGCGCCGGACGAAGTCCTGCGCCGCGGCGAAGGAGTCGTCCCAACCCTTGAAACCGGGGCTGGGGAAGTCGATTTGCGGGGCGCCGATGACCGCGCGCAGGCCGCAGCGCTGGACCACGCCGGCGATCTCGTCGGGGTAGAAATACATGTCGACGAAGGTGGTGGTGCCACCGCGAATCATCTCCCAGCAGGCCAGGGTGGTGCCGGTGCGGATGAATTCCGGGGTGACGAAGCGCCCCTCCATCGGGAACACGTAGTTATGCAGCCAGGTCATCAGGTCGAGGTCGTCGACCATACCGCGGAACAGGGTCATCGCGCTGTGGGTGTGGCCGTTGACCAGGCCCGGCATCAGTACCCGCCCGGCGCCGCTGACCTGCCGCCCGGCCTGGTAGGCGGCGTCGATCTCGGCCCGCGGGCCGACGGCCAGGATGGTGTCACCGCGAATGGCGACCGCACCATCGCGCAGCACTTCGCTGCCGGGAGCCATGCTCACGAGGTAGTCGCCGTAGACAATCAGGTCCGCGGGCGCGCCAAAAGCGCGCGCACCAAAAATGCTCGTAAGCACCATGATGGCGAGACAGGTATTTTTCACGGTTCTCCCTCCGCGGATGGTGATGTCATTTACAGCTGGCTACTCTACGCGATGTCGCCTGAATTCAGGTAATTTTTGACGCTTTGGTCAGATTTTAGCGGGATTGGCACGCCCCGTGCCTCTCCTACACTTTTCCCCCGGGGCGACCGCCGCGGGGATTCAAAGCCTTCGCTACAGGGAGCTCCCATGCAAACAGCCACCAACCTTCGATTCGCCGTCGCCAGCGCTTTCGGTCTCGCCCTCGGCACTGCCGTGCCGGCGCAGGCGCAATTAGAGGAAGTCATCGTTACCGCCCAGAAGCGCGAGGAGAGCGCACTGGAGGTGCCGCTGTCGCTGGCCACCCTGTCCGGGGAGAATTTTACCTCCCTGTTCCAGGGCGGTGCGGATGTTCGCGGCCTGTCGGCGCATGTGCCGGGCCTCTACGTCGAGTCCTCCAACGGCCGGGTGGCACCGCGATTCTACATCCGCGGCCTGGGAAATATCGACTTCGATCTCGCGGCGTCACAGCCGGTGTCGGTGGTTATGGACGAAGTGGTCATGGAGAACGTGGTGCTGAAGAGCTTCCCGCTCTTCGACATCGACCGGGTGGAAGTGCTGCGCGGTCCCCAGGGTTCTCTGTTCGGCCGCAACACCACGGCGGGCATCGTCAAGTTCGACTCGGTCAAACCCTCGCAGGAGTTTGACGCCAGTTTCCGCATCGACGCCGGTGTCGACGGCCCGGGCACGCTGAACTTCGAGGGCGCCGTCGGCGGCGGTCTGACCGACACCCTGTCCGGCCGCCTGGCGGTCTTGAGCCAGGACCGTGACGACTGGATCGACAACGGCTACACCGGCGAGGACGACGCCCTCGGCGGCTTCCAGGAGTACGCCGGCAAGGCCTGGTTGCTGTGGGAGCCGACCGACCGCTTCAGTGCCCTGCTCGGCGGCCACTACCGCGACCTCGAAGGCACCGCAGCGGTGTTTCGCGCCAACATCTTCGACACCGGCAGCAATGACCTGAACGACAACTACGACCGCGAGACCGTCTACTTCGACGAGGGCGACAACAATCCCCAGGAGTACGAAAGCAGCGGTTACAGCCTGAAACTCGACTACGAACTCGACAGCGTTTTGCTCACCTCCATCACCGCCTTCGAAGAGGCGAAAGGGCGCAGCAAGGGGGACATCGACGGGGGTTTCGGCGCCGTATTCCTGCCTGAAATGGGGCCGGGCTTTATTCCCTTCCCCTCACTTTCAGAGGACAAGGCGGATGTAGAGCAGGTCACCCAGGAATTCCGGGTGGCCAGTATTGGCGGAGAGGTGTTCAACTGGCAGGCCGGTGTGTTCTATTTCGATTCCACGCTTGATGTAGACACCAATCCCTTCTTCGTTCCACCTACACTGGTGACCCACGACAACACCTCCTGGGCTGTCTTCGGCCAGGGCGATTACGCCATCACCAATCTTTGGACCCTGACCGCGGGCCTGCGCTACACCGACGACGAGAAGGAGTTCAGCGCGCCCGGTTACGACGTCGAAGCGGATGACCAGGAGTGGAGCGGCGACCTCGCCCTCTCCTTCGCGGCCACCGACAGCTCGCTGGTCTGGGCCAAGGTCGGTACCGGCTTCCGCGCCCCGACCATCCAGGGCCGCGACGTGGCCTTTGGCTCCGCGCCCTCGGTGGCGGAGTCGGAAACCATCACCTCCTTCGAGCTGGGTTACAAGGCCCAGTACGGCGACAGCCTGCGGGTCAACTCCGCGCTGTTCTACTATGAAGTCGAGGACATGCAGTTCACCGCGGTGGGTGGCGCCGACAACAGTATCCAGCTGATCAACGCCGACAAGGGCACCGGCATGGGCGCCGAGCTGGACGTCGAGTGGCAGCCGCTGGAGAACCTGCTGCTGACCTTCGGCGCGGCCTATGCGGACACCGAAATCGAGGACAGCAGCCTGCTGGTCGGCGGCTGTGGCAGCGGTCTGTGCACCATCACCAACCCGACTGTCACCAACCCCGATGGCAGTGTCCTGGCCTACGTTGACGGCAACCCCTTCCCCAACGCGCCGGAAACCACCCTCAATTTCACCCTGAGCTACGCCTTCCCGCTGACCAACTCGGATGAGCTGTTCTTCTACACCGACTGGGCCTACCAGGGCGACACGCAGATCTTCCTCTACGAGTCGAAGGAGTTCGTGACCGACGGCCAGTTCGAGGGCGGGGTGCGCATGGGCTACCGCCTGCAGGACGGCACCTGGGAGGTGGCGCTGTTCGGGCGTAACATTACCGACGAGGAAAACGTGCAGGGCGCCATCGACTTCAACAACCTGACCGGCTTCACCAACGAGCCGCGGGTATTTGGCGTCTCTGTGGCCGCGCGTTACTGAGCGCTCAACTGGTCGGAGTAGTCGAATGAAAAGATTTTTCCTGGCGGTAGCGCTGACGGGCCTGCTGTCGCCCGCAGTATTTGCGGCGGAGTCTCCCCTGCCGGTCAAGGTCGTGGTGGTGACCATGTTCGAGACCGGCGAGGACACGGGCGACAAGGCCGGTGAATTCCAGCGCTGGAAGGAGCGGCAGAAACTCGACACCGTGTTTGCCGCCCCGCACATGCACCACGATGTGCTGGCGAATACGGACACCGGGGTGATCGGCATCGTCACCGGCATGGGTACGGCGAATGCCGCGGCCAGCGTCATGGCCCTCGGGCTCGACCCGCGCTTCGACCTGAGCCGCGCCTACTGGCTGGTGGCCGGTATCTCCGGCTTCGACCCCAACGATGCCTCGCTGGGCTCGGTGGCCTGGGCGCGTTTCCTGGTCGACGGCGACCTCGCCCACCAGATCGACGCGCGGGAAAAACCCGCGGACTGGCCGGACGGTTACTTCCCGCTGTTCAGCCAGGGCCCGAACGACCAGGAGCGGCGCAGCTACAACCTCGGCGAGGTGTTCGAGCTCAACGGCGACCTGCTCGACTGGGCCTACCAGCTCACCGTGGACATCCCCCTGCAGGACGACCCCTCGCTGGCGGCGACGCGCAAGCTCTACCCGGACTACCCGGTCGCCCAGCGCAAGCCCTTCGTGCTGATTGGCGACCAGCTCGCCGCCATGACCTTCTGGCACGGCACCCTGCTCAACGACTGGGCCAACCGCTGGGTCGACTACTGGACCGGTGGTGAGGGTGAGTTCGTCAGCTCGGCGATGGAGGACACCGGCACCTACCAGTCCCTGAGCTACCTCGACAACGCGGGCAAGGTGGACAAGGACCGGGTGCTGGTACTGCGCACGGCGTCCAACTTCACCATGCCGCCGACCGGCGTCGACGCCGCGACCTACCTGCGCCAGGAGCAGCACGACAGCTACGCCGGTCTGGATGCATCGCTGGAAAACGCCTACCGGGTGGGCAGCGCGGTGGTAGCGGAACTGGTCGAAAACTGGGAGCGCTACCGCGACACCATCCCGGCGCCCGCCGCGGATTGATCCAGGCTGCCCTGGCCGCCGGTGCGGTCAGGCAGCGCATTCCCCTTTCTCGCGGACGATCAGTTCGCGCAACTCCGGTATGCAGGAGCCGCACTGGGTGCCGCAGCGCAGCGCGCTGCCCAGGCTTTCGACTGTATCGGCGCCCGCGGCTATGGCGCCGCAGATCTGCGCCTCGCCCACCTCCCAGCAGCTGCAGACCATGCGGCCGACGCTAGCCCGGTCGGGGCTGAAGCCGGCGAGGAAGTTGTGCACCTCCCCGGCTGTGGCTGACTCCGCTCCGAGGGCTGCCATCCAGCCGCGCTCGGGCAGTGCCGCGCGCTGGGGGTTGAGAAACAGGGCGTACTCGATCCGGCCGCCGCTGTGGCCGATTTCGCGGAAGTCGCCGGTAGACACATCGCTGTAGGTGGCGCTGGCGATTCCTTCCTGCAGCAATTTTTCCCGCAGCGTCGCGTAGACCGCGGCGCTGTCGGCGCCGTCCGCCAGCAGGGTCAGGTAGCCGCCGGCTACCGCGATGCGCGACCAGTAGCCCAGTTCGCCGGGCCGGTACTGGCGGCGCGAGAACAGCAGTCCCCAGCAGTTGGCCGCCACCGGCATCAGGCGCGCGCCGGCAAACTTGGACTGGGGTTGTCCCGACACGGGGTCGGTGAGAGCCGGAATCAGGCCACTGGCGCGCGCCTGCGCGGCGAACTGACCGCTCCAGTGAATCGGCACGAAGCTCTGCCCCGGGGCGATACCCGGGTCCAGCGTTGCGACGCCGCGCACCAGGCCCTGGGCATTTTCCAGCTGCACCAGGTCGCCCTCGCCGAAACCGGCGCGGGCCGCGTCGGCGGGGTTGATGGCGATGCTGAAAAAGTCGCGGTGCTGGGACAGGCGGGGGACCTTGCCGGTGCGGGTCATGGTGTGCCACTGGTCGCGCAGGCGCCCGGTGTTGACCAGGAAGCCAGCCTCCGCGGTGGGCAACTGCGGTTGCACGGCGATGATCTGCGCGCGCCCGGAGGGGGTGAAGAAACGGCCGTCGGCGCAGGGCTCCGCCGCCTTGCCACTGGCCGGCAGCGGCCAGCGGCGCGGCGCCAGCGCCGCGTAATCGACATCGCTGAGCTGCGCCAGCGCGCTGATGTCGAAGGCGCGGCTGCCGTTGTTTTCGAAGCCGGACAGCGCGGCGTGCTCGCGGAAGACGTCCGCGGCCTGGGTATAGGGGAAGTGTTCGCCGAGACCCAGCTTGCGTGCCAGCTCGGTCACGATCCACCAGTCGGCGCGCGCCTCGCCGAGGGGCTCGACCAGCCGCCGGTGGCGGGAGATCACCCGCTCGGAATTGGTGACTGTGCCCTCCTTCTCACCCCAGGGCGCCGCCGGCAGCAGCAGGTCGGCGAAATCCGCGGTGTCGGTCTGGGCGGTGCAGTCGGAGACCACGACGAACTCGCAGCGCTCCAGCGCCCGCCGCACCATGGCGCTGTCCGGCAGGCTTACCGCGGGGTTGGTGGCCATGATCCACAGCACCTTGATCTTGCCGGCGGCGGCGGCCTCGAACAGTTCCACCGCTTTCAGGCCCGGCTGCGTGGCCATGCCGGTGGCGCCCCAGAAGCGCCGCACGCGGTCCACGTCCGCGGGTGCGAAATCCATGTGTGCAGCCAGCTGGTTGGCGAGACCGCCGACCTCGCGGCCGCCCATGGCGTTGGGCTGGCCGGTAATGGAGAACGGCCCGGCGCCGGGCAGGCCGATGCGGCCGGTAGCGAGGTGGCAGTTGATGATCGCGTTGCATTTGTCGGTGCCGGTCGCCGACTGCTTCACACCCTGGGAGAACAGGGTCACGGTGCGCCGGGTCGCAGCAAACCACTGGTAGAAGCGGCGGATATCGTCCACATCCAGCCCGGTGGCCTCGGCGACCTCGCCGATGCCGAGCCCGGCGCTGGCAGCCAGGGCCGCTTCCAGGCCCTCGGTGTGGGCGGCGACAAACTCGCCATCCAGCGCTTCCGTTGCGGCGAGATAATTCAACAGGCCGCAGAACAGGTGCCCATCGGAGCCGGGGCGCAACTGGAGGTGCAGGTCGGCGCCGTCACAGCTGGCGGTGCGCCGCGGGTCGATGACCACGATACGCTTGTTTTTTCCGGCTTTTCTTGCCGCTTCGACCCGTTGGAAAACCACCGGGTGGGTCCAGGCGGCGTTGGAGCCGACCATGACCAGCAGTTCGCAGGCCTCTACATCCTCGTAGCTGCACGGCACGATATCCTCGCCGAAGGCGCGCTTGTGCGCCGCCACGGCCGAGGACATGCACAGCCGCGAATTGGTATCCACGTTGGCGGTGTTGAGGAAGCCCTTGGCCAGCTTGTTGGCGACGTAGTAATCCTCGGTGAGCAACTGCCCGGAGAGGTACATGGCGAAGGCATCCGGGCCGTGCTCGGCCTGGGCCTGGCGGATCTTGTCGGCCAGCGTGTCCAGCGCGCTATCCCAGCTGACCTCGTCCCCCTGCAGGGTGGGCCTGAGCAGGCGTCCCTCGGCGCCGAGGGTTTCCGCCAGCGCGGTGCCCTTGACGCACAGGCGGCCGTGGTTGGCGGGGTGGCTGCGGTCGCCGCTGACCGCGATCACCCCGCTGTCATCGACGCGTGCGGTGACGCCGCAGCCGACACCGCAGTAGGGGCAGGTTGTGTTGCAGTTACGTTGCATGTCGACTCGCGGGTCTGTGGTTGCTCAGGCGGCGACCGCGGCTGACTGGCTTTCGCTGACCTCGCGGCCAAAAGCCAGGCTGGTGCGCAGGGCGGAAATATCCCGGCCCTCGCTGATCAGCTCGCTGTACCAGGTGCCGCCGCGCTTGTCGCCGACCAGCACCGCGCCGATCAGGCGGTCGTCGCGGATCACCAGGCGGCGATAGATGCCGGCACTGCGCACGACGATCTGCTGCGCTGTGTCGTCGAGTTCGCCGGCGCGGTAGATTTCCACCCCGGAGATTTTCAGCTGCGTGGGGTAGTCCTGCAAGCGAAATGGCGCGCGGGATTCCCCCGCCAGGCCGGCTGCCAGCACGGCGGCCTGCTCGCGAATGGGGGCCACCAGGCCGAAGCAGGTGTCGCCGAACTGCGAGCACTCACCCAGGGCAAACACATTCCCGGCCGAGGTGGCGAGCCGCTCGTCGATGAGAATACCGCGCCCGGTCGCCAGCCCGGCAGCCTGCGCCAGGTCGATGTTGGGGGTAATGCCGGTGGCGAAGAGCAGCAGGTCACAGGGCAGGACGGCGCCGTCGCTCAGGCGCACGCGCCGTATGTGGGCGTCAGGGCCGGTTTCCAGCCCCGCTACCTCTGCCCCGAGATGGAAGTGCAGACCGTGGCTCTCGAGGTCGCGCTGCAATTGCAGCCCGCCCTCGCTATCCAGTTGCCGGTTCATGATCACCGGGTTGCGGTGCACCACGCAGGTGTCGAAGCCGAGGGCGTTCAGCCCGTGGGCGGCTTCCAGGCCGAGCAGGCCGCCGCCGACCACCACCGCCCGCTGGCCGCTGGCGGGCAGGGCGCGCAGCTCGCGGGTGTCGGCGACGGTGCGGAATTCGCGCACGCCGCCGATACCGCTGCAATCCACCGTCGGGCGGGCTACCCGGGCGCCGGTGGCAATGACCAGCGCGTCGTAGGGAAAGCGTTCGCCGTTATCGGCGACGGCGATCTGCGCCACGGTATCGATGTCGGTAATGCACGTGCCGGAAACCAGTCGCAGCGCGGGAGAGCCCCCCGGCGCCGATTCATCGCCGGCCGAGGGCAGCATGGCGAGATCTGATTCGCTGTTCTCGCCGGAGAGGACATTGGACAGCAGTACCCGGTTATAGCAGGTTTCCGCCTCCTCCCCGACCACGGTAATTCTCAGCTTGTGCGGGCGCCTGGCGAGTTCCTGCAGCAGGTAGGCGGCGGCCATGCCGGCGCCGACGATCAACAACCGACCACTCATGGCCGCCTTCAGGCTGCCTCCGTATTGGCGCTAGGGTCCTTTCCCCCGGTCTCGGCCTCCGCCGCAGTTTCGCGCACTGGCAGGGTGCTGGTCCGGTTGGTCGGGTTGGTGTGCTTGGCGTAGAGGAACTCGAGTACCTGCTGGCGCAGGTGGACGAAGTCCGGGTCTTCCGCCAGTTCCAGGCGGTCGCGCGGCCGCGCCAGTTTGACTTCGAGAATCTCGCCGATGGTGGCCGCCGGGCCGTTGGTCATCATCACGATACGGTCGGACAACAGCACGGCCTCGTCGACATCGTGGGTAATCATGATCACCGTGTTGCCGAGAGCGGCCTGGATTTCCATTACCGAGTCCTGCAGCTGGGCGCGGGTCAGTGCATCCAGCGCGCCGAAGGGCTCGTCCATCAGCAGAACCTTGGGCTCCATGGCCAGGCAGCGGGCGATGCCCACGCGCTGTTTCATGCCGCCGGAGATCTCGCTGGGCAGCTTGTCCAGGGCGTGATCCATGTTCACCAGGCGCAGGTTGTGCTCGATCCACTCCCTGCGCTCGGCGCGGCTCTTGGTCTTGCGAAATACCTGGTTCACCGCCAGCTCGACATTCTGGTACACCGTCAGCCAGGGCATCAGCGAGTGGTTCTGGAAGACGACGGCGCGATCCGGTCCCGGTTCGGTGACCTCCTTGCCTTCCAGCGCCACGCCGCCCTCGGTGGCGCGCAGCAGGCCGGCAACAATGTTGAGCACGGTGGACTTGCCGCAGCCGGAGTGCCCGATCAACGAGACAAACTCTCCCTTGGCGAGTTTCAGGTTGACCTCTCTCAGGGCGCGAAATTTCTTGCCGTTGGTGTCGAACTCGATGCCGACGCCGGTGATGTCCAGGTACTTCTCTGTGCTGATCATTCGCAATCTCCTTGTCTAGCGCAGTACAGCGCTCTTGTCCCAGGTAACGCGTTTTTGCAGGGTGAGCATCAGCTTGTCCAGGGCGAAACCGATGAAGCCGATGGCCAGTACCGCGACCATGATGCGGCCGAGTGAATCGGAACTGCCGTTCTGGAATTCGTCCCAGACGAATTTGCCGAGGCCGGGGTTCTGCGCCAGCATCTCCGCCGCAATCAGCACCATCCAGCCGGTGGCCAGCGACAGGCGCAGGCCGGTGAAGATCATCGGGATGGCGGCGGGGATGACGATCTTGCGGATGTGGGTGCGCCAGGGCAGGGCCATGACGCGGCTCACGTTGACCAGGTCGCGGTCGATGCCGGCGACGCCGACGGTAGTATTGATCAGGGTAGGCCACAGGCAGCACAGGGCCACGGTGATCGCCGAGTTGAGGAAGGATTTCTGCAGCAGCGGGTCGTCCGCGGTGTAGGTCGCGCTCACCACCATGGTGACCAGCGGCAGCCAGGCCAGCGGCGAAACCGGCTTGAATACCTGGATGATCGGGTTCATCGCCTTGTACATGGCCGCGCTGAGGCCGCAGACGATACCCAGCGGAATGGCCACCAGGTTGGCGATGAGAAAGCCCGCGGCAACCGTCAGCAGGCTGGTGCCGATCTGGTCGACAAAGGTCGGCTTGCCGGTGTAGTCGCGCCACTTCACCGTGGCATCGGGGTTCTGCGCCAGTTTTTTCGCGTTGCGTTCTTCCTGGCGCTGGTAGAATTCAGCGGCTTTTTGCCGTTCCTGCTGGT
This sequence comes from Halieaceae bacterium GM1-29, assembly GCA_033283265.1. Taxonomy (GTDB): domain Bacteria; phylum Pseudomonadota; class Gammaproteobacteria; order Pseudomonadales; family Halieaceae; genus Mangrovimicrobium. The sequence continues at coordinate 499,610 of JAWMQN010000003.1, forward strand.
GCTCCGCGCTGAGGTTCTGCACCTGTTCCCAGACCTGGGCCGGCCCGGGGAACTGGCCGAGGGAAGTTTCGATCTGGTCGGCAGCGCCCTGCCAGAGCAGGAGGAAAAAAAGCACGCCGATGGCGGGCAGGAGCATGCCCTCCAGGAAGGTCTTGGAGGTAACGCCGGCCACCATCTGCCGGTAGCGGTCATCGGGGCGCAGTGTTACAACGTCGTTGCTCATGATCTTGGTCCTGCGTTGTGTTCGGGGGCCGCCCCGGGGGGCGGCCGTGTCTTGCTAACGTCGGAATCAGATGGTTTCGTCGCCCTTCAGGCCGATCGGGAACTGCTCCAGATAGGCGTTGGGCTTGGTGCCATCGAATACCTTGCCGTCGATAAACTCGCTCTGCGGCGCGCGGAAGCCGCTTTCGGTAGCGAACTCGGGGAAGTCCTCCGCGCTCATTTCGCCTTCCTCGATCAGCGCTTCCGCTGCGGCCTGGTAGATGTCAGGACGGTAGACGCTTTTCGCCACATCCATGTACCAGCTGTCGGGTTTGGGGTCGGCAACCTGGCCCCAGCGGCGCATCTGGGTCAGGTACCAGACGGCGTCGGAGTAGTAGGGGAAAGTCGCGTAGTAGCGGAAGAACACGTTGAAGTCGGGGATCTCGCGCTTGTCGCCCTTCTCGTACTCGAAGGTGCCGGTCATGGAGTTGGCGATGACGTCATAGTCGGCGCCGACGTATTCCGGGCGGGAGAGGATTTTCACCGCGTCGGGACGGTTGGCGTTGTTGTTGTCATCCAGCCACTTGGCCGCACGCAGCAGTGCCTTGACCACACGCACGGTGGTGTTGGGATATTTCTCGGTGAACTCCTTGGTCATGCCGAAAACTTTTTCCGGGTTGTTTTTCCAGATTTCGTAGTCGGTGATGACCGGCACGCCGATGCCCTTGAATACCGCCTGCTGGTTCCAGGGCTCGCCCACGCAGTAGCCGTAGATGGTGCCGGCCTCCAGGGTGGCGGGCATTTGCGGCGGCGGGGTTACCGAGAGCAGCGCGTCAGCGTTGATCTGGCCGGAGATATCGCCGCTTTTCGGGTTGTAGTAACCGGGGTGGATGCCGCCCGCCGCGAGCCAGTAGCGCAGCTCGTAGTTGTGGGTGGATACCGGGAAGACCATGCCCATGTTGAAGGGCTTGCCCTCGGCCTTGTACTTGTCCACGACCGGCTTCAGGTAGTCGGCCTTGATCGGGTGCACCGGCTTGCCGTTTTCGTGGGGGATGTTTTTCTTCATCTCTTCCCACACCGCGTTGGAGACGGTGATGCCGTTGCCGTTCAGGTCCATGGAAAAGGGCGTGACGATGTGCGCCTTGGTGCCGAAGCCGATGGTTGCGGCGAGCGGCTGGCCGGCGAGCATGTGGGCGCCGTCGAGCTGGCCGTCGATCACGCCGTCGAGCAGTACCTTCCAGTTGGCCTGGGCCTCGAGGGTGACGTAGAGGCCTTCGTCTTCGAAGTAGTGATTTTCGTAGGCGACGGCCAGCGGCGCCATGTCGGTGAGCTTGATGAAGCCGAACTTGAGTTCGTCTTTTTCCGCCTCGCCGATTTCAGCGCTGGCGCTGAAGGGCAGTGCGGCGGACAGCAGTGTACCCAGGGCCAGTGCGCCAAAGCGCCGGCGGGTCGTGGTGAAAACAGTCTTGCGAAACATTCGAAACCCCTTGAGATCAGTGTTGTGAGACCAACGAACGCTCCCCTCAGGTCACGGCCGGGCCGTACGAGGGAGAGCTACGTTGCTCAGAGGGGAGATTCGCGAAGTTGTCTGGTATACCGGGGTTAGCTACTACAAGAGTCGAGCCAATCTGATAAAAGTTCTATAAATACAGATGGTTATGATATGTCGTGCTGCTGCCGGCACTTGCAATGGCGGTGATTGCTGCGGCAGCCGCACCATGACAGGTCGCCGCAGTGGTGCAGATGTCTCGTTTCAGGGCGTGAGCATCAGGTCCGGGCCCAGCTCGATGCCGGGCTCGATTTCCCAGGCGTGGGCGTGCCGGTTGAGGGGCTTGTAGTCCTGGTTGGGGGAAGGCATGTCGAGTTGCCGCGCCGCTTCCCGGTACAGGTCGGTGCGCAGGGTGCGCTGCACCAGCGACTTGATGTCCGCCTCGCTGAAGTTCTTGCCCAGGGATTCGCCGATGTGCTCGGCCATGTGGATGCCGTCGGAGCGCCAGGGAAAGCCCGCCTGGAAGCGGCCGAAGACGTGAAAGTGCGGCATGTCCTGGGCCTGGCCACCCTTGCTGAAGACCAGCTGGCCGGTAATCGAGGGGCGCAGCACGTCCTCCGGCAGGTCCAGGTAGGCCGGGTCCGCCAGCACCGATACGGTCTGCTCGCGGTTGAAGGGGTGGGACAGCCAGGTACAGGCTTCCATCAGCGCGAGGCGCAGGCGCAGGTGGCTCCCCGGGTGGTTCTGGTGCCAGCTTTCGAGCACGCCGAGCACCTTCTCCACGCTGTTGTTCCAGATTTCGTAGCCGGTTGCCTGGATCACGCCGATGCCGTGCTGCACCGCCATGCTGTTCCAGGGCTCGCCGACGCAGAAACCGTCGATGATGCCGCGCGCGAGGCTGTCGACCATCTGTTCCGGGGGCAGGATGATGATGCGCACGTCGCGGTCCGGGTCGAGGCCGCCGGCGCGCAGCCACTGGCGCAGCTGCAAGGTGTGGCAGGAGAAGGTGTGCGCCGAGGCCAGGGTGATCTGGCCGCCGCCCTGCTGCAGGTATCTGGCGAGGGCCTGGGCAGTGGCCCTGGCGCCCGCGGTCGGTGCACCGCCGAAATCGGCCAGCGGCCCGGCCAGCGCCTGGCTGAGGGTGATCGCGTTGCCGTTGAGGCTCAGGGCGAGGCCGGAAATCACATCGGCGCGAATCCCGCCGACCCCGAGGGTGGTGGCGATCGGCAGTGGCGCGAGCAGTTGCGCCGCATCGAGCACGCCGGCGACGAGTTTGTCGCGCAGGTTGGCCCAGGAAACCTCCTGGTGCAGCTTGATGTCCAGGCCGTATTTTTCGTAGAGGCCCAGCTCCTGGGCCATGATCAGGGGAGCACTGTCGGTGAGCCGAAGGAATCCCAGTTCGAGTTCGCGCTTTTCCGCTGGCGGCAGACGGGTAATGTCGCTCATCGGTTTTTTCCTTTTAGATTGTTGCGCTCGAGGATCGAAATAACCTCGCGGGCGGTTTCGCCCAGCGTGCGGTTCTTGTCCATCGCCAGCTTGCGCAGCGTGGAGAAAGCCTCCTCTTCATCTACCTTGTGGATCGACATCAGCAGGCCCTTGGCCTTTTCCACCAGCTTGCGCTCGTCCAGCTGGCGGCGGGTTTCGTCGAGCTGCTCACGCAGGCTGTTGTAGGCCGAGAATTGCGCCACGGCGATATCGATGGCGGCGCGTACCCGGGCCGGGTTGATGTCCTCGGCCTGGTAGGCGGTGACCCCGGCGCGAATGGCGTCGGTGATGAAGTTCTGGTCGCCAGCTTCAGAAAACATCACTACCGGCCGGGGGTTGTGGGATGACGCAATGGTTAAGCTCTCCAGCACGTCCCTGTCGGGCGAGTCGAGGGCGATGATGACCACGTCAGGCTCCTGCTGGGCCATCTGGTAGAGCAGGCCGGACGCGGTGGGGATCACCGAGAGCACCTCAAAACCGACATCACGGAGCTGGCTCTCCACGGCGCTGGCGCGGCTGCGATCGTCATCGACGAGAATTACACGGAGTACTTTTCGGGTATCGGATGTCTTGGGCACGTCACGGTCTCGCCGGCGGGTCGCTGACCCGCCGGCGTATCAAGGTCCTGGGTCAGATCTTGAATTGTACCGTCATCCACGCCTTGTCGACATCCACGTAGCTGGGGCTATCCGCAGAAAAAGCCGCATACTTGAGTTGCAGGCTGAGCTGCGGGGTTACCGGCCAGGTCGCTACCAGGTCGATTTCCGTGCCGTAGTCGTCGCTGCTGTCCTCGGCCTGGAAGTCGTGGTAGGTGCCCGCCAGCTTGACCGGTCCGATGGCGCCGGCCAGGCCGACGTAGGCGTCCTCGATACCGTCGCCGGGGGTAACGAGGAAGATGTCTGCCCAGCCCTGGAAGGCGTGCAGGGTGGCGTAGGGCGTCTTGAAGCCGACGCCGTCGCCCGCGCCGAGGACTTCGTAGCCCAGGGTGGCGGTGAGGCCGGCGAAGCCCAGCTTGCCTTCGACCATGTAGTAGTCGGCGTCGTAATCCGCCGGTGCGTCACTGCCCTCGCTCTGGCTGGCGTAGGCGGCTTTCAGGCCGAGCGGGCCAAACTTGCCGTCGTACTCGACACCGTAGGTGTCGGAGGAGTTACCGGCGCTGCGACCCAGCGGGTAGTCGAAGTTGGGATCGACATCGAGCAGGTAGGCGAAGCCGGCGAACTTGTGATTCTCGGTCAGTTTCCAGTCGGCGCGGAAGAAGTTGTTCTCGCCGTGCAGGTCTGCGGGCTGTACCGGGCCGTCGTCGGGGCCGAAGATGCGGTTGACGTTATAGACGTAGGAGTAGTCCAGGGTGATGCTGTCGCCGCCGTAGTACATGCGGAAACCGTCGTAGGTCTGCTCGTTCTGGCGCCAGCCGACACCGCCGACGAAGCGCTGGTTGCCGTGCAGGATGCGCTGGCGACCGTAGGTGCCGCTGGTCTTGCCGTAGGCGTACTTGGCCCAGACCTGGTTGAAGTCGGTGCCTTCCGGGTCGGCGACCACCGGGTAGCCGGTGTTGCCGTTGGCGGTGGAGTTGTAGTTGTCTTTGCCGATGGTGCTGACGTCGTCGAATTCCATCAGCATGGAGAAACCGTTATACGCCGCGGAGCTGTAAGTCAGGCGGCTGCGCAGGGTAGAGGCTTTGGCGTCCTTGGCGGCGCCTTCCTGGTCGACGAACTCGTAGCGGTAGCGGAAGTCGAGGGAGGCTTTACCCATGGTGAACATCTCGGTAAAGCTGCTCGGCGCGGGTGCGGCTTCCTCGGCGACTGCCTGGACCCCGCAGGCGGCGAGAATCGCCCCGGCCATCAGTGTGCGTGCCTGCATTGATACTGCCATCTCTGTGCTCCTTAGAAATAAAAAAAGCCCGCTCACCGCATTCCCCAGATTTGGAATGGGCGGGCAGGCATCGTTGCCATCAGGTGGATTGTGTGGATGTAGCTCACAGATGATTAGCAATAAGCGGGCCATGTTGTGCGAAACCCTATAAACAAAGGCTTTTAGCGGCTTTCAGTGGGGTTTCTTCGCTGCGCGAGAAGAGTGCGTGCCTGTCTGGCGCACAGAAATGGGGATGCATGTGCACCCCAATTGTTCAATTGAAGAGGAAGTAGAGCGTCGCCAGCTGGCTGAGCAGGAGGATGCCGCAGAGGGTTTTCCACACCAGCAGGGGGTCGCGCTGCAGCAGCGGCCGGCGGTCGTACTCCAGGTAGCGCGGGTTGGGGTGCTTCAGTTCGTGGGCGAATTCCATTACGTCGCCGTGGCGCCGCTCCGGCTCCAGGCGCAGCCCCTTGCGCAGGGCGCCGTCCACCCAGTGGGGAATGTGCGGGTTGTAGCGATAGCTCTCGATGTAGCGGGTGGCGAGGTAGTCGCGCTGCGACCTGCACTTTTCCAGCTTGCCCTCGAAGGGCAGTTTGCCGGTGAGCATTTCGTAGCTGATCACCGCCAGCGCGAACTGGTCGGACTGGTAGCTGGCGCGGTTGCCGAGACTGTACTCGGGCGCCGAGTAGGTGGCGGTGCCGAGGGCCACGTCGCGCTCCAGCGGCGTGGCGATTTCGCTGATACCGCCGACATGGCAGGCGCCGAAGTCGACCAGCTTCACGTGGCCCTGGCGGTCGATGAGGATGTTGTCCGGCTTCAGGTCCTGGTGCAGGGTTTCCCGGCGATGGAAGGCGCGCACGCCCTTGGCGATCTGCTCGATCAGGTAGACCGCCTCCTCCACCTGCGGCCGGGGATTTTCCAGCATCCAGCGCGAGAGGGTGATGCCGGAGACATACTCGGTCAGGTAGTAGAGGCAGCTTTTCTTGCGCGGCGGCTCGATCACCCTGACCACGTAGGGGCTGTGGATGCGCGAGCCGATCCAGCTCTCCATGACAAAGCGCTCGATGTAGGCCGGGTCGTCCTCGAAGTTGCTCGAGGGCGTCTTCATGCAGTAGTGCGCCCCGGTTTCCACGTCTTCCACGTGGTAGACCTGGCTGCGGTTGCTGGCGTGCAGTTCGCGGATGACCCGGTAGCCGTCGAGTACCAGCCCCGGTTCGAGCAGCGGCGGGAAGCGCAGCTCGGTCAGTTGGTTGACGACGTCGTTGATCTCCGCCTGCGGCAGTGCGTCGACGCGCAGCAGCTGGCAGCTGAGGTTGTCGCCACTGCCTGCGGCCAGGGCCTGCTCGGCGAGTTGCTGGCAGAGGGCCTGGAGATCGCCCTGGCCGGCCGCAGCCAGCAGGCGGCCCATCCGCTCAGGGCCGAGGGTGTCGTGAATCCCGTCGGTGCTGAGCAGGAACAGGTCGCCCTCCTCCACGGCGCTGTTGCGATAGTCCACGTCGAGGGTGACATCCATGCCCAGGGCGCGGGTCAGGTAGGTCTGGTTTTCCGCGACCGGCATGCTGTGGTCGCGGGTCAGCTGTTCCAGGGTTCCCTCGCGGTAGCGATAGATCCGGCTGTCGCCGACGTGAAAGATGTGCGCCTGGCGGGATTTCAGTACCAGTGCGCTGAATGTCGTGAGATAGCCCCGGTTGCTGTCCGCATAACTGCGCCCGCGGTTGTACAGCCAGCGGTTGAGTGAGGTCAGCACCTGGCCGCCGGATTTCTTCGCGGTCCAGGTTTCCGGGGTGGAGAAGTAGTCGCTGAGGAAGCTGGTGACCGCGGTCTGGCTTGCCTCCTTGCCCGCCTCGGCGGCGCTGATGCCATCGGCGATCACCGCGGCGGCGCCCTTGGTGGCGAGCAGGACGCCATCCGGTACGCGGATGCCGATGGCGTCCTCGTTGTCGGGCTTGCGCCCCGCAACGCTGTGCTGCCCGACCGTCAGGACCAGCTTGGCGCAGGCCAGGTGTGCCGCCGAAGGCGTCGCGGGTGCTTCCATATCAGGGTGTTTCTCAGGCCACGTCGATCAACTGGACGGTGCCGTCGGGCAGGACTTCGCGCATCTGGCCCGAGGGCTCCTCGAGCAGGAATTGTACGATAAAGAAGCACACGGCAGCGCTGGCGGCGATGACCAGGAAAAAGGTCGAGTTGTCGACGAAGGACAGCACGGTGAGGTAGGTCACCCCGCCGACGTTACCGAAGGCACCCGCCATGCCGGCGATCTGCCCGGTCATGCGGCGCTTGATCAGCGGCACCATGGCGAACACCGCGCCCTCGCCCGCCTGGACGAAGAAGGAGCAGGCCATGGTGGCGATGACGGCGGCGGGAATCCACCAGCTGGAGTCGACCTGGCTCATCACCAGGTAGCCGACGGCGAGACCGACGATCAGGATCGACAGCGAGCGCTTGCGGCCGAAGGTGTCGGAGAGGTAGCCGCCGCCGGGGCGCGCGACCAGGTTCATGAAGGCGAAGCCGGAAGCCAGCAGGCCGGCCTCCACCGCGCCCAGCTCAAAGGTGTCCATGAAGAACAGCGGCAGCATGGAGACCACCGCCAGCTCGGAACCGAAGGTGACGAAGTAGGCCCAGTCCAGCGCCGCCACCTGGCGGAACTTGTAGTGCTCGTAGTCGGGCACGCCCTCGCGCAGGCTGTCCTTGTTGACCCGCCAGATCTGGCTCGACTGGAACAGGAAGAGGACGACGAACAGCGCGTACAACGTGCTGCACGCGGTGGCCGAGAGCAGGCCGAGGTTGCTCGGCGAGAGCTTCCAGGTCAGCACCGCCAGGGCGATGTACAGAGGCAGGGTCATGGCGATGTAGAACCACAGGTCGCGCCAGGAGCTGACTTCCAGGCCGCCGCTGCGCTTGGGCTTGAAGTAGGTGGAGCCCTTGGGGGTGTTGCGGGCGCGCCAGTAGAAGAAGATGCCGTAGCAGAAGGCGACCAGTCCGGCGGTGGCTATGGCGTAGCGCCAGCCGTCGTCACCGCCGTAGAGCAGGGCGATGGAGGGCAGGGTCATGGCCGCGGCCGCGGAGCCGAAGTTGCCCCAGCCGCCATAGATGCCCTGGGCCATGCCCACCTGGCGGGCCGGGAACCACTCGCCCACCAGGCGGATGCCGATGACGAAGCCGGCGCCGACGAAGCCGCCGAGGAAGCGGAACAGGGCCAGCATCTCGTAGGAGGTGGCAAAGGCGAAGCCCCAGCAGAAGAAGGAGGAAATGATCAGCAGGCAGCTGAACACCAGCCGCGGGCCGAAGCGGTCGACCAGCATGCCGATGATGATGCGCGCGGGGATGGTCAGGGCGACGTTGAGGATGAGCAGCGCTTTCACCTGCTGGTCGCTGAGGGTGAAGGCCTCGCGGATATGGGCCATCAGCGGCGCGTGGCTGAACCAGACCACGAAGGTGAGGAAAAAGGCGAACCAGCCCAGGTGCAGGGTGCGGATGGCGGGATCGGACAGGTTCAATATCTTAACGGGGCTGCTCATACAGGAGCCTCCTTCAGCATCGGGTACAGGGTATCAGTGTAAGGGTGGAAACTATCTGTGAATGACCCGCCGTTGGGTCGGACTCGCAGAGCTTGTCGCGGGATGCCGGGGACTCGGCAGGCGACGTAGTAGGCACGGGTTTTGCAACGATTATGCCAACGGCGTAGCTCTGGCGTCCAGATGCCCCAATATCTAGCAATTTCGGGGGCTTAAGCCAGTTTACACGCACTAATTTCAGGAACTGACTCCAAAGGTGGATGCGCGTTTATGGTGCGTATGCACCGTCCTGCGCACCATTTGGGCACAACGACGTGCCTTCCAAGGGCACAACGAGGTGCCCTCCAAAGGCACAACGGCGTGCCTGCCCCACCCTTGTAGTGCCCTCCCCGGGCAAGCCTGACACTTTGTAATATCAGGAGAAACAATATGAGTAAGCGCGAGATTGTTGTAGTCGGCAACGGTATGGTCGGCCACCACTTTGTGGAGACCCTGGTGAAGGCCGAGACTGGCGACCACATCACGGTGGTCGGTGGTGAGCCCCGCCCGGCCTACGACCGTGTCCACCTGTCGGATGTATTTGCCGGCCGCTCGCCGGAAGACCTGGCCATGACCACCCGCGAGACCTACAAGGAGTGGGGCGTCAGCGCGCACTTCGGCGACCCGGTGGCGAGCATCGACCGGGACAGGAAAGTGGTGATCACCGAAGGCGGCCAGAGCTTCGCCTACGACAAGCTGGTGATGGCCACCGGCTCCTATCCCTTCGTTCCCCCGGTGCCCGGCCACGAGCACAAGCGCTGCCTGACCTACCGCACCATCGACGACCTCGGCGACATCCGCTCCAAGGCCAAGGACAGCAAGATCGGCGTGGTGGTCGGCGGCGGCCTGCTCGGCCTGGAGTGCGCCAACGCGCTGAAGAACCTCGGCCTGGAAACCCACGTGGTGGAATTCGCCCCCGGCCTGATGGGCGTGCAGCTCGACGACGGCGGCTCCGCCATGCTGCGCCGCAAGATCGAGGAACTGGGTGTGACCGTGCACACCAGCAAGAACACCAAACAGATCGTCGAAGGCGACGAGTGCGCCCTGCGCATGGAATTCGCCGACGACAGCGCGCTGGAGACCGACATGATCGTGTTCTCCGCCGGCATCCGCCCCTGGGACCAGCTCGGTCGCGACTGCGGCCTCGAGGTCGGCGAGCGCGGCGGCATCGTCATCGACCAGAAATGCCGCACCTCCGACAGCGACATCTACGCCATCGGCGAGTGCGCCCTCTGGGGCGGCCGCATCTTCGGCCTGGTGGCCCCCGGCTACCGCATGGCGGAAACCGCCGTCGGCGCCATCACCAGCACCGAGGGCGCCCTGTTCCAGGGAGCCGACATGAGCACCAAGCTGAAACTGCTGGGAGTCGACGTGGGCTCCATCGGCGACGCCCACGGCCGCGCCGCGGGCAGCATGTCCTTCGTCTTCAGCGACCAGCGCGAGAATGTCTACAAGCGCCTGATCACCAGCGCCGACGGCAAGCTGCTGCTGGGCGCGGTACTGGTCGGCGACTGCGACGACTACGACACCCTGTTGCAGTACTACCTCAACGGGATCGAGCTGCCCGGCGACCCGCAGGCCCTGATCCTGCCCAACGTCGGCGGTGGCCCGATCGCACTGGGCGTCGCCGCCCTGCCGATGACCGCCAGCATCTGCTCCTGCCACAACGTCACCAAGGGCGACATCGTCGCCGCCATCGACGGCGGCTGCTGCACCCTCGGCGACGTCAAGTCCTCGACCAAGGCCAGCACCGGCTGCGGCGGCTGTGCGGCGATGCTGAAAAATCTCGTCGACGACGAGCTGACCTCCCGCGGCGTGGAAGTGGACACCAGCATCTGCGAGCACTTCCCCTACACCCGCCAGGACATCTACGGCATCGTCCGGGTGGAGAACATCCGCTCCTTCGACGAACTGCTCGACAAGCACGGCAAGGGCCACGGCTGCGATATCTGCAAGCCCGCGGTGGCCTCCATCCTCGCTTCCTGCTGGAACGACTACGTGCTCGAGGAGCCCCACTCGGGCCTGCAGGACACCAACGACCGCTTCCTCGCCAACCTGCAGAAGGATGGCACCTACTCGGTGGTGCCGCGGGTGGCCGGCGGCGAGATCACCGCCGAGAAACTCATCGTGCTCGGCGCGGTGGCGAAGAAGTACGACCTCTACACCAAGATCACCGGCGGCCAGCGCATCGACCTGTTCGGCGCGCGCATGGAACAGCTGCCGGCGATCTGGCGCGAGCTGGTGGACGCCGGCTTCGAGACCGGCCACGCCTACGGCAAGGCCCTGCGCACGGTGAAGTCCTGCGTCGGTTCCACCTGGTGCCGCTACGGGGTGCAGGATTCCGTGGGCATGGCCATCGTGCTGGAGAACCGCTACAAGGGCCTGCGCTCGCCGCACAAGCTGAAGTCTGCGGTGTCCGGCTGCACCCGCGAGTGCGCCGAGGCCCAGTCCAAGGACTTCGGCGTGATCGCCACCGAGAACGGCTGGAACCTCTACCTGTGCGGTAACGGGGGCATGAAACCGCGCCACGCGGACCTCTTCGCCACCGACCTCGACGACGAGACCCTGATCAGGTACATCGACCGCTTCCTGATGTTCTACGTGAAAACCGCCGACCGCCTGCAGCGCACCTCGGTGTGGATGGACAACCTCGAGGGCGGCCTGGACTACCTGAAGGAAGTGATCATCGAGGACAAGCTGGGCATCTGCGCAGAGCTCGAGGCGCAGATGCAACTGGTGGTCGACGCCTACCAGTGCGAGTGGGCCACCACCATCAACGACCCGGTGAAAGTTGCCCAGTTCAACCACTTCGTCAACGCCGACGCGGCGGACAGCAACGTGGTCTTCGTGCGCGAGCGCGAGCAGATCCGCCCGGCGCGCCCCGACGAGCGCGAACAACTGGCGCAGGACGTGCTGGCGACAGCTTCCTGACCGACGGCCAACGAGAAGAATAGAGGTTATTGAAAATGAGCAACTGGACAGACATTTGCAGCGTCACCGATTTCATGCCGAACGCGGGCCGCTGTGCCCTGTTCGAGGGCGAACAGGTGGCCATCTTCCGCATCAGCAGCAAGGGCAGCGACGCCTGGTTCGCGCTCTCCAACTTCGACCCCTGCAGCGGCGCCAACGTGATCAGCCGCGGCATCGTCGGCAGCCAGGGCGAGCACCTGGTGGTGGCGTCGCCGGTGTACAAGCAGCACTTCCGCCTCGACAACGGCGAGTGCCTGGAGGAAGAGGGTGTGAGCCTGAAGACCTGGCCGGTAAGGGTCGAGGGCGAACGGGTACAACTGGCTAGCTGAGGCTTTCACCATGCTGTTTGGCAGAAGAAAGAAAAACCCCATCATCCTGCGCGACAAGGGCGTGGTGGAGTGGAAGTACGCTACCTGCGGCTACTGCTCCACCGGCTGTTCGATCGAAGTCGGTATCGACGCCCAGGGCGAGGCGGTAACTACCCGCGGTGTCGCCGATGCGCCGGTCAACCGCGGCAAGCTGTGCATCAAGGGCATCACCGAGGCGGAGATTTTCAACGCCAAGGGCCGCGGCGTCGAGCCGCTGCTGCGCGCCAACCGCTACGATGAGTGGGAAACCCCGGGCTGGGACGCGGTGCTCGACAAGACCGCCGCCGAGTTCAAGCGTATCCAGGAAAAGTACGGCCGCGACAGCGTCGCGGTAGTGTCCACCGGGCAGATTCTCACCGAGGAGTTCTACACCCTCGGCAAGCTGACCCGCGGCCTGATCGGCACCAACAACTACGACGGCAACACGACCCTGTGCATGGCCTCGGCGGTGTCCGGCTACAAGCGCTCCTTCGGCTCCGACGGTCCGCCCGGCTGCTACGACGACTTCTCCCACACCGACTGCCTGCTGGCCTTCGGCTCCAACCTGCCGGAACAGCACCCGGTTATCTACTGGCGGCTGAAAGAGGCGCTGGAGCAGCGCAAGTTCCCGATCATCGTGGTCGACCCCCGGGTGACCATGTTCGCCCAGTTTGCGGACATCCACCTGCCGATTACCCCCGGCACCGACCTGGTGCTGCTCAACAGCCTGGCCCACGTCATCTTCGACGAGGGGCTGGCGGACATGGATTACATCCATGCCCACACCAACGGCATCGAGGATTTCCAGGAGCTGGTAAAACGCTACGACCCGGTCAGCGCGTCGCGCATCTGCGGTATCGATGCCGACACCATACGCAACGTCGCCCGGCTGTACGCCAACGCCGGCGCCGCCATGTCCATCTGGACCATGGGCATCAACCAGAGCACCCACGGTTCCGACGGTGTCTGCGGCATCAACAACCTGAACCTGATCACCGGCAATATCGGCAAGCCCGGCGGCACCTCCCTGTCGATCACCGGCCAGTGCAACGCCATGGGCACCCGCGAGTGGTCGTCATGCTCCGGCCTGCCCGGCTACCGCGCGCTGGAGAATGCCGAACATCGCGAGGAAGTGGGCAGGTTCTGGAATGTCGACCCGGAGTTTTTCCCGAAAAAACGCGGCATGTTCATGACCGACATCTTCCCGGCCATCGAGTCGGGGCAGATCAAGGCCCTGTGGCTGGTGGCCACCAACCCGATGACCTCCATGCCCAACACCCAGCGCATGCGCAAGACCCTGGAAAAACTCGAGTTCTGCGTGGTGCAGGATGCCTACCAGGACGTCGAGGCGACCGAGTACGCCCACGCCTTCCTGCCCGCCTCGGTATGGGCGGAGAAGGAGGGCTGTTTCACCAACACCGAGCGCCGGGTCAACCTCGTCACCCAGGTCAAGCCGCCGCTGGGCAATTCGAAGCCGGACCTGTGGATCTTCAATGAGCTGGCCAAGCGCTGGGATGTCGCTGCGCAGATGAAATTCCCCGCCAGCGCTGCGGAGGTTTTCGACGAGATGCGCGCGTTGTCCGTCGGCACCGGTGCCAACGGCCACCAGCGCATGCTGGATATCTCCGGCATGAGTCACGCGAAAATCCTCGAGCAGCGCGGCATCCAGTGGCCGATGCGCGAGGGCGACGACACCGGCAACCAGCGCCTCTACACCGACGGCGTGTTCCAGTTCCCCGACGGCAGGGCCAAGCTGCTGGCGCTGGACTGGGTCGACAACAACGAGAAGCCGGACGCGGACTTCCCCTTCTGGCTCAACAGCGGCCGGGTGGTCGAGCACTTCCACACCCGCACCCGCACCGGCAAGGTCGGCAACTGCAACAAGTTCAGCCCGACGCCCTACATGGAGATGAACCCCGACGCCGCGGCGGAACTGGGGCTGAAGAACATGGAGTACGTGCGCCTGGTCTCGCGCCGCGGCGACGCGGTGGTGATGGTGCAGCTGACCCAGCGGGTACCCTTCAACATGGTGTTTATCCCTTTCCACTTCCACGACTGCGTCAATCGCCTGAGCCTCGGCCTGCTCGATCCCCACTCCCGCCAGCCCGCCTTCAAGCAGTGCTCGGTGCGGGTGGAGAAAACCGACCAGGCTGAAGCGGCGAAAATGAACGTCCAGATGCGGGCCTTCTGAAGGCGCAGGGAAACGAGGAAATTCACGCAATGACTGTAGAACTGTTTGAACCGATAGCCCGCACGCGCAAGTCCGAATCTATTTTCCCGCTGCGCGACAACGAGCCGGAATACGCCAAGCTCAACGATCCGCAGACCGCGGAGCGCAATCGCTACGGCGACCTGATCGAGCTGAAAACCCTGGTCGACGAGGCCGTGTCGCTGAACATCAACGGCGTCAGCGAGGTGGGCTTCAACCCCAATCGCCACAAGCAGCACGCCTTCCACTTCACCGCCGACAACTGCATCGGCTGCCACGCCTGTGAATCGGCCTGCTCGGAGAAAAACGACCTGCCGCCGCACCTGAGTTTCCGCTCGGTGGGCTACGTGGAAGGGGGCACCTACCCCAACTACACGCGCATGAACATCTCCATGGCCTGCAACCACTGCGACGACCCGGTCTGCCTCAAGGGCTGCCCGACCCGCGCCTACACCAAGCACCCGGAGTACGGCGCGGTGATCCAGGACCCGAACATCTGCTTCGGCTGTGGTTACTGCACCTGGGTCTGCCCCTACAACGCGCCGCAGCTGGACCCGGTCGCGGGCCAGGTGGAGAAGTGCAACATGTGCGTGGACCGGCTGGAAGTGGGCCTCAAGCCCGCCTGTGTCTCCGCCTGCCTCGGCAATGCGCTGAACTTCGGCGTGGTGGAGAACACCCCAGAGAACCGCCAGCAGATCGAGACCAGCATCCCCGGCTTCCCCGACCCGGAGATCACCCACCCGAACATCCGCTTCCAGCAGACCCGCAGCATGCCGCGGGAAGTCACCCGTACCGACTCCATGCCGGTGAAGTACCGCCGCGACGACAAGTCCGGCCGCTACAGCCCGGTGGTGGACCAGAAAGCGGGCAAGGAGCGTTTCTGGAATCTCGGGCGCCTGTCCAGCCGCGAGAACCCGCTGGTGGTGTTCACCCTGGCGACCCAGGCGGCGATCGGCCTGATGGCGATCCTCTTCCTCGGTAGCCTGGCCGGTGTCGCCCCGCTGGCGACGCTCGCCGGCTCGCCGGCCTACCCCGCCGCGCTGCTCGGCAGCCTCGGCCTGGTCGGCCTCGGCCTGCTGATGTCCGCCATGCACCTCGGCAAGCCGCTGCGCTTCTACCGCGGCTTCAACAACTTCCGTCATTCGCCGGTGGCGCGGGAGGGGCTCGGAGCGCTGTTCTTCATGATCTTCACCGGCCTGCACTTCCTCTGCGTGCTGCCGGGGCAGGCCTGGGTGCAGGAGCTCCTGCCGCTGGTGGCAGCGCTGGCCGGTCCGCTCGGCGCGGCAGCGCCGGTGTTTGGCGTGCTCGCGCTGCTGGCCGGCTCGGTCTGCGTCTACTACATGTACCGCTGCTACCGGATCAAGGCGCGGCCCTTCTGGAACCACTGGCAGACCGCCAGCTCCTTTGTCGGCACCGCTCTTGCCCTCGGCGCCATGGCCACCGCACTGCTCGGCATGCCGACGCTGCTGCTGCTCGGCGAGCCGTCGGCGCCGCTGGCGCAGATCTGCGCCGCGCTGATGCTGGCGGGCCTGCTGCTGGAGGGCTTCGGCCTGTGGCGCCACGCCCACGACATGAACATCGCCAACAGCGAGGGCGCCGTCTCCCACTACGTGCAGTGCACCACCTTTGGCAAGACCTACCTGCTGCGCAACAGCCTGCTCGGCCTGTCGGTGCTGGCCCTGGCCCTCTACCTGGCCTTCGCTCCGGCGGGCCTGGCCGGGATCGCCGCCCTGGCGCTGATTGCAATCGCCGTGGCGGCCATGGCGCTGATCGGCCGGGCACTGTTCTACGTGCTGGTGGTGCCCACCACCATGCCGGGTGCATTCTTCTGGAAGAACAAGGGCTTCGAGGAGCACGCCCGGGAAATCGGCCTCGCCGACATGCCCCAGGTGGGGGTGGTACCCCACCTGCACTGAGCGGGTTTGCAGCGGGCTGCCAGCCCGCTGCAGTCAGGCTTTGGAGCTGGCCAGCCGGCGTGAGTCGGCGCCGCTGCACTCAGCGCGCGAATCGCGCTGGTTGCGGCTGAGGCACGGGAGGGAGTCCGCTTTGGCGGTAGTGTCGACCAGCGCCCGGAACAGTGCGTCGAGGGCCTCCTGCCAGGCCTCCCTGGTCTCCGGGGAGTTCCCGGGCAGGGCGCGAAAGAGGGTCCACAGCAGCGCGTCCCTGGCGATGGACATCTGCTCATCGCTCACCCCTTCCTGGCGCAAGCGCTGGCCGATGGCGCCGAGGGCCGGGGCCAGGTTTTCCGGGAGGTCGAGGGTGGCGATGGCGGTGTTGAACAGGTTGAACAGCTGCGCCGCCTGGGGACTCTTGCTGAAACTGAAGGTCTGGGTGAGTTCGGGCGCGGTCTTCTCGAGTCGTTGTTGAAACAGTAAAGCGATGGTTTCTGCCGAGGGGGCGATGGTCGACCAGGACTGTTGGACCTGTGCGATTTGTAAAGGCGTCATCCGGCGCGGTTCCTGTAGTTAAAAATACGCCCCACACCAGCGTCTCGCGATGCCGGGCGGGGCGTCATTGCCCTGGATGGATGTTGTGCAGGTGCCTCTGGCAGCCGCCACGTCTGGCTTAAAGCAGAAACCGTGCCATTTAGTTATCTGCATGAAATCCGCGGATATTTGTCCAGTTGCCCCGCTGGCGCGAGGGTGGCGGGCCAATTCATGCCCCAATTTGGGCCCGCGGTGTGCTGGCCGTGCATCGGTAGTGCCCGCTTTGCGGTCGGATTAAATATAAAACACTTGATTTAAACTCCGTCACTGCCTTAGGCTGCGGGCAGATGGGAGGCCTGTTTGGTGTCTCCCGGCAGTAATTCCTGGTCAGGCAACGGAGAGAACGGGATGGGTCGGCAACGGCGACCGGACGCGCGGCGCGAGGCAACTACCCAGGCGATCATCGAGGCCGCCGAGAGTCTCTTTGGCGAGCGCGGCATCGACAGTGTCTCCCTGCGCCAGATCGGTGCCGAGATCGGCGCCGGCAATACTGCCGTGGTCGCCTACCACTTCGGCGACAAGGAGTCGCTGGTGCGCTCGATCCTGGAGTACCGCCTCCCCGAATTCGAGCGCCGGCGCAAGCAGCTGGTGGACGAGTGGGACGGCGAGCAGGTCGCGGCCTACGACCTGCTGCGCGCCCTGTGGCTACCGCTCTACGAACAACGCGATGGCGAGGGCAGGCGCAGCTACGCGGCCTTTCTCGCCAGCCTCGGGCGCTCCCGCTGGGGCTGGGTCTGGACCGGTGCGGAGCACCTGGTACCGGTGACCCTGCTGCTCGGGGAGCGCCTCAAGGCGCTCATGCCCGCGGCGGCGCAGCAGTTTTTCTCCCAGCGTGCCGTCGCCTGTACCGCCCTGGTATGCACTGGCATCCAGTCCCTTGAAGCCCGCGCCCCGGACGATCCCGGCGCGCTGGCCCTGTTCGAAGACACGCTGCGCATGGCCGCTGCGGCGTTCATGGCTCCCGGAGAGTAACTGAGCCCCCTACTGAGGAAATAACAATGAGTGAAAACCTGGCAACAATTGACAGCACCCAGCCCGACCCAGCCCTGGAAGTGGTGAAAGTGGCCGGAA
The DNA here is from genome assembly GCA_033283265.1 of Halieaceae bacterium GM1-29. Taxonomy (GTDB): domain Bacteria; phylum Pseudomonadota; class Gammaproteobacteria; order Pseudomonadales; family Halieaceae; genus Mangrovimicrobium. The sequence goes on from JAWMQN010000003.1 coordinate 517,273, forward strand.
GTATCGGCGCGGAGATCCGCGGTGTCAGCCTCAGCGGGCACCTGTCCGAGGCGACCGTCGCGCGGATCAGAGCCGTGTTGCTGGAGCACAAGGTGGTATTTTTCCGCGACCAGAACGATCTGGATGACGCCGCCCAGGAAGCCTTCGCCGCCCGTTTCGGCGAACTGCAAAAGCACCCGATGGCGAAGGCCGCCGGGGACTCCGACGCCCTGCTGGAGCTGACCGAGGGTTACTCCGCCTCGCTGTGGCACACCGACCTGACTTTTGTCACCGAACCCTCGGCCTTTTCCATCCTGCGGCCGATCGCGCTGCCGCCCTATGGCGGTGACACCCTGTGGGCGAACGCCGCCGCGGCCTACCGCCGGCTGCCCGAGCCGCTGCGCTTGCTGGCAGATTCCCTGTGGGCGATTCACTCGTCGAATTTCGACTTCGATGGCACCTTCAACGACGACTACAAGGCGCGCATGCCGGATTACGGCAGCAACCCGGCGAAACACGTCAGCGAGGTGGAGCACCCGGTGGTGCACGTGCACCCGGAAACCGGCGAGCGCTCGCTGATACTCGGTTCCTGGATGCAGCGCTTCGTCGGCCTGAACAAGGCCGACTCGGCGAAGATCTTCGAGATCCTGCAGTCCTATGTGTCGATGCCGGAGAACACCGTGCGCTGGCACTGGCGCCTGGGCGACGTGGCGATGTGGGACAACCGGGCGACCCAGCACCGCGCGGTGCCCGACTACGGCGACGGGCCGCGGGTCCTGCGCCGGGCGACTGTCCTGGGTTCGGTACCCGTGGCCATCGACGGCACCCCGAGCCGCCGGCGCGGCGCTGCGGCAGTGGCGCAATAGCCCAAGCCGATGCGCCTTTCCCACTACCTGCAGGACTTCCGGCGCGACTGGCGCCCACTGCTGGCGACCTCGCTCGGGCTTTCCTCCGGCATGGCGCTGCATCCTTTCGTGATGAACGTGCTCGCGCCCCGGCTGGTGGAGGGGCTCGGCTGGTCGCGGGCGGACTTTGCCCTGACGGCGATTGTGTCCGGCCTCGCGATTCTCTCCTATCCCATCGTCGGCCGGCTGGCCGACCGCTACGGCGTGCGCCGGATCGGTGCGCTCGGCGTGCTCGCCACGGTGAGCAGCTATCTCGCCATCGCCGCGCTCAGCGGTCCTATCGGCTATTACGTCGCGATCCTGGTGTTGCAGCTGTCGCTCGGCGCCATGACCACCGGCCCGGTCTTCCTGCGCATGATTGTCGGTACCTTCGACCGCAGCAGGGGGGTGGCACTGGCGGTTGCGGTATCGGCGCCGGCGGTGGTCGCCGCGCTCGGCAGTCCCCTGCTGGCGGCGTTGATCGAGAGCGCCGGCTGGCGCACGGGCGCCTTCAGCGTGGCGCTGTATGCGCTGGTCACCGGCGCCCTGGCGCTGGTGCTGGTGCCGCCCGGGCAGTTTGCCGGCAGCGCACCGGCAGACAGGGCAGGCGCCGGCGGCACCAGCCTGCGCGCCCTGCTGCAGCGCCGCGAATACCGGCTGCTGGTGCTGGTCACCATGCTGGTCAGCCTGCCGCTGGCGATGACCAACTCCCAGCTGGCCCTGGTGCTGGCGGACAACGGGCTGTCGGTGGCGCTGGCGGGTGGTGTGGTCGGCCTGTTCGCCATGGGCACGATCGCCGGGCGCCTGCTGGCGGGGCTGGCGCTGGACCGCTTTAGCGCTGAGCGCGTCGGCGCAGTGGCCTTCTGCCTGCCGGCCATCGGCATGCTGCTGATCGCCTCGCCCCTCGACCAGCTGCCGGTGCTGGCGCTGGCGATCCTGGTGATGGGGCTGGCCTTCGGTGCGGAGGGGGATGTGCTGGCCTATATCGCCTCGCGGCAGTTCGGCCTGGAAGCCTACGGCACCGCCCTGGGCATTCTGTTCGCCTCGGTGGGTGTGGCCTCGATGCTCGGGGCCCTGCTGCTCAGCCAGAGCCTGCGCCTGTGGGAGAGTTACACCCCGTTCCTGTGTGTCGCTGCACTCGCGGTGCTGGCGGGGAGCCTGCTGCTGCTGAAGTTGGGGCCGGCCTCGATGAGCTGCCCCGCGGGGTCAGTCGACGCACTCGGCGAGGCTTAGCCAGGGCTTGCGGATCCTGAGCACGCCGTTGGCCTGGTGCAGGATGCCGGCGCGCAGCTGGTTGGTATTGCCGGGCAACCTGAGTTCGACGCTCACCGGCACCCAGTCGCTCTTACCCATGTGCGGCTGGTGTTCAAGGGTGGAGCGGGCGACCGCCCTGCCGTTGGACTGCGCCAGCAGGGTCAGGCCGCCACCGGGCTTGAAGCCGTGTTCGGGTATCGGTGGGCTCAGGTCGAGCTGTACTTCGGCGCTGTAGCGGACGGTCTTGCCGGCCAGGCCGGGATCCCTGAAGTACTGGCTCACCAGCGCCCAGGGCTCGCTGCCGGTCTTGCCGATGGTGAGCATGCCACCCTCCACGCGGTACTCGAAGGAGCGCATGGCCGCGTGCTCCGAGATGGACCACTGGTGTTCGCCGCGGGGACCGAGCAGGCTTTCGAAGCCGGGATCCCGCAGCAGGTTGGTCGCCTCTTCCCTGCAGCTGTCGGCCCTGTCCTGGGTGTCACAGCCGGCGGCCAGCACGACCAGCGCCAGCAGCAGAGCGCGCCGGGATAAACTTGCAAACATCCTTCGTCCCCTTGAGCCGGGCATTGGTGTCCGGCGCGCAAACTTTACCACAGCGCATCCGCCGGGCGGCAAAAGGGATTGCGCTGGCACGGCCAGCGGGTAAGTATGCGCGGCTACAGGGGCCTGAGCGGGAGCACGCCATGCGCAGTTACGACAACGATGGGGGCAGTCGCCAACTGCTGGTCGATGCGATGGGCCAATTGCGCGCACTCGGCCTCAATCAGGGTGCCGCGGGAAACATTTCCCTGCGCACGCCCGGGGGCATGCTTGTCACGCCGACCGGCATCCCGGCGGAGGACCTGGCCGCCGGGCAAATCGTCCACATGGGCCTCGACGGCGCGGTCGATCCCGGCCAGCTCCTGCCCTCCAGCGAGTGGCGTATCCACGCAGACATCTATCGCGCACGGCCGGCGCTGGGGGCGGTGGTCCACTGCCACTCGCCCTACGCCACCATCCTCGCCTGCGCGCGCAAACCGATCCCGGCGCTGCACTACATGATCGCCGGCGCCGGGGGGCGGCAGATCCCGCTCGCCGACTACGCCACCTTTGGCACCGAAACCCTGGCGCAGGCTGCCCTGCAGGCCTTGCAGGGCGCATCCGCCTGCCTGCTGGCCAACCACGGCCAGGTAGCCGTGGGGCAGGACCTGCCGGAGGCACTCAAGCTGGCTGCGCTGGTCGAGGAGCTCGCCCACTGCCACTGGGGCTGCCTGGCGATCGGCGGGCCGGTGCTGCTCTCGGCCAGCGAGATGGACGCGGCGGTCGCGGCCTTTGCCAGCTACGGCCAGCAGCCGGGCGAGGGCGATCGATGAGTTCCCCTGCTCCGGGTGTCCCGGCGGGCGCGGCGGATGGTCAGCAACTGGCGCCGCAGGCGGCGCGCCGGGCTTTCATCTACCAACTCTGCGCATTGACCTGCACCAAGCTGGGTGACGCACTGGTCAGCAGCCGCCTGGTGCTCGCCTGGACACTGAGCGCTATCGGCGCGCCGGGCTTGTTGCTGGCCATGCTGGTGCCGCTGCGCGAGTCCCTGTCCCTGCTGCCCCAGCTTTTCATCGCTGCCTACCTGCAGCAGGCGCCGCTGCGCAAGTGGTACTGGGTTGCCGGCAGTGTCCTGCAGGCCTGCGCGCTGGTCGGCATGGCGCTGGCCCTGTTGGTGCTGCCCGGCAATGTTGCAGCTGTCGCCATCGTCGTCCTGCTGGCGCTGTTCAGCCTGGCCCGCGGAGTCTGCTCGGTAGTGGTGAAGGACGTCATGGGGAAAACGGTGCCGCGCTCGCGGCGGGGGCGGCTGACCGGGCTGTCCGCCAGCGCCGCGGGCCTGGCGGTGCTGCTGCTGGCGGCGCTGCTGGGCGGCTTCGCGCCCGCGGCGCAGGGCGGCGGCATCGGCATGTACGCCCTGCTGCTGCTCATCGGCGCGGGCCTGTGGCTGCTGGCGTCGGCGCTCTACGCCGGGGTGCCGGAGACGCCGGGCCCGACCCGGTCGGTGGCTGCGCCAATTGCCGACGGCCTGCGCAGCCTGTCACTGGTGTACCGCGACCGCCGCTTCCGCCACTTCCTGTGCGCGCGGATGCTGCTGGTGGCGGTCGCGTTTGCCATTCCCTATATCGTGGTGCTGCTGCAGCGCGCCGGTGACAGCGGCATCGGCGGTCTGCTGCCGCTGATGGTGGCGGAGGGCGCGGCGGGCCTGCTGTCCGGGGCCTTCTGGGGACACTGGTCGGACCGTGCGGCGCACCGCGTCATGGCCGCATCTGCCCTGTTGGGGGCCGTGGTAATCGGCGCCTGTCTGTGGCTGAACAGCGGCCATCAGGCCTGGCTGGGCAATTACCTGGCGGCGGCGCCGCTGCTGTTCCTGGCTGCCGTGGCACACCACGGTGCGCGCATCGGCCGCACTACCTACCTGGTAGACATGGCCGACGGCAGCTCCCGGCTGCAGTACACCGCGGTCAGCAATATGGTGATGGGGCTGTTTCTCCTCTCCGGCATGGGGCTGGGGGCGCTGGATGCCGTTTACGGCACGGCGTCGGTGCTCTGGCTGCTGCTGGCCGTGGCCCTGCTTGCGGCCTTGTACAGCGGGCGCCTGCCGCCGGTCGAGTGATCCGCCGCGGCTGCCGGTGGGGCGGCTCGTTACTCGCCCAGGTATTCCCGCATGCGGCCGAGCGTCTGCTCCGCCAGGGGCGAGCGCACCCGGCCTGCCAGGCTGGCCATGTAGATCGGGGTCTCGGGTAGCGGCAGGCCCTCGACGTGGATCTCGCACAGGCTGCCGTCGGCCAGCTGGTCAGCGACAAACAGCGCCGAACAGATGCACACCAGGTCGCTCGCCAGCACCGCCTCGCGCAGGATATGGTAGTTGTCGCAGACCACCCGCGCGGCGTTGAGCACCTTGCTGACCACCGGCGGCTCGATTGAACTGGCCCAGGGGAAATCGGCCAGGTCTGCGAGGTTGAGCTCGTGTCGCTGGGCCAGGGGGTGCCCCGCGCGAACCACCACGGCGGGCAGGATGGCGCCGACGGGTTCCACGTCGATATCCTGGTCCGACTCGATGAAACTCTCGGGGAAGAAAAACAGCTCTATTTCGTCGTTTCTCAGCGCGTCCAGCAGCTCGTCACCGGAGCGGATCAGGATCTGTAACTGGGCCCGTGCACTGGCGCGGACAAATTCCGCGGCGATTTTCGCCAGCACCTGGCTGGCCAGCAGCGGCGACATGCCTACTGACAGGCTGCCCGCCTGCCCGGAGCCAAAGAGTTTCAGGTTGTTGTCGAAAACGCGCATGGTCTGCAGCAGGCTCCGTGCCTGCTCGAGCACCTGTCCCCCCGCCGCGGTCAGCTCCACTCCGTGCCCGAGCCGGTTGAAAATCCGGAAACCGTAACGCCCCTCGATGGCCGCAATACTGCGGCTTAACGCCGGCTGGCTGATGTTCAGTTCCAGCGCAGCTCTGGAGAAACTGCCCACGCGGGCCACGGTAACCAGCTGCTGCAATCTGCCGATCGAGATATCCATACTCAAAACGCATAGCTCCAGATTAAATAGGCATTGGACAACATATCACTGCTTTCGCAAACTGTCAGGCGACTCTTGCGGGAGGGCGCTTTCACCGCGGTATTTCACCGGGTCGGCGCCGCTGCTTGCCCGGGGAGATTCTTCAGGCCAGGTCATAAACGAGAAGAGAGGCCCGCAGTGTTCAAACAGATTTGCCTGTTCAAAAAACGGCCCGACATGTCCATGGAGGAATTCATGGACTACTACGAGAACCAGCATTCGCAGCTGTCACAAAAAATGGGGCGGTCGCCCTCGATTCCCAATGCCGTGCGCTATGTCCGCCGCTACCTGACCCCCGAGCAGAACCCGGTGACCGGTGAGGTTCACGATCCCGGTTACCACTGCCTGATGGAAATCTGGTGGAACAGTCGCGAGGATTTTGAAAACTCGCAGCGCCTGATCGCCTCGGCGGAGCGCATCGACTCCATCAGGGAGGATGAAGCCCGCTTCTTTGCCAGTCACGCGAACCCGATTTATTCCGTGGAAGAGTACGATTCGCCGATGGGACCGAATGGCGAAGCTACCCGCGTCGAGGTTACCCACGCCGGGTCGTGATCCGGGATACCAGTTGTTGAACAGTCGACGCCAGTTCCCCAGGGGGCTGGCAGGAGCAGCCGATGAGTAATGAAACTTCCGCCGCCATCAGCGCCACGCGGCGCGACTGGGTGGCCGAGCACCGCGAGTTGTATCTGCAATCCGGTGGCGCCGAGGGTCATATCATGGATATTACCGCGGTGGGCGGCCACGCCTTTGCAACCCACTGCCTGATCAAATACCGGGGTCGCAAGAGCGGCAAGGTGTTCATTACCGGGCTCTGCTACGTGGCTGTCGGCGGTGAAGTGGTGATCTGCGCCTCCAAGGGCGGCGCCGACCATCACCCGGCCTGGTACCTCAACCTCGTCGCGAGCGATGAGGTCGAGTTTCAAATCGCCACCCAGGCATTCCGCGGCAGCTGGCGCGAGCCCGAGGGCGCGGAGCGCGACAAGGTGTGGGCCTGCCTGGTCGACAACTTTCCCTTTTACGCCAATTACCAGGCGTCTACCTCACGCCGGATTCCGCTGGTGATGATGAAGCCGGCGGAGGCCATTGCGGTGTTCAGGGCCGCCGATGCCACCGGCCTGCGGCAGAGCTAGGCGGAGGGAGAGCCAACATGGGAAAAAAACTCGATACCTCGGACATCGACCAGTACCTGGGCAAGGTGATGGAGTCATCACCCATCCGCGAACCGATTGCCAACAACGACATTCGCCGCTGGGCCCACGCCATGCACTACGCCAACCTGCTGCACTTCGATCCCGCATTTGCCGCGCAGAGCCGCTGGGGGCAACTGGTTGCGCCGCAGAGTTTCGCCATCGCGATTGACGATGGCCACGGCGCGGCGCCGGCCTGTGTCGGCTGCATCCCCGGCTCGCACCTCCTGTTCGGCGGCGACGAGTGGTGGTTCCACGACACCCGCACGGTCGCCGGCGACTACATCTACAACGAACGGATCCCCTACGACTACAGCGTCAAGGAAACCTCCTTTGCCGGCCCCACCTGCTTCCAGCGCGGCGACAATTTCTATCGCAACCAGCATGGAGACTTGCTCGCCAAGCAGCGCTCGACCTCCATTCGCTATCTCGCCGAGGCGGGCGGGGAGTCGGTGGACCTGGCGGCAGCGGAAGACCCGGTGTGGACCGCGGAGGAACTCGAGGCCCTGGAGGAGCGCAAGTTCAGCTGGATACAGATGCTCCACGATCTCGGCCACGGCGAGCGCTGGTGGGACGACGTGGAGATCGGCGACCAACTGCCGGAGCGGGTCTTCGGCCCGCATTCGATCGCCAGCTTCACTACCGAGTGGCGCGCCTACATCGTCAATACCTGGGGCACCCTGGACCTGCGCAAGAACGATCTCGAAGCACTGGGCTTCACCCGGGAAATGGCCGGCTATGAAAACGACCCGGACATGCTGCTGAAGAACCCGGCCCTGACCGACGGCGCCTATTACGGCCCGTCGCGAGGCCACCTGTTTCCCGAGTGGGCCAGGAGGATCGGCATGCCCCGGGCCTACGGTTACGGCGCTTCGATGGGCGCCTGGGTGACCGACTACCTGGCGGGCTGGGCCGGTGAGCACGGCATGGTGCTGCACTCCGTGGCGAACTACCGCGGCCCGGCGCTGTCCGGTGACGCCACGGTGCAGACCGCCGAGGTGGTGGACAAGCTGATCGACGACGAGGGCCGTCACCTGGTCCAGGTGAAGCAGAAAATGGCGACCCACGCCGGCGCCACCATGTGCACGGCCACGGCGGAAATCCAGCTGCCGAAAAAGCCCCTGGGCTAACGGGCATGAGTGCAGCCGGTCAGCACGCGGGGCTGTCGATTGCCCATGGCGTACCCCTGGCGGAAGCGCCCGGCATCGGCGCCCTGACCCTGGGGGCATACCTCGAGGAAATCTGCCGGCGTTTTGGCGACGACGAGGCGGCGGTCATACACCTCGCCAGCGGTGTGCAGCGCTGGACTTACCGGCAGTTGTGGGAGCGTTCGCAGGAAGTCGCCCGGGCGCTGCTGGCCTGCGGCGCTGGCAAGGGCACCCGGGTTGGCATCCTGATGACCAACCGGCTGGAGTTTCTCTCCTGCCTGTTCGGCACGGCCATGGCCGGTGGTGTCGCCATGACGATCAGCACCTTCTACACCGCGGTCGAGCTCGACGACGTACTGCAGGCAGCGGGGTGTTCGATCCTGTTGCTCGAGCGGCGGGTACTGAAGAAGGATTTTGCCGCGATGCTGGAGCAACTCGAGCCGCGGGTTGCCAGCGCAGCGCCGGGAGAACTGCACTCGGCGCGATTCCCCTTCCTGCGGCACCTGGCGCTGGTGGACAGTGACACCGGCTACGGCGCCATCGAGGGCTGGCGGGCATTTCGCCAGCGCAGCGAGATGATTGGGCCCGCCCAGCTTGCCGCTGCCAGCGCTGCGGTTGCGCCCAGTGACCCCGGCGTGTTGTTTTTCTCCTCGGGTTCCACCGGCAGGGCCAAGGGCATCCTCAGCGCCCACCGCAGTGTCTGCATCCAGCTGTGGAGCTGGAAAGTCTGGTACAACATCCAGCAGGCGCCGCGCACCTGGTCGGCCAATGGCTTCTTCTTTTCCGGCAACTTTTCGATGGCGCTCGGCGGCACGCTGTCTGCGGGCGGCACGCTGATCCTGCAGCGCTATTTCGACGCGGCGGAGGCGCTGGCCCTCGCCGAGCGGGAGCGGGCGACCATGCTGCTGGCCTGGCCGCACCAGTGGGCGCAGTTGCAGGCCGCGCCCAACTACCTGCAGGCCGATCTTTCGGCGCTGCACTATGTCGGCGTCGACTCGCCGATCGCCCAACATCCGAGCGTGGATACGCAGTGGGCAGAACCCCTGCAGGCCTACGGCTGCACCGAGACATTTACCCTCATATCGGTCTTTCCCTCGGGCACGCCAGCCAGTGTCAGCGGCAACAGTCACGGCCTGCCCACGGCGGGCGCGGTAATCAGGATTGTCGATCCGCTGTCCGGCCAGCCCGTGGCCATCGGCGAGCGCGGCGAGATAGCCGTCAAGGGGCCGACCCTTATGCTGGGCTATCTCGGCATCCCGCTCGACGAAACACTGGACGCCGAGGGTTTCTTCCACACCCGGGACGGCGGCTACATGGACGGCGAGGGACGCCTGTTCTGGGAGGGGCGCCTCAACGACATCATCAAGACCGGCGGCGCCAATGTGTCACCGGTCGAGGTCGACACGGTCATTCGCGAGTGCCCCGGGGTGAAGATCGTGCAGACCGTTGGCGTGGCCGACGACCTGCTGGGAGAGATCGTTGTCGCCTGTGTCGTCTGCCGCGCGGGAGCTGCGCTGGCGGAGGAAGAGGTCCGGCAGTTTGCCAGGCAACAACTGGCCAGCTACAAGGTGCCGCGCCGGGTGCTGTTCTTCGCCGAGGATGAGCTGCAAACCACCGGCAGTGCCAAGATCAAGACAGCGGAGTTGCGCCAGTTGGCGGCGGCGCAACTGGCGGTCCCGGCCTGAGGCGAGCTAGTTGCCGATCGCGGCCGGCGGCTGCAGATCCCACTGGGCAAGCTCCTGCCACAATTCCCGGGGGATCTCCGCCTCGAAGCCCGCCACACTGCGCCGCAGGCTGTTCAGTGTCCCCACGCCGAGCAGTACGCTCGCCACGGCGGGGTGGGACAGGGGAAACTGCAGGGCGGCCGAGGCCAGTTCAGTGTCATGTGCTGCGCAGGTCGCCTCGATCTGGCGCACGGACTCCATGACGGCTGCCGGCGCCGTGTCGTAGTTATAGCGCGCTCCCGCTACCGCGCCGGTGGCGAGGATGCCCGAATTGAAAACACTGCCGACCACGACCGATACCGCGCGCTCGACGCATCGCTCCAGCAGCGGCAGTGCCGCGCTCTGCTCCAGCAGGGTGAAGCGACCGGCGAGCAGGAAGGCGTCCGGGTCGGCGTAGTCGAGACAGTCGAGGCAGGTCCGGATTTCGTTGACACCGAGGCCGTAGGCGGCGATCGCGCCGCCGCTGCGCAACTCTTCCAGCGCCCTGATGCCGCCATCCTTTAACTGGCCGAGGTGATAGTCGGTGTCCGCCCCGTGGATCATGCGGTCGATGTCGTGCACGTAGAGGATGTCCACCCGCTCCAGCCCGAGCCGCTGCAGGCTGTGCTCGTGGGAGCGCATAACGCCGTCGTAGCTGTAGTCGTAGCGCACGTTGAAGGGCGCCGGGTCGAAGAAGATGCCGTCCTCATCCGCGCCGCCGGGGGCCGGCTCGAGAATCCGCCCGACCTTGGTGGAGAGCACGAAATCGGCCCGCGGCTGGTCGCCGAGGAAGGCGCCGATGCGCCGCTCGCTGCGGCCGCGGCCGTAGAAGGGCGCGGTGTCGAAGTAGCGGATGCCGCAGTCCCACACCGCCTGCATCAGTTGCGCCGCATCCGCATTGCCGATGCGGCGGTAGAAATTGCCGAGGCTGCCGCCGCCGTAACTGGCGGCGGTGACCTCGAGACCACTGCCGCCCAGCGGGCGGCGGTCGCTGACTTTCACGGCGTTGCCTAGAAGTTGTACTGCACGGTGGCACCGTAGGTGCGCGGCGCCGCCGGGGTCATGTACACGCCGGTGTTGCCGGTGGAGATCAGCTGGATGTACTCCTCGTCCAGCGCGTTGTCGACGAACAGTCCCAGTGCCCAGGCGCCGTCCGGCGAGCTGAAGTTCGCCGTCAGGTTGACCAGGGTCAGGTCGTCCTGGGCGCTGGCGCGCAGCTCGCCGCCGGCGCCGGAGGTGAAGTCGTAGCTGGATGAGTAGCGCGCCGCGGCGGTGGCGTTGCCGCCCCAGCCCGCCGCGTCGAACAGGTAGGTGACGCTGGCGGTGGCGGTGTCGTCCGGGGCGAAGGGCACCTGCCGGTCCTTCAGGTCCTCGGCGGTGGCGGTGAGGAAGCCGCCGACCAGGTTGTAGACCGCGGCCTGGGGGAACTCGGTGAAGCGGGCGTGGGAGTAGGCGTAGCCCGCGCGCAGGATCCAGTTCTCACCGGGCGCCCAGTCGAGGTTGATCTCCGCCCCGTAGTTTTCCGCGCCGGCGGCGTTCTGCTGCAGGATGCCCGCGCCGCCGCCGGTGATGAAGGAGACCTGCATGTCGGTCCAGTCGTAGAAGTAGGCGGCGCCGGAGAGGCTCAGGCGGCCGTCCTCGGAGCGGTACTTCGCGCCCAGCTCATAGGCGTCGATCTCCTCCGGGTCGAGCACCGGGTCGACGGTGAAAGAGGGGCTGTTGAAGCCGCCGGACTTGAAGCCCTGGGCGTAGCTGGCGTAGAAGTGCGTGCTGCCGGGGGTCCAGGACAGCACCACCCGCGGCGAGACATCATCGAAATCGGCGCTGCCGCTGTTGCGCTGCGGGATCGTGAAGCCGAACAGGGCCAGCGCATCGTCGTCGTTGACCACCGAGTGGTCCTTGTCCTCGTAGGTGTAGCGCAGGCCGCCGGACAGCTTGAGGGTCTCGGTGATGTCCCAGGAGGCGTCGAAGTAGGTCGACCAGGCGGTCAGGTCGTCGCGGTTGTCGAAAGTCGGCAGCAGGTCGCCGAAGAAAGCGCCACCGATGCGCCCGGAGAAGCGCGCCTCGTTTTCCTCGTAGAAGAAGCCGGCGACCAGGTTGAAGGGGCCGTCGAAGTTGGAGGTGAGGCGCAGCTCGTTGGTCAGGGTGTCGTCTTCCTTGCCGTCGGCGCCGGCGTTGTTGGCACTGCGCCCGGAGACGGTGCAGAAATACAGCAGCTCATCCACCACGCCGTCGTTGTCGGTACAGCCGTAGGCGCGGGTCTCGCGGTAGGCGAGGGTGTTGGTCAGGGTCCAGTCGCCGAGGGTCCAGTCGATGCGCAGGGAGGCCTCGCTGGCCTTGGTGTCGTCGCCGCCGCCGCCCTCGCGGTTGGGTGACTGGGCAGTCTTGTAGAAGTCCAGCCCGGTTTTGCTGCCGTCCCCGTTGTAGCGCAGGCTGTGGATGGCGCCGTTGCCGTCGCGGCGGTCGTGGGACAGCTTGGCCACCAGGCGGAAGTCCTCGCTGGGCTGCCACAGGGCCTTGACCCGGCCGGCGTAGGTGTCGCCGGCGCCGACGCCGCTGGCCTCGAAATTGTCCACGGCCACGTTGTTGGCGTAGCCGTTGCGCTCCTCGTAAAAGCCGGCGAAACGCAGTGCGAAGGTGTCGGAGACGGGCAGGTTGAGCACGCCTTCACCGCGCATCCACTCGAGGTTGCCGTAGCCGCCCTTGAGGTAGCCGCTGACCTCGTCGAGGCTCGGGTCGTGGGTGGTGACCACGATCGCACCACCGGTGGCGTTACGTCCGTACAGGGTTCCCTGGGGACCCTTCAGCACCTGTACCTGGCTGACATCGAGGGTGGCCTGGTAGGAGGAGGTCTGGGTCTGCAGGTAGACGTCGTCGAGGTAGACCGCGACGCTGCCCTCGAGGCCCGGTCCGGAGTAGCCGGTGCCGACGCCGCGGATGTAGATCGCCGAGATGCCGTCGCCGGCGGTCGAGGTGTTGACGATGCCGGGGGTGCCCATCTGCAGCTGGTCGGTGCTGAGGATGCGCAGGTTATCCAGCGCCGACTGGTCGAAGGCGCTGAGGGAGATCGGTACGTCCTCGATCCGCTCCGAGCGCCGCTGGGCGGTCACCAGGACTTCCTCGAGCGCCGCTTCGGCGGCGGACTGGGCGAAGCCGGGGGTGGCGGCGAGCACTGCGGCGGCCAGGGTGCCGTGGCGCAGGAGCCGGGTGGAAAAACGTGGGTGTACGGTACTGCCATGCTGAGCGTGGATGCGTGCCATAGGCTGGGCCTCTTTCCGGGTTTTTATTATTCAGGCGCGTGGCGAAACCACAGGCCACGCAGCCCTTGGGTCAGGCACAGTCTAAGCGCTTTGTCCGGGCGCCCCATAGCCCCTTGCCCGTCAGGGCAACTTCAGTCACCGCCAGGGGCAATTGCCGACCGGGGGGGGTCTAGTCCAGGTCGGCCGGGTAGTGATCGCCCGCTTCTGCTGAGCCCTGGGGGCGGTCGAGGTTGCCGACGTCCAGCACTGGCGAGGCATCGATATGCTGGGCATCCATCATGTGCGCGACCCGCTGCAGGGCGGCGATGATCATGGTCTGCTCCCACTCGTGGAGGTCGGAAAACTGCCGGGCGAACTGGTCCTGCAGGGGGATGGGGGCGTCCTTCAGCACCTGCAGGCCCTCGTCGGTGAGGCAGGCGTGAACCTTGCGCCGGTCCTGCTGGGAGCGCTCCCGGAAGACCAGGCCGCGCCGTTCCAGGCGGTCGAGAATGTTGGTCACGGTGGCCTGGCTGAGGCTGACTTCCGTGGCGATGTCGCCGATGGTCGAGCCCCCCTCGCCGTTACGGATAGCCTGCAACAGCAGGATTTGCGGGGCGGTGAGCCCGGTGGTTTTCGCCAGGTGCCGGGAGTGCAGGTCGGTTGCCCGGATCACCCGCCGCAGGGCAATCAGTACTTCCTCTATTCGGTCCAACTCGGTGCGTTCCTCTTCCGCGGGGTTGCCCATTATACGCAGGGCGGTGGCGGAATGGCCCGCAAGGCGGGGGCCGCCCGGCTTGGTACTTTGACTTCTGATAATAGACTCCACTTAGGTCAGGGTTTCACTTAGATATGTTTAGTCATATAAATATAATATGCGTAAATATTGATCATATTATGCTGATTTATTGAGAAAAACAAACAGCTCCGGTATAGTGCGCCTCCAATTATGCATAGTGATCTAAATATTAGACATGGATATGAAAGTTGAGGCAGGCGCCCTCACCCTGCGCCAACCGCAGGCGCAAGACGGCGCCGATTTGCACGCATTGATCGAGTCCTGCCCTCCCCTGGACCTGAACGCCGTGTATTGCTACCTGCTGCTTTGCAGCCATTTCGCGGCCACTTCGGTGGTCGCCGAGCGCGACGGTGAACTGCTTGGCGCGATCACCGGTTACCGGCCGCCACAGCAACCGGACACCCTGTTCATCTGGCAGGTCGCGGTGAGCGACAAGGCGCGTGGCGAGGGCCTCGCCCGGCGCATGCTCAACCACATCGTGGATCGCCAGGCCTGTGACGGCGTGCAATTCATGGAAACCACGGTGACCGGGGACAACCGGGCATCCTGGGCACTGTTCGAGAGTTTTGCCCGCCAGCGCGAGGCGCAGATCGAGCGCGGCGTGCTGTTTGAGCGGGAACGGCACTTCCGCGGTGCCCACGACAGCGAAATCCTGGCGCGCATCGGGCCGTTCAGTCGCTGAATGCACTGACCGACCGCATCGCCCGACCAACTGCAACGGAGATATGTTGAGATGAAAATTTTTGATGAGATCGAATCGGAAGTACAAAGTTACGCGCGCTCTTTCCCCCGCGTGTTCCACCGCGCCGAGGGCGAGTTCCTCTACGACGAGGAGGGCCAACAGTACCTGGACTTCCTCGCCGGCGCCGGCACCCTGAACTACGGCCATAACAACCCGCTGTTCAAGCAGAAGCTGCTCGATTACATCGAGAACGACGGCATTACCCACGGTCTCGACCTGCATACCCGCGCCAAGGGCGAGTTCCTCGAGGCCTTCAATGAGAAGATCCTCAAGCCGCGGAACATGAACTACATGGTGCAGTTCACCGGCCCCACCGGCACCAACTCGGTGGAGGCGGCCATGAAGCTGGCCCGCAACGTCACCGGGCGCCACAACATCATCGCCTTTACCAACGGGTTCCACGGCGTCAGCCTCGGTGCGCTCGCCGCTACCGGCAACTCGCACCACCGCAACGCCGCCGGCATCAACCTGATCGGCGCGAGCCGCGCGCCCTATGATGGCTACCTCGGCGAGGACATCGATACCACCGGCTACCTGGACAAGGTGCTGTCGGACTCCAGCAGCGGCATCGACAAGCCGGCGGCGGTCATCGTCGAATGCGTGCAGGGCGAGGGCGGTATCAACGCGGCATCCATTGGCTGGCTGCGCAACCTCGACCTGGTGTGCAAGAAGCACGATGTGCTGCTGATCGTCGACGACATCCAGGCTGGTTGCGGGCGCACGGGTACCTTCTTCAGCTTCGAGGAAGCGGGTATCAAGCCGGACATCATCACCCTGTCCAAGTCGCTCAGCGGCTATGGCCTGCCCTTTGCCGTGGTGCTGATCAGCCCGGCGCTGGACCAGTGGAAGCCCGGTGAGCACAACGGCACCTTCCGCGGCAACAACCTCGCCTTCGTCACCGCCAAGGCCGCCATCGACCACTACTGGAGCAACGATCACTTCGCCGCTGATGTGCGTCGCAAGGGCGCCTATGTGTCGCGCCGCCTGGAGGCGATCGTCGAGAAATACGGCGACGGTAACTTCACCACCCGTGGTCGCGGCATGTTCCAGGGCATCAACTGCATCAGCGGTGAGCTGGCCGGCGCGATTACCCACCGCTGTTTCAAACAGGGCCTGATCATCGAGACCAGCGGCGCGGACGACCAGGTGGTCAAGCTGCTGTGCCCGCTGGTGATCAGCGATGACAACCTGAAAAAAGGTATCGACATCCTGGAAGAGGCGATCCGCGCGACCTGTGCGGCCAACGCCTCCATTCCGGAAGAGGTCGACTACTTCGACGACGACCGCGAGATTGCCGGACGCACCTTCGAACCGCATTTGAGGAAGCAAGCATGATAGTAAGACAGCTACAGGACGCGGAGCAGAGCGAGCGCCGCATCGTCAGTCCCGACGGCAACTGGGAGAGCACCCGGATGTTGCTGAAGGGCGACAACATGGGCTTTTCCTTCCACATCACCACCATCTACAAGGGCGCGGACTTCCGCATGCACTACCAGAATCACCTGGAGTCGGTGTACTGCATTTCCGGCAGCGGTGAGGTGGAAACCCTGGACGACGGCAGGAAATACCCGATCACCCCGGGAACGCTGTACATTCTCGACAAGCACGACCGCCACATGCTGCGCGCCTTCGAGGAGATGAAGATGGCCTGCGTGTTCAACCCGCCACTGAGCGGCAAGGAAGTGCACAACGCCGAAGGCGCCTACGAGCTGGAGGCGGAGGCGGTCGAGGCATGAGCGAACGTCACCACACGGTGGAGAAAATCGGCGGGACCAGCATGCTGGACTACGCCGCCGTCCGCGACAACATCATCCGTCACCCGGCGGCCCAGCACGACGGCCTGTACCAGCGCATATTCGTGGTGTCCGCCTACGGCGGGGTCACCAACCGGCTGCTGGAACACAAGAAGTCCGGTCGCCCGGGCGTCTATGCGCTGTTTGCTTCCAGCGAATCAGAGCGCACCTGGCGCGAGGAACTGGATGTCCTGCGCCACGAAATGTACCAGCTCAATACGCAGTACTTTGTCGACTCCGTCAGCGTGGAGCGGGCCAACCGCTTCATCGACGAGCGCATCCAGTCGGCGGACGAATGCCTGCAGAACCTCGAGCAGCTGTGCCGCCACGGCCACTTCTCGCTGGAAGCCCACCTGGCCACGGTGCGCGAGATGCTGGCCAGCCTCGGCGAGGCGCAAAGTGCCTGGAACACGGTGCAGCTGTTGCAGCGCGATGGGGTCAACGCCCGCTTCGTCGACCTGACCGCCTGGCGCGACGACGAGCACCTGGACCTCGATGAGCGCATCCTGCGCGCCTTCAAGGACATCGACCTGGCCAGCGAGCTGCCGATCGTCACCGGCTACGCCCACACCCGCACCGGCCTCATGGCCAGCTTCGACCGCGGCTACAGCGAGATGACTTTCAGCCGGATCGCGGTTCTGACCCAGGCCCGCGAGGCGGTGATCCACAAGGAGTTCCACCTCTCCAGCGCCGACCCGAATATCGTCGGCGAAGCGCAGGCGGTGCCCATCGGCCGCACCAACTACGATGTCGCGGACCAGCTCGCCAACCTGGGCATGGAGGCGATCCACCCGAAGGCCGCCAAGGGCCTGCGCCAGAACAACATTCCGCTGCGGGTGAAAAACACCTTCGAGCCGGAGCATGCGGGCACCCTGATCACGCCCGATTACGTGAGCGAAACGCCGCGGGCGGAAATCATTGCGGGCAGTCGCGGCGTCTATGCGCTGGAGTTGTTCGACCAGGATATGGCCGGGCAGATCGATGTCTACGACCGCGAGATCCTCGCCACGATACGCCGTTTCCGTGGCCAGATCATCGCCAAGGACATCAACGCCAACACCATTACCCACTACCTCGGCGGCAACCTGAAGACCATCAAGCGTATCCGCCAGGCGCTGGAAGAGGTGTTCCCGGACGCCGAGATCGACCAGGCCAGGGTGTCCATCGTGTCGGCCATCGGCAGCGACCTGAAGGTCACCGGGATTCTCGCCCAGGCCGTGTCCGGGCTGGCCGCGCACAATATCGGTGTCGAGGCAATGCACCAGTCCATGCGCCAGGTCGACATGCAGTTCGTGATCAGGGACGAGGACTTCGACGGCGCGGTGAGAGCGCTGCACGAATGCCTGGTAGAGGTCCACGACCACGGGGCGGCGATCTGTCTTGCCCAGGGGTGAGCGGCGCGGCCTGGGGGCGTATAACCATAGAACCGGGGCGCGAGCGTGATTGAATCGTTTCTGTTGTTCCTGGCCGCGTTCGTCGCGGTCGGGCTTTCCTCCTTTGTGAAGAGTCGCGGCACCCGGGCGGACTACTACCTGGCCGATGGCACGGTCAGACCGTGGCTGGTCGGCCTCTCCGCGGTAGCCACCAACAACAGCGGCTACATGTTCATCGGGGTGATCGGCTATACCTATGCGACCGGGCTGCCGGCCTTCTGGCTGATGGTCGGCTGGATCCTCGGCGACTACCTCGGCTCTACCTTCGTTCACTCGCGCCTGCACGCCGCCACCGCGCGCAGCGACGAGGTGAGCTACGCCGGTGTGCTCAGCAACTGGTACGGGCATAAGCAGGGCGGCCTGCAGCGGGTCATCGGGCTCATCTCCCTGGCATTCCTGTTGTGCTATGCCAGTGCCCAGTTGCTGGCCGGTTCCAAGGCGCTGCACGTGCTGTTCGGCTGGCCCCTGTGGGCGGGTTCGGTGATCGGCGCGGTAATGGTGGCCCTCTACTGCGTCGCCGGCGGCATTCGCGCCTCGATCTGGACCGACGCCGCCCAGTCCTTCGTGATGCTGGGCGCCATGGGCCTGCTGCTGTGGGTGGCTGTCGCCAATCTCGGTGGCTTCGGTGCCAGCTGGGAGCGGCTGGAGCAGATCCCCGATTTCACCGCCTGGTTCCCCCGGGACCTGCCCTTCCCCGGCATCGCCGGGCCGTTGATGTTCGCCGCCGGCTGGATGGTGGCGGGGCTGTCGGTGATCGGCCAGCCGCATATCATGGTGCGCTTCATGGCGCTGGATGAGAACGGCAACATGCGCACGGCCCGGGCCTGGTACTACGCCTTCTTTACCGTGTTCTATTGCATGGCGACGGCGGTGGGCCTGCTGTCGCGCGTCTATATCAGTGGTGGCGACAGCTTCGATGCGGAACTGGCCCTGCCGACCATGGCGCTGGAACTGTTGCACCCCTGGCTGGTGGGCATCGTGCTCGCCGGTATTTTTGCCGCGACCATGTCGACGGCGGACTCCCTGATCCTCAGTTGCTCCGCCTCCCTGACCCACGACCTGTTGCCGCAGCGGGTCGAGCGGCAGTTACTGATCAAGGCGACCACCATCGCTATCACCGGCGCCGCGCTGGTGCTGGCGCTGGCCAACCTGCAGAGCGTCTTCAGCATGGTGATCCTCGCCTGGTCGGGGCTCGGCAGCGCCTTTGCCCCGCTGCTCATCGCCCTGTGCATCGGTGCGCGGCCCACCCAGGCGGCGGCCATCGCGAGTGTTCTGGTGGGCATTTCCTGCGCGCTGCTGTGGCGCTATTGGGGTCTCCACGCCTACGTTTTCGAGGGCCTGCCGGGGATCGCCGCCGGCCTGCTGGTCCTGCTGGCCCTGTCCGGGACACGGCGCGACCAGCCCGCCGGGTGAATTAATCCTCCCCGGCCGGGAACCGGCTCACCGGGGGAGTGTCTACCAGCGCGAGGGGTTGCAGTTTTGCGCCCCGTTTCAGGGGACCATCGCGTGATAAAGCAGTACCTGCAGAGCCAGCGCAAGGGCAGCGTGTTGCTGTCGGCGGCGCTGCTGTGCCTGCTCCTGCTGCCAGATTTCGCGGCGGTCTCACGCAGCCAGGGCGAGTCCCTGACCTCCGGCGGCGGCCCGGTCACGGCCGTCATCTACGCCGACAGTGGTTGGGATGATGCGGACGATGCGCTGGTCGCCTCGAGCCTGGCACCGCTACCGCTGCTCACTGCCTGCCTGCTCCTGCTCGCGATCCCGGTCGCCATATTCCTGCGCCGTTCTCGCTATTTCCTCGCCCGCGCCCCACCAGTTCTCCCACGCGTACAGTCCAAGGCCAATTAAACGAGTTACGCAGCTGGCACTCCCGTCCCGGGGGGCCAAAGGAGTACCGGAATGAAAAGTTTCAAACAACTGCCCACCGTCAAACTGGACGGTGTGGCCACTATCGAACGCCCTGCCCAGGGCTCTGCGCTGAGCGGCAACAGCCCCGCACTGGAGGTATTTGCCGATTTTCACAAGCGCCCGCCAACCCTGCTCGAGGGCAGCACACCGGTGGGCGAGGCCATCGAGTTGATGCGGCGGACCCACGAGAAATTCAAGCTGGTCATCGATGCCGGCGAGTCCTTCCGCGGGGTCATCACCCTGGCGGACCTGTTGTCGGTCAAGGTCATGAAGGCCAGCCTGTCCACCGGCCTGCAGCACAGCGAGCTCACAGTGGCGGATGTGATGATCCCGCGCAGCGCCCTGCGGGCGGTGGATTACCGGGAGTTGTGCGCGGCGCGAGTCGGCGACCTGCTGGCCACAATGCGCAACTTCGGCGACCGCTTCATCATGGTCGTGGATGGCGACCGGCGCTCGCTGCGCGGCCTGGTCTCGTCCAGTGAAATCGCCCAGGGCTTGCAGGTTCCCATCGCAATTGGCGAGCGGGCTAACAGTTTCTCGGATATATACCAGGCGGTGAGGGCCTGAGAGGAGGGTTGGCAGGGCGCCACGGGTGATCCCCGTGGCGCCATTTACTATCGATAGCGGAGCGGATCAGTCGTCGTCGGAGTCATCCGAGTCATCATCGTCGGAGTCATCCGAGTCATCATCATCGGAGTCATCGTCGTCCGAATCGTCGTCGTCGGAGTCATCCGAGTCGTCATCATCGGAGTCATCGTCATCCGAATCGTCGTCGGAGTCGTCATCATCGGAATCATCATCATCCGAGTCATCATCGTCGGAGTCGTCGTTATCCTTGCCGGTATAGCCATCGAGCTTGCCAACGGCATCCATCACGGCGACCTTGTCGCCCGGCAGCATTTCCAGCCCGAGGACATCGCTGAACAGCGCCTGGCCTTCTTCTGTCAGCAGGAGTTTCAGCTTGCGGATAACCAGCTTGCCATTTTTGTCGACGCCTACCTCGGATTCCTCGAGATCGATCTCGAACAGCGCGACACGCGTACTTACCACCCCATCGATCTCGACCACGGCAGTGACCAGTTTGTCATCGCCGAGGGCCTCGATGGTCAGGTTGTGCAATACCAGGGTGCCGAGGCCACTCTCCAGGACGAGCCCGCCGGAGAGATCAATCTCCCCGTAGGTGCCATCGAGGTCGATCACCCCACCGGTCACCGGAATGCGCAGCCAGTCGTGGTTGGGCACCATTTTGCCCGGGTCCTTGGCTGAAGCCTCGACATCGGCACCGGCCATCGAACTG
Source organism: Halieaceae bacterium GM1-29 (assembly GCA_033283265.1). Classification (GTDB taxonomy): domain Bacteria; phylum Pseudomonadota; class Gammaproteobacteria; order Pseudomonadales; family Halieaceae; genus Mangrovimicrobium. Next base: position 538,209 of record JAWMQN010000003.1, read on the forward strand.
ACGAAAAGGTTGGAGAAGTACAGCGTGCTGCCACCCGCCTGGTACTTGATCTGGAACGTGGGTTCGGCGCTCACTTCGGCGGTGGCGAGGTTAAGGGCGACCAGCGTACCGGCCACGAGCGCTTTCATTGGAATGTCTTTTTTCATTAAGGTACTCCTTTGGCTTGGCATAACGACCCGGGTGAAGTCCCTGATTCACCGGTGTGAGCGGGACTTTTTGTTTTGTTTCACGATCCTGCTATAAACAGTGATTATAGACAGTGCCTACCAACATGCCGCTTGAGAAGTGTAGAAAAGCCATGATTTCCCGAGCTCCCATTGCCATCAGCTACCGCCCCAAGGCGCAGGACTACCTGCCCGTCGTGGTTGCGGCGATCCGCCGCCACCTCGGCGACTGGCCGATCGCCCTGCTCACGGAAAAACACCACCTGCCGCCGGAAAACTGGCTTGCAATCAACGAGATAGAGGCGATTACCGACTGGCAGCACAGCCCGGGGGCGAACAAGATCCTGCGCCTGTGGGAGCACCAGGAAATCTTTGCCGCCCACTACGAACGCTGGATCTGGTGGCACGACGACATGCTCCTGCTGCGCCCGCTGGCGGATCCCGAAGCGGAGTTCGCCCGGCCGCGGGTGCGTCACGGCCAGCGCAAGCGTCCGAACAAGGCGCTGAACAACTGGCACAACTGGTTGTGGGAGACCCTGGGCTTCTTCCGCTGCCTGTCGATAAGCGCACCCAACCCGGTGCTGCATACGCCGCGGCTGATCGAGCGCGCGGGTCTCAGGGCGATTCCGGCCCAGTGGAATCGCAAACGGCTGTTGTTCGAGCCCACCTACCTGCTGTGGCAGTGGCATCGCCTGGGCCTCGAGCCCGAGTTGGCGGAGGACTTTCGCGAGTGCCAGTTCGAGGGCGAAATCCCGCCGCTGGCGGAGCTGGAGGCCTCCGAATGGACAATCTTCAACTGGGGCAGGCAGGTCGACCACGCTTCCGCCGAGCGGGAGTTCGGCCGCCTCTACCCCCTCGATTTTATTGTCCCGGCCTAGCCGTGCCGCCCCGCCGGCACGACCGCTCAGAAGTAGTAGCCGAAGTTGATGTTGAAGCGGTCGTTCCAGCGGTGATTGCCATCGATGCCGAAGTCGCCGACGCCCTGGTAGATGTTGGCGTAGTTGTCGCCCTGGTTCCCGATGAACAGGTTGCCGTTGGAGCGCACGTAATCGGTATAGATATACCAGCCGCCACTGGCCCAGGCCGCGCCGAGGGTGAGCATGCTGCTGTCGTGGGCGCTGTCGGCATCCTTGAGGATCGAGCTGTATTCGATATACGGCAGCAGGTAGTCCAGCCAGGGCAGGTCGCCGGTGTTGAAGCGGTAACTGAGTGACAGCGCGGGAATCCAGGCCTTCGCCGCCACCGGCCAGGCGAAGTCATAGGCTCCCAGCGGCAGCAGCTCATCGCTGCCCAGCGGGTTGCCCCGATCGAGGTCGTACTCGTAGCGGGTGAACTGGCTGGCGAGCAGGAAGTTGCGCCACTCGTTGCGCATGTGCACCGAGGCGGCCCAGTGACTGCCGTCATCCGCGCGCTTGCCCTCCAGTTGACCGGCCTGCAGGGAGATGCCCACGCTGGTGGTGACGGCGCTGTCCTGCAGGTGGTAGAGCGCGCGCAGGTTGAACTGGTTGCGTTCGCTGTAGCCATTCACCGGCGAAGCCACGATATCCCCGTCCGCCTCGATGGCGGAGCGCCACCTGACCGGGTCGTAGCTGTAGCGGGCGCTGTCCTCGCTGGCGCCGTTCCAGTTGCCCTCACTGCTGGGAAACCAGGCGACGGCGAGCTCCCAGTTGTCGATGTTGGTGAGGTACTTGAGGCCGAAGTCCATGTCGTCGGCGAGGCCGACATAGTAGTGCTGGTCGAAAAACCAGCTCTGGGAGATGCCGTAGGGGCCGGGACCAAAGGGCACCCGGGTAAGGCCGGCCTGCAACTGGCTCTGCTCGTCAAAGCGGTAGCCCAGCCAGCCGGTATGCAGGAAGTTGTAGCCGTCGTACCAGCGGTATTCGAGTTTGCCGATCAGCTTGCCGTACTCGAGGTCGGCGTTGAGGCGGAAGGTGTCCAGTTCCATATTGCCGCCGCTGCCGCCGCGCTGTGGTCCGGCGCCGCTGTCCTCGTAGTCCCCGTAGACATAGTTCACGCGCAGCGCGCCGCCTATGCGCAGCGGGCCGATGCGGATTTTGTCGGCGCCGGGTGTGCCGGCGCGCGCCAGGCGCGCATCGGCTGCCTCGGCGGCGGCCTGGGCCGCGGCAAGCCGCCGGTTGGCCTCCTGCAGCTGGCGCTCCAGTGCCTGGATATGCGCCTGCAGTTCGGCGACAGATTCATTCGCGGCCTGCGCGGGCAGACGGGCCAGCGCCGCCACCATCACGGCCAGGGTCGTGAGTGTCCGTTTCCGGCAGGGGTACGGCACTGCAGCTCGACGCGCGTAATTGCGGCCCATGGTCAAGCCATCCGTGTAGGGTTAGTCGTGAGCTTGCCGTTGGTGAAGGGGGTGAATCACCGGCCTGCGATTCAGGGTGCGGACTTCAGCCGCGCGACATGTTTTTCCACCAGGCTGAGGTAGCGCGGGGTGTAGCCGACGTCCTCGAATATGGGGTCGCCTTCCTCGTCGTGGGCGATCACCCTGTCCCCCTGTTTGTAGGGGAAAGACGCGACCAGTTCGTCGAGCGCGGTGCCCAGCAGCTCGGAGATCAGCTGCTCCCTGGTACGGCGCGGGAAGAGATCGGCGAGCGCCTCGATCTTGGCGGCGTTCTCCACCGTGAGATCCACCTGGTACTTCTCATGAACCAGTTCACCGGAAGCCTGTTGATCCCAGATACCTACCAGATCGACAAAACTCATCTGCGCCCTCCGCGACTGGAAAATCCGCTCATTGCAAATTCGTGAAAGTGTTTATTCAGACTAGCCCATCTAGCAGGCGGTGGCGAGCAATGTGCTCGCGTCAGGGCTTTTGGCCCGGGGAAATTCCCGGTAATCTCGGTACAGTGGTTTTGTCAGGGTGGGGTGGTCGCTGATGCACAGTACCTTGGTAGAGGAAGATTTCCCGGCGCGGCTGGAGGCGGTGTTCCCGGATCGCGACTCGGCGCTCGCCGCCCGAACCCATCTTTGTCGGCGTTTCGCGCTGGACGCAGCGCAATTCGGCCTGGCCGAGCGGCGGCCCGGGGTTGGGGGTTCCCATCGCAATCGCTTCGCGGTTCGCGCCAGTGGCAGGTCCTCGCAGAAGCGCCAGCTGCACCTGGTCGGCCTGACCTTCCTGGCCCTTGTCGCGCTGTTCGTCCTGATCGCACTGCTCGAATTCCTCGGCGCGGTGTCCACACAGTTCATCAGCATCACCCTGGCGGTGCTGTTGCTGGCGGCGCTGGTGCCGCTGGCGATCGGGCTGCTCTCCTGGCGTCGCTCCGGGGTGCGCGGCGACGCCAGCCTCTGTCTCGGCAACAGGACGGTACTGCTGGTCGACGTGCACGACCTCAGCGAGCAGTACGAGATTCGCGCGGCCCTGCTCGAGCTCGGGGCAAGTGTGGACAGCTCGGATATTGCCGGGGTTTCCTGAATCAAATTGTCGAAAAAATCGAAGTAAACCGCCGATTATTACGGCTTTTTTACCTATAAATTCGAATCTATCCTGTGCCTATCAATTGCCCGCGGGAGCCGGTCACACCAGCCACAACCCGGCCACAGGAGAGAGCCATGCAACACAAGATCGCCACGCCAGACCACCCCATCCACACGCTGTTGTCCTCGCGCTACAGCCCCTATGCCTTCGACCCGCAACACGCCGTGGCGCAGGATGATATCGATGCGCTGTTCGAGGCGGCCCGCTGGACCATGTCCTCCTACAATGCCCAGCCCTGGCGCTACATCGTCGGCGTCAAGGGAGCGGGTGACGGGCGCTGGGAGCAGATTCACAACTGCCTGGTAGAGGGCAACCAGCCCTGGGCCGCCAACGCGCCGGTGCTCGCCATCGGCCTGGTCAAGACCACCTTCGACCACAACGGCAAGCCCAATGCGGCTGCGGAGCACGATCTCGGCGCGGCCTCGGCCATGCTGACCGTCGAGGCCACCACGCGGGGAATTGCGGTCCACCAGATGATCGGGATCGAGCCGGCAAAGGTGGTCGAGACCTTCGCCCTGCCGGAGGACGTCAAACCCCTGACCGCTTTGGCCATCGGCTACGAGGGTACGCCGGACGTGGTGGGCGAAGCCTACGCCCAGCGCGACGCGGCACCGCGCCAGCGCCTGTCACTGGCCGAGTTCCTGCTCTGAGCCGCGCCGCTCCCGGCTCCCTTGAGCGGGGCCGCCGCCGCGTGTAATGTGAGCGCCCTGCGGGCCGCCCGGCCCGCCGAAGCACAGCAGCGGAGTGCGGTATGAGCAATTATTCCCTCGATGGGTTCGATACGGTGATCGTCGGCGCCGGCAGCGCCGGCTGCGTGCTCGCCAATCGCCTGTCGGCGGACCCCGCCCGCCGCGTACTGCTGCTCGAAGCCGGCGGCAACGACCGCTGGCACTGGTTCCACATTCCCGTGGGCTATCTCTTCGCCATGGGCAATCCGCGGGCGGACTGGTGCTACGAACTGGAGCCCCAGCCCGGCCTCAATGGCCGGGTGCTGCCCTACCCCCGCGGCAAGGTGCTCGGCGGCTGCAGCGCCATCAACGGCATGATCTACATGCGCGGCCAGCGCGAGGATTACGACGGCTGGGGGCTTCCCGGCTGGAGCTGGGCGGACGTGTTGCCGCGCTTCATCAGGTCCGAGAGTTATTTCGCCGGCCCCTCGGAGTTCCACGGCGGTGACGGCGAGCTGCGGGTGGAGCAACAGCGCCTGCGCTGGCCGGTGCTCGACGCCTGGAGCGAAGCCTGTGCCCAGTACGGCATCCCGCCGACTGATGACTTCAACACCGGCGACAACAGCGGTGTCGGCCTGTTCCACGTCAACCAGGTGGGCGGCGTGCGCTGCTCCGCCAAGCGGGCCTTCCTCAGGCCAGTGATGCAGCGGCCGAACCTGCGGGTGGTCACCGGGGTCATGGTGGACAAGCTGCTCTGGGACGGCAGCCGGGTCGGCGGGCTGGATGTGCAAGTCAATGGCCGGCCGCAACGTATCGAAACCGGCGGCCAGGTGATCCTGTCCGCCGGCGCCGTCTCCTCGCCCTGCATCCTGCAGCGCAGTGGCATCGGCGGCGAAGAGCAACTGTCCGCGGCAGGGGTGCCCTGCCGGCTGAAGCTGGAGGGCGTGGGTGGCAACCTGCAGGATCACCTGCAGATCCGCGTGCAGTTCCGGGTCGAGGGGACCACGACCCTCAACTGCCTCAACGGCAGCTGGCACGGCAGGGCGCGCATGGGCCTGGAATACCTGCTCAAGCGCTCCGGACCCCTGTCGATGGCCCCCAGCCAGCTCGGGGCCTTCTTCAAGTCGGACCCGGCTCTCGATCGCCCGGACCTGGAGTACCACGTGCAGCCGATGAGTGCGGAAAAGCTCGGCCTGCAACTGCACCCCTTCCCGGGGATCACCGCCAGCGTCTGCAACCTGCGGCCGACCAGCCGCGGGCGGGTGGATATCGTCAGCGACGACCCCGCGCAGGCACCGCGGATCGACCCGCGCTACCTGAACACGGCGGAGGATCGCGAGATCGCCGCCCGCTCGATCGAAATCACCCGGGAGATTTCCGCCCAGCCGGCGGTGGCACGATTCCGCCCGCGGGAGATCAAGCCAGGCGCCGATATCACCTCGCCGGAGGCCCTGGCGCAGGCCGCCGGGGATATCGCCACGACCATCTTCCACCCCGCCTGCACCTGCAAGATGGGTGCGGACAGCGACGAGCTCGCGGTTACCGATGCGCGCCTGAAGGTGCGCGGTCTCGACAACCTGTTCATCGCCGATGCCTCGGTATTGCCGGAGATTACCAGCGGTAATACCCACGCCCCGGTGGTGATGGTGGCGGAAACCCTCAGCGAGTACCTGCAGGCCTGAAGTCCCTTGGCGGCCGCGGCTGCTCTGGCGCATACTGCGCTACTGAAAAGGCCGTCGAGGTTTTCGACAGCAAATCGACAAGGAGCCCACCCTGAGCTCGAACGCTTCCGTTGTGCGCCAGCGTATCAACGTTGACGCCGCGACCATCCGCCTCGGCATCATCGGCGACCTGCATACCCACTGGGACGAGGTGGACCTGATGCAGTTCGCCGGCGCCGACTACGACCTGCTGTTTTTCGCCGGCGATCTCGGCGGCGGCCTCGGTGACAGCACCCTGCGCGTCGCCCGCCTGATCGCCCGTCTGCAACAGCCGACGCTGGTCATGCCGGGCAACAACGACACCGTCGACATCGACGCCCTGGCGGCGGAGCTGGCCCTGCAGGGCGGATTCAGCCAGATCCGTGCGATCACCGGCGACAGCAGCGCCAGCGATGTCCGGCTCTGCGGCTACAGCCTGCACGAATTGCGCGGGCCGGGCCTGGCGGTGGACCTGATCGCCGGGCGCCCGCACAGCATGGGCGGCCCCAACCTGTCCTTCCCCGACTACATGCTGGACACCTACGGCATCGACAGCCTCGAGTCCTCCTCGCGCCGCCTGTGCGAACTGGTCGAGCGCAGCGAGGCGGGGCAACTGGTATTCCTCGGCCACAACGGTCCCCACGGCCTCGGTGCCGGGCCCGGCGATATCTGGGGTTGCGATTTCAAACCCGGCGGCGGCGACTGGGGTGATCCCGACCTCGCCGAGGCGGTGGCCTATGCCCGCGAGCTGGGCAAGCAGGTGCTGGCCGTCGTGGCCGGGCATATGCACCTCAACACCAAACACGGCGAGGAGCGGCCCTGGCTGCTGGAGCGCGACGGTACCCTGTACATCAATTCCGCCCGTGTACCGCGCATTTTTGCCGGCCATGACGATGTCTACCGCCACCACCTGGTGATGACGGTGGACGAGACGGGCGTGGTGGTAAGTGAAGTCCTGAGCCCCTCCGACGGGACTTTCTGACGGGCGCCGGCGTCAGCCGACGATAGGCCCCAGCAGCTCATTGGCCCGGCGCGAGGACACGCCGAACCACTCGGCAATGTCGCGCAGCAGCCCGGTCTCCGCATCGTCGACCTTTGCATCGGCAAGCGCGGTGGCGGCGGCCAGGGTGAAGGCGGTTTCGCGGTCGGCGCGGTTGGCGCACAAGCGGTTCCCCAGCCCCTGTAGCACCCCCTCGACCCCGTACTGCTCGATGGCCGCATCGCAATTGGTGATCAGCTGGTCCAGGGCAGCGGCTTCGAGCACACCGCTGGAGAGCAACCTGATGGCGCCGTGCACCGAGGCCATTTCCTCGGGGCTGTGGTGGCCGTCGGCGAGGGCGACGAGGTACATGGTCTCGATGAACGGCGCGATGCGAGCAACCAGCGCTTCATGGCGCACCGGATTGGCTGCGCCAGCGCCGGCGTCGGGGTCTTCGGCCTGGGACAGGAGCGCGTCGCGCAGGCGGCGGATGGTGGCGGTATCGATATCGAGTTGCATGGGGCGGGACCGTGTTTTTTGCTTATTATTTGCCCTGCGGGCGATCCGGGCAATGGGTTATTCGGCGTAGCTTGCCCGGCGGGCGTCAGAGCACCAGCCAGGCCAGGGCGAGGGACACGGCGACCAGCAGGCCGGCGAGGCCGACGATCGGCCAGCCGGCGCGGTAGGTCGCACCGTTCTCCGACTCGATCATTTTCTGGTGGTGGTGGAAACGCAGGGTGGCAAACAGGATCACCGCGACGCCGATCAGGACCAGGGCCAGGGCCAGCGGGTTGATCGACGTCTGCACCGGTGCAGCGGGCGCCCCGGCGGAAGCGGAGGCCTTCAGGTAGGCGGTAAACAGCTCAAAACGCTCGATAATGAAACCGAAGGCGATGATGGCGATGGCGGTGCGGATCCAGGCCAGCCAGGTGCGCTCGTTGGCGGCGTGGTCGGTATAGTGCTTCAAGCGCCCTCCTCCGCGGCGTCGGGTTTCTCGACGAAGCGACCGAAAAACACCCCGACCTCGAACAGCAGCCACATCGGCCCTGCCAGCAGGGTCTGCGAGATCACGTCCGGCGGGGTCAGCAGCATGCCGACGACGAAGCAGCCGACGATGATGTAGGGGCGTTTCTTGCCGAGTTCCTCGGCGGTGGTGATGCCTGCCCAGATCAGCAGCACCGCGGCGATGGGAATCTCGAAGGCCACACCGAAGGCGAAAAACAGCTTGAGCACGAAGTTCAGGTAGCTGTTGATGTCGGTCATGATGGCCACGCCCTCGGGGCCGACACTGGTGAAAAAGCCGAAAATCAGCGGGAATACCACGAAGTAGGCGAAGGCCGCGCCGGCGTAGAACAGGCCGATGCTGGTGACCAGCAGGGGCACCGCGAAGCGCTTCTCGTGCTTGTACATGCCCGGGGCGACGAAGGCCCACACCTGGTAGAGGATGTAGGGTATGGCGATGAATATCGACGCGAACAGGGTCAGCTTGAAGGGGGTCAGGAAGGGCGAGGCGACTTCCGTGGCAATCATGCTGGCGCCCGGCGGCAGCAGGTCCCGCAGCGGCTGGGAGATATAGGCGTAGATCTCGTTGGCGAAGGGGAACAGGCCGATGAAGACCAGCAGCACCCCGAGAATCGCCCGCAGGAGGCGGTCGCGCAGTTCAGTGAGATGGGCCACCAGCGGCAGTGGCGGGTCCTGGATATCCTCTTCGCTCATTGCGTCCGCTGCTCCGGCTTGTCGTCGCCGGTGACCTGGTCAGTCGTGTCCTGGATGCTGCTCTCCAGCTTCTGTACCTGGTCGTCGAGCTCGCGCCGGGTGTCCTGCAACTCGCGCATGATGGCGTCGTTGTGCAGTTCACGCTCGACTTCTGACTTGATCTGGTTGAAGCCGCGGCGAAAGCGCGACCACCAGGCCGCACCGGTGCGAATGGCCCCGGGCAGGCGCTCGGGGCCGATCACCAGCAGGCCGACTACCGCGACAATAACCAGTTCGGCAAAGCCGATATCGAACATACCGGCGTGCTCTACTTGTCCTTGTCGATGACGGTGTCTTCTTCCGCGGCCTCGCGCTGGTCAGGCTTGGCCTGCTGCTTTTCCTCTTCGTCCGACATGCTGCTCTTGAAGCCCTTGATGGCGCTGCCCAGGTCCGAGCCCAGCGTGCGCAGGCGCTTGGTGCCGAACAGCATCACCACAATGGCGAGAATGATCAGCAGCTGCCAGATACTGATGCCACCTAAACCCATGATTGTCTCCGTCTAAAAATCTGTCTGTGACTGTGTGCGTGAGGCCTTTTCATCCAGGCCGGATACGCCGAAGCGCTCGCCGAGGCAGTCGGTAACCTCGGCTGTTTCCACGTCCAGGTGTGAAAGCATGACCATGCAGTGAAACCAGAGGTCGGCCACTTCCCCCACCAGTGCCTCGCGGCTGCCGCCGGCTTCGAGGTCGCGGGCGGCGAGGATGGTTTCCACCGCCTCTTCGCCGACTTTTTCAAGAATCTTGTTAAGGCCCTTGTGGTGCAGGCTGGCGACGTAGGAACTGTCCGGTGCCGCCTGTTTGCGCTGCTCCAGGATTGCCGCGAGTTGCTGCAGGATGTCGTTCATGGGCCCTTGTTTCCGTACATGTCTGCCGGGTCGCACAGCACCTCGGCGTCAGTGACCAGCGACCCATCGGCTGCAGCCTTGCGGTAGAAACAACTGCGGCGCCCGGTATGGCAGGCGATGCCGCCGATCTGTTCCACCTGCATCAGCACCGTATCGCCGTCGCAATCCACCCGTAGTTCCTTCAGCGCCTGCACGTTGCCGGACTCCTCACCCTTGCGCCAGAGAGCCTGGCGCGAGCGGGACCAGTAGATCGCCCGCTGTTCACGCAGGGTCAGCTCGAGGGACTCGGCGTTCATCCAGGCCATCATGAGGACTTCGCCGCTGCGCCAGTCCTGGGCTATCGCGGCGACCAGTCCCTGCTCGTTCCACTTGATGTTGTCGCTGAGGCTCATAATGACTCCGGTGTATCCCGCCAATTATCGCACAGCGCCGTGGTTGTAACGACCGGGGAAGTCACTACCGGCGCGGCCACAGCAGGGCGAGGCCGGCGGCGCCCAGCAACCAGCTGGACAGCGGCACCTGCGCCAGCCACTGGCCGGCGTCCGGCAGTGCCAGCAGGGTGGCGGCGGCGAGCGCGAGCAGGCCCGCGACGCGGCGGGCGCCGGCGGATTTACCCGTGGGCGGTGCCGCGGCGGGCGGCTGTTGCGTGGCGACGGGGGCTTCCAGCCGGCTGAGGATCAGGTCCGGCACCCGCGGCAGTTCCTCCAGCCAGGAGGGCGCCTGCCGTTGCAGTTTCTGCAGCATGCTCTGCGGCGAGTAGCGCTCGGCCATCCACTGTTCGAGGAAGGGCTGGGCGGTGTCCCAGAGGTTGAGGTCAGGGTAGAGCTGGCGCCCCAGGCCCTCGATGTTGAGCAGGGTCTTCTGCAGCAGGACCAGCGAGGGCTGCACTTCCATGTTGAAGCGCGCGGCGGTGCGGAACAGGTAGACCAGCAGCTGGCCGAAGGAGATCTCGCTGATCGGACGCTCGAACACCGGTTCGCAGACCGCGCGCATGGCGGCCTCGAAATCCTGCACCCGGGTTTCCGGCGGCACCCAGCCGCACTCCACGTGCAACTGGGCCACCTCGCGGTAGTCGCGGTGGAAGATGGCCAGCAGGTTGCGGGCGAGGTAGTACTGGTCGGAATCGGAGAGCGAGCCGATGATGGCGCAGTCGACGGCGATGTAGGTGGGGTCCGCCGGGTCGCTGGCATCGACGAAAATATTGCCCGGGTGCATGTCGGCGTGGAAGAAGCTGTCGCGCAGCACCTGGGTGAAGAAAATCTCCACCCCGCGCTCCGCCAGCAGCTTGAGGTCGACGTTTCTCTCCCGCAGGGCCTGCATGTCGGTCACCGGGATGCCGGAAATGCGCTCCATGGTGAATACGTTGCGGGCGCTGTAATCCCAGTACACCTTGGGTACGTGGACCAGTTTGCTGTCCTCGAAATTGCGCCGCAGCTGGGAGGCGTTGGCGGCCTCGCGGCCGAGGTCCAGCTCGTCGAGCACCACGTGCTCGTAGTCCTGCACCACTTCCACCGGGCGCAGGCGCTTGCCGATCGGCAGGAAGCGCTCGACCAGGCGGGCGAGGGTGAACATCAGGGCGAGGTCCTGGCGGATCACCGGCTCGATGTCCGGGCGCAGCACCTTCACCACCACGGAGTCACCATTGGTCAGGGTGGCGCTGTGAACCTGGGCGACCGAGGCGGAGGCCATCGGCTCGGGGTCAAATTCGGCGAACAGCTCGCCGACCGCTTTGCCCAGTGCTCTCTCGATAATCTCCACCGCCAGTGTACCGGGGAAGGGGGGGACGGCGTCCTGCAGTTTGGCTAGTTCGTCGGCGATGTCCTCCGGCAGCAGGTCGCGACGGGTGGAGAGCATCTGGCCGAACTTGACGAACACCGGCCCGAGTTCCTCCAGCGCCCGGCGCAGGCGTTCGCCGCGCGGTGTCTCCGGCTCGGGGGCCAGGCGCCAGGGCGCCAGCCGCAGAGTATTGCGCGGCAGGGCGGGCAGGTTGTCGATGTCGACGAGCAGGTCCAGCCGGTAGCGGCGGATCACGCGAAAGATCTTCAACAGGCGCAGGCTGCGGGACACGTCAGGCTTTATCCTTGTGCTCGCCGATCCGGCGGCGCAGGCGGGCGATGCGCGAACCGAGCCGCTCGACCCGCAGGTTGAGATCCTGCACGTCGCGGTAGAAGTCCTCAAGTTCCAGCCGCGGCGGGGTCAGCCTGGCCTCTTCCCGGATGAAATCGGACAGCTGCCGGGTCAGCCCCTGTCCCGCCTGCCGGCCCCAGCGGAAGCCGCCGCGGAGCATCTCGGCCAGCTGGTGGCCGGCGACGTCGCCGAGGGTGTCGACCAGCGGTGCCTCCCAGTCAGGGTCGAGGCCGGCGATGATTTTCTGCAGCTCGATCAGCGAGCTGCTGTCGCCGTGCAGTTCCAGCCCGCCGTTGATCAGTGCCGCGGCCGGGTCATCGGCGGTGGCCAGGGCGGTGAACTCCGCCGCCGGGCCGCGCAGGCTGGTAGTGACGTCGCCCTGCCAGGCGCCCATCAGGCGCACACCATTGGCCGTGGGCTGCAGATAGGCATCCAGTTGCGGGGCGGTGCAGTGCAGGGCAAATACCTTGCCGTCCAGCCCGGCGAGCGCCTCGGTGCCGCCGGGGGAGAGCCGCAGTGCGCGATTGAGTACCGCTTCCACCGCGGCCAGCGCAGCGGTGTGCAGTGTCGGGTCGACGCTGCCCGACACGCTCAGCCCTTGACCCCGCGGTGTACGGCGACGATCCCGCCGGTCATGTTGTGGTACTCGACGCTGGCGAAACCGGCGTCTTCCATCATGTCCTTGAGGGTTTCCTGGTCCGGGTGCATGCGGATGGATTCCGCGAGGTACTGGTAGCTGTCGGCATCGCCGGCCACCAGCTTGCCCATCAGCGGCAGCACGCGGAAGGAGTAGGTGTCGTAGGCCTTGCTCAGCAGTTCATTGCGCGGCTTGGAAAATTCCAGCACCAGCAGGCGGCCGCCGGGCTTCAGCACCCGCAGCATGGAGCGCAGGGCGAGGTCCTTGTCGGTGACGTTGCGCAGGCCGAAGGCGATGGTGATGCAGTCGAAGCTGGCGTCCGGGAAGGGCAGGAACTGGGCGTCCGCCTGGACGAACTCGATATTCGCGTGGCGGCCGTGGTCGAGCAGTTTGTCGCGGCCCACTTTCAGCATGGAGTCGTTGATGTCCGCCAGGACCACCCGGCCATCGGAGCCGACGATATCGGCAAACTTCGCCGCCAGGTCGCCGGTGCCACCGGCGATATCCAGCACGCTGTTGCCGCGGCGCACGCCGGACAGTTCGATGGTGAAGCGCTTCCAGAGGCGGTGTACACCAGCGGACATCAGGTCGTTCATCAGGTCGTAGCGGGCGGCGACGGAGTGGAACACGTCCGCCACCATGCCGGCCTTGGCGTCGCTGTCGACTTCGCGGTAGCCGAAGTGGGTTTTGTCTTTTGCGCTCATGGGTCCTCCCGGGGAGGCGGTGATTGTACCCTGATGCGGGTGGGTTGGTCAGTGTGTGGGTTGGCTAAGTTCGCGCGCAGGAAAGTGCTCGATCCGCACCTGAGGCCGACAGCCCCCGCTGAAACACGCCAAAAAGCGCACATCCATGTACAGGCTCGATCGGCGACGTCCTGTCGCCTCACGGTTTCATCGGGGGCTCTCGGCCTCAGGCGCTCGTGGTAGTGCCAGCGAACGGCGTCGCCGCTACTTACGGCTGGAACTTCACCACCTGCACATCCGGGTCGCGGCTCGCGCCGGCGGCATCCATCCGCTGCAGGTAATCCTGCCAGCGCTGTTCCCGCTCGGTGCACAGCTGGTGGAGGAAGTCCCAGGAATACAGCCCCGAGTCGTGGCCGTCGTCGAAGAACAGCTGCAGGGCGTAGTTGCCGACGGGCTTGATATTGGAGATGCCGACCTTGAGCTTGCCGACCTGCAGCACCTCCTGGCCGGGCCCGTGGCCCTGCACCTCGGCGGAGGGGGAGTAGACCCGCAGGTACTCGCAGGGCAGGCGGTAGCTGTCTCCGCTGGGGTAGCGCAGTTCCAGTTCCCGGGAGCGCTTGTGCAGTTCGATGCCGATGGGGCGGGTGTCACTCATGGTCGGGTCAGCCTAGAGAATGAAGCGCGAGAGGTCTTCGTCGGCGGACAGGGCCTCGAGTTTGCTGTCCACGTAGGCGGCGTCGATGCTCAGGGTCTGGGTGGAGAGGCTGGAGTCGGCGGCGTCGTAGGAGGCCTCTTCCAGCAGGCGTTCCAGCACCGTGTGCAGGCGGCGGGCGCCGATATTCTCGGTGCGCTCGTTCACTTTCCAGGCGGTTTCCGCGATGCGGCGGATGCCGTCGGCGGTGAATTCCACCTGCAGGCCCTCGGTGCCCAGCAGGGCCTGGTACTGCTCGGTGAGGGAGGCGCTGGGCTCGGTGAGAATGCGCTCGAAGTCTTCGGGCGTCAGGGCCGACAGCTCCACCCGGATCGGCAGGCGGCCCTGCAGTTCGGGGATCAGGTCGGAGGGTTTGGCCAGGTGGAAGGCGCCGGAGGCGATGAACAGGATGTGGTCGGTCTTGATCATGCCGTACTTGGTGGTCACGGTGGAGCCCTCGATCAGCGGCAGCAGGTCGCGCTGCACGCCCTCGCGGGAGACGTCCGCACCGGCGCCTTCACTGCGCTTGGCGACCTTGTCCAGCTCGTCGATGAAGACGATGCCGTTCTGCTCGGCCGCTTCCACGGCTTTTTGCTTCAGGTCATCCTCGTTGACCAGCTTCCCCGCTTCCTCCTCGGTGAGGGCGGTGAAGGCGGCCTTGATGGTCATCTTCTGGGTTTTCTTCTGGCCGCGGTTCATGTTGGAGAACATGCTCTGCAGCTGGTTGGTCATCTCTTCCATGCCGGGCGGCGCCATGATTTCCATGCCGATGCCCGGGGTGCGCAGCTCGACTTCGATCTCCTTCTCGTCCAGCTCGCCCTCGCGCAGCTTCTTGCGCAGCAACTGGCGGGTGCCCTGGCCGGAGCTGCCGTCCTGCTCGCCGCGGGCCGGCGGCAGGAGGATGTCGAGAATGCGCTCCTCGGCGGCTTCCTCGGCGCGGAAACTGACCCGCGCCATTTCCTGCTCGCGGTACATCTTGATGGACACATCGACCAGGTCGCGGACGATGGACTCGACATCACGACCGACATAGCCCACCTCGGTGAACTTGGTCGCCTCGACCTTGACGAAGGGCGCCCCGGCCAGCTTCGCCAGGCGGCGGGCGATCTCGGTCTTGCCGACGCCGGTGGGGCCGATCATGAGAATGTTCTTGGGGGTGATCTCCGCGCGCAGCTCGGCGGGCAGTTGCATCCGCCGCCAGCGGTTGCGCAGGGCGATGGCGACAGCGCGCTTCGCCTCGTTCTGGCCAACGATGAATCTGTCGAGTTCCGAGACGATTTCCCGGGGGGTCATGTTGGACATGGGAATCAGTAATCCAGTTGTTCGATGGTGCGGTTGTGATTGGTGTAGATGCAGATGTCGCCGGCGATCTCCAGCCCCTTTTCGACGATCTCCCGGGCGCTGAGTTCAGTGCAGTCGAGCAGGGCGCGGGCGGCGGACTGGGCGAAGGGGCCGCCGGAGCCGATGGCGATGAGATTGTCCTCGGGCTCGATGACGTCGCCGTTGCCGGTGATCACCAGCGAGGTGGTCTTGTCGGCGACCGCCAGCAGCGCTTCCAGCCGGCGCAGGGCGCGCTCGGTGCGCCAGGCCTTGGCCAGCTCCACCGAGGCGCGCACCAGGTGGCCCTGGTGCTTGTCGAGTTGTGCTTCAAACAGTTCGAACAGGGTGAAGGCATCGGCGGTGCCGCCGGCAAAGCCCGCCAGCACCTGGTCCTTGTAGAGCCGGCGCACCTTGCGCGCGTTGCCCTTCATCACGGTGTTGCCCATCGAGACCTGGCCGTCGCCGCCGATCACCACGCTGTTGCCCCGGCGCACCGAGAGGATGGTGGTGCCTCTGTACTGTTCCACGATTGCTTGCTCCTGTGTCAGAAGGCGAGATATGGGGTTGTCCGGGAAATTTTCAAGGTGCTGATGAGGGGGTGCTGCCGATCGCCGCATCCGCCCGGCGTTTTCCAACGCTCCTCCGAAAGCGTTTAAATTCACTGCGGAGAGGGTGAAAAGCCTGGAAGCCCGGGACTCTGCACTCTCGCGTTCGGAGAGCCCTCTCCATATGAGAGCGACGAGGTTTTCTCAGCCCTGCGCCGGCCGCTTGAGCAGCAAGGTATCTATCCCCTGCCCCGCAGTAAGCCCACGCGCCTTGGACATCTTGGCGTGGCTGTCGAAGGGGCCCAGATAGACCCGGAACCAGCGGCCGTTGTCGCTGCTGTTTTCCTGGATGCTCGGCTCCAGGCCGAGCAGGATCAGCTCTGCCCGGCGCCGCTCGGCGTCCTCCGCCTGGCGGAACGAGCCGGCCTGCAGCAGGTAGTAAGTGCTCGCCTCCTGGGTGGTGGCGGGGCGCCGGTCTTCCGCCCTGGCGGCCGGCCGCTCGTAGTCTTCCGCCATACCCTGTTCCGGCAGCATGGTGTAGAAGTCGAAGCGCGGCTGCGGCGCGGGTTCCGCGGTTTTGGCAGCGCTGGCATCTGTGCTGGAGCCGGGTTCGGTCTTCGGCAGCGTGCCCAGGTAGACCAGGAAGCTGAGGAAAACGCCAGTGAGGACCCCGGTGCCAAACCACTTCGCCTGGCCGCCACTGGCCTTGGCAGGGGCGGCTTTGCGCCGCGCCGGCGGTGCCCTGCGGCCGTTGTGGGGGCCGCTGCGCTTGGCGTAGTCGCGCGCCACCCTACATGCTCTCCGGGGCGGAGACCCCGAGCAGGTCGAGGCCGTTGGCGATGACCTGCTTCACCGCCAGGGACAGGGCGAGGCGGGCATCGCGCAGGGGTTTTTCGTCCACCAGTGTCTTGTGGGCGTTGTACCAGGTGTGGAACTCCCCGGCGAGCTCGCGCAGGTAGTTGGCCACCTGGTGCGGTTCCGAGTAGCTGGCGGCATTGGCAACCACCTCCGGGTAGCGGTCGAGCTGGCGCAGGACGGCTTTTTCCTGCTCCTCGGTGAGGTGCTCCAGGCTTGCCAGCGCCGCGGCCTGGTCCCAGCTGTCACCCTGTTCCGCCAGCTTGCGCAGGATGGAGCAGACCCGGGCGTGGGCGTACTGGATGTAGTAAACCGGGTTGTCGTTGCTCTGGGACAGGGCCAGGTCGATGTCGAAGGTGAGTTGCGAGGTCGGGGCCCGGGCCACCAGGAAGTAGCGGGTGGCGTCGCGGCCCACTTCGTCGATCAGGTCGCGCAGAGTGACGTAACTGCCGGCGCGCTTGGAGATTTTCACTTCCTCGCCGTCACGCATGACAGTCACCATCTGGTGCAGGACGTAGTCCGGCCAGCCCTCGGGAATCCCCTCCCCCAGGGCCTGCAGCCCGGCGCGCACCCGGGTCACGGTGCTGTGGTGGTCGGCGCCCTGCTCGTTGATCACGCGGCCGAAACCGCGCTGCCACTTGTTCAGGTGGTAGGCGACATCGGGCAGGAAGTAGGTGTAGCCGCCCTCGCTCTTGCGCATCACCCGGTCCTTGTCGTCGCCGAAATCGGTGGTGCGCAGCCAGAGGGCGCCGTCCTGCTCGTAGGTGTGGCCCTGGGCGATGAGACGCTCGACGGCGGCTTCCACAGCGCCACTGTTGTATAGGGAGGACTCGAGGAAGTAGCAGTCGAAGTGGACGCCGAAGGCCTTGAGGTCCAGGTCCTGCTCCCGGCGCAGGAAGGCCACGGCAAACTGGCGGATGCTCTCGATATCTGCGGGGTCCCTGGCGCCGGTGACGTGCTGGTCCTCGGCGTCGATGGTATCGCCGGCCAGGTAGGAATTGGCCACGTCGACAATGTAGTTGCCGCGGTAGCCGTCCTGCGGCCACTCCGGGCTCTCCGGGTCGAGGCCCTCGCAGCGGGCCTGCACCGAGCGGGCGAGGTTGTCGATCTGCGCGCCGGCGTCGTTGTAGTAGAACTCACTGGCCACGTCCCAGCCGGTCGCGGCCAGCAGGCGGCAGAGGCTGTCGCCCACCGCGGCGCCGCGGCCATGGCCGATGTGCAGGGGGCCGGTGGGATTGGCGGAGACAAACTCCACCTGCACCTTGCGACCCTCGCCACTGGTGTTGCACCCGAAAGCCGCGCCCTGCTCGAGGATGCGCCGCACCACGGCCTGGCCGCTGTCCTCGGTGAGGAAGAAGTTGATAAAGCCGGGGCCGGCGATCTCGGTGCGCGCGACCACCGGGCTCGGCGGCAGCGCCTCGCAGATCAGCGCGGCGAGGTCGCGGGGTTTCATGCCGGCGGCCTTGGCCAGGGTCAGGGCGACGTTGCTGGCGAGGTCGCCGTGGCTCTTGTCGCGGCTGCGATCGACCTGGATTTGCGGCGCGGTGCCCGCGGGGAGGGTGTCGTTCTGTACGAGTGCTTCCAGCGCCTGGGCGATAAGCTGGGAAATTGCGTCCTTCATTGACTGGGGATTTACCTGAGTGTGTCTGTGTGGCCCGGAGGGGCCGGGCGGAATGGCGCTATTATCCCTGCATCGCGATGTGATGGCCAGTTGGCGGGTGAAATCTGGTGGGTGAGGGGGGGTGTGCTGGTCCCGCACCCTGGGGCTTCAGCGCTATCTGAAACACGCCAAAAAGCGCACATGCCCGAAAAAGAGGGGCAGGCTCTCCCTGTACAGGCTCGAGCGGCGACCATAAGCATTTTCGGAGGCGCGTGGGCAAAGCCGCGGGCGGATGCGGTGGTAATACTCAGGCCTGCCAGCGCAGGTCCACTCACCCTCGAGATTTGCACCCAACTCAGAACATATCCTGCGGATCCACATCCAAAGACCACTTCAGCCCCTTGCGCGCGGGAATCCGTTGCGCCTCGGTGACCAGGGTCCTCGCGGCCAATCGCGCCGCGGGCCGCGCCTGGCAGTGCAGCAGGAGCTGGCTGCGGAAGCGCCCCGCCCGGCGCTGCATCGGCGCCGGCAGGGGGCCGATGATCTGCGCCTGCCCGCGAAGCTGGGGTTCGACTGCCCCGCGCAGCTGGGCCAGGAAGTCATCCCCGGTGTCGGCATCGGCGCAGTCGGTGCGCACGAGCAGAAGCTGGCCAAAGGGCGGCAAGAGCGTCGTCTTGCGCTGGGCGAGCAGGGCCTGTGCCTGCTGGTCGTAGGGCTGCTCCAGCATCGACCGCAGCGCGGGGTGCTCCGGGTGATGGGTCTGCAGCAGCACCCTCCCCGGCCGCTCCGCCCGCCCGGCACGGCCGGCGACCTGGACCAGTAGCTGGGCGGCGTGCTCCTCGCCGCGAAAATCGGTGCTGAACAGCATGGCGTCCATGTCCACGATGCCAACCAGCGCGAGCGCCGGGAAGTGATGCCCCTTGGCCAGCATTTGTGTACCCAGCAGGATGCAGGGTTCGCCGCGGTTGACCTCCTCCACCAGCTCGCGCATGGCCTCCTTGCCCTGCATCGAGTCGCTGTCCACGCGGTAGACCGGCCGGTCGGGAAAGTGCTGGCGCAGGAAGTCGCCGGTCTGCTCGGTACCCAGCCCCCGGCTCATCAGCTGGCGGCTGTGGCAGTCGGGGCAGTCCTGGGGCAGGCCGGTCGCGGCCCCGCAGTGGTGGCAGCGCAGGCGCCGGGCGCGGCGGTGCAGGGTGAGGCGGGCATCGCAATGCTGGCAACTGGCGATCCAGCCGCAGTCGTGGCACTGCAGGGTCGGGGCGAAGCCGCGACGGTTGAGGAACAGCATCGCCTGGCCGCCCTGGTCGAGGGCCTGCGCTACCGCCGCCAGCAGTGCTGGCGAAAGTCCGGCCTGCAGGGGGGCGTGGCGGATGTCCAGGGCCTCGATCTGCGGTGGGCTGCCGCCCTGGGCGCGCAGGGTCAGTCGATGCAGGCTGTAACGGCCGCTCAGTGCATTGTTGAGACTTTCCAGCGACGGCGTGGCGCTGCCGAGGACTACCGGGCAGTTTTCCAGTTGCGCACGCTTTACCGCGACGTCGCGGGCGTTATAGCGGAAGCCATCCTGCTGTTTATAGGAACCATCGTGTTCCTCGTCGACCACGATCAGGCCGGGCCGTGCCAGCGGGGTAAAGACGGCGGAGCGGGTGCCGATGACGATATGGGCAATGCCCGTGCGGGCTGCCTCCCAGGCCCTGTAGCGCTCGGAGTCCCCGAGCCCCGAGTGCAGCACTGTCACGCCCGCGCCGAAACGCGCGCGGAAGCGGGCGACTGTCTGCGGCGTCAGGCCAATTTCGGGGATCAGCACCAGCGCCTGCATGCCCGAGCCAAGGCAGTCCGCAATCAGCTGCAGGTAGACCTCGGTCTTGCCGCTGCCGGTGACACCGTCGAGCAGGTGGCAGGCGAAGCCCGGTTTTTGGCGCAGCCCCTGCAGGACCGCCTGTTGTTCGGCCGTCAGTTCGGGGGGCTGGGCGCCAGTCACCGGGGCCGGCTGCAGGGCGATACCACAGGGTTCGGCGAGGCCCTTGTCCAGCAGCGCCTTGAGCACCGGCCGCTTGATGTCTGCCTCGTCGAAACGTGCAGTCGGGACTGTATCGGCTTGCTGCAACAGCGCCAGGGCCTCGGCCTGTTTGGGTGAGCGCCCCAGTGCCCCTTCGGGCAGGCCCTTGCCGCGGATGGTCAGGCGCCAGCCCGGTGTGCTCAGTGGCAGGTGCTCGGCGCCTTTGCGCAGCAGCGTGGGAAAGGCGGCGCTGAACACCTCGCCAGGGGGATGCTGGTAGTAATCCGCGGCCCACTGGCAGAGCTGGAACAGGCCAGGGGGCAGGAGGCTGCCGCGGTCGAGGAGGGCTCTGGCGGCTTTGAGCTCAGCTGCGGGGATGTCGCTGGCGACATCGATCTCGAGCAGGTACGCCACTACCTCGCGCTTGCCAAAGGGCACGCTCAGTCGGGCCCCCGGCGCCAGCGCAGCGAGGTTTTCGCCCGCCGGCGCGAGGTAATCGAAATGGCCGTATAAAGGCGAAGGCACGGCCAGGCGAAGAACTGTCATCAATGCCCTGGGTGGGGGTGGTCTGGCGCGCCAGTGTACCTGCTTGAGGGGGGCTGGCGACAGGCGTGGTCTGGCCTGGAGGCAGCACCGGGCCAGGGCCGGGCGCAAGCAGCGGGATGGTATTAAGCGCTTGCTATATCAGGGCTGTCTGGTAAGATGCGCGCCTATTTTTCCCCGACACCGTGCCCGGCAAGTGACCGGGTGGCGGCGTCCAAGCGTGAGGAGTTCCACCAATGAAGGCCGATATTCACCCTAAATATGAAGCAGTTACAGCAACCTGTAGCTGCGGCAACACCATCAACACCCGCTCGACCCTGTGCGCAGATCTGCACGTCGACGTGTGCTCCGCCTGCCACCCGTTCTTCACCGGCAAGCAGAAAATCGTTGACTCCGGCGGCCGTGTCGACCGCTTCAAGAAGCGTTTTGGCAGCCGCGGCGCCAAACGCTAAGACAACATCATGCTGCCCAGTGCAGCAAAAAAGCGCCAGTTACCCCAAGTACTGGCGCTTTTTTTGTGCCTGCTGCTTGCTGCCTGCTCCCGTGGGGCGCCGCCTGCGCAGGCGGCCATTTGTGCCGTCGATCCCGGCAGGCTCGGTGAATTCCGGCTGGAGCGCGTCGTCGACGGCGATACCCTGCGCCTGGTGGGCGGAGAGAAGGTTCGCCTGATCGGTATCAATACCCCCGAGCTGGGCTACGGCGGTGAGCCCCACCAACCGCTGGCCGAGGCGGCCCGCCACGCATTGGCGGAATTGCTGCCCGGCAAGCGGGTGTGGCTTCTCGACGGGGTGGAGGCCCGCGATGCCCATGGGCGTCGCCTGTCCCACGCTTTTGATGCAGCGGGGCACAGCCTGGCAGAGCAATTGCTGGCGCGGGGTCTGGGTTTTCACGTGGCCATCGCCCCCAATCTCAACCTGGGGGAGTGTCTCGGAGCTGCGGAGTCTGCTGCCCGGCAGCGTAATTCGGGCGTCTGGGGGCTGGTCTATTATCGATCGCACAGTGCTGCGGAACTGGACAAGGGTTATCGGGGATTTGCCCTCCTGCGCGACAGAGTCACCCGGGTCAGTTTCAAGGACAACGGCTGGTGGATACAGCTGGGTGGCAAAATCGGGGTCAAGATCGCCCCCGAGACCCAGTCCCTGTATTCACGCTCGGCGCTCCAGGCCTTGCAGGGCCAGACCGTCCAGGTGCGCGGCTGGCTGGTGCCCATGCCCGGCGACTGGTGGGTGTTGACTCTGGGTGCCCCGAGCATGCTGCAGCCCTTTACCGGAGCGGCAAAGGGGGAATAATCGGCTTGTGGGCGCAGTGGCTTTTCTTTATCCTCGATTACCTTTTTTAGCGGTGTCTTCCTATGTCTGACGATCTTAAGCGAGCAGCCCTCGCGTACCATGCCGAGCCCGTGCCCGGCAAGATCAGTATTGAGCTGACCAAGCCCGCGCAGACGCAGCTCGATCTCTCCCTGGCCTACAGTCCCGGTGTGGCGGAGCCCTGCCGGAAGATCGCTGAAGATGCCGAGGCGGCCTACCGCTACACCGGCAAAGGTAATCTCGTGGCGGTAGTCAGCAACGGTACCGCGGTGCTCGGACTCGGTAACCTCGGCGCCCTCGCCAGCAAGCCGGTGATGGAGGGCAAGGCCCTGTTGTTCAAACGCTTTGCCGGCATCAACGCCATCGATATCGAAGTCGACACCGAGGATGCCGGCGAGTTTATCGATACGGTTGCCCGTATTGCCGACTCCTTCGGCGGCATCAATCTCGAGGATATTCGCGCTCCCGAATGCTTTGAAATCGAGGCGGCCCTGGTCGAGCGCTGCGACATCCCGGTGTTCCACGACGACCAGCATGGCACTGCCATCGTCACCGCAGCGGGCCTGGTCAACGCCCTCGAAATCCAGGGCAAGCGCCTGGAGGAAGCCGTCATTACCTGTCTCGGCGCCGGTGCCGCGGCGATCGCCTGCATGCGCCTGCTGGTGAGCCTGGGAGCGAAACGGGAAAATATCTATATGCTCGACCGCCGTGGAGTCATCTACGCCGGCCGTGAGGGCGTGAACACCTACAAGCAGGAGTTTGCCAATCGCACCGACAAGCGCAGCCTGTCTGACGCGATCGCCGGCGCCGATGTGTTCATCGGCCTTTCGGGTGCCAACCTGCTGAGCGCGGAAATGCTGCTGTCCATGGCGGAGCGTCCGGTGGTATTTGCCTGCTCCAATCCGGACCCGGAAATTACTCCCGAACTGGCCCTGGCCACCCGCGATGACCTGATTATTGCCACTGGCCGTTCGGATTACCCGAACCAGGTGAACAATGTCCTCGGCTTTCCGTTCATCTTCCGTGGCGCCCTGGATGTGCGCGCCAGTTGCATCAATGAGGAGATGAAGGTCGCCGCAGTGAGTGCGCTTTGCGCGCTGGCGAAAGAGCCGGTACCCCAGGAGGTTCTGCAGGCCTGTGGCGAGAGTGCGCTGGCTTTCGGCCCCAGCTACATTATCCCGAAACCGATGGACGAGCGGCTTTTGGATCGCCTCTCCGCCGCCGTTGCTCGCGCTGCAGTAGACAGCGGGGTTGCGCGCCTGTCCCTGCCTGCAGAGTACGCCGAAGCGGTCTAGTTTCCGCTTCGGCTGCGGGTTGGCAAAACCCGTGTCACCTGCCTTCGGGCGGGTTCCAGCCTAGAAAATATCTCTCACCAGGTTGTCTTCCCGCTGCTCGCCGCGGCGCTTGGTGCCATTGGTGTCGCCGCTGCTTCGCGGCACGGACTCCTCGCGGAAGTACTCGAAAATAGCGTCTGAATCACCGGGAGCGGCGAGTTCGCCGGTTGCTGGATTGATGCGCACGGTAACTACCCCGGGGGGTATTTCGCGCTGTACGTCAGGGCTGTCGCGCAGCGCCTCACGCATGAAGTCTATCCAGATTGGCAGCGCTGCGGTGCCGCCGAACTCCCGCCGGCCCAGGGGCGTGTAGTTGTCAAAACCGACCCAGGTAGTGGTGACGACATCGCGATTGAAGCCCGAGAACCAGGCATCCATCGGGCCATTGGTGGTGCCGGTCTTGCCGGCGATATCCGCGCGTTCCAGTACTTTGGCGCGGGTGCCGGTACCGCGCTGAATGACGTCCTGCAGGATGCTGTTGATGATGAAGCTGACCCGGCCGTCCATGACCCGGGGTGGCTGGGGTGCCGGCTGGCTTGTGTTCTCTTCGGCCTGGGCGAGGATTTCCTCCATGCTCAGTTCCTCGCGCGGGCGGGGCGCAGGCGCCTCGCGGCAGTCCCGGCATACCGTGGGCGGTTGGGCCTGGAAGATCACGTTGCCCTGCATGTCCTCTACCCGGTCGATCAGGTAGGGCTCTACCCGATAGCCGCCGTTGGCGATGATGGCGTAGCCGGTGGCGATGTCCAGCGGTGTCATCGCGTGAGTGCCGAGGGCCAGCGAAAGGTTGGGGGATATCTCCGCGGTATCGAAGCCGTAGCGCTCCACTGCTTCGAGCAGATTGTTCACGCCCAGTTGCTGCAGTAGCCGGATGGAGACCAGGTTGCGGGACTTGGTCAGCGCCCAGCGCAGGCGCGTCGGGCCGTAGAACTCGCCACTGTCGTTCTCCGGGCGCCAGATATCCTCTATCGAGCTGTCTTCGAGCACGATCGGTGCATCGTTGATTATGCTCGCTGCGGTAAAGCCGGCTTCCAGCGCTGCCGCGTAGAGGAAGGGTTTGAAGTTGGAGCCGGGCTGGCGCAGTGCCTGGTTGGCGCGATTGAATTTGCTCAGCTCAAAGCCCATTCCGCCAACCACGCTTATGATTGCGCCGTTATCGGGGTTCAGCGACACCAGCGCGCCCTGCGCCGCGGGTATCTGTGCGAGTTGCCAGTCGCCCTGTTCATTGCGCACGACCCGGATGAGATCGCCGGGGCGGAACAGTTCGGCGGGCGACTTGGGGGCGCTGCCGAGGTAGTTCTCACTGCGGTAGGGGCGCGCTTTGGACATGCCGTTGTCCCAGAGTAACTCGGCGCTGCTGGCGTCCCGGAGCAGCAGCTCAATGCGGTCCTCCAGTACGCCGGTGACCACTGCCGGTGACTGGCCGATTACCTGGGGAATTTCCTCAAGCTTCTTCAGCCAGTGTGCGTTTGCGCTTTCTTGCCGCCCTTCGCTCACCGGCCAGCGTTGTTCCGGGCCGCGATAGCCGTGGCGGCTGTCGTACGCGAGCAGCCCATTCACCAGCGCTTCGCGTGCGACTTTCTGCAGCTTGCTGTCAATGGTCGTGTAGACCAGGTAGCCGTCGTTGTAGGCCTCTACGCCGTAACGGTCGAGCATTTCCTGGCGGGCCATCTCGGCGGCATAGTGCGCGGCGAAGCTGATCTGCGCACCGTGCAGACCGGCGGTTATTGGGGCGGCTCTGGCCTCGCTGTACTGCTCCGCGGTGATGTAGCCGAGGTCGCGCATCCGGCCGAGAATCCAGTTGCGCCGCTCCTTGCCTGCTTCGGGGCCGCTGATCGGGTTGTTGCGCGACGGTGCCTTGGGAATGCCGGCGAGCATCGCGTGCTGGGCGAGCGTCAACTCGCCAATGCTGGTGCCGTAGTAGACCTGGGCGGCGGCTTCGAAGCCATAGGCGCGATGGCCGAGGAATACCCGGTTGACGTAGAGCTCCATGATTTCCTGTTTGCTCAGGCGTCGCTCGATCTCGATCGCGAGCAGGATTTCATTGAGTTTGCGCATGTAGGTTTTCTCGAGCGAGAGAAAATAATTACGCGCAACCTGCATGGTCAGCGTGCTGCCTCCGGAACCCTTCTCGCCGGTGACCACGAGTTCGGATACGGCGCGCGCCAGGCCCATTACGTCAATACCCTGGTGACGAAAAAAGCTGTCGTCTTCAGCGGCCAAAAGCGCATCGATGAATTGCGGTGGTATCTCTTCGTAGCGCAGCGGGCTGCGTTTTTGCTCGCCGAATTGACCGATCAGGTCGCCGTCACGGGTGTAGACCCGCATCGGAGTTTGCAGGCGAACATCGCGCAGTGTTTGCACATCCGGAAGGTTCGGGCTGAGGAATAAATAGACGCCTGCAAGTAGCCAAAGAGCTCCGAGGCAGCCGAGAAATCCAAAACTAAGGAGAAAGTGGAGAAAGCGCATGAATTCTCTTTACAAAGCAGGGGCCTGAGTTACTGTTATATAGAGGGGGCGGGCATGTGTTTGGTAATTATATGCCTTTTTTGGTTTGGGATATATTTTCCGCTATGTTATAAGTTCTTATTAATGTATCGGTGCATAAAAATATCCTAAGCTAGTGATACACATAGGGAAAAGAGTTGCTTGGACTAATAGGGAAAAGAAAAGCGACACCGGTTCTGGGGCTTGATATTAGCTCGACAACAGTCAAGTTGCTGGAGTTGAGCTACTCAGGGGGACGGTATCGGGTGGAGAGCTACGCTGTGAGTTCTCTTCCGCTGGACGCGGTCGTTGAAAAGAATGTCAACGATGTGGAGGGCGTTGCAAATGCCATCCGCAATGTGGTCGCCCAGTCCCGTACAAAGCTGAAAACCGTGTCTGCCGCCGTGGCGGGTTCTTCTGTCATCACCAAGGTGATCGACATGCCGGCAGGTCTCAGTGAGGATGACCTCGAGACCCAGCTGACTCTGGAAGCGGATCAGTACATCCCCTACCCGCTTGAGGAAGTCGCCATCGACTTCGAGATTCAGGGATCGTCGCCCAAGGCGGCCAACCAGGTGGGTGTCCTGTTGGCTGCGTGTCGGCGGGAAACCATCGACACCCGGGTTGAGTCGATCGAGGCGGCGGATCTCACGCCCAAGATCATGGACGTCGAGGCCTACGCCATGGAGCGGGCCTTCTCGCTGATCCGCAACCAGCTCGATCTCGAGGGAGACAGTACTGTCGCCGTTGTGGACATAGGCGCGACCATGACCACGCTCAGCGTGATCAGCGGCAACCAAACCATCTACACTCGCGAGCAGCTTTTCGGCGGCAAACAGTTGACCGACGAAATCATGCGCCGCTATGGCCTGCCGCTCGAAGAAGCTGGCCTGGCCAAGAAGCAGGGCGGCTTGCCCGACGACTACGAGCCAGAAGTGCTCGAACCGTTCAAGGATGCGGTGGTGCAGCAGGTTGCTCGCTCGCTGCAGTTTTTCTTCTCGTCCAGCCAGTACAACGATGTCGATTGCATTGTGCTCGCTGGCGGTGTTGCGTCCATGGAGGGGCTGCCGGAATTGGTTCAGGAAAAGCTCGGCACGCCGACCTCGATCGCCAATCCTTTCGCCGATATGTCCATCTCTTCGAGGGTGAACGCCGTGGCGCTGTCCAGTGACGCGCCCGCGATGATGATTGCTTGCGGTCTTGCGCTACGGAGTTTCGACTGATGGCCCAGATCAACTTACTGCCCTGGAGAGAGGAGCGGCGCCAGGAGCGCAAGCGCGAGTTCCTGGTAATTCTGGCCATGGTCGCGGTGCTCGGGGCTGCGCTCGTGTTTCTCGCTGACCGTATGGTTAACAGCCAGATCGATTACCAGAACAGCCGCAATAACTACCTCAACAGCCATATTCAGGAATTGAACAAGCAGGTCGCGGAGATCAAGGAGTTGCAAAAACGCCGCAACCAGTTAATCGAACGCATGCGCGTGATCCAGGAATTGCAGGGTACCCGGCCGGTTATCGTGCGCATCCTTGACCAGATCGTTCGCACCGTACCTGATGGGGTGTTCTACACCCACCTCAAAAATACTAATCGCAAGATCAGCATTAACGGTATCGCCGAGTCCAACAACCGGGTATCCAGCCTGATGCGGCGGCTCGACGCTTCCGACTGGCTGGCGTCTCCCAACCTGGACAAGGTGAAAGCGGCGACCCAGTACGGAGACCAGGCCACTACGTTCAACCTGACCGTAAATGTGGTCCTGCCTGAAGCGGACAAAAACGAGGGGGGGCAATAAGTCATGGCATTCGAAGACTCTATGCGTTCCCTGCGCGAGTTCGACATCAATGATCTCGATTTCGACAACGTCGGCTCCTGGCCCACACCAATCAAGCTCATCATTTGGGTGCTGGTGCTGGCTGCGGTGCTCGGCGGTGGTTACTACTACCACGTCAAGGGTTTGAACGAACAACTGGCCGGAGCGCAGGCCAGGGAAGAACAGCTGAAGAAAGAGTTCGAAAAGAAGGCCTTTGAAGCCGCCAACCTGGAGGCCTATCGGCAGCAGTTGAAGGAAATGGAGGAGTCCTTCGGTGCTCTGGTAAAACAACTTCCGAGTGATACGGAAGTCCCGGGACTGCTCGAGGACATTACCAATAAAGGCTTGCTCAACGGGCTCAAGATCGACTCCATAGATCTGCAGCCGGAGCGGCAGCGCGAGTTCTATATTGAACTGCCGATCTCAATATCAGTGAGGGGTTCGTATCACGACCTGGGAGCGTTCGTCAGCAGTATGGCGGCGCTGCCGCGGATCGTGACCCTGCATGACTTCACGATCAATTCCAATGGCGGGAACGCGAACAACCTGTCGGTTCATATCATCGCCAAGACCTACCGCTACCGGGATGACGAGGTGTGAGCATGAAGCGACTGCAAGGTTTATTTGTCGTACTCGCACTGCCACTGGTGTTGAGCGCTTGTGCGGGGCGCGGGTTCGGTGATCTGGATGCCTTTATGGAGGAGAAGCGCCGTCGTCCGGGGGGGATAATTGCGCCAATTCCGACATTCAAGGCTTACGAGGCCTTTGGCTATAGCGCCACGACCCTGCGTAGTCCCTTTGAGCGGCCCATCGAGGTCCGGGAGATTGCGCAATTACAGGCCGTGAGCGCTGTGAAGCCGGATACCACGCGGCCGAAGGAGTTTCTTGAGCAATTTACTCTGGACTCCCTGCGCATGGTGGGAACGCTGGAGCGTTCCGGTACCGACTGGGTTCTGATCCGGGATCCCGAGGGCGGCATACACCGGGTGACGCTGGGGAATTTCCTCGGGCGTCACTATGGGAAAATCGTGGAGATGGGTGATACCTGGGTGGCGGTTCTGGAGATCGTCAGTGATGGCAGCGAAGACGGCTGGGTGGAGCGTCCGCGAACAATCAAGTTATCCGGCATTTAAGCCGCGCCGTGGGTGATTGCCATGTTAAATAGAAAACAACATTTGGGGACAAGGGTCGTGTTGAGAGCAACATTGCAAGTGCGGAAATGGATGCGGCTGGCAGTAGGTCTGTTGCTTGGGACGCAGGCGGTCATCGCGGCGGCGGAGCCCACGATTACGGATATCGAATTCAGCTCGCGCCCGGGTAGCAAATTTGAAGTGAGGCTGGACTTTGACCAGGCCCCTCCGGAAATGCAGGCTTACACCATTGAGAAGCCTGCGCGTATCGCGGTGGACTTCCCCGGCGCCAAAAGTGCCCTGGCGGAAAAGCGCTACAAGCTTCCTTACGGCAACGCCACGGGCGTGGTGGTACTCGAGTCCGGTGACCGCACCCGCATGGTGGTCAACCTGGTCAAGCTGGTGCCCTACGAGACAAGGGTCGATGGCAACAGCCTTTTCCTGGTTGTAGGGCAGGACTCCAGTGATTACGTGAAACCGACTACTGATCCCAATCGCCTGCCCAGTCAGGTGGAAGAGGTGGTCTCCGTGCGCTCTGAAATCAGTGATCTACAGTTCCAGCGGACCCCGGAAGGTGAGGGGCGCCTCACCCTGGAGCTGACCAACCCCTCCGTGGATGTGAATGTGTTCAGCGAGGCGGGCGACATCAAGGTGCAATTTGTCGAGACCAGTGTGCCCGAGCGCCTGATGCGGCGCTACGACGTCACCGATTTTGCCACCCCGGTAAACAGTGTCGATGTGAACACCACCGCTCGCGGTGCGACGCTTACCCTGAAGACCCAGGGTGAGTTCGACTACCTTGCCTACCAGACGGAAGGCCAGTACGTGCTGAGCGTGAAGCCCCTGAGTGCACGTGAAGTCGAAGAGCGGCGCAAAGAGTTTTCGTATGTCGGCGACAGGATCTCGCTCAACTTCCAGGATATCGAAGTACGTGCGGTACTGCAGTTGATTGCGGACTTTACCGAACTCAACCTCGTGGCAAGCGATACCGTGTCCGGCCGCATCACCCTGCGCTTGCAGAATGTGCCCTGGGACCAGGCTCTGGAACTGGTACTGAAAACCAAGGGGCTCGACAAGCGCCAGGTGGGTAATGTCCTGATGGTGGCACCGGCGGCGGAAATCGCCGAGCGGGAGCGGCAGGAAATTGAAGCCAACAAGCAAATCGCCGAGCTGGCGCCCCTGCAATCCGAGTTCGTGCGCATCCGCTATGCGAGCGCAGGTCAGTTGGTTCAACTGTTCAACGCAGGTTCAGAAGAAGGTGGACGCCTGATTTCGGAGCGTGGCTCGGTAGTGGTTGATGCACGCACCAACTCGCTGATCATTACTGATACCGCGGCCAAGCTTGCCGAAA
Organism: Halieaceae bacterium GM1-29; assembly: GCA_033283265.1. GTDB lineage: Bacteria > Pseudomonadota > Gammaproteobacteria > Pseudomonadales > Halieaceae > Mangrovimicrobium. The sequence continues at coordinate 568,219 of JAWMQN010000003.1, forward strand.
TTCGCGAATTGATCGAGCGTGTGGACATCCCCGTGCGCCAGGTGATGATCGAGTCGCGCATTGTAATCGCGAGCTCCGACCTTACCCACAACCTGGGTATTGAGTGGGGCGGCGGCTATCTCACTTCCGACAGTGACAGTATTTTCTCGGTCTCCGGGGACAACGCCAACGTGGTCGGCCTGAACAACTCGGTGATCAACGGCACTACACCCTCCGTGTCTTACCCCGGCGCGCTGCTGGTCGACCTCGGTGTAGCAAGCACCAGTGGCTTCGCCGTTGGCTTCACCAGCGAGGACCTGTTCCTGACAGCCGAACTCTCCGCGCTTGAGGCGGCGGGACAAGGTGAGGTCGTTTCACAACCCAAGGTCATTACAGGGGATAAGCAGAAGGCGAACATCAAGTCCGGTCAGGAGATCCCCTACCAGCAGGCAGCGGCCTCCGGTGCAACCTCGGTCTCCTTCAAAGAGGCGGTTCTGGAACTGGAAGTCACCCCGAACATTACCCCGGACGATCGCATCATGCTGGAACTGGTCGTGAAACAGGATTCGGTGGGTGACCTGGTGCCGAGCGGCACCCTGGGTGGATTCATTCCGTCCATTGATACTACCGAGTTGAACACCCAGGTCCTGGTGGGTAACGGGGAGACGGTCGTTCTCGGCGGGGTATTCAAAACCGAGGATATCGAGACGATCAACAAGGTACCCTTCTTCGGCGATATTCCCTACGTTGGTGCTTTCTTCCGCAGTGAAACCCAGTCGAAAACCAAGACTGAGACTCTGATCTTCATCACTCCGCGTATTCTGGCGGACACCCTTCTCGATTAATGGCAGTACAGCGTGTCTTTCTTGTCGGCCCCATGGGGGCCGGCAAGTCCACCGTCGGTCGCTTTCTCGCAGAGGAACTCTCACTCCGATTTGTTGACAGCGATTCGGAAATAGAAGCCCGAACGGGCGCCGATATCCCCTGGATATTTGATGTCGAAGGCGAGGCGGGCTTCCGCGAGCGCGAACGCCAGGTCATCGAGGAGATGACCAACTGGGATGGCATTGTGCTGGCGACGGGCGGTGGTGCGGTGCTGGCGCCGGAGAACCGTGCGGCCCTGTCCAACCGCGGATTCGTTGTGTACCTCTATACCAGCGTCGAGGAACAGGTGCAGCGCACCCGCCGCGACCGCAAGCGCCCGCTGTTGCAGGGTGTCGACCCGGAGGCTACCTTGCGGGGCCTGATGGAGCTGCGTGATCCTCTCTATCGCGAAATTGCCGACGTGGTTGTCGACACGGACGAGGGTAATCCCAAGGCGCTCGCACAACGCCTGGCGGCGTTGGCCACGGCCTGAAGACAGCCGGCACTCGCAGGCAGTATCATATCGGCCCGCTCCGGGCTTGAGGAAATCACAGTGTCCCTATTGATGCACACCCTCCATGTGGAACTGGGTGAGCGTAGCTATCCGATCTATATTGGCCGCGACCTGCTGCGGGACCCCGCATTGCTTGCATCCCATGTGCGCGGATCGCAGGTCGTGCTGGTCAGCAATGATACCGTCGCACCGCTTTACCTCGACCGGGTAAAGGCCAGTATCGGCGAGCGAAGCCTGGTTACCGAGGTAATCCTGCCGGATGGCGAGCAATACAAGACACTGGAGAGTTATGGCCGGATTCTCGACCGTGTGATGGCGGATCGCCACAGCCGCAATACGACGATGATTGCCATCGGCGGTGGCGTGATCGGGGATATTACCGGGTTCGCCGCGGCCTCATACCAGCGTGGCGTCAGCTTCATCCAGGTGCCGACGACACTGCTTTCGCAGGTGGACTCCTCCGTGGGTGGGAAGACCGCGGTCAACCATCCGTTGGGCAAGAACATGATCGGCGCCTTTTACCAGCCGGCGGCGGTAGTCATCGATATAGCAACGCTGTCGACGCTGCCGCCGAGGGAATTTGCCGCGGGCCTGGCCGAGGTGGTCAAGTACGGCTTGATCAGTGACGAGCCATTTTACCAGTGGCTTCGGGAGCAAATGCCCAAGCTCCTTGCCCGCGAGGAGGCCGCCCTTGCTGAGGCTATCGAACGCAGCTGTGCCAACAAGGCCGCCGTGGTTGCGGCGGATGAGCGCGAGTCTGGGCTCCGTGCCATACTCAACCTGGGGCACACTTTCGGTCACGCCATAGAGACTTTCCAGGGCTACGGCGATTGGCTGCACGGCGAGGCGGTCGCTGCGGGGATGCTCCTGGCGCTGGAACTGTCGGCACGCCGCGGCTGGCTGAATGACTCCGATGTGACTGAATTCCGTGCACTGTTACGCAGCATGGCGCTGCCCGATGCACCGCCGCAGGGAATTGGCGCCGCGCAGTTTATCGACCTTATGGGGCGCGACAAGAAAGTGATCGATGGGCGCCTGCGACTGGTGCTGTTACAAGCCATCGGCCAGGCCTGTATCGTCGACGATGTTACGGAACAGGAATTGCATGAATTGCTTGCTGGTACCTGAGTAGCGTTACCCGGCGGTTTGTCGGAATCTGGCCAACTGTGTAAAATGGCGCCCCCTTTTGCCGCACCGGGCCCGTAAAGCACTCTTTGGGCCCCTATTTAAGCAATTGTTTTTACTAGTTATTTTGGACTGACTATGAGCGCAGGCCTGTACAGACCTGAAGAGTTCCGCGACAACTGCGGGTTTGGGCTGATCGCCCACACATCGGGCGATGCCAGCCATCGCCTGTTGCAGACAGCGATCGAATCACTGACCTGTATGACCCACCGCGGTGGTATTGCTGCCGACGGCAAAACGGGCGACGGTTGCGGCCTGCTGATGCAGATGCCTGCCCAGTTTATGCGCACGCTGGCGCAGGAGAGTTTTTCTACCGAACTGTCCGAGAGCTTCGCCGTAGGCCAGATATTCCTCAGCCAGGACGAAGGCGCGGCGCAGTTATCCCGCGAGTCAACCGAAACGGCCCTGCGCGACCAGGGCTTCAAGGTTCTCGGCTGGCGCGAGGTGCCGACGGATCCTTCCGTCTGTGGCGATATTGCCCTGCAGACCCTGCCGCGAATCGAGCAGGTATTCGTTGATGCGCCTGGGTTCTCGGATGTCGATCTGGCAACGCACCTCTTCGTCGCCCGCCGCAAGGCGGAGATCGCCTGTGCGGCCGATCCCGATTACTACATTTGCAGCCTCTCCGGCCGAGTGATCTCCTACAAGGGGCTGGTCATGCCGGTGGATCTGCCCCGCTTCTACGCCGACCTCGCCGACGCGCGGCTGCAAACTGCCATCTGTGTGTTCCACCAGCGTTTTTCCACCAACACCAGCCCGCGCTGGCCCTTGGCTCAGCCTTTCCGCCTGCTGGCGCACAATGGCGAGATCAATACCATCGAGGGTAACCGCAACTGGGCGGAGGCGCGTACCGCGCGCTTTGAAACCGACCGCATCCCGAATATTCGTGAAATCGCCCCCCTGGTAAACCGTACCGGGTCCGACTCCTCCAGCCTCGACAACATGCTCGAAGTGCTGCTGACAGGCGGCGTCGATATGGCGCGGGCGCTGCGCATGCTGATCCCGCCGGCCTGGCAGAACATGGAGTTGATGGATCCAGACCTCAAGGCCTTCTACGAGTACCACTCCATGCACATGGAGCCCTGGGACGGCCCGGCGGGCATCGTGCTCACCGACGGCCGCTACGCGGTCTGCCTGCTCGACCGCAACGGCCTGCGCCCTGCGCGCTGGGTGCGCACCAAGGACGGTTTTATCACCCTGGCCTCGGAAGTCGGGACTTACGGTTACAAGAACGAAGATGTCATCGCCAAGGGTCGCGTCGGTCCCGGGCAAATCCTCATGGTCGACACGCACACCGGTGAGTTGCTGCAGACTGAGGAGATCGAGAATCGGCTGAAAAACCGTCAGCCCTACAAGCGCTGGCTGCAGGACAAGGCCCAACGGATCGAGGGCACGCTGGGCAGTGAGGATGTGACCGGTCTCGACCGCGAGCAGGTCAAGGCCTACATGAAGATGTTCCAGGTCAGCTTTGAAGAGCAGGACCAGGTACTCCGACCGCTCGGTGAATCGGGCAACGAGGCCGTCGGCTCCATGGGGGACGACACACCTATGGCGGTACTTTCCCGCACGGAACGGCCGCTGTATGACTATTTCCGCCAGAAGTTTGCCCAGGTCACCAACCCGCCCATCGACCCGCTGCGGGAAACCATCGTCATGTCACTCGAGACGGACCTCGGCGGCGAGAAAAACGTGTTCTATGAGGGGCCGGAGCACGCTGACCGCGTAATCCTGACTTCACCGGTGCTGTCACAGGGCAAGTTCACCACCATGATGAACCTCGATCGCCCTGGCTTCGAGGTCTGCCGGGTGGACTGTACCTACGATGTCGAGCAACTGAATCTCGAACAGGGCATCGAGGCGGTAAAGGCCGCTGCCGAACAGGCGGTGCGTGAGGGAGCCACCATTCTGGTGCTGTCCGACCGCGCCATCAGCAAGGGGCGCCTGCCGGTCCACAGTCTGCTGGCCACCGGTGCGGTGCACCACCACCTCATCAAACGGGGTTTGCGCGCCGACGCCAACATTGTGGTTGAAACTGCCAGCGCGAGAGACTCCCACCAGATCGCCTGCCTGCTGGGCTTCGGTGCGACCGCGGTGTATCCCTACCTTGCATACGGCGTGATCGAGGACCTGATCCGCTCCGGGGAACTGCTCGGCGAACCCAGCGTCTGCTACAAGAACTACCGCAAGGGGATCAACAAGGGCCTGCTGAAGATCATGTCCAAAATGGGCATTTCGGCGGTCTCCTCCTACCGCGGAGCACAGTTGTTCGAAGCGATAGGCCTGGCCAGGGATGTTGTCGACAGTGCATTTTGCGGCGTTGCCTCACGTATCGAAGGCGCCAGTTTTGCCGAACTGGAAGCGGACCAGAAGAAACTCGCCGCCCAGGCCTGGCTGCCGCGCAAGCCCATCGCGCCCGGCGGCCTGTTGAAGTACATGCACGGCCAGGAATACCACGCCTTTAACCCCGATGTGGTCATGACCCTGCAGCAAGCTGTTGCCAGCGGCGATTACGCCGACTACCAGCGCTATGCCGCGCTGGTCAACGAGCGGCCGGTGGCGACATTGCGCGACCTGATGCGCCCGATCCTGCAGGGTGAAGGTATCCCGCTTGAGAAGGTAGAGCCGCTGGAGAAGATCCTGCCGCGCTTCGACTCGGCCGGGATGTCCCTCGGGGCCCTGAGCCCGGAAGCCCACGAGGCCCTGGCAGTGGCGATGAACCGGATGGGCGCACGCTCCAACTCCGGCGAGGGCGGCGAGGACCCCGCCCGTTACGGCACCGAGAAATCCTCCAAGATCAAGCAGATCGCCTCGGGCCGCTTCGGCGTTACCCCGCACTACCTGGTGAACGCCGAGGTATTACAGATCAAGGTTGCCCAGGGCGCCAAGCCCGGCGAGGGTGGCCAGTTACCCGGTGGCAAGGTGAACGACCTGATCGCCCGGCTGCGTTACTCCGTGCCCGGAGTGACCCTGATTTCACCGCCGCCACACCACGATATCTACTCCATCGAGGATCTGGCCCAGCTGATTTTCGACCTCAAGCAGGTCAACCCAGAGGCCCTGGTCTCGGTCAAGCTGGTTTCCGAGCCCGGTGTCGGTACCATCGCTGCGGGTGTCGCCAAGGCCTACGCCGACCTCATCACCATTTCCGGCTATGATGGGGGCACTGCGGCCAGCCCGCTGACCTCCATCCGCTACGCCGGTTCACCCTTTGAACTGGGCCTGGCGGAGGTGCAGCAAACCCTGCGCGGCAACAAATTGCGCGGCAATATCCGCCTGCAGGCCGACGGCGGCATGAAGACCGGTCTCGACGTGATCAAGGCCGCCATCCTCGGCGCCGAGAGTTTCGGTTTTGGTACTGCGCCGATGGTGGCGCTGGGCTGCAAGTACCTGCGTATCTGCCACCTCAACAACTGCGCCACTGGTGTCGCGACCCAGCACCAGAAGCTGCGCGACGACCACTTCAAGGGCACCGTCGATATGGTGGTGAATTTCTTTACCTTCATCGCAATCGAAGTGCGCGAATGGTTGGCGAAGCTGGGTGTGGCGTCACTGGAAGAACTTATCGGCCGCACCGACCTGCTGGAACTGCTGCCCGGTGAAACCGAAAAGCAGGCCCGCCTGGACCTCTCGCCCATTCTGTACAAGGACGCCCAGTCCAAGGACGAGCCGGAATTCTGCCAGGTCAGCCGCAACGAGCCCTTTGACAAGGGTGAAAAGGCGGAGGCCATGGTCGCCGCAACCCTGGCGACCATCGAAGCTGGCAGTGGCGGTGAATTCGAGTTCGACGTGTGCAACTGTGACCGCTCGATCGGCGCGCGCTTGTCCGGCGAAATTGCCAGGCGCTGGGGCAACACCGGCATGGAATCCAACCCGGTGGTGCTGCGCCTCAAAGGGACCGCAGGGCAGAGTTTCGGTGTCTGGAACGCCGGTGGCCTGCACATGTATCTCGAAGGTGACTCCAACGACTATGTCGGCAAGGGCATGGCCGGTGGCAAGCTGGTGGTCTACCCGCCAGCCGGCGCGGAGTACAAATCCCAGGAAGCTTCAATTATCGGCAACACCTGCCTGTACGGCGCCACTGGCGGCAAGTTGTTTGCGGCGGGGATCGCCGGCGAGCGCTTTGCCGTGCGCAACTCAGGTGCCCACGCGGTGGTAGAGGGGACCGGTGATCACTGCTGTGAGTACATGACCGGCGGCAACATCACCGTGCTTGGCACCACCGGTGTGAACTTCGGTGCCGGGATGACCGGTGGATTCGCCTACGTGCTGGACCTCGACCGTACCTTTATCGACAAGTACAACAGTGAACTGGTGGATATCCACCGGGTCAGCTCCGAGTACATGGAAGCCTACCGCAACCACCTGCGCGGCAATATCCGTGAATTCGTTGCCGAAACAGGCTCCGCCTGGGGCGCCCACCTGCTGGAGAACTTTGAAGACTTCGTCGGCAAGTTCTGGCTGGTGAAGCCCAAGGCTGCGGAGTTCGATCGTCTGTTGTCCCGCCTGCGCAACACCGATTGACGCGGGGATTGGAGAAGCTTTTATGAGTAACCGTTTGTCGAATTCGTTCCAGTTCATCGATGTCGGCCGCAACGACCCCGACAAGAAGGCGCTGGACGAACGCAAGCACGAGTATGTGGAAATCTACAACCCGTTTACCCGTGAGCAGGTTGTAGAGCAGTCTCACCGCTGCCTGGAGTGCGGCAACCCCTACTGTGAATGGAAGTGCCCAGTGCACAACCTCATTCCCAACTGGCTGAAGCTGGTCTCCGAGGGCAACCTGTTCGAGGCGGCCGAACTCAGCCACCAGACCAACACCCTGCCGGAAGTCTGCGGGCGGGTGTGTCCGCAGGACCGCCTGTGCGAGGGTGCCTGCACCCTGAACGACGGTTTCGGCGCGGTCACCATTGGCTCCTCCGAGAAATACATTACCGATACCGCGCTGGCAATGGGCTGGCGGCCGGACCTTTCCGGCGTGGTGGAAACCGGCAAAAAAGTAGCGATCATTGGCGCTGGCCCCGCGGGCCTCGGCTGCGCCGATGTCCTTACCCGCAACGGTGTGAAGGCGGTGGTTTTCGACCGCTATCCGGAGATCGGCGGTCTGCTGACCTTCGGTATCCCGGAATTCAAGCTGGAAAAGCAGGTTATGGTGCGGCGTCGCGAGGTGTTTGAGGGCATGGGCATCGAGTTCCGCCTCAATACGGAAGTGGGCAAGGACGTCACCATCGACGAACTGCTGGCGGAGTACGACGCGGTCTTCATGGGAATGGGTACCTACACCTACATGAAGGGCGGATTCCCCGGTGAGAGCCTCCCCGGTGTCTACGAGGCGCTGCCCTACCTGATTGGCAACGTGAACCACAATCTCGGTATCGAGCAGGCAGCCGAGGCCTACGTCAATCTCAAGGGCAAGCGCGTCATCGTTCTCGGTGGTGGCGACACCGCCATGGACTGTGTGCGCACGGCGGTGCGTCAGCAGGCGGAACAGGTAATCTGTGCCTATCGCCGCGACGAGGCCAACATGCCGGGCTCGCGCCGGGAAGTGCAAAATGCCAGGGAGGAAGGCGTAGAGTTCCTGTACAACCGGCAGCCGATAGAGGTGGTGGAGTATTTTGGCCAGGCCTGTGGCGTCAAGGTTGTCGAGACTGAACTCGGTGAGCCCGACGCCGATGGCCGCCGTCGCCCGCAGCCGATTCCCGGCAGCGAGAAAATCCTCGAGGCTGACGCTGTGATCATTGCCTTCGGTTTCCAGCCCAGTCCTCCCGAGTGGCTGGCTGATGTCGATGTGACCGTCAACGACTGGAAGGGTGTGGTCGCCGAGGAAAATCAGCAGTTCAAGTTCCAGACCTCGAATCCGAAGATCTTTGCCGGCGGTGACATGGTGCGGGGTTCCGACCTCGTGGTGACCGCGATCTGGGAAGGACGCCAGGCGGCCGAGGGTATTCTCGATTTCCTTGAGGTTTGATCGGCTCCTGTTCGAAGCGAGCGCGAGGCCGGGTTTGGGCGGGGTGCCTTCGCTCCCGCATCCGGTACTAACGCTTCCATGCTCCTCGAAAGCGTTTCGACTCCTCTCGTGGGAAGAGTCAGCGCCGGATGCTTGCGCCGCAGAGCGCAGTTTGGCTTGCCCGGCGGTTCGACGGCAAAAAAGCCCAGTTGATTCTTGCATTCAGATGCCCGCAACAAAATGCGATAATGCCGCCGCACTAAACAACAGGTGGCATTGTGACTGAGCTGAAAAACGACCGATTCCTTCGCGCCCTGCGCCGCGAGCCCGTAGACCGCACCCCGATCTGGATGATGCGCCAGGCCGGGCGCTACCTCCCCGAGTACCGGGCGACCCGTGAACAGGCAGGGTCCTTTCTCGACCTCTGCAAGAATGCCGAACTCGCCTGTGAAGTCACCATGCAGCCGCTGCGCCGTTACCCGATGGATGCGGCCATCCTGTTTTCCGATATTCTCACTGTTCCCGACGCTCTGGGACTCGGCCTGTATTTCGAGACGGGCGAGGGCCCCAAATTTCGCAAGACCGTGCGCAGCGAGGCCGATCTCGCCGCATTGAACAGTATCAAGGCTGATGATGATCTCGACTACGTGATGAATGCCGTGCGCACCATCCGCAAGGAGTTGAATGGCCTGGTACCTTTGATCGGTTTCTCTGGCAGCCCCTGGACGCTGGCGACCTACATGGTCGAGGGCGGCTCCTCGAAAGACTTCGCCCAGGTCAAGGGCATGGCCTACGACAAACCGGAGCTGATGCACGCCCTGCTCTCCCTGCTGGCGGATGCGGTGGCCGACTACCTTGGCGCCCAGGTTCGCGCAGGCGCGCAGGCTCTGCAGATTTTCGACACATGGGGCGGCAGCCTCTCTGCCAGCGGCTACAAGGAGTACTCCCTCAAATACATGCAGCGGGTGATCAGCCGGCTGCAGGCCAACGAGGAAACCCGCGCTGTGCCGGTGATCGTGTTTACCAAGGGTGGTGGCCAGTGGCTTTCCGCCATCGCCGATTGTGGTGCGACCGGGGTTGGTATCGACTGGACTACAGATATCGGTGTCGCCCGCGCACAGGTCGGTGACCGGGTTGCCCTGCAGGGCAATATGGATCCATCGATGCTGTTTGCCTCACCGGCGCGGATCCGCGAAGAGGTCGCTGCGATTCTCGCCGGCTACGGCCATGGCAGCGGCCACGTATTCAACCTCGGCCACGGCATTACCCCTGGCGTGAACCCCGATCATGTCACCGCCTTTGTAGATGCGGTGCAGGAGTTGTCGCCGCAGTATCACCTCGACGGCTGAGCTTCGCCCTCAGGGTGCTTGCGCTTTGGATGTTTCCAATACGCAAGCACCGGCGCTTACTCGCCAGTAGCGTAACTCTTATCTCTGCAACCCAGGGGGCTCCAGAGTTGAGCCCTGCTCTGCCGGGGTAGCCCCTTCTCTACGCGCGCTTGGCCTTCTCGCCGGAATCGCAGCAGAAATCGTGGTCCATATCCAGGGCCGGTGACTCGGAGGCGGGCCTGCCGACGACTTTGGCAGGCACGCCCGCCACGGTCGTGTGCGGTGCGACTTCGTCGAGCACCACGCTGCCCGCGCCGACTTTGGCGCCCTCCCCGACCCGGATGTTGCCGAGAATCTTCGCACCGGCACTGATCAGCACGCCGTCGCCGATTTTGGGATGGCGATCTCCGGATTCCTTGCCGGTACCGCCCAGGGTGACCGACTGCAGGATGGAGACGTTGTTGCCGACCACTGCAGTCTCGCCGATGACCAGGCCGGTAGCGTGGTCCAGCATGATGCCGTGGCCCATTTTCGCCGCGGGGTGGATGTCCACGCCGAACTGTACCGAGACGCGGTTCTGGAAGAACAGCCCCATGGATTGGCGGCCGTTGGTCCACAGCCAGTGGGCTATGCGGTGGGATTGCAGGGCGTGGAAGCCCTTGAAGTAGAGGAAGGGGATGTACAGCTCGTGGCAGGCGGAGTCGCGATCGACTACCGCCAGCAGGTCCGCGCGAATGGCCTCGACTATCCCCGGGTCATTTTCCATTGCGTGCAGGATGACCTCCCGCAGCAGCAGCGAGCTGACAGTAGGGCTGTCGAGCTGGCTCGCCAGGTGGAAGCTGAGCGCGCACTCCAGAGATTTGTGATTGAGGATGGTCGCGTGCAGGAAGCTCGCCAGGATCGGTTCTTCCTGAGCATGAATTTCGGTTTCGGAGCGAATGCGGTCCCAAACCGGGTCGTTGTGCTTGCTGGACATAGTTTCACCTCACTGCGGTGCGAGGACTGTAGCTCATTCCCCGGCGTTCGTCACGGCGGCCGGGGCCCGGTAGCGCCACAGGGCATGGCCGCTGCGGTGGTACTTGTGCTCGAACAGTGTGAGCCCCTCCGGCTGGACAAGCTGGTGGATACTGCCGATGCGCCCGGCAAGGGCCATCGCGAGCCCGAATTCCTCCGCATAGACCTGCCAGTTGGTGCGAAGTTCGACAGCGCCGCCCAGTTGTAGCAGGAGCTCGAACGCGGGATGGCCGTGAATACGCCGCTGCAGGTGGGCCGACTTGGGCCAGGGGTTGGGGTAAAGCAGGTAGTGGCAATCGACCTGCCAGCGCTGCTCGGCGATCAGCTGCCAGATGTCCTCGCACTGGGCGCGCAACAGCAGGTAGTTGCCCGCCCCGGGAATGTGGCGCCCCAGGCGCTGCTCAGATTGGTCGATGCCGACGACGCGGTGTCCCGGGTATTTCTGGGCCAGAATTTCAGTGCTGCGCCCGGTGCCGCAAAACGAATCGAGAACAAGCGGCCGCGGGTCTTGCTGGTGCAGGGCGCTCAGCTGGTCAAAGGCCTCGCGGTTGTGCTTCGCCACCGGCTTGCGCCAGGTTTTCTCCCGGTGGCGCTGGACGATCTCAGCGAGGCGGGGGTGTACCCAGGGCTGGTTACTGCTGACGGGGCGGGAGTCGGTTTGCAATTCTGTGGTCCTGCGTTACCTTTCGTGCTCGGATTGGCACCCGGCCGTCTGGGCCGCTGCTTGTCGCAATGATAGACGACCAGCGCGTCGTGCAATAAAAGGAAGCCATAGTCAGTGCGTGAAGATTTACGCCCCTACTGGGTAAAAAAGGCCTACCTGCGTTTTCGCGACTGGTATACCGCTTACTTTCTCGCACCGCAGTGTGAGAGCCTGGGGCCCTACTCCACGGTCATGAAACCCTGGTATGTGCGCATCTCCGGCCCCAACATTCGTATCGGCCACAGCCTGACCGCCATCGGCGAGCGCAACAGCCCGGTGGAGATCGGCGTCTGGGGGCGTGAGCCCGGCAAGGGCCGGGTGCAGATCGGCGATTGCGTACTGATGAGCCCGGGTAGCCGGGTCAGTGCCAGCGACGAGGTCGTGATCGGCGATGGCACCATGTTTGCCCACGGTGTCTACGTCACGGACAGTGACTGGCACATGATCTATGACCGCACCCGTCGCGATGAGCGCGTGATGCCGGTACATATCGGTCGCAACGTCTGGCTGGGGGATCACGCCACGGTACTCAAGGGCGTGACCATCGGCGACAACTCGGTGGTGGCTGCGCGCGCCGTGGTTACCCGGGACGTACCCGCCAATGTGGTGGTGGCGGGAAATCCGGCGCGGGTGGTGCGCGAACTGGACCCGGAGCAGGGCTTCACCACGCGGATGGACTTCTTCGCCGATCCGGAGGCGCTGGCCCGATTCTTCGACGGGGTCGACCGGCAAGTGCTCGGAGGCAACAGCTTCTGGCGCTGGCTGCTCTCCCTCGTATATCCGGCTTCGTTGCGCCGTTAGGCCTATTCAGCGTAAAGGGTTTGCACGCCCTCGGCAGTGCCGAGGAGCAGAACATCCGCCGGGCGCAGGGCGAACAGACCGTTGGTGACCACGCCGGTGATCGCGTTGATTTTTGCCTCGGTCGCCAGCGGCTGTGCGATCGGGAAGTTATAGACATCGAGAATGATATTGCCGTTATCGGTTACCACACCCTCACGGTAGACCGGGTCGCCACCCAGTTTTACCAGTTCCCGGGCCACGTGGCTGCGGGCCATCGGAATCACCTCGACCGGCAGCGGGAAAGTACCGAGGGTGTGGACCAGCTTCGACGCATCGGCGATACAGACGAATTTATCCGCCACGGCGGCAACGATCTTTTCCCGGGTCAGGGCGGCGCCGCCGCCCTTGATCAGCTGCAGCGCCCGGTTGCTCTCATCGGCGCCGTCGATATAGAAATCGACCTTGTCCACGGCGTTGAGATCCAGCACCGGGATGCCGTGCTTGCGCAGCCGTTCGGCGGAGGCCTCCGAGCTCGCCACTGTCGCACTGATCAGCCCCTTGATCTCAGCAAGGCAGTCGATGAACAGGTTGGCGGTGGAGCCGGTGCCGATGCCGAGGACGGTATCGCGCTCGATATGCGGGCGGATATACGCAAGTGCGGCTTCGGCGACGGCCTGTTTGAGTTCGTCCTGGGTCATGGGGGCTGGGCCTGTGGGCTGCGGGGGGTGGCTATTATAGACGGCGATTCAGCGCTTGCGAATTTTGTTGCTGCACTTTGTCTCGCGGATCCGGCGGGATGTTCCCCGCTGGTTCGAAAGCTGCAAACCCCGGCAACTTCCGCGGCGAGTCAAAACGCTTTCGAGCACGCGGGAGTTGCCGGGGTTTGCAGCTCGGTAGTCTCGCTTCGGATTGCCGGCAACGTCGAAATCCCGGATCTACGGCCGAGGACTGGTAATCTCCCGCCGCTGCTTTAAGATTGCCGCATCTCCGCCAGCTGGTAGTTAACATGCCCCAGTCGTACATAAAGCGCATCCTCGACGCACGGGTCTACGATGTCGCCCGGGAAACCCCGGTGGACCGCGCCGAGTTGATGTCCCGCCGCCTCGACAATCACGTCTGGTTCAAGCGCGAGGACCTGCAGCCGGTGTTCTCCTTCAAGCTGCGCGGCGCTTACAACAAGATGCAGCAGCTGAGCGAGGAAGAGCGCAAGTGCGGTGTCGTTGCGGCTTCAGCCGGTAACCATGCCCAGGGCCTGGCAATGGCGGCCCACCGCATGGGCGTGAAGGCGACTATCGTGATGCCGCGAACCACGCCGTCTATCAAGGTCGACGCGGTGCGCAACCGCGGTGGCAAAGTTGTCCTGCACGGGGATTCCTTCGAGGAGGCTGCTGATAAAGCCCAGGAGCTGGTGGACAGCCAGGGGCTGGTTTACGTCCACCCCTTCGATGACCCCGACGTCATTGCCGGCCAGGGCACCGTGGCCATGGAAATCGTCCGCCAGTTGCAGCAACCGCTCGATGCCATCTTCGTACCGGTCGGCGGCGGCGGCCTGATGGCCGGCGTGGCGGCGTACATCCGCTATGTCTGGCCGCAGACCCGCATCATCGCTGTGGAGCCTGAGGACGCCGCCTGCCTCAAGCTGGCCATGGAGCGCCAGCGCCGGGACAAGCTGCCGGAGGTGGGCATCTTCGCCGAGGGCTGTGCGGTGGCGCAGATCGGCAAGGAGACTTTCCGCGTTATTCGCGAAACCGTCGACGAGGTGATCACCGCCAGCACCGATGAAATGTGCGCGGCCATCAAGGACATCTTCGAGGACACCCGCAGCATCGCGGAGCCGGCGGGCGCGCTCGCCCTGGCCGGCCTCAAGACCTACGTCGAGCGCGAGGGTGTGCGCGGCCAGAATCTGCTGGCGATCGTCAGCGGCGCCAATACCAATTTCGACCGCCTGCGTTACATCTCCGAGCGCACGGAGATCGGCGAGCAGCGCGAGGCGATTCTGTCGGTGACGATCCCGGAAAAGCGCGGCAGCTTCCGCAGCTTCTGCAACGCGCTGGGTCGGCGCAACATCACCGAATTCAACTATCGCTACGCGGATCCGGGCTCGGCGCAGGTTTTTGTCGGCCTGTCGGTCATCCCCGGCGGTGAAGATCTCGCCGGCCTGCTGGAGCACCTCGCAGAAAAAGGCTACGCGGCGCAGGACCTGTCGGACAACGAGGTCGCCAAGCTCCACGTGCGCTACATGGTGGGCGGGCACGCTCCCGGTGAGCTGTCGCACGAGCGGGTTTACCGGGTGGAATTTCCCGAACGCCCGGGAACCCTGGCGCGCTTCCTCTCGGGGCTCGGGCAGAGCTGGAACATCTCCATGTTCCACTACCGCAACCACGGCTCTGCGTTCGGTCGGATTCTGGTCGGTATCCAGGTTGAGCCGGGTGACCTGAAGGAGTTTGAGCAGGTGCTCGACAGCATCGGCTTTCGCTACTGGGACGAGACCGAAAACCTCGCCTATCACCTGTATCTCGGGCGGCGGCCAGGGGAGTAGCTGCGCCGGACAGGCAGCGTGTCAGGTCGTCCGGGGCAAATAACGTTTAAAAGATAAATTTATTCCGCTTTTCCGGCTTTTTTTCTTTCGCAGGTCTGGACAGTCTAGATGCTTGTGAAATAATGCCGAAAGTTGTTTGCCAGTGCGGACAACCGCGGTAGACCCAATAAGAGCGGCGAAGGCTTCTCGCAGAAGAGCCAGGCCATGGGATGTGATTAAGAGAGTGTGATTCAGCGTGGAACGTAAACCAGACCTGATGCTAGTACTTATGGCGGTATTTGGTTTTGGCCTCGTGGTGAGCCTGATGCTCCCCATGGCCGCCAACGATACCGTTGCCGCTCCTGCTTCCGAGCTGCAGGCAGGCGTCATCATCGAAGACTGACCTCGCTGCGGGTACCACCCGCGGCGGCAGGCTCAGCGACTCAGCCCCCGCACTTGTGCAGGGCTCTTTCCGTCACGACAAAATCCATCCTGATGTCCCAGGGCTCCCCCGGCAGGGAGTCTACCTCCTGCAACGTGTAGGCGAGGCCAATGCGCAGCCCCGAATAATCCTCCAGTGCACGGTCGTAGTAACCCCCACCCATACCCAGGCGCAGCCCGCTTCTATCCCAGCCGACCAGGGGCATCAATACCGCGTCCAGGGCGGCGGCGGACACGGTTGGCTGGCCTGTCGCCGGTTCCGGGATGCCAAATCGATTGGCTCGCATCGGTGCTCCAGGATGCCAGGGTGCAAAACGAAGTTCGCTTTCCGCTGCGATGACCGGAAGGTAGATTTGCCGGCCACTGTCGTGCAGCGATACCAGCAGGTGAGCGGGATCGAGTTCACCGTCGGCGGCTATGTAGCCGGCGATGTGCTGGCGGGATTGCCATTGGGGGATATTGTGCACCTGCGCGTAAAGCGTGCGAGCTGCAGCCTCGGCCTCGGCGGCGGGAATGCTGTTGCGCCACTGCCGCAGTTGCTGGCGCAGCAGGCGCTTCTCGCTCGAAATGGTGGTCATGGAAGAGATTCCCGGCGTACCGCTGACAGCGCTGCCCTTGAACCCGATGGTTCAAGGGGGGGCATCTGCACTGCATAAGGCTTTCCGGTCATTGGCCGGACCTGCACACCAACAGCGGCGAGACACCCCCGGTATAACATTTATCGGCTCGAGGACTGTCTGCCTGGCGCATACGCCAGGGATCTGGGGGCAGTATAGCGCAGGCGGAACCGGGCTTCGCCCTTGATTTTTTTGCCGTGATGAGGGCCGCTCAGCCGATTTCCATTTGTCGCAGCTGGTACAGGGCGTCGTCGAGTTTGCGGCTGAGCTTCTCGATACTGCCGTTGTCGGGCTCCACCGCGCTGGTCGAGGTCTGGTCCGAAGCCTGCAGCAGTTCGTAGCTGATGTTGAGGGCGGCCATCACCGCGATACGCTCCAGGCCGATGACCTTGCCGGAATCGCGGATGCTGCGCATTTGCTTGTCCAGGTATTTCGCCGACACGATCAGTTCCGCCTCCTGCTCTTCGGGGCAGGCGACCTGGTACTCCTTGTCGAGAATCTTGACCGTGACGGTGTGAGGCTGGGCCACCGAATTACTCCATTGTGCGCAGACGGGTGATCATGGCTTCCACCTTGGAGCGTGCCATTTCGTTTTTGTCGATGAGTTCCTGCCGCTCCTGCTCCCAGCTGGTGGACCGGGCTTTCA
Source organism: Halieaceae bacterium GM1-29 (assembly GCA_033283265.1). Classification (GTDB taxonomy): domain Bacteria; phylum Pseudomonadota; class Gammaproteobacteria; order Pseudomonadales; family Halieaceae; genus Mangrovimicrobium. The sequence continues at coordinate 584,752 of JAWMQN010000003.1, forward strand.
GCAGTTTGTTTTCGCGGTTGAGTTCCTGGCAGAGTTTGATCAGTTCGTCGATCTTCTGTTCCAGTGCCTTCACTTGCTTTTCCGCCATGGAGTTGTACTGGTCTTAGCTTGACAGGAGCTTTACTATAATGGCGCCACAGAATCGGGTCAACGAAGCAAAATCAATGAAAATCAACGGCCTGCCACACATTCCTGGAAATTCAACGAAACCGTCGGCAGAGTGCGCCCGGTGCAGATATGTTTGACGATACAGATTTTACCAATACCCCATTCGACTTCGACGAGGTAGCCGGTTATCTGCTGGAACAGGGCGTCGAGGCGAGCCCCTCTACCCTGCATGGCTGCCTCTGCGGCTTGTTGGCGGCGGGAGCGCCGGCTGAGCCGGAGGCCGGCCTGGCGCTGTTGAACCAGGCCCTGGCGGTCGACCTGTACGGGCCCCTGGCGGAATTGGTAATGGCGCTATACGGCGTCTCGGCGGCTGCGTTGATGGACGAAGAGTTCGACTTTCACCCCTTGCTGCCCGATGACGACGAGGAAATCGAGGTGCGCACCACTGCGCTGGCAGACTGGGTGCGTGGCTTTCTCCGCGGCTATGCGCAGGTCAGCCGGGCGGAGCTGCCGAAGGACAGTGGCGAGATCCTCGCCGATTTTGCCGCCATCGCTGAAGCTGCGGTAGGTGAAGATGAGGACGACGAGGCGGAGGACAGTTACTTCGAGCTGGTTGAGTACCTGCGCTTCGGTGCACTGAATATCTATATGGACAGTCACGTCCCGGCGGATGAGGGCGGCGAGCCCTCCCTGCACTGATGACCACCCTGCGCCAGGAGGCCGGCGCTCCCCAGGGCGGCAAACTGCGTATCGCCGGCAGCGAGTTCGCCCGCCGCCGCCGTCGCCTGATGGACATGATGGAGGCCAACAGTATCGCCATCATCCCTTCGGCCCGCGAACTGATGCGCTCCCGCGATACCAGCTACCCCTTCCGCCAGGACAGCGACTTTTATTACCTCAGCGGTTTCGTCGAACCCGAATCGGTGCTGGTACTGATTCCAGCACGCGATCATGGCGAGTACGTCATGTTCTGTCGCGAGCGGGACTCAGGCCAGGAGTTATGGCACGGCAGCCGAGCCGGGCCGGAAGGGGCCTGTGAGCAGTTTGGCGCCGACGACGCCTTCCCGATAGGCGATATCGACGAGATCCTGCCGGGGCTTATCGAGGGTCGCGACAGGGTCTATTACTCGATGGGCCGCAGCGCCGGCTTCGACCAGCGCATCATGGAGTGGGTAAACACAATTCGCAGTAAAGAGGCCACCGGGGCGGTGCCCCCCGGCGAGTTCACCGATCTCGACCACATGCTACACGACATGCGTCTGGTGAAGAGCGCCGCCGAACTGCGGCTGATGCACCGGGCCGGGGAAATCACTGCTGCCGCGCACCGCGAGGCCATGCGCAGCTGCCGCCCGGGTATGTACGAATATCAGCTGGAGGCCGAGCTGCACTACCGCTTTGCCCAGCTTGGGGCCCGCTATCCGGCCTACCAGAGTATTGTCGGCGGCGGTCGCAACGCCTGTACCCTGCACTATGTCGACAACAGCGCGAAGCTGCGCGAGGGCGACCTCGTCCTGATCGACGCCGGCTGTGAGCTGGAACACTATGCCGCCGATGTCACCCGCACCTTTCCGGTCAGCGGCCGCTTCAGCCCGGAGCAGCGGCAGATCTACGACCTGGTTCTGGCCGCCCACGCGGCCGCCTGCGCCGAGATTGTTCCGGGCAATCACTGGAACCAGCCCCACGATGCGAGCGTCCGGGTGATTGCCGAGGGTCTGTGCCGGCTGGGCCTGCTCGAGGGTGATGCGGAGGCGGCAATAGCCGCGGGAGCCTACCGGGAGTTTTACATGCACCGTGTCGGCCACTGGCTCGGCCTCGACGTGCACGATGTAGGCGACTATCGGGTAGGCGGAGAATGGCGGGTACTGGAGCCGGGCATGGTGATGACGGTGGAGCCGGGTATATATATCGCGCCGGACAACACCAATGTCGCCAGGAAATGGCGCGGCATTGGCATCCGGATTGAAGATGATGCGGTGGTTACGGCGGATGGGCACGAGCTGTTGACCGATGGCGTACCGCGCTGTGCCGAGGCGATCGAGGCACTGATGGCAGCGGTATGAGCGAGCGGCGCGATATCGTAATTGCCGGTGGTGGCATGGTCGGGATCAGCCTCGCACTGCTGCTGGTGGCGCGTCTGCCCGCCAGCGTGAAAATCACCCTGGTCGAGGGATTCCCCCTGCCATCTGCCGAGCGCAGCCGGCCGCGCTACCACCCCTCCTTCGACGCCCGCTCTACCGCCCTGAGTTTCTCCAGCCGGCTGATCTACCAGCAGCTGGGCATCTGGGACGATATCGCCCGCAACGCCGCGGCAATCGAGACTATTCAGGTATCCAATCGCGGCCGCTTTGGCAGTGCGTTGCTGCGGGCGGAGGAATACGGCTGGCCCGCACTCGGCCACGTGGTGGAAAACCCCTGGCTGGGGCAGTGCCTGGCGACGGCACTGGCGGCTTCCACTGTGGAGGTGTTGAGCCCCGCCTCGGTGGAAAGTGCGCTGGCCATAGATGGTGGCAGCCGCCTGGCGCTGTCCGGCAATGTCCCGGCGAGTCTGGAAGCCAGCCTGCTGGTAGTGGCGGATGGCGCCGGCTCCACGTTGCGCAAACAGCTGGGCTTCGCCGCCGGCGAAAAAGCTTACGGCCAGCACGCACTGGTTGCCAACGTGGCTCACGCCCAGCCCCACGCCGGTTGTGCCTACGAGCGTTTCACCAGCAGTGGGCCCCTGGCGATGCTGCCCCTGCCGGGGATTGACGCAGCGGCCCACCGCAGTGCGCTGGTCTGGTCACTGCCGCCCGCCCGTTGCGAGCAACTGCTGCAGTGCCCGCAGGCGGAGTTTCTCGCCGCCCTGCAGGAGTCCTTTGGCTACCGCCTCGGTCGCCTGCAGCAGGTCGGCGAGCGCAGCTCCTATCCCCTGGCTCTGGTACAGGCGGCGGAACAGGTGCGCAGCGGCATTGTCGTGGTAGGCAATGCGGCGCACGCTTTGCACCCGGTGGCCGGACAGGGTTTCAACCTGGCCCTGCGTGCGCTGGCGGTATTGGCGCAGACGCTCGAAGAAGCGCTGTACCAGGGCAAGTCCTGCGGCGAACTGTCCGTGCTGCGCAGCTACGAGGCCCGGCAGCTGGCGGACCAGCGGCGCACCATCGCATTCAGTGACCGCCTGCCCTCCCTGTTTGCCAGCGCAGACCCGCTGCTCGGCGTGGCACGGGATTTCGCAGTATCGACACTCGATCTGCTGCCCGGCCTGAAGCAGCAGTTCGTGCGCTACAGCGCCGGTGCTGCCGACCTGGAGAGTTTGCCTTGAGCCCGCGCGACTTCGACATAATCGTGGTCGGTGCCGGTATCGCTGGCAGCGCGACTGCCATTGCGCTGGCGCGCTCACAGCTGCGGGTGGCGCTGCTGGAAGCGCGACCCCTGCAGCGCACTCCGCTGCCCGTGGAGATCGGCGTTACTGCCTTTGACCAGCGGGTCAGCGCCCTGACCCCGGCGTCGGTTCGTTTCCTTGAGCAGCTCGGGGCATGGGCGGACATCCGCAATTATCGCAGCTGTGCCTACCGGCACATGACGGTCTGGGACGCCGAGGGCACTGCTGAAATCGAATTTGACTGCGCCGAGTTACAGGCTCCCGCGCTGGGATACATCGTCGAAAATCGCGCGATCGTCGACGCATTGCTCGGCGCACTGGAGGCGGCCTCAGGTGTTGAATGCCTGAGCCCGCGCAGGCTGGCCAGTTTTGCGCGCGGCGAGCAAGGTGACGTGCGGGTCACGCTGGAGAGCGGTGAGGTGCTGCGAGCGCCACTGCTGGTCGGCGCGGACGGCGCGCTGTCAGTGGTGCGCAAGCAGTGCGGCTTTGCCACCCGGGAGTGGGATTATGGTCACCACGCGATCGTGGCGACGATCCAGACCGAGAACAGCCATGCCGACACCGCCTGGCAGCGTTTCCTGCCCAGCGGGCCGTTGGCCCTGCTGCCGATGCCGGGCAGCCCGGACGCCCACTTTTGCTCCATTGTATGGTCGCTGGACTCGCCTCTTGCGGAGCCGCTGCTGCAGGCTTCCGAGGAGGAGTTCTGCACGGCGCTTACCCGCGCCTCCGAGGCCAGGCTCGGGCGGGTTGTGGCGGTCGGTCCGCGTGCCGGTTTCCCCCTGCGGCAACGCCACGCGACGGACTATATCCAGCCGGGGGTGGCCCTGGTCGGCGATGCCGCGCACACCATCCACCCGCTTGCCGGCCAGGGTATCAACCTTGGGCTGGCCGATGTCGCGGCACTGGCTGCTGAGATTGAGCGCGGCCTGGCGCAGGGCCTGCCACCTGGCCGGACGGAAGTCCTGGCGCGCTACCAGCGCCAGCGCAAGGGGGAAAACCTGCTGATGATGGGGGCGATGGAAGGTTTCAAGCGCTTGTTTGAGCAGCAGTCCCTGCCGCTGCGCTGGTTGCGCAATGCGGGAATGCGCCGTGTCGCCAGCGCGGCGCCGCTCAAACGTCGGCTGATGAAGCACGCGATGGGTATGTCCTAGCCCTGGGTGCCCGCAAACTCCCGGACGCAGCCCCGGCCCGCCCGTCGTATTGTTTTTCATCTGCCGGCAGTTAGAATGACCCGGTCAATCCCGCCCCCCGTAGCCGGGGCCACCATTCAGAGGACGCCACATGAGCGATACGCCCAGCGAATTGAGATATGCCAAGAGCCACGAATGGGCCCGGCTGGAGGAGGATGGCACGGTAACCGTGGGCATCACCGACCACGCCCAGGATGCGCTGGGCGATGTGGTGTTCGTCGAGTTGCCCGAAGTGGGCAGCACGCTCGCCGCGGGTGACGAAGCCGGTGTGGTGGAGTCTGTTAAGGCGGCGTCTGACATTTATGCCCCGATCAGCGGCGAGGTTATCGCGGTCAATGAAGCCCTGGAAGACGAGCCGGAAACGGTCAATGGCGACCCCTATAACGATGGCTGGTTCTTCAAATTGCAGCCTGAAGATACCTCAGAGCTCCAGGGACTGCTGAGTGCCGATGAGTATGTCGCGTCCTGTGACGAGGACGACTGAGTCCGCTTTCGACCACTGCTCGAGGAAACCCTGTGTCACTGCCCGGTGAGTTGTACCTGCGCTCCGGCGCCGACCGGCGCCTGCGCGCCGGGCACCTGTGGATCTACTCCAACGAGATCGACAGCGGCAAATCCCCTGTGGGCAGTTTTGCGCCAGGGGATACCGTGGTGGTACGCAACGCCCGGGGTGATGTCCTCGGCAGTGCCTACCTCGACCCTCATTCGCTGATCTGCGCCCGGCTCTACGCCCCCGGCGAAGAGCGCCCCCTCGACCACGCGCTGTGCGCCGAGCGGATCGCCTCTGCGCTGGCCGGGCGCGAGCGGATCTTTCCCGGCCCCTGGTACCGGCTGGTCTTCGGCGATAGCGATGGCCTGCCGGGTGTTGTCGTCGACCGCTTCGGTCAGTACCTGGTAGTGCAGCTTAACAACGCCGGGGCCGAGGCCTTTCGCGAACCCGTGGTGCAGGCCCTGGTGCAGGCCTTGAATCCCGCCGGCATCCTCCTGCGAGGCGACAGTCGGGAGCGGCGTGACAGTGGTTTGCAGGCGGGCGCGGAGGTGGTTTACGGGGAGGTCCCCGAGGCCGTCGAACTGAATGAAAACGGCGTTCGCTTCCTGGCGCCGCTCTACCACGGCCAGAAAACCGGCTGGTTTTACGATCACCGTATGGGCCGCGCCCGAGTCGCCGGCTGGGTCGAGGGGCGCTCCGTCCTGGATGTCTACAGTTACATTGGCGGTTGGGGGATCCAGGCGGCCGCAGCAGGCGCCGCTTCCGTGTGCGCAGTGGACAGCTCCGCCACTGCCCTTGAGGGCGTTTTGGCGAATGCCGGGCTGAACGGACTTGCAGAGCGGGTGTCGGTACGCCAGGGCTCTGCCGCGGAGACCTTGCAGGCCCTGCTGGATGAGGGCCTGCGCTACGACGTCGTGATCATCGATCCGCCGGCGTTCATCCCCAGGCGCAAGGACATCAAGAAGGGCCAGGCGGCCTACCGCAAGATCTTTGAGCTCGGCCTGCGCCTGCTGCGCGCCGACGGTTTGCTTGTCGCCGCCTCCTGCTCCATGCATTTGACCCGCCCGGACATGCTGGTGTTGCTGCAGCAGGCGGGGGTCAGGGCTGGCTGCCGCCTGCAGGTAGTGGAGCAGCAGGGCCAGGGCCCCGATCACCCCATTCATCCCGCCATCCCCGAGACCGAGTACCTGAAAAGCGTGTTCGTGCGCCGCCTCTGAGGGGGTGATTGGCGTTTTCTCGCGAAATTTGGGCAAAGTGTGAAATATTGCCTATTATTTGATCAGTTGTGACGCGAAGCTTGACCGATACTGTTCGGTCCAACTTATAACAAGAGCGAGAGCCCACTTTGACTACGGAGTGGGACCAGAGACTGATCGATGCGACCTGCAAATCCGGCTGCCGCGACAGATGACGTGAGCGAGATGGCCGTAGTAGACACCTTCACCAAGCTGATCTTCGATCAGGGGGCCGAGTATTCCGCCGAGGAGCGCGAAATCATTGAGACCCTGCGTCTGGTAGACGACAACCTGTTGCCAGACTCCCCGCAGGAAATGGGCAGTTATCTCAGGGCCCTGGGGGTGGAGGAAATGATCAAGCTGGTGGGCCGGGTGGTGGCGTGCCTGGGTGAAGGAGCGGCGGCTCCGGGAAGTGGTATACACCAGCGGGAGAGCCAGTCTGGGCTCCCCCGACACCATCACTGAGCGCGTTTATCCCTCTTCACTGCTGCTGGCATCCTCGACCAGCTGGGGCTTGGCTGGCTTGAGCCCGCAACCGGGGAGCAATTCGAAATTCGCCTGGAACAGATTTTCGCGGTCGACCCCGGCAAAGCGGAGCTCCACGGGCTGTTCGAGCTGGAAGCGCCTCGTGGTGCTGGTCAGGCTGGCCGTCCACTTGTCGTAGCTGAACTTTTCCGGATCCTTGCGCAGGTCGACAAAGCCTTCCAGCCCACAGTCATCCAGCCGCACGTTGAAGCCGCTGCTGGTGACGTGGCTCACACGGGCACGGAAGCTGGTGTCCGCCTTGCTTGCCAGCTTCTCCAGGTAACGCCCCGCCAGCCAGCGCTCGGCTTCCAGCGTTGCCGCTCGGGCATTGAGCAGGCGTTCCTTCAATGCCTCTATGACGGCCGGTTCCACGCTGTCGGCAGGTTCTTCGCGCAGCTGCTGTTTGATACGCAGGTGCACGAGGAAATCGAGGCTCTTGCGCAGTGGCGAGGTGCAGTTGGTATAGCACTCCAGGGCCATGCCCATATGCGGTCCCGGCTCGATGGAAAGCTCCGCCCGGGTCAGCAGGCGGTTGATCATGCCGCGCAGCGGCAGTTCGTGTTCGGATGAGGCCAGCTGGCGCATGATCCGGCCATAGCCGGCCACGGTAGTCGGGTCCTCCGAGGCCGCTTCCGGCGCGTGCATTTCCAGAAAGCGCTGGAGCTCCTCCCGACGGTCTGCCCGGAAGCCGGGATGCACGACGTAAACGCCGCCGGGCTGGCGCTGCAGGAAGGCGGCGGCGCAGCGATTGGCCGCGATCATGCATTCTTCCACCAGTTTCTGCGATTGCAGTTTCTCGTAGGGCTCAATGTTCTCGATGCGCTTGTTGTCATCGAGCAGCCAGCGGAATTCGCGCCGGTCTTCCATCACCAGGTGGTGTTCTTCGCGATGTGAACGCAGCGCGCGGTAGACCTGGTAGAGGGCTTCCAGCGGCGAGGCGTGCATCATCAGTTCGTCCGCCTGCCCGCTCAGGTAGCGGTCGACGGCGTAGTAGGACAGTTTGGCCCGGGAGCGGATGGTGGCCTCGATAAACTCGAATTCGCCAACTTTACCGTTGTCCTTTACCGCAATACGGCACACCAGTGCGGGGCGGTCCACGCCCTCGGCCAGTGCGCAGGTCTCCTGGGACAGCTCTTCCGGCAACATGGGGAGGATGTCACCGTGGAAGTAAACCGTGGTACCGCGTGCGGTGACATCGGCAAACAGCCCGGATGCCGGGGTGATATAGGCGGTCGGGTCAGCAATGGCGACGAACAGCGTCCAGCCGTCCTCGGCGACCTGGGCAAACAGGGCGTCGTCGATGTCCTGGGTCTTCGCGGCATCAATGGAGATGAATTCGAGGTCGGTGAGGTCCTGGCGGCGTTCATCGGCCAGCGGCGTGCACTGGGTCATCAGCGTTTCGAGGTCTTTGCGGCTGCTGCTGCTCCACTGCGTCGGCAGGCGGTACTTGGCCATGCAGTAGGCGTTTTCAATGCCCGGGGTATCATCGTTGCCGATGACTGACAGAACCTTGGCCTGTGGTTTGCCGTCGCGGATTGGGTGGCGAAGAATGGCGGCCCGGACGTAGTCCCCTTCCTTCACTCCGTTGCGGGCGTGGGGCGGTATGAACAGCCAGCGACGTAGCTGCGGCATGTCCGGCTCCACGAACAAGGCCTTGCCCTTGCGCACGCAGCGGCCGGTGAAGTCAGCCAGCGGGCTTTCGACGAGGGATTCCACGTCGGCCACAATCCGGTTGTCCTTGGCGGGGCGGATGCACACCCGCACCCGGTCCTCGGGAAAGGCTTTGAGCATTTCGTCGGGCGGGATGAAGATTTCGCGGCCGTCATCGAGAATGGCGAAACCGTAGCGAGCCTGAGTGCCCTTGACGACGGCCTCGGTGCGCTCTTTGTCCGCCTCCATCTGGGTCTTGAGGCCCTGCAGCTGCGCGAGGGAGTCCTGATTGAGCATGTAACGCTATTATTGCTGAAAAGATAAGCCCGCTATCCTAGCCTATATTGCATCGCGTGTCAGTGAGCCCCGCGGAATAATGCCGCTCCCTGCGCTTATGGGGAACTTGGCGTTGACAGCGCCTCTGGGCCGCTCTAATAATGATCCCACAGATGGTGTGTCGAACACGTCGGGTGTCGATTTGAAACAACCGCAGGCGCAGGTTCCCCGGTGACAAGGGGGCCGCAGGCGCCAGATCATAAGCGCCAAGGCGCTGCCGCCGAGCCCACGGAGCTCCGCCCCCCTACACCGTCCATTTCGCCAAATTTCCAGGGCTGTACCAGTCCGCTGATCCCCCCGCCGGACCCAGAAGCCGGCCCCAATCCAGGAGTTTCCGTACCCGCTTTTTCCGGAAGGGGAGGCGGCGCCGACTTGCGTTGCGACCTCCGGGCCATCCCACCCAGACCTAACTATGACTTTGCTGTGAGGAATACTCTATGGATTCAGGCTCTGCCCTGCGCGTAGAAAAATCTGCCACCCTGAAACCCGTCATACGGAAAACCTACGTATTGGACACCAACGTCCTCCTGCACGACCCCACCGCGGTAACCGCCTTCAAGCACCACCATGTCGTCATCCCGATGACAGTCCTCGAAGAACTCGACCATATCAAGGACCGCCGTGACAAGACGGTCAGTCGTGAAGCGCGCATCGCCATACAGATGATCGACAAGGTGGTGGATGCCGCCACGCCGCAGCAGATCCAGGATGGGGTAGAGGTGCCGGGATCGGATGTCGAGGGGCTGGGGATGGGTACCCTGGCGATCTTCCCCGACCAGTTGCTGGGCGACAACTCCGATGTGCCCTTCCTCGACGGCACCACTGACCAGGCCAACGACAACCGGATTATCAATGTCGCCCTGCGCCTGCAGGCGGAAAATCCCAATGCCTTCATCTGCCTGGTAACCAAGGACATCAACATGCGCATCAAGGCCAAGGGCTCGGGCCTGATGCATGTCGAGGATTACCGCCGCGACCGGGTGCTGGACGACATCGACCTGCTGGCCAAGGGATACGAGCACATCGAGGGTGATTTCTGGTCCACCATCAGTGAGGTCGATACCCTGCGCGAGGGCGATATCACCCTGCACCGGGTGCCCAGGGAGTCGCTTCCCGGCGCCTACCCGAACCAGTTTCTCCACGACGACCAGGATTTCATGGCCTTCGTGAAGCGGGTGGATGCGGAGCACGTCTACCTGCGCTGCGACAGCCGTGACAACCTGATGCACCGGCGCTTCTGGGGGCTGGCGCCGCGCAACCTGGAACAGGCCATGGCGATGGCGCTGCTGGACGACGACGAAGTCGATATGACCGTACTCACCGGCCCGGCGGGCTCGGGGAAAACCCTGCTCGCTCTGGCCTACGGCCTGCACGCGATCCTCGAACAGAAAAAGTACTCAAAGCTGATCGTGGCGCGCTCGACGCCGCCGATAGCCGAGGACATTGGCTTCCTGCCGGGTACCGAGGAGGAAAAGATGGCGCCCTGGCTGGCGGCCTTCGACGACAACCTGGAGATCCTCCACGGTACCGACGAGTCCTGCCACGGCAGTATCGAGTACGTGAAAGAGCGCGCCAACATCCAGTTCAAGTCGCTCAACTTCATGCGCGGCAGATCGTTCAATAACGCCTACATCATCATCGACGAGAGCCAGGGCCTGACCCAGTTCCAGCTCAAGTCGGTAATCAGCCGGGTGGGGGCAGACTCCAAGATCGTGGTTCTGGGCAACCTGGCGCAGATCGACAACAAGTACATCAGTCCGCTCACCTCGGGGCTGACCTACCTTGTCGAGAAGAGCAAGCAGTACTCCCACGCGGGCATCATGCATGTGAACGGCATCGTGCGTTCACGGCTTGCGGCTTTCGCCGAAGAGAACCTGTAGGGCTCAATCACCCTTGTCGCGCTCCTTGTGGAGCGCGATCTCCAGTTTCATGGTGAGCGACCACACTGAGGTGCGCTCGTCTTCCAGCTCCCGCTTGCGGTAGTTCCAGGCCGGCTCGAAGGACAGGTAGAGAAAGTCGCGGTACACGCGGCGTCGCCAGAGCGCTCCCAAACGGTAGTTTTTTACCCGCTCCTCGGGGCGGGTGACACCGCTGACCGCGGCGTAGTAATTGAAGGCGGTCGGCTTTTTCGTACCCTGGTTCCAGATCTGTCGCAGGGAAATCCGCGAGCGCCACTCCACTCCCTCGGATTCTTCGCCCCACACCGCCCGGTTGGACCAGCGCAGGACATTGGTCGAATTGAGGCTGTGGTTGAGGTCCACCAGGCCGGTGGTGTAGACCTTGTCCTTGTGGTCGAATTCCAGGCGCTGGATGTAGCGGTAGCTGGTGTCGGTAGCAATTGGCCCCTCGTTGCGGTAGCGGACACCCGGACGCAGGTGACCGCCGGACCAGCCCAGGGTCGCGTCGATGCGCGAGCGCGAGCCTTCCTTGACCTCCAGTTGCAGTCCAAAGCGATCCTGTTCGGACTGCTCCTCGGTAGTCGCGTTGTCGTCATCGTCGTCGGCGAATACCAGCGACAGGCGGCGGGAAATTTTAGGCAGCTCGACCTTGCCCCGAACCCTCACCTTGAGCTCGTTACCGTCTTCCTGGTCCCAGTCCTCGATGAATTGCAGCCGCAGGAACGACTCCGCCCGCTCCACGTCATAATCGGCATCGCCGAAAAAGTCGTCCAGCCACCGGGTGGCCGCCTGGGTCTGGTCGATCATCACGGTATGGCTGTCGTCGACCCAGTTGGGCTCCTCCTGCCCTTCGCCCGGGTCGGTCTCGCCGTGGGCGAGGGCCGGGGGCAACAGGAGAAGACAGGTAATTAACAGTCGAAAATTCATCGTGATGTGGGCATCATCTCGCGCATTATTAACAGTACACTACACCTCATGGACGCACTTTTCATATTAGTTCAACACATCGTACCCCAGCATTTGCTCTCCCGCTTTGCCGGATGGCTGGCCGAACTGGAGCATCCGAAGGGCCTGAAGAACTGGGTCATCGGCTGGTTTATCGGGCATTTCCGCGTGGACATGTCGGAGGCGGCCGAGCCGGACCACCGCCAGTATGCGAACTTCAATGCCTTTTTTACCCGGGCTTTGCGCGAAGGTGCACGCCCGATAGCTGCGGCGCCGGTGGTCAGTCCGGCGGACGGCGTGGTCAGCCAGTGCGGGGCGATACTCGATGGCCGCATGCTGCAGGCCAAGGGGCAGTATTTCAGTGCAATCGAGCTGCTCGGCGGCGATCCCGAGCGGGCGGCGGAATTCGCCGACGGCAGTTTCGTCACCATCTACCTGTCCCCGCGTGACTATCACCGGGTACACATGCCGCTCGAGGGGGAGTTGCTCTCCACCACCTACATCCCCGGGGACCTGTTCTCGGTGAACGCAGTGACTGCTGAAGGGGTCGAGAATCTGTTCGCCCGCAACGAGCGCCTGGTTTGCTATTTCGATACCCCGGTAGGCCCGGTAGCCATGGTCCTGGTAGGGGCCATGATCGTCGCCGGCATCGAAACCGTATGGGCGGGGCAGGTCGCGCCGCCTGCGACGCGGGCGCTGAGCGTGGATTTCCGCCAACCGCCGGCGCCTGTGAAGCTCGACAAGGGCGATGAAATGGGCCGTTTCAAGCTGGGCTCCACAGTCATCCTGCTGTTCCCGAAGGGCGCAGTGCGGCTGGATCCGGCCTGTTCGGCCGGTGCTGCGCTGCGGATGGGGCAGGCACTGGGCGGCACCGGCGAGCAGTAGCCTGCAGACCTCAGCTGCGCGGGTCTGACTCCAGGCTCGCTACCATCAGCCGGTAGCTGTTCAGCCGTTCGGGACTGAGTCCGCCGGATGCCGCTGCGGTGAGAATCGCACAGCCAGGCTCCTTCTCGTGGCGGCAGTCCCGGAATTTGCAGTGGCCGAGCAGGGGCAGGAATTCACGGAAGCCCGACTCCACCTCTTCACGGCTCATGTGCCAGAGGCCGAACTCGCGAATCCCGGGCGAGTCGATCAGGCGCCCGCCGCACTCGAGTCGGAACAGTTGGGCGGTTGTCGTGGTGTGAGTGCCCTTCAGGGTTTGCGGCGACAGCTCACCCACCCGCAAGCCGGCGTCCGGCAAGAGGGAGTTCACCAGGGAGGATTTCCCCACACCGGACTGGCCGACGAAAACGCTGGTGCGCTCGCGCAGGGTGTCTTCCAGCTCGCGCAGTCCCCCGGCCCGTGCGGATGTGTGCAGCAGCTGGTAGCCGAGCTGCGGATAGATGGCGACGAGACGGGCCAGCTGGGCCGCCAGTTGTGGGTCCGCCTCCAGCAGGTCGCTCTTGTTCACTACCAGTACCGGCTCGATGCCCACCCGCTCGGCTGCCACCAGGTAGCGATCTATCAGGTTGGCGTGAGGCTCGGGGTGCGGGGCGATCACCACCAGGATCTGGTCGATATTTGCCGCCACCGCCTTCAGTTTGCCGCTGGCGTCGGGGCGGGTAAGTTCACTGCTGCGCTCGAGCTGGGCGACCACCACGCCGGTCGGTTGGCCGTCGCGCCAGACCACCCGGTCGCCGGTCACCAATCCTTCCAGGTTGGCGCGCAGGTGGCAGCGACGCGTGCTGCCCTCGCCGTTGCCGATCTCCAGCTGGGTGCCGAAGTGGGCAATCACCAGGCCCTCCTGCTCCGGCCCCAGTTCGCCGTTGGACAGGGCGTCTTCCGCCTGGGCATCGCGACGCGCCGCGCGTTGGGCGCGCTCTTCCTGAATTTTCTCGACCCGCCAGGCCTGCTGCCGGCTGAGTTTGCGTTTTCCCATGCCGGCATTATTGGGGGCCGGCCTAGTCCTGTCGAGGCTATTTGTTACACTGGCGGCCTGAGTGCACAACAAGGCAGTGAATAATGCAGGACCCGAAAAATCTGATCTGGGTTGATATGGAGATGACCGGACTGGACCCGGATCGGGACGTGGTCATCGAAATTGCCGTCATCGTGACGGACAGCAAGCTCACCACCCTGGCCGAGGGGCCGGTCATTGCCCTCCACCAGAGCGACGCGCGGCTGGCGGCCATGGACGAGTGGAATACCACGCATCACACCAGCTCGGGCCTGGTCGCCCGGGTGCGGGCCAGCGACTACGACGAGCGCCGCGCCGCCGCGGAGATACTGGCGTTCCTGCAGCAGTGGGTGCCGAAAGGGGTCTCGCCGATGTGTGGCAACACGATCTGCCAGGATCGCCGCTTCATGATCAAGCACCTGCCGGAGCTGGAGGCGCATTTCCACTACCGCAACCTCGATGTGAGCACGCTGAAGATTCTCATGCAGCGCTGGCGCCCGGAGCTGGAGGCCGGCCTGGACAAGAAAGGTGCGCACCTGGCGCTGGAAGATATCCGCGAGTCAATCGAGGAGTTGCGCTATTACCGGGAGCACTTTCTGCAGGTTAACGACTAGCGGCTAGCTGGCGGATCCTTGCCCTTGCCGGCAAATTCGCACCAACAGCGCTAGGCCAGGCGCGCCAGCGCCCACTCAACATGCTCGCGCACCAGCGCCGATGGAAAATCCAGGCGACTGCGCAGCCCCGCGCGGGCCTCCTCGGTCGCCGGCCCATTCCCCAGTCCCACCGCCAGATTGCGCAACCAGCGCTCGTAGCCGATACGGCGAATCGCCGAGCCCTCCGTGTTGCGCAGGAAGGTCTGCTCGTCCCAGAGGAACAATTCGATCAGTGACGCGCTGTCCAGGCCGTGGCGCGGCCGGAAATCCGACTCCCCGCTCGCCTGGGCAAACTTGTTCCAGGGGCAGACCAGCTGGCAGTCGTCGCAGCCGAATACCCGGTTGCCCATCAATGGCCGCAGCTCGGGATCGATACTGCCGTGATGCTCGATAGTCAGGTAGGAGATGCAGCGCCGGGCGTCCAGCTGGAAGGGGCCGACAAAAGCATTGGTAGGGCAGATCTCCAGGCAGCGGGTGCAGCTGCCGCAGTGCCTGGTTTCCTGTGCGCTGGTGGTGGGAAGCGGCAGGTCGGTGTAGATCTCGCCGAGGAAAAACCACGAGCCCGCATCGCTGTTGATCAGCATCGTGTTCTTGGCGATCCAGCCCAGCCCCGCCTGTTCGGCGATCGCCCGCTCCAGGACCGGTGCGCTGTCGACAAAGGCGCGGTAGTTGCCGCCGCCGGCTTCTCCTGCGATTCGTTGCGCCAGTTGGGCCAGCCGCTTGCGAATCAGTTTGTGGTAGTCGCGCCCCAGTGTATAGCGGGAGATGTAGGCCAACTCGGTAGAAGCCAGCACTGACTCGGCGCTGTCATCGTTGAGGTAGTCCATGCGCACCGAGATCACCCGGCAGGTGTCCGGTATCAGCGTGTTCGGCTGGGCGCGCATTCGAGCATTGCGGGCCATGTAGTCCATGCTGCCGTGGTAGCCCGCGTCGAGCCACTTCTGCAGGTAGGCGGGGTGCTCACCGAGGTCGATATCGGTCACGCCCAACTGCTGGAAGCCCAGTTCGCTGGCCCAGGCGCGAAGCTGATCGAGAAATACTTGGGGTTCTACGGACTGCATCGCTGCCACGGCCTGGGGACAAGAGCGTATAATTTTGCCAGAACTGGCGGCCCAGCACAGGTCGTATCACAAGGCTCAGGAATGGATATCTCTACACTCGACAGGCTGTACACCGCGGAGCAGACCCGGGCGCTGGACCACTGCGCCATCAGCGAACACGGGATACCCGGCATCAGGCTGATGTCGCGGGCCGCCGACGCCGCCTTCCGCACCCTGCTGGAGGCCTGGCCGGCGCCGCAGCTGGTACAGGTGCTGTGCGGGACGGGCAACAACGGCGGCGATGGCTTCCTGCTTGCCGATCTCGCCCACAAGCGGGGGATTCCGGTCGCGGTGCTGCAGGTGGGCGACCCGGCAAAAATTCGCGGCGACGCCCTGCTGGCGCGGCGGCAGGCGCTGGCCAACGGGGTACCGATCAGCCCATTTGCGGCCGCGGAACTTCGCGCCGAAGGCGTGCTGGTCGATGCGCTGCTGGGTACCGGGCTTGGTGGTGAGGTCCGCGAGGCCTACCGCGAGGCCATCGAGGCGGTGAACCGGCTCGGCCAGCCGGTGCTGGCGGTGGATGTCCCCTCGGGCCTGTGCGCGGATACCGGGCGCGTGCTCGGTGTGGCTGTTCGCGCCGACCGCACGCAGACGTTTATCGGCCGCAAGCGGGGCCTCTACACACTCGACGCGGCCGATTATGTCGGCGAGTTGCGCTTCAGCGCGCTGGGCGTACCGCCGGCGGTATACGCGCAGGTCGAGCCAGATGCCCTGTTGCTCGATCTGCCCGTCCTGCTGGACTGGCTGCCGCCACGTCGCGCCTCCGCGCACAAAGGCAGCAGTGGCACCGTGCTGGTCATCGGCGGAGATCACGGCATGGCCGGCGCGGTGGCGCTGGCCGGTGAAGCGGCACTGCGCTGCGGCGCGGGCTTGGTGAAAGTGGCCACCCGCGCCGGGCACATCGCCCCCCTGGTCGCCCGAACCCCGGAGCTGATGCCCCGCGGTGTGGAGTCGGGGGAGGATCTGAATCCCCTGTTGGCGGCCGCCGATGTGCTGGTGGTCGGCCCGGGCCTGGGTCAGTCCCCCTGGGCGGAATTTCTGTTCAACTCGGCGCTGGCCAGCGGCAAGCCCATGGTGCTCGATGCGGATGGCCTCAACCTGCTGGCGCGGTACAAGTCGCAGCCGGTGGGTCCGGCGGTCTTCACCCCCCACCCGGGCGAAGCTGCGCGGCTGCTCGGGGTCAGCAACGCAGAGGTACAGGCCGATCGTTTCGCCGCCGTGCGGCAGTTGCAGTGCCAGCTAGGTGGAGTGGTCGTACTCAAGGGCAGCGGCAGCCTGGTCGCCGGCGCAGACCACACCCTGCTCAGTACCGCCGGCAACCCGGGCATGGCCAGCGGCGGCATGGGCGATGTGCTCAGCGGCGTGATCGGCGCCCTGCTCGGGCAGGGGATGGCGGCACTGGAAGCGGCGGCCCTGGGTGTCGAACTGCACGGCAGCGCGGCTGACCGGGCCGCCCGGGCCGGCATGCGCGGATTGCTGGCGTCCGACCTGATGCCGTTCTTGCGGGAATTGCTGGGATGAGTGGCGAACTGCAACTGGAAGCACCCGACGAATCCGCGATGGTGGAGTGCGGCAAGCGCATCGCCGTGGAACTGACCGGCGGCATGGTGATATACCTCGAGGGCGACCTCGGCATGGGCAAGACCACGTTCAGCCGCGGTATCCTGCGCGGCTTTGGCCACGGCGGTGCGGTGAAGAGCCCGACTTACACCCTCGTCGAGCCCTACGAGTTGCCCGGGCAGAGTCTCTACCATTTCGATCTCTACCGCCTCGGCGACCCCGAGGAGCTGGAATTCATGGGGATTCGGGATTACTTCACAGAACAGGCAATCTGCCTCATCGAATGGCCCCAGCGGGGCTGCGGGGTTTTGCCCCCGGCAGATATACTGATTACCATAGAGCGAAAAGGCGAGGGCCGCCTGCTGACACTGGCGGCCAACAGCCCAAAGGGTGACGCAACACTGCGCCGGCTGGCCGTGGCCTGAGCGCAGCTATAACAGGCGCGGAGCGCGTGAGTGGAATGAGCAGGGCGTGGATCGGGGTAATCCTCGGGATGCTGTTGGCTGCTGCCGCGCAGGCGGCGGACGTGCAGGACGTGCGCCTGTGGCGCGCGCCGGACCACACCCGCATCGTGTTCGACCTCAGCGGCCCGGCGGAACACAAGCTGTTCGTGCTGGAAGACCCGACCCGCATCGTGGTCGATGTGGAGGGTGCCCGCCTCAAGACCGATTTCCCCACCCTCAAGCTCGACAATACCCCGATCAAGGCCATCCGCTCAGGCGTGCGCGAGGGCGAAGACCTGCGGGTGGTTTTCGACATGGGCGACTCGGTCAAACCGCGCAGTTTCGCCCTCAAGGCCAACGAGCAGGCGGGAGACCGCCTGGTGGTTGATCTCTATGATGTCGTGCCCGCAGCGGCGGGTAGCACCACTGCGCAAGCAGAGCCGGAGGTCACCAAGAGCGTCGCCCAGAGCGGCAAGCGCAATATCCTGATCGCGATTGACGCCGGCCACGGCGGCGAGGATCCCGGCGCCATCGGGCCGGGCCGCAAGCGGGAGAAGGACGTGGTGCTGGCGATTGCCCGCGAGGTGGAAAGGCTGTTTGCGGCAGATCCCGGCTTCAGCGCCACCATGATCCGCAGTGGCGACTACTACGTCAGTCTCGCCGGCCGTCGCGACCTCGCGCGCAAGCGCCAGGCCGACCTCTTCGTCTCGATTCACGCCGACGCCTTCACCAATCCGAAGGCCCACGGTGCCTCGGTATATGCCCTGTCCCTCAGCGGCGCCACCAGTACTGCCGCGCGCTACCTGGCGCAGAAGGAAAACGCCTCCGACCTGGTTGGCGGGGTGAATCTCGGGGAGCACGACGACATCCTCGCCGGGGTGCTGGCGGATCTCTCCATGACCTCGACCCTCGATGCCAGCCTGCAGGTCGGTTCCTATGTCCTGCGCAACATGGGGGGGCTCACCCGCCTGCACAAACGCAATGTGGAGCAGGCCGGCTTCGCTGTGCTGAAGTCCCCGGACATTCCCTCGATCCTCGTCGAGACCGGCTTTATCTCCAACCCCGACGAGTCGCGCCGGCTGGCCTCCAGCTCTTACCAGAAGCAGATGGCCAGGGCGATCCACGGCGGCATCCGCAGCTGGTTTATCGCCCACCCGCCCTCGGGCACGCTGGTGGCCTGGAACAAGGCCGAGGCCGGTACCGAGTACATCATCGCCCGGGGTGATACACTTTCCGACATCGCCCAGCGTTTCAACGTGCCGCTGACCTCACTCAAGACCGTCAACGGTATCGACGGCTCGAAAATCGTCGTCGGGCAGAAATTGACCATTCCCGCGAGCTGAACGCGGGGCCCAGGACCTGTAACAACCCCGGCCGGACAGCCAAATGCCTGTAATTCACCGCCTCTCCCCGCGATTGGCCAACCAGATAGCCGCTGGCGAAGTCGTCGAGCGGCCCGCCTCGGTGGTCAAGGAAGTGCTGGAGAACAGCCTCGACGCGGGCGCCACGCGCATCGATATCGAGGTCGAGGCGGGTGGCACCCGGCTGATCCGCATCCGCGACAACGGCTGCGGCCTCGCGGCGGAGGATCTGCCGCTGGCCCTGGCGCGCCACGCCACCAGCAAGATCCACTCGTTGGAAGACCTCGAGGCGGTGGGCAGCCTCGGCTTTCGCGGTGAGGCCCTGGCGAGTATCGGCTCGGTATCCCGCCTTACCCTCACCAGCAATGCCTCGGACGGCGGCAGCGAGGGCAACGCGGCGGCCTCCGAGGGCCGCGAGATGGAGGTGGTGACCCGGCCGGCGCCCCATCCCCGCGGCACCACAGTGGAAGTGCGCGACCTGTTCTTCAACACCCCGGCCCGGCGCAAGTTCCTGCGCACCGAGAAAACCGAATTCAACCACCTCGAGGAGGTGGTCAAGCGCCTCGCGCTGTCGCGCTTTGACGTTTCCTTCAGCCTGCGCCACAACGGTCGCGGGATTCACGACTTTCGCGCCGGCGAGAGCGACGCGGAGCGGCAGCGTCGGGTGGCGGCGATCTGCGGGCCGGCGTTCATGGAGCAGGCGATCCAGGTGGAGAACACCGCCGGGGCATTGCGCCTGCACGGCTGGGTGGGGTTGCCGACCTTTTCCCGCAGCCAGGCCGACCTGCAGTACTTCTTCGTCAATGGCCGCATCATCCGCGACCGGCTGATCGCCCACGCGATCAAACAGGCCTACCGGGATGTGCTCTATCACGGCCGCCACCCCGCGTTTGTTCTCTACCTCGAACTGGACCCGGCACTCGTCGATGTGAACGTGCATCCGACCAAGCACGAGGTGCGGTTTCGCGACGGGCGTTCGGTGCACAACTTCATCTTCTCCAGCCTGCACCGCTGCCTCGCCGAAGTGCGCCCGGCGGATCACCAGCACAGCGGCGAGCGGGCAGAGGCTATCGTCGATCTCAATACCGGGGAGATCCGCAGCCAGCCGGGACTGGCACTGCCCGTCGGCGGCTCCTGGCGCGATGCGCGCCCGGTCGGCGAGGCGCTAGGATTGCCGCTCGCGCCGGCGAGCCAGGGCGCTGCGGGAGGCGGTGGTGGCCACTGGGCGGGCGATCGCGGCCCGGCCCGGCCCGCTGCCCTGGATGCCTACCGGCAACTCTACCAGCCCGCCGGCGACGGGGAGGTCGCCGAGGGCGAAATTCCCCCGCTCGGCTACGCCCTGGCCCAGCTCAAGGGTATCTACATCCTCGCCGAGAACGCCGCCGGCCTGGTGCTGGTGGATATGCACGCCGCCCACGAGCGCATCACCTATGAAGGCCTCAAGCGCTCCCGCGGCGACGCGGGCATTCGCAGCCAGCCCCTGCTGGTGCCGCGGCCGGTGGCCGTCAGCCAGCGGGAGGTCGCGGTGGCCCTCGAGCACGCCGAGTTGTTTGCCGGGCTGGGTATGCAGGTGGAAGCAGCCGGCGAGGAGTCGCTGCTGATCCGCGCAGTGCCGGTGGCGCTGCGCGAGGCGGATGTCGAGCAACTGCTGCGCGACGTGCTGGCCGATCTTATCGAGTACGGCAGCTCCGAGCGTATCGAGGCGCATATGGACGAATTGCTCTCCACCATGGCCTGTCACGGCTCGGTGCGCGCCGGCCGCCGGCTCACCATCCCGGAAATGAATGCCCTGCTGCGCGACATGGAAGCGACCGAGCGGGCCGGACAGTGCAATCACGGCCGCCCCACCTGGACCCAGCTGAGTCTCGGGGAGCTCGACAAGCTGTTCCTCCGCGGGCGCTGAGGCCGGCGTGAGCGATCTCCGGCCACGCCTTATCTGCCTGCTCGGCCCCACTGCGTCGGGCAAGACCGATCTCGCCATCGCACTGGCCGAAACCCTGGGCTGCGAGCTGGTCAGCGTGGACTCCGCCCTGGTCTACCGGGGGCTCGACATCGGCAGCGCCAAGCCGGATTATCCCCATCACCTCGTTGATATCTGTGATCCCGCTGAAGTTTATTCGGCTGCGCGCTTCGTCGAGGACGCCACCAGAATTTGCGCCGACATCGTGGCCAGGGGCAGGACGCCGCTGCTGGTGGGCGGCACGATGCTCTATTTCAAAGCCTTCCTCGAGGGCATGGCGCCGATGCCGGAAGCCGACCCCGCCATCCGGGCGTCGATAGAGGCGCTGGCAGTGGAGCGCGGCTGGCCCGCGGTGCACGCCGAGCTGGCAGCTGTGGATCCGGCGGCTGCCGCGCGCATACACCCCAATCATTCCCAGCGCCTGTCGCGGGCGCTGGAAGTCTTCCGCGCAAGCGGCAGGCCGCTGTCCGCCTGGCATGCCGAGCACGGCGCTGCCCCGGGTGACGCCTACGCCATCCAGCAGATTGCGCTCTGCCCGCTGGAACGCAGCGAGTTGCACCGGCGGATAGCCCTGCGCTTTGACCTTATGCTGCAGGCGGGCTTCGAGCAGGAAGTACGGGGGCTGTTCGCCCGGGGTGACCTGCACGCGGGCCTGCCGGCCATCCGCTCGGTCGGTTACCGCCAGATGTGGCAGTATCTGGCCGGGGAGTATACGCTGGAGGAGGCCAGGCAGGCGGCCACCGCAGCGACCCGGCAACTGGCCAAGCGGCAGCTGACCTGGCTGCGCAAATGGCCGGATCTGGAATGGATTTTTACCGACCCGGCGGGGAACATCGCGGCGGGCGGTTTGTCAGACAGATACCCGGGCTGGCTCGGCGCGGCGCCAGCGGCGCTGGCCGAGAACTTTTTACGTTAGTGCAGCGGGCCAGGCGCCAGCGAATGCACTATAATGCGAAGAGTGGGTCACAGGGGGCTGCCAGGTTGGACTGCGCCGGTGCAATGGCCGGTGAGGCAGTGATTCCATAGACTTCCGCAGTGAAACCTGAATTTTAATTTTTTTCGGCTCGAGTTGAGCCTGTTTAGGAGAAAGAGTTATGTCAAAAGGGCATACCTTACAAGACCCTTACCTGAACCTTCTGCGTAAGGAGCGTGTTCCGGTATCCATCTACCTGGTTAACGGCATCAAGCTGCAGGGCCAGATCGAATCATTCGACCAGTTCGTCGTGCTGCTGAAGAACACAGTGAGCCAGATGGTGTACAAGCACGCCATCTCCACTGTAGTACCCAGTCGGGTAGTTCGTCTGCCGATGCAGCAGCCCCCGGAAGAGGGTAGTGGCAGCTAGTCATTGCTGTAGCGGCGGTTTCCGCCGCCGCTCGCCCACCCCCAGAGGTACACTTGTTTTTTGACCGACCCGAGTCCGGGGAGCGGGCTGTGCTCGTTCACCTCAATCTCGACAGTGAATCCGAGCGCGAGGATCCGCGCGAATTCGAGGAACTCGTTCTTTCCGCTGGTGGTGACCCGGTCGCCTACGTAATGGGATCGCGCGCAGCGCCGGATCCGCGCAGCTTCGTGGGCAGCGGAAAGCTCCTGGAAATCCTCGAGGAAGTGCGCAGCCAGGAAGCCGAGGTGGTGATATTCAACCATTCCCTGTCGCCCAGCCAGGAGCGCAACCTGGAGCGGGAGTTCAAGTGCCGGGTGCTGGACCGCACCGGGCTGATTCTCGATATCTTCGCCCAGCGGGCGCGCACCCACGAGGGCAAGCTCCAGGTCGAACTGGCCCAGTTGCAGCACATGAGCACCCGACTTGTCCGGGGCTGGACTCACCTTGAACGCCAGAAGGGCGGTATCGGCCTGCGCGGCCCCGGTGAAACCCAGTTGGAGACCGACCGCCGCCTGCTGCGCCATCGAATCAAGTCGATTACCGCGCGACTGGAGAAGGTGCGCAAGCAGCGCGACCAGGGCCGCCGCTCCCGCCAGCGCCAGGACATCCCGACGGTCTCCCTGGTCGGCTACACCAACGCTGGCAAGTCGACCCTGTTCAATTACCTGACCTCCGCCGAGGTCTACGCGGCGGACCAGCTGTTCGCCACCCTCGACCCGACCCTGCGCCGCATCGAACTGGACAATGTCGGCCCGGTGGTGCTGGCGGACACCGTGGGCTTTATCGCCCACCTGCCGCACAAACTGGTCGAGGCCTTCAAGGCGACCCTGGAAGAGACCCTCAATGCCGAATTATTGCTGCACGTGATCGACGCCGCCAGCGCCGAGCGCGAGGACAACATCTACCAGGTGCGGGAGGTGCTCGAGGAAATCGGTGCCAGCAGCATCCCGCGCCTCGAGGTCTACAACAAACTCGACCTGCTGGAGATGGAACCGCGCATCGACCGCGATGCCGAGGGCCGGCCCCAGCGAGTCTGGCTGAGCGCGGTGACCGGTGCCGGTACCGAACTACTGCTGCAGGCGGTGTCCGAACTGGTGGGTGAGGATATGGTCAACGAGGAGCTTGAACTGGCGCCGGACCAGGGCGGCCTGCGCGCTGCGCTCTACCGCCTCGGTGCCGTCGAATCGGAAGGCTACACTGAGGACGGCAGGACCCATCTGCAGGTGCGCCTGCCGCGCGCCGAGTGGAATCGCCTGATGAAAAAAGGGCCGGAGCCGTTGTTCTAGTCGTGCGCTGGTGCGCGTCAAATAGCGCCCCCTGCGCGTCGCTCGATTAGGCCTGCGGTATTTGCCTTCAGGTATAACCCGCCCGCACCAGATTTGTTAGACTTCCCCAGACTTTTAAACAGGAGCTGAATATGGCCTGGAATGAACCGGGTGGCGGTAACAATAAAGGCCCCCGAGACCCCTGGGGCGGCGGTGGCGACCAGGGTCCTCCCGACCTCGATGAGGCGCTGAAAAAACTGCAGGAAAAGTTTGGCGGTTTGTTCGGTGGCGGCTCGGGCCGCAGCGGCGGTAGCAGCGGTGGCAGCGGCATCTCGGGCGGTTTGATCGGCCTGGTGATCGCCGTTTTCATCGGCATCTACCTGTTCATGGGCCTCTACCAGCTGGATGAACAGGAGCGCGCGGTCGTCCTGCGTTTCGGCAAGTACGTCGAGACCGTGGGCCCCGGCCTGCACTGGAATGCGCCCTTGATCGAGGAAGTGATCACGGACAATACGACCAAGGTCCGGCAGGTCACCATGGACGAGATCATGCTCACCAAGGACGAGAACATCGTCGAGGTGAGGATGTCACTGCAGTACGTCATCAACGATCTCACCAAGTTCGTGCTGAAAGTGCGCGACCCGGAGATATCGCTGCAACACGCGGCCCAGAGTGCGCTGCGGCATGTGGTGGGCGACACCCGCATGGACCTGGTGCTGACCGAGGGGCGGGAACAGATCGCCGCGGACGTGCGCACCCGCCTGCAGGAATACCTCGACGCCTACGAGACCGGCATCCTGGTCAGCAAGGTAAACATCGACGAATCCAAGCCGCCGCGCCAGGTGCAGGCGGCCTTCGACGACGTGATTAAGGCCCGCGAGGACGAGGAGCGGGTGAAAAACGAGGCCCAGGCCTATGCCAACGGCGTCATACCCGAGGCGCGCGGTGCGGCCCAGCGGCAGATCGAGGACGCCAGTGCCTACAAGGAACAGGTGGTTGCCAACGCGCAGGGTGAGGCCTATCGCTTCAGTCAGCTGCTCGCCGAGTACCAGAAGGCACCGCAGGTGACCCGTGAGCGCCTCTACCTCGACGCGGTTCAGGCTGTCTACGGTTCCACCAGCAAGGTGCTGGTGGATGTCGAGGGCGGCAACAACATGATGTACCTGCCGCTGGACAAGCTGGCGCCAGTCCAGTCCAGCACTGCACCGCGCCGCCTGTCCATGGACAGCAACACGCTGCGCCAGATCACCGACGCGGTGACCGACCAGTTGCGCCGCGATGCGGCGGCCTCCAATACTTCCGGCCGGGGAGGGCGTTGATATGTCCAGTCGCAATATGATCGTCCTGATTCTCGCGGTGGTGGTACTGTGGATCGCCAGCAACAGCCTGTTCGTGATCAAGGAAACCGAGCGCGGGGTAAAGCTCAAGTTTGGTGAAGTGGTCGACCCGGATCTCCAGCCCGGGCTGTCCTGGAAAATCCCCTTCGTCAACAGCGTGCGCAAGTTTGACGGCCGGGTGCTGACGGTCGACTCGCAGCCAGAGCGTTTCTTCACCCAGGAGAAGAAGGCGCTGATCGTCGATTCCTACGCCAAGTTCCGGGTGTCGGATACTGCCAAGTTCTACACCGCCACCAACGGTGAGGTGGTGCGGGCCATGCAACTGCTGTCCCAGCGCATCAACGACGGCCTGCGCAACCAGGTGGCCAAGCGCACCATCCAGGAAGTTGTGTCCGGTGAGCGCGACCAGCTGATGATCGACCTGCAGGAGACACTCAACGACGTGGCGCGTTCCGAACTGGGTGTGGAACTGGTCGATGTACGGGTCAAGCGCATTGACCTGCCGGCGGACGTCTCCGAGTCGGTTTACCGGCGGATGAACGCCGAGCGGGAGAAAGAGGCCCGCGAGCACCGTTCCCAGGGCCAGGAACTGGCCGAGGGTATCCGCGCCGCCGCCGACCGCGAGGTGACGGTGATCAAGGCCAACGCCTACCGCGACGCCGAGCGGCTGCGCGGCGAGGGCGATGCCGAGGCCACCAGCATTTACGCGGAAGCCTTCGGCGCGGACCCGGAGTTCTACTCCTTCACCCGCAGCCTGCAGGCCTACCAGGATGCCTTCCGCGGCGACGGCAATATCCTGCTGGTGGAGCCCGACAGCGAGTTTTTCCGCTACCTGAAGGACTCTTCGGGCGGCAGGTAAGTGGCGGGGTCAGCCCCTTTTTTAACGAAAAAAGGGCTCTGACCCCAATTCCAACTGTGGTAGCATTCCGCAACCGTGGGATTCGTCGTTTGCAGTGCAGGCGACGCGCCCGCGGTTTTTTGTGTCCGGCCGATACCTGAGGGGATTATGGACTTCTGGCAAGTACTCCCCGTGGCGCTGGCACTGGTATTTATCATTGAAGGCGCGATGCCGTTTTTGAGCCCCCGCCGCTGGCGCGAGCTGGTGGTCAAGGTGGCGACACTGGACGATCGCGCGATACGCAACTTCGGCCTGCTGAGCATGCTTGGCGGGCTCGTCATGTTGTACTGGGTACATTGAAGGTGACAGATGACATCGGTTGATCGCTGGCAACTGCCCGACGGCATCGAAGAGGTCCTGCCGCAACAGGCTGCGGTGGTGGAGCAGCTGCGTCGGCGGCTGCTCGACCTGTTCCGCGCCTGGGGTTACGAACTGGTGATCCCACCGCTGGTCGAATTCACCGATTCGCTGTTGATCGGGCTCGGCCAGGATCTCGACCTGCGCACCTTCAGGCTCACCGACCAGCTCTCCGGGCGCAGCATGGGCGTGCGTGCCGATATCACCCCCCAGGTGGCCCGCATCGATGCCCACAGCCTCAACCGTGAGGGGGTTTGCCGCCTCTGCTATGCCGGCTCGATCCTGCACACCCGTGCCACCTCCCTGATGGGTTCCCGTTCGCCGATCCAGCTGGGCGCTGAACTTTATGGCGACGACAGCACCGCCTCGGATGTCGAGGTCATTCGCCTCATGCTGGCAACCCTGGAAGTCGCCGGACTGACAGACTTCACCCTCGACCTGGGTCACGTCGGTGTCTACCGCGCCGTGCTGGAAACGGCAGGCCTGGATGCGGAACTCGAGGCCCAGGTGTTCGATTGCCTGCAGCGCAAATCCCTGCCCGACCTGCGGCTGGCGCTGGCGCCGGTAGCGGCTGAAACTGCGGCCCAGATTCTCGCCCTGGTGGATCTCCACGGTGGCGACGACGTTTTGCCGCGCGCCCGACAACTGTTCGCCCAGAGCGCGCCCGCAGCGCTGCTGGCCCTGGATGAACTCGAGCAGGTGGCCAGCGAGCTGCGCCGCCAGCAACCGGATCTGCAGATTTACTATGACCTTGCCGAGCTGCGCGGCTATCACTACCACACCGGCCTGGTGTTCGCGGCGTTCGTACGCGGTCACGGCAGGGCGCTGGCCAACGGTGGCCGCTACAATGGGGTGGGTGAGGTGTTTGGCCGCGCCCGCCCGGCCACGGGCTTCAACACGGACCTCAAGGCCTTGATGAGCCTGTCTGCAAGTGCTCTGGACGCAGCCTCTGCCATCGCGGCTCCCGCGTCGTCGGACCCCGCGCTGGCCGGGCAGGTCGCTGCGCTGCGCGCCAGCGGCGAGATTGTGATATACACGCTGTCCTCGGGTCCCGACCCCCGCTGTGATCGGGAGTTAGTGGAAATCGATGGCCAGTGGCAGCTGCGCCAGCTGCCTTGAGTCGGCGGGCGGTGGCCCGGCAGGCAGGGAACAGATACCAGTCCCGCAGCGTTCAGGCTGCGGGTAACCGGCCCGCACAACGGGTCTCCATGCAAAGACAGTACGAGCAACACAGATGAGCAAAAACGTAGTCGTCCTCGGCACCCAGTGGGGTGATGAAGGCAAGGGCAAGATTGTCGACCTGCTGACTGACCAGGCCGATGCCGTGGTGCGCTTCCAGGGTGGTCACAATGCTGGCCATACCCTGGTGATCGACGGTGAAAAGACCGTCCTGCACCTGATCCCTTCCGGCATCCTGCGGGAGAACGTCGAGTGCCTGATCGGCAATGGCGTGGTCCTGGCGCCGGATGCGCTACTCAAGGAAATGGCCGAGCTGGAAGAGAAGGGCGTGCCTGTCCGCGAGCGCCTGAAGATCTCCGCTTCCTGCCCGCTGATCCTGCCCTACCACGTCGCTCTCGACCAGGCGCGCGAAGCGCGCAAGGGTAACGACAAGATCGGCACCACCGGGCGCGGTATCGGGCCTGCCTACGAGGACAAGGTCGCCCGCCGCGGCCTGCGCCTGGGCGACCTCAAGGACGAACACCGCTTCGCCCGCAAGCTCAAGGAGGTGATGGAGTACCACAACTTCGCCCTCGAGCACTTCTACCGCACCGAGCCGCTGAGTTACGAACGGGTGCTGGCCGAGACCCTGGAAATGGGCGAGCAGCTGCTGCCGATGATGGCCGATGTCACCGCCATCCTGCACGAGTTCCGCAAGACCAAGGCCCGCATCATGTTCGAGGGCGCCCAGGGCTCCCTGCTGGATATCGACCACGGCACCTATCCCTTCGTGACCAGCTCCAACACTACCGCCGGCGGCACCGCTACCGGTTCCGGCTTTGGCCCGCTCTACCTCGACTACGTGCTCGGTATCACCAAGGCCTACACCACCCGGGTCGGCTCCGGCCCCTTCCCGACCGAGCTGTTCGACGAGACAGGCGCCCACCTGGCGAAGAAAGGCCACGAATTTGGTGCCACTACCGGGCGCCCGCGCCGCTGCGGCTGGTTCGACGCGGTGGCCCTGCGCAACGCGGTCAACATCAACTCGGTCAGCGGCCTGTGCCTGACCAAGCTGGATGTACTCGACGGACTCGAATCGATCCAGATCTGCATCGGCTACGCCGATGAGAACGGCGAACCGGTACCCAACCCGGTGGACTCGGACGATTACGAGGGTCTCTACCCGGTGTACGAAGTGGTGTCGGGCTGGAGCGAATCCACCCTCGGCGCGAAGTCCCTGGCCGAACTGCCGGATGCGGCGCGCGATTACATTCTCAAGATCGAGGAAGTTGTCGGCGCGCCCATCGACATCATTTCCACCGGCCCGGACCGGGTGGAGACGATCATCCTCAGGCATCCCTTTGGCGGCTGATCTGCAGCGCCCGGTGGGCGCGGACCTCTCCCTGCGGTGCTGTAGCGCTAGCGGGTGATGCGGTGAGCGCAGACCGCAATTTCATTTTTACTGTGACCCCGGGGCACACCGGGACCACCTGGCTGAGCGAGTTTCTCGGTGAGAACCTGCCCGCCAGCCAGGTGTTCCACGAACTGCTCGGCTATGACCGCTTCGGCGTCGATACGCCAGACATTTCCCACCTGACCCTGTTCAATTCACAGGGCAATATTCCCCGGGTTGAGGCTTTCTGGCAGCAGAAGTCGACGCGAATCCTGGCGCAGGACTGTGTGTGGTACGGCGAAACCTCCCACCTGCTGGCCAAGTGCGGCTTGCTCGAAAACATTCACCAATTTACCCGGGCCGGCACTGTGCACGTGATCTGCCTCGAACGGGACCTTCTGGCGCTTGTGCGCTCGATGCGCCGCCGGGGCGACATGCTCAACAAGGGGGACCAGTGGCTGTGGCACCTCGACCCGGATTATCCGCGCAAGCTGGTCTCAGCGGAGTTCTTCCGCCCCTACGGCCACGATGGCCTGCGCCTGTGGTACGCCTGCGAGATGCGCGCGCGAGCGGCGTATTATCGGCAGATGCTGGCCGCGGTACAGGGGCTGAGATTCATAAGCACGAGCCTCGAAGCGCTGGTCACCGCAGCCGGGCAGTCGCTGCTCCTGCAGCAACTGGGCGTCGGGGCTGGGCGGGAGCAGGTGGTGGTGCCGGGGCGCAGTAATGCGTCCATGGCCGATGCGGGGGTCGACGATGAACCGATCGCAAAGGTCATTCGGGAAATGCACTTTGATCCGGAAGAGATAGCGGCCCGCTATCTCGCCGCGGGTTATCGCCTGGGCGTGCCGGTACCAGCGGGGCGGGATGAGAGCTGAATGATTAGACGCTGCAGGGCGAGGGGACTATGAGCGGCAACACGCCTTACCGGTTGTGCCTGAACATGATCGTGCGCGACGAGGCCCATGTGATTAGCGAGTGTCTCGATTCCGTGGTGCCTTATATCGATTACTGGGTGATTTGCGATACCGGCTCGCGCGACGACACCCCCGCCATCATCGAGCGTTATTTCGCCGAGAGACAGATTCCGGGCGAACTGCACCACCACGAGTGGCAGGATTTCGGCTACAACCGCAGCCGCGCCCTGGAACTGGTTCGCGGCAAGGCCAGTTACGCCTGGGTGATCGACGCCGACGATTTCCTCGTGGGAGAGCCGGATTTTTCCGCGCTCAGCGCCGGCTCCTACGACTTGTCCTACCGCCTCGGCGACAGCTGCTCCTACTGGCGTCGGCAGATTTTCCGCATGGACCTGCCCTGGGAATACCGCGGCGTGGTGCACGAATACGCCCACTCGGATATCGCCGCTGACGCGCAACGCCTTCCGGGCGATTATCACATCGAGGCGCGGCGTCTCGGCGGGGTGCGTAACAGCGACCCGGCTGGCAAATACGCGCGGGATGTCGCCCTGCTGGAGGGCGCCCACCAGAAAGACCCCGATGACGCGCGAACGG
The DNA here is from genome assembly GCA_033283265.1 of Halieaceae bacterium GM1-29. Taxonomy (GTDB): domain Bacteria; phylum Pseudomonadota; class Gammaproteobacteria; order Pseudomonadales; family Halieaceae; genus Mangrovimicrobium. The sequence goes on from JAWMQN010000003.1 coordinate 614,798, forward strand.
TTTTTTACCTCGCCCAGAGCCACTATGACCACGGCGATATGCGCATGGCTGAACACTGGTATCGCAAGCGTGCCGCGATGGCTGGCTGGGAGGAAGAGGCTTTCTTCGCCATGCTGCGAGTCGGCCTGGCACTGGAGGCACAGGGGCGGCCTTTCAGCGTAGTGCGCGGCGCCCTGCTCGACGCCTGGGAGGCGCGACCGCAGCGGGCAGAGCCGCTGTGCCATCTGGCGCGCCTGTGCCGCCTGCAGCAACAGTGGCAACAGGCCTACCTGTTCGCCCGGGAGGCGCTGGCTACCCCCTTCCCGGAGCGGGACGCGTTGTTTGTCGATGATTCGGTCTGGGCCTGGCGCGCGCAGGATGAGCTGGCGATAGCGGCGTACTGGACGGGGCGGTTCGAGCAGAGCCGGGAACTTTGCCAGCACCTCCTGAACACAGGTGTGCTGCCTCAGGGAGAGCTGGAGCGGGTCCGCGCCAACCTGCAGTTTGCCCTGGCGCGGTGCGGGTGAGATTGCTGGTGCAGGACCGCACTTGGCAAATCTTCATACACAGCCAGCAGCGAGCAGGGAATTGCCTGCTCAGGGCGTCGGGTCTGCCACACAGATCACATAGGCTGTCACTGTAACGGCTGTGGCTGCACCGCTGCCGCTGGGGAGTTGATAGCCCTGTACCCGCCATTGTGTGTCTGACAGGGGGTAGCTTGTTCTCAGGAAGGCCCTCGCTCCCGTGGCAGTTCCCCCGCCACCGACCACCACCTCGCCGGTATTTGGGCAGCTTACGGTGACTGTCCCGACACCGGTTGCAGTATTCCGGCTGATCGATCCGATGCCGCCAGCGCCGGTCGGCCCCGTGGCGCCGGTTGCCCCGGTAGCGCCCACAGGGCCGGTCGCCCCCACCGCGCCGGTCGGCCCGATCGGCCCGGGAACTCCCGGTAAACCCATCGGCCCGGTGTCCCCCTGCGGTCCCTGGGGTCCGGTGTCCCCCTGCGGTCCCTGGGGTCCAGTGACTCCCTGGGGTCCCTGAGGTCCGGTATCCCCTTGCGGTCCGGTGTCTCCCTGCGGCCCGGTGTCCCCCTGCGGTCCCTGGGGTCCAGTGACTCCCTGGGGTCCCTGCGGCCCGGTGTCCCCCTGCGGTCCCTGGGGTCCAGTGACTCCCTGGGGTCCCAGCGGTCCGGTATCCCCTTGCGGCCCCTGCGGTCCGGTAGCGCCTGCTGCACCGGTCGGACCCTGAGTCCCTGTTGCACCCGTGGGGCCGGCGGCTCCCGTCGCACCGGTCGGCCCTGTTGCCCCGGTCGCTCCTGCACCTGTCGCCCCGGTGGGGCCGGTCGGACCAGTTGCACCCGTCGGTCCGGTGGGCCCCGTGGGCCCGGTCGTGCCGGTTGCACCGGTTGCGGGGCCGGTACAGGTGGTCAACTGGCCGGTAGTCGTGTCGAAACACACACCGTCGCTGTTGGCCGGGGTGCCGTTGAGGTCCGGCAGTACTACCCTGCCGCCGATATTCACCTGTCCACCCGCTGCAGGCTGGATGTCCACGTTCTGGCTGACCGCGGCGAGCGGGCTGAGCGCGTAGCTGACAGCCATCGCAAGTTGCAGCTTGCGCAATGGCGGACGGCGGAGCATGGCCAGGGGCGATTTTGCGTCGGGCAGTCGCGTTGTTTCGGTCATGGGCGAGACCTTTCAGTCAAAGGTGGAATAATGAATCTCGAAGCTAGAGCGAACAGCAGCAGCATCAGGAAGAGTGTCGCCGTGCGCGGCAGGGTGTCGATGGCCTCGGCAGCCTGGCCGCCGGTCCCGGGGGGCGTGACGCCGCCGCCGGGGCCGAAGACGAACCAGTTGCTGTTGCCGCCGGCATTGATGGAGCTGAAATCGGCCGGCGGGCGCGGTGCGATGGTCTGCTGCGCGCTGGCGTCGTTGTCGGCGACGTCGACCCCGAAGATGTCCTGGGAGGCGCCGAAATTGAGGGTGAAGAAGGCCGGTACACCTGCCGAACTGCTGCGGATGGTCAGGTAGTTCGGCGGTGTGCCACGCAGGGTCAGGTTGTCGGTAAAGACCTGGCTGGAGCCTGAGGCGACCTGCAGCGCCCTGCCGGTGCTGGTGGTCACGCGGAAATCGGTGAAGGTGCTGTCGCCGGACATGGCGGTGCTCGTGGTGCCGCAGCCATCGACGATCTCCACAATGCCGGTGCCCGGGGTGAAGGCCCCGGCGTTGCTCCAGTCGCCGGACAGCGAGATCAGGCCGCTGCCGACGGTGATGTCGCCGCCGCTGGAAATACTGACATGGCGAATGGTTTGCGCGCTGCCGGCGGCGATGGAGAAATCCCCCGCTACGGTCAGATCGCCGCAGTTGAGTTGCACGCTGCCGTCGCCGACAGAGAAAGTGCTGCCCGCCTGGACAGTAATGGATTGCGCATGCACGGCCAGGGGAGCCAGCGACAGAAAACCGGCGAGGGATAGTGCCCCGGTAATCTTTGCCAGCGCTCTGGCTTTACAAACAAGACGGCTCAACTGCATGGGAGAGTTCACACGTCAGGGTTGTTGTAGAGTGCTTTTGGTCTTCTCCAAGCCTAACAGTTAGGCAGCCGCAGCGACAATCCCCGGTGCACCGCAGCTGAGCGATGGGTGACCGGGTCTACGCCGCCGAGAAAGATAGCGCTATGGTGCGGCAGGTACGCAAAAAGCCTGCACCGTGACTGACCAGGGATCGTTCTCGGCCGAATACTCCACCGCGGTGACAACCCAGCCGTCCGGGGAGGGCGGAGTGGAGACAAACCTTGCGGAATTGATCAGTGAAATCTTGGTGCCGCTGTAATCCGAGATGAAGCCGCCGCCACTGAGCAACAGTTCGCCTGCATCGCAGAAGACCGAGGCGCCTTTTGGCGAGGTGTTGTCTATGGCGCTCTTGGCCGTTTTTACATAGGCCGCCGTAAAGTCGTACGCGCCGCCAGTGCCGGCGGGTCCGGTTGCCCCGGTAGCGCCAGTGGCTCCCGGTGCTCCGGTGGCCCCCGTCGCGCCCGCAGGCCCCGTCGCGCCCTGGGGCCCCTGAAGGCCGGGAGGTCCCATCAGTCCCATCAGGCCCTGCGGCCCGGTGGCTCCAGCCGGACCGGCGGGTCCGCTAGCACCAGCCGCGCCGGTAGCGCCCTGCGGCCCCTGGGCCCCGGTAGCACCGGCCGGGCCGGCAGGTCCGGTAGCCCCTTGTGGTCCCGGTGTGCCAGTAGCGCCGTCGGCGCCGGCAGGCCCGGTATCCCCTTGCGGGCCCTGTGGGCCGGTAGGCCCGATCGGCCCGGGAACTCCCGGGGTACCCGCCGGCCCGGTGTCACCCTGCGGGCCGGTAGCGCCAGCAGCGCCAGTCGCACCGCTCGCACCAGTCGCACCAGTCGCACCAGTCGCACCAGTCGCACCGGTCGGGCCCTGTGCTCCGGTGGCACCTGTAGCGCCGGCGGCGCCGGTCGGTCCAGTTGCCCCGGTTGCTCCCGCGCCGGTCGGTCCCGTTGCGCCGGTAGCGCCAGTCGGTCCGGTCGCACCAGCACCCGTCGCCCCGGTGGGTCCGGTCGCGCCAGTAGGTCCGGTAGGCCCTGTTGCACCTGTGCCGCCGGTCGCGCCGCTACAGGTGGTAAGCTGGCCGGTGCCAACGTCGAAGCAGACGCCGTCGCTGTTGGGGGTGGTGCTGCCGATATCCGGCAATACCACCCTGCCGCTGATGTTGACCTGTCCGCCCGCCGCAGGCTGGATGTCCACGTTCTGGGCGAGGCCCAGGGCCGGGCTGAGCGCGTAACTGACCGCCAGTGTCAGTTGCAGCTTACGCATGTTTGGCTTGCGCAGGCCGGCAAGGAAGGTGGCTTCGGGATGCAGGGGTCTGGTCATGGGCGTGTCTTTTCACTGATGGCTGATGGGCGGAACCTGCTTGCATAGGCGAGCAGGAGCAGTGCCAGGATAAGTATTGCCGTGCGCGGCAGGGTGTCGATGGCCTCGGCAGCCTGGCCGCCGGTCCCGGGGGGCGTGACGCCGCCGCCGGGGCCGAAGACGAACCAGTTGCTGTTGCCGCCGGCATTGATGGAGCTGAAATCGGCCGGCGGGCGCGGTGCGATGGTCTGCTGCGCGCTGGCGTCGTTGTCGGCGACGTCGACCCCGAAGATGTCCTGGGAGGCGCCGAAATTGAGGGTGAAGAAGGCCGGTACACCTGCCGAGCTGCTGCGGATGGTCAGGTAGTTCGGCGGTGTGCCACGCAGGGTCAGGTTGTCGGTAAAGACCTGGCTGGAGCCTGAGGCGACCTGCAGCGCCCTGCCGGTGCTGGTGGTCACGCGAAAATCGGTGAAGGTGCTGTCGCCGGACATGGCGGTGCTCGTGGTGCCGCAGCCATCGACGATCTCCACAATGCCGGTGCCCGGGGTGAAGGCCCCGGCGTTGCTCCAGTCGCCGGACAGCGAGATCAGGCCGCTGCCGACGGTGATGTCGCCGCCGCTGGAAATACTGACATGGCGAATGGTTTGCGCGCTGCCGGCGGCGATGGAGAAATCCCCCGCTACGGTCAGGTCGCCGCAGTTGAGTTGCACGCTGCCGTCGCCGACAGAGAAAGTGCTGCCCGCCTGGACAGTAATGGATTGCGCATGCACGGCCAGGGGAGCCAGCGACAGAAAACCGGCGAGGGATAGTGCCCCGGTAATCTTTGCCAGCGCCCTGCCTGCATAAGCGAAATGGCTCGCCTGCATGGGATGCTTCACACGTCAGAGTTGTTTTGTAGTTCTGGTCTGCATCGAATCTAGCAGCTGAGCGGCTGCAGCGACAATCGAGGGATCACCGCTGGCGAGCAAAGTGTGATCCCGGTCACAGTTTTGCAGTGACTGGCGCCGTCAGGCGCCGTAATACTCCCGGTACCACTGGATGAAGCGCGCCACACCCTCTGCCACCGGGGTCGAGGGCCGGTAGCCCACGGCGTCTTCCAGCGCGTCGATATCGGCGTAGGTGGCGGCGACGTCGCCGGGCTGCATGGGCAGCAATTCCTTCTCCGCCTGCAAGCCCAGGGCCGCCTCGATGGCGGCAATGTAGTCGAGCAGCAGGACCGGCTGGTTGTTGCCGATGTTGTAGATCCGGTAGGGCGCGCTGCTGCTGCCCGGGTCGGGAGTGGCGCTGTTCCAGTCCGGGTTTGGCTGCGCCGGCTGGTCCAGCACCCGCACCACGCCTTCAACGATATCGTCGATATAGGTGAAGTCCCGCTGCATCTTGCCGTGGTTGAACACCTTGATCGGTTCACCCCTGAGAATGGCGCGGGTGAACAGGAACAGCGCCATGTCGGGCCGGCCCCAGGGGCCGTACACGGTGAAGAAGCGCAGGCCGGTGGTGGGCAGGCCGTAGAGGTGCGAGTAGGTATGCGCCATCAGCTCGTTGGCCTTCTTGCTCGCCGCGTAGAGCGACACCGGGTGGTCGACGTTGTCGTGCACCGAAAACGGCATACTCGTATTCATGCCGTAGACCGAGCTGCTGCTGGCGTAGACCAGGTGCCCGGTGCCCTGATGGCGGCAGCACTCGAGGATGTTGGTGAAGCCGACAATATTGCTGTCGATGTAGGCGTGGGGATTTTCCAGCGAGTAGCGCACCCCGGCCTGGGCGGCGAGGTTGATCACGCCGTCGAATTTGTGGCCGCGGAACAGGGTTTCCAGGGCCTCGCGGTCTTCCAGCGCCGCGCGGAAGAAGGTGAACCCGGGCTGGCCCTCCAGTTGGGCCAGGCGCGCTTCCTTCAGGCTGACCTCGTAATAATCATTGACGTTGTCGAGGCCGACCACGCTATCGCCGCGCGCCAGCAGGACCTGGCAGACGTGGAAGCCGATAAATCCGGCGGCACCGGTTACGAGTACATGCATGGGTTGTTCCTATTCCCGTCTACAGTCGCAGGTCGCTGGCGGCGACGGGAAACAGTTGTTTCAGGTCGTACAGCACGTGCACCGGCCGACCGAACTCGCGGATTCGCTCCGCGCCCAGCGCCTCGAACTGGCGGTGGGGAACGGCGACCAGCACGCCATCGTAGCCGCCTGGCTGCGGAGACTCCAGCAGGTCCAGGCCGTACAGCGCTCGCGCCTCGCCGGCGTCGACGCAGGGATCGTATACCGCGACCTCGACACCGTAGTCGCTCAGTTCGCGGATGATGTCGATGACCCGGGTGTTGCGCAGGTCGGGGCAGTTCTCCTTGAAGGCCAGGCCCATCACCAGGACTCGCGAGCGACGAATCCGGATGTCCCGCTGCACCATGGCCTTGATGAACTGGGTGGCGACATAGGCGCCCATCTGGTCGTTGATGCGCCGCCCGGCGAGGACCATTTCCGGGTGATAACCGGCGGCCTGGGCCCGGTGGGTCAGGTAGTAGGGGTCGACGCCGATGCAGTGCCCGCCGACCAGGCCGGGCTTGAAAGGCAGGAAGTTCCACTTGGTCGCTGCCGCCGCGAGCACCGCGGAGGTTTCGATGCCGAGGCGATTGAAGATCATCGCGAGTTCGTTCATCAGGGCGATATTGACGTCGCGCTGGGTGTTTTCGATGACCTTGGCGGCCTCGGCTACCCGGATGCTCTCGGCGCGGTAGGTGCCGGCGCTGATCACCCTGGCGTAGAGCGCATCGACAAAGGCCGCAGTTTCCGCCGTGGAGCCGGACGTCACCTTGGTGATGGCGGTGAGCCGGTGCTGGCGGTCGCCGGGGTTGATCCGCTCGGGGCTGTAGCCGACAAAAAAATCCTGGTTGAAGCGCAGGCCCGATACCTCCTCCAGCAGCGGCACGCAGAATTCCTCGGTCGCTCCCGGGTACACGGTGGACTCGTAGACGACGGTGTCGCCGGGGTTCAGCAGCTTGCCGACGGTCCGGCTGGCGCTGGCCAGCGGCCGCAGGTCGGGCTGCTTGTGCTGGTCGATGGGCGTGGGTACCGTCACCAGGTAGACGTTGGCACCGGCAATGTCCTCCGCCGACGCGGTAAAGCGCAGCTGAGCGACGCCTTCGAGTACTTCCGCCTCCACCTCGCAGGTGCGGTCGTGTCCGCGCTGCAGCTCGTCGACCCGTCGCGGGTCGATGTCGAAGCCGGTGGTGGTGAAGTGCCGGGCGAACTCGACCGCCAGCGGCAAGCCCACGTAACCGAGCCCGATAACGGCGATTTCGGCCTGCTTCGTCACGCTTGGGCTGTTGTTCTCCATTATCGGCGTTAGCGCTCGCGGCTGGGGATTTGCGGGACAACATAGCCCGAAACAGGCGGCGAAATACAGCCAAGCTTGGCAAAAAGTGCAGCCAGCCGCAGTGTTGGCAGTGCGGGGCGTGTCCAGAGCAAGCCGGGCGCGTTACAATCCCGGCGCATCGGGCCAAGGAGGCAAGCATGACCCAAACTGTTCTGGTCACCGGCGGTGCCGGTTACATCGGCAGCCACGCCTGCATCGCGTTGGCAGAGGCCGGCTACCGCGTGGTAGTACTGGATAACTTCTGCAACAGCAGTGCCGAGGCGATTCGCCGGGTGAGTGATATCTGCGCCAGCGCGATCCCCCTGGTCGAGGGCGATATCCGCGATGCCGCGACCCTGGACGAACTGTTCGCCGACTACAGCATCGACGCGGTGATGCACTTTGCCGGCCTCAAGGCGGTGGGCGAGTCGGTCGCCATGCCCCTGGAGTACTACGACAACAATGTCAGCGGCACGCTGGTGTTGTTACAGGCCATGCGCCGTGCAGCGGTTAAAAAACTGATTTTCTCCTCTTCCGCCACGGTCTACGGCGACCCGGCCAGTGTGCCGATCCGCGAGGATTTTCCCACCAGCGCGACCAATCCCTACGGCCGCTCCAAGCTGATGGTCGAGGAGATCCTCGCCGACTGGCAGTGCGCCGAGCCCGAATGGAGCATCGGTCGCCTGCGCTATTTCAACCCGGTGGGCGCCCACCCCAGCGGCCGCATCGGCGAAGACCCCCGCGGCTGGCCCAACAACCTCATGCCCTTCATCTCCCAGGTCGCCGTCGGCCGGCGGGAGCAGCTCGCGGTCTTCGGCGCTGACTACCCGACCGCCGATGGCACCGGCGTGCGCGACTATATCCACGTTATGGACCTCGTCGAGGGGCATGTGGCAGCGCTGCGCTACCTGCTGGAGAATCGCGGGCTGTTGACGGTAAACCTCGGCACCGGCAGCGGTGTCTCGGTGCTCGAGCTGGTGCGCGCCTTCGAGGCGGCCTCGGGCAGGCCGATCCCCTACGAGATCGTCGACCGCAGGGCGGGGGACATCGCCGCCTGCTGGGCGGAACCGGCCCTGGCGGTCGATCTCCTCGGCTGGCAGGCGAGCCGCAGCGTGGAGGAAATGTGCGCCGATACCTGGCGCTGGCAGGAGTCCAACCCGCAGGGTTACGGCGAAGACTAGACATCCGCAGCGGCAGGACTACAGGGAGTAACCGCCACATGAATTTCACGCTGACCAAACTGCTCTCCCTGCTGGCCTATCCACTGAGCCAGTGCCTGCTGCTCCTGCTGCTGGGCCTGCTGTTGTGGCGCTGGCGCGGCCTGGCCCTGTCCTGCTGCCTGGTCGCGTTCTGCTGGCTCTACCTGTGTTCCACTGCGTGGTTCGCCGACTGGGCCATCGGCACCCTCGAGGACCAGTACCCGCCCAGGGCCCGTTCGGCACTACCCTCCGCGGATGCCATCGTCGTGCTCGGCGGTGCCACCCGCGGCGATACCCACATGAGTTCCCGGGCTGATCTCAACGATCGCGCGGACCGCCTGACCCACGCCGCCCTGCTGTACCGCGCGGGCAAGGCGCCGCGGGTACTGTTCAGCGGTGGTTCCGGCACCGGCGGGCGGCCGGAAGCCGACCAGATGGAAGAGTACCTGCTGCTGATGGGCGTGCCGGCCCAGGCCATCCTGCTGGAGCGGGCCAGTACCGATACCCGCGAGAACGCGGTCTACTCCGCCCAGCTGCTGCGCAAGCACGGCCTGCACTCCGTCCTGCTGGTGACTTCCGCATTCCACATGCCGCGGGCGCGCGCCCTGTTTGAACGCGAGGGCCTCGAGGTTATGCCTGCCCCCACCGATTTCCAGCGCACGACAGCACCGCCTGCAGTGCCGCGCTGGCTGCCCACAGCGGATGACCTGCAGCGCTCGACCACGGCGATTCGCGAGTACGCCGGCCTGCTCTACTACCGTTTTCGTGGATGGCTGTAAAAAACCCGGACAAAAACTGTGACCTGTCTCTATGTTTGGCTAACGCAAAGCCTTGCCGGGCAGCCGGCCCCCTATAATCGAAGTCCCTGATCCCTGCCCGGGCTTGCATGACCAGAATAGAGCCGAATAAGCGTCCAGCCTGGACCTTCCTGCTGCTCGCACTCCTGCCGGGGTTCGCGCTGCTGGCGGCGAGCTATTGCATTTCCTCGGGTGCCCCGGTGACGGACCTGAACGCCATCAGCGCTGCACAACTGGAGCGCGGCCTGAGAATCGACGGGCACTGGCAATTCCAGCCCGGCGATGACCCCGCCTGGGCCGACCCCGGCTACGACGACGGCAACTGGTCCGCGAAGACGGTCCCCAGTCGCTGGGAGGGCGGCGGCTACCCCGAGTCGGGCCAGATGGCCTGGTATCGCCTGACGCTGCAGGTGCCCGAGGACTGGCTCGCCCTGCGCGGCACCAGCAGCACGCTGGCGGTTGCCATCGGCAAGGTGATGAGCGCCTACGAAGTCTACGCGGGCGGGCGCCTGCTCGGCGGTGTAGGCTCGTTGCCCCCCGCTGGCGAAGCGGTCTACGACCAGCAGAAGTTCTATATCGTCCCCGAGTCGGCGATCGACGGGCAGGGGCGACTGGTTATCGCCCTGCGCGTCTGGGGCGGCAGCGACGCCCTGGTGAGCGGCTGGGGTGGCGGCCCCTACTCCGGCGGCTTCATGCTCGGTGAGTCCGGCGGGCTGATGTTGCGGGGTATCGTGAAGGGTATTCCCTCCCTGTTGTTCTGTACCCTGATCCTGGCGTTTGGCGCCCACCACCTGCTGATATTCCTGCGCAACCGGAGCCTGCCCGCCTACCTCTGGTTCGGCCTGCTGGCGCTGGATATCGCCATCTACGGCCTCATGTTGTCGCAGTGGAAATTCCTCCTGCCGGTGCCCTTCGTTGTCGTGAAAAAGCTCGAGTTCGTGGCGATCTACCTGTTTCCGGCCCTGGCGATCCAGATGCTGTGGACCCTGATCGACCGCCCCATCGCGCGCTGGCTGCGGGTCTACCAGTCCGGCTTCCTGGCCTGGGTCGCCCTGGTGGCGCTGGTGCCAGGGCTGCTGATCCACCACTACACGCTCACCGCCTGGCAGCTCTATACCCTGCCGGTGTTCGTGCTCGTGCCGTGGGTCCTCGTCGCCGAGAGCTACGCCGGCAACCGCGAGGCGCGCACCATCCTGCCCGCGGTGTCCCTGTTCCTGCTGACCTGCCTCAACGACCTGCTGATCGACATCATCTTTCCCGACGGACTGCGCCTGATGCCGCTGGGTTTTATCGCCATCCTGATGGGCATGTCGTTTTCCATGGTCAACCGCTTCACCCGCATGTACAACCAGCTGGAGCAGGAGGTGGCGCAGCGCACCGCGGAACTCAGCGACGCCAACCGGCGGCTCAACGAGGCGGCGCGGATCGACCCGCTGACCGGTGTCCTCAACCGCCGCGGCTTCACTGAAGAGGCGGAGGCGGAAATCTCCCGCATGCATCGCAACGGGGCGGGCTTTTGCGTCGTCCTCGCCGACATCGACTTCTTCAAGCGCTTCAACGACGAGCACGGCCATGTCTGTGGTGACCACGTGCTCAAGCGGGTGGCGGATATCCTCTTCGAGCGCACCCGGGATATCGACCAGCTCGGGCGCTGGGGCGGCGAGGAGTTCATCCTGCTCCTGCCCGAGACCGAATCAGCCGGCGCGGTCACCCTCGCTGAAAAGCTGCGCGATGCGGTGGAAAAGACCGACTTTGCCTTCGCTGGCCAGCACATGCACCTGACGATGACCTTCGGCATCTCCGAGTTTCGCGAGGGCGATAGCCTCGACGGCTGCATCGCCCGGGCGGACACCGCCCTCTATCACGGCAAGAAAAACGGCCGCAACAGAGTCATGATCGGCAAGACCAGCGGCCTCAGCCTGGTCAATTGAGCTCCCCCGACAGGTACATTTCCTTGTATTCGGTATAGCTGATACCGGTCCAGCGGCGGAAGGCGCGGTAGAAACTGTTTACCTCCAGGTACCCGAGCTGTGAGGCGAGGCACTTGCCCGGCAGCCACTGCCGGCGCAACTGCTCCTCGCAGCGGTATTGCCGGGCGCGGTCGAGCAGGAACTGGTAGCAGGTATGGTCGGCGCGCAGGCGCCGGCGCAGGGTGGTCGCGCTGATGCCGAGGGCCTCGGCGACGCTGTCCGCCCGCATTCGCGCGAGGTTGCCGTCGAGCAGGATGCGCAGCACCCGGTCGGTGGTGCGCAGGCTTGCGCTGTCGGAGAGTTTGCCCAGGGGCGAGTGAGAAACGCCACCCGCGAGCGCGGGAGAGAGAGTATTTTCCATTGCCATAACATCCGTGTCGTGGTTTTGGGTTGGCTGCGTTGGCACGCAGGTATCAGCATAGCAGCGCGGTGAGCCGCCACGTTCGCGTGACCTGCTTTGATGGAATCGTCTGCGCGGGAATCACAGGATTTCCGGCGACGGGCAGTCCATTACCGCGGCGAGGGCGGCGAGGATCTCGCGCTCCGCCGGGTTCAACTGGCCGTCCTCGCCGGCGGCCAGCGCCATGGCCTTGAGCACGCGCGGCTTGAGCAGCGGATAGAGCTGCGCCAGCTGGTGTACCGCTGCGCTGAAGGCGCTGACCGGGCAGTCCTGGCGCGGCAGCAGGCTGAGCCCCGGCAGGTCCAGCGGGGCGATGCCCGCCGCGAAAGCGCTTGCCGCGTCGCCGCTGCCCTCGTGGGCGAGCACCGAGAGCACGAGTTGAAGCTGGCTTTTCAGCTGGCCCAGCCGGCGGTAGCGCGGTTTGCTCGGGCGCACCTGGACGAACTCCGGGTCGAGGTAGTGGCGCAGCAGCTGGTACAGGCACCACTCGAACAATTCGGTGCGGGCGTCCGCCTTGATCAGGCCCAGCAACACCCCTTTCAGTGCGCGGTACTGCGGCGCGGAAATACCTTTCAGGGTGGGCAGGCAGAGCTCGGTGAGGGGCAGCCGCCGCGGCGCGCCGAGCGCGGCCACCGCGGGGTAGAGGGTGTGCGCCAGTTCGGTCAGGCCGCGCGGGCCGTGTTCCGTAAGTACCGCCATCTGGGCCTGGTAGACCTCCGCTTCCCGGTGCAGCAGCAGGGCGCAGATGATCGCCTGGGCGCCGAGGGCTTCGTGGGCGTGGCGCACCAGCGCCACCGGTAGATCGGCCACTTCAGCCGTCTGGGCCTCGTAATCCACTGTTTGTGCGGCGACGTCGGCATCCGCCGGGCCTGTGCTCGCGCTGGCAATGCCCGCCGCGGCTGCCGCGGCGGCGATGATGGCCTGCTCCCTGCCTCCGCTCTGGCCGCCGGCATCGATCGGCGGGTTGGGGTAGTGCACCGGCTTGCGCGTGATGTATTCGCCGTCCCAGCCCGGGTCCAGCCGCTGGATGCGCGTGTCGAGCGGCGGGTGGGTGGCGAAACCCTGCCACAGGGGGTGGATCACCTGGCCGAAGAATATGTGCGACATCTCCGTGGCCCGCGCCGCATGCACCAGGGTGCCGGGGATGTAGCCGCCGATCACCTTGAGCGCGTCGGCGATGCCTTCCCGGTCGCGGGTGAACTGCACCGCGCTGGCATCGGCGAGGTACTCGCGCTGGCGGCTGATCGCGGCGCGCAGGAAATCGGCGATCAGCCCGCCCAGCCAGCCGATGGCACACAGGGCGAGTCCCAGCAGCGGCAGCGCCGCGCCGCCGTCGTTGCGGCTGCCGCTGCGGCGCGTGCTGCCGCTGCGCAGCAGCAAGTGGCCGACATCGCCGATGAAGGTGATGCCCTTGAGCAGTGCGGCGAGGCGGATGTTCAGGCGCATGTCGCCGTTGAGAATATGGCTGAACTCGTGGCCGATCACTCCCTGCAACTCGCTGCGTTTGAAGTGGTCGATGGCGCCGCGGGTAACGGCGATGACCGCGTCCGCGGGCACGATGCCGGCAGCGAAGGCGTTGATGCCGCGCTCGTCCCCGAGCAGGTAGACCGGCGGTACCGGCATGTTCGCCGCCAGCGCAATCTCCTCCACCACGTTGAGGCAGCGCCGCTCGGCGGGGTCGCTGGTCTGCGGCAGGATACGCCGCCCGCCCATGGACTCAGCGACAACCTTGCCGCCGCTGGACAGCTGGATCCAGCGGAACAGCACCACCAGCGCCACGGTGCCGGTGATCGCCAGCCCGGTGGCGCCGAAGCGCTGCCAGCTGAAGTAGCTGAGAAAACCGCCCACGCCCTCCCGGCTGCCGCTGTAGACGTTGTAGTCGTCGCCGAGAAAGAGGAACCCGGCGACCGCCAGGTTGGTGAGCACGACCAGGATGAAGACCGCGAGGGAGAAGAAAATCACCAGCAGGCGGGCATTGCGGCGGGCGATATCCTGGTGGGTGAAAAAATCCATGCGAGTCGGGCCGTCTGCTCCCGGCGACCTGCGGCGTGCAGTTGCCGCGCGTGGGTCAGCTGAACTCTACTTTGGGCGCCGCCTGGATCTGGGCCGAGTCCTCGAATTCGAGCAACTGGGCATCCTCGGGGTGGCCAAATTTCGCCGCGAAGAAGACCGGCGGGAAGCTCTGGCGGTAGGTGTTGTAGCTCATTACCGCGTCGTTGTAGCCCTGCCGCGCGAAGGCGACCCGGTTCTCGGTGGTGGTCAGCTCTTCCGAGAGTTGCTGCATGTTTTCGCTGGCCTTGAGTTCCGGGTAGGCCTCCACCGTGACATTGAGTTTGCCCAGTGCCCCCTGCAGCGCCGATTCGGCGCCGGCCAGCTTGCTGATGTCCGCGGCGGCGAGATCGCTGCCCTTGAGCGCCTGCAGTGCCGCGGCCGCCTCGTTGCGTGCGGCGACCACCGCCTCGAGGGTTTCACGCTCGTGCTGCAGGTAGCCCCTGGCGGTTTCCACCAGGTTGGGAATCAGGTCGTAGCGGCGCTTGAGCTGTACCTCGATCTGCGCGAAGGCATTCTTGAAGCGGTTCTTCAGCGTGACCAGCTTGTTGTAGATGCTGATGACGTAAATCACCAGTGCGATTACAAGCAGCAGCAGGATAGTGCCTGACATATTCGATCCCCGGGTCTGTTGTGGCGTGCGCCAATGATGTTAGCACGGCGGGCGGTAAACCGACGCGATCCACCGCACATTCCGCGCTGTTCCCCCCTGGTGGTATACGGCGCGGGGCGCCGGCGATGTAGTATGCTTGCGGCCGCCATCGCCCGCCCGCCACATCTCGAGGAATCACTTTTGCACCAGGACCAGCCCCTGCACGCCGGTATTGCAGTGCTCCTGGCCATGACCATGGCCCTGGGCCCGCTGGCGCTCGATACCTACCTCCCCGCCTTCCCGTCGATGGCGGTGAGCCTCGGCACCAGCGTGCACCAGATTGCCCTGAGCATCTCGGTATATGTGTTCACCCTGGCTTTCGGCCAGCTGGTCGCCGGGCCGCTGGCGGACCGCTTCGGCCGCCAGGTGGTCATGCTCAGCGGGCTGTCGATTTTCGGCCTGGCCAGCCTGCTGATCACCCGCGCCCACAGCCTCGAGGAGTTGCTGGCGCTGCGCATGCTGCAGGCCTTTGGCGGCGGCTGGGCGACGGTCTGTGTGCCGGCCATCGTCCGCGACCGCCTGAGCGGCGCCGAGGCGGCGCGCTTTTTCAGCCTGATCGGCCTGATCATGATCATTGCGCCGGCGATTGCGCCGACCCTCGGCGGCGCGGTGCTGCTGGCCTGGGGCTGGCCGGTGATCTTCCTGCTGCTCGGCCTCTACGCGGTGGCGGTGGCCCTGCTGCTCTACTTCACCGTGTTCCGCCACCACCGGCGCATCCCGCCCGAGGACGCCGGAATGAGTGTCTGGCAGCGCTACCGGGAGGTCTTCGCCACCCGTGCCGCGCTGCCCTACATGCTGCTGCAGACCCTGTGCTTCGCCACCATGCTGCTGTTCATCACCCACGCCTCGTTCATCTACCAGCAGCACTACAGCGCCGGGCCGCAGGCTTTTGCCCTGTTGTTCGGCGCCAATATCGTGCTCATGGTGATCGCCAACCTGAGCAACCGCCGCCTGCTCAAGCGCTATCCGCCCCAGCGCATCCTGCGCTGGGCGCTGAGTGTCCAGGCGCTGGGGGTGCTGCTGCTGGTGCTGGTCAGCCTGTTCCTGCCGCGGCTGTGGCTGTTCCTGCCGGCGATGATGATTACCGTCGGCTCCATGGGGGCGATCACACCGAACACCCAGGCCTGCTTCATGGATTTCTTCGCCCGCAACGGCGGCACCGCGGCGGCCCTCATGGGGGCGACCCAGTTTTCCATCGCCGGGCTGATTTCCGCCGCCTCAGCGCTGCTGCCCGAGAGTGTCACGGCGATCGTGCTGGCCCAGGCCGCCTGCGTGCTGCCCTGCCTGGCGCTGGTCTGGCTGCGCCGCGCGCCGGCCTAGCGGCGGCGCAGGGCGCGCAGGGCGAACAGCGCGAGCAGCAGGCTGCACACGGCGATACCCCAGTTGCCCCACAGACCGATGGCCCGGGTTGCCAGGGCGCCGAGGATAACAACCGAAGCGGAAGCTTGTGCCGTGACAATCACCCCCTGATCGTTGCTGCCTGAGGCCAGTGCACGGTTGCGATGCAGGCTCAGTGAATCCCCCGACACATTCGCTACGAAACTGCAGGTGTAGGTGTCACCGGGGAGGAGGGTCTGCGGCAGGCTGCAATCGCCGCGTCCGTTGAGATCGCCGTAGACGGAATCTGTCAGGCTATCGATCTCGATAGTGTCACTGCCGGAGGTGTTGCTTACCGCAAGGGTGAAACGCACTTCCCCGCCGGGGCTGCGCAGCAGGAAGGGCGAGGCCCCCTTGGTGAGGCTGAGCCCCGGTTGGCTGTCGAGAATCGTCACCCGGGCCAGGGCGCTGTCGGATACGGCCTGTGGCACTGGTACAGAGTTGTCGAAGCCGGAGGCGGTAACGACATTTACCTCCTGTTCGCCGCCCCGTCCGGCGACCAGGGCGCTGAATTCACAGCGATAGGTATCGCCGCCGGGAATGTTGATGGGCAGGCGGCAGGTTCCCTGCCCGTCGAGGCTGCCGTGGACTGAATCTTCCAGCGTGTCCAGCACAACCCCGCGGACCTGTGAGGCGTTGGCGATGCGGATGCTGAAGGTCACGTTGGCCCCGGGCTCGGATACCGCCGAGGGACTGGGGGTCTTGCTGACGACGATGCCAGCGGGCGCGAGGCCGCTGCCGCTGTAGAACGACACGGTTGCCGCGCCGTCCGCTGTCACTGCCTCGCCGTCGGAGTCCGTGCCGCTGGCGCTGATCACGTCGGTCTCGAAGCCGCCCGCCACCCCGGTGACCGCGGCGACGAACTGGCACTGGTAGATTCCGCCGTTGGCGGCCAGGGTCTGTGGCACGGAACAACTGCCCTGGCCGTCCAGGTCACCGTGAACAGAGTCGACGAGGCTGGTGATGGTCACCTCGTCGACTGCGGATTCGTTCTGTAGCTGGACGGAGAAAGTGACGTCGCCCCCCGGTTCCTCGAGCCGTGCCGGGCTGGGGATCTTGACCACGGAGATTTTCGAGCCGAGGTTGCGGATGGTGACGCTGGCAGGGTCCTGGGCGCTCAGCGGGTTGCCGTTGTCGTCCGTGCCGCCGACCGTGACGATGTCGGTGATGACGTCGCCAGGCTGGCCACTGACGCTCTCGCTGAACTGGCAGGTGTAGAAGGGCGCGTCGGGCGTGAGGCGCTGGGGCAGGGCGCATGAGCCCCTGCCGTCGAGATCGCCGTAGAGATCGTCAGTCAGCGTTTCCGCGGTGACCGGTAGCGTGCCCGGATTGAACAGCAGCAGGGTGTAGCGGGCGATCCCGCCGGGCTCGTCCAGGGTGCGCGGCAGGGCGATCTTGAACAGGCGGATAGCGCCGGCGACCGGGGGCGCATCGACGATGATAACGCTGGCGGTGTCACTGCCGGAGACCGCGTTGTTCTCGTTGTCGGTGCCGCTCGCCGTCACCGTATCGTTGAGCACGTCGCCAGCGACGCCGGTCTCGGTGACGGTAAATGAGCACACCGAGGTTTGCCCGGCGGCGAGGGTCAGCGGCAGGGCGCAGGTGCCCTGCCCGTCGAGATTGCCGTAGGGGTCATCGCTGAGCGAGGTGATGGTCACCGGGTCGTTCTGGCTGGAGGTGTTGTTAATCCCCACGTAGTAGGTGACGTCGAAGGTGACCGTGCCGCCGTTGGCCGACACCACCTGCGGCGTGGCGACTTTGGTCACCTCGATCGACGGTGCTGGCTCCACCGTGATAGGCAGGTCGTAGTCGAGATCCGCCAGGCACTTGGGCGGATTCGGGTAGAACAGGGTTGAATCCGAGGGGTCGCTACAGTCGCTGGCGCTGCCCTGGTTGCCGTAGGTGATGACGTAGCCGACATCGACCAGGCCATCGCCGTCGCTGTCCTCGCAGAGCAGCTGGTCGGTGGTGATATCCCGGTAGGTGGGGTCGCTGGCACTGATATCGCCGCAGGCGTCGCCGTCGAAACTCTCGTAGGGCCCGCTGCCCGAGGTCAGGTCGGGCGGCGCACCGACCGGCTGCAGCGATTCGAAGGTACAGCTGCCGCCGCCCAGCGGCGAGCCGCCGTTGTCGCCGATGAAAAACCCCACGTCGTAGCGCTGGTTGGCGCCGCCGCCGTTGCCGAAGAACACCCGCACGGTGGCCGAGACCGTCTCGCCCTCGGTGCAGGCACTGGGCCCGCTGATGATCTGCGTGCCGGTCGGTTGCAGGTCGTTGGCGGTGCAGCGGTCGGCGTTGATGTTGCTCGGGCAGGTGGCGCCCTGCGCACCCGCCGTGGCCAGCAGGCATAGTGGTGCGAACAGGCGGACGGCGGTGCGCAGCGCGCTTCCCCGCTTTGCAGTTACCTTTCCCCGGCGCCCATTGCATGAGTGAGCGCGCTCAGACAGCCATACCGCCAAGGTCTTCTCCAGTCATTCGAGCTGCCGTCTCGCGTTTATGGGTCGGGGCATTCTCGTGGGTAGAAGAATTTTGCGTTCACCGGGAAGCTGGAATCAAGCTACCCGGCGCGTGAGCCCCTGGCTATCCCTGCGTAGGCGCACATTGATGCTAAACTGGCTGCGCCAATTGATCCACTCCAGTCCGTTATGACAGACCAGATAAAACTTACCGAATTCAGCCACGGCGCCGGCTGCGGCTGCAAGATTGCCCCGGCGGTGCTCGAACAGATCCTCGCCGGATCGAAGGTCGAGTTCAGCGACCCGGCCCTGCTGGTGGGCAACGCTACCAGGGACGACGCAGCGGCCTACGACATCGGCAATGGTGAAGTCATTCTCAGCACCACCGATTTCTTCATGCCCATCGCCGACGACGCCTACGATTTCGGCCGCATCGCCGCCGCCAACGCCATCAGTGACATCTACGCCATGGGCGGCAGGCCGATGATGGCCATCGCCATCCTCGGCTGGCCGATCAATCAGCTCCCGGCGGAACTGGCAGGAAGGGTGATCGAGGGCGGGCGCGCTGTCTGCGCCGAGGCGGGCATCGCGCTCGCCGGCGGCCACAGCATCGATTCGCCGGAACCGATCTTCGGCCTCGCCGTAACCGGCCGGGTACGCCGCGAACACCTGCGGCGCAACGCTTCCGCCCGGTCTGGCGACCGGCTCTATCTCACCAAGCCCCTTGGCATCGGCATCCTCAGCACCGCGCAGAAGCAGAAACTGCTGCGCCGGGAGCACGAGCACCTGGCCCGCGACTGGATGTGCCGCCTCAACGCCGTGGGCGCGGAACTCTCACCTCTCGAGGGCCTCAGCGCGATGACCGACGTCACCGGCTTCGGCCTTCTCGGCCATCTGCTGGAGCTGTGCGAGGGTTCCGGCCTCGGCGCTCGCCTGGATTACGCCGCCATACCCGTGCTCGAACCCGTGCGCGCCTACCTCGCCGCCGGCGCCATCCCCGGCGGTACCGGCCGCAACTTCGCCAGCTACGGCGAGCGCGCCGGCGCGCTCAGCGATGAGCAGCGCCACCTGCTGTGCGACCCCCAGACCAGCGGCGGCCTGCTGCTGGCAGTCCAGCCCGAGGCATGCGGCGAGGTGGAGCGCATTCTGGCGGGAGCCGGTTGCCCGGTGCACTGCATCGGCGAAATGCTGCCCGCCAGCGGCAATATCCTGGTGGAGATCGCCGGGTGAGTGATACCGCAGATTATGCGGCGCTGTTTCTCGCCGATGTGCCGATGATGGACACCCGCGCCCCGGTGGAATATGCCAAGGGGAGCTTCCCCGGCAGCAAAAACCACCCCCTGATGAGCGACGAGGAACGCGCCGCCGTCGGCACCTGTTACAAGGAAAAAGGCCAGGCAGCCGCCATCGAACTCGGCCACGAACTGGTCAGGGGCGAAGTAAAAGAAGCGCGCGTAAGCGGCTGGCTCGACTTCGCCCGCCGCCACCCGGACGGCTACCTCTACTGTTTCCGCGGCGGCCTGCGTTCGGAGATCTGCCAGCGGTGGATGCACGAGGCCGGCTGCGACTACCCGAGAGTGCAGGGCGGCTACAAAGCCATGCGCCGCTTTCTGCTCGAGACCACCGAGACCGAGTGCAAACAGCGCAAACTCGTCGTACTGGCCGGCCACACCGGCTCCGCCAAAACCGAAGTGCTGCAGCACCTACCCAACAGCATCGACCTCGAGGGCCTCGCCCACCACCGCGGCAGCGCCTTCGGCAAACGCCCCGGCGGCCAGCCGCCGCAGATCAGCTTCGAGAACGCCATCGGAGTAGCACTACTGAAGCAGGCCCATAACATCCCCGGCAACACCACCGTCGTCGAAGACGAAAGCCAGCTCATCGGCCGTCTCAATCTCCCGGAAGTACTGCGCGACAAAATGGCGCAAGCACCGGTAGTCCTCGTAGAGCGAACGCTGCAGCAACGTGTCGAGCACACATTCGAGAACTACATCCTCGACGCGTTGCGCGAGCGGCAGGACTACTTCGGCGATGAAGATGGTTTCAGGGAGTTCGCCGCCTACCTGCGCGAATCTCTCCACAACATCCGCCGCCGCCTCGGCGGTGCCCGCTACGCGGAGATGGCAACTGTACTGGACACGGCTCTCGACGCACACGCCCGGGGCGATGCCGAGGCGCACCTAAGCTGGATTGAAACCCTGCTGCAGCACTACTACGACCCGATGTACGAGTACCAGATCGCGAAAAAGCGCGAGAGGGTGGTTTTCGCGGGAGATAGGGATGCGGTAATAGAATACCTTTTAGAACGTGAAGCGAGTTGAAGTCGAAGTGCGAGGCGTAATCGAAGACAACTTGCTGGTGGGGACCGTGAGGCGACAGGACGTCGCCGACCGAGCCTGTACATGGACGTACGCTTTTTGGCGTGTCCCCACCAGCAAGTTGTCTTCGATTGCGGCGCCTCCAAAGACTGCTCACGGCTAGCATAAATAGGATAAATACCGATGAAAAAATGGATCGCCGCCTTCTGCCTGGGGCTGTTTACGGCTTCTTCGTTTGCACAAACCTTCACTTTCACGGCGATCCCCGACGAAGACGAATCCCGCCTCGTCGCCCGCTTCAGCAAAGTCGCCAACTACCTCGAGGAAAAACTTGGCGTGGAAGTAAAATACATCCCGGTAAAATCCTACCCCGCCGCCATCACCGCCTTCCGCCTCGACCAGGTCCAGCTCGCCTGGTTCGGCGGCCTCTCCGGCGTGCAGGCTCGCAGGCTGGTCCCCGGCGCCGAGGCCATCGCCCAGGGCTATGAGGACCAGTTTTTCAAAAGCTACATTGTCGCCCACCACAGCACCGGCCTGGCAAAAAGCGAGGAGCTCAACCCCGCGATCGAAGGCAAGACATTCACCTTCGGCGCCAAAGGCTCCACCTCCGGCCGCCTCATGCCCGAGTACTATTTGCGCGAGCGTTTCGGCAAGACGCCGCAGGAACTGTTCCCGCGAGTCGGCTTTTCCGGCGACCACAGCATGACCATCGCCCAGGTCCAGGCCGGCGTCTACCAGCTCGGCGTGGTGAACTACCTGGTGTGGGAGAACGAGGTCGCCGCCGGCAAGGTGGACCCGGCGAAAATCAGCGTGATCTGGGCCACCCCGAACTACCCCGATTACCAGTGGACCCTGCGCGGTGACGTCGACCAGCGCTTTGGTGAGGGCTTTGCCGACAAGGTGCGCGCGGCCCTGCTGGAGATGGACGCCCCGGAATTGCTCGACGCCTTCCCGCGCAAGTCCTTCGTGCCCGCTGCCAACGCGGACTACAGCCCGATCGAAGACGTAGCCGAATCCCTCGATCTGCTGCAATGAGCCAGCTCGTCGCCCTGCGGGGTTTCACGCTGGAGCGCGACGGCAATGTCCTGCTGCGCGGCATCAATCTGGATATTGCACGGGGCGAGAAGATCGCGCTGGTCGGCGCCAGCGGGGCGGGCAAATCCTCGCTCCTGCTGGAGCTTTACCAGCGTATGCGCAACTACGCCGCGCTCTGCCCGCAGCAACTTGGGCTGGTCGATCCCCTGTCTGCCTATCACAACGTTTATATGGGCAGGCTGGAGCAGCACTCCTTCCTCGCCAATCTGCTCAACCTGGCGATGCCGCTACCCGGGGCCTGGCGGGAGGTCGCTGGACTGGCTGATGAGTTCGGTATTGCGGGGGTGCTGCGGCGGCGGGTGGCCACACTCTCCGGCGGCGAGCGACAGCGGGTTGCCCTGGCCCGGGCCACTTACCGGAAGCAGCCGGTTTTTCTCGGCGATGAACCGGTTTCCAGCGTGGACCCGGAGCAGGGGAGGCAGCTGTTGGCGCGAATCTGCGCCAGCCATGAAACCGTGGTCGCCGCCCTCCACAGCCCGGAGCAGGCCCTGCACAATTTCCAGCGGGTGGTCGCCCTGCGCGCCGGCGAGGTGGCCTTCGATGGCCCGGCAGCGCAACTCTCGCTGGAGTGGCTCAAGGACTTCTATCTCGGTGCCTGACATCTTCGGCCCTGTCGTCGACTGGCGTCGCCAGCATCCGGATGTCAGCGCCGCTCTCGCGTTCTTGCTCCTGGCGCTATTGACCCTGCCTTTCCTGGACCTGCGGATCTACGCCGTCGAACCCTGGCAGGAACTCGGTCGTATCGGTCGCGGCCTGCTTGCACCGCGCTGGGACGATTGGCCGGCGCTGGTCACGGCCCTGGTGCACACGGTGGCTTTCGCCCTGTGTGCGCTGGTGATCGCCGTCGTTGCCGGCGGTTGCCTCTCGCTACTCTATGGCTGGTGGCCGGTGCGGGCCCTGTGCGCTGCAGTGCGCGGTGTGCACGAGATTTTCTGGGGGCTGATCTTCATGCAGTTCTTTGGGCTTTCCGCCCTGACCGGGGTGCTGGCCATAGCGCTGCCCTACAGCGGTATCTTCGCCCGGGTGTTCGCGGATATATTCGCCGAACAATCGCCCCTGCCGCGGGCGACCCTGGCGCCGGGTCGTCTGACCCTGAGCAACTGGTGCTATACCACGCTGGCCCAGTCCTGGTGGTCCCTGTGCACCTACGCCCGCTACCGC
Organism: Halieaceae bacterium GM1-29; assembly: GCA_033283265.1. Classification (GTDB taxonomy): domain Bacteria; phylum Pseudomonadota; class Gammaproteobacteria; order Pseudomonadales; family Halieaceae; genus Mangrovimicrobium. Next base: position 637,452 of record JAWMQN010000003.1, read on the forward strand.
TTCGAGTGCGCCCTGCGCGCCAGCACTATCCTGGGGTTTATCGGCCTGCCCACACTCGGCTTCCACTTCGAGACCGCCTTCCGCCAGGGTCAGTACGCCGAGGCCGCCTGCCTGCTGTGGCTCTTCCTGCTGATGATCGCCAGTTTGCGCTGGTGGCTGCACTGGCGCCTGTTGCCTGTTTACTGCCTTGTCGCATTTTTCCTGTTGCCGGACTCGCCGCCGGTTGCGGGCGGTTATATCCGGGAGTTTCTCGGTCACGATATCTGGCCCGGGGCCTTATTGGCTGGCGACCTGTCCGCTGCTGCACAGTGGTACGGCAATGAATTGTGGTCCGTGGCCCTGCCAGCGGCACTTTACACGGTGGGCCTTTCGCTGGTCGCGCTGGTTCTCAGCGGCCTGCTGGTGCTCGTGGGCGCACCGCTGGCCACCCGCCCCTGTGCCGGACGCAGCGCCCTGTTGGGCCACGCCCTGCTTGTCTTCCTGCGGGCCACGCCGGAGCTGATGCTGGCCTTCGTTTTCCTGCTGCTTTTTGGCCCCTCGGCCCTCCCGGCGATCCTCGCCCTGGCCCTGCACAACGGCGGCCTGATTGCCTACCTCACCGCCCGCGATGCGGATCGTCTGCCGCTGAGGCCAGACGCCCCGGCCGGGGCCAGTCTCTGGGCTTACGAGTTGGTGCCGCGCCTGTTCCCGCGGATCAGTGCGCTGCTGCTCTACCGCTGGGAAGTGATCATGCGCGAGAGCGCCATGCTCGGCATCCTCGGCGTGGCCACCCTTGGCTTCTACGTCGACTCCGCCTTTGCCGAGTTCCGCATGGACAAGGCCCTGCTGCTGATCGCCGTGAGTGTGTTGCTGAATATCGCTGTGGAGTTCCTCGGCAACTGGATCAATAGCGGCCTGCGTCACTCGCCAGACCTGGCCAGCCAGGTTCGCTGAACCGCACCGGCGTGATAAACCCCCTTGTAGGCGCTGGTTCGGCGGGCGACCATCGGCGGTTTCCTGTTCGGCTTCGACAGCGGCGTCATCAACGGCACCGTCGAAGGCCTGCAGACCGCTTTCAATTCCGACAGCGTGGGTACCGGCTTCAACGTCGCCTCGATGCTGCTGGGCTGCGCCGGCGGGGCGTTTTTCGCCGCCCGCCTGGCCGACCGCTTCGGCCGCCGCAGCCTGCTGATCGTCGCCGCGGGGTTTTTCCTGGTCAGTGCCTGGGGTTCCGGCAGCGCCGGCAGCTCGGGCACCTTCGTGGTCTTTCGCATCCTCGGTGGCCTGGCGGTGGGGGCGGCAAGCGTGCTGGCGCCGGCCTATATCAGTGAAATCGCGCCGGCCCGCCTGCGCGGCACCCTGACCACCATCTACGCGCTCTTCGCGCTGCTCTCCATCGCCTTTGTCTGGTTCATGGTGCACGAGACCCGGGGGCTGGAGCTGGAGGAGATGACGGGCTGAGGCCCCGCTGGGGCAGCTGTCGCGGCGCTTGCGCTGTGAGCGCGCAGAGGCGAAGATGACCCGGCAAAGTGATAGATGTAAACATCGCTGAGGTCCCATGACTGATTCCCTCCACCCCTTCGACCGCACGATCCACCTGCAGCCTGCCGGCGCGGGCAATTTCCGCGGCCAGTCCAATCCCGCCTACGCCAACCTGGTCGGCCCCTTTGGCGGGGTGACCGCGGCGACCCTGCTGAACGCCGCCATCTGCCACGCTGACGTGCTCGGCGAACCGGTGTCGCTGACGGTGAATTACGCCGCGCCGATCGCCGATGCCGCCTTCGAGGTCAGCGCCCGGGCGGCGCGCACCAACCGCTCCACCCAGCACTGGCTGCTGGAGATGCGGCAGGCCGGTGAGGTCGTCGCCACCGCCACCGCGGTGTTCGCCCGCCGGCGCGAGACCTGGTCGGCACTGGAGATCGCGCCGCCACCGGTGCCTGCGGCGGCGGAGGTGGCGGTGACGGAAATCCCGCCCTACATGCCGCAGTGGCTGCACAACTATGAAATGCGGCTGGTGCGCGGGGACATCGATTTCGCCAGCGAGGCGGAGACCGATGACTCGGTGACGACGCTGTGGATGCGCGACAGGCCCCCGCGCCCGCTGGACCACCTGTCCCTCGCGGCCCTCAGCGACGCCTTCCTGCCGCGCATATTCGTGCGCCGCCAGCGCTTCGTGCCAATCGGCACTGTCACCCTGACCACCTACTTCCACGCCGACGCGCAGATGCTGGCAGCCCAGGGCGAGGCACACCTGCTGGCCACGGCGCGCGCCTCGCGTTTCCGCGACGGCTACTTCGACCAGACCGGGGAGTTGTGGGGCGCAGACGGGGAACTGTTGGCGACCACCCACCAGCTGGTGTATTACCGCGAGTAAGACGAGTCCTGCCCGGCTGCATCCACGCGCAAGTTCTGTGGTGAACAAAGGGTAATTTGTCGCTACCCGCAGCGCTGGTTAAGCTGCGGCTCAACGCTACCGGGAGAACAATAATGCAAAAAGTGCGTGTCATTCAGTGGACCACCGGCAAGGTCGGCAAGCTCGCCCTGCGCGGCATTCTCGACGACCCGCGGCTGGAACTGGCCGGTGTATACGCCTGGTCCGGGTCCAAGGCCGGCCGCGATGCGGGTGAGTTGTGCGGCCGCCCGGCCTGCGGTGTCATGGCCTCCAGCGACATCGACGAGCTCGTCGCCCTCGGCGCTGACAGCGTGCTCTACACCCCGTTCATGGTTGACCTCGATCACGTCATCCGCCTGCTGGAAAGCGGCGCCGATGTCATCAGCACCAACCTCTTCCTCAACGTGGGTGGCATTCAGGGTGAGGTCGAGGCAAAACTTGCCGCCGCCTGCGCCAGGGGCGGCAGTTCGCTGTACATCTCCGGGGTCAATCCCGGCTGGATAAACTCCACCGCTGCAGCGCTCACCGCGGTGTGCCGGGACGTGCAGTGCGTGACCATCTCCGAGTCCGCGGACTGTTCGGTGTACGAATCCGCCGAGACCTGGCAGGCCATGGGCATGGGCTTCCCGGAGGCGACGCCGGAGGTCATGGCGACCGTGCGCGCCTGGCTGATGTCGTTCTACGATTCCACCCAGCGGCTGGCCGCAGCGCTGGATTACAGCCTCGACGACATGGAGTTCTTTGCCGAGTTCGCCACCGCCGCGGAAACTGTCGACCTCGGCTGGTTTCGCATGGAGCAGGGCACCAACGCGGCCATCCGCGCCGGCTGGAACGGCAAGGTGGCCGGGCGGACAGTGGTGCGCAACCGGATCACCTGGTACCTGACGGACAAGCTGCGCGAGGGCTGGGAATTCAGTGACGACCACTACGAGCTGCTGATTGCAGGCGAGCCGGAGGTGAATACGCGGATACGCTTCGTGCCGCCCGGCCACTGGGGCAACAACGACTGGGACACCATGACCGCGATGCCGGCAGTGAATGCGGTGCTCGACGTAAAAGCCGCGCCTGCGGGCATCCTGACGCTCAAGGACGTGGGGCTGGTCAGCGCCCCGGCGGGGTTATGGCGGCAGTCGTAGGGAACACCCGAGCCAGAAAAGCAAAAGGCCAGTCAATCGACTGGCCTTTCTGTGTATGGTGCCCAGGAGAGGACTTGAACCTCCACGCCCTTTCGAGCACTAGCACCTGAAGCTAGCGTGTCTACCAATTTCACCACCTGGGCATTCGCCGGGAGAACAGAGCCATCCCTTCGAGGGCGCGCACTTTATTATTACCGCGCGGCCTTGTCAATCCTCGCGTATACTGGGACCGAAAGATTTTTACGCTATCCGAAAAATTCACAACGACAGACGCTCTATGGCCAATGAAGGCAAGCTTGCCGACCCTCACGCAGAGCGTGAGGCCGCTAACTACGACAATCCCATTCCCAGCCGAGAGTTGATACTCGAGGTCCTCCAGAAGGCGAAGAAGCCGCTCAACCACGCCAAACTGTGCAAGAAACTCTCCCTCGCCAGCGAGGAGCAGCAGGATGCCCTGCGCAAGCGCCTGCGGGCGATGGAGCGCGACGGCCAGTTGATGTACGACCGCGGCGGCTCCTACGCCCTGGTCGACAAGCTCAACCTGCTGCACTGCAAGGTGCAGGGCCACCGCGACGGCTACGGCTTCGCCATGCCCCTGGCGGGCGGCGATGACGTCTACCTGAACGCCCGGCAGATGCATTTCGTCTTCGACGGCGACGAGGTGCTGGTGCAGGTCACCGGCGAGGATCGCCGCGGCCGCCTGGAGGGCAAGGTGGTGGAGGTGCTGCAGCGCGGCATCACCACTGTGGTGGGGCGCTACCAGGAGGAGAGCGGCATCGGCTTCGTGATCCCCGACAAGGGCCGCCTGACCCAGCAGTTCCTGGTGCCGCCGAATGCCAAGGGCGGGGCGAAGAACGGCCAGATCGTCAGTGCCGAAATCACCCACTATCCCACCCGTACCCTGGGCGCCAAGGCGCAAATCACCGAAGTGCTCGGCGATCACCTCGACCCGGGCATGGAGATCGATATCGCCATCCGCTCCCACGGCATTCCCTACGAGTGGCCGGAGGCGGTGCAGGCGGAGGCAGCCGCGCTGGAAGCCGAGCCGCTGGAGCAGGACAAGCAGCACCGCGTCGACCTGCGCGAGCTGCCCTTCGTCACCATCGACGGCGAGGACGCCCGCGACTTCGACGACGCGGTCTACTGCGAGAAGCGCCGCGGCGGCTGGCGCCTCTACGTCGCCATCGCCGATGTCTCCCACTACGTGCGCCCGGGCATGGCCCTGGACCAGGAGGCGGCCCTGCGCGGCAACTCGGTGTACTTCCCCGAGCGGGTGGTGCCGATGCTGCCGGAGGCCCTGTCCAATGGCCTGTGCTCGCTGAAGCCGCAAGTGGACCGGCTGGCGATGGTCTGCGAAATGGAGATCACCCGTGGCGGGCGTCTCTCTGGCTACCAGTTCTACGAGGCGGTGATCCACTCCGCCGCACGCCTCACCTACACCCAGGTCGGCGCCGTGCTGGAGAAGGGCGACAGCCACGAGGTGCGCAAATTCCTCATTCCCCACCTCGAGCGCCTGCACGAGCTGTACAAGGTGCTGCGCGAAGCCCGCGACGTGCGCGGCGCGATCGATTTCGAGACAGTGGAAACGCGGATCATCTTCGACGAGCAGCGCAAGATCGACAGCATCGTGCCGGTGGTGCGCAACGACGCCCACAAGCTGATCGAGGAGTGCATGCTGGCGGCCAACGTGGCCACCGCGGAGTTCTACGAGGCCAGCGGCCTGCCCATCCTCTACCGGGTGCACGAGGGGCCGACGGAAGAAAAGCTCGAGGGCCTGCGCAAGTTCCTCGGCGAGCTGGGCCTCGATCTCGGCGGTGGCGTCAAGCCCACGCCGCTGCACTATCAGAAGCTGCTGGCCCAGGTGGCCGAGCGCGACGACGCCCATGTCATCCAGACCATGCTGCTGCGCTCCCTCAGCCAGGCGGTCTACCAGCCGGAAAACAAGGGCCACTTCGGCCTCCACTACCCGGCCTACGCGCACTTCACTTCGCCCATCCGCCGCTACCCGGACCTGCTGGTGCACCGCGGCATCCGCCACCTGATCCGCTCGCAGCAGAAGGTGGAGGGGGTGCGCAGGGTCAATGGCGCCGCGCCGATCCCCGCCCGGCAGATCTTCCCCTACAACGAAGTGGCCATGGCGACCGCCGGCGAGCAGTGCTCGATGACCGAGCGGCGCGCCGACGACGCCACCCGCGAGGTGGATTCCTGGCTCAAGTGCGAGTACCTGCAGGACCACGTCGGCGACCAGTTCGAGGGGGTGATTTCCGCGGTGACCAGCTTCGGCCTGTTCGTGGAGCTCAAGGACCTCTACATCGAGGGGCTGGTGCACGTCACTGCCCTGCCCGGGGACTACTACAACTACGACCAGGCCAAGCAGCGCCTCACCGGCGAGCGCACCGGGCGCAGCTTCCAGCTCGGCGGCAGCGTGCGGGTGCAGGTGGCGCGGGTCGATCTCGACGACCGCAAGATCGACCTGGAACTGATCGACGCCAAGCCGCCGAAGAAGGACCGGCCGGCGCCGGAAGGGCCGACGGGCGGCAAGAAGAAAAAGCCGAAGAACGAGAGCAAGCGGCCACGCAAATCCGGCCACCGGCGCCGCTATTGAACTGTAGCAGCCCACGCCAGAGCGCCGGGAAGTCTGGAGAGAATGCAAAGTCCCTATGAGTAACGAGTTAGTCTACGGCATCCATGCGGTCGACAGCCTGCTGCGCCACAATCCGAAAAGCATCCTCGTGCTGCGCGCCCAGCAGGGCCGTGAGGACAAGCGCCTCGCCGGCCTGCTCGAGCTGGCGCGCCAGCAGGGAGTGAGGGTGGAGCGCGAAGCGCGCCGCGAGCTGGACCAGCGCGTCGACGGCCGCCACCAGGGCGTGGTCGCGGAGGTCTCCGCCGCGGAAGCTGGCGCCGGCGGCGACAACCTCTGGGATGAGGCCCGCCTGCTGCGCGAGCTCGACGCACTGCAATCGCCGGCGCTGATCCTGGTCCTCGACGGGGTCACCGACCCGCACAACCTCGGCGCCTGCCTGCGCAGCGCCGATGCCGCCGGGGTGACCGCGGTGATCGTGCCCAGGGACAAGGCGGCGGACCTCAACCCGACCTCGCGCAAGGTCGCCTGCGGCGCCGCCGAGGTGGTGCCCTTCGTCCGCGTCACCAACCTGGCGCGCACCCTGGCGGCGCTCAAGGAGCGCGGGGTGTGGATCTACGGTACCGCCGGGGAGGCCGAGGAGCACATCTACGCCCGCGACCTGACCGGCTCACTGGCCCTGGTCATGGGCGCCGAGGGCAGGGGGCTGCGGCGCCTGACCCGGGAGCACTGCGACTTTCTCATCAAGCTGCCGATGGCCGGTTCCGTGAGCAGCCTCAACGTCTCCGTCGCCACCGGCATCTGCCTGTTCGAAGCGGTCCGCCAGCGCGGCACCTAGGCGCCGGCCCGGCCGCGGGCGAGGCGCCGCTGCAGCTGCAGGCCGGCGAGGATCAGCAGGCCCATCAGCAGCACCAGGCCGTATTCCACTAGCGGGATGCGCAGCACCACCAGGAAGCCCGTTCCCTCACCCCAAAACAGCAGGGCCACCGCGGCCATGTAAACGGCAGCGAGCAGCGCCAGCCAGCGCCGCCGCAGGCCCAGGCCGTGCATCTGGGTGACCACGAACAGGGCGAGGAAGCCGAAGAAGAACATCCGCCAGGTGCCCGCGGAGAGGGTCAGGTAGGCGACGATCGCGCCGTGCACGGCGACAAAGCACTCCAGGGTGACCGTCCACCAGCGGTTGCTGTGGTAGCGGGTGCGCGCGAGGGAACCCTGGAACAGGACGAGGAAGGTGTAGAACAGGCCCAGCAGGTGGCCGGCGTTGTCCTCGATGGGGTGGAACCAGAAGGTGTAGATGATCGCCCAGGCGAAGTAGTAACCGTGGTACTGGCGCAGGAAGGCGCCGGGGCGCTGCAGCCAGTCGAGGCGGCGGCCGAAGAACAGGCCGCGGCGCTGGTTCTCGAACAGCAGCACCATCACCAGCAGCAACACCACCGAGCCCTGGCTGGCCATCACCGAGGTGTCCTGGGCGAGACCGTCGTAGAACACCCGGGTCTGCAACACATGCAACAGGATGAACAGCGCGTTGGTGCCGAGTGCCAGCCAGTTGAGCGCCTGCATGCCGCCGCCCGGCGCCGGCGGCCGCGCGCGCAGGCGGGCGATCAGCCACCAGATGGCCAGCTGGTGGCCGAGGTAGAGCAGCCAGGCGCTCACCCGGCCACCGAGGGTCGCCTCCGGCAGTTTCCAGTAATACCAGTGGGTGCCCTGGTCGGGCAGGAACATGGCCGGGTTGCTGTAGGGACCGAGGGCGATGATCAGGGCGATCAGCCCGAGGCAGGCGCCGATGCCCAGCAGGTGTACGCGATTCACAGGGTTTGGACTCCACTTGCCGGTGTGGGGGCGCCAGCCGGCTGGACCCGCAGCGACCAGATGCAGACCAGGGCATTGAACAGGCCGAACAGGGCGAAGGGCGCCGCGGGTGTGAAGGTGGCGAACAGCCAGCCCCCGCCGGCGGTGCCGAGCAGGATGCCGACCGCCCCGGCGACGCCGAAGAAGCCGATCACGGTGCCGCGACGGCGGGCCGGGGCGCGTTCGCCGACCAGCGCCTGGCTGCTGACGAAGGCGCTGATCTCTGCAATTCCCATCACGAATAACAATCCCATCATCCACGGTGCACTGGGATCATCTACGCAGAGAATCGCCAGGTAGACCACCGCGGCCAGCCCGGAGGCCGCGGTGACCGCGCGCACGCGGCTGATGCGGTCGCTGAGGAAGCCCATCAGCAGCGCGCCCAGCAGGGCGCCGCTGACCACCGCGAGCACCCGCGGCACCGCCAGCTCGTACATCGCCGCGCTGGGGCTGAGCCCGTGCACGGCGACACCGACCTGCACCAGCCACAGGCTGACGAAGGCGCTGGTCACCGCGAGGTCGCCGCGGGAGATGAAGGCAGCGCCGTAGGACAGCGCGACTCCCGGGTCGCGTGCCGCCGCCATGCCCTCGCGCAGCATCTGGCGCAGCGGGATGTGCAGGTTGGCGGCCAGGCTCCCGGCGCGCGGTGCCAGCCCGCGCCAGGCGACCAGCGCGCCGACCAGGCCGAGAGCGGCGGCGGCGTTGAAGGTCATGCGCTGGGCCTCGAGTTCACTGGCCCCCGCCGCGACCAGTGCCTGGGGCAGGCTGGCCAGGGCCGGCGGCACGAAGGCGCCGAGGGTCGCCACCAGTCCCTGCAGGCCGTTGGCGCGGCCGCGGGTGCGGTCGCGGGTGTAGTCGGCGATCACGGTCACCATCATGCCGATGAGGGCGGCGCCGCCGGCGGCCACCACCAGGCGGTAGAGCAGCAGTTCGGCGATGGATTCGGCCCGCGGGTACAGGGCGAAGCCCGCGGCGCTAGCCAGCATGCCGAAGATGTACACCGGGCGGCGCCCGTAGCGGTCCGCCAGTGCGCCGGCGGGGCCCATCAGCAGGATCATCACCACTTCCTGCAGGGCGCTGAGATAGCCGGTAAGGGTCGCCTGCTCCGCCGCGGCAATGCCCATCACCTGCAGCAGGGCGGGTTGCAGGATGGCCAGCGTGCCGGCGTAGCTGGAGGAGACCAGCGCCAGCAGCAGGTAGGCGAGCAGGTGGCGACGGCGGATGCCCGCGCTGAGGTCGATGCCGAGAAAGCGTAGGGTGGTGGCTGGGCTGGCGTTACCGCTGTCAGCACTGCGTGTCATGGCGGGGTTTCCGGCTGCGCCCGGCGGGCTTTCTGGCATAGTATCCCCGTGGCACGTGGGGACTTTGCGTAATATCAATTCTCGGCCCGCTGGTCCGTGCTGTAATCCCCTGCGTATAGATCACCAATGTGGCAAGTTTGGAGTAGATAGCGCGATGTTGACGAACCTCTGGTACGTGGCCGAGTGGTCGAACAAGGTCACTACAAAACCGGTCAAGGCAAAACTGCTGGGGCAGAACTTCGTCCTGTTCCGCGATTCCGCCGGCAAGGTGCACTGCCTCAGCGACGTCTGCATCCACCGCGGCGGCTCCCTGGCCGGCGGCAAGACCACCAAGCGCGACTGCGTGGCCTGCCCCTACCACGGCTGGGAGTTCAATGCCGAGGGCAAGGTGGCCTTCATCCCCTCGCGCGGCGAGGACGGCGCCATTCCCCCCCGGGCGCGCATCGACGCCTACCCCACCGAGGAGCGCTACGGCATGATCTGGGTCTTCCTCGGCGACCTGCCAGAGGAGGAGCGCTACCCGATTCCGCCCTTCCCTGAATTCGACGACCGCGAGACCTGGCGGCCGATCTACACCCAGTTCGACTGGAAGGGCTCGGCCGACCGGGTGGTGGAAAACGGCATCGACATCGCCCACACCGCCTTCGTCCACCCCGGCTTTGGCTACCCGGAGATGGCCGACAAGAACCACATCGCCAGCATCGAGGCGACCGAGCACTCCGGCGTCTCCTCCTGCGTGCTCTACCCGCCGCAACTCGAGGGCAACCTCGGGCTGATGCGCTTTGCCCGCAAGGACAAGGCCGAGACCCACGTGCACCCGGGCTTCTACCTCGCCGGCCACACGGTGCGCCTGCACATCCAGATCAACGCCTGGATGGAAACCATCATTTTTGACGCCAACACGCCGATCGACGAGAACAACACCCGCTCCTTCGTGATCCAGCTGCGCAACTTCTTCAAGTGGGGCATTTTCGACAAGGGTTCGGTGAAGCGCACCCAGGCGGTGTTCCGCCAGGACGCGGAGATCGTCGAGGCCCTGATGCCCAACTACCTGCCGGAGTCCCTGCAGACCGAGGTGTCGGTGGAGCAGGACCGTTTCATGAGTGCCTGGCGCCGGGTGCGCAAGCTGCACATCGAGAAGGGCTGGAAGGTCGACACCAGGGCCATGGCGCCCTTCGAGGGCGAGAAGGTCTTTACCATTCCCTCGCCGGCCCGGCGCAGTAACCCGGATATCGCCTGGGCCCTGGAGACTGTGCCGCTGGTGCCGCCGGTGAGCAACGCCCGCCGGGAGGCGCTGGAGCTGGAATCGCGCAGCGCCTGAGGGCCTGCGTTAGCGCAAAATCGCTGGCGCTGGCCGCGGGCTATTCCGCCAGTGCCATTTCCCGCAGCGCTTCGTGGTCGAGAATTTCCACCGTGTGGGCGGAGAAGATATCGATCACCCCGTCGCGCTTGAGCTTGCTGAAAGCGCGGCTCACCGTCTCGATGGTGAGGCCGAGGTAGTCGGCGATATCCTGGCGGGTCATCACCAGTTCCACCATGCGGGTGCGCGGATCCGGCTTGCGGCTGTGCAGTTGCTGGAGCAAAAAGCAGACCCGCTCGTGGGCCTTCTTCTGGCCCAGGGCAAAGACCTGGTCGAGGGCGTGGGCGAGAATATTGCCGCCGATGTCGCGCACGTTTTCCTTCAGCTGGGGAATCTCCTCCTGCAGCGGCAGGAAGGCGCGCATGGGCAGTTCCCGGACCGTCGCCGGGGTGAGGGCCGATACCGAAAACTCGTAGTACTTGTACTGGGCGATGCCGATGAAGTTGCCGGGGTGGATGAAGGCCACCACCTGGCGGCGACCCGTGGAGGAGTTGCGCTCCATCATCATCACCCCGTCCTCGACCATGTACACCGAGCGCGCCTCGCTGTGCTGGTGCATGAGGAAGGATTCCGGCGCGATCTGGCGCCGGACCGTGCACTGGTTGAGCTTGGCGATCTCCGACTCGGACAGCCCGGTCAGCAGGGTGGTCAGTGGGGTGGTGGGAAATCTTGCTGCGCTGACGGGCACGCGGGCTTTCTCATTGACTGTCCTGCAGCGATAGTAAACGCTCCCACCGGTGGGTGCCACCTGCCGGTGGGGGGTATTGCGCAACTCAGTCAATGTAGTGTGCGGAGAGGATGTGCTCGCCCGGCTCCCAGCGCAGCACGCCGAAAGTCGTGTAGCGGGTGCGCTGCGACTCGATGAACTGCCAGGCGCAGACAGTCGTGTAGTCCGCGTCCACCACAGTTTCCCGGGACCACAGTTTCACCGCCTCGCCGAGCACGTGGCGCACCGAGTAGAGGTAGCGCCCGTAGGACTTGCCGTTGCCGTGCAGGTCGGGGCCGTGGAACTGGTGGCCGCCGCCGTTGCGGGTGCGCAGGGCGGTCCACTTGCGGTTGATCACCCCGCTGATCTCGATGGTCTGCTCCGAGTGCAGCAGGTTGATCGGCCGGTGGTGCACGGTCACCGTGTTGGTGCCGACGAAATTCTGCTGCTCGTCGTAGACCTCGAACTCGCCGCGGAACACGCCCTCGTGCTTGACCGGCAGGTTGAAGGGCCGCTTGGCCTCGATTTTCTCCCGCGCCAGGAAGTCCTCCACGTATTGCCGGGAGTCCGGGTTGCTGTCGTAGTCCTGGGTCACCACGTAGAGACCGTTGAACACGCCCACCAGGGTGTCGCCCTCGAACAGCTGGGAGGAGTAGACCTGCATGGCCAGCTCCGGTACCACGTGGTTGACCGTGCGCAGCTGCACGTTCCAGCCCGGCGAGTAGTAGTAGGAATCCACCAGCAGGCCGTAGGGTTTGCCGGAGCCGTAGAAGTCGGGGCCGGTGTAGATGCGGTCCTGGTCCGAGTCGATGACGCCGAACTCCATGCGCGCGCCGATCTCGAAGCGGTCCATCAGCGGGCCGGTGGCGTCGAACAACGTTTCCATCCAGAAGGTGGTGCGGCCATCGTGGTATTCGCTGGCGCGCTTGACCCGGTTGTCGCCGACCCAGGTGCCGTCGTGCTCGAACAGGGAGGGGCAGCCGTGCCATTGGCCGTCGATCGACTGTTGCCAGTTGCTGGGTTTCTTGTCCGCGGTCATGGATTGTCCTTTGCTATGTGTCGTGAGTTGTCGCTGCCGCCGCACTACTGGCGCGGCAGCCAGTAATTCGGGTTGGCCAGCTGGCGCGCCAGCGCGGCAAGCGCCCGGGCGTCCTGTCGACAATGGCCGCGCAGGAAGCGGCTGATCGCCCCCAGCAGCTGGCGTCGCAGGTAGTGGGCGGGGCGGGAAATCGGGTAGTCGATAAAGGGCCGCCCGGTGCAGCCGTCCTCGGGGAAGGCCAGGGAAAAATGGTTGGCGCCGCGCAGGATGCCGAGGTAGCTGGCCTGCCGCTGCGCGGGCAGGGCCTCGTCGAAGCTGCGCCGCAGCATGCCCGCGGCGTCCAGCGAGCCGGGCGCCAGCCCGTAGCGGTGCAGGCTCTCGGCGATGCAGCCGTCGCAGTCGCCGCCGAGCAGCAGGGTGGGCACTTCCGCCGGCAGCACGAACTGCGCGCCCCCGGCATAGCCGAGGGCGCTGGCGGCGCCGGCATGGGCGCCATAGGTAAAGGTGGCGCACAGCCCCGGCAGCCAGTCGCGGCGGGCGTTGAGCAGGGCGACGCTGCCCCCCGCCGAGTGGCCGCCGAGGGCGATGCGCCCGAGATCCAGCAAACCCTCCAGCAACCCCGATCCATTGAGTTCAACCAGCGCGTCGCGGATCGCGCCCAGCGCCGTGGCCGAGGGGCGGGAACCGTACTGGTCGGGTAGCAGGGCGGCGATATCCAGCCCCGGTGTCAGGCTGGTATAGCCGGGCATTTCCTCGCCGATCATGCAGGGCAGGGCGCAGACGAAGCCCTGTGCCGCCAGCGCCCGGGCCAGCCAGGCGTAGGATTCCGGGCCGACGTTGATGCCCGGCAGCAGGATTACCACCGGGCAGGGGCCCCGGCGGTGATCGGCGGGCACGCAGCCGCTGTTGCGCTCCTCGGCCGTGTTGCCGAAGGCGGCGGGGTAGTAGACCTTGAGCTGGGCGCGGTCGTAGGGGGCGCTCTGCCCGGGCACGGCGACCGCCCGGTACAGCGCCCGCACCCGCCAGTTGCGCATGGTCAGTTGAGACCGGGTCGCGGCAGGCTGCGGTTGCCGCCCCACAGGGTCTCCACCATGGCGCTGGCGGTCTCCACGCCGAACATTTTATCGGCGATGACATTGGCCGGGTCGCGCTCGCAGATGGTGCGGCGGATGGCCTCGTCGCGGGCGGCCAGGGCCGGTCGCTCCTCCAGCGGGGTGGCCTCGGCGCTGTCGACCCAGCCGAGCCAGCGATCGAGCCGCTCCAGGGCGACCTCGCGCAGCAGGGCGATGGTGTCGTCGGCTACCGGCGCGGTGTAGCACACGGCGGTGGGCGTCAGCGCGACCCGGGTGTAGAGGTCCTGGCTGATAAAGGGGTTGAGGCGCTGGTCGGCCTGCAGGCGCAGGAACTCCTGGTTGACCTCGCTGTAGTAGCGGTCGAGGTAGTCCGGATTGGTGGCCAGCTCACAGCGCGGCAGGTAGTCCATGTAGACGAAGATGTCCGGCACGGTGCCCAGGGCGAAACCGAAGTGCGGCACGCGGGACTGCGGCCCCATGCTCAGGGTGATGTGCATGTTGGTGAAGGTGGACTCCGGCGAGCCGATGTAGGAGTGCACGTACCAGTCCACCTCCGGCCCGCTGAAGGCGCTGAGCGAACCCTCGGACTCGCTGCCCAGTTCGCGGTAGTCGGCGAAGCGCTCGCAGCAGGGGTCGCGCTGCAGCTCGAAACGCTGCTGGATGCGCTGGTCCATCTCGCCGAGGATCGCCCACAGCTGCTCGAACACGCCGCGGTTGTCGACGTCGGGGGTCTGTTCCACGAGGTCGGCGATGGAGGTCAGGATGCGGTCGCTCATACTTGCTCACTTCTCGAATCTGTTGCTGACGAATAGCGATCATACGCCCGGTGCGGGGCGCCAGCTTGACAATAGTCAAACCTGCGAACTCGCCGCGGCGCTACCTTTAGCCCAGCCGGCACAGGTACTCAAGCGGACCAGATACTCGACTGGAACGGCGCCTCGTGCACCGGCCCCTCGCTGCCGCGCGGGTCCAGCGGGTGGCGCCGCTCGCAGCTCGGCCACAGCCGGGTGCCGCGGGCGGTAAGCGTGCGCACCGCCGCGCCGTGGCGGTAGAGCACGGTGTGGCGCACCCGCTCGCCGGGCGCGGTGAGCATGATGAAGTCCGGCTCCATGTAGGTAGTGGTGGCGGCGTCCAGCTCGCGGGCGTTGAAGGTCAGGATGCCCGGCCCGCCGGACATGCCGATGTTCTCGTAGGCGCCGGGGCCGAGGGAATCGAATACCAGCAGGCCGTCGCGCATGTAGCCGCTGAAGGTTTTCACGCCGGCCTCGCGGCCGCGGATGTGTACGTTGGTCAGTTGCAGGCGCTCGCCGTCGAAGTCGAGGTAGACGAGGTTGTCGAAGGGCCCCGGGCCCGGGGTCCCGGCACCGGCGGTCGAGTCATCGTCCAGCGGGCTGCCGTCGAGATTGAACAGCTCGATGTGGTCGTGCCAGGTGCCGTGCATCTGCTGCAGGGTGTGGCCGACCGAGCCGACGGGGTGGCGGATTTTCGGTTGGGAATTAGTGGGGCTCATACGCTCCTCATTGCATCTGGCGGCAGGGCCATCCTGGCGCCGGTAAATTCAGAAGTGAAGGGTGTCAGACCACCCGGGGGAAAGGCATGAAAAATGTAGTTATCACCGGCAGCACGCGCGGTATCGGCCTCGGCCTCGCGCGCAGTTTTCTCCAGCTCGGTTGCGCGGTGGTGATCGCCGGGCGCAGGCCTGAGGATGTCGCCAGGCGGGTGCAGGCGCTGGGCGCCGAGTTCGGCAGCGAGCGGGTCGCCGGCGCCGCCTGCGAGGTGACCTCCAGCGCGGACCTGCAGGGGCTGTGGCAGACCGCGGTGGACGCCTTCGGCAGCGTCGATATCTGGATCAACAACGCCGGCATCAGCGTGCCGCGCAAACCCCTCTGGGAACAGGCCCCGGAGGATCTCATGGGGCTGGTTGACGTCAACCTCGGCGGCGTCCTGCTGGCCAGCCGGGTGGCGCTGGCGGGCATGCTCGCCCAGGGCCGCGGCCAGCTCTGGAACATGGAGGGCTTCGGCAGCGGCGGCCAGGTGCAGGCGGGCATGTGCGCCTACGGGGCGACCAAGCGGGCGGTGAACTATATCAATGGCGCACTGCAGAAAGAGGTGCGCGGGACGCCGGTGCAGGTGAGCACCCTGAGCCCGGGCATCGTGGTGACCGACCTGCTGGTGGGCGACTATGACACCACCTCCGCCCAGTGGGAAAAGAGCAAGCGCATCTTCAACATCCTCGGCGACCGGGTGGAAACCGTGACGCCCTGGCTGGCGCGGGGCGTGCTGGCATCGCGCAGGAGCGGCGACACGGTCGCCTGGCTCAGCGGTCGCAAGGCCTTCTGGCGCTTTCTCACCGCGGCCTTCAACAAGCGCGACCTGTTCGCCGACATGGCCTGATCAGGAGCCGCTGGTTTCCGGCTGCGGGGAGCCGGCCAGCGGTGCGTCGGGCTGCAGGCGCAGCAGCAGCGCCCAGGCACAGACCAGCGCGGCGATCAGGCCGAAGAACACGAAGGGGCCGGAATACAGCCAGTGGTCGAAGAGGTAGCCGCCGACCACCGAGGCGATCAGGATGCCCACGGCACCGGAGAGTGTGAAGATCCCCACCACCGAACCGCGCAGCCGGTCGGGCGCCTGTTCGGCGATCAATACCCCGCTGGTGATGATGCAACCCACTTCCGCCATGCCGATCAGCACCAGGCAGGCAACCGCCGGCAGGCCGAAGGGGCTGTCGACAAGGTAGGTCGCGCTGTAGCCCACCGCGCCGATGGCCAGGGTGAGGGCCAGCGCCGTCACCCGCCGCAGGCGGTCGGAGAGTATGCCGAATACCGGAGCGCTGAGCAGCGAGGCGGAGTAGGAGATGGCCAGCAGGCCGCCGCCCTTGCTCACGGCTTCGGCGGAGGTCATGCCCAGCACCGTGGTGCCGTAGATCGAGGCCCACAGGGTGTAGAAAGTACCGACGACGGCCAGGTTGCCGCGGGCGACGAAGGAGGCGGCGTAGGCCAGCGCGACCACCGGCCGGCGCGCCTCGCCCATGCCCTCGCGCAACTGTTGCAGCAGGGGCGGGCTGTCCTCGTGGCGCTGCTCGACACCGCGCTTGAGACCAAAAAACATGGCCGCGGCGATGATGACAACGACCGCGGCCATGGTGCTATAGGTCGCCCAGGCGGCCTGTTCCGCGTCCATGCCCTGGCCCTGGTACAGCGCCGGCAGGCGCAGCAGGAACAGGGCGGCGGTCATCGCCCCGAGCCCGTTCATCACCCCCAGCCAGCCGGTGGCCTTGCCGCGGCTGCTGTCGCTGACGTAGTCGGCCATCAGGGTGATCAGCATGGTGCTGATGGCGGCGATGCCGGCGGAGTAGATCGCCCGCGCCAGCAGCAGGCCGTTAAGGTCGCGGGTGACGCCGTACATGAAAATACCCGCGGCTATCAGCACAAAACCCAGCACGGTCACCCAGCGGCGGCCGATGCGGTCGGACAGGGAGCCCCAGATGCCGACGCTGAGGATGATGACGATCTCCCCCCAGAAATTGAGGTTGCCGCTGACCACACCCTGGCGGCTGGTCTCCAGTTGCAGCACCTCGTTGAGCAGGAAGGGCTGGGTCTGCGGCACGAAAGTGGCGAGCATGATCGCCGCGTAGCAGGACAGGTAGAAGGTAAGCATGTGGCCGGTGGCCACGCCCGGGTTGAGGGCGATGCCGAGAAAGCGCGGCTGCGCGATAGTGTTTGCCATGAATCAGTTTTCCTGTGGTTTAGCGGTTGTACGCAGTGGGCGGCAAAGCGGCCCTGTTTCGAGCGCAACGTTTCACAGCAGGTGCAGGCCGAGGGCGGCGTTGAGGAACAGCCCGGCCCAGATACACCAGACCCAGGGCCGGCAGCGACCGATGGTGCGGCGCAGGGTGTCGTTGGCCGCATCGACCTCGCTGCCCGCCAGCAGCCTGCCGAAGGCGGCGCCGAAGGGTCGCAGGTTGACGCGGATCATCAGGCCGCAGAACACCATGGCGGCGAAAATGAGGGTCTTCCAGCCCAGCCAGGCGCCGCTCGCCGGCAGCGCGCCGACGAGGATGGCGATGCCCGCGGCGAGCAGGACGACGACCACGCTGACGCGGAACCAGTAATCCACCTCGGCAATGAACTTGGCCAGCGGCGTCCCCTCGCGCAGGTAGATCAGCAGCACCATGGCGAACCAGAGCCCGACCGCCAGCCACAGGCCGATCAGCGCCGCCGCCGGCAGCACCAGCATGCCCGCGCTGGCGGCCAGCTGCACGCCGAGGGCGAGAATCAGCGGCATGCCCAGTTTCGGCCCCATGTCGCAGGCCAGCATGATGTGCAGGGCGGTGCTGCGCGCCTCGGTACCGAGATCCTCGCGCACCACCTGGCGGCTGGCGAGGTAGGTGCCGAGGTCGCCGCCCAGCCAGTAGACGAAGGCGATCAGGTGGGCGAATTTGAGCGCGAGGTAGGTGCTCATGGCGGTTGCTCCAATGCGTTGCCCGCTTGGCAAAAGTCAAAAAAACTGGCGGCGGGGTTGATAGGATAGGGTGCTGTCACCCGCGCCCGGGTGCTTTGACAATTATCACCTTTGGACACTCTTTATGACCGCCACCATCCGCGTAGCCGCCGCGCAGTTCCACGTCGGCGACGATGTCGCCGCCAACCTCGCCACCTGCCTGCGCATGCTCGACAGCGCCGCCGAGTGCCGGCCGGACCTGATCCTGCTGCCCGAATTCTGCAACCACCTGTCCTGGTACGAGGGCAGGCAACAGTGCCACGAGGTCGCGGTCGAGCTGGAGGGGCCCTTCCTCGCCGCCATCGCGGCGAAGGCGGCGGAGCTCGGCGTCTACGTGGCCATCAACTGCACGGTGCGCCGCCCGGGCGGCCTGACTACCGGCTCCAGCCTGCTCTACTCGCCGCGGGGCGAGTTGCTGGCGGACAACACCAAGCAGATCTACATCGGCCACGAGAACACCTTCCTGGAAAAGGCGCTGACGCCGGCGCCGCTGGTGGACACCCCGCTCGGCCGGCTCGGTCTCTACGCCTGCATGGACGGCGTGATCAACGAACCGCCGCGGGCACTGGCCCTTAATGGCGCCCAGGTCTTGCTCAACAGCTTCAACTCCTTCGCCACCGACGAGGGCAGCCTGCACGTGCCGGTGCGGGCGGCGGAGAACCGGGTCTTCGTGGTGGCGGCGAACAAGGTGGGGCCGCTGGTGCCGGAGGGCATACTCGAGGCGGTGAGTGCCGCCACCGGCATACCGCCGCGCTTCCTCTGCGGCGCCGGCGAGAGCCAGATCGTGGCGCCGGACGGCGAGGTGCTGGCCATCGCCTCGATGGATCGCGAGGAAGTGATCTTCGCTGACATCGAGCCGGCGCGGGCGCTGGACAAGCGGCGCCCGGATGGCACGGACCTGTTTGCCTGTCGCCGGCCCGAACTGTACCGGCCGATCACCGCCGACCCGGCCGGCCAGCCGCTGCCGGCCATGCGCGGTGCGCCGCAGCTGCAGGCGGCCCTGGTGCAGTGGGAGGGCGAGGCCGACGCGGCGCAGCTGGCCGGGCAGGTCGCCGCCGCGGTCCAGGGCGGTGCAGCGCTGGTGCTGCTGCCGCCGCTGTTTGCTGCCGCCAGCGAGCCGGATGCTGCGGCGCAGCGTTGCGCCGCCCTGCTGCCGGCGATCAGCGCCGCGGCCGGCGACGCCCATGTCGCCACCAGCGCGATCCTGCCGGGGGAATCCGGCCTGCAGCACTGCGCGCTGCTGCTCGATCGCCACGGTATCGCCCTGCGCCAGCCCCAGGTACACCGCTCCGAACGTTTCGCCTTCAGCGCGCTGGCCGACACATTCACCAGCCTGGAACTGCCCGGGGCGCGGGTCGCGGTGCTCACCAGTGACGACACGCTCTACCCGGAGACCTTCCGCCTGCTGGCCCTGCAGGGTGTCGAGGTGGCGCTGGTGCCGCTGGCGCCGCTGGAAGCCTGGGAACTGCGTACCGGGCTGGTGGAGCGCGCCGCCGAGAACCGCATCAACCTGCTCGCCGGCGTGGCCGACGCGCAGTTCGGCGAGAGCCTTGCCTGCGTGCTGCAAACCGACTTCACCGTGCTGACGCCGTGGCGCGAGCGGCCCTTCGACGGCCTGCTCAGCCAGCCGGAACTGACCCGCTTCCCCGCCGGCGCGGGCATCTACCCGGTGACCCTGCGGCCGGCCAACGCGGCGAACAAGGTGGTCTCGGAAAACACCGACCTGCTGGCGGACCGTCCCTGGCAGCCCTGCGCCGTGATAAGTGCCCCGCTGGGCGCCGCGCAGTGATTTACTGGCAGTCAGTTTTGCGTTTTATCAACACACCGCGGCCTCCGGCCCTGCACACTCAGGGCTGATCGATAGTAAACCCGGTGGCGACTGTGCGGCACCGGCAGCAACTGGAGCGTGGTATGAGCGAGATTCAGCAATCCCTCCCGGAAACACTTTTCCGCGGCACACTGGAGGCCATCGTGACGCGCTTTGGCCTGGTCGAGCAGGCGGGCGAGGACGGCGGGCCCTACATGACCCTGGCGAGCCAGCTGCCCATGGTGCAGGGCAGCGTCGGCAACGTGCGCCTGTTCACCGGCGCGCCGCTGTTCCGCCTGGTCACCTGTTCGCTGACCGTGGCGCCGATGCAGCTGGATTCCCACATGCTCTTCGCCTTCACTCCCGGCGCTTCGGCGCTGCCCCACTTCACCCTGGACTCGGTCAAGGCCGGCGAGCACTTCGCTTTCCACCTCGACCTGATCCCGCGCCTCGACCTCGGCGCCAACCTGCCCTACATGGACACGGTGTTCCAGCCGCTGACCGAGGTATTCGAGGCCGCCCGCGCGATCGAGGGCCTGTCCCGGGCGCACCTGTCGCCGCGGCAGCTGGCGGTGATGTCGCCGTGGATGCTCGCCCACCGCGCCGATGCCTCCGCCTTCCAGGCCATCGAGGGCACCGTGCAGGCCTACCGCGAGCACTGGTGCGGCCTGGTCGAGAGCGGCCTTCCCGCGGCGGTCTGCGAGGGCACTGACGCACGGGCGCTGCAGGCGCGCAACCTGGCCAACAAGGCCATGCTGTTCAGCCCGGAGATCGACCCGGTGTGGCAGCGCATCGAAGGGCTGATCGGCGCGGAGGCAGTCGCTGCCCAGCGCGCCCTGCTGCTGGGGGCCGACGAATGAGTATCGCCAACGAGATTGTGACCCCGGCCCGGCTGACCGGCGAAGTGCTGGTCGAAAACATGACTGCCGCCGAGCGCAGCCGCGCCAGGCACGTGGAAGCGGTATTGCCGGCCCTGCGCGAGCAGGCGGCGGCGGTGGATGCCGAGGGCGCCTTCCACCGCCCCCACGTGCAGACCCTCTCCGCTGCGGGCCTGCTCGGGCTGATCGTGCCCGAGCAGTACGGCGGCCTCGGCGGCGGCCTGCGCGACCTCTGCGCGGCGACCTTCGCCCTCGCCACGGCCTGCCCTTCCACCGCGCTCACCTTCTTTTTCCACTGCAGTTCCGCCTCCCGCGGCCTGCTGGCGCTTGAGGCCATCGAGGCCGGCCTGATCAGCGAAGAGGAGCAGCCCACGGTGCGCGCCTTCGCCGAACAGGTCCTGACCACCATGGGCCGCGGCCAGTGGCTGGCCAATTTCGCCAGCGAATCGGTGAAGTCGGAGAAGGCCGCGGTCACCATCGGCACCCGCGCGCGCAAGGTCGAGGGCGGCTACCTCCTGAACGGCGTGAAATCCTTCGGCTGCGCCACCGGCGTGGCCGACCGCTACCTGGTCACCGCGAGCCTCGAGGGCTACGACACCGCCGAGGGCCTGTGCACCTTTTTCGTCGAGCGCGACGCTCACGGTGTGAGCGAGCGGGCGAAGTGGGACGCCATCGGCATGCGCGGCACCGCCACCCACGGCATCGTGCTGCAGGACGTGTTTGTCGCCGATGACAGCGCCATGGCAATTCCCGGCGTCTTTACCCGCTGCATGCAGATGAGCCGCGGCTCCTTCGTCGGCAACCAGGTGGCCGGGGTGGCCTGCTACCTCGGCGCGGCCTGGTCGCTGTACCAGTACACCATCAGCGACCTGCGCACCCGGCGCTTTGCCGACAGCGACAAGCCGGTGGGCACCGCGCCCTACCAGCAGGAGCTGATCGGCAACATGCTCAACGACCTGGAAACCGCGCTGCTCTGGCTGCGCCGGCAGATCGAACTGGAGAGCGTCGAGCCGCCGCTGCTGCCGAAGGAGGAAGTGGTCAAGCGCTGGCGCCTGTGCAAGGGCACCGTGGCGGAGGCGGCCTTCCGGGTCGGCACCGCCTCGCTCAAGGCCTGTGGTACCGGCGGCACCGGCAACACCGGGGTGCCCGCCCGCGCCCTGCGCGACCTGGCCATGGGCCTGGTGCAGGCCTTCCCCGCAGAGCGCGGCCGGCTGATGGCTGCGCAGATGGAAATCGAGGGCAGCGAGCAGGCCTCCTTCGGCACCCGGGCGGGGTGAGCCCGATGTCCGGAACCGTGCAACAGTACCCGCTGTTGCTCGGCGGCCGCGCCAGCGCGCCGGCCGGCGGGCAGTATTTCGATGTCACCGCCCCCGCCGACGGCGCCCTGCTGGCCCGGGTGGGCCGTGCCGGCGCGGCGGATGTCGCGGCCGCCGTGGCGCTCGCCCGCGAGGGTTTCCGGCAGTGGTCCGCCCTCGCCCCGGCGGCCCGCGAGGCAGTGTTGCTGCGCGCCGCGGAACTGGTCGCCAGCGAGGGCGAGGCGCGTTTCCTCGACACGCTCATCGATGAAAGCGGCAGCGTGATCAGCAAGGCGCGGGTGGAAATCCGCTACGCCGTGGACCTGCTGCGCACCGCCGCGGGGGAGGCCCGCCGCCTCTACGGCGACACCTTCCCCAACGACAATCCCGAGCGCCTGTCACTGGTCCTGCGCGAGCCGCTGGGGGTGGTCGGGGTGATCTCCCCCTACAACGCGCCGCTGTCGCTGCTGGTGAAGATGAGCGCCTTTCCGCTGGCAGCGGGCAACGCCCTGGTGATCAAACCCTCCGAGGAGACGCCGCTGACCGCGCTGGCCTTCGGCCGGCTCCTGCTCGATGCGGGCCTGCCCCCGGCGGCAATTTCCATCGTCACCGGCTTCGGCGCCGAGTGCGGCGCGCCACTGGTGGAACATCCCGACATCGACTGCATCGCGCTGACCGGCTCCACCGCGACCGGCATCGCCGTGGGCACCGCGGCCATGGGCAGGATGCGCCGCTGCCAGCTGGAACTCGGCGGCAAGAGTGCGCTGCTGGTGCTGGCGGACGCGGATCCGGAAGCAGCCGCGGGCATCGCCGCGGACGGCATCTTCACCCACGCCGGGCAGATCTGCATGGCCAACTCCCGGGTGGTGGTGGAGGAGGCCCTGCTGGAAGCGTTTTTACAGGCCTTTGTGGCCCGTGCCGAGGCCCTGCACCTGGGCGACCTGCGCGACGGGAACACCCGCTACGGACCGTTGATTCACCGTGCGGCGCTGGACAAGGCCCTCGGCCAGGTCGACGCGGCGGTCGCTGCCGGGGCGCAACTGCTGACCGGTGGCGCGGCCCTGCGCGGCCTGGTCATGCAGCCGACAATATTGCGCGAGCCGCCCCGCGACAGCGCCGTGTGGCGCGAGGAGACCTTTGCCCCGGTGGTCTCCGTGGTCGGCGCCCGCGACCTCGATGACGCGATTGCGATTGCCAACGACAGCGACTACGGCCTCTCCGCGGCGGTGCTCACCAACGACCTGCAGCGCGGCCTCGCCGCCGCCCGCCGGCTGCGCAGCGGCAGCGTGCACATCGGCATGCACGCCTTCCAGAGCAACGCGCTGGCGCCGATCGGCGGCGTCGGCCTGTCCGGCCTGGGGCGCAGCGGCGGCAAGTACAGCACCGAGGAATTTACCGAGCTGAAGTGGATCAGCCTGGAAGCGCCGGCCCATGAAAAACATTGAGGGCAGCATCGACCGGATGAAAACCCGCGAGCGCAGCCAGTACAGCGACGGTTACCTCGACAACTACGTCGGCCACCGGGCGCGCATAGGCGTCATCCTGCCCTCCACCAACACCTCGGTGGAATACGACTGCCAGCGCATCGTCCCGCGCGGGGTGAGCTGGCACTTCGGCCGCTTCCTGGTCGAGCACGTCGACTTCCGCGACGACGAAAACTTCCTGCACTTCCTCGACCTGATGCGCCAGACCATCGGCGCCTCCATCGAGAGCATCCTCACCTGCCGCCCCGACCACGTCATGCTGGGCATGTCGGCGGAGACCTTCTGGGGCGGCATCAAGGGCAACGACGGTTTCGTCGAACGCATCCAGCAACTGCTGGGCGAGGGCACCGGCCTCACCACTGGCGCCAACGCGGCCCAGCGCGCGCTGGAGGTGCTCGGGGTGGCCGGCAACAGCGGCAAGACCCTCTCCGTGATCACCCCCTACCAGCCGGTGGGCGACCGCAACGTGCGCATGTTCTTCGAGGATGCGGGCTACCGGGTCAAGCACGTGCTCGGCCTGCGCTGCGCCAATGCCCACGACGCCATCGCCCTGCTGCCGGAGCAGCGCATCATGCAGGCGGTGCGCGAGGTGGACGGCGACGACGTCGACGCCATCGTGCAGGTGGGTACCAACCTGAGCACGCTGGGTATCTTCCCCACGCTGGAGAAGTGGCTGGCCAAGCCGCTGCTGCCGATCAACGTCGCCACCTGCTGGCACGCCCTGCGCAGCTGCGGCATCGGCGACCAGTTCGACCATCTCGGGAGACTTTTCGAGCAACACTGATGCAGGTGAATACCAGGGGACCGGCATGCTGATCATTTTTCTCGTAATTGTGCTGGACCTCGTGGGCTTCGGCATCATGGTGCCGATCCTCGCCTACTACGTGATCCAGCTCGGCGGCGGCCCCGAGCTGGCCACCCTGTGCATGTCGCTCTACTCCCTGGGCATGCTGGTGGCGACGCCGGTGATGGGCCGGCTGTCGGACATCCACGGGCGCAAGCCGGTGCTGGTGCTGTCGATGATCGGCGCCATCGTCGGCTACCTCATGCTCGGCTTCGCCGAATCGATATGGGTGATCGCGCTGTCGCGGCTGCTGGCGGGGCTGATGGCGGGCAACATCTCCGCGGCCCAGGCCTACATTGCCGATATCACCAGCCCCGCCGACCGGGCCAGGGGCATGGGCATGATCGGCGCCGCCTTCGGCATCGGCTTCATCCTCGGCCCGGCCCTCGGCAGCTGGCTGGCGGGGGATGATTTCGCCACCGCCAACCTGGTCACCCCGGCGCTGCTGTCCGCGGCACTGGCGAGCGGGGCACTGCTGATGGTGATCTTCCGCCTGCCGGAAAGCCTCCACCCGACCCACCGCGCCGCTGCCCGCGAAGCGCCCCGGGTCGGCCGGGTCCGCGCTATCGGTCTGCTCTGGTCGCGCGAGCTGGTGCCGCAGTTTCTTATCGGCGTGCTCATCTACAATCTCGGCGCGGGCCTGGTCGAGGCCATCTATCCGCTGTGGGTTCGCGATACCGGCATTGCCGCGGGGCCGCGGGACCTCACGCCCCTGCTGCTCGCCGGCGGGCTGGTGATGGCAGTGGTGCAGGGCGGCATGATCGGCCCGCTGGCGCGGCGCTTCGGCGAGGCCCGCCTGTTCCAGTGGGGAGCGCTGCTGTTCGCGCTGGCCATGCTGGCGACGATTGCCGCCGGGACCCGGGGCAATTACTCCGCGGCGATGGGCGCCATCGCCCTGCAGTCCATCGCCGCGGCGCTGGTGCTCACCTCCATGCAGAGTCTGGTCTCACAACTGGCCCAGCCGCAGGAGCGCGGCATGTTGCTGGGGGTGTATGCCTCGGCGGGTACCCTGGGGCGCGCCGCCGGTACCCTGTTGACCGGGCTGCTGTTCGCCCGGCTGGGTATCCACAGTCCCTACTGGATTGCGGTGGCGACGATGCTGCTCTTGCTGGTGATTGCCCGGGACGTCGCGTCGCGGTCCCGGGCAGAGTGAGGGGGCGGGGGGTGTTCGAAGCAGTCCTACTCCCGCGCCGCGCGGCCGCTGCGCGGGTCGATGGGGGTGGTCCACAGGACCCGGATGCAGAACACGTAGAGCAGCAGCACCGTGGCCATGGCGATGGGGTGCCTGTCCGCCCGCAGGTAGAACTCGTAGAGCAGCTCGTAGAAGGCGAAGGTTTCCGGGATGAACCAGGCCACGCCGACGGCGCCGATGCCGTAGCGAATGGCCAGGCCCGCCTCGCGCTGCTGGGTGCACTTGTACAGCAGGTAGAGCCCCCACAGGGAGACCAGCGCAGACAGGCTATAGGTGACCGGGTGGTAGAGGCCGAACAGGCGCGGGTCGATGATGGTGATCATCAGCACGTACATGAACCAGGTGACGAAGAAATACTCGAAGGCGGCGACCCGCGCCACGTTGGGCCGGTAGGCCTGGGTGGGCGGCCCGACCACCTCGCCGAGGCCGATGCGGCGGCGAATCCACACCAGCATGCGGCAGCGCACGTCCTTGTTGAGCATCATGAAAAACAGGCTGGTGACGCAGAACATGCCGCTCATCTGCAGGAAGATGTGCTCGCCCAGCAGGCCCGCCATCATGTTGCCGTCCTCCGGAAGCGCCGGCGGAATCTGTGCGAGGTGGGCGAGCAGGGGATTGCCGGATTCGAACCAGGACATCCAGATCAGCACGCCGCCGAGGTAGCCGAGCAGGGAGCCGCGCACCTCGTCGCGACCCATGCCGCGGATTACCAGCCACACGCCGAAGGCGCCGATAAGCCCGGGCACGATGTATTTCCAGGGTGCCGGCAGGACGTAGATGGTAATGGCGGTGTAGCTGTGGGCGAGCATCTTCTCGCACAGCATCATGGTGACGATGACCAGGCCGAGCACGGGGGCTCGCCGGAACAGGGCCAGCGGCGCGGATTGCGCCGGCACGGCGGCGTCGGCGGGGTGGGTGACAGAGTCAGTGGCCATGGGGGCTCCGTGTTTGCAGGGTTTCAGAACGGCAGGGTACATCAGCGGCGCAGGTGCCGGATTGACAAAGCGCAAGGTGGCAGATGTCGCTGGCACGGTGCCTCCGCTGCCACTGGCTCTGGTCTTTTGCCGGTGGGCTGGTGATCATGCGGGCGAATCCTGCCATGGCCGGACACTCGCGGGCGACGTTCACCGGAGCACAGCTGGAAGTGGAGTTTTCAGGCTCGCTGCCGGCCAGCGAACCAGGGCGGGCGCGCATCCTCGCGGCCGTATTCAACCAGAGAAAGAAGAGGCAGGACAATGACTGACTGGATGCGGATTTTCGGGATCTGTGTAGTGGCTGCGGCTGGGGCACCGGCACATGCCGGCCCGCTGGAGCTGAGCGACGACAAGGTCTGCGCCTGGGTGCTGCAGCAGGTGACCGGCAGCGAACTGGAAGCCGAGGTGGTGGTGGTCCCGACCTTCGACGAGTTCAAGGACGCCAAGGCCGAGGCAGCGCCGCTGCGGGTCAAGCAGTACCGCTCCCCGGAGCAGGGCATGGCGCAGTCGGTGGCCTGCAAGCTCAGCAGCGTGGCGGGGCTGGTGGAAAAGGCCGGGGTCGCGCCGGGCCTGCTCGGCGAGCAGCGCAGCTGCCAGATTGCCCACCAGCGCATGCTGGATATTGAATACCAGCGGCTGGATCCCGCCCGGCGCAAGCTGTCCCCGGCGGATTTCAGCCTGCTGGAGGACGAGAGCACCTGGATGGGCCCGCAGTGGCTGTACCCGAACCCCTATCCGGCACTCCTCCAGGACGAGAGTGGCGGCTGGCAGTTGCAGGCGAAAGTCCTCGAGGTGTCCACCGCCTGGTACGTGCCGCTGCCGGGGTCGATCAAGGGGGTGCACTACTGCACGGTGGTCGCGCCGGAATACCTGCGCAAGATTCTCGCCGGGGAGTGATTCCCGGCTGATTGACTAATCGGCGAAAGCTTTGTAGCGGGATTTGATTTTTATCATGAGTGGCCCATCGGCGAGCCGATATACATAGATCCAAGCGAAGAGTTTTTCGCGAGACTCAGTTTGTTACGCAAGTAGCGACGAATTGGATCAGTGAGAGATGGCGCCCGCAAGCGCCCGGAACTTACAGAATGAAGGGATAGAAAAAATGCACCCCCGTTCGCACTGAAACGGTAATCGTCATCTTTTAGGGGATATTGCATGTTCAAGAGAAATGCCATTTTCACTGCCGTAGTTATGGCAGTATCTGCGGAAAGTCTCATGGCGCAGACAGATGGGCGCCAGGTACACGCCTTGCGTGGAGACGATTTCCTGGTGGAAGAGGTTCTGGTAACGGCCAGGAAGAAGGAAGAAAACCTGCAGTCGGTACCCATCGGCATCGACGCCTTCACCGCCCACCAGATCGAGGAAAAGGCGATCAGTACCGTGGCGGATGTCGCCAAGTACTCACCCAGCCTGACCTTCGAGCAGGGCGTTCTGCCCAACGACACCCGGCCCACCATTCGCGGCATGAACATCTCCCGGGGCCGCCCCAACGTGGCCATCCTGATCGACGGCGTGGACGTGTCCTCCGAGACCCTGACCGTGGCCGGTGGCGGCGCCTTCGTCAACATGGGCCTGATGGATCTCGAGCGGATCGAGGTCATCAAGGGCCCGCAGAGCGTGACCTTTGGCCGCTCCGCCTTCGCCGGCGCGGTGAACTACGTCACCAAGCGGCCCGATCCCTCCCTGCCCTTCAGCAGCTCGATCGAGGGCGAGACCAACGAGCACGGTTACTGGAAAGGCCAGGCCGGTGCGACCTTCGCCATCATCCCCGATACCCTGGCGGCGGGACTCACCCTGCTCACCAGCGACTTTGACGGCTACTACGAGAACCCGAATACCGGCGGCGACCTCGGCGGGGTCGAGCAGGACGGTGTGTCCTTCAGCCTGAATTTCGCCCCCGAGGGGCCGTTCTCCGCCTACTTCCGCGGCGAGTACTCCGACGAGAAGTACACTCCGCGGGCGATCGCGGTGACCCAGTCGGTGTCCGCGCTCAGCGCGCCGGGAGATTTCTTCCTCGCCGGCACCATCAACGACGGCGCGCAGAACGTGCCCATCCCGGGCGGCGCCTACGGCAACCCCATGCCGAGCGCGGAGGAGTGCGCCAACGCGGTGCCCTTCGCCTACCTCTACGGCCAGAGCGCGGCCTGCGCCTCCATGCTGATTGGCGAGGTCAAGCCCCTGGGTGAGGCAGACATCGACCAGTCGCCCAACCCGCTGACCGGCAAGGACTTCGACGGTACCTCGGTCGAGAACCTGCGGCTCGCCCTGGAACTCGGCTGGGAGATGGAGGCGGTGGATATCGTCTCGATCTCCAGCTACACCGACAACGAGACCAGTGTCGAGGAGGATTTCGACCTCACCAACTTCGACCTCCAGTCCCTCGGCCCGGGCTCGGCGAATTTCGATCCCCAGTACGTCTACGCCAATCCCTTCGGCCCGGTGCCCGATTTCACCCCCCTGAACAACGACCCGACCGCGGCCTACACCCAGTTCGGCGTCAATACCAACTCGGATACCTCCTTCGAGTACCAGCAGTTCTCCCAGGAATTCCGCGTCAGCGGCGACATGGGCAAGCTGGACTGGATGGTGGATGCCCTGTACTGGCAGGAGGAAATGGACGCGGTGATGAACCAGATGTGGTGGGCCCGCGAGACGGTCGACGCCACCTACTGGAACTCCATCCTGTCGCGCTTCGCCGACCCGACCTGCGCCATCCCGGGCAAGGTCGAGACCTGCATGTTCTTCACCGGCATCGAGACCGAGATGACCCCGCTGCCCATTCCCATGTCGCGGGATACCACCCACTGGTCGGTGGCGGCGTCGTTTACCTACAGCCTGACCGACACCCTGCGGCTGACCGTCGAGGGCCGCTACCTCGAGGAAACCCTGGAGTACGAGAGCCTGCCGCTGGACACCTTCATCAACGGCTTCCTGCGCATGCCCTACTTCGACCCGGTGACTTTCTCCTTTACCCCGGAGACGCAGCGGCGTGAACTCGACTACGACGCCTTCGTGCCGCGGGTCAGCCTGGACTGGCAGATGAGCGACGACGTGTTCATGTACACCTCGATCGGCGAGGGCTTCAAGCCGGGCGGTATCGCCACCACGGACGGCAACGGTGACATCTCCACCGGCGAATACGACCCGGAAGAACTGGTCGCCTACGAGATCGGCATCAAGACCGACCTGCTGCAGAACCGCCTGCGCCTGAACGCGGCGCTGTTCTACAACGACTACACCGACCAGCAGGTGCCCTTCTTCATCACCAGCCCCTCCGGCGTTTCCAACGTCTCGGTGACCAACGCCGGTGAGAGCGAGGTGTTCGGCGGTGAATTCGAGGTCGTCTACCGCCCCTCGGCGAACTGGACCTTCCTCCTGTCGTACACTCACAACGAGACCGAGTACAAGGAGTTCAACCTCAGTCACGTAAGCCGGCCGGGGATCTACGACAAGATCCAGTCCGGTAACACCGAGGGGGATTTCAGCGGCAAGTCCTTCACCAACACCCCCGAGGACCTGGCGGTCATGTCGGTGCGCTACGACGGGCAGTTCGGCAACGGCTGGCACTACTTCACCGAGCTGTTCACCAGCTACGAGTCCAAGGAGTACCTCGACGCAGGCAACCTGAGCTACCTGCCGGAGGTCTGGCTGACCGACTTCAGCGCCGGTGTGACCAACGACAACTGGCAGATCACCGCCTACGTCGACAACCTCACCGACGAGGATCGGGCGCAGAGCGGGCTGGGCAACGTGAGCTACGGCTTCATGCCCACCGGCCAGGTGCCGCCCTTCTCGGCGAGCCAGATCCTGCGCGACCCGCGCACGGTAGGTATCCGCGCCCGCTACAGGTTCTGAGCCGGTGCTTGCCACGCAAATCTCCAACCGCGCTTCGGCGCGGTTTTTTATCATCGACGCGGCAGCGGGATGCCGCCTGCCTGGCCAGAGGAGTTCGGAAATTTGAGTTCAATCAGGGTTGCTGCACTGCAGTTCGCCACCGCCAGCACGGTGGCGGAAAACCTCGAGACCTGCCTGCGGCTGATCGACCGGGCCGCCGCGGAGGGCGCGGCGCTGATGGTGCTGCCGGAGTTCTGCAATCACCTGTCCTGGTACCGCGACGCGGAGCACGCCTGGGCGGTCGCCGTGGAGGAGGGCGGGGAGTTTCTCGCCGCCATCGCCGGGCGCGCCGCGCGCTACCGGGCGCATATCGTGGTCAATGTCTCGCTGCGCCGGGCGCCGGGCTGCATAACGGTGAGTTCGCTGCTGTACGGGCCCGGGGGCAGCTGCCTGGCGATCGCCGACAAGCAGACCCTGATGGGGCATGAAAACACCTGGTTCCAGCGCGCCCGCCAGCGCACCCCGGTGGTGCCGACCGCGCTGGGCCGGCTGGGCCTGTTTCCCTGCCGCGACGGCGTCACCTTCGAGACCGCGCGGATGCTGGCGCTGGAGGGGGCGCAGATATTCTGCGACTCGCTGCACTCCTTTGCCCTGGACGAGGCCGCCCTCCACGTTCCTGCGCGGGCGCCGGAGAACCGGGTGTTCATGGTGGCGGCGAACAAGGTCGGGCCGCTGATACCGCTCGCGGAACTGGCGCAGGTTGCCGCCCAGAGCGGGATTCCCGAGCGCTTCCTGCACGGGGCGGGCGGCAGCCAGGTCGTCGCACCCGACGGTAGCCTGCTGGCGCGGGGGCCGGCCCAGGGCGAGGCGGTGGTGCTCGCCGATATCGATCCCGCCGCCGCTGTGGACAAGCGCCGCGCGGACGGCACCGACCTGCTGGCCAGCCGGCGGCCCGCGCTCTACCGCGCCCTCGGCGCGGCGCAGCCCCGGCCGGTGGTTGGCAGTGTGACCGAGGCCCTGTCGGTGGCCTGTCTCGCGCCACCGGCACCGGGGGCCGCGGCCAGTGAACACCTGACCCCGGGCACCCGGCTGGCGGTCATCCCCGAATGCTGGGGCATGCCGGAGGACATCATGGCGGCCCTGGACAGTGGCGCCGCCTATGACCGCGCGGCGGTGGTCGCCGCGGCGGCGGCGCTGGTGGAGCGCCTGCGCCAGTTCTGCCGGGACAAAGGCGAGCTGAGGATCGTCGCGTCACTGCCCTGGCCGCTTGGCGACGGGCTGTCGCTGACCGCCCTGCTGATCAGTGCGCGGGGTGTCGAGGCCAGCCAGCCGCAGTTGCATCCCGGCCCCGGCAGTGCCTGGTCGCGCCAGGGCAGCGAGCTGCGCCTGGTGGATGTCGAGTGGGGCCGGCTGGCGATGCTGGTCGGCAATGACAGCCTGTACCCGGAACTGGTGAAGCTGGCGGCTCTCGACGGCGCCCACCTGCTGGCGGTGCCCCTGGGGACGACCGAGCCCGCCGACACCACCCTGGGCCTGCCCTCCCGCGCGGCGGAGAACCGGCTGTGTATCCTGGCCAGCGGCCGGGCCGGTCACGGCGGCCTGATCGCCAGCCTGGAGGGGGAATTTACCCTGATGGAGCACTGGCCCACGCGGGTTTTCGACGGCAATATCAACACCCCGCTGCTCACCTGGCAGCGCGGCGAGGTTACTCAGGGCCTGCTTAACCTGCGGGCCGCCGCGAATAAATTGATGTCGGCTCAGACCGACCTGCTGGCGGATCGCCCCTGGCAACTGTGCGCGCCGCTGTGGGCGGAGGAATCGCTGGAGGAGGTGTGTGATGGGGCGTAAATACCGCAACTGGAAAGTGGCCGCGGCCGCGCTGCTGGGGCTGGCCGCGCTGCTGCCCGCCGGCCTCGCGGCGCAGGAGAAGGCCGTGCTGCGCGTCACGGTGGAAGGCCTGGGGCCGGACAGCCCGGACGTCTATGTCTCGGTCTATGCCGGCGGCGACAGCTGGCTGGGAGAGAGCCCGGTGGCCCGCGCGACAATCAGCCCGGCCTCCGGCCAGCTGAGTGCCGAGGTCACCCTGCCGACCGGGGAGTACGCCTTCAGCGCCTTCCTCGACGCCAACGGCAACGGCGAGCTGGACAGCAACTTTATCGGCATCCCCAGGGAACCCGTGGCCGTGTCCAACGATGCCCGGCCGCGCTTCGGCCCGCCGAGTTACGATGATGCGAAATTTGAGCTGGGTGCCGGGGGCGTGGCCCAGATCATCCGGCTGACCGATATCTAGCCCGCCTCAGCGGGCAGTGGAGCCGCCGATCTGGTCCTGGGGCGAGAGCCCGACCACCCGGGCACCGGTGAAGAAGCGGATCGACTGCGCCGCGCCCTCCTCGCCGAGCCCGGACAGGCCCCAGGCGCTGCGCGGGGCAGTGCCGCTCAGGGCCAGCAGGCTGTAGCCGTTAATCTTCACGCCGCCGCAGCGCAGTTTCCGGCTGAAGGCGCGCGCCCGCTGTTCGTCGGCGCTGTAGACGTAGGCCGCGAGGCCGTAGTCGGTGCCATTGGCCAGTGCCAGCGCTTCCGCTTCCGTGTCGAAGCTGTGAATGCAGGCCACCGGGCCGAAGATTTCCTCCAGGCTGTGCTCGGGGGCGCAGCCGTCGACCAGCGTGGGGGCGACAAAATAGCCCGGCAGGTCGGGCAGCGGGGTCGGTGCGATCACCCTGCCGCCGAGGCTCTGCAGCCGCTCGATCTCGGCGAGCATGCCCCGATACTGCTGCTCGTGAATCAGTGGCCCCATGTCGCTGCCCGGGTCGAGCGAGTGGCCGAGTCGCAGCGTGGCCAGCAACTCGCTGACCCGTTCCAGCAGGGCCTCCTTCACCGAGCGGTGCACCAGCAGCCGGCCGAGGGCACGGCACCACTGGGCATTCAGGTTGCTGAGGCCGTAGACCACGCCGCGGGCGGCGAGGTCGAGGTCGGCGTCCGCCAGCACGATCAGCGGGTTGTTGCCGCCCAGCTCCAGCTGCAGCGGCTTGAAGTCATGCGCCGTCGCGGCAGCGATGCTGCGCCCCCCGGTCACGCCCCCGGTGAAGGAGATGGCCCGGATGCGCGGGTCTGCGACCAGGGCGGCGCCGATATCGCGGTTGCCGCAGACCAGCTGGAAGGCGCCGCGCGGCAGGTCGACCCGGCTGATTGCCTCGGCCATGATCAGCGTTGAATGCGGTGCCCACTCGGAGGGCTTGATGATGCAGGGCGCGCCCGCGGCGAGCGCGCTGGCGATCTTGTGCGAGCCGATGGCGGTGGGGCCATTCCAGGGGGAGATCAGTAACGCCGGCCCCCAGGGGCTGCGGAAATAGTCGATGTCGCCGAGCCTGCCGGGCAGTACCTTGTGCAGGGCGCCGCTGCGCAGGCAGGCCGCGGCACCGCGGAACACCTGCGGTACGAAGGACGCCATCAGGCGCGTGACCTTGAGCACCGTGCCGGTGGTCAGTGCATCGACCACCGCCATGCTCTCGGCGGCCTCCGCGGTCGCCAGCTGGTCGGCGATGGCCTCCAGCACCTCGGCGCGCTGGGCCGGCGTGTGCGCCTCCCAATCGCCGGTTGCGTGGGCGCGCTGCGCCGCCGCCAGGGCGGATTCAATTTGCGCCGGGCTGCTGCCGCGCTGCTCCTGCAGCTGGCACAGGCTGTTGGGGTCCCGCAGCCAGCAGTCGTGGCTGAGTTCAGGGGCGCTGTCCGCGCCATCGATATGGTTGCGCAGCGCGGGAAGACGGGGGTCCGGTAGTTGTTGCTTGTTCATGGGGGCAATTCTGCGGCAGCGCTGGCGCGGCGGTCTTGCGCTTTGTCAAATTTGCCATTGATCCACGCGGTAGGATTTCAGGGTATTCTGCTGCCACTACACAAATACCTGAGACCCAATACGGAAACCGGAACATGCAACTGTTGAACCTCGACCACTCGCCCTACGCCACGCGCATCCGCATGCAGATTCGCCACAAGGACCTGCCGGTGCAGGTGGTGGCGCCGGACATCCCGCTGCGCACGCCGGAATTTCTCGCCCGCTACCCGCTGGGTAAAGTCCCGGTACTGGTGCTCGAGGACGGGCGCAGTATCGGCGAGTCGGTGGCCATCATGCGCTACCTCGAGGCGCGCTTTCCCGAACCGTCACTGTCGCCCGCCGACGCCGAGTCGCTGGCCTTTGACGCCATGCTCACCGGCTATGCGGACAGCCACCTCGCCCCCGCGCTGTTTCCCCTGTTCGGCGCCATGCTCGGGCGCGGCTCGGTCGATACCGCGGCGCAGATCGCCGATATCGAGGGGCAGCTGAAGAAGCTGGAGAACCTGTTCGAGCAGTGGCAGGTGGCCGAGGCCCGGCTGAGCCTGGGCTCCATCTGCCTGTCCACGGTCATCGCCTTCACTGTGGAAATCTGCGCTCGCTTCGAGCGGCCGGATCTCCTGGCGGGACTGCCACGCACCGCCGCCTGGTGGCAGAGCCTGCAGGCCATACCGGTGGTCGAGTCGACACTCGACGAGATGTTCGCTGCGCTGCAGGCCTTCCTGAAAAAGTAGCAGCAATAGAGCTGGCACTGCCGGTAGAGGGCGAGGCGGCGCGTATCCGCTGGAACCGTTAGGCGACAGGACGTCGCCGCTCGAGCCTGTACACGGACGTGCGCTGTTTGGCGTGTTCCAGCGGACACCCGCCGCCTCGCCCTCGGCAACCAAGCTCGATACCCGCCTGATTTCCGTCGGCCCCCGGGTCGCTCAGGTAGCCCTCGCTTTATGGCTTGCAGCCGCTGGTCAAACTACGTACAATCCGCGCCTCAAAATTTGCCCGGCGGTCCCCGACTGCCGATCCTCCTTGCCACACCGCCCCGGAAGGGTGACGGGTGGCATTAACCCGTAAGGAGCTACTGATGCGACATTACGAAATCGTATTCCTGGTCCATCCTGACCAGTCCGAACAAGTGCCCGGCATGATCGAGCGCTACACCAGCACCATCACCAAGGACGGCGGCGCAGTTCACCGCCTGGAAGACTGGGGTCGCCGCCAGCTGGCCTACCCGATCAACAAGATCCACAAGGCACACTACGTGCTGATGAACGTTGAAGCCTCCAACGACGCGATGGACGAGCTCAGCACCACCTTCCGTTACAACGACGCCGTGATCCGCAACCTGGTGATCCGTCGCGACGCGCCGGTAACCGAAGAATCCCTGATCATGAAGGCCGAGAAAGAGTCTCGCGAGCGCAAGAGCCGCAACGACGAACGCCGTGCCGCCGCCGAAAGCGCGGAAAACCAATCCTTCGAGGCAGCTGAGCAAGACAGCGCTGCCGAAGAAGGCGAAGAGTAAGGAGTAGAGACATGGCCCGTTTTTTCCGTCGTCGCAAGTTCTGCCGTTTCACCGCTGAAGGCGTCAAAGAGATCGATTACAAGGATCTCGAAACCCTGAAAGCCTACGTTTCCGAAACTGGCAAAATCGTGCCCAGCCGTATCACCGGCACCAAGGCCAAGTACCAGCGCCAGCTGGCGACTGCCGTCAAGCGCGCGCGTTTCCTGGCGCTGCTGCCCTACTCGGATTCGCACGTCTAAGACTGATTTGCGCATTGCACCCCGGCGAGGCCTGCTGTGAAGGCGATAGCTGAGTTTGCCATGCGCGGCCGCTTCCAGGCCCTGGTGCTGACTGTCGCCGGGGCCGGGAGCATTCTGTTTTGCTGGCTCAGCGCCGCCATCCTGGCGCTGGTCACCCTGCGCAAGGGCGTGGGGACAGGGGCCCAGCTGTTGTTGTGGGCCCTGCTGCCGTCCGGCGTACTGATGTACAGCACCGGCGACAGCGGCCCGCTGATGTTGCTGGTGGGCACCGGCCTGATGGCCGCGGTCCTGCGGACCACTGTCAGCCTGCCGCTGGCCCTGCTCTCGAGCATGGCGGTGGGAGTGCTGGCGGGACTGGCCCTGCTGCTGTTCGGCGGCCAGTACCTGGAGCAGCTGCTGGCGGTGTTTGGCGAGTTCCTCGCCTCGCTGGAGCAGCAACTGGCCCAGGGTGGCGACCAGC
Organism: Halieaceae bacterium GM1-29; assembly: GCA_033283265.1. Lineage (GTDB taxonomy): Bacteria > Pseudomonadota > Gammaproteobacteria > Pseudomonadales > Halieaceae > Mangrovimicrobium. Next base: position 673,716 of record JAWMQN010000003.1, read on the forward strand.
CGGTTGAACTGGCAAGGCCCACCGCGGTCCAGGTGGCCGGGCTGATGGGTGCGGGCACCGCAATGATGGCGAGCCTGTGCCTGATGCTCGGTCGCTACTGGCAGGCGGCCCTCTACAAACCCGGTGGGTTTGGTGAGGAGTTTCGCCAGCTGCGCTACCCGCCGGCGGTGGCGATGGGCACCGTGCTGGTCGGCCTGTTGCTGACCAGCCAGAGCATCGAGTACCGCACATGGGCGGTGATTGCGTTGCTGCCGATGTGCTTTGCCGGACTGGCGCTGGTTCACGCGCGGGTGCGGATGAAAGGCCAGAGCACGACCTGGCTGACGTTTTTCTACCTGGCCTGGCTGCTGCTGGACCCGGTAAAGCTGCTGGTGATGGTACTCGCCGTTATCGACAGCTGGTTGGATTTTCGCCGTCGTTGGGCCGCCGGGAGTGCCGGTGGCAACGACGGCCAGAGCTGAAACGAATTTTAAACTGTGGGAGTCCGCTCCCCGGAACGAGGAAAGTAAAATGGAAGTCATTCTGCTGGAGAACATCGGCAACCTGGGCGCCCTCGGCGACAAGGTTGAAGTAAAAGCCGGTTTTGGCCGCAATTTCCTGATCCCCCAGGGCAAAGCCGTACCGGCCACCGAATCCGCTATCGCTGAATTCGAAGCCCGTCGCGCCGACCTGGAAGCTGCCGCTGCCGCCGCACTGGGTGAAGCCGAGAAGCGCGCCGAAGCGATCAACGCCCTGGGCGTGATCACCATCGCCGCCAACGCTGGCGACGAAGGCAAGCTGTTCGGCTCCGTGGGCACCCGCGACATCGCCGAGGCGATCACCGCTGCCGGCGTTGAAGTCGAGAAGTCCGAAGTTCGCCTGCCCGAAGGCGCGCTGCGTGAGACTGGCGAGTACGAAGTCGACGTGCAGGTGCACGGCGACGTCACTGCCACCATCAACCTGGCGGTTGTCCCGGAATAAGTCTGCCGCCGGCGCCCGGCGCCGGCATCTGCAGAATCCGCAATGCACTGGCCACTCTGTGGCCAGTGCATTTTTATTGCCCGGGAAAAAGCAAACCACCGCCAATTTCGAAGCTCGGCAGAGGGACGCCGCACAGACTGGCCCTCGCCGGGGCGTCCGAGGACATGGATGGCCCGGCCGGCGCTCCGGGAGGTCGAGCCTGCCATGGATGGCGCTTTTGGCGGTCCCGGCGAGGGCCAGTCTGTGCGGTGGCCCGGTTCGAAGGTTGGACCGCGCTGGTTAATGGAGCCTTGATCCCGGCCCGGACGCGCAAATGGCACACCCGGAAACCGCGTAAAGCGCCATCCATGGCAGCTCGGCCTCGGCCATCCATGGCCTCGGACGTTTCCGTGTGCGCCATTTGCGCGCCCGGTCCTATGCCGTGCTGTACTTGGATGCTGTATTGTTCGCCTGCCGCTGCCGCTGCCGAGGGCCAATTGAAAATTTCCCGGTGGCGCGACTCCATTGCTTGGCTGTCCCCAGCTAGTTCTGTAATCTGTCTGGCCCGATAAGAAAACCTGCCAATGGCCGAACCCGACTACATCGACGACCTCCCCGAAGCACCCTGGCAGGGTGACTCCGAGCTGGCGCGGATCAAGATGCAGCCCCACTCCGTGGAGGCCGAGCAGTCCGTGCTCGGCGGCCTGTTGCTGTCGGCGGACGGCTGGGATTCGGTGGCCGAGGAAGTCAGCGAGGGCGATTTCTACCGCCCCGCGCACCGGCAGATTTTCCGCGAGATCGCCCGCCTCGCCAACGAGGCCGAGCCGGTGGACCCGATCACCGTCGCCGACAAGCTGGAGGCCCGCGGGGAGCTGGAGGGCGCCGGTGGCCTCGCCTACCTGGCGGAGCTGGCCCAGAACACGCCGAGTGCCTCGAACATCCGCGCCTACGCCCAGGTGGTGCGCGAGCGCGCGGCCCTGCGCAAGCTGATCGAGGCCGCCCAGAACATCGCCGAGTCCGGCTTCAATCCCGATGGCCGCAACTCCACCGAGCTGATCGACGAGGCCGAGCGCCTGATCATGCAGATCTCCGAGCAGGGCCCCAAGGCGGGCGGCCCGCAAGGGGTCAACCCGCTGCTGCGCAAGGCCCTGGACCGGATTGAGGAGCTGTTCAATTCCGGCGGCGATATCACCGGCCTCACCACCGGTTTTGTCGACCTCGACAGTTCAACGTCCGGGTTGCAGCCCGCTGACCTGGTGATCGTCGCCGGCCGTCCCTCCATGGGCAAGACCAGTTTCGCCATGAACCTGGTGGAGAATGCCATTCTCGCCCAGGACAAGCCGGTGCTGGTGTTCTCCATGGAGATGCCGGCGGAGCAGCTGATCATCCGGATGCTGTCATCGGTCGGTCGCATCGACCAGCGGCGCGTCCGCAACGGCAAGCTGGAGCAGGAGGACTGGCCCAAGCTCAGCGCGGCGATGAACAAGCTCAAGGACGTGCCGCTGTATATCGACGACACCCCGGCGCTGACCCCGACCGAACTGCGCAGCCGGGTGCGCAAGGTGGTGCGCGAGAACCGCGGCGAAATCGCCATGGTGATGATCGACTACCTGCAGCTGATGCAGGTGGCGGGCAGTTCCGAGGGGCGGACCGCGGAAATCTCGGAGATTTCCCGCAGTCTCAAGGCCATCGCCAAGGAATTCAACGTGCCGGTGGTGGCCCTGTCCCAGCTCAACCGCTCACTGGAGCAGCGCCCCAACAAGCGGCCGGTGAACTCGGACCTGCGGGAATCGGGTGCGATCGAGCAGGATGCGGACGTGATCATGTTCATCTACCGCGACGAGGTCTACCACGAGGATACGCCGGACAAGGGCGTCGCCGAGATCATCATCGGCAAGCAGCGTAACGGTCCCATCGGCACCTGCAAGCTGGCCTTTCGCGGCGAGTTCACCCGCTTCGAGAACCTGGCGCGGGGCGCCGGCGACTACTGAGCGGCCGCGCGCCTACAAATCCATCTGTTTCCGCAGCGCCTTGAGCGCGGCCTGTTTTTCCTCCGCCGACATCGCCGTGCCCGGCTTTTGCTCCAGTGCTTCCGGTGCCGGAATCTCCAGCCTTTCCCCGCGCAGCACCGCATTGCACCAGCGCTGGTAGTTGTCCCGGAACACCGGCCAGGTGCGGCTCTCCGGCTCGCTGGCGAGGAAGAACCAGTCGCTGTCCCGGCCCGCGAGATAGACCGCCGGATGGCTCCAGGCCTGGGCGGATTTCGGCGAGGCTGCGTTGCAGGCCTCGAGGTAGGCATCGCGGGCAGCCGGCAGGCCGAAGGTGCTGAGCCCGGCGGCGCAGCACTCGAGCATGCGTTTCAGGGTCGGCAGGTACTCGCTGTTCTCGATGGCGTGCTTGGCGCCGCGCAGGATCTGCTCCACCGGCAGGTCACCCAGGGCGTCGAGCCACAGCTTCTTGATCTGGTTGAGCTGGGTCTGGTCCGGGTAGGCGGCGTAGTACTGGTTGTGGTAGTTGAGCCGGAACAGGGCGAAGACCTGGTTGATGGCCTCCACCAGCTCTCCGCTCGGCGCCGGCCGGGCCTCAGTTTGCCCAGCTGGTGTCGCTGAGGTCGTCTTCGAGGCTGCGATCCCGCGTCCGACCTGTTGAATGAGATCCCTGCTGTCCGCCATGGCTGTTGTCCGTCGCTTGCATCTGGTGGCGCTTGGCCCAGTGGTATTTCACGTGCTGCAGGAACTTGCTGTTCCAGGACGTGTGCGCCTGCCCGCTGTCTTTCCAGTAGATGATGAATTCTGGCAGCAGCGAACGGGCAAAGTCGAGGTCGATGTGCGACATGCGCAGGATGTCGTAGACGTCGCGGCTCGGCTGCCAGTGGTCGGCAATCGGCCGCGGCTCGCTGCCGTGCTCCACCGCCGAGGTGAAGCGCGCCCACTGGATGCGGATGTGCTGGATGAATTTCGAGTTGAGTTCCTTCGGCGCCGCGCCGCGCTCGCGCCAGTAGAGGATGAACTCCGGGATGGCATCCTCGATGAAGCCGCGGTCGATGCCGCCGCGCTGCATGATCTCCAGCGCATCGGCGCTGGGCCGCCACTGGTTGTCCAGGGGGGCGGGGTCGTTGACCTGGAAGCCGCCACGCTCGTCATGCTGGCGGCGGCGCCAGTTGTTGGTGACGTGCTGGCGGAACTTGTTCTCCCAGGCGTGGTGGGTCTCGCCGCGCTCGCGCCAGTAATAGATGAAATCCTCCAGTTGGTCGAGGGCGAACTGCCGCGGTATGTTGTGGTTCAGGGCCAGCAGTTGCAGCAGGTCCTCGCTCGGCGCCCAGTTCGAGGCCAGCGGCGCGGCGCTGCGGCGCACTGGTGCGGCCTCTTCGGCCCGCCGCTGCACAGGGCGGGCCGCCTGCCGCACCGGCTGGTTGAGCGCGAACACCAGCCGCTCGCTGGTATGCAGCGGCGGCGAATCGACCAGCAGCACCCCGTGGTCGACCAGCGAGCGGCTGATCCGGTGCAGGTCCACCGCGTTCCAGAAGGGCAGCGAAGTGAGCAGGTACTCCCGCGACACCGCCAGCCAGGCATGGTTGTCCCTGATCTGCGGCGGGTGATGGGCGAACAGCGCGTGCAGGTGCTGCAGCAGGATCGCCTCCTCGAGCCCGATCGTCGCCGCCAGTCCGGGAGAAAAGACCAGTTGGCGTTCTGGGACGAGCGAGGATTCCATCGTTGCGTTTATCAGTTTTCGTGGGCGGTCTGCTAGGATACCGAGCTGCGGCTGATAACGACAGTGAAACTGCTAAAGAGTCTGGATTCAGTGGCGTGGGGAAGTCCCTCCGAGCGCGAACCTGTTGGCTCGCGCTCTACCCGCTGAGCCATGAATTGAAGCCTGGTGGTTACCCGGCGCCGGCAGGGCAGGTAGTGGATGAACCGGTGTTTCAGCGTGACCAGGCAGGCTCCACCGCCCAGCCGAGCACGCGTGGCCAATACTCCCCGCTGGGACCATGAGGCGACAGGACGTCGCCGATTGAGCCTGTACATGGATGTACGCTTTTTGGCGTGTCCCAGCGGGGACCATCGGCCCCGCGTGCGCACTACGAAGCCGCAAGCCGGGATCGCCGACTCCGCGTGAAGCATTAAATAGAACGGACAAACAATGGCCAAACAAAAAACCGCCTACGTCTGCACCGACTGCGGCTCCGATTACGCCAAGTGGCAGGGCCAGTGCGCCGACTGCGGCGCCTGGAACACCATCAGTGAAGTGCGCCTCGGGCCCGCCGCGAGCGGCCGCCCCGGCAGTCGTGCCGCGGCCAACCGCAGCGGCTTCGCCGGCGCGCTCTCCGCAGCGAAGACCCTGGCCGAGATCGACGTCGAGGACCTGCCGCGCTTCAGTTCCGGCACCGGAGAATTCGACCGGGTGCTCGGCGGCGGCCTGGTGCCCGGCTCGGCAGTGCTGGTGGGCGGCCATCCCGGTGCGGGCAAGAGCACCCTGCTGCTGCAGACCATGTGTCACCTGGCCGGCAGCATGGAAGCGCTCTACGTGACCGGGGAGGAATCCCTGCAGCAGGTGGCGATGCGCGCGCGGCGCCTGCAGTTGCCACTGGAGCGCCTGCGGATGATGGCCGAGACCAGCGTCGAGACCATCGCCGCCGCGGCCGAGGAGTTCAAGCCGCGGGTACTGGTGGTGGATTCCATCCAGGTGGTGCACTCGGAGGATATCGCCTCGGCGCCGGGCAGCGTCTCCCAGGTGCGCGAGTGCGCCGCCTATTTGACCCGCTTCGCCAAGCGCAGCGGCAGCGTGCTGTTCCTGGTCGGCCACGTGACCAAGGATGGCACCCTGGCCGGGCCCAAGGTGCTCGAGCACATGATCGACTGCTCCATCCTGCTCGAGGGCTCCCACGATTCGCGCTTCCGCACCCTGCGCGGGCAGAAGAACCGCTTCGGGGCGGTCAATGAACTCGGGGTGTTCGCCATGACCGAGCAGGGCCTGCGCGAGGTGAAGAACCCCTCGGCGATCTTCCTCGACCGCAGCCACGGCCCGGCGCCGGGCAGCGCGGTGATGGTGGTCTGGGAGGGCACCCGGCCGCTGCTGGTGGAGATCCAGGCGCTGGTGGACGACAGCCAGCTGGGCAATCCCCGCCGGGTCGCCGTGGGGCTGGAGCAGAACCGCCTGGCCATGCTGCTGGCGGTGCTGCACCGCCACGGCGGCCTCCAGGTGGGCGACCAGGACGTGTTCGCCAACGTGGTCGGCGGGGTCAAGGTGCTGGAGACCAGTGCCGACCTCGCCCTGTTGCTGGCGATCGTTTCCAGTTACCGCGACCGCCTGCTGCCGCGGGACATGGTGGTGTTCGGAGAGGTGGGCCTGTCCGGCGAGATCCGCCCGGTGCCCTCGGGCCAGGAGCGCCTCTCGGAGGCGGCCAAGCACGGTTTCAAGCGGGCCATCGTGCCCAGGGCAAACGCGCCGAGAACGCCGCCCGCGGGGATGCAGGTAACCGCGGTGGCGACCCTGGCTGAAGCCCTCGCGGCGGTGGAGTGAGCCCGCTTTCGGCTACACTTGCCCTGGGAGAGGGCGCGCGCCGGTTGGCGCAGAACTCGATCTGGGCTAGCTTGTAGCCCCTGGTACCTGGCAATGGGGCATAGCACCTTACATGGACGACAACGATAAAACTGAAGTCGACCCGCGGCCCGGGAGTGATGTAGAGACCGCACTCGGCGGCAGCCCGGGTCACGACGACGTGACCGCAGTCGGCCAGGGGAATGACGACAAGACCGAAGTCGCCCCCGGGCACAAGCGTCTCAACCCCAGGGCGACCCTCGCCCTGCGGGCGCTGCCGGCGGATGCGGTGGTCATCAAGGACCGCTTCATCCTCGAGCAGCCGCTGGGCCGGGGCGGCATGGGGCAGGTCTACAAGGCCCGCGACCTGCGCAAGGAGGAGGCCCAGGACGACCAGCCCTGGGTCGCCATCAAGTTCCTGCGCGAGGAGTTTGGTCGCCACCCCCGCGCCCTGATCAGCCTGCAGCGCGAAGCCAAGAAATCCCAGCAGCTCGCCCACCCCAACGTGGTCACGGTCTACGATTTCGACCGCGACGGCGAGCGGGTCTACATGACCATGGAATACCTCGAGGGCGAGCCGCTGTCGCGCTGGGAGGAACTCAAGCTGCCCGGTGAGCGCAAGCAACTGGTCACCGGGCTCATCGAGCAGATTTCCCGGGGCCTGGCCTTCGCCCACGAACACGGCGTGGTGCACTCGGACCTGAAACCGGCCAACGTCTTTGTCACCCGGGAAGGCCGGGTGAAGATTCTCGATTTCGGCATCGCCCGCATCGCCGGTAACGCGGTGGTGCAGGACAGCTTCGATGCCGGCGAGCTCGGTGCCCTGACCGCCAAGTACGCCTCGCTGGAGATGCTCGAGGGCGGGCACGAACCGCATCCCGCGGACGACGTCTACGCGCTGGGTCTTATCGCTCACCAGTTGTATACCGGGGAGCATCCCTTCGGCGGCAAGAACGCCGTCGATGCCATGGCCGAGGGGCTCAGTCCCCCGCTGATCAAGGGTATCAACCGCGCCCGGGCGCGCGCTATCCAGGGCGCGCTGGCCTTTCGCCAGGCGGACCGCATACAGTCGGCGAGCCTGTTCCTGCGCGCATTCTCGCCGCGCCAGGCGCGCAGCCGGATTCTGCTCGCGTCGGTGTTGCTGCTTTCCATCAGTTCCGCCTTCTTCGCCTACCGGGCAATGCAGCCCGAGGGCCCGGCGGTGCCCTTCGAGGAATTGCCGATCGAAGTGCAGGCCGAATTTCTGCGCGATATCGATCTCGGGCAGAAGTCCGCGTCCATCCAGGACTGGGACGGGGCCGCAAGGTACTTCATCGCGGCCTACGAATTGCACCCGCGCAACCCGGAGGCCGAAAAGGGGCTGGAACAGCTGGCCCAGCAACTGGTGAGCCTGGAGGGGAAAATGACCTCGGACCGGCAGCGCGGCTACCTGCTGTCTTCCATCAATGCCTTTTCCGGCAACGAGTACCTCGCCAACCATCCGGACCTGGCAGCACTCAAGGGGCGTCTGGAGGCCGCGGCGCCGCGCTAGTCTGGTGCAACGCCTCCACCCGCTCCAGGATTGCCGGCCACTGCTCGCGCCAGCAGCAGCGGTGGTCGAAGCCCTCGACCTGCAGGTAGCTCGCCGTCGGGTGCCGGCGGCGGTAGCCGGCGATGGTCCCGGCGGGCACTATCCTGTCACCGGTGCCATATAAATGTACCTGTCTGAATGCTGTCGGCGATCGGAGTTCGCGCGCCGGGTTCAGTGAGCCATCCAGCGGCAACAGGCCGTGGAAGTCGGTCCAGGCGCTGGTGTCGAGGTTGGCCGCGACGGTAATCACCTCGCGCACCGCGGGTACCCGCCCGGCCACCAGCAGCGCGAGCACCCCGCCGCCGCTATAGCCCACCAGTGACAGCGGCGTGCTGCCGGGCCGGGCCGCGATCTGCGTCACCGCGCTCGCCATGGCTGCGACGATCTCCTCGGAATAGCGCCCAGCGGTCCATAAATCCGCGCTACATTGCTGCGGCAGCTCGGTCAGGTGGTAGCAGGGTCGGCCGAGGAAGAGGGCCGGGCGCGGGTCGGCCAGCGCCAGCTCGGCCGCCAGCACGCCGCTGCCCGTGGGATTGTCCGACGGTTTGTCTCCCGCCCAGGGTCGGCCATCGCCGCCGAAGTAAATGGTGAGACCGGTCGAGTCCGCCGGCACCGTGTTGCGCAGCAGCGACAGCGAGAACGGCCCACCGGCGATTGTCGTGAGCCCGGCGCCGGCTTGCAGCGCCAGGGCATCGAGCGAGCGCTGGCTGGCACAGGAAGCCAGTACCAGCGCCAGCAGAAGCAGCAGTGAGCGGCTAATTATTTGTGAACCCCCCGACTATGGACTACTTTGATTCCCTTAGGGACAGACTATAGATGGCCGCCATGAAAACGGAAATACGACCTGAGGCCCGAGATAAAAATATGAAGGGATTCGCACGTCTGGCAGGGGGAACAGCGCTGCTGGCGTTGCTGACTGCCTGCTCCAGCCAGCCCCAGACCGCGGCCATTCCAGAGGGCGCCGAAGTCCAGGATCTTTACATTGTCGACTGTTTGCTGCCCGGGCAATTGCGCCAGCTCGGCGGCACGACCTACATGACCCCGCGTCGCCCGGTGCGCACCACCGCGGGCGACTGCCGCATTCGCGGCGGCGAATACACCGCCTATGATCGCGCCGATTACAAGACAGCCCTGAAGGTCTGGCTGCCCGCCGCCGAGGGCGGCGACGCCGAGGCGCAGAATACCGTCGGCGAAATCTTCGAGCAGGGCCTGGGCACCGATCCCAACTATGCGGTCGCGGCCATGTGGTACCGCCGCGCGGCGGAGCAGGGCTTTAAAACCGCCCAGTTCAATCTCGGTACCCTTTACGAGACCGGCAAGGGTGTCGAACAGGACAAGCTGCAGGCGCTCAACTGGTATCGCAAGGCCTGGGGCATCAATGACGACGAACTGGCCTACCGCTCCGAGGCCGAGCAGCAGATTCTCGCCGCGGCGGAGGAAAACGCCTCCCTGCAGCAGCAACTGGCCGAAGTGGAGGCGAGGGTGGCGGTAGCCTCCGAGCGCGGCCAGCAGGTGGCGACGGAGTACCGCGAAATCCAGGAGGATCTCGAGGAAGCCCAGGCTGAACTGGCGGCGGTGCGTGAAAACCTGCCCCCGCCCGAGGAAGTCACGGCCACCGGCAAGAACTTCGGCAGGTACTACGCGCTGATGATCGGCAACGGCGAGTATCGCTATCTCGATGATTTGGCCACACCGGTCTCCGACGTACAGCGCCTGTCCGGTGTGCTGCAGGAGCGCTACGGCTTCCAGGTGCGGGTAATCACCAACGGCGACGACGCCTCGGTGCTGCGGGCGATCAACCGCCTGAACGACGAACTCACCGAAGACGACAACCTGCTTATTTATTACGCGGGCCACAGCAACCAGCGCACCAGCGGCGACTACGTCTCCGGCTACTGGCTGCCGGTCAATGCCGAGCCGCCGCCGGAGGACACCTTCTGGATTCCCACTGAACAGGTCAGCGGCCACATGGCCCGGCTCAAGGCGCGGCGGATCATCGTTATCGCCGACTCGGCTTACGCCGGCCTGCTGGCGGAAAATCCGGCCTTTCTTCTCGCCAGTGACCCCGCGCAACTGAACAGTGAAGCCTACGTCGCGCTGCGCTTTCCCAATCGCTCTCGTCTCCTGATGACCTCGGGCAAGGAATATCCGCTGCCCGAGGAAGGCGATGGCTCGGTTTCGGTGTTTGCCGACGCGATGATCGACGCTCTGCTGAGCAATAAGCGTGTGCTGACCGCGCCGGCACTGTTCCTCACCGTCACCCAGGAACTGGAAGAGCGTCGCCCCGAGTTGCAACCGGAGTTCAAGGCGATCAAGCGGGCGGGTGACGAAGTCGGTGAGTTCTTCTTTGTAGCCAGGCAGTAATTCATTACCGGGGGGGTAATAGGGTGGACATACGTTGCGTTTCTGGCACGGCGTTGTTGAAAAGCCAGCGCTCTGTCCTGCGCAATTGCAGGCGTTTGTTGTGGGGCCTCGCCCTGCCCTTGCTGCTGGCCAGTGGCGGGGCTGTTGCCGACGATCTCCTGGTAAGCGTTACCGGGCAGGGCGTGGTAATCGGCATTTCGGATTGGGAGTTCGCCCCAAACCCGACTATCGAATGCGATGCAAGTAGCCTCGACCTCTGTGGTGCCAGCGTATTCGAGGTCGACGAGGTCATCACCCTCACCGCGAACCCGTCACCGGGTTATGAGTTGGTCGCCTGGGGTGGCGCCTGCGCCGGCATCGCGGGCAACACCGATTGTGTCATCCCGCTGACGGTCAATGGCTCCAGCGTGTTCCAGGTCAACGCAGACTTCACGCTGATCGATACCGACAGCGACGGTATTCCCGATGGTACTGACCAGTGCCCTGGCACTGCGCCCGGCGCGGCGGTCGACAACAATGGCTGCAGCCAGGACCAGCTGGACGCGGACAGCGACGGTGTCAGCAACAATATCGACCAGTGCCCGAACACGCCGCCGGGCGCGGCGGTGGATGGCCGCGGCTGTGCTGATACCCAGGTGGATGACGATATCGACGGCGTGAACAACGCCGTCGACGAGTGCCCGGACACCCCGCGCGGCGAGAGCGTCGATGGTGTCGGCTGTTCCGCCACCCAGCTCGACGACGATGAGGACGGCGTCGCCAATGACGTCGACCAGTGCCCCAGCACCCCTGCGGGAGCCACGGTCGACGCTGACGGTTGCGCCGACAGCGAACTCGACGGCGACGAGGACGGCGTCAGCAACGACGTCGACCAGTGCCCGAGCAGCCCCGCGGGGTCGGTGGTGGACGAGTTCGGTTGTGCCGCGAGCGAACTCGACGGTGACGAGGACGGCGTCGCCAACGACGTCGACCAGTGCCCCAATACCGCAGCCGGTGCCGAGGTGGATGAAAACGGCTGCAGTGCCGAGCAACTGGACAGCGATGGTGACGGCGTCAGCGACGCCCTCGACCAGTGCCCGAATACCCCGCCTGACAGCGCAGTTGACAGCGATGGCTGCTCCGACGGTGAGCTCGATTCCGACGGCGACGGGGTGACCGATGATCTCGATGCCTGCCCGAATACAGACCCCGATCTCCCGACCGACGCGGAGGGCTGTTCCGAGGTACAGCAGTTCGGCAGCGACCTGGCCGACCTGCCCGGCCTCACTCCCAGCCAGCGCAGCATCGGCGCGCGTCTCGACGAGCTCTGCCCGCGCCTGGTGGGCGCCGACCAGGGCAGCCTGACCCCCGGGCAACGTGAACTGCGCGAAGCCTGCATCCGCCTGAAAAACCGCGGTACCACGCCCGAGGAGGCCGCCGAGGCCCTCGACCAGATCTCGCTCAAGGAACTCAACTCGCTGCGCAACTACGCGATTGATATCGCCACCAGCCAGTACCGCGGCCTCGGCCGGCGCATCCAGCAGGTAAATTCGGGCGGCGGCCGCGGGGTTTCGGTCAGTGGCCTCAATATCAGGACCGACGAGGGCGTGCTGCCCGCACAGGCGCTGCAATCCGCCCTTGGCGAGTTGCTCGGGTTGGGGGCGAGCGAGGACAGCTTTGCCGACTTCGGCAATCTGGGCCTGTTCATCCAGGGCGATATGGATTTCGGTGACAAGGACCAGACCGAGTTCACCACCGGCTATGACTTCGATGCCTGGAACCTCAGCCTCGGCGGCGATTACCGCTTCACCGACACCTTCTACGCCGGCGCGGCGCTGGCCTTCGGCTCGGTCGATGTCGACTACGCCCGCAAGGAGGGCGAGTCGCAGATCGACAACTGGTCGGTGTCCGTCTACGCCGGCTGGCAACCCGCGGAGAACTGGTTCATTGACGGCCTGCTGAGTTACGGCGCCTCCGACTACGAGACCGAGCGGCGCATCATCTACAGCGATATCGGTGGCGAATTTGATTCCACCCAGGTCGGCGACACCGACGGCGACCAGTTGTTCATGGGCTTCAACACCGGCTACATGTTTACCAGCGGCGGCTGGCGCCTCGGCCCCATCGTCTCGCTCGCCTACCTCGACGGCAGCATCGACGGCTTCACCGAGCGCGCCAAGGGCGCCAGCTCTGCGGCCTGGAACTTCGATGTCAGCAAGCAGGATTTCGAGTCCCTGCGCCTCAGTGTCGGCGCGCAGGTGGACTACGCCATCAGCACCGGCTTCGGTGTGCTCATCCCAGGCCTGCGGGTGGCCTGGGTGCATGAGACAGAAGACGGAGGTGACCGCGTGATCATGCGCCTGGTCAACGACCCCTTCGCCGGGTCCGATGCGCAGGCCAGCGACATATTCGTCACTGCCGATGAGCGCGACTCAGGGTTCCTCGACACCAGTTTCAACCTGTCGGCCCAGTTCGTGATGGGTATATCCGGTTACTTCAGCTATCAGTTTTACAGCGGTTACGAAGATTATTCTCAGGATGGTTTCACTATCGGGTTGCGCTGGGATAAGTCTTTCTAAGAGCGCACCGGGGAGGGGGGAGCATGTACGAGGAGTTGTCAGTCGAGCACTTCATGGACGGGTTGCAGAAGCGCAACCCGGGTGAGCCTGAGTTTCACCAGGCAGTTTACGAGTTTGTGCAGTCGGTGATCCCCTATGTCATCGAGCACCCGCGGTATCGACAGGCGGGTATCCTCGAGCGCATGACGGAGCCGGATCGAACGGTGATATTCCGCGTGGTCTGGGAGGATGACGAGGGCAACATCCGGGTCAATCGCGGCTGCCGGGTGCAGTTCAACAACTCCATCGGCCCCTACAAGGGCGGCCTGCGCTTCCATCCTTCCGTGACGCTCAGCGTGCTGAAATTCCTCGGCTTCGAGCAGACCTTCAAGAACAGTCTCACCGGCCTGCCCATCGGCGCCGGCAAGGGCGGGGCGGACTTCAACCCCAAGGGCAAGTCCGACCGGGAAATCATGCGCTTCTGCCAGGCCTTCATGTCCGAGCTGTTCCACCATATCGGCCCGCACACCGACGTGCCCGCCGGGGACATCGGCGTGGGTTCCAAGGAAATCAGCTACATGTTCGGCCAGTACAAGCGCCTGCGCCACGAGTTTACCGGGGTGCTGACCGGCAAGGCCCTGGAGTACGGCGGCAGCCTGATTCGCACCGAGGCCACCGGTTACGGCAATGCCTATTTCATGGAGGAGATGCTCAAGCATCACAACGATTCCATCGCCGGTAAAACCTGCGTGGTCTCTGGGTCGGGCAACGTGGCCACCTATTGCGCGGAAAAAATCAATCATCTCGGCGGCAAGGTCGTCACCCTGTCGGATTCCTCGGGCTTTATCCACGATCCGGCTGGCATCGATGCCGAGAAGCTCGCCTGGGTGCTGGACCTGAAGAACAAGCGCCGCGGACGGATCAGCGAGTACGCGGAGAACTTTGGCTGTGAGTTCTACGCCGACCAGCGGCCCTGGGGCGTGCCCTGCGACCTGGCCTTCCCCTGCGCTACCCAGAATGAGCTCGAGCTCTCCGATGCCCGGGCACTGGTGGGCAATGGCTGCAAGGCGGTATCCGAGGGGGCCAACATGCCCACCACCCCGGATGCCGTCGAAGTGCTGTATAACGCCGGTGTGCTCTACGCACCGGGCAAGGCGGCGAACGCCGGGGGCGTGGCCATTTCCGGCCTGGAGATGACCCAGAACGCGATGCGCCTGTCCTGGTCCGCCGAGGAAGTGGAGGATCGCCTGCGTGTCATCATGAAAAGTATTCATGACAAGTGCGCCAAGCACGGGGTGGAAGGCGACCGGGTGAATTACCTGAAGGGGGCGAATATCGCCGGCTTCATCAAGGTCGCCGACGCCATGCTGGCCTACGGCGTGGTGTGAGTTTCGGGGTGCGGGTGTGAGTGAACGCTTTTCGATAGCCATAGTAGGTGCAGGACCAGCAGGGCTCAGCGCCGCGGGCAGGGCGGCTGAGTACGATCGCGAGGCGGGGGCGCCGAGCCCCAGTTACGTGCTGCTGGAGGGCTTCAGCACCTTCGCCAAGACCATCCAGAAATACCAGAAGGGCAAGCACGTCATGGACGAGCCGGGCTTCCTTGCGCTGCGCAGCCCGGTGCCCTTTACCGCCGGCAAGCGCGAGGAGATTCTCGGCGCCTGGCAGGAGAGCATCGATGGCGGGCTGAATATCCGCTACGGGGCCGAGGTGGTCGCCATTGCCGGAGAGCGCGGTGGCTTCACCCTGCGATTCGGCGACGGCAAGCAGCTGGAGGCGGATCACGTGGTGCTGTCCATCGGCACCCAGGGCAACCCGCGCAGCCTGGGCGTGGCGGGGGACGGGGAATCGGATTTCGTCCGCTACACCCTCGACGACCCGGAGGATTTCAAGGAGGAGACTGTCGTGGTGGTCGGCGCCGGCGACGCGGCGATCGAAAACGCCATCGCCCTGGCCCAGTACAACAAGGTCTTCATCGTCAACCGCCGCAACGAATTCAGCCGCGCCAAGGATGGCAACCTCAACGCGGTGCTGGCGGCGATCAACGACAAGTCCAACCGCTTCTACTGCCGCTACGAGGCCTCCGTGGCCAGCCTGGAGCTGCCCGAAACGGAGGGCGGCCTGGGTGCGATAACGCTCAACACCCCGGCCGGGGAAGAGCGCATCCCCTGTCACCGCATCATTGCCCGCCTCGGTACCGTGCCGCCGCGCGCCTTCGTCGAATCCTGCGGCATCGAGATCCGCAGCAAGAGCGCCGAGGCGGTGCCCGAGGTAGACGGCAAGTACCAGAGCAACGTGCCCGGCCTCTACATTATCGGCGCACTCGGCGGCTACCCGCTGATCAAGCAGGCGATGAACCAGGGCTACGACGTCATCGAGTTCATCAACGGCAAGGAGACCAAGCCGGCGGACTACCCGCTGTTGCAGAGCCAGTTCTCCGGCCTGCCCTACGTCATGGATGCCGAGGAAGTACTGGCCCTGTACCAGCGCCGGGTGCCGATGTTCCGCCACATGAATGCGCTGGCCTTCCGCGAGCTGATCATCGAGAGCCGCATCATCGTCAGTGTTCCCGCGGAGGAAATGGCCGGCGCGCCACCGCCGCAGGAGCGTTCCACCGTATTCGTGCCGGCGGACGAGCCGCTCTATCGCCACGGTGAATACGGCACCAGCTTCTACACCATCGTCGAGGGCGAGGTGGAAATGCAGCTCGAGGAGGACGGCCCCTGGCATACCCTGCAGGCCGGGCGCTTCTTCGGCGAGACCAGCCTGATCTCGGGGCGGCCGCGGCAGGGCGGCGCGGTGGTAAAGCGCGATTGCATCCTGATCGAGACCCCGCGGCGCATCATGGTCAAGCTGATGAACTCCAACGAGGACATCCGCGAGGGCGTCGACCGCATCTTCATCATGCGCGCCCTGCAGAGTGCCTTCCGCCCGGAGATGGACCTGCAGCAGCTGGCGGAGATCGCCGGCCGGGTCGAAAGCTGCCGCTTCAATGCCGGCGAAACCCTGTTCACCGAGGGCGAGCAGGGCGACTGCCTGCACCTTATCCGCAGCGGCACTGTCGTGCTCTCGCGCGGCAGCAAGGACCTGGTCGTCGCCCAGCAGCACTCCGGTGAGTTGGTCGGGCAGATGGCGCTGATGGGTGCACCACTGCGCCGGGATACGGCAACGGCGGCGGTGCGCACCGAGACTCTGCTGCTGCGCCGGCCGGAGTTCCTCGCCCTGGTCAGCACCCGGCCGGACCATGTGGCGACCCTGCAGGGACGGTTGACCGAACTGCTGGCCAAGTCCAATGCCATGGCCTCGCAGCCGGAGTCGGCCCGGGCCATCGGTTTCCTGATGGACCAGGGGCTCGGCGAGGCGACCAACGCGCTGGTCATCGACGAATTGCTCTGTGTCGGCTGTGATAACTGCGAGAAGGCCTGCGCGGAAACCCATGGCGGCATCTCCCGCCTGCAGCGTGAGGCCGGTGCGTCGCTGGCCAACCTGCACGTGCCGATTTCCTGTCGCCACTGTGAACTGCCCCACTGCATGAAGGACTGCCCGCCGGACGCCATCCGCCGCGCGCCCAACGGCGAGGTGTTCATCACCGAGGCCTGCATCGGCTGCGGCAACTGCGAGACCAACTGTCCCTACGATGCGATCAAGCTGAGCTATCCGGCGGCGCCGAAGCCGGGCCTGCTGTCCTGGCTGTTCTTTGGTCGGGGCAGTGGCCCCGGTGAGCCGAGCGGCGCCGCTGCCGGCAAGCACTCGCCCGACGCGATCAAGAAAGCGGTGAAATGCGATGCCTGCCTGGGCCAGGAAGGCGGCCCCGCTTGCGTCCGCGCCTGCCCCACCGGCGCCGCGGCGCGACTCTCCCCGGAACAGTTTGTCGAATTGGTGGAGGGGCGCTGAGCATGCATGTCAGTTTCCTCGCCTGGCGCGGATACCGCTATGGCAAATGGGCCCTGATACTGGCCTTCGCTTGCCTGCTGCTTTACCTCAGCCAGATCGGTGCGGCGCAGCCGCCCAATGGCGGCACCTGGCAGGGCTACGTGCTGGGGACGCTGGGCGCCTTGCTCATCGTCTGGCTCAGCCTGCTGGGCATTCGCAAGCGCAGTTACGCTTCTACCCGGGGCTCGGTGGAGGGCTGGACCTCGGCGCATGTCTACCTCGGCGCGGCCCTGCTGCTGGTTGCGACCCTGCACAGTGATGCCCAGCTCGGCTGGAATGTGCACACCCTTGCCTATGCCCTGATGTGCCTGGTGATTTTTTCCGGCTTCTATGGGCTCTACGTCTATATGCACCTGCCCGGGCGACTCGCCGACAACAGCGCCGGCAAGGCGCGCGACGTCTGGCTGGAAGAACTCGCGGAACTCGACAACCACATCCGCGACGAGGTGAAGAGCTGCGATGCGGAGCTGCAGGCCATGGCCCTCAGCGCGCTGGAGTTGACCCGTCTCGGTGGCTCGGCGCGGCAGCAGCTGAGTGCCCGCGATTATTCCGGCCTGGTGCGGCCCGGCCAGTCCAGGGCCGTTGCCAATCCGGGGCAGGCGGTCATCCTGGGCGAGTTGTCCTCGCGAATTCCCGACTCCCGCAAGCAGTCCGAGGCCGAGGTGCTCAATGAGTTGCTGTCGCTGTTTGGGCGCCGCCAGCTCATTTTGCAGCGCCTGCGCAAGGACATTCAGTACAAGGCGCTGCTGAAGATCTGGCTTTGGGTCCATATTCCGCTGACCGTGGGGCTGCTGGTGGCGCTGTCCATTCATATTCTTTCCGTGTTCATCTACTGGTAGCGCCTGTGTATTTCCTGGTTCGCAAACTGACCGGACGCAGCGGGGGAGAGGCTCTCGAAACCGAGTACCAGGGTGATGTGCTGACCCTGGGCGGGGTAGCGGGCGCCATGGTCAACCTGCCCGGTGTGCCTGGCCTGCTGGAATTGACCCCCGACGCCAGCGGTGCCCGCTTTAATGCCCGCAGGATGGATGTCGGGCTCGGCGGCGAAGTGACGCGCAAGGGCCTGCTGGCTCCCGGTGAAAGCCTGCAGTTACCGGGCTTCGAGCTTTCCCTGTTCGCCCCGCCGCAGGGCTTCGAACTGGCGCTGCAGCTCAAGCAGACCGGCGCCAGCAAAGCCAGCTACGGTGGCGCGATGGAGCTGTCCGCTACCGCCTGGAGTGTGCGCGGCGTCAGCTGGACGCTGGCCCTGCTGGTATTGGTCACCTGCCTGCTCATCCCGCTGGCCGGCCTGTTTTCCAGTGACGTGGCGCAAACCCTGCGCGCGACGCCGCTCCCCGACGACGGCCTGTGGCTGAGCGGGCCGCTGATCGCCGCCCACGACACCAGCGACATTGCCGATGACTGCCAGGCATGCCACACGCAGGCCTTCGTCATGGTGGAGGATGGCGCCTGCCTGGCCTGCCACCGGGGCATGACCGAGCATGTCGATATCGCCGTGCATCCGGCGGAGGCCTTTGCCGGGGTGCGCTGCGCGACCTGCCACCGGGAACACAACGAACCGCAGCAGATGGTGCGCAGCGACAACGGCCTCTGTGTGGATTGCCATGCGGATACCGCGCAGTGGTCCGGGGTGGAGGACATGCTGCCGGTGCACCGCTTCACCGCCGCCGATCACCCCGAGTTCAAGTTTGGCTTGTTGACCCCCCAGGGTCCCGGCGGGGCCTATGGCTGGGAGGTCGAGCGGGTTCGGCCGGACCTGTCTACACTGAATGAGCGTTCCAACCTGAAGTTTACCCACGAGGTGCATCTGGACCCGGAAAAAGTGCGGGCGGAGGCTTCGGGGGAGGGGCTGGTGTGCGCCAGTTGCCACACACTCAAGGATGACGGGGAGCATTTTGAACCGGTGAGCATGGACCAGCATTGCCGCAGTTGCCACACGCTGAGCTTCGACATTTTCGACCCGGACATCGAGCTGCCGCACGGCGACCTGCGCGCTGCAATCGTGGCCATGGAAGCCCATTTCATCCGCGAATTCACCGATCCGGCGCTGCGCAAGGAGCGCGAGGGACAGAAGCCGCGGCGGGTGCCGGGCAAGCGCGATGCGGCCGCCAGCTGCGAGGGCAACGGCCTGGACTGCGGGCGGGCCGAGGCACTCAAGGAGGCCGAGTACCAGTTCGCCAATACCGGCTGCATCACCTGCCATGTGGTGGTCGATACTGGCGCCAGGGACATCAACGACCGCTGGCGGGTCCAGCCGATCCGGATTACCGATGACTGGTACCCGCACGGGCGCTTCGACCACACCAGCCACCTGATCCTCGATGGCAAGTTTGGCGAGGAAGCCTGCGAGAGCTGCCACCAGGCGCACAAATCCACGGAGTCGACCGACATCCTGATCCCCGGGCGGGACAACTGCCTGACCTGCCACGCGGACGGTGTCACCGGCCCCGCCCTGGGCTGTATCGATTGCCACATATTCCACACGGAGACGGGCAGTGTGTCCGCGGCGGTGCGCAAAGTGCGCCCGGCCAGCGAACCCGGGGCGCCTGAAACCCGGCCCGAAGGAGATTGAATCATGCGTATTCGATTGCTATTGCCTGTCCTCGGAGTGCTCCTGCTGAGCGCCTGTGGTGGCGGGGGTTCCGCCCGCTCCGGCTCGGGCACTGATGGCTCCGGGGCGAAGGACGATGCCGGGGTTACCTGCGATGGCCAGTGTGTCACCGCCACCAGCCGCCTGAGTGTGGCGGACGTCAAGCGGGTGCTGGCGCAGGCCATCGACCAGGCCAACACCCTGGGCGTCAAGGCGACCATCGCCGTGGTGGATCGCGTGGGCAACGTCCTCGCCGTGCACCGCATGGCCAACAGTGGCCCGCGGGTGGAGATCAGTTCCACCTATCCCAATACGGTGAGCACCGGCCTCGACGGCGTCGTCCTGCCGGCCGGCTCCGACGGCGACGCGCTGGCGGCCATCGCCAAGGCCATCACCGGTGCCTTCCTCTCCAGCGAGGGCAACGCCTTCAGCACCCGCACGGCCAACCAGATCATTCAGGAAAACCTCAACCCCGGCGAACTGTTCCAGCCCTCCGGTCCCCTGTTCGGCGTGCAGTTCAGCCAGCTGCCCTGTTCCGACTTCGCCAGCCGCTTCGATGGCAGTGGTCCCAGCCCCGGGCCGCATCGCTCGCCGCTCGGGCTGGCCGCCGACCCGGGCGGTTTTCCCCTGTTTCGCGGCGGCACGCCGATCGGCGGTGTGGGGGTGATCGCCGACGGGCGCTACACCCTGGACAAGGTGGTCAGCGACACCGACCGGGATATCGACGAGCAGATCGCGCTGGCCGCCACCTTCGGCTTTGGCGCACCGGTCGATCGCCGGGCCGATACGCTGACGGTGGAGGGCAAGAACCTGCGCTGGAGCGACGTGGAGTTTGACGATCTGCCCAGCTCTCCGGAGCAGGCGCCGGCCTATGACAGCCTCGTCGGCCAGGGGCAGCTCATCGCCGTCAATGGCTATAGCAACGGGCAGCTCTACGCCGGCACCGTGTTCGGCCAGCCCGCTTCCGGTATCGTGCCCGCCGGGCCGGCCTTCGCCGGGCAGGACGCCTTCATTTTTGTCGATGAAAACGGCGTCGACCGCTACCCGCCGCGGGCCGGCCTGGACGGTGACGATCTCGCGGTCGAGCCGCTGAAGGCCAACGAGGTGCGCCAGATCCTGTCGTCGGCCCTGGTCATCGCCGAGCGCACCCGGGCACAGATTCGCCGGCCGCTGGGCACCTTCGGCCGGGTGACCATCACCGCGGTGGACACCCGGGGCAACATCCTCGGCATGGTGCGCAACCGCGACGCGCCGATCTTCGGCTCCGACGTCTCCATCCAGAAAGCGCGCACTACGGCCCTGCTGTCCTCCACCGACGCGGCGGATTTCCTGCGCGCCATTCCCAAGCCCGCGAGCTACCTGGACACCAGTTTCAACGTCAAGGAAGAGGTGAGTCTCGGCTCCTACGCCGACCGCGCCCAGGCCTTTATCGGGCCGCAGGCGCTGACCGACGGTACGGCGATAACCGTGCGCGCGATCAGCAACCTGCACCGCCCCTACTTCCCCGACGGCAAGACCGGCAACGACAGCGGCCCCTTCAGCAAGCCCAACCAGGACGGCGAGTGGAGCGTGTTCTCCACCGGCCTGCAGCTGGACCTCTCGTTCAATAACGTCATCCAGCACGTGCTCTTCGCCGCCGCCGGCGCGGCCCCGGAAGTGGGCCTGAGCTGTAACGATGCGCCGGGTCTGCGCATTGCCAACGGCCTGCAGATTTTCGCCTCGAGTGTGCCGATCTATCGCGGCGGCGTGTTGGTCGGCGGCCTCGGCGTGGCGGGGGATGGCCCGGAGCAGGACGAGATGATGGCCTTCCTCGGCCTGCACGAAGCCGGCCTGGAGCTCAACGCTGCGGTGAACAATGCGCCGCCGGAAATTCGCGCAGACCGCCTGACCCCGATGGGTACGCGGCTGCGTTACGTACTGTGTCCGCAGCGGCCATTCAGGGATAGCGACGAGGAGCGGGTGTGCGAGGGCAAATGAATCGTGCCCCCCAGGCCGCCTGCGCAAACCGGGCGGGTATCAACCGGGTCTTGCCTGAGCCGATCAGGAGAAGGGGTTGGAAGATGAACAGGTTAGCGTTTTATCTGTTGTTACTGGGCGTCGGGCTGGTCGGCCTGGATGCCGGGAGCGCCCGCGCACAGGAAGTGCCGGACGAGGACCAGGTGGCCTGCGACGACAAGGACGCGCGCGATCGCAGCCGCAGCAGCCGGCGCCGCACCGGTGGCGTGAATCGCGACTGCGAATACCGCGAGACCACGGTCGATCCGGAAACCGGTGAAGTGCTGCGCGAGACGCCGGTGGCATCGCGCCGGATCGTGGTACCGCGCAGTTACTCCTCCATTCCCCGGCCCAGCGCCCAGCAGTACCAGGAGGCGGTGCCGATTCCCGATCGCTGGCGCATCGTCGACAGCCTCGGCCAGACCGAGACCTGGTACGACCCCTACAACCAGAACACCCTGAAGGGCGACAAACCCGTTCACGGCGACTGGTTCTTCAACGCCACCATCATCTCCGACACTTTCGTCGAACCGCGGGAAGTGCCGATTCCGGTGGGCCTGCAAAGTACCGGCGACCCCGGCCAGCTCGATGTCCTTGGCGGCTACAAGCAACTCGCGATTGGCGAGAACCTGTCCATGGAGTTCGTCTACTTCCAGGGCGACACCGTGTTTCGCCCGGTGGACTGGGAATTCCGCTTCACACCGGTGTTCAACTACAACTATACGAAAGTCGATGAAATTCTTGGTGTGAACGCCGATCCCAACGACGGCGAGAAGCGCACCGAAGTGGATATCGGGATCCAGGCGGCCTTCGTCGACAAGCACCTCGGCGACTTCAACTCCAAGTACGATTTCTGGAGTGTCCGGGTGGGCATCCAGCCATTCTCCAGCGACTTCCGCGGCTTCCTGTTCCAGGACGCGCCCTTCGGCGCACGCGTCTTCGGCAACTTCGACGACAACCACTTCCAGTACAACGTGGCCTGGTTCCGGCGCCTGGAGAAGGACATCAACAGCGGCCTCAACGACGTCACCGAGGACATGCGCGACGACGACGTATTCATCGCCAACCTGTACTGGCAGGACTTTCCCGCGCTGGGCTTCTTCTCCGAGGCGACCATCGCCTACAACCGCAACCGCGAGACCGACTTCGTTTACGACCAGAACGAGTTTATCGCCCGGCCCGCGTCGCTGGGCCTGGAAAAACCGCGGGAATACGATGTCTATTACCTCGGCCTCGCCGGCGACGGCCACTTTGGCCGCCTCAACCTGACCACCGTGTTCTACGCCGCCCTGGGCGAGGAGCGCGACGGTGTCTACACCGGGGTGGAGTCGGATATCGAGGCCTACTTCTTCGCCATCGAGCCCTCGATGGATTTCGACTGGATCCGCGCCCGCCTGTCCTTCCTCTGGGGCTCCGGTGACGACGACCCCTACGACGATAAGAGCGAGGGCTACGACGCCATCTTCGAGAACCCGCAAATCGCCGGCTCCGATACCAGCTACTGGATCCGCCAGGGCACGCCGCTGATCGGCGGCGGCCGGGTGACCCTGTCGGGCAGGAATGCGGTGCTCAACTCCATGCGCTCTTCCAAGGAACTGGGCCAGTCCAACTTTACCAACCCGGGCATCCTGCTCGCCGGTGGTGGCGTGGACCTGGACCTGCTGCCGCAGCTGCGGCTGTCTTTCAATGCCAACTACCTCGCCTTCGACAAGACCGAGGTGCTGGAAGTCGCCCGCGCGCAGCGCTCGATCGACAAGGAGATCGGCTACGACCTCTCGGCGGCGCTGATCTGGCGGCCGTACATGACCCAGAACATCGTGGTGCGGCTCTCCTACGCCCAACTGTTGAGCGGGGAAGGCTTCGAGAATCTGTACGGTGAGGAAGATCCCTACTCCACGCTGTTAAACGTAATCTTTACCTGGTGAGTGGCCGTGATGAACTGGACTAACGACGATACGCAAATTCGCGAGGGTCTCGGTCTCCAGGCCCTCTGCATGACCCTGATGCTTCTCCTCTTGCCGGTGGCTGGCGCGCTGGGCTCCTCGGGCCCGGCGGCGGTGGAACGGGACTATGTCACCGCCCCCAACGCACCCTCCAACCAGACCGCGGCGGAAGTCGATGCCAAATCCGCAGGCTGCGTCAGCTGCCACACCGAGACCGACGCCGCCACCATGCACTTCAACCCGGCGGTGAAGCTCGGCTGCACCGACTGCCACGGCGGCAACGCGAGCGTGCGCTCCCCGGGCAGCAACCTGACCACCGCGGATGCCGGCTACCTGGAAGCCATGGAGTCCGCCCACGTGTTGCCGAAGTTTCCCGATGCCTGGCACTTCCCCTCCAGCGCCAACCCCGAGCGGACCTACACCCTGCTCAACCAGGAGAGCCCGGAGTTCGTGCGCTTCATCAACCCCTCCGATTACCGGATCGCGCGGGAAGCCTGCGGCGCCTGCCACCTGCCGATCATCGAGGCGGCGGAGCGCAGCCTGATGGCCACCTCGGCGATGCTCTGGGGCGGTGCCGCCTACAACAACGGCATCCTGCCATACAAGCGCTACCTGCTCGGCGAGTCCTACACCCGCGAGGGCGAGCCGGCGAAGATTCTGGGTCCGGTGCAGGTGACCCCGGAAATGACCGAGGCCAGTATCCTGCCGGAACTCTACCCATTGCCCACCTGGGGTTCGGTGAAACCCGGGGACATCTTCCGCGTCTTCGAGCGCGGCGGCCGCAATATCAGCAACCTGTTCCCGGAAACCGGTATTCCAAGTTTCACCGGCCAGTTGCAGCGGCTGGAAGAGCCCGGCCGCCCGGACTTCCGCCAGTCCAACCGCGGCCCGGGTACCGGCGCGCGGATTTCCATCCCGATCATCAACATCACCAAGACCCGGCTCAATGACCCCCACACCTGGTTCATGGGCACCAACGACCAGCCCGGCGACTACCGCAGTTCCGGTTGCGCCTCCTGCCACGTGGTCTACGCCAATGACCGCGACCCGCGGCACTCGGGCCCCTATGCCGCCTTTGGTCACACCGGCCAGAGCCAGACGGCGGACCCGACTATCTCCCGCGAGGAAACCGGGCACCCGCTGCAGCATGCCTTCACCCGGGCCATACCCACCAGCCAGTGCATGATTTGCCACATGCACCAGCCGAACATGTTCGTGAACAGCTTCCTCGGCTACACCATGTGGGACTACGAGTCCGATGCGCCGTCCATGTGGCCGGAAAAGCAGGTCTACCCCACCTACGAGGAGACGCGGGAAGTGCTCGACCGCAACCCCGAGGGGGCTTCCCCCCGCGGCAAGTGGGCGGATGTGGAGTTCCTCAAGCAGGTGTCGGAAATGAACCCGACGCTCAAGGACACCCAGTTCGCCGATTACCACGGCCACGGCTGGAATTTCCGCGCCATCTTCAAGCGCGACCGCGAGGGCAACCTGCTCGATGCCGAGGGCGCCAAAGTTGCCGACGACGATCCGCAGAAGTTCGACAAGGCGGTGCACATGTCCTCGATCCACCTGGATGTCGGCATGCACTGCGTGGACTGCCACTACGCCCAGGACAACCACGGCAACGGCCACATCTACGGCGAGGTGGCCGCGGCGGTGGAAATCGACTGCAAGGACTGCCACGGCACGGCGGACGCCTATCCCAACCTGTTCACCTCCGGGCCGGCGGCCCTCGAGGGCGGCACCGATCTCGGCGCCATCCGCAACCCGGATGGCCGCAAGCGCTTCGAGTGGATCGGCGACAAGCTGATGCAGCGCTCGGTGCTGAACCCGGACCTGGAGTGGGAAGTCAGCCTGGTCAAGGACAGCGTGACCCCCGACAACCCGCACTACAACGAGAAATCCGCCCGCGCCAAGCTGATGAGCAAGAACACCATCGAGCAGAACTGGGGCACGGATGTGGCGGCCAGTGATCGCGCGCACTCCTACGAGGAGGTGGAGTGCTACACCTGCCACACTTCCTGGACCACCAGTTGTGGCGGCTGCCACCTGCCCATCGAGGCCAACAACAAGACCGAGCTGCACCACTACGAGGGCGGCGAGTCGCGCAACTACGCCACCTACAATCCGCAGGTGGCCCGCGACCAGATGTTCCTGATCGGTCGGCGCGAGACGGCCAAGGGCGGCAAGATTGCACCGGTGCGCTCGACCTCCGCACTGGTGCTGTCGTCCACCAACGCCAACCGCGAGAAGATCTACATCCAGCAGCCGCCGATCGCCTCCAGCGGTTACAGCTCACAGGCCTTCAACCCGCACTTCCCGCACACCGTGCGCAAGACCGAGACCAAGCAGTGCGAGGACTGCCACCTGTCGAAGAACAATGACAACAACGCCATCATGGCGCAGTTGCTGATGTACGGCACCGGCTTCGTCAACTTCCTCGGCTATAACGCCTGGGTGGGTGGCGCGGATGACATCACCGCGGTGCAGGTCACCGAGTGGCAGGAGCCCCAGGCGGTGATCGGCAGCTACCTGCACAAGTATGCCTACCCGGACTTCTTCCAGCGCCACCAGGAGCTGGAAAAGGTACTGCAGGAAGCCCACAGCCACGGCAGCGGCCCCGCCGCCTGCCTGCAGCTGCGCGGCGAGTATCTCTACGTGGCCGAGGGCGAGGAGGGCATGCGGGTCTACGATGTGGCCGGCATCGCCAACAAGGGTATTTCCCAGCGCATCATCACCGCGCCCTTCAGCCCGCTGGGGCACAACACGGTCATTCCCAGCAGCAATGCGACCTGCGTCGTGCTGCCGACCACCCAGCCGATCCAGCCCTCGCGCAACGAGGGTGAGCTGATGCGCGATATCAACCTCGAGCAGCCCTTCCATCCCCTGTACAACTACGCGTTCATCACCGACGCGAAGGAGGGCCTGATCCTCACCGACATCGACACGATGATGGACGGTGACCCGCGCAACAACCACCTGGAGCGCGCGGCGACCTGGAACGAGAACGGCGTTCTCAACGGTGCCCGGCACATGGTCATGGGCGGCTATTACGCCTACATCATCGCCGACGCCGGATTGGTCGTGGTCAACCTCGACCAGCCACTGGCCCCGCGCCTGGAAGCCGTACTGCCCTTGAACCAGGGGCATTCCGCGGCGCTGCAGTTCCGCTATCTCTTCGTCACCGACGCCGACGGGTTGAAGGCGGTCGACGTCACCAATCCCGGCAAGCCGGTACTGGTGCCGGGCAACACCATCCCCCTGGCCAGCGCCCAGCGCCTGCACCTGGCCCGCACTTACGCCTACGTGGCGGCGGGCAGCGAAGGCCTGGCGATCGTCGACATCACCCGCCCGGACAGGATGCGCCTGCTGCAGAAGTTCAGCGACGGCCTGGTCGACAGTCACGACGTGACGGTGGCCACCACCAACGCCTCCCTGTTCGCCTACGTGGCGGACGGGCGCGACGGCTTGAAAGTGTTGCAGCTGACCTCCCCGGACAGCCAGCCGAAGTTCTACGGCTTCAGTCCGGAACCGCGGCCCGAGCTGATCGCCAGCTATCGCACCGCTTCGCCCGCCCTGTCGCTGAGCCGGGCGCTGGAGCGTGACCGCGGCGTGGATGAAACCGGCGGCCAGGTGGCGGTCTTCGGCCGCGTCGGTTCCCGCCCGCTCAACCTGGAGGAGATGCGCACCCTGTTCCTGAACGAAGACGGCACCCCATGGTACGTGGAAAACTGATAGCACTGCGCAGTCTCATCCTGGTCGGCCTGCTGGGCGCCCTGCCGGCGCTCGCTGCGCCACTGCCGGAAACCGGTGCCAATCCCCACGAGGGGGTGGCGAGCTGTGCCACCAGTGTCTGCCACGGCAAGGTGAGCAAGGACGTCGAGGCACCGGTCTGGCTTAACGAATACCGCATCTGGACGCGGCAGGATTACCACTCCCGCGCCTACCGCACCCTGCAGACCGCCCAGTCAGAGGCGATCGCCCGCAAATTGGGCCTGCCCTCTGCGGTCGGTGCGAAGATCTGCCTCGACTGCCACGCGGATAACGTCCCGGCCGCTGCCCGCGGTCGGAAATTCCAGATATCCGATGGCGTGGGCTGCGAGGCCTGTCACGGCGGCTCGGGGCAGTGGCTGGAATCCCACGCCGAGACCGGCACCAGCCACCGCGACAACCTCGCCAAGGGCATGTACCCCACCGAGCAACCGCTGGAGCGGGCCCGGCTCTGCCTGTCCTGCCACCTCGGTACCAAGGACAAGTTCGCCACCCACCAGATCATGGGCGCGGGCCATCCGCGGCTGGCCTTCGAGCTGGAAACCTTTACCGTCAACCAGCCGGCGCACTACGAGGTCGACGCCGACTACCGGCAGCGCAAACCGGCCATCGCCTCGGTCAACATGTGGCTGGCGGGGCTCTCGGTGACCAGCATGCAAACCCTGGAGCTCCTGCAGGAGGAGTGGTTCACCAAACCCGGGCTGATGCCCGAGCTCTCCTTCTACCAGTGCCACGCCTGTCACCACCCGATGAGCGACCTGCGCTGGTCGCCGGAGCCCGACGGGCTCCCGCCCGGAATCGTGCGCCTGAACGACGGCAGTATCCTGGTGCTGGCCGCGGTGCTGGATATTCTCGCCGCGGGCGGTGGCGGCGACGTTCGCGATGGTTTGCGACAATTACACCGGGCAAGCCTGCAGGACCGTGGTAAAGTGGGCCAGGCAGCCGCCCAGTTACGCAGCAGGATTGCGCCGCAACTCGAGCGGCTGGCAAAGGCCAGTTACGACCGGCCCAAAATCAGTCAGTTGCGCCGCGGCTTGTTGCAGGCGGCTGCGGAGGGGCGCTTCCGTCATTTTACCGCTGCGGAGCAGGTGTTTATGGCGGTGGAAACCCTGAGCCTGGAGCTCGGCGATGCGGAGCGGTTGAAAACGCCGCTCGACCAGTGGTTCGCCACAGTTGAAGAGGACGATCCTTTCGTCCCACAGCAGTTTTCCGTGAGGGCACGCAAGATGCTTGATGCGTTGTGAAAGCTGAAATCGATGACGCCGTCGGTGCCAGCGATGTAGGCCGTCGCAGTCACAACGAGGACGCCTGGCTGGTGCGCCCGGACCTCGGCCTGATGGTGGTCGCCGATGGTGTTGGCGGCCACCTGGCCGGGGAAGTCGCCAGCGCCATCACCTGTGAAACCATCGTCCGGGAAATCGAACAGGGCAGCAGCCTCGAGGCGGCGGTGCGCAGCGCCAACCGCGAGGTCATGGCGGCGGTGAACAACGGTCGCGGCAACCAGGGCATGGCTTCGACAGTGGTGGCGGCGCGCCTTCAGGGCGCCGTCTTCGAGGTGGCTTGGGTCGGTGACAGCCGCGCCTACCTCTGGGATGGCAGGCTCAAGCTGCTGACCCGCGATCACTCGCTGATGGAACTGATGCTGGAGCGCGGCGAAGCGACCCGCGCGGAACTGCGCAACCACCCCCAGCGCAACGTGATCGTGCACGCGATCGGCCTGCAGGCGGAGGACGACCTCAAGGTCGACCTGAACCGTGGCAGCCTGCGCCGTGGTGAAATTCTGATGTTATGCAGTGACGGATTGAGCGATGTGCTGGAGAATGCCGATATCGCCGACCTGATGGCCTCCGGGGCAAGTCTCCAGGAGCGCTGTATGCAACTGGTGTCACGCTCGATCGAATACGGCGGCAAGGACAATTCCACGGTGGTGCTGGTATCCGGCAGTGCCGAGGAAGCGGGCGTCGTCGAACCATCGCTGGAGTGGGTGTACGACCCGGCGACGGGGCGGATCGAGTACCGCGAGGAGGTGATTCCGCGGGCGCCGGCGCGGCCGCTGTTGAAAAAGGTCGGCCCGAAACTGGCCGATGCCGAGATGACCTCGCCACACAGTACCCAGATGCTGTCGCGGGCGGCCCTGGAAAAGGCGCTCGCCGAAGCACAGGGCACCGCGGTAGAAGAGAAGGGATCCAGGGCCTCCACCGGGGGTTGGGGCCTGGGCGTTTGGGTCGGCGGCTTTACGGTGCTGGCAATCACTCTCCTGTTGGCCTGGTACAGCGGCAGGTTGGGATAAGTTTGTAATAAGTCTGGTGGATTGACGCAGGTATGAATGAATCGTCTACAGCAGGGTTCAGGGCCCAACTGGTCGCGGGGGACGGTACCCAGTACCCGCTCGCTGGCGAGATGAAGGTTGGCCGGACCGCTGCCTGTGATATCACGATAGAAGATTCCCGGGTCTCGCGGGAGCACGCGCTGGTGCGGGTGGACGGCGAGGTTGTTACTGTTGAGGACCTCGGTTCGGCGAATGGTACCTCGGTCAATGGCACGCAGATCAGTGTGTCGACGATACTCCGCAACGGGGATGAAGTGCGGTTTGAGGAGCACAGCTTCACTGTCGAGATCAGCGGTGCCGAGGAGGACGAGGATGCCACGCTAGTCAGCATGCCGGCGGACGACGAGCTGACCGTGGTTTCAGCGGTAACGCCAGAGCCCGCCCCGGCGGTGGCAGTCGCCCCCGCAGTGGAGCCTGAGCCCACGCCGGAACCCGAACCCGCGCCGGAACCCGAGCCCACGCCGGAACCCGCACCCGTCCCGGAAGCTGCTCCGCCCCCCGCACCACCCCGCGCAAGCCCGGCGCCGGATCTTCCCGGCAGTTGGGTGGACGATGCGGTGGGCGAACATACCCAGTTCATGAATGCCGACGATATCGCTCCGGCAGCGCCTGCAGGTGAGTTGCAACGCCTGTCGGACCAGGCTCACCTGATGGTGCTCGGCGCCGGTGGGCAGGTTCAGGAGGCCAGCGAACTGGAACCGACCGCCGGCAGCGAAGCAGACACCTGGGAAATCGGCAGGGATGCCAGCCGTTGCCAGATCGTTCTCGGCGACCCGAGCGTCTCCGCCTCCCACGCACAGCTGATCCATCAGGAAGGGCGCTGGAAGATCGTCAAGCTACCGGGGAAAAACCCGGTGGTGGTGAAGGGTGAGCAGCGCCTCAGCGCGTTTCTGTCCGACGGCGACGAAATCCGCCTCGGCAACACGGTGCTGGTGTTTCGCGCCCCGGTGGGTGCAGCCGCCGCGCCCCCGCGCAAGAAGGCCCCGGCGCCGTCAGTCGGCAGCCAGTCCACCGGCGGCGTCGCCGGTCTGAGTTCGAGACAGCTGGCGCTGGCCGGGGCGGCCCTCGTAGTGCTGGCGGTAATTGTCGTGCTGGTAGTTTTCTAGCTACTGAACCGGCCCGCTGCACCGGACTAGCCGAGCAGGTTCAGCTCGGCCTCCAGTGTGGCGATGTCCATGTACTGTTCCAGCAGGTTGCGCAGTGGCAGGATGTTCTCGCGATCGACATGCTGGACGGAAAATCCCAAACGACCGCTCTCCACGTGCTGCAGGTAGGCGTATAGCTCGATGTCCTCGCTGTCCTGCAACTGGATGACGAGGGTGAAGGGCTCGTTGTACTGGGCGTCCCAGACTTCGGGTTGGGTGGTGGCGGCGCCACCGAGGGAGAGGTCGATCAGCCGCTGTTCCCAGACACTGCCGCCCTGGTGGACCTGTACCGGCAGGTCGAGGGCGACCCGGGTGAACTGGCGTTGTTGTCGTTGTTGCGTCATCTGGCCTGCCCTTTTTGCTCTTTCCTCCACTATAGCGCCACCGGCGCCGCTGGCAAACCATGGCCGGCGCACCCGCCTTGCCGGGCTGGAATGCAGGGTCTATGTTGAGTGTGGCGCGGCCGGCTCATCCGCAGGACTGCCGCCATCCTGACCTACCGCAAGGAAATTACACCATGAGAAACTGCCTTAAGCTATCGCACCGCACCCTGTTGCTCCTGCTCGCCCTGTGCCTGCCGCTGACCGTGTCAGCCGAAGTAAAAAGCGGCCGCGCCGTCGAAGTCGAGGCAGTGGCGGAGGTGGCCGCCATCGACCTGGATGACCGGCAGGTGACCCTGAAGCTGGAGAACGGGGAACTGGTCACGGTCGCTGCCCCGGAAGCGGTGGTCAAACTGGAATCCGTGAATGTCGGCGACAAGGTGCGCGCCGCTTACGTCGCCGCGATGGAGGCGGAAGTGCGCGAGCCGACCGAGGAAGAACTGGCCAATCCCTGGGTGGTGCTGGGCGACGCCGGCGCCGACAAGGTCGAGGGCCAGCCGACCGCGGGCGCAGCGCGTTTCATTCGCGCAGTGTGCACGGTGGAGGGCATGAACCGGCTGCTGGGCACGGCGACCCTGATGGACGCCAACGGCGGCATTCACGTGGTCGGCGATGTCGAGCCGGAGAAGATGGCCGGTGTGACCCTCGGCCAGACCGTGGTGGTCGAATTTGCCGAGGCACTGGCCATTACTCTGGAGCCGGTGGGCAAGGCTGACGCGGAGTAGTCGACGGCGCAGGGGGTGCTGTGAAGGGGGCAGAGTCTCGACTCTGCCCCCGGCTTCATAAGAGCCCGCTTACTTGAGTTTGCGGTACTTCACCCGCTGTGGCTGGTCCGCCGCGGCGCCGAGACGGGCCTTGCGGTCTTCCTCGTATTCCTGGAAGTTGCCCTCGTGGAACACCACGCTGCCATCGTCCTCGTAGGCGAGGATGTGGGTGGCGATGCGGTCGAGGAACCAGCGGTCGTGCGAGATCACCAGCGCGCTGCCGGGGAAGGCCAGCAGGGCTTCTTCCAGCGCCCGCAGGGTTTCCACGTCGAGGTCGTTGGTCGGTTCGTCGAGCAGCAGCACGTTGCCGCCCTGTTTCAGCAGCTTGGCCAGGTGCAGGCGGTTACGCTCACCGCCGGACAGGTCCTTGACGAACTTCTGCTGGTCGCCGCCCTTGAAGTTGAAGCGGCCGCAGTAGGAGCGTGAGGGCACCTCGTAGTTGCCGATACGCATGATGTCGTGGCCGCCGGAGATTTCCTCCCACACGGTCTTGCTGCCATCGAGGTCGTCGCGGCTCTGGTCGACGTAGGACAGCTGGACCGATTCGCCGATTTTGATCTCGCCACCGTCGGGCTGCTCGACACCCATCAGCAGCTTGAACAGGGTCGACTTGCCCATGCCGTTGGCGCCGATGATGCCGACGATGCTGCCCTTGGGCACGGTGAAGCTGACATTGTCGAACAGCAGCCGGTCGCCGAAGGTCTTCTTCAGGTCGCTCACTTCCACTACGTTGTCGCCGAGGCGCGGCCCCGGCGGGATGTAGATCTCGTTGGTCTCGTTGCGCGCCTGGAATTCCTGTGACTGCAGCTCTTCAAAGCGCTGCAGGCGGGCCTTGCTCTTGGCCTGGCGGCCCTTGGGGTTGGAGCGCACCCACTCCAGCTCGGCCTTGATGGCCTTCTGGTGGGAGGCTTCCTGGCGCTTCTCCTGCTCGAGGCGCTGCTCCTTGGCGTCCAGCCAGTCGGAGTAGTTGCCCTCGTAGGGAATACCGCGGCCGCGATCCAGTTCCAGGATCCAGCCGGCGGCGTTGTCGAGGAAGTAGCGATCGTGGGTGATGGCCACCACCGTGCCGGGGAAGTCGTGCAGGAAGCGCTCCAGCCAGGCCACCGATTCGGCGTCCAGGTGGTTGGTCGGTTCGTCCAGCAGCAGCATGTCCGGCGCCGACAGCAGCAGGCGGCAGAGGGCCACCCGGCGGCGCTCGCCACCGGAGAGTTTGGTCACGTCGGCGTCCCAGGGCGGCAGGCGCAGTGCGTTGGCGGCGACTTCCAGCTTGGTCTCGATGTTGTGGGCGTCGGTGGCCTGGATGATGTCCTCCAGCCGCGCCTGCTCCTTCGCCAGCGCATCGAAGTCGGCGTCCGGCTCGGCGTAGTCGGCGTAAACCTTCTCCAGCCCGGCCAGCGCGTCGATGGCGTCCTGCAGGCCCTCCTCGACGTTGCCGCGCACATCCTTCTCCGGGTTCAGTTGAGGCTCCTGGGGCAGGTAGCCGATCTTGATGCCGGCCTGCGGCCGTGCCTCGCCGAGGATATCGGTGTCGATGCCGGCCATGATTTTCAACAGGGTCGATTTACCCGAGCCGTTGAGGCCGAGGACGCCGATCTTGGCGCCGGGAAAGAAGGACAGGGAGATGTCCTCGAGGATCTTTTTCTTGGGCGGCACGACTTTGCCGACCCGGTTCATGGTGTAGACGTACTGGGCCATGGGGGTTCCGTGAATGCTGGTGGAAATTTGCGCGGATTTTAGCAGCCGTGGGGAGCTGGTGCATCAAGGGCTTGGTCTGCGGAGGCTCCACAGGAGCTGCAACCGGCACAGCCCTGTTCGGTGCCGCCGCGTGCGCGCCGGCTTGCATTTCATTCCCTCTTGTGAATAATGGCACCCCAGTGGTATCGTTACTGCGGTCAAACGCGATCCTCCGCAGCGGCTGCCTCGCACACCCCGATAATTATTAGAGAGGGAAAACCAGATGAAGCACGACCACCAACTCACGGGTAAACCCCACGTTTCCAAGCCCCTGGTCAATGTGCCCGGCGCGTCCATGACGCTGCTGGCGCTCGCGGCCGCGGGCACCGTCGCGCCGCAGGCCTTTGCACAGACTGCGTCGTTCGCGCTGGAAGAGGTCGTAGTCACGGCGACGCGGCGCTCGGAGAGCGTGCAGGATGTGGCCATGAGTATCTCTGCCCTGAGCGAGTCGGACCTCGCCAGCCGCGGGATCACCAGCTTTACTGAGATCCAGGACATGACCCCGAGCCTCTACCTCGACCAGAGCGCCAATATGACAACCGCAGAGGTGTTTATCCGCGGCGTGGGTACTACCGCCAATACGCCCACCTCACCTTCCGTCGGCGTCGTGGTGGACGGTGTGTACCAACTGCGCCTGGGTACGGCGTTCACGGAACTGTATGACGTTCAGCGAGTGGAAGTACTGCGCGGGCCGCAGGGCACCCTGTTCGGTAAGAACACCACCGCGGGGCTCATCTCCATCACCACCAACGACCCGGCCCTGGATGAGTTCTCCGGCAAACTGCAGGGGGTGGCCGGCAACCTGGATGCCCGGGAGCTGCGCGGACTGGTGAATGTGCCGCTGATCAAAAATACCCTCGGCTTGCGCGTCGGTGCCTACTCGGCCCAGCGCGATGGCTACACGAAGAACGTCCTGATTGATGAGGACACCATGACGGTGGACCGCCAGGGTTATCGCGCAAAGTTGTTGTGGTCGGCCTCGGACACGCTCGATATTCTCCTGGCGGCGGAAAAGTCCGAGCAGAAAAGTGACCTCGACCAGGCCGTGGTGAAGTACGCGCCCGGGGCCAGCCCGGATTTGCCGCCGGTCAGCCCCGGTCGCGCCCAGCAGCAGCACTCCGAATCCGAAGATGAATACGAACGCTATGTCGCCACCATCGATTGGGAGATCGGTGACAAATACGCGCTCAAATCGATTTCGTCCTGGGAGGAGATCGAAACCTTCCTGGTGCAGGATCGGGATGGCACGGCCGTCAATGCGCAGATGCTCTACAGCAACCCGCAGACCGAGGTATTAACCCAGGAAGTCCAGTTCACCTCCGACTACGAGGGCCCGATGAATTTCATCCTCGGCCTGTTCTACCAAGACGAAGACCTGCTCAGCCCGACACAGTTTGCCATCGGCGGGGGTGAGCCCTTCGTGGTCAGCCTTACCGAGCGGGAGCAGACTTCGCAGGCGGTATTTGGCAACGTGAGCTACGAGTTCAGCGAGGATTTCAACCTGTCCCTGGGCGCCCGCTACATCGAGGACGAGAAAGTGGGAAGTAGCGATGGCAGCGACCGGTCGCGCAATTTTGACGAGTGGACCTACTCGATGAAGGCGCGCTACCACCTCGACGCGGACAGGATGCTCTACGCCTCTTACGACCACGGTTTCAAGTCCGGCGGGGTCAACCGGGTGACACTCGGCGGGCTGTTCCCGACTTTCTGGGAGCCGGAATTTGCCGACAACTACGAGATCGGCGTCAAGAGCCAGTGGTGGAACAACCGCCTGCGCCTGAACGCCGCGGTGTTTTACACGTTGTTCGATGATTTCCAGGTGACCCAGTCGCTGGCCGACCTCGGAACGGCGGCAATCACCAATGCGGGCGAAGTCTCGAGCACAGGGATAGAAACCGACTTTGCAGCGTCGGTCACCGAGAATTTCACCCTGAGCGGCAGCGTCGCGTTCATCCGGACAGAGTACGACGAATACGTCGATGCGCCCTGCAACCGCTTTTCCCCCCAGCCCGGCTGCTCGGCCGACGGCCTGATCGATCTCTCCGGCAAGACCAAGGACCACTCACCGGAGTGGAACATTAACCTCGGCGCCGAGTATCGCGACAGCCTGGCCAGTTCGCTGGAGTGGTTCGCACGCGCTGACTACAGCTACCGCGATGAAATGAGCCTGGATCCTACGTTGGAGCCGGCCAACGATGAGGAGGCGCACTCCTTCATCGCCGCACGGGCCGGCATTGGCGCCGCCGACGGCCAGTGGCAGCTCTCGGTGTGGGGCAAGAACCTTGGCGACGAAGAGTATGTTACCCGTTCCCAGTTCAATTCCGCCGGCCACCTCGAGCGCTACCAGGGCCTGAGCCGCACCTACGGCATTACCGTAGACTGGAATTTCTAAGCCTGGCCTGGCCCGGCGCACCCCCCCTCGCCGGGCCCTTTTTTCAAGCATTCACCGGAGGAAGCAGATGTCCACCGCCCTCAAACGACTCACCACCCTGGTCCATGCGGATGATCGCTACGACATCGCCCACGGCGACTTGCGCGACACCCAGGTCGCAGCCGCCAACGAATATTTCCAGAAGCGCCGGGAGCGGATCAAGCTGCTTGGCCATCGCGCCAGCCAGGCGGGCCTGAGCGAAATTCGCAGTCTGGAGGACATGGCGCAGCTGCTGTTTCCGCACACTGCCTACAAGAGCTATCCGGAAAGCTTCCTAATGGCCCGGAAGTGGGACAAGTTGTGTAAATGGCTGGGTACTGTCTCCGCCCTCCCGGTTCCGGTGCTCGACCCGGGAAGTGTCGCGGACATGGATGACTGGGTGGACCAGCTGGAGCGGCAGGGCATTTATGTCTCCTGTTCCAGCGGCACCACGGGCAAGTCGGCGATGCTTGTCGCCTCGCAAAAGGACATGGACTGGTGCCGCCGCGAGGCTGTCGCCGCCTACACCTGGGGCTCAGGTGTTACTCCGGCCCGGGATCGGCGCATGTTCGGCCTTGCTCCCGTGGCCAGCGTGGCTCGCAACCGGATCACCGGTGAGGCCTACCGCGCCGCCCTGCAGGATCCGAATTCGGAGCCCTTCGCCTACCCGGTGCCGCCCATGACGGTGGGCAGCCTGACCAAGATGGTGGTGCTGCGGAAAAAAATCGCCGACGGTTCGATCACGCCGAGCGAGTTGCAGGACTACGAGCAGACTTCGGCAGAGCGGCAAAAGATCATGGACGACGCGGTTGGCATTGCCGCGCGCAGCCTCGTCGAGGCACGCGGGGAAAAACTGCATATCACCGGCATGTGGGCGAGCCTCTACAGCGTGGCCAGGGCCGTCCGCGAGATGGGTTACAGTGCCGTGGATTTCAACGCCGATAACTCCTTCTATGTCGGCGGCGGGCTTAAGCGCGCCCAGTTGCCCGATGACTACCGGGAGTTTGTCTACGGGACTTTCAATATCAAGCCCGAACGCAACTACCAGAATTACAGCATGCAGGAATTGCAATCCGGCATGCCGCGCTGCCAGCAGGGCAATCGCTACCACATCCCGCCATGGGTCGTTCCGCTGATCCTCGACAAGAGCGGCGACAAGCTGCTGCCTGTCGAAAGTGGCGAATACGAGGGGCGCGCCGGATTCCTCGACCTGTCGCTGGATGGCCGCTGGGGCGGGGTGATCTCTGGCGACAAGGTGGCCATCGATTTCAGCCCCTGTGCCTGCGGTGCAAAGGGCCCTTCGATTCGGGACAACATCGTGCGCTATGCCGACATCGAGGGCGATGACAAGATCGGCTGCGCGGGAACCGTCGATGCCTACGTGCGAGGTGCATCATGAGCCAGGCAAGCCAACCGACGGGTGGAGCTCCCGTCTCCGCCCCGTTCTTTCTGCGCGGGGAGCTGGTGGAGGGCAGCGCCACTATCCAGCGTTCCCGTGATCTCGGCGTCGATTTCGCCATACCGGAGGTCAACCTTGACCGCGCCGTCTTCCCGCGCAGCGAGGTCCCGCCGCTGCTCAACGTCGCGCTCGCCGAGATCATCGACTTCCTGGTAGAGACCGGCCAGCGTCTGCTGGCAGCGGACAACCAGTACATGCAGGAGTGCTTCGACCGCATGGCCTCGACTCACATCCTGCCGCGGTCCGTGATTGAAACCGTGACGAAACACGCGGTCTCCTACCTGGACAAGCGCATACTTATGGCGGAGGTGGAGCAGAACTTCCCCGACCCCCGGGCGCTGGACGAGTGGGTGCCGAAGCAGGATTTCACCGGAAGGCAAAGTTTCGTCCGCGCCTTCGGCCCGCGCCTGATTCACGTGCTGCCCGGCAACTCGCCGGGGGTTGCGGTAAAGTCTATCGCCCAGGGTGCGATGGTGAAGGCGGTCAACCTGTTCAAGATGTCCTCGGCGGACCCATTCACGATGGTGGCGATCCTGCGCACCATGGCGGACATTGACCCGGGGCACCCGATCGTCAGGTCCATGTCCGCCATCTACTGGCGCGGCGGCGACGCAGGGGTGGAAAACACTCTGTACCGCCCGCAGTATTTTGACAAGATCGTCGCCTGGGGCGGCGGCGACGCGATCAACAATGTGATCAAGTACCTCGGCCCCGGCTTCCAGTTGGTGTCCTTCGACCCGAAAACGTCTATTTCCATGGTGGGGCGTGAGGCCTTCACCTCGCAGGAGACACTGGAGGATGCGGCGAACCGCGCCGCCATCGATGTCATGATTCTCAACCAGGAAGCCTGCGCCGCCAGCCGCTACCAGTTTGTCGAGGGCAGCCAGGCCGAGGTGGATCGCTTCTGCGCGCTGTTGCAGCAGCGAATCGCCGAGCGCGCCGAAGCCTCCGGCGATGCGCGGCCAATGGCGATGGATCTGCGCGAAGAAGTGGAGGCGCTGAGCCTGATGGACGACGAGTATGGTGTCTGGGGCCAGCCCGACGGCAAGGGCCTGGTGATCCGCTCCGAGGAACCGGTGGATTTCCACCCGATCAACAAGACCGCCAACGTGGTGCGGGTGGATTCCCTCGACGATGCAGTGCGTTACGTCAACGTGGCCACCCAGACCATCGGCTTCTACCCCTGCGAGCGGATCGCCGCTTACCGCGACCGCCTCGCCAGCGGCGGTGCCCAGCGCATAACCCACCTCGGTGAGGCGGGCCCGGCGACTATCGGCAATCCCCACGATGCGATGTACCCCCTGCACCGCTTTGTGCACTGGATGGCGCACGAGGACGGTAGCGCGCCTGCGTGAGGGGCGCCCGACAGACGAGGTGACAGTATGAGTCCGGCGAGAACGCCCGTTGCAGTCATTACAGGGGCAAGTTCCGGCATCGGCAAGGCAGCCGCCATCGAGCTGGGGCGACGTGGCTGGTTTGTCATTGCTGTCGGCCGCAATGCCGGCCACTGTGTGCAGGCGAAACGGGAAATCGTCGCAGCCGCTTGCGGCGGGGCGCGGGTGGAGATGCTTGTTGCCGATCTCGCGCAACTGGCGGCGGTGCGCCGGCTTGCCGGCGAGATCTCGGTCCTGAGCGATCGCGTGGATGCGCTGCTCAACAATGCGGGTGGCCTGACACGGGACCTGACGCTGACAGCCGAGGGCAATGAAAATACCTTTGCCAGTAACCATCTGGGACATTTCCTACTGACCAGCCTGTTGCTGCCACAGCTGGAAAACGCCGCTGCAGATTCGCCGCTTGGCAGGACACGGGTCGTGAATGTGGCCTCGGCGGCGCACCATTTCTGCGATGGCCTGGACTGGAGCGACCTGCAATCGACCCGGAATTTCAGTTCCACTCCCGCCTACTGCCGCGCCAAACTGGCCAATATCCTCTTTACCAGGCAGCTGGCAAAACGCCTGGGCGGCACGAAAGTCGTATCCCATGCCATGCACCCGGGCCTCGTGGATAGCAACTTCGTCAGTTACGGCGACGAGGCCATGCAGAGCTACCTGCAGGCCAATACGGACAAGGCGGTGTCACCCGGTGATGCGGCGGACACGCTGGTCTGGCTGGCGACGGCGGACGAGCCCGCCAATACCAGCGGGAATTATTACTTCCAGCGCGAACCCATACCCGCCAGCGCCGCCGCAAGTGATGACGATGCAGCCCTGAGGCTGTGGCAGGAGAGCGAGCGGCTGGTCTCTATGACAATAGCCGCAAAGCATTGAGTCGCTTCCAGACGCCGGTAAGCCGAGAAAAATAGCGGGGAAATCACTGTGCCGACAGCATATGGAGCGTCCGACGAACTCGGGATTGCACGCTCGGGGGCGGCCGCAGCCGACGGACTGTTACTCGGTGCCGCTGAACCTGCGCGCGAGGCCCGCTAGCGCTGCGTCACCGACGAAAGGATTCTCCCGACGCTCCTGGCCAAAGGTCGAGACCGGACCGTGCCCGGGGACGAAGTGCACCTCATCGCCAAGGGGAAAGAGTTTCCCGCGAATGGATTCGATCAGGGTGCGCAGGTCGCCGTGGGGGTGCTCCCAGGCACCAATGGCCTTGTTGAACAGGATATCGCCGACGAAGGCCCACTTGCTGCCCGGGTGGAAGTAGGCGAGGTGGCCCCGGGCGTGCCCGGGGCAGTGCAGCACCTGCAGTGATTCCTCACCGAAACGAACCGCGTCGCCATCGGCCAGCCAGCGGCCGGGTGTGAAGGTTTCGGCTGGGAGTTTGTAGGCGCCGCCCTGAGCGGCGAGACCTTCCAGTAGCGGTGCGTCATCGCAGTGCGGGCCCTCGATCCGGGCGCCGCTGCGCCGCGCCAGTTCGGCGACGCCCCCCGCGTGGTCGCAGTGGCCGTGGGTGACCAGGATCAACTCCAGTTCGAGATCCAGCCAGTCGATATAGTCCTCGATCCGCCACAGGTCACCGCCGGGGTCGATCACCGCGGCCTTGCGGCTTTGCTCGCACCAGAGCAGCGAGCAGTTCTGCTGGTAGGGGGTGACAGGAATGATCTCGAACTGCATGCTGCCGTTGCTAGTCGCGGCGCCGCAGGCCGTTGAGGAACAGGTTGACGCAGTGCTCGATGCGTTCGTTCACGTCGCTATCCTCGTGGGGAACGCTGCCGAGCATCATGCCGCGGACGGTCGACCCCACCGCCATGCTGAGAAACATGGCCGCGGTGGCCTCGGGTTTTGTCAGCACGATTTCTCCGGTTTGCGCGTGTTTCTCCAGCACCGATTGCAGGAAGGCGATCGTCGGGCCGGTACTCTCCTCGTAGACCATCAGCGCCAGCCGGGGAAAGCGGTGGGTTTCCGCGTTGATGATGCGCTGCAGTTGCATGCCGGTGTCACTGAGGTAGGCGGTGATACGTATGCGGGCCACCGCGCGCAGGGTTGTCTCGAGGCTGTCGCCCTCCAGTGACTCGAACTCCTCTCTCGGCACCAGGTTCTTTTCTATTGCCCGGCGGACCGTGGCTTCGAACAGTGCCTCCTTGGTCGCGTACAGGCCGTAGATGGTGCGTTTGGTCATGCTCATCTGGCGGGCGATATTGTTCAGCGATGTCTGTTCGTAACCCTGCTCGAGGAACATGTCGAGGGCTTTATCGAGGAGTGCGAGGTGCCGGCGTTCGGCGTGCTCGGCAGTCGGCCGACCCGTGCGAGGCGGTGCTTTTGCAGTCTGCGCTGGCATGCAAGTTCTCAACTCAATCGCCATGTCTGACCCGCGGTGGCGAGTGCCGCAAGCCGTTCCAGGATATTGGCGGGTATCGTGGATGGACCAGGGGCGAATTTACCACAGTTGCCCCGGCGTGTATTATGATACCGATAAGGTGCCGTTAGGTCCCGGTGCTGTCGATTGGTCCTGGAGGGAATATGAATAACAATAACCCCGGCACTTACACCGGCTGGCGCGTGCTGTTCGGCGCTTTTTGCAGTGCCCTCATCGTGGCCGGTTGCACCAGCTATATCTTCGGGCTCTTCGTGATACCGGTCAGCGAAGAGTTCGCCATCAGCCGGGCCACTACCAATAACGGCTTCATCGCTTTCCTCGTCGGTGTCGGCGTACTGTCGCCGGTGGTCGGGCGCCTGCTCGATCGGTTCTCCGCCCGGGTGGTTATCGCCTGTGGCGGACTGGCCTTCGGCCTGGGCATGATCGGCCTGTCACTGGCCCACTCCCTGCCGGTGATGCTTTTGTTGATTGCCGGACCGGTTTCCTTCGGCATGGCGGCCTGCGGCACTCTCGCGGCAAATACAGTGGTGGTGCGCTGGTTTCGACGGCGCCGGGGCAGGGCACTGGGTGTACTCGCGGTTTCCACCTCTGCCGGAGGCTTCATCTTCACGCCGCTTACCGCCCTGCTGATTGAAAGCGCCGGTTGGCGTAGCGCGCTGCTGGCGATTGGCGCGATCAGTATTGCCGTCATCAGCATCATGAGCCTGTTGCTGATCCGTAATCATCCCCGGGGTACCGAGGCCGGCTACCAGCGGGAATTCTCGGCACCCGAGGACGCCGGTCCCGACGTCGCGGCTGCGACCGTGGAGGAAGAGCGCGAGTGGAGCTATGGCGAAGTCCTGCGCAATCGCAATTTCTGGCTGCTGACCCTCGGTATCGGTCTGCTCTACGGCAGCGACCAGGCGATGGTTACTACCAAGGTGCCCTACATGCGGGACATCGGCATCGACCTCGCCGCGGCGGCGATGGTGGTTTCCTGCATGACTGTCTCAGCCATTGGCGGCAAGTTGCTGGTGGGCTACCTGGCGGACAAACTGAGTCTCAAGTATGTGTTCCACCTCGTTGCCCTGGCCCATATCGCGATGCTGGCAGTCTATCTCGCGGCGCCTCCCTACTGGGCCTTGCTGGCACTGGTAACGCTGTTCGGCATTGGAATCGGCGGGGTTTTCCCGGTGTGGACCACCTGCGTGGCCTGGCTCTTCGGGTCGAAGAGCTATGGCAGCATCATGGGCCTGATGACCGTAATCCTGAAACTGGTGTCGATCATCGCGGTGCGATTCATAGGGGAAATTTACGATGCCACTGGCAGCTACGTGACCGCTTTCGTCATTTTCATGGGGGCGGTAGCCGCGGCCATGGTGTTCATATCCCTGCTGCAGCCGCAGGCATCCGCGATGGATGGGGAAGTGCGGGTCGCTGCGGCCTGAAGGCTCGCCCGCCTTCGCCGCTGCATTTTCCCGCGCTTGCGTGCAAGCACGCCTGGCTCGTCGCACGGAAAACTGCGGCGACGAATGCTCCTCTGGAGCGAATTTCCCGGCACAGTGCGAGGCTGTGGACCACATGACTTCCGGACTGCGACTACAAAGCTTTTACCGCAGCCAGGAAGGAATGTGATCCGCAGCCGGAGGTCCGCGTGGCGCTAGGCCCGCTTGCCGGT
Organism: Halieaceae bacterium GM1-29; assembly: GCA_033283265.1. Taxonomy (GTDB): domain Bacteria; phylum Pseudomonadota; class Gammaproteobacteria; order Pseudomonadales; family Halieaceae; genus Mangrovimicrobium. The sequence goes on from JAWMQN010000003.1 coordinate 716,536, forward strand.
CACCTTCGCCTTGCCGAAGATGCCCATCTTCACCTTGCCGGAAATGCTGTCACCCTCGACGACGAGGTCGTACTTGAGAGTGAGTTTCATCGGTTTTTCCACCTTGAGGTCGAACTTCACCGAGTTGCCTTCCACCGTGCCGCCGCTGAAGGGCTGTTCGCCCTCGGCGGCCTTGAGGTAGCCGCTCAGCGCGCTGCCGTCGGTCTCGAAGTGGCCGACCATCGGCTGCGGCCCCACCGGCGAAGCCAGCACCATGTCCCAGTCACCATCGACAACGACCGCAGCGCTGGCGGCCGCTGTCGGCTCGGGCGCTGCTGCGGCTGCGGGCTCCGCGGCCGCCGGGGCGGGCGCTGACGCGACCAGCTTTTCCGGTTCCGCGTGGGCGGTGAGATCCCGCCCCTCGATCACGCTGAGAATCTTCGGCGGCGTCAGCGGCAGGTCAACCGCGATTTCTCCGAAGGGCGAGATCGCATCGGCGATCGCGTTGACCAGGGTCGGGGTGCCGATGATGGCACCGCCCTCGCCGACCCCGCGCATGCCGCCCACCGATTGCGAGGGCGTGTTGCAGTGTACGAACTCGAATTCCGGCACGTCGGAAATTGCCGGCAGGTGGTAGTCCTTGTAGGTGGGGGTGACGATGTTGCCCTGGGTGTCGAAGTCGACCTTCTCCAGCAGCGCCATGCCGATGGCCTGGGCGAGGCCGCCCGAGACCTGGCCTTCCACCACCGCCGGGTTGATCGGCGTGCCGCAGTCCTCGGCGCTGATCCAGCGCAGGATCTTGACGAAGCCGGTGTCCGCGTCGACTTCCACCACGCAGGCGTTGGCGGCGCTGGCGAAGGTCATCGGCGGCGGCTGGTAGCGGTGCTGCACTTCCAGCCCGGACTCGAATCCCGGCGGCAGGCGGTCCGGCTCGCCGTAGGCGGTATTGGCCAGCTCGGCGAGGCTCATGCTGCCGTCGCCATCCTTCAGCGAGATCACGCCGCTCTCGATGACGATGTTTTCTACGCTTGAATCGAGCAGGTGGGCGGCAAGGGTTTTCACCTTTTCCGCCAGCATGTCCGAGGCGAGGATCGCGGCGCCGCCGGCGATCACGCCCTGGCGGCTGCCCGCCGCGCCGGGGGAGAAACCGCCGCGGGAGCTGTCGCCCTCGAAGATGGCGACGTTTTCATAGTCCACCCCGAGGCGGTCGGCGATGATCTGCGCCATGGTGGTGGCGGTGCCGTGGCCCTGGGAGTGGGTGCTGAGGGTCGCCGTCACCTGGCCGGTGGGGTCGATGCGCACCTGGGCCAGTTCGCCGGTCATGGTGGCGATGCTGCCCGCCGCGCCGGTGGGCTCGATGTAGGCGGCGATGCCGAGGCCGAGGTAGCGGCCCTGTTCCCGCGCCATCGCCTGCTCGCGGCGGAAGTCGTCGACGTCGAAGTAGTCGAGCAGTTTGTCGAGGCACTCGGCGGGGGTGACATCCTCCAGCGGGATGCCCATGCAGGTGGTGACCGGCTGGTCGGACAGGCGCACCAGGTTGCGGCGGCGCAGTTCCACCGGGTCCATGCCCATTTTTCGCGCGGCCACATCCAGCGCTGTTTCCCGCACCAGGGATTCCATTGCCCAGGGCCCGCGGTAGGCCGCGTAGCCGATGGTGTTGCTGTACCAGCCACGGGTGATGAAACCGTACCGGGGCAGTTTATAAGCGCCCCAGACGAACATGTGCACGGCGATGTTGCACTCGGAAAGCTGGGGGAAGGCGCCGACGTTACAGCTGTAGTCGCCGAAGGATCCGAGCAGGTTGCCCTCGGCGTCGAAGCCGATGTCGAGGCTCATCTCCTGCTCCCGGGCCTGGTTGGCGCCAGTCAGGTTCTCGTAGCGGTCCTCGATCCACTTCACCGGGCGGCGCAGCGCCAGCGCCGCGAGGATGACGGCGACTTCTTCCTTCCACGGGTGGTTCTTGAGGCCGAAGCCGCCGCCCACGTCCTTGGCGATCACCCGCACCGCGGTCTGCGGCAGGCCGAGTGCGAGGGAGACCCAGCGGGCCACCATGTGCGGGCTCTGGCAGGTAATGTAAAGGGTGAGTTCCTCGGTGCCATCGGGGCAGGCCACCACGCCGCGGGTCTCCATCGGCGACTGGGAGATGCGCTGGTGCACGACCCTGTGGGTTATCCGGTGGGCGGCGTTGTCCAGCGCGGCCTGTAAATCCTCGTCGATGTCCTCGTCGCCCATCTCGGCGTTGAGGTTGTCGTCCATCTCCGGGTGCACCGGCGCGCCGCTGCGCGCGTCGGCGATGCTCACCACCGGCGTTTCCTCGGCGTATTCCACTTCCACCAGCGAGGCGGCGTCCTCGGCGATGGCGCGGCTCTCGGCGATGACCAGTGCCACCGGTTCGCCGGCATAGGCGACGCGGCCGTCCGCCAGCGGCGTGGTGTGCACGTCCTGGGGAGTGAGGTAGAAGCTGAGCATGGTGACCCCGAACGGCTCGAGGTCCTGCTGGGTCAGGACCGCGGCGACACCGGGCAGGTCGCGGGCGCTGTCGAGGTCCATGCTGACGATGCGCCCCTTGGCCACCGGGCTGCGGGCGAAGGCGGCGTAGAGCATGCCGGGGACGGAGATATCGTCGACGTACTGGCCGCGGCCGGTGAGCAGGCGCGGGTCTTCCTTGCGGCGCACCCGCTGGCCGATGTAGCGGCCTTTGGTGATGCCGGGCTTCTGTTCTTTCTGGCTCGGCTGTTCGGCGCTGGGTGCTTCGGCCAGCGCCTCCACGGGAGGATGAGTCAGGTCGTTCATGCCTGCTCCTCCATGGCGTTGTATGCCAGTGACCTGACCGCCTTGCGGATGCCCTGGTAGCCGGTACAGCGGCAGATATTGCCGGACAGCGCCGCGACCATTTCCTCTTCGCCGGGTTGCTGCTCGCCGGAAGTAAGGGCGGCGAGGGTCATCACGAAACCGGGTGTACAGAAGCCGCACTGCAGGCCGTGGCAGTCCATCAGCGCCTGCTGCACCGGGTGCAGGGTGCCGTCGGCTGCGGCGAGGCCTTCCACGGTGGTGATCTCGGCACCATCGGCCTGTACCGCCAGCATCAGGCAGCTGCGGACCGCCTTGCCGTTCACCATCACGGTGCAAGCGCCGCAGACGCCGTGTTCACAGCCGAGGTGAACGCCGGTGTAACCCGCGTGGTCGCGCAGGTAGTCGGAGAGGGACGTGCGGGCCTCGATGCTGCCGCGGTGGCGCTGGCCGTTGATGGTCAGCTCGATTTTATGTTCGCTCATGCGGCCTCCCGTTGTTGCAGGGTTTCGCGCAGGGCGCGGGTGAGGATGCGTTTGCCGACAGTGCGGCGATATTCGGCGGAGGCGTGGATATCGTCGAAGGGCGCGGTGTCGCCCACGGCGGCTTCGGCCACGGCGTCGATATCGATTTCTCCCGGAGCCTTGCCGAGCAGCAACTGTTCGGCGCTGCTGGCGCGGATCGGGGTCGGGCCCATGGCCAGCCAGGCCAGCCCGGCGCGGCTGATCCTGCCGCCTTCCAGTGCCAGCGCGCCGACGATGCCGGACAGGGCGAAGTCGCCCGGGCGCTGGGCCAGTTCCCTGAATACCGCGAGATGGCCCTCGGGCCATACCGGGAAGCGGATGGCGGTGAGCAGCTCGTCGGGTTCCAGCGCGGTCATGTAGGGGCCGATGTAGAAGTCTCGCGCGGCCAGCTCGCGGCTGCCGCGCACCGAGCGCAGCTCGATCGTGGCGTCCAGCGCCACTGCCGTGGCGGGCAGCTCCGCCGCCGGTTCACCGAGGGAGATGGAACCGCCGACGGTGCCGCGGTTGCGGGTCTGGTAGTGGCCGACATGGCTGACGGCCTGCACCATGGCGGGCAGTTCGCGTGCCAGCAGCTCGCTCTCCAGCACCTCGCACTGGCGGGTGATGGGGCCGACTTTTATCGCCTCGCCGCTGCGCTCGATGCCCTTGAGCTCCTCGATATTGTTGATATCGAGCAGGATGAAGGGCTGGCTCATACGCAGGTTCAGCAGCGGCATCAGGGTCTGGCCGCCGGCGAGGATGGTGGCGCCGCCGCCGGCTTCGTCGAGCAGGCGGCAGGCTTCATCGATGCTGCCGGGGGCGTAGTAATCGAAGGGGGCCGGTTTCATGCTCAGTCTCCGCTGGTCAGTCGGCGCAGCGCGGCGGCGTCCAGCACCAGTGTCGGCTGGGCGGTCCGGCGGCCGTATTCAAAGGCGGCGCCGGCAACCACCAGCAGCAGGAGGCCGATGGCGAGGCCCGCCCAGGCGGTTTCCGTCGAGCCGCCCTGGTGGCCAAAGAAGAAGCCGGTGGCGGCAGCGATGATCATCGCCAGTACCCAGGCGACGGGGGAGCCGCCCGCACGCGGCGCGGCGGCCGGGGCGGCGACGGCTGCTGCAGTGGGTGCAGCGGCAGCGGCCGGTTTGGCGGCTTTCACGCCGCTGACGATTTCGCCGAAGGTGCTGAAGAACTTGCCGGCCAACTGCTTGGCGGTGGCGTCGATGATCGGCCCACCGAGCTGGGCCATGCGGCCGCCGACCTGGGAATCGGCCTCGTAGCTGACCAGGGTGGTGCCGTTGTCGTCGCTGAGGCGTACCCGGACGATGCCCTTCACCGAGCCGGCGATACCGCCATTGCCCTCGAGGTTGAGGGTATAGCTGTCCGGCGCGTTGATGTCGGTCAGGCTGACTGCACCCTTGAAGCGGGCGCCAATGGGGCCGACTTTGACTTCCACGATTGCGGAGAGGCGGTCATCGGACTCCTTGGTCAGGCTCTGGCAGCCGGGAATGCTTGCCCTCAGGATATCCGGGTCGTTGAGTGCTTCCCAGACCTTCTGCCTGGGTGCAGCCACCCGCTGTTCGCCGAGCATCTGCATAGTGGTATCTCCGTTATCTTCTGCTTATAGATTGGCGGCCTAGTCTATTGGAAGTAAATTCTGTCGCCAACCTGACATGAAATAAAAAGCTCCCGCGGCGTGCTCTCCATCCACCGGGAGCGGGGTATAGCATTTAACCAAAAAGCCAATTATCCTGTGCGGCCGCGCAATTTCGCGCCGGACATTTTTTAGTCGATCCGCCCCTATGACCTACTGTATTGGCATCAAGCTCAAAGAAGGCTTGGTCTTCTGTTCTGACTCCCGCACCAACGCCGGAGCCGATCGCGTCAGCACCTACGGCAAGTTGCACCGCTTTTCGGAACCGGGCGATCGCCAGTTGATCATGTTGACCGCCGGCAACCTCGCCACCAGCCAGGCGGTCGTCGCGCAGATCGAGCGCGACCTGCGCGAAGACGCCGAATTCAACGTCGCCAAGGCGCAGTACGTGTCCGACATCGCCGACTACATCGGCAAGCTGGGCCTGGCGGAGCAGCACAAGTACGCCAGCGGCGGCCCAGGGGCCGGCTTCAACGCCGAGGCGACTTTCATCCTCGGCGGCCAGATCAAGGGCCAGCCCGCCGAGTTGTACATGATCTACCCGGAAGGCAATCACATCACGGTCTCCGACCAGTACCCCTTCCTGCAGATCGGCGAAACCAAGTACGGCAAACCGATCCTCGACCGCATCATCCGCCCGGACACCGATCACGAGACGGCCATGCGCTGCGCACTGGTGTCGATGGACTCGACCATGCGCAGTAATGCCACCGTGGGGCCGCCGATCGAGATGCTCTACTACCGCGCCGACTCCCTGGCCGAACCGGCCGAGTACTGCAAGTTCGAGGAAAATGACGACTACCTCGTCAGCCTGCGCCGGGCCTGGGATGACAACATCCGCAAGGCCTTCAACGAGTTGCCCTCCCTGCAACAGGTGTTCGACGCCGCTTCCTGAGCCGCTGAGCTCACTCAAGGCTCGTTGATCGCAATGGCCGGGGCCACTACGACGCGCTCATAGATCTGTGCCACCCGCTGTACCGGCAGCGGGTTTGCCTGTGCCAGCCACCAGGTGAGCAGTTCTATCGTGCCGCTGACCACCAGTACCACACCGCAGTCCGCCGGCATCCAGCCGTCCGGAAGCGCCTTCCTCGCGGCGACCGCCCGCGACTCCCGCAGGTAGACCTGCTTGATCGCGCCCGCCGCGCCGCCGGTCAGCAGTGCAGTCCACAACGGCCGATGGGCGTCGACATAACTGAACAGCGCCAGTGCCGCCGCGCTGAGGTCGTGCGCTTCGGAAATTGGCAGGGTGAGGCCGATGAGGCGGTGTATCTGCTCCGCCGCGATGTCGTCCAGCAATGCTTCCTTGGACGAGAAGTGGCGGAAGAACGTGGTCTTGCCGACACCGGCGGCGCCGGTGATATCGTTGATGGTCACCTGCTCCAGCGGCTTGTTCTCCAACAGGCCGAGCATGGCGAGGCGCAGGGACTCCCGGGTACGCGCTACCCGCGGGTCGCTGCTGCTCGCTGTGGTTCTTGCCTCCATGCTTGCTCCGTCGACATAAAGTGGAACCGATAGTACCGGAATGCAGGTCGTGGTAGTACCGGCTCTGCGCCCAGGGGTATCGCCAACTTCAGGGGAAGCGCGCAACCACTGGCGTAACAGGCCGTATTTATTGGCTTCCCTGCGATACCCTCGCTCGGCGGTTGACTTGGTGACAGTAAACTGGCATCGTTTTCGGAAAGTTATGGAACTTATAGTTCCGAAAATAAAGTAATGGCCGAGCCTGCTGCGCCGGCGCCCCGAGGAGAGTTGCGATGAATGCCAGCCTGGAGAAAGACTATTTCACCGACCTGAGCGTGCTCAAGGACCCCTACGAGTACTTCGAGAGCATGCGCGATCGCGGCGGCGTCTACCGCTCCACGGCCCGCCCCGACGTCATCATGGTCACCGGTTTCGAGGAGGCGGTGGAGGTGCTGCGCAATACCGAGGACTTTTCCTCCGCGATCGCACCCCAGGGCCCGGCCCTGCCGCTGCCCTTTGCAATCAGTGGCGCGGACATTCGCGAGCAGATCGAGGCCCATCGCACCGAGTTCGTCGGCGGCGACCTGCTGGTGGCCTACGATGGCCAGCAGCACAAGTTTTCCCGCTCCATTCTCAACCGCCTGTTCACACCCTCGCGACTCAAGGCCAACGAGGAGTTCATCCAGTCCCTGTCGGAGCAGTTTATCGACGAGATGGTGGCCCGCGGTGGCTGCGAGCTGATCAACGACGTCGCCGCCCCCTTCGTCACCCTGGTCATCGCCGACCTGCTCGGCGTTCCCGAGGACGACCGCGAGCACTTCCGCGAAGTGATCGACAACGCGCCCCCCGCCGGCAACATGGAGACCGAGGGCACGGTGATGGACGAGAACAGCCCGCTGGTGATCATGGGCAGCTATTTCTACAACTACGTCACCGAGCGCCGGGCCAACCCGCGTGACGACATCCTCACCGAACTTTCCACCGCGGCCTACCCCGACGGTTCCGAGCCGGACGCGCTGGAAATCGTCCGCCTGGCGATGTTCCTCTTCGGCGCCGGCCAGGACACCAGCGCCAAGTTGCTCGGCAACTCCCTGCGCCGCCTCGCCGAGGACCACGACCTGCAGGCCCGCCTGCGCGCCGAGCCCGCGCTGATCCCCGACTTCATCGAGGAAGTGCTGCGCATCGAGGGCTCGACCAAGATGACTGCGCGAATTGCGGTGCGCGATACCCGCATCGGCGAGATGGAAATCCCTGTCGGCAGCAAGGTAATGATTGCCATCGCTGCGGCCAATCGCGACGCAAAGCGCTGGGACTCCCCCGCCGAATTCAAGCTGGACCGGCCCAGGCTGCGCGAGCACCTGGCTTTCAGCCGCGGGCCGCACGTCTGTGCCGGTGCCCCGCTGGCCCGGGTAGAGGTGCGCATCCTGCTGGAGCACCTGCTGGCGAAAACTTCGCTGATCGATTTCGACGAGGAGAAACACGGCGGCAAGGAAAACCGCGAGGTGAACTACGAGCCCAGCTTCATTATTCGCGGGCTGTCCGAACTGCACCTCAAGCTGAGCGCCTGAGCGATAGGGAGGAGAGTGCAAGCATGCCGACGGTAATTCTGAAACGCGTGGACGGCCGGGTCGAGGAACTCGCCGTCGACTCCACGGGTACGCTCATGGAGTCGATCCGCGACGCCAACTGCGACGAGCTGCTGGCCCTGTGTGGCGGCTGTCTGGCCTGCGCCACCTGCCACGTGCACGTCGACCCGGCTGACTTCGACCGGTTGCCGCCCATGTCCGCTGACGAGGATGCGCTGCTGGACGGGGTGGACAACCGGGTGGCGACCTCGCGCCTGTCCTGCCAGCTGTGGCTGGACGACAGCCACGAGGGACTGCAGATCCAGCTCGTCGAGACCGGCTGAGCGCCCGGCTCAGCCCGCCAGCCGCTCCACGTCGACCGCCACATGGAGCTGCTGGCCGATGCCGCCGCCGATCACCGAGCCCTTCAGCGGCGTGACGTCGGTGTAGTCGCGCCCCCAGGCCGTGGTGACATGCTGCTCGGCCGCCATCCGGTCATTGGTGGGGTCGAAATCCGCCCAGCCCTCGGTCGGTGAATACACGGCAAACCAGGCGTGACTGGCGTCGGCGCCCTCCAGCCGCGGGCTGCCCGGCGGCGGCAGGGTTTCCAGGTAGCCGCTGACGTAGCGCGCCGGGTATCCCAGCGAGCGCAGGCAGCCGATGGCCAGATGGGCAAAATCCTGGCAGACCCCTTTGCGCTGTTCGATCACTGTCTGCAGCGGTGTTGCCACCTCGGTGGCGCGGGGGTCGAACTCGAACTCGTTGAAAATCTTCGAGGTGAAATTGCGCACGCAGGAGAAAAACGGCGCGTCGTCGTTGAAGCAGTCGCGGGCGTAATCCGCGAGGGCCTGGCTGCGGGCGATGCGCGGCGAGTCGAGCAGGAATTCCCGGGCGCGGATATTTTCTTCCGGTTCGAGGTTCGACAGCATGGCCCTCACGTCGGCGCAGCTGGCACCGAAATCGAGGCTGAGGCTCTGCCGCTGGGCGAGGATTTCCACCTCGCTCTCGACGGTCACTTCCAGCACCCGGTGCGGTGCCTGTACCGCGAAATGGAAACTGCGATTGCCGAAGTAATCCTCACGTTCAGCGCTGACGGCGGGCAGCGGCTCGACGGTGATGGCGCTGCGGTTACAGCGCTGGAAATGGGTGTTGCGGGGCAGCAGGTGGGCGAGGCTGTAGCACTGGCTCACCTGGTCGCGGTAGTCGTAGCGGGTACGATGGCGGATACGGTATTTCACGGTTCGTTGTCGCTCCCGCCCTGGCTTTGCCGCTGGCCCTGGCCCTGCGTCTGGTTCTGGTTCTGGTTCTGGCTCTCAGGGTTGTCTGGGCTGCCGTTGTCGTCAGGGCGCATGGGGTGCTGGCCGAGGCTGTGGTCGAAGTAACGGTCGGTGAGGGTGGTCGCGATTCGTGCCAGCAGCAGTTGCGAGCGCGACAGCAACTGGTCGAGGTCCTTGCGCAGGAATTCGCCTTCGGCGGTCGCCGCGAGTTTCGTCAGGTCCGCCAGCTGCAGCAGGCTCAGCGCCTCGAGGCACAGTCGCTGCTCCTCGCCGGGGCGGTCGCGGCTGACACTGTCCGGCAGGCTGGAGAGGTGCATTTCGAGTTTTTGCAGCTGGAACAGCAGCGAGCGCGGGTTGGCGCTCTCCAGCAGCAGCAGGTCGAGGGTGTCGCCGATGTTGAAATTGCGCTGGTAGCGGCGGCGATAGGTCATCAGGGTTTCCATACTGATCAGCGCGGTCTCGAGCAACAGGGGCTCGAGGTAGGGCTCGCTGCGCGGAACCAGCAGGGAACGCAGCAGCGACAGCGACAGCAGGCCGCGCTCGATGCGCCGGCCCATGTCGAGGAAGTGCCAGCCCTGGCCGCGTACCATGGACTCCTGGGCCAGCCCCGCCAGGGCCAGCAGCAGTGAGACCAGGCGGTCGAGCGCCTCCTCCGGCGCCGCGCTGTAATCCCGCTGCAAATGTTCCGGCAGGTCGCTCATCTCGTCGCGCAGGTCGTTGAGGATGCGCTGGGTATCCGCGGACATGAAATCCTTCACCTGGTCCACCGCCTGCATCAGTGCCTGCAGGGAATGATTGATGCTGCCCGGCCGGTTGGGGTCGAGGGCGATCGACAGCAGTTCCGGCATCGGCGCATCGAGGTCGGCGCGCGGGTCGAGGAAGCCGGGGTAGGTGCCGGTGAGGTGGGTGATGGCGCGCAGCAACAGTGCGTGGTTGGCGGGGGCCACCAGCTGCTCGCCCTTGAGTACCGTGAGCACGCTGCGCAGCAGGCGCAGGGAGGCCTCCGCCCGCTCGGTGTAGCGGCCGACCCAGAACAGGTTGTCGACCACCCGGCTGGGCAGTTCCATGCCGACCCAGGCGCTGGCCTCGCGCACCTCGCTGGCATCCACCTCGGGCCGCTTCTCCGGTTCCGAGGCGAGAATCCAGGTGTCCTTGCTCAGCGAGCCCAGGCGGTTGGAAATCTCGATGCCGTCGGTGCTTTTGCCCACCCGGGTCAGGCCGCCGGGCATCACCACGTAGGAGGAGTCGCCGGCGACAGCGAAGCTGCGCAGCACCAGGGGCATCTGGCGCCCGGGCGTGCTGCCGTCCCAGACCGGTGATACCGATGGGTCGAGGTAGTCCTGGGCGACAAAGGCAGCGGGATTGGCGTTGATGCGTGCCAGCATGGAGTCGCGCTCGGCGCGGCTCAGGGTGGCGCCGAAGACGATGCCTGAGCCCGGCCCCCGGGAGGTGGTCTTGATGACCAGCTGGTCGAGCTTGTCGCGCACGAAGGCGCAGTCCTGCGGGTCGCCGCACCACCAGGTCCGGGTTGTCGGCAGGCTGAGCTCGCGACCGAGGAAGTGCTTCGCCGCGGCGGGCAGGTAGCGCGCAATCCCGCGGCTCTCAAGCACCCCGGAACCGAGCGGGTTGGCGATCGAGACATTGCCCCTGCGCGCGGCCTCGAGCAGGCCGGGCACGCCGAGCTGGGAATCGCTGTAGAGTTCCGCCGGGTCGCAGTAGGTATCGTCCACCCGGCGCAGTATGACGTCGATGCGCGACAGTCCGTCGAGGGTCTTCAGCCAGACATAGCCATCGCGCACGGTAAGGTCGCGGCCCTGCACCAGGGGGTAGCCGAGGTAGTTGGCGAGAAACACGTGCTCGAAGTAGGTCTCGTTGTAGGCGCCGGGAGTGAGCACTGCCACCCTGGCCACGTCGCCGTTGGGGTTGAGCTGGTTCAGCTTCAGGCGCAGCTTGTTGAAGTACATGGACAGCCGGTGCACGTGGCTGTCGCGGAACAGGCTGGGGAAGACCCGGCTCATGGCCTGCCGGTTGACCAGGGTGTAGCCGGTGCCGCTGGGGGTCTGGGTGCGATCCGACATCACCCGCAGCTCGCCGTCGGGCGTGCGCACCAGGTCGGTGGCGTAGAGAATCAGTTGCTGCTCGCCGGGGAGGCTCAGGCCCTGGCACTCGCGCAGGAAGGCGTCGTTGCCGAACACCAGTTCCGGGGGTATGACGCCGTGGCGCAGCAGGCTGCGCGGGCCGTAGAGATCGCGCAGCACCAGGTCGAGCAGCTCCGCGCGCTCGCGGATACCGCTTTCAATGCGGCTCCATTCCTCGCTGGAGAGGACCAGCGGGATCGGGTCCAGCCCCCAGGGCCGGGCGACCAGGCCGGGGCTGTAGTCGTTGTAGGTGGCGCCGCCATCGCGCAGGATGCGGTCCACCGCCAGCCGGCGCATGGCCAGTTCTTCGCCACCCAGGCCCTGCAGGCTCTGCAGCAGGTATTGCCAGTGCTCACGTACGGCGCCCTTGGCAGTGAACGCCTCGTGATAGGCGGACTGGCTGACGCCATCAGCCGCTGGTTTGAATGTCAGTTCCTGGGTGCCCATTACCGCCGGTGCATATCCGCTGTGGGGACCTATTATTGCGGAAATATCCGGGGGTGGCCATGCGCTATATGCCCCCGCCACGAGTGACGGGAGCGCAGGTGTTGCCGGGCTAGCGAACGATGACGCGCACCCGGTCGAGATTGCGAATCACGCCGTAGGGGCTGTTCCTGTCGCCGTCGCGCTGCGCCGCACCGCGCAGGGTGACGAAATAGGTGCCCGGCCGGTCGAAGCTGTGGCTGGTCGAGACCCGCAGACTGGTCTGGCCAGTTGGTACGGGTGAGCGCTCGGGATAGCTGCCGCTGCCGTCGAAGTCCCACTCGGCGGAGACTACCTCGCCGGCACCGGGGGGCGTGGCGATGCTGCCGCTGAAGGTGACCCGCTCGCCGGTTCCGACCTCGACTCGCTTGCCGCCGCCGCTGAGACTGACCACCGGCTGCAGGCCCTCGCGCTCGCCGGCCGAGGCGGGTACCTCCACCTGCCCGTCGACGATCGTGTAACGCGTGCTCTGCGGCGGCTTCACGCCGTCCTCGACCCAGGCGGCGAGGTCGCGCAGGGCCTGTTGCAACACGCCCTGGTAGGGCACCACCCGGGTAGTGTCCTCCAGTGCCGGCTCGTCGCCGTGCAGGGCGTGGTCGGTGTAGTAGAGGCGGATATGCTCGTCGGCCTGGTCGCCAAAGTGCTGTGCCACCCGCTGCCGGTACCAGTCGGCCTGCCAGGGCATGGCCTCGCGGTCCCACAGCGAGGCGACGACGATCATCTTGCCCTCGAACACGCCGGTCATCTGCGAGCCGGAGGTGGACTGCACGAACAGCGGCCCGATCAGCATCGGTCGCTGGGGGTAGATCGGCTTGCCACCAGCGTCGCGGAACTGGTCCCACACCGGGAAGTCCGGGCCGGGCACCTGGTGGCGGTGGTAGGTCTGCGCGGCGAGGAAGTTGGAGTTGTCCACCCGCACCTTGTCGCCCGGCCGCACGCTCGCGGCGGTGGCGGGGTTGCCGATGCCGAGAATGATCACGTCGCCCTCGATCCGGGCGAGGGCGAGTTCCTTGCCCGCCGCCGCGCCGCTGTCGATGAACAGGTCGCCGCCGAGGAAGTCGACTGCCGGCGGTGTTCCGGCGAGGCGGTAGCCGACGATCTTGTCGCCATCCGCCCCGGCGGGGAGCTGGTAGGCGGTGTCGACACCGCCGCGATCCTTGTCGTCGAAGGCGTTGGTGTTGATGCCCTCGCGCGCCGCCTCGGCAGCGGTAAGCGCTGCTGCCACTGTCGTTGCAAATTGCAGGCGGTAGCCGTCGAAGCTCTCCGGGTGATCGTGGCCGAGGTAGCCGGGCTGGCTCCAGAAATCGGTGAAATAGCCGGGATCGGCCATGCGCACCCCCTGGTAGAGGGCGGCAAAACCGTGCACGCCCATGGTCTGGTAGCCGAACCATGACTGCGGCGGGAAGCCCATTTTCGTGACCTCGCGCAGCGCTGCCGCCTCCTCTTCATTCAGCCCGGCGTAGGGGTCGCCGCTGCCGCCGGGCTCCACCGCGTCAATGATCTGCGGGAACTTGTCGTCGAGGATGCGCATGGCGTGCATGCGCACCGAGAACATGTTGGGAATGGCCATGGTCGAGCCGATCACGTAGGGCACGGCGCCGTCCCACACACCCTGGGTGTTTTCGATCGAGCCGATGGTGCGGTAGCCGCCGCCGGAGCCGCCGTAGGGGTAGCCGTAGGGGCGTTCATCGGTGTCGTAGATAGTGCTGGCGACCGCGCGGGAGTAACGGGCCGCCGCGGCGTTGGCGCGGTAGGCCGTGATGGTGGGTTCGATGCCGCCCCCGCCCGGCTTGCTGAAATCGATCTGGCCGCCGCCGTTGGTCTCGACAAAGTAGGCGCCGCTGTCGATGGAAAAGCCGATCTTGTTGTATTCGCCCGCGGGCATGTTCTGCGCCAGGTTTTCGTTGTCCGGTACCGGGGTGATGTGCTGGAAGAAGCGGCCGTCGTACTGTTCCCGCGGCGGGAAGTAATAGGAGAAGCGGGTCTGGGTGCCCTCGAAGCCGCCGTGGACGTAGCGGTGGCGGACGGGCGCGTCGCGCCATTCGTCCACGTCGATATAGGGTTTGGCGAAGGTGGCATCGGCGCTGATCGCTTGGGCGGGCATTGCCGGGGCCGCCGCGCCGGCGACGCTGGCGGGTTCGGGCGCGCTCGCACAGGCGGAGAGCAGGGCGAGCAGGCCCGGGGCGGTCAGGCCAAACACCTTGCCGAGGCGTGCAGCCAGTGGGTTTTTGCGGGCCATGTGTCGGTTTTCCTTATTTGTTCGCGGGAGCACACCTTACTCCAAACTCCTGTGGAGGCGGAGCGGGGCTACATTACCCAGCAGTAATGTAATCGTTTACTCGAATGGCCGCGCTGACTATAATCCGCCCAGCGCCAGCCGCAATGTGGATTTCGTCGGCCACCCGGCTGTGTTGGCTATTGCCCGCGGGAACTCGCCGCAGGTGGTGGGCCACCTTGAATTGGCTTGACCAATTTGGCGCGATAATGATAAAAATCGCAGCTGAACAGAAGTTCAGTTTGTTAGGCCGAAGCAGCCATATAACGATACCGAGGCTCGAGCTATGTTCCCACACAATCTGGCTACCAATGCCATTGCACCCCGATTTCCCCTGAAGAAGACTGCGTTGGCCGTGTCTGGCGCACTACTGGCCGGCGCGGGGTTCAGCGCAGCAGTACAGGCCCAGGACACCAAAACCCTGCAACTGGAAGAGGTTGTCGTCACCGGCACCCTGATCCGCGGCATCGAGCCCACTGGCTCGCAGACCATCGGGATCGATGCGGACGCCATCCTCGAGAGCGGCGCCTCCACCGCGACGGATATCCTTGCCACCCTGCCGCAGGCCACCAACCTGTTCAATGGCAATACCGCCCTGAACCCGGAGGCGCCCTCGGTAATTACCATCACCCGGCCCAACCTGCGCAATCTGCCCGGATTCAGCACCTCCACCGGGGCCGCGACCCTGATCCTGATCGATGGTCACCGCGTTGTCGGCATGGGCGTGCAGCAATCGGCAGTGGATCCCGACCTCATTCCCAGCTCGGTGATCGAGCGGGTGGAGGTAGTGACTGATGGAGGCTCCTCGCTCTACGGCGCCGACGCGATTGGCGGCGTGATCAACTTCATCACCAGGGATGAGTTCGAAGGCGTGGAAGTCGACGCCGGTTACAGTTTTGGCGACGAGTACTGGAGTTACGATGCGAGCGTGACCGCCGGGACTGCCTGGGAATCCGGTTCCGGCTACGTTGCTTTGTCCTACTCGGACCGCGACGCCATTCTGGGCCGCGACCGC
The DNA here is from genome assembly GCA_033283265.1 of Halieaceae bacterium GM1-29. Taxonomy (GTDB): domain Bacteria; phylum Pseudomonadota; class Gammaproteobacteria; order Pseudomonadales; family Halieaceae; genus Mangrovimicrobium. Next base: position 731,670 of record JAWMQN010000003.1, read on the forward strand.
GACTGGTCCCGCGGTGGCCAGTGGACTGCGGACGGCCTGCAAAACTCCTATACGCAATGCTATGACCCGGTCGGTACCACTACTACCTACGAGTCCACGGACTTTGGCGGACTTATCGCGCCGCTGACAGTCTGGAGCTCTCGCGACAGCCAGACCGTGGGTGAACCCTGCTGGGAAGGCGGGCCCAGTTCCCTGGTGCCGGAAGAGGACCGTACCGGAGTCTTCGCCAGTATCACCCAGGAGCTTGCCGACTACGCCAGTCTCGACTTCAAGGCCTACTACAGCGACCGCAACACCAACTGGGACTACTACCCCATCGGTAGCGCGACGTCTTTTGGCCCCGCACAGTTCGAGCTGACGGATGGATTGCCGCCCGGCGAATTTACCGAGGGCGGCAGCGTGGGCTTCTCGTTTGAGCCCCACAGCCTGTACCGGCAGCGTGCACAGACCACCGAAATCGATACCTTCGGCATGACCCCCGAGCTGACCATCAGCCTCGGCGGCGACTGGCAGATGCGCGCCCTGCTGCACTACAGCCGCAGTGAGAGTTCGTTTGTCGAGCCGCAGTCCAACCAGATTGCCCTGCAGGAAGCCATCGCGGCAGGCCTGTTCGACCCGCTGAATGTCGCCGCTGCGGATGACGCCGCAATGGCGGAGATACTCGACTGGGAATATGCCGGCGAAGCGGTACAGCAGCTGTTCCTCGCCCGCGTGATTGCCGATGGCGCGATCATCGAATTGCCGGCAGGCCCGCTCAGCATGGCCATCGGTGCGGAGTACCAGGACCAGAAGGCCCGTCAGCGGGTCGATGAAACGGTCATAGGAGGCCTCGGCGCCCAGCCTTACCCCGAAATCAGCCGTGACGTGAACGCACTGTTCGCCGAATTGTCCGTGCCGATTATCAGCGGCGTTACCGGTATCGAGTCCCTTACACTCTCCGCGTCCGTGCGTCACGACGACTACAGCGATTTTGGCACCACCACCAACCCCCATATAGGCATTACCTGGGAGCCGGTGGACTGGATCGCCGTGCACGCCAACTGGGGTGAGTCCTTCAACGCGCCGACCCTGATGGATGCGCTTGGCGCCAACGCAATCCTCGGTTACAACACAGCCGTCGTCGGTCTGGTCGAGGACGCCGCCGCCGCGGTTGGTGTGACCATCGAGGAGGGGCGCGAGGATGTGGCACAGATCACCGGTGCTGACGCCGATCTGGATCCGCAGACAGCGGATACCTGGGCGGCGGGCTTCGAGATTACCCCACCAGTACTCGACGGCCTGCGAATTACGGCCAACTACTACGAGATCGAGTTCTACGACATTCTCGGCTCATTCGACCCGCGCACGACCACGTCGGCGGTTGCGTTCCGGGACAGGTACATCTGGAACCCGACCCAGGCCGAACTGGAGGCCGCCGCGGCAGAAACCGTCAACGGCGCTGAGGAAATCGCCGGGCGGGATGCCAGCAAGGTCGCGGCAATCATTGACCGCCGCACCACCAATACCGACCAGGCTATCCTCAAAGGGGTCGACTTTGGCATCAGCTACTTCCAGGACACCAGTTTCGGCGCCCTGACCTACCAGCTCTCCGGCAATCACCAGACCGAGTTCAAGATCGCTTCCGCTGGCCGTGACTTTGTCGACGTACTGGAATCCGGCTCAGCTACCACGCTGGCATCTGCCGCGATTGGCCTGCAGATGGAGCAATTGCGGGCCAAGCTGACCTTCAATTACACCGACAGCTTCGACGTCACTGACGCCGCTGCGGTGGACGGTGTGCCGCTGCAGGACAAGGTGGACTCCTACCTGACCACTGACCTCTTCGTGGGTTATGACTTTGCCGGCGAGGGGATGACCGAAGGCCTGTCAGTGCGCTTCCTGGTCAACAACCTGTTCGACGAGGACCCGCCGATCTACCGCCGCAACGACATACCCTCGTTCAGTGGTTTTACCCGTGGGCAGGTGTTTACCTTTGGAGTCACCAAGCGCTTCTGAGTCAGGGGCATAAGGTGATGCAAAAAAGGGCGCCTGATGGCGCCCTTTTTTGTACCTCAGAACCGCTCCGGCTCGCGCCGCAGGTCGAGGGTATGTGGGTATTCCCCCGGCGGCTCTTCCGGCGGCGGCGCCATCGGCCGCGGCGGGTGGTGGTTGGGGAAGAACTCGCGGATGCTGTCGAAATCCCCCAGCGGCGGGATCACGTTCGGCGTGTGGCCGAAGTCCCAGAAGCGGTTGACCCGCCGCGCCTCCGCCTCGAAGGCGTTGATCGGGAAGGTCTCATAGCTGCGCCCGCCGGGGTGCGACACGTGGTAGGTGCAGCCGCCGATGGAGCGGCCGTTCCAGGTATCGATGAGGTCGAATACCAGCGGCGCATGGATGCCGATGCGCGGGTGCAGGGCCGAGGGCGGCTGCCAGGCGCGATAGCGCACCGCCGCCACGTACTCGCCCTGGGTGTCGGTGTCGCGCAGCGGCACCCGCCGGCCGTTGCAGGCGAGCACGTAGCGGCCCGGGGTAAGGCCGGTAAGGCGCACCTGCAGGCGCTCCACGGAGGAGTCCACGTAGCGTGACGTGCCGAAGCTGCTGACCTCCTCCCCCAGCACATGCCAGGGCTCGATGGCCCAGCGCAGTTCGAGGCTGATGTCGCCGATGTTCATGTTGCCGTAGTGGGGGAAGCGGAACTCCTCGAAGGCGGCCAGCCACTCGAGCTGGAAGGGCAGGCCGTGCTCCTGCAGGTCCTCCACCACCTCCTTGATATCGTTCCAGACGTAGTGGGGCATCATGAACCTGTCGTGCAGCAGGGTGCCCCAGCGCACCAGCTTGTTGCGGTAGGGCGCTTTCCAGAAGCGCGCCACCAGGCAGCGCAGCAGGAGCACCTGTACCAGCGCCATGTGCGGGTGCGGCGGCATCTCGAATCCGCGGAACTCCAGCAGGCCGAGGCGGCCGGTGGCCGAGCCCGGCGCGTAGAGCTTGTCGATGCAGAACTCCGAGCGGTGGGTATTGCCGGTGATGTCGATCAGCAGGTTGCGCATCACCCGGTCGACGATCCACGGCTCGGTGACCTCGCCGGGCGGAATCTGGCTGAAGGCGATCTCCAGCTCGTAGAGCATCTCGTCACGCCCCTCGTCGACCCGCGGCGCCTGGCTGGTCGGGCCGAGGAACAGACCGGAGAACAGGTAGGACAGGCCCGGGTGGTGCTGCCAGTAGGTGACCAGGCTCTGCAGCAGGTCCGGCCGGCGCAGCAGCGGGCTGTCCTCGGGACTGGCGCCGCCGAGGGTGATGTGGTTGCCGCCGCCGGTGCCCGAGTGACGGCCGTCGAGCATGAACTTCTCGGTGCCGAGGCGGGACAGGCGCGCTTCCTCATAGAGGATGGTGGTGTTGTCCACCAGCTCGTTCCAGCTTTTCGAGGGGTGGATATTCACCTCGATGACACCCGGGTCCGGGGTCACCAGCAGGCGCTGCAGGCGCGGGTCCCGGGGCGGTTCGTAGCCCTCGATCACCAGCGGCAGGTCGAGTGCCGCGGCCGTGGCCTCCATGGCGTGGATCAGGTCGACATAGTGCTCGAGGTAGTTGAGCGGCGGCAGGAAGACATGCAGCTTGCCGTCCCGGGGCTCGACGCAGAGCACGGTGCGCACCACCCAGGCGGCCTCGTTGAGGTTTTGCCCGGCGTCCGGCGCCGCCTGCTGGCGGATGGCCTGGCCGCTGGCAGGGGCGCTGCGGCTCGCCTCGGGGAGCGGCTGGCGCGGTGCGAAGGGATCGCGCTCGGGTTTGTGCAGTTCCCGCGGGTCGTCCGGGGCGAGCAGGCTGTCCAGCGGCAGGCGCAGGCCCATGGGCGAGTCGCCGGGAATCAGGTTGACCCGCCCGGCGCGCAGCTTCCAGCGCCCGGTGCGCCAGGGGCCGTTGGGGTCGCGCTCCAGCGGGATCAGGAAGCCGGTCGGGGTATTCAGGCCGCGGCCGAGCAGTTTGGCCAGCCGGCGGCGCTCCTCGTCGTCCTTGATATCGGCCTTGGTCGGGTCGAGGTTGTCCGGGAGATTCTGCTCCTTCCACATGTAGTAGAGGGCATCCTCGTAGGCGGGGATGATGTAATCCGCGCCCAGGCCGAGGCTGTCGGCCAGTTGCTGGATATAGCTCTCCGCCTCGGGCAGGGCGTGGCCGTAGTCCTTGTCCACCCGCGCCAGCAGTTTCGGCTCATGCCACAGGGTCTGGTCGTCGGTGCGCCAGAAGCAGCCCAGCGCCCAGCGCGGCGTCGGCTCCCCCGGGTACCACTTGCCCTGGCCGTAGTGCAGCAGGCCGCCCGGGGCAAAGCGCTCGCGCAGGCGGATCAGCAGGTCCTTGGCCAGCTTCAGCTTGTGGCTGCCGAGCGCCTCGATGTTCCACTGGGCGGAATCCATGTCGTCGATGGAGACGAAGGTCGGCTCGCCGCCCATGGTCAGGCGCACGTCGGCAGCCTGGAGTTCCGCGTCCACCGCCTGGCCGAGCGCGTGGATGGACTCCCATTCCCCGTCCCGGTAAGGCTTGGTGACCCGCGGGTCCTCGTGGATGCGCTCGACCACGTTGGTGTAGCTGAACTCCACCTCGCACTTGTCGGTAGCCCCGGTGATCGGCGCGGCGGAGATCGGGCTGGGGGTGCAGGCCAGCGGGATGTGGCTTTCGCCGGCGAACAGGCCGGAGGTGGGGTCGAGGCCGACCCAGCCGGCACCGGGCAGGAACACCTCGCACCAGGCGTGCAGGTCGGTGAAGTCGGCTTCCGGGCCGGAGGGCCCCTCGAGGGACTTCTGGTCCGGTGCCAGCTGTACCAGGTAGCCCGAGCAGAAGCGCGCGGCGAGGCCCAGGTGGCGCAGTATCTGTACCAGCAGCCAGCCGGTGTCGCGACAGGAACCGCGGGCCAGTTCGAGGGTTTCCTCGCAGGTCTGCACGCCCGGCTCCATGCGCACGTTGTACTCGATGTCCTTTTCCAGGCGCTGGTTGAGCGAGACCAGGAAGTCGTTGATCGGCGTCTTGTCCCGCTTCACGCTCGCCAGCCATTTCTTGAGCAGCGGGCCGTCGTCGGTGATCTCCAGGTAGGGGACCAGTTCCTTGCGCAGCACGGGGTCGTACTGGAAGGGGTAGTTTTCCGCGTACTCCTCGACGAAGAAGTCGAAGGGGTTGATCACCGTCATGTCGGTGATCAGTTCCACTTCCACCGAGAAGTGATCCTCTTTCTCAGGGAACACCAGGCGGGCGAGGAAGTTGCCGAAAGGGTCCTGCTGCCAGTTGATGAAGTGGTTTTCCGGCAGGATCTTCAGCGAGTAACTGTAGATGCGGTTGCGGCAGTGGGGCGCCGGGCGCAGGCGCAGGACGTGGGGGGCGAGCCCCACGTGACGGTCGAACTTGTAATATGTGTTGTGCCGGACGGCAACACGGATGGCCATATACAACTACCCCAGTGGTGGCGGAAACCAGGTCTCGCCAATCGAATCGGAAAGCGCGTTCAGGTCGACCTGGAAGCGATCGATGAACTGGTGCAGCTTCTCCGGTTGTGATGCGTCGACGCGGAAGCGCGACAGTTTGCGCCGTGAGCGCTCCAGCACCTTGAGTGCGTCCTGGTTGTGTTTCAGCGGTGTCAGTTCCTTGCGGATGCCATCGAGACAGAACTTCACCGAGCGCGGCAGGGAGCCGTCACAGAAGACGAAATCGACCACCGCGTCAGCTTCCACCAGCGGCCCGATGGTGCGCCGGTAGGTGCTGATGGCTGACAGCGAGCGCAGCATGCTGGCCCAGATCAGCGGGGTGATACCGGGATTGTCCGGCGCCTCACCGAGCAGGGCGCCGGCACCGACATCGATGACCCGGGTGGTCATGTCCGCCCGCTCCAGCAGGTGGCCCAGTTTGATGAAGCGGTAGGCGTGGTCGCGGCACAGGGTCGAGATGATCAGGCCGTTGATCATCTGGCAGCGGGTATACACCTGCTCCAGGTAGTGGTGGCGGTTGCGCCGGCCGATCGAGCTCTCCGCGTATTCCTTCGAGTAGTGGTAGAGCTCGTTGACGTGCTCCCAGGCCTCGTCGGGAAGGACGTCGCGAGTGGTGCGGACATTTTCCCGGGCGGCGATTATCGACTGGTGGATGCTGGCGTGATTGTCCGGATCGGCAATCAGGAAACGCATGACATTCTGTTCGGAGTAGGCGCGGAAACGCTCGCGGTAGATCGGCGCCGCGTCGAGAATATTGACGAGGATTTCCCAGCCGGGCTCGGCGCCTGCGGGAATGTCCATCACCAGGTGCGAGTAGGCCTGGGTGAGCCGGGCGGTGTCCTCGGCCCGCTCCAGGTAGCGGGCCATCCAGTAGAGTCGCTCGGCGACCCGGGAGAGCATGGTCATGACTTGCCCTCCAGGATCCAGGTGTCCTTGCTGCCGCCGCCCTGGGAGGAGTTGACCACCAGCGAGCCCTTGACCAGGGCGACCCGGGTCAGGCCGCCGGGGGTGACCCAGGTATCCTTGCTGCTGAGGATGAAGGGGCGCAGGTCGAGGTGGCGCGGCTGCACGGTCTTCTCCAGGTAAGTCGGGGCGGTAGACAGCGCCAGCGTCGGCTGGGCGATGTAGTTGCGCGGGTTTTCCTCGATCAGCTTGGCAAACTTGGCGCGGGTCGCCTTGGACGCGCGGGGCCCGACCATCAGCCCGTAACCGCCGGACTCGTTGGCCGGTTTCACCACCAGCTTGTCGAGGTTCTTGAGCACGTACTCGCGCTCCTTCTCGTCCATGCACAGGTAGGTCTTCACCGAAGCCAGCTTGGGCTCTTCCTTCAGGTAGTAGCGAATCATCTCCGGCACGTAGGCGTAGACCACCTTGTCGTCCGCCACGCCGGCGCCGGGGGCGTTGGCGATGGCCACGTTGCCCTTCTTCCAGGCCCGCATGATGCCGGGAACACCGAGGATGGAGTCCTCGCGGAAGGCCTCCGGGTCGAGGAAGTCGTCGTCGATGCGCCGGTAGACCACGTCCACCCGCTCCGGCCCATCGACCGTGCGCATATAGACGCAGTCGTCCTCCGCGACGAACAGGTCCGAGCCCTCGACCAGCTCGGCGCCCATGCCGCGGGCGAGGAAGGAGTGCTCGAAGTAGGCCGAGTTGTAGATGCCGGGGGTCAGCACCGCGACGCAGGGGCGCTTGCGCTCCCGCGGCGAAAGCGCGGCCAGCGTCGCGTAGAGCCGCGCCGGGTAGTCATCCACCGGGCGGATGCTGTAGTTCTCGAACAGCTCGGGCAGGGCGCGCTTGGTAACCTCGCGGTTTTCCAGCATGTAGGACACGCCGGAAGGCACGCGCAGGTTGTCTTCCAGCACGTAGAACTTGCCGTCCTTGTCGCGCACCAAATCGGTGCCGCATATATGTGCCCATGCGCCAAATCGGGGCGTCATGCCCGCGCACTGGGGTTTGTAATTGCCCGATTCGAGCACGATATCCGCCGGGACGATGCCATCCTTGAGGATGCGCTGGCGGTTGTAGATATCGTTGATGAAGGCGTTCAGGGCGCGGGTGCGCTGGGCGAGGCCCTCGCTCACCTTGTCCCATTCCTTGCCCGGGATCACCCGCGGGATGATGTCGAAGGGCCAGGCCCGGTCGATATTCTTGCCCTCGGAATAAATGGTGAAGGAGATGCCCATCTCCTTGATTGCCAGCTCCGCGGCGTCCCTGCGGGCTTCCATTTCGTCCGGGGCAAGTTGTTCCAGCAGGCTGACCGCGCGTCGTGCCGCGACGCGGGGCTTGCCGGCGGGGGTGATCAATTCGTCGTAGAAGGGGCCGCTGTCGTAGGACTTCCAGCTTTGTTCCATGGGGATCCTTGTATCGGGGGCCGCGCTTGCGGTCGCGGGTTGTCGCTAGAACTAGCAAACAACGCGCCATTGTTGATGGTATAGCCCAAAAGAGGTGCGTAGTCCAAGGGAGTTCGCTCTTGCGCTGTGTTTTTCGCTATCAAGGCGCAAGGTGAGCCCTGGTTCCGCGCTTACTCGAAAGCGTTTTGACTCGACGCACGAAGCATGCGCCTGTGATCGCTGGCGCCGGGTGGAGTTCCCCGCAACTTTGTATGGACCGTCTGGACTTGCACGGCACGAGGGCCTTCACGCCACATAGCTCCCACGGCGAATATAAACGCATTCTGAGCCCTGGGGGCTATGTGGTGTGAAGGCTCGGACCCAGGCACCCAACCCCAATATTGCCGCTTTAGTGAGCGATGCTTTTTCGGTAAAATCCGCCGCTTTCCAAACCGCGTCCAACGCATCCATCGGGATCAGAGCCCTTTTTGGCTGGCTCAGTCAGACCAGATTCAGCCAAAAAGGGCTCTGACCCCTATTCAGGAGATACCCATGTTCGACAAAAGCATGACCATCCAGGGTTTCGACGACGAGATCTTTGCCGCAATCGGTGAAGAGGAGCGTCGCCAGGAAGAGCACATCGAGCTCATCGCCTCCGAAAACTACTGCAGCCCGCGGGTCATGCAGGCCCAGGGTACCGCCCTGACCAACAAGTACGCCGAGGGTTACCCGGGCAAGCGCTACTACGGTGGCTGCGAATACGTCGACAAGGCCGAGGAACTGGCCATCGAGCGCGCCAAGGCCCTGTTCGGCGCGGACTACGCCAACGTCCAGCCGCACTCCGGCTCCCAGGCCAACAGCGCCGTCTACCTCGCCCTGCTGCAGGCTGGCGACACCGTCCTCGGCATGAGCCTGGACGCGGGCGGCCACCTGACCCACGGCGCCAAGCCGAACTTCTCCGGCAAGGTCTACAACTCCGTGCAGTACGGCCTGAACCCGGAGACCGGCGAGATTGATTATGCGCAGGTCGAAGCCCTGGCTCTGGAGCACAAGCCGAAGATGATCGTCGCCGGTTTCTCCGCCTACTCCGGCATCGTCGACTGGCAGCGCTTCCGCGAGATCGCCGACAAGGTCGGCGCCTACCTGATGGTCGACATGGCCCACGTGGCCGGCCTGGTCGCGGCGGGCCTGTACCCCAACCCGGTGCCGATCGCCGACGTGGTGACCTCCACTACCCACAAGACCCTGCGCGGCCCCCGCGGCGGCATCATCCTCGCCCGCGCCAATGAAGAACTGGAGAAGAAGTTCAACTCCGCAGTCTTCCCCGGCGGCCAGGGCGGCCCGCTGATGCACGTGATCGCGGCCAAGGCGGTCTCCTTCAAGGAAGCGGCCAGCCCGGACTTCGTCGACTACCAGAAGCAGGTAGTGGCCAACGCCAAGGTGATGGCGGCGACCTTCATCGAGCGCGGCATCAAGATCGTCTCCGGCGGCACCGAGAACCACCTGATGCTGGTGGACCTGATCGGCAAGCCCTACACCGGCAAGGACGCAGACGCGGCCCTCGGCGATGCCTACATCACCGTGAACAAGAACGCCGTGCCCAACGACCCGCGCTCTCCCTTTATTACCTCCGGCCTGCGCGTCGGCACCCCGGCGATCACCACCCGCGGCTTCGGCGAGGCCGAGACAGTCGAGCTGACCCACTGGATGTGCGATGTGCTGGAATCTCTGGAGAACGGCACATCCGAGCAGGTGATTGCCGAGGTGAAAGCCAAAGTGCTGGAGATCTGCAAGCGCTTCCCGGTCTACGCCTGAATGACCTCCCGGCCGGGTGTGCGCGTCGCTCACCCGGCGGCGGTGGGCCCGGGGCGCCACGCCCTGGTCCTCGCCACACAGCTGGCCCTGCTCGCCGCGATATTCGCCCAGACCCTCTCCTTCCAGTTCGTTCAGTTCGACGATCCCGAGTACGTCATCAACAACGTGATGGTCCGCCAGGGCCTCACCGGTCCCGGCCTGGCCTGGGCGTTCAGCAGTCTCTACTTCGGCAACTGGCATCCACTCACGCTGGTCTCGCACATGCTGGATGTCTCCCTGTTCGGGCTGCAAGCCGGCCCGGCGCTGTGGCACAGCGCCCTGCTCCACGGCATCAGCAGCCTGCTGGTCTACTTCTATCTATTGCGCATTGGCGCGCGCTGGTGGCTTGCGGCCCTGGGCTCGCTGATCTTCCTGGCGCACCCGCTGCACGTCGAGCCGGTGGCCTGGGTGGCGGGGCGCAAGGAGGTGCTCTGCGGCCTCTTTTACCTCGCCGGCCTGCTGGCCTATGACCAGTACCGGCGCAGCGCCAGCGCGGCGGCCTACCTCGCGGTACTGGTCTGCGCGGGCCTGGCCCTGCTGGCCAAGCCGGTCGCGGTGACCCTGCCGGTGGTATTGCTGGCGCTGGACGCCTGCCTCTACCGGGTGGGCCCGCGCCGCGCACTGCTGGAAAAAGCCCCCCTGCTGTTGATGAGCCTCGCCGTCGGCCTGGCCACCGTGGCGGCGCAGAGCGAGGCCGGGGGGATGTCGGGCCTCGATGTGCATTCGCTGGAGCTGCGCCTGGCCAACACGGCGGTCAACTACGCCACCTACCTGTGGCAGTTTTTCTACCCCCTGCGCCTCGCGGTGTTCTACCCCCTGGTGGACCAGCACCCCGCCTGGTTGCTGGCAATCTCTGGGCTGGTGTTGCTGGGATTGGTGCTCCTGGGGGCCTGGGGTTTGCGCCACTGTCGCCTGGCGGCGGCGGGCGTCGCCCTGTACCTGATCGCGCTTTTACCGGTGATTGGCCTGACCCAGGCGGGGCTGCACGCCCACGCGGATCGCTACATGTACCTGCCGCTGCTGGGGCTGTTGATGGTGCTGGCCGGCCTGCTCGAACTGGTGCCGCCGCCGCAGCAGCGGCTCGCAGGCAGTGCGGCCGTCCTGTTTGCGGGCTTGTGCGGCGTGCTGTCCTACTGGCAGACGGGGTACTGGGAAAATCGCGGCACCCTGTTCACCCGGGTGCTGGCGGTCAGCGGCCCCACCTACATCGCCCACCTCATGCTGGCCGACGAGTATCGCGACCGCGGGGAGTTCGACCTGGCCCGGGGGCACGCCCAGCTGGCCTACCAGATGGAGCCCGAGCGCCCCTACGGGCTAGCCGCCATGGGTGACATCGCGGTGCGCGAGGGAAATCTGCAGGACGCGGAACAATATTACCTGGCGGCGGTATCGATCAGCCGGGAATCCCCGTTCATGCTGAACCGCATCGGCGAGCTGTGGGTTTTGCAGGGGCGCGAGGACCAGGCCCTGGAACTGTTCCGGCGGGCGCAGGCGATCCAGCCGGTGGACTACCGCTCCTATCGCAATCTGCACCGCCTCGAGGCTGCCGATTTTCCCGGTCAACACCAGTCCGGTAGTGGCCCGGACGCCCTGCAGGGCCACCTGTAACAGCCAATAAGCTGTGCGCCGGAAGTGGGGAATTATGTTAGAGTTCAGCCACTTAACTACAGGGGTTGGCCATGCACTGCCCATTTTGTGCCGCCGAGGATACCAAGGTCATCGATTCGCGCCTGGTCGCCGAGGGCGATCAGGTACGCCGCCGCCGCGAGTGCCTCAGCTGCGCCGAGCGTTTCACCACTTACGAAATTGCCGAGCTGGTGATGCCGCGCATCATCAAGCAGAACGGCAGCCGCGAACCATTCAACGAAGACAAACTCCGCGCCGGTTTCCAGCGCGCGCTGGAAAAACGCCCGGTGTCCGTCGAGGACATCGAGGCGGTGATCCAGCAGATCAAGCACGATTTGCGCGCCATGGGCGAGCGCGAGGTGGGCTCCCGGGTGCTCGGGGAGCTGGTTATGAAGAACCTCGGCAAACTCGATAAGGTCGCCTATGTCCGCTTCGCTTCGGTCTACAAGAATTTCGAGGACGTGGACGAATTCCGCCGCGCCATCGAATCGCTGGAAGCGGAGCCCCGCGCCGAGTCCTGAGCGTGGCCGCTGAATTCGACACCCGCATGATGGCCCGCGCCCTGCAACTGGCGCGGCGCGGCCGTTATTCCGCCAAACCCAATCCCCATGTCGGCTGCGTCCTGGTGCGCGACGGCGAGATCATCGGCGAGGGCTTCACCCAGCCCGCGGGCGGTGACCACGCCGAGATCCAGGCGCTGAAGGCCGCCGGGGACGCCGCCGGCGCCACCGCCTATGTCACCCTCGAGCCCTGTTCCCACCAGGGCAAGACCGGCCCCTGCGCCGATGCCCTGGCCAGTGCCGGCGTCGCCCGCGTGGTCGCCGCGATGCAGGATCCCAACCCGCAGGTGGCGGGGGAGGGCCTGCGCCGGCTGGCGGCCGCGGGCATTGCCGTCGATAACGGCCTGATGGCAGAGGAGGCGCGGGCGGAGATCGCCGGCTTCTGCGCCCGCATGCAGCGCGGCCGCGGGCGGGTGCGGGTCAAGCTGGCCTCGTCCCTCGACGGCCGCACCGCGATGGCTTCGGGCGAGAGCCAGTGGATCACCGGGGCTGCCGCGCGCCGCGACGTGCAGCGCCTGCGCGCGTCCAGTTGCGCAGTGGTAACCGGGGTGGGCACGGTGCTGGCCGACGACTGCTCGCTCACGGTGCGCGCCGACGAACTCGGCCTCACCCCGCCGGAGGCGCGCCTCGCCGCCGATCACCAGCCACTGCGCGTCGTGCTCGATTCCCGCCTGCGCACGCCGGCCGCGGCAAAAGTCCTCGATGCCATGGCGCCGAGCCTGCTCTGCCATGCCGGGGGCGTCGAGCTGCCGGAGCAACTCAAAGCCTCCCGGGCCGAGTTGCTGGCCCTGCCGCAGGCCGCGGCCGGCCTCGACCTGCAGGTATTAATGACCGAACTCGCGGCGCGGCAATGCAATGAAATTCTGGTAGAATGCGGCCCCCGTTTGGCCGGGGCCCTGCTGCAGGCGGGGCTGCTGGACGAACTGGTCGTCTATATGGCGCCGGTTTTGATGGGCAGCAGCGCACGGCCGTTGATGGATCTGCCGCTGGTGGAAATGGCCGAGAAAGTGCCGCTGCATATCCGGGATATCCGCCGCTTGGGCGAAGACTGGCGCATCACCGCCACGCCCCGGTGACCCGTGCTCACGGAGTGAGCTCTCGCCAGGCGTTTAATTCGAGTTAGAGCGGCCCGCGCTGCGGGCGAGCGGAATCAACATGTTTACAGGAATAGTCCAGGCAGTTGGCGAAATTGCCGCCATGCAACCCTCCGGGGGCGACCTGCGCCTGCGCATCCGCACGGGCAAGCTGGATCTCGCCGATGTGGCGCTGGGCGACAGCATCTGCACCAACGGCGTCTGCCTCACCGTGACCGAACTGCCGGGCGACGGCTACTGGGCGGATGTCTCGGTGGAAACCCTGAACTTCACCACGCTCGGCCAGCTCTCCGTGGGCTCCCAGGTGAACCTGGAGAAATCCCTCACCCCCGCCAGCCGCCTCGGCGGGCATATCGTATCCGGCCACGTCGATGGCGTGGGCGAGGTGGTCAGCCTGCACACCGATGCCCGCTCCACCCGCTTCGTCCTGCGCGCCCCCGATGCGCTGGCCCGCTACATCGCCCACAAGGGCAGTATCACCGTGGATGGCACCAGCCTGACGGTCAATGCGGTGGACGGCGCCCAGTTCGATCTCAACATCATTCCCCAGACCATGGACGAAACCGTGTTCAGCAGTTACCGGCCGGGCAGCCGGGTCAACCTCGAAGTCGACCTGATCGCCCGTTACCTGGAGCGGCTGATGCAGGGCGACGCCGCCGCGCAACCCGGTTCGGCGGGGCTTTCCCTGGACAAGCTCGCCGAGAACGGTTTTCTCGGCTCTTCAGGCAAGGGCGGCGGCTCCCGCTAAACGCCCGCGTGTGGGCAAAGGTACCTTTATATGCAAGTCAACACCGTCGATGAACTGATCTCCGACCTGCGCCAGGGGCGCATGGTGGTGCTGGTGGACGACCACACCGAGGACCTCAACCAGGGCGTGGTGATGGTGGCGGCGGAGCACTGCGATGCCGGCCACGTGAACTTCATGGCGCGGCGGGCCAAGGGCCTGGTCTGCCTGACCCTCACCGAGGAGCGCTGCCGGCAGCTCGACCTGCCGCCGATGGTGGAAGTGGCGATGGGCGAGAAGTCCAATTTCACCCTCTCCATCGAGGCCGCCGAGGGTATCGACACCGGCATCTCCGCCGCCGATCGTGCGCTGACGGTGCAGGCGGCGGTCGCCCCCCACGCGGTGCCGTCGGATATCGTCCAGCCGGGGCACATTTTCCCGCTGACCTGCATGCCCGGCGGCGTGCTCAGCCGCGCCGGCCACACCGAGGCCGCCACCGACTACGCGCGCCTCGCCGGGTTGCTGCCGGCGGCGGTGATCGCCGACATCCTCACCCCCGAGGGCACCCTGGCCGAGGGGCAGTCGCTGGCGGACTTCGCCGCCGAGCACCAGCTCAAGATCGGCACCATCGCCGACCTGATTCATTTCCGCATGGTCAACGAGCGCACCATCGAGCGGGTCCGTGAGGGAGTGGTGAATACCGCCTTCGGCGAATTCCGGCTTACCGCCTACCGCGACGCCAATGCCCGCGGCGTGCACCTCGCCCTGCACCGCGGCGAGATCCATGCCGACCAGCCGACCCTGGTGCGGGTGCACGTGCAGTCGACCCTGCGCGATCTCTGCCTGACCGAGGTCGCCGGCCGCGAGAGCTGGAACCTGTCGCGCTGCCTCGAAGCGGTGGCGAAGGTCGAGCGCGGGGTGATCGTGGTGCTGGCCAAGGAGGAATCCGACGAGCGCCTGCTGGCCAGTATCGACATGGCGCTGGGCGCGGAACCCGCCGCGGCCCAGGGCACGCCGGACATCTATACTTCGGTGGGTCTCGGTTCGCAGATCCTGCGCGACCTGGGGGTGGGGAAAATTCATTTGATGGGCGCGCCCATCAAGTACAATGCGATCTCCGGCTTCGAGCTGGAGGTGCTGGAATTCGTCGATCCGTAAGGAAAGCAAAGCAATGAGTGACATCAAGACCATCGAGGGTGACTTTATCGGCAGCAAGGGCAAGTACGCCATTGTCGTCGGCCGCTGGAACAGCTTTGTCGTGGAGCACCTGCTGGAAGGCGCCATCGACTGCCTGCGCCGCCACGGCGTGAGCAAGAGCCAGATCACCATCGTCCGCGCCCCCGGTGCCTTCGAGATTCCGCTGGTGTGCAAGAAGGTCGCCCAGCAGGGCGACGTCGACGCGATCATCGCCCTCGGCGCGGTGATCCGCGGCGGCACCCCGCACTTCGAGTACGTGGCCGGTGAGTGCACCAAGGGCCTGTCCTCGGTGAGCATGGAATTCGGCCTGCCGGTGGCCTTCGGCGTACTGACCGTCGACACCATCGAGCAGGCG
This sequence comes from Halieaceae bacterium GM1-29, assembly GCA_033283265.1. Lineage (GTDB taxonomy): Bacteria > Pseudomonadota > Gammaproteobacteria > Pseudomonadales > Halieaceae > Mangrovimicrobium. Next base: position 746,854 of record JAWMQN010000003.1, read on the forward strand.
GTGGAGCGCTCCGGCACCAAGGCCGGCAACAAGGGCGAGGAGGCCGCCATGTCCGCACTGGAGATGGTCAGCCTGCTGGACAAGCTCAGCTAATGGCACAGAAACCCACCAATACCCTCGCCGCCGAGCGCCGCAAGGCGCGCCACTACGGCATGCAGGCGCTCTACCAGTGGTACATGGCCGAGGCGCCGCTGAACGACATCGAGGTGGAGTTCCGTACCGAGTACGATTTCGCCCACGTCGATCTCGAGTACTTCCAGGCCCTGCTGCACGGCGTGGCGGCCCAGACCGATGAGCTCGAGGCCATTTTCGAGCCGCTGCTGGACCGCAAGCTGAGCGATCTCGACCCGATCGAGCGCACCCTGCTGCGCATGGGCACCTTCGAGCTGAAGGAGCGCATCGACGTGCCCTATAAAGTGGTGATCAACGAGGCGGTGGCGCTGGCGAAGAAATTCGGCGCGACTGACGGCCACAAGTACATCAACGGGGTGCTGGACAAGGCGGCGCGGCAATTGCGGACACTTGAAACAAGCCAGTGAGCCTCGGTGAATTCGACCTCATCTACCGCTACTTTTCCGCCCTCGGCCGCGGCCCGGGAGTCGACCTCTCGGTAGGCGACGACTGTGCCCTGCTGCGCCTCGAGCCCGGCGAGCGCCTCGCCGTCTCCGTCGACAGCATGGTGGAGGGCGTGCATTTCCCCGCGGATATATTCCCCGAGGACCTCGGCTTCCGCGCCGTGTCCGCAGCGGCCTCCGACCTCGCCGCCATGGGTGCCCGCCCGCTGGGCATGACCATCTCCCTGACCCTGCCCGGGTCCGACGAACTCTTCCTGCACGCCCTCAGCGAGGGTATTGCACAGGCTGTAAGTGAATACCAACTACCGCTGGTTGGCGGCGATACCACGAGGGGTGCGCTGACCATTGGCGTCCAGGTGATGGGCGCGCTGCCCCTGGACAAGGCCCTGCTGCGCGCCGGCGCGCGGGTGGGCGACCGGCTCTGTGTCTCCGGCCCGCTCGGCGATGCGGCGGCGGCACTGGCGGTAATGGATGGGGGCTGGCGCCCCGAGCCCGAGCTGGCCGAGCAGGTGCTGGAGCGTTACCACCGCCCCCGCGCACGCCTGGCCCTGGGGCGGCAGTTGCTCGAGGTGGCGACAGCCTGTATCGATATCTCCGACGGCCTGCTGGCGGACGCGGGGCATATCGCCGCGGCCAGCGGCGTGGGCCTGCGCATCGACCCGCAGGCAGTGCCCCAATCGGCTGCCCTGCGCAGCCATCCCGATGCCGACCAGGCCCTGCGCTGGGCGCTGGCCGGCGGCGATGACTACGAACTGTGTTTCACCCTGCCGCCCGGCGCCAGCCTGGCGGCGGGTTGTGTGCAAATTGGCGAAGTGGTCGCCGGCAGCGGTGTGGAGACCGGCCTGGGGGAGGATTTCGCACATGGCTACCAGCACTTTTAAGCCCCTCGCTGCCGCGGGGCAGCCGCCTGCGGGAGCCCGCTTCGCGGGTGATCGCTCACGGCAACCGGCGTCACGCCCACTGCTTGTAGCACCCCGCTCCGCGGGCGATCCGCGAGTACCAGCATGAGCCGGACACCCACCCCCTTTCGCTCCCCGGCCCAGTTCCTGGCCTTCGGCTTTGGCAGCGGGCTCAGCCCGAAGGCACCGGGTACTGCCGGCACTGTTGTCGCCCTGCCCCTGTACCTGCTGCTGGCCCAGCTCGGCCTGGCCGGCTACACCCTGGCGGTGCTGGTCGCCCTCGTGGCCGGTATCTGGATCTGCCAGAAGGCCAGTGACGAACTGGGCGTGCACGACCACGGCGGTATCGTCTGGGACGAGTTCGTCGGTATGTGGATTGCGCTCTGGGCCTTGCCGGTAAGCTGGCCGTGGCTGCTGGCCGGATTTGTGCTCTTCCGCCTGTTCGATATCGCCAAGCCCTGGCCGATCGGCTACCTTGATAGGAAAGTCGAGGGGGGGCTGGGGATCATGCTCGATGACATCGTGGCCGGCATTTTTGCCTGCGCCTGCCTGCACATTGCCCACTGGTGGCTGGGGTGAGGCCCGGCGCCCAGCGCTGGTTGCAACGCTGGGCCGCCGGCGCGCTGCTGGCGCTGGTCGCCGCGCTGCCGCTGCAGGCGGCCCCGCGTATCACTGTCGAAGGCCTGATGCCCGGCGCGGCGGTGCTGACGATCGACGGCCAGCGCAAGATGCTCAAGGAAGGGCAGAGTTTCCAGGGCGTGACGCTGATCAATGCCCAGTCGCAGATCGCCACTATCGAGGTAGAGGGGCAGCGGCAGGTGATCGGGCTTTCCAGCCGGGTGGGTGGCAAATACGCAGAGCCGGAAACCCTGGTCGTTAATATCCGCCGCGATTCAGCGCTCAAGTACGTGACCACCGCCGAGATCAACGGCCGCCAGGTGCCGGTGATCGTCGATACCGGCGCCAATTTCGTGGCGATGAACGAGACCCACGCCAAGCGTCTCGGCATCAATTACATGGAAAGCCCCGAGGCCAGGGTGGAGACCGCCTCCGGCGTCACCAGTGCCTGGTCGGTCAACCTGCGCTCGGTCAACGTCGGCGGCATCGTGATCAACAATGTCGAGGCGGGGGTGCTGCAGGGCAGCTTTCCCAGTACGGTACTCCTCGGCATGACCTACCTGCGCCATGTGAAAATGCAGGAGCATCAGGGGGTTATGACGCTGTCGCGGCAGCGTTGAGGTGCTGGCTTCGAGCGGGAAGCGCTCGTCAGACCGTGGGTTCAGGGAGCGAGGAAGTCCTTGAGGGCAGGCAGGATGATGGCAGCTGTGAGGACGGCAAAAATCCAGTTGTGCATGCGTAGCTGTGTTCGAATCTCGGCAAACTGGGCTTCCAGCCGGGCATCCTGTTTTGCAAAGCGCGCATCAAGGGTGGCATCAAGGTAATCCTTGGTGACCAGTTCGCCAACGTAGTATCCGAATGCCTTGCCCATGGCGCTTGCGTGGACCTCTGCCTGCTCTTCCGGTACGCCGGCAGCTTTGAGGCTGCGGGCGTACTCGAGAGTGTCAAATGCTATCTCGGCCATCATACTCCCCTTACAGATGACGGCAATATAGCGAATTGTCCGGCCCGGGCGAACGTCAAATGCGGCCGCAGCAATGGAGCAGCCCACACCTAGCTAGGCAAACGGCTCTGCGCTGCGCAGCCCAAACCCGCAATCGCTGCTATCCTGCGCATATATCAAGACAAGGCCGGGCACATGCATCGGCGGGGACTCGATCGCGTGCAGCAAATTCTCCAGCGGACCTTTTTCATATTGGTAGTCATCATGACCAGTTCGACACAACTACAGGCCCAGGAAGCCAAGCCCTCACCGGAGCAGCGTGTCGTCCTGATCACCGGCTCCACCGGCGGCCTCGGGCGGGAAACCGCCCGGGCCCTGGCGCTGCGCGGCGACCACGTGATCATTCACGGCCGCAACGCGGAGCGCGGCGAGGCGCTGGTGGCGGAAATCGAGGCCAGCGGCAAGGGCAGCTCGCGCTTCTACCCGGCTGACTTTGGCAGCATGGGGGAGGTCTGTGAGTTCGCCAACGCCATCCTCCGGGACTACGACAGGCTGGACGTGCTGGTGAACAACGCCGGTATCTCCCTGCCCGACTCGGTGCCGCGGCAGGTCAGCGAGGATGGCTACGAGCTGCATTTCCAGGTCAATTACCTCGCCGGCTACGGGCTCATCCGCAAACTCCTGCCCCTGCTGGAGGCGAGTGCGCCCAGCCGCATCATCAACGTCGCCTCCGGGCAGCGGCCGCTGGATTTCGACAACCTGATGCTGGAACGCGATTACGACGGCGGCGAGGCCTACTTCAGGAGCAAGAACGCGCAGATCATCATGACCTTCTACCAGGCTGACGCGTTCGCCGCTCGCGGTATCACCACCAACGCCATGCACCCCTCCAACCTGATGAACACGGATATGGTCTTCGAGCTGGGGCTCGAACCCCAGTCCTCCGTCGAGACCGGTCGCGATGCCCTGCTGCGGCTGATCGACGAGGACCTCGGCTACGGCAAGTTCTTCAATGTGACCGAGGAGTGGGAGGCCAAGCCCCAGGCCTACGAGCCCGAGGTTCGGGAGCGGCTGATGGCAGTCAGCGAGGAACTCCTGGCGGGCAGCAAGGCCCCCGCCGGCTGCTTCGACTGACCCGATTGCCGCGGGCTGGCGGCGCTCGCCCATGGGCCGGCTAAGCTGTTAGAATACGCGCCCCCTGAAAGGAAGACTCCCCTTTGACGGTACGTTTCGTAGAATCCTCCCGCCTCCCCACTGCCTGGGGTGACTTCGTGATGCACGGCTTTGAAGACGCCGAGGCCAACAAGGAGCACGTGGTCCTGACCATGGGCGACGTCAGCGATGGCGAGCCGGTGCTGGCGCGGGTGCATTCCGAGTGCCTGACCGGCGACGCCCTGTTCAGCATGCGCTGCGACTGCGGCAACCAGCTGCAGGCGGCGATGGAAGCCATCGCCAGGGAGGGGCGCGGGGCGATCTTCTACCTGCGCCAGGAAGGCCGCGGCATCGGCCTGCTCAACAAGATCCGCGCCTACAAGCTGCAGGACGCCGGCGCCGATACCGTGGAAGCCAACGAGCAGCTGGGCTTCGGCGCCGACATGCGCGATTACAGCATCCTCAAGCCGATGATCGAGCACCTCGGCACCCACAAACTGCGGTTGATGACCAACAACCCGCGCAAGGTGCAGGCTCTCAAGGAACTGGGGGTGGAAGTGGTGGAGCGGATTCCGCTGCATACGCACAGCAATCCGCATAATGAGAAGTATCTGCAGACCAAGGGGGCGAAGTTGGGGCATTTGTTTGAGAAGCAGTCCTAGCCGGCCCTGCAGCACTCAACCGGCCTGAAGGCCGAAGCGTTTCAGCCTAGCGATCTCTCTCGACGATATACCGCGCCAGCTCCCGCAGGTGGTCGGCGGATTCACCGAAATCCTCCAGCGCATCCAGCGCAGCCTGTAACAGACGGGCCGCCTCATCCTTGGCGCCATCCAGCCCCAGCAGCTTCACATAGGTAGGCTTGTTGGCCTCGTGATCCTTGCCGGCAGTCTTGCCGAGCGTTGCCGAATCACCTTCTACGTCGAGGATGTCATCCACCACCTGGAAGGCCAGGCCGATATGGCGGCCATAGGTGTCCAGGGCGGCCAGTTGCTCCTCGCTGGCATTCGCGGCGATCCCGCCAAGGGCCAGTGAGGCGCGGATCAGGGCCCCGGTTTTCATCTCGTGCATGGCTTTGAGGTCTTCGAGGGACATCTCCGAGTCAGTCGCCTGGATGTCGATATACTGCCCGCCAACCATGCCGGCAAAGCCCGCGGCCTCCGCTAACACCTTGATCATACGAACTTTTTGCTCGGCGGAAAGGTCCGGAGCATCGGCGATCAGCTCGAAGGCGCGGGCCTGGAGGCCGTCGCCGACCAGGATGGCGGTGGCCTCGTCGAAGGCCTTGTGGAGGGAGGGGCGGCCCCGGCGCATGTCGTCGTCGTCCATGGCGGGGAGGTCGTCGTGGATCAGGGAGTAGGTGTGGATGAGTTCGAGGGCGGCGGCCGGCCTGGAATCTCCAAACGACCCTGACACAGCGAAATTGGCAGCAATCGCCAGTAATGGCCGAATTTGTTTGCCTGAATTGGCCAGGGCATATTTGACGGCAGTATTTAGCTCAGGAGAGGGGGGAGCCCCTCCGCTCTCGAGCTGGTCTAGATTTAGTTTGCAGGCATCTAGAAAGGCGTTGAGCGCGTATCTCACGTCGCAGTACCGTCTTCGTCACTACCTTTTTCCTCTGTAATCAATTGCACTACTTGCTCGGCTTGTGTGAGTTCCTCCTGCGCAGATCGAAGCAGCTTGATACCTCGTTCGAAGCTCGAAAGTGCGCTTTCCAATGACTGATTCGGAGCCTCCAACTCACCGACTAACTTCTCGATTTGCTGCACTTTTGCGGCAAAGCTATTTGGGGGCTTTTTCATCAGAATGACCTTAGAATTGGTATCAAAAATCGGCTAAAACCAGTATACCAGTGAGTAAATCGTTGCGGGCCGCATGGATCGCATTTTTTTAGGGCGGTTGTGGGTCAAAGAACGGATAACCATAGAGTATTGTGGTAACAGCTGATGTAGAGGGAAGGTTGGAGCAATTAGGTACAAAGAATTATAAGTGAACGGGGCGGCTCGTGTTGTATAAGCTGAGAAATATGCTGGCGCAGGGGGAGCTTTTGAGGTGCGTGAGGAACTCCCTCTGGATGCTCGGAGGCTATATTGTCAATCTGGTATCTACAGTCGTTGTTGGTATTTATGTAGCCCGATACCTAGGGCCTGAAAATTATGGCCTGTTGAGTTACGTTGTCGCCTTGCTTGGCCTGCTTTTTCCATTGGCCGGCTTGAGTATGAACTCCGTCCTGGTTAGGGAACTGGCCAGAGGGGGGGAGCAATCGATTCTCTTGGGCACTGCAAAGCTACTCACTATCTGTTCTTCTCTGGCTTGCCTGCTCTTCTTGGTATTACTAGCGTTTCTCACGGAAAGCGATGCGGATATGAAGTTCTATTTACTGGTAGCTTCAATTTCCTTTGTCTTTCAGCCGCTTTCAATTTACGACAATCATTTCAGAGCAACGCTTAACTCCAAGATGGCGGTGCTAGCACAAACGTTCAGCATGCTTTTAGGAGCAATAATTAAGGTAGCGCTCGTTTTGACAAAAGCGAACGTGTTGTCGTTCGTTGTAACGATAGTTGTGGAAAAAGTGCTGTGGGCAATTGCACTGCTTACCTTCAAACACCGGCATTTAGATAGCCCTTCAATATTTGACTTTAATTTCAGCGTCGCGATGTCATTGCTACGGAGTGCGTTGCCTCTCACGGCCTCCTTCATTGCGATTGCTATATACATGCGATTTGATCAAGTAATGATCAATATGATGATGTCTACATCGGACTTGGGCATATATTCTTCCTCTGTCCGGATCTATGAAGCGGTGGTTGGGTTGGGAGTGGTCCTTAGTATGTCTTTGCTTCCTGTTATGACCAAGGCAAAGGAAGGAGACGATAGCGAGTATGAGCAACAGTTGACACGCTTGTTCGGCATCATGTTCTGGTTTGGCGCAGTGAGTATGCTTTGTATAGTTTTACTTCGTGATTCGCTAATTGAGATAACTTTTGGAGAGCAATTTTCAGGCGCGGAAGCGGCGCTCGGAATTATGGCGCTGTCACTTCCATTTGCCGCGATTGGATCTGCAACCGCCAGATACCTGACTGTTGAGAAGAGGGAAAAAATACTACTGCTACGGACCGTTGTCACTGCAGTAGTAAACGTCGGATTGAATCTTCAGTTCATTCCCAGATTCGGTATTGAGGGCGCCGCCGTGTCGACTGTAATTGCAATAATATTTGGAAACTACTTGATTAACTACTTTGATTCGTCACTAAATCAACTAAGAAGGCTCGTTCACCGGGGCATGTTCCTGCGGGTGTGGATATAACATGGCACTCACTCATCTAGATTGTACTCTCCGAGACGGCGGTTACTACACGAACTGGGACTTTTCGCGAGAGCTTGTCGAAAGATATCTGGAATCACTTAGATTCACTTCAGTTACTGCCGTGGAACTCGGGTACCGTTCGATGGTCAACTCGGGCTATCGTGGACCATATGGCTTCACTACAGAAAAATTTCTCTCGACGTTATCGCTACCGCAAGAGTTAGACGTTGGCGTTATGGTAAACGCCTCTGAGCTATTGGCCGCGGACGATATGAATGTTTTGCTTTCAAGGCTTTTCCCCGCCATTTCTTTCGAAACAGCAATAAAATTTGTTCGAATAGCATGTCATCCGCATGAATTGAGAAAGGCACTACCGGCTGTAAATTGGTTGCGAGAACGAGGCTTTCGAGTCGGTGTGAACGTCATGCAGATTTCGACATGTAACGAAGAAGTGGTTAGAGATTTAGCGTTGGAAGCGGCACAGTTCGAGTTTGAAGTGCTCTACATTGCAGATAGTACTGGAAGTCTTAACCCCCAATCGACGCGCAAAGTAGTGGACATCATCAGAGAAAGCTGGAGTGGCGAAGTTGGCATTCACGCTCACGATAATATGGGCTGTGCCCTGACGAATACGTTATCCGCGCTGGACGCTGGTGCTAGCTGGATTGACTCGACAGTGTTTGGCATGGGGAGGGGGCCAGGCAATTGTAGAACGGAAGAACTGGTAATTGAGGTTTCTCATAGATCGGGGAAAAATGCCAACATAGCTAAGTTAATTTCTCTCGGGGAATCTCTTTTTGCGCCGATGCAGGCCAAGTACAAGTGGGGGAAAAACCCTTACTATTATTTGACCGGGGCCTATCAAATTCACCCAACTTACGTTCAGGAAATGATTTCCGACTCAAGGTATAGCCCCAATGATGTCCTGGCAGTTATTGAGTATCTAAAGCAGTCTGCAGGTAACAGATATAATCTGACTATTCTTGAAACGGCTAAAAAATTCTATCGGGATACCCCTGCTGGCACATGGAACCCGAGCACGTTATTTAATGCGCGTGAAGTGTTAATTCTTGGCCCTGGGAGTGGCTTGCAGCAGCACGCGGACGCAGTCGTTCAGTACATTAAGTCTCGATATCCCATAGTTGTTGCGCTAAATAATCAAAAGAGTCTTCCTGATGAATTTATAGATGTTCGTGTCGCATGCCATCCGTTGAGGCTACTAGCGGACAGTGATTCGCTCTCGAGGTCACCGCAACCACTCATTGTGCCGGGATCAATGTTACCCGAAGACACAATTGCAGCATTGTCAGGAGTAGAGGTGTTGGATTTCGGACTGCATATCACGACTGGAAACTTTGAGTTTCACGAACACTATGCATCACTGCCTTCAGCTCTTGTCATAGCTTATGCTCTGGGTGTGGTGACTAGTGGTGGGTGCGCCAGAATTTATCTAGCAGGATTTGACGGCTATGGCCGCGGTGATCCGCGTACGGACGAGGTTCAGGACGCTTTCGACGCTTACTCGAAAAGCCGATCATCGGTGGAACTCGTAGCAATAACGCCAACTTGCTACTCCATCAGTTCTAAGTCGGTATATTTGCTTTGAAGGTCGCTGTCATTATCCCAGCGAGGATGAAATCTACACGCCTCCCTGGAAAGCCGCTGGCAGATATCTGCGGAAAATCAATGATACTCTGGGTTGCTGAAGCGGCAGAAAATGCAGTAGGGAAAGCCAGCGTTTATGTTGCTACGGACGATCAAAGAATTGCGAGTGCGGTTCGTGACGGTGGCTTTTCGGCGATCATGACTTCCGCATCAGCTCTAACAGGAACCGATAGAGTGGCTGAGGCCGCAGTCAAGATTGATGCGGACATAATCTTAAATGTCCAGGGTGACGAGCCCTTGATCGAGTCCTCCGATATCGTTGAAGTCATAGAGAAAAAACAATCGCGCATGGGAAGCGTGGTTAATGGCTATAGTGGGTTATTACTGAGCGATGACCCATGGGATACGGGTATTCCTAAGGTTGTGATTAATGAAAATAGTGAGCTCGTGTATATGTCGAGGTTGCCGATACCAGGTCACAAAATGGGCGCATCTGGGCCTAAAAGCTTTTTAAAGCAAGTTTGTGTCTATGCATATACGAAAGATCAGCTCGAAAGATTTGTAAATTTCGGTCGGAAAAGTGTGATCGAAGATGTAGAGGATATAGAAATACTTCGATTTTTTGAGCTCCAAGTGCCTGTTCAAATGATCGAGCTCAGCCAAGGTAGTATTGGTGTCGATACGCCGGAAGATTTACAAAGAGTGAATGAGATAATGTCGGAAAAATTGAGCAATGAATCTGGACTCGTATAGCACATTTGTATTCGATTGTGATGGAGTAATACTCAACTCTAATGCAATAAAAACAAATGCATTTAGAAAAATATCGATGCCTTTTGGTGAGCGTGAGTCAGAGGCGTTTGTCAAATATCACCTTCAAAATGGCGGGCAGTCCAGGTATGTGAAAGTTAAGTATTTTTATGAATCGATACTGGGCTGCAAAGTGTCGACTGAAGATGTGGAAGTGTTATTGAGCCTGTATTCTCAGATTGTTCTAGAAGACCTGATGGGCGCCGAAATTGACGAGGCAATTTTTGCATTGAGAGGAAAATACCGTAGCTCGAGATGGATGGTGGTTTCGGGAGGTGATCAGAAAGAGCTTCGAGCGGTATTTAAGTCGAGAAACCTGAATGTCCTATTTGACGGTGGTATATATGGAAGTCCCGATGATAAACACTCGATATTAAGTCGCGAAATAGAGCTGGGGCTTTTAAAGTCGCCTGCAATTTATTTCGGTGATAGCAAGTACGATTCCGTTGCCGCGAAAGACAACAATCTAGACTTTGCTTTTGTATATCACTGGACTGAATTTTCTTCTTGGCGTGAATATGTCTCCACGCTGAATATACCAGCCATAGAAAATTTTTCCGAAATTTTATGACATGTTAATCGATAGAATTCCCGCGCCGATTTTTAGTTTCCTTGTCGAGCGATCTCCTGAGTTTCAGTCACTTTACATTAGAAGATATTTGAAGCGACAGTCTGGCTTGGTGAATAGTTTAATGAAGTCACTTGAAGCAAGTGGGGGCCATGTTCTGTCAGCGCAGGGCCTGTACTCTGAAGTGCTTTCACTTTCCAGCTCTGCTAAGAAAAGTGACACCGCCCATATCATTGGTTCTGGATGGAGCCTGAAGCATTCGATCGAGAAAATTCCGGCTCAGGATTTCGTCATGGGATTTAACTACGCGGCTCTAGCACCAATAAAGTTCGATATGTACTTTATCGAGTTTGCGGGAAAGGGTGTCCTAAAGACAATGAACAATCAGCTCGCGCTTCTCGCGAAGTACGTAATTCCGGATCAGACACTGCTGTATTTTAAGAATACATGGGAAGATAAAAATGACCTAGAGCACATGAGGCTACTAGTGAATGAGGTGAAGTATGTCAAAGATGTTCTTGTGCCGTGCTTATCACCCGAAATGCTCGAAATTTCTCTCAGGACTTGTATTGAGAACAAATCGGAATTCATTTACCAATACGCTTCAACAGCCATAACGTTAGCTCTAATTGCTTATCACTGCGACTTCAAAAATGTTGTATTACATGGAGTCGACTTTTCCGGCCAATACTTTTTTGAACTGCCGGAAATGAAGTGCCGAGAAAAGTATGTTCCGGATGGTAGTGTTGGTGAGCACTACAAAAAAACAAACGGAATGAATTCTGTTCACATTACTTCAGCATCACCAATTGGCATGAAAGAGGCTCTGCCGATACTTCGAAATTTATTCGGGGAGAGGGGGCTTCGTCTAATGTCTGCATGTACTGAGTCACCTTCGTCGATTTCGTTGCCAGTCTACTAGCACTTTTCACTGTTTCGGTGAGCTTTTTGGTGCAATTGAGAAGCTGCTTGAAAAAACTATAACCCACATGGCCGCACGGCATACACTTGCTTTTTGTCTGTCCTGTTGAGCCTAATTGAAGGAATGGCAGCGAGGGAGCTAGTAAGTGAACAGTAGCACCACTCTAAACATGTTGCTTAATGGCGCGATAGCTAATCATCCGTATATCCAACGAGTCTTTCGTGTTGCGACGCTTTAAATGGAGCGCGCTTTAGTGTGCTTTTAGATGGGCGACATATTCAATTAAATGGACGGCGCTGCGTGTTGAATGAAAATAGAATGTATTGGAAAGCCGCCGTTTGAGTGCCGCTTCGCTGTTACTTAAGGCGATTAAAGCTGCCTTAGTAACAAATGGTTGGGAGAAAAGCCTTATATTATACGAGCAATTGACATCCGGTCGGCTTTACTTTGTTCGGGTCTGAGGGAAGTATCTTTTAAGATGAAGGCTTCCGGGATGCGAATGCCCTTTTTGGCGGTGTCGATGGCGGCTGGTGTTGACATGAGTAGAAATGCCAATCCATTCCCTTTGGTTGGGCGGCTATGTCGAATTTTTTGCCGCTGCAAGATAGCGATTATCCGTTGGGAAGAAGTGCGCAGGTTTAAAATTTAAGGAGAAGCATTAGTGACTATGACTATTTTAAGAAATTCAAAGATGGATGCGCCGGGGTCGCTGCGAGCTTGCCTAGACACGATTTTTGTGTGTTCTGGGAGCATTTAGGTGTTAGGCGCAGGATTGTGGAGGAGAGCGCGTCACGCGGCGCGTCAGCTTGATGCGCAGTTCTGGAATACACTGCGTGAGCACTCGCTCGCGAACGATGCTGGAGCGTTAGTTTACGACATCGGATTCCACATTGGCCAGGATACCGATCTGTATCTAAGCAAAGGTTTCAGGGTGGTCGCAGTGGAAGCGGACCCAGTACTCGCAGAAATGGGGCGGATAAAGTTTCATAGGGCTGTGTCTGAGGGAAGGCTCGTCATAGTTAATTGTGGTGTGGTCGCCTCTGACGATTTCGAACCCCAAGTATTTTTCGTAAATGAGAAGATTTCCGAGTGGTCTTCCTTTGATAAGCAACTCGCGTGCAGGGAGAGTTCCCCGTTTCACGAAGTATTAATTCAGGGCCGCACCTTGGCCACCATAATGCGCGAGTTTGGCGAAGCGTATTTTGTAAAAATTGATATAGAAGGCTATGACCATATTGCATTGGATTCGTTGCTTAGTGCTGATTTTAGGCCGCGTTATATCTCCGTCGAAAACGGTAACAAAAACATGCTTTCTGCCCTGGAGAATGCCGGATACGGTCGGTTCAAATACGTGCAGCAAAGAGATGTGCCGCGACAGATTCCTGTTTTTCCTCCCAAACATGGAAAGTATATAAAGCGTGTGTTTTCATTGGGATCAAGTGGTTATTTTGGCGAGGAGGCTCCGGGCGAATGGGTAAGCGTCGATGTGATTAAGGAGCAGATCGCGAGAGTGTGGGATCTGAAGGGGGGATGGCAAGGCACCAGAGCATGTTGATGAGATACACGGATGGTTTGACCTGCACGCTCGCCATAGCAGTGTCGAATGAGGTTCCCGGCAGTTAGATGTTTTGCCCACGCGGGTGGAGCGACGCTAGGGGATGTTTCGAGTATAGAAAAAGATGAGTTCAAAATTCTATGATCAAACTTAGCGACTTACCTGCCCCGCTCCACCCCGGAACCGGTTGGCCTTGGAGTCAGGATGTTGAGGTTTCCGACGAGTTCGACGTGGATTTGCCGCCTATCACCATCGTGACTCCCTCCTATAACCAGGGGCGGTTTATCGAAGCGACTATCCGATCGGTGCTATTACAGGGGTATCCTCGTCTCCAGTACATAATTATGGATGGCGGGAGTACGGACGAGACAGTCGCTGTTATTCACAAGTATGCAGACTGGATTGATCTATGGGTCAGTGAGCCAGACGGTGGTCAAAGCAACGCGATAAACAAGGGTTTTGTGCAGGCAACGGGCGATGTAATCAACTGGTTGAACTCCGACGACATTCTGCGGCCTGGCGCACTGTTCCAGGTGGCCCGGGCTGCAAACCTGCACCCGGATGCGGGGGTCTGGACTGGTAGTTGCCAATTGATCGACGAGGTTGGCGAGCCGATTCGTATAGTTAAATCGCGAGTGAACACGGCGAGCAGTTTCGCTTTCTGGGGCAACCCATTCGACGACGAAGACGCGCGTGGTTGGATTCCTCAGCCCTCCTGCTTTTACCGTCGGACGTTATTCAATGAGGTTGATGGAGTGCGCGAGGACCTGCGTTACACAATGGATGTCGAACTCTGGCTGAAAATGGCTGGACGGGCCCGCTTTCACGTCATGCCGGAGGTTCTGAGTAGCCTGCGATGGCACGATGACACCATCACCCTTGAAGATTATCCGGCGAGAATGGTGGAGCACGTCGGAATTGCGTGGGACCATGGTGATAGGGCCGCAGCCAGGGAAAAAATTGTGGAGTATGGCGTAGCCGAACTGCGCTCGCAGTTTCTCGGGCTGGAAGTTCGCGAATTCACAGTGCTTGTCGCGACCTGGCTGTATCGGCGTTTGATAAAGCAACCCCTGGGTGCGCTTGTGCCTAGGCGGTCTCGTGCGCAATAGCCTCTAATGGTGAGGTGTTGTGAATTTCCTTTTGTAGTAGCGCAAGTCCTGAAACAGAATCTTCCAAAAGTGGGTCGGAGCTTGCGCGGTTCTCAGCTTTTTCACGAGGTAGCGAAACGCCAGAATTCGACCTGTTGCTGAGAAGCGCTTCAGTTGTAGCAAACGAGTGAAGTCGGGGGCGTTCTTGTCGGGGGCTGCAATCAAGCTGTTTGTGCGTAGCTCGGCAGTATAGAGGTTTGCTTCTGTTTTATAGTCTTTGTCATTTGCCTGCAGCCATCCAAGTATCTCGTCGATTATTGTTCGTAGCTCACCAGCCTGGGTCTCGTGACCAAGTCTTTGCATGGGCAGCAGTGCCCTCACTGCCGCCGCCGCTATGGCTACTGCGTAGGCCGCTTTCCTGGTGTTCGGAGGGAGTTCCCCCTGCTGAAAGGCTCTGTACGCCCTCTGCACCATCTTGACGTCGTGAATGGATTGATTGTGATTGTTTGCTGACATGCTGCTGGCATGTTTTCGATAAAGCACCTCGCCACGAGATTCGATCGCTGGCATCCCATGCTTACACATCATCCGCAACCAGAAATCGTAATCTTCACAAGCCTTCAGTTCGATATCGAATCGAAGTGCTGGATTGTGGAGGGCGGCTGTCCGAACGAGAAAGGCGTGGGGTGGCGCTATGTTGGTATAGACAAATGCTTCTGGAAGATCTTCGGTATCAGGCAAGCTCCAGTCGAGGAAGTGACGATTCATCCAGGCTGCGCCCTGACTTTTACCCTCGTGCAAAAGCCTGAAAGAACAACATGCAAATGCTGCCTGCTCTAGTTTCTCGAGGCGGTTGACTCGATGCTCGATAGCTGTGTGGCCAAGCAGGTCGTCGGAATCGAGAAACTGCAGATATTTTCCGGTTGCCAGTGCAATTCCGGAATTACGAGCTGCCGAGAGACCTTGGTTGTGCTGGTAGTGATAGCGAAGGCGATTGCCAAATGTTTCGACAACCTCGCGAGTATTATCGGTAGATCCATCGTCGATAATAATTAGCTCGATCTGCTGGTAGCTTTGCTGGAGTACGCTGTTGATTGTCGCGGGAAGAAAGCGGGCGTAGTTGAAGGTCGGGATAACTATAGAGACGAGTGGCCGATGCTCGGCAAGCAATGTTGTTCCTGGCTTCATGTCTGAGCGACGTGGTTAACCCAGTGGTTCACGATTAGCATGCGAGGCGGACCGTGCCTGCTCGGTTGGTGTCCAATTGCGAAGAAGTCGATGCAAATCCGCCCCGCTGCTTCACTTGTATTTAATACGGGGAACGGTGCTTCCAAAACGCGGCTGTGGATGTAGATGTCGCGGTACTGGCTTCTGTATTGCCGCATTCTCCTAACCCGCAGCAAAATTCTCGCTCAGGCGACTATTGCGATAGTCCACCCACCCGTGCCAGATTCCGCGAAAGGTCGCGGCAACCTGTCCCTGTCGCTGCTTTTCGTAAATCAGAGTGAAGCCCAGGCGCATGATCATGCTGACGGTGGTCAGGCAGGCCCAGGGAATGCCTCCGGACAAGAGTGCATTCCAGATACGATTGCGGCAATCGTAGTATCGCCGCCAGGGGGCCATTTCCAGGCAGTAAAACTTCCACCCCAGGAAATTGACGATGTAGCGTGGGATCGCCGGGTGGATCACCACGCTGTCGCGTATCTGCCACAATCGGCCGCCTTCAGATTTTATCCGGATACAGTATTCGACGTCGTCACCGGATATGAAATAGCACCGATTGGGCAGACCGATTTTTCGTACTGTCTGGGTGCTGAACATCATGCCCAGAAAAGGCAGCATCTTGACATTGTTCTGCGGGTCCAAGTCGCTGCGTTGTGCAATGGGTGCACCGCTGCGACGGCCATCCTTCAGCACGGGTGCGGGCCAGCAGAGCGTTTCGTTATCACTGCCCTTGGCAATGGCCACGCTACCGTAGGCATCTTGCGGGTTCGAAGCTGAGTCGAGGAGGGAGCGCAAGGCCCCGGGTTGGGGGATCGCGTCATCGTCGCTGCACCATATCCAGTCGACATCCAACTGCAACGCGTAATTCACACCGGCATTGAAGCCGCCCGCACCACCCAGGTTGTTGGGCATGCGGACCACGTGCAGGGCAGATGGGTCTGCTGTTACCAACTGAGAGAGGTAGTCTGCGGTGCTGTCGGCCGAATCGTTATCAACCACGACGAGATGGTCATACTCACTGCGCATATCGAGCAGGGCACCAACAGTCTTCTCCAAATCCTGCCGCCTGTTATAGGTTACCAGGACCACTGCCAGGGACTTCTTGTTATTCATCGAAGTTGCATTTGCCGCTTGTATTTAACAGTCGTAGGCCGCAGTTTATCCGTCGTGCCGAGGAAATGCATCGTTACAGGTTCCATATCTGTCGAAATGTACAATTGGTCGCACCGGATCAAAGGGGGAAGAGGCAATACAAACAACATGCAATAACAGCCGGTTATTGTGGGTCTGCAAGTCGCGCTATATGAACCACGATGTCATCTCTGATCGCTATGCGCGCTTGTTTGAACTCCCGCAGCAATTGAACTTGATGGGGGATGTCGTTGCAGTGTGCCTGAGCTATCGGTTGCATCGCGACCAGCCAATACCGCAGGGTCTTTTGCCCACCTGGCGGCGGTTGAATTTGCCGCGGAGCCTGTTGATCGGTTGGATCTTCCAGCTGATGGGTATGGCAAGAGAGCTTCGTCCAGGAGTTGTAGTCGCCAGTTCGGACTGCCTGTGTGTCATCGTCGGAGCATGGCTGGCGAAAATCGTTGGTGCGCAGTTCTACGCCGACCTTTACGACGAGTACGACACTTTCGGGCTTGCCCGCATTCCCGGTATGCGCTGGCTCTATCGCCGCGCTTTGCAGGCGGCCGATGGCATTATCGCGGTGAGTGAAACACTCGCGGAGGACCTCCGTGAGCAGTATCCAGGCAAGCCGGTAATGCTGCTGGAAAGTACGATCGATTCCTCGGTGTTCTACCCGCGTCCGGTGGAGGAAAGTCGGGAGCATCTTGGCTTGCAGCGCTTCGCGGGCAGGAAGCTGGTTGGCCTGTGTGGTGGTCTCAACCGCTTCCATGGTGCGGATGTGAGCTTCCAGGCGATTCGGGACCTGGCCGCCCGGCGAGAGGATGTGGTGTTTGTACTGGCTGGTCGAGCCTTTCCTGAGTGTCCGCTACCGGAGGGGGAGAACGTTGTTTTCCTGGGTATGCTGCCGCACGCCGATATGCCCTGGTTCTACTCCGCCATGGACGTGGTCATGGTGCCGCTTTCCGATACTCGTTTTGGCTACTACGCGTTCCCGCAGAAGGCCTACGAGGTGCTGGCCTGCCGCCGCCCGGTTGCAGCGGCCAATGTCGGTGCCCTGGGGCGCCTGTTTGAAGCCCTCCCCTCCGCCCGCTACCAGCCGAACTCCCCCGACGACCTGCTGCAGATTATCGAAGGCCAGTTGGAACACCCCGCGATCCTTGAGGTGGATATCCTGACCTGGGCTGATCAGGCGGCCAGGCTGGCGAAATTTACCGGTCTGGAAAAAGGGGTGGACTGACTTCCTCAGCCCCCGGCGGCGATCGTGTCGAATACTTGCTGGAACTTTTTGCTCACTACTCGCCAGTCGAAGTGCTGCAGGATGGTCGCTCGTCCACTCTCCCCGAGTAATCCGCACTGTGCCGGTGAACTGAGCAGATCACAGATCGCCCTGGCCAGTTCCCCCGGGTCCCGTTGGGGCACCAGAGTGCCGTTGCTGCCATCCTCGACCAGGTCCCGTGCACCGGGATAGTCAGAGACTACCGTCGCGCAGCCACAGGCCATGACTTCCATCACGGCAACGGGCGCGCCCTCCTGGTCGCCGTTGTCGGTAACGATGGAGGGAATGACCGCGACAGCGGACTGCCGCAGGTGGTCGGGTATCGCGTGATTGGGCACTGCGCCGAGGAAATCGAGAGCGGGCGATATGCCCAGATCCTCAGCCACTTCCTCCAACTGGCTTCGCAGCGGGCCGTCGCCAATGATCTTGAGCCTTACGGTGGGGTGGCTCTCGAGCACCGCCGGCATGGCCTTTAACAGGTACTCAATACCCTTTTTATCCACCAGGCGCCCGACAAAAATCAGCCCCTCCCGCGGCGCGCCCACCGGAGGTGGCACGAATATCTCCTGCGCATCCACCCCCATGGGAATGACGCTGATCTTGTCCGCGGGCACGCCGAGCTCGATCGCCTTGTCGCGCATCGCCGTGCTCACCACGGTCAGGTGTTGGGCGTGGCGCACGATCCACTGTTTCAGGCGTGAGAACAACGGCCCTTTGAGGGCGAACAGGTCGCCGCCGTGGGAGGTGATGACTACTGCAGGCTTACGTCGGGACAGCGCCCGCGCGAGCAGGGCAACGAAGCCCTGGGGGATCACCCAGTGGGCGTGGACCAGGTCATACTCGTTGCGGCGCAGCAGCCGGGTTACCAGCCAGAGCTGGCTGGCGAGGAAGAAGGGAATCAGCAGCGCCAGCCAGGGCTGGCGCCGCAGGTTGGGCAGGATGCCGCCCTCGTAGGCCAGGCGCTCCCAGCGCTGCGGGCAATAGCGGTAGCGGTAGACGTCGAGTGGGCCCATCCGCTCGCGGGTGCTGGCCCCGGCAAAATGGGGGGCGACGATATCGATCTGGTTGCCGTCGGCGAGGTGGTTGGACAGGTTCTGGACGAAGGCCGGTTCGGTATCGTCTGGCCAGCGCGGGAAGGTGGAGGTGAGTACCAGTAGCCGCATTACACTCCTGGCTTGCGTAACAGCCAGATCATCGGTGAGGCCCAGCGGGCCATGCGCGTCATCAAGCTGGCCGCCATGCGAACTGCCGACCCTGCTGGCAGCATGTAGTCCACACCGAACTTCTCTGGCTCCGCCGTGACCTTCGCCGTGTAGTCGACGATCTCGAAGGCCTGGCACATCTGCCTGAGCGTTCGCGGCGTGAAGTGCAGTTCGTGGTAGTGGTCGCCGCGGCCGGCGAGCCGCAGGTAACGGTGTGCCAGCGGGCGCGGGATGACTGACAGAAGCGGCAGCCTGTAGTGGGGCTCCATGAGCATGAGGCGGTTGTTGCCCGCGAAGTAGCAGAAACCGCCCGGCCGCAGCACCCGGTAAATCTCCTGGAACATGGTCGCCGCATCCGGCACGTGCTCGTAAATCTGCGTGCACACCACGATGTCGCAACAGGCATCCGCCAGCGGCAGTTGCATGGCGTCGCCGGGGCGGAAGTCCAGGTTGGATTTGTTGAAGCTCTTTTGCGCGTGAGCCATCGCGGTCTCGTCGATATCCAGGCCCAGCACGCTGCCGAAGTGGTCGGCGAGGAAGTTATCGATGATCCCGCTGGAACTGCCGACATCGACGAGGTCGAACTGGCGCAGCGAATCCCTGCCGGCGAAATCCTCGCACACCCGCAGGATGGTCTCCGCCTTGCGAACGAGCTTCTGGTCGTCGAAAACGGCGGGTTTGAGTTCTGAGTAGTTGTACTGGTAGTCGCGTTCCATGCGCTCGTGACCAGCGGGTATCAGGAGGATTGCAGCCGGGCTTTCGTTGAGCCCGTGGTGTCGATATGCAAGTCGGTCGGCTGTGGGCGATCAGCCAGCGCCGCATCCCCCAGGCGTCGTTGGACGGCCTCGAGGATGCCGCTGCCATCCAGTCCCGCAGCGCTGAGCAGGGTTGAATGGGCGCCGTGCTCGACGAATGTGTCGGGGATGCCCAGGTGCAGCACCGGCGTTTCGACATGCTCTCTCGCCAGCAGCTCACCCACCGCAGACCCCGCCCCACCGGCCACGGCATTCTCCTCCACCGTCACCAGCAGCTCATGACTCGCCGCCGCTTCCAGTATGGCCGCCTCATCCAGCGGCTTCACCCAGCGCATGTCCAGCAGGGTCGCGCCGAGTTGCTCGGCGGCTTCCCGCGCCGCGGGCAGCAGCGCGCCGAAATTGAGGATCGCCACGCGCTGGCCCTTGCGCAGGGTAACGGCCCTGCCGATTTCCAGCGCGGTCATCGCTTCCTTTATATCCGCCCCGGGGCCGGTACCCCGCGGATACCGCACCGCCGCTGGCCCCGGATGTTGGTAAGCCGTGTACAACAGCTGCCGGCACTCGTTCTCGTCCGAGGGCGCGGCGATCACCATGTTGGGGATGCAGCGCAGGTAGCTGAGGTCGAAGGCGCCGTGGTGGGTCGGGCCGTCCTCGCCGACGAGGCCGGCGCGGTCGATGCCGAAGGTCACGTCGAGGTTCTGCAGGGCCACGTCGTGGATCAGCTGGTCGTAACCGCGCTGCAGGAAGGTGGAGTAGATGGCGACCACCGGCTTGAGGCCGTCGCAGGCCATGCCCGCGGCGAGGGTCACCGCGTGCTGCTCGGCGATGGCGACGTCGTAGTAGCGTTCGGGGTACTGGCTGGCGAACTCGACCATCCCGGAGCCCTCGCACATGGCCGGGGTGATGCCGACGAGCTTGTCATCCTGCGCCGCCATGTCGCACAGCCACTGGCCGAAGACGGCCTGGTATTTGGGGCCCTTGGGCGTTGCGGGCTCGGCGGGCTGGGGTTTGCGCGGCTTGGCCTCGAGCTTGTTGATGGCGTGGTAACCGACCGGGTCGTCTTCCGCCGGGCCGAAGCCCTTGCCCTTGACGGTGCGGATGTGGAGGAACTGCGGCCCCTCCAGGTCCTTCATGTTCTGCAAGGTGCGCACCAGCAGCGGCAGGTCGTGGCCGTCGAGCGGGCCGATGTAGTGGAAGCCCAGTTCCTCGAACAGGGTGCCCGGCGCGACCATGCCCTTCATGTGCTCCTCGGTGCGCTTGGCCCACTCCCAGAGAAAGCTGAAGTGTTCGAGGAAGCGCTTGGAGCGCTCGCGCATGCCGAGGTAGGTCTTGGTCGCCCAGATTTTGGCGAAGTAGGTTGCCAGGCCGCCGGTGTTGTGGCCGATGGACATCTGGTTGTCGTTGAGGATCACCAGCATGTTGGGGCGCTCGTGGCCGGCGTGGGCCAGGGCCTCGAAGGCCATGCCGCCGGTGATCGCGCCGTCGCCGATCACCGCCACCACCTTGCGCTCGATGCCCTGCTGGCGCGCGGCCAGGGCCATGCCCATGGCGGCGGAGATGCTGGTGGAGGAATGGCCGACGCCAAAGGTGTCGTACTCGCTCTCGGCCCGCTTGGGGAAGCCGGCGAGGCCCTCCGCCTGGCGGATGCTCTGCATCCGGCCCTTGCGCCCGGTGAGTATCTTGTGCGGGTAGGTCTGGTGGCCGACATCCCAGACCAGGCGGTCATCCGGGGTATTGAACACGTGGTGCAGGGCGACGGTCAGCTCGACCACGCCGAGCCCGGCGCCGAAGTGCCCGCCCGACTGGCCCACGCTGTAGAGCAGGAATTCACGCAATTCGGCGGCGAGTTGCTCCAGCTGGCGGGTGTCGAGGTCGGCCATGGCCGCGCCCTTGTCGACGGCGTCGAGCAGGGGAGTGGCGGGGGGCGCAATGGGCAGTTCGGAAATCATCGGCGCATTCTACCGCATAATCCGCGGGATGTAGGCCTGATTCAGTTGCGGCTGGCGAGCATTTCGGCACTTTCCAGGGCGTGCTTGAGCATCACCGACAGGCGCAGGTAGCCGTGCTCGTTGAGGTTGACGCCGTCGAAGCGGAAATAGGTCGGGTCGGGTTCCCCCGCGGGGTTGTTGAGGAGGCTGTTGGCGTCGAGGATGTGCACCCGGGGAATTTTGCTCGCCCAGTCCTGCAGCAGGCGGGTGGTCTCGGCGACTTTTTCGCTGTCGCCCGGATGCAGCGGGGTCTTGAGGGGCGCGAAGATGTAGATGAAGCCGCCGGGGCGGTGCTTGCGGTCCATGGACACCAGCCTGCGAATGCCCTGGAAGAGGGTGTCGGCGTCCTTGGCGGCGCGCAGGTGGAACTCGCTGTCGCCGGGCAGGAAGACCAGGCTCTGCGGGCGGTAGAAGGCCACCAGCCGCTCGTAGTGATAGGTGATGTCGTCCACCGTGGCGTTGCCGAGGCCGCGCATCAGCACCGGCCGCGGTGCCAACGCGTCGTCCAGCCCCCGCCACAGCTTGACCCGGTGGCCGCCGATGATTTCCACCGGGTTATTGGGCAGGGCGCTGGCCTGGTCGGCGCGTTCGTAGGCCGCCAGTTCCGCTGCCCAGACCTCGGGGGAGGCGTCCATGGAGGCGAGCGCGTCCCGCGACACCAGGTAGGTCAGGTGCACGATCGGTATCAGTAACAGCGCCAGGCAGATGGCGCTCAGGTGTCTCCAGGCGATCATGTTCAGGGGCTCCGTGGAAGCTACAGTCTGGTCCGGAAGCGGGTGTTGGGCAAAGTCTGCGCGCTTTGGTTGTGAAGCAGGTCGCAGGAATTGTCGCTCAAATGGGGCAATTCCGGGGATCGGGTGTAGGATTGATAGTCCTGACAGCCAAAAACCGGCCCCATGATCTACCAGCGCCACATGCCCCGGGCGGAGATGTTCGCCGCCCAGTTGGAGATGCTCATGCAGAATGGGCAGCTGCCGACCGTGGTGGCGCACATGATCGGGGTGGCCGCGGCGATCGTGATGTTCTGGCCCTTCCTCGGGCTGACCACGGTACTGCTCAGCGCCGGCCTGTTCCTGCTTCTGCTACTGCTGCGCTCGCTGCAGATGAGCCACGCCCTCGCCAGCCACGCCTACCGCGACCGCCCGACGCGGGTCTACGGCCTGCTGCTGCTGGGTTCCGGCGCCACCGGGGCGGCCTGGTCGGGAGCCTACATCCTCGCCGCGCAGCAGCTGCCGATCACCATGCAGTACACCTTCCTGCTGATGATCCTGATGATCACGGCGATATCGGTGGGCTTCTCGGTGGTGATCCGCGAGTACTTCATTATCTACCTGTTTACCGCCATCTGGCCGATCGCCTGGTGGAGTCTCGCCCACTACTGGGACCAGCCCTACAACCTGGTCATCGGCCTGGCGCTGCTCGCCTTCTGCGGTGTCCTGCTGATGGTCAGCGACCGCCTGCACCGGTTTTTCCGCAACATGCTGGCCCTGAGCTGGGAGCGCGAGACCATGGCCCAGGAACTGGGCCAGCTGACCCACTCCCTGCGCGACCGCAACCGCGAGCTGCGCAGCGCCCGGGCCCAGCTGACCGACCTCGCCAACATCGACGAGCTCACCGGCCTCGCCAACCGGCGGCGTGCCAACCAGGCCCTGGAGGAGGAGATCGGGCGCGCCCGGGAGGGCAGTTCGACCCTGTCGCTGATCATGCTCGATGTCGACCACTTCAAGCTCTACAACGACAACTTCGGCCACCCGGCGGGCGACAGCGTACTGCAGCAGCTGTCGCTGATCATGCTCGGGGTGACCGGGCGGGCGCGGGAGCTGGTGGCCCGCTTCGGTGGCGAGGAGTTCATTCTCCTCCTCCCCGGCGCCTCGGCGGAGGCGGCACAGCGTACCGCGGAGCAACTGCGCTTGCTGGTGGAGAATGCGGCGATTCCCCACGGTGCCGAGGGCGCGGGCGCCACGATTACCGTCAGCCAGGGGCTGGTCACGGTGCTGCCGGATTTGCGCACGACGCCGCAGGATCTGCTCAGCCGGGCCGACGAGGCGCTGTACTCGGCCAAGCAGGAGGGCCGCAACCGGGTGGTGGCGGCGGCCTGAAGCGGGATCAGATGTCGGTCTTGAAACGGTGGATCTGGCGCCGCTGTTTCTTGCTCGGGCGGCTCGCCGGCCGTTCGATCATGCCCCCGGCGGCCTTGCGTGCCGCGGCCTCGGATTCGCGTTTTTCCACGCTCTCCCCGGTCTCCGTATAGAGCAGTTGCGCCTCCGGCGCACCGCGCCGCTGGTCCGACAGCGCCGTGACCACCACGACCTTTTCGTCCCAGCCCTGGCGAATCTGCAGGGTGTCGCCGACGGCGATCTCCCGGGAGACTTTCACCCGCTGGCCGCCGAGGTGGACCTTGCCGCCTTCGATCGCCGCCTTGGCGAGGCTGCGGGTCTTGAAGAAGCGGGCCGCCCACAGCCACTTGTCGAGGCGCAGTTTATCGCCCTGGAATTCGCTCACGCGCTTATCTCCCCGGGCATGATCTCGTCGAAGTGGTGGATGCCGGGAAAGCGGGTATCGATGCGCTTCTGCCGCTGGCTGTCCGGTTGCAGCAGGGTCAGCAGGTGGGCGATGCCGTAGTCGCGCGCCGAGTCGAGCACCCGCTCGGTGTCGTCGATCAGCAGGGTGCGCTCGGGGTTGAAGGGGTGCAGCTCCTGCAGGCGGTGCCAGAAGGCCTGCTGCTCCTTGGGCGCGAACAGCTCGTGGGAGACCACCACCCGGTCGAACCAGCCGGTGATGTCGACATGGCCCATCTTGATATCGAGGGTCTTGCGGTGGGCGTTGGTCACCATCACCACGTCGCGGTGGGAGGCGTGCAGGCGCTGCAGGAATTCCAGGGCGTAGGGGCGCATCTCCACCATGTGGCACAACTCGCGGGTGAGCGCGGGGATGTCGAGCTGCAACTGCTCCGACCAGTAATCCAGCGAGTACCAGTCGAGGGTGCCCTGTTCGACGCTGAAGGCGGCCTCGATACGGGCCCTGGCTTCCGCTTCGCCGAGGCCGTGGGTCTCGGTGAACACCCGCGGGACATGCTGCACCCAGAAATAGTTGTCGAAGTGCAGGTCGAGGAGGGTGCCGTCCATGTCCAGCAGCACCGTGTCTATGGCATTCCAGTCGATCATCGCGCGGTAGCTTGTAAGAGGTAGCCGCAGTATACCCGAGCGCGGCGGCACTGCGCGCCGGAGGCCAAATATACCGGGCCGCTATATTAAACATGCCGCAGAGTCGCTACCGGAACAGCCCGGCGCTTGTGCGGGTAAATGAATCGGGTATAGAGTTGCACTCTCTATGGACCTTGCCCAGGGACGATTGTTGCGCGCATGACAGACATCATAAAGCCCGGCTCCGAAGACAGCTCTAACCAGGAGGCCGCAAACGAGGTGATGACGCCCGCCATGCGCCTCGTTGAGTTGCAGTGCAAGCACCGGGCACTGGATGCCCGCATTCACGAGATGTACCAGTATCCCTACCAGAACCAGATCCTCCTGCAGCGACTGAAAAAGGAAAAGCTGCGGCTGAAAGACGCTATCGAGCACCTCAAGGATGAGATGATCCCCGACCTCAACGCCTGACCAGTCAACACGGAGGCCCGCCATGCGCCGCGTACGCATCGTCCTGTCAGCTATCGCAATCAGCCTGTTCGCCTCGCCTGTCGCCTTCGCGCAGGGCATGGAAGAACACCCCCGGGTATCGGTGGTGCCCATCAGCGGTCCCCTGTTCGAGCTGCGCGGCAAGGGCGGCAATGTGGTGGCCTCGGTGGGCGAGGACGGCGTGCTGCTGATCGACTCCGACTACGAGAACTACGCCGAGGCCCACGAGGCCGCGCTGATGGCCCTGCAGGTGGCGCCGCAGGTGCCGCGCTACCTGTTCAATACCCACTGGCACTTCGACCATGTCGGCGGCAACCTCTACTGGGGCGAGAAGGGCACGCTGATCGCCGCCCACGAGAACGTCTACCAGCGCATGAGCACCCGGCAGGAAATGAAGGCGTTTGATCGGGTGATAGAAGCCGCGCCGGCGGCGGCCCTGCCGGTGATCACCTACAGCGATGAGCTGGTGGTCAGTTTCAACGGCGACCGCATCCGCGCCCGGCATTTCCCCAGCGCCCACACCGACGGCGACAGCATCATCTTCTTCACCACCGAGAATGTGGTGCACATGGGCGACCACCTGTTCAAGGGTGCCTTTCCCTTCATCGATCTCGGCTCCGGGGGCAACGCGCTCGGCCTGATCGAGAACCTGCGCACGGTGCACGGCATGCTCAACGACAGCACCGTCATCGTGCCTGGCCATGGCGAGGGCTTTCTCAACCGCGCCGACCTGGCGGCCTACATCGAGGTCCTGGCCAGCAGTGCCGACAAGATCCGCGCGGGGTTGGCGGCAGGCAAGTCGGTGGCAGACATCGCCGCGGCCGGTCTCGGCAGCGAATACGCGGCCTACGGCCAGGGTTTCATCAGTGAGGAAGCCTGGATCGGGTTTGTCGCGGGCAGTCTCTAGCAGGCCCGCCCGGGGGCTGGCATGCAGCTGGTCGAATACGCGATTCCCTTTTTCATAGCGGCGATTTTCATCGAGCTGGCCTACGGCCTGGCCCGCGGGCGCAACACCTACCGCGTCAACGACGCTGTCTGTAGCCTTTCACTCGGCGTCCTCAGCCTGGCGCGCAATTTCGTCACCCTCGGGGTCGGCGGCTATGTCTACCACCTGGTCACCGTCTACTTTTCGCTGCCTCTGATGGACGCGGGGCACTGGTGGACCTGGTTGCTGGCGATGCTGCTCTACGACCTCTGCTATTACTGGGCCCACCGCATCGGCCATGAACGCAGTATTTTCTGGGCCGCCCATGTCGCCCACCACCAGAGCGAGGACTACAACCTCACTACCGCCCTGCGCCAGACCAGCACCGGTTTCCTGCTGGGCTGGGTTTTCTACATCCCGATGTACCTGCTGGGCATCCCCGCCGAGGTCGTGGTCACCGTGGGGGCGATCAACCTGATCTACCAGTTCTGGGTGCACACCGAGCATATCCCCAAGCTGGGCTGGTACGAGTGGCTGTTCGTGACGCCCTCCAACCACCGGGTGCACCACGCCCAGAATGACCTTTACATGGACCGCAACTACGGCGGCCTGCTGATCATCTGGGACCGCCTCTTTGGCACTTTCCAGGAAGAGCTGGCGAGCGAGCCGCCGATCTACGGCATCCGCGGCCCCCTGCAGAGTTTCAATCCGCTGCGCGCCCTCACCCACATCTACCTCGACATGGCGCGGGACTGTCGCGACACCGCGCGCTGGCAGGACAAATTGCGGGTGTGGCTGGCGCGCACCGGCTGGCGCCCCGCCGATGTGGCGCTGCGCAGACCCAGGCCGAAAGCGTCGCTGGCGGAATTTGTCCGCTTTGATCCGCCGGTGGGACCGTGGGTTCGCGCTTATGCCGTGTTCCAGTTGGTTGCGAGTATTTTGCTGCTTGGCCTGTTGTTGTGGTCGCCGCCCGCCTATTGGCCGGGGCTGGCTGGCTGGGCGCTGCTGATGGGCACCACGGTACTGGCCGGCCTCTGGCTGGAGGGGCGCCCCCCGGCTGCGCTGTGGGGCTGGGAAGCGCTGCGCCTGGTAGCGCTGGCTGGCGCCCTCGGGCTGGCCGTCCTGCAGGGCGTGAGTACTGGCCTAATTGTCGCCGGTGGTGTCTTCCTGCTGCTCAACCTGCTGTGGCTGTTTCCCCTGCTGCGCGGTGTTGCCGACCAGGCCGTGGCCGAGCCACAGCACCATGGCGCATAGGGTGGCCAGGGTGCAGGTGCCGAGCAGGGTCAACAGGTCGAGTAGCAGCAGTTGCTCGCCGCCGCGGTCGGGCCGGAAGGCGAAGCCGATTACCGGGGCGGCAAGGCACAGGTAGAGGGAGAGATGGGAGCGCCCGAACAGCCCCAGGGCGATGAAGAGGTAGGCCCCGCCCATCACCACCAGCCACAGCGCGGTAGGGTCCAGCGGCCGCAGCCAAAGCGAGGCGACCATGAGCAGCCCCAGGGCGGAGGCGAACACCGCACTCAGGGTGCGCAGCCGCGGGTGACTGATGCCTCTCACGGCAGTTGCGCGCGTGCGCGCCTCAGCTGCGGCTGGCCCGCGCTACCCGCGAGGCGCTCGGGCGGCCGAGCACGGCGGAGATGTTGCGCCCGGCGGCGATCAGCTTCGCCAGGTCGATGCCGGTCTCGATGCCCAGGCCGTTGAGCATGTAGACCACATCCTCGGTGGCCACGTTGCCGGTGGCGCCCTCGGCGTAGGGACAGCCGCCGAGCCCGGCGACGGAGGCATCCACCGTGGCGATGCCGTACTGCAGCGCGACCAGGATGTTGGCGAGGGCCTGGCCGTAGGTGTCGTGGCAGTGCACCGCGAGTTTTTCGGCCGGGTATTCCGCCAGCAATACGTCCAGCAGCCCGGCCATGCTGCCGGCGGTGCCGGTGCCGATGGTGTCGCCGAGGGAGACTTCGTAACAGCCCATGTCGAACAGGGCGCGGGTCACCTCCAGTACGGCTTGCGGCTGGATCTCGCCCTCGTAGGGACAGCCCAGTACGCAGGAGATGTAGCCGCGCACCGGGATGTTCTCGGCCTTGGCGGCTGCCATTACCGGCTCGAAGCGGGCGATGCTCTCGGCGATGCTGCAGTTGATGTTTTTCTGTGAGAAGGACTCGGAGGCGGCGCCAAAGATGGCCACTTCATCCGCCTTGACCGAGAGGGCCCGCTCGAAGCCCTTCAGGTTGGGGGTGAGGGCGGCATAGCGCACGCCGGGGGCGCGCTTCACCTGCTGGAAGACTGCCTCGCTGTCGGCCATTTGCGGCACCCATTTCGGGTTGACGAAGCTGCCCGCCTCGAGCACCGGGAGGCCGGCGTCAGCCAGTTCATCCAGCAGTCGCAGCTTGGCATCCAGCGGGATGACGCCGGGCTCGTTCTGCAGGCCGTCGCGGGGGCCGACTTCGACAATGGTGACGCGTTGGGGCAGGGGCATGGTGTACTCCGATCTTGCAGCTAAAACAACTGATCCGGTTCAGGAGCTGTGCTTGAACAGCTCGCGGCCAATCAGCATGCGGCGGATTTCCGAGGTGCCGGCGCCGATCTCGTAGAGCTTGGCATCGCGCAGCAGGCGCCCGGCATTGGACTCGTTAGTGTAACCGAAGCCGCCCAGGGCCTGAATCGCCTGCAGGGCGCACTGGGTGGCTTTTTCGGCGGTGTAGAGAATGACCGCGGCACAGTCCTGGCGGGTCTCCTCGCCGCGGTCGCAGGCGGCGGCCACGGCGTAGAGGTAGGCGCGGCAGGCGTTGAGGTCGGCGTACATGTCCGCCAGCTTGCCCTGCATCAGCTGGAACTCGCCGATGGCCTTGCCGAACTGCTTGCGGTCATGGAGGTAGGGCAGTACCTCGTCGATGCAGGCCTGCATGATGCCCACCGGGCCGGCGGAGAGCAAGGTGCGCTCGTAGTCCAGCCCGGACATCAGGATGCCGACGCCGTCGCCCTCGTTTTTCAGCAGGTTGGCCGCCGGCACCGCGCAGTCCTCGAAGACCAGCTCGCAGGTGTTGGAGCCGCGCATGCCGAGCTTGTCGAGCTTGGGCGAGCGGGAGAAGCCGGGCAGGTCGCGCTCGACGATGAAGGCGGAGATGCCCCGGGGGCCCGCGGCCGGGTCGGTTTTGGCGTAGACGATGTAGACGTTGGCGTCGGGGCCGTTGGTGATCCACATCTTGGTGCCGTTGAAGATGTAGTGGTCGCCGTCCCGGCGCGCCTGCAACTGCATGCTGACCACGTCCGAGCCGGCGTTGGCTTCGCTCATGGCCAGCGCGCCGACATGCTCGCCACTGCACAGCTTTGGCAGGTATTGCTGCTTTTGCGCCTCGCTGCCGTGCTTGCGCAGCTGGTTGAGGCAGAGGTTGGACATGGCGCCATAGGACAGCCCCACCGAGCCCGAGGCGCGGCTGATCTCCTCCATGACTATCGCGTGGGCGAGATAGCCCATGCCGGTACCACCGTACTCTTCTTCCACGGTGATGCCGAGCAGGCCCATCTCACCAAAGGTGCGCCACAAATCGGCCGGAAACTGGTTGTCGCGGTCGATCTGCGCTGCGCGGGGGGTGATTTCCTTCTGGCACATCTGCTGCACCGCACCGCGCAGCATGTCGATCTCTTCGCCAAGGCCGAAGTTGAGACTGGGGTAGCTGACGGGCATGGCTGGCACCACTTGCTGGGAAGTGGCGGGATTATAGAGCTTTTTGTAGCGCTGCGCCGCGCGGCCGGCCGAGTTCCTTCTCCCCGAGCCGGCTTGCTATGATGCACCCAACTCACTTTATTGCCGCTCGTTATGCTCAACACCGAATTGCTTGCGCTGCTCGCCCCCGGCGAGTTCGTCTCCGGCCAGGCCATTGCCGATAGTCTCGGCGTCAGCCGCACCGCGGTGTGGAAGCAGTTGAGCAAGCTCGACGAGCTCGGCGTGGAGCTGGAGAGCGTCAAGGGTCGCGGCTATCGCATTCCCGGCGGCCTCGAATTGCTCGATGAGCCGGCGGTGCGCTCAGCCATGGGCAGTGCCGCGCTGGGCCTGCTGCGGCAGCTGGACCTGCGCGACGAGGTCGAGTCCACCAACGCCGAGGCCATGGCCGCCATCGGCGCCGGCGGCGGCAGGGGCTACGTGTGCAGTGCGGAGCGCCAGAGCGCCGGCCGCGGTCGCCGCGGGCGGGTCTGGGTGAGCCCCTTTGCGCGCAATCTCTATCTCTCCGCGGTGTGGGAATACGCCGCGGGCGCCGCGGCCCTTGAGGGGCTGAGCCTCGCCGTGGGGGTGGCGGTGGCGCGGGCGCTGGCCCGCGCGGGGGTCGAAGGTGTGCAGCTCAAGTGGCCCAACGACATTCTCGTCGACGGGGCCAAGCTCGGCGGCATTCTGCTGGAAATGACCGGCGATGCGGCCGGCCCCTGCCAGGTCGTCGTCGGCATCGGTCTCAATGTGAATATGCCCGAGCTGGCGGCGGACGCCATCGACCAGCGCTGGACCGATGTGCGCCGTGCGGGTGGCGAAGCCCGACGCAGCACCCTGCTCGGCCTGTTGCTGGACGAACTGCTGCCCCTGCTGGCGGACTTCGAGGGCGCCGGCTTCGAGCCCTGGCGCGAGGCCTGGCAGGCGCTGGATGCATTCGCCGATCAGCCGGTGGTCCTCGCCAGCGGCGAGCAGCGCCTCGCCGGTACTGCCCGGGGCGTGGACGCGCGTGGCGCACTGCTGCTGGAGACCGCCGGCGGTGGGGTGCAGCCGGTGTTTGGCGGCGAAATCTCCCTCAGGCCGGCATCGTGAGCACCTGCCTGCAGATCGACATCGGCAACAGCAGCGCCAAGTGGCGTGCCGTCGGCGCCGCGGCGGTAGTGGCGCGGGGCAGCTTCGACCCGCGGGAGGAGGCTGCCCTGGAGAGCATCCCCGTGCAGCCGTCGAGCATCTGGGTCGCCAGTGTCGGCGGCGCCGAACTGGAGGCGCGGCTCGCCACGGCAGCCTGGCAGCGCTGGCGGCTGCGCCCCTGGTTCGCACGTTCCGCTGCGCGCACGGGCGATCTGGTCAACAGTTATGCCGAGCCGCAGCGTATGGGTGTCGACCGCTGGCTGGCGATGCTCGGCGCCCGGGCGCGCTGCCAGTCGCGCCTGTGTGTCGTCGATTCCGGCTCCGCCACCACCATCGACCTGGTCGCCGCCGACGGTCGTCACGAGGGCGGCTATATCATTCCCGGCGCGGGGCTCATGGAGCAGTCCCTGCTGCGCGATACCGACCGCGTGCGTTTCGATGAATCCGTGCAGTATGCCCTGGCCGCGGGTCGGTCCACCGCGGAGGCCGTGCGCCACGGTATCGCTGTGGCCCAGGCCGGCGCGGTACTGATGGCGCTGGCCACCGCGGGTGAGCCCGCGCCCGCGCTGTTTTTCTGCGGCGGCGGTGGCGGCGCGCTGCGGGAACTGCTCGGTCGCGGTGGCGAGGAAGTACCCGACCTGGTGTTCGAGGGCCTTGAGGTGATGGCCGGGGATACCTGCATCTAAAGGAAGTTTCCGGACTTTTCGCCAATTTCCCCGGCGCCTGCCGTTGACATGCTGACGTCGCGCTTTAGTCTTCTTCTGGCGGCCAATCACTGCCGAACGGCACTTTGGCCCGCCCAGGAAAAACAAGGAAGAACGGGAAATGGAATTCTGTCGCCGCCGATTCGGCCTGCTTGCACTCGTTCCGCTCATTCTGGTGTCCGCCCCTGCCGCGGCTCTCGGCCGGGAGTTGCAGGATGCCGTTGGCGCCAACTGGTTCTACGGCCTCGATCTCCTCGGTACCCTGGCCTTTGGCATTGCCGGCTTTATCCGTGCCGTCGAGGAAGACTACGACCTGGGTGGGATGTTCATCCTCACCGCACTGCCCGCTGTCGGCGGGGGGACGCTGCGCGATGTGCTGGTCGGCGGAGAGCGCCTGCCGCCTTTTGTATTTGCCGACCCGGTCTACCTCTACATAGTCCTGGCAATAGTGTTGCTGGGTGCCCCCATCGCCCGGGCCTGGCCCCAGGTCGGCAAGCCCAATTCATTCTTCTCGGAATTCATGTTTATCAGCGACGCCATCGGCTTGTCCGCCTTCGCGGTTATCGGGGCCACGGTCGCCATTGTCGCGGGCCTGCACTGGTTCTGGGTGCCCATTCTCGCCGCGATGACCTGCGCCGGTGGTGGCATCCTGCTCGACATCTGCACCGGCAGGCCGCCGCGCGTCCTGCGCGAAGATCACTACGAGGAGCTGGCGGCGGCGGGCGGCCTTCTCTACCTCGGGCTGGTCAAGCTGTCGGTCTGGTTTAGTGACCGCTTTCCCGAGTTTGGTCTCGCCTCGCTCATCGTGCTCAGTGTCCTGGTCACACTGCTGACGGTATTCGTGTCGCGGGTGGGGCTGGTGCGCTTTGGTTGGGCGAAGCCCTTCCAGCGCGCAACCGCCTAGTGCCGGTGATTGATGGCGCGTGGCCCGAACAGCCACCTGGAGAGGTTGGCTACAGCAATAAAAAACGGAGCAATATATGAGGGACTTCGACAATATCAACCTGCTGGAATTCCAGCAGCCGCTCAACTGCTGCAATGTCACGGCGCTGGCCTATGCCTTTTCCG
Organism: Halieaceae bacterium GM1-29; assembly: GCA_033283265.1. Classification (GTDB taxonomy): domain Bacteria; phylum Pseudomonadota; class Gammaproteobacteria; order Pseudomonadales; family Halieaceae; genus Mangrovimicrobium. Next base: position 779,626 of record JAWMQN010000003.1, read on the forward strand.
CTTTGGGCAGCCCCACCAGTGTGGAGGACATCTTTTACGAGGCGCGCCTGCCGATACACTGGGTGGTGGACGCCGGCATGACCCTGCAGGCCACCGCGGATGCGGGATCCAGGTTTGTCGAGACAACCGGGAAACCCTTCGAGGTAAAGGCCTTCCATATGGATGCGGGGCGAATTTCCCACCAGGAGTTCCGCGACATCCTCGATGAATCGGTGGCGAACCCCGACGACATCCACATCATGAACTTCCGGGTGGGAATCGCCCATGGCATCCAGTCCCTGCAGGGCGGCCACTTTTCCCTGCTGGCGGACTACGATCACGCCAAAGACGAAGTCACCATTGCCGATACCCACCCGAAGAAATACGGGCGTCTCTGGCAGACCAGCAGCGAGGCCCTGTATCACGCCTGTTGCGACGAGGACAGCAGTGTCGGGCGCGCCCGTGGGTACATTACGGTGCGGCGCGTCTAGGCGGGCGCGCCGATTGCGCATTTGGGCCTGCTGGTTATTGCATCGCCGTAGTCGATTGCATAGAATCGCGGCCCTCGCTTTGCCCCCGCTACCGGACAGTCCGGTGAATCGGGGCGATGCCGGGATAGAGGCTGGCGTAGCTCAGTAGGTAGAGCAGCTGATTTGTAATCAGCCGGTCGGGGGTTCGATTCCTCTCGCCAGCTCCATATGCCCCGAAAGTGGGGTCAGATGCGGCTTGATTCGTAACTGTGAAAGCCGCATCTGACCCCGCTTTTTTGTGCAAGTGGAATGGGTGGGGCGGCCACCCTGCAAAAAACTCTCCAACTTGCCAATTTTGATGCCGATAAGCGGTTGACAAGGGTTGAGGGCATCCGGACAATATGCCGCCTTTCCGGAGGGGTTCCCGAGTGGCCAAAGGGATCAGACTGTAAATCTGACGCGAGAGCTTCGGTGGTTCGAATCCACCCCCCTCCACCATGTTTTAACTGAGGCAGTCCGGTTTGGGCGGCCCAGGGCGGTAAAGAGAAGTTGGGATGGCTGGTCTGTCCCGTGGCTGCAAGAGTAGCCTGAAGGCGGGTTGTGCAAGCAGTGGATGCCGCCTTCGCTGACAATCAGGTTGTGCGAGTCGCGGGTATAGTTCAATGGTAGAACCTCAGCCTTCCAAGCTGATGATGCGGGTTCGATTCCCGCTACCCGCTCCAGGATTGGAAAGGACAAGGCTCATATAGCTCAGTAGGTAGAGCACTTCCTTGGTAAGGAAGAGGTCACCGGTTCAAATCCGGTTATGAGCTCCATTCCATCTGTATCTGCAAGGTTTGGTTATTCGGGCGGTTACCAGTCGAAGCTGGCGCCACTGTTAAGGAGACTGTCGTAATGGGCAAGGCAACATTTGAACGTACTAAGCCGCACGTAAACGTGGGCACTATCGGCCACGTTGACCACGGCAAAACGACACTGACCGCGGCCCTGACCCGCGTGTGTGCGGAGACCTGGGGCGGCAGCGCGGTAGCCTTCGACGGCATCGACAACGCACCGGAAGAAAAAGAGCGCGGTA
>JAWMQN010000004.1:0-391440 GCA_033283265.1 Halieaceae bacterium GM1-29
CACGATCATTCACTTGTTTTCTACGGTGCAACGCTGCTTTTTTGGAGCGCCCTTATTCTTAGTTATTGGCGTTTCGTATCGAGGTTGCGCACTAACAAGTCAAGTAAGTGGGACGCCGTAAACGGCGTGAACTAGCACCACTTTGATGGACGGTATTCAACCGTCGAATCAGAGAGGTCCTAGATATGGGGCAGACCAGAAAGCGTAACTATGATCGGTACACTTTGGCCTACAAGCTCCAAGCCGTTAGATTGGCTTGCCACCCTGGCGTTAAGACAAAGGACGTAGCAGAATCATTAGGGCTACATCCAGTCATGCTGTACCGCTTGTGCATGGAGCATCGGCGAGGCGAGCTGAGGGAAAACAAGAACATGAAGCCTTCCAAGCCATCACCTAAACGACGACCTGATCGGGCTGATCCTCGCGTTGAAAATGACGCTGAACTGCTTAAAGCAAAAAAGCGCATTCAGCAGCTCGAAAAAGCCCTGAAAAATCGTGATGAAGAGCTTGAACTACTAAAAAAGGCGCAACGGTTCTTCGAGAAAAGAAAGAAGTAATCTTTGAGTTTATCTCGGAGAACCGTGATCAGTTCAAGATCAAGCGCATGTGCGAGCTGCTCGGTGTTTCAAAGAGTGGGTTCTATGCCTGGCTGGGACGACCGATGAGCGGTCGCAAACAGTATGACCAGGAACTCAAGTCAGTCATTGAGGAGCGTCATCAAGGCTTTCGGCGCGCATACGGAGCAGCCCGCCTGCATCAAGATTTACGCAGGTTAGGCTATGCCTGCAGCCGCCGGCGCGTGCGGCGCCTCATGTGCGAGATGGGCATCAAGGCCTCGACCTGTGGCCTGTATCAGTGGCGACCAGGGCTTCACGAGTTCTACTCTGCGACAGGTAATTTGCTGGGCCAGGAATCCTCCCCCGAGCAGCCTGGCGTGCAGTGGGCAGGGGACTTCACCTACATCAGAACCGCAAAGGGGTGGCTCTATCACGCAGTGGTGCTGGATCTGTATAGCCGCAAGGTCGTTGGGTGGTCGTTTGCCAAACAACGCAGCGCCGAGTTTGCGATGAGCGCGCTACGCATGGCACTGTCGCGAGAGCGGATCAGCGCTGGTTGCATCTTCCACTCCGACCAGGGCATCGAATATGCCGCGCATGATTATCGCGAATTAGTTGAGACCTCTGGCTTGCAGCGCAGCATGAGCCGGAAGGGGAGTCCACTGGATAATGCGACTGTTGAATCCTACTTCCACACCTTGAAGGCGGAACTCGTCCACCAGGTCAGCTTCAAAGATCGCATCGAGGCGGTGGCCAAGATTGTCGAGTATATTGAGTACTACAACCGGGAGCGCTTGCACTCCCAAATTGGCTACACAATGCCGGAAGAAAGGAGCAGGCTATGTGCCTGAAAGTGTCCACAAAAGTGGTGCCAGTTCAGCGCCCTTGCTGGCGGCGTTAAGTGTATGAGAAGCATCAAGTCCACAGCGCTGTATCTAATAATATTGATAGGCGTTGTTGCCGGAATTTTTCTTACATTCATTGGCGGCATGGGTGTTACTACGATCATAGCGTTCAATACCTGTGCAGAGTGTACTGTCAGGTTCTCAACCCAAGATATACCTAAGCTGTTGGCCATGTTAGCGGTAGGACTGCCAATTCTTGTCGGTTCGTTCGTTGGCGGTTGGCGGCTAAAGAAGAGGCCCAGTGAAAACACTTAACAAGTGCGGGCAGTACGCTCCCTTTGGTTGCCGGACGCACTTACAGCGCGCCCGTTGCCCCCGGCGTTAGGCGCCAGGTGAGTTCCGGCCCCTGCTCAAGCGGAGCTACAAGTTGAAAGTCTGGCCAACCTGGCTGGGACTGTTTGCCGGGCTGGCGGCGCTGCTGGCGGGTATCGTTGCCGGCACGGATACCCAGGAAGGCTGGCAACTGGCTGCGCGCTACACCGCTCGGATGTCTTTTCCATTCTTTATGGTCACCTTCCTCGCCTCGTCGATTCTGCGCCTGTATCGACGCCCCTGGACTATCGCATTACGGCGGGATCGCAGGTGGTGGGGGCTCGGATTTGCAAGCTGCTTCCTCTTACACCTCCTGGCGCTACTCACCTACAATTGGTTGATAGAGAACTTCCCGCCTGCTGGCTTTCTCGATGGCGGCGTGTGGGCCTATGTCGTCCTGCTGGCAATGGTTATCACGTCGACGAACAGGGCGCGCTTTCGACTGGGCCGATGGTGGACTTTACTGCATCGCATCGGAATGTGGGGTTTCTTCTTTATTTTCGTTCTGAGTCCATATCTCAGTGCGCTGCTCGCACTGAAGATGCCGGAATTGGATCCGCTTACAGATCCTTACTTGTTGGCAGGTCTTGCCGCGCTTGCAGTGAGAGTCACAGCGTTCAGGAAAAACCGAAGAACGCATAGAGATAATTCAACCGCCGCATAACAGTTCGGTCAGGCCGACACGCCTTGGCAGTGCGGCTTGATCGAGGCATGAGGTATATCTTAAGGCATGAACCCAGCAAACATATTTGATTCACTTCCCGGAGACACGAGCCTGGAGGTCTTTGAAGATATCGTTCGCTCTTCTACCGTAAGAATCGAGCGAATTGTGTCAAAAGGGCACAGATCACCTGATGCGGGATGGTACGATCAGGACGAGAATGAATGGGTAATGGTCATCGAAGGTAAAGCTTCCCTGGAGTTTGCGGATGGCTCCAGAAGTGAGTTGTCAGCGGGCGATTACCTGAATATCCCCGCACACGTCAAACACAAGGTCGCCTGGACCGATCCAGACGAAATTACCATCTGGTTGGCCGTGTTCTACAAGTAGCAGAGTATATAAGTACTGAGTGCGCACAGTTCAGCCCTGCCAGTGTTGCGGGCCCTATCGACTGAGGTTTTTCCATGAGCAGTGTAAAGGGTAGTTGTCTTTGTGGGGCGGTGAGTTTCGAATGTGGGAACACGTTCCAACAGTTCCACTTGTGCCATTGCCGTCAGTGTCAAAAGATCTCCGGTTCGGCACATGTGTCAAATCTGTTCACGACCCCGGCAAATATTGCCTGGCTTTCAGGTGCTGCCGATATAAAACGCTATGATGTGCCTGGTCGGACGATTACAAGCGCTTTCTGTACCTGTTGCGGCTCTCCCGTTCCCTATATTTCCGGATCAGGGGAGTCGTTGATCGTGCCGGCGGGGAGCCTGGATGGTATTCCGAATATTGCGCCGAGTGACAACATATTCTGGTCCGAGCGGGCCTGTTGGTATGAAGAGGGTGTAGGGTCAAGGAAGTATCCCGGTTTTCCCGAGTGATTCATGCGCCCAGTCATGCATGCAGGTATCGGTTATTCGCGCACGCTATTGGCTGTAATCGCTGCACGCAGGCGGGCCTTGTCGGTCGGCTGTCACAGTGGGTAAACAGGTGGGTGGAGCGTTTTCCGTGGCCCTGAAGTACATCAGCTCACAATGTCGTCATCAGTGGTCCCGTTTGAGCTCGAATCTATGCAACGCCTCCATCTTCAATTGGCGAGGGCCCGCGGTCGCGGGTGGCGTTAGTCATCCCGAAGTGCCGCCGGATTATTACGAGCAATTCCCGCCCAAGCTGTATATGTGGTTTGTCGAGGCCCACAAGGAGGCCGGTTGCTGGACCGATGGCGACCCGGTAAATACGGATTACGCCCTGTACCCCCGGCGTTTCTACAGGACTGTTGCCGGGTTCGATCACGAGAAGATATTCGATTACTGCTTTATTGGTGGCTTTAAGACCGATGATGCAACCCAGGCAAACAGGGCCTGGATAATAGACTTCATACAAAGGCATTTTACTGACGAGTCGTATTTGCAGTTCACAGACAGGCGCACCAAAAAAGACTATGTCCCAATGGGCCGTTTTGATCGCACGCTACTGAGGACCGGTTTTGTTCCGAAGGAACACCTGGCCGAGGAAAGGAATAAATTCGATGACTGCTATTTCGAGACGATGGCACGGAGCAGGTTCACGTTGTGCCCGGCCGGGGATGCCTTCTGGAGTATGCGCTTCTACGAGGCATTGATGTGCAAGTCGATACCGATAGTGAAGAATGTGAATGAAACATTCCGGTCGAGGAGGGAAAGCGAACTGGGTTACAAATTCTACTTAAGTACCGATCGTATCAAGTACAGGAAAGACTGGGTCGAACAAAACTATCGAATCTTCCTCGAGTACCATACCCTCGATTCATTATTCGACTAGATCGCTGGCGGGGAGACGAAGCCCTGCGCGACTGGTCGTCACCCCTGCCAGTCACCAGAAGCGGTGGCCGCCACGTCATCAGCCAGGCCCCTTTTTGCCCTCTCCCACCGGGCCCCCTTTGCCTGCATCCTCGCTTGCAAATTCGAACACCCTGTGACAAAGTGGAACGTATGTTACGTATTTGCTTGCGGCTGGAATAAGAACAACAAGCCGCCAGCCCGGTATATCGCCCCAGTGAGGGCCAGTCATCAATGAGCCTGAAAGCCAACCCCCTGGTTGCCATGATCGAGGAGTCGATCCTCCTCAAGGACAGCGCCCAGCGCATCCTCTCGCGCGAACTCAGCGGCCCTTCCCTGAGCCGGCTCGAGGGGCTGGTGCTGGTCTCCGTGGTCGGCGCCGATCATCCCCAGACCGTCCCGCAGATCGGCCGTGCCCTGGGCAGTTCGCGCCAGGTGATCGGCAGGGCGGCGAACCGGCTGGAAGAGCTCGGCTTCATCCGCAAATTGAACAACCCGGATCACAAGACGGCGCCGCTGCTGGAGCCGACCAGGGAAGGCCGTGCCTACGAGAATCAGCTCGGCTCTGCCTTCGACAAGATCGTCGACGGCATCGTGTCCGGGCGGGACCTGAAAATCTGCGAGCAGATAGCGAAAGACATTCGCCGCCTGCGCGCATTGCTCGAGCAATACGAAGGTCAGGAGTGACCGCCTGAAGCAAATTCCAGCTAACCCCCGGAGTTAGAACCATGAACAGTTTTACCAGCCCCAATGGCAGGGAGCCCCTGGACTCCCGCCAGTTTCTCAACGAGGACTGCTCGGAAGTCAGCCGGCAGGTTTTCACCAGTGAAGAGTTGTACCGGCGCGAGCAGCGCAGGATCTTCGACAAGAGCTGGCTTTATGTTGGCCACGAAAGCCAGTTGAAGAACCCGGGCGATTTTATCTCCGCCTACATGGGCGAGGTGCCGGTGATCGTCGCCAGGGGCGGCGACGGCAAGATTGCCGTCAGCGTCAACAGCTGTCCCCACCGCGGCCTGCGGGTCTGCCGCAGCGACCAGGGCAATGCCTCCCGCTTCATCTGCCCCTACCACACCTGGTCCTTCAAGCCGACCGGCGAACTGGTCGGCATTCCCCAGGCGCGCAAGATGGGTCCCGAGGTCGACAAGAGCAAGTGGGGTCTCAAGCAGGCGGCCAGGGTCGAGTCCGTGTTCGGCCTGATCTTTGCGACCCTCAACCCGGAAGCCGTATCCCTCGACGAGTATCTCGGCGAGCAGAAGTTCTACCTGGAAGCCTATTTCGATCGCTTCCCGGGCGGCCTCGAAATTGCCGGCCCGCCGCACAAGTGGGACCTGAAGTGCAACTGGAAGCTCCCGGTCGAGAACATGCACGGCGATGTCGGCCACGCGGCCTACCTGCATGGGGCGCTGGTGGCGGTGGACAGCCCGGAAAACATCGAGATCGAGGACTACTCCGTTACCGCGGTGGCGAAAGACGGCCATTCAGCGGTTTTCCGCCTGCTGCCGGAAGACTCGACCCCGGAGCAGCGCGGCGTGCACAGCCCGCATTCATCGCCGGAATTGAAGGAGTACCTGACTGAAGTCGAGCGCACGGTGGCAGAGCGCCTCTCCCCGTTGCAGGCGCGGATCAAGGGCATGGCCCAGGGTATCTACCCCAACATGTCGCTGCTGTGGGGGCAGAACACGCTGCGCGTCAGCCACCCGCGGGCGCCGGGCCTGATCGAATACTGGTCCTGGCTGCTGACACCTATTGAAGCGCCCGATCACATCAAGGAGGAGATCCGCTCCGGCTACTGCATGGCCTTCGGCCCCGGCGGTATTATCGAGCAGGAGGATTCCTATGCCTGGCGCCTGCAGTACGAAGGTTCAACTATCGATTACCTGAACGACCGGCCCTATTTCTACGGCCTCGGCGTGGGTGAGGAAAAGCCGCACCCGGAACTCCCGGGCATGGTCGGCAAGTGCTACAACGAGCACTACGCTCGCCGCCTGTATATGCGCTGGCGGGAAGACATGTTTGGCGAGGAGGGCACCCGATGAATACTGTCGCTATCGATTTTGACATGGCGCTGATCGCGCGCGTCGAGCAGTTCTACTACCGGGAGGCCCGCCTGCTGGACGAGCGCTGCCTGCAGCAGTGGATGACGCTCGTCGATGAATCCATCGAATACAGCATGCCGACCCGCTTTGTGCCCCAGCCCGACCCGAAGCTGCAGGATACGGAGGCGTTCTCGTCGGTGGAGCGGGAGCTGGACCGGGCGGAAGGTCCCAGGGGGTCTCCCATCCGGCACGACACTTTCCTCAGCGTCTTTGCCCGGACCTTTCGCGGCTACAAGACGAACGGCTGGTCGGAAAGCCCGGCGCCGCGCACCCGGCGCATGATCTCCAATGTCGAGGTGACGCCGCTCGAGGATGGCCAGTACCAGGCCTACTCGAACTTCCTGATGTTCTACAGCCACCTGGGCAAGGACAACCACACCATGACCGGCGGCCGCCGCGACGTGCTCAAGGAAGTGGATGGCGCCTTCAAGCTGGCGAAGCGCGAGGTGATCATCGACATGGACATCATAACGGTGCCGACCCTGGCGTTGATATTCTGAGGGCCCCCGGTCCGCAACCGGAACAGCGCGGCAGGGCCGCGCCCGGCAGCGCTGCCGGGTCGCCGGCTCGCGCGCATTCACGCCTTTGCTATTGGCTATAGTTATCTCCTGACTCACCGGCATTATTCCGGAACCCGGGAATGAAAACGCTACTGGCATCCTTCGCCTGGCGGGCCCTCGCGGTCTGCCTGGCTTGTCTCGTCTGCTCCTGCACCTATCTCAGGTATGCGTCGGTGCAGGCGGAATACGCCCGCATCCAGGCAGTCGAGCCCGGCCAGCTCAACGTCAAGCACATGATCGACAGGGAGACCTACTTCGTCTACGGGCGTGTGTTCGATGCCCCGGGAAGCTACGCCGGCCTGCCCAAGGCTATCGCTGCGTTCTCGAGCAAATACCGGGCAAACGAGCGGGTAGACCTCATGCATTTCGAGGTCGCCGGCACCCACTTCGGCCTGACCCTGCCGCAGGGCGAGTTCGCTCTGCTGGTGTTCGCCGACATCGACGGTGACGGGGTCTTCGGCCCGGCGGAAGTCGTGGGGCAGCGGCTGCTCGAACTGGACCGGGATTCCGCGCCGGACAAGGTACTCGGTCACCTGGACCTGCAACTGGCCGACCCGGTCACGCTCGACTGGCAGGTGGCCATCGCAGTGCCAGACCGCGGTGGGCGGGCCGAATCGCTGTTCTACCCCTCCGGGACCATCAGGCGCCTGGACGACCCCATTTTCGACCGCAGCTTCGCCACGCTGGGCATGTACGACCCGGCCTCCTTTCTCGAGCAGGCACCAACCATGTTCTATGCCCTGGAGGAGGATCGCGCCGACCGGATACCGGTGGTCTTCGTGCACGGCATCGACGGGAGTGCGCGCGACTTCGGCTTCTTTGTCGACCAGCTCGACCGGGAGCGCTACAAGGCATGGTTTTTCCACTACCCCTCCGGTGGCGACCTCGGGCAGCTGGCGGAACTGTTCTACCGCATATTCCTCTCGGGTGAGGTCTACCGGTCGGACGGGATGCCGATGATCATCGTCGCCCACAGCATGGGCGGACTGGTCGTCAGGGAGGCGCTGAACAAGTACCGGGGAGCCCGGGAGGAAACCCCGGTGCAGCTGTTTGTATCTATAGGCACGCCGTTCGGAGGCCATGCGGCGGCGGCGGCGGGGGAGAGGCGGGGCCTGATCGTCCTGCCTTCCTGGCGCGGGCTGAACCCGGACAGTCCGTTTATCGGCGGGTTGTATCGCAAGCCCCTGCCGGGCTTCGTGCGGCATGAACTGATCTATGTGTACCGGAACCCGGGTGCGGTGAAAATCGGCGACAACAGTGATGGTGTGGTAAGCCTGGCGAGCCAGCTGTATCCGCAGGCGCAAAGACAGGCGAGCGGCCAGTTCGGTTTCGACGTCAGCCACACCGGCAGCCTCGCCAGCGACGCGGTGTTCGCCCATATACGCTCGCTCATGACTGGCGTGCCGAACAAATACCCGCCGGCACAACTTCGCCTGCTCCGTGCGGGTGGTTATGATGTGGCTCTCGGCGAGGCCTATTCGCCGATGGCCCGCTACCTCATACACACCTATGGCAAGTACCTGATGGCACTTGGCAAGGGCGCGATCAGCCCGTCGCTGCCGGGCGAGGAGCGCTTTGTTGCCGTGGTCAACGGGGAGCGGGCTCCGGGCAATGATGAGGAGCGCGCCTGGCTGAGGTTTCTCGGCGAGTATCCGGAATTTGCCCAGGCACTGGACGAGGGCGGGCGCAGCATGGAACTTCCCACAGATGAAATTCAGTGAGTACAGCGACAGTTACCGCGACCAGGTCGTCAGCCTGATGGCGCTGCTGCAGGATCACGAGGCGGCCCTGGAACATTCGCGGCCGCCGGGCCGGGAAATCGCCGCCGGGCATTTCGACTATCTCCTCGCCTGTTGCCGGCAGCAGCGCGGCAAAGTCTTCATCGCGCTCGAGGGGGAGAGCGTTGCCGGCTTTGTCGTGGTCCTGGTGGAAAGCGAGGATCGCGACGACCGCCACCTGTATGAACCCTACAAGACCTACGGCCTGGTCACGGACCTGGCCGTCGCCGAGAACTACCGCGGCCGGGGCATCGCCGGAAGCCTGATGGCCGAGGCCGAGCGGCATGTGCGAGACCTCGGCCTGGCGACACTGCAGGTAAGCGCACTGGCGCGGAACCAGCTGGCGGCATCCTTCTACCTGAAGTCGGGTTACCGGCCCTACACGACAACCTACATCAAGGATATGTGAGCCGGTGTGCCGGCCGCTTCCCTCCTGTGGCGCCAGTGCAGGCTGTGGCCCGATGGAATAACTGCAGCGCACTTCACAAAGCGGCGTTTTCGGCGCAGGCTTGGGGGCCGCATAGCGCCGCGAGCCAATAACAATGAGCATCGAGCAGGCCTACAACTTCTGCGCCATCGACGACCGTGTATCCACCTCCGGGATGGTCAAGCCGGAGCAGCTGGCCCAGCTCGCCGCGAGCGGCTACCAGCTGGTCATCAACCTGCTGCCCGTCGACAGTGATTACGCGGTGCCCGATGAAGAGCGAATCGTCCGTGAGCAGGGTCTCGGCTATGTCAGCATTCCGGTCGATTTTGCCGCGCCGACGGCCGAGGATTACGCCGCCTTCGTCGCGGCCATGGGGGCGGTGCAGGGCGGGAAGCTGTTGATTCACTGCGCCGCCAACTACCGGGTATCCGCCTTCTACGCCATTTACGCCTACCAGCACCTCGGCTGGTCCGGCGAGCGGGCGTGGCAGCATATCGGCGCCATCTGGGAGCCGGCGGAAAACCCGCCCTGGGAGGCCTTCATCAGCACTTATCTCCCCGCCAGGGGCTGAATCGCCTGCCGTACCCGGCTGCGGCAGCCGGGGAGGCGGCCCGCAAAACCGATAACAACAGGAGAACAGGCGTGCCCGAACCCCACCGCATCGGCATCCTCAACGACATGTCCGCCGGACCACCCGGTCCCGGCAATATCGAGCGCTGGCTGCGTGTCGCCCTCGCCGAGGTGCAGGCCCTCGGCAGGCTCGACCGCGAGGTCGAGTTCGTCCACGCCTGGGGGCTGGGGCTGCCCGAGGGCAGCGCCGCCGCAGTCGAGCGCGCCTACGCGGAACTGGCGGCGGCGGATGTGCTCGGGGTGATCGGCCCGGCCATCGGCGACAACGCGCTGGTCGCGACACCGCTGGCCGAGCACTACCGCCTGCCCACGATCAACTGGGCGGGCACCGAGCGCGCCCGCGGCGAGTACATGTTTCACCTGCAGGTGGGCTCCCACGAGGACGAGTCCTGGCTGCTGGCGCGGCATATCGCGGCGCAGGGCCTGGGCAGTGTCGGTGTGGTCCACGACAGCTCGCCGATAGGCCGCCGCTACCTGGCGTTTTTCCAGCAGGCGGCGGAGGCGCTGCCCTTCGAGGTGGTGGAGACGACATCCATCCAGCCGCTGGCCGATTCGGCGCAGCAGCAGGTTGCGCGGCTCGCGGCGCGGTCGCCGGACGCCGTGGTCTATCTCGGCCTGGGTGTCGCGGCGCCGGCACTGGCTCAGGCCCTGCGCGCCTCGGCGTGGCGCGGGGCGACGCTGATGAACAGCGCGGGCATCCGCGGTTACGCGGGGGATTGCGCCCAACTGCTCGAAGGCTGGATCTACGTCGACCTCTTCTCCGAGGGCAACCGTACCCTCACTGCCCTGCGCGAGCGGGAGAACGTTCCTGCCGGGGAGAGTCTCGCCGCCGCCAAGGGCTACGACCTCGGCCAGTTGCTGGCCTGGGGCCTCGCCTGGGCGCCGGAGTTCACCCGCGAGGGCCTGCGCGAGGGGCTGGAGCGGGTGAAGTGGCTGCCCGCGGCCCAGGGCCTGGAGGGGACCCTGCTTGGCTTCGGCCAGCAGGACCGCGGGGCCCTGCACGGCCACTACCTGGTCTTGCGGCGCTGGCGCGACGGCCGCACGGAGCAGGTCAGCCGCTGAGCTGCCGCCATCGCGGGCGGCGCGCTCAATCCCCGTCGGGCAGGTCGCGTTGCGCTGCCGGCAGGGGTGGGCTGAAACGCTCCCCGCCGATCACGATGTCGCGGTACAGCGGCACTTCCGCGCTCACCTCGTTCGCATCCAGGGCATCCAGCAGGGCGCTGTTCAGCGGGTCCGCCGCCCCCAGGGTGCGCAGGTGAAATGCGCTCCAGCGCTCGCCCTGCAGCTGGTAGATGGAGATCACCGTGAGCTCGCGCTGGCGCTCGACCCACAGGTACTCGGGCGCGCCGGCGCCGTCGAGTTGCAGCGCTTTCAGGTAATAGGCCAGCGGCGCGCTGCGACGCTTGCGGCTGTCCTCGAGCAGGGTGGCGAAGAGGGCGTCCGGCGGCGGTTCCGTGGAGAGCATGCGGACGGCGTGGAAGAAGCTGCCGCGGTCCAGCGGCGTCGTTGGCGGTTCCGGCGCGTACAGGGCGGCGATCTCCGCCGCCAGCTGCGGGTGGGTCCCGGCCCAGGCCGCCTGCCTGTCCTGCAGCGCGTCGTGGCCGGGCCTGGCGAGCTGGTAGCGGAAGTAGTGCAGGTCCAGCTCCTCCGGGGAGACCAGTCCCTCCTGCAGGCGCTGCAGCTGGTTGTGGACGACGAGCTTGCGCAGGTCGAGCAGGGGGCTGTTGACCGCCAGCATCACCAGCATCAGCAGCAGCCCGCCGGCGATATTCACCCCGCCGCGGTAGCTGCTCCAGTGGCCGCGGTATTTCAGCATGCAGCCCCAGTAGCCCAGCGGGAACAGCGCCAGCAGCAGCCAGGCGATGGCGCCCCAGGCGCGGTCGAGGCTCCAGCCGTACTGCCCGATGCGCAGGTAGAGGCCGTAAAACACGATGGCGCTGAACACCGGCAGTAGCGCGATGGCAATGCTGACCAGTGCGTGCAGGGGCGCATTGTAGGCAAGTTTGTCGCCCTTGCCCGGGTACACGGCGTTGAAGAAAAACAGCAGCAGGGCCTGCATCCACAGGATCAGCGGGCTGCCGCCGCTGTCCCACAGGGGCTGCAGGCCGGTGAACGGCAGCGCCGCCAGGAACAGGAGGCTCAGCGCGGCGAGCAGCACCAGCAGCACTTTCATCAGCGCCTGCAGCAGGTGGGTGGCGGTATCGATCACGGCGCGGTGATTGCGGCTGATGACGATGCCGAAGCCGAAGGCCAGGGACAGGGCCGGGTAGATGAACCACAGTTCGTCGAACAGTTCGCTGAAATAGTTTATGCCGATGGCCTCGAACAGCGCGCCCCAGAGCAACAGCACCAGCCCGACGCCGCCGGTGAAGAGCAGCGCCAGGCCGAGGGTGAAACAGTTGCGCCAGGACCAGCGCAGCAGGGCCGCGTGGGTGAGCCGCCCCTCGCCGGCCAGTTGCTGGGCATAGAGCAGGGCCTTGTAGCTGGCCAGGGCGAGGCTGGCCGCGAAGGCCGCGCCCAGCCCGCCGAGGGCGAGCGAATCACCCGGTGCGACCTGGATGCCCGTGTAGTAGCCGAGCAGGGCGCAGAGCAGCACATAGGGCGCGGTGTAATTCAGCAGGGCGACAGTATTGTGGCGGTCGAGGCCGAGCAGCAGCATGGTCGGCCACACCAGCGCGACGGCGTAGCAGGCGAGAATCCACGGCGGCTCGCCCGCGGGCCAGTAGCGGAAATCGAGCGCCTGGTGCAGGAGCAGCAGGAGCAGGCCCTGCAGCAGGGCGATTAGCACAAGCAATTTTGCGGGAGGCGCGTTATCGTTATCCATGCGGGCTTCTCGGGCTGCACCAGCGCTAACTTTAACACCGCATCGGGGATTCTTGCTGATGGACGCAACAATCGTTGGGATATACCTCGCCCGCAGCGGCGCCGCACCCGTGGCACACACTTCGGTGGATGCGGAAGCCAACCGCGGCCTGGTCGGCGACCGCTACCACGACGGCAGCGGCACCTTCTCCGCCAAACTGGCCGACAACCGCAAGCGCGAGGTGACCTTCATCGCCGCGGAGGAAATCGACGCCTTCAACGCCGCCACCGGCGAGTCGCTGGGCTACGGCGACGCCCGCCGCAACCTGGTCACCCGCGGCGTGGCGCTGGACAGCCTGATCGGCCGCGAGTTCAGCATCGGCGGCGCGCGCTTCTTCGGCATGGAGCGCTGCGAGCCCTGCGCCCACCTCGCCGCCACGGTGAATGAAAAAGTCCTGCCCCACCTCGTCCACACCGGCTTGCGCGCCGCGATTCTCAGCTCCGGCACGCTCGAGGTCGGGCAGGTCATCCTTCCACTGTGACAGCAGGCCGGCGCAGGCCGGGAATATGGCCTTTTCCTGCATTTCCTCTGGGCCTGCCGCCGCTCAGGCGTTAAAAGATTAGTTGCGGCCGCACCGGCTGCCGCGGCCAGGTCCTGCGCCGCAGTCCTCCCGACCTACCCGCAACTCCAGGAGATCGTTTATGAATGGCAAACTTCTGCCTCTCGCCGTGTTAGGCATGGCGCTCGCCGCCTGCAAGGTCCAGGTCTCGGTGCCGGTGGGCGGTTCGGTTACCACCGTGTCGGGCGACTACAGTTGTGGGGAGGGCCAAACCTGCAATATCAACGTGCCTGACCAGTTCTTCGACCAGACCTTCGAGGCGGTGCCAGCGCCGGACTACGTGTTTTCCCGCTGGGCCAACGGCAACGAGGGCGGTTTCCTCTGCGGCAACAAGTCTACCGGCTGTCGCGTGGTGACCGCCGGTTTCGACCAGGACCCGGCGCTGAGCGCGTTCCTGGCCAACGACCAGGCGCTGGTGGCCCTGCGCCCCATTTTTATTCCCGCTCCCTGCGACCTGGAAGGGGTGAACACCAGTTCCAACACCTACATCATGCGCAACAACGGCGACGGCGCCGACACCCCGGGCAACAGCTTCGACAACCCGGGGCAGGCGCTGTTCCGGCTGGCCGTGCGCAATGCGAGCTGCGGCGGCGGTGGCGACGCTTTCGGTAGCTGCGCGCTACCCGGGGCGAGCACTGCGGTGAAAGTGGCCGACTGCCAGGTGCTGCACGAACTGGTTGTCTCGGACAGTTCGGTGGCGGAACTCGATCGCGGCGTCGTACTCGACATGCTCTACCTGCTGGCGGGCGGCCAGGTCGACATGACGTCCGGCGAAGTGGCGGAGGTGGAGTCCTGGGCCGAATCCCGGCTGGAGATCGAGGCCGGCGAAGTGGGCGCGATCCACGCGCTGGAAACCAGCCAGGTCATCGTCAACGGTGGCGTGGTGCGCGACCTCGAGGCAATCGGCTCGGCCGAGATCACGGTCAATGGCGGCCAGGTCAACGAGATCACCGCCTATGACGAGGGGGCGATCACCATCCAGGGCGGCGACCTGCGCATTCTCGACGACAACCAGGGCAATCCCTACGCCGGCTACCTGGAAGCCCAGGGCCTGGGGCGTATCGCCTGGTCTGGTGGCAGGACGATGAAGGGCATCGTCGGCAACAACAATTACGGCAACCTGATCCTCACCTTCGGCGCGGCGGAAATCACCATCATCGGCACCCAGTTCACCTGGTCCAACGCCTCCGGCACGGTGGTCGACCAGCCACTCGAATACGGCAAGCTGCCGGCGGTGCTCGGCTGGCTGAGCGGCAGGCTGGCCAACGGCGACAAGATCAAGAACGTGTTCTGGGAACAGCGGGCCGGCAGCCAGATTGTGCTGGCAGCGCCAATTCAGTGAGCTGTTGAAAGTGCCGCAGCCGCTCCCGCGGGGCGGCACTTTACCGCTACTCCACTCTCACCCGCCGTGGTTCTTGTGCGCCTGTGAATTGCGGTACATCTTGCCTCGCTTGCGCTCGCGGGCCCGCTTCTGTGCCAGCGTCTCAGCGTTCAGCGCCTGCTCGCGCAGCAGCTTGTGGTAACTGGCCAGCCGCCGCGCATCGAGTTCCCCGGCATCCACCGCCGCGCTGACGGCGCAGCCGGGCTCGCCCTGGTGCTGGCAATCGGGGAAGCGGCAGTGCCCGGCCAGTTCACCGATGTCGGCGAAGGTCGCCGCCACGCCCTGCTCGCAATCTGCCAGCTGCAGCTCGCGCATGCCGGGGGTGTCGAGCAGCAGGCCGCCGCCGGGGAGGGCGTGCAGGGAGCGGCTGGTGGTGGTGTGGCGGCCCTCGTCATCGTCGGCGCGGATCGCGCCGGTGTCCTGCACCGAGCGCCCCAGCAGGGTGTTCACCAGGGTCGATTTGCCCACCCCGGAGGAGCCCAGCAGCGCCACGCTGCGGCCGCTGCCGCACCAGGGGGCGAGGGCGGCGCAGCTGTCGGCATCGAGGCCGTTGACTGCCAGCACCGCCAGGTTGCGGTCGAGTTCCCGGACCTGGGCGACAAAACTGTCCGGGTCGCCACAGAGGTCCGCCTTGGACAGCACGAGCACCGGTTCCACGCCGGCCTCGTGGGCCAGCGCCAGGTAGCGCTCGATACGGCTGAGGTTGAAGTTCTGGTTGAGCGAGCAGACGATGAACACGCTGTCGATATTGGCGGCGACCAACTGGCTGGCCACCCGCGAGCCCGCCGCCTTGCGGGCGAACAGCGTGGTGCGCTCGAGCAGGCGGACGAAGCGGCCGTCGGCGTCGAGCAGGACCCAGTCGCCCACGGTCATCTCCGGCATGTTCGCCGTGATCTGGATACTTGAGGTGTGCTCGCCGTCGTTCACGCTGAACACGCTGCGCTGGTAGTCGACGATGCGTGCGGGCCGGTCCCGCTCCCACTCCTCCAGGCTCAGTTGTTGCTGGAAGAACGGCTGCCATCCCAGTGGCGGCAAGTGTTGGTAATTCATTTTGGCCCCTCGCGCCCACGGGCGCTGAACGAGGTAAGTTTCAGGGGCAAAAGTAAGCCCCGGTCAGAGATAACCGGGATGCGGACAGGAAAGAGGTAGCGGGTAAAGCGAGGTCTGGCAGAGGCTACCGGCTGGCTGTACCGATCCGGTTTTTGCGGATTGCGACAATCATCTTCGGTACCTCCTGCCAGTTGGGTGAGTGTTGATGATAGCAGCCCCGGGCGGTGCGCGACAGCCTGCGGCGGCCAACGCGCGGCGGCCCGGGCTCAGCCACCCATGCGCTGTATCGCCGCTTCCAGCAAGGTGCTCGGCCGGCCGCTGGCGTGCAGGCCGATGAGGTAGCCGTGGGTCATGCCGCGGGCGTTGGAGATGCCGCTCTGCATCACCGCGCCGGTCTCCATCCGCGCCATGGAGTTGCCGGCGACGTAGAGGCCGGCGATGGGTTGGTTGTCCCAGCCCAGGGCCTGGCAGTTGGTGTCGGCGAGCAGGCCCGCCGCCGGGATCGCGCTGCCGCCCATGCGCTGCAGTTCGATGGCGTAGAAGGGCGGCTTGAGCAGCGGGCCGAGGTTGGCGTTGGGTTCATGCAGGGGGTCGCCGCACATGAAGGTGCTCCAGGGGTGGCTGCCGCGGCCGAAGGCCGGGTCCTCGCCGCGCTCGGCGGCGGCGTTGAACTGGGCGATGGTGGCTTCGAGCCCCGCGGCGTCGATGCCGGTTTTCGCGGCGAGTTCGGCGAGGGACCCGGCGACCACACCGAAATCCTGCGGCCACTGCTGGTCGGGCATGATCGAGCCGATCGGGTACTTGTCCTTGGCCTGGCTGTCCAGCACGGCCCAGCAGGGGAAGTTGGGGTGGGTCTGGCTGGCGCCGTCGATCTGGTCGACGGTGTAGTTGAACTGGCGGTAGAAGGCCTCGTTGCCGAAGCGCTGGCCGGCGCGGTTGACCACGATCACGTGGGGCAGGCCGATCGCGGTCATCGCGCCGCGGGCCAGCGGCCGGCCCTCCTCGCTCTCCTCGCCGGGGATGTGATAGCCGAGCAGGGTGATGTCCGGCACCCGGGCGACCCGCGCGCCGAGCGGACCGGCGAGGCGGAAGTTGGCGCCGTCGACAGTGTCGAAGAGGTAGGAGATCGGCTCGAGCTGCTGCGACAGGGTCTTGTTGAGTTCCTGGTTGCGCTCGTAGCTGCTGACCGCCACCACCACACCGCGCCTGGCCTTCACGAAGATATCGCGACCCTCACGGGTGGCGCGCACGCCGACCACCCGCTCGCCGTCGCTGATCAGTTCCTCGGCGTTGACCCCGGTGTGCATCGGGATGCCACGGTCGATCGCCGCCTTGACGAAATAGGCGATGAGCCCCGGCCCGAGGCAGCGGATGTCACTGGCGAGACGCTCGCCCATCAGGGCGAAATCCCACTTGGCGATATTCGCCGTGCCGCCGGGGCCGTACATGTCGTGGTGGGTCATGCCGAAGGGAACGACCGGGGAGACCCGGGTCTTTTCCTGCCACTCGCCCAGGGTTTGCGCCGGGAAGGGCTCCACCTCGAGCATGCGGCCCTCGGCGACGGCGTTGTCGGCGTGCTGGTAGTAGTAGTCCGGCAGGCCGCGGATGACCTGCATGCGCAGGCCGGCGGTCTGTTCGAAATACTGCAGCGCCTCGCGGGCGTGCAGCACCATGTTGAGGATCTGCCGCTCGTCGCCGTAGCCCATCGACAGGCGCTGCAGGTAGCTGAAACCGGACTCCACGGAGTCGGGCAGGTCGAGCTCGGCGGCGAGGTGGTTGCCGGCGACCCAGACTTCCCCCAGCGACAGGGCGGTGACCCCGCCGACCTTGTCGGCGCGCTCCAGCACCACGGCGCCGAGTCCCTGCTCGTGGGCGGTGATGGCCGCCGAGAGGCCGCCGATGCCGGAGCCGATGGCGACGAGGTCGGTCTCGATATCCCATTTGGCGGGCAGGTTCTGTTTCATTTGCGGGTACCTCTATTGGTTTTGCGCAACGGCCTGCGGGCGGGCCGAGCGCATCAGCCCTTGAGCTTCGGCATCACCTTGTCGGCGAACAGCCTGGCCTGTTCGTAGACCAGTTCGTAGGGCAGGCCGCCGAAGCTGAAATTGCACAGCATCTCGTAGTCACCGACCATCGAGGCGCGCTCCAGGTGGTGCTCGACCAGTTCCTCCGGGGTGCCGATCATGTTGCCGCTGATGTAGTCGCGGTAGGCCTTGTCCGGGCCGCCCGCGGCTTCCGCCGCCGCGCCCATGATGGCGTAGGTGGAGTAGGAGGGCAGGCTCTTGAAGTGGTCGCTCATGAACTCGTAGTGGTTGGCGACGGTGGCGAACATCTTGCCGAAGTACTTGTCGCAGTACTCCGACACCCGCTGCTTGTCCTCGAAACAGAGCATGAAGTCGGAGATGACGAAGGGCGGGGCGGTCTTGTTGTGCTTCTCCTCGAAGGTCGTGCGGTAGTGGTTGATCTCGGGGATCGCCCGGCGCCAGTCGCCCTGGGAGAAGCGCAGGGTCTTGAGCCCGTATTCGGCCGCCACCTCCACCGAGGAGGGCGACATCGACACCATCACGGTGCGGTCCTTGAAGCTCTTGAAGGGCCGCGGGCGGACCTCGGTGCGGGGGATCTGGAACCACTTGCCGTCGGCCTCGACGATGCCGGTCTCGAGGCCGTTCATCACGATCAGGGCGGCCTCGTCGAAGATCTCCCGGGAGTCGCCGAGCTCGACGTTGAAGGAGCGGAACTCGCGCCGGGCGGCGCCGCGGCCCATGCCGGCGATCACCCGGCCGCCGCTGAGGATGTCCAGCTCGATGAACTGCTCGACCACCCGCAGGGGGTTGTTCCAGGGCAGGATCACCGCGGCGGTGATCAGCTCGATCTTCTCGGTCTTGGCGGCGACCCAGGCCAGCATCTGGAAGGGGTCGGGGCAGGCGGCGTAGTCGGTGAAGTGGTGCTCCACGGGGCCGACGAAATCGAAGCCCATCGCTTCCGCCTCGACGGCGAACTGCGTCTCCTGCATGAAGGTCTTGACGTCCGGCTCACCGTGCATGTTCTGGTAGCCGAGGTGTAATCCTACGCGCATGCTGCTCTCTCCCGGTGTTATACATTCTGTTATAGGCGGAGGTGCCCGCCTACAATATCACCCGATGCGTTTCATAAAAACCATTTTCAACGCGGGCGAGCCGAACTGAATCAGGCTTCAGCCAGCCCCGCCGGCCTGCCGAATTCCCGCTCGTAGGCGTCGATATCGTCGTAGCAGGCCTCGACGACACTGGCGTAGGTGTCGCGGAAAGCCTGGCGCTGCTCGGCGTGGTCGAAGACGAAGGGGCGCTTGTTGCGCACCGCGTTCAGCACGATCGGGGCGATATCCTCGGGCGTGTAGAACTGCAGCGGGTTGTCCTTGAACGAGGCCTCCGGGACGTGCACCTCGCCCTGCTGCGGGCCGCCGAAGCGGGCCGGCCGATAGAGGGCATTGCGCTCCTTCATGCCGCTCTTCACGCCGCCCGGGCAGTAGGTGGTGGTGTGCACGCCGTAGGCTTTCATCTCCAGCGCGAGGTTCAGCATCAGGCCGATGATGCCCATCTTCGCCGCGGAGTACACCGTGTGCACGGGCACCCAGCCCGGTAGCAGGCCGGCCATGGAGGCGGTGGCGATCACGTGGCCCTCGCCGGCGGCCATCATGTCCGGGAGGAAGGCGCGGGTGGTGTTCATCACGCCCATCAGGTTGACCTGGACGATCCAGTCGACGTCGTCGTCGGACATGTCCATCAAGGGGTCGAAGGAGGTGGCGCCGGCGTTGGCGAAAAGCAGGTTTACCGGCCCCAGCGCCGCGTTGGCCGCGGCCTTCATCGCCGCGATCGACTCGCGCTCGCAGACATCGCAGTAGATGGCGACGGCCCGGCCGCCGCTGGCGTTGATCTGTTCCGCGGTCTGTTGCGCGTTGTCGAGCATGATATCGGCGATGGCGACGGCGGCGCCCTGCCTGGCGAGTTCCTTTGCCAGCCCGCTGCCGATGCCCGTGCCGCCGCCGGTGACGACGGCGACCTTGCCTGCGATCTTGGTCATTGCTGCACTGCCTCCTGGTTTTTTATTGTTGGCGCATGCTGGCCGGGCCGGCATGCACCGGGCCTGGGCGGTGAGTCGCCCCGGGGCTTATTTCGGCTTTCTGAAGCGCAGGGTCATGCGGTCGCTCTCGCCGATGGCGAGATACCTGTCCCTGTCGGTATCGCCCAGGCGCAGTGAGGGAGGCAGGGTCCAGACGCCTTTTGCGTAGTCCTTGCTGTCCGCCGGGTTGGCGTTGACTTCGGAGTAGTCCTCGAGCACGAAGCCCGCGTCCTGGGCCGTCTTGATCAGCTGCGCTTCAGTGACGTAGCCGGTGAACCCCTCGCTGGCGGAGGGGCCGCGGTGCTGGACCACGCCGAGAACGCCGCCGGGTTTCAGTACCTCGTAGAAGCTGCGGTAGACATCGCTGGCGATACCTTCCCTGATCCAGCCGTGGGTGTTGCGGAAGGTGAGGACCATGTCGGCGGAGCCGGCACTGCCCAGCGCCATGACCTGGGGCGGGGAGAAGCGCACGATCTGCGCCGCGCTGAACAGCTCCTCTTCGGCAAAGCGCTTTTCCATGTCGGTGGTTTGCTGGTAGCGGTATTCGGGCTGGTCCGGCAGGTCGGGGTCGTAGCCCGCGGCGATGTACCGGCCTTTCTCCTTCAGCACCGGGGCGAGTATTTCCGTGTACCACAGGCCGCCCGGGGCGATCTCGATCACGGTCATTCCTGCTTCCAGGCCAAAAAATGCCAGGGTCTCCAGCGGGTGGCGGTACTGGTTGCGCGCGATATTCTCCGCGCTGCGGTGCTCACCGTTGGCGGCCTTCTCGATCAGCGCTTCGGTGGATTCAGCGGCGGACAGCGGCGTCGTGAGCAGGGACAGGCTGAGTGCGGCGACTGCGGGCTTGAACATGGCGGGTTCCTTATCGTCGTTGGATGCGTGTGGCCAGAAGCCTCGATTGTGACCACACGCAGGCGACGGGGTTCACTGGCGGCTAGGACTCGCTCGCGGTGAAGCCGAGCAGTTCCGCGCCGCCCTCGACGAGGTCGCCCGGTGCGTAGAAGAACTCCTCCACGGTGCCGTCCGCGGGCGCACGGATGGTGTGCTCCATCTTCATCGCCTCCATCACCAGCAGGGCGGCGCCTTTCTCCACGCTGGCGCCGACTTCCGCCAGCAGGGTGACCACGGTGCCGTTCATCGGCGCGGTCAGGGCGCCCTCGCCGTGGCTGTCGTCGGCGTCGCCGAGGTCCGGCTGGACCTCGCGGATCTGCAGGGCGCTGTCCTCGGTGTAGAGGCTGATGACGCCGTCGTGCTCCGCCACCGGTACCCGGCTGCGGTAGCCGTCGACGTCGGCGTAGAGCTCGCCGTCCTTCAGTTCGCCGCGGGCCAGCGCGACCTGGCCCTCGGTGCAGATGCGGTAGCGGGCGCTGCCGCCGCGCTGCAGCTGCTCGACGCTCACGCTGATTTCCCTACCCGCCAGTTCCAGCGCGAAGACCTGCACATGGGGCTCGTTGAGGCGCCAGGCGCTGGTCGAGTTCCACGGCGAGTAGGGGTCGGTCTCGGCCACCGTGGCGCGGCGGGCCTGGCGCAGGACCAGGTAGAGGGCGCCGAGGGTGGCGGCCTGCTGCAGGTCCTGCTCGCTGTCGTGGAAGATCAGCTCGCGGTGCTTCTCGATGAAGCCGGTGTCGAGGTCCGCCTTGCGGAAAGGCTCGGCGGTGGCGAGGTTGTAGAGGAAGTCGACGTTGGTGCGCATGCCGCTGATGCGGTACTCGGAAAGTGCCCGGGCGAGGCGGCGCAGGGCCTTGTCGCGGTCCTCGTCGTGGACGATCAGCTTGGCGATCATCGGGTCGTAGTAGACGCTGACCTCGTCGCCCTGCAGTACGCCGGTATCGACGCGCACGTGGGCGCTCTCCTCCGGCGGTTGCAGGAAGGCGAGGGTGCCGGTGACCGGCAGGAAGTCGTTGTCCGGGTCCTCGGCGTAGATGCGCGCCTCGAAGGCGTGGCCGTTGATCTGTACCTGGTCCTGGGTCAGCGGCAATTCCTCGCCGGCGGCGACCCGCAGCTGCCACTCGACCAGGTCCTGGCCGGTGATCATCTCGGTGACCGGGTGTTCCACCTGCAGGCGGGTGTTCATCTCCATGAAGTAGAAGGAGCCGTCCTCATCGAGCAGGAACTCGACGGTGCCGGCGCCGACATAGTCGATGGCCTTGGCTGCCTGTACGGCGGCCTCGCCCATCTGCTGGCGCAGGGCCTCGCTCATGCCCGGGGCGGGGGCTTCCTCGATGACCTTCTGGTGGCGGCGCTGCACCGAGCAGTCGCGCTCGGCCAGGTAGACCGCGTTGCCGCGACTGTCGCAGAACACCTGGATTTCCACGTGGCGCGGGCGGGTGAGGTATTTCTCCACCAGCATGCGGTCGTCGCCGAAGCTGTTGCTGGCCTCGCGTTTGGCCGCGGCCAGGGCCTCGTCGAAGTCCTTCGCCGACCAGACCTGGCGCATGCCCTTGCCGCCGCCGCCGGCGGTGGCCTTGAGCAGGACCGGGTAGCCCATGTCGTCGGCGGCCTGTTGCAGCAGCTCGGGGCTCTGGTCCTCGCCGTGGTAGCCGGGCACCAGCGGCACGCCGGCCTCTTCCATGATGCGCTTGGCGGCGGACTTGGAGCCCATCGCCTCGATGGCGCCCACCGGCGGGCCGATAAAGACCACGCCGGCGGCATCGCAGGCCTGGCAGAACTGCGAGTTTTCACTGAGGAAACCGTAGCCCGGGTGCACAGCCTGGGCGCCGGTGCGCTTGCAGGCCTCGATGACGCGATCGAATTGCAGGTAGGATTCCCGCGAGGGCGCGGCGCCGATGTGCACGGCCTCGTCGGCCATGCTCACGTGCAGGGCGTCGGCGTCGGCGTCGGAGTAGACGGCGACAGTGCGGATGCCCAGCTTGCGCGCGGTGCGGATGACACGGCAGGCGATCTCGCCGCGGTTGGCAATCAGTATTTTGTCGAACATGCGGGGCCGCTCCTATGCTTCTTGCTTGCGCCACGCGGGCGTACGTTTTTCCAGGAAAGCGCCGAGGCCTTCCTGGCCTTCTTCCGACACCCGGATGCGGGCGATGCGCTCGCTGGTATCGGCGATCAGCGTCGCGTCGATGGGCCGGTTGCCGACCTCGGCGATCAGCTGCTTGGCCGCGCGCATCGCCGCCGGGCTGTTGCCGAGCAGGGTGTCGATCATGGCGTCCACCGCGGCATCCAGTGCCTCCTCGGCGACGACTTCTGAGACCAGCCCGAGACTGGCGGCGGTCTCGGCGGAGAAGCGCTCGGCACTGACGGAGTAGCGCCGCGCCGCCCGCTGGCCCATGGCCGCGACCACGTAGGGGCTGATCGTGGCGGGGATCAGGCCGATTTTTACTTCACTCAGGCAGAAGCTGGCGCGCGGCGAGGCGATGGCGATGTCGCAGCAGCTCACCAGGCCCACCGCGCCGCCGAAGGCCGCGCCCTGGACCCGGGCGATGGTCGGCAGGGGCAGGCTGTCGAGGGTCTTCAGCATGCGGGCGAGGGCGCCCGCGTCGCGCAGGTTGTCCTCGTAGCTGTAGCCGGCCATGCGCTGCATCCAGCCGAGGTCGGCGCCGGCGGAGAAGCTCTTGCCCGCGGCGGCCAGCACCATCAGGCGCACCTCCGGGTTGGCGGCGAGGGCCTCGAAGGCCGCAGTGAGTTCGGCGATCACGCCGTCGTCGAAGGCGTTGTGTTTGTCCGGGCGGTTCATGGTCACGGTGGCCACGCCGCGCCCGTCGATGGCGATGTCGAGTGTTGTTTCAGTCATGGTCTTGAGCTCCCCTTACATGCGGAACACGCCGAAGCGTGTTGCCTCGGCGGGTTTGTTGAGGGCGGCGGAGAGCGCCAGGCCCAGGGTCATGCGGGTCTCGGCGGGGTCGATGACACCGTCGTCCCACAGCCGCGCGGAGGCGTAGTAGGGGTGGCCCTGCTTTTCGTAGGTGTCGAGGATGGGCTGCTTGTACGCCGCCTCTTCCCCGGCCTGCCACTCGCCGCCCTTCTTCTCGATCTGGTCGCGGCGCAGCTGGGCCATCACCCCCGCCGCCTGTTCGCCGCCCATCACCGAGATGCGCGCGTTGGGCCACATGAACAGGAAGCGCGGGTCGTAGGCGCGGCCGCACATGCCGTAGTTGCCGGCGCCGAAGGAGCCGCCGATCAGCACGGTGAGCTTGGGCACTTTCGCGCTGGCCACCGCGGTGACCATCTTGGCGCCATGCTTGGCGATGCCGCCGGCCTCGTACTGGCGGCCGACCATGAAGCCGGTGATGTTCTGCAGGAAGACCAGCGGGATGCCGCGCTGGGCGCAGAGCTCGATGAAGTGGGCGCCCTTCATGGCCGACTCGCCGAAGAGGATGCCGTTGTTGCCGATGATGCCCACCGGGTAGCCGTAGATGCGGGCGAAGCCGGTGACCAGGGTGGTGCCGTAGAGGGCCTTGAACTCGTCGAACTCGGAGCCGTCGACGATGCGGGCGATGATCTCGCGCACGTCGTAGGGCTTGCGCGCGTCTTTCGGCACGATGCCGTAGATGTCCTCCGCCGGGTACAGCGGCTCGACCACCTCGGCGATATCCAGGCTGACCGGCTTCACGCGGTTCAGGCGGCCGACGCTCTGGCGCACCAGCTGCAGGGCGTGGTGGTCGTTCTGGGCGTAGTGGTCGGCGACGCCGGAGGTGCGGCAGTGGACGTCGGCGCCGCCGAGGTCCTCGGCGCTGACCACCTCACCGGTGGCGGCCTTCACCAGCGGCGGGCCGCCGAGGAAGATGGTGCCCTGCTCGCGCACGATCACCGATTCGTCGGCCATGGCCGGCACGTAGGCGCCGCCGGCGGTGCAGGAGCCCATCACGCAGGCGATCTGCGGGATGTTCTGCGCCGACATGTTGGCCTGGTTGAAGAAGATGCGGCCGAAGTGCTCGCGGTCCGGGAACACCTCGTCCTGGCGCGGCAGGTTGGCGCCGCCTGAGTCCACCAGGTAGATGCAGGGCAGGTGGTTCTGCTCGGCGATGGTCTGGGCGCGGATGTGCTTCTTCACGGTGAGCGGGTAGTAGGAACCGCCCTTCACCGTGGCGTCGTTGGCGACGATCAGGCACTCCTGCCCGGAGACGCGGCCGATGCCGGTGATGATGCCCGCCGCCGGGACCTCCTCGTCGTAGACCTCGTAGGCGGCCAGCTGGGACAGTTCGAGGAAGGGCGAGCCCGGGTCGAGCAGGGCGTTGATGCGCTCCCGGGGCAGCAGCTTGCCGCGGGAGGTGTGGCGCTGCTGGTACTCCTCGCCGCCGCCGAGCTTGATCGCCTCGAGCTTCTCCCGCAGGTCGTTGACCTGCGCCTGCATGTGCGCGGCGTTCTCGGCGAACTCCTCGCTGCGGGTGTTTATCGATGATTTGATGGTGGCCATAGTACTTTCCCTTGATGGGCAGTTCGCTCAGTGGAAATTGCTTGCGTCGTGCTGGTCGTGCTTATTTTGTCGCGGCCCTGCCGGCCTTCCTGCCCGCGCTCGAGGCCATCGCCTCGAGGGCCTTGTCCTCCGCCTCCTGCAGCTCCAGCATCATGACCTCGATGTCGTGCAACTGCTGCTCCAGCTGGCTGCGCTTCTCGCGGATCTTCGCCAGCAGGGAGTTGTACTGGTCGGTGTTGCCGTGGGCCGGGTCGTACATCTCGATGATCGAGCGGCTCTCGTCGAGGGAGAAGCCGAGGCGCTTGCCGCGCAGGATGAGCTTGAGCTTGGTGCGGTCCGCGGGTGTGTAGATACGCGAGTTGCCGCTGCGCTCGGGCTGCAACAGGCCCTTCTCTTCATAGAAGCGGATGGTGCGGGTGGTGATGTCGAATTCCGCCGCGAGGTCGGAGATTGTGTAGTTGTTTCGCGCCACCGGGGCTGCCGCTCTTTTGCTTATATTCTGAGTGGCGGCAGTCTAGATAACGTTTACGTTAACGTCAACCTCGGCGGGGCCGGGTATCCGGGTGAGGGGGAGGCCGGGCCGCTGCCATACTATCGCGCGGCAGTGGCCCGGCGGTACCGGCGCCGGCTCAGGCGCTTTTTTCCAGTTCGGCGAAGAGCCTGTCCATTTGACTGAGGTTCTTGCGCAGATCCGCCAGGTAGGCCTTCGCGGCGCGCGCCACCGCGGGCCTGGCCGCTTCGTCAAAGGCTTTGGGGCCATCCATGTCCTTGCGATTCCTGATCTCCTCGAACAGGCTGGCAGTGCCGTGAACCAGCCCGCCGACTGCCGCCAGGCCGAGGCCCTGCACACCTTCCTCGCCAACTTCTTTGGCCAGGTTGCGCAGGTTTTCGCGCACCTCCGGCCCCATCACGTCCTCGAGGGCGTCGTCGATAAGCTGGTTGACCTCGCCGCGGGAGAACTTGGCGCCCAGCGAAGCCACCACCAGTGCGCCCATGTCGCGAAAGTCCTGTGCGGTCATTTCGACCGGTGGCAGGGGGTCGAGCTCCTCGAACAGAGGGTAGGCCAGCAGGTCGGTCAGCAGCCAGTAGTAGCGCCGGCAGCGGCGCACGTTCTTCGGCATCAGCCAGGTGGCGAGGTTGATGTAGTACTGGTGGATGTCATCGAGGTCGCGCCCGGCCAGTGCGCTCAGTCCGGGCTCGATATTCACGTTGATGAAATGGTGCCAGGTGGCGTCGGTGGCGACCCGGCCGACGTTGGCCTGGTGGCCGTCATAGGCGCAGATGGCCATGAAGGAGCGCGGCACGACCGCCTGTTTGCCGGGAAAGGCGTTGCCGTGGGACATGGTCAGGGCGACCATCTCCGGCTCCACTGCGAGCCCGGTCGCCGTGCTCGCGGGCCACTCCGCGCTGACCCCGGCATTCGCCGGCACGACACACTCGCCCTCGTGGGGGTGGTCCGGGAACACTTCAATTGCGCGGCTGGCGCCCGGTACCTGCAGCAGCGGGTGCGGGCTGCCAACGCCGCCTGCGGTGGTGCGGAAGTTCACATACAGCCGCTGGGGCAGCGCATCGGACTGGTCGTCGAATTCGTAGACATCGTTGGCGCCGGGGAGGTTCGTCGTCAGGCGATCCACGCCCCCCGCACTCGGCACGTCGGGGGCTGTCCAGTAGCGCATGCTGTTCACCCGGTGAATGTCCTTGCACATGGAGGCACCGAGCGTGGCGTGGTCGCCGGTGGCAAACACGCCGCCGCCCGCTTCCATGAAGGCGCTGATGGCCGCCAGCGACCCGGGCTCCTCTGCCTCGATGTCGTAAGCGCCATCGGAAGAGGAGGGCAGCATGAAGACGACGTCGTAGCGGGCTTTGGTCAGGCCGTGGGTGGCGTCGGTAAAGCGATAGTTGGTGATGTGCTGCGCAGTAGCATCGTAGCTCAGGGCGGCCGCGGATGTGGGGTTGTAGCCTGCGGTGATGACACTCGGGGTCATGTTGTGAATCGTGCTGTTGCGCAGGACGTCGACGAAGGCGGTCAGGCCGAAATCCTGTCCGGGAATGAAATTGAGACCGTCGGTGACTACCAGGATTTTCGGCCTACATTCCCTGAACCAGGGCAGTACCAAATCATCAAAACGGGCGATATCGAAATTGATCGTGGGCATGAGCGTAATCCTCCATGAAAAAAAGTGACAGCTTCAGTCCGTGCTGAAGGCTGCTGCAGTAAAGCCGGCCGGGGTATGGGCCAGTGCTCTTGAAGCGGGATTAACTATTGTTCCCGTCGGGTCTATTTGCGATTACACGAAATGACGGTTTCTATCGGCGCGGCGCGGCGGCGGTGTGCAAGTTTTTTCTGCAGTTGGCGGCCCCGGCAACGGTGGCGTGCTTGGATAGCCCCGCAGCTGTGGCAGAATAGCCAACCTGGATTCCTGATAAAAACCATCTCCAAGGGAGCGCCCACCATGTCCGACACACCTTCAGTAGCCCCCATGCACACCGGTATCTGCGTGAGCGACCTGCAACAATCGGAGCAGTTCTACAGCCAGGTCCTGGGCTTTACCGCCGACGTCAAGTTGGACGGTCTCGGCGCGCCGCTCGATCACCTGCTGGAACTGCCGGGGCAGACCGTGGACGTCTGCCAGTTGCAACTGGGCGGCATGCGCATCGAACTGGTGAAGACCAGCGGCGGCGCCACCGGCTCCAGCGAGCGCCGGCCGATGAACCAGCGCGGCCTGACCCACCTGACCTTCCAGGTAAGCGGCATAGAGGCGGTGATGGAGAAAGTGAAGGCGCACGGCGGCCAGGTGCACATGGAGACCTGGATCGACTCGGCCTTCGGCAAGATCGTCTTCTGCACCGATCAGGACGGCACCCGCATCGAGCTGATGCAGGCGCCTGGCTGAGGGCGCGCGGTTCAGCTCGGGGCGGGGTCAGGGACATCGTCCCGGGCGGGGTCAGAGTCGCGACTCTGACCCCTCGAAGCTGCCCCCTGCCCCTCTCCTGGCGCACCAATCACGCGCAAACAGCGCAAATGCACGGGTGGTATTGGTGCACCGCTTCCCCGCCGGCCCCGGCGAAAGCCGCGCAAGCGCCTGTAAACAGTGAATTCACCGCAGTTGGCATGAATCCTGTTTGTATATTCCCCGCGAGGCTCTTGGCGTTGTAGCCAGAGAAGTAGCACGCTAAAGTATCACCAATAGGACGCTAGGGTTCCGGTCAGCAGATTGCTCGCAGTCACTGATGCCTGGTCCGAGAGCATCCGACCTGTTTGGCTCATTGCGGCTGGTTCTTCCAGTCCGGGTTCCGAAGGGGTTACACGGCGGGATAAAAGCCCGGGAGATCTGTTTGGCACTGTATGGCCAAGAGTTCTCTGCGTAACCCATACGGTGGCAACAGTTGAATCCACATTGATGGCAACTGTGAAACTGGAAACCAACGGAACCCTGGAGGTCCGCGATGAAGCGTCTGATCCTACTACTGTCTATCCTGGCATTTTCCTCGGCGGCGAGTGCACGGGACAGTTTTAAAATCTGCTGGTCCATTTATGTCGGCTGGATGCCCTGGGCCTACGGGGCAGAACAGGGCATCGTCAAGAAATGGGGCGATAAATACGGCATCGATATCGAGGTCGTGCAGATCAACGACTACATCGAGTCGATCAACCAGTACACCACCGGCGAGTTCGACGCCTGCACCATGACCAACATGGATGCTCTGACCATCCCCGCGGTGGGCGGTGTCGACAGCACTGCGCTGATCGTCGGCGACTACTCCAACGGCAACGACGGCGTGGTGCTCAAGGGCGCCGACGCGCTGGCGCAGATCAAGGGCCAGACCGTCAACCTGGTCGAGC
Source organism: Halieaceae bacterium GM1-29 (assembly GCA_033283265.1). Classification (GTDB taxonomy): domain Bacteria; phylum Pseudomonadota; class Gammaproteobacteria; order Pseudomonadales; family Halieaceae; genus Mangrovimicrobium. The sequence continues at coordinate 28,898 of JAWMQN010000004.1, forward strand.
TGAGCGTCTCCCACTACCTGCTCGCCCGCGGCCTCGAGAGCGTCGGCCTGAAGGAAGCCGATGTCACCGTGGTGAACACCTCGGACGCGGACATCGTCGCCGCCTACGGTACCCCGGATGTCACCGCTGTGGTGACCTGGAATCCCCTGCTGGGCGAAGTCGAAGCCATGCCCGACAGCCACAAGGTATTCGATTCCTCGCAGATCCCCGGCGAGATCCTCGACCTGCTGGTGATCAACACCGAAACCCTGCAGGCCAATCCCGACCTCGGCAAGGCGCTGGTCGGCGCCTGGTACGAGATCATGGCCGTCATGTCCGGCGCCGACGCGGCCGCGACCGAGGCGAAAACCATGATGGCCACCGCATCGGGTACCGACCTCGCCGGTTACGAGGCGCAGCTGGCCAGCACGGAAATGTTCTACACCCCGGCACAGGCGCTGGAGCTGGTTAACAGCGGCGAACTGGTCGACACCATGAAGAAGGTGGCGGAGTTCTCCTTCGACCACGGCCTGCTGGGTGTCGGTGTGCCGAGCGCGGAATTCGTCGGTATTGCAATGCCCGCAAGTGTTTACGGTGACACCGGCAACGTCACCCTGCGCTTCGACCCGAGCTATATGCAGATGGCGGCGGACGGCAAACTCGACGGCGGCGCAGAGTAATGCAACGCCTCATCAACCTGAGGCCCGGCAGGGTCGGCGCGCTGTTTCTCGGCATGGCGCCCTTCCTGCTGATCCTGCTGGTGTATATCGCGGGCTCCCAGGCCCGGCTGGCGGAAAACGAGAAGGACAAGCTGTTGCCGTCCTTTGCCCAGATGGGCGAGGCGATGCAGCGCATCGCGGTGGAGCCGAGCAAGCGCAGCGGCAAGATCGAGTTCTGGCAGGATACCGGCAGCAGCCTGCGGCGCCTGGGCATGGGGGTGGCGATCGCCGCCGTGGTGGGACTTTCGCTGGGGGTATTCACCGGCGCGATCCCGCTGCTGGGGGCGACGATCTCGCCCCTGCTGACGGTGATCTCGCTGGTGCCGCCACTGGCGCTGCTGCCGATACTGTTCATCGTCTTCGGTCTCGGTGAAGTCTCCAAGGTGGCGCTGATCGCCATCGGTATCGCGCCCTTCATCGCCCGGGACATGTTGCAGCGCACCCGTGAGATTCCCGCGGAACAGCTGGTCAAGGCGCAGACCCTCGGCGCCAACAGCGCGCAGATCATCACCCGGGTGATCCTGCCCCAGCTGATGCCGCGGCTGACCGAGTCGGTGCGCCTTTCCCTGGGCACCGCCTGGCTGTTCCTGATCTCGGCCGAGGCGATCGCCTCCACCGATGGCCTCGGCTACCGCATCTTCCTGGTGCGCCGCTACATGTCCATGGACATCATCCTGCCCTACGTGGCCTGGATCACCCTGCTGGCCTTCGTCTTCGACTTCCTGCTGCGCCACGCCAACCGCAAGCTCTTCCCCTGGTACGAGCAAGGGGGTGCGGCGTGATCGAGTTGCGCAATATCTGGAAGAGTTACGACGACGTGCAGGTGCTGGAAGGCCTGAACAACACGGTGAAGGAAGGCGAGTTCGTTACCATGGTCGGCGCCTCCGGCTGCGGCAAGAGTACCTTCCTGAAAATGCTGCTGGGCACGGAATCACCCACCCAGGGCCAGCTGCTGCTGGACGGCGAGCCGATCCCCGGCGAGCCGGGCCCGGACCGCGGCATCGTGTTCCAGCAGTATTCGGTCTTTCCCCACATGACCGTGCTCGACAATGTCATCGCCGCCTGCGCCTTCCGCCGCCCCGGTGTCACCGGCCGCCTGTTCGGCGTGGCGAAAAAAGAGGCGAAGGCCAAGGCCATGGAACTGCTGGAGCGGGTCGGCCTGCAGCACGCCTGTGAGCGCTACCCGCACATGCTCTCCGGGGGCATGAAGCAGCGCCTGGCCATCGCCCAGGCGCTGATCAACCGGCCGCGCATCCTGCTGCTGGACGAACCCTTCGGTGCCCTGGACCCGGGCATTCGCGCCGACATGCACGAACTGGTGTTGCAGCTGTGGCGCGAGAACAAGCTCACCGTGTTCATGGTGACCCACGACCTGAAGGAGGGTTTCTACCTCGGCACCCGCCTGTGGGTGTTCGACAAGCTGCGCCAGGACCCGCAGGCGCCGGGAGCCTACGGCGCGACCATTACCTACGACCTGCCGGTGGGCAGGACCGATCGCGAACTCTACCGGGAAATTCGCAGCGGCATGATCGAGGACGCCCGCCGCCAGGACGGCCTCGACAACCTGCCGGCGAGTCCGGAAGGGGCGACACCCGCACAGTCAGGAACCGCCGGAGGTGACGCGCAATGACTGATTACAGCTACAGCACCGAGATACCCGGCGGCGGGCACTGGTCCCTGCGCATGCGCCGGGGCACCCAGCTGCGCCTGACCGACCTGCTCGGCGGCGCCAACGTGGGCATGCTGTTCTACAACCCGGAAAACCTGCTGGAGCGCTACAACGCCCCGGATACGCTGAAGTGCCAGCACACCTTCCGGCTGACCCGGGGCAACTGCCTCTACTCCGACATGGGGCGGGTCTTCGCCTCGATCATCGCCGACGACCACGGCTGGCACGAGACGGTGTGCGGCAACAGTCACGCCTCCCACGTCGCCGCCCGCTGGGGCGGCAGGGATTACCAGAGCGATCGCAACGACTGGCAGCAGAACGGCAACGACGCCTTCCTGGTGGAACTGGAAAAGTACGGCCTCAACGCGCAGGACCTCGCCGCCAATATCAACTGGTTCAGTAAGGTCGTCACCGATGCCCAGGGCAACCTCTCCCTCGATACGTCCTCTGCGGCCGCCGGCGCGCAGGTGGTACTGCGCTTCGAGATGGATACCCTGGTCGTGCTGCACACCTGCCCCCATCCCCTGAACCGCGCAGCGGCCTATCCGGCGCTGCCGGTGCGCCTGGAACTGGGGCTGGCCGAAGCGGTGACCGAGGACGATTACTGCCGCAACTGGTGCGAGGAAAACCAGCGCGGCTTCCAGAACAACGCGCTCTACTATCTCGGCGCCTGAGCGGCGCCAGGCAGGAAACACAGATGATTACTGAATCCCGATACGTCGCCGCCCAGGCCGGTTTTCGCCAGGTAGTGGCGGCGGGCGACTACTACCTCGGCCGGGTCAACCGCGGCCAGGTGCTGCGCATCCTCGACCTGGAGGGCAACCAGGCGGCGGATACGCTGTTCTACAGTGCCGACACGCCCAGCGAACGCTACTCGGCCACGGATACCATCCGCGAGCAGGGCAACGTCTACCTGACCAGCGGCAGCGTCCTGCGCTCCAACCGCAACCGGCCGATGCTGGAGATCATCGCCGACACCTGTGGCCGTCACGACACCCTCGGCGGGGCCTGCGCCACCGAGAGCAACACGGTGCGCTATGCGCTGGAAAAGCGCTGCATGCACGCCTGCCGCGACAGCTGGATGCTGGCCCTGGCCGAACACCCGGAGTACGGCCTCGACAAGCGCGACATCGGCCACAACATCAATTTCTTCATGAACGTGCCGATTACCGAGGAGGGCGGGCTGACTTTCGCCGACGGCATCTCGGCGCCCGGCAAGTACGTGGAGATGCGCGCCTGCATGGACGTGCTGGTGCTGATCTCCAACTGCCCGCAACTGAACAATCCCTGTAACGGTTACAACCCGACGCCGATCGAGGTCCTGGTCTGGGACCAGTGAAGCGGGCGACCTGAACGACCCATCACAGTGCTTCAGTGGACGACCACTGTCGTAATTTTCCCGGGACGGCCCGGACTGGAAATGACATGTTCGACAAGGTCCTGATCGCCAATCGCGGTGCCATTGCGGTGCGCATCATCCGCACCTTGAAACAGCTGGGCATCGCCTCGGTGGCGGTCTACGCGGAATCCGACGCCCAGAGCCTGCACGTGCGCCTGGCCGACGAGGCCTGGCCATTGGGCGAGGGCCCCGCCGCCGACACCTACCTCGATATCGACAAACTCCTCGCCATCGTGCGCCAGTCCGGGGCCCGGGCGATTCACCCGGGCTACGGCTTCCTCAGCGAGAACGCGGCCTTCGTGCGCCGCTGCGAGCGGGAGGGCATCGCCTTCGTCGGCCCGACGGCGGAGCAGATCGAGGTCTTCGGCCTCAAGCACCGGGCCCGGGAGGTGGCGAAGCAGGCCGGCGTGCCGCTGCTGGAAGGCAGCGACCTGCTGGCGGACCTCGACGCCGCGAAGCAGGCGGCCTCGGCCGCCGGCTACCCGGTCATGCTCAAGACCACCGCCGGCGGCGGCGGGATCGGCATGCAGGTGTGCCGGGAGGAGGCGGAGCTGGTCGCGGCCTTTGAATCGGTGAAACGCCTCGGCGCCAACAACTTCTCCGACGACGGCGTGTTCGTGGAAAAATTCATCGCCCGCGCCCGCCATATCGAGGTACAGGTGTTCGGCGACGGCCAGGGCAACGCGCTGGCCATCGGCGAGCGCGACTGCTCCTCCCAGAGGCGCAACCAGAAGGTGGTGGAGGAGTGCCCCGCGCCGGGTCTGAGCGATGCGGTGCGCCGCGAACTCCATGCCACCGCGGAAAAACTGGTGTCGAGCATCGCCTACCGCAACGCCGGTACGGTGGAATTCATCTACGACGCGGACAGCGACCAGTTCTATTTCCTCGAAGTGAATACCCGCCTGCAGGTCGAGCACGGTGTTACCGAGGAGGTCTACGGCATCGACCTGGTGGCCTGGATGCTGCGCCTGGCGGCGGGGGAGGTCCCCGACCTGGCGGCGCGGCGGCAGGCCCTGAAACCCGTCGGGCACGCCATCCAGGTGCGGCTCTATGCCGAGGATCCCTACCGGGATTTCCAGCCCTGTGCGGGCCTGCTGACGGAAGTGGACTTTCCCGGCGGCGTGGGTATCCGCATCGATCACTGGATCGAGACCGGGATCGAGGTGTCGCCCTACTTCGACCCCATGCTGGCCAAGGTGATCGTGCACGCGCCCGAGCGCGCGACGGCCCTGCAGAAATTGCGCGAGACCCTGGCGCAGGCCCGGCTCTACGGCACGGAGACCAACCTGCATTACCTGCGCGCCCTCCTGCAGGACCCGACCCTGGTGGCGGGCGAGGTCACCACCCGTTACCTCAACGACTTCGCCTGGCGCCCGGCGCGCATCGACGTGCTGCAACCCGGCACCCAGACCACGCTGCAGGACTACCCCGGCCGCAGCGGCTACTGGCATGTCGGGGTCCCGCCCTCGGGACCCTTCGACAGCTACTCGTTCCGCCTGGGCAATCGCCTGCTCGGCAACCCGGCAGACACCCCCGGCCTGGAAATCACCCTGCAGGGCCCGGCGCTGAAATTCAGCTGCGATTGCCAGGTGGTAATCGCCGGTGCGGATTGCGCGCCGACGCTGGACAAGCTGCCCGTCGCCCTGTGGCAGGTGCTGCAAGTGCAGGCGGGCCAGGTGCTGGAGTGTGGCCGCATCCGCGAGGCCGGCGCGCGCGCCTACCTCTGCGTGGCGGGCGGCATCGACTGCCCGGAGTACCTCGGCTCGCGTTCCACCTTTACCCTCGGGCAGTTTGGCGGCCACAACGGCCGCGCCCTGCGCACTGGCGATGTCCTGCACCTGGCGGAGGGAGCGCGCGGGCAGGTGGCAGCCGGTGCCCGGGTGCCGGAGGCCCTGTGCCCGCAACTGGCCGGAGAGTGGCAACTGCGGGTGATCTACGGCCCCCACGGCGCGCCCGACTTTTTTACCGCTGCCGACATCGAGACCTTCTTCGCCCACAGCTGGGAAGTGCACTACAACTCCAGCCGCACCGGCGTGCGCCTGATCGGTCCGAAACCGGCGTGGGCGCGCCAGGACGGCGGTGAGGCGGGCCTGCACCCTTCCAATATCCACGACAACGCCTATGCCTTCGGCACGGTGGATTTCACCGGCGACATGCCGGTGATTCTCGGTCCCGACGGTCCCTCGCTGGGCGGCTTCGTCTGTCCCGCGACGGTGATCCAGGCGGACCTGTGGAAGCTCGGCCAGTTGAAGGCCGGGGACCGGCTGCGCTTTGTCCCGGTGTCGCTGGCCGACGCGCGCCGCCTGGAGCAGGCCCAGCAGGAGGCCATCGCGGCGCTGGCGCCGGTGGCGGTGGACTGGTCGCCGGTAGCGCCGCAGACGCCGGTGCTGAAATCCTTCCCCGCCGAAGCCTTCGGCGATGAGATCGTCTACCGCGCCGCCGGCGATCACTTCCTGCTGGTGGAATACGGGGAAAAGGCCCTCGACATACGCCTGCGCTTTCGCGCCCACGCCCTGATGCAGTGGCTGCAGCGCAACCCATTGCCGGGGGTGCGCGAGCTGACCCCGGGAATCCGCTCCCTGCAGATTCACTACGACGGCCTGCAGCTCGAGCGCGGGGCGCTGCTGGCGCACCTGGAAAAGGCGGAAACCGCGCTCTCCCAGCAGCTCGACGAGATGCGCGTGCCCTCGCGCATCGTGCACCTTCCGCTGTCCTGGGACGACGAGGCCTGCCGCCTGGCCATCGAGAAATACGCTCGCACCGTGCGCGCCAACGCGCCCTGGTGCCCGAGCAACCTGGAGTTCATCCGCCGTATCAACGGGCTGGATTCCATCGACGCGGTCAAGCAGATCGTCTTCGACGCGTCCTACCTGGTGATGGGCCTGGGCGACGTCTACCTCGGTGCGCCAGTGGCAACCCCGGTCAATCCCGCCCACCGCCTGGTGACCACCAAGTACAACCCGGCGCGCACCTGGACCGCGGAAAACTCCGTGGGTATCGGCGGCTCCTACCTGTGTATCTATGGCATGGAGGGGCCCGGCGGCTACCAGTTTGTCGGCCGCACCCTGCAGATGTGGAACCGCTACCGGCAGACCGCGGAATTCGCCCAGCCCTGGCTGCTGCGCTTCTTCGACCAGATCCGTTTCTACGAGGTGAGCCCGGAGGAATTGCTGCAAATCCGCCGGGATTTCCCGCTGGGCAACTATCCGCTGCGGATTGAAGAAGCGGAGTTCAGCCTCGGTGACTACAACGCCCTGCTGGATGGCGAGGCCGCCGATATCGCGCGCTTCCGCCAGCGGCGCATTGCCGCCTTCGAGCAGGAACTGAAGGACTGGCACGCCAGCGGCCAGTTCAATTTCGCGGTGGAGGAGAGCGCCAGCGCGGAGCAGGCGCACGAATGGGAGGAGGGCATCACGGTGCTGGATTCGCCGGTGTCCGGCAGCGTCTGGCAGGTGCAGGTTACCGAGGGCCAGCAGGTCGGCGCGGGCGAGGTCCTGATGGTGCTGGAATCGATGAAGATGGAAATCCCGGTGCTGGCCCCCGCTGCCGGCACCGTGAGCAGGGTATTACTCGAGGCCGGCGGCCGTATACGCGCCGGCCAGGCGCTGCTGGCGCTGGACACCGATGACACAGGAGAGATGGTTTGATGGACATGAATATCGCAGCACTGCGGCGGGCCTATCGCGATGGCAGCCTGACTCCGCGGGCGCTGCTGCAGCAGGTGTATGCACAGTCCGCGGTGGCGGCGCGGCACAATGTCTGGATTCACCTGCTCAGCGCAGCGGAAATCGAGCCCTACCTGCAGGCGCTGGAGGCTTCGGCGCCCGACGACCTGCCGCTGTGGGGCGTGCCCTTCGCGATCAAGGACAATATCGACCTGGCGGGTATTCCCACCACCGCGGGCTGTCCCGAATTCAGTTTTACGCCCGAGCGCTCCGCACCGGTGGTGGAACAGCTGATCGCCGCCGGCGCCATCCCCCTCGGCAAGACCAACCTCGACCAGTTCGCCACCGGCCTCAACGGTACCCGCTCGCCCCACGGCCCCGGCCGCAACGCCTTCGACCCCGAGTACATCAGCGGCGGCTCCAGTGCCGGTTCCGCGCTGGCGGTGGCGCTGGGCCTGGCGACCTTCAGCCTGGGCACTGACACCGCGGGCTCCGGCCGGGTGCCGGCCTGCTTCAATAATCTCGTGGGGCTGAAGCCGACCCGGGGCCTGCTCTCGGCCAATGGCATGCTGCCCGCCTGCCGCAGCCTCGACTGCATCAGCATCTTTACCCTTAATGCCGACGACGCCAACGCGGTGCTGGCGGTGGCCGAGGGCGAGGACGCCGCGGACGGCTACAGCCGTCCCAATACCTTCAACAATCTCGCCCGCCACTACGGCCTGCGCAGCGGGCCGCTGCGCGTCGGCGTGGTGCCCGGGCACCAGCTCAAGTTTTTCGGCGACGCCGCGTACGAGCGGGCGTGGCAGCAGACGCTCGAGCGTTTGGCCGCGGACGGTTTCGAACTGGTGGAGATCGACTACGCACCCTTCGACGAGGCGGCGCTGCTGCTGTACGAGGGGCCCTGGGTCAGCGAGCGCTACCTGGCGATAGAGACCCTGATGCAGGAAAGCCCGGAGGTGGTCAACCCGGTGGTGCGCCAGATCATCGCCCAGGGCGAGGCGCCGAAGGCGACCGAGCTGTTCCGTGCCCAGTACCGGCTCGAGGAACTGCGCCGGCAGTGCCTGGCGCAGATGGCGGGGCTCGACTGCCTGCTGACACCCACCGCCGGCCGCCTGTTCACCGTCGAGGAATTGCACGCGGAGCCGGTGCTCTACAACAGCCAGCTCGGCTACTACACCAACTTCATGAACCTGCTGGACATGACCGCGGTAGCGGTGCCCACGGCCTTTACCGCCAGCGGCATGCCCTTCGGTATCAGCCTGGTCGGCAAGGCCTTCTCCGATCGCGCCCTGCTGTCCATTGCCAACCGCATCCAACAGAGCATCCCGCTGCCTGCCGGGTGCGGCCAGTCGGTCCACCACAGCGCGGCGGCGGCAGTGGCGACCGACGGGACGCGCATCGACGTGGTGGTCTGCGGCGCCCACCTCGACGGCCAGCCCCTGAACTGGCAGCTGCGCGAGCGCGGCGCGACGCTGAAGGCGGCGACGCAGACCGCGCCGGTCTACCGCCTCTACGCGCTGGCGGGCGGACCGCCGCTGCGCCCGGGGCTGGTGCTGGACACGGACGCTGGCGCGGCCATCGCGGTCGAGGTCTGGTCGGTGCCGGCGGCGGAGTTCGGCAGTTTCGTCGCCGGCATTCCGGCGCCGCTGGGCATCGGCAGGACGCGACTGGCCGATGGCAGCGAAGCCAGCGGGTTTATCTGCGAGCCTTACGGTATCAGCGGGGCCACCGAGATTACGGCGTTTGGCGGCTGGAAGAACTGGCTGGCGTCGAGGTGAAAAACGAAAAAGGGGTCAGAGTCTCGACTCTGACCCCTTTTTTGGAGTCGCGACTCTGCCCCCGCATCGGTAGGGCGCCTTTACTTCCCTGCGTTGGCCCGGCCGAAGCTGTAGACGATGTGATCCACATGCCCGGTGGTCACCGGGAACAGTAGCGGATCGGCGCTATCGCGGATCTCGTCGATGCGCTCGCCGACCTCGCGCATGCTCCACGCGCTCTGGTACACGCCTCTGGTCTCGGCGACGTAGGCCCGCGCCACCCGGCCGGCGATCGAGGCGAACATCTCCCCGCTGACCGAACAGGACTCGTGGGCCAGCCAGCCGACGGTGGGTGCGACCAGCTCCGGTTCCATGGGCGGGTAGGCGGATATGTCGATGCCCTCGGCCATGCGGGTCACTGCCGCGGGGACGATGACGTTGCACTTCACGCCCTCGGCCTCGCCCTCGATGGCCACCACATTGGACAGGCCGATCATCCCTGCCTTGGATACAGCGTAGTTGACCACCCTGTTGTTGCCGTAGAGGCCGCCGATGGAGGAGGTCAGCACGATGCGGCCGTAGCCGGCTTCACACATCAGCGGGAAGGCCGGGCGCACCACGTGGAAGGCGCCCTTCAGGTGCACGTCGATTACCGAATTGAAATCCTCGTAGCTGATTTCCTTCAGCGAGCCCGGGCGCACGTTGCCGGCATTGTGGATCAGGATGTCGATGCGGCCCCAGGTGTCGATGGCGCACTGGATGATGGCCTGGCCGCCCTCCGCGGTCGCCACCGAGTCGGTGTTGGCGATGGCCTCGCCCCCGGCGGCGCGGATCTCGTCCACCACCTGCTGGGCCGGGCCGCCGTCGGGGCCGTCACCCTGCAGGCTGCCGCCGAGATCGTTGACCACGACCCTGGCGCCGTTGGCGGCCAGCAGCAGGGCGTAGGCCCTGCCGAGGCCGCGCCCGGCGCCGGTGATGACGGCGACGCGGCCGTCGAAGTTCAGGTCCGGCATGGGCTGTGCGCCGCTCACTTGGTGGGCAGCTCGATTTCCGCCTTGGCAGTGGCCATGATGGTACCGGTCTGGGTGGCCATGGTGACTTTTACCTGGACCACGTTGCGGCCCTCCTCGTCGACCATCTTGTCGACGATCTCACCGTCCATGATGGTGATGTCGCCGGTCAGCGCAGGGCCGCGGTAGGAGGCGTTGCTGTGTACCACCTGGCCCCATTCGCCGGCCCAGCCGTTCAGGTAGTCGAGAATCCACGCACCCATGGAGGCGCCGTAGCCGTAGGCGCGGGGCATGCCGATATAGCGCGCCCAGCGCGGGAACAGGTGGCCGCGGGAGGGGCCGAAGTAGGCGCCGTCGGTCCACTCGGGGTTGTCGCGCTCCATCACCGGGTCGTTCTCGTGGCCGACCATGTCCTTGGTATAGCCCATGGCCTCCAGGTCGATGCCCGGGCGGTGGGTGCCGCCCCAGATGGTGAACAGGTAGGCGCGCCACTCGGTGGTGAAGCTGGCGATGGTGTGCGGGCCGAAGATCCGCGTGACCAGCTTGTCGCCGACGCTGACGTCGTCCCAGTAGCGCTTGCCGTGGCCGAGGTCGTGCATCATCTTGATGTAGTCGTACTTCTTGCTTTCCAGTTCCGCGAGCTCAGCATCGCCCCACTCCGGATCTTCGTACTGGTCGCTGTTGTCGGCGTTCTCCGCGGCGAGGTCCTGGCGGTAGCGAATGGCGGTGGAGCGCTGCTTGGCGATGAGTTCGCCATTCTGGTTGCGGTAGAAGTTGTCACCGCGCTGGAAGCAGGTCGGGCCGGCGAAACCGGTTTCCTTGACCACGTAGTCGAAGGGAATCTTCTCGTTGGTGATCTCGTCGCCGGCGAAGATTTTCGGGCCGTAGAACCACCACTCGTCACCGCCGAACAGGAGGTGGGAATCCTTGATGAAGCCGACGCAGGCGGGGCCGGCACCGTGGCCGTCGTCGCAGGAGACCGCGAAGGACTGCGGTGCGACCAGCTTGCCGTAGCGGCCCTCGGCGGCGAACTCCGTGTCGTAGTGCAGCAGGTTGGGGTAGTGCATGGCCTGCGCCCAGCGGCGGAAGTCGTTGTTGTGCAGGGGCTCCTTCATGCGCGCGGGGTCGATGGGCTTGCCCATGTACTTGTCGAGGTCGGAACAGTCGAGCGTGGTGTCGGTCATTGGGTTCTCCTTGCGGTAATAAAATCTTTGGGTAATTCGCTTGCGGGTGAGTGCCGGTGCACTCAGGGGGCGGGCTCGAAACGGATCGGCAGGGAGCGCAGGCCCCAGACCCCGACAAAGGGACGCCACTGGATGTCGCCGGCCAGTTGCGGGTTTTTCAGCCGCTGGGCGATCAGGTGCAGGCCCTCCTCGATCTGCGCGCGGGCGAGGAACTGGCCGAGGCAGATGTGCTCACCGCGGCCGAAGGCCAGGTGGCGGTTCTTCTGCGGTCGCTCGGGAGCGAACTCGTCGGCCTGTTCGAAGGCGAAGGGGTCGCGCCCGGCCAGGGTGAGGATGAACTGCAGGTTGGTGCCCACCGGGAAGCGCACGTCGCGGTAGGTGAATTCCTCGACCACCGTGCGCGGCACGTTGGAGACGCTGTGGTAGCGCAGGGTCTCCTCCATCACTTTCGTGCAGTAGGGCAGGTCCTCGGCACAGCGCTGCCAGGCCTCGGGCCGCTCGAGCATCTCCAGCATGGTGAAGGTGAGCATGTTCTTCGAGGTGTCGTAGCCGGCGGCGAAGACGAACACCAGCAGGTTCTGCATCTCGTAGTCGCTGAGCTTGCCGCTGGCGTTGGCGGCGAGCAGTTCGTCGAGCAGGTCCGGCTCGCCGCTGTGGCCGGTGCGCTGGCGCTGCGCGATCAGTTCGGCGGCGAAATCCATCAGCGTGGTGATCGCCTGGTTGGCGGCGGGCATCATGGTCGGGTCCATGCTGAAGCTCATGCCCTGGGTTTCCAGCGACTCGCGCAGGGCGGGCACCACCTCCGGCGAGGCGCCGATGATGCGGCACATCACCCGCACCGGGAAATTGGCGGCGAACTCGGCGAAGTCGAACTCGCCCTTCGGCGCCCACTCGTCGAGCAGGGAGGAAACCGTCTCGCGCATCAGGCCGCGGAAGCGGTTGATGTTGCGCGGGGTGAACGCCGGCGCCACGTTGCTGCGCACCCGGGCGTGCTCCTCGCCCTGCTTGACGATCATCAGGCCCTCGGTGAAGTCACCCCAGGGGCTGCCGCGGGCGCCCATGAACTCGACGATATTGGCGGTGGCGAAGTGCAGCTTGTCGTCCATGAAGTAGAGGTCCCTGATGGCCTCGTATTCGTGGACGAGATAGCCGACCGCGCTGCTGGCCAGCCAGGGATGTACCTCGCGGGCCGCGGCGAAGGCCGGCAGCGGGTCCAGCGCGAAGCCGGGTTCCAGCACCGGCAGTTCGGCGAGTTGCAGGTCGTCAATGCTTTGCATGTCTGTGCTCCTGGCCCCGCAAGGGGGTTGCAGCTAGCCTTCCAGCGCTTCGGGGGCGACGTACTTGGTCGAGGACCAGCCGCCATCGACCACGATGGTCTGGCCGTTGATGAACTCACCACCCTTGGAGCAGAGGAAAGCGATGGTGCTGGCGATGTCCTCCGCCTCACCGAGGCGCGGGTAGGGGGTCATGTCCACCTGCATGCGGCGGAAGCCCGGGTCGTTGAGGCGCTCGCGGACCATGTCGGTCATGGTTACGCCCGGTGCCACACAGTTCGAGCGGATGCCCTGGGCACCGTATTCGCAGGCCATGTGCTCGGTCAGCGAGGTCAGGCCGCCCTTGGCCGCCGAGTAGGCGCCGCCGCGGCGGCCGCCGATCACGGCGAAGGTGGAGGTGACATTGATGATGGCGGAGCCGGGCTTCATGTGGACGATCACGTCGCGGGCCAGGCGGAAGGGCGCGCGCAGCATGATGCCGAGGAAGTGGTCGAGGGTCGCGTCGTCGGTTTCGTGCAGCGGCTTGGGGCTGCCGATGCCGGCGTTGTTGATCAGGTAGGTGATCTCGCCGAAACGCTCCAGGGTGGCCTTGACGATTTCCTGCGGGGCCTCGTCGGCGGTGATGTCCACGGACAGGGTCAGCAGGCGGTCGGTCTCGCCGATTTCTTCCGCCAGCTTGTCCAGCTTGGCCTGGTCGCGGCCCACGCCGACCACGGCCATGCCCCGGCTGTGCAGTTCTTTCGCGGTGGCCAGGCCAATGCCGCTGCCGGCGCCGGTGATGATTGCAACTTCCATTCTTCTGCCTTCCTGTCTTTTATCCTCGCGGGGCCGCGTGTACTTTAGCGCGCCGCCCCATTAAAATGAAGCGCATTATAATCACCTGTGTTGACTATTGGCTACGTTGAAGAATTTCCCTATGCAGACAGCAGTAATTGAAGGGCGCCGCGAAATCGCCGGCAGATCGGTACGCTGGGACGAGGCCCGCGCTCAGGCCGCCTACGCCAGCGGCCTGTGGACCGGCGAGACCCTCGCCGAGGTGCTGGCCCGGGAGGCCCGGGATAATCCCGGCCGGGTGCTGGTGGTGGAGGGCGACACCCGCCTGACCGCGGCCGAGCTCTACCGCCAGGCCAGCGCGCTGGCCCAGGTCATGGCCAGCCGCCACCCGGCGGGCAGCGTGGTGTCCTTCATGCTGCCCAACTGGCACGAGGCGGCGGTCATCTACATGGCCGCGACCCTGGCCGGGATGATCGCCCACCCGGTGCTGCCCTCCCTGCGCGAGCACGACCTGCGTTTCATGCTGCAGGACGTCGGCTGCCGGATGATCTTCATTCCCGCTGAATTTCGCGGCTTCAGCTACGTGGACATGCTGCAGAAGGTGGTCGAGGCCCTGCCCGAACCGCCGGACGTGGTCGCCCTGCGCGGCGCCGCCGGGCCCCACGAGGCCTATGCTGCGCTGCTCGAATCCGGCGTCAGCTGTGAACTGCAGGCACCCGAGCCCGACGCGGTGCGCATGATCATGTACACCTCCGGCACCACCGGCAGCCCCAAGGGGGTGATGCACAGCCACAATTCGATCCACGCCCTGATCCGCCAGCTCGGCCAGCACTGGCTGGTGGCGCCGGGCGACGCCTTCCTGGTGGCCTCGCCGATCAGCCATATCGGCGGTTCCATCTACGCCTTCGAGATTCCCCTGCTGCTCGGCGCCACCGCGGTGCTGATGGAGCGCTGGGATCCCGCCGAGGGTGTGCAGCTTCTGGTGAGCGAGCGCTGCACCCACTTCGCCGGCGCCACGCCCTTCCTGGTCGCCCTGCTGGCGGCGGCGCGGGCGGCAGGCACCCGCCTGCCGGACCTCAAGGTGTTCATCTGCGGCGGCGCCTCGGTGCCGCCCTCGCTGATCCGCGAGGCGCGGGACTATTTCGAGAAGGCGGTGGTCACGCGCGTTTACGGCTCCACCGAGGTGCCGGTCACCACTGTCGGCGTCACCGATGCCGGCGATGTCGAGCACGCCGCGGAAACCGACGGCCGTCCCGGCATTGCCGAGGTGGAACTCTCCGCCGCCGGCGAGGTGCTGGCCCGCGGGCCGCAGATGCTGGTCGGCTATGTGCACGCCGAGGATGAGGCGAAAGTCTTCGACGAGCGCGGCTTTTACCGCACCGGCGACATCGGCCGCTGGGTCGACGCCGACTACCTGGTGATCGCCGGGCGGATCAAGGACATCATCATTCGCAACGGCGAGAACATCGCCCCCAAGGAAGTGGAAGACCTGCTGGTGAAGCTGCCCTCGATCAGCGAGGTGGCCATCGTCGGCCTGCCGGACCCGAAAACCGGCGAGCGGGCCTGCGCGGTGATCGTGCCGGCGGGCGGTGCGCAGCCGGACGTGGCGGCGCTGGCCGAGTTCCTGATCGCCGAGGGCGTGGCCAAGTTCAAGATCCCCGAGCAGGTGGAGCTGCGCGACTCACTGCCCAAGAACGACGCCGGCAAGGTGCTCAAGCACCGGCTGCAGGCGGAGCTCAGCTGAAGCTGAAACCCTGGTAGCCGTTCGCGGTCATGGCGCGCACCTCGGGCACGAAGGTGGCCATGCCCGCGCCCCAGGGCTGGAATACCCGCGAGCCGTCGTCGGCGTTGACGTGGACCATGTAGTTGTCCACCTGGCGGCGCAGCATGTGCTCCGCCACCGCGGCGGATTTCTGTCCCCACAGGTCGGCGCCCGCGGCGCTGGCCTCGACCACCTCGAATCCCGATGCCTGCATGTGCGCGATGCAGTCCGCGATCCAGTCGCAGTGGAACTCGTTCTCCAGGATCAGCGGCCCCAGTACCGAGGGGCTGCCGGCGTTGGTGGGGTGGAAGAAATTGGGGAAACCCGGCGTCATCAGGCCGAACACCGTGCGCGGCCCGCGCGCCCATGCCTCCCGCGGCGTCTGCCCCTGCGCGTTGCGCACCCCGGCGCGGTCGATGGCGCCGAGGAAGGGCTTGAAGCCGAGGGCGAAGATGATCAGGTCGAACTCGTAGTGGCTGTCGCTGGTGCGGATGCCGCTTGCGGTGATCGCCTCGATCGGCGTCTCGCGCATGTCCACCAGCGAGACGTTGGGCTGGTTGAAGCACTCGTAGTAGCCGATCTCGAGGATCAGGCGGCGGGTGCCGATGGGGTAGTCGGGGCAGAGTTTCTCCGCGGTCTCCGGGTCGTCGACCCGCTGGCGGATCTTGCCGCGGACGAACTCCGCGGCGATGGCGTTGGCCTCGCGGTCGACACCGATGTCCTCGAACACGTAGGCCATGCCGTGGCCGCCGAACTGCCACTGCTGCTCCATCCGCGCCTGGCGTTCCTCTGCCGTGTAGGCCATGGCCGGCTTGCGGTCCTCCTGGCCGGTGGGCAGGGTCGGGCGGCCGAGCAAGGCCTCCTTGAAGTCGGCCAGGTTGGCGGCGATGTACTGCGCCTTCTCGCGGTCCGGCGGGCCGTTGCGGGCGGGCACGCCATAGTGCGGGGTGCGCTGGAACACGTGCAGTGACTGCGCCGTGGCCGCCACCACCGGGGTGGCCTGCACCCCCGAGGAGCCGGTGCCGACGATGGCCACCCGCTTGCCTGCCCAGTCCACCTCGCGCCGGGGCCAGCGATTGCTCTGCACCCACTCGCCCCTGAAGTTCTCGATGCCGGCGAAGGGCACCGGCTTGGGCTCGGAGAGGTTGCCGGTGCACATCACCAGGAAGCGGCAGCTGAAGCGCTCGCCTGTCGAGGTCTCCAGTTGCCAGCGGCGCTGCTGCTCGCACCAGCTGGCATCGCGCAGCCAGCAGTTGAAGCGGAACAGCCTGCGCACATCGAGCTTGTCGGCGACCCAGTTGAGGTGTTCCAGCAGCTCCGGCTGCGCCGCGTAGCGCTCGCGCCACTGCCAGCCGTCGTAGATCTCCCGGGAGAACAGGTAGCTGTACATGTCGACGCTGTCGGTGTCGACCCGCGAGCCGGGGTAGCCGTTGTGGTACCAGACCCCGCCCACCCCGGGCGCGCCCTCCAGCCCGAGCACCGAGAGGCCCGCCTGGCGAAAGCGGTGGGCGGCGTAGATGCCGCCGAAGCCGGCGCCGATGACGGCGATATCATAGTTATCTGCAGGGCTGCTCACGTGACCTCCGGGGTAATCGGGCGCCGGGTGCGCCTTTACGGGCTGAGCATACGGGAATCCGCCGATGCCCTGTTACTGCCGTTTGGCTCTCCTGGTTATAGCGCTACGGCATCGGCAGTCATGTGGTCCGGCGCCTGGCGCGGTGCGGCCCGCGGGCGGTCGCCGACCCGCTCGGCTATGCTGTAGCGGCATTGCCACGATAGATATTAAACATTGGTTGGTATCGCCGGCCGCAGGCTATAGTCCCCCTGGCGACGATGTCGCCAAACCCATTCACCGGCGGAGGGCCCCCGGCCAGCTTCGATGGACCTGAAACACCTGCGCTACTTCATCGCGGTCGCCGAGGAAGGCAGTTTCCACCGCGCGGCACGGCGGCTGTGCATCGCCCAGCCGGCGCTGTCGCGACGGGTGCGGGACCTCGAGGATGAGCTGGAGGTGGCGCTGTTCGAACGCTCCTCCCGGGGCGTGCGGCTGACCGCGGCGGGAGAGGTGCTTTGCACCGAGGCGCGCCAGATCATGGCGCAGCTGGAGACGGCCAGGGAGCGCACCCGGCTGGCGGCCCAGGGTCGCTACGGCACGGTCAATGTCGGCCTGACCACGGTAGTGGCGCAGATGCGCGCGGCGGTAGCCGCGATCGGCGCGGCGAAGCGCTCGGTAGCGGGGGTCAACTTCAAGCTGCACCTGGTGCCCTCGGACCAGCAGATGGGCGCCCTGGCGCGCGGCGAGATCGACCTCGGCCTGCAGTACCGGCGCCCCCCTTACCCGCCGGGCATTGCCTACCGCGACCTGCGCCGCGACCGCTACGTGGTGATGGTCGCCCGGGACCACCGCCTGGCCGGCCGCGGCAGCATCCGCCTCGCCGACCTCAGTGGCGAGGACATGCTGTTTCCCTCGCCCACCCTGCGCCCGGAGACCTACCGGGAGATGCTCGCCGCCTGCCAGCGCGGCGGGCTCGAGCCGCGCATCGCGCTGGAGGCCGAGGGCCTGGTGAGCATGGTCGCCGAGGGCCTGGCGGTCTCCCTCTACAATTCCGCCCTGGCCGCGAGCGCTGCCATCGATGGGGTCACCTACCTCGAGGTCGAGGACCTGGATATCCCCCTGCAGCTCGCCGTGGCCTGGGAGAAGTCGCGCGAGACGCCCGCCGTGCTGGCGCTGGTAGCGCTGCTGGAGCGCGGTTTCGCCGGGGACCGGACAGATAACCATACAACCAGGGAGCCAAACAATGCTGGATAACAAGGCAATAGTGATAACCGGGTCGGGCAAGGGCATCGGCGCGGCCTGTGCCATGGGCGCCGCGCGCCAGGGCGCAGCGCTGGTCATCAACGATGTGGACGATTCTGCCCTGGCCACCGCCGAGGCGATTGTCGCCGAGGGTGGCAGGGCGGTGGCCTGCATCGCGGATATCTCCGACTGGGACGAGGCCGGCCGGCTGGTGGAAACCTGCCTCGCCAGCTACGGCAGGATCGACGGCCTGGTGAACAACGCCGCGCTGTACTACCTGGAAAGCCTCCGGGACTTCCAGCCCGGGCGCGCCCGGCGCATGCTCGAGGTCAACGTCATGGGCACCCTGCACTGCAGCGCGCACGCGGTGGGGCCGATGCTGGCCCAGGGCAGCGGCTCCATCGTCAACGTGGTCTCCGGCGCGCACATGGGCATGCCGACCATGGGCGTCTACGGCGCCAGCAAGGGCGCGGTGGCCTCCATGGTCTACACCTGGGCGCTGGAACTGGCGGGCAGCGGGGTCAGGGTCAACGCGCTGTCGCCCTTCGGCCGGACCACCATCGGCGGGCTCACCGAGGAGCAACTGAAGGACCCGGAGATCGCCCGCCGCTACGCCGAGATACAGCCGCCGGAAGCCAACTCGCCGGTACTCGAGTACCTGCTCTCGGATCGCGCGAAGGACGTCAACGGCCAGCTGGTGCGCATCGACAAGGGCGAGATCCACCTCTACACCCACCCCGCGCTGCTGCAGCCCCCGGTCTACCGCGAGGAGTGGACGGCGGAGTCCGTCGCCGAGGCTTTCGATAATGAACTGTCCGCCCGGCAGGTTGCCTGCGGCGTGCTCGGCATGACCGAGCTGCCGGTCGAGCTGCAAAGCGGTTTCTGGAAGCGGGCCGGGGGCTGAGGGCATGAGTGGCTTGCAGCTCGACCCCCAGGTGCAGGCGGTGCTCGACGCCGTTGGCGACATGCCCCTCATCGACCTCGCCGCGCTGCCGCTGGCAGAGGCCATGCGTATCGCCCGCCCGGTGCTGCCGGCGCCGGCGCCGCCGCAGAACAGCGCGGACCGCTACCTGCCCCTGGCGGGCGGCGGCGAATTGCGGCTGCGCCTGTACTACCCGGAGTCGGCGGGAAGCGAGCGCCCCGCGCTGCTCTACCTGCACGGCGGCGGCTTTGTCGGCGGCACGGTGGAGATGGACGACCCGCGCTGTGCGCGCCTGGCCGAACTGGCCGGCTGCGTGGTGGCCTCGCTGGATTACCGGCTGGCCCCGGAGTATCCCTTCCCCACGGCGATTCACGATGCCCACGCAGCCTGGCAATGGCTGCGGCAGCAGGCCGCCGGCCTCGGCCTGGACAGCCAGCGCTTCGCACTGTGTGGCTCCAGTGCCGGCGGGCATATCGCGCTCGGCCTCACCCGCTTGCTGCTGCAGCGCAGGGAGCGCGCGCCGCGATACCTGCTGCTGGTGAATCCCGCCCTCGATCCGCAGATGGCCTGCGCCTCCTACACCGCCTTCAAAACCGGCCCCTTCATGACCGCCGCGCGCATGGCCTGGTACTGGCAGCAGTACCGCGGGGCGGCAGATCCTGGCGCGGATGAGCTCTGGTCGCCACTGCAGGCAGACCTGCGGGGCTTCCCCCCGACCCACGTGATGACGGCGGAGTACGACGTGCTGCGCGACGAGGGGGAATTACTGGTGGAGCAACTGCAGGCGGCGGGTGTGGCGGCGACGGCCACCCGCTACGCGGGGATGATTCACGGCTTCATGACCGTGCTGCCCGGGCACACCGCCAGCCTCGCGGCGATGGCGGAAAGTGCCAGGCTGCTCGCAGTTCACCTGGCCGGTCGCGGTTAGGGGCAGCTGTCGCGGCGCGCAAAAAAAACAGGCTCCCGCGGGAGCCTGTTGCGTGTGTTGCCAGCCGATGCGGAAGATGGTGTCGATGACACATTCCGTCGGGTCGATGCCCAGTACCGCGTTGAGGTCGAGATCGGTCAGCAGCCGGCCCATGGCATCGCCGACTTCACCCAGCACGTCATTGCCGATGACGATCTGCACCGCGGACTCGACCGGCGCGTCGGGCGCGGCGTAGTCCAGGTTCTGGGCGCCGCCGCCGAGATCGTAGAGGTTGATCTGGTAGTTGCCGGCGGGCAGCGCTGCTTGGCCTGGCCGCCCCGGTTATCCCCGGGGCTTCAGCGCCGGCGCATGCCGGCGCCACCCAACCCGCCGCCGCCGAAGTCGCGGCGCTGGGGCCGGGCCATTTCACGACTCATGCCGCGCTGGCGCGCGTGGTTGGCCCGCTCCAGGCCGCCGCGGTCGATCTGCGGCGCCCTGAACTGCCCGCTGCTCATCTGGCTGCGCTTCTGGATGGCGTCCTGGGCCGCCTGGCGCTGCTGGGCAGTGCTGTGTTGCTCGAGGGTGCTGCGGGCCTGGTCGCGCTGGGCGTCGCTGACCTGGGGTTTGCTCCACTGGCCGTTCTGCCGCGCTTCCCAGCCGTCCTGGGCCTTGCGCGCCACATTGCCCTGCCTGTCGGCGAAGACGTCGTTGGCGCGACCGGTGGCGGGGCGGGCCTGCCTGAGCTGCGCCTGCGCGGTGGCGCGGTCGGCCACCCGGCCGCGGTTGGCGGCGTTGTGGTAGAGGTTGTTGGCGCGGTCGCCGGCCGGCGGTCTGTGTCCCGGTTTGCCGACCTTGTTGCCGATGTTGGTGCGGTTGCCGAAATTGACGTTGTTGCCGATGTTGATATTGCCGGTGTTGATGATCACCGGGCCGCGGTAGCCGCCGCCGTACCAGCCGTTGCAGCAACCCCAGGGGCGGTAGCCGCCGGGATAGCCGGCGTTCCAGCCGACGCCGAAATTGAAGAAGCCGTTGGAATAGCTGAGGCCGAAGCTCCAGCCGGTCCAGGGATTCCAGCCGGCGTTGAAGCCCCAGGTCGGCGGGCGCGGGTAGTAATAGCTGCCGTAGTAGGGCGGGTAGTACCAGCCGGTGCCGTACACCGGCACGCCGTAATAGGGGAAGCTCCACAGGTAGCCGGGCAGGTAGCCGGTGTAGACCACGCTCGGCGTCGACTCGTAGATGTGCACGTAGGTGGTGTTGTAGACCGGCGAGCTCGGCGGGATCTTCTCGATTTCCTCCTCGGGGATGCTGTCCGCCACCTGCCAGGGGCCGCTGGCCGAGGCGGCGGTGAACCAGACGCCGTTGTCGACCGCGTAATAACGGCTGTTGATTTCCAGCACCTGGCTGGCGGTGTTCACCGCGTAGGCGACGCTGGTGCCGGCGATACGCTCGAACTTCGGTTTGCCGTCGTACTGCACCTCGAGCGTCGCCTCGTCGCGCTTGATCGCCGCGGTCTGCGGGATGCCGGCGTCGAGCATGGCATCCTCCGCCTCCGCGGTGCCGGCGACCGAGGCGCGCAGGCCACCGAGGTCGGAGTCCGGCGGGATCTCGGCGAAGCCGGCGGGCAGCTCGTCCGCGGGGACAAAGGTCCACGGGCCCTGGGCCGCCTTGCTGCGATACCAGCGCCCGGACAGCAGCAGGTACATGTTGCCGCTGCCGAGGTCGCGCAGCCAGGGCGACTCGGTGTTCTGCACGTAGAGCACCTTGCCGCCCGGCAGGGACTGCCAGTCGGGCTTGCCCTGGGAGACGATCAGCTCGGTGGGGCTGTCGGCGCTGACGATTTCCGGCGGCGAGCCCGGCTGGGCTTCCTCGCCGGTGTCGGCGGACTGCGCCATCTGCCGCAGGTCGGCGGGCGGCGACTGGCTGGGCGTCCAGGGACCCATCGGGTCTTTTGCCGCGTACCAGAACTGCCCGCTGGTGAGCCAGTGTTCGCCGCTGCCCTGCCTGCGCACCACGGCCATCGGGGAATTCACCACTCGCTCGTAGGGGCTGTTGTCGATCGCGTGGTAGCGCGGTTTGCCATCGTAGCTGAGCAGCACCGCGGGCTGCTCGCGGAACACGATCGCCGGCGCCTCGTGTTTCAGTTCGGCGAGGCTGCGCTGCTCGATCTGCGCCGACTCGAGGCTGGCGGAGAGGCGGTCCAGGGAGATGCTGAAGCCGGTCTCGGGGATTGCGCTCTCCACCACCGCGGTGAAGCGCTGTTCGCCGGCGTCTTTCGAGTCCGGCCAGCGCACCCGGGTGACCTTGATATCGCGGATCAGCGCGGTGCCGGCGTCGCCATCGGTATCGATGGTGGCCTGGAACCAGAACGCGCCGAAGATGGCGTCCTCGCGGTCCTGCAGTTCCAGCGACATGGCGGCGCGCCCCTGCAACTGGTTGCCCTCGAGTGACTCCGGCTGCGGCTGGTAGACCACGATGGTGCCTTCCTCCGCGCTGACCTCCTGGGGCCAGTCGATGGCGGCGCTGAAGCTGGCCTGCAGGAGCAGCAGTGCGCCGAGAAGGCAGTGCAGGGAATGGCGGGTGATGCGGTGGCGGCGCGGCATGGCTTCCTCCTCGGTCAGGGCAAGGTCAGTGTAGTCCATCCCCTGCCGCCGCGGCGGGCCTGTGGGCGCTGGGGCGGGGGTCACATGCCGAGCAGCCAGCCGGCAATCCAGAAGGTCGCCATGGCGCCGGCGAGGGTGAGCAGGTGCCTGCGGGTTTTCCAGGCGAGGAGAATGGCGACGGCCAGCGCCAGGAGTTCGGGCGCCCCGGGGCCGCCGCTGGCGGAGGGGGTGGAGAGCAGCGAAGCCACCAGCGCCGCCAGCACCGACGGGCCGACGTATTCCATCGCCAGGCTGAGGTTGCGCGGTATGCGCCGGTTGGCGAGGGCGATGATGAACACCGAGCGGCTGAAATAGGTGCCGAGGCCGGCGACGAGAATCGACAACAGGGCGTTCACTGGCGCTCAGTCCGGTCACAGGTGACGCCGGTGACCACGCCGGCCAGCGCCCCGAGCAGCAGGCCGGAGCGGTGCGGCATGTCCGCACACAGCCAGGTAACGCCCGCCGCGACCAGGGCGGCGAGCAGCTTCGGCCAGCGGTCGATGCTCACCACCACCAGTGCGGTAAACATCACCGGCACCGCGAAACCCAGCTGCCACTGCGCCGGCACGGTCGGGCCGACGAAGAGGGCGGCGCCGTTGGCCGCCACCCACAACAGCCAGAAGGTGACTCCCACGGCGAGGTAGTAGTGGCGGAACTCCCGCGCCGGCAGGTCGCTGCGCAGCACGCACAGGGCGAAGACCTGGTCGATGAGGAAGTAGGAGCCGAGCCAGCGGAACCAGGCCGGCTGTTGCTGGAAGACCGGCGCCATCGCGGCGGAGTACATCAGGTGGCGGGCGTTGACGATAAGGGCTGCAGTGACTGCCGCGGCGGCCGCCGCGCCCTCGCCGAGCAGGGTGATCAGGGTGAGCTGGGAGGCGCCGCCGTAGATCAGCCAGGAACTGCTCCAGCCGATTGCCGGCGCAATGCCCGCCTGCGCGATCGCCACCCCGAGTACCAGCGCGAAGGGGATGGCGGGAATGAACAGCGGCAGGGCATCGATGATGCCCCTGCGGACGATGGACTGCGAACTCTGCATCGCGGGGAGTCTAGGCCCCTTTGCGGGAACTGCCAAGTTGGTTCACCGCCGCACCGTGACGGTGCAGGCGCGGGCGGGCCCGCCCGGCGTGGTGCAGCTGCAAGCCGTGTCGGCCCCGGCTGTTGCGGCTGATCGGGACTTCCCGGCAATTCGCCGCAAATGCGTGGCAATGGTCTGCTTCTTGCACTTAAACTGCGCATAAGCTGCCAGGGAAAGCGGCTGTGAGAAGAGCACAATTCCATCTAAAGAAATGGGGGCAAAGATCATGCACAGAACACCATGGCGCCAGCGCCGTCTGGCCACGGCAGTTTCCCTGGCGACACTCCCGGCCCTCGGCTGGCTACCTGCGGCCCAGGCCCAGAATGCCGGGCCGATGCTCGAGGAGGTGGTGGTGACCGCCTCCCGGCGCGCCGAATCGATCCAGGATATCCCGATCAATATCTCCGCCGTCAGCGGCGACATGATTACCAACCAGCGGCTCTTCGGCATCAGCGAGATCGCCAACTACGTGCCGGGACTGACCGTGATCGACCGCGGTCCGCGCGACGAGGTGCCCGACCTCCTGGTGCGCGGCCTCAATACCACCCAGCTCGGACCGGGCTATCTCAGCGATACGGTCGCGACCTACTTCGGCGACATCCCGGTGACCTTCGACGTCAAGCCGGTGGACATGGAGCGGGTCGAGGTGCTGATCGGGCCCCAGGGCACGCTCTACGGCAAGGGCACCATGGGCGGCGCCGTGCGCTACATTCCCAACCCGGCGGACACCAGCGAGTTCAGCGGCCAGGCCCGCGGCAACTTCTCCTACAACGAGGAGAGCGACGGCTTCCTCTACGACGCGGGCGTGACCCTCAACATCCCCATCATCAGCGACATGCTGGCGGTGCGCGCCAGCCTCGACCAGCTCGATGACCCCGGCTTCCTCGATTACAACTACGTGGTCCGCGAGGCGGGCGTCTCCAACCCGCAGCCGGATTTCGGCAACCCGGCGGACGTGGCGGCCAACCTGCGCAAGGTGGAGGACGCCAACGGCGAGAAAACCCTGGCCGGCCGGGTCAACCTGCGCTTTACCCCGACCGACTGGCTGGACGCGAATCTCTGGTACGTCTACCAGGACACCGAGGCGGAGGGCCGCCAGCTGGCCCACCGGCTGGCCTTCGGCACCGGCAAGTACGAATCGGGCCTGCGCTACGAGGAGCCGAACAATTTCCGCAACGAGCTGATCAGCCTGGATGTGAAGGCGAATGTCATGGACATCGCCGAGGCCAGCCTGATCTACGGCGAGACCGACTATAACGAGCGCGGCCAGCGCGACCAGACCGACCTGTTGATCGGCTTCGATTACGGCTACGAGTTCTTCCCCACCTTCTCCGCCTACACCCGGGAGGACGCCACGGAGGAAACCGAAACCCTGGAAATCCGCCTGGTCTCGCTGCACGAGGGCCCCTTCTCCTGGGTGCTCGGCTACTTCGACAACGAGTTCGAGCAGCAAGCCGAGAGCCGCGAGTACACCCCCGGCTTCGACCAGTTCGCGGTGGATGAATACGGCGGTGTGCAACTGCGCCCGGACAGCCTCGAGTACATCGAACTGAGCGACGTCAATGACGAGGAAAAGGCGATCTACGGCGAGCTCGCCTACCGCTTCTGGGATGAACGCGTCAAAGTCACGGTCGGCTACCGGGACTACGACTACGAGGTGGATACCATCGGCGGCTTCGGCCTGCCACTGGCGGACACGGTATTCGGCGGTGCGCCGCCGGACTCGATCTTCATCGACCTCGGTGAGAACAACGGCGGCAGCAGCGGCGACCTGTGGAAGTTCAACCTCGCCTTCGATGTCGACGCGGACAACATGGTCTATTTCACCTACTCCGAGGGCTACCGCAACGGCGGCGTGAACGCGGTGCCGGAGTGTACGCCCGAACAGATCGGCAGTGGTGAGCAGCAGTTGTGCGCGCTGCCCGACGAGATCAGCATCGACCCGGACACCATCGACAACTACGAGATCGGCTACAAGGGCACCCTGCTCGACGGCCGCCTGTCGATCATCTCGGCGATCTACTACATCGACTGGCAGGACCTGCAGGTGGCGACGGTTACCGAACAGGGCTCGCTGCCGATCATCGGCAACGGCTCCGCGGCGGAGAGCAAGGGCCTGGAGTTCCAGGGCACCTACCTGCTCGGCAACAACTGGGAAGTCTCCGCGACCTACGCCTACACCCAGGCGGAGCTGACCGAATACGCCCCCGGCCTGGTCGGCCCGCTGGACGCCGAGTCCGGGGCGCGGCTGCCCGGTTCGCCGGAGCACCAGGGCACCCTCAATGTCACCTACACCGACACCGTCTTCGACGGCATGGACCTGCGGGTCAATTACGGCCTGGTCTACTCCGGCGACATCTACAACATCGTCGGCGGCGACGAGGATCCGCTGATCGATCCGGAGACCGGTGAGGGCGGGGACTACGGCGGCGAGTCGATTCCCTCCTATGACGTCCACCACCTGAGCGCCAGCCTGGCCCGCGACGGCTGGATGGTGCAGGCCTTCATCGACAACCTCTGGGACGAGTACTACATCACCGGTACCCGGACCACCCGGCGTTACCTGGCCGATGAGAAGAATGGCCCGGGCCTGAGCTACAACGGCTTCATCGACCGCGGCTACGGCCAGTACGTCGGTACGCCGCGCACCTACGGCATCCGCCTGACCTACGATTTCTAGGGCGGCTTGCTCCCCGGCCGGCATTCAGTCACAGGGAATGCCGGCCGCCTCCAGTATGGCCCTGGCCGGGGCCAGTTCCTTCTCATAGCGCTTCCAGCGCCCCACCGCGCTGGCGTACAGCGGTTCGCGCACCTGTACCGTACTGGCCGTGGTCACCACGCCGCCGCGCTGGTGGAAGGCGAGGCAGGCGTCATCCCAGGGCAGGTCGAGGTAGGCCAGGGTGCCCTCCAGGGTCGCCCGCGGCGCTGCCACCAGTTCCTCGTAATCCAGCGTGTGGATGCGTCTCCCGTAGAGCGTCTGCCAGTGCCGGCACAGGCGCTCGAAGTGCAGGTAGTAGCGCGCGGTATCTTGCAGAGAGCAGGCGTAGTCGTAGTAGGAAAAGTCCACCGCGAAGAGCTGGCGGAAATTGCTCAGGCAGGTGTCCAGGGGGTGGCGGCGGACGAGAACGATCCGCGCCGCCGGCAGCGCCCGCAGGATAAAGCCCAGGTAGAGAAAATTGAGCGGCAGCTTGTCGATACCGTAGCGGATGCCCGGGGCCGGGATGCTGCTCCGCTCCCCCAGCGCCTGGCGGTAGCGGCTGGCGATTGCCTCCGGCGCCTCGGCCAGCGCGCTGGCCACCACACTCTCGTCGAGCATCGGCGCGGCGGGGTTGGCCAGCGCCGCGCGCACCGCGTGGGGGAAATCCTGCAGCTCACCGAAGGTGTCGATGGCCGGGTGTGCGGCGAGCATCTGCTCGACCAGGGTCGTGCCGCTGCGCGGCATGCCGACGATGAACAGCGGGTTGCCCGCGCCCTGCGGCGCGGGTCGCAGGCCGGTGTCGGCTGCGCTGAAGTGGCGCTGCAGGACGTCGAACATCGCGCTGTCGCGCTCGGCGGCCGCGTGCAGGGAATCCCGCCGGACCGCCTTGGCCGCCTGCAGCGCTGCGAAGGCGCCGGCGTAATCGCCGGCCTGCTCGCGTACCCGGGCGACGGCGTGGCCGAGGTAGAGGCGGTCCACGGAGTTTTCGCCGGCGGCGCCAAACAGCTTTTCCAGGGTCGCCGAGCGGGCCGGGTCCGGGGCGTTCTTCTCCAGTTCAGTGAGCGACCACCAGGCGCGGGCGAAACCCGGCTGCAGGCGAATGGCCTCCTGGTAGTGGCGGCGGGCGCTGTCGAGGTCGCCGCGGAATTGTTCCGCGGAGGCGAGGTTGAAATGGAACTGGGGGTTGCCCGGCGCCAGCGCCACCGCCTCGCGCAGGCTCTGCGCCGCGCGCTGGTGCTCGCCGAGGCGGGTGAACACCACGCCGAGGGTGTCGAGGGTCAGGGCCCGCCGCGCACCGGCGGCCAGGGCGGCATCGGCGGCCTCGCACGCCGCCTGCGGCCGGCGCAGTTGCAGCAGCAGTTTGGCCTGCTGGGCGAGGTACTCGGCGTTGCCCGTGACCAGGCCGCAGGCTTTTTCCACCAGCGCCAGTGCCCGCGGCAGGTCGCGGCTGGCCTCGGCGGCGATACTCAGCAGGAACCAGGCGTCGGCGTGGGCGGGGTCGGCGCCGAGCAGGGCCTGGCAGTGGCCGGCCATGCCGCGCAGGTCGCCGCGATTGAGCGCCTTGACGGCGAGTCGGTGCAGTTCGTCTGGAGAAGCGTCGGCGGGCATGGTGGATGTCCGTGGTACGAGCCCCCATTATCCGGGCCGCACCGCGGACATGCCACCGGCGAAGTGCTCAATCGGCGGTTGTCGGGTCGATTATCGTCGCAACTTTCTCGATGCTGTCGACGGGGAAGCCCCCGCGCTCCGCGTGCTCGCGGACGGCGGCCTCGTTCGGCGCGATATAGACGCAGTAGATCTTGTCGCCGGTGACGTAGCTCTGTATCCACTGAATCTCCGGGCCCATCTCGCGCAGTACGCCGCAGGATTTTTGCGATATACCCTGCAGGTCGGCGGCGCTCAGGTTGCCCGCACCGGGGATGTTTCTCTCAATGACGTATTTGGGCATTGCAGCTTCCTCTTATGGTTGGAGCCGGTATCTCGCCCGTCAGGGCGACTGGTAATGCCCTGCCAGTCTGCACTAGGATTTGTTCTGCTGATATACGCAATAGTGAATTATTCATATGCTGGATATCAAGAAGATCGACCTCAACCTGCTGGTGGTGCTCGACGCACTGCTGCAGGAAGCCCACGTGACCCGCGCGGCCCAGCGCATCGGCCTGTCGCAGCCCGCGACCTCGAGTGCCCTGACCCGCTGCCGCCAGCTGTTCGACGACCCCTTGCTGCTGCGCGCCGGCGGCGGCATGCGCCTGACGCCCAAGGCCCAGCGCCTGCGCGAGGAGTTGCAGCCGCTGCTCGCGGGCGTGCGCTCGGTACTCGAAATCGACGCTCACCCGCTGGCCGAGATCCAGCAGACCCTGCGCGTGTCTATGTCGGACTCGCTGATCCTGACTCTCGGCCGGTCGCTGATCCAGCACCTGGCAGACGTGGCTCCCGGCGTCGACCTGGTATTCACCGCCTGGTTCGGTCCCGGCCGCGCCCTCGACGAACTGGCGGATGGGGAGGTCGACCTGGCGGTGTCGCAGTTTCCGCAGCCCGGGGCGCCCTTCGAGACCCGGGTGATCGGCCGCGAGGCCTACACGGTGGCCATGCGCCACGATCACCCGGCGGCGGCGCAGTTCAATCTCGACAGCTGGCTGGCCTGGCCGCATATCCTGGTCTCCGGGCGCGGGGAGGCCTACAGCTCGGTGGATACCCGCCTGCGCGAGCTGGGTCGCGAGCGACGGGTCGGCGTGGTCGTGCCCACCTTCGGGGCGGTGGCCGCGCTGTTGCCGGGCACCGACCTGATCGCAACCCTGCCGACATCGAGTCTGCGCGAGCACTCCCAGGGCCTGCTGGCCTACTTCAACCCGCCGGTCGAGATACCCGATTACGCCCTGCATATCGCCTGGCACAAGCGCCTGCGGGACGACCCCCTGGTGCGCCATGTGAGGGACTTTCTAGCGACCCAGCACCCGACCTCGCCGTGACTTGCCAGCCGCCGTGAGGCGGGCTCTTGCAGCAAGGTAAATGCATAAAAAATTGTTGCGTCGTAACAAATTCAGTCTATGATTGCCGCCATCAAAGCAACCTGAGCTTTTTTATGTTAGTCCGCTGAGCTGCACCGCAATCGAGAGGCCGTCTGAACACCTCTGGCAGATGCGTTGCAGAAATATTTTCAACCACTGCCTTATGAGGAGCCCGATAGGATGGCATACGACGCCGCACCTGTTGATCTTGATGTAGTACGCTCAATCGCCGCCAACCAGAACTGGCCGGCCCATCACCAGCCCGGTGAGGACGAACTCCCCGCCGACCACTTCATCACTCGTGGCGAAACCGTTTTCGCCGGTACCCACCTGATCATCGATTTCTGGGGCGCCAAGCACCTGGATGATCTCGAGCGGATGGAAAAAGCCCTGGTGGAATGCGTGAAAGAAGCCGGTGCGACCCTGCTGCACATTCACCTGCACCACTTTACCCCCAACGGCGGCATCTCCGGCGTGGCCGTACTGGCCGAGTCGCACATCTCCGTACACACCTGGCCGGAGCGCAACTACGCCGCCTTCGACGTGTTCATGTGTGGCGACTCCCGCCCGGAGCAGGCCATCGGTGTGCTCAAGCGCGCCTTCTACCCGAAACGCATGAACATCACCGAGGAGCTCCGCGGGGTCCTGGCGGAATGACCGGACGCAAGTTCGACGAGACTCTCTACGACGCCTGGTGCCAGCAATTCCGCGTCGACGAGGTACTCTTCGAGGTCAAGACCGGCCACCAGCAGCTGGTGATTTTCCGCAATGGCCTGTTCGGCCGGGTGATGGCGCTGGATGGCATCATCCAGACCACCGAGGCCGACGAGTTCATCTACCACGAGATGCTCACTCACGTGCCGCTGTTCGCCCACCCCGCGCCACGCAAGGTGCTGATCGTCGGCGGCGGTGACGGCGGCATCCTGCGCGAGGTGTGCCGCCACACCGCGGTGGAAAGCATCACCATGGTGGAGATCGACCAGGCGGTGGTGGAGATGGCGAAGGAATACTTTCCCAACCATTCGGCCGGCGCCTTCGACGACCCGCGGCTGAACCTGGTGATCGACGACGGCGCTGCCTTCGTCGCCAACACCGCAGAGAAATTCGACGTCATCATCAGCGACTCCACCGATCCCATCGGTCCCGGCGAGGCGCTGTTCACCAAGGATTTCTACACCGCCTGCCACGACTGCCTGAACCCGGGCGGCATCATGGTGGCGCAGAACGGCGTCGCCTTCATGCAGCCCGACGAGGTGAGCACCACGGCCGCGCGCATGGCACCGGTATTCGCCGACTACCACTTCTACCAGGTGGCGGTGCCGACCTACGTCGGCGGGGTGATGACCCTGGCCTGGGCCAGCGACGACGCGACCCTGCGCCAGCAGGCCCGGGAAGTCATCGCCGCGCGTTACGCGGCGAGTGGCATCAAGACCCGCTACTACAACCCCGGGATGCACGTGGGCGCCTTCAACCTGCCCCAGTACATTCTCGACAGCCTGGCCGGCTAGACCGGCGGCAAAGGCAAGGGCACGGGCTGCGCAGGCGGCCCGCATACTGGAAGCCGCCGCGGTGCGGCGATTTGCGAGGACGA
The DNA here is from genome assembly GCA_033283265.1 of Halieaceae bacterium GM1-29. Taxonomy (GTDB): domain Bacteria; phylum Pseudomonadota; class Gammaproteobacteria; order Pseudomonadales; family Halieaceae; genus Mangrovimicrobium. The sequence goes on from JAWMQN010000004.1 coordinate 59,727, forward strand.
GGGTCCTATGACCAATCTGGTGAAGGTGTCACCCGCGGCGGATGCCGAGCGCTACCGGACGCTGATCCGGGAAAGTGGTTATTCCCCGCTGTTGTTACTCGACTGCGAGCGGCTGCGCTTCCAGTACCGCAGCCTGGCAGCCGCGCTGCCGGGGGTGGAACTGTTCTACGCGATCAAGTCCCTGCCCAACCTGGACGTCCTGCGTGTGCTGGCGGAGGAGGGGGCGGGCTTCGACATGGCCACCAGTGCCGAAGCGGAAATGCTGCGGGAAGTCGCGGTGTCGCCGCGCCGCACCATTCACACCCACCCGATCAAGCGCCCGCGGGATATCATCGATGCCCTGCGCTACGGTTGCACCACCTTCGTGGTCGACAACCCGGACGAGATCGCCAAGTTCCTGCCCTACCGCTCGCGGGCCAGCCTGTTGTTGCGGGTGAGCTTCCGCTCGCCCTCGGCGAAGGTGGACCTGTCGCGCAAGTTCGGCTGTGCGCCGGGGGAAGTACCCGCGTTGCTGGCCGAGGCCGACCGCCTCGGCATCCAGGTCAAGGGCCTGTCCTTCCACGTCGGTTCCCAGTCCGGCGATTCCGCCCAGCATGTAAAGGCCATCGAGACCTGCAACCAGCTGATCCGCGAGCGCCGGGCCAGCGGTGGGGCGCCGCTCTCCCTGCTCGATATCGGCGGTGGTTTCCCCGCCTCCTACACGCTGGGTGAAGTGGATATCGACGCCTACTGCGCACCGATCCGCGCGGCGCTGGCGCAACTGCCTGACAGCGTGAGCGTGCTGGCGGAGCCGGGGCGTTTTCTCTCTGCGCCCTCCATGACCGGCGTCTGCACGGTGATGGGCCGCGCCCTGCGCGACGGCCGCTACTGGTACTACTTCGACGACGGTGTCTACGGCTCCTACAGTGGCCAGATGTTCGATCACACCCACTACCCGCTGGAGGTGTTCAGCGACAGCGCCGAGCGTATTCCCAGTGTGCTCTCCGGCCCGACCTGCGACAGCATCGACGTTATCGCCGAGGACCTGTCACTGCCGGAACTGCAGATCGGCGACCTGCTGGTGGGCCACTGCATGGGTGCCTACACCGCTGCCACCGCGACGGATTTCAATGGTTTCCCGCGGGCGCGGATCGTGGTGGTCAACCAGCACCAGGACGCGGCGCTCACCGGCTAAACCGGGGCGCTGCCTGGTCACAGCCGCGGGCGCGGCTCAGAAGATGCGGCCACCAATCGAGATGCTGGTGCTGATGCCGGATCCATGGCCGCCGTGGTAGCCACCGAAGCCGCTGGAAATCCCGATATTGCCGTAGACATGGGGGTCGGAGCAGCCGCTCAGGCTGAGCATCGCCAGGGCCAGCAAAAGCGCGGACAGGTATTTCAGAAGTAATCTCATTGGCTCGCCTCCACGTCCGCGCTTGCGCGGGCCAGGGGCCAGGTCTGCAGGGCGATTCCGGCACCGGAGGGGTCAGCGATGATCGCGACCTCGCCGCCGGCCGGGCGCGCCGTGGCAGGTACCAGGACCTTGCCGCCGAGGCTCTCGACCCGGGCCAGCAGGTCTTGCATCTGCTGTGTATCAGCTACCCGCAGGTAGCTGACCCATTGCGGGGGCAACTGGGTGATCGGGTTGTTGCGTATGCCCAGTCGCGCCTGGTTCGCGCTGGACAGGATCTCGTAATCGACGCGCTGCCCCTGGTATTCCAGGTCGCGGGCAGTATCGACGTAGGGCGCCAGCGTGGCGTAGAAGTCGCCGGCGCGGGTGACATCACCGGTCCATAATTCGTTCCACAGGAAATTGCCACTGGCGGGCACCGCGCCGTTGTCCGCGGGGTCGTGGCCGCCCGATTCCAGCAGCGCGAGCACCGCCCCCTGGGGGTCGGCGACCACCGCGAGGCGGCCGCGGCTGCCCAGCGAGGTGGGCGGGGTGAAGACAGTGCCGCCTGCGGCGCTGAATTTCGCCGCCGCGGCATCGGTGTCGTCCACCGAAAGCACCACCACCCACTGGGAAATATCGGTCTGCAGCGGTAGGCGGGTCTGGTCGACCAGCCCACCGATCGGCTGGCCCTGGTGGTAGATGACTTCGTAGTTGACGCCGCCGCCCAGGGCCTTGAACTCCCAGCCAAACAGTTCCCGGTAGAACGTCCTGCTAGCCTCCGGGGTATCGGTAATCAGGTCGTGCCAGACGATCTTGCCCGGCGTGCTACCTTCACCCGGCAGGGCGGGAATATCGAGTCGGGTCGTGGCGCAGGCCGCCGCGAGCAGGGCACCCAGGGCAGCCGTCACGACCAGTTTCAACCAGGCCATGGATTGTCTCCGCGGTAAATTTGCTGCTGACAGGATAGCAGTAGCTCAAGCGGCTCGCTGTCTATAGCGGTGCGGGTGCTTCGCGGACCAAAGCTGCGAGTGCGGCGTCTGGCCGGCACGCAGGGTCAAGGCGCCCGAGGCTGTCTCGATCCGGCCTGGATATGCTGTCCTGAACGTCAGGCTGCGGCCGGCAGGTTGAACTCGAAGCGGGTCCCCTTGCCGGTGTCACTGCTGACAGTGATGCGGCTGCCGTGCAGGTCGAGGATGCGCTTGACGATGGCCAGCCCGAGGCCGCTGGATTGTTCCCGGGTCTCGCTCGGCTGCTTGCTGCGGAAATAGCGCTCGAAGATATTGCCGATCTCCTCCGCCGGGATGCCGCAGCCGGTGTCGGAGACACTCACGGCGATGCCCTCCGGATTGGCGTTGAGGTGTACGTCGATGCTGCCGCCCGCTGGCGTGTATTGCAGCGCATTGCGGATCAGGTTTTCCAGCACCCGCTGGACCAGGCCGATATCGGCCAGTACCAGCGCCTGCCCCGGTGGTGTCGCCAGTTGCAGGGCGATGTCGCGGCGTCGGGCCTCCAGTTCAAAGTCCTGCACGACATCGTGCAGCAGCTCCGAGAGGGAGAAGGTCTCCAGTGCCAGCGCCGTGGCGCCGGCATCCAGTTTCGATAGTTCGAAGAGATCGCCGATCAGCGTGCCCAGGCGCTGGGTGTGCTTGCGGGTGATGCGCAGGTAGCGCTCGCGCTCCGCGCTGTCCAGTTCGTCGTTCTTGAGCAGCAGCGTATCGACGTAGCCGTGCATCGTCGCCAGCGGAGTGCGCAGGTCGTGGGAGACATTGCTGATCAGTTCCCGGCGCAGGCGGTCGTTTTCCTGCAGGGCGTCGAACTGTTCGCGGATCTTGCCGGCCATGCTGCTGAAAGCAGCGCCGAGCTTGTCGATCTCGTCGCCGCCCCTTGCCGGCGCACTGAGTGCGAGGAGATCGGCGGCCGGTGCCGGGTCGCGCATGCCGCTGCTGGCGAAGGCGTCGACGGCGCGGGTCAGGCGGGTCAGCCGGCGGGTGAGCAGGGCGAAGACCAGCAGGCCGGCGAGAAAGCCGCCGATCACCAGGGCGCCGATGGCGAGCAGGCTGATGTTGCGGGCGTAGCTGTCGCGCACCGCGTCGGCGAGCATGTCGTACTTGCTGCCGCCGAGGACCACGTAGAGATAGCCCTGCAGCGAGTCGCCATCCATCACCGGCGCCGCAGAGAAGACTTTCTCCCGTGCCGGGTTGCGCGGATCCGTCGCGTAGGTCGGCGGTGTACTCCTGCCGTCGATCAGGGCGCGCAGCGGCCCGAGCTCCACCTGCTGCAGCAGCACGCTCTCCGCCGGCAGGGCGTGGCCGAGGATAGTGCCTTCGCGGTTGAGCAGGTAGACCTCCACCGAGGGGTTGATCACCATCGCCCGCTCGGCGAGACGCTCCAGCTCGGCGCGATTCACCGTGCCGTTCTCGATCAACGCGGTCTGGCCGGTGACGTACATGGCGATATCGGCGTTGAGGCGCTGGGTGACTTCCTCGTGGTAGCGCTGGGCGCTCCATTGTTCCAGGGCGTAGAAGCCGCCGCCCACCAGCAGCATGATCACCAGCAGGCAGAGGGCGAGCCGCGTATAGAGGGCGTTCATGCGCTCCGCGCCTGCAGTGCGGTGTCCATCTTGTAGCCGACGCCCCAGACGGTGACGATGTAGCGCGGGTGTTCGCCGTCCGGTTCGAGCTTGCCGCGCAGGCGGTTGATGTGGGAATTCACCGTGTGCTCGTAGCCCTCGTGGCCGTAGCCCCAGACCGAGTCGAGCAGCTGCGCGCGGGAGAACACCCGCCCCGGGTGGCGGGCGAAGTGCAGCAACAGGTCGAATTCGCGGGCGGTCAGCTCGACCCGCCGCGCGCCGACGTGCACTTCCCGGCTGGCGGTGTCGATGTTGAGGTCGCCTATGGCCAGCGTCTCCACTTCCGGTTCCGCCTGCTGGCTGAGCGCGTCGACGCGGCGGAACAGGGATTTCACCCGCGCCAGCAGCTCGGAGACGCTGAAGGGCTTGGTCACGTAATCGTCGGCGCCGAGTTCCAGCCCCAGCACCCGGTCCAGCTCGGCGGACTTGGCGGTGAGCATCAGCACCGGGACGTAGTTCTGCTCGGCGCGCAGGGCGCGGCAGATGGCCAGGCCGTCGGGACCGGGCAGGCGCAGGTCGAGGATGACGAGATCCCACTGGCGGGCGAAGGCCAGGCGCATGCCGGCGTGACCGTCATTGGCCACGGTGACCTCGAAGCCCTCGTCGCGCAGGTGCAGCGCGACCAGTTGGGCGATGTCGTTCTCGTCTTCGACGACCAGTATCTGGCGTTGTGTCACAGGCTTTCCTCCAGCGTGACTGGAGTATAGATAAGAAAGGTCACGAAATTATCCCGGAGAACAAAGTGCAGTTACCCGGAATCACGCATCCAGCGGTGCACTGTCCCGTGCTGCGACGACAGCGTTTATAGTCTTCGCACGGAACAGTGCACCACTGGATGCTCGCGTTGCGCGTAATTCGCCCTCGTTACGGCACGGCACAAGACTTTGGGCCGGGCAGCGCCTGCGCAGCGACTATAAACGCTTTTGTCGCGGAGCAGGCGCTGCCCGGTTCAAAGTCGAGCTACGAAGTCCCACGCCTGCAGCAACAAAGCGCAGGCTGGCGCCGTTAGCGCTCAGGGTTCCGCGCGACCGGGGCCCAACAGCGGGCAGGAGAAGTACATGTCCCCCGCATCCTGCTCACCGTCCATGTTGGTATCGATCCACCAGCGACCGCCGACATAGCCATTGTCGCCGGGTCCGTAGGGCGTGGCCGGGCCGCCGTCAGGGCCACCGGTGGGATACAGCGGCTGGAAGCGGCCGACCGGGGGCAGGTTGGTGGTGGCGAAGGTGTCGTAGTAGAGGCCCTGGCTCTCGACATAAATCGCGCCGAGGCCGGGGTTGTTGCCGCGGCCTTTCTGCGCCAGCGCGGGTGTCGCCAGCAGGGCCGGCAGCAGCACCGCGGCGGAGACCGCGGCCAGGGTGTTACGGTTGATGCAACGCATGATGACTCTCCTTTTTGGTTGGTGGGTATGAGGCCCACAACCGAGACTAGGGGAGAGTTGTCACGCAGAAATCACGCGGAGATGCTTTTCCCGTCACGCCGCGGTGGGGCGACGGAAACGTCTGGCAAACAGCAGTACCAGCGCCAGCGCGCAGGCCATGGGAATGATCAGCGAGGAGAGTATCTGCAGTGCGGCCAGGTCGCGGGCGAGGAACCAGCCGCCGATCAGCGGCGCGATGGTCGCGCCGAAGCGGCCACAGGCACCTGCGGCACCAATGCCGCTGGCACGCAGGGGGGTGGGATAGACGATGGCGGCAAAGGCGGTCAGCGCATAGGCGACACCCATATTCCCCGCGCCCATCAGCGTGATCAGGAACAGCCACAGGCCGGTGTGCAGGGGGGCGATGTTCAGCGCCGCCAGCGACGCGGCGGTGATGCCGAAGCCGAGGATCATCGCCGACAGAATCCTGCCCCGGTCGACCATCCAGCCCTGGATGAAGCCGCCGATCACCCCGCCGAAGCTGAACACCATCACCGAGCGCACCGCGTCCTCCATCGACCAGCCGGAGAGGTGCATCAGGGTCGGCAGCCAGCTCGACATCATGTAGGTGCAGAAGGTGGAGAGGAAGAACAGCGACCAGAGCAGCAGGGTCGAGGAGCGGTGGGGCTGGTGCAGCAGGGCCTGCAGACGTTGCACCGGGCCGGCTGAATCGGGAGTCGCCGCAGGGTCGGTGCCATCGCGCTCGGCGAGGAAACGCCGCGACTCGGCGAGCCCGGCGAGCAACAGCGGCATCAGCAGCAGTGGCGCCAGGCCGCCGCAGACGTAGATACCCTGCCAGCCCCACTGCGCCAGCACCGGCGAGGCGATCGAGGCGCCGACCGCGCCGCCAAGTGCGGAAGTGGCGTAGACACAGGTCACGATGCGCGAGCGCAGGTGCGGTGAGGCGTATTCCGAGGCCAGCGCGACGGCGTTGGCGAGGCTGGCGCCGAGCCCCAGGCCGGTAATGAAGCGCAGCACGGTGAGCTGGGGAATGTTTTGCACGAGGGGGGTGGCAAGGGTGCTCAGGGCGACCAGGGCAAAGCTGGCGATGACCAGCGGACGCCGGCCGTAGCGGTCGCCGAGCGGGGCGATGAAAGCCGCGCCGATGCCGGTGCCGAGCACGGCCATGGCGAGGGCGGTGGCGAAGCTCGCCGGTTCCAGTTGCCAGTCGCCGGCGAGGGAGGGGATGCTCACCGGCGCCACCACCATGTCGAAGCCGTCGAGCAGGCAGACCAGGGCGCAGAGCACCACCACGCGCCAGCGCACAGACTCGGGGATATGCTCCGCAGCGGGTGTCGCGGCGGGGGTGCCTGCTTCGGCTTGTTGCACTGCGGACCTCTTGGCGTTGCCGGGACCGGGTCCCGCGCCTCTTATATTAGTAGTCTGCGCTAGCATAACACCCGCCGCGGGGCGGGCAAGCGACCGGCGCGCGGGCAGTGGTTGTACTGCCTCCGTGGTCTACACTTCTTGCGCCTTTTGTTTGTGGGAGTAGTCCAATGCTGAATTACCGCCGTGCTGTGAAATTTCTGCCCCTGCTTGTGCTGCCTTTGCTCGCGGCTGGCTGCCAGAAGAGCGAGCCGCCGGAGCAGGCCGCCGTGCCGCCTGAGCCCGCGGTGGAAATGGCAGCGCCTCCGGCGCCTGAACCCGCGCCGCCGGCCTACCCGATGACAGCCTGGTTCGGCGATACCCATGTGCACACCGGCTGGTCGGCTGACGCCGGGATGGACGGGGCGATCACCGGGCCCGAGGACGCCTACCGCTTTGCCCGGGGCGAGGTGGTGAAGTCGAACACCGGCCTCGATGCGCAAATCAGCAAGCCCTACGACTGGTTCCTGGTTTCCGACCACTCCGACGGGATGGGCACGATAAACGAAATTATCGCCGGCAATCCCGAGATGCTCGCCAACCCTGTCATCAAGGGCTGGTCCGAGGCACTGAATTCCGGTGACGAGGCGAGGGCCGCCGCGGCCAAGAGCGAACTGATCGTGATGCAGTCAGAGGAGCGCCTGCCACCGGAAGTCTCCGATCCAAAATGGATGATCTCCGCCTGGGAGAAAACCGTCGAGGCGGCGGAGAAGTACAACAAGCCGGGTGAATTCACCACCTTCATCGCCTACGAGTGGACCGTCAACGCCAACGGCGGCAACAACCTGCACCGCAACGTCATCTTCCGCGACGGCGCCGAGCGCGCCCTGCAGGTCATTCCCCTGACCACCTTCGAGACCCAGGATCCGGCGAAGCTGTGGGAGTGGATGCAGGCCTACGAGCAGAAAACCGGCGGCCAGCTGCTGGCGATACCGCACAACGGCAATATGTCCAACGGCCGCATGTTCGAGGAGCGGCAGTTCGACGGCTCGCCGATGACCGCGGAGTGGGCCGCCATGCGCCAGCGCTACGAGCGGCTCTACGAACTCACCCAGTACAAGGGCCAGAGCGAGTCCCACCCGGTTCTCTCGCCGGAGGACGAGTTCGCCAGCTGGGACCTGTGGGATCGCGGCAACCTGATCATGGTGAGCAAGCCGGAAGGCGCCCTGAAATACGAGTACTATCGCGAGGCCCTGAAGTCAGGGATGCGGATCAGGAATGAGTTGGGCGTTAACCCCTTCCTGATGGGCGCCAACGCGGCCACCGATACCCACACCGGCCTGTCGAGTACCGAGGAGGACAATTTCTTCGGCAAGTTCAAGACCCTGGAGCCGAGCAACAAGACCCGCTGGAAGTTCCCGCTGATCGAGGGCAAGGACGGCAACTACATGGGCTGGGAGATGTCCGCCTCCGGCACCATGGGCGTCTGGGCCGAGGCCAACACCCGCGAGTCGCTCTGGGACGCCATGCACCGTCGCGAGACCTTCGCCACCACCGGGCCGCGCATGTCGCTGCGCTTCTTCGGCAGTTACGGTTTCAGCGACGCCGACCTCGCCAGCGACTGGGTGGCCGCGGGCTACGCGCGCGGCGTGCCGATGGGCGGCATGTTGCCCGCCGCCGGCGAGGGAGCGGCGCCGAGCTTTATCGTCGCCGCCAGCAAGGACCCGGACGGCGCCAACCTCGACCGCGTGCAGATCGTCAAGGGCTGGGTGGATGCGGAGAACAAGACCCACGAGAAGATCTACGACGTGAGCTGGTCCGGCGAGCGGGTGCCCGGTGAGGACGGCAAGCTGCCGGCGGTGGGCAATACCGTGGACATGGCCACCGGCGCCTACAGCAACGACATCGGCGCGGCGGAACTGGTCGGCGTGTTCAGCGATCCGGACTTCGACCCTGCCCAGCAGGCCTTCTACTACGTGCGCGCGCTGGAAATACCGACACCGCGCTGGACCCTGTTCGACAAGCTGCGCAACGGCATCGAGATCGACGATCCCGAGGTGCCGCTGGTGCAGCAGGAGCGCGGCTTCAGTTCGCCGATCTGGTACACGCCCTGAGGTAGCGGGTGCGGCGGCTCCGGCTGCCGCCCCCGGCTCTGGCTGTCCTTTAGCTTTCGCGTGCGCCCGCTGCTCAGGGCGCCCCCACAATCCCCACCATGCGCAGCGGCGCGCCGCTGCCGCCCTCGATCTTCATCGGCAGGGCGATGACACGGGCACCGGTGGCCGGCAGCTGCTCCAGCCGCGCCACGTTCTCGAACACCGGGACATTGGCCCCGAGCAGGATGCGGTGGGCCATGAAGTCCTGTGACTGGCCGCGGTCGATACTCGCCGTATCGATGCCCACCGCGTCGATCTCGCGCTCCTCCACCAGCAGCTTCGCCGCCTCCGCCGACAGGCCGGGGAAATGCAGCTCCGGCACCGCTTCGGGGCCCAGTCTGGCGGTGCCGAGATAGGCCTCGCGATCCGGCCAGCGGCTGCCGTAGCCGGTGCGCAGCAGGACTATCGCGCCCGCGGACAGCGCCCCGTGCTGTTTTTCCCACCCTGTGATGTCCTCGACGGAAACCAGGTAGTCGCGGTTGTCGCCGACTTTCGCGCTGACATCGATCACCGCCGCGGGGCCCATCATCCGCTCCAGGGGGATCTGGTCCGCGGTGTGCCGCCCGGCGGCGAAGTGGATCGGCGCGTCGAGGTGGGTGCCGCCGTGCTCGGCGGTTTGCACCGAGTAGGCGGAGTAGTAGTAGCCCTTCTCGGTCATGCCCTCGGCGCGGGTGCTTTTCTCGAAACCCTTTTCCGTGGGCCAGTAGATGGTCGTCGCGTTGTAGGGCCAGGACATGTCGACTACCTGGCCCTCCGGCCAGTCTTCCGCGGCGGCGAGGTGGGCGCAGAGTGAGACAAAGGCGACAGCGGCGCAGCGTCGCAGGGGCAGGGAAATAGCCATGGCGTACTCCGTTGGGGGCGGCAGGGTGCTACTAGCATAGTCGAGAATATCGCCACGGGAGACCACTCCCCGGTACGGTGGTAAGCTACGGTCTCCCGCCGCCGGGGATGAGGCGCGCGGTAATAAAAAAAGCTATCAAATCAGGGATGAACCGATGACTTCCAAGCGTTTCCTGCAGGCATGTGCACTGCACTGCCTCCTCGCCTTTCTACTTGTGGCCTGTGGCGATTCCGGCGAGTCGCGCTATCCGCCATTGGATGCCGCCGACCCGCTGGTGGAGGGGCCGATCGACGGCAACCCGGTACTGCTGGGTACGCTGTTCGACCTGCAAAGTATCGGCTACCAGCAGGAAGAGTTCTTTTTCTCCGGCAGCGCATACGCCTACGAAGCGGCCAACAACTTCGGCAGCGACGGCCTCTGGCGGGTTGAGCGCGGGGACACTGCCGATTACAAGTCGCGGCTGGTGGTCTACCGCCCGATCGACCCGCTGGCCTTCAACGGCACGGTGCTGGTGGAGTGGATGAACGTCACCGCCGGCGCCGACGGCCCGGTGGAGTGGACCAGCGCCCACACCGAACTGGCGCGGCGCGGCTACATCTGGGTCGGGGTGTCGGCCCAGGCCACCGGTATCGAGGGCGGTGACCTGGTATTCGAGAACGCCATAGCCGCACCGCTCAAGGAAGTCGACCCGCAACGCTACGGCAGCCTGTCTCACCCCGGCGACAGCTTCGCCTACGACATCTTTCTGCAGGCACTGCAGGCGATTCGCCATCCCGGCAGCGTGGCCCCGCTGGGCGACCTCACGGCCGAGCGTATCATCGTCGCCGGCGAGTCACAGTCGGCCTTCTACCTGACCACCTTCGTCAATACCCTCGGCCGGCGCACCGATCTCGCCGATGCCTATTTCATCCACAGCCGCGGCGGCGGTGCGGCGCCGCTGTCGCAGGCGCCGCAGGAATTCGTCCCCACCCCGGCGGTGGTGCGCTTCCGCGAGGACCTCGGCAAGCCCCTGCTCAACCTGCAGACCGAGACCGACCTCTTCGTGCTCGGCTCGGCGGTGGACGAGGACTTCGAAATCCGCGGCTCGGTGGAAGGGCGGCAGGAAGACAGCGAGAATTTCCGCCTCTGGGAAGTTGCCGGCACCGCCCACGCCGACCTCTACCTCGCCATCAACGGCCGCTTCGATACCGGCGGCAATCCGGCGGTCGCCGCCGTGGTGGAGAACAGCTCGCCCGCGCCGGGCTTCATCGACTGTCCCGAGCCGGTGAACAGCGGCCCGCAGCACTTCGTGGTGAAGGCGGCGATCGCTGCGCTCAACCGCTGGCTGACGGATGGTGTGGCGCCGACTTCCGCGGAGCGCCTGGCGCTCAACGAAAGCGGCGACGGCTTCGCCAGCGACGACTACGGCAACACCCTGGGCGGTGTGCGCACGCCCTATGTCGATGCGCCGATCGCAACCTTTACTGGCGATGGCCAGGGGGCGCTGGACTCGGGGGTCTGCTCGCTGTTCGGGACCACCCGTTTTCTCGGTCAGGAGGTGTTCTGGTCACTGTACCCCGACGGCCCGGCCTATGTTGTAGCGGTCACGGACGCAGCGCAGCAGGCCGTGGCGGATGGTTTCCTGGTAGCGGAGGACGCGGAGCTGATAATCGAAGCGGCGGAGATCCAGGTTTCAGTGAGTGGCGATACACTCATTGGATTTCCGCTGGAGTAGCCGTGCCTAGTGCCGGTCGACGATCCTCTGCACCGACTCGGCGAACCACTGGGCCAGCTTGCGCTTGCCCGCCGCGCTGAGTTCCAGCACGGGCAATTGCTGGGTGTAGAGCACGAAGCTGGTCGAGAGCATGAAGATCTCCAGCGCCCGCAAGCGGCCGTCGGGTGCGCCGAGCCATTTCGCCAGCGGCGCGACGGCGTACTCCTCGGTTACCCGGGTGGTGATGGCGCTGGCCTCCGGGTGGCCGGTGGACAGCGCGATCATGGCCGGCGGCAGGAGCAGCAAGCTGTCGTCGGTGAACCACTCGGCAAAGCGTTTGCCGAGCCCCTCGCGCGCCAGTTCCGGCAGGGCGTCGAAACGCACCGCGTCGATCAACGCCGCCTCGAACAGCCCCGCCTTGGAACCGTAGTAGCGCAGCAGCATCGGCGAGCTGACCTCCGCCCCGGCGGCAATCTCGCGTATCCCCACCTCGCCGTAACTGTGGCGTGAAAACGCCGCCTGCGCCGCCGCGAGGATGCGGGCGCGGGTCTCCAGTGCGTTGCGGCGCTTCTTGCCGGTCTCTGTGTTCATGCCGGCGAGTATACAGCGGTTGACAGGTCCGCGGTCCAGCCCTTAAGTTACCACTCGATAACTTATTGCGCCCCCCGGCGCGGCAACAATAAAAGGAGATACCCAATGGCAACGTTTGTCCTGGTTCACGGCGGCGGTCACGGCGGCTGGTGCTACCAGCCGGTGGCCCGGCGCCTGCGCGCCCTCGGCCACGAGGTCTACACCCCGACGCTCACCGGCCTCGGCGAGCGCAAGCACCTGATGAGCCCGGCGGTGGACCTCGACATGCACATCACCGACGTGGTCAACACGCTGATCTACGAGGACCTCAGCGAGGTCTACCTGGTCGGCCACAGCTATGGCGGCATGGTGATCACCGGCGTGGCGGACCGGGTACCGGAGCGCATCGGCAACCTGGTCTACCTCGACGCGGCCTTCCCCTCCAGCGGCCAGTCCCTGGTGGACGTGGCCGGCGAGATGATGGCCAACACCAGGGCGCGGGCCAGGCTGGTCGACGGCGTGGAACTGGTGCTGTCTGCCGACGACCTGCCCTACGGCTACTACGGCGTCACCGACCCGGAGCAGATCGCCTGGATGGCGCCCAAGCTCACCCCGCACTCCTTCAAGTGCTTCGAGCAGAAGCTGGAACTGCAGGACGAGGCCCGGGTACGCGCGCTGCCGCAGTCCTTCATCGTCTGCGCGGAAAACATGCCGGAGGAATTCCACGAGGCGATCAGCCAGATGTGCGAGGGGCGTTTCTGGGTGGTCGACACCGGCCACGACCTGATGATCAGCGAGGCGGAGCGGTTGACAGAAATCTTCGACGAACTAGCCTCAAGGTAGTATGCCTGACGCCAACCCCCTCAATCTCGCCCGCATCGACCATGTGGTGATCCGGGCCAACAACATCGAGCGCCTGATCGCGTTCTACTGCGATGTGCTCGGTTGCCGCCTGGAGCGCGGTCCCGGCGAACTCGGCCTCGCTCAGTTGCGGGCGGGGGATTCGCTGATCGACCTGGTGGATGTGCTCGGCCCGCTCGGCGCGGCGGGCGGCGAGGCGCCCGATGGCCGGGCGCCGAACATGGACCACGTCTGCTTCTTCGTCGAGCCCTGGGACGCGGACAGCATCCTCGAGTACCTGCACGCGAAGGGCGTGGAAACCGGCGAGGTGGAAGTCCGCTACGGGTCGACCGGCATGGGCCCCTCGATCTACCTGTGCGACCCGGAGGGTAACAACCTGGAGCTGAAAGGGCGCTCCTGAACCCCCTCCACGGGCCGGCTGTTGGGCTAGACTCAGGCAGGTAGCGCTGCCGCACAGCGAGGTGCCCCATGAACACCGGCGACCCCTTCACCACTCACCTGGTCGAGAACCAGCCCGAGGCCCTGGCCGACTACAACAGCTGGGAGGCGGATACGCCCCTGCGCGAGGCGGTGGAACGCGAGGGCGGCGGCTGGGCCGCGGATCACCTGGGCCGCTACGGCGCCGTCACCGGCGGCGAACTGGTGCGCCTCGGCTTCGTCGCCAACCGCCACCGGCCGCTGCTGCATCCCTACGACGCCTACGGCCACCGCATCGACCAGGTCGAGTTCCACCCCGCCTACCACCGCATCATGCAACTGGCCATGGGCCACGGCATGCACAGCTATGCCTGGAATCACGAGTTCAAGCGCGGCGCCCACGTCGCCCGCGCGGCGGTGATCTATCTCGGCTGCCAGGCGGACGCCGGTACCGCCTGCCCGATGTCCATGACCTACGCGGCGATTCCGGCCCTGCGCCACGGCGGCGCCTGGACCCGGGAGTGGATCGCCAAACTCACCGCCAACGACTACGACGCCCACAGCGCGCCGATGGCGGAGAAGAAGTCCTGCACCATCGGCATGGGCATGACCGAGAAACAGGGCGGCTCCGACGTGCGCGCCAACACCACCCGCGCCACCCGGCAGGCCGATGGCAGCTACCGGCTGGTCGGCCACAAGTGGTTTTTCTCCGCGCCCATGTCCGACGCCCACCTGGTACTGGCCCAGGCGGAGGGCGGCCTTTCCTGCTTCCTCCTGCCGCGCCTGCTCGACAGCGGTGAGCGCAACGCTGTGGCGGTGCAGCGACTCAAGGACAAGCTCGGCGACTGGAGCAACGCCTCCGCCGAGGTCGAGTTCCACAACGCCCACGCCCTGCTGGTGGGCGAGGAGGGGCGCGGGGTGGCGACCATCCTCGAGATGGTGTCCCTGACCCGCCTCGACTGCATGACCTGTTCCGCCGCCCTGATGCGCCAGGCCCTGCTGCAGGCCTGTCACCACGCCCGCCAGCGCAAGGTCTTTGGCAAGCTGTTGATCGAGCAGCCGCTGATGCGCAACGTGCTGGCGGACATGGCGCTGGAAGTGGAGGCGGCGGTGGCCCTGTCTTTCCGCGTGGCGCGGGCCATCGACGCCGCCCCGCGCGAGCCGCAGGAAGCGGCCTTCGCCCGCATCGCCACCGCCCTCGGCAAATTCTGGGTCTGCAAGCGCACGCCGCCGCTGGTCAACGAGGCCCAGGAGTGTCTTGGCGGGATCGGTTACGTGGAGGACACCATCCTGCCGCGGCTCTACCGCCAGGCGCCGCTCAACTCGATCTGGGAGGGCGCCGGCAACGTGCAGTGCCTGGATGTCTTGCGCGCCCTGCGCCGGGAGCCGGAAAGCCTCGCGGCCCTGTTCGCCGAACTGGAGCGGGCACAGGGGCGTCAGCCGGAGTTCGATCGCGAGGTCGAGCAACTGCGGCATGATTTCGCCCAGACCGGGAGCCTGGAGATACGCGCCCGGGTGGTGGTCGAGCGGGCGGCGAAGCTGCTGCAGGCTGCCCTGCTGCTCCCCGGCGATGTCGGCATCTTTGCCGCCTTCTGTCGCCATCGCCTCGGCGCCGGGCGCGGCCACTGCTTCGGCGTCCTGTCGCCCGACGCCCCGTTCAATGCGCTGATCTCCCGGGTGGTCGTGGATTAGGCGGGTATTCCCGCTGCGTCGGTCGGCGCGCTCGTTCGGGGGAATTCAGTCGCCCGGGTGCCGTCCGCCCGTTGCATGCGTATCGCGCTCGCGGGCAAAGACCTCGATTGCCCTGCGCATTCGGCGCAGTTCAGCGGCCAGTTGCTCGCACTGCTGGGGGCGATTGGCAGCAAAAAAGTCATCGCAGATTTCCAGTGCCACCCGGTCGGTGCGCTCCTTCAGCTTCAACCCTTTTTCGGTCACGGCGAACAGCGGGGCGCGCTTGTGGTCCGGGTTGGGCATGCGTTCCAGCAGTCCCGCTTCCGCCAGTTCGTTGACCGCCCGCTGGATCACCTGCCGCGGGTGGCCGAGGCTGCGGCCGATCTGTGCCACCGTCGGCGGCCGCTCGGCCTCGTAGACCGCGTTGAGCACGATATCCTGCATCAGCTTGAGCCCGCTGGCCCGGTGTACCGTATCGAACAGGCTGCCGATGCGACCCTGCAGGCGCGTGACCTCGTCGACGAGGGCGATCAGTGGATTGGACTTGAGCCGGGAGCCGCTCACGCCCCAGCCTGCCAGCCCAGCGGGAAGGCCTCGGGGTGATCGCCCACCAGCGAGTCGAAGGGCACCTCGATACGCTTGATCTCCGCGAGGGTGGGCAGGGCGTTGTCCGGCGGCGCGATGTAGCGCAGCTGCGGGCCGCCCCACATGCTGGTATAGGCGCGCCGTGCGCTGGGGTAGTCCTCCGCGCCGCCTGCGGCGTGCAGCATGTTGCCGTTGAAGACCAGCGCGTCGCCCGGCTCCACGTCCCAGCGCAGGATGTCGAAACTCTCCGGGTAGCGGGCGATGTCGGGAATCTGCGGGCCGGGGTGGTCACCACCGCTGAGCTGGATCATGCGCCCCTGGCCGCTGTTGCGCACGGTCTCGCTCTCGCTGGCCGCCAGCCGCGGGTCGAAGACGATGCCCCAGCGGTGGGAGCCGCGGATCAGCTGCAGGGTCAGTTCCTTCGGCGAGTAGTCGGCGCAGACCCAGACCCGGATCATGTCGTCGCCACGCACCCGCAGGTAGGGGGTGTCCTGGTGCCAGGGGGTGGGAATGACCACCCCGGCGGCCTTGTAGAAGATCTGGTCGAGGATCAGCTGCGCGCTGGGTGCGCGCATCAGCCGCCCGGCGATTTCCGGGATGCGGCCGAGTTCGAGCAGGGCCTTCAGCGAGGGGCTGCTGGCCTGGCTGGGAAAGGATTCGAGGAAGGTTTCGCCGCGACCCTGGGCATTGCTGGCCCGGGTCGAGCGCTTGCCCGGGTTGCTGTTGGATTCCTCCAGGCCGCGCTCCAGCAGTGCGCGCTCTTCGGCGCCGAGAATGCCGCGCAGCAGGATGGCGCCGTCGCGCTGGTACTGGGCGATCTGCTCCTCGCTGATGTCGACTGTCATGGCCATGGGCTGCTCCGATCCGCTGCGCGTCTGTTGGTTAAAATTGACACAATAGTGTCAATATGAATAAATAGTGTCAACGAGTCTGGAGAATAAAACCATGCAGCACGTGCTCACCGAGGTCGACGGCAAGGTCCTGCGGATCACCCTGAATCACCCCGAGACCCTCAACGCCTTGGGTCCGCAGATGGCGCGGGAGATTCGCGAGGCAGTGCGCTTCGCCGCCGACCCGGCGCAGGGCTTTCGCTGCCTCCTGCTCACCGGCGCGGGCCGCGGCTTCTGCTCCGGCGGCAGCCTGGGACTGATCAGCGGCGCTGAGCGGCAAGCGGCGGAGGAGCCGATCTCCCTCGGCAGCCACCACCACTACACCCTCAAATTGCTGCGCGAGCTGCCCTACCCGGTGGTCACCGCGATCAACGGGCCCGCCGCGGGGCTGGGCTTTTCCTATGCCCTTGCCGGGGACCTGGTACTGGCGGCGGAGTCCGCCTGTTTCCTCGGCGCATTCAGCCGTCTCGGGGTGTCCTCCGACGGCGGCCTGAGCTGGATGCTGCCGAAGCTGGTCGGCTGGGCGCGGGCGAAGGAGCTGCTCCTGCTGGGCCAGCGCCTGCCCGCGCGGCGGGCGCTGGAGTGGGGGCTGGTCAACGAGGTGTGCGCCGACGACGCGTTGCAGGGGCGCGCCCTGGAACTCGCCCGCGAGCTGGCCGCCGGGCCCACTGTTGCCCTGGGGACCCTGCGCCAGTTGCTCTGGGACAGCTGGGAAATGGACTTTGCAAAACACCTCGATGAGGAGGAGCGGCGGCAGCTGCTGACCTTTGCCACTGACGACGCCCGGGAGGGGGCGATGGCGCTGATGGAGAAGCGGCGGGCGGAGTTTGTGGGGGGGTAGCTAAAGAATGGGGTCAGAGTCGTGACTCTGACCCCGGGTTGGGGAGTGGGAAAGGGTGGGGGTAGCTTAAGAATGGGGCCAGAGTCACGACTCTGACCCCGGTCGGTGGGGCCCTCGGCTGGTAATATGACCGCCACAGGCTCTGGAGCGAGCCGCCGGCTTGCTGTATCCTCCGCCACTGGCTTGAACAAGCCCCTGCCCGAATTTCTCTATATCCCGGACGTTTACATGCTGTTTACAGATCTCGGTCTGCGCCGCGAACTGCTCGATGCGGTTGCCGCCGAAGGCTACTCCACTCCCACTCCCATCCAGGCCCAGGCGATTCCTGCGGTACTCAAGGGCCGCGACATCATGGGCGCCGCCCAGACCGGTACCGGCAAGACCGCGGGGTTTACCCTGCCGTTGCTGCAGCGTCTGGCCGACGGCCAGAAGGCCAGGCCCAAGCGGATTCGCGCGCTGGTGCTGACTCCCACCCGGGAACTCGCCGCGCAGGTGGGGGAGAGCGTGACCAACTACGGCCAGCACCTGCCCCTGCGCAGCGCGGTCGTGTTTGGCGGCGTGGGCATCAACCCGCAGATCACCAAGCTGCAGCGCGGTGTCGACGTACTGGTGGCCACGCCGGGTCGCCTGCTCGACCTGCACGGCCAGAAGGCCGTTGACTTCGCCGACCTGGAAATCCTCGTGCTCGACGAAGCCGACCGCATGCTCGACATGGGTTTCATCCACGACATCAAGCGGATACTGAAACTGCTGCCGCAGCAGCGCCAGAACCTGCTGTTCTCGGCGACTTTCTCCAACGAGATCCGCGCGCTGGCCAAGGGCCTGGTGAAGGATCCGCTGGAAATCGACGTGGCGCCGCGCAATACCACCGTGGAGCGGGTGAGCCAGATCATCTACCCGGTCGACAAGGCGAAGAAGGCCAAGTTGCTGATTCACCTGGTGAAGAGCAACAACTGGCACCAGGTACTCGTGTTCAGCCGCACCAAGCACGGCGCCAACAAGCTGGCCCGCCTGCTGGATGCCGCCGGCATTCGCGCCGACGCGATCCACGGCAACAAGAGCCAGAACGCGCGTACCCGCGCGCTGGCCGGCTTCAAGAAGAATTCCATCCAGGTGCTGGTGGCGACCGACATCGCCGCCCGCGGCATCGACATCGACCAGCTGCCCCACGTGATCAACCACGATCTGCCCAACGTGGCGGAAGACTACGTGCACCGCATCGGCCGTACCGGCCGCGCCGGCGCCAGTGGCGAGGCGGTATCGCTGGTGAGTGCGGACGAGGTCGACCTGCTGGTGGCCATCGAGCGACTGACCGGGCAAACCATTCCGCGCGAGGAGGTCGAGGGCTTCGAGCCGGAGCACGCCCTGCCGACCAAGGCCTCCAAGCCCCAGCGCAAGGCCGAGCACGCGGCGAAGTCCGGTGCCGGCCGCGCCAATGGTAACGGCAACGGCCGCAGTGGCCACGGCCGCAACGCTGGCGCTCGCAGTGAGGGTCAGCCGGCCAATGGCCGTCGCCGCCGTGGTGGTCGCGGTCGCGGTAACACTTCGCAACAGGCGGCTACCCGCTAGACGCTGCTGCTGCCGTTCGCCCTGTCGGGCGAGCGGCTCAGGCCATTTTCCACACCGGCACGTTGAGCGCCCCGGCTATCACCTGGGCCGCCTCGTCGATCGCCTGCTCCTTGCCGTGGTCCATCACGTTGACCCGGCTGCCGTCCTTCAATACCAGGTTCAGTTCGTAACTGCGGTAGGCGCTGGAGCCGCTGCTCGAGGATGAGCGCACGCGCTCGCTGAGCAACTGGATGGCGTGGATGTCGTGAATGCTGCCGCGTTTTTCCGGGTCCAGGGTGGCCGGTCCGCTCATGTCCATCTTGCCGCGGTAGTACAGGCCCCGGAGCGGGTCGATGGTAAAGGGCTTCTGCAGGAACAGCAGCAGGGCGCCGGCGCCGCCGAACATCAGGCCCCAGAGCAGGAAGAAGATGCCGGTGCCCCACTCGCCCTCGACCAGGGCCCAGGGGCAACCGACCAATACGGCGATCAGGCCGGGAATCAGGAAGACCAGGGCGAAAATGCGGTGGCCGGCGGTGCTGGAGACTTTCAGCACGCCGTTTTCCTTCGTCAGCTTCTGGGTCTTGAAATTGGCCCCGCCGGGCTTGGCCGGCTCCCATTTCGTTTTCGACGCGACCGGGTCGTCGCTGTCCCTGAGCCTGACCTCGAACAGGTCCGGGTTGATGGTCTGCACTGGAGTCCCTGTGTCCCTCATTGTTCCTCCTCGATGTCCTCGTAAACCGCCGGCTGGAAGCGCGGCGAGCAGATGGCGAGAAAGACCAGCTGTTCCCTGCCGGTATTGGTGATGCGCTGGCGTGCGAAGGGCGGAATGAGCACCACGTCGCCGGGGAGCACCCGGGTCGGCGGCAGGTCGCCCACTTCCGCCAGGCCCTCGCCGGAGAGGATGACATAGCGCTCGGCGGTTTCGTCGAGGCGGTGCCAGCGGGTGGTGACGCCGGGCTCGACCCGGGCGCGGGCGATGGAGACTGCCGCGTCTTCAGGGCTGTTGGAGAGCTCGGTGATGTAGCACAGTTCCTCGGTGTAGAACTCGGTGCCGAGGTCCTGTTTCAGAATCGCTGGTTTCATCGCACCCCCCGTGCCTTTTTGTTCAGATTACCGCAACCGACTTCACCTGTGCCCATACGGAATCGCCTTTTCGCAAATCGAGCGCATGCGCGGAGCGGCGGGTAATCCGGGAGATAATCGTCGCGCGCCCCAGCTTAAGGCTCACCAGCACCTGCCCGCTGGCCTCCTCGCCGACGATCGATTCGATGCTCGCCGGGAGGATGTTGAGGATGCTGGTGTCCTCGTGTTTCTGCCGCGCGATGCTGACGTCGCGGGCCAGTACCCGCACCCGCACCTGGCTGCCGATGCGGTAATTGTTGTCGCGCACCCACAGTTCGCCGCCATCGAAGTGGATGCGCGCCAGCCCCCACTTGCCGTCGCGGGCGAGCACCAGGCCCTCCAGCACCACGCCGGTATCCTCGCCGAGCTGCAGTGGCGAGTCGAGCCGGGCGAGGGTCGATACCAGCGGTCCGGCGGCTATCACCTTGCCCCCGTCGAGCCCTACCAGGTAGTCCCCCAGCCGGGCAACCTCGTCGGAGGCGTGGCTGACATAGACGATCGGCAGCGCCAGTTCCCTTTTCAGGCTTTCCAGGTAGGGCAGGATTTCCTGCTTGCGCGGCAGGTCCAGCGCCGCCAGCGGTTCGTCCATCAGCAGCAGGCGGGGCTGGATCAGCAGGGCGCGGGCTATCGCCACCCGCTGCCGCTCGCCGCCGGACAGCTGGTGGGGCATGTGCTGCAGCAGGTGGCCGATGCCGAGCAGTTCGACGGCGTGATCGAATTCAATCGGCTTGTCCCGTTTCGGCGCGCGCTTTGCCGCGTAATCGAGATTGCCCTTCGCGCTCAGGTGGCTGAACAGGCTGGCTTCCTGGAACACGTAGCCGATCGGCCGCTTGTGGGCGGGGACGAATTTCCGCTGCGCCTGCCAGGTGTCGCCATTGAAGCGCATCTCGCCGCCGCGCGGGCGTTCGAGGCCGGCCATGCAGCGCAGCACGGTGGTCTTGCCGGAGCCCGAGCTGCCGAACAGCACACTGACTCCCGTGGCCGGCAGGGTCAGGTCGATATCGAGGGAAAACGCCGGGTATTCGAGGGCGAAACGCGCCTTGATATCGCTCATCGTGGCTGCGGCCCCGCGCTGAATACGGCCCGGGGATGCAGGGTGTACATGCCGAGCAGGACGACGAAGGAAAACAGCAGCATCGCCAGCGACAGGGCGTGGGCGCCGGCGTAGTCGAGCGCTTCGACGTGGTCGTAGATCTGCACCGACACTACCCGTGTCTCGCCGGGGATATTGCCGCCGATCATCAGCACGACGCCGAACTCGCCCACGGTGTGGGCGAAACCGAGCACCGTAGCGGTGAGCAGCCCCGGGCGGGCCTGCGGCAAGACTACCGAGAAGAAGCGGTCGAAGGCGCCGGCCCGCAGGGTGGCGGCGACTTCCAGCGGCCGCTGGCCGATCGCCGCCATGGCGTTCTGGATAGGTTGCACAACGAAGGGCAGGGAGTAGAGCACGGAGGCGACCACCAGCCCGGCGAAGGTAAAGGGCAGGGTGCCGATGCCGAGAGTCCGGGTGAGCTGGCCGATCGGCCCCTCCGGGCCCATGCCGATCAGCAGGTAAAACCCGAGCACAGTCGGCGGCAGCACCAGTGGCAGCGCGACCAGGGCGCTGACGAAATTGCGCAGGCGGCTGTGGGTGGTCGCCAGCCACCAGGCCAGCGGTGTGCCGATCAACAGCAGCAGGGCGGTGACGATGGTGGCGAGTTCAAGGGTCAGGCGGATGGCCGCCAGGTCATCGGCAGTGAAATGCATTCAGTTCAGTTCTGGGTCGGAGTCGTAACCGAAGTCGCGGATTATCACCGCGGCCTCGGGGCTGCGTAAAAAATCGAGCAGTTCGCGGGCGGCGAGATTGTCCTGCCCTCGCGCCAGTAATACCAGCTCCTGGCGAATGGGCGTATGCAACTCCCGCGGCACCAGCCAGGCGCCCTCGGGAAGGCTGCCCTTGTCGATCACCTGCGACAGGGCGATCAGGCCGAGTTCGGCGTTGCCGGTGGCGACGAATTGCCAGGCCTGGGCGATATTCTCACCGACCACCAGCTGCCCCTGCACCGCTTCCCACTTGCCGAGTGCCTGCAGGCTTTCCTCGGCGGCGCGACCGTAGGGTGCGAGACGCGGATTGGCGATGGCCAGGTGGGTGAAGCGGCCGGATTCGAGCAGTGCCCGGGCGCTGGTGCCGCGCCGGGCGCTGAACAGCGCCAGGCGCCCGACGGCGTAGGTGAAACGGCTGTCGGCCGCTGCGTGACCACTGCTCACCAGTGCCTCGGGTTTGGACGTATCGGCAGAGAGAAACAGCTCGAAGGGCGCGCCGTGTTGAATCTGTGCAAATAACTTTCCCGACGAGCCGGTGGATATCTTCACCGTGTGACCGGTGCGCGCGGAAAAAATTCCGCTGATGGCGTGGAAGGGCGCACTGAAATTGGCGGCGACGGCTACCGCCACTTCACCTGCCTGCGCCCGGATAGCCGCCAGCGAGAGTGCCAGCAGCAGCGCAGGCAGCGTGTAGCGGGGACGGCGCATGCTCAGCCCGGTTTGGCGCGCAGGCCGGCGAGGTAGTCGAGCTTGCCCAGCGGCAGGCCCCGGGCGCGCAGGATGCCGTAGGCGGTGGCGGCGTGAAAATTGAAATTCGGCTGGGAAAAGCTGAAGAGGAAATCGACGGGATCGAAGTTCATCTGGAGTTTGCCGGCTTCGAAGCGCATGGGCTTGCCGATGAAGCCTTCGACTTCCTCTTCGGTCACCGCCCGCAGCCCCTGCAGGGCGTCGTCGAGCTCCTGCTTGAGTTCGGCGAAAGTGGTCGACAGGGTCATGTTCGGTGGCGTGAACAGCCCGGCGCGCAGGCCTTCGATCGCGCCGAAGGAGTGCTTGGCCACGGAGCGGATCTGGAAGGCGAAGGTCCACATATCCTCGATCAGCCGCGCCTCGATCAGGCTTTCCGGCGCCAGGTCGTTGGCGCTGCAGTGGGCATCGGCCTTGTCCAGCAGGCCGCGGACGGCGCCGCAGACCTGGATGTAGGTGGGAATCGTGGCCTGGTAGAGTGACACGGGCATGGCGGACCTCCTTATTCGGATTATTACTCGGGGCGGTGAACTTGCGATGAAGTGACCAACGCGGCCACAATGATCGCCCCCAAAATTTCTCAGGACAAGCCCCATGCGCTATCGCAAGCTCGGCCGTTCCGGCCTCGTCGTTTCCGAACTCTGCCTCGGCACCAACACCTTTGGCGGCGGCGACCTGGAATTCTGGAAGGAACTCGGCGGGCTCGACCAGCAGGCCGCCAACGCCGTGCTGGGCGCCGCGGTCGAGGGCGGGATCAATTTCATCGACACCGCCGACGGTTACTCGGAGGGCCAGTCGGAAGTGGCGATTGGCCGCGCCATCCGCGAGCTGGGGCTGGACCGCTCGAGCCTGGTAATCGGCACCAAGGCCGGCCTGCGCATGGGCCCCGGCCCGAATAACCAGGGCACCTCCCGGGCCCACCTGGTCCGCGCCTGCGAGGCCAGCCTGCGCCGCCTGGATACGGATTACATCGACCTGTACATGCTGCACCTGTTCGATCCCCTGGTACCGCAGGAGGAGAGCCTGCGCGCGCTCGACGACCTGGTGCGCGACGGCAAGGTGCGCTACGTCGGCTGTTCCAACTTCGCCGCCTGGGAAGTGATGAAGGCGCTGGGGATTTCCCAGCGCGAGCAACTGGAGCGGTTCGAGGTCGTGCAGAGCCACTGGTCGATTGCCAGTCGCGGCGTGGAGCGGGAACTGGTGCCCTTCGCCCTGAGTGAAGGCGTGGGCATCACCGCCTGGGCACCGCTGCTCGGCGGGGTGCTGACCGGCAAGTACCGCCGCGACGGCAGTTCCGACACCCCCGGCCGGCGCGGCGGCAAGGTTGCGCCGATGCTCGGCCACGACCGGGTACACGACATCGTCGACGCGATGCGGGAGATCGCCCTCAGGCACGAGGTATCCGCGGCGGAGATCGCCCTGGCCTTCCTGCTGCACAACCGCGGGGCGACCAGCCTGCTGGTCGGGGCCACCCGGCCGGAGCAGGTGCAGGCCAACCTGCGCGCGGTAGAGGTCAGCCTGAGCGACGAGGAATATGCCCAACTCGACCAGCTCAGCGCGCTCACGCCCGATTACGGCACCGCGGCGGTGGCGCCGGCGCGCACCCAGCGGCTGGATATCGTGCGTTTTTGACAGGCCCCGGGGCGGCTCCTATGTTTAGCGGAGCGCGTGCCCGGGCACGCGGCCGACTTTTCCCGAGGCCCGCCCACCATGAATCTACCGCGATTTGCGTTGCCACTCCTCCTGCTGGTCTCGCCCACGGTACTGGCGCAGACCGACGCGGAGCGCATCCAGCTGCTGGAAGCGCAACTCGCGGAACAGCAAAAAGCCCTCGATGCCATGCGCGAGGAGATCCAGCGCCTGAAGGCGGCGCGGCCCGCGCAACTGCCCGCGGCTGAAGCGGAAACCCGGGTCGCCGCTACCGCTGCGCCGGCGCAAGCCGAACCCGAGGCCGGCGCTGCACGCCCGTGGTTGCAGGGTGGCACGGCTGAGCTTTACGGCCACGTGCAGCTCGATGCGATCTACGACTTCGGCCGCGTCGACCCGACCTGGGAGGAGACCTTCCGGCCGACCACCATTCCCACGGTGGACGGTACCTACGGCGATGACGGCAACACCACGCTCAGCGTCAACCAGACCCAGTTCGGCTTCAAGGCGAGTACGCCCACACCGCTCGGTGCGGTGGACAGCTGGTTCGAATTCGACTTTTTCGGCACCGGCTCCAACGCCGGCGATACCAAGTTCAACCTGCGCCACGCCTGGATCAGCCTCGGCGGCCTCGGTTTCGGCCAGACCAACAGCACCTTCATGGATGTCTCCATCTTTCCCAACGTGATCGACTGGTGGGGGCCCGCGGGCATGGTCTTCAACCGCAATCCGCAGCTGCGCTACACCTGGGCGATGGAGAACTCGGCATTCGCAGTGGCGCTGGAAAAACCCAACGGCAGTTTCAACAGTGGCATCTACGGCGAGCTGTCGCCGCAGTTCGACGACTTCATCGACGCGCGTACGGAGTACCCGGACCTCACCGCCCACTGGCGCGACGAGTACGACTGGGGCCACTACCAGGTGGCGGCCGTGCTGCGGCGCCTCGAGGTGGAGGCGAAAGGGCTGCCGGATGCGCCCTCGCCGGAGGGCGAGACCGGCTGGGGCGTCAACCTGACCGGCGTGCTTAACACTTTCGGTCGCGACCAGCTGAAGCTGGGTGTGGTCTACGGCGAGGGCATATCCAGTTTCCTCAACGACGGCGGGGTAAACCTGGCGCCGGAAAACGGCCAGGTGGCGGCGATCCCGGTGCTCGGTGTCACCGCCTATTACGATCGCTACTGGTCGGACCACTGGGCCTCGTCGATCGGCTTCTCCCTCAACGACGTCGACCCGCGCAACGAGCAATCCGCCGACGAGTTCGACACCGGCATCTACGCCAGCGCCAACCTGCTCTACACCCCCTACCCGGCGCTCCTCATCGGTTCGGAACTGCTCTACGGACAACACGAAGACGTGGGAGGTCGTAAAGGCGATGACTACCGGATTCAGGTCAGCTTCAAGCACAAGCTCGGCGTCAGCTTCTAGCGCCCCGCGGCGCTCGCCAGCTGCGCCGTGGCTGGCGCTGGGGCTGGCCCTCGCCGTCACGGCTTGCAGCAAGTCGACGCCACCGGAGGAAGAGGCTGCCACCGCAGCCGCGCCACCAGTGGAAGCCGTTGTCGAGGCCCCGCCGCCTTTTTCTGTCGTCGAAGCCAGCTTTGCCGATATGCAGGCGGCGATGGCCGCAGGCCGGGTCAGCTCGCGCCAGCTGGTGGAGCAATACCTCGCCCGCATCGAGCTGTACGAAGCACAACTGGGCGCGACCCTGGCGCTCAGTGACACAGCGCTGGCCCGCGCCGACCAGCTCGACCGGGAGCGCGCCGCCGGCAAGCTGCGCGGCCCGCTGCACGGCATCCCCATCGCCCTCAAGGACAACATCCACACCACCGACATGCCGACAACCGGCGGCGCGCTGGCCTTCAGGGGCTATGTGCCGCCCTACGCGGCGACGCTGGTCACCCGGCTGGAAGCGGCGGGGGCCATCATCCTCGCCAAGACCACCCTCACCGAACTGGCCAACTGGGTCGCCACCGGCATGCCCAACAGCTACAACGCCCTGCGCGGCTATGGTTACAACCCCTACGACCCGCGCCCGGACCCGCGCGAGGGTTTCAATGACGGCCGCGCGGTGATGGACACCGGCGGCTCCAGTTCCGGCATCGGCACCGCCGCCAACCTGTGGGCCGCCAACGTCGGCACCGAGACCAGCGGCTCGATCGAAATACCCGCCAACAACACCGCGCTGGCGGCGATCAAGCCGACCGTGGGCCGGGTCAGCCGCCACGGCATCATCCCGATCACCGCCGACCAGGACACGGCGGGCTCGATGGCCAAGTACGTTGCCGATGCCGCCGCCCTGCTCGCGGCCATGGAAAGCGTCGATGACAATGACCCGGCCACCGGTATCTGCCCGCCGCTGGCGGACCACGAGGAACTCGATACGCTGCAAACTGGCGCGCTCAGGGGCGCGCGCATCGGCATTCCCCGCGCCTACTACTACGAGACGGTGACGCCGCCGGGACAGGATTCAACGGTGGGCGGGCTCAGCCCTGCGGAGGCGGAGGCGATGGCCCGGGCGATCGCGGTGCTCGAGGCGCAGGGCGCAGAGATCGTCGATCCCGCGAACCTGCCGAGCGTGATCGCCCGGGCACCGGAAGACAACCAGCTGCTGTTCCAGAACTGCTATGACCTGCCCCAGGGCAAGGGCGGCGACGACCACTGTTCGGTGATCCTCAAGTACGGCATGAAGCGCGACTTCAACGCCTGGCTGCAGACCCTCGGCGACAGCGCGCCGGTGGCCTCCCTGAGCGCGCTGCGCGAGTTCAATCTCGCCCACCGGGAGCAGGGCGCGATCAGGTACGGGCAGGCCGAACTGGATATCTCCGACGAGATGGACGTGGACGGCGACCGCGCCCGCTGGCGCGCCGACCGCGCCAAGGATGTCCGCCTCGCCCGCAGCGAGGGCATCGACGCCGCCCTGCTGGAGCACCGCCTCGACGCCCTGCTGTTTCCCTCCTGGAAGGCGGAAAACATCCTCAACAAGGCCGGCTACCCGGTGGTGATCGTGCCCTTCACCCAGTTGCCCCACACGCTGGAGCCGGCGCTGCCGGAAGGCTTCGACCCGCTGCCGATGCCCTTTGGGGTGAGCTTCGTCGGCAGCGCCTGCGCGGAAGCGCGGCTGATCCAGCTGGCCTATGACTTCGAGCAGGCCAGCCGCGGGCGCCGCCCGCCGGCGCAGTTTCCCTGAGCCGGGTGGGCGCGTTCCTGCGTGCACCGCGCTGGCAGCTCGGTTGCTGGGCAATCAGTGTGTGCTTGCTCGCACCACTGCCGGCGCTGGCGGAGGCGGGGCTGCAAACACTGGTGGACGCCGCCTACCGCGAATTCCGCGCGCGGGAGGATGGCGCCGTCGCCGCCTATATTCCCGCGCTGGCCAGCGCCAACCCCGATCACTTCGCCGTGGTGATCGCCACCGTCGACGGCGAACTCTACAGTGCCGGCGATGCCGAGCAGCGCTTCGCCATCATGTCCGCCGCCAAGCCCTTCACCCTGGCCCTGTTACTGCAGCAGCAGGGGGCGGACTTCGTGCGCGAGCGGATCGGCGTCGAGGCCACCGGCCTGCCCTTCAACGCGCTGTCGAATATCGAGAACCCGCCGCTGGCGCCCCTGAACCCGATGGTCAATGCCGGGGCGATAACAGCGGTCAGCCTGTTGCAGGCGGAGAGCGCGGAACAACGCTGGGCGACACTGCTGAACTGGTACAGCGCTTTTGCCGGTGAGGCACTGGCGCTGATGCCGGCTGTCTATGACTCGGTCAGCGAGGGCGGCTACCGCAACCGTGCGCTGGCCGACCTGCTGCAACTGCACGGTCGGCTGGGCGCGGAGTCCGCGGAGGTGCTCGATGTCTACAACCGCCAGAGCAGCGTCGCTGTCAGCGCCCGCCAGCTGGCGATGATGGGCGCGACGCTGGCCAATGGCGGGGTCAATCCGCGCCATGCCGAGCGGGTGCTGGCGGCGGAGTACGTGGACGAGGTACTGGCGCTGATGCTGGTCGCCGGCTTCTACGACGAGAGCGGCTGGTGGGCCTACACCACCGGGCTGCCGGCCAAGAGCGGCGTCGGTGGTGGCGTGGTGGCGGTGGTGCCTGGACGTATGGCAATTGTTGGCTATTCGCCGCGGCTGTCACCCGCGGGGAATAGCGTGCGTGGTATGCTCGCGGTTCAGTTTATTGCCCAGAAACTGGATCTCAGCCTGTTCCGGCAGCCCCGGTAAACCCGACACAGGCGAGGCCGGCGCTACCCCTCAGGCGGAGGTTCACAATGTCTGCCCTGCGCGCAGTCTTTTCCCTGCTGTTCTCCACGGCTTTGCTCCTGCTCGGTCACGGTATGCAGCTCACCCTGTTGCCCCTGCGCGCCGACGCCAACGGCATGCCGGAGCTGCTGATCGGCCTCAGCGCCTCCTGTTACTTCATCGGTTTCGTGCTCGGCTGCATCTTCATTCCGCGGGTGGTCGGGCGGGTCGGCCATATCCGCTGCTTCGCCGTGCTGGCGGCGCTGATGATCGTCGCCTTGCTGGCACTGGAAATTCTCGAGTACTGGGGCTTCTGGCTGGCCCTGCGGCTGGCCACCGGGGTCGCCGTCAGCGGGCTCTACACGGTGATCGAGAGCTGGCTCAACGCCCAGGCCACGGCGAAAAATCGCGGCCGGATCCTGGCGACCTATACCTTCATCAGCCTCTCGGCGATGGCGGGGGGGCAGTTGTTGATCAACGTCGGCCCGGTGACGGACGCCGAGCCTTTCATTATCGCCGCCATCTTCATGGCCCTGGGTATCGTCCCCATCGGCCTTACCCGGCGCATCGCCCCGACCCCGGTGAATGCGCCCCGGGCCAGTTTCCGCAAACTCTATCGCCTGTCTCATACGGCCTTCGCCGGGGCGCTGATGTCGGGTATGGTCACCGGCAGTTTCTGGTCCCTCGGCGCGCTCTACGCCGGCCATGCGGGGGTCGGCCAGCGGGCGGTGTCGGTATTCATGACCGCGGCGATCGTCGGTGGTGCGCTGTGCCAGTACCCCATCGGCTGGCTCTCGGACCGGCGCGACCGGCGCGTCGTCCTGCTCCTGCTGACGGTCGGCTGTGGCCTGGCCTCGGTGGCGGTGGCGCTGAGTATCGGCCAGGCCTGGTTCCTGGTCGCGGTGGTCCTGTTTGGCGCCATGGCCATGCCGATGTACGCGGTTTCCCTGGCCACCGCCGCCGATGTCAGCGCGCCGGATGAGTTCGTGGAAATCGGCACCTCGGTACTGTTGCTGAACGGTTTCGGCGCTATACTCGCGCCGATTGTGCTCGGCCAGCTGATGAGCCTGTGGGGCGCCAACAGCCTGTTCTGGTCCTTTGCCGCACTCTGCCTGGTGTTTGCTGGCCTGTTCTCGATACTGCTGCGCCAGCCGCGCCTGGTGAGTGCCGAGCAGCAGACCCAGTTCAGTGTGGCGGCCTCGGAGGCGGCGGCGCCGGTCGGCTTCGAACGCGACCCGCGGGTCGATGAGCCCGACCTGCCGGTCGCGGGCCCCGATGGCGAGCACGGCGTCGAAACTGAAAAGAGAGAAGTGTTGTAGATGAAGTGGTTGACCGTAGCGGCCTTCTTCGCCGTTTACCTGCTTGTCGCCCGCGCGATTACCGCGACCATACGTCGCCTCGGGCGGCACAAGGAAGTGGCGGAAGTCCGTATCAAGTATCTGGAAAAGACCTCGCGCATCCTGCTGTTCGTGGCTTTTGTCATTGTCCTGTGCCTGATCCTCGGGCTCGGCTACGGGCAGATTTCGCTGTTCCTCTCCTCGGCCTTCGCGGTGATCGGCGTGGCGCTGTTCGCCCAGTGGTCGATCCTCGCCAACATCACCGCCAGCATGGTGATCTTCTTCGGCTTCCCCTACCGGGTGGGCGACCGGATCAAGGTTACCGACGCCGACTTCGACCTCTCCGGCACGGTGGAGGAAATCAGCCTGTTCCACGTGCTGATCCGTACCCCGGCGGGCAACCTGATCACCTACCCGAACAGCCTGATCCTGCAAAAGCCGGTGATCAAGCTCGATCGCGGCAACACCGAATTCCCGCAGAAAATAGCGCCCAGACTGCCTGAGCCGGCACACGAAGTGGCGCCGGAGCCCGCACCGCGGCCCTGAACGGTGGCGCGCGGGCGGCGGCGCTACTAACATGCTGGTTACGCTGTAACAGGGCCGCCAGGGCATGGCTTCCGAACTGCTGAACCAGAATCCCGAAATCCTCGCGATCCTCATCGCGGTCGCCGGCTTCGCGCTCGCCGGTATCCTGGCACGGCTCACCGAGCGCGGCCTGATCCGTCTCGAGGCCTACCTGCGGCGCCGCGCGCGCAACCGCCTGCAGGACGTCGACCTGCGGGTGCTGCGGCGCTCGCTGCGCACCGGGGTCTACTACGGCACCCTGGTGATCTTCCTGCTGCTGGCGCTGCAGGCGCTGAGCATCTCGGTGCTGCAGGCCTGGCTCGGACGCCTGCTCGACTACATCCCCCAGGTCATTCTCGGCGGTTTCATCATTCTCTCCGGCTACCTGCTGGGGGTGATCGTGCGCAGCATCGTGGCCGGGCTCATGGGCCTGTCGGCGGACCACCTGGTGCCGCGCTTCGCCCAGCTGCTGGTACTGCTGGCGGCGATTCTCACCGGCCTGGCGCAGACCGCCGTCGATATCAGTTTCCTCTCCAACGTCATTGTCATCCTGCTGGGCTTCTTCTTTGGCGGCCTGTCGCTGGCCTTCGCCATGGGCAGCCGGCAACTGGTGGAGAACCTGCTGGCGCGGCGCTCACTGGATCGCTACCGCATTGGCGACGTGGTGCGCATCAACGGCAGCGAGGGGCGCATCATCGAATTGCTCAGCACGGCGGTGGTGCTGGAGGCGGAGCAGGGCATCCTCACCATCCCGACCTCGCAATTTGCCGCCTCCGAAGTGCTGTTGTTGCGCGACAGCGGCGCGGCGGGGGAGGGCGCGGATGCTTGACCCCCTGCTGATGGAGTTTGCCGCCTCCCGCCCGCGGGAAATGGCGGTGCAGCTGGCCGGGAGCGAGCTGGCCGAGCTGGCGCCCTTCTTTACCGAACTGCCCACCCCGATCGCCGCCGCGCTCGCGGCCAACCTGCCGAGCTGGCAACTGACCGGCCTGCTCGACACCCTGCCCGCGGTGCGGGTGGCGCAACTGCTCAGCGACGCCAGTGCGGATGCGGCGGTGGCGCTGGTTGCCCACCTGCAGGAATCCCATTATGAGGCGGTGATCCAGGCGGCCCCGGCAGAGGCGCGCGGGGCCCTCTACCAGATGCTGGAATTTCCCACCCACACCCTGGCGGCCCTGGTCGGCGTGGATTTCATTCGCGCTGTCGAGGACACCAGCTGCCGGGACTTTTGCGAGGAGCTGTCCGCCAATGCCGATACCCGGGCGATCCCGGTGCTGGTGGTGGATAGAAGCGGCCGCTACAAGGGCCTGCTCAACCTGCGCGCGGCCTATGCGCGGAAAAATCTCGGCCGCAGCCTCGGCCAGGTTGCCGAGCCGGTGGAGCCCCTGAGTGGCCTCACCGACGCGGCGACTGCCCTCGGCTCGCGGCAGTGGGCCGAGCACGCTGAACTGCCGGTGGTGGACCACCAGCACCGGGTGCTCGGGGTGATCAGTCGCGCTGTACTGGAGCGGGTGGCGGGAGAATCCCGGCCCGGGGAATTCAGCCTGGAAAGGGTCCTCACCGAACTTGCCAGCGGCTACATCAACACCTGTGGCCGGGTGATGGAATCGCTGATAGGCCGGCCATGACGCTGCACGACCAGTTGCGCGAGTACTACGTACGCGAGTTCCCGGCGGAGGCGGCGCGGGTCGTGGAGCGCGGCGCGGAACTGCCGGAGGGGCTGGCGCAGCTGTCGGCCGAGAGTTACACCCGCCTGCTCGAGTACGCCGACCCGGGCCAGCTCAAGCACCTGTTCCTCGCCGCCGAGCCGGAGCAGCGGCGCAAGGTCCTGCAGCTCGCCAGTATCCGTACCGCCCTGCTTATCCTGCGTGCCCTGTCGCCGGCGGAGCGCGAGGCGACGCTGGAAGATCTGCCCGCGGGCATCCGCGCGGAATACCGCGAGCTGCTGGAGTTTCCCGAGCGCACCGCCGGGCGCTACATGGACAGGCTGCGCGCCCGCTTCCGCAGCGAGCAGACGGTGGGCGAGGCGCTCGCCGAGCTGCGCCAGTCGAAGGCCCAGCGGGTGCGCTCCCTCTACGTGGTTGCCGATACCGACGAACTGGAGGGCCGCGTCGACCTGCAGGACATGGCGCTGGCGGAGCCGGACACGCCGATGTCGGAGCTGGTGCACCCGGTCAGCGCGGTGGCCTATCTCAACTCCACCGAGGAAGACCTGGTGGAGCTGTTCGACGCGTCGCGCTCGGATTCGATCCCGGTGGTCGACCAGGCCGGCAAGCTGCTCGGCATCATCCGCTACGCCAACCTGTTCCAGGCGGCGGAGGAGGCGGCCACCGTCGGTATCCAGCGGATGGTTGGCGCCAGCGCCGACGAGCGCGCGCTGTCGCCGCCGCTGTTCGCGGTGAAGCGGCGGCTGGTCTGGCTGCACATCAACCTCCTCACCGCCTTCCTCGCCGCCTCGGTGGTGGGGCTGTTCGAGTCGACCATCGCCCAGTTCACCGCCCTGGCCATCCTGTTGCCGGTGGTCGCCGGGCAGTCGGGCAACGCCGGCTCCCAGGCGCTGGCGGTGACCATGCGCGGGCTCGCGCTGAAGGAAGTCAGCACCGTGCAGTGGCGCGCGGTGCTGGCCAAGGAGGTACAGATCGGGGTGATCAACGGCACCGCGCTGGCCCTGACCTGCGGCCTCGGTGTCTGGGTGTGGAGCCAGTCCGCCGGCCTGGCGCTGGTCATCGCCATCGCCATGGTCACGGCGATGATCATGGCCGGGATCGCCGGCGCACTGGTGCCGATGGTGTTGTCGCGGCTCGGCCAGGACCCGGCCACGGCGTCCTCGATCATTCTCACCACCGTGACCGATGTGGCCGGCTTCCTCGCCTTTCTCGGCACCGCCACACTGCTGGCCTCGCTGCTCTAGCGCGCCGTAGCTGCGTCGTCTTCAGTGCAGGCGTTCGCCGGCGCTGACGGCGATGCCGAGGCTTTCCAGGCGCGCCGCTGCCAGCGGGTCGCCGCTGGCCAGCCAGTGCTGGTAGAGGGCGATGATGTCCTCCGCCCCCGGTTGTGCCTGGCGGTAGCAGGCGCAGGCCACCATCTCCATCAGACGTGCAAACATCCGCGAGAGCTCGGCGAATATATGCCGGTTGCGGCGGGCGTTGTCGGCGAGGTAGTCGTAGGCGCTGCCGCCCATGCCGGCGACGTAGTCCCGCTGGATGCCGCGGCGGCTGAAACGCTCGGGAAACAGTGCACCGAGGAACAGCGCCATGTCGCCGAGCTGCTGCAGGATCAGGCAGCGCTGGTGTTCGTTGGGCGCTTCCAGCGCGTCGCCGTAGAGCAGGGCCAGCGGGCGCAGGTTGAACTGGCCGTTGTCGTAGGCGAACAGGTTGTCGCTGCGACCGAAGCGTTCCAGCATCGAGCCGATGTACCAGCAGGTGTCTTCGTGGGGCGGCGGTTTTATCCGCTGTGCGTAATGCGAGAGCCGCTGTTTGAAGTACAGCGACAGTGAGGTTTCGGTGATGGGTTGCTGAATCGAATCTTCGTGCATTCACACCTCCCCGGGCATGTTTTTATATATGCCAAAGCGCTGCTGCGGGGTCAATGGGTGAAATTGTGATTGCGGTCATACTGCGCGACACGGGCGCTCGCCATGCGCGTAAAGCTGCAGCTGAGGGGGCGGGGCCAGCAGGGCGTAAGTGCAGGTTGCTGGCCCCGGCGCGGGATTACTCGTGGTAGGGCTTGCCGGTTTGCTTCGCCCAGTCGCGAATGAGCTCGTCGTAGAGGCCCATTTCCAGCAGCTCGGGCTTTTCCGGGAAGGTGGGGTCGAAGTCGGTGATGGTGCCGGTCTCGAAGAGCTCCCTGGCGCGCTTCATGTGCATCTGCGCGGCGCCCATCCAGCCCCAGCCGGTGTGCAGGGCAAACAGGGTGCCGGGTACCACGGGGCCGAGCACACAGACCGGGATGGGCAGGGCTTCACGCAACTGGTCGCAGGCTTCCTGGGTGGCGAAGGGGTAGAGCATGACGTCGGCGCCGGCCTCGGCGTAGGCCCGGCCGCGTTCGATGGCGGTTTCCATGCTGCAGTCGCCGGCACCGCGGTAGCTCTTGGGGTAGAGCTCGTCACAGCGGGCGATGATCACGAAGGGCGAGCTGCCACGGGCTTTCGCACAGGCGTCCAGCTTGGCCTGCATCTCGGGGATCGGTTGCAGGTCGCCGATGAAGGTGGAGTGGCGCGGGTTGATGCCGTCCTCCACGTGATAGCCGGCAACGTCGGATTTCACATAGCGACGGGTGAAGTGGAAGGCGTCGGCGACGGTTTCACCCAGGGTGTCGGCGTCGGCGATCAGCGGGATCGACATGGCTTCGGCGATGCGGTTGGCCTGCTCCAGCTGTTCCACCTGGGAGTACACGCCGTAGTCGGGCATGGCGTAGTGGAACGCGCTGCAGGCGTGCCCGCCGAGGTAGGCCGCCTGGAAGCCGACGTGTTCGACGATTTTGCCGGTGATGGCGCTGTAGACGTCGGCGGCGATGAAGGGTTCGCCCTTGTTGATCAGGTCGCGGAGTTTTTGTGCTTTATCGGTCATGGTTCGGGTGCTCTATGCAAGGTTGCTCAAACTGATGGCTTGTAGGTT
Source organism: Halieaceae bacterium GM1-29 (assembly GCA_033283265.1). Classification (GTDB taxonomy): domain Bacteria; phylum Pseudomonadota; class Gammaproteobacteria; order Pseudomonadales; family Halieaceae; genus Mangrovimicrobium. Next base: position 94,577 of record JAWMQN010000004.1, read on the forward strand.
ATTCTGCGCGCCTCACGATATTGCATTCAGGCGCAGAATTGAAGTGCGCTGCGCCGCGCGAGCCGCTGGCGGCGACGTTCGGTGTGTTATTCCCCGGCGAGAAAGCGTTGCAGGCGCAAGCGCAACTGCTCGTTCTCGCGGGCGAGGCTTTCGCGCTCGCGCATCAGGTCCACCAGGATGGCCACTGCGACCCAGTCGAGCTCGAGGTCGCGTTTGAGGCGCAGGGCCCGCTTCGCCCACTGCACGCTGCTGCAGTCGAACTTCCAGTCCTGTTCACCGTGGCCGCCGGTTGGCTGGACGACATCGTATTCCACCATTTCAAGCAGCGCCGTGCGGGAAACTCCCTGGCTGGAGCAGAACTCCTCAAGCGTGATTGTCACTGTACTGGTCGTCATGATTGCTTGCTCCACTCCGCCCGCGGGTCAAACGCGGCCTTGTCTGCCAGCTCCTGCCACAGGGGATCGGTAGCGGCATCGGTTTGCGGCGGCATGACGACCTTGAGCAGGGCAATCAGGTCGCCGCGGCCACTTCTGCCTGCCAGGCCCTTGCCGCGAACGCGCAGTTTCTGCCCGCTCTGGCTGCCGGGCGCCACGCTCAGGCTGATCCTGCCTTCGAGGGTGGGAATCACCACCCTGGCGCCGAGCGCCGCCTCCCAGGGGGCGATGGGAACGGTGACCAGCAGGTTGTGGCCCTCGACATCGAACACCGGGTGGGGCACCAGCCGGATGTGCAGGTAGAGGTCGCCCGGCGCCCCGCTGCCGCTGCCGGGGGCGCCCTGGCCCTTGACCCGGATGCGCTCGCCATCGGTCACGCCGGCGGGGATTTTCACCTTGAGGGATTTGCGCCGGTGGCGGAGCTGGTTGCCCTCGAGCACCGGGATTTCGTACTCCACCGGTTTCTGGCAGTCGCTGACAGTCTCCTCGAGGAAGACGGGCATTTCGATTTCGACGTCCTGGCCGCCGCGGTCGACGCCGCCTGCCCAGGCGCCCTCGCGGCGCAGGTCCGCGCCGAAGATCGCGTTGAAGAAGTCGGAAAAATCGCCGCTGAAATGCTCGCCGTGGCCGGCCTGCTGCCAGCCGGGGGGCGGGCGGAACTGCTCCTGTCGGCCGCCGTATTTGCGCAACTCGTCGTACTCGGCGCGGCGCTCACTGTCCTTGAGTACTTCCCAGGCCTCGGCGACCTCCTTGAAATTGGCCTCTGCCTCCTCTCCCGGGTTGAGGTCGGGATGGTATTTGCGGGCCAGCTTGCGGTAGGCGGTCTTGATATCTTTGGTCTCGGCGTCGGGTTCGACGCCGAGAATGCGGTAATAGTCCTTGAATTCCATGAGGTTACCGGACTCCTCCTGGTCGGGGTATGTGTGGCCAGCTATTCCACCTCTCTATATACTAGGGCACCTCTGACGAATGAACGATAAATGAGCGATAAAAAAACGCCCGGGTACAAGGGTGGCCGTGAGATGTTCCGCCTTGAATGCTGGTATTGAAATAGCAAGTCCGCCTTTGCCCGCGCCCTCGCGAATTCTCTGCGTGCTGGGCATGCACCGCTCCGGCACCAGTTGCCTGACCGGCTCGCTGCAGGAGGCCGGCCTGTTTCTCGGCGAGTGCCACACCTGGAATCCGCACAACCTCAAGGGCAACCGGGAAAACCAGCGCATCGTCGATATCAATGACCGGGTGCTGGCGGAGAACGGCGCGGCCTGGGATCGCCCGCCGCAGCGCCAGGTGAGCTGGTCGCCACCCAGCCGCCAGGCGGCGCTGGAGCTGTTCGCCGAGTACGCCGGGCATGCCACCTTCGGCTTCAAGGACCCGCGGACCCTGCTGGCCCTGGAGGGTTGGCAAAGCCTGTTTCCACAGATGGAATTCATCGGCATCTTCCGCCACCCGCTGGCGGTGGTGGAGTCGCTGCGCCGGCGCGGCGGCATGCCGCGCTCCCAGGCCCTCGATCTCTGGTACCAGTACAATCGTCGCCTGTTGCGGGAACACGACCGGCTGCAATTCCCCCTGCTCTGTTTCGACGACAGCGGAGCGGTCTTCCAGCAGAAGCTTACCGCGGTGCTGGCCGGCATGGCCTTTGATGTGTCCGGCTGGCAGGGCGATTTCTACGAGCCGGAGCTGAAGTCTGCGGAGCAGGGCATGGAGGGCAAGCTGCCATGGAAAGTCGGCCGCCTCTACCGTAAGCTGCGCAAACGCGCTGTTCGAGAGAGTTAGTGATGCTGACGCAAATTAAAAAAATGATAACAGCGGGCGGCGGCCCCCAGACTCTAGCCCCGGTACCTGCGCCTCTACTGAGTATCGTCGTCATTGTCTTCGATATGCCGCGGCAGGCCGAGCGGACGCTGTACTCGCTGACATCCGCCTATCAGGAGGGCGCCAGTGAGGGCGAATACGAGGTCATCGTGGTGGAGAACGAATCCGCCAACCCCCTCTCCACTGCTTTCATCAACAGCCTGCCGGCCAACTTCTCCTACCACCTGCGGGTGGAGCGCGAACCGACCCCGGTACACGCGATCAATCACGGTGCCGGTATCGCCCGCGGGCGCTACCTGTGTGTGATGATAGACGGTGCGCGCATGGTTACCCCGGGGGTTGTGCGCAACCTGCTGCGTGGGCACCGCTTGAGCGGGAATGCCGTGGTTACGGTGCCCGGTTACCACATCGGTGAGCAACTGCAGCAGGCCGCGGTGGAGCACGGTTACGGCGAGGAGGACGACCGCGCGCTGATCGAGTCCAGCGACTGGAGCAGCAACGGCTACAACCTCTTCGATATCGCCTGTTTCAGCGGTTCCTGCTCCGGCGGCTTCTACCTGCCCATCAGCGAGAGCAACTGCATCAGCATGCCGCGGCACATCTGGGCGGCCCTCGGCGGCATGGATACGCGTTTCAACCTGCGCGGCGGCGGCCTGGTCAACCTCGACCTGTATCGCCGCGCCTGCGAGTACCGGGACGTACTGCATATCGTGCTGCAGGGGGAGGGCACCTTCCACCAGTTCCACGGCGGGGTTACCACTGGCGGCGAGTCGAAGGAAGTCCGCGCCCAGCTGATGGAGGAGATGGACCGCCAGTACGAACGCATCCGCGGTTGCCGCTATGAGAGCCCGGTGACCGCCCCCGTCTACCTCGGAGAGCTGTCGCGCCAGGCGCTGCGCTTCGTGCAGGCCTCGACGGAATCCCTGCTGCTCGAGCAGCAGGACACTGAATTGCCGCTGCCGGTGAGCTCGGCGCAGGCCTAGATCCCCTGCCCGGGTCGCTGGCCATTCGATTTAAGGGAATAGACCCATGCACACCAATATCTACTTTCCACCGTCCCTGCTGGGCTTCGAGCCCAAACGCATGGTGTTCAGCACCTGGGTCGACCACCTGCCCTTCGCCTATGACCTGGTGACGGCGATCCGGCCGAAGATGGTGGTGGAGCTGGGGGTCTACAACGGCCTGTCCTTCTTCACCTTCTGCCAGGCGATGATGGAGAACGATATCGACGGCGTGGCCTACGGCATCGACTGCTGGGAGGGGGACGCCCACACCGACGCCTACGACGACTCCATCTACCAGGATGTCTCGGCCCATGCCCGGGAGCACTACCGGGGCATCACCTACCTGTTGAAGATGTTCTTCAACGAGGCGCTGCAGCATTTCGACGACGAATCCATCGACCTGCTGCATATCGATGGCCTGCACACCTACGAGGCGGTGCAGGAGGACTTCAACAACTGGTATCCCAAGGTCAGGCCCGGCGGTATCGTGCTGTTCCATGACGTGATGGCGCGGATCAAGGATTTCGGCGCCTGGAAGTACTTCGAGGAACTGGAGGCCGGCCACCCGGAGACCTTCAAGTTCAACCACGGCTTCGGCCTCGGTGTGCTGCGCAAGCCGGGCGGCGAGCGCCAGCCGCAGCAGCTGCTCGACCTGCTGTTCACCGATAGCGAGGACGAAAAGCGCAAGCTGCGCCAGTTCTACGCCCACGCCGCCCACTTCCTGGAGGCGCGGCGCCAGGCCGGGCGCTTCAAGGCGATCCAGGCGAACAAGCAGAAACTCGGTGGCCAGGGCAAGGAGCAGCAGGCCGGGTAGGGGCTAATGGGGAAGATGTCACAGTTCACCCACTGGACACCCCCGGCCGCTTCACCTAAAATTTGCGCCCAGATTTACACCAGCCCGGATTGCGCGCCGGGCCCCGTGTGTTCCCGAGAAAACCAAGGCTTAATTTCATGTGAAAAGGCGAGATGTGGTTACCCATCTCGCCTTTTTGCGAGCGCGCGAGCCAGCGGTTTTCCCCGCGTTCGTGATGGAGGTTTCACTTGTCCAGTCCGGCTATCCTGGTCCTTGAAGATGGCAGTATTTTCAGAGGGCTAGCCATTGGGGCCAGTGGCTCCACCGTTGGTGAGGTGGTGTTCAATACCGCAATGACCGGTTACCAGGAGATCCTCACCGATCCCTCCTACGCCCGCCAGATAGTCACCCTCACCTACCCCCATATCGGCAACACCGGCACCAACAGCGAGGACGAAGAGTCCAGCGGCGTATGGGCGGCGGGCCTGGTCATTCGCGACCTGCCCCTGCTGGCCAGCAACTACCGCAACCAGCAGAGCCTGCAGGACTACCTCGTCGAGCGCGGGGTGGTCGCCATCGCCGAGATCGACACCCGCCGGCTGACCCGCATCCTGCGCGACAAGGGCGCCCAGAATGGCTGCATCATGGCCGGTGAGGGCGTCGATGAAGCCAAGGCCCTGGAGCTGGCGAAGAGCTTTGCCGGCCTCAAGGGCATGGACCTGGCGAAGGAAGTGACCGTCGGCAAGGCCTACGAGTGGCTCGAGGGCAGCTGGGTACTGGGCGAGGGCTACAGCAGCCATGACGCCGCCACCCGGCGGTACCATGTCGTCGCCTACGACTACGGGGTGAAGCGCAACATCCTGCGCATGCTGGTGGATCGCGGCTGCCGCCTGACCGTGGTGCCCGCCCAGACGCCCGCAGCCGAGGTGCTGGCGCTGAACCCGGACGGTGTCTTCCTCTCCAACGGTCCCGGCGACCCGGAGCCCTGTGACTACGCGATCAAGGCCATCGGCGAGATTCTCGAGACCGAGATCCCGGTCTTCGGCATCTGCCTCGGCCACCAGCTGCTGGCCCTGGCCTCTGGCGCGAAGACGGTGAAAATGAAATTCGGCCACCACGGCGCCAACCACCCGGTGCAGAACCTGGACGACGGCACGGTGCTGATCACCAGCCAGAACCACGGTTTCGCCGCCGACGAGGACAGCCTGCCGGCCAACCTGCGGGCGACCCACCGCTCGCTGTTCGACGGCAGCCTGCAGGGCATCCACCGCACCGACAAGCCCGCCTTCAGCTTCCAGGGCCACCCGGAGGCGAGCCCCGGGCCGCACGATGCCGCGCCGCTGTTCGACCACTTTATTGACCTGATGAAAACCCGCGCCGGAGCCTGAGTGTTATGCCGAAGAGAACCGACATCCAGAGCATCCTGATCATCGGCGCCGGCCCCATCGTTATCGGCCAGGCCTGTGAATTCGACTACTCCGGCGCCCAGGCCTGCAAGGCCCTGCGGGAGGAGGGTTACCGGGTCATCCTGGTGAACTCCAATCCCGCCACCATCATGACTGACCCGTCGATGGCGGATGCCACCTACATAGAGCCCGTGGAGTGGGGCACCGTCGCGCGGATCATCGAACAGGAGCGCCCCGACGCCCTGCTGCCGACCATGGGCGGCCAGACCGCGCTCAACTGCGCCCTCGACCTCGCCAAGCACGGAGTGCTGGAGAAGTTCGGCGTGGAGATGATCGGCGCCACCAAGGAGGCCATCGACAAGGCGGAAGATCGCCAGCTCTTCGACAAGGCGATGAAACGCATCGGTCTGGAGACCCCCCGCGCCTCCACTGCCCACAGCATGGAAGAAGCCTTCCAGGTGCTCGACAGCATCGGCTTCCCCTGCATCATCCGGCCCTCCTTCACCATGGGCGGCTCCGGCGGCGGCATCGCCTACAACCGCGACGAGTTCGAGGAGATCTGTACCCGCGGGCTGGACCTGTCACCGACCAAGGAACTGCTCATCGACGAGTCCCTGATCGGCTGGAAAGAGTACGAGATGGAGGTGGTCCGCGACAAAAACGACAACTGCATCATCGTCTGCTCGATCGAGAACTTCGACGCCATGGGCGTGCATACCGGCGACTCCATCACCGTCGCCCCCGCGCAGACCCTGACCGACAAGGAATACCAGATCATGCGCGACGCCTCGCTGGCGGTACTGCGCGAGATCGGCGTGGAAACCGGCGGTTCCAATGTGCAGTTCGGCCAGTGCCCGCAGACCGGCCGCATGGTGGTGATCGAGATGAACCCGCGGGTGTCGCGCTCCTCGGCGCTGGCCTCCAAGGCCACCGGCTTCCCGATCGCCAAGGTGGCCGCCAAGCTGGCCATCGGTTACACCCTCGACGAGTTGCAGAACGACATTACCGGCGGTGCCACCCCGGCCTCCTTCGAGCCGGCCATCGACTACGTGGTGACCAAGATCCCGCGTTTCGCCTTCGAGAAATTCAAGGGCGCCAACTCTCGCCTGACCACCCAGATGAAATCCGTGGGCGAGGTCATGGCCATCGGCCGCACCTTCCAGGAGTCGGTGCAGAAGGCCCTGCGCGGCCTCGAGGTCGGCTCCGCCGGTTTCGAGCACAAGATCGACGTCGACGACCCCGACCTGCGCGACGACCTGCGCGCCGAACTGGTCAACCCGGGCCCCGAGCGCATCTGGTACATCGCCGATGCCTTCCGCGCGAAGATGGGTATCGACGAGGTCTACAAGCTGACCGGGGTCGACCCCTGGTTCCTGGTGCAGATCGAGGACATCGTGCGCACCGAGGACGGCCTCAAGTCGGTCGAACTGGCGGATATCGATGCCGAGCGCATGTTCCGCCTGAAGCGCAAGGGCTTCTCCGACGAGCGTCTCGCGGTCCTGCTGGCCACGAGCGAGGCGGCGGTCCGCGCCCACCGCCAGGCGCTGGATATTCGCCCGGTGTACAAGCGGGTCGATACCTGCGCCGCGGAATTCGCCTCCAGCACCGCCTACATGTACTCCACCTACGAGGAGGAGTGCGAGGCGGCGCCTACCGGCCGCGACAAGATCCTGGTACTCGGCGGCGGTCCCAACCGCATCGGCCAGGGCATCGAATTCGACTACTGCTGTGTCCACGCGGTACTCGCCATGCGCGAGGACGGCTACGAGACCATCATGGTCAACTGTAACCCGGAGACCGTCTCCACCGACTACGACACCTCCGACCGCCTCTATTTCGAGCCGGTCACCCTGGAGGACGTGCTGGAAATCGTCGCCCTCGAACAGCCCAAGGGTGTCATCGTGCAATTCGGCGGCCAGACCCCGCTGAAACTGGCCCGCGCACTGGAAGAGGCGGGTGTGCCCATCATCGGCACCACCCCGGACGCCATCGACCGCGCCGAGGACCGCGAGCGCTTCCAGCAGATGATCCAGAAGCTGGGCCTCAAGCAGCCTGCCAACACCATCGTGCGCAGTGTCGACGAGGCGGTGGAAGCGGCGGCGGGCATCGGCTACCCGCTGGTGGTGCGCCCCTCCTACGTACTCGGCGGCCGGGCGATGGAAATCGTCTACCGCGAGGAGGACCTGCTGCGCTACATGAGCAATGCGGTGAAGGCCTCCGACGACGCGCCGGTGCTGCTCGACTCCTTCCTCTCCGCCGCGGTGGAAGTGGATATCGACGCGGTCAGCGACGGCGAACAGGTGGTGATCGGCGCCATCATGCAGCATATCGAACAGGCCGGCGTGCACTCCGGTGACTCCGCCTGCTCCCTGCCGCCCTACAGCCTCGACCCCGCGGTGCAGGACGAGATGCGCGAACAGGTGCGCCAGATGGCCCTCGAGCTCGGCGTGCGCGGCCTGATGAACGTGCAGCTGGCCTGGCAGGACGACGAGATCTACGTGATCGAGGTCAACCCCCGCGCCTCGCGCACCGTGCCCTTCGTCTCCAAGTGTATCGGCGTGTCACTGGCCCAGGTCGCCGCCCGCTGCATGGCCGGCCAGAGCCTGGCCTCCCAGGGCGTCGAAAAAGAGGTGGTGCCGCCTTACTACAGCGTCAAGGAAGCGGTAATGCCCTTCAACAAGTTCCCCGGCGTCGACCCGATTCTCGGCCCGGAGATGCGCTCCACCGGTGAGGTGATGGGTGTCGGCGACAGCTTCGCCGTGGCCTTCGCCAAGGCCCAGTTGGGCAGTGGCGAAGCCCCCCCGAAAAGCGGTACCGTACTCATCAGTGTTCGCGACGTCGACAAGCCCGGTGCGGTGAAAGTGGCGAAGGACCTGGTGGCGCTGGGCTTCAAGCTCGCCGCCACCGCGGGTACTGCCGCCGCGCTGGAGGCCGCGGGCCTCGAAGTGCGCCGGGTCAACAAGGTGCTGGAAGGGCGCCCGCATATCGTCGACATGATCAAGAACGACGAGGCGGACCTCATCATCAACACCACGGAAGGGCGTCGCGCCATCGAGGATTCCGCGCCGATTCGCGCCAGTGCCGAGGCCCACCGCGTGTTCTACACCACCACGCTGGCCGCCGCCGAAGCCCTGGCGATGTCGATGCGCGAGGAAGGGGACAAGAAAGTGCGCAGGCTGCAGGACCTGCACGGGAGTATCCACGGATGAACAAGGAACCGATGACCAAAACCGGTGAAGCGGCGCTTCGCCAGGAACTGGAGCGGCTGAAGAAAGTCGAGCGCCCGCGCATTGTCGCGGCCATCGCCGAGGCCCGTGAACACGGCGACCTCAAAGAGAACGCCGAGTACCATGCGGCCCGCGAGCAGCAGAGCTTCGCCGAAGGGCGGATCATGGAAATCGAGAGCAAGCTCGCCGCTGCCCAGGTCATTGACGTGACCACCATCGCCAAGACCGGCCGGGTCATTTTCGGTACCACCGTCGACCTGATCAACGTGGAAACCGAAGAAACCCGGAGCTACCGCATTGTCGGTGAAGATGAGGCGGACGTGAAAAACAACCTGATTTCCATCGGCTCACCGATCGCCCGCGCCCTGATCGGCAAGGAAGAGGGCGATGTCGTCGTGGTGCGCGCACCCGGCGGCGACGTCGAGTACGAGATCGACCAGGTGCACCATATCTGAGTTTCCCCGCCTGCTGCCGGCACTCGCCGCGGCAGGCACTCCTTCACAGCCCGCCTTCCTGTTGCCGCCCCGTCTAGGCGCGGGTCGACTGGAACAGCTGCACCCGTGCCAGCACCAGTTCGGCGATCAGTTCGAGGGTCAGGGCGTGATTGTCCCGGCGGATTTCCTCCAGGCCAGTCTCGATGTCCAGCTTGAGGGCGGTGCGCTCGGGTTCTGCGAGGCTCTCGGGGAGAGCGACCCGGAAGCTGTATTGCTCCTGGTCGTGGCTGCGGCGGTAGATGCGGGTGAGTTCGCCGGCGGCGAAGTCGATCAGTTCGTCGTCGGCACCGCGGCTGGCGAGTAACTGGCGGATACGCCGGTCGAGATAGGCCAGCCCCTGTGCCCGGGGGGAGGGAAATTCCAGCAGGTCGCCCATATCACCTCGCGGAGGTAAGTACGGCACCAGTTTAGCGAATCGTTAGCCGGTGGGTAAGTGGCGCGGGGCTGTAATTCTGCCAGGCGACTGCCTGGCGGCCTGGCTAGAGCGGGCGGAGCAGGTTGGACAGGCGCGGGTCGGGCTTCGAGCTGCGGCGCAGGATCAGGAGCATGTTGCCGACGCTCTGCACCAGTTCGGCGCCGCAGGCCTCGCAAACTGCAGTAGTCATCTCGCGGCGCGCTTCGCCGCCACCCACGGCGAGCTTGACCTTGATCAGCTCGTGCTGCTCGAGTGCGCGCTCGATTTCGGCGATGACGCCCTCGGTCAGGCCCTTGCCGGCAACAGTTACCACGGGCTTCAGTTTGTGGCCGATGGCGCGCAGTTGCTTGCTGTCGGGTGATTTCTGCTTGTTCATGTCAAATCCAAGTTACAATGGGCCCGGCTGCGCGGGGCGCGTATTCTACCCGAGCACCGACAGCGCGGAAATGTGCAACATCACCACTATAGACGGAATCCATGCCGAAAAAGCGATCCTCCAGTAAGGCCTGGCTGAAAGAGCACCGCGAGGACCCTTACGTGCAGCGCGCGCAGAAAGAGGGTTACCGCAGTCGTGCCTGTTACAAGTTGCTGGAACTGCAGGAAAAAGACCGCCTGTTCCGGCCCGGGATGACCGTGCTGGACCTCGGTAGCGCCCCCGGCGGCTGGTCGCAGGTCGCCGCCGACCTGGTCGGCCACCGCGGCCGGGTGATCGCCTCGGACATCCTGCCCATGGACAACCTCGCCGGGGTGGAATTCATCCAGGGCGACTTCACCGAGGACGCCGTCTTCGAGGAAATCCTTACCGCCGTGGGCGACGCCCCGGTGGACCTGGTGATGTCTGACATGGCGCCCAACCTGAGCGGCCTCAACGCCGTCGACCAGCCCCGCGCCATGTACCTGGTGGAGCTGGCCCTGGACCTGTCGCGCCGGGTGCTTCCCCCCGGCGGCACCTTCATCGCCAAGGTCTTCCACGGCGAGGGTTTCGAGGATCTGATGCGCGAGACCCGCTCCTCGTTTGCCAAGGTACTGACCCGCAAGCCGGCGGCGTCCCGGCCGCGCTCGCGCGAGGTCTACGTGGTGGCAACGGGGTTTACCGGCTCCTGAGGTAAATGAAGGCGGTCGCTGGTGCCATGTGCGCGCGACTGCCCGGGTTGCCCCCTTGAAACATGGAGACAGCGCCCCAACTGTAGTACATTGGCGCCTTGCAGATTCCCGAGTTCACCCCGTGAGGGGTGCTACCACGTATTCCCGCCCGTAGCGGAGCAACACCCGCGGTGGCAGTGTCTATAATTGAGGAGTAAGGCTGTAGGGTCCGGTTGCCCCCGCGTGGCACACCGCCCGCCTCCCCTGGTCTGTCCCTAGAGGATGCAGCATTGAGCGATATGGTCAAAAATCTTCTGCTGTGGCTGGTTATAGCCGCGGTTCTGTTGTCGGTATTCAACAACTTCAACATGCAGTCGCCCACTGAGCAGGTCGGCTACTCCGAATTCGTACAGGAAGTGAACCGGGAGCAGGTGAGCAAGGTCACCGTCGATGGCCTGGTGATTACCGGCGAACGCATGGACGGCTCGCGGTTCGAGACCATCCGGCCGATGGTCGAGGACCCGAAGCTGATGGATGACCTGCTCTCCCACAACGTGGTGGTAGAGGGCAAGAAGCCGGAACAGCAGAGCGTCTGGACCCAGCTGCTGGTCGCCTCCTTCCCCATCCTGATCATCATCGCGGTGTTCATGTTCTTCATGCGCCAGATGCAGGGCGGCGGCGGTGGCCGCGGCGGCCCGATGAGCTTCGGCAAGAGCAAGGCGCGCCTGCTGGGCGAAGACCAGATCACCACCACCTTCGCCGACGTGGCGGGCGTCGACGAGGCGAAAGAAGACGTACAGGAGCTGGTCGAGTTCCTCCGCGACCCGAGCAAGTTCCAGAAACTCGGCGGCCGCATTCCCCGCGGCGTGCTGATGGTCGGCCAGCCCGGTACCGGTAAAACCCTGCTCGCCAAGGCCATCGCGGGCGAGGCCAAGGTGCCTTTCTTCTCCATATCCGGCTCGGATTTCGTCGAGATGTTCGTCGGTGTCGGCGCCTCCCGGGTGCGCGACATGTTCGACCAGGCCAAGAAGCAGTCGCCCTGTATCATTTTCATCGACGAGATCGACGCTGTTGGCCGCCACCGCGGCGCCGGCCTGGGCGGCGGTCACGACGAACGCGAACAGACCCTCAACCAGCTGCTGGTGGAGATGGATGGCTTCGAGGTCAACGACGGCGTGATCGTCATCGCCGCGACCAACCGTCCCGACGTGCTCGATCCCGCCCTGCTGCGCCCCGGCCGTTTCGACCGCCAGGTGGTGGTCGGCCTGCCGGATATTCGCGGCCGCGAGCAGATTCTCAAGGTGCACATGCGCCGGGTACCGCTGGGCGAGGATGTCGAGCCGAGCCGTATCGCCCGCGGTACGCCCGGTTTCTCCGGCGCGGATCTCGCCAACCTGGTCAACGAGGCGGCCCTGTTTGCCGCCCGCGGCAACCTGCGCATCGTCGGCATGCAGCAGTTCGAGCTGGCCAAGGACAAGATCATGATGGGCGCCGAGCGCCGCTCCATGGTCATGTCCGAGGATGAGAAGCGCAACACCGCCTATCACGAGGCGGGCCACGCCATCGTCGGTCGCCTGGTGCCGGAGCACGACCCGGTCTACAAGGTCAGCATCATTCCCCGCGGCCGGGCCCTGGGTGTCACCATGTTCCTGCCCGAGGAAGATCGCTACAGCCACAGCCGCCGCCATATCACCAGCCAGATCTGTTCGCTGTTCGGCGGCCGTATCGCCGAGGAGATGACCCTCGGGCCGGACGGCATCACCACCGGTGCCTCCAACGACATCAAGCGCGCGACAGAGATCGCCCGCAAGATGGTCACCCAATGGGGGCTGTCGGAGAAAATGGGTCCGCTGATGTACGACGAGGGCGACGAGGAAGTCTTCCTCGGCCGCAGCGCGGGCCAGCCCCACCAGGGCATTTCCGACGAGACTGCCACCCAGATCGACAAGGAAGTGCGGCGGATTATCGACGAGTGCTACAGCACCGCCCAGCGCCTGCTGGAGGAGAACGTCGACAAGCTGCACGTGATGGCCGATGCACTGATGCACTACGAAACCATCGATAGCGAGCAGATCGATGACATCATGTCCGGCCGCACCCCGCGTCCGCCCTCGGACTGGGACGGCAACTCCGGCGGTGGCGGCCAGGCCACCCTGGACGAGGAAAAGCCGGAGCCCTCACCCAGCAGTCCGATCGGTGGCCCCGCCGGCGAACACTGAGTTCACCTTGCAAGCTGTCAGCACACCCGCCCGGACGATCAACTGCGCCGGGCGCTCGCTGGATATTTCCCGCCCCCGTGTGATGGGCATCCTCAATACCACGCCGGACTCCTTCTCCGACGGCGGTAGTCTCTATCGCGCCGGCAAGCTCGATCTGGATATCGCCTTGCGCCGGGCGGAGGCGATGGTGGCGGCGGGTGCCGCGCTGCTGGATATCGGCGGTGAATCGACCCGCCCGGGAGCGGCGGCTGTAGGAGAGGCGGAAGAGCTGGAGCGGGTCCTGCCCCTGGTGGAACGTATTGCGGCGGAACTCGACGCCGTGATCTCAATCGACACCAGTACGCCGGCCGTGATGCGCGAGGCGGCGGCCCTCGGTGCCGGGCTGATCAACGACGTGCGCGCCCTGCAGCGACCGGGCGCGCTGGCGGCCGCCGCCGCCACCGGCCTGCCGCTGTGCCTGATGCACATGCAGGGCGAGCCGGGCTCGATGCAGTCGAATCCGCACTACGGAGATGTGCTGGGTGAGGTGAACGGGTTTCTCTCGCAGCGCATCGATGCCTGTGAAGAGGCAGGAATAGCCCGGGAGCGCATCCTGCTCGACCCGGGTTTTGGTTTCGGCAAGTCGCTGGAGCACAACCTGCGCCTGCTGCGCGACCTGCCGCAACTGGCGGTTCACGGCCTGCCACTACTGGTGGGCCTGTCGCGCAAATCGATTATCGGCAAGCTCATCGGCCGCGAGGTGGATGAGCGCCTCCCGGCGAGCCTGGCGCTGGCGGTGTTGGCAGCGGAGCGTGGCGCTGCCATCATTCGTTGCCACGACGTGGCGGCCACGGCAGACGCGTTGGCCATGTGCCAGGCGCTGCAAGACCTGGATAGATAGGAAGTATGAGAAAACGATATTTCGGCACTGACGGGATTCGCGGTGAAGTGGGCCAGGGTGCCATCACCCCGGACTTCATGCTGCGTCTCGGCTGGGCCTGCGGCCGGGTGTTCGCCCGCCAGCCTGGCGTAGAGGGACGCTGCCTGGTGATTATCGGCAAGGATACGCGGGTTTCCGGTTATATGTTCGAGTCTGCCCTCGAGGCGGGCCTGGTGGCGGCCGGCGTCGACGTGAAGCTGCTCGGGCCGATGCCCACGCCGGCAGTGGCCTTGATGACGCGCACCCTGGCCGCAGACGCAGGCATTGTCATCAGTGCCTCCCACAACCCCTTCCAGGACAACGGCATCAAGTTTTTCTCCGCCGCCGGAACCAAGCTCCCCGATGAACTCGAGCTGGCCATTGAGGCGGAACTGGAGCTGGGGCTGGAGACTGTCGGCTCGCGGGATATCGGCAAGGTCGCCAGGGTGGTGGATGCCGCCGGGCGCTACATCGAATTCTGCAAGTCCACCGTGCCGGAAAATTTCAGCCTGCGCGGCATGCGTATAGCGGTGGACTGTGCCCACGGTGCCACCTACCACATCGCACCCAGTGTTTTCGCCGAGTTGGGCGCTGAGGTTGTCAGCATGGGCGTGCAGCCCGATGGCTTCAACATCAACGAGGGTGTCGGCTCGACCGATACCGTGGCCCTGGCTGAACTGGTGATGGCGCGGGGTGCCGATCTCGGTATCGCCTTCGACGGCGACGGTGACCGGGTGTTGTTTATCGACGGCGACGGTGAACAGGTGGATGGCGACGAGCTCCTCTACATTATCGCCGCGCACCGCGCTGCGACGGGCGGTGCAGATACCGGCGTAGTCGGCACGCTGATGTCCAACCTGGGACTGGAGCTGGCCCTGCGCGACGCCGGCCTGGACTTCGCCCGGGCCAAAGTCGGCGACCGCTACGTGAAGGAATTGATGGAAGAGCGTGGCTGGAGTCTCGGCGGCGAGTCCTCCGGACACATCATCTGCAGTGACCTGACGACAACCGGTGACGGTATCGTCGCCGCGCTGCAGGTGTTGCTCGCCCTCCGTGAGAGCGGTGAGAGCCTGGCGCTGTTGCGTCGGCGGATGCGTAAATTCCCACAACTCATGATCAACGTGCCCTCGGCTGCCGGTGCTGCCGCCGACCGGCAGGCCCAACTGGATGCCGCGGTGGCGCGTACCGAGGCCGCGCTGGGCGAGCGGGGCAGGGTGTTGCTGCGCCCCTCCGGCACCGAGCCGGTGATGCGGGTCATGGTCGAGGGCGAGGATGCAAGCGCGGTGCGTGAGCACTGCGAGGCACTTTCCCTCGAGGTAGCGCGTATTCTTGGATAGCGCCTTGCTTGCGTCTGCCTTCTTGGGTAAGATTGCGGCCGCTTTTTTTGGCCCGGAGGATTCATGCGTCGACCGCTGGTAGCGGGTAACTGGAAGATGCACGGTACGCGGGCCAGTGTTGGCGAACTGCTTACCGGGCTCGGACGCGAGATCACCACGACCGCTGTAGAAGTGGTAGTTTGTCCGACCTTCGTGCACCTGGATATGGCACTCGACGCTTTGGCGGCAGGTGCGGTTGGTGTGGGTGCGCAGGATTGCACTGCCCCTGTCGAAGGTGCCTACACCGGTGACGTTTCTGCGGCGATGCTGGCGGACCTCGGTTGTAAATGGGTGATCATCGGTCACTCCGAACGTCGTGCCGGCCACGCTGAAAGCGATGTGCTGGTCGGGCAGAAACTGCAGGCTGCGGCCGCAGCCGGGTTGGTGCCGATTCTTTGTGTCGGCGAAACCCGGCAGCAGCGCGAGGCAGGGGCCGCCGAGGCAGTAGTGGCCGGGCAGTTGCGCGGCGCGCTGAAGGGCTCTACAGTGCCGTCCTCCCTGGTTATTGCCTATGAGCCGGTGTGGGCCATCGGTACCGGCCTCACGGCGTCGCCGGAACAGGCGCAGGAAATGCACGCTTTTATCCGTGGGCAACTTGCCGCTCTGGGTAATGTGGACGCCGCTGCCACACGCATCTTGTACGGCGGCAGTGTGAAGCCGGGCAATGCGGAAGAATTGTTCAGCCAGCCGGATATCGACGGCGGGCTGGTTGGCGGGGCGTCACTGGTTGCGGAAGATTTTCTCGCCATCGTCGCCGCCGCGAATTGATACGAATTGGATGATGTCCCTCGCGGGACGGGACTGAAAATGCTGCAGATAGTTTTGGTTGTACACCTGCTGGTCGCGCTGGCCATTATTGGCCTGATCATGATGCAGCAGGGCAAGGGCGCCGATATGGGCGCCTCGTTCGGCGCCGGGGGTTCGCAGACCCTGTTCGGCTCCACCGGTGGTGGCAATGTCCTGACCCGGGCGACGTCCTGGTTGGTGGCGGTATTTTTCGCTACCAGCTTTGGCCTGGCGATCCTGGCCAATCAAAATTCTGCTCCGGTGAACGATCTGGGTATTGAATTGCCCGCAACTACAGTACAATCTGCGCCCCAGTCAGCAGGTGAAGAGCTGCCCGTGGTGGACGAAGACGTCCCCGCCGTCAGCAGCGAGGTCACCGAGGGAGATCTCCCCGAACTGGACTGAGAGAATACGCCGAAGTGGTGGAATTGGTAGACACGCTATCTTGAGGGGGTAGTGAGCTATGCTCGTGCGGGTTCAAGTCCCGCCTTCGGCACCAACACAAAAGTCACGAGGCTCCACGCAGTGGAGTGCCCGTGCGGCCCTGGCCGGGCGCGTCAAGTCCCGCCTTCGGCACCAACACAAAAAAGCCCGGCATCTGCCGGGCTTTTTGCTTTTCCAATACCCGAGGGTTTCCCGGGCATAAAAAACCCCGCGTTGCGGGGTTTAAATGTTCGTGCCAGACGCCTGTCAGGCGGGCTTAGCGACGCAGGCGGCGAACGCCAATCGCTGCAACGAGGCCGCCAAGCAGCAGCAGGCCGCCCAGGGGCAGTGCCGGTACAGCCGTCGGGCTCGAGGCAGTGGCGAAAACATAGTAATAGGTCTCGTCCAATGACGGACAACCCGACGGACAGTCATTGAAAGAGCCATCCCAGTAGGTGATAGATACGGAGTTTCCGGAAACACCATAGCCCACCAGTGCTGACGGATCGTCGGGAGCACCGGGGTTGCCCACGAGGTCGCCCAGTTGGTACTGCACGGCGTTGGTGACGGCGGCGGCGAGTGACGGGTTGCCCCACCAGGGTTGCGCCTGGAACTGGGCTTCATTCCCCTGGTAGGGCAATGCCTCGGACACCAGGGTATAAGTGGTGCCATTCACTGAGACACTGATTGGGCCCGCGGCGAGTGCCGACTGGGCACCAAGGAGCAGGCAGGTGAGCGCGGCGGCCCACAAAGTTTTGCTTAGATTGCGCATGTAATCCCCCTGATTGTACGCTGTTTGATTGTGGCTGGATGCATGGCGCCAAGAGTGGAGCCGAATTGAAAACTCGCTAAAATAAGTTTTGTTATTCTGAAATACACAATAAGGCGTCATGACGCATATTTCCACGCTAGGCGGTTAAAATAGTTCGCTTTACCCGGTTGACCGACAGGGGGGCGATACCTATAATGCACCACCTCGAATTTGGGGCGAGGTAGTAAATCGTCCCCGAGGTGATTGCCGAGGGGCTTTCACATCGAGGCAGTTTTGATGCGGGGTGGAGCAGCCTGGTAGCTCGTCGGGCTCATAACCCGAAGGTCGTCGGTTCAAATCCGGCCCCCGCTACCAACATATCGTCGCACGCTCCGAAACCGCGACGATTATCGGAAAGCCCCTTTACTGGGGCTTTTTCGTACTTGAAATAAGGTGCCGGCGTGGCGGGAAAGACTGAACAGATCCAGCAGATGCTGGAGCCCACAGTGGAAGCCCTGGGCTTCGAGCTGTGGGGCGTCGAGTACCTGTCGCAGGGCCGGCACAGCGTGCTGCGAGTCTATATCGAGAGCGAAAACGGCATCAGTGTGGACGATTGCGCCACCGTCAGTGAGCAGGTGAGCAGTGTGCTCGACGTGGAAGACCCCATTGCGGGGGAGTACACACTCGAGGTTTCGTCGCCGGGCATGGACAGGCTGCTGTTCAAGCTGGCGCAGTACCCTGCCTACACAGGGGAAATTATCGACCTGCGGCTGCGCAGTCCCTTCGAGGGAAGGCGCAGGTTCAAGGGTATTTTGAAAGGCATCGAGGGTGAGGACGTGGTGGTCCAGGTTGACGACCACGAGTACCTGTTGCCCCACAGCGCGATCGACAAGGCGCGCGTAGAACCCCGCATCTGAAAGCGGCTTGTGAACTGGCGAGGCTAGAGATGAACAAGGAAATTCTGCTGGTAGCGGAAGCTGTCTCCAACGAGAAAGGGGTGTCCGAGGACATCATTTTCGAGGCGATCGAACTCGCCCTGGCGACTGCGACCAAGAAGCGCTACGAAGAGGATTCGGATATCGAGGTCGTCATCGACCGCAAGAGTGGCGACTACGTCACCAAGCGTCGCTGGCTGGTCGTGCCCGACGACGAACTCGCGCTGCTGGGCACCCAGTTCACCACCGAGGAAGCCGCGGAGAAGGACGAGAGCCTGAAGCCGGGTGATATCTACGAGGAAGTGGTGGAGAACGTCGGCTTTGGCCGTATCGCCGCGCAGACCGCCAAGCAGGTGATCGTGCAGCGCGTGCGCGACGCCGAGCGCGCCCAGGTGGTCGAGCAGTACATGGACCGGGTCGGCGAACTGGTCGCTGGCTCGGTAAAGAAGGTGACCCGCGACAACGTCATCGTCGATCTCGGCAACAATGCCGAGGGCCTGCTGCCGCGCAGCGAGCTGGTCGGTCGTGAGACTTTCCGTGTCAACGACCGCGTCCGCGCCATCCTCAAGGAAATCAGCGCAGAATCCCGCGGCCCGCAGCTGATCCTCAGCCGCGCCTGCCCGGAGATGCTGATCGAGCTGTTCAAGATCGAGGTGCCGGAAATTTCCGAGGGCGTGATCCAGATTCGCGCCGCTGCCCGCGACCCCGGTTCCCGGGCGAAAATCGCGGTAAAAACCAACGACCAGCGCATCGACCCGGTCGGTGCCTGCGTCGGGATGCGCGGCTCCCGCGTGCAGGCGGTCTCCAACGAACTCGACAACGAGCGCGTGGACATCGTGCTGTGGGACGACAACCCCGCGCAGCTGGTGGTGAATGCCATGGCGCCGGCGGAAGTCGAGTCCATCGTTGTCGACGAAGACTCCGGCACCATGGACGTCGCGGTGTCCGAGGACAACCTGGCCCAGGCCATCGGCCGCGCCGGCCAGAACGTGCGCCTCGCCAGTGAGCTGACCCAGTGGTCCATCAACGTGATGAGCCTGGAAGACGCCGCGGCCAAGCACGAGGCCGAGGCCGGTGAAGTGATCAGCGTGTTCTGCGAACACCTCGATGTGGATGAAGACGTGGCGGAAATCCTGGTAGAGGAAGGCTTCACCACGCTGGAAGAGGTGGCCTACGTGCCCCTTGAAGAGCTGACCGCCATCGAGGGCTTCGACGAGGACATCGCCGAGGAACTGCGGGCGCGCGCCAAGGATGCGCTGCTCACCCAGGCTATCGCCTCGGAAGAGCAGTTGGGTGCCACCGAGCCCGCCGATGATCTGCTCAACATGGACGGGATGGACCGCCACCTGGCCTATGTACTGGCCAGCCGCGGCATCGTGACCATGGAAGATCTCGCCGAGCAGGGCGTGGAAGACCTGATGGATATTGAAGAAATGACTGAAGCGCGCGCGGGTGAATTGATCATGACCGCGCGTGCACCCTGGTTTGCCGAGGCCGACAGCTGATCGGTTGCGGTAAGGCAGACGGACGCAAAACAGGGTATCGAGGAGAACATAGCATGGCGCAAGTGACAGTACGGCAACTCGCAGAAGTCGTGGGTGCATCCGCCGAACGTCTGCTCACGCAGATGAAAGAGGCTGGATTACCCCACACGGAGGCAGGCGAGGCCGTGTCTGACGAGGACAAGCAGACCCTGCTGGCCTACCTCAAGCGCAGCCACGGTGAATCGACGGAAACTCCCAAGCGGATCACCCTCAAGCGCAAGACCATCAGCACCCTGAAAACCGCGGGTTCTCAGGGCAGGAAAACGGTTGCGGTAGAGGTGCGCAAGAAGCGCACCTACGTCAAGCGTGACCCCTCCGAACTGCTGGCAGAAGCACGCGCTGCAGAAGAGGAAGCTGTCGCATTGGCTGAGGGTGAACTCGGCGCAGTGGATGACGTCGTGGCCGAGGTTGCCGCCAACGACGCGCAGGTGCCGGTAGAAGCCGCTGCTGAAGTCGTCGAGGAAGTGGCCGTTGCAGCCGAGCCCGAATTTGTGCCGGAGCCCGAGCCCGAACCGGAGCCCGAGGAAGACGAGGACGAAGATCCCGCCAACCTGGATCCCGAAGTACTGCGCCAGCGCGCCGCCAAGCGTCGCCAGAAGCAGGAAGCGGAAGAAGCCGCTGCGCGCAAACTCGCTGCCGAGGCCCGCAAGCGCGAGGCCGAGGAGCGCAAGAAATCCGAAGCGGAAGCCAAGGTAGCCAAGGCCGAGAAGGCCAAGGAGACCATCAAGCGACCCAAGCGCCTGCACGAGGCGCCCGCTACCCCGGAGCGCGAGCAGCCGAAACGCAAGAAACACGGCCGCCTGGACCGCGCGGAACCGTTGGGCCGTGGCAAGCACCGCGGGCACAATCTTTCCCTGTCCGATCTCGACCGGGCGGAAGCCGGGGTGGGTCGCCGCGGTGGCCGGAAAAAATTCAAGGGTGCTCACGAGGAGCACTCACGCCATGGTTTCGAGATGCCCACAGAACGCAAAGCCTTCGAAGTACAGTTACCCGAGGCCATCACCGTTGGTGACCTGGCGCAGCAAATGGCGGTCAAGGCCGGCGTGGTGATCAAGGAACTGTTCAAGATGGGTGTGATGGCGACCATCAACCAGGTCCTCGACCAGGACACAGCGACGCTGGTCGTCGAGGAACTGGGACACACGGTCAGGCTGGTGAGCTCCGACGCGATCGAGGAGAGCCTGGTCGAAACCCTGGCCCAGAACACCGACGAGGGCACGCTGGAGCCGCGCGCTCCGGTGGTGACTGTCATGGGTCACGTCGACCACGGCAAGACCTCGCTGCTGGACTACATCCGCAAGAGCCACGTGGCCTCTGGCGAGGCCGGCGGCATTACCCAGCACATCGGCGCCTACCACGTGGAAACCGACCACGGCATGATTTCATTCCTGGATACCCCCGGCCACGCGGCGTTCACCGCCATGCGGGCGCGCGGTGCCAAGAGTACCGATATCGTGATCCTGGTGGTGGCGGCCGACGACGGCGTGATGCCGCAAACCGAGGAAGCGGTGCAGCACGCCCGTGCAGCCAGGGTGCCGCTGATCGTTGCCGTCAACAAGATGGACAAGGAAGGCGCCGATCCCGACCGGGTCAAGAGCGAGCTGGCGGCGAAAGACGTGATCCCCGAGGACTGGGGTGGCGACACCCAGTTCGTGCCGGTTTCGGCGCACACTGGCCAGGGCATCAACGAGCTGCTGGAAGCCGTGCTGCTGCAGGCCGAAGTCCTCGAGCTGCAGGCGCCGAAAGACGTGCCTGCCCAGGGTATCGTGCTGGAATCCCGCCTCGACAAGGGCCGCGGCTCGGTGGCCTCGGTGCTGATCCAGAGCGGCACCCTGCGCAAGGGCGATATTGTCCTCGCCGGCCTGCAGTACGGCCGCGTGCGCGCCATGCTGGATGAGAATGGCCAGCCGATCGAGGCAGCGGGCCCGTCCATCCCGGTGGAAATCCTCGGTCTCGACGGCACGCCTGATGCCGGCGATCCCTTCGCCGTGGTCGAAAGCGAGAAGCGCGCCCGGGATATCGCCCTGTTCCGGCAGGAGAAGAGCCGCGATACCAAGCTGGCCCGCCAGCAGGCGGCCAAGCTGGACAACATGTTCGAGAGCATGTCCGCCGGCGAGCGCAAGACGCTCAACGTGGTGGTCAAGGCCGACGTGCGTGGCTCCCTGGAAGCCATCCAGTCCTCGCTGCTGGATCTCGGCAACGAGGAAGTGCAGGTCAACATCGTCTCCAGCGGTGTCGGCGGTATCGCCGAAACCGACGTCAACCTGGCCATTACCGCCGGTGGCGTGATCTTCGGCTTCAACGTGCGTGCCGACAACGCCGCGCGCAAGCTGATCGAGAACGAGGGCGTCGACCTGCGTTATTACAACGTGATCTACGACCTGATCGACGACGTCAAGCAGGCGCTGTCGGGCATGCTGGCGCCGGAGATGCGCGAGGAAATCCTCGGTATCGCCGAGGTCCGCGATGTCTTCCGCTCGCCGAAGTTCGGTCAGGTCGCCGGCTGCATGGTCACCGAGGGTACGGTCTACCGCTCCCGCCCGATTCGCGTCCTGCGCGACAACGTGGTGATCTACCAGGGCGAGCTGGAATCCCTGCGCCGCTTCAAGGACGACGCCAGCGAAGTTCGCAATGGCATGGAGTGCGGTATCGGTGTGAAGAACTACACTGATGTAAAAGTGGGCGACCAGATCGAAGTCTACGAGGTGAAGGAAGTCGCTCGCTCCCTGTAAGGAGGGCGACTCCGGAATATAGCCGTGGCCAAAGAATACGCCCGAACCCAGCGCGTCGCCGACTACCTGCAGCGGGAGTTGGCGAGCCTGCTGCAACGCGAGGTGCGCGATCCCCGGGTGGGGATGGCGAGCATCACCGGTGTGCAGGTCAGCCGTGACCTCGGCCACGCCAGGGTATATTTCACCCTGCTGGGTGCAGACTCCGCCAGCGAGGCGGAAAAAACTACCGCCGCCCTCAACGGCATGGCGGGTTTCCTGCGCAGCCAGCTGTCCCGCGACAGCAGCATGCGCAGTGTGCCGCAACTGCGCTTCTACTTTGATACCAGCGTGGGCCGCGGGCGCGAGATGGAAGATCTGATCCGCCGTGCGGCCGATGCGGATCGCAAGCTCGGCCTGCGCGACGATATGCAGGAGGACCAGTAGGCCATGGCGCGGCGTCGCCGCGGCAGGCCGGTCAACGGCATCCTGGTACTGGACAAGCCCGCGGGGGTGAGCTCGAATCAGGCGCTGCAAATGGTGAAACGCCTGTTCTTCGCCGCCAAGGCGGGGCACACCGGCAGCCTCGATCCCCTGGCCACCGGCGTATTGCCGCTGTGCTTTGGCGAGGCGACCAAGTTTTCCCAGTACCTGCTGGATGCGGACAAGGCCTATTCCAGTACCTTCGTACTCGGGACGACGACCGCCTCCGGCGACAGCGACGGCGAAGTGCTCGAGGAGCGCGATGCCAGCGCGATCAGTGAAGCGGATGTCAGTAACGCGCTGGAGGCCTTCCGCGGCGAGATTGAACAGGTGCCGTCGATGTACTCCGCGATCAAGCGCGACGGGCAGCCCCTGTACAAGCTGGCCCGCCAGGGTATAGAAGTAGAGCGCGAGGCGCGCCAGGTCACCATCAAGGCGCTGGAGCTGCGCGCTTTCCGCCCCGGGCCGAAGGCCGAGGTGGATGTCCACGTGGAGTGCAGCAAGGGCACCTATATCCGCTCCCTGGCGGAAGACCTGGGCCAGGCCCTCGGCTGCGGTGCCCACGTCAGCGCGCTGCGGCGGACGAAAGCCGGGCCGTTCAGCCTCGAGGACAGCGTTGGGCTGCCGGCGCTGGAAAGCCTCAAGCAGAACGGCGAACTGGCGCAGATGGATGCTTTTCTGCAGCCGGAAGACACCGCGCTGGGCGGTTTGCCGCTGGTGAAGCTCACCGAATCCGGTGGCTTTTACCTGCGCCAGGGTCAGCCGGTGCTGGTGCCAAATGCGCCCTGTAATGGTATTGTGCGCGTCGCGCTGGAAAGCGGCGAGTTTTTGGGAGTAGGCGAAATTTTGGACGACGGGCGCGTGGCGCCGCGTCGACTGATCGTCACCGGACGGTGACAGGGAACCTGTCTGTTAATCTGCACGGACAGGCTCCTTTCTTAACACCGGGTACATGAGGCCCGGCGCAGATTCAGAGAGAGGAAAGTAAAGATGGCATTGAATGCTGAGAAAAAAGCGGAAATTGTCAAAGAGTACCAGCAAGGCGAGGGCGATACCGGCTCTCCCGAAGTCCAGATTGCGCTGTTGAGCGCGAACATCGACCAGCTGCAGGGCCACTTCCAGCAGCACAAGGGAGATCACCACTCCCGCCGCGGTCTGATTCGCATGGTCAACCAGCGCCGCAAGCTGCTGGATTACCTGAAGCGCAAAGACGCAGCGCGCTACACCGACCTGATCAAGCGTCTGGGTCTGCGCCGCTAAGCCGCACTGAACATACCGGGGGCCCGTCCCCCGGTTGTCATTTAAGAATTGGAGAAAAAGAGTGAATCCAGTAACTAAAACCTTCCAGTACGGTGGTCAGACCGTCACCCTGGAAACCGGCCGTATCGCCCGTCAGGCGACCGGTGCGGTTCTGGTGACCGTCGAGAACACTTCAGTACTGTGTACCGTGGTGGCTGAAAAAGCCCCGCAGCCGGGCAAGGATTTCTTCCCCCTGGCTGTTCACTACATCGAAAAAACCTACGCCGTAGGCAAGATTCCCGGCGGCTTCTTCAAGCGTGAAGCACGTCCGAGCGAGAAAGAAACCCTGACCTCGCGCCTGATCGACCGCCCGATCCGCCCGCTGTTCCCCAACGGCTTCATGAACGAAGTGCAAGTGGTTTGCACCGTGATGTCCGCGGACAAGAGCATCGACCCCGATATCCCCGCGATGATCGGCACCTCGGCAGCCCTGGCGGTAGCCGGCGTTCCCTTCAACGGGCCCATCGGCGCGGCGCGTGTCGGCTTCAACGACGCCCAGGGCTACTTGCTCAACCCGACCTACGAGCAGCTGAAAGAATCCAAGCTGGACATGGTGGTCGCCGGTACCGCGGATGCGGTCCTGATGGTTGAATCCGAGGCGAAAGAGCTGACCGAAGACCAGATGCTGGGCGCGGTGCTCTACGCCCACCAGGAAATGCAGGCGGTCATCCAGGCGGTGAACGAGCTGGCGGCAGAAGCCGGCAAGCCGCGCTGGGAGTGGCAGGCGCCCGCGGTCAACGAGGAACTGCTGGCAGCGGTGGAAGCCCAGGCCAAGGCAGACCTCGGCGAAGCCTATCGTATCATCGAGAAGGCGGCCCGCTACGCCCGCGTCGGCGAAGTCCGCGACGCGACGGTAGCTGCCCTGGCAGTCGAAGGCGGCCCGAGCGAAGAAGAGATCAAGGACATCTTCAAGAAGGTCGAGAAAAACCTCGTCCGCAAGCGCATCCTGTCCGGCGAGCCGCGCATCGACGGCCGTGACAACCGCACTGTCCGCGCCATCGCCTGTGAGGTCGACCTGCTGGCCAAGGCCCACGGTTCGGCCCTGTTCACCCGCGGTGAAACCCAGGCCATCGGCGCTGTCACCCTCGGCTCCACCCGCGACGCGCAGATCATCGACGCGCTGGAAGGCGAGCGCCGCGACCCCTTCATGCTGCACTACAACTTCCCCCCCTACTCGGTGGGCGAAGCGGGTCGTGTCGGCTTTACCAGCCGCCGGGAAATCGGCCACGGCCGCCTGGCCCGTCGCGGCCTGGCAGCGGTCCTGCCCGGTGAGGAAGAATTCCCCTACACCGTGCGCGTGGTTTCCGAGATCACCGAATCCAACGGCTCCAGCTCCATGGCTTCCGTCTGTGTCGGCTCGCTGGCCCTGATGGCCGCGGGCGTGCCGCTGAAGGCACCGGTCGCCGGTATCGCCATGGGCCTGGTCAAGGACGGCAACCAGTTTGCGGTCCTCACCGACATCCTCGGTGACGAAGACCACCTCGGCGACATGGACTTCAAGGTTGCCGGTACCGCCGAGGGTGTCACCGCCCTGCAGATGGACATCAAGATCGAAGGCATTACCGCCCAGATCATGGAGACCGCCCTGGAACAGGCCCAGCAGGCTCGCCTGCACATCCTCGGCCAGATGAACCAGGTGCTGGACAAGCCGCGTGAAGTCACCTCCGACAACGCGCCGTCCATGGTCACCATCAAGGTCGACTCTGACAAGATCCGCGACATCATCGGCAAGGGCGGTGCGACTATCCGCTCCATCACCGAGCAGTCCGGCGCGACTGTCGACATCGACGACGACGGCACCGTGCGCATTTTCGGCCAGGACGCCGCCGCCCGCGACAAGGCCCTGGAACTGATCCAGGAAATCACCGCGGAAGCGGAAGTCGGCGCGGTCTACACCGGCACCGTGGCGCGCATCGTCGATTTCGGCGCATTCGTCACCATCCTGCCCGGCAAGGACGGCCTGGTGCACATTTCCCAGATCGCCAACGAGCGCGTGGAGAATGTCACTGACCACCTGACCGAAGGCCAGCAGGTGCAGGTCAAGGTGCTGGACGTCGACCAGCGCGGCCGTATCAAGCTCTCCATCAAGGAGCTGCTGGAAGACGAAGGCGACAGCGAGGCCGTGGAGGCCGAGCAAGCCGCCGACTGATCCGTCAGGCGTCAAACGAAGGGGTGTACCCACGGGTACACCCCTTTTTTTTGCCTTTCGGTCGGGCCGGGTGGGGGCCTGACTGGCGAGTCGGGCTCAGCCGTCTATGCTGGAGTGAGACCTATAAAAGGAGGTAGAGGTAACATGCAACGACGCAAATTCTGTCAGGCCGCGCTCGGCGCCGGCCTGCTGGCCAGCCAGCCGGTTTGCTGGCTCAGCGCAGCGCACGCCCAGTCCGCCATCGCCGCGGTAACACTGGATGGGAGCCCGGCCCAACTCGAAGCCGCCGCGGTACGCGAACTGGCCGGCGCCATGAGCGGTGAACTGCTGATGGCCGGTGACACCGGTTACGACGTGGCGCGCAAGATATGGAACGGCATGCACGACCGGCATCCGGCGCTGATAGCGCGGGTGGCGGACAGCGGCGATGTCAGCAAGGCGGTCAACTTTGCCCGTGAGCGCAATCTGCTGGTAGCCGTTCGCGGCGGCGGCCACAGCTGGCCCGGCAAGTCGGTCTGCGAGGGCGGCCTGATGATCGACCTGGCCGAGATGCACGCGGTCACCGTGGATACCTTCGGCCGCCGCGCTGCGGTGCAGGGCGGTGCGCTGCTCGGCCAGCTGGATTCCGCCACCCTGCCCAAGGGCCTGGTCACCACCGCGGGTGTCGTCTCGCACACGGGCGTCGGCGGGTTTACCCTCGGCGGTGGTTTCGGGCGACTCAATCGCAAGTACGGCCTGGCCATCGACAACCTGCTGGCAGCGGAGGTCGTGACTGCCGACGGCCAGGTTCGGGAGGTCAGTGCGGACAAGGAGCCCGACCTGTTCTGGGCCCTGCGCGGCGGCGGCGGCAACTTCGGTGTCGTCACCCGTTTCGACTTCCAGCTCTACCCCTTCGATCGCAACGTCCTGTCCGGCCCCATCATGTGGCCCATCGAGCAGGCCCGGGATGTCCTGAGCTTCTATCGCGACTGGTACCTCGGCCTCTCCGACGACTGTTACGTCGGCCCGACGATGGCGACAACCCCGGAGGGAGAGTCCTTCATCCTGATGGAAGTGGTCTACGCCGGTGATCCGGCCATGGGCGAAAAGGAACTGGCGCCGCTGCGCCGCCTCGGCAAACCCATGGAGGACGCCATCAAGGTCCAGGACTACCAGTACATGCAGACCTGGGAGGACGCCACTTTCCACCACGGTATCCGCTCCTACGCCAAGAACGGGATGGTCAAGGCCATTACCCCGGAGCTGGTCGATGCCATGCTTGAAAGCTTTGTGCCCGACCCGCGGCTGGCATTCTTCACTCACACCTCCGGTGGCGCGGTGAAGCGTGTCGGCGAACTCGATACGGCGTTCCCCCACCGCAAGGCGGAGACCATGATGATCGTCGCCGGCGCCTGGAACGACCCTGCGCAGGATGCCGAGGCCATGGCGACCTGCCGCGAATGGTTCAGGCAACTGGAACCTTACACCGGTGGCTACTACGACAATATCGAGTTTGAAGCCTCCGCCGTCGCCGGCAACTACGGGCCGGCCTACGCACGCCTCTCCCGCATCAAGGCCCAGTACGACCCCGGCAACCTGTTCCGGCTAAACAGCAACATCCTTCCCCAGGCCTGAGCCTCACCTCCGTCGGCTGTGGTCGGCGGAGGTCCTGTAACAAAGCTGTCACCCAATCGCCATCCACCTGTTGCAGATCTGTAACAGGTGCTGGGTAACGTGGACGACGCTTGATTCTCTGCCGGGCCGGTACGTCACTCCCCCCCGCGTCCGGGCCAAGCATGTTGCAGTACACACACGCCACCTGACTCAGGAGAGATAACCAATGTCCAGATTTAAGCAAGGTGCACTGGCAGCCGCAGTCCTGCTCGCCATTGCCCCTGTCGTTTCCGCTGACAATGCCCGCCAGCAGGGTGAACTGTTTTTCTACCCGCTGACCCAGTCCGCCGCCGTCGCTACCGTGGATGGCAGCGCACCGAAATCCTCCCATTTCAATGAACTCAACCACCCCTGGCAGACGCCCCCCGGCGTGTCCCAGGAGAACCTCACCAGCATGAGCGAGATCGAGGCTGACGTTGCCCAATCCGTGGTGCGCGTCGAGGGAGTGGGCACCCAGGCTTCAATGTGGGACATGGTGGCCTACGATCCTACCGGGCAGTACATTTTCATCCCCCACGAAACTCCGATGGGCGCCGGTGTAACCCGTTACGACACCCTGAGCGATACCGCTGTCGTACTGTTTTCCGGCGATGGTGGCGGTGTACGTGGCGATACCACCGGTTGGGGTGAAGAGGGTGCACCTACCGACTTCGGTGCGTTCGACCCGTCTACATTCACTCCAAATGGCACTTTGCTGCTGGCCGAAGAGTGGTCTGGCCAGGGCCGGGTCATTGAAGTTCTGGACCCGCTGACCGCGACGGAAAACAGCGCCAGCTATCGCGAGCTGACCGGCATTCCCAACGTCGCACACGAAGGCCTGCGCTTCAGCCACGACGGCAGTGCGCTGTACTTCGTCGACGAGGACAACTCCGGCTCCCTCTACAAGATCGTGTTCAATGACCCTGAGGACTACTCGGCGGGCGGCACTTCCTATGTGCTGGTGGTAGACGACTTCGTGGCCAACGGTGGCGATCCCGCCGCGAACTGGAACTCCGGTGTAAACAGGGATATCCGTACCGGTGCGGCTTCCTGGGTCGAGATTAGCGGGACTTCTGCTGACCCCTACAAGAACGGTATCTCCAGCTCCTGCAGCAACCCCGATACCTTCGGTGGTCGCTGTGCAGCCAACGAACTCGACGGTGTGCCCTTCGGCCGCCCCGAGGACATGGAGATTTCCACCACCGCCGCTGGTGACAGTGTGATCTATTTTGCGGCTACCTCGGAGAATTCGGTCTACAGCGTCATTGAAAATGACGACGGCACTGCCTACGTGCAGGTGCTGGTCAGCGATGCCGATACGCCGAAAAACCTCGGTTTCCCCGCCACCACGGCTGTCCTTAATTCCCCGGACAACCTGGCCCAGGATATGTACGGAAACATTTTCGTGATCGAAGACCAGCCCAACGGCGGTGATCGCGGTGGCGATATCTGGTTCGTGCGCGATGCGGACCGCGACGGCGTGGCCGAGTCACTGGACCACTTCATGAGCATCGTCGCCGACGGTGCCGAGGCGACCGGCATGATCTTCAACCCGGCCAACCCCGATGAGTTTGTCGTGTCTGTCCAGCACCCCGACAGCGTCGAACTCAATATCTACCCGGCTGGCTTCGGCGACGCCCTGTGGAAGTTCGACCTCTCCGGCGTCAACGAGCCGCGGGAATCGGAGCGCTACGGCCAGGGCAACAAGTACGGCCACAGGAAGTAATCAGCCCGGCCGCTAACGTCGCATCCTGCATGCGGTATGCACCCGGCGCCCGTCCCCCAGGGACGGGCGCCTTTTACGTTCAAGTGTGATGCTTATGAAACTCCCGAAAACCATCAGCGCAGTCAATCTGTGCGCCCACTTGCTGGGGCTGGCGTGCCTGGCGATCGCCAGTGTGGGAACGGCAGCGGAATCCGCCGCCGAGAAACCCTACCACGAACAGAATCTCGCTCTCCTGCAACGCAATGACTCGGTTCGTCCCGCGGCCATAGCGGTGCACCCGGTCACCGCGGCCTACAATCGCGAGGCCATCATCCCGCCGATGTGCTATACCCGCACCGAGGGACAGTACAACCCCTGCTACGTCTGCCACCAGAATCCGCAGCCGGGCCGGGAAAATACCCTCGGTGACGGCGCCCTGCAGGTTGCCTACAGCTTCAGTGACCTCGGCCTGACCAATCACTGGAAGAACCTGTTCGAGGACCGCAGTGAGCGTGTCGCGCAGATCTCCGATGCCGAGATCACTCAGTGGATCGAGCAGGACAACTACTCCGAACTGGCTCCGCGACTGCGGGAGGCCGAGTTCAAGGGCTGGATTCCCGACCTGGACCAGCTGCAACTCGCCGCGGCGGCCTTTGACGAGCAGGGCTTCGCCCGCGACGGCAGTGACTGGGTCGCCTTCAACTACAAGCCCTTCCCGAGTACCTTCTGGCCGACCAACGGCTCCACCGATGACGTGATGATTCGCCTCGCGCCGGAGTATCGCAGCGACAGCGAGGGCAGGGCCTCGCGGGATGTCTACCTCACCAATCTGGCGGTGACTGAGGCCAATCTCAAAGAGCTGAGCGGCATTACCACCTTTCCTGTCGATGAAAGCCGCGTCGGTAAGGATCTGGACGGCGACGGTAAGTTGGGTGTGATCGAGCGCATCACCCGCCTCGACAGTTATGTCGGTCAGGCGGCAAACCATTTCCTGCAGCCTGGCACCTATCCGCCGGGCACCGAGTTCCTGCACACGGTGCGCTATGTAGGCGTCGACGAGCGTGGCGAAATCGGCCCCTCGACGCGGATGAAGGAAGTGCGCTACTTGAAAAAGGTGGTCGCCTACCCACTGGTTGCCCTGCGCGAATACTACCGTGAAGAGGGCTATTCCAAGGATGCCGGCTACCTGCCTGGTTACGCCCGGCTCGGCGATCACGGCCTCGACAACGGCATGGGCTGGGCGGTGAGCGGGTTCATCGAAGACCGCAAGGGCCACCTGCGTGCCTATACCTTCGAGGAAAATCTCGCCTGCATGGGCTGCCACAACTCCGTCGGCTCGACCATCGACAAGACCTTCGCCTTCCCGCGCAAACCCGACGGCGCCGAGGGCTACGGTTACATCGACCTGAAGGCGCTCGCCGACGCGCCCAACCGGGGCGAGACGGAGGGCGAGTACCTCACCTATCTCGGCCGGGTGGGCGGCGG
Source organism: Halieaceae bacterium GM1-29 (assembly GCA_033283265.1). Taxonomy (GTDB): domain Bacteria; phylum Pseudomonadota; class Gammaproteobacteria; order Pseudomonadales; family Halieaceae; genus Mangrovimicrobium. Next base: position 125,638 of record JAWMQN010000004.1, read on the forward strand.
TGGCGAATTTCGCAGCAACCCGGAAATGCAGGCCAGGTGGTTCCGCGAGGACGGCAGCCTGAAACGCGGTGAACTGCAGTCGGTGGCCAGCATCTACGAGATCATCACTCCGTCCCGGGAGCGGGCCCTTGAACTCAACAAGGCCTATCGGGTCATCGTTGAGGACCAGGACTATATCTACGGCAAGGACGCCACAGTCGCTCCACCGCACAATGTCTACGCGGAAATCGACAACGAGAGTTCCCCGACGCTGCCAATGGAAAAGTTCTTCGCCTGGGATATCCGGCTGGAGTGGGCGCGTGGGCTGGTGCACGACAAACTGGCCCAGAACCGTTGAACAGCCCGCGGGAGGCTCTGGCTCTGTGCTATAGTTTTCCGCTGGTGTAGATGGATTTGCCTGATTTTGACTGATGTCTCCTGCGAGGAATGCTGCCTGCCCCTGCGGTAGTGGCAAAAAGTACAAACGCTGTTGTCTGGAAAAAGCCGGGTCTGCGCAAGCGGCGCCTGGCGATGTGCTTGCGCAAATTCGCGAGCAGCTGGCTACCGTCCAGCAGTTGCTGAAGCTGGAAGAGCTCGATCGCGCAAAGCAGCTGTTACAGCCGCTGCTCCGTGCGCGCCAGGTCCCGCTCGATGCCCTGGTTCTCGCCTCCGGTATTGCCCTGCGGCAGAAGGAATATGGTGAGGCCTGCGAACTCATCGAGCGGGCGCTTAGCGTGGAGCCGGACAACCCCGGCTATCTGTACAACTATGCGACGGCGCTGACGGTCTGCGGGCGCAAGACGGAAGCGGTCGAAAAGTTTCGCCGCGCGTTGCAACTGAACCCCGAGCTGAGCGTAATCTACCCCAACCTGGGCCATACCCTGCGCGACCTCGGGCGCTCGTCAGAAGCTATAGACTGCTATCTCAAGGCGTTTTCCGATCAGTGGGTCGACATCGCTACGATGAGCCAGATCCTGCTCAGCATGCACCTGTTTTCGCAGTCGGATCACCAGCAGTTGTACGCGATGCACCGCCAGCTGGGTGAGGCGATCGAGCGCCTCCATCCGCGTATGCCGCTGCCCGGGCGGTCGCGCGAGCGAGGCAGAAAAATCCGTATCGCTTACCTGTCGCCGCGCTTTTCCCGGGAGATCGTCGGCTATTTCTTCAAGCCCCTGTTCGACCATCACGACCGCTCCCGTTTCGAAATTTACCTGTACAGCATCACGCCGCGGCAGGACGAACTGACCGACTATTTCGCGCAGCACGCGGACAAATGGGTGGATCTCGGCGGGCTCAACGAGAGTGCCATCGCCCGGAGGATAGCCGGCGATGAGGTGGATATCCTTGTCGATCTCGCCGGCCATGCGCCGGAGAACTGTATCGGTGTGCTGGCCCGCAAGCCGGCCCCGGTGCAGCTCTCCCTGCTCGATTACTTCGACACCACCGGCCTGACGACTGTCGATTACTACGTCACCGACAGCTTTTCCTCGCCCGGGGATACTCGGCAGCGTTTCACCGAAAAGTTGATCCACCTGCAGCGACCGCGGCTGGTATACGAGGCGCCGGCCTACGCACCGGCGGTGGCGGTGAATACCGATCCGCAGCGGCCGCTGGTTTTTGGCTCCTTCAACCGCCACCACAAGGTCGTACCCCAGGTGGTGGATGTCTGGTCGCAGCTGCTGCTGGCGGTGCCGGGCTCGCGCCTGCTGCTGAAGGGCAGGGGCTATGAATCCGCGGACTTGCGGAAGGAATTCGAGCAGCGCTTTGCCGCCCGCGGTGTTGACCCGCAATGCATCGAATTTCGCGACGCCTCACCCCACGCCGGGATGTTGTCCGAGTACGCCGACATGGACATTGCCCTCGACACCTTTCCCTACAACGGTGGCCTGACGACCTGTGAAGCCCTGTGGATGGGCACGCCGGTACTCACTTTGTGTGGCGAGCGCATCATCAGCCGGCAGACAGCGGGAATGCTGCATGCGCTTGGACTGCCGGAATTTATCGCGGAGGATGCGGCCGACTTTTCCCGTATCGGCAGGTACTGGAGCGAGCGGCGCGAGCAGTTGTCGGAACTGCGGCTGGGTCTGCGCGAGCGCATGGCCCGGTCTCCACTCACGGATGCCGCGGCTTACACCAGTGAGCTCGAATCCCACCTGCAGGAGATTCTCCAGCAGGACGCCTGACGCCCGGGCTTGCCGGTGGCGGAGGGGGCTTGCGGTTACCCGGCCGGCCCAGGGCGGATCCTCCACTGGCAAATAGGCAAGCAGCCTGAATCCTGTCGTGGCCTGCACAGGCCTTGCCCCGGATTCCTCCGGTGTTGTCAGCCGCCCGCACTCGCCGCAGTGCGTACCGGGTTGAAGTCGGATGGCTGGAGCTGCTTCAGGCGCTCGCGCTGGCCAGCCAGGTAGGTGTCTATGGTGTCTCGCACCGCCAGCATGCAGGGATGCTCGCGCATCTGGTTGAAAGCCGGATTGCCCAGCACCATGTGCCACAGCGGCCTGGGTTTCGGCACGTAAACGCGTTGCAGCGCGGTGCAGGCCTCGTCCTCGCGACCGCGGCCCGCCAGCATTACCGCCCGGATCTGGTCGTCCAGAATCGCCTGTCGTGGGAAGCGCAGTTCCAGCTCGGACATACGTTGTTCGATCAGCTGCTCGAGATTTTTCGCGGTTGTCGCGTCCCCGCTGAGACGGAATAGTAGCGCCAGATTGGCGTAGGGATACAGGCCCCAGCCCCTGACTTCTAGCGGCAGGCCGTCATCGAAGGGAAGCAGCGGGGCCAGCAGGGAGAGCGCACGACTGGCATCAGCGTCGGCGAACGCCTCCGTTACCAGTACGTGGGAAACGTACTGGGCGTCATAGGGTGGCAGGGACTCCGGCGGATTGGCGTAGATCCCGGCGGCAATCTGCCTGCTGCCGCCGGTAAACCACAGGATGGCCGCAGTACCAAACGGCGTTGCCGGCTGGTTCACAGTTCGCGCGCCCTCGATGTCGTCGATCGCGAGGTATAGCAGGAGCAGCTGGTTGCGCACTGGAATCGAGCGGGGATCGAGGGCGGCTGCCCGCTGGGCATAGCCTATCGCGTCGACGTAGTTGCCCTGGACTGCAGTTATCACGGCCAGTTGCAGCAGGGTCGTGAAAACGCCGGGATTGAGTTCCAGGGCCCTGCGACCCAGTTCCTCCGCTTCCTCCCAGTAGCCCTGGTTCATCAGGAGCTCTGCCTTGGTGCTGTAATTGCCCGGAGTCAGGGGGTCCAGCGCTATGGCGTTGTCGATCGATTCCACTGCGCTATCCACCTGGGCCAGCTGTGTGGCCTGCAATTGCGCCAGCAACTCGTAACCGCGGGCATAGGAGGGGTTGAGTTCCAGTCCGCGGCGCAGATCGCTCTCCGCCGCGGCCGCATCGTCAGTCAATTGTGCGCGCAGGGCGTAAGCTTCGCCTATACCCGGGTCGAGTGCGAGGGCCTTGTCGAGGAGCCTGGTGACGACCGGACGCAGGCCTTTCTCGCGAGCGGTGGATTTCGCCTGGATCAGGATAGCGTCGGCCAGCCAGGTGTAGGCCAGGGCATAGTCCGGGTCCAGCAGCAGGGCTCGTTGCAAATGCTCGATAGCCTCTTCGGTGTCTGCGACCGAGCGAGTGGCGAGTAATTGCCTTGCGCGCAGCACCTCGAGGTGCGCCTCGACGCTGGTGGTGCCCCTGACATGCAGCGCCTCGGCCGAGCGTTGTTCCAATACACCTTCCAGTGCGCGCGTGACTTCCAAAGCCAGTTCCTGCTGCAATTCGAACCAGTCGGACAGGGGCCGTTCATATTCGTCGTTCCACAATTGCACACCTGTACGAGCATCGACCAGGCGGGTGCGGATATGCACTTCGGTGCCGAGGTTGTACACACTGCCATCCAGCAGGTAAGTGACACCCAGGTGCTGGCCGACCTCGCGCAGGTCGCGATTCGGCCCCCTGAACTGGAATGCCGAGTCGCGGGCTGTTACCCGCAATTCGGTGTTGCGGGACAGTGATCCCAGCAATTCGTCGGCCAGTCCGTCGGCGAGCAAATCGCTTTCGCCGCCCTGGCCGGAACTGGTGAAGGGCAGGACCGCCAGCGTGGCAGGCATGCTGGCAACCAGAGGATCTGAAGGGCTATCACCAACCGGGCCCGGATTCTGCGGTCGCAGCAGTGACGCGACCAGTGCCAGTGCCAGTACCAAGCCAAATGCAATGGCCAGCCAGTGCCGGTGGTCTCGCCAGCCCCCAGGCTGCGCGGCTGTCGCCGGGTTATCCGGGCTTTCGCCGTCGGCCAGGGACGCGGGGGACTCCAGAGTGGCGGAGCGTATCTCGCCTTTCAGCAGATAGCCGCGTTTCGGAATCGTGTTGATCAGTTCGCGATAGCCGGGCTTGCCGCCGGCGACCGCGAGCTGTTGGCGCAACTGGTAGATACACTGGGTCAGCGCTTCGTCGTAGGTGTCACCGCCGGTCCAGTTCTGGCTCAGCAATTCTTCGCGCGACAGCAATTTTCCGGCATTGCGGGCCAGCGCCAGCAATATGCCCATAACCTTCGGCTCAAGGTGAACCTCACCGGCACTGCCGACAATAGTGCCCATTGCCGGGTCGATATAGAGGTCGGAGATATAAAACGCAGCAGCATCCCGTCCCGAGTGCCCGTTCGCCGGGTTTGGAGTGATGGCATCAAGATGCTGCGTTCGGCTCATGCCGCTGACTTCCCTGCAATCAACCCGACCCCGATGGCCCTGCAAACCACAAAGAAACCTGTCCCTCGCTGTGGAAATTAGTCCCATCAATGTGGAAATACAACTACCTGCTGTAGCGCCCGGCGTTCCCGGCATTGCCACCGCGGCCGGCTTCCAGCGGAACTGAAGGCTGCCGGCCCTGCCGGAGACTCCCTGACATCGACTGGTATGCCGATGATTTATCACAGGAATTTTTTCCTGAGCATTTCCTGACGGTTTCTTCAGGTGCCCGGGACGGGGCGGTCCGATACTCGGCAGGTCCCGGCAAATGTCGGGACGTCCGGGCGCCCCGGGGTGCCCGGGGAACCGCCAAGCGAAGGAGATGCGAATCATGAAAACCCAGCACACTGTTTCAAACCACCGCCACCTTGCGTGGCACAAGGCCCTGCTGGCCCCCGCCTGCCTGGCCCTGGCAATCGGCTGCGAAGGGGCGCTGGCCGGGGCCCTTACCGACCTGCCGAAGATCATCGGCACATGGAAGGTCACGGTCCAGCCTGTCGACTGTGTCAGCGGCCAGAACAGCGCCGACCCCTTCATCGTATTGAGTAGCTACTACGCCGACGGCAACACCCTGGAAATACCCATCGCCGGTTTTTCCGGGCGCACCGCCAGCCATGGCACCTGGAGGAAGGTCGGCTGGCGCAAATTTGCCTCACGCTCGGTGTACGGTAGAACTGACGTGAACGGACTCCCCGTTGGTTACGGCGTGATCGAGCGCATGATCTCGGTGGCGAAGGATGGGCAAAGCGCAGATATCCGAGCCCGGGGTATATTCCTGACCACCGACGAGCAGGAGCAGTTCAGCGTCTGCGTGACAGCGACGGGTGAACGCCTGCCGGAGCCGGCCGTTTTCTGAATCTCACTCGCGTGGCGGTGGCGCCAGGAGGCGCTTACCACCGCGCCCCAGAGCCGAAACCGGCAGGATGGATAGGTATGGAAAAGGCCGATTTGAAGTGGCTGTATGCTGTGCTGTTGCAGCAGCTGTTATTGATTAGCGGTTGTGGTGGCGGCGGCTCGAGCGGGAGCGGGGAGACGCCCCGGCAACTCCCGACGCAACCGACTCAACCGCCGCAACCGCTCGAGTCGCAGGCTGGTTGCCAGGCTGGTGAAGCGGCCAGGACGACGGAAGTGGACGGGTCCATTGCCGGCGTCTGGCGCGGTAGCCTGTTCGATTGCAGCCAGGAGATCATCCGGCAGGCTATCCTGCTGGTAAATTCCGAAGGCCGGTTTCACCTGGTTAGCCGTGACCCGGATACCTCAGTGGCCAGTCCGGCGCATTTGTCAGGTACCCTGATGGTCGACGGTGACACCTTCGATGGCAGCGGGACTTACTTTGCCCACGGCCCGGAAGGGGACTACGGAACCGGTATGTGGGTAGACGGCCACAGCCTCGGACGACACGGCCTCGAAGGTCGCTGGGGTGCGGACTGGGGAGGCTATGGCTATTTCCGACTCGACTACGACGAAACAGCGACAGAAGTAGCTTTCCCAGGCGCTGCCCAGGGTACCTGGAGAGGCGAGAGTTCGGAGCAGGGGCTGTTATGGCGATTGAGTGATGCCGGTGAACTGCAGGGTGAGGATGCTGCTGGCTGTCGGTACAGCGGCGAGGTGAGCTTCTCAGGCCAGGCAGCCGGGCAGCCGAGCGGAGTAGAACTGCAGGTAGCGCACTGCCCGATTGCCGGGGATTACTCGGGGCTACTTTTCTGGGCCATGCGTGGGGGCCGGGGCGAACTGTTCGCAGCCCTGAGCAGTGACAGCAGCGCCATGAGTTTCAGCCTGCTGTTCAGCATTGAAACCTACATCCCCGGGGAATGGGTACTCGAAGAGCCGGGTTACACGCGGCAGTGGCAGATTGACCCGGAGGGGAATATCAGCGGTGCTGATAGCGACGGCTGTATCTATTCCGGGCAGATCAACTTCGCTGAAGCGGTGGACACAGGCAACGCGATTGAAATCGATATTGCCAACTGCACTACAAGTGGCAGTTACACCGGGGTCGTCGTGTTTAGTGCACCCTTCGGCTTTCAGTTGGTGGTAGTTGCCGACAGTGGGGGTGGCGAGTCGCTCGAGCTGACCCTGTACAAGTTCGACTGAAACCTGGCTCAGGTCCACCGGCCGCCATAAGGCGGCCGGTGTTTTTTGTGGAGGATCAGCCGTCCGCCAGCATGCCCCAGTCAGACACCGGGTTCAGCGACAGCCGTATGTTGTCGATCAGGCGGGTGGGGCCGAGGCGGGCGGCGGCGAGGATGGCGACTTCTTCCGTCGCCTCGGTCACGGGGCGCAGGGTGCGCGCATCGCGGATGGCGAAATAGTCGGGTTCAAAGCCTGCCTGCAGCAGTTTCATCCGCGCGTGGGACTCGAGTTGCAGGAAATTGTCGAAGCCACAGGCGATGGCGTCGCGGCAGTTGGCCAGGGTCTCGTGAAGCAGCGGCGCCACCTGGCGCTGTTTGCTATTGAGGTAGCCGTTCCGCGAGCTTTTTGCCAGGCCATCTGCGTCGCGGGCGGTGGCGACACCGACGATCTGCACCGGGATGCAGAGATCGCGAACCATCTTGCGGACGATGGACAGCTGCTGGAAATCCTTCTCGCCGAACACCGCGATATCCGGACGCACCAGGTTGAGCAGCTTGTTCACCACGGTGGTAACACCGTCGAAGTGCCCCGGACGGCTGGCACCGCAGAGGGTGTCGCCGAGATCAGGGACGCTGACCACGGTCTGTGAGCCCATACCATCGGGATAGACATCGGCGACAGCCGGGGCGTAAAGATACTGCACACCTTCCGCGAACAGCTTTTCCTTGTCGGCGGTAAGCGTACGCGGGTAACTGTCGAAGTCTTCGTTGGGGCCAAATTGCATCGGGTTGACGAAGATCGAAACCACAACCACATCGCACAGGGCGCGGGCCTTGCGGACAAGATCGAGGTGACCTTCGTGCAGGTTGCCCATCGTTGGGACGAAACCGATGCGCTGCCCTTCGCGTCGGGACGACTGCAGGGCGGACTGTAACTGACTGCTGGTGGTGCAAGTTCGCATATCTACCTTCTCCCCTGAGGATGAAATGGCGACGCTAAACCCAAGTTCACGGTTGTCGGAATGCCCTCCCCAAAACGGTGCTTCGGGGGGACGGGGAGTATGCATCATGCCCCGGTAGTGGGCAATAGCATTTTATGAAAAATTCACACGCCCTGTTACCAAAGGAAGCGGTGACTGTAACAAACCGGGTGTATGAAGCGCTGTGGGCAGGCTCATTGGTCTGGCAGTGTTACCACCGCAGATGATGCAAGGCGCCTGAAATGGCGGGTATGTAAGTGTTCACTTACTCGTAGCTGTGCTCATCGCGAGGATAAGCGCCTGACTTAACGGCCTCCACGAAGGCGCGGATACCGTCCTGGATGGAGTCCTGCCCGGCCATGAAGTTCTGCACAAAGCGCGGGGTGTGCGCCGAGAGACCGAGCAGATCGTGCAGGACCAGTACCTGTGCATCAGTGCCTGCGCCGGCGCCAATTCCGATCACAGGGATGTCCAGTTTGGAGCTTATATCTGTGGCCAGGTGCTGCGGGATGCACTCGAGTACCAGCAGGCTGGCGCCGGCATCCTGGATCTCCACCGCATCGGCGAGGATGGACTTGGCGCCCTTCGGGGTTCGCCCCTGCACCCGGTAGCCGCCAAACACGTTTACCGATTGCGGGGTCAGGCCGAGGTGGGCGCAAACCGGAATACCCCTTTCGACCAGCATGCTGATGCTGTCGGAAAGCCACACGCCGCCCTCCAGCTTGACCATCTGGGCGCCGGCCTGCATCAGGCGGGTGGCGTTGGCCATGGTCTGCTCGGGGGTGGCATAGGTCATGAAGGGCAGGTCGGCGATTACCAGCGAATCGGGTGCCGCGCGGCACACACATTCAGTGTGGTAGGCCATGTGCTCGATGGTAACCGGGATGGTGCTGTCGTGCCCCTGGATGACGTTGCCGAGGGAGTCGCCGACCAGGATGGTCTCTGCGCCGGCCTCGCTGACGAGGCGGGCGAAGGTGGCATCATAGGCCGTGATGCATACGAACTTGTCCCCCGAAGCTTTCATTTTCTTCAGGGTACTGATGGTGACTTTGCCCATTAAGCCGCCCCGTGCTAACCGAAAAAGGTAGGGTTGAAGTAGTGGCGTCCGCTGCGTATGTCGAGCAGGTAGTCCACCAGGTGCTTATAGTCCCGATCGCTGTTGGCCAGGTCGATTTCACTGGCGTTGACAATCAGCAGGGGAGCGCCATCGTAATATAGAAAGAACTCACTGTACACTTCGTTCAGACGCTCGAGATAGTCCCGCTCGATCTGCTGTTCTGCGGCAATACCACGCGATTCGATGCGCGAGAGAAGTACGTCAGTAGAGGCCTGCAGGTAGATCACCAGGTCCGGTTGCGGCGCGTCGATGGTCAGTTGCTGGTAGACCTTGTTGTAGAGTTGGTACTCCTCGCGGTCGAGGTTGATGCGGGCAAACAGCGGGTCCTTCTCCATCAGGAAGTCCGCCACGCGAACCGGCTCGAAGATATCGGCCTGGCGCAGGTCCTGGATTTTCTGCGCGCGCTGGAACAGGAAAAACAGCTGGGTCGCCAGTGCCGCCTGTTCTCGATTGCGGTAAAAGCGCTCGAGGAAGGGGTTCTGCTCCGCCTCCTCCAGCAGGATCTGGTAGTTGAAAGTGGTGGCAAGACGCTTCGCCAAGGTCGTTTTGCCGACGCCTATCGGGCCTTCGACGGCAATGTACGCGGGGGGAGTGCGCCCCTTTAGTTCAATGTTGATGGCCTTGGTCTCCCGCGTCAGGGCCTGTTACAGGTGCTGCCCATGCCGATCGGCTGGTCCCGGCGGGGATAGCATCAGCTCGGTGCGACACACATCCCCCGGCGGGCAGGCGGCTACTAATTTAGCAAGTTCCTCGCCGTTGGGCAGCTGCAAATTGGCTGCCGCGATGTCCGCCAGCGGGAGCAGGACAAAGGCGCGTTCGCACATCCGTGGGTGGGGGACGCGCAAGCGGCTACAGTCTATGGTGGCGTCGCCGTAGAGGAGCAGGTCCAGATCCAGAGTGCGGGCGCCCCAGCGCTCGGTGCGTACCCGGCCCTGGGCGGTCTCGATAGCCTGCAGCGCGTCGAGCAGGTCCAGAGCTGCCAGTGAGGTCTCCACGCACACGACTGCATTGAGGTAATCGGGCTGCTCGCCGGGGCCGACGGCTGCGCTGTGGTAGACCCGTGAAATGCGTTCGAGTCGCGTGTCGGGAAGTTCGTGAAGGGCATCAGTCGCACGCTGGAGTTGCCCAAGAGGCCCTGAGAGATTGCTGCCCAGGGCGATATAGGCGGAGGTCATTGGCTGCTGTTGCGCCGCCGTCTGGGGCGCCGCTTGCGGCGGACCGGTTCGTCGGACGCCGGGGCCGCGGGCCGATGACTTACATCCGGATTCTGCTGCTGGAACTCGGTCCACCAGGCGCCCAGCCCGCCGGTATCCTCACCGGCCTGCTCGCGCAGCAGGAGGAAGTCGTAGGCTGCCCGGAAGCGCTTGTGCGCGGCCAGTTCCCCTGTTTTCTTACCCCGGGTGCGGGTGAGCCGTAACTGGAACTCCCAGATTTCGCGCATCGGCTGGCTGAAACGGCGGGGGATTGCCACGTGCTGGACAGCATCGGCGACCACCTGCTGGCCGGCGCTGTGCATGGCCGGGACGGGCGGTTCTCCGGCGCTTTCGAGGCGCCGGGCGAGGTCGCGGGTGGCGGGCCAGAGCAGGGCGGCGAACAGGAATGCGGGGGTGACCGGTTTGTCCTCGGCGATGCGCTGGTCGGTGTTTCCCATCGCCGCGCGCACCAGGGCCAGGGCCTCAGGCTCCCTTTGCAGGAGCGCGTCGCTCTCGGGGAACAGGTATTGCAGCAGGTCGTGGCGCAAGAGTTGCTCGAGCATGGCGGCGGCGTGTCCGCTGAGGAACATCTTGAGAAACTCGTCGAACAGGCGTGCGGAAGGGATTTCCCGCAACAGGGGCGCGCAAACCGGTATCGCCGCGGCCGTGGTGGACTCGATCTCGAAATCGAGTTTGGCGGCAAAGCGCAGTACCCGCAGCATGCGCACCGGATCTTCACGGTAGCGCTGCGCCGGGTCGCCGATGATCCTGATCAGCCGGTCCTCGAGGTCCTCGAGGCCGTTGACGTGGTCCAGCACCTCGAAGCTGCCGGCATCGTAGTAGAGGGCGTTGACGCTGAGGTCGCGTCGCACCGCATCTTCTTCCAGTGTGCCGAACACATTGTCGCGCAGTAAAAGGCCCTTGTCCGACTGGCGGCTGTGCTTGCCACTGTGTTCCGGCCCCTGTGCATCGCCATTTTCGTGATGGCCGCGGAAGGTGGTCACTTCGATGATCTCGCGGCCGAAGCGCACGTGCACAATGCGAAAGCGGCGACCGATGATGCGCGAGTTGCGGAACAGCTGGTGGACGAGTTCAGGTGTCGCGTCGGTGGCTACGTCGAAGTCCTTCGGGTGGCCGCCGAGGAGCAGGTCGCGAACCGCGCCACCGACCAGATAGGCCTGGTGGCCTTCGCTCCGAAGGCGCGCCATGACTTTCAGGGCGCTATCGCTGATGTATTTGCGCGAGATGCAGTGTTGATCCCGGGGAATGGCTTTCAAGGGAGATTACGCCTGATCCTTGGTGCGGGTAAGACGGCTGGCAGTGTATCACAGCTGTCGTGGAGGCATGGATTTTGTCGGTCCCAAATGAATGAAGGGGAAGACAAAGTCTTCCCCATCCAGGTCTGATGTACAGTGTTATTGTTATTTCTATCGAATTATTATTGTTAGTTATCTTCGCAACAATCGATGTCAAAGCGTCGAGAGTTGTTGGTGTTGTTCTTATGTCGACAACATCGGGTGGGCAATCGCCGCGCCAAGCATTGTCGGACCTTTGGTGTTACCAATAAATTGAGGGGAAGTTACCTTCCCCATCCAGGTCCATAGTGAAGTCTGTTATTTTTATTAGCGTGTCTGTTATTTTTATTGGTGACACTGGCGATATAAAGTGCAGTGTGTGTGCCATATTTCATAAATTTGTTTAAAAACAATTGGTTATAAAATTACGGCAAGGTTCAGTGCTTATAAATATTTACACTTTGTTACCTAATTACCCCGGGATCTGTAACGCCTGAAGGCTTGGGTAACGCGAGTCAGCTGTCCGTTCCCACCCGGCGGCGCCTTGTCTGGGGGCCGGATTTGCTGCGCGGGATACCGAAACGCTGGCGGCGTTCCCACAGGCATTTGCGGCTGATACCCAGTTTTTGCGCCAGCTCCGTCTCGCTCATCGAGTCCTGGTGTTCGAGGACGAAGTGCTGGAAATAATCTTCCAGCGACAGGTCTTCCTGGGGCTCGTGGGCGCTGCTCTTGCGCTCGCCGCTGGGCTTGCTCGGGATCGGGTCGCCGCGTAGGCGGTTCACGTTCACCAGTTCGAGGTCGATGCCGAGATTCTCGTTGTCGATCTCGTCGTCATCAGCGAGAACCGCGGCGCGCTCGATGGCGTGTTCCAGCTCCCGTACATTGCCCGGCCACTGGTAGGTGGTAATGGCCTGGATGGCGCGCGGCGAGAGGTACATGCCCGGCCGGCCGAGCCTTTCCGCCTGCAGCTGCAACATGTGTTCGGCGAGGTGGAGAATGTCCTTGCCGCGCTCGCGCAGAGGGGGCAGTGACAGGCGCAGCACGTTGATGCGGTAGTACAGGTCCTGGCGGAACTGGCCGTTGGCCGCCAGTTGCGGCAGGTTGCGGTGGGTGGCGCAGATCAGCCGCACATTCACCTTGCGCGAGTGCACGGAGCCGATCCGGCGGATCTCCCCCTCCTGGATGAAGCGCAGCAGCCGGGCCTGGGCCTCCATCGGCAGCTCGCCGATCTCGTCGAGGAACAGGGTGCCGCCATCGGCGGCCTCGATAAGACCCATGCGGCTGGCGTTGGCGCCGGTAAAGGCACCTTTTTCATAGCCGAACAGTTCCGACTCGATCAGGGTCTCGGGGATGGCGGCGCAGTTGACCGAGATCATTGTCTTGTCCGCCCGCTGGCTGTTCTGGTGGATGTTGCGGGCGACCAGTTCCTTGCCGGTACCGGTCTCGCCGAGCACCAGCACAGTCGATTCGGTGGGCGCCATACGCAGCAGTTGCGCGTACAGGTTCTGCATGGCCTGGCAATTGCCAACCATGCCGTTGGAGTGTTTCTCATCCCGGGGTTTGCTGCGCGCGGCCTGTTCCTGCTGGGCCCGCGGCGTGGGGTGGTCGGCGATGATCCGCTGCACCGCGTTGACCATGTCGCCGTGGTCGAAGGGCTTGGCGATGTAATCCACGGCGCCCATGCGCATGGAATCCACCGCCGAGCGCAGGCTGGCGTAACTGGTCATTATCAGTACCGGCACCTCGCCGGCCTTCTTGATCAGGTCGGTGCCAGGTGCGCCGGGCAGTCTCAGGTCGGAGATGATGAGGTCGAATTCCTCCAGGCTGAAATCGGCTTCCGCCTGTTGCACGGAGCCCGCCTCGCTGACCTGGTAGCCATTGCGTTCCAGCAGGCGGTGCAGGGCGGTGCGAATTACGGACTCGTCTTCGACGACAAGAATTTTCTGCATGCTCGGGTACCCAGGGTGCGGGGATAGACGAAGATACCCCTCGTGAGAAAAATATGCCAGTTGGCGGACGTTCTGAGGCCTTTGGTTACACTTCGAAGGCTTCCCCGTAGCTCGCCGCAGCCAGCTCCAGGGAGAAGCGGCTGCCCGGCCGCGGACCCTGCTGCAGCGGGCTGGTCAGGTGCACGCTGCCGCCGAGGTCATCCATGATGCTGTAGACCAGCGCCAGGCCGAGGCCGGTGCCGGATCCGGGGTCCTTGGTGGTAAAGAATGGCTCGAAAATCTGGCTCTGCAGGGCAGTGGGTACACCCTCGCCGTCGTCTTCCACATCGATCAGGACCCGCTCTCCCTGGCGATAGGAGCGCACCTGTACCAGCCCCTGGTCATCGCAGGCGTCGCGGGCGTTGCCCAGCAGGTTGACGAAGACCTGCAGCAGCAGCTGGCTGTCCGCCAGTACCACCACCTCGCGGTCGCAGCGGTTCTTGAACAGCACCGGCGGCGCCTCGCGGTCGAGGCTGAGCAGGTGTACCGCCTCGTCGACGCAGTCGGCGAGGTTGCAGGGTTTGAGTTCGAGGTCGGCAGACTGGGAGCCGGCGTGGGAGAAGTTGACCAGCGAGTCGACGATCTTCGACACGCGCTCGGTCTGGCGCAGGATGTCCTGGGCAGTAATCGCGACCTCGGTGCTGTCCTCCGCGTACTCGAGGTTCTGGGCCAGGCAGGCAATGGCGGTGACCGGATTGCCGATCTCGTGAGCCACGCCGGCGGACAGGCGGCCGATGGAGGCCAGCCGCTCGTTGTGCAGGAGTTCCTCCTCCATGCGCTCGAAGTCGGTGATGTCCTCCACCAGCAGCATGGTATCGCCCTCGGCGGTCACCGATTTGTGCAGGCTGACCCAGCGGGAGCCCTGTTGCGCATCGCTGATCTCGGCCTTCATGAGCGCATTGCTCTGGCTGCCCACAAAATCGGTCAGCAGCCGTCCCCACTCCCGCGGCAGGGTGCTGACCAGCGAGCCCAGCACGTCGGTCGCCGTGATCCCGGTGATATCGACCATGGAGCGATTCCACATCAGCAGCTCGCCGTCGGTGCCCATCGAGCAGAGCCCGACGGGCAGGGTGTCGAGGGTTTCGCGGTAGCGCCGGCGCAGGGCGTCGAGGTCGGCGGCGAGGCCGGTGAACTGGACCTGGGTGTCGAGGAAGCGCTCGATCAGGGTGATGTCTTCGTTGCCGCCGGCCTGGATCGGGATGCAGCGTTCGATGATGTTGTGGGCGACCGCCGGGCCGAGCAGGCCGGACAGGTTGGCCTCGATGCGCCGGCGCAGGCGCCGCAAGGCATAGGGCCGCGCCTCGCTCTCGGTAAACTGCAGTTCCTGCAGGGCGCGCTCGACCTCCGCCTGGGCGGTGCGCTCACCGAGCGCAGGGCGCAGCAGGCCGACAAACTCGCCGGCGGTAACCATGGGCAGCAACTGCCGCACCGGCCGGTTAAGGTCATCCATGGAGCAGATTTCCGCAGCCACCCGCTCCTCTTCGCTGGTCGGTGCCAGCAGCGAGACGACAATGAAAACAAGCACGTTGACCACCAGCGCCAGCATGCTGGCGAAGGCCCAGGCGCTGTTGCCGTCACCGGGCAGCAGCGGGGCGAGGGTGGCGGCAATTTCCGGTGTGTAACCCCGGGTGACGGGTAGCAGGACGGCGA
This sequence comes from Halieaceae bacterium GM1-29, assembly GCA_033283265.1. Lineage (GTDB taxonomy): Bacteria > Pseudomonadota > Gammaproteobacteria > Pseudomonadales > Halieaceae > Mangrovimicrobium. The sequence continues at coordinate 140,653 of JAWMQN010000004.1, forward strand.
CGAACCACACCGCGAGTCCGGCCCATAACCCGGCCAGCAGGCCGCTGCGGTTGGCCCCGGGCCAGTAGGGTGTCGCCACCAGGCCGGGGAGGAAATGCAGGGTGCCGGAGAAGGCCAGGTAAGCCAGCCCCATCAGGTTCTGGCGTCCGTCGAGGGCAACGTATGAGAGGTAGCCACCGAGCATCAACACCGCGATCAGCCCCCGGCGCAGCCAGCGCAGGTGGCGGTAGATGTCGCTGTCCTGGCTGAGGTTGAGCAGGCGGGAGGGCAGTATGAGGTGATTCAGGCACATGTTCGCCAGGGCGAGCGTGGCGACCACGATTGCCGCGCTGGCCGCCGACAGCGTGGCGAGGAATGCCAGTACGCTGATTATCGGCAGGTCCAGCGCTTGGCCGAGCAGGATGCCCGCGTACTCGAGGTTGCCGTTGCCCAGGGACAGCTGCAGTCCCGCCCAGACCAGCGGCAGGACCGGCAGGCTGAGCAACATCAGGTAAAGGGGGATACACCAGGAAGCGCTGCGCAGGTCGCGACTCTCGGTGTTTTCGGCGAACAGCATGTGGAACAGATGCGGCATGCACAGGCCGCCGGCGAAGAACAGCAGGAGGAAGGACTGCGCATTGGCAAAGGGCAGCTGGCGGCTGAGCTGCGCCTGCGCCTGCGCCGAGTCCTGCAGCCACTGCTGCATGGCCCCGAAGCCGTCGAATACGCCGTAGACGGCGGCCAGGCCGACCACCAGCAGGGCGAGCAGTTTCACCAGGGAGGCAAAGGCGATGGCGGTCACCAGCCCCTCGTTGCGCTCCTGGGCGGAGATGTTGCGGGCGCCGAAGAGCATGGCGAAGGCAGTCATCACGACGCAGGTGAGGAGGGCGGCGCTGCGGTGGCGCAGGCTGCTTTCGCCGGTGTCCGTCAGCGTTTGCCCGAGCAACTGGATGCTGTCGCCGAGGGCCTGGATCTGCAGGGCCAGCAGCGGCATCAGGGCGATGCACATGGCGACGGTAACCGCGGCGCCCACCCGCGCGCTGCGGAAGCGGAAAGTGAGCAGGTCGGCGAGGGAGGCCAGCTGGTAGACTCGCGACAGGCGCAGCAGCGGCAACAGCAGCAGGCTGGAGAATACGAAAAGCAGCCCCACCCCGGTGTAGTACACCATGAAGTTGTAGCCGTAACGATGGGCCAGTTCGAGCACCCCATTGCTGGCCATGGCGCCGGCGAATACGCCCAGCGACAGGATGTAGGTCGCCGGGTGATGGGTGAACCGGCGGCCGATAACACCGCGGTCGGCCAGTGCCGCGACGGCAAACAGGCCGCCCAGGAACAGGGTGAGCAGGAGCAGTACCTGCGTCAGGCTAGAGCTCATCCGGGTGTCTCGATCGGTTGCTCAACCAGGCCACCAGAACTACCCCGGACCAGATGATGTAGTAGCGGTACCAGGCGCTGTGGTCGCTGCCCAGCCAGTCTTTCAGTGCGGGGTAGCAAATTATCGCGAGCAACAGCGCCAGCACCAGTATGCGGTTGATGTACATGGTGTCGGTTTTCCGGGCGGGAAAAGGCCTGAGGGATACTACTCAAGGGGGCCGGGTGGGTAAAGCTGGGCTTGCGCAGGCAGCTCGCCGGCGGCGATGCCCAGCGTTGCGGGCAGCGCTTCGGCCCGCCAGTTGGCGATCGCAAAGTTGATGATGGCGTCGGTCGATTCGGCTGCCCGGGGCGGCAGGGCCTGGCGGAGAAAGGCCAGCGCGCGGCGCAGGTTGTCCGGCGCATCTTCCGCGCGCAGCGCCGGCGCGTGATTCTGCTTGCTGAATTTCTGCCCCTCGGCGTTGGTGATCACCGGCAGGTGCAGGTAGGCGGGTTGCGGCAGGTCGAGGCTGCGTTGCAGGTAGATTTGCCGCGCGGTGGAGTCGAGCAGGTCCGAGCCGCGCACGACATGGCTGATGCCCTGGAAACCGTCGTCGACCACGACTGCGAGCTGGTAGGCGTAGAGGCCGTCCTTGCGGCGCAGGATGAAGTCCGGCAATTCGCCGGCGAGGTCCGTTCGCTGCTCTCCCTGCAGTTCGTCGCGGAAGTTAATGACGGTGTTCGCGGGCACCCGGATGCGCAGGGCGTAATCGCGCTGGATCGCCGACTGGCGTGGCGCGCAGCGTCCGCCGCAGGCGCCGTCGGGCCCGAGTGTTGCCCGGGTGCAATCACAGCGGAACAGCAGGCCCCGGGTATCGAGCCGGGCCAGCGCTTTCTCGTAGGCACTGCTGCGCAGGCTTTGCCAGAGAGGGGCTTCGTCCCAGTGCAGGCCGTGATCGCGCAGGGCGTTGAGAATTGCCTCGGCCGCGCCGGTTTCTTCCCGCGGCGGGTCGAGATCTTCCATGCGCACAAGCCAGGCACCACCGGCGTGGCGGGCATGCAGGTAGCTGGCGAGTGCGGCGATCAGTGAGCCCAGGTGCAGCGGGCCGGTGGGGGAGGGGGCGAAGCGCCCCCGGTACTGGATGCGGGAAGCGGGCAAGGAACCTCAGCCCAGCTCCTGGCGCTCCTTGATTTCGTCCAGGGTTTTGCAGTCGATGCAGAGGTTGGCGGTCGGGCGCGCCTCGAGGCGCTTGATGCCGATCTCGATGCCACAGGCGTCGCAGAAACCGTAATCGTCCTGGTCGATGCGCTCCATGGTGGAGTCGATTTTCTTGATCAGCTTGCGCTCGCGGTCGCGGGTGCGCAGTTCGAGGCTGAATTCCTCTTCCTGGGTAGCGCGGTCCGCCGGGTCGGGGAAGTTGGCCGCTTCGTCCTTCATGTGAGTGACGGTGCGGTCGACTTCGTGCATCAACTCGGATTTCCAGTTGCGCAGGATCGCCCGGAAGTGATCCTTTTGCGTGTCGTTCATATACTCCTCGCCACGCTTGGGCTTGTACGGCGTGAAGTTCTTGAACTCAGAAGCAGTCGCCTTGGCGGCGGGTTTCTTGGCTGCTTTCGGCATGGTTTTGTCCCATACAGTAAAACAAACTACGTGAATTTCTTGCGGCGACCGGCGGGCGCTCAAAGCGGCCCCCGATCAAGGGCGGAGAAACTACCAGATTCACTGGGGTCGCGCCACTGTTTTTCGCCGCTTCCGAGCCGCCGCGGGACGGCGCCTTTGGCCCGCTTCGCGCGGGTTGCTAGAATGCCGCCTGGCCAACCAGGAACCGGTAGACATGGTGCAGACTCCCGCGGCGGGTGACACCCTGACCAGAGGTACACTCATACGGCGATACAAGCGCTTTCTCGCCGATGTGCGGCTCGACTCCGGGGAGGAGATCACCGTGCACTGCCCCAATACCGGTGCCATGACCGGCTGCGCCGAACCCGGCAGCCCGGTCTGGCTGTCGCACTCCGCGTCGCGCACGCGCAAATACGCCTACACCTGGGAGCTGGTGGAAACCGCTGCCGGCCTGGCCTGCATCCACTCGGCGCGCGCCAATAAAGTGGTGCAGGCCGCTTTCGAGGCGGGGGTGGTGCCGGGCTTCGAGGCTTACCCGGCAGTCCGCCGGGAGGTCAGGTACGGTGAGGGCAGCCGCGCCGACCTGCTGCTGGAGGGGCCGGAGGGCCGGGTCTTCGTCGAGGTGAAGTGTGTCACCCTCTGTGAGGCTGGCGGCCAGGGGTTGTTTCCCGATGCCGTCAGCGAGCGCGGGCGCAAGCACATTCGCGAACTGGCGGCGGTCATCGACGCTGCCACGCGGGCCGTGCTGTTTTTCTGCGTTTTCCATAACGGTGTGTCGCGGGTGAGTGCGGCGGGGTCGATCGACCCGGCCTATCGCGCTACGCTGGAGTCGGGGATGGCCAGCGGAGTCGAAGTGCTCGCCTGGGGGGCGGAAGTCTCCACCGGCGGTATCCGCCTGGCGCGCCCCCTGCCATTCACGCTCGACCCGGTAGCCGCCGATGCCTGAACAACTCAGCCTTGCCCAGCTTACCGGTCGCGACGAGTCCCATCTGTTGACCCTGGCCGACGGCAACCGCCTGCTGCCTGCCGCGGCGGAAGCCTTTGCGCGCTTGCAGGTGGATGCGCTGGTGGCCGGCTTTGAGCTGGCCATCGCCAGCAGCTTTCGCTCCTTCGAGCGCCAGCTGGCGATTTTCAATGGCAAGGCAAGGGCCGAGCGGCCGGTGCACGACGACGCCGGCGAGCCAGTGGCGATCGCGGCTTTGCCCGCCCCGGCGCGGCTGCGGGCGATTCTGCGCTACTCCGCCCTGCCGGGCACCTCGCGCCACCACTGGGGCACGGACCTCGATGTCTACGACGCGGCGGCGGTGCCCGCGGACTATCGCTTGCAGCTGAGCCCGCAGGAAGTCTGGCCACCGGGCCCCTTCGCGGCGCTGCACGACTGGCTCGACGAGCGCATGGCGCGGGATGAGTCGCACGGCTTCTTCCGGCCCTACGGCGAGGATCGCGGCGGGGTGGCGCCAGAGCGCTGGCACCTCTCCTACGCGCCGATCGCGAGGCAGTGTGAGCGTGTCATCCATGCCGATGAACTGCTGGCCTGCTGGCGTGGCAAGCTGGAATTGCTGGAGGTGGTGGAGCCGCAAGTGGAGGCGCTGCTGGCCCGCTATGTGGAGGTTCCCGAGGGCTGGTGCCCGGCGCGCTGATCGCGTGAACTAGCGCGGGAGGGATGCTCTCCCGCGAGGCGATGCGCCCCGCGGGAGAGGGGTGCTGCGCTTACTCGGCGGCCTGCTTGTGCAGGTGGCCGTAGTGGTTCCAGTAGTCTTTCTCTGCGGCGGCAATCACTTTCAGTGCTTCCTCGCGGCCGTAGACGTAGTCGACCTTGATGTTCACATCCTTGCCCGGTTGCAGCTTGTAGGTGGAGAAGTAGTGCTGCAGGCGCTCGGCCTTGATGCTCGGCAGGTCGGTGATGTCCTGCACGTCGCCCCAGATGTTGTCGCCTTCCAGTACCGCGACGATCTTGTCGTCGGCTTCACCGCCGTCGATCATCTGGATGCCGCCAACCACGCGGGCTTTCAGGATGATGTCGGCGCGGGTGATGTGACGCTCGGAGAAGACGCAGATGTCCAGCGGGTCGCCGTCGGCTTCGGCGGCGTCCGGGCAGCGCTTGGCGACTTCCTCGGCGCAATAGGTGCGCGGGATGAAGCCGTACAGGGCGGGCGGGCTGGAGGTGGTGCGCTGGGGACGGTCGACCATCAGGAAGCCGGAGGACTTGTCCAGTTCGTACTTGACGACGTCATCGGGAGTCATCTCGATGTAGACGTTGACGATATCTTCGGCGGAACCTTCGTTCTGTGCTTTCAGGCCGTGCCAGGGGTGGCGGCGCCAGCGGTTGAAGTCGCGGTTGCTGTACATGTGCATTTCTCCACTAGAAAGGGATATTGCCCGCGGCAGCGGGCTCCTACAGAGGCGCGCATTGTACAGGTTTTGTGCAGTGAAATCCCCGTCGATGGCGGGATTTCACTGCCGGCGGAGCAGGAATTTCCGAGATGGCCTGCCGGATAAACCGATGCAGGCCAGGCCCTGGAATCAGACCTTGAAGCGGCGCTTCAGGCGCTTTGCGACCAGTTCGTTCTTCAGTTCGACGTACTGCGGCATGCCGCGGCGGTACTCGGGGTAGGCCTCGCCCTGGATCAGCGGCTCGAGGTATTCGCGGCCGGCGTCGGTGATCGCGAAGCCGTCCCGGCTGATGTAACCACGGGGCATTTTCTTCTCGACGTTGGCCACATCGGCCAGCGGCGCCTCACCGATTTTCCAGCTGTAGCGCTTGCCCGTGCCGCGCATGATCGCGGGCATCACCGCGTTCTTGCCGGCGAGGGCCATCTCCACCGCGGCCTCGCCCACGGCGTAGGCCTGCTCCAGGTCGGTCTGCGAGGCGATGTGGCGGGCGGCGCGCTGCAGGTAGTCGGCCACTGCCCAGTGGTACTTGTAGCCGAGTTCGTCCTTGATCATCTGCGCCAGCATCGGCGCCAGGCCGCCGAGCTGGGCGTGGCCGAAAGCGTCGCGCAGGCCGGATTCGGAGAGGAAGGTGCCGTCCTTGTACTGCGCGCCCTCGGAAGCGACGATGACGCAGTAGCCGTGCTTTTTTACCGTGCGCTGCACGCGCTTGAGGAACCTGTCGCGGTCGAAGGCGATTTCCGGGAACAGGATGATGTGCGGGGCGTCGCCCTCTTTCTCCGCGGCGAGGCCGGCGGCGGCGGCGATCCAGCCGGCGTGGCGGCCCATCACCTCGAGGATGAACACCTTGGTCGAGGACTCGCACATGGAGGCGACATCCAGTGCCGCCTCGCGGGTGGAGATGGCGACGTACTTGGCCACCGAGCCGAAACCGGGGCAGTTGTCGGTCAGCGGCAGGTCGTTGTCGATGGTCTTGGGCACGTGGATGGCCTGGATCGGGTAGCCCATGGCCTCGCTGAGCTGGGACACCTTGAGGCAGGTGTCGGCGGAGTCGCCGCCGCCGTTATAAAAGAAGTAGCCGATGTCGTGGGCGGCGAAGACTTCGATCAGACGTTCGTATTCGGCGCGGTTTTCCTCGATGCTTTTCATCTTGTGGCGACACGAGCCGAACGCACCGGAGGGAGTGGTCATCAGGCCGCGGATCGCCGCCGCGCTCTCCTTGCTGGTGTCGATCAGTTCCTCGCGCAGGGCGCCGATGATGCCGTTGCGTCCCGCCAGTACCTTGCCGATCTTTCCGCGGTGTTTACGCGCCGTTTCGATCACGCCACAGGCGGAGGCATTGATGACGGCGGTGACGCCGCCGGACTGGGCGTAGAACGCGTTTTTCTTCGGCATTGGGGGTCTCGGTCGGGGCGGTGTCGCGGAATGTCGGCGTATGATACGGCATTCGTTTCGCGGATCAAATTTCGCGCGCTTTGTCGCTGCGCCGCCAGCATATGCGTCGAAAATCTTTACATTGCATGCTATGAAGCGCGACGGCGGGCAAGGGCACAACTACCACAGCCCGAGCCGCGGCTGCGTGCTAACATGGGCCGCCACTTTGGGGAGACAAATTTTGAAAGGCCACATACACATCCTGGGAATCTGCGGTACCTTCATGGGCGGTATCGCCCTGCTGGCCCGGGAACTCGGTTACACCGTCTCCGGCTCCGACGCCAACGTCTACCCGCCCATGAGCACCCAGCTCGAAGAGGCCGGGATCAGCCTGCAGGAGGGCTATGCCGCGGAGCACCTGCAGCCGGCACCGGACTGCGTTGTGGTCGGCAATGCGATGTCGCGCGGCAATCCCGCGGTGGAGTACATGCTCGACGCGGGTCTCAATTACACCTCCGGCCCGCAGTGGCTGGCGGAAAACGTGCTGCGGGATAAATGGGTGCTTGCGGTTTCCGGCACCCACGGCAAGACCACCACCAGCAGCCTGCTGGCCTGGATACTCGACTACGCGGGCATGGCGCCGGGCTTCCTGATCGGCGGTGTGCCGGGGAATTTCGGTCTCTCCGCGCGCAGTGGCGCCACGGATTTTTTTGTCGTGGAAGCCGACGAGTACGACACGGCGTTCTTCGACAAGCGTTCCAAGTTCGTCCACTACCGCCCGCGCACACTGCTCATCAACAACCTGGAATTCGACCACGCGGATATTTTTCCCGACCTCGCCGCCATCCAGCGCCAGTTCCACCACCTGGTGCGCACGGTGCCCGGCGGCGGCCTGATCGTGCATCCCGCCGCGGTGCCGGCGATCGACCAGACCCTGGCCCAGGGCTGCTGGACGCCCTGCGAGACAACCGCGATAGAGGGCCCCGCCGACTGGCGCGCGACCCTGCTGGCGGCGGACGCCTCGGCCTTCGAACTCACCTCGCCAGCTGGTGACAGCGCCCGCGTGAGCTGGCAGTACTGCGGCCAGCACAACCTGGCCAACGCCCTCGCCGCCGCGGCTGCAGCGCGGCATGTCGGCGTGCCGCTGGCGGTGAGCGCCGAAGCGATGGCGGCGTTCCGCGGGGTGAAACGCCGCCTCGAGTTGCTCGGCACTGTCGCCGGAATCGAGGTCTACGACGATTTCGCCCACCACCCCACGGCCATCGCCACCACCCTCGAGGGGATGCGCGCCCGGGGCGGAGAGGGCCGACTGATCGCCCTGATCGAGCCGCGCTCCAACACCATGCGCATGGGCGAGCACCGCGCCCGCCTGGCCGCGTCGACGGCGGCCGCCGACACTGTGTTCTGGTACCAGCCCGAGGGACTCGACTGGTCCCTGCAGTCGGTCATCGACGAGAGCCCGGTACCCGCCACCCTGCTGGGGGAGATCGACGCGCTGGTTGCCGCGGCCAGTGCGGCAGCGCGGCCGGGGGACCGGCTGGTGGTCATGAGCAACGGCGGCTTCGGCGGCATTCACGGCAAACTGCTGGCCGCGCTGGAGCACTCCGCATGAGTGACCGGATTTTCAACGCCTACCAGTGGCTGGTCCTGCGCCGCCCGATAACCTGGCTGCTGCTGGTTTTCCTGCTGGTGCTGGCCGCCGCCAGCCAGTTGCCGAAAATACGCATCGATGCCTCCGCCGACTCGCTCATGCTGCAGGGCGACCCGGGGCTCGAGTTGTTCCGCGAGGCCAGCAGCCGCTACTCGACCGAGGAATTCCTGGTGATCACCTGGCAGCCCCCGGGCGAGCTGCTGGGGGACGCGTCACTGCAGGCGCTGGACCGCATGGCGAATGAGTTGCGCGCCCTGCCCGGGGTTGCCTCGGTGGTGACAGTGCTCGACGTGCCCCTGCTGGAGAGCCCGCCGGTAAGCCTGCGCGATATCACCTCGGGCCGCGAGTTGCCGAGCCTGCGCGACCCCGCGATGGACCGCGCCATGGCGCTGAAGGAGTTCACCACCAGCCCGATCTACGCCGACCTGCTGGTCAGCCGCGACGCCCAGGTCACGGCGGTGCAGGTCAACCTGCAACGGCAGGAAGATGCGATCGAACTGCTGGAGCGGCGTACCGAACTGCGCCGCCAGCGCGACGACGGCTCCCTCGACACAGCGGGGCGCGAGGAGCTGCAGGCTGTGGAGCAGGCTTACAAGCAGCGCTCCGGGGAAATTCTCGCCGCGCACAGCAAACTGGTGGAGCAGGTGCGCAGCGTGGTCGCCGGCTATACCGACGACGCCAGACTGTTCGTCGGTGGCGTGCCGATGATCGCGGCTGACATGGTGAGCTTCGTCCGCAGCGACCTGGTGACCTTTGGCGGCGCGATCCTGCTGATCATGCTGCTGGTGCTGGCGGCGATTTTCCGCCGCGCGCGCTGGGTGGTGATTCCGCTGGCCACCTGCGGCGCCACCGTGGTGGTCATGCTCGGGCTGCTGGGCTATCTCGACTGGCGCATGACGGTGATTTCCTCGAACTTCGTCGCGGTGCTGTTGATCATCACCCTGGCGGTGTGTATCCACCTCATCGTGCGCTATCGGGAGCTGCACGCACTGGAACCCGATGGCGACCTGTTCCAGCGGGTGGCGCTGTCGACCCGCCTGATGGCGGTGCCCTGCATCTACACCGGCCTCACCACCGTGGTGGCCTTCGTCTCCCTGGTGGTTTCCGGCATCCAGCCAGTTATCGACTTTGGCTGGATGATGACGGTCGGCATTGGCGTGGGGCTGGTGCTGTCCTTCATTCTCGTGCCCTGCCTGATCCTGGTCTGGCCCGAGGGCCGGCCGCACCGCCACGCCGGCACCGACCCGAGCATTACCGCGGCATTTGGCCGCCTGGCCGATCACCACGGCACGCCGGTCCTGCTGGTCTCTGCGCTGATGGTAGTGCTGGTCGGGGTAGGCGTCAGCCGCCTGCAGGTGGAAAACCGTTTCATCGACTACTTCCACGAGTCCACCGAGATCTACCAGGGCATGGAGTTGCTCGACGCCTCTCTCGGCGGCACCATCCCACTGGACATCCTGCTCACCGCGCCGGCGGAAGATGCGCCGCTGCCCGGACTGGAAAGCGAGGGCGTGCGCAGCGCCGCGGCCCCTGTCGCGGCGGATGACCCCTTCGCCGAGGAACTGGACGATTTCACCACCGGGCCGCCCGTCGCGGTCGACGACGAGTGGGACGACGAATTCGCCTCCGACGGGGTGGATTTCGCCACCCCCGCCGGCGAGAGCTTCCGCCCCAGCTACTGGTTCAGCCTGCAGGGCATGCGCGAGCTCGAAGCGGTGCACGGCTATATCGACGCGCTGGCGGAAACCGGCAAGGTGCTCTCTCTGTCCACCACCTTCGCGGTGGTCAAGGACCTGCTCGGCGAGGATATCGGCAGCGTCGAGCTGGCACTGGTGCAGAAGAGCCTGCCCGCGCATGTCAGCCAGATGCTGGTTGCGCCCTATTTCTCCGAGCCGACGGAGGAGGCGCGCATCAGCGTGCGGGTGATGGAGACCAGCCGCAGCCTGCGCCGCGACCAGTTGCTGGAGGAGATCGAGCAGCACCTGGGGGCAGAGCTGGGGCTCGAGCCGGAGCGGGTCCAGCTGACCGGCATGCTGGTGCTCTACAACGATGTCCTGCAGAGCCTGTTCCGTTCGCAGATACTCACCCTCGGCGCGGTGTTCCTCGCCATCCTGGTGATGTTCGTGCTGCTGTTCCGCTCGCTGACCCTGGCGCTGATCGCCCTGGCACCGAACATGCTGGCGGCCGGGCTGGTGCTGGGGGTGATGGGCCTGCTGGGCATTCCGCTGGATATCATGACCATCACCATTGCCGCCATCGTCGTGGGCATCGGTGTGGACGACTGCATTCACTACGTGCACCGCTACCTGCACGAGTTCCCGCGGGATCGCAATTATCTCGCTGCCATGCACCGCTGCCACGACAGCATCGGTCGGGCGATGTACTACACCACGCTGACCGTGATCGTGGGCTTCTCCACCCTGACCCTGTCGAACTTCACCCCGAGCATCTATTTCGGCCTGCTGACCGTGCTGGCGATGGTGGTGGCGGTACTCGGCGCCCTGTTGCTGCTGCCGGTACTGATCGTGCGCCTCAAACCCCTCGGGCCGGAGGGCTGAGATGGACTGTCGCAGCCACTGCGGGGCCTGTTGCATAGCGCCCTCGATCCGCGAACCCTACTTCGGCATGCCGCAGGGCAAGGCCGCGGGAGAGCGCTGTGCGCACCTCGACGAGGCGCTGCGCTGCGGCCTGTTTGGCGACCCGCGCCGTCCCGCCGCCTGCAGTGCCTTCCAGCCCGAGCCGGAGTTTTGTGGCACTGACCGGGCAGACGCACTGCAGATACTGGCGCTGCTGGAACGCAGCACCGCACCGCTCGAGGGTGCCCGGTGAGTACCCAGGTTCCGCTGTTCCCCCTCGGGGCGGTGCTGCTGCCCGGCGGCCGGGTGCCACTGAAGATTTTCGAGCAGCGCTACCTGACCCTGGTGCGCGACTGCATGCGCGACAACCAGCCCTTCGGTGTGGTGTGGATTCGCCGCGGCTCGGAAGTCGCGCAGCGCGGCCGGGCCTCGCCGGAACTGGGCGACTGGGGCACACTGGCCCGGATTGTCGACTGGGACCAGCTCCCCGATGGCCTGCTCGGGATTACCATCGAGGGCGGTGAGCGCTTCGACCTGTTGCGCACCCGGAGCCAGGAGGACGGCCTGGTACTGGGCGAAGTCGAGCTGCGACCGGCGCCGCCGCGGCAGCCGCCGCTGCCCGAATGGCAGTCCCTCAGCGATCTCCTGCGCAGCCTGCAGACCCACCCCCACGTGGAGCGCATGGGCCTGGTCGTGGATTACTCGGACAGCTGGCAGGTGGCCTGGCAGTTGCTCCAGATCCTGCCTCTGGCGGAGCACCTGAAGTACGAGTTGCTGGGCAAGGATGATATCGTCGGGGTGATGGCGGAGCTCGATGCCATCCTCAACCAGATCAGTGGCCAGGAAGAATAAGACCTCCGACTCAGGGCGGGGAAATCGCAGAAATCACCAGAAAACCCCCGCTGAACCCTTGACCTGTGGAAGTGGCTGGGTGATTTTTGTTCCCTGCTGGTAGCCCGCGCATCAGAACAGTAAGAACCGGGGGTGCGTCAAGCATCCGAACGCGATACCACTTGGGGATAATTATGAACAATATGCTCATGGAGCAGAGCCGCGTTGCGGCGCCAGCGGAGGTTGCCGGCGCATCGCCCGGCCTCGAGCCGGTGCCGGCTAAAAGCCCCTATCGAAAATACCTGGTGCTGGTGGCCCTCCACATGGCCAACTCGGACGATGCCTCACTCCTGTGTGAAGCCACCGACTGCAGTGAGCGCACCCTGCACTACGTCAAGAATCGCCTGCGTGACCACGATGGGGTGGTGTTCAACCACGATCGCTGCGCCAGGCGTTATTTTGTTCTTGAAACCGGGGTGCTGGACCTGCCGAAAGTGGTCGACTGGGTGCGCCGGCTCTATCCCAACCGCTTTGCCTACATCAAGCAGTTGGGGGAGATGGCCGCCGACGGCCAGGAACAAGCGGCCGTCCAGGGCGCTGCCGACCCGGCTGGGGCCGACCCCGCCTCAGGCGTATAGCAGGTTCGGCAGGTCGGGAATCAGCAAGGTCTCCTCCCCGATCAGGGCCGCGGCAGTAAAATTCCCCTCCGCCGGAAGCTCCGTCTCCTGCATATCGGCCCGCTGTAGCTGACGATGGGCAGCGAGGCCGCTGAAGGCGAGCGCCCTGAAGGGCTGCTCCGAGGCCTGGCCGGCACGAAAGATCCCCACTGTCCGCAGGTTCTCACGCGGTTGCGCCGGCAGCCCGCAAAATTCCTCCAGGGACTCCACGGGCAGTTCGTGGCCGCGCCAGTGCAGTGTGCCGAGAGCTCCGTCCGCCGCGTTGCCGGCGGTGTACTGTTGTACTTCTGCCAGGGTGAGCAGGGGGATTGCCACCTGGCGCCCGTCACCCAGGGGCAGAGTAGCGATTTCCAGGGTGTTTGCTTGTTCGGTCATCATTCAGTCCTCAGCTCACCAGCGCCTGGGGCGCCTGGTGCAAATGGCGGTCGATCATGGCCTGCATGCCCTCGGCACTGTTGGAGCCCTTGGCCATGAAGCCGGTGGCGCCCACCCGATCTGCTTCCGCACGGTGCTTGTCGGCGTCGCGGGACGAGACCACCACCGTCGGGATATGCGCGAACTGGGGTACCCGGCGCAGGTTGGCAATAAAGTCGAAGCCATTCATCTTCGGCATTTCCAGGTCGGTGAAGATGAAGTCTGGTGCCCGCGGAGCCTGTGACAGGTAGTCCAGCGCGTCTTCGCCGTCGACAGCGGTGATCACGTTGTAGCCGAGGCTGCCGAGGCGCTTCTCGTAGGTGCGGCGCATCATCACCGAGTCGTCGACACAGAGCACCAGCAGTGTCTCGTCCTGGCGGTTCACGTTGCCGTCGTCGAGCCCGTCGGCGTGATCAACCTGGGCGATGAATTCGTTCAGGTCGAGCGCCAGTACCGGCTGGCCGTCGGATTTCACCGCGCCGCCGGCAACACCGGGCACACCGGTGAACTGCGCGCCGAGGCTGCGGATGACCAGGTCTTCCGAGGTGTCCAGGCCGTCGGCGAAGAAGGCAACCCGGCGCCGGCCCAGCTGGGCGAACAGCGCCGGCACGAAGTCGGGGAGGGTTTCCGCGGTCGGCGGCGGCATGGTGCCGCGCACGGTGCCGAGGTAGCGCACTTCGTACTCGTGGCCGCGGAACAGCAGGCGGCTCTCCGGGGTGCTGAGCAGTTCCAGGGCCTTGTCCCGGCGATGGTACTCGGAGCCGCGCAGCGAGGTCAGCGGGATGGCGATCTGCTCGCCGCCAACCGTGGCCAGCAGGGCCTCGTTGATCATGATGCTGGCGGGTACGCGGATCTCGAACTGGGTGTAGAAACCGGACTTGGACTGCACGTCCACCGTGCCGCCGGACTGGGTGATCGACTGGAACACCACGTCCATGCCCACGCCGCGGCCGGAGATGTCGGTGACCTGCTGGGCGGTGGACAGGCCGGCGCGGAAGATGAGTCGCAGGGCCTCCTCGTCGCTGAGTTCGTGGTTGTCGCGCACCAGGCCGAGTTGCTGCGCCTTGGCGCGCAGCTTGTCCGGGTCCAGGCCGTTGCCGTCGTCGAGCAGGCGGATGATGAATTCGGAACCGCGGCGGGAGATTGCCAGTTGCACCTTGCCGGTCTCGCGCTTGCCCTGGGCGCGGCGCTCCTCGGGGCTGGCAATGCCGTGGTCGATGGCGTTGCGCAGCATGTGCTCCAGCGCCGTGCGGATCTGTTCGAAGACACTGACGTCGAGCCCGCCATCGCCACAGACGAAATCGAACTCTACCTGTTTGCCGAGCTGGCGGCTGACCTGGTGGACCAGCCGGCGGAAGCCGGGGCCGAGGCGGGAGAAACTGACCAGGCGCATCTGCCGCAGGTCGCTCTGGCTGGACTGCAGCAGGCGGCTGGCGCTCTGTACTTCGCGGGTCGCGCTGTCCAGGTGCAGCCCCATTTCGCGGGTCTCTTCCTGCAGGTCGAAGGCGGCCTCGCGAAGGATCGCGGCCATCGCCTGTTTCTCGGTGATGCGGTCCATTTCCAGCGGGTCGAACTGCGCACCGTCGGACATGGTTTCGGTCTTCGCCTGGATCTCGGTATCGAGTTGCAGGGAGAGCTGGTCGACCAGCGCCTGGATACGCCGGGCCAGCGAGTTGATCTCGGTGTGGTCCTGGGAGGCGCGATCGAGTGCCTGCCGGCAGCGCACGTTGCTCATGCTGACTTCGAGGCCCATATCCAGCAGGTGGTCTACCCGCAGGGTCTCGATACGCAGGGTCGACAGGCGCTTGTCGTGTTCGCTGTCGGCGCTGTCTGCTTCCGCGCCGTCCTGGCCGGAGCTGTCACTCGCGGCCTCTTCGGCCATCGCGGCGGCGTCAAAATCGCCCCGCGTGCGGCCGACAAACTGGGCGGCCTCGTTGAACTCCGCCACCAGTGCGTCGATGCTGTGCTGGATCGCCTGTGGGTCCTTCTTCTCCGCGAACTCGAGGTCGGCAATCCGGCTTTCGAAGTCGTGGACCAGCGCACCTAACTGCCGCAGCCCGATGGAATTGGCGGCGCCCTTGACGGTGTGCAGGGTGTTTTTCAGGTCGCGCAGGGCGTCGGTGTCGCCCATGGCCAGCGCCACCATCGCGGCGTCGGTGGATTCGGTGTACTCCGCGAGGGTGTCGATGAACAGGTCGAGCAACTCGTCGTCGATTTCCTCGACAACGAATTCCTGGCTTTCCACTTGGCCGCCGCGCAGTGCCACCACGTTGTCCGGCAGCGCCTGTTCGCTGTGCGCCGGGGCCGCTGCGGGGAGATCGATCTCCTGCAGGTCGAGCGTCGCCTGCAGCAGGCGCAGCGCGCAATTGTGCAGGTGCTCGAGGGCCGGGTTCTCCTGGATGGTCAGCAGGTAGCTCTCCAGGGCGTCGATACACTCGGAAGACAGGCTGATGCGCGTCTGCACCCCTTCCGCGTCTTCCTCCAGCCCGTAGACCAGCCCGCTGGCGAGATGTTGCATGCCTGCGAGGTCGAAGAAATAGGCAGCGTTCTCGGGGCCCGGCTCGACCAGCTGCTTGTCGCGCAGTTCGAGCATGGCGGGCAGCGCAGCGATGGCGATTTGCGCCGCCTGCTCGAGTTCATCGCTGCGCGGCGCAGGTTTCCAGGCGGCGAGGGCGTTGAGTACGGCGACCAGCAGGGTGGAACAGTCGGCGCTGGCCCACAGCTCCTTGCTGTAGGGGATGTCGAGTACCGGCTCCTCGAGCAGCGGCTCCTCGACAAGTTCGCTGCTGTCCGCCTCGACCAAGGCGTCGGTGTCTGCGTCTGCGATCTCGCAGCGCTCCTCCGCGGCCGGCGCGTCCTCGGCTGTCGGGTGGTCGATTCCGGCAACGGCCGGTACGGCCACCGCGATGGCCAGGGCATCGCTGAAGCTCTTGTCTTCGATGGCCCGGGCAATGCTGGCGGGTACGGTAAAGTCGCCGTTGTCGAGCAGCACGTTGCGCCCGATCAGTTCGGCGTAGTAGGGCAGGCGGCGGCTGACGGCGACGACCAGTTCGGCCAGTTCCGCGCTGCTTTGCAGCATACCGTCGCGCAGGGCGTTGAAAATCCGCTCCAGGTCGTACATGAAGTCGCCGAAGGCGCCCAGGTTGATGGTGCGTGCGCTGCCCTTGAGGGTGTGGAAGACCACGCGGATATTCTTGATGGCTTCGGCGTCGGCAGGATCGGCCAGCAACTTGTCCGCGGACTGGTTGAGGTTGCCGAGATACTCGCCGAACTCCTCGACAAAACACTCGAGCAACTCGCGGTCGATTTCGTGCTCAGGGCCCTCCGGCAGGGGCTCGGCGGGGCGGGTTACTTCCGCCTGGCTCCACACTGCAAGCGCCTCGCGCCAGGGCAGCTCGTGCGGGCCAGTGGCCTGCTCAGCGGCGGGGCTGTCAAATGCGGCGGGCTGCGGGGAGTCAGCTGGAGTTTCGGCATCCTCCACCAGCTCCACGCCGTCGCTCAGGAAGCCCTCTTCGGTTACGGTGAAGACTTCCCCGTGAACACTGTCATCAAAGGGGGCGTCGGCCTGCGTGCCAACAGTCTCATAATCAGGCTTGATAGCGTATTTATCCCCGAACTCGACGACATTGCCCTCGGGCCGGTTGCGGTTCGAGCGGCGGGAAATATAGGCGGCGAGCCTGGTCGAGCGCGCCTCGGCGCGCGCCAGGTGTTTCTCCGGCTTGCTCCAGGGGTCTTCACTGCGGCATTCCAGGTATTGCTCGAGCGCTGCGATCACTTCGGAAAAGCACTCGATGGATTCGTCGCGGAGGATGCCGCCCAGGGCAATCGAGCCATTGAGGTAACCGGAGCACTTGCGCAGGACATCCCGCTCACGCTGCTTGTCGGCCATCATACTCAGCACCGAGATGACCTGTTCGAGATGATTGGCGGCGATGGCGATATGGTCTTCCGCGCTGAGTCGGGCGAGCAGGTCCGCGGCGACGGCGAGGCTTGTCTCGGCGCTCGGGTAGCCGATGTGTTCCCACTGGTTGATCGTCTCCAGCAGCGCCGTGTCGGCGATCAGGCGGGCCGCCCGATAGACCGGGCGCAGACCGGCGGGTGCAGGCTGCAGTTGTGCGCTACCGCCCTGGACCAGTTCTTCCAGCCCCTGGCGGGCCAGTTCGCGGTTCATGCCGTTCTTCATTTCCTGCAGGCAATTCGCGACCTGGTTGGTAATGGCATTCTCCAGATCGAGGGTGGCGGCGTTGCCAACAGCGGAGAGGCCGTGTTTCAGCTTGAATTCGATTTCGTCGCGGATGGCGCTGAGCGCGCCGCCGAAATCCACCAGCTCGGCCGGCGGGGTCGGCCTGTCGTTCTGGGCGAAGACCGACAGTGTCTTGTATTGCAGGTTGACGTTGGAGGCCAGCTCGCTGAGGCCGATCACGTGCAGTTGCATGCCCACCTGCAGCAGGTTGGGCACGACCTTGTCCACCAGCGTGGTATTGGTCGCGCAGATCTTCTCCGTCGGTGACGAGAGGAAGCTCATGATCGACTGGAGCTGGTCCAGTGTCTGCCGCAGGGCGTCGAGCAGGTCGTCCTGCTGGATCATGCGGCCCTCGAATCCCTGTACGTAACGATCGACGTTCTCGATCTGGAAGCTATCCAGCAGCGCCTGCGCCGCTTCCGGGCGCGGTTCGGCCTTGCCGATGTAGTAGAGCAGGTGCTTGAGGTGTGCCTCAGGGTCGGCGCTGTTCAGTGCCTCGGTGCCGACTTCGGCCAGCTGGCGGAACAGTTTCTCAAAGAAGCTGAACGCCGCACTGATCGCTTCGTCGACGGGCAGGCCCTGTTCCGCCATGGCGTTGTTGACCAGGGCGAAGGCGCGACAGCAGGGTTCGAGCTTGCTGCCGGCCAGTGTCTGGGTGGCCCTCTCCGCCAGGATCTGTATTTGTTGCAGGCCGCCACGGCTGCCCTTCAGGGCCGCCCTGGCGTGATTGTTCCAGACCTCGCTCGCGTCGTTGCCGAACCAGCGCAAGGTATCGTCGGCGGAGAGCAGGCAGTTGCTAATGCCCGCGCCCTGGGGCAGGGGCGGATCGAAGAACAGTGATTCCGGCAGTTTCGGCCGGTTGCTGGCCAGGCGCAAATCATTGACCACGCCGGCGATGCTCGCCGGGGTTACCTCGCGGTTGGCGCGTACATTGGCCAGGTAGGCGGGCAGCGCCTCGATGGCGGCTACCAGTTCGGTCATTGCCGTCTTGCGCGCGTCGCCGGTGATGCTGCCGTCGTGCAGCAACTGGAGAACTTTCTCGACCTCTTCCGAGAGCATCGCCGCGGGCTCCAGGGTGCACAGGCGCAGGGCACCGGTGGCCGAGTGGATGAAGCGACCGGCGTCCTGCAGGTGGCGGTTTTCATCCGGCTCGCGCTGGTAGTGATGGAGGCTGCGGCGCGCAGCCTCCATTTCACCTCGCAGGTTTTGCTCAACCCAGCCCAGGGCGACGAAGTCAACAAATTGTGTCATAGCTGTTATCCAGTAGCTTCAGTCTGACTGCGATTGGTACGTTTCCGCCAGAGGGCGAGCCTTAGCTCGCCTTCTGGGTAAGGCCCTGGTTGTAAGCATCACCACTGCCAGACTTGTCGGGCTTGGCTTCGCTGACTTTCACTTCCACCGGAGCGACGACCGAGGGGCGGGCCGTAGTGCGTGCGTCGGCACCGTCATCCGAGAGCTTGAAGCGCTGGGTGTCCTCGCGCAGGCGGTCGAACAGGCTGCGCAGGTCGTTGGTGGCGGATTCCATCCGGTCGGCAGCGCGCTGGGTTTGCAGCGTTTTGCTCAGGATGTCGCTCACCGACTCGGTTACGTGGGAGGACGAGTTGCTGGATTGCTGGATCTGGTCGCGCATGTCCGCCATGTAGTTCCGCGCGTTCTCGCTCAGGGACAGAATGTGGCCGAAGCGCTCGCGTACGTTGGAGGCGATGCTGGACAGTTTCACCAGCGACTGGGTGGCGCCTTCCATGTTGCGGTTGGATTCCGCCATCCGGTTGGATACCGAGCGAATCGCGCGGTCCGCTTCCTGTACGATTTCGTTGGTCTGGTTGGCCAGCTTGCCGGTCTCGTCGGCAATACCCGCGAAGCGCTGTCCGCCTTCACCGGTCTGCGAAGCCGCCTCGATCCGGGTGTTCATGGCGAGGGTGGAAATCGCGTTCGCAACCTCGCGGATACGGAACAGCAGGTCGGCCACGATTTCGATATCGTCACCCAGGCGCTTGGAGGTTTTCGCCACGGTTTGCTGCGATTCGCGGATCTCTTCTACCGACACCATCAGGGTTTCAATACCGACGTCACCTTCGCGGGCCGCCGATACCGCCTCGTTGGAGGCCTTCTCGGTAGTTTCCGCCAGCTCGGACATGTGGCTGTTGATTTCGCGCAGCTCCATGGAGGTCGATGCGGTATCGGCCACGATGCTACCCACTTCTTCCAGGTTGCCTTTTACGTCGCTGGCCGCCTTGGAGGATTCGTCTACCGCCGCGCGAACCTGTTCGGATGAACTGTTCACCGACTTGACCACCGAACGCATCCAGTCGAGCAACTGGTTGACCGCGATGGCAATCGGCGCGGTGATACCCTTGGTTTCAGACAGGTCGCGAGACAGGTTGCCCTCGGCCAGCGGCTGGATCTCGCGCACCTTTTGCTGTACTTCGTCTTCCATCGCCTGGGCCTGGGCCTGGGCCTGGCGTTCCTGGGCGCGGGAGCCGTTGAAGCGGAAGCCGATGACCGCAAGCAGCAGCAGGGAGATGACACCGAACACGGTCGCGGTGGTGCCGGAGAGGGTGCGGTGGTCGGCCAGCTGGTCGACGTGGACCATGGCGTTGCCGGTCGCGACACTCAGGTCGGACGCGGTTTCGGCGATGCTCTGCGATGCCTGTGCGGCGCGGATAATTTCCTGGTGCGCCTCGTAGATGTCGTTCACCGAGCCGGATACCTGGGCGTAGAGGCCTTCGGCCAGGTCCAGGGTTTCCAGCGCGGCTGCGCTGCTCAGGCGGTCGATACCGCGGCCGCGGTCACCGCTGCGCATGCCTTCCATATTGCGCTGGAAGAGCATCGCATCCTGCTTGAATTCCTCGGCGGCAGCTGTCGCGTCTTCGCCACCGGCGAGAATCCGGTCGATGTTGCGGCCGATACGTTCAATCAGCCACAGCTGTTGCTGGGCCGCGAGCAGTGTTTCGCTGGAGACGTTGGCGCCGCCCAGGATGTCGACCATGTCGGCAAAGTAGGCCTGAATGGTCTTGATGTTGGCGTTCAGGTTCTTGGATACGTCGCGCACGAAGAGGATGCGCTTTTGCGCACTCAGGATGGCGTCGACGTCGCCGGCGACATTGTTCCAGTGCTTGTCGATATTGTCGACGTAGGGGCGCATGCTTTCGCCGGGCGCCGGTACGTCCTCGTTGCCGTCGCGCAGGACAGCCAGCTCGGCGGGGAATGACTTGCGCGAGCGGGACAGTTCGGTGAAGGCGGCCGGCATGCCGGAGAAGGCCTCGCGGGATTCCAGGTTGATGTCCTGGGCAATGACCCGGAGGTCCGACGCGGTGCTGCGGTAAACCTCATCGTGGCTGGAGCTCTGCGAGATCCCCCACATGTTCACGCCGAGCGCGGATACCGCGACGACAAGCCCCACTCCGGACAGCATCAGTACGGAATCGACGCGGCCCCGCTGTTTAATTATCGTTGATTTCATTGCACTTCTCCTGCCCTAGCTAGATGAGATTACGCCGGCTTCCACGAAGTCGGCGTCAGTTAGAAGACGGTTGGTATCGAACAGGGCATAGTCCCCGTTGTCGGTGGCGAAAACGCCGCTCACAAAGGCGCTGAGCTCCTTCGCCACTTCTTTATTTGTGTTCAGTTCCTCGGTGGACAGGCGCACGCCACCGAAGATCTCGTCGATCAGCAGCCCGGTGTGGATCCCGCGGCCGTTGATGATCAGGGCCTGGCGCCCGTGCGATTTCTTGTTGCCACCGGAGAGATAGGCGGTGAGGTCGGAAATCGCCACGACGCGGCCGCCGATATTGGCGATGCCGCGCACCCAGGGCTTCACGCCGGGTACCGGGATGGTTTCCGGCACATCCACGATCCGCCGGGTCTCGTCAGCACTGATGACGCAGCGCGTGCCGAGGATGCTGACCACGGCGCCGTGCCAGTCCTTGATCTTTTCCTGCAGTGCGGGAACGGCGGCGGCCTGCTCGTCGATAAGACGGGCCATGTCCGCCAGGGCCTGGAATGCGTCGCTGCTCATTACACGGCCACCCGGATGGAGAGGAATTCCTGCAGCACCTGCTTCAGTGCGCCCATGTCGAGAGGTTTCTCGAGGTAGGCGGAGCAGCCGCGATCCTTGGACTTGCCCATGGTGAACACGTCGTCGTGGGAGCTGAGCATGACCACCGGTACTTCCGCATACTCGCCGCGGCTGGCGCGGATCAGGGTGAGGGTCTTGAAGCCGTCCAGCGGTTCCATGGTGATATCGAGGAGAATAAGGTCGGGTTTGACGTCTTCCAGCTTGGTGACTGCGTCCCAACCATTTTCCGCTGTGGCAACTTCGCAGCCGCACTGCTCGAGCATTTTCGTGGCCTTGAGCCGGATGATCTTGTCGTCGTCGACAAGCAGCACGCGGCGTTTGGCGCTGTTCTGATCTTGAGGCATGGCTTTAATCTCTCCTTATTCCGCACGCTGTCGCTACTCGGTGCGGGGGCTCTCGCGTCATGACACGATCAGAGTATTAGCGGGGTTATTTATATTGGAAACCACGAGTTGTGTTTTTTGTGATCAGGTTCCGCACTTTGCAAGTAAGCTGCGCTGCAGTGCAGATTAATCGCGGATGAGTTACTGCAACTTAATTGCGCTGCGTAAAAAAAAAGCGAAGTGCGTAACATTTTCTGAGGATTCCGCTTGAGACAGGGCACCCGCTGTAGCACCGTGGGTGCGTGTCTACATATAAAGCAAAATAACGGCTGACCATGCGCATGCACACAAAACGTTTCACCGCCCCGCTGGCGGCGGTACTACTCCTGCTCCTCCCGGGGATGCTGACGGCGGCCAATGGGCAGTTGGCCGGTCTGGCGGTCTATACCGACACCGCAAGGGACATCTATATAGCGGGCCTGCTGACAGCAGATGGCATTGCGCCGGCCGCTGGTACCACGCGTGTTTCCGCCCCCGCCGCGATGCAGTTCCGTATCGCCACCCGGCGCATCAGTGACCGCGGGCTGTCCGGGACAATCCTGTTGCAGGCCGAGGTGGGCGCCGGGCAGCGGGCGCCCGAGGCCGTGATCGACGGCCTGGAGCAGCTCAAGCAGCGGCTCAAGGGAGCCCTGAGCAACGGCGACCAGTTTGAAATCGCCCTGTCGACCGCAGGCAGCACGGTGTTCAGCCTCAACGGGGTGCAGTTACTCTCACTGCCCGGCTCCGAGGTCTTTGATTTCCTCTTGCAGGGCTGGATCGGTAATTCGGCCTCTGCCCTGATGCGCGACTCCCTGCTCGCCGGCAAGCTCAACGACGTTGTGCTGCAGCGTTACGAATCACTGATACCGCTCGAGGAGCGCCGGCAACTGGCGGCCCAGTGGGCGGCGGGATCCGCGGTCGCCGTGGCTGCTGCGCCGGCGGTGCCGGAGAAGCCCGCGGTAGCCGAGGCAAAGCCGGTTGAGAAGCCCGCCGTGGCCGAAGCGCCCGAAGTGGCCAGGGCCGAGCCGGCAGCAGCGCCTCCCGCTGCGGAGCAAGCCCCGGTGGCGGCGGTGGAAGCAGAGGTGGCCAGCGAACCTGTCGCGGCCGTGGAGCCGGAGGTGGTAGCCGAGCCGGAGCCCGAAGCGGTGGCAGTGGCCGCCGTGCAGGAAGCCGAGCCCGAGCCGGAACTGGACGCCGACGCGGCCTGGGTGGCGACGCTGGACGACCGCGAGTACCAGCAGAACCTCAACGAGTACATCTCGAGTGTAATGATCAAGGTTTTCCGCTCGGTGAAGTATCCCAAGCGCGCCATCAAGCGGGAGTGGGAGGGGCAGGTGGAAGTGCTTGCCCTGGTAGATTCCGCCGGTCAGTTACTCAACGTGTCCCTGGAGAATTCCTCCGGCCGGGACATTCTCGACGAGGCCGCCGTCGAGGCCGTGGAGAGCGCCTCGCCCTTCCCGTCGCTGACTCCGGTGGCCAAGGCGGAGTTCCTCTCCGAGACCAGCGACAACAGCTACTTCATGCTCATCCCGGTGAAGTTCCAGCTCAACTGAGCGCCGGCGCCCGACCGGTGATCGCCGGGGTTCAGTTGAACTCCGGCATCCAGCCACCGGACTCCTTCCAGCGGTTGACGATTTCACAGAACAGCTCCGCCGTGCGCTCGCTGTCGTAGGCGGCACTGTGGGCTTCGCTGTTGTCAAAGGCAATGCCCGCCTCGGCGCAGGCCTTGGCCAGTACCGTTTGCCCGTAGGCGAGGCCGGACAGGGTCGCGGTGTCAAAGAAGGAAAAGGGGTGGAAGGGGTTGCGCTTGATTTCACAGCGCTCCACCGCGGCGTTGACGAAGCCCGCGTCGAAGTGCGCGTTGTGGGCGACGATGATCGCCCGGTTGCACTCCTGCTCGCGAATCTCCTTGCGCACCGCCTGGAACAGGCTGGTCATGGCCTCGCTCTCCTCGACCGCCTCGCGGAAGGGGTGCCAGGGGTCGATGCCGGTAAATTCCAGCGCGGACTTTTCGATATTGGCCCCCTCGAAGGGTTTGACATGAAACTCCAGCGTCCGGTGAACCGCCAGCAGGCCGTCCTCATCCATGCGGATGATGGTGGCGGCGATTTCCAGGATGGCATCGGTGGCGGCATTGAAGCCACCGGTCTCGAGGTCGATGACCACCGGCAGGAAGCCGCGAAAGCGCTCCCTCATGCGGTGTGTGCAGTCCCCCATCTTCAACTCCTCAGCCAGTGACCCGCCAGGGCAGCAATTCGCCGCCGGCCAGGGGCGTCAGTGCGTCCGCCCCCAGTTGCAGCTGTTCCGGTACCGGCCAGGCCTCCCGGCGCAGGGTGATGCTGTCGCTGTTGCGCGGCAGGCGGTAGAAATCCGCACCGAAGTGGGAGGCGAAGCCCTCCAGCTGGTCCAGCGCGTTCTCGCTGTCGAAGACCCCGGCGTAGAACTCGATCGCGGCGTGCCCGCTGTAGACGCCGGCACAGCCACAGCTGGTCTCCTTGCGCTGGCGGGCGTGGGGCGCGGAGTCGGTGCCGAGGAAGAACTTCGGGTCAGCGGAGGTCGCCGCCGCCACCAGCGCCTGCTGGTGGATGTTGCGCTTGAGGATGGGCAGGCAGTAGAAGTGCGGGCGGATACCGCCCACCAGCATGTCGTTGCGGTTGAACATCAGGTGGTGAGCGGTGATGGTCGCGCCTACCTGCGGGCCGCTGGCGCGCACGAATTCGACGGCGTCTTTGGTGGTGATGTGTTCGAAGACCACCCGCAGGCCCGGGAAGCGTGCGGTAATCGGCGCCAGGTGGCGCTCGATGAATACTTTCTCGCGGTCGAAGATGTCGATGTGGGAATCGGTGACCTCGCCGTGGACCAGCAGCGGCAGGTCGGCCTTTTCCATCGCCTCGAGAGTCGGGTAGAGCCCCTCCAGCTGGGCCACACCGGCCTCGGAGTTGGTGGTGGCGCCTGCCGGGTAGAGCTTGACCGCGTGGACGAAGTCGCTGTCGGCGGCGCGCTGGATCTCCGCGGCGTCGGTGCGATCGGTCAGGTACAGGGTCATCAGCGGCTCGAACTGGCGCGGCAGGCCCTCCATCGCGGCCAGTATCCGCTGGCGGTAGGCGTCGGCCTCGCTCACGGTGGTGACCGGCGGGGTCAGGTTGGGCATGACGATGACGCGGCCGAAATAGCGGGCCATGTCGCTGCATGTCAGGCCCAGCGCGGCGTCGTCGCGCAGGTGCACGTGCCAGTCGTCGGGGCGGGTGATAGTCAGTTGATCCACGGGTTTGGTGTCCAGCAGGGGGTGGTGCAATGCTACAGGAATTCGTTCTTTGGGTCAGTCCTGGGGCTGCTGACTTCTGAGTTTAGGAGCACTGATGTCGGCCTGCACGCGTCCACTTGCCCCCCGAAAACCGCAAAAGCGCCATCCCTGGCAGCTCAACCTCGGCCATCCATGGCCTCGGATGTTTTCGGGTGGCAAGTGGACGCGTACAGGCCTCTGCACTGCGAACCTGCCAGGTAAAGCACTTCGGATCTCGAAGATTTGGCTTTGCGTGAGGTGCGGCTGCCGGAAGGTCCCTCGCCGGGGCGTCCGAGGCCATGGATGGCCGAGGCCGAGCTGCCATGGATGGCGCTTTACGCGGTCCCGGCGAGGGACCTTCCGGCAGCCGCGCCGCACTACGAAGCCCCAGCCGCGCCATCCTACGAAGCCCCAATCCAGACACAAGCGAGTCCAGGCGAGGGAGAGACCACCCAACGCCAAACCCCCCGTGAATTCCCCCCCGCCCTGAAGTAGAATACGCCCCCTTTTTATTGCTAAACCACGGAGCGAATCATGTCAGACGTGAACAAGGTCGTGCTCGCCTATTCCGGCGGCCTGGATACCTCGGTCATCGTGCGCTGGTTGCAGGACACCTATAACTGCGAGGTAGTGACCTTCACCGCCGATATCGGCCAGGGCGAGGAAGTCGAGCCGGCCCGCGCCAAGGCCGAGGCCATGGGCGTGAAAGAAATCTACATCGACGACCTGAAGGAAGAGTTCGTCCGCGATTTCGTCTTCCCCATGTTCCGCGCCAACACCATCTACGAGGGGGAGTACCTCCTCGGCACCTCCATCGCCCGCCCGCTGATCGCCAAGCGGTTGATCGAGATCGCCAACGAGACCGGCGCCGACGCCATCTCCCACGGCGCCACCGGCAAGGGCAACGACCAGGTGCGCTTCGAGCTGGGCGCCTACGCGCTGAAGCCCGGCATCCAGGTCATCGCCCCCTGGCGGGAGTGGGACCTGACCTCCCGCGAGACCCTCATGAACTACTGCCGCGAGCGCAACATCCCGGTGGACTTCGCCAAGGCGCAGAAAAAATCGCCGTACTCCATGGACGCCAACCTGCTGCACATCTCCTACGAGGGCGACCTGCTGGAAGATCCCTGGGCCGAGGCCGAGGAGGACATGTGGCGCTGGAGCGTAAGCCCCGAGGCGGCGCCGGACAGCCCGACCTACATCGAGCTGAGCTATGAGAAAGGTGACATCGTCGCTATCGACGGCCAGCGCATGAGCCCCGCGACTGTGCTGGAAACCCTCAACAAGCTGGGCGGCGCCAACGGCATCGGCCGGCTGGATATCGTCGAGAACCGCTACGTAGGCATGAAGTCCCGCGGCTGCTACGAAACTCCCGGCGGCACCATCATGCTGCGCGCCCACCGCGCCATCGAGTCCATCACCCTCGACCGCGAGGTGGCCCACCTCAAGGACGACCTGATGCCGCGCTACGCCAGCATGATCTACAACGGCTACTGGTGGAGCCCGGAGCGCAAACTGCTGCAGTCCGTCATCGACGACTCGCAGCAGGTGGTCAATGGTGTGGTACGCTTGAAGCTCTATAAAGGCAATGTGATAGTCGTGGGCCGCAAGTCCGAGGACAGCCTGTTCGACGCGAGCATTGCGACCTTCGAGGACGACGCCGGTGCCTACAACCAGAAAGACGCCGCGGGCTTCATCAAGCTCAACGCCCTGCGCATGCGGATTGCCGCCAACAAGGGGCGCTCACCGCTGTAAGCGCGGCTGGGTGGCCTCGCGGTGAATGTCTTCATCCTCAATACCGGCCGCTGCGGCTCGACCTCGATCATCGAGGCCTGCCGCCACATCAGCAACTACAGCGCGGACCACGAGTCGCGCAGTGGCCGGCTCGGCGACGAGCGCCTCGATTACCCCGAGCAGCACATCGAGGCGGACAACCGCCTCAGCTGGCTGCTCGGCCGTCTCGATCGCAAGTACGGTGACGAGGCCATCTACATCCACCTGATGCGGGCGCCTGAAAAGGTCGCCCGCAGCCACGTGCTGCGCTACTCCCACGGGATCATCTACGCCTATCGCAAGGGCATCCTGCGCGGACTCAATCCCGAATCGGACGCCTACGAGGTTTCTCTCGATTACGCCGACACGGTGACGGAAAACATCCGCCTGTTCCTGCGCGACAAAACGCGCAAGATGGAATTCCATCTTGAGAACGCCGAGCAGGACTTTCGCCGTATGTGGGAACTGATCGGCGCCGAGGGCGACATCGAGGCCGCCGTCGCCGAAATCCAGAAGCCCCACAACGCCACGGTGAAAAACAAGCGCTACAAGAAGTACCGCTGGAACTGGTGGCGGCAACGTCTGGGACTGATCGAGTAGCCAGTGCAGAAAACCCTGCAAATCTGCTGTGTCACCGACGGAAAACCCGGCCACAGGACGCAACTGGCGGGCCTGGCGAATGCGCTCGCCGCGTTGCAGCCGGCGCAGGTCAGCTGGCTGGACTGCAGCGCGGCGCTGCCCGGGCCGGTGCCGCTGCCCGACCTCATCCTCGCCGCCGGTCATCGCACCCACTGGCCGGCGCTCAAGCTCAAGTGGGCCAGCCGCGCGCCGCTGGTGGTACTGATGAAGCCGAGCCTGCCGCGCTGCCTCTTCGACCTCTGTGTCATTCCCGAGCACGACGGCGTACCCGCATCCAAACGGGTCCTGACCACCCGCGGCATGCTCAACGATGTGCGCCCCGCCGCCAACGCGGACCCGGCCCGTGGCCTGCTCCTGCTCGGCGGCCCCTCGAAGCACCACGGCTGGTCGGATGCCCAGGTGCTGGCGCAGTTCTCCCGCCTGCGCGAGCTGCTGCCTGCGGTACGCTGGACGGTGACAACCTCCCGGCGCAGCCCGGTGGGACTCGAACCCCGGCTGGAGGCGCTGGCGGGCGAAGGCGTGGAGTTCGTGCCCTTCGCGCAAACCGACCGGGGCTGGGTGCAGGCCCGGCTGCACGAGTGCGGCATTGCCTGGATTACTGAAGACAGCGCGTCGATGGTCTACGAGGCGCTGAGCGCCGGTGCGCGTGTCGGCGTGCTGGGGGTGCCGCGCAAGGGCGAGTCCCGGGTCAGTCGCGGGCTGGACGCACTGCTGGCGCAGGGCTGGGTGAGCCGCCTGGAGCAACTCGCCGCCGCCGGCGCAATGCCGGCGCCACCCGCGCTACTCGACGAGGCCGGGCGGGTGGCTACCTATATAAGTGGCTGGCTGGGCGCGGCCGGAGGCGGCGGCCGATGAGAGTCCTGCAGGTTCTGCCCGGCCTGGACAGCGGCGGCGTCGAGCGCGGCACGCTGGATCTCGCCCGGGCCCTCGCCGCGGACGGCCACGAGTCGCTGGTCATGTCCCACGGCGGGCGCATGGTGGCGCAACTGCAAGCCGAAGGCAGCGAGCACATCACTTTTCCTGTGCACCGCAAGTCCCTCGCCTCTCTCGGCCGGGTGCCGGCGCTGCGCCGCGAACTCGACCGGCTGGCGCCGGACATCATCCACGTGCGCTCGCGCATCCCGGCCTGGATGGTCTGGCTGGCGCTCGGCCGCCGGCCGCGCGAGGCGCGCCCGGCGCTGGTATCGACCTTCCACGGCCTCTACTCGGTGAGCCGCTACAGCGAGATCATGGGCTGCGGCGACGGCGTGATCGCCATCTCCGACTGCGTGCGCGAGTACATCGAACACAACTACCCGCGCGTCGACCGGGCGAAGATCACCCGCATCCACCGCGGCGTGGATACCGAGCAGTTCCCCGCGGGCTTTGCCCCGGCGCCGCAGTGGTCGCAGGAGTTTTTCCGCCAGCACCCGACGCTGCGCGGCAAGCCCCTGCTGCTGATGCCCGGTCGACTCACCCGCTGGAAAGGGCAGCTGGAGTTCCTGCAGATGCTGGCCATGCTGCGGGCCCGCGGCGTCGCCTGCCACGGCCTGATCGTCGGCGAGGGCGATCCGGGCAAGGAGGCCTACCGCGACGAACTCGTGCGCCGGGTGCACAGCCTCGGCATCGATGCCGACGTCACCTTTCTCGGCCACCGTGCCGACATGGCCGAGCTGTATGCCATTTCCAGCCTGGTGTTCAACCTGTCGCAGCACCCGGAACCCTTCGGCCGCACGGTTATCGAAGCGCTGGCGGTCGGCCGGCCGGTGCTGGCCTGGGCCGAGGGCGGCCCGGCGGAATCCCTGCAGGCCAGCTTTCCCGCCGGGCTGGTGCCCAAGGACGACATGCAGCGCCTGGTGGACACCGCCCGGCACTGTCTGGAGGTGCCGCCCGCGGTGGCGCTGGACCCGGCATTTACACTCAGGGCGCAGGTCGCGGCGACCCTCGCGCTGTATCGACAGTTGCTCGGCCACGGCGCCAGTGACACCCTGGTTCACGCATCACAGGAGCTGCGTTAGCTTTCATGCGAATTCTTCACGTGGCGCACCAACAGTTGCGCAAGTACGGACAGACCCGGGTCAGCTGGGCACAGAAGCTGTATTTCGGGCTGATCAAGAACGACTTCCTGGTGCGCGGGTTTTCCGACCGCGACGTGGCCGCCTACGAGGCGCCCTTCGGCATCCGCGATCTCGGCGCGAAAGCAGCCAACCGGCGCCTGCTGGAAACGGTGGAGGCCTACGCCCCGGAGCTGGTCATCGTCGGCCACTGCGACATCATCCGCAACGAGACCCTGGAGCAGATCCGCGCCCTCGTCCCCGGGGTGGTTATTGCCGGGGCCAACAACGATCCTTTATTCGTGCCCGAGAACGCCACCAAGATCGAGCATCGCTGCGCGGTGGTGGACGCGATGTTTGTCTCCACCGGCGAGCGCGAGCTGGCGCGCTTCGCCGGCAAGCGGGCGCGCCTGCTGCACATGCCCAACCCGGTGGACCCGTCAATCGAGAGCGCCGATTGCTCCCTGCGCGACGACCAGAGCCACGACCTCATTTTCTGCAGCAAGTCCGAGGCCTACACCGAGCGCGGCCAGACCGTGCAGTACCTCAAGGACAACCTCGACAGCGGCGTGAACTTCTACACCCCGGGCAGCTTCGGCGTCCCGGGAGTCTGGGGCCGGGACTACGACGAGGCCCTGGCGGACAGCAAGATGGGTCTCAACCTCAACCGGCAGGAGGGCCTGCACTGGTACTCCTCGGCGCGCATGGCGCAGATGGTCGGCAACGGCCTGCTCGCCTTCACCCACGCCAGCGGCGGCTTCGACAGCCTGATGCCCGGGGAGAGCATGGTCTTCTTCAGCACCCCGGAGGAACTGGCGCGAGAGGTGAACCGCTTCGCCGCCGACGACGCCATGCGCCGCGAGTGGGCCGCCCGCGGCCGCGCCTTCTTCCACGCCGAGATCAACAGCCGCCTGTACGCGCGCTACATCGTCGAGGCCAGCCTGCAGCTTCCCTACAGCCACGACTACGTCTGGAGCCGCGGTTCGTGAGCGATGCAATCCGCCTGGTGCAGGCGATGGCCGGGGCCGAGCACGGCGGCGCGGAGAATTTCTTCGAGCGCCTGGTGGCCGGCTTCGCCGCGCGCGAGGGCTTCAGCCAGAAGGTCTTCACCCGCGACTATCCCGGCCGCAGCGCCAGGCTGCGCGCGGCGGGGGTGGACCTGGGGTTTTTCCGCTTCGGCGGCAAGCTCGACCTGGCCGGTCACTGGCGCTACCGCCGGGCGCTGCGGGCGGCGCAGCCGGAGGTGGTCATGACCTGGATGAACCGCGCCTCCATCCTCACCCCGCCCGGCGACTACCAGCTGGGCTGTCGGCTGGGCCACTACTACGACCTCAAGTACTACCGCCACGCGGACTTCTGGGTCGGCAACACCCGCGGTATCTGCGACCACCTGGTGCGCGGCGGCATGCCCGCCAGCCGGGTGGAGTTCATCGCCAACTTCGTCGATGAACAGGACTACCAGCCGGTGCCGCGCAGTGAGCTGGGAGTCCCCGAGGGCGTGCCCCTGCTGCTGGCGGCCGGCCGCCTGCACCGCAACAAGGGTTTCGACGTGCTGCTCGACGCGCTGGCCCGGGTGCCGGATGCCGTGCTCTGCATCGCCGGGGTCGGCCCCGAGGAGGCGGCGCTGAAAGCGCAGTGCGAGCAACTGGGGCTGCACGAGCGGGTGCGTTTCCTCGGCTGGCGCGACGACGTCAACGCCCTCATGCTGAGCGCCGACCAGTTCGTCTGCTCCTCCCGCCACGAGGGCCTGGGCAATATCGTCCTCGAAGCCTGGTTCCGCAACTGCCCGATCGTCGCCGCCCGTTCCCAGGGGCCGGAGGAGCTGATCGAGGACGGTGTCAGCGGCGTGCTGACCGCGGTCGAGGACGCCGATGCCCTGGCCGCGGGTATCCGCCAGTTGCTCGACGACCCGGCGGCGGCAACAGCCATGGCCGGCGCCGGCGCACGGGCCTACCAGGCCGACTTTTCCAACGCGGTGATCATGGGCCGCTACGCCGAACTTTTCCGGCAGCGCGCCGCGGAGCACCCGCGGTGAGCGCGCAGCTCACCCTGGGCGGCGAGGACGCGGCTTTCAGCCGCGGCGGCAACCGCCTGTGTTTTGTCGATCCCCGCGACAGCGGCCGCTGCATCAAGGTGCTGCGCCCGGACCGCAGCCCGGCGATCAAGCGCAGCGAGTGCGGCTTCCCGAAAAACCTCAAGCCCCTGTCGAGTTTCGATGACAACCGGGAAGAGGCGCGGGTCTACGCGCATATCGCCGACGCGGTTGGCGAGATGGCCTTCGCCCTGATACCGCGCCTGCACGGCTGGGTCGAGACCGAACTCGGTCGCGGCCTCTGCCAGGACCTCATCCGCGACGACGACGGCCGCATCGCCGTCACCCTGAAACAGTTCCTCTGGCAGCACGGCCGCAGCCCGGAGCTGGAGGCACCCCTGCGCGACTTCGGCCGCGCCTGGGCGGAAGCGGGCATGCCCTCGCGCAAGCTGCTCACCCACAACCTGGTGGTGCAGTGCGCCGGCGGCCGGCCCGAGCGCCTGTGGGCGATCGACGGCCTCGGTTGGCCGGACCTGCTGCCGCTGGCGAATTTCTGGCCGGCCATGGCCCGGCGCCGGGCGGCGCGGCGGGTGGCGGACCTGGAGTCGACCATCGCCGAGCAGCTGGCCAAGCGCGGCGACCCTGCGCGTTTCGGTTACCACGGCTGGCTGGAAGAACAGCAGCGATCACGGTGACAGGAGTGCAGGTGAACCACGAATCCAGCCCGCGAAGTCATGCCCAGGAGAGCAGCCCGGTCGCTGGCCGCGACGCGCTCCCGCGCTGGCTGTCGCTGGCCGGGCTGGGGCTGTTGCTGCTGTACGTGATCACCCGCCTGTACACCGACAAGCCCGGGGATTACGCCGGGCAGCTGCTGAGCCTGCTGGCCGGCTTCGGCCTGCTGCGCTACCGGGTGCCCCTGCGCAGCTCCGTGGTGATTCAGCTCCTGTTCATCGCCATCGTGGTGCAATTGATCAGCTGGGGCATGGGTCACTGGCTATCACCGGAACTCGCCGAACGCTCGCCCAAGGTCGAGCGGCTCGCCAGCTGGTTCTTCCTGCTGCCGGTGGCGCTGTTCATCGGCCAGGCGCAGAACCAGGTATTCCGGGTCTGGGGTGTCGCGGTGGCAGTGCTGCTGCTGGCGCCGTGGGTGAGCGGTGGCGGCTGGGAGGAAATCCGCCGCGGGCTGGAGGGCGGCAGGGTCGGCTTCCACATCCTCAACCAGCAGCACACCAGCATGCTGTTCGGCGTGGTGCTGATTGGCCTGCTGGTCTTTTTCTACCGCTTCCAGCGTGCGGTCCGGGGTGGGCGCTTCGCCTGGCTGGCGGTGCTGTACTGGGTATTGATCCTGTGTGTCGCGGTCACCGTGCTGATCTCCCAGACCCGGGCGGTCTGGCTGGCGCTGCCGCTGACCGCGGTGATAGTCCTGGCCATGGCTTGTTACTTGCTGTCGCCGCAGCGCAGGCGGGCCTATCTCGCCGCGCTGGCCAGCATGCGCTGGAAGCTGGCGGCGATCTTGCTGGTGCTGGGGGTATTGCTGCCAGCGATGTTCAGCAACGTGTTGCTGGAGCGGGTCGGCTCCGAGGGGCCGCTGGCCGAGGTGACCGGACAGGTCCAGGCCCAGGAGAGCACCCGCGTGCGCCTGAACACCTGGACCGAGGCGCTGCACTGGGTGGTGCAGCGGCCGCTGTTCGGCTGGGGCGGGCACGGGCGCAGCGCCGTGGTACAGCACAGCGAGGGCCTCAGCGCGGACGAGAAGGCGCGCTTCCGCCACCTGCACAGCAGCTACATGGACACCCTGGTGAATTTCGGAATTGCCGGACTGCTGGTATGGTTTGCCTTGCTATGGGCCTTGACCAGGGCGATAGTGGACGCTCGCAAGGCCTCCAGGATCGGGGCGGATTTCCTCTGGTTCTGGATCGCCTTCCTGGTGTACTGGCTGGTGGTGAACGCCTTCGAGTCCTACATGTACTACCAGACCGGCATTTACGCGTTCTCCCTGGTCGCCGGGGGCTACCTGGCACTGGTGACGGTTCGGCCCGCCCCTGAGGCACAAGCGGCCGACGCAGCCGGAACATAACTACAGAGCAGTGAGTGTATGATCAGTTACTTTGCCAAGCGACGCCTGAAAAAGCACGACCAGAACAACAATCGCAAGTTGCAGGCCATCGTCCACGGGGCGATCCTGCAGCAGTCGGCGCTGACTTCCACCCAGCAGGGGGTGGGCAACGACCTGCCGCACGAAATCACCGTCTCGCTGACCTCCTTCGACAAGCGCATCGGCGACGTCTTCCTGTGCATAGAAAGCCTGCTGCTGCAGTCGCTGCGCCCGGACCGCATCGTGCTCTGGCTGTCGCGGGCCAACTTTCCCAGCGGCAAGGTGCCGATGCTGCTGCGCGGCCAGGAGCGCCGCGGGCTGGAAATCGTCTTCATGGACGAGGATCTCGGCCCCTACAAGAAGTTCATCTACGCCCTCGAGCAGTACCCCGACAGCCTGCTGATCACCGCCGACGACGATATCCTCTACCCGCCGGACATGGTCGAGCAGCTCTACGACGCCTGGCTGGAAAGCCCCGGCCAGATTCACTGCCACCGCGCCCACTACATCCGCATGAACGGCGACGGCAGGCCCGCCCAGTACCGCAACTGGCCCGCCTGCCAGGCCGGGCAGGCGGCCTCGCGGCTGATCTTCCCGACCGGGGTTGGCGGCGTGCTCTACCCGCCGGGCGCCCTCGACGCCGAGGTGACCAACCGCGACCAGTTCATGCGCCTGTGCCCCAACGCCGACGACATCTGGCTGAAGGCGATGAGCCTGCGCAAGGACACCCTGTGCTCGATGGTCGACGACCCGCGCTACTGGAAGGACCGCTTCCTCACCATCGAGGGCTCGCAGTCCCATTCCCTGAAAAAAGGTAACTGGCGCCGCGACAGCGGCAACGACCAGAAACTGCTGGCAGTGCTGGCGGAATACGACCTGTTCGGCAAGCTGGCCTGAGCCGGCGCCAGCCAAGGAGACCGCCGCCGATGCCCAAGTTCCTCAAACTGCTCGCCCTGATCCTGGTTGTGGGGCTGGTCAGCTTCTCGCTGCTCGCCTGGTGGTACCTGCGTTTCGACGTCGTCGATCCGCCGGAGCTGCCGGGCAAGGTCGAGGTCGGCCTGCTGGAGCACGACGGCAAGCAGCGCAGCTGGCTCGCCTATGTGCCCCGCTCCGCGGGCAGCAGGCCGCCGGTGGTGCTGCTGCTGCACGGTTCCCAGGGCAGCGGCCGCGACATGCGCGGGATGAGTTTCTACAGCTTTGACGTGCAGGCCGAGCGGGCCGGCTTCATAGCGGTCTACCCCGACGGCTACGAGGGGCACTGGAACGGCTGCCGCGCCAGCGCCAGTTACGCCGCCAATACCGAGAACATCGACGACGTCGGCTTCCTCCGCGCACTGGTGGCGGAGCTGCAGCAGCGCTACGGCGCGGACCCGGCGCGGGTCTATGCGGCGGGCTTCTCCAACGGCGGCCACATGTCCTACCGCCTGGCGCTGGAGGCGCCGGACCTGGTGAGCGCGGTGGCCCCCATCGCCGCCAACCTGCCGGTGGCGGAGAACCTCGGCTGCGACGAGTCCGGCGAGGGGGTAGCCATTATCGTCATCAACGGCACCGACGACCCGGTCAACCCCTACACCGGCGGCATCGTCGAGATTCTCGGCGACGACAGCCGCGGCCCGGTGCGCTCGATGGCGCAGACCGGCCGCTACTGGGCCGGGCTGGCGGGCTACAGCGGTGAACCGGGCAGCGAGCGCTGGCCGGACACGGACCCGGAAGACGGCACCCGTGTGGAAGTGGCTGCCTGGGAAGCGCCGGGCCAGCCCAGCGTGGAACTGCTTACGGTGCTCGGCGGCGGGCACACCATGCCCAACCCGACTTTCAGCCTGCCGCGGATGCTCGGGCCAACCAGCCACGAGTTCGATGTGGCCGAGGTGATCTGGCAGTTCTTCGCCGCCCAGCCGGTTGCATCCGCCGACTGATATTACCCTGCATTCAGGGGCGTTCCGTCGGGTAGGGCAGTGGCAGCACGATGCTGAGGGCCTCCGCGGGCCCCTTGCCCGGGTTGCGGTAGCCGTGCTTCTGGTCGCCGGGAAAGGCCAGTACGTCGCCCTCGTCGACGTGCCAGGTCTCCCCGTCCACTGATACGGCGATCTCCCCCGCCAGTGCGACCAGGTATTCCTTGGTGCCCTGCAGGTGAGGCTTGCCGGCCATCGAGGCGCCGGCGGCGAAGGCCATGCGGTCGATCTCGATGCCCCTGACCCGGTCCGGCATCAGCTTGTACACCTGCACCTTGCCGGCACTGCGCTGCTCCACTGGCACCGCTTCCCTTTTCAACAGACTGCTGGCCCGCCGCGGCCGCGAGAGCAGGCTCTCTATGCTCACCCCGAGGGCGCTGGCCAGCTTGCACAGGTTGGTCAGCGAGGGGTTGCCGCTGCCCGACTCCATGTGGGTGATGGTGGAGCGCGGGATCTGCGCCAGCGCTGCGAGTTTTTCCTGGCTGAGGTCGCGCCGCCGGCGCAGGGCGGTGACATTCTCGGCGAGATAGCCCGCCACGTGATCGAGTTCGGCCATGCTCAGCCTCCTGAACCATTTGCCAATATATTAGCAGTATCGGCGATAAACTGTTGGGGCTGGCATATGCTGGGCTGGCACGCAAACACAGGAGTAAGCGAGATGCGTATCGAACATGCCAACATCACCGTCAGCAACATCGAAGCCAGTGTCGATTTCTACCTGCGCCTGTTCGGCGGCAGGGTGCGCTGGGAGGGCCTCAACGGGGCCGGCCGCCGCGCCGCCCATATCGGCGATGAAAGCACCTACCTGTCGCTGTTCGAGGCGGCGGCGCCGGGGCGGGCCGTGGAAGACTACGACGCGGTGGGCTTCAATCACCTCGGCTTCGAGGTGGAGGACATCGAGCCCTACCGGGAGCGCCTGTGGACCATGGGCGTGCCGGTGAACGACCCGGAGCCCTACGACCCCGGCGTCCGCCTGTACTGCTACGACCCGGACGGTATCGAGATCGAACTGGTGGCGTACTGAGTTGCCGTATCGCTGCCGATTTCCCAGAAACTGATGCTGTAGGGCGGCAGCTGTGCCGCCCCCGCAGCCGCGGGGAAGTCAGCCAGCGAGACGGCACCGCGGCGCAGTTTCGGCCGCCTGCCGTTGATGCGCAGCTTGCGGCTGGTGAGCTGCTTTGCCGTCAGGGTGAAGCGGCGCCCCACCGGGCCGAAATTTTCCAGCGCCACGCTGGCCGGCGTGCTGGCGAGATTGACCAGCAGCAGGCAGAGGCCGTCGCCCCCGGCGCTGCCGTGGCAGTAGGCACGCAGCTGCGGCGAGGAGCTCTCCACCGGGTAGACGGCGGTGCCCATCAGCTGCCGCCACATCCAGCTCACCCAGTAGTCGGGGCGCGGCTTCAGTGTCAGCCGGTCGATCAGCCCGTAGTCGCCGCCGATCAGGGCCTGGCGCACCATCACCTTCTGCCCCAGCCGCGCGCCCTGGCCGAGCTGGTCCGCCCACCAGAAGCCGGAGACCCAGCGGTCGGAACGGTAGGGCTGGCCGCCGCACTGGGCGGAGCCGGTTTCGCCGGTCCAGATCTCCGCCTGGGGTTGCAGGCGGTCGCGCAGCGCGGCCAGCTGGCGGCTGTAGCGGGCGAAGTACTCGAAGGAGGCCGGGTCGGTCATGTGGCGGCGGCGCGCGCGCAGGGTGCGCAGGGGGCTGCGCTCGCTCTGGAAGGGGTAGAAATGCCAGTCGACGATGTCCAGTTCACCGGCCAGCTCGCGCAGGAACCTCGGGGTGAGGTTGCTGATCGGGCGAATGGTTTCGCCGAGGCGTGGCCAGAAGGCACTGCCGGGGCCGCAGATACGGGCTTCGGGGTAGTAGTTGCGCACCAGGGCCTTGAAGGTGCGGTAGTCCTGGGCCAGCTTGCGCGCCCGCGGCTGCGCGCGCAGGCCGTGGAAAGCCCAGTAGGCGTTGAGCTCGTTACCCAGTTCGAACACCGCGATGCCATAGCCGCGCTCGCGGGAGTATTGCAGCAACTGTTCCAGTTCGCCGCCGCCCCAGCGGCCGTGCTGGCGCTGGCGGAACAGGCCGTACTTGCAGGTGAAAAACAGTTTCAGGTCGTGGCGCTGGAGGAAGGCGTGCAGGGCGTCCCACTGCTCGCGACGCAGCACCAGGCTGTTGGCCTCCCCCGGCGGCGCGCTGAAGTAGTGAATCTTGTCCGCCTCGCTGCCACCGATACGCAGGTAGGCCGGCCCCAGCGCGCTGACCAGGCGGTTGAGCTTGCCACTGCCCAGGGACAGCGGCGCGATACGGCTGGTGCCGATGCCGCGGCGCGCCCGGTTGGCGCCCTCCCACCAGAAGCCGCCGGCGAACACCGAGATGTCGATGGACCAGGACAGGTAGCGCGGGTCGACACGGTGTAGCGGCCTGTCACCGGTGAGGGTCACCGTGGCCGGCGTGGCCTGGGTGTTCTGGCGGTAGTCCTGTGCCTGCATCCGGGACCGTCGAGAGACTGGGATGCTGGCATCCTGCAATATTTTTGTTACAGAAATGTCACAGGCAGTGCTGGCCGCCCCCTCGGCCAGCGGGTATGCCCGCCCGCCGTGCCTGCCCGGGTACAGCTGTCCGCCCCGGCTGCGACAGCGACAAAGTCCAGTACCGGAGCTATATTTCGAGCGGGGTCCTGGCGGGTTTTCTCACGCCACCTTCTATTCCGAAATACCTTTCTTTCACGTGATCACATTGCGAGGTCGTTCTGTATGAGTCGGGTTTATGTGCTTTCAGCTTTGCTCTATGCGGTAGTTGGACTGTTGTTGGGGATTTACATGGCGGCCACCAAGAACCACGGCCAGCTGGTGACCCACGCACATATCATGCTGGCGGGTTTTGTCGTTTCCTTTATTTATGCGCTCTGCCACCGGCTGTGGCTGGGGGACGCACGGACCACGCTCGCCAGCGTGCAGTTCGTGCTGCACCAGGTGGGGGTGCTGGCGATGTCCGCCGGGCTGTTCCTGCTCTACGGGATGTTCGTGAAACCGGAGAGCATCGACCCGATGCTGGCCGCGTCGTCCATCGCCGTGCTGCTGGGGATGATCCTGATGACCGTCATGTTCCTCAGGTCTCCCCAGACCGCCTGAAGCTCCTGTTCCGGCGAGCGTGACCGGCCTGCGTCAGTCGCTGACCGGCACCATGATGTGGGCGTAGGGAGTGTCGCCCCACATCACGTAGGGGCCGCCCTGGGTGGGGTCGTCGGTGATGCCCTGGAGCATCGCCTTCGGCACCACGATCATCAGGTGTGGCCCCGTTTCCACGTAGTCCGCTGCGGATTTCGGGTCCGGGTGGAAGGGGTCGGAGTTGCTTACTCCGCCGCCTCCCGAATCGCCCTGCAGCATGTAGGAAATGCCGATCCGGTCGGTGCTGAACTCGCTCTGGCTGCCCATCGCCTGGGCCATCGCCATCCACACCGCGTCGTTGCACATCGGCGCGCCGTCGCCGGGCATGGTGTCGGGCATGCAGGTCCAGCCGTTGCTGCCCTCCACCACCACCTTGCCATCGACCATGATGGTCGCCTCCGCGCTGATCGCCGCCGGGGCCGCGGAGCGGGCGTGGGCTATCTGCGCTTCCAGGTCATCGGCCAGGGCCGGAGCGGCGATTGCCGCCAGCAGGCCCGCCGTCATTGCCCATGTTTTCACTTGTCGTTTCATCACATACCACCTCTGTTTCCCAAGGGGTACCGCCCTAGCAGTTTAGTGGAAATCCCGGGATTTCAAATTCAGCCGGCTCAGCTCGTGGGTGTAGTCCTCCAGCCGGCCGGCGATGACGTGGATGACGCCGTCCTTGCACTCGAGGGTGCCCGTCACCAGCAGCAGCTGCCCGGCCAGCAGGGCCTGGCGGAAGCGCTCCTGGGTCTGCTTCCACACCACCACGTTGCTGTTGCCGGTCTCGTCTTCCAGGGTCAGGAAGACCACACCGGCGGCGCTGCCGGGGCGCTGGCGGCAGGTAACCAGGCCGGCGATGCGCACGAAGCGGTGGTTGCCGATATGCGCCAGGTCCGCGTGGCGCTTGCAGCGGTCGAAGGGCGGCCGGTCGCGCAGCAGGCTGAGGGGGTGGGCGCGCAGGGTGAGGCCGGTGGCGCGGTAGTCGGAGAAGACTTCCTCGGCGACGGCCGGGGCGGGCAGCCGGACCTCGTCATCGAAATAGCGCCCGGCCTGGTATTCCTCCTCGCGCAGCAAGGGTCGCGGTGCTTCCAGTGCCATGATCTGCCACTGGGCCTGGTGGCGGTGGCCGCTGAGCGCCTTGAGTGTGTCGGCATCCGCCAGTGCTTCCATGTCGCGCTTGCCCAGCTGGGCGCGGCGGCGCAGGTCGCTGACCTGGTGAAAGGGCGCCTGCGCGCGGGCTTCCACCAGGCGCTGTGCACCCTCGCGGCTCAGGCCGCGCACCAGGCGCAGGCCGAGGCGGATGGCGTGCCGCGCCCGGTCGTTGTCGCCTGCGCTCCCCACGGATTCGGCAGCCTGCTCCAGTAACTGGTGATCCCACTCGCTCTGGTTGGCGTCCACCGGCAGGACCATCACCCCGTGGCGGCGGGCGTCCTGGATCAGCTGCGAGGGCGTATAGAAGCCCATCGGCTGGCTGTTCAGCAGCCCGGTAAAAAAGGCCCCCGGGTGGTGGCGCTTGAGCCAGGCGGAGACATAGGCCAGCAGGGCGAAGCTGGCAGAGTGGGATTCGGGAAAGCCGTAGCCGGCGAAGCCCTTGATCTGGTCGAACAGGCGGTGGGCGAAATCCGCGTCGTAGCCGCGCTCGATCATGCCGCGGGTGAGCTTTTTCTCGAAGCTCAGCAGCTTGCTGTTGCGGCCCCAGTTGGCGATGGCCCGGCGCAGGGCGTCCGCCTCGCCGCCGGAAAAGCCTGCGGCGACCATCGCCAGCCGGATCACCTGCTCCTGGAAGATGGGCACGCCGAGGGTGCTTTGCAGCACCTCGCGGATCGCCGGCGAGGGGTAGCTGACCGGCTCCAGCCCCTGCCGGCGGCGCAGGTAGGGATGGACCATGTCGCCCTGGATCGGCCCGGGGCGGACGATGGCGATCTGGATCACCAGGTCGTAGAAACAATTGGGCCTGAGGCGCGGCAGCATGGACATCTGCGCCCGCGACTCGATCTGGAATACGCCGATCGTGTCCGCCTGCTGCAGCATGCGGTAGGTGCCGGCGTCCTCCCGGGGGATGTCGGCGATGGTGGCGATGCCCGGGCAGTAGCGGTTGACCAGCTGCAGGCTCTTGCGGATGGCACAGAGCATGCCGAGGGCGAGGATGTCCACCTTGAGCAGGCCGAGGGCCTCGATGTCTTCCTTGTCCCACTGGATGACCGTGCGCTCGTCCATGCTGGCGTTCTCCACCGGCACCAGCGTGGAGATGGGGCTGCGGGTGATGACGAAGCCGCCGACGTGTTGGGACAGGTGGCGGGGGAAGCCGAGGATCTGCTGCACCAGGGAATAGAACAGCTCCGCCTGGCGGCTGTGGCGGGCGACGCCCTGTTCCTCAAAGCGTTTGGCGAGGTCGCCGGTGCGATCCCACCAGGCCATGGATTTGGCGAGGTCGTCGACGAAGACCGGGTCCAGCCCCAGGGCCTTGCCGACATCGCGCACCGCGCTGCGCGCGCGGTAGGTGATGACCGTGGCCGCCAGCGCCGCGCGCTTGCGGCTGTACTTGCGATAGATGTACTGGATGACCTCCTCGCGGCGTTCGTGCTCGAAGTCGACATCGATATCCGGCGGCTCGTCGCGCTCCTTCGAGATGAAGCGCTCGAACAGCAGGGAGATCTGCTGCGGCGACACCTCGGTAATGCCGAGGCAGTAACAGACCACCGAGTTGGCCGCCGAGCCGCGGCCCTGGCAGAGGATGTCGCGCTCGCGGGCGAAGCGCACGATGTCGTGGACGGTGAGGAAGTAGTACTCGTAGTCGAGCTCGCCGATCAGCGCCAGCTCCCGCTCGATGCGCTGCTGGATCTCGCCGGGCACACCGCCGGGCCAGCGGCGGGCGGCGCCCTCCGCCACCAGCTGGCGCAGGTGGCCGTTGGGGCTGCGGCCCGCGGGCACTACCTCTTCCGGGTACTCGTAGCGCAATTCGTCGAGGCTGAAATCGCAGCGGGCGGCGATGCGCTGCGTTTCCTCCAGCAGGGCCGGCGGGTAGAGGGCGGCGATTCGCTCGAGGGAGCGCAGGTGGCGCTGGCTGTTGCCCGCCCGCCGCCGGCCCAGTCGGGCGATGCTGCTGTTGTGATGCAGGGCGCTGAACACATCGTGCAGGGGCTTGCGCGAAGCCAGGTGCATGCGCACATCGCCGCAGGCGACCAGGGGCAGCCCGAGGCTGGCCGCCATCTGCTCGATGTGCAGGTAACGCTGCGCGCTGTCATTGCCGAGCAGGTGGCTGAAGCCCAGCCACAGCCGCTGCCCGCAGAGACGGGCGAGCTGGCGGCTGAAGGCGAGCTCCTCCTCGCGGCCCTCGGGCAGCACAATCAACAGGCAGCGCTTGAGGTGGAACACGATATCGCGCAGGGCGACCTGGTAACTGCCCTTGGGGCTGCGCCGGCGGGCCAGGGTGATCAGCCCGGATAGCTCGGAGTAAGCGGCCCGGCTCGGCGCCAGTGCCAGCAGGCGCAGGCCCTCCTCGAGGCGGAACTCGCTGCCGACGATGAGCTTGAGACCTACCTCCCTGGCCGCCACATGGGCCTTGACGATGCCCGCCAGCGAGCACTCGTCGGTAATGGCCAGCGCGCTGTAGCCCAGCTCCGCCGCGCGCTCCACCAGCTCATGGGGGTGGGAGGCACCGCGCAGGAAACTGTAGCAGGTGAGGCAATGGAGCTCAGCGTAGGTCATCGATCGGGCTGACTACCCCCATGGCGCCACGGCCGAGGACGTGGGTGTAGATCTCCGTGGTAGTGACATCCCGGTGG
The DNA here is from genome assembly GCA_033283265.1 of Halieaceae bacterium GM1-29. Classification (GTDB taxonomy): domain Bacteria; phylum Pseudomonadota; class Gammaproteobacteria; order Pseudomonadales; family Halieaceae; genus Mangrovimicrobium. Next base: position 182,933 of record JAWMQN010000004.1, read on the forward strand.
CCGAGCAGCTTCTGGATGGTGCGCAGGTCGTAGCCCTGCTGCAGCAGGCGGGTGGCGAAGCTGTGGCGGAAGGTATGGCAGCGAACCGGCTTCACGATGCCCGCCAGCCTGCGGGCCCGGCCGACCGACTTGCGCAGGGTGGTGTGGTGGAGGTGGTGCCGGCGCATGACCCCGCTGCGCGGATCGCGGCCGATGCCGGTGGAAGGAAACAGGAACTGCCAGCCCAGCTCCCGCGCGGCGGAGGGGTACTTGCGCTCCAGGGCGTGGGGCAGGTAAACCTCGCCATAGCCATCGGCTGTATCCTTCTCGTGCAGGCGAGCCACTGCGTGGACCTGCACCTGCAACCGCGGGGCCAGGCTCTGCGGCAGCAGGGTAGTGCGGTCCTTGTCGCCCTTGCCGGAACGGACGGTGATGGTGTGCATCTCGAAGTCGAGATCCTTTACGCGCAGGGAAAGCAGTTCGTTCAGGCGCACCCCGGAGCCGTAGAGCATCTCCACCATCAGCCGGTGAGTGCCCTGCAGGTGTTCGAGAATACGCAGCACCTCGTCGTGGGTGAGCACCACCGGCAGGCGTCGCTTCGGCCGGGCCTTCTCGAAATCCAGCGGCTCCAACTCCAACTGGAGGTACTTGCGGTAGAGATAAATGATGGCGTTCAGCGCGATGCGCTGGGTGGCCGGCGAGCAGTGCCTGTCGTGCCCGAGGTAGCTGAGAAAGCGGTTGATGTGGCTGGCATCCATGGTGCGCGGATGCAATTTGCCGTTATAGAGAATGAAGCGCCGGATCCAGTCGATATAGGTCTTTTCCGTCTGGTAGGAGTAGCCCTTGTTGCGCATGTCGAGGCGCACGCAGTCGAGCAGCTTCGTGGCGTCGGACGCGATGGCGGGGCGGATATCATCCATTGGGGCGTTCTCTACCAGATACTGTATATACGTACAGTATAGCGTAGAATGCCGGAATCAATCCCGTTTTTCAGTGGAATTCCAGGGGGTGGTGCGTGAGGTGAAATCTAACTTATTGATTTTCGGAGACTTGTAATCCTTGCGCGGGCCGAACTCGGAGCGGAAATGATGGAATTCGAGAATCTACTTCCCACTATGTAGGGAGCCGCCCGTTGAGGCTATGATGTATATTGTTGATTTGGAGGGGGAATCTGACGAAATGGAATTCGATGCTAATAAAATACTTGGAACTGCGCTATCTGAGCGGTTCTCCATAATTAGCTGTTAGCATCACTATGAGAACGATAATACTATTCATATTTCTAGCTTTATCCGAAGCGGCCATTGCCTGTAGCTGTGTGGATAATTATAAATCTACCGAGGAGATCTATGATCAAGCGGTCGCTCTACATTCGACTGTCGTAGAACAAACAGCTATCACGTCATCTACCGAAGGCAGAGCAACTCTAAAGGTGCGTTTCAAGGTGCTTTCAACAGTCAAAGGTGAGGAAAAGGAATATTTAGAACAAAGTGTGAGCATTCCATTTCCAACCAAAGATGGTGATAAATTTATTACACATGGCACATCTTGTGACACCAATTATTTCATTGGCCAAGAAGTGTTCATAGCAATCTACGGTGATAAATCTCTGAGTCTTGGGTTTTGCAGTAAAAATATTCTCATGCCTGGTCAGGAGTATTGGCGTTTCTTCGTCGAGCACCGCAATGCTAACAAGTTAAACCAGCAAGGGCCTTCGGCCGGGACGCGCTAACGCGCGCCCCTGTTTAAGGCGTTAAGGATCCCATGATTCGACCCCTAATTTTATTGCTAATACTCATATCACTCACGGCGAAGGCTGAATTTCCGTCAGAAGCTCAGGAAGAAGCATCCAGACTTAGCAATAGAATGAATGAGTTGGGAGATGTGAATGAGTTTGCCGAAATGATTGCGGCCGATCTGGTGATAGATGAATGCAATGGCATAACCCCTCACCTAAGTCCAAGAAATGAATACAGTTCCAACCACGAAGCTTTCGTCGAATTTTGCAAGAGGAATCTTAGAGAGTTTGGTGACGTTAGTACCTATCGAATAGGGAACAGGCGGTTTCATGTGCAGCGGCCTGACGGGCTACCGCCTTTTGTTCCCGCTATTCCAATTCTCTATACTGAGAATGAGCACGGGAGAGCAGTTGAGCTAAAGCTAGATCTAGATGGCGAGGTTTTTAGAATCCTGGATTTACGTTTTCTCAACGGTGCGCGCAAATGAATGTGCCACTAACTGCCTTTCACCTTAACAAGTGCGGGCAGTTCGCCCCTACGGGGCCGGACGCCAAAACCGCTGCGCGGTTTCAGCGCCGCTGCCACAGGCGTTACGTGTAAAACCCCCGAGTATCGCTGCCCATCAAGGAAAGGTGTTTCAATCAAAGCAAGGAGGCTATCGGAGTGCTGTTCAACCACCATCAGCTTTCGGAAGTAACGGGGCCAAATCAAGGCTCTCGTGGTCGCCTTTTCAACACTCGGAGTCGGGCAGCTCTGCTAGTCAGTGCCAGGTTCGCCCGGTGCCAGTCCACGCGCTATCATGCCGCTGAGGCGGGCAATATTCTGTGCCAATTCGGTCGTATTTCCAAATGTCGGTGGGGGCTGAAATGAAGGTGGTTTTAATCTCACGTAACAAGTGCGGGCAGTGCGCCCCTTCGGGGCCGGACGCCCAAACCGCTGCGCGGTTTCGGCGCCGCTGCCACAGGCGTTACGTGTAAAACCCTCGAGTGTCGCTGCCCATCAAGGAAAAGGGGTTCAATCAAAGCAAGGAGGCCATCGGAGTGCAGTTCAAGCACCATCAATCGTCGAAAGTAACGTGGCCAACCCAAGGCTCAGGTGGTCGCATTTTCAACCCTCGGAGTCGGGCAGCTCTGCTAGTCTGTGCCAGGTTCGCCCGGTGCTGGTCCACGCGCTATCATGCCGCTGAGGCGGGCAACACTCTGTGCCAGTTCGGTCTCAATTCCAAATATCGGTGGGGGCTGGAATGAAGGTGGTTTTAATCTCACGTAACAAGTGCGGGCAGTTCGCCCCTGCGGGGCCGGACGCCCAAACCGCTGCGCGGTTTCGGCGCCGCTGCCACAGGCGTTATGTGCTCACACGGAAGCTCTTGGTCTTATCGACTTTCTGGTTCGTGGCATGCAATGTAATCGCTGAGGAGTTTGCGGGCCTAACTATTCCAGAAGAAAACGTTCTGCTGGCGTCGAGCCCAAGCCTTTGTTGTTTCGATGATGGTTCAGCCGATATCGCGCTCATCGTCGACGAGCGAGAGATGGCGGCCGCCATACCAAAGTACAAAGTGTTAACAAAAAATCCAGAGATGCCCTTTGTTTTGTACGCTAACTTGATTGATCTCAAGCGCGTTTCAGCGTCGGTACTAGCCGACTTTGATCAAGGTAGTGTGCCGGTTGAAGATCGCTGGACGAATTACAAGAGACTGTATCGGACACCGGGAAGCTGGGTTTTGGTTAGCGGAGACATTCCGCCTTGGGAGCTGATCGCTATTTGTAGGATTTCAGGAATCAATAGCGAATTCGAAACATGTTCGTACAAGACGAATATCGCTAAGTTCGGAGTAATCTACAGCCTCAGGAATTCCAACAATGAGCTGAGGAGTAACGTAGAACAGTATCTGATAGGTAAACTACGTGAGTGGGCAAAAAGCACATAACAAGAAGTTGAAGCTGACCAAGGAACCTGTCACGCGGCTTGCGTGCGCAACCCGCGCGCCAGAGCCGCTTGGCAGCTTAACTTGGCGTTATGAGGCCTTCTATGTCTGAGAGTTTACAAGAGTCGATGGCTTCGGTTCTGACAGAGGTTGGAGGGATAATCCAAGTCTCTCAGCAGTTAGAGCTGGGTTTGAAATATTCAATATCTCTAATCAAAAAGCTAGAGGGCGACAAATTCGACGAGAACATATTCAGCTCTGAGTTTGATGCGCTGTCGAAACGAACACTTGGACCTCTCATTGAAAAGTTTGCAATACACGTACAGATTAACTCTGCGTTTGAAAAAGTCTTAGAAAAAGCGCTAACTGCTAGAAATAACGTTGTTCATAATTTCTTCACTGACAATATTGAACTTCTTGCGACAAAGAAGGGCAGAGATGAATCAATAGTAAAACTGCAACAGCTTTGGAAGGATGTCGCAGCTGGTCTTCTCGCAGTAGACCAAGTAGTCCCAGAACTCATGAAGGCTTCTGGCATCGACCCAGAGGAAACGTCAAGAAAAGCATGGGAGGCCATTGAGCAGTGAGCCTCATAACAAGGCCGGGCACATCGCCGCCTTCGGCGGCTGGACTCGCTACACTTCGTTTCGCTCGCCCGTGCCGGCAGCGTTATAGGAACTAATGTGCTTCGATTCTTAGTCTTATTAATTAGCCTTTTGGCAATTGAGGCTGTTGGAAGTGCGCCTCCTGAGCCAAGAATTCTCACCAAGAAGATGGCTGATGAATTGGGATTTAACATAGTTATTGAGCCAGAAGGTCACTACCTAATGGCCGTGGTTAAATTTCCCCTACGCATCAACGAATTGTGGCAGCCTTACTCAAGTGGCTTCGCACTTTTAGACTCAAATGGCGATGAAATAGCCATTAACTCAATGCATTATGAACCAAACTCCCAGGAGCCTATGATAGTAGCTACCTTCGATCCAGCGTATGGCGTGGGCTCTGTATGGGTAGCGTACACTTGTAAGCCAATCGATCAGGACGATTGTGCAGGAAAATGGGATATCGCATATCACATTGAGTCAATCGTTGAGTATGCGGCGTCCCTATAACAAGGCCAGGCAGCGGGACGCGCGTACCGCGCGCCCTTGCTGGCGGCGTTACGTGAATTGGAGCTGCTGAAATGACTGAGCTGCTTAGCGGATACGGACTGCCTTATCAGCCAGCTCCAGTATTGGACCGTCTCGAGTCAGGAGACGAGAGCGCACTAGATGAGCTTTGGGAGAATCTGTATCACCAAGGAGATATTGGCACAGCCTCTTTGGCTGCCGTACCGCGCCTCGTCAGTCTTGGCATTTTATCTCTAGTTTCGGCCATTGCTGTGGCAAGAGAGGGGAATTCAGAGCTCCGCGCATCAGAGGAGATTGAGGCAGCTTATTCTCGGGCGCTAGAGGCGGCGCTGGCAGCCAGCCCCGTCGATGAGGCAGAACTACAGGGCTTCTACGCCATACATGCTCTGATGAATGGCCACCTTAGGTTGGCCAAGGCAATAAACCTTATGTCGCCGGAGGAAATCCTTGCAGAGTATGGTTAAGCACGTAACAAGGCCAAGCAAGCAGGGACCCGCTAACGCGGGCCCCTGTTGGCAACGTTAGGTGCTCCCTATGTTCAAAGCCATTAAACGCTGGTACCAAGGGGAAGCAAAAATGACGGAGGGTGACGTAGGCGAGGGTTACGCTATATTTCCTGCGCCCTACACCGAATACCACTGGACAGCTCGGTGCGCTCGAACTCTCGTAGAGTTTTATCTAAATCACTGGCAATGGCTCTGGGGTACTGCAGTAGCGTTACTGGCAGTTTATGTTGGTTACCTGGGGGTGGTAAGCCGCTAATGGTCAACGCACTAACAAGTGCGGGCAGTACGCCCCTGCGGGGCCGGACGCCAAAACCGCTACGCGGTTTCGGCGCCGCTGCCACAGGCGTTATGTGTCTGTAAGCGTGGGCCATTAGACCAATGACCGAATATGAATTGTCAGACCTGATACTAAATAACACTGTTCTCATGTACATGGATGGTGCTGCGTTCATGACTTTATTGAGCGCCTATATTGTTATCGTTCACTTGGTTGGGAGGACTCTCACCAGGTTTCAGATCAGTTTTATCAACTTCACCTTTATTGGCTTGGCCACTAGTTCCACTCTAGGTTGGTTTGCTCATGGGAATCGCGGTTCTGATCTGATTAATCAATTGATTGAAATAAGCCAAAATAGTCCGGTGGCGTCCGAGGCAAGTGCTGGCATCGTAATTTACGGAATATTTAGAGCGCTGGTTATTATTGGTGCCCTAATTTATATGTGGCAGATTAGGCGGAGTGGTAAACCATAGAATGACACATAACAAATGCGGGTTACGGACGGGTTACAGCCGTGATCTTGCACCACTTTAGTGGACGGATTTTTTCCGACACTAAGGAGGTGCCCTGTGGTACACACCAAGAAGCGAAACTACAGCCGCTACACGCTGGCTTACAAGATCACCGGCCCCAGCTCGATGCGTTAACCAACCATGAACGACATCTCGCTCACTCAACTTCTCGCCATCGCCGCTATCCCCGTGTTTCTGGCAGTGAGCTTTAGATATTTCGGCAGCGGTAAAATTCATGGCTACATAGCCCTCATCGGCGGCGCTCTTCTGTTGCTTGGCGTCTCGCTGCTGAAGGGGGTGCTTGACGTGGCGTGGGATTATGTCTTTTACCAGCCTGCGTCTTGCACGATCAGGGAGTTCTATTCTCTCTCCGGCGGGATTGGCTGCGCTACGATTCCAGTTGCACTCTGCTATTCGTTCATCATTTTTGGCATTTTAAATCTGGTCATCGCCTATGCGCGCAAGGCTGGATAAGTAGTTGCTGGCGCGCGGGCGCCTGGCGCCGGGGAAGACACATTTCCCCTCCTGAAGTAGTGTGTACAGCAGGCCTTGTGTCACTGGAATATGGGTGGAGGCGCATGATGAGAGTATGGACGCTGTTGATATGTTCACTTTTCCTGATCTCCTGCTCTGGAGTCCCGGCAGATATCGAGCCGGTAAACGGCTTTGACTTGAGTAGATATACGGGCAAGTGGTACGAGATAGCCCGGCTGGATCATCCTTTCGAAAGAGGTCTCGAGAAGGTGACAGCAACCTACACTGTAAATGGTGACGGCAGTGTGCGGGTTGAAAATCGGGGTTATGCGGCAGGAAAAGGTGAGTGGGAGGACGCGGTTGGTAAGGCTAAGTTCGCCGCGGACGAGAATGTCGGTCACCTGAAAGTGTCGTTTTTCGGTCCGTTCTATGCGTCGTATGTGATATTCGAACTGGATAAAGAGGATTACCAGTATTCCTTTGTTACAGGTAGCGCCAACACTCTCTGGTTCCTGTCAAGAACGCCGACGGTCAGCGACGATCTGAAGAACAGATTTCTCCGTGTCGTCAGGGCGGCGGGCTATGACACCGATGCGCTGATTTTCGTAAATCAACAGTGATTGGGCGCTTGATACTCGAAGCACGGGGAGTACTCTGGTCGTCAGCCCCCTGCTGAAACGCTACAAAGCTACTGCCCCGGAGATGAAGAAAAGCCCCCTCGCTGGCCACGGGGCTTGAGACCTTGAGACTTCCCTGCAATGTGAAGCGCGAGCTTTCTGGTTGCGTAAAAGCGGGCTGGGAGTTGCAGAGCGCAGCTGAGAACAACATAAGGTGTGGAATGAACGTAAAAGTGGAGGTATACCGGAACAGGTTTGTCGTCACGGCAGGCGGTGTAGCGAGGGTATTCACTCCAACGTCCCCATTCACCACGGAGCGCCTGCTGGTCGGTGATTTCGCTTCGGCCGAGGAATGTCTCAAGCGGGCATTCAAGGAAATGCGGGTCCGTTCATTTTTTGGCCTGGTGTATCCTGACGTACTCATGTGCCAGAAGGAGATGCATGAGGGTGGGCTTTCGTTGGTCGAGAGGCGTGTGTTGAATGAGCTCGGGATGTCAGCCGGTGGAAAGCGTGTCGAGATACAGGAAGGCTGATTGGCAGGGCGTGATCAAAGGAGACTGCTTGTGTCGGGCTTCCTGCACTGATGCCAGCTCCGTGGACACAGGCCGACGTACATGACTTACCTGCTTTACCTTCCGCTGGTGCTTGGCGTCATATATTTCATGGCCGGCGTGGTTGTGGTCGATGCACAGGATGGCCAGGAGGTGCCCGGCAAATTTCTTCGCTCGGCCTGGCTGGCGCTAGCGTTCTCCCTGGTCTACTGGGGGTGCCTGGAATTGTTCTTCCTGTCAGCAGAGGGCCGTCTTTTGCACGTCGTATCACTGGTTTCAGGCCTGCTTGTCGCTGTCATCGCCTGCGCCGTCCCCCTACACAAGCTGGTGACCCTCTCCAGAGGGCTGGGTAAATCGGCCCTGGAAGTGTCGGACGAAATCGCTGCGGAAGGCAGTATTTCGCCCGCCCAGAGAGTAAAGGCGGGGAAGGAGAGAAGCGCGCCCGGTGGCGCCGGAGAAGCAGGCAGCGGGCAGGGCGACCGGACAAGACGATAATGGAATTCTTGCAGGAAAACACGGTGTACTGCCCCTACTGTGGGGAGAGCATCGAAGTACTCATCGATCACCAGGAAGCAGGGCAGCAATACATAGAGGATTGCCAGGTGTGTTGTCAGCCGATTGTTTTCAGCATTTCGTCGGGTGCAGAGGGGTGCTTACATGTCGAAGTGCGGGTTGAAAATGACGCCTTTTGAACATGCGATTCTCCGCAGCGACCTGTCGGGGCTGACATACCTGCCGAAGTTGATTCGCCGTGGCCAGGCTGGTGCAGCGGTGCCCCTATTGCGTGTAAGCGCTTCCCAGGGCTTGTGTGGCAAGCTCGACAGCCGATGTGCGATATAAACCGAAGAGTTCATCGGCCATACGCCTTCCTTGACGCCGGCCGCAGGCCGCATTGACATGTGCAGACTCATTCGCCTCGCAACACTCTACTTCCTGATGGTATTCGCAGCAGGATTTATCCTTGGCGCGTTTCGGGTGCTGGTCATGGCTGACCTGCTCGGTGAACGCAATGCCGAATTGCTCGAACTCCCCTTGATGCTGCTCGTCTGTGCCGTGGCGGCGCGTTCTCTGGTCAACAGGTATGCTGCTGGTTTCCGCCCGGCAGGTATGGCTGGTCTGGGTTTGCTAGCGCTTCTCATGCTGCTCAGCGTCGAGTTGACCGTGGTATTGGCACTGCGTGGTCTATCGCTGCATGACTACCTCGCTACCCGGGACCCGGTTGCGGGTCTTGCCTATCTGCTGGGGCTGGCGTGGTTTGCCGCCGCGCCGGTGGTTTTCCATATCTGTGGTTCGGGCAAGGTGAATCTCGAGGCAAACGCTGGCAACGAACATTAGCGAGGTGGAAAACCTCTTCGCTCTGTCCCCGGCCTCGGTCGAGAAGGAGCCTTTCCTTGATCGGGTGGAGGGCGGCGGTGTCAGGATCGGGAAGATCATATCGATGGGGCCGGGCACTCCCGAATGTGGGTGGTATGACCAGGGCCAGAATGAGTGGGTTGCCGTCCTTAGGGGGCAGGCCGGAATTTCATTCGACGACGGCGCGAGTGTGTTGCTCGAGGACGGGGCCCACCTGACTATCCCGGCCCGCTGGAGGCGTCGGGTTGACTCGACAGCGACACCGACGATCTGGCTCGGGGAGAGATTTCCCATCAGGGGACCTGACCGGTGGCCATGAATCGGTCATCATGTATGCACAGGCCGGCAGCCACGGGGATATCAACAATGAGTACGGACGCCATGCTGGAGAGCGAAGCCCGGGCGATTTTCGGTTCGAAATTCCAGCGCTTTCTCGCTGGCTACGAAGACTGGGACGGGCGCCTTTTCCTCAGCTTCAACGGGCAGTTTTTCCTCTGGGGCGCCCTGTGGATGCTCAATCGCGTCATGCTGCGCCGTTACCAGGTCATTTACCTGCTGCCCTGGGTCTACATCGTGATGCTGCTGCCGGGGCACGCCGGTGTCGGCAAGGTACTGGCGGCCTACCTCGGACTGCAACTCATCGCCTCCTGGTTGATAGACTGGCTGTACATGTGCAATGCCCGCAGCAGTCTCCGCCTGTTGCGCAAAAACGGCGATACCTTCTGGCTCAGGCTACAGACCGGCACCCTGGTTGACAGGCTCAGGTCGGCCCGTGACCGCGCCAGGTGGGTCACAGGAGCGAAAGAAGATTGAAACCCGGTAGCAGAATTTACGGAATTGAAGGTGAGTAGGATAACTATCAGGAAGGCCGGTGTAGAGGACTCAGCGCTGCTGCTGCGCTTCGTCAGGGAGCTGGCGAAGTATGAAAAGGCGGAGCACGAAGTCACTGCAACCCGGGAGGATATCGAGCACAGCATGTTTGCGGGCAATACCCAGGTACATGGGCTGATCTGTGAACTCGGTTCCGAAGCGATTGGCTATGCGGTGTATTTCTACAATTACTCGACCTGGCTGGGGCGCCCCGGCCTCTACCTGGAAGACCTGTACGTGACTCCCGGGCAAAGGGGGCAGGGTGCTGGCCGGGCCATGCTGGAACACCTGGCCGCCATCGCAGTCGCCAGTAATTGTGCCCGCTTCGAGTGGAGCGTGCTGGACTGGAATACGCCGGCGATCGAGTTCTACGAGAAGCTCGGGGCCAGGCCCAAAAGTGAATGGGTCGGCTACCAGATCGCCGGGCAGGCGCTTATCGATCTCGCCGAGGGTCGCTGAGCCGCGCAGCGGGCCACGGCGGCTATACTACAGGCTCGACGCGTCCCGATGCCGGGCCAGAGGTGAACTGCGCCGGAAGTGGACGTTATGCGGCAAGAGGCAACACACGGAGGTGAATCATGGCAGAGCATTCAATCGAGTTTCTCGGGCAGAAGTTCTCCTATCCCACGACCTGGCAGGGGGTGTCGGCGGTATTTGTCGTCTGTGCGGCAATCACCACACTGGCGATCATGCTCTCGCCGGAACAGATCGAGTCGATCGGTATTGCGCTGGGCACGGATTCCGAGAGGCAGTTCGAAAGTGAACTCGTGGCGATCAATGAAAAGCTCAGTGAGGAGAATGCCAACCTGAAAGACCAGGTATTCCGCCTTACCGAGGCAGCCAATATTCCCGAGAGCGAAAAGCGCGAAATTGTCTCGCAGGTGACCGAATCCGAGAACGCAATCAGCCAGGCCTACACCCAGGCGATAGAGAAACAGCAGGTGCGCAAGGACATGATCAGCGCGGCCATCCCCCGGCTGACGCAGGAGCAGCAGATGGCGCTCAGCGTGGAGGAAGCACGGCTGACCCAGCAGATCGACAAGTTACAGTACCAGCGTGAGATCCAGCAGCAGCGATAGTGTGAGCGTTCAACTGTTCCAGACAGCGCGTGAGCGGTGTGTTCAGCCTCCTGGCCCGGCGCGGAATCCGTGGTGAAGCTGAAAGTCAGGGTAATTCCCGGCGCTTCCGGCTCCCGGGTGGTCGGCTGGCTGGGGGATGCGCTCAAGGTGCGTGTCGCGGCGCCGCCGGAGAAGGGCAAGGCCAACAGTGCCGTGCTGCGCTTGCTGGCGTCTGAGCTTAACGTTGCGGAGAGCGACCTCGCGCTGGTTTCGGGCGCCAGTTCCCAGAACAAGGTGGTGGAAATAGCGGGCGTTACCCTGGAGTACCTGCAGGGCGTTTTCCCGGCAGGCGACTAGCGCCGCAGAGGGGATTTTTTTGGCCGAAAAGCCGTATCATCGCCCGCATGACGTTCCGACGGAAAAGCGAGCAATGAAAATCTGGGTCGATGCCGACGCCTGCCCGGTGGTGGTCCGGGAAATCCTCTTCCGGGCGGCGCAACGCACCGGGGTCGAGCTGACACTGGTGGCCAACCAGTCGCTGGCGGTGCCGCCGGACAAACATATCACCTGCCTGCAGGTCGCCCAGGGCTTCGACGTGGCCGACGACGAGATCGTCCGCCGGGTCGAGGCCGGGGACCTGGTGATCACCTCGGACATTCCCCTGTCCGCCGAAGTCATCGAGAAGGGCGGGCTGGTGCTCACCCCGCGCGGAGAGCGCCACACCGCCGACAACATCAAGTCCCGCCTCAACATGCGCGACTTCATGGATACCATGCGCTCCAGCGGCGTGGAGTCCTCCTCCGGCCCCGCCGCTTTCAGCCAGCGCGACCGGCAGAACTTCGCCAACCGGCTCGATGCGCTGCTGGCAAAGCGTTAGGCTCCCTACCGCCGCCTAGCGCGCCGAGGCGCCGCCGTCGACGGCTATCGCCTGGCCGTTCAGGTAGCTGTTGGACGGGGCGATCATCATCAGCATGGCCTGGACGATCTCCTCCGGCGCCCCGAGCCGCTTGCTCGGCGTGCCCCTGGCCAGCAACTCCTGCAGGCCGCGGTCGATGCCTTTGGTCACCAGCGGCGTGGGGCTGTAGTAGGGGCAGATGGCGTTGACGCGGATATTGCTGCCGGCATACTCCAGTGCCGCGGTTTTGCTCAGCCCGACCACGGCGTGTTTCGCCGCCGCGTAGGCCGCCAGTTTCGGCGCGCCGCCGAGCCCCGCCATCGAGGCGACATTGAGGATGCAACCGCCGCCGCGGGTGAGCATTTCGCGGATCTGGTATTTCATGCCGAACAGCACGCCCTTGGCGTTGACCGCGAAGTTGAGGTCGAGGTCCTCCTCCGTGGTATCGATAAGCGCTTTCATCGGCGCCGACAGGCCGGCGTTGTTGACGGCGATATCCAGCGCGCCGTAACTGGCGACGGTGTGCTCGACCAGGCGCGCGACCTCGGCTTCCCGGCTGACATCCGCCACCCGGCTGCGCACGGTAACGCCGCGCTGCACCAGTGAATCGGTGACTTCGTCGAGACCCTCGCGGTTGAAGTCGCTGAGGAAGAGGCGGGCGCCCGCGGCGCCCAGGTGGCTCGCGAGCAGGCTGCCGAAGCCGCCGGCGGCGCCGGTGATCAGCACGGTCCGGTCGGCGAATTCGTTTTCGTTCATGCTTGTTCTCCCTTACCGCGGAGCTGTTAAAAGTTAAAAAGCGCGGCGGCCGGCCCCCGACCGGCCGCCGCGAAATGGAGCTGGAAAATCGCTCCGGTGTTCAACGCAACTCCCTGCGCAGGATCTTGCCCACGTTGCTCTTGGGCAGTTGCTCGCGAATCTCGAAGCGGGTCGGCACCTTGTAGGCGGTCAGCTGCCCGCGCATGAAGCGCCGCAGCTCCGCGGTATCGAGCGGCGCTGCGGCGACCAGGAACAGCTTCACTGCCTCGCCGGTGTGCTCGTCGGGCACGCTGATCGCCGCGCATTCGAGGACGGCGGGGTGTGAGCTGGCGACTTCCTCGACCTCGTGGGGATAGACGTTGAAGCCGGATACCACGATCAGGTCCTTGAGCCGGTCGACCAGGCGGATGTAACCATCGGCCTGGATCACGGCGATATCACCGGTGCGCAGCCAGCCATCGCCGTCGAGCACCTCCGACGTGGCGGCCTCGCGCTGCCAGTAGCCCCGCATCACCTGCGGGCCGCGCACACAGAGTTCGCCGGGGCTGCCCGCGCCGAGGGCCTCGCCCCGCGGGTCGATGACCTTCACCTCGGTGCCGGGCAGCGGCCGCCCCACGGTGCCGAACTGGATGCCCGGGCGCGGGTTGGTGGCGATCACTGGCGAGGCCTCGGTCATGCCGTAGCCCTCGCCCACCTCGATACCGGTCAGCGCGTGCCACTTGCCGGCGGTGGCCGAGGTCAATGCCATGCCGCCCGCCGAGGTGCTGCGCAGGTGGCTGAAGTCCAGGGCCTGGAAGGCGGGGTCGCCGCACAGGGCGTTGAACAGGGTGTTGATGCCGACAAAACCGCTGAAGGGCCAGGGCTCGATCGCCGCGACGAAGGCGGCGATGTCCCGCGGGTCGGGAATCAGCAGGCTGAGCCCGCCGCGCGACGGCAGCGCCAGGCAGTTCAGGTTGAAGGCGTAGACGTGGTAGAGCGGCAGCGGGGCGACGTAGATCTCCTCGCCCTCGCGGAAGGAGTCCGCAGCGAACCCGGTGACCTGGGCGACGTTGGCGCAGAGGTTGCGGTGGGACAGCATGGCGCCCTTGGCCAGTCCGGTGGTGCCGCCGGTGTACTGCAACAAGGCGAGATCGTCGGGCCGGATGGCCACCGGCGTCGACTGTAACTGCGCGCCCAGCGCCAGGACCTCGCGCAGGGGGCGCACGACGCCACTGCCCGGCGCCGGTGTCGCGTCCACCTCGGCGAGCGCGCTGTGCAGGTCCAGCGGCGCGGTGCTGATGACCAGCTCGAGCGAGCCCGGGTCCGCCGCGGCCTCAAGTTGCGCCTCGAGCCCCTGCAGGGTGATGGCCGCCCGGACGCCGGCGTCGCGCAGCTGGTGGCTGAGTTCGCGCGGCGTATACAGCGGGTTGCAGTTGACCACCACCAGCCCGGCGCGCAGCGCGCCGTAGACCGCCACCGGGTACTGCAACAGGTTGGGCAGCTGGATGGCGATGCGGTCGCCGGGTTGCAGGCCGCTGCACTGCTGCAGGTAGGCGCACAGGGCGGCGCTCAGGCGCTCCAGCTCGGCGTAAGTCAGGGTCTGGCCGAGGCAGGCGAAGGCCGGTTTTGCGGCGTAGCGGTCACAGGCCCCGGCGAGCAGGGAAACAATTGAATCTTCGATTTTCACAGGGGTATCCGTCGAGTGTCGCGGGCGCTACCGGGTTGGAGCGCCCGCGGGGGGTTGCCCGGAACTCAGAAGAACTTGTAATCCACCTGGACGCCGTAGACGCGGCCCTTGGCCAGCGGCGCGAAGGTGCCGCCGGTGGGGACGCCCGAGATGGTATCCGGCAGCTGGGTGTCGCCGCCGTGTTTGACGTCGTTCAGCAGGTTCTTGCCGTACACGCCGACAGTCCAGTGACCGTCGTTGGTGTGCAGGTCGAAACCGAGATCGAGGATTTCCTGGTCGAGCAGGTAGCCGAGGTTGTCGTCGGTGTAGGCCGAGTCGTCGCGGTAGGCGTAATTGATCCGCGAGCTCAGGTAGCCCCAGCTGCCGAGGTCGAGTTCGTGGTTCAGGCCGACACTGTAGGTCCACTCGGCCGCGCGCGGCAGGCTCAGGCTCTCGTCCTTGCCGTCGACCACGCCGTCGCGGTTGAGGTCGGCCCAGACGTCGGTGTACTCGGCGTCGATCCAGCCCAGCGAGGCAAGGGCGACCAGCCTGTCGCTGAGGGCAAAGGTGCCGTCGAACTCGAAGCCGAGAATGCCGGCGTCGGCGGTGTTGCGGATCACCTGGATGATGCCGATGGGGCCGGGGAAGTTCAGCTCGCGCTGCATGTCGGAAATGTCGTTGTAGAACAGCGCCGCGTTGAGGCGGCCGCGGCCGAACTCCGATTTGTAGCCGATCTCGTAGTTGTCCACCTGCTCCTCGTCGAAGGGACCGGGGACATCCTGGGGGAAGGGCGAGGTGTTGCGCAGGTTGTAGCCGCCGGAGCGGAAGCCGCGGGTCCACGACCCGTAAACGCGCGCGGAGTCGGACAGCTCCCAGGTCAGGCCGACCTTCGGCGACCAGGTGGTCCAGCTGTCACTGTCCTCGAAGTCGATCGGGCAGCTGGACTCGCCGGGTCCCGGCGACACCAGGTTGCAGGTCGGGGTCCCCGCCGGGGCGACGTTGTAGACCAGCGAGGCCAGCTGGGCGTCCTTCTCCTCGTAGGAGTAGCGCAGGCCCAGGTTGAGGATCAGGCTGTCGGTGAGGTCGTAATCGAGCGCGCCGAAGCCGGCCCAGGTTTCCACCGAGTAGTAGCCGCCGCCGTCGAAGGTGACCGCCGGGGCCACGCCGCCGGTGGCGATGCCGAGCAGGCCGCGCCGCTCGTGGTAGTCGATGTCGTTCTTGAAGTAGTAAAGGCCCGCGGTGATCGCGGCGCGGTCGGCGAAGGTGCCGGAGTAGCGCAGTTCATTGCTGTACTGCTCGGCGTTGGTCCAGGTGGTGGAGTGAAACAGCCAGACCGGCTGGGCGTCGATATCGCCGAGGCTCTCCGCCTGGTACTCGCGCCAGCCAAAAATATTGGTGATGGTGCCGTTGCCAAAAGCGACGTCCTGGTTGTACTCCAGGGTGACGAAGTCGGTTTCCGTGTTGTAGAAGCCCTCCTCGTCGATCGACAGGTCGTGGCTGTCGCGGTCGAAGTTGACGAAGGCGCCGGGCACGCCGGAGCCGTTGGTGTGGGTCTGGCCGGCCGGCCCCTGGCTGTCGTTTTCCGCGTGCTCCCAGCGCAGGGTGACTTCCGCGCTGTCGGTCGGGCTCCAGACGCCGACGGCGCGGTACATGGTCTGCTCGACCTCGCCGAAGTCGTCACCGGTGAGTTCGTTCTCGAACCAGCCCTCGTCCTCGTTGTAATAGGCGGTGAACTTGCCCGCCAGGGTGTCGGTGATCGGGCCGCCGAGGGTGCCCATCATGTAGGAGTTGAGGCCGCCCTGGTCGCCGCCGTCGATTGCCGCGCGCACCGCGCCGGCGAACTCGTCGCCGGGTTTCGCGGTGCGTATCAGCACTGCGCCGCCGGTCACGTTGCGGCCGAACAGGGTGCCCTGCGGCCCGCGCAGGACCTCGATCTGCTCGAGGTCGAAAATATCGAAGACGTTGCCCGCCGGCAGGCCGAGGTAGACGCCGTCGACGAAGACACCGACGGTGGGATCGATGGAGACGATGGAGCTGTTGATACCGAGGCCGCGGATGGAGAAGTTGGCGTAGCCGCGCGCCGAGCCGGCGTCGTCCATCGCGACATTGGGCATGCCGACCGCCAGGCTCTGCAGGTCGCGGACCTTGAGCGTTTCCAGTTGTTCGGCACCGTAGGCGGACACCGACAGCGGCACCGATTGCGAACCCTCCTCGCGCTTGCGCGCGGTGACCACGACTTCCTCGAGCATCGCCTGGGTTGCCGTGCGGCGTTGCTCCTGCGCCTGGACAGGGCTGGCGGGCAGGCTGGCCAGGCTGCCGGCGATGGCGAGTGACGTCAGGCTCCAGAGTGCGGAGCGCTGGGCGGATAGTGTGAAATTGGCGCGCTGCTGGCGTTTCATGGTGTTCTCCCTCGTTTATTATTGCCCGGAGTTTTTTGCCGCCGCAGCCACGGCAGGACTATAGTGCCCTGGATTGGTGGCCGGAGATTCCGGATTGGCTGGCAGCGTAGCCCAGCCTCCCGGGGTCGAAAATAGCAATACCCGCCATCCTGAGTTACCAAAAACGCCGCCGTGGTGTAGCTTAAAGCAAGCGTCCCGGCCGGGTTGTGCCCTGGTTCACAGATGCGGACACTACTTTCGGGCAGCGCAACAGTCAGCGGTTGAGGGGAATATGTCCCGCGAAGAAATAACCATACCAACCACGTACATCTCCACCTTGCTCGAGGTCGTCGGGGCTCGCGGTTACGACACCCGGCGGCTGTTGCATGAGGCGGGTATCGAGCCGGAGGAACTGGAAGAAAAGCGGCATTTCTCGGCACTGCGCTACGGCAATCTCTACCGCCGGGCCATCGCCGCCATGCGCGACGAGTGGTTCGGCATGCTCAGCGGCGGCAAGATTCCGCGCGGTTCCTTCCGCTTGCTGTCCCTGCTCATGGTGCACTCGCGAACCCTGCGCCAGGCGCTGGTGCGGGCCTGGGATTTCGGCAGGATCTGCCGCGGCTTCCAGGTCAGCGTGAAACTGGAAGAGGAGGGCGACATCGCCCGCGTCCGCCTCGCGCCGCTGCACGGCGAGGACTACGACGAACTGGAGTGCATGATCCGCGAGGCCGAGCCGGTCACCCTGCGCACCACGCTCGCGGTCTGGCAGCGGCACTGGAGCTGGCTGATCGGCAGCGAACTGAAGCCCGACCGCACCTATTTCACCTTCCCGCGGCCGGAGAGCCAGTGGGAGATGGCCCAGTTCACCGCCGGTGAGGTGATCTTCGACGCCGACTACAACGGCTTCGAGTTTCCCGCCAGCTACCTCGAGTTTCCCGTCGTCCAGACCGAGGAGAGCCTGGAGGACTTTCTCCGCCTGGCGCCCTACGGCCTGGTGATCAATGTCGAGAGCGGCCAGAGCACCCAGGCCCGGGTGAAGGTGCTGATCAACCAGCAGCTGGGGGACACGGCGCTCAGCGCGGAGCGCATCGCCGAGCGCATGAACATGTCGGTGACCACCCTGCGCCGGCACCTGCAGGCCGAGGGCTCCTCCTTCCAGCGGCTGAAGGACGAGTGCCGCATGGAGGCGGCGCTGCATTTCCTCGCCTGCACCGATCTCAGCAACCGCGATATCGCCGAGCGCCTGGGCTTCGATGAAGTCAGCGTGTTTTTCCGCGCCTTCAAGAAGTGGACCGGCGTGACCCCCGGCCAGTATCGCGCCGGCGACCCGGTGGCCTGACCGGGCGGCCCGCGCCCGCGGCGGTTATGGTCAAGCAGATTGACCGGATTTGCCATTGTGGCAGCGGGGCACTGATCTAGAATCCTGCGGAGTCTTGCCGCCGTTGCCGGCATGGGGAGTTTCCGCGGATGCACAATTTCACCTTCAACAGCACGCGCTCCGTGGTCAGTGAAATCGGCGGCCTGCAGCGCATCGCCGGGATCTGCCAGTCGCTGGGCGTGCAGCGCCCGCTGCTGGTTACCGACGCGGGCATCGTCGCCTGCGGCATCCTCGAACAGACCCTGACCCTGCTGGCGGAAGCGGCGCTCACCCCCGCGGTCTACGCGGAAGTGGTGGCCGACCCGCCGCAGGCGATCGTCGAGGCCGCGCTGGCAGAGGCCCGGCGCAGTGGCGCCGACGGCGTGATCGGCCTCGGCGGCGGCAGTTCGATGGATACCGCGAAGCTGGTCGCCCTGCTCGCCGGCTCCGGCGAACGTCTTGAAGCGGTGTACGGGGTGGAGCATGCCCGCGGGCCGCGGCTGCCGCTGGTGCTGGTGCCGACCACGGCCGGCACCGGCTCCGAGGTGACCGCGGTGGCGATCGTCACCACCGGCGCCACCACCAAGACCGGCGTGGTGAGCCAGCAGCTGTACCCGGACGTCGCCCTGCTCGATGCGCAACTGACCCTGGGACTGCCGCCGGCTATCACCGCGATGACCGGCGTCGACGCCATGGTGCACGCGGTCGAAGCCTACACCAGTGCCCAGCGCAAGAACCCCTACAGCGACATGCTGGCGCGCGAGGCCCTGCGCCTGCTGGCCGGCAACATTCGCACGGCCACCTTCGCGGGTGGCGACATCGAGGCACGCCAGAACATGCTGCTCGGCGCCTGTCTCGCCGGGCAGGCCTTCGCCAATGCCCCGGTGGCCGCGGTGCACGCGCTCGCCTATCCCCTCGGCGGGCACTACCACATCCCCCACGGGCTGAGTAATTCGCTGGTTCTGCCCCACGTACTGCGCTTCAATGCCCCTGCGGCCGCCGCGGATTACGCCGAACTCGCGGCGATCGTGCTGGCACCCTGCGAGCTGGCGCCGACGGTGCAGGGCCGGGCGGAGCAGTTGAGCGGCTATTTCGAGGCGCTGATCGCCGCGCTGAACCTGCCGGCATCACTGTCACAACTGGATATTCCGCAGGACGAGCTGCCGCGCCTGGCGGCGGACGCCATGCAGCAGCAGCGCCTGCTGGTCAACAACCCGCGGCCGGTAACCGAGGCCGACGCACTGGCCATCTACCGCGCCGCGTTTGCCGGGTAGCCGGAAAACTCACGAGCAACCAAGCGAGAAAACCATGACGAATGCACTGCCGGACCCGATGTCGCGCGAGAACTACCGCTGGTACCTGGCAATGAATACCCGCTGGATGGACAACGACCTCTACGGGCATATCAACAACGTTACCTACTACTCCTACTTCGATACCGTCGCCAACACCTACCTGATCCGCGAGTGCGGGCTGGATATCCAGGGCGGCGAGCGCATCGGCTACGTGGTGCACTCCGAGTGCAGCTACAAGAGCGCGCTGGCCTTCCCGCAACACCTGGAGGGCGCCCTCCGGGTCAACCGCATCGGTAATTCCTCGGTGCAGTACGGCATCGCCATCTTCAAGGCCGGCAGCCAGAGTGCCAGCGCCCACGGCACCTTCACCCATGTCTTCGTCAACCGCGACAGCGAAAAGCCCTGCGCCATCGACGGCATCCTGCGCGAGGGCCTGGAGCGCCTGCTCGTCCATGGCGCAGGCTGAAAGTACCGCCCACGCTTCGACCAATAAGGAGAAACAGCCAATGTCGGAAGACCGGATCCCGCGCGACGCGGACAACGACTACACCCGCGACGCCGCCGCCATGCGGCGCGAATTCATCCAGCAGCGCACCGGCGCCAGCCTCGAACACGTCGGGCAGTTTTCATTTGAGCCCGAGCACACCCTGCCCGGCAATATCGAGAATTTCAGCGGCGTCATCCAGATGCCGCTGGGCTTCGCCGGCCCCCTGCGGGTCAACGGCGAATACGCCCAGGGCGACTTCTACGTGCCCATGACCACCACCGAGGGGACCCTGGTGGCGAGCTACAGCCGCGGCATGAGCCTGACCCGCGCGGCGGGCGGCATCACCACCACCGTGGTCGACGACGCCATGCAGCGCAGCCCGGTCTTCGCCTTCGCCGACGCGCGCGGCGCGCGGGATTTCGGCGAGTGGGTAAAGGCCAACATGGCGGGCATCAGGGCCGCCGCCGAATCCACCACCAGCGTCGGCAAGCTGCGCAACATCGAGCACTACCACGCCAGCCGCATGCTCTACCTGCGCTTCAACTACACCACCGGCGACGCCGCCGGCCAGAACATGACCGGCAAGGCGACCTACGCCGCCTGCCAGTGGATCCGCCAGAACTACGCGGCACCGATCAGCCACTGGTTTCTCTCCGGCAACATGGACACCGACAAGAAACACTCCCAGCTCAACACCCTGCACAGCCGCGGCAAGCGGGTGATCGCCGAGGTGACCCTGCCGCGGCAGCTGATCATCGAGCGCATGCGCACCACGCCGGAGGCGATGTACGCGGCGCGCAAGACCTCGCAGCTCGGCGGCATCATGGCCGGTGCGGTGCACAACGGCGTGCACCCGGCCAACGGTATCGCCGCGGTGTTCATCGCCACCGGCCAGGACGAGGCCAACGTGGCGGAGTCCCACGCCAGCCTGGTGCACGCCGAGGTTACGCCGGACGGTGACTACTACTACTCCGTCACGCTGCCGTCGCTGATTGTCGCCAGCTACGGCGGCGGTACCGGCCTGCCGACCCAGCGCGAGTGCCTGGAGGTGATGGACTGCTACGGCAAGGGCAAGGCGCGCAAGCTGGCGGAGATTATTGCGGCTACTGTGCTGTGTGGTGAGGTTTCGCTGGGGGCCGCGGTGGTTTCCGAGGAGTGGGTGAGTAGCCATGATGAGCTGGGGCGGAATCGGCCCTGAAGTTTGGCGGGGCGTGACTTCTGGCCTTTGGTGTTCTGAAGTCGCATCCGCCAGTGATATTTCCGCGCTTACTCGAAAGCGTTTTATGTACAGGATGTAAGGTATGTCGCGAGAGCCATGGATGGCGGTAGCGACTGACTCGACGCACGAAAATATCACTGGCGGATGCTTGGCTTGGTGGTAATTCCCGCCAATTTCCGCGGTGGGAGCTTGCCCTGCTCAGGGAATGGTTTGATCAATCCGCGAATTTGTGTGGCAAGGATTACCTGAGGCTTTCCAGGTACGAACCACTGACGGTGGGAGGCGCAAGCGGCGGAGCCTGCCTGCTGGAACCATGAGGCGACAGGACGTCGCCGATTGAGCCTGTACATGGAGAGCCTGCCCCTCTTTTTCGGGCATGTACGCTTTTTGGCGTGTTCCAGCAGGCAGGCTCCGTCGCTTGTGCCCGAAGCTCTGAGCGGGAATTCAGCGCTTCCCTGCGCTGATCTGACAGCCTCTAGCCGAGAATCTCCTCAGGCACATCCATCAGGTTCGCAGCTCCGGAACGAATCATCTCCGCCAGACTGGTAGTCCGCGGCAAGATCCGCTCGAAGTAGAAGCGCGCCACCGCCAACCGGCTCTCGTAGTAGGAAGCCTCGCTGCTCCCCGCCTCCAGAGCCGCCGCCGCGACCGCGGCACCGCGGGCCAGGAAGTAGCCGAGAGTGACGTAGCCGGACAGCATCAGGTAGTCGAAGGAAGCCGCGCCGACACTGTTGGCATCCTCGCCCGCCAGCGCACCAACCTCACCGGTCAGTGTTACCCACAGCGCAGCCTTCTCCCGCAGTACAGCCACCAGCGGGGCAACCGCAGCGGCATGCTCCTCAGAACAGAAGGCCTCGATATGGCCGAGGAAAGGCTGCATCACCTTGCCGCCGCTGGCGAGAATCTTGCGGCCCAGCAGGTCCAGCGCCTGGATGCCGTTGGTGCCCTCGTAGATCGCCGTGATGCGGGCGTCGCGGTAGCGCTGCTCCATGCCCCACTCGCTGATGTAGCCGTGGCCGCCGAGCACCTGGATGCCGTAGGTGGTGGCCTCCATGGCGGCCTCGGTGATGAAGCCCTTGGCAATCGGGGTGAGCAGGGCCAGTTCCGCCTCCGCCTGCAGGCGGGCGTCGCTGTCGGCGCTGTGGTGGGCGATGTCCACCAGCTTGGCGCAGTAGTAGTTGAGCAGGCGGCCGCCCTCGGAGAAAGCCTTCTGCGTGAGCAGCATGCGGCGCACGTCCGGGTGCACGACGATCGGGTCGGCGGGCTTGTCCGGCTGTGCGCGCACCGGCGCGCGCATCTGCAGGCGCTCGCGGGCGTAGCCGACGGCGCCCTGGTAGGCGCACTCGATGTGGCCGTGGCCCTGCTGCGCCACGCCGAGGCGGGACTCGTTGATGAAGGTGAACATGGCGCTCATGCCCTTGTGCGGGGCGCTGATCAGGTAGCCCTTCGCGTCGTCGAAGTTGACCACGCAGGTGGCGTTGCCGTGGATGCCCATCTTGTGCTCGATGGAGCCGCAGCTGACGCCGTTGGGACCGCTGATTTCGCCACTGTCGTCCACCCACATTTTCGGCACCACGAACAGCGAGATGCCCTTCACGCCCGGGGGGGCGTCGGGCAGGCGGGCCAGCACGATGTGGACGATATTCTCGACCAGGTCGTGGTCGCCGGCGGAGATGAAGATCTTGCTGCCGCTGATGTTGTAGCTGCCGTCCTCGTTGGCGGTGGCGCGGGTGCGCAGCAGGCCGAGGTCGGAACCGCAGTGGGCCTCGGTCAGGCACATGGTGCCGGACCACTGCCCGGCGACCAGCTTCGGCAGGTAGCGCTGTTGCAACGCTTCCGCGGCGTGGGCGCTGAGGGTCTTGATCGCGCCCCAGGTCAGGCTGGGGTACATCGACCAGGCGTGGCTGGCGCTGGCGAGCATCTCGTAGAAGGCCGCGCCGAGGGAGGCGGGCAGGCCCTGGCCGCCCCACTTCAGGTCCTGGGCAAGCGCCGGCCAGCCGGCCTCGACGAACTGGTCGAAGGCCTGCTTGAAGGGCGCCGGGGCCGTGACCACGCCGTCGTTCCAGCTGCAGCCGATGCTGTCGCCGGCGGCGTCGATCGGGCTGACCACCTGTTCGGCGAACTTGGCCGCCTCCTCCAGCACTGCGCTGGTCAGTTCCGGGGTGGCTTCCTCGGCGCCGGGCAGGGTGCTGTAGTGCGTGCCGAAATCGAGCACCTCGTACATGGCGAAGCGCATGTCGCGCAGCGGGGCTTTGTATTCAGGCATTTCTGCCTCCTGATGATTGCGGGTTACTGATGTTTGCGGGGTCTCGCCTAGGCCACTTCGAACAGGCCGGCGGCGCCCATGCCGCCGCCGATGCACATGCTGACGACGACATACTTCGCGCCGCGGCGCTTGCCCTCGATCAGCGCGTGGCCGGTGGTGCGGGCGCCGGTCATGCCATAGGGGTGGCCGATGGCGATACTGCCGCCGTTGACGTTGTAGAGTTCCGGGTCGATGCCGAGGAAGTCGCGGCAGTAGAGCACCTGGCAGGCGAAAGCCTCGTTGAGCTCCCACAGGCCGATGTCGTTGATGGACAGGCCGTGCTGCTTGAGCAGTTTCGGGATGGCGTAGATCGGGCCGATGCCCATCTCCTCCGGCGCGTTGCCGGCCACGCTCATGCCGCGGTAGATGCCGAGCGGTTGCAGGCCGCGCTGCTCGGCCAGCTTGCGCTCCATCAGCACGCAGGCCGAGGCGCCATCGGACAGCTGGCTGGCGTTGCCGGCGGTGACACAGCCGCCCTCGATCACCGGCTTCAGGCCCTGCAGGCTCTCCAGGGTGGTTTCCGGGCGGTTGCCCTCGTCCCTGGACAGGGTGACCTCGCGGTAGCTGACCTCGCCGGTCTCCTTGTCGGCGACAGCCTGGGTGGCGGTGATGGGGACGATCTCGTCGTCGAACTTGCCCGCCGCCTGGGCCGCCGCGGTGCGCTGCTGGGAGGCCAGGGCGTACTCGTCCTGGGCCTCGCGGCTCACCTGGTATTTCTTCGCCACGAACTCCGCGGTCTGCAGCATCGGCATGTAGGCGTGCTCGTGCTGGGCGACGACATTGGGGTCGGCGCCCCTGGCCACCGCCTCAAAATAGGGCAGCTGCACGGCGGAGATATTGTCCTGGCCGCCGGCGACCACCACGTCCATGCCGTCCACCATCACCTGCTTGGCGGCGGTGGCGATGGCCATCAGGCCGGAGGAGCACTGGCGATCCATGGTCTGGCCGGAAACCGTGTTGGGCAGGCCCGCGGCCAGCGCCGACAGCCGCGCCACGTTCATCCCCGCGGTGCCCATGGTGAGCACCGCGCCGATGATGCAATCCTCGATCTCGGCGCCCTCGACCCCGGCCCGGGCGACCGCGTGGCTGATCGCGTGGGCGGTCATGGTGGGCGACTTGATGTTGTTCAGTGAACCCTTGAAGGCGCGGCCGATGGGGGTGCGCGCGGTGGATACGATGACAGCTTCTCTCACGGTTATTCTCCTCAGTCTCGATCGGAATCAGTGTTTGGCGCGCGCGTCAAAGTCCTTGAAGTCGGCACCCTCGGCGACCAGTCGCTCGAGCAGCGGCGCGGGCTGGAACCACATCGCGCCGTACTCGCCCAATTGCTCGCGGTAGTGCTGCAGGCGTGCAAGTACCGTACCCAGGCCGATTTCGCTGGCGTACTGCATCGGCCCGCCGCGCCAGGCGGGGAAGCCGTAGCCGTTGACGTAGACGAGGTCGCAGTCGCTGGCGCGGCAGGCGATGCCCTCGTCGAGAATCTGCGCGCCCTCGTTGATCAGCGGGTAGAGGCAGCGCTCGAGAATTTCCTGGTCGTCGATCTCCCGCCGGGCAATACCGAGTTCCGCGGCAGCGGCGGCGGCGATGGCGGTGACCTCGGGGTTTTCGTGACGCTCGCGGCCCTGGTAAGTATAGAAGCCGCGGCCGGTTTTCTGGCCGTAATCGCCCTGTTCGTAGAGGCGGTCGCCGATCACGCCGTAGCCGGGGTCGTGGGCGATGGCCGCCCGGTTGCCCTGGCGGGTGAGGTAGCTGACGTCGATGCCGGCGAGGTCGCTCATGCTGCACAGGCCCATGGCGAGGCCGAAGTCGGTGAGCACGCGGTCGATCTGCGCCGGGCTGGCGCCCTCCAGCAGCAGGCGCATGGCCTCGCGGCCGTAGGGCTCGAGCATGCGGTTGCCGACGAAGCCGAAGCAGACGCCGACCACGATGGGCAGCTTGCCGATGCGCTTCGCCAGCTTCTGCGCGGTGACGATCACGTCCGCCGCGGTCTCCCGGCCGCGCACCACTTCGAGCAGGCGCATCACGTTGGCCGGGCTGAAGAAGTGCAGGCCGATCACGTCCGCCGGGCGCGAGGTGGCGGCGGCGATGGCGTCCAGGTCGAGGGTCGAGGTGTTGCTGGCGAGGATGGCGCCGGGCTTGCACACCTCGTCCAGGGTGCGGAAGACCGCCTGCTTGATGTCCATGCGCTCGAACACCGCCTCGATCACCAGGTCGGCGTCGGCGATGTCGGCGTAAGCGGTGGTGGTGCGCAGCAGGCCCAGGCGCTCTTCTACCTGGGCCTCGCTGAGGCGGCCTTTTTTCGCGCTGATGGCGTAGTTGTTGCGGATGGCCGCGAGCCCCTTTTCCAGCGACTCGGCGCTGAGGTCGAGCAGGGTCGTCTCGATGCCGGCGTTGAGGAAGTTCATGGCGATGCCGCCGCCCATGGTGCCGGCGCCGATCACCGCGACCTTGCGGATATCGCGGGGCGGCAGCTTGCGATCGACCCCGGGAATGCGCCCGGCGGCGCGCTCGGCGAAGAACAGGTGCTGCTGGGCGCGGGCCTGGGGGGTGGCCACACACTGGGCGAACAGTGCGCGCTCGCGTTGCTGGCCCTCGGCCAGCGGCACAGTGCAGGCGGCTTCCACCGCGTCGATGCAGCAGCCGGGGGCGACGAAACCGCGGGTTTTTGCCGCGGTTTGCTCCCGGTAGTCGGCGAAGAAATTTTCCGGCAGGTCGCTGGTGTCCACCGCCATATCGGCACAGCTGCGCAACGGTGCCCCGGCCGAAACCAGTTCCCGGGCGTACTCGACGGCGGCGTAGGCCAGGGCGTCGTCGCCACTGTGGATGCGATCGACGAAGCCCTGCTGCTGCGCCACGCCGGCGCTGACCGGCTTGCCGGAAACGATCAGGTCGAGGGCGAACTGCGGCCCGGCAAAGCGCGGCAGGCGCTGGGTGCCGCCGGCGCCGGGGATGATGCCGAGGCTGACTTCCGGCAGCCCGAGCAGTGCTCCGGGCGTGGCGATGCGGTAGTCGCAGGCCAGGGCCAGCTCCAGGCCGCCGCCGAGGGCGACGCCGTCGATGGCGGCGACCACCGGCTTGGCGCTGGCCTCGATCTCGTCCAGCAGAGCGGGCAGTTCCGGTTCCGCGGCGAAGTTGCCGGCGGCGAATTCGGCGATATCGGCGCCGCCGCAGAAGGTGCCGTTGGCGGCGGTGATGACCACGGCGTTGATGGCGGGGTCGGCGTGGGCGCGGCGGAAGGCTGCCTGCAGGCCGGCGCGCACGGCCTGGCCGAGGCCGTTGACCGGGGGGTTGTCGAGCACGATCAGTGCGATGTCGCCGTCGCTGCGGTAGTGGACCGTTTCCTGCATTTTTCCCCTTCCTCTGTGCCTGTTGTTGTCGCTATGACGAGTGTGGGGGGTGATGCTAGAGCAATGGCCGGGCCGAACAATGGCCAATGCGGCCATTGTGAGTGGCGAAATGGCGCAGGCGCCGGGGGAGCGTTCTAGCCCGGCGCGCTGCGCCGCGGGCTGGCGCCGGCGGCGAGCATTTCGCTGGCCAGCCCGGCGATATCGCGGGTCTCCCACTGGTTGAGGAACATGCTCAGCATGTGCAGGGGCACCCGGGCGTCCTCGTGCTCGCGGATCGGCGTGTCGCGGTAGTCGCGCACAGCGCCCGGGTCGGCCAGCTGCTTCTGCAGTACCGCGGGGTAGTCGAGCAGGTAGGCCACACCCATCCAGCCGGTGATCAGCAGCATGTGGTTCTGCAGCAGGGTCGGGTCGAGGCGCGGGCCGCCACAGCGCTGGTACTCTTCGCTGAAGGTGTCCACCACCTGCTCGAGGTGCCCATCCCACAATTCTTTTTCCGCGCCGCTGAAGCCGCCGTAGATGGTCTGGGCGACGCTCATCTGGCCGACGTGGCCCCAGTCGAGCAGGCCGCATTCGAGCTGGCCGTCGGCGTCGCGCCAGAACCAGGCGTTGTCGATATTGGCGTTCCAGTGGCACAGGGAGATGAAGTCGGGCTCGCTGAACAGCAGGCGGCGGATGTCCCCGGCGCGGGCGTGGAAGGCCATCGCCTCGGCCGGGAAGCGCTGCAGGAAGGCCGCGCTGCGCAGGTTTTCCGGGAACAGCCGCGGGTAGCGGGTGATGAATTCGCAGATGCGGGCGATCCGCCGCTCGGTCTGCTCGGCGCTGTAGATGATCTGCTCCCGGGCGATGCTGGCCTCGGCGTCGTAGGGGAAGCGCTGGTAGAAGCGCGGGTCCAGGCTGCCGCCCTTGTAGCTGCCGGAGAGCCGCGCCAGGGCGCGGACGATGGCGAGGTAGTGCTCCAGCGGCTGCGGCACCTCGTAGTCGCGGCACTTCACGTAGGCCGGTTCGTTGCCTTCGGCGCCGAAGGGCACCCGTTCGGTGATGATCAGGCCGGAGCCGCTCGCCGCGTGCAGGTCGGCGAACATGCACTCGGCTACGCGGATCGGGAAGCCCTCCGTCCGGCTGAGGGCGGCGAACTGGATCTCCGAGACCATCAGGTGGCTGCTGCGGTCGCGGTTGGGGTCCTCGAAGTTGCGCGAGAACTTGATGAACAGTTGCTCGGGCAGGTTCTCGCCGGGGCTGGCGTATTCCACCGCCAGCAGCATCTTGGCCCCGGTGCCGCCGCCGAAGCACTCCTCGGCCTCGGTGATGCGGGTCACGCTGTTGTCATCGGCCAGTGCGCCGGAGGCGCGGAAGGCGCGGGTCAGGAAATCGCAGCCCCCCTCGCGCACGGCGGCGATATTGGCGGGGATCTGCAGGCCGGAGTCGTCACCCGGCGCCCATTGTGCTTCGGTCATGCTTCGCTCTTATTGTATGCGGGTACTGGTTTGCAGGAGATCACTGGCCGGCGGGCGGCCTTCAGGGCATGGCCAGGACGTTGCAGTCGAGCTTGCCGAGGATCTTCTCCGAGGTGTTGCCATGGAGCAGGGCGGCGAGGCCCGAGCGGTGGGAGTTGCCCACCACCACCAGGCTGGCGTCGATGTTCTTCGCCACCTCGACGATCACCTTGTCCGGTGCGCCCAGCTTGATGTGCACGTGGTCGCTTTCCACCTTCGCCAGTTCCATGATCCGCGCCCGGTCCGGCACCATGCGGAAATCCGGGAAGGCGTTGACCACGTGCACTTCCGCCTGCAGCGAATCGACGATGCGGCGGCTGAACTCGAGGATGTGGTCGTTGAGCTTGGTGTAGGACTCGGTGCGCGCCTGGATGTCGATGGCGGCGAGGATGCGCGAGGGGTCGCGGCGGCCGGCGCGCTTGATGATCAGCACCGGGCACAGGCACTCGCGGATGAGGATGGAATCCCCGGTAAACTTCAGCACCCGGCGGCGGGGGTTGTGGAAGGAGGCCTTGAACACGATGTCGGCAAAGTCGCGGGCCGCGGCGCGCACCACGGCGTGATGCCAGTCCTTGTCCCAGTCGACGTCGGAACTGGTTTCTATACCCTCGGCGGCGATCGGGGCCAGCAGGGCATCCAGCTGCGCCTTGTGTTCGCGCACCAGGCGCTTGACTTCCTCGTTGCCGTACTCGGCGTCGGAGACTTCGCCGTGGATGCAGCCGAACAGGAGTAATTTGGCGCCGATGTCCCTGGCGATGCCAGCGGCGAGGTCGAGGGCCGGCTGTTCCTCTCGGGTGGGGTCGTGGACCACCAGCAGTTTTCTCATTTCCATCGTTCTGTACTACCACTTGGCCCTTGGGTGCAGGCCTTATTGTCGTTTATCGGGTTAGAAAGCGCATTCTAACCAGCTTGCGAATTACCGGTCTTTTGCCTGGGGTGGGTGGGGTCGCGGCTGACGGCAAGTGCCCGCTGGAACACGCCAAAAAGCGTACATCCATGTACAGGCTCAATCGGCGACGTCCTGTCGCCTCATGGTTCCAGCGGGCACTTGCCGCCCGCCGCTCCTCAGCCGCCTACCCGGTTTCCAGGTTCCCAATGGTCTGGAGCTGCGGCAATTTCAGGCAAAGATACCATGTAAAAACCAGCGGCGGGCGAGGCGGTCGCGAAATACCCAGTAAAACTGCCCCCGGCTGCCGCGGGCGATGTAGTAGTCGCGGCTGGCCGGTTCCTGCCACCAGTTGTCCTCGATGCGCTCGGGACCGTAGACCAGCTCCAGTGGGCCCTGCCAGCGCAGGCCGTGGCGCCCGCCGGCCAGGGGCTGGGGGGCGGGCAGCAGCCAGAAGGGGCGCTGGGCGCAGGCCTCGCCGGGCTCGTCCGCCGGCCGCCCGCTGCTGACGTGGAGGGCGAGTTCCGGCAGGTGTTCGTCGCGGCAGCCGACGGTCTGCACCGCCTGCAGGCCGAGGCGGTTGCGCAGCCGGTCGAGCAGGGCCGCCAGCGGCTCGCGCTGCTTGCGCGGGGCGAACAGGTCGGGGCTCTCGAGTTCGCCGCTGTGCAGCTGCTCGCAGGTAAGGGCGATGCCCTCGACGCCGCTGTCCAGGGCCAGCTGGTCGAAGCGTATCCGGCTCAGCTGGAACCAGTTCTCCCAGTCGCTGTGGCGGCAGCTGCTGCGCACCGTGAGGCTGCGCAGGGAGTTGTCGACGCCCTGCAGCTGCCAGCGGATCTCGCCGGTCTGCAGCTGGGTATTGCGCAGGAAGCCGCAGAGGGACTGCAACAGGCGCTGCAGGGCCGGGTAGAGCTCCTCGTTGGCGCGCACCTCGTAGCCGAACCAGTACGCGTCGCTGAACACCGGCGGCGGCCGGTAGTCGGCCCGGCGGTCGTCGCGCTGGCCCAGCAGCCGCTGCAGGAAGTCGCGAAAGTCGGCGCCGCAGCGCCGGGCCAGCGCCGTCGGCGGCAGGGCGAGGATGTCCCCGAGGGTGTGCAGGCCGGCGCGGCGCAGGGAGTCCACGCTGGTGGAGAAGTCCTGCAGCAGGGCCAGGGGCAGGGGGGCCAGGCGCTCCGCCAGCGGCGCCGCGCAGTCCATGGCGCCGGCCTCCCCGGCGTGGGAGAGCAGCCAGGCCGCGGCGGGGGTGGGGGCCAGCGCCTGGCTGGCGCGGAAGCCGCGCTGGCGGAGGCCGCTGTCGACCGTGGCCAGCAGTGGCTGCAACCCGCGGAACAGGGTTAAGCAAGCGCCCACTTCCAGTTGCAGGCAGTCCTCGCGGTAGCTGAACAGGCTGGGGCTGACGCTGTAGGCCCAGCAGCACAGGCCCTGCAGGCTGCGGGCCTCGGCCTCGCGGTCGCGCTCCAGCAGCTGGCAGGGTTCATCCCCGGCGAGGGCGCGCACGGTGGCTGTGCCCATGCCCTCGCGGATGCCGAGGGCGGCGGCGCAGTCGTTGGCGCGCAACACCCGCTGGCGCTCCAGCACCACCACCGCGCCGTGCTCCTCGCGGCTCAGGGACTCCAGCGGCAGGCGATGGAAACGCAGGCACAACCACAGGCTCATTGGGGGGATCAGGCGTGCCGGGAGAAGGCGGCCTGCCAGGTGGCGAGGATGTCCGGGCTGAACAGGTAGAAGATGATGGCCAGGCCGGCAAACTCCGCCGCGCCGCAGGTGTCGCGGGCAATGGCGGCGGCCTCCTCGAGGGGGTAGCCGTACACGCCACAGGAGATGGCCGGCGCGGCGACAGTTTTGCAGCCGTGTTCGAGGGCCAGGCGCAGGCTGTTGCGATAGGCGGCGGCGAGCAATGCGGCGGGGTCAGCGGCCCTGGCGTAGACCGGGCCGACGGTGTGGATGACGTACTTTGCCGGCAGATTGCCCGCACGGGTAATACGCGCCTCGCCGGTGGGGCAGCGGACGCCGTCCACCGCCGGGACCTCGCGGCAGGCGGCCAGCAGGGCCGGGCCCGCGGCGCGGTGAATGGCGCCGTCCACGCCGCCACCGCCGAGCATGGCTTCATTGGCGGCGTTGATGATGGCGTCCACCCTGGCGGTGGTGATATCGCCGACCTTGAGTTCGATGTTCGTCATCCGACGCCTTCCGCTTCCATCACCAGGGTAATGACCACTTTGATAACAAACCCCAGTACCCCCATGGCCAGGGCGATGTAGAGGATCATGGTGCCGAACCGGCCCGCGTTACTGCGCCGGGCGAGATCCCAGACGATGTAGATCATCAGCAGGATCAGCGCCCCCACACCGAGGGTGACACCGTATTGCGTCAGCCATTCATCCCCGCTCACCGCAGCCTCCGCCAGTTTCAGGTGCCGAAAGCATAGCAGCTGCGACCGGCAGGCGGGTGCGGGGCGGCGGTCACCCCGCCGGCCGGGCTCGCCTCAGGCGAAGGAAAAGGCCGCCTGCTCCAGCGAGGCCTGGGCCGGGACCGGGGGCAGCTCCCACAGTTGCGGCTGCCCGGGCACGTCCTCCGAGGGGGGCAGGTCGACGTCCAGGTCCTGGTTGCCGCCGCGCTGCTTCAGGATGTGCACCTGGCGGTAGGCGCGCATCTGCAGGCGCAGGCCCGCGGGGGCGTGGTTGTGGGCGGCGCTGTTGGCGCGGAACAGCACCGCGAGACTGTCGCCGCCGGCGGCGGCCAGCTGCAGCTTGCGCAGCTCGGCGTAGTGGTAGTCCGCCGCCCCCAGCCAGCTGAAGACCGCGCTGCAGGTGCTGCTGCGCAGGGCCTGTTCGGTGGCCCAGAGCAGGTCCTCGCGGTTTCGCGGGTGCACCAGCAGGATCTGCCCGGTGTCGATGCCCCGGGCCTTGAGCAGGGGCGCGTAGGGGGTGAAGGGCGGGGCGATGAAGACCTGCCAGCGCCCCTCGGCGCTGAGCTGTTGCATGGCCGGCAGGAACAGGCCCATGGCGCCGAGGCCGCAGCCGTCGCTGAGCAGCTCGATGGTGCTGTCCAGCGGCCAGCCGCCCTGTTGCAGCTCGGCGTCGAGGCTGCTGTAGCCGGTGGGCAGGCAGCCCTCCGGGCCGTGGAGGGCGCTGTTGGCGCTGTGGTTGAAGTAGCCGGGGGCGGACTGGGTGCCGCGCCAGGTGTCGCGGCGCTCGATAACGCGTTGCAGTGCTTCGTTCATGGCTTCACCTCATCAGTTTGCGCACCTGGCTCGTGTCCGGCAGGCCGCCTGGGTCTGTACATAAATACAGTGTATGTATGTACAGTAGTTCTGAGTCGGAGATAAGGCAAGCGGAAAATGTACAAAGCCCGAACGCCCGCAAACACCTGCCTGATCAGGCGACAGGTGGCACAGCCAACCCGGCAGCCAGCGTTGTGCGAGCGATACTCGGTGCCTTGATAAGTTTTTGATGTTCTGGCTAATTTTCTGTCAGAGATCGGGTGGTAGCGCCTCTCGGAGACGCCCTTCTTCCGCGGCAAAAGCGTTTATAGCCGCTGCAGAAGGGCGTCTCCGAGAGGCTCGGCGTAGCGCGGTTAGACCAATCGGCCAGCGATCTGTACCTGGCACTGGCGGTAGAGCGCAACTGGAACGGCCCTCCGCAGCGACTATAAACGCTTTTGTCGCGAAGGAGGGCCGTTCCAGTTGCGCTCGGGTTCGTGGCACCCGATCTGCCCCCCCCACTCTGGCGGGCGAGGGCGAGCCTGCGTGTCAGCCGCGCCCGGCGATCGCCAGCACCAGCCGTTCCAGCTGGTCCCAGGGCCGCCCGTCGGCGAAGCCCTTGATCGAGCCGTCGGTGGCGGCGGCCTGGCTCAGCAGGCGGATCAGCGAGCCGCGGTTGTGGCGCTGCAGGGCGGACTGCATCAGGTCGAGGCGGTTCTTGAACACCCGCAGGTCGGAGAGCACCTGCTGCGGCCGCTGGCCGGCGTCCACCGCGCTGCGCGCCTGCTGCAGCGTGCGGATGTCCTTGAGCAGGGACCACAGGGCGATGGTCGGCTCGGTGCCCTCGCCGCGCAGGCCGCGCAGCATCTTGATGCTCTCCGCGGCGTTGCCGGCCAGGGCCCGGTCGGCCATGTCGAAGATGTTGTAGCGGGCGTTGTCGGAGACCGCGCTGGTCACGGTGGCCGCGCTCACCCGGCCGCCCTCCGCCAGCAGCTTGAGCTTCTCCACCTCCTGCACCGCCGCCAGCAGGTTGCCCTCGACCCGGTCGCTGAGCAGGTCGAGGGCGTCGCGGTCGATCTCCAGCCCGGCGGCGGCGAGGCGCTGCTGCAGCCAGCGCGGCAGCTCGTGGGCCTTCACCGGCCACACCTGGACCGTGGCGCCGGCCTTGTCCAGGGCCTTGAACCACTTGCTGTTGGTGGATTGCTTGTCGATCTTGCCGAAGACCAGCAGGAGTACGTCGTCGCCGCTGCTGCGCTCGAGGTACTCGACGATGGCCTTGCTGCCCTCGGCGCCGGGCTTGCCGCTGGGCAGGTGCAGCTCGATCAGCTTGCGGTCGCCGAACAGGGACATGTCGGCGGCGCTGTTGAGCAGGGCCTGCCAGTCGAAGTTCCTGCTGTCGGCGCCCTCGATCAGCTCGCGGCTGGCACAGCCGGCGGCGCGGGCGGCGGCGCGCACGGCGTCACAGCACTCCTGTACCAGCAGCGGCTCCTCGCCGCTGACCAGGTAGACGGGCAGCAGTTGTTTCTTCAGTTCTCCGGAAAGCTTCTCCGGGTAGAGCCGCATCAGGCGTCCTGGCTGGCGGCGAAGAAGGCGATGCGGCGCATGATCTGCTGGGCCAGCTCGGTGCGCATCTCGGAGCGCAGGATGCGGATCTCCTCCGCCTTGCCGACCACGTTGCGGGGGTCGTTCTCCATCTGCTTGAGCACACTGGCCTGGGTGTCGGGCATGACCGGCTTGCCGTCGTTGCCGCGGATGGAGAAGGTGGCGGCGAGGGTCAGCTCGAACTCCGCGGCGCGGGCCTCGGAGTTGATCGAGAGGTTCTTCTGGCTGAAGCGCTCCGGCCCCAGCACCACCAGGTAGTTGGCCTGCTCGCGCTCCTCGGTCCACTGGATGCCGTTGGCGGCAAAGCGGGCGAGGACCTCGCGGCTGAACTCGCTGTTGCGGTTGCCGGTGACCAGGTACATCGAGCGCCACTGTTCGGAGACGGTCACCCCGGCACCGGTGCCGCGCAGGTGGAAGCCGCAGGCGCCCAGGGTGAGTGTGGCGAGCAGCAGGACGGCGGTGGCGGTGTGGCGCAGCATGGCGACTCCGGTGCGATCAGTTGGCGACAATATTAACCAATTTGCCCGGCACAACAATGACCTTGCGCACGGTAACGCCGTCGAGGAAACGCTGCACGTTGTCCTGGGCCAGGGCGGCGGCCTCGAGGGCGGCCTTGTCGGCGTCCGCGGGCACGTCCATCTTCGCCCGCACCTTGCCGTTGACCTGCACCACTACTTCCAGGCTGTCGCGCACCAGGGCGCTTTCATCCACCTGCGGCCAGAGCGCGTCGAGCACCTCGCCGGCGCCGCCGAGCAGCGGCCACAGGGCGTGGCAGATGTGCGGCACGATGGGATTGAGCAGCAGCACCACCGCGCGCAGGCCCTCGGCGAGGACCGCGCGGCCCTGTTCGCTGGCGTCGAGGCGGCCGAGTTCGTTGCTCAGCTCCATCACCGCGGCGATGGCGGTGTTGAAGGTCTGGCGGCGGCCGTAGTCGTCGCTGACCTTGGCGATGGTCTCGTGGATCTTGCGCCGGGTGTCTTTCTGCTGGCTGTCCAGGCTGTCGGCGGCCAGTGCGGGCACGGCGCCACCCTCGACGAGGCCCGCGGCCAGCTTCCACAACCGCCTGAGGAAGCGGCTGGCGCCCTCGACGCCGGAGTCGCTCCACTCCAGGGTCTGTTCCGGCGGCGCGGCGAACATGGTGAACAGGCGCACGGTGTCGGCGCCGTACTGGTCGACGGCGGTCTGCGGGTCGATGCCGTTGTTCTTCGACTTGGACATCTTGGTCATGCCGCCCATTTCCAGCGCACCGGCCTCGGGGTGCGAGGCGCTGACCACCTTGCCCTTGTCGTCGCGCTCCAGCTGCACGTCGGCCGGGTTGAACCAGCTCTTGCTGCCGTCGTCGTTCTGTTTGTAGAAGGAATCGGCCAGCACCATGCCCTGGCAGAGCAGGCGCTTGAAGGGCTCGTCGCTGCTCACCAGGCCCTCGTCGCGCATCAGCTTGTGGAAGAAGCGGGCGTAGAGCAGGTGCAGGATGGCGTGTTCGATGCCGCCGACATACTGGTCCACCGGCAGCCAGTAGTTGGCGCGGTCGCTATCCAGCATGCCCTCGGCGAAGTCCGGGCAGGTGTAGCGGGCGTAGTACCAGCTCGACTCCATGAAGGTGTCGAAGGTGTCGGTCTCGTGCTCGGCGCCGGCGGCGTACCAGTCGGCCTTGCGCCACTCGGGGTCGGCCTTGATCGGGCTGCTGGTGCCGTCCATGACCACGTCTTCCGGCAGCAATACCGGGAGTTTGTCCAGGGGCACCGGGATCTCACCGCCGTCGGGCAGGTTGAGCATGGGGATCGGCGCGCCCCAGTAGCGCTGGCGGGAAACCCCCCAGTCACGCAGGCGGAAGTTGGTCTTGACCGAACCCTTGCCCTTGTCGTGCAGCGCCTTGGCGATGGCGTCGAAGGCCTTTTTGAAGTTCAGGTTATCGAACTCGCCGGAATTGACCAGCTGGATGTCGGTCTTGCGGGCGTACCACTCCTGCCAGTTGGCGCTGTCGAAGGCCGCGTCTTGACTGTCGGTGCTGGCGATCACCTGGGTGATCGGCAGGCCGTAGGTGTTGGCGAAGGCGAAATCGCGCTCGTCGTGGGCCGGTACCGCCATCACCGCGCCGGAGCCGTAGTCCATCAGCACGTAGTTGGCGACCCACACCGGGACCTCCTCGCCGGTGAGCGGGTGGACGGCGCGCAGGCCGGTGTCCATGCCCTTCTTCTCCATGGTCGCCATGTCGGCCTCGGCCACGGAGTTGGTCTTGCACTCCTCGATGAAGGCCGCCAGCGCCGGGTTGCCGGCGGCCAGCGCCAGGCTGATCGGGTGTTCCGCCGCGAGGCTGACGTAGGTCACGCCCATCAGGGTGTCCGGGCGGGTGGTGTAGACATCAAACGCGGCGTGGCCGTTCACCGGGCTGGCGAGATCGAAGGTCATCTCCACACCGCGCGACTTGCCGATCCAGTTCTTCTGCATGGTGCGCACCTGCTCCGGCCAGTCGGGGAGCTGGTCGAGGCTGGTGAGCAGTTCGTTGGCGTAGTCGGTGATCCTGATGAACCACTGGGGAATTTCCCTGCGCTCCACCAGCGCACCGGAGCGCCAGCCGCGGCCGTCGATCACCTGCTCGTTGGCCAGTACGGTCTGGTCTACCGGGTCCCAGTTCACCGTGGCCATCTTCTTGTACACCAGCCCCTTCTCGTAGAGGCGGGTGAAGAACCACTGCTCCCACTTGTAGTAGTTCGGCTGGCAGGTGGCCAGTTCGCGGTTCCAGTCGAAGCCGAAGCCGAGGCTCTTCAGCTGGCTCTTCATGTAGTCGATATTGCTGTAGGTCCACTTGGCCGGCGCGGTCCTGTTCTGGATGGCGGCGTTCTCCGCCGGCAGGCCGAAGGCGTCCCAGCCCATGGGGTGCAGCACGTTCCTGCCCAGCATGCGCTGGTAGCGGGCGATCACGTCGGTGATGGTGTAGTTGCGCACGTGGCCCATGTGCAGCTTGCCGCTGGGGTAGGGGAACATCGCCAGGCAGTAGAACTTCTCGCGCGAGGCGTCGGCGTCGACGGCGAAACTGTCGTTGTCCTGCCAGTGTTGCTGGGCGCTGGCTTCGAGGGCTTCGGGATTGTAATGGGGGTCCATGGGGGGCCAAATCTCGTTGAATATCCGGTGCGCGCCGGACGCAAAAAACAAGCGCGGAATTCTATCAGTTATTGGTGCTGAGCGTCACAGTGGTACGGCGGGTTGCGGCTGTCCGGCTGCGGGGGCACGGAGCTGCCCTGGCAGGCGGCTTCGAGAGCCGGCCTGCTCGCGTTACAGGGCTGCCAGAAAACCGCAAAAGCGCCATCCATGGCAGCTCAACCTCGGCCATCCCTGGCCTCGGATGTTTTCTGGTAGCCCTGTAACGCGAGCAGTCCTCTGCCGTGCCAGTGACAGAGCCGCGTGCTTTCAATGTGGCACGGGAGAGGTGTGGACACGAGAAGAGGGGCCCCGAAAATGTGTGAGGCCACGGAGAGCCTGCCCCTCTTTTCGGGCATGGCCGAACTCAAGCTGCCATGGATGGCGCTTTACGCGGTTTTCGGGGCCCCTCTTCTCGTGGCCGCGCCGTCAACGGAGCTGCCGTAACCCCGGTTCAGTCCGAATCCGAATCTCGCCACAAACCCACATACAGCAGGTACATCAGCAGCAGGCTCAACAGGCAGGAAATGATAAACGGCCGCGGCCCGAAGCTGCCGAAGGGCGTCTTGCCCAGCATCGGCTCGACCTCGCCGGTCAGCGTGGTGGCGACGAACTGCCCGGTTTCCGCGACGATCCGGCCGCGCTGGTCGATGATGGCGGAGACCCCATTGTTGGTGCCGCGGATCAGGTAGCGGCCGTTTTCCAGCGCCCGCATGCGCGCCATCTGCAGGTGTTGCAGGGGGCCGATGCTGTCGCCGAACCAGCTGTCGTTACTGACCGTGATCAGCAGGTCCGAGCGCCGCGCGCCCCAGGCGACCTGGTCCGGGTAGACGATCTCGTAGCAGATCGAGGGCGCCATGCGGAAGGCGCCGACCCGCAGCGCCTCCTGTTTTTCCGGCCCGCCCCTGAAGTGGGAGGTGGGCAGGTCGAAGAAGGCGATCAGGCCGCGCAGGTAGTCCTCCAGTGGCACGTACTCGCCGAAGGGCACCATCTGGTGCTTGAAGTAGGTGCCCTCGCCGTTGCCGAGGGCGACCACGCTGTTGTAGTAGCGGCCATCGGTTTCCCGGTAGGGGATGCCGAGGATCAGGGTGCTGTCCATGACCGCGGCGCGCTCGGCAATCGGCTCGAGGAAGTCGCCGACGTTCTGGTAGAAGTCGGGTACCGCGGCCTCCGGCCAGACCACGATGTCGCGGCCCAGCAGGGGGGCGGTCTCGCGGCGCAGGTGGCTGAGGATGTCGAGGTAGTAGCGGCGGTCCCACTTGTGCTCCTGGGGCACGTTGGGCTGCAGGATGGCCACCGACAGCGGCTCCTCGCTGGCCGGCACCACCCACTCAATGGGCCGCAGCACTGCCCCGCCGACCCACAGGGTGACGGCGACCACCACGTAGGTGGCAATGGACATCGCCTGGCGGCTGCGCCAGGCGAGGAACAGGATGCTGCCAGTGATCGCGCAGATGAAGGAGAGGAAGAATACCCCGCCAACCGGGGCCCAGCCCGCCAGCCAGGTGTCGATGTGGGCGTAGCCGAGGTAGAGCCAGGGGAAGCCGGTGAATAGCCAGCCGCGCAGCCACTCGAACAGCACCCACAGCAGCGGGAAGCCGATCAGCATGCCGCCGGGCAGGAGGCGGATGAAGCGGGCGTAGGTCCAGCCGAAGAGGGCGTGGAACAGCGCCAGGCCGGCGCAGAACAGGGCGGTGAGGAAGCTTGCCAGGGGCACCGAGGCGTAGCCGTGGACGTGGATGCTCACGTACACCCAGGACACGCCGCTGCCAAACAGGCCGAGGCCGTAGCACCAGCCGCGCAGGGCCGCGGCGCCGGGGCCGCAGGTGCTGAGCAGCCAGGCCAGCAGGGCACAGCTGGCGATGCCGGCCGGCCACAGGTCGAAGGGGGCGAGTGACAGCGTAACCAGCGCTCCTGCCAGCGGTGCTACCAGCAGTGTGAGAACCCAGTCGCGGGTCTTGGACATTGGGGGGAGTTCCCGCTATTGACGCAAGGGGCGCATGCGCAGGCTGTGGATTTTCCGCTGGTCGGCGTTGATCACCTTGAATTCGTACTCCTCGATCACCGCTACCTCGTTGCGCGTGGGCATGTGGCCGAGGGCCTGGATGACCAGCCCGCCGATGGTGTCGAACTCGTCGTCGCTGAACTTGGCGTCGAAGTAGTCGTTGAAGTCCTCGATGGGGGTCAGCGCCTTGACGTAGAAGTCGTCGTCGGAAATCTTGCGGATGAAGCGGTCTTCCTCGACGTCGGTCTCGTCCTCGATTTCACCGACGATTTCCTCCAGTACATCCTCGATGGTGACCAGCCCGGCGACGCCGCCGTACTCGTCGATGACGATCGCCATGTGGTTGCGATTCTCGCGGAATTCGCGCAGCAGCACATTGAGGCGCTTGCTTTCGGGCACCACCACGGCGGGGCGCAACAGGTCCTCGATGCGGAAGGAGTCGCGGTCGTTGTTGAGGATCTGCGGCAGCAGGTCCTTGGCCAGCAGGATGCCGAGGATGTCGTCGGGGCTCTCGCCGATCACCGGGTAGCGGGAGTGGGCGGAGCGGATGATCTGCGGCAGGATGTTCTCCAGCGTGGCATCGCCCTTGATGATCTCCATCTGCGCCCGGGGGATCATGATGTCGCGCACCTGCATGTCGCTGACCTGCATGGCGCCTTCCATGATGCTGCGGGCATCCGGGTCGATGACCTCGTTTTCCGCCGCAACCGCCAGGACACCCTCGAGGTCGCCCCGGGTGCGTGGCTCGCTGGAAAAGATCTGGCTGATCTTGTCCAGCCAGGATCGCTCGCCGTTGTCGTTGCCTGGGTTCTCGTCGCTCATGCGCCAGCATGCTCCGTGCAGTGTTCGTCCGCGTAGGGACAGGGAAATTCAAGCGCCGCCAGGATGGCCGTCTCCAGTGCCTCCATCTCGCGCGCCTCGTCGTCTTCTATATGGTCGTAGCCCAGCAGGTGCAAGGTGCCGTGCACCGCCATGTGCGCCCAGTGTGCG
Source organism: Halieaceae bacterium GM1-29 (assembly GCA_033283265.1). Taxonomy (GTDB): domain Bacteria; phylum Pseudomonadota; class Gammaproteobacteria; order Pseudomonadales; family Halieaceae; genus Mangrovimicrobium. The sequence goes on from JAWMQN010000004.1 coordinate 222,920, forward strand.
GCCAGCGGCTTGCCCTGCTGTTGCGCCTCGGCTTGCACCACCGGCACGCAGATGACGATATCGCCGAGCAGCGGCAATTCGAGTTCCGGGGGCAGGTCCGAGGGGAAGGAAAGTACGTTGGTGGGCCCGGCTTTGCCGCGATAGCGGGAGTTCAGCTCGGCCATCTCCTCACTGTCGACATAGCGCAGGCTGATCTCGCTGTCCGCGGGGCCGCGGTTCTCGAGGGCGCAGGTGATCCAGCGCCGTATGTCGTCCTCGTCGGGGACGGGTTCCACACTGGCGCTCTGGATGTCCAGTTGCAGGTTCATGGCTTGCGCTGTTCCCGCTGGCTGTCGCGCGGGGCGTCGAGGGGCGTGGCCCGGTCCTCGTGGGCCTCGTAGGCCTCGACAATGCGCTGCACCAGCGGGTGGCGGACCACGTCCTTGTTGGCGAACCAGGTGAAGCTGATGCCGTCCACCCCGTGCAGGATGTTGCCGGCGTGGGTCAGTCCGGACTGGGCGCCGCGCGGCAGGTCGATCTGGGTGGCGTCACCGGTGATCACCGCGGTGGAGCCGAAGCCGATCCGGGTGAGGAACATCTTCATCTGCTCGCGGGTGGTGTTCTGCGCCTCGTCGAGGATGATGAAGGCATTGTTCAGGGTGCGCCCGCGCATGAAGGCCAGCGGCGCGACCTCGATGATCGAGCGCTCGATGTACTTGTTGACCGTCTCGAAGCCGAGCATCTCGTAGAGGGCGTCGTAGAGCGGGCGCAGGTAGGGGTCGATCTTCTGCGCCAGGTCGCCGGGCAGGAAGCCCAGCTTCTCGCCGGCTTCCACCGCCGGACGCACCAGCAGGATGCGGCGCACCTTCTCCTCGAGCAGCGCCTCCACCGCGCAGGCCACCGCGAGGTAGGTCTTGCCGGTACCGGCGGGGCCGATGCCGAAGTTGATGTCGCAGTGCTTGATGGCGCGCACATAGCCCTGCTGGTTCTTGCCCCGGGGCTTGATCGCGGCGCGGCGGGTGCGGATCACCTGGATGGCATCGACATTGCCGTCCTTCTGCGCCTCGGCGTCCTCCGCGAGGCTTTCCAGTCCGGCCTGGTTGAGGTGCAGGTGCAGGGACTCCGGCGACAGGCCGATGCCCTGGCAGATCTCGGCATACAGCTGGCTCAGCAGCTGGCGCGCGGTGAGCACCTTGCCCTCCGGCCCGCTGATCTGGAATTCGTTGCCGCGGCTGGCGATACGCACCCCGAGGCGCTCCTCGATCTGCCGCAAATGGCGATCCAGCTGGCCGCAGAGCATGGCCAGATGACGCGGGTCATTGGGTTCGAGGGTCAAAAGCTGTGCTGTCGCCGGCTCGGGAGCCGGGCTCGTTGCGGGGGGTTCGTTAGTCAAGCTGGTCAGGGGGCCCGGGAGGGCAGTTGGTCTTGGTTTAAGGATAACCGGGAATCCGGCGGCGTCAACAGAAACGGCACGGGGCCAGCGACGTGGATGGAACGCGTAGAGGAGGTCCCCATGGTGGCTTTCGGGCCGGCGCCGCTACAGGGGCTGGCTGCTGGAACTCGCCAAAAAGCGTACATCCCTGTACAGGCTCGAGCGGCGACATCCTGTCGCCTAACGGTTCCAGCAGCCAGCCCCTGCAGCAGCGCCTCTGCCGAGCGTGCTTCTGTAGTAGCAATTTGCGGTTCGAGCCGGATGCACATGAGCTCAGGAGACAAGGACACCGCGCAGGGAATTCGGCAGGGCTTCCAGGATATCCACCGTGGCAAAGCCGCCAATCAATGAAAGATCGTCACAGTGGAAGTTCACCACCCGGTTGTTCTCGGTACGCCCCTGCAACTGCCCGGGGTCCTTTTTCGATACGCCGGTGACCAGGATGCGCTGCTCAGTGCCGACCATGCGCCGGCTGATGCCCTGGGCGTGCTGGAGAATGCGCGTCTGCAAAATCTGCAGGCGCTGCTTCTTCAGCTCTTCCGGAGTCTCGTCCGGCAGGTCCGAGGCCGGGGTGCCCGGGCGGGCGCTGTAGACGAAGCTGAAGGAGGTGTCGAAGCCGATATCCTCGATCAGTTTCATCGTGGCGGCGAAGTCCGCCTCGGTTTCTCCGGGGAAACCGACAATAAAATCCGAGGAAATGCTGATATCAGGGCGGATCTTGCGCAGGCGGCGAATCTTCGACTTGTACTCGAGGGCGGTGTGGCCGCGTTTCATGGCGGCCAGGATGCGGTCCGAGCCGCTCTGTACCGGCAGGTGCAGGTGGTCTACCAGCTGCGGGATTTCCGCATAGGCGTCGATCAGGGCATCGGAAAACTCCACCGGGTGGGAGGTGGTGTAGCGGATGCGCTCGATGCCGGGGATCTTCGCCACGAAGTGCAGCAGCTCGGCGAAATCGGCGACCTGGCCGTCGTGGGTCGCGCCGCGGTAGGCATTGACGTTCTGGCCCAGCAGGTTCACCTCGCGCACACCGCCGCTGGCGAGGTGGGCGATCTCGGCGATCACGTCGTCGAGGGGGCGGGAGACCTCCTCGCCGCGGGTATAGGGGACGACGCAGAAAGTACAGTACTTGGAGCAGCCTTCCATGATAGAGACGAAGGCCGTCGGGCCCTCCACCTTGGGCTCCGGCAGGCGGTCGAACTTCTCGATTTCCGGGAAGCTGATGTCCACCACCAGGGTGCCGCCGGCGCCGCTGCCGACATTGACCGCGCGCTGGTCGATCATTTCCGGCAGGCGGTGCAGGGTCTGCGGGCCGAAGACGATGTCCACGTAGGGCGCGCGCTTGCCGATGGCCTCGCCCTCCTGGCTGGCCACGCAGCCGCCGACGCCGATGATCAGGTCGGGGTTCTTCTGCTTCAGGTGCTTCCAGCGGCCGAGCTGGTGGAAGACCTTCTCCTGGGCTTTTTCCCTTATGGAACAGGTGTTTAGCAGGAGAACGTCGGCCTCTTCGGGGTTTTCCGTGGGCTCCAGGCCATGGCTGTCGCCCAGCAGGTCGCGCATACGAGCGGAGTCGTATTCGTTCATCTGGCAGCCGTGGGTCTGGATGTAGAGTTTCCTGCTCACCGTGATTGCTGTTCGCCGCTGTCGGGCGTACTCTGGGAAAAGGGGCGCGATTATACCGACTGGCAGCACTTAAACCTAGTGCCCGCGCCGCCTTCGGACTGGTAATTCGCCACGATGGTGGTACTATTGCCGCCCCCCAAAATCCGGTGGTTGCCTGCCCCCGCAGGTAGAGATGCCACGCTACGAGGAGTCCATGCCAGCACAACCCGTTTACAAGGTCATTTTCCAGAATGGTGGTCAGGTGTTCGAGGTGTTCGCACGCCAGATTTACCAGAGTGACATGTGGGGTTTCATCGAGGTCGAGGAGTTCGTCTTCGGTGAGCGCTCACAGATCCTGGTCGACCCCAGCGAGGAGAAGCTGAAGAACGAGTTCAATGGCGTGGCCCGCTCCTACATTCCCCTGCAGTCGATCATCCGCATCGACGAGGTGGAGAAAGAGGGCTCGGTGAAGGTCTCCGAGTTCAAACCCGCCACCCCGGGCAGCAATATCGCCAGTTTCCCCTTTTCGGCGGGTCCGCCGCAGTCGGGCTCCGAAGAGTAACTGCGGCCCCCGGCCAGCCGCTGCAGCAGATCAGTCCTCGATCTGCTGCCGCACACTCGCCAGTTTCACACACACCACGAAGGCTTCCGCCGTCGCTTGCACATCCTCCAGCGAGGGGTAGCTCGGCGCCAGGCGGATATTGCTGTCGGCCGGGTCCTCACCGTAGGGGAAGGTGGCGCCGGCCGGGGTGAGGGCGACGCCGATCTCCCTGGCCAGGCGGGCGATCTCCTGCGCCAGGCCCGGGCGGGAGTCGAAGGAGATGAAATAGCCGCCCTGCGGGGAGAGCCACTCGCCCATGCCGGTGCCGGCCAGCTCGGCCTCGAGCACTTCCAGCACGGCCTCGAAGCGCGGGCGCAGCAGCGCCGCGTGCTTCTCCATGTGTGCCGCGATACCGGCCTCGTCGCCGAAGAAGCGCACGTGGCGCAGCTGGTTGACCTTGTCCGGGCCGATGGTCTGGAAGCCGAGGTGCCGCTTGAAGGCGGCCAGGTTGTCCGGGCTGCTGGCGAGGAAGGCCACGCCGGCACCGGCAAAGGTGATCTTGGAGGTCGAGCCGAACTGGAACACGTTGTCCAGGGTGCCGTGGCGCTCGCAGAACTCGTGGATGGAGGCCAGTTCCTCGGCGTCCGGATAGAGGGTGTGCACCGCGTAGGCGTTGTCGTACATCACGATGAAATCGTCGCTCGCGATCTGGCCCAGTTTGGCGAGGCGCTCGACGGTGTCCGCGCTGTACACGCAGCCGGTGGGGTTGGAGAAGCGCGGCACGCACCAGATGCCCTTGATGGTCGGGTCGCTGGCGACCAGCTCCTCGACGATGTCCATGTCCGGCCCGCTCGACAGCATGGGCACCGGGACCATGTCGATACCGAGGTATTCGCAGATGGCGAAGTGACGGTCGTAGCCGGGCACCGGGCAGAGGAATTTCACCTCGTCGGCGTTGGCCCAGGCGGTGTCGGGGCCGCGCAGACCGCTGCCGAGGGCGAAGTCGATGACCGCGTACATCAGGGTGAGGCTGGAGTTGCCGCCGATGACCAGCTGCGACGCGGGCACGCCGAGCATGCCGGCGAACAGCTGCTTGGCCTCCGGCAGGCCGTCGAGGCCGCCGTAGTTGCGCGCGTCGGTGCCGTCGGCAGCGAGGTAGTCGCCACCGAGAATGCCGTCTAGGGCATCGGACAGGCTCACCTGCTCGGTGCCGGGCTTGCCGCGGGTAAGGTCCAGCTTGAGATTGCGTTCAGCCAGTGCTGCGTATCTGGTTTCCAGGGCCTGCAACTCGGCCTGGAGTTGCTCGCCCGACATCTGCTCGATGTGCACGTTCAGTTCCTCAGTTGGTCTACAGTGTCTGGTCAGGGGCGGGATGCGAGTGTTCGCGGTGCGGGCCTTTCCTGACGCGGAGCGGGAGTATAGCGCGCCGCTCCGGCAGGGGCAGTAGCGCTGGCACTATTCCGCTTGAAATCCGCTGCCGCAGACGCATATAGCGATAACACCTATAACGAGACGCTCGATATGGACCAACACGATCAGGATGACGCGCTGGAACCCGAAGTGCTTCCCCATGAGGAGGGCGCGGGCACGCCGGCGGTGGCCGAGGACGTCCTCCCCACCACCCTGTACCTGCTGCCGGTACCGAACCGGCCGTTCTTTCCCGGCCAGGTGCAACCGCTGGGCGTGGAGCCGCGGGTCTGGGCGCAAACCCTGAAGCGGGTGGCCGAGGCCGGCCACGGCCTGCTGGGCCTGTGCTATGTGCCCCACGCCGGCGGCCAGGACATCACCCGCCGGCGTTTCCCGGACATGGGCACGGTGGTGCGCCTGTACCGTCCGCAGACCGGCGGCGAACACGAGGGGCAGTTCCTCGCCCAGGGTATCCGCCGTTTCCGCATTGTGCGCTGGCTCAGCGAGGAGCCGCCCTACCTGGTGCAGGTGGAATACCCGCGCAGCCAGGGCGACCGGGAGTCCGACGAGGTGCGCGCCTACGCAATGGCCCTGATCAAGGAGATCAAGGAACTGCTGCCGCTGAACCCGCTCTACAGCGAGGAACTGAAGCAGTACCTGGCCAGCTTCAATCCCGGCCAGCCCAGCGTGCTGGCGGATTTCGCCGCGGCCCTGACCACCGCCAACGGCGAATTGCTGCAGGAGGTGCTGGAAACCCTGCCGCTGGTGTCGCGCATGGAGAAGGTCATGACCCTGCTGCGCAAGGAGCGCGAGGTGGCGGAGTTGCAGGGGCAGATCAGCAGCCAGGTCAACGAGCAGGTCAGCGAGCACCAGCGCGAGTTCTTCCTCCGCGAGCAACTGAAGATCATCCAGAAGGAACTGGGCATCTCCAAGGACGACCGCACCACGGACAGCGAGATGTTCGAGGAGCGGATGGCGAAGCTGGTGATGCCAGCGGCGGTGGAGAAGCGTATCCGCGACGAGTTGCACAAGCTGTCGGTGCTGGAGACCGGCTCGCCGGAATACGGCGTGACCCGCAACTACCTCGACTGGGCCACCTCGGTGCCCTGGGGGGTCTACTCGGAGGACAAGCTCGAGCTCAAGCGCGCCCGCAAGGTGCTCGACGCCGACCACGAGGGCCTCGAGGATGTGAAGGAACGCATCCTGGAATTCCTCGCCGTGGGCACCTTCAAGGGCGAGATCTCCGGCTCGATCCTGCTGCTGGTGGGCCCGCCGGGGGTGGGCAAGACCAGCGTCGGCCGCTCCGTGGCCCACGCCCTGGATCGCAAGTTCTACCGCTTCAGCCTCGGCGGCATGCGCGACGAGGCGGAGATCAAGGGCCACCGCCGCACCTACATCGGCGCCATGCCGGGCAAGTTCGTGCAGGCGCTGAAGGAAGTGGAAGTCTCCAACCCGGTGATCATGCTCGATGAAATTGACAAGATCGGCGCCTCCTACCAGGGCGACCCGGCCTCGGCGCTGCTGGAGGTGCTCGACCCGGAGCAGAACAGCGAGTTCCTCGACCACTACCTCGACCTGCGGGTGGACCTGTCCAAGGTGCTGTTCGTCTGTACCGCCAACCAGCTGGATACCATTCCCGGCCCGCTGCTCGACCGCATGGAGGTGATCCGCCTGGCGGGCTACGTGGCGGAGGAGAAGCTCTCCATCGCCAAGCGCCACCTGTGGCCGAAGCTGCTCGGGCGCCACGGGCTGAAAAGCGACGAGCTGAAAATCAACGACGCGGCGCTCAGGTACGTCATCGAGTCCTACTGCCGCGAGGCCGGCGTGCGCAACCTGGAGAAGCAGCTGGCGCGCATCATGCGCAAGGCCATCGTGCGCAAGCTCGACGGCGGCGAGGAGAGGATGCGCATCGGCAAGAAGGACATCGAGGACCTGCTCGGCAAGCCACCCTTCGGCCAGGACAGGCCCCTGCGCGGGCTCGGCGTGGTCACCGGCCTCGCCTGGACCGCCATGGGCGGGGCGACCCTGGCTATCGAGTCCTCGCAGGTCCACACCCTCAACCGCGGCTTCAAGCTGACCGGGCGGCTCGGCGAGACCATGCGCGAATCGGCGGAAATCGCCTACAGCTACGTCATCGCCCACCTCAAGGACTACGGCTGCGACCCGGATTTCTTCGACATGAGCATGGTCCACCTGCACGTGCCGGAAGGGGCGACGCCGAAGGACGGCCCCAGCGCCGGCATCACCATGGCCACCGCCCTGGTCTCCCTGGCGCGCAAGGAGCGGATCAAGCGGCCGCTGGCCATGACCGGCGAGCTGACCCTCACCGGCCAGGTGCTGGCGGTGGGCGGTATCCGCGAGAAGGTGATTGCCGCGCGGCGGGCGAAGATCATGGAGATCATCCTGCCCCACGCCAATCGCCGCGATTTCGAGAGCCTGCCGGAGTACCTGCGCGAGGGCATCAACGTGCACTTCGCGCGGACCTACCGCGAAGTTTTCGAGTTCGCCTTCCAGGAACACCGCCGCGACAGCGCCCTGCACTGAGCGATCTTTCCCGCTACACCGCCCCGGCGTCGCAGCCGGGGCTGCGCGTCTTTTCTCGCCATTCCCCACTGCTTGCGTGATCTACCTCTCGAATTCCATGCTTTCCTGTGGGAGCACCCACGGGCAGCTGATACATTTTTAGCTGTATCGGCTCGCACAGGACGAGCCCACGGACGGGAGTAGGGAGAGGTATCGTGAGAATCGAAGAGTGGTTGATCACCCTGGCAAGCCGTAACGGCTCTGATCTGTACCTGAGCACCGGGGCGCCACCCTGCGCCAAGTTCGAAGGCCGCCTGCAGCCGATCGCCGAGCAGGTGCTGAAGCCCGGCGAGATCCGCGAGATCGCCTACGAAGTGATGGACCCCACCCAGCAGGCGGAGTTCGAGCAGGAGCTGGAAATGAACCTGGCCATGTCGATTCCCGGCCACGGGCGCTTCCGGGTGAATATTTTCCTGCAGCGCAACGAGGTGGCGATGGTCTGCCGCAACATCGTCGCCGAGATCCCCAACTGGCAGGACCTGCGCCTGCCGCCGATCCTGCCGGAAGTCATCATGCGCAAGCGCGGGCTGGTGCTGTTCGTCGGCGCGACCGGTTCCGGCAAATCGACTTCGCTGGCGGCCCTGATCGACTACCGCAACTCCAACAGCTACGGCCACATCGTCACCATCGAGGACCCGGTGGAGTACGTCCACCGGCACAAGAAGAGCATCATCAACCAGCGCGAGGTGGGGGTGGATACCCGCAACTGGCACAACGCGCTGAAGAACACCCTGCGCCAGGCGCCGGACGTCATCCTGATCGGCGAGATCCGCGACCGCGAGACCATGGAGCACGCCATCGCCTTCGCCGAGACCGGCCACCTGTGCATCTCCACCCTGCACGCCAACAACGCCAACCAGGCGCTGGACCGGATCATCAACTTCTTCCCCGAGGAGCGCCGTCACCAGTTGCTGATGGATCTTTCGCTGAACCTGCAGGCCTTCGTCTCCCAGCGCCTGATCCCGACCGTCGACGGCAAGCGCTGCGCGGCGATCGAGGTGCTGCTGGGCACGCCGCTGGTGAGCGACCTGATCCAGCGCGGGGAGATCGAGGGGATCAAGGAAGTGATGAAGAAGTCCGAGGATTCGGGCATGAAGACCTACGATACCGCCCTCTTCGAGCTGTTCATGGAAGGCCTGATCAGCGAGGAGGAGGCGGTGCGCAACGCGGACTCACCGAACAACGTGCGGCTGAAAATCAAGTTCGCCCGGGAGGGGCGTGACGAGGTTTCCGCCGCGGCGCCGCCCCCGCCCGCGCAACCGGCGGAGCCGGCAGCGCGCAGGGAAAGCCAACCCGCGCCGGCGCCTGCCTCAGCCTATTCCATGGGCTCCGGCCTGACCCTCGAACTGGTCGAGGAGGAGGAAGAGGAAAACCAGTACCACTGACTCAGGGCTCGAGGGTGTCGAGCAGCGCGAACCAGCTTTCGTAGTCGGAGCCGGTGGCGGGCTGCAACTCCAGGCCCGCCAGCCAGTGGGTGGTTGCATCACCGCCGTTGGCGGCCTCCAGCGGCCGGCACCAGCGCACCACGGCGACCAGGATCAGCGGTGCCTCGCCGCTGGCCTCCACACCGAGGTGGATGAAGGCGCCGAGCGCCAACTCACGATCCAGTTGCAGGCGAATGCCCGAGCGGGAAATGTCCAGCGCCTGGCAGACGCTGATGGGTTCCTCATTGTCGTTCGAATCCGCTTCGATATAGACGCGATAGCCCGCTGGCAGGCGGGTGTGCTGTCGGTCCAGGTCCATCCCCTCTTCTCCCCTGTTATCTGTATTGTGAGGATTGTTGTTATGCATCGCTTATTGCCCGTGGCGCTGTAGTCGCCGGCGGGCGCGCTCGACTTCGTCGCGGAAGTTCGAGCGCGTCTCGAGGATATCCACCAGCCCCCCGTCGATCAGCGCCAGGTATTGCTCCTCGTCCAGGCGGCGCAGCTCGACGCCCTTGCGATTGACGAAAATCACCAGCCTGCGCACCGCGTCGTGCATGGCCAGTTTGGCCAGCAGCGGCGGGTCGATGTCGTGGAAACCGAGCCAGGTCCCGAGCGGCGGCAGCGGGAGTTCCCTGTGCTCCCGCGCCGGTGCCGTCGGGGCGGCCGCGTCGGGCAGCTGTTGCGGAGCGGGCTCGCGGTTGAGCGCAGTCGCGGGCGGGGCGCTCGCCTGGCTCGCCGGCGCCTGTCCGGCCGGCGCCCGCTTGACCCCGGCGCTGACGGCCAGCGCGCGACTGAAACTGGCGCCGGAGTGCAACAGGCTCACCGCCCCGCGGGCGAGCAGCTGGCTGAACTCGGCGAAGCCCATGCTGCGCGGGCGCTGCCCGGAGAGGTGGCTGAGGACCAGTTGCTGTTGTTCGTCCTGGCGCAGTACGACCTGCAGGCGGGCGGTGAAATCGGCGGATTCGCGCAGCAGCAGCCACTGCTCGGCGGCGATGGTTGCTGGCAGTGCGGGATCGCCGGCGGGCTGTACCTGAGCGCTGGGTTCGAATTCGATGAGGTCCTGGGCTGCCCGTTCCACTGCCTGGCCGCCCAGCAGGCGCAGTAGCTGGTACTCCAGCTCGCCCAGTTCCCGGCGCACGGCGTCGGGCTGGTGCTGCAGGCTCAGCAGCCAGCGCTCCAGCAGTTTGCGGATGGCACCGGCCGAGCTGTGCGCATCTGCACTGCTCGATTCGCCGCCGGGCAGGCGGGCCGTGACGAGGCTCTGCGCGGCCTGTTGCATCTGCGTCCACTGCGCCGACGGGGCGCCGAACTTGAGCAGCACCAGCTGTGCGCTGTCGAACCAGGGGCCGCGCAGAAAGCGGCCGAAAACCTCCGGCAGGGGCTGCGCGCCGAGGCACTGGTTGATTGCCCCGGCGGCGGTGGCCCGCGCGTAGTTGCTGCGCATGCGCGCGCGCTCGACATCGGCAACCCGCTGGTTCATGCGCAGGCTGCGGCTTCGCAGGCGCTGTGCGGACTCGGTCGCCGCGGCCAGCTGCAACTCGCGCTGGCGCGCATCGCCGGCGACAAGCCCGTCGTCGAGCAGGGTGGCGCAGGTCTCGTCGATGAGCTTGACCACGCTCTCGCCACTGCGGCCCAGCTCCGCCTGCCAGCCGATGGCGGCGTCGTGCAGCGCATCGAGCAGCTGGTGGAGCGGGTGCGCGCCGGGCTGGAGAAACCGTGGGTCGTTGAGGGCGCTGGCCGCGGCCAGCGGTTTCAGTGCGCGCAGTTTCAGGGCCAGTGTGGGGTCGAGGGGGAATTCCTGTTCCCAGTATGCAAAGGCGGCGCCGACCCAGCCCAGCAGCGCGCTTTCGGCCGTCGGCGGCAGCGTGGGGTCGCCGACGGCTTCGGCGGCGCGCAGCACGGCGTCCAGCGGCGAGAGTGCGGTGTCGCTATAGGCGGCGACGTACTCGTCGAGTTCCTCGCGCGCCATGATCTGCGCACCCCGCAACAGGCTTTCCGGGTGGGTAAAGCGCTTGAGAACCAGTTCGCGAACAGAACTGGCCATGGGAAACATGGCAGCGGGCAACATCATGAAAAGAAAATTTTGTGCAGGATCATTAGCAGCAGGACAGTCCAGGAAATCACCAGTGCGGCGCGCTGGAACTTTTTGCCCGACGGGCTCTCCGTCGTCGTTGGGTCAGTGCCGCGCTGGACATTGAAAGAGCCGCATGCGGCGCACTCGCCGGACGGTCCGCTTTTTTGCCCCCGGTAGCTGCAGTCCCTGCACTGGTAGCTCATGGTGATCAGCGAACGCTCTTCAGCAGTTGTTCGACGACTCTCTCAAGTTGCTTCAGGTTATTGCATTCGGCGCTGAAATGACAGGCGCTGCGGTAGCGATTCATCTCGGAATCGCCACTTTTCCAGTTATTTCTCGATTCGGGGTTGAGCCAGATCACCCGGTTGGCGCGCCGGTACAGCTTCTGCAGCAGGTCCAAGCGGGCGTCGCCGTAGTTGTTGCGCGCGTCGCCGAGGATGATGATGGTAGAGCCGCTGCGGATATCGTCGAAGGCGAGGTTGACGAAGTCCTGCAAGGAGCTGCCGTAGTCGGTGGCGCCGCTGTACTGCTGCCGGGCAATCTCGATGGCCTGCGCGGGCGGGTGGCTGGCGAACAGGCCGCTGATTTCACCGAGGCGGTTGGCGAAGGCGAAACTGCGTACCTTCGGCAGCACGTCCTGCAGGCTGTACAGGAATAACAGCAGGAACTGCGCGTAGGGTGCGACGGAGCCGCTGACGTCACAAAGCGCGAATACCTGGGGCCGCTCGCGGCGGATGCGGCGCCAGCGCAGGTCGAACATCAGGCCGTCGTGGGCGATGCCCTGCTGCATGGTGCGGCGCACGTCCAGCTGGCCGCGCCGGGCGACCCGCCGGCGCGGCGCGTAGCGGGCGGCGAGCTTGCGCGCCATGCGCCGCACCAGCGCCTCGACCTGCTGCATGTAGCCGAGTTCGATATTGCTCAGGCGCGCCTGCTTGAGCATGTCCTCGATCAGGCGCTGGTTCTTGCCCTCGGCGTGCAAGAGGTACTGCTGGTCGATGAAGTCGCCGATCTGCTCGCGCAGCAGGTCGCGGTAGCGCTTGAGCTCTTCCGCCGCCGGGCTGTGGCGGCTTTCCAGCCGCGCCACGCCCTCGCGCAGCTGTTCTTCGCCCAGCGCGGCGAGGATGCGCCGGCGGTATAGCCCTTTCTGTGTGAACAGGCGGATATCCGGCAGGTCGGCGCGCCGGGCGGCCTGGCTGATGGCCAGATTGAGGGCGCTGCGGTCCTGGTCCAGCAGCGCCGCCAGCAGCGGCGTCTCCAGTAGCTGGGCGGTGGCCGGGTCCTGCTGCGCCGCCTCGCGCAGCTGTGGCGACCCGCCGCCACCCCCGCTGGCCCGGGCCTGGCCGGGCATGGCCTGTGCGGTGCTTGCGGCAAGCAGTTCGGTGTTGAGCGCCGGCGCGGCCTTGTGCGGGTTGAAGAAGCGGTCGAAGCAGATATCGAACTGGACGCGCTCGGCCTCGCCCTTGGCCAGGGCCATCGCCAGGCCGTTGCGCAGGCGGTCCTTTTCCTCGTAGCCGAGCAGGGCGGCGATGCGCACCGCGTCGAGGGATTCGGCGGGGGATATCGGCAGGTTGTGCGAGCGCAGGATGCGGATGAAGCTGACCAGGCTACCCGGCATGGTCTAGTCGCCGCGGGCTTCGCGCAGCAGTGCGGGCACTTCGGCGCCAGCGGTTTCCATGTCGTCCTCGTACTTGAGCAGGACATTGAGGGTGTCGCGCACCAGGGCCTCGTCGAGCTTGCCGGCGTAGAGCAGCAGCAGGCTGCGGGCCCAGTCGATGGTCTCCGAGATCGCCGGCACCTTTTTCAGGTCCAGCCCGCGCAGGCCGTGCACGAAGGCCACCAGCTGGTGGCGCAGCTCGGCGTCGATGTCCGGCACCCGGCTGCGCACGATGCGCTCCTCCAGGTCCACGCTGGGGAAGGGGATGTAGAGGTGCAGGCAGCGGCGTTTCAGGGCGTCGGAGATATCCCGGGTGTTGTTGCTGGTGAGGAAGACCATCGGCGAAGTGCGCGCCTTGACCGTGCCGATCTCCGGGATCGAGATCTGGTAGTCGGAGAGAATCTCCAGTAGCAGTGCCTCGAACTCGTAGTCGGACTTGTCGACCTCGTCGATCAGCAGCACCGCGCCCTGCTCCTGTTGCAGGGCGTTGAGCAGTGGCCGCGGCTCGAGGAACTCCTCGGAATAGAAGATATCGCCGAACTGGTGCAGGCGTTCCACGGATTCGGCGAGGTCGTGTGCGCCCTGCAGCAGGTCGCCGAGCTTTTCCTTCAGCACCTGCGTGTAGAGCAGCTGCTTGCTGTACTTCCACTCGTACAGGGCCTTGCTCTCGTCGAGGCCCTCGTAGCACTGCAGGCGCACCAGGGGGACGTTGAGCAGGCTGGCAGAGGTCTTGGCCAACTCGGTCTTGCCGACCCCGGGAGGTCCCTCGACCAGCACCGGCTTGCGCAACTGGAAGGCGAGATAGACCGCGGTGGCGATACTCTCGGAACAGATATAGCCGATGGATTCGAAGCCCTGCTGGATCGCCTTCACGGAGGCGAGTTGCGGGAAGTTTTCTGTTTGCACTTTGTAGTTTTCCTTCTCGGCGGGCTCGCGGGAGGTCAGCCGCCGGTGGCGTTCATGAATCGCAGAATCTGTGGTTCTTCGCTGTTGTCGAAGTAGTGGCGCTCGGGCTTGATGGCCATGGCCTCGACAATCGCCCACTTGAGCTTTTCCAGCGTATAGCCCTCGGCCCGCAGCACCGCGCGCAGGTCCACCGAGTGCTCGTTGCCGAGGCAGAGCAGCAGGCGGCCCTCCGCCGTGACCCGCACCCGGTTGCACAGGTGGCAGAAGTTGGCGCTGTGGGGGGAGATGAAACCGACCCGGCTGCCGGAGCCGGCCATGCGGTAGTAGCGCGAGGGGCCGCCGCTGCCGCTCGGATCGCCCTCCGCCTCCAGCGCATAACGCTGGCCGATCAGGCCGCGCAATTCCTCGCTGCTGCAGAAAGTCAGCGCGCGGTCGTGGTCGTCGATCAGGCCGAGGGGCATTTCCTCGATAAAGGCGATATCGATACCGCGGTCCCGGGCGAACTCGACCAGGTCGAGCGCCTCGTCCTCGTTGCGCCCCTTGAGAATCACCGCGTTGATCTTGAGCCCGCTGAAACCCGCCGCGATGGCCGCGTCGATACCCGCGATCACCTGGTCGAGGTTGCCGTAGCGGGTCAGCTGGCGGAATTTGCGCGGCTTCAGGCTGTCCAGGCTGACGTTGATGCGCTTGACACCCGCGGCCTTCAGCGCGGGGGCGAGGCGCTGCAACTGCGAGCCGTTGCTGGTCAAGGCCAGCTGGTCGAGGCCGGGCAACTTGCCGAGGCGCTCGACCAGCGACATCACGTTGTTGCGAATCAGCGGCTCGCCGCCGGTGAGCCTGATCTTCTCCACCCCGAGTTCGGAGAAGGCACGGCCGACCTGGTAGAGCTCCTCCAGGGTGAGCACGTCTTTCTTCGGCACGAATTCCATGTCCTCCGCCATGCAGTAGACACAGCGGAAGTCGCAGCGATCCGTCACCGAAAGGCGCAGGTAGTTGACGCGGCGGCCGAAGCGATCGATCAGGCTGGAGGGTAAAACGTTGTTCATCCGGCCAGTTTATTCCCCGGGGCGTCCGGATGCCACTCCGGAACAACACCCCACTACGGAGTGCCATGGGTAGCGACGATGCACCGAATCCCCCTGGCGAAACCGTTAGGCGACAGGACGTCGCCGCTCGAGCCTGCACATGGATGTGCGCTTTTTGGCGTGTTTCGCCAGGGGGATTCGGTGCATTGGCGCGGGAGGTTGGCACCGGGAGGAGTAGCCCGAAGGAATGACGCACCCGGCACAAGCGCGAACGGGCCGTGGTGCGGCTGCAGCCCCAGGCTTTACAGAGTGAGTTGTCTGCGACAGCATTTACCTTGCGCGCCACGTGTCTGGTGCGACAGGGGAGACAACAATAATGCGTCATTGGACGATTGCAGCGGGATTGCTCGCGGCTGCAGGGACCGGATTGGGGATGAGCGCAGCGGGGCAGGGCGGGGAGGTCGCCTTCGTCGCCGGGCTCGCCGTGCTGTGCGTGATCTGGTGGGTGTTCGAGCCGATACCCATACCCGCAACCTCCCTGTTACCGCTGGCCCTGCTGCCCCTGTTCGGCGTGCTGACCCCGGCGGAAGTCGGCCAGGCCTACGGCTCGCCGATTATCCTGCTGCTGCTCGGCGGCTTCATGCTGTCCAAGGCGATGGAGCAGTCCGGCGCGCACCGGCGTGTGGCGATCGGCATGGTGCGGCTGGTGGGCTGTGGCAGCGCGCCGCGCCTGGTGCTCGGCTTCATGCTCGCCGCCGCCGCCCTGAGCATGTGGATTTCCAATACCGCGACCACCCTGATGCTGCTGCCGGTGGCGCTCGCCGTGCTCGACGCCAGCCCCGACCGCAAGCAACTGGTGGCGCCGCTGCTGCTGGGTCTCGCCTACGCCGCCAGCGTCGGCGGCATCGGCACCCCGATCGGCACGCCGCCCAACCTGATATTCATGCAGGTGTTCGAGGAAAGTACCGGGCGCAGCATCAGTTTTACCCAGTGGATGAGCTGGGGTGTGCCGGTAGTGGTGGTGATGGTGCCCCTCATGGCCGCCTACCTGACCCGGAGCCTGCGCGGCCCGGTGGTGGTCGACCTGCCCAGTGTCGGCAACTGGCGCCCGGAGGAACAACGGGTACTGGCGGTGTTCCTGCTCACCGCCCTGGCCTGGATCACCCGGGTCGAGCCCTTCGGCGGCTGGAGCGCCTGGCTGGACCTGCCCCAGGCCAACGACGCCTCGGTGGCGCTGGTGGCGGTGATACTGCTGTTCCTGCTGCCCAACGGGCGCGACGGGCGCCTGCTGGAATGGGAAAAGGCAGTGGAGATTCCCTGGGGCACGCTGCTGCTGTTCGGCGGCGGCATCTGCCTGGCCAAGGGCTTCGTCAATTCAGGCCTCAGCGAACTGGTGGGCGGGGTCTTCGCCGGCTTCCACGGCGTACATCTCTACCTGTTGGTCCTGCTGGTGGCGCTGGTGGTCACCTTCATGACCGAGACCACCTCCAACACCGCGAGTACCACGCTGTTGATGCCGATTCTTGCGGCGGTCGGTATCGGTATGGGCATCGCCCCCGAGATTCTCATGGTGCCGGCGGCGATGAGCGCCAGCTGTGCCTTCATGCTGCCGGTGGCGACGGCGCCCAATACGGTGGTCTTCGGCAGCGGCCAGATCAGTACCGCGCGGATGGCCCGCGCGGGCTTTGCCCTGAACCTGGTCGGGGCAGTGGTGATCAGTGTGGTGTGCTACGTCGCACTGGTGTGAAATTGGCAGGGGCAGCGCACGGGGCCGGGCCGCGTGCGCTGCCGGCGGGCCCGCTCAGAGCAGGCCGAGGATGGTTTCGGCGGAGCTGACGTCGATGCCCGGGCCGGGTTCCACATTGAGGTGGGTGACGACACCGTCCTCGGCGATCAGCGCGTAGCGCTGGCTGCGGGTGCCGAGGCCGAAGCCGCTGGCGTCCAGTTCCAGGCCCAGCGCGGCGGTGAACTGACCCATGCCGTCGGCCAGCATCAGCAGTTCCTCGGCGTTTTGCGCCTTGCCCCAGGCGCCCATGACGAAGGCGTCGTTCACCGCGATACAGGCAATGGTGTCGACGCCGGCGGCCTTGATCTTGTCCGCGTTGACCACGAAGCCGGGCAGGTGGGTGTTGGAGCAGCCGGGGGTAAACGCGCCGGGCACGGCGAACATGACAACTTTCTTGCCGTCGAAAATCTCGGCGGTGCTGATATCCTGCGGGCCCTCGGCGGTCATGGTTTTCAGGGTGGCTGCGGGGATTTTGTCGCCAACTTTGATGGTCATCTTATGGACTCCTGTTGCGGGGTGGATAGGTCGAGAGGGGAATATAGCAGATGAAGAGTGACTTGCCTTGCCCCCTCTGCGGCGGCGCGCAAAGCACCCTGTTCCAGCGCGACCGGCGGCGGGAATACCGGCGCTGTGAACGTTGCGCACTGGTGTTTGTCGCCCCGGAGTACCATCTCACCAGCGCGCAGGAAAAGGCCGAGTACGATCTCCACCGCAATGAGGTCGACGACCCCGGCTACCGGCGCTTCCTCTCCCGCCTGGCGCAGCCGCTGTTGCAGCGCCTGCCGGTGGCGGCCCGCGGGCTCGACTTCGGCTGCGGCCCCGGCCCGGCCCTGGCAGCAATGCTGGAGGAGGCCGGGCACTCAGTGGCGCTTTACGACCTTTTCTACCAGCCGGACGCCACCGTGCTCGCGCACAGGTACCAGTTCATCACCGCCACCGAGGTGGTGGAGCACCTGCAGCAGCCGGGGCGCGAATTGCAGCGGCTCTGGGAGTTGCTGGAGCCCGGTGGTGTGCTCGGCATCATGACCAAGCTGGTGCGCGACCGCGAGGCCTTTGCCAGCTGGCACTACAAGAACGACCCCACTCACGTGTGTTTTTTCAGTGAGCGGACCTGGCAGTGGTGGGCGGCGCGGCAGGGTGCGCAGCTGGAGCGTATCGGCGCGGACGTGATCCTGTTGCAGCGGGTTGCCTGAGCGCGGCTAATCCTGGTTCGCCAGCATATTGGCGTAAATGTCCTGGCAGTCGCGGTAGAAGGCCAGTTGGTCGTCGCCGAGGTAGGGCGCGACCATCGCCAGCAGTTGCAGTACGCCCTGGTGGATGGTGATGTAGGGCGGGCGGTTCTCGTGCAGCAGCTGGTCGTAGCTGAGCCAGAAGGTCAGCTGCAGGGTGAGGTTTTCCACCAGTCCGTGGAGTTGCTCGGCGCCCGTGTCGAGCACTGCCTGTTGCATCAGCGTCTCGCAGATGGCGTGCAGGGCGGTGTGTTTCAGTGCCACCAGGCGGCGGAACTGGCGGCGGATATCCGGGTAGCGCTGCAGCAGGTTGGCGAGGTTGTGGTAGAGGAAGCGGTACTGGTACATCTCCTCCAGCAGTACGTAGAGGTAGTACCAGTTCTGCTCGACATTGCGTGAATCCTCGCTCAGCGGCGCCTGTACCGGCGCCTGCAGCGTGCTGGAGAGCGCGGTGTGATACTGGTGGTAGAGTTCCGCGATGATCTGGTCCTTGCCCTTGAAGTGGTAGTAGAGGTTACCCGGGCTGATATCCAGTTCGTTGGCGATGTCGATGGTCGTGGTGTGCTCTTCTCCTTCCTGGTTGAACAGCGCGAGACTGGTATGCAGGATGCGATCGCGGGTCTTCATCGGGCAGCGGTCAGGCTTTTCCGCTGCTGGCCTTGGCTTTGGGCTTGGCCGTCGCCGCCTTTTTCTTCGCTACCTGTCTGGTGGGCGCTTTTTTTGCCGGTGCTTTTTTTGCCGCGGTTGCCTTTTTGACGGCAGGTGCTTTTTTCTTCGGCGCGGCGCTTTTTCGCCTGGGCGTGCTGGCTGATTGCAGCGCCGCCAGCTGCGCGCTGAGTGACTCCACCGTCGTGGTCAGGGCGTCGATCTTGGCGTGCAGCACCTGCAGGTCCTCGATACGCGCGGTTCGCTGCAGGTGGAAGTTCTCCCGCACCTGGGCGATGCGCTCCTCCACCGACGCGCGGGCGGAGGCGGTGGCCTCGTTGGCTTCCGCCTCCAGGGCGGCGCCGGCCTTGACCAGTTCGCGGAACAGCTTGGGCGGTTGCGGCGTGGCCTTTTTCAGGCTGCTCTGCGCCTCGTCGACGGCGCGCCCATAGGCGCCGACGCCGGCCAGCCAGATATTGCGGGCAAACTCGCTGGCCCGGTCGGTGACCTTGTCCTTTTTATTGCTCATGCTGGAATTCGCTTCAACTTCACTGTCGGACCTCGATTAGAACAAAAAAAGGGGCTATCAAATAGCCCCGGGAAAAGCCCTGTATCGCAGGGATAAGTGTTCTTCAGCTCACATGGCGAAACGTGCGCTGGCGCTGCTCTTGAGCTCTTCGAAGGCAGCCTTGGCCTTGCCCAGGCTGGCCTCGAGCTTGCTGCGGTCGGTAAGTTCTTCAAAGTCGAAGCTGCTGAGGTGGAAGTCGTCCATGGCTTTCATGGCATCCTTCTCGAGTTTCTCGCCGCGCTTGACCAGCTTCTTGTAGACCTTGTCGGCCTCTTTTTTCCGCGAGTCGAACTTGGCTTGCACGGTGTCGACCTGGTCGGACATCTTGTCGAAGGCCATGCCGTAGCAACCGAGGCCGGCGAGGAAGGCGCTGCGACTGGTTTCCTTGGCCTTGCTGACCAGTTCAGACGAGGTTTTCTCGAGCTTGGCAAAGCTCTTCTCGATTTTCGTTTCCGCCTTGGCGATCGGTTTGCGTTTGGCGGGGGTCTTGCGTTTTGCCGCGGGCTTGCGCTTGGCGGGAGCCTTGCGTTTGGGGGCGGCTTTGGTCGGGGTCTTGGGTGCTGCTGCGGCTTCGGCCATGGTGTCACTCCTCCTGGGTTTGGACTGGCGGTCGCGTGCCGCCGAGTGCTTCATAGCCTATGCAGGAAAATTAGAATAAACATACTAGCTTGCCGTGTGAGTGCGGCAAAAATGCACATCGGGGTTTTATCAGGCATAAAAAAACGCCGCCCCTGCGAACAGATGACGGCGTGGTCGGGGTAAAGCAATGCGTTTGCCCAGAGTGCTTCCTTTCCAGCTCCCTGCCGGAAAACTCGGCTCCTTGCCGATCACGTCCCACTGGAGATGAGTATCTCTGACTAATACTCATCAACTGCCCCGAAGGCGGAAGGTGCTGAGTGGTTCCCGAATCATCCCATGCATGGCTCGAGATCACCCTCCGCCTGTCCAGTATAGGAGCGTGAGACAGGGGGGCAAGAAATTACCACATGATATTTTTTTATTTCATGCCATAACCAGAAGTTATTTCATGCGGGCCCGCCGAGAGCGCGCCTGGCTCAGGCCGCCTTGCGGAACAGCAGGGTCATGCGGTCCGATTCGCCGATGGCCTGCATCGCGGCGCGCCGTGCCGGGTCGTCCTCGCTGCCGCTAAAGCTGGGTGGCAGGCGCCATACGACATCCTCTGGGCCGGGCTGGTCCCTGGGGTTGGCGTTGATCTCGCTGCTGTCGACCAGTTCGAAGCCGGCTGCCTCGAAGGCTGCGATAACGGTGGAGCGCTTCAGGTAACCGCGACTGCCGTCGCTGCCTTCCTCGGCAGCCGCTTCCGCCAGCCGGTGCTGGACCACGCCGACCAGTCCGTCGGGTTTCAGCATGCCGCGCATCGCGGCCAGGGCCTGGGTAAGGGTGCCGGCCTGGGCTTCGAAGCGGTTCAGGTTGTGCAGCGCCCGGATGACCAGCACGCGGTCGACGCTGCCGGCAAGCTCCGGCGGGATCTGGTCGAAATTGTAGCCCTTGGCCTTGATGCCGTTGTCGGTGTAACTGGCGACCTCGCCGGCAAAGGCCCTGGTTGCGGCTGCCCGCGCCCTGGCCCAGTCTTCACCGCGCTGGAACAGGGGCCACATGCTCTCGCGGTAATTGACGCCGTACAGCGCGCCGTCGCCACCCAGGTAGGGCGCCAGGATGCGGCTGTACCAACCGCCGCCGGGCAGTATTTCGGCGACGGTCATGCCCGGTTGCAGGCGGAAAAATGCCAGCGTTTCCGCGGGGTGGCGATACGGATCGCGGGACCTGTCCTCCTCGCTGCGCGCGTCGAGCACCGCCTCCAGAGCGGCGTCGCCGGCCAGCGCCGCAGTGCCTTGCAGCATGGCGGCGGCCAGCCCGGTGGCGGCGAGTAAATGGGTAAATGCCTTCATTGGTGAGTCCTCGAATCGGTTGCCACGCTATGCGGGGTTTATTTCCTCGCCCCGTCCCCCGATACTGTGCGCCATCGGAATGGGGGGACGCAAGGACATGCCGGGGGCGCAGGCGCGGGAACTGGTTGTACGCAGGCTGGCGGCGCTATTGCTGTTGTTTCTGCTCGCCCTGCTGCCGCGAGTTTACTCGGCCCTCAACCTCGGTTGGGACTGGGACTACCCGGGCAGTTTCACTCTGATCAATTTCGACGAGGCAGGGTCCTGCCGCGCGGCACTGGGCGGGTTTTCCTACAGTCCCCTGACCGGCTACCAGACGATAGCCATCGCCACCCTCGGCGGCGCCCCCCCACCGGCGGGCGTCCGCGGCGATGCCGGCGCGGTCAAGGCCTACTGCCACGGCGCGGCACACATCCGGGTGGCGCGACTGCACTCCGCGGTGCTCGGTGCGCTGACCGTCGTCGCGGTGGTGCTGCTGACCCTGCAACTCGCCCCGCAGCTGCCGGCCGCGGCGTGGTTTGCCGGCGGCCTGCTGGCCCTGTCCGGGTTTCACATCAGCCAGTCCCAGTCCGGCACTGTCGACGCCACCTCCACTTTCTTTATCTACAGCCTGTTGGCCGCCGTGGCCTGGGCGCTGCGCCGCGGCTCGCTGCTGGCCGTGCTGTGTACGCTCCCGCTGTTACTGGCGGCGGTCTGGACCAAGTACTGGCTGTTTGCCGTCTTCGCCTACCTGCCATTCCTGCCCCGGCGCAGCTGGGACTACCTGCGCGCTGGCTGGAGCGCCCCGCGCATTGCCCTGCTGGTGCTGGCCGTGGCGGTGTGGATGGCGGCGCTGGCCAATGCCGGGTTTGCGCCGCGCTGGTGGGCGCTGCCGCTGCTGGCCTACGCCCTGGTCGTGCCCTGGGGCCGCCTCGGCTGGCCGATGCGCGCTTTCTGGCTGCTGCTGCCGCTGCTGCTCTGGGCCCTGCTGACCCAGGTGGAACTGGTGCGCATCTACACCCGCGGCATCGAATCCACCACCTTCGGCACGGGCTACGCCGATATCGGTGCCAACAAGTGGCTGCGCAACCTGCTCAACCTGCCGGCGGTGCTGCTGCTGGGGCTGGGCGTTCCCGCCTGCCTCCTGCTGCCCGCGGGGATTCGCTATCTGTGCTGCCAGCCGGACCAGCGACGGCTCTGGCTGGTGCTGCTGCCGCTGGCGGGCTTTGCCCTGTTCATGGCCTTCCTCGCACCGGTGACCTACTACCGTCACTACCTGCCGCTGATTCCCGCGGCGGCGATCCTCGCCGCGGTGGGCGCGGCCCACCTGGGCTGGCTGCGCCGGCCCTGGCTGGCGGGCCTGGTGCTGCTGTGGTCGGCCCTGCTGGCCTGGGACATGGTGTCCGACTACCACCGGGACCCGCGCCGGGAGTTGCGTCCCTGGCTCGCCGAGCGGCCCGACGCCAAAGTGTTCTTCAGCTACTACAGCAGCCTGCCGCCGCGCCAGGGCCAGGCCCTGTTCCGCCCCGAGTACGCCGCCGGCGACGCCCGGGTCCTGCGCCAGGCGGACTTCCTGGTGCTCAGTGAGAACTGGTACGACACTGCCTTCCCCAATGAACTGAACGGCCCGCGCACCGATGTGCTGGCGCGGCTGGTCAAGACCACGCCGGCGTACGCGAGTTTTTACCGCCAGGTACTGGCGGGGAGGCATCCCCGGCTGGAGCCGGTTGCGTCCTTTGAACTTGCGCATTTCATGCCCGAACTGTTGCTGCATCGTTACGCGTACGGCAATTTCCAGTTGTTTGTCGGCGATTTGAGGATTTTCCGTGTGCGGCAGTAGCAGCAACACCAGGAGCATACTTGCGCGGGGACTGCGCTTTGGCGTTGTGGGCGTGCTCACGGCGCTGGTGCACTTCGGCGTACTTTTCCTCGGCGTGGTGGCGCTCGGCCTGGGCAGCACCCTGGCCAGCAGTCTCGGCTTTGTCGTTGCCATCTGTTTCAATTACGCCATGCACTACCACTGGACCTTTGCCGCTCCCGAGGGCCAGGAACCGGCGCCCCACGGCCGCGCCCTGCGCCGCTACCTGGCCATGGTAGGCTGCGGTTTCGTCATCAATGCCGCGACCATGTACACCGGTGTGCACCTGCTGCACTGGCATTACCTGGTGGCGCAGACGCTGGCAGTGGTGATCGTGGTGAGCTGGAATTTCACCGTGGCCAATAGCTGGGTGTTTCGGGCCTGAGGAGACCGCGTGACGCAGATAATTACAGTTGTCGTACCGGTTTATAACGAGAGCGCCGTGCTGGCGCAGTTCCACGAGCGCCTGTCCGGCGTGCTCGCCGGCTGCGCTGCGGACTTCCGCATTCTCTATGTCGATGACGGCAGCGAGCCGGCCGGCCTCGAGGCGCTGGCGGCGCTGCGCGAACGGGACCCGCGCGTCAGTGTGCTGGAGCTGAGCCGCAATTTCGGCAAGGAAGTGGCGCTGAGCGCAGGCCTCGAGCACGCTGCGGGCGACGCGGTCATCCTGATCGATGCCGACCTGCAGGACCCGCCGGAGCTGATCCCGGAATTTATCGCCGGCTGGCGCGAGGGCTACGACATGGTCTACGGCCAGCGGCGCAACCGGCATGGCGACCCGGCGCTCAAGCGGGTCACCGCCGGCGGTTTCTACCGCCTGCTGGATCGCCTCAGCGATGTCGAAATCCCCCGGGAAGTCGGTGACTTCCGCCTGCTGAGCCGGCGCGCGGTGGATGCCCTGTTGACCCTGCCCGAGCGCCACCGCTACATGAAGGGGCTCTACGCCTGGGTCGGCTTCCCGCAAAAGGCCGTGCTCTACGACCGTGAAGCCCGTGCAGCGGGTGCCACCAAGTGGAATTACTGGCGGCTGTGGAACCTGGCCCTGGAGGGCATTACCTCCTTCTCCGCGGCGCCACTCAAGGCGGCCACCTACCTCGGCCTGGCGACCTCCGGCTTTGCCCTTGTCTACGGCCTGTTCATGCTGGCCAAGACCCTGCTGTTCGGCAACCCGGTGCCGGGCTATCCCTCGCTGATCATCATCGTCCTGTTCCTTGGCGGGGTACAGCTGATCTGCCTGGGTATCATCGGCGAATACCTGGCCCGGACCTATGACGAGAGCAAGCAGCGGGCGCTCTACTTCAGCAAGGCCTATCACCCGGCCCGCTGTGATATGCAGGACCCGGCCCCTTGAGCAAGCGTTCTACCCCGGCGGCTGCGGCCAGCCGGAAAAGCGTATTCGATCCGCTCGCGGTCCTGCTCCTGCTCGCCGGTGGCGTGCTCTACCTGTCCTTCGGCTATACCGAGATGATGGGCTCCGACCTCTGGTGGCACCTCGCCGCCGGGCGCGAACTGTTCCAGACCGGCACGCCGTGGATGGTCGACGACTGGTCCTATTCCGCCCACGGCCACGACTGGCTCAACCACGAGTGGTTTTCCGATGTCATCTTCCACGCCTGGGCCAGTGGCTTCGGGCTGGCTTCGCTGGTGTACTGGAAGTGGCTGGTAATTGCCGGCACCTATCTCCTGCTGCAGTGGGCGCTGTGGCGGGAGAGCGGCAATCCCTTCGCCGCGCTGCTGTGTGCCGCCATCGCGATCGCCCTCGGCGCGCCCTTCATCGACATGCGGCCGCATCTCTACAGCCTGCTGTTGTACGCGTTGCTG
The DNA here is from genome assembly GCA_033283265.1 of Halieaceae bacterium GM1-29. Taxonomy (GTDB): domain Bacteria; phylum Pseudomonadota; class Gammaproteobacteria; order Pseudomonadales; family Halieaceae; genus Mangrovimicrobium. The sequence continues at coordinate 247,337 of JAWMQN010000004.1, forward strand.
CTCTTTCTGCTGCTGGGCAGGGCGCCCAGGCGCTGGCTGCTGGCGCCGCTGTTCCTGCTCTGGGTGAACCTGCACGGCGGCTTCTTCTTCGGCCTGATGGCGCTGGCCATCCTGGTCTTTCCCTGGCGTGACTTCAGCCTGCTGAAATTTCGCGCGGCGGTAATCACCGGCCTGATCTGCGTGGCCGCCGCGGCGCTCAATCCATCGGGCTTCAAGACCTTCCTCTACCCGCTGGTCTACGCCTTCGACAGCAGTTCGCCCTACCGCGACCTCGGCGAGTGGCACTCGCCCTTCCGCCCCGGCGGGATTCGCTCGCCGCTGTTCTTCTATTTCATGTGGGCGCCGGCACTGGCGGTGTTCTATGCCCTGCCGCGGGTGCGCAGGGCCATCGGTGTGCCCTGGGAGGGACTGGCGCTGACGGCGCTGACCCTGGCCATGGCGCTGACCAGCCGCCGTTTCATTCCGATCTTCGGCATTTCCCTGGCGGTGCTGCTGGCGCCACTGGCGGCGCTGGCCTTCAATCACCTGCGCCAGCGGGCGGCGCAGTATGCCCTTGCCCTGTTCCTGCTCGGCTTTGCGCTCTGGCGCCAGTGGCCCTACCCCTTGCGGGCGGCCCCGGCCTTCCACTACCTCACCGCGGAATACAGCTATCCGGCGGATATGGTCAGCTTCATGCAGGTCAACGGCATCGAGGGGAATGTCTTCGCCCTGTACAACTGGGGTGGCTACCTGCACCTGCGCACCGATGGCGGGCTCAAGGTGTACATCGATGGCAGGGCGGATACCCTCTATTCGGCGGAGCACTACCGCACCTATGTCGGCATCATGGGCCTGCGGCAGGGCTGGATGCAGGCCATCGAGGCGACCGGGGCCAGGTATATCCTGTGGCCGGCAAACCAGCGCAATGGCCCGGCCATGCTGCAGGCGCTGCTGGCCAGCGGGCGCTGGCAGCTGGCCTACCAGGACGCGGTTGCCTGGCTGGTGGTCAGGGCAGATACCCGCCCGCCGGCAGATCTCCGCTTGTCGCCGCCCTCTGTCGATCGCGATCTCAGTATTGCCATGGGTTACCTGCGCAGGAACCAGATTGACAAGGCTCTCGAGTTCGCTGAAAAGGCGCGCCGCCAGCAGCCCTGGCACAAGACAGCCTGCCAGCTGGAGATCAACCTGCTGCGTCACCTGGAGCGTGAGGAGGAGGCGAACGGGGTGCTGGCGGAGTGCCTGGCCCAGTTCCCCTCGGCGATGCTGAGATAGTCGCCCCGGGGGTGTTGAGCATTGCCGCAGAGGGCTATATAATCGCCCGCCTTCACAGGACTATAGCTCAGTTGGTTAGAGCGCTACCTTGACATGGTAGAGGTCCCCAGTTCGAATCTGGGTAGTCCTACCAAACAAATAAACCCTCGCCGCCAGGCGGGGGTTTTTTGTTTGGCTGGAGTATCCGCCGATGAGAACTGGCGTTCGACAAATTGCGCGCAGCAATTTGCCACGAGGCGCGCCAGCGCCGAAGCCCCGCAGGGGTCACAACAGCCCGGGGGGTGTTGTGATTCATCTGGGTAGTCCTACCAAACAAATAAACCCTCGCCGCCAGGCGGGGGTTTTTTGTTTGGCTGGAGTATCCGCCGATGAGAACTGGCGTTCGACAAATTGCGCGCAGCAATTTGCCACGCGGCGCGCCAGCGCCGAAGCCCCGGATTTCCCCCCACACAGGTGTCTCGACTGTCCCGGGACGCCCCGAATCCCCTATACTCGGGTTGACCTTGCCGCATCCCGTTTACCTTGAAAAAGCCTGCCCCTCCCAAGCCCCCAAGCGGCAAATCCTCTTCTGCGGACAAGTCCGTGGAGATTTCCCGTAGCTCCAAACGCTTTCTGGAGACGATGGCTGCGCAGATCGATGCCATCAAGGCGGAGCGTGACAGGCAGGCGGAGGAGCCGCGCCGGCCGAGCCGCCCGCCGAAGGGGAGCAAGAAGGAATAGGGGGGTGGCGCGTTGCCCGCTCAGGGCCGGCGCCCGGGAGATGAACTCAGGCTCCCGTCTCCTCGCCATCCACCAGCGCCTGAATCGTCTGCTCCATCCACTTCGCCGCATCCGAGCGCTTCGAGGGCGCATTTTCTATCTTCAGGCCGCGGTTGTAGATGGCGGTGCCGGTGCAGATGCTCACCATGAGGTAGGCGCGCATCCTCGCCCGGGGCGGGCCGAGCCATGCGGCGATGGGTTCTATCATGTGCTCCTGGGCAAACTTCCCGGCGATCGCCGCAGCTTCCGCGTCGCCTACCGACAGCGAGATCATCGCGGGCAGCGTGACCGTGTGGCTGGCGTCAAAGGTCGTCTGCACCAGGCGCTTGCCGAAGCCGCGTTTCTCCGTTCCGGTGATCTCCTCGATGCGCAGGGCGCTCATCAGGGCCGCCTCGAACAATCCCGCCTTGGAGCCAAAATGCTTGATCGTGAGGGCCGGGGAGACATCGGCGAGCCTGGCGATCTCGCGCAGGCCGGTCTGCGCGTAGCCCTTGCTGGTGAACAGGGTTTTCGCCGCCTCGAGTATCCTCGCCTTGGATTGCTCGAGATCCCTTCGTTTTGTTTTGGGCTGCTTGTCCATGACCGCCTTTGACCTTCACTGCCTGGTTGGGAATTCGCCTGTCGGGCACCTTGGCGACCATCCAAATTTAATTGAACGAGTGTTCACCTGTGTGCATAATACAACGAGCTGGGAATATAAATGAATAAGCCCGGTTGAAACGAATTGCAGCGCCCCCGGCCGACCGCCGGCAAATCGGTATTTGCCCGCGGGCTGCAGGGTAATCATCAAACAGGTTTTTCACAGGCAAGTGCCAGTACTGCCCCCCCCACCGTGGGGGGGCTTTTTTGCCTGTGGAGTGAGCCGCTTGCTTGCAGCCCCGGTTCATGGCGAGGAGCCTGTGCCCGCAGGGGCAACTGGTGACGGGCGGGGGCATGCAAGCGTAAGGCGGCAGGGTAACGAGACCGCCATCGAGGTGGTGACAGGCAGGAGCCAAGGCAGCGGTACATCACCGGATAGTCCACATAACATAACGCACTGTTCAGGAAGGTAAAAATAATGAATATGAAGCACCCCAGCCCAGGCTCCCCCCGGGCAATTTTCACCCGCAGCAACAGCTTCCGCCTGAGGTCCGCCGTGGCCCTGCTCGCCGCCAGCTCCGCCGGCTATACCGGTGGTGTACAGGCGCAGGAGCCCAGTGGGGCTTTCATGCTCGAAGAGGTGGTGGTCACCGCACGGCGCCGGGAGGAAATGCTCCAGGATATCCCCATTGCCATCACCGCCCTCGATTCCAACTACCTGCGCAACCAGAATATCAATCGCCTGGAGGACATGGGGCTGCACGTGCCTTCGCTGCGCATCTCGAACTCCGGCACCGGGACCAACAGCCCGCTGGTGACCCTGCGCGGCCAGCGCCCGTCGACGGTGACCATCACCGAGGACCCGGCCGTACCCATTTACTTTGCCGAGGTGGTACTGACACCGACCCAGGGCACCAACCTGGCGATGTACGACCTCGCCAACGTGCAGGTTCTTAAGGGGCCCCAGGGCACGCTGTTCGGGCGCAACAGCACCGGTGGCGCGATCCTGTTTACGCCGCAGCGCCCGGGTGACGAGTTCGGCGGCTACGCCGAGGTGCGCCTGGGTGCTTACGACCTGATTCACGCCGAGGGCGCCGTCGACCTGCCGGTCAGCGAGTCGATGCGCTTTCGCCTGACCGGCATCAGCATCGACCGCGACGGCTACCAGAGCAACGTTGCGGACAACGCCCTGAAAGGGAAAGACAAGTACTGGGACGAGGATTCCTACGGTGTTCGCGTGACCATGGACTGGGAGCCCACCGACAGCATCAGCAACCAGATGACAGTCGCCTACGATGAAAACGAGATGCTGAGCCCGATTTCAGTGCCCGCGGCGTTCAATTCCTCCGCCGGGCTCGGCTCGCTGGTCAACGCGATATTCAACGGTGGCCTGGGTGGCCTCGGCGGCACACCTACCGAACCCCTGGTCGACCAGGCACTCGCGCGGCAGGCCGCTCGCGACTGGACCGATGTGGAAGTGGATGTGGAAGGCACCTCCAGCATCGAGAACTTGTTCTTTGCCAACAGCACGGAAATCGAACTGACCGACTCCCTGACCCTCAAGAACATCATCGGCTACCGCGACCTGCAGGAGGAATCGGTGCTCGATTCCGACGGCACGGCGGTGCAGCTGTTCGGCGCCATCACCGACCCGGTCAACCCGACCACGACCGGGGTCCGGCCCGGCCAGGTCGATACCACCCAGTACAGCGACGAATTGCAGTTGCTCGGTGACGCTTTCGACGGCGACCTCGAGTGGCTGGTGGGCGCGTTCTGGATGAAGATGGACGGTTCGCAGAACCTGCCAACCCAGGTGGTGGGGGCGAATCCCGCATGGCCCGCAGGGCCTTCACCAATACCCATCCCCCAGCTGATCCAGCTGTGGACGCTGGCGCAGGGCGGCCTGCCGCAGAACTCGCCTTCCGGCGACGCGGATAACGAGGCCTATGCCCTGTTTGGCGAGGGCACGTATTCGCTCAACGAGAGCTGGTCGTTCACCGCAGGGCTGCGCCAGAGCTGGGACAAGCGCAAGGTGACGGCGAAGAACTTCGGCTTCGACACGACAACGCTTACCTACGGTTGCTCGATGAAGGACGAAAACAACGTGAAGCTGCCGGATGACGCCTGCGAGCGCGAAGTGGATGAAACCTTCGACAAGCTCACCTGGCGCGCCTCGGCCAACTACACGCCAACCGCCGACATGCTGCTGTACGGCAGTGTGGCTACCGGCTATCGCACCGGTGGCTTCAACCTGCGCGGGGTCAACAACTTCACCCTGCAACCCTACGACCCGGAACTGGTAACCACCTACGAGATCGGTCACAAGGCCGACTGGCAGCTGGGTAGCCTGGCATCGATGCGTACCAACCTGGCGATCTACTCGCAGCAGTACGACGATATCCAGAAGACCATCGCCGGTACCAACCCGGAAACCGGTGCCTTCGAGACCTATACCGTCAACGCCGCCTCCGCGGACATCAATGGTGTGGAGGTGGATGTCACGCTGGCTCCGTCGGCCAACCTGCTGTTCTCGGTCAGCTGGTCCTACGTCGACGCCTCCTACAACGAGTGGGACCGCCTGGTCTCAGAGGCCGGCACGGTGACCGAGGTCGATTACTCCGGTGCGCCCTTCGTCTACATCCCCGAGAACTCGGTGACCGGCACGGTGAGCTACACCCTGCCCCTCAGCCAGAGCATCGGCGAGGTCGTGTTCAATGCCAGCGTCTACTGGCAGGATACGATGGAGACCAACGACGGTGCCTTCCGCTGGGACCAGCTCGGCTGGAGCGAGGAAGACCTGGCCGAGGCGCTGGCAACGGTTGAGGCCGACGCCTACACCGTCGCCAACTTCCGCCTCGACTGGCGCTCGGTCATGGGCTCGAACGTGGATGTGGCGGCCTTCGTCAACAACGCCTTCGACGAGGAGTACACCGTTGGCGGCCTGAGTGTGCCGGACAGCCTCGGCTGGGTCGGCGTGACCTACGGTGCCCCGCGCACCTACGGTGCTTCCCTGCGTCTCACCTTCTAGAGGCGACTTCGCTGTCGTGGGGGCCGCAAGGCCCCTGCGACAAGTGATCAGGCCCGCCGGAACTGCGTCGGGCTCTGGCCCGTCCAGCGTTTGAAGGCCCGCGCGAAACACGAGGCTTCAGCGTAGCCGAGCCTTTGCGATATCCCCTCCAGAGTGCCGGCCGCGTCGGCCACCAGCGCCAGCGCCAGTTTGCGTCGCTGGATATCGTGCAAGCCGGAAAACGACGTCCCCGCAGCGGACAGTTTCATCTGCAGTGTACGCACGGACATGCCCAAGTCCCTGGCGCAGTGCTGCACGTCGCATCTGCCGCTGTCCAGGTTGTACTTGATGTAGCGCGCTACCCTGCTGCGGGCACTGGCCTCCCGGGCCGATTTCAGCTGAGAGAGGTACTGGGTGAGGAGGTTGAATACCAGCCGGTTTGCCGAGGCGATGGGCGCGTCGAGATGGTGGCTGGAAAAAGCGATGTAATTGGTTGTCCGCGCGCGCCTGAACCTGGCGCCGAACTGGCGTTCGATATCAGCTGTGTTTTCTTTGTTGCCGTCCGTGGTGAGGCTGATTTCCAGCGACTGCAAGTCATCCGGGCACATCATGCGCAGCAGCTTCAGGCTGAGCATGGTGCCCTTGAAGTTGGCCTGCAGGTTTTTGCCGAGGGCGTCACTGACCTGCCAGCGGATTTCCGCCATCCGGCCGGACTCGACCAGGTCCAGGTGCGCTTCCGCCGAGTACACGGTGGATACGTAGTCGATGAACCCCTTCAGACCCTCCCGCACGGTGGGTGCGGCGCGGCACAGGGTGGCCAGGCAGCCGAAGATTTCCGGATCCTGGTGGCGGGCCAGCTGTAGCCCGAAGAACGGCGACCTGAGGCTGTCGCTGCTGTGTTCGAGCAGCTGCACCACGGATCGGCAGTCGACCAGGTGATCAGGGTTGTCGAGCTGCAGGGGGTCGATCTGGTGCTGCTCCAGCAGGGCCAGGGGCTTGCCGCCCATATTGCGTACCAGCCCGCAAAATCCGGAGAGATTGGCAATACGAATCTGGCCATCCGCCGGCATGTCCTGGAGGGGGGCAGCGAGGCTGTAGAAATAGCCGTTCATGAGTCGTCACCCTCGGGCTGGGTCGCGTGGCCAGGTCTTCGGCCAGCGGTGGGTTGGCCGGGTCAGCATCGTGACGATTGCACCGGCTACGCAAACCTCGGCGAGGATCCCGTTGTACTCGTCCATCTGCGGCATTCTCAGGGCTTCCGCCGCCGCTTCAACCGAAGCAAACCAGCTCTCGTCGATTGCCTCGAAGGGAAAGTCCGCGGGCGGTGTGTCCACCGTGAGATTGAGCGACCACCGGCTCACACCCAGCGCAGCCGCGGACCCGGCGCAGAAGTCTGCCAGCGGCCCGCCGAGGTGGGCCTCGAAATCCTCCCGGCTGACATCGGGCCTGCGCGGCAGAAAGCGGAATATGGCCGCCTCGCCGAGGGGGCCTTCCACAGCGCGCAGGTCCCTGCAATAGAAACTGAATTCGGGCGTGTAGCGATCAAATACCCGGAGTTCGTCCTCATCGATAAGCTGGCGCTGCTCGGGTGTAAAACCCCGGCCGTAAAAGGTGTCCAGTTCCGGGGCCTCGGCGACACTTACGCCATCGTGGTCCTGCGAGACAGGCAGTCCGGCGGCGATTGGGCCGTCTACCCGGGTGGTGTAACGCATCCAGTCGATGGTGCCGGACATGGCCGGGAACTGGCTGGCGAAAATCGCGTGGGACTTCCAGGTACGCGGCCAGTCCTCCCAGGCAACATTGGCGGCACGGCGGGCGAGGTAGAGCATTTTGTAAGGCATATTATTCTCACTGCTCGTGGCCGGGATGTTGCCGGCCCTGATTGTCCTGGTCGACCCCCGGTATCACTGTGACGGGGGAGGGCAATTATAGCGCTCGTGCGGAAGTGGGTAAACGCGTGTTCACCAGGGGTGGCGGGGCCGGCGGGAGGTATTACCGGCACCAGCCGAGCGCCCCCGGGCCATCCGCGTCGGCGGCACGCGAGCGGGAGCGGCGCGAACGTTTGCCGGGAGGCTAGCGGTAATAGGACGTGGTGTAGCGGTGCTCGCCTTCCGGGTAGATCTTTCTCTGGTCCGGCTTGTAGTAGTGGTACAGCGGCCTCACCCCCGCAGGGCAGTAATGAGCCACCAGGCTGCGGCGCGTGCGGTTTTCGCCGGTTACCCTGTCCCCGCCGTGGCACAGCCCCGCATGCCAGAGCAGGACATCCCCCTTGCGCGGGCGGAATTTCGCCACCTCGGTGTGGCGCTCCCCGGCCTGCTGGTACAGCCAGGCGTACCACTGCTGCAACTGCTCCAGCCCGTCGCGTTCCTCGTCGTAGTGCTTGAAGTGGCCGCTGAACAGAAAATCCGGCCAGCGATGGCTGCCCGGGAAGTAGATCAGCTCTCCCGAGTCCTCCTGGATGTCCTCCAGGGCAATCCACACGCCGATGAGTTTCATCGGCGAGTTCATGCGCACGAAGGCGGTGTCCTGGTGCATGTGCTGCTGCGAGCCGTGGACAAAATTCAGCGACTGGGTCAGCAGCGGTTGCCGCCCGAGCAACAGCGTCAGCTGGCGCTGGATGGTCGGGTGGAACAGCAGCTTGCGGGCCGCGGGCAGGAAGAAATAGTCGTCCACCGTGCGGATGCTGGTGTGGCGCGCAAACGCCTCGCTGGTGAAGGGGCGGGGTTCGTTAATGTCCGCGGCGGTGATCAGCAGCGGTGTATCGGCTTGCTGTTGCAGGGCGGACAGCTCGCGCAGGTACTCGTCTATCAACTCCCCGGGCAGGGCGTTCTCGACGATGTAATAGCCCTGCTGGCGGAACTGCTGCAGGCAGCGGTGTTCGCTGTTGGTGATGGTCTTCGCCCGCTGCCGGGCAGCGATCTTTTCCTCGGCATCCGGCAGGTCGGTCCACAGCCCGCCGAAGCGCGAGGGAAAGTCGCCGCGGCGCAGCAGGCAGCCGAGGTAATCCAGGTTGAAGGTGCTGAGGAAATAGACCAGGCGATAGAGGGTGGGGCGGTGATGGACAGCGCGCTTCACCCGGTAGACCAGTGACTGCAGAATCGAGATGAGCGTCTCCCCTATCGCGGGCAATTTATGGTGGGCTGCCTGGGTGGCGAGGCGAAAATTAGCATATCTGGTGGCGGGCCGCGACAGGGCGCCGCGCCGGTCGTCACTGCGGAGCGGCGCTGTCGAGCAGGGCCTCGCTACCCGTCTCCTCCTTCCTGTCCGGGCGCGGTTCGCGAAACTGCAGGCGCGCCAGCCGCGCATAGAGCTCGCAGTCCCGCAGTAACTGCCCGTGGGTGCCCGTGGCCACCAGCCGGCCCTGGTCGAGCACCGCGATGCGGTCGGCGTGCAGGATGGTGGAGAGCCGGTGGGCGATGATGATCGTGGTCCGCCCGCGCATCAGCTCCTCCAGGGCCTGCTGCACATGGTGCTCGCTCTGCGTGTCGAGGGCGCTGGTCGCCTCGTCGAGCAGCAGGATCTTCGGGTCGTTGAGGATGGCCCGGGCAATGGCGATGCGCTGGCGCTGGCCACCCGACAGGCGCACGCCCTGGTCGCCGAGGTGGCTGCGGTAGCCTTCCGGCAGGGCGCAGATGAACTCGTGGGCGTGGGCCGCCCGCGCCGCGGCCTCGATTTCGGCGTCGCTGGCGTCCAGTTTGCCGTAGGCGATGTTGTAGCGGACGTCGCCGGTAAACAGCACCGGCTGCTGGGGCACCAGGGCGATGTGCTGGCGCAGGTAGTGCAGGCCGAGGCTGCGGAGGTCGCGCCCGTCGAGCTCGATGCAGCCCTGCTGCGGGTCGTAGAAGCGCAGCAGCAGCTCGAACACGGTCGATTTGCCCGCCCCGGAGGGCCCGACCAGGGCGAGGCTCTTGCCGGCCTCGATGTGCAGGCTGAAATCGCGCAGGGCGTAGTTGTCCGGCCGGGTGGGGTAGGCGAAGGACAGGTGCTTTATACGCAGTTCCGGGTTGCCGGTCGGCGCCAGTACCTCTGTCGTGCCGGGGTCCTCGATGGCGCTGCGGGTATTGATCAGCTCAACCAGCCGGTCGGCGGCGCCGGCGGCGCGCAGCAATTCGCCCCAGACCTCGGAGATGGTCGCGAAGCCGCTGCCGACCATGATGGCGTAGAAGACGAAGGCGCCCAGCTCGCCGCCGCTCATGCGGCCGGTGATCACGTCCTGGCCACCTTCCCAGAGCATGCCCGACATACCGAGGAACAGCAGCAGCATGGCGCCGCAGATCAGCAGGGCGCGCTGGCGGATGCGCCGCCGGGCGATGTCAAAAGCACGTTCTACCTCGCGCTCGAAAGACTGTGTCTCGAAGGGTTCACGGGTGTAGCTCTGGACCACGCGAATATGCTGGATGACTTCCCCGGCGTAGCTGCCGACACTGGCAATGCTCTCCTGGCTGGCATTGGACAGGCTGCGCACCCGGCGGCCGAAGAACAGGATCGGCAGCAGGATCAGCGGCACGCCCACGGCGATGAACAGGCTCAGCTTGAGATTGGTGATGAACATCATCACCAGCGCACCGGCGGTGGTCAGGCTGCTGCGCAGGGCCATGCTGAAGGAGGAGCCGATGATGGTCTGTAGCAGGGTAGTGTCGGTGGTCAGCCGGGACATGATCTCCAGGCTGCGATTGGATTCGAAGTAACCGGGGTTGAGCCGCACGAGATTGTCGAACACCGCCTTGCGGATATCCGCGCTGACCCGCTCGCCGAGCCAGGAGACCAGGTAGAAGCGGATGAAGGTCCCCACGGCCATGGCGGCGGCGATGGCCACCAGAAGGCCGATGGCGGCGCGCAGGTCGGCGGCGGTGCCGCCGCCGAAGCCGCTGTCGATCAGCACCTGTACCCCGCGGCCAAAGGACAGCGTCGCCGCGGCGGTGAACAGCAGTGCCACACTGGCCCCCAGCAGGCGCAGCTTGTAGCGCAGCAGGTAGCCGAGTATCGGGCGCAGGGAACCCAGGCTGCGCTGCTTTGTCGCCGCGTTAGTCACGCTCGCGGCCGCCACGCGGTGGGCCATCATGGGGGCCGGGGAGATGCGCTGGCCGGGTGAGGCCGTCGCGCGCTGACACTTTGCTAATCCACATGGCTGGAACTGCTCGTCGCTGGGGACCTACACAATATCAGTGTTGTGGCCGGAGTCCATCGCAGGACTGGGCCAGCGCCGTGTGCGGCCGGGGAACCGGCCGCCGGCGGAGCTCAGTGCCTGACTGCGCTGGCGGGGTTTTCAGCGCTGCGACAATCGGCGCAGCTGCCGGCGACCTGTGTCCGGGTATCGGCAGGGTCGGCGAAATAGCGCTCGGCGCCGGTGAGCAGTATGCACAGGCAGAGGAAAAGCGCGGCGAGTCCTATCTCGTCCAGGCGCTGTGGTATTCGTTGGATACGCATGCTGACGCACCTCCTTGGTGGAGATGCGTCTATTGAATGCCTTTTGCGTGAACGCGGCTATTACCGGCGATAACAGGAAGCCCCGGCAGGCGGCGCGCCATCAGGCCTGCGCGGGCCGCGGCGTGGTGAGCGCCCGCAGCCACATGAAGCCGCCGATGCCGGCGATGGCCGAGGCCAGCAGGATGCCCGTCTTGGCGGCCAGCAGGGCCTCCGGGCGCCCGGCGAAGCCGAGATCGGCGATGAAGATGGACATGGTAAAGCCGATACCGCCGAGCAGGCCGACGCCCATCACGTGCATCATGCTCAGATCCTCGGGCAGCTTCGACAGCCCCAGCTTCAGCGCCAGCCAGGTGAAGCCGGCAATGCCCACCGGCTTGCCGAGGAGCAGGCCGCAGGTGATCCCGAGCGTCACCGGGTCCGCCAGCACGCTGCCGATCTCGCCGAAGTTGATCGGAATGCCGGCGTTGGCGAGGGCGAAAATGGGGATGATGATATAGGCCACCGGCAGGTGCAGGCCGTGCTCCAGGCGCTGGGCCGGGGCCTGGGCGAGGCGCGCGCCATTGCCAAGGGAGACCACCAGGCCGCGCAGGCGGTTGTTGTGGATGATGTCGGGGTTGTCGACGATCGCTTTCTGCATCTCGCGGATATTGCCGCTGAGGCGTTCGATAAAGGTGATCGGGTGGAACTTGGGCCGGATGGGGATCACGAAGGCGACCACGATCCCGGCAATGGTGGCGTGGATGCCGCTGGTCAGCATCGCCGCCCAGAGCAGGGCGCCCACCGCGGCGTAGGGAATCGGCCGGCGCACGCCAGCGAGGTTGAAGGCCACCAGGACCAGGGTGCAGACGACGGCGTAGAACAGTGCGACCAGGTCCAGCTCCGCGGTGTAGAAGAGGGCGATCACCGCCACCGCGCCGAGGTCGTCGACGATGGCCAGGGCGATGAGGAAGGTGAGCAGGCTCTTGGGGATACGCGAGCCGAGCAGGCTGAGGGCGCCGATGGCGAAGGCGATATCGGTGGCCATGGGCACCCCCCAGCCCTTCGCGTCCGGCCCGCTGGGGTTGAAGGCGAAATACCCCAGTGCGGGAATCAGCATGCCGCCCACTGCGGCAAAGATGGGCAGCAGGGCCTGTTGCAGCGATGACAGCTCGCCCACCAGCAACTCGCGCTTGAGTTCCAGCCCCATCACGAAGAAGAACAGGGCCATGAGGGCCTCGTTGATCCAGTGATGGATGGTGAGGGAGAACTCCCGGCCGCCGAAGCGGATGGCGAGTTCCTCGTGGAGGAAGTGCTGGTAGCCCTCGTGCAGCGGGCTGTTGGCGACGACCAGGGCGATGACGGCGCAGACCATCAACAGGATGCCGCTGGTGGTCTGGCGGTGAATGAACTCCTCCAGCGGTGTCAGGATGCGATCGAAGGCTTTTTCCCAGGGGGCGTTATAGACGCCTTTCGCCACGTTGGTTCTCCTTGGTGGACTGGCCGGTAGTCGCGCCGGCCTCGATTGTGGTTGTGCAGGACAAGCTGCGCGGTCAGGGCAGTTGCCGGATGCTCACTGGGCCGGCAGGAAAGGACCGTCGACACACAGCCGGCGGCCGTCCGGTGCGGCGCAGGCGCCGCAGATACCCACGCCGCACTTGGTCAGGTAGTCGATGGAGCTGTTGATCTGTTCCTCGCGGCAGAATTCCCGCTGCACCGCCTCGGCCGCGTGGACCATCGGCGAGGGACCGCAGTTGTAGAACACCAGTTTATCCAGTTCTGCGGCGGACAGGCCAGCCAGGTGCTGGCGCAGCAATTCGGTGACCACGCCGTGGAAGCCCTCGCTGCCATCGTCGGTGGCCACGTGGACGTCGGCGACCTTGCGACACTCGTCGATGAAGTACAGGCGCTCGGCGCTGCGGGCGCCGGCGAAGATGACGGCGTCGCCAAAGTCGCGGGCGATCTGGTAGACCGCCGCCAGCCCGGTGCCGCCGGCGACGGCGACGATGCGCGCGTCCTCCGGCGGCTCCACCGGAATGCCGTGGGGGCCGCGCACATAGCACTCGGTGCCTTCCGGCAGTTCCATCAGGGCGTGGGTGAACTCGCCGACATCGATGATCGCCAGGGTGAAGGGGTCATCGGTGAGGGCCGAGAAGGGCTTCTCGCCGAGGCCGGGAACCCAGAGAAAGAAGAATTCGCCGGGCTGGACGTTGACCTTGCGATCGAAGCGCAGCAGGGCGATGTCCTCGCAGACCCGCTCGTTGCTCACCAGGGTGACCGGGGCGAAGCTCATGTCCACATCGTAGTAGACCTGGGACTCCGCGTTGTTCCGGCCGCGCTCGAGATCGTTGGCCAGGGTGCTGAAATACGCGCCCATCTCCGCCGTGGTCATGCCCACCAGTGCCGAGCCGATGCCGACCACGTCGGCCCCGGCGTCCATGAAGGCGCGCACGTCGTCGGCGGAGGAGGCGCCGCCGCAACCGACGATCGGCAGCTCACTCACCGCGCGTATCTCGCGCACGCATTTCAGGCCGATCGGCAGCACACCCTTGCCGGACATGCCGCCGGCGCCGTTGGAGAGTACCGGGTGGCCGTGGGCCGAGGTATAGCCCGGCCCCAGCGTGTTGATGGCGCAGAAACCGTCGGCGCCACCGGCCTCGGCGGCGCGGGCGATCACGCCGATGTCCGGCGTGTTCGGGGTGAGCTTGGGAATCACCGGGATATCCACCACGGCTTTCACCGCGGCGACAATCTCCCGCACCATGTCCGGATCCTGGCCCATGGCCATGCCGTAGCCCTTGGCGTGGGGGCAGGAGAGGTTCAGTTCCAGGCCGTCGGATACCGGCGCCAGGATTTTCGCCACCTCGACGAACTCCGCCACGCTGCCGCCGAAGATCGAGGTCAGCAGGAAGCGGTCTTCCGGCACCCGCAGCTGCGCCAGGCTCTCGGCGAGGGCCTGCGCACCCGGGTTGGTCAGCCCCACCGCGTTGACGAAACAGCCCGGCGCGTACTGGCTCAGGACCGGCTCACGATAGCCCAGCCGCGGCTCCAGGCCGACACTCTTGGTGGTCAGCACGCCGACCTCGGGCATGTGATCGAAGATGTACTGGATGATCGGCGCGGCGGTGCTGACGATGCCGGAGGGGATGGTGAAGGGGCCGGAGATGGTCTTGCTGAAAAATTGCATGCTCAAGGCGGGGCTCGTTTGGTCAGGTGCGGGAAACAGGCGGAATTATACTGGCTTGGGAGGCGTTGCACGACATCGGCAGAGCGCACTGCTCCCGGATTGCGGCGAGCCGGAGTGCAAACGGTAGGGGCGCGCAGGGAAATGTCGCCGCAGGAACCATGAGGCGACAGGACGTCGCCGATTGAGCCTGTACATGGACGTACGCTTTTTGGCGTGTTCCGGCGGCGACATTTCGCTGCGCGCACCGGCGCTCGGGCACCGCGCGCCTGGCAGCCGCGCAAATGAAATCTCAGGCGGCAGTCTCGTCCTTCACCTTCACCGAGGCGCCATTGCTCTTCACCGAGCGTATGCCGCCGGAACAGGCCGCCGCCGATTCGTACATCTGGCTCTTGCCAATCACCTGGTGGTTCTTCGCCTTGAGCACGAAGAACTGCTTGCCGTTGCCCGACTTCTTGCACTCGTAGCGGTCCGCATCCTTGCAGTTGGCCTGCACCGAGGCGATGCCGCTGCGGGCGTTCTTGCGGTTCTTGTACATCTGGCTGGTGAGGATGGTCTGGCCGTTGGTGGCGACAAGGTTGAAAAAGAACAGCCCGCCCTTCGCGGCCTTGATCTGGAAATGACCCGGCATGATAGCTCTCCACGGTTTATGCATTAGACGTACGCGCAGCAAGCGCGGCGGTTTTTACAGACTAGACCCTGGTCGGGAATCCGCCAGCCGCTCGCCTCAGGTGCCGCAGAAGGTGCGCGCGACCACCTGCTCCGGGCGCGGCGGCGTCGCGAAGGGGGCGTCCGTCGGGTCGTAGTCGAAGGGATTGGTGACCCGCTCCACCAGGGCGTGGAAGGGGGCGAAGTCGTTGTTGTCCTCGGCCGCGCGGATCGCCGCCTCTACCAGGTGGTTGCGCGGGATGAACACCGGGTTGGCTGCGCGCATGCGGCCAAGGCGCTCCTCCGCGGTCAGGCTGTCCCGCGCCAGGCGAGCCCGCCACTGCTCCAGCCAGGGCTGGAAAACCGCCGGGAAATCAAACAGCTGGGAAATCGATTCCACGCCGCCGGCCAGCTCGTAGAGGCGGCGGAAGGCGAGGGTGAAGTCCGTGCCCTGGGCGTCCATGGTCTCGAACAGGCCGTCCACCAGCGCGCGGTCGGCGTCGTCGATGGCCGCCAGGCCGAGCTTGTCCGCCATGCAAAGTGCCTGGGCGGCGAGGAATTTCTCCGGGTAGGCGTCGATCGCCGCCTGCGCCAGCTCCACCGCCTGGTCGCGGTCCTCGTGCAGCACGGGCAGCAGCGCCTGGGCCAGGCAGGCGAGGTTCCACTGGGCGATGGCGGGCTGGTTGCGGTAGGCGTAGCGGCCGCCGTGGTCGATGGAGCTGAACACCTTGTCGGCGTGGAAGTCGTCGATGAAGGCGCAGGGGCCGTAGTCGATGGTCTCGCCGCAGATCAGCATGTTGTCGGTATTCATCACCCCGTGGATGAAGCCGAGGCCCTGCCAGCGCGGAATCAGTGCCGCCTGGGCGTCGATCACGCAGTGCAGCAGGGCGAGGGCCCGATTACCGGCATAGGCTTCTGCGCCGGCCTGCTGCGGGTAGTGACGCTCGAGGCAGTGGGCGACCAGTGAGTCGAGAGAGTCGTTATCCCCCGCGGCAGAGAAATACTGGAAGGTGCCGATGCGGACGTGGCTGGAGGCGACCCGGGCGAGTACCGCGCCGGGCAGCAGCCGGTCGCGGACCACCGGCTCGCCGGTGGTCACGGCGGCGAGGGCGCGGGTGGTGGGCACGCCGAGGGCGAACATGGCCTCGCTGACGATATATTCGCGCAGCACCGGCCCCAGCGGCGAGCGGCCGTCGCCGCCGCGGGAGTAGGGGGTCGGGCCGGAACCCTTGAGCTGGATGTCGAAGCGCCGGCCGTCCCGGTCCACCACCTCGCCGAGGAGGATGGCGCGGCCGTCGCCGAGGCGCGGGTTGTAGCTGCCGAACTGGTGGCCGGCATATACCGCCGCCAGCGGTTCCGCGCCCGCGGGGGTGTGGTTGCCGGCGACCGTGGCGACGCCCTCGGCGGAGGCCAGCCACTGCGGGTCGATGCCCAGTTGCCGCGCCAGTGCTTCGTTGACGCGGATCAGCCCGGGCCGGTGCACCCCGGTCGGTGTGGTCCGGCTGTAAAAGGCCTCGGGAAGGCGCGCGTAACTGTTGTCGAAGGGGATCGGTGCCATGGGGTATCGCTGTCCTGCCGGCGGGCTATCTGCTATATCTGCCAGTTATGATGATAAACCATGCGCAGTGCAAGGATCACTCGCCCGCCGGGAGTTAAAACGTGTCGCGTAAAACCTGGGACACCCTGATACAGAACGCACTGGTCTTCGACGGCAGCGGGGAGCGCCCCTCGGAGATGGATATCGCGATCAAGCACGGGCGCATCGCCGCCAAGGGCATGTTCCTGCCGCGCTCGATGGCCGCCGAAGTGGTCGATGCCAGCGGCCAGTGGCTGCTGCCCGGCCTGCTGGATATCCACACCCACCTCGACCTGGAGGTCGACCTCGAACCGGGCCTGCCCGAAGTCGTGCGCCACGGCACCACTACCGTGATCGTGGGCAACTGCAGCCTGGGCACCTGCTTTGGCGCCCAGCGCAGCAGCGGCCAGGACCCGATCGTCGACTGCTTCACCCGGGTGGAGAACATCCCCAAGCCGGTGCTGGAAAAATGCGCCGAGGCCCTGCACTGGCGCACCACCGGCGCATACATGGAGCACTTTGCCGAGCTGCCGCTGGGGCCGAACGTGGCGGTGTTCCTGCCCCACTCCATGCTGCGCATCGAGGTGATGGGCCTGGACGCCAGTATCTCCCGCGAGCCCACCGAGGCCGAGTTGCGCACCATGGAGCGGCTGGTGGGCGAGGCGATGGAGCAGGGCTACCTCGGCCTCTCCACCGACGGCCTGCCCTTTCACTACCTGGCCAACGAGCCGCACAAGCACAAGCGCATCCCCACCCAGTTCGCCAGCTTCGGCGAGCTCAGGCGGCTGCTCAAGCCGGTGCGCCAGCGCGACCGGGTGTGGCAGACCACGCCGATCCTGGACAACCGCGCCAAGGCCTTCTTCTACTTCCTGCTCACCAGCGGGCGCCTGTTCGGCAAGCCGCTGAAGACCTCGGCGCTGTCGGCCCTGCGCTTCACCCTGGCGCCGAAGGCCGTGAATACCTTTCTCGCCTTCGCCGCGCTGATGAACAGCGCACTGTTCCGCGGCAACATCCACTTCCAGGCCCTGGCGACCAACTTCCGGGTCTGGTCCGACGGCATCGTCAGCCCCCTGTTCGAGGAGCTCAGCTCGACCAGCCGGCTGATTGCGAAAGAGTACGCCGACACCGAGGGCCGCCGGGCCCTGCTCGAGGATCCCGCCTTCGTCGCGGATTTTCGCCGCGAGTGGTCCCACGGCCGCAACGGCCGCGACCTCCCCACCCTGCGGGCGAAGCTCGGCCTGCCGGACAACCTGGTGCCGCGGGAGCTCGGCATGATGCACTTCGACGGCGCGCCGGTGGCGGAGTGGGAGGGCGAGACCCTGCAGGCGGTCTACCAGCGGCTGTGCTACTACCAGAACGGCGGCCGCGGTCAGGCCCGTTCGACGGCGGAGCGGGAAGCCTTCGACGCCTTTCCCGCACCCATCGGCGACGACGCCGGCTTCATGCTCCACCTGATGCGCGAGTACGACAAATCCTTCCGCTTCTGGGTCGACGTGGCCAATGTCGACCCGGACGAGACCTACGAGCTGCTGCTGCACCGGCACACCATGCCGGGCTTCAACGACTCCGGTGCCCACATCACCAACATGGCCTTCTTCGACAGCAACCTGAACGCGCTGAAACTGGCCCAGCAGCACTCCACCCGCAGCGTGGCGCAGATGGTGAAACGCCTCACCCGGGAGCCTGCGGCCTTTTTCGGCCTGGACGTTGGCACCCTGGAGATCGGTGCCCAGGCAGATATCGTGCTGATCGATCCCGAGGCGCTGCGCCGCTGGGATGACAACGCCAGCCGGGAGTTTGTCTACCGGCCGCTGTTCGAGCACAGGCAGATGGTCAGCCGCTCCGACGGCGTGGTCACCCACACCTTCATCGCCGGCGAGGCGGTGTGGCGCGACGGCGCCCACACCGAGGCCCTCGGCAGCCGCACCCTGGGGCGGGCGCTGCGGGCGGGGAGTGACAGCGCGGCTCCCAGCCCCTAGTATGTCCAACCCTCAAGATAGTGGCCGCTAGCTCGCGGCAAGTTGACCGGAATCGCAGAACATGAAGCTTGGCGTCGTCTATCCCACCACCGAGGTCCCCGGCGATCCCGACGCCATCCGCAAGTTCATCCGCGCCGCCGAGGAACTGGGCTACGAAATTCTCATGGCCTACGACCACGTGGTTAAAACCTCCCACGCGGACCGCGACCCACCCCTCAACGGCCCCTACACGGAAAAAGACAGCTTCCAGGATCCCTTTGTCTTCTTCGCCTTCGCCGCCGCCCTCAGCGACACCCTCGAGTTCGCCACCGGGGTGCTCTGCCTGCCCCAGCGGCAGACCGCGCTGGTGGCCCAGCAGGCCGCCGATGTCGACCTGCTGTCGCGGGAGCGCCTGCGCCTGGGCGTCGGCATCGGCTGGAACTACGTGGAGTTCGAGGCCCTGGGCATGGAGTTCCGCAATCGCGCCAGGCGCGCGGAGGAGCAGATCGAGTTGCTGCGCCAACTGTGGACCACCCCGGTGCTCGACTTCGAGGGCAAATACCACCGCATCGACCGCGGCGGCATCAACCCGCGCCCGCGGCGGCAGATTCCGCTCTGGCTCGGCGGCTATACCGAGCCGGGCTTTGTCCGCGGCGCGACCTACGGCGACGGTTTCATCTTCGCCGCCGATGGCGACAACGCCGTGGAACACTGGGCGCGGGTGCAACACCACCTGCGCGAGCTGGGCCGCGACGTCGACAGTTTCGGGCGCGAGCTGCTGGCGATTTTCTCCCGCAGCCCGCAGGAGGCGGTGGACCACCTGCGCCTGTTCCGCGATGTCGGTGGCGATAGCGGCATCGTGCCCTCCGCGGGCAAGGGGCTGGGGGCGGATATCGACGCCCATATCGACTACATCGCCGAGGCGAAACGGCTCTGGGACCAGGGCTGAGTTAGCAAAATTCAAATCGATTCAGGCTTAGCAGACAGGAGACAGGCCATGACCGCTTACGTAATCGTCTACCAGGAGAGCGAGATCCGCGACCCGGAATCCTATGCCCGGTACCAGAGCATGACCCGCGCGGCCCGCGGCGACTTCGCCCTGACCCCGCTGGCGGTCTACGGTGCGACCGAGGCCCTGGAGGGCGAGGCGCCCCAGGGGGTGATCCTGCTGCAGTTCCCCTCGGTGGAAGAGGCCAGGGCCTGGTACCACAGCCCCGCCTACCAGGAGGCCCTGCCCAACCGCTTGAAGGCGGCGGATTACCGGACGATTATTGTCGAGGGGCTGTGAGTAATTGAAGCCTGGTACAGGGTATTGGCCGCCGGCCCGGTTTGGTTCAGAATACCCTGACTTTTTCCGTGGTTAAAAGGCAGGGTAGCAATGTCGAACGAGAAACTGGCCCGTTTCCTCGCGCATTCCGTGGAACTCGAGCGTGAAGCCAAACACTGTTACCAGCGCCTGGCTGCCGAGCTGCGGGCGGCCGGCAATAGCGAAGTGGCCGACTTCTTTGCCCGCATGGCCGGCGAGTCGGAGCTGCACCTGAGCGAGGTGGCGGACATCTCCAGGGGTATGCAACTGCCCGACCTGGGCCCGGATGAGTTCGATTGGCCGGATGAGGTGCCGCCGGAGTCGTCCGCCAGTGGCGACGCAACCCCGAACATGAGCCTGCGCGAAGCGCTCCTGCTGGCGCTGGTCAACGAGCGCGCAGCGAACAAGTTCTATTCCGCCTACGCCGCCAACTGCGGCGATCCGGAGACCCGCAGCATCGCCGCGCAGTTTGCCGCCGACGAGGCCTCCCACGCCCAGCAGCTGGTGGTCCGGCTGTCGCGGCTGCAGGATCGCGTGGCCTCCTGAGCCGCCCCGCGGGGCTTATTTCCCCAGCAGGTTGCGCAGGGTGTCGCCGGCGTCCTTGCCGAAGCGCTTCTCGACTTCCTGCTGGGCCTTGCGCTTGAGTTCGTTGCCGCCGAGGTCCTCGAGAATCTCGCGGCTGTCTATCGAACACCACTCTTTCGGCTCGCCGCCAAGGTTACCCTCACACTCCACCGGCCACTTGATTGCGGTCAGGCGCTCGTTGACCCGGCAGGCCGGGTCGAGCTGCGCCAGCCCGGGGGATAGCTGGGCGTTGAACAGCGCCTCGAAGTCCTGGCTGGCAAGCTCCAGTTCACCCTTGCCGGTCAGGCCCATCTGCGGCAGGCGGGCGGTCAGCGGTTGCAGGCGGGCCTTGCCGCCGGCCACCTGAATGGTGGCCGAGAGCTGCTCAAAGCTCGAAGTCTCCGGCAGTTCCACTGCCAGCTGTTCGCGGTTGGCGGAGGCCACCAGCTGGCACAGCTCCCGCTCGACCCCGGCGACGGTAAGTACCGCGTCTTGCGTGGTCAGGTGAATCGGTCCGCGCAGGCTGTCGCGAATGGCATCGCCCCCGTCGCCCTGGCCGCGCAGGTCCCAGTCGAGGGTGGCGCGGCCGGTCATCGCCGGCTCTATTTCCAGCGCCGCCAGCAGGCTGGCGATATCGATGCCGGTGAGCGTGCCGCTGGTGTTGATGCGCGGCACCGCCGGGGCGGCGTTGAGGTTGGCCTTCATCAGCAGCTTGCCGCCGTGGATGTCGCCGCTGAGCTCGGGCACGATGACGTTGCCGTCGACCACCCGCAGTTTGGCCTTCAGCTCGCGGATGGTGTGGCCCTCCCAGATCACCTCGTCGATGCGCAGCTCGGCCCGGGTGTCCATGGCCCTGATGGCCTCGAGGGGCAGGGCCTGCGCTTCCCCGGTATCGGCTGTCGTTTCGTCTGCTTGCACGGCAGCATCCGGCCCGGCCAGCGCGTAGAGCGCGGGTGAAAAGCGGTTCAGGTGGAGTTTGGCGTCCACCTGCGGGCTCTCCTGCGCGGCGTAGCGCACGGTGCCGTCGCCCTTGATCTCGCCTTGCTGCAGGGCGAGGGTGATATCCGCGCTCATGGCAGCGAGGTCGACGGGGCCGGAGAGCGAGAGCTTCACCGGCTCCGGAGTGAGGCCGCGCAGGGTGGCCTCGACGTCGCTCAGGTTCAGGCGCTGGCTGCTCTGCTCGAAGTCGAACAGGCCCTCGATATCGAGTGACGCGTTGGGTTCACCATCATCGCCCCGATCCATGGATACCACTTGCCGCAGCCCGAAGCGCTCGACCTCGACGCGCCCGGAGAGCAGTGGCAGCAGGCGCAGGCCGAGATCGAAGCGCGCCGCGCCGACGCTCGGGGCGTCCTCCTCGGGCAGCTGTACGGTGATATCCTCGAGGGCCACAGCCAGCCGGGGAATGACGCGCAGGCTGGCGGCGCCGTTGACCCGCAGCACGACGCCGCTGCTTTTCTCGACTTCCGCCAGCAGGGGGTCGAGCAGTTTGCGGCTATCCACCAGGCCGGGGAGGATGAGCAGCGCCACTAGCAGAAGAACGAGAACGATGGCGATCGAGAGGAAGATCTTGCGTAGCATGCGGCGCCCTGTGCAGTTGTTTGCGTTTTATGACCGGAAAAGCCCGGGTGGGTTCAAGTGCGCCGCCTACTCGCACTCCACCACGGTGGCCATGCGGAAGGAGCTGCGGTCGAACAGGTTTTGCTCGTCGGCGACGATTTCGTCCGGCATCACCGTCGTGGAGAGATAGGCGAGGGTGTTGCGGAACACCGCCTCGTCGTCGAACCACAGTTCGGTAATCACGTCGTAGGGGAAGTCGTCCCCCGGCCCGGTTTCCGGGTGGGCCTGGGCTTCGATATAGCGGCGTAGGTAGCGCTTCACCCCGCCGGCATATTTCCGGCACAGGGGGACGTGGCGGTTCTCGTAGTAGTCGCGGAAGGCCTCGGTGGAGATATCCGCCCGCTTGCGCATGAACAGCAGGATCTTATAGTTCTTGTCCGGCATCGATTTACTCCCCGGCGTAGGCCTTCCTGACCTCCTCGCCAATGATCTCCACCCCGCGCTCGACGCTGGCGCTGTCCATGGCGTAGGACACCCGCAGGCACTCGTGGCGGTGGGCCCAGTCATCCTCCAGGCCGACGAAGAAATCCTGCCCCGGCACCACCAGCACACCGCGCTGCTTCAGCCGCTGGTAGAGCTCCTGGCTGCTGATGGGCAGGCCCTCGAACCAGAGCCAGAGGAAGATCGCGCCCTCCGGCTTGTGTACGCGCCAGGGGATTTCAGCGAGGTGCCGGTGGCAGAAGTCGACCGTCTGCAGCGCGCGTTCGCGATAGAACGGCGTGATGTGCTGGCGGGACAGGCGGTGCAGTTCACCGTTCTCCAGCAGCGTCCGGGTCAGCAGGGGGCCGAGGGTGCCACAGGCGAGGCTGGCGATGGTATTGGCGTTGGTGTAGGCGCGGATCAGGTCTTCGCGCGCCACCAGGATGCCGGTGCGGACCCCGGGCAGCCCGAGCTTGGACAGGCTGAGGGCGAGGATGGTGTTGTCGTTCCAGTGCGGATTGGCCTCGGTGAAGACAATCTCCGGGAAGGGCTGGCCGTAGGCGCCGTCGATGATCAGCGGGATGTCGCGTTCCCGGGCGATCTGGTCGAGATGGGCGATCTCCGCGTCGGTGAGCACGTTGCCGGTCGGATTGGTGGGCCGCGATACGCACAGCGCCGCGGTTTCCGGCCCCAGCTCCAGGTGGGAGAAGTCCACGTGGTACTTGAACTGCCGGTCCTCCAGCATCTCGATGGTGGGGCGCGTGGCGCTGAACATCCCCTCGCACAGCCCGGTGTCCCGGTAACCGATGTACTCGGGGGCCAGGGGCAGGTGAATGCTGCGCCGGCTGCCGTCGGGCATCTCCCCCGCCAGCATGTTGAACAGCATGAAGAAGGTGGACTGGCTGCCATTGCTGATGGCGATGTTCTGCTCGCCCAGCTGCCAGCCGTACTGCTGGCGCAGGAAGGCGGCGACGGCGCGGCGGAACTCGCGGTCGCCCTGGGGCGACTGGTAGATGCCGAACAGGCTGTGGCGCTGCTGGGGGTCGTCGATTATCGCCTCGAGGCGTTCGGCGAAGAGCGCCTCCATGCCGGGTACCCGCCCGGGGTTGCCACCGCCCATGAAGATCATGTCGGGGTTGTCGTTGAGGGCGGTGCCGAGGTCGTCCATCAGGCTGACAATGCCCGAGTTTCCGGCAAATTTTTCACCAAATCTGGAGAGCTTCACGGTGTTGGCAGCGGGTCTTGAACGGGGCGCACATGGTAGCGCGGTATGGGTTGCGCTGTATATCCGCGGCGCCCCGGCGGGGCGCTGGCGTGACCTGTGGACAGCGGGTAATCTTGGCGAGTGGAGCGGGGGGAAATTCTGGCAGATGCAAAACAGGCGAGGGCAATCCAGGCCCGCAGGGCAGTTCACCCGCGCAGAGATCGGGCGCTGGCCTGCTCCCGCGGTCGGTGCCGGCCTGCATGGCTGAGCCCGCTGCAGCGCGCCACTGCCGCAACTGCGGGGCGCTGGTCCGCGGTGAATACTGCAGCGACTGCGGCCAGCGCGAGGGCATCGCCGACCAGCGCTTCCTCGAGGTCGCCCGCGACCTCGCCAGCGACGTCATAGAGATCGACTCGCGCTTCTGGCGCACCCTCTACCCGCTGATCCTGCGCCCGGGGCTGCTCAGCGCCGAGTATTTTGCCGGCCGCCGGGCCCGCTACCTGCCGCCCCTGCGCCTCTACCTGGTGCTCAGCTTCTGCCTGTTCCTGTACTTTTCCTTCGCCGCGTCGACAGGCCTGGGGCCGGGTTTCGTATCGATCGACGGCGAGACCGGCGAAGTCGCCGCGCTGGAAGAGGATTCGGCGCCGGACCCGGACCCGAACGAGCTGAACATCGACTTTGGCGCCACCGACGAGGACAGCCCGGTCTGGCTGAAGGAAATCGAGCGCCGGGTGGAGGTCAACGCCAGCAGCCTGCGGGATAACCCGAAACCGCTGGTGGACTCGATGCTCGACTACGGGCCGCAGCTGATGTTCGTGCTGCTGCCGCTGTTCGCCCTGCTGGTGCAGTTCGCCTACCTGTTCTCGCCCTACCACTATTTGCAGCACCTGGTGTTCGCCCTGCACTACCACTCCTTTGCCTACCTGCTCTACCTGCTCGAGGTGGCGCTGGAAAAACTCTGGGATGGGGTCGGTACGCTGTTGCTGCTGTGGATGCTGGCCTATCTCCCGGTGGCGCTGCACCGCGCCTACGGTTCCGGCTGGCGCGGGGCGCTGGGCAAGGCCCTGTTCCTCTATTTCGGCTACGGTGTGCTGATGCTGGCGGGGTCCATCAGCGTGCTGATCTGGGCGATCTTGACACTCTAGTTGCCACGCCCACCCGCGCCCCCGCTAGAGCTGCGTATCCAGCGGCAACTCGGTGCTGTTCTTGATCTCCGTCACCGCCATGTGCGAATGCAACTCGCGAATGGCGGGGCTGGCGGTGAGCGTGTTGCGGACGAAATTCTCGTAGTGGCGGATGTCGCGGGTGACGATCTTCAGCATGTAGTCCCAGATCCCGGTCATGGTGTAGCACTCCATCACCTCCGGGTGGCGGACGATCTCGCTCTCGAACTCGAGCAGGTTCTGGCGCCCGGTGGAGGTCAGGTTGATGGTGGCGAAGACCACCACCTCCATGCCCAGGGCGTGACGGTCGAGCAGGGCCACACGGCGGCGGATGATGCCGCTCTCCTCGAGCCGGTTGATGCGCCGCCAGCAGGGTGACTGGGAGAGGTTGATGCGCTCGGCGATGGCGTTGGTACTGAGGGTGGCGTCGCGCTGCAGCAGGGTGAGGATGTCGATATCCTGGCGGTTGACGGAATCAGTCATTTTTTAACCCAATTATCGTCTTTTCGAGAATAAATTATGCATCAATAGTGGCCGCGCCGGTTTATTGAAAATAAATTTTTCGGCCAGATCCGGTCAAACTACCCAAAATCAGCTCACACGGAGCCAATCATGGGTAGGGAGCACTCGCTAGCACTGAGGGAGGTGTCGCTGGACGACAAGTACGCCCTCGACACCACGCACGCTTACATGACCGGCATCGAGGCACTGGTGCGCCTGCCGATGCTGCAGCATCAGCGCGACCGCCAGCGCGGCCTCAATACCGCCGGCTTTATTTCCGGCTACCGCGGCTCGCCCCTCGGCACCGTCGACCAGGCCCTGTGGAGCGCGCGGCCCTGGCTGGAGCAGCACAACGTGGTGTTCCAGTCCGGGGTCAACGAGGACCTCGCCGCCACCGCGGTCTGGGGCAGCCAGCAGACTAACCTGTTCGCCGGCGCCAGGTACGACGGCGTTTTTTCCATGTGGTACGGCAAGGGTCCTGGCGTCGACCGCTCGATGGACGTGATCAAGCACGCCAACGCCTTCGGCACCAGCAAATACGGCGGTGTGCTGGCGGTGGCCGGTGACGACCACGCCTGCAAGTCCTCCACTTTGCCGCACCAGTCCGAGCACATGTTCATCGGCGCCTCGGTGCCGGTGCTGGCCCCGGCCAACGTGCAGGAAGTCCTCGACCTCGGTGTCTACGGCTGGGAACTGTCGCGCTACAGCGGCTGCTGGGTCGCGCTCAAGGCCATCACCGAGAACATGGATTCGGCGATCTCCGCCGACATCGACCCCGGCCGTATCCAGATCCACCTGCCCGAGGAGTTCCGCCTGCCGGCCGACGGCGTCCACGCCCGCTGGCCGGACAAGCCGCTGGAGCAGGAGCTGCGCCTCAACAAGTACAAGATCTACGCGGCCCGCGAGTTCGCCCGCGCCAACGGTCTCAACCGCATCGTCATCGACAGCCCCAACCCGCGCTTCGGCATCATCACCTCCGGCAAGGCCTACCTCGACGTGATGCAGGCGCTGGAGGACATGGGCATCGATGCGGCCGCGGCCGCCGAGATCGGCCTGCGCGTCTACAAGGTCGGCATGCCCTGGCCGCTGGAGCCGCGCACCACCCACGAATTCGCCGAGGGACTGGAGGAGATCCTGGTGGTGGAGGAGAAACGCTCCATCATCGAGGACCAGCTCACCGGCCAGCTCTACAACTATCCCGTCGGCTCGCGCCCGCGGGTGTTCGGCGAGTTCGACGAGGCCGGCCGCGACCTGCTGCCCAACATCGGCGAGCTGACCCCGGCCATGGTCGCGCTGGCCATCCACAGCCGCATCAGGCGCTTCTTCCAGTCCGAGCTGATGGAACAGCGCATCGCCTGGATCAATCGCAAGGAGGCCTCCCTGGCCCAGCCGCGGGAGATCATCGAGCGGGTGCCGCACTTCTGCTCCGGCTGCCCGCACAACACCTCGACCAAGGTGCCCGAGGGCAGCCGTGCCGGCGGCGGTATCGGCTGCCACTACATGGCCACCTGGATGCCCGACCGCGAGACCCACACCTTCAGCCAGATGGGTGGCGAGGGCGCCGCCTGGATCGGCCAGGCGCCTTTCACGGAAACGAAGCACATCTTCCAGAACCTCGGCGACGGCACCTACTTCCACAGCGGCCTGCTGGCGATCCGCGCGGCCCTGTCCGCCGGGGTGAACATCACCTACAAGATTCTCTACAACGACGCGGTGGCGATGACCGGCGGCCAGTCCGTCGACGGCAGCCTCAGTGTGGGCGACGTCATCCGCCAGGTGAGCGCGGAGGGCGTGCGCCGGATCGCGCTGGTCTCCGACGCGCCGGATGCCTGGCGCGGCCAGTTCGCCGACGTGGCGGGTTACTCCCTGCACGAGCGCGGCGAGATGGACGCCCTGCAGAAGGAACTGCGCGAATACCGCGGCACCTCGGTCATCGTCTACGTGCAGACCTGTGCCGCGGAGAAACGCCGCCGGCGCAAGAAGGGCGTGATGGCCGACCCGGCCAGGCGCCTGTTCATCAACGACGCGGTCTGCGAGGGCTGCGGCGACTGCAGCGTGAAGTCCAACTGTCTCTCGGTACTGCCGCTGGAAACCGAACTGGGTCGCAAGCGCCAGATCGACCAGAGCTCCTGTAACAAGGACTACAGCTGCGCCAACGGCTTCTGCCCCAGCTTCGTCACCGTACTCGGTGGCGGCCTGCGCAAGCCGGCCGGCGCCGGCGATGTCGCCGCGCTGTTCGACCCGCTGCCGGAACCGCAACTGCCAGCCCTCGACCGGCCCTGGAATACCGTGGTGACCGGTGTCGGCGGCACCGGCGTACTGACCATCGCCGCGCTGGTGGCGATGGCCGCGCACATCGAGGGCAAGGGCTGCGCCACCATGAACCAGACCGGCCTGGCGCAGAAATTCGGCGCCGTGGTCAGCCACGTGCGGGTGAGCCAGAACCAGGACGATATCAAGGCGGTGCGCATCCCCGCCGGCGAGGCGGACCTGCTACTGGGCTGTGACCTGGTGGTGACCGCCGCCTACGAGGCCATGGGCAAGGTGTCCCACGGCCGCACCCACGCGGTGGTCAACGAGGCGGAGGCGCCGACCTCGGCGTTCATCCTCAACCCGGATGCGAAGTTCCCCGGCGCTTCGATGAAAGCGAAAATCAGCGACGAGGTGGGCGAGAACGCCACCCACTTCATCGACGCCACGCGCATCGCCACCCAGTTGATGGGCGACTCCATCGCCGCCAACCTCTTCCTGCTCGGCTTTGCCTGGCAGCGCGGCACCGTGCCGGTATCCGCCGCGGCGCTGGAGCGGGCCATCGAACTCAACGGCGTCGCCGTGGAATTCAACAAGCGCGCCTTCCTCTGGGGCCGCCGCTGCGCCGACCAGCCGGAGAAGGTGCTGGCGCTGGTGGAGGAACTCTCTCCCGCGCCGCAACCGCGCCTCGAGAGCCTCGACGACATCGTCGCCGACCGCGTGCGCCGGCTCACCGACTACCAGGACGCCGCCTACGCCGAGCGCTATCGCCAGCGCATCGAGGCCATTCGCGCCGCCGACCCGCGAGCCGATGCGGCGGACTCCATCAGCGTCGCCGCGGCCCGCAACCTGTTCAAGCTCATGGCCTACAAGGACGAGTACGAAGTGGCGCGACTGTACAGCGACGGCAGCTTCCTGAAAAAACTGCAGCAGCAGTTCGAGGGCGACGTGGAGCTGCGCTTCAATCTCGCGCCGCCACTGTTGAGCAAGCGCGACCCGCAGACCGGCCACCTGGTCAAGCGCGAGTTCGGCCCCTGGATACTCAGGGCCTTCGGCCTGCTGGCGAAGCTGCGCGGCCTGCGCGGCGGCCGCCTGGATATCTTCGGCTACACCGCGGAGCGCCGCCAGGAGCGCCGGGACATCGCCGACTACGAGGCCCTGCTCGACAGCGTGCTGGCCGAACTGGGTGATGACAACTACGCCGCAGCGCTGGAACTGGCGCGGCTGCCGCAGCAACTGCGTGGCTTCGGCCATGTGAAAGATCGCAACCGCGAGAAAGTGGCACAGCGCCGCGAGGTACTGCTGGCACAACTGCGCGGTGAAACAGAGCCTGCCGTCGTGCAGTTTATCGACGCGGCCTGAATTGATTTAACACCAACATAAGAGGATTGGTAATGAGTGTGTTTTCCGCCCCCGCATACGACCGGCACGAGCTGGTTTCCTTCTCCAGTGACGCTGCCAGCGGCCTGAAGGCGATCATCGCCGTGCACGACACCACCCTGGGTCCTGCCGTCGGCGGTTGCCGGATGTACTCCTACGCGGACGAGCAGGCGGCACTGCACGACGTGCTGCGGCTGTCCCGCGGCATGACCTACAAGTCGGCGCTGGCCGGGCTGCCCTTTGGCGGCGGCAAGTCGGTGATCATCGGCGACCCGCAGCAGGACAAGAGCCGGGAGCTGTTGCTGGCCATGGGTGAATTCGTCGATGCCCTGGGCGGGCGCTACGTGGCTGCCGAGGACTCCGGCACCGGCGTTGCCGACATCCGCGTGATGGGCGAGCGCACCCGCTGGGTCAGCGGCCTGGAGGACAACGAATACGGCGGCGATCCCTCGCCGAGCACGGCCTACGGTGTCTACCTCGGCATGCGCGCGGCGGTGCGCTACCGCACCGGGGCGACCTCGCTGCGCGGCCTGAAGGTGGCGATACAGGGTCTCGGCCATGTCGGTTACTACCTGGCGAAGTTCCTGCGCAACGCGGGCGCCGAGGTGGTCGGTGCCGACGTAAATGCCGCCAACCTGCGCCGCGCGGTGGAAGATCTCGGTGTGGTCGCTGTCGACACCGCCGACATCCTCGCTGCCGAGGTCGATATCTTCGCTCCCTGCGCCATGGGCGCGGTGCTCAACGAGCGCAGCATTCCCGCCCTGCGCGCGGGTATCGTCTGTGGCTCCGCCAACAACCAACTGGCGGCCGCCCACGACGCCGCCGCCCTGCGCGACCGAGGCATTCTCTACTGTCCGGATTTCCTGGTGAATGCCGGCGGCATCATCGATGTGCACCACCAGCGGCTGGGCTCTGCCGACAGTGTGCGCCAGGAACATATCGGCCGCATCGAAGGCAGCCTGCGGGAAGTGTTGAGTCGCGCCGATGACAGCCGGCGGCCGACGGAAGAAATCGCCGAGGCCATGGCGGAGGAGATTCTGCAGCGGGCGCGCAGTAACGCCCCGGTGGCGCTCGCCACGGCGGTATAAAAAGCAGGGGGTCAGAGCCCTTTTTTCCCTTCAGGAAAAAAGGGCTCTGACCCCCATTTCACGTTTCTTCAGGCCGCGTCCTTGCTCGCCTCGATCATCACGTTGGCCAGGGTGGTGTAGGTGATGGTCCAGGCTTCCTCCACTTCGGGGGTGAAGCCCTCGCCGAGCCCCTGGCCCAGGGTCCACAGCAGGGCCGCGGCCACGGTGTCGTAGTCCTCGTCCTTGATGCCGTAGCCGACGTGGCGTTTGCCCAGGTCCTGCACCGCCGGGACAATGGTGTCCAGCTTGTCCAGGGAAGTGACCGCGGTATTGATCATGGTCATCAGCTTCTTGCCCTGGCTTTTCATATCGCCCTTGAACAGGTCCTTGTAGGCCGGGTTGAGTTCAAACAGCTTGCCGTAGAACAGCTCGGCGGCCTGCTCGGAAATCGGCACGACCTGGGACCAGGTCTGCTTGACCATTTGTACTTGTTCGGGAGTCATGGTTTTTCCTCGTGTATTTTCAGTTGGCGTTGCTTCAGTTCAGTTCAGGTCGGTGCCGGTAGCCAGCTTGACCATGTAGTCCACGGCGGCGGTGACTTCGGTGTCGGACAGCGCGTCGTTGCCGCCGCGGGCCGGCATCATGGTGTCGCCGGGGCCGTAAAAGCCTTCCAGCGCGTGTTGGTAGAGGACGTCCCTGCCCTGGGCGACCCGCGGTTCCCACACGCCGGCATCGGTGGCCAGCGGCGCACCCGCCACGCCGTAGGCGTGACAGGCGGCGCAGTTTTCCGTCCATATACTGCGCCCGAGGGCGAGCCGTTCGCCGGTAAATTGCGGAAACTCCGTGCCCAGGGCGGGAAACGCGGCGAGTGCCGCGCTCAGCAGTACAGTCTTACATCGGTACACGGATCACCACCCCACCCATCACGTCGCCGATCTTGAAATCGGTACGCGGCGTATCCTTGTGGTCGTTGTGGCAGGTAACACAGGCCGGGGCCACCGCCATGTCGGCGTAGACCGCGGTGAAGTACTTTTTGCCGCCCAGTTCCTCGGTGGCGTAGAAGTTCTCGCCCTTGTTTGCCGCGATATAGGCCAGGCCTTCCTTCTCGACCTCGGTGCGCGGTGCGTTTTGCTTGTTGATCGGCCACTCGCTGAGCAGGGAGTAGGAGAAGTCGTCGGTTTTCTCGCCGACCATCTCCGCGCCGAAGCGGAACATCTGTGCCGGCAGTACCAGCGCCTTGTCGTCCTCGAAGTGCTCGCTGGCCTTGATCACCTTTTCCTTGTTCTGCAGGCGGTTGACGATCAGCCGGGTGTACACGGTGCGGTCGGACGACATCACCAGGTGCAGCCAGTCGGTCATCTGCTTGGGGGTGAACATGGGGGTGTCCGCCTCGGCCGCCTGGGCGGTAACGGGCAGGGCCAGCGCAGCAGCGAAGCCGGTGGCGAGCAGGGTTTTACGTAAGGTCATAGTGGAAGTCCTCTGTGGTCAGGGTGGGTCCGAACGTGCATCCGTGGCATTCGCCCGCTCGGTGGCGAGGTCGATACTGCGGATGTGCACGCCGGGGGGCGTGGAAAAGTTGTTACGGATGAGTGCTTCATCCGCGAGCGCGTCGATAGCGAAGCCGAGTCCGTGGCAGCTCTGGCACACCGGGCGGATCATTTTCTCGTTGGGCGTGAGGTTGGCCGACTGGTTGTGCTGCACCTCGTGGTGAATGAAGGTGCCCCAGAAGTAGTCCTTCTCGAGACGCGGCATGTGGCAACTGGCGCAGGTCACGCCGCTGCCGGCCTCGGCCTCGCCGGCCAGTTCCGCCTGCCACAGCTCGGCATGTTTCGAATCGGGGTAGGCGAGGCTGTGCTCGTCGGCGTGGCAACCCAGGCAGCTCTCTACCTGTGCCTCGCGGGTGTCGTAGCGGTGGGCGCCGTGGCAGGACTGGCAGTTGAGCTCGCGGCCGTGGGCCTCGTCGTTCATCGGCAGGCGCGCCAGGTCGGTGTTCATCGGCGCGAGCGCCTTGCCGATTTTCGCGACGTCGAGGCGCATGCCGTGGCGGCCGCCGAGGAAGCCCTCGACCTCGCCCTGGTGGCAGCCGGCGCAGACAGTGTGATCCGGGTGGTCGGTCCAGGCCGGCTCGGGAATCTCCTCGCTGGCCGGCGGTATATGGCAGGCATTGCAGCCGACGCCGGCTGCCGCGTGGCCGCTGGCCAGCCAGTCATCGGCGATGTGCGGATCGATGCTCCTGCCCTCCGGCAGCGCCTGCGCCTCGAGCGTGGCCGGCTCGATGGGCCAGGCGTCGAGGGGATAGTCGGGCAGTTGCTCGGCGATCTCGGCGAGGTTGCCCAGCAGCATGCGGCCCTCGAAGTCGGTCGGCGCCGCGTCGGCGTGCTTGAGCAGGAAGTCCTCGTAGAGGGCGGTGTTGTCGTGGAAATTGTGGCAGCCGGCGCTGGTGCAGGTGTCGAAGGCCATGCCCGCGTGGCTGGGGCGGTCCTCGGCGATGTCGCTGTGGCAGAGATAGCAGGTGTCGGTGGGGATGGTCACGCCCATCGGGTGGGTGATTTCCGGGCGGTGCTCGACGTGGCAGGTGACGCAGTAGCGGGCGTCGAGCACCTCGATGCGCTCGGCGTTGCGCGGGTCGGTGAACTTCGACTTGGGGTGGTCGTCCTTGGCGGCTTTCAGTGCGTCGGCGTGGCAGCCCTCGCACTTCTCCTGCATCACGTCCTGGTCGGAGAAGGACTCGCCGTGGCAGGCGCTGCAGACCTGTTCGATCTGGTAGTGGCCGGGGCTGGTTGAGCCGGGGAGGAACACGGTCTTGTCAGCCTCCTCGCCCTGCAGGAGGGTGAACAGCAGCCAGCCACCGAGGGCAAAGGTGAGCAACAGCCAGAGGATCCATAGGGAGGTGTTCTTGCTTGCCATAGATCCACATATCTAGAAGTAGTAAGTCTTGAGAATGTGCGCCGTGAGCAGCGCCGGCAGCGGCCAGGAGAGCAGGACGTGGCTCCACAGGCCGACACTGCGCAGCTGGCGGGCGCGGGCAGGCTGCAGGCGGTGCTCGAAGGCGATCCCCGCGGCCAGTACACCGCCGGCCACCAGCAGGGCGACGAAGGTCAGGCAGAGCGCGAAGTTGAGCTGGCTGCCCATGCGGAAACCGGTGTGCAGGGCCAGGGCGACCAGCGCCAGCGCGGTCAGCAGGACGTGGGCGATGCGCCACCAGGCGAAGTCCCCCAGCTTGCGCAGCCAGCTCAGCCGCTTGCGCAGGGAAAAGATCACGCTGACCGCACTGAGACCGAGAATGGTGAAGCCGCTGACCTGCTTGAACAGGTCGTTGCGCCACAGCTGGCTCCAGTCCCAGTGCAGCTGCACGGTGTCCGGGTAGGGCAGGGAGAACAGCAGGGCGACGAGCGCCAGCGCCAGCGCCGGTACGCCCAGGGCGCCGAGGACACGCCAGCCCTTGCCCGCCTCGACCGGGGCAGAGCTGCCGAGCAATTGCTGCAGCAGCGGTTTGCAGGAGCCGCAGCCGCTGCCGGCGAGGGTGCGCGAGGTCAGGGCGCCCGCGCTGGTGGCGCCGGCACACACCGCCGCGCGCAGGTCGCCGGCGGAGACCGCGTTGCAGCTGCAGACGATGGCGCTGGCGGGCCACTGGGCGACGTCGTTGCCGGCCTCGTCCGCGAGCAGGTCACCGGTCTTGCGGAAGCGCCACAGCTGCCAGGGCGAGATCCACTTGCGCTTGCGCGCCAGTTCGCGCAGGGCGGAGAGTTGCGGCCAGTCGCCGATGGCGTTGATGCTGACGATGTGCCCGGCCACCAGCGACAGGCGGCGGTAGAGCTTGCCCTCGCGCCAGGTCAGCGTCTGCATGCTCAGCGGCGGGTCCGCCACGCCCATGCTGAACACCGGCAGCCCCGCCACTTTCAGGCTGGTGGCGAGCTGGCGGTTCTGGTAGCTGGAGCCCTGGTTGTCGCGGAGCAGGTTGCGCGCCGCGATCCCGGCCTGTTCCAGCCCGGGGGCGACCAGGCCGAAGACCTCGCCGGCCAGTTCGCAGCACTCGCCGACAGCGAAGATATCCGGGTCGGAGGTGCGCATGTGGGCGTCGACGGTGATGCCGCGGCCGTAGGCCAGGCCGGAGTCGACCGCGAGGTCGACCCGCGGGCGGATGCCGGTGGCGACTATCACCGTGTCGCAGGGAATTTCCGTACCGTCGCGCAGCACCACGCCCTCGACCTTGCCGGTGCCCACGACCATGCGCACGCTGGTGCCGAGCTGCAGCTCGATGCCGGCGGCCTCGATCTGCTCTGCCAGCAGGGCGCCGGCGGCGGGGTCGAGCTGGCGGAACATGGGGTGCGGGTTGTGGTCGACCAGGGTGACCCTGGTGTGGTGGCGGCGCATGCCGTGGGCCGCCTCGATGCCCAGCAGGCCGGCGCCCAGTACCACCGTGTGTTTGCTCTGTACCCGGCGGGCGGCGAGCTTCTCGGCGTCGGCCATGTCGCGGAAGGTGTAGACGCCGGGGAGGGTGAGCCCCGGCGTGCTGGGCACGAAGGGCCGCGAGCCGGTGGCCAGGACCAGTTTGGAGTAGCTGAGGGTCTGGCCGCGGGCGTCGGTGACCGTGTGACCGGCCGGGTCGATGGCGGTCACCCGGCAGCGACGGAACTCGGTGAGCGGGTCCTCCGCCGCCAGTAGGTCGGCGGCCAGGGCGAGTTCGTGCAGCTTGTGCTCGCCGCTGAGCAGGCCGCTGAGCTGCACCCGGTTGTAGGGATCGTGGCGCTCGTCGCCGAACAGGACAACCGGTTGCTCCGGCCGGCTGCGGCGCACTTCCCGCAACGCCCGCACGCCGACCGGCCCGGCCCCCACAATGACCACTGGCGGTTGTGCCCTTACCTCACCAGTGGCTGCTGGAGTCTGTTCGGATGTCGCTGGCGCCGCTGCCACTGACATGCCCCCTACCTGTCCCAGGTTTTCACACACAAAAAAAAGCCCTCCTCCCAAGAAGGGGAGGAGGGCGCCTTTGCCCGTATTGAAGTACCAAGTTTGCAGAAAACAACGAACTCCCGTTCGCTGTACATGGGTTAAAGCACTTAGCGTGCCATAGTCAGAAAGTTGTTTAAAAACAGTCATCTAACTTTTTTGGGCCTGCACAGGGCCGCGCCAGAATGCGTCACGGGGCACCAATGCATCGCCCTGGTGCCTCCCCATGGTGCGCGAACTGCCCCAGGCTGGGACGCCGCGAGCGGCGCCGGAGGCCCCCGGCCGCTGCGAGGGCGGAATTAATTTCGCCTACATATTGTGTTTCGCATTGCCGAAATGCGGATATATGGGTTTTAATAGCTGTCCAACGTAATAAAGCTGCGCGGCGTGTGCGAGGCAGCGGAATCGGCGTTTACAGGGGGAGAGTTTTGGAATCAGCGGCCAAGCAGCGCGGGGATCTCCGCGGCAATCACACCACGATCGAACTCCAGAGCGCCTCTCTGGACATCTGGGACAGCAAGTACCGGCTCAAGGACGTGCACGGCGAACCCGTGGACGCCGATATCGACGCCACCTGGGCGCGGGTCGCCCGCTCGCTGGCGGAAGTGGAGGACGAGAGCGTCCGCCAGGAGTGGGAACAGCGCTTTATCTGGGCCCTGCAGCGCGGTGCGATTCCCGCCGGGCGGATTGTCTCCAACGCCGGGGCGCAGGAGCACAAGCCCGCCACCTCCACCATCAACTGCACGGTCTCGGGCACCATCCCGGATTCCATGGAAGGCATCCTGCAGCGCAACCTCGAGGCGGGGCTGACCCTCAAGGCCGGCTGCGGCATCGGCTACGAGTTCTCCACCCTGCGGCCGAAGGGCGCCTTCGTCTCCGGCGCCGGCGCCTACACCTCCGGCCCGCTGTCCTTCATGGATATCTTCGACAAGATGTGTTTCACCGTGTCCTCCGCCGGCGGCCGGCGCGGGGCGCAGATGGGCACCTTCGACGTCAACCACCCGGACGTGTTCGAGTTCGTCAAGGCTAAGCGGGAGGACGGCCGGCTGCGCCAGTTCAACCTGTCCCTGCTGATCACCGAGGACTTCATCCGCGCGGTGCGCGGCAACGAGGAGTGGCCGCTGTCCTTCCCGATCCCGGAAAAGGACTACCCGCGGCTGGAGGCCGACCCCGAGGTCGAGATCCTCTGGCGCCCCTTCCCGGTAACCAAAGGCTACGTGGCCGACCGCCAGGGCCGGGTGGCCTGCAAGGTCTACGAGCGCATCCGCGCGGTAAAACTGTGGAATGCCATCATGAGTTCCACCTACGACTACGCCGAGCCGGGTTTCATCCTGATCGACGAGGTCAACGAGAAGAACAACAACTGGTTCTGCGAGAACGTGCGGGCGACCAACCCCTGCGGCGAGCAGCCCCTGCCGCCCTACGGCAGCTGCCTGCTCGGCTCGATCAACCTGACCCGTTTCGTGCGCGAACCCTTCACCGCCAACGCCCACTTCGACTGGGAGGAGTACCGCGAGGTCGTCGCGGTGTTCACCCGCATGCTCGACAACGTGGTGGAGATCAACGGCCTGCCGCTGGAGCAGCAGCGCGACGAGATCACCCGCAAGCGCCGCCACGGCATGGGTTTCCTCGGCCTCGGCTCCACCCTGGCCATGCTGCGCATGAAGTACGGCGAGGCCGACTCGCTGGAGTTCACCGAGCGGGTGAGCCGGGAGATGGCGGTGTCCGGCTGGAAGGTCGGTCTCGACCTGGCGCGGGAGAAAGGTGCCGCGCCGATCATGGCGGAGGAATTCGAGGTCACAGGCGAGATGCTGCGGCTGCGCCCGGAGATGGCCGCGGACGGCGTCAAGGTCGGCGACAGGCTGCCCGGCCGCGTGCTGCACGGCAAGTACAGCCGCTACATGCAGGCCCTGGCGCAGGTCGAGCCGGAACTGGTCAAGGCGGTGATCCACGAGGGCGCGCGCTTCACCCACCACAGCTCCATCGCGCCGACCGGGACCATCTCGCTGTCCATGGCCAACAATGCCAGCAATGGCATCGAGCCCAGCTTCGCCCACCACTACAGCCGCAACGTGATCCGCCAGGGCAAGAAGAGCAAGGAGAAGGTCGACGTATTCTCCTACGAACTGCTCGCCTACCGCGCCCTGGTCAATCCCGATGCCATGCCCTACAGCAAGAACCCGGAGCAACAGCTGCCGGATTACTTCATCGCCGCCGACAGCGTCGACCCGAAGCAGCACGTGGACGTGCAGGCGGCGGCGCAGAAATGGGTCGACTCCTCGATCTCGAAAACCGTCAACGTGCCGACGGATTTCCCCTACGAGGATTTCAAGGACACCTACCTCTACGCCGCGGAGCGCGGGCTGAAGGGCTGTACCACCTTCCGCTTCAACCCGGAGGCCTTCCAGGGCGTGCTGGTGAAGGAGGAGGACCTGGCGAATACCCGCTACGTGTTCAAGCTGGAGGACGGCTCCAAAGTGGAATTCAAGGGCAACGACGAGGTCGAGTACGACGGTGAAATCCACACCGCGGCCAATCTCTTCGACGCCTTGAAAGAAGGTTACTACGGAAAATTCTGAGGCCGGCGGCCTCGGCGAGGTAATGACAATGAGCAAGAAAATCGACCAGAAAATCGTCGGTTTCCAGGTAAAAGGCAAGGAAGAGGAAGCCCGCGAGGCGGAGAGCAACATCGTGCAGATGCACGAGAAAGTCTCGCGCCCGGAGACCCTCGATGGCGCCACCTACAAGATCAAGACGCCGCTCTCGGACCACGCGCTGTATGTCACCATCAATGACATCGTGCTCAACCCGGGCACCGATCACGAGCTGCGCCGGCCCTTCGAGATTTTCATCAACTCGAAGAACATGGATCACTTCCAGTGGATCGTCGCCCTGACCCGGGTGGTCTCGGCGGTGTTCCGCAAGGGCGGCGACTGCACCTTCCTGGTGGAAGAGCTGAAGGCGGTATTCGACCCCCAGGGCGGCTACTTCAAGTCCGGCGGCCGCTTCATGCCCTCGCTGGTGGCGGAGATCGGCTGGGTGATCGAGGATCACCTGCAGAACATCGGCCTGCTGGAAGCCCCCGGCCTGTCCGAGCACCAGAAGAAGATCCTCGACGAGAAAAAAGCCGAGTACGTTGCCAAGACCGGTGACGACGGCGCCGGTGGCGAGTTTCCCGCCACCGCGGAACTGTGCCGCAAGTGCAGCGTCAAGGCCGCCATCCTGATGGACGGCTGCCTGACCTGCCTGAATTGCGGCGAGTCCAAGTGCGGGTAACCCGGCCCAAACGCACCCGGGGCCGGCCGCGACTGGACGAAGTCGCCGATCTTGAAAGTACCCTTCTCGATGTCGCGCTCAAGGAGTTCCTTGAGCACGGCTACGGCGGCGCGTCCGTCTCGCGCATCGTCAAGAGCGCCGGGATGTCGAAAACCACCGTCTATTCGCGCTATGCCTCCAAGGACGCGCTGTTCCACGCGATAATCGAGGCGCAGATAACCCGCCTCGCCCCGGACAGCGTGCTCGCTGCCGGCAACGAAGCGCAGAACCTCGAGGACGGCCTGCGCGCCTTTGCCGACCATATCCTCAAGCGCAGCTTCGAGGGCGAGATGCTCGGCGTGAACCGGCTGATGTATTCCGAGTCCCATCGCTTCCCGGAACTCGCCGAGGAGGCCGCCAACCGCAGTCGCCTGGGCATCAAGCGGATAACCACGTTCATCCGCGAGCGCGCCGAGGCCGACGGCATCCCCTGCGAGGACCCGGAAAGCGTGGCCGAGGTATTCATCCTCACCATCCGCGGCTGGTATATCGATGCCATGCTGACCAATCGCAAGGTGGCTGCGAGTGAGCGCCGCGACCTCGTGAGCAAGTTTGTCCGGGTGCTGGTCTCCTCCCGCGCCGACTGGTAGCGGTCCGGCACGGCCTCCTCCTTCACCGCATCCCCCTGCCGCGCCGCAGGCACGGCGGGGAAACTATGCCTTGCCACTAAATGAAACGTTAAAGTATCATTACGCCCGCGCGCCGCGCCGCTCCCCGGGGAGCGGGTGCCGGCGGCGACATTCGCGGGGCCGGCCTGCCCGGCGCACAAATAACAATACCGGAGCCGCCATGATTGAAGCCGAGCACGCGCTGCAGATCGAGTCAGGTATCGATACCGTCTGGGATTACGTGCGGGATATCCGCAAGTGGGCGGTGCTGTTTCCCGGCTGCCAGGAATGTGAGCTTATCGATGACCGGCAATCGAAATGGCTGATCAAGGTTGGCGCCGGCGGCATGGTCAAAACCGTGAACGTGCTGGTCGATGTGGAAAACTGGGGCGGGCCGGACAAGGTCGAGTTCAGCTACCGGCTGGCCGCGGAACCGGTCACCGGGCGCGGTTCCTACAGCGCCACTGCGCTGGGCGACAAGGCCACCGGCGTGAAATTGCACCTGGTGGTGGAGGGCAGCGGCCAGATGGCGCCGATGTGGGAGGCGATGTGCAAGCCCCTGCTGCCGCAGATTGCCAGGTCCTTCTCCAA
The DNA here is from genome assembly GCA_033283265.1 of Halieaceae bacterium GM1-29. GTDB lineage: Bacteria > Pseudomonadota > Gammaproteobacteria > Pseudomonadales > Halieaceae > Mangrovimicrobium. Next base: position 286,641 of record JAWMQN010000004.1, read on the forward strand.
CAAGCTGAAAGCCGAGATCGAGCAGCCGGCGGGCGCTGAGGTGGTGGCGACGCCATCCCTGCTGGCGCGAATTGGCAGTTGGTTGCGCCGCTTGTTCGGCCTGCCGGCGGCCTGATATGCCGGCTGAGCGCGGCCCCCGCCCCCGAGAATTGACAGTTTCACCCGAGCGAGCGACATGACCTGCAAGCCCACAGACATCCCCGCCGCCGCCGAACTGGACATCCCCGCGCTGCGGGAGAAATACCGCCAGGAACGCGACCGCCGCATCCGCCCCGAGGGGCAGAAACAGTACGAGCGCCCGCTGGGCGATTTCGCCCCGACCTACGAGGGCGACCCGCACCAGCCGATCGAACCCCGCGCCGCCCTCGATGAGGATATCGACGTCGCCGTGCTCGGCGCCGGCTGGTCCGGCCTGCTGGCCGGCTACCACCTGCGCCAGGCGGGAATCAGCAGTTTCCGCACCATTGACCACGCCGGAGATTTCGGCGGTGTCTGGTACTGGAACCGCTACCCGGGCGCGCAGTGCGACAACGACGCCTACTGCTACCTGCCGCTATTGGAGGAGATGGGTTACACCCCGTCGAAGAAATTCTCCGACGGCCACGAGATCTACGAGTACTGCCAGTCCATCGGCCGCCGTTTCGAGCTCTACGACAGCGCACTCTTCCACACCCTGGTCACCGGCCTGCGCTGGGACGAGGGCATCCAGCGCTGGCGGGTGAGCACCGATCGCGGCGACGCGATCCGCGCCCGTTTCGTCATCATGGCCAACGGCCTGCTGAACATTCCCAAGCTGCCCGGCATTCCCGGCATCCACGAGTTCCGGGGCAAGATGTTCCACACCGCGCGCTGGGAGTACGACTACACCGGCGGCGACAACAAGAACCCGGTGCTCGACAAGCTGGCCGACAAGCGGGTGGCGATCATCGGCACCGGTGCCACCGCCATCCAGGCCGTGCCCTACCTCGGCAAGTACGCCAAACAGCTCTACGTGCTGCAGCGCACCCCGCCGATGGTCGACAAGCGCGACAACCCGCCGACCTGCCCGGAGTGGAAGGAATCCCTGCACCCGGGCTGGCAGCGCGAGCGCATCGCCAACTTCCAGCGCTTCGCCATCGACGGCCCGCAGCCCGGCGAGGAGGACCTGATCTGCGATTTCTGGACGGAGATCAGCCGCAACCTGGCGGCGGAGCTGGCCGAGGAGGGCTACCCGCAGCTGTCCCACAAGGCCTACCTGCGGCGCCGCGAGGAGATGGACTACCGCGTGGTGGAGCGCATGCGCCGGCGCATCGACGCGATGATCGACGACCCGGCCACGGCGCAGGCACTGAAACCCTGGTTCCGCTTCCCCTGCAAGCGCCCGCTGTCCAACGACGACTACTACGCCACCTTCAACCGGCCCAACGTGCGCCTGATCGACGTGTCCGCCACCCAGGGCGTGGAGTGCATGACGCAGAAGGGCTTCATCGCCAACGGCGAGGAGTTCGAGATCGACTGCATGCTCTTCGCCAGCGGCTTCGAGGTCACCAGCGACCTCGACCGGCGCTGGGGCATCGAGGCCATCGAGGGGCGCGGCGGCAAGTCGCTCTACGCCCACTGGGCCGATGGCTACACCACCCTGCACGGCATGATGACCCGCGATTTCCCCAACCAGTTCTTCGTCGGCTTCTACCAGGGCGGCTTCAACGCCACCACCACGGAAACCTTCAACCAGCAGGGCCGGCACATCGCCTACATCATCGGCGAGGCCCTGGGCCGCGGCGCCACCACGGTGGAACCGGGCGCCGCGGATGAGGCGGCCTGGGTGAAGCACGTCCGCGAGACCGCGGTGGATGTCTCCGAACTGCAGCGCGAGTGCACCCCGAGCTACTTCAACAACGAGGGCGAGAAGCAGCTGGACAGCGAGGGCCGGGAGAAATACCGCTGGTACCTCGGCGAGGCCTACGGCCCGGGCTGGGACGCCTTCCTCGAGTTGATCGAGGACTGGCGTGCCGAGGGCTCCCTGGCGGGCCTGGAAATCAGTTCCGCTTCCTAAGGTTCCCTTAAGGTAGGCCCACTAGAGTAGCCCCTGTGATATTCACGGGGGTTACTCCTTTGACCACTTCAACCTGCAGTCCGCTCGAACAGTGCCGGCCCGCCAACCCTACCCGTTTCAATGTCCTGTTGCCGGGCGAGGCGGGGCGCGAGGAACTGGAAGACTACATCGCCGACAAGTACCGGCTGGTGCACCGCGCCAATGTCAACGCCTTCCTGCCCATCCTGCTGCGGGCGAGCCGCGACGACGCCACCCTCGGCGCGGTCGGTATCCGGCCGGGGCAGTTCCGGCCGATGTTCCTCGAGCAGTACCTGGAGTCGCCCATCGAGCAGCAGATCGCCGGCTTCACCCAGAAACCGGTGGATCGCCTGCGGCTGGTCGAGATCGGCAACCTCTCGGTCACCCGCCGCGGTTTCACCACGCCACTGTTCGTCTCGCTGGTGACCCTGCTGGCGGAGGCCGGTTTCGAGTGGGTGGTATTTACCGCCACCGCCCAGGTCGAGGGCCTGGTCAGCTGCATCGGTTTCGACCTCGAATTCCTCGCCATGGCCGACCCCGGGCGGCTGGTGGACGGTCGCGACAACTGGGGTGACTACTACGCCAGCGGCCCCCGGGTGCTGGCCGGCAACCTCGACAAGGCGCGCCAGGCCATCGCCGGCAACCGGCGGGTGGCGGCCATCGCCGAGGCCCACCGGGAGGAGTTGCGCGAGCTGCTGCCTGTAGTCGCCGAGTACCGCCGGCAGCGGAGCGCCTGAGATGGGTGACCTGCTGCAACGGCTGGCGGCGCTGGCCGACAGCCTGCCCGAGGGCTACCTCGCGCTGAGCGATGGCACCCGGCGCTGCAGTTACCAACAGCTGGTGGCGCGGGTGCGCGCCGTCAGCGAGGCACTGGCGGGGCTCGACTGCGAGGTCCTCGCGCTGCTGGCGGACAACAGCGTCGACTGGGTCATTGTCGACCTCGCCTGCCAGCAGGCCGGCATCGTCTGCCTGCCCCTGCCGACATATTTCACGCCGCAGCAGATGGCCGCCGCACTGGCCGCGGCGGGCGCCCAGCTGGTATTGACCGACCGCGAGCATCCCGAGCGCACGCTGCCCGGGGAGGCCCTGTACCGGCGCGAGGACATCGCCGGCCTGCACTGCTGGCAGCGGCTCGATGCGCAGGCGGCGGAGTTCCCCGAAGGCACCGGTAAGATCACCTTTACCTCCGGCTCCACGGGTGATCCCAAGGGGGTGTGCCTGAGCAGTGCGCAGCAGTGGCGGGTGGCCGAGGCCATCGCCTGGCGCACCGGCCTGGCGCATCCGCGCCACCTCTGCCTGCTGCCGCTGGCGACCCTGCTGGAGAACCTCGCCGGGGTGATGACGCCGCTGCTCTGTGGCGGCAGTGTGTTCCTTCCCGGCGAGTCCGAGCGCGGCTTCCTCGGCAGCTCGCAACTGGACGTTCGCCGCCTGCTCGCCTGCATCGATGACTGCCAGCCGACCACGCTGATCCTGATACCGCAGCTGCTGACGGTCCTGCTGCAGGCCCTCGACCAGGGCTGGCGCGCGCCGGACAGCCTGCAGTTCATCGCCGTCGGCGGGGCGAAGGTGGCGCCCCAGGCCCTGCGCGCCGCGCGCGCCCACGGCCTGCCGGTCTACCAGGGCTACGGCCTGTCCGAGTGCGGCTCGGTGGTGGCGCTGAATACGCCGGAGGCCTGCGACGACAGCGCCGTGGGCCGGCCTCTCGGCCACTGCCAGGTGCGTATCGAGGACGGTGAAATCGTCATCTCCGGGGCGAGTTTTCTCGGCTACCTCGGCGACCGCGACAGCTGGTACCCGCAGGAGGTGCGCAGCGGCGACGCCGGTTCACTCGAGGCGGGCTGGCTGCGCGTGGCGGGGCGCCGCTCCAACATCCTGACCAGCTCCTTCGGTCGCAACATCAGCCCGGAGTGGGTGGAGGCCGCCCTGCTGGCCCAGCCCCTGCTCAGCCGCTGCGTGGTATTTGGCGAGGGTGAGCCCTTCCTTACCGCGCTGCTGAGCGCCCCGGAGCGGGTGACCGACCGGGAAATCGCCAGCTGGCTGCGCCAGGTCAACGCGACCCTGCCCGACTACGCCCGGGTGCGCCGCTGGCAGCGGCTCGAGGAGGCCGAACTGCACGACTTCTACACGGCCAACGGCAGGCCCAATCGCGCCCGCATAGGCGCCGCATTCAACGCGCAGCTGCAAACGCTGTTCAGCCACAGCGCGACTATCGCGCCGACTCAACATGGCCAGGGAGGTTTGACCGGTCTATGAGCTTCTACGAACAACTGCAGGCGGACACCGCCAGCCAACGCGAATACCTGCTCGCCGCGCCGATCATCGGCGCCGCGCTGGAGGGGACGATCAGCCTCGAGGACTACGTCGCCTTCCTGCAGCAGGCCTACCACCACGTCAAGCACACCACGCCCCTGCTGATGGCCACCGGCGCCCGCCTGCCCGAGGACAAGGAGTGGCTGCGCGCGGCGGTGGCGGAGTACATCGAGGAGGAGCTGGGCCACCAGGAGTGGATCCTCAACGACATCGCCGCCTGCGGTTTCGACAAGGACAAGGCCCGCGCCAGCCAGCCCAACCTCGCCACCGAGCTGATGGTGGCCTACGCCTACGACATGGTGAACCGGATCAATCCACTGGGCTTTTTCGGCATGGTCAACGTGCTCGAGGGCACCAGCATTGCGATTGCCGACCAGGCGGCGGAGCGCATCGGCCGCGCCCTGGAGCTGCCTCCCACCGCCTTCAGCTACCTGCGTTCCCACGGCAAGCTCGACCAGGAGCACGTGGTGTTCTTCAAGGACCTGATGGACGAAATCAGCTGCCCGCGGGAACAGGCCCTGATCACCCACGCCTGCGGCGCCTTTTACCTGCTCTACGGCAACGTGTTTCGCGCGCTGTCCGGCGAGCAGGCCCTGGCCATTGCCGCGTGAGCGGGCCGGCGGCTGCCGCCCCACTGTTACCCAAGGAGAATGGAACATGCATCTGAATGAACGGCGTATCGTCATTACCGGCGCCACCGGCGGCATCGGTGAAGCGCTGGCCCGGCGCCTGGCGGGCGAGGGCGCCCGCCTGCTGCTCACCGGCCGTGGCGAGGAGCGCCTCGCCGCCCTGCACGCCAGCCTGCCCGGCGAGGGCCACCTGTCGGTGGCAGCCGATCTCACCACCGACGCCGGCATCCTGGAACTGGTGTCGGCCGCCGACGCACTGGCCGCGGACACCCTGGTCAACTGCCTCGGGGTCAACCAGCTGGCGACACTCGAGGACAGCAGTGCTGCCGAGGTGCAGCAGATGATAGGTACCAACCTGGTGGCGCCGATCAACACCTGCCGGGCTCTGCTGCCGCAGCTGCGCCAGCGGCCCTCGGCGACCATCGTCAATGTCGGTTCCATCCTCGGCAGCATCGGCTACGCCGGCTCCACGCTCTACTGCGCCAGCAAGTTCGGCCTGCGCGGCTTCAGCGAGGCCCTGCGCCGGGAACTGGCGGACTCGACGGTCAAGGTCATCTACTTCGCCCCCCGGGCCACCGCCACCGCGCTGAACTCCGAGGCGATGAACAGGATGAACGAGGTGCTCGGCAACGCCGTCGACAGCCCCGCACTGGTGGCCGAAAAGCTGGTCGCCGTGTTGCGCAAGGACCGTTCGGGCAACAGCTACCTGGGTCGCCCCGAGTCATTTTTCGTGCGCCTCAACGCGCTGCTGCCCTCGCTCGTCGACCGGGCGGTGTCGCAGCAGCTGCCGACCATCAAGACCTACTGCCAGCCCGGCAGTGAACTGCTCAACCCCAGGAGGCCAGCATGAACTACCTGCTTCGACTCGCCCTGCTGCTCGCGGTGTCCGGCGCCGCGTACGGCTTTGCCATGGAGAGTGGCACGGACAGCGCCCCGGAGGGCGTGCGCCACCTGCAGCAACAGTGGGCCATAGACAACTACCGCCTGGCGGGCGATGCCCAGAACGATTCGTTCAAGGCGCTGATCGACGAGGCGGACGCGCTGGTCGCGCAGTTCCCCGAAGACGCCTCGCTGTATGTCTGGCGCGGCATCATCAAATCGAGCTACGCCGGTATCAGCGGCGGCCTCGGTGCGCTGAAGTACGCCAAGTCGGCGAAGGCCGATTTCGAGCGCGGTATCGCCCTCGATGGCGCGGTGCTGCAGGGCTCCGCTTATACCAGCCTGGGTACGTTATACTCCAAGGTGCCGGGTTGGCCGCTCGGCTTCGGCGATAGCAAGAAGGCCGGGGAAATGCTCCGCAAGGGCCTGGAGCTGAACCCGGCGGGCATTGACGCAAACTATTTCTACGGCCAGTTCCTCAGCGACGAGGGCGATTACGCGGCGGCGGAAAAGTACTATAACCACGCCCTCGAAGCCCCGCCGCGGGAAGGCCGTGAACTCGCCGACGCGGAGCGCCGCCGGGAGGTGGAGGAGGCGCTGGCCGAGATCAGGCCACACCTGCACTGAACACGCAGGGTGGGTCGCCTGCTCCCGGAAGTGGCCACGGCCCGTAGGGCGGGGACTGTGAAGAGAACTCTGTGAAGGTACTGCTGGTTGAAGACGACGCCGACCTTGCCGCGGGCCTGGTAAAAGCCCTGCAGGCCGAGGGTATTATCGTCGCCCACGCGGCGACTGGCGACGACGCCCGCAAGCAGCTGCGCGCCTTCGAGCCGGATGTGGCGGTGCTCGACCTCGGCCTGCCCGACATGGACGGCCTGCAGGTGCTCGACCACATCTGCCGCGGCAAGCAACCGGTCGCGACGCTGGTGCTGACCGCCCGCAGCGACCTGCGCGACAAGGTCTTCGCCCTCGACCACGGCGCCGACGACTACCTGGTAAAACCCTTCGAGATGGCCGAGTTACTGGCCCGCATCCGCGCCATGAGCCGGCGCAAGGGCACCGCCCGCAACAGCAGTATCGAAATCGGCGAGGTGATTCTCGACACCACCGCGCGCACCCTCACCGTGCGCGGCGAGGAAGTGCCCCTGCCGAAGAAGGAGTACATGGCGCTGAAACTGCTGATGGAGGACGCCGGCCGGGTGAAAACCCGGGAGATGCTCGAGGACAACCTCTACGAGTGGGGCGAGGGGGTCGGCAGCAACGCGGTGGAGGTGCACATCAGCAACCTGCGCAAGAAGCTGCCGGAACATTTCATCAAGACCATTCGCGGTGTGGGTTATACCGTCGACGCCAGGCCCGCCTGAAGCATGAAGTCGATCCGCCGCTACCTGCTGGTGATCACCCTGTCGGTGATCTGCCTGGCCAACTTCACCGCCGCCCTGCACGGCTACCGCGACAGCCTGCGGGCCGCCGACCAGTTGCTCGACCGCCAGTTGCTGGAGAAGCTGCACGTGCTGGAACAGGTGCTGGCCTCCGGCGCCACACCGCCCTCGGGCCTCTTCGACGAGCATTCCCTCTACCAGGTCTGGCGCGGCGGCGAGCGGGCCGCCGCCTCCGACGGCGCGCCGCCGACACCCCTCGTCGAGGCCGACAACCGCTTCCACGATGTCAGCTACCAGGGCCGGCGCTGGCGGGCGCTGGGCTTCCCGCTGGCGGGCAGCGACACAGTGCTCATCATGGCGACCCGCCTCGACGCCTACGCCCGGCTCACCGAGGACATCCTGCTGCGGGCGATCATCCCGATCATCTGGATCCTGCCGGTGCTCGGCCTGCTGATCTGGCTGGTCATCCAGGTCGGCCTGAAGCCGGTCTCGCGCCTTGCCGAGGCCATCTCCAGGCGCCGGGCCAACGATTTCCACCAGCTGTCAGCCGCCGCCTACCCGCAGGAGCTGAGTCCCATCGTCAACGCGCTCAACAAGCTGTTCTTCCGCCTCGAGCAGGCCTTCGAGCGGGAGAAGCGCTTCTCCGCCGATGCCGCCCACGAGTTGCGCACGCCCCTGGCGGTGTTCAAGGTCAACCTGCACAACCTGGCCAAGGCGAGCGCGGCGAGCGAGGAGCTGAGCAGCCTGACCCGCGCCGCGGACCGCATGGAACACAGTATCGAGCAGTTGCTGGCGCTGCACCGGGTGCTCAACGACAACGTCGGCGAGGAGGGCTGGACGCCCTGCGACCTGTACCGGGTCGCGCAGCAGGTGATCGCGGACATCTACGACAGCGTGGCAGTAAAAGCCCAGACCATCGAACTGGAGGGCGAGGCGGCCTGGGTGCTGGCGGATCCCTCGCCGCTGGCCATCATGCTGCGCAACCTGATCGACAACGCCTCCAAGTACACCCCGGAGCAGGGCCGCATCCGGGTCAGCGTGGCGACCGTCAATGAACGCGCCGAGCTGCTGGTGGAGGATTCCGGCCCCGGCGTGCCCGCCGCGGAGTACCCGCGGGTGCTGGACCGCTTCTACCGGGTCGGCGGCGACCGCAACAACTCGAAGGTGGTCGGCAGCGGGCTCGGCCTGTCGATCGTCGCCTTCGTCGTCGAGCTGTTCCAGGGCAGCATCTACCTGTCGGATTCTGCCGCCCTCGGCGGCCTCGCGGTGAAGCTGAGCTTCCCCGCGCTGGCGGAGCGCCCGCAGCCATGAGGCGCTGGCTGCGGCTCGCCTGCCTGCCCGCGCTGCTCGCCGCTGCGTTGGCGAGGGCGGAGACGCCGGTCTATGAGATCGTCATCGAGGACCACCTGTTCTACCCGGCGGAACTGGAAATTCCCGCCGCCACCAAGGTGAAGTTGCTGGTCATCAACCGCGACCCGACCCCGGAGGAATTCGAGAGTTACGAGCTGAATCGCGAGAAGGTCATCATGGGCGGGCGCCGCACGGTGATTTTCATCGGCCCCCTGGAGGCGGGGACCTATCCCTTTTTTGGCGAGTTCAACATGTCCACCGCCCAGGGCAAGATAATCGTCAGGTAGATTGCCAATGCTGCTCGATATCGTGGTCATCGTATTGCGCGAAACGCTGGAAGCCAGCGTACTGATCGGCGTGCTGCTGTCGCTGAGCCAGCGCGCCGCGCTGGACTACTGGTGGCTGGCACTGGCCCTGCTCGGCGGCGCGCTGGGCGCCTGGGCCTACGGCGCCAATCTCGGCGCGATCTCCGACTGGTTCGACTACACCGGGCAGGAACTGGTCAACGCCGTCCTGCAGTACTGCATCTACCTGCAACTGCTGGCGGTTGCGGTCCTGCAGTATTTTCCCGGCCGCGGCCCGCGGCGCTGCCTGCAGGTGCTGCTGGTCACCGCGGTCACCAGCGCGGTGATCCGCGAGGGCAGCGAGCTGTTCGTGTTCTACTTCGGCTTCATGCAGGGCGGGGGCGAGTTCGCCAGCGCGCTGACCAGCGGCTTCATCGGTCTCGCCATCGGCCTCAGCGCGGGGGCGATCGCCTACTTCTTCTGCGTCTCGCGCCGGGCGAGCTCCGCACGGCTGGTGCACGCCTTCCTGCTGGCGCTGATCGGCGCCGGCATGGCGATGCAGGCCACCGGCCTGTTGATCCAGGCGGACTGGATCAGTGCCGGGCGCATTCTCTGGGACAGCAACTGGCTCCTCGACGAGACCTCGATCTTCGGCCAGCTGGCCTACGCGGTGTTCGGCTACGAGGCGCGACCCTCGGCGACCGAGCTGGGTATCTACTGCCTCGCGGTGCTGGCGATGGGCGCGGCGATGTTCGCCACCTGGCGCTGGAGCCGGCACGCCCCGGCGGCGGCGCCATGATTCGCTGTGCGCGCCGTGGCCTGGCGCCCCTGCTGTCGCTGCTCGCCAGCGGGGCAGTGGCGGACGGCTCCTCCATCGACAGGATTTACGACCCCTACGTGCAGGAGCTGGAGAAGGAGTTCGAATACCGCCTGCTGCATACCCGCGATGGCGATGGCGCGATCGATGGCAGCAGCGTGCACAAACTGGCCTACGGCCAGGCGATCAGCGACCGGCTGTTTGCCGAGGTCTACCTGGTCGGCAGCGACCTGCCCGGCGACGATCTCGAACTGTCCGCCTACGAGGCGGAGCTCAAGTGGCAGCTCTCGGAGCAGGGGGAGTTGAGCAACGACTGGGGCCTGTTGTTCGAACTGGAGCGGGAGCGCGAGGATTCCCTGTGGGAGAGCAGCGCCACCCTGCTGCTGCTGCACGAGTGGGGCCGCTGGGTGGGAACGGCAAATTTCTCGCTGATCTACGAGTGGGGCGACGCCATCGACAACGAATTCGAAACCGCGCTGGCGGCACAGTTGCGCTACCGCCTGTCCCCCCGGGTGGAACCGGCGATCGAGCTGTTCCAGTCGGAATCGACCTCGGCCATCGGCCCGCTGCTGCGCGGCGTCTGGCGCCTGGGTGGCGGCAAGGCGCTGAACTGGGAGGTCGGCGCCATCGCCGGGATTGACGCGGAAACGCCGGACCTGACCTGGAAGCTCAACCTGGAATACGAGTTCTACTAGAGCTGCGACTCGGGTACGACCCACGACAGCACCCGGGTCTTGAAGCGCATCCAGCCGCTGGTGTCGGGCTCGTGATCGAGGGTGATTTCCACGCCGTCCGACAGCGTGGTCCAGAGCAGGTCACCGTGTTCATCCAGGCTCAGCCGGTAGGCGAACTGGAAGACGGCCTCGTCGAAGTGATCCGACAGGTAGGCGGCCTGCTCCGGGCTGGCGAAATAAACCCCCAGTTCGGTGTTCAGCGCCACCGAGCGTCCGTCGAGGTTGAATGAGCCGATAAACAGGTGGGCTTTGTCGAAGCCGAAGAACTTGCCGTGGAGGCTGGCCTTGGACGCGCCGATGTGGCGCAGCTTGCGTTCCATCCGGTCCGCGTCGGCGCGGTATTCATAGAGCTCCACGCCGCCCGCCAGCAGGGCCTCGCGGTAGCGCATGTAGCCGGCGTGAACCAGCGCGACGTCGTTGGCGGCCAGGGAGTTGGTCAGCACCCGCACCCTGACGCCGCGCGCGACCATGTCCGCCAGGTATTGCGTCAGCCAGTCGCCGGGGACGAAGTAGGGCGAGACGATCACCAGGTCGGAGCGGGTGTTGTCCAGCGCCAGCTTGAGCCGCGGGGCGAGGTGGGTCTCCGCGGAGATCCGCTCGGCGACCACTTTGTCGGGCTGGTCGTAGGCGAGCAGCCAGGGCGACCAGACGAAAGCGATTTCGTCGAGGTGCTGTTCGCCCAGCTCGAACTGCTGCAGGATCTGCGCGTAGCCGGATTGCCGCGCCTCTTCGAGGAAGCCCCTCGACTGCGCGCGGAAGGCCTCGAACGCCTCCGCAGTGATCGGCGTGTCCCAGCTGAAGGCGTCGATCGGGTAGGCCCATTGGCTGTTCCAGTAGAGGTCGAACTGGGCGTTGATTTCCCCGGCCAGCGGCCCCAGGGCCAGGGCGTCCATGTCGCCGAAACCGACCTCCTCGCCCGCGGAGAAATACTCGTCGCCGATGTTGCGGCCGCCGAAGATGGTCACCACGCCGTCGCCGGTGATGGTCTTGTTGTGCATGCGCCGGTTGACCCGGGCGGTGTCGCCGACAAAGTCCTGCACCCGCCCGTCGCGGTTGGCGAAGGGGTTGAAGACCCGCACCGCGATGTTGCGGTGGTGATCGAGCAGGCGCAGGGTCTGGTCCTTGCCGGCGGTGTCGAGGTCGTCGAGCAGCAGGCGTACCCGCACCCCGCGGTCGGCGGCCTGCAGCAGGGCCTCGTGCAATACCCGGCCGGTGAGGTCGTCGTGCCAGATGTAGTACTGGACATCGAGGGAGGTACTCGCGCCGGCGATAATACGCAGGCGGGCGAGGAAGGCCTCCTCGCCCTGTACCAGGGTGCGGAAGCCGCTCAGGCCGGGGTTGGCCTCGAGCAGCGGCAGCGCATTTGCGGCGATGCCGCTGTGGTAGTCCGGCGGGAGTGCGTGGCTGGCGACGCGATCTTCGAGTGGGGGCAGGGCGGCACAGGCGGTGAGCAGGGCGAATGTCGCGATGCCGATGCAGCGGGTGAAAAACCCCGTTGCGCTTGTGGCCCAGTTTACTGCAGGCATGTCGCCCCCTTTCCCGGTGTTGGTTTTTCCCCGATTGTAGCGGGTTTTATCGGTGTGGGAACGCGAGGCGCTTACTGGGCGATGGCGGCGAAGCTGCCGCTGACCAGTGCGCACAGGTCGGCAGGGGCGAGTTCGATTTCCAGCCCGCGGCGGCCGGCACTGACATAAATCGTGGTGAATTCCTGGGCCGATGCATCGATCACGGTTGGCAGCGCCTTCTTCTGCCCCAGCGGGCTGACCCCGCCGAGCACGTAGCCGGTGCTGCGCTCCACGTCCGCGGGCTCGGCCATCGCGGCCTTCTTGGCACCGGCGGCCCTGGCGATCTGCTTGAGGTTGAGCATGCCCGCCACCGGCACCACGCCGACGGCGAGTTGCTTGCCGTCGAGATTGACCACCAGGGTCTTGAACACCCGCTCCGGCGCCACGCCGAGTTTCTCCGCGGCTTCGAGGCCGTAGGACTCCGCCGCGGCGTCGTGGCTGTACTCGTGCACCTTGTGGCTGACGTTATGTTTGCGGGCGGCGTTGATGCCTGGCGTCATGGTCTGGGCTTCCTTCTACGGCCGCCCTCGCAGCGGCTGGAGTCGAATATTAACCACCTCGCAGCCCTGCGTCGCGCCTTTTTCGCAAGCCTATTTGGGGAACAGCAGCACCGCCAGCAGGCGCAGGGAGAAGCCCTCGGGACTGCCCTGCGTGGTCTCCGCCCAGTAGCGGGCGAAGGCGCCGAACTGCACCGCCTGGCCGCCGATCCGGGTGACCTTGGTGACGCCGGCCTGGACCGGGACGGTCCACTGCTTTGACTCCCAGTCGTAGGTGGATTCGGTCTGCAGCACCACGCTGACCCCGGTCGGTGTGGTGTAAGTCAGGAAGGGCTGGATGAAGGTGGCGTCGACATCGTTGCGGTCGTCGTCGCCGGCGAAGGACCAGATATGGTTGGCGAGGCCGCCGTAGGTCCAGGGGCCGGACTGTTTCAGCGCCACCGCGGTGGGGCCGGCGCCCCACTTCTCGCCGCCGAGGAGGTCATCGGTCGCGGTGGGCAGCAGGAAGACCGGCCCCACGCCCCAGATCCAGCCGGCTTCCGTCGCTGCCTTGGGCGAGAAGAACATGCTCTGCACGGTGTCGCCGAGGCCGGACTGGGAGCCTGCGCCGGGGACCACGTCGTCCTGCCAGATGACCGGCAGGATGGTGCGGGAGATCAGGTTCCAGTCTTCGTTCATGTCGAAGGGAATGACCGGCTGCATGTTCAGCGTGTAGCGCTCGCCGTCGTCATCGGGGCCGATGTCCGTGTCGTAGTTGAGCTGGAAGGGCACGCTGATCAGCGCGGCGATGGGGTTGGCCAGCTGCTTGGCCAGCTCCTCCTGGGACTGGGCGCCGGCGAGGGCGGCGGGCAGGGCCAGGGCGCCCGCTGCGCAGCCGGCAATGAGGTGTCTGAATTTGCTTGTCATCATTCGCGTCTCTGTTGGGCCCGCGCGGTAGCGCTGCCCGGGGTTTAATTGACGGCGTCTGCGGTGCTGTGCAGCAGCTCGTAGCCGGTTGCCATCTGCGCCCCCGGCGGGAAATCGCTGTGGAAGCCGACCTGGCCCTGCTCCCCCGGCGCGCGGTAGATGACTTCGTCTTCCTTGATCGTAGCTTGTACTCGCAGGGTATCCAGCTGCTCCGGGTCGATCGCCGTCGGGTCGCCGGAGAGCAGCACGAAGTCGGCCAGCTTGCCCACCGCGATGGAGCCCTTGTTGTGTTCCTCGAAATGCTGGTAGGCGGGCCAGAGGGTCATGGCCTTGAGCGCGGTCATGACATCGACGCGCTGGTCGGGGCCGAGAATGTCGCCGGAACGGGTGCGCCGGGTGACCGTCGCGTCGAGGACCCGCATGCTGTCCGGCAGTGCCACCGGGGCGTCGTGGTGGCTGCCGAACTTCATGCCGCGTTCGAGCAGCCAGCCGGTGGGGGAGATGTTGTCGCCGTTCACCGGGCCGACGGTGTGGTCGCGGTGCCAGTCGCCCCAGTAGAAGGTGTGCATGGGGAAGACCGAGGGGAAGACCTGCAGTCGCTTGATGTCATCGACCTGGTCCTCGCGCAGGAACTGGCCGTGGATCAGTACCGGGCGGCGGTCGGCGGGGCCGTACTTGTCGCTGGCGGCGTCGATGGCGGCGAGCAGCATGTCCGAGGCCCCCTCGCCGTTGGCGTGGGTGAGTATTTGCACCTTGTTGGCAAAGGCCCAGTCGACGGCGTCGACCACCTGCTCCATGCTGGCCGCGGAATAGCCCTTGTAGCCGGGGGGATAGTCGCCCACCGGGTCGTAGTAGGGGCGGTCGCGCAGGGCGGTAAAGCCCTGGGGCGAGCCGTCGATGGTCAGCTTGGCGCCGCCGACGCGCACGTGGTTCTTATATGCTGGTGAGGCTTTCTCGAGAATGATGTCGCGGTTGATCAGCACGTCCGGGTAGATCACCAGGTCGATCGGGTAGAAGCCCTGCTTGCCCGCCTCGATGGCCGCGGCCATGACCGCCGGCGTTGCCCGGCCCTCCTGGGCGGTGGTGTAACCGTAACTGGCCCACATGCCCGCGCCGGCGCGGGCGAAGGCCAGCAGGCCCTCCTCGCCGACATTGGCCATGAGCTTGCTGCCGCCGAGGAAAAACGCGATCTCCTCGAGGACGCCATTGGGCTCGTCGTTATCGCCGCGACGGATCACCCCGCCCGCGGGGTTGGGGGTGCTCGCCGTATAGCCCATGATCTCCAGCGCCCTGGAGTTGACCGCCGCAAGGTGGCCGGACTGGTGGATGATCATGACCGGGATCTCGGTAGACACCTGGTCGAGGTCCTCGCGGGTGGGGTGGCGCAGCTCGGCCAGTTGCGACTGGTCGTAGCCGAAGCCGACGATGAGGTTGACCGCCTCGACGCTCTCCGCGTTGTCGCCGGCCCAGCCCTTGAGCTTCTGCAGCAGGCCGGGAATATCGGTGACCTCGCCATCCGGCGGTGCCAGCAGGTTGGCCGAGAGCGCCTGCAGCCCGCCCATGATGGTGTGGCCGTGGCTGTCGACGAAACCGGGCAGCAGGGTGCCGCCCTGCAGGTCGAAGCTGCGGGTGTCGGGACCGCGCAGGGCGTCCATCTCCCCCAGGCTGCCGACCGCGATAATGCGGCCGCCGGCGACCGCCACGGCCTCGGCGCGCGGCCGCGAGTCATCGATGGTGATAATCGACCCGCCGCTGTAGATGGTGTCGGCCAGGCCGGGCGTGGCGGAAGGCGTCGGGGCAGCCGCGACAGTTTGCGCGGCGCCTGCGCTTTCCCGGGAAAGTGGGCGCGCGCTGTCTTCGGCGGCGCGGTCACAGCCGCTGCTCAGCGCGGCGGCTGCGACGATGCCGGACAGGGCAATGAGGCGGGCGATGGCAGCGGGCATACGGTGGCTTCCTGAGGGCGGCTGGGTGGCGATTCGGCGGGCCTCGCAGGTCGCCGTGGGGCGAAGTATAGTTGCAATTGGCCGGTCTGCCGCCCGCGGGTGAACGCGGCGCCCGCCGCGTTGTGTACGCTACGGTCAATTTTCCTTCACGATCCCATCATTGCCCCCACCCACTGGCTGGCGCATCATGTGCGCCACCTCGAGATACCCAGTGGGGAACTCCAATGAGCAACACCGCATATATTTTCGACGCCATCCGCACCCCGCGGAGCAAGGGCAAGGCGGGCGGCAGCCTGCACGAAGTCAAACCCATCGACCTCGGCGCCGGCCTGCTGCGCGAGCTGCAGCGTCGCTACGACCTCGATACCTCCTACGTCGACGACGTCATCATGGGCTGTGTCACCCCCACCGGTGAGCAGGGCTCCGATGTCGCCAAGCTGATCGTGCAGAACGCCGGCTGGGACGAGTCCGTGCCCGGCGTGCAACTGGACCGCTTCTGCGCTTCCGGCCTCGAAGCCGTCAACAGCGCGGCGGCCAAGGTCGCCTCCGGCTGGGAGAACCTGATCGTCGCCGGCGGCGTCGAGTGCATGTCCCGCGAGCCCATCGGCTCCAACGGCGGCGCCTTCGGCAACGACCCCGGCTTCTGCCTGAAGACCAAGTTCGTACCCCAGGGCATCGGCGCCGACACCATCGCCACCCTCGGCGGCTGGACCCGTGAAGACGTCGACGCCTTCGCCGTGGAATCCCAGCGCCGCGCCGCCCACGCCCGCGACAACGGCTACTTCGACAAGTCCGTGGTCCCGGTGCGCGACGAGAACGGCCTGC
Organism: Halieaceae bacterium GM1-29; assembly: GCA_033283265.1. Classification (GTDB taxonomy): domain Bacteria; phylum Pseudomonadota; class Gammaproteobacteria; order Pseudomonadales; family Halieaceae; genus Mangrovimicrobium. Next base: position 302,815 of record JAWMQN010000004.1, read on the forward strand.
TGATCCTGGAGAAGGACGACTTCATCAAGCCCGGCACCACCCTCGAGTCCCTGGCCGGCCTGCGCGCCGCCTTCGAGGCCCTCGGCAACATGGGCTTCGACGACATGATCCTGTCCAAGTACACCCAGCTGGACAAGATCGACCACGTCCACACCCCCGGCAACTCCTCCGGCATCGTCGACGGCGCCTCCGCGGTGCTGATCGGTTCCGAGAAGGCCGGCAAGGACCTCGGCCTGACCCCGCGCGCGCGCATCGTCGCCACCGCGGTGCTCTCCACCGACCCGATCATCATGCTCACCGGCCCCGGCCCGGCCGCGGAGAAAGCCCTCAAGGTCGCCGGCCTGGAGAAGAAAGACATCGACCTGTGGGAGATCAACGAGGCCTTCGCCTCCGTCGGCCTGCGCTACATGCAGGACCTCGGCATCGACCACGAAGTGACCAACGTCAACGGCGGCGCCATCGCCATGGGTCACCCGCTGGGCGCCACCGGCGCGATGCTGGTCGGCATCATGCTCGACGAACTGGAGCGCCGCGACCTGCGCCGCGCCATGGTGTCGCTCTGCGTGGGCGGCGGCATGGGCATTTCCACCATCATCGAGCGCGTGTGAGCCGGAGGATATAGAGCAATGAGCGGATTCAACTACGAGAAAGACGCCGACGGCATCGTCACCATCACCATGGACCTCGACGCCAAGGTCAACTCCATGAGCGCCGAGTACCGCGCCGAGATGAGCGGCGCGGTGGCCAAATTGCAGGCGGAAGAGGGCCTGGCCGGGGTGGTCATCGCCTCCGCCAAGAAAACCTTCTTCGCCGGCGCGGACCTCAACGAGATCCTCGCCGTGGAGAAAGAGGGCCTGCAGGAATTCTTCGACATGATCGAAGGCATGAAGCGCGACTTCCGCGCGCTGGAAAAACTGCCGGTACCGGTGGTCGCGGCGATCAACGGCGCGGCCCTCGGCGGCGGTTTCGAGGTCTGCCTGGCCTGTAACCACCGCATCGCCTGGAACGACGACAGCGTCGCCCTCGGCCTGCCGGAAGTCGGCCTCGGCCTGCTGCCCGGCGCCGGCGGCATCGTGCGTACCGTCAGCATGCTGGGCCTGGAGAAGGCGCTGCCCTTCCTGCTCGAAGGCACCCGCCTGACCCCGGCGCAGGCGCTGGAAGCCGGCCTGATCGACGAGACCGTCGACAGCGTGGAAGAACTGGTCCCCCGGGCCAAGGCCTGGATCCTGGCCAACCGCGACAACGCCGCGGCCGCGACCAAGCCCTGGGACGTGAAAGGCTTCAAGATTCCCGGCGGCAACGACAAGGCCCCGGCCGTGGCCCAGCTGATCCAGCTGGCACCGCCCATGCTGTACAAGAAGACCCAGGGCAAGTGGCCGGCCCCGGCGAAGATCCTCGACTGCGCGGTGCAGACCCTGCGCGTGGATTTCGACACCGCGCTGCTGATCGAGACCCGCGGCCTGTGCACGCTGACGGTGACCCCGGAAGCCAAGCAGCTGGTGGGTGCCTTCTTCAACAAGGGCAAGTAAGCGATCAAGGAGACTGGCGCGCCCCTCGCGGTGTCGCGCCAATACATAGCGGGAGGCACATGTGCCTCCCTTTTTTTGTCCATGAAATTATCGTCACCAATAAAACTAAGCAGTTGGTTGTATTGGTGAGAGCGGCTCATTATCATTTCCTGCACTCGAATAAGCAGACAAGCAGGAAATCCCGCCATGGCTTCAAGCACCGATCTGGAAGAAGACGTCAAAGCCCGGATGATGAAGGCCGCCACCGAGAGGGCGGCGAACGACCCGCAACTGGCCGCGGCCTTCCCCCTGGACGAGGTGGTAAAGGCGAAAACCCGGCCCGGCCTGTGCCTGGCCGAGATCGTGCAGACGGTCATGGAGGGCTACGCCGACCGCCCGGCGCTGGGCATGCGGGCGCGCGAACTGGTGAGTGACCCCGCGACCGGCCGCAATCGGCTGGAATTGCTGCCGCGCTTCGACACGGTTACCTACCGGGAACTGTGGCAACAGGGTGGGGCCCTGGCAGCCGCCTGGCACCGCGACGAGCGCTTCTCGATCAGCAGTGGCGACTTCGTCTGCATCCTCGGCTTCACCAGCCCGGATTACGCCAAGGCCATCCTCGCCAGCATCCGCCTCGGCGCGGTCTACGTACCCCTGCAGACCAGTGCGCCGGTGCGCAACCACGTCGATATCATGGTGGAGACTGAAGCGCAGGTGCTGGTGTCGAGCATCGACTACCTCGACGCGGCCATCGACGCGGTGCTGGGCGGATACGTGCCGCGACTGGTCAGCGTCATCGAGTACGACGAGCGCGACGACGACCAGCGCGAGCGGCTGGAGCGCGCCCGCCAGCGCCTCGCCGACGCCGGCTGCGACAGTGTCGTCGAAACGCTGCCCGCGCTGTTGGCCGCGGGGAGCGACCTGCCGGAAGTGCCGCTGTACAAGCCGGCGGAGGGCGAGGACCCGCTGGCGGCGCTGTTCTACACCTCGGGCAGTACCGGCACGCCCAAGGGGGCCATGTTTCCCCAGTCGCTGTCGCGCAATACCTGGCTGGGCTGTTTCCCCACGCCCGTGATCACCCTGAGCTTCATGCCCATGGCCCACCTCGTGGGACACGGCTACATGGTGCTGACCCTGGGCAACGGCGGCACCAGCTACTGCTCGCCGAAAGCCGACCTCTCGACACTGTTCGAGGACCTGTCCCTGGCCCGGCCGACCATGGCTTCGCTGGTGCCGCGGGTGTGCGAACTGTTCTACCACCGCTACCTGGGGGAAGTTGACCGGCACATCGCCGCCGGCGCGGATCCCCAGGCGATTGGCGAGGAGCTCAGGACCGAGATGCGCGAGAAGACCCTCGGCGGGCGCCTCGTCTCGGTCGGTTGCGGCTCGGCCTCGCTGGCGCCGGCCACCTACGAATTCATGGAGTCGATGCTCGGCCTGCACATGTCCATCGGCTACTCCTCCACCGAGATCGCCGGCGGCACGGTGCTGGTCGACTGGAAGGTACAGCGGCCGCCGGTGCTCGATTACCGGCTGGACGATGTCCCGGAACTGGGCTATTTCAGTACCGACAAGCCCCACCCGCGGGGCGAGCTGCTGGTGAAGTCCAGTGTCTTCGTGCCCGGCTACTACAAGCAGCCGGCCCTCAACGCGGAAAAATTTACCGCCGACGGCTACTTCCGCACCGGCGACGTGATGGCCGAACTCGGGCCCGATCACCTGGTGTATCTCGACCGCCGCAACAACGTGCAGAAACTGTCCCAGGGCGAGTTCGTCGCGGTGGCCAAGCTCGAGGCGCTGTACTCCCACGCCCAGGAGATTCGGCAGATCTACATCTACGGCACCAGCGAGCGCGCCTACCTGCTGGCCGTCGTGGTCCCCGCGGAAGAACTCGCCGCGGAACTGGCGACCGGCGGCGCTGGCGCCGATAAAGTGAAGGCGGCCATCCGCGCGGCGCTGTTGCGGGTGGCGGCAGCGGAGGAACTGAACGGCTACGAGATCCCCCGGGACTTCCTCCTCGAAACCGAGCCCTTCAGCCTGAAAAACACCCTGCTCACCGAGGTGGGCAAGCACCAGCGCCCCAACCTCAAGGCGCGTTACATGGCCGAACTGGAAGACCTCTACAACCGGCTGGCCCAGGAGCAGGTGGACGAACTGCGGCTGTTGCGGCTCTCCGGCGCCGACATGCCCCGGGCGGAGGCAGTGACCAGGGCGATCTGTGCGACGCTCGGCCTAGCGGCGGACGAGGTGGACCTGGCAGGCAAGTTCGCCGACCTCGGCGGGGATTCCCTGTCGGCGCTGGAGCTGTCCAAGTTGCTCGAGGACATCTTCGCCGTGGAGGTGCCGGTGGGCGTCATCATCAATCCCGCGGGCAGCCTGGCGCAGGTCGTGGAGACCATCGACCGCGAACTGCAAGACGGCAACCGGCGCACGAGCTTCGCCGCGGTTCACGGCAGGGACGCGCAGACCATCAGGGCACAGGACCTCAGGCTGGACAGGTTTATCAGTGCCGATATCCTCGCGGCGGCGGCAGCCCTGCCGCCACCCGCGGAAGCGATCAATACCGTGCTGCTTACCGGGGCGAGCGGCTTCCTCGGGCGCTTCCTCGCGCTCGCCTGGCTGGAGCGCCTGGCGCAGACCGGCGGCAAGCTGGTGCTGATTGTCCGCGGCGCCGATGCCGCCGACGCCCGCCAGCGGGTCATGGACGCCATCGACAGCGACCCGGAACTGAGCGCGCACTTCGAGGCGCTGGCGGAGCAACACCTGGAGGTGCTTGCCGGCGACCTCGGCGCGCCCGGCCTGGGGCTGGAGGATGCGACCTGGAGCGACCTGGCCGGGCGCGTCGACCTGATCGTCCACTGCGGCGCCCACGTCAATCACCGCCTGCCCTACAAGCAGCTGTTCCCGGCCAACGTCAACGGGACCGCGGAGCTGATTCGCCTGGCAATCAGCGGGCGGCGGAAGCGCTTCAACTACATTTCCACCCTCGGAGTGAGCATTCTCTGCGCGGGCCATGCGGTCGATGAGGACGGCGATATCCGCGTCCAGGCGCCACTCGCCGACATCGACGAGGGCTACGCCAATGGCTACAACATCAGCAAGTGGGCCGGGGAGGTGCTGCTGCGCGAGGCTCACGAGCAGTTCGACCTGCCGGTCGCGGTGTTCCGGCCCGGCATGATCCTCGCCCACAGCCGCTACAAGGGGCAGTTCAACCTGCCCGACATGTTCACCCGCCTGCTCTACAGCCTGGCGGCGACCGGCGTGGCGCCCCCGACCTTCTACGCCCAGGACCTGTCGGGCGGCCGTCCCGCCGGGCGCTACGAGGGCTTTGCCGTGGATTTCCTCGCCGAGACCGTCACCAGCATCGGCATGGCGACCAGCGGCGGCTACGCCAGCTTCAACCTGTCCAGCCCGGCGAAGCAGGGTGTCGGGCTCGACGAGTTCGTCGACTGGATGATCGAGGCCGGCTGCGAGATACAGCGACTGGGCAGCTACGACGAGTGGTACCGCCACTTTGCAACCGCCATGCACGCGCTGCCGGAGGATCGCCAACAGCACTCGCTGCTGGCGATCATGGGGCCCTACGCGCAACCCCAGGCGGCGCAGATGGGCAGCCGGCTGTCCAGCGCCCGTTTCAGCGAGGCGGTGAAAGCAGGGGACGGCGATATTCCCGCGCTGTCCTCGGCCATGATCGTCAAGTACGTCGCGGACCTGCGCCACATCGGCCTGCTGTAATTCCGCGCGGCGCGTGGCGATGGAACCGGCTTCGATGCAGCAGGGCCAGTTATCCGCGGCCGGCGCCGCTGGGCTCTGCCTGCTGCCGGAGGTGGAGGGCATACACCAGTTTGCCTGCCGGATTGAGGCTGGTATGCCGGCGGCGTACGCAGCGGACGCCCTGCCCGGGGAAGCCCGCGAGTACCTGGCCCGGGTCGCGCCCCGGCGACGCGCCGAGTTCCTCGCCGGGCGCTACTGCGCCGCCGCGCTGATCGAGCGGGTATCGCCGGAGTCCAGTCGCTGGGTCGGCCGGGCCGGGGACGGCAGGCCGCTGTGGCCCGCGGGGCTCACCGGCAGCATCTCCCATTCGCACGGCCTGGCCCTTGCCGTGCTGGCGCAAGAGCGCAGCGTGAAGGGGATCGGCGTGGATACCGAAATCCTGATGCCGGCGGAAAAAGCCGAACGACTCGCGGAGCGGGTGCTCGCCGGTTACCCGCGCTGTGCGGACGTCGGTGACCTGGCCCTGCTGGTCAGCCTGACGTTCTCGATCAAGGAATCACTGTATAAAGCGCTGTTTCCACAGGGTGGGATCGGCGGGGGATTCGAGGCGGCGGATATCGTCGAGTGGGATCTGCCCCGGCAGCAATGCAGGATCGTGCTGCGTGAGCCGGCCGGGAACGGGTTTGGCAAACACCACCTGTTCCCGGCCGACTACGCGTTCAATGGGGAGTGTGTACAGAGCAGGGTAATCCTGCGCCCGACGTCACGGGATTGAGTGCGAAGACCCGCACTCTCCCGGTCAGTTCAGAAAGCCTGCCCGGGCGGTTCCTTGCCGAGGGCCACGTGGCCGGTGAACAGGTGCTGGCGCTTCTCCTGCAGCGGGTGGAAGTGCGAGGCCATCACATCGCGCAGCAGGCACTCGATGCCGTTGCCGCGCAGGAAGCCCGGGCCGCCGCAGGCTTCCACCGCCTTGGCGCAGGCCAGCTTGCAGGCCTCCGCGGCAATGGTCTTGCGCTTCACCATTTCATTCACGGTATCGACGTCGGCGCTGAACTCGTAGCCGTCGCTGATGCGCACCATGTCGGCGACCATCACCCTGGCATTGGTCAGCGCGGTTTCCATCTCGCCGACCAGCAGCGGGGTGAGCGGGTCGCTGCTGTTCCCGCAGCGCTCGCGGGCTTTTTCCGCGGCGCTTTCCGCAACGCCCAGGTAGACCGACATGATCAGCGGCAGGGCCACCGGCAATACCACGCAGTACATGGCGTGGAAGTCACCGCGGGGGCGGCGCGCGGCGATGGCGCTGTCGGGAATGAAGACATTCTCGATCTTCACGCTGTTGGAGCCGGAGCCGCGCATGCCCATGGGCGCCCAGTTGTCGAGCACGGTAACGCCTTCGGCTTTCAGCGGCACCGGGAAGTGCAGTACCTGCCAGCCCTCCTCGGGGTCCTCGTAGGGCCCGGAGGTGACCAGCAGGTCGGCGCCCGGTGAGCCGCTGGCAAAGTGTTTCATCGCCGTGTAGGTGTAGCCGCCCTCGACCCGGGTCATCTCGCCGTTGGAGGCGAGCCAGTCGCCGGCGCCGGTACTGACCAGCTTGAGTTCATTGGCCGCGACCTTCTGCAGCATCGGGCCACCGCCCTGGCCGTGCCTGTCCTTGTACACATTCGCTGCTACCACGTGCTGGTGCATGGACAGGGAGAGCGCGGTGGAGGGGTGGAAGGCGGCCAGCCTTGTCAGCGCCGCAGCCACCTCGGCATAACTGTAGCCGCCACCGCCGTGGGCCTGCGGGATGAGGGCGGAGAACACCTTGTGTTCGCCCAGCAACGCGTAGTTGGCGACGGAAAAGGTATCGCTGGCATCGGCCTCGACACCGGCGGCGGCGATCCGCGGCCCCAGTTCCTCGATTATTTTTATCAGCGACACGCGTACTCCGGGGAGTTCGGCAACGTTGGACCCAGTATAGGTCACGTCGGACTCTGAATGTGCGGCCGCGGATTTGCTTGCTGTAGTGCTCATGGTAGTGCTCCTTTTATGTCGTTAACTCAGGCCGCGCTTTGCAGCGGGCCGGAAATTTCTGCCGGGGCCTGCAGGGCCGAGAAGGCGCCGTGGGCGAAGACCAGCGGTTCGCCACCGTTGCCGGTGAATTCGCGCACCTGGCCGATCAGCATCAGGTGGTCGCCGACGATCAGCCGGCGGTACACGGCGCAGCGCATCCACGCACAGGCGCCGGGAATGACCGGGCCGCCCCCGGCGCTGCAGTCGATATCGCGGAACTTGTCGGCGCCGCGGGTGGCGAAGAGCGTGGCGATGTCGGCCTGGTCTTCAGCGAGGATCGAGATGGTGTACTCGCCGCAGTTCTGGAAAGCGTCATAGCTGGCTGAGCGGCGATCCACGCTCCAGCCCACCAGCGGCGGGTTGAGCGACAGCGAGCAGAAGCTGTTGATGGTCATGCCTACCGGCGCTGAGTCGCCTTCGCGGGTGGTGACTATGGCTACACCCGTGGGAAAGTGACCCAGGGTCTTGCGCAGTGAAGTAGTGTCTGTCCGGTCGCGGGTTAATTTGCACATTTGCCTGTACCTCGTTTTTTACCCTGGTGGAACATGGCTCTACCTTAGTAAACGCGGGCCGGGCCCTGTACTGCAGCGCCTGTAGTAATGCACTACACTTTGTGCAGTAACCAACTACAAGAAATGAAGTTATGGCGGAAAGCGGTTACCAGCAGTTTTGTCCGATTGCCAAAGCCATGGAAATCCTCGGCGAAAAGTGGACCCTGCTGATCGTCCGCGAACTGCTGATGGGCGGCACGCGTTTCAACGAACTGCAGCGCGGCCTGTCGAATATTTCCCCCTCCCTGCTGACCAAGCGGCTGGCCTTCCTCGAACAGGAAGGGCTGGTGTTCAAGCGCAAGATTCCCGGCCAGCGCGGTTACGAGTACTTTCCCACCGAGTCCTGCAAGGAACTGCTGCCGCTGATGGAGCAGGTCGGCAACTGGGGCATGCGCTGGGCGCGCAACAACATGAGCGACGACGATTTCGACCTGGAATTGCTGATGCTCTACATGCAGCGCTGCATCAACCCGGAAAAACTGCCCGGCCGCGAGACGGTTATCCGCTTCAGCTTCACCGACGTCAACGACTACCGGGATTGGTGGCTGGTAGTGGAGGGCGGCGACGTGGATGTCTGCGTTCACGACCCCGGGCGGGAAGTGGATGTCTACCTCAACGTCGGCCTGCGCACCATGTGCGAACTGTGGATGGGCGACGTCAGCTACCGCAAGGCGATCAGCGACGGGGACCTGCAGGTGGTCGGCCCGCCGGCCCTGACGCGCAATATTTCCAGCTGGATTACGCCCTCGATCTTCGCCGGTATCGAGCCGGCCACGGCGATTGTCACGCCGGCCTGATCTATTCCTCGTGATTCGGGCCGTAAAGCCCCACGCCCAGTTCCCCGGCGATGTAACGAATCGCCTTCATCCCGCGCACCGAGTTGCCGGCCTCGTTGAGGGGCGGTGAGAAGGTGGCGATGGCGAACCTGCCCGGTACCACGGCGACGATGCCGCCGCCCACCCCGGTTTTTGCCGGCAGGCCGGCGCTGTACATCCACTCGCCGGATTCGTCGTAGAAGCCCGCGGTCGCCATGATGGCCAGCAGCTCGGGTACATCCTCCGCATCCAGCAGGCGCTTGCCGGTCTTCGGGTTGACCCCGCTGTTGGCGAGGGTGGCGCCCATCATGGCGAGGTCGACGGTGTTGATGCCGATGGAGCACTGCTTCGTGTAGACGCGCAGGGCCTCCTCCGGCTCGCTGTAGAGGCGGCCGTAGTTGTACAGCAGGTTGGCGATGCCGCGGTTGCTCCAGGCGGTCTCGTACTCGGACTGGTAGACCTCCTCCAGCACCTTCAGCGGCCGGCCCGCGTAGCCGCTGATATTGCCCAGCACCTTGTTCCAGCGCTCCTCCTCGCTCTTGGCCTCCAGCAGGCTGACCGCGGCGATCGCCCCGGCGTTGACCAGCGGGTTTACCGAGCGCTCCGGGTAGAGCTCCAGCGCCAGCTTGGAGTTGAACGGCAGGCCGGTGGGCTCCACGCCGATCTTCTCGCGCAGGGTTTTCGCGCCCTGCTCGTACATCACCAGCGAGGCGGTGAAGGGCTTGGAGACCGACTGGATGGAGAACTCGTAGCCCAGCTCCCCGGCGCTGAAGACCTTGCCGTCCCGGGTGGCGATGACCACGCCGAACATCTCGCTGGGCACCGTGGCGAGGATGGGGATGTAGTCCGCGTTCTTGCCTTCCTCCACACCCTTGAACTGGCTGTAGGCGGAATCGACGACGCGCTGGAAGTCTTCGTCCGTGGGCATGGCCGCCGTGGCGACGCTCGAGCAGAGCAGGGCAGTGACTGTGATCAGGCAGGTGAACAGGCGTTGCAGGGGCATGGCTGGGATTTCCGCGATGTCGAATCTGCCTTCAGTAAAGCGCGGGCCGGCGGACTTATCCACCCGCTCGCTGCAGAAAGGCCGGGGAAAGCGCTGGCTCTGACGGCTCAGGGCGATTGCGGTACCGGTGGCGGAAGCACCTCCCACTCGGGCGCCTCGTACTCGCCGATCACCCGCACCTCGACGAACTCCGCCTGCCCGGCGATGATTCGCTGCACTTCCTCGCTGGGGCTGCCCTCCATCGCATCGCGCTGGGCCTTCGACTCCCAGGTGGCGATGGCCAGCAGGGTATCCGGGTGGCCGATCTTGCGGTGCAGGCGGGTGCCGCGGGCCCCCGCCGCCTGCTGGATGATCTCGCTCGCCTTCACCCAGGCCTCGGCGTAGCGCTCCGGCGGGTAGCCGGGCGACATGACGACCTCAAAGATGAAGTGCATTGGGCGGGTGGACCTCCTCCAGCCTGTCGATGGCGCTGGCGAGGGCGAAGTCGCGCTCGGTGATGCCATTGGCCTCGTGGGTGGTGAGTTCGATGGTCACGCGGTTGTAGACGTTGCTCCACTCTGGGTGGTGGTTGGCGCGCTCGGCCAGCAGCGCCACCTTGCCCATGAAGCCGAAGGCCTCGACAAAGTCGCGGAACTCGAATTCGCGGAACAGCTTGCCCTGGTACAGCTCCCAGGAGGAAAGACTGGCAAGGCGGGTCTGTACTTCCTCCGCCGTTAGTTTGCTGACGGACATGCGGGGCCTCCAGCGTGGCTTGTTTTCTCCCCAGTATAGATGCCGCGCGCAGGCCCGTAGCAATTTCCCGGCTTCAGCCGATGAGCCACCCCGCGAAACCCTGCCAGGCGGCGGTGCCGGCGAGCATCCACTTCAGCGGCTGGGTCGCCACCAGCAGGAGGCCGCCCCACAGGGTTGCCGCATGCAGCCGCCCGCGGGTGGCGAGGTCCCAGGCCACCAGCGGCAGGAGGAACAGATCCAGCACCAGGTCGGGTACCCCGATACCGGGTACCGGCGAGGCCATCGCCGGCAGGCCGATGGGCCAGCGCGCCAGCGCAGCCGTCAGGATGCTGATGGAGCCGAGCAGGATGAGCCGCTTGTGGGTCTCGCTGTCCCGCCGCAGGTGAATGGCCAGGGACACAAACACGGTGAACAGGAAGATGGCACATAGCGGTTCGACCAGGAAGGTCGGTGCCGGCACAGGTATGCCGATAAACCCCTCCGGCCGCCGCGCGGCGACCAGTGCGCCGTGCAGGCCGAGAACGACCATCAGCGCGGCGATGCCCGCACCGCCATAGCCGCAGCGCCGGTGCAGGTCGATGCGGCCGGCCGCAACCAGCCCGGCCTGCGCCGTCAGCAGCACGAACCAGGCGGTGAACACGATGCCGTGGAGGATAAAGAAAGGTTCAGGTGGTGCCGGAATTTCCGGGTACAGCGGCCGGAGAAAGAAGGTTCGCGCAAAGCCCAGGAGCATGGCGAACAGGATGAGCAGCGTCATGCCGGAGAAAAAAACCCGGTCCATCGAGCTGCGGGGTAAGGCAGTGGAAACGGTTGTCACGATAGTCCTCCATGAAATAATCGCGACCGGGCCCACCCAGCAAGAACCCGGCGCCGCCGCTGAGTATAGCGCCGGTCGCCGGGGGATCAGCAAGTCCTGTCAGCCGGTGGCGCGGGGGCCCAGGCAGGCCGCGGCAATCTGCGCCACGTGGCGGTGATCGCTGCCGCAGCAGCCGCCGAAGACCTGCAGGTTGGGCAGCAACTGGCGCAGTTGCCGGTAGTCCGCCCCCAGTTCCTCGGGGTTGCCGGCGTCCAGTTCCTCGGCCGCGTCCAGTTCCTCGTGGCTGCACCTGGAGGCGTTGGCGCGGATGCCCCTGATCCGCCCCAACCAGTCACCGCCGTCTTCCAGCAGGCGCCGGAAGTGCGTCGGGTGGGCGCAGTTGATCATGTAGTAGAGGGGGTAGCCGCCGGTGATTTCGTCCACTGCCCTGATCGCGGCCTCCAGTTCCTCGCCGGAGGGCAGGCGGGCGTCCGTCTCGACGGTGAAGGAGATCACCACCGGGATATCCGCCGCCTGCGCCGCCAGGGCGATGCCCTGGGCCTCCTCGATGTAGTTGAGGGTGAAGGCGCTGGCCAGGTCCGCCCCGGCCTCGACGAAGGCGGCGATCTGCCTGGCGTGGTAGTCCCGCGCCTGTTCGGCGTTCATCCGCTTGTCGACGGCGTAGCCGTCCCCGCGCGGGCCGATATTGCCGCTGACCAGCACCGGCGAGACATCGGCGTACTCGTCGCGCAGGCCCTGCATCAGTTCGATCGAGGCGCGGTTCACCGCGTACAGGTCGTTCGCCGTGTAGCCCATCTGCCCGCCCCAGTCCTCGCTGGCGCGCCAGGTGGGGGTCTCGAGGATGAAGCCGCTGCCGTACTCCCGGGCGAGATCGAGGAAGCTGCGGTAGTAAGTCACCAGCGCCTGCGTACCCCACTCGGTGGAGAGCAGATCGAAGGAGGCGAAGTTCGGCAGGTCGATGCCGTGGTTGAAGATCAGGTCCGTCTCCAGGCCCGCGTCGGTGAGCAGCGGCTGCTGGCCGAGTTGAGCGCGCAGGTTTTCAGTTCTAGTATTCATTCTTTCCGTACTCCAGTGTGCTATTCGTTAGTTGTGTCCATCGGGAGTGCATCGCGCGGCAGGCAGTACTTTAGCTCGCTCGCGAGGGCTATCCAGTGGACCGGGAGTGCGGTTTTGCAGAAATTATTTTTCCAATAAAAAACAACGCATTAGAGGCTGAGTGGCGGCCTGCCGGCAGTGTTATGCCGGGCCGGCCGGCGTTTACTGTACCTGCGGTACAGTAAATTGGCGGCAATCTGACCGGGGAGGGCGGCAGAATGACCCAGCGTGGGGAAGATCGAAGGGAAAAGATACTCAGCGTGGCCGAGGCCGCGATCCTGCAAAAGGGCTTTTCCGCCACCTCGATAGAGGAAATTCTCGAGCAGGCGCACATCACCAAGGGCGGTTTCTTCTACCACTTCCCGGACAAGCGCGAACTGGCCCGCGCCCTGGTGGAGCGCTACCTGGAAACGGACATGGAATTCTTCGACGCGATGGAAACCCGGGCCTGCGAACTCTCCGAGGACCCACTGCAGCAGATGCTGCTGTTCGTGAACCTGCTGGCCGAGGCGATGGAGAAGCTGGAGGAAGTGCACCCCGGCTGCCTGGTGGCCTCCTTTACCTACGAGAGCCAACTGCTGGATGATGAAATTCGCGCCATGATCGCCACCGGTACCGACCAGTGGCGGGAAAAGTTCGGCGGCATGCTGCAGCGGATCGAGGGCGTTTACCCGGCCCGCGCGGAAGTCGAGCTCGATGCCCTGGCGGAAATGCTCAGCGCCCTCATCGAGGGCGGCATCCTGCTCTCGCGCATCTCCGGCGATAACGCCGTGCTGGTACAGCAGCTCAAGCAGTACCGCAACTACGTCAAGCTGCTGTACACGCCGGCCAACTGATCAGGGCGACTTGCGCGGCACGCAGGCCTGGTCGCCGTAGTAGTTGTTGCCGAAGTTGCACTCGACGTTGGGCTGCGCGGCGATCGGGGCCTCGTTGCCTTTGACGATGCGCTGGACGTAATTGACGATGTTTTGCATTTTGACTCTCCCTGGATTAGCCCTGTATTGGCCTTGGGTTGGTTGAATGGGTGAGTGTGGGCCTGTGGTCGGTGGGCGTACATCGGAAAATATAGAATACTGTGATCGGCTTTTCAGGGGTCTGACGTGTTTCGTCAATTCGAGCCAATCATTGATCGGTTTCTGGACATCTGGTTGAAAGTTTAGGTGAATGTAGCTCGAGCGTATGAATGTCATATCGGTAGTCAAGAACTCTGGCAGTCAGACCGGAGATCTCCGAACTGAGGGATTTAATTGATGGATGAAGATGACTTTATTGGTGCTATATATAAAGCACTAGACAAGCTAGAAGAACTAGACCCAAAAGTGAAGGAAGAAAAGTGGTTTGCGCTGATTGAAAAGAAGGTCGATGGGACACTCAAGCCTTTGCTACTTGAGTTGTGGGGGCCAGTGATTCATTGAAATCTACCGAAATTTTGGGGGAAGTGTTGAGCTAAGTAGTCGCATCGCTTAGAAATTGAACTCTGCTTTGATAGTAGGACCGAATTGGCAACGATGTTCTGTGGCTAAATTCCTTCCTCGTAGGGAGCGGGGCTGTTCGATATGTAGGGGTAACAATGTGGCGGCCTGCGAATTTACATACGGGACTTTCTGAAAGATATGCATAGCAGAAGCTGTTGAAGGATAGACAGTTACCTTACGGTTTGATGGGGATAGATTGTTGAGGCCAGAAGAGGAATGTGATCGGGGGGTGGGGTTGGATAGTAACGAACTGTTATGGAGGCTCTACTCAGACAATCGCGACTACGCTAAAGCACATGAAAATCAGCGTTCGACTGCCGCAAATCTGATTGTAGCGATTTCTGCCGGTCTTATTGGTTTAGCGACTTTCGACCAAGAGCTTTCAACGAATGATTTACCGCTTACTGTATTTTTGGTTTTTCTAGGAGTTTTTGGGGCGGTCTTCAGTTCGAAACACTATGAACGAACCAGGTTGCATCTCAACCGTGCAAAGCAGTATCTGAAAAAGATCGACGAGCGATATTCAACGCTGGGGGTTATCGATCTTCAGGAGAAAGGTTCTTCAGTAAATGCAGTGATTTTTCCAACGCTATCCAAAATTAAACTTAATAGCCTATGGAACTCATTCTACCTATTGTTATCGCTCCTGGGGCTGTTCGTAAGCGTATATATTATCTATCTGGAAGCGATTGCCTAACAAGTCAGCGCTGCGAATACACCAGCGCGTGTCTCGATCAGTCACCGTCAAAAATGAACTCATGGGGAAGAAAATGAAGATTGAATCGCAGGATGCAGATATTGAGAGCCTGCTAGATACCGGCTATTTCCATATTCCTAGATTTCAAAGACCCTACTCTTGGGAAGAGGAGAATATCGCTGACTTTTGGGAAGACGTTGTAACTAATACGTCTCCTGACTATTTCATCGGATCCATGGTGGTATTCAAAAAGGAGAAGCAAAGATTCGGGGTTGTTGACGGGCAGCAAAGGCTTACTACCATTACGATACTGCTTTGTGTATTACGTGATAAATTTAAGGAGCTTGGAATAAATGACTTGGCTGAGGGTATACACCAGCTTGTTGAGAAAAAGAATAGGAACAACAAGCTCGAGTATGTTCTGCAAACCGAGACGTCGTTCCCATACTTCCAAGAATATATTCAGAAGTTCGATGATGATCCCGAGGTCGCTGGAAAGTCAGCGCCCGAAGAAAAGTTGCTGGCAGGTGCTCATGTTAGGTTTAGGGGGTTGGTTGACAAAGTCATGTTGTCAATCGATCTCGATCCTTCTTTGTCGAAAAAGGTTAAAATCGCTAAGAAAGAGAAGAAGCTTATCCAGCTAAGAGATGCAATTTTCAATCTCAAAATCATACTAGTGTCGCTGGATAATGAGGACGATGCATACATAATATTCGAAACTCTTAATACTCGAGGAAAGGATTTAGCATTAACTGATCTCGTAAAAAATCATTTTTCTAAACATCTAAAAGCTAAGGGTTCTGTCGATCAAACGAGCATAAAATGGACCAAGATTTTAGAAACTATCCATAACTCGTCAGAAGATATATCGACCGACAATTACATCTATCACTTTTGGGCTTCAAGATACGAGTCTGTTCCTTTAAAAAAGCTTTTTTCAAAATTTAAGAAAGTTGTAACGAAGTCCAAAGCCAAGCAGTACCTTGATGACTTGGTCACCGATGCAGATCTCTACCGATCTTTGTATGAGACCTCGTATGGCTGGTCTAAAAATGAGGTTGAGGCTGCGAGGTCCTTGGGTGCAATGCAATTGTTCAAGCTTTCGCAGCCGATTCCTGCAACGTTAGCTCTGTCTCGCGCGTATAAAGATGGCAAAATAAAATACGCAAGATTTCGGGACGCACTGTTAGCTATAGAGAATTTCCACTTTCAGTTCACGGCAGTTACTTCTTCACGATCTTCAGGAGGGATTTCTGCAATGTACTCCTCGTTTGGGCAGAGACTATTTGAAAGCAAGAGTTCTCAGGAGGCTTCGATCGAGATAGATGCGCTTATAAAAAAATTGCGTCAGCGCGTCCCATCTCTGGATGAATTCAGAGTCGCCTTTCGTGAAATTAGTTATACCAACTCCAATTCCAAACAAAAAAATTTGGTTCGGTACATACTCAGAAAATTCTCCGAGGAGAAGAGCTATAAGTATTCTTGTGATTATGATGAGCTCACCATTGAGCATTTCCACTCGCAATCTAGGATTGACGACGAATGGACAGAAGAGGTGGTCGGTAGCTTGGGCAACATGTTTTTCCTAGAAGATGGTGAAAACGTAGCGTTAGGTGCTAAGGCTACGTCCGATAAGAGAGCATTTCTAAAAAAACAGGGATATTCACTGCCTAGTATGATTGCAAATTCTAGGAAGTGGACGCCAGATCTAGTTAGAGAGCACACCGATCAAATGGCTGAAGACGCTTGGGGAAAGATATGGAAGATATGACAAGGCGCAATAGTGCGTGGTCTCACTGGGTTATTGCTTGGAGTTGAAGTTCGCAGCAATCTTCAGGCAGCGGTACGTGCTCCTGGCCAGCTGTATCTTAAAATTTGTACGCCGCTTGTATCCTTCTGATTAAATATGGTGACTCCCCGAGGCTTGATCGGACATTGTCTATGATGTTGCGTTGTCTTTCGGTTGTAGGGATGTGTGGCAGGAGTATACTTGGTCGACTTAATCGCCGCGGCTAGGCGGACGAATCATGAACAATGAATTTCTAAAAGCTAAAACCCGCATTCAACTCTCGCCGGGTGAATCAGTTCTGATAATGCGTGGGTTGCAGGAACTCAGCCAAAAAGAGCTGTCAGACGCTACGGGAATTCCACGTTCGACCATTTCTGCTATTGAGCGCCAAAGAGTTAAGTTGAGCCCTGAGAGCGCCAAGCTTCTCGCGATTGCGCTGCAATGTTCTCCAGCCGTGCTCGTTTCTCAGAGTTAGCGGAGGAGTATTCGATATGGTTGGCTTTACTCAATTCGACCCAAGCATCTACCTCGATAACGAAGAAACTATAGTCGAATACCTTTCCGAGGCATTTGAAGATGAAGACCCCGAAGTGTTTCTTGCTACGATGGGGCATGTCGCTAAAGCGCGAGGATTGCCTGTGGTCGCACAGGAATGTGGTCTGAGTCAGGAATGTCTCAACGAGGTATTTACCCCCGGCGCGAAGCCCAGATATGAAACCGTACAGAAAATACTTCGGTCACTTGGTGTGAAGATCAGCATCACCGCTAACCATGCTGGCGGCTGATTCGTCTGGGGATGGCGAAACCGGTTCTTGGGCAACGAATAACACTGTGGAGTGGTATCGCCGTCTTATTAACCGTTTAAGCTCTAATCATTTCTAATTAAATAAGCAGGGAAAAATGCAAATCCGCCTTCTCGTCAGCTTCAACGTCAAACCCGAACACGCCGATACCTTCGTCGGCATCATGCAGGGCGCCAAATCCACCCTGCTGGAGGTGCCCGGTTGCCTGGCCGTCGAGGTACTCCAGTCCGCCGACGACCCGGCCAATGTGCTGCTGTCCGAAGTCTGGGCGTCGCGTGAAATTCATGACCAGTACGCCGCGAAGATGGCCGAGGGCGATGCGATGGAAAAGCTCGCCGCCCTGCTCAACGGCCCGCCGGTCGAGTCGGTTTTCTATGTCAGCTAGCCCGCTGGAATACCAGCGTGGGTAGGGGCGCAGGGAGGTAGGCGGATGCCGGTATGGGTGGGTATGGTCGTGCTGGTACTGTTCATTGCCCTGATTAATATCGTCGAGTCCCCGGAGCGGGAAAACGCCGCGGAGCAGCCCTTCAAGGTTACCGTGAGCTCGCAAAAGTTGCTGTGCCTGAACTCCGGCGCCTGCCTGCAGGAAGTCGTGGTCGAGGACGCGAGGAAGCGCTATCGGCTCAAGCTGAACAAGGAGCCCTGGCTCGAAGAGGGCGCCGAGGTGGAGATTATCCGGGTCCATCGCGACGCCACGATCATTCCGGGAGGCAGCCGCTATGGCAGTGGGCCGGCGGAAATTGGCGGCGGTTACTATTACAAGGTCCATCGCGATGCCGGGAGCCCGCCGCCGGGCCCGCCAACCTGATTGCGGGCCACCCAGCGCTGGAGCGGGCGTTTTATCGCATCCGACTTGCCGCCGATTGGAACCGGGCTACACTTTCAGGCCTCGTGACCACGTGGATATCCACCCTTTATGAGCAGTATCCCCACCCCCACCAAGACCCGCGAACTGCACAACCACCATTTCGATTCCACCATGTGGAACGACTTCCCCTTCCGCGACGACGACATTGTCATCGCCACCTACGCCAAGTCCGGCACCACCTGGATGCAGCAGATTGTCGGCCAACTGCTGTTCAACGGCGCCGAGGGCCTGGAAGTGGCCGAGATGTCACCCTGGCTGGACCTGCGCATCCCGCCGCGGGAGGTCAAGCTGCCGGCGGTGGAGGCGCAGACCCACCGGCGCTTCCTCAAGACCCACCTGCCGGTGGATGCGCTGGTGTTCTCGGACAAGGCCAAATACATCTACATCGCCCGGGATGGCCGCGACGTGGTCTGGAGCCTGTACAACCACCACGCCAACGCCAACGGCGAGTGGTACGCCGCCATCAATGACTCGCCGGGCAGGGTGGGGCCACCCATCGAGCCGCCGCCGGAATCCATCCACGAGTACTTCCACGCCTGGCTGGACGGCGACGGCTTCCCCTTCTGGCCTTTCTGGGAGAGTGTGCGCAGCTGGTGGGCCATTCGCGAGCTGCCGAACGTGCTCTTCGTGCACTTCGCCAGTCTCAAGGCGGATATGGAAGGCGAGATCCGGCGTATCGCCGGCTTCCTCGATATCGCCGTGGACGAGTCCGCCTGGCCGGCGATACTCGAGCACTGCAGCTTCGACTACATGAAGGCGAATGCCACCAAGACCGTGCCTCTCGGCGGTGTGTTCTGGGACGGCGGCGCACAGACCTTCATCAACAAGGGCACCAACGGGCGCTGGCGCGATGTGCTGTCAGCGGAAGATATCAGCAAGTACGAGCAGCGTGCGCTAGAGGAACTGGGGCGGGAGTGCGCGCACTGGCTGGCTACCGGGGAGGGCGCCTAGGCGCCTGCTCCCGCCCGGGCCGCTCAGGCGGCCAGCTTTTCCTTGAACAGCTTGATCAGGGCCTCGATGTTCGCCACCCCGGGGTAGTTCGGCCGCACCGCGAAGGCCAGCTCGCGGTGCGGGCCCTTTTCTTCCAGCGGCACCGCCACCAGCTTCTTGCTGGTATCCACCAGGGACTTCAGCGCTATCTCCGGCACCAGGGTCGTGCCCAGCCCGGCGGCCACCAGCGGGATCAGCGTGTTCAGGCTGGTCGCGTTGAAGCGGTTGGTGGAGAGGTCTTCCAGTTTGCAGGCGGCGAGGGCGTGGTCGGTGAGGCAGTGGCCGTCCTTGAGCAGCATCAGGTGGGCGTGGCGCATGTCGTCGGTGGTGATGCGGGTGGCCTTGGCCAGTTCGTCGCCGCTGTTGGT
Source organism: Halieaceae bacterium GM1-29 (assembly GCA_033283265.1). Classification (GTDB taxonomy): domain Bacteria; phylum Pseudomonadota; class Gammaproteobacteria; order Pseudomonadales; family Halieaceae; genus Mangrovimicrobium. The sequence goes on from JAWMQN010000004.1 coordinate 322,092, forward strand.
GATCCAGAACAGGTCTTCCTGCCAGAAGCTGAAGGTCAGCAGGCCCTCGCAGTCGTAGGGCAGGGCGATGATGGCCGCGTCGAGGGCGCCGCGGCGCAGCTGGCTGAGCAGTTCCGCGGTCTGGTCCTCGATCACTTCCAGTTCCAGCCGCGGGTAGCGCTTCTGCATCGCCGGCAGCACTTTGGGCAGCAGGAAGGGGCCGATGGTGGGGATGACGCCGAGGGTGAGTGGCGTGGAGAGCGGCTCGCGCTGGGCCTCGGCCAGCTTTTGCAGGTCTTCCACCTGCAGGGTAATGTCCCGCGCGCGGTCCAGTACCTGGCGGCCCAGCGGCGTTACCAGCACCTTGCGGTTGTCGCGCTCGAAGACCTGGAAGCCGAGTTGCTTCTCCAGCTCGGACAGCGCGGTGCTGAGCGCCGACTGGGAAACATGGCACTCTTCCGCCGCCTTCTTGAAGTGGAGGGTGCGTTCTACCGCCAGCGCGTAATGCAGTTGTTTGAGTGAAACCATCTTGTAATGAAATCGTATGGTGCTTGATAAATAATCAGATTTTTAGAACTATATGTCTATAGTAACAGAGGTGAGCCTGATGGCCCCCGGCAACGGCACCGGAAACCACAGGTAAAGAACAAGGTAAGCTGGCGACAGACCGGCAAACCGGCCCCAGTGGCAGGCGTCAGGGTGACTGCACGGATCAGCGCTCCCCGCCTGGGCAAGCTTGTCGGGAGAAGCATTGAAGACCAGTCCCATGATGGCAGTATCAAGCGCGAAGCCGGCAGATCGCTTCGGTTACATATGGCTGTTGTTGCTGTTTGTCGGCGCAATCACCCTCTATCCCTATCTCGCGGCCACCAAAACCCCGCCGGAAGTGCACAACGGTGTGCTCGACCTGCGCAGCTGGAACGCCGAGCGCGACGGCCCTATCGACCTCTCCGGCAACTGGGAGTTCTACTGGCGGCAGCTGCTCGAGCCCGGCCAGTTCGCCGGGCAGGAGCACCAGCTGGCGGAGGTTCCCGCCTACTGGACGGACTATCCCGGCGACCTTCCCGCCACCGGTTACGCGACTTTCCGCCTGCAGCTCAAGCTGCCCCCGGGGCACGGGCCACTGGCCCTGTATCACCCCGGCGCCGGCTCTGCTTACGCGATCTGGGCCAATGGCCAGCGCCTTGGCGGTGTCGGCGAGGTGCACGAGGTGGCGGAGCAGGTCGTCCCGGCGCGCTACCGGCGCAGCTATTTCCTGGCGGCGGCGGGCAGCGACCTCGAACTGGTGGTACAGGTGGCCAACGCCAACCATCGCAAGGCCGGCTTCCGCAATTCGCTGGTACTCGGCAGCGCGGAGCAGATCCACCAGTGGACCCGGTTCTCGTGGATCGGCGACGCGTTCGTCCTCGGCCTGATCCTCGCATTCGCCTTCCAGTACCTCGTGCTGTATTTCTTCTCCCGCGAGGACAAGTCCTCCCTGTTCTTCAGCCTGCTCTGCTTCGTCGTGGCGATTCGCGGCGGCTTCACCAGCCAGGGCCTGCTGGCCTGGTTATTGTCGCCCGTGCCCTGGACCTGGCACCTGCGCATGGAGTACTGGGCGTTTTTCCTCGCGGTGCCGCTCTACAGCAGTTTCATGCGGGCGCTCTACCCGCAGGAGTACAGCCTGGTACTGATCCGCGTCCTCTGGTGGGTGGCCGGCCTGTTCTGCCTGGTCAACCTGTTCCTGCCGACGCTGTGGATGAGTTACCTGGTCGTGCCCTTCCAGATTCTCGACCTGGTTGCGGTGCTGGCGCTCACCTACTGCATGGTCAAGGTGATGCTGCGCAAGCGGCCCTACTGGCTGTACATCACCACGGCATCCATGCTGGTGGCGATCGTCAACGTCCTCGAGGCCTTCGGTCTCGCCGGCCTGCTGCCCTACGGCAACCTGTCCCACATCGGCTTTCTCGCCTTCCTGCTGGTGCAGGCGGTCATGCTGTCGGCGCGTTCGGCGGACAAGGAGCGCCGGCTGGGTGAGCTCTCGGCCAACCTCGAGGAGCGCAACCTCAGCCTGCAGCACAGTGAGCGCAAGTACCGGGCGCTGTTCGAGGATTCCCAGGATGTAATATTCGTCGCCGACCTGGACGGCAACGTGCTCGATGTCAGCCCCTCCTGCGAAATCCTGCTGGGCTACACGCGGGCGGAAATTATTGTGACTCACGGCCTGCAGAACGTGGGCGCCGAGGAAGAGCGCCGCCGGCTGTTCCAGAAGGTTGCCGAGCTGGGCTCGATCGTGGATTACCAGACCGAGATTGTCGCACGCGATGGCACTACGGTGCCGGTGTCGGTGACTGCCAGCCGCCGCTTCGACGAGAACGGGGTGCAGATCGGCTTCCAGGGCTATGTGCGCGATCTCAGCGACCGCGTCGCGGCGGAGGAGCAGCGCCAGCGCGCCGACCAGCTGGAAACCCTGGCCACCATCGACCCGCTGACGCGGACCTTCAACCGCCGCTATTTCCAGGCCGCCGCCGCGCGCGAGATCGCCCGCTGCGAGCGCCACCACGCGCCGCTGTCGATGATCCTGTTCGACATCGACTACTTCAAGATGATCAACGACAGCCACGGCCACGTCACCGGCGACAAGGTGCTCAACGCCATCGCCCGCCTCGTCGGCAGCCGTATTCGCAGCTCCGACATGCTGGCGCGTTACGGCGGTGAGGAGTTCGTGGTGCTGCTGCCGGACACGATCCTGTCCCAGGCCCACCTGCGGGCGGAGGAGCTGCGCCAGCTGGTGGAGGGCTGCCGGGTCGAGTCACACTCCGGCGAGCAGGTGCAGCTGACCATGAGCCTCGGCGTCGCCCAGTGGCAGAAGGACGAACCGCTGACGGCCTTCCTCGACCGCGCCGACAAGGCGCTCTACGCCTCCAAGCAGAACGGCCGCAACCGCGTCACCGTGGACCTGGCCAGCGATGTTGCAATTGCCAGTGCAGAGTGATTCAAAAAAATAGAATGATAAGTTCAATATAATCTGTTTTTAAGATAGACCCCGTTGGCCTAATCTACTCCTGAGCGCTGACAAACACCGCGCAAACCTAGCCTGTGTTACACACTTAAAGGAGACTGAACATGGCCCTTATCAACACCCAGATCAAACCCTTCAATGCAACTGCGTTCAAGCAGGGCGAGTTCGTCGAAGTGTCCGACGCGGACCTGAAGGGCAAGTGGTCGATCTTTTTCTTCTACCCCGCCGACTTCACTTTCGTCTGCCCGACCGAACTGGGCGACCTGGCGGACCACTACGAAGAGTTCACCAAGCGCGGCGTGGAAATCTACTCCGTGTCTACCGACACCCACTTCACCCACAAGGCGTGGCACGACTCTTCCGACACCATCGGCAAGATCCAGTACACCATGATCGGCGACCCGACCGGCGACATCACCCGCAACTTCGAAGTCATGCGCGAAGGTCAGGGCCTGGCCGACCGCGGCACCTTCATCGTTGACCCGGAAGGCGTCATCCAGGCGATGGAAATCACCGCCGAAGGCATCGGCCGCGACGCGGAAGACCTGCTGCGCAAGGTCAAGGCTGCCCAGTACGTCGCTGCCCACCCCGGCGAAGTCTGCCCGGCTGCCTGGAAAGAAGGCGAAGCCACCCTGGCTCCTTCCCTGGACCTGGTCGGCAAGATCTAAGCCGACACCCGCCATCATCTGAGGCTCCCGCTGTCCGCAGCGGGGGTCGATGGTCCCCCCGCCGCGCCTGTCGCGCCGCTCCTGGCGGCCGGGCGCGGTTTTTATTTGTAGTCCCGCAAGGCGGCCCTGCCAGTTTTTGTTCCCGGTTGTTCGACTACCCTTTCCGGTTATTGAGACGCCTGTCTTAAGGCGGCTATACTCGCGCCCGCTTGATGACAGCCAGTTGGCGTATGGCTGCCGGCAGGAGGATTTCGTGTCTTTCCCAACGAGCCGCGCGACATCGGGCAAAACCGAGTCCCGCGTTGTTGCGGGAAATATGTAGCAGATTTGTCATTTATCAAGTCACGGTGAATTCCCGGGGCGCAATATCCGTAATTGCGTTAGCCGGAAGTCGAAAATTCAGATTTTATGACGTAAAAAATCCTGCAATAAATTTTTATTTCGATACGCCCCGCGGTTAATAGGAAAAGGTTTTAAAAGGAACTTACATTGGTTCGAGATTCTTCCAGGAATCTGTTTTTTTCGAATACCTCATTGTTCTCAGAATCTCCGCTTAAGCTGCTCGACAAGCTGAGTAAATTCTCGACGAACGACGTTTGTGAAGCGCGCTCCTACCTGTCGGGTCTTCTGTGGGCACACTCCCTGACCCGAATGGGTGATAACGACGGCATAGACTTCAATCATCGGATGGCGGAAGTCGGCAGTGAGGTGACCCTGCACGCTTTCAGTTATGGCCAGGAGATGGCCAAAAGCGGTGAGGCTTCGGACGATTCCTACAGCTTCGTATTCACTTTCGAGGGGCAGATTGCGATTGAGGGTAGTGGCTACGAGCTTGTATCCACAGCGGGCTCGGTCTGCGTCATGAACCCCAGGCAGCTGTTTCGTTCACGACTGTCGGCGGATCACGAGCAGTTGACCTTCAAGGTCTCCGCGTCCCTGATTGAAGAGTGTTTTGAAAGTGCCTTCGGCTGCCGGCCGTCGTCCCGCATCGAGTTTCTGCCTTCTCCTGTCGATATAAGAGGGCAGGTAGGCGGGCTCGGCAACATCGTCCGGACATTGTGCGTGGAGATGAATCGCGAGAGACCTCCCGTCGCACAAAACTCCGTCAGTTATCACATGGAGCGTGTGCTGGCGGGGATGCTGCTCGAGGAATTGGGCCACAATCACACCGCGCTACTGCAAAGGCGATCAGGTCTTATATCGCCTCGCTACGTCAAAAGCGCACAGGACTATATCCACGCTCATGCCCGCGAGAATATTGTCCTCCAGCAGGTTGCCGAGCACTGCAATGTCAGCATGCGTGTACTTCAGCTAGGCTTTCGCAAATACCTCAATGCCACGCCAATCGAGTACCTGCGCAATGTGAGGCTGGACCTCGCCCATGAAGAATTGCAGAAAGGGCTGCCCGCGAATACCACCATAACCGGTGTCGCGCTCAACTGTGGATTTTCAAGCCCCAGCAAGTTTTCCGAGTACTATCGCGAACGCTTTGGCTGCTCACCTTCAGATGTTCATCGCCGCAGTGTTAAGCGCATTCCCTAGAGCTGTAAAAAAAACGGACACATTTTTTTGGTTTCGGCGGCTCAATGAGAGGCGCTTGAAGTCTGCCGCCGTCGCTGCCCGGGGAATTTGAAAAATGTGCTTTTGATTTCGTTTTTTGGCTATTTAATTCGCATCCGGGATATTTTCCGTGTGCTGAAATTTCGTAACCTGCCGCCGAGTTTCAGGTATCACGGAGGCCGTATGAAATCCAGGTTGGCGCAATGCACCCTCCCGGTATCCGCGGCATTCAGTACCGATCTCCGTGTGACTTCGTCCCGGTCGTTGGCTGCGCTATTTGCGCCAACATCCGCTACCGCGCGACTTCACACCCTCACGCCCAGGGCCTGGTCCAGGGGTCCTGAAGGTCTGATACGAACTAAACAATCCAGGCTGCGCCAATCGCCGGTGTAGCCACAGAGTGATGGTTGCAGAGCGCTTCTTTCGCCGGGGCAGCGAGAGATTTGTTTCCATCCGGGTCGGGCCGGGCCGCTATCCGAACACGACCCTGAGCGCCCAAAAAAACGAGAGATAGTCAATGAAGTACCAAAGCAAGCAATTGTCGGTTTACCTTTCCTCCCTGCTATTCACTTCCATTGGCTGGTCGACCCAGGTCGTCGCACTGGGCGAGAGCGGCGACGTCTGTGTCAAGGATTTCCGCTCCGGGGCAGTCTGTACTGCCAATGACGTACGCATCGACGACCTGATCGTGGTCTCGGTCTCGGAGGAATGTGCGGAGGGAACCCCGGGTGAAACGGAGGTCGTGTTCAAGGCCCTGGTGTCGTCGGATGGCTCGCCCAACCGCTATGACATCGGCATGTTCCTCGCGCTGGATGGCGGCAGCGCCCGGGACGGAGACAGTTGTTACCACGACTATCTCGACTCACCGCTTACCTCGACCCCCACCTATGGCGACAGCATCGCTGATGGAATACCCGATCTCACCAACGGTCCCTGGTGGGACGGTGCCACCGACAACGATTCCTGTGGCGACATCGAAGCCAGTACCCAACTGGTCAAGACCCTGCCTTCCCTGCGCTTCGCCTGCGTCGATAACAACGGCGATGGCAGCGTAGACGTGTCGGTGGCCGTCAGCTGGGACAACAACACCGGTAGCACTTGCAACTCGGTCAGCGATGCCTACCCGGGTACCAACTCCAAGTGCAGCCAGAGTGTGGGAGGCGTGGAACTGGGCATCGCGCCCGACCCGGCCCTTACCATCGTCAAATCTCCCGCCTCGCAGACCCTGGACTCCGGTGAAGACGCCGCATTCAGTTTCGCGGTGGAGTCCAATACGATTGTATCCAACGTGCAGGTTACCGACCCTCTGTGTAACGCCGCCCCGGCATACCAGGGCGGTGACACCAACGGCGACACCATCCTGACCCCGGATGAAACCTGGACCTACACATGCGTCAAGACCAATGTCACAGCCAGCTTTACCAATACGGCCAGGGTTACCGGTAGCGGGCCCACCATTCTGGGGGCGCTGGAGGACACGGATACAGCCGAGGTCATAGTCAACAGCCCACCGCCGGCGCCAGCGCCGGCGCCGGCAGCTGTCCCGGTGATTGGCGTTGCCAAGCAGGTGACCGGAATGACCGATCTCGGTGGCGGGCTGTGGGATGTCTCCCTCGTGTTCGCGGTCGAGAACCTCGGCAGCGCGGCCCTGACTGATGTCCAGGTGACCGATGACCTCGCCAGCACCTTCCCGGCGCCGGTGACCTTCAGCATCCAGGCGGGACCGGTCGCCTCCGGCACCCTGACGGCCAACGGGGGCTTCAATGGCAGTGGTGATATAAACCTGCTCAACGCCGCTGCCTCCACCCTGGCGACCGGGGCCAGCGACAGCGTTTCCCTCACGGTCCGTTTCAACCTTAACGGCGCTACCGGTCCGTTCAGCAATATCGCCCAGGCGACCGCCGATTCGTCCGCCGGGACAACGTCGGATACCTCCGACAACGGCGCCGACCCGGACACGGACAGGGACGGCGAGCCGGACGAGCCCGGCGAGAACGACCCGACGCCGATCGTGCCGACCGTGTTCCTCGCGCCGCCGGCAGCGGCCCTGACCAAGGCCAGCACCTTCGATCCCGCCATTCACGATAACGACGGTAGCGGTGACCTTTCCCCCGGCGACATGCTCGCCTACAGCGTATCGGTGACCAATATCAGCACTGGCGATGCACTCGACGTCGTGTACAACGACGCACCCGATGCCAATACCAGCCTGATTGTCGGCTCCGTCACCACCACCCAGGGTACGGTGGATACCGGTAACAACGCGGGCGACAGTTCGATCCAGGTGGCCATCGGCACACTTACAGGCGGGAGCGGCGCCACGATCACCTACGAGGTGCTGATCAATGATCCCATCCCCGTGGGAGTGACGACCATTGTGAACCAGGGGCTGCTGTCAGGCTCCAATTTCACCGATGTGCTCTCTGACGACCCGGTAACGGTGGCCGCCAATGACGCGACCATCAACCAGATGCCCGCGCTCGCCAGGCTTGCCGCGTTCGGTATTCCGGTGTTGCCAGCCTGGGGCCTGCCGGCAGTTATCCTGATGCTGGTATCCCTCGTCGCCTGGAGCAGGCGCAAGTCTTCGCGCTGAGTTCCCGGTAGCGCGTTCGTCGTCATCCCCGCCGGAGACCTGGGGGAAATCACTCCCCAGGTTCTCCGGCAGCATCGCAACTTTTCTGTAAGTTCCACTCCCTCCTCACCCTTTTGCAGGCAGGTGGCGGCACCGGCGACGGTGCTGCCGCCGATGTCTTCAGTGGGGGCGTCCTCCCCGGGGTGCCCGCTATAGCTGTTGACAAAAATTCGTTCCGGCCTATTATGGAGCACAGTACTCCATAAGATGAGTCCGGATCACTGGCCGTGCCACGGCACCCACACTGGTGGGCCTGGTAGTGCAGTCGAGCCAGCGGACGGATAAGAGGGTGAGCACATGCAGGACCTGGCAGGTAAAACAGCAATCGTCACCGGCGGCGCCTCTGGCATCGGCCTCGGCATCAGCAGGGCACTGCTGGCGGCGGGGATGAACGTGGCCATCGGCGACGTACAGGCAGACGCCATGGAGCGGGCCACGGCCGCGCTGGGTGGTGATCAGGCGCGCCTGCTGGTCGCCCACCTCGATGTCACCGACCGCGACGAATTCAGGCGCTTCGCCGATGCAGTGGAGGAGCGCTTCGGCCACATCCACCTGCTGGCGAACAATGCCGGAGTGGTGGTGTCCGGGCCGATCCAGCAGGCCAGCGCCAGCGACTGGGACTGGGTATTCGACGTCAACCTGCGCGGGCCGGTCAACGGCCTGCTCACCGTGCTGCCGCGCATGCTCGCCCACGGCGAGGGCGGGCACATCCTCAATACCGCTTCGACTTCCGGGCTGCTGCCCCACGCCGGCGCCGGGATCTACGTCACCACCAAGGCCGGCCTGATCGGCATGAGCGAGTCCCTGCGCAGCGAACTGGAACCCCAGGGGGTGATGGTTTCCGTGCTCTGCCCCGGCCCGGTGCGTTCGGATATCTCCAACGCGGTACGCAACCGCCCTGACGACTACGAGGGCTCCGGTTACGAAGCCGCGGGCGGCCCCACGGCGGAGCAGTTGCCCGACTGGATGATGGGCGCCGACGAAGTGGGCGAGCTGGTGCGCGAGGGCATCGAGAAGGACTGGCTCTACATCCTCACCCACAACGAGCATCGCGCCGGCCTGGAGGCCCGGGCGGCGGCCATACTGTCGGCCCTGCCGAACCGGCCGGAAAACGCGGACCTCAACGCGAGTATGACGCCGACTCTTTACAACCCCATTTTTCGCGCGGAAGTCGATCGTCACGGCGGCGACTGAATCCGCCCGCAACACAGCTGCGAGCTACCGGGAGAACACCATGAGCGCATCCAACGAAGAAATCCTCAGCCGCTTCCTCGGCTACTGGGCCACCCGCGAAGCGGACGCCATGGCCGCGCTCTGCGCCGAGGACTGCGTCTACGACAATGTGCCCGAGCGCAAGCCCATGCAGGGCAGGGCGGCGATCCGCCAGTGGCTGGGCTTCTGCTTCGACCACCTCACCCGGATCGATGTCGAGGTGCTGCACTGCGCCACCAATGGTGAGTGGACCCTGAGCGAGCGCCTCGACACCCACGTGATCGGAGACAAACACATGCCCCTGCCGGTGATGAACTGCAGCCGCATCGTCAATGGCGAGATCGTCGAGTTCCGCGACTACTACGACCGGCTGACAGTGAAAGAGCTGGGGATGCTCGACTAGACCATGCCGCGCCAGAAGCTGCATCAGCCCCACTACGCGACCGCGACTGATCCGCGCATCCTGCAGACCCGGCAGGCCCTGCGCGAGGCGCTGCTGGCGCTGGTCGGCGAGAAGCCGCTGGAGCAGATCACTATCCGCGAGATCGCAGCGGAGGCGGGGATTGGCTACAACACCTTTTTCCGCCACTACACGGACAAGGAAGCCCTGGTCAGGGCGATCGTCAGCGACGAGCTCGCGCAGCTGATCGAGCTCAGCGTGACCACCCTCGACACCGCCGACAGCACCCAGGCCTCGATTGCCCTGTGCGAGTTCGTCGCCGCCCACGATGTCCTCTGGTCGACCCTGCTCACCGGCGGGGCCGCCAACCTGCTGCGCGAGGAGTTCATGCGTCAGCTGCGCGAAAAGGCGCCCTCGCGGATATCCGCTGAGGCCACCTCGCCGCTGGAGGTCGGGGTGAGGCTGGTGGCGGTGGGTACGCTGGAATTGCTCGGCTGGTGGCTGGAGCAGCCTGAAAGGCTGCCGGTGGCCGAAGTCGCTGGTATCTACGAACAGCTGGTCGTCGCCCCGGTGGTCGGCGCCTATATGAAGTGAGGCCGCCCGGCCAATCCCGGCGGCGACAGAGAGAGGACAGGAACAATGTCTGGAAGCGCAGTAAAAGCCTTTGGCGAAGTACCCGCCCATGTCCCGCCGGAACTGGTGTGGAACCACAGCCTCACCCGGTTCACCGCAGAGCTGGACGATCCTTTCATCGCAGGCGGCCGCCTGCACGAGGGGCCGGGTATCATCTGGGCCGCGGAGGCCGCCCTCGGAAAGGCCGGCTGGGTGCTGACCCAGCACGATCTGATCCGCGACGCCTTTCTCGACTGGGAGCATTTCTCCAATACCCGCGACACCAGTTCGGACGATGTGCTGGGCAGCGAGATAATGCGCATGATCCCGGTGGAGGTAGATCCGCCGGAGCACCATCACTACCGCCACCTGCTCAACCCGCTGTTCACGCCGAAGCACGTCAACAACTACATGGACATGGTGCAGCAGACCTGTGACAGTTTGCTCGACGGACTCTCGGGTAAACGGGAATGCGAGTTCATCAGCGAGTTCGGCGAACTGTTCCCGAACTCCATTTTCCTCTCCCTGGTCGGCCTGCCGCAGGAGGAGTTGCCGCAGTTCCTGGCCTGGGAGCGGCAACTGCTGCGCTCGGGCAACGAGGCGGATTTCGAGAAATCCCAGGAGGCCGCGGGGCTGATCTTCCAGTACCTCTACGGCTTCGTCAGCCAGCAGCGAAAGAACCCGCAGCGCACTGAGTTCATGGACGCCCTGATCAACGGGCAGATCCAGGGCCGGCCGATGAACGACATGGAAATACTGGGTACCTGCTTCCTGCTCTATGTTGCCGGGCTCGATACGGTCTACAGCACCCTCGGCTGGATCATGCGCCACCTGGCCATGGACCAGGCACTGCAGGGCCACCTGCGCGGCAACCCGCAGGACATTCCCAAGGCGGTGGAGGAGTTTACCCGCGCCTTCGGCGTGCCGGCGCCGCACCGCCGGGTGGCGAAGGACTTCGAGTTCCACGGGGTGCAGTTTCGCGAGAACGACACCGTGCTGCTGCCGGTTTACCTGGCCTCACGGGACCCGCGGGCCTATCCCGACCCGCACACCATCGACATCAACCGCGGCGCGCGCAGCGTGAGTTTCGGTACCGGCCCGCATTTCTGTCTCGGCGTGCATCTCGCCAAGCGGGAAATGCGCGTGGTGCTGGAGGCCTTCCTCTCGCGCTTCAGCAATATCAGCATGCAGCCCGGCGAGCAGTACGAGTACCACACCGGCGGCGTGCTGGGAGTGGACCGCCTGCCGCTGCTGCTGACACCCTGAGGTCAATCGCCTGTGTCGATCGGCCCGCGGCGGAGGAGCCTGAGCAGGGTCTTGCGCACGGCGACGAACAGGGGATAGACCCGGGATGCCGTCCCGGGCCGGCGGAACAGGGGCCGGAAGAGCCCCGCCGCGCCCCAGCTGGTGGCGAGCGAATGCAGTTGCAGCAGTGCCTCCGGGCCGTAATAGGTGTCCTCATCCACCCGCACGACCATGCCCTCGTTGAGGTCCATGCCCCGGGCCGCCAGCTCGCGCACCAGGGCGGGGTGCTCGCGGGCATTGCTCAGCCGCAGTTCGCAGCGCTCCTCCAGCCGGGTTTTCAGGGCCAGGTGGGAGCAGATGGGGCAGTCGCCGTCGTAGATGATCTCGACGCTGGTGGCTGGCCGGGTTTGGCTCTCTTCGGGCATTACTGCTGTCACTCCCCGCTTGTGCGCCGCGGCAGGCAGGCACGCGACCCTCCCATCATAGCCGCCCTTTGCCGTGCCCATCCCGCCAATCCAGTTGTTCAGTAAAATCGAACGTAGTGATGGATTTATACTGATTTTAAGATCGACTCCCTGACCCTATCCTGTGCCTGTTCGCTGTGAGAGCAGCCCAAATTATTCATCAGAGGGAGTCGTACTGTGTTGACCAAGGATATTCTCGAAGCACTCAAGGGTTATACCGCCAACATGCAGAAGGCCGTGACCTTCGTCCTGCAGGCTGGCGAGCACGCCAAGCGCGCGGAACTGCTGGATTTCCTCAACGGGATCGCCAGTGTGTCCGACAAGGTCAGCGTCGAAGAGCGCGACATCGCCGACACCCTGCGCAGCCCGGTCAGCTTCCTGCTCGAAGCCGACGGCGAGGACACCGGCATCCGCTTCTCCGGCATTCCCGCCGGCCACGAGTTCAACTCCCTGGTGCTGGCCCTGCTGCACAGCTCCGGCACGCCGATGAAACTCGACGCCAGCATCGCCAACATGCTCGGCAATGTCAGCGAAGACCTGCACTTCGAGGTGTTCATCAGCCTGAGCTGCCACAACTGCCCGGACGTGGTACAGGCGCTGAACCAGTTCGCCCTGCACAACCCGCGCATCACCGCGGAGATGATCGACGGCGGCCTCTACCCGGAGCTGATCGAGCAGCGCGAGATCCAGGGCGTGCCCAGCGTCTACCTCAACGGCGAACTGTTCGCCAACGGCAAGGTCGACGCGGCGGCGCTGGTGGACAAGCTGCTCGAAGCCTACCCGGAAATCGCCCGGCCCGCTGAGCAGGCCAGCCTGCCGCTGCAGGACGTGACCGTGATCGGCGGTGGCCCGGCCGGCGTCGCCGCGGCGATCTACGCCGCCCGCAAGGGCCTCAAGGTGACCGTGGTGGCGGACCGCATCGGCGGCCAGGTGAAGGACACCATGGGCATCGAGAACCTGATCTCCGTGCCCTACACCACCGGCCCGGAGCTGTCCGGCAAGATGCACGAGCACCTGCGCGAGTACGAGGTGACCCTGAAGGAACACCTGCGCGTGGTGGACATCGAGAAGGGCGAGATCAAGCGCCTGACCCTGTCCTCCGGCGAGCGCATCGACACCCGCACCATCATCGTCGCCACCGGCGCCCGCTGGAGGGAGCTCGGTGTGCCGGGCGAGAAGGAGAACATCGGCAACGGCGTGGCCTACTGCCCGCACTGCGACGGCCCCTTCTTCAAGGGCAAGGACGTGGCGGTGATCGGCGGCGGCAACTCCGGCATCGAGGCGGCACTGGACCTGGCGGGCATCGTCAAATCGGTCACCGTGTTCGAGTTCCTGCCGGAACTGAAGGCCGACAAGGTGCTGGTAGACCAGGCGCAGAAGCGCGAGAACATTACCATCCTGCGCAACGTGGCGACGAAGGAAGTGCTCGCCGAGGGTGGCAAGGTCAGCGCCATCGCCTACGAGGAGCGCGCGAGCGGCGAACAGAAGCAGGTGGAACTCGCCGGCGTGTTCGTGCAGATCGGCCTGGTGCCCAACAGCCAGTTCCTCGACGGCGTGGTCGAGCGCACCGCGCACGGTGAAGTGGTCATCGACGAGAAGGGCCGCACCTCGGAAGAGGGCATCTTCGCCTGCGGCGACGTCACCACCGTGCCCTACAAACAGATCGTCATCTCCATGGGAGAGGGCGCCAAGGCTTCACTGGCAGCGTTCGAGTACCTGATGCTCAACCCGCTGCCGAGCGAGGAGGAAATGGCCGCCTAACCCCTGCGGCCAGGAGACCCTACTTTGCCGGTGCCTCGTGCACCGGCTTTTTTTTGCCCCGCTATAACGCGGCTTTCCGGCGCAGCGCTTACACTGGGGTGAATTCTTGCATATACTTTTCGGCTCATGCCCTCTGCAGCCCAATCAACTTGCTGGTGTACAGGAGAGCCGATGAATCAAAAAATAATACAGGCCTTTGCGTCGGGCTGTTGCGCGGTCGCGATGCTCGGCGCCGAAGCCAGGGCGCAGCAACCCGCCATCGGCAGCGGCGCCGACCTGGTCGAGGCCTGCCGGCAATCGAGCACAGACGCGCCCGAGCAGGCGGGGCTGTGTGAAGGCTTCCTCCTCGGTTACCTGGAGGCCAGTACGGATGTGGTGTTCACCGAGCAACTTCCCTCCGGCTACATGCAGCGCGTCATGCGCACCCGCGCGCCGGTACATCCCGAGACCAGCGCCATGAAAACCCCCACTTATTGCCTGGAAGGCATCCACACCATCGAGGCCCTGCGAGCGGAAATCGCCGCTGTGGACCCGTCATCCGTGGGTGAAGTACCGGCGGCGAGTGTTGTGCAGGGCTTGCTCGAGGCGGGCTATCTGTGCCGATAATGGCGGGCACTGGATGATGTGTTGTCCTCGCCTCACCGCGATTCGGAGGCAGTATTGCTGCGCCACAAAATAGCCATCGTAGCTTTCCTCGCGCTGTTCTGGCTGGCCAATTCCGGCCACTACAGCGGCTTGTTGCTGTTCATGGGCGCGCTGTCGGTGGCGCTGGTCACCTGGCTCTCCGTGCGCATGGACGTGGTCGACCACGAGTCGCTGCCGCTGCACCTGTTCTCCCGCCTGCCGGGTTACTTCGCATGGTTGCTCGGGCAGATCTTCGCCAGCAACCTCGACCTCATCCGGCGCATCTGGCGCCCCGGCATGGATATCTCGCCCGCCGTCGCCCGTTTACCGCTGCTGCAGCAAAGCAATGTGTGCCGGGTGGTCTACGCCAATTCGATCAATCTCACCCCGGGCACCCTGACCATCTCGATGGACCGGGATACCCTGCTCGTTCACGCGCTTTCCGCGGAGGGCCTGAAAGCCCTGGATGACGGCGAGATGTGCCATCGCGTTCGCGAGCTGGAGCGTTGATGCTGGCACTGACGGTGGTCGTAATCCTGTTGGTGATGCTGGTCGCCCTGGCCCGTGCCTTCACCGCGCCCAACGTGTTCGACCGGGTGCTGGCGGCGAACCTGTTCGGCACCAAGACCGTACTGCTGATCGCGGCATTGAGCTATCTCAGCGGTTCTCCCGATCACCTGGATATCGCGGTGGTCTACGCGCTGATCAATTTCATCAGTGTCATCGGTGTGCTGCGCGTCACCGAATGGCGCCGCGAACAGCGCCAGAACGCAGTGGAGGAGTGAGCGTGGAGTGGGTCGGCAACATCTGTTTGTTCATTGGCAGCTTCCTGCTCCTGACCGGCGCGCTGGGCTTCCTGCGCTTTCGCGATTTCTACGCGCGCATCCACGCCTGTGGCATTACCGAGACCCTGGCTACGGGCTTCATCCTGCTCGGTCTTTTCCTGCACTCGGATGCAGTACTGCCACAGATCAAGCTGGTGATGATCCTGCTCTTCGTCCTGTTCAGCAGCCCGACAGCGAGCCACGCGCTGGCCAAGGCCGCCTGGAACGCCGGGGTGCGGCCCCGGGACAGTGACGGCGTCCGCCTTCCCCTGCCGCCCTCAGATCAGTAAGCCAACAGGAGGCTGTCATCGAAATCCTGGTCGATATCGTATTGCTGAGCCTGCTGGTCGCCACCGCGGTGGCGCTGATCCGGGTTCGCGGCCTGCTGGCCTCGATCATGCTGACCAGCGTGTACGGGCTGCTCTCCGCCAGCTTCTTCGTCATCATGGATGCGGTCGATGTAGCCTTTACCGAGGCGGCGGTGGGCGCGGGGGTGTCGCCGCTGCTACTGCTGCTCACCGTGGCGATTGTCGGGCGCAAGGAGGCTGCGCCGGCGCAGGGCCGGCGCGCGGCGATGCCGATCCTGCTGGTTACCGTCACCGGCGCCCTGTTGATTATCGGTACTCTGGACATGCCGCCCTTCGGCGCCGCCGATGCGCCGGTGCACCAGCACGTCGCGCCCTACTATCTCGAGCAGTCCGGGGGGGAGATCGGCATCCCCAATGTGGTGACCTCGGTGCTCGCCAGTTACCGCGCCTACGACACGCTCGGCGAAGTACTGGTGATTTTCACCGCCGGTGTCGCGGTGATCCTGGCCCTGGCGCCACCCGGCCAGCGCGGTTCCTTCCGCCTGGACGACAGCTCGGCGACGCCCTTCGTGCCCAATACCATCGTCCAGGTGGTGAGCAAGCTGCTCATCCCCTTCATGTTGCTGTTCGCCTGCTACGTGCAGTTCCACGGCGAATACGGCCCCGGCGGCGGCTTCCAGGCCGGGGTGATCTTTGCCTCCGGCATTATCCTCTACGGGCTGCTTTACGGGCTGCCCACTGTGTGCCGGGCGATTCCGCCGCCGGTGGTGGAAGTTCTCGCGGCGGTGGGGGTGCTGATCTACGGCCTCACCGGGGTGCTGTCCCTGCTCGGCGGGTCCAGCTTCCTCGATTACGGGGTGTTCGCCGATGACCCGGTGACCGCCCAGCACATCGGCATTGTCTGTATCGAGCTCGGTGTCGGCATCACCGTCGCCGCGGTGATCATCACCATTTACTACGCCTTCGCGCGCCAGCAGGAGCGGGGCAGGAGCTGACGGCATGGACGTTTTTTCCTATTTCAATTACTGGGTGGTGATCGCCCTGATGATGCTGGGGTTCTACATCGTGATAGCCCGCGGCAACCTGGTGAAGAAGCTGATCGGCCTGAATATTTTCCAGACCTCGGTTTTCATCCTGTATATCAGTGCCGGCAAGGTCAGCGGCGGTGCCGCCCCGATCCTCGCCGACGGTATAGCGCTGTACTCCAACCCGCTGCCCCATGTACTGATCCTCACCGCCATCGTGGTGGGTATCGCCACCACCTCGGTGGGGCTGGCCCTGGTGGTGAGAATTCATGCGGCCTACGGGTCCGTGGAGGAGGATGAAATCCTCGAGCAGGATGCGCCGTGCTGAGCCACCTTCCCATCCTGCCGGTTCTTGTTCCGCTCATCGGCGCGCCCGCCTGCGCCCTGTTGCGCCGGCCCCTGGCGGCCTGGGTCTTCGCCTGTGGGGTCAGTGTGCTCGCCTTCATCAGCGCGATCTACCTGCTGCTGGCCACCTGGCAACAGGGCGTCCTGACTTACGCGATGGGCGACTGGCCCGCGCCCTGGGGTATCGAGTACCGCATCGACCTGCTCAACGCCCTGGTCCTGTTGCTGGTCTCCGGCATGGGGGCGGCGGTACTGCTGGGGGGGCGCGCGAGTATCTGGCAGGAGATTCCAGAGACCCGGCGCCCGCTGTTTTTCGTCGCCTTCCTGCTCTGTCTCACGGGGCTGCTGGGCATAACGGCCACCGGTGATGCCTTCAACCTGTTTGTGTTCCTGGAAATATCCTCACTCTCGACCTACGCGCTGGTGGCCTGCGGCAGCGACCGGCGGGCCCTGGTGGCGGCCTTCAACTACCTGGTCATGGGCACTATCGGTGCGACCTTCATCCTGATCGGCATCGGTTTCATCTATATGCTCACGGGTACCCTGAACATGGTGGACCTCGCTGAGCGTTTGCCGGAGGTCGGCACGTCGCGTACGGCCTTTGCCGCCTTCGCGTTCATCGTGGTCGGCCTGTGCCTCAAGCTGGCGCTGCTGCCACTGCACCTCTGGTTGCCGGGGGCCTACACCCGGGCCCCGTCCATGGTCACCGTGTTTCTCGCCGCCACCGCGACCAAGGTGGCACTGTATGCGCTGATCCGTTTCACCTTCTCGGTGTTCCACGTCGAGCTGTCGATCCTCGCCCTTTCCCTGGAAGGCGTGTTCATTGCGCTCGGCCTCGCGGCGGTGTTTGTCGGTTCGCTGGTCGCCATCTTCGAGCCCGACCTGAAGCGCGGCCTGGCTTTTTCCAGCGTTGCCCAGGTGGGTTACATGGCCATCGGTATCGGCATCGGTACCGCGGCGGGATTGCAGGCGAGCCTGATCCACCTGTTCAACCACGCGCTGATGAAGGGCACCCTGTTCATGGCGCTGGCGGCGATGATCTTCTGCCTCGGCGGCAGCCGCTTTGCCGACCTGCGCGGGGTCGGCCGGCGCATGCCCCTGGCCAGTGCCTGTTTCCTGCTCGGCGGGCTGAGCCTGATCGGCGTCCCCGGCACGGCGGGCTTTGTCAGCAAGTGGTACCTGGTGGTGGCGGCGGTAGGGCGGGAGCAGTGGATGCTGGTGTTCCTGATCCTGGCCGGCTCGCTGCTCACCGCGGTGTATGTGTGGCGGGTGGTAGAGACCGCCTGGCTGGCGCCGCCGGCTGAGGGGCCCGCGCACGAAGGGCCGGCATCCGCTCCCGCGGGCCTGTTGGCGGTACTGGTCCTGCTCGCCCTCACTAACCTCTACTTCGGCTTCGATACCCGCCTGCCGGTGGAAACCGCCGGTGGCGCCGCCAGCAGCCTGCTGGGAGTCGCGCTATGAGTGGCGGCGCTGCGTTCCTGTTCTACGCCCTCGCTGTCGCCCCGCTGGCGATGCTGGGCATCCTGCTGCTGCGCGAGCGGCCCAATCTGCGCGAGGCGGTCTCGATGCTGGCGGCGCTGGTGCTGCTGGGTATCAACCTGGCCGCGTACCGGGCCCTGCGGGCCGGCGCGGCGATGTCCTGGAGCAGCGGCGAGATTCTGCCCGGATTGACCCTGGAGCTTGCGCTGGAGCCTCTGGGGGCGCTGTTCGCGCTCATCGCCAGCTTCCTGTGGCTGGTGACGGTGGTCTACGCCGTGGGTTACATGCGCGGCCACGGCGAGCACAACCAGACGCGTTTCTACTGTTTTTTCGCGCTTTCCATCGGCTGCGTGATGGGGGTGGCCTTCGCCGGCAACCTGTTCACCCTGTTCCTGTTCTACGAGGTGCTCAGCCTGTCCACCTGGCCGCTGGTAGTGCATGCCGGCACAGACAAGGCGCGTGCCGGGGGGCGGGTGTATCTCGGCATCCTGCTGAGTACTTCCATCGTGTTCTTCCTGCCGGCGATCATCCTGACCTGGTGGTCCGCGGGCACCCTGAGTTTTACCCCCGGCGGGGTGTTCGCCGCGGACACCGACCCGCTGCTGCTCTCCGGGCTGCTGGTGCTGTTCGTGTTCGGCGTGGGCAAGGCGGCGATGATGCCCTTTCACCGCTGGCTGCCCGCGGCGATGGTCGCCCCCACGCCGGTCAGCGCGCTGCTGCACGCGGTGGCGGTGGTCAAGGCGGGGGTGTTCAGCCTGGTCAAGATCGGGGTCTATATTTTCGGCATCGACCAGCTGGCGGCGGTCGGCAGCCGGGAGTTCCTCATCTACCTCGCGGGCTTCACCCTGCTCGCCGCCTCGGTGGTGGCCATGCAGAAGGACAACCTCAAGGCGCGGCTGGCCTACTCGACCGTGAGCCAGCTCGCCTATGTCACCCTCGGGGTGCTGCTCGCCATCCCCGACGGGGTGACCGGCAGCGCCCTGCATATCGCCATGCACGCCTTCGGCAAGATCACCCTGTTCTTCTGCGCCGGCGCGATTCTGGTAGCCGCCCACAAAACCGAGGTGAGCGAGCTGCGCGGGCTGGGCCGGCAGATGCCGTTCACCATGGCGGCCTTCCTGCTGGCCAGCCTGAGCATCGCGGGCCTGCCACCGACCGGCGGCAGCTGGAGTAAATGGTACCTGATGCTCGGCACGCTGGAGGCCGGCGCGCTGGCGCTAACGGTGGCGCTGATCCTCAGTTCGCTGCTCAACCTGGTCTACCTGACCATGATCCCGGTGCGCGCCTTCTGGCGCTTCGACGCCGCCACGGGGGAGGCCGGCCCGCGGGAGATCCGCGAGGCGCCGCTGGCCTGCCTGCTGGCGATTGGTGTCACCACTGCCGGCTGCCTGTTGTTGTTCCTGTTCCCGGGGCCCCTGTACGACCTGGTCACGCGGATTCCCGTGGGGGTGCTCGAGTGAAGGGCGAAGAGAAGACCTACCTGTTCGACAAGCCGCGCAATGTCCAGCGGGTGCTCTGGCTGCTGTACATTGCCAGTGGCCTGGCGCTGGCAATGGAGCTGGTGGTGCACCGGCACACCGAGCATCCCTGGGAGGGCATGCCGGGCTTCTACCCGCTCTACGGCTTTGTCGGCTGCACGGTCCTGGTGGTGGTGGCGAAGTGGATGCGCAGGCTGATCATTCGCCCGGAAGACTACTACGCACAGCGCGACCTGCCGCAGCACCCTGAACGGGAGGCCCCATGACCGGTTTGCCGCCCTTCCTGATCTTCTATCTCGCGGCCCTGGCGGCGGCGCTGACCCGGGGTTTGCCGCGGGCGCTCATCCTGGTCGCCACGCCCCTGCTCGGTGCCCTCAACCTCTATTTCCTGCCCGCCGACGCCAGCCTGCCACTGGGCATGCTGGGGCTGGAACTGGACCTGCTGCGTATCGATCGCATGTCGACACTGTTCGGCTACCTGTTCCACATCGCGGCGCTGATCGGGGTCATCTACGCCCTGCACGTGCGCGATACCCTGCAGCATTCGGCCGCCCTGCTGTACGCCGGCAGTGCGCTGGGCGCGGTATTCGCCGGCGACCTGCTGAGTTTCTTCCTGTTCTGGGAGGCGATGGCGGTCAGCTCCGTGTTCCTGGTCTGGGCGCGCCGGACCCCTGAGGCCTACAGCGCGGGGGTGCGCTACCTGATCATCCAGGTGATTTCCGGGCTGCTGCTGCTGGTCGGGCTGATGCTGCACTATCGCGCCACCGGCAGCCTGGCCTTCGACGTGATCGGCACCAGCCAGGGCTATGGCTGGCTGATCCTTGTCGCCCTCGGCCTGAAGGCGGCATTCCCGCTGCTGCACTCCTGGCTGGTCGACGCCTACCCCGAGTCCACGCCGACCGGCACGGTGTTCCTCAGTGCCTTCACCACCAAGGTGGCGGTCTACGCGCTGGCGCGCGGTTTTCCCGGCACCGAAATGCTGGTCTACATCGGCGCGACCATGGCCTGCTTCCCGATATTCTTCGCCGTGGTGGAGAACGACCTGCGCCGGGTGCTCGCCTACAGCCTGGTCAACCAGCTCGGCTTCATGGTGGTCGGTGTCGGCATCGGCAGCCAGCTGGCGATCAACGGCGCGGTTGCCCACGCCTTTACCGACGTGATTTTCAAGGGCCTGCTGTTCATGTCCATGGGCGCGGTGCTGCACATGACCGGGCGCATCAACGGCTCGGAGCTCGGCGGCCTGTACAAGACCATGCCCAAAACCACCATCCTGTGCATCGTCGGCGCGGCCTCGATTTCCGCCTTTCCACTGTTCAGCGGCTTCGTCAGCAAGTCGATGATCATGTCCGCTGCGCTCAAGGACCACTACTACGGTGTCTGGCTGATACTGCTGTTCGCCTCCGCCGGCGTGTTCCACCACGCCGGGATCAAGATTCCCTACTTTGCCTTTTTCGCCCACGACTCCGGCATCCGCGTATCCGACCCGCCGGGCAACATGCTGGCGGCAATGACCATTGCGGCCCTGCTCTGCGTGGGCATCGGGGTTTTCCCCGGCCTGCTCTACCAGGCGCTGCCCTTCGACGTCAGCTACACGCCCTACGATGTCACCCACGTGCTGACCCAGCTGCAACTGCTGCTGTTTTCCGCGCTGGCCTTCGTCTGGCTCAACAAGCGCGGGATCTACCCGCCGGAACTCAACGCGGTGCACCTCGACTTCGACTGGACCTACCGGCGCCTGCTGCCGGGCATCGCGAGGCCGGTGTTTGCCGGCATAGCCCTGGCCGATCGCCAGATGCGCGAGCTCGGCAACCGCGCGCTGATGCATGTCGTCGCCTTTGTCAGCTACCTGCACAGCCCCGGTGGCCTGCTGTCGCGGCCGGTCGGAACCAGTGCCATGGTCACCTGGGTCACCCTGCTGCTGGGAATCTACCTCTTCCTGAGCTTCACCTGACTTGCTTCACACGATAACGAGATAACGACATGCGATTTGTACTGATTCACGGCGGCTTCCACGGCGCCTGGTGCTGGCAGCGGGTACTCCCCGAGCTGGAAAAACTCGGCCATCGGGGCGTGGCCATCGACCTGCCCGGCCACGGCGCCCGGCGCGACGAGCGCTCGACCCTCGCCGACCGGCGCGACGCCATCCTCGAAGTACTGGAGCCCGGCGATGTGCTGGTCGGCCACTCCGGCGGCGGCTACGACATCACCGTCGCCGCGGACGCCGCCCTCGACCGGGTGAGTCACCTGGTCTATCTCGCCGCGGGCCTGCCGATCGAGGGCAGGAGCATCGTCGAGGCCACCGGCGGCGCGCAGGCCGAGGAGGGTGAGGTGACCCAGCTGATGGACGACGAGACCGGCATGCTCGGCTTCCTGCGCCCGCTGCCCGACGGCCGCCTGGAGGTCTGCGACCGGGAGCTGGCCGCGGCGTTCTTCTATCACGACTGCGACGCTGCGACCGTGCGCTGGGCCTACGATTTACTGACCCCGGCGCCGCTGCTGTTCAACACCGAGCCGGTGCACGTGCCGCGTTTCTGGGCGGCCCAGCCGCCGCGCAGTTTCATCCGCTGCCTGCAGGACCGCGCCATGCCCGCCAGCATGAGCGACTCGGTGATCCACCGCCTGGGTGTGGCGCCGCTGGATATCGACGCCTCCCACTCGCCATTTTTCAGCCGGCCGGCGGAACTTGCGGCGCTGCTGGTGGCTGCCGTGGCCACCCCGGCGCGCGGGCAACTGCTCGCCGGGGCCTGATTCGGTCTCCCCCGAGGCAGTTTGAAAATCTGCGATTTTTGGTTAATCTCGCTGGCTGTGGCCATTGGATCGGCTAACTTGAATAATAAATAGAGCGCAGGCGGGCCAGGTCCGTCCGCTCCGCCGCGAGGTAATCGCTATGATGAAACGGACTTCCAGGGGCGCGCTGGCATGCCTGCTCCTCCTCCTTCTTCCCCCGCTCGCCATTGCCGGCGAAGACAGCACTGAAACAGCAGCCACGCCAGTCGCCGGCGGCAGCGCCACCCGGGTGTTTGTCGATCCCCAGACCGGCCAGGTCGGCGGCCCGCCCCCCGGGGTGAGCCCGCCCGGGCTGTCGGTGGCGGAGCAGCAGATGCTCAGCCGCTCGCCGCGCGGCCTGCAACAGCGGACACTGCCCGGCGGTGCCGTATTCGTCGACCTCGAGGGCCGCTTCACCAACATGAGCAGCGCAACGCTAGCGCCGCAGGGCGGGGCGGTGGTGAGTTGCAGCGACTCGGAAGATGGTGTCACCCACGCCTTGCATGCCGGCGCGGCGGGGGGGGACGAGTAATGGCAGTCCTGATCCGCTACCTGGGCCGCTTACTGGCTCCAGTTCTTCTCGCTTTGGCAGCTTCGCCGTTGTTCGCCGCAAACTTCGTCATTCTCAACGGCGACGGCGCCGGGGAAGGATTCAACGACCCGACTCCCGTAGCCCCGGTGGGGGGCAATAGCGGCGCCACCCTCGGCGCGCAGCGCCTGCAGGTGTTCGAGGAGGCAGCGCGCATCTGGGGCGAGGTGCTGAACAGCAGCGTGCCGATCCGGGTGGAGGCCAACTTCAACGAGATGTCCTGCGGCCCGACTTCCGGGATACTCGGCGGCGCCGGCCCGATTTCGGTGATTCGCGATTTCAGCAACGCGCCGCTCGCGTCCACCTGGTATCACATCGCCCTAGCCAACGCGCTGAGCGGTACGGATCTCATTCCGAGCGGCAACGATATACGCGCCACCTTCAACAGCGCGCTGGACAACAACGACAGCTGCCTCACGGGCACCAACTGGTATCTCGGCCTCGATCACAACGAAGGCGGCGATATCGACCTGCTGGCGGTGGTGCTGCACGAGTTCGGCCACGGCCTGGGCTTCTCGTCGCTTATCGACGAGGCGACCGGCAACTGGTTCTACAGTATCCCGGATGCCTACGGCAGCCTGATCCGCGACAATTCACTGGGGCTGCTGTGGACCCAGATGTCCAGCGTGCAACGCAGGTCCTCCGCGGTAAATGCGGGGAATGTGGTCTGGACCGGCGCAACGGTGAGCGCTGCCGCGGGCTTCCTCGGCGCGGGCACCGACGGCCAGGGGCGCGTGCTTCTCTATACCCCGAACCCGGTGCAGGCGGGCTCATCGGTTTCCCACTGGGACCGCAGCGCCACGCCCAACCTGCTGATGGAGCCCTACATTACCAGCGGCCTGCAGGACCTCGACCTCACCGACGAGCAGATGGCTGACATAGGTTGGCAGCTCAACGGCCAGCCGGTCTGCGGCAACGGCATACTGGAAGCCGGCGAGCAGTGCGACGGCAGCGATTTCGGCACGGCGAGTTGCGGCGACTACGGCGGCATCGGCGCCCTGGGCTGTACCAGCGCCTGTACCATCGACAGCAGTTCCTGCGTCGGCAGCGCCTGTAACCTGAATGGCGTCTGCGACGCCGGCGAGGACTGCAGCACCTGCGGCGACTGTATTTCCGGCCCGATCGCCGGGGCGGTCTGCGGCAACAACATCTGCGAGGCCGGTGACGGCGAAAACTGCCTGACCTGCCCGAGCGACTGCAACGGCACACAAAGTGGCAAGCCCTCGGGCCGCTTCTGTTGTGGTGCGGAAGGGGGCAGCAACAACGTCGGCTGTGGCACTGGCCAGTGCGGCAGCTGCACCACGACCCCGGCGGAATCGCCCGGCACCTACTGCTGTGGCGACAGCCAGTGCGGCGGCGAGGAGACGCCCTTCAGCTGCGGCCTCGACTGCGGTTCCTGCAGCATCACCGAACTCCCGGAGAGCAGCTGCAGCGACGGTGTGGACAACGACTGTGACGGCGCGATCGACGCGGCGGACAGTGATTGCATCAGCAACTCGTGCTCCCCGGAGCGCGGCAAACGCTGTTCCGACAATGTCGACAACGACTGCGACGGTCTGGTCGACGCAGCGGACGACGATTGCGCGTAGCGTAAAAACCCACGCGTCGGCGCCGCTAGAGCGGCCTCAGCACAGCCGGTGCACCCGCACCGGCAAACTGCTGTAGGCGAAGTGGAAATAGCTGGGCCGCAGCACCGCCCCCTCGAGGTCGAAGCTGTAGTCCTCCACCCGCTCGAGGAATTCCTCCACCAGCACGCGGATCTGCAGCCGCGCGATGTGCAGCCCGAGGCAGTGGTTGCGGCCCATGCCGAAGGCGAGCTGCTTGCGCAGGCGGCGGTTCCAGATGAATTCCTCGGCGTTGTCGAACTCGCGCTCGTCGCGGTTGGCGCAGCAGATCAGCCCGGCCACCCGCTGCCCCGCTTTCATCGCCACCCCGGCGATTTCGCAGTCCTCGTGGATGGTGCGCATGAACCACTGCGCCGGGGCGCAGAAGCGCAGCATTTCCTCGGTGGCGGTGATCGCATTGGCCGCGAGGTCCTGGCGCAGCTCGGCCAGCTGTTGCGGCCGGCGGGCCAGTTCCAGCAGGCCCTGGCCGGCGACCTTGCCGGGCGTCTCGGTGTTGGCGATGAAGGCGCAGGTGAGTTCGTCGGAGATCTCGGCGTCGGTCAGCGGGCGGCCGCTGTCGCGCAGGCGCAGCTGGATCAGGCCGTCGAACAGCGGCGAGCTGCCGTCGGCCCCCGCCGCCCGGCGGCGGGCGATGGAGGGCAGCATGAAGCGCTGCATGCGTGCGAACAGCTGGGCGTTGTCGATGCCGCCGCGCTCCGGGTCGTAGGCGGTGGTGGCGTTGACGGTCTCCAGAATGTCCCCGGCCTGGGCCGGGTCGATCTCGAACAGGCGGCAGGTGAGCAGGGCGCTGAGCATGCCGCCGTAGTCGAGGAAGAAGTCGAACCCGCCTCGCGGCAGGTGCCTGTCGAGCAGGGCCCGGGTTGTCTCGCGGGCAAAGGTTTCCAGTTCTGCGACCCCCTTCGGCGTGAAGGGCTGAGCGTGGGCGCGGCGGATATCCTCGTAGTAGGGCGAGTGCAGCAGGGTCATCGGCGCCAGCGGGTCGAGGGAGGCCCAGGCCGGCTTGCCCCGGTGGTGCTGGCGCAGCACCTCGGGCATGGGGATGGAGGACTCGGTGGCGACCAGCGCGTTGCCCCGGTGCTGCAGCATGTCCTCGATGTCGGCGAAGCGCGACAGCCAGTAGGTGTCGTACTGCGGTGTGTAGTACACCGGCTGCTCTTCGCGCAGCCGGCGGTAGTAGGGGAAGGGGTTGGACATCACCGCGAGGTCGAAGGGGTCGTAGCCGATGTCATCGGCAGGCTGCTGGTCTGTCACTGCAATTACCCCTCCGCGTGTCCTGTGTCGGGGTGCTCCCCCCTGTTATTGCGCTGGCGGGCCCGCCTCAGCCCTGGGCGAATTTCTCCCGCAGGCGCTCGAAGGCCGTTCCCGGCCCCTCGGCCAGGCGCTGCTCAATCAGTCCGCAGACCGCCTCCGGGTCGTGGTCGTTGGTATTGATCTCGAGATCGTACTCGCCGGCCGCGTAGCTCGCCTCGTAGAACCAGGGTCGCAGGCGGTTGAGGCGCTCGATGATGGCGCGCATCGGGTCGTCCTGGGCGAAATCCGCGGTGGGCATTTTCTTGTCCATCTTGCGCTGCTCGACGCGCTGCTGCAGCACCTCGATCGGCGGCTTCAGCGAGACGAACAGCACCGGCAGGCCCTGCAGGCGCTGGACACAGTCCTGCACGATCGGCGGGTCGGCCAGGGCGATGTGGTCGAGGATAATATTGCAGCCGGCGCGGGAGGCCGCCGCGGCCCACTCGTGGAAGACGTTGAAGCCCTTCATGCCCCACTCGCCGAAGCGCCACTTGAGGTCGCCATCGGGTTTGCTCGCATCCATGGGCACCGCCTGGAAGCCCTCGGCGCTGCGCGGACCGTGGTGGCCGAACTTCGCCGGGAAGGTACCGGCGAGGAAGTGATCGATGCCGTAGAGCAGCCAGAAATCCTCCGAGCGCTTGGCGAACAGCTCGCAGGTGGTGGATTTGCCGGAACCGGAAGTCCCGCTGACGATGATGATCTGCCCGGCCACGTAACGCTCCTTAATTGCCCGATCCGAGTTCGATATCGCCGCGCGCGATCTGCCGGTAGCGCATGGCGGGGGTGAATTCCTGGTTGTCGCCCCAGTGGGTCTGGCCGTCCATCTGCCATTCCAGCAGCGACCAGATCACCGTGTGGTCGGTGTAGCCGACGAAGACGAAGCCCTCGTCGATTTTTCCCGTGGCGCGCATGTTGCGGCCGAGCTTGTCGGTGGCTTCGAAGACCACGGTTTTCGGCCCGTTGGCGTGGTAGTCCTCGATGTAGCGCACGCCGGAGGCGAGGCTGGCCAGCTCGCCGTCGCGGTAGAGGTAGCCGCCGATCACACTCTGCTCGCGGCCCTTGCCCATGGCGATGGCGTGGAAGGAGCTCTGGGCGGCGATGCCCCAGAAGTAGCCGC
The DNA here is from genome assembly GCA_033283265.1 of Halieaceae bacterium GM1-29. Classification (GTDB taxonomy): domain Bacteria; phylum Pseudomonadota; class Gammaproteobacteria; order Pseudomonadales; family Halieaceae; genus Mangrovimicrobium. The sequence continues at coordinate 349,096 of JAWMQN010000004.1, forward strand.
CGCTGGCGAGGGAGGCGTAGTCCCGCTTGCCGAAGGAAGTGTCGCGCATGGAGAAGCAGTTGACCTCGAAGGTCTCGCCGAGACTGCGCAAGGTGCCGGTCAGGCGGCCGGGCTGCTCGATGTGGAATTTCGCCGTGGCGCTCTGCCCAGCGTCGCCGGTTTTCAGTTCGTGCAGGGGGCCGATGGCGTTCCACTCCAGCTCGAAGGCGAGGTCGTCGTGGTCGTAGCTCAGCGAATAGCGCTGCAGCGGTTCGAGCACTTTCACCGTCAGCGAGTTGTTCGCGCGCATGTCGAATTTTTGCTGCCCCGGCGGCAGGGCCTGCAGGTGGGCCCAGTTGTAGTGGCGGCAGTCGTAGGTGTTGAGGCCGCTGGCATCCCACAGGATGGGGCCGCCGTTGAGCATGTGCATGTTGGGACGGAAGTAGTACTGGATCATACCGTGGATGCGGCGCTCCGGGATGGTCATGGAGAACCAGACGCTCTCGTTCCAGTAGGGGCTGTCGCTGGGCTCGTCGCAAAAACGATCCGCCGCGGGTAAATCCTGCATGGCTGTGTCCTGCTTTTTGTTACTCAGTCGCGGCGCAATTTGTAGGCGATGACCATGTCGCTGATGTCGCCGCCGAACATGCTGTGGCCGCCGGCGGCGATCACGATGTACTGCTCGTTGTCGATCTCATAGGTGACCGGCACCGAGTTGCCCGAGGCCGGCAGGTTGATTTCCCACAGTTCCTGGCCGGTTTCCACGTCGTAGGCGCGCATGGCATTGTCGGTGGAGTAGCCGATGAACACCAGCTTGCCGGCGGTGACCAGCGCGCTGCCGGCGCCGGGGGCGCCGAGGTCGATGTCCAGCGGCAGCGGGGCGAGCTCGCGGATACTGCCCAGGGGCACCTCCCAGACGATGCGCCGCTTCACCAGGTCCACCGCCGTCAGCGCGGCCCAGGGCGGCTCGGAGCAGGGCGCGCCCAGCGGCGAAAACATCTGGTCGATCTCGAAGGCGTAGTCGGAACCGGCGTTCTCGAATACCAGGTTGCCGCGGCCCTCCACCAGCATGCCTTTGATGTGCCCGGCTTTCTCGCGCGGGATCAGGCTGATGATGCCGGGCACCCGGTTGGTGGGAATGACCATGATATGGCTGTCCGGGTGCCAGGCGCCGCCGCCCCAGTTGGGGCCGCCGCCGGCGCCGGGCATGAATATCGTGCCCTGCTCGCTGGGCGGGGTATAGATGGGGCCATCACGGTACTGCAGCGCGGTGCGGCGGCAGGCGGATTCGTCCAGCGGGGTAAAGCCCCAGACATCGTCCGGGGAGAAGCCCAGGGGCATTACCGCGGGCATGTCGGGGAAGGGCTGGGTAGGGGAGAGTACTTCGCCGGGCACCGCGCCGCCCTGCGGTACCGGGCGTTCCTCGATGGCCACCAGCGGCTCGCCGGTGGCGCGATCGAAAACGAAGATCAGCCCCATCTTGGTCAGCTGCACCAGGGCGGGCACCGGGCCTTCGTAGGTGGGGTAATCGATGAGGATCGGCCGGGTGGGCAGGTCGTAGTCGAACACGTTGTGGTGCACCAGCTGCTGGTGCCAGGCCACTTTGCCGGTCGCGCCGTGCAGGGCCACCACCGAGGTGGCGTAGTGGTTGTCGCCGGGGCGGTTGCCGCCGTAGAAATCGTCGGAGCTGCTGGTGGTGGGCAGGTAGACCAGCCCGAGTTTCTGGTCGACCGCCATCGAACTCCAGACGTTCGACTGGCCGTAACGCTCGGTGCCCTTGCCCCAGCTGGCCATCGCCGGGTCGTTCGGGTCGCGCGGCACCGGGTCGAACTCCCAGAGGAATTCGCCGCTGCGGGCGTGGTAGGCGAGCACCCGGCCGCTCGGCGCCTGGGCCCGCTGGTTGTCGGCGACCGAGGAGCCGACCACGACCACGTCGCCAACCACCGCCGGGTCGGAGCTGGCCGCTACCTCGCCGACGAACAGCTCGGGGATGTTGGAGTGCATCTGCACCTCGCCGTCCTCGCCGAAGTCGCGGCAGAGGGTGCCCTCGCGGGCGTCGATGGCGACCAGCTTGTAATCGTCGGTGCCGAGGATCAGGCGCGACTGGCAGTGCCGGCCCGCTGCCGCCTGCGGGTCCTGCCAGTGGGCCACGCCGCGGCATTTCTTGGTCAGGGCGGGGCTGTCGCCGGGGCGAAATTCCCAGCGCTTCTCGCCGCTGGCCGGGTCGAGGGCGATGAGGCGGCGATTGGGCGTGCAGACGATCAGGTTGCCGTCGATCAGCCGCGGGTGGTCCTCGAAGGCGAACAGGCCCTGGAAGTCGCGCCCGGGCATGTCGCCGGTGCGGTAGGTCCAGGCGTGTTCGAGGTCGTTGACATTGTTGCGGTGGATCTTCTTCAGCGGCGAGTACTTGGTCCCGCTCTGGAAATTGTCCACCTCGGCATGCGACGCGCTGGTGCAGAGCAGGGCGAGACCTGCGGCGAGTATCCGGGCCAGGTGCGTCACGGTGTCGCTACCTCGGCGAGGGTTCCCGGCCGGCCGCGCAGGCGGCCCAGCCAGAGGAAGCAGAAAGAGCCGACAAACACGGCAGTTCCGGCGACGCTCATGTACAGGCTGAAGCTGTCGCTGATGCTGAGCGTGTAGCTGAGCAGGGTCGAGCCGGCACCGATGGCCATGCCGACGGCGCTGAGCAGCAGGCCGATAACACTGCTGTAGATCGCCATGGGGAAATACTGGGCGGTGGCGTAGGCCAGCACGTCGGCCTCGCCGCCGAAGGAGAAGCCGATCAGCGCGACGGCCAGGGCCAGCAGGCCCAGCGGGGCGTCGCCGCTGGAGAGGATGAACAGGCCCAGCGCCGGCAGGCCCATGACGATGGCCGAGACGATGTGGGTGGGAAAGCGATCCAGCGCCACCCCGGCGGCGAAGCGGCCGAACAGCACGCCGCCGGCGAACACCGAGACCATGTAGCCGGCCTGCATCGGCGTCACCCCGTGCTCCTGCAGCATCAGCTTGATCTGCGAGTAGGCGAGGGCGTGGGGCGTGCTGCAGAGGAAGGCGCCGGCCAGCAGGGCCCAGAAGGCCGGGTGGCGGACGATTTCCGCGTAGTCCTTTTTCGCGTGACGCTGCCGGCGCTGTGCCGCCATCACCACGCGGTCCTGCCGCGGCAGCAGGAGCAGGGTGATGACCCCGAGCACGGCGGAAAACACCGCCAGCACCTGGTAGCCCGCGCGCCAGCCGAAGGCCTCGTTGAAGCCGGTCAGGGCGGGGCTGGCCAGGGCGCCGACCACCGCCGGCCCGCAGGCGCAGATGGCCAGGGCGAGGCCGCGGCTGGCGTTGAAGGCCTGGGCGACGACACGGCAGTAGACCGCGGTGGTGGTGCCGATACAGAACAGGGTCTGCAGCAGGATCAGCGCGTAGAAGACCTTGATGTCGCCCTGCAGCATGCTCAGCAGGACCAGGCTCACCGGGTAGCCGATGATCCCGGACAGGGCCACCGCGCGCACGCCGAAGAGATCGGTCAGCCGGCCGGCGACGGGAATCAGCACCAGGGTGACCAGCGACAGGGTGCCCATCAGGGCGAAGGCGGCCTTGCTCCAGCCGAAGCTATCCAGCAGGTAGGGGCCGAAAATGCTGGTGACGTAGGCGTTCAGGGACATCCCCGCACTCAGGCCCACGGTGGCGGCGGCCAGCGGGCGCCAGCCGCGGCGGAACTCGCCCCAGTAATCGCCGCCGCTTACGCTCGCGTCATTCACTGGCTTGCTCCACGCTCACGACGATCTTGCCGAACTGGGTGTTGCTCTCCAGGTGGCGGTAGGCGGCGACGATTTCCGCCAGCGGGAAGGTGCTGTCGACCAGCGGGCGCAGCGCGCCGCTGGCGAGGCCCTGGTAGATGTAGTCGATCGCCGCCTCGCGCACGGCCGGGTCGAGGAACAGCTCGTAGGCGGCGTAGCCGCGCAGGGAGATGCAGTGGTACATCACCGCCTGCAGGGCGATGGTCGCCTCCTCCCCGGCCAGCGCGCCGTAGACGATCAGCATGCCGCGCGGCGCAACGGCGCTGAGCAGCTGCGCCAGCGGCTGGCCGCCGACGGCGTCGAACACCAGCCGCGCACCCAGGCCGCCGGTGTACTCGCGCACCTTCTCCGCGACATTTTCCTCGTCGCTGACGATCACCTTGGCGGCGCCCTGCTCGAGCAGCGCCGCGGCCTTGCCGCGCCCGCGGGTCACCGCGATGGGTATCGCGCCGGCGGCGTTGGCAATCTGGATCGCGGCGAGGCCGACGGAGGAGGAAGCGGCGGTGATGACCACGTGGTCGCCGGCGCTGACCTGGCCGGCGTAGACCAGGGCGTAGGCGGTGAGGTACTGCATCCAGGTGGCCGCCGCGCTGACCATGTCCTGGCCCTCGGGAATGCGCACCAGCATGTTCGCCGGGTAGAGGATCTCCTCGCCGCAGGTGCCGTACCGGGCCATGTCCAGCCCCGGCAGCACGGCCACCCGGTCGCCGACGGCGAGCTCGCTGACCCCTTCGCCCAGCGCGTCGATAATGCCGGCGGCTTCATAGCCTATGGTGGAGGGCAGGGGCGGCGCGCCGAAACCGCCGCTGCGGTACATCGACTCGACCCGGTTGAGGCCGATGGCCCGGACCGCAATGCGCACTTCGCCGGGGCCGGGTTGCGGCCGCGGGAGTTCATCGAGGCGCAGCACGTCGGCTGCGCCGTGTTGGTGAAACCTGACAGTCTTTATCATTATGGTTCTTTGTGTCGCGCTACAAGGGCGCGGAAATCGCGACAGTCTACGCTAGCAAGCCGCCACAGGGCGGTCAATTGCAGGCCCGGTTCCCAGCGGCAACCGGGCTTGCTTGGGGCGGTAAATACGCCTCAGGCGGCGACTTCCGCGGCGAAAAGCGCCAGGGTGCGGGCCAGGGCAAGCTGCGCCGCGTCGGCGTCGTAGCTGCCGCGCTGGTCGCAGTTGAAGCCGTGGTCGGCGGCGTAGACGTAGGAATCCAGCTCCGGGTGCCTGGCCTTGAAGGCCTCCACGCTGTCCATGGGGATGAAGCTGTCGCGGTCGCCGAAGTGCAGGATGACCGGGCATTTCGGGGTCTGGTCGGCCTGGTCGGGAATGCCGCCGCCGTAGTAGGCGGAAGCCGCGGCGACGCCGTCGAGTTTGCAGGCGCTCAGCCAGGTGAGCAGGCCGCCGAAGCAGTAGCCGACGACACCGACCTTGCCCCTGGCAGCGGCGTGGTTGATCGCCGTCTGCAGGTCGCCGAGGGTGGTGGCCATGTCCAGCTGGTTGAAGGCGAGGTCGATGCCGCGCTGCATGTCCTCCGCCTCGTAGGCGAGTTCCACGCCTTTCTCGACGCGGTCGAAAATCGCCGGGGCCAGCGCGTAGTAGCCCTCGGCGGCGTAACCGTCGGCCACCGAGCGGATGTGCGAGTTGACCCCGAAGACTTCCTGGATCACGACGATGGCGCCCTTCGGTGCGCCCTGGGGCAGGGCTTCGTAGGCGGCGAATTCAAAGCCGTCGGCGGCTTGCAGAGTAATAAATCCCATGGTTGCTCCTTTGGATACGCTGAGCCGGGTCGGCTCCTGAAGGCTGAGTGAATCGGGGCCAACATCTTAGGGTGATCGGGGGAGGAATTGAAACCTTTGCGCGGAACCCGCGGGCAAAAAAGACGGGAGTGGCCATGGCGCCACTCCCGGCAAGAAAAAACGCAGGTCCTAGAACTCGTAGCGCAGGGAGGCGCCATAGGTGCGCGGCGCGCCCCAGCTGGTGGTGATCAGGCCGAGCTGGCGCGGGACGCTGGTGCCGCTGAGGGCGTTGTCCTCGTCGGTGAAGTTGTTCGACCAGAGGGAGCCGCTGAGGTTGCTGCCCATGATGTTGCTCCAGCGCAGGTTGAAGTTCCACACCGGGTCCATCTCCACCCTGGCGGTGGCCAGGGCATTTTTCAGGTCATTCTCGGTCCAGCCGAATTCAGCCCAGCGGGGGTATTCGTCGTTGGAGGTGGACTCGTCGTTCCAGTAGCCGGAGATGTTCAGCGAGACTTCGCCGTAGTCCGGGTTGATCGGCAGCGAGTACTGCAGCTGGGCGGAGAGCGAGTTTTCCGGGATGTAGGTGAAATCGGCGCCGGAGTTGTCGAAATTGTCGATGATCGGCGAGCCGTCCGGGTTGCTGCCGACGACGGTGGGCAGCAGCCACTCCTTGTAGCCCGCATCGACGTAACTGTAGGCCAGCGAGAGCATGAGGCTGTCGGTGGGCAGGATGGTCAGCTCCAGCTCGCCGCCCTTTATCTCGCCCTCGGCGGCGTTGATGATGGTGGTGAAGAACTCGCCGTCGACAGTCTGGTCCTGGGTTTTCTGGATGTCGTCGTACTCCTGCCAGAACAGGGCCAGGTTGGAGCGCACCGCTACGCCGCCGATCTCCCAGTCGCCCTTGTAGCCGAGCTCGTAGTTGAGCACGGTCTCCGCGTCGAAGGGCTCGAGGGTCAGGTTGTTGGTGCCGCGGGCGTTGAAGCCGCCGGCGCGGTAGCCGGTGGAAACGCTGCCGTAGAGCAACTGGTGGGCGCTCGGCGCGTAGCTGGCAACCACCCGCCAGGTCAGCTTGGAGTAGTCCTCGGAGACCGTTCGCGAGCACTGGTCCACCGGCAGCGGCTGGCCGTTCTCGTCGGTGACCACGCAGGCGGTCTCGTCGTAGGTCTTGCGGCGGGTGGTGAACTCGCGCTCGTCCCAGGTCTGGCGCAGGCCGAGGGTCAGCGACCACTGCTCGCTGAGGTGGTAGTTGCCCTCGGCGAAGACCGAGTAGGCGGTGTTCACGGTACTGTGATCATCCCTCGCCGGCAGGCCGTTGCGCGCCAGCGCCCAGATCGTCGACAGCGGGAAGCCGATCAGCGGGTCGATCACGCTGGCGATGTAGCCGAGGTCGGCATCCGGCCAGAGGGGGTTGGGGCCGAGGTTGTAGGTCTCGAATTCCTGCGAGGCGTCCATTTTCAGCCAGTAGGCGCCGACCAGCCACTCGAGGTCGTCGTCGAAGGCGCTGCCGATCAGCTGCAACTCGTTGCTCCACTGTTCCGACTCGATGTCCTGGCCGCGGATGTCGGTGGTGATGGTGTCGGTGGTGGAGGTGATGGTGCCGAAGATCGGCAGGGCGGTGCCGTCGGTGTCGCGGCCGAAGAAGAAGTCGAGCTCGCGGTAGCCGAAGATGTTCTTGATGCTGAGGTTGTCGTTGATCTCGAACTCCGTGGTGTTGATGAACATGGTGTTCTCGAGCATTTCCTTCGAGGCGTGGTCGGACTCGATCTTCTGCCAGTCGTCGCGGGCCAGCTGGCGCGCCAGCGCCTGGTCGATCAGCGGCTGGTCGGGAATGGTCGGCAGGCCGAAGATCGGCAGCAGCGGGTTGAGGGCGCCGAGGCCGCCGTTGTGGATCAGCTCGTAGAGCCCCGGCAGCTGGCCGGTGCGGTTGTAGGCGGCGAGCGGGTTGACCCGCGGCACCATGTCGTTCTCGTCGTAGGAGAGGATGGTGGAGTTGTAGAAACGGTCGCCGGGGGTGAAGTCCATGGTCAGGCGCAGGCCGTAGGAATCCTCGTCCCAGTAGCACTGCTTGCAGCGCAGGGCGTTGTCGGCGACGTTGTCCTGGTAGCCGTCGCGCTCCACCGAGCGCCCGGCGAGGCGAAAGCGCAGGCTGTCGCCGGCGGGGATGTCCACCGCGCCTTCCAGTTGCAGCAGGTTGTAGTTGCCGACGGTGACCTCGGCGTAGCCGCCGAACTCGTCGGAGGGCGCCTGCGGCGTCAGCAGGACCGCACCGCCGGTACTGTTGCGGCCGAACAGGGTGCCCTGGGGACCCTTGAGAATCTGCACGTTCTGCAAATCGTAGATGGCCAGGTTGGTGCCGTGGGTGGGGGTGAGCACCACGTCGGCGAAATACAGCGGCACCGCCGGGTCGAGGGTCAGCAGCACTTCCACCGGGCGCTGGCCGCGCACCGCCACCAGCGGGGTGTTGGTGCCGGCGGAGGCGGTGGTGACGCGGAAGGTCGGCACCTTGACGCCGAGATCCTCGATCGAGCTGATGTTCTGGACCTGGAGGAAATCGCTGCTCAGGGAGGTCACCGCCAGCGGCACATCCTGCAGGGACTCCTCCCGGCGCCGCGCGGTGACGACGACTTCTTCCAGGGCCAGTTCGTTCTGGGCGAAGGCCGCGGGCGCGACCCCGGCGAAGGAACTGGCGAGCACGCCGGCGGCGCCGGCGCGGAGCACGGCGGCGCGCACGGCGCGGTGGCAGGAGGTGTGGCTGGACAGTGGAGCGGCGGGTCTTTCGATCATTATTGTCACCGGTATCTTATGGTTGGTTATCGGGTTTCCGGATGGCTGGTGCCGGGATTCAGGCGGGCCCCTCCCTGGCCAGGGACAGAAGGGGGGCGCGCTGGTGATGGCCTCGTGCGGGCATGTGGCTCGCTGGTGCCGGTCAGTGCCCGGCGAGCCGGGTACGGTATTCGCGTGGGGTCTCACCGGTGGCGCGGGTGAAGGCCGCGGTGAAGTTGGAGGGCGCGGAAAAGCCCACTTCGTAGGCGGTGGCCTTGACGCTCCTGCCCGCCGCCAGCATCTGCTTGGCCTGGGTAATGCGGTGTTCGGCGATGTAGGCACCGATGGTCTTGCCGCGGCTGGCGCGGAAGGCGCGGGTGAGGTGGCGCACGGAGAGGCCGCAGAGTTCGGCGAGTTCGCTCAGCGAGGGCGGCTGCGCATCGTCCTGCATACGCTGCTCGATCAGGTTGAGGCTCCTGGCGGAGAGCCCGCCGCGGCGCTGTGCTTCCTCGCCGGCGTCGAGGTGGCGGTAGAGTTCGATCAGCAACTGGGTGAGCATCAGCTCGATCAGGGTCGCGCTGGCGAAGCCCGGCCGGCCGAGTTCCTCGCCGATCTGCAGCATCAGGTTGCGGATGCGCGGGTTGTGGATGTCGAGCGCCAGCTTGAGGCGCGCGTCGGTCCACTCGAGATCGCGGGAGAACCAGTCGTTGATCGCCTCCGGGCGCAGGTGGCAGACGATGGAGCGCTGCTGCCTGCAGTCGGTCCTGGCGCGGATGGTCTGGCCGGCGGGAATCAGGAACAGTTGCCCCATGCGCTCGTAGCGCTGCTCTTCCCAGGCGTTGATGAAAGTCGCCCGGGACCGCTCCATGCCCGGCAGCAGTGAGAGTTGCAGGTGGTGTATGGGGCGGCAGCCGGTGGTGTCCACCGGGCCGCGCCAGTCGCGCTTGAGCAGGGTCACCTTGCCCAGGGCGAGGGACTGCTCTGTTTCGACTGTCAGGCGATTCTGGGTTAACACCGTGGCTCCGTATTATTTTTCTCAGCGCCGCGCACAGGCGGCTGACCGATGGAGGCTCAGACTCGATAGCGGGCGGCTGAGCAGGCGGCAGATCATATTTTGCTCAATACTAACGCGCCGGCGGCGCGAGGCAACCGCCTTTTCATATGCGATCTGGTCATGCTGATCCGGACAAGCCATAGCGTGCAGGTGGTTGGCAGGGGCGTTCACAGCCGCTCCCCGCGCAGTTGTTCCACCAGCTCCAGGGACTGCTCCCAGAGTGTCTGGGCTACCTCCGGGTCGGCGACAGCCGGGTCGAAGCCGCTCCAGGCGTGGGTCTCCGCTGTGACTTCGAGGGCCCTGCCGCAGTCCTCCAGTACCCAGCCGCCGATCGCTTCCAGCTCCGGCGCGATTGCCGCCCAGACACTGGTGGCGGCGGCCTGGGCGGTGGATTTCACCATCGCGTTGAGCGTGCCGTCGGCGTCGATGAAGCCGATGCGCCGCTTCAGCTCCTCGCCGTGGTAGCGCTGCAGGCCGGTGAGGGCGGAGCCGGGCAGTACCGCGTTGGCGTAGATTGCGCGCCCGCCCCAGCGCCGGCTGGCTTCCTGGGCGAAGAGAATGTTGGCGCTCTTGGATTCCGCGTAGGCGGCGCCGTCGAAGTGCGGGCGGGCGGTCCACTGCAGGTCCTCGAGGTGCACCGGCATGCCCTTGTGGGCGGCGGAACTGAGCACCACGATGCGCGCCCCGCGCACGGAGAGATTGGGCAGCAGGCGGTGGGCGAGATAGAAGTGGCCGAGGTGGTTGGTGGCGAAGCGCACGTCGAGGCCGTTGGCCAGGTGGGCGTCCGGGGTCTTGGAGACCCCGGCGTTGTTGATCAGCACATCCACCGGGCCGCTGATGCCCGCGGCAAACTCGTGCACCGAGTCGAGGTCGGCGAGGTTGAGGCGCAGCACCATCGGCGCGGTAGTGGCGCGGATGGCGATCTCCTCCGCCACCGCTTCCCCGGCGCGCACATCGCGCACGCCGAGGATCAGCTCGGCGCCGGCCTCGGCCAGCACCCGGGCGGTTTCCGTGCCGATGCCCGAGGAGGCGCCGGTGAGGACCACGCGGCGGCCGCGCAGGTCGGCGCCGCGGGCGACATCCTCCGCCGTGCGGTACCAGCCCGGGGGCGGCTGCTGGCCGCTCATCGCCGGGCTCTACCCGGGCGAGGCGCGCGGCTCGCGCTGCTGCGGCCCGACCCGCTCAGCGGTGGCCATCCTTGTCCGGGTTGTAGGAGCGCTCGACCATGCCGTAGGCCTGCTGGTCGCCCCAGGTGTAGAGGGCGCCCGCCTGCTGCAGCACCAGCCCGGCGAGCTCCGGCTGGCCGGCCTTGAAGGTGCTGAGGGTGGTGACACCGGTAATGCGGCTGCGGCCGAGCTCCGACTCCAGCTCGATCTCCAGCGCCTCGCCCTCGGCCACGGTGCCGCTGAGCAGCGGCGCCTTGATTACCTTCGCCAGGTACTGTTTGCCGTTCTTGTAGATCACCGCGTCGTTGTAGCTGTACTCGTCACTGCCCTTGGCCGGCGGGTAGACCAGCAGGCCGAAGCCGCTGTCGTCGGGGAACAGGGCAGACAGCCAGCAGTGGCCGAAGAAACCCTCGAGGCGGCGGATGCTCTGCCGGTGGATGCGCAGGCCGGTGGCCTTGAAGTCGCGGCTGCCGCCATCGATGCTGAGGGTGCCGGTGGCGCGGAAGTGGTGCTCGTAGCGATAGCCGAGCCCCATGGCCTGGGCGTTTTCCGCCTCCTCCTTGCTCATGTTCTCGATATCGCCGGAAAACTCCTGCACCCAGGCCGGGGTGACCATGGTCATCTCCGCTTCCAGGCGGACATTGGTGGAGGCATTGTTCTTGCCGTAGCTGCCGGCGATCTGCTCGGCGACCGTGCCGTCCAGGGCCGGGCCGTCGTAGACCAGCTTCCAGCGCTTGAAGGGCTCGATGCACTGGAAGGTGATCGGGCCGCCGCCGATGATGCTCGGCCTGCCCCCGGCGTCGAGCGGCGAGGGTACTGCACCGTAGCCGGCGCCGGTCAGCACCCGGCCCTGGGGCAGGGCGAAATTGCAGTTGAAGCGGTTGTCGCCCCAGCGCTCGGCGACCACCTCGATGCCCATGCGGGGGAAACCGAAGGCGCCGTTTTCCTCGAACATCCACATGGAGATGCCCTCGCGCATCTCCGGGTGATCGGGCTTCTCGTAGAGCACCAGGTCCTTCTCCGGAGCCAGGCCGCCGCTGAGGTCGGCGTAGGTCGGGGCCGCGCTGTTGGCCAGCAGGGGTGCGCTGAAACCCAGCGGCAGGCCGCCCGCCAGCGCGCTGGTGCCGATACCGTTGAGGAAAGTTCTCCGCTTCAGGGCCATCGTCGTCACCTTGTTGTTATATGAGCGAGGGCTTCATATTACGCGGCTCCCCGCGCAGGGCAATGGCGATCCCTTATGTCATCCGGCCATCAGCCGGCGGCGATTTCCGCGGCTATCTCGAAGGCGCGCAGGCGCTTGCCGTGCTCGAAGATCGGCGCCGTGATCATCAGTTCGTCGGCACCCGTGGCGGCGATGAAGGCCTGCATCTGCTGCGTCACGGCGGCCTTGTCGCCGACCGCCGAGCAGCGCATGACTTCCGCCAGCATCTGCTGTTCCGCGGCGGACAGGGTCTGCTCGTAACCCTCCCGCGGCGGCGCCATCTTGCCCGGCTCGCCGCGGCGCAGGCGCACGAAGGACTGCATCATCGAGGTCTGCAGGAAGCGCGCCTCGGCTTCGCTGTCGGCGGCGAAGACGTTGTAGCCGGCCATCACGTGGGGCCGCTGCAGCTGGGCCGAGGGCTGGAACTGCTCGCGGTACAGCTCGATGGCCGCCATCAGGTAGCCGGGGGCGAAGTGGGAGGCGAAGGCGTAGGGCAGGCCGAGGTGGGCGGCGAGACCGGCGCCGAACAGGCTCGAGCCGAGAATCCACAGCGGCACTTCCGTGCCCGCCCCGGGGGTGGCGACAATCGACTGCCCCGGGTGGGCCGGCTTGAAGTAGTTGCGCAGCTCGATCACGTCCTGGGGAAAGTCGTCGACGCTGCCGCTCAGGCTGCGGCGCAGGGCGTGCATGGTGCGCTGGTCCGTGCCCGGCGCCCGGCCGAGGCCGAGGTCGATGCGCCCGGGATAGAGCGAGGCCAGGGTGCCGAACTGCTCGGCGATCACCAGCGGCGCGTGGTTGGGCAGCATGATGCCGCCGGCGCCGACGCGAATCGTGCTGGTGGCCTCGGCGAGGTAGCCGATCACCACCGCGGTCGCGGCGCTGGCGATGCCCTCCATGTTGTGGTGCTCGGCCACCCAGTAGCGCCGGTAGCCCCAGCGCTCGGCGTGCTGGATGAGATCGCGGGAGTTGCGCAGGGCATCGCCCGGGCTGCTGCCCTCGGGCACCTGGGCGAGATCGAGAATCGACAGCGGGATCACGCGGTGGCCACCCCTTGCCGGGAGCGCGCGAGCAGCGCGCCGCTGGCGATGGAAAACAGGCAGTAGCCGAGGAAAAAGAAGAAGCCGAACTCCAGCTGCGCCTGCATCTGCAGCTTGCCGCCCATCTCGCCGGAGGCACTGCCGGCGAGGTAGGACACCAGCAGGGCCATGACGAAGACGTCGGCCATCGACCACTTGCTGAGGGCGGCGTTGACCTGCAGCAGCAGCGGGTGTTCCACCGCCAGCGCCGCCGCCTGCAGCAGCAGCTTGCAGCTGGGGATCACCACGCTGAACAGCACGATCAGCGCGGCGACGAAGAGGTTGCGGCTGTTGGCCAGCTCTTCCGCGGTCTCCCAGATCGAGCGGGTGCTGTGGTAGACCTGCACCTCGCCCTCGATCTGGTCGAGGCCCATCAGCATCACCAGGCTGCGCAGCATTTGCCGGCTCTGGGCGTTCTCCTCTTCTTCGCCGGCGAACATGGTGATGCCCATCTCCGCCAGTTCGGCTTTCGCGATGCTGCCCTCGAGGGTCAGCACCGGCTGGGTGACGCCGGGATAGAGCAGGGCCAGGGCGAGGAGGATACAGCCGAGAATGGTCAGCTTGCGCTTGCTTTGCATGGTGGTTTCCGTCGGGTACAGCAAAAAGGACGCTAATCCTAGCCGAGCGGCGCGCCTAGTCAAACGCCTGGTTGAGGATCGCCCGCGCCTCCGGGCCGCCGTCGATGCGCCGGTTGATACGCCGGGTGACCCGCCAGCCGTCCGGCGTGCGGCGGAAGTCCCAGCGATTGGCGGAGACCCGCCAGACCTCGTGGCCGCCGTCCTCGGTGTGCAGGTAGACCCGGGAGAAGCCCACCGCCTTGGCGGTGTCGCCAGTGACCTCGATCACCGGGAAGGACTGGATGTGGGCGGAGCCCGCCTGGACCAGCGCCTGGTGGCCCTCGTGGCGCACCATCCTGGCGACGTCGGCGGGACCCTCGAGGCGGGTGCTCTCGAGTTCCGATATCAATACGCCGTCCTCGGCCCAGATCGCCGCGGCGGCCTCGGGGTTGTCGCCGTCCACCGCCGGCCCCCAGGAGTTCATCAGGCGGTGGATCGCCAGCTGGTCCTCGAGGACGGTGACCCGGGCGGCGAGGGCCTTGAGTTGTAACTGCAGTTCGTGGTTTTCCATAGACAGCTCCATCTTGTTGTTCGGTGGGTATTGCGGGTGTTGCAGGGAATCGGCGGCGGTCTGCCACCGGTGCAGGTTCAGGGCTTTATTTCACCGAAGCCCGGACGGCCGTCGGGCGCCATCGGCCTGCGCACCCAGCGGCCGCGGCGGAAGAAACGGTCGAGGATGTCCGGCTCGGCGTGTTGCTGTTCCTCCAGGCCGCGCTCGATCATCCCGTTGAGGGTCGGCAGGATCTGCTGGAAACCGGGCCGCGCCTCGGTGGCTTCGCGCCAGCGCTGCAGGTGCGGCATCTCGCTGGTGTCGATGCCGAGGGTGGCCGGGTAGTTGCGCAGCCAGGGGAAGGTGGCGATGTCGGCGATGCTGAAGGCGTCGCCGGCGAGGTTCTGGCACTTGCCCAGTTGCTCGTCGAGCACTTCGCACAGGCGCACCGACTCGCTGAAGTAGCGGTTGCGCGGGTACTCGCTGTCCGCCGGCGCCGGGCCGTTGGCGCGAAAGTGCACGGCCTGGCCGAAGCTCGGGCCGATGCCGCTCATCTGCAGCATCAGCCACTGCATGATGTGGGCGCGCTCGGTGGCGCTGTCGCCAAACAGGCGCCCGGTTTTCTCGGCGAGGTAGAAGAGGATGGCGCCGGACTCGAACACGGTGATCGGCTGGCCGCCGGGGCCGTCGTCGTCGATGATCGAGGGAATCTTGGCGTTGGGGTTGATGGCCGTGTAGGCGGGATTAAAATTTTCCCCGGCCATGATATTGATGTATTTCACCTCGAAGGGCAGCCCGGTCTCGCCGAGCATGAACAGCACCTTGATCAGGTTGGGGCTGGCGTTGCCATACAGGTATATCAATGCCTGGTCTCCTGTTTTTATTATCGCCCCGCTGCGGGCCGGGGCGCGCCGGCGGTTGCGGCGTGGCGCGCGTCGCGGCGGTGCGCGCGCAAGGTCCAATGTAATCGCTCGCGGTTGCGGCAACAACCGGGCGCGCGGCCGGAGCGCCCCCCGGGCGGTCGCGCGACAGGGTTCAAGTTCGGCTTTTTGCCACTGTGCGATACCCGCAGAAGGATGCAGTGGTTATAGTAGGCGCCACGCTTGGGGCGCGGGTGGAGGGCATCTGCCCGCGTGCCCGGGGCCGACTCTTTTCAAGTCGAAGGCGTCTTTTTCATGCATTTTGTCTGGCTATTCCTGGCCCTGATCCTGCCCCCGGCGCTCGGAGTCATCTGGCTCGCCGCCGCGCGGGGTGCCCTCGGCCAGCGGCCACTGAACGGCCCGCTGCTGCTCGGCTACGGCAGCCTCCTCGGTCTCGCCGTCCTCTACGCTGTCCTGCAGCTGGTCAACGTCCTCGACGGCAGCATTACCTACCTGCCGGTGATGGGCGTGCTGGTGTTGCTGGCGCTGGCCGGGCTGTATGTCCTGCGGCGCAACCCGGGGGGCTGGCAGCGGCCGGGCTACAGCTGGCGCGGGCGTTGGGAAAAACTCGCTGCCCTCGCGGTGCTGCTCGCGATCGCCCTGCACCTGCTCTCGGTGCTGCTCGAGCTGGTCCACCTGCCGGTCTATCCCTGGGACGCCTGGCTCAGCTGGATGTATCGCGCCAAGGCCTGGTTCCTCAGCGGGGCGGTGCAACCGATGGACGCCCCCCAGGACTGGCTGGGCCGCTCGAGCGGCGCGCTCTACAACGTCGCCGGCAATCACTACCCGGACTTCCTGCCCCTGCTGTCCCTGTGGGCGGCCACCGCCTGGGGCGGCTGGCACGAGTCGGTGGTCAACTACCCGCTGCTGCTGTGCGCGCTGGGGCTGGTCGCCGGGCTCTACGGGCAGTGCCGGCAACGCCAGTTGTCGCCGCTGTTGTCGCTGTTGCTGTGCTATTTCCTCCTGTCCGTACCGCTGGTGGAAACCCATCTCACTTTGGCCGGGCAGGCGGATATCTGGCTCGCGGGCTTCACCGGCCTCGGGTTTGTCGCGCTGCTCGCCGGCGCGCTGGCAGCGGACCGCTTCCAGGTCGGCCTCGGCCTGCTGCTGGTCGCCTTCGGCGCGCTGGTCAAGCTCGAGGGCGCGGTCTGGCTGGCGGCGGCGCTCGGCATGTTGCTGCTCGGCTACCGGCCGCGGCTGGTGCTGGTGTTGCTCGGTGCGCTGCTCCTGCTGGCCGCGCTGTGTTTCGCCACCGGCATGACCTATGTCGAATTGCCGGGCCTCGGCGGTGCCGGTTTCCGCGACGGCGTGCTGTATCTTCCCGGCGTCGGCGCCACGGCGCTGGAGTTCCGCGGGCTGCTGGACGACTACTGGGAAAACTTCTTCCTCAGCGGGGGCTGGCACCTGTTCTGGTTGTTCCAGCTGCTCGCCCTCGCCGCCATCCTGCTGTTGCCGCGGAGCCGGGACAAGGCCCTGCTGCTGGCCTTCTACGCCAGTGTCGGTCTTTGCATAGTGGGCCTCTTCCAGTTCACCGAGGCGGGTCGCTGGGCCGACGACTGGACCGCTATCAACCGCCTGCCGCTGCACTTCGCGGCGCCGCTGCTGTTCGTGCCCGGCATCCTGCTGGGACGGCTGGACTGGCGCACGCCAGGCCGCCCGCAACTGCGCTGGGCGGCGCTCGGCCTTGGCCTGACGCTGGGCGGCATGGCTGTTTACCTCTACCTGGCGACGGCGGATTCAGCGGCGGGCCAGAGCCGGCGCTTCAGCGCCGCCGACTTCCGCTTCGTGGTCGGCGACGGGGAGATCGCAGAGGGTCGCGCGACGGTCCGCAGCTACCAGAACAATGTGGCCATATTGAGCAGCGGCACGGTCTACCTCAACGCCGATCAGTTCGCCTCCGCACGGGTGGTCCTGGCTGGCGACAGCCGCAGCGAGCCGGGCTTTTTCTGGCGCCGGGGCGGCGAGGACGACGGGCTGCGCTACACCTGGCTGCCGGGTGCGCGGGAACACTGGATCGACCTCGCCGCCGCGCGCCAGTGGCACGGCACGGTGAGCGAAATCGGCATTATTTTCTACCGCGACGACGATCGGGAGTTCGTCTTCGAGGGGCTGGAACTGGGCCCGTGGACGCTGTCCCGGCAGCTGGCCCAGCACGCTTACGCCTGGTTCCGGCCCGGCTACTGGAGCCAGGGCTCGGTGCATTTCCTGGCCCGCAGCGGTGCCGACAGCGCGCTGCCCTATATCCTCCCGGTGCTGGCCTGGGGCCTGCTGACACTGGCCCTGACCATGTGCTTCGCCCGCCGCAGGCGGGAGGCCCTGCTCGGGGTCCTGCTCTGCCTGCTGCTCGGCTGGTTGTTGCTCGACCTGCGCTGGGCCGCCAATCGTGTGGCCCAGGTGCAGCGCACCGCGGCGGACTACAGCCTGGCCAGCGACGGCTATCTCGCCCTCGAGGGTGACCGGCTCACCTACGGCCTGGTGAGCGAGCTGCGCGGGCACCTCGCGCCGCCGCCGGCGCGGGTGCTGATCGTCGCCGAGGATCCGGAGATGCGCTTTGAAATGTTCCGCGCCAAGTACCACCTGCTGCCCGCCGCGGGCTACGTTCACGAGGGGCCGCTCGACACCGCGCCGCTGGCGCGCTTCGACCAGTTGCTGCTGCTGCGCCGGCAGCGCGCGCCCAGCGACTACGCGCCGCTGGCGGCCGCGGACCTCGCCGCGCGCATCGTCGGCCGGCACCGGGACAGCGCCGTGGTAGTGGCCGAGACCCGGCGCGGTTTCCTCCTCGACCTGCCCCGGCGCGGCAGATTGGCCAGGGGTGAGCGCGGCGAGTGAACAGGCCGGTTCTACACATTGGCAAATACTATCCGCCCCACCGCGGCGGGATGGAGACCTTCCTCGCCGACCTGCTGCAGGCGCTGTCGGCCCGGGGGGTCAGCTGCGAGGCCCTGGTCCACGCCTCGGAACCGGGCCTGCACAGCCGGCGGGAAACGCCGGGGCCGGGGGAGTCCCCGGTGGTGTATCGCGCCGCGACCTGGGGGCGACTGTTCTTCACCCCCCTGAGCCCGGTATTCCCCTTTCTCCTGTCCCGCCGCATCCGCCGGACGCGGCCGGCAGTCCTGCACCTGCACCTGCCGAATATCTCGGCGTTCTGGGTGCTTCTGCTGCCCGGGGCGCGCAAGCTACCCTGGATACTGCACTGGCACTCCGACGTCCCGCACTCCGACCACGCCCTCGCCCTGCGCCTGTT
This sequence comes from Halieaceae bacterium GM1-29, assembly GCA_033283265.1. Taxonomy (GTDB): domain Bacteria; phylum Pseudomonadota; class Gammaproteobacteria; order Pseudomonadales; family Halieaceae; genus Mangrovimicrobium. The sequence continues at coordinate 367,128 of JAWMQN010000004.1, forward strand.
CCGCGGCCTTTACGGGAAGTTTGAGCGCATGCTGCTGCGCCGCGCCGCCGTGGTCATCGCAACCTCCCCGGCCTACCTCGACAGCAGCCCCGAGCTGCAGCCGTACCGGCACAAGTGCCGGGTGATCCCCCTCGGCCTCGATCCGCAGCGGCTGCTGGGCTGTGGCTCCGCGCCGGCCCTCGCCACCGATGCCCGGCCCCTGCGGGTGCTCTGCATCGGCAGGTTTTCCTACTACAAGGGCTTCCAGTACGCCCTGCGTGCGGCGGCGGAGTTCGCCGGTATGGAACTGCACTTCATCGGCTCCGGTGATACGGCCGCGGAACTGCAGCGCCTTGCCGCCGATCTCGGCATCGCCGGGCGGGTGCACTTCCACGGCGACCTCGACGAGGCGGGCGTGGCGCGCCAGCTGGCTGAGTGCGACTGCCTGTGCCTGCCGTCGATCGAGCGCAGCGAGGCCTTCGGCCTGGTGCTGCTGGAGGCGATGAGCTTTGCCCGGGCGACGGTGATCAGCGATGTCGCCGGCTCCGGCATGGGCTGGGTGGTGGAGCAGGGGGTGACCGGTCTCAAGGTCGAGCCGATGAACGCGGCCGCCCTGGCGCAGGCCTTCGCCGCCCTGGCGGCGGACCGCGACTATCTCGCCCGCCTGGGGCTGGCCGGGCGGCAGCGCTTCGACAGTGAATTCGCGATTTCCCGCTGCGCCGACCGCATTGTCGAGGTTTATCGTGATCTCGCGTGATAAGATGGCGGGCAGGCGCTCAGCTGAGTTCCCCACCCGATAAAATGGAAAAATAGTTTGCCTCGTCCCGACTCGCCAGGACCCGCTTCGGCCCCCCTCATCGTGATACCCGCGTACAACGAAGCGGGCAACATCGGCCCGGTACTGGCGCAGATTCGCGCCTGCTGTGACTACCCGGTGGTGGTGATCGACGACGGCAGCAGCGATGCCACCGCCAGCGAGGCCCGCGCGGCCGGCGCGCAAACCCTGCGCCTGGTGTCGCGGCTCGGTGCCTGGGGTGCAACCCAGACCGGCCTGCGCTACGCGGTGCAGAAAGGGCACGACGTGGTCGTCACCATGGACGCCGACGGCCAGCACGAAGCCCGCTGGGTGGAGGATTTGCTCGCGGCCGTGGCCAGTGGCGCCGCCGATGTCGCGGTCGGCTCCTACCCGCTGCGCGGTTCGCCCCTGCGCAAGCTGGCCTGGGGCATGACCCGCCGGGTGTCGGGCATCGCCCTCGACGACATCACCTCGGGCTTTCGCGCCTACAACCGCCAGGCGCTGGAAGTGCTCAGCGGCTGGCGCGGCACCATGCTGGAATACCAGGATGTCGGCGTGCTGATGCTGCTCAACGCCAATGCGCTGCGGGTGATCGACGTGCCGGTGGAGATGCGCGAGCGCAGCGACGGCAAGTCGCGCGTCTTCAGCTCCTGGTTATCGGTCGCCTACTACATGTGTTACACGCTGTTGCTCGGCTTTTGCAAGCGGCGCAGTTCCCCGGCCGTCCGGGCCGCAGGGGAGGCGTGATGGTTACCGTCGTCATAAGCACCGTCGGCCTGTTCGCCGCCGCCGTCATCGTCCTGCTGGTCCGCCGCGACCGCCTGCACACCAACCACGCCATGGCCTGGCTGGTACTGGCCGCGGGCCTGGCCCTGCTCGGCTTCGCGCCGGGGATCATCGACGCCATCGCCCACCGCCTGGGCATCGCCTATCCGCCTACCCTGGCACTGCTGCTGGCGCTGGTGGCGCTGACCATCAAGCTGCTGGTGGTGGATATCGAGTACGCGCGCCTGCAGAACGAGAGCCAGCGCACCATCCAGCGGCTGGCGATTCTCGAGTCGGAGCTGGAAAGCCTGCGCGAGCGTTTGCCCAGCGAGCCCGCCCCGGGCGCCCGGCACGACAGCCCCGGCAGCGAATAGCCCGGCGGCGGTCGCTCAGGCGCTGCCCGCCGCGCGCCGGTAAACCTCCAGCGTAGCCGCGACACACTGCTCCCAGCTGAAATTGCGCGCCTGCTGCAGGCCGGCGTGGATGCAGGCCTCGCGCCAGTTACCGTCCTCGGCGGCCCGGCGCATCGCGCTGCCTATAGCCTGCGGGTCGAGCGGGTCGACCAGGCTGGCCTGGCTGCTGGCCACCTCCGGCAGCGAGGAAGTGTTGGAGGTGATGACCGGCACGCCGCTCGCCTGGGCCTCGAGTACCGGCAGGCCGAAACCCTCGTAAAGACTCGGGTAGACGAAACACAGCGCGCCGCTGTAGAGCGCCGGCAGCGCGCTCTCGGCGACATAGCCGAGGCGCCGGACCTGTTGCGGCGGCAGCTGCGCCAGCTGTGCCTCGAGAGATCCCACGCCCCAGCCGCGCGTCCCGACCAGTACCAGCGGGTAGTGATCGCGCAGCGACCCGGGCAGCGACAGGTAGGCCTCGAGCAGGCGTTCGAGGTTCTTGCGCGGTTCCAGGGTGGCGACCACCAGGAAGTAGCCGCGGTAGTCCAGGCCGTGGTGGGCGAGGGTGGCGGCGATCTCCGCTTCGCTGTGCGGGCGGAAGGTGGCCTCCACCCCGGGGTAGATGACGCTGACCTTTTCCGGCTCGACGGCGTAGGCCTGCAACAGGTCGCGCCGGGTCGACTCGGACACGCAGATCACCTGCGAGCAGGCCGCGACGGCCTCCGGCACCATCCGGTTCATCCAGTCGACCCGCGCCTTCGGGTGGTGGTGGGGGAACAGCTTGTAGGTCAGGTCGTGCACCGTGATCACGCTGGGGCCGGCGAAGCGCGGGAGGTGGAAGTTGGGCGAGTGGTAGACGCTCTGCTCCAGTCCGCCCAGGCGCCAGCCGCTGCACAGGTCGTTGTAGTGGCGGTAAACGCGGGTCGCCAGCACCGAACCGGCGAGCCGCGCGCGCAGGCCCGCGACCAGCCCCGGTCGGGCGGGCGCTTCCTGCGCCGAGCCGAGGCCGCGCAGGCGGCTCTCGATCGAGTGCGTCCGGCCGAGATCGTAGCCGAGCATCGACTCGACCTGCGGCGAGGCCAGCAGGCCCTCGCACAGCTGCTTCGTGTACCTGCCGATCCCCGTGAGCGGCGGGTTGAGGCTGTCGGTGCCGATGATCAGTTGCACGCTGCTGCCCGCGGGCCCTTCACACCGGGTAGCCGTGGCCCGAGAGGTTCAGGCCCAGATTGGCCTCCACCCAGGCGTTCTGCCGGCGGGTGGCCTCACTGACCAGATCGATGGCGGTCCTGGTGAGTTCCTGCACTGCGGGTTTGTCGTGCTTCCGTTCGGCGGCATCGCGCAGGATCCTGCGTCGCTCCTTCTCCCCCATGCTGCGCCATTTCCGGCGCCGCCAGGGAAAGGCGTCCGCTTTGCGGATGGCCGCGACCTGGGCCTGGGTCAGGCGCGGGTTGCTGAAGGCGCCATCCGCCAGGCGCAGGGTTTCCTCCGCGTCGACCCCGATGGCCTCGGCGATCTGCCGGTAGTAAGCGTGCGCGTTGACCTTCAGTTCCTCGAACACGACGACACTGACACGCTCCTCGCCCAACAGGTCGACGGCGACCCTGATATTGTTCGCATGGTTGAAGATTTCCTCGAAGCCGCCGCCCATTTTTTCCCGCTCCTTGAGCCAGCCGTCAAAGGGGAGGTAGGGGCGCTTGCGAAAGTACTTGTCGCGGTTGGCGCGGATGAAATGCCCCTGCATCTCCTGCAGGTACTGCGAGGTCAGCCAGGTCAGCGGGTTGCGCATTGCCACCATCACCTTGAGTTCGAAGCCGAGGCTGTTTGCCCGGCTCAGCACTTGCCCGTAGCGCGCAGGGGAGATGCCGCCGAGGGCCTCCCAGGAGCCCACCACCACCTTGTCCTGCGCCCCGGCGGCTTCAATTTCGCGGCGCAGCCTGGCGCTGGTGGCCTCCGGGTCAAAGTCTTCCTTGTGGTCCCAGAGCACTGGTCTCAGGGTGTAGAACATCCCGGTATTGACGCAGCCCTTGGCAACACCGTTCTTGATGATCTTGCCCAGGTAGTGAATACCCGAGTGCTGGCTCAGCACCGCATTCTGCAGTGTCGAGCTGGCGGTCTTGGTCATACCCGTATGCAAGACGAGTTTATTCATGGCTAAAGTATCCGTAGTCCTTGAGTCCGAGGGAGTACAGGCTGTCCAGCCACTCGTTGCCCTCCCGCGTGCGTTCCACCAGCAGCTCCCTGAGCTGGCCTGGAATATTTGCGCGCGCCTTGGGAGCCGCTGTCAGGGGCGAGCCGCTGGTGGCCAGGTCCAGCATCTCCTTGCGCTCGGCTTTGCTGGCGTACTTGAACTTGTGCCGCTGCCACCAGGAGTCGCCGATCCCGCGCAGCCTGTCCAGCTGGATTTCGGTCCAGCGCGAATTGTCGTCGCTGCTCTCGACCAGGCCGAGGGCCTCCGCCGCATCGATGCCCATGAACTCGCAGAGCTGGCTGAAGTAGGCGTCGGGATCGGTCTTGAGGAATTCGAACGGCAACACGCAGACGTTCTCCCGGCCGAAGCGCTCGATGTACATGCGGATGGTATTGGCGTAGTCGAGGTGGTTGTCGACCTCGCCGTGTTCGTTGCGGGCGAGCCAGTCCTCGAAGCTGCTGTAGTAGCCGGCCTTGCCGCGCCTGTAGTAGCCGCCGACATTGTCGCGCTTGAGCTGTTGCAGGTAGGCGGATTCCATCAGTGCCACCGGGTGGCGGATGCCGGCGATGATGCGCGCCTCGCCGAACAGTTCGCGCAGGTTGTGGGCGCGCTGTTCGCGGTTGCGCGCGCTGTCGGTCATGTAGGATTCCCAGGACCAAACGGGAATGAGGCCGCGCTCGAGTGGCCCCTGCAGGTACTTGTCGAACTTCCTGCGGCAGCTCTCGATGTCCGCGTCGTGGATATCCCGGTAGGCCACCTGCTGCATCACATCGTACACTGTCGCGTCGCGGCAGGCCTCGTAGCGCCGGTACTCGCCGAGGAAGATCGGCCCGTCGAAGCGGCCCAGGTAGTAGAGCTCGCTGTGCATGGCGAAGAGGCGCCACTGCAGGGTCTTGGTGCCGGTCTTGGGCATGCCGATATGGATTATCGGCAGGCGGGTGTTACTCATCGTCGTCGTTCTCTTGGTTTTTCAGCCCGCTGTCGGGCAGCTTCCGGCCGTTCAGCAACTCCGTGAAGGCGCTCAGGTGGAGGTGGTGCCTGCTGGTCGACATCAGCACGTTGGCCATCACGTTGGCCGCCGCGGCGAACTGCCGGAACAGCAGGAAGTACAGCGCCACCTGGGAGATGTGCGGTGCCATCTCACCCCCGTAGATGTACATCAGGGTGATGCAGATGATGGCGACCGGGTAGACGTATTCCATCACCAGCGGGCCGGTCTGCAGGATACGCCTTTGCGCCAGCCGCAGGTGCAGGTGGTCGTGGGCACGCCCGCTGTGCATGAGCTGGTCCACGTCGGCGGCGAAGCTGTCGGCGTCGACCGCGGGGTCGGCCAGTGCCCCGGCCAGTCCGTCCAGTTCCTTGCGGATGCCCCCGGTATTCTGCTTGCGCTGCTCGGTCACTTCCACGACGGCGCCGAAGGAGCGCTTCATCAGGCTCACGGCGAGCACGGCGATCACCATCAGGGCGACGGTCAGCGCGGGGCTGACCCAGAGCAGGACCAGGCTGAGCATCGCGGCCTGCAGCGCGTGCACGATGAGCAGGCTCAGGCCACCGGCGGTAACGCCGCAGGAAAAGGGGATGTCGCGCATCAGCACGCTGAGCAGCGAGCGCAACTGGCGGCGAGGCGCGTCGCGCAGGGCCGGCTCGGCCTGGATCAGCGGCCGCGCCGCTTTCGCCGCCAGCGCACCGGCGTGTCTACCGGCGAGGTAGGAGACCTTGCTGGTCCGGCGGATCACGTGGTACTTGATCCGCACCCCGGCGCTCAACAGGGCGACGCTGGCGATGGTCACCGACAGCGGGGTATTCAGCGCCGAGTCGACCAGGGCGGCCGGGAACTTGGCCCCGTTGCCGGCGCCGGTGAGGTCGACAATGAGCAGGTAGATCAGGCCGAGCCCCGCCGTCTCCAGCAGTACCGCGATGCCGCTGGTGACGATCATCCAGATCAGGTCCGAGCGATAGGCGGGGAAGGTCGCCCGGATCGTCACCAGGGCCGGCGCGAGGTAGGCGCGCATCCCCTGCTTGTCAGGATTTGCCATCGATGATTTCCCGGTAGAGTTGCAGTGTCTCCGCAGCGGCCTGGCGCCAGGAAAAGTTGTTGGCCTGGGCCAGGGCGGCGCGGGCCTTTGCCTCGCGCAGCGCGTCGTCCCGGTAGATGGCGAGATACTGGCGCTTGATGTCCTCGATGTCCGTCGGGTCGGCGGGCAGCCCGCCACAGCCTACCACTTCTACCAGGGAACTGTTGTTGCCGAAGATCACCGGGGTGCCGCAGCGCATTGCCTCCAGTGGCGGCAGGCCAAAGCCCTCGTAGACGGACAGGTAGCTCAGGCAGAGCGCATCCGAGTAGAGGTAGGCGAGGTCCGCGTCGTCGACAAAGCCGGTGAAGTAGACCAGGTCCGGGGCCGCCTCGGCCTGGGTGTAGATGTGCTCCGCGTCCCAGCCCTTCTTGCCGGCAATCACCAGTTTCAGTTGCAGGTCCGTATGTTCCCGGCACAGCTGGAGGAAGGCGCGGATGGTGTTGCCGAGGTTTTTCCGCGGCTCCACCGTCGACAGGCAGATGATGTAGCGGCAGTCGAAATCGAGGCCGTACTTGCGCCGGACCTGGAGGCAGTCGTCCTTGTTCACCCGGGCGCTGAACAGGCGCGGGTCGGCGGCCTCGTGGATGACGTGGACCCTGGCCGGCGAGATCGCCGTGTGGGCCAGGACGTCGTCCCGGGTGGCCCCGGATACGGCGATGACGTCCGCCCAGGAGGCCTCGGCGTAGTGCACGCCGAGTTTCGCGTTGCGCACATTCTGCCGCGTGTGGTGCTGCGGGAAATGCAGGTGGGTGAGATCGTGGAAGGTGATCAGCCGGGGCCCGCTGTAGCCGCTGACCGCGCGGAAGTTCTGCTTCAGCGGGATGTGGACCAGGTCATAGCCGTGCAGGCTGCCCTCCGCCGGGGTGTGCAGGCGGGAGTGGACGGCGCGCGCGAGCCCCAGCAGGGGCAGGAGCAGGAGGCCGGCGAGCCCGGCCAGCGCGAGCAGCACCAGGCGGCAGAATTCGTAGATCCTGTGGAACAGGGTAATCCGGTGGCGGGCGAGAAAATTTACCCAGGAGCGCGGCACCGAGCCGGTCAGCCCGCGTTCCAGGCGCAGGCCGAGGCGGATGAGCTTGTGCCGCAGCGCGGCGCCCGATGACAGGGTGGGGCGGATGACTTCCAGGCCCTCGGGCCCGGGCGTCGCCAGCAACTGCGCGACGGCCGCTTCCGCGCTCTCGCGGTCCGAGACACTGTTGAAGGAGTCGAACAGCAGCTGGCGAAACGCCTGCAGCGGGCGGATATTGCCGTGAAACAGCAAGTCTATCTGCCACTGCGCCCCGGGGTAGTCCACCGCGGGGAACATCGCCTTGAGCAGTTCCACCTGGTAGCGCTTGACGCCGTCGTTGTCTGCGGAGACCACTTTGTCCGCCTCCATCAGCACCCGGTAGGGCCTGTCGCGGGTCTTGTCCTGCGCCACGCCGAGCTTGTCGGCCAGGCGCAGGTCGAGGTCGGGGTTGAGCGGGCGCAGTCCGCCCTCCCGGGCGTAGCCCAGTCCCTCCATGGCCTCGCCGTGGTAACTCCAGAACAGCTCCTGCAGCCGCGGCGGCATTTCATCCTGCCAGGCTCCCGCCTTGCCGCGGCGGAAGAACTTGCGCGAGTGCTCGCGCATCTCCTCTTCACTCACCCCGTGCTCGCGTTTCGCGCCGTATTTCGGGATACCGAACTTGAGGCTCTCGAAGGTGGGCAGGCGCGAGGCATCCGGCTCGGGCAGGTCGCAGATGGCGCGCAAGCGCTCGACCGAGGCCAGCGGGTCGCGGACGAGGTCCTCGTAGCGGATGACGATGTCCGCGCGCCGGCTCCAGCTCTCGACATGGCGCGACCAGCCGCCGAAGAAGCTGCCGCGCTCGGCGACGATGGCGGTCTGCAGGTTCTGCTCGAAATCGGAGCCCGGGGCGATCAGGTCGGAGCGGTGGTGGGCGATCGAGCACATGGCGTCGCGCCCGTCGCGCACCAGGTAGACGGCGGGAATCTGCGTCGAGAAGCCGGCGGCGTCGAGTTCCCCGGGCAGCTGGTGCGTCTTGATGAAGTCGAATTCCGCGAAGCCCTCATCCAGCGGGTAGTCAGCCTCGAGGTGATAGGTGCTCGAGCGCAGCCCGTAGACTTCGAACAGGATGTTGCGCAAAAAAGTGTTGCCGGAGCGTGGAAAGGATACCAGCCAAATCATCTTGTATTAGTTTTGTGCGGCGCTGCCGTATCGGTCTGCGACGTGCCCCAGGATCGTCGCGCAGGGCCATTCGTGGATGGGCTGAGGAGGCGCCCAATGCTTCGAAGGATCATACAGGCATGGTGGGACTGTTGAAAGTTTTTAGGCCGGGAACGCCCGCTACGGGCGGCGGCGCGAGGCGGGCGACAGTGCCCAACTGGAGTTTTTGCCAGTTCCGGCTTGACCCCGCTGCTTAGCCAACTAATGTTATTCATTGGTAGCTTTCGTCTGTTTGGTAGGGATGCTGCTTGGGGAAAAGGACAACACCGGGGTTCAGTACCCCGGTCACAACAATACAAATGGAGACAGCATGAAAGCACAGACATCCCTGGTGGGGGGGATCGCTGGTCGTTTGGTGTTTTGCCACGCCGCACTTTTCGCCCTGGCGCTGCCGGGCAGCGCCCTGGCCGCCGACCCCTTCGCCTTCAACAACACCGTCTACCCTGAAGCCAGCGAGTGGAGCGGCAGTCTCCGCCCGAGTAACTACAACTACCCCACCGGCCCGGTGGCGCCTTCCTGGGTGCCCGGCGGCGGCGTGGTCAGCGGTAGCGGCGGCCTGACCCAGGCGACCGCGCCGGCTTACGCGGCGGCGGTCAAGGCCTGGCTCGGTGCGAACAACATCTCCGGCCTGGTCAGCACGCCGCTGGAGTGGAACCCGATCGACGCCGGCTGGTACGACATGCCCTGGGGCGGCGAGGGTTCACCCCAGGCCGACGGCACCATCAACCCGGAATCCGGCCGCGAGCCGATCCTCGGCTCCTATGCCGGGCAGATCATCCAGAGTTCCACCTTCTTTACCGATCCGCCGCAGGGCCTGGACTCCTTCCAGAACCACTCGGTGGTCTATTACAACGACGTCGCCGGTGTCATGCTCGGCCAGGTCTGGGCCAACCCCTTCCAGCCCGATGTCGGCGCCGTGTGCGGCTCCGGCAGCGGCTGCTTCCCGGAGGGTTCGATCATCGTCAAGGTCGAGGGCGCGGCCCTCGACCCGAGCATCTGGCCGCCGCTGGAGGGCTCCGCCGTCTCCTACGTCTACCGGCCGACGGCCGCGCAGGTGGAGGCGTCCATGGAGAAGCACCCCGCCGGCCTGTTGCAGGCGCAGGTGGTGCCCATGTACTTCGCCCAGATGGCGGTCAAGGTCCGCGACAGCGTCGCCGCCCCGGAGACCGGCTGGGTCTTCCTCGGCTTCACCTATGACAAGAGCCAGCCGGGCAGCGCGACCTGGGATAAGACCGTGCCGGTCGGCATCACCTGGGGCAACGACCCCCAGTGTACCCAGGACCCCTCGGGCTACTGCCCCGGCGGCATGCCGGTCACCCAGACCTGGGTCAACCCCAACGCGCCGGACTTCGCCGACGACAGCCTCGGCTGGGGCGGCCGTCTCGCCGCGCCCATGGACGTGGCGCGCCGCCACAACGTGGTCACGGTCAGCGGCAAGCGCTACTCGGGGGTGGGCAACGAGCTGTTCCCCGCCTCTTCCTGCGTCAGTTGCCACGGCTCGGCCCAGTATCCTTTTGTCGCCAACCTCTATCCCTCGCCCAACCTGGTGTTCCCGGAAGACGGCCAGCAATTCCTGTTCTTCGACCCCGGCTCCGACCAGTGGGCCGGCTGGTTCCAGAACCGCCCGGGCAATGTGGCGATGAGCGGCGCGGGGCACAGTGGCATCGTCTCCCTGGACTACGACATGATGCTCACCCTGGCCCTGATGAGCGCCCTGGGCGGGGCCGGCGAGGACGCCTTCCTCAACAACCTCGAGTTCGGCCACTGACACCAGGGCCGCAGGGATGGAAGACCACAGCCAAATCGCCGCCGACCTGGCCGGGGCGACGCGCGAGGACGTCGAGGGCTGGATTCGCCTGCATATCAGCGGCGGTCCGCGGCAGCGGGGTATCCAGCACGGCTACCTGCTCGCCGCGGAGATTCGCCAGGCCCTGGGCGAGATCGACTACCTGCTGAAGATAGACACCGGTATCGGCTTTGCCTGGTTCGCCGCCAACGCCGAGCAGCTTTACCTGGATAAACTGAAGGGCGCCGCGGATGGCTTCGGCGATGAATTGCTGGCGGAACTCGAGGGCATTGTCGCCGGCGTCAACGCCGCGACGCCGTCCGCGGCGCCGCTGACCCTGGCCGAACTGCTCGGCTGGAACGGCTACCCGGAGATGATCTGCCAGTGGTACCCGGCGGTGATGTCCGGCGCGATAAAGCCCGCCGTCCCCCTGCCCTGGGAAGCGCACCCGAGCTCCAGTGGCCCGCTCAAGGCCAGCCATTTCCACCACAGCTGCAGCGCCTTCGTGGCCACCGGCGAGTACACCGCCGACGGCGGCCCGGTGGCGGTGCACACTACCTGGCAGCGCTTCGCCAACGGCGACGCCTACAACCTGCTGCTGCACATCAAGCCGCACAGCGGCCACGAGATGCTCATGCAGTCGGTGCCCGGCTACGTCTACAGCAACACGGATTTCAGCGTCACCGGCGGCGGCCTGATGGTCACCGAGACCTCGCTCGATGTCTCCGGCTTCAAGGTCGACGGCCTGCCCGAGTGGCTGCGCACCCGGCGGGCCTGCCAGTACGGCGATTCCATCGAGCGCTGGTGCGAGCTGTTCAGCGCCGGCAACAACGGCGGCTACGTCAACACCTGGTTCCTGGCGGAGGTCAACACCGGGCGGATTGCCGCCTTCGAGCTGACCCTCAACCACCAGGCCCTGCAGCCGGTGCTCGGCTCCGGCTACTACGCCGGCTGCAACATCCCGCTGGACGAGACCATCCGCGCCCAGACCGGCAGCGGCCCGACGGCCTGGAGCAACATCCTCTCCAGTGCCGGGCGGCGTATCCGCTGGGACGAGCTGATGGCGACCCACCGCGGGCAGATCGGCCAGCAGGTCGCCCGGCAGATGCTCGGCGACCACCGGGACATGTACACCGGCGAGGACAATCCCTCCTCGCGCACGATCTGCGGCCACCTGGACAACGACAACGGCCAGTACGGCGCCGGCCAGGGGCCCTTCTATCCCTGGGGCTCCCTCGACGGCAAGGTGGCGACGGCGGCCCAGGCCCGGGCAATGAATTTCGATGCGCGCTGGGGGCGGGCCTGCGGCCAGCCCCTGGAGGTCGAGGCTTTCCTCGCGCGCCACCCGCAGTACGGCCAGTATCGCGGGCACATGAAAGACCGTCCGACGAGGTCCTGGATCAGTGCCAGGGCGCCTTGACTGAGACAGACATACGCGGCAGTGGCCCGGTACCGCCTGGCACCGGGGGCAAAACCTACACGACAGGAGTTGAATGCATGCGCTACTGGATGGTGAATGCAGTACTTGTTCCCCTCGCCCTGGCGGCGGGGGGTGGTGGCGTTGCCGCGCAGGAAAGCCGGCAGCACTCGGCGGAGGGCCTGCTCGAGGAGGTCGTGGTCCGCGCCCGGCGCCGGGAGGAGGTGCTGCAGGAGACGCCGATCGCGGTGACCGCCTTCAACGAACTGGCGCTGGACTACCGCGGCGTCACCACCCTGGACGAGATCGAGCGCTTCGTGCCCAACCTCACCCTGCAGAACAACCCCGGCTGGGCGGCGGACTCGAATGTCTCGACTATCTATATCCGCGGGGTGGGGCAGAAGGATCACCTCGCCACCGTCGACCCGGGGGTCGGCCTCTACCTCGACGGCATCTACATCGGCCGCGCCCTCGGCGCGGTGCTCGACGTCATCGACGTGCAGCAGATCGAAGTCCTGCGCGGCCCCCAGGGCACCCTGTTCGGCCGCAACACCATCGGCGGCGCGATCAGCGTCACCTCGATCAAGCCGGAGATCGGCGGCGAACTCGGCGGCCAGCTCGCCGCGGTGGTCGGCAGCGACGACCGGCGCAACCTCAAGGGCACACTGTCGGCGCCCCTCGGCGACAGCCTGGCCATGCGCCTGTCGCTGTCCGCCCTGCAGCAGGACGGCTACGTCACCCGGCTGGAGGACGGCGCCGACCTCGGCAACGAGGACACGAAGACCGCGCGCTTAGCCCTCAGCTGGCTGCCGGGCGACAGCGTCAGTGTCGACCTGAACGCCGACTACTCGCGCATGCACACCCACGCCCCGGCCTTCGAGCTGCTCGGCATCGACTTCACCGACCTCAGCCAGCTGCAGGGCCAGGTCGCCTCGGTACCGCCGCCGATGGTCTTCATCCACAACATCACCAATGGCGCCGTCGCGCCCGGGGTGCCCTGCGCGGTCACCGACGCCAGCGGCAACGGCATCACCTACAACCCGGACAGCCCCAACTGCATGGACAGCCGCTACATCTACGGCGACCGCAAGAACGCGGGTTCGGAGAACCGCGACCCGGAGCTGGACGTGTGGGGCGTGTCCGGCACCGTCAGCTGGGAGCTGAGCGATGCCCTGCTGCTGAAGTCGATCACCGGCTGGCGGGAGATGGACAGCGTGTCCGGGCGCGACGGCGACAACTCGCCCCACCGCATCGCCCACTTCTCCAGCGAGCTGGACCAGGACCAGTTCAGCCAGGAGTTCCAGCTGCTCGGCACCCGGGAAAACTGGAACTGGATTCTCGGCGCCTACTATTTCCAGGAGGAGGGCGCCGATGAAAACCTGCTGCACTTCACCGTCAGCAACTTCGTCTCCGGCGGCGCCTACGACAACGAGTCGGCGGCGCTGTTCGCCCAGGTCAACTGGGACATCAGCGACTTCCTGCACCTGACCCTGGGCGGGCGCTACACGGAGGAGACCAAGAAGTTCCACCCGGACCAGTACATCATCGAGAACTACTACGCCGGCATCAGCGAGCTGGTGCCGCCGGGCAATCCGCTGGCCGCCCTCGATGCCTTCTTCCTCCAGGCCGGCTACCGCATCCTGCCCGACCTGGAAAAGGAGCTGGAGATCGACGAGTTCACGCCCATGGCCAGCCTGTCCTGGGACGCCAGCGACGACCTGATGCTCTACGCCAGCTACTCCGAGGGCTTCAAGTCCGGCGGCTTCACCCAGCGGGTCTTCCCGCCGGCGGTGCCGGGGATTACCGTACCCGCGGGGCTGTCCGGCACCGACCTGATCCCGGTCTTCGACCCGGAGTTCGTCGACGCCTACGAACTCGGCTTCAAGTCCACCTTCATGGGCAGGCGCGCGCGCCTCAACGGCGCCTTCTTCTACTCCGACTACGAAGACATGCAGGTGCAGACCTTCAACAGCGTGGCGCCGGTGACCAGCAACGTCGGCTCCGCCACCATCCGCGGAGTCGAGCTGGAGCTGCAGGTGGTGCCCGGCGAGGGCTGGCTGATCGACGGCATGCTCGCCTGGCTCGACGCCGAGTACGACCAGATCGCCACCGGCACCACCCTGATCGCCCCGGACAATGCCTTCGAGCGGGTCCCCGAGTGGTCGGGCAATATCGGCCTGTCGAAGGAGTGGAACCTGGACAGCGGCCAGTGGATCGCGCGGCTGGACTGGAGCTACCGCGACGAGGTCTACAACGACGCCTACAATACCGAGCTGCTGAAGACCGACGCCTACGACCTGTGGGACGCGCGCCTGCAGTGGAACAGCCCTACCGAGACCTGGGCGGCCATCGCCAGCGTGCGCAACCTCACCGACGAGGAGTACCTGCTGACGGGCGTCTGGGGCACGGCCTTCCAGACCTTCGAGGGGATCTACCAGCGCGGCCGGGAGTACCTGCTGGAACTGCGCTGGTATTTCTGAGCGGCCGGCCGGCAAGCTTTAACGCACTGGACGGGGGAGAACAGACAAGCTGATGCGGAACGCCCGCGGTTTCATCCTGCTGACGTCGGAGCGCCTGCTCTCCGCCCTGGTGCCCGGCCTGGTCTCGGGCCTGGTGGCCCTCATCTCCTGCGTCAGCTTCGCGGCGCTGATCTTCAACGGCAAGCTGGCGCCGCAGGTCTCCGTCGGCATCAACGCCTGTGTCTCCACCGCGGTCATCGCCGGCAGCCTGATCACCCTGTTCAGTGCCTGCAAGCCGGTGGTGGCGCTGCCCGACGACGACACCGTGCCGGTGCTGGCGCTGCTGGTCACCCTGGTGGTGGCCTCGCTGCCGCCGACCCTGGCGCCGGAGGAGATCGCCATGACGGCGCTGGCCTCGCTGGCCATCGTCGCCCTGGTCACCGGGCTGGTGCTCACCGGCCTCGGCCTGTTGCGCCTCGGCGGGCTGGTGCGCTACCTGCCGCACTCGGTCACCGGCGGCTACTTCGCCGGCGCCGGCCTGTTGATGCTGTCGGGCGGGCTCAAGGTGGCCACCGACCTGTCCCTGGACAGCAGCGCCGAGCTGCTGCAACTGTTCAGCCAGGACTACCTGCTGCGCTGGGTGCCGGCGGCCATCGCCGCGCTGGTGCTCTGGGCCGTGCTCTCGCGCTGGTCCGGCAACCTGGTGATGCCGGCCACCTTTGCCGGGCTGTGCCTGCTGTTCTTCGGCGCCAGCATGGCGCTGGGTACATCGCCCGCCGCCCTGATGGCCGACGACTGGCTGCTCGGGCCCTTTCCCGAGGGCAGCGCCCAGCTGCTCAACCCGGTGCTGCTGTCGCGCCCCCAGGGTATCCACTGGGACGGCCTGTTCAATCGCCCGGGCAGCCTGCTGACCATCCTCATGCTCAGCGCAGTCTCGCTGATGCTCACCATCAGCGGCCTGTCGCTGGCCCAGGCCAAGAGCTTCGACATCAACCGCGAACTGCGCGTCGCCGGCTGGGCCAATACCGTGAGCGGATTCACCGGCGGCATCACCGCGCTGCCGTCCATGGCCCTGTCGACCCTGGCGATGGAGGTGGGGGCGCCGCCGAGCCGCTGGGTGGGGCTGGTCTCCGCCGGCTTCTGCGGGCTGATGCTCTACGTCGGCCTCGGCCTGCTGGCCTGGCTGCCCAAGCCCATCCTCGCCGGCCTGCTGATCTACCTCGGCTGGACCCTGGTGCAGCAGTGGCTGCTCAGGTCGCGGGCGCAGATGCCGATGCTGGAATACGCGGTGATCTGGATCATCGTCGGCGTGGTGGTCACCGCCGGCTTCCTCGAGGGCGTGTTCGCCGGCGTACTCTGCGCGGCCCTGCTGTTCGTGGTCAATTACAGCCGCATCAACGTGGTTCGCTACCGGCTGACCGGGGCCCAGCTGAGCAGCAACGTCGAGCGCAACCAGGCCCAGACCGATTACCTCGCCGCCCACGGCGAGCAGATCCTGGTGGCGAAACTCCAGGGCTACCTGTTCTTCGGCACCGCCTCGGATCTCTCCGAGGGGGTGCGGCGCTGGCTGGAGACGGAACACGGCGAGCCGCTGCGCTACCTGTTGTTCGACTTCGAGGAGGTCAACGACATGGACTCCTCGGCGGCCAACAGCTTCATCCGTATTGCCCAGGAGGCGGTCAGTTCGAACTTCAGCCTGGTGATGACCGGCCTCAGCGATGACATGCTCGGCCAGTTGCGCGCCAGCGGCTTCGAGTACGAGCGCATGGAGTGCGTGAAGATCATGGCCGACCTCGACCACGGCCTCGAGTGGTGCGAGGAGCGCCTGCTGGCGGGCCGGGTCGAGGGCGGCACGGGGGCCAGCCTGATCGCCCAGCTGGTGGAGGAGCTCGGCTCGCGGGAGGAGGTCGACATCCTGCTCGACTACCTTGAGCAGCGCACGGCATTGCCCGGCGACGTGCTGGCGCGGGAGGGCGAGCCGGCCAACGAGCTGTTCCTGCTCGAGCAGTGCAGCGCCTCGGTCTACCTCGGCACCGACCTGGAGACCCGCCACCGCATCCGCCGCGCCTCGGCGGGCACGGTATTCGGCGAGATCGGCTTCTACCTGGGCAGCCCGCGCACGGCGAGCGTGATCATCGAGGAGGGCGGGCTCTACTACGTGTTCAGCCGCGCGGCGAAGGAGCGCCTCGACCGCGAGCAGCCGCACATCGCCACCAAGTTCCACGTGTTCATGCTGCGCGTGGTGACCCAGCGCCTGCAACTGACCACCTCCACCCTGCGCGTGGTGCTGGCCTAGGCTCGGGTTGGGGGCCTGAAGGTCAGGCCAGGGCGCTTGCCAGGCCGTCGAGCATCGCCGCGGCCTGGCGTTCGTTCTGCCGGTCCATGTAGTCCCGGGCACTGGCCAGGGCGCTCTCGGCGCGGGGCCGGTCGCCGCGGGTGATGGCGGCATCGGCGAGCAGGCCGTAGAGCCAGGGCAGCCAGGAGGTGAAGCCGGTCCGCTCCCAGTTCTGCACGCTGCTCGCGATATCCTCGATGGCGGTGTCGCCACAGCCGTTCTTGATCTTCGCCGTGCCGCCACAGACCTGCGCCAGGGCGACGAACTCGGGGAAACCCTGGGCCCGGGAGAACTCGATGCACTCGTCGGCGAATTCGATGGCCGCTGCATAGTCCGCGCGCATGGTGGCGCCGATGAAATTCGCCAGCAGGCCGAAGCCGATCTCGTGCGGGTTGTTCAGTTCGCGGGCCAGTTGCAGGGCGCCCTGGGCGGCGGCGATCGACTCCTCGCTGCGGCCGAGGGATTGCAGGGCCAGCGAGCGGTAGAAGTTGCCGAACACGCCGAAGTCCATCAGGTAGGTGAAGAACAGCGGGGCGTCGCGCTCCGGGCGGTAGCAGTCGCAGACCTTCTCCAGGCACTCCAGGGCCTGCTCGTCCCGGCCCTGGTGCCACAGGCTGATGCCGAGCAGCACGTTGCTGGCCATGTAGCGGCCGGGGTCGGCTGCCGGGTCGCTGCCGGCGAGCAGGGCGCTGGCCATGTCGACAGCCTTGCCCAGCTCGCCGGAGGCCCAGTGGTAGCGGCACAGGCCGAACTCCACCGGGAAGGTGTTTTCCAGGTCGGCGTGCTGGCGGGCGAAGATCACCGCGTTTTCGTAGGCGGTGCCGACCTCCTCATCCCCCGGCCCCTTGATCACCATCAGCGCCGAGCCGAGCAGCGAGCGCATCTCGAATTCCAGGTGGCGCCGGCTGGCGCGGTCGCCGAGGTTGTCGCACAGGGCGAGCCCGCGGTGCAGGTTGTCGCAGATCTCGCGGTGGGCGAACTTGCGCAGGGACAGCTGGCTCGCCGCGTGCCAGGCGTCGAAACCCTCCTCCCACATCTCCGCCTCGGTGTAGTGGTGGGCGAGCAGTTCCGGGCGCTCCTCGATGTGGGAGCGGAAGTAGTTCTTCAGGCTGGTGGCCACCTGGGCGTGCAGTTGCCGGCGGCGGCTCTTGAGCAGGGCGTTGTAGGCGGAGTCCTGCAGCAGCGCGTGCTTGAACAGGTAGGAGGTGTCCTGGCCGCCCTTGAGCTGGACGATGATTTCCGCGTCCACCAGCTGCCGCAGGGCATCGAGCACCACTGCCTCCGGTTGTGCGGTGACGCTCTGCAGCACCGCGAGCTGGAACTCGCGGCCGAGCACCGCGCCGATCTGGGCGATCTCCTTCACCGGGGCCATGCGGTCGAGGCGCGCCATCAGCGAATCCTGCAGCGACTCCGGCACCGCCTTGGGCTGGAACTCGCCGAGCAGGATGTACTCGTTGTCGCGCTCCTGCAGCAGGGGGCTCTCGAGTATCGCCTTGGTGAGCTCCTCGACGTACAGCGGCACGCCCTCGGCCTTGCGCAGGATGTGCGCGCACATCTCCTCGGGCATGCGCTTGCCCGAGGCGGTCTGTACGATCAGCGCCCGGGCCGCGTCCTCGCCCAGGCGGCCGATGTCGATCTGCTCGGCGTGGGGAATGTTCAGCCAGTCGGGGGTGAAGTCGGGGCGGAAGGTCGCCAGTACCAGGATGGCCCGGTCGCGGGCGGTCTGGATCACCTGGTCGAGCAGTTCGATCGAGCTGGCGTCCAGCCAGTGCAGGTCCTCCATGATGACGATGGTCGGCTTGTGCGACGACAGCCGGCTGACCATGCCGGTCAGCAGCTGGATGGTGCGGAACTTCTGCTCCGGCGGCGGCATCGGCGGCAACTCGTAGCCCGCCGGCGCGGGAATGCCCAGCAGGCTGGCCAGCAGGGGGCGCTCCGCGTCGCCCACGCCGCGCTCCTCGCAGTACAGCACCAGCTTGTGCCACTGCTGTTCCGGCGGCTCGTAGAGCTTGATCCCCGCGGCGCGCAGCAACTGGGCGATGATCGGGTGCAGCGGCGTCGACTTGGCGTGGGGCGAGCCGTACATGCGCAGCACTTCCACATCGTCGCCGTTGAGGCTGGCGCGGAAGTCCTCGAGCAGCTGCGACTTGCCGATGCCGGCCTCGCCGCAGATCATGATCAGCTGGCCGCGCCGCTCCACGGCCCGCTGCCAGCCCTCGCGCAGCCGCTGGGCCTCCGCCTCCCGGCCGAAGATGTTGTGGCTCTTGCTGTCGTCCCGGGCCGCCTCGAAACGGCTCTCGACCAGCGACTCGCCCTTGACCAGGAAGGCGGGCACCGGCACGTCGAAACCCTTGAGGCTGTGCTGGCCGAGGTCCTCGTACTCGAACAGCCCGCCGACCAGCCGGCGGGTGCGCGACGAGGTCACCACGCTGTTCGGCGGCGCCAGGCTCTGCAGGCGCGCGGCGAGGTTGGGCGTTTCGCCGACCACGGTTTCCTCGCGGGAGCCCTGGCCCTCGCCGATCACGTCGCCGACCACCACGTTGCCGCTGGCGATGCCGACCCGGGTCTGCAGTTTGATGCCGTGCCCCGGGTCGAGCCGGGACACCGCGGCGATGATCTCCAGCCCGGCGCGCATGGCGTACTCGGCATCGTACTCGCTGGCGGTGGGGTAGCCGAAGTAATTGAGCAGGCCGTCACCCATGTAGCGGGCGACATAGCCGTGGTGGCGGCGGATGACCGCCTCGCAGCAGGCCTGGAAGCTCTTGATGATCTCGCTGAGGTCCTCCGGGTCGAACTTGACCGAGAGGTCGGTGGAACCTACCAGGTCGCAGAACATCACCGTGAGATGGCGCCGCTCCGCGCCCCTGCCGGCAGGCGGTGGGGTGTTGCGCACTGGCGCGGGAGCGGCGTGCAGCGGTTTGCCGCAGCCGCCGCAGAAGCGGGCGTTTACCGGGTTTTCGAAGGCGCAGTCGGCGCAGGTGAGCGGCAGGGGGGTGCCGCACTGGCCACAGAACTTGTGCTCGGCACTGTTCTCAGCGTCGCAGGAGGGACAGTGCATGGCGACGACAACAGCGTGGGTTGGCAGTGGGGTGCGGCAGCGCGGAGCGGGCTGCGGGAGAAAATGGCTGTTGCAGATGCCGGGTGGGCCGGGTAGCCACCAGACTGGTGAATGCGTTGGCGAACTGCTCCATGTATGCCCCCTCCCCCGAGGAGCTGACCTGGCCGGCGGCCAGGATCAGATAGCACGCAGCATAACCCCTATCCCGACTACGGTACAGTCCGGTGGTGTTCTTGCGACAGGGCCCGGCGGGCCGTCAGTCGGAGGAGAAATCCCTCGCGTATCTTTCTATCCACTCTCGCGCCGCCTGGTCCAGTGTCAGCTTGCGGCCCTCGCGGCGCAGGACGTCGAGCCGGTAGGCCTCGATCTGCTCGCATTGGGCTTGCATCCGTGCAAGGAAGGCGTCGTTGGTCTCCGGAGTGTTGTGCAGTACCTGTCTTTCGGCGGCTGCCATATCGCACCTCTCTGGATGCATTGCTCCTGCGCGTATAGATAGCAGGTTTCGTGGCAGGGGGCCTTAGCCGGGCCCCCTGACTGTGAACCAGGTCACAGAGATTGTTCGGCTCAGGGGAACTGGGGGAGCACGACCGCGTCGATCGCGTGGATCACCCCGTTACTGGCCAGCAGGTCGGTGATGTAGATATTGGCGGTGCGCCCGACATTGTCGGTCAGCGTACCCGCCGACTGGGCGAGAAAACCCTGCTTGCCGCGCAGCAGTGTGTTCAGGCTGTCCGCGGCGAGTACATCCTCCGCGAGTTGCCGGCCCTTGACGACGTGATACAGCAGCACCGTGGTCAGGGTGTCCTGGTCGAGTGCCGTGCCGACATTCTCGGGCGTCAGGCCGAGCGCGAGGAAGGCCGTATCGTCCGGGGCGAAAACCGTGTGCTGTCCGTTCTGCACCAGGAGTTGCTGAACGGCCGGGTCCGCCGCGAGGACGGCTGCCACGAGGGTGTTGAAGTCACCGGTTTCGGCCTTGACCTGCAGCGCTAGCGCCAGCAGGGTGGTCTTGTCCCTGGGGCCGGTTTCGCCGTTGGGCATGGCCTGTGCGTTCAGGGACAGGGCCAGGGCCAGGGCAGTGAGGGTGCTGAATATCAGGCGTGAAAATGACAGTCGGGTAAGTAACATGAGTGCTCTCCCGTTTGTATTCAGGACTGGAATGGGTGTGTGAGTACTTCACACAGTCCTGTATACGAAAGCGGGAGTGGGCTGGATCAGTGCCGGCTGGCAAGCGGCCCGGGCTCTACAGGCGCAACTTTTTCTGCAGGGATTCGAAGCGCCGGAAATAGGCCTTGGCCCTGGGGAAGAGGTCCGGGCGAAAAATTTTCAGGGCAAGCAGGAAGGCGTTTTTCTTCAGCTCCTCGTCCTGCCTGATCAGTTCCACGCGATAGCAATCGACAGCGTCGTGCTCGCCCTTATAGGTCTTGCCGAAGTAGCGCTTGAGGAACGGAGTCTTGAGCGCGGCGCGGTAGGCCTCCGCGTGTTCCTTCCGGCACAGGTACAGCTTGTTGGAACCGGAGGCGAAAGGGACGATGCCCGAGTTGGTGGCCTGCTGCCACATGGCGTAGCCGTGGGTGACCTCGGGCCACTCCGCCCGGCAGTAGTCGTCCAGGGCGATGACGCCGCGCTCTGCCAGGGTCCGTTCCGCCAGGCCGAGGTCGTTCTCCACGATGGATCGCCAGTGACCGCCATCGACACTGAAAAAACGCACGGGGCCGACCTGCTCCAGGATGTAGTCGCTGCTGACTGCCTCGGAAGAGCCCTTGAAAATGCGGACTCTGGACGAGTCGACGGCGAAGCGTTCCAGGTTGGCGCGGAATTTCTCCAGGTCACCCTTGCCGGAATTGTCGAGGTTCTTGCCCTGGTCCTCGAAGATGTCGATGCACAGGGCCAGTTCGTCGGCCCTGAGGTCCAGGCACAGGGGAATGAAGGACTTGCCGTGGTGCACGCCGATTTCGACGCAGCTTCCGCTGATCTCGTGCCGGGCCTGGTGCGCCAGAATGGCGCCGATGATTTCGGCATCAACGCGCTGGAGCCAGCCGGGTACGGTGCTTTTCGCTTTTCTGAGGTATTCCCACAGGATGGTGTTCACTAGGTTTTCCTGGACTGCTGTTGTTATGTCGGGAGGCGAGGGCTGCGTTGCTGGCATCCGGTGTCGGGTCGCTACTTTGCAATAGTCGGTGCTCGATTGGAAGTGTGGTGGGATTGGGATTCCTGTTGCCCAGCCAGCAGGGTAGGGAAAAAAGGCTCTGACCCCTTTTATTACAGGCGAACCGACTGCCCGTGGGCTATAGTTCCGGAGCCGGGGCGGTCCCCCGCGGGAGTATCCTGATGCGCAGAAGACAACTGATCGAGGGCGCGTTGACGTCCGCGGTACTGGCGGCGTTACCGGGAAAACTGGCCCTGGGCGCGCTCGCGCCTGCGGCGCAGTCCGCCAGTGCCGTCACCCTGGCAGGTGATGACATCCTGCTGGACCGGGAAAGCGTGGAAGCCTTTGCGCAGTCGCTGCAGGGTTCGCTATTGACGCCGGCGAGTCCCGGCTATGACACGACACGCCAGTTGTGGAGTGCCTCCTTCGATCACCACCCCGCCCTGATTGCCCAGTGCGCCTCGACCGCGGATGTGCGCAGCGCCGTCCAGTTCGCGCGGGAACACAATCTGTTGACCTCGGTGAAATGCGGCGGCCACAGTTTTGCCGGCAAGTCGGCGGCGGACCGTGCGCTGATGATCGATCTCGGCGCCATGGGCGAGGCGCAGGTCGATACCGCCGCAGGACTGGTTCGGGTCGGTGGCGGCGCCCGCCTGGGTGCGGTGGACCGGGCGACGCTGGAACACAACCTGGTAACCGTGCTCGGCACCGACTCGGATACCGGCGCCGGGGGCCTGACACTCGGCGGTGGCCTGGGCCGGTTGAACCGGGTGTGGGGCATGACCATCGACAATCTCCTCGCCGCCGAACTCGTGACGGCGGACGGGCGCATCCTCGAGCTGTCTGCCCGGGAGAATCCGGACCTGTTCTGGGCCATCCGCGGGGGCGGCGGCAACTTCGGCGTGGTCACCCGCTTCGATTACCGCGTACACCCCTTCAACCCGATGATCTACGGCGGCGACATGGCCTGGCCATGGGAGCAGCGCCTGCAGGTCATGCGGGCCATTGGCGACTTGATCGGGGACGGGCCGGATGCCCTGTTCATCTCGCCCCATGGCTTCGTGGATGCGAACGGCGAGCCGCATTTTTCCCTCGAGGCGCTATACGTGGGCGATCACGCGGAGGGGGAAAAGGCGCTGGCGGAACTGGGCAGGATTGGCAAGCCCTCGCGTGTCGACCTGCGGGCCCTGCCCTATTTCGACAGGCAGGCGACGCCGCCCGGTACCCGCCGGCGCTCGCACTACATGAAGAACGCCTACGTGGAGAAACTCACCGACGAGGTCGCGGCGGCCGCGCTCGAAGAGCTGCCACGGCTGCCCGGCTTCCTGGTTTTCTTCCACCCCATGGGCGGCGCGGTATCCAGGGTCGGGCCGCAGGACACCGCCTTCCCGCACCGGGCCGCCGGCTGGGCCATCGGCATAGGCATAGCCTATGACGACAATTCACTGTTTCCGCAGTATCGCGCCGCGGTGCGCGATCAGTATGCACGGGTGGAGCCGTATTCGATGGGCTTTTACAACAACCTGATGAATACGGGGGATGAGGGGAAACTGAGCGAGAATTATTCGGTCAATTTGCGGCGGCTGGCGCAGATCAAGCGGAGGTATGATCCGGATAACTTTTTCCGGTTGAATGCGAACGTATTACCGGCCGAGGAAGCGGATTGAGTTTGGTCTTCCTCGGGTCCCGCGATCAGGCGATACGCCGAATCGCGAGCAGGCCGGCACCCAGCATGAGCCCGGCCAGCAATGCCAGCGCCCAGTGCGCGTCCACAGGGACGGCTTCTACCGTAGCGGGGGCGGGAGCGGGAGGCGCCGCCGAGACCGAGAGCACGACACCCTGGATGCTACCGGAGACGATGTTGCGGAGGAAAGACCCGGGGTTACGATCCAGTTCGAAGGAGTTACCGGGCGAAATGAAAAGGGGGATATTGAGGTCTACACCGACCTGGCCCAGTGCTGGGTCCGGAATCAGATAGATTGCCCGGTTCGGTGCGCTGCTAGATCGGCCGAACCTGAGAATACGCTTGCCGATAATCGTGCCGGCACTAGTAATCGGCCCGGAGTTCTCGTCGCTCAGTATGAAGGGTGGAAAATCGACCGTGTTGCCACCGCTGGTGCTGATCTCGAAGTTCACCGATGCACCGGTGTACTCGGGGACGGCGTCGGGCAGTTCAGTGTCCCAGTCGAAATAGCCGGTAGCCGTACCGCCGTCCGCGAAGACGACGTTCACCAGGGAGTAGCGGATCACATCCGCTTGGGAGCCCAGGGCGAAAACGGCCAGATACAGGGCCAGCAGGTACTTGAACAGCGTACGATTAAGCATTTTTCACTCCGTGAAAGTTACCGCCTCCCTTTTCGAAGGCCCGATGCCTGCTGCGTGAAGGATCCCTCGAAGCAAGCCCGCTAAGAGACAGAAAGGTTACTATCTAAGCAATCGCTATCGCATCTACTGAATGCACTTTTACTAAATTTTCGGCGGGTTAAAGGGATCTGACTTATTTTTTGAAGGCGAAAAAGCGAAAAAGGGCTCTGACCCCTTTATTGACCCCTTTATTCCCATGGTTTCGTGGTTGCAGACGGCGAGCTGTTGATTACCGCCCAAAATTGACCCACTTAACGGGATAATTTCCATCCAAAACTGACCCACTGAATCGACTATCCTGCTCACTTTTTGAGCGGGGTATCAAGGAGTGATCACAGTGGGCATGTTAG
>JAWMQN010000005.1:0-338801 GCA_033283265.1 Halieaceae bacterium GM1-29
CATAAAACATGAATCAATGAGTCACTTGTTGTGTCTGAATAGTCGTACAACTATCCCAACAAGTGCCCACACATCTGTCTTCGTCTTCTTGTTAATCAGCCCCTAAAGCGCGCTGGCTTTGGGTTTCGGTGAGGGCTGCCCCCCGACCGAGGATGCGCATTATACGGATGACTTCTGCGCCTGCAAGACCTTTTTGAAAAAATTTCCTGCTAATTTCTCGCTGCCCAAAAAACACTCTATTTACAGGGCGACGGGCTATTCACCCGTCTCAAGCGAGGGCGCGGATTCTGGGCCAAAGCCGGAACAAAAGCAAGCCTCCCGCCAACAAACAATACACCAACGCTTCACCGTAGTCGGAGCGCACCTGCCAGAGCAGGTGGACGCAGGCCAGGACCAGGGCCGGATACACCAGGCGGTGTATCCGGCGCCAGTTGCGGCCCAGGCGACGCTGCATGCCCCGGGTCGAGGTCAGTGCCAGCGGCAGGAGCAGGAGCCACGCCAGGGCACCCACCGTGATATAGGGGCGCTCTACCACTTCCTCCAGCGCCCTCCCCCAGGTCCAGCCGACAAAGAACTGGCCAAAGGCCGCGAGGTGGACACAGGCGTAGAAAAACGCGAACAAGCCCAACATACGCCGGAAGCGCATCGGCCACTGCCAGCGCAGTAACTTGCGCAGGGGGCTTACTGCGAGGGTGACCAGCAGAAAACGCAGCGCCCATTCGCCGGTCACGTGCATCAGAGTTTCCGCCGGATCCGGGCCAAGACCAGCGCTGAACGCACCATGGACCAATAGCCCGAAGGGCAACAGGCAGCCGATGAAGACCACCAGTTTGGTCGCCTTCAGCATCAATGGTATTTCCGCAGATCCATTCCGGTGTAGAGCGAGGCCACCTGCTCCTCGTAGCCATTGAACATCCGCGTCGGAATCTCCCGGGGTTCAAACAAGCTTGCGGGCAGGCGACGCTCGTACTTCTGACTCCAGCGCGGGTGATCGACTTCCGGATTGACGTTGGAGTAGAAGCCGTACTCCCGGGGCTGCGACTTGTTCCAGGCCGTGGGCGGCTGCTTCTCCACCAGACTGATGCGCACAATCGACTTGATGCTCTTGTAGCCGTACTTCCAGGGCACTACCAGGCGAATCGGCGCGCCGTGCTGGTTGGGCAGCGTCTTGCCGTAATTGCCGACAGCAAGGAGAGTCAGTGGATGCATGGCTTCGTCCATACGCAAGCCCTCGACGTAGGGCCAGTCCAGAGTACTGGTAAAACTGCGAGTACCGGGCATCTCGCTACGCCGGTACAGCGTCTCGAAGGCGACATACTTCGCCCGGCTGGTGGGCTGGAAGTCCTGCAACAGGGCCGCCAGTGGAAAACCGACCCACGGAATGACCATGGACCAGCGCTCGACACAGCGCAGGCGATAGATACGCTCCTCCAGTGGGTAGCGGCGCAAAATGTCTTCCAGGTTCAGCTTGCCCGGATTCTCGACTTCGCCATCGACCTGGACGGTCCATGGGTCAGTGATCATGGCATCGGCGTAGGCGGCCGGGTCGGACTTCCCGGTGCCAAACTCGAAAAAGTTGTTGTAGCTGGCTGCGTCGTCCCGGGGTGTCAACCGCTCGTTGGTGTAAAAGCCCTCAGTTCCCTTCGTGGCAGGGGCGTATTCGAGAGCCTTGCCACCTGTGACTATCTCCGCAGCGGCGGGCAAACCGACGCCGGCAAGTGCCGGCACTGACAGGGCGGCGAATGCCCGCATTATTTCCCTGCGCCGCAGGTAGACCGACTCCGGGGTGATTTCCGAGGACTTGATCGGCGGAACCTTGAAACGACCAGACATGCACTGACTCCGGGCTGGGTGAGTACAGGTTCAGAGTACCGCCGGTCCTATTGGTTCCCTTCCGCCGCCTGCTTGCGACGCTGCCAGACCAGCAGCACCGGCCCGGAAATGGCGTAACCGAGGAAGGCGATAAGCAGCACCAGGGGCGGATCGAGAGTGACCAGCCCGAAGACCAGGACGACGAGAAACATGACCACGAAAGGTACGCGGCCGTTGAAATCGATACCCTTGAAGCTGTAGTAGGGCACATTCGCGATCATGAGAAACCCGAGCAGCGCGGTAAGGCAGGCGAGTGGAAACTCGGCTTCGGGCGGCAGTTCCCCCGCGTGCCAGCCAAAATCGCTGCACACCCAGACCGCGCTCGCCGCGATGGTGGCCGCCGCCGGACTGGCCAGGCCGGTAAAGTAATTCTTGTCCGCCTTGCCGATCTGCGTATTGAAGCGGGCAAGACGCAGCGCAGCGCAAGCGACATAGATGAAAGCCGCACTCCAGCCGAACTTGCCCAGGTCGCCGAGGGCAAAGCTGAACATGACCAGTGCCGGCGCCACGCCAAAGGAAACCATATCGGCAAGGCTGTCGAACTCGGCGCCGAACTTGCTCTGGGTGTTGGTCAGGCGCGCGACCCGCCCATCCAGGCCGTCGAGCACCAGCGCGGCGAGAATCGCCACCGGCGCACTGTCAAAGTCCCCGCGCATGGCGGCAATCACCGCATAGAATCCCGCAAACAGGGCGCCGGTGGTAAACAGGTTGGGCAGCAGGTAGATACCCTTGCGACGGACCGGTTTACCGTTTTCGGAGACCTCTTCTTCGTGCTCGTCGACCAGCATGTCCAGCGAGGACGGTACGCCATTGGCGGGCGACGCCTCTTTGTTACCTTCAGGCGATGGGCCTGACTCGGGGTGTTGCGAAGAACTCATGGCGGATCCCAGCCGGTTATTTTGCCGGCGATTGTATCAAAGGGCGGCGCCATAGGTCTGCCCGGCAACTTTCCAAAGAGCCCTGACCAGCGGGTTGGCGAGCCGCGCCCGCAGGGCGGCGAGACCGATGGTCAGGGCCGGCAGCCCCTCTTCCGGCTGCAGGGTTTCGACGCCCTCCCCCAGGCCGCTGGAGTCGATCACCAGTTGCGGTGCGATGCCGACCCCTAGGCCGAGACTGACCATCGCCACAATGGCCTCGTGGCCAGCCACCTGGGCGTAGATACGCGGCCGGATGCCATGCTGGCGCAGCCACTCGTCAAGCAGTTCCTTGGTCGTGCCACGCTCGGGCACGATCAAGGGCAGTTCCGACCAGTCGACCGCGCCCGCGGCCTGCTCCGCCAGCACTCGCTCCCGCACCTGGCATTCCGCACGCGGCAGGCAGAACTGCAGCGGCGACTGCACCAGGGGCAGGAAGTCCATGCGCCTGGAGGTTTGCAGCGGCCTGATACTCGCCGCCAGGTCGTCCTGCCCGCGCAGGATACGGGTGATGCCATCGGCCTGGTCACCCGTGTGCATCATGATCTCCACGCCCGGATGGCTGCTGCGAAACTGGGCGAGGATGGGCGCCAGCAGGGTGCGGGTGGCGGTCACCGAGCAGTAGAGGCTGACCTCCCCGCGCAGTTCACCCTCGTTACCCAGCCGCCGCTTGAGTTGCTGCCATTCGGAGAGGGTCTGCCGGGCAAATCCCACGAATTCCCGGCCGGCCCGGGTCAGTTCAACTTTGCGCCGATCGCGCAGGAACAGCGGCTGGCCGGCCTCTTCCTCGAGCCGGGCGACGCTGCGACTGACTGCCGATACGCTCATGTGCAGACTCTCCGCACTGCGACTAAAATTCAGCGTCTCGGCGAGCGAGAGAAAAACCGCCAGGGCCCGGGTATCCATCACCCACTCCTATTGCATTTATCACAACACAGTATCTTCAATTTAGCGTTTTACGCAAGACCGCGAATCCCGTATCGTTCGCCCTGCAAATCGACACTGTCTGACAACCCGAAACCTCAGAGGACCACTCCCATGGGCCAGAACTACTTCAACACCCTGCCCCTGCGCCTGCAGCTGGAAGAGCTTGGCAAATGCCGCTTCATGGATCGCAGCGAATTCGCCGATGGCTGCAACTATCTTAAAGGCAAGAAAATCGTCATCGTCGGCTGTGGCGCCCAGGGCCTAAACCAGGGCCTCAACCTGCGCGACTCGGGCCTCGATGTCGCCTACGCCCTGCGCGCCGAAGCCATCGAGCAGAAGCGCCAGTCGTGGAAAAACGCGTCCGAGAACGGTTTCACCGTCGGCACTTATGAAGAGCTGATCCCCACCGCGGACGTGGTCATGAACCTGACCCCGGACAAACAGCACACCAGCGTAGTCAGCGCGGTCATGCCGCTGATGAAAGAAGGCGCCTGCCTGGACTACGCCCACGGTTTCAACCTGGTGGAAGAAGGCATGCAGATCCGCAAGGACCTGACCGTTGTCATGATGTGCCCGAAATGCCCCGGCACCGAGGTTCGCGAAGAGTACAAGCGCGGCTTCGGCGTACCGACCCTGATCGCCGTGCACCGCGAGAACGACCCGAAAGGTGAAGGCCTGGATATCGCCAAGGCACTGGCCGCCGGCACTGGCGCCGACCGCGCGGGCGTGCTCGAATCCTCTCCCATCGCCGAAGTGAAATCCGACCTGATGGGCGAGCAGACCATTCTCTGCGGCATGCTGCAAACTGGCGCCATCCTCTGCTTCGACAAGATGGTCGAGAAAGGCATCGAGCCGGGCTACGCCTCCAAGCTGATCCAGTATGGCTGGGAGACCGTGACCGAGGGCCTGAAGCACGGCGGCATCACCAACATGATGGATCGCCTGTCCAACCCGGCGAAGATCCGCGCCTTCCACCTGGCGGAGGAACTCAAGGACATCATGCGCCCGCTGTACGAGAAGCACCAGGACGACATCATGTCCGGTGAGTTCTCAACCACCATGATGGCCGACTGGGCCAATGACGACGCCAACCTGCTGAAATGGCGCGCCGCCACCCAGGACACCGCCTTCGAAAACACCCCCAGCACCGACGCGGAAATCCCCGAGCAGGAATACTACGACCACGGCATCCTGCTGGTCGCCATGGTCAAGGCCGGGGTGGAACTGGCCTATGACACCATGGTCGCTGCCGGTATCAAGGCCGAGTCTGCCTACTACGAGTCACTCCACGAAACCCCGCTGATCGCCAACACCATCGCGCGCAAGAAGCTGTACGAGATGAACGTGGTGATCTCCGACACCGCGGAATACGGCTGCTACCTGTTTGACCACGCCTGCCGCCCGCTGCTGAAGGATTTCATGGCGAAAGTGGACACCGACATCATCGGCAAGGGGATTGCCGGCGACAACGGCGTCGACAACCAGGAGCTGATCGCCGTCAACCGGGCTATCCGCAACCACCCGGTGGAGATCGTCGGCGACAAGCTGCGCGGTTACATGACTGCTATGAAGCGCATCGTGTAAGCGGCTTTCGCACACAAAAAAAGGGGAGCGAAAGCTCCCCTTTTTTTGTCCAGCCAATCAGGTCGGCGGCGGACAGTAGTTGGTGGTGACAGTGGCTCCCGGTGCGATGGTGTCACCGATATCGGCGCCACCGGTCTTCACCTGCAAAGCATAGTCACAATAGACAAATTCATCGTAGCTCAGCACTTCCAGGCTTGTCGTCGCGCAGTTGTTGGTGATTTGCAAACCGGGATATTGTCCGTACCAGCTAGGGTCGGAAATTGCCAGCTCCCCTCCGGCGCAGATAGCGTCCTCCGGCGGCACGACGACGATTGGCATGAGAATGCCAGCGATGGCCGGGCCAGCGCCCCACGCGGTCAGCAGGGTCCCGCCGGCGAGTGCGGTCATGCAGATGATTTTCTGGTAGGCGGGGCGCTGGCGCAAAAAGCGATAGGCGATCACCGCCAGCAACAGGCCGAGCGCAATTACCAGGCCACCGCCGAGCCCCGGCACGGGCTCCACAGGGCCTGCAGGTGCTACCGGTCCAACTGGGGCAGCGACTGCGCCCACATTCACCACAACAGGTAGAAAGGTGGCGGAGGCCACAGAAGGCAGGCCGGCGAGTGCCGCCAGGGCCAGATTGATTGCTAAACGTGATTTGTTAGTCATTTTTCCCCCATAGTCTGGTTTGTTTCGTATAGCTCACACGAAGTTTCCGGCGCATTCGCTGTTATCATGCGCTCTCTAGTCTGGTCGGCACGCTTCTCCCTGGTAGCAGAGACATGAACCCCGATTCACAAATGATCTATATTTTCACCGCCTGTGTCTATGCGCTGTTCATGTTGCTGGAAACTTTCTTCCCTCGGCAGAAGGTCGAAGTCGAATCCGCTTCACGCTGGGCCAACAACTTCAGCCTGAGTGCCCTCACCTGGTACTCGAGCAATGTCGCCGGTACCTGGGCCATGATCTGGTTTGTCGGCCGGGTCGACCCGCACAAATTCCAACTGATACCGGACGCTGTCGCCAGGAATCCGCTGGCCGGCTTTCTGCTGCTGCTGTTGGTGGCGGAGTTTATCGGCTACTGCACCCACAGGATTTACCACCGGGTGAGCTGGTTGTGGCCGATACACGCGGTGCACCACGCGGACACCTCCCTGGATGTCTCTACCAGCTTCCGCAATCACCCCCTCGAACCGATACTTACCATCCCGCTGATTACGCCCGCTGTGGTATTACTGGGAGTCACGCCTGCGGTGGCGGTTATCTACCGCTTTTTCGTCATAGGCATTGCCGTATTCGGCCACGCAAATATCCGCCTGCCGGAATCTGTGGACCGTATCCTGCGCATTTTCATCATCACGCCGGACTTCCATCGGGTTCACCACTCGTCGGAACAACGCTTCACCGACAGTAACTTCGGCACCATGGTGCCCTGGTTTGACTATCTGTTCGGCACCGCCAAACACCGCTCGCCAGCGGAACTGGAGAGCATGGAGATAGGTCTTGAATACTGGCGCGAGAAACACGACATGCGGCTCGACCAACAGCTCCTGCTGCCGTTCAGGAAAATCCGCCGTGCGCAGCCCGCCGAGGCCTCACAGTAATCCGCTGTAATCCGACTGCAACTGGTCGAAGCTTAGAGAAGCGATAAACCGCGAAAAACTCATCCAGGTGGCCAGCCCCTTCATCTCGGCAAAGTGCGGTGGCAGGAAACGCGGTGGCTTTACCACCCCCTCTTCCAGCAACAGCCGGTAATGTTTTATGTCTTCCAGCGTTACCTTGCCGAGAAACAACAGGGGCAGGCTGTCCAGCTTGCCCTCGCTCATCGCCAGGCGCAGGTAATTGAAGGTCTGCACGAAGCCGCGCATATAGGCGAGGTCCTTGGTGAAAGGCTTGCCCTCCGGCGTGCTGCCACGAAAGACCCGCGCTGTTATCGAATAGCTCTCCTCGCGGGAGAGGTTGTTCTGCCGCAGGTAGTCAAAGACCTCGATAAAGCTCGCGCCCTCCTCCGCCAGGGTCACCGCCCGCACGCGATTTACCAGCTTGTACAGTCGCCCCGGGCTCGAGCGCAGGGTGAGGATTTCAGTCAGTACCGCCAGCCCCTCCTGGGTGGTGGTCGAGGACGGCGGCCCCTTGCCGAGAAAGGTGCAATAGGGCTGCGCCATACCATTCAGGGTGGTGCCGAGGTGCACCCAACCTTCGTGGACTTCCAGCACATCTATATCCAGGCGGTTGAAGCGCGCGTCGCTGCGGATTTTAAGGTAATCGGAACCGGCCGCGGCATCGGCGGTCATCTGGTCATTCAACAGCACCCGGAAACCCGCATCGGGGAATGCCGCCAGCAGACGGTCGTTGAGCATTTCCACTGCCTGCTCGGCGGAAATGTTTTTCTCCTCCTCGCGCATCGAGTCATTGCGCAGCAGGTTCACCAGAGTGTCCTCCATCACCGTGCCGAGATCGGCCAGGGTAGGATCGCCGGCGTGAAACACATCCGAGGCCGAACCGTAGAGGTCGCGGGAAATCAGGCCGAACTCGGAAGTACCGCGTGCCTCGAGCATGTCGACCACCGTTCGGTACTCCCGGCAGATGCGTCGCATCAGGGTGGACACCGGATTGAGCTGACCGAGTCGCCGGGAGATGTCGCGCTCGATTTCACGGAATTCGGTGCGCTTGTCGGCGGGAACAAAATCCAGCGGGTTACGGCGGGCGTAGTACTCCGCATCGACCTGTGGCAGTTCGCGGCAGTCAGCGGCAAAAAACCTTTCGCGGACATCCGGGTGCCACTTGATGGTATCGAGCACCCGGATGGGGCGCTGCGCCTCAACCATCCGATCCGACAGCTCTCTCACTGTGCTCAGGTACTGCTCTGACGTATTACTCATGCACTGCGTCCGTGTTTTTCCCCGCACGCTGCAGTATGACCGCCGCCTGCAAGCGGGTGCCACCGAAGCGGCTCATCGCGGCAAAGTCCTCCCTGGCCACCGGCAGGTGCTGGTAATCCAGCGCGTGGAGTGACTCGGTGGCCTCTTCCTGCTGGTCGATTTCAAACGCCGGATCCTGCAGGAACAGGCAGCGCTCGTCGCTACCACTCAGTACCACCCAGTGCGGCGCCTTTTTGCGATCCAGGCGATAGGTCGATATCAGCACCAGCACGCTTGCCCCCTGATTAAATGCATCGATGAGTTCCTGCTGCTCCAGCCCCCGGTAACTGGTGCTCACGCCCAAGCGCTGGGCCTCGGTAACAAAGCCCTCGTGCACCAGGGTCATGACCCGCTTCTTGTTGAGGTCGCGTACCCCCTCGAGGAAGAGAGGCCCCACCTGGTTGACTATCACTTCGGCGCGATAACCGCGACGTGCCGCCGCCAGTGCCAGCCCCAGCGGATGGCAGCCCCCGTGGCCGGAAGTCATGAAAATGGTGGTCGCCTCGCGCCAGATCTGGATCTCCTCCGCGTGATCCGGCGTGTACGCCTTGTCCAGCGCCGCCATGCCCATCATCAGCGATGCGGGACCACAGGTGAACGCCGTGCTCTGCGGAAACCAGGGAATGGAACGGCTGGCCTCCAGTTGCTGGTAGGCATGGATACACTTCTCCATGCGCAGGGCATCGCCATGGTCATCGTAGTAATCCCGATAGCGGCCGAAGGGGCGATAACCCATGCGCTCGTAGAGCGCTATACCCGCGACGTTGTCAGTGGCGACTTCCAGCCGCATGTACAGCGCCCCCGCCTGTCTGGCCTCGCGCTCGGCCTGGCGCAACAGGCTGCTGGCCACACCCTTGCCGCGCAGCCGTGGGGCCACTGCAATAGAGTAGAGTCGGGCGAGACGGGTCCCGCGGCGCAGGATAGCCAGGGCATAGGCGCAGATGCCTTCAGCGTCCTCCATGACCAGGAACACGCAGTAATCGTGCCGCAACCAACGACGGAAACTGCGGCGACTCAGCCTGTCGCCATCGAAACTCGCCGCTTCGAGCGCCAGCAAGCCTTCGAGATCGCCCTCGACGGCGCGGCGGAAAACTTCGGTCATGGGATGCGTGCTAACCTTTCCCCGGCGGCAGGGCAAATGTGGTAGAAGTTGCCAAAAATATACTCCCGGGTCCGATTGACTGCCAGACAGAGCTACCAAATACTTGCGCCAGTTTTCCACATCTTCCGGGCTCTGCGCACGTGTCCAAAACACTGATTGTCGTTCACCAGTTGAAGGACTGGCCCCAACCGCCGACCTCCGGTGAACTGATCACATTCAAGGATTACGCAGCCGGCAATTACCCGCAACCCGGCGGCGCCCGACCGCGTATCATCAACCTTTGCCGCAAGTTCGGCTACCTGTCGGAAGGCTATTACTGCTCGCTCCTCGCCGAGGCGCGCGGTCACAAGGTGACACCCACGCTGCAGACCCTCAGCGACCTGACCCGCCGTTCGCTCTACCGGATCCGGGTAAGCGACCTCGGAGTTCACCTCGGTGCACTGCCCGCCGCAGCAGAACCCGACAGCAGCAGCGTCCGGCTGCGGGTGTTCTTCGGCCGCACCCTCGACAGCGCCCACGATGAACTCGCCCGCCGCCTGTTCGAGACCTATCCCTGCCCCCTGCTGGAGGTGACCCTGAAGCGCAAGGCGCAGTGGGAAATCTCCGGCTTGCGAGCGATTTCTCCGCGCCAGCTGAGCCCGGAGGAACGGGAATTGTTCAGCTGGACACTGGAGGACTTCACCCGCAAGCACTGGCGCCGCAAGCGCGAGCGCACTCACGCCCGCTACGACATGGCGATCCTCTGTGACCCCGGTGAAAAGCTGCCGCCTTCCAATGCCGGCGCGCTCAAGCGCTTTATCCGGGCGGGCCGCGAAATGGGTATCCGCTGCCAGCTGATCACCCAGCGCGACTACCTGCGCCTGCCCGAATTCGATGGCCTGTTCATTCGCACCACGACCAACATCGACCACTTCACCTTCCGCTTTTCCCGCAAGGCGGAAAACGAGGGCCTTGTGGTAATCGACGACAGCAACTCGATCCTGCGGTGTACCAACAAGGTGTACCTGGCTGACCTGTTTCGTATAAACAAGGTCCCGGCACCGCGTACCCGCCTCCTGCACCGGGGTCGCAAGGAGCAGTTCGACCAGTTGGTGGCGGAGTTCGGCTTCCCGGTAGTCATCAAGATTCCCGACGGCTCTTTCTCCCGCGGCGTGGAAAAAGCCAACTCCCGCGAGGAACTGGAGGCGATCTGCACCAAGCTTTTTCGCGAGTCGACACTGCTGCTCGCGCAGGAATTCCTCTACACGGATTTCGACTGGCGTATCGGCGTGCTCGATCGGCAGCCGCTCTACGCCTGCCGCTACTACATGGTGAAAAAGCACTGGCAGATCTACCGCCATGGCCAGCGCACAAATTCCGGCGGCTTCGACACCCTGCCGCTCGACCAGGTCCCGCCTGCAGTTTTGAGTGCAGCACTTGCGGCGACACGCCCCATCGGCGACGGCTTCTACGGTGTAGACGTGAAAGAGAAAGACGGCCGCGGCTACGTCATCGAAGTCAACGACAACCCGAGTATCGAATCCGGCGTCGAGGACAAGTTTCTCGGCATGGAGCTGTATCGGTCGGTCATGCGTACCTTCCTCAAGCGCATGGAGGCTCGCCGCGGCCACTGAATGGCGGGCTGCCTCATCCGCAGCCAATGGCAATAACGTGCAATATTCCCTTGCTGCCCTCTTCCCGCTGTTCAAGAATCAACGTGAGGACTGATAGGAGCAGAATGCTGAAGTCACTGTCGGGGATATCTCAGCGCCGGGCGATCACCCGCCCGCACTGGTCCAGCGCACTGCTGGTGGCTACTACTCTGTCCGCAGCTTCTGCGCTGGCCGCGCCTGCGTCGGACTGCCGCGATGCGCCGCAACTCACTCAGCTGGAAAAATTTAGTTTCCAGTACAACGGCAAGAGCCAGGCTTTCATCGACAGTATTCCGCCGGACGCGGTGATCGGCGAGGTCCACTTTACCCGTTACAACGTCTTCAACCTCGAGGATGAGCGCGAAGATGTCTGGCTCTACCAATTGGCCAACCGGCTGAACCGCGTCACCTGGGAGTCGGTTATCAACAGCCAGTTGCTGGTCGCCCCCGGCGACGACTACAAGCCC
This sequence comes from Halieaceae bacterium GM1-29, assembly GCA_033283265.1. GTDB lineage: Bacteria > Pseudomonadota > Gammaproteobacteria > Pseudomonadales > Halieaceae > Mangrovimicrobium. The sequence goes on from JAWMQN010000005.1 coordinate 11,398, forward strand.
GAACTACTGGCCGAGTCGGAGCGCCTGCTGCGCGACCTCGTGTTTCTCTACGATGCCAGGGTGGTACCAGTCCGAATCTGCGACAACGTAGTCGACGTCGAGGTCGTCACCCGCGATACCTGGACCCTCAACCCGACGATCAGCCTGTCCCGCAGCGGCGGCGAAAACAGCACAACTCTGGGTATCACTGATTCCAACCTGCTCGGCAGTGGCAAGGAACTCGGGCTGTTCTACGACGACGACCCCGACCGCAGCGGTTATAGCATCCACTACCGTGACCCGGCCGTGCGCAACTCCCGATGGACCGCCGAGATGACGTTCAGTGACAACGACGATGGTTACTACCGCGAACTGGCCATAGAAAGGCCGTTCTTTTCCGTCTACGAGCCCTGGTCCGCCGGCGGCTATGGCAAACAGGGCAAGTTCGAGCAGGCCACCTGGTTCCGCGGCGATGAGGTCAGCGAGTTTGAGCAACAGTACGACGAGGTCCGTATCTTCGCGGCTCTCGCGAACAACCCCGTCAGCGGGCGCCATGTCGGCCGCTGGTTTGCCGGACTGCACTACGAGACCAACCAGTTCGATTTCAGCGATTCGGACATTCCCCCCACCCGACTGCCGGAAGATCGCGATTACGTTTACCCCTTTATCGGCTTCGAGTCGATCGAGGACAGCTTCAGCAAGGTCCGCAACATGGACTACATCGCGCGAACCGAGGATTTCTACGTCGGGCAGCGCTACCACTGGACGCTTGGCTGGGCCGCGGAGGGGCTCGGCTCAAGCCGGGACCAGCTGGCCATGGACGGGTTTTACCAGGCATCCTACTGGGTGGACCACCAGAACCTGCTGCGCATCCAGGGCTTTGCCAACGGCTACCTCGACGCCAATGACGGCGACTTCGAGAATCTCTGGCTGACCCTGAACACAAGCTATTACCGTCGCCAGCACCACAACTGGACCTTCTACACCAATGCCCGCCTCGACTACACCAGCGGGCTGACCGGGGATCGCCAGGTGCTGCTCGGCGGCGACACCGGCCTGCGCGGCTACGATCGCAACTACCAGGCCGGGGATCGCAGCTTCGTCGTCAGCCTGGAGGAGCGCTACTACTCCGACAGTCACCCCTTGCGCCTGTTCCGCATTGGTTATGCCGCTTTCCTCGATGTCGGACGGGCCTGGTACGACGATCAGGACAATGGCGAGAATGGCGGCACTCTCGCCGATATCGGTATCGGCGTGCGTCTCAACTCCAGCCGCGCCAACAAGAACCGGGTGATCCATATCGATCTGGCTTTCCCCCTGATCAGCGGCGAGAACGTGGACAGCGTGCAGTTGCTGTTCCGCGTGCGGGACCAGTTCTAGCGCCCAGACCGCCGTCGAAGCAAAAATTCAATTTCCAGCAGCCCCCGCATGCGATAATGTGCCGCCGCCAAAACCATCGCTGGCATGCAACAGGAAAGTAGTGAAGGAAAATGCGATAACAATCTGGGCGCTCCTGGGGGAGCGGGATGAGCACAACGGGCAGTTGCGCGCCCTGGCCAGCGCCCTCGGTCGTCCGGTCGTGGAAAAACAACTCAGGCCACACCGTTGGGAATTGCTGGTGCAACTGGGCCGCGGCGCCACCCTGGCAGGTATCGACCTGTCGGCATCCGACCCCATAAACCCACCCTGGCCTGACCTTGTGATTACCGCTGAACGCAGTTGCGAGCCCGTGGCCCAGTGGCTCAGGCGTCAGTCCGCTGGCCGCACCCGCCTGATTCACCTCGGCCGCCCCTGGGCTTCGGCGTACAACTGGGACCTGATCATCACCACGCCGCAGTACGCGCTGCCCTCGCTGCCCAATGTCGCGCGACTCTCCCTGCCCCTACAGCCGGCTCCCGCAGCGGGTGAAACAGCAGAGGCGCAAAAAATCACCTCGGAGATCGCGGCCCTGCCGCGGCCCTGGATCGCCCTTCTCCCGGGTGAGTCCGCCCCTCCCTTCGTTTTCACCCGTGCGAAAGCCGCCGCCCTGGGGGATGTCGCCGACCGACTCGCTGCAGCCACAGGCGGCTCGCTGCTCTACTGTGATGACTCGCGCACACCCTGGGCCGCGGCCGGCGATCTGCTCGGCCAATTGCGCGGGGACAACTACATCTATCACGACGCGAGCTCCGCTGGATCGTATCGCCACTTTCTCGCCTGTGCCGACGCAATTCTCATGACGGCTGACTCAGCGGGAAAACTGGCCGAAGCCGCCAGCACCGGCAAGCCCCTGTTACTGTTCGACAGCAGTGATGGCACCACCCCCTGGTGGAAACTCGCGCACAACTATCGCTTCAGTCACCTGCGTCACCAGCTGATCCAGAGCCTGCTACCGCAGCGACTGCAAACCCGACCGGAGAAACTCCAGCAGGGCCTGCTCGCCAGCAACCGTGCGCTACTTCTGGGTAAGGAAAATTTATCCGAGGGTGTGCGATACCTGCTGCACAGTACTGACTCCCGCGCGGGGGGATCGAAATCAGCGACCAGTGCCAAGGAACTGCAAGCAGTGGTCTGGGCCGTGGAGCGACTACTTTCGGCCTGAACAAGAAAACGCCCCGGTCCAGCAGATGGCACCGGGGCGCTAACGGTTGAGCTGGACGAGTCCGGCCGAATTACAGGCTCAGCACTTTCTCACCGCGGGATATACCCGCCACGCCTGAACGCACCACCTCGAGGATATCCACCTCGGCCATCGCCGCGACGAAGGCGTCGAGCTTCTCCGAGGTGCCCACCAGCTGGATGGTGTAGACGTTGGGCCCAACATCCACGATCTGGCCGCGGAAGATATCTACGGTGCGCTTGACCTCGTCGCGGGCCACACCGTGGGCGCGCACCTTGATCAGCAGCAGGTCCCGCTCGATGTGCGCGCCGTTGGTCAGGTCGACCAACTTCACCACGTCGATCAGCTTGTTCAGCTGCTTGGTGATCTGCTCGATGTGCTTGTCATCACCTATCGTAGTCAGGGTCAGGCGCGACAGGGTCGGGTCGTCCGTCGGTGCAACATTGAGGGTCTCGATGTTGTAGCCGCGCTGGGAAAACAGGCCGACCACCCGCGACAGGGCGCCGGGCTCGTTTTCCAGCAGAATCGAAATTATCCGGCGCATGTTCAGGTCCTCTCGTTCTTGCTCAGCCACATGTCTTTCATCGAACCGTTGGGCGCGACATGCATCGGGTAAACGTGTTCCATCCGGTCGACGAAAACGTCGAGGAAGACGGTGCGATCCTTGAGGGCAAAGGCCTCATCCATCGCCGCATCCAGGTCCTCCAGTTTTTTCACCTGCATGCCGACATGGCCGAAGGCCTCCGCCAGCTTGACGAAGTCAGGCAGCGAATCCTCGTAGGTACTGCTGGAGTAACGCCCCTCGTACTGCATGTCCTGCCACTGCTTGACCATGCCGAGGTAGTTGTTGCGCAGGTTGATGATCTTCACCGGCGTGTTGTACTGCTTGCAGGTGGAGAGCTCCTGGATGTTCATCTGGATACTCCCCTCACCGGTGACGCAGGCCACGTCCATGTCCGGGAAGGCCAGTTTGACCCCCATGGCCGCGGGCAGGCCGAAGCCCATGGTGCCGAGGCCGCCGGAGTTGATCCAGCGCCGGGGCTGGTCGAAGCGATAGTACTGGGCGGCAAACATCTGGTGCTGGCCCACGTCCGAGGTGACGTAGGCGTTGCCACTCGTGGCCCTGTACAGGCTCTCGATCACCTGCTGGGGCATGATCATTTCGCTCTCGGCGTAGCGGCGACCAGTGAGCAGGCCGTGCTTGTCGCGCCACTCGTCGATCTGCTGCCACCAGCGATCCAGCGCAACGCTGTCCGGGAGGGAAGCGTCCTTCGAGCGCAACTCGTCCACCTGGGCCAACAGTTCGGTCAGCACCGACTGCACCGGGCCAACGATGGGGATATGAGCCGTCACCGTCTTGGAAATGGAAGTCGGGTCGACATCGATGTGAATCACTTTGGCACCCGGACAGAACTTGGCCACGGTGTTGGTGACCCGGTCGTCGAAGCGGGCACCGACGGCGAGTATCACATCCGAGTGGTGCATCGCCATGTTGGCCTCGTAGAAGCCGTGCATGCCGAGCATGCCGAGGAACTGGCGGTCGGTGCCGGGATAGGCGCCCAGCCCCATCAGGGTATTGGTCACCGGGTAGTTCAGTTCGCGAGCCAGGCGGGTCAGCAATTCGCTGCCCTCCCCCTGAACGACACCGCCGCCAGCGTAGATCACCGGGCGCTTGGCAGAGAGCAGCATGCGAGCCGCTTTCTTGATCTGCCCGGTGTGACCGCGCTGGGCCGGAGCGTAGGAACGCAGCTTTATGCTCTCGGGATAGTTGTACTCGAACTTGGCGTCCGGGCGGGTGCAATCCTTCGGGATATCGATGACCACCGGGCCGGGACGGCCTGAGGAGGCAATATAAAAGGCCTTCTTGATCATCGCCGGGATGTCTTCGGGCTGCTTCACCATGAAGCTGTGCTTCACAATGGGCCGGGAGATGCCGACCATGTCGGTTTCCTGGAAGGCGTCCTCGCCGATCAGGTGGGTTGCCACCTGGCCGGACAGCACCACCATGGGGATGGAATCCATGTAGGCCGTGGCGATGCCGGTGATCGCGTTGGTGGCCCCGGGGCCGGAAGTTACCAGCACCACGCCGGGCTTGCCGGTAGCGCGGGCGTAGGCGTCCGCTGCATGGGTGGCGGCCTGTTCGTGGCGCACCAGAATGTGGGGTACCTTGCAGTCCTTGAACAGCGCATCGTAGATGTGCAGTACGGCACCGCCCGGGTAACCAAAGATGTATTCGACGCCCTCGTCCTCGAGTGCGCGCGCAATCATTTCACCGCCGGATAAAAGATCCACAGCAATTCTCCTGCCGAATGGCGCCCAACGCGTAACCCTCGCCGGCGCATTCAAGTCATTGTGTGGACGGTGCGAGAACGGATACCTGGAACCGGTACCCGGCTGGCCACGCCACCCCCTTTCGACCATGACACAGCTCGCAACCACCCCCGCGAGGAGGCTCCTCCAGGGAATATCGATCACGAACCCGTGTATCGGTCGCCCTGCGGGGTAGCGCAGTGTCTGGCCCTCAACCGGGCCGATGCGGCGCCGATTGAATACGGGACTCACAGTCAGCTGCACCGAATAATCGGATCAGCGCAGTAGGCCAGCGGCCGAGGGTACTCGACGTTAGCCGTTGCCAACTGTAAGACGCCGCCAATCTAGGCCTCCGCCAGAGGATTGTCAACCGCGAAAGCAGCGAGATCCACAGAATCACCAGAAATCTCCCGGTTTGTGGTTTGCGCCTGCCAGCACTACTCTTATACTCGGGTTTTCTATAAAAAATCAGGGGCTTATGCGGTGAAGGAATCATTCGGGAAAGCACTGGTACTCAGCGCGCTGTGCGTGCTCGGCGCACAGGAAGTGGGCGCTGCCAACCTCTACCGCTGGAAGAACAGCGAGGGGAGCCTGGTGATCAGTGACCGGCCGCCGCCGCAGGGCGTGGAATTTGAAACGATTACAACTGATTCTAGCGTGGTACGACGGGTGGAAGGGGAATCACCGCCCTCGCCCGTGGTCCCTGCCGGGAAGCAAACAGAGGCCGCGCCTGCAGCCGAACCCGAGCCGGTCAGATCGGTGTACAAAAAGAATCCGGAGTACTGCGAGCGGGCCCGCAAGAATCTCGAAATTCTGGAGCGCCCGCGGATTAGAATAGTGGAAAACGGCGAGGCACGATTCCTCAGCGAGGAAGAGCGTGAAGAGCAACGCGCCCAAGCTATGGAATCGATAGCACAGAACTGTTGAATCTCCTGGGGACAGATATGAACCATCAAAAACTATCACCTATCCTGATTTGCTCAGCTTTGCTGGCATGTTCTTTCTCAGCCAGTAACAGTGTAGCGGGAAGCACCCATTATCGCTGGATCAATGAACGTGGCATCGAAGTGCACAGCGACCGCCCGCCGCCTGCAGGCATTGACTACGAAGTCATCTCCGCGGGCACCGGCCTGAAGCGGGTCGTACCTGGCGAGGAAGGGGCTGTACCGGCAGAGGTTACACCCAGCGCTGGAAATGATTTTACCCAGGTCAATACCAACGAACAAAACCGGGACAAGAAGAACCCGGAGTTGTGTGCACGCGCGCAAAAGAATCTGCAGTCATTGACTGCCGGGACCCGCGTGAAGGTTCGAGATAGCCAGGGTGAGGAGCGTTACCTCACTGACGAAGAGCTAGTAATAGAAAAAGCTACCGCGGAAGCGCAGATAGGCGTCTATTGCCCCTGACGGATCAGGTTTTGATCCTCAGGGGCAGCCCGTGTTTATGGTATTGACCCGTGGTCGCCCGGTAGCCGAAACGATTACCTCTTTTTCCTCAATCCCGTCATCGGGCGCATTCTGGCAGATTTTGAAACTGGCCACAGTATTGGCGACACCGGATGGGTCGAAGGTCATCTGGCTGAACCCGACACTGCTGATTTCGAACATCAGGAAGCCATTGTTGAAGCCAGCCTGCTGAGTGATCACCATATCGTTGGGATCCACAACGATCCAGCCCTGCTCCCAACCGCCTCCGCCGTCACAAGCCGGAGGACTTACACCCGTCGACGAGCACAACCGCATCTGCACATTTCGCTTGATCGCCTCACCCCTGGCCAGATAGACACTGGTCACGAACTCATTGGCGTAGGATTTCAGCCTGGTCCGCTGCATCAGTGTCGAGAAGCCGGGGGCCGCGAGCGTCAGGATTATCGCGACGATACTCAGCACCACCATCAATTCGACCAGGGTAAAGCCGGCGGTCTTTCGCCGCTGAAGGGCACTGCTAGCGGTTGTCTTCATCGAGTTCATCACTGCTGGATATTCCAGTAGACACGGCCTTTGGACTGATCGAAGCTCGCAGCCCCACTGGCATCGCTACCACCAATGGGCGAGTTTTCACCGCCACAACCGATACAGAAGGGCTCCTCGGTACAGTTACCTTCATCGTCACAGCGCCGCACCAGGCCGGCAACCGGAGATGGCACCAGGCCACCGGTGAAAATCGAGTTCAAATCGCCGCCAGCACTTTCGAAATCGATGTTGTAGGTTGTCGCCGTGCCCAGGTTGTTGATACACATACTGCTGTCATCCGCCGCGTCATTGGGGTCGAAGGGTATGTGTGTGCTGAAATTGGCGATATCGCCGACCACCAGAGAACTGGTGACGACCTGTTCAGTGTCGCGCAGTGCCAGGGCGAAGCCCCTGGTATTTTCATCTATGGCAACGCCCCCGGCGAGAACGTCGTTCGGGTCGACCTCCTGCATCGCATCCAAACAGAGAACGTCCTGATTACAAACACCACTTACGCTGATCCCATTTGGATCCAGGGGTGTATCCAGGAAAGACAGGAAGTAATTCTGCACCCCTGTCGTCGAGGTGTAAGTCACCAGCGGCTTTTCCCGGTCACCGGTACCGGCGAGGATACGGTAGACGTAGGCAGTGTCCAAATCACGCACCACATCCGGACCGTAAAGGAACTTCCTGTTCGACAGGCACGTATTATCGTCTGCTTTATCACCACAGCCAAAGGAACCAATCAGTGTCAGGAGCCAGTTGGACGGGTCGGCCTCACTACCAATCGTGGTGACATTCCCGAGCCCATCCTGGCCAGAAAGCCGATAGATATTGCCACCTGTGTCAGCCGCATAGGCGAAAGCAATATCCTGGTCAGCGTCACTCTCGGTCACGATAGTGACCCCACCCGGAACGGCACGCTCGGTGTCGAAAACAGCCAGCAACTCTCCGTCTACCGCATCGAGTACATAGATATGGTCTCCGGTGTCTGTGGTGGTTGAATTCAGATTGACCGTCGATGAAACAACCGGGGTCGTGATGATGCAGGTGTGGTTCACTCCTGCCAAGACATTGTCACTATCCTCGCAGTCATCGTACCCGCCGCCCATGATCAGCACCGGATCACTGCGGCCCTGCACAAATGCGATATTGGCGGGTGACCAGGTCTGGCCCACGTCGGACCAGGAGTTGGGGTCAGGTGCGGTAATACAGCTACCATCCTGGCAACCTGTTTTCCACAAAAGTTCAGGCGGGTCATTCGGGTCACTGACATCAAATGCATAAAGTGACCTGCCTCCGCGCCGCATCGCCGCATAGATGTATTTTGTTCCTGCCGAGACATCCTCCCAGGCGGTAATCGGTCCATCCATACCGTAATCCTTGGGCGAACCGGGGCGGCCCAATGAACCGTCGCCGGTAGCGGGAATTTTGACCTCATCGGTGTTGGTATAGAGGCGCGGAATCTTGTCCCAGAATTCGGGTGGCATAAAGGCCCAGAGTTCCTGGCCAGGGCTGTAGGTGCCCAAATCCGTGATCAGATCGTCGGTCTGGTTTCCGTTTACCGCGCGCAGCATTCCATCGTTAGCACCATAAAACACGACGATCTCTGGATCATTATCGGTGCCGTAGTTGAGTGCGATGGGCCGCGAGTGAATAACATCGCCATGCACGTAGGCGCGAGTATCGGTCGTGTCGCCATCGTCATTTTCGTCGAGTAAATCCTTGCCGTAGACCCAGTCGACAAGGTCGGTCTGGGGTATGGGTGCGTTGGGGTCGTTGGGGTCTATACCGCTGATGCTGATGTTGGCACTAGTGAAACCCAGCATGGAGGTGCAACTGGCAATGTCTTCAGCGCAGGTATAGATATCACGCTCGGCGTAACCTTCGGCCCGCAGGACATATGCCTGGGCACCTTTCTCTACATAGGGCCCGTCAGGTGAATTGGATTCAGATGGATTCTCGTTGTCTGCAGGGGGGCAAATGCCACGCGGGTCGAAATCCCAGTAGGTGTCGGCACTGGTTGGGGTCCAGAAGCTCCGCGCACAGTCGGTGACGAAGCCCGTGGTCGGGTTGATTGCGGGCACGTCGTTGGCATCGTAAAGCTGAATCGTGTCGGTCGGGCCACCGAGGTGATACTGTTTGAGGTTTCCTGGCCACTTGGGCATCGCCTGGGAATCCGGGCGGAAGAGACCGACGAAGACCTGGTTGAGGAAGACACTGTTACCGGTCGAGGCCGCTGGCAGTGCCACCGATGCGAACACACTGTTGACCGCCTGAATCTCAGAAAGAATCTCCAGGATTGTTACGTCGATATCGTTGGGGTCGCTGACTCGGTAGTACTTTCCGCCGCCGTTGTACTCGGAAAAACTGCGCAACAACTCACTGCTACTCATACCGCGCTCCTGCCCCTCGACACCGTCATCATACTTTGGGTGCGGTGTCGGGCTGACATCGATCGCGTAAAAGATGATGCCTAGTTCGTCGTGCATCACCTTGGCCCACTCGTCCGCCCAGTTACCCTGGTGCGAGGTATAGGTGAAGCCATCGGTGATCAACTGTGCCGCACCGGGGAAAGCCGCCTCTAGATCCTGGCGCGCTGCCTCGTTGCTGGCCGCTGAATCGGTGGACACGTTACCGCCGGGCACGTTGTTGCCGATGTAAACGATGTAGGTGCCAGCGCAAACACCCCCCGCATCCGGCTGCAGGTAGCTGTAATCCGCCGAGCTCTCAAAGGCGTTATTCGGCAGGGTGTAGATCACTTCACTCTCGGACGTAATTTTGGACCCCGAGTTATTGAAAAAATCGCGTTTTTCGTTTTTGCCGTAGCCAGTATTCGCCGTGATATTGACGCTGTTACCACCAGTCAGGTAGCGGTGCGCTTCAGCAAAAGTACGCGCAATGGTCCGGTTGTTGGTACCGTCGCTCAGCGACCCACTGTTCTCGAAGGCACCGATCATATCCGAGTACAACAGGTTGTAGGTACGGTTTACTGCAGGGTTGTTGGGGTCTGTCCAGACTGACTTCATAGGCCGGATGGCCGCGCGCACATAGCCCATCTGGGGGCTTTCGCCGTACATCATCAGGCCTATACCAAGGTCCGTATTCTCCGGGGAATTCGGATCGTTGGGGTCGGGCACCAGGCTATCAAATACATTTTGCAGTGCCAGCCGCTCGCCTTCAAAAGCCGAGTTCCAGTTCGAGGAGTTGTCGAGGATGAACAACACGTTGGGATACCCCGGATCGACCACGGGGACGCCGACGAACAGGTCGATATCCTCCGCCCGCGAGTGGAGCGAGAGGCTGACCAGGACCATAAACATGACTGCAGAAACATATTTCATAACTAACTCCTCGGCGAGTGCGGTTCAGCCGCACCGCGCCGTTACGTACAATAGGTGTCCTTGAGTACCGTACTCAACAGCACCCTGACCCCCTGCGTTATCTGTACTTCGGCACCGGTAGCGCTATTGGTTGCCGTCGCATCCAGTTCCCAGATGGTCTGCCAGAAATCGTTCGTGGTCATCCCGGGCAGCGTAACGCTGCTCGAGGTCGAACCGGCCGCCTGGTTGGCACGCACGCACCTGGGCACCTGCATGAGTACCGAATAGTCATCAACGCCATCTAGGTTAAGGTCTACCAGGTAAGTGATGGCAGTCGAGGTATTCCAGAACTCTGACTGTATAGCTGCCTCGATCTGCATGTTCGCAGCGGAAATTGCCTCATTGCGCGCCTGCACATTACCCACCGCACGCAGGTTGGTGGTACTCAGGGTATAGGCAGTAAGCACGAGCACCGTCATCAGCAGCAGGATTATCATGCTGATGAATATTGTTACCGCCCCGCGCTGTTGTCTGGCCTGCATCTTTACTTGCCTCACGGACTGTTCGGGTCGTAGGGGGTGTCCCGGCGCCCGGAAACGTTGTTAAGGCGAACCGTGGTACTGAATACGTGGCGCTTGAAACTGTCATTGAACGGGCCGATGCCAGTAGCACTACCCATGGAATAGGTCTTGGTGTCGGTGTAGCCCGCGGTCGCCTCGTTGGCACGGGCCAGTATGTAAATCTTCGCGCCGACCACGTTCATCAGGTCGGCCACGGTACAGGCGCCGACTTCGCTGAGGCAGCGCTCGAATTCGCCTTCGGCGGCACCATTGCCGCGATTGGTCGGGATGAGACGCACATCTTCGTTGGCCCAGACGATTGCCGAAGCGTTGTTTACCGCACCACCCAAATGGCTCTCGCGGTCGAATCCGAGTTCCACTCTCAGTCGCTCGACACCTTCAACCAGCGCGTCCGCCGCGAGCTGTGTCGGGGTCCCGCTATCGACGCCGAAGGTAGAGCGCATCAATGTGGGTATGCCGTCGCCGTGGGTGATCGCGTGATCACGGACGTAGTAGATGTTCTGTACATAGCGGCGGCGCCCGGCGTCGGTTAAGCAATCGACCTCGGCGAAATCGGGCGCGAGAGGATCATTCGGGTCCAGTTGATAGACGCCCGGCTCGTTTGCGCCGTCGCAGTTGTTGATCTCGAAGTACAAGGCATTCGCTTCGACTGCATCGCAACCAGCGTCACCTGCAACGCAGGTGTCCGCGTGCCGAACCACGACGATATCTGAATTGGGCTGGATATGACCAAGCCCGCCGAGCAGACCGCCGATACAACTCGCAGGCGGCGTCCCGTATACCTCAAGCGGCACGCCGATTGCCGCATCCTTGTAGGCCTGGGTCCAGGACCCAAAGGCCAGGCAGGGATCGGGTTTGAAGGCAGGCACATCAGTGGCCGCAACGATGACGGAAAAGTCATCCCAGACGGGGACAAACCCACCCCAGTAGCCCGCGTGCACGATGTCGTTTTCGAGAAACTGCATCGCGAAGCGGGCATTTTCTATCTGGCTGTTGGTTTTCGCCATCTCGGTGTTGGAACGGGAGAGGTTAACAAACAGTTCAGACATCGCCGCCACAATCACGATGCTGATCGCCATGGCGATCATCAGCTCGACCAGACTGAGACCCGATTGTTGCGTCAACTTGTACTTGTGCTCGTTCATGGCGTGAGGTCGGCTATCCGGACGGTGGTAGTGACGTAACGGCGGCATTTGTCGGCATTGGCGGCATCTGCACAATCCGACCCGGCAGGGAGGTTGTAGAGGTTCTGCCCGCAGGTCATCACCGGCCCGGGTGGCGCACTGATCGGCGTAAGACCCTGCCATACAACGGTTACGACGTAATCAGGGGGAAAGGACTGCACACAACCGCGACCACCGATCAAAGCGCCCACACTTCCAGCCACGGACTGTTCCGCAGCGCCTTGCAAGGCCAGGCACCATTCTGCCCGGTCAATTTCCGCGACAGTAAGCCCCACCCCACCCGGATCGTCGCAGGTGACGCCGACCCCCAGGGGGGTGCCGCTCGTCGCGTAATCCACCGCAAATGCCCGATTGGCTGCTATTCGGCTCGCCATGTCGTTCAGCAGCATCAGCGCCTGGGTGCGCTGGTAGGATTCGACCTCCGACTTCTGCAGCCGGCCCTGCATCTGCATCAGCGCCAGCAATCCGATGATAATAATGACGATGGTGACCAGCACCTCGATCATCAGCGCACCACCTTGACGGGTGAATTGTACGCCCCTCATCGCTCCCACTTGCCTCCAAATTCCGAGGTCTTGGCGCCCTGGCTATCGAGCTCCAACCACCCGTCGCTTGCCTGGTTCCCAAAGGGAGTGAAGCGCACCGAAAATTCAGGTACGCCGGAGGAACTTACCGTGCTGATACTAAAGGTATAAAAAGCCGAGACATCAGTGGGAAGGGTATAGCTGATATCGTTCGGGTCACCGTAGCGCCGCTCCGCCAGCAAGAACTGCTCCTGGCGATTGGCTATTTCGAGCATTTCGGCCTTCGCCGATGTGCGGTGACCGCGAATTACCTGATTCTGGTAAGCCGGCAGGGCGATCGCCATGAGCACCGCCACAATGACCACCACCACCATCAACTCGATCAGCGTAAAGCCGCGCTGTCTCTTCGCAAATGCAAAGCCTGCACGCATGGTGCCCTGCCCCCTGATTATTCGTATTGCAGGTTAGCAGTATGCCGAATGCACGCTATTTATCACCGACAATTGGCGGAAATCTCCAGATAAACGGTAGCAAGGGGCCGGAATCGGCCCCTTGGGGGGAGGATCATCGCCCGGAGATGTGTGTACTGCCGTTCTCCTCACCCACGACTATGGTCTGACCGGGCTCGAACTCGCCGGCAAGGATGCGCTGCGCCAGCGGATTCTCCAGTTCCTGCTGGATAGCCCGCTTGAGCGGCCGCGCACCGTAAACGGGGTCGAAGCCGGCTTCCACGAGGTGATCCATGAACCCGTCGGATATCTCCAGCGACAACTCCCGCTCCGCCAGGCGTTTGCGCAGTCCCTGCAACTGGATCCCTGCAATGCCGCGAATCTGGTCCTGCTGCAGCGGGTGGAATACCACCGTCTCGTCGATACGGTTGATGAACTCGGGACGGAAGTGCTGCCCGACCACGCCCATCACCGCCGCCTTCATGCGCTCGTAGTTCTCCTCGCCGGCCATCTCCTGGATCAGGTCGGAGCCAAGGTTGGAGGTCATCACCACCACCGTGTTGCGGAAGTTCACGGTGCGACCCTGGCCATCGGTCAGGCGGCCGTCCTCCAGTACTTGCAGGAGGATGTTGAACACGTCCGGGTGGGCCTTTTCGACCTCATCGAGCAGCAGCAGTGAGTACGGGCGGCGGCGGACCGCCTCGGTGAGGTAGCCGCCCTCCTCGTAACCGACATAGCCGGGGGGCGCGCCGATCAGCCGCGATACGGAGTGCTTCTCCATGAACTCGGACATGTCGACCCGCACCATCGCCTGCTCGGAATCGAACAGGAACTCGGCCAGCGCCTTGCACAACTCAGTCTTGCCCACCCCGGTGGGGCCGAGAAAGAGGAAGGAGCCGTTGGGCCGATTGGGGTCGGAGAGCCCGGCGCGCGAGCGACGCACCGCGTTGGACACCGCAACCACCGCCTCGTCCTGGCCGACCACCCGGTGGTGCAGGGCATCTTCCATGCGCAGCAGTTTCTCCCGGTCGCCTTCCAGCATCTTGGCGATCGGGATACCGGTCCAGCGCGAGACCACTTCGGCCACCTCTTCATCGGTGACCTTGTTGCGCAACAGGGTCATGCTGCGCTCGGCGGATTCCGCCTCGTGGGCTTCCGCAAGCTTCTTCTCCAGTTCCGGGATACGGCCATACTGCAACTCGGACATCCTGCTCAGATCACTCGCACGCCGCGCCGCCTCCAGTTCCAGTTTCACCTGTTCCAGCTCGCTCTTGATGTCGGCGGTGCCGAGCAGCGAGGCCTTCTCCGCCTTCCACACTTCCTCGAGGTCGGAATACTCGCGCTCGACCTTGCCGATTTCCTCATCGAGCTGGTCGAGCTGCTTTTTCGAGGCTGGGTCCTTGTCCTTCTTCACCGCCTCGCGCTCCATCTTGAGCTGGATCAGCCGGCGCTCCAGCCTGTCCATCGACTCCGGCTTGGAATCCATCTCCATGCGAATCCGGCTGGCGGCCTCGTCGATCAGGTCGATCGCCTTGTCCGGCAGCTGGCGGTCGGTGATGTAGCGCTGGGACAGCTTCGCCGCGGCGATAATGGCGCTGTCGGTGATGTCGACCTTGTGGTGCACTTCATAGCGCTCCTTGAGGCCGCGCAGGATGGCGATGGTGTCTTCCTCGTTGGGCTCGTCGACCAGCACCTTCTGGAAACGGCGCTCGAGGGCCGCGTCCTTCTCTATGTACTGCCGGTACTCGTCCAGCGTGGTGGCGCCGACACAGTGCAGTTCACCGCGGGCCAGGGCCGGCTTCAGCATGTTGCCCGCGTCCATGGAGCCCTCGGCCTTGCCCGCGCCCACCATGGTATGCAGTTCGTCGATGAACAGGATAATCCGGCCCTCCTGCTTGGAGAGCTCGTTGAGTACCGCTTTCAGGCGCTCCTCGAAATCGCCGCGGAACTTGGCCCCGGCCAGCAGCGCGCCCATGTCGAGGCTGAGCACTCGCTTGTCCTTCAGGCTCTCGGGCACCTCGCCATTGATGATGCGCTGGGCCAGGCCCTCCACGATCGCGGTCTTGCCCACCCCGGGTTCGCCGATCAGCACCGGGTTGTTCTTGGTCCGCCGTTGCAGCACCTGAATGGTGCGGCGGATCTCGTCGTCGCGACCGATCACCGGGTCGAGCTTGCCCTGCTCGGCGCGCTCGGTCAGATCGATAGTGTATTTTTCCAGCGCCTGCCGGGACTCTTCCGCTTCCGGGTTGTTCACGCTTTCTCCTCCACGTACCTGTTCGATGGCCGCTTTCAGGGCCGGTGCGGTGACGCCGCAGTCGGCAAGGATTCCCGCGCTGCGGTGCTTGCCTTCCAGCATGGCCAGCAGGGCCAGCTCGCTGGAAATATAGGCGTCCCCGCCCTGCTGGGCGAGTTTGTCGGCGAGGTTGAGAACCCGCCCCAGATCCTGCGACAGGTGGACATCGCCGCCCGTGC
This sequence comes from Halieaceae bacterium GM1-29, assembly GCA_033283265.1. Taxonomy (GTDB): domain Bacteria; phylum Pseudomonadota; class Gammaproteobacteria; order Pseudomonadales; family Halieaceae; genus Mangrovimicrobium. The sequence goes on from JAWMQN010000005.1 coordinate 26,771, forward strand.
CGGTCACTTTGGGCATGGCTTCCAGGGCATCCTGGACCTCGGTGCGCAGGCGGGCGACATTGGCCCCCGCTTTCTGCAGCAGGGGCCGGGCAGCGCCGCCGGATTGTTCCAGCAGTGCCGCCAGCAGGTGAATCGGCTCGATGTAATTGTGGTCCTTACCCAGTGCCAGCGACTGGGCGTCAGCCAGCGCGCTTTGCAACTGGTTGGTCAGTTTGTCCATTCGCATATCAATTTCCTCAGGCCACCCCGTGCGGGGGGCGGTAGTTTTGTCTGGAACTGGATATGCGGGCGCAAGGCCCTATTTCAAGTAGGGACTTTTACGTAAGTCAGGGGTTGATGCAGATCACCGAGGCCATGCGCCCGGTGTCGCCATCGCGGCGGTAGGAGAAAAAGCGGCCCGCGTCGGTAACCGTGCACAGGCCACCGCCGCTGACGGCACCGACGCCGGCTGCCGCGAGGCGACCCCGGGCCAGGGCGTACATGTCGCCGAGGAAGTGGCCAGGCGTCGCGCTGGGCCTGAAGGCTTCGGCGCTGTCGCCAGCGGCGAGGAATTCCCGATAGACCTCGGGGCCGATCTCGAAGGCCTGCGGCCCGATCGCCGGCCCCATCCATGCAACTAATTGCATGGGATCGACCCCCATCGCACGTACCGTGGCCTCCAGCACCCCGTCCAGCAGGCCCCGCCAGCCCGCATGGCTGGCCGCGACAACCCTGCCGTCGCGGCTGGCGAGCAGCGCCGGCAGGCAATCGGCGGTCATCACCGAGCAGGCCTTGCCGGGGCTGTCACTCCAGCAGGCATCCGCATCCGGCACACCGCCGATACCAGCCTTGATGACTTCAACGCCGTGCACCTGACGCAACCACTGGACCTCGCAATCGGCGGGCAACAGCCCTGCCAATTGCGCCCGGTTGGCGGCCACCGCAGCGGGATCGTCGCCAACGTGATCGCCGAGGTTGAAACTGTCCCAGGGCGCGGCGCTGTGGCCACCGGCACGAGTGGTAGTGAAAGCCGTCACCCCCGGCACATCCCAATCGGGCTCAATAATATCCAGCGTCACGGCCTGCCTCCGGATCCTCGCTTGCCAGCACTCGCAACAGTTCTTCGATATCCCCGGGCACGGGGCATTCGAAGTGCATCTCCTCTCCGCTGTAGGGATGTATCAACCCCAATGCCCTGGCGTGCAGGGCCTGGCGCGGGAAACTGCGCAGGGTATCTATCAACAGCTGTGAGGCACCGGCGGGAATCCGCGGCCGGCCACCGTAGACCGGATCGCCAATCAGGGGGTTGTGGCGATGCGCCAGGTGCACGCGAATCTGGTGAGTGCGGCCGGTCTCGAGGTTCACCGTTATCGAGGTGTGGTGGCCGAAGCGCCGGTGGATACGGTAGTGGGTCACCGCGGGCTTGCCATTGTGCACCACCGCCATCTTCTTGCGCTGCTTCGGGTGGCGGCCAATCGGCTCTTTCACCGTACCACCGCCGGTCAGGGCACCGACACAGACGGCCCGGTATTCGCGCTTTACCGTGCGCGCCTGTAACTGGGCGACGAGGTCACCGTGGGCCTGCAGGGTCCTGGCGGCAACCATGATCCCGGAGGTCTCCCGATCCAGCCGGTGGACGATACCGCCACGGGGCAGCAGTTCCATTTCCGGCGCGTGGGCCAGCAGGGCGTTGACCAGGGTGCCGTCGGCGTGACCCGCGGCGGGGTGGACCACCAGGCCAGCGGGCTTGTTGAGGACGATGATGTGCGCATCCTCGTATACGATATCCAGCTCGATAGGCTGCGCCACCCAGCCCACCGCGGCCTCGAGGGTTGTCGCTACGGTGATCTGCGCACCCGCGCTGACCTTGTCCCGCGGTTTGCACTGGGCACCATCGACCCTCAGCTCACCCGCCTTGATCCAGCTCTGCAGCCGCGAGCGGGAGTAATCGGGAAACAATTGCGCCGCCGCCTGGTCGAGCCGCTCCCCGGCCAGCTCAGCCGGAATCTCCGCCTGCAGATCGATTTTCTCGCTCATGGTTTTCCTGTTTAAGCGCTCACGAGGCTATGGTTAAATAGCCGCCTCGAATACTAACACGTCGCCCCTCAAACACTGGTGAAATCCTTGAGACACGTCCTGCTAATTCTGCTCAGCCTGGTACTGGCTGCCTGTTCCAGCAATGATGAACTGCCCGATATCGGCGCCGACACCGGCGAGCAGGAAATCTACGAGCAGTCCCAGCGCTACCTGCGCTCCAGCAACTGGGACATGGCGATTCGCAGCCTGCAGGCCCTCGAGTCACGCTACCCTTTCGGCAAGTACGCGGAACAGGCGCAGCTGGAACTGATCTACGCCCACTACCAGGGTTATGAGCGCGAGGCGGCAGTCGAGGCGGCGGAGCGTTTCATCCGCCTGCACCCCGGGCACCCGAACGTCGACTACGCCTACTACATGAAGGGGCTGGCGGCCTATAACGTCAACACGGACTTCTTCGACCGCTTCCTGCCCACCGATGCCGCCGAGCGCGATATCAACCCGCTCAAGGAAGCTTTCGCCGAGTTCAACCAGCTGGTCACCCGCTACCCGGACAGCCCCTACGCCGCCGACGCCCGCGCCCGCATGATCTACCTGCGCAATGTACTGGCCCGCCACGAGATCGTGGTGGCCAACTACTACTTCCGCCGCGGCGCCTACCTGGCGGCGGTGAACCGCGGCCGCTACGTGGTCGAGCACTTCCAGCAGACCCCGGCGGTGGCGGATGGGCTCGCAGTGATGGCCCAGGGTTACATTCTGCTCGGCATGAACGACCTGGCGCAGGACTCCATCGATGTGCTGGCCAGCAACTACCCGGAACACCCGAACCTCGACAAGAACGGTGAGTTCGTCAGTGTCTATACGCTGGATGGCCTGCAGCGCAACTGGATCAACAAGCTGACTTTCGGCCTGTTCTTCCCGCCGGAGCCGCCGCAGTTCGATAACCGGCCCAAGATGTGCCGGGATTGTTGAGGTTCCTCGGATAGAACTGCGTCGTTCGGGCTGCGGAATTTAGTAGTTTGGGCTGAAGGCGCTTCGTAGTTCGAGCCGTTTCAGGCTCCTCTGCCGCCACCCAAGCCCGACCTTTACGAAGTCCCTAACCTGAAGCATCCCGGGCGAGAGGGTCAGTCCCCGATCCGCCACCCCGAAGTAATCGGATAGCGCCGGTCGCGGCCAAACCCGCGCCGGGTGATACGCACCCCCACCGGTGCCTGGCGCCGCTTGTACTCGTTGATATCCACCAGACGCACCACGCGCATGACCGAATCCCGGTCCTCGCCGGCGGCGATGATCGCCTCTGCGCTCATGTCCCGCTCGACATACATCTCGAGGATGCGATCGAGCACGTCATAGGGCGGCAGGCTGTCCTGGTCCTTCTGCCCCGGGGCCAGTTCAGCCGAGGGTGGGCGTTCGATCACCCGCTCGGGGATGCAGGGGCCGAGACTGTTGCGGTAGCGGGAGAGCTCGTAAACCAGGGTCTTGGGGACGTCCTTGATCGGGTCGAAACCGCCGGCCATGTCGCCGTAGAGGGTGGAATAACCCACCGCCAGTTCACTCTTGTTGCCGGTGGTGAACACCAGGCTGTGCTTCTTGTTGGAGATCGACATCAGCAGGACGCCGCGGCAGCGGGCCTGCAGGTTTTCCTCGGTGGTGTCCGGCGCCAGCCCGTCGAACTCCTCGGCCAGGGCGGTCATGAAGGCCTCGTACATCGGCTCGATGGAAATGACCTTGTGCCGCACACCGAGAATGCGCGATTGCCCGGCGGCATCCTCGACGCTCATCTGGGCGGTGTAGCGGAAGGGCATCATCACCGCCTCCACGCGCTCGGGGCCCAGCGCCTCGACCGCGATGGCCAGGGTCAGCGCTGAATCGATGCCGCCGGACAGGCCGAGCACCACGCCGGGGAAGCCGTTCTTGTTGACGTAATCCCGTGCGCCCAGCACCAGGCAGCGCCAGACGGCTTCCAGTTCTTCCAGTGGCGCAGCGACGTCCAGGCCGCTGAATACCCGGTTGGCACCGTGTTCGTAGTGCAGCCAGTACTCGCCTTCATCGAAGTTGGGCGCGGCAGCGGCGACCTCACCGTCGCTGCCGACCGCAAAAGAGCCGCCGTCGAAGACCAGTTCATCCTGCCCGCCAACCTGGTTGACATAGACGATGGCCAGCCCGCTCTCGCGTGCCCGCTCGCCCACCAGGGCCCAGCGCTCGCCGCGTTTGCCGCGGTGGTAGGGAGAGGAATTCAGGTTCAGCAGCAGTTCGGCGCCAGCTTCCGCGGCCTGCGCACTCGGGCCCGGCTCCCAGATATCCTCGCAGATACTCAGGCCGACGTTGATGCCCTGGATAGAGAAAACACAGGGCTCGTGGCCCTCGGCGAAGTAGCGCTTCTCGTCGAAGACCTGGTAGTTGGGCAGGCGCTGCTTGCGATATTCCGCAACGATCTCCCCGCCGTGCAGGACGCCGGCGGCGTTATAGAGCGATTTGCCGTCCCAGCGCGGGTACCCAATTACCACCCATGCCTGGGCCGGCAGTTCGGCCAGCAATTTCCCCAGGCAGCGCTTGACCCGGATATCCACACTCGGGCGCAGCAGCAAGTCCTCCGGCGGGTAGCCGCAGAGGGTGAGCTCGGGAAACACCAGCACGGGCTCGGCCTTCTCCTGCACTGCACGCTGCGCAATTTCGATCACGCGCTCTGTGTTGCCGTCAAAATCCCCCACGAGGGTATTCATCTGGGCGATCAGGATATCCAGGCTGGCCATTACTGTGCTCGGCTTGTTTGTTGCGGGGAGCGCTATTTTCCGCAAATCTCTGCGCATTCGCCAGCCCGAATTCCGCCGCGGCCTGATAGACTAGAGCCGACGAAGCGAGCGACCAGCATAACAAGTACCAGTCACCGTGAACCGCCCTGCCATCATTACCCGCCCTCCAGCTGCCGCCGTTCCGCAGCAATCCGCGCCGTTTCGCATCTACCTGGCCTATCGCGCCCTGATATCACTGGTCTTGCTGATCATGCTGGTCAGCCCCAATACCCGGCAGATGGTCGGGCAGCTCTATCCCAATCTTTACTTCTGGGTGGCGCTGGCGCACCTGGCGACCAACCTGCCGCTGGTGGCCTACCTGCGCCGGCCGGTAGGCCCCCGCCTGATGCTGGCCGTGTTCATCCTCGATATCGCCAGCATTACGCTGATGTCACACGCCAGTGGCGGCATGCTCAGCGGGCTGCCCGTGCTGCTGGTAATCACCGTAGCGGCGAGCGCCGTGCTGCTGACCAATCGCACACTGGCAACGCTGATCGCCGCCCTCAGTGCCCTCGCCCTGCTCGGCGACACGCTCTGGTTCGTCGCCCGCGGCATCCGCGACGCGCGCTCCATCTTCCCCGCCGGGCTGCTCGGCGCGCTGATGTTCCTGGTGTCGTTCATGGTGCAGGTGGTGGTACACCGCCTGGGGCGGGCGGAGGAACTCGCGCGCTCGCGCGCCAGTGACCTCTACGACCTGCAGCGGCTCAACGAACAGATCGTGCAGCACATGGACACCGGCATCCTGCTGGTCGGCAATGACGGCGCGGTCAGGGTCATGAACCGGGCCGCCTCCACCCTGCTGGTGCCGGATCGCCCGGTATTCATGGACCAGGGGCGACAGCTGGCGGACTACTGCCCGGAGCTCGCCTACCAGTTCCAGCAGTGGCGGGATGTCGGCCACCACCGGCCGACCCCCTTCTCCGCCGGCGCGGACTCACCGCCGGTTATCGCCCACTTTCGCGAACTGCAGCCCAGCAGCCAGCGGGAGACACTGGTGTTCGTCGAGGATTACACCCCGGTCACCCAGTATGCACAGTCGCTCAAGCTCACCTCGCTGGGGCGGCTGACCGCCAGCATCGCCCACGAGATTCGCAACCCGCTGGGGGCGATCAGCCACGCCGCCCAGTTGCTGCAGGAGTCCCCCGATCTCAGCAGTGGTGACCAGCGCATGGCGCAGATCATCCAGGCCCACTGCGGCCGGGTTAACCAGATAGTCGAGAGCGTCATGCAGATTTCCCGCCGGGAACCACCGCGGCCGGAATTCTTCACCCTCGACGACTGGATCACCGGGTTTGTCGCCGAGTATCTCGAGGGCCTGAAGCGCCCCGCGGACATCGTGGTGGAGTGTCCCTATCGCGAACTGCTGATCGAGTTCGATCCCGGCAACCTGCGCCGCGTCCTAACCAACCTGCTGGACAACGCCCTGCGCCACAGCGGCATAGCGACGGGTGTGGAGTCGGCGCGTATTGTCGTCGAGCTGCTGTTCCCCAACCACCAGTGCGTGGTCAACGTGATCGACAGTGGTCCGGGTGTCCCTGCAGCCGACCAGCCAAAGCTGTTCGAACCTTTCTTCACCACGGTGGAAGAAGGCAGCGGCCTGGGCTTGTTCCTGTGCAAGGAATTGTGTGAAATCAACCACGCCAGCCTGAGTTACCGCCCCACCGCCGACGGCCAGAGCTGCTTCCGCATATCCCTGAACCATAGAGCCCTGTAGATGCCCAACCAGCGAGTCCTGATCGTCGACGATGAACCCGATATCCGCGAGCTGCTGGACATCACCCTCTCACGCATGGGGCTGGATACCGTCTGCGCCGCCACCCTGGGCGAGGCCAAGGAGGCACTGGCCAGCGCCGCGCCCGATCTCTGCCTCACCGACATGAAGCTGCCGGACGGCAACGGCATCAGCCTGGTGGAGTTCATCCAGCAGGAACACCCCCAGGTCCCGGTGGCGATGATCACCGCCCACGGCAGTGTGGAAACTGCCATCACCGCGCTCAAGGCCGGCGCCTTCGACTTCATCAGCAAGCCGATAGAACTGGAGGTACTGCGCAAGCTGGTGAGCAACGCCCTGCAACTGGTGGTAAATGGCGGGCGCAAGGCGACGGATGTCGAGCGGGACATGATCGGTGAAACCAGCGCCATCCGCTCCCTGCGCAAGCAGATCACCAAGCTCGCCCGCAGCCAGGCCCCGGTCCACATCCGCGGCGAGTCGGGCAGTGGCAAGGAGGTGGTCGCACGCCTGATTCACAACAACGGGCCGCGCTCGTCGGGAAGCTTCATCGCCGTGAACTGCGGTGCGATCCCCCCAGACCTGATGGAGAGCGAACTGTTCGGCCACAGGAAGGGCAGCTTCACCGGCGCCACCAGCGACAAGCCCGGACTGTTCCAGGCCGCCGCGGGCGGCACCCTGTTCCTCGACGAAGTCGCGGACCTGCCGCTGGCCATGCAGGTGAAGCTGTTGCGGGCTATCCAGGAAAAGGCCGTGCGCCCGGTCGGCGCCAGTGAAGAGCAGCCGACGGACGTACGCATCCTCAGCGCAACGCACAAGAACCTCGCTGCCGAAGTGGAGGCCGGGCGGTTTCGCAACGACCTCTATTACCGCATCAACGTCATCGACCTCTACGTCCCCAGCCTGCGCGAACGCATGGACGACCTGCCGGCGCTGGCGCATCACCTGCTGCAGAAGATCGCGGCCGAACACGGAGCGGACGGAATGCGCTTACACCCCTCCGCCATCCAGGCGCTGGGTGAATACAGTTTCCCGGGCAATATCCGCGAGTTGGAAAATATCCTCGAGCGCTCGCTGGCGCTGGCGGAGGACGACACGATTACCGCGGATGACCTGCAGTTCTCCCAGATGACCCCGCGCAGCCCGACGGCGCGCACCCGCAAATCCGACCGCGAGGGCAGCCATATGTGGACGGCGGAGGAGGCCTACGGGGATCTGGAAGGGTACCTTGAAGATATCGAAAAACAGATTCTCAGCGCGGCGCTGGAGGAATCGCGCTGGAACAAGACCTCCACGGCCAAGCTGCTTGGTATCAGCTTTCGCAGTTTGCGCTATCGGCTGAAGAAACTCGGGCTGGAAGACTGAACGCAGCGCGCTCGGGCCTGCGCAGGAAAGTGCTGGCAGTTCAAGCGGGGCAGACCCCCCACCCCCTTTCCGTGCGTGGCCGGCCAATAATATTCAGCACAATGTTGAAGGACTCGATATCCGGCCGAGCCACTGAGCAGAACATCAGGGTACGATTGCGCCGCGAACTGCCATCCGGCCTGTAAACGATTTTTTCCGCTGCATCCACGCTACCTGCGCGGTTGGTGATCGACAACCCCGCCCGCAGTGCGGGTGCCGCGCGCAGCACCGGCTCGTCGGCGTCCAGTTCGCGATTCCGGTTGTTATCGGGGAAGACCACCCAGCCGTCACGGAACACCCCCGCACAATCGCGCTCGCCCCCACTGCCCAGCCGCGAGGGACACATGACGACTGTCTGATTGCGCTTGATCGCCTCGCTGCGTGTGAACAGGATATCCCCGAGCATGCCCTGCATCTGGGTTCGCATCCGGGCGGTTTCACCTGTCTGCCGAAAACCCGGCACCCCGATACCCAACACAATGCCGAGGATCGTCAGCACAATAAGCAGCTCAACCAGCGTAAAACCAGCACCCCGAGCAGTTGATCCATCCATGTATCCGCCCTCCTCCAACCAGCGTAGGCAGAGGTAGGCAGCGCACCAGCAATCGGCCGCATATCATGGAAATGGCTGGAATTGCCCGCCGGGGCGGGAGGCTAGAGCTGTACTGCGTCGATGCGCAATTCGCGCGGCAGGGAGAAGGTGACGTTTTCCGGCCGCCCCTCGACTTCCTCCGGGGCATCGGCGCCCAGCGCGCGCAGACCCTCGATGACCTCCTGCACGAGGTTCTCAGGGGCGGAGGCGCCGGCAGTCACGCCGATATTGTGCTTGCCGCCGAGCCAGGCCGGGTCGATATCCTCGGCGCCGTCGAGCAGGTAGGCCTCCGCTCCCATACGCTCGGCGAGTTCGCGCAGGCGGTTGGAATTGGAGGAATTGGGCGAGCCCACCACCAGCACCAGATCGCACTGGGCGGCCAGTTGGCGCACCGCGTCCTGGCGGTTCTGGGTGGCGTAGCAGATATCGTCCTTGCGCGGCCCCTCGATCTGCGGAAAACGCTGGCGCAGGGTGTCGATCACCCGCGCGGTGTCGTCCATGGACAGGGTAGTCTGGGTGACGTAGGACAACAGCTCGGGGTATCGCACTTCCAGCGTCGCCGCCTGCTCTTCATCCTCGATCAGGTAAATCTCGCCCCCGGCGGCATGGTCGTACTGGCCCATGGTGCCCTCGACTTCCGGGTGGCCGGCGTGGCCGATCAGTACGCACTCGCGGCCCGCGGCGCTGAAGCGCGCCACCTCGATATGGACCTTGGTCACCAGCGGGCAGGTGGCGTCGAACACTCGCAGCTTGCGCCGGCCGGCTTCCTGCTGGACTGCCTGGGAGACCCCGTGGGCGCTGAAAATGACAATATTGTCGTCGGGCACCTCGTCGAGTTCATCGACAAAAATGGCGCCGCGGGAGCGCAGGTCCTCGACCACGAACTTGTTGTGGACCACTTCATGGCGCACATAGATGGGCGCGCCGAACACCTCCAGCGCGCGATTGACGATATCGATCGCCCGGTCCACACCGGCGCAGAAACCGCGGGGATTGGCGAGCAGGATTTTCATCAGTGCAGCTCCAGGGGTTCCACCCGGTGAATCAGCACATCGAACAGTATAGTGCGCCCGGCCAGCGGGTGGTTGAAATCCACGGTGACCTCGTCCTCGTCGAAGGCGATGATCATGCCGGGCAACTCGCCACCACTGGCGTCGGCAAAGGAGAACACCAGGCCGACTTGCAGGTCGACGTCCTCATCGAAGTGCTCGCGCTTGACGGACTGCACATTCTGCTCATTGGGCTGGCCGAAGGCGTCTTCCGGCGGCACCGTGAACATTTGCCGTTCGCCCGCAGTCATGCCGAACAGGCGCCGCTCGAAGCCCGGCAGGAGGGAGCCGTCACCCACGGCGAAATCCACCACGTCGGTACCGAAGTTGGAGTCGACTTCGGAGCCATCCTCCAGGCTCACGGAAAAATTCAGGAACACCCGGGTGCCCTCGGACACGGGAACAGTAATTTCGGTCATGCTTTCTCCTGCTCCCGGTTAAGGAAGCTGTCGAGTATCAGGCAGCCGGCGCCGACGGTAATCGCCGAATCGGCCAGGTTGAAGGCGGGAAAGTAGGCGTCGTTCCAGTGTACCGAGATGAAGTCCACCACGTAACCGAGCGCCACCCTGTCCCACAGATTGCCGAGCGCGCCACCGAGAATCAAGCCGAGCCCGAGCGCCAGCACCCAGTGCGCACGCGGTACGAACACCAGCCAGGCGGCGATGGCGATACTCATCACCATGGCGATACCGGTGAACAGCCAGCGCTGCCAGCCACCGGCGTTACTGAGGAAACTGAAGGCCGCGCCGGGATTGTGGTGCAAGGTCAGGTCGAACCAGAAGAACACCGGCAGCGGCCGGCCGTAATCGAGGTTGGCGCTGGCCAGGCCCTTGGTGTACTGGTCCAGCAGCACCACCACCAGCGCCAGGACATACCAGAAAACAACACGCATGCGATCAGGCAAAACGGCGCTGCTCACCTTCGCCGTCGACGTTCTCCACACAGCGGCCACACAGGGTCGGGTGCGCGGCAATGCTGCCGACCTCCGGGCGCCGGTGCCAGCAGCGCTCGCACTTCTCGTCGCCGGAGACTTCCACCCGCAGGCACAGGCCGTCGATCTCGGTTGCCGCGGCATCCGCTGGCGCTTCAGCCAGCGGCGCCAGTGTGGCGCCGGAGGTAATCAGCACGAAGCGCAGCTCCTCGCCGATCTCGCCCAGCGCCGTGAGCAACTCGTCCCTGCAGTAGAGGGTCACCGCCGTATCCAGCGAACCGCGCACCTTGCCCGCGCCGCGCTGGACCTCGATCTCCTTGTTTACCGCGTCGCGCACATTCATGACCTCGCGCCAGTAGGCACGGCCCAGGGCCTCGTCGTCGCCAAGCGTAGCGAGTTGGCCGTACCACTCTACCAGGAACACGGACTCCGCCCGCGCACCGGGCAGGTTTTCCCAGATCTCCTCGGCGGTGAAGCTGAGAATCGGGGCCATCCAGCGCACCATCGCCTCGGCGATGTGGAACATGGCGGTCTGCGCCGAGCGCCGCGCCACGGAATCGGCACGGGTGGTGTACTGGCGGTCCTTGATCACGTCGAGGTAGAAGCCGCCGAGGTCCCCGGCGCAGAAGTTGTGCAGCTTGTGGTAGATCTGGTGGAAGTGGTAGTTCTCGTAATCCTTCAGCAGTTCCGCCTGCAGGGCCGCAGCGCGGTCCACCGCCCAGCGATCCAGCGAGAGCATGTCGCCCCAGGCCAGCGCATCGCTGGCTGGCTCGAAACCGTTGAGGTTGGAGAGCAGGAAGCGCGCGGTGTTGCGGATGCGCCGGTAGGCGTCGCCGGTGCGCTTGAAGATCTCGTCGGAGACGGCGATCTCGCCGCGGAAGTCCGCCCCGGCTACCCACAGGCGCAGGATGTCCGCGCCCTGGTCGTTCATTGCCTTCTTCGCCGGGATGATGTTGCCGATCGACTTGGACATCTTGCGCCCCTCGCCATCGACGGTGAAACCGTGGGTCAGCACCGCCCTGTAGGGCGCTTCGCCGTAGGCGCCGATACCGGTCAGCAGCGAGGACTGGAACCAGCCGCGGTGCTGGTCGGAACCCTCGAGATAGAGATCGGCCGGCGATTGCAGGCCCTCGCGCTGGCGCAGGACACAGGCGTGGGTGACACCGGAGTCGAACCAGACGTCCAGGGTGTCAGTGATTTTCTCGTAGTCCGCCGCCTCTTCGCCGAGCAGTTCCGCCGGCTCGAGCTCGAACCAGGCATCGATGCCCCTGCCCTCGATCTGCAGCGCCACCTGCTCCATCAGCTCGCGGGTGCGCGGGTGCAGCTCGCCGCTCTCGCGGTGCACGAACAGGGCGATCGGCACACCCCAGGTGCGCTGGCGGGAAATACACCAGTCGGGGCGGTTCACCAGCATGCTGTCGATGCGCGCCTTGCCCCACTCGGGCAGCCACTGCACGTTTTCCACCGCCTCCTTGGCAGCAGTGAGCAGGCCGTTCTGCTGCATGCTGACAAACCACTGCGGCGTCGCGCGGAAGATGATCGGGGTCTTGTGCCGCCAGCAGTGCGGGTAGCTGTGCTCGTACTGCTCGTGGTGCAGCAGTACGCCACGCTCCCGCAGCAGTTCCACGATTTCGGGGTTGGCCTTCATCACGTGCTGGCCGGCGAAGAACTCGGTCTCCGGCAGGTAGACACCGTTGCCACCCACCGGGTTGTAGACCTCGATGTCGTAGTGCGCGCCGACCACGAAGTCGTCCTGGCCGTGGGCCGGGGCGGTGTGCACGGCGCCGGTACCGGCCTCGGTGGTAACGTGCTCGCCGAGCACCACCGGCACCTGCCGGTCGAGGAAGGGGTGTTGCAGCAGCTGGCGGTCGAGCGCGGCGCCCTTGCAGCGACCGAGAATTTTCAGCTCGGGCAGAGCGAAGCGCTGCGCACAGGCCTCAGCCAGTTCTTCGGCGACCAGCAGCGCGCGGCCCTCAGCCCCGATCAGCACATAGTCCAGCTCCGGGTGCAGGCTCACCGCCATGCTGGCGGGCAGGGTCCAGGGCGTGGTGGTCCAGATCGGGATGGCGATCTCGCCGCTGTAGTCGCTACCGCAGGCGGCGTTCACGGCTGCGGGATCAAGCGCTGCGTAGGCCACATCGATGGCCGGGGAGTGCTTGTCCTTGTACTCGACCTCCGCCTCGGCCAGCGCGGAACCGCAGTCGGTACACCAGTGCACCGGCTTGAAGCCCTTGTGCAGGTGGCCGTTGTCGACGATGCGGCCCAGGGCGCGCACGATGTCCGCCTCGAAACGGAAGTTCATGGTCAGGTAGGGCTCGTCCCAGTCGCCCTGTACACCCATGCGGACAAAGTCCTCGCGCTGGGCCTGCACCTGTGAGGCGGCAAATTCGCGGCACTTCTGGCGGAACTCGGCAGCGGAGACCTTCACGCCCGGCTTGCCGACTTTTTTCTCCACGTTCAGCTCGATCGGCAGGCCGTGGCAGTCCCAGCCCGGGACATAGGGGGCATCGAAGCCGGACAGGGTTTTCGACTTGACGATAATATCCTTGAGGATCTTGTTCACCGCGTGGCCCACGTGCAACTCGCCATTGGCGTAGGGCGGGCCATCGTGGAGGATGAATTTCGGCTTGCCGGCGCTGGCCTCGCGGATCTTCGCGTAGAGACCCATCTCCTGCCACTGCTTCAGGCGCTGCGGCTCCCGCTGGGCCAGGCTGGCCTTCATCGGGAACGCGGTCTGCGGCAGGTTCAATGTCGCTTTGTAATCACTCATAGGGTTACTTCAAGTTCTGCTCATGCCGGTTGCCCGGCGAACCAGGCTCGTGTGTTGTCGATATCCCGCAGGATGTTCGTCTTCAGCTCATCCAGCGAATCGAATTTCTGCTCCTCGCGCAGCTTGTGGCGGAAACAAACGCTTATGTGCTTGCCGTAGAGGTTGATCTTCCTGTCCAGCAGGTGCACCTCCAGGTTGGCGGTAATGCTGTCGTTCACCGTCGGCCGCACGCCGACGTTGGCGACGCCCTGCACCCGCTCAAGCCCGGCACCGCTGACCTCGACCGCAAACACGCCGGAAAGCGGCGAGCGCAGGCGGAACAGCTGCATATTCGCCGTCGGCACGCCCAGCGAGCGTCCCAGCTGGCGGCCGTAAACCACCTTGCCGGAGATGGTGTAGGGCCGCCCCAGCAGGCGTTCAGCGAGGGCGAAGTCCGCCGCCGCCAGTGCTTCGCGGATGCGGGTGCTGCTCACCCGCTCGCCCTCGAATTCGAGCGTCGCGGTGGAACAGGCCTCGAAACCGTGGGCCCGGCCCCGCTCCTGGATAAACCCCAGGTCGCCCTGGCGGGCCTTGCCGAAGCGGAAATCATCGCCCAGCACCACGTAGCGGACGCCCAGCCCCTCGACAAACACCTGCTGCACGAAGGCCTCGGCGGACATGCCGCGCAACCGCTCGTTGAAGCGAATCCGCAGCAGGCGATCGATGCCGAGCTGCTCCAGCGCACGGAACTTCTCGCTGAAGCTCATGATCCGCGCCGGGGCCTCCAGCGGTGCCAGATACTCCCGCGGCAGCGGCTCGAACACGATGACGGTCGAGGGCAGGCCCAGTTCGTCGGCCTTTCCCTTGAGATGGGACAGCACTGCCCGATGGCCGAGATGCACCCCGTCAAAGGCGCCGATCGTGGCCACACAGCCGCGGTGTGCTGGCCGCAGGTTGTGCAGGCCGCGTATTAACTCCATCGGTTCAGGGATTGCCCGGCAAAAGTAAGCGGGCAATTATAGCGAATCGGGGGGGGCTGCGAAAACTTGGAATTGGTTTTCTCTGTGGTCGCTTAATTGGCGTCCGGGTTGTTTGGCGTCGGCCGGGGTTCGGGGACTTCGTAGTCCGGGCCATCGACCGGAACCTGCCTCGCTGGGGCCGCAAAAGCGCCATGGATGGCGCTTTTGCGCTTTTCGGGTAGCCCTTTCACGCGGGCAGGCCGTGAAAACCGCACCAGTGAAAGCACCGAAACGCTCAGACCTACACCCCAGCCGGCGCCCGCAAATGCCGCAAACGCGTCCCACAAGCCAGGTGCGCCAGCAGATATACCGCCACCCCTGCCCCGCACAACAGCCCCAAAGCCCAGCCCCGCTGCACCAACCCCCACTCCAGCCACTGCTCCGCGGGCTGGGTGAACACCAGCAGTACCGCCGTCATCGCCAACGTGGGGACCAGCAGCCGCACGCCGTAGGAGAGCCAGCCAGGCTGCCAGCTGTAGACGCCCCGCCGCAACAGCCCGCGCAGCAAGAGCCAGGCATTGAGCCAGGCCGAGCAGCTGGTGGCCAGTGCGAGGCCCACGTGGCCGATGCCGTAGTACCACAACAGTGGCAGCACGAAGGCAACATTGAGAACCATGTTGGCGACCATGGCGACAATGCCGATCTTCACCGGCGTGCGGGTGTCCTTGCGGGCGTAGTAGCCCGGCGCCAGGACCTTGACCAGCATGAAGGCCACCAGGCCCAGGCTGTAGGCCTTCAGGCTGAGGGCGGACATCGCCACGTCGTTGGCTGTCAGCGCACCGTACTGGAACAGGGTGATGAGGATCGGTTCCGCCAGCAGCACCAGGGCCAGGGCTGAGGGAATGCCGATCAGCAGGATGCAGCGCATCGCCCAGTCCAGGGTGCCGGCGAACTGCTCCTCCCGCTCCGCCGCACAGTGGGCGGAAAGGTTCGGCAGGATCACCGTGGCGATGGCGACGCCGAAGACACCCAGGGGCAGCTCGGAGAGGCGGTCGGAGTAGTAGAGCCAGGACACGCTGCCGGTGGGCAGGAAGGAGGCGATTACCGTATCCAGCAGCAGGTTGATCTGGCTTACCGAGACGCCGAACAGGGCCGGCACCATCAGTTTGAGGATGCGCCGCACGCCGCTGTGTTGTGTGTCCCAGTAGGGCCGCGGCACCAGTTCCAGCCGGTAGAGACTCGGCAGCTGGAACAGCAGCTGGACGATCCCCGCGAAAAACACCCCCCAGGCCAGGGCATAGACCGGCTCCGAGAACCAGGGCGAGGCCACCACCGCGGCAAAAATCAGCGACAGGTTGAGGAACACCGGGGTAAACGCGGGCACCGCGAAGCGCCCGTAGCTGTTGAGGATGGCGCCGCAAAAGCCGGTCATGGAGATCAGCAGCAGGTAGGGAAAAGTGATGCGAATCAGTTGTGCCGTGAGTTCAAACTTTTCCGTCTGGCCGACGAAGCCCGGCGCAAAGAGCATCGCCACCAGCGGCGAGGCGGCGACGGTCAGCGCGGTGAGCAGCAGCAGGACGCCGCCGAGCACCCCGGCCACCCGGTTGACCAGTGCCTGCACCGCAGCGTGGGCACCCTGCTCCTTGTAGTCCGCGAGCACCGGGACGAAGGCCTGGGAAAAGGCGCCCTCGGCAAACAGGCGGCGCAGGAAGTTGGGGATCTTGAAGGCGACGAAGAAGGCGTCCGCGTTGGCGCTGGCGCCGACGAAGGTAGCGATGACCACGTCCCGCACCAGGCCGAGGACCCGGGAAATCATGGTCATCGCGCCGACCAGGGCGCTGGAGCGCAGGAGACCCGGACCCGGTTTGGCGGCGGCGGTTTCCGACATGCAAAGTTCCGGGGCTAGCCCCAGCGCTCCCGCAGGCTGTCGATATGGTTGCGCAGCCAGAGCAGGGAAATCAGCGTGTGGCCGTTGGGAACGCGGTTCGCATCGAGCAGGCGGAAGGCGTCGGCCACCGGTACCGAGTGCACGAGAATATTCTCGCCCTCCTCCGCCAGGCCGCGCACGCCGCCCACGGCGGCGCTCTGCACCCGGCCGCAGAACAGGCGCACCTGCTCGGTACAGGCGCCGGCGCTGGGAATCACCGTGGCGATCGGCTCCAGCTCGGTAACTGCGCAACCGGCCTCTTCCATCGCCTCCCGGTGGACCACTTCGCGGTCATCCTCGCCGGGCTCGACGATGCCGGCGATCAGTTCCAGCATCCAGGGGCTGTCGTCGCCGCGCATGGCGCCGGGGCGGAACTGCTCGATCAGCACCAGGCTGTCGCTCTCCGGGTGGTAGGGCAGCACGCCGACCGCGTCGCCGCGCTCGAAGATCTCGCGCACCTGCGGCTCCACCCAGCCGCCGTCGAAGGCGCGGTACTGCAGGGTGACCCGGCGAATGCGGAAAAAACCCTGGTAGGCGGTCTCCTCCTCGAGGATGCGCACATCCTGTGCGCCGAAGGTCAGGTCCAGCGGCATCAGAAACGGCCTGCCGTGTACCAGTTCACGTCCCGGGCGTGGGCGTCCACCTGCTCGACCACGTCGAGCACCAGCGCGAACAGCGCCATGCGCACCAGTACGCCGTTGTCGGTCTGGCGGAAGATCGCCAGGTTGGGGTTGTCGTTGAGGTCATCGTCCAGCTCCCGGGCGGTCTCGCGGGAATCCCGCGGCAGGGGGTGCATGATGACGGTATTCGGCTCGCAGTTGGCGGTGTAGACACTCTGGTTCAGGCGGAAGCGGCCGCGGTACATGTCGGCCTCCGCCTGGGACTGGAAGCGCTCCTCCTGGATGCGGGTGGAGTAGACGATATCGACGTGGGCGATGCTCGACTCCAGTTTGTCGGACTCGACCACCGCCAGCCCGGCGCTGCGCATCGCCTCGACAATGGCCCCGGGCATGCGCAGTTCCTCAGGGGATACCAGCACCACCTGCACACCCTTGAACAGGCCGAGCAGCTTGCACAGGGAGTGCACCGTGCGCCCGTAGCGCAGGTCGCCGACCATCGCGATGCGCAGGTTTTCCAGGCGCCGACCGTGGGCCGCCAGCTCCTTCTTGATGGTGTAGAGATCGAGCAGCGCCTGGCTGGGATGCTCGTTGCTGCCGTCGCCGCCGTTCAGCACCGGCACCCGGCTGGCGGCGGCGAACTCCGCCACGCTGCCCTCCACCGGGTGGCGCATCACGATCACGTCGGAGTAGCCGGAGAGCACCCGGGCGGTGTCGTAGAGGGATTCGCCCTTGGTGATGGCGGAGGACTCGAAACCGGTGGTCTCGCGCACCTCGCCGCCGAGCAGGTTGAAGGCGCTGCCGAAGCTCACCCGGGTCCGGGTGCTGGGTTCGAAGAACATGTTGCCGAGGATGGCGCCGTCGAGCACCTTGGTCACCCGGCGGCGGTGGGCGTAGGGCTGCATGCGGTCGGCAACGTTGAAGATTCGCTCAACATCAGACCGCTCAAACTGGGTGATGGAGAGGATGTGGCTGCCGGCGAAGTGCTGCACAAAGGGGCTCCCTGAAATCGCGTTTGGCGGATTATAGGGCTTGGCGGGGGCCAATGCCCATGCCGTCGCCTATTCTGTGGCAGGATGATACAAAAATTGCCGCCTGCCGGGCGGCCGGGAGCAAGGCATGGACCAACGGCTGTACTTCGTACTCGGCGACCTCGCCCTCAACCTCGGCGCCGGCGCGCTGGTCGGCTGGCTGGCCTGGCTGCTGATTCCCGCGGGCTGGAACATGTGGCTGGCGATGTTCGTCGCCATGATCGCCGGCATGCTGCTGGCGAGCGTCCTGTTCGTACCCGCCAGTATCTACCTCGGCGCCATGGAAGTGATGATCCCGCTGATGCTCACCGGCATGCTGGCGGGCATGGTTGCGGGCATGCGCGGGGCCATGGGGCTGGTCGACGCCGGCGGCGCCGCCTTCGAGGGCGCGGTCAGCGGCCTCGCCTGCATCGTTGCAGTCTGGATACTCAACAACAGCCTGCGCGGCTCGCAGGCGATCGACAGCGGAGGGTCTTGCGATGGCTGACAGCGTAACCCGCGACAAGTGGGACAGGGCCGCCCCCAGCTTCGACCTGATGGCCAGCCGCGGCGCCGAAATCCGCTGGCGGCCGGCCAAGGAAGCGCTGTTCAGCCGCATGGGCGACGGCCAGATCCTGTTCGCCGCCCTCGGCACCGGGCTGGACATCCCCACCTTTCCGCCCGGCAAGCAGATCACCGCGATCGATATCAGCCCGAAAATGCTCGAGCACGCGGCGCCGCGGGTGGCGGCCTACGCGGGCAGCATCGATGTCCGGCTGATGGATGTGCACGAGATGGACTTCGCCGACGCGAGTTTCGACCAGGCCTTCACCGCCTGCACCTTCTGCTCGGTACCCGATCCGGTCAACGGCCTGCGCTCGATATACCGGGTGCTGAAACCCGGCGGCGAGCTGTGCATGTTCGAGCACACCGGCAGCCGCTACTACCCCTTCAGGCCCATGCTGGACCTGATGACGAAACTCACGGAAAAACTGGGGCCGGCGATGAACCGGCCGACGGTGGACAACGTGCAAGCGGCGGGTTTTGAACTGCTCGAGGTCAACCACGTCTACCTGGACATTGTGAAGACCATCGTCGCCCGAAAACCGGGCTGAGCCGCCGCGGGCATCAGGCCAGCAGCATGTCCCCGTAGTCGAGTAACTGCTGCAGGAGGTTTTGCTGTGCCGCGGACAAACCGCCCTCCTCCAGCAGGGTCTCGATCTGCTGGTGGAACTCCTCCATGCCCAGCGCTCCGGCCTCCGGTTCGGTCAGGCGCTGGAAGCGGAACTCCTCCCACTGGGCCAGCTCCCCGGCGTTCAGGGTCTGCGGGAAGTTGCGCGCCCGGTAGCGGAACAGCAGCTCCGGCAGGCGCGGGTCGCTGAAGGCGAAGCTGGTGCTCGCCAGTTCCTCGGCGGAACTCGCCACCACCGACTGCATGGTGCGCCGGTCGGCATCGGAGAAGAAGCCGCCGCTGTAGAGCATCCGGTCGGGGTCGCTGATCGGCTCGAAACTGCGGCCGGCGAACACCGCCTGCAGCTTCTGCTGGAAAGCCGCCGGGTCACCGTCGCGGTACGCGCGCAGCGCCGCGAGGTTGGCGCGGCACTGGTCGCCGGCGAGCCCGAGGCGCTCCGCCGTCGCCGGGTCGGCCATCTTCGCCGTGACCAGCAGCGGGCACTTGTTGAGGCGCACGTTCTTCAGCCCCGGGCGCTCCTCACCCTCTTCCATCGCGTCGCGCGACTTGAACAGGCGCTCGCGGATTTCCTCTGCGCTACCGTCGATGAGTACGGCCGGGTCGGCCATCAGGTCGACACAGATAATCTCGTTGCTGTTGTCCGGGTGGGCGGCCAGCGGCGCGATCAGCGCGATGTTGTTGCGCGCCGCGCCGAACATGCCGGAGACATGCAGCACCGGCTTCATCGCCGCGATATCCAGCAGCTTCGCGGCCTCGCGCTTGTTGCGGATCTTCAACGCATAGTCAAACAGCTTCGGCTGTTTTTGCTTGACCAGACGCGCCACGGCGATAGTCGCATGCACATCGGAGAGCGCGTCGTGGGCCGCCTCGTGGGCGATGCCATTGGCCCGGGTAAGCTCCTCCAGGCGGAAGCTGGTTGCGCCGTCCTCGCGCAGCGGCCACTCGATTCCCTCCGGGCGCAGGGCACGGCAGGCGCGCAGCATGTCGATGATGTCCCAGCGGGAACAATCGTTCTGCCACTCGCGGGCGTAGGGGTCGTAGAAGTTGCGATAGAGGGTGTAGCGGGTGACTTCGTCGTCGAAACGCACCGAGTTGTAGCCCACCCCGCAGGTGCCGGGCTCGGCCAGTTCGGCGTGGATGCGGGCGATGAACTCGCGCTCGGGGATGCCTTTCTCCAGCGCCTCCTGGGGGGTGATGCCGGTAATCAGGCAGGCCTGGGGATGCGGGAGGTAATCGTTGGCGGGCCGGGCGTAAATGACCAGCGGCTCGCCGACGGGGTTGAGGTCCATGTCCGTGCGCAGCCCGGCAAACTGCACCGGGCGGTCGCGCGAGGGGTCGGCCCCGAAGGTCTCGTAGTCGTGCCAGTAGAACGTCGGGGTCGACACGCGATCAGATAACCTCGATCGCTTCTGCTTCGATCTTCGCCTGCCAGAATTTCGGGCCGACCTCGTGCACCGAGGTGCCGTTGACATCGACGGCGACACTGACCGGCATGTCCTTCACCTCGAACTCGTAGATCGCTTCCATGCCCAGTTCCGGGAAGGCGACGACCTTGGCGCCGACGATCGCCTTGGACACCAGGTAGGCAGCGCCGCCTACCGCCATCAGGTAGACCGCCCTGTGCTTCTTGATCGCCTCGATGCCGACGGGGCCGCGCTCCGCCTTGCCGATCATGCCCAGCAGGCCGGTGTGCTCGAGGATGAAGTCGGTGAACTTGTCCATGCGGGTGGAGGTGGTCGGGCCGGCGGGGCCGACCACCTCGTCGCGCACCGGATCGACCGGGCCGACGTAGTAGATGAAGCGGCCCTTGAGGTCCACTTCCGCCGGCAGGCCCTCACCGGACTCGATCAGCTCCTTCATCTTCTTGTGCGCGGCGTCGCGGCCGGTGAGCATCTTGCCGGACAGCAGCAGCGTGTCGCCGGGCTGCCACTGGGCGGCCTCTTCCGGGGTTACCGTGTCGAGATTCACCCGGCGCACGCCCTCGCCCACTTCCCAGGTGATGTCCGGCCAGTCGTCGAGGCTCGGCGGGGTCTGCAGGGCCGGTCCGGACCCGTCGAGCACGAAGTGCGCGTGGCGGGTGGCGGCACAGTTGGGGATCATCGCCACCGGCAGGGAAGCCGCGTGGGTCGGGTAATCCATGATTTTCACGTCGAGGACAGTGGTCAGGCCGCCGAGGCCCTGGGCGCCGATGCCCAGCTTGTTGACCTTGTCCATGATTTCCAGGCGCAGTTCCTCGGCCCGGTTGGCCGGGCCGCGCTCGCGCAGCTCGTGGATGTCGATCGGGTCCATCAGGGACTCCTTCGCCATCACCGCGGCTTTCTCGGCGGTACCGCCGATGCCGATGCCGAGCATGCCCGGCGGGCACCAGCCAGCGCCCATGGTGGGCACGGTCTTCACCACCCAGTCGACGATGGAATCGGAGGGGTTGAGCATGGCCATCTTCGACTTGTTCTCGGAGCCGCCGCCCTTGGCCGCGACCTGCACGTCCACGGTGTCGCCCTCGACGACTTCCATGTGAATGACCGCCGGGGTGTTGTCCCTGGTGTTCTTGCGCGCGCCGGCTGGGTCGGCAAGGATGGAGGCGCGCAGGACGTTGTCGGGGTTCAGGTAGGCGCGGCGCACGCCTTCGTTGACCATGTCGGCGACGCTCATGGTCGCGTCCCACTGCACGTTCATGCCGATTTTCAGGAACACGGTGACGATGCCGGTATCCTGGCAGATCGGGCGGTGGCCCTGGGCGCACATGCGCGAGTTGATCAGGATCTGCGCCATGGCATCCTTGGCGGCGGGGTTCAGTTCCTTCTTCCAGGCGCCGTGGACGGCGTCGATGAAATCCTTCGGGTGGTAGTAGGAAATGTACTGCAATGCATCGGCAACGCTGTCGATGAAATCGTCCTGACGAATCACGGTCATGGCGAGTGTCCTGGCTGGGGAGTCAAACGGGGCCCGTATTGTACACCGACAGTTTGTGAGGGAAAGACCCCGGTTTTGCGTCATCTTCGGGCAACTGGGACCAGCAGTCTGGATACCGCTATGGGCCTTTTCGCAAGCTCCCAGAAAGCTCAGGAGGCGGCTTCGATACCGGTAGGACCGGCGCCCCGACAGGCGCTCGCCGGGGCATCCGAGGACATGGATGTCCGAGGTTGGGCTGCCAGGGATGGCGCTTTTGCGGTCCCGGCGAGGGCCTGTCGGGGCGCCGGGCCGGGATACGACATGGAATGGAGTGCGTAGGGACCTACCCTACAAATACGAACTCACAACGACGGCCGCGCCTGCAACTCGCGAACAGCCGTCTCCAGATTGTTGATACTGGCATTCGCCTGCCGACGGAAAGCATCGGTAGCCTTGATGCCCTCGGCGTTGCTGGCAACCTGGCGGTTGAGCTTGGCCATATCCAGCTCCAGCCGGTTCAGCGCATCCGCTACGCGCTCCACTTCCGCCTGCCCGGACTTGGCTGAAGCCGCGAGGCGCGACAGGTCACCGGACACGGAACGGAGCTTCTTGAGATCGTCCTCCGCGCTGGAGACCTTGGCCTGCAGGGCTTTGACCGTTTTCTCATTGGCAGCAACCTTGGTCGCCTGGGTCTTGCTGGCGCCTTCCAGCGCATCCAGGCGAGCCTTGGACTGCTTCCAGACATTGTCCCAGAGCTTGCGCACCTCGGAGTCGAGTTCCCGGATCTTCGCCGCCTGCACCGCCGCGTTCTGGCTCATGCCCTCGTCGGTGTCAGACAGGCGGTCTTCCAGGTCGGCGATGCG
The DNA here is from genome assembly GCA_033283265.1 of Halieaceae bacterium GM1-29. Classification (GTDB taxonomy): domain Bacteria; phylum Pseudomonadota; class Gammaproteobacteria; order Pseudomonadales; family Halieaceae; genus Mangrovimicrobium. The sequence goes on from JAWMQN010000005.1 coordinate 49,490, forward strand.
GTTGGCGTATTGCTCCATGACGACATTGGCACTTTTCAGCTCTTCCTGCAGTTGCCAGGCCCAGGCGCAGGCAACCGCGGCGGCGACCAGGGTCACCGTCAGGAGCAGGCGCGAGGTCAGGCTCATTCCTGAACCACCCTTGGCTTTCGCCGCCGGCCGCTGGGCGTTGCCGGCGCGGCGCGGCGGCGGTGTCGCACCGGTGCCGCGCAGGGGAATATCGTCGTGATCCCTGGAGGGCACGATGGAAGGAATGTGGTCGATGTCGTCTCTGGCCATGTCAAGTCAGCAGGTTGCGTTCTGGCGGCAATTATACATAGGACGTTTTTTAGCCCAAGAGTTTCCCGGTAAAAGCGTCGGGATTCTGCACTAAATCACAATGCGCCGCTGCGGCCATCCATGGCCTCTCGCGGCATACCGTCCATCCATGGACATGCGCCGCTGCGGCCATCCATGGCCTCTCGCGGCATACCGTCCATCCATGGACATAAAAAACGGGGCCAATGGCCCCGCTTTCGTTACAGCTGTTGGCGGTGCGGATCAGCCCTTGAGCTGAGCGGCAACCTCTTCAGCAAAGTCCACTTTCTCGACTTCGATGCCTTCACCGACTTCGAAGCGGACGAAAGAGGCAACTTCAGCACCGGCAGCGGAAACCAGCTTGCCGACCTTGACGTCGGGGTCCTTGACGAAGGGCTGCTCGACCAGGGAGTTCTCGGCGAGGAACTTGTTCACCCGGCCACCGATCATCTTCTCGATGATTTCCGCAGGCTTGCCGGACTCGGCGGCCTGGGCGGTATAGATTTCCTTCTCCTTGGCGATCAGTTCCTGCGGCATGTCCGCGGGGGATACCACGTGCGGGTTGGACGCAGCCACGTGCATGGCGACATCGCGAGCCAGGTCCTGGTCGCCGCCTTTCAGTGCCACCAGTACGGCGATGCGCTTGTTGCCGTGGACGTAGGAGCCGACCACGCCAGCGTCGGCGGTGACCAGCTCAATACGGCGCACGCCGATGTTCTCACCGATTTTCTGTACCAGCGCCTGGCGGGCTTCTTCCAGCTCGCCTTCCATCAGTGTGGGCACGTCGGTCTGCTTGCCTGCGAAGGCGGCATTGACGACTTTCTCGACGAAGGACAGGAAGTTGTCGTCGCGGGCGACGAAGTCGGTCTCGGAGTTGATTTCCGCGATGATCGCGAAGCTGCCGTCCTCGGCCACACGGGTGGCTACCACGCCGTCAGCGGCGGTGCGGCCGGCTTTCTTCGCCGCTTTCATACCGCTGGATTTGCGCAGTTCTTCAATCGCCTTGTCGACGTCGCCACCGGCTTCAGCCAGGGCTTTCTTGCACTCGAGCAGGCCCAGGCCGGTCCGCTCGCGTAATTCTTTAACCAGTTTTGCTGACATTGGTTGTCCTCCTCTGGAATCCCGGAATTCTGGATCTCTAAATAAAAAACCCGGCTGCGCCGGGGATAGTCTGTGGGCCCGGCGTTACAGTTGATGCAACACCGGGCTCAGCTGGCTTACTCGGCAGCCGTTTCTCCGGCTTCGGCAGCTTCTTCAACGAACTCGTCGCTGACGGCAGCCGCAACGGCTTCACCGCTGTCGGCGCGGCCCGCGAGGCAGGCGTCGGCCACGGCGGAGACGTACAGCTTGATGGCGCGAATCGCGTCGTCGTTGCCGGGGATCACGTAGTCAACGCCGTCCGGGTTGGAGTTGGTGTCGACGATGCCGATAACGGGGATGCCCAGTTTGTTGGCTTCGGTGATGGCGATGCGCTCGTGGTCGACGTCAACCACGAACAGCGCGTCGGGCAGGCCGCCCATGTCCTTGATACCGCCGATGGAGCGCTCGAGCTTCTCCATGTCACGGGTGCGCATCAGGGCTTCTTTCTTGGTCAGGCGGGCAAAGGTGCCATCGGACTGCTGGGCTTCAAGATCACGCAGGCGCTTGATGGAAGCGCGGATGGTCTTGTAGTTGGTCAGCATGCCACCCAGCCAGCGGTGGCTGACGTAGGGCTGGCCAGCGCGCTCGGCCTGTTCCTTGATGATCTTGCCTGCAGCGCGCTTGGTGCCAACGAACAGGATCTTGTTCTTGTTGCCGGCCAGGCGCTTCACCATGTCCAGCGCTTCGTTGAAGGCGGGAACGGTGTGCTCCAGGTTGATGATGTGGATCTTGTTGCGGGCACCGAAGATGTACTGGTCCATCTTGGGGTTCCAGTAGCGGGTCTGGTGACCAAAGTGTGCGCCTGCCTGAAGCAGGTCGCGCATGCTTACTTGCGACATAATACAGTTACCTTGTATTGGGTTAGTCCTCCACATACCCCCGCGTCCAAACCGGCGAACCGGCACCCTGGAACGGGTTGCGATATGTGTGCGTCATTGGTTTCCCACCCCCCGGAACCACGGCCCGATGCCCTGACCCGGAAAATGAGGCGCGCTTTATACCATAGTCAGCGGCTGGTTGAAAGGCCGGGTTCAGTCACCCGAACGGGACTTCGCACGCCCTTGCCGGCGCATTTCCCGCGCTTACTCGAAAGCGTTTTGACTCGACGCACGGAAAATGCGCCGGCAAGGGCTGGGCTGCAGCGAGTGTCCGCCCCGATTCGTGTCGAGGCGCAGACAGCTAAAGAGTGCTGCGCGTCGACGGCCTGCGGGAGCCACATCGCTTTCGCGGCGAATATAAACGCTTTCTGAGCAAGCGGAAGCGATGTGGCTCCCGCAGGCCGCCCACTCCCGGACAACCAAAGGCAAAGGCCACGCGAGGTCCACCCCCCGGAATTCTCCGGCCCGGCGCTGTCAGGCCACCACCCCCTTGGGGTAGAATGACCGGTCCCACGGCGGCGCCATTTCTCCGGCTGCCGCCAGAAAGCATACGATTCAACAGGTTAGACATGGGTGTAACAATCAAGAGCGCGGAAGAAATCGAGCGCATGCGCGCCGCTGGCGCACTGGCGGCGGAAGTCCTGGAGATGATCCGTCCCAAAGTGGAACCGGGCATCTCCACCGGCGAGCTGGACAGCATCTGCCACGAGTACATCGTCGCCAAGGGCGCCATCCCCGCCCCGCTCAATTACCACGGCTTCCCGCGCTCCATCTGCACCTCCGTCAACGACGTGGTCTGCCATGGCATCCCCTCCGACACCAAGAACCTGAAGAACGGCGACATCGTAAATATCGACGTGACCGTCATCGTCGACGGCTACCACGGCGACAGCAGCATCATGGTCGAGGTGGGCGATGTAGCGCCCCACGCCCAGCGCCTGATCAAGGTTACCCAGGAGTGCCTGTACAAGGCGCTGGACATCGTCCGCCCCGGCGCCACCCTCGGCGACATCGGCGCGGTGATCCAGCAGCACGCCGAGAAGAACTACTACTCCGTGGTGCGCGAGTACTGTGGCCACGGTATCGGCAAGATATTCCACGAGGACCCGCAGATCCTCCACTACGGCAAGGTCGGCAGCGGCATGCGCCTGGAAGAGGGCATGACCTTCACCATCGAGCCGATGATCAACGCGGGCAAGCGCCATACCAAGCTCAACCAGAAAGATGGCTGGACCGTCACCACCCGCGACGGCCGGCTGTCGGCCCAGTGGGAGCACACCCTGGGCGTTACCGCGGATGGCTGTGAGATCTTCACCCGCCGCTCCGAAGAACCGTTCTAGGAGCGCCTGTGCCGAGCCCCGCTGAGCTAACCCCGGAAATCTTCGACCGCGCGCAGTTCAACAGCGCCGGCAGTCTTGCGGAGCTTATCCGCGCCTGCAAGCAAGCGATCAGCCAGGCCACCGAGGAACTGCACCGGCGTTTTCGCGCCGGCGAGGTCACCGGGATACTGTTGCGCCAGCGGGCCGCCTTCATGGACACCCTGCTGGGCATCCTCTGGGAGCGCCAGGACTTCGGCGAACTGCCGGTCGCCCTGGTCGCAGTGGGTGGCTACGGGCGCGGTGAGCTCCACCCCCACTCCGATATCGACATCCTGCTGCTGCTCGGCAACGACTGCCAGGGCGCCGAATCAAGGCTCGAGCAATTCCTCACCCTGCTCTGGGACATCGGCCTGCAGGTGGGACACAGCGTGCGCACGGTGGAGGAATGCGTGGCCGCGGCGCGCGACGACCTCACCATCCTCACCAACCTGATGGAAGCCCGGGCCCTCGGCGGCCCCGCGGGGCTGATCGCCGAAGTGCACCGGCTCACCGCCGCGGACAAGATGTGGCCGGACACCGAATTTTTCCGCGCCAAGCTGGAAGAGCAGAGCAATCGCCACCAGAAGTTCGCCGATACCGAGTACAACCTCGAACCCAATGTCAAAAGCTCGCCCGGCGGCCTGCGCGACCTGCAGAACATAGGCTGGATTGCCCGCCGCCACCTCGGCGAGGGCTGGGAGGCCGCTTTCGCCTCGGCCAATTTCCTGCCGGAGGAAGACCTGAAAATCCTCAGCGACGGCCGTGAGTTCATGTGGCGGGTGCGCTATGCCCTGCACATGATCACCGACCGCGAAGAAGACCGCCTGCTGTTCGACCACCAGCGGGCGCTGGCCGACTTGTGGGGCTTTGAGGACGGCGACCGGCTCGCCGTCGAGCAGTTCATGCAGGTCTACTATCGCTGGGCGCAGTCCCTGGGCATGCTCAACGAGGTGCTGATCCAGAATTTCGAACAGGCGATCTTCAGCGGCGAAGGCGAGACGATCACGCCCCTGAACGAGCGTTTCCAGATTCGCGGCAGCTATATCGAGGCCGTGCACGACGAGGTCTTCCACGACTGGCCACCGGCGATACTCGAAGTCTTCCTGCTCAGCGCGCAGAACGAGGTCGTCACCGGCGTCGCCGCCCACACCATCCGCCTGCTGCGCGACAGCCTGCACCTGATCGACGACGAGTTCCGCGAGACCGAGGCCTGCCAGGACATGTTCCTGGAATTCCTCCGTTCGCCCTACCGCCTGACCCGTCTGCTCAAGCGCATGACCCGCTATGGCGTACTCGGCCGTTATATCCCCGAATTCGGCCAGATCATCGGCCAGATGCAGCACGACCTGTTCCATGCCTACACGGTGGACGCCCACACCCTGGAAGTGATCGAGAACATGCGCCGCTTCCAGATCCCCGAATTCGCCGAGCGTTTCCCGGTCACCAGCCGGGTGGTGGCGCGGCTGCCGAAGATCGAACTGCTCTACCTGGCCGGCCTGTTCCACGACATCGGCAAGGGCCGCGGCGGCGATCACTCGGAACTCGGCGCCGTGGATGCGGAGCGTTTCTGCCAGCGCCACCGGCTGTCCCAGCGCGATACCAACCTGGTGGTCTGGCTGGTGCAGAACCACCTGGTGATGTCCGCGGTGTCCCAGCGCCGCGACATCTCCGACCCGGACGTCATCCTGCAGTTCGCCCAGCATGTCGGCGACCAGGTTCGCCTGGACTACCTGATCTCGCTGACCGTGGCCGACATCAACGGCACCAACCCGACCCTGTGGAACGCCTGGCGCGGCAGCCTCTTGCGCCAGCTGTTCGCCGAGACCAAGCGCGCCCTGCGCCGCGGCCTGGAGAACCCGGTCGACAAGCAGGACTGGATCGACGAGGCGCGCAGCAACGCGATGGACATCCTCGAGTACCGCGGCTTCACCGCCGAGGACCTCGACGAATTGTGGAAGGAGCGCGGCGAGGACTACTTCCTGCGCGAGAAGCCGGAGGATATCGCCTGGCACACCGAGGCCATCGCCGGCCACTACGACAAGAGCAAGCCGCTGGTGCTGATCCGTTCCAGCATCGACTCCAGCGTCGCCAATACCTCGCAGATCTTCATTCATGCGCAATCCAACGCCCAGCTGTTCTCGCGCATCTGCGCGCAACTGGAAATACTCGACCTGTCGATCTACGACGCGCGCATCTACAACGCCAACGACGGCATGACCCTGGATACCTTTTTCGTCCTCGGTTCCGACGGCAAGTCCATCGCCGCCGACGTGGCGCGGCAGGACTACGTCCGCGCCCAGGTGGCGCGCTCGCTGAGCAAGGACGAACCGGTGGTGGCGACCGTACAGCGGCGCACCCCCCGCCGCCAGCGCTCCTTCGCCATGCCGACGGAGACCAGCATGTCGGTGGACACGGTCAAGAACTACTCGGTGCTGGAAGTGCTCTCACCCGACCGCCCCGGCCTGCTGGCCCGGATCGGGCGGATCTTTGTCGAGTTCGGTATCGAACTGCAGGCCGCCAAGATCCAGACCCTGGGCGAGCGCGTCGAGGACGTCTTTTTCATTACCGACGGCAACGAGCAGCCGATTACCGACCCCGAGCGCTGTGAGGCCCTGCAGAAGGCCATCCGCGAAGAACTCGATGAACTGGTCGCCGCCTGACACCTGGAACCCGCATGAACCCGGATCTCGAAAAACTTCAGCCCTACCCCTTTGAAAAGCTGCGCGCCCTGTTCGCCGACCTGGAAGCGCCGGCCCACAAGAGCGCCATCGCCCTGTCCATCGGCGAGCCGAAGCACCCGGCGCCGCGCTTCGTGCAGCAATCCCTGCAGCAGAACCTCGACAAGCTCTCCCAGTACCCGCTCACCAGGGGCACGGTGAAACTGCGCGCCGCCATCGGCCGCTGGCTGGAGCGGCGCTTCAATCTGCAGGGCGTCGACCCGGAGCGCCAGGTGCTGCCGGTCAACGGCACCCGCGAGGCCCTGTTCGCCTTCGCCCAGACCGTGGTCGAGCGCGGGCCGGACGCCCTGGTGCTCTCGCCCAACCCGTTCTACCAGATCTACGAGGGTGCCGCCCTGCTGGCGGGCGCCCGCACCGGTTTCATCGATTGCACCGAGGCTACCGGCTACCTGCCCGACTTCGACAGCGTGAGCGAGGCCCAGTGGCGCGCCTGCCAGCTGCTGTACATCTGCAGTCCCGGCAACCCCACCGGCGCGGTCATCCCCATGGCGCGCCTGCAGTGGCTGGTGCGCAAGGCGCGGGAGTTCGATTTCGTCATCGCCTCCGACGAGTGTTACTCGGAGATCTACTTCGACGAGGACAACCCGCCCCCCGGCCTGCTGCAGGCCTGCGCCGAGATGGGTGAGCACGACTACCGCAACTGCGTGGTCTTCCACAGCCTGTCCAAGCGCTCCAACCTGCCCGGCCTGCGCTCCGGCTTCGTCGCCGGCGACGCCGACATCCTCGACCGCTTCGCCCTCTACCGCACCTACCACGGCTGCGCCATGCCGCCCCACCACCAGATCGCCAGTACCGCGGCCTGGCAGGACGAGGCCCACGTGGTGCAGAACCGCCTGCGCTACCGGGAGAAGTTCGACTCGGTGCTGGGCATACTCGACGGCGCCCTCGACGTGAGCCTGCCCGACGCCGGCTTCTACCTGTGGCCGAAAACACCGATCCCGGCAACGGATTTTTCCCGCGAGCTGTTCGCCCGCGAGCACATCACCGTGCTGCCCGGCTGCTACCTCGCCCGCGACACCGGCCAGGGCAACCCCGCGGACTACCGGGTGCGCATGGCCCTGGTGGCCGACATCGCCCAGTGCGTGGAAGCGGCGGAGCGCATCAAACACTACCTGCAGAGCCTGTAGACCTCCCTGTGCTGAAAGCCGAACGCGTCGACTACATCCTGCACCGGCTGCAGGAGCTGTACCCGGAAACCCCGATCCCGCTCGACCACAGCGATCCCTTCACCCTGCTGGTGGCGGTGCTGCTCAGTGCCCAGTGCACCGACGAGCGGGTCAACACGGTCACGCCGGCGCTGTTCGCCCTGGCCGACAACCCGCGCGACATGGCCCAGCAGGACGTGGAAACGATCCGCGAAATTATCCGCCCCTGTGGCCTGTCGCCGCAGAAATCCAAAGCAATCAAGCGCCTCAGCGAGATCCTCGTCGAGGACTACGACGGCGAAGTGCCGCAGGACATGGAGGCCCTGGAGCAGCTGCCCGGGGTCGGCCACAAGACCGCCAGCGTGGTAATGTCCCAGGCCTTCGGCGTGCCGGCCTTTCCGGTGGACACTCACATCCACCGCCTCGCCCAGCGCTGGGGCCTGACTTCCGGCAAGAACGTGGTGCAGACCGAGCGCGACCTGAAGCGCCTGTTCCCGGAGGAGGCGTGGAACCGCCTGCACCTGCAGATCATCTACTACGGCCGCGAATACTGCACCGCCCGCGGCTGCGACGGCCGGGTGTGCGAGATCTGCACGACCTGCTACCCCGAGCGCAAGCACCCGAAGCAGACGCGCAAGGCCTGAGTCACCCGAGCGCTGCGGCGAAGCGGCGCATATCCTCGAGCAAGAGTTCCGGCACCTCCAGCGCGGGGAAATGCCCGCCCCTTTCGTGCACCCGCCACTGCACTACCGTGTAGTGTCGCTCGGCCCAGCTGCGCGGCAGCTTCGCCACCGAGTACGGAAACACCGACACCGCCGTCGGCAGGTCGACGAATTTCTCCACCGGTGGATTGAGGATCAACTCCCGGTACAGCGCCATAGAGGTACCGATGCTGCCGGTGAACCAGTACAGGGCGATGGTCGCCAGCATAGTCTCCGGACTGATTGCCGGGGCGCCGGCGCGGTTATCCGCCCAGTCGTAGAGTTTTTCCCCCAGCCAGGCGACAAGGCCCGCCGGCGAATCGTTCAGGGCATGAGCGGGGGATAGCGGTGCCTGGGAGAGCTGGGCGAAGTGGGGGAAGCTGGCGTGGTCTGACAGCCACGAGCGCTCCTCCTCACTGATGGTGGGATTTTCCTCAGCCGATGGCGGGCTGCCACTGACCGACGACAGGTGCAGCCCGATCACCCGATCGGGAAACTGGCGGGCGATCTCGGTGCCGATCAGGCTCCCCCAGTTGCCCCCCTGGACCAGGAAACGCTTGTAGCCCAGCGCCGCCATGACTTGCACCAGCAGGCCGGCGATACGCTGGGCGTTGATCCCGGGGCGGGTCGTGGAAAAGCCGTAACCGGGCAGCGAGGGACAGACCACATGGAAGGCCGGCTCTCCCGGCGCGGGCGCCGCCAGCGGTTCCCACAGTCTGGAGAAATCGAGGAAGGAGCCGGGCCAGCCGTGCAGTAACAGTAGGGGCATGGCATCGGCCCGGGCCGAGCGGTGGTGCAGGCTGTGCAGCCGCAGGCCCTCGAGTTCCAGGCGGACCTGGTCGAAGCGGTTCAGCCGCGCCTCCAGCGCCCGCCAGTCAAAGCGCTGCCAGCGCTCGCACAGTTCCCCGGCAAATGCCCGGGGCGTGCCGAAGGCCCAGCTGTCCTCGTAGGCGTCGGCGGCCCAGCGGGTCGCCGCAAGGCGCCGCTGCAGGTCGGCCAGCGCCGCGTCGGGGACACGGATTTCGAAGGGCTCAGCGACAGTCATGTGCCAGCTCCCGGGGGAAGTATCGGGCGCGGTTCAGGAAGAGAGTTCCTGGGCCTCGCGGATGTCGAAGTAGTCCCGCCACTCACTGATCTTGTCGCCCTCGACGCTCAGCACCCCCACCACCAGCGGCGCGGAGAGCTCCTCGCCGGCGTCGTTGTAGAGGCGGTCGATGCGCTCGGTGAATACCTTGTTGCCGTCGGCGGCGATCGCCAGCATCTCGACCTTCACCGCCGCGATACTCATGTCCTCGTGGAACTGGCTGACCAGCGCGACCGCCTCATCGACCCCGGTGGTGACCGCCAGGCCGACGTTGTCCCACAGCGTGTCCGGCCTGAAATAGCGGCGAATGGCGTCGTACATGCCCTCGTGGCCCTGGTTGAAATCGGTAAAGAACTGCTCCACCACTGCGACGGCTGAACTCATAGCCCGGTCCTCTGCTGTTATTCGTATATCCGGAAAGAAGGCCCGGCGTACGCGGGCGCGCCGCCGCTTGACCATTTGAAACATAGTTTCCCATAATGCCTGCGGCGGGTATACCGCCGCCACCCGCAGCAAGCCCACCATAACAGTAACAAAGAGGTGCACAAATGAGTCAGGAACTGGCAGGAAAGGTCGCGATCATCACCGGCGGTGCCAGCGGCATCGGCCGCGCTACGGTAGAACTGTTTGTCGCCGAGGGCGCCCGGGTCATCATCGCCGATGTCGATGCCGCGGGCGGCCAGGCCCTCGCCGACGCACTCGGGCCCAACGCCCTGTTCCAGCGCACCGACGTCACCAGCGCAGAGGAGCTCAGGGCGCTGGTGGCAACGGCCGACCGGGAGTTCGGTGGTCTCGACGTCATGTACAACAACGCCGGCATCTCCTCCATGCCCTACCTGCGCTTCGTCGACGACGACCTGGCGGACTTCCAGCGGGTGATGGAGGTCAACGTCCTCGGCGTCATGCTCGGCTGCCAGGTGGCGGCGCGCTACATGGCCGAGCACGGCGGCGGCTCGATCATCAACACGGCCTCCATGGGCGGTGCCCTGCCCGGCTGGGGTGTGGTGCCCTACCGCGCCTCCAAGGCGGCGGTCATTCACTTCACCAAGTGCGCGGCGATCGATTTCGGCAGCTACGGTGTGCGGGTCAACTGCATCAACCCGGGGCAGATCATGACCGAGATGTCGCCTTTCCCGGAACCGGGCATGAGTGCGCAGACGGTCGAGCGTATCAAGCAGGCGCTGGTGGAGCCGATGACGGCCAACCAGCCGCTGAAGGTACTCGGCTCGCCCGAGGACATCGCCCAGGCGGCGGTGTATCTCGCCAGCGACCGTTCGCGTTTTGTCACGGGGACGGAGTTGAATGTGGACGGGGGGCACAGCGCGGGTGACGGGATCAATCACCTGCAGGCAATTATGGCGGCGCGGCAGGGGGCGATTGAGGCTGGGGATTGAAGCTTCTGCAGAATTCGTGGCTTCGGTGGCTTCGGTGGCTTCGGTACCGGCCAGGCCCCAGGATGTTGGCTGCGGAAAAACGCAAAAGCGCCATCCATGGCAGCTCAACCTCAGCCATCCATGGCTTCGGATGTTTTCCGCAGCAAACATCCTGGGCCCTGTCCTCTGCAGTGCCAGCGAATGGTCTTCACTCTGTCAAAAGTGATATTTCGGCGTGACTCGAATGTCATGGCGTTAGCACGTGAGTCGATCTCTCCCTTTGCGGGGCGTCCGAGGACAGGGATGGACCGGCCGGCGCTCCGGGAGGTCGAGCCTGCCATGGATGGCGCTTTTTGGCGGTCCCGGAAATGGAGAGATTGACTCGCGGGCGGATGGCTTTGCACGGCCAACAAGCCCGACTAAATCAACCCTGACCCAATTCACGAAGTAGCCCGGCGTAGTCGTATCCCTCCCAGAAATTCAGGAAGTTACTCATGATCAACAGCTGGTTGCGCGCACTCTCGCGCTCCTTGAGCCGCGGATCAGTGCGATCCTGCACATCAGCCAGATCCGGCACCATGGAGAGAATCAGCGGCGGCGCGTCGAGCATCCAGGCCAGGCCCATCTCGCCGATGTACAGCGCGAGATGGCGGCGCAGCTCCTCCACATCCAGCGAAGGCCCGCCAGCGGCGGCGAACTCACCGACGAATACCGCCAGCAACTCGTCGAGGTGGTCGTTCCAGAGATCCGTCTCCGCCGCGCTCAGGCAACCCCACAGGGCCATGGCAACGTTCATCTGGCTGACATTGCCCCAGTCGAGAAGACCGCAGTGCAGCGAGTCGTCCCCGTCACGCCAGAACCAGGCGTTGTCGATGTTGGCATTCCAGTGGCACAGGGCGATGAACTCCGGCTGTGCCGCCAGCGCCTCGCGCACGGCGGGCAGCAGGCCCTGGAAGCGTGGCGCCTCGTCCCGCAGCCGGGCGATGAACTCCGCGCTGCGAATCTGCGGGGGCAGGAAGCGGGCATAGCTTGCGGCGAATTCCGCGTAGCGGGAAACACGGTTGCCAATCTGCTCCGGGGTATAGGCCTCCCGGGCACTGACGTCGAGCTTCTCCGGCTCGTAGGGGAAATAGCGCTCGACGCTATCCGGCAGCTTGCCCGCCTTGTGCGTACCGGCGAGGCGGCCGAGGGCGCCGATCACGGCGCGGTAGTGGCCGATCTGGTCCGGCATCAGGTAGTCGAGGCACTTGCCGTAGTGGGGCTCGACGTTGCCCTCGCCGAATACGGCCCGCTGGGTGATCAGTATGCCGGTGCCGGTCTCCTCGTGGTAATCGGAGAAATAGCATTTGGCCACGTCGATGGGAAACTCCGGCGCCCGCGACAGCAGGGCGAAGCGCACTTCGAGTTCCATCTGGATGCGCGCACCGTCGCGCCGGGCGCTGTCGAAGTCGCGGGAGAACTTGACGAACAGTTCGCGGTGCAGGCCGGGCTCGTCCCTGGCGTACTCAACGCCGAGGAACAGTTTCTTCCCGGTGCTGCCGCCGGGACAGTCGCGGAATTCGGTGATACGGCTGACGCTGTTGTCTTCGCCGATGGCGCCGGCGGCGCGAAATGCTGTTGTCAGGAAAGCCTCGCCGCCCTCGCGCAGGGCCTCGGGGTGGGCGGGGAGTTCCAGTCCGAGCATGTCGCCCCGTATCCAGTCGATTTTTTCTACCACCTGTTCGCCTCTCCCGTTATTGGCCGGCTTCTGTGGGCCGTCGATTGCGCAGGCAAAACTATAAAGGCTGGGGACCGGGCTGAGAACCTTCAGGGCGGCAATAGCTGTTGCTCGGGGGCGCGCCAGGCCGGGCGCGCAGTGCCCATCCAGTGCCGCGCGGATGCGAGCACCACAGTGTTTACATCAGCAGATGTTTCGTCGCCGGCAAATTCACCGCTCAGCCGGGTTTTCGCCGTCAGTTAGCGCGGCTGACTACTCAAGCCGGCCCGGGGCGCTCGCGGAAACTACTTCTTCCCGCCCCATCTCTCCTGGCCGCTGACACCGGAGGCTATTTTTTCGATGCTGTTTCCCGCCTGCAGGAAGCGCCGGGTCTGCTCGGCAATGGACTCCGAGGTTTCGCTGGCGGCAGCTGATTTTTTTTGTGGAGTCTTGCGGATGGGTTTATCTGCCATCGAAATTTCTCTGGTCTGTTAGCTTATGAAAATGCCGGTGCACGCTGTTCGCGGGGCCCGGCCTATGAGAGTCGATTTCCGACTCGAATATGGATGACGAGCCCTTCGCCGACACAACCCGCTTACGCTACCGTACAGGGAAAACATCGAGCGGGAACCGTCACCCGGGAGGCATACTAACACGCCTGCGGGCCGCTCGCGTAATACTCGGCGCAAGTCGACCCGTTGCGGCGTCGGCAGCCGGGCTCAGCCCCGGCTGCGCGGCAGGCCGAGACGGCGCTCCGCTACCATGCTCCGCAGCACCTCGGAGGAACCGCCGTAGATGGTCGTCGCCGAGGAATGCCGGTAGCCCATTTCCACCAGGCCCAGGCCCTCTTTGCCGCGCACCAGCGAATCCGGCGCGGCGAGGTCGATGAGGTCCCTGGAAACCGTAATGAAAGACTCGGTGACGAAGATCTTCGAAGCCGGCCCGTAGGCCAGGTCCGGTTCGCCGGCCAGCCGGGTGGCGAGAACCCGCGCCTCCATGGTCTCGGCAATATTGGCCCGGGTGTAGGTTTCCGCCAGCCGCGCCAGGGTGCCGGAGTCTTCCAGCATCGGCCGGCCGTTGCGCTCGCGGCCGCGGGCCCATTCTTCCACCGCATGAGCCATCTCGCGCATGTTGCGGTAATAGCCACCGCCGCTCTGCTCCTGGCTCAGCGCCGAGGACATGACCACCACGCCGCCGTTGACCTCGCCGACACGGTAGCGGTCGGGGACGCGAACGTCGGAGTAGAAGGTCGCGTTGGTGCGCTCGTCCATAAAGGTGTAGACCGGGTGGATCTCCACGCCCGGGTCGTCCAGCGGCACCAGGAACATGGTCAGGCCGCGGTGCTTGGGGGCGTCCGGGTCGGTGCGGGTGAGCAGGAAGACGTAGCTGGCGAGGTTGGCGCCGGAGGTGAACATCTTCTGGCCGTTGATCACCCAGTCGTCGCCGTCGCGCACGGCGCGGGTCTTCGCCGCGAACACGTCGGAGCCGCAGGAGGGCTCGGTGTAGCCGAGGCAGCCGGTGACCTCCCCGCGGGCGAAGCGCAGCAGTACCTCGTCCTTCAGTTCCTGGGAGCCGAAGTGCATGACTGCCTCGCCGATCATCCCGGTCACCCCGGCGGAGGGCGGCGTGTAGCCGACGTCCTGCCACACGGCGCGGCTGGCGCGGGCGGAGTCCTTGTCCGCGCCGCGGCCGCCCCACTCTTCCGGCCAGCTCGGGAACAGCAGCCCGGCCTCGCCGAGGGCGCGGTGCACGTCCCAGTCGTGGGACTCGAAGGAGTGGTCGTGGAGCAGGTGTTTCTGCGGGTCGATGATGGCGTCGAACAGCGCGCGGGTCTCCGCCGCCAGCGCCTCGCCGCCCTCCGGCGGGCTGAAGTCGATCGACAAACTGCCGACCTCAGGCAGGCTCGCCGCCTCGCCCAGCACCTGCCGCCGCGCGGCGCGCACGCACTCCTCCGCCGGGTCGCCGAGCACCAGGCCCCAGGCCTTGGCGCGGCGGTGGTAGAGCTGGATGTCGTATTCGTTGGACAGGCCGTAGCCGCCGAAGGTGTGGATGGCGTGGCCCACAGCGCTGGTCGCGGTGCGGTTGGCCCACCAGTAGAGCTGGGAAATACAGGCGCCGGCGTCGGCCTTGCCATCGGCGATGCGGCGCAGGGTCCACCACAGCAGCAGGCGGCCCGCGTCGGCGTCGATGACGTCATCCGCCAGCGGGTGGCCGATGCCCTGGTAGGCGCCGATGAAGGAGCCGAAGGCCTCGCGCTCGCTGGCGTATTCCGCCGCCATCGCCAGCGCCTGCTGGGACAGGCCGACCAGCGCGGCGGAATTGAGGATCTTCCACTCCTCCACGGCGGCTTCCCAGGCCTGCGCAGCGGCATCGCCCTCGGCGATGACTTCCCGCGCGCCACTGCCCGGAGTGAACACGCCGAGCGCGTTGCCTCCCAGCGTGTGCGGCGCCTCGAGCGCCGCGGCGGGCTGTTCAATCGCCAGCGCAGAGCCATCAAAGGTCACGATGCCCTTGGCCACGGCGGCACCGGGCACCAGCTGGCTGACGCCTGCCTCGGCTTTTTGCAGGGCCAGGACGAGGATGCTCTCGCCATCGCCGATGCGCTCGATCCACTTGTGCGCGGCCTCGCCACCGACTTCACCCAGCAGGCGCATGGCCGCAACCGCCTCTGCCAGGGGCGCGGAGGCCAGGCGGCGACCGGCCTCCTCCATCATCAGGCAGGCGTCGAACAGGTCCATGCCGCTGCCGCCGGCTTCCGCGGAGAGGCGGATACAGGGCGCATCCAGCGCCACCAGCTCGCGCCACAGGTCGGCATCGAAACCGACCGGCTCCGCGGCGCGGATGCGCTCGGAGGTGGACTCGGTTTCGAAGAAGCGCTGGAACATGTCCCGCACCATCTGGCTGTCTTCGGAGAGGGTAAGGTTCATGGTTATTCCTCTGATTTCTGGTAACTACGTAATACACACACGTCTGGATCAAGGCACAGCGCGAGCCCGCGCTGGCCATAGCCCCTGCTGGAACCATGAGGCGACAGGACGTCGCCGCCTGAGCCTGCACATGGATGTGCGTTTTTTGGCGTGTTCCAGCAGGGGCTATGGTCAGGGCGGGCGGCTCCCTTGCGCCGGAGGACCATTACAACTCAAAGCGACCATAATGCGGGTGAAAATTTCGTAAGCGGGGGCCAGGTCACCCACCCTGCCCCAGCGCATGATTCGCCGCCACATAGCCCCAGACGAAGGACGGCCCGACACTGCAGCCCGCCCCCGGGTAGGTGCGCCCCATCACCGAGGCGGTGGAGACACCCGTCGCGTAGAGCCCGGGGATCACCGAGCCGTCCTCGCGCAGGACACGGGCCGCCGTATCGGTGACCACACCGCCATAGGTGCCGACATCACCGGGGTAGACCTGCACCGCGTAGTAGGGGCCGCTGTCGATGGTGCCGAGAGTCTGCGACGGCTTGTGGGTGAAGTCCCCCAGCCAGCGGTCGTAGGCACGGGCACCGCGCTGGAAGTCCTCGTCGTCGTTTTTGCGGACAAAGCCGTTGAAGCGCTTGATCGTCGCCTCCAGCACATCCGGGTCGATGCCGATCTGTGCGGCCAGGCCGGGAATCGTCGCCGCCTTGTTCAGGTAGCCGCTGCCAAACCACTCGGCGGGCTTCTTGCTGCCGGGCATGGTGCCCGCGAGCATGTATTTCTCGATGTACTGGCTGTCGAATATCGCCCAGCTCGGCACCGCGGGTACGTCCTTGTTGCGGTCCAGCATGCCCTGGCAGTAGGCCATGTAGGAGCCGCCCTCATTCATGTAGCGCACACCGCTCTGGTCGACGAGGATGCAGTGCGGCGCGGCGGTCATGCCCTGCACGCCGGGTTTGACGTCCTGCTTCTCGCTGCCCGGCGGCAGGGTGGTCTGGAAACCGACGAAGGCGTCCATCTGGGCAATCGCGGCGCCGTGGCGCTGCATTTCCTCGATCATCTCGCCGGTGTCGCCGGGATTCGTATTGGTCCACTTTTCCGAGGTGCCGGGCTGGTACTGGTCGCGCATGCGCTGGTTGCGGGAGAAGCCGCCGGCATTCACCAGCACGCCCATGCGCGCGCCGATCCGCCAGGGCCGTCCGTCCTTCTCGCTGAGCACGCCGACCACGGTGCCGTCCTCGACCAGCAACTCGGCAACCGGCGACTGCAGGCGGATTTCCACACCCACCCGCAGCGCCACCTGCAGCATGCGCCCCTGCAGCGCCGCACCGGCGCTGACCAGCTTCTTGCCCATGACTCGGGAGAGGGCGTTCTGCACGCCGATCTTCAACATCGTGCCCTTGGATTTCCAGGACTGCTTGAAATTGGGGATGAGCAGCATTTCGTCGATCGGGCCGGCGATCGGCATGAAGCTGGGCCGCAGCCTGTCCGACCACTCGCCCAGGGTATTGGCGTCGAACACCTTGGCCACCACCGTGCGCCCCTGCTCCGAACCACCGGGGCGCTCGTCGTAGTAATCCGGCCAGTAGCCGACGCGGTCCAGCTTCACGCCCTGGTGCACCAGGAACTCGACCATGCGCGGCGCCTGGTCGATGTAGGCCTGGCGCCGCTCGCGGGTGGCGCCGGGCTGGTCCGGGTGGTCGCCGACCACGTTGTCGAGGTAGGTGGCGGCGAGTTCGGGGCTGTCCTCGACACCGTCGCGGCGCATGAACATGTTGTTGGGAATCCACATCACGCCACCGGAGCGCGCGGTGGTGCCGCCGACCAGGTCGGTCTTTTCCAGGATCAGGGCATCCTTGCCCGATGCGCGAATCACCAGCCCCGCACACATGGAGCCGCCGCCGCTGCCGACCACGACAAAGTCGCGGGTCTCATCGAAATCTGCCATTTTCCTGTGCCTTTATGGTGTTGTCAGGAATGCTGTGGTTACCGCGAGGATCGTTTCAGAAACCGATATCGAGCACCGTAGCGTCAAATCCGCTATTGGTCACCTGTGAGCCCCTGGCCAGGGTCTCCTTGTCCAGACCCGCCAGATAACCGTCGATCAGGCGCTGGTAGTTACTGATCATACCCTCGCCGGGCAGGCCGTCACCACCCTTGCCGAGGCGCATGTACGGGAGATTGTGCAGCCCCTTTTGCTGAATCGGCAGGTTGGAGTAGTCCTGGCGCGGAATCTCCGGGAAGTCCGGCGAATCGTAGGGCAGGATGGTCGGTTCGGAGGGCGGGTCGAGTTGTTCGCCCTCGGGCGGAATCACCAGCGACCAGATCTCGAAGAAGCAGGTCTCCGCCGTCAGCGGGCGGATCCGGTAGGAGGACATCGCGCCCATGAAAGGCAGCAGGAAGAAATGCGGGAACATGTACTCAACGGCGTGGAACTCCTGCGACTGGGCCACCTGGATCAGGTCGAAGATCGGCACGCCGCGGGCTTTGGCATCCTCGGTCACCGCGGCATAGGCGGCGCCGTAGAACATCATGTTGGCCATGTCCGGGTCTTCGGGGACTTCCATCTCCCGCAGTTTTTCCACCACGGCGACTTCGCTGCGGTGAATCATGCCGTCCATGCCCTCGCTCAGCCGGCCCATGAAATCCGCAGTGAGGTTGACCACTTCGCGCGGGGCGAGGTCCTCGTTGGGCATCACGCCGTCGGCATCCGGGCCGTACTGGGCGCCGGCCTTGTAGGTGCGCTCGTGCAGCTGCGGGTGGGTCTGCATGACGTGGTAGCCCTCCTGGAAGGCCTCCAGCGCCAGCTTCCAGTTGGTCGGCAGAACCGTGCCGTACCACCACTCCATGCGCAGCTTGTCGGCGTGGCGGCCCTCCATGCGCTCGGCCACCGGGCCGAGGCATTCGCGCAGGCCCGGGGCCTCGTCGTCGAAGTTGATGAAGGCGCAGCCGGCCCAGAAGTCGATGCGCACCGGGGCGAGGTCGATTTCGGCCTTTTCCAGCAGTTCCGGCGAGAAAATCTGTTTGCCGAAGACGAAGGTGCAGTCGCCTTCGGCGTTGAAACGCCAGCCGTGGAAGGGACAGACAAAGCCGCTTTCACCACAGGTGCCGGGTCCGTGCACCAGTTTCACGCCGCGGTGGCGGCAGGCGTTGTGGAAGGCTTTCACCCCGTCCTTGCCGTGTACGAGGATGACCGACTTGTCGAGGATTTCGTAGACCACGTAGTCGCCCACCTCGGGAATTTCCTCCAGCCGGCAGGCCATCTGCCAGACGTGGGGCCAGAGCTTCTCTTTCTCGAGCTGGAAAAACGCCTCGTCGTAGTAGCGCTGGGTGGGAATCAATTCAGGATTGGTGATGCGGAAAGGCACAGTATCGAGCTTGCCGTTGATATCCTGGGTCATTGCGGGACCTCCAATCTTATAGCGTTATAGCTTTGGCCTTGGAACGGCTCAGTGGCACCCTTTGCGCTGGTCGTGCAGGCGATTCTGAGGGGGCCGCCAGGCAGGATCACAGCCGGGCACTTGAAAAACTGACGATGTATTATTAATTTTACCGGCCGTGGGAGTCAATGCGGCACGGTTAATTCGCCGTAACCTCGCGCGCCAAATCATAAAGCAGGAATGACCTAATGAGCGATACCAGCCCCGCCTTCCAGGCCGACAACCATCTCGGCGAAACGCCCCTGTGGAGCACTGCAGAACAGGCCCTGTACTGGGTGAACTGCGAGCAGCCCCCGGAAATCCACCGCTGGCAGCCGGAGAGCGGTGAGCACCAGTGCTGGCCGATGCCCGGCCGGGTGGGCGGGATCGCCCTGTGCGCCGCCGGCGGGATGCTGGTGGTGCTATCCGACGGCATCTACGACTTCGACCCCGCCGACGGCGCCCTCAAGCTGCGCCTGGACTCGCCACTGCCGGCACATATCTCGCTGCACGAGACGCTGGTGGATCGCCAGGGGCGGCTCTGGGTGGGCGCCTACGACCACCACTTCACACCGACCAACCGCGACGCCAGGGGCGGCTTCATCTTCCGCCTCGACGGCCAGGTGCTGACCCCGGTGGTGGCGCAAATCAGCGTCGCCAACGGTCTCGCGGTCAGCCCCGATGGCACTACCCTGTACACCGCGGATGCGCCCACCCGCACGGTCATCGCCCATGACCTCGACCCGGCAACCGGCGAACTCGACAACCCGCGGCAGTTCCTGCAGTTGCGCGACGGCGAGGGTTTTGTCGATGGCGCCACGGTGGATGCCGAGGGCGGCTACTGGCTGGCGGCGGTGGGCGCCGGCGCCATGCGCCGCTACCTGCCGGACGGCAGCCTCGACAGGGTGGTGCCGGTGCCGGTGTCCAACCCCACCAAGGCCTGCTTCGGCGGCGCGGACCTGGGCACGCTCTACGTCACTACCACGCGGCTGAAAATCGGCCCGGATCACGAGGCCAATGGGGCTATCTATGCGCTGGATGTGGGCGTGAAGGGACTGCCGGAGCCGCTGTTCCGGGGCTAGGAGAGATTTAACAGCGTCGGGGCACGCACAGTCCGGGGTCAGAGTCGCGACTCTGACCCCATTCCGAAACGCCCCGGCGCCCGCGCAAGAACCTCCAGCCCGGGGTCAGAGTCGCGACTCTGACCCCATTCCGAAGCGCCCCGGCGCCCGCGCAAGAACCTCCAGCCCGCCACCCCTTCGAAACTCAACCCGCCCCGATATCCACCATCTTCCCCGGATTGAGAATATTATCCGGGTCGAGCGCCCGCTTCAGGGTTCGCATCAACTGCAATTCCTCCGCGCTGCGGGTCATGCCGATGTAGGCCGCGCGGCCGACACCGATGCCGTGCTCGGCGGAAATGGAGCCGTTCACCCCCTGCACCGCCCGGTAGACGCAGGTGTCGAGGGTGTGGGCGATCTCCTCGCTCATCTCGCCGATGGTCACTACCGCGTGCAGGTTGCCGTCGCCGACGTGGCCGTAAAAAATGCTCTCCACGTTGGGGTAGGCCGCGGCGAAGTTCTGCTTTGCCGCGGCGACGAAGGCCGGCATGTCCGCCTGCCCCATGCTCACGTCGTAGCTGCGGAAGGGGCGCATGGGCGCGAGGCCGTGCTGCATTTCCTCGCGGATATTCCACAGCGACTGCCGCTCGCGCTCGGACTGGGCGAGCACCGCGTCGACCACGATGCCCGCCTCCAGTAACTGCCCCAGGGCGCGCTCGAACTGCGCGTCGTCGCCCTCGGCGTCGCCGCCCATGGCTTCGACCAGCGCGTAGTAGGGGTGGCTGCCGGGCAGCGGCTGGACGCCGCCGTCGACCTGGGAAGTGCTCATGCGCTGGTAGAAGTCCTGCCACATCAGCTCGTAGGAGGACAGCCGGCCGGAGAGCGTGGTGCCGAGTTCCCGCAGCACCTTGATGCAGGCGTCGAAATCGTCCAGCGCCAGCAGCGCGGTCTGGGTGGTGGTGGGCAGGGGGCGCAGGCGCAGCACCGCCCGGGTGACGATACCCAGGGTGCCCTCGCTGCCGATCAGCAGGTGCTTCCAGTTGTAGCCGGCGTTGTCCTTGAGCATCTTGGTCAGCGAGGAGACCACCGTGCCGTCCGCCAGCACCGCCTCCAGGCCGATCACCATGTCGCGCATCATGCCCCAGCGCAGCACCCGGTTGCCGCCGGCGTTGGTGCCGATGACCCCGCCGATCATCGCCGAGCCGCGGGCACCGAGGTCCAGCGGCAGCATCAGCTGCTCCGCCTCGGCCGCCTCCTGGGCCAGTTGCAGGATGCAGCCCGCCTCGACGGTCATGGTCATGGCGCCCTGGTCGATCTCGAGGATCTTGTTCATGCGCTCCAGGGACAGCGCGATGCCGCCATCCGCGGGCACCGCGGCGCCGCAGGTGCCGGTCTGCCCGCCGATCACCGTGACCGGGGTGCGCGCGGCCGCCGCGGCTTTAACCACGGCGGCAACCTCTTCCGTGTTCGACGGTTTTACCAGGAAGGCTGGCTGGCTCGAGTATTTCTGGGTCAGGTCGATGCGGTAGCGGGTGTCGATGTCCGCGCCGAGCGTGAGGTATTTCTCGCCGACAATGGCTGCCAGTGCGGCCTGCAGGTCTGCTGTTTGCATGGTGCTCACGCGTTCCCGTCGGCGCTTTCCGCGACCAGCGCCCTGAAGGCGCCGATATCCGCCGCCATGCCGCGGCGGATAAAGCCGAGGTCACTGCCCTGCACCACCAGCTGCACGCCGAGTTCCAGCAGCGCGCGCGAGTAGTCCTGGCCGAGACTGGCGCTGGCGCTGATCTTGCCGTGCTTCTCACAGGCGGCGGCGATCCTGCCGATGGCCGCCAGCACCTCGTCGTGCATTTCCAGTACCGGGCCGAGGCCCAGGCCGAGGCCCAGGTCCACCGGGCCGACGAAGAGGCCGTCGACGCCCTCCACCGCGGCGATGGCCTCGAGGTTCTGCATGCCCTCGGCGGTCTCGATCATCGCGAAGCACAGGGGGTCGGCCTGGGCCGCCTCCTTGCCGTAATAGTTTCTCACCTTGCCAAAGGAGCGCAGGCCGCGCGGCGGGTAGTGCATGGCCTCCACCGCGTGTTCGGCCTGGGCGACGGTCGACACCATGGGCACCACCACCCCCGCCGCGCCGAGGTCCAGGGCGCGCATGATCTGTACCTGGTCGACACCGCCGACGCGCACCAGTGAGGGTGTGCGGTTGAGGTCCATGGCCTGTATGAGGCCGCCGAGGCTGGCCCAGGTGGGGTCGCCGTGCTGGGTGTCGATGACCACGCAGTCGTAGCCGGCGCCGCCAACCAGTTCGGCGGAGATGTTGTTGGCGATGGCGAGCCAGGTGGCGAAGGCGGGAGAGCCCGACTGCAGGAGGCTGCTTAGGTTGGACATTGACGACTCCTTTAATAATTAACGTTGCGTCATTTTAAATTGAATGGCCATTGACGTATCCGGGACGATCCCGGCCGGCCCTCAAAACGGGCCAATGCAAAGCGCCGTGGGAATCCGCCGCACGACCGTCACCTGCAATGGCCCGCCGGGACACGCCAAACAGCGTACATCCATGTACAGGCTCAATCGGCGACGTCCTGTCGCCTCATGGTCCCGTCGGGCCATCGCAGGCGCCAGCCGCGCTACCCTCAGCGCAATGTCCGAAGCGCTGTAGTCGCTACGGCAGATACGCTATTACAGTGGCATCGGCGCCGGCTTTGCGTTAGATTAGCACCAAATAACTGACGCAATGTTAGCTAATACTCAAACAGAATTAAAGCCAGGCAAGCCCGCGTCGCTTGCGACAGGTAACCACTATGACCGACAACGCCCAGCCCGCAGGCTTCTACTACGACCCCTTCGACCCGGAGGTCATGCGCGACCCGCAGCCCTACTACAAGACCCTGCGCCGCGACCACCCGGTGTTCTACTCGGAAAAGTACGACGGTTTCTTCCTCTCGCGCTTCGAGGACATCGTGGAGATGCTCACCCACGACACCGACAACACGCTGATGGAGAGCGAGGGCTCCCTGCCGACGCCGGCGGCCCTGCGCCAGCACAACGAGAAAGCGCCGGAGATTCCGCCCGACGAGCCCTTCCCGCTGGCACAGAAGCTCGGCCAGCCGGCCTACTCGCAGATTCGCAACGCGCAGATCAAGCCGATCATGCCGGGCACGGTGCGCAAGCTGGCGGACTTCGTCCGCCAACTCGCCAATGAGCGGCTGGATGAACTGCTGCCGAAAGGCACTTTCAACCTGACCCGGGATTTCGGTGGCTACGTCTCCTCCAACGTGATGATGCACCTGCTCGGCATGCCGAAGGAAGAGGCGGAGTTCTGCCTCGACATCGTCAACTCCGGCACCCGCACCGACCCGGAACTCGGCGGCTTTGACTCGGCCTCGGTGGCGAAGGGCGCGATCCAGCACTACCTGCCCTACATCCAGGCGCGCTTCGATGCCGGCGCCGACGGCAGCGTGCCGATGGTCGACGGGCTGATCAACTACCGCTACAACGGCCGCGCCCTGAGTGTCGGCGAGGTGGCGCAGAACCTGGTTTGTGCCTTTATCGGCGGCATCGAGTCGGTGCCCAAGGTTACCGCCCAGGGCCTCAAGGCGCTGGCGGACAATCCGGCCCAACTGGAAGTGGTGCGCGGGGATCTCGAGAACAATGTCCCGGTGGCGGTGGAGGAGATGCTCCGCTACTGCGCCCCGGCCCAGTGGTTCATGCGCACCTGCCACCGGCCGGTGACCATCGCCGGCCAGGCCATCGAGCCGGGCCAGCGGCTGTTCTACCTGGTCGGCTCCGCGCTGCGCGACGAGAAGGAATTCCCCGACCCGGACCAGTTCCAGTGGAACCGCGAGATCAGGCGCAACCTGGCCTTCGGCCACGGCGTGCACTTCTGCCTCGGCGCCCACATCGCCAAGCTGGAGGTAAAGATCATGGTGCAGGAGTTCCTCCGCCGGGTGCCCGAGTTCAGCTTCGACATGGCCAACGCCAGGCGCCCGCCCTCGAGCTTCCAGCTGGCCTGGAACGTGCTGCCGGTGGTGATCGGCGCAGGCGCCCACTGAGCGGACGCTCTCGGCCTCGGGGCTGGCGTGAACACGGTTCTTGTAGTCGGCGCGACCGGAGTGGCCGGTGAAGCAGCGCTCCACCACTTCGCCGCCGCGCCGGACTGGCATGCCATCGGCCTCTCCCGGCGCCAACCCGAAGCGGCGCCGGAAGGCAGCTTTCAACACCTGGGAGTGGATCTCAGCGACCCGCAGGCCTGCGCGGAAGCCGCGGACAGCCTGTGTGCTGTAACCCATGTGATTTTCGCCGCCGTGGCGGAAAAACCCGGCCTGGTGGAAGGCTGGCGGGACCCGGCGCAGATGCAGCTGAACCTCGCCCTGCTGTCGAATCTCCTGAACCCGCTCTGCGAGCGGGCGACGGGCCTGCGGCACGTGGCCCTGCTGCAGGGCGCCAAGGCCTACGGCGCCCATGTGGGCCACACCCCGCCGCTACCGGCACGGGAGGACGCGCCCCGCGACCGGCATGAAAACTTCTACTGGCTGCAGGAGGACTTCGTTCGGGAGAAAGCGGCAAAATTCGGCTTCCACTGGACGATTTTCCGCCCCCAGGTGATCATCGGCGCCGCCACCGGTGCCGCCATGAACCCGCTGCTGCCGCTCGCCGCCTACGCCGCCATCCGCAAGGAGGAAGGCAGGCCCTTCAGCTACCCGGGCGGGGCAATCCAGATTGCCGAACTGGTCGACGCCGGCCTGCTCGCGGAGGCCTTCGAATGGGCCGCGCAAGTAGACACCGCGAAGAACCAGGTATTCAATTTCACCAACGGCGACGTGTTCGCCTGGCGCGACGCCTGGCCTGCGCTTGCAGATGCCCTGGAAATCGACAACGGGCCGGAACAGCGACTGCGCCTGGCCACCTACCTCGTGGAGCGCGCGGAAATCTGGGACAGCATCGTGCGCAAGCACCAGCTGCGCCGCTTATCACTGCAGCAGTTCCTCGGCCAGAGCCACCACTACGGCGACATCCTCATCCGCCCTGATGCAACGCAAATCGCCTACCCGACCCTGCTCTCGACGATCAAGATCCGCCGCGCGGGATTCACCGCCTGCGTCGACAGCCACGCTTCCCTGCGCCACTGGATCGGCGTGTTGCGACAGCGCCGGCTGATCCCCTGAAGCACACTACGGCAGGGCGCCAACGACAGGCATGAGCGCAGGCGCCGCCCGAGGCTTCCCGGCGACCCGGTTGCTCATTTTGCCCCTCCCGGCAGGCCGGGACTGGATGGAAAGTTTCGCAGAGGCCCTGGAAGAAGGCGCTTTCGACTAGCTCCGGGCAGCTTCCTGCGGGGGCAGGTGGCGTGCGAGTACCGGTACCTCCGCCAGCGCCCGCAGGGCATCATTCAGGTGGGTACATCCCGCGACACCGGGCAGGCTGGCCAGCACATTCGCCCGCAGTTCGGCGAGCGGGGTGCCCACGAGGCGCTGCAGATTGGCCGGGGCAGCCGTACATTCCGGGAATGGCAACACACCGGGCTCGGCGGCAATTGTCAGTATCTCGAGGGTTGCCGGGTCAGCCGTCGCGGTGAGCCGGTACTCGTGCAATACCATACGCACCCCCGCAGGCGTGGAGGCGCTATCCTGGAAGGCGGAATCGATATGAATGACCTCGTCCCGCCACAGGTCGACGCGGCGAGCCCGCCGCATGCCGACCTCCTCCTGCGCGGTGAATTCATGCCAGCCCTCCGGGTCGCCGGGATGGCGCAGGCCCGGTGAAGGCGCCGGCTCCTCGGCTGCGGGAATCAGGAATCGAGCCGGATCCAGTGCCCTCGACCCGGGGCGAAACCCGATGCAAACCCCCTCCATGCGTTTCAGGTGCTCTTCCCGCTGCCCTTGTATTTGCCCCAGCCAGTCGCTGCTCCAGTGACTCCAGGCCCAGCCGCAGATCAGGCTCACGCCGGAGATATCATCGAGGATCAGGTACAGGGGTGTGCCCTGCGCGGTTTCCTCGGGCAGGTTCTCGCGGATGACTTCGCGCAGGTGACCGCCGCCGCGCTCACCCAGCAGTTTGTCGAGCCTGTCGCGAGCGGGCGCGGCGCTGATCGCCTGGATCGTGCGGTCGGGGGCAATTGCAGCGATATAGCCATCTTCGGCAAGGGCGGTGAATCCGGCGCCATCGGCAGCCGTCAATATATCCCGGGCCCGGCCGACGAAGCGCGCGCTGGCCTCGCGCCCTTCCGGCCAGCTGACATCGATACTGGAAGTTCGGCGGACAGAACCGGGCTTACGCGGTGGCGCGTAGCCGGCGGTCTGGCGAGGAGCCTTGCCTGGTTGCGGGTCTGTCATTGTCGTGCTCGCGAAGGGGAACAGATGGTTATTGGCGCTATGTTCACTGTTCTATTACAGCACGCGGCCCACTGACAAGGCAGGGCGAAGACATCGGCAAGTTTATGAACAAAGTTTAAGCCAATGAACATTCGCGGGATTCGCGCCCCGGGACCTGCGGCGGCGTGGTGACCGGGCAAGTGGCCGCTCGCAGCCACCTACCCGGCAGGTGGTATCAAAATGACGCCGCGATCGCGGGCGCTTCGGCCTGGTCGGGTTCGGGGCCGACGAAGTCGCCGGGGAAACGGCCGGTCACCGCGCCGTTGTCGAAGGTCGGCACACCGTTGACCAGGGTCAGCAGCATCGGCGCCGCGGCGCGGGTGTAGCGGTAGGTGCGGCCGCCCTCGCCGTCCCAGACATCCCAGATGCGCTCTTCCGGCCGGCGCTCCACTTTCTGCAGGTCGAACACGGCGATGTCCGCCACCTTGCCCTCGGCGATCACGCCGCGCTGGTGCAGGCCGAAGAAGTTGGCCAGCTTGCCGGTCATCACATGGACGCCCTCCTCGATGGTGAGCAGGCCGCGATCGCGCACGTAGTCGGTGAGCAGGAGGATGTTGTCGCCGTAGCCGCAGAACATCTTGCCGTGGGCGCCGCCGTCGGAGATGTTGCCGACCGAGCGCGGGTCACGCAGCAGGCCCAGCAGCACCTCCTCGTTGATCTCCCAGGAGCGCTTGTGTACCACCGACTCGGGGCCGTTGTTCAGCACCCACTGGGCCATCGCGTCCGAGGCGTGCCCGATGCCGGTCTGCGCCATGTAGTCGGCCAGGGTGATGCCCACCGGGCCGTAGCCGGTTTCGCTTTCCTTCAAGGTCAGGGCGCCGGGGTCGTGCAGGTAGGAGTGGGCGTACTGGTTATTCCAGGACTCCCGGGCGCGATCCAGCCAGGCCGGGTCGGTGAGCATTTTGGCCTTCGCCTCGTAGCCCTCGACGTCGATCACCTCCTGCCAGACCTGGTTGCCGTTCTGGGCGAACACCAGGGAGCGGCAGAAGTTGATCACCGAGGTCGGCGAGACGTGGTGGTAGCCGGTCCAGTTGTCCTTGCCCTCGGCCTTGAAGCGCTCGTGGACGGCGATGGATTTCTCCCCGACCGCGGCCTGGAACTGCAGGGTCGGCACCCCGGCCCACTGCAGGCGCACGCCCGCCGCGTGGGCGAGATTGCCCAGGCGCTCGGCCTGCGCCGGGCCGGTCATGCGCATGAAATGATCGACGACGATCTGCACCGTGGCGCCGGGGTATTTCGCCACCACGTTCATCAGGGCGCTGTACTCGGCGTCGTCCGCCTGCTGCGAGGGCAGCGGCCGGTCGTGCTTGTCGTAGTCGAGCTGGTTGGAGGACAGTCCCATGGCGCCCGCCTGCATGGCATCGTCCAGCAACTCGCACATCTGCCCGATTTCCGCCGCGGATGCGGCGCGCTCCCAGGCGGCCTCACCCATGACGCACAGGCGAATGGGAATGTGCCCGGCGAAGGTGGCGAAGTGCACCGGGGTTTTCACATTGCGCAGGAAGGAGGCCTTGTACTCGCTCCACTTCTGCCAGTCCCAGGGCACCAGCTTCTGCATCGGCTCCTCGGGAATGTCCTCGAAGAAATTGAAGATATCCACCACGTCCTGGAGGATTTCCGGCTTCGCCGGCGCCATGGAAAAGCCGCAGTTGCCGTTGATCGAGGTGGTGATGCCATAGGCCGCGGCGGGCTCCATCATCGGCGACCACCAGACCCCGCCGTCCCAGTGGTTGTGGGTCTCGATAAAGCCGGGGGTGACGTAGCAGCCGGTAGCATCGATCACCCGCTCACCGGTCGCCGCGGCGAGATCCGGGCCGACCTCGACGATGCGCCCGGCATCGACGCGCACGTCTGCCCTGAAGGCATCGGCGCCGGTGCCGTCGACCACCGTGCCGTTCTTGATGAGGATTTTGAAGTTCATGGCGATCTCGCTTTTATATTGTCCACAAAGACCGTAAAAACTAGCATTTAACTGACCATTGTTCAATTTTTTGCTCGATCTCACGATGTGATACAGGCCGACCCGCTTGCCCGTCCATAAAATATTGACTAGGATTCAGTTTTATAAAAATGACAAGCCGTGGAGCGAAGCGTGGAACAGGCCCTGAAGGAACTGCTCGCCAAGCAGGAAATCGCCGAAACCCTCTACCGGGTCTCCCGCGGCACAGACCGCGGCGACGTCGAGCTCTATGCCTCCTGCTTCCATGAGGACGGCGAGGACTACCACGGCCTGTGCAACGGCCCGGTGCAGAACATCACCGCCAACCTGGCCCGCTCGCCGCTGCTGTTCACCCAGCACGCCATCTCCAACATCCTTGTGGAGTTCGAATCCGCGGACATCGCCTGGGTGGAGTGCTGCTTCCAGTCCTTCCACCAGGGTAAAAACGCCGACGGCAGCCTGCGCGACGAGGCGATACTCGGCCGCTACTTCGACCGCTTCGAGCGCCGCGACGGCGGCCCGTGGAAAATCGCCCGCCGGGTGGTGATCTGGGACTGGTCGCGGGTGGAACCCTCCTCCGCCGACACCTGGATCGACAGCGTGCGCCAGCGCCCGGGCACCGACGACCTCTTCGTCTTCGGCCGCCGCGACCGCGAGGACATGGTCTACACCCGCCAACTGCCGCCGGAACTCGAGAATTACGCAAAGCGTCACGGAAAATAGGCGCGATGCGCGTTTTCATCCTCGACGAAATCACCGTGAAGCCCGGCCTGGCTGCGCAGTACCGCGAGCTCTACCGGGAACAGTACATGCCGGGGGCCAAACGCCGCGGCATGCAGCTGGAGGGCGCCTGGCAGAACCCGCCGGGCATGGACTTCCCCGAGCGCCCCACCACCCTCTACTACCTGTGGTCGGTGGAGGACACCCGCGCCTGGTGGGCGATGCGCCTGAGCCGCACGCCGGAGGGCCGCGACGAGCGATTCGAGAAGCACGCCTTCTGGCAGCGCAGCGACAGCCTGACCGCAGGGCGCTCGCGCAAATTCCTCAGCGCCCTCGACGACCTTCCGGGAGCGGGCTGAGGTGTTCGTCGCCCTCTACGACATCACCCTCGCGCCGCAACAGGCAGCCGACAGCGCGACGCTGTTGCCACGGCTGCAGGCCGCAATGGCGACTTTGCCGGACATCCGCCAGTACTGGCTGAACCAGACCCTGCCCGCCCTCACCGCCAATGCCGGGCAGCTCGTCGCCCGCCTGGTCTTCGACAGCGAACGCGCCGCGCAGCTCGCCGAGGCCAGCCGCGAATGGCGCGAGGGCATCGCCCCCCTGTGCGCAGGCTGCCTGGTCAACCGGGTCGGCTACTACAGCACCCGCAAGGCCCTGCGCGGCAGCGGTGCGGGCATCTGGCGGGCCCTGCTGGTGCGGGTGGTGCCCAACGTGCCCCGCGACAGCGTGCGCGCCTTCGAGGCGGATTTGCTGCTCATGCCGGATTATGTCGGCAGCATCCGCAGCTGGGGCCTGGGCGAGGTGAGCAGCCACAGCGGCCCGAAGGCCTTCACCCACGTCTGGGAACAGGAATTCGACAGCGCCGAGGGCTTCACCGGCGAGTACATGCACCACCCGGTGCACTGGGGCATCGTCGACAGCTGGTTCGACGCGGAGACGGAAAACTACATCGTCGACCCGCTGATGGCCCAGCTGGTCGCCCCCATCGACGGGCCTGTCATCAGCTGAGGCCCACAGTAGAACCGGAAGCGACAAGCATGCACGACAGCGCGACTCCCCCCGACCAGCCCCTCAAGGGGCGCACCGCCATCGTCACCGGCGCCAGTCGCGGCATCGGCAAGGCCATCGCCCAGCGCCTCGCCGCGGCCGGCGCCCACGTCATTCTCGGCGCCCGCAGCATCGACGCGCCCAGCGGCGACTTCGCCGGCACGGTCCACGAGACCGCTGAACTGATCCGCGCCATGGGCGCCGCGGCCACGCCGCTGGCGGTCGACATGCACGACCCGGCCAGCCGCGAGAACTTCATCGCCGCCGCGCTGCAGGTAAGCGGCGCGGTGGACATCCTGGTGAACAACGCCGGCACCGCCCACTACGCCGCTACCTGGGAGTACAGCCTCGCCGAGGCCATGGCCCAGACCGAGGTCTACTTCACCGGCCCCTGGCACCTGTGCAATCTGCTGCTGCCGCAGATGATCGAGCGCCGCGAGGGCTGGATTCTCAACCTCGGCTCCAGCGCCGCGGTGAAACTGCCCGAGCGGCCGTTTGCGAAACACCTCGAATACTTCGGCCACCACGTGCTCTACGCCAGCCTGAAGGCCGCGGTGCACCGCTTCACCCTCGGCCTCGCGGCGGAGGTGAACCAGTACAACATCGCGGTCAACGCCGTGGCCCCGGTGGGCGGCGTGGTGACCCCGGGCCTGGAGAGCCTCGACATGGGCTTCACCCCGGACCACCCCGCCTGCGAGATTCCCGAGCAGATCGCCGAGGCGGCCCTGCACCTGGTCTCCGGCGATCCCGCCGAACGCACCGCCATCATCGCCTGGTCGCACCGCTACCTCGACGAGATCGGCCGGTCCACCCGCTCCCTCGACGGCAGGACCGTGCTGGTAGAGCGTTAATAAAAACGGAGTGAATACATGAGCAAGCAAGCTGTGCGCATCGCCATCGCCGGCGCCAACGCCGAGCGCGGCTGGGGCCGCGACGCCCACCTCCCGGCCCTGGGCGGCCTGGAGGGCTTCCACATCGCCGCGGTGTCCGCCCGCGAGCAGGCCCTGGCCGAGGCAGCGGCGCCGCTGTTCGGCGCCGAGCGCGCCTACGGCGATACCCTGGCGATGCTGCAGGACCCGGACATCGACCTGGTGGCGGTGACGGTCAAGGTGCCCGAACACCGGGCCATCGTCCTCGCCGCCCTCGCCGCCGGCAAGCACGTCTACTGCGAATGGCCCCTCGGCGCCGACCTCGCCGAGGCCGAGGAGATGGCCGCCGCCGTCCGGCCCGGGACCCGCGCCTTCGTCGGCCTGCAGGGCCTGTTCGCGCCGGCCATTCGCCAGGCGCGCCAGTACATCGCCGAGGGCCGCATCGGCAAACCCCTTGTTTCAAGGGTGTTCAGCGCCGCCGGCGCCTGGGGCCGCGAAGCCCCGCCCTTCTACGCCTACCTGCAGGACAAGCGCAACGGCGCGTCGCTGGAGACCATCGGCGGCGGCCACACCCTGGCGGCCATCGAGGCCCTGGTCGGCGCCTACGTCGAGGTCGATGCGCGCACCAGCATCCTCCACCCCCGGGTGCGCATCGCCGGCACCGGCGACTGGGTCGAACGCACCTGCGCCGACCACATGCTGGTCCTCGGCCGCCACGCCAGCGGCTGTGTCTCCACGCTGGAGGTGGTCGGCGGCCGGGTGAAGCAGCCGGCGCTGTTCGAGATCGAGGGGGAAGACGGCTGGATTCGGGTGTCGGGGGTGGAAACCGGCACCTACCAGATCGCCCCGCTGCAACTGGAGGCGAGCTTCGACACCGAACCGCTGCCCGCGGCGGCGGTACCCGGCCTGAGCGGGCCGGCGGCGAATGTCGCCGAGATCTACTGGCGCATCGGCGAGGACCTGCAGTCGGGCGAACAGAGCGCGCCGGGCTTCGAGGCGGCGGTGAAACTCACCCGGCTGCTACAGGCGATCGACATTGCCGCGGAAACTGGTCAGCGGCAGCGGGTCTGGGCGGGAGTGCAACCGAAGGCTTGAGCGCTGCCGGGGCGTCGCGGCACTTCGAAGTGGGGTCAGAGTCGTGACTCTGACCCCGGACCGAGCGAAATCCGGATTTTGATCGATGCACGCAGCCTGTCCCCTGCACCCGCATTGCCGCCGGATGGTCGATGTCTTTTGCGGACTTGGAGGGCGTCGGTGCGAACTCAGCCTCTCTTACTTCGTCACCAAACGAACGACTAACTCCTCACCTACCCACTCAACTTCCGAAGCACCACGAATCCTGCCCGCCAAACGGTCCTTTCAATCCCCAACGTTTCTCCCGGGGAAAAAAGCACAAGCGGCCAACGCGCCGCAAGCGCCCGCAATGGAGCAAAAGACATCGACCGTCCGGTGGCAATGCAGCGGCCACCAGGCCGCCACCTGAACGAAGCTCACGAAACCACCCCTAAACAGTAGCCACCGGCGTAGCCGGCGAGCCCACCGCACCGGGCAGCTTCAACGGTGGCGCCGTGAGCAGGAAGGCCGCGCGCTGGTGCGCCGCCAGCCAGGGCGCCAGCTCGCCGAACCACCACAGTTCGCCGAGGTGGATGCCCAGTTTCACCAGGCAGTGCTCGTGCAGGGGCAGCAAGGGCGCATCGGCACAGCGCTCCACCCCCTCGATCTTCTCCACCATCGGGTTGTCGGCGCAGATGGCCGCGATACCCGAAGCGTCGATCCAGCGCAGCAGTTCCGCGTCGCCGCCATCGAGGCCGGGACAGGCGGCCATGGTTTCCGCCACGACATTGTCCCCGTCGCGCAGCAGCAGGTCGGCGTAGCCGGTGTAGATGCAGAGGAAATCGCCCTCGCGGACCTCGACGCCCTGCGCGGTGATGGCCGCCTGCAGGGCCGCGTGGCCGACCAGCTGGTGCGGGCCGCCGCCGTAGTCGCGGATGTCCACCAGCACGCCCCGGCCCTGTACCCCGGTCGCCGCCAGGTGTTCGATGCCGAGCTTCAGCGCCCGCGGCGGCTGGTCGGTGTCCGGCTGGACGAAGTCCGTATCCGAGCGGAATCCGTTGTAGAAGATGTGCTCCGCCACGCCGTCATCGTCGGCGTCGAAGCGCACGCCGTAATGGCTGAGCCCGTCCCACTGGGTCGAGTACTGCAGGTCCATGGTCACCCGGTCGTCGTTGACCACGTCGGTGGCACCGAGCACCGTCCAGTCGTACATGGTGCGCCCATCGCGGGCGATGGTCGGCTCCAGCACCGGCGCGTGGCGGCCGGGAAACAGCCCGCCGCGGGGGTAATCCAGCGGCAGGCTGAGAACGAAGGCCACTCCCTCCCGCGCCTCGGCCAGCGCGCGGCGGCGGTGCTCCGGGGTGATCAGGTTCATGCGCCCGACGCGGTCGTCCGCGCCGAAATCGCCCCAGTTCGCGCCCTCTGGTTTTTTCAGCCAGCGTCCCATACTCTTTTCTCCCGCGAGGTTTCTGTCAGCACCCGCCCTGCGCCCCGACGAGCGTGGCCGAAACCGGCCCAGGGGCGGCAATTACTGACGCATTGTAATTTTTTTGATTAAAAAGCATAATTTGGGCATGGATTTAGCGCAATAACTAACACATAGTAATTTTTATCCCAAGCGCCGATTAGCCCAGGCATCTACCTTAGCCGATAACCAGGGAAGCATCACCATGACGACCGACACGGACTGCACCATCCCCGCGGAAATTGCCGCGAAGCTGGTCAACCCCAAAGTTTACGCCACCGACGAACTGCACGAGACCTATGCCTGGCTGCGCGCCAACCAGCCGCTGGGCGTCGCCGAGATCGAGGGTTTCGACCCCTTCTGGGTCGTCACCCGCTACGAGGACCTCATCGAGATCAGCAAGGACAACAAGCGCTTCCCCTACGGCAATCGCCCCTCGACGCTG
Source organism: Halieaceae bacterium GM1-29 (assembly GCA_033283265.1). Taxonomy (GTDB): domain Bacteria; phylum Pseudomonadota; class Gammaproteobacteria; order Pseudomonadales; family Halieaceae; genus Mangrovimicrobium. The sequence continues at coordinate 83,198 of JAWMQN010000005.1, forward strand.
ATGGACAAGACCAGCGTCGCCATGTCCATGCAGATGTCCGACTCCCCCATCGCCCTGTCGCTGATCCAGATGGACCCGCCGGTTCACCAGAAATACCGCCTGCTGACCCAGTCCTGGTTCATGCCCGCCAACCTGAAGAAGCGCGAGGAGGAGATCCGTGTCATCGCCCGCAAGGCTGCGGACAGGTTCGTGGCCATGGGCGGCAGCGGCGATTTCGTCGCCGGGGTCTCACTCAACTACCCGCTGGAAGTGATCATGAACATCCTCGGCGTGCCGGAGGAAGACTTCCCCTTCATGCTCAAGCTGACCCAGGAAATCTTCGGCCCGCTGGACCCGGACGTGAAGGCGATGATGGCGGACATGAGCGCCGACGACATCTCCGCCATCCAGCAGGCGGTGGTGGGCGAAATGGTCGAGTACTTCGCGACCGTTTCCCAGCGGCGCCGGGAAAATCCCGCCGACGACCTCGCCACGGTACTGGTCAACGCGACCATCGACGGCGAACCGATTTCCGATAACGCCCTCAACGGCTACTACCTGATCGTCGCCACCGCCGGCCACGACACCACCTCCTCCTCCGCCTCCACCGGCATGTGGGCCCTGGCCACCCAGCCCGGCCTGCTCGAGCGCCTGCAGGCGGACATGTCGCTGCTGCCGGCCTTCATCGAGGAGAGCATCCGCTGGACCGCGCCGGTGAAGAACTTCATGCGCTCCGCCGCCGAGGATACCGTGCTCAACGGCCAGACCATCAGGAAGGGCGACTGGATCATGCTCTGCTACGCCTCCGCCAGCCGCGACGAGGCCCTGCTCGAGAACCCCGACACGTTCGACATCGACCGCAGCCCGAACACCCACGCGGCCTTCGGCTACGGCGCCCACCTCTGCCTGGGCCAGCACCTGGCGAAGATGGAGATGCGTATCCTGTTCGAGGAACTGCTGCCGAAGATCAAGTCGGTGAAACTGGCGGGCGAGCCGCAGCTGTCGGAGAGCTTCTTCGTCAACGGGCTGAAGAAGCTGCCGATCCAGTTCGAATTGAACGACTGAGCCGAACGGGCCGGCTGAGGCCAGCCTTCCCGGCCGTGGCGGACCCTAGCGCTCCGCCGCGGCGATGCCCATCTCCCGCAGGGCCGCCACTTCCGCCGCGAACAACTCCAGCCGCCGCCAGGCGATTGCCCGGCTGTTGGCCAGGCTGTGGTTGTGGCCCATGCCCGGCACCACCAGCAGCGACACGCTCGGCGCCGAACGGAACATGCCCACGTCGTCCAGCGGCTCCGCGGTGACGTCCTGCTCGCCGTAGATCAACAGCACCGGCACACGCACGTTGGCGGCCTCGCTGGCGCTGGCAAAGGGCTCCACCAGAACGCCGGAGAACACCGGCATGTTGCTGGTGCGCCAGGGCGGCAGCGGCTTGCGCGCGTAGTCCTGCTCCAGCACCCAGTCGGGCACGTCGGGCCAGTGATCGTTGTTGCGCCAGTCCACCGCGCGCACGCTGGCGAGATTGCGGCTGCCCGGCTCGGCGCGATAGGGATGGTTTTTTCCCGGCAGCAGTTTCAGGCGGGTGAGGGTCATACTGGCGCCCAGCGGCGCGATGCCGTCGAACACCGCGTGCCGGGCCTGGGTGCCGACGATCACGTGGCCGCCGACCGAGTGGCCGCCGCCGATCAGCAGGTAGCTGGATACCGGTGCCAGGCCTTGCAACAGTTCACCCGCGCGCAGCCGCGTCGCCACCTGTCGCACCGCCTCGGCCACGCCGGCCTCGACCTGCTCCCGGCTCGGGGGCAGGCCGTCGATTTCCAGGGTGCTGTCGCCCGCGCCGGGATAATCCATGATCACGACGAGAAAGCCGCGGGCGGCGAACCAGCGCGCCTGGCTGTAGCCCTCGCCGCCCTCGATCTGGATATCGAAATAGCGCCGGCACATGCCGCCGCCGGGCACCAGGAACAGCACCGGCAGGGGCGCGTCGGCAGCGGCGTTGTGCGGCGCGAAGGCGGTCGCGGCAATGGTGACACCGCCGCCGACTGCGAGGGGGAGTTCAATCGGGGTACTCATGTCTTCTGCGGTCCCTTACGGTTGCGGGCGGAGCAGCAGACTACCAGCTTTGCGCGCGCTGCTCACTTGCGCGCGCCGATCCGCGACCCTGTTACGGGTTTGTCCCGGGCAGGCGGCAACGCTAGGTTCTGACCGCCTGGCCATAGGCCCGGGTCATGTCGTCACCGCGGTCGTAGCACTTCTTCCACTCGTGGAAATAGGCCGGCAGCGTGTGCCGCGACGGGTGGTGCCAGGGGAGCTGGGACAGCGCGATGCCGGCCATGGATTGCAGCTGGGCCTTTTTCGGCACATCCGCGTACATCGGCAGGCTGTAGTATTCCGCCGGGACCTCCGGCACGTGCTGGCGAAACTCCCCGGTGAGAAGGTTCATTCCCTCGGCAATGTGACGGGCGATCTGCGGCAGGCTTTTCAGTCGGTACCAGTAATTGCCGACCACGTGGTTGTAGATATCCAGCGCCGCGCTGCGGTGCTCCACCTCCTCGCAGAAATGCCAGAGGAACATCGAGGCCACGCGCACATCACCCTGGCTGAACAGTACGCCGCGGTAGTCGAGCATCAACTTGAAGCTGGGCGTGAAAATGCTCTCCAGCGCACCGGCGTAGGCGAGGTGGAATTTCAGCGGCATGGATTCGTACAGCCCGTCGAAGTGCGCGATGAGCATTTTCAGCGTGCCTTCGAGCCCGGGGTAGCGCTCGCACAGGGCCTTGACGTGCTGGCGATGGACCAGGGCGTGGACGCTCTCCTGGGCGCGGAAGTCGCGCGCCTCCAGGAAGGCGGCGGGGTGGGTGATGAGCGGCTCCGCCTCCAGCACTGCGCGGCAGAAGTAGCGCTCCAGCCCCACGGCGAAGAACGACAGCTTGTTCATCTCGATGGAGAAACGCGGGTTCGCCGGGTTCCAGACGAAGTCGACCCCGCTGAAATCAAATACCAGCTTGCGAATCGTCAGTTGACTCATGCTTACAGCTCCTCATCCGTGAGGAGTCATTTCGCCACAGCCGGGGTCGGCCTGTCGAACAGCCTTTGTCGAAAAGCGCAGTTTCTCAGGCTTTCGGTACGCTGATGACCCGGGCCTGGGTGTACTCGAAGAGGCCTTCCTGGCCCTGCTCGACACCGATACCCGATTGCTTGGCGCCGCGGAAGGGCAGCTCCGGGTCGAGGCCCATGTGGCTGTTGATCCACACGGTGCCGGAGTCGATGCGCTCGGCGACCGCCGCGGCGCGCTCCAGGTCGGCGCCCCACACCGAACCGGCGAGACCGTAAATGGAGGCGTTGATGCGGGCGATGGCGTCGTCCAGGTCACTGTAGGCAAGCACCGGCAGGATAGGCGCGAACTGCTCGTCGACGACGATGCGGTCGCTGTCCTTGACGTCGCGCACCACGGTGGGCGCGATGAAGAAGCCGGGTCGGTCGAGCGCCTCACCGCCGGCGATCACCTTGCCGACGCTGCGGGTTTCCTCGAGCAGGGCGCGCACCTTGTCGAACTGCATGCGGTTCTGCAGCGGCCCGATCTGGGTGCCCTCCTCCATGCCGTCGCCGACCTGCGACAGGCCGGCGAGCGCCGCCAGCTCTTCACAGAAGGCATCGTAAAGCGCGTCGGGCACGTAGATGCGTTTCACCGCCACGCAGATCTGCCCGGCGTTGTAGGTACCGGCGTTGTAGATCTTCGCCGCGGTTTCCTTCACATCGACATCGTCGAGCACCAGCGCGGCGTCGTTGCCGCCCAGTTCCAGGGTTACCCGCTTGAGGCTCTCGGTGCTGCTGGCGAGGACTTTCTTGCCGGTGGCGGTGGAGCCGGTGAAGGACACCTTGGCCACGTCCGGGTGGCTCGACAGCAGGCCGCCGAGTTCGTTCTGGTCGACGATGGTATTCACCACCCCCGCCGGGAAAATCTCCGCGCAAAGCGCGCCGATCATCAGGGTGGTGAGCGGCGTGGTGGGCGCCGGCTTGATCACCAGGGTATTGCCCGCCAGCAGCGCCGGGCCGACCTTGTTGATCAGCAGCATCACCGGGAAGTTCCAGGGGGTGATGGCGGCCACCACACCCAGCGGCTTGCGGTGCTCCATGACGCGGACCTTGTCGTCTTCCTTGAGCAGCTTCGGCTCCAGCGCCAGGCCGGCGGCCAGGCGCAGGGAATAGCCGGCGAAAAACACCTCGCCCTGGGCATCCTTGAGCGGCTTGCCCTGCTCTTTGGTCAGGGTTTCCGCCAGCGCGGCGAGGTTGGCGTCGATCCTGTCGGCCAGGGCGCTGAGCATTTCCCGGCGCTTCTCCAGCGGCGTGGCGGACCAGGCCGGGAAGGCGGCTTTCGCCGCGGCAATCGCCGCGTTGAGCTGCGCCTCGTCGGCCCGCGGGGCCTGCTCAAAGGCCTCACCGGTAGCCGGGTTGATCACATCCATGGTGCTGGCGCCGGCAACAAGTTCACCGTTGATCAGCAGTTTGTGGCTCGTCATTCGCCTGTCCTCGTTGGTATCGTTTGAAACGGTGGTAGCGTTCCGTCGGTTACTGCGGCATGCGCAGGATGGCCTTGATGGTCTCGCCGCGCTCCGCGGCCGCCACCGCGGCGTTGATGTCGTCGAAGTCGTAGTAGCGTACCAGCTTGTCCACCGGGAAACGCCCGGCCGTGTGGTGCGCCATCAGCTGGGGGATGAAGCCCTGGATGTCGCTGTCGCCCTCCATGATGCCCTGCACCTTCTTGCCGCTGATCATGAAGGTCACCGCGTTGAAGGCCAGGTCTTCCGCCATCGGGTAGGACGCCACCAGCCCGAGGGTGCCGCGCATCGCCAGCAGGGGCACCCACTGGCTGACGAAGCTGGTTTTGCCGGTGGTGTCGAGCACGTAGTCGACCCCGCCCGGGCAGATGGCCATCAGTTGCTCGGCCAGGTCGCTGTCTGCGCCGTTGAGGGTATGGGTAGCGCCGACCTCCGCCGCAACCTGCAAACGCGAAGCGTGAATATCCACCGCGATCACCGTGCCGGCGCCGGCGATCAGTGCCGCCGCGGCCACCGCCGCGAGGCCCACGGCACCGGCACCGAGCACCGCCACGCTGGCGCCCGCAGGCACCTGCAGCGAGTTGAGGATGGCCCCGGCGCCGGTCTGGAATCCGCAGCCGAAGGGGCCGGCGAGTTCCAGCGGGAAATCGTCCGGCACCTTCACCAGGTTGGAGACCGGGCACAGGCTGTGGCTGGCAAAGGAGGATTGGCCGAACACGTGGGAGCGCACTACCTGCTCACCCTGCTTCAGTCCGCAGGAGCCGTCGAGGCGATTGCCCATGTAGTTCAGCGGGAAAAACTGCTCGCAGTAACCCGGCAGGTCCTGCTCGCAGTGCTTGCAGCTGCCGCAGTGGGCGAAGCTGATCGCCACCCGGTCGCCCACGGCGAAGCCGGTGACCCCGGGGCCGAGCTTTTCCACGATGCCCGCGCCCTCGTGGCCGAGCACCGCCGGCGGCTGCAGGATGCCCGCGGTGCGCAGCACCGTATCCGTGTGGCAGATACCGGTGGCGACGATTTTTACCAGCACTTCCCCTTCGCGGGGCTCCTCGATCTCGAGTTGCTCCAGGGACAGTTCCTCTGCCCCGGGCCAGAGCACCGCTGCGCGTATCGATGTCATTGTCGTTCCTTGTCGTCGGGTTTGCGTGGCGCCGCGCTCACAGGCGGCGCGAGTCGGCGGGCATCACGCCCCGCGGCCAGCGGGTCGCCGGGCTGATGGTGAGTTCGGCGTCGGTACCGCCGATGCTCGGCAGCCAGGTCTGCGCAATGCGCCCACCCTCTACCTTGAAAGCCTGTACCCAGTCCCACTGGCGCTCGCCGTCGAGCTTGCAACTGCAAACGGCGAAAACCACGTCACCCTCCCCGATCAGGAAGTGCTGGAAATCGGCCACCGCGCCGGGGCGCATCAGCCTGCGCATTTCCCCGGCGTAGGCAGATGCGGAAATTTTCCGGTCGCCATCCAGCTGGTCGTGCACGCGCACTTCGTCGGCGAGGAAAATGCCCGGCGCCTGCGCGCTATCGCTGTCGAGCAGGAAGGCGTACCAGTCCACAACCAGCTGTTTCTGTGCGCTCAGCGGCGCCGGCTGTTGGGGAATTTCCGTGCCCAGCCAGGCGTTGCGCGGCTGGGAATAACCCATGGCGTCGGTGCCGCCCATGCCGGTCAGCCAGGTTTCCGCGAGGCGGCCGTCCTTGAGGCGGAACACCTGCACCCAGTCCCACTGGCGATCGCCCTCGAGAATGTAGCGCCCCAGCGCGCCGACGTAGTCGCCCTCGGCGACCAGGTAGTATTCGAACTCCTGCACCTCGAGGTGGCCGAGCACCGGCTTGAGCATGTCGCGGTAGGACTCCGCCGGCATCAGGTTGTTGGCACCGGTCATGTCGTGGCGCAGGTACTGCGGTGCGGCGATTTCCGGGATCAGGTCGAAATCCGTCCGGCCCCACATGTGGTCGTACCAGTGTTCCAGGGTGGCGCGGTTGGTAGCCTCGGTGCTCACTGATGGGTCTCCTCAATTTTTACCGGGAAGCGATCGATGTAATAGGCGAATTCCTGCCGCACCCAGTCGCGCGTCAGGCCGAAGTCCGCCTCCAGGTCGTAGACCACCTTGCCCTGGCGGTCACGGGTATGGGTGTTCATCTCCTCCACCACGCGCTGCTCGGCGGCGCTGTCGAAGGGCAGCCCGGCGGCGCGGTAGATGCGCGCCACGGTAGCCGGCTTGTCGGCCATGAACTCGTGGAAGTAGACGTGCTCCACCGGCCCCTCGATGCTGTCGATGTCGCGCACCAGGCCGCGCAGGAAGCCGTGCTGCATGCGCAGGGTCTTGTCGATGATCTGCTGCTTGCTCGGCCTGGCGTAGGTGGAGCGCAGCACGTAGCCGATCATGGTGATCAGCGAGGTGAAAACGGAAGCCGGGTCGCGGTGGGTGAACACCAGGGTGGCGTCGGGGAAGACATTCTTCACCCCGCTCAGCGCACCGAGGTGCTGGGGCGATTTCAGCAGCCAGCGCTGGCCCTCCGGGTATTTCTCGCACCACTGTACCGCCTGCAGGATGCGATAGAGGAAGCGGTAGGCCTCGCTCTGGTCGTTGCCGTAGAAGCGCTGGTCGTATTCGGGCACGTCGCCCTGGAAGGACAGGGTGACGCCGTAGCAGGCCTTGGACATGACCTCGATCTCCTCCGTGGCGTCCGCGGCGCTGACGTCGAAGAGCTTGCGGAAGTGCGGCAGGGTGATGTCCAGCAGGGCGTCCTTCTGCGCGCCGGTCTCGCGGCGGTTGTCCTCCTCGCGCCCCTCGAGCATGGCCCGGGAGGGGAAGGAGCGGTAGGTCTGCCAGCGCTGCAGGGTGCGGAACACCGGGTCGGCGGAGAGCAGCTTGAGCAGGTGGGTGGTGCCGGAGCGCGGCATGCCCGCCACCACCAGCGGCGTGGTGATCGGGGCGGCGCCCACTTCCGGGTAGGTCGCGTGCAGGTACTCCATGCGGCTGACATCGGCGAAGCCATCGACAGCGCGGGTGTGCAGGCCCATGCGGCCCATCGGGTGCACCTCGCCATTGGCGAAGACCTCTGCATAGATCGCCTGGAAGCGCGCCATGGCCGCGTCGTCCCGGTGCAGCGGTACGTCGATGTTCTGCTCCACCAGCCTGTAGATGGACTCCGGGTCGAGGGGGATATCCCTGCCTTCCAGCGCCTGCAGCAGCTCCTGCATCTTCGGCGTGTACTGCGGCTGGTCGAAATCGGTGATGCGGATGGTTGCGCTCATTGGTTACTGCCTGTTGTCTCGCCCCGCGCCACCCCGTCCCCGGAAAAGCCCTCGAGGAAGCCCTCGAGTCCGTAGGGCTGGTAGGGGCCGATATGCATCTGCTCCAGCACGCCGAAACCGGTTTCGTCGCCGCTGCGCGCGATCACCAGCTGCTGGATATGGGTGTTCTCCCAGGTCAGCGGATCGGGCTCGTCGCAGGCCCAGCTCTCGCTGCCGATGGCCAGTTCGCCCTGCCACTGGCCGTGACCCCACTTGGGGTGCTGGTAGCCGAGGCCTTTCATGCGGAACAGCAGGATCGGCTCGAGGCTGATCTCCAGCTGCGCGCCGGAGCGGTCGGTCATGCGGATACTCGCTGCCTGCGCCCGCCGGGTGCCCGGCTCGAACTCCAGCTGGTGCTCGACGAAGCCCTGCCAGCGGGTAATGCCCGGGTCGACGCCGCGCGGCAGGTCTGCGTAGTTGTCGTGGGCCGGCGCCAGCACCTGGTCGTTGTGCCACTGGTAGCCGCTGCCGTCCTCGAAGCAGGCGCCGAGGGTGCAGCGCTTTTCCCAGTGCACCGGCGCCCAGAGGAAGTGCACGTTGTGGCTCTGCTCCAGCGGTGCGCCGCCGGTGTAGCGCGCGCCGACCTGGCGGATGCCCCAGGAGCGGTCCTTGATGCCGTAGACAGTCTGGCCGTCGAGACGGATCTCCCGGCCGTTGATGCGAATCACCCCGCTCCAGAAACCGAACTGGTCGAAGCGGGTGACGTCCTGGATCAGGTGGCGGGCGTTGCGCATCACCTGCCGCCCCTCCTCGATCGCCGCGGTGCGCGGGGTGAACACGAGGTCGCACTCGATGCCGGTCTCGTTGGGCCCTATCACCAGCTGGTGGCGGCCCATGGGCTCGAGAATCTTCAGCTCGCAGGGGCCGATGCGGGTCTCGGTGGGTTCGTCCGGCGCGCGGCGCGAACCGAAGAAGGCGTGCTGCCGGCCGTCCACCACCACGCTGAAGGCGCAGTCCATGATGCCCAGGTTGGGATAACGGCCGAGGGCCACGCCGAAGTAGAGCGAGCCGTCGCCGGTGTAGCCGTTGTACCAGTAGCGGTCGTAGGTGAAGCGGTCGCTGGTCGCGCTGTAGGCCACCGGGTCCGGGGTCTGGTGGATCGGGTAATCGTCGAGGCGGGTAATCATGATTTAAAGCTTGTTGTTCCGGGTATTGTGCCGCGCGGGAAACTCACCGCGACAGCTCCAGGCTGCCGAGTTCACGAATGGCGGCACAGGAACGATTGGCCATGGCGAGGAACATGCCGTCGCTGTCCGCCGTGCGTTCGCCGGTGGCGTAAATCGCGCCGATCACGGTGATCAGGGTCGCCTGCAGGGCGTCGCGGCGGTAGTCCTCGAAACACTGCTCGAAAGAGTAACCGGCAATCCCCCGCGCACGCAGCTCGTCGTGGTAGAGGCGCACCAGGTCCTGCTCCGCCTCGCGGCGCTGTTCCGGCTCGAGGCAGGTGGAGAGGAAATAGGCGAGGTCCCGGGTCGGCGCGCCGACCGCGGCGGTCTGCCAGTCGAGGGCGACCACGTCATCGGCCGCCTCGCCGAACATCAGGTTGTCGAGGCGGTAGTCACCGTGCAGGACAGTGAAGGGCTTCTGCTCCGCGCCCAGCCAGGCTTCCAGCCGCGGCACCGCCGCCTTCAGGGTGGCGAGGTTTTCCGGCCCCAGGGCGGCGGCGTAACGCTGCTCGAATTCCACCACCGCGCCAGTCGCAAGGCCGGCCACCGAGGCGGCGCTGCGCTGGCCGCTGGTGCCGAGCAGGAAAGTCGCGTCGTAGAGCGCCGCGTCGTTCCACAGGGGTGCGTGCAGGGCCGCGAGGTTGCGCAGCGCCCCGGCGGCCTGGGCCGTGCTGCAGCCGTTTGCCTGCACGCCCGGCTGCCGTGGCGCGAGGTCTTCCAGCAGCAGGGTGAAGTGCAGGCGGTCCTCGGAGATGGCCGCGTAGTAACAGGCCGGCGTCTTCACCGCGGTCTTTTTCACCAGCTCCGCGTAGAAGCCGACCTCGGCGGCGTAACCGCCCTTGACCCGGGCGCGGGCCTCGAGGTCCCCCGCGGCGACCTTGGCCAGCAGGGTTTTCGGACCCTGGGCGGCATCCAGCACCAGCCGGTAGGAAGCCCCGGTCTGGCCGGTGCCGACCTTCTGGCTGTGGCAGGCCGCCACCGCGTAACCGAGAATCTCGCCGAGCCGCGCCGCGTCGATCTGTTCGATGTCGAGTGCTTCGTTCATCACTTGCTCCAGCCGGGGTTGGCGGGCAGCGCGGCCAGCGCCGGGTCGCGCAGCTCGCGATAGGCGGGCAGGATCGGCGCCAGTTCCTCCGGCGTCGCCCCGTGCAGGATGACGCTGTCGCAGCCGATGGCCAGCTGGTGCCTGATCGCCCTCGCGCACTTCTCCGGCGTACCGGTGGCCGCGGTGGCCAGCCACTGCGGCGGGATGATCCCGGCGATATATTCGAGTTCTTCGGTCGTCGCCACCGCATCGATGGCACCCTTGAAATCGCGGATGAAAGGATCCTCGCGGAAGCGCCGCAGGGCCGCCGGGTCCCAGTCGTTGGATTTCACCAGCACATCGCCATAGCCCTTGAGATAGGACGCCAGCCGGCCGACGGTTTTCTTCAGCCGCAGTGGTTCCGGAATATGATCGCCGACAGTGGCCAGGATCGACCAGATACGCACATTGTCCGGGTCGCGCCCCGCCTGCTCGGCGCCGCGGCGCACCGCGGCCACGGCTTTTTCCACCGCCGGGTCGTCGAAGTAGGTGTGCAGGTAGACCGCATCCATACAGCGCCCGGCCAGTTCCTGGGTCTTCTCGCCCATCGCCACCAGCGACACCGGGATGCGCTCGTCGAACTCACCGAGCAGGCCGAGGAAGGGAAACTCCCCCAGCGGCCCGTCGTAGCTGCTGATCTTCTCGCCCTGCCACAGCCGGCGGAACAGGTCCGCGGCGTCGGTCAGCTGCGCGCCGGTGATCGGGTTCAGGCCCATGGCCCGGAACAGGCCGTCGAAGCCGCGCCCCAGGCCGAGACTGAAGCGCCCGCCGCTCAGCTTGTGCATGGTCATGCCGAAGGTGGCGGTGATCAGCGGGTGGCGGGTGTTGTGGTTGGTCGCGGCGGTGGCGATACCCAGGCGCTCGGTCACCGCGGCGGCGGCGCCGCACAGGGTGGTGGCGTCCTTGGTGTTGAAGCGCTCGGAGATGAAACCCGCGCCGAGGCCGAGTTGGTCGGCCTGCTTGGCTTCATTGACGATATCGCCGGGATTGTCGGAGTGACCCGCCAGCAGGTAAAAGCCCAGTTCGCCCAACTGTTCCGGGCGGGCCTCGGTTGATGTCATGGATTGCTCCCGGGCTGCCTGCCCTGCGTTCGCCGCGGGCGGTGTTATCACGCCCTCGCCGGAGTTTTATTTGTATCGTTTCAGGGGTGCTATTCAGTCACATAACCGACGGTTCGTCAACTTTTTGGGGCGGCCCGGGGGCGTGTGGTTCTGTGGTGGATATTGATTCGCAGGTTGGGAGTGAGCTGATGCGCTTGATGGTGTAACGGTCACGCATCCACCGGCGATATTCCCGCGCTTACTCGAGAGCGTTTTGACTCGACGCACGGAAATATCGCCGGTGGATGCTCGGGCGGTGAGGGATTCAGCTATACGCACACTGAGCGTGGCGACGCACTCCAAGCGCCAGTCGTGCGGGAGCTGTATTGCCCGTGGGAACCATGAGGCGACAGGACGTCGCCGATTGAGCCTGCACATGGATGTGCGCTGTTTGGCGTGTTCCCACGGGCAATACAGCTTCCGTGCGACGCAGTGCGAAGCTACAAACCGCTTGCGAACGAGTCTGTCTTAGCGGGTACGCCCCACGAGCACCACAGCAAGAATTGTCGCGAAATTCAGCAATCCCGCGAATCAATCAACCAGCTGCGATCCAGCGCCGCCACATCCGGGCAACCCATCAGGGTCAGGGTCCGCCGCATCTCAGCCTGCAGAATATCCAGCACCGAGACCACACCCTCCTCGCCGCCGCCGGCCAGCCCATAGAGGTAAGGCCGCCCGATAAACACCCCATCGGCACCGAGGCACAGCGCAGTAACAACATCACTCCCCCGCCGCACACCGCCGTCGAGAAACACCTCCGCCCGATCACCGATACGCTCGGCAATCGCCGGCAGGGCTTCTATCGTCGGCAAAGCGCGATCCAGCTGCCGGCCCCCGTGGTTGGAGACCACGACACCATCGACACCGACCTGGTCCACCGCCTGCGCCGCATCGTCCGCATCGAGCACACCCTTGACGTAGACCTTGCCGCGCCAGTTGTCGCGCATCCAGGCGAGATCGTCCCAGTCGAGGTCCGACTGCATGTAGCGCAGCTGGGCGTCCGCCGAGCGGGCGGCGTCCTCGGCGGCGCCGGTGATCGCCCGGCGCACCCCCTCGAGGGCGCTGGTGCCGGTCTCCGGGTCGCGCTCGACGTAGTGGGCGGCGGCTATGCGCTGGTGTTTCAGCAGCTGGTAGAGCCAGACCGGGCGGGTCAGCAGGTTGAGCGCGCGCGCCGGGGTGACGATGCGCGGCTGGGCCATGCCCGAGGTTTTCTCCGCCTCGCGATTGCCGAGGGTCGGCACGTCGACGGTGACGAACAGCGCCGTGTAGCCCATCGCCCCGGCGCGGTCCAGCAGGCGCTTGACCCGGCCGCGGTCGCCGAAGGGATAGAGCTGGAACCAGTGGTTGTGCTCGCAGGCGGCGGCGATTTCCTCCAGGGTGTAACTGGCCGCCGTGCTGATCACCGCCCGCGTGCCCTTGCGCTCGGCGGCGCGGGTGGCGGCGATATCGCCGGTCCAGTGGCTGATGCCCGCGGCGCCGGTGGGCGCCAGTGCCAGCGGCATGCTCAGTGTTTCACCGCACATGGGCAGCGCCAGCTGTGGCTCGGCGATGCCGGCCAGGCTGCGCTGGCGCAGGCGCCAGCGGGCGAAGCCGCGCTCGTTGCCCTGCAGGGTGAGGCGGTCGTCGGCGCCGCTCTCGACGTAGTGCCAGGCCATGTCCGGCAGGCGTTTGCGGGCGCGCTGGCGCCAGGCCTCCACACTCACCGGTGGCGAGGGGTCTTTCCAGCCGAACTTCATGCCCGGTCCGCCAGGGTCAGTTGCAGGGGCGAGGGCCCGCGCAGGGGCAGTGAGCTGTAGCTGTAGCCCGCCTCGATGGCGTAGGCCGGCAGGCTGTCGAAGATACTGTTGACCGCCAGCTCCGCCTCCAGCCGCGCCAGCGCGGCGCCGAGGCAGTTGTGCAGGCCGGAGCCGAAGCCGAGGTTGGGCTGGCGCTCGCGGTGAATATCGAAGCTGTCCGGATCGCGGTAGCGGGCCGGGTCGCGGTTGGCCGCGGCCAGCACGCAGGTGACATCGTCGCCCTCGGCCATGCGCACGCCGCCGATGACGATTGGCCCGCCGCGCACCCGCCGCGGCAGGGTGCCGACCACACCCTGCCAGCGCATCACCTCCTCGTTGGCGGCCACCACCAGTTCGCGCCGCTCGCGCAGCTGTGCCTGCACCTCGGGGAATTGCGCGTAGCTGAGGAAGATGTGGTCGAGCCACTTGGCGGTGGTCTCGTTGCCGGCGAACAGCAGCTGGCGCACGTTGGGCACGATCTGCTCCTCGCTCAGCTCCCGGCCGATCTCCGAGCGCATCATGAGGCTGATCAGGTCTTCCTGCGGGGCCGCCTTGCGCTCGCGCATCAGCTGCAGCAGCAGGTTCGCCAGCGAGGCCTTGGCGGCTTCCCGCGCGTCCACCGCGGCCTGGCGCGCGGCCTCGTCGAGGAAGGATGTGCTGCCGCCGGCCATGGCGTCGCTCCAGCGCACCACGTCGGGCAGGGTCTCACGCGGCACGCCCATCATCAGGGCGATGACCATGGTCGGCAGCGGGCGGCACAGGGCCGCCGACAGATTGACGCTCTCGCCGTCGCGGGCGCGGGCGGCCAGGGGCGCGACCAGTTCGTCCACCAGCGACTGCACCTCGGCGCGCAGGGCCTGCAGGGCCACGGGCCGGAAGGCCCCCGCCCACACCTCGCGCAGGGCGTTGTGGCGGGCGCGGTCGTCCATGGAAATAAAGGCGTCGGCACCGAAGAGGTCCTCGACCACGGTGCCCTCGACGGTGAAATGCTCATAGTCCAGCGCCACCTGGCGCACCGCGTGGTCGGTGGTGACCAGCCAGCGCCGGTGCTGCGCGTGCCACACCACGGGCCCCTGTTCGCGCAGGGCGCGCAGCTGCGGCCAGGGGTCCGCGGCGAGCTGCGGGCAGAGCAGGTCGATGGTCGTGGCGGGTGCGCTCTGGTTATTCTGCATATACATTTCCGTTGTAGGTATTTTTATATCAGGCCGCGCAGCCCGGCGCCTCGCGGGAGGACCATCCAAAGCTGCACCGCGACTGGACGCGGCGGACTATAACTGACATCATATTAGTTATTGTCAGCGATTACTATAACTCGACCGGACGGCAAGCCCTCCTCCGCCCGTCCGCCAGAACTGGATCGGAAGAATGAAACGACTACTGCCCAAACCGACGCCGGAGACCCGGCATTTCTGGGACGGCTGCCAGGCCGGCGAACTGCGCCTGCAGCGCTGCCCCGGCTGTGAAGACGCCTGGTTCCCGCCGCGCCCCTTCTGCCCCCGGTGCGGCGGCCGCGAGGTGGAGGTGTTCACCGCCAGCGGCAAAGCCACCCTCTACTCCTACATCATCACCCACCGGCCGCGCCCGGACATGGGCACGGAGCCCCACTCCATCGCCGTGGTCACGCTCGAAGAGGGCCCGCGGATGATGACCAATATCGTCGGCTGCCCGCAGACCCCCGAGGCACTGCAGCTGGACATGCCCCTGCAGGTGACCTTCGAAGCGCAGAGCGATGACATCAGCCTGCCCTTCTTTACGCCCGCCCAATCCACAGCAAACGAGTAACGCCGATGTCCATCAAAGCCAACAGCATTGCCGTGGTCGGCGCGGCGGAAACCACCGAAATGGGCGTCATTCCCGACGTCTCCGCCACCGGCCTGCACCTCGACGCGGCGCTCAACGCCATCGCCGACGCGGGGCTGAAACCCTCGGACATCGACGGCATCGCCTGCGCCGGCGAGCATCCCTGGACCGTCTCCACCCTGCTCGGCATCACCCCGAAGTGGGTCGACGGCACCAACGTCGGCGGCTGCTCCTTCATGCTCCACCTGCGCCACGCGGCGGCGGCCATCCAGGCCGGCTACTGCACGACGGTACTGATCACCCACGGCGAGTCGGGCCGCTCCCAGGTCGCGCCGCCGCAGTACGCGCCGGCACCGGCCAGCCTGTTCGGCCAGTTCGAACTGCCCTACGGGGTCAGCGTGCCGGCCACCATGTTCACCATCCCGGTGCTGCGCTACCTGAAGGAAACCGGCGCCGAGGTGGAAGACCTCGCCCGCGTGGCGGTGGTGCAGCGGGAGTGGGCGGCAATGAACCCGCGCGCCTTTGCCAGGGACCCGATCAGCATCGACGACGTGATGAACTCGAAGATGATCGCCTACCCCTACCGCAAGCTGATGTGCTGCCTGGTCACCGACGGCGGCGGCGCCCTGATCGTGACCAGTGCCGAGCGGGCGCAGGATTTCCCGAGCAAACCGGTCTACGTCATGGGCACCGGCGAGGCGGTGGAGTGCGTCAGCATCAGCATGATGGAGGACTTCACTTCCTCCAGGGCCTTCCGCGTCTCCGGCAAGTCGGCCTTCGATTCCGCGGGCATCGCCCACCGGGACGTCGACCACCTGATGGTCTACGACGCCTTCGCCCACCTGCCCCTCTACGGCCTGGCCGACCTCGGTTTCTGCGAGAAGGGCGAGGCCAAGGACTTCTTCCGCGAGCGGCGCACCGCGCCGGGCGGCGAGCTGCCGATGAACACCAACGGCGGCGGCCTCTCCTACATGCACTCGGGGATGTACGGCATGTACGCCCTGCAGGAGAGCGTACGGCAGATGCGCGGCACCGCCGCGGCCCAGGTCGAGGGCGCGAAAATCTCCGTCTGTCACGGCGTGGGCAACATGTTCAGCGCCGCCGGCACCGTCATTTTCACCAACGAGGCCTGAGTCGAGACCATGTACCCGGGTACCCACGCACAACAACAACCGGACAAGCTGGCCATCGTCCAGCCCTCCACCGGCCTCACCCTGACCTACCGGGAGCTCGACGCGGAGTCCAACCGCCTCGCCCAGCTGCTCTACCGCCAGGGCCTGCGGCCCGACGACCACCTCGCCCTGTTCCTCGAGAACCACCCGCTGTTCCTCGCGGTGGCCTGGGCCTGCCTGCGCTCGGGCATCTACTTCACGCCGATCAACCGCCACCTCTCCGCCGCGGAAGCCGCCTATATCGTCGACGACTGCGACGCGCGGGTGCTGGTCGCCTCGGCGGCGCTGGCGCAGAGCGAGGAACTGGGGCGGCTGGCGACGCGCTGCGAGGTAAAGCTCTCCCTCGGCGGCAGCATCGACGGCTTTACCGACTACGCCACAGCGCTGGCCGACTTCCCGCCAACGCCCATCCCCGAAGAGGCCATGGGCGCGCTGATGCTCTATTCCTCCGGCACCACCGGGCGGCCGAAGGGCATCAAGCGGCCGCGGCCCCAGGGCCACCCCTCCCAGGGCAACCCGGCCAACGTGTCCGCGGCGAAGATGTTCAACATGGATACCGACACCGTCTACCTCGCCCCGGCGCCGATGTACCACGCCGCGCCGCTGGGCTACAGCAACGCGGCGCTGGTGGCCGGCGGCACCGTGGTGATGATGGACAAGTTCGAGCCGGAGCTGTCCCTGCAGCTGATCGAGCAATACCGCGTCACCCACAGCCAGTGGGTGCCGACCATGTTCATCCGCATGCTCAAGCTGCCGGACGCGATCCGCCGGCGCTACGACATCTCCAGCATGCGCTGCGCCATCCACGCCGCGGCGCCCTGCCCGCTGGAAGTGAAGCGGCAGATGATCGACTGGTGGGGCCCGGTGATCGAGGAGTACTACTCCTCCACCGAGGCGGCGGGCTACGCGAAAATCACCAGCGCGGAGTGGCTGGCCCACCCCGGCTCGGTCGGCCGCTCCGTCGGCCTGCCCTTCCACATCTGCGACGACGACGGCAACGAGCTGCCCCCCGGCCAGGCCGGCATGATCTACGGGGAAATGGCGCCGGGTGCGGAGGTGACCTACCACAAGGACCCGGGCAAGTCGGCCGCCGCCCGCCACCCGCTGCACGACAACTGGCTCTGCGTCGGTGACGTCGGTTACCTCGACGAGGAGGGCTACCTCTACCTCACCGACCGCAAGACCTTCATGATCATCTCCGGCGGGGTGAACATCTACCCGCAGCAGATCGAGGATGTGCTGGCCCTCTACCCGGGCATCGAGGACATCGCCGTGATCGGCGTGCCCAACGAGGAACTCGGCGAGGAGGCCAAGGCACTGGTCCAGCTGGCGCCCGGCACCGAGGGCTCCGAGAGCCTGGCCGGGCAGATCAAGTCCTACGTCGAGGAAAAGCTCGGCAGGCAACTGGTGCCGCGCTCGGTGGATTTTGTCCCCAGCCTGCCGCGCACCCCCACCGGCAAACTGAATAAAAAGGAACTGCGCAGCAAGTACTGGCCCGCAACATAAGCGGGCCGGCGCATCTGCCAAGCGACCAACAGCGAGAAAGCCTATGCCCTTTACCTACGACGAAATCATTTCCCGGCGCGCCGAGGACGTTCCCTTCAGCTACAGCGACACCCAGATGCTGCTCTACAACCTCAGTGTCGGCATGGGCCGCGATCCCTACGACGAACAGGAACTGCCCTTCGTCTTCGAGAAGCCCGAGCTGAAAGTCGTGCCCACCGCGGCGGCGGTCCTCGGCGGCGGCGGCGCCAACCTGCTGCAGGGCCTCGACATCAACTGGACCCTGCTGCTGCACGGCGAACAGCGCCTGCGCTGCCACCGGCCGTTGCCGCCGGCGGCGGAGCTGCTCGGCACTACCTATATCTCGGAAGTGGTCGACAAGGGGCCGGAGAAGGGCGCCATCGTCAGCCTGGCGATGGACGTCAAGCTGGCCAGCGGCGAACCGCTCTACAGCATGGAGAACGTCATCTTCATGCGCGGCAACGGCGGCTGCGGCGGCGCACAGACCTCCGCCAGAACCCCGCACCGGGTTCCCGAGCGCGAGCCGGACAGGGTCCACGTGACCGAGACCCGCCCCGACCAGGCCCTGCTCTACCGGCTCAACGGCGACCGCAACCCGCTGCACGCGGAGCCCGCCTTTGCCGCCCGGGCCGGCTTCCCGAAGCCCATCCTGCACGGCCTCGGCAGCTATGGCATCGCCTGCCGGGCGATTCTCGCCAGCGTCTGCGACTACGACCCGGCGCGGATAAAAAGTTTCGATGTGCGCTTTACCTCGCCGGTCTTTCCCGGCGAGGAAATCCACACGGATATCTGGATCGACGACGGCGTGGTGTCCTTCCGCTGCCGGGTGCCGGCGCGGGAGATCGTGTCGATCAACAACGGCCGCTGCGAAATCGCCTGAGCAGCAGGCGGATATAACACTACCAAGGAGCAAGCATGAGCAATTCCCGATCTGACAGCCCCGTCGCCATCGTCACCGGCGCCGGCCGCGGCCTCGGCCGCGAACACGCCCTGGCGCTGGCCAAGGCCGGCTACAACCTGGTGATCAACGACCTCGGCGGCGCCGGTGACGGCACCGGCGCCGACCAGACACCCGCCCAGCAGGTGGTCGCCGAGATCGAGGCCCTCGGCCAGCAGGCCATCGCCAACGGCGCCGACGTCTCCAGCTGGGAAGCCGCCGGCGAGATGGTCCGCTCCGCGGTGGAACATTTCGGCCGCCTCGACGGGCTGGTCAACAACGCCGGCATCCTGCGCGACCGCACCATCGCCAACATCTCCGAGGAGGACTGGGACCTGTCCATCGCGGTGAACCTGAAAGGCACCGCCGCGCCCCTGCACCACGCCGCGGCCTACTGGCGCGACCTGAGCAAGCAGACCGGCGAGCCGGTCAACGCCGCCGTGGTCAATACGTCCTCCGCCTCCGGCCTCTACTCCGCCATGGGCCAGTCCAACTACGCCGCGGCGAAAATGGGCGTGGCCTCCATGAGTGTGGTGGCGGCGCGGGAACTGGCGCGCTACGGCGTACGGGTGAACGTGCTGGCCCCGGCCGCAGTGACCCGCCTCACCGAGGGGGTAATGAAATCCGAGGATCTGCGCAAGAAACTGGACCCGGCCTTCGTCGCGCCCCTGGTGGTCTACCTGCTCAGCGACGCGGCGAAGGACGTCACCGGGCGGGTCTTCGAGATGGGCGGCGGTTCGCTGGTCACCGTCACCCTGCCCCAGCCCCAGGCCGCACTGCGGGTCGAGGGCGGCCTGTGGACACCGGAGCAGATCGCCGCGGCCATGCCCGGCCTGCTGCAACAGACCGCCGAGGCCACCAACCCGGTGGCGGCCATGCAGTCGATGCTCGCCGCGCCGCTGGCGTAAACCACCTGCTTCCCGGCTTTCAGTCCTCCGCGGACTGGAAGTCGGGGTAGGCGCCCATGGTGAACAGCAGCCCGGAGGCCACCAGGAACAGCGGAATGAACAGCCACAGGGCCGGCTGGTAGGTGCCGGTGCTGTCAAAGATATAACTCGCCAGCAGCGGCCCCAGCCCGGTCGCGACACTCCACAGGCTGACGATGCAGCCGAATACAAGTCCGTAACTGCGCATGCCGAAGTGGCGCGTCGCCAGGTAGGCGATGACATCGAGTTCCGCCCCCAGCGCCAGGCCGAGGATGACCACCGCGAACAGGGTGATCGCCACCGACCCCGGCGCGTAGATGAAGCACAGGCAGGAAATGATCGGCACCAGCACCACGAGGCCGCCGATGACATTGCCGTCGAGCCGGTCCAGCAGGAAGCCGGTGCCCAGCCGGCCGACGATCGAGGCGATGCCCACCGCGCCGGCGATGGCCGCCGCCGTGCCGCGCTCGAGGCCGTTGTCGCTCATGATCGGCACCAGGTTCATGACGAAGCCGATGATCGCCAGGGTGATGCAGAAGGCCGACAGGGAAAGTTGCGCGAAACGCCGCGACAGCAGCGCCTCGCGGGCGCTGAGACCGGGGAGAGGCAGGACTGTACCAGCCCCCGCGCTGTCGCGGCGGGCGTTGTCCGAGGCGCTGGTAAAACAGCAATACGCCAGCGGGAAGAGAATCAGCAGGCAGCCCAGGCCGAGCACCTGGTAACTGCCGCGCCAGCCGACCTGCTCGATCAGCCAGTTGCTGATGCCCGGCACCAGGGCCGAGCCGACACCGGTGCCGCAGAGGGTCGCCGCCAGGGCCAGGCCCCTGCCCTTCACGAACAGGCTGGAGACCGCCGCCGTCCACATGGTCGGCTTGGTGAACAGGCCGCCGCTGGCGAGCAGCATCCAGAGGATCCACCAGGAGTAGATCGAATCCACCGCCAGCGACAGCCCGGCGAGGAAAACGCAGTAGAGGACGATGCCCGCCAGGGCCAGCCGGCGCGGCCCCACCCGGTCGATCAGCGCGCCGACAAAGGGCGCCAGGCAGGCGCCCACCCAGGTCAGCAGGGTGAAGCCGAACATGATCTCCGAGCGGCTCCAGCCGAACTCCGCCTCCAGCGGCGCCATGAATACGCCGGTGGAGTAGATATGTACCGTCGCCAGGGCCATGCCCATCAGCCCGACCAGCACCACTGCCCAGTGCTGCCGCCACTCCGCCGCGGCGCCCTGCGCCGCCGCACTCTCCACTGCCAGGGATTCGGCCATATTCCGGGGTCCTGAAATCATTATTTTATTGACTGCTCGTCAGTTTTGATGATACTTGATAGTGACGCTCGGGCCAAAATAAATCGTATCACCCCGGTGATCATAACAATGACGCACAAATTTGCGCCTATTTTGCGTGTTTTATCAAATATAAAAGCCTGTTACGCAATTAAAAATAGGAGTTTCATAATGAAAATAAGTAACCACACATCAATTTATTTGGGTTTGGCGACCGTCCTGGCCGGCAGCGCCCTGCCGCTGGCGGCCGTGGCCCAGAGCGACGCCAGTGCCGGGGTCATCGAGGAGGTGATGGTCACCGCCCAGCGCCGCACGGAGCGCCTGGAAGACGTTCCCATGGCCATCAGCGTGGTCACCGGCAACATGATGGAACGCGCCGGGATGACCAACATCGAGGATATCAGCAAGGTGGCCGCGGGCGTGCAGGTCAACCGCGGCGGCGCCTTCAGCCAGCCGGCGGTGCGCGGCGTCAGCACCCTGACTCTCGGCAACGGCCTGGAGAACAACGTCGCGGTGTACATCGACGGCGTCTACCAGCCCGACGCGGTGGCGATCAACGCCGAACTGGCCAACATCGCCAGCGTGCAGATCCTCAAGGGGCCCCAGGGCACGCTCTACGGCCGTAACGCCACCGGCGGCGCGATCGTCATCGACACCCTCGCCCCCACCGACGAACTGGAAGGTAACATCAAGGCCTCCTACGGCCGCTTCGACGACACCCGCTTCCAGGGCTACGTCTCCGGCCCGATCACTGACAGCATCGGCTTCAGCGTCGCCGCCAACTGGCGCGAGAGCGACGGCTACATCGAGGACATCGGCGACGACCCGGACTCCTCCAGCGACAACTTCGACGCCGCGCCGCTGGACAGCAAGGCCCTGCGCGCCAAACTGAAGTTCACCCCCACCGAGGATCTCGACATCAGCCTCGGCTACAACTACGTCAAGCACCTCGACGCCCGCGGCCTGGCCTACCGGATTCCCAAGTACGCCCTGCTGCCCGGCGGCGCCAAGGACCGCGACAAGGTCTCCCTGAACACCAAGGGCGACAACACCATGGAGCTGAACGAGCTGTCCCTCGGCCTCAACTGGGCGACCGGCATCGGCACCCTCAACTCGGTCACCGCCTACGCCACCCGCGAGGGCTACAGCACCTTCGACTTCGACGGCACCAAGATCGACCTGGTCCGCGGCGTCAGCGAGGACAACACCGAGTACACCTTCCAGCAGTCGCTGAACCTCAACATCGACAGCATCGACCGCTGGAACATCAACATCGGCGGCATGTACTACGACGACAAGTACCGGCAGAAGGACTACCAGAGCTGGCGCTACGACGTGCTGCAGTACACCTACAACCTGCAGACCGACGCCGAGGCCATCGCCGTCTACGCCGACGCCACCTGGGAATTCAGCGACGACTGGTTCCTGACCCTGGGCGCGCGCTACAGCGAGGAGGAGCGCCGCGGCGCCTACCAGGTGGACAACCCCGCCGCACCCACCCAGCCGGCGGACAAGAGCAAGGACTACGACGCGACCACCCCGCGTGCCGTGCTGCGCCACCAGCTGAGCGACAACAGCAGCATCTACGCCTCCTACACCACCGGCTTCCGCAGCGGCGTGTTCAACACCGGCATCCAGCCTGACCCGAGCCTCTACAACTCGGTCGACCAGGAAGAGATCACCGCCTACGAGGTCGGCTTCAAGACCGCGCAGACCTTCTACCGCCTGAGCGCCGCGGCCTTCTACTACGACTACAGCGACCTGCAGATCGGCATCACCGTGCCCAACCCGATCGGCTCCGGCGTGGTGCAGACCATGTTCAACGCCCCCGAGGCGGAAGTGTACGGCGCCGAAGCCGAGCTGGATGTCTCCCTGTCGGAGAACCTCAACCTGCGCGCGGGCATCGCCTACGTCCACGGCCGCTACACCGACTTCGAAGAAACCACCGGTGTCGGCCTCGACGGAACCACCCAGAGCAACATCTCGCCGCAGTTCCAGGACTGGACCGACCAGGAGATGGCACGGGCGCCGGAGTGGACCGCCAACCTCGGCATCGACTACACCCTGGCCCTGGCCGGCGGTGAACTGGTGCTGTCGGGCAACGTCAACTACAGCGACTCCTACGTGGTGCAGAACCTGTCGCTGTACGGCCCGCTGGCCGGCAACGCCGGCGCCGCCGACGAGCAGCGCTACCGCCAGGACAGCTTCACCCTGGTCAACGCCCGCGCCGACTGGACCAGCCCCAGCGGCCGCTACACCCTCGGCGTCTACGGCGACAACCTCACCGACGAGCGCTACTTCCTGACCACCTCCGGCAGCAGCCTCGGCGACTACAACCAGTACGCCTGGCCCGCCACCTACGGCGTCAGCGTCGGCTACAACTTCTAGAGCGTCCCGCCCACCGGCCTGCAGCGCAGGCCGGTGCGGCACTCCCACGCCTCCCCGCCGGGCCGTGCTAAGCTGCACCGCGCAGAATAATCACAAGCTGAAAAGGGGACTCCCACATGGCAACACCCTCGAGCGCCATCCACCCGGAACTGCGCACGGCTGCGCGATTCGCCCGGCTGATCACCCATCCCTCCCGGGGCTGGTTCCGCTTCATGGCCAGAATGTCCAAACGCACAGCGGGCAAGAACATCGAGGGAATCGACTGCGGTGAGGTCGCGATTCCGCGCGCCGCTGGCAATGGCTCGATCCGCACCCGGATCTACAAGCCGCAACAGGCCGCCGCGGACCTTCCCGTACTGCTGTATATCCACGGTGGCGGCTACGTGCTCGGCACGCCGGAAACCTTCGCCGACATGATCAGGCGCTTCATCGACACCCGGCCCTGCATCGTGGTGTCGCCGGATTACCGCAAGGCCTTCGACGCGCCCTACCCGGCCGCCATCGACGATTGCTACGACTGCCTGCTGTGGGTCCGCGATCACATCGGCGAACACGGCGGCGACAGCGGCAAGATCATCGTCGGCGGCCACAGTGCCGGCGGCGGGCTCACCGCGGCGCTGAGCCTGCGCGCCCGGGACCGCGGCGAGGTGAAAATCGCCTGCCAGATGCCCATCTACCCGATGATCGACGACCGCATGCAACTGCCCTCCGCCATCGGCAATACCGCCCCCCTGTGGAACTCGAAGACCAATGCGCTGGCCTGGGAGCTGTACCTCGCCGGGTTACAGCGCGGCGGTGATGACGTTCCCTGTGACGCCGCGCCCGCGCGAGCCACCGACTACAGCGGGCTGCCGCCGACCATAACCTTCGTCGGCGACCTCGACCCCTTCCGCGACGAGACCATCGCCTATGTCGAGAACCTGGAGAAAGCCGGCGTGCCGGTCGAGTTCAAACGCTACCCGGGCTGCTTTCACGGCTTCGACACCGTCGCGCCGAACAGCGAACCGGGTGCTGACGCCCTGCGCTTCACCCTGGACTACTTCGCTCGGGCCATCGACGCGGCCTGAAAGCCGGACAACAAAAAACGGGAGGTCGGCTCCGCCCCGCTGCCTCGTGGATGCAGGGCTCGGCTTTCCTCCCGAAGGTTCACCACAATTTCACCTGGTTGGTGGCTACCAGGGGGCTGAGCGGGCCTAGAAGTAGTTCCAGGTAACCGTCGCGCCCCAGGTCCGTGGAGTCGCTGCGATGTGCACCGCGCCCAGCGGCGGCAGTGAGAAGTTGTGGAGCATGTATTCCTCGTTGGCCAGGTTCTGGCCCCAGAGCGCCAGGTCCCAGCTGCCGTCTTCGCTGGTGTAGGCGAGGCGGCCGTTGAATACGCGGTATTCGGGAATCGCCGAGTACTCGTAGTTCGCCGTATCCTGGTAGGCCTTCTCCTTGTGCAGGTACTCGAGCCGCGCGCGCACGCTGCCGCCGATACCGAAGCCCAGCTCCGTTTCGTAGTTCACCGCCGCCGTGTAGGCATTCTTCGGCGCGTTGCGCAGGGTGTTGCCCTCGTCGACGGCCAGCGTGCCCTCGAGTTCCTCGTAGGTGGCGTCGAGGTAGGCGTAGCTGCCGGTGAAGGTGAGGTGCTCGCCGAGCAGGTAGGTCATCTCGAGCTCCAGGCCCTGGGAGATCGCCTCGCCGGCGTTCTTGGTCACCAGCGGCGGGATCGAGCAATCCTCGCAGGGGAACTGCTGCAGGACCTGCAGGTCCTCGTACTCGGTGCGGAACAGCGCCGCGTTCATACGCAGGGAGCCGTCGAGGAAGGTGCTTTTCACGCCCCACTCGTAGTTGATCGCCTGCTCCTCGTCGAAGGGCGCCAGCTCGGTGCTGCCGAGCGGCGTCACGTAACCGTAGCCGCCGCTCTTGAAGCCGGTCGCCGCGCTGAGGTAGGTCATGACATCGTCGGTAGCGTGGTAGGTGGCCACCAGCTTGTAGGTCGGCGAGCTCCAGGTCTTCTCGTCGGCGTAGCTCATCTCGAGAACCGGCACGCCGGGATTGCCCGAGGTGGTCGTGCCGATGTTCTCGTAGTCCTTGGTTTCCGCCGTGTAGCGCAGCCCCGCGGTCAGGTCCAGCTTTTCGCTCAGCGAGTAGGTGATTTCACCGAAGGCCGCGTAGCTGGTGGTGGTATTGATCTGGCGGGCGCGGTCGTCGTTGGGCGAGTAGGCCAGCGCGCCGGCAAAGCCGAGGCGGTTGATGATGAACATCGGTGATCTGCCGAGGTTGCCCTCGGTGCGATCGACGTCCTCGATGGAGAAGTACACCCCGGTCTGCCAGCTCAGGCTGTCAGTCTGGCCGGCGAGGCGCAGTTCCTCGCTGAACAGGGAGGACTCCTCGTCCATGTAGTTGTAGCTCTCGATACCGGCGAGCAGCGGGCCGACGGAATTGACGCCGAAGAATCCGTAGTTGTAGAAGATCTCCGGCGCCACGCCGAAGCCGTTGTTGTAGAACGAGGCCTCGTTCTCGGTGTAGCTGGTGATCGAGGTCAGGGTCATTTCGCCCAGGTCCCAGTCGGCCTGCAGGGCGAGGCCCTGGTTCTGCATGCTGGTCTCGCCGGCGATGTCCAGGTAGTTCTCGTAGAAGTCCGCCTCTGGCAGGCCGTCGGCGATGGCTTCCTGCAGCGCGGCGCCCATCATGCCGGTCTCCATGTCGGCCATGGCAGCGGCCTGGGTGCGCTCGTCGTCGCCGTAACTGGCGGTGAGCAGGAACTCGAGGCTGTCGCTGGCCAGCCAGCTGAGCTGGCCGCGCAGGCCCCTGGACTCGAGCCCGCCGGTTTCGACGCTGGCGTCATAGACGCTGTCGATGTAGCTGTCGCGCTCCTTGTAGTTGATGCTCAGCTTGCCGTTGAGGTTGTCGATGAGCGGGCCGGTCACCATGCCGCGGAAGTCCTTCAGGCCGAGGTCGCCGGCGCTGAACTCGACTCCCATCTCGAGGGCGTCGGAGGGTTTCCTGGTGGTGATGTTGATCGCGCCGCCGATGGCGTTCTTGCCCCACAGGGTGCCCTGGGGGCCGCGCAGGACCTCGATGGTCTCGATGTCGAACAGCTCCAGGCCGGTGCCTGCGCTGCGCGGCACGTAGACGCCGTCGATGAACATGGCCACCGACTGCTCGCCGCTGGCGGCGCCATCGCCGTTGGAACCGATGCCGCGGATGTAGAGCTGCGGCTGGGTCGGGTTGAACTCCCCCATGCTGAAACCCGGGGTGCGCGCGGCGACGCCGGTGACATTGGTGATGCCCGCTTCCGCCAGCATCTCCGCGTTCATCGCGGTCACTGCGATGGGTACGTCCTGCATGTTCTGCGCCCGCTTCTGCGCCGTGATTACCACTTCTTCCAGGCCCTGGCTGAGCGCTGTCTGTGAAAACAGTGCCAGGCTGGTCATGGTGACAATGGCCGGGAACCTTACCCCTGTCGCTGAACTGGTCATAACTCTACCCCTGTGTAGGCTGATCAATCTCTCCCCACCACCTGCGTATTTTCACTGGCGAAACAGCGCATCGGTGAGCTGATGGTCGTTACGCTAGCCCAGTGAAAATCCGCGGCCATAGGACCAGATTGCGACGATCTATGGGCCAGCGGCGATTTGCACTGACATGGCCCGGATGCACCAATTTATCCAGGGATTTCCACCAATTTGGTGCAGAAAATGACCAGTTCATGGCCGTGGACCAACCGCCGTCCCCACACTGGCACTGCCGGCAATCCGCGCTTCCTTCTACTCTGCCTGCACTTCCAGCCACTGCTCGAAATCGCGGTACAAGGGGCACATCCACCATGCAAGCTCGGCCATTCCCGATGAAGAAGGTCCTGCCACTCCTGATCCTGGCGGGGAGCGCCGCCCTCAGCGTCACCCTGCTGGCCACCGAGCCGCCCATCCCGGTGCGCGAGAGCGTGCGCAGCCTGCCGGTGGTGCGGGTGGTGGAGGCGAAGCCGCAGCGGGAGACCCTCGAGGTTCGCTCCCAGGGCGTGCTCGCCCCGCGCAGCCAGCTGCAGCTGGCCCCGGAGGTCGACGGGCGGGTGACCTGGGTCAACCCGGCCCTGGTGGCCGGTGGCCAGTTCCGCCGCGGCGATACCCTGCTGCAGATCGACCAGCAGCAGTACCTGTCGCGCCAGCAGCAGGCTGAGGCGAAACTGGAGAGCGCCGGCATCGAGTACAATTTCGCCGAGGAAGAGCGCGACCGGGTGCACCGCCTGCACGAGAAGCAGCTGGTCAGCACCCGCGAGGTGGACGAGCGGGAGCGCCAGTTCGCCCTCGCCCGCGCCGAACTGTCGCTGGCGGAGTCGGCGCTCGCCGATGCCCTGCGCGACCTCGAGAACACCCGCATCAGCGCCCCTTTCGACGGCCGGGTGCAGCAGGAGGGCGTCGAGCCCGGCCAGTTCGTCAAGCGCGGCGAGGCCCTCGCCACTGTCTATGCCCGGGATGTCCTCGAGGTGCGCCTGCCGATCCCCGAGCACGAACTGCAGCACCTGCTGCCCGCCGATGCGACCGCGCACCCCGCGGTGGACTTCAGCGCCGACTACGCCGGCGGCAGCGTCAGTTTTCGCGGCGAGCTGGTGCGCATGGAGGCGGAGCTCGACACCCGCTCCAACATGCTCTTCGCGGTGGCCGAGATCCACAGTGACCAGCTGCCCTTCGACCCGCCCCTCGGTCTCTTCGTCGACGCCCGCATCCACGGCCGGGAAATCGACAACGTGGTGCGCCTGCATCGCCGCTCCCTGCGCAACGGCAACCAGGTACTGCTGGTCGACGCCGACAACCGCCTGCGCCTGCCGGTGGTCGAGGTGCTGCGCCGCGACGGCGACTACGTCCTGATCAGCGCCGGCCTGCCGCCCGACGCGCGGGTCTGTGACTCGCACATCGACGTGGTGGTGGACGGCATGGAGGTCGAGGCGGTCAGCCGCGACGGCCTCAGCCTGTCCGCGGCCCGCTGAGCCGGCACAGGGAGTCGCAACGATGCATAAATCGATCGCCTGGTTTGTCGACAACCCGGTCGCCTGCAACCTGCTGATGTGGCTGATGGTCGGCGGCGGCCTGCTGACCCTGCCCACGCTCTACCGGGAGGAACTGCCCGAAGTGGAGATCAACTCCGTCGAGGTCTCCGTCGCCTACCCGCTGGCGACCGCCCTGGAGGTGGAGGAGAGCCTGTGCCTGAAGCTGGAGCAGGAGCTGGCCGGCATCGAGAACACGAAAAAGGTCCGCGCGACCGCCGCCGAGGGCAGCTGCCACTACCTGCTGGAACTGACTGACAGCGCCGACCGCAGCCAGGCCCTGCGCGAGGTGAAGAACCGGGTCGACCGCATCGACAACTTCCCCGAGGACGCCGAGCGGCCGGTGGTCAGCGAGGTCTCGCCCAGCTTCGCGGTGATGCAGGTGGCGATCTACGCCGACGCCGGCGAGGACAGCCTCAAGCTGATCGGCCAGCGCATGGAGCGCGAGCTGCGCGCCCTCGACGCCATCAGCCAGGTGTCGCTGGAGTACAGCCGGCCCTACGAGATCTCCATCGAGATCTCCGAGCACAAGCTGCGCCGCCACCAGCTGACCATGGGCCAGGTCGCCGCGGCCATCAACCGCAACTCCCTCAGCCTGCCCGGCGGCATGCTCAAGGGCAGCGACGGCCAGCTGCTGCTGCGCACCGAGGAGCAGGGCTACGACCACGAGGACTTCAGCTCGCTGATCGTCGCCGCCAAGCCGGACGGCTCGCGGGTGCGCTTGTCCGATATCGCGGTCATCCGCGACGGCTTCCGCGACGACGATATCGCCGCCCGCTTCGATGGCAAGCCGGCCATGATCCTCGATGTGCGCCGCTCCGGCCGCGAGGACGTGATCGACGTGGCCGAGGCGGTCAGGAACTACATGCAAGCGACCCGCGACTGGCTCCCCGACGGCGTCAGCTACGCCATCTGGCAGGACGAGTCCCAGGACCTGATCCAGCGCATGGCCGGCCTCGGCAACAGCGCCGCCAGCGGCCTGCTGCTGATCGCCCTCACCCTCGCCCTGTTCATGCAGATCCGCCTGGCGCTGTGGGTGACCGCGGGCATACCCATCGCCCTGCTCGGGTCGGTGCTGCTCTTCCCCAGCCTGGAGGTTTCCATCTCCACCATGTCGGTGCTGGCGATCATGCTGGTGATGGGCATCGTGGTGGACGACGCGGTGGTGGTCGGCGAGCGTATCTTCGCCTACCGCCAGCGCGGGATGACCCCGCTGGAGGCGGCCAAACTCGGCACCCAGGAAGTCTCGATACCGGTGATTTTCGGCGTGCTGACCACCATCGCGACCTTCATGCCGCTGCTGTTCCTGCCCGGCATGTTCGCCAGCATCGGCGCGCCGGTCGGGCTGGTGGCGATCACCGTGCTGGTGTTCTCGCTGATCGAGTCCCAGTGGATCCTGCCCTCCCACCTGCGCCACGCGCCGCCACAGCGGCGCCCCTGGGCCGTCGCCCGGGCCTGGCAGCAGGTGGTCGACAGCGTCAGCCGCGGCCTGGACCGTTGCGTCGGCAACTATTACCGCCCCCTGCTGCGGCGCGCGATGGAATGGCGCTACTCGACCCTGGCCCTGGCCCTCGGCCTGCTGTTCGTCACCTTCGCCTTCGTCAGCAGCGGCCGCATCCAGTTCCAGTTCTTCCCCGCGGTGCCCGGCGAGCGCCTGTTCGCCAGCGTCACCCTGCCCGAGGGCGTGCCGCTGGAGGACTCCCGGGCGGTGATCAGCCAGCTGGAAAGCGCCGCCGGCCGGCTGCGCGAGGAGATCGCCGCCCTCGGCGGCAACGCCGCCGGCCAGCCGGAGATCGGCCACAGCCTGGTCTCCCTGGGCAAGCAGCTGATCAAGTCGACCACGTCGGGGAACAAGGTGGTCGGCAGCCATTTCGTCGAGATGGCGCTGGAATTCAAGGCCCCCGAGGGCTACACCGGCCCCTCCGGCGGCGACTGGGCCAACCGCTGGCGGGAGCTGACCGGGACCATCCCCAACGCCCTGCAACAGTCCTTCGATGCCAACCAGATCTCCGCCGGCAACCCCATCGAGGTGCAGCTGCGCGGCGACGACCTCGACGACCTGGACAGCGCCGCCAACGAACTGCAGGAGGCGCTCTACGCCATCCCCGGGGTAATCGACATCCACGACAGCTTCCACAGCGGCAAGCAGGAAGTCCTGCTGACCCTGCTGCCGCTGGGCCACAACCTCGGCCTGGACTCGAAGGACCTCGCCCTGCAGGTGCGCCAGGCCTTCTTCGGCGAGGAGGTTCAGCACGTCCAGCGCGGCAACGAGGAGGTGGCGATCTACGTGCGCTACCCCGCCGACGAGCGGCGCAACCTCGGCAACCTCGAGACCATGCGCATCCGCACCGCGGACGGCGCGGCGGTGCCCCTGCACAGTGTCGCCAGCATCGAGCTGGCCCGGGGCGTGTCGAAGGTGGAGCGGATCGACGGCGAGCGGGTGGTCAACGTCATCGCCAATGTCGACCTCGGGCAGATCACCAGCGGTGCCGTGCTGGCCAAACTCGCCAGCGAGGTGCTGCCGGACCTGACCCGCCGCTACCCGGGCATCGGCGTGCGCTTCGCCGGTGAATCCGAGGAACAGGGCAGCGCGCTGCAGAGCCTGCTGGTGCTCTGTGTGCTCGCCCTGTTCCTGGTCTACGCCCTGCTGGCGATTCCGCTGCGCTCCCACCTGCAGCCGCTGGTGGTGATGAGCGCCATCCCCTTCGGCATCCTCGGCTCGGTCTACGCCCACGCCCTCGCCGGCGAGCCGCTGGTGTTCTTCTCGGTGCTCGGCATGGTCGCGCTGTCCGGGGTGGTGGTGAACGCCTCCCTGGTACTGGTGGACCGGGCCAACCGGCTGCGCGAGGACGGCGCCCCGCTTCACGAGGCGCTGGTGGAGGCCGCCTGCGAGCGCTTCCGGCCGATCTTCCTCACCTCGACCACCACCTTCATCGGCCTGCTGCCGCTGATCGGTACCACTGACCTGTCCACCCGCATGATGTTCGTGCCGATGGCCCTGTCGCTGGCCGGCGGCGTGGTGTTCAGCACCCTGGTGACCCTGTTCCTGGTGCCCGTGCTGTGTCTCTTCGCCGACAGCCTGGGCCGTCTACCCGGCCCGGCGCGCCACGCGCCGGTGCAAGCCTCAGCGGCGCCCTGCGGGAGTTGAACACAGGCCAGTAACGCACCATTTCGGTGCGCCGCGCCCTGCGCCGGCACCGATCCATCGAAAGTCCTGCCACCGGTAGTCACCGCAATGGCCGTTCTGCCGCCCCCCGGGCCGGCGAAATCGCCGCACCCGCCAGTCTGGCCTGGAATTTGCTACAGGTGTCTTAAGACCCCCGAACACCCGCAGTAGCAATTCCCATGGCAGAACAGTTTATCCAGATCGAATTCGACTCCTCCCGCACCCTCCGCGACCAGGTCAGGGAACACCTGGTGACGATGATCCTCAGCGACCAGTTTCCCAGCGACTCGCCGCTGCCCTCCTCGCGCAACATGGCGGTCATGCTCGGCGTGTCGCGCAACACCATCACCCAGATCTACGAAGACCTGGTCGACATGGAATACCTGGAGGCGCGGCCCCGGCAGGGCTACTTCGTCAACACCCAGTTGCAGGACGGCGGCGACACCCCGGCCAGCGCGCCGGGCGCCGACGACAGCCAGCCGGTGGACTGGTTTGCCCGCTTCAAGACGAAGCCCGGCAACAAGCGCAATATCGTCAAGCCGAGCAACTGGTCGCGCTTCGAGTACCCCTTCATCTACGGCCAGGTCGAGCCGGACAGCTTCCCCGAGCGCCACTGGCGCGAGTGCGGCATCAAGGCCATGGCCGGCGGCTCCAGCCAGCACTGGGCGCGCGACGTCGTCGACCGCGACGACTCGCTGCTGATCGAGCAGCTGCGCTCCAAGATCCTGCCCCGCCGCGGCATCTACGCCGATGCCAGCGAGATCCTGGTCACCATCGGCACCCAGAACTCCCTCTACCTGATCGCCAACCTGCTGATGAACCGCAGCACCCGGGTCGGCATGGAGGACCCGGGCTTCCCCGACGCGAAGAACATCTTTTCCACCTTCGGCGCCGACCTCAACTACTTCCCGGTCGACCGCGACGGCCTGGTCGTCGACGCCGAACAGCGCGCCCGCCTGCAGCAGATGGACTACCTCTACATCACCCCGAGCCACCAGGTGCCCACCGGGGCGGTGCTCTCGTCCGAGCGGCGCAACACCCTGCTGCAGATGGCGGAGGACCACGACATGGTCCTGATCGAGGACGACTACGACGCCGAGATCAACCTGCAGCAGAACGTCCAGCCGGCGATGCGGGCGATGGACCGCAACAACCGGGTGATCTACATCGGCAGCGTGTCCAAGGCGATCGCCCCCGGCCTGCGCCTCGGCTTCATGGTCGCCGACGAGGAACTGATCAGCGAGGCGCGGGCCCTGCGCCGGCTGATGTACCGCCACCCGCCGGTGTTCAACCAGCGCCAGCTGGCGCTGTTTTTCTCCCTCGGTTACTACAACACCTACCTGCGCAAGGTACGCGAGCAATTCGAGGCCAAGCTCAAGGCCATCGAGCACGCCACCGCAATCTACCTGCCGGGCTTCCGCGCCCTGGCGCCCAGCTCCGGCGCCAGCTCCCTCTGGCTGCAGGCGCCGGCGCACATCGACACCGAGCAGCTGTCCTGGCGCGCGGCCAAGAACGGCATCCTGATCGAGCCCGGCGCGGTGCACTTCGCCTCCACCAGCCCGCCGCGGAACTACATCCGCCTCGGCTTCTCGGCGATTCCGCTGGAGAAGATCGTCCCCGGCATCCAGGCCCTGGGGAGACTGGTCAATGACTAACCCCTGGGTCGCAAGGCTCTACCTCCGCGGCCGCTGGCACCCCCTGCGGTAGCCAACTGGACTCATAGCAGGATCAAGCCTGCCAGTAGACTGGGGTCCAGTTTCTGGCAGGCGGAATTGGCAAGTGTCTTTCCCTGAACTCGGGCTGCAGGCCATGGCGCTCCTCGCGCTCGCCGTGGCCGCGGCATCCTTCATCACCTCGTTGACCGGCATGGCCGGCGGCGTGCTCATGTTCGCGGCAATGAACGTGTTCATCCCCGTGCGCGCGCTGGTGCCGATTCACGGCGTGGTGCAGATCTTCAACAACGCGGCGCGCAGCTACTACCTGCGCTGCGACATCCGCTGGGCCATGTTCTGGCCCTTCACCCTCGGCGGGCTGCTCGGGGCGGCGCTGACCACCGTGCTGCTGGCGCGCTACGTCGGCGAGTTCCTTCCCCTGCTGCTCATCCTCGGCCTGATCGCCTACACCCTGTTCCGGCCGAAGCGGCTGCCGGAGATAAGACTCGCCGACAGGAATTTCTTCTGGGTCGGGCTGGCCACCGGCTCGCTCGGCATCATCGCCGGGGTGATCGACCCGATCCTCGCCGCCTTCTTCATGCGCGACGACCTGAGCAAGGAGGAGATCGTCGCCAACAAGTCGATCATGCAGATGGTCATCCACCTGACCAAGATCCCGGCCTTCCTCTACCTCGGCTTTGCCTTTGCCGAGCACTGGCAGCTGTTGCTGGTGCTGAGCATCGCCGGGATCGTCGGCGCCCGCGCCGGCATCCTCGCCCTCAACCGAATCTCGCAGGCCCTGTTCATGACGGTGATGAAAGTCGCCCTGTTCATCGCCGGCCTGCGCATCCTCTACCAACTGATCAACATGGGAATCCAGCCATGAGCACTACCTACCAGGTTCACAACCCCTACACCCGCGAACTGCTCGCCGAGTACTCCTACGACGCCTGGGAGAGCGTCGAGCAGAAGATCGGCATCCTGCGCCGCGGGCAGGAAACCCAGCGCGCACTGACCGCCGACAGGCGGGCGACCATCCTGCGCAGCCTGGCAACCCTGCTCGAGCGCCACGGCGAGGAGCTGGCCCAGGCCATCACCCGGGAGACCGGCAAGACCATCTCCGACTCGCGGGTGGAAATGAGCCGGGCGGTCAACGCCGCCATCTCCAGCAGCGAGGAGTGCCGGCAGATCACCGGGCAGACCCTGGACTCCGACTGTTTCGCCCCGGCCCGCGGCAAGATCGGCCTGGCCATGTGGAAGCCGCTGGGCACGGTGCTGTGCATCACCCCCTTCAATTTCCCGATCAACATCGCCATGCACAAGATCGGCCCGGCCTTCGCCGCCGGCAACAGCATCCTGTTCAAGGCCAGCCCGCAGAACACCGCCTCCTCGAAGCTGTTCACCGAACTGTGCTACGAGGCGGGCATTCCCCAGGACGTGCTGCAGTTCTGCATGCCGCCGCTGGCCGACCTCGACCGCCTCAACAGCCACGATGCCATCGACTGCATCAACTTCACCGGCGGCACCGCGGCGGCGGATGCCATCGCCCGGGTTTCCGGCTACAAGAAACTGCTGCTGGAACTGGGCGGCAACGACCCGCTGATCGTGATGGGTGACGGCGATATCGCGGCCGCGGTCGGCGCCACCATCAACCAGCGCTTCGCCACCGCCGGCCAGCGCTGCACCGCGGCCAAGCGCCTGTTCGTCCACGCCAGCGTCTACGACGAGTTCAAGGCTCTGCTGCTGGAGAAGACGTCTGCGCTGGTAGTGGGCGACCCCACTCTCGACACGACCTTCGTCGGCCCGGTGATCAACCAGCGTGCCGCCGACGCCATCCGCTCACTGGTCGACGAGGCGGTGGAGCGCGGCGCGACCGTACTCACTGGACATACCTACGACGGCCCCCTGGTGCACCCGACCATCCTCGAGAACGTCCCCGCGGAAGCGGTGCTGATGCGCGAGGAGGCCTTCGGCCCGGTGGTGCCGCTGTTCCGCTTCAGCGAGGTGGACGACATCATCCCGATCATCAACAACAGCCCCTACGGCCTGCAGGCGGGGGTGTTCACCCAGAACCTGGCGCTGATCCGCAAGCTCTTCGACGAGCTCGATGTCGGCACCCTGGCCTGCAACGACGGCCCGGGCTTTCGCACCGAGCATTTCCCCTTCGGCGGCGTGAAGCAGAGCGGCACCGGGCGCGAAGGCATCGGCTACGCGATCCGCGAAATGAGCTACATCAAGACCCTGGTGATCTGATGCGGAGGTGCTGGTCCAGCGTTTATCTCGTTGGACCAGTACCCGTCGACAAACTGGTTCTTATTGCATACCAGAGCATCCCCTAAAGTGAAATTTCACAATCACCAGCGGCAAAAGCGGGCACCATGAACAACTCCATCGACCTCATCGCCTCCGACAAGAAACACGTCTGGCACCACCTGACCCAACACCAGGCCTTCGACAACGCCGACCCGATGGTCATCGTCTCCGGCAAGGGCATGCGCGTCACCGATGCGACCGGCAAGGAATACCTCGACGCGACCGCCGGCGGCGTGTGGTCGGTGAACGTCGGCTACGGGCGCACCGAGATCGCCGACGCGGTGCGCGAGCAGCTGGTGGAGATGTGCTACTTCGCCAATACCGCCGGCAATGCGCCGGGCGCGCGCTACGCGCAGGCGCTGACGGAAAAGATGCCCGGCCTGTCCCGCGTCTACTTCTCCAACTCCGGCTCCGAGGCCAACGAGAAGGCCTACAAGATGGTGCGCCAGCTGGCCCACATCAAGGGCGCCGGCGAGAAGTACAAGATCATCTACCGCGACCGCGACTACCACGGCACCACCATCGGCGCGCTGAGCTCCACCGGCCAGAACCAGCGCCGCGAGCAGTACGGCCCCTTCGTCCCCGGCTTCGCCTCCTTCAGTCACTGCTGCTGCTACCGCTGCCCCTTCGGCAAGCAGTACGGCGACTGCAACATCGAGTGCGCCAGGGACCTCGAGCGGGCCATCCTCGAGGAGGGTCCGGAAAGCGTCGGCGCAGTGGTGCTGGAACCGATCACCGCCGGCGGCGGCGTGATCCCGCCGGTGCCGGAGTACTTCCCGCTGATCGAGGAGATCTGCCGCAAGTACGACGTGCTGATCCATATCGACGAGGTGGTCTGCGGCCTCGGCCGCACCGGCGAGTGGTTCGGCTACCAGAACTACGAGGTACAGCCGGACATCGTCACCATGGCCAAGGGCGTCGCCAGCGGCTACGCGGCGATCTCCTGCACCGTCACCACTGAAGCCCTGTTCGAGGCCTTCAAGTCCGAGCCCGGCGACAAGCTCGCCTACTTCCGCGACATCAGCACCTTCGGCGGCTGCACCGCAGGGCCCACCGCGGGCCTGAAAACCATGGAAATCCTCGAGCGCGAGCAACTGCTCGACAACGTCAAGGCCATGGGCGCCTACCTGATGGAAGGGCTGCAGCAGCTCAAGGGCGAGTTCGAGTGCATCGGCGACGTGCGCGGCAAGGGCCTGCTGCAGGGCATCGAGCTGGTGGCCGGGCGGATTGGCAAGCAGCCCGCCGCGGAGAGTTTCGCCGCCGGCATCGTCGCCGCCTGCGCCCGGGAAGGCCTGCTGATCGGCCGCACCAACCGCAGCTTCGACAACTTCAACAACACCCTCTGCCTGAGCCCCGCGCTGATCGCCGGGCGCGGGGAAATCGAGGAAATCGTCGAGATTCTCGGCCGGGCCTTCTCCACCGTACAGCTGCAGAACGTCGGCTAGGGAGCAATTGATGAGTGACAAGCGAAGCAGGCATCCCGCCACACTGAGCCGTGCAGCTCTGCTGGCGGCGGGTCTCGGCGCTTCGGCCGGCGCCGCCGCCAGCATCGACCAGACCCTGGACGGCGTCGTCACGCCGGTGGCGGACACCCTCTCCGCCATCGTCTTCTTCAGTGTCGAGGTGCTCGGCGCCCAGGTACCGCTGGTGGTCGTCTGGCTGGTGGTCGCGGCGATCTTCTTCACCGTCTATTTCAACTTCCTCAATGTGCGCGGCTTCCGCCACGCTTTGCGCATCGTGCGCGGCGACTACAGCGACCCCAGCCACCCGGGCGAGGTCAGCCACTTCCAGGCGCTGGCGACGGCGGTCTCCGGCACGGTCGGCATCGGCAATATCGGCGGCGTCGCCATCGCCGTCTCCATCGGCGGCCCCGGCGCGGCCTTCTGGATGATCGTCGCCGGCATCCTCGGCATGTCGACCAAGTTCATCGAGTGCACCCTCGGCGCCCTGCACCGCAAGCACAACCCGGACGGCAGCGTCTCCGGCGGCCCCATGTACTACCTCGAGTACGCCTTCGCCCGCCGCGGCATGGGCCGCCTGGGCAAGTTCGTCGGCAGCTTCTACGCGCTGGGCATCGTCATCGGCTGCATGGGCATCGGCAACATGTTCCAGTCCAACCAGGCCTACACCCAGGTGGTGAACATCACCGGCGGCGCCGAGGGCAGCTGGCTGGCGGACAAGGGCTGGCTGTTCGGGCTGGTGCTGGCGATCACCGTGGCCATGGTCATCATCGGCGGCATCAGGTCCATCGCCCGGGTCACCGGCAAGGTGGTGCCCTTCATGGCCCTGTTCTACTGCGCCGGGACGCTGGTCATCCTGGCGATG
Source organism: Halieaceae bacterium GM1-29 (assembly GCA_033283265.1). Classification (GTDB taxonomy): domain Bacteria; phylum Pseudomonadota; class Gammaproteobacteria; order Pseudomonadales; family Halieaceae; genus Mangrovimicrobium. The sequence goes on from JAWMQN010000005.1 coordinate 120,658, forward strand.
AATTTCGAAGTGCTGCCCACGGCGGTCGGCATGATCGTCAGCGGCGCCTTCGACAACCAGAGCCTGGCCGGCGGCGCCATCGGCGTGATGATCCTCGGCTTCCAGCGCGCGGTGTTCTCCAACGAGGCCGGCATCGGCTCCGCGCCCATCGCCCACGCCGCGGTACAGACCGACGACCCGATCACCGAGGGCTACGTCTCCCTGCTGGAACCCTTCATCGACACCGTGGTGATCTGCACGCTGACGGCTTTGGTGATCGTCACTACCATGTGCTACGAGCCGCAGTTCTTCAGCGGCCTCGGCGGCATCGAGATGACCTCCCACGCCTTCGAGCGCAACATCTCCTGGTCGCCGGTGTTCATCGCCATCGCCGGCTTCCTCTTCGCCTACTCCACCATGATCGCCTGGGCCTACTACGGCCTGAAGGGCTGGACCTACCTGGTCGGCGAAGGCGTCGCCGGGGAACTGGTGTTCAAGCTGGCCTTCTGCGCCTGCGTGATGCTCGGCTGCAGCGTGCAGCTGGAATCGGTGCTGGCGCTGTCCGACGCGCTGGTGTTCCTGATCTGCGTCCCCAACATTCTCGGACTCTACCTGCTGGCGCCGGAGGTGAAAGCCCTGCTGCGCCGCTACCAGGCCTCCCTCGTCCGCGAGCGGCAGGAGAGCCAAACCGTCAATCAACTGGAGAGCTACCATGCTAGTCGGCATCCCGAAAGAAATTAAGGCCCACGAGTTCCGCGTGGGCATGACCCCGGCCTCGGTGGCCGAACTGGTTGGCCACGGCCACTCGGTCATCGTCGAAAGCAGTGCCGGTGCGGCCATCGACTTCAGCGACGAGGAATACATCGGCGCCGGCGCCGAGATCGTCGACAGCGCCGCGGAGGTCTATCGCCGCGCCGACATGATCGTCAAGGTGAAGGAGCCGCAGCCGGAGGAATGCCGCATGCTGCGCCCGGGCCAGATCCTCTACGCCTACCTCCACCTCGCCCCCGACCCGCTGCAGACCGAACTGCTGCTGCAGTCCGGCGCCAGCTGCATCGCCTACGAGACCGTCACCGACGACTTCGGCGGCCTGCCGCTGCTGGCGCCGATGTCGGAAGTGGCCGGGCGCATGTCCATCCAGGCCGGCGCCCACCAGCTGGAAAAACTGCAGAACGGCCGCGGCGTACTGCTCGGCGGCGTGCCCGGCGTGGCGCCGGCGAAGGTGCTGGTGATCGGCGGCGGCGTGGTCGGCGACAACGCCGCGGCGATGGCCTGCGGCATGGGCGCCGACGTCACCATCCTCGACCGCTCCCTGCCGCGCCTGCGCGAACTGGACAACAAGTACGGCGGCCGCGTGCGCTGCCTCTACTCCACCAGCGCCGCCATCGAGGAACTGGCCCTGGAGGCGGACCTGGTCATCGGCGCGGTACTCATTCCCGGCGCCTCGGCGCCCAAGCTGCTGACCCGCGACATCATCAGCCGCATGAAGAAGGGCGCGGTGGTAGTCGATGTCGCCATCGACCAGGGCGGCTGTTTCGAGACCTCCCGCGCCACCACCCACAGCGAGCCGACCTTCATCGTCGACGACGTGGTGCACTACTGCGTCGCCAACATGCCCGGCGCGGTCGCGCGCACTTCCACCATGGCGCTGAACAACGCTACCCTGCCCTACGCCATCGCCCTGGCCAACAAGGGCCTGGAGGCGCTGAGCGCGAACCGCCACCTGCGCAACGGCCTCAACGTGCACGCCGGGCGCATTACCTGTGAAGCGGTCGCGCAGGCGCTGGCGCTGCCCTACCAGCCGGAAGATGTCGCCGCCTAGAGCCGCAACGATTCACCCTGATTATCTGCCATTTAAGACCGTGTTAAGGAAACAGCCTATGAAACGCAGAGCACTCCACTGGGGGCTTGCCGCAATCGCCACCTTCTCCTCGCTGCACGCCCTGGCGGCGCCCGTCGCCGAACGGGTGTTCGTCGGCGAGCACATCATCACCATGGATGCGCAGCAGCCGAGCGCCGAAGCCGTGGCCATCAGTGAAGGGAAAATCGTCTACGTCGGCAGTGAGGCCGGCGTTAAAGAATTCATCGGTGAATCCACCGACGTGGAAAAACTCGGCGACAGGGCCCTGGTGCCCGGCCTGATCGACAGCCACGGCCACCTGACCATGGCCGCACGCATGGTGGATTTCGTCAACGCCTCCTCGCCGCCGGTGGGACCCGCGGAAACCATCGACGACATCCTCGAACTGCTGCGGCAGAAGATCGCCGCCGACAAGCCGGCGCCGGGCGAGTGGATCATGGCCTACGGCTACGACGATTCCCTGCTGAAGGAGCAGCGCCATCCGACCCGCGAGGACCTGGACAAGGTCTCAACGGAAATCCCCATCTACATGATGCACGTCTCCGGCCATCTCGGCACCGCCAACTCGGCAGCGCTGGCCGCCGTCGGCGTCGACGAGAACTCCCCCGACCCGGAGGGCGGCGTATACCGTCGCTTCCCCGACTCGAAGGTCCCCAACGGTGTGGTCGAGGAAAGCGCCACCTACTCGCTGCTGTTGCCCCAGTTCATGACTGCGGCCAAGGACCCGGGCAAGTTCCGCGAGCAGGTGAAAAAGGCTGTCGAGTATTTTGCCAGCTTCGGCATCACCACCATCCAGGACGGCGGCTCTCAGATGGCCGACTTCAACACCCTGCGCAGCATGGGTGAGGCCGGCGAAATCGAGGCGGACATCGTGATGCTGCCGGCCACGATGGGCGGCGGGCATTCACACGGCCCCGGGCCCTCGAGCGGCTCTGGCGAAAGTGGCAAGCACCCCGCGGAGGCATTTTACAAAGAGGGCTACCAGGGCCAGGTGCGCAGCGGCGGCGTGAAATTCGTCCTCGACGGCTCGCCCCAGGGCCGCACCGCCTGGACCACCGAGCCCTACAACGAACTCCCCGACGGCGCCGTGGCTCCCTACACCGCCTACCCCACCGTCGATCCGGAGAAGTACAAGGCTGACGCCAAGGAGCTGCTGCTGGCCGGCGTGCCGGTCTACTCCCACGCCAACGGCGACGCGGCCATCGACCTCGCCCTCGACGCGGTGGAGGAAGCCTTCGCCGGCGGCGAGATTCCCGACCACCGCTCGGTAATCATCCACGCCCAGCTGATGCGCCAGGACCAACTCGACCGGGCGAAAAAGCTCAGGATGATCCCCTCCTTCTACTCCGCCCACCCCTTCTTCTGGGGCGACTGGCACCGCAAGAGCTTCGGCGACGAGCGCGCCCTCGGCATCAGCCCGGCGGCCTCCGCGCTGAAGAAAGGCGTGCACTTCACCATCCACAACGACACCCCGGTTGTACCGCCGGACATGATGCGCCTGATGTGGGTCGCGGTGAACCGCGAGACCCGCAACGGTTTCATACTCGGTGAAGACGAGCGCCTGGCGCCCTACGACGCCCTCTACGCGATGACCCTCGGCGGCGCCTACCAGTACTCGGAAGAGGCCATCAAGGGCTCCCTGACCGTGGGCAAGCAGGCCGACCTGGTGATCCTCGGCGCGGACCCGCTGCAGGTCGACCCGGCCACCATCAAGGACGTCCCGGTGCTGGAAACCATCTCCCGCGGCAGGACGATCTTCGAGAAGTAAGTCTCCACACGGGCCGCCCGGCGCGGCCCGGATCTCCGGCTGGCGGCCTACCCACTGCTGCCAGCCTACGCAAAAGCCCGGTGGAAACCGGGCTTTTTTTTACATGTCGACGAGATAGCGCGCCAGCCGCAGGGTGGCGATCTTCCACTCCCCCTCCCGCTTTACCCAGCGCTCGTGATACGTTCCGTAGCCGCTAATCGACGGGCCATCGCGCCAGATCACCCGGTCCAGCATGGCCCAGACCACGAGAATGTCCTCGCCGTCGCGGGTCATTTCCGGCAGGTGCACGTGGTGGGCGGTCTGCGCCGTCGCCAGGTTCTCCTGCACCATCTGCATCGCCGCGTCGCGGCCGCTGACGCTGTAGTCGCCTTCGAGGCCGGCGACATCGATGACGAAATCCTCGGTGAACAGTGCGGCGAAATCGTCCCACTGCTTGCTGTCGAGGAAGCGGCAGTAGCGGGCCTTGTTGTTACAGATGGCCTGCCAGTCGGCAAAGCTGATTTGCTCGGTCATTGTCGGGCCCTTTTTTATTGCTTGGCTGAAAACACCAGGCCCGACCATCTTACACCGCACGGCGCCCCCGCGATCTACCTGCTACCGAGCTTGTAGATCGCAGTGAGGCCGACCTCCCGCGGGAGGGTCGCGGTCACGCTGTCATAACCAGGCGGGCCGAACAGAGCGTTTACCCCCAGCCCGGGAATGATCTCGTTGCGGGTCAGCTCGGCATTTTCATCGAAGATGTTTTTCCCGTAGAGGCCGACATCCCAGCGGCCTTCCGGGTCGCTGACGCCGACGAAGAGGTCGACCAGGGTATAAGAGTCCGCTTCAACCATGGAGATGCCGAAGGCCGGGTTATCGCCCTGGTGGCTGACGACCAGCCGGGCGTAGGCATCGAGCGGGCCGAGACGGGTGACGTAGTTCGCATAGACACTGGCCTGGAACTCGGGTGCCGCGTTGATCGTCTGGCCTTTTTTCGCGGCGCAGAAATTGATCGGGTTGGCCGCCGTCAGGGGCCTGCTGTCATCCGCGCAAGGAACGGCGCCGCCCTCGGATTCAATTTTCGAATAGCTGAGGTAGGTGCCGAGAGTCAGGTCATCCAGCGCCTGCAGGGTGAACTCCGCCTCCACACCCTGGACCACCGCGTCGACGTTGTAGAGGAACTGGATGGAAGTCTGGTCGACGGACTCGCTGACGCTGTTGTAATAGGGAATACCCTCGAACTGGGTCAGCTGGCCCTTGTAGTCGAGCTGGAAGATCGCGGCGTTGGCGCGCAGGCGGTCCCCCAGGGTGGACTTCACGCCGATCTCGTAGGAGGTGGCTTCCTCGGGCTGGGGAAACAGCAGGTCCGAGGGCAGGCCCTCGTTGCTGATTGCGGGCAGGCCGGCGCGCCAGGAGGTGCCGACGGTAGCGTAGGCGAGGACATCGTCGGAGAACTGGTGCGAGAGGGACAGGTTGTAGATGACTTCCGTATGGGTCTCCTCGTAGCTTTCGACGGGCAGGGCCATGGCGGGGAAGATGTAGTCGCAGACCCCGTCGTAGATAGGACTGGGCCGCAGGGCCTCGTTCAGCAGGCTGCATTCCAGGCCAAAGTCCGGGGTGACCGCGATGGGGGTATCGGTCGTGGTCGGGGCGATGATCGAGGGCCGGGTATCGTGAATCCAGCGCAGGCCGCCGGAGAGCTCGGTGCTGTCGCTGAGACGCAGTATCAGGTTGCCGTAGGCCGAGTAGTTCTCGGTTTCCAGGTGGATGTCGGTCGGCGCGTAAAGCGTGTAGTGATCCATCGCCACCGGATCGACGAAGGGCGAGGGCTGCCCGCCGAAGGGGTTGCCGAAGGCCCCGTCGAGCAGGGCGCCGATGCCCTCGTAGAGGATGTCAGCCTCCGCTTCCTGGTAGTACACGCCGAGGTCGTAGTCGAAGAAGCGGCTCTCATCGCGCTGCGATGACAGGCGCAATTCGTGCACGTAGAAGTGGTTATCGAGGCTGTTGGAACGCTGGCCGCGATCGTAGCCGATGAGCATGTTCGCGACGTCGATGTTGTCCGCGCGCCAGGGTTCCTTCTGCTCCTGCGAGCCGAAGTTGTAGTTGAGTGTCTGGCCGAGCACATCCCAGAGCACGTTCACCGTGAACAGGTCGTTGGCATAGCTCTCGGCGTCGCGCAGTTCTTCCACGCTGCGATAGTCGGAGGTTTTTAGCCCCGGTCCGTTGTAGCCCGCGGGCACACCGAGCTCGGTGATCCCCGGGCTGCCCGCCCCGGCGACCTGGGTGTACTGGTGCGAATCGAGGTCCATGCGCTGGAACATGGCGTCTATCAGCAGCGCGTCCATCGGCTGGTACCGCAGGGAGGCGCGCCAGCTTTGCAGTTTCACTTCCGGGTCGCGGTGGCTGTTGCTGCTGGTGACCGTGTTGCCCAGGCCCTCCTCGATGGAGCCGGCGAAGCGCACGGCCAGCTTGTCCTTGATGAGCGGGGCACTGACGGCCGCCTGGGTATTCCAGTGGCTGTTCTCGCCGACCATGCCGGAGACGTAGCCGTCGAGCGCCTCCAGATCGGGCCTGGCCGTGGACAGGGTTATCGCCCCGGCGATGGACGGCGCGCCGCGTGTGGTGCCCTGGGGTCCGCGAAGGACCTGCACCCGATCAAAGTCGTACATCGTCTGCAGCACGACTACCGGATCGAAACTCACCTCGTTGAGGTAGACCGGCGTCGCCGGCGTGCCCGAGGACTGCACCCAGCGCACCCCGCGCAGGACGATCTCGGGATTGGAAGGCGATGGCAGGTTGAGGCTCAGTCCCGGGGTCAGCTTGGACAGCTCCGAGGGCGAGGTCATCGCGAACTCCCGGATATCCTCGCCGGAGATCACCTGTACGCTGACCGGCACACCCTGCAGGTTTTCCGAGGCGCGCCGGGCGGTGACGATGATTTCCTCGAGCACGGCGGAACTGCCCTCCTGGGCCAGCGCCGGCCACGCTGCGCACTGGGCGGCGAGCAGTGATAGTGCAGTGGCGGATTGCTGCAGGCGGGAAGGTTTTTTCGCTGACTGGCGAGTGTGGGCTTGAAGCTTCATGGAAGGACCTCCGGAGGGCCTGTTGTTATATATCGTTCTGAGCTAAGGCGAGAAATTTTAATATTTTTAATTAATGTCTTACTGAATTACGAAAAGATTTGGCGATTTTGTTTTCGTATTTATTGTTTTTTATCAATAACTTATACGATACTTTAATTTAATAACTGACACATTGATAGTAATATTTACCGCCTCGAAAATTCGCTCGAGACTATTTCGCCGACTACTGCCGTGGAGAGAAAAATGATAAGGAAATTCAGGACCGGCCTGCGCCGGGGTTTATTCGCCTGCAGCCTCGCCGCCGCCAGCGGCGCCCTCGCGGACCCCGCCCAGCAGCGCCTGCTGGCACTGGAAGGAGGCCGCAATTTCCGCGATGTAGGTGGCTACCCGGCAGCGGATGGAAGACAGGTCCGGTGGGGAGCGCTGTACCGTTCAGGCACGCTCTACGCACTCACCGAGCGGGATTACGCCCTCCTCAGCGAACGCACGATAGCGGTGGTAGCCGATCTGCGCAGCGTCGAGGAGCAGGCCTCTGAACCCACCCGGTGGCAGGCAGGTGAAGTCGAAATACTGAGCTGGAGCTACTCCCAGCGCGAAGCGCTGCAGCAGATGGGCAAATATTTTTCCCGGGAAAACCTTTCTGCGGACGATATCGAGGAACTCACACTGGAGATGTACCGCCGCATGCCGGAACAGCAGGCCGCGCATTACTCGGCAGTTTTCGACCAACTGGCCGACAACCGCGTCCCGCTGCTGCTGCACTGCTCCGGCGGCAAGGACCGCACCGGGCTCGGCATTGCCCTGGTACTCACGGCGCTGGGCGTGCCGCGGGATATCATTCTCGAAGACTACGCACTCTCGGCGCGCTACCAGGAGATTCCCGTGCTGGAAGGGGAGGATTCGAAGGCCGGCGCGGATGGTGCCCACGCAGCACTGGCGGCCCTCGGTCCCGAGGTGCTGGCACCCCTGCTGGATTCCCGGCCCGAGTACCTCGAAAACGCTTTCGCGGCTATCGAGGAACAACACGGATCGGTGATGAACTATATTCGCGGTGAGTTGCAGGTTTCGGAGGAAGAGCTGGCCCGCCTGCAGCAGAACCTGTTGGAACCTGCCGCCAACTGAACGCGCCTGTCGCCGGCCCCGGCTTGTGGCCCGGGCCAGCGGCAGATGACGCGACCAGCCGCCCCCGGCTCACATCTCGACGATGTAGCGCGCCAGCTTCAGGTAGGCGATCTTCCACTCCCCGCCCTCCTTCACCCAGCGCTCGTGGTAGGTACCGTAGCCGGTGAGCGCCATTTCCTCGCTCCAGATCACCCGGTCCTGCATGGCCCAGATGACGAAGATCGCGTCGCCCTCGCGGGTCATTTCCGGCAGGTGGACCTGGTGGGCGGTTTTCGCGCCGTTGAGGCTTTCGCGCACCATCGTCAGCGCCGCATCGCGGCCCTTGATCACGTCCTTGTCGGTGCCGTCGGAGACGTCGAGTTCGTAGTCCTCGGTAAACAGCGCGGCGAAATCGTCCCACTGCTTGCTGTCCAGGGTGCGGCAGTAGCGGGCCTTGGCAGTGCAGATCGCCTGCCAGTCCTCGAAGCTGATGGTCTCGCTCATTGAAGTATTCTCCGTAAAAATTTTGAAATTTGGTCAGTGGGCGATCGAGAAGCCGGCGTCCACCGCCAGCGTCTGGTTGGTCACCCGGCGCGCGGCGGGCAGCGAGAAATACAGCACGGCAGAGGCGATATCCTCACCCTCGCACAGCCCCAGCGGGGTGGCGCGGATCGCCGGGCCTTCCGGCGGCGGCCCCTTGGCTTCCATCGCGCCGGGCGTCATGACGCCGCCGGGCAGTACGGTATTGACCGTGATGCCGTGCTCCACCAGTTCCAGCGCGCTGGCCTGGGTCAGGGCCGCCAGGGCGCCCTTGGAGCTGACATAGCAGGCCAGACCCTTGACGATCTGCCCGCGCAGGGACAGGGACGCCACATTGACGATACGGCCCCCCTCGCCCTTCTCAATCATTGCCGGGGCCAGTTCGCGGATCATCAGGAAGGGGCCGCGGGCGTTGACCGCGTTCATCCGGTCCCACTCCTCCACGGTGCCTTCGAGCAGGTACTGGCGGTCCTGCAGGCCGGCGTTGTTCACCAGCACCCAGGGGGCGCCGTGCTGCTCGACGATTTCGCGGCAGCCGGCGACCACCGAGGCCTCGTCGGCGAGGTTGATAATCACCGCGGCGGCACCGTGACCCGCTTCTTTCAGCGCGGCCACTTCCCGCTCGGCGTTGTCGCGGTTGATATCCACCACCACCACGAAGGCGCCGGCCTCGGCCATAGTTCTGGAGATGGCGGCGCCGATGCCGCTGGCGCCGCCGGTGACTACCGCGACGCGATTTTTCAGGTCGTACACGTTCAATACCTCTGGAGAGTTGCTACTGGGCCTGTTACAGCCGGTTTTGTTCGAGATAGCCCTTCAGGCTATCCAGCAGGAAATTCAGGTTGCCGTTGGCGGCCGCCGCGGCCTGCTCGTCGCTCATCGCGCCCTGGTCGAAGCTGCAGTGCCAGTCGACCCGGCAGCCTTCGCCCGCCGCGACCACGGCGATACGCCCGCGATAGTCGGCGAGGGTGAACAACTCGCCCACGGCGATGGTGTAGTCGACGGTGCCGGCGGCGGCATCGCTGGCCAGCATGGTCTCCTCGATTGGCGCCGCGCCGGGGATGAACAGGCGGCGGGTGACGGCTGTGCCCGCGCTGACGACCTCGACTTTTTCCGGCCCGGGAATCCAGGCGGCGTTGCCCCAGTCGGCCAGCAGGGACCAGGCGGTGTTCGCCGGCACGGCGATCTCACGACTGACTTCAGCTTCAAACATGCGTTATTCCTCGATAGTTATTATGCATACGGGCTACTTTGCGAAGCGCTGCAGGGCAGCTTCGCGGCGCGCTGCGAGCTGCTGCTGGCGCTCGGCCGGGCTCACCACCGGCGTGCTCGCCGGCAGGTGCTCACGCACTTCCGACAACGCGACCTTCTGTACCGTCGGCACCAGCGCCTCGCGGAACTTGTAGTAGCGCAGCGTACTCATGCCGGTGGCCACGCCCGCGGGGTCGATCCAGTTTGGCACACCGGGATCGCGCAGGGATAGCACCGCGCGGAAGTGGCCGTCCTCGTCGAAGCGCGCCTGGGCACCGTTGAGGGAGCTCTGGTGGTAGGTGAAATCCGTGGTCTGCGACCACAGGGTGCCGGTCTGGATGGACCAGTAGCGCGCCTCCACCGGCGGCAGGTCGATGACCAGGGCTTCGTCGGGCTCCAGGTCGTAGATCATGCTGATGTACATGGCCAGCGGGTTGCCGCCATGCTGCGCGGCGGAATCGGGGCTGAGGAACTGGTTGCGGTGGGGCAGCTCGTGAATCGAAGTGTGCTCGCCCATCAGCTTGTCCACCGCGCCGAGCATGTACTGGAAGTTGTACTGCGCGAAACGGCGCGCCTTGTCGATCCGCGCGGCCAGTTCTTCCTCGCTGAAGTACAGGGGCGCGTCGGCGGCGCGATCGAGTGCCTCGATATGCAGTTCCATCGGCTGGTCGCGCTGCCAGTCCCAGAAGGTTTCCCGCAGCGAGAGCTGGATATTGCCCGCCTCCGGGTCGAGGGCGACCCAGTACCTGCCGTCGTCCTTGGCCGGCTGCGGGCCGAGGAAGATCTCGAAGCTGCCGTCGGCCGCGGTGGGCACGTCGTCGAAGTCCACGTGGCCGAGCATCTTCACCTCGCCCTCCCCCCAGAAACTGCTGAACAGCTGCATGGTCGACCAGTAGTTGTTCCGGCGCTTGCCGTAGATGCGGTAGTTCTTCGAACCGTCGACAAAGGCGAGGTAACTGAGGAAGTCCGGGCAGGGCATGCCCCAGGAGTAGCCCACCGGCTGCGGCATCACCGGCAGGGTGAAGCGCGGGTACTGCTGGCGCGGCTCGACGTACATGTTGAAGGCCGAGGACTCCTGGCTGAGCAGGGCGTAGAGGCCCTGGGCGCGAATCGCCGGGTCGCTGGCGACCGGGTGGGCGAGGAGTGTTTCGCGCTGCTTGCGCAGGGCCTCGGCGTAGCTGTCCCAGGCGGCCTGGGTGGGGGAAGGGGTTTGCTCTGCGGCCATGGCACTCAGGGCTCCGAAACAGGTTAACAGGACTGGCGCGAGGTGTTTGCGCAGGCTCTTTTTCATGGCGTCAGACCTCGGAGGGCACACCGAAGTAGCCCTGGTAGGCGGTATAGCGGGCGCGCTCTTCCCCGAGGTCCAGCCCGGTGTCGGCAAAGGAATAGCTGTGCGCGCCGTGGGCCCCCTTGGGCTTGGCCGCGAGGTATTCGTCGATGCGCTGGCGCAGGGCCGCGCTGAAGGGAATGTCCCAGTCGCGGTAGAGGGCTTCCACCGCGGCAACCGGGTCCTGCATCAGGTCGGCGTAGCGCACGTCGGTGACCCGACCCGCAGGCAGGTCACCCGCCTCGCGCTGGTCGACCATCATCTGGCAGACATAGGCGTTGCCGAAGGCCACCCGCTGCAGGTCGCCGGCGTAGTTGCAGACGTCGCTGTGGGCCCACTTCAGGCTCGACAGCAGGTTGGTCACCGAGGCCAGCACCCGCAGGGGATCGCGGTGGGTGATCACCACCCGCGCGTCCGGGTAGGTGTTGAACAGGTAGTGCAGGCGGGTGATGTGGGTCGGCGCCTTCAGCACCCAGCGCGGCATGCGGTGTTTCCACTGCAGCAATTGCAAAAAGCGCTTGTGATAGGCGTAAGAAGGCGACAGGTCATTGGTCGCCATCCACATATCGTAACTCGGGATGTTGAAACGGCCGGAGAACAGCTCCGAGGCAAAACTCAGCGCGAACAGGAAGATGCACTCGTTGGGCAGGTCGCCGCCGTTGGCGTGCATGGTGCGGATCGCGGGGACGATACTTTCTACCGCGCGCACCTCCAGGTCCGCCGCTGCGATGCGCGGGTCGCTGGTGAAGGTCGCCGTCTCCGGCGCGGGCACCGGGTAGATCATCTCCCACTGCATGGGCACGCGGTTGTCCTCGTCCAGCGCCAGCAGTTCGTGCAGGATGCTGGTCCCGGTGCGGCCGAGCCCGGTGACCACGTGCACCGGCGCGACCGCCTGCTCGAGGATCTCCGGATTGCGGCGGATCGTGTCCTCCACCTGCAGGCGCGCCTGCAGGCTGCGGGCGATCTCCGAGCGCGCCACCAGGCGGCCGACGGGCGTCAGGGCGGCCTCTTCATTAAGTGCTTTTACCAGAACCCGGAAAGGCTCGATAAACCACTCGTCGCCGTAGTCGTCGAGGCCGGTGACCCGGCGCGCATCCGCCAGCAGGGCATCGGCGTCAAGCGGCAGGACGGAAACACCGCCGTCGGGCTGGTTGCCGGCGAGGGCGTTGACATGCGCGACCCAGGGTTCGCGCTCTGGGGGAGACCACTGCATACATCCTCCATCGTTATCACTGTTAATCAGTGGATGTGTTCAATCTTGTTATCGGGTTTCAGGGCTCGTCGGTCACCTGCGGCGGGGCGAGCAGCTGCAGCGCGGCCAGCGCGATCTGCAGCGCCTGTTCGCGGGCGGCGGCGGAAAAACCGGCACCGCGGATCAGCAGGCGGTGATGCAGCGGCCCGATGACATAGTCCCAGCAGGTCTCGAAGGCCGGCAGCGCCGCCAGTTCGCCGCGCGCCCGGGCCCGCTCGAGAATGGCCATCAGCAGGCGCTCGCGCGGTGCTACGAAGGTCGCGACGATCTCCCGGCGCATCTCCAGAGCCACATCGCGACGCTGCAGGTCCGCGGCATAGAGTCCCTTCATGCTGAGCAGTGAGCCGGCCATGTGGCCCAGGAAAAGGTCGAGGTCGCTCGCCAGGCTGCCGCTGTCGATATCCACCGCCTCCGGCACCAGCGAGCGGATGCCCTCCATCACCAGGTCGCTGGCACTGGGCCAGCGGCGGTAGATGGTCGCCGTGGAGACACCGGTTCGCGCCACCACCTCGCCGATACTGAAACCGCCGGAGCCGGACTCCTCGAGGATGCTGCGGGTGGCGGCGAGGATGGCCTCGTCCACCGCGCCGTCGCGGGGGCGGCCACGGGGGCGTTCCTGTGCGGGCCTTGCGGCCGTGGATTGCCGGGTCATTTGTTATCTCGTCGGGGTGACACCAGTGCCGGAATATTATCGAAAATATATATTATCGAAAAGTATAATTTTCGTAATAGAGAAAGCCCGCCGGGGATCGACGCGGGGCGGCAGCTGGCGCATAATCGACCTATAAATTATTCGAAATAGCGAACTATCGATATGTCGACAGCTCCTCCCGGCGTGCAGCGCGTGGTCGCGGTGCTGAATTTTTTCGCCGAGCACCCCGGCCAGGCCTTCAGTTTTACCGACATTCTCAAGGCGCTGGACCTCGGCCGCGCCACCTGCCACTCCCTGCTCGGTGGCCTGGTCGACGCCGAGTACCTCTACCGCAACGTCGACAAGACCTACGTCATCGGCCCGGCCTTCGCCGCCATCGGCAACATCGCCCACAGACAGTTCTCGGCGATGCAGGTCACCCAGCCGGAATTGCGCGCCCTCTCCGACGATGTGCGCGCGGTGGCCACCGCGGCGCGACTCGACCACAACGACGTCGTCATCGAGTGCCGCGCCGGTTCCGGCCAGTTGCACAGCTGGTCGGTCGCGACCGGCGAGCGCTACCCCTTGCGCGCGCCCTTTGCCGGCGCCTTCTTCGCCACCGCCAAGTCCTACGAGATCGAGCGCTGGCTCGACCACCTGTCACCACCCGCTTCAGCCGAGGAAAAGCAGGCCTTTTTCGCCAGTATCGAATTCACCCGCGCTCACGGTTTCAGCTTCGGCGAATACAACGCCGAGGTCGACTACGACCCGGCCGCACCGGCGCTGCCCTTCACCGGCAAGAAGACCGCCTACCCGGTCAAGGTGTGCGAGCAGCTGGACAGCGGGACCAGCTACCAGATTGCTTTTGTAATCTCGCCGGTTTTCGGCGCCCAGGGGCGGGTCGAGTTCGTGCTCGTGCTCTCCGGCTTTCGCCAGGCCGCCAGCGGGGCAAGCGTGGCCGCACTCGGCGAGCAGTTGCGCGCGGCCGCTGCGCGTATCAGCGGTTTCATCAACGGCCGGAACCAGCCCTACCCCCTGCCCGAGTAATTCCCCCGTCCCGGCCTGGCAGCCGCCCTGCCGCGCCCGCTCACCCCGACACCGACAGCCGCGTATCGCCCCACGGCCCGGCCTCGAATTGACAGCCGGCCCCCCCATGGATATAAATATCTCGCATAAACAGAACAACAGTTCCATATATAGAACTTTAAAAAGCCCGGCCACCTGCGACAAACAGGCTGGCGGCCGGCGGACAACCCTCACTAACCATAACTATGAGGTTCCCTATGACTCGACTCCGTGCCCCGTGGCATACCCACCTGCCCGCGCCGACAAGCGCGCGCTCACTGCTCGGCCTGGCGATTTGCGCCGTGACCGCCGGCTACGCGCCACACAGCGCCGCCCAGCAGGCAGAACCCAGGCTGCAACTGGAAGAGGTCATCGTGACCGCCCGGCGCAAGGAGGAATTCCTCCAGGACGTGCCCATCTCCATGACCGTGTTCAACCAGCAGCAACTGGACAACGCCAACATCACCAACGCCGCCGACCTGGCCACCTACACGCCCTCGCTGTATGCCAACAACCGCTTCGGCGGCGACTCCACCACCTTCCAGATCCGCGGCTTCACCCAGGAACTGCGCACCACCTCCTCGGTGGGCGTGTACTTCGCCGAGGTGATCGCCCCGCGCGGTGCCAACACCTCCAGCAGCGGCGACGGCGCCGGCCCCGGCGATCTCTACGACCTGGAGAACGTGCAGGTGCTGAAGGGCCCGCAGGGCACCCTGTTCGGCCGCAACACCACCGGCGGCGCGGTCATGCTCACGCCGAAGCGGCCCACCGACGAGTTCGGGGGCTACGCCGAAGTGTCGGTCGGCAACTACGACCTGCTGCGCGGCCAGGCCGTGGTCAATATCCCGGTCAGCGACAGCGTGCGCCTGCGCCTCGGCGTCGACAGCCAGACCCGCGACGGTTACCGCAACAATATTTCCGGCATCGGCCCCGACGCCTTCGACGATGTCGACTACACCTCCCTGCGCGGCAGCCTGGTCGTCGACCTCACGGATAACCTGGAGAACTACACGATTCTCAAGGGCGTGAACTCCAACACCAACAACACCGCCAGCTCGATCTTCGTCTGCAACCCCGGCGGCAGCTACGGCAGCTACTGCGTCGGCGATATCGAGAACCGCGAGGCCATCGGCGGCCGGGATTTCTACGACGTGTGGAGCAACATGGACAAGCCGCGCAGCGAGATCCAGAGCTGGCAGGCGATCAACACCACCAGTTGGGAGCTGAGCGAGAACTTCACGATGAAGAACATCCTCTCCTACGCCAACATGGAAACCGAGTACGAGACCATGGTCTACGGCACCAACTGGCAGCAGGTGATGGACAACGGCGTCAGCCAGGAGCAGATCTTCGCCATGGCGGGCCTGCCGGACGGCGGCTTCACTTCAGACTCACACACCTTCGTCGAGGAACTGCAGTTCCAGGGCTTCGCCTTCGACGACCGCCTGTCCTGGCAGGCCGGCCTCTACTACGAAAAAACCTCGCCCGGCGAGGACTACGGCTCGCAGAACGCCTCCTCGATTTCCTGCGACCGCTCCACGGTCAAGGCCCGCGACCCGCTGGACTGGCGCTGCAACGACATCCTCAAGGCGCGCGTGCAGCGGGTATTCGACAGCATCGGCATTCCCGTCCCCGACCGGCTGAAACTGATCGGCGGCAGCCTCAGCTACGGCCCGGGCAGCGTCACCTACGAGAACAAGGCGGTCTACGCCCAGGGCACCTATGACCTCACCGATGAGCTGAGCCTTACCGCCGGCATCCGCTATACCGATGACAAGACCGAGGGCGAAGTGCGGCAGATCATCGCCAAGTTTCCCGGCAATATCGAGACCGGCGGCTACTTCGCGCCGGTGGAAATCCTCGAGAGAAACCGGAACCCGGTCAGCGAGAGCGATGAGCCCACCTGGCTGCTGGGGCTGGATTACAAGCCGGGCAGCGATTACCTGCTCTACGCCAAGTACGCCCGCGGCTACCGCCAGGGCAGCGTCAACCTCGCCGGCACGCCGGGGCTGGACGTACACGGCCCGGAAGAGGTGGACGCCTACGAGATCGGCGCCAAGACCCGTTTCCAGAGTGTGATACCGGGCACTTTCAACGTCTCGCTCTTCTACAACGACTTCACCGACCAGCAGGTGCAGATGGGCTACCTCAACACCGACGGCGGCGGCACCACGGCCATCGTCAACGCCGGTGCGTCGACCATCTGGGGGGCGGAGATCGAGGCCCAGCTGCTGCTCACGGACAACCTGAGCCTCAGCGCGTCCTACAGCTACCTCAACACCGAGGTGGATGAGCTGGACCTACCCGAGCTGAACCCGCTGTACGGCGACCCGGGCACCGTGGTGGTGACCACCGCCCCCGGCGAACCCCTGCCCTACGCGCCGGAAAACCAGCTCGCCGCGACCCTGAGCTACCTGCTGCCGCTGGACGCCGCCCTCGGCGACATCAACCTCTCCGCCACCTACGTGTTCACCGACGAGCGCCAGGCGGTGTCCGAGGAGACCTCGCCGCTCTACCTGCTGGACTCCTACGAACTGCTCAACCTGAACCTGAACTGGCGCGCCATCCTCGGCACGTCACTCGACCTGGGCATGTTCGTGACCAACGTCACCGACGAGGAGTACATCACCTTCATGACCGGCAACTGGAACACCGGGCTGGAGTCCGGGCAGATCGGCCAGCCGCGCATGTACGGCATGCGGTTGAAGTACAACTTCTAGAATGCAGTCCACGCGGTGCGGCATTGCGCCGCCGCACCGCATCTCTTCCCGCTGACTCCCTTATGCTCCCAGCCAGGCGAACAGGTCTGCCAGGCGGTCGTAGAACCACACCTGTAGCGCGAGCCACCAGGCGGGCTGTTGCAGGCGCTCCCACTCGTCGTTGGCCTCGTCCAGCACATAGGCCTTGATCGCCCGGCTGTCCTCCTCGCTGAGAACGTCACGAAAGCCGACCATGCCGGCCCTGGCCATCATCCCGTCCAGCACGATGGCATCGAAATTGTCGTAGAACAGCGCGGGCAGGCGGCGCAGGTCCGGCACGATACCGTCGCTCACGGCGGCGTGGCCGTGACAGACCGTGCAGTAAGTGCGGTAGAGCTGCTCGCCATGCTGCAACAGGGCAGCGTCTTCACTGCTGCGCGGCGGCGGTTGCTGCATCTCCGCCAGTGCCGGCAGGGCGGGCAGTTCCGCTGTGCCACCGAGGCGGAAGGTCAGCAGGCGCCCGTGTTCGGGTTCCGCTCGCGGGCCGTTGCCGAGGGCCAGCGGCGCGCCGCCGCCCCAGCCGACCAGCACCGAGACATACTGCTCGCCATCGACGCGGTAACTCACCGGTGAGCCGATAACGCCCTCCTGCGTCGCATAGCGCCAGAGTTCGTCGCCGCTGGCGGCGTCGTAGGCGGCGATGAAGCGCTCGGCATTGCCCTGGAAGACCAGGTCGCCGGCGGTGGCGAGCAGGCCGCCGTTCCACATCGCCCGGTGATCGACCTTCCACGCCGGCTGCTGGCGCAGCGGGTCCCAGGCCAGCAGGCTGCCCGAGGTCATGCGCCGCGCCAGGGCGCGGATCAGCAGGTCGTTGTCGAAGGGCGGCGAGGAACCGGCAACGCCGGTGTTCCAGTGCCCCCAGTGGTGAATGTAATCCTCGGCGTGGGCGTAGCTCATCCCCGCCTGCATGGTGGGAATGTAGACCAGCCCGGTGCCGGGGTGGTGGGCCATCGGCTGCCAGTTGTGGGCGCCGACACCGGAGGGCAGCAGCATCGCCTGTCCCTGCTGGTAGTCCACGCCGGGGTTCTCCACCGGCCGGCCGGTTTCGAGGTCGTAGTGGCTGGCCCAGTTGACCGTCGCGAAGGGCTCCGCGGAAAGCAGCTTGCCATCGCGCCGGTCGAGGATGAAGAAAAAGCCGTTTTTCGGCGCGTGCCAGAGCACCTTGCGCTGCTCGCCGTCGATCTGCATGTCGGCGAGCATGATGGGCTGTGTCGCGGTGTAGTCCCAGCTCTCGGCGGGCGTCTCCTGGTAGTGCCAGAGGTAGTCGCCGGTGTCCGGGTCGAGGGCGACGATCGACGACAGGTAGAGGTTGTCGCCGCCACCGGGGCTGCGGATATGCCGGTTCCAGGGCGAGCCGTTACCGACGCCGATGTAGAGCTGCTCCAGTTCCGGATCGTAGACGATCGCGTCCCAGACCGTGCCACCGCCGCCGTAGCGCCACCACTCACCGGTCCAGGTCTGCGCCGCGCGCTCCAGCGCGGCGTTCTCGAAGCCATCGGCGGGATTGCCGGGCACCGTGTAAAAGCGCCAGGCCAGTTCGCCGCTGTCCACGTCGTAGGCACTGACGAAACCGCGCACGCCGTACTCGGCGCCGCCGTTGCCGATAAACACCTTGCCGCGCGCCGCGCGCGGCGCGCCGGTAATGGTGTAGGGAAACTGCTGCGTATCCGCGGTCTGCACCGACCACAGGACGTCGCCGCTCGCCGCATCCAGCGCGATCAGGCGCGCGTCCAGGGTGCCGACAAACACCTTGCCCCCGTAGACCGCGACACCGCGGTTGACCACGTCGCAACAGGCCATCTTGCCCCAGGCCTTGGGCACTTCGGGATCGTATTTCCACAGCAGCGAGCCGTCGCGGGCGTCCACCGCGTAGACCATGCTCCAGTTGCCGGTGAAATACAGCACACCATCGACGGCGATCGGCGTGCCCTCCAGGCCGCGCGCGTAGTCGGTATCGAAATACCAGGCGAGACCGAGATCGGCTACCGTATCGCGATTGATCTGCTGCAGGGGGCTGAAACGCTGCTCCTTGTAGTCGAAACCGTGGCTGAGCCAGTTGCTGCCGTCCTGTTGGGCGATGGCCGCGGTGTCGACCCGGCCGGCGGCATCCGGGCCCTGCGCATGCGCAGCGGCTGGTACAAGGGTGAGCAGGAGGCTGGCGAACGCAGCCAGTGCGCGCATTCTGCGGCCAGCCCACAGGTTCAACGGTAGGCGCGAAATAATTCCTGGCGACGATGGCGATTGCACTACATTTTCTCCAGTTATTTTTTTAATTGTCGGGGCAATATACAACATGGCCGGCGACAAAAGTTGACGCTGGAGGGCAGAATCGATTGACCCCTCCGGCCCCGGAAATTAGTGTAGCCAGACGGCATTTCCCGCTTTGCAGCCAGCTCGCGATCAAGCGGCCAGCCGAACTTCAAAACCATAAAAAAGGATCCCGCAAATGCCAACATCCAAACTGACAGACCTCCCCAAGGGCGGCGGTGGCCGCTGGCCCCTGTGCGGCGAGGGCTTCCGCTCGGTGAAATGGGGCGACCTGGAGGTGGGCTACACCACCGCCGGGCCGATGACCGCCGCCGCCACCTACGAGGGCCTGCCCGGCGGTATCTGCATGTGCCCGCACTACGGCTATGTGTTCAAGGGCCGCATTCGCTGCACCTATCCCGACTCGGTCTGGGAGGATGAAGTGGCGGAGACCGGCGACGTGTATTTCTTCCGCCCCGGCCACCACCTGATCTACGAGGAAGCCACCGAGGCGCTCGAGCTCAACCCGGCGGATGCGCTGGAAGTGCTGATGGATCACGTCGAGGCCTATGCCCGGCGCAAACTGGAGGAAAGCCAGGGCGGGAAGGGATAGTTCTCCTCTTCCGCGCCCGGCGCCCGGCCCCCGGGCGCGTTCAGGTAAAGGCCGGCGTCAGCGGCAAGTCGCGCAGGCGCTGTCCGGTGGCCGCGAACAGGGCATTGGCCACCGCCGGCGCCACCGCCGGCACACCGATTTCACCCAGGCCGGTAGGCGCTTCATCACTGGCCACAAAGTGCACTTCGATCTCCGGCGTTTCATCCATGCGCAGCACCGGCAGGTCGTGGAAGTTGCTCTGCTCGGCCCGCCCCTCGCGGAAAGTGACCGGCGCCTTCAGTGCAGCGCCCAGGGCATAGACGATCGCCCCTTCGATCTGGGCGTGGGCACCGTCCGGGTTGATAACACGGCCACAATCCACGGCGGCGACTATCCGCTCCACCCGAAAACCGGAGCCAGTCACCGCGACCTCAGCCACCATGGCGCAATAGGAGTCGAAGGGTTTCGAAATGGCCACACCCTGTGCCAGTCCCTCTCGCGCCTGCCCCCAGTTGGCCCGGGCGGCGGCCAGCTCGAGCACCGCGCGATGGCGGGAGTCCGCGGGCAGATGACGCTGGCGAAATTCCAGCGGATCGAGCCCGGCGCGGTGACTCAGCTCATCCATGAAGGATTCCACCGCGAACACGTTGTAGGACTGCGATACCGAGCGCCAGGCACCCACCGGGATACCCGGGTCGTACTGGATGGTGGCCACACGCAGGTTGCTGACACGATAGGGGATTTCAGCACCGTCGGCGGCGATGGGGTCGAAACCTGCCATCAACGGACCAATTTTTCGGCCGAGGCCGCGCGCGGTGGCGGTAGGTATCCAGGTGGGCAGTTTGGCCGCCATCGCCTCAACCGCAAGACCGCTCACGATGCTGGCCGACACCACGCTGTGCTGCCAGCTGACAATCTGGCCCGCTTCATCCACGCCCCCATCCAGCTGGTGCAGGGACGACGGACGATAGAAATCGTGTTGCATGTCGTCTTCCCGCGACCACTGCAGCTTTACCGGCACGCCCGGCAGCTGCCGCGCGATGGCAGCCACTTCACCGACAAAGTCGGGATAGCCGCGGCGGCCAAAGCCACCGCCCAGGAGCGTGGTGTGAACGGTGACCCGGTCCTGCGGCACCTGCGCGAAGTGCGCGGTCATGGCGCGGCAGAGATCGGGCGCCTGGTTCGGCGCCCACACCACACACTGCGGCCCGCTGGCGCTTTCGCTGTACAGCGCGGTGGCGTTCTGCGGCTCCATGGTACTGTGGTGGGTATAGGGCGCCGAGTAGCGACTGCTGAGCTGCCGTTCAGGCGGCAACTGCACCTGGGCGATATCGCCCTCTTCCAGCCGGACGTTCGCCTCACCGCTGGCCAATGCGGCCTCCTGGCCGGCGCTGATCGCGGCGCTGTCGAGACCTGCCAGCGGCCCTTTATGCCAGCTCACCTGCAGCGCGTGGGCCGCCTGGCGCGCCTGCCAGTAACTGTCGGCGACAATGGCCACCCCGGTGGGCACGGGAAACGCGGCCACCACCCCCGGCTTGCCCGAGACGCTCGCCTGATCCCAGGTATCGAGGCTGCCGCCATAGTGGGGGCAGCGCACGATGACCGCGGTTTTCAGGTTCTCCTGCTGCACGTCGATGCCGAATTGCGCACGGCCGGTGGCCTTTTCCACACCATCCAGGCGCGGCAGCGATGTGCCGATCCAGCGGTAATCCGCCGGCGCCTTCAACTGGAAACTGACGTCGCGATACTGCCCCGCGTCGGCCGCCAGGTCGGCGTAGGCCAGCCGCGCCCCGCTAGCGGGATTGATCACCACGCCGTTGTCGGTGCGGCACTCGGCCGCCGGAATCTGCCAGCGCCGCGCCGCAGTCGCCAGCAACATGGCCCTGGCTGCCGCGCCGGCTTCGCGCAGGGATTGCCAACTGCCGGTCACACTGCTGCTGCCGCCGGTGATTTGCAACTTCGCCGCGGGATCCGCGAAAGCCGGGTGCACGCCGGCCATTGCGATCTCCAGCCGCGCCGGATCGAAGTCCAGCTCTTCACCGATGAGCATGGACAGCGAAGTCATTACCCCCTGCCCCATCTCCACCTTGTGCAACTGGAAAATGACCCGGCCATCGGAGCTGATCTGCAGCCAGGCGTTGGGCTGGAAGCTGCCTTCCAGCGTCCCCGGGACCGGCGGCGACGAGCGCCCGAGGCTCAGGCCGAGTATCAATCCGCCACCCACCAGGCCACTGCCAATAAGGAATTTGCGCCGACTGAGGCTCATGCGGCTGGCCCTCCACTGACATCGCTGGCGTCGTGGAACTGCACCGGGCCGGGCTGGGTTTCCATGCTCACTGCCGCCTGCTCGATGGCACTGAGAATGCGCGGGTAGGTGCCACAGCGGCAGATATTGCCGGACATGGCACTGCGTATCTCCGCCCTGGAGGGCCTGGCGTTGCTGGCCAACAGGCTGACCGCCGACATGATCTGGCCCGACTGGCAGTAGCCGCACTGCGCCACGTTGCCGGCAATCCAGGCCTGTTGCACCGGGTGATCTCCACCCAGGCCCTCGATGGTGGTAATGGTTTTGCCGGCCACCGCCGCTACCGGCAGCACGCAGGTGCGGGTGGCCACACCGTCCACCAGCACCGTACAGGCACCGCACAGGCCGGCGCCACAACCGAATTTGGTACCCAGCAGCTGCAGCTCGTCGCGCAGCACCCACAACAGTGGTGTATCGGCCGCCGAGCTGACCGTGACTGACTGGTTGTTCAATGCAAAGGTGGTCATATTAGGTTTCCACAAAGTCTGGTCCGGATGGGCACCGGGGCCGCACCGATATGCCGGAAGATCAGCGCGCCCCGCCTGCGCCCGCGGGTGTCGATGCTGTTGGGGGCGTCGCCGGTGTCATCCGGCCCAATCGCGATCCGGATCGAGCCGTCGTTATCCGGCCGCGCGCTATTGTCGCCTACGCCGGCACCCGGCAGCGACTCGCACCAGTGGTTGTAGGCGTGCAGCGACCAGTAGCCGGTGAGGCCTGCGGGCAGTACAAGCTCCAGCCACTGGCCCTCCTCGAGATCGAAGGAACCGAGGGCGTAGGCAATGTCCGGGTCGCCCTGTACACCCTGGCGCATGGCGGGCGTCTCTTCATGGAAGGCGTTCTTCGCCGCACTGGTGACCGCCGTCCACTCGAGGAAGAGATGGATGTTGCCTGTCAGCGCCTGGGCGACCTGGGCGAGCGCCGCCTGGCTATTGCCCTGCGCCACCTGCAGGTCGTCGACGGGCGGCCCGCCCTGCAACAGCAGCCGCGCGTGGGCAGTTGTCGGGTCCCGGTGCAGGATGCGCACAATCATCACGCGGGCGTCCGGCGCAATACGCAGCGCTCCCTCGCCTTCGGCATCCGCGCCCAGCGCCAGTTCGAAGCGTCCCTCGCCATCGACGCTATTGGCATCCACTGCGGAGTAGGCGGCAATTTCGGCGCCGCCGGCGTTGAAGCGGTACAAACCGACGCCAACGCGTTCCGAGCCGTTGAGCCATCCCTGCAGCCGGTAGCTCCCCGCCGGATCCAGGGCTGCAACCCACATCTGGAAATCGGGATTCGGCCCGCCGCGGGTGGGCAGTACCCGGGTCAGTCCACCCTCTACCAGCAGGTGGCCGAGAAACGCGTCGGCGAGGCAGGCGGCGAGATTGCGCATGAGATAGGCCTCGCCCTCCCCGGCGGTCTTCGCGTCAGGCGCGGCTGCAGCGAGAGCGGCGCGCGCGGCGCTCACTGCCTCGCTGATCGCGTTCCAGTGATCGATTTCAGTGGTCATTCCGGGCAGCCCCTCATGTTCCAACGGCCAGGACGGCTTCAACCGCCGGCAATGCGCGCGAGCCCTTCCGACTCCCGCGGAATGTCGAAGCGCTCAATGTAATCGCCGTATTCCTCTGCAATCTCATCCGCGTCCAGCCCCCACTGCTCGATGGTGTAGTCGTTGCTGCCGCGGGCGTTCTTGGGGTTGTCGCGATGCCAGGCTCCGACGGCAGCCGCCACGCCCTCAGGTGTTTCGATCCCGACACCTTCATGTATACGGCGCATCTCCGCGACGGGATCTCTTACCAGGCTGTAATAGTCGACGTGCACGACTTTCGCGGCGTTTTCACCGCGGTCGAAATCCATGATGCGGTCGATATGCCGGCGAATGAAATAGCGCATCTGCCGCCCCACCCGCTGCGGGTCCACCGCTTCGGCGCTGCGCATGCTGCGCAGGTTGAAGGTCATCTTGCAGATCGAGGCGAGGGTCTGCACCGGGTCGCGATGGGTCATGAGGAAGCGCGCGTCCGGGTAGACCTCGAGTATCTCGTTCATGCCGATGACGTGGTTGGGATACTTCAGCGCCCAGGGTTTGGTTTCCAGTCGCCACTGCAATAACTGCAGCTGGCGCCTGTGGATGCGGTAGGTCCCGGCGAGGTCGAGCCCATCGAGCAGGTAGTCGAAGTACTCGGGCACATCGAACAGGTTGTGCAGGCCCGCGGCACCGTAACTTTGCTGCATGAAGGCGTGGCACTCGTCGGAGCCGTCGGCATCGTAGAGATGCATCGAGTCGAAGCCCTCGAAGGATGGTCTCGCCTTCAGGGCCTCGATGAACGCGCTCTTGCGCTGCTCGACGGAGGCCGGGTCAAAGCCCGGTGGCGGGTGCGGTGCCATGCTCTGCCAGGTGCGAATCAGGCGGAAGCGCGGGTCGCGGTCGAAGAGGTACTGGAAGTAGGTAGTGCCGGAGCGCGGCAGGCCCTCGAGAAACAGGGGGCTTTTGATCTCCTCGTCGGCAATTTCCGGGTATTCCTGCAACCAGCGCTGGGCCTCGATGCGATTGGCGGTCTCCGCGACGAACTGCTGGAAGCTCATCGCCTCGCCTTCGGCGGACATGCCGCCGCTGCGCCGCAGCGAGTCGATCAGGTGCTCCAGGTTGTTGCGCACGGCGCTGTCGCCGTCGGTGAATCCCGCGCGCTTCTCCGCCTCTGCAATTATTGTCGCTGCGTCCAGCATGTCGTGGCTTCCCAAACAGTTTTCGGCCCGCTGTCGCGGGCCGGTGAATATGCGTGAAAATGCGCAAATGGAGAGCGCGCCCCGTCCGCCTGGCCGGGGCGCGATACCGGCTTCAGCCGTCCTGCACCGCTTCCGCCTGGCCGGAGAACATCTTGGCGATATCGCCGGAGGTCACCACGCCGTCGTGCTCGGTCGGCCGGTAGCCCGGGGTCGACTTCACCGTGGTATCGACGTGCGCAGCCTGGGCGCGCAGGGCGCCGACGGTGCAGTTCTCCCGGCCGAGGATGGCGATCGGGTCGAAGCTGTACTCGCGCATGACGTTCTCGTGGGTCACCTTGTTGATCACCCGCTCGGGCAGGTCCTTGACCGAATCCCAGAGCACTTCCGGCGCACCCGGCCAGATGCAGTCGGAGTGGGGGTAGTCGTTCTCGTAGCAGATGATGTCCTCGCCGATATCGGCGTAGTTTTTCAGGCCGAACTTGTCGAGCAGGAAACAGCAGAGGAAGTGCTTCCGGAACACCTCGGAAGGCGTGCGGCCGTGCCAGTTGATATTGGTCCACACGTGCTGCTCGTTGCTGAACTCGGCGCGCTCCAGCAGGTAGGGAATCCAGCCGATGCTGCCCTCGGACAGGGCGATCTTCAGGTCCGGGAACAGGTGCAGGGCCTCCATGTGCATCCAGTCCGACGCGGCGTTGGCGACGGAGATGGGCATGGCGGTAATCCAGGCGTTGATCGGCGACAGGTCGGAGGCATGCGGCGGTGTCGAGCCGGTGCCGATATGGCAGTTGATGACGACCCTGTTGTCGTTGCAGGCTTGCCACAGCGGGTGCCAGAAGGGGTCGTGCACCGAGGCAAAGCCCTTGGCGGCCGGGTTGTCCGGGAAGGTGATCGCGTGGCAGCCCTTTTTCACCACCCGCTGTACTTCCTCGGCGGCGAGATTTGCATCCCACATCGGCACGATGGCCAGCGGGATCATCCGCCCCGGGTGGGTGCCGCACCACTCGTCGATCTGCCAGTCGTTGTAGGCCTGCAGCATGCGCAGGGCCAGCTTGCGATCCTTGGCGCGGCTGAACTGGGTGCCGTCCATGTCGGCCATGCTGGGAAAGCACATGCTGCTGAGGATGCCGTTGACGTTCATGTCGTCGATGCGGGCGTTGATGTCGTAGTTGCCCGGGCGAATCTGGTCGTAGCTCTGCGGCTCCATGCCGTACTCGTTCTTCGGCCGGCCGACCACCGCGTTGAGCGCCGGGTTGGGGCGGACCATGTCCTCGTAGACCCAGTAGTCCGCGCCGTTCATGCGCTTGAGCTGGGGCGCCTTCGACTTGAGCTCCGCCGGCAGGTGATTATCGAACATGTCACCCGGTTCACTGACGTGGTCGTCGATACTGATGATGATGAGGTCGTTCATTTGCATGCTGCTTTCCTCCTCTCCCGTGCTTGCGAGCCTTTAGAATTATTTGCCGGTCTGACAGAAAATCGGCGAATCCATGGCAGTGTACGGCCAGAGACTGGGCAGATCAATTACTGACGATTTGTTAACTTTTAGTAAGTTGTGCGGCAGGCGGGACAGCACTGTTGCCTGCGCCGGGGGTACAGATTGCCCCTTGCAGGCATCTTCCCCCAATCTCTTGCGGAACGAGGCCGGGTCACGCCCTCGCGCGACCCGGCCAGCTTACGCTAGCGCCGCCCTATCTGGCGCCGAAGTTATAGCCGACTGTCAGGCCATAGGTGCGGGGCTCGCCGATCGGCGCGTAGGAACCGGCGGACAGCGGGTTGTAGTGGGTACGATACTCCTCGTCACCGAGGTTGTTGCCCCAGGCCCGGACATAATAGCTGTTGCTCGCACTCATCCAGGTGATCGAGGCGTTGAACAGCACGAAGCTGTCCTGGGTCGCACGCTGCGAGTTGGCCCGGTTTTCATAGGGCGAGCCGGCCAGGATCTGGCGGTTGTCGCCAACCAGTGCCGCATCGTAGAGCGGACTGCCCGGGTCGGTGACCCAGCCGCCCCAGACCGAGGGGTTGGTGACGACGTAGTCGTCCGTGTACTTGGCATTCACCGCAAAGCGCCAACCGCCGTCGCCGACGGGGATCAGGTAGTCCGCGCCGATGAAGGCGGTGACGTCGGGCGCCCGGGACATTTGCATCCCGGAGAGGTCCTGTTCCACGGTGATGTTGTTGAAGGTCTTCAGCGGGTCGTTGTTGCTGTTGTTGCTCGGCGCGCCCAGGTTGACGCCGGAACCCGAGAAGAAGAAGTCGTCGCCGTACTCGGCATTGAGGAAGGTCGCCCCGCCGCGAATCGTGAGGTTTTCCAGCGGGCTGTAGTCGAAATTCACTTCAGCCCCATAGATTTCCGCGTCCGGTGCGCTCTGCAGGATCACCACGGGAACACCGTTCACCTGGGAGGTGAAGCTGACCTGCAGATCGGTGTAGTCGTAGTAGAACACGGCGGCGTCGACCCGCAGGCTGTCGCCGGAGGTTTTCACACCGAGCTCATAGGCATCGATGGATTCCTGGCCGACGTCTGTCCACAGGTCCGGGTCGTCATTGGGAATGCGGGAGTTCCATTCACCACCGCGGAAGCCCATGGTGTAGGACGCATACATGTTGGTGTTGTCCGAGAACGCATAACTGATCGAGGCACTCGGGGTGAACTTGCTGTAGTCGGAGCCTCTCTTGGTGTCGGAGCGGTCGTAGACGATGGTGCCGCCGGGTTTACCCCCGAACCCGTATTTCAGGATGGATACATCCTGGCTCTCGTCACTGTGGCGGCCGCCGAGACTGATAGTCAGGCGTTCAGTCACCTTGTAGGTGGCTTCGACAAACAGCGCCCAGGCCTCTTTCGTCCTGAAATAGCGGGTATCGTTGGAAATCAGGTAATCCGAGAGCGGCACCACCTCATCGGCCGGGTCGGGATACGGCGCGCCCAACAGGGCCGGCCCGAGCAGGGTTGTACCGTAGGGGGTCTTGGTTTCTATATCGTAATAGGTACCACCCACAATCAGGAACAGGTCTTCGGTCAATTCCGTCGAGAAGTCGAGGGACTGCTGGAAGGTGCTGTCGTCTACCTGGTTGGTGGAGGCGATATCCGGCTGGTAGGTGCCATAAAAATCGAAATCGGTGACGTTCTCGCTTTCCGCCCATCCGGTCAGCGACTTGATCATCCCCTTGCCGGTGTCGTACTCCAGTTTGAGGAAGCCTTCGTTCTGCTCGAAGTCGATCTTGAATGCATCACCGGAGACGACGCCCAGCCTGGTCGCCCGCGTGTCGTTACCCGGTGAAGTGAAGTTGCCGGAAACGTTTTCGATGGGCGAGAAAATCACCCCGCGGGGGTCGTCGGCAACCAGGTAGTTGTAGCCGACCGACGCACGGAAATCGTCCGAGATCTCGAAGTTCAGCTTGGAGCGGAAGGATTGCTGCTCCACGCCGAGGAACTCACCGGACGTTCCCCCCGGCACCGAGCGGCTGGCCCGCTTGAAGTAGCCATCGGTCTCGCGGCTCGTGACCGCCAGCATCAGGCCGATACTGTCGGTAAGGGGCCCGGCGACATAGGCGCGGGCGCGCTGGTCGCTGTAGTTGCCGTAGGTCAGTTCGCCATTGCCCTCCCAGGCGTCTCCCGGCTCGATGGTATTCAGCAGGATCGCGCCGCCGGTGGCATTGCGGCCGTAGAGCGTACCCTGGGGGCCTTTGAGGATCTGGATGTCACGGACGTTGGGCAGGTCCATGTTGAGCACCTGGGGCGTGCTCTGGTAGAGGCCGTCGACGAAGACCGCCACGTTGTTCTCGTAGGAACCGGCGTTGATCGTGGTCACGCCGCGAATGGCCGGCTGGGGATAGGAACCGCCGGCACCGAGCTGGAAGCCGCTGGTGACGTTGGTGAGATCCCGCACGGAGTTGATGCCGATACTGGACAGGGTGTCCTGGTTGACGACGCTCACCGACATCGGCACTTCCTGCAGCGATTCAGCGCGGCGGCGGGCCGTCACGATGACTTCTTCCAGGACTGGACTGGAAGCGCCACTTTCCTGTGCCTGTGCTATTGAGAGCGGAGTGCAGAAGAGAACGCTGGCCGCGATCGTTCCCCCCAGCCAACGGCAACTTCCCGCGGAAGAGGAAGGTTTTCTGACCGCCTGAAAGGAAACGAACTTCTGCTTATGGTTACAACGTTGTGAGTTTTTATAATTCATCGTTATCACCTGACATTATTGGTTTTTAGTGGATACAGCTTGGCGCCTGTGAGCAGTCCTCCTTGGATTCGGGATTGATTACCAAAAGATAACACTTCGTTACTTTACACGCTATGGCAAATACACTAACGCGCCAAACCCGGCATGGGCCGGCGGCCTGTCGCGCAGCGAGGGGCGCGAGACCCGGCCCCGCTTCGGGCCGGCGCGCAGGACTTGCCCGGGTCGCCCCGGGCTGGGGAATAGCTATTTTTGCGAGGGTTTTACCGCGTTTTTCCAGTCTTCCTGGTTGGCCGCGCAGGTTTGCTCGGCCTTGTCCCACCAGCTCTCGTTGTGGGACAGGTTGACGAAATCGAAGGCCGTCTTGTGGCGCACCTCGAGCACCTCCACGCCGTCTTCGCCGGGCACGTAGACGTAGGGCACGCCGGAGGGCACGTAGAAGCAATCCATCGGGCCCAGCTCCTCGGTGCCGAGTTTCAGGCTGCCGGCGATGATGTAGTACATGCAGTCCGAATCGTGGGAGTGGCGCATCAGCGGATAGTCCTTCTTCAGCCAGGCGTAGGTCAGGGCGAAGCCGGGCATGTTGACCAGCACCTTGATCTCGTCGCCCTCGAGGTAGCCCGCCTGCACCAGGCGCCTGATGCCCTGGGCCTGGGTTTCGGACATGGGCTTCATTTCCATGCAGCCCTCTTCCACCAGGCCTTTCGCATCCTTGGCGCGGTATATCTTCAATTGTTCACGTTTTTCGCTCTCGGCCATCTTGGCTTCTCCTGTGTGTTCCTGATGCCGCTCAGGCAGTGGTGGGCAGGCGCGTCTTCGCCGCGCCGATGCGGGTATTGCCTATCGGCGAAATACCGAACAGGGCCCGGGCCCGCTCATCCATCTCCTCCTGCACCTGCTGTGGCAGGCAGAGGGCCCAGTTGGCCTGCTGGCGGATGAAGTCCGTTGAATAATAGGCAAACATCATGCGCCGCTGTTCATTCTCGCTGGTATTGCAGCCCGAGGTATGCCAGAGGCGCCCCTCCATCGCCACGAAGGAGCCCGCCGGGGCCTCGAACGGCAGCGTCTGTCCCAGCGCATCCTCCGGCAGCTGTTCCTCCGCGGTAAAGCGGTGACTGCCGGGCAGGTAGCGGGTGGCGCCGTTGCCCTCGTGCACATCGTCCAGGCACCAGATCACGTTCATCGCCCAGGGGTGGTGCCAGGGAGCGGGAATCACCAGCGACTGGTCGGAGTGCAGGTTCATGGACCCGGAGCCCGGCAGGGCGATATTGGCGGTGAAGTTGGAGACCAGGAAGTTCTCGCCGATGGCGGCCTCCACGGCAGTCAGCGCGTCGTCGCGGGTCAGCAACTCGATAAACACCGGGTCGATGGCGGGCAGGTTGTTGACGCGAATATTGCGGTCATTGGGATCGAGGCTGGCGATATGGGTGCCGCCCATCAGTTGCCGCGTGAGCTCGACGCCGTGGGCCAGCCCCGCCCTCGCCCGTTCGAGCTGCTCTGCTGACAGTGCGTTTGCGACGATACAGAAACCCTTCTCCCGGATTTCACTGCGCATTTCATGCAGGTTCATGATTTCGGTCTCACTGCCGACTGTGGCCAGTCACGCGTATTACTCCGGGGAGAGGCCATTGACCAGCCCGAAGCCGGCGCTCCTGTAGCCGAGCAGGGTCAGCATGTCCGCCGAGGCGAACTGGCGGATTTCCGGCTTCAGGGCCAAAAACCAGTTTTCCTGGGTGCGCACGTAGGTCTTCGTATACCAGGCGAAGATCCCGGCGCGGGTCTGGTCGGCCGAACTGTTGCAGCCGGTCTTGTGCCACAGGCGGCTCTCGAACACGATCATCGAACCCGC
The DNA here is from genome assembly GCA_033283265.1 of Halieaceae bacterium GM1-29. Classification (GTDB taxonomy): domain Bacteria; phylum Pseudomonadota; class Gammaproteobacteria; order Pseudomonadales; family Halieaceae; genus Mangrovimicrobium. The sequence goes on from JAWMQN010000005.1 coordinate 151,131, forward strand.
CGGGGCTTCCATGGCAACGGTATCGGCGCCCGCGTCCTCCGGCCTGACGCCCCGGCTCAGTTGGTGGCTGCCGGGCACGATGCGCGTGGCGCCGTTGGTCTCGGTGAAATCATCGATGGCCCAGGCCACGTTCAGGCCCTGCGGTCCGTTGGCCGGCCAGGGCTCGGCGAGGAAGGTCTGGTCCGCGTGCAGGTGGCCGCCGGCGCAGCCGGGGCTGCAGATGTTGGCGGAAATATTCCCCAGCAGGGCCGGCCAGCCGAGTATCTCGCGCACATAGGCCAGGGCCAGGGGATGCTCGACAAGGTCCTCGAACAGCGGGTCGCGGCTCAACACGTTCCAGATACGCTGGGTCAGGGACTGGTCGCCGATATCGAGGGCGAACTGCTCAATTTCGCGGCCGCGCCGGCGGTCGGAATCCGCGGCGCGGTAGAGCGCCTCGCGGGTGCGCTCGAGGGTATCGCCGGCCAGCACGCCAGGGACGACGGTGTAGCCATGTTCGCGCAGGTTTTGCAGGCCCTGCTCGAGGGATGTCGTCGGCGCGGGGGCAGTCATGGGCGAGCTCCGGTCGCAGCCTCGTCTACCGGCAGGGATCCGGAAAGATCGATGTATTCCTCGAGGCGGGCAATGAGGCCGTCTGTGAAGTTGACGAATACGCAGCAGGGTTTGGCTTTCAGGGCGCCGTCGTTGCCGCGCAGCAGGAAGTGGTGGCGCTGCACCAGCCCGCCGGGGATCGGGTCCCACCTGACGCAAGCTATGGAATTTTCGGCAAACCCGTTGAACAGGCCCTGCCAGCCGGCCGCCGCCTGCTGCAGGGTCTGCTCGACGCCGTCGAAGTTGTGCCAGAAGACGGCGTCTTCGCTGCAACAGTCGATGGCGCCCTGCAGGTCCTTGCGGCTCAGGGCTCGATAGAAATTGTCGACGACTTGCGCCATCGCTGCGGGGCTGCCGGGCAAACCACTCCCCCTCTTTACTTATGGGAATCAAGGGATGAAGCGGCAGTTTAAGGTCAGCCACCGGCCAGATCAATAGCTGACGATTTGTTATTTTTTTAATCCGGTCGCGCCCGGGCCGGGCGTGGCAGCCGACCTACTTGGGAATGGGCGTCTGCTGGTAGGCCAGCAGGCGCCAGGCATCACCCTCCTTCGCCCAGACCGACAGCGAGCGGTTGTCGATGGCCCGCGGCCGCCCGGCCACTTCCACGTCGGCGGTAAGGCGGGAAAACAGCAGGGCGCTGTCGCCCTGCTCGACCACCCGCTGGTCGCTCACCGCCAGGGACTTGTAGACGATAGTGCCGGAGCCCACCTTGTCCAGCAGGGCTGGCTTGTCGTCGTAGGTCGCGGTCAGGTGACCGAAGGCCAGGCGCTCGGACAACAGCGGTGCCAGCGCCTCGGCATTTCCCTCGCGCAGGGCCTGGCAGCGCAGCTCCTCGTTGGCGAGAATGGTCGTGGTGATATCGGTACTCATCGCTTTCTCCCTTGTCATCACTGGCGGGCCGGGTCAGTTGACCTGGCGGCCCTCCTCGGGCCAGAACTGCCTGCGCAGCTCCCGCTTGAGCACCTTGTTGGTGGCGCCCTTGGGCAGTTCGGCCAGAATCTTGATCTGCCGCGGTTTCTTGTAGCCGGCGATCTTGTCGTCCAGCCAGGCCATCAGCGCGTCCTCGCAGAACTCGCCCGCAGCCGAGGGCACGATACAGGCAGTGACGATTTCCCCCCAGCGCTCGCTGGGGGCGCCGACCACCGCCACTTCGCTGATGCCCTCGTAGCTGTCCAGCACCCGCTCCACCTCCGAGGGGTAGACGTTGAGACCGCCGGAGATGATCAGGTCGCGCTTGCGATCGCGCAGGGACAGGAAGCCCCTGTCGTCGATCACGCCGACGTCGCCGGTGGCGTACCAGCCGGGCTCGGGAAACACTTCCGCCGTCGCCTCCGGGTTGTCCCAGTAGCCGCTCATGAGATGCTCGCCGGCAACGAAGAGTTCGCCCTCCTCACCGGGGGGCAGCAGCCGGCCCTGCTCGTCGCGAACCTGGATGTCCGAGGCCAGCGCCGGGCGTCCTGCGGATTCCGCCAGCACCGAGGGGTCGTCGAGGCCGGCGTAGTCGTCGGGTGTTACCAGGGTGATCGGATGCGGCGCCTCGCTGGTGCCGTAGACCTGGGTGAGGATCGGGCCGAGTTGCTCGACGCATTTGCCGAACAGGTTGTTGGTGATCGGCGCACCACCGAAGGATATCTGCCGCATGCCACGCACCTGCCCGACGGCGTGACGCTCACTCTCGAGGATCATCTGCAGCATGGTGGGGACGAGGAAGGTGTGGGAGCCGCCGCGTGTCTCGACGATCCGGCCGAGTTCGCCGGGATCGAACTTCTCCATGAGGATATTGCGCGCGCCGACGGCGAGGAAGGACAGCACCTTCGAGCCGCTGCCGTGGCTCAGGGGGCCGCAGTGGACCATGGCCGAGTTGCGGTCGATATCCAGCTCGCTCGCCACCATGTTGAGCATTGCCGCCATGCGCCCGCCCTGGCTGTGGGTGGCGCCCTTGGGCCGCCCGGTAGTGCCGCTGGTATACAGGATGTAGGCCGGGTCCGCGGCGCTCACCGCGGCGGCGTTCAGCCCCGCTGCCGCCCGGGCCAGGGCGCCTTCATAGCTGGCGCTCCCGTCGCCCACGCAGAGCACCTGCAGGCCGCCAATGGAGGCGTCGGCTATCTTCTCGTAGAGGCTTTCGGTGGTAACCAGTACGCTGGCATTGGAGTGATTGAGTATGTAGCGGCACTCATCCGGGCTCAGCCGGGTACCGATGGCAACCCGGGTGACGCCCGCGCGCATGCAGGCCAGGTCCACCTCGACACATTCCACCCGGTTGGGCAGGAGTATCGCCACCGGGCGCGCAAGACTGGCTCCCAGGCCGAGCAGCGCGTTGCCCAGCCGCCCGCTGCGCTCGCGCAGCGCCCGATAGCTGAGGCTTCGCTCGCCGTCCTCAACTGCCACCCGCTCGGCAAACAGAGGCAGCACCCGTTCCACGAATTTTTGCGTCGTAATCACTTTTATCTCACTGGCGGCTGCAGGGCGCCTCAGCGCTGGCCTGCGGGGAATCGTGCGACCGGGCGGCGCCCGGAAACCTGGCGGTGTGGCGGCTAGCCGGCCAGGCCGGAGACCGGCTCCTGCCCCGTTTCGCGCGGGGCGGCGCGGCGGCCATCCAGCGGCAGGATATTGTCCCCACCCAGCGCGGCGGCCCTGGCCGGCCTCAGGCCGAGTTCGCGACTGCGGGAGACGGCCACCAGCTCATCGAGCGCGCTGGCGGTGAAGGCCGGGTCGATACCGGTATCCCCCGGATGGAAGGCGCGGTAGACACCGACTTTCTCCAGCGCCGCCGCGTCTTCACGGGGAATGACGCCGCCCACGGCCAGGGGGATGTGCTGGCAGGCGTGAGCGTCCAGCTCGTTGCGTACCGAGGCGGCCAGGCCGACATGGGCGCCGGAGAGGATCGACAGCGCAACCACATCCACCTCCTTGTCAGCTGCCACCCTGGCCACCTGCGCGGGAGTCTGGCGGATGCCCAGGGCAATCACCTCGAAACCCTCGTCGCGCAGCAGTCGCGCCAGGACCTTGAGACCCCTGTCGTGCCCGTCCAGGCCGACCTTCGAAACCAGAATTTTTCCACGCTGTGCCTGATAGCCCATGCCCGACGCTCCCTCGCTCCAAGGATTTATGATAAGTATACTTATTATATTGCGAAATACAAGCTGGCTGTCCTGGACTACCCGCCGATACGCTTCGCTTGCCAGTAATCGGCCCCGCTCCCCTACCCCGGGTTTCGCCAGGCCAGGGCAGCCGAATCCGCGAAATGAGCGGCCACGGCCGCCAGGTCGAGGGGCTCTGTCCCGCGGTCATGGTGCTGTAGAAGGAGCTGGTTCTGCGCATGCTGGAGGGCAACACCGCCCCCGCCAGAAACTTGCATAGAGCAGCGGAGACTGGACCAGAAGCTTGCTTAGACAGAGTTCGAATTTATTGTGCCGCGGGGCAAGGGGCTATACTGGGCGTGCACTTCCCGCAGAGGAGGCAAGGTCATGAGTCTTTCCCCTGTCATTGAAAACTACCTGAACACACAGCAGGTTTCCTACGGCCTGCTGGCACACCCCCACTCCAGCAGCTCACTGCAAACCGCCCGCGCGGCACACGTCACGCCAGCCCAACTGGCCAAGGGCGTGGTGATCCGCAGCGGCGAGCGGCTGATGATGGGCGTGCTGCCGGCTTCCCACCAGTTGATGCTCGACTGGGTGGACCGGGACTACGGCGGCCACTTCCAGCTGGTGAAAGAGGGAGAACTGCCCGGGTTGTTCCCCGACTGCGAACTCGGTGCGATCCCGGCACTGGGCCAGGCCTACGGGATAAAAGTGGTGTGGGACAACAGCCTGCGCCACGCCGCAGAGGTCTACCTGGAAGCCGGCGACCATCGTCACCTGGTGCGGCTGGGGCGCGATGATTTCATGTCGCTGATGGCGACAGCGGATTACGCCACGATCAGCTGCAGCGCTGATACCGCGGAGTACTATCGGCACATCCACTGACCGGGGTGGCAGCCGCGGCCGCTCCGGGCGGCGCAGGCACGGGTGTGCGCCGCCTGCTGCAACTATACTTCCCAAGATGGAAAACGACCGTTCAGATACCGCCGTCGACATCAGCGCTGGCAATGAAAACCGCGCCAGGGGAGCGACATTGCTGGTGGTGGACGACGACCCCATGGTGCGCAAGATCCTTACCCGGGGTCTTGCCAGGCTCGATCCGGCCGAGGTGCTGGAGGTCGACGACGGCATGGCAGCGCAGGAAGTGCTGAAAACAAAGCAGGTGGACGTCGTGGTCACCGACTTGCTCATGCCCCACATGAGCGGTCTCGAGCTGATGAAGTGGGCCCAAGAGCACTGCCCGGAACCGCTGTGGATCGTCCTCTCCGGGCTCGAGACCTTCGATGCCGCCGTCGACGCGCTGCAACTGGGCGCTTTCGACTACCTGGCGAAACCGCCCGAGGTACAGCGGGTACGGGTCGCGGTGCGCAATGCACTGGACCAGCTGGAGCTGGTGCGGGAACGCAAGCGGCTGTACGCGACGCTTGAGCAGCGCAACACACAACTGGCGGAAAAAGTTGATCAGCTGGAGCAGGTCTGCCGCCTGCTCGAGGAGCAGGCCGGCGTCATCCAGGCAGACCTGGACCGGGCCGAGGTCATCCAGCGGGCGCTGCTGCCCCAGGAACCCCCGGCGCTCGACGGCTGGTGCATGGAAACCCTCTACCGACCCGGCAGCAGTGTCGGCGGCGACTTCTACGACGTCATCGTACTCAACCGCGAGCACCTCGGGCTGGTAGTTGCCGATGTGTCCGGACACGGCGTCGCCGCGGCCATGCTCTCGGTGCTGTTCAAGCTGCGCCTGAGCTTTTTCGATCACGACAACCGGCTGCTGACGCCAAGCGAGGTACTGGCCAACCTGAACCGCAGGCTGCTCGAAACTGTATCGGCGCCGGGCACCTTTATCACCGCCGCCTATGTACTGCTGAACCGGCAAAGCGGCGAGCTGAAGATGGCATCGGCGGGACATCCGCCGTGCATTCGCGCCACCGCCGACGGAAGTTACCAGCTGCTGCAGCGCACCGGTCCGGCACTGGGCCTGGACGCCGGCTCCACCTACGCGGAGACAGGCTGCCAGCTCGACGCCGGTGACCGCTTGCTGCTCTACACCGACGGGGTGCTCGGAGTGGCGGCAAGCTACTCGACTGACGACCTCGCCAACACCCTGTGCTCCGACATCGACCGGGCAGCGCTGCCCGGCACCCTGTACCGGGCGGCAATCGGGGACGGCGCGGGAGATCGTGACGACATAACCATCATCCTCCTCGAGCGCTGCCAGGGCGCCAGCCACTTCGACGACACGCCGGGCACCGAGGAGCACCCGGCACCCCAGGCGCCGCCCACCCAGCCCGAATTACTGCAGGCGGTGCGGGGCAATCACGCCTTTATCAGTATCAATGGGGCAGCCACCTGGACCTGTAGCCAGACCTTTCTCGATTCCACCAGCGCCCTCCTGGCGCGCTGTGACAAGCTGACCATCGACCTGGGAGACTGCGAATACCTCGACAGCACCTGCCTCGGCACCCTGCACGAGATCGTGATGTCGCGACCCGACGCGGTTTTCCTGCAACGACTGCCCGACAGTATCCGGGAAAATTTTTCCGAGCTGAGCATGAACGCAGTCCTGAGCCACACCACTCCTTCGGCCGATCCCCTCCCGGAGGACATGGCGCCATTGCGGCGCGTGGATGCCGACGCGGCGACGCAGGGCGCGCGCATGCTCAGCGCGCACGAGACGCTGGCATCGCTGAGCCCGAAAAACCGCGAGGTGTTTCAAGGGGTGGTCGAATCGCTGCGTGCCGACCTGGACCGCAACGAGTAGCTATCCCTCTCCTCCCCGGTCACCGCCCGCCGCAGCCGCCTGGCCTCGCATGGACGCCAGCGCCGCTGACAGCGCCGCCGCCTCCTGTTTCAGGTCTGCGAGCGCCGCGGCGGCCGCGCCGGTGTCTTGCTCCCGCCCCATGTTTTCCAGCACCAGTGCAGCGGTGGCCACGGCGCGGCCGCCAATGACCTGCGCCGAGCCCTTGAGGGTATGCGCCGCGCGCTGCAGCACTTCGGCCTCCTCCGCGGCAATCGCCGCCTCGATATCGGCTACCAGGGAGGGACACTGGTCCAGGAACATGTCCGCCAGCTCGAGCAACAGGACCTCGTCGCCATCCAGCTTCTCCAGTGCACCCTGCCAATCCAGGCAAGCCACTTCCCCGGGGCTGGCCGGGGCGGCCACCGCCAGGTTTCCCCGCTCAGCGCCAGCCGCGATCGACTCGACAGCGCGATTCAGGTCGGCAGCGCGAAATGGTTTGCTCACGAAGGCATCCATGCCGGCGGCAAAACACTGCTCCCGGTCTTCGGTGGTCGCACCCGCGGTCATGGCGATGATCGGGACATGCGTTCCCCCGCTACACTCCCGTGCGCGAATGGCGCGGGTGGCGGCGAGCCCGTCCATGACCGGCATGTGAATGTCCATCAACACCACGTCAAACGCCGCCTGGCCAACCGCTGCCACGGCCTCCTGCCCGTTCTGCGCCAGTTCGACAAGGTGGCCACGCCGGGTGAGCAGGTCCCTGGCCACTTTCTGGTTGACCGGGTTGTCTTCCACCAGCAGTACCCGGCGCGCGGCGACGCCCTCCGGACGCTCCTCCGGGATCCGCTTGCCGGCCTCGGCCTCGCTCACTCCCAGGGCGTCGGTCATCGCCTGCAACAGGTCAGAGTGCTTGACCGGTTTGAGCAGGATGCGGGAGATGTCGAGTTCTGCCCGCAGTGCTTCCTGGTCCGAGCGGCCAGCGGAAGTCAGCATCAGGATACGCAGGCCCGCGAGACGGGATTGCTGGCGAATTTTCCCGGCCAGTTCAAAGCCGTCCATGCGAGGCATCATCACGTCCAGCAGCGCGAGCACGAACTCGGGGCCGTCTCCCCCGGTCCGTTCGAGTTCGGCGAGCGCAGCCTCCCCGCTGTCGACAACGCTCACCCGCATCCCCCAGTTCAAAAGCAGCTCCTGCAGGATCATGCGGTTGGTACTGTTGTCGTCGACCACCAGGGCGCGCTGGTTGCGCAGGCTGGCCGGATGCAGCGGTTCCACCTCGCCCCCCCGGGGCAACTGAAAGTCGACAGCGAAGGAGAACCTGCTGCCCTGACCGACCTTGCTGCTCACGGTCAGGCTCCCGCCCATCATCTCCGCGAGTTGCGCGGCGATGGCCAGGCCGAGACCGGTGCCGCCGAACTGGCGGGTGGTCGAGGAGTCGGCCTGACCGAAAGCCTCGAAGATTTTCTGCTGTTCCGATTCTGATATACCCACGCCAGTATCGCGGACTTCGAACACCACACGCGCCGCGCTGTCGCTCTTCGACTCCAGCCGCAGGTCGACCACTACCTCGCCGGACGGGGTGAACTTGATTGCATTGCCCACCAGGTTTATCACGACCTGCCGCAGTCGCAGCGGGTCACCGAGCAGCCGGTCGGGCACCTCGGGGGGAATATGGTAGGTCAGCTCCAGGCCACTCTCGGCTGCGCGCAAGGACATGCTCTGCAGGGTATCGCCGAGAATGTCGCGCAGCCTGAAGGGAACGGTCTCGAGTTCGAGCCCGCCGGCCTCGATCTTGGAAAAGTCCAGGATGTCGTTGATCAGACCCAGCAGCGTATCGGCCGACTTGATGATCAGGGACACATACTCCCTCTGCTGGCTGCTGAGTTCGGTGCCCTCCAGCAACTCGGCCATGCCGATGACGCCGTTCATCGGGGTGCGAATCTCGTGGCTCATGGTGGATAGAAAGCGGCTCTTGGCCTCGGTGAGCTGCACCAGTTGCTCGTTGGCGACCTCCAGCTCCCGGGTCTTGCCTTCCAGCTTCCGCGCCATGCGGTGTTTGCTGCGGTAGCCGCGAAAGATGATCGCGATCAGGGTGAGCACCAGTATCAGGGCAGCGACGGCCGCGCTGAGGATTACCTGCTGGTTTTCTATGGTGGTGAGCTGCCTGGCCAGAACGCTATTCTGTTCCGCAATCTGGCGCTCCTGGTTCTCGATCGCCGCCTGCTGGTCTTCCAGGCGCTGCCGGTTCCGGTCGATTTTGCTGGAATAACTTTCGATATACGCTTCTTTCTCGGCAAGGATGTTTTCCTTCTCGGACAGCGCGGCGGCATTTTCCAGGAGCCGTTGTTCGCTCTCGCGCAGCCTGTTTTCATTTAGCGCCAGTGTCGAGCGGGTACCGGTGAGCTGGCGTTCCAGTTCCACCAGTTTCGCCGTGTTCGCCGCCACCTCGCGGCGCTGGCTTTCAATGGTACTTTTCTGTTCGGCCAGCAACCGCTGCTGCAACTCCAGTTGTTCCATTTGTTGCGTGGCAAGCGCCTTCGCGCGGACCAGTTCGGCCTCGGTCTCCCGGTAAATCGTCGCGGCGTCGAGCTCGGTACCGCCAAACAGCAGAATATCCTTGGAGAGCTGGAGGCCCGCGTAGACGATATTGCTGCTGTTGACCTCGAAAGTCAGCCGCGTTTCCGAGGGATGGACGAAGTTCACCATGATATGGCTTTGGTCTTCGCTGCTATCGGTGACGACCAGTGTGTGACTCTCCAGCAGGGCGCGGTCGATCTTGCGCAAGTCTGCATTCTGCGACCGGGAAAGCACCAGCACGTGGGCGGCCCGGGCTTTCTCGAGGGAACTGAACTGGGTGACAACCACCGGTTTGCCGCGCACCGACAGCTCCGGTGCCTTGCTTCTGAGGGCTTTCAGGAGTGCCGGGTCGCGGCCATAGAGACCGATGACGAAGCGGTCGATCTGTTGTTCTTCCGGCCAGGTGGTGTGATAGAGAATCGCCTGGAGCAGGGAAACCTTCCCGTCCTCGACACTCACCAGCCCCTGCGCGGCAGCGGAAGACACCGCCAGCACCAGCAGACAGGCGCGCAGGAGGCGGCGTGAATAACTCTCAACGGTGACCTTGCTCATTTTTTGCCGGGACAGCGACGCATGCCGCTGCTCCTTGAAACGTCGAGTCGCGGATCGTTCAACGCGCCCAGGAAGCTACCGAAGTTAGTGAAATTCTAGCACAGCGCCGCAGTAGTCAGGTCAGAGCGGGGGATGGGCCGGAACAGCCTTGCGGTTGTTCCGGCCCCTGCGCTGCTAGCTTCCCCGGGCGTCGACCGGCCAGACCAGGAACAATTCCTGGTTGATGGTGGTGACCCGGGCATTGATCTTGGGCGTGGTACCGGGGGCAATCTCGAAATCCGGAATTCGCGTCAGCCACTCCTCAAGGAATACCCGCAGTTCGGTGCGGGCCAGCAGCGCCCCCAGGCAGCGGTGCACCTTGCCGCCGAAGGCAACATTCGAAGACAGCTGCTCGCGGGAGAAATCCACCCGGAAAGGATCGGCGAATTTCTCCTCGTCGACATTGTGCAGGATCAGCGGCACCGCCATCATGTCGCCCTTGCGCATCTCGACGCCACGCAGTTCGAGGTCCATGCGCACTTCCCGGGTGAGCGTGGTATGCGCGTAGCGGCGCAGCAGCTCCTCCACCGCGTTGGGGATGACCTCGGGGTTCTCGCGGATTTCACGCCGCAGCTCCGGGTGGCGGGCGAGGTGCTGGGCGAAGAAGCCGAGCATTCCCGAGACCGTGTCGAGACCGGCGATCAGCACCAGCCCGAGCACGCCCAGCAACTCTTCCTCGTTGAGCCTGCGGCCATCGATCTCGGCGCGGCAAAGCTTTGCGGTGATATTGTCATCCGAGCCGTCACCGCGATTCCGGATCAGCTGCAGGGAGTATTCGTCCATCTCCGCGTAGCCTTCGAGACGCTGGTCAGGATATTGCGGCCGGGAAATTTTCTCTGCGATACGCAGCAGCGGTACGCGGTCCTCTTCGGGGATATGCATGATCGCCATGAACATGCGAATCGGCATGTGCTGGGCAAACTCGGTAACGAACTCGCAACCTCCCCGCGGCTTGAACTCCTCGATCAGCTCCACCGCCATCGCCTGCACCGCGTCGCGACCCGCCTTGACGATCTGCTTGGTCAGCAACCCGGCGAGGAGATTGCGGAAGGGCACGCTCTCCGGCGGGTCCTGCTGGAAAGGGCGGAAAATCCGTGTCGGGTTGAGGTGCTTGGGCAGGCCCACGTAGCGGTTGGAGAACTGTTCGGCGTTGTCGATCACCTCGCCGATGATCGACGCGCGGGTGATGACCCAGTGGCCGCCGTTGTAGGGGCTCCAGAAAATCTCCGGCATACCCTCGGCGCGAACCTGGCGGTAGAGGTTCAGGGGTACGTCCCACTCCTCCCCGGGATATCCGTACATATCGAAATCGCGCACCAGCGCCTGCGGCACGTGTGACGGAATGGTTTTCTCTTTTATTATCTGCTCAGACATGGTCAGTCTCCCTTTCGGTTGCGAGCAATTCTGTTCGCTTATCGGCGCCGGCGAACCTGCCACCGGGCAAATGTCCAGGCGCGTTGGCGCGAGCGCCGTGCAGTATGAATTCCGCGGCGCGCTCACCGATCATCATGACCGGCGCGTTGGTATTGCCGTTCATGAGCACGGGCATCACGGAGGCGTCGGCAATGCGCAGGTTTTCCACCCCCCACACCTTCAGCTGCGGGTCGACCACCGACGTTTCCGGTGCAGCCCCCATCCGGCAGCTGCCGGCGACGTGAAACTGGTTGGTGGCCCGCTCGCGCACGGCGTCGCGCAGCTGTTGTTCATCGTCCATTGCCACCCCCGGAATCAGCTCACTGCTGATAATCGCCGCCAGCGCCTGCTGCGACGCGATCTCGCGGACCTTGCGGATACCCTGCACCAGGCAATCGAGATCCGCGGCGACGTCGAGATAGTTCGGATCGATCAGCGGTGACGCGGCCGGATCGGCCGAGCGCAGTTTTATTTCGCCACGGCTCTGCGGCGTCCCGTGGCTGACAAAAAAGGTGAAACCGTGCTGCCGCGGCAGCAGGGCCCGCCAGCCCTTGCCTGCCAGCCCCACGACCGCCGGCGGGGCGAACAGCTGCAGGTCGGGAAACGCCAGGGCTGGATCGCTCTTGAAAAAGCCTCCCGCCGGTGCCGAGCCCTCGGCAAAAAAGCCCTGGTGCCCGCCGAGGTAACGCAATATTTCGCGCAGGCCATTGATCGGCGAGAAGTAACGATAAGCCGTTATCGGCTCACGGCTGGCATAGGCCAGCTTGAAACACAGGTGATTCTGCAGATTCCGGCCTACCTGCGGCTGGTCGAGCCGGACCTTGATGCCCAGTTGCGCCAGCTGCTCCGCCGGCCCGATACCCGACAGCATCAGCAATTGCGGTGTATTGACCGCACCGCTGGCGAGCACGACCTCGCCGCGAACCCGGGCCAGGTGTTCCCCGCCCCGGTGCCGATAGCGCACCCCGCTGACGCGCCCGGCCTCCAGTTCCACGGCGAGCGCCCGCGCCCCGGTCAGGACGCTGAGGTATTGCCGGTTCGCGGGGCGCAGGAAGGCGCGGGCACTGCTCGAGCGCCTGCCGCTGCCGATAGTGAAGTCGTAGTAACCGAAGCCCTCGGCATCGGTGGCGCAGAAATCCTCGATCCGGGCGTAGCCGGTTTCAGAGGCGGCCTGCAGGATGCGCTCGCATACCGGGAGGCTGGAGCGCCCCAGGCTGACCGCCAGCGGTCCGCCCGCGCCGTGCCAGCGGTTTTCGCCGCGCTCGCTGTTTTCCAGCCGCCTGAAATAGGGCAGCACGTCCTCGTAGCCCCAGCCCGCGCAGCCCGCATCGCGCCAGGCATCGTATTCCTGGGGAAAACCGCGCGTGTAGACCATGCCGTTGATGGAACTGCCGCCGCCGAGGACCCGGCCCTGGGAGAGGTACAGGCGGCGGTTGCCGAGCCGCGGCTGTGGCTCGGTCTCGTAACTCCAGTTGAAGCGCCTGGCCGAGGAGCCGAACGCCCCCGCCCCGGGAATGGACAGCAGCGGCGAGCCGTCACCGGGCCCGGCTTCCAGCAGCAGGACGCGCCGCCCCTGTTGCGCCAGGCGCCCGGCGACGACACAGCCGCCTGAGCCGCCGCCGACGACGATGTAGTCGTACTCCGCCGTTTTCACCGCAGCCATCTCCGCTCGCTCAAACGTAGGGAAGGCGGGAGCTGGCCGAGCCGCGCACCGACCACAGGCCGTAGTCCATTACCGGCTCCGCCGCCGCGGAGATCAGGGCGATATCCTCCGCGTCCAGCTGGACTTCCGCCGCCCTGACGTTCTGCTCCACCTGCTCCGGGTTGCGCGCACCAAACAGCACGCTGGTCGCGCCCGGCTGGCGCATCACCCAGGCCAGCGCACACTGGGCGACGGTGGCATCGCGCCGTTCGGCCACACTGCGCAGCGCGTCGACGACATCGAACAGTTGCTCCCGGTCGATCACGGCGGGCACTTCGCCGCCGGTACGGCCCTCGCCGGCACCGCCGCCCTCGCGCGTGTACTTGCCGGAGAGCAGGCCGCCGAGCAGGGGCCCCCAGACCATGAGGCCCAGTTCCTGGTCCAGGGCCAGGGGCACCAGCTCCCGCTCGATGCCGCGGGTGGCCGCGGACCACTGGGTCTCCACCACCTGGAAGCGCTCGAGGTGTTCCTCGGCGGAAATTTTCAGCGCTTTCATCACCTGCCAGGCGGCAAAGTTGGAACAGCCGATATAGCGCACCTTGCCGCTTTTCACCATGGCGTCGAGCGCACTCACGGTTTCCTCCAGCGGCGTCGCGACGTCGAAGAGGTGGATCATGTAGACGTCGACATAGTCGGTATCGAGGCGCCTCAGGGTGCCCTCCAGCGCCCGTGCCAGGTAGCCGCGGGAGCCGCCCATGCCATTGGGGCCCGGGTGCATCTGCAGGCCGCCCTTGGCCGCGATGATCACGTCGGCGCGATCCACCCCGAGGTTTTTCAGGCCCTGGGCGACGCGCTGTTCGGACTCGCCGTCGGCGTAGCGGTCGGCGGTATCGATGAAGTTGATCCCCGCCTCGAAGGCCTTCGCCATGACCGCATCGGTGGCCTGCTGGTCGAGGCCGCCGAAGGTCTTCCACCAGTCGGACCCGGCGCCACCGAAGGTGTTGGTGCCGAGGCACATCCCGGAGACGATGAGCCCGGTGCGGCCCAGCCTGTTGTACTGCATTGTTCTCTCCTCCCGACAGGGGCTTGTTATTGTTCCGGGTCTTCCTCGCCAGGCCCCCCTGGTGCATCTGCATCGCGGGCGGGGGATCGGCTTGCCCGGGCGATCTAGATTTCCAGCTGGGTCACCAGGCGGGTGTGCAGGTAGGCCTCGAGCCCCTCCACTCCCCCCTCGCTGCCGATACCGGAGTAACCGATACCGCCGAAGGGGGTCTCGGGAAAGGCGATAAAGCTGCTGTTGATGCCCAGCATACCGCTGTGTACATCCCGGGTCAGTCGCTGCGCGGTGCTGGCGCTGCCGGTGTAGGCGTATGCGGCCAGGCCATAGTCGAGGCCGTTGGCCTTCTCCAGTACCTCGTCATAGGTCCGGAAGGAGTTGATCGGCACGATTGGCCCGAAGACTTCCTCACGCATCAGGCTGGCCGCCTCGGGCACGTCCCTGAACACCGTGGGCTGGAAGAAGCAGCCGCGCTCGCCGATGCGGCTGCCGCCGGTCATCAACTCGGCGCCGTGCTCCAGCGCGTCCGCTACCACGGCCTGCATGGCGTGGACCCGCCGCGGCGCGACCAGCGGCCCCATCTGCACGCCCTCCTCCATGCCGTTGCCGACCCTGAGACTCTCCGCGTACTTGACGAAGCCCTCGACGAAGCGCTCGTAGACGCCCTCCTGTACATAGATCCGCCCGATGGAGGTACAGATCTGCCCGGCATTGCGGAACTTCTGTACCGCCAGCGACTGCAGCGCGTTGTCGAAATTGGCGTCGTCGAACACGATCGACGGCGAATGACCGCCGAGTTCCATGGTGCTGTGCTTCATGGTCTCGGCGGCCAGTTTCTGCAGGTGGATGCCAACCGCGGTGCTGCCGGTGAAGGCCAGCTTGCGAATGATCGGCGAGCGCAGCAGGTGCTCGGAGACCTCCGCCGGGACGCCGAATACAAGGTTGACCACCCCCGGGGGCAGCCCGGCCTGTTCGAAGGCGCGGACGATCTCGACACAGGTCCCGGGGGTCTCCTCGCTGGCCTTGATGACGATCGAGCAGCCAGCCGCCAGGGCGGCGGCGATCTTGCGGATGACGTTGACGCCGGGAAAGTTCCAGGCGGTGAAGGACGCCACCGGGCCGACCGGGTCCTTCACTACCAGCTGTTGCATGCCCGGCATGCGCGGGGGGACCACCCGGCCGTAGACGCGCTTGCCCTCCTCGCCGTACCAGCGAATGATGTTGATGACGAAATCCATCTCGCCGCGGGATTCCGCCAGGGTCTTGCCCATCTCCAGGGTCAGGATTCTCGCGATGGCTTCCCTGCGCTCCTCGATGATGCGCGCGGCGCCTTCCAGTACCTGCTGGCGCTCGACGGCTGTCTTGTGCCGCCAGGCCGAGAAGCCCTCCTGCGAGGCTGCCAGCGCCCGGTCGAGATCGCCACTGCTGGCGTGGGGTACATGGCCGAGCAGCTCCCCGGTGGCGGGGTTGATCACTTCACTGGATATTCCCGCGCTGCCGGAACTCCATTCGCCGGCGATGAAGAGCCCCAGGTCTGAATAGGTCATACGAATTCCCGTGTCCCTGCCCGCCGGCGTCGATGGCGAAACGCGCGCGCAGCTGGCCATTACAAGTCTGTCGATGCGATACAGTTAGTGAGTATACTTATCTATTTTGCATGCGCAAGCCTCAGCGTAACCCCGCTCTGCGCCAGCGAAAAAAAAGGCGCCCGGGCGGGCGCCTGAATGCCCACCGGAGCGGCTTGCTGCCTCGCCCCGGCTGGCCTCGCACTGGAGTCTCGCCCTAGTCGAAATTCACTACC
This sequence comes from Halieaceae bacterium GM1-29, assembly GCA_033283265.1. Lineage (GTDB taxonomy): Bacteria > Pseudomonadota > Gammaproteobacteria > Pseudomonadales > Halieaceae > Mangrovimicrobium. Next base: position 166,626 of record JAWMQN010000005.1, read on the forward strand.
AGGTCGATACCGTAGCTGCGCTCTTCCTGGAAGTCGCCGGCCGGGAAGGCGCCGTAGTTGACGTAGTAGGTTATTTCATCGTTATCGGTCAGGTTGCGGCCCCAGAGGGATACTTCCCCTGTCCAGCTGTCGCCCAGGGCGATCTGCTTGAGCGACACCCTGGCGTTGACAATCCAGGAGGCGGGGCTGAACTCGACTTCGCCGAAGGGGGTGGCCTGCGCCCGACCGGGGTTCGGATCCATGCGAATGTCGTCGCGCTAGATACCGGTGAGGCCGAAGTTCAGGTAGGCGGAGCCGAACAGCGGACTGGTCTCGTAGTTGGCCGAGAGATTGCCGTTCCACTCCGGCGCGAAAATCGGCAGGAAGTCCGAGTTGGGGAAGGTATTGGGGCCGGCGGCGTCGGCGCTGGCCGCCAGCAGTTCGGTGACCTCCGCAAACTCCGCATCCTGGTAGCCGAGAGTCGCGCTGAGGGTCAGGCCTTCCAGCGGCAAGGCGGTTACTTCCAACTCCAGGCCCCGGGTGTCCAGCGTTCCGCCCTCGATCACCAGCACCGCGATGTCCTCCATGCCCTCGACAGCACTGCCCGTCTGCGGCTGCTGCAGGTGTTCGTAGCTCACGTCGAACAGGGCGATATTGGTGCGCAGGCGACCGCTGAAGAAGTCCGCCTTGGCGCCGACCTCCCAGGACTCGGCCTCCTCCGGATCAAACGCCAGCCCGGCAACCGAGCCCCCCGAGACGAACGCGGTGGAATACTTGGCGTAGGCCATGATCGATTCCGAGAACTGGTAGCTCAGCCCGAGCAGGTAGCTGACGTTGTCGTCGTCGTAGTCGAAATCCTGGTAGCTGAGATTGCTCCGGGCGTCACCCAGCACGTAGGTTCCGGACTTCTCGTCCTTGGTATAACGCAGCCCCAGCGTGAGGTCGAGGCTGTCGGTGGCGTGGAACTCCGTCTGCGCATACGCGGCGTAGGACCTGGCCTCGTTGAGGGAGCGGCTGTCGTTGCCGCCGGGAACGACATGCCCGGGCAGGAAGCCGAAGATTATGGTGTTGGTGGCGCCCTCGGGGCCGCCGCCCTGGGTTTCCTGCTCGAAGTACATCAGCCCGGAGGTCACCGTGGCGAAGTCGCTGTCAAAGTTGAGCTGCAGTTCGTTGCTCCACTGATCGCCGAAGGAACTGTTCTGCGAGCAGACGTAACACATGGTGGTATCGGCGGGCAGGCCGACGAACGTCGCCACGATGGGACCGATCTCCCAGCCGCTGGAAGCGGTGAGGTCAGAGGGCGCGAAGACCTCGTACTCGCGGTAGGCCAGGGTGTTTTTCAGTTGCAGGCTGTCGTTGATTTCCCACAGCGCGGTCAGGTTGTGGCCCTGCACCTCCTGGTCGCGGTTGGTAGTAAAGGCATTGTTGACCGCATCCGGCCGCGTGGTCTTGCCGTTCCAGAACAGGTCGGGATTGGCCAGCGCCAGCAGGTTGACGAAGGCGGCGCCATCGGCTGGCAGGGTCCCGGTGTAGTAGTCACTGAGGATAGCGGCGCCCCGCGGGCTGCCTTCATCGGTGGCGTAATCGTACTTGTAGCTCAGTGAAAACTCGTCGGTGGGCTCCCACAGGGCGGAGAGGAAAAAGCTCTCGTTATCCACGGAGCCCAGCGTGGCCGGAGACTTCGCCCGTCCCTTGCCGAAGGCGCTGCGGTCCCATACGGTACCGGCGCCGAGGTTGTCGATATCGCCGTCCTGTTCCTCGGTCGCATAGGTCATGTAGGCGCTGAAGCTGGCGAACTCCGGCAGGTCGACGGTGCTCTCGGAGCGGAAGTAGTCGCGGCTGCCGAAGCTGAGCTTCTGGCGAAAGCCGAGTTCGCCGCTGGGGTCGCGGGTGGCGATGCTGATGGCACCGGCGGTGGCGTTGCGGCCAAACAGCGTTCCCTGGGGACCGCGCAATACCTCCAGCCGCTCGATGTCGGAGAGCTGGAATATCGAACCGGTGGACGAGCCGATGTAGACACCGTCCAGGTAGATTGAAATCTGCTTGTCGGAACCGGGTACCACACCGTAGCTGGTAATGCCGCGCATGGTGAATCCCGGTGTGTTGACCCCGCCGGTGGTCGGCCGGACGGTCAGGTTCGGCGCCAGCCCGGACAGGTCGCTCACGTCGATGACATTATTCACCTCGAGGGCTTCCTGGGTCAGCGCCGTTACCGCAATCGGTACATCCTGCAGGCTCTGCTCGCGCTTCTGCGCCGTCACGATCACCTCTTCCAGGGCGAACGAGCGCGACTGGGCAAGCGCAGCCGGCGCCTGCATACCAGCGACGACCGCAGAAGCCAACAGGACCTGTGCGCCCAGCGGCGCCTTTTTCATCAAGTTCAGAGTCATTGCCAATTTCTCCATTACATCTAATTGTTTTAATCGCTCGGGGAAAAGCCGCATCCGCGACTGGCTGCCAATGCCAGTAGCAGACACTCCGCGGGTTTGTTGCTAACACTGTGCTTGCGCACTGTCCTGACGCTGAATTCGTCATCCCGTACCCCGCCGGCTGTTATGCATGAAGATGATCGCGGCGAGACTGGCTGACATGATCCGGGTCGATCCAATCTTGTTGCTGAGTATACTCAGCTATTTTACAATCGCAAGCCCCTGCGACGACTGCGCGGGAAAACACAGCGGGCGGAAGCATTAACCGCCGCCGCTTGCGCCACCGGTACGAAGGATGGCTGGAGGGCGAGTGAATCGATTAAGGTATGCCACTGGCGGCCCGGGCCCGACACCGTCCGGCCGCGCGAACACGAGGAGAAATACATGAGCTTCCCTGCGGCGCCTCCCCCCGCCCTGAACAGCCCGACGCAGGCGGACCTTGCCGCGCTCTCGGCGATCGTGGGTGAGAAGCACGCACTCGGGGACGGGCGCGACCAGGCGGCCTATCTCACCGAGTTGCGCGGGCACAGGAGTGGCCGCTCCCGGCTGGTCCTGAGACCGGGAAACAGCGACGAGGTGTCGGCCATATTGCGCTACGCCAACCAGCACAGGCTCGGCATCGTTCCCCAGGGCGGCAACTCAGGCCTGGTTTACGGCCAGGTCCCGGACAGTGGCGGCGACAATATTGTCCTCAACCTGGGCCGCCTCAACCGCATCCGCGACATCGACACGCAGGGCAATACCCTCACCCTGGAAGCGGGCGTGATTCTCGCCAACCTGCAACAGGTCGCCCGCGAGCACGGGCGCTTCTTCCCGCTCTCACTGGGCGCCGAGGGGAGCTGCCAGGTCGGCGGCAATATCGCCACCAACGCCGGGGGGACCGCCGTGCTCGCCTATGGCAACATGCGCGAACTGGTGCTCGGGCTGGAAGTGGTTCTGGCCAGCGGTGAAATCTGGAACGGGCTGAAGACGCTGCGCAAGGACAACACCGGTTACGACATGAAACAGCTGTTCATCGGTTCCGAGGGAACCCTGGGCGTCGTTACCGCTGCGGTGGTCAAGCTGTTTCCGCAGCCGCGCTCACTGAACACCGCGCTGATCGCGCTCGAATCGCCGGCCGCCGCGCTGGCGGTGATGAACACGCTGAACGATTCCATCAGCGGCAAGCTCACCGCCTTCGAACTGATTCCACGCATTGGTATTGAATTCGTCCTGCGCCACTCGGCAGCTGCCCGCGACCCCTTCGAACAGCCCTACCCCTGGTATGCACTGCTGGAAGTATCCGCGGCGACGGATGCAACGCGTGGCGCAACGGAGCTGACCGACAGCCTCAGCAGCGCGTTCGAACAGGACCTGTTGCTCGACGCGGCCATCGCCGCGTCAATCGCCCAGGCGCAATCCTTCTGGCACCTCCGCCACGCCATCGTGGAGTGCCAGCGCGCCGAGGGCAGCTACATGAAATTCGACCTCTCGGTTCCCCTGCATCACATCCCGGGTTTTCTGCAGGCGAGCGCGGCACAGGTCACCGCCTGCGCACCCGGCTGCCGACCCCTGCTGTTCGGCCACCTCGGCGACGGCAACATTCATTACCACATAAGCCAGCCCGAAGGCGGCGACGGTGACGCCTTTCTCGCTCACGCCGCCGGGATCGAGCGCATCATCGAGGATTCGGTAGCCGCGCTGGGTGGCTCGATGTCGGCGGAGCACGGCATCGGTGCGATGAAAGTGGACAGGCTGCCCCAGTGGAAGACGCCAGTGGAGCTGGAGATGATGCGCGCGGTGAAGTCCACGCTGGACCCGAACTGGATTCTCAACCCGGGCAAACTGCTACGGCGCGAGTGACCCGCAAGACTCAGCCGAGTTTCTTGTTGCCGCGCTGCCAGGGCCCGGTGATCTCGTCCGAGCCGATGTTTTCGTGGAAAACCAGGATTTTTTCCAGCGCGGCGAGAAACATGTCCCGCTCCGCGGGATCGAGCGGCGACAACAGGAATTTCTGCGCCGCTTCAATCTTCCCGCTCACCCGTCGCATCAGTTTCCTGCCCTCCGGGGTAACGTTCACGGTGCGTGAGCGGCGGTCCTCTTCACTCACCTCGCGCGAGACCAGCCCGCGCTTTTCCAGCCGCTTGACCACGTCTCCGGTGGTGGACGCGTCGAGGAATGCCAGCGCCGCGATCCTGCTCTGGTCGAGGTTTTTATTGGCGCTGACGGTCTTCAGTATCGTGTGCTGGATCGGGGTGAGCTCCTCCGCTTCCAGGCTCGAGTGAAAAATGGAGACCGAGACCTGCTGTAACACCCGGATCATGAAACCCGGCGCGAGATCGATATTGTTTTCCGCCACGAAAAATTCCTCTGTGTTCCCGGTTGCCGGCGCAGCAGTGGGCCAACACCGCTCAACCACAGTGTTGCGCGTCCGTTCCGTTTGCGACCCCGCATGATACAGCGCCTGCTGGAGTGACTCTAGCCGGGCATGCGGTTCGGCAATCCCCTGGCGGAATGACTGTACCTTCAATATTTTAATAAGTATACTCAGTTTATAACGAACACTGACGGAACAGCAGGCCAGGCAAAACAGCAATGAACGCAACCCATGTTGTTGGTATCGGGGCGACTGCGCTCGGTAAATTTCCCGAGCGCTCAGTCAAGGACCTGACCCGCGCGGCCGTGTCTGCCGCGCTCGAGGACGCCGGCCTGGCAATAGCGCAGGTCGAGGCGGCGTGGTTTTCCAACACGCGACAGGGGCTGCTCGAGGGCCAGAACGGCATTCGCGGCCAGTGCGCACTGCGCTCCATGGGCTTCGAGGGCATCCCGATCGCCAATATCGAAAACGCCTGCGCCAGCGGCAGCACCGCGCTGCGCGAGGCCCTGGCCCACATCCGCGCGGGGATGTGCGATATCGCCCTGGTGATCGGTGCCGAGAAGATGTTCTACCCCGAGCAGCGGCAGGCCATGTTCAACGCATTCATGGGCGGCACCGACATCCACCTGCTGGCCGAACTGCAGCGGGAAATTAATCCCGTCGAAGCCGGGGACAGCCCGGCCACCCGCAGTATTTTCATGGACATCTACGCGCATACCGCGCGGGTGCACATGCAGCGCTTCGGCACGACCGAACGGCAGATCGCCCACGCCGCGGCCAAGAACCACTACCACTCGACCTTCAACCCCCTGTCCCAGTACCAGGACGACATGAGTGTCGAGCAGGTGCTCGCCGACAGGCTCATCTGCGCGCCCCTGACCCGGGCGATGTGCGCGCCGATCAGTGACGGCGCCGCAGCCGTCGTACTGTGCAGCGAACGCAAGCTCGACCAGCTGGGGCTGCGCAAACGCGCGGTGCGCGTGGCCGGGCTGGCGCTGAAAAGCGGCAGCCAGAGGCCCCTCGACGAATTCGCCGGGCACATCGGCCGCATGGCCGCCAATACCGCCTACGAGGAAGCGGCCATCGGCCCCGCCGACGTCTGCCTCGCCGAGGTCCACGATGCCTGCTCCTTCGCCGAGATCCTGCAGGTGGAGAACCTGGGCTTCTGCCCGCCGGGCGGCGGCGGTGAGCTGACCGAACGCGGCGAGACGACGCTCGGCGGCAGGATACCGGTCAACCCCTCCGGCGGCCTGGTGTCAAAAGGCCACCCGGTTGGCGCCACCGGCATCCTGCAGTGGTTTGAACTGGTCACCCAGCTGCGCGGTGAGGCGGGCCCACGCCAGGTCGCCGGCGCCCGGGTCGCCGTGGCCGAAAACGGCGGCGGTTTCTGGGGCGTCGAAGAGGCGGCGACCACGGTCTCGGTACTGATCAAGGATTAAGGAAGCACACGAAGACAATGACAACGCAAACCATCACAGGCAAATCGGCCTTTCTCCAGGTCCTGCAGGAGGAAGGCATCGAGTACCTTTTCGGCAACCCGGGGACCACCGAGCTGCCCATCATGAGCGCCCTGGTCGATCACCCCGGGATGCACTACGTCCTGGGCATGCAGGAAAGTGTGGTGCTGGCCATGGCCGACGGCTTTTCCCGCGCCTCGGGCAAACTGGTGGCCTGCAATGTGCACGTCACACCGGGCCTCGGCAATGCCATGGGCGCGCTGTACAACGCCTGGTTTACCGGTACCCCGATGATCCTCACCGCCGGCCAGCTGGAACAGGGCTACGGCCTCATGGAGCCCCTCCTCCACGGCCCCATGCTCGAGATGGCCCGGCCGCTGGTGAAATGGGCCGTCGAGGTTACCCGGGTGGAAGACCTGCCGCGCATCCTGCGCCGCGCCGCCAAGGTCGCCACGACAGCGCCGACCGGGCCGGTGTTCATCTCGCTGCCCGGCGATATCCTCAACGCGGAGGCAGCGCTCGACCTGGGGCAGCCGACCCGTATCGATACCCGGGCGCGGCCCTCCGACACGGCGCTTGCCGGCCTGGCCGAACGCCTGCTCCGGGCCGAGCGCCCGGTCCTTGTCTGCGGCGACGAGGTGGTCAGGAGCAACGCCCTGGCCGAGGTCGCACGACTGGCCGAGCTGCTCGGCTGCCCGAGCTACCAGTCTTCCTCGCCCTACGGCGCGCATTTCCTTTCCGAACACCCCTGCTACATGGGCGGGATGAGCCGCCTGCAGGCAGGGGCGCAGGCGATTCTGCAGGAGCACGACCTGCTGGTAGTCATGGGCGGCGATGTACTGCGCATGATGGTCTACACCGGGGCGGAGGCGCTGCCTGCGGGAATGGAGATCGTCCAGGTCGGCCTGCTCGACTGGGAGATCGGCAAGAACTATCCCACCAGCATCGGCATCCGCGCCGACGTCCGCGAGACCCTGCAGGCGCTCAATCCCCTGCTGGAAACACAGGGCGGCGCGAGGCTGGCCGAGCGGGCGCGCGCGTCGATCGCGGCACTGCAGGACGGTAACTGGCGCGCCCAGCGGGAGGCACTGGTGGCGACAACCCGGACCAGCTGCGACGGCGAGACCATCACCAGTGATTTCCTCTGCATGAGCGTCGCACAGTGCGTACCGGAAGACGGCATCGTGATCCAGGAGGGGCTGACCACGACCGTCAACCTGACCCGTTTCTACCCCTTCCGCGACCGCTACGCCTACCACGGGCTGGCCTCCGGCGGCATCGGCTGGGGCCTGCCCGCCGCGGTCGGCGCCCAGCTGGCCAATCCCGGGCGCCCGGTCACCGCGGTCATCGGCGACGGCTCCGCCATGTACTCCATCCAGGCGCTGTGGACGGCGGCCAACCAGCAACTGCCGCTTACCTTCGTCATCTGCAACAACAGCGGCTACAAAATTCTCAAGCAGCGCCTGGTATCGATGCAGCAGTGCGACGAGTTCATCGGCATGGACCTGGACGAGCCCGGGCTCGACTGGGAACGACTGGCAACCTCCATGGGCGTCGAGTTCAGCCGCGTCACCCGGCCCGGAGAGCTGCAACCGGCCCTCGAGGCCCGCTGCCGGCGCCGCAGCGGCGGCCCCGCGCTGGTCGAAGTCATCCTGGAAAAGAATCCCTGAAACCCGGGCAGTCCGTCGTTAGGAGCAGTACGTGTCATCCACTGAACTCACCCGCAATTTACTGCGCGGCATCAGCGCAAACCTGGTTCGTGAAGAGGCCTTCCAGGGCAACACCTCCAGTTCGGCTCGCCTGCCGCTGTCGCGCATCTACACCGACGCGGGGAACGCAACTCCCGCCGCCGGCGAATACCCCTTCACCCGCGGCGTCACCCGCAACATGTACCACGACGGCCACTGGGTGATGGGCATGTACTCCGGCTACGGTTCGCCGACGGAAACCAAGAAGCGTTTCAAGCTGCTGCTGGAAGCCGGGCAAACCGGCCTCTCCGTGGCCCTCGACCTGCCCACCCAGACCGGCATCGATTCGGACGACCCCCTGGCCCGCGGCGAAGTGGGCAAGGTCGGGGTGGCCCTGAACTCGGTCGATGACATGATCGCCATGCTCGACGGCCTGCCGCTCGAGAACCTCAAGCAGATGCGCACCACGGCCAACGCCATCTCGCCGATCTTCACCGCCTTCACCCTCGTCGCCATGGAGGAACTGGGAATCGACCCGGCGGCCTTCAAACTGCTGCTGCAGAACGACCCGCTGAAGGAGTTCACCTCGCGCGGCACCTGGATCTTCCCGCCCGCGGCAAGCATCAAATTCTCGGTGGACGTCATCGAGCACTTCCAGCACAACTACCCGGACTGGCAGCCGATCCAGTTTTGCGGCTACCACGTGCGCGACGCCGGCGGCACCGCCGTGCAGGAAGTCGGCGTCAGTATTCTCAACGGCCTCGCCTACCTCGACGCGGCGGAAGCCCGCGGTGTCGACATCGGCAAAGTCGCGCCGACGCTGTTCACCTTCCTGGCAGCCGGCGTCGACATCTTCGAGGAGGCCGCCAAGTTCCGCGCGACCCGCCGGCTGTGGGCGAAAATCCTCCACGAGCGCTACGGCGTACCCGCCGGGGACGCCACCATCCGGATCTTTGCCTACACTCTCGGCGGTGCTCTCACCGCCCGGGAACCCCACAACAACATCGCCCGCATCGCCTACGAGGCGCTGGCCGCGGTACTCGGCGGCACCCAGACCCTGGCCACCTCCTCCTGGGACGAGGCGCTGTCGCTGCCCTCGGAGGAAGCGGCCCACCTGTCCCTGCGCATCCAGCAGATCATCGGCGCGGAAGCCGGCGCCGCCAAGGTCGTCGACCCGCTGGGCGGTTCCTACTACGTGGAGAACCTGACCGATCGGCTGGAAGCAGAGATCGCCGCCCACGTGGTCGAGCTGCTGGACGCCGGTGGCGCGGTGCGGGGAATCGAGGACGGCAGCATCAGCGCCCAGCTTGGCGAGTCCGCCTACCGCGAGTACCGCGATATCGCCGAAGGGAAGAAACTGGTGGTCGGGGTCAACTACAAGACCCGTGCGGACGCTGGAGACGAGTTGCCGGTGGCAACCCCCGCCTTTCCCGACGCCACCGACGAAGCCCTCGCCTCACTGGCGGCGACACGGGGCAAACGCGACCCGGAAGCGGTCGCACAAGGATTGCAGGCGCTGGAGCAGGCTGCACGCGACGACGAAAATACAATTCCCGCCATCATCGAGGCCGCGCGGGCACGGGCGACCATAGGCGAAATCTGCAGCGCGCTGGCGTCGGTGTGGGGGCGTCACGAGGTCAGTACGCAGTCGCTGTAAAGCAACAGCGACGCAACGCGCCCTAATCCTCGAAGCGCAACTCCGCCGCCGGGTATTCCCTGTGGATGCTGCGCAGTGCCTGCAGCGCGTCAGGGTCACTCTTCAGGTAGGCGTCAAAGAAGTTGTGCAGGGCCGTTCGGGTGATGGCCTTTTGCTCCTCCGGGTCGATCAGCTCGACCGGCCCGCCGCAACCCGGTACCTGCATGCCGGGAACGTTCTTTTCAAAGAACAGGCAGTCCGGGTTGCGTCCCTCGGGATGTTTGTCGTTGCCATCGCGGAACCAGACGTGGGTACCCCCCCTGACCAGGATCTCCTGCTTCGGCGGCTCCACCCGCGAGTAGGCGGCAAAGGGCCGCCCGGTCAGCCCGGCGAACACGTCGTACCCGGCGGAGAGGAACAGCACCGGTACCGGCACCGCTGCGTGCTGCACGCCGACAAAACCGAAGTTGGATGACAGTACTGCCTGTACCGGGTCGCCGCCGCCGATCAGGGCGTTGGCCGTGATGCGCGGATCGCGTGTCTGCGCGCCGTAAGTCAGGAAGTACCCGGTGACCGCGCCGAGCGAGTGACCGACGATGCCGATGCTCTCGCCGTCGATCAACTGCCCAAGTTCGGGGTCGGCCAGCAACTGGTCGATGACGAAACTGACATCCCCGGGCTGGTTGGCCACGTCCGCGGGTACCGCCATCGGAATGTCGGCGAACGATTCCCGGGAGGTCAGGGGAAATGCCGGTGCGGCGACCACATAGCCGCCCCGCACCAGGTCGTTGACGAAGTGCGAGGCATTGCCGGGAAAGCCGTAGGTGCCGTGACTGTAGACGATAAGCGGCAACTTGCCCGCGCCGCTCGCCCCGGCCCCCTGCGGATACCATACCGATACGTCTATTCTCCGGTCCGCGGTGCCGGGGAACTGGAAGGCCGGCTTGACCGGCCGGCTGCTGTCGACAAAAGTGCGTTTGACTGCAACCAGTGCCGGCTCATCAGCGGCCTGAACCAGGGGGGCGCCGAAGGCCAGCAAAAAAATGGACATGGCCGCAAGTACACGGCGAAACTGATTCCGCATGAAAAGTTATCCTTGTTATCTGCTGCGCGAAAAGGTATCTCAGGACAGGCTCAGGCCGCAGTAAACGCCGAGCTTGTTGCCATCCGGGTCGCGCAGGTAAGCGCCAAAGGCACCCCTGGCCTGGGGCTTCGGTTCGGGCTGTCCCTCACAGGTGCCGCCGTTGGCGAGGCCCGCGGCGTGCCAGGCGCGCACGGCGTCCTCACTGTTCGCAGTGAAAAGCACGGTTCCGCCGTTGGCATGGGTCACCGGGTTGCCGTCCCGCGCCGGCCCTAGAATCAGCGAGGTGCCGTCGGCGAACTGGTACATCACGATCGGGTGTTCCTCCGGCGCGACGCCGGGGGCGGCGCCGAGCGCGCCGAGGGTGGCATCGTAAAAGGCCTTGGCCTTGACGCGGTTATCGGTTCCCAGGCGGACACTTCTCAACATTTTTTGTTCTCCAGTTCAGCAAGGCTTTCCAGCGCCACCTTCAGGGTCTGGCGCAGTTCGTAATCGAGCGACTGCTCGGCATCGGTTTCCACAGATTTCACCACCGAGGCCATTTCGAGATTGCATTCCACGCCGGCCTCGGTGAGCGCGAACAGGCCATCGTGCAACTGCAACAGGCCGCGCTGGCACAGCGCGTCGATCTCCGCGGCCTCGGGATACCGCGCTTCCGGCTCCAGCAGGCTTTTCAAGCGCACTTCTGTCGGCTCGGCATCCTGGGCAACCCGGGTGAGCAGGAAATACTGCGGCATGCTCAGGTCGCGGCGCTTCAGCTCGACCTGCACCGGGGCGTATACCCGGCGGTAGGCGCGGCGCAGGAGATCCCCGAGAAAACCACCCTGGAGGGGCTCGACCGCCTTTCCGTCCGCGCCCGCAGTCCGGTTCAGCTGCCCGTACTGGCCGCCGTGAAACAGCAACGGGGCGCGATCGTGCTGGTCGAAGTCGACGACCTCCCCGACGAAAATAATGTGATCCCCGCCCTCGTACTGGTAGGCGGAGCGGCAGATAAAACGCGCCGCGTAGCTCTGCATCAGCGGTATGCCGCCGGGCCCGCGCTCGAGGGGCAAGCCGGCGAACTTGTCCTCACCGCGGCGGGCAAAGCGCCCGGAGATTTCCTCCTGGTCCTCAGCGAGAATATGCACGGCAAAATACTCAGCCTCCTGGAAGGCCGGGAGGCTGAGCGAGGAACGAGCGAGGCTCCACAGGATCATCGGTGGTTGCAGGGACACCGAGTTGAAGCTGTTGGCAGTCAGCCCGATATCCTCCCCTTCGGCTCCGGCGGTGGTGACCACGGTTACGCCGGTGGCGAATGCGCCGAGGGCATTGCGAAATGCCTTGCTTTCGGTAGCGATTACAGTGGTCATGGAAGCGCCTCGCAATGAACTCAGCGGATTACACCCAGCCGCTGGTAGGCTTCGCTGCGGTACACCGCCGCCCCCAGGCGCTGGAAGTTCTCCCTGGTTTTTGCCGGAGCGACGCGGGTGGTGATCGCCCAGAGATAGAGACCGTAGGGAGTCGCGCAGCGGTACTCTTCCCAGCCAGTTTCACCATCCACCGGATCGCCGCCGTGGCGGCCCACGGCATCGAGATAGTACTCGACCAGTTCCCGCTCGTGCTTCTCCGCCAGCGCCACCGGCAACACGCAGTTGATGTGGTAGGCAACGTCGATAGCCCAGTTGGCCCCCTTGATCAATTGCCAGTCGGCAAAACCGGCACCTTCCGCTGTACGGTAGACATTGGCGATATGGGTATCGCCGTGTAACAGGGTTTGCTTGCCATCGCGACAACGCCTGGCGAGCACTGCCAGCGCGTCAAGCAGAAGTCCCGCGTCCAGTACCGTTTCCGGCAGGCCCTCGCCACGCTCGTCGTGCGTCAGCTCTTGAATCCTGGCCTGGGGAAAGTGTTTCGATTCCGCCATCCAGTCGATGCCCAGGGGAATCCACGGGTTGCTGTCGAGCAGGTGGGAGGACGCGTGCAGGCGCGCGATCTGGTCGAGGGTTTCCCGGGTCTGCTCCGGCGTGAACGGCGTCTGGGTATCACAGAAACTGCCGCCGTTGGCGATGAGATCTTCCATGATCATGATCGCCTGGCCGCTGTCGTCGGTGACCACGCTCGGGCAGGCGGGGACCCGCATGTCGAGGTGGGGGGCAATCTGCGTGTAGAAATTGGCTTCGCGGGTGGTAACCTCGCCGCTGGTCTCGCGATTCTGGTCGCTGTCGAGAAAACCCTTCACGCAATAGTGATGCAGCGTATCCGGGTCATTGGCGAAGCGCACGCCGACGCGCACCTTGGCCGCCATCGCCTTGACCACCTCGGTGAGCTGCACCTCGAGAATCGGCGAACCACCGCTGACCGGTGCGAGGGCCTCGCCCAGCCACGCGGGGTCGATGGCTTCGTGCAGGGTCTCGGGAATCATCAGGCCGGATGTTATTGCTTTGCTTGCCTGTGCCATTGGCTGCTCTCCTTCAGTTGTGGGGGGTGAGTTTCACCACCGGAATCAATCGTTCAGTGCGCTCTGCGTACTGGTCGTAGTTGGGCCATACATCGGTCGCCACCTGCCACAGGTGCTCGCGCTCCGCGCCCTCGACGGTGACCGCCGTCGCCTTCATCACCTTGTCCAGCACCTGGATCTCGACTTCCGGCGTCTTGCTGATATTCAGGTACCAGGCCGGGTGGCTGGGCGCCCCGCCCTTGGAGGCGACGATGACGTAGTCGTCGCCATCCTGGGCGTAGATCAGCGGCGTGGTGCGCGGCTCGCCGGACTTGTTGCCGATGGTGGTCAGCAACAGCGCGGTGGCGCCGTTCCAGATATGCCCCACCTCGCCGTTGGTTTCCCGGTAACGCTTGACATGCTCTTCGTTGAGCAGGCTGATGTCCGTCTGTATATAACGGCTGGAATCACTCATTGCGGGCTCCTCGCGTGCGGGCTCAAATGCCAACCTTGTAAAAACGCTTCGCCCGCTCGCAGACGATCTCGTTGATGTCCGCCTCGGGTATGCCCTCGAAATCCCGCTCGATCACGCTCAGTGAATTCGGGAAAGTGGTTTCCGAGTGCGGGTAGTCCGAGGACCACATGATGTTTTTGCCGCCGGGAATGTTGCGATTGAGAATGCCCACCCGGTCGTGGATGAACGAGCCGTAGACGTTCCGGTCCATGAACACGCTGGGTTTTTCCTTCAGCGGGCTGTCGGTCCAGTAGCGCTGGCGCTCCCAGGTGCGGTCCATGTACTCGGCCATCCAGGACATCCAGCCCACGCCGCTCTCGACAATGGCGAGGCGCAGTTTGGGGAAGCGCTGGAACAGCGCGCCGTAGATCATGATCGCCACCGGCTCGGCCATGGCGGTCTTGCTCATCACCAGGTCGGGCAGGAAGTGCTGCTTGTTGCCGAAGCGCGGCACGCGGCCGCCGAGGTGCATGGTCAGGGAGATATCCAGCTCGGTCACGGTCTCCCAGAGCTTGTCGAATTCCGGGTCGATGTAGGAGCGCTCGCCATTCGGGTTGCCGGAGAGCCCCAGGGCCTGGGCGCTGAAACCGCCGGCCTTCGGTACGTCCGGGTCCATGGGGAAAGCGGGAATGTTGATGGTGGTGAAACCCATCTGCGCCAGCTTGCGGATCATCGCGCAGGACTCGTCGACGTCGCGCATGGGCACGTAGCCCACCGGCACCAGGCGCTTGCGGTCGGCGCCGCAGAAATCCCACAGCCAGCGGTTGTAGGCGTCGAAGCTGGCGATGTAGAGGTCCGGGTTGGCGGTACCCAGCGGGCCGCCGCCGAACAGGATCGCCGCGTCCATGCCGTCGGTGGTCATGTCATCGAGGCGGGTCTCCGGCAGCCAGACCGGGCGCATCTCCGCGCGGCGGCCGACCATCTTGTAGTCCTGGCCCTTGCGGCCGGCCTGGTTGGAAATCATCATCACCGGCCGCCGGTTGCCCTCGAACACGATCCAGTCGTGCTCCTCGCCGTGCTCTATCTGCGGCGCGAGGTCGGCCAGGTGTGCCGGCAGGTAGTCCTTCCACATTTCGTAGGGCGGGTCCATGTGGGCGTCCGCGTCCACGATGTAGCGTTTGGCGGCGGTGCCGCGCTGGCTGTCGTCGGTCTGTTTCAGTGCTGCTGTAGACATACCAAATCCTCCTCGTGATTTGATCTTTGCTTATTCTGTACCGGTCAGCGTGCGGCCGGCCTGAACTGGGGAATGGTCAGGCCGCTCGCGTGGGGCTGCATGACCACTTCCAGTTGCATATCGACCTGCACCTCGTCGTGTGCACAATCGAGTATGTTGCTGTGATAGAAAGGCCCCTCTTCGAGTTGCACGACAGCAATCACGAAGGGCACCTTGTCCCGGGTGTCCGCGGTATAGGCGCGGTGCATCACCGTGTAGGTGTAGAGCCTGCCGCGGCCGGAGGCCTCCACCCACTGCATGTCGGCAGCGCCGTGCTCGACACAGCGGCTGGCGGGCCAGTAGTGCCGCTGGCAGAGATTGCAGCGGTGCAGGCGGAAGCTCCCCGCGCTGCAGCCTTCCCAGAAGGGCACGTCGGCGGGGTCGCCACCGTAGCGCCGGATGGCCTCCATCAGCGGGTGTTGCGCAAGCTCTTGCAAGGTCTCGCTCATCGACTGTCCTGCCCCCTCACGGATTGCGCCCCAGGATCATGCAGGCGTGGGCCCAGGTGTTCTGCACGCCGGCATTCATGCCGTGGCCGGAGACCAGCGAGGTCTCGGCTTTTTTCAATTGCCCATCGCCCGCCTCGCCGCGCAATTGCTGTATGGCCTCGGCGACGCCGGTAAAACCCGTGGAATAGTAGGCCGAGAGTTGCCCGCCGCCGGTGTTGGTGGGAATCAGGCCATCCGGCCCCGCACCGCCCTCGGCGTAGAGCGGGCCGCCCTGCCCTGCCTTGACAAAGCCGAAGGCTTCCAGCTGCATCAGCGGCGAAATGGTGAAGGGGTCGTAGAGCTGGGCCATGTCGATATCGGCAAGGCTCAGCCCCGCCTGCCCGAAGGCGCGGGCCCTGGCCGGGGCGATATTGTCGTGATTCTCGTAAACCTGCCCCTTGTGCCAGTTGACGATGTTGTGGCCGGTGCCGGCGCCGAGCACGTAAACCGGCTTGTTGCGCAGGCTGCGGGCGCGCTCCGCCGTGGTCACCAGCACCGCGATGCCGCCGTCGGTGTTGCGGGTGCAGTCGTAGCGGCGGAAGGGGTCGGCAATCATCGGCGAGGACTGGTGCTCTTGCAGCGTCAGCGGCTGCCCGTAACCGAGGCTGCCGGGGCGCTTGAGGGCGTAGTCGCGCTGGGTGACGGCCACCGCGCCGAGATGTTCAGAGGTCGTGCCGTAGAGGTGCATGTGGCGCCGGGCGTGAAAGGCGTGGGTCGCCGCCGCACCGAGCAGGCCGTAAAGCATCGGGTAGCCGTAGCCGTAGGAGCCGATGTCCTGCTTGCCGCTGGTGGCGAAGGCCGACTGGGCCTCGCCGTAAACGCAGGCCACCACCTCCGCCTGCCCGGCCTCGATCATCGCCATGGCGGCGACGATGGAGAACACCGGGGTGGCGCCGCCGGTCATCATCGACACCGAGAAATTCGGCGACAGGCCCATGTAGCGCAGGTCCTCGCGATCCACGTAGGCGCGGATGTAACCGTCGATGGCGTCGCGGGGCAGGCCCGCGTCCGCCAGCGCCAGGTCCACCGCCTGGGCGCGCAGCTCGCGGCCTTCAAGGCCGAGGCCGACACCCTGCGCGGTGACTCCGAGGCCGACAATGGCGCACTTGCTGCGCATCAGGCCGCGCCATTCATCCGAGCGACCTGCCGGCGGACAATCCGCCGTCCACCGGCAGGTTGACGCCGGTGATATTGGAGGCGAGATCGGAGGCGAGGAACAGCGCGCCCGCGGCGCACTCCTCGGGCTCGATGACCCGGCCCAGCGGGTGGTAGCCCGCGGTGTGCTGGCGCGCGGCTTCCGACGCCTTCATGACACCGCCACCGAAATTGGTCGGCATGCCGGCGGGGCAGACGGAATTCACCCGGATACCTTTTTTCGCCACTTCCAGCGCCAGGCCGCGGGTGATACTGGTCACCGCGCCCTTGGACGAGCCGTAGACGACGCCGCCAAAACCGATCAGGCCGGCGACAGACGCGGTAATGACAATGTTGCCGCCGCCGCCCTGGGCTTCGAACTGGCGGATCGCCGCCTTGCAGCCGTGAATCACGCCGCCGACGTTTACCGACGTGAGTTTCAGCAAGTCTTCATCGGAGGCATCCATGAAAGTCTGCCCCGGCTGGGTGGTAATGCCCGCGTTGTTGTACATCACGTCGAGGCGGCCGAACCGGTCCACCGCCGCGGCCACCAGGGCGTTGACGGAGTCCGCGCTGGTGACGTCACATTCCACCGCGAGAGCCTCGCCGCCTTTTGCCACGACTTCCGCCGCGACTTCATCGATGGCCCCGGCGTTGATATCCGCCGCCACGACTTTCGCGCCGTGTTCGGCGAACAGCAGCACGGCTGCGCGGCCGACGCCGGAACCGGCACCGGTGATGATCGCCACTTTGTCCTGGAGTAATCCCTGCATTGTTATATTCCCCCGATATTGAGGCAGCTGAGTTGTTGGTAGATGCGCAGCCCCTCGATGCCGCGCTCGCGGCCGATGCCGCTCATGCGCTGGCCGCCGGAGGAGGCATAGGCGCTCATCACACCGGCGTTGACGTTGACGGTGCCGCTCCTGATTTTCAGGGCGACGTCCAGCGCCGCCTTGCGGTCCTTGCCGTGCACGTAGCCGGAGAGGCCGAAGCGGGAGTCGTTGGCCATCTGCACCGCGTGGTCGAGATCGCGGTAGCCGATGACCGACACCACCGGGCCGAAGATTTCGTCCTGGGCGGCAGCGTTGCTGTTGTCGGGCAGGTCGAGCACGGTGGGCTGGAAGTAGAAGCCGTCACCGAGGCCCTCGGGGCGGGCGCCGCCGGCAACGACGGTGCCGCCCTGCGCCACCGCGGCTTTGACATAGTGCTCGCAGCGCTCCACCTGGGCGCGGCTGATGACCGGGCCGGTCTGGGTATCGGCCGATTCCGCCGGGCCAACCTTTATCGATGCCACCGCACCGGCTATCTGTTGCAACAGTTCGGCCTTGCTTTCCTCGGGCACGAAAATACGCGTACCGAGCGCGCAGCCCTGGCCGGCGTGGGCCATGCACACGCCCATGACGTTCGGCAGCACCTGGTCGAGTGCGTCGGGCAGGAAGACCTGGGCCGACTTGCCGCCGAGTTCCAGTTGCAAACGCTTCATGGTCGGCGCCGCCTGCACCATGATCTGCTCGCCCACCGCGGTCGAGCCGGTGAAGGCGACCATGTCCACGTCGGCGTGGGTGCTCATCAGCTTGCCGCCTTCCAGGCCCGCTTCCACCACGATATTCAGCACACCCGGCGGCAGGCCCGCGGCTTCCGCCGCCTCGGCAAATACCAGCGCGGAAAGCGGCGTCAGCGGGCTGGGGCGCAGGACCAGCGTATTGCCGGTGATCAGCGCCGGCATGATCTTCCACAGGGCGGTATAGAACGGGAAGTTGTAGGCGGCAATGCCCGCGACCACGCCGACCGGCGTGTAACGGCGCAGGCTCTGCACCACCTGGCCCATCGGGTTGATCCGCTCGTCCAGGGGCAGCGGGTTCTCCTCGATCTCGGGGAGGGAGAGGAACAGCTTGAGCGTGTCCCCGGCGTGCTTCAGCGGCGCCAGTACCTGGGCCATCATCACCCCGCTGTGACGGGGGCAGCCCGCCTCGCGCACCACGATGTCGGTAATCCGCTCGCGCTGTGCCGCCAGCGCGGCGACAAACTTGCCCAGCATGGCCGCGCGATCCTTCGCCGGCAGCGCGCTCCAGACGCCACTGTCGTAGGCCGATCGGGCCGCGGCGATCGCCGAGGCCACCTGCTCGACAGCCAGCCCGGGGAAACGCTCGAATACTTCGCCGGTGGAGGGGTCTTCCACCGCAATTTCAGCGCCCTTGCCGGCGACCCGCTCGCCGTGAATGAAACCTGCAAAATCCATCGCCGTTCTCCCCTAGCGCAGGATGACTGGAATCGTCGACATGCCGCGCTGCTCCAGACCGCCGAGCAACTGGGGCTCGGGGGCATCCGGGTCGAGACGCATGTTGGGGAAGCGGTCCATCAGGCCCTCGATGGCGGCGATCATCTCCTGCTTGGACACTTCCATGCCCAGGCAGCGGTGCGGGCCCATGCCGAAGCCGAGGTGCGGCTGCTTGCCGCGGGGCCGGTGCAGGTCGAAGACATCGGGGTTGTCCCAGATTGCGGGATCCCGGTTGGCCGCGCCGAGGCACATGTCGACGCGCGAACCGGCGGGGATGGTCACGCCGTACACTTCCACATCCTCTTTCACCAGCCGGGGGAAAGTCGGGTCGGTCGGCATCCAGCGGGCGCCCTCCTCGATGGCCGCCTCGATCAGGCTGCGGTCCGCCTTGCAGTCCTCCCAGTTCTGGTAGTCGCTGAGCAACTGGTAGAGGGTGATGCCGAGCTGGCGCCAGGTGGTGCCGCCGCCGGCGAGGATGATCAGGCGGCAGTAGGAGAATATCTCCTCGTCTTCCAGCAGGCGGGTGCTGCCGTCCTCGAGTTCCAGCTCGCATTTGATCAGTTCCGAGACCACGTCGTCCTGGGGCTGCTCACGGCGCGCTGTGATCACTTCCTTGAGCATGCGCGAGACCTCACCCGCGGCCTGCATCACTTCCTCTATGGGCAGGGTGCGGGCCATCATGCTTTTCTGCAGGTGCACGCGGAAGGTCAGCGCGTCGTCGCCCTTGAGGCCGATACCCTGGGTCACGATGCTCACCGGCAGGCGGGCGCAGAGGTCGAGGTTGAGGTCTGCCCGCTCCATGGTCTCGAGACGGTCGAGCAGTGCGGCAACGGAGTTGTCGATCCAGTTCGCCCGCCACCACTTGATCGCCTTCGGCCGGATGAACATCGGCTGCACCATGCGCCGGTAGCGCAGGTGCTCGTCGCCGACCATCTTCAGGATCACCTTGCCCAGGTTGCGCACGCCGGGGCTCTCCTCGTAGACCTCGGAGGAAAACAGCAGGTTCTCCCGCAGCGCGCGGTTGCACAGCTCGTAGTTCAGCAGCGTGTAGTGGGGGCGCTCGTTCTCGTACATGGCGTGGGGGGCCGGTGGCAGTTCCAGCAGTTCGCGCAGGGAGCCCTTTATCACCGGGTGTTTTTCCCGCAGGGCGTTCATGCCCGGCGTGAGGTCACCGAAGACTTCGCCGCCGTGGGCCTCGGTCTCCTTGACCACATCGAAAAGTTCCGAGTAACGCTCGTCTTCAGCGGTTAGTGTCGCTGTCATGGATGCATCTCCTGCAGTTGATCCGGGAATTGGCGCTAGTCCGCGCCGCTGTTTCTGACTGCAATCACCGCTGCGCCCGCCAGGGCGACGTCGATGACTGCCTCGATGTATTCCTGCTCCACTTCTTCACCAAAGGTCAGCAGACGGCGCAGTATGGGGGCCGAGCAGACATCTCCGACCAACTCGGCATTGATGGCGCGGGGAAACTCGCCGCGCTCAATCGCGAGTTCGACCAGCCTGGTCCGGAACTGCCGCTCGTGCTGGTAAAGCTTGCGTGCAACAACCTCGACCTGGGGATCGGTGCGCCCCGAGAGCGCCGTCAAGATGCCCCGCCACATGGAAGTCTTGCTGGAGGCTGCCATATCCGTCAGATAGAGAAGGAAATCACCACGCAGGCTGCCGGTATCCGGCAGGGGGCGCTCCACCTGGAAGTGGGAGTCCAGGGTATCGGAGACCAGGACGGCCTTGCTCGGCCAGCGCCGGTAGATTGTGGTCTTGTTGACACCGGCGCGCTCGGCAACCTCGTCGATCTTCAGGTTCGCGTAGCCGACGCGGTTGAGTTCCTCGCCAGTCGCCTTGAGCACGCTGGCCACGACCTTGGCCGCGCGACCAGTCTGCTGGACGCCACTGGTGCGCCTGTCGCCGACGGAGCGCTTGACCGTGCTAGTTGCCTTCGTTGCCAGAGGAACCACCTCACCACGCGCCATGTTGCCGGCGCGCTCGCTGTTTTATTTATCTGCGTACCTGGCCTGCTGCCTCCCGACTGAACCACCGGGACAACGCCAGCTCTGTTAGCAAAGCATCCTAGACAGGGGCGATATTATTGTCAACTATTTGTTGCGTTTAATGTGGCGGAGAATCGCTGAACCGTGCCGAGGGAAAGCGGGGCGGCGGTCGGCCGCCCCAGGTGCATATGAAGAAACATGATTTATAGCCTGCTTATATCGCTAAAAATGCAATAACGATAACTTGAACAGCCCACGACTGGAGCGCGGAGAGGTTTCCCGGCGCAGTCCCGGCGCAAATTATCACACAACAATATGTTGCCATTAATAGCCGGCTTTCAGGCTCAGCCACCCGCCCCGAAGGCCCGCCACAACCTGCGCCGCGGGCCGCTTACAGCGTACCTGCGACCCTCGCGACAGCGTGCCGCGGCAATCCTTCAGCGGCATTGCCGTACCGCCGGCCATCATTTACCGACGGCGTGGCAGCAGACCTGGCAGCCTTGCGCAGGGACTGGCGCATCTTCCCCGGCGACTGCCCGAAATGCCGGGTAAAACGCCGGCTGAAGGCGGCCTCGGAGCGATAACCGACGTACTCCCCCACCGCGGCGATTTTCATATCGGTCTTTTCCAGCAGGCGCACGGCGTGCTTCATGCGCAAGGCTGCGAGAAAACCCATCGGCGTGCTGCCGGTCTCCTCGCTGAAATGCGCGGCGAAATTCGAGCGGCTCATACCCACCTTGGTGGCGAGGATCTCCACCGTCCAGTCGTGGAAGGGGTGGGTCTCCATGAACTGGCTGGCGCGCACGATGGGGTCCTGGCGGGTCGACTCGTTGAAGATCTCCCGGCACTCGGGCTGGTGGCGAAATGTCGCGGTAAAGAACAGTGAGGCCGCAGCGGTAAACACGGCGCAGGCCCCCTCGTACTGGGCCGAGGAGACCAGCATCCGCAGGCTGGCAATACTGCTGCTACTGCGCGGCGGCACGCGGAGGATCGGCGGCAGGACACGCGGCCGCTCGCCGCCCGGCCATCGCGCCATCAGCGCGCCACACAGCAGTTCGGCGCGCTTGCCGCTACCGATACTGAAGCGCGGCGGAATATCCACGTATTCACGTCGATACAGAAACTCCAGCACCTCGGTGGAGGCGTTCTGTTGCGTGCGGATGGCGTGGGCATCACCGTTCAGCAACATGACGATTTCCCCGGCCTCGATGGTGATCGAGCCGCCGGGCAGGCCGTCGAGCCGCACCTGCCCCTCGAGGCAGGCGTAGTACAGAAGATTTTCCGAGTGGGGGATGTTGAAGCCAGCCTCGGCGCCGAGATCGACCAGGCACCAGCACTGGCTGCGCAGTTCTATCAGGTTGAGAAACTCGGAGAGCGTCCAGCGCATCGCCCTGTCGCTTCTGCGTGGCGTCAGATTCATCCCGACCTCCGCTATAGAATTATTGTTCGCATAGGGGCGCAACCGCCCGCAAAGCGCCGCGCCCTGCCGGGCCTTTCGCGGCACCGGACTGGTTTTGTACCGTCTCAGCCCATAGCAGGCCATGCTCGATCGTACAAAAAACCTGCCCGATAAGCCAAACCGGACCGGGCGGCGCCAGCGCCCCGGCGAGGACCGGCAGCGAAGCCACGGGGCGGCGACGCCGTCAGCCCGGCTGACTCTGCGCAGCGGCAATCACGGGATTCACCAGGCAGCCTATGCCCTCGATTTCAATCTCGCAGACATCCCCCGGCCGCAGATTGCCGCTGGCGGCGGCGCCGGTCGCGATCACATCGCCCGGGTAGAGGGTCATGATCGACGAAATCCAGCTGACCAGGTCCTCCGGGCTGTAGATGAGGGAAACCACGGTAGCGTGGGTAACCTCGCCGTTGAGCCGGCTGGTCATCGCCAGGCCTTCGATGGCCTCGAGGCCGCTGGCAACCACCGGCCCCAGCGGCGCGAAGGAATCGTAGGCCTTCCAGTAGTAGGAAACCGGCGTACCCCAGTCGCGGCGCAATTCACCGGCGGTGATGTCGTTGAAGCAGGTGTAGCCGAGGATGTAGTCCGCGGCATTTTCGCGGGCAACCCGGCTCGCCTGCCGCCCGATCACGATCGCTATCTCCAGCTCCCAGAGGATATTGTCGACGCCGACGGGAAACAGGATCGGGTCGCCGGGGTGGGTCAGCGTATTCGGGCAGGGCTTGGAAAACAGGTAGGGGCGCTCCGGTGCGGGATGCTCCCCGAGCACATCCCTGTGGCCCGGACCGATGGCGATAATCTTGCTCGGCGTGACCGGGGTCAGCGTTTTCAGGGTCTCCAGCGCGAGCGGCTCGGCACCGGCCTGGCGCCGCAGTGCATGCAGCTCACCGACCAGCGGGTAGACCAGCTCGCCTTCCGGCTCCCCGTAAAAGACCGACTCTCCAGACTGGTAACGCCCGATTCTCATTCGCCTGACCTCTTATCGTTGTTGTCGCGGTGCGCGGCATGCAATGCGCAGCCGCGGATGTCATTCGGCAGTCCACACTGGATGAGCCGTAAATTCCCGACCAGTGCCGGAACGCTGTTGTAACTGCCCGTTCGTCTGGACGAAGCTCCGGCGGCTCAGGCTCTTTCGAATACCGGCAAGCTGAAGGGACCGGCGGAATCCTCGCAGTCGATGAATTTCAGTTTCACGGCCATCCCCACCGCCACATCCTGCAAACCGAACCCCTCGGGATTAGAGATAAACAGGGGTCCCTCTTCCAGCTCGACCAGCACGGTGTCCCAGGGAATGGGCAGCAGGCCCCGGTAGTAGTCGCGTTCGAAGGTACACCAGCTCACCAGGTTTGCACGGCCTGAAACCGGCACGAAAGCCAGCTGGCCAGAGCCGCAATGCTCGCAGGCCTGCATCACCGGCCAGAGCAATTTCGCGCAGCTGGCGCAGCGCTGCAGGCGCAGCTCGCCCCTGCCGCACCAGTCCCAGAATTCGTCGTGGCCCGGCCCCAGGGTCCGGTCCGGCCGTCGTTGCGCCATGCTCATTCCCCCCGCGTGAAAATGACCGGGTGGGCCCGGTCCGTTTGCGCCACCGAGAACAGCGAGGCCTGCACGCCGGCGACCTGGCGTTCCCCGGCCTCGTGCCGCAACTGGCGGGTGACTTCGGCAACCTGGCTCCAGCCGTGCATGTAAGAGCCCGACAGCATGCCACCGCCGACATTGACCGGGAGCTCGCCGTCGCGCGCCATTTGCCCGGCCTTGCAGAACTCGAGTCCCTCCCCCGGCGCGACGAAGCCATAGCCTTCGAGCTGGCTGACCAGGTGAATCGTCGAGGGGTCGTAGAATTCGGCGTGGTCGATATCGGCCAGCTGCAGCCCCGCCATGGCCAGCGCCTGCGCCCCGGCGTCCGCCAGCTGCGGGCGCAGCCGCTCGCGTACCAGTGCGTGCAGTTTGTCGGACTGCACGATCGACTCGCCCCAGCCCGCCACTTCGACAGGAGCATGCGGCATGTCCCTGGCCAGGTCGGCGCGCCGCACGATCAGGCATACCGCCCCGTCGTTGACCAGGCACATGTCGAACAGGTGCAGCGGCCGGACAATGTAACGGGAGGCCAGGTAGTCATCGATGCTCATCGGCTGGCGCATGATGGCGTCGGGATTGGCCATGGCATTCTGGCGTACCTGTACCGCAACGGAGCCGAGATCCGCCTCGCTGGCGCCGTAGACCGACTGGTAGTGGCTGAACACAAAGGCCCAGTGCGCGGCCTGCGAACTCCAGCCCCAGGGATGGAAGTAGTAGTACGAGTAGGGAGCGCGCTGGCTGCTGGCATAGGTGTTACCACCGTACTGCCGGCCGATGGCGCGCGACGCGGCGGCGTAGACCATGACCACGGTATCGCACAGCCCCGCCGCGATGTCCGCGCAGACCCGCTGCAGGGGGCCCGCCAGTATCCCGCTGCTGGCGATTCTGTAGGCCGGGTCGAGACCGAGCAGGTCGGCCATCGTGTCGACGTCCGGGCCACCGTAAATGAACGACACCGAAAGCCCGTCGACATCCTGTGGGGTAAGGCCCGCGTCCAGCAAGGCCCGGTCGACCGCCAGTTTTGCCAGCCCTTCCGGCGTGGGCGCCTGGTAGTCCGCCGCTTTGGCGCGGGCTGCCTGGTAGTCCGCGTGGTAGTCGGTCTCCCCGATACCGACGATCGCCGCCCGGCAACTCAACTCACGCGCTGGCGGAGGAACTTTTTCCAGCGTCACCTCTGACATATGTCTCGCTCCTGATGATTCTCTGCACACGCCGGGTCAGCTGCGCCCGTTCCCGGGGACTTATGCGTCCGGGGCTACACCAGCCAATGCCCTCGCTAGCCGGCCTTGCTGCAGGCTATGCGGGCATTGCGCAGCTCATAGCTCTTGAGTTGTTCGTTCCAGCTGATATCGGGCTCGCGCACCAGTTCGATACCTTCGAGCTGGAACAGTTGCTCGAGGAAAATCCGTGTCTCGTGCAAGGCCACCAGCCAGCCGGGACACATGTGCGGGCCGTCGGCAAAACTGAGGAATCGCCCGGTATCGCCCAGGCGTTTCGCACGCTCGGGATCGACGGCGAAGGGGCACTCGCCCACGCCGGACTCGTCCACGTTGGCCGCGCGGATATCGATACCATACTTTTCTCCCGGGGGAACCCTGCTGCCGTCCGCCTCGGTAACTTCCTCGTTCACCCGACGATGCACCATTGCCGCTACCGGCTCCAGGCGCAGTATCTCGAGCAGGATAGCCAGCTGATCGCGGGAGTCACCGGCCAGGAACCTGGCGCGCAGGGCGCTGTCCTCGAACAGGTACCAGGCCGCCATGACGATGAACTCACGCGTCGTCAGCATGCCGGCAGTGCCATAGGTCAGGCATTCGATGACGATGGCCATGTTCGAATAGCCTTCCTCGATGTAGAAGGAGATGGCATCGCCGCGCGGTGATCGGCGGCGGGAGTTGATCGCCGGCCGGACATCGAGGAGGAAAAACAGGCCGGTATGCAGGGCCCGGCGAAAACGCACGAGGCTGCCTCTGATCCCGGGGGCGGACTTGTCCATGCTGGTGGCGAGAACCCGCTGAATGCGCCGGGCGCGAGCCTGCTGGTCGCTGTCGGTGAGGCCGAGGATTTCCCCGACGACCTCGATCGCCAGCTGGAAGCTCAAGTCCTCCAGCCTGGCCGCCCCCTCATTGCGAAATTTCGCCAGCAGCGTGTCCGTGACCCGGCGCATCACCGTGAAGTGCTGCTCCGAAACCATCTTGGGCGAGAGGAAACGCTGGGTCTTGCGCCGCTTGTTGGAATGCTCCACACCGTCGAGGAAAAAGACCGGCGCTTGTTCAGGATTTTCAAACTTCACGGCATCGGCTCCCGCACCGGCCTGGATCGCCGCCTTGTTGCGCAGGATATCGTGGGCCAGGGCCGGATCCTTCACCCAGTGCGCGCCGTCGTCGGGCCGCGTGTTCTGCAGCGCGATGGCCGCCGATTTACGCCGGTCCGCTGCGTGGCTAACCGGGCATCCGGAATTTACTGCATCGTTCATGTCTCACCTCTTGAATGGTGACGCCGCCGCTGCGTCTTCAGGGTGTCGCCACCAGGCGACCGACCACTCCTCCCCGGCGCAACCGCTCCAGTGCTTCAGGAATATCGGCGAAGGCCACTTGCGTCGCCTGCAGCTCGCGAGTATAGGTTGGCGCTGCGGGCTGTCTCTATACCGGCGCCGGATTTACGGACGCAGGGGCCGAAGTTACGGAGCTTCAGCAAAAAGCCCCGGCTCAAAGCGCCGCCGCGGGCTCCCCGGCGTCCAGCGCCCGCTGCCGCCGGCTGGCCGGGCTGGCCGATTGCATCAGGCGCATATTCACGAAGAGCAGGATGAATACGAAGGGCGCGAAGACAAACAGGCTGTAGAGCCCCGAGTTGAGCGAGCCGGTAATCACGCTGACCTTGCCGGCCCAGTAGGGCCCGATGCTCGACGACAGCACGATCACCACCAGCGAAAATGCCGCAGCCGCCGCACCGCGCATGCGCGGGATGACCAGGTCCTGGATCATCCCCCCGTAGGCGCCACCCCACAGCGCCCCGAAGAAGACGGTGAAAGCATAGGCAGCAAAGAACGCCACCTGCGTATCTACCGCGAGCATGATGAAGATGAAGGGCAGCTCCCCCAGCAGGGCGATCATGGCCACCCACAGGGGAGCGCGAAGGTCGTGGCGCTTCCAGATATCGGTGAGCATCCCGCCCAGCAGCACCCCGGCGATCGCGCCGATCACCCCGATGAGCCCGAGGTTGAGTCCGATCATGCTCGGCTCCATGTCCAGCGTGCGCATGGCGTAGGGCGCCACCCAGATGCGCACCGCGCCGCCGATGCAGGCCAGCAGGGAGGCACCCCCGAGCGCCAGCATGAAGGTGGGGTCACCGAAGGTCAGGGCGTACAGGGGCCGGTCGCGCTCGCGCTGGATGATGCCCCAGGTGTACACCGAGTAGACGCCGATGCCCACGGCAACCCATTGCATGATGTCACCGGTGAGGTAGACGAGCAGGGCTGCAAGCGCAGCGATCAGGGCGATGGCCCGCAGGTTGCCGAGCAGTGCCCCGCGGCCGGCCTTGCGATACAGCGCCCAGAGCGTGAACGGCGGGATCGCGGCGGACAGTTCCTCGACAAATACCTTCGGCACGTTGACCCTGGGGATATTGCGCCGGGGCTCGCGGATGCACATCAACAGTAGCGCCATGGGGATGCCGGGCAGGCCCACCGCGATCAGCGTCGCTTTCCAGTCGGGCAGCCGGCAGAAATCCCATAGCGGCAGGGAGGAGCAGGCCGTATCCCAGTTGCTGACGAACCAGCCGCCGATAAGCAGCGCCAGCGCACCGCCGACATTGCTGCCGGCCACCAGGAAGCCCATGACCAGCGCGCGATTCTTCGCCGGAAAGATATCCGCCGCCAGCGAATGGGTGCAGGGGTTGGCCGTCGCCTCGCCGATGCCGACGCCGATGCGCGCCAGGCCGAGGGTGACGAAGTTCACCGCGGTGGCCCCGAGCGCCGTCATCGCCGACCAGAGCAGCAGACCCGCCGTGATCAGCTTCTTGCGGCTGATGCGGTCGGAGACCCGGCCGAAGGCGATGCCCACCACGGCGTAGAAGACCGCGAAGGCGGTGCCCATGAGGAAGCCGAGCTGCGCGTCATCGAGGGAAAAGTCGGCTTTTATCGACTCCGCGAGCATGGGCAGGATCTGGCGGTCGACATAGTTGAGCAGGTTGGCACCAACCAGCGTCGCCAGGGCAAAACAGGCGTGTGGCGTCACCCGCGCGGGGGTTGCCGCGGCAGCCACGTCCGTCTGCAGGGCTTCTGACTTATTCATGGTGAATCCCCTGTGTTGTCGCCCTGCCGGGCAGGAGCCGCTGCGCCGGGCGCAGCCTGCCTGATGAGGTCCGCCGCTTTCTCGGCGATCATGATCGTCGGCGCGTTGGTGTTGGCCGAGGGCATGATCGGCATGACCGAGGCGTCGCTGACTCTCAGCCCCGCCACGCCGCGCACGCGCAACTGGGGATCGACCACCGAGTCGCTGTCCGCGCCCATGCTGCAGGAGGACACCGGGTGGAAACCGACCGATGCGTTGTCGCGAATGAGTTCATCGAGGGCCTCGTCACTCAGCGCCGACGGCGGCGGGAATATCGTCCCGAGGACGTGCTCGCGCAGCGGCGAGGCCGCGTAGATGCGCTCCACCAGGCGCACACCGGCGCGCATCGCCGCGAGATCCTCGGGGTGCTCGAACATGCGGTAATCGATGACCGGCTTGTCCGCCGGGTCGCTACTGCGCAGGCGGATCTGGCCGCGCGCCTTCGGCTGCATGATGTTGATACTGACGGTCACGCCGTGGCGTTCATGCGGGGTCTTCTTCTGCGGATCGTTGGCAAAGGGCAATAACTGCAGCTTGATGTCCGGCTCGGCCAACTCGGGAGTGGAACGGGCGTGAGCCATCGCATGCACCGCCGGGGTCGCCAGCAGGCCGCGCCGGGCGAAGATGTATTTCAGGCCCTCGAGCCCGAGGCTGAAGGGGTTCTTTATCGAATTGTAGGTCGGCGTATCGACCAGGCGCGCGCTGTGCAGGCTGGGATGCTCGTGGAGATTGTGGCCGACCCGCGGGGAATCCACCTGGACCTCGATGCCGAGCGCCTGCAGGTCCCGCGCCGGGCCGATGCCGGAGCGCAGCAGGATGGCCGGCGTCTGGATAGCGCCGGCGGCGACGATGACCTCGCCGCGGGCCGCCACGTGGTGGCTGGCACCGGCGAGCTGGAATGCCACGCCGGTCGCGCGGCCGCCCTCGACCAGCACGCGCTCCACCAGCGCCCCGGTGATGACCTGCAGGTTGCCGCGCCCTTTGGCAAGCCGCAGGTAACTGCTCGCGGTACTGCTGCGCAAGCCCCTGCGCTGGGTCGCGTAATTGATGAAGGCGCCGTCGATATCACCGGCGCAGTAGTCCGCTATGCCCGGGATCCCGACAGCCTCGCAGGCGGCCAGGAAAGGTTTGGCCAGCGGATGCACCACACGCAGCGGCGATACGCCCAGCGGCCCCTCAAAGCCGTGGCTGGGCGAAGGCTCGCCGGTGAAGGTCTCGGCCCGCCTGAAGTAGGGCAGCACGTCATCCCAGGCCCAGCCGCCGCAACCCGCGGCGGCCCAGGCGTCGTAGTCCGCCCGCGAGCCGCGGATATAGACCATGCCGTTGATCGCCGAGCCGCCGCCCAGTCCCTTGCCCGAGTGCCAGAACACGCGGCGCCCGCCGAGGCTGGGATCGGGCTCGGTGGCGTGGAACCAGTTCAACTCGGGGTTGCCAATATTCCTGTTCAGCCCGGCGGGCACGTTCACCCAGAGGCGATTGGTCGGCCCGCCCGCCTCGAGCAGCACCACGCGCTGGCGCGGGTCTTCCGAGAGCCGGCTGGCGAGCACGCAGCCGGCACTGCCGCCGCCGACGATGACGTAATCCGCTGCGGCGATTTCAGCGATGGGTTCGCCTGATGAAGCACTCATGAGTCTCCGGTCCCTCTGCGAGGTACGGGGCGCTGCCCTGGCACGCTGGAGCGTGCCGCTTCGGGCCGTGCCCGCCTGTTATTGTTGTAATGGCTGTCCCGGCCCGGTCAGCCGGCGGTATTGAACTGCGGGTGCAGCTTTTTCCAGCGCGCCACAGGCCACGGGCTCCGCGATTATCTCCTGTGAGGAGCCGGCTTCCCCTGCGGGCGTTGTCCCTGACTGTGTCCAGCACGGCGTTGTCGAAGCCACTTGTCTCGACCGCCTCAGCGAGCTCACGGGTGTATGCCGGCTATCCACCCATTGCCTGATGCTGGCCCTGGATTAAATTATTGTCAACTATAAGTTGCTTTTAAAGGCGGGGTTTTCGGATACACTACCGCCATGTGGACCGTTTACATTAGTCAAGACGCGAAGGAAATGACTGGGAATCCATAGAAAAAGCCCCATAATCCAGATATTCGCTGGACGACACCCTATCGAGCCGCCGCCCGGCTCCTGGTAAGCGCTCCGCATTGACACAACTTTTAGTTGCTTTTAGAGTCCTGAGAATAATATGAGAGCGGCCAAGGCGCCGTCGGGCAGAGAGGCAGTGAATGAATACCGATGACGGCCCCCAGGCGTCCGCTGAACGTCCGCGACCAGTAGTTCTCGTCACCGGCGCCAGCGGCGCGATTGGCG
Organism: Halieaceae bacterium GM1-29; assembly: GCA_033283265.1. Classification (GTDB taxonomy): domain Bacteria; phylum Pseudomonadota; class Gammaproteobacteria; order Pseudomonadales; family Halieaceae; genus Mangrovimicrobium. The sequence goes on from JAWMQN010000005.1 coordinate 196,951, forward strand.
GCGAAATCGCCCGCCAGGCGGCTGCCGCAGGCGCCACGGTGGCCCTGCATGGCGCCTCCCGGGACAGCGCGGAGGCCGCACGTGAACGGCTCCAGGCGACAGTCCCTGCGGCTGACCTGCTTGCGGTGAGCTGTGATTTTCACCACCCGGGTGACATCGCCCAACTGATCGAATCGGTCGTCGCCGCCCGCGGCAGGCTGGACAGTGTCATTCACTGCGCGATAACCGGCGCTCCCGGAGTGACGGGGCCATTCGCGCAAACGGACCCGGAGAGCTACGGCAGGCACGCCGCACTGGTGATGGGATGCTTCCAGGAATTGTGCTCTCGCGCCCTGCCCCACCTCGCCGCAAGCGGGGGGTCGATCGTCACCCTCGTCTCGGACGCCGGGCGCTTCTCTGCGCCGCGCCAGTCCCTGATTGGGGCGGCGAATGGGGGAGTAATCAGTTTCGTGCGCAACCTGGCAGTGGATGTCGCGCGCGACGGCGTGCGGGTCAACTGCATAGCGACGAGCTATGTCGAAGGTACGCCCGCCTTTGCCAGATACGCCGCTGGCGGGCGCGGAGAGACGGCGCGCCGGCGGGCGGGCCTGGGCTTGCCCGGCGCGGCCGATATCGCCCCGCTGGCGCTGTTCCTCTGCGGGCCCGGTGGCAAAAAGATCACCGGCCAGGTGATCAGTATCAACGGCGGCCTCAATGCCTAGCGCCGGCCGTAGCGGTGCCGACGCTGCGCCGGGCCGGCCTGAACCCGCGGGGCCAGGTGCTTTCGCCAGGCCATAAATCAAATAATTCGGGTATAGCCCGGGGAGAAGCAAGTGCAGCAAGCTGCGGATATTTTTGAAGGCGTGCGGGTGGTCGAACTCGCACAGTGGGTTTTTGTACCCGTGGCCGGCGCGCTGCTGGCCGACTGGGGCGCGGATGTCATCCGGGTCGAACACCCGGAGGGCGACCCCTACCGTGCCCTGGCGTCCCAGGGCATCGGCTCCGACAGTGGCGGGATCAACCTCGCGGTGGCGGTAGCCAACCGCGGCAAACGCTCCCTGGCGATCGACATCAAGCGCAAGGAGGGGCTGGAAGTCCTGCACAAGTTGCTGGAAACCGCCGATGTCTTCCTTACCAGCCTGCGCCCAGACGCCCTGCGCCGCCTCGGTCTCGATGCGGACCAGTTGCGCGAGCGCCACCCGGGACTGATCTACGCCCGCGGCAACGGCTTCGGGGTGCGCGGCCCGGACGCCAACCAGGCAGGTTACGACGCCTCGGCATTTTTTGCCCGCGGCGGCGTGGCCGATGCTCTGACCCCGCCCGGACGCGACTATCCCATCAGCCAGCGCGGCGCCATGGGCGACCGCAACGGCGGCATGGCGATCGCCTTTGGTATCGCCGGCGCACTGCTGAAGAAATACCGCACCGGCAAAGGCTCGGTGGTCGACGTCTCGCTGCTCGCCACGGCCATGTGGACGCTCACCTCGGACCTGCTCACCGTGCTCAAGGGCGACGAAATGCCCCGCCCCGGGGACCGCAGCGAATCGCCCAACCCCCTGACCATGACCTACCGCACCGCGGACCGCCGCTTCATCCAGCTGATGATGTTGCAGGCCGACCGCTACTGGCCCGATTTCTGCCGGGCCCTGGAACGCGAAGACCTGCTCGAGGACCCGCGTTTCAGCGACCTCGCGGCGCGGCGCAAGAACTGCGCTGACTGCGTGGCGGTTCTCGACGCTGAGTTCGGCAAGCGCAGCTTCGAGGAGGCCAAGGCGTTGCTGTCCACCATCGACGCCCCCTGGGCACCGGTGCAACGCGTCGAGGAACTGCTGGAAGATCCGCAGGTTCTCGCCAACGGTTATATCGGCGACGTGGCCGCCGATGGCGCCAGCCCCGCCTACCGCCTGCCCGCCGTGCCGGTACAGTTCGACGAGCAGCCGCCCGCCCTGCGCCGGGCGCCGGAAAACGGCGAGCACACGGAGACCATCCTGATGGAGATCGGTTACGAGTGGGAGGCGATCAGCACCCTGCAGAGCGAGGGTGTGATTCCCTGAGGGGGAAATTTTCCGGGAGAGCGCGGCGTGGCCGGATGGTCACGCCGCGCAATTGAACTTCAGGCCTGGAATTCCAGGTTGAACAGCTCGGCCGCGTTGTCCTGCAGTACCCGCTTGCGGATGGCGTAGTCGTGCTGCCCCAGCACCTCGACCAGCTTGTCCTGCACCCCCGGGTAGAGTGAGGTGGGATGCGGGTAGTCGGTCTCGAACATGATGCGGTCGACACCGATCGCCTCGAGCATATGCATGGGCGCGTGCTCCTCGAACCAGAACGTGGTCCAGAAGTGCTTCTGGAAATACTCCTTCGGCGTGCGCTGCAGGCCCCGGTTCTCGGCGGTACGGAACTCGAATAACTGGTGGTCCATCGCCTCGAGGACAAAGGGCACCCAGCCGCTACCGCTCTCGATCAGGCCGATTTTCAGCTCGGTGTACCTGTCGAGCAGCCCGGAGACCATGAAATTGGCCATGGTGGCGCAGGTGCCGATATGGTGCAGCATCGCGTGAATGGGCAGGCGCTGGTCGAAGCCGAGGTTGTCCCAGATGGCCGAATCCGCATCCAGCGCAGTATTCAGGTGGAAAGTCAGCGGGGTTCCCGTCGCGTTACAGATGTCGAGCGCCTCCTCCCAGAAAGGCGAGACCTGCCCGTCGGGGCCGAGGAAGGCGCAGGAAAGGCGTTCCGGCCGATCCGGCATGACCACGCCCTTGAGGCCGAGATCGATGATCCGCCTGAGCTCGGCGAGCATGAGATCCCTGTCCCAGTAGGGCAGCGAGCCCATGCAGTTGATCCTGCCGCCGGACTCGTGCATGCGATCCGCACAGGCGTCGTTGAACATCTTGATGCAGGTGAGCGCGAGTTCATTGTCCCCCAGCGCACACAGCGAACCCGCCTGGGTCACCCCCCCGTTGGGAAAGCAGACCTGCGCCCACACACCCATGTCATCCATCGCCTGCAGGCGGGGTTGCACCTGGTAGGAGCCCGGAGCGATCTCGTCGTAGGTGCGGTAGGCGAGCCGCCCGAGCAGCTTGTTGTGGTCGGCGGCGATCACGTTGCCGCCGAGGGAACCGAAGTCCTTGTCGCCAATGATCCAGCGGTCGATGCCGTCCACGCGTTCCACCCGCGGCAGCTTGCCCTTGAGCGACTCGGGCGCATTGGCGCTGAACAGGTCCGGCGGCTCGGTAAAGTGGGTGTCGGTATCGACGATCTTGATGCCCTCGAACAGGGGATCGACACCCCGCGCGTTGGCCGCGTAATCCACCTGGCGGACATAACCACCGGGCGCCCAGCCCTCGTTCAACCAGTAGCGCGCGGCATCATCGGCCCTCGCCTTGCCCACGGTGGTTACTTTTTCGCGTTCCATATCTCGTGCCATGACTTTTCCTCCTCGACTGATCAGTTCAGCGGAATGTTGTACACACCGGCGGCGTTCAGGCTCAGGACCTTGGCCCGCTCTTGCGTCGTGAGTCCGGACAATCTCTGCTCGAGATTATCGATGGGATAAAGGCTGGTGGGATGGGGAAAGTCGGTCTCGAACAGGCAGTTGTCTATACCGACCTGGCGCAGGGTTTCCGCTATGCTTTCCTTCTCGAACCAGAAACAGGCATAGAAGTTCTGGCGGAAATACTCGAGCGCGGTTTTCTGCATCTTGCGGGTCTCGGCAATTTCCACCTGCTGGTAGTCCAGCGCCTCGGTGAGGAAGGGAACCCAGCCGATGCCGCTCTCAACGGAGACGAACTTCAAGCCGGGATAGCGGTCCAGCACACCGCTGTAGATAAGGTTGGCCACCACCTTGGCGTTGTTGAAGAACAGCATCGCACCGGCAATGCCCGCGCGCAGGTCATAGGTCAGGCCGGGCCAGCCCTGGGTTCCCATCCAGTCGATCGACTGTTCGCTGGCGCCGATATGGAAGTTCACCGGCAGCCTGTGTTCCACACAGACTTCCCACAGTGGATACCAGTGTGCGGTGCCGAGGTCGGGAATGGCTTCGCCGCCGTCATCCCTGTGCAGGTGGGGATCGGAGTTGATATTGATCCCCTTCAGCCCCATGGCCGCAATGCGCCGGGTTTCCCGCACCGCTTCCTTCACATCCCACCAGGGCAGCAGGGCCATGGGGCAGAGGCGGTTGTTCGACTCCGCCTGCATTTCCGCCATGGCGTCGTTGTAGATCTGGACGGAGGCGAGGCGCAGTTCGGCGTCGACTTTCGCGGTCGCCTGCCCACCGAAGCCGAGAATGTTGGGATAGACGATCTGGGCGTAGATACCCGCCTCGTCCATGACCTCGAGGCGCGCGGTCACGTCGGAGGAGCCGGGATGGACATCGTCGAAACGCAGCTTGAGAAAAGTATCGAGATCCCGGACTTTCCCGCCCTGCCGGAGAATTGCACTGTTGGGGTGGGCATTCATGCCGATGACCTTGTCACCGTCGATTACCCAGGAGCGGGTGCCCTGGTATTCCCTGACCTGCGGCACCCGGTCCAGCAGCGATGCCGGCGCGCGCCTGGTCCACAAATCGTGGGGCTCGGTGAGATGGGTATCGGCGTCGATGATCTTGAGTGCGCTTGCACCGGAGGCCTGGGGCTGGGCAGTCATGGTAGCTACCTCCTGGAATTTCCAGATTTTGTTATTAAAGCGGCGGGCGCCTGTGCACGTGCCATAGACTGAAGGATAGCCCGTACTTCCAGCCGCGTTTCATTCGACCCGGAGCTGGCGACGCCTCAGCAGATATCCTGCATCGCGATCCCCTGTCCGTCTCGCATCGAAACGCCAATCGACCTGCCCGGTCGTCCCTGGCGGGTTACCGCCGCTGTGGGTGAGCGCTGTACGCCTGATGCAGGCCACCAATGCAGGGCATGAACTCGACGCGCAGCCTCGGCAACCCGGCGCGCCGTGCTTTTCTCGGCGATACAGGTAGGAGTTGGCCGATCGTTTCCGCTATTGTAGGGACCGCCTGGCGCGCGGCCGATGTCGCGAGACAACGCCCTGGATAACAGCAAAAACCCGCGGAGAGAAATACATGAGTGCACCGTTCAGCCTCGGCTGGCGCCAGGTAGGCATCTGCATACTGCTGCTTGCGGCCACCGGCATGATCGCGGCGACCTACTCCCTGGTGGCGGTACCACTGGCCCAGGAGTATTCCCCGACCCGCTCGGTGCTGATGCTGGCGATGACCGTACTCGCCGGAACCTGTGCCCTGCTCTCGCCGCTGCTGGGCACGCTGATGGACCGGGTCTCCCTGCGCATTCTCATGCCCCTGGGCGGAATCTGCCTCGCGGCCGGCTATTTCGCCATTTCCCTGACCTCCTCGTTCAACCAGGTACTGCTTGTATTCGGCATCCTGGTCGCGCCGGCGAACGTACTGATCGGGCCGGTGGCTGTCACCGTGCTGCTCTCGCGCTGGTTTTCAGCGCGCCGCGGGCGGGCCCTGGGTATTGCGATCGCGGGAATTTCCATGGGCGGCTTCCTCTTCCCGATGATCATCCAGGGGCTGCTCGACGCCCACCCCTGGCGCGAGGCCCTGCGCTGGCTCAGCCTGGTCCTGCTGTGCTGGACCGTGCCGGCTGCGCTGCTGGTGGTGAACAGCCCGGCAGACCGGGGGCTGCACGCTGACGGCGCCCCCGAACCGCCCGAAGAAGCCCGCAGGGAACTGGGGAAAGCCCCGATCTCTGCGCGCCGAATACTGACCGACCCGGCCTTCTGGATGATTGCCGCTACCGTCGCCGTCGTCACCGGAGGGATGAAAGGGATGATCACGAACCTCGCACCGCTGGCGATCGACACCGGCATCCCGGCCAGCACAGCGGCGACCCTGATTTCGGTCTACGCCGGCAGCGCGTTTTTCGGCAAGGTCGCCTTCGCCGCGCTCGCCGACCGCTTCGGGCCCCGCTCACTGATGTTCATGGCACTGGGCGGCTTTGCCGCCGGCATGGGCTGCCTCACCCAGGCCGCGGGAGGCTACACGGTGATCGCCCTCGGCGTGGGTATCACCGGGTTGTTCGGCGGCATGATGGTGCCGATCGAGAGCTACATCGCACCGCGGGTCTTCGGCCAGCGCGCGGTGGGCCGTGCCATGGGCCTGCTGTCGGGGACGATTCTCGTCGTGCTGCTGGCCACCCCGCCGCTATTTGGCTTCATCTACGATGTCACCGGCGCCTACACCGGCATCTTCTGGACTTTCACCGGGATCGCGCTGCTGGCGATACTCTGGGTGCCGCTTATCCGGCTGCACCCGCGGGATGAGAGCGGGCCCAGGCAGTAAGCGCTATGCCCGCGGCCGTCAGTAATCGACCGTGTTGAACTCCGGGTGCATTTCCTTCCAGCGGTTATACCAGTTGATCGAATCCTCGATCATGTCCAGTCCGGGGAAGGTGCGCTCGCGCGCTTTGTGCATCGCCGTTGCGATTTCTCCCAGGGTACTTTCCGCGAAGACATGGCCCTCGAGCTTCGCCGCCAGCGCGTCGGCGCCGGCCTGGCGCAGCATCGACGGCAGGTTGTTGCGCAGGCTGTTGAGCGTCCAGGTGAACATGGGGCCGTTGGCGCTGGCGTCATAGCCCCAGACCACGTTGTGCTGCAGGGCCTGCAGGATGTAGTGGTAATGGGGGCCTTTATCGAAACAGTCAAAGCGCAACCACTCCTCCCCGCTCGCCCCGTCCAGCACGTGGACACTCGCACCGCGCTCCAGCACCTCTCCGGGCCGGCCAAAAGCCCGGCTTTCGACGCCGATTTTCAGCGGCCCCTCGACAAACCAGGTGGTTTCATTTTCCATGATCGGGATCAGCATGAACTTGTGGTGCTGGCCCGCGATCACTTCGACGGTCCGGTCGCCCGGATTGACCCTGACGAATGCCTCATCTGCTGCCATTTTCCCGACTCCCATACATTTTTATGAATCTGTTCGCCAGGCGCCCGGGCTGAGGTATTCCGGGCGGGGGACGTGCTCCCGCCAGAAACCGGTTTCACTCATCGAGTGGCCGCTCTTGAAGCGGATGTCCCCGGGCATGTGGGCGCGAAAATTGACGAAGCTCAGCCCCTGCGGCCCCGGGGAGAAACTGTAGAGGGAATCCGCCGGTATCGACAGGGCCGTGCCCGGGGGGCAGCGCCGCTTGCCAAATACCAGTTCACCCGCGGTGACAAAAATTATCTCGTCTTCCGAGTGCGAGTGGATGCCGCTCTCCGCGTCCGGCTGTGGTTGCGGCCGGGTGCTGCTGAAGTGGTTCTCGTGCAGCCAGAGCTGGCAGGTCGGGCAGGCGGAGTCGGCGTGCATGGCGCCACTCACACCGGGCTGGAATTCCGAGCGCGGCACTCGCTCCGCGGGCAGGAGATGCACATTGCCGCCCGCTTTGGCCCCGACAGCCGGATGGCTTTCCGCAAAAACCAGGAGTCGCGTTGCACCGTCGATACAGGTCAGGTCGAGCGACGCACCGCGCTCGACAATCACGCTGGAGCCCGCGCCGAGCGAGAGCCCGCCCGCCGCCACCGCCCCCGCCCAGACGTAGAGCAGGCGGTCGATGGCCGCTGCTTCGAGACGCAAGCTTGCGCCCCCTGCAGGTTCCAGCAGGTGTAACTGGAGCGGATCCGCCCGCTCGTCGAAGTAGGTGTGGGTGACGAAGGCACCGCTCATCCCATCGGGAACGGCGGTCATTTCTGCGTCGTCGAAAGCTGTAATTCTTAGCGTCGGCATTGTTACTCTCCTTATTATGGCCTGCTTTGGCGTTGCAGCCGCCCGAGCCGGTCTTACGCCAGAGCACTTTCACCAGCCGGTCTGGACACGCGGTTATCGTAGGGCACGCAGGGCCGCGCTGCAGGAGCCAAGCAGTAGTTATTGCTTTACTATAGCGCCAAAAACAATACACGAAGCGTCTTATGTCTTTGCCGATGGTCCAGCGAACCTGCCCCTGCCACCACAATAACTACTGGAATGTCAGTTTTAATTCGGGGATGATGGGGCCTGTGCGACACCCCCCTCAGTGCGCTTTTGCCGGGCGTCGCATGCCAGCGCATTCAGACGAATAAGACCATAGAAATGAGCGAAACTTCCTCCATTGCCGGCGCGGATGGCGACCAGCGCCCCGCGACAGCCCCCGATGTGCCTGCCGGGCATTCCCCCGCCTACGCCAACTACGTGCTCGGCGTGCTGTTTGTCGTCTACGTGCTGAACTTCATCGACCGCCAGGCGATGTCGGTGTTCATCGGCCCGATCAAGGAGGAGTTCGGCGCCTCGGATACCGCCATGGGCCTGCTGGTCGGCTTCGCCTTCGCCCTGCTCTACACTTTCGCCGGCATTCCCATCGCCCGCTGGGCGGATCGCGCCAACCGCCGCAATATCATCGCCATCGGCCTCGCCGTGTGGAGCACCATGACCATCCTCACCGGGGTGGCGAAGAACTTCACCCACCTGGTGATCGCCCGCCTCGGCGTCGGCATCGGCGAGGCCGCAGGCACCCCGCCCTCGCACTCGCTGATCGCCGACTACTTCCCCATGCACAAGCGGGCCACTGCGCTGGCGATCTACTCCACCGGGGTGTTTGCCGGTTCCGCCATCGCCTACCTCGGCGGCGGCTACCTGCGGGAAAATTTCGACTGGCGCACGGCCTTCTACATTCTCGGCGCGCCGGGGCTGCTGTTCGTGCTGCTCCTGCTGCTGACGGTGAAGGAACCGGTACGCGGCATGGCCGACCAGCGCCGCGCCAGCGGTGAGGCCTCCACGCTGAAGGAAACCCTCGCCTTTCTCGCCAGTTCCCCCGCCTGGCTGTGCATGATGGCCGGCTGCGCCTTCCTGTCGATCATCGGCTACGGCATCCTGATGTGGGGCTACGAGTTCTACGGCCGCAGCCACGCCATGTCACCGGTGGAGGTCGGCCAGTGGATGGCGCTGATCATCGGCGTCGGCGGCTGTACCGGCACCCTGCTCGGCGGCGTGCTCGCCGATCGCATCACCCTGCGCAAGCCCTCGCATATCGTGCGCCTGCCGGGGACGCTGACCCTGGTCGGCATGCCGCTGGGCGCGGCCGCCCTGCTGATGGAGTCGAGCGCGCTGTCACTGGCGCTGCTGTTTCCCTTCTACATCCTGCTGAACATGTACATCCCGGCCACCTACAGCGCCAACCAGAACCTGGCCCGGCTCAACATGCGGGCGACGGCCTCGGCCATCGTGCTGTTCGTGATGAACATTTTCGGCGCCGGTGCCGGCCCCCTGATCGTCGGCGCGCTGAGCGACCTGTTCGCGCCCCAGTACGGCATCGACAGCCTGCGCTACGCCCTGCTCTGCACCGTCGGCCTCGGTGTCATCGGCGCCCTGTTCTTCATGCTCACCAGCCGCTGGCTCGGCCAGGACCTGGAGCGGGTCGTACAGGCCGAATCCAACTGACCCCCAACTCGCGAGATTCCCGCATGCCCAAGCACCCGGCCCAGGCGCCCGGCCAGTATTCCGACTGGTATTTGCGCTATGTCCTGATCATCGGCTTCCTGGTCACCATGGTCAGCCTGATGGACCGCTATGTCGTGTCCATCCTGCTGGAGCAGATCGGCAGCGACCTCGATCTCTCCGACACCCAGCTGGGATTGCTGGTCGGGCCCGCCTTTGTCGTCGTCCACATCATCTGCCAGTTCCCGCTGGCGCGGCTGGCGGACCGCGGTGTGCGGCGGACCATGATCGCCCTCGCCGTGATGTCCTGGAGCCTGTTCACCATCGCCGGCGGCCTGACCCGCAACTTCGCCCAGTTGTTCGTCACCCGCATGGGGGTGGGCATCACCGAGGCGGCCTCCGCCCCGGCGATGACCTCCCTGCTCTCCGACTACTTCGGCGCCCGCAAGCGCGGCCTGGCGATGTCCATGCTCTCCATCGGCGGCGTCGCCGGCATCGGCGCCGGCATGCTGCTCGGCGGCTTTGTCGGCCAGGCCTGGGGCTGGCGCACGGCACTGATCGTCGCCGGCCTCCCCGGTGTGCTGCTCGGCCTGCTAGTCTGGTTCACCATCGCCGAGCCGGCCCGCGGCGGCAGCGACGGTGGCCGCCAGCCGAGCCCTCTCACTACCCGGGAAACGCTCAGGCACCTCTGGGGCAACAGCACCTACTGCTGGATCATCGTCGGCGCCAGCCTGTCCATGGTCGGCGGCATCGGCCGCAGCGCCTGGGAGCCGGTGTTCCTGATGCGCGTCTACGAGATGGAGCAGGCCACCGCCGGTGTCGTCTACTTCCTCATCAGCCCGCTGCCGGGCATGCTCGGCGCGCTGCTCGGCGGCATGCTGGTGGACCGCCTCGGCCACCGCGACGTGCGCTGGAACCTGTGGCTGCCGACCGGCGCCCTGCTCGGCAGCCTGCCGTTGCTGGTGGGCTTCCTGATGTGGCCGCAGGAGGACATGCTCTGGGGCACTGCCATCCCGATCGGGCTGTTCCTCTCGCTGGCGGCCTCGCTGGTCGGCGGCGCAGTCTCCCCGGCACTGATTTCCACCAGCCAGTCGCTGGTCAGCGCCTCTACCCGTGCCACCGCCCACGCCATGTGGACCATCTTCGGCAACCTCATCGGCATGGGCCTGGGCCCGGTGGCCGCCGGCTGGCTGAGCACCTACTACGAGCCGGTCTACGGCCACGAATCCATTCGCTACGCCTTGCTGATTGTCACCCTGACCATAATCCCCGCGGTGCTCGCCCTGTACATGGGCTCACGCACCATCACCCGCGACTACCCGCAGCAGTAGGAGCCCACTCGCGAAGTAGGCTTCGACAAAAACCCATAAAAAAGGGCGCCAGAAGGCGCCCTGAAGTGGTATCCCGCGGTGCTTATTCGTAGCGAACAATAAGATCGATACCGTAGCTGCGGGCATCCTGGAAACTGCCGGAAGGGAAAGCGCCGAAGTTGGTGGCAAAGGCCATCTCGTCGCTGTCGGTCAGGTTGCGACCCCACAGGCCGATTTCGCCGATCCAGTTGTCGCCGAACTCGATCTGCTTGAGCGTGGCGCGGGCGTTGACCACCCAGTTCGAGGGCACGTACTCCATCACGCCGAAGGGCGAGTTCCCGGCGCGGCCGGGGTTGGGCTCGAGGCGCACGTCGTCCTGCCAGACGCCGGTGATGCCCAGCGACAGGTAGGCGTTGCCGAACAGCGGCTGGGTGTCGTAGTAGGCGCCGAGCACCGCGTTCCACTCGGGCACCAGGGTGGGCTGCACGGAGGAGTCCGGGTAGGCGTTGTCGCCGATGGCGTCGACACCGGCGGCGATCAGGTCGGTGTAGTAGTCGAACTCGACATCCTGGTAACCGACGTTGGCGTTGATCGTCAGGCCTTCCAGCGGCAGCACGGTCAGTTCGAATTCCAGGCCCTGGGCATTCAGCTTGCCGCCGTCGACGATGAGCACGTCGATGCCGTCGGCGCCGGGAACCAGGGTGCCCGACTGGGCGAACTGCAGGTGGTCGTAGGTCACATCGAACAGCGCGAGGTTGGCACGCACCCGGCCATCGTAGAAGTCGGCCTTGCCGCCGAATTCCCAGGACTTGGCCTCCTCCGGCTCGAAGCCGAAGCCGGCCACGGAACCGCCGGACACGTAGCCGGTGGAGAATTTGCCGTAGACCATGATGTCGTCGGTCAGGGCGTAGGTCGCGCCGAGCAGGTAGCTGATGTTGTCATCGTCGTAGCTGAAATCCCGGTAGGTCGGGTTGTCCATGCTGCCGTTGACGTAACTGCCGGACTTGTCGTCCTTCGAGTAGCGCAGGCCAGCGAGCAGGTCGAGTTCGTCGGTGATGTGAATCTCGGACTGGGAGTAGACCGCCCAGGACTCCGCCTCGTTGAGCGAGTAGCTCTGCTGCGAACCGAAGGGCAGCAGGTTCTCGGCGCGGGGAATGACGTAGCCGGGGAAGAAACCGAACTGGTAGGTGTTGACCCCGCCGCGGGCGCCGCCGGACTCGTCCTCGGACTCGAAGTACAAAAAGCCGCTGGTGACCGTGGCCCACTCTGCGTCGTAGGTCAGCTGCAGTTCATTGCTCCACTGCTCGCTGTAACCGGCGGCATCGGAGCACACGTAGCAGAAGGGCGTGTCCGCCGGCAGGCCGAGGGCCGCGCCGACGATCGGGCCGATGGTCCAGCCGCTGGTACCGGAGATATCCGCCGAGGTGAAGACGTCGGACTCGCGGTAGGCGAGGGTGTTCTTCAAAAAGAACGCTTCGTTGATTTCCCACAGCGCGGTCAGGTTGTGGCCCTGCACTTCCTGGTCGCGGGGCAGGGAGAAGGTGTTGTACACGGCATCCGGGCGGGTGATCGAGCCGTCACCGAGCTTGTCCGGGTTGTTCAGCGCCAGCAGGTCGACGAGGATGGCGCCGTCCGGCGGCAGGGTGCCGGTGTAGAAGTCGCTGAGAATCGCGTTGCCGCGGGGCGAGCCCTCGTCGGTGCTGTAGTCGTACTTGTAGGCGATGGAGAAGGCATCCGACGGCTCGTACAGGGCGGAGAGGAAGAAGCTCTCGGTATCGACCTCGCCGAGGGTTTCCGGCGAGCGCGCACGGCCCGCGCCGAAGTCGCTGCGGTCCCAGCGGGCGCCGGCGCCGAGGTTATCGATATCGCCTTCCTGCTCCTCGACCGCGTAGGAGACATAGGCGCTGAAACCATTGAATTCCGGCATGTCGACCGAGGTCTCCGAGCGGAAATAGTCGCGGTTGCCGAAGCTCATCGCCTGGCGCACCTGGTACTCCCCCTCGGGGTCGCGGGTGTCGATGCTGATCGCGCCGCCGGTGGCGTTGCGGCCGAACAGGGTGCCCTGGGGGCCGCGCAGCACTTCGATGCGCTGGATGTCTGGCAGCTGGAAAATGGAGCCGCGCGGTGAACCGATGTAGACACCGTCGAGGTAGATGGAGATCTGTTTGTCGGAACCCGCCACCACGCCGTAGCTGGTAATACCGCGCATGGAAAAGGCGGGCAGGCTGACGCCGCCGACGGCCGGCCGCACAGTCATGTTCGGCGCCAGGCCGGAAAGGTCGTTAACGTCGATAATCTTGTTGGTTTCAATCGCCTGTTCGGTGAGTGCGGTCACCGCAACCGGGACGTCCTGCAGGCTCTGCTCGCGCTTCTGCGCGGTCACGATCACTTCGTCGAGCATCATTACCCTGTTCTGGGCCATACCTGCCGGCGAGGCCCCGAACGCGGCGAGTATCGCTGCGCTCAACAGAATTCGGGATCGGGGGTTATGCATTTTAACGTCCTCCATGGCGTATGTTGTTTACCTTCAGCTTCTGCAACTGATAAACAACAGCCACAGCGAGGTATTTGGGGATGCTGAGACAACCTTCCAGCATGCGGGGATCGTATTTAGCCGCTGACAGCGGGTCAATTTTTAAAGATGGAAATGTGATGGAAAACACAAATCCCTGCGGAACCAAATTAGTTCGATTATTTTTTAGCCTGTTTTTATAGGGATTTTGTGTAAATTATTTTCCAAACCACATTGACGGTAACCTGCGCGACAGGAAGGGGCCGCGTCAAAAGAACAAATTGTCAGTTATAAAAAAAGGCGCCCGAGGGCGCCTTGAAATGACATGCCGGCATGGCCCAGGAGAGCACACCGGCCTGCCTCGCACTACTATTCGAAGTTGATCACCAGGTCTATGCCGTAGCTGCGCTCTTCCTGGAAGGTGCCGCTGGGGAAGGCGCCGAAGTTGGTGATGAAGGTGATCTCGTCGTTGTCGGTCAGGTTGCGGCCCCACAGGGAGATCTCGCCCACCCAGTTGTCGCCGAACTCGATGCTCTTCAGGGACGCACGCGCATTGACTACCCAGGATGCCGGGGTGAACTCGGCGACCCCGAAGGGCGTGGCGGCGGCGCGGCCCGGGTTGGAGTCCAGCCGCACCTCGTCACGCCAGGTGCCGGTGATGCCGAAGGTCATGTAGGCATTGCCGAAGACCGGGGCTGTCTCGTAGTTGGCAGACAGGTTGCCGTTCCATTCCGGCGTCAGGGTCGGCAGGAAGTCGGAGTTGGGGAAGGCGAGCGGGCCGGCGGCGTAAACGGTCTGGGCCACCAGGTCGGTCACCTTGGCGTACTCCGCATCCTGGTAACCCAGGGTCGCGCTGAGGGTCAGGCCCTCCAGCGGCAGCGCGGTGACTTCCAGCTCCATGCCCTGCACATCGAGGGTACCGCCATCCACTACCAGTACCGCGATTCCCTCCCCACCGGGTACGTTGGAGCCGGACTGGGCAGTCTGCAGGTGGTCGTAGGTAGCGTCGAACAGGGCAATGTTGGTGCGCAGGCGGCCGCTGAAGAAGTCCGCCTTGGCGCCGACTTCCCAGGAGTCCACTTCCTCCGGGTCAAAGCCGAAGCCGGCTACCGAACCGCCGGAAACGAAGGCGGTGGAGTACTTGGCGTAGGCCATGATGCTGTCGCTGATGCTGTAGTTCACGCCGAGCAGGTAGCTGACGTTGTCGTCGTCGTAGTCGAAGCCCTGGGAAGTCAGGTTGCTGTCGGCGTCGCCGATCACATAGCTGCCGGATTTTTCGTCCTTGGTGTAGCGCAGGCCGGCCAGCAGGTCGAGCGAATCGGTGATGTGGAACTCCGTCTGCGAATAGGCGGCGTAGGACTTCGCCTCGTTGAGGGAGTAGCTGTCGTTGCCGCTCGGGATCACGTTGCCCGGCAGGAAGCCGAAAATGAAAGTGTTGGTGGAGCCGCGCGGGCCGCCGGATTCATCCTCTGACTCGAAGTAGAGCAGGCCCGCGGTAACCGTGGCGAAGTCGCTGTCGTAGTTGAGCTGCAGCTCGTTGCTCCACTGGTCGCCTTCCGAGTTGGACTGGGAACAGGCGTAGCAGAAAGGCGTATCCGCCGGCAGGCTGAGCGCGGCGCCGACGATCGGGCCGATGATCCAGCCGCTGGTGCCGGAAATATCCGCCGGCTGGAAAACCTCGGACTTGCGGTAGGCCAGGGTGTTCTTCAGCTGGAAGCTGTCGTTGATCTCCCACTGGGCGGTGAGGTTGTGGCCCTGCACTTTCTGCTCCCGGTTGAGGGAGAAGGTGTTGTAGAGGGCATCCGGGCGGGTGGTCTTGCCGTTCCACAGCAGGTCCGGGTTGGCCAGCGCGAGCAGGTCGATGAAGATCGCACCCTGCGGCGGCAGCGTGCCGGTATAGAAGTCGCTGACGATGGCGTTGCCGCTGGGGCTGCCTTCATCGGTGCTGTAATCGTACTTGTAGCTCAGGGAGAAATCGTCAGTGGGCTCCCACAGGGCGGCAAACAGGATGCTTTCGCTGTCCACCGCGCCGAGGGTGTCCGGCGAGGAGTGCTTGCCGTAGCCAAACGCGCTGCGGTCCCAGGTGGTGCCCGCGCCGAGGTTCTTGATGTCGCCGTCCTGCTCTTCCGCGGAGTAGGTCAGGTAGGCGCTGAAACCGGCCACTTCGGGGGTATCGATGGTGGTATCGGTGCGGAAGTAGTCGCGGTTGCCGAAACCGAGCTTCTGCCGGAAGGCCAGTTCACCAACCGGTTCACGGGTGGCGATGCTGATCGCGCCGCCGGTCGCGTTGCGGCCGAACAGGGTGCCCTGGGGGCCGCGCAGCACTTCCAGCCGCTCGATATCGGGCAGCTGGAAGATGGAGCCCTTGGGCGAGCCGATGTAGACGCCGTCGAGGTAGATGGAGATCTGCTTGTCCGAACCGGGCACCACGCCGTAACTGGTAATGCCGCGCATGTTGAAGGCCGGGATATTGGTACCGCCGGCGGCCGGGCGCACGGACAGGTTGGGAGCCAGGCTGCCGAGGTCGTTGACGTCAACAATGCTGTTGACCTCCATGATTTCCTTGGTCAGCGCGGTTACCGCGACCGGTACGTCCTGCAGGCTCTGCTCGCGTTTCTGCGCGGTGACGATGACTTCTTCAAGTGCCAGCGTACGCGACTGGGCGAGAACCGCCCCGCTGTACATGCCGCCCAGCACGGCCGAGCCGAGGAGCACCCCGGCGCTGAGTTTCGCCCGGTGAAAGGATTTGGTGGACATTGCTTTATCTCCAGCGTGTTCTAGTAATATTGCTGCCCGAGGGGTACTGGCGGTACGGCAAAACTGAATACAAGTCAGCGTTGTTCTGGTTTTGTTTCGCTGAGCCGGCAGGGAAAATGCCGGTATTCTGTATATATTTCCAGTTATGTTTATACGGCCCGCGACCCGTCGTCTGCGAGTTCCGATGCAAAAGCTAACACACTGTCGGTTTTTTTCAAGTTAATTCGAGGACGGCGGGAAGCGGGAATATTACCCGATTCCCCCCCTTGGCTCCCGCCACCTAACCGTCCTGTAACTCCAAGGCCGCGGGCACTTCGGGTAGTATCTGCTTATCAAACGGCAGCACAGCCGCCCCCTACGACAATAAAACCAGCGGGTAAACAGTGAACAAGAGCCAACAGCAGGCCCCGAAGGATAATCCGCTCAGCGCGCCCCCCTCCCCCTGGCGCTGGTATGCCCTGGCGGTCCTGTTCCTGGTCTCGGTGATGAACACCGTGGACAAGATGCTGATCCCGGCGCTGGCGGAACCACTGCGGCTGGAGTTCGACCTCAGCGACTCCCAGCTCGGGCTGCTGATCGGCCTGGTGTTTTCCGTGGCCTACGCCGGCGCGTCCATCCCCATGGGCCTGATGATCGACCGCCTCAACCGCACCCGCCTGCTCGCCGCACTGCTGATCGGCTGGAGCCTGCTGACCCTGCTCAGCGCCCGCGCCGGCTCGCTGGTGAGCCTGGCCCTGTGCCGCATGGGCGTCGCCGCGGCGGAAAGTGGCGGCAACCCCACCACCCTCTCCCTGATCGGCGACTACTTCCCGAAACACGAGCGCGGCCGCGCCATCGGCATCTTCAGCGCCAACGCCGCCGTCGCCGGAATGCTGGTGTTCTCCGTGGCCGGCGTGATCGCCGCGGAATACGGCTGGAGAGCCGTGTTCATCGCTGCAGCATTCCCCGGCCTGGCGCTCGGCCTGCTGGTCCTGTTCAGCCTGCGCGAACCACAGCGCGGCGCATTCGATGTCGACGAAGCCGCACAGTGGCCGAGCGGGGAAAAGGCGGGTTTCGGTGCGGTGATCAGGGAACTGGCCGGCAACAAGACACTGCTCTGGCTGCTCGTAGCCGCGGTACTCACCATCATGGGCCAGACCGGCAGCAGCGCCTTTATCGCCGCCTTTTTCACCCGGGTACACGCGTTGCCGCTGGAACAGGCCGGCCTGGTGTCCGGACTGATCATGGGCCCCGGCTTCGCCATCGGCACCATCGCTGGCGGTTTCATCGCCGACGCAAGGTCCAGACGCACACCCGGCGGCGGCTGCTATTTCGTCGGCCTCATGACCCTGATCGCGGCGCCGCTGGGCATTATCGCCTTCACCAGCCCCCTGCTCGCCGTGTCCGCCGTCTGCCTGTTCGCCTTCCAGGTCTTCGGCACCTGCTTCTACGGCGCCACCATGGCGACCGTGCTGGAACTGGCGCCCCTGAAGGTTCGCGGCTCCATCGTCACCTACAGCCTGCTGATCATGAACCTCTGCGGCTACGGCCTCGGCCCGCAGATCTCCGGCGGCGCCAGCGATGCCTTCAATGCCCTGGGCGTGGAACAGCCCCTGCGCTGGGCGCTGGCCTCTGTCACCCTGCTGCTGGCGGCGGCTTCCTGTTGCTATTATGTGGTGGGGAGGCGGATGCAGGGGGAGGCCCGGGCAGCCCCTCAGGTGACATCGGGCTAACTACCCCATATTCACGGCACTGCGCAGGCGTCCGCGTCCGCGCTGTCCCGCGGAAACCATGAGGCGACAGGACGTCGCCGATTGAGTCTGTACATGGATGTACGCTTTTTGACGTGTTTCCGCGGGACAGCGCGGATGCGGGGGCCGGCCGGTAGAACACCAAGCATGGCTGATTACCCGAAAGTAGCCGCCGCCCCCAACTCCACACCATCAGCAAAGATATGCTCCGCCACCCGCGCCTTGTGGTAGCCCGCATCTCCCCAGGTATTGGCCAGCGCCCAGGCCTTCTTCATGAAGATGTGCAGGTCCACCTCCCAGGTGTAACCCATCGCCCCATGCACCTGGATGCTGTTCTTCGCCGCCAGGCTGGCCGCCTCACAGGCCGCCAGCTTGGCCTGGGAGACCGCCAGCGAAGCATTGCCGGCGCCAGCCGCGAGCGCGTAGGCCGCGCGATGAACCGGCGCTTTCGCATATTCCAGGCGCACCGCGACATCCGCCATGTGGTGCTTCACCGCCTGGAAACTGCCAATCGGCTTGCCGAACTGCTGGCGGTCGATACTGTAGGCGACAGAGAGATCGATCATCCGCTGGGCCAGGCCCAGGGCCTGCGCGGCACAGGCCAGGGCGCCGGCATCCAGAGCGCTCGCGACCAAGCCCGCCGCCGCTCCGGCCTCCAGCACCGGCGCCGCTGACTCGGCCAGTGAGACTTCGAAGAGGCGCCGCGAAGGGTCCACCGACTCGTTCCACACCACGCTGAACTCATCCCGGGTCAGGGCGTACAGCGCACCGCCGCGCTCCAGCAGCAGCAGGTCGGCGACGTGCGCGTCCTCGACCACGAGATTCTGCTCCAGCGCCGCGACCACCCGGGCCTCACCGGCAACGATTTTCGGCAGCCAGTTCGCCGCCAGGTCACCGCCGATGCCCTGCAGCAGCGGCACCGCCACCAGCACGGTATTCACCAGCGGCTCCGGCAGGGCCACGTAGCCGCACTCCTGCGCCAGCAGCACGAAGTCCAGCGCACTCATGCCGAGGCCACCGAACTCCTCCGCTACCGTCAGGCCGGTGAGGCCGAGTTCCGCCAGCTGCGCCCAGAGTTCGTCATCGCGGCCGGTTGCCGTCTCCCAGGA
Source organism: Halieaceae bacterium GM1-29 (assembly GCA_033283265.1). Lineage (GTDB taxonomy): Bacteria > Pseudomonadota > Gammaproteobacteria > Pseudomonadales > Halieaceae > Mangrovimicrobium. The sequence continues at coordinate 215,760 of JAWMQN010000005.1, forward strand.
CTGGCGGATACGCTCCGGTGTGACCTCGTTGACGAGGAAGTCGCGCACGCTTTCCCGGAACAGGAGTTGATCTTCGCTGAAAGTAAAATCCATGATCTTCTCCCTTACTTGCGCGGCATGCCGAGCATGCGCTCGGCGATGATGTTGCGCTGGATTTCGTTACTGCCGGCATAGATGGGACCGGACTGGGCGAAGAGGAAGTCGTCCAGCCAGCTGCCGACCCCCGCGGCGGCCGGCGCATGCGGCAGCAGCTCGGCGCGGGCGCCGAGAATGCTCATCGCCGCCGCGCACATCGCCTGGTCCAGTTCCGACCAGAAAATCTTGTTGGTGGAGGACTCGGGACCGATCTTGCCGCCCTTGTTGAGCCGGCAGGCCGTCTGGTAGGTGGTCAGGCAGTAGCTCTCGGCGTCGAGGTAAGCGCGCAACACCGCCTCGCGGATGGCCGGATCTCGGTCCGCGCTCTCCCGGTTGGCCTTGTACAGCTCGACCAGGCGGCGGGCGCTTTCCTGGAAGCGCGCCGGCGCGCGCAGCATCAGGCCGCGCTCGAAGCCGGCGGTGGCCATGGCCACGCTCCAGCCGGCCCCCTCGTCGCCGAGGCGGTTTTCCACCGGCACTTCGACGTCGTCGAAGAAAATCTCGGCAAAGCCCGGCAGGCCGTCGAGCTGGGGAATCGGCCGCACGGTGATGCCGGGTGAATCCAGCGGTACCAGGATGAAGGTCAGCCCGTGGTGGCGCTCGGAGTCCGGATCGGTGCGGAACATGCCGAAACACCAGTCCGCCCACACCGCGCGGGTAGACCAGATCTTCTGGCCGTTGAGCACGTACCTGTCGCCCTGGCGGTCGGCGCGGGTGCGGATGGCGGCCATGTCCGAGCCGGCGTTGGGCTCCGACCAGGCCTGGGCCCAGATCTCCTCGCCACTGGCCATTTTCGGCAGGATGCGCGCTTTCTGCTCCTGCGTGCCGTACTCCATCAGGGTCGGCCCGAGCAGGCAGATGCCGTTCATGTTGACCCGCTTGGGCGCGCCGGCACGGTAGTATTCCTCCTCGAAGATCAGCCACTCGATCAGGTCACTGTCGCGCCCGCCCAGTTCCCGCGGCCAGGTGACCATGGTCCAGTTGCCGCGGTGCAGGACGGCCTCCCACTCGCGGTGCTGCTGGAAGCCCTCTTGCGTATCGTAGGTTTTCAGGGGGCTGGCGGGCACATGCTCCGCCAGCCAACTGCGCACTTCGGCGCGGAAACTTTTCTGCTTATCGCTGTAGTTGAGATCCACTGCTTCGATCCTGTTCTGCTCGACCGTTTCCCGGCCCGGGGCACCGCAAACGGCAATGGCAGGCCGCGGGCCGGAATGGGCGGATAGTGTACCCGCCGGGCCAGACCGCCAGCAACAATAATTGACGGTCCGTTAATTATTGTTGACTTGGCATAAGTGCTGGGTAAAGATAAGCGGCACAATAAACAGGCCGTCGCCCTTATTGTGGGCAGGCGTCATGCGCCCGCGACACCCTTCCGCAGACGGCGGTATGCACCCGCAGGGCGGGCGGCCTGTCTACCCCGAACACACCCGGTAGCAGGAGGACTCTCGAATGTCGGCACAAGCCAGAAACCTACGCTATGTCATTATCGGTGCAGGCATGGCAGGCATTCTTGCCGGCATCCGCCTGCGCGAGCGCGGCGAGACCAATTTCGTCATCTACGAGAAAGGCGCCACCGTCGGCGGCACCTGGCGCGAGAACACCTACCCCGGCGTCGCCTGCGACACCCCGGCCCACTCCTACAGCTATTCCTTCGCCTTCAACCCCGAGTGGAGCGCCTTTTACGCCCCGGGGCCGGAGATCAAGCACTACTTCGAGGAGATGACCGACCGCTTCGGCGTGCGCGAATTCATCCGCTTCAACACGGAGATCCGCAGCTGCCGCTACGCGGACGGGCGCTGGCATATCGAGACCCGCGACGGCGAGCCCGATGTCGCCGACGTGCTGGTCGCCGCCACCGGCGTGCTGCACCACCCGAACATCCCGGCAATCCCGGGCCTGGAAAACTTCACCGGCGCGCACTTCCACAGCGCCCGCTGGGACCACGCCATCGATTACAGCGACAAGCGCGTCGGCGTGATCGGCAACGGCTCCACCGGGGTACAGATCGTCGCCGCGCTGTCCGGCAAGGTGCAGAAGCTGGTACACCTGCAGCGCTCGCCACAGTGGATCATGCCCTGCCCGGACACCCGCTACTCCGATGAGGACAAGGCCGCCTTTCGCGATGACCCGGACAGGATCGAGGACGTGCGCAGCGGCCCCGAGGCCCAGGCCCGTCGCGGCCGTTTCCTCGCCGCGATCATCGACGCCAATTCACCGGAGCTGGAGGAAATCCAGCGCATCGTCGAACAGAACCTCGAGGAGAGTGTGCGGGACCCGGAACTGCGCGAGAAGCTGCGCCCGGACTACCGCGCCGCCTGCAAGCGCATGGTGTTCTCGCCCAACTACTACGAGAAAGTGCAGCACCCGAGCGTCTACGTCGATACCAGCGGTATCGAGCAGGTGCAGGAAAACGGCATCCTGATGCGCGACGGCAGCTTCCACGAACTCGACGTGCTGGTGCTCGCCACCGGCTTCCACGCCGACGCCTTCGTCCGGCCGATGAGCATCACCGGCCGCGACGGCCTCGACCTCAACCAGCTCTGGGACGTGCACCCCAAGGCCTACTACGCGGTCACCGTTCCCGACTTTCCCAACTTCTTCATGCTCAACGGCCCCACCGGCCCGGTCGGCAACTTCTCGCTGATCGACATCGCCGAGCGCCAGTGGAACTACATCGAGCAACTGGTCGAGTTGCTGCGCTCCGGCGAGTGCCAGGCGGTGGCACCGACCCGCGCGGCCCTGCAGGAATATGAGGAAAAACGCACCGAGGCGGCGAAGAAGACCGTCTTCGCCTCGGGCTGCAGCAGCTGGTATCTCGACGCCGATGGCGTGCCCCAGGTCTGGCCCTGGCCCTACGAGTACTTCATGGAAGTGATGGACAAGCCGCGGCTGGAAGACTACGAACTGACGCCGGCTGCCTGAGCCGGCGTCACACTCCCCTCCCCCTAGAAGCGATACTCCGCCAGCACGCCGTAGGAACGCGGCTGCCCCTCCACGTGGTAGTCGCCGAAGGCGCTGCCGGTCGAGGTGATGTCGTAGGACTTGTCCGCCAGGTTGTTGCCGTAGGCGCTGAGGGTGACGTGGTCACCCGGCAGGGTCCAGTCGATGCGCGCGCTGTAGAGCGTGTAGCCCGGCTGTTCATAGCGATAGCCACCCCCGCTCAGCGCCTTGTCCGCCTTGTTCGGCAGGTAGCTGGAAGTCACTGCAACGTTGCCGGACAGGGTCACGGTATGGCCGCCGAACCAGAGCGAGTAGTTCGCGCTCAGGTTACCGCTCCAGTCCGGCGCGCGGACCATCTGGTGGCCGCTCCAGTCCTGGGTACACAGCGCGTCGCCGCAGGTGTTCGAGTTCAGGCCCAGGGGGTTGGGAATATTCACCGGCGCATTGGTGAACTCGTCGTAGCGGGCGTGGGTGTAGGCGAGATTGGCGCTGATCTGCAGTGCATCCGTCGCCGCCCACACCAGGTTCGCCTCGGCGCCGTAGATCTCGGCACTGGCAGCATTGGCGGTGGTGGCACTCTGGGCGCCATTCACCAGCAGGATGGAACTCACCTGCAGGTCGGTGTAGTCGTAATAGTAGGCGGCGGTCGCCAGCGAGAGCGTATCCAGCTGCGTCTTGTAACCGATCTCCCAGGCTTCGATCTGCTCTGGCTCGATCGCCTCAAAGGGCGGGATGGTGTTGATCTGGCCGCTCTTGAAGCCTTCGCTGTAGGAGGCGTAGACGCTGGACTCGTCCGAGAGTTCGTAGCGTGCCACCACCCGCGGTGTGGTGCTGTGGAAAGTCTCCGACTCATCCACCAGGTAGTCGCCCGCCGGGGAGACCGTCTGGCTGAGCACGTCCTCGGTGGAGTAGCGCAGGCCACCGGTCAGGTAGAGGCGGTCAGTCACCTTCCAGGTCAGGTCGGCGTAGGCGGCGAGGGTATCGATCTCACTGTAGTTGGAGTTTTGCGGCACCACGTCGAAGGTGTAGTTGTTGACCAGCGCCGTGTCGGCATCGTAGTAGAACAGGCCGAGCACGTACTGCAGCGGGCCCTCGCCGGTGGAGGTCAGGTTGAACTCCTGGGAGTAGGTCTCGAACTCGTTGTTCAGCCGCTGCTCGTAGAGCACCTCGGGAGTCCCGTCGACTTCGTAGTTGGTGAAGGTGTCGACATCCTGGTGGTAGCTGTAGGAAGACAGGGTCGCAGCAGGAAAGTCGTAGTGCACCGTCAGGGTTTCCGCGTTCTGCTTGCCGCGAATGGTCACCGGGTGGGTCAGCGAGGTCTTGTTGCGCTCCCTGGAAAACTCGGAAGAGGGGAAATACAGCTCGGCCAGCGCCAGCGCGTCACCACCATAGGTGATCGCGAGGGAGCGGCCGTCATCCATTTTCGAATAGTTGTAGCCGGCGATGACCTGCAGCTTATCGCTCGGCTGGTAGAGCACTTTGGCGTACACCGCTTCCGAATCCAGCGGCGCGGTGTCAAAGCCCGAGTAATCCTCGATATAACCATCCGTGCTGCGATCACTGGCGGCGATATTCACCGCCAGGCTGTCCGTCAGCGGCTGCGAGTAATAGCCCTGGATGCGGGTGTCGTCGAACTTGCCGTAACCGAGGCGGAATTTGCCTTCCGCGTTGTCCAGGTTCGGTTTCAGGGTCTCGACGAGTATCGCCCCACCGGTCGCGTTGCGGCCGAACAGCGTGCCCTGCGGCCCCTTCAGCACCTGTACGCTGCTGACGTTCAACAGGTCCATGTTCAGGGTCATGGAGGAGGTCTGGTAGAAGTTGTCGAGGTAGACCGCGACGTTGTTTTCCGCGCTGGTCGCCTGCACCGTGGTCACGCCGCGGATCGAGGGCTGGATAAAAATACCCGTGCGGGCAATCTGCACCGCCGGCGCCAGGCGGGAAATGTCTTCCAGCCGTGTCGCGTCGGCGTTCTCCAGCGCCTGGCCGGAAATCGAGTTGATGCTGATCGGCACTTTCTCGAAGGATTCCGCCCGCCGCTGGGCGGTGACCACCACCTCCTCGAGCGCACGCTCGCCGCCCTGCGCAAGCGCGGCCTGCGCGGGGAAAACGAGACCGGCGATGACGGCGGCGCAACTGGTATAGAGAAAATTCTTGCTGTGTGACATGGCGTTCGACTCCTTTTTATTTTTTAAAGGCGAGCGGGGACCCGGCGCGAGAGCGTCGAATCCTTTTGCGTCCCGGCTGCCAGGACAGTAGGTATACACAGCATTTAATGTAACAAGTGAGTCCGATGGCAACAAGAAATAATTGTTCTTTCGTCAGTTTTATAAAAAGAAGACTTTATTTACTGACAGTCATGCTGGAATTAAAACGTTATAAAATTGCAATATATTCATATTAGCGACGATTGACCGTTGGCAAGTGATGCCATTAAATTGAACTACAATTAATTATAACGAAGTGATCACTGGTCCGGCCCTGCTCCCGCAATACCCGCTGCACGCCACCAGCCATTGATCGAACAGGCGGGAAAACCCTATGCAGGACACTTCACCGGCGGGCAGCAGCCAGCCTTCGTCTTTCCACGGCTGGAAAATTCTCGGCCTGGTCACCGCCTGCCAGTTTTTCTCCGTGGGGTTTTCCTCCTACCTGATCGGACTGTACCTGGAGCCCATGGCCCAGGAGTTCGGCGCCAGCCGCTCGACCATGGGCTGGGGCAGCACCATCTTCTACACCGGCATGGCGCTGCTCGGGCCACTGCTCGGCAACTGGGTGGACCGCGGCAGGATTCGCACGGTGTTCACGCTGGGGGCGGCGCTGCTGGCGGTGGGACTGATAGCGATGTCGCAGGTGCACGGCGTGCTGCCGGCGGCATTGATCTGCTTGCTGCTGCTTGCGCCGGGCGCGGCCATGCTCGGCATGGTGCCCGCGGCGACACTGGTCGTGCAGTGGTTCCGGCGCCGCCGCGGCATGGCTCTCGGTGTGATGGCCGCCGGTATGTCCCTCGGCGGATTCTTCGTGCCACCTTTCGCCGCCTACCTGATTTCCAGTCTCGGCTGGCGACCCAGCCTCGCGGTGATGGGGGCGATTGTCGGCGTGGTGATGCTGCCCCTGTGCTGGAAACTGGCGGTGAGCAAGCCCGCCGTGCTCGGGCAATTCCCCGATGGCGACGCCGCCCCCGCTGCGGAAGCGGCGGGTGAACAGGCCCCTGCGTCGGTGAAATTTGCCGAACTCGCGGGCAACCGCAATTTCTGGGGCATCGCCCTCTCCATGGGCCTGTTGAGTTTTTGCAGCGTGGTCCTGATCACCTACCTGATTCCCTACGTCGGCCAGGAGGGCATCCCCCTGCAGACCGGCGCCCTGCTGCTGTCCTGTTACGCCGGGGCGGCCTTCGGCGGCAAGTTCATCGCCGGCTGGCTGTGTGACCGGGTGAACCCCGCCAATGTACTCAGCGGCCTGGCCCTGGTGGCGGCGCTCGGCTGGGTGCCACTGATCCACTTCCCCTCGCTGCCGAGCTTCATCGCCAGCGTGTCGCTGACCGGCCTCGCCATCGGCAGCCTGACCCCGACCATTGCCGCCCTGGTGGCCTGCAAGTTCGGCCCCCTCGCCTACGGCAAGGTGAAAGGCGCCTCGGCACTGGTTTCCTCGGTATTCCTGTTCCTGCCGGGCCCGGTAGGCGGCCTGCTCTACGACCAGTTCGGCAGCTACCAGGCCACCTTCGGCTGGCTCTGGTGGGCCTTCCCGCTGGCGCTGGCCTGCAGCTTTCTGCTCTCCAGGGCCAGTGGAGCCGCCCTGCCCCTGCCGGCACCTGACTCGCTGACTTGATTCCCAGCTTTTGGCAATGCACCGACAGTCACCTCGCCACCGCCTGTCGGCGCATCGATCAACGGCCCCAACGCCGGCAGCAATGCACCGAGCAACCTCACCGGCAAGCCGCTGGTAAACCGGTACTTGGCTGCCTCCTGCCCTGGCACAAATGCTGTTATCGTCCCAAAAAACCGGTCATCGATCTGAAACACAAAGGTCGCCACACGATTGACCACCCGCGATTCGATCAACTGCCCGCGCCCAGCATAAACCTCAAACCGGTGATCGCCCGTCCCCGTCTTGCCACCGATGATCCGGTGCGTCCCATCCGGTCGTTCCAACTGGCCGGCCAGCGAGCGCCCCGTCCCATGCTCGACCACGTCGATCAGCGCCGCCCGAACCGTGCGCGCCACCTCCGGCCGCATGACCCGCCGTGGCGTATCCGCGGGGAGCTCGTAGGAGATCTCGTAGGGCGTACCCTCGGCAAAGCTCAGATCGTCGATCAGCCGCAACCGGTACTGCGTGCCGCCCGCGATAATAATCCCCATGAGTTGCGCCAGCGCCGCCGGCCGGTCACCGGAACTGCCGATGGAGCTGGCGAGCGACGGTGTCAATGAGGCGAACGGATAGCCCAACCGCGCCCAGGCCTGCTGGATTTGCTGGAATGCCTCGATTTCCAGCAGGTCGAGTATCCGGCGATCCTGGGCCCTGCGCCGCTTCGACTTCAGCAGCCAGTTGTAGACTTCCTGGCGTACATCCGCGCCGGCGTCCAGAACCTCTCCCCGGCTGGCGTCGGGATGCGCGCCGAGATAGCCGATCAGCCACAGCTCCAGCGGGTGGGTGCGGGCCAGGTAGCCGCGGTCGTTGAGGTTGAAGTCCTCGGGGCCGTAGCGCTCGTAGAGGCTCTCGGTTTCCGCGCGGGTCAGGGCCGGCTCAGGCGCGTACGCCGCGAGCCACTGCGCCAGTTGCCCGGGGGAATCGATCACCCCTGTCGAACGCAGGATCACCGTCAGCGCCCGCGGTGACACCTGCATGCCTTCAAGCTTGAGCCGCACAGCCTCTTCGGCAGTCTTTCCCTTGTAGCGCGAGTAGAAACGCGAGAGAAACACCCTGCCTTCCTTCTCCGCGAATCGGCGCAGGTAGTCCATGCGCCGCGGGTTGTCGGCCTCCTCGAGCAGCCGCGCCTTGGTATCCGGCGCCCGGTACAGCAGGTGGTCGACGATTTCCCGCATCATGCGGATGAACACCAGGTTGACGGACCGCCGCATCGCCTCCTCGACGCTCAACACCTTGTTATTGTCGTTCTTGTCGAAATTGGCGAACTGGTGCAGCCCACCCCCGGTGTAGAAAGAAGCCGCCGGACTGGCGGAGTACTGCCGTTGCATGGCCGCGGCCAGGATGGTGTCCAGTTCGGCGGACGGGTCCGCCCGCAGGTAGTCGGCAACCCATTGCGACAACCTGTCCTTGGGATGAATTGCGGCATCGCCGTCGGGGGTTCCCCGCTCGGCAATCGACTTGTCGCGTGCGTCAGCGACGAGTTCCAGCCAGGTGATCAGGGTGCGCAATTTCGCCGTCGAGCCCAGGTCGAGCCGGGCGCCCGCATTGATATCGAGCGGCTCGTTGAGATTGTCGGCATTCACCCGCAGGAACTGGCCGACCGGGGTCTGCTCGTAAAGCACCATGCTGTAGATAACCCGCGAGGGATCGGCACCGCTCAGCAAGCGCTCACCGGTGAGCCCGAGTTCCTCGACGCGCTCGCGCGAACCGAGCTCGCCGAGAAAGTGGCTGACCGCCGCCTGTGCCTGGGCGTGCAGCGAGGTGTGCGCCGAAAGATCGAGGCGATCGAGGTCGTACAGGCTTTTGAGCCCCAGCATCGACCGCAGCCGGTTGCGGCTCAGGTTGACGCCCTTGCGGTTCACGTAATCCTGCGGTCCCGGGGGCGCTGCTCGCAGGTTCCGGGTCAATGGCGCGACAATGGCCGCGTCGCGCAGGGCTGTCGGGATCACCCCTTCCGCGGCCATGCGCCGCAGGTAACTGTTGCTGAAGTCCTCCAGCGCGGCCTGGTTCGAGCCGAGGTAGTACGATGGCCGGCGCGCCGAGAGGATCAGGCTCAGGGCCTGCTTGAAGTAGACTCCGCGCGTCTCCAGCGGCCCGGACGGATCGCTCAACACGCGATTGACCTCGGCAAAATCGCTGCCGTACCAGGCCGCCAGCCCGTCGCCCAGACCGTTGACCTCGCCGTAGCCCGCCTGGGCGGACAGGGGCAGCGCGTTCAGGTAATCGACGGCCAGGCGTTCGCGCGCCCCGGTGGTATCGGCGCCCTGCGAGTACACTCGCAAGGTTGCCGAGAGCATCTGGCGCAGTTTTTCAGTACTGTCCGAGGTCATGCCGTCCGGCGAGTGGCGGATCTTTTCGAGCTGGGTCGCCACGGTGCTGGCGCCGATCGAGCGCCGGTCGTCCTGCTTCGCCTTCTTCAGCACCTGCACACCCACCGCCTTGAACAGGCGGTCCCAGTCAACCACCGGATTCTGGAAGGGCTGGTCCGGCTGCAGCAGTTGGCGATCCTCGACGTACTGCAACGCAGTCAGCACCAGCGCTGGCACCTGGACGAAGTCGGTGTAGACACGGGCCGGATAGCGCTTTTCGTAGATGACGACGTCCTGCATATCGCGCAATTGCAAGCCTGCCTGGCCCTTCTCGTCGTAGATGGCGTACAGGCCCTCCTCCTTCAGGGCCTTCATGCGCGGCGAATTGCGCGCCTGGCTGGATACTTCATAGCCCGCCTGCTCCAGCTTTTCCCGGAAGGCCGGCAGGGCGGTGTAACCGAGCCGCTGGTCGTAGGGGCCCTGGTCCGCCACCAGTGGTTCTCGCGCAGGACCCTCCCTGACCTTGAACTCGATGCTCCGGGTGAACTCGGCCAGCCAGTGGGCGATACCGCGATTGGAAGCCAGCTCGTCGACGATAAAAGCGGCGAATGCCAGCAGGCACACGACCAGCACGGTGGAGACAATGCGCAGCAGGCTGGTCCGTCGGCGAGGCTTCCGGGGAGCAACCGCAGGAAGGGGCTCTGCCGTGCGGGGAAGCCTGATCGGCTCGAGATCAGGGAATTCCCCGATCTCGATCGCTTCGCGACGGCGTCGGGGCGCTGGCTTGGCTTTCGAGAAGAGACCCATGCAGGTTCGGCACCGTGAAAAACTGGCTGTTGCCGGCCATTCTAGATCAGCAGCTACCGGGCGCGTAAACAGGACTTATTGCGCTTATTCCTCGCAGGGCAGAGGCGAAATCCCCCTGTGCCCAGTCCAGGCATCGCTCCAACTCGACGGGCTGAATCCTCTGGATGAATACAGCCGCCACCCGCCTGCCGGCCTCACTCTGTGAAGAATGCAAATACCCGCAGCTCAACGCTGGCCCGGGGAACAGTACCGGGAATCACGCTGGGCATCTGGAAGGCGCCATGCAGACAGCCCATCGGCGCCGCCGGGTCGCTGTCGAAGCCCTTGAACACGATCACCTCGTCGAGCTGCACGTCGGCGAAGTAGTGCCAGCGCTGGGCCGGGTTGTACACCGAGCTGAGGTAGGGCACACCGTCGGGGAAGTTCGGCTCCACGGTCCTGCCCACCACCCAGTCGCGCTCGTCCACCGTGCGCTGGTCGCACAGTGCCAGCGGCACGTCCTGGGGCGGCGGCGTGATCACCCGCCAGAGGTTGTAGACCCGGTAGTGCGGGTACGGGGGCTGGATGTCCTCAGCCGCCGCCATGGCGACGAAGGGCGCGATCGCCTCGCGGGTCTGGTCGAGGTGGACGAACTCCGCCGCCGCTGCCCGCTGCGGGTTGCCGGTATCGCGGATCAGCACGCCGCCGCCGTAGAAAGGCGCCACGTGTGCCGCACCGCTCAGCTCGCGGATCAGTTCCAGTGCCCGGGGCAGGTACTCGGCCTTGACCCAGGCATCGTCGTCCCAGTCGCTGCCGGGCAGCGGCATGTGGTGCACTTCGAAGCCCTCGGCGTCGAGACTAGGAGCTCGCTCCAGTTGCCGCGCATCGCGCAGCTCCACCGGCAGGGTGACCAGTTCCTGGGTGATGCGCTCGCGCCAGGTGTTACTCCAGATCCCGCCGTCGCGCCGGTCGGCGGCGAAGTTCAGCGCTGAATTTACCCGTTCTGCAGACATGTCTTCACCCACTCCCCTGCTTCGTTGACGGCTTCCATCGCCAGCGGAATCGCCGCCGCCGAACTGAGGTAGCCGTGTAACATCCCCTGGTCGCAGCGGGTCCGCACGGGCACGCCGGCCTCCTCCAGCCGCGCCGCGTAGGCGAGCCCCTCGTCGCGCAGGGGGTCCAGTTGCGCCACGTGAATCATCGCCGGCGGCAGGCCCTCTGCGCTCGCCACCCGCAGCGGCGAGACCAGCGGGTTGTCGCGATCCACCGCGGGCGGGCAGTAGTGGTCCCAGAACCAGCGCATGTCCGCTTCCGACAACAGGTAGTTCTCGCCGCCGACTTCCCGGTAGGAAGCGGTGCTGAAATCGTGGTCGGTGACCGGGTAGGCGAGATACTGCCCGGCAAGCGCGATGCCCGCGTCCCGCGCGCGGATGGCGCAGGCGGCAGCGAGGTTGCCGCCGGCACTCTCGCCGGCCAGCAGCAGCGGCCCGGGCCTCTCCGCCAGCACCCATTGCAGCACCGCCCAGAGATCCTCCAGCGGTGCCGGGAAGGGATGCTCCGGGGCCAGCCGGTAATCGACGCTGATGACTTCGCAGCCGGCGCCGGCGGCGAGACGGCGGCAGAAGGCATCGCCGGTACCCAGGTCGCCGATGACCCAGCCGCCGGCGTGGCAGTACAGCACGACGCCGCGGACTTCACCGGTCGGGGTGTAGTGCCGCACGGCTATATCCCTGTCATCGGCGGCGATTGTGTAATCCTCTACCGAGGCCAGTTCGGGCAGGCCGGCCTGCGGCGGTGCGGCGGCGAGACTGCTGCGCAGCATTTCCCGCGCTTCCGGAGCGCTGATCTGCCAGTAGTAGGGGCGGCCGGAGTTGGCGTAGGCATCCAGGATGGCGCGGTAGTAGGGGTGGACTGGATCGTGTTCGCTGGTCACTCGGGCTCCTTGTTACTTTTATCGTGCAGTTATTACTTCAATTTTGGGGCTTTGTCGCCGCGGCTTCACGCAAGCAGGCTGGCTGGTTACTCAGACCACTAACTACGAAGCTGAGCCAGCGCCTCCAGAATCTCGCGCACGTCCGGGCTGCGGGTGCTCGTGCGGCAACGGCCCCTTCTGGAACCGTTAGGCGACAGGACGTCGCCGCTCGAGCCTGCACATGGATGTGCGCTTTTTGGCGTGTTCCAGAAGGGGCCGTTGCCGCACGAGCACCGACCCTGCAGAACACCTCAAAAAAACCTCAGCTACGCACCGCAGCTACCGCAGCCAAAGCCGCCCCACCACCGTCAACCGCGAGGTCGACACCATTTACATAACTACACAACTCACTGTTCAACAGCAGCAGTGGCCAGGCCTGCTCTTCTGGCGAACTGCAGCGCCCGATCGGCCGGGTGATATTGTCCATCCCGGAAAAGCCATCGAGATCGCGCTCGATCTCGTCCATCATCGGCGTGCGCGTCGCGCCCGGGCTGCTGCAGTTGATGCGGATGCCCCGCCGGATCAATTGCGTGGCACGCAGCTTGGTCCACACCACCACCGCTTCCTTGGTAAAGGAATAGGCATTGGGAAACAGCGCGGCGTGATCGCGGTACCAGGCCAGCCCCTCGTCCAGGGACTTCAGTTCGAGGAATTGCAGCAGTTCGGCCAGGTGCTTCGGCCAGGCCGCGCCGCCGATAGAGGCGATAGTGGCGATGGCACTGCCCTGCCCCATCTTCGCCGCGAGCGCTTCGCTGAAGGCGCGGGTGGAAAAGAAGTTGATGCGCAGGATGTCCTCGCCGCCGTGGGTGGGCCCCAGGCCGGCGCAGTTGAACAGTGCATCGACCGGGGTCTCGATGGCGGCAGCTGCGCTGGCCGCGGCGTCGGGGTCGCGAAAATCCACTGCGGTAAAATGTTCGAGAGAAAGCTCCGGCGTGCGCAGGTCGATACCGTGCACCCGGGCGCCGAGGGCCAGTAACTGACGGGCGACTGCATTGCCGATACCGGAATAACAGCCCGTGACGACGATGTGTTTGTTCTTGTAATTCAGCGCGTTCATGGCATTATCGCTGGCAGTTTTTTCGGGCTGCCGCAGCCCCGGGCGTTGTACACCCGTTTACTTGGCGGGATTCAACGGTATAATTCCCTATTACTGACGGCGTGTCAATTTTTTGGCCCGCTTCGATGCGAACGTGGACCCGGAGTGTCCGGGTACCGGCAGTGATAGCTCAACACACAATACACACTGAACAGAGGTCAGCATGCCCACCGTAAAATTCATTCAGCCCGACGGCGTGGAAAAGATCATCGACGTACCCGAGGGCACCAGCCTGATGAGCGCCGCGATGGAAAATGGCGTCGAGGGTATTCTCGGCGACTGTGGTGGCGCCTGCAGCTGTGCAACCTGCCACTGCTACATCGAAGACGAATACTTCGCCAAGCTGCCGCCGGCCGAGGACATCGAGCAGTCGATGATCGAGTTCGCCAGCGAGCCGAAGGAAAACAGCCGCCTGGGCTGCCAGGTGCAGGTAACCGAAGAGCTGTCCGGCATCGTCGTACGCATGCCCGAATCCCAATACTGAGAAAGCGCTGAGTCAGTAGCTGGCGAATCTCTCCCGGGGTGAGTTCTTCACCCCGGAATCAACTCCCCTACCCTCTTGGCGGCTGTTAACCGCCGGTGTTGTTCTTCTTCAGCTTTGACACGTCCCTGGTCAGCACGGCGGACTTGCCGCCGGACAGGGCGATGCACTGAGTGTGCTGGAATTCGTGGATATCGAAGGCGGCCTGCAGCGCGGCGGGCTGGCCCATGGTATCGATGGTCTGGTTGACCACCCGCTTGGCCATCATCAGCGAGAACAGGTCCTGCTGGGCGATCTTCTGCGCCATGGCGAGGGCGGACTCGCGCAGTTCATCCAGCGCCACCACCTCGTTGACCATGCCCAGTTTCTCCGCTTCCGCGGCGGTGATCCTGTCCGCGGTGAACAGCATCTGCTTGGCCTTGCGCGGGCCCAGTTCCCAGGTGTGGCCGTGGTATTCCACCCCGGCGATGCCCATCATGATGGTCGGGTCGCTGAACCAGGCGTTGTCGGCGGCGATGATCAGGTCGCAGGGCCAGCACAGCATCAGGCCGGCGGCGATACAGGCGCCCTGCACCGCGGCGATGGAAGGCTTGGGATTGTTGCGCCAGCGGCGGCTGTACTCGAAGTAGTGGGACTGCTCCCACAGGTACTGGCCGGTGATGCCGCGGGTCTCCCAGTCGAAGGTGGCGAACACGTCCTTCTCGTCTTCCTTCACCGACAGGTCGTGGCCGGCGGAGAAATTCTTGCCGTTGGCCTGCAGCAGGATCACCTTGACGTTGTTGTCCTTCGCCGCGCGGCTCCAGCAGGCGTCCAGGTCTTCCAGCAGGCTGGGGTTCTGGGCGTTGTGCACCTCGGGGCGGTTGAGGGTGATGACGGCGACGTTGTCGATGACTTCGTAGAGTACGATTTCGCTCATGGTTGCGGACCCTGGCTTGATACGGGGGAAAGTACCGGCCCGCCTGAACGGCGGACCGGCGGACGGGTATTACTTCTTGATGACGATGGGCACGTGGGAGTAGCCGCGCACGGTGCTGGTGCGCACCCGCTTGAGCTGGTCTTCGACCACATCCCAGTCGCCGATGCGCTTGAGCACTTCCTCGATGGCGATCTTCGATTCCAGCCGCGCCACGGAGGCGCCGAGGCAGGTGTGCGGGCCGTAGCCGAAGGTCACGTGGCGCCGGGGCGCGCGCTCGATGTCGAACACTTCCGGGTTGTCCCAGTGGCGGTCGTCACGGGTGGCGGCGGCGGTGAGCAGGGCCACGTTGTCGCCCTTCTTCATGGTCACGCCGTGGTATTCCACGTCGTTGAGCAGGCGGCGGAACTGGATCGGCGAGGGCGGCTCGTAGCGCAGCAGTTCCTCGATGGCCCGGGGGATGAGCTTGGGATTGTCGCGCAGTTTCTGCCGCTGCTCCGGGTGGCGGGCCAGCAGCACGCCGGTGTTGCTGAGCAGGCGGGCCACGGTTTCGTTGCCGGCGGAGGAAATCAGCACCATGAAGAACAGGCTCTCTTCCACGGTGAAGGGACGCTTGCTGCCGTCGGCCTGGTCGATTTCCGCGTGGGAGAGGTAGGACAGGAAGTCGCCGCGGGGGTTTTCCTTGCGGTCGTTGAGCACCTCGGTGAAGTAACCCATGGCCTTGCCCATGGCGTTCATGCCGGCCTCGGTCATGCTGCCGTCTTCGTTGCGGGCCAGGGAGTCGTCCGCCCACTGGTTGATCTGGCGGCGCTCTTCACCGGCGGGAATGCCGAGGATGTGGCTGACCACGTCCATCGGGATCCAGCGCCCGAAGTCCTGGATGAAGTCGAAGGAGTCACGGCCTTCCAGCGGCTCCAGGTAGCTGACCACGATCTCGCGGATGTCCTCTTCCAGCTTGGCCACCGCGGCCGGGGTGAACTGGTGCGCCACGACGGCGCGCAGCTGGTCGTGGTAGGGCGGATCGTTGTTGATCATCAACGGCACTTCACCGGGAGTTGCCGACATCAGCTCGAGCACGGTGCCCCAGGCGGAGCTGAAGTTCTGCCAGTCCATGGAGGCCTTCAGCACGTCGTCGTAGCGGCTCAGCACCCAGTAGTTGTATTTCTCGTTGCGCCACACCGGCGCCTCGTCGCGCAGGCGGCGGAAAATTTCGTAGGGATTGTCGTCGACTTCGTAACTGTACTGGTCGTAATAGAGCTCGGGGGCTGGGGCGTTCATGTCATAACTCCGAATATTGTAATCAGTGCGAAGGCAGCTAGATGCTGACCCCACCGTCGATCAGGTTGTCGGTACCGGTGGTCGCCGCGGACTCGTCCGAGGCGAGGTAAACCACCAGCGCAGAAACCTGTTCACGGCTGACGAAGCGCTTGAGGGGGATGCTCTGGCGAACCCGCTCCTTGAGTTCCTCGTCCACCCGGCCACTGAACAGGCCGGTCTCGTCGACGGCGCCGGGCAGGATAGCATTAACACGTATGTTCTGGGGAGCCAGTTCGACCGCCAGGTGCTTGGTCAGGCCGCGGATCGCCCACTTCGAACAACCGTACACACTGTAATCATTCCAGCCGCGATAGGCGACCTGTGAGGAAATATTAATGATCGAACCGCCGCCGCGCTGCGCCAGCAGCGGGCTGATCGTGCGGATGCCCAGCCAGGTGCCGACCACGTTGACGTCGAGCACCTTGCGCAGGGTCTCGGCGCTCTCGCTCTGGATGTCGCCCTTGGAGAGGATGCCGGCGTTGTTGACCAGGATGTCGACACCGCCGAAGGCCTCCACGCAGCGCGCGGCCGCGGCCTGCCACTGGGCCTCGTCGGAGATGTCCTGGCGCAGGAACTGCGCCCGCTCGCCGAGTTCGTCCGCCAGTGCCGCGCCCCTGTCGGCGTCGATGTCGGTCATCAGCAGGAAGGCCCCCTCGGCGATCACCCGCCGGGCGTGGGACTCGCCCATGCCGTTGGCGGCGCCGGTGAGCAGTACCACCTTGTCCTTGAGTCTCATGCTGTTGCCTCCTCATCTGCATAGGGCATGTGCACGCGCAGCTCGGCGATCTTCCACTGGCCGTCGCGTTTCACCAGGTTGAAGCGGTACTCGACGAATATCGCCATTGCCGCCGGCTTTGCCGCCCAGTCCGCCACGGTGCCGTAGGCATTGGCCACGGCCTGCCCGGCGCTGGCGCCCTGTTCGATGAATATGTTGGTGATCACGTGGCGATACTCATAGGGGCCGGCGAGCAGTTTCTCGGTCTGGCCGATGAAGCCGGCCTTGCCGACCAGCTCGATATCCGCCCCGACCAGGCGACCCTCGGGCAGGAACAGCTCCGCCCAGGCCTCGCCGTCGTAGTTGTCCACCCGGAAGGAATACTGGGCGATCAGTTCGTAGATCGCGAAGCGGTCTTCCAGTGTAAATGCTGTCATGCGCTCACCCTTTTTTATCCAGCGGATTTTTCCGCGATGGCCTTTGCCATGTTGCGCAGCTGGTCCTTGCGCACCTTGCCCGAGGGCACCCGCGGGAAATCCTCGACGAGTTCCAGCCACTCCGGGTATTTCTGCTTCGCCAGGCCCGCGGCGTCAAGGAAGCGGCGCATCTCGGCCATGTCGAAGCTGCTGCCCGCGTTGGCGATGACGAAGGCACAACCCATCTCACCGGTGCTGGCACTGGGCATGGCGACGATGGCGATGTCGGCGATCGCCGGGTGCTCCATCAACACGTCCTCCACTTCCTTGGGGCTGATGTTCTCCCCGGAACGGATGATGATGTCCTTCTTGCGCCCGGTGATCTCGAGGTAGTCGCCGTAACGGCGCCGGCCGAGGTCGCCCATGCGGAAGAAGTCATTCTCGTCGAAGGCGGAGGCGTTGTCGCCAGTGTCGAGGTAGCCGGCAAACTGCTCCGGGCCGAAGGCCAGGATCTCGCCCTCCACGCCCTCTTCACTGATTTCATTGCCGTCGTCGTCGACCAGCTTCACCTCGATGGGCGGCAGCAGGATGCCGTCGGTCTCGGCGCCGAACTTCGCCTGCGCACGGCTGTTGATGCCCAGGGTGACAGTCATCATCTCGGTGGAACCGTAGGCGCGGAAGAACAGGCAGCCGGGGAACTCCCGCGAGACCTGCAGGATCAGCTCCGGCGACACCGAGGTGCCGCCGCAGAAGAACATGCGCAGGGAGGCCAGCGCGCTGCGATTGTTCTCGGTGGCCGCCAGCAACTGCTGCAGGAAGGGCGTCGCCCCGCCGCTGATGGTGCAGCCGTGCTCGCGGATGGCATCGATGCCGTCCTGCACGTTCCAGACATCCAGCAGCACGGCCGGGGCGCCGGAAATCCAGGGGATGTCGAAGGCCCAGATGGCGCCGGTGATGTGGGTCACCGGCGAGGGCATGAAGATCACGTCGCTGGCGTTGACGCCCCAGGCCTCGACCATCTGCCGCGCCTTGTAGCCGAAGGCGTAGTGGGTCTGCAGCACGCCCTTGGCGCGGCCGGTGGTGCCGGAGGTGAACATTACCAGGAAGGCGTTGGCCGGGTCGACCCCGGGCAGCTCGGCCAGCGGCTCGCCGGCGAGGGTCTGTTCCCAGGGCGTGGTGTCGGCGCTCTGCCCGCGGACGACCACGACTTCCTGCAGGCGCGGCAGCTGCCCGCGCAGGCCGGCGACCAGCGCCGGGTAATCGCACTTGCGGAAAATTCCGGGGATAAACAGGAATTTGGCCCCGGTCTCGCCGAGCATGTAGGCCAGCTCCGCCTCGCGGTAGATCGGCGGAATCGGGTTGATCACCAGGCCGAGCATGCGCGCGGCGAGGGCGATGATGGCACTTTCCGACCAGTTGGGCAGCTGGAAGGCCACCACGTCACCGGCCACGGCGCCGCGCGCCTGCAGGTAGCCGGCGAGGCGCAGGGCGCCGGTGTAGACGTCGCCGCGGCTGAGCCGGCGGTCGCTCTCGATCAGCAGGGTCCTGTCGGGATCCTCGAGGTATCGCTCCCGGGCGACATCGGCGAGGGTCTCGCGGCGCCAGTAGCCGGCCTCCAGCCACTGCTCGGCGTGCGCCTGCGACCAGCGCAGGGGGAAACCACCGATATCCTTGCGAATTTCAAAGGGCATGCAAATTCTCCGCTGTTTCGTGCATTACCGCGCCCGCGGCAGCTCCAGCAACTGGTCGGCAATGATTTCCCGCTGGATCTCCGAGGTGCCCCCGGCGATGGTGTAGATCCAGCTCCACAGGTACTCGTAGGTCCAGGGATGGTCGGCGCGGTCGCCGTTCCACTCCATGAACTCCCAGCCGAGGATCTCCGCCACCAGGTGGCTCAGCGCCTTGGAGGTGCCGGTGACCATCAGCTTCATGATCGAGCCCTTGGGACCGGGCCCGCCGGAGAGCTCGATCTCGCTGATCTGGGCGAAGGTCATGGCGCGGATGGCCATGGTCTCGGCCTTGATCAGCGCCAGGCGGCCGGCGATGGCGCTGTCCTCGATGGCCAGGCTGCCGTCTTCCAGGCGGGTGCGGCCGGCCAGGGCGATGGCCTGGTTGAC
This sequence comes from Halieaceae bacterium GM1-29, assembly GCA_033283265.1. Lineage (GTDB taxonomy): Bacteria > Pseudomonadota > Gammaproteobacteria > Pseudomonadales > Halieaceae > Mangrovimicrobium. The sequence goes on from JAWMQN010000005.1 coordinate 234,821, forward strand.
CCGCTCGAACAGCGCCAGCTGGTCGCCGATAAAGCCGGTGCCGCGCTCGAAGGAGAGGGTCGACATGGCGGTCTTCCAGCCGCTGCCCAGCTCACCGACCACGTTGCTCAAGGGGATGCGGACATCGTCGTAGAAGGTCGTGTTGACGTGCTCGTCACCGAGCATGGTCCTGATCGGGCTCACCGTGATGCCCGGCGTGCGCATGTCGCAGATGACCCAGGTCAGGCCCCTGTGGCGCTGGGAGCCGGGCTCGGTGCGAATCAGCAACTCCTGGAAGTCCGCGTGCTGGCCGTCGGTGGTCCAGGTCTTGCTGCCGTTGACCACGAGATGGTCGCCGTCGACCGCGCCGAAGGTCTTCAGCGAGGCGAGGTCGGAACCGGCGTTGGGCTCGGAAAAACCCTGGCACCAGAGGTTCTCGCCGGAGAGGATTTTCGGCAGGTGGAAGGCCTTTTGCTCGTCGGTGCCGCAGGCGATGATCGTAGGCCCCGCGTGCATCAGCGCCACGTAGGTGGTGTTGATGTAGTTCGGCGCGCCGGCGCGAGCGCACTCCTCGTACCAGATCACCTGCTGTACCGCGGAGAGGCCGAGGCCGCCGAATTCCTGCGGCCAGTTCACCCCGGCCCAGCCGTGCTCGAAGAGTTTTTTCTGCCAGTCGCGGTCGAACTGCGCCGCGCCCTCGCCGTGGGCCGGGCGGCGCTCGCGGGGAATATTGTCCTTCAGCCAGCTGCGGGCACGGGCGCGGAAATCCTGGTCGGCTTCGCTGAATATCAGGTCCATCTCAGGCGCCTCCGTTTTCGCTGTTCAGGTCGAGCAGGCTGCGGCGCAGGGACTTGCCACCGCCGAACAGCCGGCCGAGCAGGTTGGCGCGCTTCATCAGCAGGTGCGCGTCGTGCTCGTCAGTGACGCCGATGCCGCCGTGCAGCTGGATGTTGGCGTCGGTGTTCAGTTTGGCCGCTTTCTCCGCCAGCATCTTCGCCGCGTCGATCTGCATCGCCGCATCCGCGTGGCCCTCGCGCAGGGCTGTCGCCGCATAGAACAGCTGGCTGCGGGCGGCCTCGATACGCACCGCCATGTCGGAACAGGGGTGGCGCACCGCCTGGTAGGAACCGATGGCGCGGCCGAAGGTCTCGCGCTCGCGGGCGTACTCGACGATCATCTCCAGCGCCGCCTCGGACAGGCCGGTCAGCATCGCCGCGACATTGACCTGGGCCTTGCGCCACACGGCGGCGCCGGTCACCGCCGCCACTTCGTGCAGGCAGGAGGACTGGCCGACGAACATGGCGCTGGAACGGTCCAGTCCCGGTACCTGCCGGCAGGCGCCGCTGTCCCAGCGGTAGAGCACCGCCGCGTCGGCAACGACTGACACCACGTACTGTGCGGCACTGTCGCCAATCACCCGGATCGCGCCGTCAGGATTTTGCTGCACCAGCAGGGCGGCGGCGGATTCGCCGGCGATCAGGCTGGCGCAGAGGGACTCGTCGCGCTGCGCCACGGCCACCGCGAGCACCTGTGACAGCACCTCGAGCGGCCCGGCCACCCGGCCCAGTTCGACAAAGAACAGCATTTCCTCGACGATCGAGAGCTGGCTGCCGCCGGCGCTTTCCGGCGCGGCGAGACCGAGCCAGCCGAGACCGGCGAAGGCGCCGAGCGCGGGCGGGTCCTGCGGTTTTTCGTGCAGGCGCCGCAGGGGAAATTCGTTGCTGAGGAAATCCGCCGCGGCGTTGGCGATCTCCCGCTCGTCTGCATCAAGTGCCAGAAACATCGTTGGCGCTCCGCTATTTTGGTTTATAAGAGCAGTCGGGCGGCAGCGCCGATGGCACTGCCCTACCCTGTTCGTCGGTGTGTTACTTCGGAATGGCCGTCGGCTGGTAGGCGACCAGGCGCCAGGCGCCGTCTTCGCGCGTCCAGACGGACAGGGTCCGGTTGTCGATGGTTTTGTCCTGCCCGCCGACGGTGACGCCGGCGGTCAGCCGCGACACCAGCAGGGCGCTGTCGCCGAGATCGACCACCCGGGCCTCGCTGATATCCAGGGTGTTATAGACGATATTGCCCGAGGCCATCTTCGTCAGCAGGCTCGACTTGTCCTCGTAGACGGCAGTGGCGTGGGCGAAGACGAGGCGCTCGGAGAGCAGTTCATCCAGCGCGGCCACGTCGGCGGCCAGCAGGGCTGCGCAACGGGCCTGCTCGCAGGCAAGAATGTCGGCGCTGATATCTCGGCTCATAGTCAAAAACCCCGTCCTGGTCAGGCAGACGCCCCGGCGGCCTCTTCCGCTTCGGCCTCGTCGTCCAGGCGCCGGCAGTTGTACTCGTCGAGGTCGATCTCGGCGGTGAAGTGGCGATAGTCTGCCAGCTTCCAGGGCGAGTTCATAATCACCCGGCCGCTCTTGTTCTTGTACCAGCTGGTGACCCCGGGATGCGCCCACACCAGTTGGCGGTGCTCCGCGTCGACCTTCTCGTTGTAGTCCTCGAAGGGCGCTTCCTTGACTTCCAGCTCGTCCCAGTCGTTTTCCAGCATCTCGCGCAGGGCCTCGCAGACATAGCGGACCTGGCACTCGCTGTGGAAGAAGGCGCTGCCGCCGTGGGCGAGGTTGGTGTTGGGGCCGTAGAGCACGTAGAAATTGGGGAAGCCCGGCACGGTGATCCCGAGGTGGGCGCGCGGGTCGTCATCGCCCCACAGGTCGCGGATGGTGACGCCGCCGCGGCCCTTGATATCCATCGGCGAGAGCAGCTTCGAGGCGTGGAAGCCGGTGGCGAAGACGATCACGTCGGCGGGGTATTTCTTGCCGCCGGCGACGACGCCGTCTTCCTCGATACGCTCCACATCGCCCGCATACAGGTCGACGTTGGGACGGCGCAGCATTTGGTACCAGTTGTTGTCGCGCAGCATGCGCTTGCCGAAGGGCGGATAGTCGGGGACGACTTTCTCCATCAGGTCAGGGCGATCGCCGATCTCGGACTCGATGTAGGCGATCAGTTCCTCGCGCATTTTCGCGTTTTCCGCGTTCAGCGAGTGATCGAGGTCCTTCCAGTCCGGATCGATGCGCAGGGTCGGGTGGAAACCGTCGGAAGCCGCCCAGAACAGCTGGAAGCGGAACCAGTCGAGGTAGTAGGGAATGTTGCGGGTCGCCCAGGTCACCGCCGCGGGCACATGCTCGTGGTACATCGGGTGGCGGATGATCCAGTGCCTGGAGCGCTGGAAAATATTCAGCTGGCCCACTTCCGGCGCGATCGACGGCCCGATCTGGATGCCGCTGGCGCCGGTGCCGATCATGGCCACCTTCTTGCCCTTGATGTCGACGCTGTGGTCCCAGCGGGCGGAGTGGAATTTCGGCCCCTTGAAGCTGTCGAGGCCGGGGAAGTTGGGGATCGAGGGCCGGTTGAGGATACCCACGGCGCTGACAAAGGCGTTGGCTTCCAGGGTGTCGCCGCTGCCGTCGGCCTTCTTCGTGGTGAGGCGCCAGTGACAGTGATCCTCGTCGTACTCCGCCGCGGTGATTTCCTCGTTGAAGCGGATATGCTCGCGAATACCGAACTCGTCGGCGACGCGGTTGATGTACTTGAACAGCTCGTTGCCCTTGCTGAAGAACTCCGGCCACTCCGGGTTGGGCAGGAGGGAGAAGGAATAGAAGTGGCAGGGCGTATCCACGCCGATGCCCGGGTAGGTGTTCTCGTACCAGGTGCCGCCGATGGCGTCGTTTTTCTCGATGATGACGAAGGGAATGCCCGCCTGCTTGAGGCGCACGCCCATCACCACGCCGGAGAAGCCGGCGCCGGCGATCACCACCTGGAAGTTCTCGCGCTTTGCCTCGGAGACCGGCTTGCGCCATTCCACCGCGCGGTAGTCGCGGCCACCGAAGCAGGTTTCCTCGTAGAAAATCGGCAGGTATTTTTCCGGCACGTCGGCGCCGCAGGCTACGTCCATCATGGCCTTCAGCTCGGCCTTGGTGGGCTCCTCGTGCAACACGCTGTCGCTTTTCGCCAGCCCTTCGATGGTCTCGACCAGCGCGGCGCGAATTTCCGCCTGCAGCTCCGCGGGGATGGACTGCTGGTAGTCCCAGCCGCCGTTGACATAGGGGCGCACGCGCGGGAGGAAGGACTTGTCACCGGTCAGGTGCACGTAGCTCATCAGCAAGGGGAGGACGTGCGCCCCCGCTATTCCGTCACGCAGGGCCTGGGGATCGGCTGCCGCCTGTTTGATTTGCTGTGTAAGATCCATAGGTACTTCTCTAGTCGTTATAGTTGCCGTGCCTAAACGGTGGCGATGGCGGTCACCGGGGAGCCCACTGCGCCGGGCAAGCGCAGTGGTGGCGCGGTCAACAGGAATCGATTGCGACCGGCCTGGCGCAGCCAGTCCGCCAGGTCGCTGAGCAGGAACAACTCGCCCAGCGGCACACCGAGTTTGAAAAGACAGTGTTCGTGCAGCGGAAAATACGCGCCCCGCCCTTCGGGTGGATTCGGCGTGGGCAGGAATTCCACCGCCTCGTTGTCGGAGAGGATAGCCGCCACACCGGAATCCGTGATCCACTGCAGCAGGCGCGGATCGGAGCCGTCCAGGCCGGTGCACACCTCGTGCTGGATACCTTCCGGCGGCGTCCTGTTGTAGCCCAGCAGCACCCGGTCGAAACCGGTGCGCAGGCAGAGCATGTCGCCGGTCTCGATCTCCACGCCGTCGGCCTCGAGGATGCGCATCAGCGCGTCGTAACCGACGGCCTCGCGGCCATTGCCATAGTGGGCGTGCAGGTCGACCATCACGCCGCGGCCCTGCATGCCCTGCGCCGCCAGCGCGTCGATGCCCAGGGGGCCGGCGCCGTAGGGGGGCTCGACCGGGCGATCGCCGTCGAGGTAATCCTTCGGGCCGCGCACTTCGACGCCGGCGCGGTAGCCGTTGTAGAACACGACCTCCTCCTCGCCATCGCCGTTGGCATCAAACAGTGCGCCCATGTGCGCGAGGCTGTCCCACTGGGTGGAGTACTGGGTGGAGAGCGTCACCCGGTCGTCGCAGACCACGTCGGTCTGGGCGGGATTCACGCGCGCCATGGGGTAGCACATGGCCGGGTCGTCGCCGCGCATGGAAAACTGCATGTGCGGCGGAAAGCGGCGCGGGTTCATGACCGAGAGGCCGGGGTAGTCGAGAGGCAGTGACAGGCAAAAGCTGACGCCATCTCTGACTTCTGCAATTCCCTGGAGAACTTTCTCCGGCGTCAACAGGTTCAGCCTGCCGAGGGCATCGTCCTCGCCAAACTCTCCCCAGTTCGCGCCTTCAGGCCTGTTTGACCAACGTTTCACTACTCGACCGTATTTGCCTCACTAATGTATGGGAGAAATATACGCGCCGCAAAAACTGACGTCAATTCAATTATTGTAAATTTTTAGAAGAATCAGCCGCTTCCGCTCAGCGCTTGAGGATGACCGAGGAGCCGTGGCCGAACAGGCCCTGGTTGGCAGTGATGCCCACCTTCGCACCGGCCACCTGCCGCTCGCCAGCAGTACCGCGCAGCTGTTGCGTGAGCTCGCAGACCTGCGCCAGCGCCTGGGCCGGCACCGCCTCGCCGAAACAGGCCAGGCCGCCGGAGGGGTTGATCGGGATACGCCCGCCGATGCGGGTCTCGCCGGCGCGCACCAGTTGCGCCGCCGCGCCGCGCGCGCAGAGCTGCAGGTCCTCGCACCAGTCGAGCTCCAGCGCCGTGGACAGGTCGTAGACCTCGGCTACCGACACATCCTCCGGGCCGATGCCCGCCTCCTCGTAGGCCTTGGCGGGAATCGCCGCGCGGAAGCGCTGGGCCTCGACCACCGCGGCGGAATCCGTGGCGATGTCCGGCATCTCCACTACCGCCGAGGCGAAGGTCGGGGTCACCGTGGAGATCGCCGCAATGCGCACCGCGTCATCGCGGCCGAGCCTGCGCGCATAGTCCAGCGAACAGACCACCAGCGCGGCGGCGCCGTCGGAGGTGGCGCAGATATCCATCAGCCGCAGGGGATCCGCCACCATGGCGGAGGCGGCGACATCCGCGGCGCTGAATTTCTTGCGGTAGCGGGCGTTCGGGTTACTGAAGCCGTGCTCGGCGTTCTTCACCTTCACCAGGGCGAAGTCCTCGGCCGTGTCGCCGTAGATTTCCATCCGCCGACGGGCATAGAGGGCGAAGTAGGAGGGGTTGGTGATGCCGAGGCGGAAACGCACCCAGTCCGGGTCGTCCGGGCGCTCCCCCGGGGCCGGCTTGAGAAAGCCCTTGGGCGTGGTGTCGGAGCCGACCACCAGGGCGACGTCGCACTGGCCGGCGAGGATTTTCGCCCGCGCCGCCGCCAGTGCCTGGGAGCCGGAGGCGCAGGCCGCGTAGGAGGTATTCACCTCCGCGCCCTGCCAGCCCAGCGCCTGGGCGAAAGTCGCCCCGGCCACGTAACCGGGGTAACCGCAGCGCATGGTTGCCGCGCCGGACACGTACTGGATATCGCGCCAGGCCACGCCGGCATCCGCCAGCGCGTCGCGGCTCGCCTTCACCCCGTACTCGACGAAATTCCTGCCCCACTTGCCCCAGGGGTGCATGCCGATGCCGAGTACGGCAATTTCCTGATCTGCGCTCATCTTGTCTCTCTTTATCTTGGTTGTTTCGGCTGCCGGGCTCAGGCTACGGGCGCCCACTTCCAGGTAATGGTTGCCTGCTCCTCGGTCTCGAACAGGGTATCGAGCACCAGCTCGACACCCATCCCGGCCCTGAGATCCTCGCACTGCAGGCCCCTGATCCCCTGCCCCAGCACGATCATCTTTTCCTTCTCCAGTTCCACCGCGAGGATGGTGTAGGGCACGTGGGGGTCCTCGGCGACGAAAGGCTCGGGGGGCTGGTACATGGCGTTGGTGAAGGACCACACGGTTCCGCGCCGCGACAGGGGCACTTCCTCGAACTCCTCGCCGTCACAGGCGGGGTTCTTGCAGTACAGGCTCTGGCGGGGAAAGTAGTAGGTGCCGCAGGCCTTGCAGCGGGTGCCGATAAGGTGGGGCTGGCCATCCTCGACGGCGAACCAGCCTTCGATGACGGGTTTCTGGGCTTTGGGCATGGTGGGCTCTGCCTGTTTTCCGGGGTATTTGGGGATGCTAGTTGCTTAACTGACTATAAGTCAATTTGATGTGTAGTCGCTTTGGGGCTTGCGCCGGCCAGCATTTATGGGCCAGCGGAATGGCGACTGCGCTTTTTCCTGCTCGCCAGACAGCAGCGCGAGAGTGCCACTGGACGCCTCGCCACGGCAATCCCTATAATTGGCAAATCGTCAGTTATATAACTCCAAGCCAATGACCAGCCTGTACTTCGAACAGCAACTCGCCGCCCATCCCGACGCCCTGGCCATTTCCGACCTCGGCGCCAGCCGCAGCTGGCGCGAGCTGGACGGCAACATCCTCGCCCTCGCCCACTACCTGCGCGATACGGCGGGACTGCAGCCGGGGGACCACATCGCGCTGCTGATCGGCAACCGGGTCGAGTATGTCGAGGCCATGCTGGCGGGCATGCTGGCGGGCCTGTGGGTCACACCGGTCAACACTCACCTCACCGCGGGCGAGGTGGCCTACATTCGCGAGAACTGCGGCGCGAAGCTGGTTCTCCACGACGACGCCCACACCGAACTGCTCGCGCCGGAAGAGAGCGACACGGCACGCAATATCCAGCAACTGCTGGCGCAGCTCACCCCACCGGCGGTAGCCGGCTTCAGCAGCGACAGCCCCGCCGGCGGCAACATGCTCTACACCAGCGGCACCACCGGGCGCCCCAAGGGGGTGAAACGGGCCAAACCGGCAACGGTGGGGCAGATGATCGAGCGGATGCAGAGCTTCGGCCGCAACTTCGGCCTCACCGGCCGCGGCCCGCACCTGGTCACCGGGCCGCTCTACCATGCCGCGCCGGGCATGTTCGCCATCTACGACATGCTCAACGGCGCCCAGGTCTTCATCATGCCGAAGTGGGACTGCGATACTTTTTTCCGCGTCGTCCGCGAGCAGCGCGTGGTCACCACCCACCTGGTGCCGACCATGTTCGTGCGCCTGTTGCAGGCCCGCGACCAGGGCGCCGAGGGCATCGACCTCTCCTCCCTGCGCTACGTGTTGCACGGCGCCGCGCCAATCACCCGCAGCGTGAAGCAGCGCATGATCGACTGGTGGGGGCCGCTGCTCACCGAGTACTGGGGCGCCACGGAATCGGGCACGGTGACCCTGGTCAACAGCGAGGAGTGGCTCTCCCACCCGGGCACCGTCGGCCGGCCGGTGGCCAGCTTCGAGGTCTACGTCGGCGACGAGATGGGCAACCCGACTGGCGCCGACGAGGGCCTGCTGTTCTGCCGCCACAAGACACTGGCCGAGGTCTTCGCCTACCACGAGGACCCGGAGAAAACCCGCAAGGCCCACCCCCGGCCCCACGTGCTGTCCCTGGGCGATATCGGCCGGGTGGATGCGGAGGGCTTCGTCTACCTCTCCGATCGCGAATCCAACATGATCATTTCCGGCGGGGTGAACATCTACCCGGCGGAGATCGAGAACGCCCTGCACGAGCACGCGGCGATCAGCGACGCCGCGGTCTTCGGCATTCCCAATGACGAGTGGGGCGAAGAGGTAAAAGCAGTGGTCGAACTGCGCCCGGGCATCGCCGGCAGCGCGGAGCTGGCCGAGGACATCCGCGCCTTTGCCCGCACCCGCCTGGCGGGATTCAAGGTGCCGCGCAGCGTCGACTTCATCGCTGAGCTGCCGCGCAACCCCTCGGGCAAGGTGCTGGTGCGCGAGCTGAAGGCGGGTTACCTGGGCTAGGCGCGGGGTTTTGCCCGGCGGGGATGCGCTGGGGTAAAGTTGGGAGCGATAAGAAACCATCACCATCGGGGCGCAAACATTTTGAACCGTTCACCTTCCGTCGCCGTTGCCGGCTCCGCCGCAGCCCTGGAAAAACCCGCCCCCGGCGCCTATTACGCGCTGGTGGTACTGCTGCTGGCCTACATCCTGTCCTTCATCGACCGCAACGTGATGGCGGTGCTGATCGGGCCGATCCGCGCCGACCTGCAGATCTCCGACTTCCAGTACAGCCTGCTGCACGGCTTCGCCTTCTCGATGTTCTACATCGTGCTCGGCATTCCCATCGCGCGGCTGGCCGACCACAGCAACCGCAAGTGGATCGTCACCATCGGCATCTTCCTGTGGAGCATCATGTGCTGCCTCTGCGGCCTGGCAAAATCCGTCGCCACCCTGTTCGTCGCCCGCATCGGCGTCGGCGTTGGCGAGGCGGCGCTGTCGCCCCCCGCCTTCTCCATGCTCTCGGACCTGTTCCCGCCGCACAGGCAGGCGCGGGCCTTCGCCATCTACAGCCTCGGCGTGACGATCGGCGGCGGGCTCTCGGCGATCATCGGCGGTTTCGTCTACAAGTATTTTGCCGCCACCGGCGGCGCCACCCTGCCCCTGCTCGGCCACATCGGCCCCTGGCAGATGACCTTCATCTCGGTCGGCGCGCCCGGCCTGATCCTGGTGGTCCTGCTCGGCTTCATCCGCGAGCCGCAGCGGCGCATGGACCGCGACCTGGCCTCGGCCAACACCGGCGCCAGCCTCGCCGAGTTCTGGGCCTGGCTGGTGCAGAACCGCCGTATCTACATCGGCATCATGGGCGCCAATTCCCTGCTCACGGTGATGACCTACGGCATGCTGGCCTGGTTCATCGAGTTCCTGATCCGCACCTACGGCGTGCCGCGGGAAGACGCCGGCCTGCAGTTCGGCCTGATCAACATCCTCGCCGGCAGCCTCGGCGCCATCGTCATCGGCTGGCTGGTGCAGCCGATGGTGCAGCGCGGCGTGAGCGACGCCCCGGCGCGCATGCTGCTGATCATCGCCTGCCTGGTGGCGCTGCCCACCGCGCTGGGCCCGCTGTCCCCGGACCCCGTGCTGGCGGTGATCCTCGCCTGCCCGGCGATGTTCCTGTTGAACGGCTTCTACGGCCCCGGCGTGACCGCGCTGCAGGCGATCACCCCCAACCGCATGAAAGCCCAGGTCACCGCGCTGTCGCTGTTCTTCGCCAACCTCTTCGGTCTCGCCCTGGGCCCGACCATCGTGGCCATGCTGACGGACTTCCTGTTCGGCCGGGACGATTACCTGCGCTACTCGCTGGCGCTGCTGCCGCTGGTGCTCTGCCCGCTGGCGGCGCTGCTCGCCTGGCAGTCACTGAAGCCCTACCGGGAATTACTCGCCAGGGAAAATTGATTTGCGGGGAGTGGTGATGGCGCACGCGAGAACCGCGTGCGCCGGTCGGCGTCTCAGTCCTTGCTGATCAGCACCCGGTAAAGCAGTTCGACGATACCCGCGCTCAACTGCTTGCGGGTCTGCTTTCCGGCGCCGGCGATGCCGATGTCGTGCTGGGCGGAGAGCGCGCTCATCGAGGCGTGAATGGCGATGGCGATCTGCTGGGGGTTTTCCAGGCTCGGGTTGATCTGGGCGACCTTCTTGCCCAGGGCCTGCAGGATGCCGCGGGTGGTCTCGATGCGCAGGTTGAGGAAGCGCAGGTTGCCCTGGTCGGCCTCGAGGTTGCGCACCCGCAGCTCGATACGGTATTTCTCCCACAGGTCGCTGTAGATCTCGACGAACTTGCGGATGTTGTCCTTGAGGTTTTCCCTCGTCCACTGGCCGCTGAGCACGTCGTAGAGCGGGTCGAGGTTCAGCGCCGCCGCCTGGATGCAGGCGAACAGCACATCCTCGATATCTTCGAAATACACGTAGAACGTCGAGCTTGATACATCTGCCTCGAAGGCGACGTCGGAAACCGTCAGGTCCTTGTAGGACCGGCTCTTGAGCATCTCGAGGGTGACATCCATGATCCGCTGGCGGGTCTCCCGCCCCTTGCGCCCCATCTTCTGGCCGTGCAGATTGCGAATCTCTTTTTCCACCGATGGCATCCCCTTATTGGTATCGCCGCATGGTAGCCCAAGACTGACGGCGCTTCAATTTTACTGCCGCCGCGGCGGCAGCTCGCCTGCAGCTCTCAATCATCTGCCGGATAGTCCGCCGGCAGGGCGAAAGCGAGCAGTTCCGCAGCGGAGGGCCCCGGGATGCCCGAGTGGCCACCGGCGGCGATCACCACGAACTGGCGGCCACTGGGCGCGCGGTAGGTCATCGGCGTGGCGCCCCCCACCGCGGGCAGGGGCGCGCTCCACAGCAGCGCGCCGTTGGCGCTGTCGAGGGCGCGCAGGCGACGGTCCTGGGCGGCGGCGATAAAGGTCAGCCCACCCGCGGTGCTGATCGCACCACCCGCATTGGGCACCCCCATGGGGATCGGCAGGCCCAGCTCGATACCCAGCGGGCCGGCGTGCTCGGCAGTGCCGAGCGGCGTTTTCCAGAGCAACTCGCGGCTGGCCAGATCGAAGGCCCAGAGCTGGCCGTAGGGCGGCTGCTGGCAGGGCACGCCGAGCGGCGAGAGAAACACCTGGCGCTGGAAAACCCAGTCGATGCGCTCCTGGGGATAGAGCAGTGTCTTCTTGTCGCCGGTCAATCCGCCGGCCTCCTCGCGGGGAATCAGCTGCCCGGTCTCCGCCATGTGCAGGCTGCTCGCCAGCAACAGGCCGCGCTCGCGATCGATCGTCACGCTGCCCCAGTTGCTGCCGCCGGCGGCACCGGGGTAATTGAGCGAGAGGTCGAGGCCCGGCGGATTGAAGTCACCTTCGTAGCGCAGCTGGCGAAAGCGCAGCCGGCACCACAGCTGGTCCAGCGGGGTCAGCCCCCACATCTGCCGCTCACTCAGGTGCTCGCCGGCAATCGAGGCGAAACCGCTGGTGTAGGGCTGGGTCGGCGCGGTCCACTCGCCGGGCACAGTGCCCTGGGGCACCGGCCGCTCGTCCACCGCGTCGAGCGGCTTGCCGTCGCGGCGGTCGAGTACGAAGAGCTGGCCGCGCTTGGTCGGCACCACCAGTGCCGGCACTCTCTCCCCCGCCTGCCACAGGTCGAAACTCACCGGCTGCGAGGCGACGTCGTAATCCCAAAGGTCGTGGTAGACGGTCTGGAAAGACCAGCGCGGCTCGCCGCTGGCGACGTCCAGTGCCACCACCGACGAGCTGTAGCGCTCCGAGGCCGCCGAGCGGTGGCCGCCGAAATAATCCGGCGGGCTGTTGCCGGTGGGCACGAACACCAGCCCCAGTTCCGGGTCGGCGCTGAACACGCTCCAGGCATTGGGCGTGTCCAGGCTGTAACTCTCGCCGGCTGGCGGCAGCCCGTGCTGCCCGGGGCGCCCCGCATCCCAGGCCCAGCGCAACTCACCGCTCAGGGCGTCGTAGCCGCGCACGACGCCCGAGGGAGCATCGAAATACGACAGGTAGTCGTTGACGAACTGGCCGATCACCGCGACCCCGTCGACAATGGCGGGCGGCGAGGTGACCGCCACGGCCCCGGGGGGAATGTCGCCCATGCCGGCGCGCATATCCGCCGCGCCGTTTTCCCCGAAGCCGCTGCAGGGGGCGCCGCTGTCCGCGTCGATCGCCAGCAGGCGCCCGTCGGCGGTGCCGTAGAGCAGGCGGCGCGGGCAGTCCCCGGACTCCCCGGTCTCGAAGTAGCTGACCCCGCGGCAGGTGGTGACGAACACGCCCTCGAGGTCCAGCTGGGGATCGAAACGCCAGCGCTCGCGCCCGCTGTCCTGGTCGAGGGCGACGACCACGTTGCGATCGAGGCAGAGATAGAGCAGGCCGTTCACCGCCAGTGGCGTGGGCTGGAAACTGTGCGCGCCGAAACTCTCGAACAGGGGCACGTCGGAGCTGTAGTGCCAGGCGAGCTGCAGTTCGCCGACGTTGCCGTTGTCGATCTGCTGCAGTGGCGAGAAGCGATCGCCACCGGCACTGCGCCCCCAGTTGCGCCAGTCTCCCGCGCCGGCTTCCGCGATCGCCAGTGGCGCCGCCGCCGGCAGGTCGGATACCGGGGCGTACAGGCGCTGCAGGGAAATCCCGAGGACCAGGGCGACCAGCGCAAGGCTGAGCAGCAGGCTGCCCGCCCCGCCGCGCAGGCGGCGGCGGAACGGTAGCAGGCACAGCCCGAACAGCACGAAGAGCAGCAGGCGCGGGGCCAGCGCCCAGACGTCGAGGCCCGCTTCCCACAGGCTCCAGCCCAGCGTGGCCAGCAACAGCAGCGCAAAGCCGGGCAGCGCCTGCCGGCTGCCCCGCAGCAACATCAGCCCACAGAGCAGCAGGGCTGCACCTGCGGCCAGGTAGTAGTAGCTGCCGCCGTTTGCGGCCAGCATCGCACCGCCACCCGCCAGCAGAAAACCGCTGGCGCACAGCGCCAACAGCAGGGCCCCGAAATACAGCCGCGCGACAAACACCATCGCCCCTCCCGAACTTTCGTTATTGTTAGCATTGCCGGCGCAGCCCGCGCCGGGAATTTATGATACCTTGTTTTTCAAATTTGCCGGAACCAATAACAACAGGCAGACAAGTTGAACGATGTCCCCGCATTCCAGCTGGCGATCCCGCAGGCCGCCCTGGAGGATCTCGAGCGCCGCCTGCGCAGTACCCGCTGGCTGGAAGACACTTACCAGTCCGACTGGCGCTACGGCGCCAGCGCGGCCTTCACCCGCGAGCTGTGCCGCTACTGGCTGGAGCAGTTCGACTGGCGGGCGCTGGAGCAGCGGGTCAACGCCAACCGGCAGTGCCTGGCGGACATCGACGGCCTGCAGGTGCACGCCCTCTATCGCCCATCCGAGCAGCGCGACGCGACACCGCTACTGCTGCTGCACGGCTGGCCCAGCTCCTGTCTCGAGTTTCTCGACCTGCTGCAGCCACTGGCAGCACCCGGCGGGAGCGCGCCCGCTTTTCACCCGGTGGCCGCCTCGCTGCCCGGTTACGGCTTTTCCACCACCCGGCCGGGCATGGGCCCCCAGGCTATCGCGCCGCTGCTGGTGGAACTGATGGAGCGCCTCGGCTACCGGCAGTTCATGGTCCAGGGCGGCGACTGGGGCAGTCTCGTCGGCACCGAGATCGCGCGCCAGTTCCCGCAGCGGGTCCTTGGCCTGCACCTCAACCTGGTCAATGGCAGCCCGCCGCCGAACCCGGAGGCCTTCCCGGTCAACGCGCAGGAGCGCGGCTGGATAGCCGAGCTGGACAACTGGCTGAGCTACCCCCACCTGCAACTGCAGATGCAGAAGCCCGCCAGCCTGAGTTACGCCCTCAACGATTCCCCCGCGGGCCTGGCGGCCTGGATCGGCGAGAAGTTCCACGACTGGACCGACAGCCGCGACGGCGCAGCGGTGAGCATGGAGCAGATGCTGCGCAGCATCGCCCTGTACTGGTTTTCCGGCTGCGCCGGTTCCGCGGCGCGGCTGTATTACGAGATGGCCCACAACCCGGTTGCGGAGCGCTACGTCAGCGTGCCCACTGCCGGCGCCATTTTTCCCGCAGAAGTGGTAAAGCTGCCGCGCGCCTGGGCGGCGCGGCACTACAACATCGTGCAGTGGAAGGTCTTCGAACGCGGCGGCCACTTCCCGGCGCTGGAGCAGCCGGAACTGTTACTGGCGGACCTGCGCGAATTTGCCGCCGCGTTGCCAGCGGCACACTGAAGGCACTTTCCCTGATGGAGAAACAGACATGACAGCAGGCTATGAAAAGCTCGATCTCGCCGGCCGGGCGATCGTCATCACCGGCGGCACCGGCGGTCTCGGCGCCGCCACCGCACGGCTGTGCGCAGCGCGCGGCGCCAGTGTGGTCATCGCCGATCTCGACGCCGGACCGGGCGAGGAAATCGCCGCGGGCATCCGGGCCGCGGGCGGCAGAGCGGCCTTCATCCGCACCGATGTCACCTGCGAAGCAGACGTGATCGCCATGGTCGATTTTTGCTGCGCCACCTTCGGCGGACTGCACGGCGCCTTCAACAACGCCGGCATCGATAACGGCCACATGACGGTCACCGAGGCCAGCCTCGAACACTGGCAGCAGAATATCGCGGTGAACCTCACCGGGGTTTTTCTCTGCCTGAAATACGAGATCACCCGCATGCTGGAAAGCGGCACTGCCGGCGCCATCGTCAACACCGCCTCCACCGCCGGCGCGGTGGGCATGGCCAACGCGGTGGCGTATATTGCAGCCAAGCACGGCGTGACCGGGCTGACCCGCTCCACCGCGGCCGACTACAGCGCCAGGGGCATTCGCGTCAACGCGGTCCTGCCCGGTGCGATTCACACACCGATGCTGGAGACCGCGCTGCAGGATGAGGCGCTGGCGCAGATGATCGCGAGGAGCCACCCCATCGGCCGTATCGGCCAGGCGCCGGAAGTCGCCGAAACCGTGGCCTGGCTGCTGTCCGATGCCGCCTCCTACATCACCGGCGCCTGCCTGCCGGTAGACGGCGGGTTTACCTGCGTATAAATACTGACGGAAAAATAAGAGGTATATGATGGACAGTGCACTGGAAAGCAGACTCAGGGAAATGCTCGACCGGCAGGAGATCTGGCAGGTCATGCAGCGCTACGCGCGCGGACTGGACCGCTTTGATATCGAGCTGGCCCGCTCCTGCTACTTCGACGACTGCATCGAGGACCACGGCCACTTCGTCGGCTACCCGGATGCCTTCATCGACTGGGCCAACCAGACCGCCGCCACCTGCGAGTGGACCCACCACAGCATCACCACCCACAACTGTGATCTCGACGGCGACGACGCCCACTGCGAAACCTATTACATCTACATGGGCGTGAAACGCGAACCGCCGCATTTCATGTCCACCGGGCGCTACCTCGATCACTTCCAGCGCCGCGACGGCGAGTGGCGCATCGCCAACCGGGTGGTGATCGTCGAGGGCACCTACGACATCAGCGACGCCGCCGCCACTGCCCACCTGCCGCCGGCCTACGGCCCGGGCGAGGCCTGCCCGGCCAGCCGCGACCGCGAGGATGTCAGCTACCAGCGGCCGCTGCGCCCGCGCCAGCCGAAGGGCTGAGGCAGGCCTGCTCGCTTAAAACGCCAGCGGGTGTCCCGGCAGCGCACAGAGGATGGAATCGTCCCAGGAGTCGCGCAGCGCCGGCCCGAGCTTCATCCAGCTCTTGATGTCGTCGGGGATGTCGCCCTTCCAGCTCGGGTACCACTTGCCGAAGCCGTCCCAGCCGCCGTCCAGCGCCCAGTAGTGGATGACCTCCTCGTTGCGGAAGATGGTGACGAAGGAGCCCAGCCATTTCTTGCCGGTGCGCTCGGACCAGGGCACATAGGCGTATTCGAGCTGCTCGATGTAGTCCTCCTGGCGGCCCGGCTTGGTGGTCATGATTTCCTGGATCACCACGGAGGCGTCGTAGCGGCTGTCGACGAGGTCGCCGATCGGGCGGATGGCCTTGTTGGCGTAGCACAGGCGGCCCTCGCCGCTGGCCTGCAGGGCAAGCAGGCTGTTGTCCCACTCGGCGAAGGCCTCGGCGTTTTCGCCGACACCACAGCGCGCCGCACTCAGGTCGCCGAAGTGGCCGTAGCCGTCGATCTCCCAGATGGTGGTGACCTCGGGCCAGTGGGAGTTGAAACGGCCACTCTGCCAGTGACCGAAGAGGCGCGCGCCGAGGCGCTCCATCGCCGGCCGGTAGCTGTCGCTGAAGGCGGCGTTGTACTTGCCCATGTCGGCGATACCGAGCTGGGTGGTCTCGTGAAGATAGAGTGAACGGTGCTGGAATTCCTTGCGCACTGGGGGCTCCTTTTATCCGTATGGTTATGATTGTGGCAAAGCAGTTATTAACTATATGTCAGTTTTTAACTGAGGCACAAGGAGAGCCGGGGTTTTCTACCTGCCATGAAGCGAGGAACTATGGGCCAAATGCAAAACAGCGCCTCGCGGCGCTGTTTCAGGTCTGGCTGGAACTGAAGGTGTGACCGGCAATCTGCCGGCACACTTCAGACCATGGTGTCTTCGAGCACCTTGTCGCCGGCGGCGTTGCCCTCGAAGCGGCCGAGGCCGTAGTCGCCCTTGATGGTGGTGCGCTGCATGCGCCGCTTGATGGTCGGCTCGCAGCCGGTGACCCGGTGCAGCATGCGCCAGTTGTCCCAGATCAGCATGTCGCTGTGCTTCCACTGGTGGAAGTAGGGCTTGATCACCCGGTACATCTCCTGGCAGGCGGCTTCCAGCAGCGCATCGCCCTGCTCGTCCTCGCGACCTTCCAGGCCCACCGCCATCCACGGCGACAGGTGCAGCACTTTCTCGCCGCTGTCACGGGTCCACACCATCGGGTGCATGGCGCGGGGCATGGTGGCGGCGATTTCCAGCGTCGCCGCCATCTTGATATCCCGGCGCACATCGCGCAGGCCCTCGGGCTTGCCGAAGCGCATGTGGTCGTAGACCAGGTCCAGGGTATAGATGACGTTCTCGCCGCTGACCTTGTCGCGCAGCTCCGGGTCCATGTCGTTGTAGACCTGGATGCCGTCGGCGAAGCCGGTCAGGCCGCCCTCCGGGGCGATGTCGATAGCGCGCAGCACACCGGCGCGGTTCAGCTCGTTGTTGTAGCAGTGGTCGAAGTGCCAGGGCAGCCAGGACGACAGTTGCTGGCCCTCCACCTCGGCGATGCCGCAGGTATTGGGGTCGTGATCCATGTCGATGACGCCGGGCATGATGTCCTGGTCGACGCGGCCGACCGACTTCACCGGGTGATCCTTCAGCGGGCCGAAGATGTTGCTCACCGCCACGTGCATTTTCGACGAGGGCTCCATGTCCTCGAACACGATCATGCCGCGGTCCTCGAACAGGTCGCGCATCTGCCGACCCAGCTCGGGATCCTCGACGTTGCTCCAGTCGACACCGGTGACGCGGGCGCCGAAGTCCACATCGTCACTGAGTGGGGTTACCTTGATATCTGCCATTTTCTCTACCTCCGGCCGGTGCGGGCGCCCGGCGTTGTTTACTGTGTACTCTCGATGCCAAGAATTTCAATCACATGGTTGTATTGCTTGGTAACACTATATATTATTCAGTAACACTAATACTAAATTGGGTTTAGTATGCCGGTCAAGCGCAGTCGCAGCGGTTCCCGGGTCCTCGCCGTACTCGAGGCCATCGCCCATTACCAGCCGGTCGGCGTCACCGAACTGGCCCGGCGCCTGGACGACGACAAAAGCGCCGTGCAGCGGGCGATCATGACCCTCGCCGACGACGGCTGGCTGCGCCCCACCACCAGCAAACCGACCCGCTGGCGCCTGTCCGCGCACATCCTCACCCTCGCCTACAGCGCCCATCTCAGCAACGACCTCGCCCAGCGGGCGCGGCCGATCCTCGAGGCACTGCACTATGAAAGCGGTGAAACCGTGCTGCTCAACGTGCCGGACCAGCACCGCTTCGTGGTGCTCGACGTACTCGAAAGCGCGCAGATGCTGCGCACCACGCCCTACCCGGGCATGGAAGTACCGGTGCGGCGCAGTGCCACCAGCCGGGCGGTACTGCCCTACATGAGCCCCGCGCAGCGCGAGGAACTGCTCGGCGAGGCGCCGGACAGCGCCAGTCTCGAGGACTGGCAAGAGACCCTGCACAGGGGCTACGCGGTCAGCGCCGGCGACGTGTTTTCCGGCACCACCCAGATCGCGGTCCCGGTGTTCGACGAGCAGGGCGTCCCCGAGGCGGCCATCGTACTTTCCGCTCCCAGCACGCGCCTGCACGAGGGGCGCCACGACTGGGCCGGCGGATTACTGAAACAGGCCGCACGCAAGCTGTCCCGCGGCCGCCCGCAATTCACGGCGCTGAACCTCGCCGCCCGGGAGGAGGCGCAGGCCAGCGTCAGCTGACTTTTATTATTTACCCGACAGGAGAATCAAGTGGCGAACATAAACATAAATGGCCTCAACATCGACTACCAGCTGTTCGGCGACGAGGGCGCACCCGCCATCGCCCTCACCCTCGGCGGCCGCTTCCCCAAGGAGAGCCCCGGACTGCCGGAGCTGGCGCAGCAACTCGCCGCGGGCGGGCGCCGGGTCCTGATCTGGGACCGCCCCAACTGCGGCGCCTCGGATATCTGTTTTGACGCCGAGAGTGAGTCGGAGCTGCACGGCCGCACGCTGACCTCGCTGATCCGCGAACTGGACCTCGGGCCGACCGCCCTTGCCGCCGGCTCCGCGGGCTCGCGGGTGTCGATGATTGCCGCCTCGCGGGACCCTGAAGTGGTCTCCCACCTCGCCCTGTGGTGGATCAGCGGCGGCACCCTCGGCCTGATCTCGCTGGCCTACTACTACTGCTGCGACTTCGGCATCGCCGCCAGCCACGGCGGCATGGAGGCGGTGGCGAGCATGCCCGGCTTCGCCGAGCAGATCGCGCGCAACCCGCGCAACCGGGACATCATTCTGTCCCAGGACGTGGACAAGTTCATCGAGACCATGGAGCGCTGGGCGACCTTCTACCTGCCGCGGGAGGATTCACCGATCCCCGGCATGTCGCCGGCGGACTTCGCCAGGCTGACCATGCCGGTGCGCATCTACCGCAACGGCGTCAGCGACCTCAGCCACCCCCGCGCCACCAGCGACTGGGTGCGCGAGCTGATCCCCCACGCGGAATACCTGGAAGCGCCCTGGGCCGACACCGAGTGGAACGACCGCTGCGCGGCGCAGTTGAAGGATGGCAGCCCGCTGTTCATCGGCTGGCCGGCGCTGGCGCCGGGCCTGCTGGAGTTCACCGCCAGCTGATTTCGCGCAAGGGCGGCGAGGCGGCTCAGTCCGCCTCGTCGAAAACCTTGTCCGCCAGGCGCAGGCTTTCCAGCCGGGAGGCCTCCATGCGGCGGGACAGGTCGCGAAACTCGCGCAGCAGTTGTTTGCGCCCGGCGATCTGCGCCGCATCCGTCACCCCCGCCAGCCCCATGTGCTCGGCCAGCCGGAAGCCGTTCTCGAACAGGACCTTGGCGATCGAGGCCTCGCTGGTAATACGCCCCATCATCAGCGCGAAGCGCCCCTCTTTGAGGGCCTGCTCGACGCAGTCCTTCTGCGCCATCTCCTCGCCCGGTTGCAGGCCGACCAGCACCAGCAGGATCACCGTGTAGGCCTCCACCAGCGGCAGGAAGACCGCGTGCCCGACCAGCGGCTGGCAGCGGTTGATCAAGCCCTGCAGCTGCACCCCGCCCTCCTCCAGCCGGCGCTCCCACTCGCTGTCGACCCGCCCCAGTTCGGCGCGCAGGTTGGCCAGGAAGGCGGGTTTCTCCGGGTAGAAGAACTCGAACTTGAACAGCTCCCGCAGGCGGATCGCCTCGGCCCAGAACACCTCGCCGGCGGGCAGCTTGAACTGCTCGCGGGCCTTCAGCAGGGCGAGGTCGATGATCGCCCGCTCGAGGAAGTGGTGGACGATGGTGTTGCGGTAGTAGCTCGCCGCGGCGTGTTTGGCCGGCTCGATGGAGAACACCGTCTGCGAGGCCTGGTCGTAGCGCAGGAACAGGCCGCTGCCCAGCAGGGTGCCCATCATGCGCTCGCGTTCGCCGGGGTCGTCACTGGCCAGCGGGTCGGAGAGCCGGATGCCGCGCTCCCGTGCCCACTCGACGAAATAGGCGATGCTGCGTTGCAACTCCGTCGCGGTCATGCCCCGCGGCAGCGAGCCGAGCAGGATGAAGCAGATCAGCGCGCCGAGGGTGAAGGGCGTCACCCGGTTGGCCTGCACCGCCACCTCGAAGGCGATCTTGGCCAGCGCCAGGCGGTCCTCCGGGTCGGGGGCTTTCTCAACGATCACCGGTTGGCCGAAGTTGACGTAGATCTTGCCCCGCGGCTCCTTCAGCGAGCGCAGGTAGTGCATGAACCAGATCAGGCTCTCCGGCTTCTTCGACCTGCCCGCCTGCTCGGCGACGAAATCGTCGACATCGCGGATCAGGTCGAAGCTGGTGGCCACCGGCAGGAAGTGCAGGTCGCGGATGTCGTTGCTCGCGGCGGCGTCGATCACGTACTTCATCAGCCCGTAGCGCGGCGGCATCAGCTTGCCCAGGCGCGAGCGGGTGCCCTCGAAGGCCCAGGTCATGGGAAAGCGCTTCTCCAGCAGGTAGCTGATGTAGAAACGCAGCACCAGCTTGTACAGGGCGTTGTCGCGGAAACTGCGGCGGATGAAGATGCCGCCGGCGCCGCGCATCATGGTACTGAGGCCTGGCATGGCCATGTTCACCCCGCCGAAGGTGTGGATCAGCGGCATGTCGTTGCGGTAGGCGATGTCGGTGGCGGCGAGCCCGTCGAGGTAGGACTTGTGGGTGAACAGCACCAGCGTCGGGTGATTGCGCAGCATCTGGCGGAAGCGCTCGATCTCGCCCGGCGCCACGGAAATCGTCCGCGCGTAGCCCAGTGAGAGCATCTTGCGCTCCAGCCGGGCCTTGAGGTCGATGAAGAAGGGATTGGGGCGGGCGACCATCTCGCCCATGTAGGCCTCGGCCTCCTGCGCCAGGGTAGCGAGGGGCTGCCCGCTCTCATCGGCCAGTTCGCGCAGGGCCTGCTGGAAGCGGGCGTCGGCGTTGAGGCTCTCGGTGACGTGGCGCGGCACCTTGTAGCGGCTGCCGAGGACGCCGCGCTCGGCGATATCCAGCGCCAGCCCGGCCTGGCGCAGGATGAATCGGGCCAGGCCTTCAGCGGAGCCGGGGTCGCCGCCGCGCTCGAGATAGCGTTCGCGCAGGGCCTCCACGGTGGCCGGCGCGCCGGCAATGCACTGGGCGCGGGTCTTGTCGCGCCAGAGTATCCAGCGGGCGCGCAGCGTCCCCGGGGCGCGCGGATCACCGAAGAGCAGTTGCCGCAGGCCCAGGGGCTGGCCCTGCACGAAGCCGGGGATGCGCCAGCTGACCCGGGCGGGAACGACGGTGACCGCGCCCGCCGCCGCGAGCTCGCGCACCAGTGGCTCGGTGTCTTCCGCACTGCGTTCATCCGCCAGCGGCAGGCTGAGCGAGGCAATCCGGCGGGTGCCCCCGACCGCGGCCTGCGCCGCGCCCACCCAGTCCCTGAGCAACTGTTCCTCGATACGATTGCGCGCGTCGAGAATGATCAGCAGGTCACCGGTTCCAGGCAATACCTGGGGAGGAGTTTGTTCTTCGATCGACATTATTGTGCAAACCCTCGTGGGCAACGCCTGTCAGCGTTCGGGTATTGCAGCGCTGCAGCGCTGTTATACTGCCAAGTGTAACACCGTAGCGGGCGCGAATGACCCGTCCCCCGCCGGATAATCCAGCGGTGACCGGTGCAGGGAACAGCAATGAACAACAGCAAGACACGCGCTTACGCCGAGCTGACAGCAGGCGTTGAGCAACTCCCGGACGGCCCTCAGGTGGGCGCCCTGTTCGACTTTGACGGCACCATCATCGCCGGCTATTCGGCGACACCGCTGCTGCGCATGCAGATGAAACGCGGCGAACTCACACGCGAGCAGTTGCTGCGGACGGTCGGCGCCATGGCCCGCTTCGGTCTCGGCAACAGCAGCTTCTCCACCCTGATGATGGCCAGTGTCCAGTACCTCGAGGGCATCGAGGAGAGCGAGTACGAGGCGCTGGGGGAAACCCTGTTCGAAAAAGCACTGGCGAAGCTGATCTACCCCGAGGCGCGGGCGCTGATCGAGGCGCACCAGCGCAAGGGCCACACCGTGGCGATCATCTCCTCGGCACTGCCCTACCAGGTCCTGCCGGCGGCGCGCAGCCTCGGCATCGAACATGTGCACTGCAGCCGGCTGCGGGTCGTCGACGGCGTGTTCACCGGGGAAGTTGAACCGCCGGTGTGCTTCGGCGAGGGCAAGCTGGCAGCCGCGCGGAAACTGGCGAGAAAGCACGGCGTCCACCTGCGCCAGTCCTGCTTCTACTCGGACAGCGACGACGATCTCATCCTGCTGGAAAAGGTCGGTCACCCGCGGCCGGTCAATCCCAACCGCGGCCTGGGCAGGATCGCCAGGGAACGGGACTGGCCGGTACAGCGTTTCACCAGCCGCGGCCGGCCCCGCGCCTCGGAGTGGATGCGCTCCCTGCTGGCCACCGGGGCGATCTTCTCCTCCGCCGCCTCGGCCCTGCCGATCTGGGCCCTGACCGGTTCCAAGCGGCAGGGGCAGAACTTCTCCAGTTCACTCTTCGCCGATGTCGCCAGCGCGCTGATCGGGCTGCGGCTCAACGTCAGGGGCGAGGAAAACCTGTGGCAGCAGCGCCCGGCGGTGTTTGTCTTCAACCACCAGAGCAAGGCGGACCTGATCATCATCGCCCGGCTGCTGCGGCGCAACTTCACCGGTGTGGCGCGCAAGCACGCGGGCGGCCTGCCGCTGTTCGAGAAAGCCATGGACCTGAGCGGCGTCCTGCTGATCGACCTGGAACAGCCGCGGGAAACCGTCGCCGCCCTGCGCGAGCTCGGCGAGCGGATCGTCAACGAGGGAATTTCCGTCGCCATTGCACCCGAGGGTACCCGCAGTACCTCCAAGCAGCCGGGTGAATTCAGGAAGGGCGCCTTCCAGGTGGCGATGGCGGCGGGGGTGCCGATCGTACCGATCGTCATCCACAACGCCATGGACGTCTCGCCCAAGGGGGATTTCGTCTACCACCCGGCGACGGTCGAGGTGGATGTCCTGCCACCGGTCGCTACCAGCGGCTGGACGCGCGCCTCCATGGCGCAGGAGATTGCCGCCATCCGCGGCAGCTTCGAGAAAACCCTGGGCTTGTGAGCGCAGGGGCGGCAGGCACCGCCCCCGCCAGTTCGATCAGTCCAGCTTGCTGATGACTTCCTCGCCGAACTGCCGGGCGAGGTCGCACCACTCGGCGCGGGTCGCCGCCTCGATGCTGACGCCGGAGGCATCCACCCCGAGTTCGCGCAAGTTCTGGTAGCCGTCCAGGGCTTCCTGGGCGCTGAAGCCCTGCTTGATGACGAAGGTGCTGGAGCAGATCACCTGGGGCGGCGTCGCCCGGCCGACTTTCTCGCAGTGCTCCTTCATGTACTCGATGGAACCGACGATGTCGTCGTCACCGGAAATCGCCGCGGTGCGCGCGGTATCGGTGACCATCTTGGGCACGATGAAGGGGTGCCAGGCATCGCCCAGCTCCACCGTGCGGCGCAGGGCGCGCTTGGAGTTGCCGCCGATCAGCAGCGGCGGGTGCGGCTTCTGCGCCGGCGTCGGCAGCACCCGGTTGCCCACGGCGGTGTAGCCGATGCCCTCGTAGGCGAAGTCCTCGCCGGTCCAGGCCAGTTTCATCGCCTTGATGTGGTCGTCCATGATGTCGTTGCGGTTGTCGAAATCCACCCCCAGGGCCTTGAACTCCGGCTTCAGGTAACCGGCGCCCATGCCGAGAATCACCCGGCCGTTGGAGAAGTGGTCCAGCGAGGAGACCGCGCGGGCGGTGATGAAGGGGTTGCGGTAGGGCAGGACGATGATATTGGTCTGTACCCGCAGGGTCGTGGTCACCGCCGCCACCATGGAGAGCATGACGAAGGGGTCCTGGGCGTAGTGGCCGCCGCCGTCGAGCCAGCGGTAGGAGGGCACCGGGTGGTCGGTCACCGTGCCGGAGTAGAAACCGGCCTCCTCGACCGCTTTGGCGCACTCGTGCACCGCAGCCATGGTGGTGTACTCCTCGGGCTGCTGGATGTGGTCGAAGGGAAAGGTGACACTGAGATTAAAAGCCATTTTGTTGTCCTTATACTGGGTTGCGGGATCGGGTGTACAAAATTCAGCCGCCTAATATAGCGTCCAGCGCCCCTCCTGCCCACTGCGGGTCCAGCCACTGGAGGCGTAGGTACCACCATCCACCGACAGGGTCGTGCCGGTCACGTAGGCGGCCATATCCGAGGCGAGGAACACCGCCGCCCCGGCGCAGTCGTCGAAATTGCCTGCGCGGCCGAGGGGAATGTAGCGCCGCTGGTTGGCCCTGGCCTGCTCCCCGCCGAGGTCCGGCATGAACCTGGCCATCAGTTCCGTGGGCACGAAATCCGGCGCGATCGCATTGACCCGGATGCCGTACTCGGAGAGCTCCAGCGCGGTGGTGCGGGTGAAGTTGACCATGCCCGCCTTGCAGGCGGCGTAGACCGAGTAACCCGGCGCCGCGCGCAGGGCCTCGATGCTGGCCACGTTGATGATCGAACCGGGCAGGCCCGCCGCCACCATCGCCGCGGCCGCGGCCTGGGTCATGGCGAACAGGCTGTTGAGGTTGAGGTCCACCTGCTTGTCCATCTGCGCGTCGGTCATTTGCAGCAGCGGCAGTTGGCGGGTACCGCCGACGTTGTTGACCAGGATCTGCGGCGTGCCCAGTTCGCTGATCACCTGCTGTACCGCCGCCCGGTCGCCCTCGCGGTCGCGTACATCGAGATTTATCGTCAGAACCCTTCGGCCTTTTTCCGCAATCAGGGCAGCGACGGTTTTCGCCGCCTCCTCGTCGCGGTCGATTATCGCCACGTCGGCACCGAACTCGGCGAGGCCGATGGCGATACCGCGGCCGATGCCGGCGCCGCCGCCGGTGACGATGGCGACTTTGCCGGTGAGGAGAATGGCGTCGCGGGTGAGCCTGGTTGCAGTGATTTCCGCAGTCATTGTTATGTTTTCCTTGGCCGTCTGGTTACACGTAAATGACCGGGAATTCTAGCAGCCACCTGTAAACGGGAACCAGTGCAAAGACAGTTGGCATCCGGCCACGCCCGATCGACCGGGCTGTCGTGAGCGCCCCGGGCCGCCCGCCTGCAGTCAGCTGATACCCAGGCGCGCGCAGGCCAGCGCCTTGACGTCGGTCGCCTTGACCTTCTCGTTGCCGGTCATCGGGAATTCTTCCTCGGAGAACACCAGCACTTCCCGCGGCACCTTGAAGCTGGCCAGTTGCTGCTTGAGGTAGCCGATCAGCTCCGCGCCCTCGATGGTCGCGCCGTCCACCGGCACCACGCAGGACACCACCATCTCGCTGAGGGTGTCGTGGGGCACACCGACAGTCTGGGTGCGGCGGATACCGGGGTAGAGGGAGATCGCCTTGTCCACTTCCTGGGGCGAGACGTTGGCGCCGCCAGTCTTGATGATGTCGTTGAGGCGCCCCTGCCAGAACAGCACGCCGCGCTCGTCGAGGAAGGCGCCGTCGCCGGTGCAGAAGAAGCCCTCGTCGTCGAAGGTTTCCTCCGGCGACTTGCCGATGTAGCGGCTCATCAGGGTCGGGCCCTTGATGCACAGCTCGCCGCTCTCGCCCCGCGGCATGACCTGGCGGGTGTGCGGGTCGACGATCTTGAGGATATTGCCCGGCAGCGCCAGGCCGTAGCTGCCCGGCTGCTGCTCGAAGTTGTCGTCGTCGATCGGGTTGGTGGAGAGGATGGTCATGGTCTCCGTGGTGCCGAAGGACATCGGCTCGCGCCAGTCGCAGCTGACCGTCGGGTGCTGCTTCATCAGGTCGCCATTGAAGATGTACTTCAGGCTGCTGAAATCCGCGCCGTCCCAGTCGGGCGACTCCTGGAAGCGCGCCCACTGGTGGGGGCGGCCGTTGACCAGGGTGGCTTTCTCCTGCTGGATCAGCTCGATGGCCGGCTCGGCGTCGAACAGCGGCTGCAGGATGATCGCGCCGCCGGTGGAGAAGGCGGTGCCGACGATGATGGAAATATTGCCGGACCAGAAGAAGCCGTTGCTGGTCCAGCTGCGCACCGGCTGCTTCATCAGGCAGATGCGCGGCCAGCGCCACCACTGGATGGTAAAGGCGCGCTGGGAATGCAGGATGCCCTTGGGCAGGCTGGTGCTGCCGGAGGAGAAAAACAGGCCGCCATTGTCACTGGGTTGCACGCTGGCCGCGCGGGCTTCCACCACCGCGTCGTCCACATCGGCACCCGCGGCGATGAAACCGGCATAGGACTCAAACGCGCCCGACAGCGCCGCCGGCCCGTTGCGCGAGGTAATCCCCGGCAACTGCACCAGGCGTTGCAGGAAGGGGTATTTAATCGATGCAAATGTCCCGGGCGCGCTGCTGGCGGCCGCGGGCTCCAGCTCCGCCAGCATCGCGGCGAAGTCCTTTTTCAGCACCCGGTCCTCGAACAGGAGTACCGAGACGTCGGATGCTTTCAACAAATGGTCCAGCTCCACCGGGGTGGAGAAGGTGCTGAGGGCGACGGCGACGCCGCCCGCCAGCGCGGTACCGAACAGGCCCGTGAGGAACTCGGGGCGGTTGGTCATCAGGATGCCCACCCGCGCGTCCTTGCCCACCCCGGCGGCGACCAGCGCTTTGGCCACCGCCATGGACTGCTCCCAGAACTCCCGGTAGGTCCAGCGCAGCACGCCGTCGGGGCCGTGCATGACCAGCGCTTCGCTGTCTGCATAGCGCCCGGTGACTTCCCGCAGGTAACCGGGGATGGTGTGGGCACCCTGCCCCGGCTCGTCTGCCAGCGGGATGCCGTGGACGATGGAGAGTTGTTCCTGCACAGTCATCTGGGCTGTTATTCCTTTATTCGTGCCTGTTCGGGTCTGCCCCTGCGGGCAGCCTAGCGGTTGACGTCAACCACGATACGGCCGCGGACCTTGCCTTCCAGCAGGCCCTTGGCTGCGTCAACGGCTTCACCCAGGCTGATCTCCTGGGCGATGACGTCCAGTGCCGCGGTGTCGAGGTCGGAAGCCAGGCGCTTCCAGGCCGCCATGCGCGGTGCGCGCGGCGCCATCACGCTGTCGACACCCAGCAGGGCGACGCCGCGCAGGATGAAGGGCATGACAGTGGTGTTGAAGTCCGGGCCCTGGGCCAGGCCACAGGCGGCAACCGCGCCGCGGTACCTGGTCTGGGCGCAGGCGTTGGCCAGGGTGAAGCTGCCGACGGAGTCGACGACACCGGCCCAGCGCTCTTTCTGCAGCGGGCGGCCCTTCTCGGACAGCTCGGCGCGGTCGATGATGGTGTCGGCGCCGAGGCCTTTCAGGTAGTCGGCTTCAGAGGCCTTGCCGGTGGACGCGGCCACGGTGAAGCCGGCTGCCTTGAGCAGGGATACGGCAAAGCTGCCGACGCCGCCGCTGGCGCCAGTGACCAGGATTTCGCCCTGGTCCGGGGTGATGCCGTAGTTGACCAGGGCGTCCACGCACAGGGCCGCGGTGTAGCCGGCGGTGCCGATGGCCATGGCCTGTTTGGCGGTGAATTCGGCGGGCAGGGCCACCAGCCAGTCGCCGTTCAGGCGGGCTTTCTGCGCCAGGCCACCCCAGTGACCTTCACCCACGCCCCAGCCGTTGAGGACGACTTTGTCGCCAACCGCCCAGTCCGGGTGGCTGGTCTCGGTGACAGTGCCGGCGAGGTCGATACCGGGAACCATGGGGAAGCTGCGCACGACCGGCGAGCTGCCGGTGATGGCCAGGCCGTCCTTGTAGTTCAGGGTGGAGTACTCGACGTCGATGGTCACATCGCCCTCGGGCAGCTGCGCCTCGTCGATCTGCGCCACTTCGACCGTCTGGCCGCTATCGTCCTTGTTGATCAGAATTCCGGAAAACATAGTCACCTACCGTTTCAATCGTTGAAGAATGGGCGGCGGCCGGCTCGATGCCCTGCCGCCGTGCGCTAAAAGCGGGCCGTAGTATACACCAGTGTTGAGCAGCTTACCGGGCCGCCGCGGCGAGCAACCTGTCCGCCAATAGCGCCGCATAGGCGCCCTGCCCCCGGCCCAGGTGCTCGTCGAGCATGGCGCGCTTGAGGAACAGGTGGCAGTCATGCTCGGAGGTCATGCCGATGCCGCCGTGCAGTTGCAGGGACTCGTCGGCGACCAGGGTATAGGTACCGGCGGAGAGCTCCTTGGCGGCACAGGCCAGCGCGGTGGCGTCGCCACCGGCGGCCAGCAGGTCGAGGTTGGCCAGCAGCAGGGCTTCCGCCGCCTCCACGTGGACCTTGAGATCCGCGCAGCGGTGCTTGAGCGCCTGGAACAGGGCCAGCGGGCGGCCGTACTGGCGCCGGGTCTTGAGGTACTCCACGGTCATTTCCAGCAGGGCGGCAGCGCCGCCGACCGCGTCCGCAGCCAGGGCGAAGTCGCGGTGCACGGCGAGCTTTGCCAGCAGTTCCCTGGCTGCGTCGCCGCGGGCCAGCACCAGTGATTCATCGATGGCCACGCCGTCCAGCGCGACGGCGTAGAGGCGACGGGTCCTGTCCCAGGTCGGCTGTTCGCTGACAGCCACCGCGTCGCTCGCCACCAGGGCCAGCAGTTCGCCGTCGTCGGCGGCCACGAGAAAATAACTGGCGCGATCCGCCGAGGGCACCGCCTGCAGGGTGCCGCTCAATGTGCCGCCGGCGCTGGTCACCGCCACGGCGGGTTCCGCCAGCGCCACGGCGATGTAATCCTCGCCAGTCATGAGGCTTTCGAGCAGGCTCTGCGCGAGGGCGGAGCCGCTGCCACTGAGGGCCTCGATGCCGAGCAGGGCGGAGAGGCAGGGCACGCTGGCCAGGCCGCGGCCCATCTCCAGGTGCAGGGCGCAGGCCGCGTCCAGGCCCATGCCGAGGCCACCGAGCTCTTCCGGCACGGTGACCATCAGCCAGCCCAGTTCCGCCACCAGCGGCCAGGTGGATTCTTCCGCCGCCGCGAGACCGGCGCCATCCATGACCTGGCGCGCTGAGTCGCGCAGTTCGTTCACTTCTGCATTCATCGCGCCCTAGCCCTCCAGGTTCCAGGTTTTCGGTTCACGGGGCATCCCCAGCATGCGTTCGGAGAGGATGTTGCGCTGTACCTCGTCGCTGCCGCCGGCGATGGACCAGTTGTAGGAGTTCATGAAGTCCACCATCCAGTTGCCGGTCTCCTGGGTGGCGCCGCGCATGAAGCCGCGGTCGAACTGCCCCTGCAGGCCGGCGACCCGCTTGCCCAGGCGCACGAACTCGCGCAGGGTGCGGGCGTAGTAGAGTTTGACGACGGACGCGTCGCCGACCTGCTCGTTGTGGGTGATGCGCTTCTGCAGGTAGCGGTCGGCCACCGCGCAGGCGGCGTCGACCCGGGCCATGACGTGACCGAGGTCGCGGCGGATGCCGGCGTCGTTTTCCAGCCCGGCGTCGCGAATGGCAGCGGCGATCATGGGCAGGCCGTAGCGCATGCGCTGGCTCAGCTCGACCAGGGTCAGGCCGCGCTCGGAGGCCAGGGTGGTCTGGGCCACCGCCCAGCCGGCGCCCTCCTCGCCGACGCGATCCTCGACCGGCACTTCCACGTCGTCGAAGAATATCTCGGCGAACTCGTCGTCGCCGGTGATCTGGTGGATCGGCCGCACGGTGATGCCGGGGGATTTCATGTCCAGCAGCAGGTAGGTAATGCCCGCCTGGGGCGGCCCTGACCTGTCGCTGCGGGCCAGCAGCAGGCACTTGTCGGCGTACTGGGCCATGGTCGACCAGGTCTTCTGGCCGTTGATGATGTACTTGTCGCCAACCCGCTCGGCGCGGGTTTTCAGCGAGGCGAGGTCGGAGCCGGCGTTGGGCTCGGAGAAGCCCTGGCACCAGATCTCGCCCTTGAGGATGCCGGGCAGGTACTTGTCCTGCTGCTTCTTGCTGGCGCACTCGAACAGGGTGCAGGCGGCGTGGTAGAGGGAGACGAAGTACATGATCAGGCGCGGCGCGTCGGCGCGGGCGACTTCCTCGAAGATCACTTTCTGCTCCGCCAGGGAGCGACCGCCGCCGGGCCAGCCTTCCGGCCAGTGGGGGGTGGCGTAGCCCGCCGCGACCAGCTTGCCGAACCAGTCCCGCTGCAGGGCGACGAAGTGCTCCTGCTCGACGCTGGTCATGGCCTCGCGCCAGCCGCCGGGGATATTCTCCGCCAGCCAGCTGCGCACTTCCTGGCGCAGGGAATCGGTGTTGTCGTGCTCGCTCATAGGCAACCCTTCTGTTATACGGCCCCGGTGCGACGGGGCCAGCTATCCCGTGCCGGCAGTCGCCGACGGGACAGGCTCAGATTTTGACTTCGACCCAGTCGCCCATGATCCGCACCTCGTAGGTGGCGATGGGCTGGGTCGCGGGGAGGTCCAGGGCTTCACCGGTTTTCAGGTCGAAGCGGGCGCCGTGGACCGGGCAGGTGACTTTGCAATTGCGGATGCGACCGTTGAACAGCGGCTTCGCCTGGTGGGAGCAAATTGCAGAAACGGCATACAGTCCTTCTTTGGTATTGCACACCATCACCCAGGTATCGTTGATCTTGAGGGCTTTCTTGCCGCCGACGGGTACGTCGGAGGCTGGGCAGAACTGGGTAAATTCAGTCGACAAAATTCGATACCTTTCTATCTGACTATCTGAAATGAAGGGGTCTGTCGCCCCCGGGGATTTTCAGAGCGCGTATTCAACCATCAACAGCGTTGATAATAAAGTCTGTGTTCGGGGTGCCGGAGCCGGGCGTCGCCGGATCGGTCCGGGAGCACTGTTCGGGCGTGACGCGCAGCTCAGCCCATCCCGCCCGGTGGAACTCGCCAAAAAGCGTACGTCCCTGTACAGGCTCGAGCGGCGACATCCTGTCGCCTAACGGTTCCACCGGGCAGGATGGGCTGAGCTGCGCTGGTGGAATTCAAGAGCCGTGGCACTGATCCGACCAGGCCGGGATCAGGCTGCAGCTGGCGATTGAGGCTGTCTTTCAAATACTCTCGATCGCCAGCTTTAGCGCCAGCCCTTGTCAGTCCGCCATGTACTTGTCGATAGTCATCTCGAAGTGCCGCACGCGGATCTCCTGGTAGTTGCCCAGGGTCAGGCCCGGCTTGGCGGTGGCCTCGAGACCCTGCTGCTGCGCGTACAGGTTCTCGGTGTCCTGGTCGAGGATGTTGCCGAAGCCCGGGTCCATGCCCTCGGCCTCGGTGAAGGACTGGTGATCCTCGAGCCAGATGCACTCCGCCGGTTCCGGGCGCTCGCCGTCCTTGGGCACGGGGCGCAGGAAGAACACTTCGTAGAAGCTCTTGCGGTGGTCTTCCGGGTCCGGGCGGAAGCGGTAGACCATCGGCAGGGAGATCCCGGCGAAGAAGAAGGTGTTGGGGAAGATGGTATAGGAGAAGCAGTCCAGCAGCTCCGAGTCGGAGACGGCGCTGAGGTCCGTGTTGGTGCCCTTCTCGAACATCTCCCGCAGCATGTCCGCCATGCGCTGGCGGGCGGTCTCGCCTTCTTTCAGGGTGCGGTCGGCGCCCTCGAGGAAGGAGCTGTCGCCGACGGTGAACTGGTCGAGGATGTCCTGCTCGGAGATCTGGCCGCGCAGGTGAGGGCTGACCACGCCGAGGGCGGAGATGAAGCGGTTGACGTGCTCGCCGTAGAAGTCGTACTGGGAGTTGGCGTCGGCGTTCGAGGGGGCCACCTGCGGGTGGGTCTCGATCACGTGGTAGGCCTCCATGAAGGCCTCCATGTTGAGCTTCCAGTTGGCCGGGATGCGCTTGGCCACGTGGCAGTGGATGTAGCGCTTCTCCAGGCCCCAGGCCTTGAGGTGGGACATGAACTCAGGGCCGAAGTACTCGTCCAGGGGCAGGGCGTCGTGGTCCATGTTGATGAACACGAAGCCGGCCAGCAGTTCGACCCTGGCCTCGGGCAGCTTGAAGTTCTCCGCCTCGACGTGGGGGAAGTCCCAGTGGCAGGTGGCTTTCTGCATGCTGCCGTCGAGGTTCCAGGTCCAGCCGTGGAAGGGGCAGGTAAACTCGCTGGCGCAGCCCTCGGTGCCTGAGGGGCGCAGCTTGGTGCCGCGGTGCAGGCAGGCGTTGTAGTAGGCCTTGACCTCGTTCTCGGCGACACGGGTGACGATGAAGGAGCGGCGGCCCAGGTCGTAGACGTAGTAGTCGCCGACTTCGGGGATGTGCTCCTCGCGGCAGGCGAACTGCCAGGTGCGGGTCCAGAGCTTTTCATATTCCCGTTTGGCATATTCGGGATCAATGTAACGCTCTTTGGAAATATCCTCGTCGCCGAGGAAGCGGTAGGACTCGGAGCGTACCCAGTCCGGCGCGGCTACCCGGTCCTTGGCGATGATGTCCTGCGTGCTTGGTTCATTGGGGCAGCGGGCTTCGCCCGGGGCCAGGTTCTGTGCGTTATCAAGCGTCTGCTCGCTCATACGGCACCTCCAGACTAGTGCGTGTCGCGCCACGGGGGCGCTATTGATTATTTAACGGCCGCCATTATGCCACCCCCCTATTCCAGCCCAAAATGACTGGGTACGCATATCCATTTGTCCTCAACGACAACGCCACCGGCTTCTGGTTGTCCTGCGAATCGAAATTCCCTACTGTTGTGCTCTGGTATTTTCCGGAGGAACATCCAATGATAAGAGGTGTACACCACTTTGGCATCCATGTGCACGACATGGACAAGATGCGCGCATTCTACAAGGCGGCCTTCGGCTTCGAGCTGGTCGGCGAGGAGTTCAGCTGGGAGAACGACGAATTCATCGACCGGATCGTCAACGTGCCCAATTCCGCCGCCCGCGGCTGCATGCTCAGGGCTGGCACCTGCTACATGGAAATGTTCCAGTACAGCGCCCCGGCACCGAAAGTGACTGAAGCGCTGAACCCACAGGACAAGGGCTACACCCACTTCTGTGTCGACGTGGTCGGCATCATGGAGGAGTTCGAGCGCCTCAAGGGCCTCGGCATGACCTTCACCCAGGACGCGCCGATCGAGATGGGCCACGTCACGTCCATCTACGGCCGTGACCCTGAAGGCAATGTGATTGAACTGCAGGAGACCGTGAACTGCGATTTCCCGCTGGAGAACCTCAAACCCGTTACCGGCTGAGTCCGGATCGGGTCATACTATGAGAAAGCAGCGGCGGCGGGGGTCTCTCCCGCCGCCGGTTTTATGTAACAACCGGATAAAATCCCCAGGCCGACAGCGGCAGCGCTGCCGGCCTCCCGAAGCCCGCTCATGACCAAATCCGTAGTAACACTCGACGACAAGTACCTGCAGGCCGGTGGACAGGTGTTCATGTCCTCCAACCAGGCCCTGGTGCGCCTGCCGCTGGACCAGGCCCGCCGCGACCGCGCCGCGGGCCTCAAGACCGGCGGCTTCATCTCCGGCTACCGGGGCTCGCCGCTGGGTGTCTACGACTCCGCCCTGTGGGGCGCGCAGAAGCTGCTCGACGAGCACAACATCGTCTTCCGCGCCGGCCTCAACGAGGAGCTGGCGGTCAGCTCGATCCGCGGCACCCAGGAACTGAAGTGGTTCGGCAACTCCGACTACGACGGCATCTTCGGCCTCTGGTACGGCAAGGGCATCGGTGTCGACCGGGCCTGCGAGTCGATGAAACTGGGCAACTTCGAGGGCAGCTCCGCCCACGGCGGCTTCCTCATCGTCGCCGGCGACGACCACGGCGGCAAGTCCTCGGACAGCGCCCACCAGTCGGAACACACCCTGATGGCGGCCATGGTGCCGATTCTCTACCCGGCGAATATCGGCGAGATCATCGAGTTCGGCCTGTTCGGCTGGGCCATGTCGCGCTTCAGCGGTTGCTATGTCGGCCTCAAGACCATCACCGACACCCTCGACCTCACCGCCTGCGTCGAGCTGCCCGACCCCTACCGTGAATACGTCACCCCGCAGGACGTCGTCATTCCCCCCGAGGGCCTCAACGCCCGGGAGAATATCGTCCCCCTGCAGGAAGAAGAGTGGCTGGTGAACTACCGCCTGCCCGCGGCCACCGCCTTCGCCCGGGCCAATGGCATCGACCGCACTGTCATCAACGGCGACAAGCGTGAACTGGGCATCGTCAGCGCGGGCAAGGCCTTCCTCGACGTGCGCCAGGCGCTGGCGGACCTCGGCCTCGACGAGGCCGCCTGCGAGCGCCTCGGTATCCGCCTCTACAAGCCCGGCCTGATCTGGCCGATGGATGGCGAGGGCCTCAACGACTTCGCCCGCGGCCACAGGGCCATCCTGGTGGTGGAGGAAAAACGCCCGGTGATGGAAGACCAGATCGCCCGTCACCTCTACGCCCTCGGCGACGGCGAGCGCCCCGCGCTGGCCGGCAAGCTGGACCTCGAGGGCAAGCCCCTGCTGTCCTCGGTGGGCGAACTCAGCGTGGGCCAGGCGCGCGCGGCAATCGCCCGCCTGCTGGAGCAACTCGGCATTCGCGATGACGCCGTCGCCGTACACTACACGGAGTTCCGGCAGCTCGAGAGCAAATCCGCCGGCTACGGCAGCGGCGTCATGCGCCCGGCCTATTTCTGCTCCGGCTGCCCGCACAACACCAGTACCAGACTGCCGGAAGGCTCCCGCGCCATGGGCGGCATCGGCTGCCACGGCCTCGCCGCGGTGGTGATGGACCGCGACACCATGCAGTTCATGCCCATGGGCCACGAGGGCTCGCCCTGGACCTCGGTGAGCCACTTCGTCGACACCCCGCACATGTTCCAGAACATGGGCGACGGCACCTACTCCCACTCCGGGGTGCTGGCGATTCGCGCAGCGGTCGCAGCGAAGGCCAACATCACCTACAAGGTGCTCTACAACGACGCCGTGGCGATGACCGGCGGCCAGCCGGTGGAGCAGTCCATTTCGCCCATCGACATGGTCAACCAGCTGCTCTCCGAGGGCGTGCGCCCGGTCTACCTGGTCTCCGACGACCCGGAGCAGTACCGCGGCCTGGAACTGCCGAAGAACTCCGGCCTCTACCACCGCGACGAACTGGACGGCCTGCAGAAAGAACTGCGCAAGATGAAAGGCGTCACCGGCATCGTCTACGAGCAGACCTGCGCCACGGAAAAACGCCGCCGGCGCAAGCGCGGGCTGATGGAAGACCCGGACAAGCGCCTGTTCATCAACCCGGAAGTCTGCGAGGGCTGCGGCGACTGCTCGGTGCAGTCGAACTGCATCAGCATCACCCCGCTGGAGACCGAGCTCGGCCGCAAGCGCAGGATCGACCAGTCCACCTGCAACAAGGACTACAGCTGCGTGAAGGGCTTCTGCCCCTCCTTCGTCAACGTGACCGGGGCGAAGATCGCCGTGCACACCCGCGGCGAGGAGAGCGAACTGGAGCGCCTCGTCGCCGGGCTGCCCGAGCCCGACCTCGCCCCGCTGGGCGACAGCGGCTACAACATCCTCGTCGGCGGCATCGGCGGCACCGGGGTACTGACCATCGGCGCCCTGCTCGGCATGGCCGCCAACCTCGACGGCAAGGGCGCCACCATCCTCGACATGACCGGCATGGCACAGAAGGGCGGCGCGGTGACCAGCCACATCCGCATCGGCCCGGACCCGAAAGGCATCTACACCTCGCGCCTGTCCGAGGGCATGTGCGACCTGATGCTGGCCTGCGACATGATCGTCGGCGCCAGCGCGCCGGTGCTGAAGACCATCAAGCCCGGCAGCACCGCCGCCATCCTCAACACCGACGTCGCCCCCACCGGCGACTTCCAGAGCAACAAGCATCTCGACCTCGGCGAGGCGCGGCTGCGCTCGGCGGTGCTCAAGGCGCTGGACGGCGCGCCCTGCTTCGACCTGCACGCCAGCAAGCTGGCCACCGACCTTACCGGCGACAGCATCGGCACCAATGTCCTGATGATGGGTTACGCCGCACAGAAGGGCCTGCTGCCGCTGAGTGTCGCCTCTATCGAGGAGGCGATCCGCCTCAACGGCACCTTCGTCAAGGGCAACCTGCGCACCTTCGCCCTCGGCCGCCTCGCCGCCCACGACCCCGCGGCCCTCGCGGCGCAACTGGACGCCACGCCAGAGCTGCCCAGCCTCGACACCGTCGACGCCGTACTGGCCAGCCGCACCAGGCTGCTGACCAGCTACCAGAGCGAGGCCTACGCGCAGACCTACACTGACTTCGTGGCGTCGATTCGCCAGCGCGTGGCAGAGAAGAAGCTGGAAAACGGCGAGGAGTTCGTGCGCCGCGTCGCCCTCTCCCTGGCCCGCCTGATGAGCTACAAGGACGAGTACGAAGTGGCCCGCCTGTACAGCGAGCCGAAGTTCATGGAGCGGCTGAAGGCGCAGTTCAGCGGCGATTTCCGCATCGAGTTCAACCTCGCCTCGGCGCTGCTGTTCTCCGGCACCGACCCGGCCACCGGGCGGCCGAAGAAACGCACCATCGGGCCCTGGATGCTCAAGGCCTTCGGCCTGCTGGCGAAGTTCAAGTTCCTCCGCGGCACCCCCTTCGACCCGATCGGCTACCTGCCCGAGCGGCGCATGGAACGGCGGCTCATCGGCGAGTACCGCAACCTGATCGACGACATCAGCCGGCGCCTGGACGCGGACAATATCGCCAAGGGCATCGAGATCGCCGCGGCGGCCTTCGAGATTGCCGGGTACGGCCCGGTCAAGGATGCGGCGGTGGAGAACTACCGGGCGCAGCTGCCCGTCCTGCTGGCCGAATTCGCCAATCCTTTGGCCGAAACCGCCATCCCCGAGCTATTGGAAGTACGGCAGGTATAAATGTAAGATTTGCAGCCCTTTTATTCCCGGCCGCCAACGGCACCCGCGAGCGCAACGACGCGCTACTCCCTGAAGGCAACTCGCCACGGGGCGCGCGCCCGCGACAGCCGTAAAACTATATATATATCGCACTGGAGAAATGAGCAGAGATGACACTGAAAACACGTTTTAGCGAATTGCTGGGTATCGAGTACCCGATCGTACAGGGCGGCATGATGTGGGTCGGCCGCGCGGAACTGGCGGCTGCGGTATCCAACGCCGGTGGCCTCGGCATCCTCACCGCCCTCACCCAGCCGACCCCCGACGACCTGCGCAAGGAAATCGAGCGCTGCCGGGAAATGACCGACAAGCCCTTCGGCGTCAACCTCACCATCCTGCCTTCAGTTAATCCGCCCCCCTACGCCGAATACCGCAAGGCGATCATCGAGATGGGCGTGAAGATTGTCGAGACCGCGGGCCACAACCCGGGCGAGCACGTCGAGGACTTCAAGAACAACGGCATCATCGTCGTGCACAAGTGCACCGCAGTGCGCCACGCCCTCTCCGCCGAGCGCATGGGCGTCGACGCCATCTCCATCGACGGCTTCGAGTGTGCCGGCCACCCCGGTGAAGACGACATCCCCGGCCTGATCCTGATCCCCGCTGCCGCCGACAAGGTGAAGATCCCGATGATCGCCTCCGGCGGCTTCGGCGACGGCCGCGGCCTGGTGGCCGCGCTGGCCCTGGGCGCCGACGGCATCAACATGGGCACCCGCTTCTGCGCGACGAAAGAAGCGCCGATCCACGACAACATCAAGCAACTGCTGGTGGAGAACGACGAGCGCGACACCAACCTGATCTTCCGCTCCCTGCGCAACACCGGCCGTGTCGCCAAGACCAGCCGTTCCAGCGAGGTGGTGGAAATCCTGCGTAACCCGGAAGCCGAGTTCAAGGACGTGGCGCACCTGGTGAAAGGCGCCGATGGCCGCGTCGCGCTGGAAACCGGCAACGTCGACGCGGGCCTGGTGTGGGCCGGCCAGATCCAGGGCCTGATCCACGACATCCCCAGCTGTGAAGAACTGATCAAGCGCATCGTCGACGACGCCACCGCGATCATCAACAGCCGCCTGCCGGGCTTTACCGGCTAAGCCGGAACGGCGTCAGGGGCGGCCGGAGGCCGCCACGCCACGATCCAGCCGAAAACCGGGCTCTCGTCGAGAGCCCGGTTTTTTTATGTCGATTTGTCAGTGAGTCGGAAAAGCGCTGGCCGGCCTACCCGGCGGCCGCCGGCAGTAGCAGTGCGGTCCAGGCGGGCATTTCCTCGCGGAAACCGACACCGCTGGACACCAGGCCGTGGTTCCCGTCCAGGCAGGCCAGCGCCATGTGGGTTTCCCCGGCCCATTTGCTGGAGCGGAAGAACATGCGCGTGCCGCAGTGGCGGCAGAAGCCGCGCTCGGATTCGGCACTGGAGGGGTACCACTCGAGCTGCGCCTCGCCAGCATCGATGCGGAACCGGGCTGTCTCCACCCCCACCCAGGTTACCGCTGCTGCGCCGTGGGCGCGCCGGCAGGATTCGCAGACACAGTCGGCGACAAAGCGCGGCGCACCGCTGCAAGAGAAGCGCACCGCCCCGCACATGCAGGCACCACTGCAGGAGGGCGCCTGGCCCTGGTCCGGGGGGGAAGTGCTCACGACTTCCAGCTCAGTTCGATTTCGATGCTGCCCTTGTGGCTTTTCACCTCGACCTCGAACTCTAGCTTGAGCTCGTCCGCGACCTTGACGTGGAGTTTCTTGCCATCTTGCAGGAAGTCCACGCCGTTGTGGCGGGCCAGGGAATCGGCCAGCTCGCGCAGCAGGTCGGCGGCCTGTTCGCGGCGCAGTTCATGTTTTTCGCTGATCTCGAGCAGTTCCATGGCGGCTCCTTGCAGTCGCGGCAAAGCAGTGACGGTGGCGGATTGTTTCTCCGGCTTCGAACCCAATATAGTAGAAGACGCCAGGCTTCGAGGGTTCCGTCGTGAGTGAGTCATGCCATATCGTTTGCCCCCACTGTGACGCGGTCAATCGCCTGCCGCGGGCGAGGCTCGGCGCCGCGCCCCGCTGCGGCAGCTGCCACCAGGCACTGTTTGGCGGACAGGCGCTCGAGCTCGGCGAGCACAACTTCTCCCGCCACCTGGAGCGCAGCGACCTCCCCCTGCTGGTGGATTTCTGGGCCCCGTGGTGCGGCCCGTGCAAGGTGATGGCACCCGCTTTCGCCCAGGCGGCCGCCGTGCTGGAGCCGCAGCTGCGGCTGGCCAAGGTGAACACGGAAACGGCACAGGCCATCGCCGCGCGCTACAACATTCGCAGCATCCCCACCCTGATCCTGTTCCGCGGCGGCCGAGAGCACGCCCGGCAGGCGGGCGCCATGGGCGCGGCGGACATCGTGCGCTGGGCGCAGGCGCAGCTCTAGGCGGCCGGCACGGCCTGGCCCAGCAGGGGCAGCAGTGCCTGGCTCAGCAGCGGCGCCATGTCGATGGCGTTGCTGCCGTGACTGATACAGTCGGTGCTCCAGATTTCACCCACGCCAGCGGCCCGCAGCACCTCCAGCGCATCCCCGGCGAACAGCGCGTGGGTGACCGCCACATCCACCGAGGCCGCCCCGGCCTGCAACAGCAGCTCACAGGCCCGGGCCAGGGTGCGGCCGGAGCTGGCCACATCGTCCATCAGCACCACCTGGCGGCCGCTGAACTGCAGCGGGGGCAGCGTGATCTCCACCTGCCGGTCGCCGCTGCGCCGCTTGCTGCACACCCCGTAGTCGCAGCCGAGCTGGCCGGCGGCCATCTCCACCCACTGGCGGGACTCCGCGTCGGGACCGAGCAGCAGCGGCGCCTCGCGCCGCCGCCCGATCAGCTCGGCCAGCCGCGGCGCGCCGGACAGGGCGATGGCCTGCCCGCCGGGAATCGCCTCGGCCAGGTGCTGGATGCGGTGCAGGTGGGGATCGACGGTGATCACCGCGTCGAACAGCCCGGCGAGAAAATGCCCGATCACCTGCTGGCTGACGATCTCGCCGGGGTGGAAGGCGATGTCCTGGCGCATGTAGGCCAGGTAGGGCGCCACCAGCACAAGGCGGCCGATGCCCGCCGTGCGGGCGTGGCGGGCGATCAGCAGCAGTTCCACCAGCTTGTCGTTGGGCCGGTCGAGGCTGCGGTAGAGCACCAGGGTAGGCGGCAGGGGCCCGCCCTCCGCCAGCGGCAGGGTCA
Organism: Halieaceae bacterium GM1-29; assembly: GCA_033283265.1. Lineage (GTDB taxonomy): Bacteria > Pseudomonadota > Gammaproteobacteria > Pseudomonadales > Halieaceae > Mangrovimicrobium. The sequence goes on from JAWMQN010000005.1 coordinate 275,205, forward strand.
GCCGCAACTCCTGGTCGGGAAAGCGATGGCACTGGTAAGCGGCGGATTCCAGGCCGCTGGCCTGTGCCAGGCGCGCGGCAGCGGCGGACTCGTCCGGGTTGTAAAGCAGCAGTGCCATGCTCAGAACTCCACGAATACCTGCGCCAGCTGTTCGGCGGCACCGATACTGTAGCCGCTGTGCCTGGCGCTGGCCTCACGGGCGAAGGCCATCTCGGTGGGATAGGCGGCGTAAACCCGGTATAGCGGGTCGCCTCCCGCTACCGTGTCGCCCAGCTTGACCAGCAGGTCGACTCCCGCCCCCGGGGCCTTGGGTGCTCCCGCCAGGCGGGCAATGCGGGCCAGCTGCTGGTTGTCGATATCCACTACCATGCCGGAAGCCGGCGCATTCACCTCGAAGCTGAGTGGCGACAGGGCGGGGGCGTGCGGGTCGAAGTCCCTGCGCCCCTGGGCCTCGATGATCGCCTGCATCTTCTCCAGCGCCCGGCCCGAGTCGAGAATGTCCCGGGCGATGGCAAAGCCGTCGCCACCGCGCACATCCGGGTCGAACTCGAGCATGCGCCCGGCCAGGCGCAGGGCCTTCTGGCGCAGGTCGGCGGGGGCCTCGGGGTGGTTCTCCAGCACCCGCATCACATCCCGCGCCTCCAGCATGGGGCCGATGCCCCTGCCCACCGGCTGGCGGCCATCGGTGATCACCACATCGATCACCAGGCCCATGCGCCGGGCGACGAACTCGAACAGCTTGCGCAGGCGCTGGGCCTCGGGCATCGAGCGGACCTTGGCGCTCGGGCCGATGGGGATGTCCAGCAGCAGGTGGCTGGAGCCGGCGGAGACTTTTTTCGACAGGATCGAGGCGACCATCTGCCCCGGTGAATCGATGGACAGCGGCCGCTCCACGGAGATCAGCACATCATCGGCCGGCGAGAGATCGCTGGTGCCGCCCCAGGTCAGGCAGCCGCGGTGGCGGTGGACGATTTCCGTGAGCCGTTCGAAGGGCATCTCCACCGCCGCAAGCACCTCCATGGTGTCGGCGGTGCCAGCCGGCGAGGTGATGGCGCGGGAGGAGGTCTTCGGGCAGAGCATGTTGTGGGCGGCGACGATGGGCACCACCAGCATCGAGGTGCGATTGCCGGGAATGCCGCCGATACAGTGTTTGTCGACCACCGGGTATTCGTGCCAGTCGAGGCGACGCCCCACCTGGCTCATGGCATCGGTGAGGTAGAACACCTCCTCGCGGTCCAGCTCGCCCTGGTTGCAGGCCACCACGAAGGCGGTCAGCTCGATCTTCGAGTAGCGGTGGGCGGCGATGTCCTCGATGATGCCGGCGAAGTCCGCGCTGTCGAGGCGCTCGCCGGCTATCTTGCGGTGCAGGGAGGGAATCGAGCGCGGCGGCTCCGCCTGCGACACCGTGACCCCGTGGCCGTCGTCGACCCCGAGCTGGCGGAAGGCATCCTCGGACAGGCCGAGCTGCTGGCAGTCGACGATGGCGCTGTCATCCACCACGTTGAGGCTGGCGAGGATGCAGGTGCCATTGGCGCGCACTTCCACCTTGGACAGGGCCTGGAAGCCCTCGGCCCGGTAGATTTCACAGTCGCGGTGCAGGTAGGCCACGTTCTCGTGGTAGGTGTCGATGCCCACCCGGCGCAGGGTCAGTGGCCGCGGCGCGTCACTGCGCGCGGCGGATTGCTTGCTGTTCTGCTTTTTCATGCAAGGACTCGATGTGACTGGCTGCGCCAAGTATAAACCGCCTTTAAGCCCGGCAAGAGCGGGACTCGCCTTCCCGCCCGGCACCGCCCGGGCCGCGACACTCTATACTGGAAGGCCAATTGCCCCCGCAGCACGGGCGCACCAGTTGAGGCACTGACAGGAAGCCAGCGATGACAGCAGCAAGCACGATGCGGGCAATGATTTTCAGCGGTGTCGGCAAGCCCCTGGCCCTGTCCCGGGTGCCCGTACCGGAGGCGCAGCCCGGGCAGCTCCTGCTGCGGGTGAAGGCCTGCGGCATCTGTCGCACCGACCTGCACATCATCGACGGCGAACTGGCGCAGCCGCGACTGCCGCTGATTCCCGGCCACCAGATCGTTGGCGAGGTCGTCGCCCTCGGGTCGCAGGCGCGCGGCTTCCGGCTCGGCCAGCGCGTCGGCGTCCCCTGGCTGGGCGGCAGTTGCGGCCACTGCGACTACTGCGGCAGCGCGCGGGAAAATCTCTGCGACGCGGCCTGCTACACCGGTTACCAGCACAACGGCGGCATGGCGGAGTACGCCGTGGCCAACGCCGACTTCTGCTTCCCCCTGCCGGGCAACTTCAGCGACACCCAGGTGGCGCCGCTGCTCTGCGCGGGCCTGATTGGCTATCGCGCCTACGGCATGGCCGGGGATTACCGGCCCGGCAACGGCAGGGCGCTGGGCCTCTACGGCTTCGGCGCGGCGGCCCATATCCTGGTGCAGGTGGCGAGTGCCGACGGCTGGCGGGTGCTGGCGATCACCCGCGACGGCGACAGCCAGGGGCAGGCCTTCGCCCGCTCGCTGGGCGCCTGCTGGGCCGGCGGTGCCGGGGAGGCCCTGCCCGAGCCGCTGGAGGCGGCGATCATCTTCGCCCCCGCCGGCGAACTGGTGCCGCAGGCACTGCGGGCGGTGCGCAAGGGCGGCCGGGTGGTCTGCGGCGGCATCCACATGTCGGATATTCCCGGCTTCCCCTACCGGGACCTGTGGGGTGAGCGCAGCCTGCACTCGGTGGCCAACCTGACCCGCCGCGACGGTGAGGCCTTCCTGCCTCGGGCCGCGGCGATACCGGTACGCACCGAGGTGACGGAATATCCCCTGGAACAGTTGGCTGTCGCGCTGGAAGACCTGCGCCACGGACGCTTCCACGGCGCTGCGGTGGTGGTCCCCTGAAAGGGGCCTGTGGCCCTAGTCGTCGCTGAGGGAGATCGCGTTGGCCGGGCACTGGCTGACCGCCGCTCGCACCGCCTCCGCGTGCTCCGCCGGCACCTCGGCGACCAGCACGACGGCGTAGCCGTCGTCGTGCAGTTCGAAGACCTCGGGGCAGAGCCCGAGGCAGACGCCGAAGCCGGCGCAGATGTCAGCATCGACACGAACCTTCATTGCGCACTCTCCGGCGCCACGTCGAACTCCAGGGCGAGGTGGGTCAGGCCGCGCAGGATGAAGGTCGGCAGGTAGCTGTAGTTGCGCGCGCCGGCCGGCCCGTGGACCTTCTCCGAGATGCGGATGTCGGTGGTGCGGTCGAACATGCGGTTGAGGCTGACCACCGCCTCGGCCCGCGCCAGGGGCGCCCCGGGGCAGGCGTGGCGGCCGCGCCCGAAGGCCACGTGCAGGCGGGCGTTGGGCCGGTCCACCTGGAACTCGGCGGGATTGTCGAACTGGCGCGCGTCGCGGTTGGCGGCGCTGTTGGCGATGTAGAGGAAGCTGCCCGCCGGGATATCCACGCCGCCGACCTGGGTGGGTTTCTTCGCCAGGCGGAAGTCGCCCTTGACCGGCCCCTCGAAGCGCAGGCACTCCTCGACGAAGTTGGGAATGAGGCTGCGGTCCTCGCGCAGGCGCTGCTGGATATCGGGGCGGTCGCCAATCAACTGGAAGGCGTAGCTGAGCAGGCGCACCGTGGTCTCCTGCCCCGCGGCGAAGAGGTTGGAGGCGACCCGGGCGACGTCGATGGGCTCCGGGATCGAGCCGTCGGGGAAGGTGGCTTCCGCAAGGCCGGTGAGGATATCCCCGGTGGGATTGGCCCGGCGGTCCTCGATGTAGGTGGAGAAGGTGTCGTAGAGCCACTCCAGCGGCGAGTGCTGGACCTCCCTGTCCGCGGTGCCGCCGATAGCGGCGCTCTCCTGTTCCTGGCGGATCAGCTGCTGGCGGAACTGGATGCGGTCCTCGGCCGGGACGCCGAGCAGGTCGGAGACCACCAGCACGGCGAAGGGCTGGGCAAAGGCGCCCATGAACTCGCACTCGCCGGCCGCGATGAAAGTGTCGATCTGCTTCCCGGCCAGGTCCCACATGTAGTCCTCGTTCTGCTTCAGGCGCACCGGCGTTATCAGGCGCGACAGCAACGCCCGGTGTTCGGTGTGCTTCGGCGGGTCCATGGTGGTGATCTGGTCACTGAAGGGGGTCTGGTCGCGGTACTCCTCGATCAGCGCGGAGATGTCCTCGTTGCCGCGCCCTTCCAGGGGGATGGAACAGCCGGCGAAGGGTCCGGTGGTCGACATGCAGGAGGAGAAGCGCTCGGGATCGTTGTAGATCTCCAGCGCCTCGTCGTAGCCGGTAACCATGAAAATACCCTGGTGCGGCTCGCGCAGTACCGGGGACTGCTCCCGCAGGTAATCGAAATAGGCGTAGGGGTTGTTGACGAAGAAGTCGCTGCGGAAGAAGTCGTGCGCGTCAAACTCTCGGGATTTATCGTCCATGTTAATTCCTTATAGTTCAGTCTTGTGCCTGTGCCGGGTGACTCCCGCGGGGCTAGCGCTATCTCTGCGGCCGGGTACGGCCTGGCCCTGGCGCAGGGTGGGAATACCGCCGCCTGCGGCGCACCCGGGCGCTTAATGTAGCAGGATATACGGGGGCACGGGGACTCTTTTCGAGCCTGCCGGGGCCCGGCGGCCCGCTTGACATACAACCTTTTGGTTGTATATTTACGGCATGTATATTTCACCCGAAGACCGCACCGACGCCCTGTTCCACGCACTGGCCGACCGCACCCGGCGCGACATCCTGCGCCGCTCACTGGCCGGGGAGCACTCGGTTACCGCCCTGGCGAGCGCCTACGACATGAGCTTCGCCGCGGTGCAGAAACACGTGACCGTACTGGAGCGGGCAGGGCTGCTGACCAAGCGCAGGCAGGGCCGCGAGGCGCTGGCGCGCGGCGACGTGGCGGCTCTGCGTTCCGCGGCGGCCCTGCTGGGTGAACTCGAAGCTGTCTGGCGCGGCAGGATCGATCGTATCGACGACCTGCTGGCCGGGGAAAAGGCGCAAGGCGACGCCCCTGCGGCCGCCAACCAAGCAACGGAGGAATGAGCATGCCCGTCATCGATGTTACCCACGACCTCGAATCCCTCAACCTGACCATCGTGGCCGAGTTCGCCGCGCCGGTGCAGCGGATCTGGGACATCTACGCCGACCCGCGGCAACTGGAGCGGGTCTGGGGGCCACCCTCCCACCCGGCGACCTTTGTCGACCACCAACTCACCGTGGGCGCGCGCACGACCTACTTCATGACCAGCCCGGAGGGTGAGAAGTATTGTGGTTACTGGGTCGTCACCCGTGTCGAGGCGCCCCACCTGCTGTGCTTCGACGACGGCTTTGCCGACGCGGAGTTCAATGCCATCCCCGGGATGCCGGTATCGATAAACGAATACAGCTTTAGCGCTACCGACGAGGGGACCCGGGCGACCTACAGCAGCACCTACGCGAGCAGGGAAGCGCTGGCGCAGGTACTCGAGATGGGAGTCGTGGAGGGGGCCTCCTCGGCCATCAACCAGATCGACGCGCTGTTACAGGAAGCACAGGTGCAGTAGGGGCTGGTGCCGCGCGCTCCCGCGCAAGGCGAGGTGTCCGCCGCACCCGCCCCGGGGGGGGGGGGGGGGCGAGCGGCGCGGGGAGGGCCGCGACGGCAGGGCGCTTACTCCGCCTTGTCAGCGCCCCCGAAGACCTCGTCCTTCCAGTCCGCACCCAGCGCCTGCTCGATGTATTCGCGCATGAACTGGCGGATTTTCTGCGAGGGGGTGACGTCCTCCTGCGCGCACAGTTGTTCGAATGCCGCTTTCTTTTGTGGGTCGACCAGCACGGTCAGCCGTGCAGTGCGCTTTTCCATGATTCAACTCGTTGTCCGACGTTCGGAGTGTACGTTTGCCTGGCTGGGGAGTTTACCCGGGGAATCCGCCCGGCCCCAAGCCGCAACCCTCCGCGACCTGCCACCAGTCTCCAGCCCCATTGCAATCTCCCTGCACCGCACCCGGACGCCCGGGGCATCGGCCGGCCGGGCCAAATGCCTGGCACCCGGTTTGCAATATAATTTGATGTTAATGTTATTATAATACAATACACACACCTCAAGCCCATGCCCGCACCGCCCGGGCGGCTGCAGACAACTGCCGGCACAGCCCACAGGCGGCTGAGCAAACCGATCCAGCCAACCCCGAATTGGAGTGTAATTTCCCCCGATGCCCCAGCGTAAACACCTCTTCTCACTGCGCCCGGGGTATGCGCTGCGCGAGGCGCTGGCGGAGGGCTATGGCCGCGGCGAACTGCGCAGGGACCTGCTGGCCGGGCTTACTGTCGGTGTGATAGCGATTCCCCTGGCGATGGCCCTGGCCATTGCCAGCGGCGTGGCACCACAGCACGGCCTGTACACCGCGATCATCGCCGGCGCGATCATCGCCCTGGCCGGCGGCAGCCGCTACAGCATCTCCGGGCCGACCGCGGCCTTCGTGGTCATCCTGCAGCCGCTCACCGCGAAATACGGCCTCGGCGGCCTGCTGCTGGCCTCCGTCATGGCCGGCGCCATTCTCATGGCCATGGCCTGGGCCCGTCTCGGCCGCTTCATCGAGTACATCCCGGCAGCGGTAACCCTGGGTTTCACCGGCGGTATCGCCGTTGTCATCGCGGTGCTGCAGGTCCCCGACTTCACCGGCCTCGCCATCGACGGGATGCCCGAGGACTTCCTCGGCAAGCTGGCCGCGATTGCCGGCAACCTGCACCGGCTGGATCTGGCGAGTACCGCACTCGCGCTCTTCACCCTGGTGGTCATGGCGCTCTGGCCCAGATTGCGCACAGCGATACCGCCGCACCTGCCGGCACTGCTGCTGTCCTCCGTGCTCGGCATGGCCCTGGCGCAACTCGGCAGTGAAGTGGACACCATCGGCTCGCGCTTCCACTACCTGCTGGCAGACGGCGGCACCGCGGACGGCATTCCTCCCTTCCTGCCCCGCCTCGACTGGCCCTGGAATTACCCCGGCGCGAACGGCGAGCCCCTGCAGCTGTCCTTTGGCCTGTTTTCGGCATTGCTGCCCGCGGCATTTGCCATCGCCATGCTGGGGGCCATTGAGTCGCTGCTCTGCGCAGTCGTGCTGGACGGCATGTCGGGCAAGCGCCACAGCGCCAACAGCGAACTGCTCGCGCAGGGACTGGCCAACGTGGTGACGCCGTTTTTCGGCGGGATTACCGCGACCGCCGCCATCGCGCGCTCCGCATCCAACTTCAGGGCCGGGGCAGTCTCGCCGCTGGCCGCCCTCACCCACTCCCTTGTGGTGTTGTCCGGCCTGCTGGTATTCGCCGCTGCGCTGGCCTGCATACCGATGCCGGCCATGGCGGCCATGCTGATGGTGGTGGCCTGGCAAATGAGTGAAGCCGACAAAATCGCCCGCCTGATCCGCAAGTCCCCGGCCAGTGACGTCGCGGTGCTGCTGACCTGCCTCTCGCTCACGGTGTTCTTCGACATGGTGATCGCCATCACCGCCGGGGTCCTGCTGGCGTCGGTACTGTTCATGAAGGAGATCGCCACCCTCACCCAGGTAGTGGAGATAAGCGACAACCGCGACCTACTGCCCGGCTCCCCGCCCGCGAACTGGCGGGTTTTCAAGGTCAACGGCCCGCTGTTTTTCGCCGCCGCGGACCGTATCTTCAGCGAGTTGCTACAGCGCACGGAGGGCGCCGTGGGTATCGTCCTGCACATGCGCTACAGCGCCTATCTCGACGCGGGCGGCCTGGCGGCAATCGAAAAGCTGCTGGCCCACTGTGAGCGCCAGGGCATTGCCCTGCGCTTTTCCGACTGGCAGTTCCAGCCCCTGAAAACACTGGCACGGGCCCGCGACGAATCCCGCGGACCGCTGGACCTGTCCTACCCCAGCCTGGCTGACGCAGTCTACAATCCGGAGGCAAGCAACGGCTCCCATGAAACTGGATAACGCAATAGAACTCGGCACGCAGGGCGTGTGGAAGGAAGCCCGGGTCATGGTCAGTCCATCGCACCCGGCGCAGTGGTTCGTGATGCTGCGCGACATACACTACAAGTCGTTCATTCTCGCCGATAACGACGACAGCCCGATCTCCATGGATGACCTCAACGCGCTGGCGCAACTCATCCGCGCGGTCGGCCTGAAAGACTTCACTGTTATTTTTTGAATCGGAAAAAGGACCCAGCCATGAGCGGTTATCCCCCCTGCCCCCAATGCCAGTCAACTTTCACCTATGAAGATCGCGACCAACTGGTCTGCCCGGAGTGCGGCCACGAATGGCAGGCTGGCGCGGAACAAGGCGAGGCTGTCGCCACGGTGAAGGATGCCAACGGCAATGACCTGGTCGAAGGCGACAACGCGACGCTGATCAAGGACCTCAAGGTCAAGGGCACTTCGACCGTGCTGAAAGTGGGCACGAAAATCCGCATCAACCGGATCGTCGACGGCGATCACAATATCGATTGCCGCGTCGACAAGGCGGGGCAGATGATGCTGAAGTCGGAGTTCGTCAAGAAATCCAACCCCTGATGGCTGGTCAGCGGCCTCCCCCTGAACCTCCCGCCTCAGCGTCCTGATTGGCGGTACGGAAACCGGCAACGACTCCTATCGCTTCAAGGAGAGCCAGGGGATCAGCAAGAAACGGAGAAAACCAGTGTAATAGACTGGACAGTTTTGGGCGCCAAAAGGTGGATAGTTTTAGACGCCAGTTGACCAAGCTTGTCCCATGCATCGCTCCTCGTCGCGCCAGTTTATATGATTTTATATATATCATAAATTAGTGGAAAGACTCGGAAATACTCGCTATTCTCTCAATATGATATTTGAAATATCATTTCAGCGTTGCAAACAAGCAAACACACTTACTGCGAAAGCCGAATAAACACAGGAACAGGAGACCCCGCCATGGGAGGCGCTGCCGACAAACTCTTGCGCCATATGGAGAACGGGACCGGTTACGACCAGCCCTTCGATGAAATTCGCGACCTGCAGGTGCAAGCCATCAACGAACGATTGCAGGAGCAAAAGGCGCGGATCAGGCTGGTAGCCATGCGCGCCGCTGACTGCGAGGTGGAGGAGGTTCGATCGCTGGAAGACGCCGTCCCCCTGCTGTTGCCTCACACTGCCTACAAGAGCTACCCGGAAAGTTTTCTGATCGGCCAAAAGTGGGACAAGCTCACCAAATGGCTTGGCAGCGTTTCCGCCTACCCGACCGACAACGCCAATCTCGACAATATCGCCGGTATTGACGAATGGATCGGGCGACTGCAGGAAGCCGGACACTACGTTTCCTGTTCCAGCGGAACCACTGGCAAGTCGGCGGTGCTGAACCAGAATGCGCGGGATATCGAGATAGGCAAGAAAGACCTGGTGGATGCGGTGTGCTGGGGTGCCGGCCTGAAATCCGACCAGAGCTGGCGCTTGGTCAGCTCAGCCCCCGTAGCCCAGGTGCCGAAGAACACTGCCCTGGGTATCGGCCTGTTTACCGCGTTTGCCCGCACCGACGTGGCGCCCATCTCGCTGCAGGTTCCCCCGATTACCGTGGGTTCCCTCACTGAAATGATCGTCATGCGCAAGAAAATTGCCGATGGCAGCGCCCTGCCCGGGGAAATCGTGGAGTTTGAGAAGACCCGCTGCGCGGCAGAACGCCATGGACAACGCGCTGGAGGACGCCGCGGAAGCGGTTATCGAGGCTGCCGGGGACAAGCTGCTGTTCATGGGACTCTGGTCCGGCCACTACGCGCTAGCCAAAGCGGTGCGCGAGCGCGGCTACAGCGGCGAGCATTTCAAGCATAAGAACGCGATTTTCGTCAGCGGCGGCCTGAAACGGAGCCAGCTCCCGGACGATTACCGCGAGTTCGTCTACGAGACGTTCAACATCCGCCCGGAAAACACCTTCATGTCCTACGGCATGCAGGAACTGCTGACCAACATGCCGCGCTGCCAGGCCGGTGGCCGCTACCATATCCCCGCGTGGCTGGTGTGCCTGCCGCTGAACGAGAACGGCGATGAACTGCTGCCGGTGGGCGAGGGCAAGGTCGAGGGCCGCGCGGCATTTCCTGATTTCGGCCCGCACAATTCCGGAGAAACACTATGAATACGACCCCGAACAGCAATGACCAACCCGCAACCGAATCCGCCCCTTTCTTCGTGCGTGGGCGCGTCGTGGAGGGCAGCGATAACTTACACCGCTCGCGCGACCTTGGCGTCAGTTTTGCGACACCGGGAATCGATTTGAACGAACTGGTCACACCACGCACGGAAGTGCCGCCGTTGCTCAATGTTCCCGTCGCGGAAATCATCGACTTTCTTTACGAGGCCGGCCAGAAGCTCGCTGACCCCAACAACACCTACGTACAGGAAACTATCGATCGCATCGCACAGGTCAGCCTGCAGCCACGCAAGTCAATCGAATACCAGATGGTGAACTCTGTGGACTACCTGGACCGGAAATCCCTGTGGGAACTGGTCGAGCAGAATTTCCCCAACCCCAAGGCCCTCGACGAATGGGTACCGCATACCGATCACCAGGGACGGCGCAGCTATATCCGCGCCTATTCGCCGCGCCTTCTTCACGTATTGCCCGGCAATGCACCGTCCCAGGGTATCCGTTCGATTGCGCAATCGGCGCTGGTAAAGTCCGTCAGCCTGTTCAAGATGGCCTCTGCGGACCCGTACTCGACAGTAGCCTTCCTGCGCAGCATGGCTGAGGTCGACCCGAATCACCCCGTGGTTCAGTCCATGTCCGCGATCTACTGGCGGGGTGGCGACGAAGACGTTGAGCGCATCCTCTACCGCCCGCAATACTTCGACAAACTGGTTGCCTGGGGCGGTGGCGACGCGATCAACCACGTCATGAAATACATCGGGCCTGGCTTCCAGCTCGTCTCTTTCGACCCCAAGACTTCAATCTCCATGGTCGGCAAGGAAGCCTTCACCGACGACGACACCATGGCAAGGGTGGCTGCCCTGAATGCAATGGACGTCGCCATAGGCGGACAGGAGCCCTGTGTATCCAGCCGCTTTACCTTTATCGAGGCAACGCCGGAACAGGCGGATCGCTACTGCGAAATACTGGCCGAGCGGATTCGCATCGATTACATGGGCGAAGGTACGCCGCGCCCGCTCGACCTGGAGCTCAAGGAGCAAATCGACGTACTGCGCATGATGGACGACGAATACGCCGTGTTCGGTAAATCCGATGGACGAGGCGTCGCGATCCGTTCAGAAGAACCCGTAGATTTTCATCCCTTGCGCAAAACCTCGAATGTCGTCTGCGTACCCAGCCTGATGGAGGCGATGAAGTACGTGAACGTTGCCACCCAGACCGTTGGCGTCTATCCCTTCAGCCGGATGAGCGAGTTGCGCGATCATCTCGCCAGCGGCGGAGCACAGCGCGTGGTCCGGCTGGGCGAAGCCGGGCCCAGCGCAATAGGCAATCCCCACGATGCGATGTACCCGCTGCACCGCTTCGTTCATTGGATGGCCAATGAGGACGGGTGTATCACCGACGATTGAGAATTGCCCCGGCTCACCCCACGCAGTTCCGCTATCGCCAAAGCAGTGGCAAGGCCATCCCGGTGGCAAGCCCATCACACACTGATTGCCCCGGACGGCAATCAGTGTGTGGTTTGTAGTACGATATCAAGCATTATGCATACTGATTAACGGGCATTGACTTGGCCAGGCCACGCACGACGACACCCTCGAAGCCGGATGACGCACGTGTCCAGCGCTCGATCGAACTGCTCAGCTCGGCCTTTCTTGCTCTGCTCGAACGCAGATCACTCGAAGAGATCACGATACGCGACATTACCGACGAGGCCGGCGTCAGCTACCCGACGTTTTTCCGGCGTTTCTCGGGCAAGGACGACCTGCTGAACCATATCGCTGCGGAAGAAATACGCAAACTGCTGAACCTTGGGCAGAATGCGATTGTCCAGCCACCGCAAGAAGAGTCGGGGCAGGCACTGTGTGACTACGTGCAGGCGCATCGCAGGCTGTGGAAAACCCTCCTCAACGGGGGCGCGGCCCCCGCCATGCGCGAGGAGTTCATGCGGGCAGCACGCGAAATCACAGCAACCCGCGGGCGGGCCAATCCCTGGTTGCCCGCAGACCTGGCGGTGCCCTTCGTTACCAGCGGAGTTTTTGAAATCCTCGCCTGGTGGATGCGGATGCCGGAAGACTATCCCGAGGAGAATGTCATCAGGCTCTTTGATGCCCTGATCATCGACTCCGTCGGCAAACCACGCGATATCAAACTGCTCTGAGCAATCGCCAGGGATCAGTACCGGGCTTACTCGCCTTTCCGCTGTGGCCTGCTGCTGGGGAACACCGGCGCCCGCTTCTCCTGCAGCGCCTTCACACCCTCCTGGTGATCCGGGGTACGCACGGACACCGCCTCGTAGGCGATACCCGCTTCGAGCACGCTGCCGGCCAGGCGCTTGAGCTCCATGTTGGTCAGCACCTTGGTCCAGCGGATCGCGTTCTGGGCGCCGTTCAGGAGTTTGCCGCACAGTTCGTCGACCGCGGCGTCCAGTTCCTCGGCGGGCAGGCACTTGTTGATCAGGCCGATGTCCGCCGCGCGCTGGGCGCCGAGCAGTTCGCCGGTGAGCAGGAACTCCTTGGCCAGGGTGAGGCCGATACGCTGCGGCCAGATGATCGCGCCGCCGTCGCCGGCCACCAGGCCGAGGGCCACGTGGGGGTCGCCGATCTTCGCTTTCTCACTGGCGTAGACGATGTCGCAGAACAGGGCCAGGGTGGCGCCGAGGCCCACCGCGTGACCGTTCATGCGGCAGATCAGCGGCTTTTCCAGGTCGAGGATGGCACCCAGGATGCGCTTGGCCTGCTGCAGGTCCTTCTCGAACAGGTGCGGGTTGGCGGCGTTGTTGGCCAGGTGGTCCAGGTTGCCGCCGGCGGAGAAGGCCCTGCCGGCGCCGGTCAGCACGATGACATCGGAGCCCTCGTCCATCGCGGCCACGGTGAACACCTCCGCCAGCTCCTCGTGCATGAGCGCAGTAACCGCGTTCATGGTGTCGGGCATGTTCATGGTGATCGTCAGCCGCCGGCCCTCGCGGGTCAGGGCGAGGGTCTCGTACTGGGGTAACTGCTGTGCCATCTGGGTCCTCTACAAACTAGTCGTCGGCAGCGGGCGCCTGCAGCTTGCCGGCGCGCCTGGCGATGTCTTCCGCCGCCACGTAACCAAAGGTCATCGCGGGCCCGATTGTACCCCCTGCGCCGGGGTAACGGTTACCGAAAGGTGTGCCGGAGTTGTTGCCCGCGGCGTAGAGACCGGGGATGGGCTGGTCCTTGCCATCCACCACCCGCGCCGCGGCATCCGCCTTGAGGCCGCCCTTGGTGCCGAGATCGCCGGCGTTGATCGGCACGGCGTAGTAAGGTGCCTTGTCGATGGAGCCGAGACAGGGGTTGGGGGAGATGTTCACGTCGCCGAACATGCGGTCGTAATCGTTGCCGCCGCGGCCGAACTCCTCGTCCACCCCGCTCTGGGCGTACTGGTTCATCCTGTTCACGGTCTGGCGCAGCGTCTGGGCGGGCACGTGGATCTTCGCCGCCAGGGCCTCGATGCTGTCCGCCTTGAAGATGTAGTGATCCCACCAGTCCACCGGGATGGAGCAGTCGGGCATGATGATGCTGGGCAGGAAGCCGCCAGCGGTCCACTTCTTGCGGAACTTGGCATCGAAGACCAGCCAGCAGGGGTTGTTGGCCCCGGTGGCGAGGTGGTCGGCGACCATCGCGCAGCCGAACTCGTCGTAGCCGCAGGCCTCGTCGACGAAGCGCACCCCCAGGCGGTTGACGCAGACACTGTGCGGGCGGCCGACGTCGAAGGCGGCCTGGTGAATCTCCTCGAAGTTGGAAGCCCTGGGCATCGGCAGGTGCATGGTCGGCATCCACCAGGCGTCGCCGGTGTGCTCGGTGGCGGCGCCGATCTGCATACCGGCCAGCAGGGCCTCGCCGCGGTTGCCGTCTTCCGGTGTGCTGCTGTGGCGGGTCAGGCCCGGCACCGGCAGGAAGCGGTCGCGCAGTTCCTGGTTCCACTCGAAGCCGCCGGCGGCCAGCACCACGCCGTGGCGGGCCTCGATGGCGTAGCCGCGGCCGAAGTTGCTGACTTTCACGCCCTTCACTTCACCGCCCTCGAGAATCAGTTCGTCGAGTTTGGTCTCCAGGCGGATTTCCACGCCGCGGTCGAACAGGCGCTTGAAGACGTGGCCCATCAGCGCGCCGCCCTGGGTGAAGCGGCGGTCGCGCTTGCCGATGAAGCGGGTGCTGAGATCGCTCCAGTAGGTCCAGGCCATCTTCAGGAAGACCTTGATCCAGCCCGGCGACTGGGTGGAGATGGCGAAGAACTGCGGCAGGTCGATGGCGTAGCGGCCGAGCACCTTGAAGCGGTTGTACTGCTCGCGCATCAGCGGGTAGCGGTCGCCCAGCTCGCGGCCGTCGAAGGTGTCGCAGACCAGGGAGCGGTCGGCGCGACCGCCGGGCAGGCTGTGGAAATAGTCCGGCCAGGCGGCGACGAACAGGGGCACGCCCATGTCCTTGAGGAACTTCGCCATCTCCGGCGCCTTGTCGAGGAAAGCTGCGAGCCGGTCTTTCTGGATCGGCACGTCGATCAGCGCGTCGAGGTAGGTTTCCACCTCCTCGCGGGTGTCGTCATTGGCTTCCAGCTGGTGGTTGGGGATCCACATCACACCGCCGGAGGTCGCGGAGGTACCACCGAACTTGTGCGCCTTTTCCACCACCAGTACCGACAGGCCGAGGTCCGCCGCGCGCAGCGCCGCCATGGCCCCGGCAGAACCGGAACCGACCACCACGACATCGTAGCTTTCGTTGTTGTTCATGGATTACTCCGCAGAAATTGCTCTTGAAACGAGGGGGCGCCCGGCGCCGCCTCGCAAACCAAAAAAAATACCGGGCCCCTGCGGGCCCGGTTCTGTCACTGTCTCAGAACTCGTAGCTGAGTTCCATGGCGTAGGTGCGCGGCTCGCCGACCACCGTGGAGTTATGCCCCAGCGACGCGCCCAGGGGCATGCCGCCGACGAAGTGATCCTCGTCCGCCAGGTTGCGCCCGTAGATCGCGCCGGACAGGCCGCTGCCGAAAATGTTTTTCCAGCTCAGGCGGGCATTGATCAGCTCGTAACCGTCGATTTCGGTGCGCGGGCCGATGGAGTCACCGGTGTTGGAAAACCACATGTCGTCCTGGGCGTAGACCTCCGCGTAGAGGCTGATGTCGCCCATGTCGCCGCCGTTGAGGAAGTCGATCCGGGTGTACAGGGAGCCGGAGTACTCCGGCGTGTTGGCCACCGGGCTGTAGCTGTAGTCGACACCGAACAGGGTGACGTCGCCATCGGTGAATTCCGCGTCGGTGTAGGCACCGGCAACGCCCACTTCCAGCCAGTCGGTGAGGCCGACACTGGCGTCCAGTTCCACACCCTTCACTTCCATTTCCGGGACGTTGGCGGTCACCGCGATGGAGGCCAGGCCGCCGGGGCCGTCCGGATCGGGGAACTCGATGCGCTGCACGTCCTCGACCCACATCTGGTAGACGGCCAGGTTCATGGAGGCCGGCATGCCGCCCAGCGCGCCGCGGAACTTCAGGCCGGCCTCGACGTCCTCGACGGTTTCCACGTCGAACAGGTTGCCGCCTTCGGTAGCCAGGCCGTCCTGGGGCGGGAAGGCGGAACCGTTGAAGCCGCCGCTGCGGAAGCTGCCGCGGTATTTGACGTAGGTGTAGGTGCTGTCGCTGAGGGCGTAGCTCAGGCCGACTTCCCAGGAGGGCTCCTCGAAACTCTCGTCCTGGTCGGGCGAGCCGAGGAAATCAGCCGCGTCGCCACCGGGAAGGTGCTCGATGGTGACGTCCTCCCAGGTATAGCGGAAGCCCGCGGTAGCGGTCAGCTGGTCGGTAAACGCGTAGTCGCCCTGGGCGTAGAAGGCCTGGGTCTCGGTGGTGATGCGGAAGGCGTTGGTCGCCGTGACCGGCGGTGCCAGCGGCGACAGGTCGAAATAGGTCTGCGGCCAGAGGGTCTCGACTTCCTGGTCCTGGTAGTAGAGGCCGGCGATAAAGTTCAGGGCGCCATCCAGGGCATCGCCAGAGAGCTGGATCTCGTCGGAGATGGAGTCGACCACTGTCTCGTTACCGCTTTTACCGCTGAATACATTGGCAGTCAGGATGGTGATGAACGGCGCGCCGAGCTGGGGCTGGGTGGAGTCGGTGTCCGCGTTGGAGGCGCCGAGGATGTTCTTGATCTGCAGGTGATCGTTGATCTGGAACACCGTGTGGTTGGTCGCGATCCAGTCTTCACTGTCGTGGTCCGCGGACCAGGGATGCCGGGTCTTGTAATTGCCGATGCGCTTTTGCTCATCCACGTAGGCGACGATACCGGGTGCGTAGGCTTCCGGGTGGGCGGAAAGGTAGATGTCCCAGGCGCCGGGGAACTGGAAGGTCTGGTCCATGATCGGCCCGTAGAGGGAACCCGCCGCGCAGTTCAGGGCGTAGCCGTTGTTGGTCTCGCCGCACTCGTAGACGCTATAGGTGTAGGACGCGCCGGTGTTGGTGCCGCCCACATCCGAATAGGCGAAGGTGGTGGTGTTCTCGAAGCGCTCGCCGGGACGGATAGTCAGGGAGAGGCGCCCGCTGTCGCGATCCAGCTCGCCGAGGTCCTCGCCATTCAGCAGGTTCTCGATGTAGCCGTCACGCTCCAGGGTGTTGAAAGCGCCGCGCAGCAGCACGCTGTCGGTGATGGGGACGTTGAGCATGCCCTCGACTTCGCGCAGGTTGTAGTTGCCGATCCGTACAGTCGCCTTGCCCTCGAACTCGTCGCTGGGCTTGGCGGAGGAATAGAGCACCGCGCCGCCGGTGGTGTTGCGGCCGAACAGTGTCCCCTGCGGGCCCTTCAGTACCTGCACCGATTCCAGGTCGTAGAAGGTCGAGGCGCCGCTGATCGACAGCGGCACTTCGTTCATGTAGGCAACCACCGCCGAGGGCGAGCCGCTGAAGGTGTCGGCCGACTGGCCGCGGATGGAATAGGTCAGTGAGTTGTTGCCCTGGGTCTGGCGAATCGTCAGGCCGGGCACCGCCGCCTGCAGGTCGGCGTCGGTGAAGACGTTGCGCTCCAGCAGCTGGGCCGAGCTCAGCGCGCTGACGGAGATCGGCACCGTCGACAGGCTCTCACTGCGCCGGCGGGCGGTTACGACCACTTCCTCCAGTGCGCTGGCGCCGCCTTCCTGCGCCACCGCGGCGACCGGGAGAACCAGGCCGCCGGTCACCAGTGACAAACTGGCGTAAGGCAAAAGCTGGTAAAGTTTTTTTCTTGCGAGTTGTTTCATTGGTGTATTCCCCATTTTTTAGTTTTGAGTAACCGCATCAGATCGATACTGCTGGGTGGCAAAAGTATACGGCAGCAACAGCGTGCGGTTCTAACCTCGCGGGCGTGAATATAACCACTGCCCGCAGTGCCCTGCCGCCGCTTGACGGCGGCGGGCAAAACGCCGAAATACGACGTAAAAAAGGCCACCGGCGCGCAGCGCCGGCAACCTTGTGTTTCCTGCTTCCAGCCGCTTTCGCTGCGCGCTTTAACGCTTGCTGAAAGTCAGCGGCAGGCTGTCGATGGAGCGTGTCGCCACCGTCGGCAGATAACGAATTTCCTCCACCGGCACCGCCAGCTGGATATCCTTGAGCCGGCGCACGATCTGCCGCGCCGCCACCCTGATTTCCATGCGCGCCAGGGACAGGCCGACACAGCGGTGCACCCCGGCGCCGAAGGCGACCTGGCGACCGATATTGGCGCGGCCCAGGTCGAACTTGCGCGGGCACTCGAACACGGTTTCGTCGTCGTTGGCAGAGGCGTAGAGCAACAGCATGTGGGCGCCGGCGGGCAGGGTCACCCCGCCCAGTTGCACTTCCCTGATCGTGCTGCGCGCCAGGCCACGCACCGGTGGCTCGAGGCGCAACAGTTCCTCGACGAAGCGGTTGCAGTAACGCTCGTCGTCGATATTGTCGAACAGCGCCTGCGCCATTTCCGGCCGGGTGGCGAAGAAAAACAGCAGGTTGCCGAGGGCCGTTGCGGTGGTTTCGTTGCCCGCAATCAACAGCGCCCGGGCCAGGGAGACCACCTCCCTGAAATTCAGCGTAGGCTCCGCCTCGTCATCGCTCCTGGCGTGAATCAGGTCGGAGAGTATGTCGTCCCGCGGTGTTTCCTGGCGGTCCCGGATCTCGGCGATAAGGAAATTCTGCAGGTCACAGATATCCCTGGCGTTGCGCACCATGGCATCGTGATCCTGCATCTGGCTGATCTGCGCGGTGACCGCCAGCGACCAGGCCTGGATCTTGTCGGGCTCGAATTCCCTGATGCCAAGCTGGGCGCAGATGATCTCGGTGGTCAGCGGCACGGCAAACCCGTTCACGCCGTCCACCCTGCCGGTATCGACGAAGCTGTCGAGCAGGCGGTTGACCACATCGGTGATTTCCGGCTCGAGCTGCTTCACCCGGTGGGCGGTGAAGGCCTTTTCCATCAGTTTGCGCACCCGGGTGTGTTCCGGCGGGTCGCTCATGATGGCGTCGGGGAAATAGCCGCCGCCGTCCTTTTCGAGAATTTCCTTGAACTCCTCGAAAAATCCCTTGGCATAACTGTCGAGAAAACCCACTTCCGACGAGTAGGTGACAGGGTCGGCGAGCACGGTCTGCAGGTCTTCGTAGCGCGACACCAGCCACATGCCGATGCCCGCATCGAAGTACACCGGCTGTTCGTGGCGCATGGTCCAGTAGAACTCGTTGGGATGCGCGCGCAGCTGCGGATCCTGTAGCGTGGCGGTCGCGAGATTTACCTCGTGGCCGGCCACGGGACAGCTGTCCATGCGAAAATTGTCATCGTGAGCGTTTATTGTTGTGCCCTCCGAATTCCAAAGTGGTTATTGCAGTGTGCTGCTGACCCCACCCGAGTAATACTCGCGGCGAACCTCCGGCAGCTTGTCCATCTCCAGCACCGGGTTTTCCAGGCAGGCGGCGCGGTACTCGCGCGGGCCTTTGCTGTAGACGCGCTTGAACATGCGGCTGAAATGGGCCGGGCTCTTGAAGCCGACACGGAAGGCAATTTCCGCGATGGAGACTTCATTCGGGCGCGAGGAGGACAGCCAGCGCTGGGCAATCTTCAGCCGCTTGTCCCACACCAGTTCGGAGAACGGTGTGCCGTTTTCCTTCAGCAGGAAGGAGAGGTAGCGCTGGGAAATACCGCAGGCCTCGGCGACCGCGGAAGTGCACAGGCCGGGGTCGGAAAGGTGTACGTCGATGTAGCGGAGCACTTCCTGCAGGCGCTGGTCGGGCAGGGACTGGCGCACCAGGGTGCAGTCCTCGCGGTCCTTGACCGCCTCGGCCACCACCTGCAGGGCGCCTTCCACCAGCAGTTGCTGCACGTGCTCGGAGAGTTCACCTTCGTCGGCAAACACATCGGTCAGCATGCGTTCGGCGATGCTGAAGGCGCGGCCGCTGCCGGGCACGGCAAATCCGGATTTCACTTCCTGCGGGATGAAACGGCGCAGGATGTGGGTTGGCACGATCACGTGCAGCACTTCGTGCACGGATTCGTCGTCGGTCTGGCAGTCGATGGAAAACGGCGTCATCGACTTGGTAATGGCGAAATCACCGGCCTCGGCGACACTGGTGCCGCACTGGTGGGAAATCCGCAGCTTGCCGCGCTTGACGAACCACAGCACGATCACGTCCGTCGCATCCTCGCGGATATGCGTCCAGGAGCGCATGAAAGACTGCCTGGTGCGGGATTTGATGTGGATGATGGAGCAGGAGCCAACAGCCTTTTTCTCGGCGCGCACATCGATGACCGAGCCGGTATCGATGGAATACTCACCGAGGTAATACTCCTGCTTCTTGTCTCCCCGGTAGGCGTCCTGGCACTCGAGATAGTTGCGCTTATCCAGTACGAACAGCGTTTCCGACATATCCATCCCTCCTCGCGGGCATGTTATGTGACCTCGCCAACGTCGCTGCGCCATGGCGCAGCGCGTTGGGTGAGTGGGCCGGCAGTCCGCGGCGACCGCAGCCCTTATAAGCTGGACCAAGTCTAGCGCTGTTATACCGGCAAATCCCCGCATTAAATGCGGATTTTTCCACCGTTGGTGCACCCTTCAACAGCACAGCCAGGCGTCTCTCAGCGGGTGATTCCCGCGGCCTGGAGGCGCTCCCGCTCCTCCGCCGACAAACCGAGAATTTCGCCGAAAACATAGTCATTATGCTGGCCGAGCGCCGGCGCCGCGTCGCTGGCCTCGGCGGCCCGGGACATTTCCCAGGACGGGCCGAGGGTCGGTTTGGAGCGCCCGGCGTGATCGGTAACATCGCGATAGAAACCGCGCATCCACAGGTGCGGATCGGCGATCAGGTCGAGGGAGCTCTGGCTTTTGGCCGCGGCGATGCCGCGTTTTTGCAGTTTCGCGACCACGTCCATGGCGTTGAGGCCGGCAGTCCACTCCTGCACCAGCCGGTCGAGTTCGACCTCGTTGGCCTTGCGCCCGGCCAGCGTGCGGAAGCGCGAATCGTCGGCCAGGCCCGGCTGGCCGAGGCATTCCGCCAGGCTCGCCCACTGCGCGTCGCTACGCACCGCAATGCTGACCCATTCCTCGTTGCGCGCGGGATAGACGCCGTGTGGCGACATCTCCGGGTGATGATTGCCGACACAGTCCTGCACCACGCCGTTCAGTGCGTAGTCCATGATGCTGTCGCCGATCATGGTGCTGATGCATTCCACCGCGGAGACATCGACGAACTGGCCGACGCCGGTGCGGCGCTTGTGGAACAGCGCGACCATCGCGGCGTAGCTCGCCGAGGCGCCAAAACTGGAGTCCGAGTAGCGGGTGTTCATGCCCGCGGGCGAGCCGGGTTCGTGGCCAACCAGCGCGCTGACCCCGCCGAGGGCGGCAAAACAGGGCGCGTAACCAGTCTGGTAGGCCAGTGGCCCCTCGCTGCCCCACATGCCCATGGAGACATAGACTATGCCGGGATTGGCTTCGCGTACCCGCTCGTAGCCGAGGCCGAGGCGGCTGATCGCGCCCGGGCGCAGGTTCTCCACGAGAATGTCGCAGTGTTTCGCCAGGTCGAGGATCAGCTCGATCCCCTCCTCGCTCTTCATGTTCACCTGGGCGCTGAGCTTCTGCGGATTGACCGACTGCCAGCCCGGTGCGTTGTTGATGTCATCGACGCCGAAGGTGCGGGTGACGTCCAGCGAGCCTTCACTCTCGATGCGAATCACCTCCGCGCCGAGGTAGGCGAACATCTTGCCTACGGCGGGGCCGGCCCAGACCTTGGTCAATTCGAGTACGCGAACGCCCTCCAGGGGGCCGCCGCGGGATTTCAGGCTCATGCGTCACCCCCTGCCAGGTACTCTGAACTGTGCTGGCCGAGCAGCGGCGCCGGGCTTTCGATACGCGCCGGGGTTTCACTCAGGCGATAGGGAACCGTCGGGTAGAGGGCCGTGCCCTGCACCGGGTGGGTCACCTCGGCGAAGAAATTGCGGAACTGGTACTGCGGCGATTCCTGCAGGTCGCGACCGTTGTTCACCGCCACCAGGGTCAGGCCCAGTTGCTGGGCAGCCGCGGCGACCTCGTGCTTGTCCTGGGTCGACAGCCAGCGGGTGACGTGCTCGCGGCACAGCGCCACCCGCTCGGGGGTGCAGCCGCGCTCCAGCCAGTTCTCGGGAAATTCGTCCATCCACGCGGTGTCGTCGAGCATCTCGCGCAGCGCCGCCCAGTGCTGCGGCGTGGACATCCAGATGTAGGCGTAGCCTTCACGGCAGGGGAAGATCCCCGCGGGGCCGGCGAGGTCGTAGGCCGTGCGCTCGGGACCGACCGGCATGTCACCGGCGACCATCTGCGCGACCACGTAGTCGCAGCGCGAGGTCATCACCTGCTGCATGGAAATATCGATGAAACGGCCGAGCTGGTTCTCGTGGCGCTCGTAGACCGCGGCGACAACACACAGGGCCGCGTCCATCGCCGCCTCGTAACTCGGCAGGAAGCGCCCCGCCGCATTCAGCGGCGGCTTGCTGGTGTCCGGCGCGCTCGGGGTGTGGTAGCCCCAACCGCTGCTGTGAAAGACCGTAAGGTCCTCCGCGTGCACCCGGTCCTCGGGCAGTTCCGCGCCGAAGTGGGTGATTGAGCACAGCACCAGTGCAGGCCACTTGCTTTCCACAGTCTCCGGATCAAGGCCGACCGAGGCCAGCCAGCCCACCGGGTGGTCGTCGATCACCACGTCGACCCTGTCCAGCAGGCGCGCCAGTGTCCCCTGGCCGCTTTCGCTCTCGACATCCAGTTCGACGGAGCGCTTGTTGGTATTGAGGTAGGCGAACAGGCCGCTGCGCTCGGGGTCGTCGCCGCCGGGGGCGAAGGGGCCGAGCTTGCGCGTCGCGCTGCCGCCGGGTTTTTCCAGCTTGATCACCTCGGCGCCGAAATCCGCCAGCAGCTTGCCGCAGTACTCGCCCGCGACATTGTCCGCCAGTTCCAGCACCCGGACTCCGGACAGGGCCGTCATGCGCGGGTCTCCAGCCAGTACTGCGGCAACATCAGTCAGCCACCCTGTTGCGAGTGAGTTCGTAATCCCCGGCGTCGTCGACTACCGCGCTCCAGCCCGGGTAGACGACGATGGTGGTAAAGGTCTCCTCGATGATCGCCGGACCTGTCACCTCGTGGCCGGGGCGCAGTTCCGGCCCGGAGACGATCGCGGTCTCGCTGAAACCCTCGCCGAGGTTGGCGCGGCGGGTTTTCGCCACCGGCGCCGCAGTGCGCTGGGCGGTAAAACCCCGATCCACCCGCGGCGAGGCGGTGTGCGCGGACGCGGCGAGGCGCACGCCGGTAATCTCCGGTACTTCGTGCTCGCGAATGTGGCCGTACTCTTCCATGTGGCGGCCGTTGAACGCCTCGATGGCGCGCTGGCCGATGGTGGCGTCGATGAAGCCCATCTCGCCAACCCCTTCGCTGACTTCGATGTCGAAGCTGAGCGCCCAGTTCTGCCCGGGATAGCGCATGTTCATCTGGTAGCGGAAGGTGACCTGCTGCTCGGCGAAACCGGCATCGGTGAAGAACTTGAGCGCGCGCTGCGCCAGGTCGCTCCACAGATCGTGCAGGCGCTCCGGGTCGGACTGGTCGGCGGGAACCAGGTAGGAGCGCTCCTCGTCGATTTTCGGATCCGCCACCAGCGTACCCAGGGCGGAGAAGGTCGGCGAGGCCTTGGGCACCAGCACCTTGTCGATACCCAGTTCCTGGGCCTGGATGCCGGCAAAGGCCGCGCCATTGCCGCCGTAGGCCAGCATGCAGGTATCCATCGGGTCGACGCCCTTGCCCGCGGTGATGCGGCGCACGCCCATGGACATGTTGGCGTTGACCACGCGGAAGCAGTCAAAAGCCGCCTCTTCCGCGCTGTAGCCCATCTCGTCACCGATGGCCTGGAAGGCCTCTTCCACGCCGTCCTTGCTCAGCGAGAAACTGCCGCCGGCGAACTGCATGTCCGGGGAGAGGATGCCGAGCATCAGCAGTGCATCGGTGATGGTCGGCTGGGTGCCGCCGCGGCCGTAGCAGATGGGGCCGGGCTCGGAGCCCGCGGAAGCGGGACCGACCTGCACCAGGCCATTGCTCACGTGGCAGATGGAGCCGCCACCGGCGCCGAGGGTTTCCACCTGCACCATCGGCACGCCGACCAGGTAGCGGTGGTGGATGTTCCAGCCCGCCACCGCTGGCGCGGCGCCGTCCAGCACCATGGAGATATCGTAGGACGTCCCGCCCATGTCGACGCAGAGCAGGTTCCTGTAGCCCTTGGCCACGCCGACGTGGGCGGAGCCGATCACACCGCCGGCGGGGCCCGAGGCGAGCACGCGGATCGGCGCCCCCTCGATGTACTCGCGGGTCATGACGCCGCCGCTGGCCTGCATCACCATCAGTTGCTTCTCGTAGCCGGCCTCGCGCACCCGATCCACCAGGCGCTGCAGGTAGGAGTTCACCCGCGGCGCGACGTAGGCGTTGACCACGGTGGTGCTGGTGCGATCGAACTCGGGCGAGCGCGGCAACACCTGGTAGGAGCAGGACACCTGCACACCCGGCATTTCCTCGGCGACGATCTGCGCCACGCGCTTTTCATGTTCCGGGTTGATGAAGGAGAACAGCAGCGATATCGCCACCGATTCCACGTTCTGCTTCTTCAGCCGGTGGCAGGCGGCGCGCACGGCGTCTTCATCCAGCGGGGTCAGCACCGAGCCGTCGTGCAGGATGCGCTCGGGCACGGTGAGTCGGCGCCGGCGCGGGGTAATCTGCTTGGGCGGCGCGAGGCGCACATCCCAGATGTTTTCCTTGTAGCCGCGGCGGTATTCCATCTCGTCGCGGAAACCCTCGGTGGTGATCAGGCCGGTCAGGGCGCCGTTCATCTCGATCAGGGTGTTGTCCGCCACCGTGGTGCCGTGCACCACCGCGTCGCAGCCCTGGAGGAACTCGCGCAGGGACAGGCCCTCCATCTCGGCCAGCTTCTCCAGGCCGCTCATCACGCCCAGGGAGCGATCCTCCGGCGTGCTCAGGTTCTTGTAGAGGACGACCTCGTCGCCTTTCAACATTGCGAAGTCGGTGAAGGTCCCACCGATATCGATACCAACTCGATAACCCATCAATCTATCCCCGAATTCTTACGCCGCGCGTTCCGCGGCCAGTTGTTCCCGCAGCGCGGAAGTCGCCGCCACATCCACGGCGAGGTCGAATTCCTCGACGCTGCCGGTGAACACCACACCGTATTTTTCCCGCGCCCGCGCCACGCTGACGATCTCGTCGAGCACGTCTTCCTTCACCGACTCCGGGTCGCGCAGCAGCGCGGGCTCGAAGCCGGCGCCGCCGCCGTACTGGTAGGCGATCACGGTTTCCGGCGGCAGCACTTCGCTGGCGGAGAGCTCCACCCGGTGTTCCTGCGGTGTGCCAACGTTGAAGTGGTTGAGGTAGGGGCTGGCGTCGTCGCCGCCGCACATGCCGCGCAGGGGGTGCTCGTAGGTCACCATCCAGGCCATGGCGGTGGTCGGTGCCAGTACCTTTTTCACGTTGAGGCTGCCGGGCTGGCCGCGCCAGCGCCCTGCACCCTCGGAGTCCTGGACCATTTCGCGGCTGATATTCAGCACCGGGAAGCGCGGCTCGGCGTCCTCGACCTGGGACAGCAGCAGGTTGCCCAGCGCCGCGGGGCAGGAGCCCCAGCCGTCCATGCCCTGGATCGCCGAGGCGTCGTGGGTGCGGGAGTCCACCCCCTGGTCCATCCACATGCGGCCCTGCTCGTCGAGGCCGATCACCGCGTTGGGCATGCCCATCTTGTAGACCTGGGGCGCAGAGCGCTCGGGCACGATGGCGGACAGCGCCACGCACACCGCCTCGGTGATTTCGCAGGCCGGGTGGAAGGAGCCAAGTGCCGCCGGCTTGTTCGGCGGCGGCTGGGCGATGCAGCCCTCGGGGACGACGATATCGACGGCATTGAAAAAGCCCTCGTTCTTGACGATGTCCGGGTCCATCGCCGCTACCACCTGGGTCATGACGTAGCTCAGGGTATTGCCGTAGGTGTTCCACACCCCGACCAGCTCCTGGCGGTCGTCGGTGCCAGTGAGGTCGACCGTCAACTGGTCACCCTTGATGGTACAGGCCACGTGCACGCGGATATCCTTGTGCTTGCCGACGGCGTCGTGATCGATGAAGACATCCGCTTCATAGGTGCCGTCGGGCCAGCTGCCGACCACTTCGCGCACGCACTTCTCGGTGTGCTCGATGTTGTAGTTGATGGCCGCGCGCACCTTGTCGGCGCCCCACTTGGCGACCAGTTTGTCGAGCAGGCGCACCGCGTGCTGGACACCGCCGATCATCGCCGCGAGATCACCGGCAAAGGACGGGAAGCGGTTGTTGCGCACCACCATGTCGAAGAGGTCCTTGCGCAGGACCCCGCGGTGCACCAGCTTCACGCTGGGGAAAGCCAGACCCTCGGTGAAAATGTCGGTGGCCTCCAGGGTGAAGCCGCCCGGGTCCTTGCCGCCGGTGTCACCCTGGTGGGCCTGCAGGCACTGCACCATCAGCAGCTCGCCCTGGTCGTCGTAGACCGGCGCGTAGACGTTGTAGTCCGGCAGGTGACCACCGCCGGCATCCGGATCATTGGCGAGGAAAACGTCGCCCGGGCCCCAGTCGTAATCCTCGACATGCTCCAGCCCATAGCGCACGGTGTACTGGCTGACGAAGCTCAGGTGCGGCGTGCCGATGGCGGAGCCGGCAAGCCGGCCGTGAGCGTCGACGATGCTCGCGTTGCGCTCGTTGGACTGGTTGATGATGGCCGAGGACGCGGCGCGCCCGAGGTAGGTTGCCGCCTCGAAGGAGACGGTCTCCATGCCGCCGCGGATGATGCTGGCGGTGACCGGGTCGACGGTCTCGCTGGTGGCGAGTGGCTCGCGGCGTGCGGCGAGCCGGCGGTTCAGTTCAAATGACATTCGGGCGCTCCTCTGTGGAGATTCCGGGCACAGGCCCGTAGTGGTGGGCAACCTTACACCAGCCGTTCCGGGGGAATGGAATCATCTGGCGTATCCTCATCGACATTTCATGCAGGCCGCGGTTTGGCACCGCTCAGCGCGTGGCGCGGCTGCGTCCGCGTGCGACCGTCAGCGGCGGGTTGAGGCGCTTGAAGCTGCGGTCGATGTAATAGGAGAGATAGGGGTACGGCGGGCGGGTGGCGCTGGCCTCGTCGAGGCGCTGCACCTGCTCGGGCGTCAGCTCCCAGCCGACCGCGCCGAGGTTGTCGCGCAGTTGGGCCTCGGTGCGGGCGCCGATGATGACACTCGCCACCGTGGGCCGGCGCAGCAGCCAGTTGAGGGAGATCTGGGCCAGGCTCCTGCCGGTCTCTTCGGCGATCTCGTCCAGCACGTCGATCACCTTGTACATCTGCTCCTCGTCCACTGGCAGGCCCCAGTGGGCCACCTGGCCGAGGCGGCTGTCCTCGGGGGCGGGCTGGTCGCGGCGCACCTTGCCGGCGAGTCGGCCCCAGGCCAGCGGGCTCCAGACAATGGCGCCGACCTGCTGGTCCGCCGCCAGCGGCATCAGTTCCCACTCGTAATCGCGGGTGAGCAAAGAGTAGTGCACCTGGTGGCTGATATAGCGCGGCCAGCCGTGGCGCTCGGCGATGCCGAGGGACTTCATCAGCTGCCAGCCGGTGAAATTGGAGACACCGACGTAACGCACCTTGCCCTCGCGGACCAGCGCGTCCATGGTCGAGAGCACCTCCTCGATCGGCGTGTAGCCGTCGAAGCCGTGCAACTGGAGTACATCGACATAGTCGGTGTCGAGCCGGGTGAGCGCCGCTTCCACACCGCGGCGCAGGCGCAGGCGGGAGGAACCGGACTGATTCGGCCCCGGCCCCAGGGCCAGGCTCATCTTGGTGGTAATCAGCACCTCGTCCCGGCGCCCCTTGACGGCCGCGCCGAGCACCTGCTCACTGGCGCCATCGGAGTAGACGTCGGCGGTATCGAAGAGATTGACTCCGGCCTCGAGGCAGATATCGACCATGCGCCGGGCTTCGTCCACCCCGCTGCTGCCCATGGCGGCGAAGAACTCGCCCTGGCCACCGAAGGTTGCCGTACCAAAACTGAGCACCGGCACCTGCAGGCCCGACGCGCCCAGGTACCGGTATTCCATATCCGCCATCTTATTGTCTCCGCACCGCTATGACTGGGCTCGACGGCTATGCTTTTGCGTTATAAGTGCCGTGCGAGGGAGATCATTAGGCCACAAGCCCTTGCTTCATACCCGACATTCAGCGTGGTAGTATCGACAATTGACGCAAGAGATCGACATCACCCCCTGCCAAACCGGCAAGGAGTCATAACATTATGGGTGAAAAAGTGTTTTTCGGCGTGGACGGCCCGCTCGATTCCACGCCCGCTGACGGGCAGATGCGCGTCGCCAACCTGCAGGCCTTCCCCGGCCTGATCCGGCGACTCGGCGCGGACCCGAAGGCCATCCTCGAACGGCATGAAATCGACCCGGCGCTGCTCTCGGACCCGGAGCACTTTGTCGACTGCAAATCCTTTGTCGACCTCTTCGAGTACTGCAGCAGCACCTTCAACGACTCACTCTTCGGCCTGCAGCTCGCCCAGCTACAGAACCCCGACGTCTTCGGCTGTGTCGCCGCCCTGTGCCGCTCCGCGGCCACCGTGCGCGAATCCCTGACCAGCTTCATGGACTACATCCCGGTTATCCATTCCCCCGCCACGGAACTGCAACTGGTGGAAAGCGAGAAAATCGCCGAAATCCGCTGGGGCGTTAACGCCGATCTCGGGGTCAACCAGCAGGCCAACTACCAGGCGGTGCTGCTGGACATGAAACTGCTGCGCCTGGTGGCCGGGGACAACCTGCGCCCCAGCTATGTCAACCTCGCCGTGGATGCGATACAGAAGGACATCCCGGAACTGGAGCGGACCCTCGGCTGCCGCTTCAACGCCACCAAGGGGGAGAACGCCATCGCCTTCCCCCTGCACATGCTCGACCAGCCGGTGGCCAGCGCCAACCGCACGGTCTTCAACCTGCTCGGCGGCTACCTGGAGCAGGTGAAAAACGCCGCGCGGGTCAGCCTCGCCCAGCGCGTCGAGGACTACGTGCGCGGCAGCCTCTCCTCGGGCCAGTGTTCCATCGAGCACTGCGCGCGCAAGCTGGGCCTCTCCGTGCGCACCCTGCAGGCCCACCTGGCCGATGAGGGCCTGGTGTTCTCCGACCTGCTGGAGCGCCAGCGCTACGAGATCGCCCGCCGCTACCTGGCTCTCGAGCATGTCTCCCTCGACGACATCGCCGCCCTCCTCGGCTACGCCGAGCAGTCCAGCTTCGGCCGCGCCTTCAAGCGCTGGAGCGGCCTCACGCCCAAGCAGTTCCGCCAGCGGGCGCGCTCGCACATCATCGATTCGGCGATGCAGCCGCTGCCGGGGCTTTCGTAACCTCCCGACGCTTGCTGGTGCAGTTTCCGGGCGCCGGTCCTTGCTCCCCGCATGCCTCCCGCTTACTCGAAAGCGCGGAACCTGCGCCGGTGAATGCGATAGTGAAGCGCACGCGCACAGTAGCGGGCCGCGCTGAAGCTTCGCACTGCCCGAGCCTTCGCCGGTGTATGTTTCGTGCGTCGAGTCAAAACGCTTTCGAGTAAGCGCGGAACATACACCGGCGAAGGCGGCATCGAAGGCACCGATATACCTACATACCTACTCGGAAAATACATTCCCAAGCCGCAAAAATACTTTACCAAGCGCGCAACCCGGGAAGAATTGCCCGAGCGGCAGAGAGAGCCAACTTGCCCACCCACAGCCCTTTGCGTATAACTTGGCAGGCCCGCCGCCACGCCGCGCGGGCCAATTACAAATAACGCAGGACGGGGGCCCGCAAGAGGCCCTCCAGCGACAACCCACGGAGATACACCGATGTCCGATTCCGCCTCAAAACCCGTTGCGCTCATCACCGGCGCCAGCTCCGGCATCGGCGATGCCATCGCCCGCAAGTTCGCCGCCAACGGCTTTGACCTGGTCGTCGTCGCGCGGCGCAGGGAGCGCCTCGAGCAACTCGCCGCCGACCTCGAAGGCCAGGCGAAGGTAGAGGTGGTCGTCGGTGACGTCACCGACCCGGCCACCTCCGAGAACGCGGTCAGCCGGGCGATGGAAGTCTTCGGCAAGCTGGACTGCCTGGTGAACAACGCCGGCTCCGGCATCTGGGCACCGGTGGGCGACACCACCGACGAGATGATGAACGACGTCATCGACATCAGCCTCAAGGGGCCCTTCTGGTTCTGCCGTGCAGCGGTCAAGGTGATGCAGCCGGGTTCCTCGATCATCAACATCGGCTCGGTCTTCGGCGTGATCGGCGGCATGACTGGCGGTATCTACTGCGCCATCAAGGCGGGCCTGATCGGCCTGACCCAGGCCATGGCGGCGGACTACGGTGCCGCGGGCATTCGCACCAATGTTGTCGCCCCGGGCGTGATCCGCACCGAGATGACCGACGCCTTCTGGGAAGCGGAGCCCTTCCAGCGCAGCAACCAGGAGCAGACGCCCTTCAACCGCGACGGCACCATGGAGGATGTGGCAGCGACCGTGCTCTTCCTCGCCTCCGACGGCGGCGGCTACATCAACGGCCAGACCATCGCCCTCGATGGCGGCTGGTCCACCACCAAGTTCCTGTGCAAGGATGCGCTGCTGGCGGAGCGCAAGCCCTACGAGGGATAATGCGGGCTCCGGGCCTGGCGCGGGGGCCTTCACGGCGCCCTTGCCAGTACCCGGGCTTCTCACCTGCTTCCTGGCCGAACGCGACCTCTCTCGCCGCGGCAAGCGCCGCCGGTTGCGAAGTTCTCACCTACCAACTTGCATACCGGAACACGGGGCGATAGAGCAGAACCATGATCATGAACCGACTCAACAGGCTGGGACTCGTCCTGGCAATGGCAATTTCCGCCCTGGCGCTATCTGCCTGCTCCGACAAGCCCGAGCCGCAGCGCGAGGTAGACGCAGCTGCCGCCGGTCCTGCCAATACCACACCTGGCGCAGAACTGCCCGAGATCGTCGTGCTCTACGGCCGGGAGGAACTGGTGCCCTGGCTGGAAGCGGAAAGCTGGTGGGGAGAGATAGACGGCGACGAACAGTTGAGCGTGCCGCGCATCATGATTACGGCAATCCACCCCTCCTGGAGCGCGTACTCCGCGACCCTGCCCGTGCCGATCAAGAAACAGCTGTTCTATCGCCTGATGCTGCCCCTGGTGATGCACGCCAACCATATGGCGATGACTTTCCGCCAGGGGCTGCTGCAGGCCCGGGATGAATTCGAGGCGGAGGGCAAAATCTCCGCGCAGAGCCTCCAGTTGATACACCGCCTCGCGCCACTGCTGCCCGGCATGAACCTGGAAGACGCCCAGGCGCTGCAGCACGATCACGAAGAAATGGAGAACCTCCTGGACGCCCTGCTCTATCGCGTCGACGTCGTCCCCGCCGGGCTGGCGCTCGGCCAGGCGGCCTACGAGAGTGGCTATGGCACTTCGCGCTTTGCGACCGAGGGCAATTCCCTGTTCGGCCAGTGGACCTACAAGGGCGAGGGCCTGAAGCCGGCGCAACAGCGCACCAGCAGTAAAGGTGATTACCGCATCAAGGCCTTTGAATGGCCCTTCGACAGCGTCCGCGGCTACTTCATCAACCTCATGTCACACCCGGCCTACGAGGACTTCCGCCGGCTGCGCGCGGAACGCAGGGAGGCCGGCCAGCCGCTCGATTCCCTGCATCTCGCCGACGGCCTGCTGCGCTATTCGGAGCGCGGCGAGGACTACGTCAAGTCACTCAAGGGCATCATTCGGGCCAACCACCTGGACGCGGCGGACACCGCGGTGTTTCGCGACGAACCGCTGCGCTTCCTGATCAGCGAACAAAGCCCGGAGGGCGTCGTTGAGACCCGGGAAAAACTCGACGAGGCGAGGCAGAGCGGCGAGTTGGCCGCGATCGTCGAGCGCATGCGCCTGGAATAATCAGTCGTCACCAGGCCCCACCCAGAACAGCGGGTTGTGGGCGATCTCCCACAGGTGGCCGTCCGGGTCCTGGAAATAACCACTGTAGCCACCCCAGAAGACTTTCTGTGGGGCTTTGACCAGTGTCGCACCGGCCTCCAGCGCCTGCTGCATAACGGCATCGACCTCGGCTTCGGACGCGACGTTATGCGCAAGCGAGAAGGATTCGAATCCGCTACCCTCGGCAGAGACCTGTGCATCCTCCGCCAGCGCTTCGCGACCGTACAAACCCAGCCAGCTTCCGTTCAGGGTGAAGAACGCCACCTCGGGAGGCGACTCCATGCGCGGAAACCCGAGGCCCTCCTGGTAGAATTTGACGGCTCGCCCAAGGTCGCGAACGCCCAGGGTAATCATGCTTATACGCGCTTGCATTGGCGCAGACTCCTCTACTGTCCCGGGGCTGCCGACCGCGCTCCGCCTTCACCCGCAGCGACTGTCAGGAGCACCTGGCGGCACGCAGATTGCTGCTTAGCACCTGCTGCATTTTTTCGAATACCCACTTATTGCCGGATGGAAAACCGGGCACCAGCGGCCCCAGGTCCGAGAGGATTTCGGCGGCCTTCTCCCAGGTAACAGGCGTTTTTCTCACAACAGTGCCCGACGCGGGAACACAGGTAACGGAATTCAGCCAATCGGCAGTGACCAGTGACTCGATGAGCGCCGACTGGTAAACACCCACCCCATCACTGCTTTCGGTGGCAACACTGGCGATCCTGAAAATCAGTGTATGCCGCGTGTGCGCCGGATCCAAAAACGTGACAGCCAGAGACCCGCCGTCCCGACGCTCCTCCAGCGAAACAATTTCCTTGGCCTCGATACCCACGTTTACCCCCGACAGCTGGTCTCAGGGAGCCAGCCTGCATGACACCTATCCACACTCTCCACCCTGGCTGCATCAGGACGCAGGACAAGCAGTATCCTGTCGAAAAAAGCTGCCCTTGAGGCGACAGCACTTCCAGCGTGGCGCCGGACATTGGCAGACGCCTCGCGGCTGCCTGACTCCGGATATCCCAGTCTAACCCAGACGCTCGCCATGGGTCGAAAGGCTCCGCCCACAAACACAAATGAGAATGTTTACTATTTACATTAAGATTTTCCACGGTTACAGTTTTGCCCTTCCATCTGCCAAACAGGACAGGAGCAGCGGTAAGCATGACAACAAAACAACGACCAATACCCTCCACACTCAAATCCTCCACACTCACCAGCAGCGAAGGCGCCGCGAGGTCCGCACTCGGCGCCGGCGCGATGATGCTCGCCTTTGCCGCTGCCACCACGCACGCCCAGGTGGCCACCAACTGCGCCGAGACCGATACCAGCGGCCAGTGTGAACAGGCTGCCGAAGCGACGCCGCAGGCCAGGGCCGGCGCCATCGAGGTGATCGAGGTCTACGGCATCTCCGACGCCGCCTACCGCGCCAGGCGCTCCGGCGACATGCGCCAGCTCTCGGACCTCGCCACCACCCCGCAGACCATGAACATTCTCACCCAGACCCAGATCCTCGATTCGGGCAAGAGCGACCTGAAGGAAATCGTCAGCTCCCAGGCGGGCGTAACCCTCGGCACCGGCGAGAACGGCAATGCCTTTGGCGACCGCTATGTCATCCGCGGCCACGAGGCGCGCAGCGATGTCTTCGTCGACGGTATTCGCGACCCGGGCATGACCACCCGCGAGAGCTTCGCCGCGGAGCAGATCGAAATCACCAAGGGCCCCAGTTCCACCTTCGCCGGCCGCGGCTCCTCCGGCGGCGCGGTGAATACCATCACCAAGGCGGCCTCCCCCGAGCAGGGCTTCAATATCGTCGACGGCGCGGTGGGTACCGACGACTACTACCGCGTGACTATCGACAGCAACCTGCTGATCGGCGCCGATTCCGCCATCCGCCTGAACGCCCTCACCGCCTCCGAGGAAATCCCGGACCGCGACGGCCTGACCCGCGATCGCGACGGCCTGCTGCTGTCGGGCTTCACCGCACTGAGTGACAGCTGGAGCCTGCTCGGCGATGTCTACTACCTCGAGGCGGACGACGTTCCCGACCTGGGCTCCTACTTCGACCGCGAGCGCCGCAAGCCGGTGAAGGACATCCCGGTCTACGCCCAGGACAACGACTTCCTCGAAACCGAGGCGCTCTCCACCACCCTGCGCCTGAACGGTGAGCTCAACGAGTCCTGGCGCTCCGCGCTGTCGCTGCGCTACGGCACCACCGATAACGGCTACATCACCACCGGCCTGCGCGGTACCGCGCGCGACGCCGCCGACCCCGTCGCCCCCGACGCCGCCACCATGTCGCTGAGCACCCACCAGGGCTGGCAGGAAGTGGAATACGCCGTGGCCCAGGGCAACCTGTTCTGGGATACCCAACTGGGCGGCCAGGACAGCAGGTTCGTGTTCGGCCTGGAGTACGTGACGGAAGACGTCGACAACGGCGTCTACGACTACGAAACCCTCGGCCAGACCAACTGCGTCGTCAGCGGGCGCGGCGGGGCGAGCCCCTCCTACTGCATCATCGGCCCGGACGGCAAGGTCGTCGCCGACCCGCGCGGCCTGATGCAGCGCCGCTACAGCCGCGGCGATGTCGATGCCCAGTACAGCATCG
Organism: Halieaceae bacterium GM1-29; assembly: GCA_033283265.1. GTDB lineage: Bacteria > Pseudomonadota > Gammaproteobacteria > Pseudomonadales > Halieaceae > Mangrovimicrobium. The sequence continues at coordinate 309,339 of JAWMQN010000005.1, forward strand.
ACACCGTTTCCGCCTACGTCATGAACACTACCCAGCTCGGCGAGAACTGGGAACTCTTCCTCGGCCTGCGCCAGGACTGGTATGACTACAGCAACGATGTGGTCGGCCGCGAGGGCGCCGCGTCCTACGATTTCTCCGACGACCTGCTCAACGGCCACGTCGGCCTGGTGCGCAAGATCACCGACGAGGGCAATGTCTACGTCAGCTACAGCACCGCGGCGAACATCAACGGTGGCGAGTCCGACGTCGGCGGCAGCTGCGGCTACGGCGGCCTCTGCGGCACCCCGGAGCAGGCGGCAGCGGCGGATCCCGAGATCGTGGAAAACATCGAGATCGGCACCAAGTGGGAGCTCTTCGACGATCGCCTGCTGGCTACCGCGTCGGTATTCCAGATCACCAAGAGCGACGTCATGGAAAGCATCGGCGACAGCTACAGCCAGATCGGCACCCTGAACACCGGCAAGAACCGCGTCGAGGGCTTCGAGATCTCGCTGACCGGCGCGATCACCGACACCCTGAGCATCCAGCTGAGTGCAGCGATGATGGATTCCGAGGTACTCGAATCCTTCAACAGCGAAACCGAGGGCCTGGCCCTGAGCAACTTCGCCGACGACAGCCTCTACGCCATGCTGCGCTGGGAGCCGACCGACGCCTGGGCCTTCGGCGGCGCCTACACCTACCAGAGCGAGATGTACGGCGGCCAGCCGGACACCGCGGCGGGCTACGACGAGGAGATCGGCGACTACTCCGTGGTGGTACCCGACTACGGCGTCTTCGACCTGTTCGTGAATTACTACTACTCGGACAGGCTCAACTTCCGCCTCAACGTGAACAACGTAACGGACAAGGAATACTGGACCGCGGCCTACCGCTCCGGTAGCTTCATGTACCTCGGCGATGCGCGCAGCGCCCGCCTGTCGGTCGTGTTCGAGTTCTAGTCCATGGTTGTAATCGAGGCTTTGCTCTCAGCGGGGGAGCTGCGGTCTATCCGCAGCTCCCTCGATCTCGTTCCCTGGTGCGATGGCGCCGGCACCGCCATGGGCATGGCGGCAGACGTCAAGCGCAACGGCCAGGCCGATGCCGGCAATTCGCAGGTCCGCGAACTCGCCAACCTGCTGCTGGCCCGCCTGGGCGAAAACCCCCGCTTCGCCTCCGCCGCCCTGCCCCAGCGGATCTTTCCGCCCTGCTTCAACCGCTACGCCAGTGGCGAAACCTACGGTTTCCACGTGGATGCGGCCATCATGCGCATTCCCGGCACCCCGGAGGTGCTGCGCAGCGATGTATCGACGACAATTTTTCTCAGCGAGCCCGAGGAATACGAGGGCGGCGAACTGCAGATAAAAACCGACTTCGGCGAGCAGTCACTGAAGCTTCCTGCCGGCAGTGCAGTGGTCTACACCTCCAGCAGCCTGCACCAGGTCACGCCGGTGACCGCCGGGGTGCGACTGGCGGCCGTCACCTGGACCCAGAGCATGGTCGCCGCGGCGGAGACCCGAGCAGTCCTGTTCGAACTGGACCAGGCCATCCAGTCACTGCTCGCGGCGGGGAATGCCGACCGGGCGCAGCTCGATGCGCTGCACAATGTCTATCACAACCTGGTGCGCATGCACGCGCAGGTGTAGTGCTCCGAGGGCAAACGACCGCGGGCGTTTCACCTCTATTGGGGCTGCCTGCAGACAAACCCTGGCATGGGCTTAGCGTCCCCAAAACAATGCCCTGGCAAGACCAGGTCACTTGCTGCAGACATCACTACAGTACCGGTGCCGCCAGCCTGGAGAGCTTCACTCCCAGTCGCCACCACAAGGGTCGATCACGCAATCCTTCTAAATCTATCATTTCCGCATGCTCGAAATCGCTCGCGAACATGGCGGCCATCCGGCGCGCAAAGTCTTCGTCGTCGATCACGACTGCGACTTCGAAGTTCAGCCGGAACGAACGGTTGTCGAAATTGTGCGTGCCAACGCTGGAAATATGGTCATCGATGAGCATGACTTTTTCATGCAGGAATCCCGGCTGGTAGGCATAGAAGCGAATACCCAGCCCCTGCAGTTGCTCCATGTAGTGGAAGGCCGCCAGGTAGACGGGCAGGCTGTCGGGCTTGCCGGTGGTGATGATGCGCACATCGACGCCGCGCAGGGCGGCCAGTTGCAGGGCTTTCATCACCGCCTCGTCGGGAACGAAGTAGGGTGCCGAAAGCCAGATGCGCTCCCTGGCACCGTTCAGCGCGGCGACAAAAAAGAGACTGGCGCTCTCCAGATGCCCGGTGGGCGCCGTGGGCAAAACCATGACCCGCTGATCGCTGGAGGTGGACGGCACCGGGGTCCAGTGAAGATCGGGAAGACTCCGGGTTGCCCAGTACCAGTCAGTTAAAATGGTGGCCTGGACCTGCAGTGCCGCGGGGCCCTCGATTTTGACGTGGGTATCGCGCCAGGGGCTGAAGTCCGGATCCAGGCCCAGGTACTCGTCGCCCACGTTGTGGCCACCCACCCATGCGCTGTGGCCGTCGACCACGACCATTTTCCGGTGGTTGCGGAAATTCAGCTGGAAACGGTTGCTCCAGCCCTGGGTTGGCTTGAAGGAACTGACTGCGACACCCGCGTCACGCAAGTCCTGTACGTAGGCCTCGGGCAAACCGGAGCTGCCGATTTCATCGTAGAGCACGATGACTTTCACCCCGGCGCGGGCGCGCTCCTGCAATGCGGCCTTTACCCGCCCCCCGAGCTCGTCATCGTGGATCATGTAGAACTGGAAGAGCACGTACTCTTCGGCGCGCGCTATGCCGCCGAGAATACTGTCGAAGGTGGCCTCGCCGTCGATCAGCAAGTGCACCGCGTTACCGCCGACCATGTCGTGTACGGCGAGCTTGTTGACAGCGTTATACCAGGAGGGCGCGCGGGTGTCGGCCACACTCCACGGCGCGATCCGCCGGAGATATTTTGCGACCAGGCTATCGATTTCCGCGGCCCGCTCCTCAAAGGCAGAGGCCCTGCCCTCGAAGCGGTTTCTGCCCAGCACCGCGTAGGCCGGGACGCTGACAAAGGGCATGGTGACCAGCGACACGGCCCACGCGACGGCGCCTGTCGGCGTGCGGGTGGTCAGCGCGGCGTTCATCGCCATCACGATTCCGGTCACATAGAACGCGGTTACGACCAGCCCGATGATGCCTTTTCTTTTCAGTCTCACTGCAGCCACTGTCGATCTTTCAGCTGATTCACGGACAAGGAATGCTGCCTGTTACCGCTCCATCCTGTCCGAGAAATCCCACGAGTTGATGGCAATAGGAACGATTTTTAGCGCGTACTCATCCTTTTTTCTGCTCAACAGCCAGGCCGCCAGTTTCTGGTTGGTGCCCTGCAGGTACTTGTCGATAAGCTGCTCCAGGATATTTTCCTCACTGTCCTCGTGGAGGCTTACCTGCGCCCTGCCCCTCACCCCGTGATAGGGGTACTCGTTGGTAGCCACCTCAAAACCAATTTTCGGGTTGCCCTCGAGCACTTTCACGATATGGGAGTTCTTGTGTGACGCCGCCCACAGGCTGCCATCGCGCAGCACGAACCACAGGGAACAGATAAGCGGGTAACCGTCACTGCCGAGGACGGAAATTCTCATCGGGGTATCGGCCCGCTCGAGATAACTTTCTATCTCGCTTGCGGACCAGGCGCTGCTCGGATGAATTTTCATACGCAATGACCTTCAGGGTTCGCCAGCGGGGCCAGCTACCGCCTCTCGCCACGACCACGTGCGAGTGCGGCGGGGTAAGCACAGGCGGCACAGGGCCCACAGCTGAACAGGGATACCGGCAGTGTAGATCAGAAATAGCGGGAGGCGAACGAAAGACGCGAGGCAGGGCCTCGCGTTCGAGTGAGTCTGGCAGGATCGCCGGCGACTGCGGCGATCAGGCTTGGGTCAGATCAGGCGGCGTCGAAGCAGTACTTGCCCACGGCAGTGGCATTGCCCGCACGGCCGCCCAGTTCGGACATCAGCGCCTTCATGCGGTAGGTCCACAGGTGCAGGTCCATCTCCAGGGTCATGCCCATGGCGCCGCTCATCTGGTGCATGTCGTAGATCAGGCGGGTGGCGCTGTCCTGGGCGTGCAGGGCCGCGAGGGCCGCATCGCCGGCGTCGCCGGACCAGGCCGCCTTCAGTGCCAGCCAGCGCACGCCGCCGGTAAGCACCGCACACTCGGCGAGGCGGTGGCGCAGGGCCTGGAAGGTACCCAGAGGGCGGCCGAACTGCTTGCGTACGCTGACGTGCTCCACGGTGGCATCCAGCGCGGCCTGCATCAGGCCGGCGATCTCGGCGGCAGAGGCCACGCGCATCCAGGTCCTTACGGTCCCGGCTTCTTCCACACTCAGGGTTTTCACTTCGGGGGAGCCGACCAGCTTGCCCATGGGGTAGGCAAACAGGGAGTCCGGCAGGGCCTCCACGTCGCCTTCGCCCGGGTGGGCGATGCCGACAGCGTCGCCGTCGATGATGATCAGGGTTTTCGCCGTACTGGCAAAGCGGCCGGGGCGGCCGTTCTCGATCACCGCCAGCGGCCGCGGCAGCTCGATGTCGAGGTGCGGACGCAGCAGCATGGAGAGCGCGATCTCCGCGGTGTAGGGCAGGCGCGCGAGGCGCTCGACGGAATCCGCGGCGGACACCGGCCCCATCTCGGGGATGGTGGCGATATCGAAGTACTGGCTCTCTTCCAGCTCCTGGTCGAGTTCCGCGCTGACCAGGGCGAAGCCGTGGAAATCCACCGGGGAGGTGGCGAAGCGCTCGGCCAGTTTATCCAGGGCGCCGGCGACGGCGAGCTGGTCGTCGTTGAGTGCAAAATCCATCAGCGGGGCTCCCTTGGCAATTCGAGGAACTGGGTGGCAATCAGGTTGAGCTGGATCTCGGCGGCGCCGGAGGCAATACCGGCGACGATGCCGCGCTGGTGGTGAGCCAGCAGCATGGGGTGAACGCCGGAGATCGCCTCGGGCACGTGCTCTACCACGAACTCGGAGACCAAACGCTCGCAGATCACCGTGGCGAAGCGGCCGACACTGGCCTCGGGGCCGGTGGTGATGTTCTTCACCCGCTGGTCGATGATGCTGTAGCTGTAGAGGCGCGCGGCCTCGCAGGCGGCGTGGGCCTTGGCCGCCTGCTCGACGACGCCGGGGCTGAAGCGGCCCTCGGCCTTGAGCAGTTCCACCGAGTCCTTCAGCGTCTTGGAGGCCAGGGCGAAACGCGGGATGCCCACGCGCTCCAGGGACAGCGCCTTGCCGACGATCTCCCAGGCCTGGCCCTCTTCGCCGAGGCGCGCGCTCTCGGGCACGATCACGTCGTCGAAGAAGACCTCGTGGATATCGCCCTCGCCGATGATGCTGGGGATATCGCGGACGGTGATACCGGGGGTATCCATCGGGATCAGGAAGATGGAGATACCGCCCTTGCCCTGTGACGTGCGTGCGAGGCAGAAACAGGTGTCGGCGTCGCCGGCATAGGAGGTCCAGATTTTCTGGCCGTTGATCTTGTAGTTGTCATCCTCCCGCTCTGCACGAGTCCGCAGGGAGGCGAGGTCGGAACCGGACTCCGGCTCGGAAAAGCCCTGGCACCAGAGGGTCTCGCCGCGGGCCATGGGCGGCACGTAGCGCTCCTGCTGTTCTTTCGAGCCATACAGCATCAGGGTCGGGCCGATCCAGTTGACGTTCATGTACTGGCCGCCGCGGGGCTCCCCCGCCATCCACATTTCCTCGGCGAGGATGAAGGCCATCCAGGGGTCGGCGTCGGCGCCGCCCCACTCGCTGGGCCAGTGCGGCACCAGCAGGCCGGCTTGCGCGAGCTCACCGCAGAACTTCTTGGCGAACACGGTCTGCTCTTTCGAGGCAGGGCCGTGGGCGATGTGCTCCCAGTCCTCGGGCAGTTTGTCTTTGATGACCTGGCGAACGGTGGCGCGGAAGGCCTCCTGTTCACTGTTCCATGCAAATTCCATCGGCTATTCCACTGTTACCGCGCGTCTGCCGCGCGGCATGGGTTGAACATGCGGGCGACCGACCGGCGGGCGCCCCGGGTTACTGGCTGGCTGCGCCTCAGCTGTCCTGCTTGCCCTTGCTGCCAATACCGGAGATGTATCTCTCGATACCGGCGAGGTAGTCGGGGTTGAGCATCAGCGTACTGTTGGCCATGCGCTCGACGTGGCGGGCCTGGTCGCGGCCCAGTTCCCAGCACATCTCGATGGCCAGTTTGGCCGCCCCCATCTGCTCGCCGTGCTGTTTGGCGAGGTGGCGGCAGAAGTTCATGGCGTCTTCCTCGAAGCTCTCGTCGGGGAAGACCTCGTGCACCAGGCCCATATTGTAGGCGCGGTCGGCGTCTGCCGGCAGGTTGGCCATGATCAGGTAGCGCGCCCAGTGCGGGCCGACCAGGCGGGTCAGGCGGCTGACGCCGTTGGAGGCCGGCAGCACGCCGAACTTGCCTTCCGGGAAGGCATAGCTGGCGCTCTTCGCGGCGAGGCGGAAATCACAGGACAGGGACATCTCCAGGCCGCCGCCGACACAGGTGCTGTGGTGGGCGACGACGATGGGCTTCTCGATGTGCTCCATCTCGTCGTAGATGCGGTGCATGCCGTTCAGCTGCAGGCGGTGGCGCTCGCGCACGGCAACGCCGGTGCGATCGATGGTCGGCGGCTCGTTGCTCTTGGTGCCATCGCGCAGGTCGGCGCCGGAACAGAAGTAGCGGCCGGTGGAACGGATCAGCATGACCTTCAGTTCCGGGGTGTCGCGGAAGCGGATCAGCGCCTCGTCGAACAGGCCCATCATCTGCCCGGTGATCGCGTTGAGCTTGTCCGGGCGGTTCAGGGTGGCGATCAGGATACCGTCGGTTTCCTCGACCAGCAGGTGCGGTGCTTCAGACATGTAATTTTTCTCCTGTTATTCCCGGTTCTTAGCCGCGCGTGCGCGGCAGGCCGAGCGCCCGCTCGGCAATCATGCTGCGGTGTACTTCACTGGTGCCACCGTAGATGGTGGTGCCGTGGGCGTGGCGGTAGGCCAGGTTGATCTCGCCCGCCGGGCCCTCGCGCTTGGACAGCGAATCCGGCGCGGTCAGCTCCAGCAGGTCGCGGGAGTCGGACTGGAACTTCTCCGAGGAGAACATCTTGGTCATCGGGCCATAGGCGAGGTTGGGCAGCTTGTTCACGCCGGTCCACAGGGCGCGGTTGCCCAGCACCTCGGAAATCCAGGCGTGGGCGCGGCTGCGGGCCAGGCGTTTCTGCGCGTCGGGGCTCTCGATCAGGGCCTTGCCGCCGCGCTTGAGCTCGCGGCAGAACTCTTCCGCCGCGTCGGACATGGCGTACTGGGACTTGGCGAAGCCGCCGCCGTGTTCCATTTCCAGCGCGGCGGCCATCACCTTGACGCCGCCGTCGACCGGGCCGAGGCGGTATTTGTCATCGACGATCACGCCGTCGTAGAAGGTCGCATTGGTGCGCTCGTCCTGGAAGGTATAGACCGGCTGGATCTCGATGCCGTCGCTGTCCAGGGGCACCACGAACATGGTCAGGCCCTTGTGCTTGGGCACGTCGGGATTGGTGCGGGTGAGCATCAGCACGTACTGGGCGATGTTGGCGCCGGAGGTCCACATCTTGGCGCCGTCGATACGCCAGCGGCCGTCTTCCAGCTGGGTCGCCTTGGTCTTGGCGGCGAACACGTCGGAGCCGCAGCCCGGCTCGCTGTAGCCGAGGGAGCAGATGGCGTCGCCACTGACGATGCGGCTCAGCACTTCTTCCTTGAGCTCGTCGTTGCCGACCTTGCGGATCATGGTGCCGACGAGGTCGGTGGTGCCCACCGGGTGGCTGGTCCAGCCGTGGCTTTCCCAGACCGAGCGCAGGGCGTTCATGACGTAGGGCTCCGCCTCGCGGCCGCCGTATTCCTTCGGCCAGGCGGGGAACAGCAGTTTCGCCTCGGCCAGTTTCTTGTGCACGCCGCGGTCGAAGCCGTCGAAGGAGTAGTGCGCCTTGGCGCGCAGTTCCGGGGTGAGGATCTCGTTGAACAGGTCGTCCAGCTCCTGGCCCATGGCGCGGGCCTCGTCGCCGAGGTCGAAGTCGATCAGCACTTCGCCGACGTCGGGCAGCGCGGCTGCCTCACCGGCGTAGAGGCGGCGGCCGGCTTCCTCGAGGAAGCTCGCCGGGTCGCCGGCGATCAGCGGCCACTGCTTGGCACGCAGGTTGTAGAGGTGCACGTCGTACTCGGTGGCCAGGCCGTAGCCGCCGAAGGTGTGCAGGGCCTGGGTAACCGCGCGGCCGGCGGTCTCGGCGGTCCACCAGTAGGCGGCGGAGATTTCCGCGCCGGCATTGGGGAGGCCGCGGGCGGTATCGTGGATGGCTTTCCAGGTGAGGTACTTGCCGCCGTCGACGTCGGTGATCAGGTCAGCCAGCGGGTGGGAGATGCCCTGGTAGGCGCCGATGGGCTGGCCGAAGGCCTCGCGCTCACAGGCGTACTCGGCGGCCAGGCGGATGGCTTCGCGGGACAGGCCGGAGACGGCGATGGCCATGAGGATTTTCCACTCCTCCAGGGCCTGGGCGAATACATTAACCGCGTCTGCGCCGCTGGCGAGCACTTCGCTGGCAGCGGCGCCGAGATCGACCTCGGCAATCGGCGTGCTGGCGAGGGTTTCCTCGCCGCGCCCGTCGGCGGGCAGGGTCACCAGCACCACGGTATCGCCATTGCGGGCGACGACGGCGTCGGCGACTGCGCCACCGGCGAGCCACTGTACGGGGGTCTCCGCCATGTCCTGCACGGCGAAGGTCACGATCTTGCTGCCCATGATCGCGGCCTCGAGGAGTTCAGCCTGGGACTCGGCAGCCAGTTGCGCCAGTACCCGGGTCGACATCAGGGTCTCGGCGACGGGGCCGGAGGCGAGGGTGCGGCCCGCCTCTTCCATCAGTACCGCCGCGTCCATGGTGCCGAGGCCGAGGCCGCCGGCTTCTTCCGGTACACGGAGAGAGAAAGCACCCAGTTCGGCGAGGCCCTGCCACAATTGCGGGTCGAAGCCACCCTGTTCTGCTGCGGCGCGAATCTGTTCGCTACCGCTGTTTTCATCAAGGAAGCGCGCGAAGGATTCGCGCATCATCCGTTGATCTTCGGAAAGATCGAAATTCATAGTGTGGTAACTCCGACTACGGGGGCTGACTGAAAGAATTATACGCCGCGCGCCTGGGCACGCAGACCTGTATCTGGCGGCCTCTGCGCTCGCGGCTGATCTGCTGCAGCCGGCGCGACAGGCGCCAGGGGCGGCTACCGCGCAGCCCGTAATCGCTCATGATCGGGGGCCGCAAACCGCTTCGCAAAACCGCGGGAAGGGTACTATGCACCCCCCTGAGGGTCAATATAATCAACAGGAGTGGTGATTACGGGATCGTCACTGGACAAGTGCCGATGCGGCCATAAACAATAGGCTGATCACCCGGAATTTCCGGGCAAATTACAAACAGAAAATAGCCCGGAGGTAGCACGCATGATCGGTCACGACCCACTGGATCTCGACGGCCAGGTCGCCTTCGTCACCGGGGCCGGCCAGGGCGCCGGCCGCGGCATCGCCCTCGCCCTCGCCCACCACAATGCGGGCGGCGTGGCGGTCAACGACTTTGTCCTGGAGCGCGCCGAAGCCGTGGCGGCGGAGATTCGCGAGCTGGGCGTGCCCGCCGCTGCGGTGCAGGCGGACGTCGGCGATATGGACTCGGTGCGCGCCGCCTTCAGCGCCGCCACGGCGGCCCTCGGGCCGGTCACCCTGCTGGTCAACAACGCCGGTAACGCCGGGCCGCAGGCCGATATGGGCTTCTCCCCGCCCTTCTGGGAGGCCGACCCGGCGGACTGGGACCGCTACCTGCGCACCAACCTGTTCGGGGTCATGAACTGCTGCCACGCGGCCATTCCGGCCATGGTCGAGCAGGGCCGCGGCCGGGTGGTCACCGTGGTCTCCGATTCCGGCCGGGTGGGCGAGGCGCGACTCGCCGCCTACTCCGCCGCGAAGGCCGCTGCCGCTGCGCTGATGCGCTCGCTGGCCAAGGAAACCGGCCGCTACAACATCACCTGCAACGCCATTTCCCTGTCCACCCTCGAGCCGCCCATAGACGAGGAGCAACTGGCCCAGTTCTACGCCAACGACAGGGTGAAGGCGCAGCTTTCCCGCTACACCATCCGCCGCTTCGGCCAGCCGGACGACGTCGCCAACATGGCCCTGTTCCTGTGCTCCGACGCCGCCGCCTGGATCACCGGCCAGACCTACCCGGTCAACGGCGGCTATTCCTTCACCCAGTAATCCCCCCTGACGCCCGCAGCGAAAGAGACATAACAAATGAGTGAACAACAGGCACTGCAAACCCTGCTCGACAAAGAAGCCATCCGCGAACTCGGCCTGCTCTACTCCCGCGGCGTGGACCGCAAGGACGGCGAACTGCTGCGCGACCTCTACACCGAGGACGCCACCGACACCCACGGCGACACCTTCGACGGCCCCGCGGACAAGTACGTCGACTTCCTCGAAGCCGCCTTCCCCTACATGCAGTACAGCGGCCACCACGTCTGCAACCACCTGGTTTCGGTGGACGGCGATACGGGCGAAGGCGAGATCTACGCCCTCGCCTACCACATCATTCCCGATGGCAGCGGCGGCTGGCAGGAGGACTTCATGGCGGTGCGCTATATCGATCGCTACCGCAGGTGCGAGGATGGCCGCTGGCGCTTCGCCCAGCGGGTGGTGACCTACGACCTGCGCAGCCGCCGCCCGCTGGCGACGCCCGAGGATGCCGAGCCGCGCCCGTCGGAACCGAGCTTCGAGGTGCTGCAGAGCAGGTTGTTCCAGCGCGGCCCGCGGGCCTGAGGCAGGCCGGGTGAGCGGCTCAGGACTCGCCGCCGTCCGGCGAGTAGCGCTCGACCAGTTGCGGGAATTTGTCCCGGTTGAGGCTGCCGAACAGGGTCAGGCGGTTCATCTCCTCGACGAAGCGCGCCTGCATGGCTTTTTTCCCCTTCGCGCCCTTGGCGTGGGCGCCGACCCAGATCGGCCACAGCAGGGCGCTGGAAAGGCTGATGAAGGCGAAGACCTCGAGGTCCATGTCCTTGCGGCCGTAACCGCTGTCGACGAATTCACCGAGTTCCTTGACGTAGGTTTTCCAGAACTTGTCGGTGACCACCCCCTGGGTACTCATGACGTCGAACAGCCAGGCCCGGCTCAGCTCCGGGTTGCTCATGGCGAAGTTGCTCAGCCGCTCCAGGGCGACGTCCGGCGCCAGCTTGGCGGCGGACTCCGACTCCTCGGGAATGTCGCTGTAGAACTCGGCAAAGATCCGCTCGGAAACCCAGGCCGCGGTGGCGTGGGCGAGGTCCTCGCGGGTGGGAAAATGCTGGTAGGCGGTGCCGCGATTGACGCCGGCGCGACGCGCCACCTCGGTCACGCTGAGGCTTTCGGGCCCGTCCTTTGCCAGTACTTCCAGCGCCGCCTGGAGAATTTCCCGCCGGGTGGACTCCGGGTTGGTGTTGTTGCGGCGTTTGCTGCTGCGTGCGTCAGCCATACGATTCCCCTGTCAAGATGACCCCCCATCAGTTCGCGATAAACATACATGTTGATCACTACCCTCGCAAGGTATTAGGATCAATTAACACCCCTGTTGACAACCAGAAAGGTAACAAGCATGTCACTGAACGGTAAAACCGCCGTTGTAACCGGCGGCGGCAGCGGCATCGGCCGCGCCATCGCCCTGCAACTGGCAAAGGACGGCGCCGCCGTCGCGGTGTGGGACCTGAGCGCCGACAGCGCGGCCGCAACCGTACAATTGATTGAAGCATCCGGCGGCCGGGCACTGGCCTGTCCCGGCGACGCGGCGAATGCCGCTGCAATTGCCCAAAGCGCCGCGCGCACCCGCGATGCCTTCGGCCCCATCACCATCCTGGTGAACAATGCCGGCATCACCGGCTTTACCCCCTTCATGGAGATCACCGAGGAGCACTGGGACCGGATGATGGCGGTCAATCTCAAGGGCCCTTTCCTGTGTTGCCAGCAGGTGATCCCGGACATGCTGGCCGCGGGCTGGGGGCGGATCGTCAACATCTCCTCGTCCTCCGCACAGACCGGCGCCAGGGTGATGACCCACTACTCCTCCTCCAAGGGCGGCGTGGTGACCTTCACCAAGTCGCTGGCCCAGGAGTACGCCACCACCGGTATCACCGTGAACAATATCCCGCCGGGCTTCATCGATACGCCGATGCTGCGGGCGTCACCGGTGGATGTCGAGGCGGAGGCCGCCTCGGTAAAATCCCCCATGCACCGGCCGGGCACGCCGGAGGACATCGCCACCGCCTGCGCCTTCCTGGTGTCGGAGGCGGCGGGCTATATCACCGGCCAGACCCTGGGCGTCAACGGCGGCCGGGTGATGCCCTGAGGTCGGAGAGCCTCAGCCCGCGGTAATGCCGCTGTCGAGATTGATGCAGGCACCGTGGTAACCGCGGGCGGCGTCGGTGGCGAGGAAGGCCACCAGCGCCGCCACATCGTCGATTTCCACCAGGCCGCGCAGCGGCACGATCCGCGACAGCAGGCTCTGGTCCGGCTCCTGTAGCTGGGTCAGCCCCATTGCCAGCTTGGTCATCATGCCGCCCGGTGCCACCGCGTTGATGCGGATGGGCTGGTGCATGTACTCCATGGCGAGGGACCTGGTCATGTGGGTGAGCGCCGCCTTGGTCGACGAGTAGGCGGCGAGGTAGGCCTGGCCCATGAAGGCCGCGCAGGAGGTCACGTTGACTACCGCGCCACTGGTTTCCAGCAGGTGGGGGATGGCGGCGCGGATCAGCTTGAAGGGCGCGGTCAGGTTCACCGCCAGGGTCAGGTCCCAGTCGGCATCGCTCATTTGCGTGGTGTGGCGCGGCAGCATGACCGCCGCCACGTTGCACAGGGCGTCGAGGCGGCCGAACTCGGCCAGTGCCGCGGCGACCGCGGCTTCGCAACTGCCGGCTTGCGACAGGTCCACCACTTGCGGGTGAGCCCGGGTGCCGAGTGCGGCCACTTCCGCGGCGACGGCCGGCAAACCCTCCGCGTCAATATCGAGCAGGCTCACATCGGCACCGGCCGCGGCGAGTTTCAGTGCCGTCGCGCGGCCGAGACCGGCGGCGGCACCGGTGACCAGCACGGCCTTGCCGTGCATGTCAGACAGTTCTGGCATTTTATTATCTCCGGGATTACTGGTTTGCTGGCGGGCTGGGAAAGTGACGAAGATACCAGAGGCCGGGGGGCTTGCCACGCCCGGAGCGAGTTTTCGGCCGGGCGGCCCTAGGCGCCCTCGCCGAGCAGCTGCTCGAGGTGGGGGAAGGCATCGGCGCGCATGACCCCGTGGAGCATCAGGCGCAGCACTTCCCGGCGCATGCGCCGGGCCATGGCCAGCCGGTCCTGGCTGGATTTGGCCCGCGCCCGGACCCAGACCGGCCAGAGGAAGTAACCCGCCAGGATCAGCACCGACAGGGCCTCGGCGTCGATCCCCTCCTCGCTGACCTCGCTATCCGCCAGCCCCTGGCTGGCCTCGACGAAGCGCTTGAAGAACACGTCTTCCCCGGGGTCATCGGCGGCGAGAATTTCGAACAGCCAGATACGGCCGAGGTCGGGGTTTTCCACGGCGAAATCCACCAGCCCCGAAATGACTTCGTAGATCGGCCGCTGGTTGGAGTCGCTGGCGTAGCCCGCCGGGTCAATGGAGCCGAAGACCTTGACCAACAGGTGCTCACTGACCGACTCGACGGTGGCCTTGATCAATTCCTCGCGGGTCTCGAAATGCTGGTAGGCGGTACCGCGGTTCACCCCGGCGAGATGCGCCACCTTGCTCAGGCTGAGCCCGTCCGGGCCGTCGGAGGCCAGGACACTACGGGCGGAAACGAGGATGGCCTCCCGGGTCGCTTCGGGATTGCGCGGGCGACGGGTACTGCCAGATGCGGAGGACTTACCCGCCATAATAAACACCATTGTCGTTTATTAGGCGATTGTGTGCGCCGTGCCAGGCGCTGTCAACCGCAGACTCAGTCGCGGGGGAATTTATCCCGCAGGTAGGACTGCAGCAGGGCGTGACTGTCGGCCTTGATCACACCGTGCATATTGAGCCGCAGGACCTCGCCGGCGAAGCGCCGCGCCATCTGCGCGCGGGCCTTCTTGCCCCTGGCGTGGGCGCCAACCCAGACCGGCCAGAGGAAAAACCCGGACAGGGTGAGCACGGTGATGACCTCCACGTCGATGCCGGGCTCCGCCGCATCGCTCTCGATCAACTCCTGCATGGACTGCACGAAGCGCTGGTAGAAGACATCCTCCCGGGGATTGTCCCGCGCCAGCAGGTCGAACAGCCAGATGCGGCCGATCTCGGGGTTGTCGATGGCGAACCCGGCGAGCTGCAGGTTGAACTCGGCCATGCTGCTGATGACTTCGGAGATTTTGAGACCGCCCTCCCGTTCGGAAGCCAGCCTGGCCTCCTCCGCATCCTGCGGAAACACCGACTCCAGCAGTTGATTGCTGACCCAGTCGAGAGTGGCCCGCACCAGGTCTTCCTTGATCTCGAAATACTGGTAGGCGGTGCCGCGATTGACGCCGGCCAGCTTGGCGACCGCGGAAACACTCAGGCCCTCGGGACCGTCCTGTGCAATCACGGTTTTCGCCGCCTCGAGGATCGCGGCGCGGGTTTTTTCCGGGTTCCGCCGCCGTTTCGGCCGCGGGGTTTCGCGTGGCATTGATCGTTCCCCTGGGTTGTGCTGCTGGTTTGCACGCGCTGTTTTATTGGTTATGGCGCGTTATATCAGCTCGCGCCTGAGATCGCCAATGGGCAGCGGCAATTTGCCGCCGTATGGACTTCAGCCAGAATGCGCCGGCGGAAAGTTGCACAAAACTGCATCTTCCAGCGCAAATCAGGCCGTGCTTTCGCCCGCCATAGATGGCGCTGTTGTGCGTCCACGGTGAGCGCCACTTCATGGGCGGGGCCGGGATCGTGGCACCGGCACCCTTACCGCTTGGTTGCGACTCAGGAGGCATGTTTATATCCTAGCGCCCTCACTCGACAAGCTCAGGAACCACACCATGCTCGACAACCTCCGTATCGTCATCACCGGCGCCGCCGGCAGCCTCGGCCAGGCGGCCGCAGAAAAAGCCCGCGCCTCCGGCGCCTACGTCATCGGCCTCGACATCGTCGACACCGACAGCGTCGCCAACACCGACGAGTACCACCGCGTGAACCTGATGGACCGCGCCGAGACCCGGGCCTGCTTCGACAAGCTCGGCGACATCGACGCCCTGTGCAATATCGCCGGCGGCTTCGCCATGGGCGACGCAGCTTCCGACCCGGACAGCGAACAGTGGGACAAGCTCTTCGCCCTCAACGTCAACACCATGCGCAACGCCACCATGGCCGCGGTGCCGCTGCTGACGAAGAAAAGCAAGAGTGCGATCGTGAACATCGGCGCCATGGGCGCGCTGTCCGGCATCGGCGGCATGAGCGCCTACTGCTGTTCCAAGGGCTCGGTGATGAAGCTCACCGAGAGCCTGTCGGATGAACTGCGCGAGAGCGGCGTGAACGTCAACGCGGTACTGCCGAGCGTCATCGATACGCCGCCGAACCGCGCCGACATGCCCGACGCGGACTTCTCGAAATGGGTGACCCCGGCGCAACTGGGGGAAGTCATCTGCTTCCTCGCCTCACCCGCCGCCAGCGGCATCCACGGCGCGCTGATCCCGGTGCGCGGGCTGTCCTGATCGCCCCTGCAGTACTCACCCGGAGCAGATCCGGGTGAGCCTCCCTCCTCACCCGCCAGACAGCGCGCCCACCACCAGGAAGGGCTCCGCCCCCGCAATCACAGGCTCTGGCAGTGGCTCATCCGGCGATAGGTCGGAAATATCTTTCTGGCAGGCAAAGAAGCGCACATAGGCCCGGCGCTTGCCGGTTTTCGCGTCGCGCATCGTGCCGCGCAGCATCGGGTAGCGCGCCTCCACGGCGTCCAGCAAGCTGCGCTGGGTCGCCGCTCCGTCGAGCGCGAGGTGCAACGGGCCGCTTATTTTCGCCAGCCGGTACAGCGGCGTGGGCAGCACGACCTCGATCACGGCAGATACTGCACTTCTACCGACAGCACCGGCGGCAGGTTGCTGGCCAGGGTCTGCCAGCTGTCACCGCCATCGATCGAGCCGTAGACCTGCCCGCCGGTGGTGCCGAAGTAGATGCCGCAGGGATCGACGCTGTCCACGGTCATGGCGTCGCGCAGCACGTTCACGTAACAGTGCTCCTGGGGCAGGCCCTTGCCCAGCGCCTCCCACTGGTTGCCGCCACTGCGGCTGCGGAAAACCTGCAGCTTGCCGTCGACCGGGAAGCGCTGGTCATCACCGGTGAGCGGGATCACGTAGATCGTCTCCGGCTCCTGGGCGTGCACCGCAATGGGAAAACCGAAGTCGCTGGGCAGGTTGCCGCTGATCTTGTACCAGTTGTCGCCGGCGTCATCGCTGCGCATCACGTCCCAGTGTTTTTGCATGAACAGCACGTCCGGCCGGGCGGGATGCGCGGCCAGCCGGTGCACGCAGTGGCCGACCTCCGCATCCGGCACCGGGATCTGCGCCGAGTGCAGGCCCTTGTTGATCGGTGTCCAGGTCTCGCCGTAGTCGTCGCTGCGGAACGCACCGGCGGCGGAGATCGCCACGGTGATGCGCCCGGGGCGTTGCGGGTTTAGCAGGATAGTGTGCAGGCACATGCCCCCCGCCCCCGGCATCCAGTCCGGCCCCGTACCGTGGCCGCGCAGGCCGGGCAACTCGCGCCAGCTGTTGCCGCCATCCTCGCTGAGAAACAGGGCGGCGTCCTCGATTCCGGCGTAGACCCGGTCGGGGTCGTCGGGGGTCGGCTCCAGGTGCCAGACCCGTTTGAACTGCCAGGGCTTGAGCGAGCCGTCGTACCACTGGTGGCTGCCCACCTCGCCCTCGTAGTTGAACTGATTGCCGACAGCTTCCCAGCTCTTGCCGCCGTCATCGGAACGCTGGATCACCTGCCCGAACCAGTCGCTGGCCTGGGACGCGTAGAGCCGGTCGGGGTCCGCGGGCGAACCCGCCAGGTGGTAGATCTCCCAGCCGGGGAAGTGCGGGCCGTCGATTGCCCACGCGCTGCGCTGCGCATCCGCGGTGAAGATGAAAGCTCCCTTGCGGGTTCCCACCAGTAACCTTACGCCAGCCATTCGAGCCTCCGCACCCCGGGCAGGGGATAAGCATTGCCAGAGGTCTATAATCATAGTCCCGCGTGGCGACGTCGCAACTCGCTGCAGGAGTGCCCATGACAGACTTCAACAATGCCGAGCTGCGCCGTTACAGCCGTCAGCTGGTCATGCCCGAGATTGGCTCAGCGGGGCAGGCGAGACTGAAAAACGCCAGCGTCCTGTGCGTCGGTGCCGGCGGCCTCGGCTCCCCTGCCGCGCTCTACCTCGCCGCGGCCGGCGTCGGCCGGCTGGGAATCGTCGAGTTTGACCACGTCGATCTCAGCAACCTGCAGCGGCAGATTCTCTACCAGAGCGACGAGCAGAATCGCCCCAAACTGGAGGCCGCCGCCGCCCGCCTGCGCGCCCTCAACCCGGAAATCGAAATTACCCCCCACGCCACCCGGCTCGCCGCCGACAATGTCGAAACAATTCTCGCCGGCTACGATGTCGTGCTCGATGGCAGCGATAACTTCCCTACCCGCTACCTGGTCAACGAAGCCTGTGTTCGCCTGGGCAAACCCGACGTGCACGCCAGTGTGCTGCGTTTCGAGGGCCAGCTCTCGGTATTCGACGCCTCGCGCGGGCCCTGCCTGCGCTGCCTCTTCCCCGAGCCTCCACCTGCGGAACTGGTGCCCTCCTGCGCCGAGGGCGGGGTGCTGGGTGCCGTGCCCGGAATACTGGGAAGCCTGCAGGCACTGGAGGCAATCAAACTGCTGCTGGGGATAGGCCAGCCGCTGATCGGGCGGCTGTTGCTGTTCGATGGGCTGGCCTTGCAGTTCCGCGAGTTACCGCTGGCGCGCGACCCGGACTGCCCGAGCTGCGCCAGCCCCGGCCGCAATGAGGTGGCGGGAAATTACGAGGTTTTTACCGCCAGCTGGGCGGAAAGCCCGGCATGCAGCAACGCCGGGGTCCGCGCCATGCTACCCGCCGAACTGGCGGCGCGCTGGCATCGGGGCGACAGCGTCCTGCTCCTCGATGTGCGGCAGGCGGAGGAGTTCGCCCTCGTCCATATCGAGGGCGCCAAACTCATACCCCTCGACGAGTTGGGCTCGCGCATCGGCGAACTCGACCCCGCAGCGGAGTACGTGATCACCTGCCACCACGGCAAACGCAGTATCGAGGCCTATCACCAGCTGTCGACAGCGGGGTTCGGACTGCTGCAGGTTCTTGCGGGCGGGATTGACGCCTGGGCCAGGGAAGTAGACAGGGCGCTGCCCCGCTACTGACGCTCGCCTGCCTACCTGAGCAGGGTCTTTGCCTCTTCTTCCGCCTCCGGTTCGCGGCCGAACACGCCGCGCAGCAGGGGTGTATCCCAGTTCTGCCAGAGCCACAGCGCGATCGGCGCGATGGTGGGAATAATCAACACGTTGAGCTGGTAAAACAGGGCGATCACGTTCGCGTTGGGGATGAAGCTGTCGGGCAGGTCGAGAAACAGGGGGCCGAGCCCGAGCATGAGTTCCTTGAGACAGAGGCTGAGCACACCGACGAGAAACAGCGGGTAAAGCACCATGACACCGGTGAGGAAGTTCCACAGGTACTCTTTTTTCTGGGTGGCGAAATGCAGTGCAGCGTAGAACGGGAAAGAGTAGGACAGGATGCCGGGGTTGATGCTGAAGCCCAGCTGGTATTCGGACTGCCCCGGCAGCACCGGCTTGCCATCCAGCTCGCCAAAGGCGGTCATCAGCACCACGTCCCCCCCGTGAAAGCTGAGGCTCTCAACAACGCTCGGAAACCAGGCCCCGAGCAGCAGGTCAGCCAGGCCCACAACCGGCATGGCCAGGGGCTGGGCTGCGACGGTCCACAGGGCGAAGCACGGCAGGAGCAGGACGAAGGCGAACAGCAGGAACTGGCGCAGCGCGTTGTCAGGCTGCATGGGCGGTCTCCAGCCGCTCCCGCGACAGATAGCGCAGGTAGAGAATAAAGACGATCAGCACATCCAGCATGATCAGCGCCGGCCACAGGTAGAGGTGAACCCAGGAGAACACTTCGAGGTTCCAGTCGCCGAGGTAGAAGAGACTGATGATGCGTACCAGGTTCAGGGCCTGGATGGCGAAAAAACCACCGACAATGGCGGCGATACGCTGCTTCCAGCTGGCGGGAAAAGCCACCACGGCGGCGATGAGTACGATGGTGGCCTCGACCCCGTTACAGCCCGCCTCGATGGATACGGCAAAACCGCTGTCCTTGAACTGCAGCACCTTGCCATAGGCCAGGACGTTGGGGTCGAAGGGCGCCAGGATGGCCGCACTCATGCTTGCCAGCATCCCTGTGAACGGCACCACCACGTGCGCCTGCACCGGGTTCCACATCTCCAGGGAGAACAGGGCCACCAGCACGACAGTAAAGATCAGGAAAAAACGTTTCAACGACGACGTCCCCATGTATTTTTGTGCCGCATACTATCACGCCCGCCCGCTGAGCTGGAGGTGGTCGTGGGGCATGAAAAAGTGCTCCAGCATCTCTTTTTGCTCGAGGGCATCGCGGTAGCCGGCGTCGATCAACTCGCGGCAGAAATCCCCCTGGAACAGCAAGTAGCTGGCCAGGCTGGTACCCCCACCGCGCGGTGTGGCACCAGTGACGTTGAGCAGGGTGCGCATCGCCGGCGGCAGCCGGTGCAGGTGGCGCGACGCCATCTGGTCGATCTCGACACTCGGGTTGATGCAGAGGAAATCCACTTCGCGCATGCCAGCCGGCTGCACGTGAGGATTCTCGTTGCGCAGCATGCCGACCAGCTCGTTGATGCGTTCGAGATGCTCCATGTCGTTCTCCAGCGCATCGATGAAGGCGCTGTTGAAGACGTGCCCCAGCATCCGTGCCAGCGAAGGCGAGTGGTTCTGCAGGCTGGGCACCGCTGGCCGCCCCCGGTTGCCACTCACTCCCACGACCATGACCCGCTCCGCCCCGAGGTGCAGCGCCGGACTGATCGGGGAGAGCTGACGCAGCGCGCCGTCGCCGAAATAGGTGTCGCCGATACGAGCCGCGGGGAGGATGGTCGGGATCGCCGAGGACGCCAGCAGGTGGGGCACACCCAACTGGGCTGACACCCCCTTACGCCGCGAACGGTTCCAGGGCGGCAGGGTCTCGTCATCGAGGCTGCTCTGGTAGAAGGTAATCGATTCCCCGGTATCGTAACTTGAGGCGGTGACCCCGATGGCATCCAGTTGCCCGCTATCGAGACGTCGCTGCAGATCGCCGAAGTCAATCGTCCGCTGCAGGAGCTCCGCCAGCGGCGCCGTATCCAGCAGGGCCAGGGGCTTGCCCAGCCCGGTACCGCGGTGAAACAGGGATACCAGCAGGCGCAGGATACTGCCGGCGAGATTGCGATAGCCGGCACGGTACACCTGGTCGACCGAGAGATTGCTCCAGATTCGCTCGACTTTTTTCACGGCCAGGCGAAAGTTGTTGGCCGAGGCACCGAGTGCCACCGCATTGATCGCCCCCGCCGAGGTACCAGTGATGATCGAAAACGGATTGTGTGCGTGCTTGGGCAACACCTCCGCTGCCGCCTTCAGCACGCCCACCTGGTAGGCCGCCCGCGCGCCACCACCGGTCAATACCAGTGCGGTGCGGTCCTTGGCTGGAGGGCGGGAGGGATTCATCGGGCCATTATGAGCGGAACGCCCCGGGCAGCGCCAGTTGTACCGCGCTCCGCTCCGCGGATAGAGGATATTTCTGCCGGAATTGACCCGCAGCGGCTCGCAGCGCTACCCGCAACCGTCCCCACTCGGTATCATCCTGTTGGCCAGACCTCGAGCAACTTCGCCACAGCGGCAATTACCGTGACGAGAACAGCAACCGTGGAGCAGGATTCAGCGAACCCAATGTCCCCAAACCAGCAGCCTTCGCCCACCCTGTTTCCGCTGTGCAGCACGCGCTGCGCCGCGACAGCCCTGCTTGTCGCGCTGGTTGCAGGCTGCGGCAGCTCCCCCCAGAGCACCGAAGTCACCGGCAGCCGGGCGGAGAAGAACCTGCAGGCGGGTGTCTGCCCGGCCTCCATCATCGACGCCCGGGGCCGCAACGCCAACGGCGAGTACCGCTATGGCAAGGCGCTCAGTAGCAGTGATCTCAGCCGCCTGCGGCAGCAGGAATTGCGCAACTGCCGCAACGCGGCCAGCAACGGGAATACGGCGGCACTGTCCACCACTGCCGCGTTTTACCGCGGCAACGGCGACACTGCGACACTGATACCGGTTCTTGAGGGCTACGTTGCAACCGGCAAGGACCGCGACAGCCTGCGCAACAGCGCCACTTATCTCTACCGCGCCTACGCCACCGGTCGCCAGGGCGTGCCCCGGGATGACAGCAAGGCCTTTCGCTATCTCGGTGTGGCCGTCAACAGGGGTGCCAACGATCTCGAGATGACCTATGCCCAAGCACTCTTGCAGCGAGGCCTTTACAGCGATGCGAAGCAGCAGTTGGAGAAACTGCGAGGAAGTTCCAGCCCGGAGATTCGCTGCGAGGCGACGCTCAGCCTGGCGCAACTCTACTTTGGCGCCAGTCCACGCGACGAGAACTGGAATCTCGGCTACTTCTACTGGCGACTGGGCCTCGATCTCGCCGCCAGCCCGGACTGGGGCTCCTGCGCCCGCGATAACTTCGTTTATGGCGATCGCTACTCGCATGAATCGCAGCGCAAGAGTTTCGTCGAGGGCCGCATCGCACTGATGAGCCCGGCCCAGCGCCAGGTGATCGACGAGGCGAGGCGCGATCCCCACAAAGGCTACCCCTTTGTCGCCGCACTGAGTTTTAGCCGCCCAGCCGGCGCTCCTGCGGCGGGCTCAATCGCAGCGCCCCCCACCCCTGCCCTGGTGAGCAATGGCTACTGGCCCACTTGGCAAGCACTCTCGGCAAAACTCTGCGCACTCCAGCCTGCCTTCGGTTACGGCGACTGGAGCCAGGTCTTCGAAAGCAACGCCAGTGCTGTATGGAGTGTCGATTCGCGCAATGGCGCGGCACAGGCACAGGGCTCCGCAATTGCCGTCAGTACCAACCAGCTGGTTACCAACTGCCACGTGATCGAAAACCCTGCCAGTATCACCCTGCGACAGATCGGGCGCAGCCTCGGCGCGCGGCTGACCGCAGCAGACCGACAGGGCGACCGCTGCGTCATCACTGTCGACCAGCCGCTGCCGAGCCACGTGCAAAGCGCGCGTGGCTTTACCGCCATCAAGGTCGGGGAAGACGTGGCCGCGATAGGTAACCCGAAGGGGCTTGAGACTTCGCTGTCGCGCGGCATCGTCGGCCAGAAACGCAGCCGGGACGGCCTGCAACTGCTACAGACTGATGCGGCGATCTCGGCGGGCTCCTCGGGCGGAGGGCTGTTCGACCGCTACGGAAACCTGGTGGGCATTACCAGTTTTACCATTTCCAGTGGCCAGAGCCTCAACTTTGCCATCGCCTTTGATGAGTTCTGCCACTGACTGAAAATGCCGCTTGAGCGCCCGACCGCTTGTCGCGACCGGCCTCACGGCCTGCACAAATAAAAAGGGCGCCCACAGGCGCCCTCAGGGATGTTTCAAACAGAGCTACTCGGCGACGTCCATCACCAGTTCCACCCGGCGGTTTTGCGCCCGGCCCTCAACGGTATCGTTGCTGGCAATCGGCTGGGTCTGACCACGACCGATAGCGACCAGTTGCGCCGCGGGCACACCGAACTCCTCGATCATCATCGTACGCACCGCATTGGCACGGCGCTCAGACAGCCATACGTTGTACTCGGGAGTGCCGGTAGTATCGGTGTGACCCTCCACAGTGGCGCGAACGCTGGGGTGCTCGCGCAACAGCGCCGCGGCATTGGCGATCTCGCTATCGAAGGCGGAACGGATCACTGAGGAGTTCAGCTCGAACTGTACGTCCAGGTCGACTGATACCATGTCACCGGTATCGCGGTAGCGGTCACTGCCTGCTGCCAGACCCGCCAGGGCAGTTGCGGCAGCCGGGTCAGCGCTGGCGTTGAGCCGCGCAAATAGGGCGTCGCGATCAACCGAAGCGGGCATCGGCGCTGCCTGCGGGCAGAGCGCCTGGGCATTCTCGTCATCCGGGTCACGGGAGAAGTCCAGGTCCAGTTCAGCCAGTTTGTCGGCGTTCAGGCCGTTCACGTCCAGAGATGCCAGCAGAAGCCCCATATTGGACAGGGTGCGTGCCTGGGCGATCGCGAGATCGGTCTGGGCAGCGATATTGGCGCGCTGGGTATCGAAGTACTCGTTCTGGGAGTCCAGGAGGTCCAGCAGGGTGCGCTGGCCGATATCGAACTGGTCGCGGTAGGCCCTGCGGGTCTTGTCCTGGGCCAGCATATTGCGCTGGGTCAGTTCCACCTGCTGCTGCAGGGACTGGATATCGTTGAAGGCAATGGTCACTTCCTGGCGCACGTTCAGGCAAGCCTGCTTGCGCTCTTCCACCGCAGCGTTGTAAAGATTGTAGTACTCGCGTTTGCGCGCACTGTCTGCACCGCCGCGGAACAGGTTGTAGGCCACAACCACTTCAATGGCTTCCTCGTCGTAGCGACCTTCTACGCCATCGGTATCGTGCTCAATCTCGTTGCGGTAGCGCAGGTCCAGGCGCGGCATGAAAGGGGCATTGGTGGCGTTGAGCGCCTCCTGCACCGAGCGCAGGTTCTCGATCGCGGAGTTGATCACCGGGCTGCGCTGGTAGGCCATTTGCAGGGCCGCTTCACGCACCTCAGGAATATTGGCGTCCGGAACCGCCGGCAGCACCAGGTCGTCCGCCGGCATGGCGTGAACGATGCGTTCGAAGCGGGTGATGACGTCATGCAGGTTGGTGATCTCGGTCACCACGTTGGATTCTGCGAGGGCGATACGTGCCGCCGCCTGCTCGAGGTCGACCCCCTGGCTGACACCGCCGCCAGTACGCTCGGCGATCTTGTCGTAGACCTCCTTGTGCACCAGGTAGTTGTCCTCGGCATATTTGACCAGGTTCTGGAACCTGACCGTGTCGAGGTAGGCGGCAACCGCTTCGAGAGCCACCTCTTCGGAAGAGCGTTTGAAGTCATAGTAGCGGGAGAGCTTGGCGTAACCCAAACGGGCTACCTCATCCCGGGTGGCGAAGCCATCGAACAGCATCTGGGTGATGCTGAAGCGAGTGGTATCCCGGTCGTAGTCACCGAAATCCACCAGTGGGGTCTCGCGCTCCTCCCGGCCCCACTCGGAGTAGACGTCGGCACTCGGGAAATAGCCGCCGCGGGCGCCGCGCTCGGCTTCACGACTGGCCTCGAAGTTGTACCAGTCTGCGTTGACTCGCGGACTGCGCATGACACCCCGGGTTACCGCGGTCTTGAAGTCCTGGACAGTGCCAGTTTCAGCGGGCGCCTCACTCTGCCCCAATGCGCCGCTGGCCATCCCTACTGTAGCTGCGAAAACAGCCACACCCAGTTGTTTTAGTTTCATTGTTGCGTCCTGTTTTTACCCCAAAAAACCCAAGCACCGCCCGCAAGCGACACAAAATCGCACAGAAAGCGCCTGGCTCTGTACACGATTTGATCAGAATGATAGGTCAGTAACCCCCAACCCCCGGACGATCCGCTCGAAAAATATGAACTGCGTCACATTTTCCGACCCCACCTGAGTACTACTAAAGCACGGGAAACCGCCTAGGTCATCTATATCCTATAAAGTAGTCTAATATAACCATTCGTCCAGCCCACATTACAGGTGCTGACAGGAAGTCGTTCACCGAGACTTGAGGCCCTACCGTTGGCAGGAACACAGCGAGCAAGCCATTCCATCACGCGCGCTTGCGTCGGCCTCGTATCCACGCTGTTACTCGCGACAGTGGTCTGGGGACAACTCAACCTGGACAGGATGCGCACTGTCGCCCAGCAGCGTTACGGCAGTGCCACTGTGCAAATGGTGGATGAGTGGAACGCGACCATCGAGTCCATGAAGTCGATGCCCGAAGCGCAAAAGCTCAAAACCGCCAATAACTTCTTCAACCGGCGCATCCGCTGGGTACAGGACCCCGAAGCCTGGGGCCAGAAGGATTACTGGGCAACACCGCTGGAAACCATGGGCAACGGCAAGGGCGATTGCGAGGATTTCGCCATCGCCAAGTACGCGATGCTGCTGCTCGCGGGTGTCGACGTTGACCGCTTGCGCATCACCTACGTCAAGGCCCAGATGGGCGGCCCCAACAGCAAGATTCACGCCGCGCACATGGTCCTCGCCTACTACCCGACGCCCAGCGCGGTACCGGAAATTCTCGACAACCTGATTACCGATATCTACCCCGCCACCAAACGCACTGACCTGACGCCGGTATACGGCTTCAACAGTAAGGGCCTGTGGGTTGGGGGGCGTGCGGCGCCCGCCACCACCGACCCGAGTGCCAAGCTCTCCCGCTGGCGGGACCTGTTGCAACGCGCCGCGGCCGAAGGGCTGGGTTAAGAGATCATGAACGGAGCCTGACCATGTCATTACATACCAAACTCTGGCTGGCGATTATCGTCCTCTTGCTCGCAGTCTTCAGCGGCAGCTTTTTGGTCTCGACACTTTCGGCCAAGTCTTACCTTCAGCAACAGATTTCAATGAAGAACGCGGACAACGCCGCGGCGCTCGCGCTGTCACTGACCCAGCAGGGGGCCGACGAGACCCTGCTTGAAGTCACGCTGTCTGCACAGTTCGACACGGGATTCTACGAACTGATCGAACTGCGCGACCCGGAAGACAAGCTCATGATCCTGCGCCAGGATGAGCACCCCATTGAAGATGTGCCCGGCTGGTTCATGGCCCTGTTCCCCATCAATGTCGAAGACGGCATAGCGACGGTACAGTCCGGCTGGCAGCAGGTTGGCACCCTGACCCTGCGCAGCCACTCAAAGTTCGCCTATGGGCGACTGTGGGAAAGCGCACAGATTCTCGCCGCAATCTTTCTCGCCGCCATGATCATCTCCGGCCTGATCGGCGGCCAGGTACTCAAGCGGATACTCAAGCCGCTGGACGACGTGGTCGAACAGGCTCGCGCTATCGGCGAACGCCGTTTCATCACGATTCCCGAGCCCCGCACCCGCGAGTTCAAGCAGGTGGTCCAGGCGATGAATGAACTCTCGGCGCGGATAAAGCTCATGCTCACGCAGGAGGCCAAGCGCCTGCAAAAGTGGCAGCGTGAAGCCCATGTGGACAAGGTGACCGGGCTCAACAACCGCGAACCGTTTATGAAGGCCGTGGAAGCCGCACTGGAAAGTGACGATGTCAACGCGACCGGCAGTATGAGCCTGATCCGGCTTACCCGGCTGGCAGAACTGAACCAGGTCTTCGGCCGGGCGGCCATGGACAGCGTGCTCCGCGCAATCGGCAAGGAACTGAACCGCGTCACCATGACCCACAGCCGCTGGGCGGCATCACGCCTCAACGGCTCCGATTTCGCCCTGCTGGCACCGCGGGCCATGGACCCGCTGGATGCAGCCACCCAGGCTCGCGACGCCATCCGGGCGGTACTGGAACAGCACAGCATGGACGACGAAAAAATCCTGTTACCCGCCGCGACCACGATTTACGCCCACGGTGACACCATCGGCAAAATCATGACCCGGCTGGACGGGGCGCTGCTGGCCAATGAACGCGAGGGCGCCAGCAGTATCAGCGTGGCCTACGAGGGTGACATTCAGGTACAGCCGATTCGCCAGCAAATGAGCGAGTGGCGCAGCATCCTCGTCCAGTCCTTCAGCGAGCGCAATTTCTACCTGGACCTGTTCCCACTGGTGGGCTGGAAGGGCGAGCTGATTCACCAGGAGGGCATGGCGCGACTGAACTGGAAGGGAGAACAGCTGGCCGCCGGCGTGTTCCTGCCCTGGGTGAACCGGCTGGAACTCTCCGCCAATCTCGACAAACAGGTGATCGATCTTGCCCTGCAGGCAATCCAGTCAAGCGGGCAAGCTGTCTGCGCCAACCTCTCCGTCGCCGCGGTGGTCGAGCCCGACTTCGTCAACTGGATCAGCGATCGCCTGACTGCCAATCGACAGTATGCAGAAAACCTGTGGCTGGAAGTACCGGAAGCGATGGCTTTCCGGCACCTGACGAACTTCAAGCTGCTGTGTACGCGCATCAAGGGCTTTGGCTGCAAGATCGGCATCGAACACGTGGGGCAACAACTGGCGGAACTCGGCAAGTTGCACGACGTGGGCATCGACTACCTGAAAATCGACGCCAGCTTCGTGCGCGATGTGGACAACAACATGGCCAACCAGACCCTCCTGCGCACCCTGTGCACCGTTGGCCACTCGATCGGTGTACAGGTCTACGCCGAGGGCGTCCGTTCAGAGGAAGAGAAAACAACCCTGCGCAGCGTGGGCGCAGACGGGGTAAGCGGGCCGGGCGTCGCACTCGGCGGATGATGGGTGCGGCCCGCAGCCAACGGGGCCGCCGAGTTGAGAGTGCCTAATCGTCGCCCAGCAGGTCCAGGCTGCTACCCGCGGCGCTGCGCAGTTTTTGCCGCTGCAGGATTTTCGCCTGCGCCGACGCCGGCAACTCGGTAAACAGGAATACGCCCTTGTCGATCAGCAGGTCGACCACATCCTCCAGTACCCGGATGAAGTCCTGGTCTGTACCCGCAAGCGCGACACCCTGGCCACCATGGCCGAAAAATGCAGCCAGCTCAGGTGAGTCGGAATCCATTTCCTCGTTGAAGCCCGCGGACTGCTCCAGGCTCACTGCCACTACACTGCCGTCATCGCCACGCTTTATGTAAGGCACTGCTGTTCTCCTTGCAGATAAAGAAAATCCCCGCCATCGCAAGATGACGGGGATTGATCATACCGCGTAAGCGGCTTAGTCGGTAATCAGCTTACCGCTGTCGAGCATCTGCTGGATCACCGCGGAGAGCTCGTCGGAGCCGACCAGGTCCACACCCTCCAGGGTGATGGTCTGGTCGATCAGGTCGACATCGCTCGCCTCACCGGTGAACGCGCCAGTGGTGCTGACCTCGATCACGGTGTTGGCGCCATCGTAGCTGACGTGCAGGTAGCTGGAGAGATCGGCGTCCGCCGCCTCTTCGCCGACCAGCAGGTCGCGCAGGTCGAGGGCATCCTCGCCGGAGTCACCAAAACCGGAGATGGTGGCATCTTCGGGGGCATCGCCCTCCTCGCTGAGCGCGAAGGCGAAGACGTCGTCACCATCGGTGGCCAGGAGCGGCTCCGAGCCGGACGGATCATCCTCGCTGGTAAGCACCAGTGCTTCGGAAGAGGAAACCTTCTGGCTGGTGGAGAAGGGCTGGGTAATGATGCTTCCCGAGCCGGGCGGTACTTCCTGATCGATCGTCACATCGATGTTCGTGACCACGATATCGCCATCACCGTCGGCCAGGGCCACTTCAAAGGTGATGGTTTCATCAACGGGCGCGTACAGGTCGATCGAGGAAATCGAGGTGATCTTCAATGCTGCTGGGGTATCGATCGGCGCGAGGATAATGGTGTCGAAGGGCCCATCAACCGAGGAGACGTCGAGGTTCAGACCATCCGCCTGGGTACCGGATATGCTGGCAATCGTATCTACCAGCACGTTACCGAGATAGAAGTAGACGGTAAAGGTCGCACCCTGCGGCGCCTTCAGGCCGAAGTTGAGCGAGTCCACTGCGCCGGAGCTCGGATCGAAGGCATCCGTGTTATCGAGGGGCGTGTACTCGAAGCGCAACATCTCACCGACCTTGAAGTCGTTTCCGTCGCCTGACAGGCCCGACGTGCTGGGGTTGACCTCGGTATTGTCGATCGCGTAGAGCTCGTCGGGCGCGTCAACAAACCAATCACCAAATGTCAGTCCCGCGACCGGGCTGCCTGCGTCGGGATTACCGGACAAGGTCTGCGTATCGTTGTCCCCAGCGGTCGGCGCCAGCAACTCGAAGCTGTAGGTACCGTCCGGATTCACCGTCAGTGAGAAGATATTTTCACCGCCGGCGACACCGTAGACCGTGTTACCCACCTGATTATAGGTGTAACCCTCCAGGTCCGGGCCGGAGATAGTGATGGAACCCAGCCCATCTGCACCCGGAGAGAACAGCGGGTTGAAGTCGCTGTCCGACAGGCTCGGATCACCCTGTGCCGGCGGATTCAACGGGTTGTAGGTCACCGACAGCGCATTGAAGGGCCCGGCAGTAGGCATGTCGTCGTCCACGTCGACCGCGAAGAACACCGGGCCACTGCCGCCCACGTCCTCGTTGGTCTCACCTTCAGAGTCGGTCACCAGCACGTTGACGTTGAAGCCGACGTTGTCCTCGGTGCTCTCGTTGATGTCCGTGGTCAGCGGGTCGTCGCCCACCGGGT
>JAWMQN010000006.1:0-183732 GCA_033283265.1 Halieaceae bacterium GM1-29
CTAACATGCCCACTGTGATCACTCCTTGATACCCCGCTCAAAAAGTGAGCAGGATAGTCGATTCAGTGGGTCAGTTTTGGATGGAAATTATCCCGTTAAGTGGGTCAATTTTGGGCGGTAATCAACACCGGTATGTTTTCGAAGTATTCCGAGGGACGTATGGCAGCACTTCGTATTCCCTCGACCAGCAATTGGTTTTCACCGATCTCATGCATGTTGAGTGTGATGTACTCCGCACGGGCTACTGATAATTGACGGTAGGTGCGCAACAGACCGCATTGTTGATCGACCTCGTTAGGCCAGAGGTTCAAAGTGTAAAGGAGCTTCTCTTCCCGGGTCTGGATTTTCCTGGTGGGATGAAACCGGGTACCTCGGGTCAGGCGTTCCGCTAGTGCCTCGAGCGTGACGGGTTCTCCCTTGGCAGAGCAGGCGTTTGTAACCAATTCCAACATCCAGGCCCAGGCTTGGGTGTGCGCGACCAGTTTGCGTTCCCCACGCTTCGCGGATTCTGGCAGCCGCATCCGGTGTAGGTCACGACCGAAGGCTTCACGGGTCGGGAAGTAGGGCTCCCAGGCAATATCTGCGGGCTTCAGGCGATACTCTCGGAGCAGGCGGTCCATATTTCGGGCCATTCTGTCCCGGTCCAGTGGATCGATGCTCCGCCTCCAGCCAGTGAGACTAGCGATAGCCTGCCCCCCGAGCGCGTCCAACCGTTCCCGATGTGATGTATCCCCTTTCGTTTGGGGGAGGGCCTTGGGGCTCCCGGCGGTTTTTTGAATTCTATGACGTCGCCCACGGGGGTTCTCCTTCAGTGGCGTTCGCGTTTGTGGTGGCAGGTTTGCCGAGCTACTGTCACAACGGTGCCGTTATCCAGAATGAGGTAGGTTTGACGCAGCAGGTCGGCGTAGTTCTGGTGGGGTTTACCTAGATAGCGGCGGGCCTGGCGCAAGCCTTTCTTGTCCAGCCACATCTTCTCGCGGCCTTTGTGGTGCTCGATGGCCCCAAAATCAAGGATCAGGTCAACCACTACCCCAGGGATAGCTCTCTCGGCGCAGCGTACTTCGGCGTGTTTCGTCATGCTCACAGTGTGTTCCTCTTAGCCAATGAGGATAGTATGTACGCTACTATAAATATTAATATATCCTTTATAAAACAATAAGATAACGTTAAAATAGGATATTAAAATATGTATATAAGGATATATAAATAGCGCAAAACGGAGATAGCCTCTTTTTAGTCCAGTGCTTGGATAAAAGAATGAACGCGTAGGAGGTGCTACGCCATGATTTCTACCCAGGACATTTAAATTTCGATACCACAGCCACTGTCAGAAGAACTGCCTTAAGGAATCGAATGAAAGATCACGAGGCAGTAAAGTCGGAGTTTTGACAACCAGCAATATCTGATTCTATTCGCCCTCCAAATACGAAGGCAGCAAACCAGCCAAAGCCTATATTTATGAGAATGGCGGGAAAACTAGGAGGACAGGCTTAGCAAGACCTTTATTGGGCGTCCCACCGAATACACCACCGGGCTATTAGAACAGTCTTCAAATCGATTCTTGTGACCTTTGGATTACATGACTGAATCTTAAAAAAGGCCGCCAATCTTAGTGTGTGTTTTCGCGTTACTAGCGTAAAGGAAAGCTAAACGAGTAGATCAAGTTTGTGTACCCGTATATCCTAACGCTTTGATTTTTTTAGCCACATGGAAGATTAGGGCGATATAGATGGACAAAAAAGTAAACTATTGGGCTGAATTTCGGAAGG
Organism: Halieaceae bacterium GM1-29; assembly: GCA_033283265.1. GTDB lineage: Bacteria > Pseudomonadota > Gammaproteobacteria > Pseudomonadales > Halieaceae > Mangrovimicrobium. The sequence continues at coordinate 1,770 of JAWMQN010000006.1, forward strand.
ATATAAATAGGCATAGTACAAAAGGTTTCTCCAGGCCAGGCCCCGCTCTTTACTTCACAACGATAATAGTGATGGTTGGTGCTCTAGGGGTATGGCTACCTTGGGTGACTAGCAGAGAGCTGACAACGATGTCGGTTATTACGTATATCCTAGCCCTGCTATCTGTGGTGTTTGTGGACTTCCTGTTGAGGGATAAGTCAGTCGAAGAAGATTACAGCAAGGACATGTCGGTTCTAATCATTGCTGTCGTAGTTGTCATTTGCTGCCTCTGCCTCTACATAGGCTCGTTATCGTTAGACGGATCCGAATCCGAGAAGCGCTATTTGGCGCTACCTTTGTTTTTTGTCTGGTGGCTCTGGTGGCTTTTGCTTGAGCCGCACAAATTTGGGATAGATAAGAGTGAAATTGAGTCGTCTACTCTCGGTAGTGGTGAGCCAGAGACAGATGCTGGTAACCGAAACCTAGACGCCTACTTTAGGAGCCAGGGTGGTGTGAATGAATAACTATTATAAATGTAGGGTTCTTCGAGTAGAGCAGCCACTTGGAGCATTTTTTGTGGCGAGCATACCTGCGTCCAAATTATTGCCAGTTTGTTTTTCTAATATGGCCGAACTATCGGATCATGGGGCACAGCTGAGTGGTACGCAAAGGCGAATTAAAGAGGAACAGTTAAGGGAAATAGCTGGTTACATCTCGACTAAAGAGGCTGCCTTTCCAAACTCAATCATTCTTGGAGCCAATTTTGATCCGGATGGTTTCTACCATGAAGGAGACGATATTAGGTGGAGAATTGAAGAAGTTGGCAATGGAGTATATGAGCTGATAATTCCGAGTGACGCGAAACTTGCGTCGATTATTGATGGGCAGCATCGTTTATTGGCTTTTCGAGATGTCCAGATGACTCAGCATGACATGGACTTGTTATGTTCGATCTACATAGATCTACCCATGCCATATCACGCCTATATCTTCTCGACGATCAACTTTAATCAGAGAAAGGTAGATAGAAGCCTCGCGTACTTACTATTTGGTTTCGATATTGGGAGCTCCGACCCTGCTTCCTGGGTCCCAGAAACTTTGGCTGTTTCAATAGCTAGACGTCTCAACAAAGAGGAAACGCCGTTTAAGGGTCGAATAAAGATGGGGGTTATTCAGGATACTAGCCCCGAATCGTTTACGGTATCAATGGCTACGGTTGTTGATGGGATTCTAAAGCTGATCTCCAAGAAACCAAAAATCGACAGATATAACTTGGCTGGTTTCGAGAAATCAGTTCGTACTAGAAATTACCTGGAAAATGACGGGTCGCCTCTCCGAGAGCTTTATCTTCAGCAGTACGACGAAGCGCTTTATGAAATTATCACTAATTTTTTTAGGGCGGTGGATGAGCTTTATTGGAGAGATCTTGCGGAAGGTTCCTTTATTATTAAAACGGTAGGCTTTCAGGCCTTATTCGACGTGCTGTATACCCTTTCGTTTGACTTTAGCGAAAATTTTCAAGGTAGATTTCTTGATTTCAAATCACGGCTTCTAAAAGCCGCTGATGTTGACTTTACAAAGGCTGAGGCGTCCGGAAAAGGGAGAACAATGTTAAGAAAGGCGATTTTGGAAAAAATTCAAGCTGAGGCTTAGCTGTGTATACGTCACTTGATACTAACTAACAGTGTTTCTCTGTATTTAGTTGGATTAGTTGAAAGGGGAGGCTGTGTAATGCGGTTCCCTGATATTTCCCTGTTAATTTCGCTGGCTAGACCCGGGTGTACTTAAAATATCTCATAAAAACAATGAGGTAGAGCCGGGATTATGTGCGCCCGCCCTGCTAGATCCCAGATTTTCCCTGTAGATTTCCCGTTAACAGGGTATTTTCCAGAGAAGGTTCCTCCTCAGACTGCCACCACCCCGGACAGTCAGACACGGAATCCGTCTCCAGGTTAGGGGTGGAAATATCAGGGATACGATCCCTGCCGAGACAGCCCCCACAGCCATAAACAAAAAGGGCTGCCCCAAACGGGCGGCCCTTTTTGTTTGTCGACGGAGATTGCGGACTTGATTCGAACCCTCTGGTCCTACGGAGCCTGATGCTGGCGTGATCAACCCACGGCGGCGATGATCCGGCGCGAGCACGCCAAGGTAATGGGTGAGGTTAACGCTCGGCCTGGGTCGCGCCGAAGCGCTGCGTCACCGCACCGGTGGCGCCATCCTTCAGGCATACCGAAATTCCGGCAAAACGTTGCGCAGGAATGGCTTCCCCCGGGACGGAGCCCGGGGCCTACTGCAGGCTGGAGGACCACTCCCGCAGTTCCCCGGTGGTGCAACCTTTCAGCTGGTGGGCACTGCCAAGTTCCATTGCGATGACAATCTGTTCACAGGAGCACCCCATCGAATCCTCGATGGAATAGCTGAAATTTCTCCCTGACAGTGGCGGGCCCTGCGTGAAGAAGCCACTGTCATCCATTATCGCCCAGCGATTGGTCTGCGGAGCGGAGGCCGAGCCCGCCAGTGATTCGGGAATAACAGTACCCGGACACACGTCTTCCGCATCGGCGACGCCGTCGCCATCCTCATCCCCGTCTGCGGAATCCGGGAGAACATTGATCGACGCCTGGTCGAGGTCGCACTGGCCGAAGGTGTCGCACACCTTTAGTGCGACCTGCAGGATGCCCGGCGCGTTGACCTGTGCCGCGGAAAACAGCGGCGCTACGCCGTTTTCATCACCGAACAGGGAGTCCGCTGCTGTCTCGCCGAAAATCTCGTCGCCGTCAAAATCCCAGGTGAAGGCCAGCGGATTGTCATCGGGATCGCTGCTGCCGCTGCCGTCCAGGGAGACTGCCTGTCCGATAATCACATCGTAGGGGCCCGCCGCGTCGGCGCTCGGGGGACGATTGAAACCGCCGCCGCAGTTGGCGTCCTCCGGATTCAGGGTGCAGAACCCGGTAACCACGCCGGACGTGTCGACTGTCAGCAGCAGCGTTGGCACTCCGGCAGCATCCAGCGAACTGATGCGCACCTGCCCCAGTCGACTGCTCAGCGGGACCTGGAAACTGCCCCTTGCCTGGTCGAGAATTTCCACATCGTGATTGCCCGCTGGCGATTCGTCGAACACCCATCGCGGGTCCCATGCGAAATGCTCACCGAGGGCCTGCCCGTCGAGGTCAAAATACGCCACCAGCATCTGCTGCGGATTACCGAAGTGCACGCGCGGCGGTCCGTTGGCGACAAACACTTCGATGACCTGTGACGCATCGGCTGGCGCGATTTCCGCCTGAATCACCAGCGCCCGACGAGTGTCGTCGCCCAGTGTATTCAGGTCGAACTGCGCCGCCGCCGGAAGGCTCGCCACAAATGCCAGGCAAAGCACAGCGCCGGCCTTGAACGGGTGACGGGTGACACCGTCACGATCGTGTCTTGTTTCCATCAGCAGTCCCCCCCGACACATCTGGTCCAGAACCAGCCCATGCGGTCTTTTTCCGAGTTGCCGACTTTGTACCGGTCAACGACATTGCCACCGGGTAGTTCCGCCGCGCCGGTTTGCTGCATGAGGTCTTTCACCCGCAGTAATCGGTCGGCTTCGCTTCTGTAGTCCGGCTCCGGCAGGTACCAGTTGTCGCCATCGTTATCCGTCGCCAGCAGGCGGCAATCGTCGGGTTCATAGGTGCGATCGACAGCGCTGTCGCGGCACTCCTGCTCGGTGCTGAAGACATTGGGTTTGTTGCCCGCCTGGTAGTAGCCGCTGGGTTTTGCGGGATATTCGTCCGACATGCCAAAGGGAGTATGGCCCGCCTCGTGGGCCACCACCTGGAGCCGGGCGGCCTCCATTTCGATGGAGAAGGCGCCGCCACTTGCGCCATCGCGACAGTTGCTCGTGTGCACCAGCGCGGCTACGTCGGCCCAGCTGTAATCCTCGTCGTAGTTATCTGGCTTGGTTTTGAAGCACCTGAGGTTGCCGAACTCGTCGACGTCGTCCGGATTGGGCCCGGAGCGGGCCGTCGTCGCATCGCCGATCCAGAAATTGAACAGCCACTGGTGCTGGACAAACCAGGGGATGGTGAAAAAGCCTTCGTAGATAAGGTCGTAGACGTCCGCCTGGAACGCGGGGTCGCTGGGGGAACTGTATTCCACGCCGTCTGCGAAAAACACCATGTCGATACGGTTGCTGCGATAGCCGCTGATGGCGACGGGGATGGCCTGGATATCCGGCCGCTCCCGGTCGCCGACCTCGACGGTACGCAGCACTTCTTCACTCACTCGCCAGCTTGTTGCGATCTCCCACTCGTTGGCGATTCGGCAGCCGTAGTGGAATTGCTCGCCGGTCGGGGTGAAGGTATAGGTGACCTCGGGTAGCCCCGCGGCGACGGCATCCGGTGAGTCGATTGCCCCTTCATAGATTTCAATGAACTCGACATTGATCTGCTCGCCCTCGCCGTTGATCGCGGCGGCGCGCAGGGTCACGCTCTCACCGGCCTGCGGGTACAGCGGCTGGTGAATGCAGCGCACCTTGATGTCCTGGAAACCATCGGGCACGGAGCAGTCCGGGTCGGCGTTGTCGATGAGGCCGTCCCCGTCGTCGTCGATACCGTTGTTGCAGACTTCGTCGCCGCTTGGTGGGTCCTGGCAGTCTTCATCCGCGGCGTCGATAAGCCCGTCGCTGTCATCGTCGACCCCGTTGTCGCAGATTTCCGCGCCGAAATTCACGCCATCCACAGCCATATAGGCAGTCTGTCCCGCCGGGTCGCTGGTCCGTGGTGAAATTTTCAGGGTGTGGGTCACTGCGCTGGCTGTGAAGGTGATACTCGCCGGGTACCACTGAATGGGAGCCTGGTATGTTAGTGGCGCATCGATGACAGCGGTTGTGCCAATGGATGCGCCGTCTAACAGCAGTTCGATAAAGCCTGGCCGGCGACGCCAGTCGCTGAATTCGCCGCCATCGTTGAAGGGGTCGTAGTAAAAGCCCAGATTGGTTACCTGGAAGTTTATGGTGTAGGTTTCGCCGGGCACGAAGCCGCCGACGACCTGCTGGATCTCCTCCCGGTCTTCGGGTGGCACATGCCCGATAAGGCGAGCGAACGTGCCACCGTCGGGAGAGGGCGTCCAGTCCACGCCGGTATTGTTGAACGGTCCCTCGACGGCAACCACGTCGGGTGTGTTGGCGGCGATTTCCCAGCCGGGCGCGGCGCTGTTCGGGGCCGGGGTGCCGGTCATGGAGCCGTTGGCGATGTCCGGGGAGAGCGCCGCCTGCACTGGGCGCGACAGCATGCAGATCACCATGAAAAGTACCGCGCAGATCAGCGCCGCGACTCCGGGAGTATCGGGCTCACTGGCGATACGCATGCACCTTGAGGTGGCTTCTGGCGTAGGCATTATGCACACCTCGGGGGGATTACATGTGAATCAGGGCAGGAAGTATAGGCAAGGATGGGCCAGGTCACCGAAGTAATTTGCCGGTGGGCTTGGCGCGCTTCTCCGACAGGCATGCTATTGGGGCGCTTATCCGCCGCTCGAAGCGCGGCGGGGAAGTAGGTTTTCACCTCTGGCGTTGGCACTGGCAATTGCCGTGAAACGCCTGTAACTGTGGTGTCGGCCCAGATGCCTTCGAGGCTGCCTCATTGTGAGGCTGGTGGGTGTCCAGAAGCCGGGATCAGTCCATCCCTGATGAGGCTGACCCCGGCGCCATAAACAAAAAGGGCTACCCGACCGGGCGGCCCTTTTGGTTTATGGCGGAGCCAGATAATGTGTTCCGAGCTCCGCGGTTCGAATCAACAGCCTGAATTTTGGCGACCTAGAAATACCAGTCCGCGGTTATGCCGTAGGTGCGCGGCAGCCCGGGGACTTCGGCCAGCCCACCAAGACCGGCGGTATCGGCTGCGGTGCGATACTCCTCATCGAAGAGGTTTTTACCCCACAGAGTCACTTTCCACCGATCGGGTGATTCGAGGCCAAGCCTGGCGTTGAACAGAGCGTAAGCATCCTCTTCGGTTTCTGGCGTCAGATAGACATAGAGGTTTTGTTCGTCGGTATAAATCAGGTCAGCGCGGGCAAACCACTCGGCCCCGCTGAGACTACCGAAGCCATTCCGGTACTCGGCGCCCAGGTTGAACGAGAGTTCGGGAGCGTGATCCAGGGTTTCACCCGACAGGTCCTGCGAAACACAGTCCTGGGAGCCGGAGCAGGGGGCGCCCTCATACTTCTTGTATTCGGATTTCACCCAGGTCAGGCTGCCATCGACCTTCAGGTTGTCGGTTACCACCGCGCTCAGTTCCAGTTCCACGCCCTTGGCTTCAACTTCGGCGGCGTTGGTCACAACCACGGTAACCGCCTCAGGCACATTTTCTGATACCTGGAAGTCTTCGAACTTGGTGAGGAAGATAGCCCCGTTCAAACGCAGCCGGTTGTCCAGCCACTGGCTCTTCATGCCCAATTCATAGTTGTACGCGGTCTCCGGGTCCCAGGTCGCCTGGCTTTCCGGAAGGCAGGCTCCGCCTCTGGGGCAGGTCGAAAAGCCGCGGTTCACCCCGCCGGATTTGAATCCCTTGTCATGGGAGAAATAGAACATTCTGTCCGCATCGTACTGGTAGGTAACCTTTGCGGAATAGGTCGTCTCCTCAAAAGTCTCTACATGGTCTGCGCCGAGGATTTCGTTGGAGCCGCTCCTTTCATCCTCGTCCCTGCGCAGGCCAAGACTGGCTCCCCACTGGTCGTTGAAGTCGTAGGCGACATTGCCAAAAACGGCCTGGCTTTCGACTTCGATGTTCGTGGTTCCATCAAAAATCGGCGGAATGCTGGTGATACTCTGGGACGATTCATCCTGGAGGTAGATGCCAATCAGGTAAAAGAGCGAACCGTCTCCGTCGGATGCGAATTGAATTTCATGGGTCTCCACTTCCATTGGCCCCGTGTTCTCGGTGGAAGGTGCTGCAAACGCGCCAAAAAACTGGCCGGGCGCTATGGTTTCATCCCGGTCTGCAAACAGGTAGGTCTCGTTGTCCTCCCAGGCTGAAATGGTTGACAATGTGTGCCCGGCAAAACTCCAGTTCAGATTGAAGATGTAACGCTCGACTTCTTCCCTGGTTTTGCCGGAAATATTCTGTGCATATTTGCCGATACTGACCGGGGGCAGCGTCACTCCCTGTGCCGCGGCGTTCGCCAGCGCAGTCGGGCCGTACTCGGCAATACCCTCGTCGATGTCTGTTTCCTGGTCGTGGTTCTCCGCGCTGAACTTGATCTGCAAGTCGTCGGTTATGTCCCACAGCAACTTGGCTCGCCAGCCCTCCCGGTCAACATTCCTTGTATCTTCATCGAGATAGACGTTGTCGGTAAAGCCATCCCGCTTTGCGGTATAAGCGCTGACGCGAGCTGCCATGGCCCCCTCGATAATCGGAATATTGATCAATCCGCGCAATTCGCCGGCGTCCAGGTTGCCGGCGACACCCTGGACTCTGCCGGAGAACTGCCCGCTGTCCGGATCCGCGGTGAAGACGCGAATGGCGCCGGAAGTTGAGTTCTTTCCAAACAGCGTACCCTGGGGCCCACGCAGGACTTCCACGCGTTCAATGTCCATCAGTTCAGTGAATGCCAGGCCCTGGCGGATCTGGTAGACACCGTCAACCATGACGCTGACGGACTGTACGGTGGCTGCGCCAGTCGTCCCGACGCCGCGGATGTAAACAGCTGCATTGATGGCGCTGGATGGGAAATCCAGCGTTACGCCGGAAATGGATTCGGTTACGCTCTTGAAATCGGTAATGCCCAGGTCGTCCAGGTCTTCACCGGTCACTGCGGCGATACTGGAAGGGATACTTTGCAGGCCCGCTTCCCGCCGCGTAGCCGTGACCACGACTTCCTCCAGGCCTCCGACTCGCTGCTGAGCATGACTGCTGGCGGTCCCGCCAACTGACAGGGTCAGGGCGGTGCAGGTCAGGGCGACTATAGAAGTGGCCGGCCGCTTCATTCTCCCGGCGGCGTTTTTGGTGAACTTCGGCTGGCCTTGAGCAACCGCAACGTCTTCTTGTTTCTGCCTGTATGTATGTATTTCCATTGTTATTAGCCCTTTTATCAAAGTGGAAATTTTTTTATTCACCTCTTTGACGCAATTTTTGTACTAGTGGGCGCTGCGGACACCGCAGAGAACCAAGGTGCAGGTCCACTCGCCCATCATTGTGCGCAAATGGTCAGTCGGGGCAGTTGGCACTGCGGGTTTTCACAGAGTGGATCTGTAACAGGGGTTTGCAGTCCGCGGATAACGGACAGGACCTGAGATCGAACGTATTCGATCGCCGATACCATCTTTCCATTTTCTCGCTCCTTATAATTATTCCGGAAAATGGGGGTACAGCTTTGTGCGAGGGAAAGGCTTGATTCCCGCACCTCGGGTTTATTCTTGTCCGTTAACTAGACACGTGTCAATCTAAAATTTGAACGTGGGCTTCCTCTGGTCGAACCTGTCGAGGCCGCGCTACAGGTCATACTGGTGATAGCAAATTTCAGGAACCGTCGCCCCCGCCGGGGCGTTTGACGTCTCCGGCAGCCCGCGCCAGCACCTTGTACTCTTTCAGCGCCCTGCGGATGCCCGCCATCAGGGTCCACGGCTCCGGTACCAGGCGGGGCTCGATAGTGAGCCCGAAATGCATCCGCCCGGCGTAACTCAGGCAGGTGACATTAAGCCCGCCGCCCGGGCTGATGATGGAAACCGGGTAGATCGCCTTCGCGCGCGCACCGCCCACGTACATGGCCTTATCGCTGCCGCGGATGTTGGAGACAATCAGGTTCACGCCCATCAGCCTGGGAATTTGCTGTGCCGGGGCCAGGTGGATCATCGCGGTGATGGCGAGCGGCGGGAGCATCTGCATGATTTCCAGCACGCTCGTGCCACCGTGGTGCGCGCTATCCTTGGCCCGCAGCGCCTCCTGCGAGATTGCGCGCAGCCGTTCGCGCGGGTCGGCGAGGTCGGTGGCGAGGGTGACTGTCGTCGTGGTGATCCGGTTGCTGAATTTGTCGTCCTCCGCGCTGCGCAGCGATACCGCGATGGAGGTGCGCAGGGCCTCGCCGGGGAGTTCATCCCGGGCCAGCAGGTAGTCGCGCAGGCTGCTGCCGACCAGCGCCAGCAGCACGTCGTTGACGGTGACAGAGAAGTGACGCCTGACGGTCTTGATATCGGCCAGCGCAACGGAGCCGAACACGAGCCCCCTGTCCGGGCCTATGTCCGCGTTGATACAGCTGCCTGGTGCACTGGCCTTTGCCGGTTTCCAGGGCGCCACGGGGCGCCTTTTCGCGAGGCTGCGGAGCAGCGTGTCGCAAGCCTCTGCGCCGACTCGCATCCAGGATCTCGAGAGGTGAACGGCAGTGTTCAGGGACTGCTGCCAGAACTCCGGAATGTCCCCGGCACTGGCGCCGGCGATCTCCGGATCGATCTCCGTCATGGCCGAATCCGGCGCGTAATCCCACATCATTTCGGTCAGCCGGCTGGCGGCCTCGCCGTCCATCATGCAGTGATGCACTTTCTGCAGGAAGGCGAAGCGCCCCTCGCCGAGGCCCTCGATAAACCAGATCTCCCACAGCGGCCGGCGGCGGTCCAGGTGGCGGCTGTAGAGGTACGCGGCCAGTTCGGCAAGGGCGCGGTCGTCACCGGGCGAGGGCAGGGCGATGCGGCGGATGTGTCGGCCCAGGTCGAACTCCTGGTCCTCGACCCAGTAGGGCAGGTCCAGCGCAAAGGGCACTTCGTGCAGTTTCCAGCGGAACTGGGGGATGCGCAGGATGTGGCTTTGCATATGTCGCTTGAAGCTGGCGAAGCCGTAGCCGGGGACCTTGTTCGCGTCGAGTTCCACCAGGGCGGCGGTGTGCTGGTAGACCGTTGCCGTCTCCCCGCCGATAAACAGGGATTCGCTCGGCGACAGCTGGCGCAGCCTGCTCATCGCCTGCCACCCGCCCGGGCCGTGGGGGCGCCCTTGCCCAGGTGGCGATTGAAGAACTCGCCCATGTGGTCGATCGCGGTCCAGCCCTCGGGAATGAAGGAGAAGGTCGGCCAGGCGTGGGGCAGTCCCTCCCAGACCTCGACTTCGAATTCCACGCCCTGGGCGCGGGCTTTCCTGGCGACGATGAGGGTGTCGTCGAGCAGGGTTTCGGTGCTGGATACGAGGGCGAAGGTCGGCGGCAGCCCCTCGAAGCTGCCGAAGATCGGTGAAACCAGCGGTTCCCTGACCCGGCTTGCGTCCACGTAGAACGGATAGGCCGCCATCTTGCGCATCCGCCGCGGTGTCATCGGGTCGCGCCACTGGTTGGTGATGCGCGCCGCGGTGGAAAAGCTCAGGTCGGTGAGCGGGCTGATCAGGGCGCAGGCCGCGGGCAGCGGCAGGCCATCGTCACGCAGTGCCAGCAGCAGCGCCAGTGCCAGGCAGCCCCCGGCGGAATCGCCGGACACGACGATTTCCTCCGCGGGCGTGCCGCTATCCAGCAGGTAGCGGTAGGCGGCGATGGCGTCCTCGAGTCCGGCGGGGAAGGGGTGCTCCGGCAGCAGGCGGTAGTGCACCAGCAGGGCCCTGGCGTGGGTGCTGTGCACCAGCCGGCCGAGCATCGCCCGGTGGCCGTTGCTGGCCGGGAAGACAAATGCCCCGCCGGGGATGTGCAGCAGCGTGCGCCGGGTGGCGGGCAGTTTTTCCGGCCTGATCCACTCGGCGTGGAAGTTGGCGTTCTCGACGACTTCCCGCCGTGTCCCCCTGGGCGCGACCGGGGCGGGCATGCGGTCGACCGGTATGGCGCTGGTGTCGCCGTGACTCATGCGCCGCATCATGGGTTTCAGGGCGAGGCGGAAGGCGAGGCTGGTCAGCGCGGCCTGCCAGCTGAGCCGGGGATTGGCTGCTGAATGGTAGGGGTGCTCCTGGAACTCGTGCATGGCCGACTCGGTTTGCAGAGTCAGCGGCTCGAAATGCGCGTTGCCATCCTCCGCCGGAGTTTGCCCAGCGATCGCGTGCAGGGTCCCCCGCCAGCTCGACGCGGCGTGAGTCCAGGCCTGCAGGTGCGCGCCGGCGCCTTCGGCCATCCAGTACAGAAGTTCATTCGGGTTGCGTACCGCGGTGATTTCGCCCAGGTGCTGCAGGCGTTGCAGCGCGAATTCGCCAGAGTATTTGCCCAGGTCCCGGCACTGGTAGCGCAGTTTGGCAATGGCGTAGTTAACCCGCTCGAGGCAGACGAAGGGTGCGTGGATGGCATTCGCCGAGATAGAGCCGGCGCTGCTTACCGAGCTGAACTGGTTGAGGTAGCGCTCCATCACCTGCACATAGTCCTGTGCCAGCCGGTCGCCGAACACCGGGTCCTCGACGGGTGGAATGGCCGCGTCGATTTGCTCCCAGGCGATCTCGTCGAGTTCGCTGCGCGCGGGCAGGAACACGCCCTGTTCTTCCCGCTGCATGTGAGCGAGCAGCGCATCCGCGTAGCTCTCCAGCTTGCTGGCCAGCGCCCTCGACTGCGCGCCGCGCGCCGGCTTTTTCCCCGCCTTCAGCCTGTTGTAGATCTGCGCACTTTGCAGGCCGGTTTTCTCGTGGTCGCGCTTGAGTGCCGCGATCGTCCTGCGCATTTCCGCACTGAGACCGGTCATCCTGTCGAAGATGAGATCTTCCTTGGGGTGGTGGTAGCGATCGGGGAAGGTGACGAAATAGCGCATGATCGATTCCATGCACTCGAAGTCGGCGCTGTCGCCGGACGCCAGGTTCTCCGCTTCGAGCTTGAGCAGCCGCAGCAGGCGGGTGGCATAGCGGTGCTCGTCGAAAATGGCGACTATGGGCCTGGGGTATTCCCAGCGGTCGACAGCAGGGGGTTTCCTGCGCCTGCTGCTGGTTTTTACGGGGCGCTTGCGGGATTTAGCTTTGGCGGATGTGCTGGACTCCACTTGCGAGCCTCTGTCTTCCCTCTCGTGTAAACCATCCCACTATCCGTCGGTCAGCACAATACCCCGGCTGCATCGGTCAGCAGCATCCACAAGCTGACCTGACACAGGCGATGGCCGGGTCTAATCTTTGCCTGTAGGCCGTTGCGAACCAGGCAGGTGCAAATTTTCAATAATAACTGGGGGAGGCTGCATAGCTATGTTGCAAGGCATTGCCGGGGTTGGCAGGCATGTGTTCGCACTCTCGTGCGCCCTGGCCCTGGGAACTTACTCGGTGATTCTGCGCGGGTCCGACTACGCGCTGATGGTGCCCGGGGCCTCTCACTCGCTGCTGCTGGATATCGCCGCGGCCGGCGAACGCCTGGTCGAAGTGGGAGAGCGGGGCCACATTCTTTACTCCGATGACCACGGGCAGAACTGGATACAGGCCCGCGTACCGACCTCGGAGATGCTGACCCGGGTATTCTTTATCGACGCTGCGCGAGGCTGGGCGGTCGGCCACGACGGCAACGTCCTGTCGACCGGGGACGGCGGTGTGCAATGGGAATTACAGCGCGAGGGATTGAGCGCACAGATACGAATCAACGAGTTGCATCCGGTGCATGCCCGCGAGTCTGCGGTCGAGCCACTCTTCCCGCCGCCGCTGATGTCCGTGTGGTTCTCGAATGCGTCCCGGGGCTGGGCCGCGGGGGCCTTCGGTACCCTGCTGCAGACCACTGATGGCGGTCGCCACTGGAATGACCGGGCCGGGCGGGTAGACAACCCGGACGAGTTGCATTTCAACGCTGTCGCGGGCGATCGGGCGGGCAATCTCTACCTGGCCTCGGAGTGGGGCACGGTATTTCGCTCCAGCAATGGCGGCGAGAGCTGGGAGGCGCGGGAAACCGGCTACGACGGGAGTTTCTTCGGCGTGCTGGTCAGCCCCGCCAGTAACAGTGTTTTCGCCTACGGTGTCCAGGGCACGGTTTACCGTTCCCGTGACCGGGGGGAGAACTGGCAGGCGCTCGACACCCCGGGTCGCGACAGCCTGTTCGGCGCCACCTGCAGTGGCGAGGGGACCCTGCTGTTTGTCGGCGACAACGGCCGCGCCATCGCCAGCAGCGACGACGGCGAGCGCTTTGCCGTGCTGGCCACGCCGGACCGGCGCAAGCTGACCGGGGTGACCGCGCTGGGGGGAGGTCGCTTTGCGGCCACCGGCGAAGGCGGCAGTATCGCGCTGTCCACAATGCCGCCGGCGGGGAGGTAGCGAGACGGTGGCGAAACCGGGCCTGCAGTATCCCGCGCTCGAGAGCAGCAATATTCCCGAGCGCCTGGTGTTCGGCAACCGCAGGCTAGTGCTCGTCCTGTGCGCGCTGCTGAGCGTATTCCTCGGCTGGCAGGCCTCGCAACTGCAACCCGATGCGAGTTTCGCCAAGATGCTGCCCCAGGGCCATTCCTTCATCCAGAACATGAACCGCCACATGCACGACCTGCGCGCCGCCGGCGCCGGCCTCGAAGTGTCGGTCGCGGCGAAGCACGGGGACATTTTCAACGACGAGTACCTCTCCACCCTGGCGCAGGTCGCCGACGAGATCTTCTATATCCCCGGGGTCGACCGCAACGGCCTGAAAAGCCTGTGGAGCCCTGACGTACGCTGGACGCTGGTGACCGAGGACGGCTTCGAGATGGGCTCGGTGATCCCGCCGGACTACGACGGTTCGGCGCGAGCGCTGGAGGCGCTGCGGACCAATCTGTTGCGTTCCGGCGTCATCGGCCGCCTGGTGGCCGACGACTTCAGGTCCAGTATCGTCGAGGTGCCGGTCTACGACGTCGACCCGGCAACGGGGGAGCAACTGGATTACCTCGCATTCTCCCGCGACCTGGAGCAGCGCGTGCGGGAGAAATTCGAAAACGAAAACATAGGTATTCACATCATCGGTTTCCCCAAGCTGATCGGCGACCTGCTGGAAGGCATCGGCGCCATCATCCTGTTTGCCGTGACGACACTGCTGATCACCGGCGCCTTGCTCTTTGTCTATACTCGCGACCTGCGCGCCACCGCGGCCCCGCTGCTGTGCTCCATACTCGCCGTGCTCTGGCAGCTCGGCCTGCTGCACCTGTTCGGCTTTGGCCTCAACGCCTACTCCATGCTCGTGCCCTTCCTGGTGCTCGCGGTCGGTGTCAGCCACGGCGTACAGATGATCAACGCGATCGCCCTGCAACTGCAGCGCGACGCCGACCGGCTCACGGCCAGCCGCCTGGCGTTTCGCAGCCTTTACCTCGCCGGCATGACCGCGCTGATCTCCGATGGCATCGGCTTCATCACCCTGCTGGTGATCGATATCGGCGTGATCCGCGAGCTGGGTATCGCGGCCAGTATCGGCGTGGCCTGCATCATCTGCTCCAACCTGGTCCTGCTGCCGGTGGTGATTTCCTTTATCGGCATCGGCAGGAAGGGTGTGCGCGCGATGCGTGTCGACCCGGAGCGCCGCCACGCCCTGTGGTCGCTGCTGTCGCTGTGTGCGACGCGCCGGGTGGCGCGGGTCTCGTTGCTGCTGGCCGCGCTGGGCTTCGCCGTGGGTATTGCCGGCGGCATGCAGATGAAGGTCGGCGACCTCGATGCGGGCGCCCCCGAACTGCGCCCGGATTCGCGCTACAACCAGGATAACGCCTTCATCACCGGCAACTACGCGGTGAGCACGGACATCCTGGTGGTGATGGTCGAGACCCCGGTGCAGGCCTGCGGCCTCTACCGGAGCCTCCGGCTGATCGACCGCTTCGACTGGTACATGGAAAACGTGCCCGGCGTGCAGAGCGCGGTGTCCATGGCGGATGTGGTCCGGCTAACCGCCATGGCGCTCAACGAGGGCAATCCGCGCTGGCAGACGCTGTCCCGCCGCCAGCGCGCCCTCGACGGCGGGGTCGCCAACGTGCCGTCCGCGCTGATGAACCGGGAGTGCAGCCTGGCGCTGGTCGTGCTGTTCCTCGAGGATCACAGGGCCGATACCCTGCAGCGCGTGGTCGACGCCGTGCAGGCCTTCGACGCCGAGTACGGGACGGAGCAGGTCCGCTTCAGGCTGGCCGCCGGCAACGCGGGTGTCGAAGCCGCAGTCAACGAGGAGATCGCGGTGGCGCAGAAGGAGATCCTGGTGCTGGTCTACGGCGTGGTGGCGGCACTGGTGTTCCTCGGTTTCCGCAGCGTCGTCGCCTCCCTCTGCATCATCATTCCGCTGGGGCTGACCTCGGCGCTGTGCCAGGCGCTGATGGCCTGGCTGGGTATCGGCATCAAGGTGGCGACGCTGCCGGTGGTTGCCCTCGGCGTCGGTGTCGGCGTGGACTACGGCATCTACATCTACAACCGCCTCGTCGAGTACCTGCGGCAGGGGCTGCCCATGCAGGAGGCCTACTACCAGACCCTGTCCACCACCGGCAGGGCGGTCGCCTTCACCGGCCTGGCCCTCGGCGTGGGCGTGATCACCTGGATTTTCTCGCCGATCAAGTTCCAGGCGGACATGGGCATCCTGCTGACCTTCATGTTCCTCTGGAACATGGTGGGGGCCGTCTGGCTGCTGCCCGCGCTGGCCTACTTCCTGATCAAGCCCGCAGCGACGAATATTCCTGCGGAGGCCCAACATGCATGAATACCTAACTCGTGTTCTGCCGCTGCTGGCAGGCGTGCTCTGCAGCGCATGGCCCGGATCGGCACTGGCACTGTCTTTCGAATACGGCGACTGGCAGTTCAGTGTCGACACGACCCTGGGCGCGGCAGCCCAGTGGCGCACGGAGTCCCGCGACAAGCGGGCAACGGACGACCCCTTCGACCTCTACCTCAACTTTGACGATGGCAATAATAACTTCGACCCGGGACTGGTGTCGGCCAGGGGAAGCTTCATCCTGGAACTGGCTGCGGTGTATGGGGACCTTTCCTTCTTCCTGCGCAGCGACGGGCTCTACGACACGGTCTACGAGAACAGCAAGTCCGACATGTCCGCGCTGAATTACTTCAGCTACAACGGCGCCCTGGTCAACGGCGGGCAGGTCGAGCGCGGTGACTACCCGGACGGCACCCGCGACGAGCACGGCAAGCGCCTGCGCCTGCTGGAAGCCTTCGCCAACTACCAGTTCGAACTCGGCGAACGCCTGGGCAGCATACGCCTCGGCAGCCAGGTCATCGCCTGGGGCGAGGCGACGATCTACCAGGGGGTGAACACCCTGCAGAACCCCATTGACGGCGGCGCGGCCCTGTCGCCGGGGGTCGAGGCGAAGGAGATATTCCTCCCCACCTCGGCGCTGGACCTGAAAATCGACCTCACCAGCAGCCTCGGCGCCGAGGTCTATTACAAGCTGGACTGGGTCCGGACGACGCAGCCGGGGGTGGGCAGCTTTCTCAGTAACTCGGACTTTACCGGCCCGGGCGCGCAGCGCATCCTGCTCGGCCCTGCGGGCACCGGCGAGGTGAGAGGGGCGGACAAGCCCGGCAACAGCGGCCAGTGGGGGGCGGCCCTGCGCTACCTGACGGAGGGCGGCACCAATTTCACCCTCAGTTACAACAACAACCACGCTAACGCGCCCGGCAGCCGGATCGTCTTCGATCCGGTCGGCGGCAGCTACAGCCGCGAGGTCTATCTCGAGGACATCGAGTTCTGGCAGTTCAGTGTCGCCACCAATCTCGGCGAGGCGCTGGTCTACGCGGACATCGCCTATTCGGACAATGCGCCCTTTGTCGACCAGAGCCCCTACCTCAACCAGCGCGGGCAACTGGTCGCGGCGGACCTGAGCCGGGGCAACTACCGGCAGCTGGTGTTGGGCATGACCGACGTCTACACCGCCTTCCCCTGGCTCTCCCGGCAGATCGCCCTGACCGCGGAAGTCCTCTACCAGAGCAACAACCTGGGCGAGGGCGACAAGAGGGGGACGCCCTACATCGTCACCGACGACGCCTGGGGCTACCAGGCGCTGGCAGTGCTCAGGTATTTCTCGGTGCTGCCGGGCATGGACGTGGATGTGACGTTGAGTTTCCGCCAGGACGTCGACGGCTTCGGTGCAACCGTCATGAAGAACAACCTGATCGAGGGGCAGAAGTGGGCGTCGATCGGCGCCAATGCCCTGTATCTCACCAACTGGGAATTCGCGGCCAAGTACTCGTTCTATTTCGGCAACGACGATCGCGACGAACCGGTGCTCAGCGACCGCGACAACCTCGCGCTGAGCGTAAAATACAAGTTCTGACCGGAGGTAAGCGCCAATGCCTAGCAGATACTGCAACTCCGCCGCCGCCTTCTTTCTGGTATCCGGCCTGCTGCTCGCACCGGGCCTGCTGCGGGCCGCGGTGCCGGAGGAAGAGGCGCAGCGGCTGGGCGGCGACCTGACGCCCTTCGGCGCAGAGGTCGCCGGCAATGCCGACGGCAGTATTCCGGCCTGGACGGGAAAATGGCTGGGCGTGCCGCCGGGCCTGCAATACAGCGGCCCCGGCTCCAAGCCGCCCGACCCCTACGCCGGCGAGCAGGCGCTGTTCTCCATCACTGCGCAGAACTACCGGCAGTACCTCGAGCACCTGTCGGACGGGCAGGCCGCCATGTTCGAGCGCTACCCCACCTTTCGCATGGATATCTATCCATCGCACCGGGATTTCGCCTACCAGCCGCGAATGATCGACAAGGCCGCCTGGAACGCCCGGCACACGGAACTGAGCGGCGATGCCGAGGCGATCCGGCACTACACCGGCGGCATCGCCTTTCCCATCCCCGCCGGCCCCGAGGAAATTCTCTGGAATACCCGCACCAACTACTGCCACGACACCATGGGCGGTGTCTCCGAGGGCTGGGGCGTGTTTGCCAACGGCGAGCGCGCGCACGAAGCCAACGACTACGTCCAGTCCATTCCCTTCAACAACCCCGACAACCCCATTCCCACCACCGAGGAGACGGTGGGTGAATATATCTCCTTCGCTTACGGTGGGCGGCTGGCGCCGCCGCGGCAGAAGGGGGAGGTGACCGTGGCCCAGGAGCCGATCGACTACAAGAACAACTCGCGCAACGCCTGGCAGTACCGGCCGGATACGCGCCGGGTGCGCAAGGCGCCGGCCATCGGCTACGACAACCCCGATGGCCCCGGCGGCCTGCAGACCATCGACGACCACGAGGGCTTCAACGGCGCCCTGGACCGCTTTACCTACAGCCTGCTCGGCAAGCGGGAAATCTATATTCCCTACCACACCTGGGCCTTCAACGACCCGGCGCAGGGCGACCTCGACAGCCGCCTGAGCGTCAACCACGCCAACCCCGACTTCCTGCGCTTCGAACTGCACCGGGTCTGGGTGGTGGAGGGCACGCTCGCCCCGGGCAAGCGCCACGCCTACAGCAAGCGCCGCTGGTATATCGACGAGGACAGCTGGAACTTCGTCCTGTCGGAAAACTTCGACAGCCGCGGCAACCTCTGGCGGGTCGGCTTCTTCACCTCGGAGTACCAGTACGATATCCAGTGCTATGCCAAGCACACGGTGTTCTTCCACGACCTGCCTTCCGGCCACTACATGGCGCGCTGGGTCACGCTGGAGCGCGACGAGGTCGACTACACCATGCCCTACCGGGACATGGGCTATTTCACCCCGGAGTACCTGCGCAAGAGTGTGCGGCGCTAGGGCGGGACTCAGAACCCCGCCAGCCGCGCAAAGCGGTCGCGGTGGAAGGCGCGGTTGCCGTAGAGCGCTTCCAGCACCCGCGCGCGCTTGAGGTAGAAGCCCGCGTCGAATTCGTCGGTCATGCCGATGCCGCCGTGGACCTGGATCAGCTCGCAGGACATGGCGTGGAGAAACTCCCCGGCCTGCACCTGGGCCACGGCGCAGAGCGCGGCGCTGTCATCGGCCCGGTCGTCGATGCCCTTGAGGGCGGCCTCGACGCAGGAGCGGGCGAGTTCCATCTGGCTGTACAGTTCCGCCGCGCGATGCCCGAGGGCCTGGAAGGAGCCGATGAGCTTGCCGAACTGCCTGCGGGTCTTGAGATACTCGAGGGTCATGTCGAAGGCCCGGGCGCCACAGCCGAGCATCTCCGCCGCCAGCCCCGCCCGGGCCCGGTCGAGCAGGGGCTCCAGCACGGCGGCGCCGTGATCGACCTCGCCCAGCACCGCGTCGGCTGTCACCGCCACCGTGTCGAAGCGGACAGCGGCGTAGCCCCGGCTGTCGATGGTCTGCAGCGCCGCGCGTTGCAGCCCCGCGCTGTCGGCGCACACCAGGAAGAGGGTGAGTCCGTCTGCATCACCCACCTTGCCCGAGGTGCGCGCGGCAACGACAAAGGTATCGGCGGCCATGCCCTCGGGCACGAAGGTCTTGGCGCCGTGCAGGGTATAGCCCGGTGCGGAGGCTGTCGCAGTCAGCCCAATTTGCGCAAGCGGCTGATGCCGCGGCCCCTCGTCTATGGCCAGGGTGACGATGGACGCGCCGTCGGCAATGGCCGGCAGGTAGCGCTGCTGCTGCTCGCGGCTGCCGCCCAGCAGCAGGGCGGAGGCGCCGACCAGCCCGGAGGCAAACAGCGGTGAGGCGACCAGTTGCCTGCCAAGCTGCTCCAGCACCAGGCCAAAGCCCTGGTAGTCGAGGCCGGAACCGCCGCAGGACTCGGGAATGACAATACCCGCCCAGCCCATCGCCGCGATGGCCTGCCAGGTCGATTCCTCGTAGCCCAGTACGGCGCCGGAATCGCGCATCCGGCGAAAGCCGGAGACCGGGCACTGGTCGCGGGTCCAGGCCTCGGCCTGGTCGCGCAGCATGCTCTGGATTTCATTCAATACGGCCATGGCGCTTCAATCTTTCTGCGTGGTTTCAGGCAGTCCGAGGACATTCTTGGCAATGATGTTGTTCTGGATCTCGTAGGAGCCGCCGTAGATCGAGGTGGCCTTGCTGAACAGCCAGTCCTGCACGGCGCCGAGTTCCTCCGCGCTGTAGGCCTCGCCCTTCCAGCCGAGACCCTGGCTGCCCATGATCTCCAGGGTCAGTTCGAGGCGCTCCTGGCCGACACTGGTCGCCGAGTTCTTGAGTATGGAGACCGCGGCGGAAACCCCCTGGCCGGCCTTCGCTTCCCCGGCGACACGGGCCGCGGTGAGGGCGTGGGCCCGGGCGCGGATCAGGTGCGCGGCGATGCGTGCGCGCAGGTCGCTGTCCGCCAGCGTACCGTCGTCGTTGAGGCCGACGTAGCGTTTCGCCAGGTCTTCGAGCGGGGTCGGCTGGGTGGCCCGGGCGGAGCCGAACGGGCCGGCCTGGCTGCGGCGCTCGTGCTCCAGCAGGCGTTTGACCACGCCCCAGCCGGCGTTGAGTTCGCCGAGTACCTCGCCCTTGTCGGCGCGGGCGTCGTTGAAGAACATCTCGCAAAAGGGTGAGGCGCCGGAAATCAGGCGAATGGGGCGGGTCTCGACGCCCGGCTGGTCCATCGGCAGCAGCACCAGGCTCAGCCCCTGGCGTTTCGGCGCGCCGGCATCCGTGCGCACCAGGGCCGCGCACCACTGGGAGACGTCGGCGCCGGAGGTCCAGACCTTCTGCCCGTTCAGTGCGAAATGGTCGCCGCGGTCCTCGGCCCGGGTGGCCAGGGAGGCGAGGTCCGAGCCCGCGTTGGGCTCCGACAGCCCGAGGCACCAGCGCACCTCGCCGCGGGCGATTCCCGGCAGGTGGCGCTGCTTCTGTTTCTCGCTGCCGAAATCGAGGAGGGTGGGGCCGACCATGGTCAGGCCCATGCCGGTGAGGATCGTCAGCGGGTTGAAGGCGCCGGCCCTGGCCAGCTCCTGTTGCAGGATGTTCTCCCCGGCGGCGGGCAGTTCCGCGCCGCCGTAGATTTTCGGCCAGGAGGGCGCGCCCCAGCCCTGTTCGCTGAGGCGGGCGATCCACAGCGCGAGATCCGCGTCGAGGGCCGCGTCGGCATAACCCGTATCCTCCATGCCCAGGCTTTTACCCCTGAGCGAGGGCGGGAAATTTTCCGCGATCCAGCCTCGCACCTGCGTGCGGAAGGCATCCGGCTCGAATTGCATACGGCCACCTGGTATTGGTTATTCTGGCAAGACAAATGCTAACGATTTGTCAGTTTTTAATCCATGCCCGGGGACGCCGCAGTCGCCGCCCCCCGCCGTTACGCAGTCCCCCCGGCCCCGGCTGCCCGGCCCGATGCCTGCAGCGGTCCCGAGCCCGGCCCCGGCAGCAGGCAGGAGATGACCAGGCCGGCGAGCAGCACCCAGATGATCAGTTCGAAGCCGGCGATATAGCTGCCGCTGCGGTCGTAGAGGTGCCCGCCGAGCGGCCCGGGGATCACGTTGAAGACCATGAGGATCAGGGCCATGCCACCCTGGGCCCTGCCGAAGGCGGCGGGACCGAAGGTCGCGCCGATCAGCGTCGCCCAGACCGGCATGATGCCGCCCGCGGCGAGGCCGATCAGGGCGGCGACCGGGGGCAGGTAGCGCGGCGCACCCAGCAGCAGGTAGACACCCAGCGCCATCAGGGCGCAGATCGCACAGAGTACCCGGCGTGGGCTGAACACATCGTTGAGCCAGCCGGCGAGGAATTTGCCGAAGAAGGCCGCGCCCGAGTAGTAGGACAGCAGCAGGGCGCTGGACTGCATCGACAGGCCGCTCTCCCTGGCGAAGGGCACCAGGTAGGTGATCAGCATGATGGAGGAGAAATTCACCGTTGCCATGGCCATGGCGATGATCCAGAACTCGCGGCGCGCCAGCAGCGCCCTGAAGCCGGTTTCCGCAGCGCCCCCGCTGCGCCGGTCCTGGTGGCTGATCGCCGCCGGCGACGGTGGCAGGCCGTCGGGATATTGCCCCATGTCCGCCGGTCTGGCGCGGGCGATAAACCAGGCCGAGGGCAGCAGTGTCAGGGCGACGAAGGCACCCAGCAGCAGCGTCGTCAGCCGCCAGTCGAACAGGGCGAAGAGTTCCGCGGCGATCGGCGGCACCAGGAAGCCGCCGACCGACATGCCCGCGGCGGAGAGGCCGATGGCCAACCCGCGCCGGCGCTCGAACCACTGCACCAGCAAGCCGTTGGCCGCGACAAAGCCGATCATCGCCGAGCCGGGCCCCAGCAGCAGCGAACAGGCCAGTGCGCCCTGCAGCAGGCTGGTCGCCTGGGACAGGGCAAAAAAGCCCAGGGCGAAGAGCGCGGCGCCCAGGGTCATGATGAGCCGCACATGGCCCCGGTCGATGAAATGGCCGACGACGGGACTGAGTACGGAACCCATCAGGATGAAGATCGCCGGCGCCCAGCCGAGTTGCCCGGGGGTGGCGGAGAACGCTGTGGAGAGCGGTTCGATGTAGAGCCCGATCAGGGAGATGGTGAAGCTCGCGGAAACCAGCTGCCCCAGCGCGGTCAGGTAGAGGATTTTCCAGCCGTGAAAGGACCCGTTCGAGGCGGCGGGAGGCGCTGTCACGCGCTGCGTCCCGCGGTATCCCAGGCGATCTTCAGGCTGTCGGGGCCGCGGATCACCACGCCGGTGACATTCGCTTCTTCCAGCAGGCGGGGGTTGGGCAGCCGCCGCAACAGCACCTCGAGTGCGACCTGCAGCTCGCCGCGGGCGAGGAAGGCGCCGAGGCAGAGATGGCGTCCCAGGCCAAAGGCGATCTGCTCCGCCGGCTTGCGGTCGAGCCGCCAGGCGTCGGGATCGCTGAACACGGCCGGGTCGCGATTGGCTGTCGGCAGGGCCAGCTTGAGCACCGTATCGGCGGGAATGCGGATCCCGCAGAGCTCCACCTCGGCGACGGTGATCCGCGGCTCGATACCCACGGCGGATTCCCAGCGCAGGGTCTCCTCGACCGCCCAGTAGCGGTCCTCCTCACTGGCCAGCAGGCGGGGCCAGGTTGCCGGCTGCTGCAGCACCGCGTACATCAGGCTGCCCAGCGCCTGCCAGGTGGTGTCGACGCCTGCCGGGAACAGCAGGCGCAGGAAGCTGAGAATTTCCTCCTCGTCCAGCTGCTGGCCCTCGACCCGCTCGGTTACCAGGGCGGAGAGCAGGTCGTCGCCGGGCTGCCGGCGGCGCTGCTCGACCAGCGGCAGGACGTATTCGGTGAACTCGGCGTAGGCCTTCCTGCCGCCCTCGGGGTTGGTGTCCAGCGACAGCATGTCCACCGCCCAGGCCGCCATGCGGTCCTCGTCTTCCGCGGGAATCCCCAGCAGGCGGCAGGTGACGCGCATGGGGTACTTGCGGGCGAAGTCGTGCATCAGGTCCATCTCGCCGCGGGGCAGGAGTTCGTCGAGCAGGTCCTCGGCGATCGGGCGCAGGATCGGCTCGACATAGGTCGGTATGACTTTCTTGCGGAAGGCCGGCGTGACCAGCGAGCGCTTCAGGGTGTGCTCGGCGCCGTCGTAGCCCTGGATGTTCGGGCCCATGAAGGGGAAGGTGGCCGGCGCGAAAATCTTCGACTTGGAAAAGTACTTCTCCTCGCGCAGGGCGCGGTAGACATCGGCGTAGCGCAGCAGCAGGTAGGCCTGGCCGTCCCAGGCGATGCCGGCCTGTTCGCGCAGGGGGCTGAGGATCTCGTGGTAGCGATGCTTCAGGTCAGCCGAATCGACGACGGGCACCCGCGGGTCGGGGAGGGGAGCGTTCATTGGCACCTCGAACGGTAGTGAAAAATAATTATTCGTTAGTTATTCCACCGTCGGGATAGTACAGGCTTTCTCCGGCGCCGACAAAAAGTTGCGTGGGGAAAGTCACGCTGCCGCGCCCTGCAGCAGCGCAGCCGGGTTTTTATCGGGGCGGGCGGAGGCCTCGGCAGGGGAGGGGGGCTTGCGGGCCCGGCTTACTCTTCGTCGTAATGCCAGTCGGCCGGGTCGCTGTAGAGATATTGCGCGCTTGCCGGCACCTGCTCGCCGGCGGGCTCCGCGGGCCGGGTATCCGCGGGATCAGCCATCACCTCCTGCAGGACGTCCAGTGCTTCGTCGGCCGGCTCTGCCTCCGCCGCCGCGGTCGGCGCTGGCTCCTCCGCCACGAGGGGGATGGCCGGCTCCGGCGCGGCCGCCGGCTCGGCGACCGGCGCACTGGCCGTCTCCCCGGCCTGGCCCGGATCGCCGGGGGGCGCGGATACCGCTGCCGCGGGCTCGCTGCTGGCGGCTTGCGGCGGCGGGGTCTCGGCCGGGGAGTCCTGCGCCGGGGCGGCGGGCGCCAGGGTGTAGGTCTGGAAATCGAGGGCTGCGCCCGCCGGCTGCGGGCCGTCTGCGGGCAGTATCGGGCCCTCCCGTAGAATTATGCCGGCCGCTGTATCCTGCGCCGGCGCGCCCGCCGCGGTGAACTCGCCGGCGAGTACCGCCTCGGCCGGATCAGCGATCACTTCCGGGCTGGCGGGTTCGGCCGCAATCTCCGCGGGCGGAAGCGCCGGTTGCAGCCCGGCCAGGGTGTTGCTCACCGCGCCGAAGAAGCGCTGGTAGAAGCCGGTGTCCTCGATGGTGTCTTCGGAGACCTTGACCAGGGAGTCGGCGCTCTGGCCGATGGGCAGGGAGATCGAGCCGACGGCGCTGACGCCGACGCTGGCGGAGCTGCTGCTCTTCTTCAATGCGTAGGTGGTGAGCAGCCCGGTGGCGAACACGGTGCTGCCGGCGTTCTCCGGCAGGCAGACGATGTTCATCTCGATGAAGGTGTTGGGCTTGTCCTCCCGCTTGACCGCCTTGCGGGCCTTGACGCCGTCGCTGTTGGCGGTCTCGATCAGGTAGCCCTGGCCCAGCAGGACGCGGCGGGCGCTCTCGCAGGCCGGTTCGACCCCGGCCTGCATGCGTTTCTTGAAGGGGCTGTCGTCGGCAAACTTCTCGTCGCTGTAGACAGCCCTGTGGCTGCTGCAGGCGGCGACCAGTGTCGTGCTGGCAATCAGTAACAGGATGTGCAGTTGGTACTTCATGTAATACGTGGGAGTGAACCGGGTGCGGGAACTCGTGTGCCGGCGTCATCCGCCGGGAAACCTGCGCGTAGTGTAACGGCAAGGCTCGGCTTCGCGGCAGTGAATAGTTACATATTCCGGCCCGCTGGCGGGTTGCCGGCTTGTACCCACAGGGATTGTAAGGACTATACTGTGCGTGGTGCTTACCAACGGATATAAGACCGGTGCCATCGATAACTGCGAGTGGCGCCAGAGTCTTGGAGAGCGAGTAATCATGAATATCGACCGACTGGTTTTTGCGATTGCCGGATGCTTCATTCTGCTGAGCCTGGCCCTCAGCCAGCTACATTCCCTGTACTGGCTCTGGTTCACCGCCTTCGTCGGCGCCAACATGCTGCAGGCCGCCTTCACCGGCTTCTGCCCGCTGGCCATGCTGCTGCGCAGGTTCGGCAAGCAGCCGGGCTGCGCGTTCTCCTGACCGCCCGCAGCCCCAGTCCGTAGACGGTATGTCGCACCCGCTGGATCGCCTGGTCGAGTACGCGCTGGGGGGCGGCTTACCGAAACTCATTTTTGTTGTCGGCGTGTTTGCCGGCATCCTCTCCCTGCTCTACACCCCGCGCGAGGAAGAGCCGCAGATTGTCGTGCCCATGGTCGACGTGCTGGTGCAGGCCCCCGGCCTCAGCGCGCGGCAGGTCGAGCGCCAGGTCACCATCCCGCTGGAGAAACTGCTGGCGCAAATCCCCGGGGTGGAGCATGTCTACTCCACCTCGATGACCGGGCAGGCCTCCGCCACCCTGCGTTTCCATGTCGGTGAGGACCGCGAGGACTCCATCCTCAACACCTACAACAAGCTCCACTCCAACGCCGACCGGGTGCCGCCGGTGGTGGCCGGCTGGGTGGTGCGCCCGGTGGAGGTGGACGACGTGCCCATTGTCATGCTCGGCCTGTGGAGCGAGGACGCCCAGCGCTACAACGATTACGAGCTGCGCCGCATCGCCGACGAGCTGTCCACCTTCCTGCAGGGCATTCCCAGCACCAGCGAAGTCCACGTGGTCGGCGGCCGGCCGCGTACGGTGCGCATCCTGCTCGACCCGGAGAGCCTCGGCGCCCGGCACACCACAGCCCAGGACATCGTCGGCGCCCTGGCGGTCTCCAACGTGCTGCACGGCGCCGGTGGCTGGGCGCTGCACAACGATTCCATCGCCCTCGAGGGCGGCGACGTGCTGCGCTCGGTGGGGGAATTGCGCGGCCTCGTGGTCAACGTGATCGACGGCGTGCCGGTCTACCTCAGCGACGTGGCGAGCATCGTCGACGGGCCGGAGGAGGCGGACAGCTACACCTGGATGGATTTCGCCCCGGGTCATCCGCGCGGCGAGATGCGCGACCGGCCGATGGTCGCCATCTCGGTCGCCAAGCAGCGCGGCAGCAATGCGGTAACCGTGGCCCGGGACATTCACCGCACCGTGGAGGAACTGCAGGCGCAGCTCCTGCCGCCGGAAATTCGCGTCGAGGTCCTGCGCGACTACGGCCAGACCGCCAACGAGAAGGTCAACAACCTCGCCAGCAGCCTGGGCTTCGCCATTTTCACCGTGGTGGTGTTCGTCGGCGTCTTCCTCGGCTGGCGCCCGGCAGTGGTGGTCGGCCTCGCCGTGCCCATCTGCTACGGCATCACCCTGGCCCTGGACATGGCCCTCGGCTACACCATCAACCGGGTCACCCTGTTCGCCCTGATTCTCTCCCTCGGCCTGCTGGTGGACGACCCGATTACCGGCGTCGACAACATCAGCCGCTTCATGGCGCGCAAGAGCATGGGCCTGCAACAGCGGGTGGTGGCGGCGATCGCCGAGATCCGCATCCCGCTGATCATGTCCACCCTGACCATCGTGCTGGCCTTCCTGCCGCTGGCCTTCATCAGCGGGATGATGGGGCCCTACATGGCGCCGATGGCCTTCAACGTCCCGGTGAGCGTGATCACCAGCACCCTGGTCGCCTTCCTGGTGACACCCTGGCTGGCCAGCCGCCTGCTGACGGAGCCGGCCAGGGCCGACGAAAGCGGCCGGGCGGGGGCGGACCTCTACCAGAAATGGATGGCGCCGCTGCTCGATCACCGCGGCCGGGGCAAGCTGGCGCTGTGGATCGTCGGCCTGCTCTTCGTGCTTACCGCCCTGCTGCCGGTGCTGCGCCTGGTGCCGCTCAAGCTGCTGCCCTTCGACAACAAGAACGAGGTGCAGGTGCTGATCGACATGCCGGAGAGCGCCAGCCTCGAGCAGACCAACGCCGTGGCCCGGGAGATTGCCGCGCAACTGCACCGGGTGCCCGAGGTGCGGGCGATCGCCAGCTTCGTCGGCACGCCGTCGCCGATCGACTTCAACGGCCTGGTGCGCCGCTATTACATGCGCGAGGGCCCGCAGTTCGGCGAGCTGCGGCTGACCCTGGCGGAGAAGGGCGAGCGCAGCCACCAGTCCCACGCGGTGGTGCTGCGCCTGCGCGAGTTGCTGCTCCCTTACAGCCGCGACGGCATCAGCATCAAGGTGGTGGAGGTGCCGCCGGGCCCGCCGGTGCTGAGCACCCTGGTGGCGGAGATCTACGCCGAGCCGCTGACGCCCTACACCACCCAGCAGGCCGCCGCCCGGCAACTGATGGCGCGCCTCGCCCGCGAGCCCCACGTGGTGGAGATCGACTCCACCATCCAGGCCGACCAGCAGCGCCTGCGCTTCGTCACCGACCGGCAGAAGGCGGCGCTGTCCGGCGTCTCCACGGAGGACGTATCCCAGACCCTGCTGATGGCCAACCACGGCTATACCGCCGGCTACCTGCAACTGGAGCGGGAGTCGCAGCCGCTGCCCATCGAACTGCGCCTGCAGCCGACCCAGCGGGTGGCCCAGGGCGACTTTGCCCGCCTGCTGGTGCGCGGGCGCCAGGGGGTGGCGAAAACCAGCACCGCCCAGGGGCTGGAGATCGCGCCGCAGCCGCTGGTGGCGATCAGCGAGCTGGGCCGTTTCGAGGCGGGCCTGGCCGACCAGGCGATCCAGCGCAAGGACCTGCGCCCGGTGGTCTACGTCACCGCCGAGCTCAATGGCCGTACACCGGCGGAGATCATCGCCGACGTGCACGCGGACATGGGCCAGCCCGCGGGTGCAGGTGACGACTGGCGGGGCCGCACCTTCCTCGGCAGCGGCGCCGGCGACGGCTGGAGCCTGCCGGCGGGCACCCAGCTGTCCTGGACCGGCGAAGGCGAGTGGCGCATTACCGTCGACGTGTTCCGCGACATGGGCCTGGGCTACGCCTTCGCCCTGGCGGCGATATTCTTCCTGCTGCGGGTGCAGACCGGCTCCACCTCCCTGTCGCTGATCATCATGCTGGCGATCCCGCTGACGGTGATCGGCATCATGCCCGGCTTCTGGATGATGAACCAGATTGGCGAGCGCGTGGTTGCCGGCGCCCCGGATCCGGTGCTGTTCACGGCCACGGCGATGATCGGCATGATCGCCCTCGCCGGTATCGTGGTGCGCAACTCGCTGATCCTGGTCGAGTTCATCACCCAGTCGCGGGCGGCCGGCGCCGGCATCCGCGACGCGGTGCTGCAGGCGGGCTCGGTGCGCATGCGCCCGGTACTGCTGACCGCAGGTACTACCTTGCTGGGTAACCTGGTGATCATTCTCGACCCGGTATTTTCCGGCCTCGCGCTGGCGATCATTTTTGGCATTGTCGCCTCCACCGCGTTTACGCTGGTGGTCGTACCTGTTGTTTACCTGCTGGTGTTTGGCGCAGGGGAAGACGAGGCGGCGGCCGCGCAGCCGGCGCCGGAGGAAAGCGCATCATGAAAAAGCTGATTCTGCCCCTGCTCACCGTGCTCGGCCTGCTGCTGGTGGTGGCCTGGATGGCCGGCACCTTCAGTGACAAGATCGAGCCGGACCTGGCGCCAGCGGGGGAAGGCTCGAGCGCTGCCGCAGTGCCCGTTGTGGCTGAGCTCTCGGCCTACAGCGAGCCGGTGCCGGCCTCGGTGGAAGCCAAGGAGACGACGCTGATCTCCTCCCGCCTGCTGGCGCGGATTACCAGTATCCATGTGCGCGCGGGCGACCAGGTGGAGGAGGGACAACTGCTCCTGACCCTGGAGAAAAAGGACCTGCTGGCCCGGGCGCAGCAGGCGCGCGATCGCATCCGCGCGGTGGAGGCGCGGCTGACCGAGGCCCGGCAGAATTTGCAGCGGGCCGAAGAGCTGCACCAGCGCGGCCTGATCGCCGTCGCCGACCGCGATGCGGCGCGCGCCGATGCGGCCTCGCTCGAGGCGGAACTGTCCTCCGCCCGGCAGGCCCTGGAGGAGTCGGAGACCGCGGTCGCCTTCAGCGAGATCCACTCGCCGATCGCCGGCCGGGTGGTGGACCGCTTCGCCGAGCCGGGGGACACCGCATCCCCCGGGGCCAAGCTGCTCTCCCTCTACAACCCCTTCTCCCTGCGGGTCGAGGCGCGGGTCAGGGAGCAGCTGGCGTTGTCCCTGCAGACCGGCATGGAACTGCAGGTGGAGATTCCCGCGCTCGGGCGCAGCTACAGCGCGAGGATCGAGGAAATCGTGCCCGCCGCCGATCCCGGTTCGCGCAGCTTCCTGGTCAAGGCCCTGCTGCCCTCGGAAAAATCCCTGATGCCCGGCATGTACGCCCGCGTGCAGGTGCCGGCGGGCGAGCGCGAGCGCCTGCTGGTCCCGGCGGAGCGGGTCGCCAGTGTCGGCCAGCTCGACGTGGTCTGGGTCGCGGAGGAGGGCGGCGCGGTGCGCCGCTTCGTGCGCCTCGGCCGGCCGGCGGGCGAGGGCATGGTCGAGGTGGTGGCGGGGCTCGCCGCCGGCGAGGCGGTGTTGCCGCCGCAGCGGGACTGAAGCGCGGCTTCAGCCCTGCTGGGCGTTAAACGCGGCGAGGATATCGCCGGGCGCCGCCGACCAGACGCCATCCCTGCCGGTGATGCAGGCCAGCGCCTGCTCCAGCTTGCCGATGCGGTGGGGCTGGCCGAGCAGCCAGGGGTGGATGTTGAGGGCGAGTATGCGCCCGCTGCCGGTCTGCTGCGCTTCCGCGAGGAGGAAATCGCAGGCGTCGGCGACCTGCTCCAGCCAGGACTGCTCCGAGTGCAGGTTGTTCATCAGCACGAAGCGGTCTTCCAGTTCGTTCGACAGGGGCATGGCCCAGAGATCGCCCTGCCCCGTGTGGAAGGGGTAGGGCATGTCGTCGTTGACCCAGTCGCAGAAATACTCGACGCCGTGTTCGCGCAGCAGCTCGGGGGTGTTCTCGCTCTCGTTGCGCGCCGGGCTGAGCCAGCCCTTCACCGCCTGGCCGCTGGCCGCGCGCAGGGTGTCGAGACAGTCGCGGACCAGTTCTCGCTCTTCTTCCACGGGCTGGCCGCCGTAGTGCAGGGCGTCCATGTGCACGCCGTGACCGAGGATCTCGTCGCCGCGTTCGCTCACCGCGCGCAGCAGTTGCGGCGCGCGCTGCGCCAGTGCGCTGTTGACGGCGAAGCTCGCGCGCACGCCGTGCTGGTCGAGGGCTTTCAGGATGCGGTAGACGCCGACCCGGTTGCCGTAGTCGCGCAGGCTGAAGTGGCGCAGGTCGGGGTAGGGCATGGTCATGCCGCCGGGTACGGCGAAGGGCTTGCCCTGCTGGTTGAGGGGAAAGAACTGCAGGCAGACATTCACCCACAGGGCCAGCGGCTTGCCGCCCGGCCAGCTGACCGGCGGGCGCTCGCTGAGCATGGACCAGTCGTAGCGATCGTGGTCCATGCCGTAGCGGCGCATCGGGTATTCGAGGTGTTCGCGGTCGAGGCTCATGCGCCCACCTCCTGTTGCGCGGCGATATGCGCCAGCGCCGTGTCGTAGTGATTCTCGAGGTAGTGCTCGGCGATTTCCCGGCCGGTGGTGACCCA
Source organism: Halieaceae bacterium GM1-29 (assembly GCA_033283265.1). Lineage (GTDB taxonomy): Bacteria > Pseudomonadota > Gammaproteobacteria > Pseudomonadales > Halieaceae > Mangrovimicrobium. The sequence continues at coordinate 32,362 of JAWMQN010000006.1, forward strand.
GACGTCGGAGTGGCCGGTGATGTATTCCAGCGCCTCCTCGAAGGCCTTCAGGCGGTGCGGGCAGCTGACCTGGTAGTTGTGGGTGGGGATGCACATGACGGTGCCGTTCTCCGCGCCCTCCTGGTAGAGGCGGTCGAAGTTGTCCTTCAGCATCTGCCCGTAGCGCCGCGGCTCCACCTTGTTCACCACGTAGGCGATGGTGTCGTTCATCTCCAGGGAGTAGGGCACGGAGACGAATTTGTTGCCGTTGCGCACGTGGACGGGCGTCGGCTGGTCGTCGTGGAAAAGGTCGCAGGTGTAGATGCCGCCGGCCTCGGCGAAGAGGTCGATGGTGTGCTCCGAGTGGGACAGGGCGGGGGCCAGGTAGCCGGCCGGTTTGCGCCCGGTGTGTTTCTCGATCGTGTCCACCGAGTCCTGGATCAGCTCCCGCTCCTGCGCCTCGGACAGGCCGTAGGTATAGCGGGTGTTGTAGATGCCGTGACTGAAGAACTCCCAGTCGCGCTCGGCGCACATGGCGATGATCTCCGGGTGGTGGTCGCACAGCGCTGTCGACAGCGAGATCGAACCGCGGATGCCGTAGCGGTCGAGCACCTCCATCTGCCGCACGTGGCCGACCCGGTTGCCGTAGTCGCGGATGCTGTAGCCCGGCGTGGCGGGGTAGGGCTGCGGCCAGGCCTTGCGCTGGGGGTTGGCCGGCGGGTCGAGTTCGTAGAACTCGATGTTCGGCGCCACCCAGAAGGCGATGCGGGCGCCGCCGGGCCAGCTGATTTTCGGCCGCCCTTCCCAGGGCCAGTAGTCGTAGAGACCGGGGTCTGCTTTCATCTTTTCTCTCTCCGTGCGCGCCGCTGCGTCGCTCAGCCCTGGCGGCTGTCCAGCCAGTCGAACACTTCCTGCACTTCCAGCACGTCGGCGTACTTGATGGCGAGGTCGGTGAGGTTGGCGAAGTGGTAGGACTCGTGCTTGTCGGACACGCACTCCTCGGGAACGATGGTGCGGTAGCCGCGGGACAGTGAATCCACCGCGGTGGCGCGGATGCAGCCGGAGGTGGAGCCGCCGGTGATCACCACGGTGTCGACCCGGTGCCACACGCACAGGGATTGCAGCTGGGTCTCGAAGAAGGCCGAGGGCATCTTCTTGCAGTAGATGACGTCGCGCTCGCGGTCGATCTCCAGGCGGTCGTCGAACTCGCTGCGCTCGGAGCCGAACTTGATGTTCTGCAGGGAGTCGGGCGTGTCGGTGCGGGTACCCCAGATGCCGCAGTCCTCGCCGGATTCCATGTAGGCCACGTGGGTCCACACCACCGGCCAGCCGAGGGCGCGGAACTTCTTCGCCAGGGTGTCGGTGTACTCCATCTGCCGCGGGTCGGTCTCGTAGGCGGTCTTGTAGAGGTCGGTGCGGGTGTAGGCCTTCTGCGGGTCGACGTTGACCAGGATGGCCTTGTCGCCGAAGCCGAAGCGCGCGCGGGAGGGGTTGGCCTTCAGTTCCTGGTAGATCTGGCGGGCGGTCTTGTCACTGGTTTCCATAGTCGTTCCTGCTGCTGTTCAGGTTCGGCCGGTGGCAGCGCCGCCAGCCGGGATGATGCATTGCCATAACAATTGATATATAGGCATAACAATAATACAATTTTGCCGACACAGGCAAGTTGCCGGGGGCTGTACCCTCACCGCCCCGCTGCTGCGACGGCCGATTGCCCAACCGGAAGTGAGTAGCCTACACAATGAACAAAACCCTCCAAGGCGTACGTATCCTCGACCTCACCCACATGCTCTCCGGGCCCTACGGCGGGATGATCCTCGCCGACCTCGGCGCCGAGACCATCAAGGTGGAGCCCCTGCACGGCGAGGGCACGCGCAAACTGCTGGCCACCGACCCGAACAATTCCCTGGGCGGCATGGGCGCCTATTTCATCACCCTCAACCGCAACAAGAAAAGCGTCGCCATCGACCTGAAGAGCGAGGCGGGGCTGGCGCAGTTCTACAAGCTGGTCGAGGTCTCCGACATTGTACTCAGCAACTTCGGCGCCGGGGTACCGGAACGCCTGAAGATCGACTACGAATCCCTGCGCAGGGTCAACCCGCGCATCATCACCTGCACCGTCTCCGGCTTCGGCTCCGACGGCCCCGGGCACAAGCGCCCGGCCTTCGACCAGGTGGCCCAGGCCACCGGCGGCGGCATGTCGATCACCGGTTCCGACCCGGACAACCCGGTGCGTGCCGGCATTCCCATCGGCGACCTCGGCGGCGGCATGTTCGGCGTCATGGGCATCCTCGCCGCACTGTACGAGCGCGAGCGCAGCGGCAGCGGCCAGCACGTCGACATCTCCATGCTCGACTGCCAGATCTCCCTGCTCAACTACATGGCGACGATGTACTTCCTCTCCGGCGAGAATCCGCACCCCATCGGCAACTCGCACTTCGTCCACGTTCCCTACAATACCTTCCGCTGCGCCGACGGTTTCATTGTCATCGCGGTGATTACCGACAACTTCTGGCAGAACCTGAAGGAGGTGGTGGACTGCGCCGAGTTCGACGACCCGGAACTCGACGGCCAGCCCGGCCGCTGGGCGGCGCGGGACATGATCAACAGCAGGCTCAACGAGGTGCTGGGGAGCAATACCTGCGCCTACTGGCTGCAGCAGCTGGAAGCGCGGCGCATCCCCTGCGCGCCGGTGAACAGTTTCAGCCAGGCCCTGTCCGACCCGCAGGTCCAGCACCGGCAGATGGTTATCGAGCTCAAGCACCCGGACGGCAGCAGCACCCGCGGCCCGGGCAACCCGATCAAGCTGTCGCGCACCGGCGAGGACGAATACAGCCCGGCGCCGCTACTCGGCGAGCACACCGACGAGGTCTTCACCGCCTTGCTGGGTTACAGCCCGCAGGACGTCGAGCAACTGAAGCGCGACGGGGTGATCGGCTGATGGGCGAACAGGTCATAGTCAACGATGTCGGCCCGCGCGACGGGCTGCAGAACCAGCCGCGCATCCTCGCTGTCGAGGAGCGAGTGCAGCTGATCCAGGCGCTGGTCGAGGCGGGTGTCAGTCACGTGGAGGCGGGTGCCTTCGTCTCGCCGAAGGCGGTGCCGGCGATGGCGGGCACCGACGCGGTGGTGGCCGGCCTGGCCGCCCTCGCCGGCAACTTCAGCGCGCTGATTCCCAACGCCCGCGGTTACGACCTGGCCCGCGCCGCCGGTGTCGAGAGCGTCGCCATGGTGCTCTACGCCAGCGACACCATGGCCCGGCGCAACGTGAACATGAGCATGGTCGAGGCCGAGGAGCAGACCGCCGCGATCATCGCCCGCGCGGCGGAGGACGGCGCACAGGTCATCGCCACCATTGCCGTCTCCTTCGCCTGCCCCTTCGAGGGCGACATCGACCCCGCCCGGGTGCGCGATATCGCCGCGCGCTTCGCCGCCGGCGGTGCCGACCGGCTGGTGATCGCCGACACCATCGGCGCCGCCGATCCACAGCAGGTGCGCCGCCTGATGGACCCGCTGGTGGCGGAGGTCGGCGCCGACCGCCTCGGCTGCCACTTCCACGACACCCGGGCCATGGGCCTGGCCAACGTGTTCGCCGCCCTGGAGTCCGGGGTGCGCTACTTCGACGCCTCGATCGGCGGCCTCGGCGGCTGCCCCTTCGCCCCGGGCGCCACCGGCAATGTGGCCACCGAGGACGTGGCGATGATGCTGGAGCAGATGGGCTTCGCTACCGGCATCGATCTCGAGCGCCTGCTGCAGGCCTCCGACCTGGCCGAGAGCCTCACCGGCACCGCACCGGGCGGCCGCGCCAAGCGCTGGCTGAAACCCTGGCTGGAAAAGCGCGCCCACCCCTGTTCCGTTTGATATTTATCATGGTCGCCGCTTCCGGCGGGCGGGCAGACTAGCTGTGCAATTGCCGCGTACTGCATCGCTGCCGCGGCACCAACCGGAATAGAGAAGAGTTATGGCACCACTGAATATCGCCGTCATCGGAGGAGGCATCGCCGGCCTGACCGCGATGCTCGCGCTGCTGGACCGGGGGCACAGCGTCACCCTCTACGAAGCCGCGCCCGCCTGGGGCGATATCGGCGCCGGCATCACCCTGTCGCCGAACGCCATGCGCGGCCTCGACGCGGTGGGCGTGGGCGAGGCGGTATTCGCCACCGGTGTGGAGCCCGTCACCCAGCACATATCCCACTGGCAGGACGGGCGCCTGCTGCGCGAAGTCGATCGCAGCAAGACCTTTGAAACCTACAACGCACACTACGTCTACATCCACCGCGCCGACCTGCACCGGATCCTGGTCCAGGCCGCCGAGGCCCGCGGTGGCCGCTTCGCCCTCGGCAAACGCGTCGAGGATATCGACACCAGCGGCGCACAACCGCTCATCCAGTTCGGGGACGGCACGACCGCCAGCGCCGAACTGGTGATCGGCGCCGACGGCCTGAAGTCGCGTATCCGCCAGCTGTTTGATCCGCTGGCGCCGCATTTTACCGGCCATATCGCCTTCCGCGCCCTGGCGCCGGTGACCCCGGCGATCCAGCACCTGGTCGACCAGCCCGGCATGCACATCGGCCCCGGCCGCATGGTGGTGCGCTACCCGCTGCGCAAGGGCGAACTGCTCAACCTGGCCTTTTTCGCCCGCCAGGACGGCTGGAGCGAGGACGGCTGGACCATCCCCGCGGAGCCCGGCGAGTTGCAGGCGCTGTACGGCGACTGGTGCGAGGACATCCGCGCCATGCTCGACGCTGTCGGCGAAGGCAGCGTGTTCAAGTGGGCGATCAACGCCCACAAGCCCCTGGCCAACTGGTCCATCGGCGAGCAGGTCACCCTGGTCGGTGACGCCGCCCACGCCATGACCCCTTTCCTCGGCCAGGGCGCCGCCACCGGCATCGAGGATGCGGTGATGCTGGCGCGGGCGCTGGAGGCGGCGCCGACGGTGACCGAGGCGCTGGCGCGCTACCAGGCGGCGCGCCACGAGCGCACCAGCTTCATCCAGGCCGAGTCGAATGCCAACGCGGATCGCCTGCAGGGCTCGGAAGCGGAGCTGTACGGCGTCGGCAACATGCGCAACGAAGAGACCCTGGGCCTGTTTTTCTACGACTGTGCCAGCGAGGCGGTGTAAGCCATCGCCGCTGACGCCAACGGCACGCCCGTATCCAGCAATGAGGCAATTAACCCGTCAGGCTGGTGCAGCCGGGCCGAGAGAGTAGCGATATGGAAACATCAGTAGAGTACCTGGCCAGTGAGCAGGGCGCGGCGCAGAAGGTGCCGCGCAAGACCATGATCCTCTACGGCTTCGGCCAGACCGGGGCGCAGCTGTTCCGCGATGCCCCGGCCGCACTGCTGCCCCTGTTCATGACCACCATGCTTGGCGTCGCGCCCTGGCTGGCGGGCATCGTGGTACTCGTCCCCAAGCTCTGGGTCATCGTCTGCGACCCGCTGATGGGGGCGATTTCCGACCAGCACAAGCCGCGCCACGGTCGCCGGCCCTTCCTAGTCGCCGGGGCGATACTGACCAGCCTCGGCTTTGTCGCCATGTTCAGCTTCGCCGGCTTTTCCGCCCCCTGGCTGGCGGCGCTTACCATCGGCGGCCTGTTCTTCCTCGCCTCCACCGCCTTCAGCGCGTTTTCGGTGCCCTACCTGGCGGTGGCTTCGGAGCTGTCCAGCGACCCCCACGAGCGCACCACCATCCTCGCCTTCCGCATGATCTTTGCCGTGGCCGGCGTGATCATGGGCGTGGGGCTGGCCCAGCCGCTGGTGTTCGCGCTCGGTGGCGACGCGGCGGCCTGGCGCACCATGGCGCTGGTTTTCGGCAGCCTGTGCCTGGCCGCCATGCTGGCGACCGCCTACGGGGTGCCGCGCAATTTCGGCCGGGCGGTGCATTCGGCGCCGGCCAACATGCTCTCGCGCCTCTCGGTGGTGCGGCAGAACAAGCCCTTCGTCGTGCTTACCGTGACCTTCTTCACCCAGTCCATCGCCCAGGCCAGCGGCTACACGGTGGTCGGCTTCGTCTTCCTCTACGCCATCGCCGATATCAACCTGCTGCTGCCCTTCGTGCTGGTGATGGCCTGCGGCTCCATTCTCAGCCAGCCGATGTGGGTGAAGCTCTCCCGTCGCTGGGGCAAGCAGCGCGCCTTCTGGGGCGCCTGCATCGGCTGGGGCCTGGTGACCGTGACCTGGCTGTGGATCGGCCCCGGTGACGACGTGCTGTTCAGCCTGCCGCTGTGGGGCGAGATGCCGACCCAGCACTTTTTGCTGCTGGTGCGCGCCCTCATCATCGGCTGCACCAACGCCGGGTTCTCCGTGCTGACCTTCTCCCTGCTCACCGACACCATCGAATTGCAGCGGAAAAAGGCCGGCAGCGTGGACGAGGGGCTATTCTCGGGAATTTTCTCCGCCACGGAAAAACTCGCCTTCGCCCTGGGCCCGGTGCTCGCCGGCTTCGTGCTCAGCGCGGTCGGCTTCCAGTCCTCCACCGGCGGCGCGGTGGCCCAGGACCAGGCCGCCATCGACGGCATGATCTGGCTCTACTCCACCATACCCGCGGGCGTGCTGGTGCTCAGCCTGGCGGCGTTCACCCGCTACCGGCCGGCGGTCGAGGCCGCCGAGCGTGCGGCGAACTGAAATTATCCGTAAGTGAGAAGAACCGCGCGGCGCCGATGACTCAGGCGCCGGGCATGTTGCCGCCGTCCACCGGCAGGTAGATGCCGGTGATGGCGGCGCTGCCGGAATCGGCGAGGAAGAGCACCGCGGCGGCAATATCTTCCGGCAGGGCGAGGCGGCCGAGCGGGCTGTGCTGGCGCAGGCCGGCGAGCAGGTTTTCCTCCGACTGTCCCGCCTGCAGGTTGCCCATCAGCATGGGGGTGGGCACTGCGCCCGGCAGCACCGCGTTGACGCGGATGTTGTAGCGCCCGGCGCTGGCTGCCGCGGTGCGGGTGGTCATCAGCACCGCCGCCTTGGCGGCGCAGTAGGCGCTGGAACTGGCGCTGGCGGTGATCGACATGCCGGAGCCGATATTGACCACGGCGCCGCCGCGCGCCTTCATGTGGCGGATGGCGTGCTTGCAGCCGAGGAAGGTGCCGTCGAGGTTGATGGCGAAATGCAGGCGCCAGAGTTTCAGCGGCATGTCCTCGAAGGCGATGTTGGGGCGGAAGAAACCGGCGTTGTTCACCAGTGCGTCGATGCCGCCGAACTCTTCGTCCGCGCGTTTGAACAGCGCCTGCCACTGCTCCTCGCTGGTGACATCGAGTTCCACCGGCAGCACCGCCTCACCCAGTTCCGCGGCAAATTCACGGTTGGCTTGCGCCTGCAGGTCCGCCGCGATCACCCGGGCGCCCTCGCTGGCAAAGGCGCTGACAATCGCCTTGCCGATGCCGCCGGCGGAACCGGTGACCAGGACAGTTTTCCCGCTGAATCTCATTTGCCAGCACCTGTATGGAGTTTGCTCATTGAAGGTGATGGAGGCTATCACCCCGCTGCGGCTCGAGGTGATGACTTTTGTCATGGATAGGGCGCCGGGAGGCAACGTAGTCTCGCTGCGATTGGCGAGGAGGCCGGTGCTGCAGCGAATGCTCCTGCCGGCCATCAACCTGCAAGGAGAAAATGCAATATGGCCAATGTGACTCCCCTGCCACTCGAACAACAGGGCATGCGCCACCGCAGCTACCGCGGCAAGTTCCTGTACTTCAGCAATGGTGTCGGCGAGACCGGGCGCGAGTACTTCAGCGTCACCGTGCAGCCCGGCGGCGAGCGCACCCTGCGCGCCCAGTGCGAGATGGATGACTACCGCCTGCTGCGCGACGTGGTGATGACCGTGTGCGCGGACTGGCACCCCATCGACGCCTTCGTCCGGCTGTCGGTGGAGGAGCAGACGGTCGGCTCGACCTGGTACAGCTTCTCCCGCGAGTACGCGGAGTGCGAGGGCGTCACCCGCGCAGCGGGGCGGATTTCGCAGCGCGCGCAGCACCCCTCCGGGATCGAGTGCTTCGGTACCCACGCCCTGCACGGCGATGCCTGGCTGGTCGGCCGGCTGCGCAATTACCGCGGCGACATGCGCGATTTCGAAATCGCCAGCTTCGCCACCTCGACCCTGGCCAACGGCGGCTCCGGGCCGGACCTGATTCCCATCCCGCCGGGTTTCTCCACCATTCGCGACCTCGGTCTCGAGCAGGTCACGGTGCCGGCGGGCACCTTCGAGGCGCGCCGGGTGGTGATCGAGGTGCCCGGTGTCGACGACTTCGAGGTCTGGGCTTACGGGGATGACTGCGTCCCGGTCAAGGTCGTCTCCCACGGTCTCGACCAGTACTACCACCTGGCGGAACTGGAAGGCGACGCCCGCTGAGCGGCAGGGCGCCCGCCGTCGGCGCTCGCATGACATTTGTCATGGTCGCCGCAGGAACAATCGCCGTAGTCTTTTTTTGCAATTTGCTTTTTCCAGGACCTGTCGTTCGCAGGTCCACCGCACGGCCCTGCGCCGCATTATTAGGGGGAATACCATGAAACACCCGAGTATCAGAGTCCTGGCGGGAACCGCCTGTCTTTCCGCGATGCCATTCGGCGCCGCCGTCCACGCCCAGGCGCCGGCTGCCAACCTGATGATCGAGAACATCGTCGTTACCGCCCAGCGCCGGGCGGAAAACATCCAGGAAACCCCTGTATCCATATCCGCCCTCAGCGCCGACGCTGTCGAGAGGCTGCAGATCGACAACGTCAAGGACCTGTCCCAGGTCATGCCCAACGTGTTGTTCAAGCCGGTCACCGGCGGCAGCGCGGGTATCGGTCCCTACATCCGCGGCGGTGGCACCACCGACGGCGCGAATATCACCTCGGAGGCGGAAGTCGGCATCTACATCGACGACGTCTACCAGCCGCGCTCGGCGGCCTCCTTCATCGAGGCCCTGAACATCGAGCGGATCGAGGTGCTGCGCGGGCCCCAGGGTACCCTCTACGGTCGCAACAGCTCGGCCGGCGCGCTGAAGATCATCTCCGCCACCCCGGCCGAGGAGTTCACTTTCCGCAACGAGGTGGGCGTGGGCCGCTGGGACGAGTTCTACGACAAGTTCAGCCTCTCCGGTCCGCTCACCGACGACGGGCAGCTGCGCGCGGGGCTCTCCGGCATGTACCGCGACCGCGACGGCGGCCGGCAGAAGAACGTGACCCGCGACGAGGAGGTGGGCGCCGAGGAGTACAAGGGCTTCCAGGCCGACCTCTACTACGAGGGCGCCAGCTACACCGCGCGGCTGAAGGGCTATTACAGCGATTTCGACAGCGACGGCCTGTGGGCCTCGGCCCTCGATCCCTTCCAGATGGATCGCCCCTACGACGACATCCCCTTCACCTCGGGCGCCATCGACAAGCTGCTGTCGCCCTACGAGTCCTACACCTCGGATACCCAGTACGGCGCCAGCCTGCACCTCGACTTCGACCTCGGCGAGAGCACCAGCCTCAGCTCGGTGACCTCCTGGGGCGAACTCGACGACGACTGGGCGGTAGGTTTCTCCGGCGGGGTGGCCAACGAGGCGCTCGGCATTCCCTTTCCCGGCTACGTCGAACTGTTCCAGCGCGAGTCGGTCAGCGAGCAGGACAGCTTCACCCAGGAGCTGCAGCTGCAGGGTGACGGCTTCGACAACTTCCTCAGCTATGTCGCCGGGCTCTACTACTTCCGCGAGACCGGTACCCAGGAGGTCAGCTCGGAAATCTTCTTCGGCCCGGCTTTCACCCTGTTCGACATCACCACCGACAGCTACGCCGCTTTCGGCCAGGCCAACCTGCACTTCAGCGACGACCTGACCCTGATCCTCGGCGGCCGCTACACCGAGGACAAGAAGACCATCGACGCGCTGGTTGGCGGCGAGATCGTCGACCGCAGCGACAGCTGGAGCGAGTTCACGCCCAAGGCCGCGCTGGAGTACCAGATCTCCGACGACATGATGGTCTTCGCCAGCTACACCGAGGGCTTCAAGGCCGGCGGCTACAACGGCCTGGCGAGCAATGCCCTGGCCCTCGGTACGCCCTTTGAGCCGCAGACCCTCGAAGCCTACGAGATCGGCTTCAAGAGCGAGTGGTGGGACAACCGCCTGCGCCTCAACCTCGCTGCCTTCTTCAACGAGTACGCCAGCCTGCAGCAGCAGGCGGTGACCGACGCAGGCGTCTTCATTACCGAGAACTATGACGCCGAGCACAAGGGCATCGAGGCCGAGGTGTCGGTACAGCTGACGCCCTCGGTCCTGCTCTGGGCCAACGGCGTCTTCCAGGACAGCGAGTACACCGACACGGCCGCCAGCGGCGGCGTGTCCACCGGCTCCCTGGTCGGTAACCGCATGACCAACGTGTTCGATCACCAGTTCACCCTCGGTGTCGATTACAGCCGCGACATCGGTCCCGGCACCCTGGCCCTGGGCGCCAACGTCAATACCCGGGACGACCTCTTCTCCACCTCCGACAACGCCCCCATCGGCCACGTGGAAGCGCTGACCATGGTCGACGCCTACGCCTCATACGCCTGGGAGCGCTGGAAAGTGGCGCTGTCGGGCAAGAACCTGACCGACGAGAAGTACTGGTTCACCGGCTTCGGCTTCAGCCTCGTGCAGCCGCGCTACATGGCCGACCCGATGACCTGGCGGGTGGGTGTCACCTACCAGTTCTAGCCGGGAGTGGCTGGCGAACGGCAAAGCCGGGCCCCTGGCCCGGCTTTTTCGTATCCGGTTTGCATTGGCGTGCCGGTGCCGGTGCCGGTGCGGGGGCGGGGGCGGGGGCGGGGTCGTGACGCTGTCCCTTTTCCGGCCTTGCCCGGCGAGCGGGGGAGGGCGCCGTCGATTGGCGTGAATATTGCTATATCAATAGGTGTTGTTAACTACGACAGGCGCCGACCCACGCTGAACACCGTGGGTCTCCCGGACCACCCCGAATGTTGCCGCCTCACGCGGAAGGTTACCCCAGTCATGCTGCAAGCCCTTGATCTGAGCACCGCTTACGTCGATTTCGACAACGATTGCCCCCTGTTTCACGACCTGCCCCAGGCCGACCTCAATCGCCTGGCGGAGATGTCGCGCCTGCGGGTGCTGCGCGCCGGCCAGAACATCTGCGAGCAGAGCTCGCCCTCCGGCCGGGTGTTCAACATCGTCTCCGGCAGCGCCGTGATCGAGCGGATATCCAGCGCGGGGCGGCGGCAGATACTCGCCTTCGTGTTCCCCGGCGATTTTGCCGGCCTCTCCAACTCGGCCTACTTCGAGTACGGCATCCGCAGCCTGACCGACGTTTCCGCCTATGAATTCCCGCGCCACAAGCTGGTGGCGCTGTCCGAGCAATCGGCGGGCCTGAAGGACAACATCAAGAATATCCGCGACCTGGTGCTGGCGCTGACCTTCGACCAGGTCTTCCTGCTCGGCCAGAAGCGCGCCCACGAGCGCCTGTGCTTCTTCTTCCTGCACATGCTGGAGCGCCTGCCCGGGGCGCGGCCGGAGAGCATCAAGCTGCCGATGAGCCGCCAGGATATTGCCGACTATCTCGGCCTGACCACGGAGACGGTCAGCCGCTCGGTGGCCAAGCTTAAGCGCGACGGCCTGATCGTATCGCCCACGCCGCAGACGATCAGTATCCGCGACATGGACAGCGTGCGCGAGCTGGCGGATATCAGTTAGGCGTCGCCAGCGGGGGAGTTGAAGAACTGCTCGATTGCACTGCCCCAGTGCGTTTGCCTGCCCTCCAGTGCGACAAAAGGGGGCAGTGACTCCGCCCCGGTAACGCCGCTACTGCGGGCAAAGCCCACCGCGGGGTGCGCGGTGAAGGCGGCAAGTTCGTAGTCGAGTGCGGCCTGCAGGCGCTGTTGCAGGCCGTCCTTGGCTTTCAGCAGTGCCAGCAGGTCGCGCTGCAGCTCGCTCGCCCCGGGCGCGTTCGCGTCCTGGCGCAAGCCGGCGGCATCGCGCTGGCGCCAGTCGCTGAACAGTGCCCGGTCGCGCAGGTAGTGCCAGCCGCGCAGCAGGTGTGAGCCCGCCGCATCCGGCTCGAGGTCGGGCAGTGTGGTCGCGCCGCTTGCCGTCGCGCTCTCGCGCAGCAGGGGGTCGCAACAGAGCAGGCGCCCCGCGCCGGCCGGCTGCCACTGCAGGAGCTCCAGTGCGCAAGCGCTGGCCGCGCCGAAGGCGATGATATCCACCGCTTCGATTCCGAGCTGGCGCAGGAACTCCGCCAGGCTCGCCGCCATCTCCCGCGGCTGGATCGCCGTTCGCTCGACCCGGGTTTCGCCGTGGCCGGGCAGGTCCGGCGCCAGCACCCGGCGGGGGCCCGCCAGGGCCAGGGCCAGTTCGCCGACCGCGCCGGCGCCGAGGCCGAGGTCGTGGAGGATCAGCAGCGGCCTGCCGGTGGCCTCGCCGGCCTGCAGATAGTGAAATTCCGCCCCCTCCCAGCGGCTGAACGCGCGTCGCAGGCCGGTCGCCGGCGGCGCATCCGCGGCGCCGCTCACGGCGCGGCTGATCGCTCCCGTGTGGCCGCTGAAGAAGTCCCTCACCGCGCCCGGAATGGCGGCGAAATCCTCGACGACCAGCGATTCCACCCGGGCCGGCAGCGGCGGGTAGAGGTCGACATAGCGGCTCAGGGCGTCGGGCCTGGCCACCAGCAGTTGCGTCGGCACGGCCAGGCGGGCGAGGTCGCCGCTGATGGCGTAGTCGAGTACCGCCCGGTAGGCGCTGCGATAGCTGTCGCCGGCCTCCATGATGTCCATGGCGCTGCTGTGCATCTCCCGGTTGCCGGCGGGCCAGTGGATGCGCGCTTGCGGGCTGCGCCGGTACCAGGGGTAATAGTCGTGCTGGTCCTTGATCCGCGACCAGAGCCAGGCCAGGTGGCTGCCGTTCCACTGGGGCAAAAAGGGCTCGAAATAATGTGTGCAGAGTTCCCGGCGCTCGGCCTCGCTGTTGAGCAACACGCCGTTGGCGACCAGCGCGCCGACCCGCCGGGGATAGCGCGCGGCGAGACGGACGCCGATGATCGCGCCCGAGTGCGAGCCGTAGACCGCCGGGCTCTCCAGCCCGAGGGCGTCGAACAGGCGCACCAGCGCGTCGACGAACTCGTCCAGGCCGGGCGCGGAATCGGCGGGGCACAGGGGGTCCGACTGGCCGTAGCCGGGCGTGTCCGGGGCGATCACGCGGAAGTCGCGGGCGAGGAACTCAATCAGTGGCAGCAGTTCCCGCGAGTTGCAGGGCGACTGGTGGATCAGCACCAGCACCGGGCCGCTGCCCGCCGCGCGATAGTGTACCTGGCGGCTCTCGAAGCTGGTGTAGTGGCGGCTGACCGGCGGGGCGTCCATGGCCGCGCCGCTCAGCCGGGCAGGCCGAGGTTGCCGGGCGCCAGTCGCTGCTGCGGATCGGTGTGGCGCTTGATGGCGCGCAGCAGGTCCATCGCTGTTTCGCTCAGGCGTTCACGGTAGGGGTAGGCCTTGCCGACCTGGAAGTTCACCGCGCCGTGCTCGACGTAGAGTTCGACCAGCGCCTGCTTGAGCTGGTGGACGTATTCCCGGGCCTCGGGATTGCTCTCGTAGACCGGCAGCTGGGCGAGGTAGTCCGCCGGCACCACCTCGCGGTGGTAGGCGGTGATCTCGTCCGGCCAGTAGAGGGCCAGTTCGTAGAGGAAGCCGGAGGAGCCGACGGTGGCGAACATGCCGCCGTACCAGACGCCGAGGCGCTCCATCTCCTGCTTGCGTGACTCGAACAGCGCCTGCAGCGCGCGGTGGAAGGCGGGCACGGCGGAGTGGGGCAGGATGCCGTGCAGCGGCACCCAGCGCTCACCATTCGGGCCGAGAGTGTTGTAGAAGGGCGCGAAGGGCATGCCGCGCACCACCGAGGGGGCGGTGGCCGGGATCTCGCTGCCCAGGCCCGCCACCAGCTGGCGGATGCGGTGCAGGCGGCTGCGCACCTCGTGGTCGTCGACACCCTCGACGATGTAGTGGGTCATGTAGGCCGACTTGCCCATGATGCGGCGGGCGGCCAGGCCGGCCCCGGCGAGCTGTTTCAGGCCCTCCCACCAGGAGGGGGAGCTCCTGAGGATCGCCAGGGCGATCTTGAAGGTCTCCCCGGCGTTGTCCTGGCGGGCGATCTGGCCCTGGGAGAGGGCGCTGTCGAGGGAGAAGTGGGTATCCTCCAGGCGCTCCAGGGCGATCAGCCGCATCGACTCGTGCATGGCCTCCAGAGAGGGGAAGGCGAAGGACGCGCTGCGGTGTGCCGGGCGCTGCCTGATCAGCGACAGGGTGATGCGCGCCTTGATCCCCAGGGCGCCGCAGTCGCCGGTGAACAGGCCGCTGAGGTCGGGTCCGAAGTAGCGCAGGAAGGGCGACGCCCCGGCGGCGGCGGAACCGGTCTGTAGTATCGCGCCGTCTGCGAGTACGATGTCCATTCCCAGCACAGACTGCGCGGAGATGCCATGGGCACCCGAACCGTGACTGATCGTGTTCTGCGACATGGAGCCGCCGACGGTGGCGAGCATGCCGGAGAAGGGGCCCCAGAAGGGGGTGCGCAGCCCGCGTTCGTCGAGGGCCTCCTTGAGCGCCTTCCAGGTGACGCCGGCTTCGACCGTGACGTAGCCGTCGCGCTCGTTGATTTCCGTGATCCGGTCCAGGCCGCCGAGGTCCAGCAGCAAGTGCTGCTCTTCGCTGCAGATGTAGCCGTCGGTATAGGAGGCGCCGCCGCCGCGAAGGTTGAGCGCGACCCCCTGCGCCGCACTCGCGCGCACCACTTCCTGCAACTCTTCCACGCTGCGCGGCCGGACCACCGCCAGCGGTTCGGCCAGCCGGTGGTAGACATCGGTGTAGAAGCGCTCCCCGGCGGCGCCGGTGAGCACCTGCCCGGAGCCGACGATGGCGGTGAGAGTGTCGTGGAGTTCGATACTGATGGGCATAGGTCGGGTTCCGTGGAGCGCTGGCGGCGGCGCCGCTGCAGTTGCAGGCGCGGCACGCGGGCGCTGCCTGGTGATTCGCTGTTTCCGGCGATGCTACCGGGCTGGCGCTCGCTGTCCTTGATTAATGTCATGGCGCCGCGGGCGTGTAACCGGAAACTGGGTCTCAATGAGAAGCGCAATGCCGGAGCGGGAAATCGACTAATGCAGGCTTTGAGAACCGCTGCCCTGGCGCTGTTTGCGCTGGGCGTCGCCAGCACCGCGCTGGCGCAGGACATCACCCCTTTCGCCGAACAGGCGCAGCCCCCGGCACCGGACTACAGCCGCGCCGAGTCCTGGGCGGCGCTGCCGGCAGCCCCCGGCGCCAGCGCGACCACGCCGCCGGGGGCCTCCGCCGGCAGTGGCGAGCGCGCGGTCGACGTGTTCTACATCCACCCCACCACCGATACCAGCGCCAGCCGCTGGAACCAGCCTCTGGATGACGCCGCGGTGAACGCCTGGACCGACGCCAGCGTCATCGCCCGCCAGGCCAGCGTATTCAATGCCTGCTGCCGGATATTCGCGCCGCGCTACCGCCAGGCGACGGTGCTCGCCGTGCGCGCCAGCGGTCCCGGTGGCGATGGCAGCCTCGCTTACGATCTCGCTTACAGCGATGTATTGCGGGCCTTCGACAATTTCATTGCCAATCGCAACCAGGGGCGGCCCTTCGTGATCGCGGGTCACAGCCAGGGCGGCCTGCTCGCCTACCGCCTGCTGCGCGACCGGGTGGACTCGACGCCGCTGGAACAGCAGCTGGTGGTGGCCTATGTGGTCGGGCTGGACCTGATGCAGGGGGACTTCGGCCGCACCTATCAAAGCCTGCAGCTCTGCACGCGCGAGGACCAGACCGGCTGCGTGGTCGGCTGGAACACGGTCAACGGCGATGCGGATATCGCCCTCTACGCGAGCATGGCGGGCGCGCGCTACGCCGCGCAGCACCAGACCCAGGAGGGACGCACGGGTGTCTGCGTCAACCCGCTGACCTTCCGCGCCGACCAGCCGGAGGCACCGGCTTCCGCCAGCCGCGGTGCGCTGCCGGGTGCCCCTGACGCCAGCGCGCCACGGGCGCTGCAGCCGGGCCTGGTGAGCGCGAAATGCAGCGGCGGCTACCTGGTGGTGGCGGCGGACCCGGCGCTCGACCTGCAGCCGCTGCCCGGCGGCAGCATGCACTTCCACGATTTCGGCCTGTTTTACGCGGACATACGCCACAACGTCGCGCAGCGCATCGCCGCGTTTCAGCCAGCAGGCGCGAGGAATTAAGTACGGCGCCCCGGGGCAGGGGCGCCAGCACAACAGCGTGCCGGGGCAGTTCGCCCGGCAGACGAAGCCAACAGAGGAGTTCGGTTCAGCATGAAAAATAAATTCACACGGCGTTCCGCCCTGCGGGGAATGGGCGCGCTCGGCGCCGCGGGTCTGACCCTGCCGGCCATGGGCAGCAAGGCTGCCGCGCAACCGGTAGTCGGCATGGGCTCGAAGTTCGGCGTCAAGGACCTCGACCTCTCCACCCCGGAAGCGCGCTCGAGCATCATTACCAAGGTGATGGGCAGCATCGGCACCGAGGAGACCCACGCCTTCATGCGCTTCCACATGTACGGTTACACCGGCGACGGCAACCTGATGCCGCTGTTCAACCTGAACAGCTACATCCTGCAGAAGTGGAAACAGGTGCAGCCGGGCACCTCCGAGCTGCGCCACTACGAAGTCGGCTACTACTGCGACTTCGATACCGACAACCCGATCACCCACTGGACCAACCCCTTCTCCGGCAAGACCATCGAGTTCGAGCCCTTCATCCTCGGCCCGATCGGCCGCCTGTATACCCCCGAGGGCATCATCGCGCCGGGCATCGCGCCCAACCCCCTGCGGATCAACGTGATCGGCAACCGGGTCTTCGTACCGGCCCAGTCGATCGAGTCCTTCCCCAATGTCTTCACCCCGGAGGAGTGGCCGGAGATATCCACCGGACCGAAGGTTTACTGGGATTCCATGTACACCTTCTCCGCCAACATCGACGACGTACTGAACCCGGAGCTGACCTGCGCCCCGGCGGAGATTCACATGCAGAACTTCACCAGCTGGCAGCCCTGGCTGGGCTTCGGCAACAACCAGGGCCGCAGCATGGCGCGCGCCTTCGGCTGTAACATCAGCGGCTTCGACGCGCTGGAACCCCAGGTGCGCGCGGGCTTCGAGAAATTCACCCCGGCCATCTTCGATACCGACAACTGGAACGACGTGCGCTTCGATTCCATGGACTACTACAACAAGGCGAAAGCTGAGCGCGAGGCGGCCAAATCATGAGGCGCAACGGGGTAGGGCTGATCGCCCTGTGGATGGCGCTGTCTTCGCTGCCCGCGGCAGCCGCGGACGCCGATGTGGACATGGACGCCATGGAGGCGCTCTACCAGGAGCGCTTCAGGGGCACCATGGAGAACGGCGGCTATATCAAGGCCTACGAGCCGCAGGAACCGGTGCCGGGCGCCGACCCGGTGGCGCCGCTGGCGGTCGCCAGCGCGGCGGAACTCGCCATCGACAGCGCGGCCCTGGACCGCGCCGAGCAGTACGCCCGCGACAACAACTCCCACGCCTTCATCGTCTGGTACCAGGGCAAATTGCAGCGCGAGACCTACTTCGGCGACGTCGATGCAGCGACGCCGCTGACCACCATGTCCCTGTCCAAGCCGATGACCTCGCTGGCCGTGGGCCGGGCCATCCAGCTCGGCTTCATCAAGTCGCTGGACCAGCCCCTTGCCGACTTCTTCAGCGAGTGGCGGGGTACGCAAAAAGACAGCATGCTGGTGCGCCACCTGCTCGACATGCGCACCGGCCTGCTGCCCCAGGACTACAGCCCCGACCCGGACAACCCCCTGAACCGGGCCTACCTGTCGCCGGTGCACGGCAAGTACATCGTCGAGGAATATCCACTGGTCGCCGAGCCCGGCAGCGTCTACGGCTACAGCAACGCCACCGCGGAACTGGTCGCGGTGCTGATCGAGCGCGCCACCGGCCAGCGCTACTCGGACTTCCTCGGCAACGAGGTGCTGGCGAAGATCGGCGCGCCAGGTGGCAGCCAGTGGGTGAACCGCCCCGGCGGCACGGCCCACTCCGGCTGCTGCGGTTACTTCCCCGCGCAGACCTACCTGCGCATGGCGATCGCCATGCTCGACGACGGCGTGGTGGACGGCCAGCGCCTGCTGCCCGAGGGCTATGTGGCAGAGATGGTCACGCCGACGGCGCAGAACCCGCACTACGGCCTGGGCATCTGGGTCGGCGGCGAGTACATCGAGCGCCGCGGCTTCGGCGGTCCCGATCACCCCGGCCCCAAGGTCCTGCACAGCGAGCCCTTCGTCGACCCGGGCATCTACATGTTCGACGGCAACTTCAACCAGGTTGTCTACATCATGCCCAGCCTGGAGCTGATCGTGCTGCGGGTGGGCAAGGCCCCGCTCAAGTCGCCCGAGTGGGACAACAGCTACCTGCCCAACGTGGTCGCGCGCGGCATAAAGGCAGACTGACCGCCTGACAGCCGACTCTGAATTTTTCGCTATTTACTCCGGAATTACCGCAAACAAGGAAACCCAATGAGCCAGGACCTGGATCAGCAAAACCTCTCGCGCCGCTCCTTTGTCGGCGCCGGCCTCGCCGCGGCCAGCGCGGCGGCGGCCACCCCGGCGCTGGCCGCGGCTGCCGCAAGCCCCTCGCGCAGCGCCAACCCCAACCTGAAACCCCTGGACGTGGAAGACCCGCGGGAGAACCTCTACGGCTTCGCCAAGCTCTGGGGCACCATCGGCGACAAGGCAGTGCTCTCCGGCTACCAGGGCGTGCAGTACGCCATCGTCGGCTCCGAGCGCGCCAAACCCCTGTTCGGTTACGTCGGCTTCGGCAATATCCGCAACAAGATCCTGCCCGACGGCACCGTCAAGGTCATGGGCAAGGAGGCCGGCTACTTCACCGACCTCGCCACCGGCGAGATTATCGACCACTGGGACAACCCCTGGACCGGCGAGCGGGTCGAGGTCTTCCCCTTCCTCAACGACGCCTTCCGCGGCAGCCTCGGCCTGGAGCGCAAGGTGTTCCGGGTCGGCGACGGCGAGACCGTGAACAACGACATGGGCAAGAAGGCGAAGGGCGGCGAGCCCTTTCGCCTGCCCTGGCAGGTGATCGGCGACCAGTACCTGCTGGGCTGGGACTACGCCCACGAGTACACCAACCCGGTAACCCCGGAGGGTTGGCCCAAGGCCTCCACCGGGCCGCGGGTCAATCCCTCGGAGCATTTCACCCTGTTCACCTCGCGCGACGAGATCGACGACCGCTCCACCGAGACCGCGCGCTTCACCGCCGGCTTCATGCGCCAGGCGCCCTGGTGGCCGTGGATGCTGATGGGGCAGAGCGGGGTGCCCGGTGTCCTCATGGGTCGCATGCACAGCTACCAGATTACCGGCGGCATGGACGACGTACCGGCGGTGGTGCGCAAGCGGGTGGAGCGGGATCGCCCCGATCTTTTTGAGGAACCCACTGACGGTCCCGACCTCGGTGTGGTGGGCACGCTGGAGCACTACGCCCAGATGGTGCCGCCGGAAACCCCCGGCTACAAGCGCGAGAGCTGAGCCTCAGCCCCCGCCGCCCGGCCCGCGGCGGGGGCTTTTCACTTCGGGCCACATTCCGGCCGCACGGGATGACAAATGTCATGTTGCTGGGCGGTCGAATCGTTCACTGTAATCCCCTGAATTTCTGCCCCGCCAGACTGGCTGTGCCGGTTTTTTTTCATCGCACGGCGCCAGTCGGCAAGTGAAAACTGCGGGTTTCAAGCGTCAAACGCCGGCGCCTCGATCTGTCGGGGCGCATTTGCAACGAGGTTAAAACATATGAGCTATCGTCTGGGAGTGGATGTCGGGGGGACCTTCACCGACCTGCTGTTGATCAACGAGGAGAGCGGCGAGACCTTCACCGCCAAGGTGCCGTCCACCCCGCAGGACTCCTCCGTCGGCGTGCTGAACGGCGTGGCGCGGATCTGCGAGGAATCCGGTGTCGATCCGCGACAGATCAGCCGGGTGATGCACGGCACCACGGTGGCGACCAACGCGGTGCTGACCGGCAAGGGCGCCAAAGTCGGCCTGGTCACTACCAAAGGCTACGAGCAGACCCTGCAGGTGGCGCGCTCCTTCTGCCCCGGCGGCCTCGGCGGCTGGGTCAGCTTCGTCAAGAGCCCGCTGCTGGCGCCGCTGGAGTTGACCATCGGCGCCAGTGAGCGCATCGGCGCCAACGGCGATATTGTTACTGAACTGGATGAAGCCGCGCTGCGCAGCGACCTGGAAAAACTCCGCGCCACCGGCCAGGTGGAAGCCCTGACCATCTGCTTTATCAATGCCTACGTGAACCCGGCCCACGAAGTGCGGGCGCGGGAAATCGCCCTGGAGATCTTCGCCGACGTGCCGATCTCCATCTCCAGCGAAGTCGTTCCCGAGATGCAGGAGTACGAGCGCACCGAGACCACCGTGGTCAACTCCTACGTGCGCCCGGAAGTGGCCAAGTACGTCAACAACCTGCAGAACTCGCTGGTCGAGCGCATGGGCGAAAGCGTACACCTGTCAATCCTGCGCTCCGACGGCGGCCTGGCCTCGGGCCGCGCCTCCGCCGAGTCCCCGGTCAACCTGCTGATGTCCGGCCCCGCCGGCGGCGTGACCGGCGCGCTGTACTTCTGCACCCGCGCCGGCTACGACGACATCCTCACCTTCGACATGGGCGGCACCTCCACCGACGTGGCGCTGATCCAGGGCGCCCGCGCCAAGGTGCGCCGCGAGACCATCGTCGGCGACGTGCGCGTGCGCGCGCCCTCGGTCGACGTGCGCACCGTCGGCGCCGGCGGCGGCTCCATCGCCTTCGTCCCGGAACTGACCAGGGCCCTGCGCGTTGGCCCCGAGTCCGCCGGTGCGGTACCCGGACCAGCCGCCTACATGAAGGGCGGTGTCGAGCCAACCGTCTGCGACGCCAACGTGGTGCTCGGCTACCTGCCCTCCGACGTGCAACTGGGCGGGGCCATGGCCATCGACCGCGAGGCGGCGGAAAAAGCCGTGGCGAAAGTGGCCGACGCCATGGGCATCGACGTGATGGAAGCCGCCGAGGGCATCATCCGCATCGCCAATGAGGCCATGTTCGGCGCCCTGCGCCTGGTCTCCGTCGAGCAGGGCTACGACCCCCGCGAGTTCGCCCTGGTCGGCTTCGGCGGCGCCGGCCCGCTGCACGCCAACGCCCTCGGTATCCTCACCAGTGCCTGGCCGGTGATCGTGCCCCCCGGCCCGGGTGTGCTGTGCGCCTACGGCGACGCCACCACCCAGGTCCAGGACGAAGCGGCCCGCACCTACCTGACCATGGCCGAAGACACCAGCCCGGAACAACTCCTCGCCGACCTCGCCGAACTGAAAGCCCGCGCCTCGGAGTCACTGCTTGCCGACGGCATCGCGGAGGAGGACCTCGAGGTGATCTACCAGGCGGACCTGCGCTACGTCGGCCAGGCCTTCGAGATCAGCGTCGAGTTCAGCGAGGCGGAACTGCGAGACAAGGGCCTCGCCCTGATCACCGATTACTTCGACAAGGAGCACGAGAAGCTCTTTACCTTCAAGCTCGGCGACGGCCACGAGATCCTGATGATCCGCGCGGTGGCCAAGGCCAGCGCCGGCGAGATCACCCTCAGGCGCCTGGTCGATGCGGGCCTGACCCTGGCCGACTGCAAGCTGCACGACACCCGCATCTACAGCGCCGGACAGTGGCACGACGCCGTTATCTACGACCGCAAGCTGCTGCAGGAAAACATGCTGGTGCCGGGCCCGGCCATCGTCAGCGAGATGGACTCGACCACACTGGTGCTGCCGGGCTACGCGGCCCGTGTCGACAGCATCGGCAACCTGCTCATCAACCCGGCCGACGCGGCTTCTGAGTAACCACGGGGGAATTTCCAATGCCAGCGAATATTATTGAAACCAACCTGACTCCCCTGCAGCGCGTCGACGTTGAGGGCGTGACCGTCGACATCATCGAGAACGCCCTGCGCAACGCGCGCGAGGAAATGGACGCGGTGCTGTTCCGCACCGCCATGTCTCCCGGCATACGCGAGCAGGGCGACTGCTTCCCGATGATCGCCAACCGCGAGGGCAAGATGGTGGTCGGCCAGTTCGGCTCCTTCATCCCGGGCTTCAACAGCGCCTACAACGGGGATATCGAGGAGGGCGACATCATCCTCACCAACGACCCCTACATGTGCAACGCCGCGGTGTCCCACCTCAACGACTGGATCGTGCTGCTGCCGGTGTTCAAGGAAGGCCGCCACATCGCCTGGTCGGCGATGTTCGGCCACATGTCCGACAACGGCGGCATGGTGCCCGGCTCCATGCCCATCGAGGCCACCACCATCTTCCAGGAAGGCATCCGCATTCCGCCGGTCAAGCTGTACAAGCAGGGCGTGCTGCAGGAAGACATGCTGGAGATGATCCTGCACAACGTGCGCACCCCGCAGTGGAACCGCTTCGACCTCAACGCGCTGGTCGCTGCCTGCAAGACCGCCGCGCGCCGCTGCGTGGAACTGGCCGAGCGCTTCGGCGACGACGTCTTCGACTCCACCATGCAGATCATGCTCGAGCGCAACCGCATGGCCATGAGCGAGATCATCAGGATGATCGTCCCCGAGGAGCCGCGCGAGTTCACCGACTACCTCTGCGACGACGGCAAGGGCATGGGTCCCTACGCCATCACCTGCAAGATGTGGCGCGAGGGCGAGCGGGTGATCTTCGACTTCGAGGGCACCGACCCGCAGGCCCAGAGCTCGGTGAACTTCTTCCTCAACGAGGACATGTTCAAGATGTTCTTCGGTTCCTTCACCATCAATATCGTCGACCCGCAGATCATCTTCAATGACGGTTTCTACGACCTGGTCGACGTGCGCATCCCCCAGGGCACCCTGCTCAAGCCGAACTACCCGGCGGCGCTGTCCGGCCGCACCCACGCGCTGGGCCGCATCTTCGACATCCTCGGCGCACTGCTGGGCATGGGCGCACCGAAGGAACTGCTCAACGCCGCCGGCTTCTCCGATTCGCCGCACCTGTTCTACTCCGGTTACGACGACAAGGGCGAGTGGTTCCAGCTGTTCCAGATCGGTTTCGGCGGCATCCCCGGGCGCCCGGTGGGCGACGGCCCGGACGGCCACTCCCTGTGGCCGGGCTTCACCAACGTGCCCAACGAGTTCATCGAGTCCTACTTCCCGATGCGCATCGAGACCTACGAGACCATCACCGATTCCGGCGGCGCCGGCCTGCACCGCGGCGGCAACGGCCTGAGCGTGGCCTACCGCTTCCTCTGCGACGGCGAGATCGGCATCCACGACGACCGCTGGCTGATGTACCCCTGGGGCGTCAACGGCGGCGAACCCGGCCTGCGTTCCACCAAGCTGCTGGTGCGCGCCGACGGCTCCGAGGAATGGCTGCCCTCCAAGCGCGAGGGCATCCAGGTGAAGGCCGGCGACCTGCTGTACTTCAACACCTGGGGCGGCGGCGGCTGGGGTGACCCCTTCGCGCGCGATCCGCAGCTGGTGCTGACCGACGTCGAGCGCGGGCTGGTGTCCGTGGACGGCGCCCGCCGCTACGGCGTGGTCATCGTCGATGGCGCTGTCGATGCAGCCGCTACCGAAGCGCTGCGCGCCAGCATGGCCGACGAGCGCGGCGAGATCGAGGTGTTCAACCGCGGCGGTACGATCGAGGAGATCAAGGCCCGCTGCCTGGAGGAAACCCACCTGCCGCCGCCGGTCGCGCCGACCTTTCGGCGCCAGGCCAGCTGAGGAAGGGCTGGTAGCGGACAATGGCAGAGAACCCGAAAACCCTTTACGACAAGCTCTGGGAGCGGCGCTGCGTCAGTACCGATGCCGAGGGCATGTCGCTGATCTACATCGACCGGCACATCGTCCACGAGGTGTCCTCGGCCCAGGCCTTCGAGGGCCTGCGGGCGGCGGGGCGAAAGCCCTGGCGGCGCGAGTCGATTGTCGCCACGCCGGACCACAACGTGCCGACCACGGACCGAGAGCTGGGTATCGAGGGCGTCACCGACCCGGTCTCGCGCAAGCAGATCATCGCCCTCGACAGCAACTGCAGGGAGTTCGAGCTGCTGCAGTTTGACCTGCAGGACAGGCGCCAGGGCATCGTCCACGTGATCGCGCCGGAGCAGGGCATGACCCTGCCGGGCACCACCGTCGTCTGTGGCGACTCCCACACCGCGACCCACGGCGCCTTCGCCGCCCTCGGTGTGGGCATCGGCACCTCCGAGGTGGAGCACGTGCTTGCCACCCAGTGCCTGCGGCAGGTAAAAGCCCGCAACATGCTGGTGGAAATCTGCGGCAGCCTGCGCCCGGGCGTGACTGCGAAGGACGTCGCGCTCTACGTGATCGGCAAGATCGGTACCGCCGGCGGCACCGGCTGCAGCATCGAGTTTGCCGGCGAAGCGGTGCGCTCGCTGAGCATGGAAGGGCGCATGACCCTGTGCAACATGGCCATCGAGGCGGGCGCCCGCGCCGGCCTTGTGGCCTACGACGCGGTCACCGAGGCCTACCTCGAAGGGCGGCCCTATGCACCGGGCGGAGAGCAGTGGCGCGCGGCGACCGCCGACTGGGCCGGGCTGCACAGCGACCCCGGCGCGCATTTCGATCGCGCCTTCCACTTCGCGGCGGCGGATATCCGTCCCCAGGTCACCTGGGGCACCTCGCCGGAGATGGTGGTCGCGGTCGATGCGCGGGTGCCGGCGCCCGCCGATTTCGACGAGCCGGGCAGGGCGGAGGCCTGTGCGTCCGCGCTCGCCTACATGGGCCTGACCGGCGGCCAGGCGATTACCGATATACGTATCGACCGCGCCTTCATCGGCTCCTGCACCAACTCGCGCATCGAGGATATCCGCGCAGTCGCGCGCATCGTCGCCGGTAAAAAAATCGCGGACAGCGTCAAGCAGGCGCTGGTGGTGCCCGGCTCAGGCCTGGTCAAACAGCAGGCCGAGCGCGAGGGCCTGGACAAGGTCATCACCGCCGCGGGCTTCGAGTGGCGCGAGCCGGGCTGTTCCATGTGCCTGGCTATGAACGCCGACCGCCTGGAGCCCGGTGAGCATTGCGCCTCCACTTCCAACCGCAATTTCCAGGGCCGCCAGGGTAGCGGCGGCCGCACCCACCTGGTCAGCCCGGCGATGGCAGCCGCGGCGGCCATCGCCGGGCATTTTGTCGATGTCAGTAGCGAGGTAGCCTTGTGACCCCCTTCGTGCAACACCGCGGACAGGTCTTCCCCCTCGACCGCAGCAATGTGGATACCGACGCCATTTTGCCCAAGCAGTACCTGAAGTCGATCAGCCGCTACGGCTACGGCGACTGGCTGTTCGACGACTGGCGCTATCTCGACCCCGGTGACGCCGAGACCGACACCGCCACGCGCCGGCCGAATCCCGAGTGCAGCCTCAACCACCCGCCCTTCGACAGGGCCAGCATCCTGCTGGCGCGGGACAACTTCGGCTGCGGCTCGAGCCGCGAGCACGCGGTGTGGGCGCTGCGCGATTTCGGCTTCCGCGCGGTCATCGCGCCGAGCTTCGCCGACATCTTCTACAACAACTGCTTCAAGAACGGGCTGCTGCCGCTGACCCTGCCCGCCGACGTGATCGACGGGCTGTTCGCCCTGATTGCAGTCGAGCAGGGCCTGGAACTGGCCGTCGACCTGGAGCGGCAACTGGTAAGCTGTGGCGACTACCAGTGGCACTTCGCCATCGACCCGGCGCGGCGCCACCACCTGCTCGAGGGGCTGGATGATATCGCCGTGACGCTGGCCAGTGCCGACAGCATTCGCCGCTTCGAAAACGCGTTGCGCGCGCGCGAGACCTGGTTGTTCCAGGCGGGCAGCTGACGCCATTGCCCGACGATCGAATGAGGAGAGACGTGTCTTGCCAGTGAGCCTGCCGAGCAAAGCGCTACTTAACTTCCCGGCCCTCCTGCTGGCGCTAATGGTCGCGCTACCGGCGGCCGGTGCGGCGGAACCGCATTATCCCTACCTGACGCTCGAGCAGTTGCGCGGGCAGTACGCGGATGCGCAAAGCCGCTACCTGCGCGTCGGCGACATGCAGATCCACTACAAGGACGAGGGCCCGCGCGACGCGCCGGTACTGCTGCTGGTGCACGGCTCCGAGAGCAGCCTGCGCACCTGGGATATCATCACCGCGGACCTGAAGGATCGCTACCGGGTGGTCCGCTTCGACCTCCCCGCTTACGGCCTGTCCGACGGCGCCTCGGACAGCGACGTGGCGAACCTGGTGCCCACCGATATACCGCTGGCCCTGCTCGATCACCTCGGCATTGAGCGCGTCACCTTCGCCGGTGTCTCCAGCGGCGGCACCATGGGCATGTACCTCGCGGCGCGGCGGCCGGGCATGGTCGAGCGGCTGATCCTGTCCAACACTCCCTCGGACCCGGTCGACACTGGCCACCTGGTCATGCCCCAGGCCTTCCTCGACGCGGTGGCCAGGTCGCAGCAGAGCGGCTTTCGCGACCAGGACTTCTGGAATGAATTCCTCAGTTACTTTTCGGGCAAGGCGGAGCGCATTTCCGCACAGACGCGCAGGGAGTATTACGACTTCAACCGGCGCCCGCCGGAGAAACACCTGATCGCCATGATCGCCCGCATCGGCGACGGCAAGCAGGCGATCATCGAAATGAAAAAGGTGGTGGCGCCGACCCTGCTGGTCTGGGGCACCGCCGACCCGCTGCTGCCGGAGTCCGCCGCGGAGGCGGTCACCCGCTATCTCGAGAACGCGCAGATTTCCCGGGTCTACCTGCCCGACGTCGGCCATTACCCGCCGCTGGAAGTGCCGCACCGTTTTGCCCAGTTGATCGCCGCCCATGTCGAGGCGGTGGTTCCGATCGTAAGTGAAGAGGAGTGAAGCTATGCATGATGATGACAAATCACAGGAACTGAAGGGGCGCCGTGACTTCCTGTCCGCGGCGGGTATGGCCGCACTCGGAATGGGGGTCGCCGGCGCCGCCATGCCGATGGCCGCAGGCGCGTCCACGGCCGCGGCTTCCGTCGACTACTCCAACCTGAAGTACGGCGACAACCTCTGGAATCGCGACGCCTTTGCGCGCCTCCAGGGCGACCTCGACCTCAGCAAGCAGAAGACCGGCTGGTTCTCCGGAACCGTGACCGGTGTGCGCCCTGGCGAGCGGGTCAAGCCCCTGTTCGGCTTCGAGGGTTTCTCCAAGGCCCGCCTGGTGGATATCGGTGACGGCGTCTACCAGAAGCTGCTGCGCGAAGTCGGCTTCTACACCGACCTGGCAACCGGCGAGGTGCTGGAGAGCTGGGAAAACCCCTACACCGGTGAGACGGTGAAGGTCGTCCCGGTGGCCAACGACCCGTTCAACCATGAAATCGCCCCGTACTTTCCCGAGCCTCCCTCCTACGGCGGTCTCAACAAGGACAAGCCGCCGAAGCGGCCGCTGTTGCTCAACTGGCGCGAGGCCGGCGACAACAAGGTCTTCCTGCACTCATCCATTCACCTGTTCTATCCCTCCGCCCTGCAGCCGGAGAAGTGGCCGCGCGAATCCTCCGGCCCGATGAACCAGGTGTCCGAGATGTTTGTCTACGTGATCGACCGCGAGGACCTCGCCGACCCCGCCAGGACCAGCGTGCAGTACTCCGGCGCCTGGTCGCGGATCACGCCCTGGCTGCCGTGGATGCTGATGGGCCAGGCGGAAGGCCACTGCTACTACGATTGCAAGATGGGCGGCTACGACGACATGAGCGTGGTTTCACCGAAGGTCGTCGAGTACGCGAAGAAGCACTATCCAAAGTACTTTGATGCACCGACCGAGTGGGTCGAGCCGAGTTTCTCCAGCCTGGAGAACTATGCGCGCGAGCAGAAGCCCGCTCCCCCGCTGAAGAAATAAGCGGGTATTCCTGCACCCCGGGGTGAGCGCTGCCGCCCCGTCCTTCCCGCGCAAGCGCTGCGGGCCCGGCTACAGCGTATCTGCGCGCTTGTCTGTTGACAGCTCCGGCGCTGCGTGATACTTAATACTCTATTGATATATTAATATGTTATTAATACTCATCGATAAAGCGGAGGCGGCATGCGGACAAGCATAGTGATCACACTTCTTCTGGCAGGTCTCGCCTGCGGAGGCGCCAGCGCAGCTGGCGATGTGGACCCCCAGCTCAAGCGCGGCAGCATCCTGTTTTTCCAGTGCCGCTCCTGTCACGACACCAGTTCCAGCGGCGTGCAGAAAGTCGGTCCCAACCTGCACTGCTTCTTCGGCCGCGCCGCCGCGGCGGAGCCGTCCTATCCCTCCTACAGCGATGCGCTGCGCGACAGCGGCGTCGTCTGGTCCGTCGACACTCTCGACCAGTGGCTAAAACAGCCGGCGACGCTCGTCCCCGGTACCACCATGGCTTTTGCCGGGATCGCCGTCGAAGCTGACCGCAGCGCCCTGATTGCATTTCTGCAGCACGAAACGGCCTGTGCGCCGTAAATTCGCGTCCGCTCGCGGCGCGCAAACTTCGCAATGGAGGTAGGGAGATATGGGTAATTCAGGCGGGAAGGGCGATTCACCGCAATCCTTGGACCGGCGCCGGGTGCTCGTTGCCGGGGCGCTGGGCGCTGCGGCGGCGCTCGGCGGCGCACCCGCGGGTGCTGCCGCGGCGGCGGGCGGGACCTCTGCGATGGTGAGCGTCCCGGCCGACGGCGACTACGCGAAAGTGGCGCTGCGCAAAGACAGTATCCGGGTGACCGCCGTGCAGTCCTTCATGCGCGCCGTCCGCAACACCCGGCGTCCCGGGCCCGAGATGAAGGCCAATGTCGAGCACATGTGCGAACTGATCGACGCCGCCAACGGCTTCGCCGGCCCGCAGGACCTGGTGTGTTTTCACGAGCAGCCGATCATGGGCTGGTACCCCTGGCCCCGCGAGGAGGCGCTGCGCGTCGCCATCGACGTGCCGGGTCCGGAAACCGAGATGCTGGGCAAGAAGGCGAAGGAGCACGGCTGCTATGTGAGCTTCGGCACCTATGCCCGCGACCCGGCCTGGCCGGGGCACCTGCTGCTCAACGGCATCCTCATCAGCCCGGAAGGCAAGGTGGTGGCGAACCACTGGAAGACCAACAACGGCCGCGGCTTCCGCCCGGGCTGGGACCTGTTCACCACCTCGATCTACGACGTCCTCGATCCCTACCGCGAGATGTACGGCGAGGACGCGGTGTTGCCGATCGCGCGCACCGATATCGGCAACATCAACTGCTCGGTGACTCCCGGCCAGCCGGACGTGATCCGGGCCATGGCGATGAAGGGACTGGAACTGCGCCTGAGTTCCTCCTCCGGCGGCTACAACAGTAACGAGGCCGCGCTCATGTCCCAGCACAACCAGCTGTGGAGCGTGGTCTGCAACCAGTCGATATCACCGGAGCACAAAGGCTTTCCCGAATACTCCGGCGCCGGCGGCACAGCGATTTTCCCGCCTCGTGGCGAGGCCTCCAGCGCCAAGTCACTCCACGAGGAATTCGTCACCGCGACTATCCCCATGGCCAGCTTCCGCGCTTCGCGCAGCATCCCGACAGGCTACCCGGTGGAAATGCTGCTGCCGGTCCTGCAGGGCTACGTCCCGCGCTACGGGCCGAACGGGCAGGCCGACTACATCCCCGCCGACCCCGCGGACGCGTCGCGCCATTTCGACAGCAAGCGCAACTGGTAACAGCCATCCAACCCGGAGACAGAGCAATGGCGAATGAAATCAGCAGAAGACAGACCCTGGGCCTGATGGGGGCGGCCGGCATCGCGGCCAGCGGCCTCGGCCTCGCGGCGCCGACAGCGCAGGCTGCCACGGCGGCGATCGACCTGGATGACGAGAAGGAACTCACCCTGGCCTTCCGCAAGCTGGCCTACTCCCTCGACGAGAAGATGTATTTCTGGTGGATGCGCGGTACCCGCTACGGTGTGGTCGACGCCGAGGCGACGCCGTTCTGGGACATGTATGTCGGTACCTGGTTCAAGACCCGGGACCGGGAGGACGGCAACTACGAGGTGATCATGGGCGCGGCGAACTTCTACACCCCGCCCGGCGAGACCACGCTGCTGGAGACCTTCAGCAACCCCTACACCGGCAGGGACGTGAAGCTGAACTACAAGGAGCCGAAGCCCTGGACCACGGTGATGGCGCCCGGTGTCGGCTCCGCCTTCGCCCCCGCCATGCCCAATATGAAGACCACCAGCGGCAACGCGGCGGGACCGGGCTGGATAGAGGGTGAGGACGTGGCCATCCGCGGTGACATGTTCATGTACGCGGAGCCGCTGGATGCGCAGGCCGGTCCGCCGCCGTTCCGGGTCAACGACTGGTCCACCTATGTCGGCAAGCTGTCGGAGCTGGCCGACCCGGCACTCAAGAGCACGCCCTGCGTGCAGTACTTCACCGACATCCTCACCTGGCCCCAGTGGCTGGAGATGGGCGCGCAGCCGGGCAGTTACGTCTCGCGCTGCTTCGGCCGCAAGGTCGCCGACTACGCACAGATGCCGGCGACCTGGCGCAAGCTGTTCGAGGCGGCTTTCCCCGCTGTCGCGAAAGACCCGGCCAGCATCCTGGGCGGGGGCTGAGTATGAGTAAGCTAACCCGACGCTCGGTCCTGCTCGGCAGCGGCGCTGCAGTTCTCGCCGCGACCAGCGGCATGAAGGTCGCGCGGGCGGCCGCTGCCAGTGGGGAGCCCAGGCCCGCGGGGGGTGGGAGTTCCGACGTGCTGGTGATCGGTGCCGGCCTGTCCGGCCTGGCCAGCGCCATGCTGCTGGAAGAGGCGGGCTACGATGTGCAGGTGATCGAGGCGCGCGACCGCATCGGCGGCCGCGTGTTCACCCGCTTCGACCTGCCGGGCTATCCCGAGGTGGGTGGCAACGGTTTTGGCGCCGGCTACGGCCGGGTACTGGACATGGCCCGGCGCATGCAGCTCGAGGTCGTCGAATATACCGAGCGGCGCAAGCGCTACCCGGACATCGAGCTGGTTGTGAACAGCAAGGTGATCAGCGCGGACCAGTGGGCCGGTTCGAAGCAGAACCCGCTGCCCGAGCCCTTTCGCGAGCGCATGCCCTGGGAGTTGCCCTGGGGCGCCATGGCGGGAATCAACCCGCTGGTGGCCTCGGATGACTGGCGCAGCGCCGGCAACCACCAGTACGACATCTCGCTGCACGATTTTCTCGCCGCGCGCGGTGTGCCGGAGGAGGTCATTCGCATGGGCTTCTCCATCAACCCCTACTTCGGCACCTCGGCCCACGACGTGTCGGCGCTGCAGTACTGTTTCAACAATGCGTGGATCGCCGCCCAGGCCAAGATCGCCCCGCACAGCTACTCCATCCTCGGTGGCAACCAGAAGCTGCCACTGGCGATGGCGCAGCAGCTGCACAAGCCGGTGGAGCTGGAGCGCGAGGTAAGCGCGATATCGATGGATGACAGGGGCGCCGAAGTGCACTGCCTCGATGGCAGCGTCTTCCGGGCGCGCCGGGTGATCTGCTCGCTGCCTTACTCCGTCGCCCGCAATATCCGCTTCGACCCACACCTCAGCGGCACCCACGGCATCGCCGTGTCGAACCTGCCCTACATGATCAACACGGTGATTTTCCTCGAGGCCTCGCGACCCTTCTGGGAGGAGGACGGCATGAGCCCCTCGATGTGGACCGATGGCCTGCTCGGGACCATGTCGGGACAGCGCTTCGGCAAGACCGACGAGGAGGTGACCTGCCTGGTGGTCAATCCGCGCGGTCACGCCGCGGCCTTCCTCGACCGCCTGCCGCGCGACGAGGCGATCCGGCGGGTGATTGCCGAGATAGAGCGCATTCGTCCCGCGGCGCGCGGCACCCTGAAATGCACCGGCTACCACTCCTGGAACCAGGACCCCTTCGCCGCCGGCGACTGGGCCGTTTTCGCGCCGGGGCAGGTCAGCCAGTTCGGCATGCAGATGGCCTCGGCCCACGGCTGCGTGCACTTCTGTGGCGAGCACACGGCGGTGGCCAACCGCGGCATGGAGGGCGCGATGGAGTCCGCCGAGCGGGCCGCAATCGAGGTGATGAGCGCGCTTTGACGTGCTCCGGAGGGGGGCGGCCTGGTCGTCCCCGCCGGGGCGGGTCTGCCCGCCTGCATACTCGCTACCCCGGCTGGGTGTAACACGTCGTTCCTGGCGTGGAACGTCTGTTTTTATAGTGCGTAATGGATTGTTGTGGCGCCGGGGTCAGACTCCGGTGCAGCTCCAGGGGCGCGCTGTAAAAATTTAGAACGCTCTTGTTGACACCCTTTCGGGGGCGTGTTACCAATAGACATAATGTTATATAAATATATTATTAGTAATAAATTGCCCGGCCGTGAGTATTGCTCGCAGGCCGGACAAAAATTGCATGTTGTGCCCGCTCCGTGAAGTAGTAGTCATATCAACTAGGGGAAGTTTATGAAGCGCTTACAGAGTGTTGTCTTGATAACCGGTGGGATTCTCTCCAGCGTGGCCGCGGCACAGGAGGCCGGCAGCGCGAAGGTGGAGGAGGTGGTGATCACCGCGCGGAAGGCGGAAGAGAACCTGCAGGATGTGCCCATCGCCGTGTCCGCGTTCACCGCGGACCAGATGGACAAGCGCAGCATGCGCGAACTGGAGGACGTGGCGCTAGGCACCCCGGGCTTCTCCTTCGAGGACTACGGCGGCGGCTTCGGTGTTCCCGTCATCCGCGGCGGCAGCCAGCTGCGCATCCAGGACCTCGACCAGACCACCTCGGTCTACCTCGACGGCATCTACCTGCCGCGCCAGTACATGGTCGATTTCGGCACCCTCGGCTTCGAGCGCATCGAAGTGGTCAAGGGGCCGCAGAGCGCGCTGTTTGGCCGCAACGCCTTCCTCGGTGCGGTCAACTACGTCAGCGGCGGCCCGGGTGAGGAGCTGGAAGCCAAGGTCAGCGGCACCTACGGCAGCGACGACCTGCTCGAGTATTACGGCCAGGTGGGCGGCCCGCTCATCGACGGCATTCTCGGCGCGCGCCTGGTCGGCTCCTTCTCCGAGTTCGACGGCACCTGGGACAACGAGCATCCCAACGCCGGCCTGAGCTGGGGCAAGCGCGGCTCCGAGGACAACCTCGCCGGCTACGAGAACAGCACCTGGGGCCTCAACATCGAGGCGACCCCGGTCGAGCCGCTGCTGCTGGAACTGGATTACTACCACGTCGAGCGTTTCCAGGAGAACAACGCGGGCATTCGCGTGCAGGCCTCGACCGGTGACACCAACTGTTCCAACGGTCGCTTCTACTGCGGCGAGATCCCCGACAAGTTCGTGCCGCTGCCCGGCGGCAGCCCGGCAGGGACGAAAATGATCGCCGACCCGCGCGCCTTCCTGCTCGACGTGGAAACCGACTTTGTCCATGCCGGCGCGACCTGGGACTTCAACGATGCCTGGTCAGCCACCTACCAGTTCGGCTACACCGAGTCCGAGGTGATCTCCGCCGGCGGCAGCGACCGCGACCCGCTGGCCGGTTCCTTCAACTTCGTCGACTTCGCCGCCAACCCGGCGAACTACTTCCTCGCCACGCCCATAGGCACCAACGAGTACACGTCCCACGAACTGCGCGTCGAGTTCAACAGCGGCGCCTGGTCCGCGCTGTTCGGCGGCTTCACCTCCGAGATCGAGGACAAGGACAACTTCGATTTCGTCCTCGCACCCTATCTCGGCACCGATCCGTTCAAGATCGATCCGGAAACCGGCACCTCCGGTGTCACCGCCCTCGCCATCACCCGCTCCGCTACCGAGGTCAACACCGACGCGATCTTCGCCCGGGTTGCCTGGGAGTCGCCGAGCAGCGTCTGGCGGCTGGGGCTCGAGGGTCGCTACCAGGACGAGGAGAAGATCCTCGACAGCGAGACCCGCGTGTCCAGCGACGCGCTGTTCAAGGACAGCTGGCAGACCTTCACCCCGCGCTTCACCGTCGACTATCACTTCAACGACGAGCAGATGCTGTACTCCAGCCTGGCCAAGGGGGCCAAGTCCGGCGGCTTCAACAACACGGTATTCAACGAGAGCCAGCGCGCGTTCGACCCGGACGAGAACTGGACCCTGGAAATCGGCAGCAAGAACGAGCTGCTGGATGGCGTGTTGCGCCTGAACGGGGCGATCTACTACACCGACTGGGACGACCTGCAGATCAACAGCACCCCGATCGACATGCCCGACGGCACCACGGCGCCGGCGATCGTCGCCAACACCGGCGGCGCGGAAATCTGGGGTGTGGAGCTGGACGGCATCTGGTTCCCGACCGACATGCTGTCCATCGACTACGCGATCTCCTACTCGGACACCGAGTTCAAGAGCGGCTCGAAGAGTGCCCGCGCCGGCCTGATCGGCGCCTGTGACGGCATCGTCTGCCCGGCGGACGGCGATATCAGTGGCCAGGAGCTGCCGCGCCAGCCCGCCTTCCAGGCCAACCTCGGCGCCGCGCTGACCGGTTACCTGGGCGGCTGGGAGTGGTACGCCCGCGCCGATGTCGTGCACCAGAGCAAGCAGTACATCGACGAGTTCAACCTGGCCTACGTACCGGAGCGGACCCTGTTCAACTCCCGCCTGCAGTTGAGCAACGAGAACTGGGTCTTCGCCGTGTGGGGCAAGAACCTGACCGACGAGGAGTACATCGCCAACGCGTTCTTTACCCAGACCGCGAGCGATACCCAGTACACGCCGATCTTCGGCCAGAAGCGCACCGTGGGCCTGACGGTCTCTTACGAACTGTAAGCCGGCGCCCTGGAGGCCTGAATGACTCGTACTACCTGGATGGGCGGCGTCAGCGTCGCCCTGCTGGCCGCGCTCGCGGCCGCATTTCTCCTGGTCGACTGGCGTTTCTGGTACCGCCTGGCCACCCTGCCCGACGACCCGGGCGAGTGGCCGGCGAGCTACTACCAGCCCGCAGTTGCGGTGCCCGGCGACGAGCAGCCCTTCTTCCCCGCGGCGGCGGAGGGCGAGCGCAGCATCAGTGAGGAGGCGCTGGAAGCGGCGGCCGCCTGGGCGGACGAGCACAACAGCGCCGCGCTGCTGGTCCTGCACAGGGGCGTGCTGCAGTTCGAGCGCTACTGGCGCGACATCGGCCCGGATTCGCTGTTCACCGGCCGCGCCATGACCCGCACCCTGATCCCGCCGCTGATCGCCAGCGCGATGGCGGAGGGCTATATCGACAACCTCGACGAGCCGATCGGCAATTACCTCGAGGAGTGGCGCGGCGACCCCCGCGGCGAGATCACCATCCGCGAGCTGCTCACCAATCTCTCGGGCCTGGAAGTCGTCACCATGGCCGGCGACGCCAGCCCGGGCAACAAGAACAACCGCCTGGCCCTGAGTTCCGACTTCCGCGCCGCGGCGCTGAATTACGACCTCGCCGAGCCCCCGGGTACGGTGTTCGCCTTCACCAACTCCAACGCCCAGCTGCTCGGCGCGCTGCTGGAGTCGGCCACCGGCATCCAGTACGAGGACTACCTCGACAGCCACATCTGGGCACCGCTGGGCGCCGGCCCGAGCGAGATGTATTTCGATCGCCCCGGCGGCATGCCGACGGTGTACTGCTGTTTCCGCGCGACGCCGCGCGACTGGCTGCGCTTCGGCCACGCGCTGAGCCTGGATGGCGCGGTCAACGGCAGGCGCCTGTGGCCGGAGGGTACGGTCGCACAGATGACCACGCCGACCGCGCTCTACCCCAATTACGCTTACCAGGTGTGGGTCGGCAATCCCGATGGTGAGGTTCGCCCCTACAGCATGGGCAGCGACCAGGGCGCGCCCCACGGGCCGCCGATCGCCGCGGACAACTTCTTTTTCCTCGAGGGCGGCGGTTACCGCACCATGCTGGTGTTCCCCGAGCTCGAGCTGGTCATCCTGCGGCTGGGCTACTACCACCCCGACTGGAAGACTTCCACCATTCCCAACCTGATCCTGGCGGGCATGCGGCAGCCGGCTGCCGCGCCGCCGGTCAGTGCGGCGGAGGCAGCGACCGAGGAAGCGACCGCACCCGGCGAGGCCGCCGACAGCGCGCCCCAGTCCTGAATACCACCAGAGGAGATTCGCAGTAATGACAGGTACATTGAAACGCAGGACGCTGTTGGCGGGTATCGGGGCGCTGAGTATCGGCGGCATGGCGCTGGGCGGGGCGCGCTCCGCCCGGGCGCTGGCGGGCAGCTGGCAGCCGCGGGAGCCCT
Organism: Halieaceae bacterium GM1-29; assembly: GCA_033283265.1. Classification (GTDB taxonomy): domain Bacteria; phylum Pseudomonadota; class Gammaproteobacteria; order Pseudomonadales; family Halieaceae; genus Mangrovimicrobium. The sequence continues at coordinate 68,481 of JAWMQN010000006.1, forward strand.
CCGCCGTGTGGCGGGACATGGTGCGCCTTATGATGAGCACGAAATCGGAGGAGGTGCCCTGGTGGTATACCGGGCGCATCTACGCCCAGGTAGGGGAGCAGGAGCCCCTGCACCTGTTCAATCTGGAGGGCACGGAAATCTACTGGACGCGGGAGCTGGCGGACGGCTCCTTCGCCATCAGTTCGCGCACCCTGACCTTTTTCCGCGACAAGGACACGGGGGAGATGATCCGCGAGTTCGCCAACCCCTTCACCGGCAAGGCCAACAAGGTCACACCGAACATCCTCGGCGGCAAGGAGAACACGGTGTTCTCCTCCCGCGGCTGGGGCTACAAGAGCATCGCCGAGAAGGGTGGCGACCTCGAGCCCTGGATGATCGAGTGGCACCGCAGCGGCGACCTGGCCTGGCTCACCTCGAGCCGTTTCTCGCGCACGATCAAGCCGCTGATGGAGGCGATGAGCATCTTCTGCGACCCGGAGGCCGTGCTCGACCCCGCCGTGGCCAGCGTGCCGGCGCACTTCACCTCCACCTACCTGTCGCCCTGGCAGGGCTGGCTGGACATGGAGGGGCAGGCGGGGCACCTGGTGTGGCACTCCACCGGCAAGAAGCTGGCCTCCATCGACGAGGTCCCGGCGGAGTACCTGCAACGTGTGGCGAAGGAGTACGGCGACGTGCTCTCGGCCAACCCGGCCTCCTGGGACTGACATGAACGGGCGGCGGGATTTCCTGGCGGGGCTGGCGGGCGCGGCGGCGCTGTCGGCCAGCGGCATGCCACTGGCGGCGCCCGGCGCGGGGGCCGAGCTCGAGCTTGACGCGCCGGAGGCCAACCTCGAGGCCTTTATAAAGCTGCGCGGCGACCTGCGGCCGGAGCCGGTCTACGACATGGTGCGCGGGCAGGTGTTCGGCCTGGTGCGGGGTGAGAAGCCGCGCCTGCTGTTCAAGACTGCCGGCGCCCAGCGCACGGTCTATCGCCGGGTCTCGGCGCTGGAGTACCTGGCGGAGTCGCGCTACGTGGGCCTGCTGCTGGACCCGCTGACGGAGCAGTTGCTGGGGCGCTGGACCAATCCCTACAACGAGCTGGCCTGCGAAGTGCCGGCGACCAACTACGACACCCGCTTCCGCATGTTTTCCGACGGCATGGGCAGCGTGGGCAGCGACGCACAGGTGAGCCGCGGCACCCGGCCCTGGTTCGTCATCGGCGACGTGCTGCACATGGTGGAGCAGTTCATGTCGCCGGGGCCGGCGCAACTGCTGCCGGACGCGGACCTGATGCATTTCTCCTGCAACCGCCACCAGCTCGCCGACCCGGCGCTGAGCCGGGTGCCCTCGCAGATGGCCTTCACCGCGGTGGAAAACTGGCGCAGCTGGATGCAGATGAGCGTCGAGGGCTCCCTCTGGTGGCACGTCGCGGGGGTCAAGCTGGATAGCCCGAAGGCCTACCCGGCGGAACTGCTCCCCCTGATCCGGGCCGAGGCGCCCGCTTTCTTCACTTAGGATTTGCCATGCGATTCATCACCCTGCTATGCGCCGCACTGTTCGCCGCGGCGCCCGCGCTTGCCGACTGGACCTACTCCACCGTGGCGGGGGAGGGGGGCGTGCCGCTGAATGTGGCCACGGCCGGCGACCCCTCGAAGCCGGGCATCCTGTTCGTGCACGGCATCGGACAGAGCCACTACAGCTTCAAGCGGCAGCTGGATTCGGCGCTCGCCAGCGACTTCTACCTGGTGGCCTACGACCTGCGCGGGCACGGCGGTTCCGGCAAGCCCTGGACGGAGGCGGACTACGCCGCGAAAGCCTGGGCCGGAGACCTGCGCGCGGTGATGGCAGCCACCGGCCTGGACAAACCGCTGCTGGTGGCCTGGTCCTACGGTACTTCCATCGCGCTGGACTACCTTCGCCTGGAGGGCGAGGGCGGGGTGTCGGGGCTGCTGCTGACCGGCGCCCACGGCGGCGTGCTGCCCTTTCGCATGCCGCCGGCGGACGACCCGAAGTCGATTGAGTTCGCGCAGCTGCGCGTGCTGCAGATGAGCAGCAGCCCGGCGGACAATGTCCACGTCGCCGACAGGATGGTCGACTGGCTGACCGCGACACCGCTGGACGCCGACGATCGCGAGGTGTTCCGGGGGGTGAGCCTGATGCTGCCGGTATACGCCCGCCGCGCGATGCTCAGCCGTCGCCTCGACAACCAGGACATGGCCGACAGGCTGGCGCTACCGCTACTGTTCTCGCTGGGTTCCGCGGATGCGGCGCCCTACCTGGACGAGGTCGCGACCTACGCGGAACGACGTGACAACGTTGAACTGTCAGTCTACGAAGGTGGTGGCCACACTGTTTTCTACGAGCAGCCCGAGCGCTTCAACCGGGAACTGCGCGAGTTCGCGCAGCGGGTGCTGGCGCCCTGAGCCGCAGCCGCTGCGCGGATGTCGCGGCGGCGCGGGTCGACGGGCGGCGTTCAGCCGCCCGCCTTTTCCTCTTCCTCGCGCACGCTGTTGCGGAAGCCCTTGATTGCGCTGCCCAGGTCGCTGCCCAGGCCGCTCAGCCGCTTGCTGCCGAACAGCAGCACCACGATGGCGAGAATGATCGCCAGTTGCCACACGCTGATCCCACCTAATCCCATAGCCTTGCTCCAGTCTCGCTGTGTTGTGCCGAGTGCGCCGGGCCCCCGGACGCGCCGGCCTTGATCGATATCGGGGAGTGCCCCGCCCGGGGGCATCCACGGCCGACGCGCGGCGCGCAGGGAATTGCCCGGGGCAGGGGTAAAAATAATATAGATATACTTTTATAACAATAAAAATCAGGTGCCCCGTGCGCCGCGCCTGGCGTGTGCCTGCTACTCCATGTTGGCCATCTCGATGACGGCGTCCATGTCCTCCACCACGAGCACGTGCCGCGAGGGCGTGGTGATAACGCCGTCCCGCTTGAGTTTGGTGAGGGAGCGGCTGACAGTCTCTACCGTGAGGCCGAGGTAGTCGGCGATGTCCTGGCGGGTCATGGGCAAGTCGAGATGCTCCGCGGCAGCCCCCGGCAGTCGTTGCAGCAGTTCCATGATCAGGAAGCAGATGCGCTCGTCGGCCTTTTTCTGGCCGAGGACATAGACCTGGTCGAGGGCGTGGGCGAGTACGTTGGCGCTGATGTCCTTGATGTTGCGCTTGAGCCGGGGGGAGGTGTCGGCGAGGGCGAGCAGTTTTTGCTGGTTGAACTCGTAGGCGGTGAAATTGCCGAGGGTCTTCACGCCGTACTCGAAGAATTCGGAGTGGCTCAGGCCGACGAAATCGCCGGGGAAAAGGAAGGCCAGCACCTGCCGGTGGCCGGTGCTGGACATCCGCTCGACCAGGGCGGAACCGGTTACCAGGTTGAAAACCCGTTCGGCGGGGGTGTGCTGGGTGAACAGGTACTGTTGCTCGGGGCAGACCTTGAGTCGGGCGATACTGGCCAGGCTGGCCAGTTCCGTCTCGTCGAGGTCCTTGTAGAGATGGTAGTCACGACCGAAATCAGCCGTGCCCGTGGCAGGTTTGTCAGTGTGCATGGTGGGCCGGCGATTTCCTGTAATTATGGGTGTTGTTTACCAGTGCAATTATAGGCCAGCGAGTCGGGGCAGATACAACGCCGGCGCAGGCCCCGGCAGGAGGCCTGGCTTCCTGCGCGGCATGCTGTTGCCGGGGAGAGGGGGCAGGCCTGCATAAAGTATTGACACCGGTATCCACGAAGCATGAATATAATGTTATATGTATGTAACATTATTGAGGGGTGGGCAAGGCCGCGCCTGGTTGCATGGCCAGGTTCCACGCAAAATAGCACTGGGTGTACGCGATTGCGGCAGTCGTGGCGTCCACGTTACAGCTACGGATATGGATGGGGCCGAGGCCCTGCCGGAGTCGGCGCGCGGCGCGGTTTCGCCGTTTCCCGGGTCGTGCCCAAGCCGGCAGCACAGCTGGAGGTCGAGCGCCCCGCCTGCGCCAGTTGCACGCCGTGGGCGCCATCGTCTCCGCGGGTGAAAGCGGGGAGAGGGTCGTACAGTTACCTGATGAACAGCGGCAGTGAGTGCAAGTCCAGCGGCACTGCCACCACAGAGTGAGAGACAGAGTATGAAACAAGACAAGCAACAGGGTGTCGACAGCGCCCGTCGCGATTTTCTCGGCCTGGCCGGCAAGGCCGCGGTCGGCGCAGGCATTGCCGGTGTCGGTGCCTCCGCACTGGCCGCAGGGGCGGATTGTGCCGACAGTGTCGACTACTCGACGCTGAAGTACGACGACAACTTCTGGAACCGCGATGCCATGGCGCGCCTGCAGGCAGACCTGGATATCGGCAAGCAGAAATTCGGCTGGTACTCGGGCACAGTCAACGGTGTGCGGGCCGGCGAGAAGGTCAGGCCGCTGTTCGGCTTCGAGGGTTTTTCCTTTGCCCGCCTGCAGGATATCGGCGACGGCGTGTACCAGAAACTGCTGCGCGAGGTCGGCTTCTACACCGATCTCGCGACCGGGGAAATTCTCGAGCACTGGGACAACCCCTACACCGGCGAGCGGGTGAAAGTGGTCCCCGTCGCCAACGACCCTTTCAACTACAAGATCGGCCCTTACTACCCCGATCCGCCTTCCTACGGCGGCCTCAACAAGGACAAGCCGCCGAAGCGCCCGCTGCTGCTCGACTGGCGCGAGACCGGCGACAACAAGGTATTCCTGCGCACGCCGATCCACCTGTTCTACCCCTCGGCGCTGCAGCCGGAGCAGTGGCCGCGGGAATCCTCCGGGCCGATGAACCGGGTGTCAGAGATGTTCACCTACGTTATCGATCGCGAGGACCTGGCGGACCCGGGCAAGACCAGTCTCGAGTACTCGGGTAACTGGTCGCGGATCACGCCCTGGCTGCCCTGGATGCTGATGGGCCAGGCCGAGGGGCACATCTACTACGACTGCATGATGGGCGGCTACAATGACATGAGAGTGCTCTCGCCCAAGGTGAAGGCCTATGCGGAAAAACACTATCCCAAGTATTTCAACGCCCCCACCGAGTACCAGGAGCCGAGCTTCTCGAGCCTGGAACACTACGCCCGCGAACAAAAACCGGCGCCGGTGAAGAAGGCAGCCGAGTGATTATTGCGCAGGGTGAAATCCGTGAGCCCGCCGCCAGTGAAATTGTTCCCGTGTTTAACTATTCAGGCAGATTCATGAAGAAAATGATGATTTACCGGGGCCTGGCCCTGACCCTGTTGCTGGCCAGCGGCCAGTTGTTCGCCGCCGAGGCCGGAGAGCGCCCCGAACCACCGCCGGGAACGGTGGTCTGCTTCAGCTGTCACGGCAGCGATGGCGTCAGCAGCAGCGGCCTGTGGCCCAACCTGGCCGGGCAGAAAGCGCCCTACCTGGTCAAGCAGATGCAGGATTTCAAGAACGGCAAGCGCACTGACCCGATGATGGGCCCGATGGCGAAGAACCTCAGCGACGAGCAGATTACCGCGATCGCGGAATACTTCTCCCAGTTGTAGTTCAGCGCCCAGTGCCTTTTTTTGCAGGAGTAAATTGATGTCGATGCCCTTAGCGTCAAGCGGCTTGCTGGAACAGCTCTGCGCTTGCCTCGGCGAGGAGCACGTTCTCACCGACGAGTATTCGTGCGCGTTCTACACCCAGGATGTCTACAGCCAGGGCAGCCCCGCGCTGGCGGTGGTGCGGCCGGGTTCGACTGCGGAGCTGTCCGCGGTGGTGAAGGCGACTACCGAAGCCGGTTGCGCCATCGTGCCCCGCGGCGGCGGCATGTCCTATACCAGCGGCTATGTGCCCGCCGAGGACCGCAGTGTGATCGTCGACACCACGCGGATGTCGAAGGTGCTGGAGATCAACACCGAGGACATGTACGTCACGGTCGAGTGCGGCTGCACCTGGCAGGCCCTGCACGAGGCGCTGGCGGACACCGGCCTGCGCACCCCTTACTGGGGCACGCTTTCCGGTCGCTACGCCACTGTCGGCGGCGGCATCTCGCAGAACGCCATCTTCTGGGGCTCCGGCCAGTTCGGCAGCGCCGCCGACTCGGTCATCGGCCTGGAAGTGGTGCTGGCAGACGGTTCCATCCTGCGCACCGGTTCCGGCGCCCAGGTCAACGGCACGCCGTTTTTCCGCCACTACGGCCCGGATCTCACCGGCCTGTTCACCTGTGATACCGGCGCCCTCGGCTTCAAGGCGGTGATCACCCTGCGCCTGATCCCGCAACTGCCGGCGAAGGAATACCTGGCGATGGACTTCCAGCGCGGCGAGGACGCGCTGGCGGCGATGAGTGAAATCGGCCGCAAGGGCCTGGCCATGGAATGCTTCGGCTTCGATCCCTACCTGCAGGCCCAGCGCATGAAGCGCGAGAGCCTCGCCGCGGACGTGAAGTCCCTGGCCGGGGTGATGAAGAGCAGCGGCTCCGTGTTCGGCGCGCTCAAGGAGGGGGCGAAGGTCGCGCTGGCCGGCCGTCGCTACATGAACGACGTCGAGTTCTCCATCCAGGTGATCATCGAGGAGCGCTGCCCGGAAGCCGCCCAGCTTATGGCGCGCCAGGTGCGCGAGATTATCGCCCGCTACAAGGGTCGCGAGATCGAGAACAGCATTCCCAAGATCGTCCGCGCCAACCCTTTCGGCCCGGTCAACAACATGGTCGGCCCCGAGGGCGAGCGCTGGGTGCCGGTACACGCACTGCTGCCGCACTCGAAGGTGATTGCCGCTTTCGCGGGTGTCGAGGCGATCAAGCAGCGCCACGCGGCACTGATCGAGGAGCAGGGCATCGGCATGGGCTACCTCTTCGCCACGGTATCCACCAACTGCTTCGCCCTGGAGCCGGTGTTCTTCTGGCCGGATGAACTCAACGAGTTGCACCGCAAGAGCGTCACCCCGGACCACCTCAAGCGCCTCAAGGGCTTTCCCGCCAACGCGGCCTCCCGGGCGGCAGTGGCGACCATTCGCCAGGACATCATCGAGCTGTTCACGCAGATGGGCGGCGTGCACCTGCAGATCGGCAAGAGCTACCGCTACCGCGAGGGGCTCGACGGCAACAGCTGGAAGCTGCTGAGCGGGATCAAGGGGCTGCTGGATCCGCAGCACCGGGTCAACCCGGGGTCGCTGGGGCTGTAGAACGGGGCTGGAAAAAAGCGATAAAAAAAGGGGTCAGAGTTTTTACTCTGCCCCCTTTTTTTTTAGCCATTGTTTCGTTCGGCGTGGGGGTGCTTCGGGCGGGGGTCAGGGTCGTGACTCTGACCCCGGGGTGGAGTGAGCCCTAGAACCGGTAGCTGAAATCCAGGCCGTAGGCGCGCAGCGCCGAGGGGTGGTCGAAGCTGCCGCCGAATTCCGGCGCCGGGATCACTTCCTGCAGGTACTCCTCGTCGGTCAGGTTGCGGCCCCAGGCGGTGAGCGACCAGCTCTCGGCTTCCAGTCCAATACGCAGGTCGATGGTGTCGTAGGGATCGCGCGAGGACTTGGAGAAGTCCTGGTTGAACCCGGGCCCGAAGAAGGCGTTCCAGATGGTCGGGGTCTGCTCGCCCTGCAGGGTGTGGAACCAGGTCTCGCCCACGTACTGCCAGTCCAGGCGGCTGACCAGGTCCAGGCTGCCGCCCAGCGGCAGCACCCACTCCACGCCGAGGTTGGCGGTGGTGTCCGGGGCCTGTGGTACCTCGTTGCCCTCGCTGAGCGGGCGGTTGCGGTTTTTCACGATCTCCGAGTCGAGCAGGCCGATACCGCCGTAGAGCGACAGGCCGGGGGCGGCGAGGAAGGTGAAGTCCGCCTCCACACCCTGCACATAGATCTCATCGATGGTGGTCACCGAGCGCAGCAGGCCGAAGGGGCCGGCGAAGAACTCGAAGAACTGGTTGTCCTCGACGTCGGTGCGGAAGACCGAGGCGTTGAGGCGCAGCCGGCGCTCGAGGAACTCGGACTTCACGCCCAGTTCCCAGGCCTCGGACACCTCCTTGTCGTACTCGTCGGTGACGCTCAGGCCGGCACCCACCGTCTCCCCCGGGCCGCCGTAGCCGGCGTTGAACCAGTAGTTGATCAGGTCCTCGGTGCCGACCGAGTTGAAGCCGCCGCTGCGGAAGCCGACACCGTAGCTGGCGTAGAGGTTGATATTGTCGGTCGCCGCCCAGTTCAGGCTGACCTTGGGCTGGAACTGGCTGTAGCTCTGGTCGCGATCGGGAATGCCGTCCGGGTTGCTGGCGTAGGCCGGATTGAGCGGGCCGGGGGCGCCGGTGACCGGGTCCAGCAGGTTGATGTTGAGGCCGGAGTTGCTGACGTTGGGCACCTGGTTCTCGACTTCCCGCTCCTCGCGGTCGTAGCGCGCGGCGAAGGCCAGCTCCAGGGTTTCGCTCAGGTCGATCTCGATCTGGCCGTAGACGGCGTAAACCGAAGTGCTGAAATCATCCCAGAACAGCAGGTCGGTCGGGTTGCGGCCGGTGGCCGGGACGTAGGGCGCGCGGGTGAAGCCCTGGCCCTGGTCGGCGCCGTAGGCGACCACCACCTCGCGCTCGATCTGGGCCAGGTAGACACCGCCGATCCAGCGCAGGGGCTGGTCGCCGGGCGAGCTGAGCCGGGCGTCGAAGCTGAGGTCCTCCTGGTTGCGCTCCTGGTACTGGTAACCGTCGCAGGCGGTGGCGGTATAGGGGCCGTAGACGCCCTCGAAATCCTGCCCCGGCGGCAGCACCAGGAAGGGCGCCAGCACGTCGCCGAAGAGGTCGGGGCGGGTGAAGCTGTTGAGGGTGGCGCGATCGCTCTGGCAGGCGTCGGTCAGCTCGTAGCCGTAGAAGGAGGCGCTGGTGCCGTCGGACATCAGGTACTCCTCCAGTTCGTTGTAGGCGAGGCTGGCGCTGAGGTCGGCGAAGCCGAGGTCCCAGTCCGCCTTCACCGCCAGCTCGGTGGTTTCCTGCTCGTTTTCCCCCGGCACGTTGAACATGAAGCCGAAGTCCAGCTCGTTGACGTCCTTGAAGTATTCCGGCGAGCCGAGCACGTCGACGAATTGCGGGATGGCGAAGGCGGCGTTGAAGTTGATTGCGCCGGACTCGGCCTTGGAATAGCCGCCGCGGAAATCCAGCGACAGGGCGTCGTTGACGTTCCAGATCACCCGCGCCCGGGCGCTGGAATCCTCGAGGTAGTCAACGGCGTCATCGGCGCCGGTGAAGCGGTTGCTGTAGAAGCCGTCGGTCTGCCGTGTGCTGACCGCCAGGCGCGCCAGCAGGGTGTCCTCGACCAGCGGGCCGCTGATCATGGCATTGGCCTTGTAGCCATTGTTGTTGGCGGCGCCGCCGCTCACCCGGCCCTCGAATTCATTGCCCGGCGCCTGGGTGGTGACCAGCACCGCCCCGGCGACCGCGTTGCGCCCGTACAGCGCACCCTGGGGACCCTTGAGAACCTCGATCTGCTGGATGTCGAACAGCTCCTCGTTGAAGCTGTTGGGGTTGGTGCTGAGAATGCCGTCGACGACATAGGCGAAGGTCGACTCGGCATCGCGGGTGGAGACCACCCCGCGGATACTCACCTGGGTGTCGCCGACGTTGCCGGAATCGACCAGGGTGACGTTGGGTATCAGGCTGATGAAGTCCCCGGCGCGCTCGATGCCGGCGCGCTCGATGGTGGCCTGGTCGATGGCGCTGATGGCGATGGGTACGTCCTGCAGGTTCTCCGTGCGTTTGCGCGCGGTGACCACGACTTCCTCGACCGCGAATTCGGCGGGCTGCGCCTGGATGCTCGCGCTGCCTGTCCAGGCCGCGCTGGCTGCCAGTAACCCTGTGACGATCCTGCTGTTTTTCCTGTTCATTCCCCTACCTCCAGGCTGGTGGTTGCCTTGAAAATTGAATCAGATGAGTGGCTATTGCCGGTTTGGATGGCTTGCGGGCAGCGCGATGGGAGCGCTGCGGCAACAGCACTCGATCGATAATCCTATAGGTATTTTGATATATCAATAAGTTTTAAAGTCCCGGGTCCGATTTCGCTGCCTGCAGCGCGCCGGGGTGGTGAAACGCGGGCAAAAAAAACCCGCCACGGGGGCGGGTAGCAAAACGACAGGGGTCGCGGGCTGCGCTCAGAACGGCTTGGTCGCGCCGAGGAAGCCAACGCTGGCGATACCGATCCAGTACAGGTAGGCGATATAGCGGGAGAGGACGATCTGTTTCTCCAGGCGCGCTTCGAGCACCGGGTCGTCGCGCTCGGCCAGTGCGCGGAAGATGCGCGTCCACTCGCGCATCACGTAGCGCAGCCAGAGGCCGATCACCAGCAGCCCGGAGAAGATCAGGATCTTGGTCGAGTACCAGAGCTGGCCGGTGCCGCCGGCGAAGGGGCCGTGGCCGAGCAGGGAGCTGACGCTGGCGACCACCAGTAGCGGGATGAGCAGGTAGCGAATCGCCTCGTCGCACTTGGTCAGGCGGATGCCGAGGTCGGTTTCGCGGAAGTAGAAGGCCGACCAGCACAGCGCCAGCCAGGCGGCGAGGGCCACCCAGACACCAACCAGGAAGGCGCCGCCCCAGGGCTGTACGCCCCAGAAGTAGCCCATGTGCAGGCCCAGCGGGAGCAGCAGGATGATGCCGGTGCGGGCGAGGATGTCGATGCGGTAGGCGGTCTCGAGGTGCCGACGGCGCTCCTCCATCGACAGCTTGCGGTTGACGATATTGTAGGCGGTCTGGAAGACGCCCCATTCACCACCCAGCCAGTAGACCATGGCGAGAATGTGCAGCCAGCGCAGGATTGCGAGTTCCATAAGTTGTTTCCTCTCGGGGCAGGCCCCGTGGATATGGGGCGCCGCATAAATAAGCTCTGTGAATATAGCTCGCTAGAACTGCCGGTAGACTAGGCCCTGGAAGTTTTGGCTACCTTAACAATTGTCAAATGGGCGGGGTGCGTTTCGTCGTAGGGTTAATGTCAGGCACGGATTAACTGTATTCCTAAATCCTAATGATATATATTTATATCAAACGGAGGTGGGGTGCGTGTCGCGGGATCAACCACGGCGGGGAACATGACGAAGACATTATTTGAAAAGCTCTGGTCCGACCACGAGGTCGCGCGCCTGGAGGACGGCGATTCGCTGGTCTATATCGACCGCGTATTCCTCCACGAGCGCACCGGCTCCGTGGCCCTTGAAAGCCTTTCCAGCGAGGGGCGGGTTATTCGCGCCCCCTCGCGTGTGTTCTGCAGCATGGACCATATCGTCGACACCCTGCCCGGGCGCGGCGACGAGACGCTGGTACCCAACGGCAAGAACTTCATCCAGTCCACCCGCCAGGCCTCCCGCCAGGCGGGCATCCGCCTGTTCGATGTCAACGACAGCGAGCAGGGCATCGTCCACGTGGTCTCGCCCGAGCTGGGTATCGTGCAGCCCGGTTGTACCCTGGTCTGCCCGGACAGCCACACCTGCTCCCAGGGCGCGCTGGGGGCGCTGGCCTGGGGCATCGGCTCGAGCCAGGCCGAGCACGCCATGGCCACCAACACCCTGGTGGTAAAGAAGCCGCGCACCATGCGGGTGACCTTCAACGGCCAACTGCCGGCGCTGGTGTCGGCCAAGGACATGATCCTGCACCTGATCGCGCGCTATACCACCGCGGGCGGCGCCGGCTACGCCATCGAGTTCGCCGGGGAAGCGGTATCCGCCCTGGACGTGGAGGCGCGGCTCACCCTGTGCAACATGGCCGTGGAGTTCTCCGCCTTTACCGCGCTGATCGCCCCCGACGAGAAGGTCATCGACTACCTGCGCGGCAGGACCTACGCCCCCGGCGGGGCCAACTGGGAGGCGGCCGCGGCCTACTGGCGCAGCCTGCACTCCGACGCGGACGCGAGCTTCGATCGCGAGATCGAGGTCGACTGCTCACAGCTGGCGCCCTTCGTCAGCTGGGGCACCAGCCCGCAACAGGCCTGCGAGGTGAGCGGCCAGGTGCCGGTTCCCGACGCCGGCCTGGAGGCCTCGGACAGCACCACCCTGCGCAAGGCTTTCGAATACATGGATGTGCAGCCCGGGCAGGCGCTGCGCGAGTTGGCCATCGACGGCGCGTTCATCGGCTCCTGCACCAACAGCCGCATCAGTGACCTGCGCGAGGCGGCGGCGATCCTGCGCGGGCGCCAGGTAGCGAGCGGTGTGCGGGCGATCTGTGTTCCCGGCTCCCAGGCGGTCAAGCGCGAGGCCGAGGCCGAGGGCCTCGACCAGGTGTTCACTGCCGCGGGCTTCGAATGGCGCGAGCCCGGCTGCTCGATGTGTTTCTACGCCGGCGGCGAGGGCTTCGGCGCCGGGCAGCGGGTGGTGAGCAGTACCAACCGCAACTTCGAGGGGCGGCAGGGCCCGGGGGTACGCTCCCACCTCGCCAGCCCGGCAACCGTGGCCGCGTCGGCACTGGCGGGGCGTCTCGCCGACCCGAGGGAGTACCTGCCGTGAAGCAATTTACTGTCCACCGCGGCGTCGCCGCACCGCTGCTGCGGGTCAATGTCGATACCGACGCGATCATCCCCTCGCGGGAAATGAAGCTGGTGTCGAAGCACGGCCTCGGCGAGGGCCTGTTTGCCGGCTGGCGCTATACCGCCCCGGGCGGGCGCGAGCCGGAGCCGCAGTTCGTCCTCAACCGGCCCGAGTACAGCGGCGCCAGCATTCTTCTTTCCGGGCGCAACTTCGGCTGCGGATCCTCGCGGGAACACGCGGTGTGGGCGCTGGCCGAATACGGCATTCGCGCCATCGTCGCGCCGAGCTTCGGCGTGATCTTCCAGGGCAACTGCGAGCGCAACGGCATCCTGCCGGTGGTGCTGGAGGACGCTGCGGTGCAGGCTCTCGCCGCGGAAGTTGCGCCCGACCCGCAGCGCTGCCAGGTCGAGATCGACCTCCAGCAGCAGCGGGTGCTTTCCCCCGCTGGCCACAGCTACGGCTTCGACATCGCCTCCTCCAGCCGGCAGATGCTGCTGCAGGGGCTGGACCAGATCGGCAGCACGCTGCAGCGCCTGGACGAGATCGAAGCCTTCGAACGGGAACTGCGCCAGCGCCGGCCCTGGCTGTTCGAGTTGTAACGAGCGCCGGGCGGAGACAGACCATGCACAGTTTCGAGTTTGCCAGTGCGCCAAAGATCGTCTGCCGGCCCGGTGCCTGCGCCGATCTCCCGGCGCACTGCGCGGCGCTGGGAATCCGCCGCCCGCTGCTGGTCACCGACGCGCCGCTGCTGGCCACCGGCCTGCTCGACCCGGTGCTCGCCGCACTGGCGGCGGCCGGCCTGGCGGCGGAGATTTTCTCCGGGGTGCAGCCCGACCCGCCCGAGGCGGTGGTCACCGACTGCGCGCAGCGGGCGCGCTCCTGCGGGGTCGACGGGGTGATCGGCTTCGGCGGCGGCAGCAGCCTGGACGTGGCCAAGCTGATCGCCGTTCTGCTGTATTCCGGCGACGCGGTGAGCGACTATTTCGGCGTCGACCAGATCCGCGGCCGGCGCGCGCCGCTGGTGCTGGTGCCGACCACCGCCGGTACCGGCTCCGAGGTCACCCCGATCTCCATCATCACCACCGGCGAGAGCACCAAGGCCGGCGTGGTGTCGGCGAAGCTGCTGCCGGACCTGGCCCTGCTCGACGCCGAGCTGACCCTCGGCCTGCCGCCGGCGGTCACCGCGGCGACCGGCGTCGATGCCATGGTGCACGCCATCGAGGCCTTCACCAGCGCACAGCGCAAGAACGCCTACTCCGACATGCTGGCGCGGGAGGCGCTGCGCCTGCTGTCGGCCAACCTGGTGGAAGTGGTGCGCAACGGCGGCAACCGCGAGGCGCGCTCGCACATGCTGCTGGGATCGATGCTGGCGGGACAGGCCTTTGCCAACGCCCCGGTGGCGGCGGTCCACGCGCTGGCCTACCCGCTGGGCGGCCACTACCACATCTCCCACGGCCTGAGTAATTCGCTGGTGCTGCCCCACGTGCTGCGCTTCAACGCGCCGCAGGCGGCGGCACGCTACGCCGAATTGCTGCCCTGCATCGGCGTTTCTCCCGGCGGAGATGTCGCGGCGGATTGCGCCGCCTTCATCGCCTGCATGGATGTGCTGATCGCCGAGGTGGGACTGCCGCTGCGCCTGCGCGAGCTTGGCGTCCCCGAGGCGGACCTGCCGCTGCTGGCCGCGGACGCCATGCAGCAGCAGCGCCTGCTGGTGAACAACCCCCGGCCTGTCACCCTGGACGACGCCCTGTCCATCTACCGGCAGGCCTACTGAGGCGGGAGCGCGTCCCGCAGTGTAGAAATCGCTTTTTTTCGGAGAAATTTACCCAACATGGCAACATCCGTATTCAAGGACAAGCTCGCCGCCGGCGAGTTTGTTTTCGCCCCCGGCATCCAGGACATGATCACCGCGGTGATGGCCGACCGGGTCGGCTTCGAGGTGGTCTACGCCTCCGGTTACTGGTTGACCGCATCCGCCTACGGTCTGCCCGACGCCGGCATCGTCAGCTACACCCAGATGGTCGACCGGGTCGCCACCCTGGTGCGCACGACCAAAGCGGCGGTAGTGGCGGACGCCGACACCGGCTACGGCGGCCTGCTCAACGTGCACCACACGGTGAAGGGCTACCAGGAGGCCGGCGTCAGCGGCATCCAGCTGGAGGACCAGGAATTCCCGAAAAAATGCGGGCACACGCCGAACAAGCGGCTGGTTTCCTGCGAGGAGATGGTGGAGAAGATCCGCGTCGCGGTCGATGCGCGCACCGACCCCAACCTGCAGATCATCGCGCGCACCGACGCCCGCCAGTCCGAGGGCCTCAGCGGCGCCATCCGGCGCGCCCAGGCCTACCGCGAGGCCGGGGCCGACGTGACTTTCGTCGAGGCCCTGCACTCTGACGACGAGATGCGCACCGCCTGCGCCGAAGTCGAGGGCCCGGCGATGGCCAACATGTCCAACGGCGGCATGACCCCGATGCGCAACATCGAGGAGATGAAAGCGCTGGGTTACAGCTTCGCCATCGCGCCGTCCCTGACCAGCCTGGCCTCGGCCTGGGCGGTGGAGCACGCCCTGCGCGAGGCCCTGCGCCAGGGCGGCTCGCCCCAGCCCGAGGGCGTGCCGATGCTCGATTTCAAGGAATTCTGCTCGCTCATCGGCTTCGAGGAAGTCTGGGCCTTCGAGCGCAAGTGGGCGCGGGATTGAAGCTGCCAGCCCAATTGGCAGCGGCAGGCAAAGTACAGAACAGACTGGCTACAGTGGAGCTAACAGCATGACAGAAAACGCAGCGGACAATTACGCCGGGGTCTACGGCAACCGGATCGGCTTCGGCCGCCGCCCGGCCCTGGTCCTGATCGACTTCGTCGAGGCCTACTTCGACCGCGACTGCGATCTCTACGCCGACGTCGAGGCGGAGCTTGCCTCGGCCATCCGCCTGGTCGAGGTGGCGCGCAGGCAGGGCATCCTGGTGGTCTACACCAAGGTCGAGTATCACCCCAGCGGTATCGATGGCGGCCGCTTTTTCCAGAAGGCGCTGCCGCTGCGCCACCTCGTCGCCGGCTCGCCGATGGGCGCCTGGGCCAAGGGCCTGGCACCCGCGGACAATGAACTGGTGGTGACCAAGCAGTATCCCAGCGCCTTCTTCGGCACCTCGCTGGCTGCCACGCTCACCGCCGCGGGCGTCGACAGTGTCATCCTCACCGGCCTCACCACCAGCGGCTGCATCCGCGCCAGCTGCGTGGACGCCTGTTCCCACGGTTTTATCCCCATCGTCGTCAGCGACGCCTGCGGTGACCGCCACCAGGCGCCCCACGAGGCCAATCTCTTCGACATGAACGCGAAGTACGCGGATGTGGTCTCGGAAGCCGAGGTGACCGAATACCTCGAGGGACTGGCGGGCTGAGGCAGGGCGCTGCCGGCAGGCGGCGCACAACAGGGGTATCCGAATGACCAGCAATCGACAGCTTTGCCTCAAGCGCAACATCCAGCAGGGCGAGGCGGTGAGTCTCGACCTTTTCGAAGTGCGCGAGGCCGCACTGCCGGAGCCCGCCGCGGGTGAGTTCCTGGTGAAAACCGCCGCGCTGGGATTTTCCCCGGCACAGCGCGCCTACCTGATGGGCGCCGAGAGCCGCTTCCACGAGCCCATCGATATCGGCGCGGTGATGCGCGGCCGCGGGGTAGGGCAGGTGATCGCCAGCCGCCACCCGGATTTTGCCGAGGGCGACGTGGTGGCCTGCTCCACCGGCTGGCAGGACTATTCCCTCCAGAGTGGCGACCTCGGCAGCATGCTGGTGAAAACCCTGCAGCGGGTGAGTGAGCCCCAGGAGCCGCTCCACCTGCACCTGGGCATCCTCGGCTCCTCGGGCTTCTCCGCCTACTTCGGTTTTCTCGATATCGGCCAGCCCCGCGCCGGCGACACGGTGGTGGTCTCCGCGGCCGCCGGCGGTGTCGGCTCCATCGTCTGCCAGATCGCCAGGATCAAGGGTTGCCGCGTGATCGGCATTGCCGGCGGCGCGGAGAAATGCGCCTGGCTGAAGACGGTGGTCGGGGTGGATGAGGCCATCGACTACAAGGCCGACGATCTCGACCAGAAGTTCCGCCAGTACTGCCCCCGGGGCATCGATGTCTACTTCGACAACGTCGGCGGCGATACCCTGGATATCGCCCTGAAAAATATCGCCCTGCGCGGCCGGGCGGTGATTTGCGGCATGATCTCCACCGAGTATCACGAGCCGCCGCTGCCGGGACCGCGCTACTACTACAACCTGATCTACCGGCGGGCGCGCATGCAGGGCTTTTTCGTCTGGGATTACCACCAGCAGTTCCCCGCTGCCGAGCGCGAGTTGATCGACTGGTACAAGGGTGGCGAGTTGCATTCGACGGCGGTGGTCTACGCGGGCCTGGCGAGTGCGCCGGCGGCGCTGCAGAGCCTGTTCTCAGGGGCGGATTGCGGCATCCGGGTGGTGACCGTCTAGCCGGCTGCCCGTGCCGCTTGCAAAGGGCGCCCCGGGGGCGCCCTTTTTTGTCGCCGCGGCGCGGCCGGGCGGCGGCCGCGGGCAATCCCCTGTGAGCTTCAGGCCTCGTCGATGGTCAGGTCCATCTGGTACTGGAAGTAATCGGGGTTGTAGCGCACGTGGAGGAAGTCCATCAACTGCTCGTTGGAGTCGTAGGAGCGCCGCACCATGCTCAGCAGGGGTACGCCCGGCTTGATGTTCAGGGCGCCGGCGATGTCCTCGCTGGCGGAGATGGCGGTCAGGGTCTGTTTCACGTGGGTGATGTTGATGCCCTGCTCGCGGAAGATTTCCAGCCGCGGTGTGGTTTCCAGCTTGCGGTTGGAGGGCTTTTTCTTCAGGCCCACCGTCCAGCTCTCGTAAAAACCGAAGGGTTCGCCATCGCGCGAGCGCACCCGCACGATGCGCAGCGCGGTATCGCCGGAGTCCAGCGACAGTTCGCCGCGAATCTCCGCCGGCGGCTGCAGCCGCGCCACCTCGATGACCCGCACCTCGGTCTGCCGGGCCATGCTCTCGATTTCCTGCAGCATGCCCACCAGCGGCGCCTTTACCGGCCCCGGCGTGTACTTGAAGATGACGTGGGAACCCTTGCCCCGGCGCCGCTCGACCAGGTTCTCCGCGGCCAGTTCGTCCATCGCCCGCTTGGCGGTAATCCGCGAGACACCGAAGGCGTCGGAGAGCTGCTGCTCGGTGGGCATCAGCGTGCCGTTGGGCAGCGTGCCGTTGAGAATCAGGTTTTTCAGCAGGCTGTAGAGTTGATAGTAGAGTGGGGAATGGCTGTCCGGATCCAGAGTCTTCCGTTGCTGTGGACTGATCAATACATCGATGGAGCTCATTACTATCGTTCTCGCTCTTGGGTTGTATAAGGGTATAATGTTATAGCAAATAATACATTAAGGCGATTTTTATGTTGCGATTTCCAGCCATGGATTCGTGCGCATCAAATCCGCCAGGCGGATTCGACCGCAGCCGGGTCGGCCCGTCGCCATAATTGCCGTACATGGTTGTCTTATAGAATTAATGATATTACATTAGGTCTAATGGACGGCTGGATATTTGTGTTCCCGTCGCCAGGCGCGGGAAAGCGGAGACTGTAGGAATGAACAAGTATTACCCCTGGATAATCGCCGTACTGGCCTGTGTCGTGCTGCTGGTCAGCAACGGTATGAGTATTACCGGGCTCTCCGTGTACGACGAATCGATTCTCGACGAGTTTGGCTGGACCCGCGGCGAACTGAAGTTCCGCGACATGGTCACCTTTTCCACCAGTGCCCTGCTGGC
This sequence comes from Halieaceae bacterium GM1-29, assembly GCA_033283265.1. Lineage (GTDB taxonomy): Bacteria > Pseudomonadota > Gammaproteobacteria > Pseudomonadales > Halieaceae > Mangrovimicrobium. Next base: position 86,652 of record JAWMQN010000006.1, read on the forward strand.
GCCCTTCGGCGGCGTCTTCATCGACCGGCTCGGCGTGCGCCGCTGCATGTTGTTCGGCTGGCTGATACTCGGCGGCGCCTATTTCGCCTACAGCCAGATGGACTCGCTGACCACCCTCTACCTGGTGCACGCCGCCCTGGGCCTGGTGCTGGTGCTGTGCGGGCTCAACCCGGCGGTCATCCTGGTATCGAGCTGGTTCCAGGGCAAGCGCGGTGTCGCCATCGGCATCACCCTGGTCGGCACCAGCCTGGGCGGCATGGTGTTTCCCCAGTACGGGACCTTCATGGCCGAGTCCGCCGGCTGGCGCGAGGCGATGAACTGGGCGCTGGTCTTCCCGGCCTTCATGTTTGTGCTGGTCTTCCTGCTGGTGCGCGACCGACCGGCGCAACTGGGCATGCAGCCGGTGCAGGAGAACGCTGCCGCAGGCACCTCGAAGGGCATGGCCGTCGGCGCCGACATGGAATACCTGGACGCGCTGAAAACGCGCACTTTCTGGGCGCTGGCCATCACCGCGATGACGACTTTCTACACCGTGCTCGCGGTGCAGGCCCACCTGTTCCTGTACATGCGCGATCTGGATTTCGACGTCAAAACCGCGACCAACGCCATCTCCGCCTTCTTCGCCTGTGCGGTGATCGGCAAGTTCGTCTTCGGCCTGCTCTCGGACTACCTCGATTTCAAGAAGGTCTTCCTCGGCAACATCGTGGTGATGCTCGCCGGCGCCCTGTGCCTCGCCTACCTGCAGGGCGAAGTGATCTGGGCGGCGGTGGCGCTGTTCGGTCTCGGCTGGGGCGGCGTGTACACCACCCTGCAGCTGTCCGCGGTGAACTGTTTCGGGCTCAAGTCCGCCGGCAAGATCCTCGGTACCATCACCGTCCTCGACTGTTTTGGCGGCGGCCTGGGTATCTGGCTGACCGGGGTGCTGTACACCCGCTACGGCAGCTACGATCTCGCCTTCCAGATTTTCGTCGTCCTGATCGCGATCGCCGCGATCGCGATTACCCAGGTGCGCCAGCCGGCGCCGCGCGCGCTGCAGCCGGCCGCCGCCTGAGTCGCGGGCCCGCCGCCTGACTATTGTCATGGTCGCCGGCGGGCTCCGCTGCTAGCGTTGCCCACCTTGTCGAACCGGCGCCCGGCGCCGGGACTGTCTGTACACCCAGCTGGAATTTCCCCATGACTGAATCCGCGAACCTGCAGGTCAAACTCGCCAGAACCCCGGAAGGTGAACCCACCCCGGCCGATTTCGAACTCGCCACCGGGCCGCTTCCCGAGATGGGCCCCGGGGAGGTGCTCTGCCGGACCCTGTTCCTGTCCCTCGACCCCTACATGCGCAGCCAGATCGCCGGTCGGCACATTTCCGGCAGCATCAAGCCCGGCGACGTGATGCTCGGGGAGACTGTCAGCCGGGTGGTCCGCAGCGACAGTGAGGCCTTCCAGCCGGGCGACGTGGTGCGCTGCCCCGGTGGCTGGCAGCAGTATTCAGTACACTCTCCGGCGGCGCTGAGCCCGGTACGCGACACCGGCGTGGCGCTGTCCAACTACCTGTCGGTGCTCGGCATGCCCGGGCTCACTGCCTATGCCGGCCTGGTCTGGCTGGCCGCGCCGAAGGCGGGGGAGACGGTGGTGGTGCCGGCCGCGACCGGCGGTGTCGGTGCGATGGTGGGGCAACTGGCCAGGCTGCAGGGCTGTCGCGTGGTCGGTATCGCCGGTGGCCCGGACAAGTGCCGCCAGGCCGTGGAGGAGCTCGGCTACGACGCCTGCATCGACCGCAGGGCCGGTGACATGGACTTCCTCGCCGCGGAGCTCGACCGGCTGTGTCCCGCGGGCATCGACGTCTACTTCGACCTGGTCGGCGGCGAACTGCTCAACCAGGTGTCCATGCGCCTCGCGGTCGGCGCCCGGGTGATCCTCTGCGGCATCATGTCGGAGCTGAACAGCGCCGCGCGAAGCGCCGGGCCGCACCCGGCCCTGTGGATCAAGGCGCGGGCCACCGTGCACGGGCTGGTGGTCTACGATTTCGAAGCGCGCCGCGAGGAGTTCGTGGCGGCCTGCCTGCCGGCGCTCAAGGCCGGCGAGATCCGGCCCCTCGAGGATTGCTACGAGGGCCTGGAACAGGCGCCGGAAGCCTTCTGCAAGCTGATGCGCGGTGAAAACCGCGGCAAGGTCGTCATCGCGGTCGGCTGAGTCTTTCCCGGCAGCGGGCGCCTGTACGCGCTCGCTGCCGGATCCCGCCTTACAACTGGACGGTAACCGCCTTGGTCTCGAGGTAGGCGTCCAGTCCCTCCTGGCCGAACTCCCGCCCCCAGCCCGACTGGCCATAGCCGCCGAAGGGAATGTTGGTGCCCACGGCGCCGTGGCAGTTTACCGAGACGTGGCCGGCGCGGATGCGCGCCACCAGGGCGTGCGCGGTCGACAGGTCGCGGGTCCAGACGCTGCCGGAGAGGCCGTAGTCGGTATCGTTGGCCAGCGCGGCAATCGCGTCGAGGTCGTCGCTGTCGAAGCGCTGGATGGCCATCACCGGGCCGAAGATCTCCTCGCGCACGATGGCCATGTCCGGCCGGCAGTCGCCGAAGATGGTCGGCTGGACGAAGTTGCCGGGGCCCTCCAGGCGCTGCCCGCCGCTGACCAGGGTGGCGCCTTCGGCGATGCCCCGGGCGATGTAGCCCATGACCTTCTCGCAGTGGGCGGCGGAGATCAGCGGGCCGATGTGGGTGGCCGGGTCGAGGCCGTGGCCGATGACCATGCCCTCGGCGAAGGCCTTGAGCCCGGCGACCAGGGTGTCGTAGATGGCCGCGTGGACGAAGATACGCGTGCCCGCCATGCAGTTCTGGCCCTGCAGGAAGAAGGTCGCCATGGCCACGCCGGGCACCGCCAGTTGCAGGTCGGCGTCGGGCATGACCACCACCGGTGACTTGCCGCCGAGTTCCAGCGACAGCTTCTTCAGGTTGCCGGTCGCCGCCTCGATGACCTTGCGCCCGGTGGCGGTGGAGCCGGTGAAAGACACCTTGTCGATATCGCCGTGGTGGGCCAGCGCGCTGCCGGCGCTGGCGCCGGTGCCGTTGACGATATTCACCACGCCTGGCGGAATGCCGGCCTCGGCGGCCAGCCTGCCGAGCAGCAGGATGGAGAGGGGGGTTTCCTCCGAGGGCTTGACGACCACGGTGCAGCCGGCGGCGAGGGCCGGCGCCAGTTTCAGTACCGCGGTGGAGATGGGCACGTTCCAGGGCACGATGAGTCCAGCCACGCCCACCGGCTCGCGCAGGGTGTAGGTCAGGGCCTCGGCCTGCTCGGCGACATGCCGCGGCGGGCTGGTGGTGGTGCCCTCTATGCGCTGCGCGCCGCCGGCGTAGTAGTCGAACATCTCCACGATGTTCTCGATAGTCAGGCGGGCGATGCCCACCGGCATGCCGTTGTCGAGCACCTCGAGCTCGGTGAAGAGGTCGGTGTGCGACTCGATCAGCCGGGCGAGGCGCGACAGCAGGCGCGCCCGCTCGAAGTGGCTGAGGCGGCGCCAGGGGCCGTTGAAGGCCTCGCGCGCCGCGCGCACGGCGAGGTCGATATCTGCGGCGTCGCCGATCGCCACCCGGGCGAGGCTGGCGCCGGTCGCCGGGTCGGTGGTTGCCAGGGTCGCGCCGGCGACCGCGTCGACCCAGCGGCCGTTGATCAGCAGCTTGTGCGGCTGCTGGAGATACTCGCGGGTGGCGCTGGAGATCGCCGGCGTGCGTCCGCCGCCGGTTGCTGTCTGTCTGGGATTGTCTGCCATCGTGTGCCTCTCGTCCGACGCGCTGGCGCGGCGTCGTTTACTTGCCGCTCTAAAAGACATAATATTATATCAATCTATCTAAGTTGCGAAGGCGTTTCTGCGCTTCGCCGGAGCGGCCGCCGCGCAGGTCTGTGCGGGTCGCACGGTCGCGTTATCATTGCAGGCCCGGCCCTGCCCCACCAGGAAGAGAACTATGAAGAGAGCCTATGTCGACCTGCCCGAGGGCCAGGTGCACTACCTGACTGCGGGCGAGGGCCCCGCGCTGCTGCTGTTCCACCAGGCACCGCTGTGTTCCGACGAGTGGGTCGGGGCGATTCCCGCGCTGAGCGAACATTTTTGCGTCTACGCGCCGGACATGCCCGGCCATGGCAATTCCTTCGACCCGCCGCGCGAGTACGAAATGGAGGACTTCACCGCGACCGCCCTGCGCTTCATGGAGGCGCTGGGCATAGCCAGCGCCGTCGTTTGCGGCAACCACTCCGGTGGTGCCCTGGCCACTTCGATCGCGCTGAGCGCGCCGGAGCGGGTGCGCAAGGTTATCGTGTCCTGTGAGATGCTGCTGTCGAAGGAGCACATCAGTGCCTTCCTCGCCGCGCTGGAGGACAAGCCGATGTCGCGTGAGCTGCCCATGGACGAGGACGGCAGGTTCCTGGTCGAGGCCTGGGATCGCTACAAGGCGCTGGCGCCCACCGCCGTGGCGGCGACCCGCTTCCTGCCCTTCGTCATCGGCCAGGCCGCCCGCCTGCGCCCCTACGACGCGCACTTCCCGGTGCTGCGCTGGATGTCGCAGGGCGCCTGGCTGTCCGAGGTCGCCTGCCCGGTGCTGGTAGTCGGCGCCGAGCACGACATGCTGTTCAGGCAGGAGTTGATGGACGCGGCGGCGCAGTATACGCAGCGCGGCAGCACCGCGATCATCCGCGAGGCCGGTGCCCTCAGCCCCTTCGAACAACCGGCGGCCTGGGCGCAGGTGATCATCGACTTCGCAATGGACTGAAGCGCGGCTCAAAAAAAAGGGCGGGTAGCTGTGCTCCCGCCCCTTTTTTTGCCGCCCGTACGCTTACTTGTACATCAGCACGCTTGCACCGGCGTCGGCGAGGGACTGCTGCAATTGCGCCAGCGCATCCGCGTTGCCCTCGGCGTAGGCGTGAATCAGCAGCAGGGAGATGTCGGCGGTCGTCTCCAGCTCTGCCAGCTGCTGCGGCCCGGGCAGTTCCGGGCGGCAGATAGCGCCGCCGAAGTAGTGGTCCACGCCGTCGAGGACCAGGCCGTAGCGCTCGCCGCCTGCGGCCGCCGCCTCGTAGGCGTCGAGGTGCGGCTCCCAGCCGCCCTGCGTGCCCATCGGGATGTCCCGCGTGCCGGTCTGGATCAGCGCCGGCCGCGCCAGCGTGGCGTAGCCTGCCTTCGAAATCAGGCCGGGCAGGGCGGGCGGGGGCGACAGCGCGATCACCACCGAGACCGCCGGGTCTGCCAGCGGCGCCGCCACGCCTTCCGGGACCGCCGCCCCGGCGCCGCCCAGGGTCAGCGCCAGCAGGGCGCCGTAACTGTGGCCGGCGGCGATGTAGGGCTTGCCGCCAAGTTGCTGAGAAAGCGCGCGCATGTCCTGCAGGCGCGCGGTCCAGCTGGTCATGCCGGTGAATTCCGGCTGCCGGGGATGGTCGGTCGAGTCCACGTGCAGGGGCGCGCGCACCTCGTAGCCGGCGGCCAGCCAGCGGCTGACGAGGGGGGCATATTTCCACGGCGCGGATGCGGCGCCGTGGGAGAACAGGATGATGCCGCGGGCGGGCAGCTGCCCGGGTTGCCAGCTCCACACCGTCATCTCGCGGCCGCCGACATCCAGCACCTCCTGTCGGGCGCCGTCCTGGGCCTGGGCCTGCAGCGCAGCGAGTGAAAGCGCCAGGCCGAGCAGCAGCCATGCGGTGAATTGGGTCAGAGTGCGTTGCATGGACCTGTTCCTGGAAGTGGCGGGCCGGCGGGGCTCAGGCTTCGTCGCGCAGGACGCCTTCGGCGACCAGCCGGTCGATGTCGGCATCGCTGTACCCCGCGGCGAGCAGCGTGGCCCGGGTGCCGTCGCCTTCCACCGGGGGGTTGTAACGCAGGCCGAACTTGCTGCCGCCCAGCTCGATGGGCAGTGCCGGTAGTTTCACCTGCCTGCCTTCCGGCAGGGTGATGTCGAGCAGGCCGTCGGCGTTGAGCTGCGGGTCGTCGAACAGGTCCTGGGGCCGGTTGATCGGCGCGTAGGGCAGGCCGGTGGTGTCCAGCTTGGCCATCAGCTCGCGCTTCGACAGCTGGCCGAAGAGGGCACTGATCGCCGGGATGATGCGGTCGCGCTGTTCGAAGCGGCCGCTGTTGGCCGCCAGCGAGGCGTCCCCGGCGAATTCCCGCAGGTCGAAGGCCTCGCAGAAGCGACGCCACTGGGTGTCGCTGACCACGGCGACAAAGACCTTGTCGTCGTCCGCGGTCTCGAAGATGTCGTATACGCCCCAGGCGGAGCGGCGGATGGACATGGGCGGCGGCGCCTCGCCGGTGACCGCGCACTGGGCCATATGCTGGCCGACCATGAAGGCGGTGGTCTCGTAGAGCGCGCTGGTGACCGACTTGCCCCGGCCGGTGTGGTGGCGCTCTTCCAGCGCGGCGAGGATGCCGATCACGCCGAACATGGCGCCGGTGATGTCGATCACCGAGGAGCCCGCGCGCATCGGCCGGTCCGGCAGGCCGGTCATGTAGGCCAGGCCGCCCATCATCTGCGCCACTTCATCGAGGGCGGTGCGGTGCTCGTAGGGGCCGCTGAGGAAGCCTTTCAGCGAGCAGTAGATCAGCCGGGGGTGGCTCTGGGAGAGGGTCGCGTAGTCGAGGCCCATGCTCTGCAGCGCACCGGGACGGAAATTCTCGATCACGACGTCGGCCCGGGCGATGAGTTCCTTCGCCACCTGCAGCCCGCTGTCCGATTTCAGGTCCAGGCAGAGGCTGCGTTTGTTGCGGTTGTACATCGGGAAGTAGCCGGCCCCGGAACCCTTGAGGCGGCGGGTATTGTCGCCCTTGAGCGGCTCGATCTTGACCACCTCGGCGCCGAGATCGGCGAGGATGACCCCGGTGGCGGGGCCCATCACCATGTGGCTGAGCTCGACTACCTTGATATTCTGGAGGGGGAGGGCTGGCTTGGTCATGGTGGCTATGTTGCTCGTCCTGTCGGGTGTTGGGGGCGCGCGGCGGAAATCCGCTCCTGCACAATTACAAAAAATATAATAATATAACAATAGCGCTTGAGGGAAGTGGCGATGCCTTTCCGGTTTCAGGCCAGTTGTTCGTCAATTATGCGGAGGAAACGCGACGCGATGGAAGCTATCGATATTCTGGTGAGCGAGGTTGGGCCGCGGGACGGCCTGCAGAGCCTGGCGCAGATCATGCCCACCCAGGCGAAGTGCGAGTGGATCAGCTTGCTGGCCGCCGCCGGACTGCGCGAGATCGAGGTGGGTTCCTTCGTGCCGCCCAGCGTATTGCCGCAGATGGCCGACACCGCCGAGGTGGTGGCCCACGCGCGGACCATCCCCGGTCTCGAGGTGGCCGTGCTGGTGCCCAACCTGCGCGGTGCAGAGAATGCGCTGCGCGCCGGTGCCGACAAGATCAGCATCCCGCTATCGGTTAGCGAAACGCACAGCCTGAAGAACGTCCGCCGCACCCATGCCCAGATGCTGGAGGAGATCGCCGCCATCGCCGCGCTGGTGCAAGAGCAGCCAGAGGGGCAGCGCCCGCATTTTGAAGTGGGCCTGTCGACGGCTTTCGGTTGCACCCTCGAAGGGCCGGTGTCGGAGGACCTCGTGGTGAGTCTCGCGGTGTCCGCCATCGAGGCCGGCTGTGCCGAGGTCGGGCTGTCCGATACCACCGGCTACGCCAACCCGGCCCAGCTGCGCCGGCTGGTGAAGAAGGTCTGGGACGCCGTCGGCCGCGACCGGCTCAACGGGGTGCACCTGCACAACACCCGCGGCCAGGGTCTGGCCAACGCGCTGGCAGCGCTGGATATCGGCCTCACCACCGTGGACGCGTCCATGGGCGGGATCGGCGGCTGCCCCTTCGCCCCCGGCGCCTCGGGCAATATCGTCACCGAGGACCTGGTCTTCCTGGTCGAGGCCATGGGGCTGAAGACCGGCGTCGACTTCGACGCACTGCTGCGCGCCCGGGCCTATCTGGCCGGGGTAATGCCCGAGGTGGAGATCTACGGCTTTACTCCCGCGGCCGGTCTGCCCAAGGGTTTCCACAAGGCATGATTGGTCGCCGCGGCGGCCTTTTCGCGCGCTGGCCCGGGCTGTGCGGCGGGCCGCCTTTGCGGCGCCCGCCACTCGCGCCCCCCCGCTGGCGCAAAAAAAAGCGTTGACACCCGTGGCCGGCTGCGGGGAATATGTCGCCATAAAGAACTATATATATATCATTATGCATTTTGCATTCTGTGCCCGTTGAAGAAGTGTCCGAGTTACCATTGATAGCGAAATGCCAAGGGGAATCACGCTATGCCAACACCTTTCAAGCCCCAGCGACTGCTGCTGGCGGCTGCCATTTCTTCAGCGATGCCGGTTGTCGCGCAGGATGCCTCCACAGGCGAAGCTGCGATCACGGGTATCGAGGAGATAGTCGTCACCGCGCGGAAGCGGGACGAATCCATCCAGGAGACTCCGCTTTCCATTCAGGCCTTCAGTGCCGACGCGATTTCCGATCGTGGCATCGACAACATCGCCGACCTGACCAAGTTCACCCCCGGCATGAGTTTCAACGGCGGTACTTCGCGGGCGAACAGTGACTTCTCGGTGCGCGGCATGGCCCAGACCTCGGCCACCGGCGACAACCGTCGCGACCTGGTGACCGTGTTCATCGACAACGTGCCCTACATCGGCAGCCCCGCCGGGATCGGTGTCGAGGACATCGAGCGGGTGGAAGTCATCAAGGGCCCGCAGTCCGCGCTGTTCGGTCGCGCCACCTTCGGCGGCGCCATCAGCATGATCACCACCACCCCGGGCAACGAATTCCACGGCAAGATCGGCAGCACCATCGCCTCCGACAGCGACTACCGCCTCTACGGTTCCGTCGAGGGCCCGATCATCGAGGACGTGCTGGCGGCGCGGGTGACCTTCGACGGCCGGGATTTCGACGGCTTCTACGAGAACCAGCTCGATGGCAGCGATCTCGGCGGTACCGAGCAGCGCTACTACTCCGGCACCGTGAGCTTCACCCCGACCGAGGACCTGTCCTTCAAGCTCCGCTACGGCAAGCGCGACGACGAGGACACCCCGGCGGCCACCCAGTTGATCGCCCGCTACACCGACTTCAACTGCGGTCCCTTCGTCAGTCCGCCGCCGGACCGCTCGCTGTTCGGCCTGCCGGACGGCATGACCCTCGAGCAGGCGAGCATGTTCTACTGCGGTGGCCTGAAAACCCCGGACCGCGACTCCCTGGCTCTCAACAGCAAGATTCCCGAAGCATCCGAGGCCCTGCTGCCTTTCAGCGAGCACAGCCTGAGACTGGAGCACGAGCTCATCTCCGCGACCGCGGACTGGTTCTTCCTCGACGGCTACAGCCTGAGCGGCACCGTGAGTACCCAGGAACAGTCGATCGAGAACCTGCAGGACTTCGAGCGCACCCCGACCGACCGCTACCAGAGCTTCAGCATCAACGAGCAGAAGCAGGAGACCTACGAGCTGCGCCTGGCCTCGCCCGGTGACAACCGCCTGCAGTGGATGTTCGGTGTCGCCCGTCTCGACGCCGACTTCAACACCGGCGGCGGTTTCATCTACGGCACCGCCTTCGGTCCGGCCGCGGGTGGCCCCTTCGGCTCCCTGGCCCTGCAGGAGAACAACACCACGACCGACTCCTACTTCGGCAGCATCGGCTTCGACATCACCGAGAACCTCAACCTGAGCCTCGAGGCGCGGCGCCAGAGCGACGAGATCACCAGTGGTGTAGGCTCCCCCGGCGAGTTCGCCATCGAGACCAAGGCGACCCTGCCGCGGGCCCTGCTGCTGTGGACCATGGACGACGAGAACAACTTCTACCTCAACTACGCGGAAGGCAACCAGCCCACCCAGGGCTACTCCGTGTTCTTCGAGCTGACCCCGGAAGAGCAGGCGGTGGCGCGTGCCAACGGCATCTCCGAGTCGGCGCCGGAAGCCATCGTGAAGAACTACGAGATGGGCTGGAAGCACCGCAGCGAGGACGGCCGCTGGTACCTCAATACCTCGGTCTATTTCCTCGAGTGGACCGACCGCCAGGTGCTCGGCGGCATGCAGATCGACCTCAACGGCGACGGCGTGATCGAGCTCAACTCGGCGCCGGACGGCGAGATCTTCAACGCCGTGCCGATGGCCGGCGGCGACAGCGAGACCACCGGTATCGAGATCGACGGCGCCTACAGCATCACCCCGAACCTGGTGGTCGGCGGCAGCTTCTCCTACGCCGATTCGAAGATCACCAAGTCGCTGAACGACCGCCAGATGCAGATCGTGTTCGGCAAGGAAGACGCGGAGGGGCAGAAGTTTCCGCTGGTTCCCGAGACCCAGGCCGCTGCCTACGTGCAGTATGACGACCAGCTCGGCAACGGCCTGGACTGGTTCGTGCGCCTCGATGCCACCTACATCGACAAGCGCTACACCTCGCTGGCCAACATCTCCTGGATCGACGCCCAGACCCTGGCGCACCTGCGCGGCGGGGTGATGACCGAGTCCTGGGATGTCACCGTGTTCGTCAACAACCTGTTCGACGACGACACCCTCGAGTGGGCCCGCGCCCAGGGTGACAGCGCGGCCGATCCCTACTACTTCCAGCTCTCCGCAGTGGAAGCGGCCATGCCCAACCCGCGCCAGTTCGGCGTGACCATGAACTACCGCTTCTGATCGGCGCGTAGCTCCCGACCCGGCCGTGGCGGCGAGTGTCGCCGCGGCCCGGGATTCCCCCCAAGCAAGAACTTACCGGAGTCCAGGCTCTATGAAAGATTCGGAAAACATCAGCCGAAGGGATGTGCTCGGCGGTGTGTTGGGTGCAGGCGTCGGCGCCGCCGCTCTGGGCGCCGCGGGGCTGGGATATTCCAGTGCACTCTCCGCAACTGCAAGGGGCGCTGCAAGCCTCGATCTGCAGGACCCCGCCCAGCGGGCGCGGGCGCGGGCCAAGACCCTCGGCTCGGTGGAGGAGGAACTGGTCTACACCTTCTACCGCCTGCATCTCTACGGCTACCTGCACGACGGCAACCTCGTGCCCTTCTTTACCATGAACAACCTCAACATCACCCGCTGGAAGCCGCTGGCCAACGGCAACTACCTCAGCGTCGGCGCGGAGTGCGGCGTCTACTGCAAGTTCGACACCGACGAGGTGCTGGATGTCTGGGAAAACCCGGTCAGCGGCGAGAAGCGCAAGGTCTGGGACTTCCTCGGCGGCCCGCTGCAGGTGGAGATCGGTCCCGACGGCGTGATCACCGGCGGGGTGGCGGAGCTGAGCCCCGAGGTGCTGCGCATGGAAGTCATGGGTGACAAGCTGTTCGTGCCGACCGCCGCCCACATGGCCATGCCCAATCCCTTCGACCCGCAGGAGTGGCCGAAAAGCTCCTCGGGAGCGACCCGCTACTGGGACTCGCTGCTGGTCGCGGCGGCCGAGGTCAGCGACATCCTCGATCCGGCCCTGAGCATGGCGCCGGCCTTCCTGCAGTTCCAGAACCTCGGCAGCTGGCACCCCTGGCTGGGCCTGGGCGGATACCAGGGCCGCACCTACGGCAGGGCCTATGGCACCAAGTACAGCAAGCTCGGCGACCTGCCGCCGGGTGTGCTCAAGGGGATCGAGCAGCGCACGCCGGAAATCTTCGATTTCGAGTCCTGGAAAGCGCCGCAGATCGAGTTTGTCGACTACAAGAAGGCGCGCAAGCCGGAGTAATTCCGCCCGCGCGCCCGGGCCCTCACTGCTTTGTTCACGGCAAAAAGGAGATTCACCCATGCGCTTCCTGATCCTCAGTTCACTTGCCCTGGCGCTCGCGCTCGCTGGCCGCCCTGTCGCGGCCCAGGCTGTCGCGGACGCCAGCCCGCCCGGCTATCTCATGGTGACGGGCTGGTACAAGGACCTCGGGGTGCAGCGCGCCTACACCGGCGCGTTGACCGACGTCATTCGGCAGTACGGCTACCAGGGCGCGGTTATCGGCATGCCGGGGACTAACCTGCGCCTGCTGGAGGGAGACTGGGCGCCGCGCTTCATGATCCTGGCGAGGTTTCCCTCGGATGCCCAGGTGAAGCAGTTCTGGTGGAGCGAAGCTTACCAGGAGGTGAAGAAAATCCGTGCCGGGCAGGCCTACCTGGATGTCGTCGAGGTCGATGGCATCGAGGGCAGCGAGCCGCGGATGCATGCGGATGCCGCCTATCTCGTGTTCTTCGCCGCGCTGGAGGACAGGGAAACATTTATCCGCGACTACGCGCCGCACGCGCCCGCCGTGGTCGCGGAATACGGCGGGCACTTCCTGGTACGTGCGGGCCGCGGCGACATCGAACTGCTCGAGGGCGACTGGCTGAACGCCAGCCTGGTGGTGGTGGAATTCCCCTCGCAGCAGGCGCTGCGTGCCTTCTGGTCGAGCGAGCGTTACCAGGCGCTGTCCGGCGTGCGCAGGGCGACCGGCAAGTGGTCGGTGATCGAGATAGTGCCGCAGCAGCGCTAGTCCGCCGCCAGCCGGGCGGCCCCTTCACCCCGGCAAGGCCTTTGCTGTATTTAGCGGGCGGAGTTGACGAATGTCATGGTCGAGCGCGCCACCGTCTTTCTAAACTGGGCCCAGCTTGCACCCTCACGTCCCGCCAGCGCGGGTCCGGGGGTGGCGCCCCCGGGCACCGGGCGGCCTGCATGCGCAGGCACGGGAGCCCTGTTGCGAAGGGGCTTGTCATTACAATACTCAGGGTGAAAACGTTATGAAAAACCCCCAAGTCATCGTCGCCGGAGCGGGTCCCGTCGGCACCGTGGCGGCCTATCGCCTGGCGAGCATGGGCATCGATGTCCTGCTGGTGGAAGCCGGCCCCGACTGCGCCCTCGACCTGCGCGCATCGACCTTCCACCCGCCGACGCTGGAAATGCTCGATGAACTGGGGATGGCGGACAAGCTGATCGAGCGGGGCCTGAAAGCGCCCGAGTACCACTTCCGCGAGCGCGAGAGCGGCGATGTGGTCTCCTTCGACCTCTCCGAACTGGCTGACGAGACCCGTTTTCCCTATCGCCTGCAGTGCGAGCAGTACGTACTGGCCAACATGATGGCCGAGGCGCTGGAGAGCCATCCCCACGCCGAGGTGCGTTTCAATCACCGCCTGGTCTCCTTTACCCAGGATGACGATGGCGTGGAGGTGGCGCTGGAAGGGCCCTTCTCCATCGAGAAAGTGCGCGCGAAATACCTGGTCGCGGCCGACGGCGGCAACTCCATTGTCCGCAAGTGGCTGGGCGTCCAGTTCGACGGCTTCACCTATCCCGAGCGTTTCCTGACCCTGTCCACCAGGGTGGAACTGCGGGACTACATCGACAACCTCGCCTACGTGAACTACGTCTCCGACCCGAAGGAGTGGATGGTCCTGCTGCGGGTGCCCAGTGTCTGGCGCATCCTGGTGCCGGCGAAGGAGGACCAGCCGGACGAGTGGCTGCGTTCGGACGAGAAGAAAAACCAGGTGTTCCGCGACCTGATCGGCCGCGAGGACGTGGCGACCGAGCACCGCACCATCTACCGCGTACACCAGCGGGTGGCGACGCGCTTCGATCACGGCCGGGTCGGCCTGGTGGGCGACGCCGCCCACCTCAACAACCCGCTCGGCGGCTTCGGCATGAACAGCGGCATCCACGATGCCTGGTGCCTGTGCGACAAGATCAAGGCCAACCTCGACAAGGGCCACGACGACGCGCGCTTCGAGGCCTTCGACGCCGAGCGCCGCCCGGTCACCCACCGTTTCATCCAGGCCCAGACCATGCAGAACAAGAAACTGCTGGAGCACAGCCCGGAGGAGAATCACGCCCTGCGCCTGCAGGAAATGAAAGCAACCCGTGACGACCCGGAAAGCCGCCGCGCCTTCCTGCGTCGCCAGGCGATGTACACCAGCCTGGAAGAATCCAGGACCGCAAACTAGGAGATTAGAAAATGCCTGATGCCCTCGGTTACCGTGCAAAATTTGGCGTGCTTGGCCCCTCGACCAACACGATTGTCCAGCCCGACTTCGATGACATGCGCCCGGTTGGGGTCACCAACCACTACAGCCGCATCATCATCCAGAACGCCCAGGCGATTTCCGACGAGTCCTTCATGCAGGGCACCCTGGAAATCGACCGCTGCACTGTCGACGCGGTCAAGGGCGTGCTGACCTGCTCCCCCGACTACCTGGTCATGGGCATGTCGGCGGTGACCTTCTACGGCGGCGCCGAGGGCGCGGCGAAATGGAAACAGAACATCGAGGAAGTGTCCGGGCTGCGCATCTCCACCGGCTCCGAGTCGGTGGTTGCCGCCCTCAAGGCCCTGGGCAACTTCAGGAAAGTGTCTTTCCTCTCGCCGTACTTCCCGGTGGCCAACACAGAGGTGAGGAACTTCCTCAGCGACCATGGCTACGAGACCGTGCGCGACGTGCCCCTGCGCCGCCCGAGCTGGACGGCGATTGCCGAGACCACGCCGACCATGGTGCGCGAGGCAGTGGCGGAAATCGACGGCGACGAGGTGGAGGCCATCATCCAGGTCGGCACCAACCTGTCCATGGTGAAACAGGCCGCGCAACTGGAGCTGGAACTGGGCAAGCCGGTGATTGCCATCAACACCGCGACCTACTGGCACGCGCTGCGCGCCTACGGCATCCCCGACCGCATGGCCGGCTTCGGGCGCCTGCTCGAGGAGCACTGATCGATGCAGTATGACTACGTACCGCTGCCCGAGCGCGGCCAGCTGCGCTGGCCGGACGGCAAGCGGGTGGCGCTGATCCTCACCTTCAATCTCGAGACCTGGGACCTGGTTAAGGATTACGAGCAGCCCTATTACGCGGGTGGCCCGGCCATCCTGCCCAACACGCTGCCGGGCAACATCCCCGACTACCCCAACTACAGCTGGCGGGAGTACGGGCAGCGCGTGGGCATCTGGCGCCTCTACGACCTCTTCGACGAACTCGGGGTGAAGGCGAGCTGCACCACCAACGCGGTGACCTTCGAGCGCCGCAACGCCATGGTCCAGGCCTGCCTGGATCGCGGCTGGGAACTGCTCGCGCACAATTACGAGCAGGGTGAGCTGCTCACCGACTTCGCCCACGACGAGGCCCGCGAGCGGGAAGTGATCTCCCGTTCGATCGCCATGTACGCAGAGCATGTCGGCCGCCGCCCCGTGGGCTGGCTGTCCTCCTCCCTGCGCGGCACCCTGAACACGCCCGCGATCCTCGCGGAGGAGGGCTTCAAGTTCTACTGCGACATCATGAACGACGACCAGCCCTTCATGATCCGCACGGAAAAAGGCCCGATCGTCTCGGTGCCCTATTCGAACGAGATCAACGATTTCACCATCATCACCCGGCGCAACCACACCACCGACGAGTACCGCGACATCCTGATCGAGGAACTCGACACCCTCTACCGTGAGGGCGAGAGCCAGGCCCGCATCATGAACGTCGGCCTGCACCCGCACGTCTCCGGCCGCGCCTACCGGGTGCGCGCCCTGCGCGAGTTCATCGAGCACGCCAGGTCGCTGCCCGGTGTCTGGTGGGCGACCCGCGAGGAGATCGCCGAGTGGTACCTGCAGTGCCACGAGGAACACATACCAGGGCAGTTGAGCTGACTGCATGTTTTGCCCGGGACTCCATGCCCGGGCTTTTTTTTGCCTATTGAAAAAGGAGTGACAGGACATGGCCACCTGGATGATCACCGGTGCCAACCGCGGTATCGGCCTGGAGTACGTTCGCCAGCTGCTCGAGCGGGGCGAGCAGGTAATAGCCACGGCGCGGGTGCCGCAACAGGCAGAGGCACTGGCCGCGTTGCAGGCGACCCACGGGGAGCAGTTGCGCACCCTCAGCCTCGAGGTCGGCAGTGCCGCATCGATTGCCTCGCTGGCGCAGGCGCTGGCGGGCCAGCCCATCGACGTACTGGTCAACAACGCCGGCATGTACGGCGGCAGCTGGGCCACGGATGCCGCGGCCCAGTCGGTCGCGGGCATGGACTACGCCCTGTGGGAGGAGATCTTCCGCGTCAACACCATCGCGCCCTTCCGCATTACCATGGCCCTGTTGCCGCAGTTGCAACTTGCCGCACAGCCGCTGGTGCTGATGATGTCCTCCGACCTCGGCTCCATCGCCAACAATACCCAGGGGCAGAGCTACGCCTACCGCAGCAGCAAGGCGGCCCTGAACATGGTGAGCAAAGGGCTGTCCCGCGACCTGGCGGGGCAGGGTATCAGCGTGGTTTCCATGGCGCCGGGCTGGACGCAGACGGATCTCGGCGGGGCCGATGCCCAGTGGCCGGTGGCGGAGAGCGTCAGCCGGCAGCTGCAAGTAATTGCAAAGCTCGGCCCCGAGGACAACGGGCGCTTTATCAACCTGCTGGGGGAGGAAGTCCCCTGGTGAGCGAGCCGCCCGGGTTCCGGCCCGGGGCGAAGCGGCAACAAAAAACCCGGCGGGGAGTTTCCCGGCCGGGTTTTTTGTTGCCGCGTGGATCACACCACAGCGCAGACGGTCTTCCACTCGAGGTAGTTGTCCATCGCCAGCTGGCCGCTTTCGCGCCCGTAGCCGGACTGCTTCATGCCGCCGATGGGCAGGGCGGCGTCGAACATGGAGTGGGTGTTGATCCAGACGGTGCCCGCCTTCAGCGTGCGCGACAGGCGCTGGGCGCTGGACAGGTCACGGGTCCACAGGCTGCCGGCGAGGCCGTACTCGCTGTCGTTGGCCCAGGCGAGGGCCTCGTCGATGTCGTCGTAGGGCTCGGCGACCAGTACCGGGCCGAAGACCTCGTCGCAGTGCACCGGCATGTCGTTGCGGGTGCCGGTGATCACCGTCGGCGTGATGAAGGTGCCGTTGGGGCCCAACTGTTCACCACCACACAGGACCGAGGCGCCGTCGCGTTTTGCACCGTCGATAAAGGACAGCACCCGGTCGGCCTGTGCCTTCGATACCAGCGGTCCCATCTGGGTGGCCTGGTCGAGGCCGTGGCCCAGCTGCATGTTGCGGCCGTAGTCGGCGATGCCCTCGACGACCTGGTCGAAGATGGAGCGGTGGATATAGGCCCGGGAGTTGGCCACGCAGACCTGGCCGCCGTTGAAGAAGATGCCGTTGGCGACACCGGGAATGGTGATGTCGAGCTCGGCGTCGGGCAATACGATCGCCGGCGACTTGCCGCCCAGTTCCAGGGTGACGCGCTTCAGGTTCGAGCCGCTGGCGGCGAGCACCGCCCGGCCTGTGGCGGTCGAACCGGTGAAAGCCACCTTGTCCACGCCGGGGTGTGCCGCCAGCGCCGCGCCCGCCGTGCGGCCGTCACCGGTGATCACGTTGAGCACGCCCGCAGGCAGTCCCGCCTCGTGGATCAGCTCGCACAGGCGCAGCGCGCTCAGCGAAGTCAGTTCCGCGGGC
This sequence comes from Halieaceae bacterium GM1-29, assembly GCA_033283265.1. Lineage (GTDB taxonomy): Bacteria > Pseudomonadota > Gammaproteobacteria > Pseudomonadales > Halieaceae > Mangrovimicrobium. The sequence continues at coordinate 103,980 of JAWMQN010000006.1, forward strand.
TTCAGCACCACCGTGCAGCCGGCGGCGAAGGCCGGGGCCAGTTTCATCGCGGTGAGCACCAGCGGTGAATTCCACGGGGTGATCGCCGCCACAACGCCCACTGGCTCGCGCAGCGTCCAGGCATGCACCTGCTTGCCCTGGGGCTGGTAGTTCACCGAGGTGGTAATGGTGCGCCCCTCGATGGTCATGGCCTGGCCGGCGAAGTAGCGGAACTGGTTGGCGGCGGCGGGGATTTCCGCCCAGCGGGCCACCGCCCAGGCCTTGCCCTGGTCGAGGATTTCCAGCTCGGCGAGTTCGTCGATATGGGCCTCGATTTTTTCCGCGATGCGGATCAGCAGGGTGCTGCGCTCGATCGGCGTCATGCCTGCCCAGGGGCCGGTCAGGGCATTGCGCGCGGCGGCCACGGCGCGGTCGATATCCGCGGCACTGGCGTTGCTGATGCGGGCGAGCAGCCGGCCGGTGGCCGGGTCGCAGGTGTCGATGTATTCCCCGCTGCTTGCCGGTGTGTACTCGCCGTTGATGAACAGCTGGCGTTCCCCGGCAGTGGCGAGAAGTGCCCTGGCGAGCTCGCTGCCGGGGGTGGGGGCGGTGATCTGCTGGAGATGCTGGTAGCTCATGGTGCTCCGGAATATATCGGCAAGGTGGGTCTGGAATGGCCGGGCCGCTGGCGGGCCCGGCGCGCGGCTTACTTGACCGCGATTTCCTCGATGGTCTGGTCGTAGCTCTCCCGGGTCTCGGCATTGGCGGCCTCGCTGGCCTCCTTGCGCGCCAGGTAGAACAGGCGGTCGAAGAAGCCCTGGCGCCAGCTCTCGCGGCTGCGCAGTGCGTCCTCGTCCAGTTCCAGCGCGTCGATGCCGGCGGCCAGGTCGATGCCGCTGGCTTTGGCCACGCGCTCCGCCGCGTCCAGGCGGTCGCGCAGCACGGTCAGTTCACTGGCCAGCACCATGACCATGGCGGTGAGGTTGTCGAGGCCCTCGGCGGCGTAGAACGCCGGGCGCTTGCCGCGCGAGTCCTTGATCACGTGGGGGCGGTTCTCGCTTGTTTCGGACATCATGCGGCCTCGTGCTTGCGTTGGGGTTTGTGGGCGATGAGAACTTCCCAGCCCCCGCCGGGGGCGAATTCGCCGGCGGTGAAGTCACGGTCGGCGACTTCACCGGTGGACGCGGCGTCGTAGCCGGCGGCCTGGGCGCTGAACTCCATCACCGCCATCGGCGCGGTATCGAAGCGCACCTGCTCGCGGGGGAAGCCGGCCTTTTCCGCCAGTTCGATCTGGTCCATGTCGCGCATGGCGCCCCAGAAGGGTTCGTTGTTGTACCAGGTCTCGTTGTCGAGGATGAACTGGGTAAAGGGGTCCATCAGGTCGAAGGGCGGCAGGTCGGCGTGGATCATCAGGCCGCCCGGGGCCAGCAGGCGCTCGCACTCGTTGAAGATGCGCGGCATGGCCTTGCCGCTGGTCTCGTGCAGCAGGATGTGGCTGACCACGAGGTCGAAGTAGCCGTCCTCGAAGCGGGTTTCCTCGGCGTTCATCTGGGCGAAGTTGACCGGCTTGCCCATGGCCTCGGCGCGGGCGTGGGCGTAGCGCACCACCGGAGCGCCGACGTCGATACCCCAGATCTCTGCGTCCGGGAAGTACTCGCGGTAGGGCAGGGTGGAGTGGCCCACGGTGCAGCCCATGTCGAGGATGCGGCGCGGTTTGAATTCGGGCATGTTGCGCTGCAGGTAGTTGCACACCGAGCGGCCCATGTCGTCGTTGTCGGGGCCGGTGTAGCCCATGGTGTAGAGGTAGACGCCGCGGTCGTAGAGCACCCCGGCGGCGACGTCGTCGGCGGTGACCTCGGTGCAGTAGCCCCCGGGCATGCAGTGGATGTCCAGCGCGCTGACATAGCGCGGCGGCTCGAAGCCCGCGGGGATGTCCAGTTGCGCGGAGGACGCGGCAGAGTAGGCGCGGGCCTTCTCGATCAGCTCGGGCAGCTGGCGTTCGATGCTGACGTTGGCGGACTCCCAGAGCAGTTCCTGGGCAATGCGGTTGATCGAGGCGTAGAGCTGGAAGTAGGGGTCCTTCACCATCGCCTTGCGGATGTCGTGGCGGTTTTCCGGCGCCCGGCCGTGCTCGCCCTGGAAATTTTTCGCTACCCGCTTCCGGTACACGGGTTCCAGTCCGGGCAGCAGGTGGGACTGGATGAAGCCCTTGAGGCTCTTGGCGAACTCCTGTCTCGAGGCTTCGTCGTGGGTGGTCTCGGGCAGCATTCCGTGATGTGCCTGCTGAAAGCAATTGAGCATGTCGGTGCTCCTCCTCTGGCGATACTTCCGGGCGGTGGATGCCCTGCGGGATCGCGGGTTCGCGTCGCGGTCCAGAGATTCTATAAACGCTCTCGTGGCGATCACATTGACAAATATCATGCCGCGGGCGGGCCGGGGTCCTTCTCATGATATATAGATAAAAATCTATTCAAACTATAAATAAAATCTATTTCCATCTATGGGAATTACCGCGGTAGTCTGGTGGCTCTATCCATCGCCAGGCCACGATTCAGGAGGCAGCATGCGACCCCACGTTGAAATGATCGACGAGAAAGACCTTATCTTCCATCCCGCCGAGCTCATGGGCGCTACCGGCACCGCCCGCCAGCGCAACCTCAGCTACGACGAGGAAGACGGGTCGGCGTCGCTGAAAGTCCACTTCGACACCGACTGGAGCCGCCCGGCCGGTGTGCACGTGGCCCAGACCGAGTGGTATGTGCTCAAGGGCGAGGTGAAGATCGGCGACGAGGTCCTGGCGGAAGGCGGCTACTGGTGCACTCCCAAAGGTGTGTTGTGCCCGGCGCTGCAAGTAACGGCCGGTAGCGAAATCCTGCTGTTCCGCGAATACGGCGACTGGACTTTCATCCCCGCCGACAAGGACGCCGACGACGTCGTCGAAGGCTGTGAGCTGGTGATCAAGCGCACCGACGAGATGGAGTGGATCGACGTGGAGCAGGGCAGTCCCATGCGTTTCGACCTCGGCGGCACCCCGGTGCCCGGGCTGTTCATCAAGCTGCTCTACCGCGACCCGAAAACCGGCTTCTACACCCGGCTGATCAAGGCCAAGCCGAACTGGCGCGAACATCCCCTGGCCCACCACCCGGTGTTCGAGGAGGCCTACACCCTGGAGGGCAGCTTCGACTTCAACTTCGGTGAGCAGTGGCCCGGCGTCTACTTCTTCCGCCCCGCCCTGGTGCGCCACGGCGACTTTACTGCGGGCCCGGAAGGCACGGTCTGGCTGTTGCGTTGCGACGGCGACCTGGTCGACTGGTACACCGAGAACGGCTCCATGGAGATGAAGGGCGACCCCGTAAACTGGGGCCCGGACTACCCGCACACCCAGGCGCCGGTGCCGCTGCAGCCGGTGCGCTCGCGCTCGGTCGGGCCGATGAAGGACCCCTACTACAGCTGAGTTGATTGCCGTGCCTGCGCCCGGCGGATGGCGCGCAGGATACCAAGGGGGCTTCGGCCCCCTTTTTCATGCGCCGGCCGCAAGCGCTCAGCGGGTGGGGAGCTTGGGCCGCTGGTGCTGTTCCCAGTAGGGCGTCGCCTCGCGGTACATGGCGCGGCCCTCGTCCAGCAGGTACTGGCGGCAGGTCTCGGCGACGACGGAAAAGGTCTTGCCGCGGCGGAAGACTAGGTTCCAGTGGTCGCGCAGGGGGAAGCCGGCGACCGGCAGCTGCACCAGTTCGCGCTGGTCGCCCTCGTCGAGGCAGAGGCTGGGCACGATCGCCAGGCCCATGCGCGCGAGCACGGCGTGCTTGATGCCCTCGTTGCTGGCGATGGTCAGCTGGTGGCGCAGTGAGTAGCCGAGCCGCTGCAGGTGGTGCTCGACGGCCATGCGCGTGCCGGCGCCTGCCTCGCGGACGATGAACAGTTCATCGGCGATCGCCTCCCAGCGCAGTCGCCGCCGCTCGGCCAGCGGGTGGCCCTTCGGCGCGATCACCACCAGGTGGTTCTCGCCCAGCTCGGTCATCTCGATATCCGAATCCGCGGGCGGGAAGCCGAAAATGTACAGGTCGTCGAGGTTGTGGCGCAGGCGCGCGGAGAGTTCTTCCCGGTTGCCCACGTTGAGCGCCACCTCGATGGAGGGGTAGCGGCGGTAGAAGGGGCCGAGCAGGTGGGGGGCGAAATACTCCGCCGAGCTGACGATGCCGATGCTCAGGCGGCCCTTGTGCATGCCGCGCAACTGGTCGAGGGCCATTTCCAGGCGGTCGGTACAGTCGAAAATTTCCCGCGCGTGCTGCAGGACCAGTTCGCCGGCCTGGGTGAGCGTGAGCCTGCGCCCGGACAGGTCGTAGAGCGGCGCGCCGATATTGTCGGCGAGCTTGCGCATCTGCATGGAGACGGTGGGCTGGCTGAGGTGGAGCTTTTCCGCCGCGGCGGCGATACCACCGGTCTCGGCAATCGCCATGAGGATTTCCAGTTGCCGGAAGGTGCCTATCCGGGCGGGTAGTCGGCTACTGCTCATCCATTGCTTCCGGCGGCGTCCTGGGCTGGGCTGGGCATGCGGGGCTCGAGGTCCTTGGTGGCGGGCCGTGAAGGCGGGTGGCTCCATTATAGGCGCGAATCAATCCCCGGCGGGAGCGCCGCAAGCGGCCGCGCAAACGATTGCAAAAGCGCTTGCCTGCAGCAAAATAATAATGTACTAATAATATAACATTAGTTGTAATTGTCAGGCCGGCTCGCTGGCTGTGAGCAAAATACTGCGAGCGCACGGCCTGGCCGGGGCTCGCAAGCGCAGTGCGCGGGCCGCCATGAATCTGCCGAAACTCTATTGGGGGAAATCCAAAGATGTTGCGTAAACCTGTAGTCAAACTGGTGCCTGGCACCCTTGGTGCGCTGGCCTCAGCGTTCACATTTACCAGCGCCGCGCCAGTCTACGCGCAGACCGCGCTGGAGGAAGTGGTGGTTACCGCCCGCAAACGCGAGGAGAAACTCGCCGACATCCCCGTGGCGGTATCCGCTGTCAGCGCCGATGATATCGAGAAGCGCGGCCTCGTGGCCATCTCCGACCTGGCGGACACCACCCCGGGCTTCGTGGTCTCGGACAACTTCAGCGGCAAGACCGACCGCACCGTACAGACCTTCACCCTGCGCGGTTTCTCGCCCAGCAGCGGCGTCGAAACCACGGTCTCCATGTTCATCGACGGTGTGCCGGTATCCTCGACCACCGCGGTATCCTCCATCGGCACCCCGGAGCGGGTGGAAATCCTGCGCGGCCCGCAGAGCGCCTACTTCGGCCGTAACACCTTCGCCGGCGCGGTCAACATCGTCAACCGCACCCCGGCCGATGAGTGGGGCGGTTCCCTCGATCTCACCCTGGGCGACTACGACTACTACCGCATGCGCGGCGAGGTGGAGGGCCCGCTGGTCGAGGACGTGCTGAAATTCCGCGTCTCCGCCGAGAAATACTCCAAGGAAGGCGCCTGGGACAACCACTTCGGCGGCGGCACCCTTGGCGACCAGGAAACCAGCATGGGCAACCTCTATGTGGAGTTCACCCCGACCGATTCGCTCAGCATCAAGGCTTTCGGCTTCATGTCCGACGACGAGGACGGCCCGGCCGCATCGGCCTTCGAATCGGCGGTTAATATCACCGACTTCACCGGCACCGTGCTGGTCAACGGCCAGCCGAACTGCACGCTGCAGGGCAATCCCTACTTCTGCGGCAAGCCCGGCGACAAGGTCGACCCGATCAGCTACAACACCCAGGCCAACGACGACGTCAAGGCCTTCCTCAAGCGCTCCACCAACCGCCTGACCGACACCGACATGATCGATGATTACGGCATGCACCGGAAGTTCTACCACGGTCACGTCAACATCGACTGGGATATCGCCGATACCGGCTTCACCCTCTCCTCGCTGACCGGCTACAACAACGAGGAGTGGATTCTCCTCAACGACATCGACCACTACGGCAGCGACATGTTCAACTACGGCTTCCTGGTGGAAAACCAGCACGACGACATCTCCCAGGAATTCCGCCTGAGTTACGACGACAACGGCAAGTTCCGCGCGACCGTCGGCGCGAGTTACCTCGACGCCAGCACGGAGCGGACCCTGACCCAGGTGCTGTCTTTCCTCCCGGCACCTGCTGCCGTCACCCCGAGCGGGGAAAACCAGGCCGAGACCGTCGGCGTGTTCTTCGGCCTGAGCTACGACATTACCGACGCGCTCACCGCCAGCTTCGAGGGCCGCTACCAGGAGGACACCCTGACCGCGCTGGATATCCATGGTGACGAGATTCTCTCCGAGGAGTTCACCAACTTCCTGCCGCGCCTGATCCTCGACTACCACATCAATGACGACCTGATGGTCTACGGCTCCTACGCCGAGGGCGTCAACCCCTCGGCCTTCAACCTCGGCTTGCTGGCGGAGAGCGAATACCTGCAGCAACTGGCCGCCGACGCGGGCATCACCCTCACTGTCGACCCGGAAGAGGTGAAGAACTACGAGCTGGGCCTCAAGGGCGCGGCCTTCGGCGGCACGCTGAACTACGCCCTGGCCGCTTACTACGCCGAGTGGGAAAAGCAGATCAACCGCATCAATATCGTCGTGGTCGAGCCCGGCGAGGAAGTCGCCACCGCCTTCTCCGGCGTCGGCAACACCGGTGCGGTCGACCTCTACGGCCTCGAGCTGGAGGCCTACTGGTCGGTGACGGACAACATCAATGTCAACGTGGCCGCGGCCTACACCGGCTCCGATATCAAGTCCTTCACCAATGCCCAGCTGACCTCGCTGACCGGCATCAGTGACTTCTCCGGCAAAGAGCAGCCCGGCGTATCCAAGTACTCCGGCAACATCGGTGTGCAGTACGACGGCACGCTGCCCTTCGCCGGCGCCCAGCCCTGGTTTGCCCGCGCCGACTACATCTACAAGTCCAGCGTGTGGTCCAACGCGGCGAATTTCCTCAAGACCGACGACATCCACCGCCTGAACCTGCGCGCCGGTATCAGCTTCGGCGACCTGATGCTGCAGGGCTACGTGGACAATGTCTTCGACAACGACAGCTACACCTCGGCCTACGACTACTTCGCCTTCGACGCCACCTTTGCCTACTTCACCGAGCACTCGGGCATCGTTTACGGTCTCGCCCAACCGCGGACCTACGGCATCGAAGCCAAGTACGTATTCTGATCCTCACCACCTGCTCACCCGGCGGCGCCTGCCGCCGGGTGCTTCCCTCTCAACTCCTGTTACAGTGGCCCGATCCACCGCGCGACCCGATAGCGGTCATGGCAGGCAGGGCGTCCAGTAACAGGCCGGCTCATTCCTATTCGGGAGAACCATTACGTGAAACCATTGAACAAGTTGCCGCTGTACCTGGCGCTGTCCGCCCTGGTCACCCTGCAGGCCTGCAGCAAGGCGCAGCCACCGGCCCCCGTGGTCGAGCCGGTCAGCGCAGTCTCCTTCGAGCAGGTCGGGACTACCGAGGGTGCCGTGCGGGGTGTGACGCAGGGTGAAGTCATCGAATACAAGGGCATTCCCTACGCCGCGCCGCCCGTCGGCGAGCTGCGCTGGCGCGCCCCGCAGCCACCGGCGGCGCGGGACGCGCTGCTGCTGGCGGACAGCTACGGCGAGCGCTGCATGCAGCGCCCGGTGCCGGAGAACGGCTTCCAGCAGAAGGAGGCCTTCACCCAGCCGGAAAGCGAGGATTGCCTCTACCTGAATATCTATCGCCCGGCGAATGCGCAGGCGAACTTGCCGGTGATGGTCTGGATTCCCGGTGGCGGGCTGGTCTCGGGCTCCGGCTCGCGGCCGGTCAACCACGGCGGCAGGCTGGCCAGTGAGGGTGCGGTGGTCGTCGCCTTCAACTATCGCCTGGGCAGTTTCGGTTTCTTCGCCCACCCGGAGCTCTCCGCGGAAAACGCCGACGGCGGCAGGCTGTTCAACTACGGCCTGATGGACCAGATTGCCGCGCTCGAGTGGGTGCAGGCCAACATCGCCGCCTTCGGCGGCGACCCCGGGCGGGTGACCATATTCGGCGAATCCGCCGGTGGCGCCTCGGTCTACGCCCTGGTCGCCTCGCCCGCGGCCCGCGGCCTGTTCGCCGGGGCGATAGCCCAGTCCGGTTATGGCCGCGGCCGTCAGCCGCGGGTGGCCAGCCTGGCCGAGCCGGGCGACGTGGTGGTCGAGTCTGTGGGGCTGGGCATCGCCGAGCGCTCGGGCAATGTGGATGCCAGCCTCGCCGAACTGCGCGCGCTGCCCGCGGAGTCAGTGGTTGCCGCGACCGACTTCAGCGGTTTTATTTCCTTCGCCATTGACGGCGCGGTCCTCACCGAAGACCTGTGGCAGGCCTTCGAGACCGGTAGCGCAGCCAGCGTGCCGATGATCGTCGGCGCCACCGATTCCGAATTCACCATGGGTCCGCCGGAGGCGATCCGCGGCGCCCTGCTGGCCGGCTCGAAGGTGACTGCGGAAATGATCGAGTCGATGACTGGCTACTACGGCGACGCGGCAACACGCGATACCTACATGTACAGCGATTACGTGTTTCACGGCACCAATCGGGCGCTGGCGCTGGCCCACGCGGCCGCGGGCGGGAAAGTCTACAGCTATCGCTTCGGCATGCCGGGCGCCATGTCCAAGCCGGCGGAGATCAAGGGTGAGAAGGTCTACGGCGCCTTCCACGCCAGCGACCTGCCCTATACCTTTGGCAACTTCACCGGCGATCACATGGAGCCGAAGGAGCCGGACGGGCGGCAGCGGGAAGTCTCGGGCCAGCTGATGGGCTACTGGCTCAACTTCGCCCGCAGCGGCAACCCCAACGGCGCGGGCCTGCCCGAGTGGCCCGAGGCCACCGCCGGGGTGACCATGCAGTTCAACCCCGACGCGACCGCTGCGGTGGCCGACAGCTGGAACGCGCGGCTCGACGCGCTGAACGCTTTGCTGAAGTAAGCCGCCGATATCAGGCCCGGCCCGGCGGGTGACTTCCCGTGCCTGACCGGGCCGAGTCTAAAGGACGCCCAGCCCCAGCACCTGCAGTACCTTCAGCCCGCCGAGGCCGAGGGTGACGAGCACCACCAGCGCGCCGAGCAGGTTGCTCAGCGGCCGGTTGACGAAATTCCCCAGCACCTGCCGGCGGTTCATTTCCAGCAGCAGGAAAATTGCGCAGACCGGCAGCAGGAAACCGTTGGCGGCCTGGGCGAAGAGTATCGCCGTCAGCGGGCGGGTGCCGACCAGGGCGAAGGCGGTGCCGGTGAGCAGCACCGCCAGCCAGACCAGGCGGAAGCCGCGGGCGCGCAGGTCGCGCGGCCAGCCGAGGGCGCCGCACACCGCGTAGGCGGCGGCCAGCGGGGCGGTTACCGCACTGCTCAGGCCGGCCGCAAACAGTCCCGCGGCAAAGAAGTAGCTCGCCGCCGGGCCGAGCAACGGCTCGAGCTGCTGCGCCAGGGTGGCGGGGGAGAGGGCGGTGCCACTGCCGTAAAAGGCCGCCGCCGAGGTGCCCATGACGGCCAGGGTGATCAGGCCGCCGAGCCCGATGGAGACCGCGCTGTCGATGCGCGACTCCTTCAGGGACTGGTCGAGGGGCTGCCCGGCGGGCCATTTTTCCTGCACCGCGCTGGAGTGCAGGAAGAGGTTGTAGGGCACGACGGTGGTGCCTATCAGCGCGATCACCGTCACCAGGGAGCCGGCCGGGATACGCGGCGTCAGCAGGCCGCTGAGCATGTCACCGGGGGCCGGCCGCACCATCAGCAGGGTGAGCAGGAACACCAGGCTCATCAGCAGGACCAGCACCACCAGCGCGGTTTCGATCAGGCGGTAGCGCCCGGAGGCGAGCAGGGCGGCGGAGAGCAGGCTGACGGCGAGCACCCACAGCGGGCCATCGATGCCGCTGAGTTCCTGCAGGCCGAGGGAGGCGCCGGCGATATTCCCCGCCTCGTAAGCCGCGTTGCCGAAGCCGACTGCGGCGACCACCAGGCAGATGGCCGCCATGCCGCGCCAGTGCCCCGCATAGCTGCCGCGCAGGGCCTCGGCCAGCCCCTGCCGGGTGACCAGGCCGAGGCGGGCCGACATCTCCTGCAGCACGAAAGTGGCGATAACGGAAAACAACAGTGCCCAGAGCAGGACGAAACCATAGCTCGCGCCGGCGACACTGGCGGTGGTCACGGTCCCGGGGCCGATGAAGGCCGCGGTTACCAGGATGCCCGGACCCGGCTTCCAGCGGCGCTGCCGCTGCTCTGACTGTGCTGTTGGCAAACTCGCTCCCCCTGTCGTTGCGCCGCTGGCGGCGCCTGATCTTGCGCCGGCGGCTCGCGGTCGACAGGCTTATCCTAACGTATCGGGCGGGGGCTGCGCCTCTACGCCGGCGCTTCCAGGTACTGGCTGCGCAGCAGTTTCTTGTCCGGCTTGCCCACGGCGGTCTGCGGGATGCTGTCGATGAACTCGACCCGCTTCGGCGCCTGGAAGGCGCCCTTGCGCTCGGCGACCATGTTGACGATATCGGCAACCCCGGCCGACATTCCCGGCTTGAGCACGATGCAGGCGGTTACCGCCTCACCCCATTTTTCATGGGGTATGCCGAACACGGCGACCTGGGCCACCGCCGGGTGTTCGCCGATCACGTCCTCTATCGCCCGCGGGTAGATGTTGAACCCGCCGCTCACGATCATGTCCCTGGTGCGGTCGATGATGCGCAGGAAGCCGTCCGGGTCGCGCACCGCCACGTCGCCGGTGTGCAGCCAGCCGTTGCGCAGTGCCTCCGCGGTCTGCTCGGGGTTGTCGCGGTAGCCGTCGAAGACGATGGGGCCGCGCACGCAGATCTCCCCGGGCTCGCCGTCTACCACCGCCTGGTCGTTTGCATCGAGCAGTGCGACGTCGAGCCAGGGCGAGGGGCGGCCGCAACTGGCCAGGCGCTGCAGGTCGTCGATGTCGTGATCACCCTTGCGCAGGGTGGTAACCACCATCGGCGCCTCGGCCTGGCCGTAAAACTGCGAGAAAACCGGGCCGATACGCTGCAGCGCTTCCCGCAGGCGGACCGGCGACATGGCCGAGGCGCCGTAGAACACGGTCTCCAGGCTGGAGAGGTCGTACCTGTCGAAGTCCGGGTGGTCGAGGATGCTGTAGATCATGGTCGGCACCAGCATGATGCAGTTGATCCGGTAGTCCTGGATCAGTTGCATGACCCGGGCGGCGTCGAAGCGGGGCAGGGCCATGATGCTGCCGCCCTTCAACAGGGTCGGCAGGATCAGCGCGGCCCCGGCGTGGCTCAGGGGCGTGCAGGAGAGGATGCGCGGGATGCTCGGCCACTCCCAGTCGCTGAGCATGATCTGCAGGGTCGCCAGGGCCACCCGCTGGGTGCTGGCAATGGCCTTGGGCTTGCCGGTGGTGCCGCCGGTATAGCCCAGGCGCGCGACATCAGCCGCTGAGATATCCGGCGCCACCAGCGGCTGTGGCGCGTACTGCGTGCTGCTCTGGCAGATGTTTTCGCTGAAGGGGGTATCGCCAAAGGAGAGCAGTTTCAGCTCCGGCAGGGCTGCGGCGATTTCCCGGGCGCGGTTGCCGTAGCTGTCGGCATCGAACACCAGGACCTCGACAGCGGAATCGCGGATGACGAAGAGATGGTCGTCGAGGCTGCTCAGGGGATGCATCGGCACGTACACCGCGGCCAGCAGCTGGGTGGAGTGACTGACGTGCAGGACCTCCGGCCGGTTGGGGGAGATCAGCCCGACCCTTGTACCCGCGCCAACGCCCAGGGCGGCGAGTGCCTGGCAGAACTGGCTGGTCTGGTCGCGAATCTCGTCGACGCTCAGGCTGGGCCCGTCGACGATCTGTACCAGGGTGTTGCTGCCGCCGGGGTTGAGCGCGCCGACCAGCATGTCGGCCATGGTCTTGGGGCGGTAGAGTAAATCATTGCGCATGTGCAACCTCATTTATCGATTGAGCCGCCTGGCGGGTGGGTATCAGGAGCGAGACCAGCACGCCCACTGTGAGCACTGCCAGGACGACGCTGAAGGTCATCGCGTAGCTGCCTTTCCAGTCGTGGATATAGCCGCCGAGCGGGCCGGGAATAACCGCGACGCTGGTGAGCACGAGGCTCATGGCGCCCTTGACCCGGCCGAAGGCCTGCGGGCCGAAATTGCGCGCGACGAGGGAAGCCCAGACGGGCATCAACCCGCCCACGCCGAGACCGAGGACACTGATCGAGGCGATGTACAGTGCCAGCTGCTCGAGCTGCAGCATCGGCACCAGGCCGAGGATCATCACCGCGGCAACCGAGGTGAGCAGCCGCGCCGGGGCGAACTTGTCCGCCAGCCAGCCGTAGACGAACTTGCCGAAGAACGCCGAGCCGGCGTAGACCGAGAGCATGAAGGCACTCAACTGCAGGTCGATGCCCTGTTCGCGGGAAAATGGAATGAGGTAGGTGATGATGGAGATCGAGGAGAAGCTGACGCTGCCGACGGCAGCGGTAATCAGCCAGAAGTCAGCGCGCCGCAGCAGGCCGGAGAAACTGTCCGTGGCGCTCGCGGCCTGAACGGCGCTGGCGCCCGGCGGCGGTTCCAGCCCGTCGGGAAACTGGCCCATGTCCGCGGGTTTGGCCACGGCGATGAACCAGCAGCCAGGCAACAGCGTGAGCAGGATGAAGGCGCCGAAGAGCTGGCTGGCGATGCGCCAGTCGTAGCTCTCGAAGAGAAAGGCCGCGAGCGGCGGCATGGCGAAACCGCCGATGGAGATTCCCGCCGCGGCAATCCCCAGGGCCAGCCCCCTGCGGCGCTCGAACCACTGGGAGAGCATGGCGCCGGCGGTGACGATGCCGAGCAGGGCGGCGCCCGGGCCGATGAGGAAAATGCAGGCCAGCGCAGCCTGCAGCAGGCTCGCACAGAGGGAGAGGGCGATGAAGCCGAGGCCCAGCAACAGGGCGCCGAGGCTCATCAGCCGTTTTACCTCGCCGCGGTCCACCCAGTAGCCGAGCAGTGGCCCCAGGCCGGAGGCAACCAGCATGAAGATGGACGAGGCCCAGCCCAGTTGGCCGGGTGTGGCGTCGAAAGCCCTGGCCAGCGGCTCGATATACAGCCCGATCAGGTAGACGGTGAAACCCACCGATACCATCTGGCTGAAGGCGGCGAGGGAAAGCACTTTCCAGCCGTGAAACTTCTGGCGCGCTGCGCCGGGCCTGTTCTGCATAGTAAATGTCTCTTTCTTATTATCGACTGCGGGTCGGGGTGGATTGCTACATCAGCTGTTTTCCTGGCAGAAATGCAGTAACTGCTCCGCCAGCACGTCCAGGCCGATTTCGATATCCGGCATGTCCGGCACCAGGGAAAAATTGATCGCTGCGTGCTCCAGTTCGAACAGCATCAGGTAGCAGCGCACGCGCTTTTTCTCCCGCTGCTTGCCGCGCATGCCAGTCAGGCAAAAACCGGGGAAGCGTTCGCCGAGTACGGCGATGGCCTTCTCCCGGTGGTTGCTGACGAAGTGCTTGCGGTCGGGCAGTTGCATGAACAGGATGGAAAACAGGTGGCGCACCGCGTGGTGCCTGTCCATCAGCGCCCGGTAGCTCTGCAGCCAGGCGCGTATCGTGGCGAGATTCACCTGCCCGATCTGCGCCAGGGCGGCGTAGACCGCCATCTGTTCCTCCATGTTCTCGGAAAGAATATCCAGCAGGATTTCGCTCTTGCTGGAATAGTGCAGGTAGACGGTGGCCCTGCTGACCCCGGCGGCCCTGGCGATCTGCTCCATCGTGACGCTGTCGTAGGGCTCGGTGTAGATGATCTCCCGCGCCGTCTGGCGAATGAGCAGGAGGGTCATCTGTTTCTGCGCGGCGCGCAGGTTGGGCTTTTTCGCCGTCATTTATTTTCTCTTGTACAGCTGCTGCGGAAAGCGGGGCGCCTGCCGCTGGCGCAGTTCGGCATCTCACCCGCGCCCTGGAGTTTAGCTTGACATATGTCTATTGAGTGGACAATGACATATTTTTAATGCCGGGGGCGTACTGCAGACAGGTGGGAGTCGAGTGCCTGTACTGCCGGGGGAGGGTGTGCCCGCGCCAGCCCGCCTGGATGCTCCCGCGTCGGCGCGCAGCCAGGGCCAAGGCCCGACTTTGGGGTGATGCAGGGCCCTGGAAACTGCGTGCGGGCCCCGGGCAGTGCTACTGCTTGCCCGACTGCTTGATCCCGGTGTGATCCATCAGCACGAACTGCCCGCCCTGGGCGTAGGCCGAGGCGTGGCCGAGCTGGTGGATGTCGAAGCAGGACTGCAGGGCGGCGTACTGGCCCATCGAATCCAGGGTCTGGTTGACCGCGCGCTTGGCCATGGCCAGGGCGTGGGGGTGCATCTGGGCAATCTCCAGCGCCAGCTCGCGCGATTTCTGCGCCAGTTCATCGACCGGGACCACCCGGTTCACCATGCCGCGGCGCTCCGCCTCGAGGGCATCGATCGGCCGGGCGGTGAAGAGCATTTCCTTGGCCTTGCGCGGGCCCAGTTCCCAGGTGTGGCCGTGGTACTCCACGCCGCCGATACCCATCAGCACCACCGGGTCGGAGAAGCGGGCGTTGTCCGCGGCGACGATCAGGTCACAGGGCCAGGCCAGCAGCAGGCCGCCGGCGATGCAGGCGCCCTGCACCGCGGCGATGGAGGGCTTGGGAATCTCGCGCCAGCGGCGGGAGAAACCGAAGTAGTGCTTTGCCTCCCAGCTGTAGAGGCCGAGCAGGCCGCGCTCGGGGATGCTCGCGCCAATCTGCTGGAAGGCGGGGTTGCTCTTCACCTCGTCCGGGGACATGTCGTGGCCGGCGGAAAAATGCGGGCCGTTGGCCTGCAGCAGGATCACCCGCACCTCGTCGTCCGCCGCCGCGCGCTCCCAGGCGGCGTTGAGTTCCTCGAGCAGTTGCTGGTTCTGGGCATTGCGCCGGTCGGGGCGGTCGAGGGTGATCGTGGCGACCCGCTCGGCGACTTCGTAGTTTATATAGTTATACATTTGATTTGCTCCTGCCTGGCGAGAGTCTGTTCGGCCTGTGGTCTTGCCCCGCTGTCAGCTTGACACCTTCCTGCGCTTCAAACCAGAGTCATTGTTGGTGGTAAAATCGCGCTAATACAGCGTTTTTAACTTAAAAATATCAGTGCAGGCTGAAAGGGGTCGTGCCGATAATGCGGCCCGGCTGGCCTGGTCTCTGTGTGAGTATACTGGCAAGCATGGCCAAATAATACTGGCTAAGCCATCAAATAGTTGTATGATTGGTTCCGGGCGTGGGCAGGGCTATCTCCTCTGTTGCCTGCCCTTCACCATAATCAGAGTAGGGGCTCCCAGCCTGGGCGGGGCCCAAAGTGCCGGAGGTCTCCAGCCATGCGCAGTCTGTCTTTTCCCGTTTACGACGCGGACCAACACCTCTACGAAACCGAGGAGGCGCTGACCCGGTTCCTCCCCGACAGGTACAAGCGGGATTTCTATTTCGTCGAGAAGGAGGGGCGCAAGAAACTGGTGATCGGCGGCATGCTCTCGGAGTTCATCCCCAACCCGACCTTCGCCGTCGTCGCCGAGCCCGGGGCCCACGAAAAGTTCTATCGCTCGGAAAATACCGAGGGGAAATCCCTGCGCGAGCTCACCGGCAAGCCGATTCGCCCGCCGGAGTCCTGGCGCACCGGCAAGGGGCGCATCGAGCAGCTCGACGAGCAGGGCCTGCAGGCGGCGCTGGTGTTCCCGACCCTGGCCTCGGTGGTCGAGGAGCGCATCGGCCCGCGCGGCGATGTCTCCGCGGCGCTGTTCCACTCGCTCAACCGCTGGATGGTGGAGGAGTGGAACCTGGCCCGGGATAACCGGCTGTTCATGGTGCCCTTCATCACGCTGACCGATGTCGATGCGGCGGTGAAGGAACTGGAATACGTGCTGGAAAACGGTGCCCGGGTAGTCAACATCCGCCCCGCGCCGGTGCCGGACATCCGCGGCAGCCGCTCCTTCGGCTACGCCGAGTACGACCCCTTCTGGGCGCGGGTCGCCGAGGCGGGCATTTTTGTCACCCTGCACGGCTCCGACAGCGGTTACGACCGCATCACCCGCTGGTGGACCGGCGGCGAGGGCGAGCAGCTCGCCTTCAGCTTCGACCCGATGAAAGTGGTGGTCGACCTGATTGGCCGCGCCATTTCCGACTCGATCGCCGCGCTGATCTGCCACGGCGTATTCGACCGCCACCCGACGCTCAAGGTCGCCTCCATCGAGAACGGCGGCACCTGGGTGCGGCCGCTGCTGCACAAGTTCGACCAGGCCTACGGCAAGATGCCGCAGGTGTTCAGGCGCCACCCGCGCGACGCCTTTCGCGAGCACATCTACGTCGCGCCCTTCTACGAGGATGACCTGTCCGAGCTGCGCAAGGACGTGCCGGTCGAGCACCTCCTGTTCGGCAGCGATTATCCCCACGCCGAGGGCCTGAAGAACCCCCTGGAGTACCTCGACGAATTCGCCGATTTTTCCCCGCAGGATGTCGAGAAAGTCTTCAGCAGCAATCTCAGGAACCTGCTCGAGGGGCGCGCCTGAGGCCGGCCGGCGGGGTTCGCCAGGGTCCGTCCGCAGCTAAAAACAAGGGCTAAATGGAGGGCAAGCCATGGCGCGTTTTCGCGTGGCCCAGTGCTATACCGGCGCCATCGGGTCGGAAATCATTTGCCGCATGGCCGGCCATCCGCAGCTGGAACTGGTCGGCGTGCTGGTGCAGGACCCGGCCAAGGTCGGCAGGGACTCGGGCGAGCTGGCCGGCGGGCCGCCCAACGGCATTGCCGCCACCGACAGCCTCGACGCGATCATTGCGCTGAAGCCCGACGGTGTCATCTGGAGCGGCAAGACCTACGACGTCGAAGCCTACGCCAGGCTGCTCGCGGCGGGTATCAACCTCTACACCGGCATGGGCGGCTACTTTCTCGAGGGCGCGCCGGAGGAGCCGGTGCTGGCGGCTGCGGCGGCGCAGGGCAATGCATCCTTCTGCGCCGGCGGCAACATCCCCGGCCTGATCAGCGACGTGCTGCCCCTGTTTCTCAGCGGCTACAGCGGCCGCATCCGCCAGATCCGCGCGCGCCAGCGCAACCACGTGGCGACCAGCCACTCCCTGCACCAGCTCAGCAACCTTGTCGGCCTCGGCCAGCAGCCCGGCGACAACCCGCTGATCGAACGGGTCAACCAGGGCTGGACCAGCGTCGCCGCCCAGGGTTCGAGGATGCTTGCGAAGGGCATGGGCCTGCAGTGGCAGCGCGCCGAACTGCTCGATGTCGAGTACGCGCTGGCCAGCGAGCGCACGACGCTGCCCGCCAGCGGCCTGGTACTGGAGCCGGGCACCATCGCCGGGGTGCGCTGGACCATTGCGGCCTGGGCGGATGGCCGCGAGTTCTACCGCCTGACCAACGAGCTCACCGCGGTGCTGGGGCTGGGTGATAACTGGCGGCAGACGACGGAGGAGCCCGCCTGGCAGGTGGAGATCGACGGCGAGCCGGCCATGACCTGCAGCCTCGGCTGGCCCGCGGGCGCGGACCCGCACGCATCCAATACCGCGTTGAATGCGGCGCGGGCAATGAATATGCTGCCCCGGGTGATGGCAGCGCCGCCCGGCCTGCTGACGGTACTGGATTTTCCGGCGGCGGTGGCCGCCGATGGATTGGGAGCAACAGAATAATGATGAAGGCGGTTGTCCGCACCGAGCCCGGTGTACTGAAAGTCGAGGACATGGAGCTGCCGCAGCCCGGCAAGGGCCAGGTGCTGGTGCGCTCCCTGGTCTGCGGCATCTGCGGTTCCGACCTGCACGCCCTGCATCACCTGGAGCACATGTTCAGCGTGGTTCCCGGCAGGCAGGGCAAGGCCGGTAAACCCGTGGGAAAAACGGTTTTCGGCCACCAGTACTGCGCGGAGATCGTCGACTTCGGCCCGGACACCAGCCGCCGCCTGCCGCTGGGCTCGACGGTGGTCTCCATGCCCTACGCCAGCGGCCCCGGCGGCAGGATGGAGCAGATCGGTTACTCCCAGCTGCTGCCGGGCGGCCTCGCCCAGTACATGGTGCTCGATGAAAACCTGCTGCTGCCGGTGACCAACGGCCTCTCCGCCGCAGAGGCGGCGATGGTCGAGCCGATCGCCGTCGGCGAGCACGCGGTCAACGCGGCGCGGCTGTCAAAGCGCTCGGTGGCGATGGTGATCGGCTGCGGGCAGATCGGCCTGTCGGTGATCGCCGCGCTCAAGGCCCGGGGCTTCGGTCCGGTGATCGCGGTGGATTACTCCGCCATGCGCCGCGGCGTGGCGGAAAAGCTCGGTGCCGACCTGGTCATCGACCCGGCCGGGGAATCGCCCCACGCCCGCTGGGAGGACTTCGAGGTGCCCGCGACCATGCAGGCGCTGGCCGCGGCGCGCTACGGCGGCGACCCGGCGGACGCGGTGATCTTCGAGTGCGTCGGCAAGCGCGGCGTGCTGCAGGGGCTGATCGAGCAGGCGCCCCCGGCCGCCCAGTTCGTGGTGGTTGGCGTGTGCATGGAAACCGATTATTTCGAGCCGGTGCTGGCGGCGGCCAAGGAGCTCTCCCTGCGCTTCGTCATCGCCTACAGCGGGGAGGAATTCGCGCAGACCCTGGGCAGTATCTCTGAGGGCAAAATCGATGCGGCGGCGATGATCAGCAACACCGTCGGCCTGTCCGGCGTCGAGGCCGCCTTCGAGCGCATGCGCGATGCGGAAGCCGAGGTCACCGTGCTGGTCGACCCGGGTCGCGAGTGAGCTGAGGCGGTGAACTGAAGCCATGGGCCCCCTCGACGGTATTCGCGTCCTCGACTTCGGCCGCTACGTGGCCGGGCCCTACTGCGCCACCCTGTTCGCCGATTTCGGCGCCGACGTCATCCGCATCGAGCGCCAGGGCGGCGGCGAGGATCGCGAGATCACCCCGCTCACCGCCGGGGGCGATGGCGCCCTGTTCCTGCAGATCAACCGCAACAAGCGCTCGCTGGAACTGGACCCGGGCAGCGAGCGCGGCCGCGAGATCATGCGCCGGCTGATCGCCAGCGCCGACGTGGTGGTGGTCAACGTGCCGGACAGCGCACTGGAGAAAATGGGCCTCGACTACCCGAGCCTCTGCGCCGTTCGCCCGGACATCATCCTCGCCAATATCTCCTCCTTCGGCGCGGTCGGCCCCTGGGCCGAGCGGCCGGGCTTCGACAGCGTCGGCCAGGCCATGTGCGGCTCCGCCTATCTCTCCGGCCCCGGCGATGTTCCCTACCGCACGCCGATCACCTGGGTCGATCACGCGGCGGCGCTCTACGCGGCCTTCGGCGTGATGGCGGCGCTGGTCGAGCGCAACAAAACCGGCCGCGGCCAGCAGGTCTCGACCAACCTGCTGGCGGCCGGCATGGCCTTCAGCGCCACCTACCTCGTCGAGCAGGCGGCGCTGCAGCCGGAGCGCAGCGCCATCGGTAACCGCAGTTTCGTCAACGGGCCCACCGATACCTTCCGCACCCGGGATGGCTGGGTGGTGACCCAGGTGGTCGGGCCGGTGATTTTCAAACGCTGGGCCGCCCTGATGGGCGAGCCGGGCTGGCTGGAGGACCCGCGCTTCGCCAGTGACGAACTGCGCGGCATCAACGGCGAGCTGCTGTCACAGCGCATGCAGGCGTGGTGCGACTCGCGCAGCACGGACGAGGCGCTGGCGGAACTCGCCGCCGCGCGCATTCCCGCCGGCCCGGTGCTCTCGCCGGGGCAGGCGCTGGCGCATCCCCAGGTGCAGGCCATGGACCTGTTCCAGCCGGTGGAGGGAACCGGGGCAGGGGGGCCGGTCGAATTGATGTCGCTGCCGATTGCGATGAGCGAGTCGCCGCCGGCAATCCGCCAGCGCCCGCCGCGCTCCGGCGAGCACACCCGCGACATCCTGGCCGAGCTGGGCCTGGCGCCGGAGTGAGCGGCTAGTCCCCGAGGTACTCGTGATAGACCCGGTGGAAGTTGGCCAGCGCCGCCTCCTGCCGCGGGTTCAATCGCGGGCCGCGGTAGCCGCTGGATTTCATGCCCCGGTGGGTGTCCGCCATCTGCTGGAAATCCTGCAGCAGGATCTCGCCCCAGAAGGCGCTGTCGTGGATGTCGTCGTTGCGGATATTCTCCACCTTCCTGATCTCCTGCTCCGGCATGCGCTCCAGCTGGTAGACCTCGAAGATGCAGCTGTCCGGGTCGTCGCCGTCGGGGCGGGCGCGGTAGCCGAGGCAGTTGGTGGCCATCGGCAGCAGTACCGTGTTGGGGAAGATGTGCCAGTCGATGCCGCCCTCCTGGTACTGCTGCGGCGTGATCTGCGGCCAGCTGACGCCGCGCGCCTCGTCGATGGCGCGCGCGGTCTGCATGAGCAGCGCGCTCACATCGGCGACAGTGGCGTCGGCCGCCACATTTGCCGCCAGGGTCTGCGCCGCGTGGACCATGGTGTCGGTCATGTTGGAATCGATATTGTCCTTGAGAAAGCGGAAGAAGCGGGCGAGTGACAGGCAGTAGGCCTTGATGTCCACTTGCGCCGCTTCGCCCTCGGGGCGCTCGCCGCGGTTGGCTTCCGGGCGCAGGTTCGAGTAGTCCGTGGCGAAGGTGCCGTGGCGCCCCGCGGCGCGGCTGACGAAGCGGCTGGTGCCGAACTGGTTCAGCGGCCAGTGGGTGACGGAGACATGGTAGCCCTCGTTGAAGGCTTCCAGCGCCACCTTCCAGTTGGCGGGAATCTTCAGCCACTTGCGCCAGCGGTAGCGCATTTTGTCCAGCTCGAAGGGCGCCAGCGCCCGGGCGGCCTCGCCGAGGTAGTCGAGCAGCGGTTCCGCCTCCGGGTCGAAGGTGACGAAGACAAAGCCGCCCCAGCTGTCGTGGCGCACGCCGGGCAGCGCCAGGTCGTCGCCGTCGAGTTGCCCGCCCCAGTCCTCGCGGAAGGTCACCTGCTGGTTGTTGCCGTCGAGGTCCCAGCGCCAGCCGTGGAAGGGGCAGCGGATGTGGCTCAGCCGGCCGCAGTCGTCGACCAGGCGGCGGCCGCGGTGCAGGCAGCTGTTGTGGAAAACGCGGATGGCACCGGACTCGCTGCGCAGGGCGATCAGCGATTCGTCGCCGATGTCGTAGGTGACGTAATCGCCGGTGCTGGCCAGCTCCTCCTCGCGGCAGAGCATCTGCCAGACCCGGGGCCAGAGCTTGCGGTACTCCCGGCGCAGGTAGTCGGGGCAGGCGTAGCTTTGCTTGCGCACCGGGCTGCACTGGCTCGCATGCACTGGCTGCGCAGCGTCACTGCTGTTGTTCGCTTCGCTCATGGCGCCGCTCTCCGTGCGTGCCCGCCTGTTACTGTGGCGGATTGGGGACGGTGGAAAACCGGAAGGGCGTCAGCACCCGTTTGCGAAAGCGCCAGCCCGCACCTGTCAGCTCGATCTCGTCGTCGTAGCGGCCGATCATCACGATCATTTCCCGCCCCGCCGGCTGTGCCAGTTCGACGATGTTGGTCGACGCGCTGGCGCGCCGGCCGTCGCTGTCGATGCGGATATCGGTGGTGGTGTTCTGCTGCACCAGCCAGTCGATACCCTGGAACAGAGGGCCGAAAAAGCCTGCAATGCCAGCCTTTCCACGCAGTGGTTCCGGCTGGCCGAGCAGGCTGGCGACGCCGTGGACCTCGGCCTCATCGAGAAAAAATGCGGCAAATTCCTCGATATCCAGCCGTCCCGCGGCCCCGGTGTAGTTGTTGATCAGCTCGCCGATGGCGGCCTTCTGTTCCCACTGGCTCATGCTGCAATCTCCTGGCTCAAAGTGCCGCGGCCTGCTGGTCCGGCCAGGCGGCGATGATCTCGTCGCAGCTGGCGATGGTGGCGATCGGCAGCAGCGTGTTGCGCATGACCACCGGGCCGTAATCGACAGGAATGGCCGCCACCGCATCGCTGGCGACGATCACCTGGTAACTGTTGTTGACCGCGGTCATGGCGAGGTCGAGCAGGGCGACGTTGAGGGAGACGCCGGCGATGATCAGGGTGTCGATGCCGGTGTTGCGCAGGCGGTGATCGAGTTGCGTATCCGCCATCGGGCTGAGGCCGTGGTCGCGCAGCGAGATCACATCGCCCTCGGCCCAGACCTCGGGGCAGGGCAGGTCGAAATCCTCGCTATTTACAGGGCTGGCGTCGCCGCCGGGTTTGCCGCCGCGCTGGAACAGGCGGGCATTGGTGTTGGCGCCAAAACGCCCCGGTTTGATGTTGGCGAGACAGTGGACGACCACACCGCCCCTGCTGCGCACGCAGTCGGCCAGGCGGGCGCTGTTGGCAATGACCCCGACCTCGCCGGCGGCTTCCGCCAGGGCGACCAGCCTGGCCTGGTCGCCGATCACACTGCGCTGCACTTCCGAGAGCAGCAGGGCGACCCGCCCGGGCCGCAGCAGATTGCCGATGCTGAATGCCATCCTGTTCCTCGCATGGCGCCGATCTCTGGCGAGCGCGCCCGGTTGAATTTATTTTCAGGCTCGCACCGATACTAATATCTAACTAAATAAATGTAAATCGGCCGGAGCTGTGTCTGGCGGCGTGGGCGTGTCAGTGAGTTTGCATGGTGGATTAGCGAATTTTACAGTGTAAATTCACATCAGGCTGGTGGCGCGTGGGCGCCGGGCACATCAGGCCAGATTGAATATAAATAGTTAGTTAATAAGGGTGGTTCGCTCAGGGCCAGTCGGCCAGCAGTTCGCGCAGTGCGTCCACCAGGGCCAGCGGCTGGTCGATCATCACATGGTGCTGGGCGGCGGGGATGGGGATTACCGGCGCCTGCGGCGGCAGCACTGCCAGGCTCATGGCCAGGGTCTGCGGTGTCATCAGGGCGGAGTCCTCGCCGTAGATAAAGGCCAGCGGGCAGGTGTTTTTCGCCGCGAAGCTCTCGGTGTCTTGGGCGTCCATCGTCACTCGCCGGGCATCGAAGTGCCACTCCCAGCCCGCGTCGCCCGGGCGCAGCGAACGCCGGGCGATGTGATCGACGATGTAGTCGTTGGCGCAGGGCTGCGGCGGCGACAGGCGAAAGCGGGCGAGGCCGTCCTCGAGGCTGGCGAAGGGCCGGTGCTGTGCTCTCGCCCTGGGCGCGCCCGAGCGGAAGTCTGCAAGTTGCTGCGGGTCGACAGCCAGTGGGCTGTCGATGAGCGCCAGGGCGCGGAAGGGGGTGTGCTCGGCGCTGGCCATCAGGCCGATGACTCCGCCCATGGAGTGGGCAACGGCGATCGGCTTGTCGCCGCCTTCCAGCAGGCCCGCGGCGGCGACGGCGTCGCGCGCCTCGCCGGCCAGCAGTTCCACCGTGTAGCCTTCGGCGCGGCGGGCGGAATTGCCCATGCCGCTCCAGGACAGCGCGGCACAGCGGTAGTCTTCGGCAAAGAAGGGCGCGATATGGCTCCACCAGTCGGCGTGGGCGCCGTTGCCGTGCAGGAACAGCAGGCCGGGCTTTCCCGCCTCGCCCCAGAGCAGCAGTTCGATGCTGGCGCCCTGGGAGTCGAAGAAGCGCCGCTCGGGCTGCCGGGCCAGTGCCGAGCTGAACCACTCCGGCGCCGCGGGGGCCTTGCCGCGGTGGCGGGCGAGTAGGTAGGGGCTCTGGCTGTCTGTGCTCACGGGCTGCGCTTCCTGGTCGGGGGCTGGCAGGATGCCTTCGGGGGCGGGCGGAGTGCAACTGCGCTTCGTTATATTTTAGTTAGATTATTATAAGCTGTGCCGCGCGATGCATTCCGGGTACGCGCTGCGGGTTGCGCAGCGATCATGTCGTTACAGGCTATATATGCCGTTTAAAGTGCAAAATGTCAGTTTGCTGTGTACACTCCGAATGGTCGCCTGATCCCGGTGAAAGTGCATTTCAAATAGTTAAATAAAAACGGGTCAGGGCTGAGGAGGATGTTCCGGTGAGCCTTTCGGTCAAGTGTAGAAAAGCCAGTCACAGCAACGTGGTGGTGGAAAATCTCGAGCGCAGCGTGCAGCACCTGGAGGCGGTTTTCGGCGCCTCCTTCATGCTCGACCTGCCCGGCGAAAACTGGCACGCCTGCCTGATCGAGGTCGGCGGCTTCATCATGGAACTGTTCGAGCCGAAGCACTTCCTCCTGCACGGGCGTATCGGCCCGCACTACCTTGGCATCGAATTCGAAGCGGACGTCGACCAGGCCCGGGCAGCCTGCGCCGCCCACGGCATCGGCATCACCCGCGACATCGGCCAGGCCATTCACACCGAGCCGCGCGACGGTTTCGGTGTCGATTACGAATTTTTCGACGGCAGTTTTTACGGCCCCGAGGCGGCGCATGTCAAAACCCGTACCCGCGGCGCGCAGTACTGGGCGGAGCAGCCGGTCGGTTTCGCCGGCTTCCTCGGCTACAGCCACGCGGTTGCCGATGCCGCTGCCGCCAGCGCCTTCCTGCAGGCGTTTCTCTGTGCAAAACCCCTCGGCGAGGAGGCGTGCCCGGCGCTGGGCGCGCGGCTGTTCGCCCTGCAGATCGCCGATGCGCGGGTCGAGTTGCTCAGTCCTGCCGGAGCGGGCGAACTGCTGGATGCAATGCTGTTGCAGGGGCAGGGTATGCGCTCGACCCTCTACGCGGTGAGCGATATCGGGCGGGCGCGAGCCTGGTTCGAGGAAAAGGGGCTGCGGGTAATCGCCGGCAGCGTGCCGGGCAGCATCGCCGTGGACCCGCGGGACAACCTCGGCATCCTGTTCGAGTTTCGGCAGCGCCAGTCGCTGCCGGCCAATACAACTGAGGAGCAAGTCTGATGACGGATGAGACAGCCAGTGGAAAATTCAAAATCTATCGCGCGGACGAGGCGCCCTCGTTGATCGAGGCGGGCTGCATGGAGCTGCCGCAGTTCAACCAGGCGCAAATGGAAGGGCTGGCGCGGATTCACGCGCCCGGCCAGGCCCGCGGCGAGGAGGTCACGGTACTGGTCGACCTGCCGGGTTTCCATCTCTCCCATGTCTGGTTCAAGCGGGATTACCCGCTGCCCCTGCACAGCCACAACTGCGACTGCCTGTACTACATCATCGCCGGCTCCCTGCGCCTGGGCACCGAGGAACTCGGCCCCCGGGACAGTTTCTTCATCCCCGCGGACGTGGCCTACACCTACCAGCCGGGTCCCGACGGTGTCGAACTACTCGAGTTCCGCCACGCCACCCGCTTCGACTTCAATGTGCGGGCCAAGGGTGAGGCTTTCTGGCAGAAGGCCGCGCGCATCGCCGAGGAAAACAACGCGGCCTGGCGCGAGGCGAAACGGCCGGCGCTGAATACCTGACCCTGCGCCGCTAGACCTCGATCAACACCGCTCCCGCCTGGCCGCCGCCGGCACACATCGCCGCGATGCCCAGGCCGCCGCCGCGACGGCGCAGGTCGTTGCACAGGGTGGTAAGCATGCGCGCGCCGGAAGCCCCGATCGGGTGGCCGATGGAGCAGCCGCTGCCGGAGATGTTGACCGTGTCCTCGTCCAGCGACATCACCCGGCAGGCGCCCAGCGGCACCGAGGCGAAGGCCTCGTTGATCTCCCACAGGGCGATGTCCTGTTGCCGGAAGTCGGTGCGCGAGAGCAGTTTCTCCACCACCCTGGGTACCGAAAGCCCGGTTTTTGCCGGGTCTACGCCGGTCGCGGTCCAGCCGTGGACGGTGGCGAGGATCGGCGCGCCTTCGGCTTTGGCGAAACTTTCCGAGCTCAGTACCAGGGCGCAGGCAGCGTCGTTGGCGCCGCTGGCATTGCCGGCGGTGATGCTGAAGCCCTCGATCTCCGGGTGCAGCACCTGCAGGGCGGCGAGTCTTTCCATGCTGGTGTCGCGGCGCACGTGTTCGTCGGTGGCGAACTCGAACTGTTTGCCATCCATGCCGGTGACCGTGACCGGCACGATTTCTTCGGCAAAGTGGCCGGCGTCGATGGCTGCCGCGGCGCGCTGGTGGGAGCGCAGGGCCCAGGCATCCTGTTCCTCGCGGCTCAGGCCGAGGGTCCTGGCGGCGTTCCAGCCGACGGTGATCGACATGTCCCTGTTCGGCGCCTCGGGGCTGTCCGGGTGAGTGGGGGGAATCCACCAGTCCTGGAATTCCTGGGTCGCCGGGTCGCGCTGCTGCATGCGCGGCATGAAGGAGCTGGAGTTGACGCCGCCGGCGATCATCGCCCGTTCCATGCCGGCGCTGATGGCGCCCGCGGCGATGCCCACGGCGCTGAGGCCGCCGGCGCAGTGCCGGTTGACCGCCATGCCGCCGGCGCCGAGCAGGCCCAGCGCCACCGCGGCGTGGCGGGCGATGGCGCCGCCGCCGGCGAGGGATTCCGCCATCACCACGTCGTCGATCAGCTCCGCGGCGAAGCCGGAGCGGGCCAGCGCCGCAGCGATGGCGACCCGGGCGAGTTCCTCCGGCGGGGTATTGGCGAGGGAGCCCTTGCGGGCGGTGCCGACGGCGGTGCGCACGGCGCTGGTGATGACGACTGATGGCATGGAATGACTCCTCTTATGTGCTCTGTTGCTTCTCTGGATATGGCTTTGCGGCGCCGGCGGGCCCGGTCGGGGCGGGTATCGGGGCCCCTATCCGCTTGATTAGTTTAATAATTAGTTAGTTAATTGAAGCATGCTCCGATAACAGATAAAAGCTATTTAAATCATGGCTTGCAAAGTATTTCTGCCCATTGGACAATTCCATGCCAGTACAAATAGTTAAACGATTAAATCAACCTGTCGGAACATAATAAAATGCAGCATAACGGCGCTGGAGCAACTCGGGAAGACGGCCGGGGGATGCGCGCGGGAGCCCGCCGCCAGTGAACGGCGACCCGGCTGCCGCGTTCCGGGCGGAGGTCCGCGCCTGGCTGCAGGCCAACCTGCCGGCGCAGGCCTGCCCGCCGATCAGCCTGTCCGGCAGTGAACAGGCGGCCTACCTGCGCCAGTGGCAGCGAACCCTGTTCGAGGCCGGCTGGGCGGGTATCAACTGGCCGGTCGAGTACGGCGGCCGCGGGCTCAGCCAGCAGGAACAGATCGTCTGGTACGAGGAGTACGCCCGGGCAGGCGCGCCGGAGATGAACGGTCTTTTCGTCGGCCTGCAGCACGCCGCGCCGACCCTCATGCTCTGCGGCAGCCAGGCGCAGAAGGATTTCCACCTGCCCAGGATCCTCCGTGGCGAGGCCATCTGGTGCCAGGGTTTCTCCGAGCCCAACGCCGGTTCCGATCTCGCCGGCATCAATTGCCGTGGCGTGGTCGATGGCGACGAACTGGTCGTGAGCGGCAGCAAGATCTGGACGAGCTTCGCCCAGGCCGCCGACTACCAGGAACTGCTGCTGCGCAGCGAGCCCGGCTCCAGCCGGCACCAGGGCCTCAGCTGGGTGATCTGCGACATGCGCAGCCCGGGTATCACGGTGCGGCCGATCAGGTCCATGGACGGCGAGTACCACAACTGTGAAGTGTTTTACGACGAGGTGCGCATTCCGCTGGCCAACGTGGTCGGCGAGTTGGGTGAGGGCTGGCGGGTGTCCATGGCGACCCTCGCCTTCGAGCGCGGCACGGCCTTTATCGAGTCGCAGATGCGCCTTGCGGTGACGGTGGAAAGACTGCTGGCCTACGCCCGTGCGACCCGCGACACCCGGGGCAGGGCATTGGCCGAGGACCCTGCGGTTGCCGAACGACTCGGCGAGTTGCGCGCCCGCGCCGCGGGCCTGCGCGCCATGACCTACCACGGCGCCGCGCGCTCCCGGGCCGGGTCCGTGCCCGGCCCCGAGGGCACCTACGTTGCCCTCATGCTGGCCGAGCTCAAGCAGCAGGTCTACCAAACCTGGATGGCGCTTGCCGGCGCCGCGGGCCTGGAATTGCAGGCCGCGGGCGATGGCCCCGTTCCCGTGGACAAGTACCTGTTCAGCTACGCCGGCACCATCGGCGGCGGCACCTCGGAGATCCGCCGCAACATCATCGCCGAGCGCATTCTCAACCTGCCGCGCCACGACGCCACACTGGAGCGCGGGGCATGAGTGTGCTGCTGCCGCAGGAGGAACAGCTCGCTCTCGCCGACGGCGTCGCCCGCTACCTCGCCGATGTGTTCCCGCTGCAGCGCCTGCGCGGGGGTGAGCCGGACTCGACGCACTGGAGCGGGCTCGCCGAACTGGGCCTGTTCGGCATCGCGCTGCCGGAGGCCGAGGGCGGCCTTGGCCTCGGCTGGATGGAGAGCGCCCTGGCCTGTCGCGAGGCCGGGCGCTGCCTGCTGTCGCCGGCGCTGGTCGCCAGCGTGCTCGGGGTGCGGGTCGCCGCGGCCGGCGGCGAAACGCAGTTGCGCGAGCGCCTGCTGCGCGGCGAGCGCCGGGTCGGCCTGGCCATGCCACTGGGCGACGGGCAGCTGCAACTGCTCGACGCACAGGACGGCCTCTGCCTCCTGCTCGATGGCGACGCGCTGTCCCTGGGCGAGTTCGCCACGGGCGAGGCGCGGGACATCCCCTGTATCGATGACGCGCTGTTCCTGCAGCGGATTCCCGCTGCCGACCTGTCCGGCGTGAAGATCGAGGACGCCCCTCTGGCACTGGGTGCCCGGCTGCTGCTCGCGGCCATGCTCTGCGGCCTGCTCGAGCAGGCCCGCGACATGGCTGCCGACTACGCCCGCAGCCGGGTGCAGTTCGGCCGGCCGATCGGCGCCTTCCAGGCGGTCAAGCACCGCTGCGCCGATGCCGCCCTCGGCGCCGAGCTGTGCTGGTCGCAGACCCTGGCCGCGGTCAGCGCCCTGGAGAGCGCGGCGGCGGATGCGGAGTTCCAGGTGCTCAGCGCCAAACTGCTCGCCGGGGAAGAGGCGCTCAGGGCCGCCCGCGCCAATATCCAGATTCACGGCGGCATGGGTTTTACCGACGAGGTCGACGCCCACCGCCTGCTCAAGCGCGCCCACGTGCTGCACCAATTGCCGGAAGATCCCCGGCGGGCCAAAACCCGCCTGGCCGGGCTGACGATGGAGTTGTGATGACCGAGGACATACTGCGCGAAGACCGGGACGGCATCGTCGTCCTCACCCTCAACCGCCCGGCCAAGCGCAATGCCATGAGCATCGCCATGCGCGAGGTGATCGCCGCTGCGGTGGACGACCTGCGCGACGACGACGCCCTGCGCCTGCTGCTGATCCGTGCCAGCGGGCCCTTTTTCTGCGCCGGTATCGACATCGTCGAGCACCGCGAGCGCTTTCCCGCGACCCGCGGCATGCAGGAATTCCGCCGCGATTACCGGCGCAACATCCACAGCATCTTCGACGAGATGGAAAGCGTCGAGAAGCCGGTGGTGATGGCGATCAACGGCCCCTGCCTGGGCCTCGGCGTGGAGATGGCCGGGGCGGTGGACTTCCGCCTCGCCTCCAGCGACGCGAGCTTCGGCCTGCCCGAGGTCGACCTCGGCATGATCGCCGGCAGCGGCGGCACCAGCCGCATCGTGCGCCTGTGCGGGGTGGGCTGGGCCAAGTGGCTGGGCATGGCCGGCGAGCGCATGGACGCGCAGACCGCGCTCGCCGCCGGGCTGGTCCAGGCGGTCTGGCCGGCGGAAGAATTCGAGCAGCGGGTGTGGGACTTCTGCCAGCGCCTGGCCGCCAAGCCCGCCGATGCGGTGGGCGTCGCCAAGCTCGCCATCGACCTGTGCAGGGACCTCGACCGCGCCGGCGGCCGCAGCGTGGAACGGCTCGCCAACACGCCGCTGGTGCTGCGCGACAACCCCCAAGCCAACGACAAGAAACCACCGGAAAAATAGGGAGAAAACTCCGTGAGCGACAACGCCATCCTGTTCGAAAAACGCGGCCACAGCGCCTGCATCACCCTCAACCGCCCGGAGGTGATGAACTCGATCTCCATCGACATGATGCGCGAGTTGCGCAGCCTGTGGGCGGAAGTGGAGGCGGACCAGGACATCTGGACCGTCATCTACACCGGCGCCGGGGAGAAGGCCCTGTGCACCGGCGCCGACGTCAGCGTGATCGAGGGCACCTACGTCGACGGCCAGCCGACCGGCATCGACATGTGGGGGGAGGGCATGCTGACCTCCTACCGCCAGTGGGAGGTGCCCCAGGAGGCGACGCCGCCCTACCTGAACATGTCCAAGCCGATCATCTGCGCGGTCAACGGCGCCGCCTGTGGCGCCGGCCTCGACCTCGTCTCCACCGCGGATATCGCCATCGCCGCGGAACACGCGACCTTCTTCGACCCGCATGTCTCCATCGGCATCGTCTCCGGGCGCGAGATGGTGCGCATGGCGCGGGTGCTGCCGCTCAACGTCGCCATGCGCATGGCGCTGATGGGCAAGCACGAGCGCATGAGCGCTGCGCGCGCCTACGAACTCGGCCTGATCACCGAGATCACGCCAAAGGAAAAACTCATGGAGCGGGCCTGGGAAATCGCCGAGACCGTCAACCGCAACGCGCCGCTGGCGGTGCGCGGCACCCGCATGGCGATCCGCAAGGGCTACTCGCTGCCGGTCAGCGAGGCGGAACTGCTGGCGGAGAGCTACCGCATGCGCTGCGCCCAGTCCAACGACGCGAAGGAGGGGCCGGCGGCCTTCATGGAGAAACGCGATCCCCACTGGACCTGTTCCTGAGCGGTAAGCAGCAAGTGACTGGCAAGCAGCAGGTACTCGCCGGCGTGCGCGTGCTCGACTTCGGCCGCTACATCGCCGCGCCCTGGTGCAGTGCGATCCTCGCCGACATGGGCGCCGACGTGATCCGCATCGAGAAGCGCGAGGGCGGCGAGGATCGCTGGGTGCAGGCGGTGGTGCCCGAGGGTGTGGGCGCGGGCTTCCTGCAGTGCAACCGCAACAAGCGCTGCATCACCCTCGACCCGGGCACGCCGGAGGGGCGGGAGATCGTCGCCAAACTCGTGGCCAGCGCGGATATCGTCGTCGCCAACATGCCGGAGGCGGTGCTGCGCGAGCAGGGCCTGGACTACGCCAGCCTCAAGGCGATCAAGCCGGACATCATCCTCGCCAGTGCCACCGCCTACGGCCGCGGCGGCCCCTACAGTGACCGCGTGGGCTTCGACGGCATCGGCCAGGTCATGTCCGGTGCGGTGTACCGCACCGGCCCGCCGGAACTGCCGATCCGCACCGCGGTGCCCTACGTGGATTATTCCACTGCCCTGTCGCTGACCATCGCCACCATGATGGCGCTGTTCCACCGCAAGGCCACCGGCGAGGGCCAGGAGGTCGAGGCGGCCATCCTGCCCACGGCGCTGATGATGTCCAACGCCCTGTTGATCGAGGAGGCCATCGCCGCCCCCGATCGCGGCCGCACCGGCAACAAGGGAGTGGCCATCGGCCCCAGCGACCTGTTCCGGGTCAGCGACGGCTGGATCCTGGTGCAGGTGGCGGGGCAGGGTATGTTCAAGCGCTGGTGCCGGCTGGTCGACAGGCCCGACTGGTTCGCGGACCCGCGCTTCGCCAACGACGAGCTGCGCGCCGCCAACGGCGACGTCCTCAACGCCTGCATGCAGGACTGGTGCGAGGGCAAGGACGTGGCCGAGGCCATGGCCGGTTTCGACGCCGCGCGCATTCCCGCCTCGCCGGTGCTCTCGCCGCGCCAGGCCCTGCAGGATGAGCACATCGAGGCGATGGGCTTCCTGCAGGCGGTCGAGTACCCCGGCCTGCCGGTGTCCGCGCCGCTGATCGAAACCCCCTTCCGTATGTCCGCCACGCCCGGCTCGATCCGCGCGCGCCCGCCGCAGCTGGGCGAGCACACCGAGGCGGTGCTGGCGGAACTGGGCTACGACGCCGCCGCGCTGGCAGGCCTGCGCCAGCGCGCGGTCATTTGAAAACTTTCAGGGAGTAGAAAGCAGCATGCAACTCGAGTTGAGCAGTGACCAGCAAATGATGCGGGAGACCTTCGCCCGCTTCCTCGCCGCGGAAAGCACCAGCGAGCGGGTGCGCGCCGCCCAGCCCGGCGGCTTCGACAGCCGCCTGTGGACCGGGTTGGCGGAACTCGGTGCCTTCCTGATGCGCGTGCCGGAAGCGGCCGGCGGCCTCGGTCTCGGCCTGCTGGACGCCAGCCTGCTGCTGGAGGAGGCCGGGCGCACCCTCGCCTCCGGGCCCCTCGCCGAGAGCATCTGCGCCCTGCGCCTGCTGGCCCAGCTCGACCCGGACGACAGCGCCGGCCTGCGCGAGGCCTTCGCCAGCGGCGAGAAAGTCATCAGCCTGGCCTTCCACGACATCGCCGAACAGCCGCGGCAACTGGTGGCCGGTGGTGCAGTTGCGTCCGTGGTGATCGGCCGCGAGGGCGACAACATCCTGCTGCTGACGCGGCCAGAACAGTTCCAGGCGCAGCCGACCCTCGGCGCCACGCCGATCGGCTATCTCGATCTCGCCAGCTGCGCGCGGCAAGTGCTGGGGCAGGGCGCGCAGGCGCTCGCCCTCCACGCAGCCGTCGTCGAGGAGTGGAAACTGCTCACCGCCGCCGCCCTGGTCGGGCTCTCCCGCCAGGCCCTGGAGATGGCCGCGGAGTACGCCTGCGAGCGGGTGCAGTTCGACCGCCCCATCGGCAGCTTCCAGGCCATTTCCCACCCGCTGGCGGACCTGGTGGTCGCCGTCGACGCCGGCGGCCTGCTCAACTGGCGGGCGATCCGCGCCGCCGCCGATGCGGACCCCGGCGCCGGCGAGGCGATCAGCGCCGCCATCTGGTGGGCCAGCAGCAGCGCCGAGCGCGCGGTAGCTCACGCGCTGCACACCTTCGGTGGTTACGGCGTGACCCTCGAGTACGACATCCACCTGTATAACCTGCGGGCCAAGGCCCTGCCGCTGGTCTACGGCGACCCGCAGGAATTTCTCGCCGAAGTGGCGCGCCGTCGCTACGCGGGTGAGCGGGCCGAGCTGCCCGACGTGGGGCCGATGCCGATCGAGTTCGACCTCGGCGAGGAGGCCGCGGCGCTGGCGGAGGAGACCCGCGCCTTCTTCGAGGCCAACCTCACCGACGAACTGCGGGCCAAGGCGCATTACTCCTTTTCCGGCCACGATCCGGGCCTGCACAAAAAGATGGCCGACGCCGGCATCCTGTTTCCCGCCTGGCCGAAACACATGGGCGGGCGCGGGGCGAGTTCCTACGCCATGCAGGCGGCCTACAAGGTCTGGGACGACTACAACTGGACCGGCCATCCCCAGCGCACCTGCAACATCATCGGCTACATCATGGACCGCTTCGGCAGCGACGTATTGAAAGCCGAGGCGCTGGCCCGGGTAGTCAACGGCGAGGCGGTATGCGCCCTGGGCTTCAGCGAGCCGGGTTCCGGTTCCGACGTGTTCGCGGCGAAAACCCGCGCCACCCGCGACGGCGAGGGCTGGCGCATCAACGGCCAGAAGATGTTCACCAGCGGTGCCGAGATTTCCGACTACGTGCTGCTGCTCGCGCGCAGCGACGCCGACGGCCCCAAGCACAAGGGCCTGACCATGTTCATCCTGCCGCTGCAGGCCGAGGGTGTCAGCATCCAGGCGGTGCACACCTTCCAGGAGGAGCGCACCAACATCACCTACTACGACGATGTCTACGTGCCCGACAGCTACCGCCTCGGCGACGTCGGCGGTGGCCTGCGGGTGATGGCCAGCTCGCTGGAAATCGAGCACGGCATGTCCTTCGTGCGCCACCACGAGGAGATGCTGGCAGCGGCGGAGAAATTCTCGCGCCGGACCCTGCGCGGCACGCGCCCGATGCTCGATGACGCGAGCGTGCAGCAGCGCCTGGCGCGGGTGAGCTGCAATATCGCCGCGGCGAGCATGCTCCACTGCCGCACCCTGTGGGTGGCGGCGGAGAACAAGCCCAATGCGGCCTTCGGGCCGGCCTCGAAGATGTTTTCCTCGGAGGCTTATAAAAACGACGCCCTGGAACTGCTCAATCTCACCGCGCCGGCCTCGCTGACCTTCGAGGATGCGCAGGCGAGTTACATCAACCTGTGCTTCCGCCACTCGCAGGTGTCGACGATCTACGGCGGCGCCAGCGAGATCCACCGCAGCATGATCGCGGAGAAGCGGCTCGGCCTGCCGCGTTCGCGCTGAGCGGGGCGCATTGACAGTGAAGCTTTGCCAACGAGGAGGAGACAGGCGGTGGATGTCATAGTCACAGAAGACCAGCGCATGCTGCAGGACACCACGCGGCGCTTCGTACACAAGCGCGCGCCCATCGAGGCCACCCGGCGCTGCGTGGAGAGCGGGCAGGGTTTCGCCCCGGAGACCTGGCGCGAGGGACTCGAGCTGGGCTGGGTGGCGCTGTTCGTGCCCGAGGCGTACGGCGGCATCGCCGAGTACACCGGCGGCGCCATCGACGCGGCGATCATCGCCGAGGAACTCGGCCGGGTGGTCTACCCCGGTCCCTTCCTGCCCAACTGCGTAGCGGCCTTCGCCATCGCCGACGCGGGCTCGCCGGCGCAGCAGGCGGCATGGCTGCCGGCGCTGGCACAGGGCGAGTGCCTGGCAAGCGCGTGTTTCGCCGCCCCCGGCCCGCGGGGCGGTATCGAGCCCGGCGCGCTGCGGGTGAGCAGGACCCGCAGCGGCTATGTCCTCGAGGGCACGGCGAGCGGCGTGCAACACGCGGAGCAGGCCGATCACTTCCTGGTGACGGCGCTGGACGAGCAGGGCGCCGTCTCCCAGTTCCTGCTGCCCTTCGATGCCAAGGGCCTGACTACCAACCCGCTCGACCCCATCGACCTCGGCCGCAGCCTGGCCGAGGTGCACTTCCACGGCGTTGCCCTGGGCGAGGACGCCCTGCTCGGTGCCCATGGTGCAGCCGCGGCGCAGTTCGAGCGGCAATTGCAGCTGGCACTGGTATTACAGAGCGCGGAGAGCGTGGGTCTCACTGACAGAGTTCTCGAATTCACCCTCGACTACGTCAAGCAGCGCTACGCCTTCGGCCGGCCGATCGGTTCCTTCCAGGCCCTCAAGCACCGCCTGGCCTATCACGCCATGCAACTCGAAGGCGCCAGGGCGGCGGTGGCCCACGCCGCGCGAGCCGTGCGCGAGGGCGCGGCGGACGCCGCCGCGGCGGCCAGCGTGGCCAAGGCCCACAGCGGCAAGTTCGCCACCGAGATCATCCGCGACTGCCTGCACATGCACGGCGGCATCGGCATGACCTGGGAACACGACATTCACCTCTACCTGCGCCGGGCGGTGGCCAACGAGGCCCTGTGGGGCGCGACGCCGGTGCACTACGAACGGCTCTGCCGCCTGGCCAATGTCTGAGGAAACCGTGATGACAGCAACGAATACACCGGGCAGGGGGAACGAGGAACTGGAGGACTTCCGCCTGCGCGCGCGCAGGTTCCTGCGCGACAACCTGCCGCCGCGGGTCGCCGGGGAGCCCTTCATGGACTGGGAGCGCAAGGAACTGGTGGCCCGCGACCGGCAGATCCAGCGGGCCCTGTGGGAGGGCGGCTTCGCCGGCATCACCCTGCCGCAGGCCTACGGCGGGCTAGGCCTGGACCACCACTTCGAGGAGGCCTTCTACGACGAGGCGGAGGGCTGCCGCCTGCCCTGGCACTTCGGCAACGCCTTCAACGTGGTGATCCCCACGCTGCTCGCCCACGGCAACGAGACGCTGAAAAAACGCTATATTCCCGGCATTTTGCGCGGCGAGCACATCTGGTGCCAGCTGCTTTCCGAGCCCTCCGGCGGCTCCGACCTCGCCGGCGTGAGCACCCGCGCCGAGCTGCGCGGCGAGCACTGGATACTCAACGGCTCCAAGGTCTGGACCACCGGCGGCATGGACTGCGACATGGGCATCTGCCTGGCGCGCACCGATCCCACGCTACCCAAGCACGCCGGGCTGACCATGTTCGCGGTAGACATGAAGGCGCCGGGCATGAGCATCTCGCCGCTCAAGCTGATCCGCGGCAACAGCGATTTCTGCCAGGAGTTCCTCGACGATCTCGCCGTGCCCGCGGACCATGTCATCGGCGAGCCGAACGACGGCTGGACGGTGGTGCGCAGCCAGCTGGCCGCCGAACACGCGAGCATGGCGCGCGGCTGGCACCAGGGCCTGAAGGTGACCGCCGAGGCGGCGAGCGTCGAATTGCCCGGAAAATACGTGGATATGCTGCGCGCGCTCAACCTGGAGAAGGACAGCCACGCGCGGCAACTGGTCGGCGAGGCCTTCGTCATCGACGCGGTGTACAAGCTGACCACGCGGCGGGTGGCGGTCGGGGTGCGCAACGGCGCGCTGCCGCACACCGCGGGCTCGGTGGCCAGCCTGATGGCCGCGCGCACCGACGTGCGCCGCACCGAGCTGCTGTCGGAGTTGCACGGCCCGGCCGGCATCTACGCGGTGCCGGGCGGCGACGGCAACTCGGTGGGGCTGGACCGCGTCTGCACCCACCGTATCGGCGGCGGCACCACCGAGACCCAGTGCAACGCGGTGGCGGAGCGCCACCTCGGCCTGCCGAAGGAGCCGAGCGACGACAACACGATTCCCTTCAACCAGCGCAAGATCAACTCGGACCGCGAGTCCTGAGCGCCAACGACAGGGGGAGGGCGAGATGACCGCAGGATTGAATGTCAGTCACGAGGGTAGCGTCGCGCTGCTGGAACTGCAGCGGCCGGACTGCTTCAACGCCATCGACATCGAGCTGCGCCGCGGCCTGCTCGACGCGCTGGTCGCACTGGGCCGCGACCCGGAAGTGACCGCGGTGGTAATCACCGGGGCCGGCAGGGCCTTCTGCGCCGGCGCCGATCTCAAGGGCGGCTCGAAGGGGCAGGACCCGAGCCTGCGCAGCGCCGCGCGGGTGCTGGTACACGATTTCCAGCCGCTGGTGGAGGCCATCGGCAAGCTGGACAAGCCGGTGATCGCCGCGCTCAACGGCGCCGCGGTGGGTGTCGGCATGTCTCTCGCCCTGGCCTGCGACCTGGTGCTGATGGCGGAGGGCGCCTACATGGCGACCAGTGCGCTGCAGGTGGGCCTGGTCCCGGACAGCGGGCTGGCCTGGTTTCTCTGCCGCCAGCTGGGATACCAGCGGGCCTTCGACCTGCTGACCGACGGCGCCCGCCTGGACGCCGCGCGCTGCGTCGAGCTCGGCCTGGCCAACGCGGTGGTCCCCGCCGCTGAGTTGCACGCGCACAGCCTGCAGCGGGCGGCGGCTTTCGCCGACCTCGCGCCGATGGCGCTGGCGCTGACCAAGCGGCTCGCGCGCCTGGCGCAGAGTGCCAGCCTCGCGGATGCGCTGGCAATCGAAGCGGAAATGCAGGCCCTGTGCATGGCGACGGAGGATTCCCGCGAGGCGATGGCGGCCTTCGCGGAGAAGCGCAAGCCGCGGTTCAGCGGGCGCTAGCCAGGGGCCCGCACCCTTCCCGGCAGGCGTTTCAGCCTGCCCTGGCAGCGATTCCCGCGAGCCCCGCCCGTTCGTAGGCGGCGTGGATCTGCTGTTTCGCCGCGGCGGACAGCAGGGCCTGGGGCGGCCGCGAGTGGGGGTATTCGCCCACCGGCAGGCCGACCGCCGCGGCCATGCACTTGATCGCCTCGCCCCAGTGGGTGAAGTAGCCCGGCCGGCCGGGGTAGGCGGTCAGCACCTCGCCGAGGTCCGCGCCCAGCTGGTCCATTCCCGTGTTTTGCGCATACTCCAGGGCCGCGTCGATGCGCCCCGCCCAGACCAGCGCGTGGTACTCGCTGGCCAGCATGCGGCCGGGGAAATCCATCACGTAGCCGGAGGTGCCGAGCAGGGCCTTGCAGACGATGCCGCGGCTGGCCCAGCCCGCGGTCAGCGCCAGCGGGTTGCACTCCCAGACCTGCATGTCGGGGGCGCCGGCGGCGACCGCCTGGCTGCGCCAGACTTCGAAGCTGCCCTCCTTGATGGCGCAGACCGCCGGGATACGCTGGTAGATGGCGACGATTTCCTCCGGCGACAGCAGGTAGCCGGAGGAGGGCGAGTTGAACAGGCCGAGGGCGATATCGCTGCGGTCTGCGATGTACTCGAAAAAGCGCAGCACGCCCTCGCCGCCGTGGACCTCCATCGACGGCGTCTGGATGTAGACGATATCGGCGCCGGCCGCCTGGGCGTGCAGGGTGAGCGCGAGGCAGTCCTTGGGGCCGGTGGTCGAGGTACAGGCCTGGATGATCACGCCGGGGTTGATGGCGCGGGCCTCGGCGACGGCGACTTCGAGCAGTTGCTTGCGCTCGTCCAGGGTCAGCGACCAGAACTCGGCGAGGCCGCTGGTCAGCCACAACATCGGGTGGCCGAGCTCGCCCACGCAGTAACGCACCAGCCGCCGGTAGGCCTCCCAGTCGATGTTTTCCCCGTGCTCGCCGCAGAAGGGTGTGTAGAGTGAATCGCCTACGCCGCGCAGGGACTGCCTGGCCCAGTCGCGGGCTTCTCTTGCCGTTGCCATTTCGTCCTTCCGTGTCGGTGAGTCAGTAAAACGGGCGCCGCCGGGGCGCGTTGCAAGGGGCTCGCTATAACTGCAGAGTGCCGGCCGGAACGCCCTTTAAAAGTATAACTAATAAAGCCGATGCTAATGTGAGTGACTACCCGGGTCTTCCTGCTGTCTGGCAATTAACCCGATATATGAAGTGTAAAATGCAAATAACGGAGTGTCGACCGGAAAAGAAGATATTGACTTCACCTCCATTTAATATATAACTAATAAGGTTTATGAAGGGCCTGCTGGCCGTGGCGTGGAACGGGCGATATGCCCTGTGCCCGCCGCTGCCGGCAACAGGCCCCGGCGGTTCGCAAAACAATAAAAATTCGCCGCGTTGCCAGAGCGAAAGCAGTACAGCCGGCGGCAGTCCCGACCCGGGCGCTGCCACAGGGGAAGAAAATAAATAAACCCTAGATTGCTTCAGCAGGAGAAAAAAATGAGAAGTTTCCGCGAGCCTGGTTTGAGCGCCATGTCGGCAGCATTCGCTGCGGCAGTACTTTCCGCCCACAGTCCCTGGGTGAACGCCCAGTCCCAGCCCCAGGGCCAGTCGATGGCCCTCGAGGAAATCATCGTCACGGCGCAGAAGCGCGAGCAGAGTATCCAGGATGTGCCCATCGCCGTGACCGCGCTGGGCAGGGATACGCTGGAGGTCAACCGCGTGTTCAGCGTCGAGGACCTCAACGGCCTCGCTCCCAACGCGCTGGTCCGGCCGACCTCCGGCGCCAGCAACATTCCCGAGTTCACCATCCGCGGGCGCTCCAGCACCGGGCTGGTGGCCGGCGCCGACAAGCAGGTCGCAATCTACCTGGACAACGTCTACATCGGCTCCGCCCGCGGCACCATGTTCCAGTTGCCGGACATCGCGCGCATCGAGGTGCTGCGCGGCCCCCAGGGCACCCTGTTCGGGCGCAGCGCCACCGCCGGCGCGATCAGCATCACCACCCGCGAACCGGTCGGCGAGTTCGGCTTCACCCAGGACCTGAGCTTCGGCAACAGCGAGTATTTCCGCAGCCGCACCAGCATCGACTCGCCCGCCTGGGGGCCCCTCAGCGCCTACCTGAGCTACGTGGTGGAGGAGCGCGAAGGGGACATCAGGAACCTGGCGCCGAATGTGAAATGGGACCGGACCGCCTTCAACGAGGGTATCGACAGCTCGGTCGACACCTTCGGCGACAAGGACACCGAGTCGCTATTCTTCGCTGTGGCCTTCGAGCCCAACGAGAGCCTGAAGGCGACCTACAAGTACGACTGGAGCGAGGATTCCGGCACGCCGGACGCCCACGTCCCCGGCGCCGTCACGCCGCAACTGGACGCCCTGTGGTCGCGGGCGGTCAACGCCGAGCAAATCCTCTCGACGGTGACCTTCCCCGGCATATCGCGCCCCGACGCGGTTGCCGACGCCTACTCGATCCGCCGCGAGCAGGAGGTCTTCGGCCACAACCTGACCATCGACTGGGAGATCAACGATTCGCTGAGCCTGAAGAACGTCACCGCCTACCGCGAGGCGCTGGTCTGGCAGCCCTCGGACCTCACCGGTTTCAGCGCGGTGGAACTCGGCGGCGGGATTCTGCTCTGCCTGGTCTGCTCGAATGCCTACAACGACACCGACCAGTTCAGCAACGAATTGCAGTTCAACTACGACGGCGACTGGCTGACCCTGACCGCGGGGGCGCTGTACTACGAGCAGCAGGATGAAGTGGGGCCGTCGAATACCGCCGGCACGGTCAGCAACCAGCTGTTTTTCCCCGGGGAAAATGGCTATATCGTCAACGCCGGCAACGAGGTGCGCGACTTCGTCGACACCAAGTCCTACGCCGCCTACGCCCAGGTCGAGGCGCCGATAACCGACCAGTTGCAGTTCCTGCTCGGCTATCGCCTGACCCGCGACGAGCGCGACCTGCTGCACCGCCGCGGCACCCGGCCCGATTTCGAGGACGAAACCTTCGAGTACAAGGGCACCGACAGCACCTACCTCGCCGGCCTCAACTACGCCTTCTCCGAGGACATCCTGGTCTACGGCAAGTTCTCCACCGGCTACGTGCCCGGCGGCAAGATCGGGCCCCAGGCCTTCGACAAGGAGGAGGCGAAGTCCTTCGAGCTGGGCATGAAGGCCGATTTCCTCAACGGCCGCCTGCGCAGCAACCTCGCGCTCTTCGACGTCACCTACAAGGACCCGCAGAACGCCGGCTCCGGTGCTGTGTCGGCCAATACCATCGAGGAGTACGATCCGGAGCTGGCCGCGGAGTACCGCAAGTACGGCACCCTCATCCAGCCGATCGGCGGCGACCTCGAGGTCAGCGGCGCGGAACTGGAGCTGACCGCACTGCCGCTCGACGGGCTGACCCTCGGCGCCTCCCTGGGTTACCAGGATGCCGAGTACACCAGCTTCAACTTCCTTGCCGGCGCCTCGGCGGGCATTCCGCAGTACGGCGGCACCTACCTGCCGACCCGGGTGCCGAAGTGGAATGGCAATCTCTCGCTGACTTACGAGAGTACGCCGGTATTCGAAAACGCCTACCTGTTCTTCAACATCACTGGCATCTGGCGCGACGAGACGCGCTTTGAAATCAACCCGGCGCGGGAGAATGCCCTGCCCGAGTACCAGCTGCTCGGCGTGCTCGACCCGGCCTGGATGGTCAATGCCCGCGCCGCACTCAAGCAGGTCCAGTTTGGTGATTTTGTCGGCGAGGTCGCGGTCTGGGCCAAGAACCTGACCGACGAGGACGACCCCTACTACGCCCTCAACCTGACTGTTGAAGTCATAGCGAATTACCCGAGCGAGCGCACCGTGGGGGTCGAGTTCAGCGTGAAGTACTGAGCTGGCGCGACGCCGCCACTGGCCGTCGGGCCCCTGGGGGACTGGATTCCCGTAACCTGACTGTGGAGAAAGATAGTGAGAAACATGGAAGTTTTTAGCCCTGGCGTACCGGGGAGAACCCCACTTGCCCTGGCCCTGTGCGCGAGTCTCGGCTGGGCCGGCGGCGCTGCCGCCCAGGCCCCGGGCGCGCAGCCCTCGCTGCAACTGGAGGAGGTCATCGTCACCGCACAGAAGCGCCTGCAGAGCCTGCAGGACGTGCCGGTGGCGGTGACCGCCCTCGGCCAGGAAGCGCTCGAGGTGAATCGCGTACTCAGCGTCAACGACCTCAACGGCCTGGCGCCGAATTTCGGCGTGCGGCCGGCGGTCGGCGGGGTGAACATCCCGGCCTTCAACATGCGCGGCATCACCAGCTACGGCCTGGTGGCCGGCTCCGACAAGCAGATCTCCGTCTACCTGGACGGCGTCTACATCGGCTCCCCCCGCGGTTCGATTTTCAACCTGCCCGACATCGAGCGCATCGAGGTGCTGCGCGGCCCCCAGGGCACCCTGTTCGGGCGCAACGCCACCGGCGGCGCGGTCAGCATCAACACCCGCGACCCCTCCGGCGAACTCGGCTTCCGCCAGCTGGTCGGCCTCGGCAACCGCGACTACCAGCGCACGGTCTCCACCATCGATTTCCCCTCGGTCGGCCCCTTCAGCGCCTACTTCACCTATACCAGGGAGGAGCAGGACGGCGACATCGACAACCTCGGTGCGGGTGTTACCTGGGATCGCAGCGCCTTCGGTTTCGGCCGCGACAAGACCGCGAAAACCCTCGGCTCCATCGACCAGGAGAGCTTTTTCCTCGCCGCCATGCTCGAGCTGGACAGGGTCTCCCTGTCCTACAAGTTCGACTACAGCGAGGATGCGGGCACCCCGCGCGCCAATGTCATGGTCAGCGATATCGACGCCGCGCGCCTCGGCCCCCAGGCGGAATTGCTGCTGGACTCGCTGCAGGCCGCCAATCCCGACCTGCTCAACCAGGGCACGAATCGCCCCGACGCGGTCAACAACGCCTTTTCCCTGCCCCGCGACCAGACCGTTGAGGGCCACCGCCTGCACCTGGAGTGGGAGATCAACGACGCTTTCGCGCTGAAGAACACCCTGGCCTATCGCAAGACCGACGTCTTCACCCCGGCGGATATCTCGGGCACCAGCGGCTGGGTAGCGGGTTCGTTCGCCATGTTCCTGCCCGGCGGGCCGTTCAGCCCGGACGACCCCTTCTGCTTCATCTGTTCCCAGTCCGACTCCGACGGCGACCAGTGGAGCAACGAGTTGCAACTCGACTACAGCGGCGAGTCCCTCGAGCTGACCGCGGGGCTGCTCTACTACACCTCCGACGACACCTCCGGCAGCCCGCCGGACTCGGCCAACCTCTACGGCCCCTCCAGTGTCGGTGTGTTCCCCGGCTACGTGGCCCCGCGCTACGCCCAGAACGTGTCCTACAACGAGGCCGACTCCTACGCCGCCTACCTGCAGGCCGAGTACCGCCTCAGCGACAGCATCGGCCTGCTGGCGGGGGTGCGCTATACCGAGGACGACAAGTCCGGCAGCTTCGTCTCCGGCCTGCCCGAGGACGCGCCCACGGAGAAGAACCCCGGCGGCGGTTACTGGGTGCGCGACTTCGACTACAGCGACGACCATGTCGATTACCTGCTCGGCGTGAACTACCACCTGAACGACGCGACCATGGTCTACGGCAAGTACTCGACCGCCTACGTGTCGGGCGGCTCGGTGGCGGGCATCGCCTTCGACCCGGAGGAATCCGACTCCTGGGAGCTGGGCTTCAAGGCGGACTTCTTCGACAGCCGGGTGCGCGCCAACTTCGCCTGGTTCGACGTGACCTACGAGAATTTCCAGGCGCCGACCTCGGGGGCCGGCTTCACCGAGGCGACCACTGCGCCGGAGCTGTTCGAGCAGATCGAGGGGGTGGGCACCTTCATCCTCGGCGGCGGTGAACTGCAGGCCGACGGCTTCGAGCTGGAGGTGTCGGTACTGCCGCTCAGCGGGCTGGTGGTCAGCGCCAGCCTCGGCTACGTGAATACCGAGTTCACCGAGGCCAATCCCTACGCGCTGGAATCCGTCGGCGCCATCGACCTCAACCTCGCCGATGGCGACAACGCCTACCCGAACTCCGCCTACGAGCAGACCCTCAACCCCGAGTGGAACGGCAACCTGGCGCTGAACTACAGCACCGACCCGCTGTTCAACTCGGCCTACCTCGACATGGGGCTGAGCGGTATCTGGACCGACAGGATTCGCCTGGAACAGAACCCCGGGCGGGCCGCGGCGACGCCCTTCGGCGAGGTCGAGTTCGCTCCCGCCCAGTGGGTGTTCAACGCGCGGGTGGCCCTGCGCAGTATCGCCCTCGGCGACAGCTGGACGGGGGAGATCAGCCTCTGGGGCCGCAACCTGACCGACGAGGAGAATATCGCCTTCGTCACCAACTTTGGCGCCTTCGTCAGCGGCAACTTCCAGGACTCGCGCAGCTACGGCATCGACTTCGTGGTCGACTTCGACTAGCGGCGCGGCCCGGGCGGCCGCCGCTGCGGGCGGTCGCGCCGGGTTTCAGCTTTCCGCGAACAGCGCTTCGAGTTCTACCTTGCGGATCTTGCCCGAGGCGGTGACCGGCATCTGCTCGACGATGCGCCAGGTCCTGGGCACCTTGTAACTGGCCACCAGCTGTCTGGCGTGGGCCTCCAGTTCCTCGATGCTGGCGTCCGCGCCCGGGCGCAGTGTGATCGCCGCGGCCACGTCCTGGCCGAGGCGCGGGTGGGGAGTGGCGACCACCGCCGCCAGGGCGACGGCGGGATGGGACTGCAGGGCGTTTTCCACTTCCACCGGATAGATGTTCTCGCCGCCGCGGATGATCACCTCGCGCAGCCGGCCCCTGATGCGGCAGTAGCCCTCGGCGTCGAGGGAGCCGATGTCGCCGGTGTGGAGGAAGCCGTCGGCATCGATGGTGCCGGCGGTGGCCTCCGGGTTGGCCCAGTAGCCATCCATGCAGGTGGGGCCGCGCACGCAGATCTCGCCCGTTTCGCCCACGCCGAGAATCTCGCCGCTGGCCGCGTCGATGATCTTCATCTCGATGTGCGGCAGGGGGCGACCCACGGTGTCGCAGGCGATGTCGATCGGGTCGCCGGGCAGCACCGCGGTGATGATGGCGAACTCCGACTGGCCGTAGGCGATGCCACAGCGCGCGCCGAGGCGCGACTGGATGGCGCGGGCCAGTTCCGGCGAGACACTGGCGCCGCCGAGGGAGACCGAGCTGAGCCGGGCCGAG
Source organism: Halieaceae bacterium GM1-29 (assembly GCA_033283265.1). GTDB lineage: Bacteria > Pseudomonadota > Gammaproteobacteria > Pseudomonadales > Halieaceae > Mangrovimicrobium. Next base: position 148,372 of record JAWMQN010000006.1, read on the forward strand.
GGCGAGAGCCTGTCCGAAGCGAGGATGTCCAGCCACATGGTGGGCACGCCGCCCATGCGGGTGGCGCCGACGATGGGCATCAGGCGGATCAGCTGGTCGCGGTCGTATTTCGGCAGCACCACGCAGGCGCCGCCGACCCCCAGCGCGCCGACCACCACCGCGATGGAACCGCCGATGTGGTGGAAGGGCACCCCGTTGAGCCACACGTCCCTCTCCGTCGCGCCCTCGCAAAAGGGCCGCAGCCAGCCGCCCAGCAGCACGGCGCGGTGGCTCAGGGTGGCACCCTTGGCCTTGCCGGTGGTACCGCTGGTGAACTGGATCAGGCAGGGATCGTCCGCGCTGACCGCGGGCAGGGCCTGTACCGAGACGGTCGCGGAAATGGTGCGGATATCCCCCAGCGGCCGCACCGCGCAGCCGGCCAGGGCCCCGGCCCGCGCCAGCAGCGCCCGGCCGGCGTGGTCATCGCCGGCAAACAGCAGCGCCGGTTGCACCAGTTCCAGGGCGTGGCCCAGTTCGGTGTCGGTCCAGGCGGTGTTGAAGTGGGTGACGATGGTGCCGGACAGCGCGCAGCCGTACTGCAGCAACACGCTCTCCAGCGCATTGCGCGACCAGATGGCGATGCGCTCGCCGGGCGCGCAGCGCGCCGCCAGCCAGCGCGCGCAGTTCTCCGCCAGCGCCAGCAGTTCGCCGTAGCTGAGCGCGCTCACGCTGTCGCTGGCCTCGTCGACGATGCTGAACAGGGCGGGGCGCTGGCCGAAGTGCGCCGCGTTGTAGCGCAGTCGCTCGCCGACGCTGCCGCCGATCAGTTCTACCGAGTGCTGCGGCTGCCAGTGGGCGAGCCGGGCCTGCTTGGCCGGGGACGGCGAGTCGGGCATGGTTCTATTCCTGTTCCGGCCAGGGATCGAGGTGGGACAGCGCCCGGTCGAGGCCGGGGAAGTCCGGCGGGCGCTTTTCCCTGAAGGACTTCAGGCCCTCGGCGAAATCGGCGCTGGCGAGGGACTCCTGCAGCAGCGCCTCCGACTGGGCGAAGGCCGGTGAGAGGGTCGACATCATGCAGTCGTAGACCTGCTGCTTGATCGCGCGCAGCGCCCAGGGCGAGGCCGCGGCGGCGATGCCCTGGCAGTAGGCGAGGGCGGCCCCGAACAGTTCGTCACGGTCACAGACGTGATCGACCAGGCCCGCGGCGAGCGCCTGCTCGCCGGACAGCTCCCGCCCCGAGTAGAGAAAATCCAGGGTGCGCGGCATGCCCATGGCCCGCGTCAGCAGCCAGGCGATACCGGTCTCCGCCACCAGTGCACGTTTGGCGTAGGGCGCGGCGAGGCGCGCGTCGCGGGCGGCGAAGCGCACATCGCAGCACAGGGCCTGCTGCAGGCCCACGGTATAGCAGACACCGTGGATCGCGGCGATGACCGGCTTGCCGATCGACATCGGGTGCCAGTAGGGACGGTGGTCGCGGTCCGGTGTCTTGCCGCCGCTGGCGACGATGCTGGCCAGGCCCTTGAGGTCGGCGCCGGCGCAGAAGCCCCTGCCGGCGCCGCGCACCAGGATGACGTGCACGCCGGGGTCGGCGGCGAGCCGGTCGAGGGTGTTGAAGTAGCGGGTGCCCATCGCCGGCGTCCAGGCGTTGAGGCAGTCCGGCCGGTTCAGGGTGACCACGGCGACCCGGCCGTGCAGTTCGTCGACAATCGGCGGATTCTCCGCGGATTCCTCCGGCCAGAACTCACTCATGCGGCAAGCCCGTCACGCCTGCCGGCTCACACATTGGCTGTCGCGGTGAGTGCGGCGACGTTGTCGCGCATGATGCGGCGCACGTCCTGCGGGCTGAAGCCCTGCACCGCCTCGAGGAATTCCAGCGGCTGCGCCACGCCCTCGAGATGCGGCCAGTCGCTGCCGAAGATGATCCGCTCCGCCGGCATGTGCTGCGCCAGCTCGCTGAGGTTGTCCTCCCAGAAGGGGGTGACCCAGATGTGCTCGTTGAACTGGTCCACCGGGTTTTTCCTGTAGTAGCCGGTGGTCTGGGCGTGGCCGCGGTAGAGGCGCACCAGCAGCGGCTCCACCCAGCTGGCGCCGTTCTCGATGGAGGCCATCCGCAGCCGCGGGAAGCGCTCGAAGACCTTGTGGCAGACCAGTGCGGCGAAGAAGTCCGGCACCGCCCGCTGGGAGGTGACCACCTTGCGCAGGGGGCTGACCTTGAAGCCGAGGTACTCGTCCCAGGGTTCCCAGATCTTGCCGAGGAAGTCGTAGCCGTCGTCGCCGGCGTGGGGCGCGACGACGATGTTGGCCTCCTGCACCCGCGCCCAGAAGGGGTCGAACTCGGGGGCGCCCGGCGAGGTGGTGCCGCTCTTGGTGTACACCGGGCCGTTGCGAATGGAGATCACCCTGGCGCCCTGGGCGATGCACCACTCGAGCTCCTCAACCGCCCAGGCGGGGTCGGAGAGGGAGAGCACCGGGGCGGCGAAAATACGGTTTTTGTAGGCGAAACCCCAGTCTTCCAGCAACCAGCGGTTGAAGGCGCGCAGGCTCGCCAGGCAGGCGTCGATGTCCGGCTGGAAGGCCACCTCGATGGTCACCGCCAGGGTGGGGAAGAGCCAGCTGGCGCCGACCCCCTGGGCGTCCATCACCGCGAGGCGCGCGTCGCGGTCGCGGTATTCCGGGCGGATCGGCTCCAGCTCGCCCATCAGTTCCTTGAAGTCCAGGCCCTCGGTTTTCGCCGCGTAGTACTCGTGCATGCAACCGGGCCGCCCGACCGGGTCGAAGGTCGGGTTGGGGATGAAGTTGTAGACCTTGTCGCCCAGCAGCAGGCGCTTGCGGCCGTTGATCTCGGCCCACTTCGGCCCGCGGCGCTTCCACTCCTTCGGCAGGTGGCGGGTGAGGGCGTCCTCGGCCTCGTAGTAGTGGCTGTCCGCGTCGAAGGCGGCGAAGCCGAGGGCCGGGTCGATATTCACGCCGGCGGCGTCACCGGCGAAGAGTGAGAGGTCAACGGTGTCTGACATGGGTATCTCCTACCAATCCTTGAGCGGAAAACCTGCGCTCAGTCGCAGGGCAGCTTGAGCAGTTTGCGGGCATTGCCGGACAGGAACTTCGGCCACACCTCGTCGCGCAGGGGCAGGGCCTCGAGCTCGGCGAATATGCGTGACAATTCCAGGCCGAAGGGGAAGTAGCCGGCGTAGAGCACCTTGTCGCCGCCCCGGGTATTGGCGTAATCGATGATGGCTCTGGGTATGTACTTCGGCGCGAAGCCGGAGGTCGAGTAATAGAGGTTCGGCCACTTCAGCATGAGCTTGACGGCGAGGTCCTCCCAGGGCTCCGCGCCGTGGCGCATCACCAGCTTGAGTTCGGGAAAGTCGTAGCAGACCTCGTCGAGGTGACCGACGTACTGGGCCATCATCTTCACCCGCGGCCCGGGCACCCCGGTGGCGACGAACACCGGCAGGTCCAGTTCCACGCACTTGGCGTAGATCGGGTACCAGAGCTTGTCGTTGATCGGGATCTGCGGATTCACCCCGGCGGGGAAGGTGGTGACGGCGCGGATGCCGAGCTCGTCGTGGGCGCGGATGATGTCGCGCACCTGGTCCATGCCGCGGTTGCCGTCGACGGCGAGGCTGCCGATGAAGCGCTGCGGGTGCTCGCGCAGGGCCCGGGGGCTGCGCTCGTCGCTCAGGCTGACCATGCCGTACTCGATGCCGAACTGGTCCATCAGGGCGAGGGTTTCGGCGACGGAGGCCTGGGGGTCCTCACCGCCTTCGAGTTCCGCCGGTACCTCGCGGAACATGTAGCCGTGGGGGTGGTGCGCTGCCTTGTCCGCCTCGCGCAGGGCGGCCACGGGCTTGACGTGGCGCTCGGCGCGAAAGCCGATCAGTGTGTCGACGATATCGGAGCGTGCTGCTTTCATGACGGAATCTTATTCACCTGCGCTCTGTGGCCCATCGTGCCCTGGCGCTTTTCCGCGGCAATACCCGTGCATGCCGCAGTAGCCAGAACGTCAAATAGTTAACTAATAAATTAAAGGTAAGTCAACGATTTTCTGTGGCGGGTGTGTCGTCTTTCGGCGGCTTTATTGCCGCTATTTGCCCGGCCTTGGGCAAATTTGCCGCTGCCGTTCCAGGCGATTGAGCGACATATTCGTTTTAATAGTTATACATTAGATATTGCCGCTCGATCCAGCGGCCCCGGTGACGCCATGGTCTCAGGGCGCGGGGTGTTCGCGGCCGGGCCCAGCGCGGGCCGCGTCCAGCAGGGCGCGGAGGGCGGGCTGGCTCACTTTCATCGAGGGTGTGCGCGGCAGCTCTGCCAGCGCGGTGACCAGTACCGGCAACTGGTAGGGCAGCAGGCGCTCGCGCAGGAAGGCCTGCAGTTCGTCAGGCGCCGGGGCGCTGGCGCCGCTGCGCAGGGTGTAGGCCGCCGCGGGCACCTCGCCGAGGCGCGCGTCGGGCAGCCCGGTGACCGCCGCCTCCAGCACCGCCGGGTGCTGCTGCAGGGCGTTGGCGACATCCGCCGGGCTGATCTTGAAGCCGCCGCGGATGATCGCGTTGTCCGCCCGGCCGCGGATGAAGAGGAAGCCGTCCGCGTCGAGTACGGCGAGGTCGGTGGTGCGGACGTAGTCGCCGCCGTCGCCGATATTCGGCCCGCGCAGTTCCAGCAGGCCCTCCTCGCCCGGCGCGAGTTCGGCGCCGCTTTGCGCGTCGACAATGCGCGCGCTGACCCCGCGGTTGATGCGACCGACGCTGCCGCGCTTGGCCTGCCAGTGCTGGTGGAAGTCCTCCAGGGTCCAGCCGGCGGCGCCGCCGGCGAATTCGGTGGCGCCGTAGTTCTGCAGCACCGGGATGCCGTAGCGCTGGTAGAAGGCGTCGGCGAGGTCGGGGTCGAGCGGCGCGGTGCCGGTGCGGTAGGCGAGCAGGCTGGACAGGTCCTCCCGCGGGATGTCCGCGTCCATCAGCATGCGCAGGGCCGAGGGCGGCGCCCCCGCCACCTTGGGCCGGTGGCGGACCACCGCGTCGCGGAAGCCCGCGACGGTGAATTTCTCCAGCAGGCAGATGCGCCGCCCGGCGAGAATGTTGTTCATCACCGCGGTAATGCCGGCGATGTGGGCCAGCGGCGCGGAGACGATCTGCACCCCGTTGCGCAGTTTTGCCGGCGCGTCCGCGCCGCGGCCCTTCTCGAAGGCGGCGGCGCCGAGCAGCGCCTTCTCCAGGTTGCGGTAGGGCAGGGGGATGCGCTTGGGCGCGCCGGTGGTGCCGCTGGTGAGCATCTCGATGGCGATGCCCGGGGCGCCGGGCCGGGACCAGCGGGCGGGGTCGCCGGGCAGGCCCTCGTCCGCCGTGCAGGCCCGCGCGGGTATGTCGCCAAGGACCAGTGCCCGCGCCCCGGAGCGCCCGAGCGCCGCGCGCAGCTGCGGCCGCTGCAGGTCCGCTGCCAGGGCGAGGATGACCGGAGCCTCCACCCGCGCGATGTCCGCGGCCAGAATCTCGTCCGGGGCGCTGGCGTTGAGGGTGGCGAGGCAGTTCCCGGAGCGGAACAGGGCGATCAGTAGCGGCACCAGCTGCGGCCGGTTGCGCACCAGCACCCCGACCCGCAATCCCGGCGCGGGGCCGAGGTCGTCGAGGGCGGCCGCGATCTGCGCTGCCGCCGTGTCCAGCTCGCCCCAGCTGTACCAGTGCCGGTCGAACTCCAGGGCCGGCGCCGCGGGGTCGATGGCGAGCGTGGCCTGGATCATGTGCGCGAGCTGGCTGGGCTGGGCTGTCGTGGTCATGGTGTTTTTATACTTGTTGTCGGGTGGTCGACAGGGCAGATTCAATTAGATAAACAATAATGCGTGAAGGCCGGATTGGCAATCACTTTGCTGGCGCCCGTCCCGGATGAATATTGCAAGTTTTATACTGATAAAAGAAGGCGTGATCCATATCTTGGCACGGCGGATACAGGATCAGTCTGCCATCGCCCCGGCTGATATAAATAGGTAGACAATTGAGCGGGTGTTTGCCATCCTAGCTGCCCGGAGAATAACAGCAAGGAAGGGCGCGGCATGCGCGACCAGTCAGGCAGTGACGCCGCCGTGGCCTACCAGCAGCACGGCGCGGTGGCCCTGCTCACCGTGGACCGTCCCGGGCGGCGCAACGCCTGGTGTGCGGACACCGCCCGCGCCGTGGTGGCCGCGGTGCAGCGCGCCAACGCGGCCGCGGAGGTCGGCGCCATCGTGCTGACCGCCAGCGGCACCACCTACTGCGCCGGCGCCGATCTCAAGGCGGAGGCCCGCTACGACGACAAGGGCAAGCGCCTGACCCCGGCGACCTTCCTGATGGGAGCGGGGGCGTACAACTGGCTCGAGTTGATGGCGCAGTCGAAGCCGGTGGTGGTCGCCCTCAACGGCCCCGCCGTCGGCATCGGTGCCACCCACATCCTCGCGGCGGACATCCGCATCGCGGCGCAATCCGCCAGCATCGCCTTTCCCTTCCTGCGCCTGGGGGCCATGCCCGAGTGCGGCAGCACCGCGCTGCTGCCGCGCCTGGTCGGCGCCGGCCGGGCGCTCGACCTGGTGCTGCGCAACGCGACGCTCTCCGCCGGCGAGGCCCTGCAGATTGGCCTGGTGACGGCGGTCCACCCCGATCACCTGTTGCTGCAGGAGGCCCTGGCGCTGGCTGGGCGGCTGGCGCGACTGCCGCCCCTGCAGCTGCAGCTGACCCGGCGCATGTTCCGCGACAACGCCGCCAGTGCCGACGCCGAAAGTATCATGCAGGTGGAAAACCGGGCCTTTGTCGAACTGCTGAAAACCCTGCGGCGGGACAAGCCCATCCAGTAGCGCCAGGCTGCGGTCGTCCAGGCTGGATCACCGCCTCCCTGGTCGTCCCGCTTCGTATCACTTGTTGCGTTCGGCACCCGCCACAATACCCGCATCGTGCAGGCGGCCTATCTCGCCGCTGCCGAGGCCGAGCAGGCCGGCGAGCACTTCGTCGGTGTGCTCGCCGAGGCGCGGCGCCGGCCGCGCCTCGAGGTGATCGGCGGCGGAAAAATACAAGGGCGACCCGGGCATGCGGTAGCGGCCCAGGCCCGCCTGTTCCCGCTCGCTGAACAGCGGGTTCTGCAGCGAGGCCTCCGGGTCCTCCGCGAGCAACTGGCGCACGCTCTGGTAGGGGCCAAAGCAGACGTCGTGCTGGCGGAACAGGCTGTGGATCTCGGCGTAGTCGCGGGCGGCGAGCCAGTCCTGCAGCAGGCCGGCAATCGCGTCGCGGGCGGCGAAGCGGCCGCCCTCGCTGTCGAGGTCGAGGCCGAGGCGCGCGCCGAGGGCGTCGAACTCGCGCTCCAGGCCGGTGGCCCGGCGCAGGTTCTGCCACTGCCGCTGGCTCAGGGCGATGACGATCACCCGGCGGCCGTCGCGGGTCGGCAGGTCGCGGCCGAAGGCGCCGAAGAGGTCGTTGCCGTAGCGCGGCCGGTCGCGGTCGCAGGCCTCCACTTCACCGATGAAACCGAGGTGGCCGAGGGTGGCCAGGGCGACGTCGAGCAGGGCGAGGCGGACCAGTTGCCCCTCGCCAGTGCGGCGCCGCTGGCGCTCGGCGGCGAGCAGGCCGACCGCCGCCATCTGTCCGGTGATGTTGTCCCAGGCGGGCAGCACGTGGTTGACCGGCCGCGGGTCGTCCGCCGGCCCGGTGAGGAAAGGGAAGCCGATGCGCGGGTTCACCGTGTAGTCGACCTCGGAACCGCCGTGGCGGTCGCCGGTGATGTTCACGCAGATGAGGTCCTGCCGGCCCTGCTTCAGGCTCGCGTAGTCGAGCCAGCCACGGGCCGGGAAATTGGTCAGGAAGAGGCCGGCGTCGTCACCCGGGGCGCAGATCAGCTGCGCGACCAGTTCGCGCCCGGCGGGCTTGCCGATGTCCACGGCGATGGATTTCTTGCCCTTGTTCATGCCGGCCCAGAACAGGCTGGCGCCGTTGTCGGCCAGCGGCCAGCGGCCGTAGTCGAGCCCGCCGCCGATCGGGTCGAAGCGGATCACTTCCGCGCCGAGCTGGGCCAGGGTCATGCCGCCGAGTGGAGCGGCGACGAAGGCCGAGCCCTCGATGACGCGCATGCCTGCCAGTATTCCCTGCATTGCCAGCCCCTCGACCATTCGCCTAGACCTCTCTCATTCAAGCACAACGCCGCATCACAGCGCGCCGGGCGGTGGCCGGTCCGCCTCCGGCAGGAACATGCCCGGCCGCCAGTCCGCCTGCGGATCCACCTTGTAGGGCGCGAAGTCGCGCACGCCGTCCGCGTAGAGCAGGCTGTCGTCGATGAAACAATTGCCGCTGCAGTCCCGGGCCGGTCGCCCGAATATCGCCCGGGCGGCGTCCGCCATGATTTCCGGCTTGCGGCAGCGGCGCAGTTCGGCGCTGTCGCCCGCAGCGAACTCGATGGCGGCGGTGGCGATGCCGACCCGCGGCCACAGGCAGTTGAAGGCGATGCCCTCGTCGGCGAACTCCGCGGCCATGCCCAGGGTCACCAGGGTCATGGCGTACTTGGACAGGGTGTAGGCGACGTGGCCGGCGAACCAGCGTTCGCTGATGGTGAGCGGCGGCGAGAGGGTCAGCACGTGGGGGTTGGCGGCGCGGCGCAGGTGGGGAATCGCCAGCTTGGACACCAGGAAGGTGCCGCGGGCGTTGATCTGCTGCATCAGGTCGTAGCGCTTCATCTCCGTATCCTCGACCGGGGTGCGGGAGATGGCGGAGGCGTTGTTGACCACGATATCGATGCCGCCGAAGGTCTCCGCGGTGGCCGCGATGGCCGCTGCGACCGCGGCATCGTCACGCACGTCCACTACCAGCGGCAGGGCCCGGCCGCCGGCGGCCTCGATGGCCTGCGCTGCGCTGTAGATGGTTCCCGGCAGTTTCGGGTGGGGCTCGGCGGTCTTGGCGGCGACGGCGATGTTGGCGCCCTCGCGGGCCGCGCGCAGGGCGATGGCGAGGCCGATGCCGCGGCTGGCGCCGGTAATGAACAGGGTCTTTCCTTCGAGGCTCATCGGCTTGCTTCCCGGGCTCCGTCTGCGTGTTGTGCCCGCGGGCGCTCGCGCCCCGCGCGGCAAGGGTTATCGGTAGTCGCGGAAAAACGCCCCGACCTCGTCGGCGAACAGCTGCGGCTGCTCCCAGGCGGCGAAGTGGCCGCCGCGGGGCAGCTTGTTCCAGCTGACGATATTCACATTCTGTTCCACCGCGGCGCGCGGCGCCGGCGGGATGAACTCCTTCGGGAACTCGGCAAAACCGGTCGGCACCGTGATCGGCGCCGGCGAGAAGGAGCCGCCCTGCATCAGGCTGTGGTAGAGCCAGATGCCCGCCTGCACGTTGTCGTTCACCAGGTAGGTCATCAGGTTGGTGATCAGCGCGTCCTTGCTGAAGACGCTCTCCACGTCGCCGTCGCAGTCCGACCAGGCGCGGCACTTCTCGATCACCCAGCCGGCGAAGCCGATCGGGCTGTCGGCCAGGGCGAGGCCGATGGTCTGCGGCCGGGTCGAGTGCGCCAGCGCGTAGGCGCTGTCCAGCATGGTCAGCAGCATCATCCGGTTCGACCACTCGGTCTCCTCCGGCGTGGGCTCCGGCCCCGGCGTGTGGTGCAGCATGTTGAGGTGGATGGCGCTGACCACGTCGCTGTGGTTGATGCCGAGGTAGCGGGTGACCACCGAGCCCCAGTCGCCACCCTGGGCGCCGAAGCGGGAGTAGCCGAAGTTCTCCACCATCATGCGCCGCCAGAGCGCGGCGATGTACTCGAGGCCGACCGGTTTGGCCGGGCGGGCGGAGAAGCCGTAGCCGGGCAGGGAGGGGACGATCACGTCGTAGCCCTGGGCCGCCAGCAGCGGCCCCGCCTGCATGAACTCCAGCGGCGAGCCGGGCCAGCCGTGGGTCAGCAGCAGGGGGAAGCCGTCGCCGCCCTCGGCCCGGAACACGAAGCAGTGGATGTCGTGGCCGTCCACCTCGCAGCGGTATTGCCGGTGGCGGTTGAATTCCGCCTCCGCCGCACGCCAGTCGTAGTGGTCGCGCCAGTAGTCGCGCAGGCCGGACAGCCAGCGCGCGTCCACGCCGTAGCGCCAGTCGCCGTCGTCCTCCGGGGCGTAGCCGATATGGGCGTCGGCGACGCGGCGCTGGATGCGGTCGAGGATCGCCTGGTCGATGTCGATGCGGGTTTCTTGCAGGGCCGGCACGGCGGGTTCCCCGGTTGAGAGCACAGGGCAGAGCATAAGTGGCACTGCGCCCTATTGTCTATACTTATGGCATGGGGTATTGTCCACAGCACTCCTTTGCAGGGCCTCGAGACATGTCCATAACAACAATTCCGGTGTCGGGAAGTGGCGGGGTGAGCGAAGCGCCACAGCGTGTCGTCAGCAGCCTCCCCCTGCAGCTGTGCTGGTGCGCCGTGTTTGTCTGGCTGCCGCTGTTCTGGCTCTCCGTCGCCACGCCCCACGGCTCGACTGCCGCGGCGATATCCGGCGCGCTGCAGGGGCTCCTGCTGGTGGCGATCGTGCTGTTGCATGCCACCATCTGCTACGGCTGGCGCGGCAGCCTCGCCTACCTGCTCATCGCCACCGTGGTCACTTTCGCGCTCGAGGCCAACAGCATCGCCAACGGTTTTCCCTTCGGCTACTACGTCCACCACGGTGCGCCGGGGCCGGCGCCGCTGGGCGTCCCGGTCTCCGTCATGGCGGGCTACGTGGTCTTCGGCTGGTTCGCCTGGATGCTGGCGAAGCTCATCGTCTGCCGCGGGCTGGCTTACGAAAACCGCTTTAATATATGGCTCGTACCCGTCATTGGCGGTTTAATTTTCGCCGGCTTCGATTACCCCTACGACCCCATCGGTTCCACCGTGCGGCAGTGGTGGAGCTTCCGCGATCCCGGCGGCCAGTTCGGCGTGCCGCTGACCAATTACCTCGGCTGGATATTCACCGGCTGGGCCATCTTCGCGCTGTTCGGCCAGGTCGAACTGCGCCTCGGCAGGCCCGCCGACCGCTGCGCCGGGGCCACGGTGCGCTCGACCACGCGTTTCTGGGCGATCCCCATGATCGTCTGGATCGGCTTCGCCACCCAGTACCCGGTGCTCTATGTGCTCGCCGCCGAGGGCAGCGTGGAACTGGCGGGCAGCCGCTACCGGGTCGAGGACATCTTCGAGGCCTCGCTGGCGGCCAGCCTGTTCACCCTGGTATTCGTTTCCCTGCTCGCGCTGGGCAGCCTGTTCGCGATCTGCGAGGCACAGCAAAGGCGCGCCGCCGCGAGCTCCGCCGATGGCTTGTAATTATATAACTAATAGAGGTAGTCTAGGCCCGACACGCGTTCCGCCAGGCGGCGCGCGAAGATCAGTTGTCACAAATGGAATGGGAGACTGAACAATGAGTTTGAGGGTTCGCCAGCCCGAGATCGACTTCGAGGACTGCTTCCCGAACTGGGCGCCTCACCTCGAGTTCGCCATGTTCATGAACGCCTTCTCGATTATCCCGGTGCACCTGGAGCCCTACATCGTCAAGGTCTACGCCGAGGCGAAAAAACTGCTCGACCCGGAGAAGGACGCCGAACTGATCGCCGAGGTCGACTGGTTCTGCGCCCAGGAGATCCAGCACTATCGCCAGCACCTGCGCTTCAACCGGGTTTTCGATACGCCGCGCTACCCCGAGGTGGCGAAGATCAGCGAGAAGTACAAGCTCGACGTGGACGACTTTCGCAAGCAGCGCTCGCTGCTGTTCAACCTCGCCTACATCGAGGGCTTCGAGGCTGCGGGCGGTGTGTTCTACCGCATCTGGTTCGAGAAACTCGGCAAATACCGCTTCGGCGCCAAACAGGATGCGCTGCTGCTCTACGACTGGCACTTCGCCGAGGAATTCGAGCACCGCGAGGTCGCCTACAAGCTGTACATGGCCATCGCCGTCCGCGGCGGCTTGCTGCGGCGTATCTGGTACGGCTATTTCTACCGCATCTACGGCGTGTTCAAGATGCTCGGGCACGCCGGCGAGTGCATCGAGGCGATCCGCGCGCATATGCTCGGGGTGGAATACCAGAGCATGAGCGAGGCGCAGATAGAGGCCTCGAAACAGCGCCACAGGAAACTCGGCAAGTCTTTCTTCTGGCTGACCATCAAGGATTTGTCTTCAGTGCTTTCGCCCTTTTACAACCCGGCCAGAAAGCCGCCGCCGGAGGGAGTGGAGGCCATCCTCGCCCAGTTCGACAGCGGCGGCATTCACGGCAAGTCAGTGGAACGGCCCTCGACGGCGGCGTGAGCCAGGCCGTTGTGGGCTCGAACAGTTTCGTCGATCAGGAATCGGAGCAGAACAATGTACGCAAACTACGACAGGACGGTTACCGGCGCTTTCAACTTTGCCCGTGACAAGCAAGGTGGCGGCGAGTTCTCCAACACCAGGCCGGAGCGCTCCCGCCAGGACATGCGTTCAGTGGAGGTGGAGATCCGCAACGCGCGGGCCTGGCCGCAAGCCCCCAGCCTCGAGCGCGAGGGCCTGACCATCACCGATCACAAGGTGCCGGAGCAGGACTGGTCCGACCGCAAGTGGATCGAGGGTGTCTACGTGCCGTCCTGCATCGAGCTGGTCAAGCGGGTCACCGGGGCGAGCCAGGCGGTGTCCCTCTACCCGGCCCTGGTGCGGCGGGTGGACTACGAAGCGCACAGGGGCTCCGCGCCGACCGCGGCCTTCCTCCACCTCGACCAGCCGCGGGATACCGCCCGCGAACTCGGCCAGCAGCGCTCCTCGGCCGCCGGCCTCAATCTCGAGAAGGGCATTATCTATAACGTCTGGAAGTGCCTGACCCCGCCGCCCCAGGATTACCCGCTGGCGGTGGCCGACCGGCGCTCGATCCCCGAGGCGGACATGGTCTACGGCGAGACCGTCGAGTACCTCGGCGAGGGCGACGAGGAGTTCAAGTTCGTCAGCCCCTACTACGCCATGCTGCCCTCGGACAAACACGTGTTCTACTACTATCCCGACATGGTGCCGGAGGAGTCCCTGCTGTTCATCGGCGCGGACCTCGACGAGTCGCACCCGCTGGGCTGCGCCCACGCCGCCTTCAAGCACCCGGCACCGGACGGCGAGTGTGTGCCCCGGGCCAGCGTCGAGGTGCGCATCCTGGCGCTGTTCGACTGAGTTTTCTCCAGCCCGGCGCCGCCTGCGGCGCCGGGCCTTTCCCTACTGCATACTGCGGAACATCGCCATCAGGTTGGGCTGCCCGGTGTGGGCGGTGAGGCCGCCGTCGGCGACCACGATCGAGCCGGTCATGTAGGCGGCGTCGTCCGAGGCGAGGAAGGCGGCGACCTGCGCCATCTCCCGCGGCGTGCCGCCGCGCCCCAGCGGCACCACTTCATCCCAGACCGCGCGAGCCGGCGTCGCGTCGAGGCCGGCGGTCAGGCCGGTACCGGCGATAAAGCCGGGGCAGACCGCGTTGACGCGGATGTTGTCGCGGCCGTGGTCGATGGCCAGGCTGCGGGTGTAGTTGATCACCGCGCCCTTGGAGGCGTTGTAGGCGGTGAAGCCGTAATCCGCGTGCAGGCCGGAGATCGAGGCGGTGTTGACGATGGCGCCGCCGCCCTGCCGGCGCATGTGCGGGATCGCCGCGCGGCAGGCGTAGAGGATGGCGTCGACGTTGATGGCGAAGACCCGCCGCCAGGTCGCGTCGTCGATGTCCGGGGTCTCGGCGAAGCTGCCAGTGCCGGCGTTGTTGAACAGCAGGTCGATGCTGCCCAGTTGCGCCACGCTGGCCTCGATGGCCGCTGCGACCTGCGCCGGGTCGGCCACGTCGCACACTTGCCGGACGACACCCGGCTCCTCCTCGGCGGGGAAGTCGGGGTTGATATCCACCGCGAATACCTGGGCGCCATCCGCCACCAGCAACTCTGTGAGCGCCCTGCCGATACCGGATGCGGCGCCGGTGACGAAGGCATTCCTGCCTGAAAAACGCGCTTTGCTCATTGTCTCTTGCCCTGTGTTATCTGCCTTGTTGTCATTCCTGGGTACCTTCCCTGGCGGGCTTTCTCAGCCGGGCCAGTAGCGCTGCCTGATGGCCTGTTTCGCCAGCTTGCCGACATCGTCCCGGGGCAGCTGCTGTTCGAAGTCGATGCTCTGCGGGCATTTGAGGGTGGCCAGACGCGAGCGGCAGTAGTCGATCAGCTCGCGCTCCAGCTGCGGGCCGGCCCGTGTCCAGTCCGCCGGTTGCACCAGTGCCTTCACCTGCTCGCCCATGTCCGCGTCCGGCACGCCGAACACCACCACGTCGGCGACCTCGGGGTGCGCCACCAGCGCGTCCTCCGCTTCCTGCGGGTAGATGTTCACGCCGCCGCAGATGATCATGAACGCCTTGCGGTCGGAGAGGTACAGATAGCCCTCGTCGTCGACCCGGCCGATGTCGCCGAAGGTGGACCACTCCGGGTGCAGCGGGTGGCGGGCGTTGTGGGTTTTCTGCGCGTCGCCGAGGTACTCGAAGCGGGCCCCGGTGTTGAAGTAGACCGTGCCGGTCTCACCGGGCGGCAGTTCCCGGCCGGCGTCGTCGCAGATGTGGATGCTGCCCAGTGAGGCGCGGCCCACCGAGCCCGGTTTGCGCAGCCACTCCTCGGAGCTGATCATGGTCGAGCCGGCGTTCTCGGTGCCGCCGTAGATCTCCTCGAGTACCGGCCCCCACCACTCGATCATCGCCCGCTTGGTCTCCACCGGGCAGGGGGCCGCCGAGTGAATCGCCACCTGCAGCGAGGAGACATCGTATTTTGCCCGCACCGCGTCCGGCAGCTTGAGCATGCGGATGAACATCGTCGGCACGAACTGGCCGCGCTCGGGGCGGTATTTTTCCAGGCTGCGCAGCATGCCCTCCGCGTCGAACTTCTCGAACAGCAGGACGCAGGCGCCGAGGCTCTGCTCGGCCATGGCCATCGCCAGCGGGCCGCTGTGGTAGAGCGGGGCGGAGACCGCGAATGTGCTGCCCGGCCCCGAGCCGTAGCGGTATTGCATCAGCGGCGCGAAGGGCGGCGGCAGGTCGAAGGGCCCCTCGGGCAGCGGCTGGCGCACGCCCTTGGGCTTGCCGGTGGTGCCCGAGGAGTAGTTCATCACCTGGCCCGGGGCCGGGTCGGCGATCAGTGTGTCGGGCAATTCCGCGCAGGCCGTCAGCCAGGGCGTGACACCGGCTGTGTCGCCCTCGACGCTGAAAAAATGCTCGACCGCCGGGCACAGCTCGCGCAGCCGGGCGCCGCTGTCGGGGGCGTGTTTCAGGCTCGCGTCGAGGATCAGCACCCGCGATCCGCTGTCGTTGACCTGGTAGGCGGCTTCCTCCGCGGTCAGCTTGGCGGGGATCGGCACCATGTACAGGCCGCTGCGCTTCATCGCCCAGGCGATCTCGAGGAAGCGCGCGTTGTTGCCGGACCACAGGGCGAAGCTGTCGCCGCGCCGCAGCCCCAGGCTGCGCAGCAGCTGGGCACCGCGGTTGGCGGCGCTCTCCAGCATGCGAAAGGTCAGCGTCTCGCCGCTGCCCGCCATGATGAGCGCGGGTGCGTCGGCCTGGCTGGCGCTCCAGTGGCCGGGGTAGCTCATGCTCGTTCTCCCTGTTCCTCGCGCTTTCCGGCGCTGTTTATTGTCGGGCGGTGGGCCGCCGCAGTTCCCCTGCAGCGGTGGCCGCGCTTCAGTAGCCGCGAAACTGCGGCGGGCGCTTTTCCATGAAGGCGCGGCCCGCCTCCTTGCCGTCGTGGGAGAGACTGGCGCGGGCGTTGGTGCTGCCCTCGATGGCCATGGTCTCCTCCAGCGCGCCGTTGATCGCCGCGTTGAGATTGCGCTTGATGCCGGCGTAGGCCAGTGCCGGGCCGCGGGCGAACTTCGCCGCCACCGCGCTGGTCTCGCTCTCCAGTTGTGCGTCCGCCACCACCCGGGTGACCAGGCCCATGGCCAGGGCCTGCGGCGCCGGGATTTTCTCGTCCAGCAGGTAGAGTTCCCGGGCGCGGGCCGGACCGACCAGCTGCGTCAGCAGGTAACTGCCGCCGGGGTCGCCGCAGCGGGCGGCGCTGGCGAAGGCGGTCTTGAACAGCGCGGTCTCCGAGGCGATGCGCAAATCACAGGCCGCGGCCAGCACCAGGCCGCTGCCCGCCGCGGGACCGCGGATCGAGGCGATGGTCGGCTTGCTCATGCGGTGCAGCAGCACGGGTATCTGCGCGTCCTCCATCAGCCGCGCCGCGACCTGCTCCGGCTCCCACCACAGCGGGTCGCCGGCGTAGCGCGCGGCGAGCGGGTCCGGCTCACCCTCGTCGCCAGCGAGGTCGAAGCCGGCGCAGAAGCCGCGGCCCGCCCCTGCCAGCACCACAGCCCGTACGCCCGGGTCGCGGGCGCAGTCGAGGAGGGCGGCGTGCAGCTCCCGGGTGAGGGCGCTGGTCAGGGTGTTGAGCCGCTCGGGGCGGTTCAGGGTGAGGGTGCGCACGCCCTCGCTATCTTCGATCAACAGGCTCATCGCTTACTCCGGGCCGGCTGGGTCGCGGCCGCTTTTCGATCATCATGGATTGGCACCCTCAGTGCTCCGCCTCGAGCATTTCCCGCAGCGCCGGCCGGTCGAGCTTGCCGGTGGCGGTGCGGGGCACTTCTTCCAGCGAGGCCAGCAGCCGCCAGCGGGAGGGAACCTTGAAGGCGCTGAGGCGCTCGCCCAGTTGCCGCTGCAGTTCAGCGGGATCACAGCGGGCCGGTGCAAGCGGCAGCACGGCGGCGCCGAGGCACTGCCTGCCGTCGATCTGCAGCTCGCTGACAAAGGCGCGGCCGACGCCGTCGAGGGATTCGATGGCGGCGACAATTTCCGCGGGGAACACCGACACGCCGCGCAGCTTGATCATGTCGTCCAGCCGCCCGGCGTGGTAGAGAAAGCCGTCGGCGTCGAGCCTGGCGAGATCGCCGCTGGTGTACCAGCCATCGGCGCTGAATGTCTCCTCGCGCTCGCGGCCGCAGATCGCCCGGAACAGGTTGCGCCCGCGCAGCTGCAGGCAGCCGGTTTCACCGCGGGGCATCTCGGCGCCGGAGTCCGCATCGACGATACGCATCTCCATGTCCTCGAAGGGCCGGCCGCAGCTGCCCGCCTTGTCCGCGGGCATGTCCTTGTCCATGGCGTAGCCGCAGCAGGGGCCGAAGGTTTCCGTCATGCCGAACAGGCTCGCGCGCCGCCCGGGTGTGCCGCGCTGTTCTGGCGGCAGCACCGCATCCAGGCTGCCCGGCTTGAGCGTCGAGAGATCCTCCTGGCGGTAATCCGGGTGGGCGGCGATCTGCGCCGCCTGGTCGGGCCAGCCGCGAAACAGGCTGGCGCGCTCGCGCCTGAGGAAGGCGAGGGTCTGCGCCGGCTGTGACGCGGCTTCGGTGAGCAGGGTGGCGCCGGCGTTCAGGGCTGTGACCAGGCCGCCGCTGAAACCGCCGGCCCAGAACAGCGGCATCGGCAGGTAGAGGCGATCGCCCGCCCCGACGCAGCGCGCGGCGAGCCCCGCGGCGTTGGCGCGCAGGGCGCCGCCGTGGGTGTGGATCACACCCTTGGGTGCGCCGCTGCTGCCGGAGGTGAAGATGATCGCCATGTCGTCGCCGGGGCGGACGGATGCCGACAGCGCGTCGGTGACCGCCCCGGTGGCCGGGTCGCCGCCCAGGCCGGGTTCGCCCTGCCAAAAAAGATTGTTGAGCGAGGGCAGGGCGGCTCGCAGGTCGCCGGCGGCGAACTCGGCGCGGTAGTCGCGCCCGCGCAGGCGCTCGCTCGCGACCAGGTGGCGCACGCCCGCCAGCGCCAGCTGTGCCTGCAGCTCCGGCGCCTGCAGCAGGGTGCTCAGCGGCACCAGGGTGGCGCCGATGCGCATCACCGCGCAGGCGTTGAGCACCCACTCGCAGCCGTTCTCCATCAGCAGGCCGACGCGATGGCCCTGGTTGACGCCGCGGGCGACCAGCCAGGCCGCGCGTTCGCGGCTCAGGTTGAAGAGCTCGGTGTAGCTGAGGCGGCGGTCGTGGTCGACCACGGCATCGACGGCCGGGCTGTCGTGGGCGCGCTGGGCAAGGAGGGCGGGCAGGGTCTCGCAGGTCACGAGAGCAGCTCCACCAGTCGTTTCAGGTCGACCTTGCCGCTGGACAGCGTCGGCAGTTCGTTCTCGCCCATGCGGACGAAGCGGCGCGGCACCTTGTAGGGCGACAGTCGCTGCAGCAGTGCCGTGCGCAGCGCGGCCTCGTCCGGCATGTCGCCGATGAGGACCGCGGTCACCAACTGGCCGCGCTCCGGGTCCGGCACGCCGACCACCAGCGACATGCCGCCGCCGGTGACGTCGCTGATCGCCCCCTCGACTTCCCGCGGTGAGACCTGGGCGCCGGCGGTGCGGATGATGTCACCCGCGCGGCCCTTGAAGAAGAACTCGCCGTCGGCGTCGAGCTGCATCATGTCGCCGGTGTGCAGCCAGCCCCCGGTATCGAAGCACTGCCAGCGCTCGCGGCCATAGTAACCCTGCATGACGTTGGGCCCGCGCACCAGGAACTCGCCCGCGCTCGCGTCGGCGCCGCTCTGTGGGTCGACCAGGCGGGCCTCGATGCCGGCAACCGGCCGGCCGAAGGTGCCGCGCTTGCGCTCGGGCAGGTCGACATCGCCCTTGCCGTAGAGCGACACGCTGCCGGTTTCGGTCATGCCGAGCAGGTTGGCGCGCAGCTCCGGGTCCCGCGGCCGGGTGTCCGGCGGCATGATGGGGTAGAGGTTGCCGCGGCGCAGGCAGGCGAGGTCGCGGCGGGCAAAGCTCGGGTGCCGCGCCAGGTGGAGTACGGTGGAGGCGACCCCGTTGCACATGCTCGGCTGTTCCGCTTCCAGCAGGTCCAGGGTGGCCTCCGCGTCGGCGGCGGAGCAGATCAGGCGCGCCCCGGCCAGCAGCGTGGCGATGAAACTGTAGGCCAGGCCGCCGATCCAGAAGAAGGGTGAGTTGGAGAACAGGCGGTCCTCCGGGCCGTAGTCGCGCAGCGCGTTCTGCCGGCGCATGTTGCGGATGACCTGGCCGTGGGTGTGGATCACGCCCTTGGGCGCGCTGGTGGAGCCGGAGGTGTGGACGATGGCCAGCCAGTCGGCGGGCGCTACCTGGGCTTCGGCCGTGCCGATGTCGAGCGCGTTTGCTGCGCCCGCCTGTTCGAGGGCGTCGACACCGAACCAGACCCGGCGCAGTGCCGGCAGCTGCGGCAGCAGCAGGTCGCTGTCCGCCTCGCTGCCGATGGCTTCGCGCACCCGGGTGACCAGTTCCTGGCCGCGGTAGGAGCCGGCGCTGATGAGGTACTCGGCGTCCGAGCCACGCAGCAGGCCGCGCAATTCAGGGGCGGTGGAGAGGGTGCTGAAGGGGATGGCGACGGCGCCGATGCGGGTGATGGCGAGAAAGGCGACGGCGAAGTCGGCGCTGTTGCCCATGAGCATCGCGAGCTTGCTGCCGCGGCCGACCCCGGCCGCCAGGAGCGCGGCGGCGATGCGCCGCGAGCGGGCTTCCGCATCCGCGTAGCTCAGCCGCTCGGCGTCGACGACCAGCAGCGGGCGAGGGCCCAGCGCCGCCTGTTGTGCCAGGATGCCTGCAATGGTGTCGGTGCTCATGCGTGCCCGGGACTGTTATTGATTATGCTCAAATAGTTAACCTTATACTACAGAGCAGTGTCAACGCTTCAAGGGCGGGTTCTGCGGCTTAAAATCGCTGTTTTGCCGGATAAATAAAGGGGAGTTCGGCGGTTTTTTAGTCGTGGAGCTCGCCGGGAGTACGCGAGTCACGGGCATCATTGCTCTCAATTGTATAAATGATTAAACTGGAGCGAAAAGCGGCGATACACGGCGGGGAGTACAGGCCTTGAGTGACGATAACAACGAGCAGGGTGCGGCGCCGGGTGCGCCCGCGGAAGACCTGGGCCAGAGCGTGCTCTACGAGGTGGTCGAGGAGCATATCTGCAGGATCACCCTCAACCGCCCGCAGCGGCGTAACGCGATTGCCGTGCCCGACATGAGCGAACTGCTGGCCGATTGCCTGCAGCGCGCCCAGGACGACGACCGGGTCAAGGTGGTGGTGCTCGGGGCGAAGGGCGAGGACTTCTGCGCCGGTGAGGACACCCGGCAGACCCCGGTCGAGTCCTTCGGGCTGAAGAAGGGTTCCCGCCTGCCGCAGTCGATCCGCATGCGGCAGATGCGCAAGACCTACGAGTCCATGCAGAAGGGAATGATCTGGGGCGACAAGGTGGTGATCGCCGCCTGCCAGGGCAACGTCATGGGCCTGGGCTTTTCCTATGCGCTGGCCTGCGACCTGCTGATATGCAGCGATGACGCCCGTTTCGCCCGCCGCCAGGCGCGCATCGGCTTCGCCGCCTTCGACGGCCAGTTGCCGATGGCGCTGATGAAACTCGGCCTCAACCGCGGCATGGAGATCCTGCTGACCGGGCGCAGTGTCAGCCCACAGGAACTCAAGGACTGGGGTGTGGCCAACTCGGTGGTGCCGCGGGAGGAGCTGGAGGCCGAGGCGCTGCGCTACGCGCGGGCCATCGCGGCGCTGGCCACCGACGGCCTGATGCTCGGCAAGCGCGCCCTGCACCAGTACCTGCACGGTGTCGGCATGGCAGCCTACCAGAACTTCGCCAGCGTGGCGCACCCCCTGTTCACCAACCTGGTGTGGCGCGAGGACGAGTACAATTTCATGCGCGAGCGCAACGAGGTCGGCAACAAGGAAGCCTGGAAGAACCTCAACGATATTTTCGAACAGCAGGGCTTCGACTGAAGCCCCGGGCTCAGCCCGGGTCGTTTTCCTGCAGGACGTCGATGGGCATCTGCGCCCGGTAGGAACTCAGCACCACCTTGGTCGAGGCCTCGAGGTGGTTGCGCCAGAAGCGCTCCGCTTCGTCCGCTTCGCCCGCTTCCAGCAGGTCGATGAGCTTTTCCCGGCCGCGGATGCTCAGCCACTGCATTTTCTGCACGCCTTCGCGGGAGTGGGTTTTCACCGTCAGGTCGACCATCTGCATGTGCACGATGTCGTGCAGCAGCTTGGCGAACAGGGAGAGGGTCTTGTTGCGCGCCTGGGACGTGAGCACCTCGGAAAAATGCGTCTGTGCCTCGGCCAGCGCCACCGGGTTGCTCTCCTCGTAGGCCTGCTTGGCCGCGACGATATTGCCCTTGAGTTCCTCGAGCACCGCCAGTGAGCGGTTTTCCGCGATCAGCCGCGCCGCCGGCGGTTCGAGGAAGGCGCGCGCCTGCAGCACGTCGGCGAGGGTGGTGCCCTCCATCTGCAGGTACATGCCCACCTGTCGCGCGGTGACGCTGATATCCAGTTTCTGCACCCGGGCGCCGCCGTGCTGGCCGCGGGAAATCTTGATCAGCGATTCCGCTTCCAGCAGGCGCATGGCTTCGCGCAGGGTGGGGCGGGAGACCTCGAACTGTTCCTGCAGTACGCGCTCCGGCAGCAGTTTCTCGCCGGGGTGGAGTTCACCGGTGATGATCTGCCGGCGCAGCAGGTTGGCGATGCGGGAGGCCGCCTTGGGGTTCTTCGGCTTGGTTTTCTTGGCGGGTTTGGGCGCTGGTTGATTCATGGGTAATGGCGGGTCGGGCAGCCCGCCGCAGCTCTCATGGCTCCGGGTATTCCGGCAAGTATACTGACAGCAGTCAAATAGTTAAATAATTAATGCCTGGCCGCGTAAGGCTTTGTTTCAGGGGTTTTTGGCGCATTCTCACGCGCGCTCGAAAATCGCCGCCAGGCCCTGGCCGCCGCCGATGCACATGGTGATCAGGCCGAGGCGCGCCTCGCGCCGGGCCATCTCCGGCAGCAGGGTGGCGAGGATGCGCCCGCCGGTCGCGCCCACCGGGTGGCCGAGGGAAATGCCGGAACCGTTGACGTTCATGCGCTGCAAGTCGGCGGGGCTGAACTGCCACTCCCGGGTGCAGGCCAGAACCTGGGCGGCGAAAGCCTCGTTGAGCTCGATCAGGTCGAGATCGGCGAGGGTGAGGCCCGCGCGCTGCAGGGCTTTGGCCGTCGCCGGTACCGGGCCGATGCCCATGCGCGCGGGTTCGACCCCGGCCACCGCCCAGGACCTGATGCGCGCCAGTGGCTGCATCCCATAGTGCTGCGCCAGTTCCGGCGTGGTGACGATGCAGGCGGCGGCGCCGTCGTTCTGGCCGCTGGCGTTGCCGGGGGTGACAGTCGCTTCCGGGTCCTGTTGCAGCAGCATCGGCCTGAGGCCGGCGAGGGAGTCGAGGCTGGTCTCCGCTCGCGGGTGTTCGTCGACGGCGTACACGCTGCCGCCTTTGCGCCCGCGCACCTCCACCGGCACGATCACCGGTTCGAACAGCCCCTGGCGCTGGGCGGCGACCGCGCGCTGGTGGGAGTGAAAAGCCAGTTCGTCCTGTTCCTCCCGGCTGATGCGGTACTCACGGCGCAGGTTCTCGGCCGTTTCGATCATGCCGCCGGGCACCGGAAAGTGCTTGCCGCCGGCGGTCACCCGGCCGCGGGCGAGGGCGTCGTCGAAGCTGAGCGCCGGGCCCTGTGCACCCCAGCGCGCCCGCGTGGAATAGAACGGGGCATTGCTCATGGACTCCGCGCCGCCGGCGATGACCACGTCGGAGCCGCCGGTGGCGACCTGCATGCTGGCGTAGATCACCGCCTGCAGGCCGGAGCCGCAGCGCCGGTCGAGCTGCAGCCCGCCGGTGCCGATCGGCAGGCCGGCGTCGAGTGCCACCACGCGGCCGAGGGCCGGGGCGTCCATGGAGGCGTAGCACTGGGCGAAGAGCACGTCGTCGACGGCGTCGCGGGGCAGTTCACTGCGTTCGAACAGCGCCGCGACCACGGCGGCGCCCAGCTGGTGGGCGGGCACGTCGCGGAACATGCCGCCGAAGCGGCCCACGGCGGTTCTCAGCGGCAGGCAAATCACTGCGTCGCGCATGCGTTATCTCCTCTTTGCCCGGTGGCCCGGGGCGACGGTGAGGTTTTTTCGCTATCGTAAGTTGCGAAAAGAGATGCTAGCATTCGATATCTAATTTCACAATGCGAAATAAGCCTCCGGGCCCCCGGCGCCCCAGCAGAGGAACTGCCATGGACACTGAAACCTACCAACTCCTGCGCAGCAGCGTGCGCCGCTTCGTCGACGAGCGGCTGATCCCGGCGGAGGACCGGGTCGAGGCGGAGGATGCGGTGCCGGCGGAGATCGTCGCCGAGATGCGCGCGCTGGGCCTCTTCGGCCTGACGGTGCCGGAGGCCTACGGCGGCCTCGGCCTCACGGCGCAGGAAGAGGCGGGGGTGATCCAGGAACTCGGCCGCGCGGCGCTGGCCTTCCGCTCGGTCATCGGCACCACCGTGGGCATCGGCTCCCAGGGCATCGTCATGGACGGCACCGAGGCGCAGAAACAGGCCTGGCTGCCGCGCCTCGCCAGCGGGGAGGTCATGGCCTCCTTCGCGCTGACCGAGCCCGACGCCGGCTCCGACGCCGCCTCCCTGCGCACACAGGCGAAGCGCGACGGCGACGCCTACGTCCTCAACGGTACCAAACGCTACATCACCAATGCGCCGCTGGCCGGCATGTTCACCGTGATGGCGCGCAGCGAGCCGGATATCCCCGGCGCCAGGGGCATCAGCGCGTTCATCGTGCCCGCCGACACCCCGGGCATCGTGCTGGGCAAGCCGAACAGGAAAATGGGCCAGCGCGGCACGGTGATCTGCGATGTGCATTTCGACGACTGCCGGGTGCCCGCCAGCGCCATCATTGGCGGCGAGCCGGGCCGCGGCTTCAAGACCGCGATGAAAGTGCTCGACCGCGGGCGCATCCATATCTCCGCCCTGGCCTGCGGCATGAGCGAGCGGCTGATCGAGGAATCGGTCAACTACGCGGTGCAGCGCAAGCAGTTCGGCCAGGCCATCGGTGGCTTCCAGCTGATCCAGGGCATGCTCGCCGACAGCCGCACCGAACTCTTCGCCAGCCGCAGCATGGTCGCGGATATCGCCCGGCGCTACGACGCCGGCGAGCGGGTCAGCGAGGACGTCGCCTGCACCAAGTACTTTTCCACCGAGGCGCTCGGGCGCATCGCCGACCGCGCGGTGCAGATCCACGGCGGTGCCGGTTACATGAACGAGACCAAGGTCGAGCGTTTCTACCGCGACGTGCGGGTGCTGCGTATCTACGAGGGCACCTCGCAGATCCAGCAGGTGATCATCGCCCGCGGCATGCTGCGCCGCGCCGGGCTGGATGTCTGAGCGCAGTGAACGGGAGCCAGCATGAAATCCGCTAAAACGCCCTACGACGCCCTGCTCGAGCTGCCCGCCCGGGAGGAAGAAAAGACCGACGGGCAGTTCGTCACGGCGCTGGCGCGGGGGCTGGAAGTGCTGCGCGCCTTCAACGATATCGGCGGGCCGCTGGGCAACCAGGAGCTGGCCGCCTACTGCGACCTGCCGAAGCCGACCGTGTCGCGCCTGACCCACACCCTGACCAAACTCGGCTACCTCGAGTACCTGCCGCGGCTGAGCAAGTACCGCCTGGGCCTCGGCGTGCTCGCCCTTGGCCACGCCAATATCGGCGGCGCCGCCCTGCACCGGGCGGCCCACGCGCACATGCAGGAGCTGGCCATCGATACCGATGTGTCGGTCGCCCTCGGTGGCCGCGACCGCCTGAGCATGATCTACCTCGATGTCTGCCGCGGCACGCAGACCGCGGCCTTCAGCCTCGATGTCGGCGCGCGTATTCCGCTGTACCTCTCGGCGATGGGCTTCGCCTACCTGTGGGCGATACCCGACGGGGCGCGGGATTTCCTCCTCGACGCGATCAGGAAGAAAGTCGGCGATGACTGGAAACTGTTTTCCAGGCGGCTGGACGTGTCGTTCAAGGCGCTACAAAAACAGGGCTTCTGCATCGCCGACGGATTCTACGAGCGCAGCATTGCCGGTGTCGGCGTGCCGCTGTCCCTGCAGGGCGGGGCGGAAGTCTACGCCATCACCTGTTCCGCGCCGAGCTTCCAGGTACCGGTGGCGCGGCTGGAAGAGGAGATCGGTCCGCGCCTGGCGGCGATGGTGGCCGGGGTGAAGGCGGACCTGGAGCGGGGCGGGCGCGATCTCTAGCGCGCCCGGCCAACTGGCCGCAGCGCAAAAACTACATAATCCGGAGCGTAAGCATGGCAGAAATCATCGAGGAAAAGCCGGCCGAAGGCGTGGCGCTGTTGCGCCTCAACCGGCCGCAGCAGCTCAACGCGCTGAGCATGTCCATCCGCGCTGAACTGGCGCAGCACATCAACCGCCTCGCCGCGGACGGGGATACCCGCTGCATCGTCATCACCGGCGACGACAAGGCCTTCGCCGCGGGCGCCGACATCGGCGAGCTGTCCCGGCGCACGGTGCTCGACCCGGACTTCGAGCGCTCCGGCATCGCCTGGCGCGCCATCGAGGCCTGCCCCAAGCCAATCATCGCCGCGGTCAACGGCTTTGCCCTCGGCGGCGGCTTCGAGCTGGCCCTGCACTGCGACATCATCATCGCCGGCGAGGGCGCGACCATCGGCCAGCCCGAGGTGCGCCTCGGCATCATGCCCGGCGCCAGCGGAGTGCAGCGTTTCCTGCGGGCCAGCGGCAAGTACGCTGCGATGCGCTGGCTGCTGACGGGGGATCGCATGAGCGGCTCACAGGCGCTGGCGCTCGGCCTGGTCTCCGAGGTGGTAGCCGATACGGAAGTACTGCCCCACGCCCTGGCGCTGGCGGAAAAAATCGCCGGGCTGGCGCCGCTGGCCGTGCGCGCGATCAAGGAATCGGTGCTGCTGGGGGCGGACGCGCCGCTGCCCGTCGCCCTGCAACTGGAGCGCAAGGCCTTCCAGTTGCTGTTCGCCAGCGAGGATCGGGTTGAAGGCACCCAGGCCTTCCTCGAGCGGCGCAAGCCGGTATTCAGGGGGAAATAGGCGATGGCCGTGACTTCCGCTTCCCTGCACACGATTGGCGTGGTCGGCGCCGGCGCCATGGGCGCGGGCATCGCCCAGGTCGGGCTCAGCGCGGGCCTGAATGTGATTCTCTTCGACCTCGACCAGGCGGCCCTGCCCAGGGCGCGCGAACAGATTCGCGGGCACATTGCGCGCATGGTGGAAAAGGGCAGGGCGGAGCCCGGCGTGCTGGACCAGCTGGACCAGCGCCTGCAGCTGGCCGCGCAGCTCACCGCCATGGCGCCGGCCCAGGTGGTGATCGAGGCCATCGTCGAGCGACTGGAACCGAAGCGCGAGCTGTTCGCCGAACTGGAAGGCATCGTCGAAGCGGATGCGCTGCTGGCCACCAATACCTCGTCGCTGCCGGTCTCGGCGATCGCGCGCAACTGCCAGCGGCGCGAGCGGGTCTGCGGCATGCACTTCTTCAACCCGGTGCCGCTGATGCAGCTGGTCGAAGTGATTGGCACCGCGGACACCAGCGAGGCAACCTTCGCCGCGGCCCTGGCGCTGGCCGAACGCATCGGCAAGACCGCGGTGCGGGTCCGCGATGTGCCCGGTTTCCTGGTCAACCTGCTCGGTCGCGCCTATGTCACCGAGGCGCTGCACGCGCGCCAGGAAAACGTCGCCAGTGAAGCCTTGATAGACGAGATCATGCGCGAGGCGGCGGGCTTTCGCATGGGGCCCTTCGAGTTGATGGACCTCACCGGCATCGACGTGAACTTTCCCGCCACCAGTTTCATCTACCAGGGCTTCCAGCACGACCCGCGGATCAAGACCACCTTCCTGCACGAATCCCTCTACAACGCCGGGCGCTTTGGCCGCAAGAGCGGGCAGGGCTTTCACCGTTACGGCGCGGCCGCGCCGGCACCGGAGCAGGTTCCCGCCGACGCGGATACGGCGGGCGCAGCGCTCAGTGTCTTTGCTGCGGAGGCGGCCAGCGGCTTCGCGCAACTGGAGCGGGACGGCCTGGCCTTCGTCGGCGAGAGCGAGGCGGATGCAATCCTCATCAGCCCCCGAGGCGAGGACGCGGCGAGCGCCTGTGTGCGCCTCGGCCTGCACCCGGAGCGGGTGGTGGCGGTGGACTGCCTCGGCATCGACAAGCGCTTCATCACCCTGATGGCGCCGCTGGGCGGCTGCGGCGTGATCGAGCTTGTCGCCACCGCGCTGCGCAGCCTTGGTTACCGGGTCGCGGTAATCAGGGACTCCCCCGGCTTTATCGCCCCGCGGCTGCTGGCGATGGTCGCCAACCTCGGTTGCGAGGTGGCGCAGATCGGGGTCGCCGAGTCCCCCGAAGCTATCGACCTGGCGATGAAGCTGGCGCAGAACTATCCCCGGGGGCCGCTGGAATGGGCGGCGCACCTCGGGCCGCAAAACGTACTCGAGACCCTGCAGGAACTGCAGGCGGTGACCGGCTCGGATCGCTATCGCCCGAGCCTTTGGCTGCGCCGCCGCGCCCAGCTGCAGTTGCCGATCCACACCCCGGACTGAGCGCGCCGCGCGCCGATGGAAACAGCATGGAAAGCCCGACGATGAACTGCGCCCACACCATGAGCGACGAGGCGCTGCTGGCCCTGACCGCCCGCGCCCTGGATGCCCTGCGGCGCTACCAGGCTGCGGTCACCACGGCGGTGGCCGCCCGGGTCAGCAGCGGCGGGAAAATCGACAGCGGGCTGGTCGACAGGTACCAGCGCCAGGTCCACGGCCTGGCCTGGATCGCCACCCACCACATGGCGCTGGCGGCGGCGCAGGGCTGGGCACAGCGCTTGCAGGCCGCCGGCGCCTTCGGTGAACGCGAGCAGCTTTTGCTGCTGCTCGGCTTCGCCGAGTACCTGGCCCAGTTCCAGGGCGGCATCGCCATGAGCCAGACCGAATACGTGCGCGCCGCCGAGCTGGGCGCCGCCGATGCCCTGCAGGTGCTGCAGGCGGATGCCGCCGTGAGCCGACTGGTGGCGGAGGGGATCAGCGCCGAACTGCGCGCGCGGCTGGTGGCGCTGGTGGTCGAGCAGGGCCTGCCCGCGGAGACCCTCGGCGACGAGACCCTCGACATGATTCGCGACCAGTACCGCGCCTTCACCCGCGAGCGCATCGCGCCGCACGCGCAGCGCTGGCACCTGGCGGACGAGTTGATCCCCGACGCCGTGGTGGCGCAGATGGCCGAGCTCGGCACCTTCGGTGTCTGTATCGCGCCGGAGTTCGGCGGCCTCGGCCTCGGCAAGCTGGCCATGTGCGTGGTCTCGGAGGAACTCAGCCGAGGCTGGATCGCCGCCGGCTCCCTGGGTACCCGCACCGAGATCGCCGGCGAACTCATCGCCATGGCAGGGACGCCGGAGCAGAAAGCCCGGTGGCTGCCGCGGCTGGCCTCCGGCGAGGTGCTGCCCACCGCCGCGTTCACCGAACCGGATGTGGGCTCCGACCTCGCCGCGCTGAAAACCCGCGCCACGCGCGGCGACAACGGCTGGGAAATCCAGGGGGCGAAGACCTGGATCACCCACGCCTCGCGCAGTGACCTGATGACCCTGCTGGTGCGCACCAACCCGGAAGACCCCGGTTACGGCGGGCTTTCCATGCTGCTGGTGGAGAAAACGCGCGGGACTGAGCACGAGGCCTTCCCCGATGCCAATCTCTCCGGCCAGGAGATCGCCGTGCTCGGTTACCGCGGGATGAAGGAATACGCGCTGTTTTTCGACAATCTCAGCGTGCCGGACTCGGCGCTGCTCGGTGGCGAGCCGGGCCAGGGCTTCAAGCAGCTGATGCAGACCTTCGAGGGCGCGCGCATCCAGACCGCCGCCCGCGCCGTCGGTGTCGCCTGGAGCGCCTTCGACAGCGGCCTGCGCTACGCATGCGAGCGCAGGCAGTTCGGCGAGGCCCTGGTGCACTTCCCGCGCATCGGCGACAAGCTGGCGATGATGGTGGTCGAGACCGTGCTCGCCCGCGAACTCACCTACGCGGCCGCCCGCGCCAAGGACAGCGGCAAGCGTTGCGATATCGAGGCGGGCATGGCCAAGCTGCTCGCGGCGCGGGTGGCCTGGAGCAACGCCGACGGCGCCCTGCAGATTCACGGCGGCAACGGCTATGCGCTGGAGTTCGAGATCAGCCGCATCCTCTGCGACGCGCGGATTCTCAATATTTTCGAGGGCGCGGCGGAGATCCAGGCCCAGGTGGTGGGGCGCGGGCTGCTGCGGCAATAGTCGCCGGCCCAGTCGCTGCTGCTCGCACCACCGGCGCGCCGCAACAAGCGCGCCTGGTCTAGACTACAGGGCGTGCTTCGGCGTGATGTGGGGGCGCCCGGGAATCCGGCCGCAACTTGCCTCTTCCAGTAGCGGGGTGGCTTGAATGGAGCCAGCCGATTTTTTGTCCCTGGTGATCGAAACCAGCATCACCATCGCCGGGTTCACCGGCATCGTCATTGTCCTCGGCCGCCGGGCCGCGGGGGAGTGGTCCGCGAGGGATCGTATCCAGCTCCGCGCGCTGTTGCTGTCCACCATGACGCCGATTGCCATTTCCGGGCTTGGGCTTTTGCTCATTACGACCGAGATGCCGCTGGTTCATGTCTGGAGAATCATCAGCGCCTTCACCGTTGTCCTGTATTGCTTCCACATGGTAACCGGCTTGCGCAGGGCCCATCAGGTACTCGACAAGGAGTTCCTCGGCGGGACCCTGTACCTGCTCCTGTCGCTGTCCGCGCTTGTTTCGCTCGTGGTTGCGGCCAATGCGCTGGTGCTGGCGACGTTCTGGCCAATCGCCCTGTTGCTGACCTGGATGATCGGCCTGTCATTGTTCAACTTCATTCAACTGCTGTGGCGGGCGACAGTGGAGGGGGGTAGCTGAACAGTTCCTGGTAGTCTGGTTCGTCCGGATACAAATGATAATGATTTGCATTTGTATCTGCGCGTGCCTAAACTTCGCTGCTTCTCAACCAGATTACCGGGGTGCAGCATCATGTCTTCCAGCAGGCAATATCGACAAAAAATTCTTTCTCGCGCAATTCTCTCCGCCCTTTGCTCGGGCAATCTTGCCCTCGCGGCAGAGGCCGAGACGCCTTCAGCCGAACTCGAATACGTGGAGGTTTACGGCAGGCAGCTGGATTCCTACCTGATCGAGGACATGAACACCGCGACCGGTCTCGGCCTCTCCGTGCTCGACACGCCGCAGTCGGTATCGGCCATCGGCGCCCTGCAGATGCAGGACTTCAACATGTTCAGCCTCAACGACGCCCTGCAGGCCGTGCCGGGTGTGCAGGTCGAGCGGGTGGAGACCGACCGCACCTACTATTCCTCCCGGGGCTTCGATGTCACCAACTTCCAGGTGGACGGCGTCGGCGTGCCGGCCAGTTATGGCAACCGCAACGGCGAAACAGACACCGCCATCTATGAACGGATCGAAGTCGTGCGCGGAGCCAGCGGGCTGATGAGCGGCGCCGGCAATCCCTCGGCGACAGTCAACATGTTGCGCAAGCGGCCGACTGACGAATTCCAGGCCTCCCTGCGCGCGACGCTCGGCTCCTGGGACAAGCAGCGCCTGGAAGGGGATGTCGGCGGTACATTGACCGAGGGCCTGCGCGGCCGCCTGATGCTTGCGAAGGAAGAGCGGGAGTCCTACCTGGATTTCAACGCCACCGACAAGTCCCTGGTTTACGCCGCACTGAGCAAGGACCTCGGCAGCGCCACGGAACTGACCCTCGGCGCCGCCTACCAGGGCAGCGACGCGGACAGCCCGCTGTGGGGCGCACTGCCGCTGGTCTACAGCGACGGCAGCCCGACGGACTATGACGTTTCCACTTCCACCTCCGCAGAGTGGGCCTACTGGGACAACAGCGACACGGAACTCTTTGCCGAACTGAAGCACGCCTTCGCCAATGGCTGGGAGGCGAGGGCGTATTACAGCCGCAACGATATCGAGGGCGACAGCGAACTGCTGTACATGTACAGCCTGCCGGACGCGCAGACCGGCGAAGGGCTGATCGGCTATGCCAGTGCCTACACCCTCGACGAGGAGCGCGAACTGGTCGACCTGCGCCTGACTGGCAGCTATGCACTATTTGGTCGCGAGCACGAGCTGCTGCTCGGCTACAACTGGTCGGAGGGCAGCATCGAGGAGAGCTCCCTCTACGATTACACCAACGGCTTTCCCTGGATCGGCGACCTCGATGCCTGGCGCGGCCAGACGCCAGTCAAGCCGGTATTCACCGATGGCCTGACCGGGAGCGACTTCAATGAGGAGCAGAGCGCCTGGTACGCCGCCACCCGCCTCAAACTGAGCGATGACCTGAGCCTGATCGGCGGCGCCCGGGTCGTCGAGTGGGAAGCCGCGGGCGAAGGCTACGGCACCAGCAAGGTGACGAAGGTCAACGGCAAGCTGTTGCCCTACGCCGGCATCGTGTATCGCATCGGCGACAACTACTCGGTGTACGCCAGCCACACCGAAACCTTCATGCCCCAGGACGATATCGCCGAGGATCTCAGCTTCATCGATCCCACGGAGGGCAGTACTGATGAAGTCGGTATCAAGGGGCGGTTTTTCGAGGGCAAACTGCTTGCCACACTGGCCTACTACCAGTCGCAGCAGGACAACGTCGCTGAATTTGCCGGGCAGGTGCCCGACCCGCTCAATGGTCTGATCCCCATCGATTACTATGCCGGCCGGGACTACGAGAGCGAGGGCTTCGACCTCACCCTGAGCGGGCAACTGGCGCAGGGCCTGCAGCTGGACTTCAGCTACGCCTATGTGGATATCGAGAACCGCGCGGGCAATGGCCTGAACCGGGATTACATTCCCAGCCAGTCGCTGCGCCTGTACGCGAGCTATCGCCCGCCGATGCTGGAAAAACTCAAACTCGGCGCGGGCCTGAACTGGCAGGACGACATCCAGCGCGTGCACAGTGCCGGCTTTCCGATCGAGCAGGAAGCCTATGCGACGGTGCAGCTGTTCGCCGCCTACCAGTTGACCGATCGTCTCAGCCTCGCCGTCAACGGCGAGAACCTGACCGACGAGAAATACATCAACAGCCTCTACTGGGACCAGGGCTTTTACGCCGCGCCGCGCAGTTACAGTGCTTCCATCAACTGGAACTACTGAGCCGCCGGCAGGCTGCTGGATGAGCGGGCGCCTCTCGCGGGCGCCTTTGCTTTTGCTGTAAACGGACGAGACCCAAGATGAACAAGATGCTCTTCAGGCTGCACAGCTGGATGGCGCTGCTCGCCTGCATCCCGCTGCTGGTAATCTGCCTGACCGGCAGCCTGCTGGTATTCAAGCACGAGGTCGACAGCCTGCTGCTGGAGGACACGGTGCGGGTGGCAGCGGCAGGCCGGGAGCGGTTGAGCCTCGACGCAATCGAGGCGTCGCTGCAGCGGCATTACCCGGATTATGCAATCGTCGGCTGGGCACTGTTCCAGGACCCGGGGCGGGCCGATCTCGTCTATACCATGCAGCAGGGGACGGATGAGTGGACCTACGCGCTTGTCGACCAGTACAGCGGCGAACCCCTGCGGCCGCCGCTGGGGCTGACCCACCACCTGACGGACTGGCTGCTGGAACTGCACTACACCCTGTTGCTGGGGGAGTGGGGAGTGCTGTTCACCAGCGTGTTCTCCATCCTCCTGTGCCTGCTGGGCATCAGCGGTTTTATTCTCTACCGCAAATTCTGGAAGCAGTTCTTCACCCTGCGCTGGAACGCGCGGCTGATCGTGTATTTTTCCGACCTGCACAAAATGACCGGCATCATCGCCGCCCCGGTGCTGCTGGTACTCGGCTTTACCGGCGCGTGGTGGAACATCACTCATCTCCTCCACGAACTGGAAGAGCACGCGGATGACGCGGAGCACTACAGGATGGCGGGGCGGCTCTACAGTGACGAAGTGTCCCTGCAGGGCCTGCTCGCGGACACGTCCGCCCGCCTCGATGGTTTCCAGGCCACCTATATCAGCTTTCCCTGGGAGCCGGGCCGCAATCTCACCTTCTGGGGCGACGTGAACAGCGCCAATCCGCTGCTCAGCCAGTACGCCAGCAGCGTGAGCTACGACGCCAGCAGCGGCGAGCACATCTCCAGTTTCGATATCCGCCAGGCCGGCGCCGGCATGCAGGTTCTCGACAGCTATCGCCGCCTGCACTTCGGCGACTTTGCCGGGCTGGCGAGCAAAGTGGTCTGGTGCGTGCTCGGGCTTTCGCCGCTGCTGCTTTCGATTACCGGGCTCCATGTCTGGCAGCAGCGGCGCGGCAAGCGGCGTACGGCGCGGGAGCGGCGGCGCCAGCGCGGCTGGCAGTACGCCGGCCATGGCGAGGGCGGCTGATACCTGGCGGCCGGCGCCACCGGGGCTGGAAGTCCCGCCGGGAACGTGAATAATGGAGGGGCTGCCCCGGGAAGGAGAAAGGAATGCTCCGAAGCAAATGGATTGGCCCGATCGTGCTCACGCTCTGCGGCTTCTGGGGCGCAGCGACTCCCGCGCTGGCCGACCCCATCAACTGCGCGCAGTTCTGGACAGCAGGCTGGCCCCTGACCGGCGCGCGCAACTACCCCTGCTATGAACACCCGACACCGCCCGGCGAGGGGCGCATTCGCGTGTTCTATGCGCCGGAATTCCCCATCTCGACCCAACTCGACACGGTGAATCGGATCCTGGAGGCCGCGCAGCGCTCTATGGAAGCCTTCGATGCACTCGGCCGTATGGGGCCGGTGTCCATTCTGCTGGAAAACGAGGATGTGGAATTGCCAGCGGAGCGGATTTCGCCGGTGCGCCTGGAGGTCAGTACCTATTATGTCTGGCCGGACGTTGGCGAGCCCTGCCCGCTACTGGTGTACCCCGCCGGCTGGGAGCGCCTCGATGCGGACCGCCTGCGGCAGGAGATCGCCCACGAGATGTTCCACTGTTTCCAGTTGCAGTGGTTGTATCCGC
Organism: Halieaceae bacterium GM1-29; assembly: GCA_033283265.1. Classification (GTDB taxonomy): domain Bacteria; phylum Pseudomonadota; class Gammaproteobacteria; order Pseudomonadales; family Halieaceae; genus Mangrovimicrobium. Next base: position 182,120 of record JAWMQN010000006.1, read on the forward strand.
AGCTCACCGGCCCCGAACTGGACGCCGTGCGCTGGTGGGTCGAGGGCGCGGCCACCTACTTCATCAACGGGCCCTATCCGAACGGCGACCTGGAGCACCTGCCGCTGTCGCAGTACAACCCCGCCTACAGCCTGTTCCTGCAGAGCTACTTCACCACCGGCTTTTTCCAGTCTTACAGCGCCTCGCTGGGGCGCGAGGCAGTGCTGCAGCTGATGGACGCCATGCCGACCAGCGGCGGTGCCGGCGAACAGGCGGCGGCCCTTTCCGGCATTGCGGATATCGACCGTCACTTCCACCAGTTCGGGGAGCGCTACCTCGACCGGGCCATACCCGATGACGGCGGCGGACTCATCGGTGTGGAGCCCTGGGAGAGCCCGGTGGAACTCATCGATGAATCCGGTGAATTCACTTTCGAGTTCGACCCCTTCCTGCTCTCCCATCACCTGCTGCGTTTCGGCGCGGGTGCAGATTATCGCGTCAAGATCCGCACGACGGAAGGCCCCGGCCGGGAGAGCCAGCGCCCCGCCGGCTCCCCCGGCAGTTGGTTCGACATGCCGGACACCATAGCCGCCGCCTGCGGCGAAGACGAAGATCGCCTGTTCCTGGCCACCAGCACGGACCTGCCCGACGCCACACGCACGGTCCAGTTGCTGGTGGAGCGCCAGCCCCGCGCCGGGTGTTGCGGCAAGGGCACCGAAGTTGACCCTTCCCTGGTCGGCACCTGGCGGGCCGACCCGGACGGCCTGCTGGAGCAGGTTCACCCAATACCCGGAGGTGTCCGGCGGGTCAGTGGCAGTCTTACCGTGCGCATCGACAAGAACGGGCAATTCACCCAGCGCTACAACGACCTGGATGTCACCGTGGTGCGCGACTACCCCAACGCGCCGCAGCTGACCTTCAGCGACATCACCAGTGGCGTGGTCACCGGCTGCCTGAGTGCGGAGAAGACGGGAACAATGGGCGGCGTGTTCATCGAGGTGCAGACCCGCAGCGCAACGATCGCCAGAACCCACCCGACAGCAGACGCCCAGCCACTGCATACCGACCAGGAAAACATCGGCCTGGCCTTCGGGGTGCCGGGAGCAGGCTCCGCGGTGGGAATGATCAAGCCCGGTGGCCCGGGGGTGTTCTACAACAAGCGCGTGCGCTACGAGCGAATCGGCGCGTCGCAGGAATGAATAAGTTCGTGATATTAACTTCGCTGACGAGGAAGCATGTGCGATTGCCATCGCGATTCAATGGGCGCCAGGGCTGGAGCGGGTTATGACAAGCGAGTGCCCCGGAAGTGAATTCCAATGTTTTCCTACATAGTAGGAAGCGGTCTCCCTATGTAGGGAGCTTGTTTCGATAGGATGTTGAATTATATGAGTTATATTTGTGGTTACTTACATAGTGGGAATGGGTGTTATATAGACCGGTTCTCCATAATTAACTGTTAGAGCGCATTCGAGCTTATGGCCGTACGAGGTTTTGTAATGGGTTTGGTGGTTTTTAGCGTTGTCATACTTTGTTGGGCTTTCTTCTTCCACACCGTTGACCAGTTCATTTTTGACTACATTCTCAAAGGTACTATTGAGCGTTGGTGCAACATCGATAGCAACATGGATCGTTGC
>JAWMQN010000007.1:0-161429 GCA_033283265.1 Halieaceae bacterium GM1-29
ACCCCATCCCGAACTCAGCAGTGAAACGATGCATCGCCGATGGTAGTGTGGGGTCTCCCCATGTGAGAGTAGGTCATCGCCAGGCTTCTAAACACAAACCCCGCCCAGCTATCTGGGCGGGGTTTTTTATTTCCTCCCCGAAATTGCCAGAAAAGCCCATAAAAAAGCCTGCAATAGTGCCCGAAGCGGCTAATGCAGCTATATTTAGGCTTCAATTTCTATGGAGGAAGCAGTATGCAGTCCCGTCCTTGTAGGATGAAATCTTCGTTCGCCGCGGTGGTGCTGTCCGCTCTGGCTGTCAATGCAGTAGCGGATATAGCGGAAGTCGCGACCCAGGACGGCAAGTTGATGACCTTTGAGTACGAAGGCGACAAACTCCGCATCAATATGCCCGACCAGCCGAGCTACATGCTGCTGCGTGACCAGCGCCTGTATATGGTCACCGACAATAACGGCCAGGTCATGGTTGTGGACATGAACAGCGCCTTCAACATGTTCGGTGGCATGGCCGCCGGAGCGGCCCCTGAGATGGTAAGCGGCGAACTGATTTCGCTGGAATCCCTCGGGCGTAATGAAACTGTCGCCGGCATCCCCGGTGAGGTTTACCTGCTCAAGTATACCGACCACCAGGGCACACAGCAGGAATCGGAGCTTGTGTTATCAGGCGATCCTAGAGCTGTGGGGTTCAGGGATGCTGTCGCAAATATGGCAGTTTCAATTGGCTCGGCAATGAAAAGCAGCGGTTATCGCCAGGAGGCCGAGACCGGTGAGGAAATGCAACGCGTACTGGAGAAGCAGGGCAAAGGTGTACTGCGTTACGGCAAGGACATGCAGGTCCACTCCATTACTAAGAAGACAATCGCAGATGAGCGCTTTGTCCTGCCTGCAGCCCCTACCGATTTGGGAGGCCTCATGGGCGGCATGATGGGGGCTGGGAGTGCCCCTGTCAGTCAGGATTCCGATAGCTACGTCGAAGAAAAGGCTGAGCGCCAACAGGATCGCGTAGAGCAAAAGACTGACAGGGCGGTAGACAGGGCCACAGACAACGCTGTCGACAGAGTGTTGGACAAGGCTTTCGGAAAAATTTTCGGAAACTAGCCCTGCGCGTACCGAGCTATCGCGGTGGGGTGGCCCGCAGGACCACCCCACCGATTGATCGTCTCAGTCCTGCAAGGCCGCTTCAATCGCGGCGATCAACTCCGCCGCATCCGGTGCAGTGTCAGGTGCAAAGCGTGCAAGTACTTCACCATCGCGGCTGACAAGAAATTTCTCAAAGTTCCACAGTACTTCGGGAGCGGAGGTTGGAGACAGCCCGTACTCCTCGAGGCGTGAGCGCATGGCCTGGTCGGAGGTGACCGGGGTAGGTGCAGCGGCGGTAAGGGCCGCATAGAGTGGATGCTTGTCTTCCCCTGTCACCTTGATCTTTGAAAACATCGGGAAGCTCACAGCATAGGTTGTGCTACAGAAATCCATGATTTCGGAGTCTGATCCCGGTTCCTGTCCGGCAAAGTCATTGGCAGGAAAGCCGAGGATCTCCAGACCGTCCGGCGCATACCTGCGGTACAGGGCCTCAAGCCCTTCATACTGTGGAGTCAGCCCGCACTTGGACGCGACATTGACTACCAGGCAGGCTTTCCCGCGATAATCAGCAAGTGTTTTTTTTGCTCCCTCGATGGTTTTCATCTCGAAGCTGTGGATCGCGCCCATTATGCTAATCTCCGTTTGATTTGCTGACAGTTGAGCATAACACGCTGTCAGGTGTAGTCACGCAGCGCCTTGAAAGAGGAGTCTGCATCGTCCTCCAGTGGAATGCGGAAGGTCTTGGTCAGCATCGCCATGGTGGTATAGCAACCGACCAGGTAGACGACTTCCATAAGCTGAACCTCGCTGTAACATTCGGCAATCGCTCCCCAGGTCTCGTCGCTCAACTGGTAGTCCGCCAGTAATTCGTCCGCGGCGCGCATCAACAGGTGATCAAAAGCAGACAGGCCCTTACCACTGCCCTTAACAGCCGCTACTTCTGGCTCGTTCAGGCCGGCATTCAGGGCAATATTCAAATGGTGCGCCTGCTCGTAGCTTTCGTCAGCGATAGCCAGTGTCCGGATAATCAGTACCTCCCTGTCCCGCGGCGGCAGGCTGGTTTCACGGATCAGGCGCGCCAGATAGGGCAGGAAGACCTGGTACATCTGCGGGTGCCGCACCGTTACGGTTGCAAAGTGCATCTTGTCCCAGTCGCCAACCAGGGCCTTTTGCTCGGAGGTAAATTCGCTGGGGTCCAGTGGCCGCAGCCGGGGTGATTGTTCCATAGTGTTTGTTCTCACGGTACGGACACCTGGGTCCTGTGACGTTTCCTGGAGCGTGATCGCTCGCCACATCATGCAATGAGTATAAAAGTCCGCAGGCTGCGCTGTTCGACTTGATGCGCCAAAGTGTCTGCACATGCTACCCGTCATTTTGTCTTCTGCGGCAGCTTACTGACACGGGTTAACAATCGGTAGGAATAGCGATCGTGCCGATACAAGCCGATCTGGGTAGTTTATGATCACCGGCCAACAGCAGGTTAATTTCCGGCAGGTCTGTCGTTCAGCTGGCTCGCAAGCTCTGGCAATGCCGAGAAATTGACTACAAGAGAATAAGGACAATAGTTTGAAAGTGTTCCCCGGATGGTGGCAGGTTGTCGCCGCTTTGGTCTTGCAGGCGGCTGGTTCAGCCAGCGTATTCACGGCCTATAGCGTTATTGCTGTGCCTTTGCAGGACGCTTTCCAACCCAGTCGCATGGTGCTCATGATGGGCGTCACCTTTGCAGCGCTGGCAGCTGGTATGCTTGGACCACCGATTGGAGCGGCGATCGACAGGTTTTCACTTCGCTGGCTGATGCTCGGCGGCACCTTTCTGCTCGGTGGCGGGTTTTTCTGTCTGTCGCTGGTGGACAGTATGTCCCAGGCGCTGCTGGTCTACCTGATCCCATTGGCTATCGGCTGTGTGCTGACCGGCCCGGTGGCCAGTGCCGCCTTGCTGGCGCGCTGGTTTTCCCGGCACCGCGGCCTGGCGATGAGCCTCGCTGCCAGCGGGGCTGCGGTGGGTGGCCTGCTGATCCCGCCGTTGCTCCAGTTTCTTATCGAAGCCTTCGACTGGAGAATCGCGCTGCGCCTCTACGCGCTTGGCCTGGTGCTCGTGGCCGCCCCGCTGGTAGCGCTGCTGGTGGTCAATCGGCCTTCTGATCGACAGCTTCACGCGGATGGTGGGGTAGCCGCACCCGTATCCGTGGCGATACGGGGCTCGAAACATAGCTCCGCCCTGACCATGCAAGACTTTCTGCGCGACCGCAATTTCTGGTTGCTGGCGATCGTGTTGGGTTGCCTGCTCGGGGGGCCGATGGGCCTGGTGAGTAACCTGTTACCGCTCGTTATGGAAAAGGGAATCGACGCAGGGCAGGGTGCATTGCTGCTCTCGGTGCTGGCCGGCGCGGGTTTTGCCGGAAAACTGCTCAGTGGAATTGTCGCCGACCGGGTGGATTACCGTGTGATGCTTGTTGCAATCGCCATTGCGATAGCCATAGGGGTGTACGGCTACGTGCAGGTAACAGAATTCAAGCTATTGGTGCTGTTCAGCGTACTTCTGGGATTTATGCAGGGCGGCCTGGTTCCACTTTGGAGCTATGTACTGGCGCGGGAATACGGGCCCGACAGTATGGGGCGATCCATGGGTTTGATGGGCTTCATTATCATGCCGTTCACACTGGTAGCGGCGCCCCTGTTCGGCTGGGTGTTCGATAGGTGGGGAAGCTACGACCCGGTGATGGAGGCCTACGTAGTGCTCCTCCTGGGTGTTTGCGTAGTGATCGCGCTACTGCGCGGCCATCAACGGGCACCTGCTGTCTCCGCTGCCTGAAAGGTTCAGGCGCAATCACGCAGTTGCAGGAGGTTGCGCGCTGCTTCTACGCAGGGACCCAGCAGTTGTTCGAAAGTCTCCCCATGGCGCGCTCTGCTCAGCATCGGTATTTCGAGGCCGACGAAAGTGTCCGCCGGGACCGCACGCAGAATTTCCAGCAGCGGCAGTTCCCCTGCGCCCGGGGGAAGGCGCTCAAAGGTGGCTTCGATAGCGTAGTCGTCGATGGTTGGCTTGATTGGGGCGTCGCACAGCTGCAGGTAGCCGATCGTACCCGCAGGTAGTGCCGCGAGGTCGGCCGCGTTGCCCCCGGAGCGGTGCAAATGCAGGATGTCGATCAGGAGCTGGAAATTATCCCGGTTAACCTGCTCCAAAGCCTGTAGCGCGGTGGGCAGGTTGGCGATGGCCAGGCTCGGCACGTACTCGAGCACGACGTCCATGTCCCGTTCGGCAGCCATCTCTGCAAGTTGGGCAAATTGCTCGAAACTTCGATTGAGGTCTGGATCGAAGCTCAGGGTGCAGATGCGATTGACATCGAGCTCACGCCAGAGGTCCATGGCTTTTGCCGAGTTGCGCGCTTCAAAGTCCGGTGTTACCCAGAAGCCTTCTCCCATGGAGATGGAGACGCCGCGCTCCTGCATTGCAGTGCGCATTGCGCGGAATAACGCGGGGTCCTCCAGCATCGACCAGTCGCCGAAGCCCATTGCATTGTTAACCACTGGAGAGAAGCCGGTAGCTATCCAGGGGCATCCGAGGTCCGCTGCAAGGTGTACGAACTCGACAGGTGGCATTCCCAGCACGCACAGGTGGTCAATGCCGATCTTAGGTGTGCTATTCATCCGGGCCTCCAGTATTCGCGATCCGTACCGGGGCGGAAGGCGCCGGCACAGCCCTGCAAGCATATAGAGCTGCCGGGCAGGGCGGCAGGGAATTACGATAATTTAACGTTATAAGCAGGTCCTCACAGAGACCAGCGACTTTGTAGGGAGTTGCACTGCCCCACTCCGGGATCAGATAATGTGCGGCTCACCAGTGAATATAAAACGCCTCGCACAGGAGAAAGATCATGAGCGGTTCATCGCCGAAGAGTAATGTCACACCGATTGGAAAGTCCGGCGGAACCGGATCTGACTGGCCACCCCGCTGGCACACACTGGATCATGGTATCCGTGTGGGCCGCTATATCGACGCGGAATTCCAGCAGCTGGAGTTTGATAAACTGTGGTCAAAAGTCTGGCAGGCGGCGGCCCGCGTTGACGAGATTCCCGAGATCAACGATTTCACCGTCTACGAAATCGGCGACCAGTCGGTTTTCCTCGTGCGCACCGGCGAGGAAACCATCAAGGCCTATCACAACGTCTGCCCCCACCGCGGCACTGCGCTGGCCGAAGGGTCAGGCACTTTCGACCACGGCAATATCATCTGCCCCTTCCACGGCTGGCGCTGGAACACCGAAGGCGACAACGAGTACGTGCTGGCCCGCGAAGAATTCCGCGGCGGCAAACTCTGCGATGCCGATGTCGCGCTCAAGAGCCTGCCACTGGAGATCTATGCGGGCTTCGTGTTTATCAACTTCGACAAGAACTGCGTACCCTTCGAAGAGTACATCGCCCCGGTGCGCCAGTTGCTGGACGACCTGAATACCAGGGAAATGCGCCACTACTGGTGGAAGGCAATCCCGGTCCCCTCGAACTGGAAGGTTGCACAGGAGGCTTTTTTCGAGGGCTACCACGTACCCGCAACCCATCCGCAACTGGAGACGGCCGCAGCCGACTTCATCTACGGGGAGAATATCGAGGGCGAATTCGAAGCCTACAACCACCACAACGTGGCCTACGAGCGCTTTGAAAACGGTCACGGCCGCTTCTTTGCCGGTGGCAAGGGCAGTAACTACCAGGGCAACGTGAAGCGTCTGATGAGCGGCAAGGACCCGGTAGACGCGATGGCGGATCGCCTGCAACTGCTGGTCGACGGCATGGACGCCCAGGTACTGCAGGGCGACGTGGACCTGCTGCGCTCACTCAAGGGCAAGGTTGAGCCGGAAAAACTCGGTGCCGAATATATGCGAATTCTCTACGAGGATGCGGCCGCGAAGGACCGCCCCATGCCCAAGCCCAGCCCCGAGATTCTCAGTATGTGGGGTGGCATGATTTTCATCTTCCCCAACCTGATGGTCTTCCCGCAGGCGGGTAATGCGATGATCTATCGTACCCGTCCGGACCCCGCCGACCCGGACCGCAGCACCTTTGAGATCTATTCCACGCGCTCGCTGCCGGCGGATGCGCCGCGCGAACGCGCAACAGTAGAAGTGGTGGAAGATGTGAATGACCCGGCGCAGGTCTACCTGATTCCACGCCAGGACCTGGGCAACCTCAAGCGCATTCAGAAAGGCCTGCACTCACGCTCGATCAAGCAGGTATGGTTGGCGGGTGAGAACGAGAAGATCATTCTCGGGATGCACCAGGAACTGGACAAGTACCTGCAGGCGGAGGATGAGTAGATTGCGCCGTGTAAGGTGAAATCTGGTATTAGTAAAAAGCGCCGCAACTAGCGGCGCTTTTTTTTGAGTAGTGCTGGCAAATCTAGCGTTTGGACCAGGCATCCGGTCCAGCCCGGTGCCACTTGCGAAATTCCTGTATGCCGTAATATTCCTGGTCTTCACCGACGGCGTCTTCAAAGCCGTCATAGGACCACTTGAATTGCGTCCACCACTGGCCGCGGTCCGGGAATAGCATGAACTCGGCAGGTACCCAGGCTTTGCCGCGCGCTTGCAGGGTTCGCCCGAGAGTATCCACAGTTTCGATCTCTATAACCTCCGGCCGCGCGCCAGTTCGTTCCACGACCCGGCGTACACCGCCGGTCACCGAAGCGATTGTTCCGTCTCTCAGGATGTACCCGCCGACAATATCGGTGTCGCGTGAGTTGTGCCTGTCCTTGGCAAGAACATGGAAGCCGGATTTCTCGTCAGCGGTGGACCAGGTGTAGCCACCGGACATCGTCGATTCGAGAAAGCGTGGGCCGTGGGAGCCATCGCGGATGGAGAAGCAATCCACGTCATAGCGCTCGCCCTCCAGCACCACATGGCCACGTATCCGGCCGGGTTGTTCGAAGTGCAGTTTGAACGCGCGCTCCAGACCCGGCTGCACGCCGATTTCATTGGGTTCAGAGATCGCCTCATACTCCAGATCCAGTTTGAAACCGTTGCGATCGTAGCCCAGTTTGTAGCGTTTCAGCGGATCGATGACCTGCAGCGACATCGACCAGGGTGCCTGCCAGTTGTACTTGTCGTAATCCACCCCGAACCTGCCCTCTGGCATAACGCGCATCAATTGCCAGTCGAAATAGGGGAATTCCCAGACATGTTGGCCGCTCTGGTCCCACATCGCGGGACCGCCGAGCAGGCAATTCATGTTGGGTCGGAAGTGATTGTAGAAAAAGCCGTTGATGCCTTTTTCCGGAATGGCCCAGGAAAACCAGGAGCTTTCTGCCCAGTAGGGATCGTCGGTGTAGTCGAGATTGAAGTGATCGGCGATGTCGGAGGTCAAGGTTGCCACAGTTTTTCCTTTTTTTGGTTACGGGCTACGCAGCAATAAAAAGGGGTGGCAGCTGCCACCCCGGTCGCGTGCCTGGTGAAATCAGAAGTTAATGGCGACGTCCATACCCCATGTCATGGGTTCGCCGTAGGTGTTGATGTCGAAGCCGAAGGAGCTGAAAATGTTTACGCCGAAGTTGTAGTAGCCCTCGTCAGTCAGGTTCTTGCCCCACAGCGCAAAGCTCATGGTGCTGTCGCCGGGACCGTTCAGTTCTTCGAGAGCAATTCGCGCATTCCATAATTGTAACGGGCCGGAAGAATTGCGTTCCGGTTGCGGTGTGAGGAATGTCATATTGTCGCGATAGCTCCAGTCCACCCGCGCCTTGAGCAGGCCAAAATTCAGCGGGTGCTCGTACATCAGGTTGGCGCTCGCGGTATTGTCGGGCGAGAAGGGGAAGTTGGCTGAGTCGCTGAGGTCTTCGCCGGAACCGCCTTCATACTCGATATACTCCTTGTGGGTATAGCCGTAATTCACCCCGGCGCGCCAGTGCTCGGTCAACTGGGCGAGCAGTTCCACCTCGGCTCCGTAGATTTCCACGACACCGGCGTTGCGCTGGATGCTTACCAGGTTTACCGGATCGAACTGGTTTACGCGTTTGTCGTCGTAGTCGCTGAAGAAGATAGCCCCGTTCACCTGGAAGCGGTTGTCAAAGGTGGACTTCCAGCCCAGTTCGTAGGCGGTGATGGTCTCCTCGTCGAAACCGGTGGCGAAATCACTCGGCAGGATATCGCGGGCGTTGAAGCCGCCGGACTGGAAGCCAGTGCTGATTTTGGCGTAGGTCAGGATATCCGGTGACCAGTTATAGCCCAGCGAGACCAGCCACGAGAAGTTGTTGAAACTTTCCGAAGCGCCAGGATAAAGGAATGTGCTCAGCGCTGGGTCTTTGCGAACATCGTTGACCGTGAGAGGCTCTCCGGCGTTGGTGCCGGGCACCAGTGCCTTGTCCATGATCCGGTCTTCTTCGGTGTAGCGGCCGCCGACTGTCAGGCTGAGCGCGTCGCTGAAGTTATAGGTGCCCTGTCCGTAGGCTGCCCAGGCTTCGTTCTCGTAGTAGGCAATATTTGAGTTTGCCCTGCCTGCGGCAGTGGTTTCATTAAATAGATCACCCTCCTCATCCATGTAATAGAGGCCGAGAGAATAATCGAGTTGCGCGTCGAAGCCGCTGCCCAACAAGCGAAACTCCTGGGACAGACTCTGGTACTCCTGTTGGTCTCGGGTAATCAACACCGTAGGTATGGGTGGGTTGGGAAAGGTTGCACCAATAGGTGTGCCATCCGAATCGGCCTCACCATAGTTGAACATATCGCGATATCCGGTCAGGGAGACCAGTGACAAGTTGTCACTGAGTTCCCAGTTCAGGGTCAGTGAGTGCCCCTCGACGTCAGTTTCGGCGATCATGATGTGTTCTACTGCGATGCTGGTAGGCCGTTTTGATTCGTCAGTTACCTCGTACGGCGCCATCACGGACCCGAAGAAAGTATCCGGGTTGGTGGTGACTACCCAGGGCGACTCCGGTGCCTCGTCAATTTTGGTGTAGTCGTACATGTAAGTGGCGGAGAAAGAGTCGTTTGGCGCCCACTGCAGTTGGGCAGTGAACACTTCCCGATCCACGGTGCCGAGTTCATTCTGCGGCGAGGAAGCGGTTTTACCTCCCTGCATCAGGGGGGGGAGGCCGTAGGTGTTGTCCTGCAAGCCGTCGCGGTTCAGCAGTCCGCCGTTCAGCTTTAGATTGAGCTCGCCCAGCGCGCTGTCCGAACCCAGCAGCGGCAGGTTGAGCATGCCTCGCAGGTCCTTGCGGCCGTAGTTGCCTATCTTGGCTTGCACATTGCCTTCGAACTCGTCCGAGGGCTTGCGGGTGATGTAGTTCACCGCGCCGCCCATGGTATTGCGACCGTACAGTGTGCCTTGCGGCCCACGCAGGACCTCTATCCGCTCGAGGTCCAGAACATCGAGCAGCGAGCCGGTGTTCTTGGCGATCAGTATGCCGTCGAGGTAGACACTCACCGCGGGGTCGAAGGTAATCAGGGTCTCGGAGTTACCTATGCCGCGGATGTTGAAGGAGATGCCAGTCCGGCCTCCAACGTAAGGCTGGGCGTTCAGGTTGGGAACGATGCCGCCGATATCGAGACCATTGCTGATACCGAGATCCCTGAGGGTCTCGCCGGTAAGTGCGCTGATCGAAATCTGGGTGTCCTGCAGAGTCTCCTCGCGGTGCTCGGCGGTTACGATGATTTCCTCGAGAACGCCGCTGCCCTGGGCCAGCACCGGGCTGGTTGCCAGGGCGACCGCCAGTGCGAGCGGTGCCTGAATAAAGCGGGAGGAATGAGAGAGCGGAAGCTGGGTCATTATGGTTCTCCTGGTGCTCTGTAGTATTTATGGTTTTTGTTACTGCGATGGCGCATTCTGCACCGCCACCTTTTTACCGCTCCGCGTTGGCGCCCAGTGGCACCACGGCGGGGTCTTCTACTGCAGTATGACTGGCTGGCTGGAGAGCTTTTGAGCGACTGAAAACGGTCTCATTTACTGCCCACCAACATTTATTGACCGGACATTATTTTCATTAATATTCGCTAACGAAACCTGCTCCCCAAGACTACGGATAATTTTCCAAACAGGAAAGACCATACAATAAAAATAGTACGGATCAGGTAATATTACAGGAAATCTGGCGCGTCGGAAGCGCCCCTGTCTGTGGGTTTGGAGTCGGGGCTGGCTGTTGCAGGGTTTCTCGACTACGCTATCTCAGGCAACTTTCATGGAGAACGCATAGATGCGCAAATACCTGATTTTTCTGCCGCTTGTGCTGCTGGTCGGATGTGCGACAGGCGACATGGCTTTTCATTCCCCCTACGACCTCGATCGCGATGGGGTGATGGACGCCCGCTGCCCGGGTATGCAGTACGAAACAGACCGCAACACCCTCTACGGGTGGCGCTCCAAGGGCTCTGCCGCCTGTGAGGAGCAGGGTGCCAGCGAAAGCTGAAATCCCCGGCGGTAAGACACCGGGCCACAATGGCCCGGTTTTTATTTCAGCAGCTCAGGCCACGTAACGGCCGATATCCACTTCGTCATTCTGCTCATCTGTCAGGAATTGTTCGGCGTACTGCCGATACACACCGCTCTTCAGGAATAACTCGAAACAGTCCCGATCGATGTGATTGTCTTCCACCATTTTGTGCAGGATGTCGATTGCCACGCTAACGGGTTTCGCTTTTTTGTAGGGCCGGTCGGACGCTGTCAGTGCTTCGAACACGTCTGCCACGGCGAGAATTCGCTCCGGAATACTCAGGGCGTCGCCGGGTAACTTACGTGGGTAGCCATCACCTCGCATGGTTTCGTGGTGGGTAGAGGCGTAGCGAGGTACGTTCTTCAGGTCCGCGGGGAAGGGCAGGCTTTCCAGCATCTTGATGGTACTGATCATGTGCTCATTGATCTTGAAGCGGTCCTCCGCTGTCAGCGTGCCGCGTGAAACCGACAGATTGTAAAGTTCACCCTGGTTATACAGGTGTTCCGGCACTTCCATGTTTATCCCATACTCCGGCGGATATTCCCTGGAGTGGGTGCGCTCGATGATGTGCTCCGGCCTGTCGGCAAGCAGCGGCTCGTTGACGGGCAGTTGATGCTCCTCACCCAGGGAGCGCAACTCTTCCACCGGGGAGAGGCCCAGGCGGTTGCTGAAGCGACGCTGCCAGGTGCGCTTTGCAATTTCGCGCAGGCGCTGTTGCCTGGTTTCATCAAGAAACTCACCTCCCACGTTACACTCGGCGATAAACGCGAAGTCGTCCTGTAACTGTCGCTGCCTGGCCTCTAGTTCGGCTTCCAACTGTACTTGTTTTTCCGGGTTTTCCCGCAGGGAAGTCCAGTACTCGATCTCTGCGTCGCGGGAAAGTACCTCGAAGCGCATGCGCACTTCATGAATCCGGTTGTAAATCGTCTCCAGCTTGCTGCCCTTGTCGACTATGTGCTCGGGCGTCGTAATCTTGCCGCAATCGTGCAGCCACGCGGCGATACGGTACTCGCGCCACTGTTCCTCACTGTCCAGCCGGAATTTGGCGAAGGGCGTGTCAGTACTGGCGTTGGCGGCCCGCGCCAGCATCAGGGCCAACTCCGGCACTCGCTCGCAATGGCCTCCCGTGTAGGGTGACTTGTGGTCGATGGCCTGCGCTATCAGCTGAATGAATGAGTCCATCAGCTCCCGTTGGGCGGCTTCGTAAGAGCGAATCGAGGCTACCATGCGCACCATGGATTCAGAGAGATCATCCAGTTCCCTGATGTGCGATTCGACGCGCTCCACCTCACTGAATTTGCGATCCCGAACCTTGTCGTTCTGCAAGGCCAGCAGCTTCACGGGGCGGACGATGGGGTTGGCGAACAGCCATGAAAGCGGGAGCAGGAGCAGCAGAAACCCTGCGGTCACCTGGATGGAGAGCCTTACCTTGTCGAGGTAGGGCCTCATCACCGTCGCGGTCGGGGTCAGGAAGCCGAGGAACAGGTGGCCGTTCTCACCCTGTTCCGCTGCGTTGACGTAGGCGTAATAGCGCTCGCCGCCCATCTCTGTCTCGGTAAGGACGCCCCAAAGCTCAGGGTCCCTGGCGAGGTCGACCAGTGTACTACTGGGCACGGTTTCGGCTGCGCGCGCACTGGCACCACCGGAAAAATCGAGCCACTTTTCTGCCAGCGCCTCCTTCTGGGTCGGTCCGAGGGCCGCTATAGCCCGATCGAGCAGGTGCCGCAGGCGCTCCCGCGAGGGGTGGACGAAAATGTGCAGGTTTTCCGGCACATCTGTGAAGCCCATCTTGATGCCGCTGTGGACGCGTACATCATCGAGGAAATAATGTGCTATCACGTACTCGAGAATCACCTGATTATCCAGTGCCGCGTCAACTTCGCCGCGCTGGACTTTGGCAATGGCATCGAGGGTCGAGGCTGCTTCGATAATCTCCAGGTCCGGATGAGCTTCCCGGATAAGCGGTATGACAGACCAGCCGGCGGGTATGGCCAGTTTACGCTGGCCCAACTGCGCCAGGGACAGTATTTCTCCCGGACCGGCCGGGGTAACCAGGGCAAAGGGCAGGGTGGCGTAAATGCGCCCGGGAAGCCCCAACTCGGCATTTTTATCGGTCAGTACGACAGATTGGAGGAGGTCAATTTTGCCATCCTTGAAGCGCTGCACGAGTTCTTGCCAGGTATGCCCGTTTTCAAAGTGGATATCGAGGTCGAGCATGCGCGCAACGAGATAAATAACGTCGACGGAATATCCCCGCGGGGTGCCACTTTGCGAGTAATCGAAGGGGGGCCAGTCCATTTCGTTGGAGACGACCAGCGGGCCGAGGGCTTGCAGGTAGGCTCGGTCCTCGACGCTGAGTGAGATTTCCGGCAGGGGTATGTCTGCGGCCTGCCCGGCTCCCTGGTCACCGGAAGCGATTACGATACCGTCCCTGGTGAAGATGAAAAGACCGCTGTCGAGGGACACCTGACGCGCGGCGAGGTATTCAGACATGGAGCGCAAGGTCATATCGATACCGATAACAGCTTCGGTACCGGTGATCCGCTGGGACAGGGTTCTGCCCGGTTCGCCGGAGTGGGCAAACAGGTAGGGGTCGGAAGCTGTGATCGAATTTGACGCCAGGGCACTGGCGTACCAGGAGCGTTCGGTGACTGTGTAGTCTGTCTCCTCGGTGCGTGTCGCGCGTAGCGCAAGCTCTTCGTCGAGGTAATGGTAGCTTCTGAACCGCCCTTCAGGCGTATCCTCCACTTTTGTTACCAGCCACCGGTCTCCCGGCACTGCGCGCAGGATGTCGCGTGTGTTTTCGCTGGCATCAAGGTTGATTACTTCGTAAAAGCTGTTGTCACCGCGACCGATATAGATTCCGTAGAAGAGGGGGTTGTTCCTGAGGACCTTGTGGAAAGTCTGCAGTAGCTCGCCCTCGTTGCCGGGCTTGGCGAGCTCCCTGTTGCGACCCATCAGGTCGAGGATGTTGATGTTGATCTCGCGGATATTGCCAATCTCGTTGGCGATTCCCTCGGCGCTGGCGCGGTAGACATCCGAGGCTGCGCTGCGGCCCAGGGACTCGCTGAAGTAGTATTGCAATCCGATGGCAACCGCTGCGGTAAACACGGTTGCAAGGATGAAAACGGAGACAACTGTCAGGCGGATGGAAGTACGCAGTCGCGCAAGGTTCAAAGGCGATCCCTCGGTCCTTGGGTAAACTCATCTAATAAAGCACAGATTTTCTCAATCTGCTTCTGTGATCTCATTTGCCGGGCAAAAAAAACCGCGGCGAGTGCCGCGGTTTGTAGTTCGGGTTAGCTTGCCCTCAAGGTGTGGGGCAAGGGTCCGCGGAAGGCGTGCCCTGTGAAGTGGCACGACAGGCCCAGCTCTTGGAGAAAGCCGGGCCGCCGCCCTGGGGTGTGAGTGTAATTTTGATCGAACCTGTCAGCTCACTGCTGGTGGGTGCGGCGTTAGCGTCGCAAGAGTCGTATTCAACGATGCCAGACTCGGTGAATTGCACTTCGAAGGCGCCGGGAGCAGTGGTATTGGGCACCACTGTGGCGCCGGCGATAGTTACTTCGCAAGGTCCATCCTCAACGCTGATTGAGATGCTCGAACCAGCCGGAGGTTTGTTGTTGAACGTATCGGACACGTATACGGAGTAACTGTTGCCGCGAATGTTGGTGCTTGGGCTGACATACGAGCTGCCGTTTTGATACACCTCCATCGCCCAGTTCGGATCGTTTGAAAGGATCAGTACCGCGCTGTCGAACACCCGCAGCAGTTCGCGGCTGCACCAGACGCCATTACCTTCGACCGGGCAAAGAAGGCCGTTGTACATTGCGGTTTGACCCTGGTCGGGGTAGCCGTTTGTCGGGTCATCGCCGTTCGCGTCGAAGGTCTGGTCATCGTCGAAGTCGCTGAAGATTTCCTCGGAACCAGCCATGCATTCAAGGCTTGAAGGATTGTTGAGGCAAGCCTCGGTAGCTGGGTCGAAGAGGCCATTCTCGTTGTGGTCGATGAAGGCTTCAGTCAGGTTTGCGAATAGCCCGGCGTCTGCTTCGGCCTGGTCGAAAATACCATTGCCGTTGCGGTCGATGAATGACTCTTCACCAATCGCTGTTACCAGTACGGTAGAGCGCCCGCCTCTGATGTAGCCAAGATCGGACGGGCAGGGGATGTTCGGCCCGCCAGTGGTCGAGGGGCAATCGCGGGTGGTATAGAGGCCCTGTACCAGCTCCTGGTTTTCGTCCAGGGTGGGGAGGCGCGGTGCCTGGCTCGTCCAGGTAACGCTACAGCCACCGCCCGATGTTTCACAGGAGGGCTGAATGGAGCCGTATTCGGTGGTAAACAGCGCCGAGGTGCCGTCGGGTACCGGGTTGTTGAATTTATCGGCCATGCGCACGGTCAGGGTGCGAGTGACACCGTCCTTGGTCATGGCTTCGGGGACTACGAAGCTCTCGGAAACCGAAAGCGAAATCGAGTTCTGGTCCGGGAGACCTGTGCTGACAGTGAGCAGGTCGGAAACGGCTGATACCTCGCCGGCGCCATCTGCAGATAGGGCAGTGGCAAGGATACGAACTACCGTTGCAACGTTGCCGGAAGAGACAACAGTGCGAACCTTACCTTCCGCGTCACTTACGGCGCTGGTCGGGGTGAGGACCAGGCCGCCAACTTGGGTGGTCAGACTGAAATTGACCTCAACGTCAGGCAGGGGCTGGCCGCTGGAGTCCGTGGTGTTAAAGATAACGGTAGATTGCTCAACACGGTTGCCGCCACCACCTGTTCCCTTGAGGACAATCAGGTTCGGGGTTGCGCTCTCAAAGCTCAGGCTATTGGCGCTGGGCGGGGCGATCTCGATGACACCGGAAGCTATGGTGCTGGTACCGACCAGTGTTGCGGTAATGGAGTCAGTGCCCGAACAGCCGCTGGGCTTGTATGTCGCGGTGAGTTTGCCTGTGGAAGTCTGGATAGGGCTCGCTGGGTCAAGGGTTGCTTCGCCACCGCTCAGGCAGGGGCTTCTGAATGCAATAGATTCAGTGCTCTCGGCCAGGTCGCCGTTTTCGTCGACTACGGCCACGGAGAGTTCCGCCTGGCCTCGTGCCGATACTGCACCATCCGGCGTAATCTTGATTTGGCCCTCAATAAAGCTGTCGCCGTCGATATAGCCGAGCCGGAGCCCGCTCGCACCAAGCTGGAAATTCACGGTCTGGACGACTGTTACGCCCGATTGGTCAACGATACTTACGGTCAGGGTGCCCGCACCTTTTTGCTCACCGGCTTCGATGAAGAAGCTGGCAAGGCCATCTGCGTCGCTGTTGGATTTACTCTCCCCGGCGGTGCCGTTGATAAGCAGATCCACATCAGACGTTACAGTGACGATAACGTTGGATTGCGGCGCACCACTGGCCTTGTTCTTGGTGACCTTCGCTTCCAGCGTGCCGGGCGCTGCGGTCGTGATAGTGTTGGTGGGGTTGCCGCTTGCGTCCAGCAGGCTGATCTTGAGGAACAGAGTATCCGTGTTGCCTCCACCTGGCCCGAGGAAGCCGCCGTCATCGCCGCCTCCGCCGCCTCCGCCGCCACATGCGGCTAGGCCTAGCATGGTTATAAGAAACAGTGCCAATCGGCTTGTACGCGTGGCGAGTCGATTAATCATTTTGATCCCCTATTGCCCACTCACTGGCGAGTCTTTATATCTTGATCCGGCAGCCCCACTGCCATCGTGCTGTACAGCCCTTCCAGTAATGGTCTGGGAGCGCTTCAGCAGCTTAGCATGGGGGCTGGCAAAATCCCTATAAAAACATGATGATAGGCGGGCTATGTGACTATTCACACAAGCTTTATTCCCGCCTGCCCCAACCATGATCATATCCCGATGGAATCGGAATGAAAGAAAAAGATACCAAAAACTTATGAAAGTTTCGGAAAACTCCGACAAACCTCGCCTCAGTGTCTCGATCGTCGTTTACAGGACGCCTTTGGCGCTCCTCCAGGGCACTTTGAACAGCCTCATGGTCGCCGCGGCGCAGCTCGGCGAGGTTGTCGTCACGGTCGTCGACAACGCCTCGGGTGGGGACTACCTGCGGCAATTACAGTCCCTGCTCGCTGCGCTGCCGGAGTCCCCCGGAGTGCGTGTTGGCCTGCTGTCTGCAGGTGCCAATCGGGGCTACAGTGCCGGCCACAATGCGGCGCTGGAATTCGGCCCGGGGGACTATCACCTGGTGCTCAACCCGGATGTTGAGCTGGCGCCGGATTGTCTGGCTACAGGCCTCGACTACCTGGCAGCCAACCCCGATATCGTACTGATCAGTCCCTGCGCCAGAGGCAGTGCCGGCGGCCAGGAGTTCCTCTGCAAGCGGCAGCCCTCGGTGCTGGTACTGGCCTTGCGGGCCTTCCTGCCGAAGCTGGGAGAGCGGTTCCTCCCGCGGCGCATGGCAGAGTACGAAATGCGTGAACTGGCGCAGGCGCGCGCCCCGGTGGAAGTGGACCTGGCCAGCGGCTGTTTCATGTTGATGCCGACAGCCGTATTCCTCGCCGCGGGCGGGTTCAACGAGCGTTACTTCCTCTATTTCGAGGACTTCGACCTCTCCCGTCGCCTCGGCCGGTTCGGCAGGCTCGTCTACCACCCCGAGGTGCGTATCGTGCACCACGGCGGCTACGCCGGGCGCAAGGGGCTGCGCCACCTGCGCTTGTTCGCCGCTTCCGCCTGGCGCTTCTTCCACACCTACGGCTGGCACTGGATATAGGCGGCAGGTAAAAGCTGCTACACTGGCCCGGTTTTAATTTCCGCCTGGGTTGATTGTCGTGCTGGACGCCTTGCACAGCCAGTATCTGGAAGCGATGGGTATCGAGGCCTATGTCGCCCGACGCCCGCTGCCGGGCGCTGCGCCATCGCGACCGCTGCCGGTAATTGTCCGGGAACCGGAGTTGGCGCCGCCAGCGCTGGAGAGGCCTCCTGCCCAGGTTGCGGCGGCACCGATAAAGGTGGAGTTCGAGCAGGCCAAGCCTGCGGCACCGCCCGCGAGTACTGCAGCCGTGAGCCCGCCGCGGGCGGCGGACGAAGCTGTTCGTTTCAGCCTCGCCGCGATTTCCGCCGGCGCTTTCACCTGGATCGAGTTGCTCGATCAGCGGCCACTGGCGCGGGAGCAGGTGCAACTTGTCGCCGCCATGGCGCGGGCGCTGTGTGGTCCCTGCGCTGCCCCCCAGGTTGCCCAGTTCGACTGGCCGACACACAATAACCGGCAACTGGACCGCGGCCCCGCGGCAGCCCGCGATGCGCTGGCGGCCTTCCTCGCGCGCTACCTGCAGGAGCGCCAGAGCCGCGGCCTGATTCTGCTGGGCGAGGCCTGTTCCGAGTATGTCGAGTCGGGCAAATTGCCCGGCATCCAGGTGGCCAGTACCCTCAGTACCCTGGAGATACTCGCGGATCCTGGCTGCAAGCGCCGTGTCTGGCGTGACCTGCGAACGTTAAACCCGCGTGTTTAGCCCCCACCCGCCCGTGGTCTGGGCGAGTGAGGAGGATCTCGCCGCCATTAGCGATATCGATGTCGCCGCCTCCCTGGAGCCCTTCGGCTCATCTCACCTGCTACGCTACTGCTCCCGGCAAATGGGGGCCGGGGCGCTGGTCTATTGGGGTGGCGCGGGAGTCGAGGGTTTCGTGCTGTTCTCCCTCGTACTGGACGAGGGGAGCATCGATAATATCGCCGTGCACCCGGGCGCCCAGCGGCGCGGGTTGGGCGGTGTCCTGCTGCGCGAGGCACTGGATGCCTTGCGTGACGCCGGCGCCCGGCGCTGCCTGCTGGACGTGCGGGAGTCGAATCTGCCCGCCTTGGCGCTGTATGCCCGTCATGGGTTTTCGCCCGATGGCCGCCGGCCGGGCTACTACACAACTGCCACCGGCCGCGAGGATGCGGTGTTAATGTCGAGGAGAATCTGAGTGTCGATCAATGTACTGGAAACCGAGTGGTGGATACTGGATGTACCGCCGGAATGGTGGGCCGAGAGCGAGGAAGACAGTATTCTCGTCGGCGACCACGACGGTGTCGGTTGCATCGAGATTTCCACCCTGCACAAGGACAGCGGCCAGTTTTCCGCTGACGAGATATTGCAGATCGCCCGGGATTCCGACCCCTCGCTCGACTGGCAGAAAGTTAGGCTTGGCGACTTGGCAGGTGTAAGCGCGTCGCTTGCGGAAGAAGACGCCGCAATCCGCGAATGGTGCGTGGCCGATGGCGGGATGCTGTTGTTTATCACCTACAGCTGTGATGTGGAGAACCAGGGGCTCGACGATGCTGCGGTGGACGCGATCCTCGCCACCCTGACCGTCATCAAACCTGCCTAGGAGATCGTACCGGTAACCCGCACCCGCTTGGAGCCGGTAGCCGGCTTGTCCTTTGCGGCGGCCCGCCGCGCTTCTGCCCGGGCATCGATGATGTTCTTCAATGCGATCAGCAGCCCGGTGAAAATAAAGGCCCCCGGCGGCAGGATGGCCAGCAGGAAGTCCTGGTAGTTATCCACCAGCACGATTTTCCAACTCGCTGCCGCGGCCCCGAACAGCAGGTCCATATTCGCGAACAGCGCACCGCTGCCCACCAGTTCCCGCAGGCCCCCGAGCACGACGAGTACCGCGCCAAAGCCGAGCCCCATCATCAGGCCGTCGCAAATCGACGGCAGCAGGCTGTTTTTACAGGCAAAGCCGTCGGCGCGGCCGAGAATCACGCAGTTGGTGGTGATCAGCGGCAGGAAAATACCGAGAATCTGGTACAGCTCGTAGGCGAAGGCCTGCATCAGCAGTTCGATACAGGTGACTGCCGAGGCGATGATCATTACAAAGGCGGGCAGGCGGACGGCGTCGGAGACGATATTGCGAATCAGCGAAACCGCCGTATTGGATGCGACCAGGACGAGGGTGGTGGCAAGGGCCAGGCCGATGGCGTTGACCACGGTGCTGGTCACCGCGAGCAGCGGGCACAGGCCCAGCAACTGCACGATGGCCGGGTTGTTTTTCCACAGCCCGTTGGCGGAGATGTCGCGGTAACTCAGGTCAGCCATGCCTATTTCCCGGATTCCGGTTGCTTCTGCGCAGTGCCGAAGATGCTCGCCTGATTGGCTGCTGCGTATTCCAGTGTGCGTTTTACCGCGCCTACTACCGCGCGGGGGGTAATGGTGGCACCGGTGAAAGCGTCAAAGACGCCGCCGTCTTTTTTCACCGCCCATTGTTCCACGCCGGGGTTGTTGAGGGAACGGCCGGCGAAACCCTGCACCCAGTCGCTCTTGCCGCTGTCTACCTTATCCCCCAGCCCCGGGGTTTCCTTGTGCGACAGCGCGCGGACGCCGGCTATGCTGCCGTCTGCATTCACCCCGATAATCAGGTTGATGTCGCCGCTATAGCCATCGCGGGCGGTGGCGGGAATGATCGCTGCGACAACCTGTTCGCCGCGCTTGGCGAGATATACCTGGCGTTGCACTCGCAGGCCCAGGCCGTTCGACTCGGGGCCTACGGGCAGGGTGGAGTCGAGCATGGAGTTGTCGTGGCGATTTTCGGGCACGATTTCCAGCAGGGCTTTTTCTTCCGCCGCGCGCTCGGCGGCGGCGATACGCTCCCGGGTCAGCAGGTAGGTGCCGGCGAGCAGGCTGGCGGTCACCAGGGCGAACAGCGCCAGCAGCAGTGCATTGCGGGTGATCGACTGGCCCAGCATCAGGGTTCACCCCGCTTCTGGCCGTGCCCGTAGGTGCGCGGCTGGGTGTACTGGTCGATAAAGGGTGCCGCGAGGTTCATGATCAACACCGAGAAGGCGACTGCATCCGGATAGTTGCCGAACACCCGTATCAGGTAGATCAGGATGCCGATAAGAGCGCCGTAGACCAGCCGGCCACGCACGGACACCGCGCTGGTGACCGGGTCGGTAACGATGAAGAAAGCACCGAACATGGTCGCGCCGGAGAGCAGGTGGAACAGCGGCGAGCCACCGCTGGCGGAACTGCCGCCGTCGTAAAAGAGGCCGGCCATGACCGCCAGCGCCGCGAGCATCGCCACCGGTGCGTGCCAGGTGAATACCCTCTGGTACAGCAGCCACACGCCGCCGGCGAGGAAGGCGAGGTTGGCCCACTCCCAGCCGAGACCGCCCCAGCGGCCGAATTGCGGGTTCGCCGCCCACAGGTCTTCGATCAGCAGGCTGCTGTTCTGCTTCAGCACGTCCAGCGGCGTGGCCATGGTGGTGCCGTCGTAGGCCGCCGGCAGGAAGCAGGCCTGCAGGGCATCCAGCAGGCCGGGGACGTCGCCGGCGCCGCGCGGCGGCGCCCACGCGGTCATCTGTACCGGGAAGGAGATCAGCAGGACGACGTAGCCGACCATGGCCGGATTGAAGGGGTTGTAACCCATGCCGCCGTAGAGATGCTTGGCCATCAGGATCGCCGAGGCCATACCGACCGCGATCAGCCACCAGGGCGAGTAGGGCGGCAGTGCAATGCCCAGCAGCAGGGCGGTGACGAGGGCGCTGCAGTCGCTGAGGTAGAATCCCAGCGGCCGCTTGCGCAGGCTCAGGGCCAGCGCTTCGAAAGCCACGGCCAGCAGCATGCCAAAGGCTATGTTCACCAGCGTGCCGAAACCGAAGAACCAGGTCAGTGCCACAACGCCGGGCAGTGTCGCCAGCATGACCTGCTGCATGACCCGCTGGGTGCGCAACTGGCCGTGGGTGTGGGGTGAGGTGATACGCATCAATGACATATCAACCCGCCTCCTGCTGTTCCAGTTCCGCGCGGGCCTCGGCGATTTTCTCTCTCAGCCGCTCCACGGTGGATTCCAGTGCAGTGATGATTTTCTCTTCCTCACCAGCGGCACGGCCTTCCTCGAGCCGCGCCTCGGATTTCACCAGCCGCGCCTCGAGTTTCTGCAGGTTGTCGCGGGCTTTCTCCAGCGGGCTCTTGCCGGCTTCGGCGGCGCGGGCGGCCATCGCCTTCTGGATGGCGGCCTGGGCGGCATCGGTGGGAGCCGGCGCTGCCTGCGGCTTCGGGGCGCTGGCCTGTTGGTAGTCGTGCAGGGCTTGTTCTGCCGCCTCCAGCTTGATCCGGGTCTTTTCCACCCCGGTTTCCAGCGCCGCGACGTGGTCGGCGCCCTCTGCTCGGGCCGCCCCCAGTTTTTCCATGGCTTTGTCCAGCCGCTCTCGGGTAGTGCTGACGGCTTTTTCCAGTTTCTCCAGCTCGCTCGGGCCATCGCCTGCGGCCTGGGCGGCCTTTTTCGCTTTCGCCCGGTCGATGGCGGCCTGGATCGGGTCTACTTCGCCGGCCCCTGATTCGGCGGCCCTGCGCGCTTTTTCTTCGGCTGCTTTCTTGCGAGCGATACGGCGTTCTTCCTTTTCCTTCTCCTCGCGCTCGAGGCGCTCCTGGCGCGCCTCGAAACGGGTGCGCGAGTGTTCCGCTTTCTCCGCGTCTCTCCTGAGTTGCAGCACCTCCGCCTTGGCCGCACGGTAGTACTGCACCAGTGGAATCGCGCTGGGGCAGACATAGGAGCAGGCGCCGCACTCGATGCAATCGAAGATATGGTGCTGCTCTGCCTTCTCGAACTCGCGGCCGCGGGCAAACCAGTAAAGCTGCTGCGGTAGCAGGCTCGCGGGGCAGGCTTCCGCGCACATGCCGCAGCGGATACAGGCCTGGGCGGGGGGCGGTGTGGGTAGCTCCCGTTCAGAGGGAGCCAGCACGCAGTTGGTGGTTTTCACCACCGGCACGGTTGCGTCGGGTACGGTGAAACCCATCATCGGCCCGCCCATGACCAAGCGGCGGTTTTTGCTCGCGTCGTAGCCCGCCAGTGCCAGCAGGTGAGACATGGGGCTGCCGAGCAATACCTGGAAATTCTGTGGCTCGGCGACGCTCTCGCCGGTGACCGTGGTGATACGCGAGATCAGTGGTTTGCCCGATTCCACCGCCTCGGTAATGGCCACCGTAGTGCCGACGTTCTGGCAGACCACGCCGATATCCGCGGGCAGCCCGCCAGAGGGTACCTGCTTGCCGGTGAGAATCTCGATCAACTGCTTTTCGCCGCCGGAGGGATACTTGGTAGGGAATACCGCAACCTCGATGGCGCTGCCGGCCGCGGCTTCGCGCAGTGCGGCGATGGCCTCCGGCTTGTTGTCCTCGACACCGATGACAGTCTCACCCGGCTCCAGTATCTGCGCGAGAATCTGGGCGCCGCGGATGATCTCCGCCGGCCGCTCGCGCATCAGGATGTCATCGGCGGTGATGTAGGGCTCGCATTCGGTGCCGTTGATGATCAGGGTGTCGATCCGGGTACCGGGTTTGACCCCGAGCTTCACTGCGGAAGGGAAGCCGGCCCCGCCCATACCCGCGATGCCGGACTCACGAATGCGCTGCAGGAGCAGCTCGCGGCCGGCTGTGAGGTAGTCCAGAGGGGCGGGTAATTCTACCCACTCATCCCGCCCGTCCGGCACAATTACGATGCAGGGCGCGCTGAAGCCCGACGGGTGGGCGATCTGGCGTGGCTCGATCGCGCTGATCACGCCCGAGGTCGGCGCATGCAGTGCGGCGCTGACCGCGCTAGCGGCCTCCGCGATCATCTGCCCTTTGCGTACCTGCTCACCCGCGGCCACGATCGGTTTTGCCGGGGCGCCGATGTGCTGCGCCAGGGGCAGAACCAGTTCTTCGGGGATGCCCGCGTCGCGGACAGGCGAGCGCAGGGACTGCTGCTTGTTCTCGGCGGGGTGGATGCCGCCGTGGAAATCGAAAATCTTTCTCATGCCGCTTCACCGGCGTCGGTTGCGATGATATCTGCCTGGCTGGCTGTGCTGTCCGGCAGCTTCCAGTGCCAGTTGCGCAGGGATTGCTCCTCCGGAATCATCACGATGCAGTCAACCGGGCAGGGCTCGACACAGAGATCGCAACCGGTGCATTCGGAGGTGATCACGGTATGCATCTGCTTTGCCGCGCCGAGGATGGCGTCTACCGGGCAGGCCTGGATGCACTTGGTGCAGCCGATGCAATCCTCCTCCCGGATGTAGGCGACTTGCGGGGCCTTTTCCTCGCCGTGTTCGTCGTCGAGGGGAATGACTTCGCGATCGAGCAGGTCCGCGAGGGCCTCGATGCCGGCCTGGCCACCGGGGGGGCACTTGTTGATTTCGTCCCCTTCAACAATTGCCTCCGCGTAGGGTCTGCAGCCCGGGTAGCCGCACTGGCCGCACTGGGTCTGCGGCAGGATTGCGTTGACCTGGTCGACGATCGGGTTGCCCTCGGTGCGAAAGCGCACCGCGGCAAAGCCCAGCAGGGCGCCAAAGACCGCGCCGAGGCCCACCAGCGCGAGCAGCGCCGCCAGCAGCGGGTGTTGGGCAATCAGTTCATACATGCGCGCTTACACCAGTCCCGCGAAGCCCATGAAGGCCAGTGACATCAGGCCTGCGGTGATCATGCCGATGGCGGCGCCCTGGAAGGGTTTGGGCACATCGGCCACGGCGAGGCGCTCGCGCATGGCGGCGAACAGCACCAGTACCAGGGAAAATCCCACTGCGGCGCCGAAGCCATAGAACAGCGACTGGAGGAAGTTGTGTTCCTTGTTGAGGTTGAGCAGGGCCACGCCGAGAACAGCACAGTTGGTGGTGATCAGCGGCAGGTAGACGCCGAGCACCTGGTAGAGCAGGGGGCTGGACTTGCGTACCACCATCTCGGTGAACTGCACGACCACGGCAATCACCAGGATGAAGGAAATGGTTTTCAGGTATTCGAGCCCGAGCGGTTCCAGCAGGAAGTGGTAAGTAAGGTTGCTGCAGGCGGAGGCCAGGGTCAGTACGAAGGTGGTGGCCATGGACATGCCCATGGCAGTTTCGAGTTTGTTGGACACGCCCATGAACGGGCACAGCCCGAGGAACTGCACCAGTACGAAGTTGTTGACCAGGATGGCGCCGATCAACAGGATGGAATAGTCAGCCAGCATGGGGGTGTAGCCTGTCCGGTTTTTGAGTTTTCATTCTAGCGGTTAGTTGATCCGGTATCAGTAGCCTGGGCAGAGGGGCTCCAGCCCTGGCCTACTTGACCTGCATCCCGGGCACAGCACCCTCATCCGGTTGCAGCAGGAAAATTTCCTCGCCACCGGGCCCCGCCGCCAGCACCATGCCCTCGGAAACCCCGAAGCGCATCTTGCGCGGTGCCAGGTTGGCCACCACGACAGTCAGGCGCCCCACGAGTTGCTCCGGCTGGTAGGCCGACTTGATCCCCGCAAACACCTGGCGCGTGCCGCCGTCGCCGAGATCGAGCGAGAGTTGCAGCAGCTTGTCGGCGCCATCCACGTGGTCGGCGGCAACGATTCTAGCCACTCGCAGATCGACCCTGGCGAAATCGTCGAACTCTATGGTTTCGGCTGCGTGCTTCTGTTCCACCGGCTTCACTGCCTGTTTCTTGTCTGCGGCGGGTTTTTCCGCCGCCGCCGGCGCGGACGACTTGCCGGCCTCGATCATGGCTTCTACCTGCTTCGGATCGACCCGGGTCATCAGGGGCTTGAAATCGGCGAGCTGGTGGCCGAGCAGCGGTGCGTCCAGCGCGGTCCAGTCCAGCGAGATGTTCAGGAAGGCTTCGGCCTTTTCCGCCATGGCAGGAAGCACGGGTTTGAGGTAGGTCATCAGCACCCGGAACAGGTTGATGCCGACACTGCAGACCTCGAGCACTTCCTGTTCCCTGCCTTCTTCCTTCGCCAGGACCCAGGGTTTGCGATTGTCGATGTACTGGTTGGCGCGGTCTGCCAGGGTGACGATCTCGCGGATCGCCTTGTTGTACTCACGGGCCTCGAACAGCGCGGCGATGGCGTCACCGGCGGCGATGAACTCATTGACCAGTGGGGTCTCGGCGCAGGCGGGGGCGAGGCGGTTATCGAAGCCCTTGCGCAGGAAGCCGGCACAGCGGCTGGCTATGTTTACCACCTTGCCCACCACGTCGGAGTTCACCCGCTGGACGAAGTCCTCGAGATTGAGGTCCATGTCGTCGACACTGCTGGCGAGTTTGGCGGCGAAGTAATAGCGCAGGTATTCCGGATCCAGGTGCTCGAGGTAGGTACTGGCGTTGATGAAGGTGCCGCGGCTTTTCGACATCTTGGTGCCGTTTACCGTCAGGAAACCGTGGGCGAACACGCCCGTGGGGGTGCGCAGGCCGGCGGAGTCGAGCATGGCCGGCCAGAACAGGCCGTGGAAATTGATGATGTCCTTGCCGATGAAGTGGTAGAGCTCCGTAGCGCTGCCCGGCCGCAGGTACTCGTCGAATTCGTGGCCGGTACGCTTGCAGTAATTCTGGAAGCTGGCGATGTAACCGATCGGGGCGTCCAGCCAGACATAGAAGTACTTGCCTGGCTCGCCGGGAATCTCGAAGCCGAAGTAGGGCGCGTCGCGGCTGATATCCCACTCCTGCAGCCCGGCGTCGAGCCACTCCCGCAGCTTGTTCGCTACCTGGGGTTGCAGGTTGTCGGCGGACAGCCACTCGCGCAGCATGCCCTCGAATTCGGGCAGGCGGAAGAAGAAGTGGGTGGACGCCTTGTCCACCGGCGTCGCGCCGGAGATGGCGGACCTGGGATCGATCAGTTCGGCGGGGGAGTAAGTGGCGCCACAGGCTTCGCAATTATCGCCGTACTGGTCTTCGGTCTTGCAGCGGGGGCAGGTGCCCTTGATGAAACGGTCGGCGAGGAAGAGGTTCTTCTCCGGGTCGTAGGCCTGGATGATTTCCCGGCTGCTTATATGCCCGTTGGCCTTCAGGCGCCGGTAGATTTCCTCGGACCACTCCCGGTTTTCTTCGGAATGGGTGCTGTGGTAGTTGCTGAACTCCACCAGGAATCCCGCGCTGTCGCGCTCGTGGTCTGCCTTGATACGCTCGATATGTTGTTCCGGCGTGATGCCCTGTTTCTCAGCCGCGAGCATGATGGCTGTGCCGTGAGCGTCGTCCGCGCAGACGTAGAGGCAGCTGTGACCGCGGGATTTCTGGAAACGTACCCAGATGTCGGTCTGTATCTGCTCCAGCATGTGCCCCAGGTGCAACGGCGCGTTGGCGTAGGGCAGGGCGCTGGTCACCAGAATTTTGCGGGGGGCGTTTGCGGGCATGGAACCGTCGAATCCTGTGGTCAAAAAATGGGGCGCTACTATAGCGGGTTTGACCTTCGATTTCATCAGCGAAGAGCGCTGGATTGAGTCCGGGCGTGGCTTTGGCAGTAGCGAGCAAGGGGGGGAGCCCGTATACTGGCGGCCTTGGTCCGGGCCGGATTTTCCCCACGCCCGGGCAGCACAATCGAAAGCGTATGAAAGAAATCAAACACATTATCGCCGTTGCCTCCGGCAAGGGCGGCGTGGGCAAGTCCACTGTATCCGTCAACCTCGCGCTCGCCCTGAAGGCGCTTGGGGCGGAAGTCGGTCTTCTCGATGCAGATATCTACGGCCCCAGCCAGCAGCTGATGCTGGGCGTGCCCAGTGGCCAGCAGCCGAAACAGTCAGGCGGCAACTTCCTGCTGCCGATCGAGGCCCACGGTCTCAAGACCATGTCCATGGGTTACCTGGTCGATGACCGGACGCCGATGGTATGGCGCGGCCCCATGGCCGGTGGTGCGCTCGCACAACTGCTGGAACAAACCCTGTGGGGGGCGCTCGACTACCTGGTCATCGACATGCCTCCGGGCACCGGCGACGTCCAGCTGACCCTGTCGCAAAAAGCCTCCGTCGCCGGTGCCGTGATTGTCACCACGCCACAGGATATTGCCCTGCTGGACGCGCAGAAGGGCATCGAGATGTTCCGCAAGGTGGACGTGCCGGTGCTCGGAGTGGTGGAGAACATGGCGGTGCATGTCTGCGCTAACTGCGGGCACGAGGAGCATATTTTCGGCGACGCCGGCGGGGCCCGCATGGCCGAGGAGTACGGTGTCGAACTGTTGGGCAGCCTGCCGCTTGAGCGCAGTATCCGTGAGCAGGCCGACGCCGGTCAGCCCATCGTGCTGGCGGCGCCGGCGTCGGTCGCCGCTCAGGCCTTTGCGTCTATTGCGGAAAAGGTGCGC
This sequence comes from Halieaceae bacterium GM1-29, assembly GCA_033283265.1. GTDB lineage: Bacteria > Pseudomonadota > Gammaproteobacteria > Pseudomonadales > Halieaceae > Mangrovimicrobium. Next base: position 27,494 of record JAWMQN010000007.1, read on the forward strand.
GATGCTCTCGAAGCCCGCGGTGGCAGCGCCGTACAGCCATTCCCCGAAATCAAAATTAGCGACGACTGAACGGACCAAGACCTGTGAGCATAAAGTCAGACAAGTGGATACGCCGCATGGCGGAACAACAGGGGATGATCGAGCCCTTCGAGGCCGGGCAGGTTCGCGCCGCCGCCAACGGCCAGCGGCTGATTTCCTACGGCACATCGAGCTATGGCTACGACGTCCGCTGCTCCAGCGAGTTCAAGGTGTTCACCAATATCAACTCGGCAACGGTCGATCCCAAGGCTTTCGATGAGAGCAGTTTTGTCGACGTGTCCAGCGATGTCTGCGTGATTCCCCCGAATTCCTTTGCCCTCGCCCGCACGGTGGAATATTTCCGTATCCCGCGCAACGTGCTCACGGTTTGCCTGGGCAAGTCCACGTATGCCCGCTGCGGCATCATCGTCAACGTCACGCCGCTGGAACCGGAGTGGGAAGGGCACGTGACCCTGGAGTTTTCCAACACCACGACGCTGCCGGCGAAGATTTACGCCAACGAGGGCGTGGCCCAGATGCTGTTCTTCGAGTCAGACGAAGTCTGTGAGGTCAGCTACAAGGACCGCGGCGGCAAGTACCAGGGCCAGACCGGGGTCACCCTGCCGCGGGCCTGATTACTCGCTGGCCTGATCCTGGCCCTGGATGTCGGCGGCGGTGAGAATCATCTCCGCCGGCTTGCCGTCCTCCACGTGGATGGTTTTCACCATCAGGTAATCCAGCGAGGGCGCCAGCCAGGTATCTGACTTGCGCTCGGGGTCGCTGTGATCGCGGCGAAAGTGCAGCGTATCCAGTGGGCCCAGAGGAGTGTCTAGGGTTTCCTCTCCAACGTAGCGCAGCAGGTAGTTCTTCACCTTGCGGCCGTCAGCCACGCGCACGGTCAGGTCCTGGTAGGGCGAGGGGTCGGCGAGCAGGCGCAGTCGCACCTGTTCAATCTGGCTCATGCGGTCCAGGGTGCCCTCGGAATAGGGCAGATCGTACCAGTCGTCCTTGTACAGGCTGCGGATGATGTCAGAGCCGGGGGTGAAGTGCACTTCGCGCCGGCGATTGATCAGCCCGGTACCCTGGTAGATATAGGACTTGGGAATGACCTGGCTGCCGTCCACGCTGAACACGCTTACCTCGTGGAAGCCCACGACCAGAATCTTGCCGCCATTGGTCAGGGTGTAGCTCCCGTCGCGGTTCTCCTGCAGTTCCCTGTCCAGCGTCAGCGCCATGCCGTGTGCCGTGGTCTTGTAGGTGGCCGAGTAGGGTTTGAGCAACACGGGAGAGGCTTCCTCCGCACGGAGGCTGCCGCAAGGCAGCAGGAGCAACAGGAGAACAAACAGGGCCCAGAAGGCCTGGTCAGGCAATATCCGGTGTGTAGTCGATCCCGCTACCGGGTATCGGTTGGTCATCGAGGAAAGCCCCCTTGTTATTCAGTTTCAGCCGCCCTTCCAGCAGCCAGCGTACGGCGATGGGGTAGATGGCGTGTTCTACCTTCAGCACGCGCGTGGCCAGGCTTTCGGCCGAGTCGCCCTCCTCGATGGAAACCCTGGCCTGGATGATCGGCGGCCCGCCGTCGAGCTCAGGGGTGACGAAGTGTACGGTAACGCCTGCCTCACTGTCACCGGCATCGAGTGCTCGCTGGTGGGTATTCAGTCCTGGGTACTTGGGCAGCAAGGAGGGATGAATGTTCAATAATTTCCCGGCAAAAGGCGTGATAAATACCGGTGTCAGGATACGCATGAAGCCGGCCAGAATGACCGCATCCGGCCGGTAGCGGGCCAGTGTGTCCACCAGAGCCTGGTCAAAGCTCTCCCGGTCGGGGTATTGCCGGTGATCGATACTCTCGGTCGCAACCCCCGCCTGGCGGGCCGTTTCCAGCCCCTTGGCGTCTGGCCGGTTGCTCAATACTACCGCCACTTCTGCGGCCAGGGCGCCGTCGGCACAGGCCTCCAGAAAGGACTGCATATTCGATCCGCGGCCGGAAATCAGGATTGCCAGGCGCGGTAGGCTGGAGTGAGTCACGGTGCCAGTATGACCTCGCCGTCACCGGCTACCATTTCCCCCAGCAGCCAGGTGTCGTGGCCTGCGTCTGACAGCATTGCGATCGCCGCAGGCGCGTCGGCGGAACTGACGCAGACCACCATGCCGACGCCGCAGTTGAAGGTGCGGTACATCTCCCGGCTATCGACGTTGCCCTGCTCCTGCAGCCAGGTGAACACCTCGGGCCACTGCCAGCTTGCGGTATCGATCTGTGCCGAACAGTTCCCGGGCAGTACCCGGGGCAGGTTCTCCAGCAGGCCGCCGCCGGTGATATGGCACAGGGCTTTAACCTCCAGTGTCGCGATCAACTGCAGCAGGGCTTTGACATAAATGGTGGTGGGTTCGAGCAGGGCTTCCCCCAGGGTAGTGCCGCCGAAGGGCTGGTTCAGGTCGGCCCCGCTGACCTCAATGATCTTGCGGATGAGTGAATAGCCGTTCGAGTGAGGGCCGCTGCTGGCAACGCCCAACAGTACGTCTCCCGGGGCGACACTGGCGCCGTCGATTATTCCGGACTTCTCGACCACGCCGACGCAGAAGCCGGCCAGGTCGTAATCTTCGCCGTGGTACATGCCCGGCATTTCTGCAGTTTCACCGCCAACCAGCGCACAGCCGGCAAGCTCGCAGCCCCGGCCAATACCTTCTACTACAGCCGCGGCTGTGTCGACGTTCAGCGCCCCGGTTGCGTAGTAGTCGAGGAAAAAGAGGGGTTCCGCACCGGCCACCACGAGATCGTTGACACACATGGCGACGAGATCAATACCGATAGTGTCGTGCTTGCCCAGGTCCATGGCGAGGCGCAGTTTGGTTCCCACGCCGTCGGTACCCGATACGAGCACAGGTTCGCGGTATCCGCTCGGGATCTGGCACAGCGCGCCAAAACCACCGAGACCGCCGAGTACCTCCGGGCGAGCGGTGCGCTTGGAGACACCTTTGATGCGGTCGACCAGCGCATTGCCGGCGTCTATATTCACCCCTGCATCCCGGTAGCTGAGGGATTGGGGCTTGGTTTGGTCGCTCATGGGCGGGTTTTCCAGTGCTGGGGAGGGCGCTATTTTAGCCTGTAATTTTCACCAGTTCACTCATTGTGCACGATTCGGTTGACGGGTGTCGGCAGGACCATTGTTGTGCTGCTGAATCGAACTGCTGCCTATGCCTCGGCCCTCCCGGTGCTGTTACAATGCGGGCAATGTCAGCCGGGGGTGGCCTTGTGTATAGATGGATGCTGGTTTGTGCAGTGTTGCTGTTCTCTGCAACTGTACGCAGCGAGGTGGTGGCCGACCTTTACTCGGCCACGGTAGCGGTGCCCGACCAGAGTGGAGCCAGCCTGGCGCGGGGCGCCGGCGAAGCACTCGGTCAGGTCATCGTCAAGGTTTCAGGCGATGACTCGGCTCTGCAGTCACCAGTTATAGCTACTGCGCTGGGAAGTGCGCGCACTCAGGTGCAGCAGTTCGTGTTCAGCCGCGATGCGGGGCCTGAGGGCGGTTTGCGGGCGCGGTTTGAATTCGACAGCACCTACGTCACGGGCCTGATTACACGAGCGGGGCTCCCCCTGTGGACAGCCAACCGGCCCAGGGTGCTGGTCTGGGTTGTCGTGGAATCCGCGGGCGAGCGCAACTACGTCAACCCCAGTGAAACCCCTGAACTTGCCGCGGCGTTGCGCCAGGCCTTTGACCAGCGAGGAGTGCCCCTGGGTTTTCCGCTGTTTGATCTCGGTGACGCCACTGCCATTACCTCCGAACAGATTTGGGGCCTGGATGCGCCAGGCGCCGAGGCCGCATCGGCCCGTTACCAGGTGGAAAACATCCTCCTGGGGCGGGTAATCGAAACTGCCACCGGGCAATGGGTGGGCGATTGGGCCTACCTGCATGCCGGTGAACGGCAGGAGCGTGGTGCCAATGGGGAAACAGCGTCCGACTTCTTCGCTGATGGGGCTGCCCTGGTGGCGGCGAGCATGGCCGCCCGCTACGCAGTGGCTCCAGCGGAGGGTGGAGATGGGCATTTGCGCCTGGCGATCCTGGGGCTGGCGTCCTTTTCCGACTACGCAGCAACGGTGAACTGGCTGCAAAGCCTGGAACTTGTGCAGGAAGCAGGCCTGGATATTGTGTCAGGTGATCGCGCCGAGTTCGTCATCACAACCGCGCTGGATGCTCCGAAGCTGGCTCAGTTGCTGCAGCTCAACCATCGTCTGCAGCCTGTAGACCCGGCAGCTCAGGAGCTCGAATACCAGTGGATGCCATGACACCTGCACCGACCCGGTGGCCTCTGGGGCTGGCCATGGCGGGAATCACCATCGCTCTTCTCTACCTGCTGCAACCGATACTGATGCCGTTCGTGGTAGGTGCACTCATCGCCTACCTCGGTGACCCGCTGGTAGACCGACTGGAAGCCCATAAATTGGGCCGCACCGCCGGTGTCGCCCTGGTGTTTCTGCTGTTCACCGTTGTATTGGTGGTCGTGGTGGTGGTGGCGTTGCCGCTGCTGCTACAGCAACTGGATGCCCTGGTGCGCAAGGTGCCAGGCATCTATGCGTGGCTTACCGGCACAGCGCTGCCCTGGGTGCAGTCACGGCTCGACCTCCCGCTGCAGGAACTGCCCGAGGTCGACTGGTCCGGCCAGCTGGCGACCCACTGGCAGTCACTGGGCAAGCTCAGCGCCCAGGCCCTGAAGCAGATCACAGGTTCCGGCCTGGGTTTGTTGCTGGGACTGGCAAACCTGGCCCTGGTCCCGGTAGTCGCGTTCTACCTGATGCGGGACTGGAACGATCTGGTGTCCCGTGCCCTGGGCATGCTGCCGCGTGCCTGGCAGGGCAAGACAGCGGATATGGTGAGTGAGGCGGACGAGGTTGTCGGTGCCTTCCTGCGCGGTCAATTTCTCGTCATGTGCGCACTGGGTGCCATATACAGCACAGGGCTTTGGCTGGTTGGCCTGCAGTTGGCGTTACTGCTGGGCATGCTCGCCGGGCTGGCCAGCATCGTTCCTTACCTTGGCTTTGTCGTTGGCATATGTGCCTCACTGGTAGCGGCTTACGCACAGTTTCACGATTGGAGTAGTCTGCTGTGGGTGGCGCTGGTTTTCGGTGCCGGGCAGATGCTGGAGAGCATGGTTTTGACACCAATACTGGTGGGGGACAGGATTGGCCTGCACCCGGTAGCGGTAATTTTTGCCCTGATGGCAGGAGGGCAGTTGGCGGGATTCACGGGCGTGCTTCTGGCTCTGCCCGTGGCGGCAGTGATAACTGTGTTCCTGCGTCATGCGGTGCGTTACTACCAGGCAAGTGAGCTCTATGGCGGGGAGTGATCCTGCGGTGGGAGGTGTGCAGCTCCCCTTGCCTGTGCATCTGCGTGACGAAAGCACGGTCGAGAACTTCCTCGCACCGGCAAGCGTGGCACCGCTGTTACCGCTGTTACTTGCCCAGACGGAGTCCGGGGGAGAAGCCAGCATCTTTTTGCATGGGCCCTCTGGTAGCGGTAAGTCGCATTTGCTTCAGGCCTGTTGCCACAGGGCGGGCAGCGAAGCCCTGTACCTGCCTCTGGGCGAACTGGCGGCTTACTCTCCGGCGGAGGTGCTGGAGGGAGCGGAGGCGGCTCCCCTGGTGGTCGTGGATGATCTCCACTGTGTCGCAGGCAGTGACGACTGGGAACTCGCCCTGTTCGATCTTTGCAACCGCCTGCGAGCGTTGGGGGGGCGCTTACTGTGTGCCGCCCTGACGTCTCCGCGGCAGTTGGAGGTTGCCCTGGAGGACCTGCGATCCCGGCTTAGCTGGGGGGTGGTATACCAGCTGCCATCGCTTGACGATGACAGGAAACAGGCGGTGCTCCGCTTCCGGGCGGAACGCCGTGGACTCCTTCTGCCGGAGGAGAGCGCCGCCTACATCGTCAACCGCGCGCCGCGGGCCATGGCCGAACTCCTCGACGTGCTGGAACGCCTGGATCAGCAGTCTCTGGCAGCACAGCGGGCCCTCACCGTCCCGTTTATAAAGCAGGTTATGAACTGGTAAAATTCCCCCGGGGCAACGAGTAAAATTACCTTAACTCAGCAGTGCTAAATTCTGGTGACTGCTCGAATATGTGCTACCTTTTCGTAACAACAACATTCCGCAAGGGGGAATCACCATGAAGAAACTGATCGTTGCTGCGGGCCTTGCCTGTGGTATAGCGGGTTCCGCATTCATGCAGTCAGCTGTGGCAGATGTTCCGCTGACAATCAACGCAGGTTATGGCTACTTCAGCTTTGACAACGACCGCAGCCTCGAAGATGACGGTACGCCATGGGCTGGCCTCGAGTGGGCGTTCAACGACACTCTGGCGGTAGAATTGATGGGTACTTACGGCAGCTTTGACGTTGAGGATACTAACGGTGAAGTCGACCTGGGCTCCTACCAACTTGGTCTGCTGTTCTATGCCGGTAGCTATAAAGGTGGCCCCAATCGTGTTCGCCCCTACCTTACCTTCGGTATGGGCCAGATGGACATCGACTCCGATGACTTCGAGGAATACGATGACACCGAGTCGACTGTACACGGTGGCGCCGGCCTTCGCTGGATGATCACTCCGGCCTTCGGTATGCGTTTCGATGCGCGCGCCCTGCACAGTCTGGACGAGAGCGATACCGACATTCTGCTGACCGCAGGCCTCAACTATTACTTCGGCGACACCACCGACGATTCGATTGGTGCCGCAGGCGCTGCGACCAGCACCATGGATGGCGATGAAGACGGTGACGGTGTACCGGATTCCCGTGACAAGTGCCCCGGCACTCCGCCCGGAACCCGTGTCGACGCCGATGGCTGTCCGCTGCCGGTGACCCGTGTGGCATCCATCAAAATGATGGTCAACTTCGCCTTCGACTCCGATGTGGTGCAAGAGAAATACTTCAACGACATCAGCGAACTGGCAGCGTTCCTCAAGCGCTTCGATCAGGTTGATGTGGATATCGAAGGCCATACCGATAGCACTGGTCCGGATGACTACAACATGACCCTGTCCCAGCGTCGTGCCAACGCAGTGGTCGACGTACTGGTCAACAAGTACGGTATCGATCGCAGCCGCCTCGAGCCGAAAGGCTACGGTGAGACCCAGCCCGTGGCTGACAACGGTACCAAAGAAGGTCGTGCTGAAAACCGTCGCGTAATGGCGACCCTCGAGGTTGAATACGAGGAGTAAGAAGACCAGAACAAAAAAGGCGGGGTTGTTACCCCGCCTTTTTTTTTGCCTGCTAGGTCCGCTGCAGATCTAGCGGTTGATTCGATGATGCCGCCAGTTATCGGAAAACCATTACTCTCCGAGTAAGGCACTGCGAATTTCGCGAGCCTTCGCCTGGACTATACGCTGGTTCTCAGGCCCCATCCGCATCAATTGCTTCGCCAGCGGACTCTGGTTCTCCAGGGCAGGGTCAACGAATTTAAAGGTAGTAACATCTTTGGCTACTTCCGGGGGTGTATCCAGAACCGGGGCTGCAATGATCTGGTCCAGTGCTCGAATCAGCGTGTTGTCCAGGTCCTCTGCGGGGTAGCCCAGGCCGGCATATGCCTCTTCCAGCAGCCCGCGGAATTGATGGAAGGCGGCGCTGAGATGTTCAGCGTTCAAGGCGTCCACAGCCTGGGCGTAGTTGTCGTAGCGCTGGTAACTGGCTGGATCGAGAGTTGTTCTTCCGGCTGTTTCGTCAACCGTGAATTTCCCTTCAACGGGCGGCAACGCCAGTACTTTGCGCAGCAGGCTTCCACCACTACCGGCGTCGATGAGCGCGGTCGCGCGCTCGATCAGGTTATCCTGGTTGAGACTCGGTTCAAACAGCGGGCCGGTGAGATCACCAGCCAGTGTTTCACGAACCGCCTGATCGCTGGTTTCGAGAGTCAGCGGTGGCGGAGGCGCTACCTCAGCTTCGGAAACCTCAGCCACCTCCTGCACTGCTTCGGCCTCTGACTCGGGAATATCCGGTGCGGGGGTTATTTCTGCCTGGGCGGGTGCGGCAGCTGGCGTTATTACCGGTGGCGGAGACTCGACCTCGGGGTTGTCACTGGTGCCGCTGAAATACCAGCCGATGGCTATCAGGGCCGCGGCGACACCGAGGGCAATGGGCAGTTTGGGCAGTCCGCCTGCAGCCCTGGGTTCCTCGGTGTAGCGATCGTCAGCGTCAGCCTGCATACATAGCCCCTTGTTTTGTTGTGGAATTACTGGTTTTGACTTGCAGTCCTGGGAGAGGTTCAACCGTGCTCAGGTGTCGATACTGAAACTGTCCGCATCCATCCAGGCCGGGAATGACTCCCGGTACTGCTGTAAAGCACTGGCTGAAAGTGTAGCAGACGTGCAGCCCGGAGCATCCAGCGAGTCGAGCAGCAGGGCACCGTCAGCAGCCACTGCAAGGCTGTCACCACTGTAATGCCAGCCTTTGGCATCTTCACCGACGCGGTTCACGCCAACCACACAGGCCTGGTTTTCAATGGCTCTTGCGACCAGTAAATGCCGCCAGTGAAACTGTCGACTGGAAGGCCAGTTGGCCACATAGACAGCAAGGTCGTAGTCGTTGCGGTTGCGACTGAAGACGGGAAAACGCAGGTCGTAACATACCTGCAGGAGAATGCGCCAGTCGCGCCATTCGACAACGACGCGCTCGTCGCCGGCCAGGTAGCGTTTATGTTCACCTGCCATGCGGAACAGGTGGCGTTTATCGTAATAGTGTAATTCGCCGTCAGGCGTGGCGAAGAGCATGCGATTGTAGGCGCCGCCAGTACCGCGAACCGCGATGCTGCCGGTAATCGCACAATCGAGCCGGGAGGATAACTGGAGTAGCCACTGCTCGGTTTCACCGCCGGGCTCTTCGGCATTGGCGAGGGCGTTCATGGAAAAGCCGGTGGTAAACATCTCAGGCAGTACCAGCAGGTCCGTCGTGCCTGCCAGATCCACCACGGCAGTTTCGATATGCGCCCGGTTCTCGGCAGGCGCTTCCCAGACCAGTTCCAGTTGTAACAGGGTGACAGTCAGATCTCGCATAGACGCTCCGCTGCGGCGAGCAGCACCTCGTCACTTTTCGCGAAACAAAAGCGGAGGAAGTGCTGCTGTGGTGGGTGTCGGTAAAAGCCGGATATAGGGATGGAAGCAACGCCGTGCTTCCCCGTCCACTGCTCACAGAGTATTTGGTCTGCTTCACCAGTGATTGCGCTGTAGTCGAGCAACTGGAAATAAGTGCCACCACTGGGGGTGGCCTTGAACCGCGACGGCGCCAGTGCGGAGAGGAAGAGGTCGCGTTTGGCCTGGTAAAAATCTGCCAGTGTTGCGGGGTAATGGGGTTCCGACGCGAGAAAGTCGGCGATTGCTCTCTGCACCGGGGTGACGGCCACGAAAGCAACAAACTGGTGTACCTTGCGCAACTCCTCGGTCAGCCGGGGGGGGGCGACACAGTAGCCCGTCTTCCAGCCAGTCACGCTGAGAGTCTTGCCAAAAGAATAGTGGGCAAATGCCCGCTCACGCAGGCTCGGCCATTGCAAGACACTGTGATGCTGGCGTCCGTCGAACACCAGGTGTTCGTAGACTTCGTCGCTGGACACCAGCAGGTCATGCTTTTCCGCGAGCGCCGCAAGTTGATCGAGATCCTCCCTGCCAAGCACGCTACCGGTGGGATTGTGGGGGGAGTTGACCATCAGCAGCCGTGTGCGCGAAGTGACAGCGGCTTCGACCCGCTCCCAGTTCACCTCGAAGCTGCCACTCTCCAGTGGCACGTGAACTGGCAGCCCGCCGGCGAGCATGACGGCGGGGGCGTAGCTGTCGTAGCAGGGGTCGAGAAGAATGACTTCATCCCCCGGGTGTACGACGGCCATTACGCAACAAAAAATACTCTCGGTGGCGCCTGGCACCACGGTGATTTCCTGCTGCGGATCAACCGTTACCTGCCGATGTAATTGCAGCTGTACCGCCAGTTGCTCACGCAATTCCGGCAGACCGGCCATGGGCGCATACTGGTTGTGACCATCGACCACCGCCCTGCACAGGGCTTCGGTGAGCCCATCTGGCGGCGGAAAATCGGGGTAGCCCTGGGAAAGGTTGAGTGCGCCGTGTGAAGCCGCGAGCGCAGACATGCGGGAGAAGATGGTGGTCCCGACCTGTGGAAGTTTGCTATTGAACCGCTGCATTAACGCTGTATGCCCGAAGAGTAACCGTGCCAATCGCAGGAGGGTTTTGTTTCCCCGCCGCCATATTCCATTTCGGCCATAAAAGCACTAGTCATATACGCAATCAATCTTTATCCGCGTCAAACAATCCAACAAATCAGCGTGCCAGCGGCCAAAATACCAGTATACAGGTGAAGGGAGGCGCTCATGGGCAAAATAAATTCCCCGCATTTACTCGATGTTTCCCTGGACGATAAGTACGCGCTCGATACCGCCCGGGCCTACATGACGGGTATCGAGGCGCTGGTGCGCCTGCCCATGTTGCAGCATCAGCGGGACCAGCGAAGGGGCCTGAACACGGCGGCATTTATCTCTGGCTATCGCGGATCGCCGCTGGGCGGTGTGGACCAGGCCCTGTGGAGTGCCGAGCCCTGGCTGAAGAAGCACAACGTGGTCTTCCAGCCGGGCATCAACGAGGACCTCGCCGCCACCGCAGTTTGGGGTAGCCAGCAGACCAACCTGTTCCGCGGTGCCAAATTCGATGGCGTCTTCGCCATGTGGTACGGCAAGGGGCCGGGAGTGGACCGGAGCATGGACGTGATCAAGCACGCCAATGCCTTCGGTACCAGCAAGTATGGCGGTGTGCTGGCCGTCGCCGGCGATGATCATGCCTGCAAGTCCTCGACCCTGCCGCACCAGTCCGAACATATGTTCATCGGTGCATCGGTACCGGTACTGGCACCGGCCAATGTCCAGGAGGTCCTCGACCTCGGCGTGTACGGCTGGGAGCTGTCCCGGTATTGCGGTTGCTGGGTAGCGCTGAAGGCGATCACCGAGAATATGGACTCGGCGATATCCGCGCATATCGATCCGGCGCGTATCGATATCGTCATCCCCGAGGACTTCGCCCTGCCCGCCGATGGTGTCCACGCCCGCTGGCCGGATAAACCGCTGGAGCAGGAATTGCGCCTCAACAGGTACAAGATTTACGCGGCGCGTGAGTTCGCACGGGTGAACCGTCTCAACCACATCGTGCTGGACAGTCCCGGGGCCCGCTTTGGCATCATCACTTCCGGCAAAGCCTACCTCGACGTGATGCAGGCTCTCGAGGACATGGGTATCGACGACAAAGTAGCGGCCGGGATCGGCCTGCGGGTCTACAAGGTGGGCATGCCCTGGCCGCTGGAACCCAGGGCTACGCACGATTTCGCCGAGGGTCTGGAAGAAATTCTGGTGGTGGAGGAAAAACGCTCCATCATCGAGGACCAGCTCACCGGCCAGCTCTACAACTACCCGGTAGCGGCGCGGCCGCGGGTGTTCGGTGAGTTCGACGAGGAGGGCAGGGACCTGTTGCCGAACCTCGGCGAGTTGACCCCGGCCATGGTGGCGCTGGCGATCCACAGCCGTATCAGGCGTTTCTTCCATTCCGAGGCCATGGACCAGCGTATCGACTGGATCAACCAGAAAGAGCAGTCCCTGGCCAAACCCCGGGAAATCATTGAGCGGGTGCCTCACTACTGCTCCGGTTGCCCGCACAACACCTCGACCAGGGTGCCCGAGGGCAGTCGTGCCGGCGGCGGTATCGGCTGCCACTACATGGCGACCTGGATGCCAGACCGGAATACCCACACCTTCACCCAGATGGGCGGCGAGGGGGCGACCTGGATCGGCCAGGCGCCCTTTACCGAAACCCGCCATGTTTTCCAGAACCTCGGCGACGGCACTTATTTCCACAGTGGCTTGCTCGCCATTCGCGCCGCCGTCGCTGCCGGGGTCAATATCACCTACAAGATCCTCTACAACGACGCGGTGGCCATGACCGGTGGCCAGCCCATCGACGGGCCGCTCAGCGTCGGTGATGTCATTCGCCAGGTGAGCGCTGAGGGTGTGCGGCGCATTGCACTGGTCTCCGATGCCCCCGGGGAGTGGCGTGGCCAGTTCGCCTCTGTGCCCGGCTTCAGCCTGCACGATCGCCACGAGATGGATGCATTGCAGAAGGATTTGCGGGAGTACACGGGTACCTCGGTCATTGTCTACGTGCAGACATGCGCCGCCGAGAAGCGTCGTCGCCGGCGCAAGGGAGTGCTGGAGGATCCCCCCAGGCGCCTGTTCATCAATGACGCAGTCTGCGAGGGGTGCGGCGATTGCAGCGTGAAGTCCAACTGCCTCTCGGTGCTGCCGCTGGAAACCGAGTTGGGGCGCAAGCGCCGGATCGACCAGAGCTCCTGTAACAAGGATTACAGCTGCGCTGATGGTTTCTGTCCAAGTTTTGTCGAGGTGCTCGGCGGCGGTTTGCGCAAGCCAGCCGGTGTCGGTGATTCGCAGGTGTCCTTCGCCGACCCACCCGAACCAGTCTTGCCGCAACTCGATACACCTTGGAATACCGTGGTCACCGGTGTCGGCGGCACTGGCGTGCTCACCATTGCCGCACTGGTGGCGATGGCGGCACATATCGAGGGCAAGGGCTGCGCGACCATGAACCAGACCGGCCTGGCGCAAAAGTTCGGCGCGGTTGTCAGTCATGTGCGGGTGAGTCGCCGGCAGGAGGACATCAAGGCCGTGCGCATCCCCGCCGGTGAGGCGGACCTGCTGCTGGGTTGCGACCTGGTGGTGACCGCGTCCTACGAGGCCATGGGCAAAGTTTCACACGGCCGTACCCACGCGGTGGTGAATGAGGCGGAGGTGCCGACCTCGGCATTCATTCTCAACCCCGATGCCGGCTTCCCCGGGGCTTCCATGAAGGCAAAGATTACTGACGAGGTGGGCGAGGGCGCGACGCATTTCATCGATGCCACCCGGGTTGCCACGCAACTGATGGGTGACTCGATCGCTTCCAACCTGTTCCTGCTGGGCTTCGCCTGGCAGCGCGGCACGGTGCCGGTTTCCGCGGCGGCGCTGGAGCGAGCTATCGAACTCAATGGCGTCGCCGTCGCCTTCAACAAGCAGGCTTTTCTCTGGGGGCGTCGCTGCGCTAACGAGCCGGAAAAAGTACTGGCACTGGTCGAGACCTTGTCGCCCAAGCCAGCCGCCCGACTGGAGGACCTGGATGGTATCATCGAGGATCGGGCCAGCCGCCTGATTACCTATCAGGATGCTGCCTATGCGGATCGCTATAGAGCGCTGGTGGGTAGCGTCAGGCAGCGCGATCCCCGTGCCGGTGAAAAGGACTCGCTGAGTGTCACCGTGGCCCGCAACCTGTACAAGCTGATGGCGATCAAGGACGAATACGAGGTCGCGCGCCTGTACAGCGACGGCGAATTTGAACGCAAGCTGCGCCAGCAGTTCAGCGGCGATTTCCAGCTGCGCTTCCTGTTGGCCCCACCGCTGCTCAGCAAGCGCGATCCGCAGACTGGGGAACTCATCAAGCAGCGCTACGGCCCGTGGATGCTGAAGGCCTTTGCCTGGCTGGCAAGGCTGCGCCGCCTGCGCGGTACCCGCCTGGACATACTCGGTTACACCGGGGAGCGCCGACAGGAGTGGCAGGACCTGCGGGACTACGAGGAGCTACTGCAAGAGCTGGCGGCCGGGCTGACGACGCAGAACTATACACCCGCCGTCGAACTGGCCGGCTTGCCGGCCAGGTTGCGCGGCTTTGGCCACGTGAAGGAGCACAACCGGGAGCTGCTGGCTCCGCGCCGCGCTCACCTCCTGGCGCAGTTTCGTGGCGAGGAGCCGGCGAGCCCGGTGCGAGTTGTCGATGCAGCCTGAAATACCGCGACCGGGGCAAGCTGCCGACGCGGCGCGGGGACTCAGGCCTGGGACGCGTACTCGCCCGGCGCCAGCTGGAGATACCTGCGCAGCTTGTAAACACAGAGATAGAAGGGCCCGGTGTCCAGCAGTGCCACCATGGCCTTGAACAGGTAGTTGGAGCCGATCAGCACCAGCAGGGTCTGGAAGGCCAGCTCGTCGCGCAGGAAGGCGGCGCCAAAGGTCACGCTGATGACCATGATGGAGTCCACCATCTGGCTCATCAGGGTGCTGAAGTTATTGCGAATCCACAGGTGCTTGCCCTTGGTCACCCGCTTCCAGAAGTGGAACAGCTGCACGTCACAGTACTGCGCCGCGATGTAGGCCAGCATCGAGGCGAATACAGCGCCGGAGGTGGTTGCGTAAATCAGTTGGTAGAGCCCGACACTCTGTTCCACGGTTTCGCCGTTGGGCAGGTGTACCGGCGCCGCCAGCTGCAGTATCTGCCAGGGCGGCATGCTTTCCATCGGCACCGAGGGGATCATGTTGCCCAGCGTCAACATGCCGATGATCATGAAGTTAAGGCCCAGCCCGACGCTGACGAGGAAGTTCGCCCTGGCCTTGCCGTAGAGCTCACAGATGAGGTCGGTACAGAGGAAGGTCAGCGGGTAGGGGAGTACACCGACCGCCAGTGCCATCGGTCCCAGCTGGACGAAGCGGGTAATGCCGATGACGTTGAGCAGGGTCATCGCACAGAGGAAAACCCCCGCAAGCACCAGGAACACCCGCTCGCGGCGCTCGCGCAGCCAGGCGGGGGCTACCTGATTGGCGGGCAGGCCCACCGCGTCGTCTTTGGCCTGGCGCTCCGGCATATCAGCTCTCCCGCTGTCCGAGATTGGCGTGCAGTACCGCGCCGTTGATTACCGGGTTGTGGTGCGCCCAGTGAATCAACCCGGCAATTTCACCGGGTTCGATGAGGCGGTTGAAACTGTTCATGCCGGCGATCGCCTGCTCCACCGCAGGATCGGTACCGATATGGGTGCGCAGCATTTCCGTATCGGTGAAGCCCGGGCAGATCAATGCCGTGTGCACGCCGCTGCCCATCAGGTCCTGGCAGGTGGCGCGCATCATCCCGGCCTGGGCATGCTTGCTGATCACATAGCTGAAGGAGCCCGGCACGGCTTTTTCCGACAGGGTGGAGCCCACGTAGAGCACACTGGAGCCCTTGTTCATCAGCGGCAACAGGCCCTGGTTCAGGCTGTTGATGGCAACGATGTTGGTTTCCAGCACGGCGCGCAGGCTGTCGCTGGCGCAGGCATCGGCGGCGTCCTTGCGCATCTGGCTGGCGTTGTGCACCAGTGCGATCCGGGTTGCGTCCGCGGCGGCGCTTCGAAGGTGGTGCACACACTCCGCTAGCGATTCTGCCGAGGCGAGGTCGCAATGCAGGTTTTCCACCCCCGGCAGCGGGCAGGGGCGGCGGGAGAGATTGAAGACCCGGTAGCCACTGGCCAGGAACAGGGCGGCAGTCTCGCGGCCAATCCCCACACTGGCGCCGGTGATGATGGCGATCTCTGTACTCAAGCTCGTTACTCCTTTCCCCGCGGCTGTTTGCCCCCTGCCTGACATCTCGCTCGCTGCCCGCTTGTCGAGAGGCTGGGTGTGCTCAGGCCAGCGACTATATTACATCGCCGCGCGCGGTGTCACACGTGGCCGCTCTTGTGCGGGGTGCTTGCACCGGCAAAACGCAGGCGTAACAATGTCGGCTCATTCGGCCGGCCACTGTCCCCATGACGGAACTCACCACACTCCACATCAACAAGGAGCGCCACAAATTCTCCGCGGCGCACTACACGATTTTCTCCGCCACCTCCCGCGAGCGCCTGCACGGGCACAACTACGCGGTCTCGGCGCGTTTCGTCGCGCCGATGGGGCCGAACGGTTTCGCCGCCGACTACAACGTCTACAAGTCCCGCCTGTCGCAGCTGTGTGAAGAGCTCGACGAATTCATGCTGCTGGCCGGCGACTCGCCTTTCCAGCGCATCGAGGAGGAGGGCGACTACTTCCGGGTCTACTTCGACCGGGTCGAAATGCTGTTCCTGAAGAGTGATACCCGGGTTTTGCCCATCCGCAACGCCACAGTAGAGGAGTTTTCGCGCTACCTGCTGGCTCGCCTGCTCGATCTCTCCGCCGCCGACGAACTGGTTGAAGTGGAACTCTCGGTCTCCTCCGGGCCCGGGCAGCGTGCCAGTTCCATCTGGCGACAGCCCTGATCAGCAACTAATCTCATACTGCCGGTCGTCCCGGCCAACAGAACAACACGAGGGTCTGTGGGTATGAGCATGAGTAAAAAACTCGGTGCGGAGTTCATCGGCACCTTCTGGCTGGTGCTTGGTGGTTGTGGCAGTGCGGTGCTGGCTGCCGCGTTTCCGGATGTGGGTATCGGCCTGCTCGGGGTCGCCCTGGCCTTCGGCCTGACGGTCCTCACCATGGCCTTTGCCATCGGTCATATTTCCGGTTGCCACCTCAACCCGGCGGTTTCCGTGGGCCTGCTGGTCGGCGGCCGGTTTCCCGCGGCGGAACTCGTGCCCTACATCATCGCCCAGGTCCTCGGTGGCATCCTGGCAGGAGCGGTGTTGTACGTGATCGCCAGCGGGCAGGCGGGGCTGGAGGGCGGCTTTGAAACCGCCGGCTTTGCGTCCAACGGCTACGGCGAGCATTCCCCGGGGGGTTACGGGCTGGTTTCCGCCCTGGTGTGCGAAATCGTCATGACCTTCATGTTCCTGGTGGTCATACTCGGTGCCACCGACACCCGCGCGCCGGCGGGTTTTGCCCCGATCGCCATCGGCCTGTGCCTGACCCTGATCCACCTGATCAGCATCCCGGTCACCAATACCTCGGTGAATCCGGCGCGCAGCACTGGTGTCGCCCTGATCGAGGGCGGCTGGGCCATTTCGCAGCTGTGGCTGTTCTGGATCGCGCCGATCGTCGGCGCCGCACTGGCGGGGGTGTTTTACCGCTGGCTGGGCAGCGAGGACTAGCTGGCTTGTCTCCAGCGCCTGCAGGCGCTGGAGACTCCATCCTTCATCAGGCGGCGATACCGGAGTGGCGCAGCAGCGGCTCGATCGCCGGCTCGCGGCCGCGGAAGGCGACGAAGGTTTCCATCGGTTCACGCGAGCCACCCACCGCGAGGACTTCGCGCTGGAAGGCGGCGCCAGTCCGCGGGTTGAAGATGCCTTCCTCCTCGAAACGCGAAAAGGCGTCTGCCGAGAGTACCTCCGCCCATTTGTAGCTGTAGTAGCCCGCGGCGTAACCGCCGGCGAAGATATGCGAGAAGCCGTGCTGGAAACGGTTGAACTCGGGTATGGGCACGACGCTCACTTCGGCCCGCACTTCATTCAGCAAGGCCTGGATGGTGTCGGCATCGCCCCCCTGCCAGCGCAGGTGCAGGAGGAAGTCGAACAGGGAGAATTCCAGCTGCCGCGCCAGCTGCATGGCCGACTGGAAGTTGCGCGCTGCCAGCATCTTGTCGAGCAGGGCCTGGGGCAGGGGTTCGCCGCTTTCGTGATTCCCGGAGATAAAGGCCAGCGCCTCGCTTTCCCAGCACCAGTTCTCCAGGAACTGGCTGGGCAATTCCACCGCATCCCAGGCGACGCCATTGATGCCGGAGACGGCGGCGACCGTCTGCTCGGTAAGCATGTGGTGCAGGCCGTGGCCGAACTCGTGGAACAGGGTGGTCAGCTCATCGTGGGTCAGCAGGGCGGGCTGGTCGCCCAGCGGCGGCGTGAAATTGCAAACCATGTAGGCCACGGGCAGCTGCAACTTGCCGCCCTCGATTCGCCGTACCCGGCAGTCGTCCATCCAGGCGCCGCCGCGTTTCTTGCCGCGGGCATAGAGGTCGAGGTAGAAGCGGGCGATGGGCTCGCCGTCGCGCAGGACGTTGAACAGGCGGGCGTCCGGGTGGTAGCTGTCGAAGTCGCTGACCTCCTCGACGCTGACCCCGTACAGCCTTCGCACCACCTCGAACAGTCCGGGCAGGACCTTGCTGACCGGCAGGTAGGGGCGCACGTCCTCCTGTGATACCGCGTAGCGCTTCTGGCGCAGCTTCTCGCTGTAGTAGCCGACATCCCAGGCTTCCAGTTGCCCGATGCCGTGCTCCTCGCGGGCGAAGTCGGCCAGTTCGCCCCATTCCCGCAGCGCCTGGGCCCGGGATTTCTCCGCCAGTTCCCGCAGGAAGGTCACCACCTGCTGCGGCTCTTCGGCCATCTTGGTGGCGAGTGAGAGCTCTGCATAAGTTTCAAAGCCCAGCAGGCGGGCCATCTCCCGGCGCAGGTCGAGGGTCTCCACCATGACGCTGGAGTTGTCCCACTGTCCCGCGTGGGGGCCCTGCTCCGAAGCGCGGGTGCAGTTGGCGCTGTAGACCTCCCTGCGCAGCTCCCGCTTGTCGGCATAGGTGAGCACGGGGAAGTAGGAGGGGAATTCCAGGTTGATCAGGTAGCCCTCATGCCCGGCCCGTTGCGCGGCCTGGCGGGCGCCAGCCAGCGCACTCGCGGGCAATCCTGCCAGGTCTTCCTCGGAAACCTGCTTCGACCAGGCATTGGTCGCATCGAGCACGTTCTCGCCGAACTTGCTGCCGAGCTCCGACAGGCGCTTGCGCAACTCGCCGAAGCGCTGCTTTTGCTCCGCGGGCAAGGCGACGCCGGCGAGGCGGAAATCGCGCAGCGCATTGTCCAGGGTCTTGCGCTGCGCGGTGCTGAGCGAACTGCCCGCCTGCTCCGCCAGTTGCTGGTAGGCCGTGTACAAACCCTCGTGCTGGCCCATCCAGGTGCCGTAGCCGGACAGCAGGGGCAGGCAGGCGTTGTAGGCCTCGCGCAGCTCGTCGCTGTTGCATACGGAATTCAGGTGGGAGACCGGGGAGAAGGCTTTGGAAAGCTCGTCGTCCAGTTGCTCGATGGGCGCAGCCAGCCCCTCCCAGGTGTAGTCGCCCTGCTCGATCAGCGCTTCGATGGCGGCCTTGTTGCGTTCGATCAGCTGCCGTACGGCCGGCTCGATATGGGCGACCTCGATGGCGGTGAAGGGGGGCAGTTCGTGTGCTTCGAGAAGTGGGTTGGACATGGTCGCATTCGGTCTCTGGGTATTGCTGGCCAGGGCTATTGGCACCTGGAGCCTGGAGATGTTGTCTGGCAGGGCTCGCCGGTGGCCCGCAGCCTGCCGATGGCAAGCAGCGAGCAGGCAACGGTTACCTTCACGCTGGAACCGTTAGGCGACAGGATGTCGCCGCTCGAGCCTGTACATGGACGTACGCTTTTTGGCGTGTTCCAGCGTGAAGGTAACCGTTGCCTGCGAATTGCACAAGTACCCACAGCCCCGGGCCGGGAGAGCAAGATTCAGCTTCCCAACTCCCACCCGGCCACCGGGTGATAGCTGACCCCCCGCTTGCCCTGCCGCGACTCCATCAGCAGGAAGTCCGTGTAGGGCAATGCAAAGTCGGGGGAGCTCGAAGGTGCCGGAGGCGCGCTGTCACAGCTGCGGAACAGGGTGACGTGGGGCTGGAAGCGGTCGCGGCGTTTCTCGCTGCCGTGAACCCCACCCAGGGTGCCGAGCCGGTGGGCCAGCGCCTCGAGGGGCTCCGGCCACTCGCCCGGCCCCAGCCAGTAGATGCCCGGGCGCGGCCAATAGCCCACCTGGTCGAGCGCCAGTTGCGCAGCGGGATAGCGGCGCTTCTCGAGGGCGCGGTCGACATCCTCGCAGAGCGCGTCGAGTTGCGGTTCCGCCACCTCGCCGAGGAAGGCGAGGGTGATGTGGAAGTTGGCTAGCGGTACCGGCCGCCCCGCCAGCGGCAGGTTGTTGTCACGCCAGCTGGCGATATCCAGCGCCAGCTGGGCGGGAAGCTCCAGGGCGAAGAACAGGCGCATCACTCGCCACCGGGATTATCCGCGCTGTCCCTGGCCGGCTTCTTCCGGGTGAGGGGGGCGAAGCCGTCCGCCGAGACATTGGCCGTGCGCTTGCCCAGGTTTTTCTTGTCCCGGGTGCGCTGCTTTTTCTTCGCCGCGGCGGTCTTGGCATTTTTCTTTTTCTTCGGCCCCACCGCCTTGCCCGAGGACTTCTGCTGTTTCGGCCCCTGGTAGCGCGCCTTCAGGCCGGGCAGGGCGATCTGCTCCAGTTCCAGCTTCAGGTAGCGCTGGATGCCGATCATCAGGTTCCATTCGTAGGGGCCGACCAGCGATATCGCCAGGCCCTCGGCGCCCGCCCGGCCGGTGCGGCCGGTGCGGTGCAGGTAGTCGTCGCCGCTGCGCGGCAGGTCGTAATTCACCACCAGTTCGATGTCGGCGACGTCGAGACCCCGGGCGGCGAGGTCCGAGGCGCAGAGAACCTTGCAGCGGCCCTCGCGGAAACGGGCCATGACCGCCTTGCGCTCCTCGGTGCTCAACTCGCCGTGCAGGCACTCGCTGCGCAGCTCGCTCTTCGCCAGCAGGGTGGCGAGGCGCTGGGCCGTATCGCGCTGGTTGGCGAACACCAGGGCGCGCTGGAACTCCCGCTGCTGCAGCAGGGCACTGAGCAGGGCGTCCTTGTGCTCGGGATTGTCGGCGAGGATGCGCTGGTGGTGGATGCCAGCGCCGGCGCTGCGCGGCGGGTCGATGGCGATGGTCTCGGGTTGCTGCAGCAGGTTTTTGGCAAAACTGCCCAGGCCCGCGTGATTGAGGGTCGCGGAGAGCAGGATGACCTGCCGATCGGGCGGGCAGAAACCCGCGATCTCCAGCACCTCGTCGCGAAAGCCCATGTCGAGCATGCGGTCGGCCTCGTCGAGGACCAGCGTACGCACCGCGGCGAGATCGGCACTGCGTTTCTGGCAGTGCTCGAGCAGGCGGCCGGGGGTGGCGATGATCACCTCCGGGTTCTTGCGCAACTCCGATTTCTGGTATTTGAAGTCGGCGCCACCGGTCAGGGCCATGGCCTTGAGCGGGGTCTTGGCAGCCAGGTCGCGGCAGTTCTTCAGTACCTGGCGGGCCAGTTCACGGGTGGGCACCAGCACTACCGCCAGCGCGCCGGCCTGGCGTGAGGGCGGCGCGGCGAGAATACCCTGCAGGGCGGGGATCAGGTACGCAAAGGTTTTGCCGGAGCCGGTCTGGGCGCTGATCCGCAAGTCCTTGCCCGCGAGGAGCAGGGGGATGGACCGGGCCTGTACCGGCGTCGCCTCGCTCAGGTTGAGGGCCTCAAGGCCCAGTCGCAGTCCGCGATCCAGTTCGAGCTCTGGCAGCATGGGAGTTTCCTGTTTGGTCGGGTTGCTCCCCGCGCCGCAGCGCGGGGGGAACCTGACATTCTACAACAGGCGGCTCAGCTAATGGTTGCCTGAACCGTCTCGTTATCGCCGAAGCGGCCGGCAAACAGGGCCGAGGTGAGGTAGCGCTCGCCGGAGTCCGGCAGGATGGCGACGATCATCTTGCCCGCGTTCTCCGGTCGTTGCGCCAGCCGGTCCGCCACTGCCATTGCCGCCCCGGAGGAGATGCCGGCGAGAATGCCTTCCTCCTGCATCAGGCGGTGGGCATACTCCATGGCGTCTTCGCTGGATACCTGTTCGACGACGTCGACCATCTCCAGGTCGAGGTTCTTCGGCAGGATGCCCGCACCGATACCCTGGATCTTGTGCGGCGCGTGGCTGGGCTCCTCCCCGGCCTTGGCAGCGGTGATCACCGTGGTGGTATCCGGCTCCACCGCCACGGTGGTGATCGCCTTGCCCCTGGTTTTCTTGATATAGCGGGAAATCCCGGAAAGTGTGCCGCCGGTGCCGACCCCGGATACCAGGATGTCGATCTGGCCATCGGTGTCGTCCCAGATTTCCGGCCCGGTGGTGCTCTCGTGGATCGCCGGGTTGGCCGGGTTCTCGAACTGGTGCGGCCCCCAGTATTTGTCCGGGTCCGAGGCGATGATTTCCTCCGCCTTGGCGATGGCGGCGGGGATGCCCTTGGCGCCATCGGTGAGGATAATCTCGGCCCCGAGTGCCTTCATCAGCATGCGTCGCTCGAGACTCATGGTGTTGGGCATGGTGAGGATGCAGCCATAGCCCCGCGCCGCCGCCACAAAGGCCAGGGCTATGCCCGTATTGCCGCTGGTGGGCTCGACGATGGTCATGCCCGGGCGCAGGCTGCCGTCCTTCTCCGCGGCGGCAATCATGCTGGCGCCGATGCGGCACTTGACCGAGTTGGCCGGGTTGCGGCTCTCGAGTTTGCCGTAGACCTGGCCGCCACCCATGTGGTTGATCCTGACCAGCGGCGTGCCGCCGATGGTTCCCGCGTTGTCTTCGTAGAGCTTGCCCATATGGATATCCTCCTCCGTGATCCTCAGCCGGCAATTTGCCGCTCAAGCCTAGACCCTGGCGCTACCACTGTCCACGGCCGGGAAAGAAGGGGGCGGTGGGAACGCATGGTTACCCGGCCGCGATAAATTAACGAATTTTTAATCTGGGCCGGGAACTTCGCCAAACTGCCCCGGTCAGACTTTGCGACGACAGCGAATGCTCTGGGCTGTTGTCAGTGGAAATCCAGGTTTTATCTCTGTGAGATTTCACTGGTGTTTAGTGTGGATTCGGCCCCTTCAGGGGCCGCTTTTTTTTCCGGCTTCTTCCCCCCCCCAGGTTCCTCAGCCAGATTCGCCAACGATTCCCAGTTCGCCGCGCAGGGAGTCCAGTGTCTGCGGGCCCATCAGTGTCTTCACCACCACTCCCTGCGGGTTCACTATAAGGGTCGTGGGCAGGGCGTGGGGGCGGGGGCTGCCCAGCACGCTGGCGGGGTCTTCCAGGATTAGCGGGAAGTCGATGCCCAGTGCCGCCACCTGCGCCGCCAGTTCGTCGCCCGTCTCGCCGTCAAAATTGACTCCCAGTACCGCGACCTCCGGATGCTTCGCTGCCAACTCGTTCAGCTCGGGAATTTCCTCGATGCAGGGCTTGCACCACTTGGCCCAGTAATTGATGACAACCCACTGGCCGCGATGGTCGGCGGGTTCGTAGCGGGCGAGATTGCCGCCCTGCGTGGGCGCCCCGGGCGAGCAGCCGCCCAGCAGGGCAAGGGTTGTCACGAGGCACAGAAGTCGTCTTTTACTTAGCATTCCTGGTAGAGCTCGGCGAGGGAGGGACTGAGTAGTTCACGTTGTTGTGCGCGCTGCTGGCGCAGCAGCTTGTAGGCGGTACGCTGCCACTCGAGCTGGGTGTTGATTTCCTCCTCCTCCAGCGGCAGTTCGTCGCTGACCCACTGTTTCAGTTGCCAGATGTAGACGTTGTGCAGGTCCTGGCTGAGCAGGTAGTGGCCGCGGTCGTTCTGGGTCAGGATATTGTGCTCCATCAGCAGGTCGCGCAGGCGGCGCCAGGTCTCGCTGTCGAGGCCGCGAGTCGCGACGTGGCGGCCGTTGAGGATCTCGATCTCCCGCACCGAGCGGCCGGCCTGCTGCTTCTCCCAGAACAGGTAGAGCACGTCGAGGGCCTTGAGCAGTGTTGGCCGGGCGGCCTGTTCCTCGTCCTGGTAGGCGGACATGCTGTGCACGAGGATGCCGCCCAGCAGGACAATATTCCACGACAGGTAGATCCACAGCAGGAACAGGGGGACGGCGGCAAAGGCGCCATAGATGAAGGTGTAGCTGGAGTTCACCACCAGGGTGGTGAAACCGCCGCGGGCGATATGGAACGCAATGGCGGCGACCACGCCGCCGATGAGAGAGTGCTTGAAAGGCACCCGGCAGTTGGGCACCGCGATGTAGAGCAGGGTGAAGGCCGCCGCGCTGAGGATCAGCGGGGCGAGCTTCAGCAGGAAGGCCTTGGCACCGAAGACGTCGTATTCATCGACGACGCCACTGAACGATGCCAGATAGGTGCTGATGCCGAGGGCCAGGCCGAGGGCCACCGGCGCCAGGCTGAGCACGGCCCAGTAGAGCAGGAAGGAGGACACGGCGCTGCGGTTTTCCCGCGCCCGCCAGATCATGTTGAAGGCCTTCTCGATGTTGCGCAGCATCAGTACCGCGGTGACCACGAGGAAGAGGATGCCCGGGCCGGTCAGGTTTTTGGCCTGGCGGGAAAAGTCGCTGAGGTAATTCTCCACCTCGGAACTGGTGTCGGGCATCAGGTGCTGGAAGAGGAAGGCCTGCATCTCGTGCTCGAGCCCCTGGAAGGTGGGTACCGCGGAGGCCATGGTGTACAGCACCGTCAGCAGCGGCACCATGGCAAACAGGCTCATGTAGGTGAGGGCGGCTGCATTGGCGGAACAGCGGTCGGCGCTGAAACGCGAGATGAAGTAACCCACGCGGCGCCACAAACCCTTCAGGAGAGGTCTTATTTCTTCCATGCGCGGCATTATGGCATGAATGCCCACACCCCGGCACAGCCCCTTTGTTATACTCCCGCGGTCGCAGAATTGACCGGAGTTTTGACCATGAGCGAGTACACCATCTACCACAACCCGCGCTGCTCCAAGTCGCGCACCACGCTGGCGCTGCTGGAGGAAAAGGGCATCGAGCCGGAGGTCGTGCTCTACCTGGAAACCCCGCCCAGTGCCGACGAGATCCGCGGCCTGTTGGCCAGGCTCGACATCCCGGCAGAACAACTCGTGCGCCGCGGTGAGGAGGAGTACAAGCAGGCCGGGCTGGACCGTAGCTCCAGCGAGGATGAACTGGTCGCGGCCATGGCGCAGTACCCCCGGTTGATCGAGCGGCCGATCGTGGTCTTCGAGGATCGCGCCGTGCTCGGCCGCCCCCCGGAAAACGTCCTGGCGCTGATCGACTGATGGCCGAACCCTACATTCTCGTTCTCTACTATTCGCGCAGTGGCGCAACCGCCGAGATGGCGCGCCAGGTCAGCCGTGGAGTGGAGCAGGTGGCGGGTATCGGCGCCCGCCTGCGCACCGTGCCGGCGATATCGGCCAACTGCGAGCAGACCGAGGAGGAGATTCCCGCCGAGGGCCCCCTCTACTGCGAACTGGACGACCTGCGCGACTGCGCCGGCCTGGCGCTGGGCAGCCCGACCCGCTTTGGCAACATGGCCGCACCGATGAAATATTTTATCGACCAGACCTCCGGCCTGTGGCTGAGCGGGGCGCTGATCGACAAACCCGCGGCGGTGTTCACGTCTACCTCCAGCCTGCACGGCGGGCAGGAGACCACCCTGCTGAGCATGATGCTGCCCCTGCTGCACCACGGCATGCTGCTCACCGGCCTGCCCTACAGCGAACCGGGCCTCGCCACGGCGACGTCCGGCGGCACGCCCTACGGCGCCTCCCACTGGGCCGGGGCGGACAACAAGCGTGCCGTGGACGAGTCGGAAGCTGTCCTGTGCCGGGCCCTCGGGCGGCGGGTGGCGTCGATTGCCCTGCGGGGCCGCGCTTGAGAACGCGTACCGCGGCGGCCCGCAGCACCTGCTTTTTGAGCTTCGTCCTGCTGCTCGCCCAGCAGGGCCTCGATCTCTGGTTGCGGCACGCGCCCTGGGTGATCTGGGTGGCGCTGTTGTTGCCGCTGCTGCTGTTTGTGCCGGGAGTGTTGCGCGACCGCCCGCGCAGTTTCATCTGGCTGTGCTTTGTCAGCCTGCTGTATTTCATGCGCCTGGTGACAGACCTGTTCGCCAGCCCCGGCAGCCCGCTCCACTGGCTGGGAATGCTGGCGGTCATTTTGCTCTTCTGTAGCGCTATGATGTACGTACGCTGGCGTGCACAGGACCTGCGCGCCGCTGCCGTGGCACCCGTCAAGGAGAACCTCCCATGAGTCGTCCCTCAGCTGTCCGCCGTTTCTTCTCCGCACTGTGGCGGGGCATCACCTGGCTGCGTGTCGCGATGGCGAACATCCTCTTTCTCGTGTTGCTGGCGATCATTTACTTCGCCCTGGCGGACAGCGCACCGGAACCGCTGCCGCCGAAGGCCGCGCTGCTGCTCGACCTGAGTGGCTTCGTGGTCGACCAGAAGACGCCGGTGGACCCGCTGGTGATGCTCGGTGCCGGGGATGCGGTCGAGCACGAGGTGCTGGTGCGCGATGTCATCGAATCGATCGAACTGGCCGCCGGGGACAAGGCTATCCAGGTGCTGGTGATGGAGCTCGATTACCTGGTACACGTGAGCATCTCCCACACCCTGGAAATCGCCGAGGCCTTGAAGGTCTTTCATGCCAGCGGCAAGCCGATCGTCGCCTATGGCGATTACTTCACCCAGCCCCAGTACCTGCTGGCGAGCTATGCCGACGAAATCCTGCTGCACCCGCTCGGGGGCGTGGGCGTCGAGGGCTATGCGGTCTACCAGAATTATTACGCTGACCTGCTGGAAAAAATCTCGGTGAACATGCACGTGTTCCGCGCCGGCAAGCACAAGTCAGCGGTAGAGCCCTGGTTGCGCAACGACATGTCACCGGAAGAGAAAGTCGTGACCCGGGAATGGCTCGGCGACCTGTGGAAAGAGTACAGCGGGATCGTCGAGAAAAACCGCGAACTGGCCCCGGGCAGCGCCGACCAGTACGTCAATGGCCTGGCCGGGCGGCTGGTCGCCG
The DNA here is from genome assembly GCA_033283265.1 of Halieaceae bacterium GM1-29. Lineage (GTDB taxonomy): Bacteria > Pseudomonadota > Gammaproteobacteria > Pseudomonadales > Halieaceae > Mangrovimicrobium. The sequence continues at coordinate 53,853 of JAWMQN010000007.1, forward strand.
GCGGTGGTGACCAGGCGAAAGACGCGCTGGCGATGGGATTGGCGGACCAGTTGCTGTCGCGCACGGAAGCCAACGAATACCTCGCCGGGATGGTCGGCGCCCGCAACGACGAAGGCCTCTACGAAGCCGTGCCCTTCGAGGAGTACCTCTGGCACCGCAAGCTCACCGCGCTACCCGAGACGGCCGAGGACCATATCGCGGTGATTACCGCCCAGGGCAACATGCTGCCGGGGGAGCAGCCGCCGGGGACCGTCGGCGGCGACAGCCTCGCCTGGCTGATCAGCGAGGCGATGGCGGACGAACGGACCCGGGCCATCGTGCTGCGGGTCAACAGCCCGGGGGGCAGCCTGTTCGCCGCGGAAGTGATCCGCGAGCAACTGGAAGCGGCCCAGGCAGCGGGACTGCCCCTGGTGGTGTCGATGGGGCCCGTGGCGGCCTCCGGTGGTTACTACATCGCCGCCGGCGCGGACCAGATATGGGCCCAGCCGACAACCATTACCGGCAGCATCGGCGTATTTGCCGCTTTCCCCACCCTGGAGAAGCTCACCGAACGCGCTGGCATCCACACCGATGGGGTCGGCACTACCAGCCTCGCCGGTGCCCTGCGTCTGGACCGGCCGCTCAACCCGGAGCTCGCCCAGGCACTGCAGTCGGGGGTGGGGCATGCCTATTCGGTGTTCCGCCAGATCGTCGCCGATGGCCGTGAGATGAGCCTGGAGCGTGTCGACGAACTGGCCGAGGGGCGTGTCTGGAGTGGCGTGGATGCCCTCGACGTGGGGCTGGTGGACGCGCTGGGGGGCCTCGATGACGCCATCGCCGCCGCTGCCGAACTGGCCGGCATTGCCGAGTACCAGGTCGATTACCGCGACGAGAGCCTCACCCCGACCCAGTTGCTGTTGCAGCAGTTGCTCGACCGGGTAGGTCTCGGGCTGGTCAGTTTGTTGCCGAGTGGCCGCGAGGATTCCGTCGCCGCGCTGGTCAAGCTGGCCCAGCCGCTGCTCAGCGCCGCGGCCCTGGCCGACTCACTGCAGGACCCACGGCACCTCTACGTGCGCTGTCTGCCCTGTTCCTCGCTTCAGTAGGCCGCGGCCTGCTGGCGCGCCTCGCCGCGTCCCCACCACCTCTCCAGGTCGTCGAGGATGAGGTACAGGCTGGGCACCAGCAGCAGGGTGATCACGGTGGCGAAGACGATGCCGAAGGCGAGGGAAATCGCCATGGGAATCATCGACTCCGCCTGGGCGCTGCGCTCGACCAGCATCGGCGCCAGGCCGAGGAAGGTGGTGAGCGAGGTCAGCATGATGGCGCGGAAGCGGGTACATGCGGCGTCGACAATGGCGGTGGATTTCTCCGCGCCTTCCTCCACCGCCCGGTTGACGTAGTCGATCAGGATCAGGCTGTCGTTCACCACCACGCCGGACAGTGCCACCAGGCCCATGCCGGACATCATGCTCACCGGGAATCCCAGCAGCCAGTGGCCGAGCACGGCGCCAATAACGCCGAAGGGGATCACGCCCATGATGATCAGCGGCTGCAGATAGGAGCGGGTGGGAATCGCCAGCAGGGCATAGATGCCGAACAGGGCGATGCCGAAGCCGATGCCGAGGCTGATAACCAGGGCGATTTCCTCGCCGGCCAGGCCGGAGCGCTCGAACTTCAGGCCCGGGTACTTGCGTATCAGTTCCGGCATGAAGTTTTTCTCGATGTCCTCGATGACCTTGGAGGGCTCCACGACGTCGACGTCGGCGACCGCGGTAACTTCCGAGGCGCGCTGGAAGTCGATGCGGGTGGACTTGAGCAGGCCCGGCTTGACCTCGACTTCGGCCACCGTGCTCAGTGGCACCTCGTCGCCGTTGGGCAGGCGCAGGTACATTTGCTCGAGACTGCCGACGTTTTCCCTGTCCTCCCGCGGGTAGCGCACCATCACCTTGACTTCATCGGTACCGCGCTGGATGCGCTGGGCTTCGGCGCCGTAGAAGGCATTGCGAATCTGGGTGCCGAGATCCCGCCGGGTCAGGCCCAGGGCCTCGCCCTCGGGGAGCAGCTCGAAGTGCAGTTCATCGCGGCTGTCGCTGCTGCCGTTGCGGATGTCGGAGAGGCCCTCGTAGTGGTGCAGGTGTGCTTCCAGTTCCGCGGAGGCGGCGCGCAGGGTTTCGAAGTTCTCGTGCTCGAGGTCGAAGGCGACGTTGGGGCCGAAGTCCGGTCCATCCGAGGTATTGAAGCTGAGTACCTCGGCACCGTGCACGGCGCCCACCGACTCGCGCCAAAGCCGCTGGATATCGTCGTTGCTGATGGTGCGCTGGTCCTGCTTGGTCAGCTCGACGTCCACGCGGCCGTTGATCCGGTCCCAGACGTGGGCCGAAATATGGCCGATGAAGCCGGCCTTGTCGCCGTGTTCGCGCTGGTACTCCCGGTCGACGGCGTAGAGCCCGGCGATGATGCCGCGGGTGGCGGCGGCCGTGCTTTCCTCCGGGGTGTCCTCGGACATGATCAGTTCCACCGAGAGGTATTCACCGGCAATGTGCGGCGACAGGATGGTGCGGACCACGCCACCACTGACCAGCCCGACGCTGACGATCAACAGCGACAGGAACAGGGCGAGGGTGAGGTAGCGGTTGGCGATGCAGTATTCCAGGCGCTGGCGGTAGCGGCCGTTGACGAAGTTGCGCAGGCGTTCGTTGAGGCGCTGTTGCACGCCGTTGACACTCAGCAGCAGGCGGTTGCGGGTCGGTTTGCTGTGGGCGAGGTGGGCGGGCAGGATCCACTTCGACTCGATCAGCGAAAACACCAGGCAGAGGATCACCACATAGCCGCAGGCCGCGGGTATCGGGCCGAAGACACCCTGCACGAAGAGGGTCGGGGCGAAGGCCACGATGGTCGTGAGCACGCCGAAGGTCGCCGGTGTGGCCACCTGGTAGGCGCCGCGGATGATGTTGTCGACGCTGTGCCCGTTGCGCTCGGTTTCGCTGTAAGCGGCCTCGCCGATGATGATCGCGTCGTCCACCACGATGCCCAGCACCAGGATGAAACCAAAGATGCTGATCATGTTCAGGCTGGCGTGTATATAGGGTGTGTTGATCATCGCCATCGCGCCGAGGAAGCACACCGGAATCCCCAGCATCACCCAGAAGGCCAGCTTGATCTCGAGGAACAGCGCCAGGGTGATGAACACCAGCAGCGCACCCAGCGCGAGGTTCTTCACCATCATGTCGAGCCGTTCGTCGAGGTAGTAGGTGGAGTCGGCCCAGATATCGAGGACGGCGCCCTCGGGCAGCCGGGTGCGCTTGTCCTCAAGGTAGGCCTTGACCACCTCGGCGGTCTCGATGATGTCCTGTTCACCCAGGCTGTAGATCTGCAGGCCCAGGGAGGGACGGCCGTCAAACTCGGAAAAGCCGCGCTCCTCGACGAAGTCGTCCTTGACCGTGGCGATGTCCCCGAGCAGCAGGCGGGTGCCGTCGGGCCAGGTCTTGAGCACGATCCGCTCGAAGGCATGCTGGTCGTAGGCCTGGCCAACGGTGCGCAGCATGATCTCGCCGTTGCGGGTTTTCACCGAGCCGGCGGGGAGGTCGAGGGAGGACACGGCGATGGTATTGGCCACATCCTGCAGCGTCAGGTGATACTCGCGCAGCAATTGCTCGGAAATCTCCACGGCGATCTCGAAGTCGCGCTCGCCGGTCATTTCGACGCCGGACACTTCGGGGAAAGTCAGCAGTTCGCGACGCACGTTTTCCGCCAGCGCTTTCATACTGCGCGGGTCGAGGTTGCCGGAGAGCTGGATATTGAGCACCGGGAACATGACTTCCGGCTGGGTGATGATCGGTTTCTCCGCGGCCTCGGGGAAGGTGCTGATGCCGTCGATGCGGTTCTGCACGTCGTTGTAGAGCTTGTCGATGGACACCCCGTCCAGTGGTTCGATCATGATCCGGGCGACGGACTCCAGCGCATCGGCCTCGACCCGCTCGATACCCTCGATGTCGTTGATCGCCTCCTCGATCTTTTCCACGATGCCGCGCTCCACTTCCTCCGGCGCGGCGCCGGGGTAGGGTACGGATATCCAGATCATCTCGAAGTGGAAGCTGGGCATCATGGCGCGCTGGATGCTGAAGGCACTGCCCGCGCCGATGGCGATGATGATCAGCATCAGCAGGTTGGCGGCGACCGGGTTGCGGGCGAACCAGGCGATGACGCCGCTGGGGGCCGGGGCGTTCACGGTTCCACCACTGCGGTCGCTTCAGCTGCCATGCCGCTGCGATCGCGGCTGCGCAGGTCGTCGCTGCCGACGCTGGAGTTGATCGAGACCCGGCGGCCCTCCAGCGAGTCGTCGAGCACCGTCAGCGATACCTTTTCACCGGACTTCAGGCCGCCGTTGACGAGCACGTTTGCGCCGCCGGTATTGAGCACCGAGACCGAGCGGTTGCGCAGGATGTTGTCCTTGTCGACGACCCAGACCCGGTTGCCCGCGCGCAGGACGTAGCGGGGCAGCGAGACCACCCCTTCCATCAGGCGCCCGCTGATGTTGGCGGTGACGAAGGTGCCCAGGCGCAGCGGCTCGCGCTGCGGTTCATCGAGTGCGTAGGGGTCCGGCACCCGCGCGACCACGTAGAGTGCCCGCGAGCGCTCGTCGAAGACACCCTCGGTGCGGTGCAGCTGGGCAGGCCAGTGGCGCAGCGCGCCGGCGATGGAGGCGTAGAGATCCACCGGCACGGGGGCGAGCAGTTGCTGGCGAATGTCGGGCAGCTGGAGGAATTCCAGTTTGCTCTGGGGAATCGCCAGGCGCACTTCCGCGACGTCGACGGAGAACACCTCGGCGATCTGGTTGCCGGTGACCACGTACTGGCCCAGTTCCACCTGCTTGCTGCGGATCACTGCATTGTAGGGGGCGCGAATGATGGTTCGTTCGAGGCGGTCGCGCGCCGTGTTGAGGTCGGCGGTAGCCGCGCGCAACTGGGCCTGGGCCTGCTCCAGCTGGGGTTTGCGCAGGTAGAGATCGCGTGCCTGCTCGGTGCGCTGGCTGTTGGCCGGCAGCTTCTCCCACTCGCGCTGGGCGACTTCCGCGCGGCCTTCTTCCTGCACCAGGGTGCTTTCGGCAGATTCCAGGGCAGCTTCCGCGCGCAGCAGGTCGGTCTGGTAGTCGCGCGGGTCGATACGCACCAGCACCTCACCTTCCTCGACGAAGCCACCGGCATGGAACTTGTCGCTGGTTGCGATAACCTGTCCGGGCACTTCAGCCATCAGGGTAGTCTCGCGCAGGGCCTGTACCGTGCCCTGGGCCTGGACCTCCGCCTGGATGTCCTCGACGACCGCCACCACAATATCCACGCTGACCCGCTGCGGCGCCGGCTCGGCGATATCGGCGGAGGGGCGGTTGAAAAACAGCAGTGTCGCAAGCGCTAATGCCGTTGCCAGCATCAACAGTGCAATCAGTAGTTGGCGTTTGATTGGTACCACGGGAATACCCAGCAATTGTGTTGGGCAATTTATATCACACAGTGACCTTCAGGCACGGTTAATATCCTGTCATTTCACTGAATTTAATCTGTCCGCCGGCGCGACCCGCAGTCGCCCCGGCGGGCAAATCGGGGAGGTGCTATTCCTTGTCGAGGTGCACGTCCATCTGCGGGTAGGGAATGGTGATCCCGGCCTCGTCGAACTTGAGCTTGACCGCCGCCGTGGTGTCCCACAGTACCGCCCAGTAATCGGCGGAGTTGACCCAGGGCCGGACCACGAAGTTGACGCTGGAGTCGGCCAGTTCACCCACGGCGATCACCGGTGCCGGCTCGGGGAGTATGCGCTCGTCGGCGCCGATGATCTCCTCGAGCAGGGCCTTGGCCTTGCGGATGTCATCGTCGTAGGAAATGCCGAAGACCATGTCCACCCGGCGCGTGGGCAGGGCGGAGAAGTTGGTGATGTTGTTGCCGAGGATGGCGCCGTTGGGGACGATGACCTCGCGGTTGTCCGGTGTGGTCAGGGTGGTGGTGAATATGCTGATCTTGTCGACCACGCCTGTGGCCCCGCCGGCCTCGACGAAGTTCCCCTTGGTGAAGGGGCGGAAGACAATGAGCATCACGCCGGCGGCAAAGTTGCCGAGGGAGCTCTGCAGGGAGAGACCGATGGCCAGGCCGGCGGCACCGAGCAGGGCGACCAGGGAAGTGGTGTCGATGCCCAGTTGGCTGAGGGCGGCGATGACCACGAACAGCAGCAGCACCCAGCGCAGGATGGAACTCAGGAACTTGACCAGTATCTCGTCCATGTCGCGGGCGCGCATCAGCTTTTCCACAATCGCCACGATCCTGGTGACGACAATGCGACCGACGTAGAAAATCGCCACGGCAATGGCGATGCGAATTGCCCACGGCAGGATAATAGCGTTCCAAAGGCTGCTTGGTTCCATAAGGTATTTCCCCGGATTGATTGAGTGGGTCGCGCAGTCGCGAGCTCATCACGAGTATAGAACAGGCGAATTGCAATTCAACAAGGGCGGCTCCCGGCGCCCGTGCAGCGCCATCTGAATAGCTTTTTTCCGCAGCTTTTTGCTCTCTCGCCGAATTGATACGGGTACAATCTGCCGACAAATAACCAGTGGGGTAGACACGGGCCAATGGGCAAAACAGGAGCAAGCGAGCGGTGACGGACAGCCTCGGACGCCGGCAATTGCTGGCTGCGGCCCTCGGCGGCGCGACGGCGGCAGTGGCCTCCGCCGTCGCTGCCGGTCCCGCGGTCGATCACGCCGCGGTGCCCGCCTGGGACCGGGTGGTGGACGTACTGGTGGTCGGCGGCGGCGCCGCCGGTGTCTGCGCAGCGATCGAGGCCCGCGCGGCCGGCGCCTCGGTGATCCTGCTCGAATCCATGCCCCACGCCGGCGGCAGCTCCGCCGTTTCTGGCGGGGTGATCTTCGCCGGTGGCGGAACTTTCATGCAGCGTGCGCTGGGCGTCAGCGATACGCCGGATGCCATGTACGACGCCGTCGCGGGCAGTGGCGCCCCCGGGCTGCCCCTCGAGCGCCTGCGCCTGTACTGCGAGCAGAGCGCGACGCACCTGGCCTGGCTGAGGACGCTCGGGGTGCCCTACGCGGATACACCGCAGCTTGGCACGTCCCTGCTCGCCGGCAGCCTGCAGCCCGCGGTGCCGCGGTGCCACCGGCCGCAGGCACCCGAGGGACTGGCCGGGCAGCGGCTGATGCAGGCCCTGCTGGCCCGCGCCCGCCGCGACTCGGTCCTGCTGCTGACCGGGGTAAGCGCGCAACGCCTGGTCGTCAACGCGGCTGGTCGCGTCACCGGGGTGCAGACACTGAGCGGCACACGCGGCGGCTATACCAGCGTGCGCCGGGCGGTGGTCCTCAGCTGCGGTGGCTTTATCCAGCAGCGCGACATGGTTCGGCAATTCGCGCCGCAACTCTACGACTGCGCGACACCCTGGGGCGTGGCCGGGGAACTGGGCCTGGGCGTTCGCCTGGGGATGTCTGCCGGGGGCGCGGCGCTGCGCATGGCCGAGGGCTTCAGCAGCATCGACCTCAGCGCGCAAGGCAACGCGCCGTCGGGCCTGCTGGTCAATGCCGCCGGGCAGCGCTTCATCGCCGAGGACGCCTACGCGGGGGCGATTGGCCACGCTGTCACCTACCGGCAGGATGGCCGGGCCTGGCTGATCACCGACGCGGCGAGCAACCTGCCCGAGGGGCAGCAGGATTACCCGCGGCTGGCGGAGGCGGTGAGTATCGGTGAGTTGTCCGAGCACCTGGGCCTGCCGCGCGGCGCGCTGCAGCAGTCTGTCGCCTACTACAATCGCTACGCCGCGCGCGGCGAGGACCCGCAGTTCGGCAAGTCCCGCACTTACACGCGGCCCTTCCAGGGGCCACCCTATCGCGCCTGGGCGGTCAGCGGCCCGCGCGCCTTCTTCCCGGCCTATACCCTCGGGGGGCTGGCAACGGACCTCGACGGCGCGGTGCTCGACGCCTTCGGCGAGCCGGTCACCGGGCTGTGCGCCGCGGGGCGGACTGCGGCGGGGCTGCCGACAGCGGCTGCGGGAACTGAGGGGCTCTCCCTGGCCGACGCCACTTTCTTCGGCCGCCGGGCCGGGCGTCGCGCCGCGACGGAGCTGCCGGGATGACATTACTGCTGCGTTTTACCTGTCTCCTGCTTGTGCTGTTGCCGCCCACCGTGCAGGCCGACGAAGTGGACAACCGCCTGGCGCTGGCGGACACCGACCGCGGCCGGGTGTTGTTCGGCGCCTGCCGCCTCTGCCACGAGGTCGGCGAGAACGCCGCTCACCGGGTGGGCCCGAGCCTGCAGCGCATCTTCGGTCGTGTGGTCGGCAGCCAGGCAGATTTCCCCGCCTATTCGCCCGGCTTTGTCGCCGCCGATTTCGTCTGGACCCCCAAGCTCATGTACGCCTGGCTGGAGGCGCCGCTGGCAAAGTTTCCCGAATCGACCATGCTGGCGCCGGGTATCAGCGACCCGCAGGACCGGGCCGACCTGATCGCCTACCTGATGCGGGCCAGCGCCGGTGAGCGCTGACGGGGCTTGCCGCGGGGCACATTGCGCGGCACATTGTGCCCATGTGTGGGCGCTTCAACGTCATTGATACTCCCGGCCTGCAGCAATTGCTGCAGGATCTCGGTATCGATCTCAAACTGCCAACCCGGGTGAATATCGCGCCGACCGAGCCGGTGCCGCTGATTCGCTCCGCCGGATGCGAGCCGCGCCTGGCGCCTGCGCGCTGGTGGCTGACGCCATCCTGGGCGCCGGCGGTGGACCAGAAATACAGCATGTTCAACGCCCGGGCGGAAAACCTCGAGAGCAGTCGGGCCTTTCGCGGCCCCTTCCAGCGTCAGCGCGGCATCGTCCCCATGAGCAGTTTTATCGAGTGGCGCAGTGATGCCGGGGGCAAGCGACCCTGGTTGATCGCACCGGGGGAAGGCGCCTTCGCCGCCGCGGCACTGTGGGATGTCTGGGAGCGGGATGGCGGCCACCTGCTGAGCTGTACCCTGGTTACCACGGAGGCGGCGCCGGCCTTCGCGCCCTGGCACCGGCGGATGCCGGTCGTGCTGGATGCCGCGGAGCGCGAGCGCTGGCTCGACCACTCCCGCCCGGTCGCGGCGAATGACCCGCTGTTCGCGGCAAAACTGAAAACCCCCTGGTTGCTGCAGGCCCTGCCCGCTGCGGTAGGTAACTCGCGCAACAAGTCGGCGGAGTTGATGTGTGGCGAGGGGGAGACGGTCTCCCTGTTGCCGGACTGAGGTGGCTGAGGCGCCTTATATTGCGCCGGTGGCGGACGCCTGGCGCGCTATTTCCGCCTCTATCGCTGCGGCGATTTCCTCGCTCAAGCGGTGCAGGATGCTGCTGTAGGCGCTGGCGACTGCGTCGGCACTACCCGTTTGCAGTGGCTCGGTCAGTTGTACCAGGCGCCGCTCGACGGCGGCGTCGTCCGCCGGCGTCAGCAGCAGCCACTCGGCCACCATGCGGGCCTCGCGCTCGCCGGCATCCAGTTCCAGTACCCGCAGCTTGACTGCGTAAGCCGGTTGCCGGCGCGGATGCCAGGGGTAACTCTGCACGTCCTGGGTCTGCAGCAGGCCGGCCAGGTTCAGGGCGAGTACGCGGCCGATGCCCTGGTCCAGGGGTTCCGCCCAGCGCTCGTGGCTGCGGATGTCGAGGCGGCTGCCACTCCCCGAGAGCACGAGGTTATCCCGCTGCAGGTATTCGGGGATACTGATCGGCCCGACGCCGACCCCGATGCGGCTGTTGCTCGCCGGCAGCGACTCCGCGGCGCGCAGCAGGTAGTGATGACTGGGCGCCGTGGCGCTGCAGGCGGTGACCAGGAGCAGCAGGAGCGCAGCGACAAAGCGGCTTGGGTAGGTCATGGGGTTCATTCCTGTTCGCTCCTTCCGCGGATCAGCGCGTCCGGTTGTTCCTCGAGTGTGCGACTGAGTTGCTGCAGGCTGCGGCCGGCGCGCGACAGTTCGCGCAGTGCCTGGTTCAGTTCGTAGATAGTGCCGGAGTCGTAGCTCACCAGCTCGCGGAAATCGCTCATGCCGGCGTCGACGTTGGCGATGGCCTGTTCCAGTGCCTGCAGGTTCTGGTTCACCGCGGCGGCGAGTTGTGGCAGCTCCGTGTTGGCCAGGTTGACGGTCTGGTTGGCGTTGGCCAGCAGGGCGTCGAGTTGTTGCCCGCTGCTGTTCAGCTGTCCCTGCAGTTGCTCACTGAGGCTCTCGATGGACGCGATCGTGTCGTGCAATTGCGCGGGCAGCTGGCGGAAATTCTCGTCGCCGACAAAGGTGGCGACGCCCGCGGCGATCGTCTCCAGGTCGGAAGCGACCTTCACCAGGTCGATGGACTCGAGTTCGCGGGTCAGGCGCTCCAGGCCGGTGGGAATGGTGGGAATCTGCAGGTAGGGCGAGTCGACGTCCGCGTAGCGCATCTCGCTCTCCGGGTGGAAGTCGAGCTGCACGTAGAGCAGGCCGGTCAGCAGGCTCTGGGTGTTCAGCTGGGCGCGCATGCCGCGGGCGATGAGTTCTTCGGTCAGGCCCTCGGTGATGGTGCCGGTGCGGCGGATGTTCTCGCCGCTGATCTCGGCCTCCACCAGCATGATCAACTGGGCGGTTTCCGAATCGAGCACCAGTTCGATATCGGTGATCTGCCCGACCTGCACCCCGCGCAGCGCCACCGGGGCGCCGATGTTGAGGCCCTTGACCGAGCCCTCGAAGACCATGACCACCTTGCTGCGGTCGCTGCCGAAGCCGGTGCCGAGGGCGAAGATGACTGCGGTCACGGCGATCAGCAGCGCCCCGACGACAAAGGCGCCGATCGCGACTGTGCGCGGTTTTTCACTCATGCGGATTCCTCGCTTGCCTCGTGGGGCTCCCGGTTGAGGAACTGCCTGACCACCGGCTCATCGCTGTGCTCGCGCAGTTCCTGTGGCTTACCGTAGGCAATCATTGTCTTGCTCGCTGCGTCCAGGTACACCGCGTTGGTGGCAATGCCGAAGATACTCGGCAGTTCGTGCGTCACCATCACCACCGTCGCGCCGATGGAGGCCTGTAATTGTACGATCAATTCATCCAGCAGGCTGGAGCTGATCGGGTCCAGCCCGGCGGAGGGCTCGTCGAAGAACAGGATCTCCGGGTCGAGGGCGATGGCCCGCGCCAGCGCCGCCCGCTTGCGCATGCCGCCGCTGATTTCCGACGGGTAGTAGTCCTGGTAGCCGGCGAGGCCGACCAGCGCCAGCTTGTAGTCGATGATATCGGCCTGCTCGTTGCGGCTGTAGCGGGTGTAGAGCTGCAGCGGCAGGGCGATGTTCTCGCCCACCGTCATGGCACTGAACAGGCCGCCGGACTGGTAGGTGATGCCCCAGCTGCGGCGCATGACATCGCGCTCGGTCTCGTTTGCCTGCACGAAGCTGCGGCCGTTGTAGCGGATGTCGCCGGTGGTCGGCTCGATCAGCCCGAGCAGGTGTCTCAGCAGGGTGCTCTTGCCGCAGCCGCTGCCGCCCATGATGACGAAGATGTCGCCGCGGTTGATGTCGAAACTGAGGTCGCGCTGGATGACCCGGCTGCCGTAGGCCATACACAGGTCGCGAACTTCGATATGCGCCGCGCTCATCAGATCTCCAGCTGCTGGAAGATGATATTGAACGCAGCGTCGGCAATGATCAGGTAGACGATTGCGGTGACCACCGCCTCGGTCGCCGCTTGGCCCACCGCCGAGGAACTGCGCCCGCAATTGATTCCCGCCCGGCAGCCGGCCACCGCGATCAGCAGGCCGAAGACCACGCTTTTCGCCAGCCCCACGTTGAGGTGGGTGAGGGTCAGTGCCGTCTGCCCCTCGTGGATGTACATCAGCGGCGTGATGCCCATGCCGCCGGCGACGATGCCGCCGCCGATGATGCCGAGCAGGTTGGCGTAGAGCGTGAGCAGCGGCATCATCACCATCAGTGCGAGAATGCGCGGCAGGACGAGGAACTCCATCGGTGAAATGCCCATGGTCACCACCGCGTCGATCTCGTCATTGGCCTGCATGCTGCCCAGCTGCGCCGCGTAGGCGGCGCCGGTGCGGCCAGCCATGACCACCGCCGTCATCAGCACGCCCATCTCGCGCAGGGTGCCGATCACCACGAGGTCGGCGACGTAGATTTCCGCGCCGAACTGCAACAGCTGCACGGCGCCCAGGTAGGCGAGGATCATGCCGACGAGGATGCTGGTGAGGCTGATGATGGCAAAGGCGTCGGGGCCGGCCTGGTAGCAGCATTCGCGGAAGTCGCTGAAGCGGGTATTGGAACGACCGCGGAGGAGATTGCCGAAGGCGAGGGCGATCTCGCCAATAAAGCCGAGGGTGATATTGCCGCGGTCGATGAGCTCGCGCAGGAGTCCACGGCCGCTCATCCGGGTGTACCAGGGGCGGCGTGGTTCCGGTTCACGCCGGTGGCGCGGCACCGCCATGGCCAGGCCGAGAAGCCGGTCCAGGCCGTCGGGCATCTGCCGGGTGGAGAAATCCGCTCCGGCATCCCGGCACAGCTGGTAGACCTGCAGCAGGAAGGCGGCGAGGATCGAGTCCCATTCCCCCAGCTCGCCGGCATCCGCCACCAGCGCCTGCATGCTCAGCCCGTGCAGTTCGCGCTCGACGTCGGCGAAATCCGGGCGTTGGGCTGCGTCCTGCAGCCAGTCGCCAGTGAGCCGCAAAACCACGCAATCGCGGTTGTCGGTCACTAGCTCGAATCCGGGTGGCGACGCACTCATTCCGTGGCGGTACTTCTCGCGGGCTGGAAGGCCAGTCTAATAATTTCCGGCCCCCCGCGCTACGGAGCGGTAAACGGCCGGCGGGGAATGGTCTCGCGGGCGGCGCTCTCGGCCCGGCGGTAGATGTCGGCGACCGGCTCCGTGTTGCCGGTTTCGCGGCGCCGGGAGATCATGGTTACCGGGAAGATGACGGTCTCGCTGTCGCGGTAGCGCAGGGCGTGGCTGCGTCCGAGGTTATCCTCGTAAACCACCCAGTGCATGTCGAGTTCCGCCGCCAGCAGGTCGCCGAGGATGACGCCCATGGCCTGCAACTGGCGCCGCTGGCTGTTGCCGACCAGGCGCTCGTCGAGGACGCGCTGCAGCAGGGCGATGTCGTGGCCGGTGGCGCCGCTGAACTGCATGCCGAAATTGCGCCCGGTGATGCTGCCAATGCTGTCCCTCTGTTCCTGCAGGTACTGCCTGTCGATGGCGGTGAGCGCAGTAATTTTCGGCTCTGCGGCGAGCGCACAGAGGGGCAGCAGGGCGAGGGTCAGCAGCAGGTGGCGCAGGGCGTGGCGGAATTTGGTCATGGCTGGTCGGTTGCAGGCTTTGGGCGCAATAATAGCAGGGCGGGCGCTATTTCGCCCGGCGCGGTTGTGTTCCGTATCGGGGCATGGATAATTGCCCTCTTCCCCGGGTGGGCAGCGCCCATCGCGGGCAGTCAGTTTGGAGAATCTGGATGCTAACCGGCAGTATTGTCGCCCTCGTCACCCCCATGCAACCCGACGGCAGTGTCGACTGGGCTGCCCTCGAGCGCCTGCTCGATATGCACCTCGCGGCCGGCACCGCCGCCATCGGTGCGGTAGGCACCACCGGCGAGAGCGCTACCCTGAGCGTTCCCGAGCACTGCGCGGTGATCAAGTATTGTGTCGACTACATGGCCGGGCGCATACCCATCCTCGCCGGCACCGGCGCCAACGCGACCTGGGAGGCCATCGAACTGACCCGTTCCGCGGCCGAGGCTGGCGCCGACGCCTGCCTGCTGGTGACACCTTATTACAACCGCCCGACGCAGCAGGGCCTGTACGAGCACTTCAAGGCGGTAGCCGGGGCGGTCGACATCCCGCAGGTGCTGTATAACGTCCCCGGCCGGACCGCGGTGGACATGCTCAACGACACCGTGCTGCGGCTGGCGGACATCCCCAACATCATCGGCATCAAGGACGCCACCGGGGACATCCCCCGCGGGCGCGACCTGATCGCCCGCAGTCCCGACGCCTTCGCCGTCTACTCCGGCGATGACGGCACGGCGATGGAGCTGATGCTGGCCGGCGGCCAGGGCAATATCTCCGTCACCGCCAATATCCTGCCACAGATGGTCGCCGACCTGTGCCGCCTGGCGATGGCCGGCGATCACGCGGGGGCCAGCGCGATCAACGCGCGGCTGGCGGCGCTCAACCGGGCGCTGTTCCTCGAGGCCAACCCCATCCCGGTGAAGTGGGCACTGGCCCATGAAGGGCTGATCGGCCCGGGCATCCGCCTGCCACTGACCCCGCTTGATGAAAAATTCCACGCCGAAGTGCTGGCGGCTCTCGAGGTGGCGCGCGCATGAAACGACTCCAGCAGCACTCCCGCAAGCTCGTCCTCGGGGTGATGGCCCTGCAGCTCACCGGCTGCGGCTACCTGTTCGGCGATGGCGGCATGTTCCGCGACCAGTCCGAGGACTACAAGCGGGCCCCGGAGATGCCGGTCATCAGCATGCCCGAGGGTTCGCGAAGCGAGGCGCTGCAGGACATCTACCCCATACCGCCCGCCGGTAGCGGGTTGATCGCCGCCGGTGAGTTCGAAGTGCCGCGGCCGACACCGCTGGTGGCCGGGGCCGAGGACCAGGCGGTGCGTATCCAGCGCCTCGGCGACGAGAGCTGGGCGCTGATCGACGAGGCCCCGGGCCAGGTCTGGCCGCAGGTGCGCGGCTTCCTCGCCAGCGCCGGTATCAATGTCGTCCGCGTCGATGCCAGCGCCGGCATCATGGAAACCGACTGGCTGTCACTGGAATCCGCCGCCATGTCCAGCCGTTTCCGCATGCGCATCGACCAGGGTGTACAGCGCGGCACCAGTGAATTGCACGTGCTGCAACAGAACCGTGCCGGCGATACCGGCAACTGGCCGACGAGCTCGGACAACCCCGACCAGGAAAACGAAATGCTGCAGTCACTGGCGCAGTACATCGCCGACAGCGCGGGCAACGCGCCGGTCTCCATGGTTGCGGAACAGGCGATCAACGCCAGCGGGCGCATCGCGCTGCAGAAAGAAGCCAGCGGCGAACCCTATATCCAGTTGCTGCTGCCCTTTGATCGCGCCTGGGCCTCGCTCGGCCTGGCACTGGAGAAATCGGACTTCGAGATTACCGACCGGGATCGCAGCAAGGGCATTTACTACCTGCGCTTCCTCGGCCCCGAGGCCGGTGAAGAGGGCGGCTGGTTCGACTGGCTGTGGGGCAGCGACGAGGCCTACCCGCACGTCGGCGAAGCCTTCCTGGCGTCCGTGCGCGAGGTCAATCCCGCCGAGATGGCCATCCACCTGCGCCTGCAGGAGGGCGAAGGCAGCATCGACGAAGGCGAGCGCCAGGCCCTGCTCAACCTGGTGAAAGGCAATATCAACTAGCCCGGGCGTACCGCTTTACCGTGCGCTTCGCATCACTCGGTTCCGGCAGCAAGGGTAACGCCACGCTGGTCCAGGCCGGCGATACCCTGGTCATGGTCGACTGCGGCTTTTCCGTCCGCGAGACCGAGCGCCGCATGCGGCGGCTGGGCGTGGAGCCCGGCCAGCTCGATGCCATCCTGGTCACCCACGAGCATTCCGACCACTGCGCCGGGGTGGCGCGCCTGTCGAAGCGCTACTCCCTTCCCGTCTACCTGACCCACGGCACCGCGGCCAGCGGGCGCTGCGAGGGCAGCCACCATTTCCATCGCATCAACGGCGACGACGAGCTTTCGATTGGCGCCCTGCAGGTGCGCGCGATCGCCGTCCCCCACGATGCCAACGAGCCCTGCCAGTTCCGCTTCCAGTGGCAGCAGCGCAGCCTGGGCGTGTTGACCGACCTCGGCTGTATCACACCGCACGTCGTCAACCAGTACCGCGGCTGTGACAGCCTGTTGCTGGAATTCAACCACGATGTGCCCATGCTCAGCAGCGGGCCCTACCCGCCGGCCCTGAAGCGGCGGGTGGGCGGCGACTGGGGCCACCTGAGCAACGAGCAGGCGGCGCAGTTCCTGCGCAGTATCGACACGGCGGCGCTGCGCCACCTGGTGGTCGCGCACATCAGCGAACACAACAACTGCCGGGAGCGGGCACAGCTGGTGCTGGACGCCGAGGTGCCGGCGCAGGTCAACGTGGTCTGGGCGGAACAGGCCGGCGGCTTCGGCTGGCTCGCGGTCTAGGCCGCGTCCGTTTCCAGATCGCTGTCGCTCGGGCGCTGGCGCTTCCAGCGCCGGTTGCTCCACAGCCAGCTTTCCGGCTCGGCGCGAATGGCGCTCTCGGCCAGGGCGATGTAGCGATCGGTGATCAGGTGGGACTCGCGCTCGTAGGGCGCCTCGGCAAGGGGCTTGAACTCCATTTCGTAGTAGCCGCTGCGCACGCGGGTGCACTGGGCAAACAGCACCGGAAAGCCGGTGGCCTTGGCGATGGTCTCGGCACCGAGGTAAAAACGCGCGTCCTGGTGCATGAAAGTGGCCCAGTAGCCGCGCTCCCGGGTGGTGGGGGACTGGTCGGCAACCATCACAAATAGGCGGAATTCCCGCCGCCGGCGCAGGATGTCCCGGGGCGCCTCGGCCATGGCCAGTGGCCGCGAGCCGAACTGGCTGCGGATGCCGTGCACCAGGTCGTCGACCGCGCGGTTGTGCAGCGGCTTGTACACCGGGTCGATGGGGATGCCCAGGCGGGCCGTGGTGCCGTGCAGCATCCACTCCCAGTTGCCCTGGTGAATGGTCAGCACGATCGCCGAGCGGGTGAAACCCTCGGTGGCCTGTTCGAGGGCCTCCGGGTTGCGCAGGTGGACCCGCTGCAGGAAGTCCGCGGGTTGCATGCGCCGGGCCTTGAGGATTTCCAGTGCGCTCTGGCACAGGCGCAGGTAAAACGCCTTTTCTATCCGCCTGCGCTGCTCGTCGCTGTACTCGGGCAGGCCGCGGGCGAGGTTCTGGCGGACCACCTCCCGGCGGTAGCGGGCGACGTGATAGAGCAGGACATAGCCCACTCGCGCACAGGCATAGAGCAGTGGGAAGGGCAGCCAGGCTACCAGCCGGTAGAGCATCAGTCGGCGCAGTGCGCGGGCAGGTCGAGCTCGACCACGCGGAACAGGTCCTGGGGCCGCGGGCAGAGCAGCTCGCTGTTACCGCGCAGGTCGAGAATGCGCAGCGACAGAAGATCGTAGAGCGGCCGCGGGTCGGCGACGCGGTTGTTGCGCATTTCCAGGGACTCCAGCGAGGAGAGGGTCGCCAGCGGTGCCAGGGAAACCACCTGGTTGTCGCCCAGGCGCAGGCGCCGCAGGCCGGTGAAGACCTGCAGCCCGGTCAATTCGGCGATGCCGCTATCGGCGCAATCGAGAACCTGCAACTGTGCCGGCGCGCTGACCTTGTAGTAGGCGATGGCCTGTTCCAGGCAGGCCTGCAGCGCGGCATCGGGCGCAGCGTAATCGGTGAAGAGGGGTTTCGGGGTATACACCACCCGGTCGTTGACGGTGAGGTCGTACTGCGTGCAGGCGCTTACGCAAAGCCCCAGCAGCACACCGGTGATTGTCCTGAACCCCATTATATTTCGCTCCTTTCGCGCAGTGGCCCCGGCGGCGTAGCCGCCCGAGCCGAGGCTACCTATAATACTATCCTCAGAGCAATCAGCGGGAGGCCCGATGGCGGATTCGGGGCAACAACCGCCGCAGGACGACGCGGCACGCCCGGGCAGCGGCCCGATTTCCATCGTCCAGCGCGGCAACCTGAAGACCCTGGAGCAGACCCTGCGCAAGCAGTGGCGGCTGGGCCAGAACATCGTGCTCTGCTGGAGTGCCGACGAGCGCGGGCTGCTGGTAATTTTCGTGCCGCACTATTTTCTCGGCAACTATTGCGCCGACGACGCCGAGCACCGCGGCAACGAGCAGTTCATCCGCGAACTGGTCTCCGGCAGCCGGCGCAAGCAGCGCGACGAGTTGTTCGCGATCTGCGAGCGCCTGGGTGTCGCCCCCACCTTCATCAAGCTGAACACGGCTCTCTCGGAGGAGGCGCGCCTGTTGGCGGAGGTCGAACAGCTGATTCGCCGCTACGGCATCAGCTATGTCGACGAGCGCGCGGTACTGCTGTTCGATATCGTCGAGTTCTCGCTGTTCACGCCCTTCGAGCAGGCGAGCCAGCTGAACAGCCTTTCCTATTCCTTCAACTCCGCCTACAACAAGTTGCTGGCCCGCGGTATCGAGATCAATTTCTCGCGTACCACCACCGGTGACGGCTACTACGTCTGGAACCGCGACCTCGGCTCCCAGGCCGACATGCACCTGTTCTACTTCATGGTGCTGGTGCTGGCGGACAACGCCATGGCCCGGGCCCAGTCGCGGGGCAATACCGTGCCGGTGATCCGCACCGGTTATCACATCGGCGGTCACTACGAGCTCTACCAGGCCGAGGGGGTGAACCCCACGGTGTTCAGCTACATCGTCGGCGACGTGACCATCGAACTGGCCCGCATGGTGGATATGGCGGAGCCGCGGCAGGTGCTGGTGGGCGAGTTCACCACACCCGGCAGTGGCGCGGTGCGCGCCATGGACTCCCTCGGCACCGAGGCCTTCGTCGCCCGCTGTAACAGCGGCCTTGGCGCACTGCTCGGCACCCAGCTGTCCGGGGCGACTGTGGCTGCCATCGACTGCGGGCTCACGGCGCAGGAGGGAGGGGATGCGCAGTCCGGCGCCCGGCGCTTCCGCATCGTCGACAAGCACGGCCTCACTCACCTCGTCTATAACGTCGAAATGGCGCTGCAACTGGAGGGGCGGGAAGGCCTGAAACTCGGCCTCGACTGCACTCAGCTTCCGGCAGCGGCGGCTACCCGCAGCGCAGCGGAAAGTGTGCCGGAATCAGCCGAACCGGCACCGGCGGCACCCGCCGAGGCACTCTTCGACGATCTTGCCGATATGCTGCAGCGCCGGCGAGCCGGCCAGATCAGCGAAGACTGAAGCCCGCAGCATTGCCCGTAGTCAACACTCCCACGACTGACCGGCTGGCGCTGGTGGCGCTCAGCCCGGACCTGCACACTGCCGCAGCCGGGCTCGCCCGGGACCTGGGCCTGCGCCAGTTGGCCGATGCTACCGAGGCGAAAACCTGTACAGACGCCGAGGCATTGCTGCTGGTCGGCCCGCAGGGCGTCGCCATCCAGCTGACAGGGCAGCGGGCGCCGGGGCCGGTGAGTGTGGATTTTGGCGCGGCCGGGATGCGCCACCGCCGCGCCGGCGGGCAGAACGAATTGCTGGGCCGCGCGGTTGGCATCGGTAAAAAGCCGGAACTGCAGGTGGTCGATGCCACTGCCGGTCTCGGTCGCGACAGTTTTGTGCTGGCCGACCTCGGCGCCCGCGTGCTGCTGTGCGAGCGCAACCCGCTGATCGCTGCCCTGTTGCGCAGCGGCTTGCAGCTCGCGAGCGAACAGGAGGATCCCTGGCTGCGGGCGGTGGTCGAGCGGATGCAACTGCGCGAGACTGACGCCCGCGGCTTGCCCGCCGAGGTGCTGGCCGGCACCGACGTCATCTACCTGGACCCGATGTTTCCCCAGCGCGACAAGCAGGCGGCGGTGAAAAAGGAGATGGCGCTGTTCCAGTTGCTTCTCGGCAGCGGCGATGACAGCGCTGACGGCTTGCTGCAATGGGCCTTGCAGCAAGCCGTGGCGCGGGTCGTGGTCAAGCGGCCGCGCAAGGCGCCGCCGCTCGGTGAACGCAAGCCCTCCCATGTGCTGAGTGGCAAATCGGTGCGCTTCGATGTTTATACGCTGGGCAGTTTCGCCTGACAGGCGCAGCTCGGCCCGGCCACGTTCAACGCTGTTAATGGATGATTAGTCGTATGAGTGAAGATATTGCACTGGTTACCGGGGCTTCTTCAGGGCTGGGCGAGGCTTTCTGCCGCGCCCTGGCGCCACGCTGTAAACGCATCATCGCCGTGGCCCGGCGCGGCGCGGCACTCGACGCGCTGGCCGCCGAGCTCGCCGCAGAAGTCGAGGTGATCCCGGTGGTGGCCGACCTGGCAAGTATCGAGGGCTGCGCCCGCACAATGGAGGCCCTGCGCCAGCGCGGGCCGGTGTCGATCCTGGTCAATAACGCCGGTTTCGGTGCGCTCGGTCCCTTCGCGGAATCGGACATCACCGCGCAACAGGCGATGGTGAGCGTGCATATCGACGCCAGCATTCAGCTGTGCCGCGCCGCGCTGCCCTACATGCGCGAGCAGGGCGGGGGAAGCATCATCAACGTGGGTTCGGTCCTCGCCCTGGCGGCGATGACAGACACCGCGGTTTACTCGGCCACCAAGGCCTTCCTGGCCAGTTTCTCCGCGATTCTGCAGGAGGAGGAGCGCGCCCACGGCATCCGTGTGCAGTGCCTCTGTCCCGGCTTGACGCGCACCGGCTTCCACGAGGCCGAAGCCTTCACCGGTTCCGCGCTCAGCGACGTCCCCGACGCCATGTGGATGACAGCGGAGGCGGTGGTTGCCCACAGCCTGGAGGCGCTGCTGAGAGAAGAGGTAGTGGTGGTACCCGGCGAGGGCAACCGGCAGATGGCGCAGGCCAGCCTGCAGCGACAGCTCGAGTTACTCGCCTAGCAGGCGCTCGAGGATGCCGCGGTAGATCGCGGTCAGCCGCGGCAGGTCCGGCGCGTGCACGCACTCGTCGATCTTGTGGATGGTGGCGTTGACCGGGCCCAACTCGACCACCTGCACGCCATAGGGGGCGATGAAGCGGCCGTCGGAGGTGCCGCCGGCGGTGGAGAGTTCGGTGTCGAGGCCGGTCTCGGCGAGGATGCTCTGCCGGGCCGCTTCCACCAGGGCGCCGCTGGGGGTGAGAAAGGGCTGGCCGCTGAGGCTCCACTGGATGTCGTAGTCGAGCTGGTGGGCGTCGAGAATCGCCTCGCTGCGCTGGCGCAACTCGATGTCGGTCACCTCGGTGGAGAAGCGGAAGTTGAACACCACTTCCACCGCGCCGGGGATCATGTTGGTGGCGCCGGTGCCGCCGTTAATGTTGGAGATTTGCATCGAGGTCGGCGGGAAGAAGTCGTTGCCCTGGTCCCAGACTTCCGCCGCCAGCGAGGCCAGCGCCGGCGCCGCGCGGTGGATCGGGTTGTCCGCGAGGTGGGGGTAGGCGATGTGTCCCTGCTGGCCCTTGACCGTCAGCTTTGCGTTGAGCGAGCCGCGGCGGCCATTCTTGATCACGTCGCCCAGTTGCACGCTGCTGGAGGGTTCGCCCACCAGGCACCAGTCGAGTTGCTCACCCTGTTCCTGCAGCCATTCCATTACCCGCACGGTGCCGTCGATCGCCGGTCCCTCCTCGTCGGAGGTGATCAGGAAGCCGATCCGGCCCTTGTGGCCCGGGTTGGCCGCAACGAACTCCTCACAGGCCACGACCATGGCGGCCAGGCTGCCTTTCATGTCCGCGGTGCCACGGCCGTAGAGGGTATCGCCTTTGAGCGTCGGCTCGAAGGGCGGGGTCTGCCACTGCTGCTCCGGGCCGGTTGGCACCACGTCGGTGTGGCCGGCGAAGACCAGTAGCGGCCCGCTGTCACCGCGCACGGCCCAGAAGTTCTCCACCTCGCCAAAGGGCAGGGGCGTGCAGTCGAAGCCGATAGCGGCGAGCCGCGCCATCATCAGTGCCTGGCAGCCCTCGTCCTCGGGGGTGACCGAAGCGCGGCGGATCAGTTCACAGCACAGCTCGTAGGTGGTATTCACGGCGCGGCTCAGTTGTGGGCGTGCAGTTCTTCGTTCAGCTCGATGGCGGAACGGTTGGTCAGGCACTCCACCGCACCGTTGGACGAGTTGCGGCGGAACAGCAGGTCGGACTTGCCGGCCAGGTCGCGGGCCTTGACGCTTTCCACGGCCTTGCCGTCGGCGTCGAGCATGCTGACCTTGGTGCCGGCGGTGACGTAGAGACCTGCCTCCACGGTGCAGCGGTCACCCAGCGGGATGCCGACGCCGGCGTTGGCGCCGATCAGGCACTCCTTGCCGATGCCGATGACGATGTTGCCGCCACCGGAGAGGGTGCCCATGGTGGAGCAGCCGCCGCCGAGGTCGGAGCCCTGGCCGACGGTGACGCCGGCGGAGATGCGCCCCTCGATCATGCCCGGGCCCTCGGTGCCGGCGTTAAAGTTGACGAAGCCCTCGTGCATGATGGTGGTGCCCTCGCCGAGGTAGGCGCCGAGACGCACCCGCGCGGTGTGGGCGATACGCACGCCGGCCGGTACCACGTAGTTGGTCATCTTGGGGAACTTGTCGACGCAGCTCACTTCAAGCACCGCGCCGCGCAGGCGGGCGGCGAGCTGGCGCTCGGGCAGTTCCGCCAGGTCGATGGCGCCCTCGTTGGTCCAGGCCACGTTGGGCAGGACGCCGAAGAGGCCGTCGAGACGGGTGCCGTGGGGTTTCACCAGCCGGTGCGACAGCAGGTGCAGCTTGAGGTAACCCTCGGGAACGGTGCTCGGCGGCGTGTCCTCGCTGAGTACCACGGCAACGGCCGGGCGGCCGGAATCCACCAGGCGCGCCGCCAGCGCGGCGAGTTTTTCCTCGCCCGCTTCGTGCAGGGCCGCGCGCACCTTTTTCAGCCCGTCGAGGTCCAGTGGTGTGTTGTTGTCGAGCTCGCCCAGCGCGCTCACCAGCGCGGCGGGCGGCGCCAGTTGCGGTTGCGGGAAGTACACTTCCAGCCACTCGCCCTTGCTGTTCTGGGTGCCTACGCCGAGGCCGAAGGCAAATGCCGAATCTGTCATAGTCTCACCTGTCGTGTTCTGTTGCCCGATACCCTGGCGCGGTGATCAGAGCGTGTGATGTCCGAAAATCTTCTGGTAGCTGGCGGCGGAGAAGCCGCAGTGCAGCTCCTGGCCGATGTCCAGCAGCGGGCGCTTCACCAGCGTCGGCTGCTCGAGGATGGCCTCCAGCGCGCTGTCCCGGTCCATGTTCTCGCGCTGCGCCGGCGCGAGGTTTTTCCAGGTCGTGCTGCGCTTGTTGACCACGGTTTCCCAGGGCAGGGCATCCAGCCAGCTGGCTGCCAGCGCGCGTTCCAGGCCGTCCTCACGGAGGTCGTGGAAGCTGTACTCCACTGCGTGCTGGTCCAACCACTTACGGGCCTTTTTTACCGTGTCGCAGTTCTTGATGCCGTAGAGGGTAATCATCGCGTTTCCTGCTTTGCTTGCCGGGTTGCGGCGAGGCGGGCTGGGCTTAAACCGCGCCAGCCGCCTTCAGAATGGCGGCGTACTCGCCGCCCCGGGCGTGCTCGCCGACGATGTCCAGTACGCTGCGACCGTCATTGCCGCGGGCGTTGATATCGCGATTCTGCTCGTGGAAAAAGCCGATGAACAGCTCGAAGTCATCCGCGCGCATGCTCTGGTAGGCGCGCAGCAGCATGAAAAAGTTCTCGTCGGTGCCATCGTGCGGACGCACGTTGAGAAAGCTGCGTACGTGGTCTTCGGTCCAGACCTCGTCGATCACCTTTTCCTTGTCTTTTTTCACCGTGCGGAACTCCTCTGTCGATTCAACCGGCCGGGGATGGTACCCGCCCCGTAAGGGGCTGTCCACCGGCCGGGGGAGGGGGCCGGGCGAATGCCGGTCGGGCTCAGCGCAGCTTGCCGGCGTTGATGATCAGGGTGTACCTGCGGCCGGTCAGGACCGTGTCGAAATCAAAGCAGCCATCGCTCCCGGTATAGGTCACCTGGTTGGGTGTATCGTCCTGTTTCAGCACGACTTTCTTGCCGGATTTCGGCACGCCGCCGACCTCGAAGCAGCTCGACAGGGCGTAGTAGTCGCGCGGGGCGAAGCTCGGGCTGCCGTTTTGTTGCAGGTGCCAGGTGGCGCTGATCATCGCGGGGACTGTGGCCGAGGGCTCCGTGGTGATTTCATCCACCCTGAGCGCGGCGTAAATCATGGGAGGGTCTTCGCTCTGCATGACCAGGAAGTCGCCTGGCACCACAGGATCCGTCAGTCCGCCTGCGTTCTCGAGCAGGCTGGCGGCGTCGGTGATCTCCTCGAGGGCAGTGGCTCCGGGGGCGGCGGCGATGGGATTTAGGCCACAGAGGGAGCAAAAGGTCAGGACCGTTTCACCAGACTGGGTCTGGGGCACCGCATATGTTGCAGCGAATCCATCAGTAAGATTCTGGAGTTCCATGGATGGCCAGGACTCGATTGAGCCCGATTTAATCGTGGCGTCCGGTTGCAGCAGCTTGCCAATGACCCTCAGCTTGATCCGTTCGCCGCGGGCTGCGTCCGGGAACAGCACGCAGCCACGCGGGTCGGTGATGCGGGTTTGCCGGGGCTGCTCGGGCTGGTCGAGAAACACTTTTCGCCTGGTAACCGGGGCGCCTTCGAGAGATAGACAGCCGTTGAGGGCGTAGGGCGGGTGGATGCTGAAGTCGGGACCGCGGTCCTCCTGCAGGTACCAGGTGATATCCACGATGTCTTCGCTGTAGTAGTCATTGAACCTGAACGCGCCGTAGTAGCCCGTCGCGGTATTGCGGAAAACGACGATCTCGCCTTCCTCGAGTGGTTCAGCCAACTCGGGCGAGAATGCCAGCGCAGAGGCATCCTCTATCTGCCTTATGTCCGAGGCGCCGCTTGCCAGAGTCATCTCGGTGTTGTCACTGTAGGCCTGCAGCCAGATTGCCCCGCTGCCATCCGGGTCGGCCCGAGCCGTGCTCCAGGTGATAATGATGTTGGTTTGCAGCGAGAGGTAATTGTCGAAATAGAACCGGCCGTGGGTTTTGTTCCATCGCCTTTCACCGGTCGCCACCGTGTCTACCTGCGCCGGGGCCTGAGCCGCAATGAAGGTCGATACCAGGAGAGTCGCCACCAGCGCGAGTTGCTTGCTGAACGATTGAATGGACACCAAGTGCTCCCTGTTTACTGATCTTGCATCCTGCACTTGCGCCCTGGTCAGCCGAGCTTTTTCGCCAGCAGTTCATTGACCATCTGCGGATTCGCCTGGCCCTTGCTCGCCTTCATGATCTGGCCGACGAAGAAGCCCACCAGCTTCTTGCGCTTGCCCTCATCGGCGGCGCGGTACTGTTCCACCTGCGCGGCATTGGCGGCGATGACTTCGTCGACCATGGCTTCCAGCGCGCCGCTGTCGGAAACCTGTTTCAGGCCTTTTGCAGCGATGACCTCGTCCGCGGAGCCCTCACCGTTCCACATCGCCTCGAACACCTGCTTGGCGATCTTGCCGGAGATGCTGTTGTCGAGGATGCGCGCGATCAGTCCGCCAAGGGCGTCCGCTGCAACCGGGCAGGATGCCAGCGTCGTGTCGCTGCGGTTGAGCTGGCCGAGCAGTTCCACCTGCACCCAGTTGGCGGCGATCTTGGCGTCGCCGCAGGCGGCCACCACCGCTTCATAGTAGTCGGCGAGGGGGCGCTCCGCCGCCAGCACGCCGGCGTCGTAGGCGGAAAGGCCGTACTGCCCGGTGAAGCGATTGCGCTTGTCCGTGGGCAGTTCCGGCAGGGACTCGCGCACGGCCCGTACGTAGCTTTCGTCGATGACCACCGGCAGGAGGTCCGGCTCGGGGAAGTAGCGGTAGTCGTTGGCCACTTCCTTGCTGCGCATGGGACGGGTCTCGTCGCGCTCGGCGTCGTAGAGGCGGGTTTCCTGCACCACCTTGCCGCCGTCGTCGAGGATGTCCGCCTGTCGCTCGATCTCGTGGCGGATGGCCTTCTCGACGAAGCGGAAGGAGTTGACGTTCTTGATCTCCGCCCGGGTGCCCAAGGTGTCGCTGCCCGCCGGGCGCAGGGAGATGTTGATATCGCAGCGCATCGAACCCTCGGCCATGTTGCCGTCGGAGATGCCGAGGTAGGTCACCAGCGAGTGCAGGGCCTTGAGGTAGGCCACCGCCTCGGCGGCGTTGCGGATCTCCGGTTCGCTGACGATCTCCAGCAGCGGTGTGCCGGCGCGGTTGAGGTCGATGCCGCTCATGCCGTGGAAGTCCTCGTGCAGGGACTTGCCGGCGTCTTCCTCGAGGTGGGCCCGGGTGATGCCGATCTGCCGGGTGCTGCCGTCCTCGAGCTGGATCTCGAAGTGGCCGCGGCCGACGATGGGGTCGGCGAACTGGCTGATCTGGTAGCCCTTGGGCAGGTCGGGGTAGAAGTAGTTCTTGCGGTCGAAGACCGAGCGCATGCCGATTTCCGCCTCGATGCCGAGGCCGAACATCACCGCGAAGCGCACCGCCTGCTCATTGAGCACCGGCAGCATGCCGGGCATGGCCAGGTCGACCGCGCTGGCCTGGGTGTTGGGCTCGGCGCCGAAGGTGGTGGCGGAGCCGGAGAAGATTTTCGATCTGGTGGCCAGCTGCAGGTGCACTTCCAGGCCGATCACGGGTTCCCATTGCATCAGGCGTCACCTCCCGGCGGGGTCAGTTCGTGCCAGTTGGTGGCCTGCTGGAAGCGGTGGGCGACATTGAGCAGCTTCGCCTCCTCGAAGTGCGGCGCGATCAGCTGCATGCCCACCGGCAGGCCGCCGGCGAGGCCGGCGGGGACCGAGATGGCGGGCAGGCCAGCGAGGTTGATGGCCAGGGTGTAGACGTCCTCGAGGTACATGGCGACCGGGTCGTCCTTCTTGCTGCCCAGGCCGAAGGCGGGCCCCGGTGTGGTCGGGCCGGCAATCACGTCGACCTGCTCGAAGCAGCTGTCGAAGCCCTGCTTGATCAGGCGCCGGGCCTGCTGCGCCTTCTTGTAGTAGGCGTCGTAGTAACCGGCGGAGAGAGCGTAGGTGCCCACCAGGATGCGTCGCTTGACCTCGTCGCCGAAGCCCTCGTCGCGGGTGCGGGTATAGAGGTCGTGCAGGTCCTGCGGGTCCGCGCAGCGGTGGCCGTAGCGCACGCCGTCATAGCGGGAGAGGTTGGTGGAGGCCTCCGCCGGCGCGATGATGTAGTAGGTGGGAATCGCCAGCTCGCTGTGGGCCAGGGAGATATCCACCAGGGTGGCGCCGAGTTTTTCCAGCTCCTTCAGCGCGGCGTGGATGGCGGCGCCGGTCTGCGCTTCCAGGCCCTCGCCGAAGTACTCGCGCGGCACGCCGACGCGCAGGCCGTCGAGCGGCTGCTCCAGCGTTGCCGTGTAATCCGGTACCGGCAGCCTGGCCGAGGTGGAGTCGAGCGGGTCGTGGCCGGCCATGGCGTTGAGCAGGATGGCGCAGTCCTCGGCGCTGCGGGCCATCGGGCCGCCCTGGTCGAGACTGGAGGCGAAGGCGATCATGCCGAGGCGCGAGACCCGGCCGTAGGTCGGCTTGAGGCCGGTGATGCCGCACAGGGCGGCCGGCTGGCGGATGGAGCCGCCGGTGTCGGTGCCGGTTACCGCGGGCGCCAGGCGCGCCGCCACCGCGGCGGCACTGCCGCCGGAGGAACCGCCGGGTACCCGGTCGGCGTCCCAGGGGTTGCGCACGGCACCGTAAAAGCTGGTTTCGTTGGAGGAGCCCATGGCGAACTCGTCCATGTTGGTCTTGCCGAGCATGACGCTGCCCGCCGCCGCCAGGCGGGTGACCACCGTGGCGTCGTAGGGCGGGACGAAGTTGTCGAGCATCTTCGAGGCGCAGCTGGTGCGAACCCCGCTGGTGCAGAAAATATCCTTGTGGGCGATGGGGATACCGGTAAGCGTCTCGGCGCTGCCTGCGGCCAGGCGGGCATCGGCGGCCGCGGCGGCGCGCAGGGCCTGCTCCTCGCAGACGGTGATGAAACTGTTGTAGCGCCCGTCGAGCCTGGCAATACGGTCGAGAAAGGCGCGGGTGAGTTCGCTACTGGAAAAGCGCTTCTCCCTCAGCCCACTGGCCATCCGGGCGATGGTGAGATCGTGCATGTCGGGTCCTGCAGGGCTATTCGATGACTTTGGGGACGAGGTAGAGCCCGTCTTCTACCGCCGGGGCAATGGCCTGGAAGTCGTCGCGGCGATTGGTTTCGGTGACCTCATCGGCGCGCAGGGTGGCAGTGGCGTCCAGCGGGTGGGCCATCGGCTCTACGTCGGCCGTGTCCACCGCCTGCAGCTGTTCCACCATGCCGAGAATCTCGCTCAGTCGACGACTGAGCTCGACGGCCTGGCCGGCATCCACGCGAATGCGCGCCAACTCGGCGATCTTTGCTATTTCGTCCTGCTCAATGGGCATTTTTCAAACCAGGGTAGAGCCGCCGGATAGCGGCGGGGCGCTAAACTTAACACATTTGCGCCTTGCCCAAAAACCCTGTCGTTGATACTCTTTCGCGAATAACATGCGCGCCGGGAAATCGGTCTGAATTCGCGGTGTTCAAGCGTCATTTCACCGTCCCATGACATGACTGGTAGGGAAGCGTAAAGGGCTGGCCTGTCCGGCCTTCTGTTGTTGTAATTAAGGTACAATTTTTAATGCTGAAGAAATTGCGTGGAGTGTTCTCGAATGATCTCTCCATTGATCTGGGTACCGCCAACACGCTGATCTACGTTCGCGACAAGGGAATCGTCCTCGACGAGCCCTCGGTCGTCGCCATCCGTGTTCACAATGGGCAGAAGACGATCGAAGCCGTCGGTACCGAGGCCAAGCGCATGCTGGGCCGCACCCCGGGCAACATCACCGCCATCCGCCCGCTGAAGGACGGCGTCATCGCCGACTTCCAGGTGACCGAGAAAATGCTCCAGCATTTTATCGCCAAGGTCCACGAAACCCGCTTCATCCGCCCCAGCCCCCGGGTCCTGGTCTGCGTGCCCTGCATGTCCACCCAGGTGGAGCGCCGCGCCATCCGCGAATCGGCACTCTATGCCGGCGCCCGCGAAGTGCGCCTGATCGAGGAGCCCATGGCGGCGGCCATCGGCGCCGGCCTGAATGTCGAGGAAGCCACCGGCTGCATGGTCGTCGACATCGGCGGCGGCACCACGGAAATTGCCATCATTTCCCTCAACGGTATCGTCTACCGCGACTCGGTGCGGGTCGGTGGTGACCGTTTTGACGAATCCATCGTCGCCCACGTGCGCCGCCGCTACGGCAGCCTGATCGGCGACGCCACCGCGGAGCGGATCAAGATCGAAGTGGGCTGCGCCTTCGGCGGCAGTGAACTGCGCGAGATCGACGTGCGCGGCCGCAACCTCGCCGAGGGCGTGCCGCGCAGCTTCACCCTCGACAGCGACGAGATCCTCGAATCCCTGCAGGATCCGCTGACCACCATCGTCCAGGCAGTCAAATCTGCGCTGGAGCAGTCCCCGCCCGAACTGGCCGCGGACATCGCCGAGAGCGGCATCGTGCTGACTGGCGGTGGCGCCCTGCTGCGCGACCTCGACCGGCTGATTTCCGAGGAGACCGGCCTGCCGGTGATCGTCGCGGAAGATCCCCTGACCTGTGTCGCCCGCGGCGGCGGCCGGGCGCTGGAAATGATGGACCGCCGCACCATAGACCTGTTGTCCACGGAATAAATACACTACTGTCCCATTCTCGCGCCAACCGCTGAGGAGACGACATCAAGCCTTTATTCGTCAAAGAGTCCAGTCTCGGGTTGCGCCTGGTGTTGGTGTTGCTTGTGCTGGTCGGCATCCTTGTTGCCGACCACCGCTTCAACGCGATGCTCGGCGCGCGGGCCGTGCTCGAAATGGTCGCCACCCCGGTCTACTGGGCTGCGGAAGCTCCGGTGAAGTTGTTCGACTGGGGCCGGGAGCGGCTCGTCAGTCACGCGCAACTGCTCGAGGACAAGCAGCGCCTGCAGCAGGAGAACCTGGTGCTGCAGGGCCGGTCCCAGCAGATGGCTTCCCTGCAGGCGGAGAACGTGCGCCTGCGCGCGCTGATGAACTCCTCGGCGATTCTTCGCGACGACGTCCAGGTGGCGGAACTGGTGGGGGTGTCGCCGGACCCGGAGCGCCACCAGCTGGTCATCAACAAGGGTAGCGACGACGGTGTCTTCGTCGGCCAGCCCCTGCTCGATGCGGACGGCCTGCTCGGCCAGGTGGTCGAAGTCAGCCCCCAACTGTCCCGTGTGCTGTTGATTACCGATGCCACCCACTCGATCCCGGTACAGGTCAACCGCAACGGTGTGCGCGCCATCGCCGAAGGCACCGGCAGTCTCGGCCAGCTCGAGGTCCACCACGTTTCGGCGACAACCGATATCCGCGAGGGCGACCTGCTGGTGACCTCGGGGCTCGGCGGTCGCTTTCCCGCCGGTTATCCTGTGGCGGTGGTGAGCAACGTCTACCGCGATCCGGGCAAGGCCTTTGCCAATATCTTCGCGACGCCCAGCGCTGCCCTCGATCGCAGCCGCCACGTGCTGCTGGTCTTCACTGCGCCCGCGAACAAAGAGGGCGACTGAGCCTTGGACACACGGGGCCCGCAAGCCTATTGGCTGATCCTGGTCAGTTTCTTCGGCGCCCTGGTGCTGGCGATCCTGCCGCTGCCGCGCTACCTGCTGATCTGGCGCCCGGAGTGGGTGGCGCTGGTGCTGATCTACTGGAGCATGGCCCTGCCGCACCGTGTCGGCCTGCTGACCGCGCTCTGCCTGGGCCTGATGCTGGATGTGCTCGAAGGTGCCCTGTTGGGCCAGAACGCTACCGGCCTGGTGGTTGTCGCGGTGCTGGTGATGCTGTTGTACCAGCGCATCCGCGTGTTCAATCTCTGGCAGCAGTCGGGCGTGGTCTTCGTACTGGTCAGTCTCAACCAGATGGTTTGCCAGTGGCTACAGCAGTGGGAGGGGCTCGGCTCGGAGCGCCTGCTGTTTCTGCTGCCCGCGGCGATCAGCGCCCTGATCTGGCCGGTTGTTTACTTCAGCCTGCGCAGTGCCCGGCGCAGCTACCGGGTGTCCTGAGTTGAAACTGATTCTCGCCTCAGCCTCCCCGCGCCGCCGCGACCTGCTGCGGCAACTCGGCGTCGAGCACAGCGTGGAGCCCGCAGATATCGACGAGCAGCGCCGCCCGGACGAGGCCCCCGAGGACTACGTACAGCGCATGGCGCAGGAGAAGGCCGCGGTGGTAGCGGCGCGCCACCCGGGCGAAGCGGTGGCGGTACTGGCGGCGGATACCGAGGTGGTGCAGGACGCGACGATCTTCGGCAAGCCGGGGAGTCGCGGCGACGCCCTGGGCATGCTCGCACGCCTGTCGGGGCGCGAGCATTCCGTGTTTACCGGGCTGTGCCTGCACACCCCCGACGCCGTCGCCCGCCTGGTGGTTGAAACCAGAGTGCATTTTTGCGTGCTCGACATGCCGACCTGCAATGCCTACCTCGCCACTGACGAGCCCTGGGACAAGGCCGGCGCCTACGCTATCCAGGGGCTGGCGGGTGCCTTCGTCAGCCGCATCGAGGGCAGCTACAGCAACGTGGTGGGATTGCCCCTGGCAGAGACCCGCGCGCTGTTGTCGGGCCACGGGATTGCCACCGCGCTGGAGGCCGGCGGTGAGTGAGGAGATCCTGGTCAATGTCACCCCGATGGAGACCCGGGTGGCCCTGGTCGACAATGGCGCGACCCAGGAAGTCCATATCGAGCGCAGCGCCAATCGGGGGATAGTCGGCAATATCTACGCTGGCAAGGTCGTCCGGGTACTGCCGGGGATGCAGGCGGCCTTCGTCGATATCGGCGCCGAGCGCACCAGCTTCATCCATGTCTCCGCACTGGCCCAGTCCGCCGCCGACGGGCGCGCGCGCAAGGGCATCCGCGACTACCTGCACGAGGGCCAGAAGCTGGTCGTGCAGGTGACCAAGGAACCCCTGGGCAGCAAGGGGGCCCGCCTGACGACCGAGCTCTCGGTTTCTTCCCGCTACCTGGTATTCATGCCCGGTGGCGACCACGTCGGCGTCTCCCAGCGCATCGATGACCCCGCCGAGCGCGAGCGCCTGCAGGCCCTGCTGGCGGAAGCCTGCGCCCGGGAGACGATGCCGGACAAGGCCGGTTACATCCTGCGCACTGCGGCAGAGGGCTGCGGTGCAGAGGAGTTGCAGGCCGACCTGCGCTACCTGAAGCGGCTCTGGGCGGCGGTGTCGCGCCGGGTTGCAGCGGCGCGCAAGGCGGAACTGGTCTACGCGGAACTGCCGCTCTACCAGCGCACGGTGCGCGACATGGCGCGCCCGGGTGTGAGCCGGATCGTCGTCGACAGCCGGGAGAAGTTCCAGGACCTGCAGACCTTCTGCAGTGAGTACATGCCGGAAGTCGCGCCGCGGCTGGCGCTCTACCCGGACGGGCGGCCACTGTTCGACCTGCACGGTATCGAGGAGGACCTGCAACGCGCCCTGGAAAGAAAGGTCGAATTGAAATCCGGTGGCTACCTGGTGATCGACCAGACCGAGGCGATGAGCACCATCGACGTGAATACCGGCTCCTTCGTCGGCAAGCGCAATCTCGAGGAGACCATCTTCAAGACCAACCTCGAGGCGGCCTCGGTACTGGCCCGGCAACTGCGCCTGCGCAATCTCGGCGGTATCATCATCATCGATTTCATCGACATGCAGGACGCCGAACATCGGCGGCAGGTGCACCGGGCCCTGGAAAAGGCCATGGCAGCGGACTCCGCCCGCACGCGCATCACCGGGGTCTCGGAGCTGGGGCTGGTGGAGATGACCCGGGAGCGCACCCGGGAGAGCCTGAGCCAGGCGCTGTGTGAGGAGTGCCCGGTGTGCGCCGGCCGCGGCGTGCTGAAAACGGCGGAGACGGTGTGCTCGGAGATATTCCGCGAGATTATGCGCGATGCCCGGGCCTATGATAATGACCAGCTGGTGGTGCTGGCCGCGCAGGCGGTGATCGACCGCCTGCTGGACGAGGAGTCGGCCCACGTCGCCGACCTCGAGGAGTACACTGGCAAGACCATCAGCCTGCGGGTGGAGCCGGAGAATCACCCGGAACACTTTGATATTGTACTGATGTGATTTGGGTTCGGTCGGGATAGTCGCTTGCGAAAGTCCATCTTTCACAAATTGAGCAAGCTGCTATGGGCGGGCGCAGTGGCGGCGATCGTGACACTCGCCGTCTACGTCAGCCTCGGGCGCCTGCTCGCCAGCAACCTCGGCAACTGGCAGGGGCAGGTGACGGCTGAGATCAACCGCCACCTGCCGTTCAAGGTGAGTGCGGACAACCTGCAGGGGAGCTGGAGCTCGTTCACGCCGGGGATCGCCCTGCACGACCTCGAGATCACCCTGCCCGGTGGCGACTCGCCACTCAACCTGATCGGCGGGCGTTTCGGTGTCGACGTGCTCGATTCGCTGGCCACGCGCAGCCTGCAATTCACCTCCCTGCGCCTGGAAGCACTGGAATTGCAGGCCCGCCTGACCGAGCAGGGCAAGCTGGTCCTGCCCGGCTTTACCGACAGCAGTGGTGAGGTCGGCACCTGGTTGCGCGAGTTCCTGCTCAACCTGGAAACGCTGGAGCTGCGCGACAACGTGGTTCACCTGTCATTCCCCGGCGGTGAGCAGCGCACGCTCTCCCTGGATGTGCTGCTCACCCGCTCTGGCAGCAGTCGTCAACTCGACCTCCTGCTGCGCTCCGACAACGGCACCCGGCTGCATTTCATCGCCAGCGGCCTCGGCGATCCCTTCCGTCCCAAATCCTTTGTCGGCGATGCCTACGCCGAGCTCGAGCTGGGGCGCCTGGATCGGGCGGGGGAACTGTTCGCAGCACTTCCGGCCGAGCTGCTCGGTGGTGGCCTGCAGGGGCGCGCGTGGCTGCAGTGGTCGCAGGGCAATTCGACGGCGGACCTCGCCCTCGCCGGCAAGCAGTTACACCTGCGCTCGGCCGACGGTGAATGGGAGTGGCAGGCGGCGGACATCGAATTGCAGGCGCGCCTGCAGCGCAGCGAATCCGGCATCGAGCTCGCCATCGACAACGCCCGTGTGGCTGCGGCCGGTGAAAGTGCAGCACTGCCGCGCAGCCAGCTGCACCTGGGTGAGGAAGGCTGGCAGCTGCGCACCGCAGCGCTCGAGCTGGAGCCGCTGTACCGGGTACTGGCAACCGCCCGGATGCCCGAGACCTGGTCCGGCGTGTTCAGCGCGCTGGCGCCGCGCGGTGACCTGCAGGCGCTGCAACTGACGCTGCCCGGGGGCGCCGCGCCGACCGGGCGCTGGCACCTGTCGGCCAATTTCAGCGGGCTGGCAGTCGATGCCTGGCACGGGGCGCCTGGATTGCGCAACGCCGGTGGCTACCTCGAGCTCGAGCCGGGCGGCGGGCGGCTGGCTCTCGAAGGGGAGCAATTCAGTCTGCTGTTTCCCGGCATCTATGCCGAGCCCCTGGACTACCACCGCGCCCGGGCCAGGTTCGACCTCGGCTGGGACGAGCGGGCGGTGACCCTGCGCAGCGGCTTGATCGAGGCGGTCGGCGACGAGGGTACAGTGCACGCCCTGTTCGGCCTCGGGGTGCCGCTGCAGACGACTGCCGCCGGTGTGGAGATGGAATTGCTCGCCGGGCTGAGCGACAGTCACCCCCGCTACCGCAACAAATACCTGCCCGAGGTGCTCGACGCCGGCCTGCGCAAGTGGCTGGCAGAGGCCGTTGGTGAAGGCCGGGTCAGCGAGGCCGGATTCCTCTGGCGCGGCAGCCTGCGTCCCGCCGCCGCTCCCCTGCGCTCGGTACAGGCCATGTTGAACTTTGCCGAAACCGAGTTGAAATACCAGCCCGAATGGCCGCCGCTGCAGGGTGTCAGCGGCGTGATGCTGGTGGATGACATCAATGTCAGTGTCTGGGGCAGGGAGGCGAGGCTGTACGATGCGAGGCTGGCATCACTCTCCGCTGAAACATGGAAAGCCGCGGACGGGCCACTGCGGCTGGTCATCGACACGTCGATCGAGGGCGCTGTCGCCGATGCACTGGCGACGGTCTCGGCCTCGCCGCTGGAGCGGCTGAGCGGCGGGGCGTTCAGGCAGTGGCGCGCCGAGGGGCCACTGGCGGCGCAGTTGCACCTGGAGCTCGACCTGTCACAGGCCGGCGGCGCCCCGAGCGTGGAACTGCAGGCCAGCGTCGAGGACACCGGGCTCAGCATAGAGCCGGGTGGGCTGCAGCTTGAAAAGCTCGCCGGCAGCGTGGCCTACAGTACGCGCAGCGGTTTCAGCTCGCAGCAGCTGCAGGGGCAATTGTGGGGGCGGCCGCTGGCAATTGAACTGACCAGCCCGGGGGCGGAGGGCGCCGTCGCAGACGGCCGCGAGGGTGCAGGTGTCGCAATTGCCTTCGAGGGGCGGGCAGAAGCCACGGATATCGCCGACTGGCTGCGGCAGCCGGCCCTGCAACTGGCCCGGGGCGAGGCCGCTTTCAGCGGTTCGATCAGTCTTGCCCCGGCACAGCCACCACAGCTCTACCTGACATCGAGCCTGGAGGGGATGGCGCTGGACCTGCCCGCACCCTGGTCCAAGGCGGCCGACAGCGCGACGGCCTTCAGCCTCACGGCGACACTCGGCGACGAGCGCCGACAGGTGGAGGCCAGGCTTGCGGATTCACTGGCGCTCGCCATCGA
Organism: Halieaceae bacterium GM1-29; assembly: GCA_033283265.1. Classification (GTDB taxonomy): domain Bacteria; phylum Pseudomonadota; class Gammaproteobacteria; order Pseudomonadales; family Halieaceae; genus Mangrovimicrobium. The sequence goes on from JAWMQN010000007.1 coordinate 89,162, forward strand.
CCTGGCGCAGGGTGCGGACGCCGGATTTGCACTGGGCCTCGACAGCGACCCGCCGGCGCCGCTGGCCGGCGGGGTTCGCGTTGCGGGGCACACGCAGAAGCTGGATGTGGAGGAGTGGCAGGCGTTTGGCAGTCGCTATTTTTCCGGCCTTGCCGAGACTGAAGCCGTTGGCGCAACCGATGGCTGGGCGCCCGGCGCTCAGTCGCCCAGGCTGGATATCGCCGGTTTGCAGGTGGCGGAGCTGCATTTGTGGAACAACGTTCTCGACAATGTCGAGTTCAACCTGCAGGCGGAGGGTGAGGACCTGGCGGTGCAGTTTTCCACACCATGGCTGGCGGGGCAGTACCGGTCACGCCCCGGGCAACTGGCGGCGCTGGATATCGACTCGATCGATCTTGGAGCCATCCCAAAACCGGAGCAGGACGCGGACCCCTTGGCAGCGACGGAAGCTGGTGAAACGGCAGTGGCAGAGCCCCCGGCGAAGCTCCCGGACCTGCGCACCACCGTCGTCAATGTACAGCGCCTGTTGTGGAAGCAGCGCGAACTGGGCGAGTTGCGCTTCAGGGTCAGCGGCGAGAACGGCGATTACCGCGCTGAAAGTATTGCGGGGCAAATAGCCGGACTGGTGTTTTCACCGCAGCGCGATGCCAGCCTGATCTTCGAGGAGGGCGGTGAATCCCGGCTGTCGGCGCTGCTCGAGTTCAGCGATTTCGGCAATACCCTGGCGGCGCTGGGTTACGCTCGCTCGCTGGAGACCGACCGGGGCAGCCTGGATCTCGCGCTCAGCTGGACCGGAGCGCCCCAGGATTTCAGCCTCACAGCACTGAACGGTTCGCTGGGCATCGCAGCGCAGGACGGGCGCTTCCTGGAAACCGGGAGTGCCGGTGCGCTCAAGGTGGTGGAAATCCTCAATCTTGCCGGCGTCGTCGAACGGCTCAGTCTTTCCCATGTGTTCGAGACCGGCATCGCCTTCGACCAGATGACCGGCGAGGCCTTCTTCTACCCCGGCAGTATCGAACTGGCCGATCTCACGGTGCGCGGCAGTTCCAGTGCCTTTGCCATGAGCGGGGTGTCGGATATCGCCAGTCGCAGCCTGGACGGGGAACTGGTGGCGACCCTGCCGGTGGCGAACAACCTGCCCTGGGTTGCTGCGCTGGCCGGCGGCCTGCCGGTGGCCGCAGGGGTGTTCGTGGTGAGCAAGGTATTCGAAAAACAGGTGAACAGGCTGTCCAGCGGGGTGTACCGGATCGAAGGTACCTGGAATGCCCCGGAAGTGACCTTCGATCGCATCTTCGATGACGAAATGCGCACGGCGGAGGGGCGTGAGCCGGTGCTGCCGATACCCGATGATCCCAATTCGCCGGTAGTGCTGTTGCTGCCGGATGATCCCGCCCTGCTGGCTGCGCCCCAGGCTGCTCCGCTGCCGGACCCGAATCAGCCGGGACCCTGAGCCTCGTCCAGTTCCCGCAGGTAGCGGAACAGCTTGCGGCTGGCGGCGGGCGGCTGCTGGCGCTCGCGTTCCTTCTGGTGTTGCAGCAGCATCTGGCGCACCTGCTGGCGATCCGCCTGCGGGTAGCGCTCGAGCAGCAGGCCGACCCCGTCCTGCCCGGCGGCGAGCACCTCGTCGCGCAGGCTCTCCAGGCGGTGGAAGCGGGCATTGTCTTCGCGCGCCGGCTGGAACAGGCGCTCGAGGGCTTCGCTGATCGGCGCCGGGTCGATGTCGCGCATCAGCTTGCCGATGAACTGCAGGTGGCGGCGCAGCGCGCTGCGACTCTTGATATTGCGGGTTTCCCGGATCGCCTTGAGCAGGCGCTCGTCGTCCAGCGGAATCTGCTGTAGCTGTTTTTCACTGAGCGCGGTCAGCTGTTCCCCGAGCGCCTGCAGCGCGTGCATTTCCTTCTTGCGCTGGGTCTTGCTCGGGCCCTCCTCGAAATCGTCTTCGTCGGAGTAATATACGTCAGCCATAAACTACGCTCGCCAGACCGAGAAAAGACAGAAAACCGACCACGTCGGTCACCGTGGTCAGCAGCACGCCGCCGGCGAGGGCCGGGTCGATTTTGGCGCGGGTCAGAATCAGTGGCAGCGCCGCACCGGCGAAGGCGGCCATCAACAGGTTGATGACCAGCGCCGCGGCGATTATCGCGCCGATCACCCAGTCCTGGAACCACAGCGAGGCGGCAACCGCCACCACGCTCGCCCACAGCACACCGTTGAGCAGGCCGATGACCAGCTCGCGATTGAGCAGCCAGGCCTGGTTGTTGCGGCCGACCTGGCCGATGGCGATGCCGCGCACCAGCACGGTGAGTGTCTGGGTGCCGGCGATGCCGCCCATGGACGCGACGATGGGCATCAGCACCGCCAGGGCGACCACCTTTTCGATCGTGCCTTCGAACAGGTTGATGGTTGCCGCGGCGATAAACGCCGTGACCAGGTTGATGCCCAGCCAGACCGCGCGTTTCGGCGCCGCCTTGAGTATGGGGGCGAAAGTGTCCTCATCCTCGTCGAGGCCGACCATGGACATGAAGGAGTGGTCCGCGTCCTCGCGGATAACGTCGACCACGTCGTCGATGGTGATACGCCCGAGCAGGCGTCCGGTCTCATCCACTACCGGGGCCGATACCCAGTCATTGCGCTCGAACAAACGTGCAACTTCGTCGTCCGGCATGTCCACCGGGATCGGGTCGACGTCGGTCACCATCATCTCGCGCACGCTGGCGGAAGGCTCGGCGACCAGCAGGGTGTGCAGCGGCAACAGGCCGATAAACTGGTCGGAGCGGTTCACCACGATCAGGTTGTCGGTCATCTTCGGTATGTCGCTGTGGCGGCGTAAATAACGCAGCACGACGTCGAGGGTGAGGCGCGCGCGCACGGTGATGGTGTCCGTGCTCATCAGGCCGCCGGCGACGTCGTCGGGGTAGTTGAGGACCTGCTCGACCCGGGCGCGGTCCTGGTGGTCCATGGCCTCGAGTACTTCCCGGGTGATGGCGTCCGGCAGCTGTTGCAGGATGTCCGCCAGGTCGTCGTCCGCCAGGCCCTCGGTGATGGTGGCCACCTCGGCGGCGTCCATCTTCGACAGGAAGTGGGCCTGCAGGTCGTAGGAGAGTTCACCGATGACCTCGCCTTCGGTATCCACGTCGACCATCTTCCACAATACATCGCGGAATTTTGGCGGTGAGGATTCGAGCAGGTGGGCGATCTCGGCAGGCGAGAGTCCGTTGAGCATGCGGCGGCCGTGCACGAAGGCGCCGCTTTCCAGCGCCAGCGTCAGCTTGTCGAGGGTTTCCTGCGATGTCGGCTGGGTCGGTGGCATGCCTGTTATTTCCTGTTCCGGCGACGGGTGCGGGTGCGTTGCAGGAAAAAGATTATGCGGAAAAGCACCGGGAGCAACAACGCAATTAGTTACGCTGCAACTGCTGTGCCTTATTCAGGCTCGCCGAAACGGCCTTCGATAAGCGCGATGAGCGCCGCGACTGCGGCATCTTCGTCGTCGCCCTCGACGTGGATGTCGAGCACGGTGCCCTTTGCCGCGGCCAGCATCATGACCGACATGATGCTCTTGGCATCGACCATGTTGCCATCGCGCCCGGCGAGAATACGGCTGGAAAATGCTGAACTGCAGCCGACAAACTTGGCGGCGGCGCGGGCGTGCAGGCCCAGTTTGTTTATTATGGTGACCTGGGTCTGAATCACTGTAGTTCCCTGTGCCTGAGATGTACTTCCGGATACTCCTGGCAGTAGTGACGGTACAGCCTATCGGCCAGATATACTGACCGATGCTGGCCGCCGGTACAACCGATCGCAATGGCGATGTAACTGCGGTTGCTGTCCCGGTAGCGGGGCAGCCAGCGGTCGAGAAAGCTGCGGATATCCGTGTACAACTCGCCGCTCATGGCCTGGGCCTCGAGAAAGTCGCGCACCTCGGTGTCGAGCCCGGTCAAGGGGCGCAGCTCCTTCACCCAGTGCGGGTTGGGCAGCATCCGCACATCGAACACCAGGTCGGCGTCGCTGGGCACACCGCGCTTGAAGCCGAAGGACTGGAAGGTAATCGACATACTGCCTTCGCCGGAGCCGAGAAAGCGCTGGCGGATCGCGTCGCGCAGTTCGTGGATGGTCATCTGGCTGGAGTCGAGTATCAGCGCGGCATCGGCGGCGATCGGCGCGAGCAGGGCGCGTTCGCGTTCGATCGCCTCCGCCAGCGGCGTATCGCCGGAACTCAACGGATGGCGGCGACGGGTTTCCGAAAAGCGTTTGATCAGCACCGCGTCCTGGGCTTCCAGCAGCAGGATCTCACAACGCACGGTAGCCGGCAGCGAGTCTTTCACCTGGGAGAAGCTGGCCAGGTCCTTCCACGCGTTGCGGGCATCGATGCAGACCGCGGTACCCTTGAAGTGGGCGAACTCCGGGCGACTGGTTTCCTCCACCAGTGCCGGCAGCAGGGATACCGGCAGATTGTCGATGCAGTAGTAACCCTCGTCCTCCAACTGGTGCAGCGCGGTACTCTTGCCGGCGCCGGAGCGCCCGCTGATGATGATGAGGTGCATCCTCAGTCGCTCCCGACACCCGCGGCAGCGTACAGCGCAGCGTCGTCACTGGCCGCCCGCAGGCGATCGCAGTAGTCCTGCTGGCTGAACAGCCGGGCGATACCGGCCAGGGTATTCAGGTGCTGCTGCTCCTCGCCATCGGGTACCAGCAGGGCAAATACCAGGTCCACCGGCTTGCTGTCGGGAGCGTCGAAATCGATCGGCTCGGAAAGGGTCAACAGGGCGCCGATTGCCGCCCCACAGCCGGGGATGCGACAGTGGGGAATGGCGATCCCCTGGCCCAGCCCGGTACTGCCGAGCTTCTCGCGGGCGATCAGCTGGCTGAACACCTCGTCGTAGGAAAGTTCGGGTTTGTCGTTGCTGATCAGCCGGGCCAGGGATTCGAAAAGTCGTTTCTTGCTGAGCCCCGGAACCTGGCTCGCAGTGCGTTCCGGGGTCAGTAAATCACTCAGTGCTTGCATGGGGTGGGTATCAGTGACCTCGGGATTTTTCTTTGTGCTTGATCAACTGGCGGTCCAGCTTGTCAGCGAGGAGGTCAATGGCAGCGTACATGTCCTCGGACTCGGCCTGGGCGAACAGGTCAGCTCCCGAGATGTGCACCGTCGCCTCTGCTTTCTGCACCATTTTTTCGACGATCAGGGTGACCTGGGTGTTGGTGATATTGTCGAAATGCCGCTGTAAGCGTTCGAACTTGCTCTCAACGTAAGTGCGCAGGGGGTCGGTGACCTCAACATGATGTCCGCTGACGTTCAGTTGCATGGTTTGGCTCCTTTTTCTGGATATCCCGGACTCTCACCGGGGGGCGGCGTCACCGTAAACCGGGGGCGCCATATGCTAAGTCTAGACCACCTGCGGGGGGGCTTGCAGCAGCCCGAGCCAAGGCAAGCCCGGCGCTTCATACCAGGCGTTTGCGCTCGTTGGATGGCGGAATATTCAGGCTGTCGCGGTACTTGGCGATCGTGCGCCGAGCGACCTCGATACCCTGGTCTTCCAGCAGCTGGGCGATCTTGTTGTCGCTCAGCGGCTTGCGCGGGTTCTCTGCCGCGACCAGCTTCCTGATCAGGGCGCGAATGGCGGTGGAAGAGCACTCGCCGCCACCGCTGGTGGAAACGTGGCTGGAGAAGAAATACTTGAGCTCATAGATGCCGCGCGGGGTGTGCATGTATTTCTGCGTGGTCACCCGGGAGATCGTCGACTCGTGCATTTCCACCGCCTCGGCGATGTCGTGCAGTACCAGGGGCTTCATCGCCTCCTCGCCGTACTCGAGGAAGTTGCGCTGGTGCTCGACAATCTTGCTCGCCACCTTCATCAGGGTTTCATTGCGGCTTTGCAGGCTCTTGAGGAACCAGCGCGCCTCCTGCAGGTTGTCGCGCAGGTAGGTGTTGTCGGCGCTGTTGTCGGCGCGTTTTATCAGGCTGGCATAGTCGCTGTTGATGCGCAGCTTTGGCGCGATGTCCGGGTTGAGTTCGACCACCCAGCGGCCCTCGCGCTTGCTGACGAAGACATCCGGTACGACGTACTCGACCTCTTCCGGGGCGAAGGATTCGCCGGGATTGGGGTCGAGCTGCTGCAACAGGCTCAGCACCGCTTTCAGTTCCTCCTCGGAGAGGCGGGTGCGGCGCAGGATCTGGTTGAAGTCACCGCCCGCGAGCTGGGCGATATGGCGATTGAGGATCAGCCGCGCCTGCTCGATGAATGGCGTATTGGGCGGCAGTTGCTGCAGTTGCACCAGTAGGCATTCCTGCAGGTTGCGGGTGCACACGCCGGCCGGCTCGAACTGCTGCAGGCGGTGGAGAACCGCCACCACCTCGTCCATTTCAATATCCAGCTCGGGATCGAAAGCCTCGAGGATTTCTTCCAGGGAAAGCGTAATACGGCCGTTGTGGTCCGTTGCGTCGAGCAGGGTCAGGGCGATCAGGTGATCGCTCTCGGAGAAGCGGGTCAGGTTCAGCTGCCAGAGCAGGTGGTCGTGCAGGGATTCCCGCGAGGTGTTGCGCGATTCAAAATCGCCATCGTCGTCCATCGGGGTGGGTGGGGGCGCGGAACTGGAGGGGAGCAGGTCGTCCCAGCGGGTGTCTACCGGCAGTTCCTCCGGCATGTTCTCGGCGGCACTGTTGCTGCTGGCGTTCAGCTCCGTGACATCCCACTCGCTATCGCTGCCGGTGCTGCGCTCCTCGGCGCTGTCGCCTTCACCCTCGCCGTGATCCTCTTCGCCGACTTCCAGCAGCGGGTTGCTGTCCAGCGCCTGCTGGATCTCCTGCTGCAGATCGAGGGTCGACAGTTGCAGTAAGCGGATGGCCTGCTGCAGCTGCGGCGTCATGGTCAGCTGCTGGCCGATCTTTAGTTGGAGCGATTGTTTCATCGACTGGCGGATCGATTCCCTGGGTGCTTCCCGTCACTGGGTCGCGTGGTTGGTTACGGCTTGGAGTGTAGCGTCAGCGCGCAAAGGCTGGCAACTACTTGGCAAGGAAATTGCTTATTGACTTTTTTACACTCGCTGGTTCCAGCTCAAAGGCGGAACTGCTCGCCGAGATAGACCTTGCGCACCTGTGCGTTGTCAAGAATTTCCTGGGTGTTGCCCGAGGCGATGATGTGCCCCTCGCCGACGATGTAGGCCTTCTCGCAGATGTCCAGAGTGTCGCGGACATTGTGGTCGGTAATCAGTATGCCGATGCCGCGGTCGCGCAGGTGATTGATGATCTGCTTGATGTCGCTGACGGAAATCGGGTCGACACCGGCGAAGGGTTCATCGAGGAGGATGAAGTCCGGCTCGGTGGCCAGCGCCCGGGCGATTTCCACCCGCCGGCGTTCGCCGCCGGAGAGCGACTGGCCGAGGTTGTCGCGCAGGTGCTGGACGTGGAATTCCTCGAGCAGCATGTCGCGGCGCTCCAGGCGTTGCTTGCGGTTCAGGTCGGGGCGGGTTTCCAGGATCGCCAGCAGGTTGTCGCCGACCGACAGCTTGCGGAAGATCGAGGCCTCCTGTGGCAGGTAGCCAATGCCGTGCCGCGCCCGCTCGTGCATCGCCTTGCGGGTGATGTCCTCGCCATTGAGTTCTATCGCGCCGCGGTCCGCCGGGACGATGCCGATGATCATGTAGAAGCAGGTGGTCTTGCCGGCGCCGTTGGGGCCCAGCAGGCCGACCACCTGGCCGCTGGCGATTTCCAGCGAGACGTCCTGGACCACCTCTCGACCGCGGTAGGCCTTGGCCAGGTTACGTGCCGTCAGGTGCGCCATCGACAGCCTCCTGCGTCGTCGAGTTGGCGCTCGCGGCCGGGGTGTTGGGGTCGGCCGGTTCTGGCGCCCCAGCGTTTTGCTCGTCCTGCAGCTGTTGGGTGACCTGCGCGGGAATAACCACCTGGACCCGGCTGCCGTCAGTGCTGCCGTCGGAATCCGCCTTGACCAGTTTCTCGTTGATGAAGTAGTCGATGCGGTCGCCGGTGACGATGGCGCCCTCCTGCTCGATGCTGGCCTCGTTGCGCAGTTCGACCCGCGCCTCGTCCCGGTAGTACTCGATCTGCTTCGCCTGGGCGGTGATCTCCCCCCGGTCGAGTTCCGGTTGCTGGCGCAGGGTCGCGGGGCCGCCGCGGGCGGTGATCCTGCTGGCGTCCTTGCCGGTGTGGTAGACGGTGAGGACGTCGGCTTCTATGTGCAGGCTGCCCTGGTCGAGAACTACCTTGCCCTTGTACTCGGTGTAGCCCTGGTTCTCGTCGCGCAGTGCCTCGGCGGCCTCGATCCGGATCGGCTTTTGCTGGTCGCCGGGCAGGGCCAGCGCCGGCCCGCCGAGTGCGCAGAGGAACAGGCTGCCGGCAAGCAGGCAGTTACGGAACCCGCGCATAGATGCTCTCCACGTTAGGTCCAAGTGCAATGGTCTCCTGGTTCAGGCGCGCCAGCATGCCGTCGGCGCGGGTGACATTGCCACCCTGGCTGATGGTGACGGGCACCGTCGAGCGCGCCTCGCGGGAGTCCAGGTGGATGTCGAGACTGTTGCTGTCCAGTCGTGTGCCGGTCTGGTCGTGGGACAGCACGACGCTCTGGCGCAGCAGCAGGCGCTGGCGCCCCGGCTGGAAGCGCCCGCGTTCGGCACTGGCGGACCAGGTGCGGTTGTTGTCGCTGTGGGCGTAGAAGCGCGGCTCGGTAAGCACCGCATCGCCGTTGCGCCCGAACTGCTCGACCCGCTCCGATTCGAGGATGTCCGAGAGCACCCCCTGCTCTGTATAGCTGCGCGAGCGGGCCTGATCGATATAGCTGGTGGGCAGCGGGTCGCCGTCAGCCTTGCGCGGGGCCTGGTCCTGCAGCGGGGTGGAGCCGTACTGCCAGAGATAGTTGGCAATCAGCAGCAGTGCGAGCGCCAGCAGGGTATGTACCAGTGGTTTCGGCATCAGGCGAACGCCTCCAGTATCGAAGACAGGCTGCCGCGGGCGCGCAGGAGGTATTCGCAGGCTTCGCGTACTGCGCCGCCGCCGCCGGGGAGGGCGGTGACCACGTCTGCCGACTGGCGCACGGTTGCTACCGCGTCGGCGGGGGCAAAGCCGATCCCGGCGGCGCGGATGGCGGCCAGGTCGGGGAGGTCGTCACCCATGTAGGCACAGGCCGCCGTGGTGATGCCGCGTGAAGCGCACAGTTCCTGCAGGGCCTGCAGCTTGTCCTCGCGACCCTGGACGATGGTGTCGATACCCAGTTCGGCAGCCCGCCGGCTGACCATGGCGGAATTGCGCCCGGTGATGATGGCGATCTCGATGTTATCCCGCTGCAGGAGCTTGATACCGAGGCCATCCTTGATATTGAAACTCTTCAGCTCCTCGCCGCTGCTGCTGTACTGGATGCGGCCATCGGTGAGTACGCCGTCCACATCGAGGGCGAAGAGCTGCAGGCCCCGGGCGATCTGTTCCAGTTCGGCCATGGGTTCAGGCGATTCCCGCGTGGAGCAGGTGCATCAGGTGGAGCACGCCGACTACCTTGCCGGACTCTTCGACGACCACCAGGGAGGTGATCTCGTTCTCCTCCATGGTGTGCATCGCCTGGGCGGCCAACTGGCCCGGCGTGGCGGTTTTCGGCTTGCGGGTCATGAGTTGGGCGATGGGGGTGTTGTTGATATCTACCTGCCTGTCGATGGCCCGTCGCAGGTCGCCATCGGTGAATACCCCGATGAAGTTGCCCGTCGCGTCCGCGACCGTGGTCATGCCCAGCCCCTTGGCGCTGATCTCCAGCAGGGCCTGGGCGAGCATCGTCTCTTCGGGCACGATTGGCACCGCGTCGCCGGAGCGCATCACGTCGGCGACTTTCAGCAGCAGCTTGCGGCCGAGTGAGCCACCGGGGTGGGAGAAGGCGAAGTCCTCGGCGGTGAAACCGCGGGCCTCCAGCAGGGCGATAGCGATGGCGTCGCCCATGACCAGCGCCGCCGTGGTGCTCGAGGTGGGTGCGAGGTCAAGCGGGCAGGCTTCGGTTTCGACTCCCGCATCGATATGTGCGTCGGCCGCCCGGGCCAGGGTGGACTGGGGGTTGCCGGTCATGCCGATGAGCCGGGTGCCCATGCGCTTGAGTAGTGGCAGCAGGGTGAGGACTTCGGTGACTTCACCGCTGTTGGACAGCGCAATGACCACGTCCGCGGGGGTGATCATGCCCATGTCGCCGTGGCTGGCCTCGCCGGGGTGGACGAAGAACGCCGGGGTGCCGGTGCTGGCCAGGGTGGCGGCAATCTTGCGGGCGATATGTCCCGACTTGCCCATGCCGGTGACGATGACCCGGCCGCTGCAGTTCATCAGCAATTCGCAGGCGTGCTCGAAATCTTCCCCGATGCGCGCGGCCAGCGCCGCGACTGCCGCCGTCTCCATCTCGATGGTGCGCAGTGCCGATTGGCTGAAACTTGTGGAAGGCTGGTCCGCCATGCCTGCGGGCCCCGAATCAAAGGCTGACATATAAAACGTAATAATACAGTGCGTAGGAAGACACTAACAACACTCCGGTACTGCGGCCGACGTAGGACTGCCCGTCGCGCGAGCGGCTGCGCTTGCGGCCGATCAGGATGGCCGCAGCGAGCACCAGGGTGAGAATGGTCATGGTGGGGTAGTCGCGGGTGAGGACCGAGGGCTCGAGCCACGCGGTGCCGAACAGGCCCGGGATCGCCATCACCACCAGCAGGTTGAACAGGTTGGAGCCGATCACGTTGCCGAGGGCGATTTCCGTGTGGCCGCGCAGGGCGCTGGCGACTGTCGCGGCGAGTTCCGGCAGGCTGGTGCCGACGGCGATGATGGTCAGGCCTATCACCAGTTCGGAAACACCGATGGATTCGGCGATGTCCACCGCCCCCCAGACCAGCAGGCGGGAGCTGGCCACCAGCAGGGCCAATCCGAGGGCGAAGGTCATCCAGGCGCGCAGTGGGCTGAGGTGGGGCAGGTACTCTTCCTCCGCCTCGCCGACCAGAGCCTCGTCCTGCTGCTGGCTGCGCAGCATGAAGATGACCAGCGCGCTGAGGGTGGCGATCATCAGGATGCCGTCCCAGCGCGAGAGCGCGTTATCCAGCAGCAGCACACCGGTGCCGATGGTGACCAGGATCAACGTGGGGATTTCCTTGCGCATGCAGCTGGAGTGCACCATCAGCGGGGCCACCAGCAGGGTGATACCCAGCACCAGGCCGATGTTGGCGATATTGGAGCCGATCGCGTTGCCGATAGCCAGGTTGCCGGCGCCGGACATGGCGGCGGTTATCGACACCAGGACCTCGGGAGCCGAGGTGCCGAGGGAGACGATGGTGAGGCCGATGACGATCGGCGACATACCCATGTTTTCCGCGATGGAGGCGGCACCGGCGACGAACAGGTCGGCGCTCCAGATAAGGATGATGAAGCCGACCAGAATGGCTGCGGCTGCTAACAGCATATGACCAGTTTTCCTGTTACAGTATGCGCCGCGCTGTGGCGTGGAACCGCGGGGGCAGTTTGGGTGTCTTAGGCGTCAGGCGCGTACCAGTCTGCCCGCCTGATGGAAAGGCAGGATTATACAGGCAGGTGCCGCGGTGAATAGTGCAATTTCATCCATTGGGGATTACACATGTTGGTTTATTTGAAGCCGGTCGCAACACTGTTGTTCCTGTGCCTGGCGAACCTGGCTATGGCCGAGGGCAGCGCGGCGATGACCGCTCATGACACGGTGCGCGAGGCATCGGCCCAGGTATTGACAGTGGTGCAGGAAGCACAGAATTACGCCGACGACGACCCCGATCGCTACTACGGCGAGATCCAGAAGATCCTCGACCCGGTGGTGGACTTTCGCGGTTTCGCCCGCGGTGTCATGGGGCCCTATGCCAGCAGCGAGCGTTACCGTTCGCTGGACGAGCCCGGCAGGGAGCAGTTGCGCGAACAACTGGACCGCTTTACCGAGGTGATGCGCACCGGGCTGGTGCGCACCTACAGCAAGGGCCTGCTCGCCTTTGGCGGTTCGCGCATCGAGGTGCCGACCCCCGAGGCCGACGACCCGAAGGCCTCCCGCGCCACCGTGGAGCAGTTGATCTACTCCGAACAGTCCAGGCCCTACGTCGTCTATTACATGATGGGGCGGGACCGCGACGGCAGCTGGAAACTGAAGAACATGGTGGTGGAAACGGTGAACCTCGGCGAGATTTACCGCAGCCAGTTCCAGTCCGCCGCCCGTGAGCACGACGGCGACATCGACGCGGTCATCAACACCTGGTCGCTGGAAACCGCTGAGCGGGAGTTGCAAAACTAGTCCCCTGCGCGGTCGCTATCACCGCCTTTTTTTTCTAAAATGCCGCATTCGCCGTGCCCGGTCACACCCCCGGGCGCGACTCGCACTCAATCAAATACCCGGAGAATCCTATGGACGCCGTGACCGTTAAGTCCCTGCTGCAGGCACACCTGCCGGACTGCGAATTTCACGTGCAGGGCGAAGGCGCCAACTACGACATCGTTGCCATCGGCGCGGTGTTCGAGGGCTTGCGCCCGGTCAGGAAACAGCAACTCGTCTACGGCGCGCTCGGGGAGGAGATCGCCGGCGGCGGTATCCACGCGGTGAATATCCGCACCTACACGCCCGAGGAATGGCAGGCGCAGGCCTGAGCCATGAGCGACGGTATCACCATCGCCCTGACCAAGGGCCGAATTCTCAACGAAACCCTGCCGTTGCTGGCACGGGCGGGTATCGAGCCGCTTGAAGACCCGGCGACCAGCCGCAAGCTGGTATTCGAGACCAGCATGCCCGGTGTGCGTTTCGTCATCCTGCGCGGCACCGACGTGCCGACCTACGTGCGCCACGGCGCCGCGGATGTCGGTGTGGTCGGCAAGGACATCCTGCTGGAACACGGCGCCGAGGGTCTCTACGAACCCCTCGACCTGGGGATTGCCCGTTGCCGCCTGATGACCGCCGGCCCGGTCGGCTGGCAGGGCGGGGCGGGGCGTATTCGCGTGGCGACGAAGTTCGTCAATATCGCGCGGGAGTATTTCGCCCGCCAGGGGGTGCAGGCGGAGATCATCAAGCTCTACGGCGCGATGGAACTGGCGCCGCTGATGGATCTCGCCGAGCTGATCGTGGACATCGTCGATACCGGCAATACCCTGCGCGCCAATGGCATGGCCCCGCTGGAAGAGATCGCCAGTATCAGTTCGCGCCTGGTGGTCAACAAGGCGGCCATGCGCTCCAGTTACGACAGCATCCAGGCCCTGATCGATCGCCTCGGAGAGGTAGTAGGGGATGGCTGATATGCAACGTCTGGACACCACGCAGGCCGATTTCGACGCGCGCTTAGACGCGCTGACCCGCTGGGAGGAGGAGCTGGACCTCGCGGTGAACAGCGCTGTGCAGGACATCCTCGCCAACGTGGCGCGGCGCGGTGACGCGGCGCTGCTGGAGTATACCGAGCGCTTTGACGGGCTCCGCGCGGGTAGCGTGGCGGAACTGGAGGTCGATGCGGCCCGCCTGCAGGCGGCGCTGGCGGCGATTTCCACCGAGCAGCGCGAGGCGCTTGAGGCGGCCGCGGCGCGTATTCGCGAATACCACCAGCACCAGTTGCAGGAAAGCTGGCGCTATCGCGACGCCGCGGGCAACCTGCTCGGCCAACAGGTGACCGCGCTGTCCAGCGCGGGAATCTATGTGCCCGGCGGCAAGGCCAGCTATCCCTCATCAGTGCTGATGAATACGATGCCGGCGCAGGTCGCCGGCGTCGAACAGATCGTCATGGTGGTTCCCGCCCCCGGCGGTGAACTGAGCGACATGGTGCTGGCGGCCGCGGCGATTGCCGGGGTACACCGGGTGTTCACCATCGGCGGCGCCCAGGCCGTGGCGGCACTGGCTTACGGCACCGAGACCGTGCCGGCGGTGGACAAGATCGTCGGCCCGGGGAATATCTATGTGGCGACGGCCAAGCGCATGGTCTTCGGCCGGGTGGGTATCGACATGATTGCCGGTCCCTCGGAAATCCTGGTGATCTGCGACGGTACTACCAATCCGGACTGGGTGGCCATGGACCTCTTCTCCCAGGCGGAGCACGACGAAAACGCCCAGGCCATCCTGCTCTGCCCGGATGCCGACTATCTCGACGCCGTCAGCGCGAGCATCGAGCGCCTGCTGCCGGAGATGGAGCGAGCGGAGATCATCCGCGCGTCGCTGCGCGGCCGCGGCGCAATGATCCTCACCCGCGACCTCGACGATGCCGTGGCCATCTGCAATCGCCTGGCGCCGGAGCACCTCGAGCTCTCGGTGCAGGACCCGGAAGCCCTGCTGCCGGGCATTCGCCATGCCGGGGCGATATTCATGGGGCCCTATACCTCCGAAGCGCTGGGGGACTACTGCGCGGGGCCGAACCACGTCCTGCCCACCAGCGGCAGCGCGCGCTTCTTCTCGCCGCTCGGTGTCTATGACTTCCAGAAGCGCAGCTCGGTGATCATGTGCAGTGACGAGGGGGTGAAGGCCCTGGGAGCGGTCGCTTCCACGCTGGCGCGGGGTGAATCGCTGACCGCGCATGCCCGCTCGGCGGAATTCCGCCTCAAGGACTGAGGCGGTCTCAGCCCGCCGCCGGGCTCACCTGCCCCTGCGCCCCCACGACTGCCTGCAGCTCCAGGCTTTGCTGTTCCCTCTGCACCGATATCCGCACGGATTCCCCCGGGCGGAACCGGGCGATCTTGTGCATGGTCTGGCGGCCGTCGATGACCACCTCGCCATTGATATGGGTGATGACATCGCCCACCTGCAGCCCCGCGCGAGCGGCCGGGCTGGAATCCGCCACCGCGATAACCAGCAGCGCCTGTTGTGGTGCCGCACCCGGCAGTTTTACCGGCTCCACGCTGACACCCAGCCAGCCGCGGATGACTTCGCCGTACTCGATCAGGTCCTGCATGACATAGACGGCAAGATTGCTGGGTATCGCCAGGCTGATGCCGATGCCGGTACCCGTCCCGGTCTGGGTGTTGGAGGTATAGATAAGGGTGTTGATGCCCACCAGGCGCCCCGCGGAGTCGACCAGGGCGCCGCCGGAGTTGCCCTGGTGGATGGTCGCATCGGTCTGGATGTAGTCCTCGTAGGTGTTCAGCTGCAGCCCCCAGCGGCCGAGGCCGGAAACGATGCCCTGGGTCACCGAGTGGCCGAAACCGAGCGGATTGCCGATGGCCAGCACCACATCGCCGACCCGCAACTGGTCGGAGTCCGCCAGTTGCACCGGTGCCAGGTCGGGGAGGTCGATCTTCAGTACCGCGAGATCGGTGGCGGAGTCACTGCCGATGACCACGGCGTTGGCGGTGCGACCGTCGTGCAGCAACACCTGGATCGCGTCGGCGCCGGCAATCACATGCAGGTTGGTGAGAATGTGGCCGTGCTCAGACATGATCACGCCGGAACCCAGCGAGCGCTCGATCCGCTGCCGCGGCAGGCGCTGCAGGTGTTGAGGGAACAGCGAGGGCGTGGTGTTGACCAGCTTCGCGGTATAGATGTTTACAACCGACGGGGCCGCGCGGTTGACCGCTACGGAGTAGCCTGCCGTTGCGACGGCCTGCGGCTGTTCGGTAGCTCCCTGGGGCAGTACCCAGCGGTCGAGTATCAACAGGGCGGCGAGGAAACCGGCAATGGCGGGCCAGGTGATGAATTTCAGGGTGTTCTGCATTTGGGTCTGTCGCTGTCCCGCACTCGACTAGGATATGCTGGCGCAACCGTGGCTCGCCTGCCAATCAATCGGGCATTGTATATGATGCGGCTGCGCTGCGAACAGAAAGGATAGATATGGGCACTTCCCTCAACACCCTGGTGAACTGGCTGGATACCACCTTGCAGCCCTCCCGTTTTCGCGACTATTGCCCCAACGGCCTGCAGGTCGAGGGCAGGGCGGAGGTGTCACGCCTGGCCACCGGTGTGACCGCCAGCCAGGCCCTGCTGGACGCCGCGCTGGCCTGGGGTGCGGACGCCATCCTCGTCCACCACGGATACTTCTGGCGCGGTGAAGCTGAGGCCATTGTTGGCATGAAGCGCCGCCGCCTGGCGACCCTGCTGAAGAATGACATCAGCCTGCTCGCCTACCACCTGCCACTCGACGCCCACCCGACCCTGGGCAACAACGCCCGGCTGGGCGAGCTTCTGGGGCTGGTGGAGGTGGGCCCCCTGCAGCCCAACGACGCCGCCGCCGTGGGCAATGTCGGGCGCCTCCCCGAGGCATCAAGCGCCGGCCTGCTGGCTGAGCGTATCCAGCAGTTGACGGGGCGCGAACCCCTGCTGGTGGCGGACCCGGGGATGCGGGTCGAGCGGGTGGCCTGGTGTACCGGTGCCGCGCAGTCCTATATCGAGGCGGCGGTGGCGGTGGGGGCGGACCTGTTTATCACCGGTGAGGTCTCGGAGCCGACGGTGCATGTCGCCAGGGAGGAGGGGATCGGCTTTATCGCCGCTGGCCACCACGCCACCGAGCGCTACGGGGTACAGGCGGTGGGTGAGGCCCTGGCGGCGGAATTTGCCATCGAGCACCGCTTTTTCGATTGCGACAACCCGGTGTAGTTGCCGCCCGCGGCGCGCTGCTTCTTACAGGGGCGGCGGCGGGCGCGGGCTGTCTTCTTCCGCGGACTTCTTCCGCTCCAGGCCGTAGCCCTCGCTGAGAATTCCCTTTTCATCGGGCGAGGCCTTCGGCGCATAGTCCCGCGGTGGATTGATGTCCACCAGGTCCGGGGGTATTTGTGCCGGGTCAGCCTTGCGGTCCATGTGGTCGAGTGCGATCGGACCACTGCCACGGCACAGGTCATTCGCCCCGCGCGCCAGGTGATTGTGCACGCTGCGGTAGCTCTCGGTGAGTTGGTTCAGCAGCTTGGCGGTGTCGGTGAAATGCTCTACAACCTCGTCCTCGTAGGCCTTCTTTTCCTGCAGGGCATGGTCCAGCAGCCGCTCGGCCTCGCGTCGCTTCTGGCCGCTCGGGGCGACCCGCTGGCTGATCAGTACGCCAGCGCCAAGCCCTGCGGCGATGCCGACAAGCGTGCAGATGATGAGGACGGTAAGGCTATACACGGCGACTCCTTGCGATCCGTTTTTACGGGGAAGATCAGTATAACCTCATTTGCGCAGCCTGAAGTAGCGCGTTGGCGGCGTTGCCATTCACCGGGGCTGTGGGTAAAGTGTCGCGCCCGGTATTACCATCACAACCCGCATTCATGAGCACACCCTGGCAGCGCTATCAGGCCGACCTGCAACGGGAAGGGTTTAACCACGACCCCGCCCAGGAGAACGCCGTGCGCCTCCTCGACGACCTGCACGGGCGCCTCGTCGCGCGCCAGCGCCAGCGTGACGGCTTGCTGTCCTCGCTGGTGAAGCGGCTGCGCAAGGAGCCGGTCGAACCCGAAATCGGCTTGTATCTCTGGGGTGGTGTCGGGCGCGGCAAGACCTACCTGGTGGACAACTTTCACGACTGCCTGCCCTTCGAACGCAAGATGCGGGTGCATTTCCACCGTTTCATGCGCCGGGTGCACCAGGAACTGACCAGTCTCGAGGGTGAGAAGAACCCGCTGGAAATCGTCGCCGACCGCATCGCTGCTGAGGCGGTGGTGATCTGCTTCGACGAGTTCTTCGTCACCGATATCGGCGACGCGATGCTCCTCGGCGGGCTGATGGAAGCCCTGTTCGAGCGCGGCGTGACCCTGGTTGCCACCTCGAATATCGTGCCCGAGCGCCTCTACGAAAACGGCCTGCAGCGCCAGCGCTTCCTGCCGGCGATTGCGCAGATCCAGAAATACACCCAGGTGGTCAACGTCGATGCCGGTATCGATTACCGCCTGCGCACCCTGCAGCAGGCCGAACTCTACCACTGCCCGCTGGGGGAGGCCGCCGACCAGAGCCTCGAGGCCAGTTTCGAGGCCCTCGCCGTGGAGCCGGGCCGCCACTGGGAGCGGATCCAGGTCAACAATCGCTACCTGACCTGTCGCCGCCTCTCCGACGACGTGGCCTGGTTCGATTTTGCCGAGTTGTGCGACGGCCCGCGTTCGCAGAACGACTACATCGAGCTGGCGCGGGAGTTCCACGCGGTGCTGCTCTCGGGCGTGCCGGAGTTCACCTCCGAGCTCAACGACCAGGCGCGGCGCTTCATCAACCTGGTCGACGAGTTCTACGACCGCCACGTGAAGCTGGTGATCGCGGCGGAGAAACCGCTGCTCGACCTCTACGCCAGTGGCAGCCTGGGTTTCGAGTTCCAGCGCACCCAGTCGCGGCTGCAGGAGATGCAGTCGCACGAGTACCTGGCGCGGGAGCACCGGGCCTGATATCGGGTTTGAAATGGGGCTGCCGCATCCGCCGGTGATCCTTCCGCGCTTACTCGAAAGCGCTTTGATTCGACGCGCGGAAGGCCCTCCGGCGGATGCTCAGGCCCAGCGGGATTCGGAACCCCGAAGCCGGCCGGGGCGCTCCAGCGACCGGGCTCTTGAGTCCCGGTCCGGTGGCGGCAAAATTCACACTTTCCCGCCGCCCCTAAGTTGCGAAAATTATTCGACTTTCCGCTTGAAAAGGGGTGCTCGATTGCTTAGTATTCGCGCTCTCGAAATTGGAGCCCTCCAAGAGGCAGTCATTCTCATGAAAACTTATAGTGCCAAAGCAGAAGACGTGTCCCGCGACTGGTTCGTGGTCGACGCCGCTGATAAGACCCTGGGGCGCCTGGCAAGTGAAATCGCGCATCGTTTGCGCGGCAAACACAAACCCGAGTACACGCCGCACGTTGATACCGGCGACTACATCGTCGTAATCAACGCGGAGAAAGTACGTGTCACCGGCGCCAAGGCGACCGACAAGATGTATCACAGCCACACTGGTTACCCCGGTGGCCTCAAGTCCATCTCTTTTGAAAAGCTGATCGACAAGGCCCCCGAGCGTGTTATCCAGAGTGCAGTAAAGGGCATGTTGCCGCGCAACCCCCTGGGCCGCGCCATGTTCAAGAAGCTGAAAGTGTACGCGGGCGATGTGCATCCCCACGCCGCACAGCAGCCCCAGCCCCTGAGCATTTAACGGACTCTTACTATGTCAGCAAGCCAATATTACGGAACTGGGCGCCGCAAGACTTCCACTGCCCGTGTTTTTATCAAGAGTGGCGAAGGTAACATTACCGTCAACCATCGCCCCCTCGACCAGTATTTCGGGCGTGAAGTTGCCCGCATGATCGTGCGCCAGCCGCTCGAGCTGGTGGAAATGAACGACAAGTTCGATATCAACGTCACCGTCCAGGGCGGTGGCAGCTTCGGTCAGGCCGGCGCGATCCGCCACGGCATTACCCGCGCCCTGATGGAGTACGACGAATCCCTGCGCGGCTCACTGCGCGCAGCTGGATATGTTACCCGCGACGCCCGCGAAGTGGAGCGTAAGAAAGTCGGTCTGCGCAAGGCGCGTAAGCGTCCGCAGTACTCCAAGCGTTAATTCCGGTCGGTACCCGCGACCAGATCAGAACGCCCACCCGCAACCCGGGCGGGCGTTTTTTTATGCCCTTCAACAGCGATCGGCAGCGCTTTTAGGGCGCGGCAAAAGGCTTGTAAATCAAGGCGTTCGCCTTGTCAGCGGGCGGCAAAATCATTAGTATTTGCAGCATTTTGTGGAAGGTGGGTTCATCGTGGGTGTTCATCTGCAATCCCGCCTCCGATTCAGGGGAGAACAAGAATGAGCAGTGATGGCGTAAACTCGGGCAGGCGCAAGTTCCTGACCGCGGCTACCAGCGCGGTTGGCGCTGCAGGTGCGGTCGGTATAGCGGTGCCGTTTCTCGGATCGTGGAACCCCTCCGCCAAGGCCAAGGCGGCTGGCGCACCGGTCAAGGTGGATATCAGCAAGCTCGAGCCCGGGCAGATGATGACAGAAGAGTGGCGCGGCAAGCCGGTGTACGTCGTTCACCGCACGCCGGCGCAACTTGAAAGCCTCCCTGGCCTCGATGACAACCTGAAAGACCCCCAATCTGAAATTTCCGACCAGCCCGCCTACATTTCCGGCGAGGCGCGCGCCTTGCGCCCGGAGATCATGGTACTGGTCGGTCTCTGCACCCACCTCGGCTGCGCGCCGAAATTCCGCCCCGAAGTGGGCGCGGCCGATCTCGGCGGCGACTCCTGGGTCGGCGGATTCTTCTGCCCGTGTCACGGTTCCAAGTTCGACCTGGCGGGCAGGGTGTACAAGGGTGTACCCGCATCCGCCAACCTGGTGGTCCCCCCGTACTCCTACGAGGGTGACAACGTTCTAGTAATCGGCGTGGATGCGGAGGCTGCCTGATGAATAACATGCTTCTCGGACTACGCGACTGGGTCGATGCCCGCCTGCCCATCATGCGGGCGTGGAATACCCACATGGGCAAGTACTACGCGCCCAAGAACTTCAACTTCTGGTATTTCTTCGGCGTGCTGTCGCTGCTGGTGCTGGTCAACCAGCTCCTCACCGGCATCTGGCTGACCATGAACTACACCCCGAGCGCGGAGAATGCATTCGCCTCGGTCGAATACATCATGCGCGATGTCGACTACGGCTGGATCCTGCGCTACATGCACTCCACCGGTGCTTCGGCCTTCTTCATCGTGGTCTACCTGCACATGTTCCGGGCGCTGCTCTACGGGTCTTACAAGAAACCCCGCGAGCTGATCTGGATCTTCGGCATGCTGATCTTCGTGATCCTGATGGCCGAGGCCTTCGTCGGCTACGTACTGCCCTGGGGTCAGATGTCCTACTGGGGCGCCCAGGTGATCATCTCCCTGTTTGGCGCGATCCCCGTGGTCGGCGAGGACATCGTCACCTGGATTCGCGGTGACTACCTGATCTCCGGCATCACCCTGAACCGCTTCTTCGCCCTGCACGTGGTGGCCCTGCCCATCGTGCTGCTGGCGCTGGTGGTGCTGCACCTGCTGGCCCTGCACGAAGTGGGTTCCAACAACCCGGACGGCGTCGAGATCAAGAAGACCAAGGGCCCGGATGGTATCCCGCTCGACGGCGTGGCTTTCCACCCCTACTACACGGTGCACGACCTGCAGGCGATCGCGGTGTTCCTGTTCATCTTCTGCGGCATCATCTTCTTCCTGCCGGAGATGGGCGGTTACTTCCTCGAATTCGCCAACTTCGAGGAGGCCAACAACCTGAAGACCCCGGAGCACATTGCGCCGGTCTGGTACTTCACCCCGTTCTACTCCGTACTGCGCGCGGTACCGGACAAGTTCTGGGGCTTCGTGGCCTTTGCTGCCTCCGTGGCGATTCCCTTCCTGCTGCCGTGGCTGGATCGCAGCCCGGTCAAGTCCTGGCGCTACCGCGGCAACATCAACCGCGTGATGCTGGTGCTGTTCGTGGCCAGCTTCCTGATCCTCGGTGTGCTCGGTGTCAAGGCTCCGACCCCCAGCCGCACCTTCCTGGCGCAGATCTGCTCGGTGTTCTATTTCGCCTTCTTCCTGCTGATGCCGGTATGGTCGGCCCTGGACAAGACCAAGCCGGTTCCGGAGCGGGTGACCATGGACGGCGGCATGGGCTTCTGGCGCAGTATCGCCGTGTTCCTGGTGATCATGGTGCTCACTATCCTCCCGCTGAAGGCGGTGGGAGCTGAATCAGCCCACGCCTGTGGCTCGATCGATTGCGACGAGTTCGTGGCCGACCCTTCAGACAAGGTCTCCCTGCAGAATGGCGCCAAGCTGTACATGAACTACTGCATGGGTTGTCACTCGCTGCAGTACTCCCGCTACAACCGTGTCGCCGCGGATCTCGGTATTCCCGACGACCTGATGCAGGCCAACCTGATTTTCGATCCCGACGAGAAAATCGGCTCGCTGATGGAAAACGCGATGGACGACGCGGTGGCCAAGAAGTGGTTCGGCGCGACGCCGCCGGACCTGACGCTGGTTTCCCGCGCCCGCCAGCCGGAATGGCTGTACACCTACCTGCGTAACTTCCACCGCGACGACAGCCGGCCCTACGGCGTCAACAACCGGGTGTTCAAGGATGTGGGCATGCCCCACGTGCTGCTGGAGCTGCAGGGCATGCCCGAGTGCGCCATGGGCCCGGTCAAGGCCCATAACGGCGGCGTCAAGCGCGACCCGCTGACCGGCGAGGACATCCTCGAGGATCCCTGTGGCCGCTTCGACATTACCCAGGCCGGCAGCATGAGCCCGGAAGAGTTCGACGGCGCGATGTATGACCTGGTCAACTTCCTGGCCTACACCGCCGAGCCGATGGTGGCCGAACGCCAGCGTACCGGTATTTTTGTGCTGCTCTTTATCGTTCTGTTCTTCGTCTTCACCTGGTTGCTGAACCGGGAGTACTGGAAGGACGTGCACTGACCCGAGCGGGTCACTCCGGCGGCGCTCATGCGCCGCCTCTTACTGCAAAGCAATTGAGGAATTCCCCGATGGGTGTTGTGACAAAACGGTCCTCCATGACCTTCTTCTCTGACCCGACCAGCCACTACAGCCATCGCGTGCGGATAGTCCTGGCGGAGAAGGGCGTGACTGTGGACCTCGTCGAAACCGATGCGGCCCACCCGCCGGCTGAGCTGTCCGAACTCAACCCCTACAACAGCCTGCCGACCCTGGTAGACCGGGAGCTGGTGCTGTACGAATCCAAGGTGATGATGGAATACCTCGACGAGCGTTTCCCCCATCCGCCGCTGTTGCCGGTATACCCGGTGGCCCGGGCCGAGAGCCGCCTGCTGATCCACCGCATCGAGCGCGACTGGTGCGCGCAGGTCGACTCCATTCTCAACACCCGCAGCGACAACGTGGTAAAGAAGGCGACCAAGGAGCTCAAGGACGGCATCACCGCCATTGCCCCGATATTCGCCGAGAAGCCCTTCTTCATGAGCGAGGAATTCACCCTCGTCGATTGCTGCATCGCCCCGATCCTGTGGCGCCTGCCCGCGCTGGGCGTTGACATTCGCCCCACCAAGCAGACCAAACCGCTGTTTGCCTACATGGATGCGCTGTTTGCACGCGAGTCGTTCCAGGAGAGCCTGTCTGAGCAGGAGCGCGAGATGCGCCCCTGAGGCGCGCCTGTGCCGAGCGGTACTATGTCGATGTCACCCAGCCGTCCCTACATCATGCGAGCACTCTACGAGTGGATCGTCGATAACGACTGCACGCCCTACATCCTGGTTGACGCCAGGCACGAGCATGTCACGGTGCCGGAGCAGTACGTCAAGGACGGGCAGATCGTGCTCAACATCTCGCCCACCGCGGTCATCGAGCTGAACATCAGCAATACCGCGGTGGCCTTCAACGGCCGCTTCGGCGGCGTGGCCACCGATATCTACGTCCCGGTCGGGGCGGTGATCGGTATCTACGCGCGGGAGAATGGCCAGGGCATGGTATTCGAGACCGAGGACCCGGAGGATACGCCACCGCCGGACGCACCCGGGCCGGACTCGGGCGCCAAGCCGGAAGGTCGCCCCTCCCTGAAGATCGTCAAATAACCGAATGCCCGCCCCTGCGGGCATTCTTGTCTCTCGCCAGCAGTAAATAGCTGCCGCGCAGCCGCAGGCGGGTTACACTCGCGCTATGAGCAAATTTGTACACCTGCGCCTGCATTCCGAGTACTCCATCGTCGACGGCCTGGTCCGGCTCGGCCCCCTGATGAAACGCACGGCGGCCCTCGGCATGCCCGCCGTCGCAGTCACTGACTTCTGTAATTTCTTCGGCCTGGTGAAGGCCTACAAGGCCGCCTTTGCCGCCGGCGTGCAGCCGATTTTCGGCAGTGACCTGGCGGTCATCGACCCGGACGACCCGGAGAAATCCCACCCCCTGTGCCTGCTGGCGATGAACGAGGCGGGTTATCGCAACCTCACCCTGCTGATCTCCCGCGCCTACACCGAGGGGCAGCGCCTGGGTATGCCCTTCGTGCGCCGCGAGTGGCTGGAGCAGGCCAGCGAGGGCCTGATCGCGCTCTCCGCCGGGGCCGCCGGCGACGTCGGCCAGGCCCTGCTCGGCGGCAAGCTGGACCAGGCCCGGGAGCGCGCCCGCTACTGGATGCAACTCTACCCCCAGCGCTTCTACCTGGAACTGCACCGCTGCGGTCGCGAGGGGGACGAGAGCCACCTGCACGCCGCCGTGGCCCTGGCGGAAGACCTGCAGTGCCCGGTCGTCGCGACCAACGACGTGCGCTTCCTCCAGCCCGAGGAGTTCGAGGCCCACGAGGCGCGGGTGTGTATCCGCGAGTCGCGCACCCTCGACGACCCGCGCCGGCCGCGCAGCTACACCGACCAGCAATACCTGCGCTCAGAGCAGGAGATGGCGGAGTTGTTCGCGGATATTCCCGAGGCCCTGGAAAACACCGTGGAAATCGCCCGGCGCTGCGCCCTGGTGCTGGAACTGGGCAAGCCCTACCTGCCGGACTACCCGGTGCCGGAAGGGCTGACCATGGACGAGTACTTCCGCCAGCTGTCCCACGCCGGGCTCGACCAGCGCCTCGAGTTTCTCTTCGACAGCAGCGCGGCGGATTTCCCCGCCACGCAGCGCGAGTACCGCGAACGCCTCGATTTCGAGCTCGACACCATCATCCAGATGGGCTTCCCCGGCTACTTCCTCATCGTGATGGACTTTATCCGCTGGGGTAAGCAGCACGACATTCCCGTGGGCCCCGGCCGGGGTTCCGGTGCCGGTTCGCTGGTGGCCTACGCGCTGGAGATCACCGACCTCGACCCTATCGCCTACGACCTGCTGTTCGAGCGCTTCCTCAACCCGGAGCGGGTCTCCATGCCCGACTTCGACGTCGACTTCTGCATGGACAAGCGCGACCGGGTGATCGACTACGTCGCCGACACCTACGGCCGCGAGGCGGTGTCGCAGATCATCACCTTCGGCACCATGGCGGCCAAGGCGGTGGTGCGCGACGTGGCCCGGGTACAGGGCAAGTCCTACGGCCTCGCCGACAAGCTCTCCAAGCTGATTCCCTTCGAGGTCGGCATGACCCTGGAGAAGGCCGTCGAGCAGGAGGAGGCCCTGCGCGAGTTCCTCGCCGAGGACGAGCAGGCCCAGGAAATCTGGGATATGGCGCTGCAACTTGAGGGCGTCACCCGCAACGTCGGCAAGCACGCCGGCGGCGTGGTCATCGCACCCTCGAAGCTCACCGACTTCTCGCCGCTGTACTGCGACGAAACCGGCGGCGGCCTGGTGACCCAGTACGACAAGGGCGATGTGGAGGACGCCGGCCTGGTGAAGTTCGACTTCCTCGGCCTGCGCACCCTGACCATCATCGACTGGGCGGTGAAGATGATCAACAGCGCCCGCGGTCGCACGGGTGAAGAGGAGCTGGAAATCGCCGCCATCCCGCTCGACGATCCCGCGGTCTTCGGGCTGCTGAAATCCGCCACCACCACCGCGGTGTTCCAGCTCGAATCCCGCGGCATGAAGGACCTCATCGAGCGCCTGCAGCCGGACTGTTTCGAGGACATCATCGCCCTGGTGGCGCTGTTCCGGCCGGGCCCCTTGCAGTCGGGGATGGTCGACAACTTCATCAACCGCAAGCACGGCCGGGAGCAGATTTCCTACCCGGACGCCCAGTACCAGCACGAGTGGCTGGCGCCGATCCTGGAGCCCACCTACGGCATCATCCTCTACCAGGAGCAGGTGATGCAGATCGCCCAGGTGCTGGCCGGCTACACCCTCGGCGGCGCGGACATGCTGCGCCGGGCGATGGGCAAGAAAAAACCCGAGGAGATGGCCAAGCAGCGGGCGGTTTTCGAGGAGGGCGCCATGGGCAAGGGCGTCGACGGCGAGCTGGCGATGAAGATCTTCGACCTGGTGGAGAAATTCGCCGGTTACGGCTTCAACAAGTCGCACTCCGCCGCCTACGCGCTGGTCTCCTACCAGACCGCCTGGCTCAAGGCCCACTATCCGGCGCCCTTCATGGCCGCGGTGATGAGCTCGGAACTCGACAACACCGAGAAGATCGTGGTCTTCCTCGACGAGTGCAAGCGCATGGGGCTGACGGTGAAACTGCCCGACGTGAACGAGGGCCAGTACATGTTCACGGTCAACCTGCAGGACGAGATCATCTACGGCCTCGGTGCGATCAAGGGCCTGGGCGAGGGCCCGGTGGAAAATATCCTGCGCGCGCGGGAGGAGGGCGGTCCCTTCGCCAGCCTGTTCGAGTTCTGCGCCCGCACCGACCCGCGCAAGGTCAACCGCAGGGCCATCGAGGCGATGGTCCGCTCCGGCGCCCTCGACACCTTCGGCGAGGACCGCTGGGTGCTGATGGCCAGCCTCGAGGACGCGCTGAAGGCCGCCGAGCAGGCCGCCAGCAACCGCGATGCCGGCATGGTGGACATGTTCGGTGAGCTGGTGCCGGGCAGTGACGACAGCGGCGAGGACGTCTACGCCCCGTTCCGCGGCGTGCGCCCCTGGACCGACAAGGAGCGCCTCGGCGGCGAGCGCGAGACCCTCGGGCTCTACATCAGCGGCCACCCCATCGACGAGTACCGCGAGGAAGTCCGCCGCTTCGCCCCCAACCGGATCAGCGAGATCCGCGCCGACCGCCAGGGTGGCCAGGTGGTCGCGGGGCTGATCATGGCCACCCGTACCATCAACAGCCAGCGCGGCACGATGGCGGTGATGACCCTGGACGACAGCTCCGCACAGATGGAGGTGACCCTGTTCGGCGAGGTCTACTCGGAGTACCGGGAATTGCTGGTGAAAGACACCATTGTCATCGCCGAGGGCCGGGTGCAGCAGGACGATCGCACCGGCGAGCCCACCATGCGCGCCAACAGCCTGCGCAGCATGGACCAGGCGCGGCAGAACTACGCCTCGCGCCTGACGCTGGAGGTGCGCGCCGACCGCCTCAACGAGCAGCTGGCGGACAGCATCGAGCAACTCCTGTCCGGCGCCAGCGGCGGCAACTGCCCGGTCTCCATGGTCTATTTCCAGGAGCGCAACCGGGCCCGCTTCGACTGCGGCGAGCGCTGGCAGGTGGTGCCCAGCGACGACCTGCTACAGGCCCTGCGCGACGAGCTCGGCGCGGATCGCGTCGCCCTGGAATACTGACCGGCATTCTGTCGCCGGTGAAAGGAGAAAATCATGTCTTGTGAGATCGATACGGAAAAAAGCAACGCCATCGAGGCCGCGGTATTCCGCCGCCTGCTCGAGCACCTGGACAGCCGCAAGGACGTGCAGAATATCGAGCTGATGGAACTCGCCGGTTTCTGCCGCAACTGTCTGTCCAAGTGGTACGTGGCGGCGGCTGAAGAGCAGGGCGTGGCGATGGACTACGACCACGCCCGCGAACACGTCTACGGCATGCCCTACGCCGAGTGGAAGGCGAAGTACCAGACCGAGGCCAGTGCCGAACAGCTGGCGGCCTTCGAGAAACACCAGAGCGGGCACTGACCCGCCCTGCCGCTCAGCCCCGGGCGGGGATGAAACGCTGCCTCAGGGCCGCGATCGCGCGGCTGCAGTCGCCGCCAATCGCATACAGGGCCGGCACCATCAGCAGGGTCACGAACAGCGCGAAGAGCACGCCGAAGGCCAGGGCGACCACCGCCGGCTTGAGGAACTGCGCGTTGGTGGCGCGCTCCACCATGATCGGCGCCAAGCCGACAAAGGTCGTCAGCGTGGTCAGCAGGATCGGCCGGAAGCGGTTCACCGCGGCGTCTACCAGGGCGTCGCTCAGGTTTTCCCCCCGGGCCCGCAAGCGGCCGACGTAGTCCACCAGCACCAGGTTGTCGTTGACGACTACCCCGGCGGCGGCGCCGATGCCGAAATAGGAGAACATCGCCATCGGCATGCCGAACAGCAGGTGGCCGTAAATTGCCCCCATGAAGCCGAAGGGTATCGCCGTCATGACCAGCAGCGGTAACCAGTAGGAGTGGAAGGCCACGGCGATCAGCGCGTACATGGCGAACAGGGCGACGGCGTACAGTGCGACGATCTCCCCGAAGAACTCCTCCTCGGCTTCCTGCTGCCCGCCCTTGAGCACCTGTAGCCCGGGGTAGCGCGCTTGCAGTTGCCCCAGGTAGTTATCCTGTATGTCCCGGGTGATATCGCCCATCCGCTCGTGATCCATGTCCGCCTGGACCTGGATGTAACGCTCACCATCGCGGCGCTGGATGCGCTGTACACCGCTGGCAATTGAGATTTCCGCCACCGAGAGCAGCGGCAACTCGCGCCCGTCGGCTGTGCGCACGCGGAAGTTGTTCAGGCTGGAGAGGTCCTCGCGCAGTTCCTGCGCGTAGCGCACCATCACCCTGGTGTCACCATACTCTCTCGGCAGGCGCTGCACCTCCTCGCCGTAGTAGGCCTGGCGCACCTGGCGCGAGACGTCGGCCAGGGTGATGCCGAGCTTTTCCGCCCCGGGCAGCAGATTGAGGATGATCTCGTCCGACTCCCCGCGCTGGCTGTCGCGGACAAAGTAGGTGCCGTCGTAGCTGCTGATCTGCTCCTGCAGCTCCCTGCTGGCGGCGTTGAGGATGTCCCTGTCCCGGTGCTTGAGCAGGTAGACCAGGTCGGGACCGTGGTCGGTAATTGAATAGTTGACCTGGATATCGTCCGAGTCCGGGATTTCGCCCACCAGGTCGCGCAGGCGCTCCGCCGCCTGCCTGGCGGAGAGGTCGCGAACTTCCGGTGGCGCGAGCTTGACGATGGCGATGACACTGTCGCGCCGGGCCCGCGTGTACCAGCCCTGGATCAATTCGCCGCTGCCCTCCCCGGAGCTTTCCGCCCGCTCGTTGACCTCCGCAACCAGCAGGCGCTCGGCGGCCTGGAGCTGGTCGAGAATTTCCAGCGCCCGGCCGTAGGGTGTGCCGCTGGGCAGGGTGACGTTGATGTAGATCTGCTCCGACTCGACCTGCGGCATGAAGTAAAAACGCACCCAGCCGCTGGTGAACACGCCGATGCTGATGACGAAGGCGCCGATGAATATGCTTGCGGTGAGGTAGCGGTGGCGCAGGGCCGCGGCCAGGGCCGGGCGGTAAACCCGCTCGGCGAAGTCGATGATGCTGTGCTCGGTGCGCTGCTGCAGCCGGGCCAGGCCGTGCAACTCGCCGCGCGGCTCCAGGTGGCGCAGGTGCGCCGGCAGGATGAAAAAGGCTTCCAGCAGCGAGATGGTCAGGGCGACGGTGATCACGATGGAGAGCTGCCGGGTCATCTGCGCCGCCTCGCCGGTGACGAACAGCCAGGGGGCGAAGGCGATCATCGTCGTCAGCACGGCGAAGATGACCGGCCGGGAGACCGCCAGGGCACCTTCGATGGCGGAGGCCGCGCCGCCACCGCTCTGGTGGGCGTGGTGGTGGATGCTCTCGCCGACCACGATGGCGTCGTCGACCACGATGCCCAGCACCAGCAGGAAGGCGAAGGAGGACATCACGTTCATCGAGACGTCGTTCACCGGCAGCAGGGAAAAGGTGCCGATGAAGGCGATGGCGATACCGCCGGTGACCCAGATGGCCACCTTGGGCCGCAGCGAGAGCAGCAGCACCACGAGGACCAGGGCCAGGCCCTGCAGTGCGGATTCCGTTATCAGGCCCATGCGCTCGGTGTAGATGTCCGCGGTATCGAACCAGAGGTCGAGGTGGATTCCCGGCGGCAGGCGGGCCTCGGTCTCCTCCATCCACGCCTTGACCGCCTCACTCGCCTTGACCACCTGCATGTTCTCGGTGCTCAGAATCTGGATGAGTACCGCGGGCTTGCCGTTGAGGGTGGTGAGGATTTCGTTGTCCTCGTAGCCGTCGGTAACCCGGGCCACGTCGCCGATGCGTACCACACCGCCCTCATCGGCCTGGCGCACCACGATGCGCTCGAAATCCGCCTGGTTGTCCGCCAGGTTGCGGGCGCGCAGCTGTACATCGCCGGTGGCGGTGCGTATCTGGCCGGAGGAGAGGTTGATGGAATTGCTGCGGATGGCGTTGGCCACTTCCTCGAAGCTGAGGCCGTAGCGGCGCATGGCCGCCTCGGAGAGCTCGATCGAGACTTCCTCTGCCCGGGTGCCGAAGAGATTGATGGTGGAGACATGGGGCAGGGCGGCCACTTCGTCCTTCAACTCGTGGGCCAGCCGGCTCAGTTCCCGCTCGCTGGCATTGCCGTAGACGGCGACGCGGATCATCTCCTCGCGGTTCTGGGTGCGCTGTACCCGCGGCGGCTCGATGTCGGCGGGCAGGGCGGTGACCGCGTCGACCGCGCTCTTGACCTCGTTGACGAACTCGTTGATGTCGATGTTGGGAAAGGTGGAGACAGTGATCTCCGCCGCCCCCTCGGTGGCGGTGGAATAGTAGTGATAGACCTCGTCGACATTCTCCAGCGACTGCTCGATACGCAGGATGACCTGCTCCTCCACCTCCTGGGGGTTGGCGCCGGGCCAGCTGACGCTGATGGTCGCCTGGCTCTTCTTGATACTGGGGAATGCTTCCTTCTCGATGGCCTGCAAGCCGAGTGCGCCGGAGAGCACGATGCCGAACATCAGCAGGTTCGCGGCGACCGGGTTGTGTACCCACCAGGCGATAAGTCGCTGCATCGATCAGCCCTCCATGTCGTCGGATATCGTGCTGAGCAGCATGCCCGCTATCGGGTTGCGCAGGGCCGATACCACGACCCGCTCGCCGGCCTCCAGACCGCTGTGGATGACCGCCAGGCTGGCGTTGCTGGTGGCGACCTTCACGTCGCGGATCTCCAGCAGGCCCTCGTCGTTGACCACGTAGACCAGGTCGCCCGCGCGCAGGGCCTTGGCGGGAATCTGCAGCGCATGCACCCGCTTGCTGCCCTCGATGCGCGCTTCCACGAACAGCCCCACCGCCAGCGGCATGCCATCCATGGAGACGGCCGCGCCGTAGGGGTCGTCCACCTCGGCGGTGGCGTAGAGCAGCCGGGTGTCCGGGTCCACCGAGGGATCGATACGCACCAGTTTGCCGTGCCAGTGATGTTGGGTGCCGCCCACCCGGGCAGAGAAGCTGACCTCCAGGCCGCCACCCGCCGGGGCGGTGTGGCCTATCGGCAGGTCGAGCATCGCCAGTTGGGCGTTGGTCAGCGGCAGCCGCACTTCCACCAGGTCGGTGCCAAACACCCGCGCCAGGGCGGTGCCCGGGCTGATGAACTGGCCGACCTGGACATAGGTCTGTGTAATTCGGCCGCTGAAGGGCAGGCTCACCGCGGTGCGCTCGAGGTTGAGCTGCGCCTGGGCGACACCGGCCCCGGCGGCTTCCAGCATCGCCCGGGCCTGTGCCACCTGGGGTTTTTTCAGGGCGAGGTCGCTGGCGTCGCGGCTGTTGCGCAGCTGTTTGCGCGCCACGTCCTGGTCGGCCAGCGCCTGTTGCACCGCCAGTTCGGCATCGGCCACCCGCGCCCGGGCCTCGCGCAGGGCGAGCTGGTAATCGGTATCGTCGATCTGCAACAGCAGCGCGCCGGGTTCGACGGTGCCGCCGAGCACGAATTGCGGCGACACCGCGGTTACCCGGCCACCCACCTCCGAGACCAGGTCGATCTCTACCCGCGGGCGCACCTCGCCGTGGGTCAGGACCTCCAGCGTGCCGCTGGATTCGGTGGCGACGGCGACCCGTACCGCGGCGCCGCGCGGCCCCTTGTCCGACTGCTCCGGTTCCGGGCGGGAGAGATGCAGCAGGGCGTAGATCCCGGCGCTCAGCAGGATGACGGCGATCGGGGCGAGGACTCTGAAGCGTTGGGCGTGCATTGTGCTCATATGCTCCCCTGTGATTACTGTCATCGGCGAGCCGGGGGGGACGGGTACCCTGCTGGCGCCAAGGGCGCAGAATGCGTTAAGTTGATGGCGGAGTCTTGTCGGGAGGGCCACTTCTGCGATGAACCCGCTGCTTTTTGCGACGAGTGGCCGTCGGCAGGCGATACGGGAGGTAGTATGAAGAAAGCATTGGCAGTATCCGCACTGGTCCTGGTTGTTATTGCGGGCCTCGGCTGGTTGTTTCGCGAGCCGCTGCTGCAGTTCCTCTACGACAGCGTAACCAGCGATATGTTCGTCGATGCGGACCGGGACGCCTTCGATCCGGGGCCGGTGATCGGTTCGCACTTCCCCGGGGTGATCGCCACCTACCAGGGCCGCGAGATTCGCCTGCTGGACGAATTCGCCGGCGCCAATGGCACCGTACTGACGGCGACCCGCTCGGCGCAGTGGTGCCCCTTCTGCATGCGGCAGATGGTCCAGTTACAGGAGCACAAGGCGGACTTCGACGCCGCCGGTATCGCCATCGTCGCCATCACCTATGACGAGCCGGAGCTGCAGCAGGCATTCGTGCGCAAGTGGGGCATCGAGTACCCCATCCTGCACGACGTCAACACGCTGACCTTCCGTACCCTGGGTATCCTCAACGAAAACTACCAGCCCGGCGACACTGCCTACGGTATCCCGCACCCGGGAATGATCGTGATCGACCCGGCTGGCCGGGTGGTGGGGAAACTGTTTATCGAGGACTACAGCGTGCGGGTGGGGGCGGCCGCGGCGCTCGATTACGCGCGCCAGGTGCTGGGACTGACGGCCCCCGCCGGCTGAATCAGGCCTTGCCGGCCAGGCCGAGGATGGTGGCCCACTGCGCGGCGCTCACCGGTTGCACCGAGAGCCGGCCCTGTTTCAGCAGCACCATGTCTTCCAGCGCCGGCGTGGCTTTGAGCTGCTTCAACGACACCACTTCGGCAAACTTCTCCAGCGCCGCGAGATCGACGCAGAACCAGCGCGGCTGGTCCGCGCTGGCCTTCGGGTCGAAGTAGCGGCTGTCCGGGTCGAACTGCGCCGGGTCCGGGTAGGCCGCCTTCACCACCTCGGCTGTACCCGCGGCGCCGGGCACCTTGCAGCTGCTGTGGTAGAACAGCACCCGGTCACCCACGGCGACCTGGTCGCGCAGGATGTTGCGCGCCTGGTAGTTGCGGATGCCGTCCCAGCGGCCGGCGCCCCGCGGCTCGGCCAACAGGTCGTCGATGCTGTACTCGTCGGGCTCGGACTTGAACAGCCAGTAGTTCACCCGGCGGAGCCTTTGATCTTTTCGCGCATGAAGCGCGCCGTCTTCGCCATCGCATCGGCCTGTTCGCTGAACAGCGGGATGCTCATGAAACCGTGAATGGTGTGCGGATAGTCGACGTAGACCGTATTCACGCCTTCCGCTTCCAGCCGCTGCGCGTAGGCCAGGCCAGCGTCGTGGAGGGGGTCGAAACCGGCGGTGATCAGCAGTGCCGGTGGCAGGCCTTCGACCTTCGCCGCGAGCAGGGGCGACAGGTAGGGCGTGGCGCGCTGCTCTTCGGCGACGTGACCGATATAGGCCTCGTGGAAGGCGCCGGTGGCCTCGCTGGACAGTCCGTAGCCATCGATGAAGTTCTGCATGCTGTCGTAGGGCGTGCCGGTGAGGTCGGTGGCCGGGTAGTACATGATGTGCCCGGCGAGTGCCGGCCCGCCTTCGTCCCGCGCCTTCTGCGCGATGACCGCTGACAGGTTGCCGCCGGCGCTGTCGCCGGCAATGACGATGCGCCGGGGGTCGCCACCCAGTGCTGCGGCGTTGTCTGCCGCCCATTGCGTCGCGGCATAACTGTCCTCCACCGCGGCGGGCCAGGGGTGGGCGGGCGCGAGCCGGTAGTCGACGGAGACGACGATGGATTTGGTCGCATCGGCCAGCTGCCGGGTCAGCGGGTCGAAGATGTCCACGTTGCCGACGACGAAGCCGCCGCCGTGAAAATAGACGATCACCGGCGGCGGGCTGTCCTCGGCGAGCCCGTTGGGCCAGTAGATCCGCACGGGGACATCGACCCCTTGGCCGGGGATCTTGCGGTCCTCGACCCTGGCGACCTCAGCCTTGGGCAGCATGGCGCTGAAGGCGTAGATCATGTTGACCGGCAGGTTGAACCTGAAGTCGCTCTGCGGGTCCGGCTGGTATTCCCGCTCAAAGCTCAGCAGGTGCAGCGAGAAGGCGGCGCGGTAGTCGAGCCTTCCGTAGGGCGTGTAGGTCCAGCTGTAGCTCCAGCCGGCAAATGCCAGTAACAGAACGATGAAAATAGTTGTTTTTGGATAACGCATTGCGGGTTCCCGGTCCTGGGCGTCGCGCGAACGACGCCGGATTGTCGTGTTATTGAGCGGACAACAGCCGGCGCCCGGCGCCAGCCTGCAAGGATTGTATCTTATCCGGGGGGGAAATCAGCCGTGCTGCGCCGGGGAGCAGGCGGTGGGGGGAAGCTGCCCGCCGCGCGGCAGTGCACGGCGGGGCGCTGTCAGCGGTGAGCCGGTTTCAGGAGCGGTCGCAGGAGACCAGCATATCGCGCAGCTCGTAGCTGCCCAGGGTGTCGTTCCAGTGCATGTCCGGGGCGCGGTCCAGCGTCAGACCGGGGAGCTTGAACATGGCTTCGAGAAAAATCCTTGTCTCGTGCAGGGCCACCTGCCAGCCGGGGCAGCTGTGCGGGCCGTCGGAGAAGCTCAGGTAGCGACCGGAGTCGCGCATGCGCTGGGCCCGCTCCGGGTCGAAGGCGAAGGGGCACTCGCCGACCAGCGCCTCGTCGACATTGGCCTGGCGCAGGTCGATGCTGTAGAGCTCGCCGGAGGGCAGGGTGTGGCCCGCGCCGTCATCGAGTTCCTCGTGCACGCGGCGCATCACCATCGCCGCCACCGGCTCGAGGCGCAGGATTTCCATCAGGATGGCCAGCTGGTCCTTGCTATCGCCGTTGAGGAAACGCTCGCGCAGGGCCTCGTCCTCGAACATGTACCAGGCGCACATGAGGATGAATTCCCGGGTAGTCAGCATACCGGCGGTGCCGTAGGTCAGGCACTCGACGACGATCGACAGGTGCGAATATTCCTCGTCCAGGTAGGTCGAGATGGCGTCGTCCCTGGGGTTGTTCTCCCGCGCCTTGATCGCCGGGCGCACGTCGAAGAGGTAGAACACGCCCATGTGGAACATGCGCTTGAGGTTGAGCAGCCAGGTCTGCAGCCCCGGCCTGGCATTGGCGATGCTGGAATAGAGTACCCGCTGGATGCGCACGGCGCGCTCCGCCTGGTCGCTGTTGGTCAGGCCGAGAATTTCCCCCACCACCTCGATGGCCAGCTGGAAGGTAATGTCCTCGAGTTTGGCCGCGCCGCTCTGGCGGAGCTTGTCCAGCAGTTCCGTGGTCACCCGTTCCATCACCACGTAGTGCTGGTCGGTTACCGCCTTGGGCGAAAGGAAGCGCTGGGTCTTGCGCCGCTTGTTGAAGTGCTCCTGGCCGTCGAGGAAGAACACCGGGGCGTGCTCCGGGTTCTTGTAGCTCAGGGACTCGGCACTGGCACCGGCCTGCAGGGCGTTTTTGTTGCGCAGTACCTTCTGCGCCATCAGGGCGCTCTTCACCCAGTGGGAACCTGCCGGTGCGTGAGTGTTCTCGAGGGCGATACTGGCCGATTTACGACGATCCACGTTGTCGTGAAAGGGGCATTTTGATTCCGCTGCGGCTGCTTCTGACATGGAATTATCTCTCTCCAGTAATACCTCGGCCGGCGATGGCCGGTCGGGTCAGTTGATTCATTGTCTACTCCCCGTATTTTAGTGTCAATAATGTGACATTAAATAATCTTGAACATCCCGCCCGCGTCGTGGCGAGACCCGTGCCGGGGCATCGTCTACCATGTTCCGTCACCTGGATTGAAAAATAAGGAGAGGGGCATGCAATACACAGGTTGGGGAATTTGCGTTCCGCTGGCGGTCGGCTCGTGAGTGCGCCGGCATTTGGCAGGCTCGGCCTGTGGTCGATGGAGCTGCGTTTCGGCGACCCGCAACAGGCGCAGGATGCCGCCGCCGAGCTCGAGGCGCTGGGCTTTGGCGCGCTGTGGATTCCCGGCGGGGTGGACGATGCCGTCCTCGGCAGCGTCGACAGCCTGCTCGCCGCTACCGGGGAGATCACCATCGCCACCGGGATTCTCAATATCTGGAAACACCGGCCGGAGGATGTCGCCGCCTGGTTCCAGGGGCTGGACCCCGCGTCACAGGGCCGGGTGATGCTCGGCCTGGGCATCAGCCACGGGCCGCTGATAGGCGAAAGCTGGCAAAAACCGCTGGCGGTGACCCGGGAATTCCTCGACGGCCTGGCCAGTGCGGGGCTGGCGGCGGAACACCTGTGCCTCGCCGCACTGGGGCCGAAGATGCTGGCGCTCAGTGCCGAGCGCACCGCCGGTGCCCACCCCTACCTGGTGACCCCGGAGCACACCGCGCAGGCGCGGGAGATTCTCGGCCCGGGCAAGCTGCTGGCGCCGGAGCAGGGGGTGATCCTGGAGACCGACCCCGGGCGGGCGCGGGCGATAGCCCGCCAGGCACTCAGCATCTACCAGTTCCTGCCCAACTACCGCAACAACTGGCTGCGGCTGGGTTTCTCACTGGAGGATGTGGACACGGTCAGCGATCGCCTGGTCGACGGCCTGTTCGCCTGGGGCGATGTCGAGGCCATCCGCCGCCGGGTCGACGAGCACCACGCGGCGGGAGCGGATCACGTCTGCCTGCAGGTGCTGCAGGAGGAGGGCGGGGGCATTCCCGGCCTGCTCGTCTGCTGCCGGGAGCTGGCTGCGGCGTTGTTGTAAGGCGCCGCGCTGGAACGCCTCAGGCGGTCTCGTCGCGGTAGCTGTCGATCGCCGGGCAGGCGCAGTAGAGGTTGCGGTCGCCGTAGACGTTGTCCACCCGGTTGACCGGCGCCCAGTACTTGTAGCGGCGCAGCGACTCCACCGGGTAGGCGGCCTGCTCGCGGGAGTAGGGGTGGCTCCATTCGCTGGCCGCCACATCCGCCAGGGTGTGCGGGGCGTTGCACAGGGGGTTGTCGCCCGCCTCGAGTTCGCCGCTCTGCACGGCGGCGATTTCGCCGCGGATGGCGATCAGCGCGTCGCAGAAGCGGTCCAGCTCGAACAGGGATTCCGATTCGGTGGGCTCCACCATCAGCGTGCCCGGCACCGGGAAGCTCATGGTCGGGGCGTGGAAGCCGTAGTCGATCAGGCGCTTGGCGATATCCTCCTCGGAGATGCCCGAGGCCTCCTTCAGCGGGCGGATATCGACGATGCACTCGTGGGCCACCCGGCCGCTGCCGCCGGTGTAGAGAATCTTGTAGTGATCCTTGAGCCGGTGGGCGATGTAGTTGGCGTTGAGGATCGCCACCCTGGTCGCCTCGGTCAGGCCCTCGCCGCCCATCAGCGCAATATAGGCCCAGGAGATGGGCAGGATCGAGGCGCTGCCGTAGGGCGCCGCAGAGACCACGTCGTTGCCGGCGTCGAGGCCGGGAACCGGGCGCACCGGGTTGCTCGGCAGGAAGGGCGCCAGGTGGGCGCCGACGCCGATCGGGCCCATGCCCGGGCCGCCGCCGCCGTGGGGAATGCAGAAGGTCTTGTGCAGGTTGAGGTGGGAGACATCGGCGC
Organism: Halieaceae bacterium GM1-29; assembly: GCA_033283265.1. GTDB lineage: Bacteria > Pseudomonadota > Gammaproteobacteria > Pseudomonadales > Halieaceae > Mangrovimicrobium. The sequence goes on from JAWMQN010000007.1 coordinate 126,448, forward strand.
CGAACTTGCCCGGTGCGGCGAGGCCGACCAGGGCGTTGAGGTTGGCGCCGTCGACGTAGACCTGCCCGCCGTACTGGTGGACCACCTCGCACAGCTCGACGATCGACTCCTCGAACACGCCGTGGGTCGAGGGGTAGGTGACCATGATGCAGGCCAGTTCAGCGGCGTGTCGCTCGGCCTTGAGTTTCAGGTCGGCCATGTCGACATTGCCCTTCTCGTCGCACTCGACGATCACCACTTGCATGCCCGCCAGCGCCGCCGAGGCGGGGTTGGTGCCGTGCGCGGAGGAGGGGATCAGGCAGATGGTGCGCTGCGCATCGCCGCGGCTCTGGTGGTAGCGCAGGATGGCCAGCAGGCCGGCGTACTCGCCCTGGGAGCCGGCGTTGGGCTGCAGGGAGATGGCGTCGTAGCCGGTGGCTTCCACCAGCATCTGCTCCAGCTCCGCGAGCATCAGCTGGTAGCCCCGGGTCTGCTCCGCGGGCGCGAAGGGGTGGATGCCGGCGAATTCCGGCCAGGTCACCGGCAGCATCTCGGTGGTCGCGTTGAGCTTCATGGTGCAGCTGCCGAGGGGGATCATGGCCCGGTTCAGGGCGATGTCCTTGTCCTCGAGATAGCGCATGTAGCGCAGCATCTCGGTTTCCGAGTGGTAGTCGTTGAACAGGGGGTGGCTGAGGTAGTCGCACTCGCGCAGCAGTTCGGCGGGGATGCCCGGGTGCTGGTCGATGGCGGCGTCGAGCTGGTCGATGTCGGCGACCGAGGTGCTGCCGGCAAATACCTCCCACAGGGCGACCACGTCCTCGCGGCGAGTGGTCTCGTCCAGGGATACGCCGAGGCGATTATCCGCGTGGACGCGCAGGTTGATCCCGGCCGCCAGCGCCCGTTGCACGATGGCTTCCTTCGCCTCGCCAACCTCGAAGGTGAGGGTGTCGAAGTAGCTGGCGTTTTCCGCGCTGAAGCTCAGTTCGCTCATGCCGGCGGCAAAGATGGCGGTGAGGCGGTGGATGCGCCGGGCGATCCGCCGCAGCCCCTCGGGGCCGTGGTACATGGCGTAGAAGGTGGCCATGATCGCCAGCAGGGCCTGGGCGGTGCAGATGTTGCTGGTGGCCTTCTCGCGGCGGATGTGCTGCTCGCGGGTCTGCATCGCCATGCGCAGGGCCTGGTTGCCGCGGCGGTCGATGGAGACACCGATGATGCGCCCGGGGGTGGAGCGCTTGTAGTCATCGCGGGTGGCGAAGTAGGCGGCGTGGGGGCCGCCGAAACCCATCGGCACGCCGAAGCGCTGGGTGTTGCCGATGGCCACGTCCGCACCCAGTGCGCCGGGGGATTGCAGCAGCAGCAGCGCCATCAGGTCGGCTGCGACGGCGACCAGGGTATTGGCCGCGTGGGCCTTTTCTGTCAGCTTTGCAATATTTTGCACATGGCCATTTGTGCCGGGATACTGGAGCAGGGCGCCGAAGGCATCGGTCGTGCCGAGCAGTTGTTCCGGGTCGCCGACCACGACCTCGATGTCCAGCGGCAGGGCACGGGTTTTCACCACCGCGATGGTCTGCGGGTGGCAGTCCCCGGCGACGATGAAGACGTCGCTGCGGTTCTTCTTGTTGACCCGCTGCAGCAGGGTCATGGCCTCGGCGGCGGCAGTGCCCTCGTCGAGCATGGAGGCGTTGGCCAGTTCCATGCCGGTGAGGTCCATGATCATCTGCTGGAAGCTCAGCAGGGCCTCGAGCCGGCCCTGGGATATCTCCGGCTGGTAGGGGGTGTAGGCGGTGTACCAGCCCGGGTTCTCGAGCACGTTGCGCTGGATCACCGGGGGAGTGATGGTGTCGTAGTAGCCGGTGCCGATGTAGGATTTGTTGACGGTATTCTGCGCCGCCAGCGCCTGCAGCCGGGCGATGACATCGGTCTCCCGCTGCGCGCCGGGCAGGGCCATGGCCTCGCGGCGAATCTTTGCCGGTACGGTGTCGTCGATGAGGGCGTCGAGGCTGGCGTAGCCGATGGCCTGGGCCATCTCCGACTGCTGTTTGACCGTGGGTCCGATATGGCGTTGGATAAACTCCGCGTGGTGTTCCAGATCGAACAGGGAGAAGCGGCTCATAGGGGCTCCGGCAGTGCAGTCAGGGCGTGTAAAAAGCGGGGTGGGTAAAGGCCGCGATACTACCAGCCGCACCCTTTGGCGGCAATTGGCGCAGGCCCTCCCGGCACTCTACCAGAGGGGTACTCTACATGGCTGAAACCGGGGTCGAAGGGCTGCCTCTGGTGGACTTGCTCGGCGAGGTGCGCCGCTGCCGCTTTTGCGAGCCGCAGCTGGCCCTGGGCGCCAGGCCGGTGCTGCGGGCCAGCGGCAGCGCGCGCCTGCTGATCGTCGGCCAGGCGCCCGGGACCCGGGTGCACGCCAGCGGCATTCCCTGGGACGACCCCAGCGGCGAGCGCTTGCGCGGCTGGCTGCAGATGGACCGGGCCACCTTCTACGACGAGTCGCGCATTGCCATCGTGCCGATGGGATTCTGTTATCCGGGCAAGGGCAGATCCGGCGACCTGCCGCCGCGCCCGGAATGTGCCCCCCGCTGGCACGCCTCCCTGCTGGCCGCGATGCCGGATATCGAACTGGTGCTGCTGATCGGCCAGTACGCGCAGCACTACTACCTGGGCAAATCCGGCGAGACGCTCACCCGGCGGGTGCAGCGCTGGCGCGACTTCGGCCCGCGCTTCCTGCCACTGCCGCATCCCTCGCCACGCAATACCCTGTGGCTGCAGCGCAACCCCTGGTTCGAGGCCGAGGTGGTGCCGGAACTGCGGCGCAGGGTTCACGCCATCCGCTGATATCGCCCCCCCAGGGTCCGGCTTGCAATGTGATAATGCTGTCCGGGTGCGCTTGTAAATGAGAATGGTACTGCTTAACATTCAAGCCCCGGCCCGCAGAGGCCGGATAACGCAGAACACCACCACCACACCAACGGACACCACAAGGGATAGAGATATGGATAAACTCAGAGGGTCGGTCCTGGCCGCACTGTGTGCAGGCGCTGCAATGAGCGCCAATGCCGCAACGCCGACCACCGAGGAAATGTGGGCGATCATCCAGAAGCAGCAGGCCCAGATCGAGGCACTGCAGGCGCAACTGGCGGCCACCGAGAAGGGGCTCGAAGAGACCGACGTCAAGGTCGAGGCCACTGCCGACCTGCTGGAGAACAGTGCCGTGAGCGCGGGAAGCGCCCTGGCCGGCGACCACTGGACCCAGTCCACCACGCTCGGCGGCTACGCGGAACTGCACTACAACAACCTCGATAACAACCTCGACGGCGGTGCCGACAAGGACCAGATCGACCTGCACCGCTTCGTGCTCTTCCTCGGCCACGAGTTCAGCGAGAAGACCCGCTTCTATTCCGAGTTCGAAGTCGAGCACGCCCTGGTCGAGGGCGGTGAGGACAGCGGTGAGGTCGAGATCGAGCAGGCCTACATCGAGCACGACTTCGGCGGCTCCCAGCGCATGAAGGCCGGCCTGTTCCTGATGCCGGTGGGCATCCTCAACGAGACCCACGAGCCAGACACCTTCTACGGCACCGAGCGCAACAGCGTCGAGGCGCGCATCATCCCCACCACCTGGTGGGAGGGCGGCCTGGCCCTGAGCGGCGAGCTGGCCCCCGGCCTGAGCTACGACGCGGCGGTCACTTCCGGCCTCTTCCTCGACCCGGAAGAGGGCGAGTGGTCGATTCGCAGCGGGCGGCAGAAAGTGGCCGAGGCCCAGGCTTCCGACTTCGCCTACACCGCGCGGCTGAAGTACACCGGCATCGCCGGCCTGGAAATTGCCGGCACCCTGCAGTACCAGGAAGACCTCTACCAGGGCGAACTGGATGACTCGGTAGACGCCATCCTCTACGAGGCCCACGTCGCCTACCAGAGCGGCCCCTTCGGCCTGCGCGCCCTCTACGCGGGCTGGGACATCGACGACGGCATCGAGCAGTTCAAGGCAGGTGCCAGCGAGCAGGAAGGCTGGTATGTCGAGCCCTCCTGGCGGGTCATGGAAAAGCTCGGCCTGTTCGCCCGCTACAGCGAGTGGGACAACCAGGCCGCCGGCGGTGGCGATACCGATTACGCGCAGTGGGATGTCGGCCTGAACTACTGGCTGGAGGAGAACGTGGTGTTCAAGTTTGACTACCAGGTCCAGGAAGCGCCGGACGGCAGCAGCGAGTACGACGGCTTCAACCTGGGAGTTGGCTGGAGCTTCTGATGCTTCGCCGCTGCGGCCCCAGGCTCGTGCGCAGTGCCACCGGGATTTTCCTGGCGGCACTGTTCGCGTTTCAGGCTCCCGGCGCCTGCGCGGAGGAGTACCTCAGCCGCGACGCCTTCCTGGCCAGCGCCTTCGACGGGCGTGAAGCCGAAGCAAAATCCCTCTGGCTCAGCGCCGACCAGCGCGAATTGGCCCTGGCCCTGGTCGGCTGGGCACCTTCGGGGCTGCGCCTGCGCTACTGGCGCGAGGGCGATCGCACCGCCTGGATTCTCGAGCACATCGGCAAGGAGAAGCCCATCACCCTCGGGGTGACGGTGCAGGGCAGCGAGATACTCAATGTGGCGGTGATGGCCTTCCGCGAGAGCCGCGGTTGGGAGATTCGCTACCCCTTCTTCACCGAACAGTTCGAGGGCGTGTCGCTTTCCGACGGCGGCAAACTCTCCCGGCATGTCGACGGTATCACCGGTGCGACCCTGTCGGTGCGGGCGGTGGAGCGCATGGCGCGCCTCGCACTCTGGCTGGATGCCCAGGTAGACGCCTGAATGCGGCGCCGGGCCCGTCTGGTCAGTCTGTTGTGGCGGTGGCACCGGCGCCTGGGGCTGGGAGCCGCTTTCCTGGTCCTGTTTCTCGCTACCAGCGGGATTGCCCTCAACCACACCTCCGATCTCGGTCTCGACCGGGAGCAGGTTTCTTCCTCGCTGGTGTACGCCCTCTACGGTGTCGAGCCGCAGGCGCTGCAGGGTTTCCGGCTCGGCGAGCACTGGATTTCCCGGCCCGGCGGCACCGCCATCTATCTCGACACCAGTCCTGTCGCCGAGTGCAGCGGTGAACTGGTGGGGGCCGTGCGCCATGCCGGCTGGGTCTTCGTCGCCTGCACCGGGGAATTGCTGGCGCTGACCGCGGAGGGAGAGTTGATCGAATCGCTGAGCGCCAGCAGCGGCTTGCCCGTGCCAGTGGAGGCACTGGCCACCTCCGGCGGGGAACTGGAATTGCGCGCCGGGGGAGAGTGGTACCGGGTGGATTTCGACGCCCTGGCCTTCGATTCCCTGCCGCCCGAGGGTAACCGGGGCAGCAGTGCGCAAATGGAAAGCCTCCCCGCGGCGCTGGCGGCAGCCCTGCCCAACGGCGTCGACTGGCTGACCTGGGAGCGCGTACTGCTCGACCTGCACAGCGGCCGGCTCGCGGGCTGGCTGGGTGTGGCCCTGGTGGATGCGCTGGGCCTGGCGCTGTGCATCCTCGGTCTCAGCGGCTTCGCCATGTGGTGGTTGCACCGCCACCGCGGCTGATCTGCCCGCCGCCTTCGCTCAGGCCGGGCTGCCCGGCGCCTGATAGTGAATGGCGGTAACGACATAGACCGTCTCGCCGCGCTCGGGCGCTGTCATGACCACCTCGTCGTTGAGGGTCTTGCCCAGCAGCGCCCGCGCCAGCGGTGAATCCATGCTCAGCTTGCGCGCCCTGATATCGAACTCGTCGGGGCCGACGATGCGCCAGCGCTGCTCCGCGCCGTCTTCGTCCTCCAGCGTCACCCAGGCGCCGAAGCGTATGCGGCTGGTGTCGTCGGGCACCCGGCTGACTACCTCGAGTTCCTCCAGCCGCTTGGTGAGGAAGCGCACCCGCGAATCGATTTCCCGCAGCCGGCGCTTGCCGTAGATGTAATCGCCGTTTTCCGAGCGATCGCCGTTCTTTGCCGCCTCGTGGACCACGGCGGTGACCTGCGGCCGCTCCACCTTCCACAGTTGATGCAGTTCCGCCCGCAGGACCTGTTCGCCCTCGGGGGTGATGTAGCGTGAGCCGCGCTTGCGCGGTGGTCGGTATCTTCCCATGGCGGCGATTCTAGCCCCGCGCGCGCGCTCCTGCCCAGTGGTCGGCGGCGAAAACCTGCGCGCAGGGGCCCCGCCGGCCGCCCGGGTGGGTACGCCTCCCGGCTCTGGCCGGACAGCGGATAAAGCCCGTATAATGTGCGCCTTTTGCGAGCGTGAGCGGCAGATGATCGACAAGAAACTCCTCAGTATCCTGGTGTGCCCGGTGAGCAAGGCGCCGCTGGAATACGACGAGGAAAAGCAGGAACTGGTGTGCAAGGCCTCCGGACTGGCCTACCCGGTGCGCGACGGCATTCCGGTGATGCTGGAATCCGAGGCGCGCCAGCTCACCGCTGACGAGAAACTGGGATAGGCACATGACGGACACGATTTTCGGCAAGATCATCGACGGGGAAATCCCCGCGGAATTCCTCTACGAAGACGAGTACTGCGTGGCGATCAACGACATCGCCCCCAAGGCGCCGGTGCATGTCCTGGTCATCCCGAAGAAAGCCATCCCGCGGCTGGCCGACGCCGCAGCCGAAGACCAGGCACTGCTCGGCCACCTGATGCTGGCGGCGGGGAAAATCGCCGAACAACTCGGCGTTCAGGACGCCTTCCGCCTGATCGTCAACAATGGAGAAGGTGCGGGACAGACCGTCTTCCACCTGCACCTGCACATCCTCGCCGGCATGGCTATGCCCGAGGGCTTCATGGGGCGCTGATGCCCGCGCACCCGGAACACCGAGACCAACTATGAAAACCGTAGAGATACGCGAGGCTTTCCTCGAATTTTTTGAGCGCAACGGCCACACCCGGGTCCCCTCCAGTTCGCTGGTACCAAATAACGACCCGACCCTGCTGTTCACCAACGCCGGCATGAACCAGTTCAAGGACACCTTCCTCGGCAGCGACCCGCGCGAGTACACCCGGGCGGCCTCCAGCCAGCGCTGCGTGCGCGCCGGCGGCAAGCACAACGACCTGGAAAACGTCGGCTACACCGCGCGTCACCACACCTTCTTCGAGATGCTCGGCAACTTCAGCTTTGGTGACTACTTCAAGCAGGACGCGATCAAGTTCGCCTGGAAATTCCTTACCGAAACCCTGCAATTGCCCGCGGAACGCCTGTGGGTGACCTGCCACATCTCCGACGACGAAGCCGAGGCCATCTGGGTCAACGAGATCGGCTTCCCGAAGGAGCGTATATCGCGCCTCGACGAGGACAACTTCTGGCAGATGGGCGACACCGGTCCCTGCGGCCCCTGCTCGGAAATCTTCTACGATCACGGCCCGGACGTGCCCGGCGGCCCCCCGGGCAGCCCCGATGACGACCTCGATCGCTACATCGAGATCTGGAACCTGGTCTTCATGCAGTTCAACCGCGACAGCGAGGGCACCCTGCACCCGCTGCCGGCGCCCTCGGTGGATACCGGCATGGGCCTCGAGCGGATCGCCGCTGTTATGCAGGGCGTGCACAGCAACTACGAGATCGACCTGTTCCAGGCCCTGGTCAATGCCGCCGCCGAACTGCTTGGCGTGGCCGACCGCGAACACAAGTCCCTGCGGGTGATTGCCGACCACATCCGCTCCAGCGCCTTCCTGATTGCCGACGGCGTGATGCCCGGCAACGAGGGCCGCGGCTACGTGCTGCGCCGCATCATTCGCCGCGCCGTGCGCCACGGCAACAAGCTCGGCGCCGCGGAGCCCTTTTTCTATCGCCTGGTAGCGACCCTGGCCGAACAGATGGGCGACGCCTACCCCGAACTGCACAAGCAGCAGGCGCAGATCGAAAAGGCCCTGCTGGGTGAAGAGCAGCAGTTCGCCAAGACCCTCGACAACGGCATGGCCATCCTCGAGGAGTGCCTCGCGGGCCTGCAGGGCGACGAGATTCCCGGCGATGTGGTGTTCAAACTTTACGACACTTATGGCTTCCCGGTGGACCTCACCGGCGATATCGCCCGCGAACGTGACCTGAAACTGGACATGCCCGGCTACGAGGCGGCCATGGCGGAGCAGCGCTCGCGCTCCCAGGAGGGCGGCAGCTTCAAGGTGGATTACTCCAACGTGCTGCGCCTCGAGGGCAAGACCGAATTCTCCGGTTACGACAGCCTGCAGGGGCAGGGCCGGGTGACGGCGCTGCTCAGGGACGGGGAGGAAGTACAGCAACTGGGTGTCGACGAGAGCGGCATCGTGGTGCTCGACAGCACGCCTTTCTACGCCGAGTCCGGCGGCCAGGCGGGCGATACCGGCTACCTCAGCGCCAACGGCGTTCGCCTGCAGGTCACTGACACCACCAAGGCCTCCGACCAGCACCTGCACCAGGTAAAGGTGCTGGAGGGCAGTATCGGCGTCGGCGACCAGCTGCACGCCCAGGTCGATTCGACCCTGCGCCAGCGCACCCGTCTCAACCACTCCGCCACCCACCTGCTGCACGCGGCACTGCGCAAGGTGCTCGGCGAGCATGTGCAGCAGAAGGGCTCGCTGGTCGATGCCGAGCGCCTGCGTTTCGACTTCTCCCATCCCGAGGCGGTGAGCCGGGAAGAGCTGAAGACCATCGAGAACATGGTCAACGAACAGGTGCGCGCCAACACCGAGGTGAGCACCCGCCTGATGAGCATGGACGACGCGGTCGCCGCCGGCGCCATGGCCCTGTTCGGCGAGAAATACGGCGCCGAGGTGCGCGTCCTCGCCATGGGTGAGGACAGCTTCTCGGTGGAACTGTGCGGCGGCACCCACGCTTCGCGCACCGGTGATATCGGCCTGGTGCGCATTGTCTCCGAGGGCGGCGTCGCCTCCGGCGTGCGCCGTATCGAGGCAGTGACCGGCGCAGCTGCGCTGGCCCAGTTCGACCAGGCGGAGGCTCGCCTCGCCGCGGTCTGCGACGTGGTCAAGGGCGCGCCCGACAATGTTGCCGACAAGGTCGCCGGCCTGCGCGCCGAGAACCGGGAGCTGGAAAAGGAGATCGCCCGGCTGAAGCAGAAGCTGGCCACCGGCGCCGGCAGCGACCTCACCGCCGGGGCGGTGGAGGTGGACGGCGTCAAGGTGCTGGCGGCCAATGTCGAAGGCGCCGATGCCAGGTCCCTGCGCGACACCCTCGACCAGGTGAAGAACAAGCTGGGTTCCGGCGTTATCCTGCTTTCCGCCGTCAACGACGACAAGGTCGCGCTGGCCGCCGGGGTCACCAAGGACCTCACCGACCGGGTGAAAGCCGGCGACCTGATGCGCGAGTTTGCCCAGCGCCTCGGCGGCAAGGGCGGCGGCCGTCCGGACATGGCCCAGGGCGGTGGCACCGACGTGGCAGCCCTGCCCGAGGTGCTCAAGGCGGTTCCGGAGTGGGTGGCCGGGCAGCTCTCCTGAGACTTTTGCCGGCACTGTGAAATAGTGCCCATTCCGGCGGCGCTATTTTCCGGCTCGGGCGGTATGATTCCGGGACATTCTGTTGTTAAATAGCGCCCCTTTTATAGCCAGTAATGGGCCCGGCGATGGCCGTGGACGAATTTTCGGCAGTTACCAGATGAGCTTGATCGTACAAAAATTTGGCGGCACTTCCGTCGGCTCCATCGAACGCATCGAACAGGTTGCGGAGAAGGTCGAGAAGTTTCGCAGCGAGGGCCACGCGGTCGTGGTCGTGGTGTCGGCGATGGCGGGGGAGACCAACCGCCTGATCGGCCTCGCCCATGAAATCCAGGAGCGCCCGATCCCGCGCGAGATGGACGTGCTGGTGTCGACCGGTGAGCAGGTCACCACGGCGCTGTTGAGCATGGCGCTGAACAAGCGCGGCGTGAAAGCCAAGAGCTACAACGGCAGCCAGGTGCGCATCCTCACCGACGATGCCCATACCAAGGCGCGTATCCGGGAAATCGACGACGTGCGCCTGCACGCGGATCTCGACCAGGGTTACGTGGTCGTGGTCGCCGGTTTCCAGGGCGTCGATGAAAACGGTAACATCACCACCCTCGGCCGCGGTGGGTCCGACACCACGGCGGTTGCGCTGGCCGCGGCACTGAAGGCCGACGAATGCCAGATCTATACCGACGTCGACGGCGTATATACCACTGACCCACGGGTCGTCGACGGCGCCCGGCGCCTCGACCGGATCACCTTCGAGGAAATGCTGGAAATGGCCAGCATGGGCTCCAAAGTGTTGCAGATTCGTGCAGTCGAGTTCGCCGGCAAGTACAACGTACCGCTGCGGGTGCTGCACAGCTTCCAGGAGGGCCCTGGCACCCTGATTACCTTTGAGGAAGATTCAGACATGGAAACGCCAACCATCGCCGGCATCGCCTTCAACCGCGACGAGGCCAAACTGACCATCCGCGGCGTGCCCGACATGCCGGGCGTTGCCTACCGCATACTCGGCCCCATCGGTGAAGCCAACATCGAGGTGGATGTCATTGTCCAGAACGTGGGCAATGGCACGACGGACTTCTCCTTCACCGTCGGCCGCACGGACCTGCCGCGGGCCAAGGACGTGCTCGAGTCGGTGGCCGCCGACCTCGGCGCCGGTGAAGTCATATCCGACAGCAAGATCGCCAAAGTTTCCGTTGTCGGCGTGGGCATGCGCTCCCACGCCGGTGTCGCCAGCCAGATGTTCCGCGCGCTGGCGGACAACGGCATCAATATTCAAATGATCACCACTTCTGAAATCAAGATTTCGGTAATCATTGAAGAGAAGTACCTGGAGCTCGCGGTGCGTGCACTGCATTCCTCTTTTGGATTGGATGGGGAACCCAGGGACGAAACCGCTGCCTAACACGCAGGTTTAGCGCCGGAAGTTGCCGCCAAAAGGCGGGTTTGCGCTGGAAGGCAGCTGAATTACACTGGAAGTACCGGGACTAGAAGGGTTGGGCACGTACCCACCTCAACAAGCCAACGACGGCGCCCGGATTTTGGAGAAACCATATGCTTATTTTGACCCGCAGAGTTGGTGAATCGTTGATGGTCGGCGACGATATCACCGTGACGGTCCTTGGCGTGAAGGGTAATCAGGTCCGTATCGGCGTGAATGCCCCGCGCGATGTAGCCGTACATCGCGAAGAAATTTACGAACGCATCCAGGACGATAACAAGCAGCAAAAGGTCGCCGGCAAAGGCGAATAAATGGCTGCTTTCAAAGCCGTTTGGCTTTGAATCTTCCCCGATTGTGGTATTATGCCGCGCCTGTATCCAGTACGGGTTCGCGGCATACCACGAGCCGAAATCAGGTCCTGGATTACAGTAAAAATCAAACTTCGGAGAGCTGGCCGAGCGGCTGAAGGCGCACCCCTGCTAAGGGTGTATAGGCTTAAACCCTATCGAGGGTTCGAATCCCTCGCTCTCCGCCACGCAGTCTGTGGGTTAGAGAATCTCTTCGGAGACTGACCGCAGAAACAACAAAAAGCCCGCAGATTGCGGGCTTTTTGCTTTTCGGGGTTTAGCTGAAGGTGACTGGGAGACGCGCGGTCATGGGCGCTTCCAGCGGAGTTTCTCCAACAGCCATTTCGCCAGTCAAGAGTCGGAATTCAGCGGAAACCAAAGTGCCTGCGCTGCGCGTCCCATTCCATGGGGAATTCGCGTTTCAGCGCTTCCAGGGAGAGACTGTCCGGTACCTGGCCGGCGATAATCGCCTCCATGATATCGGGCGCAAGGAAGGCCAGTTTCCTGAGTCGGTGGGTCTGGCGTGCATTAAGCTCGTCGCGTCGGATCAACGCATCGAAACTTGCTACCTCGCCACTGATAATGGCTTCGTTCCACTGCAGTGACTTGAGCAGTGCCTGCTGCAGTGCCTTCACCGAGCGCTTGTGGGCAGTGGCCGGCGGGCCGCCCGGAAAGACCAGTTTCGTCTCGATACCACTGCGCTTGAAGTTGACGTTGGTGGTGAGCACCAGGTCGGGTTTGTTCCGGTCGCGCTTGGGCAGGGGTGGAGGGATTTCCCCGGTCAGCTTCCGATACAGTTGTTCCCGGTCCACTTCAACACGTACCACTTTGCGCCCCACATCGACCCGCCGGAGCAACTGCTGCGCGACGGGGATCTGCGCTTTCAGCTGGAGCTCCGGCCACTCTGTCGCCAGTTGACTGGCTGCAGTGACCGCCTGATCGATCCGGTTGGCGGGCAGGGAGAACGGGCCCAGGGCATCAAGGATCTGTTCAGGGCTGCGTAGTAGTGCAAGCAGCAACCCGATCACCGTGTCATCCACGGCCCTGGTCGATATCCTGGCAACGCTGCCTGCGTCCTCCTCGCGGTATTGCAGGATGGCCTGGCTGACATAGTAGGCATAGCGGCGATTGTTTTTGTGGCTGGTACTGGGGCTCATCCGGTTGCCCCTGTCGTCATACAGCAGACCTGCAAGCAGGTTGGGGAACTGGGCGTTGATACGACGACGGGTCTCAAGGCGGTTACGGGCCAGTTTCTCCTGCACCGCTTCCCGAAGCCCGGAGTCCAGAATCGCCGCGTGACGGCCCTCGTGCAGTTCTCCCTGGTGGTGGACCATGCCGATATAGACCGGGTTCTTGAGGATGGTATAGAGAGCGCCGCGGGAGAAGGGTTTTTCACCCGGTGATTGGTGGTGTGCCGGGCGGGGTTTGCTGCGATATCCCTGTTCGTCGAGTTCTGCTTTCAATTGCCGTACACAACCCAGCACCAGGTAGCGAGTGAAAATGTGCCTGACGACTGCAGCCTCTGGTTCATTGACCACTAGTTGCTTGTCGACCCGGTCGTACCCCAGCGGTACCAGGCCGCCCATCCACATGCCCTTTTTCTTTGACGCGGAGATCTTGTCCCTGATCCGCTCACTGGTGACTTCCCGCTCGAACTGTGCGAAAGAGAGCAGGACGTTGAGGGTCAACCGGCCCATGGAAGTCGAGGTATTGAACTGCTGGGTGACCGAGACGAAGGAGACATCGTGCCGATCGAACAGGTCGACCAGGCGCACAAAGTCGGCCAGCGAGCGACTGAGCCTGTCCACCTTGTAGACAATGATGATGTCGACCTTGCCGGCCTCGATTTGCGCGAGCAGGCGGGCGAGGGCAGGGCGCTCCATGTTTCCCCCGGAAAAGCCGCCATCATCGTAGAATTCCGGTAGCACCTGCCATCCTTCATGCGCCTGGCTCCTGGCGTAGGCCTCGCAGGCCTCCCGTTGTGCATCGAGGGAGTTAAAACTCTGCTCCAGCCCTTCCTCGCTGGACTTGCGGGTGTAGATCGCGCAGCGCAGCCGATTCCGTTCATTTGTCGTCATTTTGTTTCCCCGTTAGCCCGAAGAAGCGAGGCCCTGACCACTTGGTGCCTGTAATTTCGGTGGCGATTTTGGTGAGGTTCGGGTACACCCGGCCCTCCCAGGCGTAACCCTGGTCGAGGACCGTGATCTCGTAGACTTTTCCCTGCCATTCCCGCACGAGGCGGGTGCCAGATCGGTAGAGGTGCTGGTGCTGTTTGGAGGTGTTCTGGGATTTCCTCAATTGCTCGAGCAGTTGTCGCCGCCGTTTGAGTGGGTCCTGTGACACAGCCCGCGCCTGAACCGCCCAGGCGAGGTTCTGGCGTAGAAATTCCAGGCTGGCCCGTGGCGCGGGACTGCGTCCGAATTCCGCCTCATACCATGAGGTTAGTTCCCCTCTGGAGGCTGTTGGTAAGCTCTCCAGACTGCATGCCGGGTTGTCGCGTTTTCTACGTCCCATGCCCCAATGGATACATACTGTTCGGCGGACATCCAGTGGATCCGGAGCTTGACTTCGCTGGTGATTACAGTCCGCTCAGGCGAACGACTTTGATTTCGGGCTTGTTTAGATGCCAATTCAGAAACTGGCTCAAAGAATCTACCTGGTCGTCGTACGTGCCGTGCGGGAATGCCAGTGACTCTTCCATGAGTGCCCGCAACCAGGGCGCATTGGCCGGCAGGAAAATTCGACCTTGTTCCATGATGGGTGTCACGGCCGCCAGTCTGGCAGTTTTGTCACCCTGGGGCCGAAAACCAGTGAACTTGATGTTGTGAGGGTTGTCCCGCTTCAGCTCCTGCAGAATCGGGATGCCAGCGGCTGCATCCTCGATAATGACTTTATTGGCTTTCCATTTCAGGGCGAGTTCAGTGACCTTTTGCCGCAGCGTGGGGAAATCTGCGCGCGCCCGGTAGACATCCAGCAGGTAGTAGTTGCCCTGACTGACGAGCCAGGTCGTGCAGACGGAGTAGTTGTTGGTATCGCCATCCTTCATGGCCATGTCCCAGGACTGGTAGATGCCGTCGCCGATAGAGGGTTCGGGCATGATCTCCAGTTGTACAAACCACTCCCAGCGGATCAGGTTTCCCTCGGCGGGAACAGGTCGCTGTTGGTACTGCGCCGAAAAAAGATAGGTACCCATTTCTTCACGTAACCGCTCCAGAAGCCAGACCGGCTCACGTTCCGGATGCAAGGCTTCACCGGGCCAACGGATATGCTGCCTGCCGTCGGGGAGAGCTATGGTTTGGGGGAGCTCCGCGATTGCAGGCAGGTCCAGGTGTTCCCAGCCACCCTGCTTGAGAAGGTGCCCGGCAAGGTCATCCATGTGAACCCGCTGCATGACAACGATGATGACACCGCTCTGCTTACTGTTTAGGCGTGAACGCAAGGTGGTGTTAAACCAGTCAATGACGCGCGCACGTCCCGCCTCAGACTGAGCGTCCAGGGCCTTCAAGGGGTCATCCACAATGATAAAGTCGCCGCCCATACCCGTAAGTGCACCGCCGACTGAGGTGGCCAGGCGCCCACCTCCCAGCGTCGTGGCCAGCCGATCTGACGTGGAGCGGACGAGGCGGGTGGCCGGGAACGCACGGCGGTACCACGGTGCCTCCATCACCTGCCGAGAGCCCCGGGACAGTTCAGATGCCAGATCCTGTGCATAGCTGGCGCAGATAATCTGTACGCTGGGATTCCGGCCCAACAACCAGGCCGGAAATGCCACTGAGGCACAGATGGACTTCAGGCTCCGGGGCGGCATGGTGATGATAAGCCGGGTAATCTCTCCGTTCATACACCGCGTGAGTTGGTGCTCGATGGCCTCGACATGCCAGTTCGGCTGGTACGCGATGCCGGGGTGTAGCTCCCTGAATACTCGCTCGGTAAAGACATCAAACCGTTGGCGAAGAAGGGCGTTAAGCAAGCTGGCTTTGTTAGTCACTGTCATCGCCCTCCGAGTCACTGCTCGGGTTTTCACGATTCAATCCGTGCCGTTCGAGAAGTGCCAGGTCCGCCTCATCCAGCGGTAATGTGGCCAACGTATCCGGGTCATCAGGGGCACGCATGGCTACCCACTGCGACAGCATCTGGATTGCGCGGAGGTCACCCTTTAGCGCCTTCTCGATGGTGCGTTTGATCATGGCTTGTTGGCGAGAGATGGTTTTGGATTTCCCGCCCTCTGTTACGGTGATCTGCCCGCTCAGTTCTTCGAGCAGGTCAGTCTTGAAGTTGCGCGTTTTCGGGGGCCGCCCCTGGGGGTTGCCAGATTGCCCCGGCTTGAACCGTGTGTGTTTCGGAGGCTTTCCATAGCCGACTTCGTAATTTTCTTCAGCCATGGTTTGCCACCTCCTCTACACCGTCGGCACGGAACCGCTCGGCGGCTACTTCGGCAAAAGGTTGACCGGTGACTGCCAGAGATGCGGTTCCGCCTGTTTCCGACTGCCACCGACGGATCGTGGTGTCTACATAGCGCGGGTCTATTTCGATCAGTCGGGCCTTCCTGGCAGTCCGTTCAGCGGCGAGCAACGTACTACCCACGCCGCCGAAGCAGTCCAGCACCAGGTCGCCACGGTGCGAGGCGTCGCGCAGCACATCCGCGACGAGTGCTACAGGCTTAATTGTCGGGTGCAGGGCAAGCAACTCCCCCCGCTCTTGTCCCAGACTGGTCATGCCCGGGTAGTCCCAGACGTTGGTGCGATAGCGGCCATACTCGCCGAGTTGGACGTTGTTGATGTGGGGTCTGCTGCCATGTTTAAACACCAGCACTAACTCGTGCTTCGAGCGATAGAGAGAGCCCATGCCGCCGTTGGTCTTGTTCCAGACGCAGAGATTAAGCTGTTCGTCGAAAACAGCGCGACCCGCGTTAAGCAACTCCAACTGGTGGCGCCAGTCCATGCAGATATAGTGAAGCGAGCCTTCTACGCTGAAGCGGGCGGCCAGGCCGAGGACGAGTGTCAGAAAGGCGGTAAATTCCGCCTCGGTCATCTCGCCGCAGGCCATGGCGAAGTCTTCATGCTGCACTTCCCCCAGGCCCGAGACATGACCGTCGATGGGCACGTTGTAGGGCGGGTCGGTGAACTGGAGGACCACACGCTCCTCCCCCAGCAAGGTGTCGTAACTCTGCAATTCCCGGGCATCACCGCACAGGAGACGATGGTCACCCAGCAACCAGAGGTCGCCGGCACGGCTCGCGGCTTCGGCTGCCGGGGGCGGTTCCGGAATCGGCGTTTCATCGGGGGCTGTCTCGGGAGCGTCAATTAGCATCTCGATCTCGGCGAGTTCGAACCCGGTGATATCGAGATCAAAGTCGAGGTCGAGGGACTCCAGATGCTGGAACTCGATGGCCAGGATCTCGCGGTCCCAGCCGGCAAGTTCAGCCAGACGATTGTCCGCAATGACGTAGGCTTGCATTTCCGCCTCGGACAGGTGGTCGAGGCTGATCGTGGGAACCCGCTCTAAACCGAGCGTTTTTGCGGCCTCGACACGGCCGTGACCCGCAATAATCCGGTTGTCACTGTCCACAAGGACAGGACTTACGAAACCAAACCGCTGGATACTCCGGGCGATCTGGCGGATTTGCTTGCGAGAGTGGGTACGCGCGTTGCGTTTGTAGGGGACGAGTTCCCCGATAGGAACTTCTTTAACTTGCAGCGAAGACATTACGTTGCTCCTCAATCTGGAGGAGCAGCGCCAGCTAAACGAAAAAGGCGAGACTCCTCGATGAATTTTCGCAACAGCACCTCTCGTGCAAATTACGAACCCATCCGGCGTCTCGCCTTCACTATAGAGCCTACCTGCAAGCGTTTTGACATCTCGTCCTTGGCCCAACATCTCGTCAGGGCCTGCTTGCGTTCAGCTTCAGGTAATTCAAATATACTCAGAAAAACTATGTTTGCAAGCCCTGGGCAACAGTACCCTGCGATCAAATTCGATCACAAGTGGGTGTGCTCGATAAAGATACGTGTTGATCTGTACAGCATAAACATCTGCCCAGGGATCACTACACTGTGCATTCTGAGGTCATCAACTGTGTTGAATTCACAGACGCACGCGCAGAGCGTTACCGGGCAGGCGACGACTAAATACACACGGAAAGCATAAACGGCCACTATTTTTATAACCAAAAGCACTGTATTTTTATGATTCTGATTACAAAGGAATTTGTTCGGTTTGCACGCGAGGAGTTCCGCCTGGACTGGCGAGGAATTCATGGAGCACCGCACTGGTCTCGGGTGCGACGCAATGGGCTATTACTAGCTAGGCTGACCGGCGCTAACACTCGAATAGTGGAGTATTTTGCGTTTATACATGACCTGGGTAGGCTTAATGAGCACCACGATCCAGAACACGGATGGCGAGCGGCGCGTATAACGGAGCGAATCGCGGGTGACCTGATCGAGGTGACCGAATCGGGAGTAGCCCTGTTAGTAGAAGCCTGTGAGGGGCATAGCGACGGTCACCTTATGGCTGATGTCACGGTTATGACATGCTGGGACGCGGACAGATTGGACCTGGGTAGGGTAGATATACGACCAGACCCGAACCGGCTGTGCAATATCCATGCGAAAGAGCGAGAACTCCTGTTGGGGGCTTATCATAGATCAATAGCCGAGCATGAGCGAAATGAACGAGAAAGCACCGCCGCTAGGCTGCGTAAATAGGACTAGTAGGCATATGGTAATAAGGGAAATATGCCTTTATATTTTTAGCGCGAAGTAATCTTCCAGGCTCCTAAATAGGTATTGAGTAAGGGACTACTAACATGACGAAACGCAAAATGGGGTCACCTAAGACTAACGGACTGGAGCCCGCCTACTGTGCTGTTCCCACCAAGTCGCGTATGCCTGAATTAAGCGCCCTCCGAAGTTGTTGTCCACTTGGCGCCATAAAATCGCTCACTACTAACCAACTGTAGATGACGAATATTATTTTGCTTTAGCTACCAAGTAGAACCAATTTGGAGTGGAAATGAGCGATTTGGATTTAAAAGCTCGGTACGATGAGTTCCAAAGCGATGCGGTTAATGCGGTTGTCTCCGACTTTGCGGAAGAGGGGAATGGACGCTTTCTATTAGTAATACCGACGGGGGGAGGTAAAACATTTACAGCCGCTAAATCAGTATGCCAAATGTACGTTCAGGGCATCCTCGATCCTGAATCTGACCATGTACTTTGGATTGCACATAGACTTGAGTTGATCGACCAAGCATCGAGTACGTTTGCACATGTGATTGCCGATAATGAGCTTGATATAAAAGTTGGAGCTCAAATCAGAGTTGAGATGATATCCGCTTGTCAGGCGGTTCTTTCTGAAGACAAACGCATTAAATTGATTGTTATTGATGAAGCGCATCATGCCGCGGCAAATAGTTACCAACCGCTGTTTGAGCAAACCAAGGCAGGTGTTCTAGGGCTTACTGCTACACCATCACGACATGATGGCCTGCCACTAGAATTCGAAAAGGAGTCCTACTCCATAGGTTTTCCTGATCTGGTTAAGAAAGGCATCATACTTCGTCCCCATATCATCAACGTTGAAGGCGGCGAATACGACATTGATAATCTTAATGAAGATGATTTGGAGCAACTAAATAATTCGAATAGAAACAAAAATATTATTAAGGCTATTGGTGACAACAAAGAAAAATTTAAAAAGATAATTATCTATGTCGGAACGAAAACTCATGCAAAAGATTTATACAGCCTATTGCGTGATTCTAGCCTTTCTAAAGATTATGAATCCATCTCTTATATAACAGGTGAATCGAATAGCAGATCTCAATCAAGAACAGATTTCATAGCGAAAGAAAAGGAATTCAAGAGATCTATTCTTGTTAACGTTCAGGTGTTATCTGAGGGCTATGATGATCCTAAAGTAAACGCCGTCATCATGGCGACTCCCTCCAAATCAAAACTGTACTACATGCAAGCGATGGGTAGGGCCATTCGTCAAGATCCGGAGGATGCGGATAAATCTGCTTATCTCGTTGAAGTTATCGATGACCTACCAAACATTCGATATCGCATCGATAATCGATGGCTATATTCAGATATTTCCGACGCGTTAGAGCCCGCTGTAATTGATCGCGAATATAGCAGTAATGATGAACTTATCGACGTTATCAGTGCGCTATATGAAGAGTATTCCGTTATTGAAGGAGATCGAATTTATCCAGAAGTACAAGAAGGTGCTCGCTATAGCTTACTGCTTTTCAATCATTATGTTGGATCAAAAAAATACGTACATCGATCAGTACTTATAGATGGGAATAACCGTATCCAATTCAGCAGTGCCTACAACTTTATGTCAGAGAGAATGAAGACTTTCGTTGGAAAATCGTATAACGCAGAAACTGTTTTTAAAATGATAGGCCGTAGCTTAGCAAATTCAGGTATTAAAAAAGAACAGTATCGTCCCATATATGACGCAATGGTTAACGCGTATAGGAGCATACAGGCGGACGTTGAGCCAGATAAATATATTGAATTAGGGTCGCCGTGGGTCACATTTGTGGCACTAAATTATCGCATTAGAGAAAATGAAATTGATTCTGATTTGTTGGCCTTTGTCGAAGACATGATCAATAAAGATGAAGTAATAGAAAAGGTGAAAAACCATGATTATGAGGTTGGGGACGTACTTTTAAAGCTGCCTCAACCGCTAAGTCACTACGTGGGATTATTTGTAAAAGCATCAACAGCGGCATCATTCTCAAGAATCGTGGAAGGAATATCTGCATTGAAAGACGATGGAACAGACGATCAGTTTCAAAGGGTTTCGTCTGCTCTAAGTGAGATTGTTTTACCAATAGAAGCGAAATATACAGCGTCACTAATTTTAATCGCTCGAGAAAGTAATCAGTACCAATACGAATTTAAGGAGTGAAATTGACGATGGAAGACAACCTGATACCGGAATTACAGGAGATTTATGTAGATCCAAATAAACTTATTCTGGATCCAAATAATCCGCGACTTATTACAAAAGACGATGACCTTAGGGACCCGGATTCTGCAGTCGATCTAGTGGTAGAGACCACTGAAAGAATGAAAAACGGTGATTTCCGTATTGATGAGATCAAGAAATCAATAACTGAAAATGGATGGTTGCCGATTGATTATATCTTCGTAAGGAAAATGAAAAAGGAAGAACGATATTTAGTGCTAGAAGGTAACCGAAGAGTAACAGCAGTACGATCACTCCTCGGTGAGGAGGGCCTTAATCCGAAGTTGCGTGATTCACTCAGTCAAATACAAGTCATGGAAGTGGTCGATGATTTGCCCGAGAAAGAAATACGAAAAAAGATCTCATATCTATTGGGTGTAAGGCACCATGGGGCGTTAAAAAAATGGTCGCCATTTGCTCAGGCGCACAATATATACAAGCGCTATATGGAAGTTCTGAGAGAACGACATAAAACAGATGAATTCGTCTGGTCAGAGGAAATCGCCCAACATATCGCTGGTGCTTTAAGTATAAAAGTAGATGAAGTTCATAGGAGATTGCGCGTCTATATGGCGATGAAGCAACTCTCTGATTCTGAAGCAATGAAAAATAGCGAGGATCCTGAAGCTAAGATGAAGGATCACTACTATTCAGTTTGTGATGAAGTGGTATCTAATCCTAAACGTTATTCAAGCTATATCAGCCAAGATCAAGAAGACTTTACTCTCGACAACGACTCAGTCGATAGGATGATAAATCTTTGTCATTTTGATAAGCCTTCTCGTCAAGGTGCTCCAATTAGTAATCCTCAGGAGTGGCGTAAGCTGAAGGAAATTCTCGAAGATGAGGATCCGGATAAGAGGAAGGAAATGTTATATCGCGTGGAAGTTGATAAAGAAAAGCCGAGCGATGTATGGGCAGAGCGTTCCTCAGAACTACAAAAAATACAATGGGACGGTTGGTTAAGAGAGGTTCACTCTAGACTCAAACAAGTGACAATGGATGACATCGATGCAGAAGGTGCTGTAGAGGTTACAGGGCGCCTAGCTGAAGTATTAAGTATGCTCATGGAAAGGGAATCCTAGGAGTAAATTATGTTAGAAGCAATAGATGTAAAAATCGAAAATCTCGTTCTCGATCCTAACAATCCTAGGTTTGTTAAAGACTTTAATATCGAAGATACAGTACCTGAAGATCAGCTTGAAGCGTCGGAAGAAAAGACGCTCACTTACTTTAGGTTGGATAAACCTACGTCAGACGAGGAAGTTACTAATTCTCAAGACCTATATTTATCAATGCTAAATATCGGTTTCGTACCTATTGATAGGGTAGTGATTAGAAAGATTGCTAATTCTAAAAAGTACCTCGTTATAGAGGGCAACCGTCGAATATCGACTGTCAAAAAGCTGCTCGCTTTGCTCGACGATGAGAATGTTGAGACAAAAACTAAAGATAAGATTAATAAGCATTTAGAATCGTTTAAGGTAATTCCCTGTAAATTGCTTGACACGGATGGCTACACAGCAGAGGAAGTGTCTCATCGGATTTCAATTCTATTGGGGTTGAGGCACCACGGATCACTTCTTGAGTGGGAACCTTTGCCACGTGCCTTTAACATCTATACCGAATATATGAATCTCGATGGCGTGAAACGCACCGAGTTCAAAGTCGATAAGAGTAGCATTGATGATGTTAGTGCTCGGTTATCAATACCTGCGCAAAAAGTTAGATCTGCACTAAAGACCTATATCGCGTATCTACAATTATGTGAGACAAATTCATCGGTTAAAGATCGGCACTACTCTTTGATTGAGGCAGCTGTGACCAATAGGCACATGGCTCAGTATTATCTTAATACTGATTCAATCACCTATCACATGGACGATGAGTCTCTAGTACGACTAGATGAATTATGCCAGTTTGATAGAAGAGATAGTCTGAAGGCTAATGAGAAAAAAATCATTGAAAAGCCGCAATCTATTGGAAAATTTGCCAGTCTTTTAAGACGCATGAACGAGCAATCACACGCGGAATCTAGAAACTATATATCTAGTCAGATTGACCAGGTTTTGAATGAAGAGAGTGACTTAACTCTCGAGCAAGCAAACGATAACGTAACAAGTTATCTCAACAGGATAAGATGGGTAGAAGCAACGAACGTTCTTTTAGATAAACAACAAAATAAGTTAAACATAGAGGATTACACAGGTACTGGGAACGACCGCGCTGAACGGGAAGCGCTCTCTACCACGCTTAAAAAGCTCAGGCGTGTTATAGAGTTCGAGGCGGACTAATATGAGCGAACTTTCCGATATAACAAAATATCACCAGCTGGTTTCAAAGAAGGTACGACCAGAGCAGCTCTTGTTAGACCCGAGCAATCCTAGAATTAATGTCGATGTAGATTTGGATCATCACTATACGAATGATGAGATCCTTTCTGAATCTATACAAAACGATATCCTAAGAACAATCAGCAAAAATGAATATCGTGTATCTGAGCTAAAGAGAGGAATCAGCCAACATGGATTCCTATCAGGAGCAGAGCCGCTTATCGTCGAAAGGATAGATGGCGAAGATAAGTATCTTGTTCTCGAAGGTAATCGGAGAACATCAGCGGTTAAATCTTTGCTGCTGGATCCTAAAAGCAATCTTTCAGAAACCGTAAGAAAAACGCTAGAAATTATCGAAGTCAAAGAATTCAGGTACGTCGAAAATCCCAAATATACTCGCGATGAGATCGTAGACATTCTCTTAGGGACAATACACCTAACGGGTAAGGTGGCATGGGGGGCGATGGAAAAAGCGCATTATATATTTAAATCATATATGCGCGAACTCCAACGCAGCACATTCTCAGGAAAGCTTAAAATCGATGAGGGATGTGTAGGTAAGCTTAGTGAAGTATTTAATACACCCAAAAGTGAAATACGAAAAAGTATCTGGGTGTATAGTGTTTACCAGCAGCTCACAAAGAACGGATATAAGCCAGAATCAAAGAAATTTTCTCTGATTGAAATGGCTATAGCTAATCGGGATCTCCGAAAAAACTATTTTGAAATGGACTCAACATGCCACTTTTCAGATTTAGGAATGGAAAGATTTAATACGTTATGTATTGAAGATGGTTGTCCTGTTTCTAACCCAGATGATTTCAAGAAATTTCAGTATGTATATCGAACTGGTGGTTCAAATCATGTTTCCGAGATCGAGAATGGAGCACCAATAGGCGATGTATATGATCGGGTAAAATCAGAAAAGGAAGAGAGCAAAATATACGATAAGCTTCTAGATATACTCGATCGATTGAAGAGTTTGAATGTTTCAGGATTCACAGGAGAAGATGGCGAAAGACGCGTGGTAGAGCAAATATCACGTGTAGTGCAATATAAACTTCTGTCAATGGTTGAAGATGAAGTTAGAGAGCCAACTCCTGATCCCGAGGACTATACAGAAGAATGGTTTTATCCAAATACAGTTTCTGAACTATGTGGTCTGAAATCATGGCAAATTCAAGAAATTGTAAAGGAAGTGCTTAAGAAAAAGCCAAATTCAACATGTAAAAAGGACGCGTTATCTACTCTTATATTGCGATTTTTGCAGATACGTACTACCGGTACCCCAAGAACTATGGCAGAGGCAAAGATTAATTTCGAATTGCAGAAAATGGTATCAAACGGTCTCGTTGAAGAATATCACGGTGGGACTAATGATAGAATTAGATTGCTCACAGACTGAAACTATCGCCGTGGAATTTCTCTACAACAAGGAAATAGACAGACAGCTTTCTAGTCTGTGCGAATCCGTGGGTGAACGGGCAGTATTTATCTCCGCCTTTGTCAAAAACGATTCATTCGAAAAATATTCAAATCGGATTGGAAACGATAAGTCGGTCTCCAAAGTGCTTTTCGTTAGATGGAGGCTAAGTGACCTGGTCACCGGGGCTTCAGATACGCAGGTTTATCAAACTGCAAGGGCACTAGGTTGGAAAGTATATTTACATCAGGATCTTCACGCAAAGGTCTACGTGCTCGATAAAAGAGTGTTGATGGGAAGTGCCAACCTTACGATGTCTGGGATGCAACTAAATTTGAGTTCACCCAATCTAGAAACGATGTTATTGACGGATACTCAAGATGAATTAGAGTCATGGATGTCATCTTTGATCGAGAATTCTATTTATCTGGATGATGAATTATTCGAAAGGATTCAGGCAGATGTCGACAAACACCCTAAACAATATAACCCCTCCATCTCTTACTCGACTAAAGTTCTGGGAATTATTGCTGCCAGGCAGAAGAGCCCACAATTCTATACCGCTGATATGCTGTGGTCGGAAAGTCCCACCGCCATACTCAATGGACTGAGCTCAGGTACGCTTACATCAGACGTCGAACACGACCTCGGGCTCTTGCAACCAGCTGAGCCCTATGAGCTCGATAAGTTAAGAGAGGCTTTCAAATTATCAATTTCCTGGCGTTGGCTAATCAAAAATGCCTCCGAGCCTATTTATTTCGGTGAGCTCTCTAGCAAGCTTCATGACGCGTTGCAGGATGATCCCAAGGTTTACCGGAAAACTGTTAAGTCGCTACTAACAAATCTCCTAAATTGGGCTCAGGCCTGTGTGCCCGAGTCCATCAATATAGACGCTCCCAATTATTCACAGCGGATTGAGGTCATGGCTGGAAGTGATTATTGACTTCCAAATTGATGTAATATAACTTCCATTCTAGTTAGCTAAGGTGGAGTTTCCTGTCGCCAATGTCCGATTCAACCTTCGTTCATACGTTTCCAGCTGTTAGAGGCGTACAGGCTGGCCGGCCCTGTTATATCGCAATGTGTCCTATGCGCTTAGTACCTAAGATCTTCGTTTTTGATGAAGATGAGGTGCCAGCGGAACTTAGGGCGCAGCGTACCCTAAATAAGGCTCGTGTTCCCGATATTGCCACCTATCTTATTGAAAATCCTAGTAATTATACAATTTCCTCATTGACAGCGTCTGTCAATGGAAAGGTCGGTTTCGAGCCCCTAGCGGACACAGGTATCGGACAAAATATGGGCAGTTTGTCGATCCCGATGGATGCTCAAATATTGATCAATGATGGACAGCATCGCCGTGCTGCCATCGAAGAGGCAATCAAAGACAATCCAGAGCTCGGATACGACCACATTTCGGTGCTCTTCTTCATAGATGAGGGATTAGACCGCAGTCAGCAGATGTTCGCTGACCTCAACAAGCATGCGGTGAGACCTTCGGACTCGATCAGTACACTTTATGACCACCGCGATCAGCAGTCGGAAATGGCCAGATACCTCTCAAAGCAGGTCCCTGTCTTTAGCCGCCTGACTGAGTTAGAAAAAACCAGCATATCCAACCGAAGCACCAAACTTTTTACCATCAGTAGTATAAAAAACGCCAGTAAGGCGCTCTTACGTAAAGGGGCGAAGGATCCAGTGTCATCGGACGAGATGGCACTGGCAGCGGAATTCTGGGTGGAGGTCACCGAGAATATGCCCGATTGGCAGGCTGCCTTTCAGAAGGAGGTGCATACCGCTGAGCTCCGGCAGCAATACGTGCATGCCCATGGTGTTGTCCTCCAGGCACTGGGGCAAGTAGGAGCTGATCTCATGGCATCTCACCCAAAAACCTGGAGGAAGAAACTAGTAAAGCTGAAAACCATTGATTGGGCACGAGCGAATCCAGAGTGGGAGGGCAGGGCTTTGGTTCACGGCAGGGTGAGCAAGGCAAGAACCAATGTCCTTCTGACCAGTAACTATATAAAGAACGCTCTCGAACTATCATTAAGCAATGTGGAAGAAGAGGCTGAAAAGGCATTTAGTAAATGAGTGACGACATAGATTACTTTGATACACATGAACAAATGGTTTCCCAGCTGGAAATGGCTGGCCGACCACTCAAAGATCTTATCCATGAAATTCAAACGCTATATAAAAACGACGATAGGCCTTGGATTATTGGTTTCAGCGGCGGGAAAGACTCGACTACAGTTGTTTCCTTAATCTATCAAGCGCTTCTGAGTCTTAGTTCCGATGAACGTTCCAAGCACGTCTACGTTGTATCTTCCGATACGCTGGTAGAGACCCCTGTCGTCGAGGATATGATTCAGGAAGTCCTGGACAGAATTAACGAGTGCGCAAAAAGGGATGCGTTACCCGTCTCTGCTCACGCGGTATACCCGGAAACAGACCGTACTTACTGGGTGAATTTGCTAGGACGAGGGTATCCCGCACCAACCAAGCGATTTCGTTGGTGCACTGAGCGGATGAAAATCGAACCCGTCAGTGCCTTCATTTTAGACAAAGTCGCTAGATTTGGTGAAGTAATTGTGGCTCTCGGATCTAGGAGCCAAGAAAGTGCCACTAGGGCACAGGTTATCGCCAAACACCGGATTGATGGCTCTGCCTTGGGTAAACATGACTCGTTGCCTAACGCCTATACTTTCATGCCCATCGAAGACTGGCATGCGGATGATGTTTGGGAATACTTATTGCGTGCCCCGTGCCCATGGGGAGGGACAAACAGGAAGCTATTCGAGCTCTATAAGGGATCGAACCAGGGAGAGTGCCCGCTAGTCATCGACAAGAGTACACCTTCTTGTGGTAATTCCCGTTTTGGATGCTGGACTTGTACTGTGGTCACGGAAGACAAAGCCATTCATGGTTTGATTGAATCCGGTGACGATTGGATGACGCCGTTGCTAAGAATAAGGGACTATTTATGGCATACCACACAATCACAAAACATGCGTCGTTATCGCAACTACAAGCGACGTACCGGTTTGATTACATTCTCTAGCTCCACCTCGATCAATGAAGACGGGACTGAAGAAAGGAAACATATCCACGGCCCTTATTGGATGAAGTTTAGGCGGCGGTGGTTGCGTAAATTGCTAGTAATTGAAAAGCAGTTGCGTGAACAAGGCCATGATATTGAGTTAATCAGTCGCGAAGAGCTGCAGGCTGTTAGGCAACACTGGCTTTGGGATCCGTTGGAACCCGATTGGGCTGATAGCTTGCCCCGTATATACCAATCCGTCTACCCAGATGACCACGTGGACTGGATTGAGAATGATGCGGGAGCTTTTACAGAGCTTGATCAAAGACTGCTGAAACAGCTCGAAGACGAATATGGGGTTCCAGCTGAGTTGATTATGAAACTTCTGGAGGTCGAGCTTTCAATGAATGGTTTGGCTCGCAGAAAGGGCTTGATCGATCGCCTAAAAACAATCTTTGACCGAGATTGGGAGTCACTGGATGACTTGAAAGAAGAGAGGTCAAAAATCGATCGGCGAAGCTCTTATCGGAGAAATATAGATGAACTCAATGCTCGATACGAGGTTTTGGCATCGTGATTATTGAAAAGTTAGAAGTTACAGATTTTCGTGTCTTTCAAGGGCACCATGAATTTAGTTTGTCGCCACGCCAAAGATGGAATGCGCTACGACCTATTGTTTTGTTTGGTGGACTAAATGGTGCTGGAAAAACATCGATATTAACTGCTGTTCGCCTGGCGCTTTATGGTAAGCAGTCGTTAGGAGTTGCGATCGCACAAAAGCAGTATGAAACCTTTTTGAAGGACAGTATTCATAAATCGAAAAGTAGTGTTCTCCAATCTACCTACGCTTGTATATCTCTTACTTTTCAATATGCCCATATGGGTATGAACAACCACTATACCGTTAAACGTTCATGGTCGATTAAACGAACTAAAGTACTCGAGACGATTGATATTGAATGTGATGGAAAATCACTAGATAAGTTGAGCTATGAACAAAAACAAGGATTTTTAAATGAGCTAATTCCTATAGGGGTATCGGATCTATTTTTCTTCGATGGGGAAAAAATAGCTGAGTTGGCTTCAGACCAAAATGGATCCGCACTCTCTGACGCTATCAAGAAGCTATTAGGATTAGACCTGGTAGAAAGGTTGAGCGCAGATATAAATGTACTTACTCGCGAATACGATAAGCGGGTAGCGGACGACACCACAAAAGAAAGAATTCGAGAATTCGAAAAAGAATTCAATCGAGTAAATGCACTAGCTGAAAAAACAGAGTCAGAATTTGAAGATCTTCTTCCTCAGCTGAGGGAGGCAAAAACGTTATACGAGTTCGAAGAGCGCGAATTTCTCGCCAAAGGTGGTGCCTGGGCAAATAGTAGGGCACAGGAGATCGAGCGCCAAAAACAGCTAGAAGCTCAAAGAAGCCTTTTGCAAGAAGAGCTGCGCCATTTATTGGCGGGTCCCTACCCACTCTCGTTAGCTAGAGATTTTGTTGAAGAGACTATACAGCAGGTTGTTAACGAAGAGAGCGGTCAGCGTGATAGAAACACCGAGGGCCTTAAACAGGAAATCCTCGAAAAATTAGCTACTCGACTTGAATCAGTGCTTACCGATGCTCAGTTTGAAAAAGCAAAGAAGGTTATTCAGGAAGAAATCATTGAATCTGGGCTAGCGGCTTCGTCATCTGATATTATACATAGCGTAGGCGGACGTATACTTGGGCGTATAGAGGCCGCAGCGGAAGAGGCACAAACTGCTGAGATAAGGGTGAAAGAACTGGCTACTCGTCTGTCGGGAGTCAGCGATGAATTGGAGCAGGTCAGTATTCGAATAGCGCGTGCTCCTGATGAAATAACCCTCGAAGCATCCGTTAAGAAGCTTAATGAGATGAGATCGAAAGTCGAAAGATATACGATCGAGCGCGAAACATTACGGGAAGAAGCAAAGCGCTATATACGCGAGGCTTTGGAGATTGCGAGACGACTCGATGAGCTTCATGACAAAGTAGAATCGTCGGGTAAATTCAATAAAAACATGGAGTTAGCTAAGAAGACCCAGTCTGTATTGGGCGAATTTTCTCATCGAGCATCCGCTGCAAAGACGAAGGTCTTGGAGACGGAGTTCTCGCGTTGTTTTCAACGGTTAGCCCGCAAAGAAGATATGTTGATTTCGGCATGCATAGATCCGAAGACCTATCAGGTAACGCTCCAAGATGAATCTCATCAGGAGATAGATAAGAATCAGTTGTCTGCCGGTGAGAGACAGATTTACGCAATTTCAATGCTGGAAGCTTTAGCGAGGACTTCGGGTCGTAAGTTACCGATTATCATTGATACGCCCTTGGGCCGTCTTGACTCCAAGCATCGAGATAAGTTGGTTAATCACTATTTTCCGACCGCTAGTCACCAGGTGGTAATCTTGTCAACCGACACTGAGGTAGATGAAGGTTTTTATGCTGACATGTACAAAAACATGTCACATGCATACAAACTTGAATACGATTCGGACAGCGGCTCGACGAGTGCTGAAGAAGGGTATTTTTGGAAGACGGCTGTTAAGACAGAGGCTGCTTAGAAATGGATATACCAGGAACGATTTCGATTTCCAAGAAGGCGCGAGATAGCTTTCAGACGATTAAAAATAATACCGGTGTTACCAACAACGTTTTATCTCGAATAGCAATCATGTTGGCGGTAAACAGTGGCGCTAGACTCGACAACGTTGTAAGAGAGGATGCAGGGGGGCAAACTCTTTCAAGGGACTTGATGTTCGGTGATCAGATCGACGTGTTCGATGTACTAGTCAGACAGTATCTTCACGACAATTCCGTAGATATGCCTACGGGGGCGGCTATAGCATCGTTAATCGAGGTAGGCGCACACAAGATGGCGCATTGTCGTTCGCTTGAAGATATATGCGCGCTACATTAAAAAAGGTGGCCTGTTTAGAACAGGCTCCGTGTTTATCTAACGCGCTAGTCATTGACTGCTTATTCTAATCAAGCAGCTAGCTTTAAATGTCGTCTTTCAGTTGTCTGTTTTGTGAACTAGCTGAAATATATGATTCGCAGCGAGTGCTTGCTCGTAACGACGCCGGACTCGTCATTGCTGACGGATTTCCAATAAGCGACGGTCATAGTCTGGTTGTTTCGAATCGCCATGTGCAGTCTATCTTCGATCTTGGAGAGCACGAGCGTAATTTACTGTTCCAGTTACTCCCTGTAGCCCGATCGATTATTGAGATCGAATGTGCCCCCGACGGCTACAATATCGGAATTAATGATGGAGCTGCCGCGGGACAAACAATTCCACACCTGCACATACATGTTATTCCTCGCTATGATGCGGCTGATGTTGATCCCCGCGGTGGTGTGCGTTGGGTAATTCCCGATAGGGCAGACTACTGGAACGAGAAGTAAATTATCTGGCTATAAGTTTCATACGAGATGGAATCTGGATATCAGGGACTCGATGAATGGCTAAGCATATAAAAATAGGTAGTCCCGTTAATGACGCGGAACGCTGGGCATTTGAGTATTTAGCTAAACGCCTGCCGGATAGCCATATTTTATTGAGCAATTTGGAGATACTCACTCAGACTGGGCAGCCCATGGAAGTGGACGCATTAGTCATAGGTCACTATGCGATCTATTTAGTCGACGTTAAGGGCTATACGGGAAGGCTGGTCGTAGAAGTAAATAGTTGGGAACTCAATGATCGCTGGGTAGAAAACAGTCTCGCAAAAGCCAACTACGTTGCCCGAGTCTTAGCTAGTCGAATAAAGGACCGCTTACCCAGTGGCGTTCATGCACCCTGGTGTCAAGGAATGGTCTTCGTTACGGGAAGACAGGGTGACAATATTCAAATTGCAAAGCAATACCCTGAGCTCTCTATTTTTTGCCC
This sequence comes from Halieaceae bacterium GM1-29, assembly GCA_033283265.1. GTDB lineage: Bacteria > Pseudomonadota > Gammaproteobacteria > Pseudomonadales > Halieaceae > Mangrovimicrobium. The sequence continues at coordinate 157,303 of JAWMQN010000007.1, forward strand.
AGATAACATTGAGAACGCACTAACTGATAAGGACTATGTAACCTCAAAAAACAAGTATGAAATTACAAAGCAACAGCGTGACTTCGCTTTAGAGGTGATTGGCAAGGTTGGCGTAATGGCTAGCCGACAAAATCACATTCAGGACTTTGTCAAAGATAAGCTGCTGGGCAGTGTTAACGGGATTGAGATATGGGACGCGCACTATCAGCTCGGTGATTGGACATCGGCTTGGTTACTTAAGTTGGTTCAAAGCGGCTCCGCTAATAGCGAGGAAGAGCTTAATCTAAAATCGACTCAACTCAAGCAAGAGTTTTACCGGTTGCAGCAGCTTTCTGGAATTAGCGGTATTCCCGTCACTGCTCCTCTGATTAGCGATGGCGAACAATTCGTCTTGCCGATAAAGCGTCCTCGTGGAAAACCTATTTCGACAGTTGATAAATCCCAATTTGATACAGACAAGATACTCAGGGTTTTGAGAGAGGCAGTCGCTTGTTTACAACAAATACACCAACGCGGCTGCACATTAGGCACTATCAGCGAAAAAAGTGTATTTCTTTCGGAAGAGGGCGATATTGAATTTTTAGAGGTACGAGATGATCTCGATGTCGTTAGCGACATTCAGCATTTTAAAAAGTTGATATGGGAACTGGCTTGCCATAGCGGAGTGGAAGAAGTATCGAACTGGTTTCAGTCCGATGATGAGGATGCGGATCTCGAATTGCTTCGGCTCAGTCTCAATAAGGCGTTGCTGGGCCTAGAAGATGAAGTTGATATAGGAAGTGTCGAGGTCGCCGAAGGTGCGGTTTTCGCAGGCAAGTATCAACTTCTAACGCGCTTAGCCAAATCGGCCAATGGCGATCACTGGAAAGCCAAGCATGTCGCCGGTCAATTTGAGTGTGTGCTAAGTATATACAACGGTGCAGATGAACTCTGGCAGGACGCTAGCCTTCAGTATTCGGGGCTAATGCAGTTGTATCACCCAGCGATAGAACGAATATTCGATATAGACCTCATCGAATCTGAAAATATTTATTACATATCTCGTGCTTGGGTCGATGGTGAAACGCTTCTTTCTATCGCAGAAGACGCCGACTCAGCACAACTCAGAGATATATTCCGCCAATTATTGGTCGGCCTGCAATATCTTCATCAGCAAGGTCTGATTCATAAGAACATCACGCCTGAAACTATAATTTTCTCAAATGAGAAAGCCGTACTGGTGAATTTCTCTGGCCTGCCGAAGGAACTCGTTACTTCAGAAAACCTGCGGTATACGGATTCCTCAATTCAAGATACAGGGTGGACAGCCCAAGCAGATCTTTATTCTTTGGTACTGAGTTTCGCCGGGGCAGTGGATACAACATTGCAGATTGAAGAATCTACACCAGAGAATATCACAAGTGCGATATCGTATTTCTTAGATGAAACCTCCATCGAAGCCATAAATGAGTTCCTCACACTCCAGCAAACGGTGGATGAGGAAGTAAACTATCTGGAGCTGTTTGCGCTTGAGGACAGCGATCATCGTGTAGAAGAACTGCCCGAGACCATCGTATCTGAGTGGGGTATTAGTAAGGGATATATGACCTTTATGGTGCTGGATATGCTGAATGACCAAAGGCCTCGTAGTAGGAATCAATGGGTCCTAAATGCACTTCGCAGTAGACATATCGCAGGGAATAAGACCAATAGATCATCAATGAGCGCCACAATAAGTCGAATGAAGGCGTCGGGTATAGCTGAAGAGTATGGTAAGAAAGTGAGACTCACAGAGAAATTTATTGAAGAATGGAAGTCTAGTCATTGGTAACAAAATGGCATGCCTTAAACATCACCGAAGTCTATTCAGGAGAGTGTTTCAAATGTCCAATTTATGTGGTCTGACAACCCGTCTAAATCAGGAAACAAGCTCAGTGAATTTACGCCATAGTGAGATAGCTCTCGAGCAAAATCGGCTTTGTTTTCGCCAGGTATGACGTACCTACGTAATTCTTCACCCTGCGTAAGGTTTGAATTTAAGTCTAGATGTGGCGGACCATGAATTGTAAATATACCACCTTGGCGCGCTATCCTAGGTACGACAGATCGTGGTGAAACGCGTCTTATTCCCTCAATTTCAAAAGGGTTAGGATTTAGAGCTTGTTTCTTAGCCGGGGCGCTATTGGTTAGACAGTGAGGAGTTGTTAGAGACTGCAGGGTGGAAAAGTGAGCATATACAGCACAATCGGTACTTGGATCGATAGAAGAGGCACGGCCATATAATGCAAAGTACGCTGCATTTAAGGCGTTAAAAGTCCAGTCAAGTAATCTCGTAGAAAGCCCGTGATGTTGTGCTATCGCAAGCAAATCCCAGTCGTCATATGATTCAAAGTTGTTGATAAAACCTACAGAGTGGAGCTTCCACGCGTGAAACATTCGTTGGTCATAGTCTGCGTCTGAGGCGCAAGCCTGCAGCCTACCGGCCTTCGGTAGCAAATCATAAGACAATTTTGAGTGACCTCTGTAATACCAATGTTTCCAGTCTTTATGATTAGGCCTTATCTCATCCAGGTACTCTGATACCGTACGTACGGTAGCTTCATTCATTACTGACGCCTTTTTAGCTCGGTGAACTTAGATATTGCTGTATTTTATCAAGGTCCGATGCGGTTAGGTCGAACCATTCGCCTTCCAGGCGTTTCTCCGCATACTGACGATGTAGTTCTGCCTCCGTCTTGGAGTAGTTATCCACCAAGCCTGTGATGATGAGCTCGAACTTGAAGGGGAGTTTGACGCCGAACAAGCGCATGCGGTCCTTGAGATTAACGGTTTTGCCGATTTTGTAGCCGTATTCGGATTGCAGAACGTAGATGTAGCCCGCGGTTGCGATGTAGGATTTCTCCTGGGATACGGTGGGCTGGCGTAGTGGTTTTATGTTCAGTTCAGCGTACTGGGGGAAATGCTCCGCGAAGATATCGTCCAGCATGTAGCGTTCACGTACGGATTGAGCGAAATTGAAATGATCGTTATGCCACCAGCGGCGACCGTTGCGGAGCGGCCTCAGGGTGATGTCAGTCCCTGCGTATTCAATCTCAGCGCGTCTTTTATTTACGTCGAATGACTTTATAACGACCAGGCCGTTTACTACGCCAGTTTGGCTTGATTCTTGCCAGGTCCCGATGAGGATGCCATCCCCGGGGCGGACCTTCAATGCCAGGTCATCGGGCAATGTCAGCACTTCGTTGTTTTCGATGGTCGTTTTGGCACTTGCCAGCATGTAGTAGCTATTGGGATTGTTGCTGGGCATAACGGTTTTACTCCTTCGAATATAGCGTTAATCCGATGTCAGGCGGGCCAGTTCGTCATCGATTTGGGAATCCCGATTGACTGACCACTTGAAATAAGGATGCTTTTTCAGGTCGCTCGCGGTATCTCGCCAGGCCTGAGGAATCTCTTTGAAGCTGTCCTCGACTCTTGCTCCCAGGGGTTTGCTGACCACGTCCTCAGCGTCAGTAGTTGGCGTGAAGTATTTTTCCAGTGGGGCGCAAAGATCTTATTCGGTTACCGGCAACATGTAACTGACGTCGTATTCAAAATGTACCCAATACGGCAGTATTCGACTCATTTCAACGTTGGGATAGAGAACTAGATAGCTATATGTATCCTCCCAGGGTTTGGTGTCCGTCGAGAGTAGCGGATCGGTGGTTTGTTTGAGACTAGCTCCGTTCCCATAAGCGCTTAGTAGTTGACGTCTGTCGTAGTCTTCCAGGCCGACGAACCATTTAGGAAGGTATAAGAAATCGGTAGACAGCCAGTTCAGCGAGGGTAACTTTGATCCATGTTCGACATAGAACAGTGCCTGGTTCGGATCGAGGGCCGCGTTCCAGGAGCGAATATCATCCTGGTGTAATTGGTAGTTCCATCGGCTGGACTCTTCGATAGCGGCAAGGAAATCGATCCAATCGTCGTCGGTATAATCCCCGAGCTGCTTCTGAAATAGCGGCAATAATTGATCCGGTATGTGTTGGTTTCCACTTAAAACTGACCCAGGATTTCCATCCAATTCTGACCCGGGTTACGGGTGCCCAGTATACCTAGGCGTCTGTGGATAAGTCCTCTGTCTGGGTCGTGTTTTCTCCTTCTTCAGG
>JAWMQN010000008.1:0-98043 GCA_033283265.1 Halieaceae bacterium GM1-29
ACCGATCGCGATGGAAGATGGCCTGCGTTTCGCGATCCGCGAAGGTGGCCGTACCGTTGGCGCGGGTGTTGTCGCCAAGATCCTCGAGTAATCGCGGAATGGGGTCAGAGTCACGACTCTGACCCCGGTCGCGTCAAGCGAATAAAAAAACCCGGCTCATAGCCGGGTTTTTTTATGCCTGCTAAAAAAGTTTAGTCAGGCAGGGAGCAAATTCATGATGTCCTTCTCGATACTTTCGGGCTTGGTAATAGGCGCATAGCGTTTTACTACCTTGCCTTCCGTGTCCACCAGGAACTTGGTGAAGTTCCATTTGATTTTTTCGCCGAGCATGCCGGGAGCTGCCTGCTTGAGGTGTTTGAACAGCGGGTCGGCGCCGTCGCCATTGACTTCAATCTTGGCAAACATGGGGAAACTGACGCCGTAGTTCAGTTGGCAGAACTCCTGGATTTCGCTATTACTGCCGGGGTCCTGTTGGCCGAACTGGTTGCAGGGAAAGCCGAGGATCACCAGGCCGCGGTCACGGAATTTCTCGTAGAGTTTTTCGAGGCCGTCGAACTGGGGAGTGAAGCCACACTTGGATGCGGTGTTCACAATCAAGGCTACTTTGCCACGATATTCCTCCAGCGAGCGCGGGGTGCCGCTTTTTGTATCGCAGCTGAATTCGTAGATGCTATCGGCCATGTTCGGTCAGTTCCTTGTAGGTAAAGCTTAAGCGGGCTGTGCGTGCAAACGCATCTGTGCAATCAGTAGTTCCACGCGCTTGCGCTGCATGCCAAGGGAGTGCTCGATATCTTTCAGGCTGTTGCGCAGCGCGGCCTTTTCCCAACTATCGGCCAGACGCTGTTTCTTTTCTCCCAGGGCGTCGCCAAGCGCTGACTTCTTGCGCTCGTACCACTCGGTTTGCAGGTTGCTCCAGGCGTTGATGGAGTCAGTGAACAGCTGGTATTCACGCTCGAGAACAGAGCGGAGTACGTCGGCGCCGCGGGAGATTTCCAACTGTGTCCGGGCGCGATTGAACTGGTTATCAAGGATTGCGCGTTGTATGCGTACATTGGGTACCCGCTGCAGGTTACGGGCGAGGCCGATACGCGAGCAGCCATTGATCATCCACTTGGTCGGGTCCCACTGCCACCAGCGGATGCCATTGCGGTAGTCCCGTTGGAACAGGTGGTGGTAGTTGTGATAGCCCTCGCCGTAGGTAAGGAAGGCCAGCAGGCCGTTATCGCGGGCGCTGTTCTGCTCGGTATAGGGCCGGCGACCCCAGAAATGTGCCAGGGAGTTGATAAAGAACGTAAAGTGATGATTCACTACCAGCCTGAGCAGCCCTACCACCAGGAGCGTGCCAATCACGTCGCCGAGGACGAGGCCCAGCAACAGCGGTAACCCTGCGTTCATAAGTACTGTTAGCGCGATGTAGTGGCGGTGCTGGAACATGACCACCGGGTCCTGCTCGAGGTCGCGTGCATTGCGGAAATCGGCGTCGTTGGTCCGGTACTCGCGCAGCATCCAGCCCATGTGGCTAAACCACAGGCCGCGGCCCGCTGAATAGGGGTCCTTTTCGTTATCGTCCACGTGGCGGTGGTGGCGGCGATGGTCGGACGACCAGACCAGAATACTATTCTGCAACGCACCCGCTCCCCAGAGCGCATAGAACCACTTGAGCAGAGGATGGGCTTCATAGGCCTTGTGTGACCAGAGCCGGTGATAGCCCCCGGTGATCGACATGCCGTTAAGATAAAGAAAAGCCAGAGCCCAGATCCACTGTGCGGTCGTATAGCCGTGGTAGAGCCCCCACGCCGGCACCAGAATCAACGCGGCCAGCGGGAAGCCGACAAAAATGATTACGTTGACGGGATTGAGAGGGGGCGAATTTTCGCGCGTGTTCATCGTGCAGCTTGCACTCCGTGGAACTGGACTTGGCCTCCCATTATAGGGGGCATTGCGGCTCGTGACACTCATCCGCTGCGCTCCCATTTGCCCTGCCCGGATTCTCTCCGACAATCCCCGCAGTTCTACAGTATGATGCCCGCGTTCGGAGAGAATGTGTGGGAAATACCGCGGATGGAACCCGGATTCGCGCTGTGCATAACCCACCCGATTACATCGTGGCCCCGCCGACTATAAATCTGCCGAGAGGTTAACTGGAATATGCAGTCCCAAGCCGTATTCATTCGCGGCTCCACGATGCGCCACGTACTGAACATGACCGCGGCCAGTGCCATGGGGCTGCTGACCATGTTCGGTGTGGACATGGTAGATATGTATTTCCTTTCCCTGCTGGGTCACCAGGAACTTGCGGCAGCCGTGGGCTATGCCGGCACCATCATCTTTTTCCTCGTATCGGTCAGTATCGGCCTGCAGATTGCCCTCGGAGCGCTGGTTTCGAGGGCGGAAGGTGCCAACCGTCGCGAACTGGCCCGGCGCTACTGTAGTAGCGCGCTGGTTTTCAGTTTCACGACCTCGGTAGTCATCAGTGCCCTCGGCTGGGTCTTCCTCGCCGAGCTCCTGGAACTGCTGGGCGCGACCGGCATTACCCGGGATTATGCGCTGGCATACGGCCATATCCTCTTGCCGAACATGCCGGTACTGGTCCTCGGCATGAGTGCGGCCGCGGGGGTTCGTGCGGTAGGCGATGCCCGCCGCTCCATGTGGGCGACAGTGATAGGCTCGATGGTCAACGCGGTGCTCGACCCCATATTCATCTTCGGCTTTGACTGGGGGCTGGAGGGGGCCGCCTGGGCTTCAGTGGTGTCGCGCTTCGCCATCCTGGCGGTTGCCTGGCACGCGCTGTATTTCGTCCATCAATTGCCCCGGCGGATTTCATGGCAGGAGTTCAAGGCGGATCTCACACCGATACTGCATATCGCTGCCCCGGCAATTCTTACCAACCTGGCTACGCCAATCGGCGGCGGCTTCGTGCTGCGGATGATGTCCCGCTATGGTGACAGCGCGGTGGCGGGCGCGGCGATAATGGGCCGCATCACGCCGGTAGCATTTTGCGCGATATTTGCCCTGTCCGGCGCCGTTGGGCCGATTATCGGCCAGAATGCGGGTGCGGCGCGCTACGACCGGGTACGTTCAACCTTGCGCAACGCCGCCTGGTTCAACCTGACTTATACCATGACGATCTGGGCCATTTTATGGCTGGCCGCAGACTTCATTGTCGCAGCGTTCTCGGCAACCGGGGATGGAGCCGAGCTGATCCTTTTCTACTGTCACCTGCTGACCGGTGCTTTCGCCTTCAACGGGGCACTGTTCGTGGCCAATGCCAGCTTCAACAACCTGCACCATCCGCATTGGGCGACCGGGTTCAACTTCGGCCGGGTTTTCCTGGGGACCGTGCCCGCGGTCTATCTCGGCTCACAACTGGCGGGAGCCCGTGGGGTGATGGCAGGGGAGGCGCTGGGCGCAGTTGTGTTTGGCGCCCTGGCCCTGGTTACGGCATTTCGTCTGGTCGGCCGCCTGGAGCGAGAGCATGTGCCGCTGGAGGTTACCGGGAGGGCAGAAGCGGCGCAGATCGAGCGCCAGCCCCCCCTGTAGCCATGGCCTGTCAGCCCTTCTACTTCTACTTTTGCTGGTCGCGATAGCGCCCCAGCGCCCTGTGTAGCCAGGCCCCGGAAGCTTCGGTCCGGCCCTCGCAGGTAACGCTGTAGGCATTACCTGACCACGAACTCTCGCTCGCCAGGCGGTCGATGAAGTGCTCGGCGGTGTCGGCGTAGTTTGCACCACGACGAAGTTTAAGCTGGAGGTGCTCGGCGGCTTCCGGGGCGGGGTAATCGCTGCCATTGCGGTGGAAAGTACAGCCGCTCTCGCTGACGAAGTCCAGCAGATACCGGATCTCCTGCTCGGTCGTATCGGCGGCGCTGGCTGCAGCGACGAAGGCGACAAGTAGGCCGCGGAACAAGGTCCGTTTCATTGCCTTCTCCTACATCAGCAGGCGCAGCGAAGCGCGCAAGGGGTTGTGATCTGAGCTGCTCACCCGGACTACCTCGGTGGCTTCTACTTCAAGCCCGCGCACATAGATATGATCCAGCGGTCGGCCAAAGGCGGTGGAGCGCAGGTCCGGCTCGAATTGTAGGGGCTGTAGCCCGAGCTCGCGCAATGCCTCGTCCACCAAGTGGGCACGGGCTGAACTCCAGGTATTGAAGTCGCCAGCGAGGATTACGGGGCCCTGGTGGCGGGAAAGTAAGGTGGCAATAGGCTTCAGTTGGACTTCGAGGTCCCTGATGCCGAGGGTGAAATTGACCGCGTGCACATTGATTGCCAGCAGCCGCTGGCCAACCCCCGCAATGGCGTGCTCGGTAATCGTCGCCGCCTTGGGTGTGCCGAGCCAGGGCTCCAGGCTGGTAAAGTTGCACTGCATGGTCGGCGCATGGGAACTCAGGGTCATGACTCCAGTGGTTTCATCGGCCGTGGTGTAGCCCTGGGCAAACGACTGGTAGATCGGCCCGCCCGGCCAGAACTCCCCCAGCCTGGCGTGCAAGGCGGCCTCCTGGATGAAGGACAGATTGGCACCTGCTCCCAGGCGTTCGAGATCCTGGCGCCAGCCCGTGTCGCGAGTCTTGTGAATGTTCCAGCTGAGTATCTCCAGCGAGGCTGGCATCTGCTGCCCCACCGCGACGGGTAGCGTGCCGAGATGGCTGGCGCAGTGCTCCGCTGGTGGCGGTTGGTCGGCGGAACCATTGCCGCCGGTCGCGTAGACGAGGGTCGCGGTCAGGATCGGCACGAGTGGCAGGCACGCTGTGAGCCGCCGGGGGAGAGGTAGGTTCATGGGCTAATTCTGCGCCCCGCAAGCTGGCGGGTACATGGCTAATTGCGTCAACTGGAGCCCGGTTCTGGCGGCCGGTGCTGGGCGTCCATGCGAGTCAGAGCCGCTCGAGAAAGGACCGGTACTCAAATGCGGAGACATGCTTGCGAAACTCTTCGATTTCCTGCTCCTTACTCAGACTGTATATCTTCTGCAACTCCGGGCCCAGTGAGTTGCGAATGAAATCCGACGCCTGAAACTGGCGCACCGCCTCCGGCATGTAGAGGGGGAGGGAGCCTGTCTGCTGGGCGTAGCCATCGCCCTCGACCGGATCGCCGGGGGAGAGGTTTTCGTTGATGCCCTCGAGGACACAGGCAAGGATCACGGCGAAGCTCAGGTAGGGGTTGGCGTCAGCACCGGCCACGCGGTGCTCGAGTCTTCGGGCGCGGGCATTTCCGGCCGGAACCCTCACCGCCACCGTGCGATTCTCGTAGCCCCAGCAGGGTGAAGTCGGGGCGTGGCAACCCTTCTGGAAACGCCGGTAGGAATTGTAGTTGGGGGCAAAAATCGCAACTGAATCAGGCAGGTAGGTAAGACAGCCACCGATGGCCTGGTGCAGGAGTGGGGTGCCCTTTTCACTGCCGTCATCGAATATATTGACCCCGTTCTCGTCGAGTACACTGCAGTGCACGTGCATGCCATTGCCGGACTCACCGGCGAAGGGCTTGGCCATGAAACTGGCAACCAGGCCGTGTTTCTGGGCGATGCCCTTGACCAGGCGTTTCATCATCAGGATGTGCCGGGCTGCGGTCAGCGGATCGTCGCTGTGCTGCATGTTGAGCTCGTATTGCGAGGGTGCGGACTCCTTCACCAGTCCGTCGTAGGGAAGCTCCTGCACTTCGCAACTCTGGCGGATCTCTTCGAGCATGGCCCGGTGTCGGCTCAGGGCATCCAGGGAGTAGCTGTCGCCACCGACCGGGCCGTCAAAACCCGGGGCGGGGCAGGTATGGCGAGGGAGGCCATCTACCTGCGAGACCAGGCAGAACTCGAGCTCCGCCGCGATAACGGGACGCCAGCCCTGGGCGGTGAATTTTTCCAGCACGCTGGCGAGAACATGGCTGGGATCACCGGCGTAGGGTGTGCCGTCGGGGAGGTACATCGACATGATTAACTGGCCGTGTTCGCCGCCAGGAGACCAGGGGGAAGGTAACAGAGTGCCTTCGACCGGGAGGCAAACCCCGTCGTCGTCACCTGTAGCGAAGGCCAGTTCCTGTACATCGCGGCCCCAGATGTCGAGACTCATGGCCGTGCGCGGTAGCCTCAGTTCGCCGCCGAACACCTTTTCGAGCTTATTCCGGGGGATCCATTTTCCCCGCATGACCCCGTTGAGATCGGGAAGCAGGGCTTCGATGGTCGTGATTTCAGGGTGGGCCCTCAGAAACCAGTCGGCTTCGATAGACACGCCGGTATTCCATCTGCTAGTCAGTCCGTACTATCAGTGGGAATCAGTGGTTCCGCAATGACCCCGATGGGGCAGCAGCGAGCGGGGCGTGTGCTAGCGCGGCGACATGTAGATCTTCAGTGGGTCGTCCCCCGCGGCTTCCCCAAGGCAGGATAGGGTGTTGATAAAGAGGGAGAAGAGGTCGGTCTGCGAACTGACATCGAGCTTGCGGTAGATGTTCTTGCGGTGTCGGCGCACCGTTTCCACGGCAATATCCAGTTTGCTGGCGGAGGAATCGGTGCTGTATCCGCGCAGCATGAGTTCCAGAATGTCTTTTTCCCGCGGCGACAACAGCGAGGCGCCGAAAGTGCGGAAGGCGAGATTTATCTGGTGGTTGATGCCGGGTTGAATCAGGTACTGGATGGCAAAGTCGCTGTGCTGGCTGTGGGCCTTGAGCAGTTCGGCGACCGGCTCTGCAAGCAGGTAGAGGCGCTCGTACTCTGAGCTGGAAAAGCAGCCGTGCTCCGGCAGTCGCATCATGCACAGGTTGATCACGCTGCCTCCCGTCAGCCGGGAGACGAACACCGCCTCGTCCACTGTGCCGGTGTCGGAGTAGTAATCCTTGTAGTAATCCGTCTGTTCCAGCTTTCCCAGGGTAACGCGGGAGAGACGGTAGAGACGGGACTTCGGCGCCTGCATGGAGGTCTGGTAAAACGGGTCTTCGCGGTAGGGCCCATCGAGGTACTGGTCTACCTGGGAGGCGACCGCCTGCTGGGGAATCTCGTGATACAGGACCCTTGGAGGCAACTCCTTGTGATACAGCCAGACCTGGGGGTAGTCGATGGAGACCTGCGCATTGATTGTCTCGAACAGGGTCGGGAAGAAGGATTCCTCACCCAGCGCGGCAATGGTACGAGATAAATCCCGATTCCAGCGACTGAGTTCCGTAATTCCATTCATTCTTATGTTACACCCCTCCCCTGAGGGCATATTGCCACGGGGGCAGGTGATGTCAAACGATGAGTGGGGCTTCAGTCAGCCCAACTCAGCGGTTCGGTACGCCAGCGGTTGTTCCAGGCCCGGTAGACCAGGTTGGAGTACTTGCGGCTGCCCAGGGAGCCATTGTAACGGGCCAGCGCACGATGCAAGTGCCCTTTTTCCTTGTTGAGGTAAAACTGCAGGATACGGCAGCCGTAATCGAAGTTGGTTTCGTTGATGGTGAGGTTGTCATCGGGCCGGCCAATCTCGTCCTTCCAGAATGGCATCACCTGCATCATGCCCTGTGCGCCAACACGCGAAACGGCGAAGCGGTCGAAGTGGCTCTCCACTTCGATGACCGACAGTACCAACTCCGGTGGCAGGCTGGCGCGAGTGGCAGCCGCATGAATTTGCTTCAGCAGTTGCAGCCGGTTACGTGGGTCATCGATGAAGGTCTCCAGCCGCCCGGACATGTCCACCAGCCAGACCTCGGCGTCGTACTTGTCCTCAAAGCTCCGGGCGCCGGTAATCGTGCTTTCCAGGAAAGAGCGCAACTCGGCACGCTCCTGCTCGTCCTCCGGCTGGGCCGAGGTCGCAGTGGCCAGCAGGGCCAGCGCCAGTGCTACGAGCAGGTGCCGCACTGCCGGTTTATCCCTGTAAGGTGTTTTTCAGGAATGCCACACAGTCCGCGAGCGGTATCAGCTGTGAGTCTGCGTCGCGCCGGCCCTTGTATTCGATATTGCCATCGGCGAGTGCCCGATCGCCGATAACGATGCGGTGGGGAATGCCGATCAACTCCATGTCCGCAAACTTTACGCCGGGACGCTCGTTGCGATCATCCAGCAGCACATCAACCCCGGCGGAGCGCAGCTGAGCGTACAGATCCTCCGCACAGCGGGCCACGTCCTCGGACTTGTGCATGTTGAGCGGCACAATGGCGAGTTGGAAGGGCGCCATGGATTCCGGCCAGATAATCCCGTTGTCGTCGTAGTTCTGCTCGATCGCTGCGGCGACCACCCGGCTAACACCGATACCGTAGCAACCCATGGTGACGGTGATGTTCTTGCCGTTCTCATCCAGTACCCGGGCCTGCATGGCCTCGCTGTACTTGGTGCCGAGCTGGAAGATATGCCCGACTTCGATCCCGCGGCGAATCAGTATGCTGCCCTGTCCGTCTGGGCTGGGGTCTCCCTCGACGACGTCGCGAAGATCCTCGACCCGTTGCAGCGGGCAATCGCGTTCCCAATTGACGCCCGTCAGGTGGAAGTCATCCCTGTTCGCGCCGCAACAGAAGTCCGCCAGGGCGGCGGCGCTGCGGTCGACGATGGTGGTCAGCGACAACCCCACCGGGCCGAGCGAGCCAAAGCCGGCACCGCAGGCTTTTATCACTTCAGCCTCCTCGGCCATGCGCAGCGGGCTGGCGATACCATCGAGTTTCTCTGCCTTGATGCTGTTGAGCTGGTGGTCGCCACGCAGGACCAGCGCGACCAGGCTGCCCTCTTCTTCACCGTGCACGATGAGCGTCTTGACCGTGGAAGCGGGGTGCAGCGAGAGCGCCTGGGCCACCTCCTCGATAGTTCTAACGCCGGGGGTGGCTACCTCGGTCATGTTTGCGCCCGGGGCGGGGCGTTCGCCACCGGGTGCTACCGCTTCGGCCATCTCGACGTTGGCGGCGTAGTCGCTGGTGTCAGAGAAGGCGATGGCGTCCTCACCGGAGCCGGCGAGTACGTGGAACTCGTGGGAGGCGCTGCCGCCGATACTGCCGGTATCGGCAATCACCGGCCGAAAATCCAGCCCCAGACGACTGAAAATATTGCTGTAAGCCTGGTGCATTACCCGATAAGTCTCCTCCAGCGAGGCCTGATCGGTATGGAAGGAGTAGGCGTCTTTCATCAGGAATTCGCGGGAGCGCATGATGCCGAAGCGGGGGCGAATCTCATCGCGCACCTTGGTCTGTATCTGGTAGAGGTTTATCGGCAGCTGTTTGTAGCTTTTTACCTCGTTGCGCACCAGGTCGGTGATTACTTCTTCGTGGGTCGGGCCAAGGCAAAAAGCTCGCTCATGACGGTCCTGGATGCGCAGCAGTTCCGGGCCGTACTGTTCCCAGCGTCCGGACTCCTGCCACAGCTCCGCCGGCTGCACTACCGGCATGCTGACCTCCTGGGCACCTGAGGCGTCCATTTCCTCGCGCACTATATTTTCCACTTTCCTGAGCACCCGCAGTCCGAGCGGGAGCCAGGTATACAAGCCGGAAGCCAGCTTGCGGATCAGTCCTGCGCGCAGCATCAGCTGGTGGCTGATTACCTCCGCGTCGGAGGGGGTTTCTTTCAGTGTGGCGATAAGGAATCGGCTGCTGCGCATGGCAAGTACTGCTCTGGAGTGATAACTGGGCGCCCATTTTAGTTGTGATGCCGGCAGCGGTAAATGCCGCCCGCTGCGCGCTTTTTTGGTGCTTTTGTGAATGGCTTCCGCCCCAGCCCCTAAAAAAACAGTGTTATTTTCGCCCCGGGTCGCGAAAACGCTTGTATTGCAGCGTTTCATGCTTTATATGTTTGTCGTGGCTTGTGTTGCCGCCAGTGCAGTAGGGGATGCGGGACGCCGAGGCACACACTTGATCCATTATCACAATTAGGGAAGGTCGAAATACAATGGCGACTAAAAAAACTGCAGCGAAGAAGGCTCCGGCCAAGAAGAAAGTGGCAGCTAAAAAAGCCCCGGCTAAAAAAGCCGTAGCGAAGAAGGCCCCGGCAAAGAAAGCGCCGGCCAAGAAAGTAGCCGCGAAAAAAGCGCCGGCGAAAAAGGCGGCTAGCGTTATCTCTGACAAGATGACCAAAAGCCAGATCGTAACCAGTCTTTCTGAGAGCACCGAGCTCAGCAAGAAGCAGGTTAACGCCGTCCTCGACGAGCTGAATTCGCTGATCGAGCGCAGCATCAAGAAGCGTGCTGTGGGTGAGTTCACCATTCCCGGCGTCATGAAGATCACCACCGTGAAGAAGCCTGCCCGCAAAGCGCGCAAGGGCATCAACCCCTTCACTGGTGCAGAGACCACCTTCAAGGCGAAGCCGGCCAGCATTGCTGTGAAAATTCGCCCGCTGAAAAAACTGAAGGAATACGCCGCTTCCTGACGGTGTAGTTCCGCTGGCTGTTCCCCGCCTGTACCCGGAATAGCCAGCAACCTTCCCGACAGCGTCGCAAGGCGAGGGGTTCCTCTCCCCGTTTTGCACGCTCTGCACCGAGCTTGGACTCTCCCCAAGCTTGGGTTAAAATCCGCGCCTCAAAATTTCTCCAACCTGTTGATTTATTGGTGTTTCGCAAATGCCGATTTACGAATACCAGTGTCAGTCCTGTGGACACCAACTCGAGGCGATTCAGAAGATCAGCGATCCCCTGCTGGTGGATTGTCCCGAGTGCCACAAGCCTGAGCTGAAGAAAATGATTTCCGCGGCCGCTTTCCGCCTGAAGGGCGGCGGCTGGTATGAGACAGATTTCAAGTCTGGCGACAAGAAAAAGAACCTGGCCGGCGATGGTGCCCGGTCCGGTGGGAATGCCGGTGACGGGGGCGGGAGCGCCTCGTCCGGCAAGTCCGGCGACAAGAGTACAGCAGGCAGCGGCGAGAAGTCCGCCTGAAGCGGCCCTGCGGGGCCCCAACCAATGGAACCTGAATTATGCGCAGTCATTATTGTGGCGCCCTCACCACCAGCAATATCGATGAAACAGTCACTATCTGTGGCTGGGTAGATCGCCGCCGTGACCACGGGGGGGTTATTTTCCTCGACATGCGCGACCGCGAAGGCATTGTCCAGGTGGTATTCGACCCGGACACGGAAGAGCACTTTCAGCGCGCCGACAAGGTGCGCAGCGAATATGTGCTGAAAATTACCGGCCGGGTACGGGCGCGCGGCGAGGCGACCGTCAATCCGGCCATGGCCACCGGCCAGATCGAGGTCCTGGGCAAGGAGCTGGAAATCCTCAATGCCTCCGCGACCCCGCCCTTCCAGCTGGATGAGCACACCGCCGTGGGCGAGGAAGTGCGCCTGCGCTATCGTTACATGGACCTGCGCCGCCACGAGATGCAGGAGCGCCTGGCGCTGCGTTCGAGAATCACCACCGCGGTGCGCAACTTCCTCGACGCCGAAGGCTTTCTCGATATCGAGACCCCGATCCTCACCCGGGCCACGCCGGAAGGCGCGCGGGACTACTTGGTACCCAGCCGTACCCACCCCGGGCAGTTCTTCGCCCTGCCGCAGTCGCCCCAGCTGTTCAAGCAGCTGCTGATGGTGGCGGGCTTTGACCGCTACTACCAGGTCGCCAAGTGCTTCCGCGACGAAGACCTGCGTGCGGATCGCCAGCCGGAATTCACCCAGATCGATATCGAGACCTCGTTCATGGACGAGGCGGGCATCATGGATATTGCCGAGCGCATGGTCCGGGAGCTGTTCAAGTCGGCGCTGGACGTGGACCTGCCAGAATTCCCCAGCATGCCCTACGCCGAGGCCATGGAGCGTTTCGGCTCCGACAAGCCCGACCTGCGTATCGATATGGAACTGGTCAGTGTCGACGACCTCATGCAGAAGGTCGAATTCAAGGTCTTCCGCGGTCCTGCGGATGATCCCGCCGGCCGCGTGGCCGCGCTCAAGGTGCCCGGTGGCGCCAGCATCAGCCGCAAGGAGATCGACGACTATACCTCCTACGTCTCGGTCTACGGTGCCAAGGGCCTGGCCTGGGTGAAGGTCAATGATCTCGCCGCCGGCGTCGAAGGCCTGCAGTCTCCCATCCTCAAATTCATGCCCGACGAGGTCGTGCTGGAGATGATGCAGCGGCTCGGCGCGGTGGATGGCGACATTATTTTCTTCGGCGCGGACAAGACCCGGGTCGTCAACGAGTCCCTCGGCGCCCTGCGCCTGAAGGTGGCCCAGGACCAGGGCCTGGTGAAGGCAGGCTGGGCCCCCTTGTGGGTCGTCGACTTCCCCATGTTCGAGGACGACGGCAGCGGCGCCTGGACGCCCCTCCACCACCCCTTCACTGCGCCCTCCTGCGATGCGGAAGAGCTGCAGGCGAACCCGGGTGAGGCGCTCTCCCGGGCCTACGACATGGTCCTGAACGGGACCGAGCTCGGTGGCGGGAGTGTGCGTATCCACCAGCGCGACATGCAGGAAGCGGTGTTCCGTGCGCTCGAGATCAGCGACGAGGAAGCCAGCGAGAAGTTCGGCTTCCTGCTGCAGGCACTGCAGTACGGTGCGCCGCCCCACGGCGGCCTGGCCTTCGGCCTCGACCGGCTGATCATGCTCATGAGCGGTTCTTCGTCGATCCGCGATGTTATCGCGTTCCCGAAAACCCAGACCGCGGCCTGCCTGCTGACCGATGCCCCCGGCACAGTCAGTGCCCAGCAGTTGCGTGAGCTGAATATCCGCCTGCGCCAGCAGGCAGAAAAAGCCGCCGGACAGGAGTAAGGCGGGAAGGTAATAAAAGAAGGTGTAAGAGGCGAGCATGGCAGGTCACAGTAAATGGGCGAACATCAAGCATCGCAAGGCGGCCCAGGATGCCAAGCGCGGCAAGGTATTCACCAAGCTGATCCGCGAACTGGTTGTCGCGGCCAAGCAGGGCGGCCCGCTGCCTGAGGACAATCCCCGCCTGCGCGCCGCGGTGGACAAGGCGCTCGGCGCCAACATGACCCGCGACACTATCGACCGGGCGATCGCCCGTGGCGCCGGCACCAACGACGCCGACAACATGGAAGAGCTGACCTACGAGGGTTATGCCGCCGGCGGTATCGCGGTGCTGATCGAGGCGATGACCGATAACCGCAACCGCACCGTGGCCGAGGTTCGTCACGCCTTCAGCAAGCGCGGCGGCAATCTCGGCACCGATGGCTCGGTGGCCTACCTGTTCAGCCGCGTGGGGCAGTTGTCTTTCGCTCCCGGTGTCGATGAAGAGGAGGTGATGGAAGTCGCCCTCGAGGCCGGCGCCGAGGACATCCAGACCCATAGCGATGGCTCGATCGAGGTCACCACTCCCTGGGAAGAGCTCTCCGCCATCAGGGAGGCCCTCGAGGTCTCCGGTCTCAGTCCCGAAGGGGCCGAAGTCACCATGCAGGCCTCCACCACCGTGCCGGTCGACGCCGAGGGCGCGGAAAAGCTCATGGGGCTGGTCGAGGCCCTGGAGGACCTCGATGACATCCAGAATGTCTATACCAACGTCGAAATCCCCGACGACGTGTTCGACCAGCTCTGATCCGCTGCGCAAATTTGTTCCCTGCCCGCCCCCTGTGGGCTGACCGCACCTGTAAATTTGTACATAATGTCCCATCGGGGCGTTCGGTACGGTACTTCTCATGCCGCTTATCCTGGGAATCGATCCTGGTTCCCGCAAAACAGGTTTCGGCATCATCCAGTTCGAGGGTGGTCGCAGCCGCTATGTGACCAGCGGAGTCATCCGCTTGCCCGGAGGCGAGCTGGCCGAGCGCCTGCGCATCATTCACGACAGCCTCGCCGAGTTGATCGAGCTGCACTGTCCCCAGTGCCTGGCCATCGAGCAGGTCTTCATGGCCAAGAGCGCCGGCTCGGCGCTCAAGCTCGGGCAGGCCCGCGGCGCGGCGATCGTCGCCTGCGTGACCCGCGGCATGCCGGTATCCGAATACTCCGCACGGCAGATCAAGCAGTCGGTGGTGGGTACCGGGGCGGCGGACAAGGCGCAGGTCCAGCACATGGTCAAGGTGCTGCTCAAGCTGCCGGGTGAGCCGCAGGAGGACGCGGCGGACGCGCTGGCCGCGGCCCTGTGTCACGCCCACACGCAGCAGAGTATGATAAACATGGCCGGGGCGACGTCGGTACGCCGGCGCCGGCTGCGGTAATTGATAAAAACTCCGGGACTATCCCAATGATCGGCAGAATTCGCGGCACCCTGGTGCACAAGCAACCCCCCGAAATCCTGGTGGATGTCGGCGGCGTCGGCTATGAGCTGCAGGTGCCGATGACGACCCTGTTCCTGCTGCCCGAGCCGGGCGCGGATATCACCCTTGTTACCCATCACTCGGTCCGCGAGGACGCCCACACGCTCTATGGTTTTATCGAGCCCCGGGATCGCGAGCTGTTCCGCCTGCTGATCAAGGTCAGCAATGTCGGCCCGAAGCTGGCGCTGGCCATTCTCTCCGGCATGGAGGGCGATGCCTTCGTGCGCTGCGTACAGCGGGGCGAGGTGTCCACGCTGGTTGCCCTGCCGGGTGTGGGGCGCAAGACGGCCGAGCGGCTGGTCATGGAGATGCGCGACAAGCTCAGGGACTGGCTGGCCCCGGGCGGGGAGTCGACCCTGGAAGGCGGTGCTGTCGCGGCGCCACGCCCCGGCGCGCTGGTGGCCGACGCCGAAGGTGCGCTGGTGGCGCTGGGCTACAAGCCGACCGAGGCGGCAAAAATGGTCGCCGCGGTAAATGACGCCAGTGTAGTGGACAGCGAAGACCTGATCCGCCGCGCGTTGAAAGCCGTGGTGAGTGCCTGATGATCGAGACCGATAGACTTATCGCACCGCAGGCGAGCGGGCCCGGCGAGGACGTCATGGACCGGGCCATCCGCCCGAAGTCCCTGGCGGAGTACGTCGGCCAGCCGGTGGTCTGCGAGCAGATGGCCATATTCCTCGAAGCGGCCAGGGGGCGCGGTGAGCCGCTGGATCACACGCTGATCTTCGGCCCGCCGGGTCTGGGCAAGACCACCCTCGCCAGCATTATCGCCAACGAGATGGGCGTGTCCCTGAAGACCACGTCAGGCCCGGTGCTGGAAAAGGCCGGCGATATCGCCGCCCTGCTGACCAACCTCGAGCCGGGTGACGTGCTGTTTATCGACGAGATCCACCGCCTCAGTCCCTATGTCGAGGAGATCCTGTACCCGGCGATGGAGGACTACCAGCTCGATATCATGATCGGTGAGGGGCCTGCTGCGCGCTCGATAAAGCTGGAGTTGCCACCTTTCACCCTGGTCGGCGCGACAACCCGGGCCGGCCTGCTCACTTCCCCGCTGCGCGACCGTTTCGGCATCGTCCAGCGGCTGGAGTTCTACGCGGTAGAGGACCTTGCCCATATCGTGCAGCGCTCGGCGAATATCCTCGGCATCGGTATCGACAGCAAGGGTGCCGGCGAGGTTGCCCGCCGCTCCCGCGGCACCCCGCGCATTGCCAACCGGCTGTTGCGGCGGGTGCGCGATTACGCCGAGGTGAAGGCCGACGGCCACATCACCGACAGCGTCGCGGATCGCGCCCTCGATATGCTCAGTGTCGACCAGCAGGGCTTCGACCACCAGGACCGGCGCCTGCTGCTGGCGATGATTGAAAAGTTCGACGGTGGCCCGGTCGGCGTCGACAGCCTCGCCGCGGCGATTTCCGAGGAGCGCGGTACCATCGAGGATGTACTGGAGCCCTACCTCATCCAGCAGGGCTACATGGTGCGCACCCCGCGCGGCCGGATGGTTACGCGCAACGCCTACCTGCATTTCGGCCTGCCCCAGCCGGGCGGCGCCAATTCCGGCAATTTTCCACTGGATCTCGAGGGAAGCGGCGAGAGCTGATGGCGAGTACGGAATTTTCACTACCAATTCGCGTCTACATTGAAGACACAGATGCCGGTGGTATTGTCTACTACGTCAACTACCTGAAGTACATGGAGCGCGCCAGGACAGAGTTCTTGCGTGCCTGCGGCTTTGGCAAGGATTTCATCTTCAATCGCGAGCTGATGTTCGTGGTGCGCGACGTGGCCATGAAGTATCGTGCGCCGGCGCGCCTGGACGACGAGATCGAGGCGACGGTGGTTGTCGCCGAGCTGGGTGGCGCCGGCATGTTGCTGCGCCAGTCGGTGCGCCGGGGCGCAGACATTCTGGTAGATGGGACGGTTGGTATCGCCTGCGTCGAGCGCACCACGCTGCGCCCGCGGCGTATACCGACGGAAATCAGGCAGAGCCTGGATAACAACTAACCTGCGCGCCCCGGGGCGCGTTCAGCCGAGAAGGGAGTGAATTTTGGAAGAGCAGTTGAGCCTGCTGGAACTGGTGTGGAACGCCAGTTTCACCGTGCAGCTGGTGATGGCCATATTGTTGGCGGCGTCGATGCTGTCCTGGTACATGATCGCCCAGCGCTTTCTCTACCTGCGCAACGCCAAGGAGGAGGCCTACGATTTCGAGGAGCGCTTCTGGTCGGGCATCGACCTGTCGCAGTTGTACCGGGAGGGCAGCGAGAAAGCCTCCGCCGGTGAAGCCATCCTCGGCATGGAGAGTATCTTCCGCGCCGGCTTCAAGGAGTTCTCCCGCCTTGCCCAGCAGTCGGAAATGGATTCCGAAGCCATCGTCGAGGGCTCCCGCCGGGCCATGCGCGTGGCGATGATGCGCGAGGAGGAACGGCTCGAGCGCCACCTGGCCTTCCTCGCTTCCGTGGGTTCCACCAGCCCCTACATCGGCCTGTTCGGTACCGTGTGGGGGATCATGCACTCCTTCCGCGGCCTGGCGAACGCCACCCAGGCGACCCTCGCCACGGTGGCCCCGGGTATTTCCGAGGCGCTGGTGGCCACTGCAATGGGCCTGTTCGCCGCGATTCCCGCGGTACTCGCCTACAACCGCTTCGCCGCCAAGGTCGAGGTGTTCAGCAACCGCTACGACACCTTTGCCGATGAATTCTCCAGCATCCTGTACCGCCAGGCCTACGCCCTGCGGCGCAAGGAAAAAATGGCCGGGTAATTCGCTGTGAATCGTACTCGTAACAAGCGCCAGCCCATGTCGCAGATCAACGTCGTACCTTATATCGACGTCATGCTGGTACTGCTGATCATTTTCATGGTGACCGCGCCGATGCTGATGCAGGGGGTCCAGGTCGATCTCCCGGAAGCGACGGCCGCGCCGGTGGAAAACCAGGACAGTGAACCGCTGATTGTGTCGGTGAATGCCCAGGGCCAGCTCTTCCTCAACCTCGGCAACGAGGAGCAGGTGCTGGAACTGGCGACCATCCGCGAGCGGGTATCCACCGTGATACGCCGCAAGCCGGACACCCCGGTGCTGATCTGGGGTGACCAGGCAGTGCCCTACGGCCAGGTCGTTACCGTGATGGTGGCCCTGCAGGAAGCGGGGGCGCCCAGTGTCGGTCTGGTGACCGAGGATCCGCATTGAACGCCGATTCGGTTTACGCGCGGCCAGTGATGCCGCGCATCGTGGTGCGCCCGGCGCTCGCCTCGGTGTTGCTGCACGCCCTGATTGCCTCGGCGATGCTGTTCCACTGGGGCAGCAGTTCCGAGCCCAAGGTGATCCAGGCCCGGGTGATCCCCAAGGCCATTGACGCACGGCTGGTGGATGCCAGCGAGCTGAAGCCCAAGCCAAAACCGCAACCCAAGGCTGCGCCGAAGCCCGAGCCGAAACCGGTACCCAAACCACAGCCGAAGCCGAAACCCAAACCGGAGCCCAAGCCGGCCCCCAAGCCGAAAGCGGAGCCCAAGCCACAGCCCAAGGTCGAGCCGAAGCCCGAGCCGAAGCCGCAGATCAGCGATGAAGAGCTGGCGCGGATAGCGCGGCAGGACCTGGCCAAGGCCATCTCCCGGGAAAACGCGGCACTCGAAGCTGCCGCCACCGCCGACGAACTGGCCAACAGCTATGCCGCCCTGATCCAGCAGACGGTAGTCGGGTACTGGAGTCGCCCACCCAGCGCGCGCAACGGCATGGAGGCGGAATTGCGCCTGCAGCTCGTGCCGACAGGTGAAATTGTCAGCGTGACAGTGATACGCTCCAGCGGCAATTCGGCTTTCGACAATTCCGCGGTAAATGCGGTGAACAAGGCGGGCAGCTTTCCGGAGTTGAAGAACCTGCCGCGGGAAGAATTTGAACGCACCTTCAGGCGCTTCCGCCTGATATTCAGACCAGAGGATTTACGTTACTGATGAAACGGCTGATGGCTTTACTGCCCCTTCTTGTTGTCCTGCTGTCGCAGGGAGTACGGGCAGAGCTTGCAATTGAGATTACCCAGGGGGTGGATGATCCGACGGCGATAGCTGTAGTGCCCTTTGCCTGGCAGGGGGAGGGTGCAGCTTCTCCCGAGGATATCGCGTCGATCGTCGACTCCGATCTGTCCCGCAGCGGCCAGTTTGCACCGATTGCCCGCAACGACATGCTCGGCCGGCCCAGCCGCGAGCAGGACATCTTCTACCGCGACTGGCGGGCGATCAGCGCCGAGTACCTGCTGATCGGCAAGGTCGCCACCACCGGCAACCAGATGCGCGTGGAGTACGAGCTTTTTGACGTGGGGCGGCAAAAGCGCGCCGCCGGCGGTTCGGTGGCGGGGCCCGTCGGCGAGGCGCGCATGCTCGCGCACCGCGTATCCGACGCGGTTTACGAGCAGCTGACCGGTATTCCCGGCGCCTTCGCCACCCGCCTTCTGTACGTGGCGGTAACCCACGTGCCCGGGCAGAAAGACTATTTCCGCCTCACCCTGTCGGACTCCGACGGCGCCCGCCCCATCGTCCTGCTCGAATCCCGCGAGCCGGTACTGGCGCCGAACTGGTCGCCCGACGGCACGCAGATCGCCTACGTCTCCTTCGAGACCGGCCGCCCCGCAATCTATCGCCAGAACCTGACTACCGGTGCCCGCGAGCAGTTGACCAACTTCAAGGGCCTGAATGGTTCGCCGGCCTGGTCGCCGGACGGAAACAATATGGCGATGGTGTTGTCGAAGGACGGTAGCCCGGACATCTACCTGATGAACCTGGCGACCAAGAACCTGACCCGGGTAACCAAGCACTACGCGATCGACACCGAGCCCACCTGGATGCCCGATGGCCGTTCGCTGCTGTTTACCTCGGACCGGGGTGGCCGCCCGCAGATCTATCGTTACGACCTGCGTACCGGAACGATCGATCGGGTGACGTTTGAAGGGGGCTACAACGCGCGTGCCAGGGTGGCGCAGGATGGCCGTAACGTGGTCCT
Organism: Halieaceae bacterium GM1-29; assembly: GCA_033283265.1. Taxonomy (GTDB): domain Bacteria; phylum Pseudomonadota; class Gammaproteobacteria; order Pseudomonadales; family Halieaceae; genus Mangrovimicrobium. Next base: position 19,103 of record JAWMQN010000008.1, read on the forward strand.
GGTCCACCAGCAGGACCGTCGTTTCCACATAGCAGTCATGGATCTGGTGACAAATCGGGTACAAATACTCACATCCACGGAATTGGATGAGAGCCCCAGTATCGCGCCTAATGGCTCTATGGTATTGTACGCGACGAAACATGACGGCCGCGGAATACTGGCAGCAGTATCCGTGGACGGCGGTGTTAAGTTCAGGCTGCCGGCACGGGAAGGTGACGTGCGCGAGCCGGCTTGGTCACCCTATATGAGCCGCTGACCGGGTTCACCACGTTTGAGTTACAAACTTTTTCTCTTTAAGGAAGGGACATATGAAATATCTGCCTGTTGCCGGTAAAGCTTTGATTGTGCTGCTTACCGCGGTACTGGTAGCTGCTTGCTCCAGCAGTTCTAAAAAGGACGAAGACGACGCGGCTGCAGCCGCCGCAGCCGCGGCAGCGAGAGCCGAACAGGAACGCAGCGCCGCAGCTGCAGCCGCCGCCGCAGAGCAACAACGCCTGCGCGACGCCGCTGCCACCTACGGCAACGTTTTCTTCTTCGACTTCGACAGCTACACCCTGAAGCCCGAGTCAATCGAAGCCCTGAACGCCTACATCGCCCTCTTCAAGAACAATGAAGAGTCGATTCGCCTGGAAGGTAACACCGACGAGCGCGGCACCCGCGAATACAACATGGCTCTCGGCGAGCGTCGTGCCAACGCGGTCCGCGACTACATGGTCGTTAACGGTATCCCCAGCTACCGCATCGAAACTGTGAGCTACGGTGAAGAGCGCCCCGTTGCCATGGGTAGCGGTGAGTCCAACTGGGCCCAGAACCGGCGCGTAGAACTGAAGTAATACGCCTATGGCGAACATAAGCAAAATGCTTGTGGCAAGCGGGCTGGTCCTGGTGACCAGCCCGTTCTGTTTTACGGCATGTGCACAGGATTACGTCGATGTGGAGGCAGAGCGTGGTGCGCGCACTGCACCGGCCTCGCCGGCCACCGCGGCACCCGAGGACGAATCCGGCAGCGAACCCCAGCGGCCGGCCTATTCCCAGCCTTCCTATTCCCAGGACGTCCCCACGGACGCGCCTGCTACAAGTTACAGCCTGGGTGGCAGCGTTGCGGCCCCGGCGACAAGCACCACACCACCACCGATAAGTCCGCAGTCATCCCAGGTTGCAGGCGATGCAGTGGGCGGCATGGGAGCCCTGTTCAACGAAGTCCAGCAATTGCGCCAGGAGGTCATGCGCCTCAATGGCCGGGTGGAAGAACAGGCGAACGAGATCCGCGTGCTCAAGGAGCAAAGCCTGGAGCGCTACCGCGACCTGGACCAGCGCCTCGGCGGTGGTAGCGGCGGCAGCCCTTCTGCAGCGGCGGGCAGTCCGGTATCCGCGGCGGGTGCCACTGCGGCAATGGGCACAGGCAAGGAAATCCCAGGCGAGGCGGATGCCTACCGCGCTGCCTACGCCCAGGTTCGCAACCAGGAGTTCAAGCCGGCGGTAGACTCCTTCAACCAGTTCCTGCGCCAGTACCCGGACGGCAAGTACGCTGCCAACGCGCACTACTGGCTGGGTGAACTCTACCTGGTGATCGATCCGCCGGACCCCGAGTCCTCGCGGCAGGCCTTTTCCCTGCTGCTCAGCGAGTACCCCGATAATCCCAAGGCCCCTGACGCCATGTTCAAACTCGGCAAGGTGTACTTCCTCAAGGGAAATCGCTCCCGGTCCCGCGAGTACATGGACCGGGTAATCAACGAGTACGGCAACAGCAACAGCTCCGCCGTACAGATGGCCCGCGACTTTATCGCCCAGAATTTCTAGGCCGGTATTCGAAGATGGCCAAGCAACTCGCGCAGGGCAATGACACCCTGCGAATCACCGAAATCTTTTATTCCCTCCAGGGCGAGGCGCGCACCGTCGGCCTGCCGACGGTCTTCGTTCGCCTGACCGGCTGCCCACTGCGCTGTGTCTACTGCGATACCGCCTATGCCTTCAGCGGGGGTGAAGTTCAGGACCTCGACGAGATCGTGTCTGCGGTGGCCGCTTACAAACCACGCTATGTCACGGTCACCGGGGGCGAGCCGCTGGCACAGCCGAATTGCCTGCCACTGCTGAGCCGCCTCTGCGACGCCGGCTACGAGGTGTCGCTGGAAACCAGCGGCGCACTCAGCGTTGCGGGCGTCGATCCCCGGGTAGTGAAAGTGCTGGATCTGAAGACGCCCGCTTCCGGCGAGCTGTCGCGCAACGATTACGGCAATATCCCTTTGCTGACACCGATCGACCAGGTGAAGTTCGTCATCTGCGACCGGGACGACTACGACTGGGCCCGCTTCAAGCTTGCCGAGTACGCGCTCGACGAGCGGGTCGCCGACGTGCTGTTCTCACCCAGCCACGGTGAGCTCACCGGGCGCCAATTGGCGGAGTGGATTCTGGCGGACAACCTGCCGGTGCGGATGCAATTGCAACTGCACAAGCTGCTGTGGAATGACGAACCGGGGCACTGAGGCATGAGCGAGGCATCCACAGAACAGAAGCGGGCAGTCATTCTGGTCTCCGGCGGGCTGGACTCGGCGACTGTACTGGCCATGGCGAGGGCCGAGGGCTACGCCTGTTACACCCTGAGTTTCGATTACGGCCAGCGCCACCGGGCCGAGCTGTTCGCCGCGGAGCGGGTGTCCGCGGATCTCGGCGATGTTGAGCACAAGGTGGTCAGGCTCAATCTCGACAGCATCGGCGGTTCGGCGCTGACCGATGCGGCGATTGCCGTGCCCGAAACGGCGACCGAGGGCATACCGGTGACCTACGTGCCGGCGCGCAACACGGTATTCCTCTCCATCGCCCTGGGCTGGGCGGAGGTGCTCGACGCGCAGGACATCTTCATCGGCGTCAACGCCGTGGATTATTCCGGCTACCCCGACTGCCGCCCCGAGTACGTCGCCGCCTTCGAGCAGATGGCCAACCTGGCGACCCGCGCCGGAGTCGAGGGCAGGAAGCTCACCATCCACGCACCCTTGATGGCCATGGGCAAGGGCGAGATTATCCGCCGTGGCACGGCGCTGGGGGTGAATTACGCCCTCACTGTATCCTGCTACCAGGCCTCGGATGCCGGCGAGGCCTGTGGCAAATGCGACGCCTGCCGCCTGCGCCGGGACGGTTTCAGCGAGGCCGGGGTCGACGACCCCACCCGCTACCGCAGCGGCGTTTGAGCGGCCAGAAAAATTCGCCTTCGGGTATTGAGTTTTGTCGACAAATCCGTAAGATACGCTCCTCTTTCGGGGCCGTTAGCTCAGTTGGTAGAGCAGTTGGCTTTTAACCAATTGGTCGATGGTTCGAATCCATCACGGCCCACCATCTCGACGAAAATGCCGCCCACCGGGCGGCATTTTTGTTTCTGGACCAGGCCCCGGCGCGAACTGTGACCCGGTTACGGGAACCCGCCGGCAAAGCCGCGTAGACTGTCGCCCTGGCTGTTTTCGTGGTGGGGGCAAATGGGGGCAAATTGAGCGCAATCCTGCATATCCGGGCGTATGTCCTGGTGCTGCCGTTGGCGCTCGTCGCCGCCAGTGTGAATGCCGCTATTCCCGACGCCCTGGCTGCCCGCCTGGAAGCCCTCGACAGTCTCGAAGCCCTGCGCGACTTCGATCAGCGCGCCCCGGCCACGCTGGATTCGCCGCTGGAACGGGCGGAGTTGTTGCGCCTGATCGGCTACCGCTACGAATCCTTCAACGCCAAGGACCTGGCCTACGACGCCTTTGACCGCTCAGTGCGACTGCTGGAGCCACTGCCGCCCAGTGGGCAGCTGGTCTACTCCCTCGGCGAACGCTCCTACATCACCTACCTGCGCAGCGGCGATCGCGAGGATTACTGTCCGGACCGGGAACGTGCGGTCGCTGTCGCCCGGCAACTGGCCGCGCCCGAGGTGCTGGTCTCGGCCCTGGTCAAGCGCGCCTTCTGTTACGACCAGCTCGAGACGATGCAGCAGGCGACCGGCGACCTGCAGGAGGCGATGCAGATCGCCCGCAGGGAAAATCTCGCCGAAGATGCCCAGGCGATGATCTTCAACGCCAGTGGCAACCTGTTTCGCGTGCTCAAGCTCTACGACCGCGCTTACGCCGCCTATCACAATGCCTACCTGCTCTGGCGGGCGGGTGACGAGGTGCCGGACTATTTCAACATGCTGCACAACCTGGTGGGCGAAGCCATTCCGCTGGGCCGCTGGGCGGAAGCCGAGCAGCACCTGGCGGAGATGCGGCAGGTCGCCGAGCACTCTGGCGGCGACAACGACTACGCCTTCTTTGCCGCGTTCAACGCCGGCCGCCTGGCACTGGCGAAGGGTGACTACCCACGGGCGGAAAGCGCGTTCGACCAGGCGCTCGAACTCGCCCCGACCACCGTCGAAACGCGTTTCGTGGCCCACAGCCGCCTACTGCGCGCAGAGGCCCGCTTCTGGCGGCAGGATCTCGCCGGCGCGAGGCGCGATCTCGACGACTACAACCAGGTGGAGAAGGAGCCCGGGCAGGAATTCCGCTTCTACCGCGATCTGGCCGAGGCACTGCAACAGGGCGACCAGGCCGCGCTGCTCACTGTCCTGCAGGCCTGGCGCGCGCAGGAGCAGAGCGAGCGCTTTGCCTTTCTCGACAGCAACACGCGCTTTTTCACCGACGAGCACGAACGCCAGGTCGCTGCCTACGAGGCCGACCTGCTCAAGCAGCAGGTGACCCTGCAGGACCTCGAACTGGCGCGCGCCGGCGACCAGGCGCGCCTGGCAAGCCAGGCCAACCTGATCCTCGGCCTGGTGGTTTTGATCCTGCTGGGGCTGGCGCTCTGGCTCGGCTACCTGCTGCGCAAGCACAGCAATCGGGCCTACACCGACTTCCTCACTGGCGTGGCCAATCGCGCACGGGTGTTCGAGCGTGGCAGCCGCCTCTTCCTGCACGCGCTCAAACGCCAGCGTCCACTGGCGGTAGTGCTGATCGACATCGATTACTTCAAGCAGGTGAACGACCGCTTCGGCCACGAGGTCGGTGACCGTGCGCTGCGCTCGACGGTCGCGACACTGTCCAACTGCCTGCACGGCGGCGAATTGCTCGGGCGCCTGGGTGGAGAGGAGTTCATCGTCATATTGCCCGGGCACCACAGCGGGCAGGCCAGCGAGCGGGCCGAAGGCATGCGCGTGGCGATCAAGCAGCGCGCGGGTTTCGAGCACAGCGGCGGTATTCCGGTGCAGTTCAGTGCCAGTTTCGGCGTGGCCGCGGATAGTGGCGCGGAGTGCTTCCAGGACCTGGTGAACATGGCCGATGCCGCACTCTACCAGGCCAAGAGCAGTGGCCGCGACCGGGTCTGCGCGTTCGACCCGAGCGATGCGCGGGACGCTGCGGTTGTCGGCAGCCGCAAGGCGCCCAGGGGTTAGTTCTGCGCGCCCGTTGCCCGTTTTTCCTGCCTGCCTTCACAGCGCCATGGGGCTTCATCTATGCTTCAGGAGCTGTGCTTGCCACAGCCCCGCCGCAATAATGGATAAGCTATGAGTACACTCGCGCAGATACTTGAATTGAAGGCCCGTCTCGCCGCGGGCATCGTCGGCCAGGAGAGCGTCATCAGCAACCTGCTGGTCGCCCTGCTGGCCAACGGCCACGTCCTGCTCGAGGGACTGCCCGGGTTGGCCAAGACCCGTACCATCAAGACCCTGGCGGCGAACCTCGAGAGCGAGTTCAGCCGCATCCAGTTCACCCCGGATTTGCTGCCCAGCGATATCACCGGCACCGAGATCTACCTCGCCGAGGCGCAGGGCGACAAGTTCCAGTTCCAGCCGGGGCCGATCTTCGGCAACCTCATCCTCGCCGACGAGATCAACCGCGCGCCGGCCAAGGCGCAGTCCGCGCTGCTCGAGGCCATGGAGGAGCGCCAGGTGACCGTCGCCGGGGACTCGCACAAGCTGCCGGCGCTGTTCCTGGTGCTCGCCACCCAGAACCCCATCGAGCAGGAGGGCACCTACCCATTGCCCGAGGCGCAGATGGACCGCTTCCTGCTGCACGTCTACGTCGACTACGCCAGCGACGAGGACGAGCAGAAAATCCTGCGCCTGGTGCGCGGCGAGGACGCCGGCCAGAGCGGCGGCAGCAGCGAAAAAATTCCCCAGCAGGCCGTGCTGGATGCGCGCCGGGAGGTGCTCGCGGTCACGGTTGCCGACCCGGTCGAGCGCTACATGGTCGCGCTGATCGCGGCGACCCGCCGCCCGGCGGAATACAGCGACTCGCCCCTGGCCCGGTGGATCAGCGTCGGCGCCAGCCCCCGCGGTACCCTGGCGCTGGATCGCGCGTCCCGCGCCCAGGCCTGGCTCGACGGCCGCGCGGCAGTGACCCCGGAGGATGTGCAGGCGGTGCTGCATCCCTGCCTGCGCCACCGCCTGATCCTGAGTTACGAGGCCGAGGCGGAGGGCATATCCAAGGACGCGGTGCTGGATGAAGTTGTCAGACAAGTTGCGGTGGCCTGAGCGGCGCCGCGGCGCGGCGGGCAGAGAGGTCCCGCCGCGGGCCGCCGGCGCCTACACCAGCCTCGAGGAACTGGTGGCCATGCGCTACCAGGCAAAGGGTTTCAGCTTCCTGCCGCGCCAGCCGCTGCACTCCCTGCTGGCGGGTCGCCACGCCTCGCGCCTGCGCGGGCGCGGGCTGAATTTCGAGGAAATCCGCCGCTACCAGCCCGGTGACGACATTCGCCAGATCGACTGGAAAGTCACCGCCCGCACCCGCAAGACCCACAGCCGGGTCTACACCGAGGAGCGCGAGCGCACGACCCTGCTGCTGGTGGACCAGCGCGCGTCGATGTTTTTCGGCAGCGTGCAGCGAATGAAGTCGGTGACCGCGGCAGAGGCGGCGGCACTGGCCGCCTGGCGGGTGCTGGGGCAGCAGGACCGGGTCGGCGCGCTGGTCTTCAACGACAGCGAGATCGTCGAGATCCGCCCGCGGCGCAGCCGCGGCGCGGTCATGCAGATCCTGCAGGCGACCTTGAAAATGAACCGCGCGCTCAGCATCGGCAGCGCCGCGGGCAGCAATCCGGGCATGCTCGACGAGGTCCTGCGCCGCTGCGACAAGCTGGCCCGCCACGACGCGCTGGTCTGCCTGATATCCGACGGCGACGGCCAGGGCGAGGAGACCCGCCGGCTGGTAACGCGGATCTGCTGGCACAACGACCTGCTGCTCGGCTTTGTCTTCGACCCGCTGGAGGCGGAACTGCCCGCCGCCGGCTCGCTGGTATTCGCGCAGCACGAGCAGCAACTGGAAGTGGATACCGGCCAGCGGGACCTGCGCCAGCGCTACCGGGATGATTTTGCCGCCCGGCGCGCCGAGGGCAGGCACTTCCTGCTCCAGCGCGAGGTGCCGGTGATACCGCTGTCCACCGCCGCGGCTGTCGCCGGGCAGATCCGCGACCAGCTCGGGGCGCTACGCGGATGAGTGCGGACAACACCAGCCTCGACCTGCTGCACGACATCGTCGAACCCGCCGCCGCGCCCTGGTGGCCGCTGGCACCCGGTTGGCAGGTCCTGCTGGCCCTCGCCGTCCTGCTCCTGGCACTGGCCGGCTTGCACTGGCTGGCGCGCTGGCAGTCGCGGCGCTATCGCCGGGAGGCGCTGGCGGAACTCGGGCGCATAGTCGCGCAGGGGCAGGGGGCGGCGCAGCTGGCGGCCCTGTCCCGGCTGTTGAAGCGCACGGCGATCACCGCTTACTCGCGGCCCCGGGTGGCCGGCCTCAGCGGTGCCGCCTGGTTCGCTTTTCTCGATGCCACTGCCGGCACCCGTTTCGGTGAGGGGCTCGGCGCTGCGCTCGAGTCGGACAATTACGCTGTCACCCGTGGCGCCGTCGCGGCGGAGACCTTCGCCCAACTGGTGGCGGAGGTGCGCCGCTGGATTCGCTGTCACGGCGCTGATATCGCGGCCGGGGAGGGCGCGGCGGCGAGCGGCGCCGGCATTCGCGCCAGGGAGGCGGCGTGAGCGACCTGGCCATCGCCCAGCCCTGGGCGCTCCTGTTGCTGCCGCTGCCCCTGCTGGTGTGGTGGCTGGCGCCGCCCTACCGGGCGCGCCGCGGCGGCCTGCACGTGCCCTTTCTGCGGCGTCTCGCCGACGCCGCGCAAAGCGTGCCCGGGCAGGGCCGGCGTGTTGCCCCCAGCAGCCTCGGGCGGTTGCTGGTGCTGGTGATCTGCTGGGGTTGCGCGGTGCTGGCGCTGGCCCGGCCGCAGGTGGTGGAGGCGCCCATCAGCAAGGCTATCCCGGTGCGTGACATGCTGCTGGCGGTGGATCTCTCCGGTTCCATGGCGACGCGGGATTTCACCGATGCCGCCGGCCAGCAGGTGGACCGCCTCAGCGCGGTGAAGGAAGTGCTCGACGATTTCCTGCAAAAGCGCAAGGGCGACCGGGTCGGGCTGATCTTCTTCGGCAGCGCGGCCTTTGTGCAGGCGCCCTTCACCGAGGATCTCGACGTGGTGCGGCAGTTGCTGGACGAGGCCCAGGTGAAGATGGCCGGGCCGCAGACCGCCTTCGGCGACGCCCTGGGGCTGGCGATCAACGTCTTCGAGCGCAGCACGGTCAGCGAGCGGGTGCTCATCGCGCTGACCGACGGCAATGACACCGCCAGCCAGGTGCCGCCGGACAAGGCCGCGCAGATCGCCCGGGACAAGGGCATCCTGGTGCATACGGTTGCGGTGGGCGACCCGACCGCCGCCGGCGAGGACGCGCTGGACGCCGTGACGCTGCAGCGCGTGGCCGCCACCACCGGCGGCGTCTATGCCCACGCCGCCGACCGCGGCCAGCTGCAATCCATCTACGACCGGCTGGACGCGCTGGAAACCCGCAAGGTGCAGTCGATTTCCCACCGCCCGCGGCGCGACGTCTACTGGTGGCCGCTGGCGGCGGCGCTGCTCCTGTCCATGGCTTACTTCAGTCTCGGCCTGCTGTTGCTGCAACGAAAACAGGCCGCCCCCCGGCCGGCCGGGGGTGGCGGGCTGGTGGCGCTGGCCCCGGCGGGTCTCGCCGCCTTGCATTTCATCCGCCCCGAGTGGCTGCTGGCCCTGCTGCCCGCGGCACTGCTCTGGTGGCGCCTGCGCCATGTGGTCGAGGACGAGCGCAGCTGGCGCGGCCTCATCGCCCCCCACCTGCTGTCCTTGCTGTGGTCCGGCCAGGCGGGAGGGGCGCGCTTCGGGCCGCTGCACTGGGTCGGCATGTGCTGGCTGCTGGCCATCCTCGCGATCGCCGGGCCGAGCTGGAAACAGGCGCCTTCGCCCTTCGCCGACGACAGCGCGGCACTGGCGGTGGTGCTGAAAGTATCGCCGTCGATGGAGACCGGGGATGTGCAGCCCACCAGGCTGCAGCGCGCCACGCAGAAAGTCCACGACCTGCTGGCGGCCCGCGGCGATGCCAAAACCGCCCTGGTCGCCTATGCCGGCTCGGCGCATCTGGTGATGCCGGCCACGGCGGATGCGGGCATTATCGATACTTTCGCTGCGGCGCTGACACCCGAGTTGATGCCGCTGGAAGGCGACGCCGCGGCACAGGCGCTGGCCCTGGCGGACGCTGCCCTGCAGCAGGCGGGCGGGGGTTCCATCCTGTGGCTGACCGACAGCGTCAGCGCAGCGGAGGGGGAAGCCCTGGCCCGCTGGCGGCAGAAGTCCGCGACGCCGGTCCGTCTCTGGCCGCCCCTGCTGGATGGCCCCGAGCTGGAAACCCTGGCGCGCAACACCCGGCCGCTGCGCCCCCAACTGGTGCGCTTGGCGGCGGATGATTCCGACGTGACCCAGCTTGCGGCGGCGGCCCGCTTCGCCCCCACCCGGGCGAGCACGGAGCAATCCCGTTGGGCCGAGAGCGGCTACTGGCTGACGCCGCTCCTGCTGCTCCTGCTGCTGGTGTTTTTCCGCCGCGGCTGGCTGGTGCCGCCGAGTGGGGGTGGGGCGTGAAACCCGGCCGCTTCGAAATGCGCGGGCTGGTCGCCGGCCTGCTGCTGTGCGCCCTGTGGCTGGTCCACGGCACTTTTACCAACCCCGACTTCTGGTTCAGCGCCGACCAGCGCGGCGACCGCCTGCTGGCGCAGCGGCAATACCAAGCCGCGCAGCGCGTTTACCAGGACCCCTGGCGGCTCGGTGTGGCCCAGTACCGCAACGGTGATTTCGAGCAGGCGGCGGCCACCTTCGCCAGGGTCCCCGGTGCCAGCGGCGCCTTCGACCGCGGCAATGCCCAGTTCATGCAGGGTGATTACCCGGCTGCCATCGACAGTTATCAGCGCGCGCTGGAGGCCCGGCCCGGCTGGCGGGAAGCGCAGGACAACATCGCCCTGGCCCGGGCGCGGCAGGCCCTGCTCGACAATGCCGGCGCCAATCGCGAGCAGGAGTCCGCCGGGGCCCACACGCCCGATGAAACCGTGTTCGACCAGAAGGGCGACGACGGGAAGAGCCAGCCACCCAGCGACATGAACCAGCAGTCACTGTCCGACGAGGCGCTGCGCGCCAGCTGGCTGCGCCGGGTGCAGACCACGCCGGGGGATTTCCTGCGCGCCAAGTTCGCCTACCAGGCGGCCCACCAGCAGGCCGCTGGCGCTGGGGATGCAGCCGGAGGTGGGCAGTGATCCGCCTCGCCGGCACGCTCTGGACGCTGCTGTTCGCGGCTCCGCTGCTGGCCCAGCAGCCGCTGGTGCGGGTGAAGCTGAACCCGGACGAGGCCGCCCTGGTCGGCCAGCAACTGTCCCTCTCGGTCAGCTTGCTGGCCCCGGGCTATTTTGCCAGCGCGGCCAGTTTCGACCTGCCGGATCCTGACGGTATGCTGCTGATGCCGCCGGAGGCGCACCCGGTGGTGGGCAACGAGACCATCGAGGGGGTGATGTACACCAGCCAGATGCATGAGCTGCGCGCCTGGGCGATGCGCGCCGGGGAACAGCAGATTCCGGCGCTGACGATACGCTTCGCCTACCGGAGCAGCCCGCTGGACAGCGAGGCCATCGCTGCCGAAGTACGCTCGCAGGCAATACCCCTGAATGTCGGCCAGCCGCCGGGGACCGAGGGTATGGGCGTCGTCATCAGTGCCCGGGAACTCGAGGTGTCCGAGCAGTGGGAACCAGAGCCCGGTGGCGCGCCGGTGGAGGCCGGGGCGGCGTTTACCCGCACGATTACCTTACGCGCAGCCGACGTCCCGGGGATGATCTTTCCCGCCTTCCCCACAGCGCAGATCGAGGGCCTGGGAATCTACAGCAAGCCGCGCGTGAACGATCACAATGACCAGCGCGGCGGCTTCACCGGGGAGCGGCAGCAGGTCATCACATACGTGGCGAAGCGCCCGGGCGAGTACCTGATCCCCGCGGCGGAATTTCGCTGGTATGACCTGGACGCCGGGGAGGTGGTCACCGAGCATTTTGCGGCCCGTACCCTGGAGGTGCTTGCCAACCCGGCCATGGCCTCCGGCGGGCTCGCCGGCCAGACGCCCTTCGGCCCGGCCGCCGTCGACTGGGCGCGCATGACCTACCTGGCGCTGGGCCTGCTGGTGCTTCTCCGGCTCAGCCTCAGCGCACCGGTACAGGCGATTATCGCCCGGGGGGTGGCGCGCCTGCGGCCCCGGCACCTGCTACCCCTGCACCCCGGCCCGTCCCGGCAGGATCAGGCCGGGGGCCTTTCCCCCGGGCCGAGTTCCCCGAAAAGTGTATGAAATACTACCTCGGGAAGCCCGCGGAGATTTGCTAAGCTGGCGACCTTTCCATCAACCAGGAGCCAGGAAGATGCACACCAAAAAATCGTTTCGTTCATTTGTGATCACGGTATTACTGTTCGCGTTTGGCTCGGCCTGTATCCAGGCGCCGGCCTACGCGGCGATGCTGAGCACCCAGGATCTCGCCATGCAGCAGCAGTTGCAGGGTGAGCGCAGCGACCTCCAGCAGCGCCTGCTGCGCGACGATGTGAAAGCCCAGTTGCAGTCACTCGGGGTCAGCCAGAATATGGTGGAAGCCCGTATCAACAGCATGACCAGTGCGGAAATCGCCCAGGTCAACGGCCAGCTGGACGCGCTGCCGGCCGGTGGCGGCGCCCTCGGCACAGTGGTGCTGGTGCTGGTGCTGCTCATCCTGCTGGAAATCGTCGGCGCCATCGATATCTTCAACAAGATCTGATCTACCCTGCGATCCCGGCGGGCACTTTGTCCGCCGGGAAACTCTGCAATATGAATAACCTCCCTCGAACCGCAATCGGCGGCCGCCTGTTGCTGTTGTGTCTGCTGGCGCTGCTCAATGCCTGCGCCAGCGCACCGCAGACCCGCCACCTGCTCGCTGGGCCGCGCGCCGATTTGCCCCCCGCAGCAGGACTGGAGGGTGTGCCTTTCTTCGCCCAGGAACTCTACCAGTGCGGCCCCGCAGCGCTGGCGATGGTCCTCGGCGCCAGCGGCAGTGAGGTGGTCCCCGACGAACTGGTGCCCAAGGTCTATGTGCCGCAACGCGAGGGCTCGTTCCAGGTCGAGATACTCGCCGCTACCCGCCAGTACGGCCGGCTGGCCCTGCCCATCAGCCCGCGCCTGGAAAGCCTGCTGCACTGGATTGCGCAGGGTGAGCCGGTGCTGGTGCTGCAGAATCGCGGCCCCGACTGGTACCCGGTCTGGCACTACGCGGTGGCGATTGGCTACGACCTCGAAGCAGGGGAAATCCTCCTGCATTCCGGGGTGACGGAGAATTACCGGGTGTCTCTCGCCACGTTCGAAAACACCTGGGCGCGCTCGGCATACTGGGGCATGGTCGCACTGGTGCCGGGCAGCTTGCCCTACCCGGATGATGCGCAGTCGTACTTTACCGCGGCGGCGGCGCTGGAAGAGACCAATCCTGGCCTCGCCCTGCAGGATGCCTGGGAGGTTGCGATCCGGGCCTGGCCGCAGCGGCCTGAGTTCAGCATGGGGCTCGCCAACGAATTCTACCGGCAAGGGGATATCCCGCGCGCCCTGGCAGCGTACCGGGGCATGGTCGACAGGCATCCCGGCTACCTGCCCGGCTATAACAACCTCGCCAGCCTGCAACTGGAGCTGGGTAACCGGGAGGCGGCGATTGCGATCGCGGAGCGGGGACTGGAAGTGGCGGGCGGCAGCAATGCCTACCTGGAGGCCACGCTGGCAGCCGCCCGGCAGCAATAGGCGCGAGGAGCTTACTCCCCGCCCATTGCCTCCATCACCGCCAGCGGGTTGAGGTATTCGATGTGTTCCAGCACCACGCCGTCGCGAATCCGGGTGAGCATGATGTACTCGTTTTTGTAGGGTTTGCCGCTGTGCATGGTGGCGACCCCACTGGCGGTGGTCATCACCAGCTCCGGGTCCTCGGTACGCAGGATGCGAACGTCGCTGAAGACAATCCTGGTCCGCCCGCTGGCACTGCCCTCGAGCACGGAGCGGGCCAGTTCGCGGCCGCGGTAATCGGTGGGCGCACCGGCCGGCATGAACGGCAGGCGCAGGAGGAAATCCTCGGCGACTGCGCCGGGGAAGGCGTCGAAGTCGCCGTCGGGAAAGACTTCCAGCCAGCTGCGGGTCAGTTCGACGATATCCATCATTGGCGGCTCCTGGGGCGGCGCTATGGTTTTGCTGTACGTGTTGCTGAGGGCTGCCAGTGCCAGGGGGATCAGTGTCGCCAATGACAGCAGCAGTAGCGCCGTGAGGCTGTTGCGAAACTTGTGCATTTTTATTGTTCTCTGGCCGGTGAGTTCACCCTGGCTGGCAGGGGCTGTTCCGCCTGTAAAACATTCGCCATCAAAGCAACACACAGTCTTCACCGTTCCGTCACCGGGTACGGGTAGCCTGACTGGCGAATTTTTTCAGGAGAATACCCCATGCTCGAATGCCCGCGCCACTGGCTTGTCGCTTTCACCGCAGCGCTCGTTCCCCTCGCCGGGGCCCACGCCGGGGAGGCGCCGCTCGCCTGGGACATGCTGCAAAGCGGCAGCCAGCGCCTGATTCAACACAGCAACAGTTTCGAGAATGCCTTCAGCAGTCCCGCTGACGGCGCACAGAAGTACCGCCGCGGCGTTTCCCCTTCCATTCCCTTTGCCCTGCTCGACGACAGCCTGGTGGGCTTTCCCGCCGACAACCTCGGGCTGATCGACGAGAACAACACGCACGAGTTTTTCGGTGTCACCGATACGGTAAACGGCGACCCGCTGTCCGGTGAAATTCAGGCCCGGTGGTTGTTCGATATCAGTGGCGCCAGCCAGCTCGGGCTGTCCATCGACATGGCGGCCATGGGCGATTTCGAGAATGCCGACCAGTTCACCTGGCGGGCCAGCATCGACGGTGCGCAAGCGCAGGTAGTCTTCAGCAGCAGCGTCGATGAAAGTGCCAGCCAGGACTATGTGCTGGCCGGCGGTTCGAGCTACGCCCTCGATGACCCGATGCTGGCCAGTGGCGTCGTGCTGAACAACCAGCTGCAGACCATGCGCGCGGCGATCGCCGGCAGTGGCGAGGAGTTGCTCCTCACCCTGGTGGCGGTCACTGACGGTGGCAGTGAAGCCTTCGCCTTCCAGAACCTGGTGGTGTTCGAGGGTTATGAGGGCGCAGGCGAAGAGCCCGAACCGGTCGCGCTGCAGTTGATTCACGCCATCCAGGGGGCGACGGATACCTCGCCGCTGGTGGGCGAGGATGTCGTCGTCGAGGCCATCGTGGTGGGCGACTTCCAGAGCAATGGCGCCGCTGACAACGGTGACCTGAACGGCTTTTTCCTGCAGGAGGAGGATGCCGACGCGGACGGGGACGTGGCCACCTCCGAGGGCCTGTTCGTCTACTACCCCGGCGGCGCAGTGGATGTGGCGGTCGGGGACCTGGTGCAAGTCAGTGGTAGCGTCGCCGAGTTCAACGGCCAGACCCAGCTCACGGCCGGGTCGGTGGAAGTGCTGGCCTCCGCCCGGCCGTTACCGGCACTCTCCGAACTCACCCTGCCGGTGGCTGCGCTGGCGGACTTCGAGGCCTACGAGAGCATGCGGGTGCGCTTTGCGCAGCCGCTGCTGATCAGCGAGTACTTCAACTACGATCGCTTCGGTGAAATCGTACTGGCCCTGCCGCTGCCGGGCGAGCCGCGGCCGATGACGCCGACAGCTGTCGAGACGCCGGCATCACCGGGTTACTTCCAGCGCAGCGAGCTCAACGGCCTGTCGCGCATCACCCTGGACGACGGCCGCAGCAGCCAGAACCCCGACCCCGCCCTGCACCCGGGTGGTGGCGAGTTTTCCCTCGAGAACCGATTCCGCGGCGGCGATACCCTGACGGAGGTCACCGGTGTGCTGGACTATCGCTTCGGTCTTTACCGGGTCCAGCCGACCCGGGCTGCGTCCTACAGCGCCACCAATCCGCGTCCCGGGGCCGCGCCGGAAGTCGGCGGCAGCCTCAAGGTCGCCGCATTCAATGTACTCAACTACTTCACCACCCTCGACGGGCAGGGCCCCATCTGCGGCCCGGCGGCCAGTCTCGATTGCCGCGGCGCGGACAACGCGGGGGAATTCCAGCGCCAGCGCGACAAGATCATTGCCGCCCTCGCCAAGCTCGATGCCGCGGTGGTCGGACTGGTGGAACTGGAAAACAACGCCGCGGCGATCGCCGACCTGGTGGCGGGCCTCAATGCACAGTTGGGCGCCGGGCGCTACGCCGCGGTGGAAAGCGGCGCAGCCGGCGCTGACGCAATCCGGGTGGGCTTCATCTACCAGCCCGCACAGGTCTCCCTGCGCGGCGAACCCGCGCTGCTCGACAGCGGCTTCGACAGTGACTTCCTCGACGACAGGAACCGCCCGGCGCTGGCCCAGACCTTCGCCGACAACAAGGGCGGGGTCTTCACCGCGGTGGTCAATCACCTGAAGTCCAAGGGCTCCGCCTGCGATGATATCGGCGACGCTGATCTCGGCGACGGGCAGGGCAACTGCAACGGCACCCGCAGCGATGCCGCAGCGGTACTGGCCAACTGGCTGGCCGGCGACCCGACCGGCTCCGGTGACGCCGATTTCCTGATCCTCGGCGACCTCAATGCCTATGACCGCGAAGACCCGATCAGCGCGCTGCTGGCAGCGGGGTACCAGGATCAGCTGGCGCGCTTCGGCGGTGAGTTCGTCTACAGCTACGTATTCGACGGCCAGTTCGGCTACCTCGACCACGCCCTCGCCAACGCCGCGCTGGCGGCCCAGGTGAGCGGCGCAGCTACCTGGCATATCAATGCCGACGAGCCGGACATCCTCGACTACGACACCAGCTTCAAAAAGCCCGCCCAGGCTGCCCTCTACGCCGCCGACGAGTTCCGCAGCTCCGACCACGACCCGGTGGTGGTCGGCCTGACGCTGTTTGTGCACCCGCAGCGCCCGGAGGACTGCCGCCTCGGCGCCTGGCGGGAACTGCGCGGCAAGGACGGGGCGAGCTTCGCCAGGCAGTCCGACTGTGTACTCTCGGCCTTGCCGCAGCGCTGATTGCGCAGGCCAGAACGAAAACGCCCCGGTGGCAGTGGCGCCGGGGCGTTTTGCCTTGCCCGGCCCGCGCTACATTGCGCTGGCGGTTTCCGCCTTGCGGATCAGTTGCACGAACTCCGAGCGGTAGCCGTAGGGGTCGTCGCCGCGGTTGGCCTGGGCCAGCTCCCGCGCGTCTTCGTAGGTCCAGTCGCCGCTGTACTTGCCACCGCGCAGCAGTTCGCCGAATCCAGCCACCGCGGCGGCGAAGCGGGCCTCCTGCAGCATGCTGTCGCTGGCTTGCGCGGCCACCTGGACCGGCTGTTCGATCAGCTTTGACTCGCTCTGACCGGGCAGCTTGTAGCGCAGCTTGAGGTAGCCGTACTCGCTGCCAGCGGTGTCTGCGGCAAGCGGAGCGTGGTAGCGCGAGGGTTCGTAGACACCGCTGTCGCTGCCGGCGGGGGTGATTTCATAGATCGCGGTGACGCTGTGGCCGGCGCCGATATCGCCGGCATCGACCGCGTCGTTATTGAAATCCTCCTGGGCCAGCGCCCGGGTCTCGTAGCCGATCAGGCGGTACTCGCTGACGGTCGCCGGGTTGAACTCCAGCTGGATTTTCACGTCGGTGGCGATGGGAAACAGCGCCGAGGTGGCCTCGTCCACCAGCACCTTCTGCGCCTCGCCGAGGGTGTCGATGTAGGCGGCGATACCGTTGCCATTCTGTGCCAGTACCTGCATCAGGGCATCGTTGTAGTTGCCCTGGCCGAAGCCGAGCACGGAGAGGTAGACACCGGACTCGCGCTTGCGCTCGACGAAGTCCTGCAGTTCCGCGCCGCTGCGGATACCGACGTTGAAGTCGCCGTCGGTGGCCAGCAGGATGCGGTTGACGCCGCCCTCGATGAACTGCGACTGCGCCAGCTGGTAGGCGAGCTGGATGCCCGCGCCGCCGGCGGTGGAACCCCCGGCCTGCAGGCGGTCCAGGGCGCCGAGTATTTTCTGCTTATCCTTCACTGCTGTCGGCTCGAGCACCGTGCCCGCGGCGCCGGCGTAGACGACGATGGCGACGGTATCTTCCGGCTGCAGCTGGCTGAGCAGCAGGCCCATGGACTGTTTCACCAGTGGCAGTTTGTCCGGGGCGTTCATGGAACCGGAGACGTCGAGCAGGAAGACCAGGTTGGAGCGCGGCTGCACGGCCTGCAGCTCATAGCCCTGGATGCCGATGTGCAGCAGCTTGTTACCCGCTTTCCACGGCGCATCCAGCAGCGTCACGCTGGTGCTGAAGGGTTGTTCGCGGCTGGCCGGCAGGGGGTAGTCGTAGGGGAAGTAGTTGACCATCTCCTCGATGCGCACCGCGTTCTTCTGCGGCAGCACGCCGTGATTCAACTGGCGGCGGATGAAGCTGTAGGCGGCGGTATCGACATCGATGGAGAAGGTCGAGACCGGTGCCTCGCTGACCCGCTTGACCGGGCTTTCCTCGATGCTGGCGAACTGGTCGCGGCCGCTGTCCTGGTAGTGGGATTGGGCGGCGGGAAGTTCTCCCGGGTGGGGCGCCGGCAGCGCGCCGACACGCGCGAATACCCTGGCCTCCGGCGCAGCGGCCGCGGCGCCGCTGGCGCGCATGTCGAGACTCTCGTCCGCGGCGGCGTAGCCCTGGGTCGCCAGCTCCGCGTCTGCCAGTGTGCCGGGATCCGCCGGCGCGGCTGCCGCCGAGACAGCGGCCATGTCCATTTCCATTTCCGCCATCTTCCCCTCTGCGGGGCGCCGCGCTGTAACCACGACCTCCTCGAGGCCGGCCTGCCGTGTCGGGCCGGCCGGCGGTGGGTAGCTCTGTTCGATGCCGCTATCCCAGGGAACCTGCAGGGCGATAAACACGCCGGCGACGAGAACCGCGGCGCTGGCCATGCCGCTGTAGACCCAGCGCTGTACCGGTGAATTGACTGTCAATACGTTCATGATCTTGCTCCCGAGTGAAGGTGACTCGGGAGTGGGACGCAGCGGCCGCGCATTTCCTTGGGCAGTTTTTTGCTCCGGGGCGAATTTTGTATCCGCCGCCACCTGTTCATCGAAGGCGCGCAGGGCCGCGTTCATCGCCGCAGCCTTCGCCCTGTCGCCGGGGGTGGTATCGAGTTCCCCGAACAGCGCTTTCAGTTCTTCATCGTTCATACATCGACTCCCGCCTGCGTCTCGCTGCGCAGGCGTTTGCGGATTTCATGTAGCCGCCAGGAAATGGTGGATTCCTTGACCTCCAGTACTGCGGCGGCCTCCGCGTGACTCATGCCTTCACCCATCACCAGTACCAGGGCCTCGCGGTAGCCCTCGCCCATCCGCCCGACCCGGGCCAGCACCTGGTGCAGCATGACCGTGGCTTCCGCGTTGTCCTCCACCGCCGCTTCCGGTGCCTCACCTGCGCCGCTGTCGCGGTGGCTGCGCAGCCAGTCGAGGGCACAGTTGACCACCAGCCGGTAGAGCCAGGTGCTGAAGGCCGACTCGAAGCGGTACTGGGAGAGATTGCGGGCGAGCTTGATACAGGCCTGCTGGGCGACGTCCTCGGCGTCGGGCCGGTTGCCGCAGTACTTCATGGCGAAGCGCAATATCAGCGCATAGTGCTCTTCCAGCAGCCGGGAGAACGCCTCCCGGTCGCCGTGCTGGGCACGCCTGATACTGTCTTCGCTCGCGCTGTCCATGGCCGCTTATTGTCTTGCGTTGTATTTGGGACGATAGTGCAGGACCGATCCTTGGCCACCTTGGCAGAAAAATTTTCCCGCCGCCAGCATGTGCGGTGTTGTCATGCACGCAGCTTGTTGAATTGTTACGATTATTTCAGCCCATGGCGGTGTTGTTCCCGTTAACATAGCCGCTGAATAAAATCCTGGCCGAAGGCCGGGGTATCTCTCTGCCCAGCCGCAAAGTCCCGTTATGCCCGCACTGTTGAAGAATGTCCTGCTACCCGCCGCCGTACTCGCGCTCGCCGCGCTGATCGCCCTCGCCATGGTCAACAGCCGCGCCGAGTTGCCGAAACGGGAGCGGCAGCAAAACCTGCCGCTTGTGGAAACCCTCGTCGTCGAGCCGGGGCCGGTGGCGGTGACCATCGAGTCGCGCGGTGTCGTCTCCCCGCGCTGGAACACCGACCTGGTGAGCGAGGTCTCCGGCCGTGTCACCTGGGTGGCGCCGGAAGTGCGTGCGGGTGGTGAGGTCAGGCAAGGGCAGGAGTTGCTGCGCATCGATCCCATCGATTACGAGGTCGCCCTCTCCGATGCCGAGGCGGCGGTAGCCAGCGCCGAGCTGTCGCTGGCGGAAGTGAGCGTGGTGAAAAAGCAGGCCGCCATCGCCGAGGCCCAGGCCCGCGTCGACGCGGCAAAGGCGCGCCTGAAGCAGGCCCGGGTCAATCTCGCCAATACCCATATCGCCGCGCCCTTCGACGCAGTGATCGACAGCAAGCACGCCGACCTCGGCCAGTACGTGCAGGCGGGCAGCCCGGTCATCTCGCTGCTCGGTATCGAGATTGCCGAGGTGCGGCTGCCGGTTACCGCGGCGGATATGCCCTACCTGCTGTACGGCAGGGATGCACAGGGCGAGTGGCGGCAGGCGACGCTCACCACCCGCTTCGGGACCGCCGTAGAGCAGTGGCCGGCGCGCCTCGCCCGCTTCGAGCGCCGCGTGGACGCCGAGACCCGGACCTTCTTCGTTGTCGCCGAAGTCGACAGCCCCTACGACCCGGAGCTCTACCGTCGCGCGCTGGTGATGGGCCTGTTTGTCGAGGCGGCCTTTGCGGGGGCGGACATCGACGATGCTGTGCGCCTGCCGCGCTCGATTCTGCACAACGGTGACCAGGTCTACGTGGTGCGTGAGGGGCGTCTGTACCAGCAGCCGGTGGAGATCCTGCGCCGGGAGCAGGACAGCGTGATCGTCCGCGGCCTGTCCGCGGGCCAGCGGGTGGTGGTCAGCCGCCTGGACCTCGCTGTCGACGGCATGGCCGTGGCCGAAGCCGGGCAGCACTGAGATGGCGGCACCGACGGAAAAAGGCATCATCGCGTGGATGGCGAACAACGCGGTCGCGGCCAACCTGCTGATGATCGTGGTCATGCTCGGCGGGCTGGCGGCGATCGCCGACCTGACCAAGGAAACCTTCCCCACCTTCGACCCGGAGCTGGTCACGGTCACCGTGCCCTATCCCGGCAGTTCCCCGGAGGAAGTCGAGGCGGGGATCATCCGCGTTATCGAGGAAGAGGTGCAGGACATCGTCGGGGTGAAGGAAATCTCCTCCGTCGCCCGCGAGGGCGTGGGCGTGGTCAACGTGCAGATGGAAGTCGGTACGTCCATGGACCAGGCGACCGCGCAGGTGAAATCCCGCGTCGATGGCATCGCCTCTTTCCCCGCCAATGCCGAGGAGCCGGTGGTGGAAGAGGTGATTCGCCGCGGCGAGGCGATCAAGATCACGGTGTTCGGCGATATTCCGGAAGTGCAGATGAAGGAGCTCGCCGACCAGTTGCGCGACGAGATCCTGCTGCTGCCGGGCATCACCCAGGTGGAAATCCAGGGCGTGCGCGAATACGAGATATCCATCGAGGTCTCCGACCACGCCCTGCGCCGCTACGGGCTCAGCTTCGACGACGTGGTCAACGCGGTGCGCCAGGGCTCCCGCGACCTGCCCGGCGGGCGCCTGCGCACCGACAGCGGCGCCATCACCCTGCGCTCCGTGGGCCAGGCCTACAACGCGGAGGAGTTTTCCCGCCTGACCCTGCTCAGCCGCAACGACGGTACGCTGCTCACCCTGGGGGATGTCGCCGAGGTGCGCGACGGCTTCGAGGAGCAGCCGGTGCTCAGCCGCCTCAACGGCAAGCGCGCCGCCACCCTCAACGTGGACCGGGTCGGCGAGCAGGACATCCTCGCCATGACTGCCACCCTGCGCGAGTGGGTCGAGCAGAAGCAGCTCGACCTGCCGCCCGGCGTGGAACTCGCCGCCTGGGGTGACAGCAGCGTCACCCTCAAGGGCCGCATCAACCTGATGCTGAAGAGTGCGGTGCAGGGCGCGATACTGGTGATGATCACCCTCGCCCTGTTCCTCAATGCCTCGCTGGCATTCTGGGTCATTCTCGGCGTGCCCTTCTCCTTCCTCGGCGCGCTGGCGTTGATCGACATCATGGGCGTCGACGTGTCGATCAATGTCATGTCGGTGTTCGGCTTCATCCTCGTGCTCGGCATGCTGGTGGACGACGGCATCGTCACCGCCGAGAGCGCCTACGCCCAACTGGAGGAGGAGCGCGAGGGCGTGGACAGCGTGGTGCGCGGCGTGCGCCGGGTCACCCTGGCGACGGTGTTCGGCGCGCTCACCACCATGGTCGCCTTCACCCCGGCGATGCTGCTCACCGAGGGCATGGGCCGCTTTCTCTCGGTGCTGGTGCCGGTGGTCGTGTTCAGCCTGATGTTCTCCCTGCTGGAAACCAAGCTGATCCTGCCGGCCCACCTGCGGCATATCCGCATCGACAACACGCCGCCGAACATGCGCTCGCCGCTGGGCTGGCTCAAGGCCCTGCAGCTGCGCTGCTCCGGCGGGATGCAGAATTTCAGCGAATACCGCTACCGGCCGCTGCTGCAGCGGGCGGTGGAGTACCGCTACCTGACCATTGCGATTTTCGTCGGTGGCCTGATGGTCTGCCTGGCGCTGATGCCCTCGGGCATGGTGCGCTACGTCTTCTTCCCCAGCGTGCCCTCGGACTATGTCGGTGCGGACCTGAAGATGCCCAACGGCACGCCCTGGCAGAAAACCCACGAGTACGCCCTGCGCATCGAGGAGGCCGTGGCGGTGATGGATAGCCGCTACCAGCAGGAGACCGGCGCGCAGCGTAGTGTGGTCGAGGAAATCATGGTGCTTTCGGCCAGTGACACCGAGGCCAAGGTCCAGGTTGCGCTGGTGCCCAGCACCGAGCGCGAGGTCGACTCGGTACAGCTCTCCATGTGGCTGCGCGAAGCGCTGGGTGAAATGAGCGGCGTGCAGTCGCTGGTCTTCGACGCCAACGCCGGTCCGGCGATCACCCCGGTGGATTTCGAACTCACCGGCAGCGATCTCGAGGAACTGCGCGCCGCGGCCAGCGAACTGAAGCAGGTGCTGCTCGACTTCGACGGCGTCTCCGATGTTCGCGATACTTTCGACGCCGGCGGGCCGGAACTGGATATCCAGGTCACCGCCGAGGGCGAGGCCCTCGGCCTCGGCCAGGTCGAGCTGGCGCGGCAGGTACGCCAGGCGATATTCGGCGCCGAGGTACAGCGGGTGCAGCGCGGCCGCCACGAGGTGCGGGTCTACGTGCGCCTGCCGGCCAGTCACCGGCAGTCGCTGCAGGCGCTGCACTCCCTGTGGATCGATGTGCCCGGGCGCGGCAAGGTGCCCTTCGACGTGGTCGGCACGGCGATCGAGCGCACCGGGGTGAGCGAGATCAATCGCTTCAACCGCCAGCGGGTGGTGAACGTGCGGGCGGACGTGGACAAGGGCCGGGTCGAGCCCGGCGAGGTCAATGGCGAAGTCATGGCGCAACACCTCCCGGATATCCTGCAGCGCTACCCGGGGGTGACCTACCGGCTGGCGGGAGAGGCGGAGGCGCAGGCGGACTCCTCGGATTCCCTGGGCATCGGCTTCGCCGCGATCCTGGTAATGATCTACGCCGCCCTGGCCATCCCCCTGCGCAGCTACGGCCAGCCGCTGATCATCATGGCGGTGATTCCCTTCGGCCTGGTCGGCGCGGTGCTCGGGCACCTGATACTCGCCAACCCGGTCAGCGTGCTGTCGCTGGTGGGCATGATCGGGCTCACCGGCATCGTGGTGAATGACAGCCTGGTGTTGGTGGACCATATCAACCACCGCCTGCACGACCGCGGAGAATACTGGAAGGACGCGGTGATCAACGGCGCGGTGAAGCGTTTCCGGGCGGTGGTGCTGACCTCCCTGACCACCTTCGTCGGCCTCCTGCCGATCCAGCTGGAGACGGCGATCCAGGCGCAGTTTGTCAAACCGATGGCGATCTCCGTCGCCTTCGGGGTGCTCTTCGCCACCTTCGTGACCCTGCTGCTGGTGCCGGTGATGTACTACGTCGGCCGGGATATCCGCAAACTGGTCGGCGGTAGCAGCGCCCACGAACCCAGGGCGGAGAGCGCTGCCAGTTAGCTGAAGCGGCGCATCCGCTCGGCCACCAGGCTGCGGAATTCCGGCCGCCAGTCGAGGGTGTGCTCGGCGAGGTATTCGCGCACGCCGCGGTTGGCCAGCAACTCGTCCACCACCCGCTCGGTGCCGGTGAACTCGTCCGGGTCGTGGCCGAGCTTGAGCTGGCGCACATAGGCGCCCTGCATGGACGAGAACAGGTTGCGCAGCAGCAGGCCGAAGCGAAAGCGCTCCTCCGGGTCGAGGGCATCGAGGCCCCTGCCGCCCTTGAGGAAGAGGCGGGTCAGCTCGGGATTCAGCAGGAGCAGCTCACGGGAGCGGTTGCCGGCCTCGACGTTGCGCTCGAAGGCGGCCAGCCGGGTGGATTCCATGTTCTGCGAAATCATGTGGGTGTTCTGGCGGATCTGCATCGCCAGGTACACCAGTGAAATGAAGATGGCGACCGCGCCGATCAGTTCCGCGCTGGCGCCCAGCGCATCCCAGTTGATTGCCATGGCCTACCCCAGGCTGCCCCTAAAAGTCGCCTTGAGTATACGCCCGATCAGGTGGGGGAGCAGCCCGCGGGGCTAGAAGCCGAAGCCGCCGCTGGCCTCGATCACCTGGCCGGTGACCCAGCCGCCGTCCGGCGAGGCGAGCGCGTAGACGATGCCGGCGATATCCCCGGGCTGGCCGAAGCGGCCGAGCAGGGTGTTGCTCTCGATGTTCTTGCGGATTTCCGGGTCGTTCATCTCGTGCTCGTTGGCATCGGTGGCGTTGAAGCCCGGGCAGACGGAGTTAACCGGGATGCCCTTCGGCCCCAGTTCCTTGGCCAGCACCTTGGTAAACATGTCCAGCGCCGCCTTGCTCATGCTGTAGACGACGAAGTCCTTGCCGGCGAGGCGCGAGGCGGCGGAGGAGATGTTGATGACTCTCCCGCCTTCACGCAAATGTGGAATCAGCGCCTGGGTGAGGAAGAAGGGCACCCGCACATTGTTGTTGAAGGTGTGGTCGTAGACTTCGGGGGTGACCGCCGGCACACCGCCGTAGACGCCGCCGCCGATATTGTTCACCAGGATGTCGAGGTCGCTGCTGCCGGTTTCCCGCTGCAGTGCTTCGAGCAATTGAGTGGCAAAGCTGTCGATGGAGGCGTCGTCCTCCAGCGGCGCCTGCAGCGCCACCGCCCTGCCGCCTCCGGCGGCGACACCTTCGACCACCTCCGCCGCGGCCTGGGCGCTGCTGATGTAGTTGAAGAATACCAGTGCCCCCTCG
This sequence comes from Halieaceae bacterium GM1-29, assembly GCA_033283265.1. Lineage (GTDB taxonomy): Bacteria > Pseudomonadota > Gammaproteobacteria > Pseudomonadales > Halieaceae > Mangrovimicrobium. Next base: position 43,887 of record JAWMQN010000008.1, read on the forward strand.
GCGGCGAGGCGCTCCACCATGGCTCGGCCGAGGCCGCGGGCGCCACCGGTTACCAGGGCTGTCTTGCCAGCGAGTGTCTTACCCATGTCATCACCTTTGTTATGGATTTTTGCCGGGCGCCAGTGCGGGCGCTCGCGCTATTGAACGAGTGTTTACCAGGAGTTTAATGGAGGGTGGAGTCGCCGGGCCAGCGCGCGCTGGCCCGGCCCGGCACTCGTTCTTGCCTGCCTCAGAAGCCGAGGTCGAGAATCGGTCCGTCGAAATTGCCGCCGAGTTGCTGCGTCGCCCTGGCCAGCTTGTCCTGCGGCACGTCGCCGAGGTAACCGTCGATGATCCGCTGGTAGTTGCTGATCAGGCCCTCGATCTGCGGCGACAGGCGCATGTAGTCGAAGCCCTCCGCGTGACAGCCTTTCTGCTGGGTGGGGATATTGGCGTAGTCCTGTTGCGGGATGGGCGGGAAATCCTTGCTGTCGTAGGGCAGCATGGTGGGCTCCATCGGCGCTTCCGGCTCCTCGCCCTCCGGGTAGTGGGTCAGCGACCAGATCTCGAACAGGCACTCCTCCGGCCCCAGCGGGCGAATGCGGTAGGAGGACATGCTGGTGAAGGTCGGCAGCAGGAAGTAGTGGGGGAAGAGGAATTCCACTGCCTGCACCGGGTTGTTCTGCATGACCTCGAGCAGGTTGGGTACCGGCTCGCCACGGGCCTGCAACTGCTCGGTGATCTGCGCGGCGACAGCGCCGTACCAGGTCATCATGGCCTGCTCGGGATCGTCGGGCAGCTCCATGTTGACCAGCTGGCGGGCGATCTCCACTTCCTTGGCGTGGAGCATGCCGGCCATGCCCTCGCTGAGCAGCTCCATACCCCTGAAGGCCTGTTCGATGTTCTGCCGCACGGTCAGGTTGGGGTTGATCGGCGAGCCGATACCACCGGTGTCGTGTCCGTAGCGGGTGTTGTAGAGGGAGGGCTGGGCGCGCTGCAACTGCGGGTGGGTGCGCATCACGTGGTAGCCTTCCTGGAAGGCCTCCATGGCGATCTTCCAGTTGGCCGGTAGCACCGTGGCGAACCACCACTCGGAGCGCATGTTGCTCATGCCGCGCGCTTCCAGGTTGTCGGCCACCGGGCCGATGGTCTCGCGGAAGCTGGGCGCGTCGTCATCGAAATTGATAAAGGCGCAGCCGCCCCAGGTCTCTACGCGGCAGGGACGCAGGGCCAGTTCCTGCGGCTCCAGCTGCTTTTCGTCGAACAGGTGGCGGCCGTAGACGAAGGTGTTCTCGCCGTCGATATTCCAGCGCCAGCCGTGGAAGGGACAGATGAAACCCTCGCTGCGGCAGTTGCCGTGCTCGCCCTCGGTAACCGGCACGCCGCGGTGGCGGCAGGCGTTGTGGAAGGCCTTGATGCCGTCGTTGGTGCGCACCACGATCACCGATTTGCCGACGTTGCTGTACTGCACCCAGTCGCCGACGTTGGGTATCTGTTCCAGCCGGCAGGCCATCTGCCAGACGTGGGGCCAGAGCTTTTCGCACTCGAGCTGGTAGAAATCCGCGTCGTAGTAGCGCGGCGTGGGGATCTGGGCCGGATCGGTGATCTGGAAGGGGACGGGGTTGGGGATATCGACGGGCTTGTTCATCGCGGGTACCACGGCTGCGTGCTGTTATGGAAGTCGCCTGACATTACCCCAAGCAAAGCAGGGGTATCAAGGCCATGGCATTACAGTTTGTATAGCCTGACGAATACACGGCGGCGGGTGGCACCGCCCGCTGGCGAGCCTGGAGCCGGGGTGGCGCTCAATCGACCTCGACGAAAACCTGCCCGTCTTCCACGTGTACCGGGAAAGTCCGCAGGGCTTTTTCGCCGCGCACGGCGTTGAGCAGTTGCACCCCGGGGGGGAAATTGGCCCACTCCACCACCTCGCCGCTGCGGATGTCGAAACAGGCCCGGTGAAAGGGGCACTGGATCTGCGCGCCGTCGATCACCTTGCCCCTGGCCAGCGGCGCGAAGACGTGGGTGCAGTTGTGCTGGGTGGCGAAGAAGCCGTCCTCGAGGTGGTAGACGATGACCTTGGTATCGCCGGCCTTGAACAGCGCCTTTTCGCCGTATGGAATGGTGTCTTCACTGCACAGCTTGTACTGGGTCATCTGGCGCCTGCTTTATTGTTGTCGGTGGTGTTCCGCGAAGCGGTGTGCTGGGAATATCCTCGCTCCCCCCGGGTTGCGCGTCAACCGCAAACACGCTCGAGCCGGAGCTGCCAGCCGCCGGCGCGCCAGGCGAGGTAGCCCAGCAGCACATTGACCTGTAGCAGCAGGCTCATCACCCACTCGAAGGCGTCCTCGAGGCCGTCGTAGAAGTCCTGGTCGTAGAAGTCGAGCAGGACACTGCCGATGCCGATCGCCAGCAGCAGTATGCAGATGCCGAGCATCACCGCCGCCAGCCGCCCCAGGGCCGCAGGCCGGGGGTAGAGCTTGCGCAGCTGGTCCGCCAGCAGCAACTGGGCGAGATAACTGAAAGTAAAGAAGACCACCGTGCCGACATGGCGCTGGAAACGCCACAGGCGGCCGTCGGCGCCGAGCACACTCACGTAGAGCACCAGCGCGACGCTGGCGATTACGCCCAGTGCCAGCATCGACCCCGGTGCGGCCCCTGCCGCGAGGCCCGCATCCCGGCGCGCCGCGCGCAGCCAGGTGCTGTTCAGCCACCAGTACGCGGCGAGCACGGCGGCGGCTGGCAGCATCAGGCCGCGGAACAGGTAGCTGGCCGGCGGGTAGCGGCCGGTGGCGCTGATCGAGGTGCAGCTGTCCCAGTAGGGATTGCACCACTCCACCAGGCCGTGGCCGGCCGCCACCAGGTAGCTCAGGTGGACCCCGAGGAAAGGCAGCGCGGCGGCGAGCAGGGCAATGGTCCGGGCGTTCATAGAGTTCCAGTTTAGCCCGCGCCTGTGACGCGGGCATGGCGGCAGGTCCGCAGGGCGTGAACTATAGTTACTGCCAATTGCGCCCGGGCCGGGCGTTGCGGCTTGCGTGCGGAGAACAGCCAATGAATAAATGGGGCACGGTTTGGGCGCTGATCGCAGTGTCGCTGCTGATCGCGGGCTGTGGCAGTGGCGAGGAGGCACCGGCGGGCCCGGCGCCCAGCAGTGCGGTGATACTTTCCCCCGAGCAGGTCGGTCGCGCCGAGACGCGCACGGTCAACCCGACCTTCGAGTTGACCGCCATCACCGAGGCCTACCAGTCGGCGCGGGTCAAATCCCAGGTGCAGGCGCGGCTGCAGGCCAATCACTTCGAGGGCGGCGAGCAGGTCGAGGAGGGGCAGTTGCTGGTGGAGCTCGACCCGGCCAGCTTCGAGGCTTCCCTCGCCGCCGCCGAGGCCCAGCTGGAATCCGCCCAGGCTGCCAGCACCCAGGCGGTGGCCAACTGGAAGCGGGCCGAGGACCTGCTGCCGGATGGCTTCATCTCCAGGCTGGACTACGACCAGGCCAAGGCCAGCTTCAGCAGCGCGAAGGCGGCGGTCTCCGAGGCCGAGGCGGCGCTGCAAAAGGCGCAGTTAAACCTCGAACGCACCCGAATTGTCGCCCCCTTCAGCGGGCGCATCAGCCCGCCCGGCCACGCGGTCGGCGACCTGGTGGGGCCGCTCTCGGTCAACCCGCTGTTCGAGCTGGTACAGCTCGACCCGATCTACGTCGACGGCGCGGTCGAGCAGGGCAAGTACAACCACTTCGTCCTGCTGCGCAAGAAGCTCGACGCCGAGGGGGTGGATGTCCCCGAGCTCAAGGTCAGCATCGTGCTCAGCGGTGGTGAGGAATATCCCTACCCGGGCACGTTCCAGTCCTGGGACCACAGCGCCCAGGCCGCGCCGGGCATGATCGTCGGCCGCACCCTGTTCCCCAACCCGGACCAGATCCTGCTGCCCGGGCAGAATGTGGTCGTCCGCGGCGAGGCGATCGAGGCGGTCACCGGCGTGTTCGTGCCCCAGCGGGCCGTGTTGCAGGACCAGCAGGGCCACTACGTGATTGCCATCGATGCCAGCGACACCCTGGTGCGGCGCAATATCGAGGTGGGAATTCGCGATGGTGCCGACTGGTCCGTCCACAGGGGGCTGGCAGAGGGCGACCGGGTGATCGTCCGCGGTGCCGAACGCCTGGCCCCGGGCACGCCGGTAAGCATAGCCGATGAGGCGCAGTAAGAACGCCGATTAACGCCGAGTTGAGGCCCCTCCCATGAGTCCCAGTTTCTTCATCCGCCGGCCGCGCTTCGCCCTGGTCATCTCCGCCCTGATCACCCTGCTCGGCGTGCTGGCGGGGTTGGTCATGCCCATCGACCAGTACCCCGACATCTCCGCGCCCAAGGTGGTGGTGCGCGCCAACTACCCCGGCGCCAGCGCGGAGACGGTGAAGCAGGCGGTCGCCGCGCCGATCGAGGACGAGGTCAACGGTGCCGAGGGCATGGTCTACATGTCCTCCAAGTCGGCCAGCGACGGCAGCTATACGCTCACCGTCACCTTCGACATCGACACCGACCCCTCGCTGGCCCAGGTGGATGTACAGAACCGGGTGGCGCTGGCGGAGCCGCGCCTGCCGGCGGAGGTGCGCCAGCGCGGGGTGCGGGTGAAGAAGCGTTCGCCGGACATGCTGATGGTGGTCAACCTGCTGTCGCCGGACGACCGCTTCGACGGCGTGTTCCTGTCCAACTACGCCAGCCTCAACGTCACCGGCGAGCTGGCGCGGATCCCCGGCGTGGGCGAGGCCAGCATCATCGGCGCGCTGGATTACGGCATGCGCATCTGGCTCGACCCGCTCAAGCTCAACGCCCACCAGATCAGCGTCGAGCAGGTGCTGGCGGCGGTCAAGGAGCAGAACGTGCAGGCCGCGGTGGGCCAGCTCGGCGGGCCGCCCAACCCGGATTCCACCCAGTTCCAGTACGTGCTGAAAACCCAGGGCCGGCTGTCCAGCGTCGAGGAGTTCGGCAACATCATCCTGCGCGCCGACGAGCAGGGTTCCCAGCTGCGCCTGGCGGATGTCGCCCGGCTGGAACTGGGGGCGCAGGCCTATGTCGGCTACGGCGAGTACAACAACCGCCCCGGCGTGGTGCTGGCGGTGTACAAGCTCTCCGAGGCCAACGCGCTGGAAACCGCGGCGCAGGTGCGCGAGCGCATGGAGGAGCTCAAGGCCTACTTTCCCGAGGGGCTGGAATACGCGATTGGCCACGACACCACCCTGTTCATCGAGGCCTCGCTGGAGGAGACCCTGCTGACCCTGGTCTTCACCGTGGTGCTGGTGATCCTGGTGACCTACCTCTTCCTCGGCAACCTGCGCGCCACCCTGGTACCGACCATCGCGGTGCCGGTGGCGATCATCGGCACCCTCGCGGTGCTCCACGCCTTCGGCATGACCATCAACACGGTGACCCTGTTCGCCATGATCCTGTCCATCGGCGTGGTGGTGGACGACGCCATCCTGGTGGTGGAGAACGTCGAGCGGCTGATGCACGACGAGCACCTGGAGCCGCGCCCCGCCACCGAGAAGGCCATGCAGCAGGTGGCTGCACCGATCGTCGCCACCTCGCTGGTGCTGGCGGCGGTGTTCGCGCCGACCATGCTGCTGCCGGGCATTACCGGGCAGATGTTCGCCCAGTTCGGTGCCACCCTGGTGGTGTCGGTACTCATTTCCTCGATCAATGCATTGAGCCTGAGCCCGGCGCTCTGCGTTATTTTCATGAAGTCCGGCGAGCACAAGCCGAACCCGCTGATCCGCGTGTTCAACGCCGGTTTTGCCGCGGTGACCCGCGGCTACGTGGCGCTGGTCAGCTTCCTCGCCCGCCAGCTGGCGCTGAGCTGCGCGCTTATCGCAGGGCTGTTCGTCGCCCTCTACCTGCTCTACCAGCTGGTGCCCGCCAGCTTCATCCCCGAGGAGGACAAGGGCTTCTTCCTGGTCGACGTGCAGCTGCCCGCGGCGTCTTCCCTCAACCGCACCGGGGAGGTGATGGACCGCATCTACGAGCTGGTGGCGGACGACCCGGCGGTGGAGCGGGTGCTGACGGTCAACGGCTACAGCCTGCTCAACTCCGCGCTGCAATCCAATGCGGGCATGCTGATCGTCAAGCTCAAGCCCTGGGAGGAGCGCAAGTCCCCGGCCATGCACCAGTTCGCCCTGCAGAAGAAATACCAGGCGGCGATCAGTGAGCTCGGCGAGGCCCAGGCCGTGGTGTTCGGCGCGCCGGCCATTCCCGGCCTCGGTGCGGTGGCCGGTTTCTCCTACGTGCTGGAGGACACCCAGGCCCGCGGCGCCGAGGAGATGTCGGCGATGAAGACCGACTTCCTGCGCGAGGCCAATGCGCGGCCGGAGATCGGCCGTGCCTTTTCCACCTTCCGCGCCGACTACCCGCAGATCTGGCTGGAGGTGGACCGGGTGCGGGCCAAGGCCCTGGGGGTTTCGGTAAGCGATATCTTCCTCACCCTGCAGACCCAGCTCGGCGGGTTCTATATCAACGACTTCAACCTCTTCGGCAAGACCTACCGGGTGATGGCCCAGGCCGAAGCCGATTACCGCCAGGACGAGGCGGACCTCGCCAAGCTCTTCGTGCCGGGCCAGGGCGGCGAGATGGTCGCCCTCTCGGCGCTGGTCTCGACCCGGGCGGTGCAGGGAGCCGATGTGCTCTACCGCTACAACACCTACGACTCGGCCATCGTCAGCGGCCAGCCGGCGCCGGGCTACAGTTCCGGCGAGGCAATGGACGCGCTGGAGGCGGCGTCCGCAGCAACCCTGCTGCCCGGCTTCAAGTTCGACTGGACCGATTCCAGCTTCGAGGAGCGCAAGTCGGGCAACCTCGCGCCCATCGCCCTCGGCCTCTCGCTGGTGTTCACCTTCCTCTTTCTCGCCGCGCTCTACGAATCCTTCAGCATGCCGCTCGCCATCATCCTCTCGGTGCCGGTGGCGATGCTCGGCGCGCTGCTGGCTCTCGCCCTGGGCGGTGAGCCGCTGAGTCTTTATGGACAGATCGGCATGGTGCTGCTGGTGGGGCTGGCGGCCAAGGTCGCCATCCTCATCGTCGAGTTCGCCAAGTCCCTGCGCGAGAGCGAGGCCATGGATTTGCAGGCGGCGACGGTGGAGGCGGCGCGGCTGCGCTTCCGCCCGGTGATGATGACCGGGCTCTCCTTCGTGGTCGGGGTGTTCCCGCTGGTGATCGCCTCCGGCGCCGGTGCCGCCAGCCGGGTGTCCCTCGGCCTGGCGATTTTCGGCGGCACGCTGATGGCCTCGGTCGGCGGCACCGTCCTGGTGCCGGTATTCTTCAAGCTGGTCCAGACCCTGCGCGAGAAGTTCCACGGCGGGCGTACCCTGCCGCCGGAGTAGGGCGCCGGTGCGCGGGGTCAGGGTCGCGCTCCTGACCCCTTGTTTCAGCCCTGCCTGCCCCGCGGTTGTAATGGCATAAGTACAAAGTATAATTTCATAAATGCAGTGCGGCTTCCGGCCCCCGTGACCGACGCTGCCCAGCCAGAAAAATAACAGTTACCCGCCGGCCTGGCCGTATTGTGTGTACGGTCTACAGGTCGATGAAAAGGAACACCTATGCGTCACGGCCTGTTCATTGCGCCCTACCACGATGTCACCGAGAGCCCGACCATCGCCCTGCGCCGCGACATCGAGATTGTCGAATGGGTGGAAAAGCTGGGATTCGCCGAGGCCTGGTTTGGCGAGCACCACTCCACCGGCTGGGAAACCATCTGCTCGCCGGAACTGATGATTGCCGCGGCCGCCGAGCGCACCAGCCGCATCCGCCTGGGCACCGGCGTCGTGTCCATGCCCTATCACAACCCGCTGATGGTGGTGAACCGGATTCTCCAGCTCGACCACATGACCATGGGCCGTACCATGTTCGGCATCGGTCCCGGCCTGCTGCCCACCGACGCCGACATGATCGGCGTGGAAGTGAAAAGCCTGCGCGAGAAGCTGACCGAAGTGGCGGAGATCCTGGTGCCGCTGCTGATGGGCGAGGAGGTGACCCACGAGACCTCCTGGTACAGGCTGAACAAGGCCCGCGCCCACATCCTGCCCTACACCCGGCCGCACCCGGAAATCGCCTGCGCCAGCGCGGTCACGCCCTCCGGCGGCATGCTCGCGGGCAGGCACGGCTTCGGCATGCTCTGCGTCGCCGCCACCGAGAGCGCGGGCTTCGATGTGCTCGACGAGAACTGGAAAATCGCCAACGAGATTGCCGCCGAGCACGGCAAGCGCATGGACCCGCAGAAACTGCGCCTGGTGGTGCCGATGCACCTGGCGAAGTCCCGCGAGCAGGCGCGCCGGGACGTGGAGCATGGCCTGGCCCGCTGGGTCGAGTATTTCGACCGCGTGGCGCCCGCCGGCATGCGCGGGATGTCCAGCGGCGACCCGGTGGACACCCTGGTCAATTCCGGCCGGGCGGTGATCGGCACCGCGGAGGACGCGATCGCCATGATCGAGAAACTGCAGGCCAAGCAGGGCGAGTTCGGCGTGGTACTGCTGCAGGCACACAACTGGGCGGACTGGGAGGAAACCCGCAAGAGCTACGAGCTCTACGCCCGTTTCGTCATGCCCCATTTCGCCGGCAGCAATCGCAACCGGCAGGAATCCTACGACGATCTCGGCAATGCCATCGACCGCCTGGAAGCCGAGCGGCAGAAGGGCGCCGATGCGGCCTTCAAAAAGTGGGAAGAGCAGACCGGTCGCAAGGCGGAGTGAACGCAATGCCCGAACAGACGGAACAGGCAAGCAAGGTGCAACCGGGAGCCAGCCTCGACCTGCCCTGGCTGGCGATGGACGAGGACGCGTTTTCCGCGGATCCCTTCCCCCACTTCGCCAGGGCGCGGGCTCAGCACCCCTGGCTCGCCCGCTGGACGCTGGGCTATGTCGTCACCGACTACCAGGCGATGCGCGACCTGTTCGCCCGGGAAGACGACATGCGCATGATGTACGACAGCATCGTCGAGATCATGGACGCCAAGGGCACGCCCTGGGGCAATTTCCAGGAGCGTCACATGCTGAGTATTTCCGGGCCGCCTCACCAGCGCCTGCGCGATGTACTGGCGCCGTCCTTCACCCCGCGGCGGGCCAACGAGAAGCGCGAGCTGATGCGCGAGGTCATCGGCGAACTGCTCGACGAGTGGCTGCCGAAGGGCGCCTTCGATTTCGAGGAATTCGCCTCCTGGTTCCCGATCACCGTGATGTGCCGCCTGATCGGCGCCTCGCCGGAGGTCATTCCCGGCCTGCGCTCCGCCATGGAGGCGATCGGCCTGTCCACCAGCATGGACAAGCGCTGGCTGCCGGCGATGCAGGAGGGCGTGATCACCATGGAGAATTTCGCCGACGCCCTGATCGCCGAACGCCGCGCCAGCCGGGAGACGGGGCGCGAGCCGGACCTGCTGGACCTGCTGCTGCAAACCAGCGCGCGGGGAGAGCTGAGCGACCGGGAACTGGCCGACCTGCTGATCTTCCTCTTCGTCGCCGGTTACGACACCTCGAAGAACATGCTCACGCTCACCTTCTGGGAGCTGTTGAGTCGACCGGACATGTACCGGCGTTGCGCCGGGGACTACGACTACGCGCGCAAGGTGGTCGAGGAGACTTTCCGCTTCCACAGCACGACCTCCAACCAGCGGGTGCTGAACCGGGATATCGAGTACCGCGGCGTGGTGCTGGAGAAGGATTCCATCGTCTGGTTTCCGCTGAGCGTGGCGACCCGGGACGAGCGCTACGCGGCGGATGCGGACAGCTTCGACCCGGAGCGCGAGACCCGGCACCGGCACATCGCCTTCGGCCTGGGGCCGCACATCTGCCTCGGCCAGTACATCGCCCGTTTCCAGATTCACGAGGGCCTGCACGAGATCGCCCGGCGAGTGCGCAATCCGCGCTCTTCCGGCCCGCTCGGTTACCGGCCGTTCCCCGGCACCTGGGGCCTGCGCGGGCTGCCGATAGAGTTCGATGCGGAGTGAGGATCGGGGTCAGAGTCAAAGACTCTGACCCCGATCCATGGGGGCCACCGCCCCCCAGGTGTCTACCGCCCTGCTTTCAGCGCCGTCCACATGCGGCTGCCGACACGGTCGGTGCGCGGCTCGTAGACCGGGAAGGTGTAGAGCTTGGCCGCCACCTCTGCCGGCGGATAGATGGCGGGGTCGTCGGCGATGGCCGGATCGATCGTGTCCTTCGAGGCGGGGATGCCATTGGCGTACCAGACGTAGTTGGAAATCGCCGCCATCACATCGGGGCGCATCAGGTAGTTGAGGAATAAGTAGGCGTTGTCGACGTTTTTCGCGTCCTTGGGAATCGCCAGCATGTCGGTCCACAGGCCGGCGCCTTCTTTCGGAATGATGTAGGCGACATTCACCCCATTGCCGGCTTCCTCGGCGCGGGTCTTGGCCTGCAGGATGTCCCCGGACCAGCCCACCGACAGGCACACGTCGCCGTTGGCGAGGTCGTTGATGTACTGGGAGGAGTGGAAGTAGCGCACATGGGGGCGGATCGCCTGCAGCGTGCTGGCCACCTTGCCCTGGATCAGCCCCGTGTCCTGGGACTTGGGGTCCTCGCCGAGGTAGTTGAGCACCGTGGGCACGATTTCGTCGTAGGCGTCGAGCATGGTCAGGCCGCAGTCAGCCAGCTTGGCCGCGTTCTCGGGCTTGAACACCATGTCCCAGGTGTCCAGCGTGAAGTCTTCACCGAGACGCTCCCTGACCTTGTCCACGTTGAAGCCGATGCCGGTGGTGCCCCAGAGGTAGGGCACCGCGTGGGCATTGCCGGGATCGAGGGCGGCGAGTTTTTCCATCAGGCCGCTGTCCAGGTTGCCGTGGTTGGGCAGCTTGCTGCGGTCCAGGTCCTGGAATACGCCGGCGCGGATCTGCCGCGCCAGGAAGGTCGAGGTCGGCACCACGACATCGTAGCCGGTGTTGCCGGAGAGCAGTTTGGCCTCGAGCACCTCGTTGCTGTCGAACAGGTCGTAGACGACCTTGATGCCGGTCTCGGCCTGGAAATTGGCCAGGGTATCCGGGGCGATGTAGTCGGACCAGTTGTAGACGTTCAGCACCTTTTCCTGGGCGCCGGCCAGGGCCGGGGTCAGGGCCAGGGCGACAGCCGCAGCGATAGTAGCCAGTTGTTTCACGGAAGTTCCTCCCGAAGGGTTGTAACAGGAAAGCGGATCATTGCGTCGCGGCGCGCTGCATATCCCGCAGGTGCTGCAGTTCGCGGCGCCGCATCAGCCACCAGGCCAGCAGCGAGACCGCCGCCACCAGGCCGACGAGGATGGTCGCCAGGGCGTTGATCTCCGGGCTGACCCCGCGGCGCACGCTGGAAAACACTACCATGGGCAGGGTGGTGGCGCCGGGGCCGGAGACAAAACTGGCGATGACCAGGTCATCCAGCGACAGGGTAAAGGCCAGCAGCCAGCCGGAAAACAGCGCCGGTGCGATGATCGGCAGGGTGATGCGGAAGAACACGGCGAGCCGGCCGGCGCCGAGGTCCATGGCCGCTTCCTCCAGCCGGTAGTCGAACTCGCGCAAGCGCGCGGAGACCACTACCGAGACATAGGCCATGTTGAAGGTGGTATGCGCGATCCAGATGGTCAGCATGCCGCGCTCCTGGGGCCAGCCGAGCAGCTGGCCGAGGGTGACGAAGAGCAGCAGCAGGGACAGGCCGGTGATCACCTCGGGCATCACCAGCGGCGCGGTGAGCATGCCGGTGAACAGGGTCTTGCCGCGGAAGCGGCCGAACCGCACGATCGCTACCGAGGCCAGGGTGCCGAAGACCAGCGCCGAGGTGGCACTGACGAAGGCGATGCGCACGCTCATCCAGGCCGCGCCGAGGATCTGCTCGTTGTGCAGCAGCTCGCCGTACCACTTGGTGGAGAAACCCGACCACACCGTCACCAGCCGCGACTCGTTGAAGGAGTAGACCATCAGCACGAGGATCGGGGCGTAGAGGAAGAGGAAGCCGGCGCCGAGGATCAGGCGGGCGGACCAGCCGGCGCGTGAATCAGCCACCTTGCGCCGCCTCCTGCTCCCGCGCCTGGTAGCGCTGGAAAATGGTGATGGGCACGATCAGCAGGAGCAGCATCACCACCGCCACCGCCGAGGCACCGGGCCAGTTGCGGGCGTTGAAGAACTCGGCCCAGAGCAGCTTGCCGATCATCAGGGTATCCGGCCCGCCGAGCAGTTCGGGGATGACGAATTCACCCACCGCGGGAATGAACACCAGCATGCAGCCGGCGATGATGCCGCCGAGGGACAGCGGCAGGGTGACCCGGAAGAAGGCCGCCACCGGCGATGCGCCGAGATCCGCCGCCGCTTCCAGCAGGCGCGGGTCGTGCTTCACCAGGTTGGTGTAGAGCGGCAGGATCATGAACGGCAGGTAGGCGTAGACGATGCCCACGTAGACCGCGAAGTGGGTGTGCAGCATGACCAGCGGCTGGTCGATGAGTCCCAGCCCGATCAGCACGTTGTTGATCAGGCCGTTGTCCTTGAGCAGGCCGATCCAGGCGTAGATGCGGATCAGGAAGGAGGTCCAGGACGGCAGGATCACCAGCATCAGGGCGAGGTTGCGCGAGTGGTCGGGCAGCCGCGCGATGGCGTAGGCGATGGGATAGCCGACCAGCAGGGCGATCCCGGTAGCGGTGGCCGCAATCTTCAGCGAGCTGATATAGCCCTGGAGATAGAGGTCGTACTCGTACAGATCGATGTAGTTGAACAGGTTCAGCTGGATGGTCAGCAGGTCGTCGGCGAAACTGACCAGCTCACTGAAAGGCGGCTGGGCGAGCAGGCTCTCGGCGAAACTGATCTTGATGACGATCAGGAAGGGCGCGAGAAAGAACAGCAGCAGCCAGAAGTAAGGTACGGCGGTGACCAGCCGTTTGCCCCAGCCGGCGATTGTGCGGGCGGCGAGCGCCCTCACGCGGTGAGCACCACGCCGCTCAGTTCGCCCCAGGCCAGCCAGACCTCGTCGTCCCAGGTGAGGCTGTCGCCGCCGGCATAGTCGCGGTCGCGGTTGGACTCGGAGGCGGTGACCACCTTGCCGCCGGGCAGCGCGACGTGAAAGATCGAGTGGCTGCCGAGGTAGGCGATATCGACGATGCGGCCGCGGGCCGTGTTGTAGGCCTGGGCCGGCGCCTCCCGGCAGATGCGGATCTTCTCCGGGCGCAGGGCCAGGGCGATTTCCATACCCAGGTGGCCGGTGATGCCGTGGCCGACGCGCAGGGGCTGATCCAGTACCGGGCAGGTGATTTCCACGTGATCGACTTCATCGACGCTGAGACTGCCCTCGAAGACATTGACCGAGCCGATGAACTCCGCGGTCATGCGGGAGTTGGGCTGCTCATAGATCTCCCGCGGCGCGCCCACCTGGCGAATGACCCCCGCGTCCATGATGCCGATGCGCGAGGCCATGGTCATGGCCTCCTCCTGGTCGTGGGTCACCATGACGCAGGTCACGCCGACCGACTCGATGATGTCGACGATCTCCAGCTGCATCTGCGAGCGCAGCTTCTTGTCCAGCGCGCCCATGGGCTCGTCGAGCAAGAGCAGCTTGGGCGCCTTGGCCAGGCTGCGCGCCAGCGCGACGCGCTGCTGCTGGCCGCCGGAAAGCTGGTGCGGACGGCGTTTGGCGTAGCTGGACATACGCACCAGCTCCAGTGCCTCCTCGACCTTCTGCCTGATCGCCGGTTTGCTCAGCCGGTCGTAACTCAGGCCGAAGGCGATGTTCTGCTCCACTGTCATGTGCGGGAACAGGGCGTAGGACTGGAACATCATGTTGATCGGCCGCTCGTTGGCCGGGATCGGGTTGAGCAGCGTGCCGTCGAGGTAAATCTCGCCCTCACTGGGCTTCTCGAAGCCGGCGAGCATGCGCAGCAGGGTGGACTTGCCGCAGCCGGAGGCACCGAGGAGGGCGAATATCTCCCCCTGCTGGATACTCAGGCTGACCTCGTCGACGGCCTTGAAGCCGTCGAAGGACTTGGTGACTCCGCGCAGTTCGAGCTTGACGCGTGGAGAGCTGGTGTCGCTTTGATCGACAGCAAGCTTGTCTGACATGGGGAGCGAAACTATGCGATGGAATTCTGAAGCAATACTAGCAATAAAAGCTGCCCGCTGAGCAGTGGTCTGGAAACGGAAAAAAGGAATATTTTTTGCACTGCCAATGGCCTGCGGCGCGGGGCGGGCGGTCCGGGTCGACCAGCCGCGGCAATGGGGCCGGAAACTAGCGCGCCCGCGGGCCGTGCGGAAATTCACGCGGCGCCGGGTCGGCCAGGCTGTCGTGGTCGAAATGCCCGTGCTGCAGGAAGTAGACAACCTGCTCGAGCACGCCGCTGTTCCACATGATGAAACTGTGGGTAGCGCCGATCTCGATGAAGTCCACCATCCCCGCCACCCGGGTTTCCTCCACCGCCACGGTGCCGTCGCTGGGCTCCGCGGGGAAGCCGGGCAGGGGCGGCCGGATGCTGATATTGCCGGCGATCACCCCGAGCTCGAAATCCACCGGCCCCAGCTGGCGCGGCAGGGATTCCTCCCCGGTGCCCAGTTGCGGGAGCGGCGTCGGCGTGAACGGCCGCAGCAGGTCGATCGATTCGATGTAGTGGGCGAGCTGGCTGCCCTGGTTCGGCGGCCCCAGCATCACCGCCCGCTGCAGCCCCTCGATACTGTGGCGGGAGAGGTACTGGCGCAGCAGGATGCCACCGAGGGAGTGGGTGACGAAGTTGATCCGCTGCAGCGACTGCGCCCGGCATTCTTCCAGCCCCTCGCCGATGGCGATCTCCGCCAGTTCCTCGATCGGGTAGGTCAGTGAGGGGTAGGTGACGCTGGCAACGGTATAGCCCGCCTCCTCCAGCTTCCACTTCACCGCCAGCATGGAGAGTTCGGTGCGCCACATGCCGTGGAGCAGGATGACGCAGTGGTCCCGGGTGGAGGACGCCAGCGCGGGCGTCGTTGCGGGGGTGGGCGTGGCGGCGGCGAGCGCCGGCGCCACGAGACCGAGAATGAGCAGCAGGAGGGTTCGCATTGCAGCGCAGCTTAGCGCCGCCGCGAGCCCGCCGCCAGTGCTAGCTGGCGGCGGTGAGCTTGCCCATCTCGGTGCGCAGCCACATGACTTCGCTGAGGTTGCTGCCGCCGGATTGCTCCAGCAGCGTTTGCAAGGCGCTGGCGCGGACCGCCCGCACATCCGCCGCGTCCGGCGCGGCGGCGAGGGCGATATCGGTCAGGTGAAGCGCCTGCACCGGCTCCCCGGCATCCAGCTTCTGCTGCGCGCGGGCGGCCAGCGCGGCGGGCCCGCCGGCCAGTTCGACCAGGTCGGCGTCGACGCTGTCGCGGGGCACCGGGTACATCTCCGCCGGGGTTTCCAGCTTGAACCAGCCGGTGTACTCCTCCCACACGCTGCGCACGGTCCAGGACACCTTGCCGTGGTACTCGCCGATTTTCAGGTCTTCCGGCAGCTGGATTTCCTGCATCAGCTGGCCGACGGTCCTGCCGGCGTTCATGCCCGCGACGGTCTGGTCGTGGACCCAGGACACCGCCGCGTGCATCCTGTCGAGGTCGGCGCGGATCTGCGCGGCGCCCGCAATCGGCTCGCCGTGGCCGGTGACCAGCAGCTCGGCATCCAGCTCGCGCACCGCTTCCAGCGAGCGCAGGTAGCGCTGGGCGGAGCGCAGCTTGTCGCCGCGCACGGTGCTCAGGTTGGGCATCGAGAGGAACACCGGGCCGAACAGGTTGCCGGTGAAGACGACCCTGTCGTCGGGCAGCCAGAGCACGCAGGCGTCGAGGGATTCGCCGCCGGGGGTGTGGATCACCTCGAAGCGGCGGCCGCCGACCGCGAAGGCGTAGCGGCCCTCGGCCTCGACATCCGGTACCACCCGCGGCACTTCCAGGTTGCGGCCCGAGACGGTGCCGGACCAGAGCACGCCGGAGCGGCGGCGCAGGTACTGGTCGAGCATCTTGAAGTAATCGAAGGTTGCCGTGAAACCCTGTCCGGCGATGATTTGCGTGCCATCCTCGCGGAAGGCCGGCAGGCCGCCGTAGTGGTCGGCGTGGGCCTGGGTCAGCACGATGGCCCGCAGGGGGCCGGAGCGCAGCGGCGCGAACAGCCCCCTGTTGCGCTCGCTGCTGCCCATGAAGCCGGTGTTGACCAGCACGTCGCCGTCGCCGGTGTTCACCAGGTAGGCGTTGGAGATGTCCTTCGCCATGTGGATGTAGTCGGTGATGGCGACGGCTTCGGTCTGCTGGTCGCCGGCCTGGACCAGCGAGGCGAGCAGGGGTTTCTTATCGTTGCTTCCCGTTTCTGTAGCAGCGGCCATCTCAGCTGTCCCCGCCGTTGATGTCGATCATCACCTTGGCCGAGGCGGGGTTGCCGGCCACGCCGAGCGCTTCTATCACCTGCTCCAGGGGGAAGTGGTGGCTGATCATCGGCGCCAGCTTGTCCTTCACCTTTGGCAGGGTGGCGACCACTTCCGGCATTTCGGTGGGGTAGCCCATGGCCGTGGTGATGGTCATTTCCGTGGTCAGCATGGCGCCCAGCGGTACTTCCACCGGCTTCATGTAGGCGGCGGTGATCACCATGCGGGCGTGAAACTTGGCCATGCCGATCACGTCCGGCAGGATGTTCGGCGCGCCGGCGGCGTCGATGTAGGCATCGGTGCCCACTGCCTCGCGGTTGAGGATGCGGGTGCGGCCGTGCAGCTCGAAGAGCTTGTCCTGCAGGTCGACCTGGGTCGGGTTGAAGGCCGCCTGCACGCCGATGGCGCGGGCGCGCTCGAGGCGCTCCTCGGCCAGGTCGAGGGCCACCACGTCGGTGATGCCGCGCTCCCTGAGCCAGAAGACCATGCCGAGGCCGATCGGGCCGCAGCCGAAGACCACCACCTTGTCGCCGGGATTGACCTCGGCCCGGTTGACCCCGTGCAGGGCCACCGCCAGCGGTTCCGCCAGGGCGCCGATGGCGTAGGGCAGGTCGTCGGGAATCGGCAGCAGGTTATCGCCCAGGCGGGCGTCGCCGACCAGCAGCTTCTCGGTAAACGCCCCCTCGGGGCCGCCGCTGCCGATGAAGGTGGAGGTCTGCATGGGGTTGATGACCACCCGCTGGCCAACGCTGACACCCTCGACGTCGGCGCCGACAAAGCTGACTTCGCCCGCCGCCTCGTGGCCGATGGGGGTGACCCCGCCGGGCTGGCGCATGATGCCGCCCCACTTGATGTAGCTGAGGTCCGAGCCGCAGATGCCGCAGGCCTTGACGTCGACCAGCACGTCCTTGCTGCCCGGGGTGGGGGAGTCGACCGTGTCCAGGCGGACGTCATCGACCTCGTGGATGTTGAGTACCTGTCTCATGGCAGTGCCCTCCGAGCCTTAGAGTTTGATCAGCGAGGCGCCGTCGATGACGATGGTGTCGCCGGTGTGCCAGGCCGAGGCGTCGCTGGCCAGGTAGGCGGCGATGCCCTCGAAGTCCGCGGCGAAGCCGGGGCGGGGGATGGCGTTCTTGGTGACGAAGTACTTGTCGAGGTCGGACCACTCCTCCTCGGGCTGGATGGCGCCGTCGTCGCGGCCGCCGGAGAAGCCGGTCTTGATGTAGCCGGGGGCGACCGTGTTGGCGCGGATGCGGTGGGGGCCGAGTTCCACCGCCATGCAGCGCACCACCGCGCCGATACCGCCCTTGGCGGCGGCGTAGGAGACAATGCCGGGCACGCCCTGCAGCATCGACAGGCTGCCGCAGAAGATCAGCGAGCCGCCGGGCTCACCGGCCTCGGCGCGCGCGACCATGCGCTTTGCGCCCTCCTGCAGGGTGTAGAAGGCGCCGAACATGTTGGTGTTGAGCAGGGTATCCATCTCTTCCCGGGTGGCGGTCAGTACCGAGCGGGTGTTGGGCGGCATGCCGGCGTTGGCGATCACGGTGTCGACGCGGCCAAAGTCCTCGAGCAGGGCGTCGAAACCGGCAACCACCGCTGCCTGGGAGGAGACGTCGACCGGCCGGGCGACGGCGCGCACGCCGTAGGATTCCAGTTCCGCGACGGCGGCGGCGTTGCGCTCCTCGTTGCGGCCCCAGATCACCACGTCGCTGCCCTGCTTGGCGAGACCGCGGGCGAAGCCCAGGCCGATGCCGCTGTTGCCGCCGGTGACCAGTGCCACCTTGCCGCTGAGATCGAACAAACCTTTACTCATCCTATTTCCTCCGGTTGCGCCGGTTTCTCGTGCCGGCTGCTTCTGCAATTGGTGTTCAACAGCATAGTCTGTTCCCCCCGCCGCCGGCGGACAAGCGCGGCCGATGTCGACGCCGGGCCGGGCTGATGAAAACCGGCCAGAACCGCCCCGTCGCGGGCGGCGGCAGCGCGGGTGACGCGCGGTGGGAAGCGGGTATAATGCGCGGTCCCGCAAGCGACACAGATTGCTCCAGGAGGTGCCGGCCATGGCTGGGACACCAAGCTATAACATGCAGGTAGAGGCCGAGGTCAGCACCCCTGGCGCCACGGCGCAGCTGGTCCGCTTCGATATCGACGGCCCGGTGGACAACGTACTGCAGCGCCGCGACAGCTACTGGCTGGACTTCTGCCTCACCCCGCGGCCCAACAACGCCCGCGGCCGCTACTGCGAGCGCTGGAGCGAGCGCCATTTCGAGCGCCTGGGCAAGGTTTTCCTGCTGCCCGCCGGCGAGGCCCTGCAAACCCGCAGCGACGGCAACAACCGGCAGAACTCGCTGCTCTGCCACCTCGACCCGGAGGGCCTGCAGCAGTGGTTCGATGGCGAGTTGCAGTGGACCGACCGCCACCTGAAAGCCAACCTGGACATCGCCGACAGCAGTATCCACAGCCTGCTGCTGCGCCTCGCCGGGGAGTTGCGCCACCCCGGTTTTGCCAGCGCGACCATGGTCGAGCTGATCACCGCCCAGCTCTCGATAGAACTGCGCCGCTACTCCGCCGCTGTCGATGCCGAGCCGCAAATGGGTGGCCTGGCGCCCTGGCGCCTGCGCCTCATCGACGAGCGCCTGCGCGAGGACAACGTCCAGCCCACCCTCGCCGAACTGGCCGGGCTGTGCCGCATCTCCGTACGCCAGCTGACCCGCGGTTTCCGCACTTCCCGCGGCACCTCGCTGGGCGACCACATGGCCCGGGTCCGGCTGGAGCGCGCGCAGCAGTTGCTGGCGACGGATCTCAGCATCAAGGCGATCGCCCTGACCCTCGGCTTCTCCTCGCCCTCGGCGTTCTGCTATGCCTTCCGCCGCGATACCGGTGAAACCCCGGGGCAGTACCGGGAGCGGCTGTTCAGCCTGCACTAGCACCGCGCGTCACTGGCTGCAGACGACGAGTGCCGCTACTGCGACGCCCGGGGGGAGTCGCGCGTGAGCTACGAGGAAACCAACGCCTTCTGCGCCGCCCTGCCGGCGACGACCCATGTCGTCCAGTGGGGCGGGTCCCCTGTCTGGAAAGTCGGCGGCAAGGTTTTCGCCATCGGCGGCTGGGCCAGGGCCGCGGGCCCGGCGATCACCTTCAAGGCCATCCCGGCCCCCCCGTCAGGCCACTCCGGCCCACCCTAAAAACTGTCCAAGTGTTAATAAATTCATTGTGCAGAGCTTGTTAAGGCTAATATTCGGCGACTTATATTGACCGATTTTAAAATAACTAATACATTGTTATTTTTAGGCGACTTTAACAATAACGAGGGAAGCGTCGATGAAGAATCTCCGCCAGGCAGGGCTGGTATGGGCCGGCTGTGCCGCCAGCACGTTCACCGGTTTGGTACAGGCCCAGGAAACTCCCCCGGTTGCCACCGCCAGCTCCCAGGTTCTGGAGACCGTCGTGGTCACCGCCCAGCGCCGCGACGAGCGCCTGGTCGATGTGCCGATCTCCATCACCGCGCTCTCCGCCGAGGACCTGCTGCGCTCCGGGGTTTCCTCCACCCCGGACCTGGAGCGGGTGACCCCCGGGCTGCAGCTCACCTTCAACGGCGGCTACCTGCAACCGGCGATCCGCGGCGTGTCCTCCCAGGGCTCCAACGCTGGCGACAGTTCCAACGTCGCTGTCTACCTCGACGGGGTCTATGTCGCCAGCCAGATCGGCCAGTTGATGGACCTGCCGGATGTGGAGCAGGTGCAGGTGCTGAAAGGCCCCCAGGGCACGCTTTACGGCCAGAATGCGACCGGCGGTGCGATCATCATCTCGACCGTGGCGCCGTCGCTGGAGGAGGTGACCGGCAGGCTCAGCGCCAGCGTCGGCAACTACAACGACCTCAATGTAAGCGGCTACGTCGCCGGCCCGCTCTCCGACACCTTCGCCGCGAGCCTGGCGGTCGCGAGCCAGGAGCGCGACGGCTTCCGCAAGGACCTGGTCTACGGCGGCGAGGACGAGGGGCTGCGCTCGCACACGGTGCGCGGCAAACTGCTGTTCCAGCCCACCGACAGCCTGCAGTTCCTGCTCAGCGCCTACAGCGCGAACCGCAAGGACAGCGCCGCCTACTCCGGCCGCGCCTGGGAGCGCGAATCCTTCGACTATCTCGTGTACCCGACCGCGCCCTATCCCGACCCGCAGGAAACGGCGGCCAGCTTCCGTCCGGACACCGAGCTGGATTCCGAGGGCGCCAGCCTGCAGATCGATTTCGACACCGCCATCGGCACCTTCTCCAGCACCACCGCCTGGACCGACAACGAGGCCCACCTGCTGGTCGACGTCGACTACGGTCCGGCCCACTACGCCGACGTGACCGTCAACCAGGCGCAGGACACTTTCGTCCAGGAGATCAACTTCACCTCCGAGCAGGTGGGCAACTGGCTGTTCTCGGGCGGCCTGTTCTACCTCAGCGCCGAGGATGAGTTCACGCCGAACATCTTCCGCATCCAGGCGCCGCCACTGCTGGCGCCGGGGCCCTCCGGCCCGACCGTGTTCACCAGCTATTCCTGGGGCGGGGTGGAGAAGGAGATCTACGCCGCCTACGCGGAGGTGAGCTATGACTTCAGCGACACCCTGCAGTTGATTGTCGGCGGCCGCTACAGCGAGGAAGAGCAGGAGTCGCGGACCAATCCCAACACCTTCAGCCCGGATTCCGGCGTGGTGGAGTCGCCCTACAGCCCGGAGACCTTCAGCAAGTTCACCCCGCGGGTGTCCCTGCGCTACGCGCTGTCCGAGACCTCGAACATCTACGCCACCTACAGCGAAGGCTTCAAGAGCGGCATCCTCTCCGGGCAGAACCCGGCGGTCGACCCGGAGCAGCTGGACGCCTTCGAGATCGGCTACAAGGGCGACATCTCTGACCGCCTGTCGGCGAGTGCGGCGATCTACTACTACGACTACACCGACCTGCAGGTGGCCCGCTACGACGCGCCGGTGTACATCTACCAGAACGCGGCATCGGCGACCATCACCGGTGCGGACTTCGACGCCACCTGGCAGGCGACAGACCACCTGCGCCTGTCCGCCGGACTCTCGCTGCTGGATGCGGAGTACGATGACTTCCCCGAGGCTGGCGCCTACAGCTGGAACCCGACCAACTTCACCACGCCCAACGAGAGCGTCAACATCGACGCCAGCGGGGTGACCATGGTGCGCGCGCCGGAGGTCACCGGCTTCATCAACGCCGACTTCCGCTACCCGACTGCCGTGGGTGAGTTTGGCGCCTTTGCCTCGCTGTATTACAACGACGGCTACAGCCTGGAGTTCAGCGAACACGTGACCCAGGAATCCTACAGCATGCTCGACGGCGAGCTGTCCTGGTCGCCGGCGGCGGCGCCCGGCCTGCGGCTGGTAGTCTGGGGTCGCAATCTGACCGACGAGGACGTGCTGCAGAGCCTGCTGCAGACCAACTTCGCCAACGGCGTCGCCTACGATGCGCCGCGCACCTACGGCATGCGGCTGGATTACGATTTCTGAGGGATGTGCCCGGCGCCTCGCGGGCGCCGGGCAGTCGTGATTGCGGCCTAGCTGCGCAGTGCTTCCAGGTCCTTGTAGAGTTCCAGCGCCTCGGGGTTGGCCAGCGCCTCGACGTTCTTCACCGGCCGCCCGTGCACCACGTCGCGCACCGCCAGTTCGGTGATCTTGCCGGAGCGGGTGCGCGGGATGTCGGCCACGGCGATGATCTTCGCCGGCACGTGGCGCGGGGTGGCGTTGGCGCGAATTTCCGAGCGGATGCGCTGGATCAGCGCATCGTCCAGCGTCACCCCGTCGCGCAGGCGCACGAACAGGATGACGCGCACGTCGTTGTCCCAGTTCTGGCCGATCACCAGCCCTTCCAGCACTTCCTCGATAGTCTCCACCTGGCGGTAGATCTCGGCGGTGCCGATGCGCACGCCGCCGGGGTTGAGGGTGGCGTCGGAGCGGCCGAAGAACACCATGCCGCCCTCGGCGGTGAGTTCCACCCAGTCGCCGTGGGTCCAGACATTTGGGTAGCCCTCGAAATAGGCGCTGCGGTAGCGGGCCTTGTCCGGGTCGTTCCAGAAGCCGACGGGCTGGGAGGGGAAGGCGGTGACGCAGACCAGTTCGCCGTGTTCGCCCTGCACCGGCTGGCCGGCGTCGTTGAACACCTGCACGTTCATGGCCAGCTGGCGCTTCTGGCACTGGCCGGCGTAGACCGGGCTGATCGGGCTGCCGCCGACGAAGCAGCCGAAGATGTCGGTGCCGCCGGCGATGGAGGCCAGGCAGATGTCCTTCTTCCACGCGTCGTAGACGTAGTGAAATCCCTCCGCGGACAATGGCGAGCCGGTGGACAGCAGGCAGCGCAGCGCAGAGAAGTCGTGGCTGTCGATGGGTTTCACCTCGGCCTTGGCGCAGGCGTCGAGGAACTTGGCCGAGGTGCCGAAGTGGGTGATCTTCTCCTGCGCCACGATGTCCGCCAGGTGGTAGGCGTTGGGGTAGGTCGGCGAGCCTTCGTACTGCACGACAGTCACGCCGGAACCGAGGGCGGCCACCAGCCAGTTCCACATCATCCAGCCGCAGGTGGTGAAGTAGATGAGTTTGTCGCCGGGGCGCAGGTCGCTCTGCAGCTGGTGCTCCTTGAGGTTCTGCAGCAGCGAGCCGCCGATGCCGTGGACGATGCACTTGGGCAGGCCGGTGGTGCCCGAGGAGAACAGGATCACCAGCGGGTCGAGGAAGTTCATCGGGGTGAATTCCAGCTCCGCCGGCGGGTAGGCGGCGGTGAAGTCCGCCAGGGTCGCGGCCCGGTCGCCGGCTTTGCTGGCGTCGGGGGCATCGGATACCAGCGGCATCACCACGACCTGCTCGACGCTGGGAATGCCCCGCGCCAGCTCGCCGGCGGTGGCCATGGAGTCGAAGGTCTTGCCGTTGTAGTTGTAGCCGTCGGCGGTGAACAGCACCTTCGGCTCGATCTGGCCGAAGCGGTCCTGCACGCCTTTCACGCCGAAGTCCGGCGAGCAGGAGGACCAGATGGCGCCGAGCGAGGTGGTGGCGAGCATGGCGACCACGGTGGCGGGCATGTTGGGCACGAAGCCGGCGACCCGGTCGCCGGGGCCGACACCCATGGCCTTCAGCGCCTGCTGCAGGCGCGAGACACTGGCCTCCAGCTCGTCCCAGGACATTTCCGTGCGGCTGCCGCACTCGCGGTAGAAGACCAGCGCCGGGCCGTCGTTGCGCGGGCCGCGGAGCATGTTCTCGGCGAAGTTGAGGGTGGCCTCGGGGAAGAATTCGGCGTTGATCAGGTCGTCCGCGTTGCGCAGGCCGGGGCCCTTGAGTTCGCCTTTGACCCCGCAGAAGTGCCACAGCTGGGTCCAGAACTGTGCCGGCTCGTCCACCGACCACTGCCAGAGTGCGTCGTAATCGTCGAAGCTGAGCCCCAGCTCGCTGTCGAGGTGGCGGATAAACTGGGCCAGGCGGGTCTGCCCGGCTTGTTCGGGGGTGGGGGACCAGAGTAGATCAGACATGCTTCCAGCGGCTCCAGCAGGCGCCGGTAGCGCCTGGCTAACTCATTAATATGCGGACAATAAGGCTGAATTTGGGGCGGCTGCGAGCCCGGAGGCGGCGTGCGAGGCCCCCTGATCAGTGTTATTTCCGGATTTACTTGGACTTGGATTGCCGCTCCAGCCTGTGGCGACGGTCGGCAAAGCGGCGGAATGATAGCAGTTTTGTCCGTGCGATCAAAAAACCGCCGTGCCGGCAAGGGCCGCGTGGGCGCGGCGGGCCATCAGTCGCCAACCTGCAAGTTCGGCCGCGGCTCGGTTTATAATGCGGAATACGTCCGTTCGACGCGTGAGCGCGTATACACGTAAGGCCGCTTCTGCCTGCCCCGAGCCTGAAGTTTTGTTCTACTGATCTGATGTGAGGAGTAACCATGGATCGCGTACTATCCGGTGTCGCCAAATTCCAGCGTGAAGTCTATCCCGAGAAGGAGAAGAATTTCCGCGAACTGGCGGAGGGGCAGCAGCCCGAAGTCCTGTTCATTACCTGCGCGGATTCGCGCATCGATCCCAACCTGATCACCCAGACCGAGCCCGGCGAGTTGTTCATCTGCCGCAACGCGGGCAACGTGGTGCCGCCCCACAGCAACCAGACCGGCGGCATGACCGCCTCCATCGAGTACGCGGTGGCGGCGCTGGGTGTCGAGCACATCGTGGTCTGTGGCCACACCGACTGCGGCGCGATGAAGGGCGCCCTGAACCCGGAAATGCTGGCTTCGCTGCCCCACGTCAAGGAGTGGCTCGGCCACTGCCGCGCGGCGGTGGAAGTGGTGCGCGAGCAGCACGGTGAAGTCGGCCCCGAGCACCTGGAGTGCGTGACCGCGGAGAATATCGCCCTGCAACTGCAGCACCTGCGCACCCATCCGGCGGTCGCGGCCAGGCTGGCGGTGGGGCGCCTGCACCTGCACGGCTGGCTCTACAACATCGAGACCGGCGAGGTGCTGTGTTACAACGAGGCCACCCGCGGTCTCGAGCCCCTGGACACCAATCCTACCGGCGCAGCCCGCCGCTAGCTCCGCAGAGAGCAAAAACCCCGCTTATGGCGGGGTTTTTTGTGTGCTCACGCTGTCTCAACTGCGCACCCGGCGCATGCTCATCGAGTGCTGGAAGCGTGCTGCCGGGTGGGTATTGATGGTGACCTGGGCAATGGTTGCATCCGTGGTGGTGTAGGTGCGGCGAATCTCCAGCGCCGCGGAGGCGGGCTCGACCTGCAGCGCCTGCGCCTGGCGCTCGTCGAGCAGGGTGGCGGCGATCTGCTGTTCCACCCGGACGATGTTGATACCGAAAAGATCCTCGATCAGCGGGAAGATCGGCCCCTGGTGGCGCTGTAACAGGCGGCCGACGGCGGCGAAGGCGCGGTTGATGTAGTGTTCGGTGCGGCAGGCCGGGGCCGCCTCGCCTTCGATGTAGCGGTAGCCGAGCACCTCCAGCCACTGCTCGCCCTCGTTCATGCCCGCCCGTTTGGCCAGCGCCGCGTCCGCGGTAATCGTGTGCATGCTGTCGATCTTCAGCCCGGCGCCGCTGCTGAAGGCCAGCAGGTCGTTGATCGACATCACCTGCTGGATGTCGCTGCCGGAGCTGCGCGGCGGGATGACCACCGTTCCCGCCCGCTTGCGGGCCACTACCAGGCCGTCCTCGCGCAGCAGGCGCAGGGCCTCGCGCACGGTGTAGCGGCTGACCGAGAAGCGCTGGCAGAGGCCGTCCTCGGTGGGCAGCTTGGAGCCCACCGGGTACACTCCGGTGACAATTTCCTCGCGCAACACGCCGGCCACCTGCAGGTAGAGCGGGCGCCGGGCGCCGCCCTCTGCCTGCCTGTCCACGGCGGCGGCGCCGGCCTCGGTCGGGTCGCTGTTCTTGTCGCTGTCCACGGCGGTCACCAGTGCTCTGCAGGTAGGGCTCAGGATTAAAAATACATACGGACATTAAAACAAATTAAATCGATTTGCACTGGTTACAGGCGAATTTGTGCAATAACATTCTGATTTATCGTCAGGACAATAAAGTTTTCGCGAGGCCTGTGCCGGCACTCCGCAAGCTGCGCGGCCCGCAGCCGCAGCAGGCACTACGTCCACACTTCCTGCAACGCCAATCCGGGAGCGCCAAGCAATGAATGACCGAGGCAATATCATCGAATCCGTCGAGGAACTCACCGACGCCGTCTGCATCCCCGTGGAGGCCTACATCTCCCCCGAATACGCCCGCGCGGAACGGGACCTGCTGTGGCGCAAGGTCTGGCTGCAGGCGGGACGGGTGGAGGACCTGCCGGAGGTCGGCAGCTACCTCACCTTCGATGTGATGGACGACTCGATCCTCGTCGTGCGCACCGATGAGAATACCCTGCAGGCCTACCACAACGTCTGCCCCCACCGCGGCCGCAAGCTGGTCGACACGCCTCCCGGCAAGCGCAACGCCGTCGGCCGCAAGCCGCAGTTTGTCTGTGCCTACCACGGCTGGCGCTTCGGCCTCGACGGCGAGAACACCCACATCCCCCACCAGGAGGACTGGCAGGGCGCGCTCTCCGGCTGCGACGGCCTGGTCAAGGTGAAGACCGCTACCTGGGGTGGCTGGGTGTGGATCAACATGGACCCGGACAGCGAGTCGCTGGCTGAATTCCTCGCCCCGATTCCGGAGATGCTCGACCCCTTCGAGCTGCAGAACATGCGCGTGCGCTGGCGCAAGTGGGGCATCTTCGACTGCAACTGGAAGGTGGCGCTGGAGGCCTTCAACGAGACCTACCACGTGGCCACCACCCACCCCGAGTTCAACAAGTTCGGCGAGTTCCGCGGCTGGGCCCGGGCCCAGGGCAAGCACAGCCACATCGGCTACGAGGCGGCCAAGGGCGTCGATGACAACCAGAAGGCCAAGCTGCGCGTGGGTACCGGCGATGCGCGCATCTCCACCGCCGAGATGCAGCAGTACACCTGGGAGAAGGCCAACACCAATACCACCCAGACCCTGGTCGACGCGGCCCTGCGCTTGCAGGATGAACTGCCCGAGGGCACCCCGCCCGGCGAGGTGATGCAGCACTGGCTGAAATCCGCCAGGGCAACCGACGAGGCCCGCGGCGTGGTCTGGCCGACGGTCGACCCGACCCATGTCGGCAGGACCGGCACCGCCTGGCAGGTGTTCCCGAATTTCCAGATCGGCCACGCGGTCAACAACATGCTCTGCTACAGCGCCCGCCCCTACAAGGGCGACCCGGACAAGTGCATCTTCGAGGGCGCGGTCTACGAGCTGTTCCCGGAGGGCGAGGAGCCGCAGACCGAGTGGGAGTACAGCGAGGCCACCGAGGAGGCCTGGTGCTACGTGCTGTCGCAGGATTTCTCCAACATGGCGGCGGTGCAGCAGGGCATGAAATCGCTCGGCTTCATGGGCCCGCGCCCCAATCCCTACATGGAGCGCAGCACCGCCAACCTGCACCGTACCCTCGCCGAGTACATGGGCGCGGGTGCGCCGCGCAAGATCAAGTAAAAAGCTGGGGGGTCAGAGCCCTTTTACGCTTTGCGTAAAAGGGCTCTGACCCCCTCTTCCTTCTCCAACGGAGCTCCAAATGAACAAATCAGGCCCCCTCGCGGGCGTCCGCGTCCTCGACCTGACCTCCATGGTCATGGGCCCCTATTCGACCCAGATCATGGCCGACATGGGCGCCGACGTGATCAAGATCGAGCCGCCCGCCGGCGACCCCACCCGCTTCGTCTCCGTCGGCGCCGAGCCGGGCATGAGCGGCGTCTTCCTCAACGTCAATCGCGGCAAGCGCAGCGTGGTGCTGGACCTGCGCAGCGAGGAGGGCAAGGAGAGCCTGCGCAAGCTGATCGAGTCGGCGGACGTCTTCATCCACTCCATGCGCGGCAAGGCCATCGCCAAGCTGGGCTTCGACTACGCCGCGGTCAGCGCCATCAACCCGCGCATCGTCTACACCAACTGCTACGGCTACAGCCGCCGCGGCCCCGACGGCGACCTGCCGGCCTACGACGACACCATCCAGGCCGAGTGCGGCCTGGTCGGCGCCCAGCAGATGCTCACCGGCAACGCCGACTACATCGGCACCATCATGGCCGACAAGGTCGCCGGCCTGACCGTGCTCTACGCCACCGTGATGGCCCTGTTCCACCGCGAGCGCACGGGCGAGGGCCAGGAAGTGGAAGTGGGTATGTTCGAGACCATGGCCTCCTTCCTGCTGGTCGAGCACGCCGACCGGGCGATCTTCAATCCGCCCCTGGGCCCGGCCGGCTACCACCGGGCGCTGGCCCCCAACCGCCAGCCCTACAGGACCAAGGATGGCTATCTCTCCGCACTGGTCTATAACGACAAGCACTGGAATGCGTTTATCGATGCGGTGCAGCCGGCCTGGGCCAGCGATGACCTGGCGACACTGGAGCAGCGGGCGAAGCAGATCAACCGGGTCTACGGCCTGCTGGCGGAGACCTTCAGCGAGCGCACCACCGACGAGTGGCTGGCCCTGCTGCGCGAACTGCACGTGCCCTGCGCGCCGATCCGCACCCTGGACGAGCTGTTCGAGAACGAGCACCTGAACGCGGTGGGCTTTTTCGAGAACGTGGCAACGCCGACAGGCAGCGTGCGCTTTCCCGGTGTGCCGACCTGGTTCTCCCGGAGCCCGGGTAAAGTGCATGGCCCGACGCCGACTCTCGGCGCCCACACCGACGAGGTGTTCCGCGAATTCGGGCTGGACACGGATAAGGAACAGGACCCCGCGCCGGACCCCTCCGCGGGCAGCGTGCTCTGACAATCTAGCGAGGACAGGACATTGGATTTTTCCTTCACTGACGACCAGCGCAACATCCGCGAGGCCGTACTCAAGCACTGCTCCCGGTTCAGCGACGAATACTGGCTGGAGCACGACCGCAGCGGCGAATTCCCGGTGGACTTCCACCGCTCCATGGCCGAGGCCGGCTGGCTCGGCATCGCCATGCCCGAGTCCGTCGGCGGCGCCGGCCTCGGCATCACCGAGGCGGCGATCATGATGCAGGCTATCGCCGAGGCCGGCGGCGGCATGTCGGCGGCGTCCGCCGTCCACGGCCCGGTGTTCAGCCTCGAGCCCATCGACCTGTTCGGCAGCGAGGAGCAGAAGCAGCGGATGATCCCGGCGATCCTCTCCGGCGAGCAGAAGATGTGTTTCGCGGTGACCGAGCCCAACGTCGGCCTCGACACCACCAAGCTGAAAACCCGCGCGATCAGGGTCGATGGCGGCTACAAGGTCACCGGTGAGAAGATCTGGATCACCAACGCCCACGTCGCCGACAAGATGATGCTGCTGGCGCGCACCACGCCACTGGAAGACTGCAAGCGCAAGACCGAAGGCCTGTCGCTGTTCTTCACCGATCTCGATCGCGAGCATATCGAGCACCAGCTGATCCCGAAGATGGGCCGCCACGCGGTGGGCTCCAACATGCTGTTCATCAATGACCTGTTCATCCCCGAGGAGGATCGCATCGGCGAGGAGGGGCAGGGCTTCAGGATCATCCTCAAGGGCCTCAACCCGGAGCGCGTACTGCTCGGCGCCGAGGCCATCGGCCTGGGCAAGGCGGCCATCGACCGCGCCGCCCGCTACGCCCGCGAGCGCGTCGTCTTCGACCGCCCCATCGGCATGAACCAGGGCATCCAGCACCCGCTGGCCAAGTGCTGGGCACAACTGGAGGCGGCGAGCCTGATGATCTACAAAGCGGCCAACCTCTTCGACAAGGGCGAGGAGTGCGGGGTCGAGGCCAACGCCGGCAAATACCTCGCCGCGGAGGCCGGCTTCGAGGCCTGCCACACCGCGATGCTGACCCTCGGCGGCATGGGCTACGCCCAGGAGTACCACGTCGAACGCTACCTGCGCGAAGTGCTGATCCCGCGCACCGCGCCGGTCAGCCCGCACATGATCCTCAACTTCATCGCCGAGCACGTGCTGGAACTGCCGCGCTCGTATTAGCTAACACCGGGGTCCTGCTCGAGGGGTCAGAGCCCTTTTTCTGCGCAGCAGAAAAAGGGCTCTGACCCCGGTTCGGCAGGGCTCTGACCCCATTCCGGAGGCCCCCCCATGCCTGACGCAGTACTCTTCGACGCCCGCGACGACGGCATCGCCATCATCACCATCAACCGCCCCGAGGCGCGCAACGCCCTGCTCAGGGAAGTGCGCGAGGGCCTGTTCGCCGCCTGGCAGCGCTTCGAGAACGACCCCGCCCTGCGCGTCGCCATCCTCACCGGCAGCGGCGAGAAAGCCTTCTGCGCCGGCGGCGATCTCAAGGAGATGGTCACTACCGGCATGAAAGTGCCGCCGCGGGACATGTTCCCGCTGCCCTACGACACCATCGAACTGTCCAAGCCGACCATCGCCGCCGTCAACGGCGTGGCCTTCGCCGGCGGCTGGATGATCGCCCAGGCCTGCGACCTCTGCGTCGCCAGCACCGCGGCGAAGTTCGCGGTGACCGAAGTAAAGGTAGGCCGCAGCTCGCCCTGGGCCTCGCCGCTGATCCACATGATTCCGCAGCGCATCATGATGGAGATCCTGCTCACCGGGAAACCGATCAGCGCCCAGCGGGCCTACGAGATCGGCCTGGTGAACCGCCTGGCCGAGCCGGAGGCACTGCTCGATTGCGCGCTGGAACTGGCGTCGGAGATTCTCGACGGTGCGCCGTTGTCGGTGAAGGCGGCACGGGAAACCGTGATGCTGGCGACCGAGATGGGGCGTTCCGCAGCCCTGCAGGCGGCGCGGCATGCCTCCGAGCACTGCTACAACAGCGAGGACGCCCAGGAGGGGCCGCGGGCCTTCGCGGAGAAGCGCAAGCCGGTCTGGAAAGGAGCCTGATCCCGTCCTGAACCCGCAATGCCGGGCGCACGTTCCGCGCTTACTCGAAAGCGTTTTGACTCGACGCACGAAACATGCGCCCGGCATTGCTCGCGCCGTGCCAGAATTCCGCCGCCCCTGCGCGAGAGGCACAGGTGCACAGGGCTTCCGCGGCGAATATAAACGCTGTCTGAGCAAGCGGGAGCCCTGTGGGCCTGGGCCTCGGAACAGCGCTCCAGCCTGCCCGTCAGCAAGTTGCTGAATGTGCCTGGAATCCGCAATGCCGGGCGCACGTTCCGCGCTTACTCGAAAGCGTTTTGACTCGACGCACGAAACATGCGCCCGGCATTGCTCGCGCCGTGCAGGAATTCCGCCGCCCCGGCGCGAGAGGCACAGGCCCACAGGGCTTCCGCGGCGAATATAAACGCTGTCTGAGCAAGCGGGAGCCCTGTGGGCCTGGGCCTCGGACCAGCGCTCCAGCCTGCCCGTCAGCAAGTTGCTGAATGTGCCTGGAATCCGCAATGCCGGGCGCATGTTCCGCGCTTACTCGAAAGCGTTTTGACTCGACGCACGCAACATGCGCCCGGCATTGCTCGCGCCGTGCCAGAATGCCGCCGCCCCTGCGCGAGAGGCACAGGCCCACAGGGCTTCCGCGGCGCATATAAACGCTGTCTGAGCAAGCGGGAGCCCTGTGGGCCTGGGCCTCGGAACAGCGCTCCAGCCTGCCCGTCAGCAAGTTGCTGAATGTGCCTGGAATCCGCAATGCCGGGCGCATGTTCCGCGCTTACTCGAAAGCGTTTTGACTCGACGCACGAAACATGCGCCCGGCATTGCTCACGCCGTGCCAGAATTCCGCCGCCCCGGCGCGAGAGGCACAGCTCCA
The DNA here is from genome assembly GCA_033283265.1 of Halieaceae bacterium GM1-29. Taxonomy (GTDB): domain Bacteria; phylum Pseudomonadota; class Gammaproteobacteria; order Pseudomonadales; family Halieaceae; genus Mangrovimicrobium. The sequence continues at coordinate 75,423 of JAWMQN010000008.1, forward strand.
CAGGGCTTCCGCGGCGAATATAAACGCTGTCTGAGCAAGCGGGAGCCCTGTGGGCCTGGGCCTCGGACCAGCGCTCCAGCCTGCCCGTCAGCAAGTTGCTGAATGTGCCTGGAATCCGCAATGCCGGGCGCATGTTCCGCGCTTACTCGAAAGCGTTTTGACTCGACGCACGCAACATGCGCCCGGCATTGCTCGCGCCGTGCCAGAATGCCGCCGCCCCAGCGCGAGAGGCACAGGTGCACATGGCTTCCGCGGCGAATATAAACGCTGTCTGAGCAAGCGGAAGCCATGTGCGCCTGGGCCTCGGAACAGCGCTCCAGCCTGCCCGTCAGCAAGTTGCTGAACACGCCTGGAATCCGCAATGTCAGGCGCATATTCGGTGCGTGGTCGAAAGCTACCTGGGGCCGGCCCTCGGCACATCCGCCGGGAAGGGCATGACCTCCATGCCGTCCGCAGCGAAGTAAACCTCGCGAACCGAGGCCGGCGCACCGGGCTCGCCAATCAGCCGGGCGAATTTCTGCCCCTCGTAGCTGGCCGCCGCGAGCATCCGCGCCGCGAGGGCGTCGCCGATGGTGAATAGCTGCGCCACCTTGCCGTCCAGCTCGCGGGCAAGCGCGTCCTGGGGTTCGCGCCCGGTCACCAGTACCACCGCATCCACGTTTGGCGCGACCCGCTCGACCCCCGTGTGGGTGTCGTAGAGCGTGGCGCTGTTGGCGCCGATGCTGCGAATCCAGGTGCCGGGGGCGAACTGCACGCCGTGCTGCTTGAGTCGGGCGACGATGTGGCGGCCCTCGAAATTGTCGACCAGTCGCGGTGAGAGCGGGGAGAAATCCGCGTTGAGGTAGTGCACCTCCGCGCCGCCGGCGGCGAGCAGTTCGGCGATCCCGGAACTGGCGTGCAGTCCCTCGCCGTCGAGCAGCAGCACGCGGCCCGCGGGCCGGATATTGCCCAGCAGGATATCCTCCGGCCGGTAGACGAAGTCCTGCTCGCTGCCGGGGATGTCGGCGTCGAGGGTGACACTGCGGCCGCCGGGGCTGTAGCGGGCACCGCTGGCGACGATGACCGCATCGGGCTGCAGGGCCAGCACGGAGGCCGCGCTGGCCCGCTCGCCGAGGCGCACCGCGACACCGAGGCGTTGCAATTCCGCCGCCCACCAGTCGACGGCCTGGCCGTAGTGTTCGCGCCCGGGCAGGCCGGCCCACAGCGCCAGGGCGCCGCCGAGAGAGTTGCGTGCCTCGAGCAATGTCACGGCGTGCCCGCGCAGGGCGCTGACCCGCGCCGCTTCCATGCCCCCCGGGCCGCCGCCGACAATGACCACGCGTTTTGCCTGCGCCGCGGGGGAGAAACTTTCGACGCCCCACAGCCGCTCGCGGTAGCTCGCCGGGTTGATGGTGCAGCACTGGGCGCCGTCGCCGAGGGCGGCGGTGCACCAGTTGCAGGCGATGCAGCTGCGGCTTTGCGCCTCGCGGCCGTGGCGGGCGTTGCTGACGAACTGCGGCTCGGCGATCAGCTGGCGCGCGGCACCGGCGACATCGACGGTGCCGCTGGCGATCGCCTCCTCCGCCTCGGCCATGTCGGTGACGCGGCCGAGCACGCTGAGTACCGGGATGTCACCGGCGGCCTCGCGCACGGCCTCCACGTAGGGCCGGTAGAACTGCTTGTCGAGGAAGCCGGTGGGCATGCCGTGGTGGAACTGCTGCGGCTCGACGCCGACGTCGAGGTCGATGTAGTCGAGCAGGCCGCGGGCGCGGCATTCACGCAGTACGGCGCGGGCGGTTTCCGTGTCGTAGCCGCCGGGCAGCAGCTCGTGGCAGTTGAAGCGCATGCCCACGGCCATGCCGCTGCCGGCGCCGTCGCGGGCCGCCTGCAGGTGCTCGAGCAGGAAGCGCATGCGGTTCTCCAGCGAGCCGCCGTAGTCGTCGTCGCGCTGGTTGAAGTAGGGCGAGAGGAACTGCTCGATCAGGCCGGCGTGGGAGCCGTGCAGCATGACACCGTCGAAGCCGGCCTCGCGCAAATGGGCCGCGGACTGGCGCACGGCCGCATGCATGCCCTGGATTTCCCGGGGATCCAGCGCGTGGGTGGAGGCCGTGCGCCCGCCGTAGCCGAACTGCCGCACCGAGGGCCCCATCGAGGGCGCGGGCGGGCTCAGCGGCTGCCACTGGCCGAAGCCGCCCCACCAGTAGAAGATCTGGCCGAAAATCTTCCCGCCGGCGGCGTGGATGGCGTCCGCCAGCACGCGGAAGGCGGCGATGTTCTCCGCCGGGTGTGGCGAGGGCTGGCGGGTGCGGCCGCGCTCGTGGGCGGTGAGGGCGACGATGACCAGCCCGGCGCCGCCATCCTTCACCCGCTCGGCGCTGTAGGCCACGAGATCGTCGGCGGGCTTGGTACCGGCGCTGAGGGAACTGCCGTGGGGGGCGAAGAAAAACCGGGTGGGGAGCTCCACCGGGCCGAGCCGGATCGGGCTGAAAACGTGGGGGTATTTCGGGTGCATCTGCGCTACCGCCGTCTGATAATTATTGTCACCTTGTGCGTTTCAATATTAATCCGGTGCGGGCTGGCATGCAAAGTTAAACTGGCGTCACGCCTTGCCGGAGAGCAGGCCGTGCAGGAACAGGCGCACCGAGTATGCGGTGTGCTCGCTGGTGCGTCGCCGATCGGTGGGGATGCCCCACATGGACAGGCTGGCCGGCCCGCCCACCACGAGGTAGAGGAAGGTCAGCGCCGCCTCGTCCGCCTGGACCGGTTTCAGTTTCAGCCGCCGGGCAAACAGTTCGGCGAGATACTCGAGGGTCGGCCCGGTGCCCTGCTCGTAGGTATAGGTGCTGATTTCCGGCATGTGGTTGGCCTCGGCGTTGGTGATGCGCAGCAGCTTCATCCCCGCCGGCTTCATGATGTTGGTCACCAGGGCCTCGCCGATGGCCAGCAGGCTCTCCTCGAGGTCGTCGCTCTCCACTGCGCGCAGTTCGTCCACCGGCAGGATCCAGGCATTGATGGCGCGCTGCAGGGAGGCCTTGAACAGGGCCTTCTTGTCGCCGTAGAGGGTGTAGACGGTGCGCTTGGCCATGCCCACGGAGGCCGCAATGCCCTCGATGGTGGTGCGCTCGTAACCGTTGCGCAGGAACAGGTCGAGGGCGTTGTCGAGCAGTTCCAGGTTGCGCTGCTTGGCCTGCTGTCGGGTGGGGCGGCCGGGCCCGGGGCGGGCCTTGCGGCTCGCTGCCTTGCGGGTGCTGCCAGTGCTGCCAGCCGGCCGTTTCTTGTTAGTGGTCATGGGCGCGGTGGATTCCTTGTGACGGGTCAGTGCAAACTGCCACAGCAACTTACCTGAGTTTGGCGCGTTCAACAACGCGCCGCTGCGCCGCCGTGGTTGCCGTGCGGCGAAGGTGCTACTCTGGGCCTGGTTCAATTGCTCGTCAGCGTGCCAGCACGGCCGCCGGGGTGTCTACACATTGCAGCAGATAATAGAACAGCAAATACGCCTGCCCCGGGTCTCGGTCCTGCTCGCCAACATCGAGTGGGACGCGGTGCAGGCCTTCCATCCGACCGTGCCCGGTTACTACGTCACCCAGCGGCTCTCGCCGAATCACTCCCCACTGCGCTTCGAAAGCCCGGCCATTGCCGATGCCTTTGCCCGGGTCGGCGCGGTGGGCCTGCTGCCGCCGACATTCTCGGTCCAGGTTTCGGCGCCGGAAACGGCCTTCCGCGGCCTCAGTTGCGTGTTCGACGAGGACTACTTCGAGTCGGTGACCGGGGTTACCCAGGCCTGCTGGCAGGCGCCCTCGGCGGACTACCTGGCGCTGAGCGGCGAGCGCGTCGATTCCCTGATGCAACTGGTGCACCGGGAGGTCGTGCAGCCGGGCTTCGGTTCGGAGATCGTCATCGAGTCCGCCAGCAACATGCTGCTGGTCGAACTGGCGCGCCAGTTGCGCGGCGCCGGCAGCGAGGCGCCGCTGTCGCCGACACGGGTGAAGGGCGGGCTCGCCTCCTGGCAACTGCGGCGCATCCACGAGCGTGTGGCAGCGGGGCCGGCGGCCGGCTACCCCTCGCTGGCGGAACTGGCGGCGCTGTGTGCGATCAGCGAGGGCCACCTGATGCGCGGCTTCAGGGCGTCCACTGGCGCCTCCCTCGGCCAGTACATCGCGCGCCAGCGCATGCACTACGCGCGCAGCCTGCTGCGCGAGGACGCTTTGTCCCTCGGCGCAGTGGCGCGGCAGCTGGGTTTCTCCAGCAGCGCCTATTTCGCCACGGCCTTTCGCCGGGTGTGCGGGGTGACGCCGTCCCAGTATCGGCGCCGGATGCGCGCCACCGGCAGCGGCAGCTGACGGTCTTCGATTTCCCGGCATATGTTCGAATTTCCGACACGCTTTCCAATGCCTGTACCGATTGGCTTTGACTGGCGGTCCGGCGCTTTCTAGTATCCGCCAGAACAACCCTACCGGGCCGCGCGGACCAGTTGCGGCCTTTGCGCAGAGGATAATAATCATGGGCGCAGAACTTCCCGGTGCCGCCGTCGACACGGCGCCCCTGCTGAAGGAGCTGGATCTCTCCGGCCTTCCCGGCCGCGTCTCCACCGAACGCTACTACAGCCCCGAGTACCACCGCCGCGAGCGCGAGCAGCTGTGGCAGCGCTGCTGGCAGGTGGTTGGCCGGGCCGAGGAACTGCCGCGCCAGGGCGACTGGATGGAGTACCGCCTGTTCGACCAGTCCTACCTCGTCCTGCGCTCCGGCGATGGCGTCATCCGCGGCTTCGTCAACGCCTGCCGCCACCGCGGCAATGCCCTCTGTGAGGGGCGCGGCCACTCCGCGCGCCTGGTCTGCCCCTACCACCGCTGGAGCTTCGACCTGCAGGGCGAACTGGTCGGCGTACCGCGGCCGGACTTCGAGGGCAGTGTGGAGGCGTTTGTCGGCTGCCGCGAGGAACTGGGCCTGCTGCCGGTTTCCGTCGATTGCTTCGGCGGTTTCATCTTCCTCAATCCCGACCCGCAGGCCGGGCCGCTGCGCGACTACCTCGGTGAGGTCGCCGAGCTGCTGGCGCCCTACAACACCCGGGAGATGGTCGCCTGCGGGCTGAACGTGCGCGAGAGCCTCGACTGCAACTGGAAGGTGGTCATGGACGCCTTCCAGGAGGGCTACCACATCCAGGGCATCCACCCGGAGCTGGTCAACGCCATGGACGAGTCACAGGAGCGCTATGTCTTCCTCGGCGACCACAGCGTGGCGACGGCGCCCTTCGGCGCCGCCAACGTGGCCGACCTCGACCTGCAGGCGCAGCTGGACGCCATCCGCGGCCTGCCGGCGACCTTCCCCGGCGTGGCGGACGCCCTGCCGCGCTTCGAGGCACTGGTGGCCGAGGCCCTGGCACAGGGCGGCAGGGGAGCGCTGCCGGAGGGCCTTACCCCGCGCCTGCTGCTGCAGCGGGCGATGCGCGAAACCCTGGCGGGCAAGGGTCTCGACGTTGCCGGGCTCACCGACACCCAGATGAGCGACAACCAGTTCTACCTGGTGTTTCCCAATCTCTTCCTCACCATCCACGCCGGGGAGGCGACCTTCATCAGTGCCGTCCCGCACCCCGACGGTGACCCCAATCGCTGCATCTGGCAGGTGAGCAATTTCCAGTGGTTCCCCGAGTGTGAGCGGCAGGAACAGCAGCTGCTGCCGGTGGATGTGCCGGAAGGGGAGCACTTCGAGTACTTCCTCGCCCTCGAGCAGGACTACGTGCAGATGCAACGCCAGCAGCGGGGCCTGCGCAACCGGGGCCTGGAGAGCATGGCCCTGTCGCGGCAGGAAGTGCGCCTGGCCTATTTCCACCAGCGGCTCGACAAGTGGGTCGGTGAGACAGAAAAGAACAGGGAGACAAGCGCATGATCGTGACCACCGCGACCGCGGTCACCGGGGCCTACGGCCCGCTGACCGAAACCGTACTCGGCTACTGCCAGACCCTGGAAGGCATCGTCTCCGGCGGCAGTATCAGCGCCGCTGACTGGGATCCATTACAGGCCTATGTCGCGGTCGATGAGTTCGAGCGCGTGGGCGCCTACCTGGAAACCATGAACTGGCAGGAGTATATCGACTTCCTTACCCAGTGGGCCGGGGGTACCAACTTCGAAACCACCATATTCCGCATCGCCGAAGTCGGCGACAGCGTGTTCCAGGAAATCGAGGAGCGCCACTACAAGGGCGAGACCTTCATCCGCAAGAACGTGATCGCGGTCTACCGCTTCAACGCCGCGGGCAGGATCAGCCACCTCGATATCTACGAGCAGGCCCGGGACAGCGGCCAGTGGATCATCGACGCCGCCAGGAGCTCGACCGACAGCTGAGGCGCGCCTCAGCCGGAGATGAACTCGAGCAGCTGGGGCATCAGCAGCGGCCAGCGCTCGAAGCGGCCGCGGCCGGGTAGCAGCGGGATCTTCGAGCAGTTGTTCCACTCCTGGTCCGGCCACGGCGGCTCGACCAGTTGCGAGCCGGGCGCCATCTCGTGCACCCACTCGCTGGTGCGGCGGGTGTGGCTGATGTCGCTCTGGCCGCTGCGGAAAATCATTGTCGGCATGCTCAGGCGGGCGAACTCCGCCGGCCCCATGCCCGGGACCGGCGAGGTCTCCGAGTAGGCGTAGGCCGCCGCCCACTGCTGCATCCGCTCGATAAACTGCTGCGCATCCTGGGCGAGGATGATCTCGCGGTTCTTCGGGTTGCGCTCGATCTGCTCCTGCCAGCCGGGCAGGTTCGCCACTTCCTCCATGCCGCCGCGGGCGGCGGCCGTGGCGGAGTCACCACAGTAGTACGCCGCCAGCTGGGCCAGCGAGATCGGCCCGCCGCTGATCCACCACACCGCGAGGTGGGAGCACAGCTCCGGCGCCGCCGCCGCCGCGAGCAGGGCGATGCGCGAGCCCCCGGAGCCGCCGAGCATGGCCAGCGGGCCGAGGTCGAGTTCGCGCAGCAGGCCAACCAGCGCGTCCGCCTGCATGCCGGATTCGCTGGGCGCGTCGAAACAGATATCCGAGCCGCCGCAGTTGGGGCGGTCCCAGAGCAGCACGCGGCGACCGGCCGCGGCAAACTGCTCAGCCATTTGCGGCAGGCCCTGGGTGTCGCGGGGGAAGCGGCCGCCGGGGGTGATGACCACAGCCGGCGCGCCGGCGTCGCCGATCAGGTCGTAGGCGATGCCTATGCCGTTGATGTCTGTGTAGGCCATGTGGGTATTCCTCCACCTGTTATGTGTTTGGTTGTAGCTGGCAGCATTGTGGCATCGACAGTAGTCGAAGCTGAATGACCAGTGTCGTAGTGGGGCTTGTTTGCCTGTGAAACGCAGCCTTCCGCACCGCGCGTTGATAGGGCTGTGGCCTGTATTGCTTTCACGCGGCGAATCAAAACGCTTTTGAGCAAGCGGGGAAGCAATACAGGCCACAGGCCGGCTGGCACCAATACCTGACGTGCTTTTGTCGCTCGCAACTTCCCCGCTCGCTCAAAAGCGTTTTGATTCGCAGCGTGAAAGTTGCGAGCGACAAAAGCACGTCCCCCGCCGCCTTGCCTTATTCCCCTTGGAGCTGCCGATCAAAGGCATCGACATCATCAAAGGCCCCCATCACGATCTGCAGGTAACCGTCCTGGAAAGTCTTGCGCATCCTGGCGTCGGAAATCACCATCGGGCGGTTGTTCACCACCGCCTGCAGGCAGAGCTTCGCCACCTCGTCGGCGGGGCGGAAGACCAGGTCGTCGTGGGCCGCGAACTCCTTGGGAATCTTGATGCCGCCCTCGCCGGGCCCGCCGAAACGCGCCGGGCGGTAGCTGGCGTTGTTGTCCTTCATGCCGCTCTGCACACCGCCGGGGCAGAGCACCGTACAACCGACATTGAATTCGGCCGCCTCGACACTGAGGTTGAGCAGCATGCCGATGATGCCCATTTTCGCCGCCGAGTAGGGGGCGTGGTAGGGCACGAAGGTCGGCATCAGGCCGGCGGTGGAGGCGGTGGCGAAGATATGCCCGTCGCGGGCCGCGACCATGTCCGGGTAGAAGGCCAGCACACAGTTGGTGACGCCCATCAGGTTCACCTGCAGGATCCAGTCGACGTCGTTCTCCGTCATGTCGGTGATGCGCTCGAAGGAGGTGGCGCCAGCGTTGGCGAACAGCAGTGACACGGGGCCGAGTTGCTCCTCGACCTGCCGCTTTGCCGCGACGACCGCATCGCGCTCGCACACGTCACAGTGCACCGCGACAGCGGCGCCGCCCGCGGCGATTATTTCGTCCGCCACCTTCTGCGCGTTGTCCAGGATGATGTCGGCCACCGCGACCCGCGCGCCCTGGGCTGCCAGTTCCAGCGCCAGTCCGCGGCCGATGCCACTGCCGCCGCCGGTAACGAAGGCGGTCCTGTTTTTGATGTCGGTCACTGCTTGCACTCCTGAGAAGTTGATTTATTGCTATTATGGGTAAAAATATTGTCACCTTAAGCGTTTTATTAGTAAAGGGAATCTGCGCCAGATCGGCCTGGGTGACGCAATGCTTCGTTCAGCCTGCTCCCGCGATTTGTGGCACGCCGGAATGTTCGAGAGAATGCACATCAAAGCCCCGGCCTGACTGGTCGCTGAGACTGTTCGAGATGTCACACGAAAGAAGTATCGGTAGCCCCCAAGCCAGGCCCGTGATTTTTATCCACATACCGAAGACCGGTGGAACGTCTATCGTCGAATATGTTCGTCGTCGGGTAGCGCCCCGCGAGCTCAGTTCGCACGGGGATTTTCTCCTGGTAAATGACGAGCGGCCCCTGCCCGGGCGAGAGGTAGTGAACAAGCGGTTCATTTCAGGGCATTTCGGGTTTGATTATGTCAGGGACTACCTTGGCGACAGCTTCTCTTTCACGATCCTGCGGGACCCCCTGGCGCGTGTCCTGTCGTTCTATCGCTTCTGCCTGCACGAAGACATGCAGCGGAAGTTTGCCGTGGCGAGACTCGCCGCGCAGCTCGGCCTGAACGAGTTTTGTGTATCACGCGAGCCAGAAGTCTGCGAAGTGCTCGACAGCCAGCAGACCTGGCAACTCGCGTCCATGTACTGGACCGTTGACCGTGAGGCGCGCGGCCAATCCTGCCCGCAGGAGATACTGTCGCTGGCAACACACAATTTGCAACTGCTGTCCTATGTTGGTTTCACCGAGCAGTTCTCCGAGGTGTTTCGTACGGTGATTCCAAAAGTCGGCTTGTCGCTACCGGGGGACAGGGTGCCCCAGCAGCTCAAGACAAGAGATGGTTTCAAACGGGAAGATTTACACCCTGATGTAGAGCTCGAGCTTCGCGAGCGGCTGTCGATGGATTATGCCTTGTACCAGTTCGCAACCGAGATGAGGGCGAAACAAAGCCCGGCTTGAGCTCGCGGCTTTCACGCGTCGGGCTTCCAGCGCCGATGCGCCAGCAGCCAGTCCCCTTCCTCCCGCCGCCACTCATCCGTATACACACCGCTGGCGTCGGCGCCGTTCTCATTGACCACGATGCAGTAGGTCCGCGCAGTCGCGTGATCGGCATCGACGAGGTCGATGCGGCAGGTGGTCAGGTTGTGGCGCATGAAACCGCCGGGAATCGCCGCCTCGCCGCGCTGTACCGCGCCGAACCAGTTGCTGACGAAGGCGTGGATGGCATCGCGCCCTTCGAGTTTCAGGTCGCCGACGCCGGGAAACGCCACGAATTCCATCACGCCGTCGGCGCAGAAGCAGGCGATGTACTCCTCGGCGTCGAAATCGTCACCGGCGATCGAGTAGCGGGCCATGTTATGGCGGATGCTCTCCCGCGCCAGCAGTTCCTCGAGATTCATCGCCTCACAGCCCCGCCGCTTCGAACAGCGGCAAGAGGACGCGCTCGGCCAGCACGGTGCAGAAGTATTCCCGCACCTGGGCTATCTGGCCGTCGCGCAGGATGAACACCATGCAGTACTCGTTGCAGTAGGCCTCGCCGTTGACCAGCAGCCCGTTGCCCTTGAACTCCGCCACCACGCGCTCGTCCTCGGCGGTCATGGAGAGGATCTCGGGCTGCATGCCCGCGGGCATCAGGTCGCGGAAACCGGCGATGGTGGCGAGAATGGTCTCCCGCTCGCGTACCCCGGCGAACTTGCTGTGGCCCATGGCCAGGGTGAAGGCGTCCTCGGTGATGAGTTCATCTGCCGCCGCGCGGTCGCCGCGGCCCATCGCCTCGATAAACTCGCGCACCACCTGTTTGTTCTGTTCACTCATGGGAACTCTCCTGACGTGTTTGGCAGCTGCCTGAGCATGCCGCCTGCTTGCGGCGCGTGTCTCGATTCAACGCGCCCCGTGGCACAGGGCTAGAGCCCGAGCTGCCGGGCGGTCTCCTGCAGCAGTTCGCTGGGCTGGCCCAGGGCGTGCAGTGCCGCGAGGTAGCCGTGCACCATGCCGCGGACATTGGAAATACCGCTCTGCATCACCGCGCCGGTCTCCATCCGCGCCACCGAGTTGCCCGCGGCGTAGAGCCCGGGGATCGGCTGTTTGTCCCAGCCGACGCTGCGGCAGTGTGCATCGGTGAGCAGGCCGGCGGCGGGAATGGCCGAGCCGCCCATGCGGCGCAGTTCCACCGCGTAGAAGGGGCCCTTTTCCAGGGTGCCGAGGTTGCCGTTGGGCTGGTGGTTGGGGTCGCCGCACATCCACACGCTCCAGGGGTGGGTGCCGCGGCCGAACTCCGGGTCCTCGCCGCGGGCGGCGCCGGCGTTGAAGCTGGCGATGGTGGCCTGCAACTGCTGCGGGTTCAGGCCGATTTTTTCCGCCAGTTCGGCGACGGTATCCGCCCGGACGCCGAGGCCCTCCGGCAGTTCCTGCCCCGGCATTACCGAGCCGAAGGGGTATTTTTCCCGGGCCTGGCTGTCCATCACCACCCAGCAGGGGAAGTTGGGGTGGGTCTGGTCGCCGCCGTTGATGCGGTCGACCTGGTAGTAGAAGTCGCGGTAGAAGGCCTCGTTGCCGAAGCGCCTGCCCTCGCGGTTGACCACGATGACGTGGGGCTGGCCGATGAAGGGCAGGGTGGGGCGCCACAGGGGCTGGCCCTCGTCGTCTTCCTCGCCGGGGACGTGGAAGCACATCGAGGTGATGTCCGGCACCCGGGCGACCTGCGCACCGAGCGGGCCGGCGAGGCGGAAGTTGGCGCCGTCGACGCTGGAGAAGACCATGGAGCCGATGTCGAGCTGCTGGCTCAGGGTCCTGTTCAGTTCCGGGTTGCGCTCGTAGCTGGAGACGGCGACTACCACCCCGCGGCGGGCCTTGATGTAGATGTCCTTTCCATCCCTGACCGCGCGCACGCCGATGACCCGCTCGCCGTCGGCAATCAGCTCTTCCGCGCAGGTCTCCGTGTAGAGGGGGATGCCGAGGTCGATGGCGCCCTTGACGAAGTAGGCGGCGAGGCCGGGGCCGAGGCAGCGCTCGTCCTTCGCCAGCCGCTCGCCCATGACCTCGTAGTTCCACTGCAGCATGTTGGCGGTGCCGCCGCCGGCGTCGATGTCGGCGTGGGTCATGCCGTAGGGCACCTGCGGCGATACCCGGGTTTTGCCCTGCCATTCGCCGAGGCTGGCGCCGGCGAAGGGCACCGGCTCCAGCAGGCGTCCCCGCGGCACCGCGTAGTCGCAATGGCCGTAGTAGTAATCGGGGCAGGCCTCGATGGCGGTGAGTTGCAGGCCGATGGAGCGGGTGAAGTGCTCGTAGACCGGGTTGGCGTGGGCGGCGAGGTTGAGCATCGCCAGTTCGTCGCCATAGCCCATGGCCAGGCGCTGCAGGTAGCGGAAGCCGTTGGCCACCGAGTCCTCGATACCGAGAGCCTGGGCGTGGCGGTTGCCGGGCACCCAGACCTCGCCCATGGACAGGGCAGTGACGCCGCCGAGCTGCGCGGCGCGTTCCAGCACCACGGCGCTGGCGCCCTGCTGGGCGGCGGTGATGGCGGCGGCGAGGCCGCCGACACCGGAGCCGATGGCGACCAGGTCGGTTTCCAGGTCCCAGTGATCGGGAAGGTTGTTGAGCATGTGGGATCCCTTGCTAATTATTTTTGCGGGTCTTGTTTAAATAATACTCTACCGTTTCATTACTGCGCGGACAAGGGGGAAAAGGGGTCAGAGCCCTTTTTTGATTGACCACATATGAATGCCGCACCCCGCTACGCAAAAAAGGGCTCTGACCCCTTTTCCCCTTTTCCGCCTATTCGACAATCGTCCTGAAGGTCAGGTTCACCCGCGGCTCGTGAATCCGCCTGGTTGGCGGCAGCCGGTGCAGCCAGTGCGACTGGGTCGTGCCCTTCATCAGCAGCAGGCTGCCGTGCTGCAGTATCACCGAGACCAGTTCCCCCGAGCGCTTGTGCCTGAAGCAGAACTTGCGCTCGGCGCCAAAGCTCAGGGAGGCGATGGCGCCGTCCTTCTTCAGGTCCACCTCCTCGTCACAGTGCCAGGCCATGCCCTCGGCGCCGTCGTGGTAGAGGTTCAGCAGGCAGGAGTTGAAGCTCTCGCCGGTGTGTTGTTCCACCCGGCGTTTCAACTGCCGGAGCTGGCGGGTCCAGGGCAGGGCGACCCGGGTGGTGTTGGAGTAGGTGTAACTGAAGGGCTTGTCGCCGTACCAGGCGATCTTGCGTTTGGTCAGGATGTGGCGGCCAAACATGACCGCCTCGTCCCGGCGCCACTCGATGCCATCCAGCAATCCGGCGAGGTGTCGGTCCGCCTCGGCGGGAGGCAGCAGGATGCCGTGGTAGGCGACGTCGCCGTCGTTGGCGATCAGGCTGATGGGCCCGAGTTCCTGCTGGTCGAATAAGTCCACGGCGAAGAGCGTATCAGTCAATTTCCACAGTGGGCAGACTAAACCCCGGCGGGTGCCGGGTCGACCCGGATCTTGCGGTGTCGAGGGGGGAGAAAAGGGGTCAGAGCCCTTTTTTCAGCACGTATGCCTGCCCCCCTTCGCGAGGAGATGAAAAAAGGGCTCTGACCCCTTTTCTCCGAGGAGATGAAAAAAGGGCTCTGACCCCTTTTCTCCCCCTTTTCTCCCCCTCAACCCTCGGCGGCCAGCCGGTCGCTCGCCAGCTTGCGCAGGGTTTCCAGCTTGATCTTGGAGCTGCCGGTGGTTTCCAGTTCCTCGTCGGTGAAGAAGAGGATCTTGCGCGGGATCTTGAAGCTGGCGAGGCGCTCCTTGAGGAAGGCGCGGATCGCGTCGGCATCCAGCTCGGCACCGGCCTGGGGCACGATGCAGGCCACCACCAGTTCGCCCAGCAGTTCGTCGGGCACACCGACGCAGCGCGGGATCTTGATGCCCGGGTAGGTGGCGAGCACGGTGTCCACCTCGATCGGCGAGACGTTGGCGCCGCCGGTCTTGATGATGTCGTTGAGGCGGCCCTGCCAGAACAGGCGGCCCTCCGCGTCGACGTAGCCGCCGTCGCCGGTGCGGAAGAAGCCCTGCTCGTCGACACTCTCGTCCAGCGGGATGCCGACGTAGCCGAGCATCAGGGTGGCGCCCTTCACCGCGATCTCGCCGGATTCGCCCATGGGCACGGTCTCGCCGCTCATCGGGTCGACGATCTTGATGATGTTGCCCGCCGCCGGCTTGCCGTGGCTGCCGCCCACTGCTTCCTTCGGCGTATTGGCCGGGAACACGGTGCTCAGGGTGAAGGTCTCGGTATTGCCGTAGGCCGCCGCCGGCTCGGTGTAGTCGCCGGGCTCGATATCGGGGTGCTGGGCGATGGGCGAGTCCCTGTCCACGTACTTGAGGCTGGAGAGGTCCGTGGTCAGCCAGTTGGGGGCGTCCATCAGCTGCTTCCACTGGTGCGGCCAGGCGAACAGGTAGGTGGCGCCCTCGGCGTGCATCAGGTCCACCGCGTCCTCCGGGTCGAAGGTGCGCTGCAGGATCAGGGTGCCACCCACGGAGAGGGCGCCGCCGATACCCATGGCGAAGTTGCCGGACCAGAAGAAGCCGTTGGCGGACCAGGAGCGCACCCCTTCCTCGCCGAAGCCCAGCCACTGGGCCCAGCGCCACAGCTGCAGGGTGACGCCGCGGTGGGCGCTGAGAATACCCTTGGGCTTGCCGGTGGAGCCGGAGGAGAAGAACAGCACGCCGGGGTCGGCGGGGGTGACGGTGGCCGCGGTGGCGTCGACCAGGGCGTCGCTGATGTCCGCGCCGCGGGCGAGGAACTGCTGCCAGGTCTCCATACCCGCGGGCAGGTCATCGCTGTCCACCGCGGCGGCGTAGCGCAGGAAGGGGTAGTTCCCCGATAGCAGCTCACCGGGCTTTGCCGCGGCCAGGCCGGGCTCGGCTTCCACCAGCATTGCGGCGAAGTCCTTCTTCAGCACATGGCGCTCGAACAGGATGTAACTGCAGCAGGATTTCTCCAGGATGACTTCCAGTTCGGGCTGGGTGGAAAAGGTGCTGAAGGTGGTGGCGACGCCACCGGCCAGGGCAGTGCCGAAGGTGGCGGAGAGGAACTCCAGGCGGTTGGTCATCATGATGCCCACCCGGGTGCCGCGGGTCAGGCCCATGGCCAGCAACGACTTGGCCACTTCCACCGAGCGTGCCCACAGATCGTCGTAGGTCCAGCGCTCGGTCGTGTCGCCGAGGCGCAGGTTGGCGGCTTCCCGCGGCCCGTAGCGTTCGGTGAGTTCGCGGATATAGCCGCTCAGCGTGAGGGCGCCCGTGCCTTTTTCCTCGGCGAGAGGAATGCCCCGGATGATGGACAGTCTTTCCTGTGAGTCACTCATTGTCTGCTCTACCCGTTCCTACTGCTCTGTATTCAGCCTGCTGCGGCGGGCTCGTAACCCACCAGTGATTTGATTTCGACGTACTCGTGGAAGCCGTACTCGCCCCACTCGCGGCCGTTGCCGCTGCGCTTCATGCCGCCGAAGGGCGCGTGGAAGTCGAAGCCGCCGTTGATGTAGATGGCGCCGGTGCGCATCTGCCGGGCGACGTTGCGGGCCACCTCGAGATCGACGCCGGAGACGTTGCCGGCGAGGCCGAAGTCGGAGTCGTTGGCGATCTCGATGGCGTCGTCGAGGTCATCGTAGCCGAGAATGCACAGCACCGGGCCGAAGATTTCCTCGCGGGCGATGACCATGTCATTGGTGACGTTGGCGAACACGGTGGGCTTGACGTAGAAGCCTTTCTCCAGCCCTTCAGGGCGGCCCACGCCACCGGATACCAGGGTCGCGCCCTCGTCGATGCCCTTGGCGATGTAGCCCTGGATGGATTCGAACTGCTTGGCGGAGACCACCGGGCCCATGGCGACTTCGCTGTTCGGGTCGCCGACGGTGACCTGGGCGGCGGCTTCCCTGGCCGCGGCAATGGCTTCCTCCATGCGCGCCTTCGGCACCAGCATGCGGGTGGAGGCGCTGCAGGTCTGGCCGGAGTTCATCATCACCCCGCCGATGGCACCGGCTACATTGGCCGCCATCTGCTCGTCGTCGAGGATGATGTGGGCGCTCTTGCCGCCGAGTTCCTGGCAGACGCGTTTCACCGAAGTGGCGGCGTTGATCGCCACCTGCACGCCGGCGCCCTCGGAGCCGGTGATGGACACGAGATCCACTTCCGGGTGCACGGCGAGGGCTTCACCGACCACCGAGCCGCGGCCCTGGATCATGTTGAACACGCCCGCCGGTACGCCGGCGGCGTCGAGGATCTCGGTGAACACCTGGGCGGAGAAGTGGGATTCCTGGGAGGCCTTGAGCACCATGGTGCAGCCGGTGGCCAGGGCCGGGAAGACCTTCACCGCGATCTGGTTGACCGGCCAGTTCCAGGGGGTGATCAGGCCGCAGACGCCGATGGGGTCCTTGACGATCACGCTGCAGCCGCGTTTTTCCTCGAATTCGAATTCCTTCAGCACTTCGATGGCGGTGGTCAGGTGGCCGAGGCCGAGGTGGATGTGGAAGCCGCCCGCCAGGCCGGCCGGTGCACCCATTTCCTCGGTGATTGCCGCGGCGAGGTCGGCGCTGCGCTTGTTGTACTCCTCGAGGATGCGCTCCATGACGGCCAGGCGCTCCTCGCGGGAAGTTTTCGACCAGCTCTTGAAGGCCCTGCGCGCGGCCTGCACCGCGCGGTCCACGTCCTGCACGCCGCCGAGGGCGATCTTGCCCGAGGGCTCCTCGGTGGCGGGGTTGATGGTGGTGCCGACAGTGTGCTCGATGGGCTCGACCCACTGGCCGTCGATGTAGAATTTCAGGTATTCGCGCATGGCTCTGTTATCCCTCTGGCTTATTCCATTAACGAAGGAACCTTCCGCGGCCCTGGGCCGGGGAAGGTTCCGGTTTTATCGCGCCCCGGGCTGGCCCGGGGACAGGTGTGCCGTAAAGCTCACCCGCTTACTGCTGGCCTTCCGCGTACCAGGTGCGGAAGCGGTCGTAGTTCGGGGTGTCCAGGTTCTGGTTGCCACCGTGGTTGATGACCGGGTCGATCGGCACATGGATCACGGTGGGCTTGCCGCTGGCGAAGGCCTCGGTGATCGCAGCGCCGATGTCCTCGCCTTTTTCCACGTACACGCCGCGCAGGCCGAAGCCCTCGGCGATCTGGTCGAAGCGCACGCTCTTGCTCCAGTGCACGCCCGGCTCGTTGGTGTTGCCGTGGCCGAAGGTGCGCTTGTACACACCCACTTCCAGGCCCCAGGCGTTGTCCACCGCCACTACAATGACCATCGGCAGGTTGAAGCGTTCCACCACTTCCAGTTCGCCGATGTGGTAGAGGAAGGCCGAGTCACTGGTGGTGAACAGCACCGGGCGATTGCCGCCGTCGGCGATGGAGGCGCCGACCGCGTAGGGCAGGCCGGTGCCGAGGCAGCCGAAGTTCTGGTTCCAGATCACGTCGTGGGGCTTGGACTGCAGGTAGGTCCAGGTGAAGATCACGGTGCAGCCGCCGTCGCGCACGTGGATGGCATCCGCGGGCATGGCGCCGGTGGCCTCGATCACCCACTGGCCGGTGTGTACCCGGCCGCTGTCGGTGCTGAAGTCCTGCTCGGTCAGGGCCTGCAGGCGCGCCTTGTCCTCGGCGATCCAGCGCTGCAGGTCCGGGTGCTCGGCGCGCGGGCTGTCTTTCAGGCCGGCGCTGATCTGCGGTACCACGGTGCGCAGGTCGCCCACCAGCGGTACGTCGATGGGGCGGTTCTGGCCGATCGCTTCCGGGTCGAGTTCCACGTAGATCCACTTGCGGTCGACATTGCCCTCGGCCCACAGGAAGCCGCGGCCGTAGTGCACCGGCTCGCCGATTTCGGTGCCGATGGCGATGACCACGTCGGACTTGGCGACGATCTCGTCGGCCACTTCGGCAAACAGGTAGGGGAAGGTGCGGTCTTCAATGCCTTCGATGAAGGCGTTGCCGCCGGAGGTCTGCAGCACGGGGCAGCCCATCAGCTCGGCCAGTTCCTTCACCTTGTGGCCGGAGCGGGTGCACTGCACCGCGTGGCCGGTGAGGATGATCGGGCACTCGGCATTCTTGATCAGCTCCACCGCCTTCGCCACCATCTCGCCGTCGGCGCCGGGTTCGAACAGGCGGTACTCCGAGGGCGGCAGGGCCGGCGGCACTTCGAGGTCCTGCTGGATGACGTGGGAGGGGTACTCGATGTAGACCGGGCCGGGGGTGCCGGACTGGCTCACGCGCAGGGCGTGGCGGATGATCTCGTCGGTCTGGTCGGCGTACTCGATACTCGCGCTCCACTTGACCGAGTTCTTGAACAGGTCTTCCTGCTGGATGAACTGGATGCGGCCGCGGCGCACGCGGCGCTCGGTGATGCGGGCGCGCTGGCCGCCGAGGAAGATCACCGGGCAGTTTTCCACCAGGGAATCCATCATCGCGCCGGAGGACAGGGCGATGCCCGGGCCCAGGGTGCAGATCGCCAGCGCCGGCTTGCCGGTCATCCGCGTCCAGCCCTCGGCCATGAAGCCGGTCGCCAGCTCGTGGTGCGGGGTGACGATGTCCCAGCCGCGGGCTTCCGCGGCGACGAACAGGTGCACGAAGTTGGGATCGGGGATGCCGAACACGGTCTTGACGCCCTCGGCCTCGAACAGTTCGAGAATGCGCTCGTAGACCTTGACCGTGCGGCGGTCGGTGGACGCCGGCTTGGCGGCAGGTGTTTTCTCGTCAGCGTACATATCTTTTTACCTATAGTGTGCGGGCAGGTTAAACAGTTGCTCGGCGCTCTCCGGTGCCCTGGTCAGTAGGCGTCCTCTGCCTCCGCGCCGTAACCGGCCTTGAAGTCGGTGTACCAGGACTTGAACTCTTCGTAGTTCGGCGCTTCCATCGCATTTGCCTGCGGATCGACCGGCACCTGGATGACCGTGGGTACCCCCTCGGCCATGGCGCGTTCGACGGCGCGTTCGACGGCCGCTGCAATTTCGGTCTCGTCCTCGATGAACTCACCGTGGGCACCGTAGCCCTCGGCGATCTTGTCGAAGCGCACGGTCTTGCTCCAGCGCGCCTCGGTCTTCGGCGAGTCCATGCCGATCTGCTTGTTCCAGACGCCCACTTCCAGGCCCCAGGCGTAGTCGCAGGCGACCACGGTGACGATCGGCAGTTTCTTGCGCACGGCGGTTTCCAGTTCGTTGAGGGAGAACTGGAAGGAGCCGTCGCCGGTGATGAACACCACCGGGCGCTTGCCGTCGGTGGCCAGCGCGGCGCCGATGGCGTAGGGCAGGCCGGTGCCGAGGTGGCCGGTGTTCTGGTTCCACACCAGGTCCTCCGGCTTGTACTGGGTGTAGGTCCAGCCAAAGATGGTGGTGGAGCCGCCATCCGCCGCGTAGATGGCGTTGTCCGGGATCGCCCGGGTCGCCTCGACGATCAGCCGCGCCGGGTGGATCTGCTCGCCGCCGCTGGGCACGCCGGCCAGCAGTTCGGCCTTCCATTCCTTCTGCTGGGTTTTCCAGCCCGCGAACTCGGCGCTGGCGCTGCCCTGGTAGTCGCCCAGGGCCTCGATCAGTTGCGGGATGATGTCGCGCATGCAACCGACGAGGGGTGCGTCGATGGGGCGGTTGACGCCCATGGCGTCGCCGTCGCGGTCGAGATAGATCCACTTGCGCTGGGCGTCACCCTTCTCCCAGTGGCGGCCGATACCCATGTGCACGGGCTCGCCGAGCTCGGTGCCGATGGCGATGCACAGGTCGGACTCGCTGGCGGCGGCGCGGCCGGCGGGGGAGAAGCCGTAGGCAAAGGTGCGCTCCTCCTGGCCCTTGATGGTCATGGCGCAGCCGGAGGTCTGCAGGATGGGGCAGTCGAGTTTCTCGGCCAGCTGGGCGACCAGCGCGTGGGAGCGCGAGGTGAACATGCCCTGGCCGACCAGCATGACCGGGTTCTGCGCCGCCTTGATCAGCTCGACGGCCTTCTTGATCATGGTGCCGCTGGCGGCCTGCTCGACCATGCGGTACTGCCCGGGCGCCTGTACCGGCGGCCAGTTGAAGGTCTCGTGGATCACCGACAGCGGCAGCTCCACGTACACCGGGCCGGGCTTGCCGGTGGTGCACTGGCGGATGGCCTCGCGGATGATCTCGTCGGTCTGGTCGGCGTCCTCGATGATCGCCGCGTACTTGACCAGCGGCTTGAAGTGCTCGAGCTGGTCCATGAACTGGATGCGGCCGACCCGGGCCCGCTGGTTGGCGGTGCGCGAGCGGTTGCCACCGAAGAAGATGGTCGGCGAGCACTCCTTCTTGGCCACGATCATCGCCGTGGCGAGGTTGGAGATGCCCGGGCCCTGGGTGCCGAAGCAGACCCCGGGCTTGCCGCTCATGCGCGACCAGGCGTCGGCCATGAAGGCGCCGTTCTGTTCGTGGTGGGGCGCGACCACCTTCCAGCCGCGCGCCTCGCAGGTCATGGCCATGTGCATGAAACCGGGGTCGGGGATGCCGAACAGGGTGTCAATGCCTTCCGCTTCGAGCAGGTCGACGATGCGTTGGTAAACAGGTACGGACATGAAAATTTCTCCGGTGACGGCCATCCGGGTGCGAGCGGTGAGCCGGTATTAGTGTTGTTTGGCCCGCACCCGCGCATTGGCGGGGGCGGCCGGGTTTCGGGATCTATCCCTGGCGATCAGTCCTTCGCGACAAGGCGTGGCGCGCCACGGCCTTCCATGTACTCGCAGAGCACGCGGTGGAAGTTGGTGATCTTCTGCTCCTGGTGCGGGTTCGGCCGGGTGCCGCGGAAACCGCGGGACTTCATGCCGCGCTGCACAAACTCCATGTTGGCGAAATCCTGGGCCAGCACTGCGCCCCATTTCTCCGCCGTGGGTTCGGCGTGAACCCATTCGGGTTTCGGCTCCTGCCCTTCCGGGAAACGCTCCAGGGCATAGGATTCGAAGATGCACTTGTTCGGGTCGTCGCCGTAGGGGCGGGTCCGGTAACACAGTGCGAAAGTCTGCCCCTGGAGGATGGTCTGGTTGGGGAACAGGCTCCAGGCCAGGCCCGCTTCCGACAGGATCTCCGGGGGGATGTTCGGCCACTCGACACCGCGGGCGGCGTCGTCGGCGCGGGCGCTCTTCATCAGGTGGGCGATGACCTCGTTGCCCGGCGTGCCCTCGGGCAGTTCATCGACCAGGCGTTTCGCCGCGTTCACCAGGGTTTCCGTGGCGGCGGCGTAGTTGACCGTCTCGTAGTTCTCGCGGATCAGCTCGTAGGTGGAGATGCGCGGGTCCTGGTCCTTGCGGCCGGTGCGGGTGACCGAGGAACTCTGCGAGTTCTTGTGTTCCGCGTCGCGCTCGTCGAAGCCGCTGACACCGTGGGGTCCGTAGGGCTTGCTGTAGGCGTAGTACTCGCCGTATTTCAGCAGCTGGGTGTGGGTGCCGGCGACGTGGTAGGGCTCCATGAAGGCCTCGATCGCGGTCTTCCAGTTGCAGGGATAGACCGCCCACTGGCGCCACTTGTAGCGCATTTTCTCGAACTGGAAGTGGTCGAGGATGCGCGCCGCGGGCTCGAGGAAGTCGCGCAGGGGCTCGCAGTCCTCGTCCATGTTGACGTAGATCCAGCCGCCCCAGGTATCGCACTTGAGGCTGGAGAGGCAGGTCAGGGCCGCGTCGTCGATGGTGCCCTGCCAGTCCGGCTTGTCGAGGATGTAGGTGTTCTCGCCTTCCAGGTTGAAGGTCCAGCCGTGAAAGCCGCAGACGAAGTTGGCCTTGCGGCCGCGGGCGCTGTTGACGCCCTCGGGGGTGTCGACCAATTGCCGGCCGCGGTGCGGGCAGACATTGTAATAGGCGCGGATCGTGTCCGGGGCAGTGCGGATGACGATGATGGACTCGTCGCAGATGTTGTAGGTGAAGTAGTCGCCGACCTGGGGGATGTCCTCCTCGCGCCCGGCCATTTGCCAGATCTTCGGCCACAGCAGCTCTTTCTCTGCCCGGGCGTACTCGGGGCAGATGAACGCTTCAACAGGGTAGGTCAGTGGCTCGCCCACCTCGTCGATGTCGATGGAGCGGAATTTCAGGTCTTCGGGTTTGTTCATCTTATCCTCCTGCCGGGAAGCGGCGGCACGCTTCGTTCCAAGGGGTTGCATCACTTTAGACTGTCAGGCCGCCGCCGTCAGTTCAGGCTGACAGGCGGTGTTCCGCCAGCCTCAAACGGTCGCTGATCTTAAACGAAAATCAACAGTGTTGTCTATAACGGGCGGGGGCGGCCCGGCCGCACTTGCGGGTGAGCGCTCCACGCTTGCTCGAAAGCGTTTTGACTCACCGCGTGAAGCGTTCACCCGCAAGTGCTCAGGCCCTGCCAGACCCACGGTTACCCGTCATTCCAGCGGCTGGGTGCGCCGGGTCAGGGTCGGTTCGTCCCACTCCGGCATCCCGGGGGGGGCACCGAATTCCGGCGATTCCACCATCGGGTTGGAGAGGTCCAGCGGGCCGCGGTAGTGCAGGCCGAAATGGCGCCAGCGGAAGCGCCAGGTGTCCCCCTCGCGCTGGTAGCGGTCGTAGAACACGCCGATGGTCATCACCGAACTGCCGTCGGGCAGCTTGGCCATCTCGGTGCTGTGGATACGGCCGGTGCCCTTGTCGCCCTCGAACTGGAGCACGGGCAGGCCGGGGATGATCAGCACCCGCTCGTTGAGGCCGAGCAGCTTGGAGAAGGTCGGGCCGATCTCGCCGCGGCCTTTCAGGTGCATGCCGCCAACCTTCCACTCACCGTCCTCGGTGAAGCAGTCGATGAAGCTGTCCGCGTCCTGGCGCCACACGGCGTCGATGAAGCGCGCATAGAGCTGGCGGATGCCGCTTTCGGCGAGGAGGAATTCTGTATTCATTATTGATACTCCTTGGTTCTATTTGTGTATTGGGTCTAATGGCTTGCCTTGCTGGCGGCAATTTTTCGTGTGTCGAATCCGCAATGCCGGGCGCATGTTCCGCGCTTACTCGAAAGCGTTTTGACTCGACGCACGAAACATGCGCCCGGCATTGCTCGCGCCGTGCCGGAATTCCGCCGCCCCGGCGCGAGAGGCACAGGCCCACAGGGCTTCCGCGGCGAATATAAACGCTGTCTGAGCAAGCGGGAGCCCTGTGGGCCTGGGCCTCGGGGGTTTACTCTGGCCCCGCGGGCTGAGGCTGCACTGAATCCGCAATGCCGGGCGCATGTTCCGCGCTTACTCGAAAGCGTTTTGACTCGACGCACGAAACATGCGCCCGGCATTGCTCGCGCCGTGCCGGAATTCCGCCGCCCCGGCGCGAGAGGCACAGGC
>JAWMQN010000009.1:0-23164 GCA_033283265.1 Halieaceae bacterium GM1-29
GCTCGCGCCGTGCCGGAATTCCGCCGCCCCGGCGCGAGAGGCACAGGCCCACAGGGCTTCCGCGGCGAATATAAACGCTGTCTGAGCAAGCGGGAGCCCTGTGGGCCTGGGCCTCGGGGGTTTACTCCGGCCCGGCGGGCTGAGGCTGCACTGAATCCGCAATGCCGGGCGC
Organism: Halieaceae bacterium GM1-29; assembly: GCA_033283265.1. Taxonomy (GTDB): domain Bacteria; phylum Pseudomonadota; class Gammaproteobacteria; order Pseudomonadales; family Halieaceae; genus Mangrovimicrobium. The sequence goes on from JAWMQN010000009.1 coordinate 173, forward strand.
ATGTTCCGCGCTTACTCGAAAGCGTTTTAACTCGACGCACGCAACATGCACCCGGCATTGCTCGCGCTGTGGCCCGGGATTCAGGCACCGGCAGCCACACTCCACATTCCGGTCGCTTCCATCACGATCTCGTCATCCGCCCGCAACATCCCGCGCGCGAACACCAGCGAGCGACTGCGCCGCAGCAGTTCGAAATCCAGCTCCACGAAAGCAGGTGCGCGCAAGGCCCGCAGGAAGTGGCTGTCCAGCTGCACCGTCGAGCAGAAGGCGCGCTCGGCGAGTTCCCAGACCAGCAGCGACATCGCGTGATCCATGAAACTCATCAGCACCCCGCCGTGGATGAAACCCTGGGCATTGCAGTGGCTCTCATCGAGTTGCAGGGCGTAGCGCCAGCCATTGTCGTCGCGCTGGGTCCACAGCGCGCCCATGGAGGCGGGGATGCCCTTCAGCTCCCGGCGTTTCCACTCCTGCACGTCGCTCATCCCTTCGACGCCATCTCGAAACTGAAGCGCAGGTGATCGAGGTGGCCGTGGGGCACCGGCGGGAAGACCAGCGGCTCGCTGGTGTCGCGAATGGCCTCGATGTGCTCGGCCACGTCCTCGATGCTCCACTGCGGGCGGTAGACCCCGGGGGTCTCGGCGGCGTAGGCGCGGCCGATACGGCCGGCCATGGCCAGCAGCATCTCACCGGTGATGGAGCAGGACTCGTGGGCCAGCCAGCCGACCGCGGGGGCGACCAGTTCCGGGTCCATGGGCGGGTAGGCGCTGGTGTCGAGGCCCTCGGCCATGCGGGTCACCGCGCCGGGGAGGATGATGTTGCTCTTCACGTTGTGCTCGGCGCCCTCAATGGCGGCGACATTGGAAAGGCCGGTCAGCCCCGCCTTGGCCACACTGTAGTTGACCACCCCGGCGTTGCCGTAGAGACCGTTGATCGAGCCGGTCATCACGATGCGGCCGTAGTTGTTGGCCAGCATGTGGGGGAAGGCCGGGCGCAGCACGTGGAAACCGCCGCGCAGGTGCACGTCGAGCACCGTCTCGAAATCCTCGTAGCTCAGTTCCGCCAGCGGCGAGCGGCGCACGATGCCGGCGTTGTGGATGAGGATGTCGACACTGCCGAAGCTGTCCAGCGCGTTCTCGATGATCGCCCTGCCGCCCTCGGGGGTGGCGACGCTGTCCATGTTGGCGACCGCCTCGCCGCCGGCGGCGCGGATCTCGTTGACCACCTGCTCGGCGGGGCCCTCCCCGGTGGTGCCACCCTGCAGGCTGACGCCGGGGTCGTTGACGACCACCTTCGCGCCGCGGGAGGCGAGGAGCAGGGCGTAGGCGCGGCCGAGGCCGCGGCCGGCGCCGGTGATGACCGCGGTGCGGTTGTCGAATCTCAGTTCGGGCATGATGTGGTTCCTGCGCTGCTAATGTTTATTGGCGAAACGTTATCTGCACGGCGCGAGCGGTCACGCCGAAGCTCTCCTGCTGAAACCATGAGGCGACAGGGATGTCGCCGACTGAGCCTGCACATGGATGTGCGCTTTTTGGCGTGTTTCAGCAGGAGAGCTTCGGTGTGACCGCGGCTCCACAGGCCATGGCCCGATGGAGTAAGTCCCCGCCCCGCACCTCTATTGCATTGAAAAATCTTTTCGGCCATTGTACCGCTTCACTTTAAAACAGCAGGCTTGCGCCGAATTCTCCGGCACAGATAATAAACACCCCTGTTGATGACTACAATGGTGTTGCGCCACCCCGGCGCGATTCCCGCCTACAAGACGTTCAGGAGGACGCCAGCGTGACCAGCTTCACTGGGCGCTACGACGCCACATCCCCCCTCGAAACCGCAGAGGGCTGGCAGGCCAGCCGGGTGACACAGCCCAGCCGCCTGTGCGGCGCCAACGGCCTGCGCACTGGCGCTGACGGTCTGGTCTACGTGGCCCAGGTGGCCGGCAGCAAAGTCAGCGCCATCGACGTCGACAGCGGCGAGATCCGCACCGTCAGCCCCACCGGCGGCGACATCGTCGGCCCCGACGACCTCGCCTTCGACAATGCCGGCAACCTCTACGCCACCGAGATCACCCGCGGTCTGGTGAGCATGCGCAAACCCAACGGCGACTACCAAGTGGTGCAGGCCGACATGCCCTGCGCCAACCCGATCACGTCCTATCAGGGGCGGATCATCGCCGGCGAGTGCCGCATCGGCGGGCGCATCATGGAACTCGACCTCGACGGCGGGCCGCCGCGGGTCATCCTCGACAACGTGCCCATGCCCAATGCCTTCGAGGTCGGCCCGGACGGCAAGCTCTACTTCCCGGTGATGGGCACCAACGAAATCTGGCGGGTGAGCCTCGAGGGCGGCGCGCCGGAAGTGGTGGCGACCGGGCTCGGCGTGCCCGACTCGGTGAAGTTCGACGGCAAGGGCTTCATCGTCTCCACCCAGGTGGCCAGCGGCCAGGTGCTGCGCATCAACCCCGCGAACGGCGAGAAAGAAGTGCTGGCGCAACTGAGCCCGGGCCTGGACAACTGCACCTTCGTCGGCGATCGCCTCTTTGTCTCCAGCATCACCGGCGAGCTGGTGGAAATCACCGCCAGCGGCGAAGTGCGCTCGCTGGTGGACAAGGGCCTGCAGTGGCCGCTGGACGTGGCGGTGGCCGGGGACGGCAGCCTGTTCATCGTCGATGGCGGCTTCACCTACACCCTGCAGCCCGGCGGCGAACCGCAGCTGGTGGGCATGCTGTTCAGCCCCGGCTTCCCCGGCTACTGCCGCGGCGTGGTCGCCAGCGGCCCGGATGAGTGGATCGTGACCACCGCCAACGGCGAGGTCGCCCGCTTCAACGTCGCCGCGCAGGAAAGCGCGGTGCTGGCCAGCGGTTTCGACCAGCTGATGGGCGTGGCCCTGGCCGACGGCGGCATCGTCGCCGCGGAATTCGGCCGCGGCCGCCTGCTGGGCATCGATGGCAGTGGCGAGGTTGCGGTACTCGCCGACGATCTCGCCGCGCCGAAGGGCGTGGCGGTCGGCAGCGACGGCAGCTGCTACGTCGCGGAGTCCGCCGCCGGCAAGGTCAGCCGGGTCAGCGGCGGCCAGGCGGAAACCCTGCTCGACGGCCTGCAGCAGCCCGAGGGCCTGGCCCTGCACCACGGCAATCTCTACGTACTGGATATCGGCGCGCGCACCCTGATCGAGTGCGACCTGCTCGACGGCGACCGCCGGGTCATCGCCTCCGGCCTGCCGGTGGGCGCGCCGGAGGGCATGGAGGTCAAGCCGCTCGGCGGGGTCGGCGAGATGTGCGGGCCGATGGGCAACTTCACCGGCCTCGGTGTCGCTCCGGACGGCACCCTGTACGTGTGCGGCGACGCCGAGGGCAGCGTCATCGCCGTGCGCCCGGGCCACGCCTGAGCCGGGGGGCGGGTATGTTCGACAAGCGCCCCGAGGCGCCGCGCGAGGACCGGCGCTGGGTGACCGGCGACATGTTCGGCCTGGAAATTCCGGGGGACAGCGAGAGCCTGCTGGCCGCCGGCGCGGACTTTCTCACCCGTGCCTTCCACGCCGCCGGCTCGCTGCCCGCTGCTCGGCGGGTCAGCCGCATCGTCGCCAGCGAGGAATTCCACGGCGGCGGCACCGGCAAAAAACTCCTGCTCAGCGTGGCCTACGACGCGCCGGACACCGGCCTGCCCGGGCAGCTGTTCATCAAGTTCTCGCGCAACTACGACAACGAGCTGTGGGACCGCGGCCGCTTCATGATGGTCTCCGAGGTGAACTTCGCCGAGCTCTCCCGCGGAGACTTCCCGGTGGCCGTGCCCCTGTGCCTGTTCGCCGATGTCGAGGCGGCCTCGGCGACCGGGCTGATCATTACCGAGTGCATCCCTTACGGCCAGGGCGGTTTCGACCCGCTGCACCCGAAGTGCCTCGACTACACCATGGCCAACCCGCTGGAGCACTACCGGGCCATCCTCACCGGCCTCGCCCGCCTGGCCGGCGCCCACCGCTCCGGCAAGCTGGCGCCGGAATTCGACAGCCGCTTCACCTACGACCCGAAACGCGCCGCGGCGATGTTCGCCATCCCGGTGCCGGAGGAAAAACTGGTCGAGCGCGCCGGGCGTATGTTCGACTTCATCGCCCGCTATCCCCGGCTGTTCCCGGAAAGTGTGCGGGCGCCGCAATTGCGCGAACAGTTCATCGGCGACATTCCCGCCGTGGTCGCCGCCCAGGAGCGGGCCCGGGAGCTGCTCTTCGGCAACCCGGACATGGTCGCTTTCGGCCACTGGAACGCCAATATCGACAACTGCTACTTCTGGCGCGACCCCGGCGGCGAACTGCATGCCGGCTATATCGACTGGGCCAATGTCGGGCCGATGAGCGCCGCCCAGTCGGTAAACGGGGTGATCAGCGGCGCCGACGCGTCGATCTGGAGCGAGCACCTCGATGAGCTGCTGACGCTGTACATCGACGCGTTTGCCGCCCATGGCGGCCCGCGCCTGTCCCTCGACGAGTTGCGCCTGCACACCCTGCTGATCACGGCGGTCTCCGGCGTGGCCTACGGCATGGGCGCGCCGATCGCCATCGGGCGCGAGATCGAGGATATCGACGCCCTCGAAAGTTACCGCGACGAGCGCTTCCGCGACTGCGAGAACGCGCGCATCCAGTTACACATGATGACCAAGATGCTCAGCGTCTGGCAGTCATACAACCTTGGCGAGGTAATGCGCCAGCTCTGAAACGAAGGAGGCAGCAGTGGGTAAAAAAGCGATAATCGATCCGGCGGCGGCGCACGTGGGCGCCAGCTATCCGCCACCCCACGACGAACCCTGCGCCGGCAGGAAGACCTGGACCCTGACCCGCCAGCTCGGCCTCAGCCAGTTCGGTGTCAACCGGGTGGAACTGGCGCCGGGCTCCTGGTCGACCCAGCGCCACTGGCACCGCACCTGCGACGAGGCGGTGATCGTGCTCTCCGGCGAGCTGGTGCTGGTCACCGACGACGGCGAGGAAGTCTTGCAGGCTGGCGATTGCGTCGGCTTCAAGGCCGGCGTGGCCAACGCCCACCACCTGCAGAACCGCAGCGACGAGCTGGCGGTGTTCTTCGACGTCGGCGGTCGCGACCTGTGGGACGTCTCCACTTTCCCGGACATCGGCATCGAGGCCCGGCCGAAAGTCGAGATCAGGTTCCAGCCGATCAAGGACAAGTGAGGCTCGCGTCATGAGCCTCACCCTCTACTATTTCCCCACGCCGAACGGCCGCAAGGTCAGTATCGCGCTGGAGGAGATGGGGCTGCCCTACGAACTGCGCATGGTGAATATTTTCGAGCGCGAGGCGCAGACGCCGGAGTACCTGGCGATCAATCCCAACGCGCGTATTCCCGCGCTGGTCGATAATCTGCCCGGCGCCGGGCCGGTGACGGTGTTCGAGTCGGGGGCCATCCTGCAGTACCTCGGCCGCAAGTCGGGCAAGTATTATCCCTGTGACTCCGAGGCGCGGCGGGCGCTGGTCGACAGCTGGGTGTTCTGGCAGATGGCCAACCTCGGGCCGATGGCAGGGCAGATCACCTGGTTCAGCCGCGCGGCGAGGAAGCCCGGCCGCGACCCGCAGGAAACCTCCCTGACCATCTACCGCTTCACCAAGGAGGTGAAACGACTCTACGGCGTACTGGAACACCAGCTGGCCGGGCGCGAGTTCATCTGTGACGACTACTCCATCGCCGACATGGCCAGCTGGACCTGGGTGGACCAGTACGGCAGCTACGTCGGCGAGCTGCGGGACTACCCCAATGTGCACGCCTGGCACCGGCGCATCGCCGGGCGGCCGGCGGTGCAGCGGGCCCTGGAAGTCGGCCTGCAGGAGGCCAGTGAAATGACGATCAGCTTCAGCTGAGGGACAGGCTCAAGCCATGTATGCAGTGATCTTTCGCGCCGAAGTGCAGGCACTCGACGAGGAGTACCTGGCGACTGCCGAGCGTTTGCGCAGCCTCGCTTTCGAGCAGTTTGGCTGTCTCGATTTCATCAGCAGCGCGGAAGGGGATACGGAGGTGGCGATTTCCTACTGGCCCTCGCTGGAAAGCATCCAGGCCTGGAAGAATCACCCCGAGCACCTGCGGGCGCAGGTGCTGGGGCGTTCGCGTTGGTATAAAAACTACCGGGTGCAGGTGGTGGAGGTACTGCGCGACTACGAAGCGTAGTACCCCCTTTTCCCGGCAGGCGCGATTAGCGGCTGCCGCTCGCGTTGCTCATGGACTGCATCACCTGGTCGAGGTTGAAACTCGAAGGCGCCTGCCGTGGCGGGAACTTCTGGAAGGTCTTGATCATCTCCCCGGCCATCACCTGGGCGGGCACCCCGGCCCACTGCATCTGGTGCTCCATCCACTCGTAGTAGCTGTTGGAGTTGTGCTGGGCGCGCTCGAAGGGATCCATGCGCAGGTCGAAGATCAGCGGTACCCGCAGGTCGACGAAGGGCTGCATCCACACCCGGAAACCGGAAGCGGTCTGCTCCTTGAACACCAGCTTCCAGCGCTCGTAGCGCATGGCCACGAGGTCGGCGTCGTCGCTCCAGTAGTAGAACTCCTTGCGCGGCCAGGGCTGGTCGCTGCTGCCGGTCAGGTTGGGCAGCAGGTTGTAGCCGTCGAGGTGGACCTTGTAGCTCTTGCCGCCGGCCTTGAAGCCCTTGAGCAGTTTGCCCTTCACATCGGGTTCGCCGACAGCGGCCATCAGGGTCGGAACCCAGTCGTTGTGGGCGGCGATGTCGTTGGAGATGCTGTTGGCCTTGATCTTGCCCGGCCAGCGGATGAAGAAGGGCACCCGGTAGCCGCCTTCCCAGTTGGTGTTCTTCTCACCGCGGAAGGGGGTGATGCCGCCGTCCGGCCACATGTTGAAGTGGGGGCCGTTGTCGGTGGAGTAGATGACGATGGTGTTGTCGGCGATGCCCAGGCTGTCGATGCGATCGAGCAGTTTGCCGACATCCGCGTCGTGCTGCAGCATGCCGTCGGCGTAGAAGTTCAGGCCGGACTTGCCCGCCCACTCGGGGGGCACGTGGGTGACGTAGTGCATGCGGGTGCTGTTGAACCAGAGGAAGAAGGGCTTGTCGGCCTTCACCTGGCGGTCCATCCAGTCGATGGCGGCGGTGAGGAACTCGCTGTCCACGGTCTCCATGCGCTTGATGTTGAGCGGGCCGGTGTCTTCAACCCGGCCGTCCTCGTAGCTGTGGATGACGCCGCGGGGGCCGAACTTCTTGCGGAACTCGGGGTTCTTCGGATAGTTGGGGTTCTCCGGGGCCTCTTCCGCGTTGAGGTGGTAGAGGTTGCCGAAGAACTCGTCGAAGCCGTGGGCGGTGGGCAGGAACTCGTCGCGGTCGCCGAGGTGGTTCTTGCCGAACTGGCCGCTGATGTAACCCTGGGACTTGAGCAGCTCCGCCAGGGTCGGGTCTTCGGGGCGGATGCCGAGGTCGGCGCCGGGCAGGCCGACCTTGGTCAGGCCGGTGCGCACCGGCATCTGGCCGGTGATGAAGGCGGCGCGCCCCGCGGTGCAGGACTGCTCCGCGTAGTAGTCGGTGAAGCGCATGCCTTCATGCGCGATGCGGTCGATATTGGGGGTCTGGAAGCCCATCATGCCGCCGCTGTTGACGGACAGGTTCCAGTAGCCGACGTCGTCGCCGAATATGACCACGATGTTGGGCTTGCCGGACTGGGCGTACACTGGCGCGGCGGCCAGCAGCACGGTGCTAACGATTAACCCGAGCAGGCGTCGAATATGCATTGTTTAGGTACCTTCTGATTGTCTCGCGGGAAGTAGGCCGCCGGTACTGCCGGTCGGCGGCCTCGATAGAGTGTAGACAATAAAGAATGGTTGCGAGTGTCCTGGGCGGCGGTTTTTTTAACCCCGGGAAGGTCAATAAAGTCATGCACCTATGCTAGGCTCGCTGCCACCGCGGCCACGCTCCCGCAACAGCCTGAGAACTGCCATCCGGGCCCGCCGCGGCTGCCGCGCCAGCCGGCAATGTGCCAACCGGGGACCTGACCAGTGAAGATTCTCTATATCTGCACCCACAACCGCTGCCGCAGCATTCTCTGCGAGGCGATCACCAATCACCTTGCCGGCGGCCGTTTAATGGCCTGCAGTGCCGGCAGCGCGCCGGCCGGTGAGGTCTTCCCGGGCACACTGCAGGCGCTGCAGCGCCGCGGCATAGCCAGCGCGGGCCTGCGCAGCCAGTCCTGGGATGACTTCGCGGCCGAGCAGCCGGAGCTGGTCGTCACGGTTTGCGACAGCGCCGCGGCCGAGCCCTGCCCGGTGTGGTTCGGCAATACCGCCAGGGCTCACTGGGGCCTGCCCGACCCCTCCAAACTGGCGGAGGGCGAGGCGCAGGCGCGCGCCTTCGACGCGGTGATGGACACGATTACCCGCCGCGTGGAGAAGCTGCTCGCGGTGGACTGGAAGGGGCTGTCGCCAGAGCGGCGACAGGCAGAACTTGATCGGCTGGTCGGGGAGGACTGAGCGTCGTGGGATTGTTTGAACGTTACCTGAGTGTCTGGGTCGGCCTGTGTATTGCCGGCGGCGTGCTGCTCGGCTACCTGGCACCGGGCCTGTTCCAGTGGTTTGCCGCACTGGAGGTGGCCCACGTGAACATCCCGGTGGCGATCTTCATCTGGGTGATGATCTACCCGATGATGGTGCAGGTGGATTTCTCCTCCATCCGCGATGTCGGCAGGAAGCCGCGCGGCCTGGTCCTGACCCTGGTGATCAACTGGCTGGTCAAGCCCTTCACCATGGCGGCCCTGGGCTGGCTGTTTTTCCGCGTGCTGTTCGCCGATCTCGTCGACCCGCAGACCGCGACCGAATACATCGCCGGGATGATCCTTCTGGGAGTCGCGCCCTGTACCGCGATGGTCTTCGTCTGGAGCCACCTGACCAGGGGCGACGCCAACTACACCCTGGTGCAGGTCTCGGTGAACGACCTGATCATGATCTTCGCCTTCGCGCCGATCGCCGCCTTCCTGCTCGGGGTCAGCGATGTCAGCGTGCCCTGGGAGACCCTGCTGCTGTCAGTGGTGCTGTACGTGGTCATCCCGCTGATCGCCGGGGTGCTGACCCGGCAGCAACTCGACTCGAAGCAGGATCACTCGCGGCTGGAGCACCTGCTGCAGGTGCTGAAGCCGATCTCCATCGCCGGCCTGCTGGCGACGGTGGTGCTGCTGTTCGGCTTCCAGGCCGAGACGATTCTCGCCAACCCGCTGGCCATTGTGCTGATCGCCATTCCCCTGCTGATCCAGACCTACGGCATCTTCGCCATCGCCTACGCCTCGGCGAAGGCGCTGAAACTGCCCCACAATATCGCCGCGCCCGCCTGCATGATCGGCACCTCGAATTTCTTCGAGCTGGCGGTGGCGGTGGCGATCTCCCTGTTCGGCCTGCAGTCCGGCGCGGCGCTGGCGACGGTGGTCGGCGTGCTGGTGGAAGTGCCGGTGATGCTCTCGCTGGTGGCCGTGGCCAACCGCACCCGGCACTGGTTCGCCGCGGAGTAAGCGATGACACAGGAAAACCCGCCACTGGATGACATGCCCAACATCGACGCCGAATGCCTGCGGCCCACCCAGCGCAAGACCCTGGCGGTGATGCAGGTCTGCGGCGGCTCCCAGTCCTAAGCAGCGGTTAACCAGATGCGGGTGCTGGGACGCTGGATGCGCCAACCAGCGGGGCCCCGCTTCACTGCAGCGTAAATTCAACACTGGCAGCCACAGCGTCCCAGGTGTAACCGCTGAGCAGGACATCAGTGACTGTGGCGGTATAGCTGCCCGCAGCTGTGCCGCCCGTGCCTTTCCTGTTGGCTGCCTGTGTCTGCCAGGAGAGTTCGAAAGCACCTGACGTATCAACTGCTGCCGATTCGAGAGTGGCGACGACCGCGCTGCCGTCACTGATGCTCACCTGCACGATCGCCCCTGCGGGGGTGGCTTCCCCACTCTCGGCAACGCCCCGGATTACTACCGTATCGCCAGCGGTGAAGGTGTCGGTGATTGCAAAAGTTGTCTGCGCGTTTTTGCCCTTGCCGGTGGTCACCCAGCGACCGCTTTGCAAGGTGTCGAGTACACCTATGGTCGCCTGCCCCGAAGCGCCTGGCGTGGCGCAGACAATGTTGCTGAAGCCGGACTGTGCGCTACAACCGTCGACTGTCGTGACCGCGACGTTCAACTTGTAGCAATACTGCTGGCCGTTGCTCAGGCCGGTATCGGAATAGCTGCCAGTATCCCAGGGAAGCGTAGCGATAGCCTGGGCCTTGCCGGCCTGGTCGTAGTACAGCCCGAACTGGTAGTCTGCATATTCCGGCGGCAGTTGCGCGAGTGCCTGCCAGCTGAGATCAACCTGTTTGTTGCCTCCCGCGGCGGTATCCAGCGCCGGCACCGGCGCCTCGCAGACCGCCGGTACCTCCCCCCAACTGGCAGAGGTCATGACGTGCGGTTGCGCCATCCGTGTCGTGGCGTCGCCTGCATTGAGCCAGGCGTCCAGCAGATTCAGGCCCTCGCCGGCAAGGAATGCATTGCTGCCCTTGTTGGCGTGGGCGAGGAACTGGATGTACTCCCAGCTGGTGGGTTGGTAAAGCAGGTCGATCGAGGCCGAGCTGGCTCCGGCGGCAGCGGCCATCGCACCGATATCGATCTCGTCCCAGTAGTCATAGATCCCGCCGGGCACACCGCCGTAGCGGGAGTCGGGCACCGGCAGTGCGTTGCGCTTGCGCGCCTCATCGTAGCTGAATCCGTAAGGGGGTATCCGGCTGTCCTTGGCCACAACGTTGTTCAGCACGAAATGGAAGCTCTCGGCATATTCCCCCGGTTCCTGCGCCGCCAGCTGCCCCAGGGTTTCGAGTGGGGCACCGGTGATGCGGTCGTAGGCGAGCACCAGGCCGGTGTCGTAGCCGTGGCCGATGAGCTGTGAGGCCCAGCCCTGGGTCAGGCCGTAATGGGATTCGTAAATGCGATTGCGCGGGTCTTCGAGGTCGAGGATGGAGTGAACGGTCTCACCATCCACCAGTGGGTCACTTACCGCGATCGGGCCGTATTCGCCGATCTCGTCCACCAGCTTGCCGCCGGCGTCGTAGAACCTGATATTGAGCCACATCCTGCGGCCCTCCGGGTAACCGGAGATCAGCTTGTGCCCGGTGTGGTTGACGACTTTCAGGGTATCGCCCTGCAGTTGCAGGGTGGCTGCCAGGTCGAGCTGTTCCCTGGCGCGCAGGGCGCCGTCGTGCATGGCGTCCAGGCTCGCCTGGGTCATGTTCCCGCCGAGCCGCAGCTGCCCGCGCGCGTTGAGGTAATCAATCACCACCGGTATCCAGTAATTGCCACCGGTCAGGTCGTGCAGCGGCATGTCCGTGCGCAAGGGGATGCCGCGCTTGTTGGCCCCCGTGCCGGTGACCGGGCGCACATGGCAGCTCTGGCAGGTGTAGTAGCGCGGCGTTCCGTCCTCGTAATCGATGCTGCCGGCCGCGGCAGCTGCTGCGTAGGCCGCTGCCAGCGCGCCACCCTGCAGGTCGGCGGGCAGCGAGGGATAATCCTTGACCCGCGTGGTCGAGACCTGCCCCGCGCGGTATTCGCTGAAGGTTCGCTCCACTACGCCATACTTGTAGGGCGGGTTGTTGAAAGCCGCCTTGCCCTCCAGGGGGCCGCCCAGTTCGCCTGAAGCGACGACGGGGTCGGCGGTGGGTTGCGCCCCGTGATTGTGTGCAAGGTCGCCTACTACCGGGTTGGACACGTCGTGGCAGGTGCCGCAAAAATTGGCGCTGCGGTGGAACTGCGACATCATGAACTGGTGCTTGGGCTCGGCATCGGCGAAGGGACCGAGTTTTTCGTTACCGCCCCACATGGAGCTCATGCCGGAGCCGTAGTAGCCCCCGGACTCATCGTTGGCGGCAAAAGGCGGGTTCATCACACCCATGTGTTCCGAGTGGTCCGGGTTGGTCAGCTTGTGGCAGTAGTCGCACTCGACGCCGTCCGAGTCGCCACTGGCGAGGCCCGAACCATCGGTGGGTGTCGAGCGTCCTGCCAGCCAGCCGCCGGTACTGTGGCAGCGCAGGCAGAGATCGCCGGCGCCGTCGAAATCCTGTTCCGCCACGGCGAGGGTAGCCCAGAAGATCGGGTCGCGCCCCGCGTGTGCCATCATCGAGCCGCGCCAGTTATGGGCTGGCTCCACCGCGGAGTTGTAGCCGCCGTGGCAGTTGTCGCATTTATCGGGAGACTCCAGGTTGGTTATCTCCCCCGGCTGGGTGCCAGGCTGCTGTACGTCAGTGGGGACCGAATCTGCGGCGCGAACCCCCGTGCCCAGCAACAGGAAAAACATTGCAAGAATTCGAAACAAGGTGCGAAAACGCATGAGCGGCCACCCTTTCCTGATGCATTTATTTATGTCTCCAGCATGACAGTAATTTAGCGAGGCGCATTGATGGTGATCAATATTTCATCAATTAGCCGGCTCGGTGGGGGCGCCGGGTAAGCCTGGTTTCTGAAGCTTGGTCCGGGCTGCCTTCGCCTGCCTGCGCCCCGCCAGGCTTGAATACAGCCGCCTGCTCGACCATGCTGAAACGCTGCACAAAGACAGAGACAGGGAAGTTCAGGGCATGCAGGAAAAACTCGTTATCAAGGCACGGCGGCTCGACAGCCTGCTCCGGTGGGGAATGGAGTTGTTTGTCGTCGTATTCGGTGTACTGCTCGCACTCTGGACGCAGGAATGGGTAAGTAAATTTCGCGACAGAGAGAGCGCTCAAATTGCAGCGGCGGCAATGGATCGCGACCTGCTCTTCATGGCTACCGGAACGATGCGGCGATTCACCGCCCAGCCCTGCATGCTGGCGAGCCTCAGGGCACTGGTGAAAGCTGTCGACATTGGCGATGGCGAGATATTTACGGCACCCCCGGTGGCGAAGCGGTCTGACAGCGGGGATGGCGTTTTTGCCAGCTACTATCCCGTACCCTTGTGGTCCTATCCGACCATGGCGTTTGACCGTGCAGTAGCTACGGGCGCATTCAACAGCATGTCGCACGAAAAAGCCGCAGCTTACGCCGAGGCTTACGATTGGGTGCAACAGTTGAAAAAGGCCACCACAGCGGAGGAGCAACTGAATTTCAGGATTGCGCTGGTTTCGATGGTTGGCGAAATGGATTCAGCAACGCGCCTGGCGCTGCGGCGCGACATCGCCGCACTGGACGGCTGGAATCAATCCGTGCTGAACAGCGGGCGATTTCTGTTCGATGCCCTGAACGCGCTGGGTTTGGCGCCAGACGCCAGCTCTGAGGAACTGTGGGCGTACATCAATAAAAAATCGCGTGAATTGCGTGGCGAATGTGTGCTGGATATTCCGCTCGATTTCACCGGCAAGCATGTCGGCAAGGCGTGGAGTCATCAGGAACCCTGATCTTCAGGCAATGATCCCCGCGGCTGTCAGTGCTTCAATCTGCGTCTCGTCCGGTTCCAGCAGGCCGATGGCATTGCAGATCCATGCGCAAACTAGCCATCTTTGGCGCATAACCGGGTGATGGCCTCTTCGACACTCTGGTGGCCGAAAGACATTCCAAAGCGGGATTCAAGACCGAGCAGGAAGCCGGTGCCCGCAATGAGTACAACGGCGGCATCCGGGCTTATGCCCGGCTGCAATCCCTGTTCTTTCAGGTAGCCTCTGACGGCGTCGTACTGGAGACGCCGATACTCCTGCGCGTATTCGACCATCACAGCACGGACCGCTTTGCGGTGATTGCCCAGCGCCATGAACTCCATGAAGAAAACAGCATTGTCCGAGTTGCGTGACTGGCGCCAGAGCGTTTCGAAAACATCGCCCTCCTGGAGAGCCTGTGCCAGAGACGAAAGCGATTGCTCGGCATGGCGGCGATAAAGAGCGACGAACAGGTCATCCATAGAGGCGAAGTAATAGTGAATCAACGGCGACGTGACACCCGCCTTCTCGCCCAGCCGTCGGGAGGTGACCGCGGCGTAGCCCTCGTCGCACATGAGTGCCTCCGCAGCGTTCAGCAGCAGGTCGCGGGTAGCGGGCGTGCGCTGCCCTGCGCCATTCTTTCTGCCCCCGGCGCGCGTTTTTTTCACCATAATCCTTCCGGCTCCGCCATGACTTGCCACAGGATCAAGGACGCGCCTGCCGCAACGGATGAACTTTGAGAGATGCGACCGGATGCGCCCCGCGAGCGTAACTCCGCAAAAAACACTGCCGGGTTGTCGCACTCGACTTCGAACAGCCCGAGGTAACTAAAGGGCAGCGGCAGATTATCAAGTTGCGCGGCGGCCGGCACCAATCGGCGGCCGGATACTACACCGGGAAGCTCGAGAATGTCCTTGAAGTGGTGCTGCCAGTACCAGTCATTCAGTTCCTGGTCCCGTCCTTCCTGCGCATTGCAGTAGCCAACTAACACGTACCGTTCCATTCCCGACCCCGCTGAGGCTTGCATTTGTTTTAGCGATCGCTAAACTATCTCCAATTTTAGCGATTGCTAAAATAATAACAAGCTATCGGATTCGCTTTCATGAGTTCATAGCGCTGACGGCCCGGGAGTTGCCACCATGAACGTTTCTGCGAATACCCTGTCACTGGAAACCATCTTCACGCTTGCCGAGCGGGAGAGTGGTTATTTTGAGCCGAGAGAGCCGGGATTGAGCCAGCGCGTCGCGGGATTGGTCGACTGGATCAATGAGAAAGGCCCCTACAGCGTTGATCAATGCCTCGCCATGCAGGGCCAGATCCAGCACGTTCTTGCCAATCGGCTGCGTATTGCCGCCGACCGTCTGCGCTTTCCGGAGATCTCCCGTGAAGAAATCAGGCGCCCGGTATTCATCATCGGCTTCGCTCGTTCGGGCACGACGCTGTTGCATTCGTTGATGGCGGAGGACCCGGAGGTCAACACACCGCGGTCGTGGCATGCCTTTTCCCCCTCGCCGCCACCGGGCGCGGGTCCGGTCTGCGCCGGCCGCATTGCCAGGGCCGATCGCGCAGTTGCGGCATGGATGGACTTCGCTCCCGCGGTAACCCAGATGCACCCCTACAATGACCAGGGCGCGTACCAGTTGATCGAGGACGAGGAGTTGTTCTCCCTCGATTTTCGTGGCGCCTATCCCATCCAGTTCTACAGGATCCCGACACTCGACGTACTCAACATCAACTGGGGCGATCCCACGGATACCTTTCACTTTCACCGGGAAATGCTCCAGCATTTCCAGTGGAACAGTGGAAAGTCCCACTGGGTGTGCAAGCAACCCAGCGCCCAGCAAAACCTGGCAGCACTGTTCGAGGTCTATCCCGATGCATTATGCGTCTGGGCTCACCGCCCGCTGTCGGATATTTACGCCTCCAATATCGCGATCAGGGCCGCGACCTACGACGCGATCAACGGCAGGGCCAACGACTGGTCGGACCAGGCCAAGGAGCGGGCGCGGCAGATGAAGGCCGGCGTTGATCGCATCATGCAAAATTCATTGATCAACGATTCGCGGATCGTCCACGTCAAATTCCATGAACTGGCCGCGGACCCCGTGGGCACCCTGGCCAGGATCTACCAGCACGCGGGTATGAACATGACGGCCACCTTCGAGGAGCGGGTGAGGAGCTGGCTGGACAACCCGGAAAACCGGGTCGATCGCTACGGTCGCTACAACTATTCCTATGAAGCCTTCGGTCTCGACAGGGAGTGGATCAGGGAACTGTTTGCCGAGTACACGGAATACTTTGGTCTGATCGAGAAGGATTGATGCCCATGGAAAGCGACGCCTATTTCCTGTCTGGTGAAAACCCCTCGGCCACGGTAGACCAGCGCGACCTGGAAGAGAGGGCCCTGGCTTTGCTGGACTCCGGGGAAATGCAACGTGCCCGCAAGATCGTCACGCTGCTCTGGGAAAATGTCGCGAAGTACCCTGCCCGGGACCAGTGGTCCCGATTTGCAAACGCTGTCGACGAATACATGTTCCACCAGGCGCTGTATGCCGCCAACGCCGACGCCAGCGATCCCAGGATACTGCGCATCATGGAGCCGGCGGGCCACTGGTTCGGCCGGGACGTTCCCGGCTCGCGCTGGGGCGGGGACAGCCCCGATTTCATCTACCGCATCGTGCCTGTCGAGCACGGGGCAAGCTACCGGCTGCGGGGGCAGACGACCTGTGCGCTACCACCCTCGGTGACCTATTCCCTGGTCGCCAGTGGCGGCGCTGCGCCGTCCACGGTGAATATCCTCGACAGCCTCGATATGGCAACAGACGAGAGCGGGGAGTTCGTCATAACAATCGATTCAAGCGCTGCGGGGCCGCGCAGGAACCACCTGCAGACAAAGCCCGGGGTCGACCACCTGATGGTGCGCGACGCGTTGGGCG
Source organism: Halieaceae bacterium GM1-29 (assembly GCA_033283265.1). Taxonomy (GTDB): domain Bacteria; phylum Pseudomonadota; class Gammaproteobacteria; order Pseudomonadales; family Halieaceae; genus Mangrovimicrobium. Next base: position 16,490 of record JAWMQN010000009.1, read on the forward strand.
ACTGGCTGGAGCAAACCCCGAACAGGCTGCGTGTAGAGCGACTCGACACGCCGTCGCGTGCTCCCTGGTCTGCGGACGAGTGCGCGCAGTTTGCCGCGCGTCGCGCCGTGAACGGGTTTTACTACACCTTTTATTGCACCCAGTCCGGCCAGGGGCAGGCACCGAACGACTTGCGTGCACCCCAGTCGTCAGCGCCGTTTGGCGGCATGGCTACGCAATGGGGGGCCAAGGGCAACCTGTGCCTTGAAGAGGACGAGGCGATGATAATCACCTCCAATGACGCCGGTGCGGCCTTTCGCAATGTCGTCCTGCATGAAGTCTTTAACATTTCGCTCAACTACTGGGACCGCACGGGCAGCCTGAATAGTGAACAGATGGCCAGGGACGAGGACGGCAAGTACACCTGTGTGGTGGCTCACCGCGACCCCGGCGTCCACAACTGGCTGGACACCGGTGGCCTGCGACGGACGATCATCGGGCTGCGATGGCAGGGCTTTCCCGGTGGCGGCGCCACGGAGACCCCGGCATACACATCCAGGGTAGTTAAGTTTGACGCTCTCGATAGCGCGCTTGCCCATGGGGTCAGGCGAATCGATTCTGCGGGTCGAAGAGAGCAGATCGATAAACGCCTTGAGGGTTTCCGGCGACGAAGGCTTGACGATGCCTTCAACCAGGATCCGGCAACTGGTTCACGGTGACAAAAGGGTGCAATGAGCCCGGGCTGAGCATTGCGCAAGACCGTCATCCCGATCAGGCAATAATGCCCGCCGCTTTGAGCGCCGCAACCTGCGCCTCGTCCAGTTCCAGCAGGTCGATCATCACCTGGTTGGTGTGTTGCCCCAGCACCGGTGGTGCTGCCGGCACGGGCTGTTCCGCGCCGGTGAATTTTATCGGCCGGTTGACGATGGGTATGCTGCCGAGGACCTGGTGCTCGGTGTTCACCACCATGTTGCGCTCTTTCGCCTGGGGCTGGGCCAGGGCCTCGGTGATGCCGAGGATCGGCGCGTTGGGCACCTGGTGCTCGCTGAACAGTTCCACCAGTTCGTCCACGGTCCGGCATTCGGTAAAGGCGGAGACGATGGCGTTCACTTCCTCGCGGGCATTGCGGCGCTTCTCGATCATGTCGTAGCGCGGGTCTTCTATCAGCTGCGGGCGGCCGATGGCATTGCAGATGCGCGACCAGAAGGCGTTGGTCAGGCAGGCGATGATGATCGAGCCGTCGCTGGCGGGGAAGGCGCCGTAGGGCACCAGGTTGGGGTGCTGGGTGCCCTGGGGCTGGGGGTCTTCGCCGTTGAAGAAGGCCAGCTGGGCGAGGTAGCCGAGCATGCCGAGCATGCCGTCGAGCAGGCTGATGTCGATGTGCCGGCCGCGGCCGGTGGCGTGGCGCTCGTGCAGGGCGGCGAGGATGCCGATGGGGCCGTTGATGCCGCCGATCAGGTCGCCCAGGGGAATGCCCAGCTTGGTCGGCGGGGCGCCGGGTTCGCCGTTGACACTGAGCGCGCCGGACAGCGCCTGCAGGACGATGTCGAAGGAGGGCTTGTCGCGCATCGGCCCGGTGGCGCCGAAGCCGGAGATGGAGCAGTAGATCAGCCCGGGATGGATGGCCGACAGGGTCTCGTAGCCGAGGCCGAGGCGGTCCATCACGCCGGGGCGGTAGTTCTCGATGAGGATGTCGCACTTGGCCGCGAGGTCCTTCACCAGCTGCACGCCCTCGTCGCTTTTCAGGTCGACGACGATGCTCTTCTTGCCACGGTTGATGGCCAGGTAGTAGTGGCTCTCGCCCTGGCGAAAGGGCGGGAAGGTGCGGGTCTCGTCGCCGCTGCCGGGGGGCTCGATCTTGATCACTTCCGCACCGAGGTCCGCCAATGCGAGCGACGCCGAAGGTCCCGCGAGTACGCGGGTGAGATCGAGAACGCGGACGCCTGCCAGTGGCCCCGCCCAGTTTGCCTGTTCAGTCATACAACCTGCCGATGGAGTTTTGTTATTCGGCGCTCGAGTTGCGCGTCGGGGCCGTTTACAGCCCCTGTTTACCTGTTGCCAGGAAACTCGGGTGAATGCCGCGGTACCGCTGCGACACTCACCGGAGTTGCCTGCAGGGCAGTGAAGCCCTGCGGGAAACTGTGGCCGGCCTCCCCAGGGGAGGCCGGCCGGGATGCATCAGCCCCTGGAGGGCAGTTGCACGATGGCGGAGCCGGTGGCGGACAGCTCGCCGCGGTGGGTTTCCGCGCGCTGGCTGATTTCCACGAAGTGCTTGCCGTCTTCCTCGAACTTGCGGGTGACCTGGCCGTCGATGAAGATCACGTCGCCGTCCGGGTTGTGGCGGCGGATCTGGCTCTTGTGCTTGGCCAGGAAGCCGTCGTCGCCCATCCAGTTGGTGCAGTGGTGGGTCAGCCAGGAAGTACGCTCGGGGCCGTAGTCGTAGGCGCCGGGGGTACCCACTTCTTTCGCGAAGTCGTCATCCCAGTGCACGCGCTCGGGGCAGTCGGGGATGTTGAAGCGGTTCTTGATCGCCAGGCCCGGGTGCGCCTGCTGCATTTTCCACGCCAGCTTGTTGGAGCGGATGTAAAGGCCGCCCCAGCCCTGGGCGTAGCAGATGAAGCCGGTGACGGTCATCGGGCCTTTCATCATGCGCGGCAGTTCCTCGCCTTCCTTGACGTCTTCCCAGTAGCGGGTGTTGGCGCCGCGGATTTCCTCGTTGGCGTAGAGCTTGCCCCACTCGGCCAGTTGCTCGTCGGACAGTTGCTCGACCTTGCCTTTGACGCTGTCGTACTTGGTGCCGCGCTCACGGGCTTCGTCGCGGTCGGTACGGAATACCCAGCTGTCGCCCTCGGCAACCTTGTCGCCGTTCTGGTTGAAGAAGTCCACGTGGTAGATCTGCTGGAAGGAGCGGCCGGCGAAGCGGGTCTGGTGCTCGATCAGGTCCTTCAGGTAGGCCTCGGTGCGGATCTCGTCGTTGCGCATGACCGGCTTGTGCCAGGTCCAGTCGGCGCCGGCCCACATGGCGTGAACGCCGGACAGGCCGCCGCAGTAGCCGGAGATGATACGGCTGGTGGTGAACATGAAGCTGGGCAGGGCGACGATATCGCCGTACTTGGTGCCCTTGGCGTACTCCGGGTCACACCACAGCGGGTTGTCGTCACCGATGCCGTGGGCGTAGTGGCGGATCGCGTCGCGGGTGGCCTCGTAGTTCCAGGGCTCTACGGTGTTTTCGATTTTGACACCGATGCGCGAGCGCAGGTCGTCGAGACCTTCCTCGGTGATCTTGGGGAACTTATTGACTGCAGTCATGGTTTTACTCTCCGTTTCTCTTAAATCAATAGCGGGAATCAGTTGCCGGCCGCGGCTACCTGCTCCTGCAGCTTGGCGGCTTCGCGGTCGCGCAGGATCTTGCGGTGAACCTTGCCGGCCGGGGTCTTGGGCAGTTCATCCACAAATTCGACAATTCGCGGGAATTCGTGCTGGGCCAGGCGGCTGCGCGTGAATTCCTGCAGTTCTTTCACCAGTTCGTCGCTGGACTGGGACTTGCTTACAACAAATGCTTTCACTACCTGGCCGCGGGTCTCGTCGGGTACGCCGATCACCGCGACTTCGTCCACCGCGTCGTGCTTGAGCATGGTGTTCTCGATTTCCACCGCGCTCATGGTCCAGCCGGCGGAGATGATCACGTCGTCGGCGCGGCCGCAGTGGTAGAGGTAACCGTCGGCGTCGCGGCGGGCGAGGTCCTTGGTGGTCTCCCAGTGGTCGCGTTTCCACAGCATCAGCTCGCCCACTTCGTCGGCGTCGGTTTCCGTGCCGTCGGCGCGCTGCACCTGCAGCTTGAGGCCGGGGATGGGCTTGCCGAGGGAGCCGGGCTTCACTTCGTAATCTTCGGCGCCGGGGAAGTTCACCAGTACCACGCCGATCTCGGTGGTGCCGTACATGGAGCAGGCGGGCACGTGGAAGGTCGCGTCGATGAACTCCAGGGTCGCCGGGTCGCAGGGCTCGCCGGTGAAGGACAGCTTCCTGATGCTGAAGTTGAAGTCACCGCCCTTGCCGGAGTTTTTCATCATCCGGTAGTGGGTGGCGGCGGCGGACATGTTGGTGATCTTGTAGTCCTGCAGGGCCTGCATCAGGCGCACGGCGTCGAACTTGCCGGCGAAGGTGCCGGTGGTGACGCCCATGCCCAGGGGCGCCAGGGTGCCGTGCCAAAGGCCGTGTCCCCAGGCCGGTGAAGAGGGGCAGAAGTACTCGTCGCCGGGGCGGATGCCGGTGCCGTAGAGGGCGGCGAACATCAGCGTGACCAGCGACTTGTGGGTGTGCTTGACCGCCGCGGGCAATTCGCGGGTGGTGCCGGAGGTGTACTGGAACACCGCCAGGTCGGATGCCTTCGACCTGGTTTCGAAGCTGGTCGGGTACTTGCTGATGGTCTCCAGCAGTTCGTCGTTGGCGATAACCACATTGAGACCTTCCACCTGGTGGGCGATCTCCGCCTTCTCGTCGTTGGTGACCAGCAGGCTGGGCTTGCAGTCGTCGACCCGCAGGCGCAGGCCGTCGAGGCCGAACAGGGTGAACAGCGGCACCGAGATCGCGCCGGTCATCATCGCGCCGAACAGGCTGGTATAGAAAGGCAGCGAGGGCTCGAGCATGAAGGCGATGCGGTCGCCGGGCTGGATGCCCTGTTCCACCAGCCAGTGGGCGAACTGGGCTGAGCGTGCGGCGATCTCGTCGAAGCTGAGGATCTCGTCGCGGCCGTCGTCGTGGGCGATGCGCACCGCGGTGCGGCCGGAGCCGTCGGCGTGGCGGGTGATGCACTCGTGGGCGATGTTCAGGTGCTCGCGGTCGCCGTCGAAAAGCTCCCACAGCGCCGCCGAGTTGGCGTGTGCCTGGGCGTCGGCGAAGGAGGTGTAGTCAGTCAGTTTGGCCATCTGCGTATTCGTATTCTCTGGGCTGTCGGGTTGCGGCGGGGTCTGCCGCCAGCGGTGGGAGGGGATAATGCACGAATCGGGAGTTATTGTAAATATAGAATTGTGTTCAATATATTGAATATGCTAAGGTCGCGGCAGCGCTTCCCGGGTGCGTCGCGAGGGGGGTGAAAGTGCCAACCAACACAGGCAGGGCAAGCAAGTGAACGACAAAAAAGAGGCCGGCGGCCTGGCGGAAAACATCAAGCAGAGCAAGGCGCCGGCCATCTCCCGCGCCGCGGCGATACTGCGCCTGCTCGGCAAGCACGAGGCGCCACTGGGCCTGCAGGCCATCGCCCGGGAACTCGGCCTGGTGCCGAGCACCTGTCTCTACGCCCTGCGCGCGCTGGCCGCGGAAGAGCTGGTCGCCTTCGACCCGGACACCAAGCGCTACTCCCTCGACGCCGGGGTGCTCACCCTGGCCCGCCAGTGGCTGCAGCGCGACCAGTTCACCGACATCGCCCAGCCGGTGCTCGACCGCCTGAGCCGCGAGCACGAGGTGACCATGCTGGCGGTGAAGTGCGTCGGCAGCGAGCACATCGTGGTGGTCGGCGTCTCCCGCGCCGGCAACACCCTGCAGGTGAGCGCGCAGGTGGGCGGCCGTTTTCCGGCGCTGATCAGCGCGACCGGCCGCTGCGTCGCTGCGTACCGCAACTTCAGCGAGGCGGACCTGCGGGCGCGCTTCGCCGAGCTGCGCTGGGAAAACCCGCCGACCTTCGACGACTGGTACCGCGAGGTGCAGGAGACCCGCGAGCAGGGCTACGCGGTGGACGCGGGCAACTACATCTCCGGCGTGACCGTGCTCGCCGCGCCGGTGGGCAAGAGCGCGGGGAAGTTCACCCACGCCCTGGTTGCCCTCGGTCTCGGCAGCGCCCTGCAACGGCGCGGCCTCGATGAACTGGCGGGCAGCATCGTCGCCGCCGCCGACAGCCTCTCGGAGCGCCTGGTGGGCAGATGACCGCGGCCCGAATGCGGGCGTGGGCTGAAACAGCCGCCAGCAGCCGTGGACAATGCCGCCGCCACGTGGGAGATTAAGGGCACACAGTTCCACGGAAGGGACAATGCGCGTCATCAAAACCATGCGCCCCGGCGACCGGGGTACCCACCGATTCCAGCGCCACTATGGCGAACGCCTCTGCGCGGTGCGCTACCGCGCGTCCAACTGCGGCAAAAAAACCCTCACCACCGTAGAGCTCATCGTCGACGAGCGCGAGGCCGTGCCCGCAGGATTCAGCCACAATGCAGTACACGTTCAGCGCCGTGCTGAGGTGGTCGCACTTCGTATAAAGTTCGAGGAGTTCGAGTTACGGGAGCAGGTAAAAAGTGCCGGGGGTCGATGGAGCAAGGCTGGTAGAGCCTGGCTCGTGCGCCGGGACGCCGCGATCAGTCTTGGGCTGGGGCATCGTGTCGTGGAGGGGTTGATTGAAAAGTGTGTAGATGTGGATACAAGCTTTGAGGTTTGAGGTGTCTAGATATGGAGACTAATGGATATATGTATACGCTAATACCTGATGGTAAACACAATGTGCAGATATGCACACGCTCAAGACTTAGCTGTTAGAGCGCATTCGAGCTTATGGCCGTACGAGGTTTTGTAATGGGTTTGGCGGTTTTTAGCGTTGTCATACTTTGTTGGGCTTTCTTCTTCCACACCGTTGACCAGTTCATTTTTGACTACATTCTCAAAGGTACTATTGAGCGTTGGTGCAACATCGATAGCAACATGGATCGTTGC
>JAWMQN010000010.1:0-5438 GCA_033283265.1 Halieaceae bacterium GM1-29
AAAAACCCCGCCCAGATAGCTGGGCGGGGTTTGTGTTTAGAAGCCTGGCGATGACCTACTCTCACATGGGGAGACCCCACACTACCATCGGCGATGCATCGTTTCACTGCTGAGTTCGGGATGGGGTCAGGTGGTTCCAATGCTCTATGGTCGCCAGGCAAACTGGCTGAATGCTTTGCGGTCTCACGCACCTCGGTGCGGCCTACTCACATTCAATAGGGTGGTAAATCAAGCTGTCTGTTCTTTCGTGTGTTTCCACACCGGACTTGTCACAACATCCAACTGCGTCATCTTACTGTGTACTCTTCAGCACACCAAATAACTTGGATTATATGGTCAAGCCTCACGGGCAATTAGTACTGGTTAGCTCAACGCCTTACAACGCTTCCACACCCAGCCTATCAACGTCGTAGTCTTCGACGGCCCTTTAGGACCCTCAAGGGGTCAGGGAGAACTCATCTTGGGAGGGGCTTCCCGCTTAGATGCTTTCAGCGGTTATCCCGTCCGAACATAGCTACCCGGCAATGCATCTGGCGATACAACCGGAACACCAGAGGTTCGTCCACTCCGGTCCTCTCGTACTAGGAGCAGCTTCCCTCAATTCTCCAACGCCCACGGCAGATAGGGACCGAACTGTCTCACGACGTTCTAAACCCAGCTCGCGTACCACTTTAAATGGCGAACAGCCATACCCTTGGGACCGGCTTCAGCCCCAGGATGTGATGAGCCGACATCGAGGTGCCAAACACCGCCGTCGATGTGAACTCTTGGGCGGTATCAGCCTGTTATCCCCGGAGTACCTTTTATCCGTTGAGCGATGGCCCTTCCATACAGAACCACCGGATCACTAAGACCTACTTTCGTACCTGCTCGTCTTGTCAGACTCGCAGTCAAGCGCGCTTGTGCCTTTACACTAACCTCATGATTTCCGACCATGATTAGCGCACCTTCGTGCTCCTCCGTTACACTTTGGGAGGAGACCGCCCCAGTCAAACTACCCACCATACACTGTCCCCGATCCCGATAAGGGACCCAGGTTAGAACCCCAACATTACCAGGCTGGTATTTCAAGGTTGGCTCCACAATGGCTGGCGCCACTGCTTCAAAGCCTCCCAGCTATCCTACACAAGTAAGGTCAAAGTCCAGTGCAAAGCTGTAGTAAAGGTTCACGGGGTCTTTCCGTCTAGCCGCGGGTACACTGCATCTTAACAGCGATTTCAATTTCACTGAGTCTCGGGTGGAGACAGCGTGGCCATCGTTACGCCATTCGTGCAGGTCGGAACTTACCCGACAAGGAATTTCGCTACCTTAGGACCGTTATAGTTACGGCCGCCGTTTACCGGGGCTTCGATCAAGAGCTTCGCTTGCGCTAACCCCATCAATTAACCTTCCGGCACCGGGCAGGCGTCACACCCTATACGTCCACTTACGTGTTTGCAGAGTGCTATGTTTTTAATAAACAGTCGCAGCCACCTGGTCACTTCGGCCAGCCTCAGCTTAGGGAGCAAGTCCCATCACCAAAACCGGCGTACCTTCTCCCGAAGTTACGGTACCATTTTGCCTAGTTCCTTCACCCGAGTTCTCTCAAGCGCCTTGGTATTCTCTACCTGATCACCTGTGTCGGTTTACAGTACGGTTCCTCATTATCTGAAGCTTAGAAGCTTTTCCTGGAAGCATGGCATCAACCACTTCATCCGCGGGTCTCCCCTTGGACTCGTCATCAGCTCTCGGCCTTAGCAACCCGGATTTACCTAAGTCACCAGCCTACAACCTTAAACGCGGACAACCAACGCCGCGCTGGCCTAGCCTTCTCCGTCCCTCCATCGCAATAACAAGAAGTGCAGGAATATTAACCTGCTTCCCATCGACTACGCATTTCTGCCTCGCCTTAGGGGCCGACTCACCCTGCGCCGATTAGCGTTGCGCAGGAAACCTTGATCTTCCGGCGGGGAGGTTTTTCACCCCCCTTGTCGTTACTCATGTCAGCATTCGCACTTCTGATACCTCCAGCAAACCTCCCGGTTCACCTTCAACGGCTTACAGAACGCTCCTCTACCATGCGTGCAAGCACGCATCCGCAGCTTCGGTTACCAGTTTAGCCCCGTTACATCTTCCGCGCAGGCCGACTCGACTAGTGAGCTATTACGCTTTCTTTAAAGGGTGGCTGCTTCTAAGCCAACCTCCTAGCTGTCTAAGCCTTCCCACATCGTTTCCCACTTAACTGGTATTGGGGACCTTAGCTGGCGGTCTGGGTTGTTGCCCTCTCGACGACGGACGTTAGCACCCGCCGTCTGTCTGCCGTGATTGTACTCCTGGGTATTCGGAGTTTGCATGGGGTTGGTAAGTCGGGATGACCCCCTAGCCCAAACAGTGCTCTACCCCCCAGGGTAAGACACGACGCTCTACCTAAATAGATTTCGAGGAGAACCAGCTATCTCCGGGCTTGATTAGCCTTTCACTCCGATCCACAGCTCATCCCCAAATTTTTCAACATTTGTGGGTTCGGCCCTCCAGTTAGTGTTACCCAACCTTCAGCCTGGCCATGGATAGATCGCCCGGTTTCGGGTCTATTGCCTGCAACTATGTCGCCCTATTAAGACTCGGTTTCCCTACGCCTCCCCTAAACGGTTAAGCTTGCTACAGACAATAAGTCGCTGACCCATTATACAAAAGGTACGCAGTCACAGGACAAGCCTGCTCCCACTGCTTGTACGTATACGGTTTCAGGTTCTATTTCACTCCCCTCTCCGGGGTTCTTTTCGCCTTTCCCTCACGGTACTGGTTCACTATCGGTCAGTCAGGAGTATTTAGCCTTGGAGGATGGTCCCCCCATCTTCAGACAACATATCACGTGTGCCGTCCTACTTGTCGCAAGCTCAGTACCACGGGCGCGTTTTCGTGTACGGGGCTATCACCCTCTATCGCCGGACTTTCCAGACCGTTCCACTAACACAACCGCTATCACTTGCAGGCTCCTCCCCGGTCGCTCGCCGCTACTGGGGGAATCTCAATTGATTTCTGTTCCTACGGGTACTTAGATGTTTCAGTTCCCCGCGTTCGCTTCGTTAAGCTATGTATTCACTTAACGATACCTGCCTTACGACAGGTGGGTTTCCCCATTCGGACATTCCCGGATCAAAGGTTGGTTGCCACCTCCCCGAGACTTTTCGCAGGCTCCAACGTCCTTCATCGCCTCTGACTGCCAAGGCATCCACCGTATACGCTTAGTCGCTTGACCATATAACCGAAGTTATCTGTCCAAGATGACATTTCCCTGACCCCCTTTGGCGTAGGCCAGGTACTTAGTAGATGTACAGCGATCAAACTGTACACCCGCCGGATGTTGTGACGCTTAAGTCACAGTGTGTATTACAACTCGTGTAGCACCGCCGAATTGAGTAAGCGGCACTACAGAACATTTAATCTATGAACTGTATCCTTCACCTGATCCGAAAACCTGGTGCCGAATATCAATTCAAAGACTCAGCTTGATTTACCTTGTTAAAGAACTTTCCGGTGTAAAACCAGACACAAACACACAATCCATGCGCTTGTGTCTGATTTCAGCGATGCGTTTTATGGTGGAGCTATGCGGGATCGAACCGCAGACCTCCTGAATGCAAATCAGGCGCTCTCCCAGCTGAGCTATAGCCCCATAAAAGTGTTACTCGCAGCAATCACGAACCTGCCAAGTAAACCAAATCCAACCGCTTGGGGAATTGGTAGGCCTGGGCAGATTTGAACTGCCGACCTCACCCTTATCAGGGGTGCGCTCTAACCAACTGAGCTACAGGCCTAAAAAGACAAGCAGCAGCTCATGATTACTTTCGCATCAACCGAACTGACGAAGACAAATGTGTGGACACTTGAAGAAACAGGTACGTATCGTTTAAGGAGGTGATCCAGCCCCAGGTTCCCCTAGGGCTACCTTGTTACGACTTCACCCCAGTCATGAATCACTCCGTGGTGATCGCCCTCCCGAAGGTTAGACTAACCACTTCTGGAGCAACCCACTCCCATGGTGTGACGGGCGGTGTGTACAAGGCCCGGGAACGTATTCACCGCGACATTCTGATTCGCGATTACTAGCGATTCCGACTTCATGGAGTCGAGTTGCAGACTCCAATCCGGACTACGAAACGTTTTGTGGGATTCGCTCCACGTCGCCGCTTTGCTGCCCTCTGTGCGTTCCATTGTAGCACGTGTGTAGCCCAGGCCGTAAGGGCCATGATGACTTGACGTCGTCCCCACCTTCCTACGGTTTGTCACCGTCAGTCTCCCTAGAGTTCCCGCCATGACGCGCTGGCAACTAGGGACAGGGGTTGCGCTCGTTACGGGACTTAACCCAACATCTCACGACACGAGCTGACGACAGCCATGCAGCACCTGTCACTGCGCTCCCGAAGGCACCCCTCTATCTCTAAAGGGTTCGCAGGATGTCAAGGCCTGGTAAGGTTCTTCGCGTTGCATCGAATTAAACCACATGCTCCACCGCTTGTGCGGGCCCCCGTCAATTCATTTGAGTTTTAACCTTGCGGCCGTACTCCCCAGGCGGTCTACTTAGTGCGTTAGCTGCGCCACCAAGAAATCAAGTTTCCCAACGGCTAGTAGACATCGTTTACGGCGTGGACTACCAGGGTATCTAATCCTGTTTGCTACCCACGCTTTCGCACCTCAGCGTCAGTATCGAGCCAGGAGGCCGCCTTCGCCACCGGTATTCCTCCACATATCTACGCATTTCACCGCTACACGTGGAATTCTACCTCCCTCTCTCGTACTCTAGTCGGCCAGTATCGGGTGCAGTTCCCAGGTTGAGCCCGGGGCTTTCACATCCGACTTAACAAACCGCCTACGCGCGCTTTACGCCCAGTAATTCCGATTAACGCTCGCACCCTCCGTATTACCGCGGCTGCTGGCACGGAGTTAGCCGGTGCTTCTTCTCAAGGTAACGTCACAGTTACAGCGTATTAAGCTGCAACCTTTCCTCCCAAGTGAAAGTGCTTTACAACCCGAAGGCCTTCTTCACACACGCGGCATGGCTGCGTCAGAGTTTCCTCCATTGCGCAATATTCCCCACTGCTGCCTCCCGTAGGAGTCTGGGCCGTGTCTCAGTCCCAGTGTGGCTGATCATCCTCTCAGACCAGCTAAGGATCGTCGCCTTGGTAGGCCTTTACCCCACCAACTAGCTAATCCTACGCAGGCTCATCCGATAGCACGAGGCCCGAAGGTCCCCCGCTTTCCCCCAAAGGGCGTATGCGGTATTAGCATGAGTTTCCCCATGTTGTCCCCCACTACCGGGTAGATTCCTACGCGTTACTCACCCGTCCGCCGCTCTACTCATACCGAAGTACTTTCGCGCTCGACTTGCATGTGTTAGGCCTGCCGCCAGCGTTCAATCTGAGCCATGATCAAACTCTTCAGTTCAATCTTTTACCTCT
>JAWMQN010000011.1:0-3848 GCA_033283265.1 Halieaceae bacterium GM1-29
TACCGCGCTCTTTTTCTTCCGGTGCGTTGTCGATGCCGTCGAAGGCTACCGCGCTGCCGCCCCAGGTCTCCGCACACACGCGGGTCAGGGCCGCGGTCAGTGTCGTTTTGCCGTGGTCAACGTGGCCAATGGTACCCACGTTGACGTGGGGCTTAGTACGCTCAAAAGTTGCTTTTCCCACTGTAGGGCTCCTCTATTTCCAAAAGGCGGCCACCCGGGCCGCCGATAAATTAAAAGTTACTTGGTCGCGCTCTTGGCAATGACTTCCTGAGCGACATTGTTCGGTGCTTCCGAGTACTTGCTGAATTCCATGGTGTAAGTCGCACGACCTTGGGTTGCAGAACGCAGGTCAGTTGCATAACCAAACATTTCAGCCAGCGGAACTTCAGCAGTGACAACCTTACCGGACGGGTTTTCAGTCATACCGCCGATAAGACCGCGACGACGGTTCAGGTCGCCGACCACGTCACCCATGTTCTCTTCCGGAGTTACCACTTCAACCGCCATGATCGGCTCCAGCAGTACCGCGCCGCCACTTTCCGCGAGCTTCTTGGTCGCCATGGAAGCGGCGATCTTGAACGCCATTTCGTTGGAGTCCACATCGTGGAAGGAACCGTCGAACAGGGTAGCTTTCAGGCCGAGGAGCGGATAGCCGGCAAGAACACCGTTTTGCATCTGCTCTTCGATACCTTTTTGCACCGCTGGAATGTATTCCTTCGGTACCACACCACCAACGATCTCGTTGACGAACTCCAGGCCTTCTGCAGTCTGGTCTTCGGCGGGCTCGAAGCGAACCCAGACGTGACCGTACTGACCACGACCACCGGACTGACGTACAAACTTGCCTTCGATCTCGGACTTGTTGCGGATGGCTTCACGGTAGGCCACCTGGGGCTTACCGATGTTGGCTTCGACGTTGAATTCGCGGCGCATACGGTCGACGATGATGTCGAGGTGAAGCTCACCCATGCCTGAGATGATGGTCTGGCCGGTCTCTTCATCGGTTTTCACACGGAAAGAGGGGTCTTCCTGGGCCAGCTTGCCCAGCGCAATACCCATTTTTTCCTGGTCCGGCTTGGACTTGGGTTCCACCGCTACGGAGATAACCGGCTCGGGGAATTCCATACGCTCGAGGACGATCGGGTTGTCGATGTCGCAAAGGGTGTCACCAGTGGTGACGTCCTTCAGACCAATCGCGGCGGCGATGTCGCCCGCCAGTACTTCCTTGATCTCCTCACGGCTGTTGGCGTGCATTTGCACCATCCGGCCGACACGCTCTTTTTTCTCCTTGACCGAGTTATAAATACCGGTGCCGGATTCGAGTTTGCCGGAATAGACGCGGAAGAATGTCAGGGTACCGACGAAGGGGTCGGTGGCGATCTTGAATGCCAGTGCCGCGAACGGCGCAGTGTCGTCCGCTTCACGAGTGGCAAGGGTTTCTTCCTTGTCCAGCAGGTGACCTTCGATAGCCTTTACCTCTGTGGGTGAAGGCATGTACTCGATCACTGCGTCCAGTACCGCCTGGACACCCTTGTTCTTGAACGCGGATCCGCCCAGTACAGGGATGATCTCGTTCGCCAGGGTACGGGCACGGATACCGGCCTTGATTTCTTCCTCGGTAAGCTCGCCGCCCTCAAGGTACTTCTCCATGAGTTCTTCGGTAGCTTCGGCCGCGGCTTCAATCATGAACTCGCGCATTTCTTCGACTTCGTCGACCAGATCGGCGGGAACGTCGGCGTATTCAAAGGTCATCCCCTGGTCGGCCTCATTCCAGAGGATCGCCTTGTTTTTCACCAGGTCGACAACGCCCTTGAACTCGTCCTCGGCACCGATGGTCATTTGCAGCGGGACTGCATTGGCACCCAGCCGTTCCTTGAGCTGCTTGACGACAAACTTGAAGTCCGCACCGGCGCGGTCCATCTTGTTGACGAACACCATGCGGGGAACTTCGTACTTGTTGGCCTGACGCCATACGGTTTCGGTCTGGGGCTGTACGCCTGAGGAGCCGCACAGAACAACAACGGCGCCGTCGAGAACACGCAGGGAGCGCTCTACCTCAATGGTAAAGTCCACGTGTCCGGGGGTGTCGATGATGTTGATGCGGTGCTCGTCGAACTGGGCGTCCATACCGCGCCAGAAACAGGTAGTCGCAGCAGAGGTAATGGTGATACCACGCTCCTGCTCCTGCTCCATCCAGTCCATGGTAGCTGCACCATCGTGCACCTCACCAATCTTGTGGGAAAGGCCGGTATAGAAAAGTACGCGCTCAGTGGTCGTGGTCTTACCAGCGTCCACGTGCGCGCAGATACCGATATTGCGGTACCGTTTGATGGGGGTTTTACGTGCCACGGTTGACTCCCGATATGCAGATAAATGGGCCGATAATTAGAAGCGGTAGTGCGAGAACGCCTTGTTGGCTTCCGCCATGCGGTGCACGTCTTCGCGCTTCTTGACTGCGTTGCCTTTGCCCTGAGCGGCGTCGATGATCTCGCCCGCCAGGCGTTGGCGCATGGATTTCTCACCACGGTTACGCGCGTACTCCACCAGCCAGCGCATGGAGAGCGCTACACGGCGTGAGGGGCGTACTTCAACCGGCACCTGGTAAGTAGCACCACCAACACGGCGGGATTTAACCTCTACCATGGGGGCGATGTTTTCCAGCGCTTCGTCGAATACTTCAAGGGGGTCTTTTTTCAGCTTGTCCTGGACGATGTCCAGTGCGCCGTAAACGATGGTTTCCGCTACGGACTTCTTACCGCTGACCATGACATGGTTCATGAATTTCGCCAGGGTTACATTGCCGAATTTGGGATCAGGCAATACTTCGCGCTTGGCGACTACGCGTCTTCTTGGCATCTTGGGCCTCTCTTCTCTTCAGGTCTACCCGAACACCGACCTGCCACATATGCGGGGGAGGCAGGGGTTCGGCCTTACTAACTACATTTCAATAAGCGTGGATACGCTCGTCGAGCTTACTTCGGACGTTTGGCGCCGTACTTGGAACGACCGTTGCGGCGATCCGCCACACCGGAGGTATCCAGGCTGCCACGCACGGTGTGATAACGCACACCGGGCAGGTCCTTCACACGACCACCGCGAATCAGAACAACGCTGTGTTCCTGCAGGTTGTGACCCTCACCACCGATATATGAGGAAACCTCATAACCGTTGGTCAGGCGCACACGGCAGACTTTACGCAGCGCAGAGTTCGGCTTCTTCGGAGTAGTAGTGTATACACGAGTACATACGCCACGACGCTGGGGGCAACCCTGCAGCGCGGGTACGTCGCTCTTGTCGACTTTGCGTTTTCTCGGCTTACGAACCAATTGGTTGATCGTTGCCATTAAGTTAAAACTCCAAAAACTGGGATAATTACATGGCCTTGCAGCCACTCTCCCCTTCCGATCCTGGGCCCTGCCCATTACGCTTCCGCAAGACGCAAAGCACCACCCCGGAAAGAGGAGGCGGCATTCTATAGATGCCACCCTGTCGAGTCAACAGATATTGGCTCGCGCGAGTCGAAATACCGCGCCCGCCTGTCATAGATGAGTGAAGGGTAGTTGTTTGTTGTTACAGCCACTGTTTGGAGGCTGAAAATATCGCTCCAGCAGCCGCTGTAGGGTGGCGCCGAGTTCCGTCGACAGCCAAGGAGCTTTCGGGATTGAAACCCTCGCAAACTCGGGTATTAAGTAACCTGTTCAGGCCTATGCACGCCACAAAGAAAAACCCCGCCCAGATAGCTGGGCGGGGTTTGTGTTTAGAAGCCTGGCGATGACCTACTCTCACATGGGGAGACCCCACACTACCATCGGCGATGCATCGTTTCACTGCTGAGTTCGGGATGGGGT
>JAWMQN010000012.1:0-2526 GCA_033283265.1 Halieaceae bacterium GM1-29
TTCTACGGTGCAACGCTGCTTTTTTGGAGCGCCCTTATTCTTAGTTATTGGCGTTTCGTATCGAGGTTGCGCACTAACAAGTCAAGTAAGTGGGACGCCGTAAACGGCGCCCCTTCTTGAAGCGTTATATGTCGGTGACGGAGGTCGGTGTGCAGAATGTATAAAAAGGCAATACTTGTAGTGAGTTGTTTGATGAATTTAGCGTGTACGCACTCGGCATTAGTGACGGAATCGTTTGATAGTACATGTGAATTTATTGAGTTTATAAATACGAATTCTACATTTGAATACCTTGCTATAAAAAAGCTAAAACAAGACACGACTTCGCTTGGTGGTAACACTTTACTAATCGGTTCAGATGGTCTTGACGCTCTTCGTGATTACCTTTCGGAGCAAAGACTAAAAAAATGCCCTTTTTGCGCTATGGATGAGGGCATAGCAACGGCATCCATAGTTCCGCCTGGTCAAAAGAAGTATTTTGGCGCCGTAATGGACTGTAGGCGGAATGACATATAACAAGTCCGGGCTACGGACACGCTACGCGTGCCGCAGCCTGAAGCGTTAGCACCCAATATGAGTCGAGCAATTTTTACAATAATCGCGATAATTCTGGCGACAAATATCATGGCAGGTCCGTACACCTACGACATCCAGCAAGCAGGATATGACTTCGACCAATATGATCTCAAAGGTGAGGCCACCTACGAGTTATTTATCGAAGAATTCCGAAAATTTCCATGGGTCGAACAAGTAGGTAAAAACACAGGTGGGTCTGAGCCAACAATCTCCGTCAAAAACAATGAGAGCAAAATTGATTATTGGGTTTCAGTCATTGGCAATCCCAACGAGTATGCCTATTTAGTCGGCATTGTTCAGCCTAAAATGGTCAAATCTATGTTCGGTCTGGGCAAAGAAAAAGAGGTAAGGTGGTTATCTATATATGTTGCCGAGCAGCAACATACCGTAGAAAGCACGTTCAAACTCTACTTTGAGGGTAAAATTCAAGAACTAAATCAGGATCTTTCTAGGCTGCCTTTATTCACAGAGCAAGAGGCAAGGTAGCAGTGCTAACAAGGCCAGGCACAATCGCCCCTTCGGGGCTGGACCTCCGCACTGCGTGCTCCGGCCTGTGCTGGCGGCGTTAAGTGCCCATGCGTCATCGAACATGCCCTGATTGCAATGCGGAGATCCTCTCAAAAGGCACAAAGCTGAGACTTTCGTGCATCGGTGGCAGGGTCCAGTGTCCGAACTGCCAGGCTACGTTAGTTGCTGGTGGCCGGCTATTAGCTACTATTTTAGGTGCGTTCGGCGGCTCTGTACTATTTTATGTGGCCATCTACAGTCTCGGCATTGGCAGCCCTTTCCCTGTAGCGGCGCTTGTTTTCTCGTTGCTGTCTATGGTCATAGCGGGCGTGTATTTTCTAAAACCAAAAAGAGTGGGGGTGCGTCATTTCAATATATAGCCGTGAGGCACTTAACAAGTGCCGGCAGTACGCCCCTTCGGGGCCGGACGCACAAACCGCTGCGCGGTTCGCGCGCCGCTGCTGCAAGCGTTACATGCTAAGGAAGCTATGAGCACTACATTAAAATCAATAGGCGTATTCGGAATTTTTCTGTTTGGTATCCTATTCTCAGTGACGTTCGTGTCACCTGAAAAAGTTGAAGATTCAGCCAAAGGCTTCGTAAAGAGCCAGATTGAAAAGGAAGTGCGCGCAAAGCAACAAGCTATAAATGAATCCTCAGTAACAGAGGCAGCATTGAATATCGCCGGTAGACTGGGTTTAGAGAAAGAGCAGATTCAGGCCAACTTAGATAATGATTTACCCGAAAAGATTGCCAGTATAATTGCGTCTATGTGTGGCTACGATTGCGAGAAGAAAAAAGCCTTGGCGCAGTCAATAGCCTCGGGTTACACGGAGAGAATTAAAAATATCAAAGTAGCGGAAAGCACGTTAAGCGATATCGTAAAGGGAAAATATCTCGAAATCGTGAGTAACCTGAAGCTCGACCTCAGAATATTTCTTGGCTCTAATTTAGCGATGTTTTTGATTCTCCTCGCTATATCATTTTTTAAGCCAAAAGCCGTGAAGCATTTGTTCGCTCCTGGGCTGTTGTTGGTGGTAGCAACAATACTGTCTTCAACAATATATATCTTTGGTCAAGATTGGTTCTATACCATTCTATACAATGACTACATGGGCTTTGGATATCTGCTCTATTTAGCAGCAATATTTGGGTTTTTGATCGATATAACCTTTAACAAAGCTAGGGTCACAACCGAAATAATAAACGGCATAGCAAACGCGGTCGGTTCAGCGTTGTCGGTGGCTCCGTGCTAGCCGCGGCATGTAACAAGTCAAAGCACGCGGACGTCGCTACGCTCCGCCGGTGTTTGAAGCGTTAGAGCGCATTCGAGCTTATGGCCGTACGAGGTTTTGTAATGGGTTTGGCGGTTTTTAGCGTTGTCATACTTTGTTGGGCTTTCTTCTTCCACACCGTTGACCAGTTCATTTTTGACTACATTCT
>JAWMQN010000013.1:0-2513 GCA_033283265.1 Halieaceae bacterium GM1-29
TGTTGATTACCGCCCAAAATTGACCCACTTAACGGGATAATTTCCATCCAAAACTGACCCACTGAATCGACTATCCTGCTCACTTTTTGAGCGGGGTATCAAGGAGTGATCACAGTGGGCATGTTAGCCAAGATCCGGCGGATGTATTTCCGCGACAAAGTACCCCTGCGCGAGATCGCGCGGCAGACCGGTTTATCCCGTAATACTCTCAGGCGCTGGTTGCGGGAGGGCGAGATGCGTGAACCTGCGTATCCTACTCGCACCGTTCCCAGTATCCTCGACCCCTACAAGGAACAGTTGGTCAGCTGGCTTCGGGCCGACAGCCACCGCCCCAAGCGGGACCGACGCACCGCCAAGGTGTTATTCCAGTTGCTTCAGGCACAGGGCTATCCGGGCGGCTATGCCCGCGTGGCCATCTTTGCCAAGCAATGGCGCGAAGCCGGTGGCGCGGCCCCTGCTCGCCAGGCCTTCATCCCGTTGCGGTTTGCACCGGGTGAGGCGTTCCAGTTCGACTGGAGCTGCGAGTACGCCATCATTGCCGGCATCCGGCGCCGGCTGGAGGTTGCGCATATCAAGCTGGCCCACAGCCGGGCCTTCCTGGTGGTCGCCTACCCCCTGCAAACCCACGAGATGCTGTTTGACGCCCATGCCCGGGCCTTCGCCGCCTTCGGCGGGATACCCCGGCGCGGGATCTACGACAACATGAAGACGGCGGTAGACAAGGTCGGGCGTGGCAAGGAGCGCACTGTCAATGCGCGCTTCCTGGCGATGACCGGGCACTACCTGTTCGAGCCCGAGTTCTGCAACCGCGCCGCCGGGTGGGAGAAAGGCGTCGTGGAGAAGAACGTGCAGGACCGCCGCCGGCAACTCTGGGTTGGCGCCAACGCCCGCCACTGGTCCTCCCTGGCCGACCTCAATGACTGGCTGGCCAGCGAATGCAGGGCGGCCTGGGCGGACATGCGCCACCCGGACTGCCCCGACCTTACCCTGGCGTCGGTGCTGGAGGATGAACAACCCCACCTGATGCCCAACCCCCAGCCCTTCGACGGGTATATCGAGCAGCCGGTGCGAGTCTCGGCCACGGCGCTGGTGCACTACCAGCGCAGCCGCTACAGCGTGCCCGCCGAACTGGCCCACCAGGTGATCAGCCTGCGGGTGTATCCCTGGGAATTACTGCTGGTCGCCGAGGGGGAAGAGGTCGCCCGGCACCGGCGCACCTTTGAACGCTACCAGACGATCTATGACTGGCGGCACTACGTCGGCGTCCTACAACGCAAGCCGGGAGCCTTGCGCAATGGCGCGCCCTTTGCCGAGATGCCGGAGCGCTTGCAGGTGCTGCAACGGCACCTGTTGCGCCACGAAGGGGGCGACCGGGTGATGGCGCAGGTGCTGGCGGCGGTGGCCGCCCAGGGTCTGGAACCGGTGCAGGTGGCCGTGGAGCTGGCCCTGGAATCGGGCAACATCAGCGGTGACCATATACTGAACGTGCTGGCCCGGTTGCAAGCTCCGGTGGTTACCCTGACGCCGGTAGAGACCTCGTTGACGCTGAATGAGGAGCCCGAGGCCAACGTGCATCGTTATGATCACCTGCGCAGCCAGACAGCTGAGGAGGTGAACCATGTCGAATGACCTGGTGGCGCAATTGAAGGCGCTGAAGCTGCACGGCATGGCGCAGACCCTGCCAGAGTTGCTGGCGCAGGCGCGCAGCCATGCG
Organism: Halieaceae bacterium GM1-29; assembly: GCA_033283265.1. Classification (GTDB taxonomy): domain Bacteria; phylum Pseudomonadota; class Gammaproteobacteria; order Pseudomonadales; family Halieaceae; genus Mangrovimicrobium. The sequence goes on from JAWMQN010000013.1 coordinate 1,715, forward strand.
ATGGATGTGGAGCAGGTGTTACAGGCCTTGTTGGCTGCGGAGACCGCGGAGCGGGAGGTCAAATCACTGGCTTACCAGATGAAGGCGGCCCGCTTCCCTGCGCACCGTGACCTGGCGGGCTTCGACTTCACTCAGGCCCGGGTGGATGAAACCCTGGTTCGGCGCCTGCACGGTGGCGAGTTCATGAACAGTGCGCAGAACGCGGTACTGATCGGCGGGCCGGGAACGGGCAAGACGCACCTGGCCACCGCCATCGGAGTCGAGGCCATCCAGCGCTATCAGCGACGGGTGCGGTTCCTCTCCACGGTGGAACTGGTCAATGCACTGGAGCAGGAGAAAGCCGCAGGCAAGCAGGGGCAACTGGCCTACCGGTTTACCCATGTTGATCTGGTGATCCTCGATGAACTGGGGTATCTGCCCTTTAGCCAAGCCGGCGGTGCACTGCTGTTCCACCTGCTCTCCAAGTTGTATGAGCGAACCAGCGTGATGATCACGACCAACCTAGGCTTTGCCGAGTGGGCCAGCGTGTTCGGTGACGCCAAGATGACGACAGCGCTACTGGACCGATTGACCCATCACTGCCACATCGTGGAGACAGGCAATGAGTCCTGGCGCTTCCGTCACAGTCTCGCGAGCAACAGCAGCAAACGGAAACGAGCCACCACGCCTACACCTGAAGAAGGAGAAAACACGACCCAGACAGAGGACTTATCCACAGACGCCTAGGTATACTGGGCACCCGTAACCCGGGTCAGAATTGGATGGAAATCCTGGGTCAGTTTTAAGTGGAAACCAACAC